>NZ_CADFDK010000005.1 GCF_902832885.1 Burkholderia seminalis DSM 23518
GCGACGTCCTGTTCGCCATGCTGCGCGACGGCACCATTTACCAACCCAAGTCAGCCCCTAACGCTTGACGAAACACATAGGGGCACCCCCCCCCCCGCGCGGTGTGGGAAAATACGCGCTTTCCGTCAGTTTTCGCGTCATGGATTCCGCATTCGACCGGGCGTACGCCGCACACCGCGCAGGCCGCCTCGCCGAGGCCGAGCACGGTTATCGCAACGCGCTCGCCTCCGACCCCGCCAACGCCGACGCGCTGCACCTGTTCGGCGTGCTGCGGCACCAGCAGGGCCAGCATGCCGAAGCGGCCGACCTCGTCGGCCGCGCGGTCGCGCTGCGCCCGGACGATGCCGCGCTGCAGCTCAATCTCGGCAACGCGCTGAAGGCGCTCGGCCGGCTCGACGAAGCGATCGACCGCTTTCGCAACGCGCTGACGCTCGCGCCCGAATTCCCGCTCGCGCACTACAACCTCGGCAATGCGTATGCGGCGCTGCAGCGTCACGACGACGCGATCGATGCGTTCGGCCGCGCGCTGCGGCTCACGCCCGACGACGCATCGATCCACAACAATCTCGGCAACGCGCTGAACGCGCTCGGCCGCCATGACGATGCGCTCGCCGCGTTCGGTCGCGCGCTCGAACTGCGGCCCGGGCATGCGGGCGCGCACAACAACCTCGCGATGGCGCTGAACGCGATGGGCCGCGCCGACGACGCGATCACGCACTTCCAGGCCGCGATCGCCGCGCAGCCGCGCTTCGTCGCCGCGCATTTCAATCTCGGCAACACGTTCGACGCGGTCGGCCGGCATGCGGAGGCGGCCGCCGCGTTCGAAGCGGCGCTCGCGCTGCACCCGCCGTTTCCGCTCGCGCTGTTCGGGCTCGCGAACGCCCTGTGCGCACAGGGGCGCCACCGCGACGCACTGCCCTACTACGAGCGCGCGGTCGGTCTCGATCCGTCGTTCGGCCTCGCGTGGCTGAACCTCGGCAACGCGCATCACGCGCTCCGCGCATACGAGATGGCACTGCGCGCGTTCGACCAGGCACTGCGCGTCGCGCCCGATCTCACGCTCGCGCGGCTGCACCGCGCGGTCACGCTGCTGACGCTCGGCGACTTCACGCGCGGGCTGCCGGCCTACGAAGCGCGCCACGAGACGCCCGGCGCGACGTCGCTCGGCACGCTGCCGCGCTGGCAAGGCGAGCCGATTGCGTCACGCACGCTGCTGATCCGTGCGGAACAGGGGTTCGGCGACACGCTGCAGTTCGTCCGCTTCGTGCCGCTTGCCCGCGCACGCTGCGCGCACCTCGTGCTCGAAGTCCAGCCGGAACTCGTGCCGCTGCTGGCGCCGGCCGCGTCGCGCTGGCGCGTGACGCTCGTCGCACCGGGTGCCGCCAGGCCGCCCGCGGCGGATGTTGCCTGCACGCTGATGAGCCTGCCGTTCCTGCTCGGGCTGCAGCCGGACGACATCGTCGGCGGCTCGCGCTACCTCGATGCGCCCGACAGTGCCCGTCGGCGCTTTCGCGGCTCGCTCGGCGGGCAGTCGAAGCGCAAGTTCGGGCTTGCCTGGTCGGGGCGCCGGCAGGCGCAGGAAAACCGCTCGATGCCGTTCGATGCGCTCGCGCCGCTGCTCGCGCTGCCGGACATCGACTGGATCGTGCTGCAACCCGCGCTCGACGACGACGAACGCGCGCGCGTCGACGCGCATCCGCGCGTGCATCGCTTCGACGGCCGGTTGAACGACTTCGCCGACACGGCTGCGCTGATCGAGCGGCTCGACGGCGTCGTCACGATCGACACGGCCGTCGCGCACCTCGCGGGCGCCCTCGGCAAGCCGCTGTGGGTCATGCTGCCGTTCGCGCCCGACTGGCGCTGGTTCACCGGCGACGACTGCCCGTGGTATCCGCAGGCCCGGATCGCCCGCCAGCCCGCGCCGGGCGAATGGCTCGACGTCGCGGCCACGGTTGCCGGCCAGTTGCGACGCGACGCCTGAACGCAGACGAAAAAAGGGAGCGCGGTGCGCTCCCTTTTTCAATGCGATCCACGCGGCCCGTGCCGCGCGACGGAATGGTGCCCGTCAGGCCGCCTTATACTGGTTGCGCGCTTCGGACGTGCGATACAGCACGAGCGTCGCGATCAGCCCGCAGATGGCCGCCACGCTCAGCCACAGTCCCGGCGCCGCCTTGTTGCCGGTCTGGTGGATCAGCAGCGTCGAGATCGCGGGCGTGAAGCCCCCGATCGTCGTCGCCAGGCTGTACGCGAGCGAGAAGCCGGCCGTGCGCACGTCGGCCGGCATCACTTCGGTCAGCGCGACGACCATCGCGCCGTTGTACGACCCGTACAGGAACGACAGCCACAGCTCGACCGCGAGCAGCCTCAGGAACGACGGATCGCCGACGAGCCACAGCACGGCCGGGTAAGCCGTCAGCAGCGTCAGCACGGTGAACGCGATCAGCACGGGGCGGCGGCCGACACGGTCGGACAGCGCGCCGGACAGCGGCAGCCACACGAGGTTCGAAACACCGACGCAGACGGTCACGACCAGCGCGTCGAGCGACGACAGGTGCAGCACTTCCTTGCCGAAGGTCGGCGTATACGCGGTGATCATGTAGAACGACACCGTCGTCATGATCACCATCCCCATGCCGGCGACCACGACGCCCCAGTTGTCGAGCATCGAGCGCATGATCTCGCCCATCGTCGGGCGATGACGCTTCGCGAGGAATTCGTCGGTCTCCTTCAGCGAACGGCGGATCAGGAACAGGAACGGCACGATCAGGCAGCCGATCAGGAACGGGATGCGCCAGCCCCACGCGGTCATCTCCTCGGCAGGCAGTACGCGATTCAGCAGCACGCCGACGAGCGCGGCGAACACCACCGCCACCTGCTGGCTGCCCGACTGCCACGACGTATAGAACCCCTTGTGGCCCTTCGTCGCGATCTCCGACAGGTACACCGACACGCCGCCGAGTTCGACGCCGGCCGAGAAACCCTGCAGCAGCCGGCCGAGCAGCACGAGCACCGGCGCGAGCACGCCGATCGTCGCATAGCCCGGTATCGCGGCCACCGCGAGCGTGCCGATCGCCATCAGCCCGAGCGTCAGGATCAGCCCCTTGCGGCGGCCGTGATGGTCGATGTATGCGCCGAGCACGATCGCGCCGACCGGCCGCATCAGGAAGCCGGCGCCGAACACCGACAGCGACAGCATCAACGACGCGAATGCGTTGCCGCTCGGGAAATAGGTTTTCGCGATGGCCGACGCGTAGTACCCGTAGACCATGAAGTCGTACATTTCCAGGAAGTTGCCGCTGACGACCCGGAACACGGTGCGGACTTTCGATTCCTGCGCGATGGCGTGTGACGCTGTGGACATGTTTTTCTCGCTCAGCTCGGATGGCGCGAATGCGCGCCGCATGGACCCGGCGATGCGCGCCGCGCCGGGCCGGCGCGCACGGGCATCGCTGCCCGCCGGTGGCGCATCGCACAACGACGCTTGCACCGGCATGGTTCGCGAATGATGCCACGCGAAGCCGACATTTGCCTTGGAGCGCCGCTGTCGTTGCCTTCGTGGCATTCGCCTCGTACGAGTCGCCCTGAAACGGGCAAAAGAATCAGATTGATCTGATCGACCGGCCTTCGCCGGCTGACCACAATGTCACGATTTGCGACGACATGTCCGCGCCGCCCTCATGACCCACTCGCCTCTTGTCCCCGTCGAAGGCGCGCTCGCCCGCCCTCGCGTCGCCCCGCTCGACCACGTGCCGCCGTTCGGCCGCGATTGGAAGTTTCGCGGCGCACCCGGTGCACGGCCCAGCAAGAACTGCCTCGCGACGCTGACGACGTCCTGCATCGACGTCGACCGGCCGCACCGCGAGTGCCGCTGGCAGCCGACGACGGCGGCCGGATCGCTTGCCGCGCCCGTCGTCGCCGGCCGGCGCGTCCCGCGTCCTTCAGGCAACCGCCGGGACCGGCGCGCGATATACGCAACCTGCTGGAGCATCGGCGCGTTCGGCATCATCGGCTGGCTGATCGCCGCGCATGAACCGTTCACGGGTTTCGGGCCTGCATACGCGCTTCAAGCGGCCGACGGTGCGCGCGGCCATGCAACGTTTTCGACCGGTACCGTACGGGTCGCGCCGGTTCAGCCGGACACGCCGGCGCACACTTCACCGCAGCACACGGCAGCAGCGCCAACGGCGAAAACTGCGGCGCCGCGATCGGCCGCGCATCGCGATACGCGTCGCCCGGCGCCGCTTCAACCGCAGGCAAGCTCCGGTGTCCAGCGCGCTGCGACGCCACCACCGGCGTCCCCGCATCGAACCGCCGGCTCGCGCACGGCAGCGGCGCCGGCCCGGACACCAGGCACCGCGCATGTGGCGGCGCGCCGTCCATCCGGCACCGAACCACCGCGCGCCCAAACACGCGATCGGCTCGCCCCGCCACCACATGCAACGGACACACGCGAAGCCGGCGCCACGCCGGACGATCCGCTCACGCTCATCGCGACGGCAAACGCGCTGCGCATCACCCAGCCTGAGCGTGCCATGCACGCCCCCGCCGCCGGGTTCGACTGGACGTCCCGGCTGTCCCACCGCCGACTGACCGATACGCCCGACGCGTTCGCACACTGACGACGCCCCATCCCGGGCCCGCCCAACAAAAAACCCGGCGAAGATCGCTTCGCCGGGTTTCGGTCGTTTTCGCCGTGCGTCCGACGAACCGTTACTTGTGCGCGGGCAGCCCCGATTCGGTCTGCTTCTCGAGTTGCCGCACCTGCTCCTGCAGATCGCGCAACTGCATCTGCGCGGCACGCTTCTCGACCTGCAGCGCCTGCGTCTGTTCCTGCGCCGACTTCTGGCGCTGCGCGACTTCGGCCTGCTGGCTGCGCGCGACGCTCAGGTCCGCCTGCAACTGCTGCGCGCGGTTCGCCTGCAGCGCGATCACGCGTTCGAGAAAGGCTTTCTGCGCCTGCAGTTCGGTACGGCGGATCTCGATATCGGCGAGTTGCACGGTCTGCTGGACGAAGTTTGCGTAGACCATCTCCGCGCGGTTCTTTTCCTGCGACCGGATCACGCGCCACAGATTCTTGTCCTGGAACAGCGCGACGTAGTACGTCATCTCGCGCGGATCGAACATCAGGCTCGCGCCGTAGCTGCCGTTGTACGTCGTGCGCATTTCGACGATCCGGCCGTCGTGCAGCATCCGCGTCAGCTCGGCGACGTTGCCTTGCGCGGTTGCGTCCGTCGCGGCCGGCGCCGGCGCCTCGGCACCGCTCAGGCTCGTGACTGCCGGGCGCGTTCCGGCGACGGGTGCGGTCGCGTCGGCCGACCAGGCCGCGCCCGCTTGCGCGCAGGCAGCCAGCGCAACGATCCACGCAGCGCATCGTGCAGGGGAAATATTTCGGAAAGCCAACGTCGGACTCCGGCGAACGAATCGGAACTCGCGATTATCGTTCAAAAAGAAACGGCCGCATCTCGAATTTATCGGGAAGCGGCCGGCCTTCGGACAACGCAGGAAATACGGCTGGCTACAGACGCGTTTCACGCGCCGCGCGCAGGAATGCATCGAGCAGCGGCGTGCAGTCGAGCAACTCCGCGCCGCCCGCACGATGGAACTCGGGGTGCCATTGCACGCCGACGACGAACGGCGAACGACGATGGCGGATGCCCTCGATGATCCCGTCGCCGGCCGACACGGCCTCGATGTTCAGGTCGCGGCCAAGATCGCGGATCGCCTGGTGGTGGATCGAGTTGACGATCGCTTCGCTGCGCCCGGGGAACATGCTCGCCAGCGTCGACGTGTCCGGGAAGCGGATCGCGTGACGATGCTGGTCGTAATGCTCGCTTACGTGCGCATTCGCGGTCGGCACATCGGTGGCGATGTCCTGGTACAGCGAGCCGCCGAACGCGACGTTGATCAGCTGGCAGCCGCGGCACACGCCGAGGACGGGTTTGCCGGACTCGACGAATTCATGCAGCAGCTCGAGTTCGTACATGTCGCGCACGCGATCGCCCGGCCATTCGGGGCGCACATCCGAGGCCGCGTAGGTTTGCGGCGACACGTCGGCCCCGCCTTGCAGCAGCAGGCCGTCGAGATGCTTCGCGTAGTCGCGCAGACGGATGTTGCTCGGGTGGATCATCCCCTGGTGGCCGACGGTCGGAATCATGAACACGAGCACGTCGCGCGACATCACCCAGTGGGCGATCGATTCCTCGAGATACTGCAGCGTCTTGCCGCGCAGCCCTTTCGCACCCGGTTCCGGATGGAAGATCCGCGCCGACACGCCGATGCGCAGCGTGCGTTGCGTGATGCGCTGGCCGGCGCGATCGAACAGCCGGCGCGCCCGCGCCGCGACGATCCGGCCGAACACCGACCATGGCGTATCGCTCTGCTTCAGGTAGGCCGGCGGCGCATTCTGCGCGCTCGCGGGCGGCGGCCGCGACGTTTCGAAATCCGGCGGCGCACCGAAGCCGGGAGGCGGCGCACCCGGCTTCGGCGGTGCGACCGCGCCATCGGGGGCGCCGGGCGCACCGGGCTCGGACGCGGTTGTGACCGGCGACGCGCCGTCCACGGCGACGTTCTGCGCGGCGGCTTGCGCGGCCGGCGCATCGGGCGTTTTCGCCGGCTCGGGACGGAGGGAATCGGAGGAAGCGGAAGAGGTGCCGGGCAGACCGGCCGGGGAAGGCGTGTGTTCGCTCATGACGATGGTCTGGTACGTCGCTCACGCGTATGGATAGACGAGGATTCATTATGCTTCAGTGCACGATCGCGCGGCAAACCTGCAACATCCTGTCGCCATTGTTGCAAGTGGTTGCCGGCGGCGCCGGGGCGTGTCCCCCGGCCGCGCGCCCGCACCGACGGCGTCTCGTCGCCCGCACTGGACATCAGTGATATATCACAATAATATCCAGACATCGTCCACGCCTCCCGATCGCCCGCGCCATGATCGCGCCCCGCCCGGCCGCCGCGCCGCTCCTCGCATGAATACCCTGACCGACGTCACCCGCGACCGGTTCGCCGCGCCGGCGGCCAGCCTCGCCGACCGTGCGTATGCGCTGATCCAGCGCGACATCATCACGATGCGCCTGAAGCCGGGCGCCGCGCTCAACGAAGCCGACCTCGTCGCGCGCACGGGGATCGGCCGCACGCCGGTGCACCAGGCCGTGCATCGGCTCGTGCTCGAGGGGCTGCTGTCGGTGATGCCGCGCAAGGGCTTGATGGTGCAGCCGCTGTCGCTCGACGACATCGTCGCGGTGATCGACGTGCGGCGCATCAATGAAGCGCACTGCGCCGAACTCGCCGCGCGCCACGCGACGCCGGACGATCTCGCGCGCCTGGCCGCGCTGCTCGACGACGGACAGGCCTGCGTCGACACGCATGACGTGGAGGGGATGATGGAACTCGACCGCGCGTTTCACCAGGCGATCGCCGCCGCCGCGCGCAACGCGGTCCTCGCCGAGATCCTGCGCGCGCTGCACGAGCGCTCGCTGCGCTTCTGGTTCGTCACGCTGTCCGAACCGCATCATCTCGCCGACGTCCAGCACGAACACCGCGCGTTGTTCGACCGGCTGTCCGCCCGCGACGCCGCCGGCGCGCGCGACGCCGTCGAGCGCCATATCGATTCGTTTCGCTCCACCCTTCTTCAACATCTTCGCCCCTGAGCCGCTCATGACCACGTTCACGCCGTTCCCCCCGCTCGCCCAGCTCGCCGCCGACCTCGCGGCCGGCCGCACCACGAGCCGCGCGCTCGTCGATACCGCGCTCGACCGGATCGCCGATCCGTCGGGCCAGGGCGCCGTCGTCTTCACCGAAGTCGACGCCGACAACGCGCGCGCGGCCGCCGACGCGCACGACCGGCTGCGCGCCGCGGGCACCGTGCTGTCGCCGCTCGCGGGCATCCCGGTGTCGGTGAAGGACCTGTTCGACGTCGCGGGCCAGGTGACGCGCGCGGGTTCGCGCGTGCTCGACGGCGCGCCGGCCGCGCGCACCGATGCAGTCGCCGTCGCGCGGCTCAAGCGTGCGGGCGCGGTGCTGGTCGGCCGCACCAACATGAGCGAATTCGCATTCTCGGGGCTCGGGCTGAATCCGCACTTCGGCAATCCGCGCTCGCCGTACCATCGCGACGTGCCGGGCGATGCGCGGATTTCCGGCGGTTCGTCGTCGGGCGCGGCCGCGTCCGTCGCCGACGGGATGGCCGCCGTCGCGCTCGGCACCGACACGGGCGGCTCGATCCGCATTCCGGCCGCGCTGTGCGGGCTGACGGGCTTCAAGCCGACCGCGAGCCGGATCCCGACGCAAGGCGGCGTGCCGCTGTCGACGACGCTCGACTCGTTCGGCCCGATCGGCCTGACGGTCGCGTGCTGCGCCCTCGTCGACCGGATGCTCGCGGGCCTCGAGCCGCACGTGCCGGCCGCCCGGCCGCTCGAAGGCGTGCGGCTCGGCGTGCTGACGAACTACGTGACGGATGGCGTCGACGCCGACGTCGCGGCCGCGCTCGACACCGCGCTCAAGCATCTCGAAGCCGCCGGCGCGATCGTCACCGACGTGCGCTTCGCCGCGCTCGACCGGCTGCCGGAGATCAACCGCTTCGGCTTCTCGCCGATCGAGGCGTACGCCTGGCATCGGCCGCTGCTCGCCCGACATCGCGACCAGTACGACCCGCGCGTGCTGACGCGGATCCTGAAGGGCGAACCCGCGAGCGCGGCCGACTATCTCGACCTGCTCGCCGCGCGCGCCGCGATGCTCGACGAAGCCGCGCACACGGTCTGGGCGCGCTTCGATGCGCTCGTCGCGCCGACGGTGCCGGTCGTGCCGCCGCGCATCGCCGACCTCGAAACGGACGACGACGCGTTCACGCGCACCAATGCGCTGATCCTGCGCAACCCGAGCGCATTCAACTTCCTCGATGCGTGCGGACTGTCGCTGCCGTGCCATCCGCGCGACGCGGCGCCGGTCGGCCTGATGCTCGCGGCGGCGCCGCATCGCGACGACGCGCTGCTCGCGATCGGCCAGGCAGTCGAGGCCGTGCTGAACACGATCCGCTGACCGCATCGCCGATCGCCGGCGGGCGATGCGCGCGGTGCGGCAGGTTGCCGCACGCGCGCTGTCAGTTTCGTGCCAGACCGTTCGCGCTAAAATCGCGCGATTGTTTTCCGGACCGACCGACGAGGAACCCCGCCGACATGAACGACTACACGCTTGCGCTACGCCGTGAACGCCGCCTGCTGATGCTGCTCGGATGGGCGTGCATCGCCCTGCTGGCCGGCGCGCTGTACCTGCAGTACGTGAAGAACGAAGATCCGTGCCCGCTGTGCATCATCCAGCGCTACTTCTTCTGCGCGATCGGGATCTTCGCGTTCCTGGCCGCCGGGATCCGCAACTGGCGCGGCATCTGGGTGCTCGAGCTGCTGATCGCGATCGCCGCGGCCGGCGGTGTCGGCACGGCCGCGCGGCACCTGTCGATCCAGATGAATCCGGGCTTCAGCTGCGGCTTCGACACGCTGCAGCCGATCGTCGACAGCCTGCCGCCCGCGCAGTGGTTCCCCGGCATGTTCAAGGTCGCCGGGCTGTGCGAGACCGTCTACCCGCCGATCCTCGGCATCCTGCTGCCCGGCTGGGCGCTGATCGGCTTCGCCGTGATCCTGGCCGCGGTCGTCGCGAGCCTCTGGCGTCATCGCCGCAAGCTCGCCCGCTGACCGGCCGCTGTTGCGGCCGCCGGCAAGTGCGGCCCGGCCGATCGGGCCGCACGCCGGCGACGCGAACCGCCGCTTCCGCCCGCCCTGTCCGGCCGGCCGCGCGTAAACCCCTACCCCGCCGCCGCCCGGATCGCCGGACGAACGCGCGTCGCGCAACCGACGCGCCCCCGCCCCGTCACGCGTGCGTTTCGGCCCGATGCGCACGCATCGGCGCCCCGATCCCGCGCGGCGGGCCTATGATCGACATGATCGCCTCCTGATAGCCCGGATCACTGCCCGGCCATGTTCGCGCCGCGCGGCGATGCTATCTTCGGGACTGGATGGCGATCTACGTGCGCGAGGCCAGGCGGTCTCACCACCCCTGCGTAACGCGCGCCCGATCCGCAATGTCGACTGGATTCCTCATGACAACGCAAACCATCCGCATCCGTCACCCTCATGGCGTCCGCGTGTCCGGCGGCGCCGTTCGCGCGCAGCGTCGGCGCGCTGCCGTCGTCCCGCATCAGCCGTGCGGCCGGCCGGCCCTGCTCCCGTCCGTCATCGCCACGCCCGCCGGCCCGCGCCGCGTGTCGTGCCGCGTCGTTCCGAACGGGGTGTGCTGATGGAAGCCTGGCTCGGCGATCTGCAGCAACTGCTCGCGCACGGCGAAGCGGCCGTGCTCGTGACGGTCGCGCATACCGACGGCTCCGCGCCGCGCGAGGCCGGCACCAAGATGCTCGTCACGCGCGACACGGCCCGCCATACGATCGGCGGCGGTCATCTGGAATGGAAGGCGATCGAGATCGCGCGACACCTGCTGAAGGATGGCGTGCACGTGCCGCACGCGCGCCGGCTCGAACGGCTCGCGCTCGGCCCGAGTCTCGGCCAGTGCTGCGGCGGCGCCGTGGTGCTCGCGTTCGAGCGGCTCGACGTCGGCGATCTCGGCTGGATCATGTCGCTCGCGAAGCGCGTCGCGGCCGGCGCCGCGACCGTGCGTAGCGTATCATTCGGCCCCTCGCCGGGCGCGCCGCTGTTGAGCGAGCCCGAACCGGAAGCCGCGCGGGCCGACTGCCTGCTGTGGGAAACCGGCGGCGTGTCGCTGATGACCGAGACGATCGCGCCGTTTGCGTTCCCCGTCGTGCTGTTCGGCGCCGGGCACATCGGCACCGCGCTCGTGAAGGTGCTGGCGACGCTGCCGTGCCACGTGCGCTGGATCGACGGGCCCGCTGCGGTGTTCCCGCCGGCCGACGCGCTCGCCGGCATCGGCAACCTCGCGATCGAAGCGGCCGCTGCCCCGGCCGACGCGGTCGACGCCGCGCCGCCGCAGTCCTACTTCGTCGTGATGACGCACGATCATGCACTCGATTTCGTGCTGGCCGAACGCATCCTGCGACGCGGCGACTATGCGTACTTCGGGATGACCGGCTCGCAGGCGAAACGCGTACAGTTCGATCATCGCCTCGCGGCGATCGGCATCGACCCGGCCCAGGTCGCGCGGATGCGCTGCCCGATCGGCGTCGAAGGCATCATCGACAAGGCGCCCGAAGTGATCGCGATCTCGGTGGCCGCGCAATTGCTGCAGGCCGTCGAGGCGAATGCGTCCGCGCAGGCTTCCCCTACCTACTGACCGACCAAGAACGACGCCATGACCCCGACATTCAAGGACAAGATTGCCCGCGCGCCGAAAGCGGAGCTGCACATCCACATCGAAGGCTCGCTCGAGCCCGAACTGATTTTCGCGCTCGCGCAGCGCAACGGCGTGAAGCTCGCGTACGACTCGATCGACGCGCTGCGCGCCGCGTACGCGTTCACCGACCTGCAGTCGTTCCTCGACATCTATTACGCCGGCGCGAGCGTGCTGCTGACCGAGCAGGATTTCTACGACATGACGGCCGCGTACTGCGAACGCGCGCTCGCCGACCACGTCGTCCATACCGAACTGTTCTTCGATCCGCAGACGCACACCGAGCGCGGCGTGCCGATCGAGACGGTCGTCGCGGGCATCGAGCGCGCACTCGCCGATGCCGAACGGCGCGGGCTGTCGAGCAGGCTGATCCTGTGCTTCCTGCGCCACCTGTCCGAAGAGGACGCGCTCGCGACGTTCGAATCCGCGTTGCCGCTGTTCGAGCGCTATCGCCACCGGCTGATCGGCGTGGGCCTCGATTCGTCCGAGCTCGGCCATCCGCCGGCCAAGTTCGCGCGCGTGTTCGAGAAGGCGCGTGCGCTCGGGCTGAAGCTCGTCGCGCATGCGGGCGAGGAAGGCCCGCCCGCCTACATCCACGAAGCGCTCGACGTGCTGAAGGTCGACCGGATCGACCACGGCGTGCGCAGCATCGAAGACGCGGCGCTCGTCGAGCGCCTCGCGAAAACGCGCACCGCGCTGACCGTCTGCCCGCTGTCGAACCTGAAGCTGTGCGTGTTCGACGACATGACGAAGCACACGCTGAAGGCGCTGCTCGATCGCGGCGTCGCGGTGACGATCAACTCCGACGATCCCGCCTATTTCGGCGGCTACGTCAACGAAAACTACTTCGCGACGGCCGAAGGGCTGCAGCTCACGGATGCCGAAGTCCATGCGGTGATCCGCAACGGCTTCGAGGCGTCGTTCATCGAACCGGCGCAGCGCGACGCACTGTACGCGCGCCTCGACGCGTACTGGCAGGCCGCGTGACGGCCCGCATCGAGGAACGCTAGACAGATGAGACACGGCAACGGCATCCGCTTCGCGCCCGCCGGTTCGGCCTTGCGCCGGGCCGGGCGCGAGCGTGCGCGCGCGGCGACGGCGCCGTCCGGCGTCGTGCGCCGTTGCCCGCCGTCGCGATGCGCCGTTGCGTTCGCCGCCGCATCGGTCGCGAGCGCGAGGGCCGCGAGGATCGCCGGCGACCACCGGCTGGCGGCTTCGGCCGCCACGTTCGCCCGCGCAATCGCCTCCGGTCGTGCCGCACGCAGCGTGCCGCCGCCGCTCGCGAAGCACCCGGCCGCCCCCGTGCGGCGCCGATCGTTTTCTTCTGTTCGCCTTACCTTGATGCAGGACCATTCGTCATGACGCAAACCGCTTTCCGTTCCCAGCTGCTGACCTTCAACGGCGACCCGGCGCAATCGAGCCAGGCCGCGAACCACGAGACCGACGGCCTCCTGATCGTCGCCGACGGCAAGGTCGTCGCGGCCGGCCCGTATGCGCCACTCGCGGCAACGCTCGCGCGCGACGCGGTCGTCCACGACCTGCGCGACAAGCTGATCGTGCCCGGCTTCATCGACACGCACATCCACTACCCGCAGACGGACATGATCGCGTCGCCGGCGCCCGGCCTGCTGCCGTGGCTCGACAAGTACACGTTCCCGACCGAGCGCCAGTTCGGCGATCCCGAGCATGCGCGCGAAGTCGCCGATTTCTTCGTCGACGAGTTGCTCGCGTGCGGCACGACGAGCGCGCTCGTCTACTGCACGGTGCACAAGCAGTCGGCCGATGCGCTGTTCGCGGCGAGCGACGCGCGCGACCTGCGGATGATCGCGGGCAAGGTGCTGATGGACCGCAACTGCCCCGAGTTCCTGCGCGACACCGCGCAGTCGGGATACGACGACAGCGCCGAGCTGATCGACCGCTGGCACGGCAAGGGCCGCCAGATGTACGCGCTCACGCCGCGCTTCGCGCCGACGTCGACCGAGGCGCAGCTCGAGGCGTGCGGCGAACTCGCGCGCCGCCATCCGGACATCTTCGTGCAGAGCCACGTCGCGGAAAACGTCGACGAGGTGAAATGGGTGGCCGAGCTGTTCCCCGGCCATCGCAGTTATCTCGACATCTACGACCGCTACGGGCTGCTGCGCCCGCGCGCGGTGTACGGCCACTGCATCCACCTCGACGACGAGGACCGCCGCCGGATGGCCGAGACGCGCACGGTCGTCGCGCACTGCCCGACGTCGAACTTCTTCCTCGGCAGCGGGCTGTTCGACTTCGACAAGGCCGGCGAATACGACGTACCCGTCACGCTCGCGACCGACGTCGGCGGCGGCACGTCGTTCTCGATGCTGCAGACGATGAACGAGGCCCACAAGGTCGCGCGGCTGTCGGGCCACCACCTGACCGCGACGCGGATGTTCTGGCTCGCGACGGCCGGCGCCGCGCAGGCGCTCGATCTCGCCGACACGGTCGGCACGCTCAAGCCGCGCACCGAGGCCGACTTCGTCGTGCTCGATCCGCAGGCCACGCCGCTGCTCGCGCGCCGCACCAAACGCGCGGATTCGCTCGAGGAACTGCTGTTCGCGTTCGCGCTGCTCGGCGACGACCGCGCGGTGTACCGCACCTACGCGGCCGGCGAACTCGTCCACGAACGCGGCGCCGCGCGCCGGCCGGCCACCGCGTAACGGTAACGCCGCGCCGGTACGCAGCCCCGACCGGCACGGCCCGATCGCGGCCGTACCGGCCGGGCAGCCAGGCGCGCCCTCGCCGACCGGGCTCCCACGCCCGGCCGGCCGCCTTCCCGCACGCAATGCGTCGTGCTAAAATTCGCCGCTCATTGGGGAGTAGCCGCTCCGCTCGATGTCCCGCGCCCCCGGCGCGCATCGTGACGGAGGCGTCCGTCAACAGACTTGGCCGTTCGGCCATGGCGGACGCAGCCACGCTGGCCTGGCGAGACCGATGGTTCACAGTGCGCCGCATCAGGGCCCGGCGCGCCGTGGATCGTCGCTCGCACGCACAACATCGGCCCGTGGAACCCCATACGTGTCCCAAGCCTTCCTGATCTCCACCGGCGCCGTCGCCCTCGCTGAAATCGGCGACAAGACCCAACTGCTTTCCCTCGTCCTGGCCGCGCGCTATCGCAAGCCGGTGCCGATCATTCTCGGCGTGCTCGTCGCGACGCTCGTGAACCACGGTTTCGCGGGCGCACTCGGCGAATGGCTCGGCGCGCTCGTCACGCCGTCGATCATGCGCTGGGCGCTCGCGTTCTCGTTCATCGCGATGGGATTGTGGATTCTCGTGCCCGACAAGCTCGACGCCGACGAAGCCAACGCCACCCGCTCGCGGCTCGGCGTATTCGGCGCGACGCTCGTCGCATTCTTCCTCGCGGAAATGGGCGACAAGACGCAGATCGCGACCGTCGCGCTGGCGGCGCGCTTCCAGGACTACATCGGCGTCGTGGCCGGCACGACGTTCGGGATGATGCTCGCGAACGTGCCGGCGATCCTGCTCGGCGACCGCTTCGCGCACCGCCTGCCAACCCGGCTCGTGCACGGGATCGCGGCCGTGCTGTTCGTCGTGCTCGGCGCGCTCGCGCTGCTGGGTGTCGGCGTCTGACGGAACAGGATGACCGGCGCGGCCGGGTAGCCGCGCCGGGATGGGCACCGCGTTACTTCGCGACGGCCGCGCCCGAAGCCGGCGCAGCCGGCACCGCGCGCTCGTTGGCGGCCGGCGTCGCCGGCCCGCCGCGCTTGTCGACCGGCAACCGGACCGAGCGGACCGCGCCGTTCGACAGCGGGAAATCGGCGAGCGCGCTGCGCGCGAGGAACGGCATCGCATACAGCAGCGTGCCGTTGTCGCCGGTCGTGCGCGCGGACACGTTGTACACCTCCTTGCCCGTCGCGCGCTCGGTGATGCGGATCCCGAGCGTGTAGTCGAACACCTGGTACGTCTGCGCGACATAGCCGGCCGGCATCGGCCCCCAGGGCCCCCACGGGCCCCACGGCCCGCGCCGCCAGTACGGCCCGGGCGCAAACCACGGGTCGTAGTAGACCGGCTGCGGCACCGTCACGAGATCGCTGCCCACCGCATAGGTCAGCCCGACGAGATAACGCGCCTGCGCCGGCGGCACCTGCCGGAACGCATACGCGGACAGTTCGTTGGCGACGATCGGCTCGTAGGTCGACTGCTCGATGCTGTTCTTCTGCGCCTCGGTGCGCGTGAACGCATAGGTGCGTGTCGCGTCGCTGCCGCTCCAGTCGGAGAAGGCCGTGACCTGGGTCGTCACATAGCTGGTGCAGCCCGTCAGCAGCGCCACGCACAGCGCCGCCGCCCAGCCCGCACCGCGAAAAATCCATTCGCGTTTCATGTTGATCCTCGTCGATCCGTCACCCGTTCGTCGCACCGCGCGAACCGCAACGGGATGCCGATAATACGCGGACTGTCGAAAGCGGTAAAAAGTTCGCCCGGCACGCAGCCGCAAGCCTTTGTACAATGGCCCGGTTCGCCCGGCCCGCGTAACGGGCCCGTTCCCCACCCCACCGATCTCGACGACCATGTCCGACAACGCCTCCTCCACCGTGATCCGCCGCGCCGACTACACGCCGCCGGCATTCCTCATCGATTCCGTCGCGCTCGAATTCGATCTCGCGCCGGCCCGCACGATCGTCAGGAACACGATGCGCGTGCGCCGCAATCCGGACGCCGCGCCCGCGCCGCACCTGGAGTTGATGGGCGAAGCGCTCGAATTCGTCGGCGCGTCGCTGGACGGCGCGCCGCATGGCGCCGTGCGCGCGCACGAGCACGGGCTGACGGTCGAGAACGTGCCCGACGCGTTCGAGCTGACGCTCGAAAGCGCGTGCGCCCCCGACCAGAATACGACGCTGTCGGGCCTCTACGTGTCGAGCGGCAATTTCTTCACGCAGTGCGAGGCGGAAGGCTTTCGCCGCATCACCTACTTCCTCGACCGCCCCGACGTGATGGCGTCGTACATCGTCACGCTGCGCGCCGACAAGACCGCGTACCCGGTGCTGCTGTCGAACGGCAACCTCGTCGATTCGGGCGACCTGCCCGACGGCCGCCACTTCGCGAAATGGGAAGACCCGTTCCGCAAGCCGAGCTACCTGTTCGCGCTGGTCGCCGGCAAGCTCGTCGCGATCGAGGAAAAGATCACGACCGGCTCCGGCAAGGAAAAGCTGCTGCAGGTGTGGGTCGAGCCGGCCGATCTCGACAAGACGCGTCACGCGATGGATTCGCTGATCCACTCGATCCGCTGGGACGAAAGACGCTTCGGCCTCGAGCTCGATCTCGACCGCTTCATGATCGTCGCGGTCGGCGACTTCAACATGGGGGCGATGGAAAACAAGGGGCTCAACATCTTCAACACGAAGTACGTGCTGGCGAACCCCGAGACCGCGACCGACACCGATTTCGCGAACATCGAATCGGTGGTCGGCCACGAGTACTTCCACAACTGGACCGGCAATCGCGTGACCTGCCGCGACTGGTTCCAGTTGAGCCTGAAGGAAGGCCTGACGGTGTTCCGCGACCAGGAATTCTCGGCCGACATGGCCGCGGGCGACGACGTCGAATCGGCGGCCCGCGCGGTCAAGCGCATCGAGGACGTGCGCGTGCTGCGCCAGCTGCAGTTCGCCGAGGATGCCGGCCCGATGGCACACCCGGTGCGCCCGGAAAGCTACGTCGAGATCAACAACTTCTACACGATGACGGTCTACGAGAAAGGCTCGGAAGTCGTGCGGATGTACCAGACGCTGTTCGGCCGCGACGGCTTCCGCAAGGGGATGGACCTGTACTTCAAGCGCCACGACGGCCACGCGGTGACCTGCGACGACTTCCGTCACGCGATGGCCGACGCGAACGGGCGCGACCTCGCGCAGTTCGAGCGCTGGTACAGCCAGGCCGGCACGCCGCGCGTGTCGGTGCGCACCGCGTACGACGCGGCCGCGCGCCGTTACACGGTCACGCTCGCGCAGGGCTACGGCGACGCGTCGCCGGCCGCGCGCGAAACGCAGCAGGGGCCGCTCCTGATTCCGTTCGCGATCGGCCTGATCGGCCGCGACGGCAGCGACCTGCCGCTGCGCCTGGACGGTGAAACGGCCGCTTCGGGCACGACGCGCGTGCTCGACTTCACCGACACCGAGCAGACCTTCACGTTCGTCGACGTGCCGGAAGCGCCGCTGCCGTCGCTGCTGCGCAACTTCTCGTCGCCGGTGATCGTCGAGTACGACTACAGCGACGACGATCTCGCATTCCTGCTCGCGCACGACAGCGATCCGTTCAACCGCTGGGAGGCCGGCCAGCGCCTCGCGACGCGCGCGCTGCTGACGCTCGCCGCGCGGGCGGCCGCGAACGAACCGCTCACGCTCGGCGAGAACTTCATTGCCGCGTTCCGGCGCGTGCTGACCGACGCGACGCTGTCGCCGGCGTTCCGCGAACTCGCGCTGACGCTGCCGTCGGAAACCTACCTCGCCGACCAGATGGCCGAGGCCGATCCGGCCGCCGTGCATCGCGCACGCCTGTTCGTGCGCCGCCAGCTCGCGACCGCGCTGCGCGCCGAATGGCTCGCCGCGTACGAGCAGCACCAGACGCCGGGCGCCTACGAGCCGACGCCGGAGGCCTCCGGCCGCCGCGCGCTGAAGAACCTCGCGCTCGCGTATCTCGCCGAACTCGAGGATCCGGCCGATGCGGTGCGCCTCGCGACCGCGCAGTACGACGCGGCGAACAACATGACCGATCGCGCGGCCGCCCTCGGCGCGCTGCTGTCCGCCGCCGCCGCGGGCGCGAACGAGCCGGCCGATCGCGCGCTCGACGACTTCTACCGCCGTTTCGAGAAGGAAGCACTCGTGATCGACAAGTGGTTCGCGATGCAGGCGGCGCAACGCGGCACGGCCGCGCAGCCGACGCTCGCGAAAGTGCGCAAGCTGCTCGCGCATCCGGCGTTCAACCTGAAGAATCCGAACCGCGCACGCTCGCTGATCTTCAGCTTCTGTGCAGCCAACCCCGCGCAATTCCACGCGGCGGACGGTTCGGGCTACGCGTTCTGGGCCGAACAGGTGCTCGCGCTCGACGCGATCAATCCGCAGGTCGCCGCACGCCTCGCGCGTTCGCTCGAACTGTGGCGCCGCTTCACGCCGGCGCTGCGCGACCGCATGCGCGGCGCGCTCGAGCAGGTCGCGGCCGGCGCGAAGTCGCGCGACGTGCGCGAGATCGTCGAGAAGGCGCTCGCCTGACGCCGTCGCCCGCGCCGCATTCGCGCGATGAAGCCGGCGCCGCCCGATGCGGCGCCGGCTTTTTTATTGCACGGGCGCGGCCGGCACCGAGCCGAATGACGGGGTCTGACCGCTCGGCCTGCCGCCGCGCCGGTACGCACCGCGCCCCCCTCTGCCGCCGAAAACCGGGCCGGCTCGGCCGCCCGGCGATGTAACCGGACGAAAAAAGCCGGCGGCGCGGGAAGCGCGACAGGTAAAATTGCGGCCATTCAAGGATTCTTTGGCCTTTCGGAGTCTGTCATGTCCATTGCCCGCCGCACCACGCTGTCGAAGTTCCTGATCGAACAGCAACGTGAGACCAACAACCTTCCCGCCGACCTGCGCCTGCTGATCGAAGTCGTCGCACGCGCGTGCAAGGCGATCAGCTACAACGTGTCGAAGGGCGCGCTCGGTGAAGCGCTCGGCACCGCCGGCAGCGAGAACGTCCAGGGTGAGGTGCAGAAAAAGCTCGACATCCTGTCGAACGAAATCCTGCTCGACGCAAACGAGTGGGGCGGCAACCTCGCCGCGATGGCATCGGAAGAAATGGAAACGTTCTTCCCGATCCCGGCGAACTACCCGCGCGGCGAATACCTGCTCGTGTTCGATCCGCTCGACGGCTCGTCGAACATCGACGTGAACGTGTCGATCGGCACGATCTTCTCGGTGCTGCGCTGCCCGGACGGCAAGCAGGCGACCGAAGAATCGTTCCTGCAACCCGGCACGCAGCAGGTTGCGGCCGGCTACGCCGTCTACGGCCCGCAGACGGTGTTCGTGCTGACGACCGGCAACGGCGTGAACTGCTTCACGCTCGACCGCGAAGTCGGCTCGTGGGTGCTCACGCAAAGCAACATGCAGATCCCGGCCGACACACGCGAATACGCGATCAACGCGTCGAACGCGCGCCACTGGTACGACCCGGTCAAGCGCTACGTCGACGAACTGAACGCCGGCAAGGACGGCCCGCGCGGCGACAACTTCAACATGCGCTGGATCGCCTCGATGGTTGCCGACGTGCACCGGATCCTGAACCGCGGCGGCATCTTCATGTACCCGGCGGACAAGCGCACGCCCGATCGTCCGGGCAAGCTGCGCCTGATGTACGAAGCGAACCCGATGTCGTTCATCGTCGAACAGGCGGGCGGCGCCGCGACGACCGGCACGCAGCGCATCATGGAAGTGCAGCCGACGGGCCTGCACCAGCGCGTGCCCGTGTTCCTCGGCTCGAAGAACGAAGTCGAGCGCGTCACCGGCTATCACGACGAAGCAAAATAATTGCACTGCAGCACTGGACGGAGGCGTGATGCGCAAGTACAATCTCGCCTCTTGATGTGGCCCTGACCGGTCGCATCACAGTGAAGTGAAAGCGGGCAGTCCGCCGGATCGAGGGTTTCGCGAAACAGCAGCAGCAAGCTGAAAAAAAGTTCGCAAAACCTATTGCCAAGATCTCGGATTTGACCATATAATTTCATTTCTCTGCTGCCGGTGTAGCTCAGTTGGTAGAGCAGCGCATTCGTAATGCGAAGGTCGTAGGTTCGACTCCTATCTCCGGCACCAAGACATAAAGGCCTGACAAGTATCGCTTGTCAGGCCTTTTCTCTTTTCCGGCGCCGAAATCGTGCGCCCATCCGGTATCCGTATCCGCCCCGCTTGCGGGCATCCCCCGACTCACGCACCGCGTGCCGCCGATTACAATCGCCGGACCACTCCGCCCTCTTCCCCGCCTCATGCGCACCTGGCGTCTCGAGCGACCGACTCTCAACGCGCAGCTGGATATCTCCCGCGCGACGCGTCTCGTCGCCGCGATCGGCGGCCACGAGGCGAACGCGTTCGCAGCCGAAGTCCTGAAGCTGTTCGACGCTGCGCTGTCGATCACGCAGTGCACGATCTTCGCGTACGAATTCGGCAATCGCCCGCGCACGATGTCGGTTGCCGATCATCGCGGCGGCCGCTACCTGCGCGACGTCGCCGACACCTACGCACGGCACTTCTACGCACTCGACGGCAACCAGCCGATCGTATCGGCCGCCCATCGCGGCACGCACCGCCACGACCTGCTGCTGCATCAGCAAGCGGGCGACGAGATCGCTCACGAAGCGTATCGCGCGGCATGCTATCGCGGCCCCGACGTATCCGACCGGCTGGCGCTGCTGGTGCAGCCCGACGATGCGACGTGGCTGTCGATCAACCTGTACCGCGCCCATCGCAGCGGCGCGTTCCAGCCGCGCGAGATCGCGGCGATCGAAACGCTCGCGCCGCTGATCGCGCAGGCGGCGAAGCATCACTACGCACTCGCCGGCGCGACGCAGGTCGGCATCCCGCAACGGATGCTCGCGCGATTGCGCCATGCGTGCCCCGACCTGTCCAAGCGCGAACTCGACGTGCTGCGCGGCATGCTCGAAGGCCAGACCGCGCGCGAGATCGGCGAGACGATCGGCGTGAAGGCATCGAGCGTCGTCACCTATCAGAAGCGCGCGTATCGGCGCCTCGGCATTTCGAGCCAGCGCGAACTGTTTGCGCTGTGCATGCAGCCCTGACCCGTTTCGGTTCGCGACGAACGTAGCGCCGCCACGCCCGCCGTACCCGAAATGGGGACAACGGCGACACGCCCGGCTTCCATACTGCATCGACCCGTTGCCCCATCGCATCGCCGATGCGCGCACGTCGAGTCAGACCACCGTGGAAGCCAACGATGATCATCGCGTTCAAACCCTATCCGTTCGTCGCCGCGCGCCATTCCACGCATCTGCCGGACTGCGTCGACGGCATCGATACGCACCGGCATCGCGTCGCGATCGTCGGCGGCGGCCCCGTGGGCCTCGCCGTCGCGCTCGGCCTCGCGAATCACGGCATTCGCAGCGTGTTGATCGAAGCCGACGATTCGGTCTGTCACGGCAGCCGCGCGATCTGCATTTCGCGCCGCAGCCTCGAGATCATCGAACGGCTCGGCGCGCTCGACGATTTCCTGCGCACCGGGCTGCCATGGACCGGCGGACGCAGTTTCCATCGCGACGACGAAGTGCTGCACTTCACGATGCCGCAAGACGAGAACCAGAAGCTGCCGCCGATGGTGAACCTCGCGCAGTATCACATCGAGCAGTTCCTGCTGGACGCCGCGCGACGCCGCGCCGATTTCATCGAGATCCGCTGGCAGACGAAGGTCACCGGCGTCACGCGACAACCGGACGGCGTACGCCTGGACGTCGACACGCCGCTCGGCGGCTACGCGCTCGACGCCGACTGGGTCGTCGCATGCGACGGCGGACGCAGCACGATGCGCGACGCGCTCGGTCTGTCGCTCCGCGGCACGCGCTACGAGGGCCGCTATGTGATCGTCGACATCGCGCTCGACAGCAACCGGCCGACCGAGCGCCTCGCGTACTTCGATCCGTCGTCGAACCCGGGCTCGACGGTGCTCGTCCACAAGCAGCCCGACAACGTGTGGCGGATCGACTACCAGTTGCGCGACGACGAGGATGCCGACGCGGCCGTGAAGCCCGAGCACGTGATCCCCCGCGTGCAGAACCTGCTCGACATGATGGGCGAGCGCGGCCCATGGTCGCCGATCTGGATCACGATCTACAAGGCGAACGCACTGACGCTCGAACGCTACCGGCACGACCGCGTGCTGTTCTGCGGCGACGCCGCGCACCTCGTGCCGATCTTCGGCGTGCGCGGCGCGAATTCGGGCATCGACGATGCCGACAACCTCGCGTGGAAACTCGCGTACGTGCTGCGCGGCATCGCGTCGGACGCACTGCTCGACAGTTACTCGGACGAACGCGTGTTCGCGACGCACGAGAATCTGCGTTACGGCACGAAGAGCACCGAGTTCATGGCGCCGCCGTCGTTTGCCTTCGAACTGATGCGAAAGGCCGTGCTGACGCTCGCGCGCCGGCATCCGGCACTGCGTTCGCTGATCAACCCGCGCCAGACATCGGCTATCGCGTATGCGAAGTCGCCGCTGAATGCCGCCGAGCGCGACACGTTCGCGGCCGGCCCGGCGCCCGGCACGGTACTCGTCGAATGTCCGCTGACGCTGTACGCGCCACTCGGCGGCGGCACGCGCAGCGGCCACCTGACCGATCTCGTCGCGCCGCGCTTCACCGCGTTCTGCTTCACGCGCGATGGCGTGCCCGATCCGTCGCTCGCCGAACTCGAGCGGCGCGTGCAGGACGCGCACGTGCCGTTCACGCTCGTCACGCTCGCACGCCAGGCGGGGCCGCGACACCCGGCCTGCGCCGGCCATGACGACGACGGCCGGCTGTTCGACCTGTACTGCGCACGCGACGGCACCGTCTATCTCGTGCGACCGGACGGGCACGTACTCGGCCGCTGGCACGACGCGCGCGCCGACGATCTCGCCGCCGCGCTCGAACGCGCGCTCCACCCGCCCACGTCAACCGAGACCGACCTTCAGGAGACCGCATGATCACGGATATCGAACGCGACACGCTCTACACCGACCTGTGCCGCACGATGACGCGGATCGGTGAAACCGACGCACCGCTTTTTCTCGCCCGCTTCGCACTCCTGTCGATTGAGACGATAGCCGATCCCGCGATCGTCGCACGACTGATCGCCGATGCTGGCGAAGGGCTGCCCGATGCAAACGTTCCGGTGGCGGCACGCGGACAGCGGGACGTCTGACCGGCCAGGTCCGTCCCCACCCATTTCTTACATATTCATTTCATGACGCGTCGCAGCCAGACGAATTCCCCTGGAAAATCCGCTTAAGGGTGCATAACATTACTTAACGATCCTGACCCGTCTATCGCGTTACATTGCGTGGGCGGCGCGGCGGGTCGCATGCCGCTTTCATCCAGCTTGCGGCACACGACAGCCGTTGCCCGGTCATTTCGACTCAACCCAAGGAGAGGACCACCATGACTCATGGCTTGATTATGTGGCTCATCATCGGCGCGATCGCCGGCTGGCTTGCCGGGCTGCTCGTGAAAGGCGGCGGCTTCGGACTGATCGTCGACATCATCGTCGGGATCGTCGGCGCGGTGATCGGCGGCTGGCTCGCCGGAGTACTCGGCATCAGCGTCGGCAGCGGCTTCATCGGCTCGGTGATCGTCGCGGTCGTCGGTGCGGTGATCCTGCTGTTCGTGATCCGGCTATTCAAACGAGCGGCCTGACGCTTCTCTCCACGCGCCTTCGGGCGCGTTTTCGCATCAGGCCGGCGCGCGGCCCGTTTGCCGCGCGCCGCCCGTTCGATCACCGCTTCGCGTGCTGCAACTCGCCGTCGAGCACGTCGGTCGTCAACACCCCGCTGCGCGCTTCGCGTGCACGATCGCGCCCGATCCACACGGTGCGCGGCATGTCCCCCGCCATCCCGCATCCAGTGCCGCGCGCAAACGCTCGGGCACCGGTTCCGCGTGTGCATGCCGCGCGAGCGCTTACGCGAGCGCCGCACCGTTGTCGTCGTACGCATCCATCACGACCATCGCGAGCTACCCGTCCGGATGAAGGCGCTGTCATGCGACCCGATGCGCGAATGGAACACGTCGCACCCGCCGGAGACAACGCCGCGAACGACTTCACAGCGACCATTTCAGTTCTCCGTAGAAGGTACGGCCCGGATACGGATGGAACACGTAGTAGCGGCGATCCGTCAGGTTGTCGATGCCGAGCGATGCGGTCCAGTGACGATCGAGGCGATAGCGCGCCTTCAGGTCGACGACCGTAAACGAGCTCGTGCCGCCGTACACGTCCGGATTCACATCGCTGTTGTCGAGCGTGTTGAACTGGCGGCCCGAGTAGCGCACGCCGACGCTCGCGAGCCAGTGCTCGTCGAAGCGATAGGACGCCAGCAGGTTCGCGCGCATGCGCGGAATGCGCGGGAAGCGCGAGCCGACGTAGGCAGGATTCGCGGCATCGGCGAGGATCTGCGCATTGCTGGCCGATACGTTCGCGTCGATCGCGAGCCCCCTCAGCCCGACGTTCTCGCCGCTGAACGCGAGCTCGACACCGCGTACGCGCACGCGGTCGACGTTCGAGACGTTGGTGACGGTCGTCGCGCCCGACACGGTCGTCTGGCTGTAGATCGAATCGCGCAGGTCGCTCTGGAACACGCTCGCACGCACGACGCCGACACCGACGTCGCGCTCGGCCGTGAAGTCCCAGTCGATCGCCTTTTCCGGCCGCAGGTTCGGGTTGTTGTTGACGATCGCATTGTTCGAGATCGTGCCCTGGAACAGCTCGCCGACGGTCGGGAACCGCGTGCCGGTCGCGAACGACAGCCGGAAGCGCCACACGTCCGTCGCGTCCCATTGCAGCGCAACCTTCGGCGACAGCGCGTTCGCGCTGCGATCCGCATAACCGAGCGTGCCGCCCGCGTTGCCGAGCGCGCCGCCGTAAGCATCCCAGCGCTCGTAGCGCAACCCGAGCGTCGCGAGCCAGCCCGGCGCGAAGCGCCACGCATCCTGCCCGAACAGCGCCTGCGTGCGCGTGTCGCCGCGATAGACGCTCGCGAGCGACGTGGTCGGCCCGGCGAGCCAGTCGGCCGTGTTGTACGTGACGTTGCGCAGGAAGTAGTTGTCGTAGTGGTAACCGAACGTGAACGTGTGGCCCTTCACTGCCGGCGCCTCGGCCTTCAGGTCGAGCGTGCGCCAGCCGGTGCCGTCGCCCTGGAACAGCGTGCCCGCCCCGCCCTGCACGGTCGAGGCCGCGCGCAGCACGTCGCGCGACACGTCGTACGCGGACACGACGCCCGACAGCCGCCAACCCGAATCGAGCCGGCCGTTCAGGCCCAGCGCGTACAGCCAGTTCTCCTGGTCGCCGCGTTGCGGCGCGAACGCGTTCGGCGCGACGGTCATGTTCCGCCCGCCGATCGACACGTTGCCGCCGTAGACCGGGTTGCCGGCCGCGTCGCGCAGGAAGGTTTCGCCGTGCTGCCGGTAATGGTTCTCCCAATGCCCGAGCGTGAGCGTCGCATCGACGCGGTCGGTGAACGCGTAGCCCATCCGGACCGTCTCGTTGAGCTGCTCGGTCCGCTCGATCGTCTGCGCGCCGACGATCGTCCGCGGCTTGCCGTTCGGCCCGATGTCGGTCGCGGCACCCGTGACGGGTACGGCGGTGCCCAGCTTCGGGGTGTAGGCCGAATTGGGACTCGCATACTGCATCGGCTGACCGTTGTTCTCGAGCCGGTCGAGCGACAGCGCGAACCAGAACCGGCCGACGCGGTCGGCGATCCGCGCGGTCTGATGATTGCCGCCGAAGCTGTTCGCGAATCCGTAGCCGTCGTGATAGCGCTGCGTGAAGAATTGCGTCGACAGCGACGCCTCGAGCTCGTCCGGCCGTCGCGTCGTGAGCAGCACCGTCGAGCCGATCGCGTTGCCGGGATACAGCGCGGAAAAGGGGCCGTAGAGCACGTCGACGCGCGCGATGTCGTCAGGCGGAATCAGCGACCAGCGCGGCGGGTACGCATAACTCGACCCGAGCAGGTTCGACAGCAGCACACCGTCCGCGTACACGAGCCCGCGCGCGCTCTGCAGCTCGTTGAAGTCGCGGCCCGCGAACACGCTGTTGCGGTCGCCGATATAGCGCTTGCGGACCATCAGGTTCGGCGCGTACTTCAGCGCGTCCTCGGTGGTGACGTTGGTATGCGACTCGATCTGCTCGCGCGTGATCGACGTGACGACGGCCGGCGTATCCGGATCGACCGGCTGCCGCTGGGCGGTCACGCTGACGGCGGTCAGCGTGCCGCCGGACGGTGCCGGCGGCACGGCGGCGCTGGCCGGGCGCTCGACACCGCCGGGGACCGCATCGGCGGGCGCATCGACCGCCGATGCGGCGTGCGCGGCGGGCCACGCAAAAGCGGCCGCGCATGCGAGCGCGAGCCGGCCGCGCGGCAACCGCGCGACGTGGGTAAACGACATGAAGTGAATTCCTGAAAACGTGATCGGACACCGCCGGGCACGCGCGCGCGCCGCGCACGCACGACGCGGCGCGCGGACCGGGCCGCGGACGGCACGCGCGCCGCCGGGGCGCGCACGACATCAATCAGATCGGGACGTTTTCAGGCGGGGCCCGCGGCTGCGCGAGACGAATGCGCTTGCGGGGAAAATCGGGAACGGCCGGCGCGGCCACGCGATACGCGAACGTCCGCACGAAGCCCGGCATGTCGGGCAGGCGCGTGCCGAGCGCGAGGTTCGCCGCGAAGCCCGGGCAGTACACGCAGTGCGGCACGCCGGCATGGTCGAACGACGACGTGTCGCGGTCGTCGCCCGCTTGGGCGAGCACGACCTGGCGCGCGCCCGCTGCACTGCACAACTCGAGCGTGAGCGCGCCCGACCCGCTCGACGCAAGACGCGCGTAGCCGACGACGGGCGACAGTACGTTCAGTACCAGCGCCAGCCATACGAGGCCGATCCATCGCGTCGTTCGTCTCATCGCGGTCCAGGAAAAAGTGCGCGCAAGTATAACAAGCGACCCGATTGTTGCTGAATGCGCAGGAGGCAATAGCGGCCATCACACCTCGCGCCGCAGCGCATGTGCCGTTAATACAACAGAGACAAAATCTAACGATTCGCCACTGGCATAAATCCAAGCACGAGGTTGATAATCATCGAACCTGCTGGAGAAATGACCATGGACGAAAGACCCACTCGCATGCCACCGCCCGAGCAAGTGATGAGCCCGGATCCGGAACCCGTCGGCGTGGAATTCCTCGCCGAATTGCCCGAGCACGTGCGGGCATTCTTCGACGAGCAGCACAAGCTGTACTCGCCGAAGTGAACGCCTGTCCGGTTCTGTAACCGCCACGTGTCGATCATCGCTATCGTGCGGTTCATCACTGCGCATCGCGCGCCATTCGCCTCGCACCCGGGCCGCAACAGCCTGACGGTGCCGGATCAGCTCGCCTGCTGATTCTTCTGTCGCGTCGCTACGCCGCGCGACTGTCTTCGTCTATCCTTCTGGTTTTCCACCTCCGGTCCGCCCGGCTCCTCCGATCATTCCGATGAAGCAAGCCATTCGTGCCAGCGTCGCTGTCGCCGCGCTCGGTGTCGCCCTCTTTTCGTCGCCTCACATTGCCCGCGCCGACGGCGACGACACCGCGCTCACCAACCTCGTCGCACTCGCGTCGCAACGCCTCGCGCTCGCCGAACCGGTCGCGCGGTGGAAGTGGGCGAATCAGAAGGCGATCGAGGACCCGCCGCGCGAAGCAGCCCTGCTTGCGTCGGTCGAAAAGCGCGCGACGCAAGCCGGCGTCGATCCGGCATTCGCACGGACGTTCTTCGAGGACCAGATCACCGCGAGCAAGGACGTGCAGAACGCACTGTTCGCGACCTGGCGCACGACGCGGCCGCCCGAGGGCACACCGCCCGACCTCGCGACCAGCACGCGCCCGGCGCTCGACCAGCTGACGCAGAAAATGCTCGCGGGCCTCGCGCAGGTCGCGCCGCTGCGCAATGCGCCCGATTGCCAGGCACGCCTCGCGCGCAGCATCACGAACTGGAAAACGCTGACGCGCTACGATTCGAAGCAGACACAGGCACTCGACACCGCGCTGTCGCACGTCTGCTCGGCCGGCGGCGCCAGCGCGATCGGCTGACGCGGCCGGCGCCGCGCGCCCCCCCTCAACCTGCCGGCGTGAGCGCGGCGAGCGGAATCAGTTGCAGCCCGCGCGCGAGATGCGTCTGCAGCAGGCGATGGGTAAAGGGTTCGAACGTGCCGTCCGCCGCCTCGGCGGCGAGCCGCGCGGCCGCATCGAGCGATTCGGCCGTGCCGAGGTAGCGCCAGCCGTCGATCACATGCAACAGGCGGCGCTCGCCGTTCGCCTCGAACGCAACGGCGCCGTCGAACGGCCAGTGCGCATTGCCGCCACGCACGCCATCGGCCGCGGGGCGCCGGTTGTACGACGGCCGCAGTTGGGCGATCCATTGCGCTTCCGCCAGCATCGCGCCCAGTTCGTTGCCGGTCTCGCGCCATTCGACGCGCCGCACCTGCTGGGCCAGCCGCATCTCCTTCGACGAACGGCGCTCGCCGGTCAGCAGCGCGCGCAGCCGCTGCCGCACCCTCACGCTTCGGCCCACATACAGCGGCGCGTCGCCCTCCCCGAACAACGCATAGGCGCCGCAGCCGGCAGGCGCGGTGTCGAGCCACGCCTCGGTCAGATCGCCGCCCAGGCGGAAGTGGCGCGTCGTGCGCGCGATCTGGTCGCGCAACCGCTCGAGCGGCACGATGTCGTGCAACTGGCGCCAGAACTGCCACAGCAGATCGGCATCCGCCAGCGCGCGGTGGCGCGCAGCCGGAACGAGACCGTGCCGCTCGATCAACGCGTCGAGCCCGTGCCGCGATTCGCGCGGGAACAGCGCGCGCGACAGCCGGACCGTACACAGCACATCGGGATTGAACGCCAAGCCGGCGCGCTCGAATTCGGCGCGCAGGAAACCGCGATCGAAACTCGCGTTGTGCGCGACGAACAGCTTGCCGTCGAGCCGCTCGAACAGCGCCGGCGCGAGCGACGCGAACGACGGCGCGTCGCGCACCATCGCATCCGAAATGCCCGTCAGTTGCTGGATGAACGGCGGAATCGCCTGCTCGGGATTGACGAGGCTCGTCCACGTCGACACGCCAAGCGGACCGATTTCGACCACGCCGATTTCGGTGATGCGGTGCTCGGCGGGCGAGCCGCCGGTGGTTTCGAGGTCGACGAAGACGAGCGGTTGTTCGCTGGCGGGATCGGACGGACGAGAATCAGACATGAAAAGACAGGAAAACGATGCTTCCGTGAGTATGCACCGGCAAGCATGGCCACGGCCAGCGCGGACCGAAGCGATTCGTCCCCGGAAAACAAAAAGCCCCCGCGATGCGGGGGCCGGACGTGATCGGCAATGCGTGGCGCGTCAGACCGCCTGGATATTCGCTGCCTGCTTGCCTTTCGGCCCGACTTTGACGTCGAACGAAACACGCTGGTTTTCCTTCAGCGTCTTGAAGCCGTCCATCCGGATTTCGGAAAAGTGCGCAAACAAATCTTCACCACCATTGTCCGACGTAATAAAACCAAAACCTTTAGCATCGTTAAACCATTTCACGATACCGGTATCCATGTCTTCGTTCCCCACTCGATTAGATCAAAAAAGCTATTTTTATAGCCGTTTCCCGAAATCCCGAAACATTGCGCCAGCACCCGCACCAGCACGCCGCCCGAGGACGGAGTGCTGACTTTATAAATTGGACAATCCGGGTGCGTCAAGAAGATTTTTGACGTTAGTTTTATCGAAAAAGCGCTAATACCACTGGAATCGGTACACCACCGCCTTTGATTAATTGATTCGCATCAAAAACCTGTCAATATTACCGGGAACGGATCGGCGGTAATCCCGACGATGAAATTCCTACCGGGGACAAATCAGCTCGGTAAATCCCTCGGGTTTTTTCCGGGTTGCGAAAATCCGGGGACGTTGAGATGCTGACACCACGCCGACAGGAAGGAGAGGGTCATGTGGCTGGACGGAATCAAGCGCTTCGCGAGCCGGCTCGGACGCGTACGCCGCAAGTCCCGCGCCCTGGCCGAGTCCGCGCGCGAAGCGCCGTGCGACACCGAATTCGATACGACCTGGCACGGCGACCACTGGCAGAACCTGCTCGCCTCGCCACTGGATGCCCGTCACTACGTGATGGAAGACTGGACCTATACACCGCCGCCGACCGATGCCGAGGAAGCCGCGCCTGCGCCCAAGCGCAAGCGGCGCTCGTACGCGCAGTAGCGCACGGACCGGCGGGGCAAAAAAAAAGCGCGACTGGGAAGTCGCGCCGACAAAGGTTTGGAGATCTTTTCCGTCAACGAAAAAGTCTGCTTCGGAAAGCAGAGATCGCAGTATAGCAAGAGAACAACCTTTCATTAGCCATGCTCCACACAAACCTCTATTGCCGATGTGTCAATAATCGCGCTACGGCCTCCCTCGCCGGCCGCTGACCAGGTGTCGCGATCGCGCAACGCCCGTTACGGAGTCCTGAACGCCATTTTTCTTCGCTGCACCGCCGCAAACCCTTGATGTGCAACCGTTTACGCGCATCCCACGATCTTTGCGGATTCCAAAATACATTATTGCTTAAAGCGTCACCCTCCTCCGCTTCACGCACTCCGCACACTGCAGATGGCTTTCTGACAAGCGCACCGCCGCTCTGCCGGTCACAGCGTCACGCACATCAGCCCGGTCCGGCAGCAGGTTCGATCGACATCATCCTGTTTGGAGACAGATCCATGAAAAAAACCCTGATCGTCACCGCGTTGTCGGGTGTATTCGTTACCGCCGCACACGCACAAAGCAGCGTGACGCTATACGGCCTGATCGACGCCGGCATCACCTACACGAACAATCAGGGCGGTCACAGCGCCTGGCAGGAAACGAGCGGCTCGGTCAACGGCAGCCGGTGGGGCTTGCGCGGCACCGAGGATCTCGGCGGCGGCCTGAAAGCGATCTTCACACTGGAAAACGGTTTCGGCATCAACAACGGCGCGCTGAAGCAGAACGGCCGCGAGTTCGGTCGGCAAGCGTTCGTCGGCCTCGCGCACGACAGCTACGGTTCGCTGACACTGGGCCGGCAATACGACAGCGTCGTCGACTACCTCGGGCCGCTGTCGCTGACCGGCACGCAATATGGCGGCACGCAGTTCGCGCACCCGTTCGACAACGACAACCTGAACAATTCGTTCCGGATCAACAATTCGGTCAAGTACCAGAGCGCGAACTACGGCGGCCTCAAGTTCGGCGCGTTGTACGGGTTCTCGAACTCGACGGCGTTCGCGAACAACCGCGCCTATAGCGGCGGCGTGTCGTACAGCTACCTGGGGTTCAACTTCGCCGCGGCCTACTTGCAGCTGAACAGCGACGTGAACGCGCTCGCGCAGGCCGCATCCGATCCGGGCGCGGTGACCGGCGACTGGACCTTCGCGTCGCGCGTGCAGCGCACCTGGGGGGCCGGCCTGAATTACGGCTTCGGCCCCGCCACGGTCGGCTTCGTGTTCACGCAGACGCGTCTGACCGGCATTCGCGCGATCAGCGCGGGGCAATCCGGCGTGTCCGGCGGCATCACGGGCCTCGGCGGCACCGCGCGCTTCAGCAACTATGAAGTCAACGGCCGTTACGCGTTGACGCCGGCCCTGTCGCTCGCCGGCTCGTACACGTACACGCAGGGGCGCCTGGCCGGCGACAAGCCGACCTGGCACCAGTTCAACCTGCAGGCCGACTATGCGCTGTCGAAGCGCACCGACGTCTATCTGCAGGGTGAGTTCCAGAAGGTCAACAACGACGGCCTCGACCTCGGTGCCAACATCAACGGGCTCGGCGCCGCCTCCTCGACCAACAAGCAGATCGCGGTCACGGCCGGCATGCGCCACCGCTTCTGAGCGAAACCCGCCCGCAAGCCGGATGACGAAGCGCCCCGCCGGGGCGCTTTTTCGTTGCCGCGCCGTGCGCGCGGGCCGTGGCTCAGGCGGTGCCCTGCGCCGGATAGCGGACGTCGAGTATGTCGATCGGCTGCGGGCCGGCCGGCGTCATCAGCGTGACGGTATCGCCGATCTTCGCCTTGATCAGCGCACGTGCGACCGGCGAGATCCAGCTGACGCAGCCATGGTCGAGATCGACCTCGTCGATCCCGACGATCGTGATCGTGTGATCCACGCCATCCGGCGTCTCGTAATCGACCGTTGCGCCGAAGAACACCTGGTCGACATTCTCCTGCCGGCTCGCGTCGACGACTTCGGCGAGGTCGAGCCGCTTCGTCAGGAAGCGAATGCGGCGATCGATCTCGCGCAGCCGCCGCTTGCCGTAGATGTAGTCGCCGTTCTCCGACCGGTCGCCGTTCGACGCGGCCCACGACACGAGCCGCACGACCTCGGGGCGCTCGACGTCGATCAGGTTCAGCAGCTCGTCCCTCAGCCGCTTGTGGCCGGCCGGCGTGATGTAGTTCTTCGCCCCCGCCGGAATCGCGGGTTGAGCCTGGTCGAGATCGTCGTCGTCACCGTCCGACTCTTTGACAAACGCCTTGTTCATGATGCGGGTTCAACGTGGATGACTGATGCTCCAAGGGTACACGAAGGGCCGCCGCGAAGGCCATGCCGCCTAATTCGCGAATAAGGCTTCCCTTTTTATACAACCCTGCTATAATTTCGCTTCTGCGTGCGGCTGTAGCTCAGTTGGATAGAGTACTTGGCTACGAACCAAGGGGTCGTGGGTTCGAATCCTGCCAGCCGCGCCACTTTTTCGAGGGCCTTCCCAACCGAAGGCCCTTTCAGTTCGAAGCAGTAGAAGTTTTGTTTTGCGTGCGGCTGTAGCTCAGTTGGATAGAGTACTTGGCTACGAACCAAGGGGTCGTGGGTTCGAATCCTGCCAGCCGCGCCACTTTTTTGGGGGCCTTCCCATCGCAGAAGGTTCCGACAGTTGAAGCAGTACCGTTTTGCGTGCGGCTGTAGCTCAGTTGGATAGAGTACTTGGCTACGAACCAAGGGGTCGTGGGTTCGAATCCTGCCAGCCGCGCCACCTTAAAAGGGCTTTCCTTCGGGAAAGCCCTTTTTTCTTTTCCGCCGCCCCTCTTCCCTCGCGCGCGTTGCCGCAGGTTCATACCGCTGCCGGCATGAAAACGGCGGCCATTGGCCGCCGTCCGTCGATCGATCGCCCGCACACCGAGCGCGTCAGTAATCCTGCCGCTCGCGCTCGATGCGCATGCCGCCGTCGTGGCGCGCATGCGCTCCGTCGTCGGTCGAACGCTCGCGCATGATCCGCATCACGTCCGGATTGGTGCGCACGCGCCGCATCACGTTCGCGAGGTGCACACGGTCGCTGACCTGGATCACGAAGCGCAGCACCGTCGATTCGTGCGTCAGATCCTCGTCCATCGCGATATGCACGATGTTCGCGTCGGCCGACGTGATGTCCGCCGCAACACGCGCGAAGATGCCCTTCGTGTTCTTCACGAGCGCCTTCACCGCGACATCGAACAGGCGGCCCGGCTGCGGCGCCCATTCGACATCGATCCAGCGGCCCGGATCGCGGCGATGGATACGCTGCGCGACACGGCAATCGGTCGTATGAATCGCCATCCCCAGGCCGATGCCGATGTAACCCATGATCGCGTCGCCCGGAATCGGCCGGCAGCAGGCCGACAACTGCACGGACATCCCCTCGGTGCCGGTGATCACGACCGGCGGCGCATGGTGCGCGGCATGCCGCTCGGACTTCGGCAGATCGTCGTCCGCGTCGCGGCCGCTCATCAGCACCTCGATGCGCTTGGCCATCACCGCGGCGACGCGGCGGCCCAGGCCGATGTCCGCGAAAATTTCCTGACGGCTCTTGTTGCCCGTCCACTGCACGAGCTTCTCCCACACTTCCGGCGCGACGTCGGCCAGTGCAAGACCATAACCCTTCAGGCTCTGGTCGACGAGCCGCTCGCCCAGCTGGACGGACTCGTTCAGGCGCATCGTCTTCAGGTAGTGGCGGATCGCCGAACGCGCCTTGCCGGTACGCACGAAACCGAGCCACGCGGGATTCGGCTTCGAATACGGCGCGGTGATCACCTCGACGATGTCGCCGCTCTTCAGCTCGGTGCGCAGCGGCAGCAGCTCGTTGTTGATCTTCACGGCCACGCACTGGTTGCCGAGATCGCTGTGGATCGAATACGCGAAATCGAGTGCCGTCGCGCCGCGCGGCAGCGCCATGATCTTCGACTTCGGGGTGAACACGTAGACCGCGTCGGGGAACAGGTCGATCTTCACGTGCTCGAGGAATTCGCTCGAATCGCCGGCTTCGCTCTGGATGTCGAGCAGCGACTTCAGCCACTGGTGCGCGCGCTTCTGCACGTCGCTGAGATCGGCGCTGCCGTTCTTGTACAGCCAGTGCGCGGCGACCCCGGCCTCGGCGATCTCGTGCATCTTGCGCGTGCGCACCTGGAACTCGATCGGCGCGCCGAACGGGCCGACGAGCGTCGTGTGCAGCGACTGATAGCCGTTGATCTTCGGGATCGCGATGTAGTCCTTGAACTTGCCGGGCACGGGCTTGTACAGCGCATGCAATGCGCCGATGCACGTGTAGCAGTCGAGCGGACTGTCGACGACCACGCGGAAACCGTACACGTCGAGCACCTGCGAGAACGACAGCTGCTTGTCGCGCATCTTGCGGTAGACGCTGTAGATGGTTTTCTCGCGGCCGGTGATCTCGGCGTCGATCTTCGCGTCGGCCATCGCGCGCTGCGCGGCCTCGAGGATCTTGCTGATCACTTCGCGGCGGTTGCCGCGCGCGGCCTTCACGGCTTTCTCGAGCGTCGCGTAGCGATGCGGGTTGAAGTTCGCGAAGCTCATGTCCTGCAGCTCGCGATACGTGTTGTTCAACCCGAGCCGATGGGCAATCGGCGCGTAGATGTCGAGCGTTTCGCGCGCGACGCGGCGGCGCTTTTCCATCGGCACCGCGCCGAGCGTGCGCATGTTGTGCAGGCGATCGGCGAGCTTGACGAGAATGACGCGCACGTCGCGCGCCATCGCGAGCAGCATCTTGCGGAAGTTTTCCGCCTGCGCTTCCTCGCGGCTGCGGAATTCCATCTTGTCGAGCTTCGACAGGCCGTCGACCAGCTCGGCGACCTTCGGACCGAACCGCTCGGCCAGCTCGTTCTTGGTCACGCCCTGGTCTTCCATCACGTCGTGCAGCAGCGCGGCCATCACGGCCTGCGCGTCGAGCTTCCAGCCGGCGCAGATTTCCGCGACGGCGACGGGATGGGTGATGTAGGGCTCGCCGCTCTGGCGATATTGACCGAGGTGGGCTTCGTCGCTGAAGTGGAACGCCGCCTTGACCTCTTTGATTTCGTCCGGGGCGAGATACTCGGCCAGCACGGTGGTCAGTTTCGCGATCGAAACGACACCGTGCTTGCGCGGCTGCTCCGGAGTGGCGGTCGGCCCGAACAGATGCCGGAAGGACTGTTCGAGGACCGCGTCGATGTACTGGCGCGCAGGCGACTGGGCCGTGGCTTCGGTGGTCGAATCCGCGGAGGCGGACGATGGGGTGGTGCTCATATTCGCCTCCAGGTCGAGTCGTTGCGCGCGTGGATTACATGGCTGGAACGGGCCGGATGCGCGTTACACCGGCACCTTCTTCAGCATCTCGACGCCGACCTGGCCGGCAGCGATTTCGCGCAGCGCGACGACGGTCGGCTTGTCGCGGCTTTCGATCTTCGGCGTATGGCCTTGCGCGAGCTGCCGCGCGCGGTAGGTGGCGGCGAGCGCCAGTTCGAAGCGGTTCGGGATTTGCTTCAGGCAGTCTTCGACGGTAATGCGAGCCATGTTGGTAATTCCTTCTGAATATAGTCCTTATTCTACCTTATGTCCCTCGTCCCCCGCGTCATTCCGCGTGGGGCAGATGGATGCCGAGCTCGATGAACAGCTCCGTGTGTCGCGCGTACTGCGAAGCAAAGCGCAGGCGCGTCGCGGCGACGATGCATTCGAGCTCCGCGAGCGCACGCTCGAAATTCTCGTTGATCACCACGTATTCCGCTTCCGACGCGTGCGCGATCTCGCTGCCGGCAGCCAGCAGGCGCCGCGTGATCACGTTCGGTTCGTCCTGGCCGCGCTTCTTCAGCCGCTCCTCGAGCGCATCGAGCGACGGCGGCAGGATGAAGATGCCGACCGCGTTGCGGAACTGCTTCTTCACCTGCAACGCGCCCTGCCAGTCGATCTCGAGCAGCACGTCGTGGCCGCTCTTCATCTGCTCTTCGATCCAGACGCGCGACGTGCCGTAATAGTTGCCGTGCACTTCCGCGCTCTCGAGGAATTCATGCGCCGCGTGACGCGCGCGGAAATCCTCGACGGTCGTGAAGTGGTAATGCTGGCCGTCCTGTTCGTTCGGGCGCGGCTTGCGCGTCGTGTACGAGATCGACAGGCAGATGTCGCGGTCCTTCGACAGCAGCGCATTCACGAGCGTCGACTTGCCGGCGCCCGACGGCGCAATGACCATGAACAGGTTGCCGGGGTAGACACCCGCGTGAAGCGTATGCGTGTCGTGAGTGGGGTGGATCATGTTGCGTTACTCCAGGTTTTGCACTTGCTCGCGCATCTGCTCGATCAACAGCTTGAGCGCCATCGACGCGTCGGCCAGTTCCTTCGCCGCCGCCTTCGAGCCGAGCGTGTTCGCTTCGCGATTCAGTTCCTGCATCATGAAGTCGAGGCGCTTGCCGACACGGCCGCCCTTCTCGATCACATGACGCGTTTCGTTCAGGTGCGCGGTAAGCCGCGACAGCTCTTCCGCGATGTCGATCCGGATCCCGTACATCGTCACTTCCTGACGGATGCGTTCCGCGGCTTCCTCGCGCGTGACGATCGTCGCGCCGCCTTCGGGCGCCGCGAGGCCGAGCGCTTCCTGCAGGCGCTCGACGATCTTCTGCTGATGCTTGGCGATCAGCTCCGGCACGAGCGGCGTGATGCGCGCGACGATCGCTTCCATCTCGGTGACGTTCGACAGCAGCATCGTCGCCAGTTGCGCGCCTTCGCGCGAACGCACGACGACGAGCTCGCCGATCGCTTCCTTGCCGCACGCGAGCACCGCGTCGCGAATCGCTTCCGCCGACACGCCGCTTTCGGCGAGCACGCCCGGCCAGCGCAGGATCTCGCCCGCGCGCAGGCGGCCGACGCCCGGGAACGAATCGAGCACCGCACGCTCGAGATCGGCAAGCTGGCCGAGCGCCGACTGGTTCAGCGCGCCCGCGCCGATGCTCTGTTCGCCGCGCTGCAGGTTGATGCGCACGTCGACCTTGCCGCGCGACAGCTTGTTCATCAGCATTTCGCGCAGCGCGGGCTCGCACGCGCGCACGTCGTCCGGCATCCGGAAATTGAGGTCGAGGAAGCGCGAGTTCACGGTGCGCAGTTCGACCGACACGCTGGTGCCGCCGTTGCCGGTGGCCGTCGCGAGTTCGCGCGTCGCGCTCGCGTAGCCCGTCATGCTGTAGATCATGGTTCGTCTCGCCGTCTGGGTGCCCTCGCGGGCGGGGATGTGTCGAAGCGCCCGGCGCATCGGAAAACGCGGGGCGGGAAGCGCGCATTATCCCATTTTTGCGGACCACCCCGCCGGGCAAGCCCGCCGTTCGGCGCTAAAATCGGGGTTTCCTCTCCTTCCGCGATTTCCCCATGACGTCTTCCGTTTCCCGCCCGAGCGGCCGCCGCGCCGACGCACTGCGCAAGGTCGCCCTCACGCGCCACTACACGAAACACGCCGAAGGCTCGGTGCTGGTCGAATTCGGCGACACCAAGGTGCTCTGCACCGCGAGCGTCTCCGAACGCGTGCCCGAGTTCCTGCGCGAGCGCGGGCAAGGCTGGCTGACCGCCGAATACGGGATGCTGCCGCGCGCGACGCACACGCGCAGCGACCGTGAAGCCGCGCGCGGCAAGCAGACCGGCCGCACGCAGGAAATTCAGCGCCTGATCGGCCGCGCGCTGCGCGCGGTGTTCGATCTCGAGGCGCTCGGCCCGCGCACGATCCACATCGACTGCGACGTGATCCAGGCCGACGGCGGCACGCGCACCGCGAGCATCACCGGCGCCTTCGTCGCCGCGCACGATGCCGTGTCGACGCTGATCGCGGCCGGCAAGCTCGCGCGCTCGCCGATCACCGACCACGTCGCCGCGATCTCGGTCGGCGTATACGAAGGCGCGCCGGTGCTCGACCTGGACTACGCGGAAGATTCGCAGTGCGACACCGACATGAACGTCGTGATGACGGGCGCCGGCGGCTTCGTCGAAGTCCAGGGCACGGCCGAGGGCATGCCGTTCTCGCGCGCCGAGATGAATGCGCTGCTCGACCTCGCGCAGGGCGGCATCGCCGAGCTCGTGCAGCTGCAGAAGGATGTCCTGGGCGCCGGCCATGCCTGACGATCGCACCCTCGCGCCGCTGTCGCGCATCGTCCTCGCGTCGAACAACCCGGGCAAGCTGCGCGAATTCACCGCGCTGTTCGCGACGGTCGGCATCGAGATCGTCCCGCAGGGCGATCTCGCCGTGCCCGAAGCGGAAGAGCCGTTCGGCACGTTCATCGAGAATGCGCTGACGAAGGCGCGTCACGCGTCGCGGCTCACCGGGCTGCCGGCGATCGCCGACGATTCGGGCCTGTGCGTGCGCGTGCTGCGCGGTGCGCCGGGCGTCTATTCGGCACGTTACGCGCAGCGTGCGGGCCGCGACAAGGGCGACGCGGCGAACAACGCGTATCTCGTCGAGCAGCTGCGCGGGGTCGACGACCGGCGCGCATACTATTGCTGCGTGCTCGCGCTCGTGCGCCACGCGGACGATCCCGAGCCGCTGTTCGCCGAAGGGCGCTGGGCCGGCGAGATCGTCGATACGCCGCGCGGCGAGCACGGATTCGGCTACGACCCGTATTTCTACCTGCCGGCGCTCGGCGCGACGGCCGCGGAACTCGATCCGGCCGTGAAGAACACGCACAGCCATCGCGCGCTGGCGCTGAAGGCGCTGCTGGCGCGGCTCGCGGAGGAAGCATGAGCATGCCCGTTACCCGTTCGCCGCAGGGGGTTGCATGAGCCAGGCCGCGCAAACCGGCGCGCGCGTCGTCGCGACCTTCACGTCGCCCGGCCAGGTGCGGCTCACGTCGCTGCCGCCGCTCGCGCTGTACGTGCATTTCCCGTGGTGCGTGCGCAAGTGCCCGTATTGCGATTTCAACTCGCACGAATGGAAAGGCGAACGATTCCCGGAAACCGAGTACCTCGATGCGCTGCGTGCCGATCTCGAGCAGGCGCTGCCGCTCGTGTGGGGGCGGCAGGTGCATACCGTGTTCATCGGCGGCGGCACGCCGAGCCTGCTGTCGGCGGCCGGCCTCGACCGGATGCTGTCCGACGTGCGCGCGCTGCTGCCGCTCGACGCCGATGCCGAGATCACGCTCGAGGCGAATCCGGGCACGTTCGAGGCCGCGAAGTTCGCGCAGTTCCGCGCGAGCGGCGTGAACCGCCTGTCGGTCGGCATCCAGAGCTTCAACGAAACGCACCTGAAGGCGCTCGGCCGGATTCACGATACCGCGCAGGCGCGCGCGGCCGTCGAGATCGCCGCGAAGAACTTCGACAACTTCAACCTCGACCTGATGTTCGCGCTGCCGAACCAGACGCTCGACGAATGCCGCACCGACATCGAGACCGCGCTGTCGTTCGCGCCGCCGCATCTGTCGCTGTATCACCTGACGCTCGAGCCGAACACGCTGTTCGCGAAGTTCCCGCCCGTCGTCCCCGACGACGACGCGTCGGCCGACATGCAGGAGTGGATCCACGCACGCACGGCCGAGGCCGGCTACGGACGCTATGAGGTGTCCGCGTATGCGAAGCCGAATCATCAGTGCAAGCACAACCTGAACTACTGGCGCTTCGGCGACTACCTCGGGATCGGCGCGGGCGCGCACACGAAGCTGTCGTTCCCGAACCGGATCCTGCGGCAGGCGCGCTACAAGCATCCGGCGACCTTCATCGAGCAGGCGAAGGCCGGCACGGCCGTGCAGGAAGAGCGCGAAGTCGGCGCCCGCGACCTGCCGTTCGAGTTCATGCTGAACACGCTGCGGCTCGTCGAGGGCTTCCCCGTGCACAGTTTCGCGGAGCGCACGGGCCTGCCGATGAGCACGATCGAGCCGGCGCTGCAGGAAGCGGAGCGACGCGGGCTGATCGCGCGCGATTTCGCGCAGATCGCGCCGACACCGCTCGGCCAGCGTTTTCTCAACGACCTGCAGGAATTGTTCCTGCGTGACGATTGACGGGATGAACGCGGCGGCATTTCGGTTACAATGCCGCCTCGTGTGGAAGCGTGGCCGAGCGGTTTAAGGCACCGGTCTTGAAAACCGGCGACGGGAAACTGTCCGTGAGTTCGAATCTCACCGCTTCCGCCAGGAAGTTCGCCCAACCCCGTCCATTCATCGAATGACGGGGTTTTTGTTTGGCGGTTTGCCCGTGCGTGCGTGCTCCTCACGTTCCGACGCGTCGCGCCGGATGCCGTTACAATCCCGCGCTCCGATTCGCGAAACGGGAAACCCACTTCATGAAGCCCCTCATCGTCTCGTCGCTCGTCGCCATGCTGGCCGCCGTCAGCACGCATGCGGCCGCCGACACCGCGTCCGGCAGCGGCGCGCAGGCATCGTGCGCGATCGCAACCGTCAGCGGCGTCGGCGGTTCGCCGCGCGGCCTGAGCGAATACCTCGCGAGCCCGGCACCGTACAACTACCTGAAGGACAACGATCTTCAGTGCAAGGTGTCGGACGACGGACGCACGTCCAATTGCACCGGCGTCACCTACCTGCGCAACGAACAGGTCAGCGTGTACGACGATTCCGATCCGACGACGCTCACCGTCGTCGCGCGCGTGGAACTCGACCACGGCCAGAAATACCCGGTGATCATCGTCGTGCAGCGCAAGGATGCGCGCTGCAAGCCATGACGCCGCCTCGCACGCGCCGCTTCCAATCGGGACGGAACGTGCCCGAATGCCGCGCCGGAAGCCTCCCGGCCCGCCCCGCGATCACCTAGAATTCGTTCAACACGGCGACACGACCGCCGCCGCGTACTCGATGCCGCACGCGCCACCCCTGCGCGCGGCACACGGAGATCGCCATGACCGAACTGTCGAGCGCGACGCAACCCGTCGATTACGAAGGCTTCGAGATCCATGTCGTGCCGGCCGCCGCGCCCGGCAGCGACACGCGCCATACCTACACCGGCTACGTGTGCCATCCGGGCGCGAACCCCGCGCTGCCCGGCCATGCCGTGGCGTTTCACGCGGATGGCGAGGAAAGCTTCGCGACCGTCGACGAGGCCGTCCATGAAGCCGTGCACATCGGCAAGAGCATCATCGACGGCACGCACCCCGACCTGTCGGTACTGTCGCTCGTCACGCACGGCTTCTGAACCCGGTGAAAGGCCTCGCGGGCGATCGCGCGGCCGGCTGGCCGCGGTGCGCACCGCCGGGCCGTCATGCCCGGCCGGACGATCGCGGCGTGCCGTGCCTTTCAACCTTGCGCCACGCACGCAGCCGCCACGCGTCGCGTTACATCGCGATGCGCGATGCGGCCGCCCGGCCGTCATCATCGGCGATCACAGTGTCCGGCCTCGCGCGCTATGCGTTTCTCCCCATATCGTCTCGCGCCGGGACGCCTATCATTTTTTTATAGTCCCTTCCGGCCGTCACCTCATGCGCCCCCCCTCTCCGTCCGCGCGTCGCCCGGCTGCGTGTTGCCGCGCTGACCGTCGCCGCCCTGCTTGCCGCGTGCACGATCACGCCCCCTTCGTCGCTACACTCGGTGCTGACGATTCCGTCGATCGTCCGCAGCGGCAACCTCGACCAGTATCGCGTCGAAGTCGCGCACCGCGTCGCCGAGCGCAATCCGTCCGGCATGCTGCGCGGCACGCCGCAGGCGATGCTCCGATCGCTCGTCGTCGTGTCCTTCACCGTCGACGGCAGTGGCCGTCTCGTCAACGCGTCCGTCTATCGCAGCAACGGCGACAGCGAGGCCGAAGCGCTCGCCCTCGCATCGCTGCGCCGCTCGACGCCGCTGCCGGCGCCGCCGTCGCGGCTGCTCGACGGCAACGGCCGGCTCGAACTGATGGAAGGCTGGCTCTTCAACGACGACGGCCACTTCCAGCTGCAAAGCACGGCGTCCGCGCAGGCGCAATCGATCGACTGACGCGCCGCCGCCGCGCGATTGCCGGCCTGCGGCGGCGCTGGCTATAATTTTCCGCACCCGCGCGGCCATCACGCCGCGCGCGCGTTCGCGCGCTCCACCCGGCACGCGAGCCGACCACGCCGGCACCGGGCGGCGGCGACCTACCCGTCTCCATCGTCGACCGGCGGGTGACGTCCGCGTCACGGCGCGCGTCCACGCCGCCCTCGCGTCATCCGCAGCACCCGCATCATCCGCTCGGCCGCACCCGGCAGGCGCCCGCCTGTCCGGCCGCACCCCCGGCCGACCGCCCCAACGACAAAACGGAGACATCCATGTCCGCATCCCCCCCGACCGTTGCTCACGCAACCGGTTCGGCCGGCGCCGTCAGCCACCGGCGCATCGTGTTCGCGAGCTTCATCGGCACCGCGATCGAGTTCTACGATTTCTATGTGTACGCAACGGCCGCCGCGCTCGTCATCGGCCCCGTATTCTTCCCGCATGGTTCCGCGACCGCACAGGCGCTGTCCGCGTTCGTCACGTTCGGCATCGCGTTCATTGCCCGCCCGATCGGCTCGTTCCTGTTCGGGCACTTCGGCGACCGCATCGGCCGCAAGTCGACGCTCGTCGCGTCGCTGCTCGTGATGGGCGTGTCGACCACCGCGATCGGCTTCGTGCCCGGCTACGACGCGATCGGCACGCTCGCGCCGGTGCTGCTGTGCGTGCTGCGCTTCGGCCAGGGCATCGGCCTCGGCGGCGAATGGGGCGGCGCGGCGCTGCTCGCGACCGAGCACGCGCCGCGGGGCAAGCGCGGCTGGTTCGGGATGTTCCCGCAACTCGGGCCGTCGGTCGGCTTCCTGATGTCGAACGGTCTGTTCTTCGCGCTCGCGCTGTCGCTGTCCGACGAGCAGTTCCGCAGCTGGGGCTGGCGCATTCCGTTCCTCGTCAGCGCGGTGCTCGTCGCGCTCGGCCTGTACGTGCGGCTGAAGATCACCGAGACGCCCGCGTTCCAGGCCGCGCTCGAGCGCAACGAACGCGTGCGCGTGCCGGTCGCGACGCTCGTCACGCAACACTGGCAGCCGACGCTGCTCGGCGCGCTCGCGATGGTCGTCTGCTATACGCTGTTCTATATCTCGACGGTGTTCTCGCTGTCGTACGGCGTGACGGCGTTGCATATTCCGCGTCAGAGCTTCCTCGGGCTGCTGTGCCTTGCCGTCGTGTTCATGGGGCTCGCGACGCCGCTGTCCGCCTGGGCGTCGGACCGCTTTGGCCGCAAGCCGGTGCTGATCGCCGGTGCGATCGCCGCGCTGCTGTCGGGTTTCGCGATGGAGCCGCTGCTCGGCAGCGGCTCGATGCCGCTCGTCGCGCTGTTCCTGACGATCGAACTGTTCCTGATGGGCGTGACGTTCGCACCGATGGGCGCGCTGCTGCCGGAGTTGTTCCCGACCAACGTCCGCTATACGGGCGCGGGCGTGGCATACAACCTCGGCGGGATCCTCGGTGCGTCGATCGCGCCATATATCGCGCAGCTGCTGGCGGCGCGCGGCGGGCTGTCGTGGGTTGGCGGCTACGTGTCGATCGCGGCGGCGATCAGCCTGATCGGCGTGCTGCTGATGCGCGAAACGCGCGACGCATCGCTCGTCTGAGCCTCCGGGGCGACCCGGGTTGCGCGGCGGCAGGCGCTGCCTATACTCGATCCTGGGCGCGCCGTTGCGCGCCCGGGGATCCCGCCCCGAAAGGAGCCGCCGCCATGACCATCCGCCTCGGCAATGCCGATCTCGTCCTGATCCTCGCACTCGCGCTGGGTGGCGCGCTGCTGCTGGCGCTGCGGTTCCGGCCGAAGACGTGGCGCGGCCTCGTGTTCGAGGCGCTGCTGGCGAATCTGGCGGCTGTCGCCGCCGTCATCACGGTCGAGGCGCTGCTGGCCTGAACCGGCCGGCGGCCCGGCTTTCAGGCGGTCAGTCGCGCGCGCTGCGCTCCATAGGCAGGGGCGACCGCATCGATCGCATCCAGCGCCTCGTCGACGGACGGCATCGCGCCGGGCTCGCCGATCGACAGCGCGTTCGGCGCACCGCCGATCCCGCAATGGTGGCGCGACGTCGCGACGAAAATCATCACGGTCGGCCGCCGCAGCGCGTGCGCCATATGGACGAACCCCGTATCGACCCCCACCACCAGCGCGGCCCGGCCGAGCGCCGCACCAAGTTCGCGCACCGTCATCGCCGGTAACACGATCGCGCCCGGCGCGCGCGCGGCGATGTCCTGCGCATCGTCACGCTCGGCGCTCGATCCCCACGGCAACAGCACCCGCACACCGCTCGCCATCATCTGCGTGGCCAGCGCGGCCCAATGGTCGGCCGGCCATTTCTTGTCGGGATTCGACGTCGCATGGAACAGCAGCATGAACGGTCCGCCGTCGGTCACGGCCGGCGGCAGGTTCGCGTCCTGCGGCGGAACGATGCCGTATGACGCGATGCCTTCGGGCCGGTAGCCGAGCGCCTCGCCGGCGCTCACGCGCATCCCGTGCCACGCGTCGCAATCCGGCCGCGGGCCGAAACGATGCGAATACGCGAAGCGCGCGCCCGCTTCGCCGAGATCCTGCGTCTGGTAGCCGACACGGCGCGCGGCGCGTGCCAGCGCCGAGATGATCGCGCTCTTGTAGACCCCGTGCAGATCGATGACCGCATCGTAGCGATGCGCGCGCAACGCGCCGATCGACGCCGAGATCGCCTTCAGGTCGCCGACGTTCCGCAGCTTCTTGAAGCGACGCAGCGGCGCGCACAGCACGGCGCTCACGCCCGGATGCCAGCGCACGACCTCGGCACACGATTCGTCCACGGCCCAGTCGACCGCCACACCGGGAAAGGCACGATGCAGGTCCGCGACGACAGGGAGCGTCTGGACGACGTCGCCGAGCGACGTCACTTTCACGATGAGGATGCGTTTCACGTTTGCGGGAAAGAGCCAGCCATTTGGGGATGCTAACGACGGATGCCCGTCGCGGACATTACTTCCTGATTACATTTGCAACGAAATGCTACAACCTTGCAAAACATTGTCACCCGACTGCGCGGCCCCGGTTCTTTCTATAATCGATCCTTTGCCTGATGGCCCCGCCGATGCCACGCCCCGCGCTTCCCGCCCTGTTTCCCGCCCTCACCCGCCGCTCGCTGCGAATCTGGCGCCAGTACGGCGTCTTCTGGCTCGGCGCGATCGTCGTCGGGCTGGCAGCCGTACTTTACGCGCGGCTGATCGACTGGGGCTACGAGTCCTTCCGCGCGATGCGCGAGCACGCCGCATGGTTGCCGCTGCTGTTGACGCCCGCGATCGCCGCCGCGTCGGTATGGCTCACGCGCCGGTTCTTCCGTGGCGCCGAAGGCAGCGGCATCCCGCAGGTGATCGCGACGCTGCATGCGCGCCCGAGCGCGTTCGGCGCCCGGCTGCTGACGCTGCGCATCCTGTTCGGCAAGGTGCTGATTTCGTTCCTGGGCATCCTGGGCGGCTTCACGATCGGCCGCGAGGGGCCGACCGTGCAGGTCGGCGCGGCGCTGATGTTCAACCTGCGGCGCTTCTACCCGCGCTCGAACGCGCAGATCGAACGTCAGCTCGTGCTGGCCGGCGCGGCAGCCGGGCTGTCGGCCGCGTTCAATACGCCGCTCGCCGGGATCGTGTTCGCGATCGAGGAGCTGACGCGCAGCTTCTCCGCGCGCGCCAGCGGCGTGCTGATCACCGCGATCATCCTCGCCGGCGTCGTCGCGCTCGGCCTGAACGGCAACTACACGTACTTCGGCACGATCGACACGGGCCTCCACTTTCCGAAGCTGCTGGCGGTCGCGGTGCTGGTCACCGCGATCGTCACGGGCATCGCCGGCGGCTTGTTCTGCTGGCTGCTGCTGAACACGGGGCGCTGGCTGCCCGCGCGGCTGCTGGGCCTGTATCGCGAGCGGCCGATCACGTTCGCCGCGCTGTGCGGCTTCGCGATCGCCGTCGTCGGCCTGGTGTCGGGCGGCACGACCTTCGGCAGCGGCTACGCCGAGGCGCGCGGCCTGCTCGACGGCAGCCAGCACCTGTCGGTGTTCTATCCGTTCCTGAAGATGATCTCGATGGTCGCGTCGTACCTGCCGGGCATCCCGGGCGGGATCTTCGCGCCGTCGCTGTCGATCGGCGCCGGGTTCGGCAACCTGCTGCACGTCGTGTTCAACAACATGAGCCTGCCGATGCTGATCGCGCTCGCGATGGTCGGCTATCTGGCGGCCGTCACGCAGTCGCCGATCACGTCGTTCGTGATCGTGATGGAAATGATCAACGGCCATGCGCTCGTGATTTCGCTGATGGCGACCGCGCTGGTGTCGAGCCGGGTCTCGCGCTTTTTCGCGCCGCCGCTCTACGAAACGCTCGCGCAGCGTTATCTCGCGCCGCCCGCGGCGGCCGCCGCACCCGCCGCGGCATCGGCGGCGAGCACGGCGGCTGCGACCGGCGTGACCGAGCCGCAGGACGCCGCTGCCGCGCCCGCCGATCCGCTCGACACGTTGCGCGACGAAGACGGCGACGAGGCTGTCGCTGCGACGCCGGGCGCCCCCACGGCGCACGCGCCGGCTCCGGATGGCACCGAACCGGCCGCGCCCGGCGCGAGTGGCCCCGCGCAGCCGGGCCCGCGCGACGCTCAGTAGATCACGACCGGTGCGGGCCGGTAGTAGACGGGCCGCGCCGGCACGACGACGCACCCGGCCAGCGTGATCGCGACGAGCGCGACGGCGATGACGGTTCTTCTCATCGCGCGCCTCCGTCACGCCCAGTGGCCACGGGTCCAGAACCAGTTCGGACCGCGCTGGTCCCAGTGGCCCGGCACCCATTGCATGCCGACGCGCTCGGCTTCCCAGTGGCCGCCGATCCACACGTAGCGGCCATGGTCCCAGTGCCAGTGCCCGCGCTCCCACACGTAGCCCACGCGCGCGGTCGGCACGACCTCGTAGCGCACGGGCGGCGGCGCATTCGGCGCAACGACGACGATCTCCTCGGTGCGCACGGCAACCGGCTCGGCGACGACCACACGGCCCTGCGGCGCGATCACGGGTGTGCCGACGAGAATCTCGTCCGCCTGCGCGGCAAACGGCGCGACGACGGCTGACAGGCCCGCGGCAAACAGCGCGAGCGAAACGATACGACGTTGAACAGATGAGACAGCCATCACAACCTCCTGGTTGAACAAATAACGCGAGCGTATTCGTTCAATGCGGCAGGGGCGATTACGGCCGACAGGCGCCGTGTTACGGCGTGCCCGAAAGTGCAACAGGGCGTAAGACGCGCACGACGGCGGGCGCCGCCGTGCGGAGGGACACCGGCAAGCGTCAGGCTTGCGGGATCTCGATCTTCACTTCGAGGACTTCGAGGTCGTCCTGGCGCTCGAGGCTCACGCGGATGTCATCGTTCGAAATATGGACGTACTTCGAGATGACGGCGACGAGTTCCTTCTGCAGCGCCGGCAGGTAATCGGCCGGCGGCCGGCCGCCGACCCGCTCGTGCGCGATGATGAGCTGCAAGCGCTCCTTCGCGACCGATGCGGACTTCTTCTTCTCGCCGAGGAGAAACGAAAGGATGGACATGGGCGGCCTCCGTTACTTGCTGCCGAAGAGGCGCTGCAGCAGGCCCGGCTTCTGGTAGTCGGTGAAGCGCAGCGGCTTGTCCTCGCCAAGGAAGCGAGAGACGACGTCCTTGTACGCTTCGGCGACGTCGGTGCCGTCGATATGCACCGCCGGCAGACCCTGGTTCGACGCGTGCAGCACGGCTTCCGACTCGGGCACCACGCCGATCAGCTTGATGCGCAGGATCTCGCTGATGTCCTCGAGCGACAGCATCTCGCCTTCGCTCACGCGCTTCGGGCTGTAGCGCGTGATCAGCAGGTGTTCCTTGATCGGCTCCTTGCCTTCGGTCGCGCGCTTCGTCTTCGACGACAGGATGCCCAGAATGCGGTCGGAGTCGCGCACCGACGACACTTCCGGGTTCGTGACGATCAGCGCCTCGTCCGCGAAGTACATCGCGTGCAGCGCGCCGGCCTCGATACCGGCCGGCGAATCGCAGACGATGTATTCGAAATCCATCGCGACGAGGTCGTTCAGCACCTTCTCGACGCCGTCGCGCGTCAGCGCATCCTTGTCGCGCGTCTGCGACGCCGGCAGGATGAACAGGTTCTCGCACTTCTTGTCCTTGATCAGCGCCTGGTTCAGGTTCGCTTCGCCCTGGATCACGTTCACGAGGTCATACACGACGCGACGCTCGCAGCCCATGATGAGATCGAGGTTGCGCAGGCCGACGTCGAAGTCGATCACGGCCGTCTTGTGGCCGCGCAGCGCGAGACCGGACGCAAAGCTCGCGCTCGTCGTCGTCTTGCCCACGCCGCCCTTGCCCGAGGTCACCACGATGATTTTTGCCATTTACCCAATACCCTGTGTTCGTCAATGAGAGCCGATCGATCCGGAGCGTGCCGCGTGAATTTACGTCAGGCGCAGCGGTTCGATCATCAGTTTTTCCTCTTCGAGCCGGATCTGCACCGATTTGCCCAGTACGTCGGCGGGCAGCGGGTTCTCGGTTGTTCGATAGATACCCGCGATCGAAATCAGTTCCGGTTCGAGACACGTGCAGAAAATGCGCGCGTCGTGATTGCCGTGCACGCCCGCGAGTGCGCGGCCGCGCAACGGCGCGTAGATGTGGATATTGCCTTCCGCGATGATCTCCGCGCCGTGACTGACCGGCGCGAGCACCACGAGGTCTCCTTTCGCGTAAATCTGCTGCCCCGAACGCAACGGCCGGTCGATCACGAGCGTCTGGCCGCCCGGCTGATTCGATGCCGGCGCCTGCTCCGACGCCGGTTCGGGCGTCGCCGCGGCGGCCGCGGCGACGACGGCCTCGGCGATCGGCGACGGTTCCGCGCCCTCGGCCGGCTTGGCGGCCGGCACGCGGCGATCGCGCGCCTCGAGCAGCGGCAGGCCGGCTTTCCCCGCCCAAGCCTGCGTGGCCAGTGCGACCACGCCCACCGGGCGCATCCGCACGTCGTTCAGCATCTGCCGGATGTCCGCGAGCGCGACGCGTTCGCCGTCAGCCAGGCGGCGGACGTCGATCGCGACGACATCGTCGGCGAAAAACTCGGGAGTCGCTTCGAAGCGCTTGACCAGTTCGGCACGCAACGCATCGAGATCGGTCGTCTTCACGGTGAACAGCAACGTATCGACCGATCCGCTGCGCAGCTCGAAGAATGGCGATTTTTTAAGCGACATGGACACTCTGCAAAAATTTTTTGCGTATTTTACAGGCGTCCACGCGTGCGGCCATTATTTTTGGGACTCGGGGTGGCGGCGGCCCGGGCGGGCAAGCGACCGGCAGGGTGACAGGCAAGCGGACGGCGGAGCCCTCATCGCGCCGCGCGGCCCGCGTTTCGACGGGGCGTCAGTGCTTCACCTGCGACACGAACAGCGATTTCATCGCGCCCGGCATCCGCGCGACCGGCGCATGTTCACCGGTGTTGCCGAAACCCGCGCGCTCGTAAAAACGAATCGCGTTGCGGTTCGCATCGGCGATCCATGCATAGACTTCGCTCGCGCCGCGCTCGGCGAGCCAGGCGGTAGCCGTCTCCAGCAGCAGCACGCCGCCGCGCAGGTGGCGCACCGCATGCGCGACCCACAGTTCGCTGACGAACGCGCGCCGATCGGGCGTGTTGTCGAAATACGCGCCGATCATGCCGGCCGGATGGCCTTCGGTGTACAGCAGGAAAGTCGTCGACTCGTCGGACACGGCGCGCAGCGCGGCAATCGCCGACGCCGCGTCCGTTTCGACAGTCAGCAATTCGGCCTCCGGCGCTTCGCCCGGCGCATAGGGCTCACGCAGCGATGCGGCGCGGAGTTCGCGATACACGCCGCCCTGGTCGGCAACGATACGACGAACGGTCAAGGTCGAACTCATGCAGGCACAGCCCCCTTCGGACAGCAAGCTATTAGCTTCAACCGAAAGCGGGGCATGAGTCAAATCGTTATTTTCAAATGACGGCGCGGATCGAAAGGCAACAGGTGTCACCCGCGGCGACATGAGCCGACCGGTGTGCAGGTGCAGCATCGGCATGCCGATGCGCATCGACGGACAACCGTCGACGCTTCGCCGCTCGACGTCTCGCCCGGTTCGCCTTGCAATGCGCGGCAGTCGCGTTTCGAAGTGCACCGCCCGTCATGTTCGCCACCGTAATGTTGCGTAATACGAGCAACCCAAAACGTGTTCCGACCTTGCCCGCGTCGCTTCGTTTATTGCGACGCAACATTTGTTGCAGGCGAGCAGGATCGATGTGCGCGCACGCCACACCTCCCGATTCGTCTGACCAGCGCGCGGGATGCGTCGGCCGATCCGGTCTCCACCGGATGTTTCAATCAGCGCGTGCCGGCCCTTTCGGGCGCGACTCGCGCGCGGCCCTCCGTTTGGAGTCGCACGCCTAGCGCCGGTGTTTGGCAAGCGCGCGCACGGGTCGTATAACAGGCAGAACCGGGCAACGATCCGGTGGCGCCGCGCGTGTCGCGGGCCGACGAGGATTCGAACAACCGTGCATGCGGCCGCCCATCGGGCCCGCTGACTGGAGGGAGACAATGGCAATGACCGACGGATCGGCCGCGAGCTGGTCGGATGGCAAGCGTTACCTGTGGCTGCTGGGCGCACTGACGATCACGCTGCCGATCCTCGCCGCGCAGCTCGCGCTGTCGACGGGCCTTCACGTGTTCTGGTGGTTCGGCCCGCTGTTCGCGTTCGGCGTGATTCCGGTCCTCGACACGCTGATCGGCGACGATCGCGACAACCCGCCCGAGGCCGTCGTGCCGCACCTCGAACGCGAGCGCTATTACCGGTTCATCGTCTATCTGGCGACTTGCGTCGAATACGTCGCGTTCTTCATGTGCGTATGGATCGTCGGCACGCACGCGCTCGCGTGGTACGACTACGTCGGCTTCGCGCTGTCGCTCGGCGCCGCGACGGGCATCTCGATCAATACCGCGCACGAGCTCGGGCACAAGACCGACCGCTTCGAGCGCTGGCTCGCGAAGATCACGCTCGCGCCGGTCGCGTACGGCCACTTCTATGTCGAGCACAACCGCGGCCACCACGTGCGCGTCGCGACGGCCGAGGATCCGGCAAGCGCGCGCTACGGAGAGTCGTTCTGGGCATTCCTGCCGCGCACCGTGACCGGCAGCATCCGCTCCGCATGGCGGCTCGAGAAGGCGCGCCTCGAACGGCTCGGGCGGTCGCCGTGGACCTGGCGCAACGAGGTGCTGCACGCGTGGGCGATGACGGTCGTCGTGTGGGGCATCGCGATCGCGATGGCCGGCAAGGTCGTGATCCCGTTCCTCGTGATCCAGGCCGTCTACGGCGCCTCGCTGCTCGAAGTCGTGAACTACGTCGAGCACTACGGGCTCGGCCGCCGCAAGCTGCCGAGCGGCCGCTACGAACGCTGCACGCCGCAGCATTCGTGGAACAGCAATCACGTCGTGACCAACCTGTTCCTGTACCAGTTGCAGCGGCACGCCGACCATCACGCGAACCCGACGCGCTCGTACCAGGCGCTGCGCCACTTCGACGATTCGCCGCAACTGCCGGCCGGCTACGCGACGATGATCCTGTTCGCGTACGTGCCGCCGCTCTGGTATCGCGTGATGAATCCGCGCGTCGTCGCGCACTACGGCGGCGACATGGCGCGATCGAACATCAAGCCGTCGATCCGCGACCGGGTGCTGGCGCAGTATCCGGCCGCGGCGTGATATCGGCCAGGGACGGTGCCGCGGCCGTCATTGCATGGCCGCGGACCCAAAACGAAAAACCCCTTGATCCTTCCGGATCAAGGGGCTTCGTATTTTGGCGGAGAGGGTGGGATTCGAACCCACGGTACGGGGAAACCGTACGCCTGATTTCGAGTCAGGTACATTCGACCACTCTGCCACCTCTCCTTCCTTACTGCATTTCGCGTTTGGTCATTTCCGCGAAAGAAAAGATTATAAAACGATCTCTTCTTGGCTGACAAGCCCTTTGTGCAAAATTTTTTGCGAGGGCTTCGCAGGCCTGCGTTACGACGCCTGTGCCGGCGCGTCGATGCGCGCCATGTCGCCCATGTACGGACGCAGCACGTCCGGTACCGTGACCGAACCGTCCGCGTTCTGGTAGTTCTCCAGTACCGCGACGAGCGTGCGGCCGACGGCGAGACCCGAACCGTTCAGCGTATGCACGAGCTCCGGCTTGCCCTGCGCGTTGCGGAAACGCGCCTGCATCCGGCGCGCCTGGAACGCCTCGGTGTTCGAGCAGCTCGAGATCTCGCGATAGGTGTTCTGCGCGGGCAGCCACACTTCGAGGTCGAACGTCTTCGCGGCCGAAAAGCCCATGTCGCCCGTGCACAGCGTGATCACACGGTACGGCAGGCCGAGTTTCTGCAGGATCGCTTCCGCGTGGCCGACCATCTCGTCGAGCGCCGCGTACGACGTTTCCGGCGCGACGACCTGCACCATCTCGACCTTGTCGAACTGGTGCTGGCGGATCATCCCGCGCGTGTCGCGGCCGTACGAACCGGCTTCCGAGCGGAAGCACGGCGAATGCGCGGTCAGCTTGATCGGCAGCGCGGACGCGTCGACGATCGACTCGCGCACGGTGTTCGTCAGCGAGATCTCCGACGTGGAGATCAGGTATTGCGTGACCGTGTTCTCGGCGCCGCCCTTCTCGACGCGGAACATGTCGTCCGCGAACTTCGGCAGCTGGCCCGTGCCGTAGAGGATCTCCGGGTTCACGATGTACGGCGTGTACGTCTCGGTATAACCGTGCTGCTGCGTGTGCGTGTCGATCATGAACTGCGCGAGCGCGCGGTGCAGGCGCGCGATCGGACCGCGCAGCATCGTGAAGCGCGCGCCGGCGAGCTTCGCGCCCGTCTCGAAATCGAGGCCGAGCGGCGTGCCGACATCGACGTGATCCTTCACCTCGAAATCGAACTGGCGCGGCGCGCCCCAGCGGCGCACCTCGACGTTATCGGCTTCGTCCTTGCCGACCGGCACGCTTTCGTGCGCGACGTTCGGCATGCCCAGCATCAGGTCGGACAGGCGCGCCTGGATGTCGCCGAGCCTGGCTTCCGACGCCTTCATGTCGTCGCCGATCCCGCCGACCTCGGCCATCACGGCCGACGTGTCCTCGCCCTTCCCCTTCATCGCGCCGATCTGCTTCGACAGGCTGTTGCGACGCGCCTGGAGCTCTTCGGTGTGGGTCTGGATCGCGCGGCGTTCCGCTTCGAGTGCGGAAAACGCGGCGACGTCGAGGGTGTAGCCGCGATCGGCGAGGCGCTTCGCGACGCCGTCGAGGTCTTTGCGCAGCAACTGGATGTCGAGCATGGGAGGACTTGGAAAATCGTTGTGTAAGACGGGAATTCTAACGCACCGCGCGGCCGCCACGGCACCGGCCGAACGGACAATGCGCCAAACGGGCGGCGGCCATGGCAACATGGCCTTGCCGCCCCGTAGGCCGGCGGCCGGCGAATCGCGGTATGCCCGACCGTTGCGGATCGCAAAACCGCGGCGCCGGCGGACGGCAACCGATCGGGCGAAGCACCCGGCTTCGCCTCACCGCACCCCAGGGGACCCGATGACCATCGAACTCGACAAGGATGTCCGCGACCGCGCAATCGCGTCGCTGCAACGCTATTTCACGGAAAACATGGACGAGCCGATCGGCAACATCCAGGCCGGCGCGCTGCTGCACTTCTTCGTCGAGGAAATCGCACCGGCGATCTACAACCTCGCGATCGCCGATGCGCAGGAACGCCTGCACGCGCGCGTCGCCGAGCTCGACATCGAATGCCACGAGGAGCCGTTCGAATACTGGAAGAAACAGCAGCCGGGCCGCAAGCGCTGACGCAACGGCGGCGACGACCGAACCGGCCCGCGCAACGCGCGGTCAGTCCTTCTTGCCGGCCTCGCGGTCGAGTTCGCGCAGCCACGCGAGCTTGTCGGCGATCTTCGATTCGAGCCCGCGCGGCACCGGCTGGTACCAGCGCGGCTCGCGCATCCCGTCCGGCAGGTAGGTCTCGCCGGCCGCATACGCATTCGGCTCGTCGTGCGCGTAACGGTACGCGTGGCCGTAGCCGAGTTCCTTCATCAGCTTGGTCGGCGCGTTGCGCAGATGCACGGGCACCTCGCGCGACTTGTCCTGCTTCACGAACGCCATCGCCTGGTTGAACGCGTTGTAGCCGGCGTTGCTCTTCGCCGCGCACGCGAGATAGATCACCGCCTGCCCGAGCGCGAGTTCGCCTTCCGGCGAGCCGAGCCGCTCGTAGGTTTCGGCCGCGTCGTTCGCTACCTGCAGCGCGCGCGGATCGGCGAGCCCGATGTCTTCCCATGCCATCCGCACGATGCGCCGCGCGAGATACTTCGGGTCGGCGCCGCCGTCGATCATCCGGCAGAACCAGTACAACGCGCCGTCCGGGCTCGACCCGCGCACCGACTTGTGCAGCGCCGAGATCTGGTCGTAGAAGTTGTCGCCGCCCTTGTCGAAGCGCCGTGCGTTCAGCGTCATCGCGCTGCTGACGAAATCGGCGTCGATCGTCGCGACACCGGCCGACGTCGCCGCCGTCTGCGCCTGTTCGAGCAGGTTCAGGAAGCGGCGCGCATCGCCGTCCGCATAACCGACCAGCGTATCGATCGCCTTGTCGTCGAACGCGAGGCCGTCGAGCGCGATTTCCTGCGCGCGCTTCAGCAACTGCCGCATCTCGTCGTCGTTCAGCGACTTCAGCACGTACACCTGCGCACGCGACAGCAATGCCGAGTTGACCTCGAAGCTCGGGTTCTCGGTGGTCGCGCCGATGAAGGTCACGAGACCCGACTCGACGAACGGCAGCAGCGCATCCTGCTGCCCCTTGTTGAAGCGGTGGATCTCGTCGACGAACAGGATCGTATGGCGGCCGGTGCGGTTCAGCGTGTCCTTCGCCTGCTCCATCGACTCGCGGATGTCCTTCACGCCGCCGAGCACGGCCGACAGCGCGATGAACTCGCAGTCGAACGCGAGCGCGGTGAGGCGCGCGAGCGTCGTCTTGCCGACGCCGGGCGGCCCCCACAGGATCATCGAATGCGGCTTGCCCGATTCGAACGCGAGCCGCAGCGGCTTGCCTTCGCCCAGCAAATGCGTCTGGCCGATCACCTCGGCGAGCGTCTTCGGCCGCAGCGCCTCGGCGAGCGGGCGGCGCGGCTCGACTTGAAACAGGTCGGACATGAACCCTCGCTCCACATCAAACGATGGCGGCCGAACCGGCCGCCGGACCCGACATTATGACAGCCGCGCGACGGCGCCGCCGCGCCCGGTGCCCACGCCCGATGCCCGCAGGCGGAAACGACACGGGCCCGCCGTCGCCGGCGGGCCCGTTGCGAAAACGCGGCGCGCGGCGCCGGTCAGCCGGTGATCACGTCGGCGCCCTTCGGCACCACGAACTTGAACGTATCGCCCTTCAGCGGCGGGTTCGTCTGGATGTTCGTAAACGTCAGCAGCGTGACGTTGCCGAACACGTCGTGCAGTTCCATCGCGGCGAGCGTGCCATTCCGGAAACCGATGCCGATCCGCTGGAACTGCGTGTCCTGCGCCTTCGGCAGCATCTCGAGCCACTCGATGCCGCCCTTCTCGCCGGCATCGCGCAGCGTGTAGTTCTTGTCGAGATCGTTGCTGCCGAACAGGATCGCGGCAGGGCTCGCGCCCAGCGCGCCGTTCAGCTTGCGCTCGGTGACCTGGTTCAGGTCGCGGTCGAACACGTACAGCTTGTCGCCGTCGGCCTGCAGCACCTGCTGGTACGGCTTCTGGTACGTCCAGATGAACTTGCCCGGCCGCGCGAACACGAACGTGCCGCTCGAATTGTCGGTGGGCTTCGGCGCGGCCTGCGCGGCGCTCGCGCCCTTGGCCGGCGCCTTGACGATCTGCTGCGTGAAATCGCCTTTCGCCGAACGCACCTGCGACACGAAGGCCTTCAGCTGCTCGGTGCCGCCCGCGAACGCGTGCGTCGCCGCGAGCATCAGCGATGCGCCGGCAAGCGCCGCGCCGAGCCAGCGCCGCGTCGAACGAAGGGACATTGCGAACGAAAGTTGCTGCATATTGCGGTTTTCTCCGTGGGTGGCCGGCGCGGCGGGCGCCGCGGACTCATTCCGCGTCGCGCGCCGGCACAAGAATTTCGCGGTTGCCGCTCGACGACATCGCCGACACGAGCCCCGATTGTTCCATCTGCTCGAGCAGGCGAGCCGCGCGGTTGTAGCCGATCCGCAGATGACGCTGCACGAGCGAGATCGACGCGCGGCGGTTCTTGATGACGATCTCGACCGCCTGGTCGTACAGCGGATCAGACTCGCCGCCGCCTTCGCCGGTTCCCGCGCCGGCCGAACCCTCGTCGCCGTCGGCGGTGCCGCCTTCGAGCAGGCCCTCGACGTAGTTCGGCTCGCCCTGCTCCTTGAGCTTCTCGACGACGCGATGCACTTCGTCGTCGGCGACGAACGCGCCGTGCACGCGCACCGGCAGCCCGCTGCCGGGCGGCAGGTACAGCATGTCGCCCATCCCGAGCAGCGATTCGGCGCCCATCTGGTCGAGAATCGTGCGCGAGTCGATCTTCGACGACACCTGGAACGCGATCCGCGTCGGCACGTTCGCCTTGATCAGGCCCGTGATCACGTCGACGGACGGACGCTGCGTCGCGAGGATCAGGTGGATGCCGGCCGCGCGCGCCTTCTGCGCGATCCGCGCGATCAGTTCCTCGACCTTCTTGCCGACCACCATCATCAGGTCGGCCAGCTCGTCGATCACGACGACGATGTTCGGCAGGCGGCCGAGCGGTTCGGGATCCTCGGGCGTCAGGCTGAACGGATTCGGGAGCTTCTCCTCGCGCTTCGCCGCCTCGTCGATCTTGTTGTTGTAGCCGGCGAGGTTGCGCACGCCGAGCTTGCTCATCAGCTTGTAGCGGCGCTCCATCTCCGCGACCGTCCAGTTCAGCGCGTGGCCGGCCTGGCGCATGTCGGTGACGACCGGACACAGCAGGTGCGGAATGCCTTCGTAGACGCTCATTTCGAGCATCTTCGGATCGATCAGGATCAGGCGCACCTGCTCGGCGGTGGCCTTGTACAGCAGCGACAGGATCATCGCGTTGATCCCGACCGACTTGCCCGAACCGGTCGTGCCGGCCACCAGCAGGTGCGGCATCTTCGCGAGATCCGCGCACACCGGCTTGCCGCCGATGTCCTTGCCGAGGCTCAGCGTCAGCGCCGACGGGGCGGCCGCATACACCTCGGAACCGATGATCTCGGACAGGTGCACGGTCTGGCGGCGCTGGTTCGGCAGCTCGAGCGCCATGTAGTTCTTGCCGGGAATCGTCTCGACGACGCGGATCGACACGAGCGACAGCGAGCGCGCGAGATCCTTCGCGAGATTGACGATCTGGCTGCCCTTTACGCCGGTGGCCGGCTCGATCTCGTAGCGCGTGACGACCGGGCCCGGATACGCGGCGACGACGCTCGCCTCGACGCCGAAATCCTTCAGCTTCTTCTCGATCAGGCGCGACGTGAATTCGAGCGTATCGGCGGAAATCGCTTCCTGCGTCTTCGGCGCGGGATCGAGCAGCGACACCGGCGGCAGCGTCGAGTCGCCCGGCAGGTCGGTGAACAGCGGCACCTGGCGCTCGCGCTCGACGCGCTCGGACTTCGCCGGCGTGACGACCGGCGGCACGATCGTCACCGGCTCGTGATCCTCGATGCGCACGCGCTCCTCTTCGACCTTGCCCTCGCGGCGCACGGCCGCGGCCTCGCCGAGCTTGCGGTCGCGTTCGGCCTCGCGGCGCAGCTTCGCGACGTTGACGGCGGACAGGATCGCGCCGCCGACGCGCTCGGCGACCGACAGCCACGAGAAGCGGAAATACAGCGACAGGCCGATCGCCAGCGCGATCAGCAGCAGCAGCGTGCCGCCGGTGAAGCCGAACGCGTGCGACATCGCACCCGCGACGGCTTCGCCGACGACACCGCCCGGCGCGCGCGGCAACTGCACCTTCAGCGACCACATGCGCAGCGCCTCGATGCCGTCGCACGCGAGCACGACCAGCACGAACGCAAAGATTTCGGTGAGCCAGCCGATCGGCCGCTCGGGTTCGTCGGGAATCGCCTCGTGGCGCGTGATGCGGCGGTAGTTGACGGCGATGCGCCGCCCGAGCGGCACGATCAGCCAGTAGGCGGACAGGCCGAACAGCAGCAGGATGATGTCGGCCGTCCACGCGCCGACGCGGCCGGCCCAGTTCGAGATGTGATCGACCTGGGCGGCGTGCGTCCAGCTCGGATCGCGCCGGCTGTAGCTCAGCAGGGCCATCACCAGAAAGGCGCAGAGCGCGACCTGGAGAATCCAGCGGATCTCCGTGAGGAGCTTCGACATCCGGTGCGGCAACGCCTGTGCCTGGGCGGAATAAGGAGCTTTTGCCATGAATCCGTATAAAGAGGACGGGCCGTGCGCCCGCCTGTCGTTCGATCCCGCTTATTGTAAACGCTGCACCGTGCCGCCAAGTGTAAATGACGGTTACATAACGGGGACGGGATGCCGAAGCGGCCGCCTCGGGCCCGCCGGACGCCCGTTGCCGCCGTGCCGGCACCGCCGGGCCGCCCCGACACGCTATCGCGACGATTGAAACTCTCGTTCGGCAACGCAGCAACGGGGCCTTTATAATGCGCGTCTGATACCCATCTATGACGGCATCCCGGTCAACCCGGATCGTACGGCGAGCCCTACCCCGCCCGCCGCGGCCGCCTTTTACGGATTCGCACATGTCCACGCCCAAACACGCCAAAGTCCTGATTCTCGGTTCCGGCCCCGCCGGCTACACGGCCGCCGTCTACGCGGCTCGCGCCAACCTGTCCCCGGTGCTGATCACCGGCATCGCGCAGGGCGGCCAGCTGATGACCACGACCGACGTCGAAAACTGGCCGGCCGACGCGAAAGGCGTGCAGGGTCCGGAGCTGATGGCGCGCTTCCTCGAGCACGCCGAGCGCTTCAACACCGAAATCGTCTTCGACCACATCCACACCGCGAAGCTGCACGAGCAGCCGATCCGCCTGATCGGCGACTCGGGCGAATACACGTGCGACTCGCTGATCATCGCGACCGGCGCGTCCGCCCAGTATCTCGGCCTGCCGTCCGAGGAATCGTTCATGGGCAAGGGCGTGTCGGCCTGCGCGACCTGCGACGGCTTCTTCTATCGCGGCCAGGAAGTCGCGGTGATCGGCGGCGGCAACACGGCCGTCGAGGAAGCGCTCTACCTGACGGGTATCGCGAAGAAGGTGACCGTGATCCACCGCCGCGACAAGTTCCGCGCGGAGCCGATCCTGATCGACCGTCTGCTGGAAAAGCAGAAGGAAGGCGTCGTCGACATCAAGTGGGATCACGTGCTCGACGAAGTGACGGGCGAGGATTCGGGCGTCACGGGCCTGCGCATCAAGAACGTGAAGACCGGCGCGACGGAAGACCTCGCCGTGCAGGGCGTGTTCGTCGCGATCGGCCACAAGCCGAACACCGACCTGTTCCAGGGTCAGCTCGAGATGAAGGACGGCTACATCCTGACGAAGAGCGGCCTGCACGGCAACGCGACGTCGACGAGCGTCCCCGGCGTGTTCGCCGCGGGCGACGTGCAGGACAACGTGTATCGCCAGGCGATCACGAGCGCGGGCACGGGCTGCATGGCCGCGCTCGACGCGCAGCGTTACCTCGAAAGCCTGCACGACAAGAAGTAAGCCGCGAGCCTTGCCGCGCCGGGCGCTACAATGGCGTCCGCTGCCGCGAAGCGGGCCCGACCGGAAAGCCGCTGCCGCCGTGCAGCGGCTTTTTTTTGCCCGCGCGCCCGAACGCGCCTGCCCTGTTACCGAATCATGGCGAAGAACCAGCCCCATCCGAGCGATCCCGCGAAGCGGAAGATCGCTGCCCGTCCCGCGAACCCCGCGCCGGCCGCCCCGCCGCCCGCGCCCGATCCGGCCGCGCTGCGCGGCCAGGGCCTCGCGGGCCTCGGCGCATTGCGCCAGTCGCTGCAAGGCGAAGCCGATCGCCGCGAACGCGCGCGCGTCGAAACCGCGAAGGCCGAGCGCAAGGCGGAAGCCGACGCGAACCTGTTCCGCAACGAAATCGGCGCGATCCGGCCGCTGAACGCGCCGCCGCGCGCGTCGTCGGGCCGCACGCCGCCCGACCCGGTGCCGAAGCAGACGCAGCGCGACGAGGAAGCCGTGCTGAACGCGACACTGTCCGACGAATTCGATCCCGAGACGCTGCTCGACAGCGACGACTCGCTGTATTACCACCGCCCCGGCATCAGCCGCGACGTCGTGCGCAAGCTGAGAAGCGGCGCGTGGATCGTGCAGGCGCAGATCGACCTGCACGGGATGCGGCGCGACGAGGCGCGCGACGCGCTCGCCGAATTCATCCGCGAAGCCGGCAAGAAGGGGCTGCGCTGCCTGCGCGTGATCCACGGCAAGGGGCTCGGCTCGATCGGCAAGGAACCCGTGCTGAAGGGCAAGGTGCGTGCGTGGCTCGTGCAGAAGGAAGAAGTGATCGCGTTCTGCGAGGCACGCGGCAACGACGGCGGCGCAGGCGCGGTGCTCGTGCTGCTGCAGCCGCATGCGGCGCCGGCCGAGCGGGGGCCGCGTGCCGCATCCTAGGCTGACGCTCGCGATCGCGGTACTGGAGGCGATCGCCACGCTGGCCTTCGCGATTTCGGGCTTCATCGAGGCGCGCAAGAACCGCCTCGACTCGGTCGGCACGTTCGTCGTCGCGCTCGCGACCGCGTTCGGCGGCGGCACGCTGCGCGACATCCTGCTCGAGCGCCGGCCGTTCTACTGGGTCGTGCACGACGACTACGTGATCGCGATCTTCGTGCTCGCGCTGTTCGCGCCGTTCGTGCTGCGGATGCTGTCGCGACTGTCGGCCGAACGGCTGCTGCTGATCGCCGACGCGATCGGGCTCGGCATCTTCAGCATCTCGGGCACGGCGATCGCGCTCGACGCCGAGATGCCGCGCTTCATCGCGGTGATGATGGGCGTGATCACCGGTGTGGTCGGCGGGATCGTGCGCGACGTGCTGTGCAACGACATCCCGCTGATCCTGCGCGATTCGCGGCCGTACGCGACCTGCGCGTTCGTCGGCTGCTGGTTCTACCTGCTGCTCGTGTGGCTGCAGTTCGACTCGGTGTACAGCGTGCTGCTCGCGACCGGCTTCATCCTCGTCGCGCGGCTCGCGACGTTCAAGTTCGACGTGCGGCTGCCGCACTGATCGCGCCGCCCGCGGCCGCGTCGGCCGCATCGTCCAGACAAAAGGGGCCGTTCGACACGGCCCCTTTCCCTTTCGCGCGGCACTGCCGCCGCGTCACGCGATCCGCTCTTCCGACGCCGGATCGAACAGCACGGCCTTCGACACGTCGAACAGCAGCGACTGCGTCTGCCCCGGCTGCGGGTTCGCGGCCGGATGCACGCGGCTCACGATCCGCTTGCCGTTCACCTGCGCGAACACGTGCGTGTCCGGCCCGGTCGGCTCGGTCACGTCGACGCGCACGTCGATCGGCTGCAGCGTCGACGCCTCGCCGTGGTGCGCGTTGCGCGCGTCGGTGATGCGCTCCGGACGCAGGCCGAGGATCACCTCGCGGCCGACGTGGCCGTTCATCCGCTTCGCATCGAACGGCAGGTTCAGCGCGCTGCGCGCGAGGCCCGTGTCGATCTCGAGCGCGATCCCGCTGCCCTGCTCGACCAGCTTGCCGTTGATGAAGTTCATCGGCGGCGCGCCGATGAAGCCGGCGACGAACAGGTTCGACGGCGAATCGTAGATCTCCTGCGGCGCGCCGAACTGCTGGACCACGCCGTCCTTCATCACCGCGATCCGGTCGCCGAGCGTCATCGCCTCGATCTGGTCGTGCGTCACGTAGACGATCGTCGTGCCGAGGCGCTGGTGCAGCAGCTTGATTTCCGCGCGCATCTCGATGCGCAGCTTCGCGTCGAGGTTCGACAGCGGCTCGTCGAACAGGAACAGCGACGGATCGCGCGCGAGCGCGCGGCCCATCGCGACGCGCTGGCGCTGGCCGCCCGACAGCTGGCCCGGCTTGCGGTCGAGCAGGTGCTGGATCTGCAGCATCTGCGACACGCGGTCGACGATCTGCTGCTGCTCGCTCTTCGGCACCTTGCGGATGTTCAGGCCGAACGAGATGTTCTCGCGCACCGTCATCGACGGATACAGCGCGTACGACTGGAACACCATCGCGATGTCGCGATCCTTCGGCGACAGGTCGTTGACGACCTTGCCGTCGATGCAGATCTCGCCGCTCGTGACGGTCTCGAGCCCGGCGATCATGTTGAGCAGCGTCGACTTCCCGCAGCCCGACCCGCCGACCAGGATCAGGAACTGACCGTCCTCGATCTCGATGTCGACACCCTTCAGGACCGGCACCCCGTTCGGGTAGGTCTTGTACACGTCACGGATGGAAAGGCTTGCCATGCTGTGAATCCTCTGTCTCGTCTCGCGCGGCGCCCTCGGGCGCCGCGTCGGGTTCGTTTCGATGCGCCGCGCGTCGTGCGCGGCCGGTTCGTCGTATCGGAAAAAGCCGCGCTTACCCCTTCACCGCGCCTGCCGTCAGCCCGCGCACGAAATAGCGGCCGGCGACGATGTAGACGAGCAGCGTCGGCAGCGCGGCGATGATCGCGCCGGCCATGTCGACGTTGTATTCCTTCACGCCCGTCGACGTGTTGACGAGGTTGTTCAGCGCCACCGTGATCGGCATCGAATCGACGCCGGAGAACACGATCCCGAACAGGAAGTCGTTCCAGATCTGCGTGAACTGCCAGATCAGGCACACCATGAAGATCGGCAGCGACACCGGCAGGAGGATCTTCGTGAAGATCGTGAAGAAGCCCGCGCCGTCGATGCGCGCGGCCTTCACGAGCTCGGCCGGCACGCTCACGTAGAAGTTGCGGAAGAACATCGTCGTGAACGCGATCCCGTACACGACGTGCACGAACACCAGGCCCGGAATCGTGTTGGCAAGACCGAGCATCCCCTGCAGGCGCGCCATCGGCAGCAGGATCACCTGGAACGGGATGAAGCAGCCGACCAGCATCATCGTGAACAGCGCGTCCGCGCCGCGAAAGCGCCAGTGCGTGAGCACGTAGCCGTTGAACGCGCCGATCAGCGACGAGATCAGCACGGCCGGAATCACCATCTGCAGCGAGTTCAGGAAGAACGGCTTCATGCCGTCGCAGCGCACGCCGGTGCACGCGCCGCTCCACGCCTTCACCCACGGGTCGACCGTCCACGTGGTGGGCGGCGTCAGCAGGTTGCCGGTGCGCAGCTGGTCGAGATCCTTGAACGACGTCGACAGCATCACGTAGATCGGGAACAGGAAATACAGCGCGAACAGGATCAGTGCCGCATAGATCACTGCCCGGCTGATCGTCATCTTAGGCTGCATTGCGGGTGCTCCTCGATTCCATATACATCAGCGGCACCAGCACCGCGACCACGGTCGCGAGCATCATCACCGAGGACGCCGCGCCGAGCCCGAGCTGGCCGCGGTTGAACGAAAACGTGTACATGAACATGGCCGGCAGCGACGACGACGTGCCCGGCCCGCCCGCCGTCAGCGCGACGACGAGGTCGAAGGTCTTGATCGTGATGTGGCAGAGGATCAGCAGCACCGAGAAGAATACCGGGCGCATGCTCGGGATCACGATCTTGCGGTAGATGGTCGGCAGCGTCGCGCCGTCCACCTGCGCGGCCTTGAAGATCTCGCTGTCGACGCCGCGCAGCCCCGCCAGGAACAGCGCCATCACGAAGCCGGTCGACTGCCACACGGCCGCGATCACCACGCAGAAGATCGCCTTGTCCGGATCGTCGAGCCAGCCGAACGAGAAGCTCGTCCAGCCCCAGTCGTGCATCACCTTCTCGAGGCCGAGGCCCGGGTTCAGGATCCACTGCCACGCGGTGCCGGTGACGATGAACGACAGCGCCATCGGGTACAGGAAGATCGCGCGCAGCGCGCCTTCGTTGCGGATGCGCTGGTCGAGCAGGATCGCGAGGAACAGCCCGAGCGCGACGCAGATCGCGATGAACGGAATCCCGAACCAGCCGAGGTTCGCGGCGGAGGTCCACCACACGTCGTTCTGGAACAGGTCCGAGTAACGGCCGAAGCCGTCGAATTCGTAGTTCGGCAACAGCCGCGAGCGGGTCAGCGACAGATAGCCGGTAATCAGGATGAAGCCGTAGATGAACACCACGGCGATCGCGACGCTCGGCGCAAGCACGAGCTTCGGAATCCAGCGATCGGCGAAGGCCGACATCGGCGACGTACGCCGCGCGGCGGCAGCGCCGGATCCGTTTCCGCTAAGAGGGGCAGCCACTTGATTCGACTCCTGGAACGAGGGCGACGCAGGCCGGGCCGGCGCCGGGTACGGCACGGGCCCGCGGGCGAGCCCGTTTGCTGCACTTGCAAAAACGCCCGGCCGACGAAGCGTTTCCGGCCGGGCGCCTGTCGCGCGTTACTTGACCTTCGCGGCCTTCGCGAGCGCGGCGACCGCGCTCTTCGAATCCTGCTGCGAGTTCATGAACTTCGTGACGACGTCGGTGATCGCGCCGGCGGTCGCGTCGCTTTGCGCCATGCCGTGCGCGAGCGACGGCACGAAGCCGCCCGACTTGATCGCGGTCTGCTCGTCGGCGTACGACTTCTTCGCGCAGTCGTCGAACTTGTCCATCTTCACGCCGAGGCGCACCAGCACCGAGCCCTTCAGCAGGCTGAACTGCTCCTGGAAGTCCGGCGTCATGATCGTCTTCGCGAGCGCGAGCTGGCCCGGCGTGGCGTTCTTCTCGCCCTTCTGCTGGAAGAACACGAACGAATCGACGTTGAACGTGTACGCGTTCGCCGTACCCGGCACCGCCGCGCAGATGTAGTCCTTGCCCGCCTTCTTGCCGGCGTTCTCGAACTCGCCCTTCGCCCAGTCGCCCATGAACTGCATGCCGGCCTTGCCGTTGATGACCATCGCGGTCGCGAGGTTCCAGTCGCGTCCGTTACGGCCCGTGTCGAAGTAGCCCTGGATCTTGCGCACCGTGTCGAACACGGACAGCATCTGCGGCGACGTCAGCGTCGCCTGGTCGAGGTCGACCAGCGCCTTCTTGTAAAACGCCGGGCCCTGCGACAGCACGACGTCTTCCCACAGCGTCAGGTCCTGCCACGGCTGGCCGCCCATCGCGACCGGCTGGATGCCCGCGGCCTTCAGCTTGTCGGCCACCGCGAAGAATTCGGGCCAGGTGGTCGGCACCTTCGCGCCGACCTTGTCGAGCGCGGCCTTGTTGATGTACAGCCAGTTCACGCGGTGCACCGAGAACGGCGCGGCGACGGTATGGCCCTTGTACTTGATGATCTTGTCGATTTCCGGCGGCAGGTTCTGCTTCCAGTCGCCGGCGGCGGAATCGATGTTGACGAGCACGCCCTGGTCGGCCCAGTCCTGGATCAGCGGGCCCTTGATCTGCGCGGCCGACGGTGCGTCGCCGCTGATCACCTTGGTCTTCAGCGCGGTCATCGCCGCGGCGCCGGCGCCGCCCGCGACCGCGAAGTCCTTCCACACGTAGCCCTGCTTCTGCAAGTCGTCCTTCAGCACGCCGACGGCCTTCGACTCGCCGCCCGAGGTCCACCAGTGCAGCACGGTTACATTCTCGGCTGCCTGCGCCGCCACGGCGCCAGCCATCAGACCCGCGGCGCAGAGCGCGCCCATGATCGAGCGAACTTTCATTACTTATCTCCTCCAGACTGAATCAACTCGTGAGGTTCCCTGACCGGGAACCGGCTTCTTGATAAACGACGGGGAAATCGAGCCGCGGGACGCATGCAGCGTACGGGCCGATGACCGGCCGGGCTCTTACAGAAAGCGTGAATCGAGATTCAACGGCGTGTCTCCTCTTTGTGTTTCTGGCCCGCCGCGATGATGCGACGCGAGCCCGGGGCCGACGGCGCGCGGACGATGCGCGTCGCCAATGTCCGATAACATTCGGCACAAGGCGCTCCCGAAGGCGAAGCTCGCGCAGTTCATCGACCGCACATCTTTTTTTCTTCACCCAGGTGCTACCCCTTGCGGCGGATTGTAGTTAAACTACAATTCAGTGTCAAAAATATTTTTATCGCACTACGGATCGCTTCCCAGCACCCCCAACACGGCGGAGACACATGCATACCGATTCCAGCTTTACCTTCGTCCTTTTCGGCGGCACCGGCGATCTGTCGATGCGCAAGATCCTGCCCGCGCTGTTCGAAGCGCACCGCGCGAACATGCTCGCGGAGAGCGGCCGGATCGTGGCCGTGGCGCGACACGAATCGGATCGGGCGGCCTATCTCGAATGGGTCGATACGCACGTGAAGCCGCATGCGGCAAAGGCCGCCGGCAACGCGCTCGACGAAGCCGCATGGAAGTCCTTCCTCGACCGCATCGAATACGTGAAGCTCGACCTCGGCCGCGCGGAAGACTACGTCGTGCTGCGCGACGCGATCTCGTCGCTGCCGGGCATCCGCGTGTTCTATCTCGCGACGGGCCCGTCGCTGTTCGTGCCGATCTGCAAGGCGCTCGCGTCGGTCGGCCTGAACGAAGGCGCACGCATCGTGCTCGAGAAACCGCTCGGCTACGACCTGAAATCGTCGAACGCGATCAACGACGCGGTCGGCGAGATCTTCGCGGAAGGCCAGATCTACCGGATCGACCACTACCTCGGCAAGGAGCCGGTGCAGAACCTGCTCGCGCTGCGTTTCGGCAATGCGCTGTTCGAGCCGCTGTGGCGCCGCGAATGGGTCGAGAGCATCCAGATCACGATCGCCGAGGAGCTCGGCGTCGAGGCGCGCGGCGATTTCTACGACAATACCGGCGCGCTGCGCGACATGGTGCAGAACCACCTGCTGCAACTGCTGTCGATCGTCGCGATGGAGCCGCCGCATTCGATGGATTCCGACTCGGTGCGCGACGAGAAGCTGCGCGTGCTGCGCGCGCTCAAGCCGGTCGATCCGCGCGACATCGGCAAGGTGGCCGTGCGCGGCCAGTATCATGCGGGCGTGATCAAGGGCGCGCAGGTGCCGGCCTACGCGACCGAGCCGGGCGTGAAACCCGACAGCCAGACCGAAACCTTCGTCGCGCTGAAGGTCGAGATCGAGAACTGGCGCTGGGCCGGCGTGCCGTTCTTCCTGCGCACCGGGAAGCGTCTGGCCGACCGCGTCGCGGAGATCGTCGTCAACTTCCGCCCGGTGCCGCACTCGGCGCTGGGCCCGACCGCGCTGCGTCCCGGCTCGAACCGCCTCGTGATCCGGCTGCAGCCGAACGAGACGATCCGCCTGTACTGCCTCGCGAAGCAGCCCGGCGAAGGGATGAACCTCGCGAGCGTGCACCTCGACCTCGCGTTCGACCAGTTCTTCAAGGAAGGGCAGATGGAGGCGTACCAGCGCCTGCTGCTCGACGTGATCAACGGCCGGCTCGCCCTGTTCGTGCGGCGCGACGAACAGGAGGCCGCATGGCGCTGGGTCGAGCCTATCCTGAACGAATGGGCGCGCTCCCTGAAGCCGCCGAAGCCGTACGCGGCGGGTACGTGGGGGCCGGCCGCGTCGAGCGCGATGCTCGCGCAGCACGACACCTGCTGGCTCGAAGAAGAGAACTGATGCAAACCGTTGCCGGGCACGATCGTGCCCGGCAACGTGCCCCACGATTCGTACGATTTGAACAGACAAAGCAGTCCGGAGGAGATGTGATCGAGATCCACGCTTTCGACACCCAGGAAGCGCAAAGCGAAGCGCTCGCGCGCGCCGTCGGCGATGCGCTGCGCGCGGCGCTCGCCGGCGCCGCGCGCCCGACGCTCGCGGTGTCCGGCGGCACGAGCCCGCGCCCGTTCCTGCACACGCTGTCGCACGCGGCGCTCGACTGGGCCGGCGTCGACGTCACGCTGGTCGACGACCGCTGGGTGCCGGAGGACGACGCGGCCAGCAACGCGCAGCTCGTGCGCGACACGCTGCTGCAGCACGCGGCCGCCCCTGCCCGCTTCCTGCCGCTCGTCGACACGCGCAGCACGCTCGACGCGCACGTCGCCGCGCTGAACGCGAACGCCGACTACCGCGTACCGACCGTCGCCGTGCTCGGCATGGGCGAGGACGGCCACACCGCGTCGATCTTCGCCGACGCGCCCGAATGGGACCACGCGATCACGACGCCCGAGCGTTTCGTCGCCGTGCACCCCGGCGCCGCCCCGCATGCGCGCGTGAGCTATTCGCTCGATGCGCTCAAGCGCGTCGAGCGCCTGTTCCTGCTGATCGCGGGCGAGCGCAAGCGCGCCGTGCTCGACGCCGCCGCCGCGTCGCTGCAGAAGAACGCGATTTCCCAACTGGCCAACGACAAGGGGACCCAGCTCGATGTCTACTGGTGCGCAAAGTAAGGTGGTCGTCGCGGGTCAGCATGCCGACGGTCCGCGCCTGCTCGCGGACGTCGGCGGCACCAACGCGCGCTTCGCGCTGGAAACCGGCCCGGGCGAAATCACGCAGATCCGCGTCTATCCCGGCGCCGATTACCCGACGATCACCGACGCGATCCGCAAGTATCTGAAGGACGTGAAGATCAGCCGCGTGAACCACGCGGCGATCGCGATCGCGAACCCGGTCGACGGCGACCAGGTCACGATGACCAATCACGACTGGAGCTTCTCGATCGAGGCGACGCGCCGCGCGCTCGGCTTCGACACGCTGCTCGTCGTCAACGACTTCACCGCGCTCGCGATGGCGCTGCCGGGCCTGACCGATGCGCAGCGCGTGCAGGTCGGCGGCGGCGCGCGCCGCCAGAACAGCGTGATCGGGCTGCTCGGGCCCGGTACCGGGCTCGGCGTGTCGGGCCTGATTCCGGCCGACGACCGCTGGATCGCGCTCGGCAGCGAGGGCGGCCACGCGTCGTTCGCGCCGCAGGACGAGCGCGAGGACCTGGTGCTGCAGTACGCGCGCAAGAAGTTTCCGCACGTGTCGTTCGAACGCGTGTGCGCCGGCCCCGGCATGGAGATCATCTATCGCGCGCTCGCCGCGCGCGACAAGAAGCGCGTCGCCGCGAGCGTCGACACGGTCGAGATCGTCGAGCGCGCGCATGCGGGCGACGCCCTCGCGCTCGAGACGGTCGAATGCTTCTGCGGGATTCTCGGCGCGTTCGCGGGCAGCGTCGCGCTGACGCTCGGCGCGCTCGGCGGCGTGTACATCGGCGGCGGCGTCGCGCTGAAGCTCGGCGAGCTGTTCACACGCTCGTCGTTCCGCGCGCGCTTCGAGGCGAAGGGCCGCTTCACGCACTATCTGCAGAACATCCCGACCTACCTGATCACCGCCGAATACCCGGCGTTCCTCGGCGTGTCGGCGATTCTCGCCGAGCAGCTGTCGAACCGCTCGGGCGGCGCGTCGTCGGCCGTGTTCGAGCGGATCCGCCAGATGCGCGACGCGCTGACGCCGGCCGAGCGCCGCGTGGCCGATCTCGCGCTGAACCATCCGCGCTCGATCATCAACGATCCGATCGTCGACATCGCGCGCAAGGCCGACGTGAGCCAGCCGACCGTGATCCGCTTCTGCCGCTCGCTCGGCTGCCAGGGGCTGTCGGACTTCAAGCTGAAGCTCGCGACCGGCCTCACCGGCACAATCCCGATGAGCCACAGCCAGGTGCATCTCGGCGATACGGCCACCGACTTCGGCGCGAAGGTGCTCGACAACACGGTGTCCGCGATCCTGCAGTTGCGCGAGCACCTGAATTTCGAGCACGTCGAGAACGCGATCGAGATCCTGAACGGCGCACGGCGCATCGAGTTCTACGGTCTCGGCAACTCGAACATCGTCGCGCAGGACGCGCACTACAAGTTCTTCCGCTTCGGCATTCCGACGATTGCGTACGGCGACCTGTACATGCAGGCTGCGTCGGCCGCGCTGCTCGGCAAGGGCGACGTGATCGTCGCGGTGTCGAAGTCCGGCCGCGCGCCCGAGCTGCTGCGCGTGCTCGACGTCGCGATGCAGGCCGGCGCGAAGGTGATCGCGATCACGTCGAGCAACACGCCGCTCGCGAAGCGCGCGACCGTCGCGCTCGAAACCGACCACATCGAGATGCGCGAGTCGCAGCTGTCGATGATCTCGCGGATCCTGCATCTGCTGATGATCGACATTCTCGCGGTCGGCGTCGCGATCCGTCGCGCGTCGACGAACGGCGAGCTGCCCGACGCCGTCGCGCAGGCGAAGGCGCGCGCGAGCGACGACGAAACGGCCGACGTGCTCGACTGGCTGAGCCACGGCGCGTCGCCGGCGGCGAAGGACGTCGCGCGGGACTGACGCGCGGTGCGGCGGCAGCCGCTTCCTGCGTCCCAACGAAAAACGCCACCGGCGCATCGCGCGCGGTGGCGTTTTTCATTCCGCGGCCCGGCTAGCGGTTCAGGCACCCGCCTTCACCGGCCGACCGTGCCAGCGCAGCACCAGATAACGCCCGACGAAGCACAGCACGCCCGACACGCCGATCGTCATGCCCATCGCGAACGGCGTGCCGTCCGCGAGTGCGCCGATCGCGACGCTCGCGAGCGCGCCGAGCGCGAGCTGCATCGCGCCGAACACCGCCGCCGACGCGCCCGCGTTGTGCGGATAGCGGTGCATCAGGTCGGTCGTGCAGTTCGCGGACAGGATCCCGACCACGCCGACCACGAAGAACAGGCACACGACGATCGACCACAGCCCGCCCCACCCGGTCAGCGCGACGAGCGCGACCGCGAGCGACGCGACGGCGCTCACCAGCGACGCGGCCGCGATGATGCGCAGCGAGCCGATGCGGCCGACGAGGCGCGTGTTCGCGAAGTTGCCGATCATGATCCCGACGACGTTCAGGCCGAACAGCAGCCCGTAGTGTTGCGGCGATACGTGGAAATACTCGATGTACACGAACGGCGTCGCGGTAATGTACGAGAACATCGCCGCGAACGCCATCCCGCCGCACAGCATGTGCCCCCACGCGACCGGGTCGGACAGGATGCGCCCGTACGACGCGAACGACGCGAGCACGGCCGTGCTCTTGCGCCGCTCCTTCGGCCAGGTTTCGGGCACGCGCAGGTAGGCGGTCGCCGCGCATACCGCGCCGAACACGGCCAGCACCACGAACACGCCGCGCCAGCCGGAAAAACGCAGGATCTGGCCGCCGATCAGCGGCGCGAGCAGCGGCCCGACCGCGGTGACGATCGCGACCATCGACAGCACCTTCGCCGCATCGCTCGGCTCGTGCGCATCGCGGGCGATCGCCCGCGCGAGCACCGACGCGGCGCCGGCACCGAGCGCCTGCAGGAAGCGCACGACGATCAGCATGTCGATCGAGCCCGACACGAAACAGCCGATGCTCGCGAGCGTGAACAGCGCGATGCCGCCGAGCAGCACGGGACGGCGCCCCCACGTATCGGACAGCGGACCGTACAGCAGCATGCCGACCGAGAAGCCGGCCATGAAGCTCGTCAGCGTGCGCTGCGCGGCGCCGGCGCTGACGGAAAAGCCGTCGGCGATCGACGGCAGGCTCGGCAGGTACATGTCGGTGGCGATCGGACCGCAGGCGGCGAGCGCACCGAGCAACAGGATCAGCCGGGCATCGGGCCGGCGCCGGACGACGTGAGACATGGGTATCCGGAATGGAGCCCGCGCGCATCGCGGCGCGCGTGGCGGTGAAGACGGGAGGCCGCGCCACGGATGGCGCGTTCAGGCCCATGATTGTACGCGCAACTTTTTTGCGCGCCTCCGGCCGCGTACGATGGCGGGCGCGCAAGCGGATTCGATTAAGCTTGCCGCTCTCGTCCGATCATTTGAATGCCCGACCGAACCGATGACCGCTTTCCTGCTGATCTGGAGCCCCAAGAAATGGCCGTGGCCCGAGCTGCCCGACGTCGCCGCGCGCGTGAAGGCCGGCGAGGCCGTGCATGATGTGTGGGGCTGCGGCTTCGCACGCGGCATCCTGCCGGGCGACCGCGTGTTCCTGCACCGCGTCGCGAAGGAGCCGAAGGGCGTGTTCGGCTCCGGCTACGTGACGCGCGCGCCGTACGAGGTGCCCGATTCGTCGACGAAGCGCGGCTACCGGCTGTGCATCGACTTCGTCTACGACTGGCTGGTCGATGCACACCAGGACGTCGTGATCGCGCGCGACGCGCTGCGCGTCCACCCGTATTCGGTGCAGACCTGGGACGCGCAGTCGTCCGGCACGTCGATCAAGCCGATGGTCGAAGGTCCGCTCGAGAAACGCTGGGCCGAACTGACCGGCAAGCGCAAGCCGCCGCGCTAGCCGGGGCGGGTGCCGGAACGAATCGGGCCCCCGTTTCCGGCCCAGGCCGGCCCCCGCGCGCCGAAAGGCCGCACAAGCGCCGGCGGGCCTGCCGCGCGCGTCTCCGGTACAATCAGACGATCGTTCCGCCCAGGCGCCGCGGCCCGTGCACAGCCCCCGCGCCCTTCTCTCGCAGGTTTCGCTCATGTCCAACAATCAGATCCTCTTCGAACGCGCCCAGAAGACCATTCCCGGCGGCGTCAACTCGCCGGTGCGCGCCTTCCGTTCGGTCGGCGGCACGCCGCGCTTCGTCGCGCGCGCGCAAGGCCCGTATTTCTGGGATGCCGACGGCAAGCAGTACATCGACTACATCGGCTCGTGGGGCCCGATGATCGTCGGCCACGTCCATCCGGAAGTGCTGTCGGCCGTGCAGAACGTGCTCGCCGACGGCTTCTCGTTCGGCGCGCCGACCGAAGCCGAGATCGAGATCGCCGAGGAAATCTGCAAGCTCGTGCCGTCGATCGAGCAGGTGCGGATGGTGTCGAGCGGCACCGAGGCCACGATGAGCGCGCTGCGTCTCGCACGCGGCTTCACGGGCCGCAGCCGCATCGTCAAGTTCGAGGGCTGCTACCACGGCCACGCGGACAGCCTGCTGGTCAAGGCCGGCTCGGGCCTGCTGACGTTCGGCAACCCGACGTCGGCCGGCGTGCCCGCCGACATCGCGAAGCACACGACCGTCCTCGAATACAACAACGTCGCCGCGCTCGAGGAAGCCTTCGGCGCGTTCGGCGACGAGATCGCCGCGGTGATCGTCGAGCCCGTCGCGGGCAACATGAACCTGGTGCGCGGCACGCCCGAATTCCTGACCGCGCTGCGCGCGCTGTGCACGAAGCACGGCGCCGTGCTGATCTTCGACGAGGTGATGTGCGGTTTCCGCGTCGCGCTCGGCGGCGCGCAGGCGTACTACGGGATCACGGCCGACCTCACCTGCCTCGGCAAGGTGATCGGCGGCGGGATGCCGGCCGCCGCGTTCGGCGGCCGCCGCGACATCATGGCTCACCTCGCGCCGCTCGGCGGCGTCTACCAGGCCGGCACGCTGTCGGGCAACCCGATCGCGGTCGCCGCGGGCCTGAAGACGCTGCAGCTGATCCAGGCGCCGGGCTTCTACGACGCGCTCACTGCGCAGACGAAGCGGCTCGCCGACGGCCTCGCGGCGGAAGCGCGCGCGGCCGGCGTGCCGTTCGCGGCCGACTCGATCGGCGCGATGTTCGGCCTCTACTTCGCGGAGCGCGTGCCGACGAGCTTCGCGGAAGTCACGAAGAGCGACACCGGGCGCTTCAACCGCTTCTTCCACCTGATGCTCGACGAGGGCGTGTACTTCGCGCCGTCGGCCTACGAGGCCGGCTTCGTGTCGAGCACGCACGACGACGCGGTGATCGACGCGACGCTCGCGGCCGCGCGCCGTGCGTTCGCGGCACTCGCTGCCTGACCCGGGGCCGCGCGCATGTTCTCGGATATCGATTTCGCCCACATGCAGCGCGCGCTCGCGCTCGCCGCGCGCGGCATGTATACGACGGCGCCGAACCCGCGCGTCGGCTGCGTGATCGTCAAGGACGGCGACGTGATCGGCGAAGGCTTCACGCAGCCGGCCGGCCAGGATCACGCGGAAGTGCAGGCGCTGAAGGATGCACGCGCACGCGGATACGACGTCGCGGGTTCGACCGTCTACGTGACGCTCGAACCGTGCAGCCATTTCGGCCGCACGCCGCCGTGCGCGAACGCGCTGATCGAGGCGCGCGTCGCGAAGGTCGTCGCCGCGATGGAAGACCCGAACCCGCAGGTGTCGGGGCGCGGCCTCGGCATGCTGCGCGACGCGGGCATCGACGTGCGCTGCGGATTGCTCGCGCATGAAGCCGGCGAGCTGAACATCGGTTTCGTGTCGCGGATGACGCGCGGCCGCCCGTGGGTGCGGATGAAGGCCGCCGCGTCGCTCGACGGCCGCACCGCGCTGCCGTCCGGCGAAAGCCAGTGGATCACCGGCGAGGCCGCGCGCCTCGACGGGCACGCCTGGCGTGCGCGCGCCTGCGCGATCCTGACCGGCATCGGCACCGTGCGCGAGGACAATCCGCTGCTGACCGTGCGCGGCATCGACACGCCGCGCCAGCCGCAACGCATCCTCGTGGACAGCCGCCTCGACCTGCCGCTCGACGCGCGGCTGCTCGAGGGCGCCCCGCTGCTGATCTTCTGCGGACGGCTCGACGCCGGCGGCGAAATGCGCGCGAACGTGCTGAAGTCGCGCGGCGCCGAAATCGTGCCGCTCGCGAACGCGCACGGCAAGGTCGACCTGCCGGCGATGCTGGCGGCGCTCGGCGCGCGCGGCGTCAACGAATTGCATGTCGAGGCCGGCCACAAGCTGAACGGCTCGCTGCTGCGCGAACAGTGCGTCGACGAATTGCTCGTCTATCTCGCACCGAGCCTGCTGGGCACCGACGCGGCCGGCATGTTCGACCTCGCCGCGCCGGCGCATCTCGATGCGCGCACGCGACTGTCGTTCCACGGCGTCGAGCGGATCGGCGACGACCTGCGGATCCTCGCGCGTGTCGCGCCGCCCGACACGCGTCACTGAACGAAACCGTCACGATGTTCACCGGAATTGTCGCGGCCGTCGGCCGCATCGAATCGATCCGTCCGCTCGGCACGTCCGCCGACGCCGGCGTGCGCCTGACCGTGCAGGCCGGCGGGCTCGATCTCGCCGATGTCGCGCTCGGCGACAGCATCGCGATCCAGGGTGCCTGCATGACGGTGATCGAGAAGACCGACACCGCGTTCGACGTCGACGTGTCGCGCGAAAGCCTGAACCGCACGGTCGGACTCGCCCAGCCCGGCGAAGTGAACCTCGAGAAGGCGCTGCGTGCGCACGACCGCCTCGGCGGGCACATCGTGTCGGGCCACGTCGACGGCCTCGGCACCGTGTCGCGCTTCGCGCCGGTCGGCGAATCGCACGAACTGCGCATCGTCGCGCCGCGCGAGCTCGGCCGCTATCTCGCGTACAAGGGGTCGATCACGGTCAACGGCGTGAGCCTGACCGTCAACACGATCGACGATCGCGCGGACGGCTGCGAGTTCTCGATCAACCTGATTCCGCATACGGTCGAGGTCACGACGCTGCGCCATGTGAAGGCCGGCGACAAGGTGAACCTCGAAGTCGACATGATCGCGCGCTATGTCGAGCGGATGCTGTCATCGTCGCAGGGCGCGCATCAGGACTGATCGCAGCGGCCACCGTCGAAGCGGCGGCTGACGGCCCGACATCCGGATATCGGCAGTCACCGTTTTTCGACATCCTGCACGGCCCTCATCCGCCGGCATTCCGCCGGCGCTCACGTATCCGCGCCGCCTCCGCCCGCCCGCACCAGAATCGTGTCGAGCAGTTGCCGGACATGCGCCCGTGCCGCGCGCTCGGCGCCATCCGCATCGCGCTTCGCGATCATGTCGAACACCTGCCGGTGTTCGGCGACGTTCCCGCCCAGCCGCTCCCAGTCGTCCATCGGGCTCGCACCGCCCGCACACATCGTCTGCACCTGCGCGTACAGCGCCCTGAGCGACGTCGCGATCGTCGTATTGCGCGCGGCGGCGAGCAGCCCGTGGTGGAAATCGAGGTTGGCGACGCGGTATGCGCCGCCGTCGCGGCGGTCGACCGCGCGGGCCTGCCGCACCAGCGCTTCGTCCAGCGCTGCGCGCTCGTCGGGTGTCATGCGCTGCGCCGCCAGGCGCGCGGCCATGCCTTCGAGCGCTTCTCGCGCCTCGAAGATGGCCACGACCCGCGCGCGGTCGAACGCGATCACGAACACACCCTGGCGCGGCACGACCTGCAGCAGCCCCTCGGCCTCCAGACGCGAGACCGCCGCCCACACGGGCGAGCGGCTGATGCCGAGATCGCGCGACAGCGCTTCGATGCTGATCTTCTCGCCCGCCGCGAAGCGCGCTTCGTCGACCAGCATCTCCCGGATCGCCCCGTAGGCGTCGCGCCCCAGGGTCGTGCGCTCGAGTGCGGCGCGCGTCATGCCGGCCGCCGGCGACGTGCGATGTGGAGCCCCTTGCCGACCGGCACGATCGTCGTGTCGAACTCGCGCGTCGCGTCGACCGCGGCGAGATAAGCGGCGATTTCATCCGGATGGGACAGTGCGTTGTCGGCGACGAGCAGCGCATCGGCCGTCAGCTTCGGCAACAGGTGCGCCAGTTGACGCGGCGCGCTCACGCGGTCGGCATCGAAGAATACGCAATCGAACGGGCCCGTCACGGCCGCGCAGACCTGCGTCGCCTCGCCTTCGATCACCTGCGCCCAGTCCTGCAGCGACGCCGCGCGCAGGTTGGTCCTCGCCTGCCCGGCCTTCTCCGGCGAACACTCGACGGTGACGAGCGGCTGCCCGTCCGTTTCGCGCAGCGCATGCGCGAGCCAGATCGCGCTGTAGCCGTTGGACGTGCCGATTTCGAGCATGCGCCGGCGCCGCGCGCCGGTGACGAGCAGGTACAGCAGCTCGGCCGTAGGCAGTTCGAGGTTGAGCATCTTGCGGCTGCGGTCGGCCATCCGCGCGTCGTTTTCCTGGCCGAAGGACGCCAGCCGGGCAAGGACGGCCGACGCGGCACTGTCGAGTTCGATCATGCAGGTCTCCGTTGCTTCATATTTCGTGTTTCGTGTTTCATGATACGACAATTTCCGGATCGCGGCGCGATACCCGCGAGGGCCGCGATTCCGGCGTGCCTGAAACCGCGCCAGCGGGACCGGCGGCCATTCGGTTTGAGGACTCCCGGCCGAATGGCCAACGACGCGCACGGGCCGTGCCGTCGCGCTAAGATGCGTCGACAGCGGTTTCAACGCCGCCACGCACGACGCGCCGCACACCGGCCGCCCCTCTTCCCACAGGAGTCGTTCCCATGTCCATCTCGATGTACCAGGCCTCGCTGCCCGTCCTGATCCGCGGCCTGACCAACCTGCAGCACATCCTCGGCAAGGCGCAGGCGCACGCAGCCGAGAAGCAGATCGATCCGTCGGTGTTCACCGGCGCACGCCTCTACCCGGACATGCTGCCGCTCGTCCGCCAGGTCTATATCGCGACCGATACGGCGAAGGGCTGCGCCGCACGGCTCGCCGGCACCGAGATCCCGAGCTTTCCCGACGTCGAGCAGACCTTCGACGAACTGCACGCGCGCATCCAGAAGACGATCGACTACCTGAAAGGCTTCGACGCCGCGCAGATCGACGGCAGCGAGACGCGCCAGATCGTGCTGAAGATGCGCGTCGGCCCGATCGAGTTCACCGGCCAGTCGTACCTGCTGAGCTTCGTGCTGCCCAATTTCTTCTTCCACGTGACGACCGCCTACGACATCCTGCGCCACAGCGGCGTCGAGCTCGGCAAGCTCGACTACCTCGGCGGACGCGACCAGCACGCGTGACGCGCGGCCGGGATCCGCCCGGCCCGCCACCGTCCGCACCCGCGCGCCGGTCACGCGCGGCGGCCCGCCGGGCCCGCCGCACAGGCCGCCCGCGACACGTTCCGGGGCCCTTGCCCGACGCGCGCGGCCCATGCCAGCCGAAACGCCGTCCGGCTGGCGTAAAATACGCACTTTCCTCTTTCTCGCCCCCTTATGACGCTCGCCTCCACGCTCGACATCATCGCCGAGCTGAAAGCCGGCCGGATGGTGATCCTGGTCGACGAAGAAGACCGCGAAAACGAGGGCGACCTCGTGATCGCCGCCGAATTCGTCACGCCGGAAGCGATCAACTTCATGGCCAGGTACGGCCGTGGCCTGGTTTGTCTGACGTTGACGCAGGAACGCTGCAAGCAGCTGCACCTGCCGCTGATGACCTACCGCAACGGCACGCAGTACGGCACCGCGTTCACGGTCAGCATCGAAGCGGCCGAAGGCGTGACGACCGGCATCTCGGCCGCCGACCGTGCGCACACGATCGCCACGGCGGTCGCGCACGACGTGCGCCCCGAGCACATCGTGCAGCCGGGCCACGTATTCCCGATCATGGCGCAGCCGGGCGGCGTGCTCGTGCGTGCGGGCCACACCGAGGCCGGCTGCGACTTCACCGCGCTCGCGGGCCTCACGCCGGCCGCGGTGATCTGCGAGATCATCAAGGACGACGGCACGATGGCGCGCCTGCCGGACCTGATCGAGTTCGCGAAGGAACACAACCTGAAGATCGGCACGATCGCCGACCTGATCCAGTACCGCAGCCGCACGGAATCGATCATCGAGCGGATCGCCGAGCGCACGATGCAGACCGCGCACGGCACGTTCCGCACGGTGCTGTACCGCGACCAGCCGAGCGGCTCGCCGCACATCGCGCTGGTGCGCGGCACGCCGTCGCCCGACGTCGATACGCCGGTGCGCGTGCACGAGCCGCTGTCGGTGCTCGACCTGCTCGAGACGGGCGTGTCGACGCACTCGTGGACGCTCGACGCCGCCATGCGCGACATCGCGGAACGCGACCTCGGCGTGATCGTGCTGCTCAACTGCGGCGACACCAAGGAACACCTGATCGACGTCTTCAAGGCGTTCGACGAGGAAGAAAAGGCGGCCGCGCTCAAGCGCCGGCCGGTCGATTTCAAGACGTTCGGCATCGGCGCGCAGATCCTGCGCGATGTCGGCGTCGGCAAGATGCAGGTGCTGTCGAATCCGCGCAAGCTGGGCAGCATGTCCGGCTACGGCCTCGAAGTCACGGGCTTCATTCCGATGCCCGGCGGCGAAGCCAAGTCCTGCCCGGCGTCCAACGCGTAACCCGCCACGGCGCTTTCGCCCTATAACCGTTCATCCACACCACGGACAAGATCATGGAAATCGGACAATACCAACCGAATCTCGAAGGCGACGGCCTGCGTATCGGCATCGTGCAATCGCGCTTCAACGAGCCGGTGTGCAACGGCCTCGCCGACGCATGCGTCGAGGAACTGGAACGCCTCGGCGTCACCGGTGAAGACGTGCTGCTCGTGTCGGTGCCCGGCGCGCTGGAAATCCCGCTCGCGCTGCAGAAGCTCGCCGAAAGCGGCCAGTTCGACGCGCTGATCGCGCTCGGCGCGGTGATCCGCGGCGAGACCTACCACTTCGAACTCGTGTCGAACGAGAGCGGCGCGGGCATCACCCGCATCGGCCTCGACTTCAACCTGCCGATCGCGAACGCGGTCCTGACGACCGAAAACGACGAGCAGGCCGTCGCGCGCATGACCGAAAAGGGTCGTGACGCCGCACGCGTCGCCGTCGAGATGGCCAACCTGACGATGGCCCTCGACCAGCTCGGCGACGACGAGGACGAAGAGGAAGACGAAGACGACGAAGAGGAGCGCGCATGAAGAAGAGCGCCCGCCGACAATCGCGCGAGCTGGCGACGCAAGGCCTCTACCAGTGGCTGCTGTCGAACGCGTCCTCCGGCGAGATCGACGCGCAACTGCGCGGCGCGCTCGGTTACGACAAGGCTGACAAGGAGCTGCTCGACGCGATCCTGCACGGCGTGATCCGCGAGCACGCCACGCTCGTCGACGCGCTGACGCCGTCGCTGGACCGTCCGATCGACCAGCTTTCGCCGGTCGAACGCGCGGTGCTGCTGATCGCGACGTTCGAGCTCACGCACCACGTCGAAACACCGTACCGCGTGATCATCAACGAAGCGGTCGAACTCGCGAAGACGTTCGGCGGCTCCGACGGCTACAAGTACGTGAACGGCGTGCTCGACAAGCTCGCCGCGAAGCTGCGCCCTGCAGAAACGCAGGCACGCCGCAACGGCTGACACCGTTGGTCTGTTCACGGGCGCGCAAGCGCCCGTTTTTCATTCTTTCTCCCCTCCGCCCTGCCCGCCGATGAATACCACCGCCGATTCGCTCGTCACGCTCGCCGCACGCGTCGACGCGATCCAGCCCTTCCATGTGATGGAACTGATGAAGGAGGCACAGCGGCTCGAGTCCCTTGGACGCGATGTTATCCACATGGGCATCGGCGAGCCCGATTTCACCGCGCCGGAGCCCGTCGTCGAAGCGGCCGCGGCCGCGCTGCGCCGCGGGGTCACGCAGTACACGAGCGCGCTCGGCATTGCGCCGCTGCGCGAGGCGATCGCCGCCCACTATGCGCGCGCGTACGGCCTCGCGATCAGCCCGGAGCGGATCGTCGTGACGGCCGGCGCATCGGCCGCGCTGCTGCTCGCGTGCCTCGCACTCGTGGGCCGTGACGACGAAGTGCTGATGCCCGACCCGTCGTATCCCTGCAACCGGCATTTCGTCGCGGCGGCCGAAGGCCGCGCGGTGCTCGTGCCGAGCGGCCCGGACGCGCGCTTCCAGCTCACCGAGAACGATGTCCGCACGCGCTGGGGCGACCGCACCCGCGGTGTGCTGCTCGCGTCGCCGTCGAACCCGACCGGCACGTCGCTCGAACCGGACGAACTGAAGCGGATCGTCGAGGCCGTGCGCGCCCGCGGCGGTTTCACGATCGTCGACGAGATCTACCAGGGGCTCAGCTACGACGCGGCGCCCGTGTCGGCACTGTCGTTCGGCGACGACGTGATCACCGTGAACAGCTTCTCGAAGTATTTCAGCATGACGGGCTGGCGGCTCGGCTGGCTCGTCGTGCCGCCCGCACTGGTCGGCACCTTCGAGAAGCTGTCGCAGAACCTGTTCATCTGCCCGTCCGCGCTCGCGCAGCATGCAGCGCTCGCGTGCTTCGAACCGGCCACGCTCGACCTTTATGAAGCGCGCCGCCTCGAATTCAAGCGCCGCCGCGATTTCATCGTGCCGGCGCTCGAAAGGCTCGGCTTCACGGTCCCCGTGATGCCCGACGGTGCGTTCTACGTGTATGCGCATTGCGGCGGCGTCGCCCATCCGGCAGCCGGCGACAGCGCCGCACTCACGCAGGCGATGCTGCACGACGCCGGCGTCGTGCTGGTTCCCGGCATGGACTTCGGCGTCCATGCGCCGCGCGACTATATCCGCCTGTCGTATGCGACGGCCTACCCGCGGCTCGAAGAGGCGGTCGACCGGCTCGCGACGCTGTTCGGACAGCACTGACGCCGCGGCCCGCACACGGGCGTTTCCCCCGCCGCAAAAAGAAAAGGCACCCGGATCGGGTGCCTTTTTCATGGCCTGCCGGCCGGAACCGCGCGAAACGCGTGACGTTACGCGCCGAGCTCCGAATGATCGCCGTGCGACTGCTTCGCGGTGTCGACGCTCGCGTCGTCCTGCGGCGACGCTTCCTTCGGCGCGGCCTTCACCGACGTCGCGCTGTCGAGCGTCGCGTGCACGCGCTTTGCGCCGCCTGCCGCCGCCGTCACGGCGGCCGTGACGATCGGCTTCGCCGGCTGGGCCGGTGCCTGCGGTGCATTGATCGGCACGCTGCGGCCGCGCGCGACGTCGCGCAGGCGGCCGCGCTCGGCCATCACCTTCGAACCGTAGCCGTTGTCGTCGGGGTTCGTCGAACCGTTGTACATGCGCAAGCCGTTCGCGAGCGAGCCGCCGCGTGCGATGCAGTCCTTCAGCACGAGCGCGCCGACCTGCAGGTTCGCGAGCGGCTGCAGCGCCGTATCGGTGCCGCCGAAATATTCGAACTTGTCGGAATGGACCTTCGACATGACCTGCATCAGGCCCTTCGCGCCGACGCCGCTTTCGGCATACGGGTTGAAGCCCGACTCGATCGCCATCACGGACAGCAGCAGCAGCGGATCGAGGCCGACGTCGCGGCCGGTCTGGAACGCCGCCTTGACGAGCTGGCCGAGCGGCTCCTGCGCGACGCGGTAACGGCGCGACAGGTAGGTCGCGACGAGCGCCTGTTCGCGGTTCGACGCCAGCGCACGATCGTCGCGCGCATCGGCAGCAACCCGCTGGGCGGGAATCAGCTTGGCCAGCGCGACCGGCGACGGGCCGTTGCGGGCCGGATCGGATGCATCGGCCTGGGCGCCCGGTGCGGCGGCTTCCGGTGCGACGTCGAGGCCGACCGCGAGCGCGTCCGCTTCAGGCGCATCTTCCTGCTGCGGCTGCGCGCCGGCAGGCGCGAAGTTCGGCAGCGGATGGCCGGACAGCAAACGGGCGGGCCCGGCCTGCACGGCCGCGGATACGACCGGCATCAGCTTCGCGGCGAGCGTGCCGCGGACGGTTGGCAGCAGCCACAGTGCAAGCGCAACCGCGACAGCGAAACAGCCGACAACGCTGAATAGATGGTGACTGACACGCGTCCCGCGACGCAGCATGTTGCGCACGATCTGCGCATGCTGCTCATTGGGACGCCACGATAACCAAGCGTTCATTCAGATCATCTCCCATGAACATGACTCGTGCGGCTCGCTCAGCTCGATGGCGAGACAGAAAACGCGCCGCGGAATCACGACGCCGCACGCCTTGGTTGGGACGTGCAGGCATCGGGGAAACGGTATAAGTACCGTTCGAGGCCACGGTGTAAGAGGGCCGGCACCTTCGCACAATGGGCGAGGCGGGCATACGCGGTGGCACCCACGCAAAAAACCAGCGTCTGGTAGCGCTGGCTGGGACTACGACTAAGGCCGTCGGATACGCCGTGCAGGATTCGGCGGACGGTGACGCGCTGCGTCAAAGATCGGTGATTGGCGGCTCGAAGCCTTTTACCCTGCAGCCAATGTGAGCGGATTCTAGCAGGGTTTTATAGATCGTCAACACTATAAAAACTCAAATCTATAACAAAAAGTAATTTGAGACGGGCCTTCAGATCGCAAATCCCGTGCCGTAGGGGGTTTGCGCGCGATCGACTTTTTTCTCTGCCGGGCGGCCGCGCGGCGGCGCGGGGTAAAATCGTCGGTCGATTCGGGGCCGCAGCCGGCCGCTGCGCCCGCCCATCGCCGCCCGTCATGCGGGCGGCCCGGACCTTCTTCATGAAATACAAAGACTTACGCGATTTCATCCAGCGCCTCGAGGCGCTCGGCGAACTGCGGCGCGTCACGCAACCCGTGTCGCCCGTACTCGAAATGACCGAGCTGTGCGACCGCGTGCTGCGCGCCGGCGGCCCGGCGCTGCTGTTCAACGCACCGACCGGCCATGCGTTTCCCGTGCTCGGCAACCTGTTCGGCACGCCGCGCCGCGTCGCGCTCGGGATGGGCGTCGATGCGGGCGACGACGCCGCGCTCGATTCGCTGCGCGATCTCGGGCGCCTGCTCTCCGCGCTGAAGGAACCCGATCCGCCGAAGAGCCTGAAGGATGCCGGCAAGCTGCTGTCGCTCGCGAAGGCCGTGTGGGACATGGCGCCGAAGTCGGTATCGTCGCCGCCGTGCCAGGAGATCGTCTGGGAAGGCAACGACGTCGACCTGAACAAGCTGCCGATCCAGACCTGCTGGCCCGGCGATGCGGGGCCGCTCGTCACGTGGGGCCTGACGGTCACGCGCGGGCCGAACAAGTCGCGCCAGAATCTCGGCATCTACCGCCAGCAGCTGATCGGCCGCAACAAGCTGATCATGCGCTGGCTCGCCCATCGCGGCGGCGCACTCGACTTCCGCGAGTTCGCGCTGCGGAACCCCGGCAAGCCGTACCCGGTCGCGGTCGTGCTCGGCGCCGATCCGGCCACGACGCTCGGCGCGGTGACGCCCGTGCCCGATTCGCTGTCCGAGTACCAGTTCGCCGGCCTGCTGCGCGGCAGCCGCACGGAGCTCGCGAAGTGCCTGACGCCCGGCGTCGACACGCTGCAGGTGCCCGCGCGCGCGGAAATCGTGCTCGAAGGCTTCATCCATCCGCAGGAAGGCGCCCCTGCGCCCGCGCCTGCCGGCGCACCGCCGCGCCCGGCCGGCAACGCGTCGGCCGCGTACGAGCACGCGCTCGAAGGCCCGTACGGCGATCACACCGGCTATTACAACGAGCAGGAGTGGTTCCCGGTGTTCACCGTCGAGCGCATCACGATGCGCCGCGACGCGATCTACCACTCGACCTACACGGGCAAGCCGCCCGACGAGCCCGCCGTGCTCGGCGTCGCGCTCAACGAAGTGTTCGTGCCGCTGCTGCAGAAGCAGTTCTCCGAGATCACCGACTTCTACCTGCCGCCCGAAGGCTGCAGCTACCGGATGGCCATCGTCCAGATGAAGAAGAGCTACGCGGGCCACGCGAAGCGCGTGATGTTCGGCGTGTGGAGCTTCCTGCGGCAGTTCATGTATACGAAGTTCATCGTGGTCGTCGACGAGGACGTGAACATCCGCGACTGGAAGGAAGTGATCTGGGCGATCACGACGCGCGTCGACCCCGTGCGCGACACGGTGATGGTCGACAGCACGCCGATCGACTATCTCGACTTCGCGTCGCCGGTGGCCGGTCTCGGCTCGAAGATGGGGCTCGACGCGACCAACAAGTGGCCCGGCGAGACGAATCGCGAATGGGGCCGCCCGATCGAGATGGACGCGGCCGTGAAGGCGCGCGTCGACCGGCTCTGGCAGGAGATCGGCCTCTGACGCCATGCGGCCGGCGCGCGCCGGCCCGTGCCTCGCCATCGCCACAAGAACGACGAAGATGAGTTTTCCACCCGCCTCCATGCTGTCCGACGGTTTCTTCCTGTCGCTGTCGCTCTGTCTCGACATCGGCCTCGTGAACGTCGCGATGCTGTCGCTGACGCTGTCGCACGGCTTCCGGCCGGGTTTCTGGCTCGGCCTCGGCTCGTGCGTCGGCGATCTCGTCTATGCGGCGCTCGCGCTCGCGGGAATGGCCGTGCTGCTGCAGTTCGAGCCCGTGCGCTGGATCGTGTGGATCGGTGGCGGCGCGATCCTGCTGTTTCTCACGTGGAAGATGGCGCGCGAAGCACTGGCGCCGGCCAGTGCGGCCGACGACGACGCGGACGACGCCCCGCAGCCGCGGGCGAGCGCGCGGCGCAGCTTCCTGCGCGGGATGCTGCTCGCGATGTCGTCGCCGAGCGCGATCCTGTGGTTCGCGGCGGTCGGCGGCGCACTGATCGCAAAGGCCGGCGCGACCACGCCGGCCACCGCGTCGGTGTTCCTGTCGGGCTTCTTCCTCGGCGGCCTCGCGTGGACGCTCTTCATGTGCACGCTCGCGAGCCAGGGCCGCAAGCGCGCGGGCGCCGGGCTGATGCGCGCGTGCCATATCGCGTCGGCGCTGCTGTTCGCGTATTTCTCGTACAGCGTGATCGTCGGCGGCTACCGCGACCTGATCGTGCACGCGGTGTAGGCGACGACGGCCCGCACGGGCCGCCCGTCAAGCGGCCGCCGCAAAGAAAAACGGCGCAGCGCCCCTGGCGGGACGCTGCGCCGTTTTGCCACGCGCGGTCAGGCCGCGCGGGACGAATCAGCGACGCCAGTAGCCGTGGTGGCCCCAGCCGCCGTACCCGTGACGCCAGTACGGGCGACCGTAGTAGCCGCCGACGACCACGGCGGGCGGCGGCGCATAGTAGGCCGGTGCAGGCGCGTAATAGACGGGCGGAGGCGGCGGCGCGTAGTACACGGGCGGCGGCGGTGCATAAACGGGGTACGCAGGCGCGACCGGGATACCGATGCCGACCCCGATCGACACGTGGGCCTGCGCGGCGCTTGCGGCACCCAGGCCCAGCGCGGCGGCGGCGATGAACGGAATGAGCTTTTTCACTTCGATTCTCCTGCTGGAGCGGTATTTTGTGCGCTCCTGTCGGCAACGGCGGGCATGCACGTCGCATGGAAGCAATGTAGCGAAAACCCGCCCCTCGCGTATCGCGCATTTGTTGCAAATTGCAATTGCACGCAGCGGGAGATGCCCTGCGGCATGGCGTCCTGAGCGGGCGGCGACCCTTGCGGAACGCGCGATTCCGTCCGACAACTCGGGTCGCGACACACGGGCCGGTCAGTCTTACCGGATACGGCACGCGCAGCGGGTACACGCACGTAATGAACGATTACAAATTTGAGACAAGATGCCGACATTTCAAGCGACGCGGGCACGCGCCATGTTTCGGGGTCGGATTCTCCGGTCGTCATTCGGCCGTGACGCCGGGCATCGGTACGCAGGGAGACCGGGCCGCACACCGGTCATGAATACCTGCCATGGCACGGCAGCCGCCCTTGCGCAGCGCCACCGACATTCCTGCGATACTGGCGGTTGCTTCGTTTTTGCTTACGTCCGCCGCCATGCCGCTTCCCGACATCCCCCGCCTCGGCTTCATCGGTGCCGGCCGCCTCGCGCGCTGCGTCGCGCAGCGCTTCGCGCAAGCCGGCTTCCCCGTCGTCGCGATCGCGAGCCGCACGCCCGCGTCGGCGGCCGACCTCGCCGCGCGCATCGACGGGTGCCGGGCAGTCGATACGCCGCAGCAGGTTGCCGATGCCGCCGACCTGATCTTCGTGACGGTGCCCGACGACCATCTCGCACCGACCGCCGCGGCGCTGCGCTTCGACGCGTCGCGCGCCGCCGGCCAGGCAGTCGTCCACTGCAGCGGCGCGTCGGCGGTTGCGCTGCTCGATCCGGCGAAGCAGCAAGGCGTGGCCACCGGCGGCTTTCATCCGCTCTACCTGTTCGGCGGCACCGATGCCGACCTCGCGCGCATCGACGGCTGCTCGGTCACGATCGAAGCCGACGGCGCGCTGCATGCGACGCTGCTGCGGCTTGCTGCCGCACTCGGCTGCCATCCGCTGTCGATTCCGGCCGGCGGCCGGATGCTCTACCACGCGGCCGCGCACTACGCGGCGAGCTTCGCGCTGTGCGGGCTGTCGGAAGCGGTCGAGCTGTGGCGCGGCCTCGGCTTCGACGAGGATGCCGCGCTGCGCGCGCTGCTGCCGATGCTCGCCGGCACGATCGAGACCGCCCGCGACAAGGGGCTCGCCAACGCGCTGGCCGGCCCGGTGTCGCGCGGCGATACGGGTATCGTCGAACGCCAGCTCGCGCTGCTCGAGGCGCGCGGCGGCGATCACGCGGCGCTGTATGCGCTGCTGACGCGCCGCGCGGTCGCGCTCGCGGCGAAGCGTGCCGCCCCGCCGGCGTCGCTGCCGGCGCTGGCCGAAGCCGTCGAAACGTCGCTCGCGCGCACGGCCGCGCCCCCTCCCCGTCGCGCGACGAGGCGTGATAAGGTGTCGGCCGATGCGCCGCCAACCGGCGTTGGCGGCCGCACGCTACTGACTGTATAAAAAGGATGCCAACGATGTTCGGCGAGATCGCCCGTTTTCTGCTCAATACCGTCTTCACGCTGTTCGGCGCCGCGCTGATCCTGCGCGTCTGGATGCAGGCCGTCCGCGTGCCGCCGTACAACCCCGTCACGCAGGCCGTGCTGCAGGCGACCAACTGGCTCGTACTGCCGCTGCGCCGCGTGATCGCCGGCGTGCGCGGCATCGACTGGGCCAGCGTCGTCGCCGCGCTGCTCACCGCGCTCGTCTACGTCGTGCTGATGGTCGTGATGGCCGGCTTCGATCCGGCCGCGGTGATCGCGACGCTCGTCGTGGTCGCGCTGCTCACCGTCGTGAAGTGGGCGCTCAATCTCGTGATCTGGATGACGATCCTGATGGCGCTGCTGTCGTGGCTCAACCCGCGCTCGCCGGCGATGCCGATCCTCTACCAGCTCACCGCGCCGTTCCTGAACCCGCTGCGCCGCGTGATCCCGAACCTCGGCGGCATCGACCTGTCGCCGATCCTGTTGTTCGTGATCGTGCAGGTGCTGCTGATGATCGTCACGCGCGCCGCCGTGTCGCTGACGATGTTCGGTATCTGAGTCGACGCCACCCTACGCCGCCGGCCCCTGCGCCGGCGGTGCGCCGAGCGTGTCGATCACGCCGAAGCGCGCCGGCATCATCGCGTAGCACACGCGTACTTTCTCGTGCGACAGCCGCTCGAGCAACCGCTGCGCCTCGTCCTCGGTGACGATGAATTCGACCTCGATCGCGAGCGAACCTTGCAGTTCGAAGAAGCGGTCCTCGTGCAGCACGCGATGCTGGCCGAAGCCGGCCATCGCGCGAAACGCGGACCCGCCCGCGACGCCCATCCGGTTCGCCTCCTCCAGCAGCCATTCCCACAGCGGTTTCCAGTGCAGCCGGTGCTGCTCGTGCACGTAAAAGCGCAAGAAGACGCGGTCCATCGCACCCTCCGATGGCGGCCGGCTCAGGCCGCCGCAAGCCACGCGCGCGCGGTCCACATGCCGAGCGCCGTCAGCGCGAACGATCCAGTCAAGTGTAGGGCAGCCACCGCCAATGCCCATCCGAATTCGCCCTCGAGCGCATGCGTCATCACTTCGACCGAATAGGTCGAGAACGTCGTGAGGCCGCCGAGGAAACCCGTGATCACGAACAGCCGCCACTCGGGCGGCAGCCCGACGCGCGCCGTGAACACGACGGCGGCCACGCCGATCACGTAGCCGCCGATCAGGTTCGACGCGAGCGTGCCGAGCGGCACGGCCGGAAAGAGTGCGTTGAGCGCGAGGCTCAGGAACCAGCGCAGCAGCGCGCCGAGCCCGGCGCCGACGAAGATCGCGACGATCGAATAGAACAAGGCCACTCCTCACTGACGACGCCGCGCGGCGGACACGGCCCACGCTGAACTGTATGCGGAATCGCGCGACGGCGGCAATGCCGGCAGGCGGGCCGGTACGCGCCCGATCGTGTCGCGGCTGTTCGAGGCCTTCCGTTATTTTCGCCAGCGCGACGTAATCGATATTTCCGAACAATTCAATCCGTCATGACAAATTCGTTTTAATACGATGATTATTTATCGGATTTTTAAAAGACAAAAAGACAATTCATTTCCCCCGTCGACCCGGCAAATGTCTGCTTATACGGGCATTCCACGGATTTACCCTCATCAGGCATTCCCGCATCCGGCCGATATTCGATTCAATTGATTCCGTCGATTTCGTAAAATTGTTTCGCCACGCCACTCCATCGACATGGAGACTCGAGAAATGAACAAGATCCGCCTGTCATCCATGTTGATTCCGGCGCTGTGCGCGTCGCTGCTCGCATCGGGCGGCGTGCTCGCCGACGGCAACGGGCCGCAGTCCTACGTCGAAGGCAACCGCGCGCCGAAAGGATTCGCGCGGCCGCCGTTCCACACGAAGCAGCGCGCGAGCACGGCCACGATCGCGGGCCTCACGCCCGCGCTCACGCGGCACGCATACGGGTTCGACTCGATCGCGAACCAGGGCGACGGGATGGTCGTCGCGATCGTCGACGCATACGACGATCCGAAGATCGAGTCGGACCTCGGCGTGTTCAGCAACGCGTTCTCGCTGCCGGCCTGCACGTCGTCGAACGGCTGTTTCACCAAGGTGTACGCGCATGGCGCACGGCCGAAGACCGATTCGGGCTGGGCGCTCGAGATCTCGCTCGACGTCGAATGGGTGCATGCGATCGCGCCGAAGGCGAAGATCATGCTCGTCGAGGCCGCGTCGGCCAGCTTCAGCGACCTCCTGGCCGCGGTCGACGTGGCCGTCAAGCGCGGAGCGTCGGTCGTATCGATGAGTTTCGGCGGCAACGAGTTCAGCAGCGAGACCGGCTTCGACGGCCACTTCAGCGTCGCGGGCGTCACGTTCGTCGCGTCGTCCGGCGACAGCGGCACCGGGACCGAATACCCGGCCGCGTCGCCGTACGTGGTGTCGGTCGGCGGCACGACGCTGTCGTCCGACAGCGCCGGCAACTACGTCGGCGAAGCGGCGTGGAGCGGCAGCGGCGGCGGCGTGAGCACCACCGAGGCCGAGCCGGCCGGCCAGACGGCATGGCCGATTCCGGTGGCCGGCAAGCGCGGCGTGCCCGACGTCAGCTACGACGCGAATCCGTCCAGCGGCTTCGCGGTGTACGACTCGGTCGCCTATCAGGGGCAGGCCGGCTGGTTCCAGGTCGGCGGCACGAGCGCGGGCGCACCGCAATGGTCGGCGCTCGTCGCGATCGCGAATTCGCTGCGTGCGGCGGCCGGCAAGCGGTCGTTGAGCGGCACCTACGATGCGCTTTATGCGGTCGGCAAGAACGCGTACGGCAGCGCCTTTCACGACGTGACGACCGGGTCCAACGGCACTTGCGGCAGCGTCTGCAGCGCGGCCGGCGGCTACGACTACGTCACCGGCCTCGGTTCGCCCGTCGCGCCGGCCCTCGTGCAGGCGCTCGTCGCCCGGCCGTAACGGCGCGATCGGCGCCGCTCGGCCCGTGGCGAGGTGCTCAGCCGCCGCGCCACGCGCGATCGAGCGTGGTCAACGTCGCAAGCGCACCGCCTTCCAGCCCGATCACGTCGGAACGGCGCGCCTGCGCTTCGCGCGCGTTGATGCGGATCACGTCCGCACCGAGCCGTTCGCTCAGCAGCCGCACGGTCGGAATCGCGGTGCCCGCGCCGATCTCGACCACGGCGACGCGCCCGGCCTGCGCGATCCAGTCTTCCAGCGCGCGTTCCTGCGCGTCGTAGCGCGCACCGAGCCAGCCGGTATCGCCGAACATCAGGATGTTCGGCCGCGCGAGGCCGCCGCAATGCGGACAGCCCGGCATGTCGCCGATCAGGCGGCACGTGGCCTCGTCGACATCCGGCACGAACGGCGCCGCCTCCCACGTATCGTCCGTGCACGGCCGCAGGCACTGCATCGCGTGAATCGACCCGTGAATCTCGACGATGCGCGCCGGATCGAAGCCGGCTTTCTGGAACTGGCCGTCGACGTTGCTCGTCAGCACGAAGCCGCCGTTCGGCATCGCATCGATCCAGCGGCGCAGGATCGCGAAGCCCGCATGCGGCACCGTCGCGCGATAGAGCGCGAGACGGTGCCCGTAGAATCCCCACGCGAGCGGCGCACGCGCGCGAAATGCGTGCGGCGACGCAATCTCGTGGAATTCGAGACGCGCGTGACGCAGCGCCGGATACGCGCGCCAGAAGCCGTCCGTGCCACGAAAATCGGGCAGCCCCGAATCGACGCCGATACCCGCGCCGGCCGTCACGAGCAACGCGTCGGCGCGTGCGAGCGCATCGACGGCGGCGGCGACGAGATCGGCGGGCAGTTGCGCGGCGGCGGAATCAACGGAATCGGAGAACGGCATGATGGGGAGGCGGTAACGTCGAACGTTGCGCGGGTGGCGACGCGATCATACGCCCGTTCGAGCGTCGCGACGCCAGCGCGATACAGCGGCGCGATGCCACGCTCGTCCGGCCGCCCCCATGCGGACAGCAGCCGCTACGGCGAGGCCGCCCGCGAACCGTCGGCCCGGCGCCGCGCTGCCCGCTTAGCGATCCGAATCGTCCTGCGCGACCGGAATCGCGTCGGCCGAGAAATAGACCGGCTTGCCGAGCTGCCGTGCAAGGCCGACATCCATGTCCGCTCCGCGCGATGCGCCGTCGATCCGCAGCACCGCATCGCAACGTCGCAACAGCCGGTGCGCGGCCGGATACAGGAACGTCTCGCTGATCGCGTCGCCGACCTGCCGCGACCCGGCCGCGACCGCGAGCGGCAGCGATACCCACTCGCCGATCATCGGCACATGCCCGCGGCGATACACGGCGAGCGCCGCCGTCTCCAGCCGGTGCAGGTTCGCGGCGATGCGCGCGGGGTCGCCGTCGGTGCCGCTGCGGTAGGGGCCGGCGACCAGCACGAGCCGCGGCGTCATGCGGCGCGCGCGCCGGCGGTTTCCCGCAGCGCGACGTACTGCAGCAGCATGATCGTCTTCGCGTCGACGATCTCGCCGCGCTCGACCGCGTCCAGCGCCGCCTGCAGCGGCATCTCGACGACTTCGAGATCCTCGCCCTCCTCCGCGACGCCGCCGCCGTCGCCGGTGCGCAGCGACGCATCGTATTCGCCGACGAAGAAATGCAGCTTCTCCGTCACGGAGCCGGGGCTCATGAACGCCTCGAACACCTTGCGCACGCCGCGCACGCGATAGCCGGTCTCCTCCTCGGCCTCCGCGCGGATGCGTGCTTCGGGTGTTTCGTCGTCGAGCAGGCCGGCCGCCGCTTCGAGCAGCATGCCGTCGTGGCCCCTCACGAACGCCGGCATCCGGAACTGCCGCGTCAGCAGCACGTCGCCCGTGCCGGCATGGCGCAGCAGGATCGTCGCGCCGTTGCCGCGATCGTAGGTCTCGCGGCTCAGGCGCTGCCACGTTCCGTCGCGGCGCCGGAAATCGAAGGTCACCTTCCTGAGCACATACCAGTCATCGGACAGCACCGTCGTATCGACGATGCGCACCCGGTCATGCGTTGCAGCCATTGCAGCCTCCCGTTCGACAAAAGACAGCGCCCATGGTAACGTGCAGTTTCGTGCAATTTCAAGAATTTTCGTGCAACCACGATGCTGACGACCCAACGCAAGAAGGCGATCCTCGATGCGCTCGCGCGCGACGGCCAGGTGCTGGCCGTCGAGCTGAGCGCGCAATTCGGCGTGTCCGAAGACACGGTGCGCCGCGACCTGCGCGAGCTCGCGGCCGAAGGCCTGCTGCAGCGCGTGCATGGCGGCGCGCTGCCGGCGTCGCCGGCCGTCGCGCCGTTCGCGCAGCGCGAGGCGCTCGAGACGGCGGAAAAGCGGCGCATCGCGCGGCGGGCCGCGGAGATGATCGCGCCCGGCCAGGTCGCGATCATCGACGGCGGCACGACCTCCGCGCTGCTCGTCGGCCAGTTGCCGGCCGACCTGCGCGCGACGATCGTCACGCACAGCCCGAGCGTCGCGGTCGCGCTGGCCGCGCATCCGTCGATCGACGTGATCCTGATCGGCGGGCGGCTCTACAAGCATTCGATCGTCGCGGTCGGCGCGGCGGCGATGGAAGGCATCGCACGCATCCACGCGGACCTGTACTTCATGGGCGTCACGGGCGTTCATCCGGTCGCGGGGCTGAGCACCGGCGATTTCGAGGAAGCGGCGATCAAGCGCGCGCTGGCGGAACGCGCGGCCGAGACCGTCGTGCTCGCGTCGCAGTCGAAATTGCGCGCGGCGTCGCAGTTCGTGATCGGCGAGATCACGCTGGCGCAGACGGTCGTCGTCGAGCAAGAAACCGACACCGCGCTGACGAAACCGATCGAGGCGGCTGGCGTGACGGTCGTGCGCGCGTAGCGCGTCGGATCGTTGCGGATGCCGTCGCACCGGCGCCGGCCCCATGTCAGCCTGCTGACAGGCGCCGCTTGTAACATGGGCGATCGTCCGATCGCCACGCGCTACCCGCCCGATGCCCCCGTCCACCGCCACGACTTCCCCGGCGCCGCCCGCAGGCGACGCACCGCCGCCCGGCCTCCTCGCGCTGTTCGTCGCGTTCACGCAGATCGGCCTGACCAGCTTCGGCGGCGGACTGAGCGGGCGGATGATGCGCGACTTCGTCCACGAGCGGCGCTGGCTCGACGAAGAGGCGTTCCTCAACGGCCTCGCGCTGTCGCAGGCGTTGCCGGGCGTCAACGTGAAGAACCTCGCGATCTGGATCGGCTACCGCCTCGCCGGATGGCGCGGCGCGGTGGCCGGCTTCACCGGCATCATCGCGCCGCCGGCCGTGCTGATCGTGCTGTTCGGCGTCGCGTTCTCGACCCTCACGCGCTTCCCGCTCACGCATGTCGCGCTCGCGGGCGCCGCAGCCGCGGCGATCGGACTGTCGATCTCGATGGCCGTCACCGCCGTGCGGCGGCTGCCGCGTCGCGCACTGCCGTTCGCGGTAACGGCGCTCACGTTCGTGTCGGTTGCGGTGCTGCACTGGCCGCTCGTGTGGACCGTGCTGATCGGCGGCACGCTGAGCGTCGCGCTCGAATACCGCCGCGCGGCCGCGGCACCGGCACCGGCCGGGAGCGATACACGATGACCGTGTCGCCCCGTTATGCGGCCCTGTTCGGCGTATTCGCGCCGTTGTCGATCGCGACGATCGGCGGCGGGCAGGCGATCATCGCCGACATCCAGCGGCAGGTCGTCGACGTGCATCACTGGATGACCGCCACGCAATTCGTGAACGACTTCGCGATCGCGCGGATGGCGCCGGGCCCCGGCTCGCTGCTGGCGACGCTGATCGGCTGGCAGGTCGCGGGCTTCTGGGGCGCGGTGATCGCGACGCTTGCGCTGTTCGGCCCGACCGCGTTCCTGATCTACGGCGTCGCGCATCTGTGGCGGCGGCACCAGGGCAAGCGCTGGCAGATCGCGCTCGAAGCCGGCCTGCGCCCGGTCGCGGCCGGCATGATCCTCGCATCGGTCTGGGTGCTGCTGCAGGCGCTCGACGGCGGCTGGGCCGCGCGCGCGATCGCGGTGGCGTCGACGCTGTGCGTGATCTACACGCGCATTCACGCCCTGCTGCTGATCGCGCTCGGCGCGTTGCTGCTCGTCGGCGTGCACGCGCTCGGCGGCATGTAGCGCACCGCCGCAGCGCGACCGAACCCGCCTAGACGCCGCGAAACCGCGGCGCTCGGCGCTCGCCAAACGCACGCAGCCCTTCGTCGAAGTCGGCGCCTTCGCACGCTTGCCGGCGCAACTCGGCAATCCGTTCGAATGCGTCGGCAGGCAGCGGCCGCGCGTCCTGCAGCACGCGCAACTGCTCCTTCACCGCATGCACGGCAAGCGGCGCCTTCGCGGCAATCGTGCGCGCGACGTCGAGCGCCGCGTCGTCGACACCACCGGCTTCGGCCAGCCGGTTCACGAGCCCGTGATGCGCGGCGCGCGCCGCATCGAGCGGCTGCGCGCAGAAGAACATTTCCTTCAGCACGTGAATCGGCAGGTTGTCGTAAAAACGCAGCAGGCCGCTCGTCGAGTACGGCAGGCCGAGGTTCGCCGGCGTCATCGCGAAACGCGCGTCGCGCGCCGCGACGACGAGGTCGCAGCTCATCACGAGATCGACGGCCCCGCCCCACGCCGACCCGGCGACCGCCGCGACCACCGCGCCCGGATAGGTCCGCACGCGCCGCAGCGCGCGTTCGAGCGGCTTGCCGTAGGCGAGCGGATCGCGATCGTCGGCCAGTTCGCGCAGGTCGTGCCCCGCGCTCCACACGTCGCCGCTGCCGTCGTTCGACAGGATCACGACGGGCGGCGGACGATGCCCGGCCAGCGCATCGAGGTGCGCGACCAGCGCATCGAGCAACGGTGCGTCGAGCGCATGCCGCCGCGCCGGATTCGCGAACCGCACGCGCGCGATCCGCTCGCCGACCATGTCGACCGTCACGGTCGACGCGCTGTCGTGTTTCGTCATGGCGGTCATTGCACGGCCTCCGCCACGGCTTCCGCCTGGAAGATCGCACGCCCGGCCAGCAGTTGGTCGATCGCGTCGTCGCCGTAGCCCGCTTCGCGCAGCACGTCGACCGTATGCTCGCCGAGCAGCGGCGGCGCGTGGCGCGTGCGCGGCGCGGGCAGGTCGTCGCCCATCCCGCCGAGCGGCGTGACGACCTGGCGCAGCGTGCCGAGCGTCGGATGCGCAACCGGCTCGACCAGCCCGCAATGCGCGAGCTGCGGATCGTCGAACACTTCGTCGAGCGTGTTGATCGGCCCGGCCGGCAACCCGGCTTCGACGAAACGCCGCGTCCATTCGCGCTTGCCGCGCGTGCGCAGCCGGCTTTCGAGCAACACCTTGAGTTCGTCGCGATGCGCGACGCGTGCATCGTTGGTCGCGAAGCGCGGATCGTCCGACAGCTCGGGCAGCTCCAGCAACTGGCACAGCCGCAGCCACATGTCGGTCGTGATCGGCGCGAGGTTGAGCGGCCCGTCGGCGGTCTCGAACACGCCGTACGGCGCGATCACCGCATGCGCATTGCCGGTGCGGCGCGGCACGTCGCCGAGACTCAGGTAGCGTTGCCCGTGCACGCTCAGCAGCGCAACGAGGCTTTCGAGCAGCGACGTGCCGACATGCTGGCCGCGACCGGTGCGCTCGCGCTCGAACAGTGCGGCCATCACGCCGGTCGCGACCCACATTCCCGAGCTGAGATCGCCGATCGCGGTACCCGTGCGGGTCGGTTCGCCGTCCGCGAACCCGGTGAGGCTCATCAGCCCGGCATAACCCTGCGCGATCTGGTCGAAGCCCGGCCAGTCGCGCAGCGGGCCGCGCGGGCCGAACGCGGTGACGCTGCCCATCACGAGCCGCGGATCATGCGCGCTCAGCGCCGCGTAGCCGAGCCCCATCGCATCCATCGTGCCGGCCTTGAAATTCTCGATCACGACGTCGGCCTGCGCGATCAGCCGCCGCACGACGTCGAGGCCCGCCGGCTGCCGGAAGTCCACGCAGATACCGCGCTTGTTGCGGTTGCAGGACAGGTAGTACGTGCTCACGCCGCGATCGAACGGCCCCCATGCGCGGCTCATGTCGCCGTGCGGCCCCGACTCGACCTTGATCACGTCGGCGCCGAGATCGGCGAGCACCATCGAGCAGAACGGCCCTGACAGCGCGCGACTCAGATCGACGACCTTGATTCCCTTCAATGCCTGCATTCCGGACTCCTGATATTGATGACTGGGTGTGGCGTGGAAGCGAACGACGCGCGTGTGGCGCTCATTCGGGCAGCGTCTGATGCCGCGTTTCGACCGCGAACGGCAGGATCAGGATGCCGAGTCCGAACGCGGCCGCCGTCCACGCGACGGGCACGCCGAGCGACCCGTAGCCGTGAATCGCGGCGCCGAGCAGGAAGTTCACGCCCGCGCCGATGAAGCGGCCAACCGACGCGTTGAACGCGAACGCGGTGGCGCGCACGCGCGTCGGGTACTGCTCGGGCAGCCACAACGAGAAGATCGCGAAATTGCCGCCGAAGAAGCCGAGGAACGCGAGCGACACCATGAACGCCGCCAGCCCGTTCGGCTGGTAGAACGCCCAGCCGAACGCGAACACGATCGAGGCCGCCATTCCCGCGAAATACACGCCGAGCGCGGTGCGTCGGCCGAGCCGTTCCGACAGCCACGGTGCGACCAGGCAGCCGGCGATCGTCGCGCACGACAGGATCGCCGCACCGACGGACGCGAGCCGCAGCGCGCCGACGTGATCGATGCCCGCGCGCGCCGCCAGCGTGCTGACCGCGCTCGCCTCGTAGACGGAACCGGCCCACAGCCCGACGATCGCGACGCCGACGAGGCTCGCGCTCGTCAGCGTGCGGCGCAGGAACGCCGGCGCGAAGATCTCGCGCAGCGGGTGCGCGCGCCGCGCGTCGGCCACGTCGCCGTCGCGCGCGTCGTGCCGACGCCACTGCCCGGGCTCCTTCACGCGCATCACCGTGAACACCGCGAGCAGCGCGGGCGCCAGACCGCACAGGAACATCGCGCGCCAGCCGTAGGTCGCGCCGATCGTGTAGTTCAGGCAGGCGGCGATGAAGAAGCCGAAGTAGTAGCCCGTCTGCAGGTAACCGGCGCCCATCTTGCGGCGGTCTTCCGGCCAACTCTCGGCCACGTAGGTGCCCGCGAGCGCCCACTCGCCGCCGACGCCGATCCCGGCGATCAGCCGGCACGCGGCCAGCGCCCATACGTCGTGCACGAACGCGGCCGCGCCGGTGAACACCGAGTAGATCAGGATGCTCGCGGCGAGCGTGCGCACGCGGCCGAAGCGGTCGGCGAGCGGCCCCCAGACGAACGACAGCCCCCAGCCGATCAGGAACAGCGCGAACAGGATCGACCCGTACATCCCCAGATTCGCGGGCGTCGCCGCGATGCCGGACGCCGGCAGCAGTTCGGTCAGCGCGGGAATCAGCACGAGCGCGTAGATCACCGAATCCACGCCGTCGAGCACCCAGCCCGCGTAGACGGCCCAGAAGCCCTTCACCTGCTCGCGCGTGAGCGGCGTGCGCCGCGGCTTCGCGCCGGCCGCCGGCGCGTCGATCGCCTTGAACATCTTCGTCTCCTTGCCGGCAGGGCCGGCACGTTCGCCGCGTCCGGTCCGGAATGGCCGGCAGTCGGGCTCTTTTGTGAGACGAGTATAGAAACCCGATCGATCGCGGAAAAATATGATATTCATCTTGCTCGATCGGATTGGCTTATGACTCGAATCGGGAGACGGCGGCGATGGACTTGAGACAGTTGCGCTATTTCGTGAAGGTCGTCGAATGTGGCAACGTCACGCATGCGAGCGAGGCGCTGCACGTCGCACAGCCGGCGGTGAGCCAGCAGATGCGCAATCTCGAACAGGATCTCGGGATGCAACTGCTCGAGCGGAGCGTGCGCGGCGTCGCGCCGACCGCCGCCGGCCGCACGCTGTATCAGCACGCGCTCGACCTGCTGCGCCAGGCCGACGGCACGCGCGAGCTGCTGCGCCGCGACGCCGACACGCCGCAAGGCCGCGTGACGGTCGGCATGCCGTCGAGCACCGCGCGCGTGCTGGCCATTCCGCTCGCCCGCGCGGTGCGCGACCGCTACCCGGGCATCATGCTGGAGCTGATCGAGGCGCCGAGCGCCGATCTCGACACGCTGCTCGAACGCGCGCGGCTCGATCTCGCGATCGTCGTCGATGCGGTCGACACGCGCGGCATCGCGGTCCACCGGCTGCTGACGGAGACGCTGTACCTGATCACGTGGCCCGAATTCCAGGTGCCGGACGATCCGGTGCCGCTCGACGCGATCGCGCGGATGCCGCTCGTGCTGCCGAGCGCGCCGAACACGATCCGCAACCGCGTCGACTGGGCAATGCGCGAGGCCGGGCTGTCGTACGAGATCAGCTTCGAGGCGAGTTCGACCGGGCTGCTGTTCGCGGCCGTGATGGCGCAGCTCGGCGTGACGATCCTGCCGTGGACGGCCGCGCACGTCGAGATCGAGGAACGCAAGCTCAAGCTGTCGACGGTCGCGCACCGGCTGTTCGCGCGCGACCTGTCGCTGTGCTGGCACGATACGGCGCTCGTCAGCAACGCGGTGCAGAAGGTCAAGGGCGAGATCGTCCGGCTGTTCGACACGCTCGGGCAGCGGCCGGAGTGGGCGGCCGGCAATAACGATCGCAGCGATCGCACGTGACCCGTGCCGCGCTTGCTTAGTGCGGCCCCACCGCACGTACCAAGCTCCTTTCATGGGCGGACCGCTGACACCTCCGCTTCTCCTCGCCGCTCGGTATAAGCGTCGGGGGAAGGAGGCCGTTCGTGTCCCCGTCCCAGTCTGCCTGGTTTCTGCTGGGCGTCAGTGTTCTCACCGAAGTGCTCGGCTCCGTCGGCCTGAAATTCTCGGCCGTTTTTCCCGCCCGCTGCCGTCTGCGCTCACGATCGCCTGCTATGCCTGCGCCGTATGGCTGATGGCGCTCGCGACGAAGCGGCTCGAACTGGGGCTCGCGTACGCGAGCTGGGCCGCCGCCAGCACCGCGGCCACCGCCGTGATCGGCATCGTCTGCGTCGACGAGTGGGTGTCGTCGCTGAAGCTCGCCGGCCTCGCGCTGACCGTCTGCGCGCTCGTCGCGCTCAACCTCGGCGATGCAGCGGCGCGGTGATCGGCGCGCAGGCGCCCGGCGCGGCATTGACAACGCCCCCCGGCACCCCTTAACGTTGCTCACATCGTAACCATCACCGGTTCAGCTTAAGAGGTTGTCGGCCCGCTCGTGCTCGACACCTCTGCCTTCCTCGAAGGCCTGCTGCTTGGCGCCGGCCTGTTCACGTCGGTCGGCCCCAAGGACGCCTTCGTCATCAAGCGCTCGCTCTCGAGCCCTCACCTGCTCTCCATCGCCCTCGTCTGCGCAGGCAGCGACGCGTTGCTGATCGCGCTCGGCGCGCGCGGGTTGTCTTCGTTGCTGTCGCGCCATCCCGGCGTCGTGTCGGCCGCGCTGTGGGCCGGCATCGCGTATCTGGCCGGTTACGGCCTGCTCGCGTTGCGCTCGGCGATCCGGCGACGACAGCCGGAACACGTCACGGGTCCACGCTCGGCCACCGAACCCACGCGGTCGAGCACGGTGCTCGCCACCGCCGCCGTTTCGCTGCTCAATCCGTATGCGTGGATCGATACCGTGCTGCTGCTCGGCACCGTGATCGTGAGTCATGCGCCGTCCGCACGCGCGCCGTTCGCAATCGGTGCGATGACCGCTTCGCTCGTCTGGTTCCTGATGCTTGCCTATGGCGCACGCGCGTGCCGTGCCTGGTTCGCTCGCACGCTCGCGTGGCGTGTGCTCGACGGCTTCGTCGCGGTGATGATGCTCGGCTTCGCGATTCGGTTCGCGATCGATGCGCTTTAGGTTTCAGCGACCGGATACCGGGATCGCGCGGAATGTATCGTGCGCGTTGACATGCAGTTCGAAACCGATACCGGGCACCTGCGGCACGCGTGCGTATCCGGCGTCGACGGTTTCGCCGTCGGCCAATCCGCTGAACGGATGGAACGCGAACGGGCTGACTTCCGCGCCGCCGAGACCGAGCGCCGCGACGACGTGCAGCGAGAACAGATGGCCGCCGTGCGGCCAGAACGCATCGCGCCGCCAGCCGCGCGACACGAAGTGATCGACGATCTGCAGATAGCCCGGCAGCCCGTAGCCGTGCACGGGATCGAACACGAGCACGTCGCGATCGCGGCGCAAACCGCCATAGCGCTCGAGCAGCTTCGCTTCCGCGAGCGAGAACAGCGTTTCGCCGGCCGCGATCGGCGGGGCGTATCGTGCGGCGAGGTCCGCCTGAAGCGGCAGGTCGAGCGGGTCGCACACGTCCTCGAACCACCAGAGATCGAACGGTGCGAGCATCTCGGCGGCCGCGCCGACCGTCGTGGCGTCATACGTATTCATCGCGTCGACCGCGAGATGCGAACTGTCCACGAGGTGCGCCGCGGCGACCTCGATGCGGCGTCGATCCTGGTCGAGATCCGCGCCGCCGATCTTGATCTTCGCACGCGTGTAGCCGAGATCGGCGAAACGACGCATCTCGTCCGACAGGCGCGCGAGATCGTCATGCGGATAGCGGTAGCCGCCGCCGGCATACACGCGCACGCGGGTTGCCGCCGTGCGTTCGAGCCGGTCGGCGAGAAAACGACTGAGCGGCAGGTCGGCAATTTTCGCGGCGGCGTCCCAGATCGCCATGTCGAGCGTGCCGACCGCGACGCAACGTTCGCCGTGGCCGCCGGGCTTTTCGCCGGCCATCATCGCGCGCCATGCACGGAACGGGTCGAGGTTCGTGCCGGTATCGTCGGCGAGGGTATCGGCGGCGGCCAGCAGGCGCCGCGCGAACCGTTCGCGGATCAAACCGCCCTGCGCGAAGCGGCCGATCGATGCGTAGCCGTAGCCCGTCACCGGGCGGCCGTCGCGCACGACGTCGGTCACGACCGCGACGGCGCTCGTCGTCAGGCCACCGGACGGAATCGCGGGATCGGCATAACGCGACACGGGAATCGCGCGCTCGTGGATGGCGGTGATGCGCATGGTCGGGCTCCGGAGAGGCGTCCGGCGCAGGCGGATGGTTCATGCGCTGCAGCGGAATCGATGGGCGGATCGCTGCATCTTAGGGGTTTGCGTAACAGCGTGCGGGACCGGCGGCGACCGTCGTCGCGTTATCGCCGGACAACCGCGCGTCGCATTCGTCACGGGTTGCAGCCGAATAGCAGAGCGCGCCGAGCCTTTTGCCACGCTCGGCGCGCTATTTCCGGACCGGATCGGCATTCATTGATTGAGCCGGAGTCCTCGTTTGCTCCTCGCGGCTTGGTGAGCCGCGAGGATGCAGGGCGATGACGGTATGCGTGGGCCGGGTCGAATCGACCGCCCGCTCAGGCGAAGACGAAGTACTTGCGCACCGTCTCCACCACTTCCCACGTCCCTTTCATGCCGGGTTCGATCACGAACACGTCGCCGGCCTTCAGGTGCACCGACTCCTCCCCTTCCGGCGTGATGATGCAGTACCCATCGAGGAAGTGGCAGTACTCCCACTTCTCGTAGTTCACCTCGAACTTGCCCGGCGTGCAGATCCAGGTGCCCATGATCTTGCTGCCGTCCTTCGAGACGTACGCGTTGAGGTTCACGGTGTGCGGATCGCCGCCGATGCGCTTCCACTTGGTCGCATCAAGGACAGGCGTCGGGCAGGTTTTGCGCAGAACGGTGATGAAATCGGACATGTCGGCTCCAGACTGACGATCGTGTAAGAGACCTGTCACGTTAGTTCGAAAGCCTTGCCCGGGCTTGTATGCGTCCGACACCGACTCGTCCATTTTCGACATCGGCTGGTAGAGGCACGCCGCCGGCGGGTTTCGTCCGGTCTGGGTGCCACGGAACCGCCTCACTTAATGGCTGATCTGCCGCGTGGACGGTGCATCGAGATAGGTGTCCGTCGCGGTACACAAAGTCGTTTGCCAGCCGCCCAAACAACCTCACTTGCCACGTCGTCGCCAAACCTTGTAGAATTACGCGTTCTGCGGGCGTCGTATAATGGCCATTACCTCAGCTTCCCAAGCTGATGACGTGGGTTCGATTCCCATCGCCCGCTCCAGTTTTCGGCTGCATCGCAGCCTGCGCAAAAGCCGCCTCGTCGAAGGCGGCTTTTTTGTACCATGTGCCGGATCGCCCGGCGCACTGCCGCGCACAACGGGCCCTCGCCCGCAACCGAGCCTTTCTCTGTCACCGATGATGCACGACGATCCGAACGAAGCCGGCCTGCCGCCGCACGACGACGCCATTTCCGACGAAGCCGCCGAAGGCGCCGACGACGTCAATCCGCTGCACCGCCGCCGCATCCGCAGCTTCGTGACGCGCGCCGGCCGCGTGTCGACCGGCCAGCGCCGAGCGCTCGACGAGTTCGGCCCGCGCTTCGTCGTGCCGTATGCGCCGGAACTGCCCGACTGGAACGCGATCTTCGGCCGCAACGCGCCGCGCATCCTCGAGATCGGTTTCGGGATGGGCGCGTCGACCGCGGAAATCGCCGCGCACCGCCCGGGCGACGACTTCCTCGGCGTCGAAGTCCATGAGCCGGGCGTCGGCGCGCTGCTGAAGCTGATCGGCGAGCAGGACCTGCCGAACATCCGCATCATCCAGCACGACGCGGTCGAAGTGCTCGAGCACATGATCGCGCCGGAAAGCCTCGACGGCGTGCACATCTTCTTTCCCGATCCGTGGCACAAGGCGCGCCACCACAAGCGCCGGCTGATCCAGCCGCCGCTCGTCGCGCATCTCGCGTCGCGCCTGAAGCCCGGCGCCTACATTCACTGCGCGACCGACTGGCAGAACTACGCGGAGCAAATGCTCGAAGTACTCGGCGCGGAGCCGACGCTCGAGAACACGGCCGCCGACTACGCACCGCGCCCCGACTACCGCCCGGTGACGAAGTTCGAACGGCGCGGGCTGCGGCTCGGCCACGGCGTGTGGGACCTGGTGTTCCGCAAGCGCGCCGGTTAAGCCCCCGCTCCGCCCAGAAAAAACGGCCCGACCGGCATTGCCGATCGGGCCGTTTTTTCATGCCCGCACGCCGGATTCCGGCGCGCGCCTCACGCCCAGTTCAGCCAGCCGCTGTAACCGACCAGCAGCACGAACAACCCGAACGCGATCCGGTACCACGCGAACACCGTGAAATCGTGCGTCGCGACATAACGCAGCAGCCAGCGCACGCACACGAACGCGCTGACGAACGCCGCGACGAGCCCGAGCGCGAACAGGCCGAGCGAATCGACGGTGAACGCCTGCCAGTCCTTGACGGTTTCGTAGAGCGTCGCGCCGAAGATGATCGGAATCGCGAGGAAGAACGAGAACTCGGTGGCCACGCGCCGGTCGAGGCCGAACAGCATCCCGCCGATGATCGTCGAGCCCGAGCGCGACATGCCGGGCACCAGCGCGAAGCATTGCGCGATGCCGACCTTGAACGCATCGAGCGGCGTCAGCGCATCGACCGACATCACGCGCGGCGGCTCGCTGCGTTCGCGCTGCCGCGCCTCGGCCCACAGGATGATCGCGCCGCCCACGACGAGTGCGAACGCGACGGGCACCGGCGAAAACAGCACGGCCTTGATCTTCTTCTCGAACAGGAGGCCGAGCGCGATCGCGGGAATCGTCGCGATCACGACGTTCAGCGTGAAGCGCCGCGCGTCGGGCCGGCTCGGCAGCCCGGACACGATGGATGCGATCCGCTGCCGGTATTCCCAGCAGACCGCGAGAATCGCGCCGAACTGGATCACGACGTCGAACGTCTTCGCGTGCGAATCGTTGAAATTCAGGAAGCTGCCCGCGACGATCAGGTGGCCGGTGCTCGACACCGGCAGGAATTCCGTCAGCCCCTCGACGACGCCGAGGATCAATGCCTTGCAGATCAGGATCCAGTCCATCCGTGGCCCAACTCCGAAAAGGTCGAAAGAAAGGGCCACTCTTCCACGCGCGGCCCGCCCGGCCGCGCGCGGTCCGTCGTCACTTTTCGACGATCGCCACGCGTATGCCGTTTGTAAGGATCGTAATTGTACCGGGTTCGTAGTTCACCCCGGCAAATTGCAGTTGCTCGGGCTTGAACGTGTAGATCGGGTAATTGGTCAGCAACTGCGTCGCGAGCAGGCCGGCGGCCGCCCCGACCTGCTGCGCGTACATCTGCGCGTCGCCGTCGAGCACGAGGCTGTCGACGGCCGGTGCCTTCAGCACGACCGAGCGGCTCGGCGCGTCGTACGCGAGCTGGCCCGACACGGTGAACTTGCCGCTGACGGGCGCGCGCAGGAACGGGCTCGCGAAATGCGCGTCGAGCTGCACCGCGACGCGGTTCTGGTCCGGCAGCAGGTTGACGTTCGGGTTCGCGAGCGACACGTCGACCACCTGCGCAACCGTCTTCTGGTACGGGAACTTGCGCCCGACGGCTTTCTGCACGTCGCCGCGCGAGAACGTGTAGTGATCGGGGATGAACGGGAACGTCGACGCGCACGCGGCGAGCGATACGCACACGCCGACGGCGCCGAGGGAGGCGGCAAGGAAACGGCGCCGGCCGGGCGCGCGAGGTACGGTCATGCTGAACGCTCTCCTGTAGGCGCCGACGGCCGCGTCGCGGCCTCGAGGCGCGTGAGCCACACGAGCGCGTCGTCGCGCGACGCGCCGCACATGTCGGCGGACGGCTGCAGCCCGGAACAGCACGCGGGCCGCTCGGGCCGGCCGAAGATCATGCAGCGCAGGTCGTCGCCGAGCTGCGCGCAGCGCACGCCGGCCGGCTTGCCGCCGGGCATGCCCGGGATCGGGCTGGAAATCGACGGCGCGATGCAGCACGCGCCGCAGCCCTCGCGGCACGCATGCGGCGGCGGGACGTCGGCGGGCGCCGGGCGGACAGGCAATTCGACGGACACTCGGCTCTCTCGACACGACAGACAACGAAAACGGCGCGGCAACCGGACGCGGTGCCCGGTTGCCCCACCCCGCATTGTGCCATCGTCGGCTGCGACGTTATTACACAATGCAGCCGAATCGCGTGTTTATATACTCGAAAGCATCTAAAAAGCGCGAGACCGTCATGAGTTCTGGTTCTGCCGACACAATATTCCGTCCCGATTTGCTCGCGAAATACGGCGCGAACGGGCCGCGCTATACGTCGTACCCCACCGCGCTGCAGTTCCGCGACGATTTCGACCCGGCCGACTACGTACGCGCGGCCAGCGACCCCGGCGCGTCGTCGAGCGAGCTGTCGCTGTACGTCCACATCCCGTTCTGCAACACCGCGTGCTTCTACTGCGGCTGCAACAAGATCGCGACCAACAACCGCCGCCGCGCCCGCCCGTATCTCGACCAGCTCAAGCGCGAGATGGCGCTGCAGGCCGCGCTGTTCGATCCGTCCCGCCCCGTCACGCAGCTGCACTGGGGCGGCGGCACGCCGACCTTCCTGTCCGACGACGAAACGGCCGAACTGATGGCGGCCACCCGCGAGCACTTCGCGCTCGCGCCGGACGCCGATGCCGAGTTCTCGATCGAGATCGACCCGCGCACGGTCACGCCCGCGACGCTCGTGCATCTGCGCACGATCGGCTTCAACCGGCTGAGCCTCGGCGTGCAGGATTTCGACCCGGCCGTCCAGCAGGCAATCAACCGCGTCCAGCCGCGCGCGATGACGGCCGACCTGCTCGCCGCCGCGCGCGCGACGGGCTTTCATTCGGTGAGCGTCGACCTGATCTACGGGCTGCCGCACCAGACCGTCGCCGTGTTCGCGCGCACGCTGGAGACGATCATCGAGCTCGCGCCCGATCGCCTGTCGGTGTTCGGCTACGCGCACATGCCGCACCTGTTCAAGATGCAGCGGCAGATCGACGACGCGGCGCTGCCGCCGCCGGAAGCGCGCATCGCGCTGCTCGGCCTCGCGATCGACATGCTGACGTCGGCCGGCTACGTGTACATCGGGATGGACCACTTCGCGCGGCCGTCGGACGAACTCGTGCGCGCGCAGCGCAACGGCACGCTGCAGCGCAATTTCCAGGGCTACAGCACGCGCGCGGACACCGATCTCGTCGGCTTCGGCGTGTCGTCGATCGGCAAGGTCGGCGACGTCTACGCGCAAAACGCGAAGGACCTGCCTGCGTACGGCGCCGCGCTCGACGCGGGCCGGCTGCCGATCGCGCGCGGCGTGCGACTCACGCCCGACGACCGGCTGCGCCGCGACGTGATCACGCAACTGATGTGCAACCTCGCGCTGCCGTTCTCGCATGTCGAGGCCGCGCACGGCATCCGCTTCACCGATCATTTCGCGCGCGAACTCGACGCGCTGCGCCCGTTCGAGCGCGACGGGCTGCTGACGATCGCGCGCGACCGCCTGACGATCCATCCGGCCGGCCGGATGGTCGTGCGCAATATCGCGATGGCGTTCGACGCATACCTGGGCCAGATGCCGCGGCAGCGCTACTCGCGCACCGTTTGACACCCGCGCCGGCCGCACGCGGGCGGCCGGTTTGATACAGTGTGGGGCTTACGCTCCGCCAGAACCCGCACGATGCGCACCACCAAAGCGACCCACGCGGTCGAACGCCTGAAGACCCGCTCCGGCAACCCGCAATTCGCGGCCGTCGCGATGGCGGGCGGCCTGTTCTATCTCGTCGACCGTTCCGGCGGCACCGCCGAAAAGCGCTGCGAGCCGCTGCCGCTCGACGAGTTCGTCAAGTTCGTCGACGAATTCGGCCCCAAAAAGCCGCGCAAGGCGAGCAAGCTCGACCTCGCATTCGAGGCGCAGATCAAGAAGAGCAAGGGGTAAAGGTCTGTTGCAGGCCGCCTGAAGGCTTCGCGGCCGCCCCGTTTGGTACAATCACGAAGTTTCTCTATCCCCGCTGATGGCCGACCAGGCTGCGTGACCACACCATGAATATCGAAAACGCGCGTTTCAACATGATCGAACAGCAGATCCGTCCGTGGGACGTGCTGGATCTGGACGTCCTGGGCCTGCTGTCGATCGTCAAGCGTGAAAACTACGTTCCGGCCGAATACCGCGATCTCGCGTTCGCCGACCTCGAACTGCCGCTGCCCGGCGGCACCAGCAAGATGCTGTTCCCGCGCGTCGAGGCGCGCGTGCTGCAGGAGCTGACCGTCAAGAAACACGAAAACGTGCTCGTGATCGGTGCGGGCTCCGGTTACCTGGCCGCGCTGTTCGCGCATCGCGCGCAGCACGTGACGGCCGTCGAAATCGATCCGGCGATCGCGAAATTCGCGGAAGACAATCTGCGCAACGACGGCGTGACCAACGCGGAAGTCGTGCTCGGCGACGGTTCGCGCGGCTGGGCGGCCAAGGCGCCGTACGACGTGATCTGCGTCGCGGGCGGCCTGCCGGTCGTGCCGCAGGAAATGCTCGAGCAGCTGAAGATCGGCGGCCGCCTGTCGGCATTCGTCGGCGGCCGTCCGGTGATGAAGGCACAGATCATCACGCGCATCGACGACAAGCAGTATCGTGTCGCCGACGTGTTCGAAACGTACATCGACCACCTCGTCAACGCGATCGAGCCGTCGCGCTTCAAGTTCTGAGCGGCGGAGCCTCCATGCAGATCCTGACGCCCGCGATGCTCGCGGAATGGCTCGGCGATTCGGCACGCCCCGCGCCGGTCGTGCTCGACGTGCGCGAGCCGTGGGAAATCGCGACCGCGCAGATCGCCGGCAGCGTGTCGATCCCGATGCAGCAGATCCCCGCGCGCAGCGAGGAGCTCGACGACGAAGCGGAAATCGTCTGCGTGTGCCATCACGGGATGCGCAGCGCGCAGGTCGCGATGTTCCTCGAATCGCGCGGCTTCACGAAGCTGTACAACCTGCAAGGCGGGATCGACGCGTGGTCGCGCGACGTCGATCCGTCCGTGCCGCGTTACTGACCTGTCCGGCGGCGCATCATGCGCCGCCCCGCCGGCCGGCCCGCTGCCGCCGGCCGCACTGATCCGCCGAACGGGCACGCATCGCGTGCCCGTTTCTGTTTTCCGCTCCGCTTCGTTCCCTTCCACATGCGCCGCCGGCGGGCAAAGGCACCGCGCCCCGGCCGACCGTGCACCATTTGCGCCCACGCGTCTGCACCGCAACGGACCGCACCTGCTGCGCGACGCATCATCCGCACCATCCCGACGCCCGGTAACGCCCCGCACAGGCACGCCCGGCGTGCATCCGTGCGACTGGCACATGCCTTGCGTTACAGGAAGGCCGGCGCCGCCACGGCGCACGCACAACCAACACGACAAGGGGATACCGATGAAACGTCGCAGTCTGTTGAAGTTCGGTTCGATGGCCGGCGCGCTCGCGCTGGCGGGCAAGAGCCCGTTCGCGCACGCGGCCGATGCCGGCACCGGTCCGATCAAGGTCGGCATCCTGCATTCGCTGTCGGGCACGATGGCGATCTCGGAGACGTCGCTGAAGGACACCGCGCTGATGACGATCGCCGACATCAACAAGAGCGGCGGCGTGATGGGCCGCAAGGTCGAACCGGTGGTGGTCGATCCCGCGTCGAACTGGCCGCTGTTCGCCGAGAAGGCGCGCCAGCTGCTCACGCAGGACAAGGTCGCGTGCGTGTTCGGGTGCTGGACGTCGGTGTCGCGCAAGTCCGTGCTGCCGGTGTTCGAGGAACTGAACGGGCTGCTCTACTATCCGGTGCAGTATGAAGGCGAGGAAATGTCGCGCAACGTGTTCTACACGGGCGCCGCGCCGAACCAGCAGGCGATTCCGGCCGTCGAGTACCTGATGAGCGCGGAGGGCGGCGGCGCGAAACGCTTCTTCCTGCTCGGCACCGACTATGTGTATCCGCGCACGACCAACAAGATCCTGCGCGCATTCCTGAAATCGAAAGGCGTGAAGGACGCCGATATTCAGGAGGTCTACACGCCGTTCGGCCACAGCGACTACCAGACCATCGTCGCGAACATCAAGAACTTCTCGCAGGGCGGGAAGACGACCGTGATCTCGACGATCAACGGCGACTCGAACGTGCCGTTCTACAAGGAACTCGGCAACCAGGGCATCAAGGCGACCGACGTGCCGGTCGTCGCGTTCTCGGTCGGCGAGGAAGAGCTGCGCGGGATCGACACGAAACCGCTCGTCGGCCATCTCGCCGCATGGAACTACTTCATGTCGGTCAAGAACCCGACCAACACGAAATTCAAGGACCAGTTCGCCGCCTGGGTGAAGGCGAACAACCTGCCGGGCGGCGCGAAGCGCGTGACCAATGACCCGATGGAGGCGACCTACGTCGGCATCCACATGTGGAAGCAGGCGGTCGAGAAGGCGAAGAGCACCGACGTCGACAAGGTGCGCGTCGCGATGATCGGCCAGACGGTTGCCGCGCCGTCGGGCTTCACGCTCACGATGGACGGCAACCATCACCTGCACAAGCCGGTGATGATCGGCGAGATCCGCGGCGACGGGCAGTTCAACGTCGTGTGGAAGACGAAGACGGCGGTGCGCGCGCAACCGTGGAGCCCGTTCATCGCCGGCAACCAGGGCAAGCCCGACGTCGTCAGCTCGATCCCGGCGTTCCTGCGCCGGCAGCGCACGGCGCTGGCCTGACGCGATGCAGGGGCACGCACACCGACGCGCTGCCCCGCTCGCACGCATGCACCGATGCGCCGGCCGGCCCATCGGTGCGTGAATCCGCCTCCCTACGCCGACAGGATCTCCCGATGCCTACACGCTTTCGCCGAGCCGCCGTCGCGATCGTCGCGTGCGCCGCCCTCGCGGGCATGCTGCCGCGCGCCGCGTTCGCGCTGACGGCGGCCGATACCGCCGCGCTCGCCGGCGACGACTTCGACGCGAAGACGGCCGCGATCGAGCGCCTCGCCGCCGACACGGATCCGCGCGCGGTTACGGTACTCAACGCACTGTCGAGCGGCGACGCGCTCGCGACCGGCGACGGCCGCCTGCTGATCCAGACCGGCGACACCGCGCACGATGCGCTCACGCAGGCCGCGACGCCGGCCGGCGATGCGCAGCCCGTGATGCTGAACAACCTGCTGCGCACGAAGATCGCGGGCGCGCTGTCGGGCCTCGCGCTCGCATCGCCCGACGTCGCCGCGCGACGCGACGCGATCGATGCGCTGCTGAAATCGCCCGATCCGGCGCTCAAGCCGATGATCGACCGTGCCCGCGCGAAGGAAACCGATCCCGCACTGAAGCGCCGCCTCGACGCGCTGTGGGCGATCTCCGCGCTGCACGACGCCGATCCGGCGAAGCGCCTCGAAGCCGTGCAGGTGGTGGCCGCGCGCCGCGATCTCGACATGATCGAACAGCTCCGCCCGCTCGTCGCGAAGAATGCCGACGGCAGCTACACGGAACCCGACGCCCGCGTGCGCGACGCCGCGCAGCAAGGGCTCGACGCATTGCACTCGCTGCAGCGCCGCGGCGAGATCGTCGGCACGCTGTTCGCGGGCCTGTCGCTCGGCAGCGTGCTGCTGCTCGCCGCGCTCGGCCTCGCGATCACGTACGGGCTGATCGGCGTGATCAACATGGCGCACGGCGAGTTCCTGATGATCGGTGCGTACGCAACCTATGTCGTGCAGACGCTGGTTCAGCGCTACGCGCCCGGCGCGTTCGACTGGTATCCGCTCGTCGCCGTGCCCGCGTCGTTCGTCGCGGCCGCGCTCGTCGGCATCGTGCTGGAGCGGCTCGTGCTGCGGCACCTGTACGGCCGCCCGCTCGAAACGCTGCTCGCGACGTTCGGCGTGAGCCTGATCCTGATCCAGGCGACGCGCATGCTGTTCGGCGCGCAGAACGTGCAGGTCGTGAATCCATCGTGGATGAGCGGCGGCGTGACGGTGATGCAGAACCTGATCCTGCCGTACAACCGCCTCGCGATCCTCGCATTCGCGCTCGCGGTGGTGTTCGTCGCGTGGGCCGTGCTGACGAAGACGCGGCTCGGCCTGTTCGTGCGCGCGGTCACGCAGAACCGCCGGATGGCCGCGTGCGTCGGCGTGAAGACCGCACGCGTCGACGCCTATGCGTTCGCCTTCGGTGCGGGCATCGCGGGCCTCGGCGGCTGCGCGCTGTCGCAGATCGGCAACGTGGGCCCCGACCTCGGCCAGAACTACATCATCGATTCGTTCATGGCCGTCGTGCTCGGCGGCGTCGGGCAGATCGCCGGCACCGTGCTCGGCGGCTTCGGGCTCGGCCTCGCGAGCAAGGCGATCGAGCCGTTCTGGGGCGCCGTGCTCGCGAAGATCGCGGTGCTCGTGATGATCGTGCTGTTCATCCAGAAACGCCCGCAGGGCATGTTCGCCCCGAAGGGCCGCAGCGCGGAGGCTTGACGTGACTTCAATCAGCGATTCGCTGTCGAACCCGGTCGACGGCGCACCGACGCCCGCCGCCGCCGGACGGGCGGCCGACGGCTTCGCGCTCGGCCTGCCGCCGCGCCCCGCGCTCTTGTCGCGCCGCGCATGGCTCGCGCTCGTCGCGCTGTGCGTCGCGATCGGCATCGGCGTGCCGCTCGCCGCGCTCGTCGCGCCCGAAGCGAGCGCGTTCCATCTGTCCGCGTACGCGATGACGCTCGCCGGCAAGCTGATGTGCTATGCGATCGCCGCGCTCGCGCTCGATCTCGTGTGGGGTTACTGCGGCATCCTGAGCCTCGGCCACGGGCTGTTCTTCGCGCTCGGCGGCTATGCGATCGGCATGTACCTGATGCGCGAGATCGGTCGCGACGGCAAGTACGGCAGCGACCTGCCGGACTTCATGGTGTTTCTCGACTGGCACCAGTTGCCGTGGTACTGGAGCGGCACGCAGCATCTCGCGTGGGCGCTCGCGCTCGTGGTGCTCGTGCCGGCCGTGCTCGCCTGGGTGTTCGGCTTCTTCACGTTCCGCTCGCGCGTGAAGGGCGTGTACCTGTCGATCATCACGCAGGCGCTGACGTTCGCCGCGATGCTGCTGTTCTATCGCAACGAGACGGGCTTCGGCGGCAACAACGGCTTCACCGACTTCAAGCGCATCGCGGGCTTCGCGATCACGTCGCCCGGCACGCGCACGGTGCTGTTGCTGCTGACGTTCGCGACGCTGGTGCTGGCGTTCATCGCCGCGCGCGCGATCGTCACGAGCAAGCTCGGGCGCGTCGTCACGGCCGTGCGCGACGGCGAGACGCGGCTGATGTTCCTCGGCTACAGCCCGCTCGCGTACAAGCTGTTCGTGTGGACCGTGTCGGCCGTGCTGTGCGGGATCGCCGGCGCGCTGTACGTGCCGCAGGTCGGCATCATCAACCCCGGCGAGATGTCGCCCGGCAACTCGATCGAGATGGCGATCTGGGTCGCGGTGGGCGGGCGCGGCACGCTGATCGGGCCGATCGTCGGCGCATTCGCGGTGAACGGCGCGAAGAGCCTGTTTACCGCGTACTTCGCCGAATACTGGCTGTTCTTCCTCGGCCTGATCTTCGTGCTCGTGCCGCTGCTGCTGCCGCGCGGCATCATGGGCCTCGTCGAAACCTTGCTCGCGAAGGGGAAACGCGCATGAACGGAACGGCCCTGTACCAGTTCACGCCGCCGCCCGAGGACGAATTGCTCGCCGTCAGCGGCGCCGCATCGATGGGCCGCGTCGTGCCGCAAGGCATCGACACGTCGCACGGCACGATCCTTTATCTCGAGGATATCGAGGTGAGCTTCGACGGCTTTCGTGCGCTGAAGAAGCTGTCGCTCGCGATCGACGCGGGCGAGCTGCGCTGCGTGATCGGCCCGAACGGCGCGGGCAAGACGACGATGATGGATGTCGTCACCGGCAAGACGCGCCCCGATGCCGGCAGCGTGTTTCTCGGCCAGACGCTCGACCTTTCGCGGATGAGCGAGCCCGAGATCGCGCGCGCGGGCATCGGCCGCAAGTTCCAGAAGCCGACCGTGTTCGAACAGCATCCGGTGTGGGAAAACCTCGAGCTCGCGATGCAGACCGACAAGGGCTGGCTCGCCTCGCTGCGCGCGCGGCTCGACCGCTCGGCGCAAGCCAGGATCGAGGAGACGCTCGCGCTGATCGGCCTCGAAAGTCACGCCTACCGCGCGGCCGGCGAGCTGTCGCACGGCCAGAAGCAGCGGCTCGAGATCGGCATGCTGCTGATGCAGCGCCCTGCCCTGCTGCTGCTCGACGAGCCGGCGGCCGGGATGACCGACCACGAGACGATGGAGCTCGCCGAGCTGCTGAACACGCTGCGCGGCACCTGCTCGATGATGGTCGTCGAGCACGACATGGAATTCGTCGCGGCGCTCGCGGGCGACACGGGCCGCGTGACGGTGATGGCCGAAGGCGCGGTGCTCGCGCAAGGCACGCTCGACCAGGTCAAGCGCGACGACGCCGTGATCGAGTCATACCTCGGACGATGATGCGATGCTGAAGATCGAAGCACTGAACCAGTACTACGGCGGCAGCCATATCCTGCGCGACGTGAACCTCGCCGCCGACGACGGCAAGCTCACCGTGCTGCTCGGCCGCAACGGCGTCGGCAAGAGCACGCTGCTGCGCTGCCTGATGGGCGTCGTCGCCGCGAAGAGCGGCAGCGTGTCGTGGCGCGGCACGGCGCTCGGCGCGCTGCCGCCGTATGCGCGCGTCGCGGCCGGGCCCGCGTACGTGCCGCAGGGCCGCGACATCTTTCCGCGGCTCACCGTCGAGGAAAACCTGCTCGTCGGCGCGGCCAGCCGCAAGGCGCCGTCGAAAGTGCCGGACCGCATCTACGACCTGTTCCCCGTGCTGAAGGACATGCGCGCGCGGCGCGGCGGCGACCTGTCGGGCGGCCAGCAGCAGCAGCTCGCGATCGGCCGCGCGCTGATGAGCGAGCCGCAGCTGCTGATCCTCGACGAGCCGACCGAAGGCATCCAGCCGTCGATCATCCAGGACATCGGCCGCACGCTGCGCCAGCTCGTCGACGAATCGAGGATGACGGTGCTGCTCGTCGAACAGTATTACGATTTCGCGCAATCGATCGCGGACCGCTACTGGGTGATGAGCCGCGGCGAGATCGTCGCGGGCGGCGATGCGCGCGACATGGCGGCGAACGGCGTGCGCGAACTGATCGCGGTGTGATGCGCGGCACGGCGTAGGCACCGCGGCAGGCACGGCGTAGGCACCGCGGCGAGAACGGCTGGCTGGCCGGGCCGCGGCACGCGGCGCTTCCACCGAACGCGGCAACTGCATTATTGTTCCGGTAGCATCCACGTTCCTCGCGCCCGTTTCCTTCGTTTCCCGTTCCCGTTTGCCGCCGATGTCCGCCTCCGATTCGCACGCCCCGCTGTCCCGCCCCGCCGTCGCCAAGTCGTGGCGCGGCCGCCTCGAACTCGGTTTCGAGCGGCACGGTGCGCGCACGACGCTCGCGCACCGGTTGCACGACGGCCCGCTGCGCGTGCAGCGGCCGCTGTACCCGGAAGGCGACGCGATCTGCCACGCGGTGATCGTCCACCCGCCGGGCGGCGTCGCGGGCGGCGACCGGCTCGACATCGACATCGCGCTCGGCGACGGCACGCACGCGGTGCTGACGACGCCGGGCGCGACCAAGTGGTACAAGTCGAACGGCCTCGACGCGACGCAGCGCATCGGCATCACGGTCGGCCGGGACGCGAAGCTCGACTGGCTGCCCCAGAACAACCTGTTCTTCGACGCGGCGCACGCAGCGCTCGATTTCACGGTGACGCTCGGCGCGGGTGCCAGTGCGATCGGCTGGGACGCGACACAGCTCGGCCGGCAGGCGGCCGGCGAAACCTGGGCGGCGGGACGCATCGCGTCGACCTCGGCGCTCGTCGATGCCGACGGCCGGCCGCTTTGGACCGAACGCGCGCTGCTCGACGCTCACGATCCGCTGCGCGGCGCGCTGCAGGGCCTCGCCGGCTTTCCCGCATACGGCACGCTGTGGGCCGTCGGCGCCGCATGCGACGCCGCGCTGGCCGAATCGCTCGCCGCCCGGATGCCGTTCGACGACACGCTGCGTGCGGGCGCCACCTGCGTGACGCCCGGGGTCGTGCTCGTGCGCGCGCTGTCGACCTCGATGGAAGCGCTGCAGCGCCACTTCACCGACTGCTGGCTGCACTTGCGGCCGATCGTGCACGGCGTCGACGCACGGCCGCTGCGCCTCTGGCAAACCTGAGCGCGTCCGCGCCGCGCACCGTTTCGGCGCAAGGCCGCCTCGGACACTGCACGTTCGTCATGCACGACGCACCACGAACGCGCATCGCGCACCATGCGACAGGCATGGCACGCGCCTTGCTCCTTACATAGTCGATACACGACGCACGCAAAACAGCGCGGTGCTACGATGACTCGCGCGTCCGCCTGGTCGCCTGTACACCGATAAAAATTACGTTTTCCTGAACGTTTGCCTTCATGAAACTGACTCCCCGCGAGAAGGACAAGCTGCTGATCTTCACGGCAGCGCTGCTGGCCGAGCGCCGTCGCGCGCGCGGCCTGAAGCTCAACTATCCGGAGGCGGTCGCCTTCATCACCGCCGCGCTGATGGAAGCCGCACGCGACGGCAAGACGGTGGCCGAAGTGATGCATTACGGCACGACGCTGCTCACGCGCGACGACGTGATGGACGGCGTGCCGGAGATGATTCCCGACATCCAGGTCGAGGCGACCTTCCCCGACGGCACGAAGCTCGTGACCGTCCATCACCCGATTCCGTGAGGCCCCGCATGATCCCCGGCGAAATCCTCACCGACGACGGCGAACACGAACTGAACGCGGGCCGCGCGACGCTGACGCTCGTCGTCGCGAACACCGGCGACCGCCCGGTGCAGGTCGGCTCGCACTACCACTTCTTCGAAGTCAACGACGCATTGTCGTTCGACCGCGCGGCCGCGCGCGGCTTCCGGCTCAACATCGCGGCCGGCACGGCCGTGCGCTTCGAGCCGGGCCAGACGCGCACCGTCGAGCTCGTCGCGCTCGCGGGCGCGCGCGCCGTCTACGGTTTTCAAGGCAAGGTGATGGGGCCGCTGTAAGCCGCGCCCCGCTCTTCAGGAACAGCAACATGACACTACGCTTGAGCCGCCGCGCGTACGCGGAAATGTTCGGGCCGACGACGGGCGACCGCGTCCGGCTCGCCGACACCGAACTGCTGATCGAGATCGAACGCGACTTCACGACCTACGGCGAGGAAGTGAAGTTCGGCGGCGGGAAGGTGATCCGCGACGGGATGGGCCAGTCGCAGCGCGTGGCCGCCGACGTGCCCGACACGGTCATCACGAACGCGGTGATCCTCGATCACTGGGGCATCGTGAAGGCCGACATCGCGATCAAGCACGGCCGCATCGCCGCGATCGGCAAGGCCGGCAACCCCGACATTCAGCCGGGCGTGACGATCGCGATCGGCGCGGCGACCGAAGTGATCGCCGGCGAAGGGCTGATCGTGACGGCCGGCGGCATCGACACGCACATCCACTTCATCAGCCCGCAGCAGATCGACGAGGCGCTCGCATCGGGCGTCACGACGATGCTCGGCGGCGGCACGGGGCCGGCCACCGGCACCAACGCGACGACCTGCACGCCGGGCCCGTGGCACATGGAGCGGATGCTGCAGGCCGCCGACGGCTGGCCGATCAACCTCGGCTTCCTCGGCAAGGGCAATGCCAGCCTGCCGGAGCCGCTCGTCGAGCAGATCGCGGCCGGCGCGATCGGGCTCAAGCTGCACGAGGACTGGGGCACGACGCCCGCCGCGATCGACAACTGCCTGTCGGTCGCCGACGACACCGACACGCAGGTTGCGATCCATACCGATACGCTGAACGAAGGCGGCTTCGTCGAATCGACGGTCGCCGCGTTCAAGGGCCGCACGATCCACACGTACCACACCGAAGGCGCGGGCGGCGGCCACGCGCCCGACATCCTGAAGGTGTGCGGCGAGTCGAACGTGCTGCCGTCGTCGACCAACCCGACGCGCCCGTACACGATCAACACGCTCGACGAACATCTCGACATGCTGATGGTGTGCCATCACCTCGATCCGTCGATCGCCGAGGATCTCGCGTTCGCCGAATCGCGGATCCGCCGCGAGACGATCGCGGCCGAGGACATCCTGCACGATCTCGGCGCGCTGTCGATGCTGTCGTCCGATTCGCAGGCGATGGGCCGCGTCGGCGAAGTGATCATCCGCACGTGGCAGACCGCGCACAAGATGAAGGTGCAGCGCGGCGCGCTGCCGGAAGACGGCGCGCGCAACGACAACTTCCGCGCGAAGCGCTACGTCGCGAAGTACACGATCAACCCGGCGCTCACGCACGGCATCGCGCACGAAGTCGGCTCGATCGAGCCCGGCAAGTGGGCCGACCTCGTGCTGTGGGAACCGGCGTTCTTCGGGATCAAGCCGTCGATGATCCTGAAGGGCGGGATGATCGCGATGGCGCAGATGGGCGACCCGAACGCGTCGATCCCGACGCCGCAGCCGGTCCACTACCGCGAGATGTTCGCGACGCGCGGCGGGGCGCTCGCGCGCACGTCGCTGACCTTCGTGTCGCAGATGGCGGCCGACGCGGGCATCGCGGAACGCTACGGCCTCGCGAAGCGGATCGTACCCGTGCGCAACTGCCGCAACGTGACGAAGGCCGACATGATCCACAACGCGTGGCGCCCGTCGATCAGCGTCGATCCCGAAACCTACGACGTGATCGCCGACGGCCAGTTGCTGACCTGCGAGCCGGCAACGGTGCTGCCGATGGCCCAACGCTATTTCCTGTTCTGATTGCCGGTTTTCCGTTTCATGCGCACCCTCGACAAACGCATTGCCCCGAACGTGAAACTCGCCGCGTCGCTCGTCGCGCGCGCGCCGACGCTCACGCTCGCCTATGACGCCCGCTGCAAGAGCCGCCTCGCGGCGACGCTCGACACCGGCGAGGACGTCGCGGTCCTGCTGCCGCGCGGCACGGTGCTGCGCGACGGCGACGTGCTCGTCGCCGACGACGGCGCGCTCGTGCGCATCGCCGCCGCCCCCGAGACCGTGCTGCTCGTGCGCGCGGCCGATCCGCTCACGCTGATGCGCGCCGCGTATCACCTCGGCAACCGCCACACGCCGGTCGAGATCGGCGACGGTTACCTGAAGCTCGAAGCCGACCCGGTGCTCGCCGACATGCTGCGCCGGCTCGGCACGCAGGTCGAGGAGACGCAGGTGCCGTTCCAGCCGGAAGCCGGCGCGTACGGCGGCGGCCACAAGCACGGGCACGACGCGACGTTCGCCGAGGATTACGCGCTCGCGCAGCAGGTATTCGGCGAACATCACGGGCACTCGCACTCGCACTCGCACTCGCACTCGCACTCGCACGATCACGATCACGATCACGATCACGATCACGATCACGATCACGATCACGATCACGATCATCAGCATGGTTCCGGATGCACGCACGGCCACGGCCATGACCACCACTGAACTCGTCGCGCTGCTGCACCTCGCGTCGCCGGCGCTGCCGATCGGCGCGTACAGCTATTCGCAGGGCCTCGAAGCGGCACTCGACGCAAACCTGATCCGCGACGCCGATTCCGCGCGCGACTGGATCGCCAGCGGCCTGACCGACGTGCTCGCGCACGGCGAGTTGCCGTTCCTCGCGCACCAGCTCGCGCGCTGGCAGGCGCACGACACGCGCGCGCTCGCCGCCGAAAACGCGTGGTTCGTCGCGAGCCGCGAATCGGCGGAACTGCGCCGCGAAACCGAACAGATGGGCTGGTCGCTCGCGCAGCTGTGCGCATCGCTCGAATGGGGCGATGCCGCGCGCCGCGCGACGCTCGCGTCGCTGTCGCCGGTCGCGCTGCCGACCGCGTTCGCCTACGCAGCCGCCACGCACCACGCCAGCGCCGACGCGACGCTCGCCGCATACGCATTCGGCTGGGTCGAGAACCAGACGTCCGCCGCGCTGAAGGCCGTGCCGCTCGGCCAGCTCGCCGGACAACGCATCATCGTCGCGCTGCGCGGCGCGATCGACGCGGCCGTGCGCCGGGCGCTCGCGACGCCGCCCGACGCCATCAACACGTTCGCGCCGCAACTCGGCATCCTGTCCGCGCGGCACGAGACCCAGTACTCGCGGTTGTTCCGCTCCTGACCCCCCTCGCCAGACCATGAACGCACCTGCTCCCTCCTCCGCCCGCCGCACGAAGAAACTGCCGCCGCTGCGCGTCGGCATCGGCGGCCCCGTCGGCTCCGGCAAGACCACGCTGCTCGAAATGCTGTGCAAGGCGATGCGCGAGCGCTACGACCTCGTCGCGATCACCAACGACATCTACACGAAGGAAGACCAGCGGCTGCTGACGGTGGCCGGCGCACTGCCCGAGGAGCGCATCATGGGCGTCGAGACGGGCGGCTGCCCGCATACGGCGATCCGCGAAGATGCGTCGATCAACCTCGAGGCCGTCGACCGGATGCTGGCGCGCTTTCCCGACGCCGACATCGTGTTCATCGAATCGGGCGGCGACAACCTCGCGGCGACCTTCAGCCCCGAACTGTCCGACCTGACGATCTACGTGATCGACGTCGCGGGCGGCGAGAAGATTCCGCGCAAGGGCGGCCCCGGCATCACGAAGTCCGACCTGCTCGTGATCAACAAGACCGACCTCGCGCCGCTGGTCGGCGCGAACCTCGACGTGATGGCGTCCGACACGCGGAAGATGCGCGGCGAACGGCCTTATGTGATGACGAACCTGAAGGCGCTCGAAGGCGTCGCGGACGTGATCGCGTTCATCGAGAAGAAGGGTTTGCTGACGGTCTGAGCAGCGTCGCGGCGACACTCGACGCCGCCACGCGCACCGGGGCGGCCTTGCGCCGCCCTTCGTCGATTCGTCCCACTCGTTCTATTCGTCGTCCGACGTGCCCGGCGCGTCCTGCGGCGTGCGCGCGCCGCGCTCGGCGGGCGGCAGCAGCGCCGCGAGCACGTCGACCGTACGCGCCGTCGCGCCGCGGTGACGCGACGCGAAAGCCGCGCCGGCCGCGCCCATCGCGACGCGCCGCGCCTTGTCGGCGAACAGCGCATCGAGCACGTGCGCGAGATCGAGCGGATCCGCGACCTGCATCGCCGCACCGGCCGCGACCGCGTCGGCGGTCGCCTGCGTGAAGTTGAACACGTGCGGCCCGATCAGCACCGGCACGCCCACCGCGCACGCTTCGATCAGGTTCTGGCCGCCGAGCGGCAGCAGGCTGCCGCCGATGAACGCGATATCGGCGGCCGCGTAATACGCGCCGAGTTCGCCCATCGAATCGCCGAGCAGGACCGTCACGTCGCCCGGCAGCGGTTCGGCAGCCGGCCGGGCGGCCGCGAGCGCGGCCGCGTCCGCCGCCCAGACGGAACGCCGTACACATTTGAGCCCGCTGCGCGCGACGAGCGCCTCGACCTCGGCGAAACGCTGCGGATGACGCGGCACGAGCACCAGCAGCGCGTCGGGCGTACGCATGTCCGCGAACGCCTGCAGCACCAGCGCCTCTTCGTTCTCGCGCGTGCTCGCGGCGACCCACACGGGCCGCGCGCCGATCGCATCGCGCCACGCATGGCCGCGTGCCGCCAGTTCCGGCGGCGTCGTCATGTCGAACTTCAGGTTGCCGAGCACCGTCACGTTGCGCGCGCCGAGCGACGTCAGCCGCTCCGCGTCGGCCGGACTCTGCGCGAGCACGCGCGAGAAGCCGCCGAACACGTCGCGCGTCGCCGCGCCGAACTTCGCCGCGCGCCGGAACGAACGCGCGGACATCCGCGCATTGGTCAGCACGAGCGGCACGTCCGCGCGGCGGCACTCGTCGATCAGCGTCGGCCACACCTCGGTTTCCATCACGAGGCCGAGCGTCGGCCGCCACGCGCGCAGGAAGCGCCGCACCGCGCCCGGCATGTCGTACGGCAGGTAGCAGCGCAGCACGCGATCGCCGAAGATCTGTTCGCCGGTCGCGCGGCCGCTCGGCGTCATGTGCGTGAGCAGGATGCGCGCATCGGGGCGCGCATGCATCAGCGCGTCGATCAACGGCTGCGCGGCACGCGTCTCGCCGACCGACACCGCATGTACCCAGATCAGCGGCGCGCGGTCGTCGCGCAAGCGGCCCGCAACGTGACCGAAGCGTTCGCCGATATGCTCGCGATAACCGCGCTCCTTGCGCGAGCGCACGTAGAGCCGGATGACCGCGGCCGGCGCGACGAGCCACCACAGCGCGCGATAGATCACCCTCAGCATGCGGCGGCCCTCGTGTTGCGTCGAAGCAGGTGCGCGCTCAAACCAGCGCCCTGCCCGTCAGGCGTTCGAGAATGCCGAGCGGCGCGCATTCGCGGCGGACCATCGCGTCGACCGGCAGGAAGAACGTCTGTTCGAGCATGAACTGGCCGGACATCACAGCGTGCGAAGTCTGATCGGAGAAACATATCCACACGCAACCCGGCGGAAACGGCATCGTCTCCTGCGGGCTCGTCTTCTGGTAGTCGAGATCGGCCTTCATGCTGTCGTGCAGGTTCAGCATCAGGTGGTCGTATGCGCTGCGCGGCGACTTCGTCACGTGCAGCAGGTTCAGCAGCCACGCGGCGCCCGGCAGTTGCGGCCTGATCGACGGCAGGAAGCGCTTCGCGACGTCCTCGAACGGCTCGCCGACGCGCCAGACGCGCGGCACGCCGGCCGGGTTCACGTTCGTGAACACGCGCAGGATGCGCTCGCCGTAGTTCGGCCGCGACGGGAACGCGTCGACGTGCAGCCGGCTGTCGTCCTTGCGCCACGACGTCTGGCGCGTCTCGACCTGCATCAGCCGCAGGCTGGTCGGCGCGACGCGCAGCTTGCCGCGGTATTCCGGAAAGAGGCCGTCGACGAGCGTGCCGGCCTGCTGCTGGAAGCGCGCGACGAGCGCGCGCACGGCCGACTGCGTGACGCTGTCGCCGAGCACGCCGGCGAGCGTGCCGCCGTTCGGCGCGAGGCTGATGTTCTTGCGTTTCGGATCGGCGAGCGCCGGATCGAGCAGCGCTTCCTCGCCGCCTTCGATCGCGAAGCGCAGGTGCGGGAAATACAGCACCTTGCCTTCCTCGACCGCGGCCAGCAGCTGCTCGCGCGGCGCCGACAGGTTGTGCCCGCTCCAGTCGGCGGACGGGACTTCGATGATCTGGGATTCGCTCATGATCGGTTCGCGTGTGGGACAGCGTTACAGGAGACCGAAGCCCGCGAGCGCCGACTTCACCTGCGCGATCGACGGGGGCTGCCCCGCCGTGCCGAGATTGACGACGTTCGGCGACCAGTAGCCGCCGGTCCGCCAGGCCGTCGCGAAATTGTACAGTTCGACCGTCGGACGCTTCAGCGCGGCCGCGATGTGAACCAGACCTGTATCAACCCCGACGGTCGCGGCCGCGCCGTCGATCAGACCGACCACGGCCGGCAGCGACAGTTTCGGCGGCACGATCGCAGCATCGCCGAATTCCTTCGCGAGCCGCTCGCTGGTCGCGTGTTCCGCGTCGTTGCCCCACGGCAGCACGAGCGACGCGCCGCGCCGCACGAGCGCCTGGCCGAGTTCGATCCACGCGGCGTCCGGCCACTGCTTGTCGGCACGCGACGTCGCATGGACGAACACCACGTACGGCACCGGCAGGTTCAGGCCGAGCGCGGCCACCGCGAGCGCCGCCGCGCGCGTGTCGAGGCCGAAGTCGACCGGATCGGCCGGCGTCGGCGCGGGGTCGTTCAGCGCGGCCGCGACGAGTTGCCGCGACCGCTCGACGACGTGCGTCCGTGGCGCGATCGGCACGCGCTTCGCATAGAAGAAGCGCACCGGCCATTCGTAGCCGGCGCCATCGGTGCGGTTGCCGAGCCCGACCAGCGGGCCGCGCGCCCAGCTCGCGACCCAGGCCGTCTTGATGAGGCCCTGGCAGTCGATCACGAGATCGTACTGCTCGGCCGCGAGACGCTTGCGGAATGCGCGGATCTCGCGCCACGTGGCGCCCGAGAACGGCTTCTTGCGCCAGCGGCGCAGCGAGAATGGCAGCACGTTGCGCACGCCGTCGACGAGCCGCACGAGGTCGACGAAGCTTTCCTCGACGAGCCAGTCGATCTGCGCGTCGGGGTGGCGGCGCCGGATATCGGCGATCACCGGCATGTTGTGCACGACGTCGCCCAGCGACGACACGCGCACGATCAGGATCTTTTGCACGCTGAAAAAACGCCGGCTGGCAGCCGGCGACAGGCATAAAGGGGGGATTTTATCTCGCCCGGCGGGGCGGACAGACAAAAAGCGGCGCACGCCCGTGGCGTGCGCCGCTTTTCGGGAGAATCGCGGCCGACGAAGCTGCCGCGGCACCGCGGGCGGCCCGCAGGCCGCCCGCGCTCAGAACGGCAGCTTGACGTCCGGCTTCGCGGCCGTCAGCACACGGCGGAAGTCTTCCTGGATCCGCTTGAGCCCTTCCTGCGTCTCGGCTTCGAAGCGCATCACGACGACCGGCGTCGTGTTCGACGAACGCGCGAGACCGAAGCCGTCCGGGTACTCGACGCGCAGGCCGTCGATCGTCACGACTTCCTCGGCACCGTCGAACTTCGCCTCTTTCTGCAGCTTGTCGATCAGGCTGAAGTTCTCGCCTTCGTCGAGCCAGAGCTGCAGTTCGGGCGTGCTCATCGCGTCCGGCAGCGCATTGAGCAGCGCGCTCGGGTCGGCCGTCTTCGCGACGATCTCGAGCAGGCGCGCGCCCGTGTAGAGGCCGTCGTCGAAGCCGTACCAGCGATCCTTGAAGAACACGTGGCCGCTCATTTCGCCGGCGAGCGGCGCACCCGTCTCGCGCAGCTTCGCCTTCACGAGCGAGTGGCCCGTCTTCCACATCAGCGGCTCGCCGCCCTTCGACTTGATCCACTGCGCGAGGTGGCGCGTGCACTTCACGTCGTAGATGATCTGCGCGCCCGGGTTGCGCGACAGCACTTCTTCCGCGAACAGCATCAGCTGGCGGTCCGGATAGATGATCTGGCCGTCCTTCGTGACGACGCCCAGGCGGTCGCCGTCGCCGTCGAACGCGAAGCCGAGTTCGGCATCGGTGTCCTTCAGCGCCTGGATCACGTCCTGCAGGTTTTCCGGGTGCGCGGGATCGGGGTGGTGGTTCGGGAACGTGCCGTCGATGTCGGTGAAACGTTCGACGAGTTCGCAGCCGAGCGCCTTGAACAGGCGCGTCGCGAGCGGGCCCGCGACGCCGTTGCCGGCGTCGACGACCAGCTTCAGCGGCCGCGCGAGCTTCACGTCGCCGACGATGCGCGCGATGTACTGATCGGCGACGTCGACTTCCTCATACGTGCCGCTGCCCGTCTCGAAGCGCTCGTCGACGATGCGGCGGTACAACGCCTGGATCTGCTCGCCGTAGATCGCGGCGCCGCGCAGCACCATCTTGAAACCGTTGTAGTCGGGCGGGTTGTGGCTGCCCGTGACGACGATGCACGAATCGACGCGGCGCTCGCCGCCCTTCAGCGCCAGCGGCACGTTTGCCGCGAAATAGCCGACCGGCGTCGGCACCATGCCGACGTCGACGACATCGACACCGGCCGCACGCAGGCCATCGGCGAGCGCGCCGACGAGCTCCGGCCCGGACAGGCGGCCGTCGCGCGCGACGACGACCGCGTCGCCGCCCTGCGCACGCACTTCGCTGCCGAATGCGCGGCCGATCCCGCGCGCCGTATCGACGTCGAGTGTCTTGCCGACCACGCCACGGATGTCATATGCCTTGAAGATGGATTGGGAGATCATCGATTCTCTTCTCTCTCAGTTGCGTGCATGGAAAATTGTCTGGCTTGGCTGGCCGCCTCTCGCCGGTGCCGCGCATGATACAGCGGCCCCGCAAAACAAGGAACGGAACGGCTGGAGCGGTCGCGATCCCACTTATAATCGCGGGTTTCGATGACGCGCATACCGCCCATTTTAATGCCTAGCCGTCCCGCCGCCGCCAATCCGCAGCCTTCGGGCGCCCTGCCGGCCGCCCCGCACGCGCGCCGCCGCGCCGCATGCTGAAGCGCTTCGGCAACCCGGACGTCGCGAAAGCCGTCGCGAACCTCGTCTGGCTGGGGCTCGAACGGCTCACGCAGATCGGCGTCGCGATCGCGATCAGCGGCCTGCTGGCCCGTTATTTCGGGCCAGATGTGTTCGGCAAATGGCAGTATGCGAATACGCTTCTCCTGGTACTCGCGCCGCTCACCTGGGTGTGCGGCGCGGAAATCCTCGTCCCGACCATCGTCCAGCGCCCGCCCGCCCAGCTCGGCGCGGTGCTCGGCAGTGCGTTCGCGCTGCGCATCGCCGTCTCGGTCGCCGCGCTCGCCGCGACCTGGATCGCGATCGCCGCGGGCGCGTTCGACCCGCTGGTCGGTGCGATGCTCACGGGTCTCGCCGTCACGATGGTGTTCCGCGAACCGTTCGTCGGCGTGATCAACGCGTGGCTGCAAAGCATGACCTACAGCAAGCCGCAGCTCGTCACCAGCATGGTCACGGCGCTCGCGAAGGCGCTGCTCGTGTGGCTGCTGGTCCGCGCGGCCGCCGGCCCCGCCCGCTTCGCGTGGCTGTGGGCGCTCGAGGCCGCCGCGATCGGCTTCGCGCTGCTGCTGTACTACCGGCATCGTAACGGCGGCGCGCTCGGCTGGACGTTCGATAAACCGCTGTTCAGGCACTTTGCGACGGCCGGCACCGTGTTCTGGCTCGGCCTGATCTGCATGTACCTGTTCCTGAAACTCGACCGCCTGATGCTCGAGCGTCACGTGTCGTTCGCCGATCTCGGCCGCTATTCGGCCGCGCAGCAGCTCAACGAAAACTGGATCACGCTCGCGCTGATGCTCGCGCAGACCATCGCGCCCGCGTTCGTCTACCGCGTGCAGGACGTCGCGCGGCTGCGCCGCAACATCGTCCGCCTGATCGCGATGACGGCCGGCCTGATGACGGCCGGCGCGCTCGTGCTCGACGCGGCCGCCCCGCTGATCGTCGGCAAGGTGTTCGGCCACGGCTACGAGGCATCGGTCGACATCTTCCGCTGGGCCGTCTGGCTGTCCGTGCCGGCCGGCATCGAGGCGATAGGCAATCTTATCGTTCTCAAATATCAAGCAAAATTCGTGTTGCTGTCGAAATGGCTGCTCGCGCTGGCGATCGCCGCGGTCGTCAACCTGTTCGCGATCCCGCGGCTCGGCCTGTACGGCGCGCTCGTCGGGCTGGCGGCCGGCTACCTGGCCGCGGCCGCCGTCAACTTTTATTACATCCGTTTCAAGCTGCGAACATGACGTCCCCTGATTGCCCGCCCCCGCTCGACGACGTGGCCGTGCTGATGCCGGCCTACAACGGGCACGACGACGTCGTCCGGACCCTTGCGTCGTTTCGCGAGGATGTGCCCGTGCACGTGCTGGTCGTCGACGACGGCAGCACGCCGCCGATCGTCGCGCCTGACCTGCCGGGCCTCGCGATCGAGGTGCTGCGCATGCCGCGGAACGGCGGCATCGAGCGCGCGCTCGCGGCCGGCATCGACGCGCTCGCGGCGCGCGGCTTCCGCTATGCGGCCCGCATCGACGCGGGCGACCTGGCCGTGCCGCAGCGCCTCGCGAAGCAGCGTGCGTATCTCGGCGCCCACCCGAACGTGGCCTGCGTCGGCATGTGGACGCAGGTCGTGTCGCGCGCCGGCGAACCGCGCTTCATGCTGACGCCGCCCGTCGATCCGCGCACGCTGCGCCGCACGCGCTTCCTGCGCTCGCCGCTCGTGCATCCTTCGGTGATGCTGCGCATCGACGCCGTGCGGGAAGTGGGCAACTATCGCGAGAAATACCGCGCGGCCGAGGATCTCGATCTTTTTTTACGGTTAATGCAACGCTACGATTGCGCGAACCTGCCGGAACTCGGCCTGTATTACGAACTGAACGAGGGCGGGATCAGTGCGACCAAGCGCCGGCGCCAGCTGGTGTCGACGCTCACGCTGCTGCTGAGCCATTTCAACGCGCTGAACCCGTACGACTGGGCCGGCCTCGCCAAGAACCTGCTGCATTTCGTGACGCCGTACCGGACGTTGCAGCGGATCAAGCAGACGCTGTTCGCCGCGCGGCCGTCCGCCTGACGCCGATCCGGCATTTACGACGCTTTATTTTTTTCTTTTTTCATGTCCGCCACTTCCCCGCTGCGCATCGCGCTCGTCTGCAACACGGCCTGGGCGATCTACACGTATCGCCACGGGCTGATCCGTACGCTCGTCGCGCGCGGCGCCGAGGTCGTCGTGATCGCGCCGCACGACCGTACGGTGCCGTTGCTCGAGCAGATGGGCTGCCGCTACGTGAAGCTCGCGGTCGCGTCGAAAGGCACGAGCCCGCGCGAGGATCTCGGCACGCTCGCGGCGCTGGTGCGCCACTACCGCGCGCTCAAGCCCGATCTCGTGTTCCATTACACGATCAAGCCGAACATCTACGGGTCGGTCGCCGCGTGGCTCGCGCGCGTGCCGTCGATCGCGGTGACGACGGGGCTCGGCTACGTCTTCATCCAGAAAAGCCGCGCGGCGAGCGTCGCGAAGCGCCTGTACCGGTTCGCGTTCCGCTTCCCGCGTGAAGTGTGGTTCCTGAACCGCGACGACCTCGCGACCTTCACCGACGAGCAGTTGCTCGCGCATCCCGAGCGCGCGCGGCTGCTGCACGGCGAAGGCGTCGATCTCGAGCAGTTCGCGCCCGTGCCGCTGCCCGCCGGCGACGCGCCCGTCTTCATCCTGATCGGCCGGCTGCTGTGGGACAAGGGCGTGCGCGAATACGTGGAAGCCGCGCGCATCGTGCGCGGCCGCTTCCCGAACGCGCGCTTCCAGCTGCTCGGGCCGCTCGGCGTCGACAATCCGAGCGCAATCGGGCGCGCGGACGTCGACGCATGGGTCGGCGAAGGCATCGTCGAATATCTCGGCGAGGCGCACGATGTCCGCCCGCATATCGCGGCGGCCGACTGCGTCGTGCTGCCGTCGTACCGCGAAGGCGTGCCGCGCACGCTGATGGAAGCATCGGCGATGGGCCGCCCGATCGTCGCGACCGACGTGCCGGGCTGCCGCGACGTCGTCGCCGACGGCGAAACCGGCTTCCTGTGCCGCGTGCGCGACAGCGCAAGCCTCGCGGAGCAACTGCTCCGCATGATCGAACTCGGAACGGCCGGGCGCGACGCGATGGGCGCGCGCGGCCGGCGAAAAGTCACGGCGGAATTCGACGAGCAGCAGGTCGTCGAACGCTACCGGCAGACCATTCGTTCGTTGACCGGCATCACTCTCTGAAGGAGCGCATCAGCAATGACCGCTAAAGGCACCATCCTCGTTACCGGCGGCGCGGGCTATATCGGCTCGCACACGGCCGTCGAGCTGCTCGACAACGGCTACGATGTCGTGATCGTCGACAACCTCGTCAACAGCAAGGCCGAGTCCGTGCGCCGCATCGAGCGGATTACCGGCAAGACGCCCGCGTTCCATCAGGTCGACGTGTGCGACGAAGCCGCGCTCGCGAAGGTGTTCGACGCGCACCCGATCACCGGCACGATCCATTTCGCGGCGCTCAAGGCCGTCGGCGAATCGGTCGCGAAGCCGCTCGAGTACTACCAGAACAACATCGGCGGGCTGCTGGCGGTGCTCAAGGTCATGCGCGAGCGCAACGTCAGGCAGTTCGTGTTCAGCTCGTCCGCGACCGTGTACGGCGTGCCCGAGCGCTCGCCGATCGACGAATCGTTCCCGCTGTCGGCGACGAACCCGTACGGCCAGTCGAAGCTGATCGCCGAGCAGATCCTGCGCGATCTCGAGGTGTCCGATCCTTCGTGGCGCATCGCGACGCTGCGCTACTTCAACCCGGTCGGTGCGCACGCAAGCGGGCTGATCGGCGAGGATCCGGCCGGCATCCCGAACAACCTGATGCCGTATGTCGCGCAGGTCGCAGTCGGCAAGCTGGAAAAGCTGCGCGTGTTCGGCTCCGACTATGCGACGCCGGACGGCACCGGCGTGCGCGACTACATCCACGTCGTCGATCTCGCGAAAGGACACATCGCCGCGCTCGACGCGCTCGCGAAGCGCGACGCGAGCTTTGTCGTGAACCTCGGCACCGGCCAGGGCTACAGCGTGCTGGAAGTCGTGCGTGCGTTCGAGAAGGCATCGGGCCGCCCGGTGCCGTACGAACTCGTCGCGCGCCGCCCGGGCGACATCGCCGAGTGCTACGCGAATCCGCAGGCCGCGGCCGACATCATCGGCTGGCGCGCGACGCTCGGGATCGAGGACATGTGTGCCGACCACTGGCGATGGCAGGAGGGGAACCCGCGCGGTTTTGTATAATCCGCTGTCCATTTTTCGAGCGATCCCATGCTCAGCTTCGCGTCCGGCTTCATCGTCTCCCTGCTCGTCACGCTGTTCATCGTGCGCTACGCGCACCTTCATGAGAAATTCTCGATCGACAGCGATCTGGCCGGCGTGCAGAAATTCCACGTGCGGCCCGTGCCGCGAGTGGGGGGCATCGGGATCCTCGCCGGGGTCGTCGTGGCCGCGCTGATCCTGTCGCGGCGCTATCCGACGATCGCGGGCAGCATTCTCGGCATCGCGGCCTGCGGGCTGCCGGCGTTCCTGTCCGGCCTCGTCGAGGATCTGACCAAACGCGTGTCGCCGCGCGCGCGGCTGCTCTGCACGATGGGCGCGGCCGCGCTGGCGTTCTGGCTGCTGGGCATCGCGGTCAAGCGCATCAGCGTGCCGCCGCTCGACTTCCTGCTCGGCTACGTGGCCATCTCGGCGTTCATCACGGTGCTCGCGGTCGCGGCGCTCGCGAACGCGATCAACATCATCGACGGCTTCAACGGCCTCGCGTCGATGGTCAGCTTCATGATGTTCGCGTCGCTTGCGTACGTCGCGTTCCACGTCAACGACCCGGTCGTGATGTCCGCGTCGATCATCATGATGGGCGCGGTGCTCGGCTTCTTCCTGTGGAATTTTCCTGCCGGGCTGATCTTCCTCGGCGACGGCGGCGCGTATTTCATCGGCTTCATGCTCGCCGAACTCGCGATCATGCTCGTGATGCGCAACCGCGAGGTGTCCGCGTGGTATCCGGTGCTGCTGTTCATGTACCCGATCTTCGAGACCTGTTTCTCGATCTACCGGAAGAAGTTCATCCGCGGGATGTCGCCGGGGATTCCGGACGGCGTGCATCTGCACATGCTCGTGTACAAGCGGCTGATGCGCTGGGCCGTCGGGACGAAGCACGCGCACGACCTGACGCGGCGGAATTCGCTGACGTCGCCGTATCTGTGGCTGCTGTGCCTCGTCGCGGTGATTCCCGCGACGCTGTTCTGGCGACACACGCTGCACCTGTTCGTGTTCGTCGTGCTGTTCGCACTGACCTACGTGTGGCTTTATCTCAGCATCGTGCGGTTTCGCGCGCCGCGGTGGATGGTGGTACGCAAGCACCGGCGCAGCCACTGAACGTCGTTGCATCGGCTTCCGGACAAAGAAAAAGCGCCCCGCGGGGCGCTTTTTTTCATGCATCGCCGAGCCCCGTTCGGGCTTCGCGCCGCCGCGTCACTTGTTCGACGCGGCGCGCCCCGACGGTACGCTCTGCAAGGTCGGGGCAACGGCCGTCTGGTATTCCGGCACCCAGCGCCGCAGGTCGCGCCGCACTTCGTCGTCGGACAGCACGCGGTGCTGCATCAGCCACGGCAGCAGCTCGTCGAGCAAATTGTCCGGTACTTCGCGCGCCCGCGCGATCCGCAGTTTCGGGTGCGGCGTGCGCGTCGTCGCCTCGTCGTCCGCGAGCAGCTCCTCGTAGAGCTTCTCGCCGGGCCGCAGCCCCGTGAACTCGATCCGGATCTGTTCTTCCGAGAACCCGTACAGGCGGATCAGGTCGCACGCGAGATCGACGATCTTCACCGGCTCGCCCATGTCGAGAATGAAGATCTCGCCGCCATGCCCCATGCTCGACGCCTGCAGCACGAGCTGCGACGCCTCCGGGATCGTCATGAAGAAGCGCGTGATCTCCGGGTGCGTGACCGTGACCGGACCGCCCTTCGCGATCTGCTGCTGGAACTTCGGAATCACGCTGCCGGCGCTGCCGAGCACGTTGCCGAAGCGCACCGTCTCGAACTGCGTGCGCGCGCTCGTCTGCTGCAATGCCTGGCACGCCATTTCGGCGAGACGCTTGCTCGCGCCCATCACGTTGGTCGGATTGACGGCCTTGTCGGTCGAGATCAGCACGAAGTGGCGCACGTCGTGACGAATCGCCGCGCGGGCCACGCGATACGTGCCGAGCACGTTGTTGCGCAGCGCCTGCCAAGCGTTGTGCTCTTCCATCAGCGGCACGTGCTTGTAAGCGGCCGCATGGAACACGATGTGCGGCGCATGGCGCGACATCACCTGGTCCAGCAGCAGCGAATCCTTCGCATCGCCGATGATCGGCAGGACGGGCAGGTCGGGGAACCGTTCGCGCAGCTCCTCGGTGAGCCGGTACATCGCGTATTCGGACAGGTCGAATGCAACCAGTTGCGCCGGCGCGAAGCGCAGGATCTGCCGGCACAGCTCGGAGCCGATCGAACCGCCCGCGCCCGTCACCATCACGACGCGGCCGCGCAGCAGCGCCTCGACGTGCGGCGTGTCGATCGTCACGGCATCGCGGCCGAGCAGGTCCTCGAGATCGATGTTCCGTACCTGCGACAGGAAGCCCTGCCCCGGCATCAGCGCAGTCAGCGACGGCAGCACCATCGCCTTCACGCCGGCCCGCACGCACAGCGTCGCCACGCGACGCTGGGTCTCGACCGACGCCGACGGAATCGCGATGATCGCGTACTCGACCTTCATCGCATCGGTCCAGTGCTTGAGGTCGTTGAACGAGCCCAGCACCTTGTAGCCGTAGATTTCGCGGCCCTGCTTCGTGACGTCGTCGTCGAGCAGGCCGACGAGGCGCCATTCGCCGGAACGCGACAGTTCGCGCGCGAGACTCGCGCCGGCCGTGCCGGCGCCGAGCACCAGCACCGGCTTGCCCTTGCCGACGAGGCCGCCGTACAGGTAGTACTCTTTCGTCGCGCGGTAGAGCGCGCGGGCGCCGCCCATCGCCAGGAACAGCATCAGCGGCGACACGAGCAGCACCGAGCGCGGAATGATCGGCTGCGGCTGGAACATCACGGCGCCGATCATCACGATCACGCCGCCGCCGGCCACCGCCTTTGCGATGCGCATCAGGTCGGGCAGGCTCGCGAACACCCACAGCCCGCGATACAGGCCGAATCCGTGGAACATCAGCGCGTAGACGGGAAGAGCCCAGGTCAACGCCATCAGCGCACCGCCCAGGAAATCATGCGGAACGCTGCCGTTGAAACGAACGAGATAGGCGAACAACCATGCGGCGGCAACCGCCGTCAGGTCGAACAGGAAAGCACTCAGCGACAGCCACGACGCTCTGGATCGAAACATCGGCGGGAAACCTCAATAGTTGTTTTTGGCGGCCGACTGAAACCGGCGCCAACGCATGTCGATCAACCATCCGAAACATGCCAGGACGCCATACCACGCGAGGAACGACAGCCATTGCTGCAGTTCGGGGCGGCCCTTTGCCCACACGGCGACAATTATGCCCGCGAGCATGATGAGGTACCAATAAAGGGCGGTCCGGCCATGACTCACGCCCGATCGGACCATCCTTTGATAATAATGCTCGCGGTGCGCCTGCCAGAACTTTTCTCCGCGTAACAGGCGTCTCAAAAGTGTTACAGATGCATCGGCAATAAAGGGCGCGAACACCATCGCCGGAAACCAGATCGGCCAGACATCGGTCCGCCAGCCCCAGTAGCCCAACGCACCGGCCAGGAACCCGAGCGGAATCGAGCCGGCGTCGCCGAGGAACAGCCTGGCCGGGTGGAAATTGAGCAGAAGAAAGCCCAGCGCCGCGCCTGCGATCGCCGCGCCTGCCACGACCAGATCGGGCGACGTATTCGCGCCGCCGAGCGCCGCGGCCGCGTATCCGCCGAAGCCGAACAGCGCCATGCCGCCCGCGAGGCCGTCGGCGCCGTCCATGAAGTTGTACAGGTTCGTCAGCCATACCATCGCGAAACCCACACCGGCGAGCAGCCACCAGGGCGCATCGGCCGGGAACACGACGAGCAGCGCGACGACGGCCGCGAGGTGCGCCGAGAACCGCACGCGGGCCGGCAGCCCGCGCCGGTCGTCGATCTGCGACATCGCGGCCAGGCCCGCAGCGGCGATGGCGATCAGCCAGAGTCGCGGTGCCAGCGCCAGCAGCGCAACGACACAAACCGGCACGATGCCCCATCCGCCCACGCGCGGGGTGGGCAGCGTATGAAGCGAACGGTCGTTTGGAATGTCGGTCGCCAGGCGCCAGGCCAGTCCGGTGGCGAGCAGCACGCGGAGAATCGTCGTCGAAGCGAATGCGGCGGCCAGGGCCACCGCGGCCGTGGTGAGCCAGGTGGGGTTCGCGAGAAGCATGTGGTCTTATTTTCGTGTATCGCGCGAACGATACCATGCGGCGGTCGCTTCGAGGCCCTGGCGGGTCGTATAGGGCGGATGCCAGCCCAGCACGCGCTTGATCCGGCCCGTGTCGAGCTGCAGGCTGCCGGTCAGGCGGTCGATCGCCGCACTACGGCCGGTCAACTTTCCGAGCACACGCAACAGCGCCGGCGGCACCGCGATCAGCCGGGCCGGCTTGCCGAGCGCGTCGCCGACGAGACGCAGCAGGCTCGCGACCGACGGCGCATCGTCGTCGGCAACGTGAAAGCATTCGCCGGCCGCGCGCGGGTCGATTGCGCAACGCAGCAGCGCCTCGGCGAGGTTATCGACGTAGACGATGCTGCGGCGCGCCGAAACCGCGCCGAGCGGCAACGGCATCCCGCGTGCGACCGCATCCATCATCCGCAGGAAGTTGGCGCGTACCGCCGGGCCGTAGACGAGCGGCGGACGAACGACGACGATGTCGAGCCCCGCCGACGCGCCGAACTGCGCGAGCTGCCGCTCCGCCCGCAGTTTCGAACGGCCGTATGCATCCTGCGGATCGGGTTTGGAAGCCTCGGACAGCGGCACCCCGCCGTCGCCCTCCCCAACCGCCTTGATGCTGCTCGCGAACACGATGCGGCGCACGCCGTGATGGCGCGCCGCCTCGGCGAGACGCAGCGTACCGGCAACATTGGTGGCATCGAACGCGGCGTCGGGATCGGGCGACTCGTCGCGCATCACGTGCACGCGCGCGGCGAGATGGATCACGCAATCGGCGGCCAGATCGGCGGGCCACGCTTCAGCCAGCGCATCGAAATCGGCGGTGTCGTGCACCCACTCGCGCACGCCGTCGATGCAGCCGCCCGGACGCCGCACCAGGGCGGTAACCGAGTGCCCGGCCTCCAGCGCGCGGCGGCAGACCGCGCGGCCGACGAAGCCGTTCGCGCCGGTGACGACGAGATGGCTCACCAGAGCCTCCAGCCGAAGCGGTTGTAGAACTTGAATGCCGATGCGGCGAACATGCGGATGTGTGCGAAGCCTTTGCGGGATGCGCCACCGCCGTGATGAATCACGCGCACCGACGGGACATACGCGACGCGGGCGACCTCGTGCGTGCGCAGGCTCAGGTCGTAGTCCTCGAAGTACAGGAAGTAGCGCGGATCGAAGCCACCAAGTTTCTTCAGGACTTCAGTGCGGAACAGCATGAAGCAGCCGCTGACGATCGGCGGATCCCAGACGACGTCCTGGCCGTTGATGACATCGCGCATTTCGTAGCGGGCAAGGCGCCTCGCAAAATGCGCCCGGAACCGGACCGGCAGAAAGCCCCGCACAAGCAGATCGAGAACCGCGGGGTAACGGCGGCAGAGATACTGCTGGCCGCCCGCATCGTCACCGATCCACGGCGTGAGCGCACCGGCGTCGGGACGCGAATCGAGAAACGCACGAGCGGCAACAAGCGCGTTTACGTCGAGATCGATGTCGGGATTCAAGATCAGGTGAAACGGGCGTGTCGACGATTCGATCGCGAGATTGTGCCCCCGTCCGTAGCCGACGTTGCCGTGACCCGACAGGATCCGGGTTGTGATGCCTCGCGTACCGAGCTCGTCAATCAATGCGGCCACGTCGCCCAGCCCGCCGTTATCGACGAGAAACAGATCGACCGGATAGGCCGATGCGCCCGCACACAAACGCGCGCACGCTACGCCCAGACTGGTCAGCGTCTGCCCAAGCTGAGCAATGTCAGGCTGATAAACGACGATGGAAACCGACAATCCTTCGGCATCACGGGGTTGCAGGCTTGTTACATTCATCCGTAGTTCGGCTACGCGCTTGCCAGATGAAGCGCAGGTTAGAAAGTCCGGCAGGGGCAGGTTGCGGCCTCGCCCGACCGGCCGGCAAACATGCCGTGCTTTTCACGGTGCCGACAGTGCAATTCTAACGTCAGCATGGTCGTTGTCGCCGGAAAAAGCTGACCCTTTACTCTCGCACATCATTCGATGCCGTCGGTGGGCATCATGCGACACATGCCGTCTAGCAGAGCAAGTGACGTCCAATCCGCGACGTGATACCGCGCACGTTGTGTCTCATCCAAAGTGAGAACCCGCTCGCGAACGCACGTACCGTCTAGCGGCATCATTGCCTGCACGCCGACCGTGACTCGACATCCGCGCAATGCTCCACCCCACATCCGTCCATTGCACTGAAACAGAACAACACGGCAACACCTGATGCGAACGTCGGCTCGGGACGGTAATACACGGTAACGCCAGACAGCCAAATGAAACGATCCGAATCACCCTCTTCCTGTTTGGACTGCTTAGAATGCAGTATCGACGCATCACTTCCGATTCCATGCAGTTCGTGCCGCGTTGCCCCGCCGTGTAGCGCAGCGGTATCGCGTTTCACGATGCTATTTGCACCATTGGCCGTCGGCCGCTTCGCAATCGAAGCGACCGACGAAGCGATGAACGATCGAATTGATGCTCTCCACGTATCAAAGAGTGCATTTTTTGTCATGCCCGACACTTTCCCCACTCCGCCGGCAATACCTCCCACACTGATCGTTGTCCTGGGCATGCATCGTAGCGGGACGAGTGTCCTCACGCGCGCGATGGAAACGATCGGCGCCGACCTTGGCGAAAGACTCATGCCTCCCGCCGCAGGCAATAACGACAAGGGGTTTTTCGAGGACCTGGATATCAATCAAGTCAATATCGAAATCCTGCACGAAGCAGGATTCGATTGGGACACCATGGCTTCGATCGACTTGAGCTCGATCGACGAGCACCGCATGGACCAACTCCGGGCCAATGCATCGCGCGTCTTGCGCACCAAATGCGACGGCAAGATCTTTGCACTGAAGGACCCGAGAATTGCCCGGCTGCCGCAGTTCTGGCAACCAATCTTCTCCGCCCTGCCGTCTCGCGTGGTCTACGCAATCGCCGTTCGCAATCCGATCAGCGTCGCACGCTCATTATCGAAACGCGACAATTTCGCCGAAGAAAAATCACACATCCTCTGGCTTGCCTACACGGTTTCCGCACTCGAAATGACTGCGAGTCACCCGCGTACGCTGATCGGTTACGACACGTTGCTGGACGCCCCACGCCAGGAACTGGCTCGCATCTCGTCCGAGTTGGGACTGCCTTTGATCGAATCCGCAATCGATTCATTCGAGAAAGAGTTCGTCGACGGCGGTCTTCGCCATACGAGATTTACCCGTCAGGATCTAGACTCGCTTCGCTCATCTCCCCGGCAAGTCCGGGAACTGTTCTCCGCGCTCGACGAGACCATCCGGAACAGACTTCCGTCCGATAACGCGATGCTCGACCAGGCGGTCGAGCGCGCGCGCCGCTACCTCACCGACGTCTCGCCGCTGTTGAAATACGAATGGGAACTCGATTGCCATTCGAAGACGCTGAACGCGGCGGTCGCATCCCTTAATGAATCGATCGCTTCGCTCAACGAGTCAGTCCGCGTATCGGAACACGAGCGGGATGTATTGTCCGACGAGCTGCGCATGGCAAACGTCGATCGTGCCGACGCATACAACCGGCTGGATGAAGCCGAAACCGAACTGTCCGCAACCCGATCGGCGGTCGCTGCGCTGGAATCGGACGTGGTCAGCATGCGTGAATTGAACGCAGAAATGTTGTCGTCGACGAGTTGGCGGATCACGGCGCCGTTGCGCGCCGTCAAGCAACGACTGACAAGACACTGACGTCGCGCTTGCAAGCGGCGACCGAATCCGGCGGCACTGCCGGACACGCTGCCTCACGGCAGTGCCGCCGCGCGACTTCGGATCGGGTGATGGCGTCGACACTCAACCGAGGCCAACGCCATACCGCACTCGTTACCGGTTACCGGACTGCCCGGGCATTGCACCGAGGATTTCATTGATTCGATCCGTCGCATGGTGACCAGCCGTGGTCAGAGACAGATTGACGAGCGCGCTTTCGCGGGCACGGGCGCCGAGCTCACGCGCCCATTCCTGATTCTCGAACACCTTGCGCATCGCTTTCGCTGCCTCATCGACCGACGGCTCCGCCCAGTGGAGATTCGCATCGTACGGAGGAATCGGTCGCCCCAGTTTCACCAGATCGTAGGGAACGAGAAGGCTGTTGCTGTCGTCCATGAAGTCCACGTTGCCCGAGTAGTTCGTCGCAATGACGGGTTTTCCCATCAGCATGGCTTCCGCCATCGTAAGCCCCAATCCCTCGCTTCTGTGCAGAGACACATACGCGTCGCACGCATCCATGAGCGACAGCACTTCGTCCGGTGAATACACTTGGTCGATGATCTTGATCTTCACCCCCGACATCTCGGCCGCAAGCCGCAATTCCTTGATCTGGGCCGGATGACGATCGCCGAACGAAGTCTTCAGCACCAGACAGACCGGATCGTCCGGCCCGAACGCCTTGCTGAATGCACGAATCAACCCCATCGGATTCTTGCGCTCCATGACGCTCATCATGTGGAACGTAAAGAGGAACGTATATTCGCCGTCGTTCAGTCCGAAGTACGATCGATCCCGGCGCTGATACTGGCCAAGTTGCACCCCCGGGAAAATCGTCCTCACCGGTATGGCCAACCGTTCGCGCAACCCCTTGGCGACAAACTCGGTCGCAGTCCAGACTTCATCGATGCGCGCGGCTTGATCGAGCCAGCTGTCCGGTATCGAATCGAATTCCCAATACCAGTATGCGATCCGGTAGGTTCGTTGCGCGCGCTCGAGCAAATCGGATCGCCCGTATGCATCGTCGAAAAACGGCTCCGGCTGCGTGTGAATGATCGTGATGTCGAAATCTTCCGTACCGGAAAAATCGACGTGATGCGGATCATCCCTCTGATCGGTACGAAGATCGCGCAACGACGTCTGCATCTCGACCTCGCGCATCCCCTTCACCAATGCTTCCGCCGAGACGCGCAGACCCGACGGATAGCAGAAGTGTGCGATCACGTTGACGCCGGGCTTCGCCAGCGAAGCGGCCACCGCATCGACTTCCTGCGATTCGCACCATGAGCGAACGTCGTGCGGCAATGCGGCTTCGTCCGTTCGCAGCCATTCGATCAGTGCTCGCGCATCGGCCGCGTCACGCAGCACTGCGGGAAAACGATCGCGCCAGTCTTCACGGGCGTTGTATGCCGTTCGAATCTGCTCGGCAGGCGACAAGTCGATCGGCCAGGTCTCCGGCACCACCCACGAGTCGTGGACCCTGTATGTTGCGGCAAACCATGCAGCAAATGCGGCACGCCCGAAAATCGTCAAGCCGTCCGGGTGGAGTCGTTGCCATGCCGGTGTAAAGCGATAGGCTTCCACAAGTTCACGAGCCGGCGCTTCTGACGCTTGCCAGAAGAGCCACCAGATTTGCTCGAGTTGAAGGTCCGCGTCGACACGCCCATGCTGGATGAACCACTCGAACAGATCCGTCTGCCCGACCGGCGTCAACCCGTGCGGCATCAGCGCCCGGACATCCTGACGGAACATGAAGAACTGTCGCGCCGGCGCGCCAAAATCCTGCTCGAACAGTTGCCCGATCGCCGTGACGCCCGCATCCGTCAAGCCGAGGGCACGCCCTCCTCCTGCAAGCAGCCATTGCGCAAACGCGCCGTTACGTCCGGCCGAAAGCGCCTGCGGGAAGCGGACACGAAGATCGGCCCGGCGTCGCAACAGATCCAGACACCAACGCGCTGCGCTCCAGATATCGGAAACCTTGTGAGCGGGTTGCGGGGGCCACACGACTTCGTCTCGCGCCAATCCTGCGATTTCCATGCAAATGCCTTCGTCGTCGAGACGAAGCGCCCTCGCCGGCAACGGGAGCGATCCCGAGTCTCGAAGCTGCCGGTCGAGTTCCGCCCGTACGGAAATGCCATCCTGCAGACGCAGGGTCGGAATGGCATGGCGACCATCCAGTTCGGGGTGAAGATACGGATCCTCGTCGATGCCCAAATGACGGATGTCGTCTGCCAGGCGCCGGATATCCTCGACCGGATTGCTGTTCCCTCTCGTCGCCCCTTCGTGATGCACAAGACAGGCGTACGGCGTATAGGCCGTACGATAGCCGGCACGCCATATCCGCATGCACAGCGCGACGTCGCTCATCGCAATCAGATACGATTCGTCGAATCCCCCAACCTCTTCGAAGGCGCTCCTGCGCACCATCTGGCAGGCGCCCATGATCGCAAGCCAGTTTCGCGGATGATCCGGCGAGCCGAATACATCCCATTCGATACCGCCGCCGCTCCGGTACATCAATGCGGCGAGGTGGATGCCGATCGACACGCCTGCATGCTGCAGTTCCAGCGACGGATAGATCAGCTTCGTACCCACGACACCGACGCCCGGACGCATCGCAAACCGGACGAGTTCCTGCAGCCAGTCGCTCTTGATGATCTCGATATCGTTATTGAGGAAAAGCAGAAACTCGCCACGCGCTCTCACCGCACCGAAATTGCATGCGGCCGAATAATTGAACTTGTTCCGGAAATGAACGATTCGAACCTGCGGCTCGGATTTCAGCTGCTCGTAGTATGCGAGCGTCTCGGGTTCATCCGATCCCGTATCGACGACGATGACTTCCTTGTTCGGATAGTCGGTTGCATGCAGTAGCCCCTCCAGGCACATCCGGAGCAGCTCTGGCTTGTTCTTGGTGGGAATGACAATCGAAACCAGCGGCGCCTGCTCGATCTGCCAGGTGGCATGCTGAGTGCCGTTTGATTGGGTTTCAACGGTCACCGCACCGCTAACGCCGTGACGCTCCCAATATCGCTGGATGGCCGCGCGATGATCACCGGCTTCGATGGTGTCGGGTGCAGGTCGCTCCTGGCATGCGCCCGGCTTGCGATGGCACAGTACCTTCGGAACACGAACGATGTTCTGCGCAAGGTCACTGACACGCAGGTTGAGATCCCATTCGACAGCCGTCGCGGCAGCAACGTCCACGCCCCCCCGCCTGCGTCACCAACGCACGGCGAAGCAACGTCAACCGCCCGAAGTAGTTGAACGCATAGAGAAGATCAGGTGACCAGGTCGGCTTGAAGTACGGCCGCTCGCGCGTTTGAGATGCCGACTGCACGTCTTCGTCGCCATAGACGATGTCTGCCTGCGGCGACTTCGCGAGTACTGAAACGACATCGTTCAGCGCACTAGGCGCCAGAATATCGCCACTATCCAGAACGGCGACGAACTTGCCCTTGGCGTGATCGAGACCCCTTGCCAGGTTTGCCGGCCGCCCTTGGGCCGCGCCTGACGCGGCAACAGCGATCACGCGCGAATCGGCACCCGTCCACTCTTCGACGAGTTTCAGCATCGCCGCATCGTTGTCAGCGTGAACAACGATGGCTTCCCAGTTTCGATACGATTGCGCGCGAATCGAACCAACGGTTCTCGACGCGCTCTCGATCGAATCGACATCGGCAAGCAAAAAGCTCACGAGCGGCCCATCAACCTTGATCCTGGCATCGGCGCTCGACCGGGTTTCGACTGTGCGAATCCATTCCGCGTACCGCCCCGACGACGCGGCACCGGGAATACCGCTGTCTTGCAGGACTTCGACCTGATCACTCACGGCTTGCTGCTCGCGAAGAAGGGTAGCCCGCCGCTGCCGCAAGAACTCCAGCCGTGCCGGCATCCGCCACGGCGTGGCCAGCCACCACGCGGCCTTGGCTACCTGACGCGCGCGCCCCCGCGCAGATGGAGGCATCATCGCCCCGATCCGGCGCGCCGGCGACGTCGCGCGCCAGAACATCGATTGCGTGACGGCTTGATACTGCTGCTCGACCAGTTCGGCCCGGTGGCTGGCCTGCTGTGCCATCACGTCGCGGCCGGAGAGCGCGGAACGCAATTCGGCAATCTGGTTTTCAGCATCCTTGTGCCGACGCTTGTGCTCGTGCTCCATCTCCGCCCGCCGGCTTTCCATCGCCGCTGCCTGGCGCATCAACTCCTTGTTCAGGCGTTCGAGCTCCTGGTACTTCGCTTCATGCTCCTTAAGTACCTTTTCCACCTCGGTCTGCCGCACAAACTCCACCGCATCGCGTTCCCGCTGCTCCGCGTCCACGACCTGGGCGGTCAAGGTCTCAACCTGACCAGCCAGTTCGGCCGTCCTTGCAGGCACGAAATCGTCAAAGACGTTGGGCGGATACTTGAACGCGTCGATGAGCTCAGATCGTTCGCCGGCTACGTAGAACCGGTTGAGACCGTCCGAATAGACATGCACGTAGTTCGCACCCAGAAGAATGCTCTCCCACTCCTGATGGGATTCCTTCTGGGTTAGCGGCAGCGTTGCCTCCACCACGACGATCCACGGCCGGTTGCGTTTCCAGTCGTTGCCGGCCAGCACCGCGCGCTCAGCCCCTTCGACATCGACTTTCAGAAAATGAACCTCTCGCCCAGCACTGACGTGCTCTCGCCAGATGTTGTCGAGGGTCGTCAGCGCAACGTCCTGAACATTCTCGCTCCACCCTGCCGCGACATGTTCACCGGCAATCTGGCCGTCGAGCGTCGACAATCCAGTGTCTTGAAACAAATGGATACGCCCCGTACCTGCGCTATCACCCACCGCGACCCGAAGATTGATATCGCGAGGACGCCGGCTTTCGAGTCGAGCAAAATAGACGGGATTGGGTTCGACATTGATGCCACTCCACCCCATCTCACTGAACGCTCGAGTCACCGAATGCTCGTCGGGAGACCATGCGCCAACGTCGATGTAAAAACCGGCCATCACATGCTGCAGCGCGCGATGCAGCATGACGTCTTCGAAATTTTGCGCGTAGGAAACAAGAGGCATAAATTTTCACTTACCTGGGCTATGAGAATTCGAGTCGGTATCGAGGAAAACATCGGCACCGCCCCGATTTCCTGCATTTCTGGCCATGACCGTGCCGTGCATATCGGCCACGCCGAACATGCCGTCAACAGTCAGTTCGCTCATGGATGTTCGAGCATCCATGCAAGCGTGTTACGAAGCGGTATCGCGTGAGTCGAACCGATCGCATGTTCGAGCGCCCGGCAATTTCCGACGAGCTTGTGGACCTCGTTCGCACGCACGAACTGCGGATTCACCTTCACCTCCAGTTCGTGCCCGGATAGTTCCTGCACTGTCGCCAAGACGTCCTGCAGCGAATACCCGACGCCTGAACAGACGTTGAACGTCCGTCCAGCGAAGTCGCCTTCGATCAACTTCCGATACGCCGCGACCACCATGCGCACGTCCGAGAAATCCCGTACGACATTCAGATTTCCCAACTCGATGCGCACCGCGCGCTCGCTGAAATGCCGAACGATCTTGGGCAGAAGGAACCGCTCGTCCTGACCCACACCCGTGTAATTGAACGGCCGCACGACGACGATCGGAAGTTTGTCCTGCCACGTGTGTGCGACCATTTCCATCGCCAGCTTGCTGATCGCGTAATCGTTTGCGGGTGCCGGCGCAGTGGTTTCATCGATGACTTCCCGGTCGGAATTGCCATAGACGTTGGCACTGCTTGCCAACAACACGGCTTGCGGCCGGCATGCCGCGCGAGTCAGCGCGTCAAGCAGGTTGCGCGTCCCGACTACATTGGTCTGGTAGATCGCACCGACGTCGCCGTGCTGAACGAACGCAATAGCCGCCAGATGCACGACGGCATCCGGCTTTTCGTCGGACAGCACACGAACCAGCGCGTCGAGATCAAGCAGATCGCACACGTGCGTTCGCCACGGAGCACCGGAAATCGGCTTGTGAACGATCCCGCAGACCTCGTGACCCGAGCGGATCAGTTCCTCCGCCATATAGCGGCCGGTAAATCCGTCCAGGCCCGTTACGAAGACTTTTGCCATGGCCTTAGAACGAGAAGCCTGCTTCGTTCCGACGAATGTCGGCCTCGACCATCATCTGGCAAAGCTGCTCGAGCGTCGTCTTCGGCACCCAACCGAGTTCCTTGCTCGCTTTCTCGGGGTTGCCAATCAGCAGATCGACTTCGGCGGGCCGGTAGAACTTAGGGCTGACCTTGACCACGGCGTTGCCGGTTCGGGTATCGACGCCCGTCTCGTTCTCGCCAACACCTTGCCATGCGAGTTCGATGCCTGCCGCCTGTGCCGCCATCGACACGAAATCCCGTACCGTCTCGGTCCGGTTCGTCGCCAGCACGTAGGTATCGGGGCGTTCCGCCTGCAGCATGCGCCACATGCCTTCAACGTATTCCTTCGCATAACCCCAGTCACGCTTGGCGTCGAGGTTGCCGAGCTCCAGCACATCGAGCTTGCCGAGACGGATCTTGGCAAGACTGTCCGTGATCTTCCGCGTCACGAACTCGCGGCCGCGCAGCGGCGATTCGTGGTTGAACAGGATGCCGCTGCAGCCGAAGATGTTGTAGCTCTCGCGATAGTTGATTGTCATCCAGTGCGCGTAAAGCTTTGCGACGCCGTACGGGCTACGCGGATAGAAAGGTGTAGTTTCAACCTGCGGAACGGCCTGTACCTTGCCGAACATTTCCGACGTGCTGGCCTGGTAGAAGCGGATCGCAGGATTGACCGTTCGAATTGCCTCGAGCAAGTTGAGCGCGCCAATCCCGGTAATCTCCGCGGTGGTCGCCGGCTGATCGAACGACACGCCGACGAAACTTTGAGCCGCCAGGTTGTAGACCTCCGTCGCCTGCGTCGCCTGAAGCAGACGGATGCTTGCGCCGAGATCGGTCAGATCGTATTCGACGAGGTGAAGATTGGGATGATTGCTGACGCCGAGTTCGTCGATTCGCCAAAAGTTCACCGAGCTGGTACGCCGGTAGGTGCCGTAAACGGTGTAGCCCTTCTCGAGAAGAAGCTCCGCAAGATACGCACCGTCCTGCCCCGTAATGCCAGTAATGATCGCAACAGTCATGTTCTTTCCAGTTTGTTCAGTGTGTTGAAGCTCCGACCCGAATCGTCAATCGCGATCACGCCATGCGGGCGACCGATGCGACGCTGAGTCCAGGCCGGACGTTCCAATCGTGGTTACTTGCCGGTCGCAGCAACGACATCCCGGCCGTAGTTGTCGTCGAGACGGACGATATCGTCTTCGCCAAGATACGAGCCCGATTGAACCTCGATCAGTTCAAGCGGAATCTTCCCCGGGTTCTGCAGCCGATGCGTCACGCCCAGCGGAATGTAGGTCGACTGATTCTCGCTCAGCAAAATGACCTGGTCGCCGTTGAAGACCCGCGCGGTACCGCGAACGACGACCCAGTGTTCAGCCCGATGGTGATGCATCTGCAAGCTGAGTGACGAGCCCGGATTGACGATGATGCGCTTGACCTGAAAGCGTTCGCCCTGGTCGATACTCTCGTATGAACCCCATGGCCGAATGACCTTCCGGTGCGTCACCGACTCGTGCCGCCCCGATGCACTGAGGCGCTCAACGATCTTCTTCACGCGCTCGGACTGATCGCGATGCGTGACGAGGACCGCGTCCGCCGTTTCGACGATGATCAAATCCTTGACGCCGATGGCCGTGACCATTCGATGATCGGCCCGGATATAACTATCGGAAACGTCGTCGGTCAGCACATCACCCGACAGCGTATTGCCCGTATCGTCGGTATCCGAAATATCTGCAAGCGCGGCCCACGAGCCGATATCGCTCCAGTTCAGGCCGGCTGCCGCGACCATCACCGCGTGGTCGGTTTTCTCCATCACCGCGTAGTCGATCGAGATGTTCGGGCATGCCTCGAATGCATCGGCGTCAAGTCGGACGAAATCCTCATCGCGCTTTGCCTGCTTGACCGATAGCGCAACCTGTTCGAGCACGGCCGGTTCGAATCGCTTGAGTTCGTCCAGATACACCGACGCCTTCAGCATGAACATACCGCTGTTCCAGTAGTAACCGCCTTCCGACACGAAGCGCGCCGCCGTATCCGCATCCGGCTTCTCGACGAACGCATCGACACGAAACGCGTCGTCATGCGACGTCAATGCGTTGCCGCTGCGGATGTAGCCGTATCCGGTGTGCGGCTTGGTCGGCTCGATACCGAACGTGACGAGATGCCCGCCGTTGGCGATAACGCGCGCCTTCTCGGCCAGATTTGCGAACACCGCCTCGCTCAGGATCACATGGTCGGACGGCAGCACGAGCAGCAATGCATCCGGCGACTGCTCCATCGCGAGCAACGCCGCCGCCGCAACCGCGGGCGCAGTATTGCGCCCGACCGGCTCCAGGACGACCGCCGACGCAGTCACGTCGATGCTGCGCAACTGATCGGCCACGATGAAGCGTTGTTCCGCATTCGTGATCATGATCGGCGCTTCGACACCGGGCACGCCCTGCAGACGCAGCACGGTCTGCTGAACCAGCGTGTGTTCTCCGGCCAACTTGAGGTACTGCTTCGGATAACCACCCCGGGACAATGGCCAGAGACGGGTGCCGCTACCGCCGCACAGGACTACAGGGAAGATGTTCACGTCAACTCCGTTCGATATACCTTCAATTTTTTCGCCCCGCCAGATCAGTACGACTCATTGATTCCAGCGACATCCGACCTGTATCACCGGGCATGCGCTCAGACGAGCGCGCCCGCCCGTGACGGCCAGGCCAGACCGATATCCTCTTCGTTCAGCGTCAGATTTGGACTGTATGAGGAATCATTCCGCAGCAGTTCTCCCCAGTGCTTTTGCATGTACTCGGTCTCGCGGTCGAATCGGGCCTGTTTGACGGGATCGTCCTCGTAACCACGCGTCGCCGACTCATGGTGATACAGCTCCGCATACGGAGTCCAAACGTTGCGATAGCCGGCCTTTTTCAAGCGGAGACAAAAATCGATATCGTTGAACGCAACGCCCAGATCCTGTTCGTTCATTCCCGCCACTTCACGATAGGCCGCCTTGCGCACGATCATGCATGCAGCGGTCACTGCGGAGAAGGCGCCGATCAGGCTGGCGCGACCGAAGTACCCGAACGATCCGCGAGGAACGTGCTTGTGCACATGTCCCGCCACGCCGCCAAGCCCGAGCACCACGCCGGCATGCTGGACAGTGTCGTTCGGATAGAGCAGTTTCGCGCCCACCGCGCCGACGCCGGGTTGCAATGCAATGCTGACCATTTCCGTCAACCAATCGGGAGAAATCACCTCGATATCGTTGTTGACCAGTCCGATGACCTCACCGCTCGCAACCTCGACGGCCGCATTGCACAATGCCGCGAAATTGAACGGCCGATCGTCGCGCAACACCCGGAAACGCGTGTCATTCTCAAGCGACGCGAGGTAGTTCAGCGTCTCGGGATCGTCCGAACCGTTGTCAACGATGACGATTTCGTAGCTTCCGTACGTCGTCTTGCCAACGATGCTCGCGACGCACTGCCGAATCAGGTTCAGCCCGTTGCGCGTCGGAATGATCAGGCTGACGAGCGGCACCGGATCCGGCATCGCATAACGCGCACGGTAGCCGTTTCCTGCGTACTCCGCCACACCGCGAACGCCCGTTCGCTCGAAGTGGTCGTTGAGTGCCCGCTCGCCGGCCACCACCGCGTAGGGCTTTGCGTCCGTTCCTGACGAGGTGCTTTCCGCGTGGACGCGCCAGTGATACAGCACCCTCGGAATATGATGAATTGCCGCAGCGCCTGCCCGGTCGACACAACGCAGGGCCAGATCATAGTCCTGGGACCCTTCATACCCTTCGCGGAAACCGCCGACCTCGTCGAGCAGGGCCTTTTGAAATACCCCCAGATGACTGAACATATTCTGCGAAAGGAACAGATCGGGATTCCAGTCACACTTGAAGTACGGTTCACGACGCTTGCCCGAGCCATCGATCTTGTCTTCATCAGAATAGATCATCCGAATCGACGGATCGCGCTCTATCGCATCCGCGACGCAATAGAGCGCGTGCTCCGGCAACAGGTCATCGTGATCGAACAGCGCGACCCACGTGCCCGCCACGAGTTCGAGCGCAGAATTCGATGCGGCCGAAATATGGCCGTTCTTCTGCCGGAACGCGACCTTGATCCGCGGGTCCTGGGAAGCATAACGTTCGAGCAGCGGGCGGATGGCCGGATTCGTCGACACGTCGTCGGCAATGCAGAGTTCCCAATGCGGATAAAGTTGTCCGCGGATGGACTCAATTGCCTCCGCAAGCCACGCGGGATCGGGATTGTAGACGGGCATCACTACCGAAATCAGCGGCGGATTCGAGAAGCCAGCGATTCGCTCGCGAATGGCCACCCGGGTTGCATCGTCAACCTGATCGTAACGGCGCACCCATTCTGCGTAGAGAACCGGGTCGATGACACCCGGAGCGCCCGCGCGCAACCATGCAATCCGGCTCTTGACGCCGGCGACCCCTTCCCGGCGGAAGATGCCGTAAGCCTTGCGCACGACCAGTCGCAATCCACCGTCACCTGCCACCCGGTTCACGAACGAACGTGCTTTGCGCAACTTCATCGGTTCAGCACCCAGCCATACTGGCGTTCGACTTCACAACCATCACTCCCCCACCGACGCAGCATATTGCGATACGACGTCGTCGACCTCTCCGAAAGCACGCACTCGCCCGCGCTCCATCCAGAGCGCCTTGTTGCACACCTTGCGGATTTCCTTGTTCGAGTGCATCGCGAGCACAACGATCTCGGCACGGTCGTGCAGTTCCTCGAGACGGGCCTCGGCCTTGTGCATGAACGACGCATCGCCCACGCCCATGACTTCGTCGAGCAGCAGGATCTCGGCATCGACCGCCGTCGAAACGGCAAAGGCGAGCCGCATCTTCATGCCGCTCGAATAGGTACGGATAGGTAGATCGAGGTAGTCGCCCAATTCGCTGAATTCGGCAATATCGCTCTGCTTTCTGCGAATCTCCGCGTCGGTCATGCCGAGCAGCAGGCCGCGCAACCGGATGTTCTGCATGCCGGTCGAGTTCTCGTCCATACCGAGACTGATGTCGAGCAGCGGCACGGCCTTGCCTACTCGCGACAGCGAGCCGGCCGTCGGAGGATAAATGCCGGCCATCGCGCGCAGCAGCGTCGACTTTCCCGCGCCGTTGTGGCCGATGAGCCCCACGCGATCGCCGCGATCGAAGCGGAAACTCAGATCGTCGAGTGCACGGACGACGATGACGCCGTCATTACCCTCCGCAATCCGGTTACGTCGCCCCATGCGAAGCACCTGCTTCTTCAGCGAGCGGCCCTGGACGTCATAGATCGGCAGATCCAGCGTCACGTTCTTCAGTTCAATGTGTGCCATGTCGCTCCCTTCAGACCCAGTACGGAAGACGTTTCAGATAACGACCGGTCATGAGCAGTGCGATCGGCCATCCAACGATCGCCATGCCGATGGTCACTCCCCACGTCAGCGCGCTCGGCATTTGTCCGATCAGCGGACCGCGAACGACATCGATCAGGTACGCAAGCGGATTCCATTCGACGATGAACGAAAAGCGATTCAGCGCGTCGGGACGAAAGATGATGGGCGTCACATAGAATGCGACCTGAAGCAGCGCACCAATGATTTGCGGAAGGTCGCGAAAACGTGCCGACAACAGACTTGTCAGCATGGCGATCCACATCGCATTCAGCACATACAGAAGCAGCCCAGGAATGAACATCGGCAGCGTCTCCCAGCTCTTGACGCCAAAGATCATCAGAAGACCGATGACGATCACGAAGTTGTGCGCCAGCACGATCAGATTCCGCCATACGACTTGCAGAATGTAGATCAGCTTCGGCGTGGGCACCTGGCGAATGTAGGCGCCGCTGCTGATATACGCGATGCTCCCTTCCTGGATCGTCTGCGAGAAAAGCCCCCACAGCACGATACTCGATGCGAGAAACGGCAGGTACTCGTTCATCTTTTGTCCGAACAACGTACCGTAGACCACGCCAAGCGACGTAATCATCACGCCCATGCTGATCGTGAGCCAGAACGGTCCGACTCTCGAGCGGGCATAGCGCTGCCGGATTTCGAGCCAGCCAAGCAGCGTCCACAACCGCCACGAGGCAATGCTCTGTTTGAGGTCAGCAAGTGAAAGAGTCAGCATGCAAGCTTTCTAGTTGAATGAGATTGAAAAATGGGGTGCCGGCGCATCAAAGCGCCCCGGTACGACCGGTCAGTCCGTGCCAGATCCCGAGCAACGACAGCCGCAGGTGCGCGAAGCGAGGCTGCATGAACAGCGCATAGATCGCGAGCCGGACCGGCATCTTGACGAGTTCCGTCGACTTCCAGCTCCACGGAACATAAGCGCGCCGGATCAGCGCGATCGCGTTGCGGAACAGATAGTAATGCCGAACCGGGCCGTGTCCGGGATAGCTTCGCCCGAACACCTTGACCGGTTCGCCGCCCAATTCGTGCGTCAGCCGCAACGCTGGCGCGCCGAGCACCGAATATCCCATCGAGCGAGCGCGGACACACCATTCCAGATCGACGAAGTCGATGAACAACGAGTCGTCCATCGGACCGATGTCGCGCCACACATCGAGATTCACGCACGACCCCGACGTGATCAGAAAGTCGACTTCGACCGGCTGCACACCCTTCGGCTGAACCCGGCGCAGCTTCACGTACCCGAATCGAACGAACGGCGCGACACCGCCCAGCCGTGCGTCCTCGTACGCGGGGCCAACGAGTGCCACGCGACGATTGCGCATGCGCTCGGTCGCCATTGTCCGAGGCAGTTCGATCAGCAGTTCGTCCGATGGCTCACTATCCTGATCGAACAGCAATACCGACGTACAGTTCGCCGCAGCCAGGCGTTCGATACCCTGGTTGAGCGCAGTCGCGATCCCAAGATTGGCGCCGTTCGCGACATAGTCGATACGCGCGTCGAGCCCGAGCGCGCCCGGCGCACTGATGCTCTCCGTGTTGTCCACCACCACGCAGGGCCATACTTGGGCGAGCCGATTCGCGCGAGCCACGCAACCGCTATCTGGTCGATAGAACACGATGACGACACCGGCCCGCTCCTGAACCGCGGAATTCTGATTCAAGTTACTCACTCAGGCACAGCTTCAATGCATCGGCCCAGTCCGGCAACCGCAGCCCGAATGCTTCGGTCAGCTTGTCGTGCGACAGTCGCGAATTGGACGGACGCTTGGCGGGAACCGGGTAGTCGCTCGCCGGAATCGGCAACACCTTCGGCGCACGCTCGCCCATCGCGTGGGCGAAGATTGCCTCGGCAAACCCGTGCCACGACGTCGCGCCTGCCGACGTGAAGTGATAAACGCCGGAACGCTGCGCCCACCAGCCCGCGTCATCGGCCGCCAACGCCTGCGTGACGATGTGCGAGGTCGCGGTGGCGATCGTCTTCGACCACGTCGGCGCGCCAACCTGATCCGCGACGACGCGCAGTTCCGGACGTTCGCTGCCGAGCTTCAGCATCGTCAGCAGGAAGTTCTTGCCGCGACGGCCGTACACCCAGCTCGTCCGCAGAATCAAGTGCGCGCAACCCGTCGCCGCGATGGCCTGCTCGCCCTCAAGCTTGGTCAGCCCGTACACGTTCTGCGGATTGGTCGCATCCGTTTCGACGTAGGCACCGTCTTTGGTCCCGTCGAACACGTAGTCGGTCGAATAATGAATCAGCGCTGCGCCGAGACGCGCCGCCTCCTCCGCAAAAGCGCGCGGAACTTCGGCATTCAGCCGGCGCGCGGCGTCAACGTCCGTCTCGGCCTTGTCGACCGCCGTATACGCGGCCGGATTCACGATGATCGACGGCTTCAGCCCGCGTACGACACTGCGCACCCGATCGAGATCGGACAGGTCGAGCATCGAGCGGTCGCACCCCACCACACGGCCGAGACCTTGCAGCGAGCGCAGCAGTTCGAACCCGACCTGGCCATTCACACCCGTCACGAGGATCGTCGGCTCTGGAGTCACACCCACCTCACGCATAAACTTCGGCTTCGCTCAAACGCTTGCCGGCTGCGTCCTTCGCCGCCAGCAGCGGCTCGAAATCGATCGGCCACTCGATTCCGATCTCCGGGTCGTTCCACACGATGCTGCGCTCGTGTTCCGGAAACCAGTAGTCGGTCGTCTTGTAGAGGAACTGCGCGGCCTCCGACAGCACGACGAAGCCGTGTGCGAAACCGGGCGGCACCCACAGCTGCCGATGGTTGTCGTTCGACAGGACAACCCCTACCCACTTGCCGAAGTTCGGCGAATCCTTGCGAATGTCGACGGCCACGTCGAACACTTCGCCCTCGACCACGCGAACGAGCTTGCCCTGCGCGTGCTGGATCTGATAGTGCAGCCCGCGCAGCACGCCCTTCGACGAGCGTGAGTGGTTGTCCTGCACGAATTCGACGCCGGGTGCGACCTGCTCGGCGAATTCCTTCCCGTTGAAGCTTTCGTAGAAGAACCCGCGCGCGTCGCCGAACACCTTCGGCTCGATGATCTTGACTTCCGGCAGTGCCGTCGCCGTTACTTGGATGGCCATGCGACTTGATCCGTAAGAATGTTCTTGAGGTATTGACCGTATGCGTTCTTCGCGAGCGGCTGCGCCAGCTTCAGCACTTGCTCCGCATCGATCCAGTTGCGGCGATAGGCGATTTCTTCCGGACATGCGACGACGAGACCCTGCCGCTTCTGCAACGTCGCGATGAAGCTGGCCGCCTCGATCAGCGAATCGTGCGTGCCGGTATCGAGCCACGCATAACCGCGCCCCATGATCTCGACGTTCAGCGCACCGCTGTCGAGATAGCGCGAGTTGACATCGGTAATTTCCAGCTCGCCGCGCGGCGATGGCTTGATGTCGGCCGCGATGTCGCATACGCGGTTGTCGTAGAAATACAGGCCCGTCACTGCGTAGTTCGAACGCGGCTTCGCCGGCTTTTCCTCGATCGACAGCGCACGGAACGACTTGTCGAATTCGACGACGCCGTAACGCTCCGGGTCATGCACGTGATACGCAAACACGGTCGCGCCAGTTTCCTGTGCATGCGCGCGCTCCAGCTGCTTCGCCAGATCGTGCCCGTAGAAGATGTTGTCGCCGAGAATCAGCGCCGACGGATCGTTGCCGACGAACGCCTTGCCGATGATGAACGCCTGCGCGAGACCGTCGGGCGACGGCTGCACCGCGTACTGGATGTTCATCCCCCACTGGCTGCCGTCGCCGAGCATCGCTTCGAAGCGCGGCGTGTCCTGCGGCGTGGAGATGATCAATACATCGCGAATGCCCGCGACCATCAACGTCGACAGCGGGTAGTAGATCATCGGCTTGTCGTACACCGGCAGCAGCTGCTTGGAGACGACGTGCGTGATCGGATACAGCCGCGTGCCGGAACCACCGGCGAGAATGATGCCTTTACGTGCCATCGCTTCTCTCCTCAAGTGCGTTTCGCGTAGTTCGTCTCGACCCACTTGCGGTACTCGCCCGATGCGACCTCGTCGACCCAGACCTGATTGTCGAGATACCAGTCGACCGTCTTCGCCAGGCCAGTCTCGAACGTTTCCGCGGGCTTCCAGCCGAGCTCGCGTTCGAGCTTGCGCGCATCGATCGCGTAGCGGCGATCGTGGCCGGGCCGGTCCGTCACATAGGTGATCTGGTCGCGGTACGAACCCGCTGCCTTCGGGCGCGCCTTGTCGAGCAGGTCGCACAGCGTATGCACGACTTCGAGGTTCTTCTTCTCGTTCCAGCCGCCGACGTTGTACGTCTCGCCGGGCACACCGCGCGCGAGCACTTCGCGAATCGCGCTGCAGTGATCGCCGACGTACAGCCAGTCGCGCACGTTCTGGCCGTCGCCATACACTGGCAGCGGCTTGCCCGCGAGCGCGTTCGCGATCATCAGCGGAATCAGCTTCTCGGGGAACTGATACGGGCCGTAGTTGTTCGAACAGTTCGTCGTCAGCACCGGCAGGCCGTACGTATGATGGTATGCACGCACCAGATGGTCGGAACCCGCCTTCGTCGCCGAATACGGGCTGTTCGGCGCGTACGGCGTCGTTTCGGAGAATTGCGGGTCGGTGGCCGACAGCGAACCGAACACCTCGTCGGTCGACACGTGCAGGAAGCGGAACGCAGCCTTGTCGGCGTCGTTCAGTCCGTTCCAGTACTGGCGGGTCGCCTCGAGCAGCGTGAACGTGCCGACGACGTTGGTCTGCACGAAGTCCGCGGGGCCGTGGATCGAGCGATCGACGTGGCTTTCCGCGGCGAAGTGCAGTACCGCGCGGGGCTTGTGCTCGGCGAGGAGCGCATCGAGTGCGTCACGGTCGCAGATGTCGACGCGCGCAAACACGTGCTTCGGGTTCCCGTCCAGCGACTGCAGCGTGCGCAGGTTCCCTGCGTACGTCAGCTTGTCAACGTTGAGCACGGCTTCGTCGGATGCGCGCAGCCAGTCGAGTACAAAATTGGCACCGATAAAACCCGCGCCGCCCGTAACCAGGATCATGAGGCTCCCTCAAATAATGTGTGGCAGGCGTCATCAGGCGCCGGCCACATCAGATTCGCAAATGCTAGTAACTTGTGATTGCTACGTCAGACCGGGAATTTTAACCGGTCGACATGGCCTCCAAAGTCATGAAATGCTAATTTTGTTGGGGAAAATGATAATTATAGGGAGCCGCCCCCTGCAAAAGCCATGCCGCTAACAACTTGATACAGCGCTTCGAACCCTTTCCGAGCATGAAATTTCTTGCCAAATCAACCCGCCGTCGCAGAATGTAAATTGCGCCACGCTGCATTGATTGGATGATTTTTCCCGCGTTATCGATACTCGCAAAATCCGCCGCCCCATGCCCCTCCCCCCCATCGCCATCGGCGACATCCAAGGCTGTCATTCCGCTTTCCGGTCGCTGCTCGACAAGCTTTCGCCGCCAGCCGACACGCCGCTGTGGATCGCCGGCGACGTCGTCAACCGCGGACCCGGCTCGCTTGCCGCGCTACGTGCGGTCGTGGACCTCGGCCCATGCGCGACCGTCGTGCTCGGCAATCACGACCTTCACCTGCTCGCGGTCTCCGCCGGGCTGCGCACCGAGCGCCCGGGCGACACGATCGGCGAGATCCTCGACGCGCCGGATGCCGACGCGCTGCTCGACTGGGTGCGCCACCGCCCGTTCGTCCATGCGGAGGACGGAATGCTGCTCGTGCATGCGGGCGTACTGCCGCAATGGGACACCACGCTCGCGCTCGAACTCGCGGACGAACTGCAGCGTGCGCTGCGCGCGCCCGACTGGCGCGACACGCTGCAAGGCCTGTACGGCAATGAGCCGAATCAATGGAGTCCGAACCTGAAGAAGCGGGACCGGATGCGCGTCGCCTTCAACGCGTTCACGCGCGTACGCTTCTGCACGCCCGACGGCGCCATGGAATTCAAGGCGAACGGCGGCCCGGACAGCGCGCCGCCCGGCTACCTGCCGTGGTTCGACGTACCAGGGCGCCGCACGGAGGACGTGACGGTCGTGTTCGGGCACTGGGCCGCGCTTGGCCTGACGCTGCGCGACAACGTCGTCGCGCTCGATTCGGGATGCGTATGGGGGAACCAGTTGTCGGCCGTCAGGCTGACGGCAGACCCCGCGCAGCGTACGGTCACGCAGGTGCAGTGCGAAGCGTGCCGCTCACCGGGCGGCGAGTAACGACACGCCGATTCGCGCAAACGGGGTGCGCGTCAACCCTCGCGCCCCGGCACCGGCTCATCGGCCGCCGCATCGGCTGCCGCCCCGCCACCGAGCTCGGTCGCCGGATACGCATGCTTCTGCAACTCCGCGAGCGCCTCGGCCGACGGCTTGCCGACCGTCTCCTGCAACGTCGCCAGCGCGGCCGCGATCGCATCGCGCGCCGCCGCGGACGTCGCCCGCCGGTCGCCGCCCGGCGCAATCGGATCGCACACGTACAGATGCGCGACGAGCGGCCCGCCACGCAGCACCATGTCGAGTGACTTGCCGAGCGACAGGTCGCCCGTGTAGGCCGGCGCGACCGACTGACGCCCTTGCGCATCCTCGTACATCAGACAGATCGGCTGCACCGCGCAGCCGGCCGATACCGCGGCCTGGAACAGGTTCGCATGGAACGGCAGCAGCGCCTGGCCGTCGGACGTCGTCCCTTCCGGAAACACGCACATCACACCACCGTTGCGCAACCGCTCCGCCATCTCGTGCATCACCCGCATTGCCTCGGTGCGCTTCTCGCGCTGCAGAAACACGGTGTCGAGCTTCTCGGCCAGCCAACCGACCACCGGCCACTGCCGCACCTCGGCCTTCGACACGAACGGCGTCGGCCGCCACGCGTTGACGGTGTAGATGTCGAGCCACGACACATGGTTGCCGACGACGAGCGCACCCGCGTCGAGGCGCGCCGCGTCGTTGTGGACGACGACGCGCATCCCGCAGATCCGCAGCATCTTGACCGACCAGCGACGTATCAGCTCGGCGCGACGCGCGGGCGTGACATGCGAAAAACGCGGCGCGACGATCGCCATGCCGCGCAACAGGTGAAAAACGAGACGCAGCTTGCGAAGGGCGGTCATGGCGAGGATCCGGCGTGGTTCAGTGACGCTCGAATGCGACCTGCCCGGACACGAGCGTCGCGCGCACGGTGGCCGGCAGTTCGTAGCCGAGGAACGGCGAGTTGTGGCCCTGGCTCTTCAGCGCGCGCGGTTCGACGCGCCAGTGCGCGCGCGGATCGAACACGCACAGATCGGCCGCGCCGCCTTCGGCGAGGCGACCTGCCGGCAGCTGCAGCACGTCGGCCGGCGCCGACGTGATGCGGCGCAGCGCCTGCGCAAGCGGCGTACGCGTCTCGTCCGCCCACTTCAGCGTCAGCGACAGCAGCAGCTCGAGGCCCGTCGCGCCAGGCGTCGCTTCGCCGAACGGCAGCAGCTTCTCGTCGTCGTCGACCGGCGTGTGGTCGGAGCAGATCGCATCGATCGTGCCGTCGGCGAGCGCCACACGGATCGCCTCGCGGTCGCGCTCGCCGCGCAGCGGCGGATCGAGCCGGAACTGCGAGTCGAAATAGCCGATGTCGACGTCGATCAGGTGCAGATGGTTCACGCCGACGTCGCAGGTCACGGGCAGCCCTTCCGCCTTCGCCGCGCGCACGAGCGCGAGGCCGGCCGCGGACGACAGCCGCGCGAGGTGCACGCGCGCGCCCGTCACGCGCATCAGCTCGAAGATCGTGTGCAGCGCGATCGTCTCGGCCGCGACCGGCACGCCGGACAACCCGAGCCGCGACGCGAGTGCGCCGCTCGCGGCCACGCCGCCGCGGCCGATGAACGCGTCGAGCGGACGCAGCCACGTCGTGTAGCCGTAGGTGCTCGCGTACTGCAGCGCGCGCAGCAGCACCTGCGTGTCGCGCACCGGCACGTTCGCATGCGTGAAGCCGACGCAGCCGGACTCGGTCAGCGCGACCATCTCGGTGATCACTTCACCCTTGAGGCCGACGGTCAGCGCGCCCAGCGGGTGCACGTTCGCCTGGTGCAGGTTGCGCGCGCGGAACTTGAGCATCTCGACGAGGCCCGGCTCGTCGAGCACGGGGTCGGTATCCGGCGGGCACACGAGCGTCGTGACGCCGCCGGCGACGGCCGCGGCCATCTCGGACGCGAGCGTCGCCTTGTGTTCGTAGCCGGGCTCGCGCAGCCGCGCGCACAGGTCGACGAGGCCGGGCGCGACGATCAGGCCCGACGCGTCGATGGTCTTCGCGGCGTTGAAATCGGCCGGCGCCTTGCCGTCCTCGGCGATCGCGACGATCTTGCCGGCCGCGACGAATACATCGGCCTGCCGCTCGGTGCCGGCGACCGGATCGATCAGCGTGCCGCCTTTGATATGAATCTTCATGCGCTGTCAGTGAATGCGTTGATTGCGTGAATAAGGAGGCGCGAAAGCGGGCTCAGTCGCTGTTGCCGGCAACGATGCCCATCACCGCCATCCGCACGGCGATGCCGAACGTGACCTGGTTGAGGATCACCGACTGCGGGCCGTCGGCGACCTGCGAATCGATCTCGACGCCGCGGTTCATCGGGCCCGGGTGCATCACGATCGCGTCGGGCGCGGCGAGCGCGAGGCGCTCGGGCGTCAGGCCCCACGTCTTGAAGTACTCCTGCGCGGACGGCAGCAGCGCGCCGCTCATCCGTTCGTTCTGCAGGCGCAGCATGATGATCACGTCGACGCCCTTCAGCCCTTCGTCGAGGTTGTGGAACACCTTCACGCCCATCTGCTCGAGCCCGCCCGGCAGCAGCGTGCGCGGCCCGATCGCGCGCACTTCCGGCACGCCGAGCGTGGTGAGCGCATGGATGTCGGAGCGCGCGACGCGCGAATGCAGGATGTCGCCGACGATCGCCACGCGCAGCTTCGTGAAGTCGCGCTTGTAGTGACGGATCGTGTACATGTCGAGCAGGCCCTGCGTCGGGTGCGCGTGGCGGCCGTCGCCGGCATTGATCACGTGCACGTGCGGCGCGCAGTGCTCGGCAATCAGGTACGGTGCGCCGCTCGACGCATGGCGCACGACGAACAGATCGGCATGCATCGCCGACAGGTTGTTGATCGTGTCGAGCAGCGATTCGCCCTTGCTCGTCGACGACGCGTTGATGTTCAGGTTCAGCACGTCGGCCGACAGGCGCGTCGCGGCGATCTCGAAGGTCGTGCGCGTGCGCGTCGAGTTCTCGAAGAACAGGTTGAAGACGGACTTGCCGCGCAGGAGCGGCACCTTCTTCACTTCCCGGTCCGTCACGCTGACGAACTGCTCGGCCGTATCGAGGATATGGTTGACGATCGAGCGCGGCAGGCCCTCGATCGACAGCAGGTGCTTCAGCTCGCCGTTTTTCGTGAGCTGCGGGTTGCCCTTCAGGAACCCGTAGCGGAACCGGTCGGGGCTCGCGGCCGCGGCGGGATTGCCGGTGCGGCCAGTGGTGTCGGTGGTCATGGTGTGCGTGATTCCAACTATGCAAACGGGCCGCGGTGCAAACCAGCGGCCCGGGATACGGTTCGCGTGTCGTTCAGGCGCCGTGCGGGTCGACGCGCAGCGTGAACCGCGCGTCGTCACGCGCGAGCACGAGCGTCGCGCCGGCCGGCACGTCGAGCGTGCCGCCCGCGAAGCGTGCGGCGACCGGCAACTCGCGGCCGCCGCGATCGGCCAGCACCGCGAGCTCGACCGCGGCCGGACGGCCGTAGTCGAACAGCTCGTTAAGCGCCGCGCGCACGGTGCGCCCGGTGTACAGCACGTCGTCGACGAGCACGATGCGCGCGCCGTCGATCTCGAACGGCAGCGATGTCGGGCTGGCCTGGCTGTGGAGCCCCTTCTTCGCGTAGTCGTCGCGATGCAGCGCGACGTTCACGACGCCGAAGGCCGGCGCGCCGAGATCGCGTGCGAGACGCTCGGCCAGCCATGCGCCGCCGCTGTGAATGCCGGCGAGCCGCGGGCCGCCCGGTTCGGCGAACGCCGTGCCGTACGCGGCGCGGATCTGGTCGAGCAGGACGCGGTAAAGCGCCTCGGCATCAATGGTGCTCATGATCGGACAATTGATCGAGATACTGTTGAAGAATGACGCGGGCGGCCTCGGCATCGAGCATCTCCGCGCGGGCGCGGCCGCGCACGTTGCGCTCGCGCAGCCCGGCCTCGGCCTCGACCGACGAATAACGCTCGTCGACCCACGTGACGGGCAGCCCGAAGCGGCCGTTCAGCTGGTTGCCGAAGCGCTTCGCCTGCTGCGTCATGTCGTGCGGCGTGCCGTCCGGATGCATCGGCAGGCCGACGACGAGCGCGTCCGGCCGCCATTCGGCCAGCAGGTCGCCGACCGCCTTGAAACGGTGTTCGCGATTCAGGTTCTGGATCACGACGAGTGCACGGGCCGAGCGCGTCAGCGCGTTGCCGACCGCGACGCCGATCCGTTTTTCGCCGTAGTCGAACGCCAGGAGCGTCGCATCGCGCGCGCTCGCGCCGCTCATGCGTGCCCTGCTTCGCCGGACAACATCGACGAGCTGACGCCGAGCAGGCCGAGGGCGGCTTCGAAGCGCTCTTCGGCCGGCGTGTCGAACACGATGCGCGGATCGGCGGCCACGGTCAGCCACCCGTTGCGGGAAATTTCTTCCTCGAGCTGCCCCGCGCCCCAGCCGGCATGGCCGAGCGTCAGCAGGAAGCGTTTCGGGCCGGTGCCCGTCGCGACCGCCTCGAGCACGTCCTTCGACGTCGTCATCTCCAGCCCGCCGTCGACGGACATCGACGAGTTGTAGTTCGCGCCCTCGACCGGCTCGTGCAGCACGAAGCCGCGCTCGGTCTGGACCGGGCCGCCGAAGTACACGGGAATGTGCAGCAGCGGCTCGATGTCGAGCTTCAGGTCGATACGGTTGAACAGCGATTCGAGATCGATGTCGGTAGGACGATTGATGACGAGGCCGAGCGCACCGCGCTCGCTGTGATCGCAAAGATAGACCACCGTTCCCGAGAACGTCGGATCGGCCATGTTGGGCATGGCGATCAGGAACTGGTTGGTGAGATTGATGCGATCGGAAGGCTTTGACATGGTTTGAATTTTAGCAAAGACGCCGCGACCTGACCGGGCCGCGATCAACAAGCAACGCCGCGCCACGCTGGCAACGACGCGCGCGGATCACACGGCACTCTAACACGCGCGCGGGTGCTGTCGGCAGCGTGTTGCAGGCCCGCGCGACAAGGGGCGCCGCCATCTGCCCGTCCCCTCGTTCGTCAGGTCCGGCCGAGCGCCGTGCCGAGCGCGCCGGATGCCGCGGTGAGGTCCGGCGGCGCGACGCCGGCCGCGATCTTCAGCAGCGCCGCGCGCAGCATGTCGGACGCGTGGCCGTGCGCGTCGAGGCCGCCGTCCGCGAGCGGCATGCCGTGGGCGGCACGGCGCCATGCGAGGCCGAGCGTATCGGCCAGCAGTGCCGCGTGGCCGAGCCCGAGCGCGCACGCGGCCGTCCCGACCCGGTAGGCGGCGCCGGACGCGTGCCAGGCGGCGCCTGCGTCGGCTCGGGCCGGATCGGCGGCGAGGTCGGCCATCGACGCATCGGCCGTCTGCAGGAAATCCTCGTACGCATGCGCGTTGACGGTCACGACGCCGAGCGCGCGGGTCGGCGCGACGGCGACCGCATCGTGCTCGGCCCGCGCGGCATCGGCTTCCCACAACGCCTCGGACGCCGGCGTGCCGGCGACGTGCCAGTCGACCGTCAGCCCGTAGTCGTGCAGCACCTCGACGAGCGCGACGTCCTCGGCCGCGGCGCCAAACAGCGCGAAATCGCGCCACAGCAGCGCCACCGTCTCGCGCACGAGCTCGGGCGGCGCACTGCGCCGGCCCCGCACCTGTTCGGCGAGCAGCAGGTTGGTCCGCGCGAGAAAGCGTTTCAGCTCGGGCGCGCCGCTTGCGCGCAGCGCGCGCAGGCACGCGTTCGCGAGCCGCCAGAAATCGTACGGCCCGTCGTCGGCGAGCGCGACCTGCATCGCATCGAGTTCGTCCAGCGCCGCGTCGGGCGCGCCGCGCTCTACGCGCAGCAGCCCGAGCAGCGCCTGCTCGTAGCGGGCGCGGATCCGGGCCGCTAACGCGTCGGGCAGCGCGCGCAACGTGGCCGGCGGCACCGCGCGGCCGACCAGCGCGAGCGCGTCGGGCGGCGCGCTGGCACGCAGGTCGGCGGCGCTTTGCGCGCGCAGTGCACGGAAATGGTCGAGGAGAACGGGCGAGCACGCGAGCTCGCGCAGGTTGTGACGCCCGACGGCCGCGCGGAAGTCGCGCAGCGCGCCACGCCAGCCGGCCGACGTCGGCTCGGCGGCGACCAGCGGCGCGGCGGCCGCCAGTTGCCCGGCGAACCGCGCGGCCGGCAGCCAGCCGGCTTCCGCCAGCACCGCCGCGGCGGCGGACAGCGGCGCAGCCGCATCGTCGTGCCGCCCGAATGCGTCGGCGGCCGCCGCAAGCCATGCGTCGGCCGCGCGCACGGCCCCGCCGCGCGGGTTGGGCAGTGCGTCAGGGTGGGGAACGTTCGCCGGATCGGACGTCATGGACACGCGCGCCTGTCATCGTCAAGTCGCTCGCCCGAACCGCGGCGCGCGAGCGCCGGGCCGATGCGAGGCCGGAGCGGAGTGTCCGTGGGCCAGCGGTCCGATCAGATCTGGACCATCTCGAAGTCTTCCTTGCGAGCGCCGCATTCGGGGCACGTCCAGTTGATCGGGACGTCTTCCCAGCGCGTGCCCGGGGCAATGCCCTCTTCCGGCAGCCCGGCTTCTTCGTCGTAAATCCAGCCACAAATCAGGCACATCCAGCTCTTGTATTCCATCTTAGCCGCGTCGGGAAAAGTCGGTAAATTCGGGAGCCATGATGGTACCGTGTCGGGGCCGGACTGCCTAGCAATCGCGCTGGAGGACGGCGACTACGTTGCGCTGCGCTAAAAAATCCGTCGTGCGGGCCGGATTCCACCGCATAATGGCTGAAAAGTGCGGCCTGCCGGGCAACACAGGGCCGAAAACGGCCACTCGCCTCGCGGTCCGCATCTCCGTCGCTTTCCGTTTTTCTCTTGCCCCATTTTTACATGTCCAGCAACGCCCCTCCGATCGTCCTCACCTTCGGCCTGTCCGATCCCACCGGCGGCTCCGGCCTCCAAGCCGATCTGATGACCCTGGCGAGCATGGGCTGTCACGGCGTGTCCGTCCTGACGGGCTACACCGTGCGCGACTCCGCCGCCTGCGACGAAGTGACCGGCCTCGACCCCGAAGTCGTCGCCGCCCAGGCGCGCATGCTGCTCGAGGACATGCCGGTCGCCGCGTTCAAGATCGGCGCGGCGACGCGCGCGGAAGTCGTCAGTGCGATCGCCGAGGTCGTCGCCGACTACGACGGCGTGCCGCTCGTGCTCGCGCCGGATTTCACGCTCGACGACGAGCACGTACTCGCGGCCGACGACCTGCGCGAGTCGATCGCCGACCTGCTGGCGCCGCAAACCACGCTGCTGGTCGCCGATCACGCCACGCTGATCGCGCTCGCGCAGCCGGACGGCGACGCCGAGGCGCCGAATCTCGACGCCGCCGTGTCGCACCTGCTGTCGCAGGGCTGCGAGTACATCCTGTCGTCGGAGACGGGCTCGCACCGGCTCGTCAACACGCTGTACGGCGAGGAAGGCCAGCTTCGCGAGGACATGTGGGATCGCTCGCCGCACCGGCTGATGGGCATCACCGATACGCTCGGCGCGGCCATCGCGGCGCTGCTCGCGAACGGCCAGGAACCGCCCGAGGCGGTGCGCGAGGCGCAGGAGTACCTGTACCAGGCCGTGCGCGACGCGTTCCGGCCCGGCATGGGCGCCTACCTGCCCGACCGGTTCTTCTGGGCGCGCAGCAATGAAGAATCGGATACGCCACCGGCCGTGAAGGCCGATCCGGTATCGCGGACGTCGCACCGGCATTGACGCGGGCACGGCGGGCGCGCCCCGCCGTCGCACCTGCCGCGCCACCGCGGGCGCAACGCCTCCGGCCGCCCCGCACGCACATCAAGATCCTCGCACCAATAAAAAAAGACCCGCATCGCTGCGGGTCTTTTCTTTTGGCTGGAACGCGCATCGCTGCACGTTCCGGACACCATCGACCGAGGTCGATTACATGTCCATGCCCATGCCGCCCATGCCGCCCGGCATGCCGCCCGGCATCGGTGCGTCTTCCTTCGGCAGTTCTGCGACAGCTGCGTCCGTCGTCAGCAGCAGGCCAGCAACCGACGCTGCGTTCTGCAGTGCGGTGCGCGTGACCTTGGTCGGGTCGACGACGCCGGCTTCAACCATGTCGACGTACTCGCCCGTTGCTGCGTTGTAGCCGTAGTTGCCCGTACCTGCAGCAACGGCCGCCACCACGACGCTGGCTTCTTCGCCGCCGTTCGTGACGATCTGGCGCAGCGGCTCTTCCATCGCGCGCAGCACGATCTTGATGCCGGCGTTCTGGTCGGCGTTCGCGCCGGTCAGGCCTGCGATCGCGGTGCGAGCGCGGATCAGCGCAACGCCGCCACCTGCCACGATGCCTTCTTCCACAGCTGCGCGCGTTGCGTGCAGTGCGTCTTCGACACGTGCCTTCTTTTCCTTCATTTCGACTTCGGTCGCAGCACCGACCTTGATCACTGCAACACCGCCGGCCAGCTTGGCCACGCGCTCTTGCAGCTTTTCACGGTCGTAGTCCGACGTCGCTTCTTCGATTTGCGCGCGCACTTGCTTCACGCGTGCTTCGATGTTCACGGCTTCGCCTGCGCCGTCGATGATCGTCGTGTTTTCCTTGCCCACTTCGATGCGCTTCGCCTGGCCCAGTTCTGCCAGCGTTGCCTTCTCGAGCGTCAGGCCGGTTTCTTCGGCGATCACCTGGCCGCCCGTCAGGATCGCGATGTCTTCCAGCATCGCCTTGCGACGATCGCCGAAGCCAGGCGCCTTGACCGCAACGGTCTTCAGGATGCCGCGGATATTGTTCACGACCAGCGTTGCGAGCGCTTCGCCTTCGATGTCTTCGGCGATGATCAGCAGCGGACGGCCAGCCTTCGCGACTTGCTCGAGCACCGGCAGCAGATCACGGATGTTCGACACCTTCTTGTCGTGCAGCAGCACGAACGGGTTGTCGAGGACGGCGACTTGCTTTTCCGGGTTGTTGATGAAGTACGGCGACAGGTAGCCGCGGTCGAATTGCATGCCTTCGACGACGTCGAGTTCGTCAGCCAGCGACTTGCCGTCTTCGACGGTGATGACGCCTTCCTTGCCGACCTTGTCCATCGCTTCAGCGATGCGATCGCCGATCGACGTGTCGCTGTTCGCCGAGATCGAGCCGACCTGTGCGATTTCCTTGTTCGTCGTGCACGGCTTGCTGATCTTCTTCAGCTCGTCGACAGCCGCTGCGACTGCCTTGTCGATACCGCGCTTCAGGTCCATCGGGTTCATGCCCGATGCGACGTACTTCATGCCTTCGCGAACGATCGATTGCGCGAGGACGGTTGCCGTCGTCGTGCCGTCGCCTGCGTTGTCGCTGGTCTTGGAAGCGACTTCCTTGACCATTTGCGCGCCCATGTTCTGGAGCTTGTCCTTCAGCTCGATTTCCTTCGCGACCGACACACCGTCCTTGGTGACCGTCGGGCCGCCGAAGCTGCGCTCCAGCACCACGTTGCGGCCCTTCGGACCCAGCGTGACCTTGACTGCGTTGGCGAGAATGTTCACGCCTTCGACCATCTTCGAACGGGCGGAATCGCCGAATACGACGTCTTTAGCTGCCATCTTCTAACTCCTTGAATTCTTGGGAATATGTACCGTCGGAGGACGCTTACTTCGCGTTGACCACGGCCATGATGTCTTCTTCGCGCATGACCAGCAGTTCCTGGCCGTCGACCTTCACGGTCTGGCCTGCGTACTTGCCGAACAGGACGCGATCGCCGACCTTCACGTCGAGCGCGATCGGTGCGCCCTTGTCGTCGCGCTTGCCCGGGCCGATGGCCAGGACTTCGCCCTGGTCCGGCTTTTCAGCAGCGGCGTCGGGGATGACGATGCCCGAGGCGGTCTTGGTTTCCTGATCCAGGCGCTTGACGATCACGCGATCGTGCAAAGGACGAAGGTTCATATTCACTCCTCTCTTGACTGAGATTGAAGAACGCTTAGGGAATCTGCCCGGCTTGTCGCCCGGCAGAGAATTGTTAGCACTCTCGTGCAGCGAGTGCTAATTATATGGACGGGTTTTGACAAATTCAAGAAGGGAAACCGGACGAATTTTCAACGCGGCACGGAAGCGGGGAAAACACCCGAAAATCACGAAAAATCCTTTTAAAACAAAACCCTGACCCACGCTACCCGGCTTGGCGGGCGAGCCCGCGCGGCCCGCGAATCGCATCCAGCCCCGTTTGGACACCGGGTAAGCACGGAGTTCCTGCGACCGGCGACATCGCATCGAAAAACCCGCGCAGGCGCCGATTCCGTCCGCCACAACGCGCCCGGTGCCCCGTCCCGCCCCCCCTGCCGGCAATCCATCGCTCCGCATCGAAGCATTCATTTTCATTACGCCGATATTTACGTTTTTTCTTTCGGAAAACACCCGTCGGCCCCCATCCGTAAGCCCTCCCATTACATTCAGTAATTTAGATGCGAATCATTCTCGTTTACATTGACATTCCCATTCGACACTCCTACGATGCGCCGCGTTGCGCTCTTCTTCGTGCCCTGGCCGATCGGTGCCGAGCGTCGGGACAGCGACCGACAAGCAGGACTCCAAACCAATTAGAATCAGGAATTTGATATGAAGGTTGCGTCGTTCCATGGAGACCGCGTCCGCACCCGGATGCGCCCCGCCGCCTGTGCGGCCGTCCTCGCGTGCGCATCGTTCGCGAGCGGCGCTGCGTTCGCCGCCGCGTCGGTCGACGCGCAGCCCGAAGCGCCCGAGGCCGACCTCGCGATCCAGGCGAAGCCGGCCGGCATGTGGACCGGCATCTGGACGCGCCAGAGCCTGCTCGGCGACATGGGCGGCATCCGCCCGTGGCTCGGCAAGTACGGCGCGACGCTGCAGATCACCGAAACCAGCGAATACCTCGCGAACCTGCGCGGCGGCCTGAACCGCGGCGGCACGTATGACGGGCTGACGACCGCGACGCTGACGGTCGATACGCAAAAGGCGATCGGCCTGCCCGGCGGCACCTTCAACGTCAGCGCGCTGCAGATCCACGGCAGCAACCTGAGCGCGCGCAATCTCGGCACGCTCAACACCGCGAGCGGCATCGAGGCGCAGGACACGACGCGCCTGTGGGAACTCTGGTACCAGCAATCGTTCCTCGACAAGCGCGTCGACGTGAAGATCGGCCAGCAGAGCCTGGACCAGGAGTTCATGGTCAGCACGTATGCGAACACGTTCGTCAATACGATGTTCGGCTGGCCCGCGCTGCCGTCGTACGATCTGCCGAACGGCGGCCCCGCGTATCCGCTCGCGGGCCTCGGCGTACGCGTGCGCGCACAGCTCACGCCGAAACTCACCGCGCTCGCGGGCGTGTTCGACGGCGATCCGCTCGGCAACAACCCGGGCAACCTGAGCGGCACGAACTTCAACCTGCACAACGGCACGCTCTATATCGGCGAGCTGCAGTACGCGCTGAACCAGCCGTCCGACGGCGAAATGGACACCGGCCATTCGAACGGACTGCCGGGTACCTACAAGATCGGCCTGTGGTATCACAACGGCCGCTTCGCGGACCAGAACGCCGGCACCGACGGTCTGTCGCTCGCCGATCCCGCATCGAACGGCAACGCGCGGCAGCACCACGGCGACTACAGCTTCTACGCGGTGGCCGACCAGATGATCTGGCGTCCCGACCCCACCGGCGCGAAAAGCCTCGGGGTGTTCGCGCGCGTGATGGGCGCGCCGGGCGACCGCAACCTCGTGAGCTTCGCGGCGAACGCGGGCATCGTGCTGAAGGCGCCGTTCGACGGTCGCGACAACGACAGCGTCGGCCTCGCCGTCACGTACATCCAGGTCGGCAGCCACGTGACCGACCTCGACCAGGCCGCGCGCAACTTTGCGGCCGGTCCGTACGGCGTGCGCACCCGCGAGACGACCGTCGAGGCGACCTACCAGTATCAGGTCAACCCGTGGTGGGTGATCGCGGCCGATGCGCAGTACACGTTCAACGCCGGCGCGGGCCAGAACCCGAGCGACGCGACCCAGCCGCTGCGCAATACGTTCGTGCTCGGCGCACGCACGACGATCACGTTCTGACCGCCGCGCGCCCGCCGTCCGCCCACGCCACCCGTTTTCGCGCGCCGCCGACGCGGCGCGCCTCCCAGGAGATCCCGATGATTCAATCCGCCCCGCTTCGCCGCCTCGCGACGGGCGCGCTGGCCGCCGTCGCGCTGACGGCCGCCGCCGGCGCGTTCGCCGAGCCGCAAGGCTTCCTCGAGACGCTGCATCGCCATACGCTGCTCGTCAACACGGTGCCCGACAACGGCGACCAGAACCCGTACGCGATCGCGGTTGCACCGGTGTCGGCCGGCACGCTCCAGGCAGGCGACGTGCTCGTCGACAACTTCAACAACGCGGCGAACCTGCAGGGCACGGGCAGCACGATCGTCGACTATCGGCCGTCGACCAAGCAGATGAGCCTGTTCGCGACGATTCCACGCGACCTGAAGGCGTGCCCGGGCGGCGTCGGCCTGTCGACCGCGATGACGATGCTGAAGTCGGGCTGGGTGATCGTCGGCAGCACGCCGAGCAACGACGGCACGACGTCGACGAAAGGCGCCGGCTGCCTGATCGTGCTCGATCCGCACGGCCGGATCGCCTCGACGTGGTCGAGCGCGAACATCAACGACCCGTGGGGCAACATGGCCGTGGTCGACCGCGGCGACAGCGCGACGCTGTTCGTCAGCATGGCCGGCTTCGGCGTCGGCGGCGCGGACGGCAACCCGCCCGTCTACAAGCAGGCGACGGTACTGCGCCTCGACCTCGACGTGCCGGCCGGCAAGCCGCCCGTCATCAAGCAGGAAACGGTCGTCGCGAGCGGCCTCGGCGCGCAGGCCGACAAGGGCGTGTTCCTGGTCGGCCCGACCGGCCTCGCGCTGTCGGGCGACCAGAAGAAGCTGTACGTCTCCGACGCGATCGGCAACCGCGTCGTCGAGATCGACGATCCGCTCACGCGCGACACGAGCGCGGGCGTCGGCCGCCAGGTGACGGCCGACGGCTTCCTGCGCCGCCCGCTCGCACTCGCGACCGCGCCGAACGGCCATCTGCTCGCGACCAACGCGCTGAACGGCCAGGTCGTCGAGATCGATCCGGTCGCCGGCAAGCAGCTCTATGCGCGCTGGATCGATACCGACAAGGCGCAGTCGCCGCCCGGCAACGGCGACCTGTTCGGGATCGCGATGACGCCCGACGGCGACGGCTTCTATTACGTCCAGGACGACGTCAACACGCTGATGCTCGCGAAGTAACGGAGCCGACCATGGCAGACGATCTGAACCCGCCGTCGCGCCCCGCGCGCCGCGGCTTCCTGAAGGCCGGCGGCGCCGCAGTGGCCGCGGGCCTCGCGGCGGGCACGATGCCGGCCGCACGCGCGGCCGACGCGGCGCCCGCGGTCGCACCGGGCGCGCACGCGCACGACGACGACATCGAGCCGTTCTACGGCAAGCACCAGGGCGGCATCACGACGCCGCAGCAGCGCAACGCATATTTCGCGGCGCTCGACCTCACCACGACCCAACGCGCGGACGTGATCGCGCTGCTGAAGACCTGGACCGACGCGGCCGCACGCCTCACGCGCGGCGCCCCCGCGCAGCCGCTGCCGGCGAACGGCGGCGACGACGTCGCGCCGGCCGACTCGGGCGACGCGCTCGGCATCGGCGCGTCGCGGCTGACGATCACGTTCGGCTTCGGGCCCGGCCTGTTCGCGGTCGCGGGCAAGGACCGCTACGGCCTCGCGAAGCAGCGCCCGGCCGCGCTCGTCGACCTGCCGCGCTTCAACGGCGACCAGCTGATTCCGGAGAAGACCGGCGGCGACCTGTTCATCCAGGCGTGCGCGAACGACGCGCAGGTGGCGTTTCACGCGGTGCGCCAGCTCGTGCGCCTCGGCGGCAAGGCCGTGCAGATGCGCTGGGGCCAGGCCGGCTTCACGTCCGGCAAGCCGGGCGAGACGCCGCGCAACCTGATGGGCTTCAAGGACGGCACGATGAACCCGTCGCGCGACGATCCGGCCGCGATGAACGAATTCGTGTGGGCCGGCAACGAAGGCCCGGCGTGGATGAACGGCGGCACCTACACGGTCGTGCGCCGCATCCGCATCACGCTCGAACACTGGGACAACACCGAGCTCGGCTTCCAGGAACAGGTGTTCGGCCGCAAGAAATACAGCGGCGCACCGATCGGCGGCCAGCACGAGTTCGAGGCGCTCGACCTCGACGCGGTCGACAAGGACGGCAATCCGGTGATCCCCGACAACGCGCATGCGCGTCTCGCATCGCCTCAGGTGAACAACGGCGCGCAGATCCTGCGCCGCGCGTATTCGTACAACGACAGCACGAACTTCTACATCGAGCGCTGGCCGCCGTGGCGCCAGCAGACCGAGTACGACGCGGGACTGATGTTCGTCGCGCACCAGCGCGACCCGCGCCGCGGCTTCATCCCGATCAACGAGAAGCTCGCGAAGCTGGACATCATGAACCAGTTCACCACGCACGTCGGCAGCGCGATCTTCGCGTGTCCGCCGGGCGCGCAACCCGGTTCGTACATCGGCGCCGCGCTGTTCGAAGCGTAACGGCATCGCGACGCCACGCTCCATTTCCCCGGCCCGCCCGGATGCAACTCACGACGACGACATGAACACTTTTCCCGTTAGCCGCCCGCTGCGGCACCTGATCGCCGCGGCCGCCGCCGCGCTGATGCTGACCGGCGCGCTGCACGCCACGCGCGCGCACGCCGCGACGCTCACGCTGTACAACGCGCAGCACGAGCAGGTCGTCAACCAGCTCGTCAAGGACTTCGAGGCACAAAGCGGCATCACCGTGAAGGTGCGCTCGGGCGAAGGCCCCGCGCTCGCCGCGCAGATCGTCGCGGAAGGCGACCGCACGCCGGCCGACGTGTACTTCACCGAGAACTCGCCGGAACTCGTGCTGCTCGACCGCAAGGGCCTGCTCGCGAAGACCGACAGCGCAGCGCTGCAGGCGGTCCCCGCCCGCTTCAACCCGGCCGACGGCAACTGGGTCGGCGTGCTCGCGCGCGAGAACGTGCTCGTCTACAACACCGCGAAACTCCAGCCGCAGCAACTGCCCGCGTCGCTGCTCGATCTCGCGAAACCGGAATGGAAGGGCAAGGTCGGCATCGCGCCGAGCGATGCGGACTTCCTGCCGCTCGTGAGCGCGGTGCTCGCGCTGCACGGCGAAGCCGCGACGCTGCAATGGCTGAAGGGCCTGAAGGCCAACGCGCAGATCTTCGACGACGACGAAGGCGTGACGGCGGCCGTCAACCGCGGCGGCGTGCAAACCGGCATCATCAACAACTACTACTGGGACCGCCTGCACGCGGAGCTCGGCGACAAGTCGACGAAAAGTGCGATCCACCACTTCGGCAACCATGACGTCGGCGCAGCCGTGAACGTGTCGGGCGCCGCCGTGATGAAGGCATCGAAGCACCAGGCCGATGCGCAGAAGTTCGTCGCGTATCTTGTCGGCGAGCGCGCGCAGAAACTGATGGCGAACGGCCGCATCAGCTTCGAGTATCCGCTGCATCCGGGCGTCGCCCCCGATCCGATCCTGAAGCCGTTCAACGAACTGAGCCCGCCGGCACTGACGTTCGAACAGCTCGGCGACGACAGCCAGGCCGGCAAGCTGCTGCGCCAGGCCGGCCTGCTCTGACCGTGAGCGACGCCGTGTCCCGCACGGCGCGCATCGCGCGCGACGCAGCGCGCCCCGCGACGCGTCGGCGCCCGTCGCGCGCGCTCGTCGCCGCGGCCGCGTGCGGGCCGCTCGCGATCCTGCTGCCGCTCGCCTTCACGCTGTACCGCGCGGCCACCTTCGGCGTCGACGATGCGATCGCGCTGCTGTGGCGCCCGCTCGTCGGCGAGCTGCTCGTCAACACGCTGTCGATCGCATGCGCCGCGACGCTCGCATGCGCGCTGCTCGGCACCGCGGCCGCGTGGTTCATCGAGCGCACCGACCTGCCCGCGCGGCCGCTGTGGACCGCGCTCGCCGCGGCCCCGCTCGCGGTGCCGCCGTTCATCACGAGCTACGCGTGGGTGTCGCTGAGCCTCGACCTGCAGGACTTCGCCGGCGCGCTGATCGTGCTGACGTCCGCGTACTTCCCGCTCGTCTACCTGCCGGTGGCCGCCGCGCTGCGCGAGCTCGACCCCGCGCTCGAAGAAAGCGCGCGCACGCTCGGCTGCCCGCCGTGGCAGACGTTCTTTCGCGTCGTGCTGCCGCAATTGCGCCCCGCGCTGTGCGGCGGGATGCTGCTCGTCGCGCTCGGCGTGCTGTCCGAATTCGGCGCGTTCCAGCTGCTGCGCTTTCGCACGTTCACGACCGAGATCTATGCCGAGTACCGCACCGCGTTCGACGGCGGCGGCGCATCGCTGCTCGGCTGCGTGCTGATCGCGCTGTGCCTGCTGTGCCTCGCGATCGAGGCGCGCGCTCGCGGCCACGCGCGCTACGGTCATACGCACCGCGCCGCACGCCGCGTCGCGATGCGTTATCCGCTCGGCCGGTGGCGCGGCCCCGTCACCGTCGCATTCGCCGCGCTCGCGGCCGCGACGCTCGGCGTGCCGCTCGCGATGATCGGCTACTGGCTCACGCAACAAGGGGCCGCCGCCGTCACGCCGGCCGACGTGTCGCCCGAACTGCTGTGGCAAGCCACGCTCGCATCGTCCAGCTACGGCCTGATGGCGGCAGCCGTTACCACGCTGCTCGCGCTGCCGCTCGCGTTCCTGCTGGTCCGTTATCCGGGCCGCGTCGCGACGCTCCTCGAGCGCACGGCGATGACCGTGCAGGGCGTGCCGGGCATCGTCGTCGCGCTCGCGATCGTGTCGATCACGGTGCGGCTGCTGCAGCCGCTCTACCAGAGCGCGCCGGCGCTCGTCGCCGCGTACGCGATCCTGTTCCTGCCGCTCGCGGTCGTGAGCGTGCGCGCGGCGCTGTCGCACGTGCAGGTCCGGCTCGAGGAAACCGCACGCTCGCTCGGCCTCGGCTGGCGCGCAACGCTCACGCGCGTGGTGCTGCCGCTCGCGGCACCCGGCCTCGGTGCGGCCGCGACGATGGTGTTCATCTCGGTCGTCACCGAACTCAACGCGACGCTGCTGCTGTCGCCGATCGGCACACACACGCTCGCCACACAGGTATGGAGCGATACGGCGACGCTCGCGTTCGCGGCCGCGGCACCGTACGCGGCGCTGCTCGTCGCGCTGTCGCTCGGCGCATCGGGACTGCTGTTCCTGCTGCTCGGCCGCGCGTCGGTGCGCAACTGAGCATCGCCCCTTTTTCCCGGAACCGCCCATGAGCGAACTACGCATCCACGGCCTGTCGAAATCGTTCGGATCGCATACCGTCCTGCACGACATCGATCTCACGGTACGGCGCGGCTCGCGCCTCGCGCTGCTGGGCCCGTCCGGCAGCGGCAAGACGACGCTGCTGCGCGTGCTGTGCGGCTTCGAGCGCGCCGAGCGCGGCACCGTCGAGATCGACGGACGCCGCGTGGCCGCCCCCGACGTGCACCTGCCGCCCGAACGGCGCCGGATCGGCTACGTGCCGCAGGAAGGCGCGCTGTTTCCGCACCTGTCGGTGGCCGACAACATCGCGTTCGGGCTGCCGCGCGCGGCACGGCGCCGCCATCACCGCGTCGACGAACTGCTCGAGATGGTCGGGCTGCCGGCGTCGTATGCGAGCCGCGCGCCGCAGCAGCTGTCCGGCGGCCAGCAACAGCGCGTGGCCCTCGCGCGCGCGCTGGCGCCCGAGCCCTCGCTCGTGATCCTCGATGAACCGTTCTCCGCGCTCGACACGTCGCTTCGCCATGAAACGCGCAGCGCGGTGGCCGACGCGCTTGCCGCGGCCGGCGCGACGTCGGTGCTCGTCACGCACGACCAGCCCGAGGCGATGACGCTCGGCGACGAAGTCGCGGTGATGTGGCAAGGCAGGCTCGTGCAGACGGCCGCGCCGCAGATGCTGTACCGGCAGCCCGTCACGCGCGACGTCGCGTCGTTCGTCGGGCAGGCCGTGCTGCTCGCGGGTCACGTGCGCGATGCGCGCATCGCCTGTGCGCTCGGCGAGCTGCCGCTCGTCGCCCCGCTGCCCGACGGGCCGGCCGACGCGATGCTGCGTCCCGAGCAGATCGACATCGTGCCGGTCGCGCAGGCCGGCGCGGCGAGCGGCCGGACGGCGCGCGTCGAAGCCGCGCAGTTCGCGGGCCAGGATGCCGACGTGCTCGCACGCCTCGATGCCGATCGCGACGTGCTCGTGCGTATCCGCGTACCGGGACACCGGTGCCCGGCCGTCGGCGAACGCATCGCGCTGGCGGTGGACGGCGCGGTGATGGCGTACGCGCGCTGACCGACGCGACGCGCGTCCTCACGCGCTGCTACGCATCGGCGCAGCCTGCGCCGGACAGCGGCCGGAAGGTCCGGCCATCCGTCTCGACGGCCGCCCCCAGCAATCGCGCGAGCCCCTTCGCGCCTTCGCGCATCACGACGTCGTGATTCCAGCGGAACAGCGGGCGCGCGAGCGGCTCGAGCCAGTTCATCCAGCGCACCTGCGTGCGAATGTGCCAGTCGTAGCGCACGACGGTGTGCGCGCCGTCGCCGGCGAACGACCAACGCCCGTCGCCTTCGATCGCGCCGCTTGCGCGGCCTTCGAGCGCATGCGGCCGCTCGACGCGCCGCACGCGCATGTCGAACGTCAGCCGGTACGGCAACGCGCCCTTCCACGTATACCGGTGCAGCGCCCCGACGCCGCGCGCGTCGCCATGCTCGATCTCGACGGTGCGCACGGCGCCCTTCCACCAGTCGGGCCAGCGGTCGACCTGGTAGATCGCGTCCCAGACCGCCGCGAGCGGCGCGTCCACGCGCCAGGTCGTCGAGAACCGGTATTCCGCCATGCAGCCTCCGGGCTGTCCGTCACGGACACGCGCCCACTCGTCGGTCAAGGTGCGAAGAAACGCTCGGGGAACGCGACGTCGATTTCGACGTCGTCGAGCGTCACGGTTTCGAGCGGCACGTCGTCGCCGTCGGCGAAGCTGACGACCTTCAGCGGAAAGCCGTCCCCGGCGTCCAGCCACAGCCGGTAGCGATGCACGCCGTCGACCGCGTGCGCGGGTGCGCCGGTGACCGACACGCGCAGCGCGGTCCGGCCGCCGACGGCCTCCTCGCCTTCGGTCACCGTCGCGCCGCCCTGCTGCAGCGCATGCACGTTGCGCAGCAGTTCGCCGACGTCCGACCGGTCGACCCGGTGGCCGCTGCGGTCGCGCACGAGCGGATTGGACGGCGACAGCGTCAGCGCGGGCGGCGCGTGCGCGCCGAACGGGCGCAGCCGCACCTTGCCGTCGCCGGGATCGTACGCGAGCACCGCGCCGCGGTGCGGCGACACGAAATCCATCCGGACGAAGCCCGGTTTCAGGTAGGCGTAGCGGATTTCGGTGTGTTCGCCACCGCGCGCCGACGAGCGGATCGTCGCGCGATACGAGCGGACGTGGTCGAAATGCGCCTGGGCGACGGTCACGGGGTCGGCTGTCATGCTCGCTCCTATCAGGCTCGCGGCCAGCAACGCGGCGATCACGGCGCCGCCTCGACATCGAGCACGCCTTCCATTCCGCGCTCGCGATGGCTCCTGAAAAACAGCAGCCGATGCGTGCAATAGTAGGCGAACCGGCCCGGCTGCGCCGGCGTGAAGCGGAACGTCTTCGGCGTCGTGCCGAGCTCGGTGCGCACCGCCATGCCGGCCTGCGGCGGCGCAGCGATCTCGAAGCTGTGCGGCACGACGCCCGGCTCCGCCGACACGGTCAGCTCGACCGGCACGTGCGCGCGCACGATCACATGGTTCGGCCGGAAGAAATAGCTGCCGCCGACGATGGCGACCCGCTGCACGCCGTCGGCGTCGACCGGCACGCGCACGGGCGCGTCGCCGTCCGCCCGCGCGAGGGTCGCACCCGCGGCGAGCGCCGCCGCCACGAGCACCTTCGTCATCGTCGTCTTCATCGCCTGCTCCCTGCCGGTGGCACGCGTCAGCTCTTCCACGCGTCGGTCGGGCCGCCGAGCGCGCCGCACGCCTCGATCGCGAGCGCGCGCAGGCGCCGTTCGTCGCCGCGGCCGGACAACGCATAACCCATGCCGCGATCCGACCAGAAATACGTGTAGCGGCCGTCGGCCGACATCGACTGCGGCGCGAGATGCCGCGCATCGTAGGCGGTCACGTAAAGCGTCACGCGTGCGCCGTCCGCGCGCTGGTACATGAACTGCGCGGCCGGCCCGCCATCGCCGGGGAGCAACCGGCCGCCCAGCAGCACGTAGCCGTATTCGTCGAGCGACGGGGCGCGCACGGGCCGTCCGACGCGCGCCGACAACCACGCGGCGAGATACGCGGGATCGCCCGCGCCGACCTCGACCGGATGGTCGCGATCGGCTGCGTACACGGCATACGCGACATCGGCGCGCGCGGCGAACGCCGGGTCGCGGCCGATCGCCAGCCAGCCCGCAGGCAGCGCAACGCCGATCAGCAGCCCGGCGGCCAGCCCCGCGAACGCATACGCGAAGGCACGACGGCGCGGCGCGCGACGCTGCACGAACAGCGCGGGGGCCGCGCCCGGCAGCGGGAACAGCGCCTTCAGCGCGTCGCGCTGCGCGCGGTAATGCGCGAATCGTTCGGCCTCCTCCGGATCGGACTGCAGGCGCTCGAGCATCTCGCGCCGCTCGCTCCCGGACAGCTCGCCGTCCAGCAACGCGGACAGCAGTTGCGCCGACGCGTCCTCGTCCCGCCCGTTCGAAGGCTTGTGCGGATCGTCCATCATGTTTTCCCGATCACCCGTAACGCGGCCGTGCCGTGCGCCGACGGCTCGTCCGACAGCAAGGCGCGCATCTGCGCGCGCGCCCGCGCGAGCCGCGACATCACCGTGCCCACCGGTACGCCGAGTACCTGCGCGGCGTCGCGATAGCTCAATTCTTCAAGCGCGACCAGCAGCAGCACCTCGCGCTGCTCGACCGGCAACCGGTACAACGCGCGCTGCACGTCGCGCAGCACCAGCCCACCGATCTCGCCGGCCGGCGCGGCCATCGTCTGCCACGGCGCGGTCGCATCGTCGACCGCGATCTCGCGCCGCGCGCGCAACTGGTCGATGAAACGGTGCCGCAACAGCGTCAGCAGCCACGCGCGCAGGTTGCCGCCGTCGCGCGGCGGCCGGTTCAGCGCACGCTCGAGCGTGTCCTGCACGAGATCGTCCGCCCACGCGCGGTCGCCCGTCAGCGCACGCGCATAGCGCGTGAGACGCGGCAGCCACACCAGCAGATCCGATTCGTAGCTCATCAGGAAGCCTTGCGCATCCGCATCGCCGCGCGGTCACGGGTGCGCGACGTGCCACATGCCGCCGATCCCGTCGCCGCCCGCGTCGCCCGCCTTGCGGTCCATCTTCCAGCGATACAGCGGGCGGCCGCGGTACGCCCATTGCTTCTTGCCATCGTCCCGCGCGACGAGACTCAGTGCGCCCGATGCCTTGTCGTACGCGTCCGCGATCGCGGGCGGCCAGTTGGCCGCACACGCGCTGTCGCACGCGCTCTTGCCGGGCGCATCGCGATCGAACACGTACAGCGTCATGTGTGCCTCGTCGACCAGTTTCCCGTCGCTCACCTGAGGCGGTTCCGCGGCCGCCGGCCGCACGATCGCCGCCGTCAGCGCGGCGGCAAAGACCATCCGTTTCATTCCCGTTCTCCTTGGCAGGGCCTGGCGGCACGGCGCCGCCGGACGGGACGATCGGTTTCGTTGCGACCATTATCCCGCCGGCGGGCCGGGCCGGAACTCGGTAGGTAAACGGACGGCGGGAACCGGTTATTCCATGCCGCGTTGAAATAGTCGGCGGCGGTTGCTCATGCGACGCAAGACAGCGGGAAGCCCGAAAAGACAACGCGGCATGACATCGCTGTCATGCCGCGTTGCGCGAGCGCGGCGCACGGCGGCCATGCGGCGCCGCCGTGCGGATCCGGCCCTTACTTCGGCAGTGCGCCGGTCAGCGACTGGAGCAGCGACGTCACCGGCGCGAGCGGGTTGTTCGGCGCGCTATTGCCCGAATGCGGCGTCACCGACAGGCTCGGCGCGGAACCGAGCGCCGTACCCACCGACGTGCCGGCCGCATTGACGACCGTCGCCGTCGCGTTGGCGCCCGTCGTCAGCAGCGAGCCGACTGCACCCGCCGTGCCGCCGGCCGCGTTCGCGCCCGAGCCGAGCAGGCTGCCGCCCGCCGCGGCCGTCGAACCGGCCGCGCCCGACAGCGCACCGGCCGCCTGGCCGAGGGCTGCCGGGCCGTTCGCGAGTGCGCCCGTCACCGAGCCGAGCGCACCGGTCAGTGCGCCGGCCGGGTTGCCGCCGCCCGTCAGGCCGTTCACGAGGTTCGTGATCGGGGCGATCGGGCTGCTGCCCGCCGCGCCCGACAACGCGCCGACGACCTGGTTCACGACGCCTTGCACCGGCGCCAGCGGGTTCGTGCCGCCGAGGTTGCCGAGCGTCCCGACGACCTGGTTGACGACACCCTGTACCGGCGCCAGCGGGTTCGTGCCGCCCAGCGCGCCGAGCGCACCCGCAACCGAGCCGACCGCGTTGCCGAGGGCGCCCGTGGCCGTCCCGACCGCGTTGCTCAACGTGCCGGCCGGATTGCTCCCGCCGAGCGTGCCGACGACCTGGTTGACGACACCTTGCACCGGCGCCAGCGGGTTCGCGCCGCCGAGGTTGCCGAGGGCGCCCGTGACCGAACCCAGTGCGCCGGTCAGCGCACCGGCCGGATTGCCACCCGGCAGCGCGTTCTGCAGGCCGTTGACGAGGTTCGTGATCGGCGCGATCGGGCTGCCGCCGCCCGCACCCGACAGCGTGCCGACGACCTGGTTCACGACGCCCTGCACCGGCGTCAGCGGATTCGCGCCGCCGAGCGCACCCGTCACGGCGTTCAGCGCGTTCGTCAGCTCGCCGGCCGGATTGCCGTTGCCGAGCGTGCCCGCGAGTTGCGTCACGACGCCTTGCACCGGTGCCAGCGGGCTCCCGGCGCCGCCGAGGTTACCGAGCGAGCCCGTGATCGTGTTGACCGCGTTGCTCAGCGTGCCGGCCGGATTGCCGCCGCCAAGCGTACCCGTGACCTGGTTGACGATGTTCTGGATCGGGGTAATTGGATTCGTGCCGCCGCCGATGCCGCCCAGTGCGCCCGTGACCGTACCGAGGGCGCCGGTCAGCGCGCCAGCCGGGTTGCCGCCGCCGATTCCGCCCAGTGCCCCCGTGACCGTACCAAGTGCGCCGGTCAAGGCACCTGCCGGGTTCCCGCTACCGAGTACGCCCGTGACACCGTTCACGACGCCTTGCACCGGCGCCAGCGGGTTCGAGCCGCTGCCGAGATTACCTAGCGCCCCCGTCACCGTGTTGACGACACCCGTGAGTGCGCCCGCCGGATCGCCGCCACCAATCGACCCCGTAAGCCCGTTCACCACACCCTGCACCGGCGCCAGCGGGTTCGAACCGCCGCCGATACCACCCAGTGCACCCGTCACCGTGCCGAGTGCGCCCGTCAGCGCCCCGGCCGGGTTGCCACCACCCAACGCGCCCGTGACTTGATTCACCACACCTTGCACCGGCGCCAGCGGGCTCGACCCGCCGCCGATACCGCCCAGTGCGCCCGTCACCGTGCCGAGCGCACCGGTCAGCGCGCCGGCCGGGTTCCCGCCACCGAGCGCACCCGTGACCTGATTCACCACACCTTGAACCGGCGCCAGCGGGCTCGACCCGCCGCCGATGCCGCCCAGTGCGCCCGTCGCGGTGCCGAGCGCATTGCTCAGCGCGCCGGTCGCCGTATTCAGCGCGCCCGTCAGTGCACCGGCCGGATTGCCGCCGCCGAGCGCGCCCGTCACCTGATTCACCACGCCCTGCACCGGCGCCAGCGGGTTCGAACCGCCGCCGACATTCCCCAATGCGCCCGTTACGGTGCCAACCGCATTGCTCAGCGTCCCCGTCGCCGTATTCAACGCACCGGTCAGCGCGCTTGCCGGGTTGCCGCCATTCAGCGCCCCCGTCACCTGGTTCAACACACCCTGGACCGGCGCGAGCGGCTGCACCGTGCCGCCGCCGAGTGCGCCCGTCACCGCCCCCACGGCTCCCGACAGCACTTGTCCCGGATCGCCGAGCGACGTCTGGATCGCGCCCGACCCGCCCGCCGTCACGGTGACCGAGCCCAGCGGCGACGTGCCCGTGGCGACCAGCCCGACCGACACGCTGTTCGTCGGCGGGTTGACGATCACTTGCGGGATCGGCAGCGAATCGAGGGCACCCGCCACTGCGGAACCCGAAGCCAGTACCCCGAACACCGTCGCGACCGACAGCGCCACACCCGTCAATTTAAGATTGTGTCCCATCGTTATTTTCCCTATCTCGGTTGGCACTACGTTGATAAAGCATGGGGACGGATTGCACGAAGCGTGCCAATTCAAAAAAAGGACGGATTCGTCAGCCTATTGACCGGCAATAACGATTTTTTAATCGATTTAAGACGAAATTCAGGGGTTGCCCAGGGATTGACGGGCATCAATCGTCTGATGAAAAAGGCGGACAGGGCGTGGATGTAACGTAACGTTTGCGAGCCCCGCAGTAACGTGTTCCGGTACATTCCACGCGGCGCCGGAACAGCCGGTCGCGATGGTGCCCGATACCGTCATGGACGGCTGCCCATTACGCATTTCACCGATATGAAAATGCATTGATAAATCGCTGATTTACTAATTTTTTGATTCGCGATTTTCTTTCTTGACGATTACGCAGATCATTTTCGATCACGCGGCTCTCGATTATCCGGACAGCAGAATGAAATACTGTGAATGCCCTCTCGTGATCGGCGCGCGTGACGCGACGCACGGCGGCGGCGGCAGGCGCCGCTTCGCCGCGTAGCGTCGCCGGTCAACCGAAGCGCGCGGGCCGGTATGGACGGGGATCGATGTAGGTCGGCGCGCCGGTCATCATTTCGGCGAGCAGGCGCCCGGTCGCGGGGCCGAGCGTGAGCCCGTGGTGGCAATGACCGAACGCGAACCACAGATGGCGATGGCGCGGCGCGGGCCCGATCACCGGCCGCATGTCGGGCGTGCACGGCCGCATCCCGAGCCACGGCTCGGGATCGAGCCGCTCGCCGATGCCGAACGCGTCGCGCGCCAGCGGTTCGGCGCGCGCGAGCTGCACGCCGGTCGGCGGCGCACCGCGCAGCGCGATCTCGACGCCGGTCGTGAGCCGCAGGCGGCCGCCCTCCATCGGCGCGACGACGAATCCTTCCTCGGTATCGCACACGGGCACGTTCAGCGGCGTGCGCGTCGGCCGGTAATGCATGTGATAGCCGCGCTTCGCGCGCAGCGGAATGCGGTAGCCGAGCGGCGCGAACACATGATCGGACCACGGTCCGAGCGCGACCACGGCCGAACGTGCCGAAATCGGCCCGTGTTCGGACCCGACCCGCCAGCCGCCGTCCACCTGCGCGAGCGTCCTCGCGTCGCCGAGCGCGAACGTGCCGCCGTCGCGCTCGAACAGCCGCGCGTAGGCCTTGGTCAGTCCGCCCGGGCTCGACACGGTCTTTGGGTCCTGCCAGTGGAAGGCGCCGCAGAATGCGTCGCCGATGCCGGGCTCGCGCTCGCGCAGCGCACGCGCGTCGAGCACGGCCATCCGCAGGCCGTGCTCGACAGCCACGCGTTGCTGCGCGCGCGCTTCGGCATCGAACAGCGCGGGCGAGCGGAACGCCTCGATCCACCCGCCGTCGTGCACGAGCGGCTGGGCATCGGTACGCGCGAGCAGCGCGTCGTGCTCGACGACGCTCGCCGCGACGAGCGGCAGCAGGTCGCGTGCGGCGGCCGCGAGCCGCTGCGGCGACGATTCGCGCCAGAACCGCGCGAGCCAGCCCGCATAAGCGGGCAGCGCGCGGTAGTCCCAGTACAGATCGACCGAACGGTTGCGCGCGTAGCGCAGCAGCGTGCCGAGCCGGCGCGGAAACGCGTACGGCACGACCGACGAGCGTTCGATCAGCCCGGCATTGCCGTGGCTGGTTTCCTCGCCGGGCGCGCGCCGATCGACGAGCGCGACGCGCAGCCCGCGATCCTGCAGGTGCAGCGCCGACGACACGCCGACGATGCCGGCCCCCAGAACGATGACGTCGAAATCCATGGTTCCCCGTCCTGCGTCGAGATTCGATGCGCCGCGCGCCGGCACCGCGGCCGGCGCGCGGCGGTGCTTATTTCGCGATGATGTCGCGCTTGAAGTACTTCTGCGACAGCGCGCTCAGCGTACCGTCCTTCTTCAGCGCATCGAGCGCGCCGACGATCTTCGCCTGCAGCGCCTTGTCGCCCTTGCGCATCCCGAAGCCCGTGCCTTCGCCGAGCGTCGCCGGATCCTTCAGCGCGTCGCCGACGATCTGGTAGTCGCGGCCGGCCGGCTTGTCGAGGAACCCGTCCTGCGCGGTCTGCGCTTCCTGGACGGCCGCGTCGAGCCGCCCCGCGACGAGATCGGCGTAGATCTGGTCCTGATCCTGGTACGACACCACGGCCACGCCCGCATTGGCCCAGTGCGCCTTCAGGAAATCCTCCTGCGACGAACCCTGCAGCACGCCGACGTGCTTGCCGCGCAGGCTCGCGACGTCGGGCCGCAGCGGCGAGCCGCGCTTCGCGACCATCACGATCGGCACCACGTAGATCGGCGGCGTGAAATCGATGCTCTGCTTGCGCTTCGCGGTGATGTTCATCGCCGAATTGATCGCATCGAACTTGCGCGCCTGCAGCGCCGGGATCAGCCCGTCGAACGCGTTCTCGACCCACACGCATTTCACGTTCAGCTTCGCGCACACCGCGTTGCCGAGGTCGACGTCGAACCCCTGCAGCTGGCCGGCCGGCGTCTTGCTCTCGAACGGCGGATAGGCGGCTTCGATGCCGAAACGCAGCGTGGTCTGTTCCGCATGGGCCGTGACGGCCGCGCACGCGAGCGCCGCAGCGGCGCAAAGGGAAAGCTTCCAGTTCATGACGGTCCTTCTGTTCCGGATTGAGGCGAGGAAGATCGGTCGCACGACGCCGTCGGACAGGCGCCGGATCGGCCGATGCAGGCGGCCGCCGCAACGCGACATGCCGTATCCCGCAGCCGAAATATAGACTCAAAGTCTACTATAGACTATAGGGGATACGATGATCGTGCGTCGTCGCGTGACCTCCCCGCTTGTGCCCGCCACGACGAACACCGTTGATTTACCTATGTTTTCCCGGAAAACCACGGCGAAACACGGTCTCGAAAAGAAAAATTCTCCAGATCTTGTTTGTCTATATTAGACTTTTCGTCCATCACGAACACCGCCGGACACCGTCTTTCGAGACCGTCCTGTCCGGCCCCGACCGGAGATGTCCCCATGACGCAAACCGCCCCGACCCCGCCACTGACCGTCGACGAAGCCGCGGTGCGCGCGGCCCTGCCGTCGCTCGACGTGCTCGGCACGTTGCGCCGCATGTTCGCGTCGCTCGCCGCGGCGCGCGCGGTGCAGCCGCCGCAGACGCTCACGCTGTTTCCCGACCAGGCCGGCGACTTCATCACGTATCTCGGCGCGCTCGCCGATGCGCAGGTGTTCGGCGCGAAGTTGTCGCCGTACGTCGTGACGGGCGGCAAACCGATCGTCACGGCCTGGACCGCGCTGATGTCGATGCAGACCGGCCAGCCGCTGATGTGGTGCGACGCGGGGTTGCTGACGGTCGAACGCACGGCCGGCACGACGGCGCTGGCGGTCGACTGCCTCGCGCCGCGCGACGCACGCCGTCTCGCGATCGTCGGCGCGGGCGCGGTCGGTCTCGCGCATCTGCGGCACACGGCGGCGCTGCGCGACTGGGAGACGATTCGCGTGTACTCGCCGGCGCTGGCCGGCAATGCGCCGCTGCAGGCCACGCTCGCCGAACTCGACCCGCGCGCCCGTGCGGCGGCGAGCGTCGCAGCCTGCGTGCGCGACGCGGACGTGGTGATGCTGTGCACGTCGTCGGGCACGCCCGTGCTCGGCGACGGGATGCTCACGCGCCCGGCGCTCGTCACGTCGATCAGCACGAACGTCGCGCGCGCGCACGAAATCCCGCCCGCCTGGCTGCCCGACATGGATGTCTACTGCGACTACCGGCACACGACGCCCGCCAGCGCCGGCGAAATGCAGATCGCGACGGCCGATCACGGCTGGGATGCCGGGCGGATCGTCGGCGACCTGCCCGCGCTCGTCGCCGGCACCTGCGCGGCGCCGTCGCGCACGCGTCACGCGTTCTTCCGCTCGATCGGCCTCGGGCTCGAGGACATCGCGATCGCGCACGCGCTGTACACGCACCTGACGCACGCATGAGCGGCGCGCGCGCGCGGGGCCGATACAATGGCGCAACCGCCGCGGCGGCCGCGCGCGGGCGCACGGGCATGCCGGCCACCGGTATGCCCGTGCGCCGGCCCGATGCGCTGCCCGGCCCCCGCCCACCCGAGATGGCGACACCGATGCGCAAGAAGAAATCCCCCGTCAAAGACCTGCTGCTCACCCGCTATGCGCCGATCGCCGACGGTATCGCCGCGCTGTTCTTCCCGTACGCGGAAGTCGTGATCCACGACCTGCACGACCAGACCGTGCTGTATCTCGCGAACAACCTGTCCAAGCGCGAGGTCGGCGACGATTCCGCGCTCGAGGAAATCGATCATTCCGCGCGCGAACGCGTGATCGGCCCGTACGAGAAGCTGAACTGGGACGGACGGCGGATGCGCTGCGTCAGCAACGTGCTGTTCGACGACGAAGGCCGCCCGGCCGGGATGATGTGCATCAACTTCAACATCGCGGTGTTCGACGAGGTGCGCGCGACGCTCGACCTGTTCATCAAGGGCGCGGGCGTCGTCGCTCAGCCCGACGAGCTGTTCCGCGACGACTGGCAGGAGCGCATCAACACGTTCCTGCACGGCTGGCTGCGCGAGCGGCAGGTCGGGCTGAACGGGCTCACGCGCGAGCACCGGCGCGAGCTCGTCGAGGCGCTGTACGCGGAAGGCGCGTTCCGCGGCAAGAGCGCGGCCAACTACGTCGCGAACGTCCTCGGGATGGGGCGCGCGACAGTCTACAAGCACCTCAAGCACCTGAAGGAAACGCAGGGCGACGCGTAAGCGCCCTGCGGCGGGCGCACGACGGCCGCCTCGGTCATCGCTATCGGGATGCCGTTTCCCTGTCTATGCTTCGTGGTACGCCGGGCGCGCCCCCGCTCCACACGGAGCTTCGCGCGACCGGCGGTGTCGAAGCACGAAATGATACAATCACGGTTACATTTCATTGCCGCCCGGAACCACCCATGACGACTGCTCCCGCCCCGACTGCCCGCCCGACCCTGACCGTCGAAATCTGGTCCGACCTGATCTGCCCGTGGTGCTGGATCGGCAAGCGCCGCTTCGACGAGGCGCTCGCCGCGTTCGCGCACGCCGATCGCGTCGATGTCGTGCTGCGCGCGTACCGGCTGATGCCCGGCCAGCCGGTCGAGCCGGTCGAGGTCATGCTCGCGGGCAAATACCGGATGTCGCCCGCGCAGGTCGACCAGATGCTGCGCCAGGTGACCGATGCGGCCGCGAGCGTCGGACTGCGCTACGACCTGCCCGGCACGCTCGTCGGCGATACGCTCGACGGCCACCGGCTCGTGAAGCTCGCGGAAGCGACGGGCCGCGCGCACGCGCTGACCGAACGGCTGTACCGCGCGTATTTCTGCGAACACGGCTCGCTGTTCGATCACGCGGCGCTGACCGAATTCGCGGTCGAGGCGGGGCTCGAACGCGCGGCCGTCGAAGCCGTGCTGCGCAGCGATGCGTACCGCGACGAAGTCGAAGCCGACATCGCGCGCGCCGCGCAGATCGGCGGGCGCGGCGTGCCGCTGTTCGTGTTCGGCGGCCGCTACGCGGTGTCGGGCGCGCAGCCGGCCGACGCCTTCGCGCAGGCGCTCGACCAGGCGTGGCGCGACGGCATCGTCGAACTCGACGGCGCCGACGCGGCCGCCTGCGGCCCCGACGGCTGCGCACTGCCGGCGCGCGCGTAACGCGCGTCGATGCGTCCGGCCCGCCCGTCCGCGGATGCGTGCCACTACGCGACGCTCCTGCCACAAACCGGCAGGAAGCGCGCACCGATGACGTCTACAATGCATCCCTTCAAATAACTGTCAGAAGGCTGCGAGCCCATGACTCACGGGATCCACGGCGAGAAACGCTGGTACGCGCTGATCGTTCTCTGTCTCGGCGTGCTGATGATCGTGCTCGACAGCACGATCGTGAACGTTGCGCTGCCGTCGATCAGCACCGACCTCCATTTCACCGAAACGGCCCTCGTGTGGGTCGTCAACGCGTACCTGCTGACGTTCGGCGGCTGCCTGCTGCTCGGCGGCCGGCTCGGCGACCTGTACGGCCAGCGGCGCATGTTTCTCGCGGGCCTCGTCGCGTTCACGCTCGCGTCGCTCGCATGCGGCCTCGCGCAATCGCAGACGATGCTGATCGCCGCGCGCGCGGTGCAGGGGCTCGGCGGCGCGGTGGTGTCGGCCGTCTCGCTGTCGCTGATCATGAATCTCTTCACCGAGCCCGGCGAGCGCGCACGCGCGATGGGCGTCTACGGCTTCGTCTGCGCGGGCGGCGGCAGCATCGGCGTGCTGCTCGGCGGGCTGCTGACGAGTTCGCTGTCGTGGCACTGGATCTTCCTCGTCAACCTGCCGATCGGCATCGCGGTCTATGCGATGAGCGCGGCGCTGCTGCCGCGCAGGCGCGCGCCGGCCGGCGCCGCGCGGCTCGACGTCGCGGGCGCGATCACCGTGACCGCTTCCCTGATGCTGGCCGTCTACGGGATCGTCGGCGGCAACGAGGCCGGCTGGCTGTCGACGCAGACCGTCGCGCTGATCGGCGCGGCCGCCGTGCTGCTCGCGCTGTTCATCGCGATCGAGGCGCGCAGCGCGCATCCGCTGATGCCGCTCTCGCTGTTCGCCGCGCGCAACGTCGCGCTCGCGAACGTGATCGCCGTGCTGTGGGCGGCCGCGATGTTCGCGTGGTTCTTCCTGTCGGCGCTGTACATGCAGCGCGTGCTGCAATACGGGCCGCTGCAGGTCGGGCTCGCGTTCCTGCCGGCGAACCTGATCATGGCCGCGTTCTCGCTCGGGCTGTCGGCGCGGATCGTGATGCGCTTCGGGATCCGTGGCCCGATCGCGGCCGGCCTGCTGATCGCGGCCTGCGGCCTCGCGCTGTTCTCGCGCGCGCCGGTCGACGGCGGCTTCGTGTTGCACGTGCTGCCCGGCATGACGCTGCTCGGCATCGGCGCGGGCGTCGCGTTCAACCCGATGCTGCTCGCCGCGATGAGCGACGTCGATCCGGCCGATTCGGGGCTGGCGTCGGGGATCGTCAATACCGCGTTCATGATGGGCGGCGCGCTCGGCCTCGCGGTGCTCGCGAGCCTCGCGGCCGCCCGCACCGATGTGCTCGCGGCCGCGCAGGCCGCGCCGCTCGCCGCGCTGAACGGCGGCTACCACGCGGCATTCGCATTCGGCGCGGTGTTCGCCGCCGTGGCCGCGCTGATCGGCTTCGCGCTGCGGATCCGGCGGCAGGAAGCCGTCGAAAGCACCGGCCCCGCGATGCACTGAGCGGCGGCCGCCGCCATCGAACCGGGGCGCGCACTGTCGCGCCCTTTTTTACGCATGCCGGGCGCGGCACGCGCCGGATTCGTCATGCGTTTGGCGCGATCGCGCACGATCGGCCGCACCGCCCGTGCGAACGACCGCGCCCCCGCCGTCCGCCGCCCGCCGTCCCGTCGCACGGGCTTTCCCGGCCTATTTTTAACGCAGTCGTACGCCGACGCGCCACATTTGCGACAATGGCGGACTTTGATGCGCGCGCCGCAGCCACGCGCCGCCGCAGAACGCCGCATAACCGCCTGCTTCCGATGTCGCTTCCCCATATCGATCTGCTGTACTCCCTGTCCGGCCTGTTCGTCGGCATTCTCGTCGGCTTGACGGGCGTCGGCGGCGGTTCGTTGATGACGCCGATCCTCGTGCTGCTGTTCGGCGTGCACCCCGCGACGGCGGTCGGCACCGATCTGCTGTACGCGGCCGCGACCAAGGCCACCGGCACGCTCGTCCACGGCCTGAAAGGGTCGATCGACTGGCGCATCACCGGCCGGCTCGCGGTGGGCAGCGTCCCGGCCGCGGCCATCACGCTGTGGTGGCTGCATACGCACGGGATGAATGCGCCCGGCACCGCGCGGATGATCCAGCTCGTGCTCGGCATCGCGCTGCTGCTCACGTCGATCGCGCTGATCTTCCGGCCGCAACTCACCGCGTTCGCCGCGCGCAACCCGCTCGCGCCGAGCCCCGCGCGCACGCTGTGGTCGACCGTGCTGACGGGCGCCGTGCTCGGCGTGCTCGTGTCGATGACGTCGGTCGGTGCCGGCGCGATCGGCGTCACCGTGCTCCTGCTGCTGTATCCGCTGCTCGCGACGACCCGCATCGTCGGTTCCGACATCGCGCACGCGGTACCGCTCACGCTGGTCGCCGGCATGGGCCACTGGCTGCTCGGCTCGGTCGACTGGTCGATGCTGCTGTCGCTGCTGCTCGGCTCGCTGCCGGGCATCGTGATCGGCAGCCTGCTGTCGGCGCGCGCGCCCGAGCGGCTGCTGCGCAACCTGCTCGCCGCGACGCTCGTCGCGGTCGGCGTCAGGCTCGTGCTCGCGTAAGCGGTTCCGGCGTCGCCCTTCCCTCGCGGTTGCGCCTTTTCCCGGCGGGCGCCTCCGATACGCCGCCCATCCTCCGCGGACCCAGGAAAAAACAGCCCGGCCGGCCTGCGCCGATCGGGCTGTCGTCCATCCGGGGCGGCGACGTGCCGCCCGCGCCGCTTACTGCCCCTGCTGCTGCAGTTTCTGCTGCTTGAGCTGCTGCGTGCGCGCCTGCAGTTTCAGCACGCGCTGCAGTGCGGTACGGTTCGCGAGGATGCCGTCGTAGAAGTTGGCGAGATCGCCCTTCAGCGCGGTCCGCGACGCGTCGTTCAGGTAGATCATGTGGCCCGACGGGTAGTTCTTGATCGTCAGGTTCTGCGCCTTGAGCGTCGGATCGAGCGGCATCTGCGCGAGCGTCAGCTCCGTCTGGTGGAACGGCGTGACGGCGTCGAAATAGCCGTTCGCCGACAGCACCTTCAGGTCCGGGTTCACGCTCATCGTCGATGCGAGGTCGCCGGCCGTGTACAGCGTATTGCCGCCGCCCTTGTTCGCGCCGGTCGGGTCGATGTGACTGAAATCCCAGTTGTTGAAGACCTGGTCGTTCAGGTCCACGAACGACGACGTCGACGTGTACTTGAGGTCGGTGTTGATGTAGCTGTTCCACAGCACCGTGTACGCGCCGCCGACGTTCGTGATCGACGGATCGTTGCTGCCCGAGTTCGGCAGGATGTACGGCGCGATGCCCTTGCCCGTGAAGTTCGCGCGGCCGTCGTACTGGCCGATCTGCGTGCCCGGCACGAGCGTCAGGAAGAACGTGTACGGCGGGTTGTCGTCCGACGACGGCACGTTGCCGAGCGCGGCCGGGTTGCCGAACGTCTGGATCAGCGACGTCGGATCCGTGCCGATGTACGCGCCCATCTGCTGCGCGGTCTGCAGGTTCAGGTTCAGCCGCACGTTGACGAAGCCGCCGTCCTGCGGGTTCGGCTTCTGCGCGAGCGGCGCTAGCGTGTTGTCCGCGTAGTTGCGGGCCTGGATCATGTACGCGTCGAGATCGGTCGGCGTCGGGTTGAGCGTCGTCTTCTTCCAGTAGAACGCATCGGCCGCGAGCGTCGGGAACGTGCCCGGCGCGGACAGCGCGTTCGCATAGTCGAGGATCGACGACTGCAGCGTGATCCCGTTCAGGTCGATGCCGTCCTCGTGCAGCACCCATGACACGACCGCGCTGCGCGCGGTGCCGTACGACTCGCCGTACAGGAACTTCGGCGAATTCCAGCGCGAGTACTTGGTCAGGTAGCGCTGGATGAAGCGGTCGATCGAGTGGGCGTCCTGGTCGGTGCCCCAGAAATCCTTGTTCTTCGCCGGGGCGATCGCCGTCGAATAACCGGTGCCGACCGGGTTGATGAACACGAGGTCGGTGCGGTCGAGCAGGCTGTCCGGGTTGTCGAGCAGCTTGTACGGCGCGGGCGGCGTGAAGTTCGGGAACGACGACTGCAGGCGCTTCGGCCCGTACGAGCCGAGCAGCAGGTAGACCGACGACGAGCCGGGGCCGCCGTTGTAGAAGAACGTGACCGGGCGCGGCTTCGACGGGTCCGGGTTGTCCTGCGTGTACGCGACGTAGAACATCTTCGCGTTCGGCGCCGACGTGACCGGATCGATCGTCGTCAGGTGGCCCGTGGTGGCCGTGTACTTGATCGTCTTGCCGCCGATCGTGACCTGGCGGTGCACGACCGCCGCGCCTTCGGTCGAATCCGTGACCGCGTCGTTCGGCCCGGTGCCGTACACGTCGGTGTCGACGTACGGCTGGTCGGCCGCGGCGGCGGCCGTCGCATTGGTGTTGGCCTGCGTGCTGCCGCTGGACGTCGCGGCCGCCGCGGCGGCCGAAGCAGTCGGGCTCGGCCCGTCGTCGCCGCCGCACCCCGTGACGAGCAGCGCCGCGGCCGCTGCGGCGGCGAGCGGCACGCTCAAGGTCGTTCCGAATAGCGCGAAACCGTCTTTCAAGGACTTCCGTGTCGTCATTATTGCCTCTCGAACAGAACGATAAATACCGCCGGCCGCAAAGGATCATTTGCGCCGGCGCTCCGCACCGGGAATGCATTCGTTATGCGACGCACTCCGAGTTTTTTACCGGGTCGACGAATATCGACCGGCATGATTTACCCCACCCATTTTTTGCGACTGCACAATGGAAGCAATTCCATTGCAAACGACAATTCAATAATCCGCAGCAATTCGGATTCATTCCGCCAATCCGCATTTGCACAAAATCGACGGCAATGAGACGCCCCGCAAAGCATGCCCGGCAAGGCACCTTCGCTTCAGATAGACGAACGAACCCCCTCGGCGAGATGCAGATTAATCGCCAAACGGCGACCAAGCGCAGCCCGAGCCGATTTAACAAAATCGAAAGGATCGATTAACTAAACGGAAAGGAATATTCTCGTATCTGGAATTTATTAAATTAAGTGAAAATACCGGCGCATAATAGGTTCCGGATTTTCCGCCGTAAAGTAACAATTTGTTACGGCGCTCGCCAATCCGATAAAAGGCTATACGGGACCGATTCCAGACGACGAAAAGAAAAAAGCCGGACGACTGTCCGGCCTGGCGGGGGCGGCGCGGCGGCGGCCGTCAGAGCGGCACGTCGATCGCGCCGGCGCCGGTCGTGATCGCGTTCGCGCCCGGCGCGGCCGAGATCGGCGGCAGGTTCGCGCTCGTCAGCGCCGGCGCGGCGCCCGGGCTGCCGCCGCGCGGCACCGTGCGGATCACCTGCGACGGCGGCAGCGGCGCGCCGTTCTTCAGGTGCTGCCACATCAGGTTCAGCGCCTGCAGGTTGTAGTAGTGGACCGGCACGAAGCGCGTGTCGAAGCCCGCAACCGGCAGGAACGCGTCGAAGTGCTGGCCGTTCGTCACCTCGTAGAACACGAGCTGGCTGCGCCCGGCTTCGCTGATGCCGTTCTGCGCGACGTATGCGCGCGACGCGTGGTTCACCGGCACGAGCGCGTCGCTGCGGCCCTGCACGATGATCGCCGGCTTGCCGTGCAGGTTCGCGTTCACGCGTACCGCATCGACGTTCGCGGGCATCCCGAGCATCCCGTTCGTCCACAGCTGGCGCAGGCACAGCGCGCCCGCGAAGCTCGCATCGGGCGTCGCGAGCCGGTGGTCGACACCCGCGCCGTTGTTGAACACGAGGTTGATGCCGGCCGTCGGCGGCACGCCGTTGCCGACGCCGAACACGGCCGGCATCGGCGAGGCAGCCGGCGCCGCGACCGCGCCCGTCGCCGGATCGGTCGTCGCGAAGCTGAAGTTGCACAGGTTGTCGGTGACGCGCGAGCGCGTGTACGCATTCGCGTAGGTGACCGCGATCGCCGGAATCGCCTGCGAATCCCACATCGGCGCCTGCAGCAGGTCGGAATCGGCCAGATAACCGGCCGCATGGAGCTGCGCGAGCGCGTCGGCCGCCTGGCTCTGCGTGTCGGCGCCCGACACGAGCCCGGCCGCGGCGAGCGTCGCGCAGCGCTGGGTGCGGATCGACTGCGTGGTCGCGGCCGGCAGCGCGCTCAGGTACGGCGCGCCGGCGAGCGACGCCGACGCGGCCGCGCACGGCTGCAGCAGGTTCGCGAGCGTCGCGTAGTCGGCCAGCGGCCGGCCGAACGACGGCACCGGCTGGCCGCCCGTGCGCACGACCGCATTCGGCGACATCCGCACGTTGATCTGCGGCTCGCCGACCACGACCGCGGTGATCCAGCCGCGGCTGTCCTGCTCGGCCGCCGCGAGCGACGCGCCGCCGCCGTTGCTGACCGACGCGGCGATCGTCGTGATGTCGCCCGCGCGATAGCGCACGCCGTGATGCGAACCGTCGATCAGCGGCCCGAACTGCTCGTTGAGCGCCCAATACGCGAACTCGACCGACTGCAGCGTCACGCGTCCCCAGTCCTGCTCGGGATTCTGCTGCGAATGCGCATGCTTGAATGCGTAGCGGTTCGGAAAGCGGTTGTTGAACGCGGCGAGATCGCCGCTCGTCACGTTCGCGGTGAACAGGCTCGCGGTGCCGGCCAGCACCGCGTTGGCGAGCGTGCCGTCGATCAGCGTGACGGTGTCGGTACCGAGCTCGTGCGCGCCGTTGCCGCCGCCCTTGTCGTTGTAGGCCACCGCGCAGCCGCGCTTGAGCGCCCACTCGCCGGCCGCGGAGATCGCGCCGTACACGCCGCGCGAGCCCGACGACGTCGCGGTGACGATACATGGCTGCGCGGGATCGAAGCGGGCGGGAACCTGCACGAGCAGCGTCACGTTCCTGGTGCCGCTGCCGTCGTCGGAGTACGCGAGGTATTCGGTGCCGGGGATCTTGCCTTCGCCGAGCGTGTCGTTGCCGTCGAGATCGACGTTCGGCCCCCAGAAGCGGCCGTAACCGCCGTTCGCGCTCATGTCGACGAGCGCACGGTAGTTCGACCAGATCGCGAGGCGGCGCAACTCGGCGCTCGTCGGCCGCGCCGGATTCGCGAAGCCGGGCGCACTCGCCGCCGCCAGCCCCGTCTTGCCGAGGCCGGCCGTCAGCAGGTCGTCGCTCGCGCCGTCGTAGGCCGTCGTGCGCACGCTGCCGGACACGAAGCCGGGCAGCCGATTGCGCTCGGCCGTATCGTCGCCGTTGCACGCACCGAGCATCGCGAGCGCTGCCAGCACCGCGCCCCACCCCATCCGCCTGCCCCACCCGAGTCTCGTCATCGCCGCCCCCTCGATTTCGTTATCGGTCCGCCGCCGCGTCGCGCGCGGCCCGCGGCCTCTGAAGCGCAAACGGGCCCCGGCATGCCGGGGCCCGCCTGGAAACGGGCGCGCGCGGCGCTCGCGCGCCGCCGCCCGGCGTCACTGCTGCTGAACCGTCAGCTTGTTCGTGACCGACGTCACGCCCTTCACGTCCTTCGCCGCGGCTTCGGCCTTGTCGATCTGGTCCTGGGCCGGCATCGTGCCTTCCAGCGTGATCGCGCCGCCCTTCGAACGAACGACGAGGTTCGACACGTTCACGCCCTGTTCCTTCGAAATGGCCTTGCGCACCGCGTAGCCGAGCTTGCGGTTGGCCTTCTTCGCGGTTTTCGCGGCGGCCTTCGGCGAGCTGGTCGCGGCCGCCGGCGCTTCCGTTGCCGCTGCGTCGCTCGACTGCGCATACACGCTGCCCGACAGGCAGGCCGCCACGGCGGCAACGCCCAACGCTCTCAACACGATCGACTTCATGCTATCTCCTTATCACTCCGGAACGGCCGTGCACAGTACGGCCGGATACCCCCAAAAACAGCCGGCCCGCGCGCGAACGGGCGGGACAGCCGGTGTTTTCCACGGCGATACGAGAGAGGCGACACGGGCCGGCGGCCGGCGCACGCTGATAGCGGGCCGGCCGGGCCGGACAGCCGCCGGCCGGACGCGCCCGGTCTCATTGCGTGCCGGGTCGCGCGCGAATCGGGCGCGGCTGCGTCGCACAATGTAATCCAGCGCCCGCGGAAGCGCAAAGCTTTTGACGCGGGGCCGCCCGCCGCTGTCGCCGCCGCGCCGCGCCGGGCTGCCCGATTCGCGCACGCACGGTGAAACCGGGTACCATCGCCGCGAGCATCCGCATCGCCCGCGACAATCGCCCGACCGTCATCGATGCGTCACGCCAGCGTCATCCGCCGACCCCATGAAGCCTGCCCGCCCTCGTCCGCCTCGTCGCATCCTCGCCCGCTTCGTCGCGGTGTCGTGGCGCGACCTCGCGCTGTCGATCGGCCCGACCGTCCTGCTCGCCGCCGCGGCCGTCTGGCTCGCCGTCAGGCTGATCCAGCCGGCGCCGCCGTCCACGCTCGTGATCTCGTCCGGCCCGCCCGGCAGCACGTACTGGAACGCCGCGCAGAAGTACAAGACGATCCTCGCGAAGAACGGCGTCACGCTCGACGTCCAGTCGTCTGAAGGATCCGCGCAGAACCTCGCGCGGCTGTCCAACCCGAACGCGCCGGTCGACGTCGGTTTCGTGCAGAGCGGCATCGGCCCGAAGGAGCGCGACGAGCACCTCGTGTCGCTCGGCAGCATCGGTTACGTGCCGCTCGCGATCATGTACCGCGGCCCGGTGGTCGCGCGCCTGTCCGACTTCAAGGGCAAGCGGCTCGCGCTCGGCGCGGAAGGCAGCGGCGCGCGCGAGCTGAGCCTCGCGCTGCTGAAGATGAACGGCATCGTGCCGGGCGGCTCGACCGAGCTGCTGCCGACCGCCGGCGAGGACGCGGCAACCGCGCTGCTCGACGGCAAGATCGACGCGGCGTTCCTGTCCGGCGACTCGACGCAGATCCCGGTGATGGCGAAACTGTTCCGTGCGCCGGGCGTGCACGTGTACTCGTTCACGCAGGCCGAGGCGTACGCGCGGCGCTTTCCTTACCTGACCGCGATCACGCTGCCGATGGGCGTCTACGATCTCGGCCGCAACCTGCCGCCGGCCGACATCCACACGGTTGCACCGACGATCGAACTCGTCGCGCGCGATTCGCTGCACCCCGCGCTGTCGGACCTGCTGATCGAGGCCGCGCGCGAGGTGCACGGCCACGCGACGATCCTGCAGCACGCGGGCGAGTTCCCGTCGTCCGTCACGCGCGGATTCCCGCTGTCCGACGACGCCGCGCGCTACTACAAGTCGGGCAAGACCTTCCTGTACCGGCGGCTGCCGTTCTGGGTCGCGAGCCTGGTCGACCGGCTGCTGGTGGTGGTCGTGCCGCTGATCGTCGTGCTGATCCCCGGGCTGCGGCTCGTGCCGTCGCTGTACGGCTGGCGCGTGCGCTCGCGCATCTACCGCTGGTACGGCGCGCTGATCGCGCTCGAGCGCAGCGCGCTCGGCGAGCACACCGCCGAGGAACGCGTCCAGCTGCTCGACCAGCTGGACGACATCGAGGAAGCCGTGAACCGGATGAAGATGCCGCTCGCGTACGCCGGGCAGTTCTACGTGCTGCGCGAGCACATCGGCTTCGTGCGCGAGCGGCTCACGTCGCACGACCCGGATACGCCGACGGCCCCGCCCGGCGCGGGCGGGCCGCCGCCGGCACGCGCCGAAGCCGCGCCGCCGCCGGCCGACGGCGCCCCCCGGGCGACTCCCGGTTCCGCGTGAGCGGACGATCCGCGATCATTGCTGCATGCGCGTGCCGCCGCGTAACATGGAGGCCGCCGCCAGGCGCCGCACGCCCCACCCTCTGGAGAACGACATGACAACCGGCCTCGATACCGCCCAACCTGCCTGGTTCTTCGACTTCGTGTCGCCGTTCTCGTATCTGCTGCTCGAGCAGCACGACAAATGGCCGGACGCGCCGTTCGAACCCGTCGCCGTCTCGCTGCTCGACCTGCAGCGCCACTGGGGGCAGCGCCCGAGCGCCGACGTGCCGGCCAAGCGCGTGTTCACGTACCGTCACGCGCTGTTTCGCGCGGAACAGCTCGGCATCCGCTTCAAGATGCCGCCCGCGCACCCGTTCGATTCCGACAAGCTGCTGCGCCTCGCGATCGCGCTGCGTGCCGACATCGCGACCGTGCTGGAAATGTTCCGCTTCATCTGGCGCGAGGGCAACGATCCGTCGACGCCGGAAGGCTTCGCGGCGCTGTGCGAGCGCGTCGGCGTCGGCCATGGCGATGCGCTGATCGAATTCGAGGAAACGAGCGCGCAACTGGCCCGCAACAACGCCGATGCGATCGCGCTCGGCGTGTTCGGCGTGCCGACGTTCTGGATGAACAAGCAGTTGTTCTGGGGCGAGGATGCGCTGCCGATGGTGCTGTACTGCGCACGCACGCCGAACTGGCTCGAATCGCGCGAGGTCAAGCGGATCAGTGCGCTGCCGAAGGGTCGCGCGTGATGGCCGGTATCACGCACGCCAACGCGCGGCTGCGGTAAGGTTACGCGTCACCCGAATCACCCCCATCCGATGGAAGACGACGACCGTACCGCCTCGCTCGATATCTGGCTCGTGCGCGTGTTGCGCACGCTGCTGCTCGAGCGCAGCGTCACGCAGGCCGCGCTGCGGCTGAACCAGACCCAGCCCGCGATCAGCACCGCGCTGCGCAAGCTGCGCGAGACGCTGAACGACCCGATCCTCGTGCGCGGCAAATCCGGCATGGTGCCGACCGAATACGGCGCATCGCTGCTCGAGGCCGCGTCGCGCGCGCTGCGCGAGGTCGACTTCATCGCGACGCCGCACGGCGACTTCGATCCGTCGTCCGCGCGGCGCACGTTCCGCGTCGCGGCGCCCGACTACCTGAACGATTTCTTCATGCCGACGCTGATCGAGCGCTTTCGCGACGCGGCGCCGCATGCGCATCTGGAAATCGACTCGCTGAATCCCGCGCTCGACCACGCGGGCGCGCTCGAATCGGGCGCGCTCGACCTCGTGATCGGCAACTGGCCGAAGCCCGACCCGCGGTTCGTGCGCCAGGATCTCTTCTCCGACACGATCGTGTGCCTGATGCGCGATACGCATCCGCTCGCGCACGTGCCGCTCACGCGCGAAGCGTATGCGTCGGCCGCGCACGTCGCGCCGACGCCGTACACCGGCGACAAGCGCAACGCGATCGAGATCGGCCTCGCTCGTGCGCGCCTCACGCGGCGCATCGTGACGACGCTGCCGTACTTCGGGATCGTGCCGCAGGTGCTGCTGCAGTCGGACCTGATCTTCACGACGACGCGCCGCTTCGCGACGCACTATGCGCAGTTGCTGCCGCTCGTCGTCGTCACGCCGCCCGTGCCGTTCCCGCGCATCAAGAGCTACCTGCTCACGCATCCGCAGCCCGACCGGCCGACCGACATCGCGTGGCTGGGCGCGCTGATGCAGAGCGTGTCCGACGAATTGACGGTCGCCCGCACGCGCAAGCGCTGATACGCGGCCGCTCAGGCCGTGCAGAAGGTTTCCTGCAGATGGGTCCAGCGCACGACGCCCGCCGCGTCGCGCTCGAACACGGCCGTCGCGCGGCGCGCAGGCAGCGCGCCCGCCGCCGCGTGCTGCGCTTCGAGATAGGTGATCACCGCATGCGATGCGTCGGCCGCGAGCACGCGGATCTCCGACAGCGTGATGCGCAGCCCCGGCTTCGCGCCGACGAGCTTCGCGAACAGCGCGCGCGTGCCGTCACGGTCGACCACGCGGCCATCGGTCAGGATCATCGTGAAGCCGGGGGAAAACGCGGCGAGCAGCGCGTCGAGCGCCGCGGGCGCGGTGTCGATGCCGGACAGCCAGCGCTCGATGGCGGCGACGCTCGCATCGAGCGCGTCGAGATAGATCGGGTGATCGGACATGGCATGTGCACGGTGACGGGATGCGCAGCCCGATGCCGCGCGTTGCCGTGCAGTGTATGCAAAAACGCGCGGCCCTGCGCCGGCCGCGCGGTGCTACCGCGAGCAGGACACCTCGTCGCATGCGCGGCCGGCCGCCAGCGCCTTCGCATCGGCCACCGGCATGCCCGAGCGCGCCTGCAGCAGCTCCGCGCACACGGCCACCGCGATCGCGCCCGGCGCCTTGTCGACGATACCCGCGACGCCGATCGGGCACACCATCTCCACGAGCCGCGCCGGATCGACACCGCGCGCGGCGAGCCGGCGCTCGAACTTCACGCGCTTGGTGCGCGAGCCGATCATCCCGAAGTACGCGTAGTCGCGCCGCCGCATGATCCGCGCGGCGAGCGAGAAGTCGAGCGCGTGGTTGTGCGTCATCACGAGGAAGTACGCGCCCGGCGGCGCCGCGTCGACGACGGCCTCCGGCGTGTCGGTCGGCTCCGGCTGCACGTTCGGCGGACATTCGTCCGGGAACAGCTCGTCGCGCGTGTCGACCCACTGCACGACGCACGGCAGCGCGCCGAGCAGCGTGACGAGCGCGTGACCGACGTGCCCGGCGCCGAACAGCACGATGTGCATCGGCGCCGGCGCGCCGCTCGCGCGGTTGCGCTGGCCGGTGCCCTGCGCGAACGCCGGGGCCGGCGCGGTGCGAAGCGAACGTGCGGGGCCGTTCATGTCAGCCTGCCTGCGTGGCGCGGGCCGCACGCACTGCCGTGATCGCGCGCAGGATCGACTCGCCGGTGGCCGGCGCGTCGAGCGGCGGGTTCACCCGGTAGTCGCCCACGGCCGCGACCGCGTCGCGCACCGCGAAGAACACCGAGAACGGCAGCAGCAGCGGCGGCTCGCCGACGGCCTTCGAACGGTGGATGCTGTCCTCGATGTTGCGGTTCCGGAACAGCCGCACGTTGAACTCGGGCGGCGTGTCGTTCACCGTCGGGATCTTGTACGTCGACGGCGCGTGCGTCATCAGCTTGCCGCCCTTGTTCCACCACAGCTCCTCGGTCGTGAGCCAGCCCATCCCCTGGATGAACGCGCCTTCGACCTGGCCGACGTCGAGCGCCGGGTTCAGCGACGCGCCCACGTCGTGCAGCGCATCGACGCGCAGCGTGCGCATCTCGCCCGTCAGCGTGTCGATCACGACTTCCGACACGGCCGCGCCATACGAGTAGTAGTAGAACGGCCGGCCCTGCAGCTTCGACTGGTCCCAGTACAGCTTCGGCGTCGCGTAGAAGCCGTCGGACCACAGCTGCACGCGCGCGAGGTACGCCTTCGCGATCACTTCGCCGAACGGCACGCCGTGGCCGCCGACCGACACGACGTCGTTGCCGAACGTCACGTCGGCCGCCTCGACCTTGCCGTCGCCGAACTGCTTCGCCGCGAACACCGCGAGCCGCTCGCGCAGCTGGCGCGCCGCATCCTGCGCGGCCTTGCCGTTCAGGTCGGAGCCCGTCGACGCGGCCGTCGCGGACGTGTTCGCGACCTTGCTCGTGTCGGTCGCCGTCACGCGGATCCGGCCGAAGCGGATGCCGAGCTCGTGCGCGACGACCTGCGCGACCTTCGTGTTGAGCCCCTGCCCCATCTCCGTGCCGCCGTGGTTCACGAGCACCGAGCCGTCGGTGTAGATGTGCACCAGCGCGCCGGCCTGGTTGAAGTGCGTGACGTTGAAGGCGATGCCGAACTTCACCGGCGTGATCGCGATGCCCTTCTTCAGCACCGCGTTGCGCGCGTTGAATTCGCGCACGCCCGCGCGCCGTGCGCGATAGTCGCTCGTCGCCTCGAGTTCGCCGAGCAGCTCCTGCAGCACGTTGTCCTCGACCGTCTGCCCGTACGGCGTCACGTTGCGTTCGGTCTTGCCGTACAGGTTCGCGTAGCGCACGTCGAGCGGATCGCGGCCGAGCGAACGCGCGACGTCGTCGAGGATGTACTCGATCGCGAACGCGCCCTGCGGACCGCCGAAGCCGCGGAACGCGGTGTTCGACTGCGTGTTGGTCCTGCCGCAGTAGCCGGCGATGGCGACGTCGCCGAGCCAGCACGCGTTGTCGAAGTGGCATACCGCGCGCGTCATCACCGGGCCCGACAGGTCGGCCGAGAAACCGCAGCGCGACGTCATGTCGAGCGCCACGCCGTCGATGCGGCCGTCGTCGTCGTAGCCGACGTCGAAGCGGTAATGGAAGTCGTGCCGCTTGCCGGTGATCATCATGTCGTCGTCGCGGTCCGGCCGCAGCTTCACCGGGCACAGCAGCTTCCACGCGGCGAGCGCCGCGCAGCACGCGAACAGGCCCGACTGCGATTCCTTGCCGCCGAACCCGCCGCCCATCCGGCGGCATTCGACGAGCACGTTGTGCGACGCGACGCCGAGCACGTGCGCGACGAGGTGCTGCATCTCGCTCGGGTGCTGCGTCGAGCAGTACACGTGCATCCCGTCGTCGTCCTTCGGCACCGCGTAGGCGATCTGCCCTTCGAGATAGAACTGCTCCTGGCCGCCGAGCAGCATCTCGCCCGACTCGCGGTGCGGCGCGACGGCGAGCCGCGCGGCCGCGTCGCCGCGCGCGAGCTTCAGCGGCGGGATCACGTAGGTTTCGGCCGCGCGCGCCTCCTGCGCGGTCAGGATCGCCGGCAGTTCCTCGTAGTCGACCTGCGCGCGGCGCGCGGCGAGCCGCGCGATTTCGTGCGACGTCGCGACGACGATGAACATCGGCTGGCCGACGAACTGCACGATGCCCTTCGCGAGCACCGGGTCGTCGTGGATGATCGGGCCGCAATCGTTGACGCCAGGAATATCGTCGGCCGTGAACACGGCGACCACGCCCGGCGTCGCGCGCACCGCGTCGAAGTTCATCGACACGATCCTCGCGTGCGGCTTCGCCGACAGGCCGAGCGCCGCATGCAGCGTGCCCGCGACGACCGGAATGTCGTCGGTGTAGGTGGCGCGTCCGCTGACGTGCAGGTGCGCGGATTCGTGCGCGCGCGACACGTGGACCTGCGCGGCGTCGGCTTGCGGGTCGAGGGTGCTCAGGAACGGTTCTGCTTGCTGGTTCATTGTCGGGGTTCTCCGTCTTCAGACGCGCGCCGCGCCGGCGCCGGCTTCGGCGGCCACTTCACGCACATTCAGGGCTTGCGGCGGCAGCGGGTCGTGCGGGCGCGTCTCCAGCCAGAATCGGTACATCAGGTTCTTCGCGGTATCGAGGCGGTACGCGCTCGTCGCGCGCATGTCGGACAGCGGCTGGTAGTCGCGCTCGAGCGCCTGCATCGCGGCCTGCGCGGTGGCTTCGTGCCATTGCGCGCCGTCGAGCACGGCTTCGGTGTGGGTCGCCCGCTTCGGCGTCGCGGCCATCCCGCCGAACGCGATGCGCGGCTCGCGGATCGTGTCGCCGTCCGCGATGAACGCGAAGGCCGCGCACACGGCCGAGATGTCGGAGTCGAACCGCTTCGACAGCTTGTACGTGCGGAACTGCAGCTTCTCGCGGGCGCCGGTGCGGGTCGGCACCTTCAGGCCGACGACGAATTCGTGCGGCGCCATGTCCTTCTGCTGGTACCCCGTGTACAGCGCTTCGAGCGGCAGCTCGCGCACCGTGTCGCCGCCGCGCAGCACGACGCGCGCGCCGAGCGCGATCAGGCCCGGCATCGAATCGCCGATCGGCGAGCCGTTCGCGACGTTGCCGCCGATCGTGCCCGCGTTGCGGATCGGCAGCGACGCGAAGCGCTTCCACATCTCGGTCAGTTCCGGGTACGTGCCGGCCAGTGCCGCATAGGCCTTCTCGACCGTCACGCCCGCGCCGATCTCGATCCAGTCGCCGCGTTCGGCGAGGCGCTGCAATTCGGCGATCCGGCCGACGTAGATCAGGTCGTCGAGCCGGCGCATCTGCTTGGTGACCCACAGGCCGATGTCGGTACTGCCTGCGAGGATGCGCGCGTCGGGACGCTCGGCCTTCAGCGCGGCCAGCGCGTCGAGCGTGCGCGGCGCCGCGAAGCGCGCGCCGTCGCTCGTCGTGTAGTCGAACGTGTCGTCGCGCTTGAGCGACGCGAGCGTGCGGGCCAGCGCGGCCGTGTCGACCGGTGCCGACGGCGCCGGCGCATCGAACATCTGCACGGCCGCATCGACGATCGGGCGATAGCCGGTGCAGCGGCACAGGTTGCCGGTCAGCGCATCGGCGATCTCGGTGCGCGTCGGCACGTCCTTCGCCTTCGTGCACGCGCCGGCACAGCCTTCGTGGCCATGCTTCTCGTACAGCGCCCACATCGACATCACGAAGCCGGGCGTGCAGAACCCGCATTGCGAACCGTGGCAGTCGACCATCGCCTGCTGCACCGGGTGCAGCGCACCGTCCGGCTGGCGCAGGTCCTCGACCGTGAGCAGCGCCTTGCCGTCGAGCGTCGGCAGGAACTGGATGCAGGCGTTGACGGCCTTGAACTCGACCGCGCCGGCGTCGTTCAGCTCGCCGACGACGACCGTGCACGCGCCGCAGTCGCCTTCCGCGCAGCCTTCCTTGGTGCCGGTGCAATGCGCGTCCTCGCGCAGGTACTGCAGCACGGTGCGGGTGACGTCCGCGCCGCTGACTTCGCGGATCGCGTGACGATGGTAGAAGCGGATCGGCTCACTCATGTCTCGATGGTTCTTCAATTGGGGGGGCAAGGCGGCCTGCGCGGAGCGCCCGACCGACGTTTTTCTGACAGTTTGCACGCTATCACCATCAAATTTCGCAACCCATAGCCCATCACGCATGGGGCCCATATAACTGCCGCGATATGAGCGCCGGGGCCGCCTGCGGCCCTTTCCGCACGGTACTCCGCGCCCGTGCCCGACGCGCCCGCAACCATCCGCCATCGCCGAAAACAGGTCGCGATGAACTAAATGGTACCTGCGGGAAAACCGGTTCCATGGGAAAATCCCGATTCCCTTTTTCGCCGTCTTCCGTCTGCTTCGTTCATTCGTTCCGACCCCATGTCCTCCGATTCCGCCACACCGCCGCGCAGCGGGTTCGCGGTCACGCTGCAAATCGTGTCCGTCGTTTGCTTCACGTTCATCTGCTATCTGACCATCGGCCTGCCGCTCGCGGTGCTGCCGGGCTTCGTCCATGGCGACCTCGGCTTTTCCGCGATCGTCGCGGGCGGCGCGATCAGCGTCCAGTACTTCGCGACGCTCGCGTCGCGGCCGCTCGCCGGGCGCCTGGCCGATACGCTCGGCCCGAAGCAGACGGTGCTGCGCGGGCTGATCGGCTGCGGCGCGTCGGGCGTGCTGCTGCTCGTCGCGCTGCTGCTCGCGCGCTGGCCGGTCGCGAGCCTCGTGCTGCTGGTCGCGAGCCGGCTCGTGCTCGGCGTCGGCGAAAGCCTGTGCGGCACCGGCGCGATCCTGTGGGGCATCGGCCGCGTCGGCGTCGCGCACAACGCGAAGGTGATCTCGTGGAACGGCATCGCGACCTACGGCGCGCTCGCGCTCGGCGCGCCGGTCGGCGTCGCGATCGCGAATACGCTGAACCCGGCGCTGATCGGCGTGATCGTGATCGCGCTGGCCGCGAGCGGCTTCTACCTCGCGCGCCTGATCGCCCCGGTGCCGCTCGTGCACGGCGAGCGGATGTCGTATGCGAGCGTGTTCACGCGCGTGCTGCCGCACGGCCTCGGCCTGGCGCTCGGTTCGGCCGGCTTCGGCTCGATCGCCACCTTCGTCACGCTGTACTACGCGGCGCGCCACTGGCCGAACGCCGCACTGTCGCTGACCGTGTTCGGCACGCTGTTCATCGGCGCGCGGCTGCTGTTCGCGAACACGATCAAGACCTACGGCGGCTTCCGCGTCGCGATCGTGTCGTTCGCCTTCGAATGTTCGGGCCTGCTGCTGCTGTGGCTCGCGCCGGTGCCGCACATCGCGCTCGTCGGCGCCGCGCTGACGGGTTTCGGCTTCGCGCTGATCTTCCCGGCGCTCGGCGTCGAGGCCGTCGCGCTCGTGCCGCCCGCGAGCCGCGGCGCGGCGCTGTCCGCGTATTCGGTGTTCCTCGACCTGTCGCTCGGCATCACGGGCCCGCTCGCGGGCTATGTCGCGGGCGCGTTCGGCTATCCGCAGGTGTTCCTGTTCGCGGCGGTGGCCGCCGCCGCGGGCGTCGCCCTGTCGATGATGCTGTACCAGCGGCAGGGGCGCGTGGCGGGGAGCGGCGCCGCGGCCTGACCATGCCGTGCGTCGGACGGCAGCCGGTCGCGCCCGTCGCGCCGCCGGCGCCTCAAGAAAAACGCCTGCATCGCGCAGGCGTTTTTTTATTCGTCGGCGACCGCGACGCTCAGGCCGTCCGCAAGAACAGCCGGCGCGTCAGGTCGAACGCGACGAGATTGCCGGCCACCACGAGCAGCAGCCCGATCACCGCGAGCGGCGACCACTGGTAACCCTCGAACACCGTCGACACGGCCAGCGCGACGATCGGGAACAGCACCGTGCAGTACGCGGCGCGTTCCGGCCCGATCCGGCCGACGAGCGTCAGGTACGCGGTGAAACCGATCACCGAGCCCGGCACGGCGAGGTAGACGAGCGCCCCCAGATAGCGCGGGCTCGTATCGAGCGTGAACGGCATCCCGGCCGCCACGCTGCCGACGGTCAGGATCGCCGCGCCGATCAGCATCGCCCAGCCGTTGGTCACGAGCGGGTGCAGCCCCATCGACTGCATCCGGCTCGACAGCAGGTTGCCGATCGAGAAGCACATCGTGCCCGCGAACGCGATCGCGAGCCCCGTCCAGGTCGCATGATCGTCGAGATGGCCGGCCATCTGCTGCCAGAACAGGCACGCGATGCCGGTCAGCCCGAGCAACGCGCCGGCGATCGCCGACGGCCGCAGCGGGCGGCCCATGAACAACCGGCCGTTGATCGAATTCAAGAGTGGCGCGGTCGAGAAGATCACCGCGACGAGGCCGCTCGGCACGACCTGCTCCGCATAGTAGAAGCACAGGAAGTTCACGCAGAACAGCGCGAAACCCTGCGCGACGAGGAAACGCCACGCGTCGCGCGGCGGGCGCACCGGCCGGCGCATCACGCGCAGCAGCGCGAACAGCACGACGGCCGCGAGCCAGAAGCGCCATGCGATCGACACGGGCGGCGGCACCGAGCCGAGCTGCCACTTGATCGCGATCCAGGTGGTGCCCCAGATCAGCACGGTGACGAAATAAAGCGACAGGTTCATGGCGGCAATCCGGAAAATCGGGTGAATCGGGATCCCGACTATGCCGCCGCACGGGGTGGGATGATTGTCCGGAATTGCGGTCTTTTTCGGGACGCCGCACGCGCTGCCGCGCGCCCGCTTATACTCGGCCCATCATGAGCCTCTCCCTCTCCGCCCCACCCGTCGACCACGCCGCCGCCCTGGCCGGCGGCGATCTGCCGTTCGGCCTGCAGTCGGTCTGCCGCACCCTCGCCGAGGCGAACGCGACGCTCGAGCGCTTCGCGTGGCTCGGCGACCACCTCGCGATCGCCGAATGGACGCGGATCACCGACGAAAGCGAGACGGTCTACGAACAGCCCGGCCACCACACGCTGTCGTGCTACCTCGACGGCGGCTACCGGACCGAGCGCCAGCGCGTGCCGCGCTACGGCGCGCCGAGCCTGCTGTGCGCGCTGCCGGGCGACCATGAATCGCGCTGGTGGGTGCGCGGCGAGATGCACTTCGTCCACCTGTATTTCCTGCCCGAGCACTTCACGCAGCGCGCGATCCGCGAACTCGACCGCGAGCCGCGCGAGCTGAAGCTCGCCGATCGCACCTATTTCGAGGATGCGCGCGTCGCCGCGCTGCTGCGCTCGCTCGCGCTCGACGGCTGGGACGACGCCGACGAGCGGCTGCGCGTGAACGAGACCGCGCACGAGGTGCTGAGCCTGCTGCTGCGCGGGCAGAGCACGACGCGCACCGACACGACCTTCCGCGGCGGGCTCGCGCCGGCCGTGCGCCGCCGCGTGCGCGACTACATCGACACCTATCTCACGCAACCGCTGACGCTCGGCGAACTGGCCGAGGTCGCCGCGCTGTCCGAATACCACTTCTCGCGGATGTTCCGGCTGTCGTTCGGCCGCGCGCCGCACGCGTGGGTGGCCGAGCAGCGCCTCGCACGGGCGCGCGAGCTGCTGCGCACGACGGCATTGCCGCTCGCGCAGGTCGCGGCCGACTGCGGCTACGCGAACGCCGGCCACTTCAGCCACCGCTTTCGCGACGCGCACGGCACGACGCCGAATACGTACCGGCGCGCGATGCAGGGCCGCTGAGCGCGGCCCGTTTTCACGCTTTCCCGCTTACGCGCCGCGCCGGGACAGTTCCTGCTCGAGCGCCGCGACACCGGCCGGCAGGTCGACCGGCACCTTCAGGTCGACCATCGTGCGGCCGAACGCATGCAGCGTGCGGAACAGGTTGTGTTCGCGGCATTGCTCGCCCATCTGCCCGATCCGTACGATCGGCAACCCGAACGAGCCCGAGATCTCGACCTGATACTGCTTCGAGATATGGCCGCAGACCATGCCGGGCGTCAGCCCTTCCGGCGTCTCGATCCCGACCACCGAATTGAGCCGGCAGTCCTTCGGCGCGTAGAGCCTGAGCCCCATCGACTCGACCCCCGCCTGCAGCGCGAGCGAGCAGCGCAGATGGCGTGCAAAGCGGCTTTCGAGCGTCTCCCCGCAGACGAGCCGCAGCGCCTCGTGCAGCGCCAGCACGCCGGACACGGGCGCCGTGTAGTGATAGCCGGCGTTGTGCCAGAAGTTCTCCGCGAGCGCCATGTCGAGGCACCAGTGCGCGTTCGGCTCGGGGCGATGCTTCATGCGCTCCCACGCGGCGTCGGAGAAGGCGATCAGCGACACGCCCGGGATCGACGACAGCCCCTTCTGGCCGCCGGTGATCACCGCGTCGATACCCCACGCGTCCATCTCGAGCGGCATCGTCGACAACGTGCACACCGCGTCGACGACGACCAGCGCGCCGGCCGCCTTCGCGAGCGCCGCGATTTCGCGCAGGTCGCGGTTCCATACCGTGTTCGACGTCTCGCCCTGCACGATCGTGACGATCTCGGGCCGCTCGCGCGCGATCGCATCCGCGATCTCGTCGAGGCTCGCGACCGCGCGGTCGGCCACCTCGAGCGTCGCGACGTCGGCGCCGACGCGCGTGGCCATCTCGGCCATCCGCGCGCTGAAGAAGCCGTTGCGGATCGACAGCACGCGCGTGCCGCGCCACGCGAGGTTCGAGATCGCCATCTCCATCGCCGCCGAACCGGGGCCCGCGACGCCGAGCACCCACTTCGTGCGGGTCTGGAACACGTAGCGCGCCATCTCCTTCACCTGCTCGATGATCTTCGCCATCGTCGCGCCGAGGTGGTTGATCACGATCGTGTTCGCCTTCGCGACGGCGGCCGGGATCGGAACCGGGCCGGCCCCCATCATCAGCAGCGGTTCTTCGGGCAGGATCGCGTCGAGCGGCACGACGACGGGACAGGGAATCGGCGAGTAATCGATGGACATGGCTGGCAAGAGGTGAGGAAAGGACATGCTCGGACGCTCGCCGCACGGCATGGCGAACTGATCGATCATTCCGCGTTCCGCGGCCTCGCGCAAGAGGCACGCGCGGCCGGACAGCGCGACGGTGGCCCGGTCGCCGGACCGGGCCAGCCGGCCGCGTGCGTGTCGCGCGATGGCCATCCCGATTGAAAAGGGATGGCGGGCCGGTCGTGAAACGGTTCCATTCGGCTTCCGCCTCGCGTGATTTTCTTCGCCAATAACGTCGCGATTCGCCGATACCGGTGGCATGCGACGACTTTCGCGTCAGTCGAAATAGACCGGCTGCCCGATAAAAACCGCCGCCCGGAATGCGGCATGCAATATCGCCCCCACCCGAAAAACATCCATTACCGCAGCATGTATTGGGGAACGACTCCGCAAATTAACGAAACCAGGCCACCTTATCACCCGACAAGCCATTGATTAACATAGATAATATTCGCCACCTTGGCGCATATTCCAATACCGCGTCAGTTTTGCGCGGTACGCAAATGCTGCATTGCAACGTTTAACCGTTACCCGTGATTTCGATTTTCCGCAACCCGCCCATTTTCTCAGGTTGACGAATATAGGTTCAGTATTGAACAATCGTCTGCGGAATCGAAAAAAACGATTTTTCGATACGAGGGAGAACTGGGGTCGTGCGATGGGCTTTCGAGGTCGCATGGCGAAAAATCACAACCATAATCAATCAACCGGGCCAGAAATACGCAAGCCATGAACCAGATTCAGACCATGCGTGTATTCGTCTGCGTCGCCGAGCAGCAAAGCTTCCGGCGCGCGGCGCACCATCTCGGCGTGTCCAATGCACTCGTCACGCGTTCGATCGCGATGCTCGAGGGCCATCTGAACACACGGCTGATCCACCGCACCACGCGCAACCTGTCGCTCACCGAGGCCGGCGTGCGCTACCTCGACGGCTGCCGCGCGCTGCTCGAGGAATTCGACCACCTCGAGTCGTCCGTCACGCATGCCGTGCGCGAGCCGGCCGGCACGCTGCGCGTCGTGGCGTCGGGGCTGCTGTCGCCGCTGGCGCTGACGCCGCTCGTCAGCAGCTTCCGGCTCCGCTACCCCGAGCTGCGCGTACAGCTGACCGTCGCCGAGGGGCCGCTCGACGTGCTCGATTCGGGGTACGACGTCGGCATCGTCACGGGCAACCGGTTCGACGGCAATCCGTCGCTGATCGGCCATGCGCTCGCGCCGAACCCGTTCGTCGCATGCGCGGCGCCGGCCTATCTCGACCGGCGCGGCGAGCCGCGCGCGCCCGACGACCTGCCAGGCCACGACTGGGTCACGCTCGCGCCGCACCAGCATGCGCCATCGTGGCAACTGGTCGGCCACGACGGCGTCGCGCATTCGGTCACGGTGCGCCCGGCATGCACGGTCAACCAGCTCGCGCTGGTGCAGGCCGCCGCCGTGGCCGGCGCGGGCATCGCGGTGCTGCCCGAGCCGTGCGTCGCCGACGCGCTCAACAGCGGCACCCTCGTGCGCCTGCTGGCCGGCTACCGGATCGACGATCCCGACACGCAACTGTCGCTCGTCTACCCGAACCGCCAGTACGTGCCGGCCCGCACGCGCAGCTTCGTCGAGCACGCGCTCGACCACTTCAGCGCACCGACGCCCCGCGACCGGACCGACTACGGCTTCCTGCGGCCGCCGCGCGGGCCCGAGCGGCCCGACATCGTCACGGGGCTGCAGTAAACTGCGCGCGTCAGCCATCGGAGGTGCAGCGTGCGCGTGATCCTGTTCAGCAGCCGGCAGTACGACGACGATTCGTTTACCGCCGCCAACCGGCAGTTCGGCTATCGGCTGCATTTCCAGCCGTCGCACCTCGATGCGGAAACCGCGATCCTCGCGCACGGCTATGAAGTCGTGTGCCCGTTCGTCAACGACACCGTCGACGCGGCCGTGCTCGAACGGCTCGCCGACGGCGGCACGCGGCTGATCGCGCTGCGCTCGGCCGGTTTCAATCATGTCGACCTCGCGGCCGCCGCACGGCTCGGCATCACGGTCGTGCGCGTGCCCGCGTATTCGCCGCATGCGGTTGCCGAGCACGCGGTCGCGCTGATCCTCGCGCTCAATCGCCGGCTGCCGCGCGCGGTCGCGCGCACCCGCGAGGGCGACTTCTCGCTGAACGGCCTGCTCGGCTTCGACCTCCACGGCAAGACCGTCGGCGTGATCGGCACCGGCATCATCGGCAGCGTGTTCGCGAAGATCATGATGGGCTTCGGAATGCACGTGCTCGCGCACTCCGTGCCGCCGTACAACGACGAGCTGATCGCGTTCGGCGCGCGCTACGTCGAGCTCGACGAGCTGCTGCGCCACGCCGATATCGTCAGCCTGCACTGCCCGCTGCTGCCGTCGACGCACCATCTGATCAACGGGCAGACGCTCGCGCGCATGAAGCACGGCGCGATGCTGATCAACACCGGCCGCGGCGGCCTCGTCGATGCACAGGCGCTCGTCGACGCGCTCAAGAGCGGCCAGCTCGGCCACCTCGGGCTCGACGTGTACGAAGAGGAAAGCGGGCTGTTCTTCGAGGATCACTCCGACCTGCCGCTGCAGGACGACGTGCTCGCGCGCCTGCTGACGTTCCCGAACGTGATCGTCACGTCGCACCAGGCGTTTTTCACGCGCGAGGCGCTGGCCGAGATCGCGCATACGACGCTGCTGAACATCGAGGCGTGGCACGCGGGCACGCCCGCGAACGTCGTGAGCGCGAATCGCTGACGCATCGCACGCATTCCCTCAACAATCCCGCCTTTTGTTTCGACTGACGTAACGCGGCACGTGCGCGGTCTGCTATCGTTGCGCCGACGTCCTTCCCTGCTCCTGCCGCTCATGCGTTTCGACGACTCCGACATCGCCGCGGTCTACCGCGCCATTTTCGAACGGCGCGACATGCGCCACTTCACGCCGGCGCCCGTCGATCCAGCCGTGCTCGCGCGCTTGCTGCGCGCGGCGCATCATGCGCCGAGCGTCGGCTTCATGCAGCCCTGGCGCTTCATCCGCATCACCGATCCCGCGCTGCGCACCGCGATCCACGCGCTGGTCGAGGCCGAGCGGCGCGCGACCGCCGATGCGCTCGGCGAACGCCAGGACGCATTCATGCGGCTGAAGGTCGAGGGCGTGCGCGAATGCGGCGAGCTGCTGGTCGTGGCGCTCGCCGACGGCCGCGAGCGCCACGTGTTCGGCCGCCGCACGCTGCCGGAGATGGATCTGGCATCCGCCGCATGCGCGATCCAGAACATGTGGCTCGCGGCACGCGCGGAAGGGCTCGGGATGGGCTGGGTATCGCTGTTCGACGTCGATGCGCTGCGCATGCTGCTGCGCATGCCCGACGGCGCGAAGCCGATCGCCGTGCTGTGCATCGGGCACGTCGACGCGTTCTACGCGAAACCGATGCTCGAACAGGAGCGCTGGGCCGCGCGAATGCCGATCGAGGCATGCCTGTTCGAGAACGGCTGGGACGACCCGGCTGCCATCGACGGCGCCCGCGCAGCCTCGTCTCCCGTGAATGCGGATTCGGATGCCGACGTGACGAACGCGTCCGATGCCCTTCCCGACGGCGCACCCGAACGCATCGCGTGACGGCGGCGCCTCGCAATTTCCTCCGCTCTGGCCCCGATACGGCCCGACGCGGAAAATCGCCGTCCGATCCCACACTGTGAGCTTTCGGCATCGCGCCCCGTCGCACGCCGGCAACAACCGTTTTGGCCCCGAGCGTAGGGGTTTTCACTGAAGTAGAATCGCGGCTGTCGACCGTCTTACCGTCCGCCCGTCCCGCGCATCCCGCGCCCGGCATGAGCGGCGGCTTTTCCCGAGCCTACCGCGATGCCCTTGCCTCTTTTCGCCCTTGCCGTCGCCGCCTTTGGAATCGGTACCACCGAATTCGTGATCATGGGGCTGCTGCCCAATGTCGCGCGCGATCTCGGTGTGTCGATTCCGGCCGCCGGGATGCTCGTGTCGGGCTACGCGCTCGGCGTGACGATCGGCGCGCCGATCCTCGCGGTCGTCACCGCGAAGATGCCGCGCAAGCGCGCGCTGATGGGCCTGATCGGGCTGTTCATCGCCGGCAACCTGTTCTGCGCGATCGCGCCGGGCTATGCGGTGCTGATGGCCGCGCGGGTCGTCACCGCGTTCTGCCACGGCGCGTTCTTCGGGATCGGCTCGGTCGTCGCGAGCAGCCTCGTCGCGCCGAACCGCCGCGCGCAGGCGATCGCGCTGATGTTCACCGGCCTCACGCTCGCGAACGTGCTCGGCGTGCCGCTCGGCACCGCGCTCGGCCAGGCATTCGGCTGGCGCGCGACGTTCTGGGCCGTCACCGGCATCGGCATCGTCGCGGCCGCCGCGCTCGCGGTGGGCCTGCCGAAGCACCTCGCGATGCCCGACACCAGCATCACGCGCGAATTCAGCGTGCTGAAGCACCCGCAGGTGCTGATGGTGCTCGGCATCAGCGTGCTCGCATCCGCGAGCCTGTTCAGCGTGTTCACGTACATCACGCCGATCCTCGAGGACGTGACGGGCTTCTCGCCGCATCAGGTCACCTATGTGCTGCTGCTGTTCGGTCTCGGCCTGACGGTCGGCGGCACGCTCGGCGGCAAGCTCGCCGACTGGCGCCGGATGCCGTCGCTGATCGCGACGCTCGCGCTGATCGGCATCGTCCTCTCGCTGTTCGCGGGCACGATGCACGTGCCGTTCGCCGCGCTCGCGACGATCTTCGTGTGGGGCATCCTCGCGTTCGCGATCGTGCCGCCGCTGCAGATCATGATCGTCGATCGCGCGAGCGATGCGCCGAATCTCGCGTCGACGTTGAACCAGGGGGCGTTCAACCTCGGCAACGCGACCGGCGCATGGCTCGGCGGGATGGCGATCGGCTCCGGCGTCTCGCTCGTGAACCTGCCGTGGGTCGGGGTCGCGATGGCCGTCGCGGCGCTCGCGCTCACGCTGTGGTCGGCATCGCTCGAACGCCGCCCCGTGGCGGTGCCGACCCACTACGTATAACGCAACCCTGCCGCAATCGTTGCGGACACAACCCCATTCGATCCTGATGGCCTTCATGGACCTTTCAAGGACCGCGGTGTAGCATCCCGGCCGATGAAAGCCATTCTCAATCGCGATTTCCTCGCGCTGATCCTGAGCGTCGCGGTCGTCGGCCTCGGCACCGGCGCCACGCTGCCGCTCACCGCACTCGCACTGACCGAAGCCGGGCACGGCACCAACGTCGTCGGCATGCTGACGGCCGCGCAGGCGCTCGGCGGCCTCGCGATCGTCCCGTTCGTCACCGCGCTCGCGCGGCATATCGGCTCGCGGCGCGCGATCGTCGTGTCGGTCGTGCTGCTCGCGGCCGCCACCGCGCTGATGCAGTTCACGTCGAACCTGATCGTGTGGGGCGCGCTGCGCGTGCTGTGCGGCGCCGCGCTGATGCTGCTGTTCACGATCGGCGAAGCGTGGGTCAACCAGCTCGCCGACGATGCGACGCGCGGCCGCGTCGTCGCGATCTACGCCACCAATTTCACGCTGTTCCAGATGGCGGGCCCCGTGCTCGTGAGCCAGATCGCCGGCGCGACGCGCATCCGCTTCGCGCTGTGCGGCGCGCTGTTCCTGCTCGCGCTGCCCACGCTCGCGACGATCCGGCGCGCACCGCTCGCCGGCGACGACGCGCATCACGCAGCGCACGGCCGCTGGCTCGACGTGCTGCCGCGCATGCCCGCACTGATCATCGGCACCGGCTTCTTCGCGCTGTTCGACACGCTCGCGCTGTCGCTGCTGCCGCTCTATGCGATGGATCACGGCGTCGCGAGCGCGACCGCCGTGCTGCTCGCGTCGATCATGCTGTTCGGCGATACCGCGATGCAGTTCCCGATCGGCTGGCTCGCGGACAGGCTCGGCCGCGAACGCGTGCACCTCGGCGCCGGCTGGATCGTGCTGGCCGGCCTGCCGCTGCTGCCGTTCGTCATCGCGAATCCGTGGCTGTGCTGGCCGCTGCTGTTCATGCTCGGCGCGGCGGCCGGCAGCATCTATACGCTGTCGCTCGTCGCGTGCGGCGAACGCTTCCGCGGCGCGGCGCTCGTCACCGCGAGCTCGCTCGTGTCGGCATCGTGGAGCGCCGCGAGCTTCGGCGGCCCGCTGGTGGCCGGCGCGCTGATGGAGCAACTGGGCAGCCATGCGCTGGTCGGCGTGCTGCTCGCCTGCGTCGCGGCGTTCGTCGCGGCCGCGCTGTGGGAACGCCGCGCCGCGTTGCAACGCGCGGTCTGATCCGTATCGACGAAACGACAACGGCCCGCACGATGCGGGCCGTTCGGTCTTGCCGTGCGACGCGTTATGCGTGGCGCGCCGGCAGGATCTTCCCGACGCACGTGCCGAAGCCGACGCGATAACCGTCGCCCTGGCACCAGCCGGCGAGCGTGAGCTCGTCGCCGTCCTCGAGGTACGTCCGGCTGCCGCCGCCGTTCAGCGCGACCGGCTCCTTGCCGTTCCACGTCAGTTCGAGCAGGCTGCCGAACGAATCCTTGGTCGGCCCGCTGATCGTGCCCGAGCCCATCAGGTCGCCCACGCGCGTGTTGCAGCCCGCGACCGTGTGATGCGCGAGCTGCTGCGCCATCGTCCAGTACATGTGCTTGAAGTTGGTGCGGCAGATCGACGTCGCGTCGGCCGCGCCTTCGGCACGCAGCGTCACTTCGAGCGCGATGTCGAACGCATGCCGGCCCGCGTGCCGCAGATACGCGAGCGGCTGCGGCGACTGTTCGGGTTGCGCGGTGCGGAACGGTTCGAGCGCGTCGAGCGTGACGATCCACGGCGAGATCGTCGTCGCGAACCCCTTCGAGTTGAACGGGCCGAGCGGCACGTATTCCCACTGCTGGATGTCGCGCGCGCTCCAGTCGTTCAGCAGCACCATCCCGAAGATATGCGCTTCCGCATCCTCGCACGCGATCGGCTCGCCGAGCGCGTTGCCCTGGCCGACGATGAAGCCCGTCTCCAGCTCGATGTCGAGTTTGCGGCAGGCACCGAACACCGGGCGTTCCTGGTCGGGCAGCTTCAGTTGCCCGTTCGGCCGCCGCACCGGCGTGCCGCTCACGACCACCGACGACGCACGGCCGTTGTAGCCGATCGGCATCTCCGACCAGTTCGGCAGCAATGCATTCTTCGGATCGCGGAACATCGAGCCGACGTTGGTCGCATGCTCCTTCGACGAATAGAAATCGGTGTAGCCGGGAATCTCGACCGGCAGATGCAGCGTCGCGTCGCGCTGCGCGACGAGCACCTGCGCGCGCAGCGCCGCATCGTCTCGCAGCGTCGCGTTGTCGCGCGAGAACAGGCCCGACAGCTGCACGCGCACGCCGCGCCAGGCGTCGCGGCCGAGCGCGATGAACGCATTGAGCGTCGGCGCGGCGAACGCGTCGGCGCCGGCCGGCAGCGTCACGAGGCCCGCGCGCGCGAGCGCCGCGAGATCGACGATCTGGTCGCCGAGCGCCACGCCCGCGCGACGCGCCGGCTGCTGCGCATCGCTGAAGATCCCGAACGGCAGGTTCTGGATCGGGAAATCGCAGGCGGGATCGTTCGCGGTGTCGAGCCAGCTCTTGCGAGCCGGGTCGAGCGTCGCGCGCCAGTCTTGGGTGTCGCTCATCGTTGCTCCGGATTGAAGTGTTTCTTGATGCCTTGCCAGCATTCGAAGTAGTCGGCCTGCAGTTGCGCGGTGTCGAGCGCGTAACGCGTCGGCCGGATCAGCGTGCGGGTTTCGAACATGAACGCCATCGTCGCGTCGACCTTGTGCGGTTTCGTCGTGTCGCTCGCGGACGCCTTCTCGAACGTGTCCGCGTCGGGCCCGTGGCCCGACATGCAGTTGTGCAGGCTCGCGCCGCCCGGCACGAAGCCTTCGGCCTTCGCGTCGTACGCGCCGTGCACGAGTCCCATGAACTCGCTCGCGACGTTGCGGTGGAACCAGGGCGGGCGGAACGTATCCTCGGCCGCGAGCCAGCGCGGCGGGAAGATCACGAAGTCGATCGTGTCGACGCCCGGCGTGTCGCTTTGCGCCTGCAGCACGAGGAAGATCGACGGATCGGGATGGTCGAAGCTGATCGAGCCGATCGTGTTGAACAGGCGCAGATCGTACTTGTACGGCGCGTAATTGCCGTGCCACGCGACGACGTCGAGCGGCGAATGGCCGATGTCCGCGCGCCACAGGCGGCCGTTCAGCTTCGCGATCAGTTCGAACCCCCCTTCGCGGTCTTCGTACGCGGCTTGCGGCGTCAGGAAGTCGCGCGGGTTCGCGAGCCCGTTCGAGCCGATCGGGCCGAGATCCGGCAGGCGCAGTTGCGCGCCGAAGTTCTCGCAGATATAGCCGCGCGCGTCGCCGTCCGGCAGCGCGACGGAAAAACGCACGCCGCGCGGGATCACCGCGATCTCGAACGGCTCGACGTCGACCCGGCCGAATTCGGTCGCGATATGCAGCCGCCCCTGCTGCGGCACGATCAGCAGCTCGCCGTCCGCGCTGTAGAAGAAGCGGTCCCGCATCGAGCGGTTCGCCGCGTACAGGTGGATCGCGCAACCGTTCATCGCGGCGGCCGAGCCGTTGCCGGCCATCGTCACGAGCCCGTCGACGAAATCGGTCGGCTCGACCGGCATCGGCAGCGGATCCCAGCGCAACTGGTTCGGCGGCGTCGGCGGCACGTCGGCCGAATCGCCGAATTCCGCCACGAGCCGCTGCGGGCCCGCGTACGGCTCGAACGGCCGGTGCACGGCCGCCGGGCGGATGCGGTACAGCCACGAACGGCGGTTGTGGCCGCGCGGCGCGGTAAACGCGGTGCCCGACAGTTGCTCCGCATACAGCCCGTACGGCGCGCGCTGCGGCGAGTTGCGGCCGTGCGGCAACGCGCCGGGCAGTGCCTCGGTGGCGAATTCGTTCCCGAAACCGCTCAGGTAGCCGGCGTTCGCCGGTTTCGACAGGTCAAGCGTCATCGTTTCCTTTCTCCCTCAATTCGTGGCGGCGGTCGGCGCCTGTACGCCGTTGCGCCGCGTTACGCCCGCGAGCCCGAGGACGAACAGCGCCGAGCACAGCACGGGCACCGCGGCCGCGTGGAACAGCGCGCCATTCGACCAGTTGAGCGCAATCAGTTGTCCGCCGACGAGCGGCCCGAGCACCGAGCCGATCCGGCCGATGCCGAGGCTCCAGCCGATGCCCGTCGAGCGCAGCGACGTCGGGTAATACTGGCCCGCGAGCGCGTTCACGGCCGGCTGCCCGCCGACCACGCAGAACCCGCCCGCGAACACGACGACCAGCAGCCACGGCAGCGCGTGCGCGACCGAGCCGATCAGCCCCACCGACACGGCCGCGCAGGCGAAGCACACGAACAGCACGCGCACGAAGCCGTGACGTTCGATGAACCAGCCGAGCGACAGCGTGCCGATCACGCCGCCTGTCTGCAGCACCGTGCCGACGATCACCGCGGTGCCCGGCGAATAACCGGCGTCGCGCATCACGGTCGGCAGCCAGTTCGACAGGAAATACAGATCGATCAGGTTCATGAAGCTGATCGCCCACAGCAGCAGCGTGACCGGCAGGCGGCCGTGGCTGAACAGTTCGGCGACCGGTGCGCCGCTCGCCGCGCGCTCGCGCACGACGAGCCGCGTGTTCGCGTCGATACCAGCCTGCGGCGCGAATCGGGCGAGCCAGCCGCGCGCCTGCGCGACGCGCCCTTTCAGCACCAGGAACTGCAGCGACTCGGGCAGCCGCGCGAGCATCGCGATCGTCAGCACGAGCGGCACCGCGCCGCCGACGAAGAACACCGAACGCCAGCCGAACGCCGGAATCAGCGCGGCGCTGATGAAGCCGCCGAGCGCCGCACCGAGCGTGAAGCCGCACGACACGATCATCATCCGCTTCACGCGATGCGCGGCCGGGCTGAACTCGCCGACCAGCGCCATTGCGTTCGGCATGATGCAGCCGAGGCCGAGCCCGGTCACGAAGCGCAGCGCCATCAGCACCGGGATCGAACCCGCGAACGGCGTCGCGAGCATCGTCACCGCGAAGAACAGCGTCGAGCCGATCAGCACCGGGCGGCGCCCGATCCGGTCGGCCAGCACCGACAGCCCGAGCGCGCCGAGCAGCATCCCGAACAGGCTCGCGCTGAACACCGGGCCGAGCGCCTGCTTCGGCACGCCCCATTCGGCGATCACGCTCGGCGCCACGTAGCCCATCGCCTGCGCATCGAAACCGTCGATCACGAGGCACAGCCCGCACAACGCGAGCAGCATCCAGTGAAAGCCCGGGCGATGGGTCTCGTCGATCACGCGCTCGACTTCGAGCACGCGTGCGTCGGCCGGCGCCGCGCTCATTGCGCCACCTCGGCGGCCGGGTGCACGGGCGGCGTCACGCCCTGGCGCGCGAGCGCCATCGCTTCGCGCAACACGTCGGCATCGCCGATCTGGTTCGCGAGCAGCAGGATCAGCTTCGCGTTGACGAGCTGGCTGTCGCTGTCGGACAAGTCGCGATGCATGTCGATCAGCGCTTCATAGAACGCGTCGGGGTCGGTCAGGCGCGGGCGGGTGTCGAGTGAAGGCATGACGGGTCTCCGGTGTCTTTATCGTATTCAGCGTGCGCAGGTCGCGCGCGCCAGCGCGTCGGCAATCGCCTGACGGTCGAGCGTGCGCGTGCGCGCGCAGACGTGCTGATCGGGACGCAGCAGGTAGAAGGTGCCCGGCTGCGCGTCGTAGCGTTGCGCGGCGAGCCCGTCGACGTCCTCCACGACGTCGACGCCGGCCGCCGGCCGCGCATGACCGGCCGGCACGACGAGCACGGGCCGCACCGGCAGCGCGAGGCCGTCGACGGCCTTCGCGAGCGCGGGCGCATCGCCCGGCAACCCGAACAGCACGCCGGTGAAGCCATCGCGCAGTCGCTGCAGCAGCCAGCCCGGCGCGCCCTGCACGCGCACCGGCGCATCGGCTGCCGCCGCGCCCGGCCGCATCGCGCACGCGAACGCGTCGCCGCCGCGATCAGGCGTATTCAGCGGGGAATCGGCGAGCACCGCCGGCACGGACAGGCGGCCGCTGTTCACGAGCTTGCGCGCGAACTCGCAGTCGCGCGCCAGCTTCAGCGTCGCGTCGCGGAACACGCGCGACACCGCGCTCTTCGGCGTGATGAAGTCGGTCGAACGCGTCGAGTTGCGGATGTTCTCGTCGGCCGCGAATTCGCGTTCGCTCGCATACGTATCGAGCAGGCTGTCGGCCGAGCGGCCGTCGAGCACGAGCTTCAGCTTCCACGCGAGGTTGTCCGCGTCCTGCACGCCGCTGTTCGCGCCGCGCGCGCCGAACGGCGACACGCCGTGCGCGGAATCGCCCGCGAACAGCACGCGCCCGTGGCGAAACGTGTCCATCCGCTGGCAGCGGAACGTATAGACGCTCACCCATTCGAGTTCGAACTCGGCATCCGGCCCGAGCAGCGCGCGCACGCGCGGGATCACCCGCTCCGGCTGCTTCTCGGCGACGGGGTCGGCGTCCCAGCCGAGCTGGAAGTCGATGCGCCACACGTTGTCCGGCTGGCGATGCAGCAGCACCGACTGGTTCGGGTGGAACGGCGGATCGAACCAGAACCAGCGCTCGGTCGGAAACTCCGCCTTCATCTTCACGTCGGCGATCAGGAAGCGGTCCTTGAACGTGCGGCCGCGGCTTTCGAGCCCCATCATCGTGCGCATCGGGCTGCGCGAGCCGTCGGCCGCGATCACGTACCGCGCGCGCAGCGTCGCGACGCCGTCCGGCGTCTCGATCGTCAGCACCGCGTGTTCGGCCGACTGCTCGATGCCCGTCACCTTGTGCTTCCAGCGGATGTCGATGTTCGGCAGCTCGAACGCGCGGTCGGCCAGATAGCCTTCGACGTAGTACTGCTGCAGGTTGATGAACGCGGGGCGCGCATGCCCTTCCTCGGGCAGCAGGTCGAACGCATACAGCTGCTCGTCCTGCAGGAACACCTTGCCGACGTGCCAGCTCACGCCCTTGTCGACGAAGCGCTCGCCGCAGCCGAGCCGGTCGAAGATCTCGAGCGTGCGCTTCGCGAAGCAGATCGCGCGCGAGCCGGTCGACAGCGTGTCGTCGTCATCGAGCAGCACGACGGGCACGCCTTGCTGCGCGAGGTCGATCGCGGCCGCGAGGCCCACCGGGCCGGCGCCGACGACGATCACCGGATGGACGGCCGCGTCATGGGCGCGTGCGCGGTACTCGAACTTCAGCGTCTGGTAATCGATGCTCATGGTCGCCATCCGCTCGTCAACCCTGCCGTGCGCGCACCGGCGCGCCCGTCGTTCCTTTCGTCTCCTGCCGGCGTGCCCGCCCGCCTGTGCTGTCATCCGCCACGTCTCGCTCCTTGCTTCCTGTTGATTCGCGAACGGCGCCGTCCCGCGGCGCCCGCATGCCGCATTTCTTGATCGGCGACAAATTCTGAATTTACGAATAGTAAAACCAATTACGAATAGTGAAATCAACGTAAACCCTAGGCGCTGCCTCCGGGATGGGATAACCATATGAATGAAACGGCGAGCCGAGCGCGGCGCGCGCTGCTAATATCAAGAGACGAGGCGGCCCTTTCGGCCGCCATTTTTCCTTTTCACGCCGATGATTCCGCCCACCATCCCCGAGCTGGTCGCCCGTGCCGGGCAACTGCCGTATCTGCGGGAACACCTCGCGCTGGCCGAAGGCGGCACCGCGTGCGCGAATCTGCCCGAGCGCACGCTCGCCAGCGCGTACGAACCGATCTACGACGTGACGATGCCCGGCGCGCCGCAATCGACGTCGTTCGCCGACGCGATCGAGCGCTACGGCGACGAGCTCGGCTTCCAGGCGGTCACCGTCGTCACGGGGGCGGCGCACGATCCGGTCGACTCGGCCGTCGACGACCAGACGCTGGTCGCGATCGACCGCCTGTCGCGCGCGCTGCATGCAATCAACTTTTTCGGCGCGCAGCGCCACGGGCTGCTGTTCCTGCGCGTGCACGAACGGCTGCTGAAGAGCGTGAAGTACGACCACGGCAAGCACTTCTCGTCGGTGCTGCAGCGCTTCGGGCTGCCGCCGGAGCGGATCGTGATCGAGCTGCCGGCGGTCGCGGTCGCGCACAAGACCTTCCTCGGCTACCTGACGCGCAGCTACCAGCATCACGGCTTCAAGGTCGCGGACAAGCTGCCCGATCCGGGTCGTATCCTCGCGGTCGAATCGGACATGGCGCGGCCCGACTTCATCAAGATGGATGCGGGCATCGCATTGCGCGACGGGATGGTCAAGGCGCTCGTCGCCTATGCGCAGCGCGTGCGGATTCCGCTGATCTTCGACGGCGTCGTCGACGAGACGCAGTGCGAGCTGCTGCGCCAGTACGACGTGCGGTTCATGCAGGGGCCGGTGTTCGCCAAGGTCGTGACGGCCTGATCGGCAGGCGGGGACCGCGCGTGCGGGCAGCGGCGCGCGGGATGCCGGGCCCGGATGTCGCGTGGCGCGCGGGCCGGGGGAGAAACAGGCCGTCAGGCACGCGCCGTCGACTCGCGCCTGTCCGCCCGTGTCGACGGTTACCGCTCACGGCACGCCATCATCGTCGTACTTGGGCAACGCGTCGTCGATCTCGATGCCCGGGAAACGGTCCCGATACCAGACGTGCCAGGCCGGACGCAGCCGCGCCGGCTCGTCGAGCGTCGCGTAATTGATCTCGACCGTCTGCGGCGCCTCGGCGAGCCGGTATTCGAGTTGCGCGCCGCACCGGCCGCAGAAGCGTCGCTCGCCCCACGCGCTCGACACGTAGACGGTCGGTTCGCCTTGCAGGTATTCGAACGCGCCGATCGGCACCGATGCCGATGCGACGACCGCCGCACCGGTCGTGCGCTGGCAGAGCCGGCAATGGCAGAAACCGGCATCGGTCGGCACGTCGGCGATACGGTAGCGGATCGCCCCGCACGCGCATCCGCCTTCCATCGGTTCCGGGTCGGGCATCGCACACCTCGTCGTCGGGAAGCAGGCGAACGATGATGAGCGCGCTCCGGCCACAGTACAAGTGGCAGCGCCGTCGCCCGCCCTCACGCACGACGCGGAAGGCGCGCTTGCGGAGCGACGGCGATCGCCGCGCGCCGCGTTGCTCAGGCCGTCGGCCCGAGCCGCTGCGCGAGCGCCTTCAGCTTCGGCCCGACCTGCGTGCGGAACACGTCCTCGCCCATCGACGACGCGGGGCCGCTGCAGCTCAGGATCAGCCAGCGCCCCTCGCGCGGCTCGCGAAACGGAACGGCCGCCGCGTTCACGTCCATGTGCCACGCGCGGAACGAATAACAGCACCCGCCCGCCGAGAACTCGGCCACCGCGTGCTGCGCGGCCGCGACGAGCGCATCGGCATCGGCCGCGCCGCCGGCCGCGCGGTGCAGTTCCGCGTACAGCGCGCGGCGCACGTCCTCCGGCTGCACGGCCAGGTACGCACGCCCCATCGAACTCGTCAGCATCGACAGCCGCGAACCGGGCGCAAGCCCGAGCGTCAGCGCCGTCTCGCTGCGGATCGTCTCCAGATAGATCATGTCGAGCCCGTCGCGGCAGCCGAGCGACACGGCCGCGCCGATCTCGCGCGCGAGCGCCTGCATGTGCGGGCGTGCGAGGTCGATCGTCCCCGAACCCGCCAGCAGCGCGTAGCCGAGCGACAGCACGCCGGCGTCGAGCGCATACTTTCCGAGCGTCTCGTCGTAGCGCAGGTAACCGAGCACGGTCAGCGTGTAGGCGAGCCGGTTCACGGTCGCTTTCGGCAATCCCGTGCGCTCCGCGAAGTCGCGGTTGCCGAGCATCGTCTCGCCGGGCCGGAATGCGCGCAGCAGGTCGAGCCCGCGTGCGAGCGCGACGACGAACTTGCGCTCGTCGATCGTGGTTTCGTCGATGGTTGAAAGTGTCATCTGGTGCTACACTGGGTTCGATTTGCAAAACATTGTTCCGCACAGCGGAACTACAGTCAAGCGAACTTTGGGCATGGGGCCCGGCTGGAAGACCGGACCAACAGGAGATGAAACGATGACCGCTGCAACTTTTCACTGGGACGATCCGCTGCTGCTCGACCAGCAGTTGACCGAAGAAGAGCGGATGATCCGCGACGCGGCGCAGGCGTACGCACAGGACAAGCTCGCGCCGCGCGTCACCGAAGCGTTCCGCCACGAGCGCACCGACGCCGCCATCTTCCGCGAGATGGGCGAAATCGGCCTGCTCGGCCCGACGATTCCCGAGGAATACGGCGGCCCCGGCCTCAATTACGTGAGCTACGGACTGATCGCGCGCGAAGTCGAGCGCGTTGACTCGGGCTACCGGTCGATGATGTCCGTGCAGTCGTCGCTTGTGATGGTGCCGATCCACGAATTCGGCTCCGACGCGCAGAAGCAGAAGTACCTGCCGAAGCTCGCGACCGGCGAATGGATCGGCTGCTTCGGCCTGACCGAGCCGAACCACGGCTCCGATCCGGGCAGCATGGTCACCCGCGCGAAGAAGGTGCCCGGCGGCTACGCGCTGTCCGGCGCGAAGATGTGGATCACGAACTCGCCGATCGCGGACGTGTTCGTCGTGTGGGCCAAGCTCGAGGAGAACGGCAAGGACGCGATCCGCGGCTTCATCCTCGAGAAGGGCTGGAAGGGCCTGTCGGCGCCCGCGATCCACGGCAAGGTCGGGCTGCGCGCGTCGATCACGGGCGAGATCGTCCTCGACGAGGTGTTCGTGCCCGAGGAGAACCTGATGCCGAACGTGAGCGGCCTGCGCGGCCCGTTCACGTGCCTGAACTCGGCACGCTACGGGATCGCGTGGGGTGCGCTCGGCGCCGCCGAGTCCTGCTGGCACACCGCGCGCCAGTACGTGCTCGACCGCCAGCAGTTCGGCCGGCCGCTCGCCGCGAACCAGCTGATCCAGAAAAAGCTCGCCGACATGCAGACCGAAATCACGCTCGGCCTGCAAGGCGTGTTGCGCCTCGGCCGGATGAAGGACGAAGGCACCGCGGCCGTCGAGATCACGTCGATCATGAAGCGCAACTCGTGCGGCAAGGCGCTCGACATCGCCCGCCTCGCGCGCGACATGCTCGGCGGCAACGGCATCTCCGACGAATTCGGCGTCGCGCGCCACCTCGTGAACCTCGAAGTGGTCAACACGTACGAGGGCACGCACGACATCCACGCGCTGATCCTCGGCCGCGCGCAGACGGGCATCCAGGCATTCTTCTGATCATCCGGGCGTGACGCACGCGACAGCGGTGCCGCGTGTGCGCTCCCCAAGCAAACGGCCCGCCCGGCATCACTGCCGGGCGGGCCGTCGTTCATCGGAACCGCGGTTGCGGGCCGCCGATGCTTACTTGTTCGGCTGCGGCGTCAGGCGCAGATACGGACGCACCGCGTTGAAGCCCTTCGGGAAACGCTTCTTCAGCTCTTCCGGATCCTGCAGCGACGGCACGATCACGACGTCGTCGCCGTCCTTCCAGTTACCGGGCGTCGCGACCTTGTAGTTGTCGGTCAGCTGCAGCGAGTCGATCACGCGCAGCACTTCGTCGAAGTTGCGCCCCGTGCTGGCCGGATAGGTGATCGTGAGCCGCACCTTCTTGTTCGGGTCGATCACGAACAGCGAGCGCACCGTCAGCGTTTCGTTCGCGTTCGGATGGATCATGTCGTACAGCTGCGACACCTTGCGGTCCGCGTCGGCGATGATCGGGAAGCCGACGACCGTCGACTGCGTTTCGTTGATGTCGTTGATCCAGCCCTTGTGCGATTCGACGCCGTCGACCGACAGCGCGATCACCTTCACGTTGCGTTTCTCGAATTCGCCCTTCAGCTTCGAGGTCAGCCCGAGTTCCGTCGTGCACACCGGCGTATAGTCGGCCGGATGGGAGAACAGGACGCCCCAGCTGTTGCCGAGCCAGTCGTGAAACTTGATGGTGCCCAGGCTCGATTCCTGCTCGAAATCCGGTGCGATGTCGCCAAGACGCAGACTCATGATGTTCCCTCCTCGAACGATGCTGGTTGAAACCACGCGCCTGACGGCGCGGGACAGTCCATCAGCTTACGGGAAGCAATGGGCCGTGCGAACGATTATTCCGTTTGATATACATACTTTTTTGTCATTTTTACCCGGTGTCGAGCGGAACAGTCGGCCGCGAGGGAAACTTTTCACCCCGTTTGCCGCTCTGTTCATGATTACAAGTCGTTTACCATGCAGTCTTGCACTGCCGCCGTGTGTCTTCCCGGCTCGCCAGCAGGCAGGGGTTTCGCTACGATGTGAACCTGCAGCATGACAGCATGAAGGGAGTTGCAATGTCGGAAATCAACAAGGAGAAACTGATGTCGGATATCAAAACCGTTCTCTCGGACGCCGAAGACCTGCTCAAGCAAGCGGCGAGCAGCACGGGCGACCGTGCGGCCGAGCTGCGCGAGAAGGCGATGTCGCGCCTGAAGCAGGCCAAGGAAAAGGCAGCCGACGTCCAGGTCGTGGTGGTCGAGAAAGGCAAGAAGGCCGCACGCGCCACCGACGATTACGTGCACGAGCACCCGTGGACGTCGATCGGCGTGGCCGCCGGCGTCGGCGTGCTGATCGGCCTGCTGATCAACCGCAAGTAACGGGCTCTGCGCCGTTTCGTCCCGCGGGCCGCGTCACGCGGCTCGCGGGCGTCGAAGCCAGCCTGCGGAATTCGCCGGCCGGCTTTGTTCTAGCTGCTCACTGCACGCGCACGCACCTCATCCATGACGACAGACACCACCTCGCAGCCGTCCGGCCAAGGACCGCTGCGCCGCCTCGTCGGCTCCGCGATCGGACTTCTGCAGACGCGCCTCGAACTGGTGGGCATCGAGCTTGCCGAGGAGAAGGAGCGCCTGATGGGCGTGCTGTTCCTCGGGCTCGCCGCGATGATGCTCGCGACGATGGCGCTCATCAGCCTGACCGTGCTGGTCGCGATCGCGTTCTGGGATACCTATCGCTGGCAAGCGCTCGCGGCGATCACCGCGCTGTATGCCGTTGGCGGCATCGCGTGCGCGCTGAAGGCACGCTCGGGCCTGCGCGATGCGCCGACCGTTTTCGAGGCGACGCTCGCCGAACTCGAGAAAGACCGCGAACTGTTCCGCGGCAAGCCGTGAGCGCCATCGCGCTCGCCCCATCCACCTACTTCGCCGACGCGCCATGAGCCAGAACGTCACGGGCAATTCACCCCGCTCCCATTCGTCGCGATCGAACTGGAGTGCGTCGCAGCATCGCGCGCTCCGCAAGGAATTGCTGATCCTGAGATCCGACGTCGAGCGACTCGAACTCGCGGAAGCCGCCGGCGAGATGCGCCACGCCGTCACGCGCTTCAGCTGGCTCAAGGTGTTCATCCCCGGCCTTTCCACCAACAAGTTCAGCCAGTCCGCGAAGAACCTGAACGCGAGCCTCGGCAATCTCGTCAACCAGTATCCGATGCTGAGTTCGCTCGCGTCGCTCGTGCTGGCGAAGCCCGTTCGCTCGCTGCTGCGCGCGAGCGCGGGCCCCGCGCTGAAGTGGGGCACGCTCGGCTTCGCCGCATGGGAGGTCTACCGGATCTGGAAGCAGTCCCGCGACGAGCGCGGGCTCGACACGCACGACGACTGACCGCCGGCATCCCGCGCGCGCGGCCATGGGCCGTTGCGCGCCGTTCCTGCAGAGTCAACGCGTACCCCAGCACGCCGTGCCCGGTTCGTCCGCGTCATCGCGCCGCGCATTGCCTTTCGTTCCGGCCGAATCCAGCGTGAAGGTACCGCAGGTATCGTCGTGCATCGGACCCGTGTCCAACGGGCTGGCCTCCAGTTCGTAGCTCACCGGCGAATCGTCGCCATCCGGCCGCCGCAGCGTCAAGCGATACACGGCTCGCCCGTCCGGCGGTGCCAACGCGAGCGCGTCCGGTAACGCCGAAGGCGGAGAACCCTGCAGCGTTTCGAGATACTGGGCCGCGCGGTACAGCGCGGCGACCGCCGACGCGCGATGAACGCGCGCGACATGCTCGCGATACGACGGGACGGCCCATCCCGCCAGCACCGCGACGATCGCGAGCACGATCATCAGCTCGACCAGCGTGAATCCCGTCGATCGGAAGACGATAGAGCGACCGTTCATTGCAGCACAGTCGCGACCCGACGCCAGCGCAGCGCGACGACACGCGCGTCGCGTATCGCGACCTGGTGCTGCAACCAGACCGCGCTCGATGGGTGCGCACCGATGCCGCGCGCGGTGACGAGATAAGCACGGCTACCGGGCGGCCCAGCTCCGCGCCATGCCTCGATCAAACACCGCGGCGGCCCTGCGGCCATCGGCCATCCAGCGAACGGCGTGAATGCTTCGGCGGACGCGAGCGGCGGCATGCGCCGCCAGCTGTCCGGCTCCACGTGCGATTCGCGCTCCCTCACATAGGGTGCCGAGCCACCGAGCAATCGCGCGGTGCACGCCGCCAGCGCGGCATCGGCTGCGTGGAATGCGATCAGCCGATCGGACAGCGCTCGCGTACGGCGCGCTTCCGTCAGCGCGGCTTCGAACCACGTGCCTGTCAGCGCTGCAATGGCCGCACCGACCGCAATGACTGCCGGCAATGCGAGCCCTGCGTCGCGACGCCAGGGCCGGTGTGCTGATCGGACGCGGATGCGCGGTAGCTCGTGCGCGTTCGCGGCCACGGCGCTGGTGCACGCAGCCTGTCCTCGTTCGTCGCCGCTTGCGGCGACACACCCATTCGCGTTGCCTGTTGCAACGCATCGCGCTATTGCCCGCGTGCATCGATCGGCTCCGCTCATCGCAACACCTCACGCGTGTGCGCTGCATCTGGCAACGCCGCGTCGAAGCCGAGCGCGACGTTCCGCAACGCGATGATGCGATCGAGCGTCAAACCTGCGCGGCCGTCCCGGGCAACGACAACACGACCGTTGCAGTCGACATGGCTGGCCGGCTCGCGCATCGGCTCGCCGCGTGCCCGCACGCAGACATGCACGGCTACGACATCGCGCCAGTCGTCGACACGCATCGCGTCTGCGTCGACAAACTGCGCGCCGCCGCGACGCAAATAGCGCACGCGCAATTGATCGATGCCCGACACGACGGGCTGCGGCGTCCCCGGACGGCCGCTACCTTCGCAATACAGCTCGGGCTCGCCCGTCGACGGACTGACATGCGCGTCGAAACGGTTCTCCACCTGCGGCCGTGCGCCGGGTGCGCCTACGCCCTGCCCGAGACAATCCGACACCTGGCCGCTCACCGTCGACCACGTCGACACCGCATCGCCGACATACCGGACCAGGAGGGCGTCCGATGCAGCGCGCGCGGACTCGCACTGCGCCTGTGCGCCCTCACCCCGCACACGCGCCATCGAACAGCCGAACACCGGCGGCAACGATGACGCACCATCCGTATCGAGCGGCCGGAACCCCGCCATCTGGATCTGCTGGCCGATCAACAACAGCGCGGTGCCTGCCGCATCGCGCATCCGGAATCCGTCTTCCGCACGCCGTTGCGCAATGCGCTGTGCATGATGGAGCGCGCCGGCCGCTGCCAGCACGAGGAAACCGACGGTCATCGCAATCAGCACCTCGAGCAAGGTGTGTGCGCGCATACGACGATCAGCGTGCATCGGCATCAGTCTCCCGAAATGGAATCCGGACGCACGAGGGCGGCTGCGCCGACGCGCCCGCGGCTTCGCAACGCGGCGACGCAGCCGTGTTGCCGCTGCGCCAGCCGACGACCGCGTAGCGGGCACCGCCCGGCCCGGCGTCGAGTGTCATCGTGCCGCCGGGCAACGACGCAGCCGCCAGCGCCGCAAGGCCGTCGTTTGCCCCTGCGCCTGCGTACGAGCGCTCGATACGCGCATCGGCCAGCCACAACGCACGCTCGCGCCAGATCGTCGCCCGCTGAGCGCGCGCCATCGCGAGCTGACTGCCTGCCACCGCCAGCATCACGGTCGCGAGCAGCGCGATGGCCAGCGTCGCCTCGATCAGCGACGTGCCGCGCATGGCGTTGCGCCGCGCGCTCATGCCGAGCCGCAGCGGCCGGCGACGACCCGCGCCCGGCCGCCTGCCGCAATCCGCACGCAACGCGCCCAGCGTGCGTCTTCCGCGTCGGACACCCCGCGCCGCGGACGCAATTCGAAACGCCGGATTCCGCCGATGGCCTGACCGGCCGGCGGTGCGAAAGCCAGATCGTGCGCGGCGCCCGCGACGACCACTTCGGCATCGCGCGGGTAGCGTCGCAGCACGCGCGACTGCCCGTCGACCCGCCCGCTGACGATCCAGTCGCACGACCATTCGGCCGCGTCGCCCTGCTCGCCGGCACGCAGGCAGGTGCCGTCGTTCCCGGCCCGGCACAGCGTGACACGCGTGCCAAGACGCGTCGCTTCGGTACGCGCAAACGACAGCGCGCCGAGCAGCGCACGCGAGCGTGCATCCACGCGCTCGCGCATGCGCCACTGGTCGAATGCAGGCGCCGCGTAGAGCGCGAGCCCGGCCGCCAGCGAGAGCGCGACCATCAGCTCGACGAGCGTGAACCCGCCCGCGAGCCGCGCCGAACTTTTAAAGGGATGAGCGCGCAGTTCCATCGCAATCGTCCTCCACCAGGATGAGACGAGGACTGTAGCGACGCGTGCGGACGCGCGCCATTTGCCGAACGGCCGACTGGCGACAAACGATCGCGGCCGACACAATCGGCGCGAACTGGACCAACGGAGGAAACGATGAACGGACGCAGCGCGTCAGCGCTTACGCGGGGTCTTGGCGGGAGAGGCGCGACGGAACTCTTCGATCACGTCGGCAAATTCGGAAACGTCCTCGAAGCGGCGATACACCGATGCGAAGCGGACATAAGCGATCGTATCGAGGCCGCGCAGCTCGTTCATCACGAGTTCGCCGAGCTTCTCGCTACGCACTTCACGCTCGCCTGTCGCGAGCAGTTGATATTCGATACGAGCGACCGCCGCGTCGATCGCGTCGGCAGCAACCGGCCGCTTGCGCAGCGCGAGTTGCATGCTGGCGACGATCTTGCGACGGTCGAATTCGGTGCGACTGCCGTCCTTCTTCACGACGAACGGCAGCGACAGCTCGACCCGCTCGTACGTCGTGAAGCGCTTGTCGCAAGCCGAGCAGCGACGGCGCCGGCGAATCGCGGCGCCATCCTCGGACACGCGCGAGTCTACGACCTGCGTGTCGTCATGCCGGCAGAACGGGCAGCGCATCGTCGATCAGCGATAGACCGGGAAACGCTTGGTCAGCTCGGCGACCTGCGCACGCACGCGCTCGATCGTCGCCGCATCTTCCGGGTTCTCCAGCACGTCGGCGATCAGGTTGCCCACTTGCTCCGCTTCCGCCGGGCCGAAGCCACGCGTCGTCATCGCCGGCGAGCCCAGACGGACACCGCTCGTCACGAACGGCTTTTCCGGGTCGTTCGGGATCGCATTCTTGTTCACCGTGATGTGTGCCGCGCCGAGTGCCGCTTCCGCTGCCTTGCCCGTGATGTTCTTCGCACGCAGGTCCACCAGCATCACGTGGCTTTCCGTCCGGCCCGACACGATCCGCAGCCCGCGCTTCACCAGCGTCTCGGCCAGCACGCGTGCGTTCTCGACCACCTTCTCCTGGTATGCCTTGAACTCCGGCGACAGCGCTTCCTTGAACGCCACCGCCTTCGCCGCGATCACGTGCATCAGCGGGCCGCCCTGGATGCCCGGGAAGATCGCCGAGTTGATCGGCTTCTCGTACTCGGCCTTCATCAGGATCACGCCGCCGCGCGGGCCGCGCAGGCTCTTGTGCGTCGTCGTCGTCACGAAATCCGCGTGCGGCACCGGGTTCGGGTACACGCCGGCCGCGATCAGGCCTGCGTAGTGCGCCATGTCGACCATCAGGTACGCGCCCACCGACTTCGCGATCTTCGCGAGGCGTTCGAAATCGATCTTCAGCGAGAATGCCGATGCGCCCGCGACGATCAGCTTCGGCTTGTGCTCCTGCGCGAGCTTCTCGGCCGCTTCGTAGTCGATGTCTTCGTTTTCGTTCAGGCCGTAGCTCACGACGTTGAACCACTTGCCCGACATGTTCACCGGCGAGCCGTGGGTCAGGTGACCACCGTGCGCGAGGCTCATGCCCATGATCGTGTCGCCCGGCTTGAGCATCGCGAAGAACACGCCCTGGTTCGCCTGCGAACCCGAGTTCGGCTGCACGTTCGCGGCTTCCGCGCCGAACAGCTGCTTCACGCGGTCGATCGCGAGCTGCTCGACGATGTCGACGTACTCGCAGCCGCCGTAGTAGCGCTTGCCCGGATAACCTTCCGCGTACTTGTTCGTGAGCTGCGAGCCTTGCGCGGCCATCACGGCCGGGCTCGTGTAGTTTTCCGACGCGATCAGCTCGATGTGATCTTCCTGGCGGCGGTTTTCCTGCTCGATCGCTGCAAAGACTTCGGGATCGACGTTCGCGATGGTGCTTTGGGCTCTGTCAAACATACGGTTTCCGTTAAGTGTGTACAGGTTGACCGGGGCGGCCTAGTACGGTGCGCTGCTGGCGGGACCAGCTCGACGTGGCGGAAGAATCCGTATGACGCGAGGCAGGACAGCCACCGGCGATGCACGCGACGGCGCACAACGGCTGCCCAGGCGAACGGCAAAAACGGCGCCCCGCGCTTCACGGTGGGATGCTCCACCTTGACCCCGAAAGGGTTCTATCGCCAGTCACGCAGGGGTGATGAGCGCATTAGTGTATTGGATGCGTCATGATTAGGCAACCGCACGGCAGTGGCCTCCAAACAATAAGGGCCAGACTCTACGCGCCCGTGCCGAAACACTTCGCCGTCTTGCCGCGGTGCGGCATTCTCAGTAGGCTTGCGGGATTCCACCCGCTATTCCGTTACCGACCAGGAGCAGCAATGATCGTGTTCGTCACAGGTGCGTCCGCCGGCTTCGGCGCCGCCATCTCCCGCGCCTTCGTCAAGGGCGGCCATCGCGTCGTCGCCACCGCGCGCCGCAAGGATCGCCTCGACGCGCTCGCGGCCGAACTCGGCGACGCCCTGCTGCCGTTCGAGCTTGACGTGCGCGACCGCGCGGCCGTCGAAGCCGTGCCGGCCGCCCTCCCCGCCGAATTCGCGGCGCTCGACGTGCTCGTCAACAACGCCGGCCTCGCGCTCGGCGTCGAGCCGGCCCAGAAGGCAAGCCTCGACGAGTGGCAGACCATGATCGACACGAACTGCTCGGGCCTCGTGACCGTCACGCACGCATTGCTGCCCGGCATGATCGCGCGCGGTCGCGGCCATATCTTCAATCTGGGCTCGGTGGCCGGCACCTATCCGTATCCCGGCGGGAACGTATACGGCGCAACCAAGGCTTTCGTCAGACAATTCAGTCTGAACCTGCGTACCGATCTGATCGGCACGCCGTTGCGCGTAACCGACATCGAGCCGGGCCTGTGCGGCGGTACGGAATTCTCGAACGTCCGCTTCCGCGGCGACGACGCAAAGGCGGCGAACGTCTACGAGAACGTCCAGCCGCTCACGGCCGAGGACATCGCCGATACGATCTACTGGATCGCCACGCGTCCCGCGCACGTCAACATCAATACGATCGAAATGATGCCGGTCGCGCAAGCCCCGGCGGGCCTCACGATCCATCGCGGCTGACACGTCGCCCGCGGCCGCAGGCCCGCCCGCGGCCGGCCGCGGTGTGCCACGACGCACTACATTCCGTTACGAAACGGTTACGAATCCGGCCTTTGCCTTCCGGTAGAATGCGCGCCATGACTCAGCCTACCCGCTCCCCGGAAGCGCCGTCCGGCTTCACCTGGCCGGTGCGCGTGTACTACGAGGATACCGATGCAGGCGGCATCGTCTTCTATGCCAACTACCTGAAGTTCTTCGAGCGCGCCCGCACCGAGTGGCTGCGCGCGTGCGGCATCGACCAGCGCCAGCTCGCCGACGATACCGGCGCGATCTTCATCGTCCGCAGCACGTCGCTCGACTACCGCGCGCCCGCGCGACTCGACGACACGCTGACGATCACGAGCCGGCCCGGACGCATCGGCCGCGCGTCGGTGGATTTCACGCAGGAAGCCTGGTGCGGCGACACGCTGCTCGTGGCCGGACACATTCGCCTCGGCTGCGTCGACCGCGACGGTATCCGGCCCGCGGCCATCCCGCCGGCTGTGCTCGACGCGCTGCAACGCGGGCCCGTCATCGACGCCGGGCACACTCCATTGTCAACGAAGCTCGCATGAGCGCCGTTTAGACAAAGCCTATGAACTTGCGGTTCTGATTCGATACTAAGCAAGGTTCGGCGTCAGGCATGGCCGGCGCGCCGCGCCGCACGCATACCGGGCGCCCCCGAAGGGCCGTTACTCAAACCTCTATGAACACTTCTCAAGACCTGTCGATCATTTCCCTCGTCCTCAATGCGAGCGTGCTCGCCCAGGCCGTGATGGGACTGCTGCTGTTGCTGTCGCTGATGTCGTGGACCTTCATCTTCCGCAAGTGGTTCGCGATCCGCCGCGCGCGCGCGCAGACCGAACGCTTCGAGAAGGATTTCTGGTCGGGCGGCGACCTGCAGGCGCTGTACCAGAGCGCGGCCAACAACCGCCACACGATCGGCGCGCTCGAGCGGATCTTCGAATCGGGGATGCGCGAATTCCTGAAGGCGAAGGAAAAGCGCATCAGCGATCCGGGCCTCGTGCTCGACGGTGCGCGCCGCGCGATGCGCGCGTCGTTCCAGCGTGAGATGGACGTGCTCGAAGCCAACCTCGCGTTCCTCGCGTCGGTCGGCTCGGTCAGCCCGTACATCGGCCTGTTCGGCACCGTCTGGGGGATCATGAACTCGTTCCGCGGCCTCGCGAACGTGCAGCAGGCGACCCTCGCGAACGTCGCACCGGGCATCGCCGAAGCACTCGTCGCCACCGCGATCGGCCTGTTCGCCGCGATTCCGGCGGTGGTCGCGTACAACCGCTACGCGCACGACATCGACCGCCTCGCGATCCGCTTCGAGACCTTCATCGAAGAGTTCTCGAACATCCTGCAGCGTCAGGCCCAGTAAGGAGCGCGCCATGGCAGGAAGTCCCATCCGATCCAGCATGCGCGGCGGCCGCTCGCGCCGTGCGATGGCCGACATCAACGTCGTGCCGTACATCGACGTGATGCTGGTGCTGCTCGTGATCTTCATGGTCACCGCACCGCTCGTCGCCCCGTCGATCATCAACCTGCCGACCGTCGGCAATGCCGCGCCGCAGGAGCAGACGCCGCCCGTCGTCGTCAACATCAAGGCCGACCGCACGATGAGCGTCAAGTACAAGGGCGACTCGGGCGCGACCCAGGAAGACACGATGACGAAGGCCGAGCTCGACAGCTTCATCTCGGCCCGGCAGGCCGATCACCCTGACCAGCCGGTCGTGATCGCGGCCGACAAGACCGTGCAGTACGATGCCGTCATGACCGTGATGTCGGATCTGAAGGCGCGCGGCGTCAAGCGCGTCGGTCTCCTCGTCAAATCGCAATGAACCGGCAGCAATCCACGCGCAGCGCCGCCTACCCGCCTCAGCCTCCCCGCGAGCGCGGCACCTGGCGCGCGTTCGCGCTCGCCGCGCTGATGCACGTGCTGCTCGCGCTGTTCCTCTATCACGGCGTGCAGTGGCAGAACAGCACGCCGGCCGGCGCCGAAGCCGAACTGTGGACCGAGGTGCCCGACGTGCCCGCGCCGCGGCCCGTCGTCACGCCCGCGCCGCCCGCGAAGGTCGCGCCCCCCGCTCCGCCGGTGCGCGACGAGCAGGCCGACATCGCGCTGCAACAGAAGAAACGTCAGCAGGAAGCGGCCGCGCGCGAAGCGCTGCTCGAGCAGCAGCGCCGCGCGCAGCAGTTGAAGCAACAGGAAGAGGAAGCGCGCCGCGCGCAACTCGCCGCGCAGCAGGCCGCCGCGCTCGCCGCGGAAAAGGCCGCCGAACGCGACAAGCAGAAGCAGGCGGCGAAACTGAAGCAACAGCAGCTCGCGGAGCAGCAAAAGCTCGAACAGCAGAAGCTCGAGCAGCAAAAACTGCAACAGCAGAAGCAGGCGCAGCTCGAAGCACAGCAGGCAGCGAAGGCCAAGGCGGACGCCGCCGCGAAAGCGAAGGCGGAAGCGCAGGCGAAGGCAAAGGCCGAAGCGGCTGCGCACGCGAAGGCCGACGCGGCCGCCAAGGCGAAGCTCGACCGGGAACGAAATGCGCGCCTCGCGCAGATGCAGGGCCTCGCGGGTGCCGGTGAAGGCGGCGGCCAGGGCCTCGCGAAAAGCGGCACCGGCACGGGTTCCGGCGGCAACGCCGCATCGCCCGGCTACGCCGACAAGGTGCGCCGCCGCGTGAAGCCGAACATCGTCTGGGGCGGCGAGCGCGCGGGGCTCACGACCATCGTCAAGATCCGCTGTACGCCCTCGGGCGACCTGCTGAGCGTGTCGGTCTCGCGATCGAGCGGCAATTCCGGGTGGGATCAGGCGGTCGTCAATGCGATCCAGGCGTCGGTTCCGTTACCGCCCGATACTGACGGTCATACCCCGTCGAGCATTACGATTACCTTCAAGGCGGCGGAGTGAGCGCAAATGCGCTTAAACTCCGTGCGTCGCTGCCGGACGGGAACGAATCGGGTATTTTTACTGTCTCTGCGGTTGCGCAGCGATCCAAGTCACATGGGAAGCAGAAGCATGAGTTTGATGACAAAGCTAGGTTTCAGGGCACTCGTGGCCTCGTGTCTGATTACGGCGGGCAGCGCCGCTAACGCCCAGGTCAACGTGCTGATCACCGGTGTCGGGTCGACCCAGTTCCCCATCGCCACCGCGAATTTCACGAACGAGGCGAGCCTGCCGCAACAGGTCACGTCGATCGTTCGTGCCGACCTCGCCCGCAGCGGCAAGTTCACCAACATCGACGCCGGCAGCACGCCCGTGCCCGAGACCGCATCGGTCGATCTCGGCGCATGGAAGGCCAAGGGCGCGAACGCGTTCGTCGCCGGCAGCGTGAACCGCGACGCGAACGGCCAGTACAAGGTCAACTTCATCCTGTACGACACCGTGAAGCAGCAAAGCCTCGGCGGCCTGTCGCTGACGGCGACCGACACCACGCTGCGCACGGCCGGCCACAAGATCGCCGACTACATCTACCAGAAGCTGCTCGGCGTGCGCGGCGTATTCGCCACGCGCCTGTCGTACGTGATCAAGACCGGTAATCGCTACCAGTTGCAGATCTCCGATTCGGACGGCCAGAACGCGCGCATCGCGCTGTCGAGCACCGAGCCGATCATCTCGCCGGCGTGGTCGCCGAGCGGGACGAAGGTCGCGTACGTGTCGTTCGAGCGCAAGAAACCGATCGTCTACATCCATGACCTGCCGACCGGCCGCCGCTACATGGTCTCCGACCAGAAGGGCAACAACAGTGCGCCGGCGTGGTCGCCGGACGGCAACACGCTCGCCGTCGCGCTGTCGCTGACGGGCAATACGCAAATCTACACGGTCAACGCGAATGGCGGCGGCCTGCGCCGTCTCACGCAGAGCAGCTCGATCGATACCGAGCCGTTCTACTCGCCGGACGGCCGCTGGATCTACTTCACGAGCGATCGCGGCGGCGCGCCGCAAATCTACCGGATGCCCGCACAGGGCGAAAGCGCCGGTGCCGCGCAGCGCGTGACCTTCACCGGCAGCTACAACACGAGTCCGCGGATCAGCCCGGACGGCAAGCTGCTCGCTTACATCTCCCGCACGGGCGGGGGCTTCAAGCTGTACGTTCAGGATCTGCAATCCGGCGCGGCGAACGCCATCACGAATACCAATCGCGACGAATCGCCGAGCTTCGCGGCAAACGGCCAGTACGTTCTGTACGCTACCCAGTCGGGTGGTCGCAATGTTCTGGCCGCAGTGCCTTCCGACGGCAGCGCGCCGCCGCAAATCCTGTCCGTCCAGGGCGGCTCCGTTCGCGAGCCGTCGTGGGGGCCCTTCATGCAATGACCACAAGGAGAGTAACCATGATGTCGAATAAAGCTCGTCTGGCCCTGGCCGTGATGATGATCAGCGCGCTCGCCGCATGTAAGTCGGGCGTGAAGCTCGACGACAAGGCGAACAACGCGGGTGCCGTCAGCACGCAACCGAGCGCCGACAACGTCGCGCAAGTGAACGTCGATCCGCTGAACGACCCGAACAGCCCGCTCGCGAAGCGCAGCATCTACTTCGACTTCGACAGCTATTCGGTGAAGGACGAGTACCAGCCGCTGCTGCAGCAGCACGCTCAGTACCTGAAGAGCCACCCGCAGCGTCACGTGCTGATCCAGGGCAACACCGACGAACGCGGCACGAGCGAGTACAACCTCGCGCTGGGCCAGAAGCGTGCGGAAGCCGTCCGCCGCGCGATGGCACTGCTCGGCGTGAATGACTCGCAAATGGAAGCCGTGAGCCTCGGCAAGGAAAAGCCGCAGGCAACGGGCCACGACGAAGCATCGTGGGCGCAGAACCGTCGCGCCGACCTCGTCTACCAACAGTAAGTAACGGAAGAATCGCCGTATGACGCACCGTGTAACCTGGCTGCGTGCAGCCGCAGCTCTCTGCGTCGCCGGCGCGGCGTGGTCGGCCGCGCCGGCGCACGCCGGCGTGTTCGACGACAACGAAGCGCGCCGTGCCGTGCTCGATCTGCGTAGCAAAACCGACAACCTGGCGAACCAGTTGTCGGCCGCCCAGCGTACGATCCTCGATCAATCCGGCCGTCTCGACCAGCTGAACCAGCAGGTCGCGACGCTGCGCGGCGAGAACGAGGATCTGACGAACCGGCTGACGACGCTCGAGCGGCAGCAGAAGGAGTACTACCAGGATCTCGACACGCGGCTCAAGAAGTTCGAGCCGCAGCAGGCGACGATCGATGGTGTCGAAGGCACCGTGCAGCCGGGTGAAACGGATGCGCTCAATGCGGCGCAACAGCAGTTCCGCAACGGCAACTTCAAGGCGGCCGCGGCTTCGTTCCGCGCGTTCATCGCGAAGTATCCGCAGAGCCCCTACCAGCCGACCGCGCAGTACTGGTACGGCAATGCGCAATACGCGCTGCGCGACTACCGCGGTTCGACCGCGACGTGGCAAGGGATCGTCAGCAAGTTCCCGCAGCACCCGCGCGCGGCCGATGCCCTCGTGGCGATCGGGACGAACCAGCTCGAACAAGGCCAGAAGGCGGCCGCGAAGAAGACGTTCGAGCAAGTCGTGTCGCAGTACGCCGGGTCAAACGCGGCGCAGACGGCGCAGGGCAAGCTCGAAACGATCAAATAATTATCGCGGCGGGTTGTTGACACCCCATCAATCCGCCGCTATAATCTTTTGCTCTTTGGGTCGCTTGCCAAGTTGTTAAAGCAACGAACCAACAGGTTTCAAGAACGTGGGGTGGTAACTCAGTTGGTTAGAGTATCTGACTTTTAATCAGAGAGTCGAGGGTTCGAGTCCCTCCCACCCTACCAACTATCTTTGATAGTGCATTCAAGCCTCCCGCGTGGAGGCTTTTTTGCGTCTGTCGCTCCTGTGCCGAATCCGACATTTCTGCTTACCTGCGCGGAGTGCGCGTTCGAGCCACGCGCGCCCCACTCAGGGGTTAGCTCCGCCGCCCGCCAGTTCATTTCAAGTCGGTGCTCGCATGCACGCGATTTTCGCTTGAAGACTGCCGTATCAAAGGCTATCGAGATCAGCAAGCCCGCGCTCGCCGCGCCAGCAAATTCCCTGAGGTAAAAAATCCAGCACCTAGTTACGCTCAACGGCGAATCAGCTGGCGAGCGACCTCTCGGGCCGCCAGATCCGATCGGCACTGACATATCCCGAACCACCTAACCCGCGTTGGCCAAACACGACCCCGAGCAGGTCGCCAATCATTCTCGATAGCAAGAGCGCGAGACGCCCCAAAACGCGTCTCGGCACTCAGATCCGGCACTCAAGGCCGTCGTCTATTCATGGGTCGATTGCCGCTCAAGGTCCGCCGTTCTACGTAACAGCGCCTCGATCTCGCTCCGTGACGCTTCGAATTGACTTCGCATCCTTGAAAGTTCGCTTTCAAGGATGCTGGCCCGCTGTTCAAACTCATCCACCAAGATCGACTGCTTCTTATTGGCGGCGTCGATCATTACGGCACGCGCCTCATCCATACCCAAATGCAACCGCGCAATCTGCTCTGCGTGGGCTTGCGAGCGCTCCAGTTGCTGACGAAGCAGCAGCTCAATCTCCTGACGCGCTTTATGCAACTGGTCCTGCGCATCCAGCAGACGCTTCTCCAGGGCACTCGTGCGCCTCACATGCTCTTCAATCAGCGGCGTGTACGTTTTCTCGGCGGCCTCGATCGAAGCAAGGCGCTCTCGATCGATTCTCGAATGTGCATGAGCAAGTTCCTCTGCGTACTTTCGCTCTCTTTCCGCCTGCTGCCGCAGCAATGCTTCGACCTCGCCGCGGATGCTCACCGTTACCTTCGCGCACTCTGCGTCCGATTTGATACGTTCGCGAGCCAACTCTTCCTTGAGTTCATTCAACTCCTGCGACTTCTCTGCAAATCCCTCTTTGGCTTTCGACCAGCCACCATTCGCCCCTGCCATCCAGATCCGTCCTGTCTCGTACCGGCCATGGGCAATGAAATGGGCATAGGGGGGCGTACCCGCCGCAAGAATGTCGGTGTTATTAAGCAAGTAAGCAATTGGATCAAAATCCTGCGGGATCAACGGATCATTTGCCAGATGCCAATCGATGTTCAACAAGGCACTCGCTACGTGCGAGGCGCCGGACTGCTGAGTCAGCGCAATTTTTTCCAACGCCCAGTTCAGCACCAGATCGCGCACGCGTGCCTCGTGGCCGACCATCTCGCCTTCTATACTCAGCGAGGTCTCAACGGCTAAGGCTTGGCAATCGGTCTTGTTACGCTCGCCGGAAAGCGAAACAACATCAGCGCCACCAAAGAAATGACTATTGACCCAGTCGATATCGGCCCTATACCGCTTCTCGAGCCCTCCCTCGACCTCGTCAGTCATCTCGACAGACTCTGATTTGGCAAACGGCTCCGCATAAATCATTCGATCCGAAACTTCCTCGGAGAACGAAGCACCAAACTCCCGATTAATTCTACGAAGAAGGCTACGCTCCACGCCAGTCAGGGATCGATTGACAATTCGATCCTGATTCTCAAGGGTAGAAACTCCAATCAGGTCAACAAAGGAATCAACCACCCGCTTTTTGATTGCCTCGTAGCTGACGACAGTTACTTCATCGCTGGATAACACTTCGGAGAGGGATCTGAGTGTGGATATATGCAACCATTCAGCCGTATCGACCCATACCTCGAAATCCTCACACAATCCGTGACGCTTGATGAGCTGATCATAGACTGACTTCATGAACGGGATCACGTTTCGCACGTAGAAAACCACACGCAGACGAATGCCCTCTCCTCGACAAACATCGGCTAACAAACGCCAATTTTCGGAAGAAAATTCACTGAACAATTCAGATGAACAAATCGCGTTTGAATACTCACCAAAATAAGACCTAATTACAGCAGCAATTATCGAAACATCATTTCTTTCATCGCAAATGGCCTCACGCAACATCTCACCATTTCCGCTCGAAATCTGATGTTCGAACACCATCCCGGTTTTATTCAGATATCCTATGTCGCGCGCACCGAGCTTTTCGGAGTTGAATTCAAGAAAACTCTGCAGCGCAGACGATCCTGTTTTCGGGCCACCCGCATGCAAGAACAATGTAGATTTCATGTTTTTATAACCGACTCAGATCGACTTGAGTTGCGCGAATTGCGACCCACTTCCCGCCGAAATAAAATATCCGTACATCAATGAAAATTTCTTAAATTTCATGCCTTTTATCAACTCACTGAGGCCGCCTCACTCGCGATGGTTTGCAACAACCAAATTCGAATTCTCAATGTAAATATTCGTGCACTGAAACCAACACGCTTGCTTACCGCAATCTTACTGCCTTTCCTTGCACTTCTCCACGAAATTCATCCATTCGGCAGGTCGAATATCCGCTGACGAAATTGGACGGGCAACAAGCCATCAAGGAAAAAGGGGCAAATGCACGCTTCACACTGAGGCAGCGACGGTTACGAAAAATCGGCCTATGTTCAAAGCAGAATCACTGGAACAGCCAACACGGGCAGTCCACAAGCTACTGCATGCGCCCGCGGTCATTGCGGACTCCAGTTCTATCACCGCAACCGGCACCTGTGCTGCCGGCGCTCCAGGCTCGCGCGCGATAGCAAGACTTGCTTCTTTCCGGTTCCGACAAGCAGTTCGCCTGCTGCGCGACGACAATCCATTCGGACGATCCAGCGCTTCGGTAACACAAAATGCCGCCCCCCCCTGCTGCTCTATGGTCATCACGCATTGCTCCTCGTATCGATCTGCAAATGTCAATGATTGCTGCCGTCGCTTGTGCATGCGCCGCCGCTCGCATTAGGCCGGATGCGGACAGGCACGCCCCGCTACTCTCATCCCAGGCGTCAACGAAAGTAGCGCCGGATTCAGTACCCGTCACTCGAAATCGACTCGCGCGCTTTTTTGAATAGAAACGAGTTTGCCGAACAAAACGTCAGCGCTCACTCACGTCCCGCAGCCCACCCCATATCCCGTGCACAGATGCCCTCAGGCAGCAGCAGCCGCTGCGAGAGTTGCCGATGCGCGATCGTGCAGGCAATGAAACTGCATCCGCGCGAACAGTGACGTTCGATATGAAAATGAATCGTACATGCGGGCCGAACAGGAACGTCTGCCACGAACGCTCGACGATCGTGCGCGCGTTGCAGCTCCGGCCCTCGCCAGCCGGCAACCCCGCGCGCTCGAAGATCGCGCGCACCCGCCCGGCAAGCGACACCAGCGTGACGAACGGCACGATCCACAATGCGATATACAGCAGCGGGCGTCCGGTGAACGCGAGCGCGCCGAACAGCAAGCCATCGCAGGCCAGCATCAACGCCACCTCTCACGCCGCATACGCGCGCGAATTTCCGTCCTTCGGCACCACATGCGCGAACTTGCTGCGCGCAAGCTTCACGACGCTCGTCACACAGCCGATCCCGCACGCAAAAGCGAGCAAGCGGCCGTTCTTCGCATCGTAGTTAGCGGTATTTACGCCGATCTCGACGAAGTCGATCGGGCGGCCGGCCAGCGCGGTGATTTCGGCGCATGCATCCGCCGGCAAGCCGTGGTGCGTGATGACCCATTGCACCAGTGCCGCTGGCGGCACGGTCTGTTGCAACAGCGCAGACACGAGGCGCTTCAGGCTGTCGACGGTCTGCGCCATGCCCGCGCCGCCACGCAGGCTGTTCGTCTCCAGCACGAGCGCGGTCTTCGCCGCCACGGAACGAGCGACCGCGGTGCGGCTTCATTGAAGTTAGGCATCCGGAATATCTCCGCCGTCATGCGCGGCGGCATGGATGAACCGACAGTAAGGAGGCTTGTGGCACGCCGACGAAAGCGGGCCGCCGCGACCCTCATCGCGAAGCGGGCCGCCCGATCAGGCGCCCGCCGTGCGCAGCATCACTCCTGGATCGACGGCGCGGACTCCGCGTCGGCAAAACGCGGCTTCGCGTTCTGCAGGTCGCGCGTGTTCTTTTGCACGGCCACCGAGCCGAACAGCGCGAGCACGAACGACATCGCGTAGAAACCCTTTTCGCTCAGTTGCAGCGTGGCATTGAACAGGCCGACGATCAGCAACGCGATCGACAGCAGCAGCGCGATCCAGCTGAGGCCGTAGTAGATGCCGGTGACGGGAATACCTTCCGCGCGGTCGCGCACGCTCTTCTGCAGCGAGATCGCCGCGTAAAGGCCGAATACCAGCACGGTGAAGTAGTAACCCTTCTCGTTGAGCTGCATGCCGGCGTTCCAGAGGCCGATCAGGAATGCCGCGAAGCCGGCGAGCAGCGCGGCCCACGATGCTGCCACGAACGCGAACGACGGCTGATGGATGGTGGTCTGGTTCATTGCTTTGCCCTCTCTCTCTTCTTGTTCGAAATCGTTTTCGTTGAACTGCGTTTTGCGCATGGTAGCAGCTTTGGTCCGCGAGACGACAGCCGCCGGTGCAGTCTTACATGCCGCGCTGCGCGCGGCGCCAGCGCCCGGGCGTCATGCCGAGCACCGCGCGAAACGCCTTGCCGAAGGCAGCCTCGGACTGGTAACCGACCGCCTGCCCGATCTCCGCCTGACCGCGCTGCGTGTCCTGCAGCAACGCGCATGCATGCATCATCCGGATCTGCGCGACGAACGCGCCGACACTCATCCCGGCTTTCTCGCGGAAATGCCGCGCATACGTCGCGCGCGACATGGCCGCCGCGTCGCCAAGCGACTCGACCGTCCACGGCTGCTCCGGCGCCCGCAGCACGGCCTGGACCGACGGGCCGAGCCGCGCGTCGGCCGCGAGCGCGAGCCAGCCGGACGGCACGCTCGCGCCGCGGCCATAGGCGCGCAGCGCATACGCGAGCAGCGCCTGGCCGAGCGCGTTCACGATCGCGCCGGCGCCCGGCTGCACGTTCGACGCCTCGGTGCGCAGCACGCTCGTCAGCAGTTGGAGCGGCTCGAACCCCGAGGCCTCTCGCAATCCGACGTGCAGCACCTGCGGCAACGCGCGCATCAGCAATTCGCCTGCACCACGCGCGTAGACGAACCGTCCGCACAGCAGGTCCACACTCGCGCTGTGCGGCGCGGCCGGATCGAGATTCGACTTGACCGGCAGCACCGCGCCGTCGCCGGCACCCGAATCGCGTAGCGGCACGACCGGCTGCGACCGGTCGCGCCCCGTGTCGAGCAAATCGTGTGCGCCGCCGGCTGGCAACAGCAGGAAATCGCCTTCGGCGAGCTGCAGCATGCGCCCGTCGGCCGTGCGCAGCCGGCACGTGCCGGTCAGCACCAGATGGAACGCCGCCTCGCCGGGCGGCAGCGGGTCGTGCGGCATCGCGAATGGCCCGTCGAGCAGGCATCGCACGTCGAGCTCGACATGGCTGCGCCCCAGCGACAGCAGTTGACTCAAGGCATCCATGAGACGATTGCGCTAAAAATTGACACTCTAGCGTATCGAAACCCTCAGCGCGAACGATCAAAATAGGTCTGCATCGCCCGAGATCGCGGCGCCCGCCGCCCTCCTCACCTCTTCTCGAAAAGGACGCATCATGCTGAACTGGAACGAATACCGGAAGGAACTCTCGACGCGCATCGGCGACATCGCCAAGCTGTCGCCCGATACGCTGGCCGGGTACAAGGCGCTGTCCGGCGCCGGCGCCAAGACCGGCCATCTCGACGCGAAGACGCGCGAGCTGATCGCGCTCGCGGTGGCCGTCACGACGCGCTGCGACGGCTGTATTGCCGTTCACACCGCCGAGGCGACGAAGCACGGCGCAACCAAGGAGGAAGTGGCGGAAGCGCTCGGCGTCGCGATCGCACTGAATGCAGGCGCGGCGCTCGTCTATTCGGCGCGCGTGATGGACGCGCTCGGCGACTGACCGTCACCGCAGTGCCGTCGCGGGCCACCCTGCTGCGTGGCGCCCGGCCGTCCGGCCGGGTGGCCACGCACCTCGCGATGGTTGAAGATTGGCCGGCGTGCTCGCGCCGGCAGCCGCCGCTGCGCCGCGCGCAGGCGCGGGCATGCCGCGAAGTCGGCTACCATGCGCGAACGATCCATCGTGAAGGAGCGTTCCATGTGCCGCTGGCTCGCCTATACGGGTAATCCGATCCATCTGGAAACCGTGCTGTTCCGCGCGAAGCATTCGCTGATCGACCAGAGCCTGCATTCGGAACTCGGTGCCACGACCACCAATGGCGACGGCTTCGGCATCGGCTGGTACGGGCGCCCCGACGAGCTCCCGTTCCGTTACCGGTCCGTCCATCCGGCATGGAACGACCGCAACCTGCGCGAAGCCGCGCGCGCGATCCGCTCGCGAATGTTCATCGCACATATCCGCGCGGCGACCGACACGCCGGTACAGGAAACCAACTGCCACCCGTTCCGCCACGGCCGCTGGCTGTTCGCGCACAACGGGTTGATCCGCGACTTCCACAAGCTGCGCCGCGACCTGACGATGAAGGTCGATCCCGCGCTGTTCCCGACGCTCGAAGGCTCGACCGATTCGGAGCTGATGTTCCGCCTGGCGCTGACTTACGGCCTCGAACAGACGCCGCTGCCGGCACTCGAACGAATGGTCGGCGTGGTCGAGGAAACCGCCGCGCGGCATCGCGTGGCCGATCCGCTCAACATGACGGTCTGCGCGACCGACGGCGACCGGATCATCGCGGTGCGCTATTCGAGCGAACGGCAATCACGCTCGCTGTTCCACAGCACGTCGTTCAAGCACCTGCACGAGTTGTATCCACATAACCCGCGCATCGCCGAAGCCGGCGACGACGCGTTCATGGTCGTGTCGGAACCGCTCGTCGACCTGCGCGGTGCATGGGAGGAAGTGCCGGAGGGGATGGCGATTGTCGCGCATGGCGCGGATGTACTGCAGCAGCCGTTCGCGCCGCGGCACAAGTAGCGGGCGGCGCCGTGCGCGCCGTCAGCCGCGGCGCGAGAACCGCATCCGGATCGAATCGAGCTCGGCCGGCAGCCGGCGCGAACGCTCGCGCCGCCGCGGCAGCGCGGCGAACCCCAGCCGCTCGTACAGCGCCCGGGCGCGCCCGTTGCGGGTCAGCACGTCGAGCACGACCTCGCGGCTGCCGTCGGCCGGCAACGCACCGGCGTCCAGCGCATCGCGGAACAACGCACTGAAGATACCCGTGCCGCGCTGCCGCTCGTCGGTCGCGCAATGCGCGACGAGGATCTGCGAACGCTTCGGCGCCGGGAGCTCCGTTTCGAGGATCAGCCCGCGCAGCAACTGGCCGATCGTGCGGCGCACGCCGAAGAAACGCGCGAGGGCCCACACGACATGCACGTCGTCGAACATCGTCCGATGCCCGTCGTGAATCGCCATCACGGCAAGCACGGTGCCGTCTTGCGCAACCGCGACGCGGTGCCGGCGCCACGAGAAGCGCCCGTGACGCGAGCGGAATGCCCGCTGCAGGAACGCGATGCAGCGCGCGTCGCTTTCGCCGAGAAAGAACCCGAATTCGGCCACGCCGGACGCAAACACGAGCGGCCCGCACGCCGCCGCATCATCCGCATCAGCCGCGCGAAACCGCACGGGCTCGCCGGCGCGCGGAACCGCCCGCACAAACGCGGCGGCCTGCGTCATGCGCTCCGTCCCGCCAGGCGCGACAACACCCGAACCGTCCGGCTGATCTGCTCCGGTTCGTGCGTCGAGCAGATGAAGAAACGCAACCGCGCCGCCTTTTCCTCGACGGCCGGATAGAAGATCGGCTGCACGTTGATCCCTTCGTCGAACATGGCATTCGCCCATTGCGCGGCCTTCAGCGAGCTCCCGGTAATCACCGGCACGACCGCATAACCCGCACTCGTGCCGGTATTCAGCCCGGCGGCGCGCGCCTCGGTCAGGAACTGCCCCCCCCGCGCGCCTGCAGTTGCGCGACGCGCGCCGGCTCCGCCTGCAGGCGTTCGAGCGCGGCCAGCGACGCTTCGGCGAGCGTCGGTGCGAGTCCGACGCTGTACAGAAAACCCGGCGCCAGATGACGCAGCATGTCGACGAGCGGCTGGCAGCCGGCGATGAAACCGCCGCAGCCGGCCAGCGTCTTGCTCATCGTGCCCATCCACATGTCGACCTGATCGGGGGCGACGCCGCAATGCTCGCGGATACCCTTGCCGGTCGCGCCAAGCACGCCGAGCGAGTGAGCCTCGTCGACCAGCAGGAACGCGCCGTGGCGCGTCTTCACGTCGACGAAGCGCTGCAGGTCGGGGAAATCGCCGTCCATGCTGTACAGCCCTTCGATCGCGATCAGCACGTGCCGATATTCGCGGCGCACGCGCGACAGCAGTTCGTCGAGCGCCTGCCAGTCGTTGTGCGGGAAGCTCAACCGCTTCGCGCCGCTCAGCTGCGCGCCCTGCACGATGCTGTTGTGCGCGAGCGCATCGTGGACGACAAGGTCGCCCGGGCCGAACAGCGCGCCGATCACGGTCACGTTGGTCGCATGCCCGCTCACGAACGCAACGCAGTCGTCGGTCTCGTAGAACGCGGCCAGCGCGCGTTCGAGGTCGCGCTGCACCGGGCGTTCGCCCGCGACCATGCGGCTTGCCGATGCCGACGTGCCGTAGCGGTCGATCGCGGCTTTCGCACGCGCGGACACGTCCGGGTCGCCGGCCAGGCCGAGGTAATTGTAGTTCGCGAAGTTCAGGTATTCGCGGCCGCCGATCTGCGTCGTCGCACCGGCGACGCCGTCGTGCACGCGGAAAAACGGCGAGTCGACGCGCAGCTTCTCGCCCATCTCGCGCATGATCCGGACCTGCTGATACTGCGGCATCGATTCGAAGCGGCTGCGCGCCGACGCGGTCTGCGCAGCTGGCGTGCCGGGCACGCCGGGCGCCGCCGCGGCATCGGTCGCGCGTTCCAGTTGCCGTTTCAGGGCTTTCGCCGCCAGTTGCTGGCGAAGATGCTCTCCCAGTGCCATCGCTTCCTTCGCTTTATCTCGAAAAGACGCTATGTTACGCCGCGTATTTTGAAAAAGCGTGGATTCAAGTCTCGGAAAAGTCGGCCCACTGCCACGCATCGGGCGTAGCGAGCAGCGCATCGACCAGCCGGAAGTTCATTTCGTGGCTCGGCCGCAGCGCGCTCACGCGCGCCAGCAGCGGCGCACCGGCCAGCGCGAGATCGCCGACCAGGTCGAGCACGCGATGCCGGACGAACTCTTCCGGCAGCCGCATCCCGCCCAGCACGCGATTGCCGACGATGGACGCGGTACACGACGGCCGCGCGCCGCGCAGGATCGGCACGCCGCGCAGATACCCGGCGACGATCGCCGGCACGGCCCACTTCACGCGCCCGTACGAGCGCGACGGCGCGATTTCGGTCGCGAATGCGGCCGGCGTCAGCGCGCCGTCCCAGTGCATGTCGCCGAAGCCGCGCAGGTCGTTGCGTACGCTCAGTTCATAGCGCGACGCCGGCTCGATCCGCATTTCACGCCGCTGGTCGCCCTCGCCGTCCGTGACGACGACGGGCCGCAGCACACGGATGAAGCGTTTCGGCGCATCGAGCGCGACGCGGCCGCATGCGCGGATCGCATCGACCCACGGCGTTGCGCTGCCATCGAGAATCGGCACCTCCTCCGCGTCGAGCTCGACGATCGCGTGATCGATTTCGCACGCGAGCAGCGACGCAAGCAGATGCTCGACGGTGCGCACGCCGACGCCGTCGGCATTGCGCAGCATCGTGCAGAGCGGCTGCGCGCGGCGCAGCGCGGGATCGACCGGCAGCGTCGCGAGTGTGCGCCCGTGCGCGACGCGGCGGAACGCAATGCCCGTCACGCCGTCTTCCGGGCGTCCGGGCAGGATCCGCACGCCCACCCGGCGCCCCGTGTGCAGCCCGTGCCCGTCGATCGTCAGCGGCTGTGCCAGCGTACCCTGGCGCGTCGCCCAGCCTGCCGGTGCGCTCATCGCGCGACCTCCAGCGTCGGCGACACCTGGCCCGCCACGGGCGCCGGTCGCGTATCGAGCATCGCGCGCGCCTCGCCTTCGATCGCGTGTTTTGCGGCAAGCGCCGCAACCGCCTCCTGAGCGGCATCGGTCGCCGCCCCGGCGTCGGACGCATCGGCCGACGCGCCGATCGAATCGACGATGCGCCCGGCCAGCGTCGTGACCGACGCGCCTTCGGCAATCGCCATCACCGACAGCTTGACCTCGAACGCTTCCTCGACGGCAAGGCCGAGCTCCATCCCCATCAGCGAATCCATGCCCATGTCGAGCACCGACTTGTCGAGCGCGATGCGGTCGGGCGTCATGTGCAGAATCCGCGCAATCTGCGCCTGCAGCGTCCGCGCCACCAGCGCGATCGCTTCGTCGCGCGGCAACGCGAGCACCTCTTCGCGCAGCTGCGTGCCGCCGTCGCGCGCATCGCCGCCGCTCGCGTGCGATTGCAGCAGCGCATACCGGCGCGCCTTCGCGGCCGGCATCCCGCGCGCCACCGCGTGCCAGTCGAGCCGGACCACGGCTTCGCCGGCCGCGCCTGCAACCAGCGTGCGCTCGAGCGCGACCATCGCCTCGTCGGACGTGATCGACGCACCGCCGATCCGCGACTGCAACGCTTCGCGCGTATCGGCGTGGCGTGCGAGGAAACCGACGTCCTCGAGCGGCCCCCAGGCCATGAACGTGCCCGGCAACCCTGCCGCGCGGCGATGTTCGACCAGCGCTTCCAGGAAGGTGTTGGCCGCGACGTAGTTCGATTGCCCCGGATTGCCGAGATAGGTCGTCGCCGACGAATAGACCACGAACAGGTCGAGCGGCAGCGCGCGCGTCGCGCGATGCAGGTTCCACGCGCCGGCCACCTTCGGTGCGAGCACCGCGGCCATGCGTGCATCGTCGAGATTGCGCACGAGACCATCGTCGATCGACATCGCGGAATGCAGCACGCCCTTCAGCGGCACGTCGCGCCGGACGATCGCGGCGATCATCGCGTCGACCGCCGCGGCATCGGTCACGTCGCACGACACGACATCGACGGTGACGCCCAGCGTGTCGCGCCAGCTCGCGACCTCGTCGCGCGCCGCGGCGGCGAGTTCGCCGGAGCGGCTCGCCAGCGTGATCCGGCGCGCGCCGCGCTCGACCATCCAGCGCGCGCTCGCGAAGCCGAGCCCGCCCGTGCCGCCGACCACCAGGTACGCACCCCGCGGATCGAGTGCGAGCGAGCCCGCGCCCGTCACACCGCGCGTCGGCGCCGGCGTGCCGGACGGATAGGTCACGAGCACCTTGCCAATCTGGCGCGCCTGCTGCATGTAGCGGAACGCATCCTCGGCCCGTTCGGCGGGGAACGCGCGATACGGCAGCGGATGCAGCACGCCTGCCGCGAACAGCGCCATCACTTCGCCGAACAGGCGTTCGGTCAGCTCCGGCAACGCGCCCATCAACTGGTCGGCATCGATGCCGAAATAGCTGATGTTGTTGCGGAACGGCCGCAGCCCGATATGGCTGTTTTCGTAGAAATCGCGCTTGCCGAGCTCGAGGAAACGACCGAACGGACGCAGCGTGTCGATGCTGCGCACCATCGCTTCGCCGGCCAGCGAGTTCAGCACGATGTCGATGCCCTGCCCGCCCGTCATCGCGCGGATCTCGTCCGCGAACGCGAGACTGCGCGAATCGAGCACGTGATCGGCGCCAAGCAGGCGCACGAATTCGCGCTTCTCGTCGCTGCCGGCCGTCGCGAACACTTCCGCGCCGAAGTGGCGCGCGAGCTGGATCGCGGCGATCCCGACGCCGCCCGCGCCGCCGTGCACGAGCACGCGTTCGCCGCGGCGCAGCCGCGCGAGTTCGACGAGCGCGTAATACGCGGTGAAGAACGTGGTCGGCACGGTCGCCGCTTCCTCGAACGACAGGCGTTCGGGCTTCGGCGCGATCGCTTGCGCACGCGTCCTGACGCGCGTCGCGAACGATGCCGGCGCGAAGCCGAGCACCGCGTCGCCCGGCGCAAATGCCTTCACCGCGCGGCCGACCCGGACGACGCGGCCGGACAGCTCCATGCCGATAGACGCGCCCGCGAAGCCGGTTTCGACCGCCTCATCGGACAGGAGCCCCATCGCATACATCACGTCGCGGAAATTCAGGCCGGTGGCAACCGGCTCGATTTCCACCTCGTCCTCACCCAACGGGCTTTCGGGCAACGCAAACCATTCGAGATTGCGCAACGAGCCCGGCGCGTCGAACGCGAGCACCGACGCGCGCGCGATCGCGCCATTGCTGCGCGCCGCGGCTTGCGCGGCCGTCAGCATGCGCGGCACCCGCCGCCCGTGTGCGCTCAGGACGACTTCCTCCTCGACCGCCGAGCCGGTCAGCTCGCGAATCAGCGCATCGGGAATCCCGTCCGCCGTCTGGTCGACGTCGATCAGGCGGCACGCGAGTTCGGGATGCTCGTTCGCGAGCACGCGACCGAGGCCCCACAGCGTCGCCTGTTCCGGGTGCGCATTCGCGGCCCCGGCAAACGGCGCGCCGCCGCGCGTGACGACGGTCAGCCGCGTGGCCGCGTTCGGCTGCGCGCCGAGCGCGCGCACGAGTGCCGCCAGCGCGATCGCGCCGTGACGCTGCGCGGCCATCAGGACGTCGCCCGTCGCGGCCTCGGCGAGCGGCGTTTCCGGTGCGCAGAACACGACGTGCGCCGGCTGCCCGGCCGGCAACGACGCAATCGCGTCGGCCGCATGCGCGAGGTCGACGATATCGGCCGGATAGCCCGCCTGCGCCAGCGCATCGGCCAGTTGCCCGCCGAAACCGCCGACCGCATCCGGCGCGTGCATCACGAGCCAGCGTTCGTTGCGTGCGAGCGTTTCGAGATCGCTCGGGTCGCTGCCATGTTGGGCGGCCTTCGTGCTCGCGGGATTGCGCGCGACGACGAACGTCGGCGTGCCGTCCAGGTCGAGCGATTGCTCGACGTGCCGCACAACGTCGACGTAGCCTGCGCGCGCGAGCGCGGCCTCGAGATCGGCCGGCGCCAACGGCACGGGCGTGTCGGCTTCCGTCGACGCCGCCTGCGCGGCGAACACGATGTCGGAGAAACGGCCGCGGCGCGACTCGGCCAGCAACAGCAATCCACCGGGCGCCAGCCACGACCGCATCGCATGCAGCGCGTCGGCCACGTCGTGACGGCCGCTCAGCGCGCGGTTCGCGACAATCAGGTCGTAAGGCCCAGTGTCGTCGGCCGACAGCGACAATCGCTCGCCCGACTGCAGCGCCACCGTGCGCACCGCCGCTTCCGCGTCCGTGTCGAACCCGGCCAGCTGGCCGGCCGTCGCGGCAATCGTGTGATCGCAGCGTGCGGCCGCGAGATGCATGCCGAGCGTCTGCAGCACGTCGCCGTCCGTCGCACCGAGTTCGAGCACGCGCAGCCGGCGTGCCGGCTGCCATGCGTCGACCGCGTGCCCGACGCCGGCCGTCAGCAGCGCGTGCACGTGCTGCCAGGTCGGCGACGCGGCAAGGAGTTGCTCGACCAGACTGTGGCCGGTCGGCGACAGCCAGCGTGCGCCATCCTTCGCGCCGCTCAGCACGTCGGCCAACGCCGCGCCGCAATGCGCAAGCAGCGTCAGCTCGGCCACGTGCGCCGGCGATTCGGCCAGCAGCCCGCGCCACAGCTCGTCGAGCGGCGGCAACGCCGCGCACGCCGCGTCGTCGCGTACGAGGTGCCCGCCGTCGCGATGGGCCAAGCCGTCCTCGACGAGCATGTCGGCAAGACGCGCCGCCAGCGCCGCACGCCCGGGCGCCGGCTGCCAGGTGTCGGCGAACGCGCCGAGCGCATCGAATGCGCGCAGCACGTAGAGGCTCGCGAGCACGTCGAGCAGCGGCAGGATTTCGGTCAGATGCCGCGTGCGGCGGCCGTCGTCCTCGGCCGTCTCGAGCCGGGCGACCGCCTGCGCAAGCAGCGCGTCGGGCGCCGGCAGACCGGCCGCATCGACATCGCCCGGCAGCGGCGCCTCTTCGAGGCGGTACACGAAGCGCGCAGGCAGGTTCTGCCGGCGGCCGACGAGGTCGACGCGCCGGAACCGGCAAGCGCCGAGCCGCGCGACGATCGCGCCTTGCGCGTCGAGGAATTCGAAATGCGCGACGACCGAATGCGGGCTGCGCCGGTCGATCCGCGCGAGCACGCGAGCGACCGTATCGCCGCGCAGGTAGTCGACCCGGCCGATCTGCACCGGCACGTAAGCCGGACGCTCGCCATCGCGCGCGTGCGCGGCGAGCAGCGCGAACAGCGGATGAAACCCGCTGTCCATCAGCGCCGGATGCAGCAGATAGGCGGACAACGCCCGCGCATCGCCGCATGCGGCGGGTGCCGAGACATCGGCCAGCGCCGCGTCGTCGCCCGCGGCGACCCGCAGGCTCCGGACCCAGCGGAACGCCGGCCCGTACGTGAGGCCGATCGCTGCGGTGTTCGCGTACAGCGTGTCGCCGTCGGCGGCCGGCAGCGCAAGCAGGCGCTCGAGCGTACCGGACGGGACGACCCGCGCGGCGCCGAGCGCGCAGCCGCTTTCCAGCATCCGCCCCGTCACGTTCAGCGTCCATGCGCCGTCCGACATCCGGTCGCGCGTCTCGATCGTGAAGGTCGCGGTGCGCGGCTCGATCACGAGCCGGAACAGCTTCGACTGCTGCGGCTGGAACACGACCGGCGTGCGGATCTCGACGTTTTCGAGTGCCGCATCCGGCGTATCGAAAAAGGTGCGCGCAGCGGCAAGCGCCATTTCGACGTAACCCGCGCCCGGGAACGCCACGCCGCCGTCGACGACGTGATCGGCCAGCATCGGCAGCTTCGCCGGATCAAGCTGGTTTTCCCAGCCGAATGCATGTTCATGCAGGCGATAGCCGAGCAGCGGATGCTCGCGGCGGCGATTGACGAGGCCGTAGCCTTCGACGGTCGGCGTCAGCCAGAACCGGTCGCGCTGCCACGGATAGGACGGCAATGCCGCGCGCGACGTGCCCGGTGCAAAGCGATCCGGATCGACGCTCGCACCGTGCGCGATCGCCGCGAGAATCGCCTGTCGCAGCGTCGCCGCGCTGCCGTGATCGCGCTTGAGCGTCGGCAGCGCCGTGCCGGCCACGCCGGCAGCCGTGAACGCCTGCTTCACGTACGTGCGCAGGATCGAATGCGGCGACACTTCCACGAACAGCCGGACGCCCTGCTCGATCAGGTACGCGATGCCGTCACCGAAGCGCACGGGCTCGCGGATGTTGCGCCACCAGTAGCGCGCGTCGAGCTCGGTACCGGAGAACGCCCCGCCGGTCACGGTCGATACGAACGTACCGTTGCCCGGTTGCGGCCGCAGGCTGGCCAGTTCGGCCAGCACGATCGGCTCGATGCGATCCATGTGGCTGCTGTGGAACGCGTAGTCGAGATCGAGCATCTGGAAGAACTTGCCGCTGCCGCGCAGCGCGGCCTCCAGTGCCTGTAGGCCCTGCAGTTCGCCCGCGAGCGTGACCGCGTCGGGGCTGTTGATGCCGGCGATTTCGACGCGCCGCGCGAGCCCGTGGCGCGCGATCAGTTCGCGTGCGGCCGCGTCGCCGATGCCGACCGCGGCCATCCGGCCGCTGCCGCGCGTCATCGCCTGCGCGCGGCTGCGGATCTTGATCACGCGCACCGCATCGGCGAGCGACAGCGCACCCGTCACCCACGCCGCGGCAATCTCGCCGACGCTATGGCCGATCGCCGCGTCGTAACGCATCCCGCGCGCATCGATCACGCGGATCATGCCGACCTGGATCGCGAACAGCAGCGGCTGCGCGTTCTCGGTCGCGGCGAGCCATTCGGCGCCCGCGCCGGCCAGCCATTCCGCGCCCGGGCCGCCGCGCATCACGTCGACGAGCGATGGGCTGCCGTCGGCGCACCACAGCGCGTCGACTTCGTCGAGCGCCGCGCGGAAGACGGCGTTTTCCGCGTAGAGTTCGTTGCCCATCCCGACCCACTGGCAACCGTTGCCCGAGAACACGAGCGCGGTGCGCGGCGTGTCCGCGGGCGCCTGACCGGTGACCACGCAGGCCGGCACGCCTTCCCGCGCCGGCTGAGCCAGTGCCGCCAGCGCCGCGCGGCCTTCGGCCACGTCGGCCGGCGCGATGATCGCGCGATGTTCGAGCCATTGACGGCGGCGTGCGGCCGCGGCGGCAAGCGCCTGCCAGTCGCCGCCGTTGTCGAGCGTCGCCAGATAGCGGCCCGCGAGCGCGCCGAGCGCAGTCGCGCTGCGCGCGGTCAGCACGAGCGGAGACAGCGCATCGGCCGGTTCCGGCGCAGCCGTCGACACGTCGCGGGCAGCCGGCGCCTCGGTCAGCACGACGTGTGCGTTCGTGCCGCCGAAACCGAACGAGTTGACGCCGACCGTCAGCGGCGCGTCGCCCGCGTCGAGCGGCATGAAGCGATCGACGACGCGCAGGTGCCCGCCGTCGAAATCGATGCCGGGATTGGGCGTGACGAAATGCAGCGAGCGCGGCACCGCGCGATGCTTCAGGCACAGCACGGCCTTCAGCAGGCCGGCCATGCCGGAGGCCGTTTCAAGGTGGCCGATGTTGGTCTTCACCGAACCGATGAGTAGCGGACGGTCCGCCGGGCGCTGGCCCGACACGACGTCGATCAGCGCGCGCGCCTCGATCGGATCGCCGACCGCCGTGCCGGTGCCGTGCGCCTCGAGGTACGCGAGCGACTGCGGATCGATACCGGCGCGCGCGTACACGCTGCGCAGCAGCGACGCTTGCGCGGCCGCGCCGGGCACACTGATGCCGCCCGGCGAGTGGCCGACCGAGTTCACGCCGGAGCCGGCGATCACCGCATGGATCGTGTCGCCGTCGGCGAGCGCGCGATCGAGCGGCTTGAGCACCACGAGCGCGCCGCCTTCGGAGCGAACATAACCATCGCCGGTCGCATCGAATGCGCGGCAACGGCCGCGCGGCGACAGCATCGACGCCTTGGAGAAGCTGACGAAGCCGAACGGATGCAGCAGCAGGTTGACGCCGCCCGCGAGCGCCATCTCGGCTTCGCCGGACTGCAGCGCCTTGACGGCCTGGTGGAGCGCGACGAGCGACGACGAGCACGCCGTGTCGACGGACATGCTCGGACCGCGCAGGTCGAACAGGTAGGACACGCGGTTCGACGCGATGCTCAGTGTGTTGCCGGTCGCCGAATACGGATCGATCACGTTCAGATCGTCCATGTTGCGGTTGCCGTAATCCATGCTGGCAGCGCCGACGAACACGCCGCAGTTGCTGCCGCGCATGTCGGCCGGGCGCACGCCCGCGTCCTCGAACGCTTCCCATGCGAGTTCGAGCAGCAGGCGTTGCTGCGGGTCCATCTGGGCCGCTTCGCGCGGGGAAATGCCGAAGAATGCGGCGTCGAAGCCGGCGACGTTGTCGAGCACGCCGGCCGCGAACGTGTAGCTCTTGCCCGGTTCGCGCTTGGACGGGTGCTGGTAGAAATCGGTGCCGAAGCGGTCGGCGGGGATTTCGGTCACTGCGTCGCGTTCGTCGCGCAGCAGTTGCCAGAAGTCGCCGAGATTGTTAGCGCTCCCGGGAAACCGACAAGCCACCCCAATTATTGCAATCTTACTGTTCATCTTTTATGTCGCTTTCTCGGATGCGTGCGGCTCTTCCACGCGATTTCCGTCATCTTGTACCACATGCAAAAGTACCGACCCGAGTTCTTCGGCAGCCAGGTCACGGCGTTCGGGAGTATCCGTGCCGTAGTTCCGCCATATGAAGTAGTCGCTGTTTTGCGGTGTAACGCCTAGTTTTTCGAATACATGAGGCAGCGCGGGAACGTGGTCGCCGTAGAAACAAACGACTGTTTCACGATCGCTGGTACGCAAATGATCGAGCAAGCGCCCGATCATTGCGTCGGCATTTTCAATGTGCCGTAGATATGCGGTCAGGTCGCGCCAGGAGGCGTCTTCGCCAAGAGTATGCCTCGAAGACGATTCTCCGGGTAAAACCTGCTCCAGGTGCAGGGGGCCGTGGTTTTCCATTGTCATTGCGAAGATGAAGCGCGGTTTCTTGCGCTCGCCTTCCAGCAAGGCAATCACTGCGTCCAGCACGGCGGCGTCGGAGATATACGGGCCGGCACGCGGCGCGTCGGCAAAGTATTCGATATCGAGAAATGTGTCGAATCCCAACAACGGAAAGACACGATTGCGGCCAAAGAAATCGGCGTAGTACGGATGAAGCGCCAGCGTCTCGTAACCGCCGCGGCCGAACCAGCTTGCGATCGACGCGCCCGCGCGACGCACGAACGCATATGGATAAAAGCGCGCGTAACCGAGGCGCTCGAACGACAGGCCGGTCAGCATCGAGAATTCCGTGCGCATCGTGTTTGCGCCCCATGCCGGCACCGAAAGCTCGCCATAGCAGACCGCTTCGCGTTTCGCGCGATCGAAACGGGAAAGGACGGCAGGCGCAATCGCGGGTGAGATGCGTCGCACGTCAAAGAGCGATTCGCTCTGGATCACGATGACGTCGGGGCGCTGCACCGACGTACCCGAGACGAAGGGGCCCGCTTCGACCACGCGCCGGAAGGCTTCGAATGCCGCGGGACGCATGCCGTTCAGCAAGTATGCGATGAAGACTGCGAAAAACCGTGACGGCGCTGATCTTCCTCGGCGTCGAGCGCCAATGGCAGGTGAGCTGCAATGTATCGCGCCAGTAAGAATGTAAAAACTGCAACAGCCGCCAGCGCGAGCACCGGACTCGGCGTGACGGGCGCCTCGGCGAGATAGCCAGTGACGACGAGCACGATCCCCGCGCCGATCGCCACGACCTTGCCCGCGCTCAGGAACGGCAGATAGAGCCGCGGGTGCGAGAACAACTGACTGAACAGGCTGAGATCGGTAAAAACGAACGGTTCGCGCAGGGATTCATATTTGGCATTGCTCACAACCGCGACGAGCCCGACCAGCGCGACCGCGACGGATGCAGAAAAGATCGGGCGCGCGGTGGCTAGCAGCATCAGCGCCGCGAAGAACACAACAGAAACCACGTGCAACAGCAGCGCATCTGTGCGACGCCGCAACGACGCACGCGGAATTGCGATCAGGTCCGGCAGAAACGATATGCCTGCCGCAACGGCGAGCGCGAGCCAGATAGCGCCCGTCAATTTACGTCTTCCTTGCCGGGCAGATACGAAAGCTTGTCGAGAATTGCATCGGCCAGCGTGATGGGCAACACGGTCAGGATGCGCATGCCGAACGCAAGCAGGCCCGGGAATGCGATTTCCGCGCGCCCGGCATCGAGCTTTCTGCGGATATATGCCGCGGCCTGCCCGGCAGTCCACATGAACGGCTTGTCACCGGGGAAAACGTCGCTCATCGACGTCTTGACAAAACCGGGAAGAATGACCGAGACACCGATTCCGTCTCGCTTCAGCAGCGGACGAACAGAATCGGCATAGGCCTTGATCGCCGATTTGCTTGCGCAGTACGCGGGCGAAATCGCCATGCCGCGAAGCGCAGCCAGGGAACTGACCGCGGCGATGCGGCCGCGCTTGCGGGCACGCATGCGTTCGACAACCGGGAGGACCGTGTGCATCGCACCGTAGAAATTCGTATCGACGACGGTGGTGATACGGTCGAGGTCCTCCCGGTCAGATGCGGAGGACAGCGTGCTCGCGACGCCAGCATTGGCGATGAGCAGCTCGATCGGATACTGATCGTCGAAACGATGCAGCCACTCGCGAACCGGTTCGGCGTCCCGCACGTCGACGATACCGACAATCACTGTCGCGCCTCGCGCGCGGCAGGCCGCCGCGGTCGATTCGAGTTGCGCTTCGTTCCGTCCGATGATGCCGAGCACGGCGCCGGATTGCGCATACGCAAGCGCAAGCGCACGCCCGATGCCCGCGCTTGCTCCCGTGACTACGACGCTCCGGATCGGCGCCCTAGTCATCCGCACGCTCTAGCCGGGCGACCGCGCCCGCAATGGCCATTGCGATACCGGACCGGGTGTAGAAATCGCCGTTGATCTGCGTGTGATGCATCACATAGTCGAGGAACGCGTGATAAAGGTCCATATCAGGAGGCATCCCGCCAAGCCAAAAGTCATCGAGATCACCCTGCCAGGTCAGGCCGCTCAGATTGTAGATAGCCGATCCAAGCGCGACCAACGGCCGCTTGTGATGCAGCGCGGACAACCCGACCGTGCTATTGATGACCACGACCCCGCGTGCGCGTTCAAGCAATGTCGGAAGATGGCCGGCGTCGATGAAACGAATCCGATCTTCCATGCCTGCGGCACGCGCAATTTTAAGCGAAAAATTGCGATACTCGATCAGCCCTGTGTCCAGCGGGTGATTTTTGATGACCAGCAGCGCATCTGGCGGCGCATATCGCGCGAAGGATTCCAAAACATGGCTGATTGCCGCCCGAATTCCATCGAAAGAAGAATGCACGACGATTTGCGCATCCGAATTCAATTGAAGAGGAAACAGGTAGTAAGGCCGCACGCCGTCGAGCAATTCCCGCGTTACGCGCTCTGCTTCACGCCGGTGCTTGCGCTGCAGAAGCATCCGGACAGCGAGCCCTGAATACTCGAGAAATCCATTTTTAGGCCGGTGACTGCGATACTTCGGAAAACGGGGCCAGCACATCGCGTTTGCAAAACGATACGCAATGTCGTGGAACGCGCGCTCGTACAGGTTATAGCCCGTGGCCTGCCACTGCTCGGCAGGCGGTGTCACGCTGCGTTGCTGCAGATACCAGGCGGGATCGCGCGGCAGCAACGAGCGCCCGTTGACACCGTGGCTCTCCAGCGTGATCCAGTGCGGCCGGACGTAACCTTCTTCGAATACGTGAACCCGCAGATCATGCTCAGCCGAGACCGCCAGCATCTCGCGATGTATGTCGCGGCAGTCGCCGAACATGACGACGTCGGTGATTCCTTCTCGCCTCACGACATCGTCGTACCACTGCGGCAAATTCCCAACCTCGCCGCGATAATTCAAAACAGCCCCTGTCCCACCATACAACAAATCGCCACCGCAAAAATTTACTCGATGGACGGCAAACCCCTTGTCCTGGAGGGCACGCGCGAGTTGATAGAAAAAAAGCGAGGCAGTGCCTTGCAGCACGAGAAACGAGCGCGGCATCTAAGTTATTGAATCGAGGATCGAAGAGACGCTAAGCACGAGCGCAATGATTTGGAAAGGCACATGTAATGCGCGCAATCCCCGTAATCTCTCGTGTCAGCCTCAATGGCTGAATGAGGCGGCGATGACCGCCGCAAGGTAGGGAGGATACCTCATTGCAATGCAAATGAGAAATATGCGTGATCGTCAAAAAAACGACATATACCCCTCTCCGAATCCGCTTTCGCACGAGCGTCGCATATTTGCGGGTGGACCGGCTCGACAGGAGGCCGGCATCCGCACCGATTGCTTCTCCATGCCGTCCGCCTCGTCGCCGGCCTGGGGCCCGGCGCGTCGCAGGGACGCCCCGCCTTCCGCATTCGGCACGCATCACCCCTGCATCCACTTGCGCAGTCGTCCCGTCAAGGTTCGCGATTTGCGCGGCATGCCGCCGGCCGGCGACTGCGTGACCATCTCGCCAAGATAGGAATTGGGTTTGGGTGTACCGTCGACGATGTTGACCAGATTGCGAAGCTGCAAACGGCCCAGGTATTCGTCGGAAAACGCGGGCGTATAGTAGACGCAATCATCGAAAAAATAGTGCGTCACTTGCGACCAGCGTGACATGGCGGGATCGATTTGCGGACTCCCGCCGTGCAGCAGATTGGCACACCAGATCAGCGCCTGCCCTTTACGCGCTTCGAATGTCTTGATGGTGGCGCCCTTTGCCGCCACCATGCAATCCCAGATTTCCTGATAGGGCAATTGCGCCGATTCGCCGGACACCCCAAACCCGCGCCGACCGGCCGTTGCATTGTCGATCATCGGCCAGTTGTGCGATCCGGGGACCAGTTGAAGCGGCCCTGACTCCGGCGAGATGTCTTCGAGAGCGACCCACACCCCGCACATGAAGCGCTGCGGGATCGACGAGAAATGCACCGCGTCGGTATGCAACGGTTGCTGCGTACCAACCCGGAAATTGAGCGTCTGGAATGGAAATGCGGCCCGACCATACAAGCGTTCGAGCAAATCCAGCATCTGACGATTGGTGGCAATCGCCTTGACGTCCGGGTCCTTTATCCACGCGTCCTGGATACGGCCAGCACCATGGACCACGCCATCGCTACTCAGTCCCGTTTCGACAAACTGCCCGGCCAGGCGCTCGCGAATACGCGTAATCCGCGCATCGAGTTCAGCATCGGGAAAATCGATCACCGCATAGCCGTTGCGATTCAACGCCCGCGCAATCTCGCGCTCGCCGGACGTCAACTCCGCCTGCTCAATCTCGGCGTCGAACAGTGGGGACTCGATCAACGGAATGCCCGGAAGCAGACGCTTTTTTACATCCATGAATACTCCTTTTGCGTTACCTTACCCTCTCCGGGATACACCAGGGGGGGGATCACATAACAGCCAAAAATCCTATTCCTTCACGGAATCCCGCCTGTATTCCGGAAGAATTTTAAAATAGCAAAAACAACTCATTTCGCTCGAACTTGCCAGGGATTATATACCCTTGAAAAATCCGAAATAGCAAAATCCTCCCGATCAAGGGTCAAATTTTCATTGTAGTACGGATCATTAAATTGATCGGTTCGCCACCTGGAAAGCATGAAGCTCTTCTCCCCATTAAATCTGGCGCGCTTCTCGGGAGACATCTGATCATCGCCCCTGCTATAGGATTCATAGTGATACAAGACTGCGTAAGGGGTCCACAATATTCGATAGCCCGCTTCCCGCACACGAAGGCACAAATCGACATCGTTGAATGCCACCGGAAGATTTTCTTCGTCAAATCCACCAACAGCTTGAAACACTTCACGCCGCATGACCAGGCACGCTCCCGTGACTGCCGAGAAATTCTGCGTCAACATCGCACGCCCGGCATAGCCCGGGTGCGCCGCGGGATACAACTTGTGCGCATGGCCGGCGAAACCGCCAATCCCCATCACCACGCCCGCATGTTGGATGAATCCGTCCGCGTAGAGCAGCTTCGCCCCTACGGCACCGATCTCCGGGCGCCACGCGTGCGAAACCATCTCTTTCAACCAGTCCGGCTCGCTTGCTTCCACGTCGTCATTCAAAAAACACAGCACATCGCCTGATGCATGCTTGACAGCGAAGTTGTTTATTGACGAGTAGTTGAAAGGGAAATCATACTTCAAAACCATCACACCGATTTTCGCCGACAGGGACTGCAAATAATCAACCGTCTCCCGGCTTTCGCTTTGATTATCGACCACGATGACCTCCAGGTTCTCATAGGAGGTTCCGTGAAACAGGCTATGGATGCATTTCTTCAATAACGGGCCGCCATCTCGAGTCGGTATGATGACGGTGACCCTTGGTGCGGGCGTGGGCACCGGATACTGCACCCGATAAGTTCCAGCTAGATGCCCGCAGGAAACGCTCACTCCGGGTTGATCCTTGAAGTAATCCGAAAGCGCCCTCTGCCCGGCCTGGCCAATGCCATTGTCCGGATCGCATCCGGGCCCATTCCCACGCCGGGAATGATAGAGCACGCGCGGGATATGACAAATCTGGGACGCCGTGCTCGCTTTCACGCAACGAAGTGCGAGATCGTAGTCCTGAGCGCCCTCGAATTCGACCCGAAACCCGCCTATCTCGCGCAAGACGGATGTTCTATACGCAGCCAGATGCGAAATCAGATCGCAGGAGAAAAACAGGTCAGGGTTCCAGGAACTCTTGAAACAGCCATCGCCTCGAATCCCGTTTCGATCGATTTCATCCTTGTCTGAATATATTACATTCAGTCCATCAATTTCATTGACCTTCAAGGCAACGAAATAAAGTGCGTGAAGCGAGAGAACATCATTTCGGCCGAGAATCGTGGCGAACTCCCCCGTCGCCATCTCGAGGGCACTATTTTCAGCGATTGATACGCATCCACCCATCTCCCGAGAAACAATCTTTACCCGATCATCTTTTCCAGAAACCGACTCCAAATACGAAACCACTTCCGGATCATTCACCTCGTCGGCAGCAATGCATAATTCCCAATTTTCATAGATCTGCCCGAAAACGGACTGCACGGCAGATTTCAAGTAATCGATCGATGCCTCACACGCCGGCATCAGAACCGAAATCAACGGCTTCTTGATGAAAGAATCGATGTGCTGCCTGATCTCTGAAATATCGGATTGACGCAAGGTATCAAATTTTCTTACATACGATTCGTAATCCATCGGAGCAGAATGGAATCGCAATTTTGCACAATCCGCGTATGCGCCCTCCAGATCCGTCAACAAACGAGTCCAAGTGAGATTGTATTTTCTTGCTTGATTGGTATTTTTGAATTTTATCAGATCACCGATTACCTGCCCGGCCATTCTGATAACCTTCTCTGCACGAGTTATTCGAGTGATTCGCAGAAACTCCAACCGGACGATACCTTCGCCACACATGGGCGACAGCCGCAAACGGCGCGCCCCGGGCGAGATTCTGACGACATGTTTGACAATTCCCAGCCGAGTCGCGGGAATGACAAAGGACTCTGCATCGGTAAAACCCAATCCGGTATCCACGTGGAGCCGGGCCACCAGATGCGCGCCCCGCCGGATCATCCTGGATTCGATATGCACCCAGCCCGTCGGGACGACATCGGCCCCGCTCTCCGGCGCCAGATCGAAGAGGGGATGCTCGCCTGTCGACATCCAGTCGGAAGACGTCGGCCCGGACAAAGCCAGATCCCGGACAGGATTGACCTTGAATCGAACGGTTCGACGCACAATCGACAGGAGAAAATCTTTCATATTGATCGAAAATGGAGAAGCTACCGGCGACAAATCGGTCCCGCCGCCCGAGATGTCGCGCGCGGCGCGCAAGCGGAGACAGCGTACATACAGTCTCGCGCCCCCGTCATGCACCGTCCGAGCGAGTACGGTGAAGCACATCAAGTCCGCACGGGGCAAGCCTTGACAAGACTACGGTCAAGGATCGGCACTCAATCTGCCGCTACCCCGGGCGTACGAAGCGCGAGACGCCGGAGCGATGCAACACGCGGCGGCCACGCCAACTGGCAATCGAATCGATCGAGCGAGAGATTCGGGCTATAAGCCGGATCGTTCGCGATCAGGTCATGCCAATGACGCCGCATGTAATCGATCTCCCGAGCGGCACGGGCCATCTTCTCGGCGGTATCGTCCTGCCCCCGCGTTGCGGATTCGTGGTGATACAGCACGGCGTGCGGTGTCCAGAGCACCGTATAGCCGGCTTGACGAACGCGCAGGCAAAAATCGACATCGTTGAATGCAACGGCGAGGTCGACCTCGTTCAAGCCACCCAGTTGCTGATACAACGACCGCCGAACGACAAGACATGCACCGGTGACCGCGGACAAGGACTGCGTCGTGACCGCACGTGCCTGATATCCCGGCTCGTCGCGTCCCAACCCGCGATGCAGGTGATCCGCGCAGCCGCTGAGCCCGACGATGACGCCCGCATGCTGAACGCTTCCGTTTGTATAGAGCAGCTTGACACCGACGACACCGACTTCCGGCCGTAACGCGTGCCCCATCACTTCATCGAGCCAGTCGCCATCGATGACTTCCACATCGTTATTGACGAGCGCGACGAACTCCCCGCTCGCCATTTCGACCGCACGATTGTTGAGGGCCGAATAATTGAACGGACGATCGTCCCGGAGGATGCGTACCCCGTGATCGACTGCAAGCCGCGCCATGTAGTCGAGCGTATCCGGGTCGTCCGATCCGTTATCGACAATGATGATTTCGAATGCTCGATAGTGCGTCTTGGTGATAATCGAATCGACGCAACGGCTAAGCAACGAAAACCCGTTGCGGGTAGGAATCACGAGCGTGACGAGCGGCGCCCGTTCGGGCACGGGGTACCGTACGTGATGGCCGTATGCCGTCGACGAAACAGTCGCTTGAATACCGGCCCGCGACAGGTGACGTACGACCGCAAGCCTGCGTGTATCGCGCGCATCACGTCGGGCAACCGGGTCCTGAGTCGATCCGGGTTCGGCACGCTTGTGGTAAAGCACACGCGGAATGTGCAGGATCCGATCCTGAGTGGTATGCGGGAGACACCGCAGTGTCATGTCGTAACGCGACGCCGCCCCGTGGCGATGATCCCGCCCGCCGGACAAAGTAAACACTTCGGTTCGGTAAACGCCAAGGCCGGAAAACAGATCAGACGAGAGCATCAGATCCTCGTCCCAGTCGCTCTTGAACCGTGGACTGTGCCGAACACCGTCGATGTCGATGCAGTCTTCGTCCGAATAGAGCAGATCGACATCGGGGCGCCGGTCGATCGCATCCGCCACGACGTAGAGACCATGTCGCGGCAGTACGTCATCCTGTCCGAAGAACACGACCCAGTTGCCACTTTCGGCAAGCGTGCGGTCAAGCGTCGAATGTACGTTTGCCAAAGCGTGATCCGGAATCGCACGGATGCGCGCATCGTCACGAAGGTCCCGCGGGATCAAATCGGTACGGTCGGCGCCGGGGCGTCGATCGACGATCAAAAGTTGCCAATTCGGGTAGATCTGCGCTGCAACCGAACGGATCGCCGTTTCCCAGTGCGGCGACGGCACATCGGACACCTCCATGCCGATCGCGAACACCGGGCTGGTGGCGAAGCGATGGAGACTATCCTGCATGATCTTGTACGTGTCGAGGCTTGGCGTATCGAAATGTCGAATCCAGTCCGGGTACCCAACCAGCAGCTCCGATTCCTCGAACAGGCAACAGTAGTCGCGCCACGCTTGCGCCATGTCGCCGCGCCCGCGACGGCTGTCCGCAAGATCGTAGTCATCGCCGCACGGCTTGTATCTCGGATGCAGCGCTTCGAGCTTGGTCATGATGCGCGAATGCGCAAACCGCGACGTGACCCGGGCAAGGCGGAACGTCTCGATGCGATCGGCAGACGGATCGTCGAAATCAATCTCGATCTCGATCTTTCCCCGCGCCGGGAGATGCACAAGCCGCTTGCTCACTTGCCGTGAGCCGAGCGCCATTGCAAGCGTTTCAGCCGACGGCCCGCCGGGCAGCCTTACCCGCGCTCGCAGCTGCGCCGCATGACTGCTCGTGCGCAGCTCGATCATGTACCAACCCGGCAGCAACCGGACGTCGACCAGATACACTCGGGTTCCCGGCCGATCCTTCGACGCGTGCATTTCGGCACTGGTTGAATCGACCAGGAACGGCATCCCCCACGTCAGGCGCAGGGCATTGAAGTCAAACATGGGCTTGCGCAGGAGGCGGCTCAAAAGTATTCGGCATCCTCGAAAGCAGGCGCCGCTGCATCCGTTTCGGATAACAGCGCGTCGCCCGATACCTTCGGCTTGAAAAGCTTCACACCCGGAGTGGTGGTCGCAATTGCGTTCACCGGCCCGTTCCTTCCTTCAGAATGCCCTGCAGGTAGCGGCCATAGCCGTTTTTGCTGAGGGGTTGCGCGAGACGCTCCAACTGCTCGTCGTCGATGTAGCCAAACCGATAGGCAATCTCTTCGACACACGCAATCTTCAGCCCCTGCCGGTGCTCCATCGTCGCGATGAACTGCGAGGCCTCGAGCATCGAATCGTGCGTACCGGTATCAAGCCACGCAAAACCGCGCCCCATCGTCTGCACGTTGAGCAAACCATCCTTCAAATACAGCGCGTTGAGATCCGTGATCTCCAGTTCTCCACGCAAGGACGGCTTCAGCGATTTCGCAAACTCCACCACCTGCTCATCGTAGAAATAGAGTCCGGTCACCGCATAATGCGACTTCGGCACTTCGGGCTTTTCCTCGATACTGATTGCCTTGCCCGCCGAATCAAACTCGACAACACCGTATCGCTCCGGATCCTGTACATGGTAGGCGAAGACCTGGGCGCCGACGCTCTTGCTGACCGCGCTCTTCAACAGTCCGCCGAGATCGTGCCCATAGAAGATATTGTCGCCCAGAATCAGCGCCGAAGGATCGCCATCGATGAAGGACTCGCCCAACAGGAACGCCTGTGCGAGCCCGTCCGGACTGGCCTGCACCTTGTATTGCAGACGGATCCCCCACTGCGATCCGTCACCCAGCAACTGCTCGAATCGCGGCGTGTCCTGGGGCGTCGAAATGATCAGGATATCCTGGATCCCCGCCAGCATCAGCGTGCTCAACGGGTAATAGATCATTGGTTTGTCGTAGATCGGCAGCAGTTGCTTGCTGACTGCCTGTGTCGCCGGATAAAGGCGGGTACCCGACCCTCCGGCAAGAATAATGCCTTTGCGCTTCATGCTCGTTCTTCTTCCGTTTCAGTCGTGCAGTTGCTCGAATACGTCACCGTGCCATGTGGCAATCGAGACGGGCCTCCATGGGTCGCTTTGCGGGATGCTGAAACTCATGTGCCGCAACCGCCGCGATATCGCAAGTGCACAACGCCAGACCGACGCTACGCACTTCCGCAAACGCCGCGATGCGCATACTCGCGCCCGTTCCTCTCCCCTAATGCCGCGACTTGTCAGGCGAGGCGACTATTGTGCGTAGTGGCGGTCGATCCACGTACGATACTGGCCACTCGTGACGTTTTGCACCCACTGCTGATTCGTCAGGTACCACTCGACCGTCTTCCGGATACCCGTGTCGAAGGTTTCGGCGGGCTTCCAGCCGAGCTCGCGCTCGAGCTTTCGGGCATCGATTGCGTAACGCCGGTCATGGCCCGGCCGGTCCTGGACAAAGCTGATCTGCTCCGCATACGACTCGCCGTCATCGCGCGGCTGCAGTTCGTCGAGGATCGCGCAGATCGTCCGCACCACTTCGATGTTCGGCTTCTCGTTCCAGCCGCCGACGTTGTAGGTCTCGCCGGGCACACCATTCGCCAGAACCGCGCGGATCGCCGAGCAGTGATCCTTGACGTAGAGCCAGTCGCGAATCTGCTGGCCATCGCCGTAGATCGGAAGCCGCTTGCCGGCCAGCGCATTCAGGATGATCAGCGGAATCAGCTTCTCGGGAAAATGATAGGGACCGTAGTTGTTCGAACAATTGGTGGTCACCACCGGCAACCCGTACGTATGGTGCCAGGCGCGTACCAGATGATCCGATGCGGCCTTGCTCGCCGAATACGGGCTGTTCGGCTCGTACGTGTTGGTTTCGGTGAATGGTGGATCATCCGCACCGAGCGTGCCGAACACTTCGTCGGTAGAGACATGCAGGAAGCGAAACGCCTGGCGTTCGTCTGCCGCGAGGTCGGACCAGTAGGCACGCACTGCTTCGAGCAGATTGAAGGTCCCGACAACGTTTGTCTGAATGAAATCTCCCGGGCCGTGAATCGACCGGTCGACATGCGACTCGGCAGCAAAATTGATCACCGCACGCGGCCGATGCTCGGCGAGCAACCTTGAAACAAGGTGACAATCACCGATATCACCCCGGGCGAAATGATGCCGCGCATCGCCTTCCAGCGATTTCAGGGTGTCCAGGTTCCCCGCATAAGTCAACTTGTCGAGATTGACGACGGGTTCATCCGAACCGGCAAGCCAATCGAGGACAAAGTTTCCGCCGATGAACCCTGCGCCCCCCGTGATAAGCAACATACTCGCTACCTTTACTCATTTCAGAAAATTGATGTCCCGTGCGTGATTGCGAGGCATTCGCCGACATCGGACCCCGCCCCCGCCGCAATCACACACCATGCTCACTCGGCCACGATGCCTCTGCCGCAGTAGAAATCGTCGAGCGCGAGAGACGAGAAAATTCGCTTTTCGTTGCTGGACAATCTCGCAACGAACCGCGAAAACAGTTCCTCACAACGCGCCTTGCTGATTTGCAGCGACCCAGACATGTCGTCGCGGAAACGAACCGCTTCCTTGACGAAATCCATGGCCCCCTGCTGCAACTCGTGCCGGCATTTCCGCCCTTGATCGATGTAGTCACCCGATTCACGAAACTCGACGGAATCGGTAGAGGCGTAACGAATCACCTGCTCGTCATCTGCACTGAGCATCTTTTCCAGCAGGAAGCTGTTCAGGAACATGAGCGGCGCGGTAGGCGCACGTTCGACACCCTCCGCGAAGCATCCTGCCGCCCGAACGCCGGCACCGGCCTCCAGCGACTGTCCCTTGGTATCGGTCATCAGATACAGGCCGTGCACCTTCTGATCGAGCAGCTTGATCAAATGCCGCTGGATGGTCGCGCCATAACCGACATCGACCACGGCGCCCCGGCTATCGGTATCGAGCCCCTTGTCGCGCAGATAAGCGACCGCGTTCGCACGCTCCAGCCCGGCCTGCTTGAGGATATGCGGCGTGATGAAGTGCAGGAAGGGGCGAATATGATCAATATCGTGATCCATGATCGTCAGCGGCTCGTGCCGCGCCCATACCTTCGCCCGTTCGCATTCGGCCCATTGCCGATCGTCCAGTACGGTGCCGAACCGTTCGTCCAGGAACATCGCCATGGACGCGCCATAGAAGTTGTTGGCAGCCGCGATGTCGAAGATGTCCTCGACCGTGCGAATGCAGGGCACGGTGACAGCCCGGCGAGAGATCAGCAGATATTCGCTGCGAACCGCTTGCTCCAGGCCGCCCTGCCAGCAATCGAAGACCTCTTTAAGGAACTTGCCCTCGCGCGCCAGGAAATACAGACGATCGAGGTTGTTGTCCCGCACCTGGCCACGCAACCATTCCGAAAACGCGACCACGATCGGACCGAGCAGGCTGTAGCCGATCGACCGTGCGCTCGAGCCGAACATGTCGTCGGCCGAGAAATCGGGATAACTGACAGGTCCGTAATTTTCCGACGCAAGCGTGCCGAACAGGAACTGATCGGCCGCCGGTGCCGTTTCCGCATCCGGGATCAGGTCGGTGAGTAGCGGCATCGCACGCATCATGTTGATCGGCTTGACGACGTGCGTTGCCCGGATGCCCATGTCCGCAGGGATCTGGAAATCCGATCGCTCGTTATCGCCGATCATCACCATCTGGTACGGCAAAATTTTCTCTTCTGCCAGAATATGCTCGTACAGCTTGCCGCTATCCTTGCGCACGCCGACTTCGGACGACAGATAAAGATGGTCCCAGCCGTCAACGCCGCAACGCCGCAGCATCTCTTCGATGACTGCCCGCGTCAGGAACATGTCGCTGGCCAGGATGACCTTCTTGCCCTTTTGAGCGGCGAATTTCAGGAGCGCCACCATTTCATGCCGCGGCCGGACCGACTTGATCTCGAGATCGATTTCCCGGTCAGGCGTCAGCGATTTCCGCTCCCCGCGGTCGTCGACAGCAAGGTGCCGGTAGATATCGTGGATGTCGACATCGCGTCCCTTGGCTTCCCGCGCCCGACCTTCGGCCTGCACGCGAAGCTCGCGGAAACCGGCGATCCCTTGCCGCGCATATTCGGCGTCCAGCAAACACTTGACGTAGTCGGCATCGAGAAATGGTCGGGTCAGCAGGGTGTCGAAAATGTCGAACGCAACGACCTTCACATCATCGCTTTCGATCATCGAGTGCAGATGCGCGAGCGGCCGGTCGATGTACTGATTGAGCCGCCAACGCGACCAGCTCGGCGTCCGCGTGTCACGAATGACACCGAGCTGGAAATTCCGGGACGTCGGAATAACACCCAGCATCCGTTCGATGCCGTGAGCCAGCGTTCCGTCGGTCTGCCCTTGTTCCGGCGGGAAATTGCTCCACTCCAGCCCCGCTTCCAGCAAAGGCCGCACGGCTTCCGTACACGCCCAGAACATCGATCCGGCCGGAAAATCGAAATACCCGTCTGGGAGCTTCTCCACTCCGAAACGCGGCGCCCACGCTCGCGCCACGCCCGAATTGGCCAACCAGGTATTGGCCATGTAGGGCAAGTTGTAGAAGCACTGCGGATAAATCATCCCGTAGCGACCGCTCTTGAGCGCGCAAGAACAGTGCGATTCTTTCCGGCTGCTCGAACAGCGAACCTAGCAGATACTCCCGCCAGCCGTCCGTCTTCCCGTTGTTGTACAACGACTTTTTCGTCTGGATGTGCGAAATGACGTCATATTTCGCCAGATCCTTGCCGAACTCGACAACGAACGGAGCGATGTCACGGCCGATATTGGGCACGACACGAACATCAACGCGGGCGGCATTCGGGATGGTCGCAAATACCTTCTCGACGGACTCGCGGGCCGCCTCGTTTGCCGTGGAAGCATAGAGATCGAACGAACACGGGATCCGGCTCAGGTACTGCGCGAACTCGCCGGCCAGATCCGCATAGTACATATGCGCGTGTACGGCCACGGACATGCCTTGAACCGCAGCCACGTCGATGCCGCCCGGGCCGACGAACTCCGCCGGCTGCGCGCGCACATGCCCGATATCCGGCCGATCCGAAAAATCGCCTTCATCGATTCTTTTCAGGAGATCTCTGGTTCCGGAATAATTTTCCGTGAAATAAGTAAAGTTGGCCGACGGCCGTCGGCCGATCCGGGCGCCTATCCACAAATAGTGATATGCCGGCTCGAGACCAATCCAGCCGACATCCGGATACTCTCGCAAATACCACTCGGCATCGAAATGCTTCCACCCGCGAATAGCGGCTACTTCTCTCTCATTGATAGTGTCGATCACAGTCGCACCCCTTTTTTAATAATGCGTCCCTCGTTGATGCCGTGATTGATGTAGTGCCGCAGAGGGTCTGCCCTGCCTTCCAGAACGTCGGGATAGGTAGCGACATAATCATCCGGATCGAACAAGCCTTGCTCTTTCAGCGAGACCTTCTGTCTCTTGTGGCTGAAATACGCCGGCAGCCAGGCGAGCGCTCGCGCCTTGCTGGAAGTCGAAAAACCTTTCGTCAACACCGAAATAACCCGGCATAACCATTCGATCTGCATCTTCAAGCCGGAAATTTGCTGATCGCGCTGTTGAATGTACTGATCGCGCTCCACAATGAGCCGCGTCAGCCCGCCGATCTCGCGAAAACGCTCGTGCAGGCGCTCTTCGCTTGTCGCCTTCTGCGCGGCAAGTTCCGCGAGCCGCGCTTCCAGAGCAAGCTGCATCTCCGTGGAGTCGGCGTGCTCCCTCGCGCGGTCCGACGTCATTGCCTGCAACTGCGTGCGCAATTCCGCGATATGGTGATCACGTTCGTGGATGTGTTGATCACGCTCCTGGATAAGCCGCGTCAGCCCGCCAATCTCACGGAATCTCTCCTGCAGGCGCTCGTCACTCGCTGCCTTTTGAACAGCAAGCTCCGCAAGCGCGGCCTCGAAAGCCCCCTGTCTCGCAGTCGCCTCTGCCCGCTCCGTCGCAAGCTCGGAAGTCAGCGCCTGCAGCTGCCCGCTCTGTTCGTCCAGATGCTCGTCATGCTCGCGAATCAGTTGTACCAATTCGCCGATCCGTTCCTGCAAGCGCACTTCGCTCGCCGTTTTCTGAGCGTCGAACTCGGCATGCTGGGCCTCCAAAGCACGCTGCAATACAGCAGAGCCGGCCTGCTCCTTCTCGAGTCTCTCCGTCAGCACCCGCAACTGATTGTCCTGATCCGCAAGATGCTGGTCGCGCGTCCGAACAAGCGTCGTCAATTCATCGATTCGCGTCTGCAAACCGGCTTCGCTCGATGCCTTCTCGGCCGCAAGTTCCGCCAACCGAGCCTCGAAAGAGCGCTGCGACGCCATGGCGTCGGCACGCTCCTTCTCAAGTTCCTCGGTCAGTGCCCGCAATTGACCGCCCTGCGTCTCGAGTTGCTGGTCGCGCTCCTGAAGAAACTGCGTCAGACCGCCAATCTGGATGTGCAAGTGCTTTTCGCTCGCCGCCTTCTGATCAGCCAGTTCCGCGAGACGCGCCTCGAAAGAGCGCTGGTGCGCGACAGCCCGCTCCGCGTCGTCACGTGCCTGACGCAGAAGACGCATGTCCTCTGTCGCTTCCATCGAATCGACAATCAGCGACGACCGCCAGTTGAGCGCATTGGTACAACGCACCTTGTTGTGGACGAAGTCCAGATTGAGCTCGGCATCGCACGGCCCGCGCCGGAACACGGCACAGAAATCGTTCCACGAATCAGCTTCCCGCTCTGCGACGAAGCTTTCCACGAGGGTCAACTCAAAGCCTTCGGTGCGCGCCAACTCTTCCAGTGCAAGCCCGGAATCCGGGTAGAAGCGCCAATAATCCTTCGGATAGCGGTGCACCGACCCATTGGAAGGCGCACTGACATAAACATGCCCACCCGGCTTCGCCTTCCGACACATCTCGATAAAGGTCCGCCAGAAGGCATTGTCATGTTCGAAGACCGATGACGCGATGACCAGATCAAAGTGATCGTCCGGTACGCCCCAATCGCTGATGCCGGTGATGACGACATCGACCCCGTCTCCCGCCACAAAATCCAGCCCGACATACTCGGCATTGCGCGGAGAATGATCTCGCAATGTGCCGTTGATGTTCTGCGCGCCGATCTCGAGTATCTTCGAAGGGATCGATGGCAAATAGGTATCCATGACCAGACCACCAATCTTATATGCAGTGTCATGCATACGCCGCTTCCTTATACATAGAGTTCACTCTCGCTTTATTTCAAAGCGACTCATAAAGTCGAATCGCGTCCTCAACGGTCTCGCAAGTCTTGAGCACGCCGTTTTCCAGAACCGCGGCATGAGTGCAGACATTGCGAATCAGATCCGTCTGGTGCGCAACGATGATCATGGCGCGATCACCCCGTTTTTCGAACAGCTCGACATTGCATTTCTGATGAAAACGGTGATCGCCGACCGACATGCCCTCGTCGATCAGGAAGCAATCGAATTCGATCGACATCGAAATGGCAAAAGCCAACCTCGAGGCCATCCCGGAAGAGTACGATTTGACCGGCTCGTCAAGATACGCACCGAGTTCGGCAAAATCCTCGACCAGATCAAGGGTCTTGCGATAATCGACGTCGTATATGCGGGCAATCAGCCGCACATTGTCCTTGCCGGTCAGGCTACCCTGGAACGTCCCGCCGAATGCCAGCGGCCACGATACCGACATCGTCTTGATGACCTCGCCGGAATGCGGTTTGTCCGACCCGCTGATAATGCGAATCAGAGTAGATTTTCCCGCTCCGTTGCGGCCGAGGATGCCCCACCGCTCGCCCGCCTGAACACGAAGGTTGACGCCTTTGAGCACTTCGCGATGCGATCGCCCGTGATGGATCGAATACCGTTTGGTGACATTACGCAGTTCAATCATGCCGGCCTCAACTCAGTTCAATTGCACGCGCCGGATGGCGATGTGCGCAATCGACAGAGCAAAGAGAGTAAAAAACAACAATACGGTTACCGTATAGCCAAGGTAGTACAGCGTAGGCATTCGGTCCCCGTAATATCCGTAATGGAAATACTCCACCGCGTCGACCAACGGAAAGTACGTCAGCAATTCCGCGAGCCGCGGCGGCAGGACGTATGTCGGAATGAAAACACCCGAAAAGGGGATCATCAGGTACAGGATGACGTGCGAGACGCGCTCCACCGCCTCGCTCAGCTCGGACAACGCCGCCATCGTCATGACGAAGTTGAACGAAAACCAGACGACCAAAAAATATCCGAGAATCATGCTGAGCGGATCAGCGGGAAGCTGGCAAATGCCGATCACCACCAATACCGTGTACAGCAGGAGAAACGAAGCGGTAGCGCCTGCAAATTCAAGAATGATGCGCGAGTACAGTATGTCGATCGGGCGGATCGGCTTGTGATGCAGCAACGAGCGATTATATTCGATGGCCTTGATTACCCGGCTGGCTGTATTTCGCCAGAACAGCAGGGTCGGATAGCTGACCGCCAAATATTCGGCAACCGAATACTTGGCCTTCGATTCCGTATGACTGAAAATAATCATCACGCCGACAACAAACATCGCCGGCTCGGCCATCATCCACAATACGCCGAGCCCTTCGCGACCGAAACGCGTGATCATCTCGCGCATGACCAGCGCCCAGATCACGCGGATCTGAATGCGCGACTGCTCCCAAAATGTCGGCGGACGATAGTCAGCGGTCATAGTGTTCTTTCACTCCACCGATGACGATGGTCAACACGCCCCACAAGACAAGGCCAAGCAGGAAAGTGGCGAGAATGGCTCGCCCCCGGCGCGGGCTCATCGCATAGTCGGGCAGACTGGGTTCAGCAATACGCTCAAGGTAAAGCTGCTTGCGCTCGGCCTCGACGCGCGCCTGATCCAGCAAGGTGATGGCGCCTGCAAGGATTTTGTCGGCCACCTCCTTCTCCAGTGTCAGACGCTGGAATTCGGCGGCCTTGCTGGCCAGCGAAGCCCCTTGCGAACCCGCCACGCGCTGGCTCACCTGATCGATCGCCTGCTGCAGCAGCTTCGCGCGATCGCGCAGGGTCGGCAGTCCCGGATTGTTCGGCGACAATCGTTCCATTTGGGCAATCTGCACACGTGTGGCAATCAAATCGTCCTGAAGCTTTCCAACCTGCTGCAGCGGGATCGTGGACTGGCGCTCGGGGTCGATCACGCCCGCACTGTTCCGATAATGCGCCAATGCCAGCGTGGCGACCCGGTCACGTTCCTTTGCCACGTCAACATCGTGCTGGGCCGTATTGATCAAGTCTGCCCGGGCGCGCGTATTCATCTGATTGACGATCCGCTCACCCAGTTCCAGCAGGCGCTTGTTCATGCTCCATGCAAGATGGGGGTCGTATGCGTTGGTATTCAACGTCACGATCGAGGAATCGGTCTCGACCTTGGCATCGACGATATTCTTGCCGTAGTAAAGATAAAACTCTTCCAGGCTGCTGTTGAGCCCGAAGATAGAAAAACGATTAATAAAGTCAATCGATCCACTCTGAAACGCCGACTTGATGTGCTGTTCTTTATCCAACACCATCATCGCATCACGAGAAAGAATGTATTTCTGAACCGTATAGGCATCGCCGTCTGATTGAGAAAATCCACCGACGCCTTTCAGCAATCCGCCCAACCCTGACGCACTGGACTGTTGCGGACTGCGAATCAGAAAACTGCTAACCGACGTATATTGATCGCTGGCAACAAGACCAAAATAAACAATCGAAGCAGCAGTAGGAATGACGACCGTTATCAAAAACAAACGGTTAATTCGCTTCAAAAATTTCATAATCACTTAAACGTCTGGACGCCAGACACGATCGGATAGGCTACGGAGAACACGAGGTTCAGCACTTTCTGCAGTTCTGCCACCGGCGCATTGGAGACGTAGAGAACGTCCCTGTTGTCCATCATGAAGCTCTGCGCCACGAAGAACGAATCCGGGTCTTTGAGGTTGATGTGATAGATGACCGGGACTTTGCCATTTGCCGTCGTTCGCACCGGCTGGTTGGGCCAATTGAGCGCCTGCTGATCCTCCAGCCGGAAGATGAACACGCCCTGCGCATCCGAACGCGAGTCTTGCAAGCCGCCTGCCCGCGCCAACGCCTGCGCCAGCGTGATGCCCTGCGCCTCGAAATTGATTTCCTCGTTCTTGCCGGTCGCACCGAACGCGGTGAAGCTGTAGGGCTGGAACAATGCCGTAACGACATCGCCCGCCCTGAGCGGGACATTCTGGCGCGGATCACGTATCACCGTCTCCAGGGGCTCGAGCGCAACCGTCTCGCCACGCGTCACCTGAATCATGATTTTGTTGATCGGCTGTTTAACGCCACCGGCCGCGGCAACCGCGTCGAGAACGCGCTCGCCGCGTGCGCTCAACTGCATGCGCGTGCTGCTCGATACGTCGCCCACCACCGTGACGTACGACGTTTCGTTACGCGCCAATTGCACCAGCACCTGCGGGTCGTGCGCGATATTCTTGAGGCGCGCTGCTACAAGCGCCTGCAACTGACTCGGCGTACGGCCCGACGCCTTGACGGCACCGACGAACGGCACGTGGATGTTGCCACTCCCGTCGATCACTTGCGTCGGCAGCTTGGTCAGCCGTGCGCCAGTCGGTAGACTGCTGGATGTCGGGGCGTCACTCGTGCCGCCGCCGAACAGCGTGGCAGGCGGCGCTTCCCAGATCGACACCTCCACCACGTCGCCCACGCCCAGCTGTTGCTGAAACGCCGAGTTATCGCCTAACGTTGCAGCGAAATCAGTGTTCTTGCGGCCGGCGTAGAGTTGCCGCGCAATCTGATCGGTCACATTGACGACCTGGATTCCTTGCGAACTGACCTGATTTGTGCCGCTACCACTAGCATTAATCTCGGAACGACTCGGCCCGGACGTGGGAATGGCCCCGCAAGCAGCCAGCCCAATGGCACCGCCGATGGCAGCAGCCAACCAAACACTGCGATTTAAACTCTGCATTTAACAATCCAGTCATTCAAAGGCCGCCGGATTTTACCGCACAATGTAAGATGTACCGGGGAATTCACCGGCGTGGAGCACCCGAATCGCCGACAGACACCCGTGGGGCTCCTTCGGTTTTTCGCCGCCCAGCGGCCCTGGCTTACAAGCAGCCAAATCCTTCGCCCGCCAAGGCGCGGGCCGATTTGGTGCAAACAGGCGCGGTCTCAAAAGTCCATTGCAGCCGCGCGCGACGGCGCGAGCGGATCGGTAAATCTGACATCAAGCTTCAATTGGGTTTGGCATGCTCGGCATTTGCACGGGTCAATAGACGCGTGCGCGATTTGTCCCGTCATCCGAGATGCCATAGAATTACCCGGCGGAATTGTTGCATGAGCCGTCAAGCTTCGGCAAACAGAAACATTTTTCATTTCCGCAAGCACAACCACATTGCACCCGCGTGACCAAAATACTTCTAGACGTCACTCGTCTTGCCACTCGCTTTTATGATGGCCTGATCCCCACCGGGGTAGACCGAGTCGGACTGGCCTACATCCGCCGGTATGGCGACCGCGCACGTGCAGTCCTGAGCGAACGTGGCTTTTCCACGGTTTTAACGGAAAAAGACTCGCAGAAGGCCTTCTCGCTGCTGCTGTCGTCGAGTCACGATCGATGGGCGCTGCGCAGAATTGTTGCTTCCGCGTTGCTGAACCAGCTTTATCCGCCACGATTCGATCGCGCAATTTTGTTGCATACCAGTCACAACGGGATGGAGTTCACCCGGTACTATCGGGCGATGGCGCAACGTAACGCGCGCTCGGTCTTCATGGTTCACGACCTCATTCCGTTGACGCACCCGGAGTACTGCCGCCCGGGTGTGGACGCGTCGCATCGCACCCGCATCCATACTGCGCTACGGCATGCGAGTGGCCTGATCAGCAATTCACAGGCGACTTACGACGAACTGGCGAACGAAGCGCGACAAGCGTCGCTGCCGCTTCCACCGGTCGTCGTCGCGCCGCTCGCCCCCGCGGTAGAGCCTCATCCGCCGAGCCCGCCGCCGATCGAGGCGCCTTATTTCGTGATGCTCAGCACGATCGAGCCGCGCAAGAACCACTGGTTCATCCTGCACGTATGGCGACGCCTGGTCGAGCAGATGGGCGACGCCGCCCCCAAGCTCGTCGTCATCGGCCGGCGCGGCTGGGAATGCGAGAACGTCGTCGACATGCTGGAGCGGTGCGCCACAATTCGCGGTGCGGTCATCGAGGAATCGGATTGCAGCGACGATCGGCTGCATGCGTGGTTGCAGCATGCGCGAGCGCTCGTGTTCCCGTCGTTCGCCGAAGGCTACGGCATGCCGCTCGTCGAGGCGTTGATGCTGGGCGTGCCGGTGCTCGCCAGCGACCTGCCGGTCTTTCACGAGATCGCGTCGGACATTCCCGACTATCTCGACCCGCTCGACGGGCCGGGATGGCTCTCCCGGATTCGCGCGTACGCCCGGCCGGACAGCGCCGAGCGAGCGAACCAGATCGCGCGGCTCGAATGCTTTCGAGCGCCGACGTGGGCCGAGCACTTTGAACGAATCGACGGCTTTCTCGAGTCGCTCCGCTAAATGATTCCGGCACCGACCGAATCTCAGATGACGCCCGAAATCAAGCCACCCGCCGCAACCGACATTGTGCCCGGCAAGCGCAGAAGCAAGTGGCCAACCGGAAAGTCGCCGTTCGTGTGGATCGATTCGTGGCTCGGCATCACGCTTGCCCGCACGTCGGCATCGCTCGGACGTACCGTCTGCCCGGTCTGTCCCGGCCCCGTCTTCGTTCGACATGCGCCGCCTCTTTCCTGGTTCCGCATTCCGCCGGATCTGGTCGCGCGCGGCGGGCTTGTCGCCGCACTCGACCGCGTGCTCCAGGCTTCGCCCGTCGCCGACGCGAACGCACGATGTCGCGATCTGATCCACCGAGTCCTCGATAGCGATGCGTTGCACGTTCGGCACCGGGTGGCCGAATTGCCGGACGCATGGCACGCATCCGGTCGCGACAGGCGCATCGTGCTGATCGACGAACGAGAAACGTCGCATGCCGATATCTGCACACCGGCAGGGCACCGCCGCGGAAACTTTGCTGCGATGGCAGATGCAGCACGTATTGCGCACCCCGGCGCCGACGTGTGGATCCTTCGCTCCGCCGACGCAGGCGCCGGCGATTGGTTGTCGAACAAAACACAACTGCCCGGGAATGCCGGAGTCCTCGACGCCGCACATTCGTTGAGGGACATCCTTCGACGGGTGGACGCCGTCTATGTCGTCGGCGCGTCCGAAGGGATGGCGGCGCTTCTGTCCAGCATCCCGGTCCATGTGTTCGGTACACCCTATTACGCCGGCTGGGGACTGACCCAGGATCGCACCACGATGGCGGAGCGGCGTGCGCGCCCGTCCGTGTTTGCGTTGTTCGATGCCGTGTTCCTGCAACTCGCGCATTACCTCGACCCGGCACGCGGCACCCGGGGCACGCTCGAAAACGCCCTCGACTGCATTGAGCTGCAGCATACCGTCGCCGCCCGCTACAGCGACCTCGGACGGGTTGCCGGCGTGCGCTTCCAGTGGTGGAAGCGGCCGTATGCGACGCCGTACCTGTCGGCAGGGGGCGGGACATTACGTTGGGTTGCGGATCCACGCGACACGCACAGCGACGAACATGCAGCGATATGGGGCGGACGTTCCGCCGAAGGCCTGCCGGACGGGGCAGCACACATCCGGATTGAAGACGGTTTCATCCATTCGACGGGACTCGGTTCCGACATGTCTCCGCCGTGCAGCCAGGTGATCGACCGCCGCGGCCTGTATTTCGACGCGAGTCGCCCGAGCGACCTGACCGTCATTCTCAACCAGGCGACGTTCAGCGAACCGGAATTGCGGCGCGCGGCAGCGCTACGGCAGACGATCGTGCAGTTCGGGCTCACGAAATACAATCTCGGCCGCCAAGCGCCGACATGGCGCATTCCGCATGACAAGCGCATTGTCCTCGTCGCGGGCCAGGTTGCGGACGATGCGTCGATCCGGCTGGGAACGGGCACGATAGCCACGTCGGAAGCCTTGTTGCAGGAAGTGCGTGCTCGCCGACCTGACGCATTCGTCATTTACAAGCCGCATCCGGACGTGCTGTCCGGCAATCGCGCCGGGCTCGTCGACGCAGCGCACCTCGCAGACGTCGTCGATGCGCACGCTGATCTCATTTCGCTGATCGACGTGGCGGATGAACTGCATACGCTGTCCTCACTCGCCGGCTTCGACGCGTTGATGCGCGGGAAAGAAGTCCATACCTACGGCTTGCCCTTTTACGCAGGCTGGGGACTGACGCATGATGCGCTGGACCAGCCGTGGCGCGAACGCCGACTGTCGCTCGACATGCTGACAGCGGGCGTGTTGCTGCGTTACGCGATCTATTGGGACTGGCAGCGCTCGCTGTTCACGACGCCCGAGGCAATCGTCCGGCAACTCGCGCCGAATGCGGCTCGACCGCTCGAGAAAATACGTGGCAACCGCGCTCGCCCGCTCGTCAAGGCGATACGCTGGACGCGCAATGCGATACGTTATGCCGGTTGGCAAGGGCGGCAATATTTTCGCGATCGAACGATGCGTTGACGGCACTCGATACTCGGTCGCCGAATCATCAGGTACAACCTGTTCGAGCCATTTCAGACGCCTTTGGCACGAGGCCGACACCCACCACGGGCAGCACGCACACGCGTCCTGCCCGTCTTTCATTTCGTCAAGCAACGTAAGACAGGTTGCCCGCCGCTCCCCGCTCAGGTTATAAAAGCGCCACCCATTCCGGTGCATGCGCCGCCCTTTCTACCCTTGACTTCGGAGAACGCATGATCGATCTCGCCACCGCCCAGCAATTCCTGATGACCCGCGGCCTCGACTTCGGCCTCAACCTCCTCGCCGCGATCGTCCTGTGGTTCGTCGGCCGCTGGGCGATCCGCATCGGTACCCGCCTGCTCGGCAAGGTCGTCCGCCGCAGCGGCAAGGTCGACCCGACGCTCACCGACTACCTGACCTCCGTCGTCGGCGTGTTGCTGACGATCCTGCTGATCCTCGCGATCCTGCAGATCTTCGGCGTGCAGACCACCTCGTTCGCCGCGCTGCTCGCCGGCCTCGGCCTCGCGATCGGCACGGCCTGGGGCGGCCTGCTCGCGCATTTCGCCGCCGGCGTGTTCATGCAGGTGCTGCGTCCGTTCAAGATCGGCGACGTGATCAGCGCGGGCGGCGTCACGGGCACCGTGAAGGAACTCGGCCTGTTCGGCACGACGATCATCACGCCCGACAACATCGTCACGATCGTCGGCAACAACAAGATCTTCTCGGACAACATCGCGAACTACAGCGCGACGTCGCACCGCCGCGTCGACCTGACCGCAAAGATCGCGAACAGCGTCGACGCCGTCGACGCGATCAACCGCCTGAAATCGTCGATCCAGCAGATCCCGAACGTGCTGACCAACCCGGCGCCGGACGTCGGCGTGCTGCAGTTCACGCCGGAAGGCCCGTTGCTGTTCGTACGCCCGTCCACGGCACCCGAGCACTACTGGCAGGTGTACTGCGACACCAACCGCGTGATCCTCGAGACGTTCCGCGACGCGCAATACCCGACGCCCGAAACGCCGGTCGCGCATCGCAACGCGTAACGGCATCGGCGGACGAAAAAAAGCGTGGCACTCGCCACGCTTTTTTATTGCGCCAAAGAGACGGCAAACGCGCGCTCAGCGCCCGCCCGTCTTCTGCGCATTGTCCGACTGCTTCCCGCGCACCAGCTTCCACACGGCGCCGAGCGCGACCGGCACGATCGCCGCGCCGATCCCGACCAGCACGATCACGTTCAGGTACTGGCGGATAAACGGGATGTTGCCGAAGAAATAACCGAGCAGCACGAGCAGCAGCACCCACACCAGCGCACCGATCACGTTGAAGAGCTGGAAGCGCGCGGCGCTCATCGACGACGCGCCCGCAACGAACGGCGCGAACGTGCGCACGACCGGGATGAAACGCGCGAGCACGATCGTCTTGCCGCCGTGCTTGTCGTAGAACGAGTGGGTCTTCTGCAGCGCGGCGCGGTCGAGGAAGCGTTCGAGCACCGGGATGTGCGTATTGAACACCTTCGGGCCGACCCAGCGGCCGATCAGGTAGTTTACGGTGTTGCCGGAAATCGCCGCGACGAGCAGCAGCACGATCAACAGGCCGACGTTCATTTCGCCCGTCGCCGCGAACGCACCGCCGATGAACAGCAGCGAATCGCCGGGCAGGAACGGGAACACGACGAGCCCCGTCTCGCAGAACACGATCAGGAACAGCACGAGATAGACCCACGCGCCGTACTGCCGGATGAAATCGCCGAGGAAAGCGTCGATATGCAGGACAAGATTGACGAAATGAAGCAGCGTATCCAAATGCGATTCCTCGAAGGCGAGAGGGCCGGAGCGGCCGGAAGAGACCAGACATGGCAGAGGCGCCCGCCAGCCAGGGCGGCGCGCGCAGTGGAGCCATGATACCGAAACTACCTTAAGGCTCCGTGAAAAAACGTAACGGATCGCCGCCCCGGCACGCGGGCGCAGCCTCGCTATAATTCGGCCATGTCCGATATCACCGAAACGGCCGCGGGCGCCGCGCCCGCCCCCGCTCCGCGCCCGCTGCGCGCGATCCAGCCCCTGCCCGACCAGCTGATCAGCCAGATCGCCGCCGGCGAGGTCGTCGAACGCCCGGCGTCGGTCGTCAAGGAGCTGCTCGAGAATGCGATGGACGCCGGCGCGACGTCGCTGCGCATCGTGCTGGAAGAAGGCGGCGTGAAGCGCATCTCGATCACCGACGACGGCTGCGGGATTCCGCCCGACGAGCTGGCACTCGCGCTGATGCGCCACGCGACCAGCAAGATCCGCTCGCTCGAGGAGCTCGAAGCCGTCGCGACGCTGGGTTTTCCCGGCGAAGCGCTCGCGTCGATCGCGTCGGTGGCCGAAATGTCGATCACGAGCCGGACGGCCGATGCCGCGCACGCGATGAAGATCGACGCGCAGACGGGCGTGCTGTCGCCCGCCGCCGGCTCGACCGGCACGACGATCGAGGTGCGCGAGCTGTACTTCAACACGCCGGCGCGGCGCAAGTTCCTCAAGAGCGAGCAGACCGAATTCGGCCACTGCCTGGAAATGATCCGCCGCGCGGCACTCGCGCGGCCGGACGTCGCGATCTCGGTGCTGCACAACGGCAAGGCCGTCGAGCACTGGAATGCGACCGAGCCCGCGCAGCGCGTCGCGAAAATCCTCGGCGACGGTTTCGCGACCGCGCACCTGCCGCTCGACGAGCAGGCGGGCCCGCTCGCCGTCTACGGTTGCGCCGGGCTGCCGACCGCCAGCCGCGGGCGCGCCGACCAGCAGTATTTCTTCGTCAACGGCCGCTTCGTGCGCGACAAGCTGCTGACGCATGCGGTGCGCGCGGCCTACGAGGACGTGCTGCACGGCGACCGCTACCCGTCGTACGTGCTGTTCCTCGACCTGCCGCCCGAAGCCGTCGACGTAAACGTGCATCCGTCCAAGATCGAGGTGCGCTTCCGCGATTCGCGCTCGATCCACCAGTACGTGTTCCATGCGGTCCAGCGGGCGCTCGCGCGCCATGCGGGCGCGTCGCCGGAAACCACGGCGGGCGGCCATGCCGCGCATCTCGAGCCCGCGCCGCGCGGGCCGTCTTCGTTCCTGGACACGCCGCTCGGGCAGAACCTGGGCCACGCGACGGGCGGCGGCGCCGGCAGCGGCGGCGGTGGCTTCTCGTCGCCGTCGTCCTCGTCGTCAGGCAACACCTGGATGCGCCAGGCGCGCATGACGCAGGGCACGCTGCCCGTCGCGCAGCCGCTGGCGCTCTACGACGCGCTGTTCGGCCGCAAGGACACCGGCGCCGGCACGCCGGACGGCACGACGCCCCTCGCACGCGATTCGGCCGGCGCACCCGTCGCGCCCTTGCCGGGCTTCGCCGCCTCGCCGATCGCCGCCACCCCGCACGACGAGCAGCCGCTCGGCTTCGCGCTCGGCCAGATCCACGGCATCTACGTGCTCGCGCAGAACGCGCACGGCCTCGTGATCGTCGACATGCACGCGGCGCACGAGCGGATCCTGTACGAACAGTTCAAGAACGCGCTCGCCGACCGCACGGTCGCCGTGCAGTCGCTGCTGCTGCCGATCTCGATGACGGCCACGCCGGTCGAGATCGGCACGGTCGAGGAAGAACGCGACACGCTCGAATCGCTCGGCTTCGACCTGGCGGTGCTGTCGCCGACGACGCTCGCGATCCGCGCGGTGCCGGCGCTGCTGAAGGACGCCGACCTGCAGTCGCTCGCCCGCGCGGTGCTCGCCGACCTGCACGCGTTCGGCGGCTCGCGCGTGCTCACCGAGCGGCAGCACGAGCTGCTCGGCACGCTCGCATGCCATCACGCGGTGCGCGCGAACCGGCGGCTGACGCTCGACGAGATGAACGCGCTGCTGCGCCAGATGGAGGCGACCGAGCGCGCGGACCAGTGCAATCACGGCCGGCCGACCTGGTATCAGCTCACGCTGAACGATCTCGACCGTCTCTTCATGCGCGGCCAATGAGCGCTACGCTGCACCCCGCTCCAACGACGATCGCCTGCCTGCTCGGCCCTACCGCCTCGGGCAAGACGGCCGCGGCGCTGGCGCTCGCCGCGCGTCGCCCGATCGAGATCGTCAGCGTCGATTCGGCGCTCGTCTACCGCGACATGGACATCGGCACCGCGAAACCGTCGCGCGAAGAACGCGCGAGCGTGCCGCACCACCTGATCGACATCATCGACCCGGCCGACGCGTATTCGGCCGCGGAATTCCGCGCGGACACGCTGCGCCTGATCGGCGAGATCGTCGCGCGCGGCCGCACGCCGCTGCTCGCGGGCGGCACGATGCTGTACTACAAGGCGCTGACGCAGGGGCTCAACGACCTGCCCGGCGCCGATCCGGACGTGCGCGCCCGGCTCGACGCCGACGCCGCACGCGACGGCTGGCCCGCGCTGCATGCGCGGCTTGCGCAGGTCGATCCCGACACGGCCGCGCGGCTCGCGCCGAACGATTCGCAGCGGATCCAGCGTGCGCTCGAAATCTTCATGCTGAGCGGGCAGCCGATGTCGGTGCTGCTCGCCGCGCCGCGCCGCACGGACGATGCGGCGGCCGCGTACCGCTTCGTGCCGGTCGCGCTCGAACCGTCGGATCGCGCGGTGCTGCACGCACGGATCGCGCAGCGCTTCGACGCGATGCTCGAGGCGGGCTTCATCGACGAAGTCGAACGGTTGCGCCGCCGCGACGATCTCCATCCCGACCTGCCGTCGATGCGCTGCGTCGGCTACCGGCAGGCGTGGGAATTCCTCGACGGCGATACCGACTACCGGACGATGCGCGACAAGGGCATTTTCGCGACGCGCCAGCTCTGCAAGCGCCAGATCACGTGGCTGCGCGCGATGCCGGAGCGGATCGTCGTCGACTGCATCGCGCCGGATTCTACGGTCCGCGCGCTCGACGCGCTCGAACGCGTCCTCGACAGCAGCACGCCGGGGAGCTGAACGCGTCAGCCGTCCCGGCGCGCCGCGAGCCGCGCACGGGCGCCGTCGACGAGCCACGCGATGCCGCGCTCGAACGCCTCGTCGCCGCTGCGTTCGCGCAGCGCGGCCCAGCCTTTCGCGAGCAGCGGATACTCGGCCGCATCCGGCAGCGGCGCCTCGGCGTCGCCGTCCGGTTGCGCCTGCTCCTCCAGCACCCATCCGACCACGAAGCGGCCCAGCGCATACATCACGTCGACCGCCTCCTCTGGCGCGAAACCCGCTTCGCCGAGCAGCGCGACCTTGCGTTCGATCGAGCTGAAATGCAGCGCCCGCGGCCGCGTCCCGGCATGCAGGCGCGCGCCGTCGCGATAGGCCAGCAGCGCGTGGCGAAAACTGCGCGCGTTGTCGAGAAGCCACGCATCCCACGCGTCGCCCGGCCGCGGCAGCGACGCGTCGTGGCGCTCGAGCATGATCGCCTCCGCCATCGCGTCGAGCAGTTCGGCCTTGTTCCTGAAATGCCAGTACAGCGTCGGCGACTGCACGCCAAGCCGCTCGGCGAGCCGCCGCGTCGACAGGCCATCGATCCCCACTTCGTCCAGCAAGTCGAGCGCCGCGCGCAATACCGTGTCGCGCGTCAGTCGCGCCCCTGTGTCCTTCATCTCTATCACCGATAGGGAAACTATGGAATAATCACCACTCTATCATCGATAGAGTGACCTTCTTGAATCCATCCCTGATTGCCATCCTGGCCACGGTTTTGCTCGACGCGATCGGCGTCGGAATCGTGATGCCGATCCTGCCCGGGCTGCTGCGCGCGCTCGCCGGCGCGGGCGGCATCGATACCCACTACGGGATCCTGCTCGCGCTGTACGCGTTCGCGCAGTTCCTGTGCGCGCCGCTGCTCGGCGCGCTGAGCGACCGTTTTGGCCGCCGCCCGGTGCTGCTCGCGTCGCTCGCGGGTGCCGCGCTCGACTATCTGCTGATGGCGCTCGCGCCGACGCTCGCCTGGCTTTACGTCGGGCGGCTGATCGCGGGCATCACCGGCGCGAACGTCGCGGTCGCGACCGCCTACGTGACCGACGTGACGGCCGAACCCGACCGCGCCCGGCGCTTCGGCCAGCTCGGCGCGATGATGGGCATCGGCTTCATCGCAGGCCCGTTGATCGGCGGGCTGCTCGGCGCGCTGCATCTGCGCGCGCCGTTCGTCGCGGCCGCGCTGCTCAATGCGCTCAACCTCGCGCTGGTCTGGCGCGCGCTGCCCGAATCGCGGCCGCGTTCGGCCCGCGAAGGCCACACGGCCGGCACGCTCAACCCGTTCGCGAGCCTGCGCCGGCTGAGCGGCGCGCCCGCGCTTGCGCCGCTGGTCGGCATCTACGTGATCGTGGCGCTCGTGTCGCAAGCGCCCGCGACATTGTGGATCCTGTACGGCCAGGAACATTTCGGCTGGTCGACGCCGGTCGCGGGGCTGTCGCTCGCCGGCTACGGCGCGTGCCACGCGCTTGCGCAGGCGTTCGCGATCGGGCCGCTGATCGCGCGGCTCGGCGAGCGCCGCGCGCTCGCACTGGGCCTCGCGGGCGACGCGCTCGGGCTCGTGGCGATTGCGTTCGCGACCGCCGCGTGGGTGCCGTTCGCGCTGCTGCCGCTGTTCGCGGCGGGCGGCATGACGCTGCCGGCGTTGCAGGCGATGCTCGCGCGGCAGGTCGACGATGCACGCCAGGGCGAACTGCAGGGTACGCTCGCGAGCGTGGCGAGCCTGATCGGCGTCGCGGGGCCGCTGGTCGTCACCGCAACCTATGCGGCGACGCGCGCAACGTGGCCGGGGCTGGTGTGGGCTGCCGCCGCGCTGCTCTACCTGCTGGTGCCGCCCTTGCTGGCCGGCGCGCGTCCGGCGAACGCGCCCCGGCCGTCCGCCTGAGCGGCGGCGCGCGCCGCCGCGCTCAATGCACGCGCGTCACGAGATTCGCGTCGCGCACGAGCTGCCAGCGGCCGTCGGCCTTGCGGAAGATCGTCAGCGTAGGGCCCGAGCGGCGAATCGTGTCGCCGCCCGGCGGCGTCGCGTCGATCTCGATGAAATTGCGCATGTACGCCCAGTCGCCGATCACGCGCAGTTCGTCGATCCGGTAGCGGCCGTCGATCGTCGGCGCATGCTCGGCGCCCGCGTTCGCGTCGCGCGACGCAGCCGCGAACGCCGCCTTGTCGAACGGCGGCTTGCCGGCCACCATGAAGATCGCGTCGTCGGCGATCAGGTCGAGCACGGTGGCCAGATCGCCGCGCCGGCTCGACACGAACCAGTTTTCCACGAGCGCGCGGATCGCATGTTCGTCTTCGGTCATCGTCGTCCCTCCTTCATCGGCGCGCGTCCGCATGCCGCGCGGCGCCCGAAAAAAAAGCCGCCCGGATCGACTCCGGGCGGCTTTCCTTGCGGCATCTGCTGCTGGCGGCGCGTCAGACCACGACCGTCTGCGCCTCGCCTTCGCGGGTCGCACGCACGGTGCCGATCTTCCACACCTGTTCGCCGGCGGCGGTCAGGTCCGCGATCGCCGCGTCGGCATCGGCCGCCGAGACGATCACGGCCATGCCGATGCCGCAGTTGAACACGCGGTGCATTTCCGCATCGGCGACACCGCCGTGCTCCTGCAGCCACTTGAACAGCGGCGGCAGCGGCCAGGCGTTCTGGTCGAGCTCGGCGGTGAGGCCTTCGCGCAGCACGCGCGGGATGTTCTCGACGAGGCCGCCGCCCGTGATGTGCGCCATGCCTTTCACCGGCAGCTTCTGCATCAGCGCGAGCAGCGGCTTCACGTAGATGCGCGTGGGGGCCATCAGCGCGTCGGCGAGCGAGCGGCCGTGGAAATCGGCCGACAGGTCGGGGTTCGCGCGCTCGATGATCTTGCGCACGAGCGAGAAACCGTTCGAATGGATGCCGCTCGACGCGAGGCCCAGCACCACGTCGCCTTCGGCGATCGTGCTGCCGTCGATGATCTTGCTCTTCTCGACCGCGCCGACCGCGAAGCCGGCCAGGTCGTATTCGCCGTCCGGGTACATGCCCGGCATTTCGGCCGTTTCACCGCCGATCAGCGCGCAGCCCGACAGTTCGCAGCCCTGCGCGATGCCCTTGACGACCGTGGCGGCCGTGTCGACGTCGAGCTTGCCGCACGCGAAGTAGTCGAGGAAGAACAGCGGCTCGGCGCCCTGCACGAGGATGTCGTTCACGCTCATCGCGACCAGATCCTGGCCGACCGTGTCGTGTTTGTTCAGATGAAACGCCAGCTTGAGCTTGGTGCCCACGCCGTCGGTGCCCGACACGAGCACGGGCTCCTGGTACTTCTTCGGCACTTCGAACAGCGCGCCGAACCCGCCGATGCCGCCGAGCACGCCGTCGCGCAGGGTTTTCTTCGCAAAAGGCTTGATCTTGTCGATGAGCGCGTCGCCTGCGTCGATGTCGACACCTGCGTCACGATAGGACAGACCCTGAGCGTCGGGAGCGGATTTCGGAGGATTCATGGGGGAATGCGAGAAGGTCGGTAAAATGCGATTTTACCCGAAGCCGGCCCGTTGGCCGGAATTCCCAGCACCGAATCGTCAGGGATTGCATCTTGGTCAACACGTCCCCGTTTTCATCGCCGAGCCGTCCGCGCCGAAACCCGCGCGGCGCCGTGCGTGCGGCCGCGCGTGAAGCCCACGGATCCGCAAGCCCCCGGGCGCGCCCGGCGTACGGCGCGCGTATTTTCAACCGACCTGCATTGTGACTGTTGTGTCCCGTCAACTGACGCTCGATCTCGGCACGCCGCCGCCCGCCACGTTCGACAACTTCATCATGAACGAGGAGAACGACGAGCTCATCTCGCGCCTGCAGAAGCTCGACCTCGCGCTCGCGGCGGGCCCCGTGCCGGACCGGTCGTTCTATATCTGGGGCGAGCCCGGCAGCGGCCGCACCCACCTGCTGCAGGCGCTCGTGAGCGATGCGTCGTACGGCTATGCGCGCTACCTGACGCCGCAGAGCCCGCTCGGCGCGTTCACGTTCGACCCGCGCATCGGCATCTACGCGATCGACGACTGCGACCGGATGAGCGACGCGCAGCAGGTCGCGCTGTTCAATCTGTTCAACGAAGTGCGCGCGCACCCGTCGAGCGCGTTCGTCGCGGCGGGCCCCGCGGCGCCGCTCGCGCTCGACGTGCGCGAGGATCTCCGCACGCGCCTCGGCTGGGGGCTCGTGTTCCACCTGTCGCCGCCGTCCGACGCCGGCAAGATCGCGGTGCTCAAGCTCGCCGCGAAAGAGCGCGGGATCGCGCTCACCGACGACATCGCCGCCTACCTGCTGACCCATTTCCGCCGCGACATGCCGAGCCTGATGGCGCTGCTCGACGCGCTCGACCGCTTCTCGCTCGAGCAAAAACGCGCGGTCACGCTGCCGCTGCTGCGCCGGATGCTCGCGCGTCCCGGCGACGACATCACACCACCGGGCACGGGCCCGAACCGCTTCGAGTAAAATGCGCTTCCATGACTAATCTGGCACTCTTTGACCTCGATCACACGCTGATCCCCACCGATAGCGACCACGAATGGGGCCGCTTCATGGTGAAGCTCGGCATCGTCGACGCGGAAAGCTTCTCGCGGCAGAACGATCAGTTCTTCGCCGACTACAAGGCCGGCAAGCTCGACATCCACGCGTACCTCACGGCGATGCTCACGCCGCTCGCGAAGTATTCGCGCGCGCAGCTCGCGCAATGGCACGAGCAGTACATGCACGAGGTGATCCGGCCCGCGATGACGCCCGCCGCGCTCGAACTGGTGCGCAAGCACCTCGACGCGGGCGACCTGTGCTGCGTGGTGACCGCGACCAACGAGTTCATCACGCGCCCGATCGCGACCGCGTTCGGCGTCGATACGCTGATCGCGTGCGAGGTCGAGACGACCGACGGGCATCCCGACTCGCCTTACACGGGCCGGCCGACCGGCACGCCGAGCTACCGCGAAGGCAAGATCGTGCGGACCGAAGCATGGCTCGCATCGCTCGGCAAGCACTGGGACGACTTCGCGCACAGCTATTTCTACAGCGACTCGCACAACGACATCCCGCTGCTCGAGAAAGTCACCGACCCGATCGCGACCAACCCTGACGACACGCTGCGTGCGCATGCAAGCACCCGCGGCTGGCGTATCCTCGATCTTTTCTGAACGTCGTGATCAAAAAATTCATCCGCAAGCTGCTCGGTCAGGACGAAACCGGGCAAACGTCTCCCGCAGCGGCCCCGGCCGACGAAGCGGCCCCTGCTGCCCCGCGCGCGCCGAAGGGCGCCCGCGGCGCCGGCACGAAAAAGCCGCGCAGCAACCATGAGCCGACCGTCGTGCCGGCCAGCGTGCACGGCATCAATCCAGCGCTGATCTCGAGGAACGCCGTGCGCGTGACCGACACGCTGCAGCAGGCGGGCTTTCGTGCGTTCATCGTCGGCGGCGCGGTACGCGACCTGCTGCTCGGCATCGCGCCGAAGGACTTCGACGTCGCGACCGACGCGACGCCGACCGAAGTCCAGCGCCTGTTCCGCCGCGCGCGCCTGATCGGCCGCCGCTTCCAGATCGTCCACGTGCAGTTCGGCCAGGAACTGATCGAGGTGTCGACGTTCCGCGCGCTGGTCGACGCGCCGCCCGAGGCCGCCACCGCCGAGCCGCCGAAGCGCCTGAAGCGCGACGAACTCGATCGCCGCACGCATGCGGTCGACGCCAGCGGCCGCGTGCTGCGCGACAACGTGTGGGGCGAGCAGCACGAAGACGCCGCGCGCCGCGACTTCACGATCAACGCGATGTACTACGACCCGTCGACGCAGACGGTGCTCGACTACCACGACGGGATGGCCGACATGCGCGCCCGCCTGTTGCGGATGATCGGCGATCCGGCCACGCGCTTCCGCGAGGATCCGGTGCGGATGCTGCGCGTCGTGCGCTTCGCGGCGAAGCTCGGCTTCGAGATCGAGCCGCATACGCGCGAGCCGATCCACGCGCTCGCCGACCTGATCAACAACGTGCCGGCCGCGCGCCTGTTCGACGAGATGCTGAAGCTGCTGCTGTCGGGCCACGCGCTCGCGTGCCTGACGCGGCTGCGCAAGGAAGGCCTGCACCACGGGCTGCTGCCGCTCCTCGACGTCGTGCTCGAACAGCCGCAGGGCGAGAAATTCATCACGCTCGCGCTGAACAACACCGACGCCCGCGTGCGCGCCGGCAAGCCGGTGTCGCCGGGCTTCCTGTTCGCGACGCTGCTGTGGCACGACATGCGCCAGCGCTTCGAGCAATACACGGCCGACGGCGAAATTCCGGTGCCGGCGCTCCATCGCGCGATGGACGACGTGCTCGACATGCAGACCGAGAAACTGGCGATCCACAAGCGCTATTCGGCCGACATGCGCGAAATCTGGGGCCTGCAGCTGCGCCTCGAGAAGCGCTCGGGCCGCAGCGCGATGCGGCTGCTGGAACACCAAAGGTTTAGAGCGGGGTATGATTTCCTCCTGTTACGCTGCGAATCCGGCGAGCTCGATGCGGAAGTCGGACAGTGGTGGACGGATTTCATCGAAGGCGACGCGGCCGCTCGCGAGGCCTTGCTCACGCAGGGCGGCTCGAAGGAAAAATCGCCCCGCAAGCGGCGCCGCCGCGGCGGTGTGCGAAACCGCAAGCCGGGCGAAGGTGCGGCCGAGCAGGTGCCGGATACCTCGGGCGGGTCCGACGACTGACGCGCTCGCCGGCGAACGACGTAGGAAGTGATGCCATGACGGTTGCATATATCGGACTGGGGGCGAATCTCGGCGATGCGCGCCAGACCCTGAAGGACGCGGTGGTGTGCCTCGCGCAGCAGCGCACCATCTCGATCCTCGGCAAATCGAGCCTGTATCGCACGGCGCCCTTCGAAGCGGGCGGCGACGACTACTACAACTGCGTCGTCAAGCTCGATACGACGCTGTCGGCCCGCGAACTGCTCGCGCTTTGCCAGAAGATCGAACATCACTTCGGGCGCGAGCGCCCGTATCGCAACGCGCCGCGCACGCTCGACCTCGACATCCTGCTGTTCGGCGCCGATTCGATCGACGAACCCGACCTGATCGTCCCGCACCCGCGCCTCACCGACCGTGCGTTCGCGCTCGTGCCGCTCGTCGAGATCGAACCGGCGCTCGACATTCCCGCGCGCGGCCGTGCCGATGCCTTCCTCGCCGCCGTGGCAGACCAGCGCGTCGAGAAGGTGCAAACCTGCCAGTGCCCGATGCAGAAGGCGCTCGCTGCCGGCGAAGACGCCGACAAGACCCGCTGCCGATGAACTCCACTCCGCTGACCGTCACCGCACCCGACCTGCGCGCCCCGCACCGTTATCTCGTGATCGAAGGCCCGATCGGCGTCGGCAAGACGACGCTCGCGCGCCTGCTCGCCGAGCGCTGGTCGATGCAGACGCTGCTCGAACGCCCGCAGGACAACCCGTTTCTCGAACGTTTTTACCGCGACACCGCGCGCTACGCGCTGCCCGTGCAGCTGTCGTTCGCGCTGCAGCGCGCGCAACAGGCGCGCGAGCTGATCGGCGCGCTCGACACGGGCCGCCCCGTCATCGCCGATTTCATGCCGCAGAAGAACGACATCTTCGCGCGGCTGAACCTGCCGGAAGACGAATGGCAGCTGTATCGTGCGGTCGCGACGCACGTCGACGTGCCGCAGGCGCCGTCGCCCGACCTCGTCGTCTATCTGCAGGCAAGCCCCGAAGTGCTGTTCTCGCGCATCCAGAAGCGCGGGCTGCCGATGGAGCTGCAGATCAGCGATGCGTACCTGCGCTCGCTCGTCGACGCGTACAACGAATTCTTCTACCACTACGACCGCACGCCGGTGCTGACGGTCGCCGCGGAACACCTGAACCCGCTGGATTCCCCCGAAGATCTCGCCCTGCTGATCGAGCGCATCGAGACGATGCGCGGCCGCAAGGAGTTCTTCGTCAAGGGCGAGACGACGCGCTGACGCGTCCCGCCTGTCGTTCCTCACTTATCGACCCGGATTTCCCATGACCTATCTCCAGGAATCGAGCCGGCCTGCCGTGACGGTGCCCAAGCTGCAGGCAATGCGCGACGCCGGCGAGAAGATCGCGATGCTCACCTGCTACGACGCGAGCTTTTCCGCGCTGCTCGATCGCGCCGGCACCGACGTGCTGCTGATCGGCGATTCGCTCGGCAACGTGCTGCAGGGCCATACGACCACGCTGCCCGTGTCGCTCGACGACATCGCGTACCACACGGCCTGCGTTGCTCGCGCGCAACCGCGCGCGCTCGTCGTCGCCGATCTGCCGTTCGGCACGTACGGCACGCCGGCCGAGGCGTTCGCGAACTCGGTCAAGCTGATGCGCGCCGGCGCGCAGATGGTCAAGCTCGAAGGCGGCGAATGGCTCGCCGATACGATCCGCTTCCTCGTCGAGCGCTCGGTGCCGGTGTGCGCGCACGTCGGCCTCACGCCGCAATCGGTGCATGCGTTCGGCGGCTTCAAGGTGCAGGGCAAGACCGAAGCCGGCGCCGCGCAACTGCTGCGCGATGCGCGCGCGGTCGAGGACGCGGGCGCGCAGCTCGTCGTGCTCGAAGCCGTGCCGACGCTCGTCGCGTCCGAAGTCACGCACATGCTGAAGATCCCGACGATCGGCATCGGCGCGGGCGTCGACTGCTCGGGGCAGGTGCTCGTGCTGCACGACATGCTCGGTGTATTCCCCGGCAAGCGGCCGCGTTTCGTGAAGGATTTCATGCAGGGCCAGCCGAGCATTCAGGCGGCTGTCGAAGCCTATGTGAGCGCGGTGAAGGATCGGTCGTTCCCCGGCCCCGAGCACTCGTTCTGACGCGTCATCGGCCGGATGTGAAAAAGCGCGGCGCCCTTTGCGGGGCGCCGCGCTTTTCGTTGGTGCGCTGAAAGTCCGGTGGCCGGCGCGAGCGCGAGGCCCGCTCCGTCACATCGTCACGTCAACACCGCGTCGAGCGCACCGCGCAATGCATTGGTCAGCAGCAACCCTTGTGCGCGCGCAAGATCGTCGCGGGTCACGACGCGCTCCACCGCGCCGAACGCCCGGTCGTCGAGCAGCACGCCGCGCATCACGCCCGGCAGCACGCCGCACGCCAGCGGCGGCGTCACCCACTGGCCGTCGAGCTTCACGAACAGGTTCGAGCGGCCGCCCTCCGTCACCTCGCCGCGTTCGTTGACGAACAGCATGTCGAAACCGCCGAGCGACTCGGCCGCCTGCCACGCGCGGTCGTATTCGGCACGGCGCGTGGTCTTGTGCAGCAGCAGCGCGTCGCTCGCGCGGGTCGGCGCGAAACCGTGCGCGGACGCCAGCAGTACGCCGACCGGCCCCGCCGGCAGCGGCTTCAGCGGCGCCGCGACGATCTCGATCGTGCCGTCCTTAGCCAGCGCGAGCTTCATCCGGTACGCGCCGTCGCCGTCGAGCGCCGCGCAGCGCGCGTCGATCTCGCGACGCAACGCGTCGGCGTCGAAGCGGAAGCCGAACGCATCCGCGCTGCGCTGCAGCCGCGCGAGGTGTCGATCGAGATGCCGGATGCCGTCCGCACGCGTGGCCGCGGTCGTTTCGAACAACTGGAAACCGGGATCGGCATCCGTCAGGAATCGCGCTTTCAATTCGCACTCCGCATATTCGTCGGCCGCGACGCTGTCGAGCACGATGCCCGCGCCGACCCCCATCGTGCCATGATGCCGCGTTGCCGCACCGGATGGGTCGACACCGGTCTCGGCTCCGTCGAGCGTCAGCGTCCGGATCGCGACCGACAGGCAGAAATCGCCGCAGCCGGCCGCGCGGTCACCCGGCGCGTCGAGCCAACCGATCGCGCCCGTATAAAGCCCGCGCGGCGTCGACTCGATCGCATCGATCAACTGCATCGTCTTGTACTTCGGCGCGCCCGTGATCGACCCGCACGGAAACAGCGCGCGCAGCATCTGCGCGAACGTCGTGCCGTCGCGCCAGCCGGCCTCGACCGTCGACGTCATCTGCCACACCGACGCATACGGTTCGACGGAGAACAGCGCCGGCACCTTGACGGTGCCGGTGCGCGCGATCCGCGACACGTCGTTGCGCAGCAGGTCGACGATCATCACGTTTTCCGCACGGTTCTTCGGATCGCTCGCGAGGAACGCGGCGGCCGCCGCATCGTCGCGCGGATCGGCCGAACGCGGCGCGGTGCCCTTCATCGGCCGCGCGCGCAGCACGTCGCCGTGCTTCTCGACGAACAGCTCGGGCGAGCACGACACGACCCACGCGCCGCCGGGCAGCGCGATCAGCGCGCCGTACCGCACGGGCTGGCGCGCGCGCAGCCGCCGGTACAGTGCGAGCGGCGTGCCGAACACGTCGAAATCGAGCCGGTACGTGTAGTTGACCTGGTAGGAGTCGCCCGCGCGCAGCGCGTCGTGCACCGCGGCGATCGCTGCATCGAACGCGTCGCGCGACACGCTCTTCGCGACATGCGCAACGCCCGCGATCGACGGCGCGCCGCCGTCGTCTTGCCGCGCGAGCCATGCGTCGACCTCGTCGCGCGACAGGCGCTCGCAGCGCGCATACAGCAAAAAGCGCAGCGGGGCCTGGCCCGGCTGCGCCCGTTGCAGGTTGCGTCCGAATTCATAATCGCCGACGACGACCGCGTGCAGCCCGTCGCGCAGGTCCTGCGCGACCGCCGCATCGATGTCGTCGAGCCGCGCCGGATCCGTGCACACGCGTTCGCGCACGAATCCCGAATACAAACGACTCGACCGCGCGGACGCGGTCGAGTCGCAATCGTCCAAGAGCGCGAACGACGCGCTCTCGTTGCCTTCAGTCATGCCGTTACTCGAAGAAGCTCTTCACACGGTCGAACCAGCTCTTGCTCTGCGGGCTGTGACGCGCGCCGCCCTCGGCCAGCGACTTCTCGAACTGCTTGAGCAGATCGCGCTGGGTGTCGGTCAGCTTCACGGGCGTCTCGACCTGCACGTGCACGTACAGATCGCCCGCGATGCTCGAACGCAGCCCCTTGATGCCCTTGCCGCGCAAGCGGAACGTCTTGCCCGACTGCGTGCCTTCCGGCACCGGGAACGACGCACGGCCGGCCAGCGTCGGCACCTCGATCTCGCCGCCGAGCGCGGCGGTCGTGAACGGGATCGGCATCTGGCAATGGAGATCGTCGCCGTCGCGCTCGAACACCGCGTGCGGCTTGATGTGGATCTCGACGCACAGGTCGCCCGGCGGCCCGCCGTTGATGCCCGGCTCGCCGTTGCCGGCCGAGCGGATCCGCATCCCGTCGTCGATCCCGGCCGGGATCTTTACTTCGAGCGTCTTGGTTTCCTTCACCTTGCCCGACCCGTGGCAGTGCACGCACGGCTCGGGGATGTAGGTGCCCGTGCCATGGCACTTCGGACAGGTCTGCTGGATGCTGAAGAAGCCCTGCGACATGCGCACCGTGCCCTGGCCATGACAGGTCGGGCAGGTTTCCGGCTTCGTGCCGGGCTTCGCGCCCGACCCGTGGCACACCTCGCACGACACCCAGCTCGGCACGCGGATCTGCGTGTCGTAGCCGTGCGCGGCCTGCTCGAGCGTGATTTCCATGCTGTAGCGCAGGTCGGCGCCGCGGTACACCTGCGGGCCGCCGCGGCCGCCGCGTGCGGCGCCGCCCGCGGCCTGGCCGAAGATGTCGCCGAAGATGTCGCCGAATGCATCCGCGAAGCCGCCGAAGCCCTGTGCGCCCGCACCGCCCATGTTCGGATCGACGCCCGCGTGGCCGTACTGGTCGTACGCGGCCCGCTTCTGGCCATCCGACAGCATTTCATAGGCTTCCTTCACCTCCTTGAAATGCTCTTCCGCATCCTTGCTGTCCGGATTGCGGTCAGGGTGATACTTCATCGCAAGCTTGCGATATGCCTTCTTGATTTCGTCGTCGCTCGCATTCTTCGCGACGCCCAGAACCTCGTAGTAATCCCGTTTCGCCATATCGATTCACTGTGCCGCCACGCATCGCGCACACGGCGGCTCCTTTCGCCTGCAGTAAAGTCTCTCGACTCGTCTGGCGCTGCGCCGTCCGCGGACGGCTCGCGCAGCACCCGCCAAAAAACAAATGTGCCCGGAGGGCCGCGAGGCCCGCCAGGCGTGGAGTCGATCCGGCCATCCGGAAGGAAAGACAGACCGCTTTTCAGCCGCTGGTCAGTCGCGCCGCGCGCGGTCTCGCGCGCGGCGTGCGGTGCCATTGCAACCCGGCTTAGTCCTTCTTCACTTCCTTGAACTCGGCGTCGACGACATCGTCGGCGGCCTGCTGGGCACCGCCCGCGTGGGCCGCGCCTTCCGCCGCACCGGCCGCGCCAGCCGCACCTGCCTGCTGGGCCTGCATGTCGGCGTACATCTTCTCGCCGAGCTTCTGCGACACCTTGCCAAGCTCCTCGACCTTCGCGTCGATCGCCGCCTTGTCGGCCGACGTGTCCTTCAGCACTTCCTCGAGGGACTTCAGCGACGCTTCGATCGCTTCCTTCTCGCCCGCGTCCAGCTTGTCGCCGTACTCGGTCAGCGCCTTCTTGGTGCTGTGGACCAGCGCGTCGCCCTGGTTGCGCGAATCAGCCAGCTCGCGCAGCTTGTGGTCTTCCGCCGCGTTCGCTTCCGCGTCCTTGATCATCTGGTCGATTTCGGCTTCGGACAGGCCCGAGTTCGCCTTGATCGTGATCTTGTTTTCCTTGCCGGTCGCCTTGTCCTTCGCGCCGACGTGCAGGATGCCGTTCGCGTCGATGTCGAAGGTCACTTCGATCTGCGGCACGCCGCGCGGTGCGGGCGGAATGCCTTCGAGGTTGAACTCGCCGAGCAGCTTGTTGCCCGCTGCCATTTCGCGTTCGCCCTGGAACACCTTGATCGTCACGGCGCCCTGGTTGTCGTCGGCCGTCGAGTACACCTGTGCGTGCTTCGTCGGGATCGTCGTGTTCTTGCTGATCATCTTCGTCATCACGCCGCCGAGCGTCTCGATACCGAGCGACAGCGGGGTCACGTCGAGCAGCAGCACGTCCTTGCGGTCGCCCGACAGGACCTGGCCCTGGATCGCCGCGCCGACTGCGACGGCTTCGTCCGGGTTCACGTCACGGCGCGGATCCTTGCCGAAGAACTCCTTCACCTTCTCCATGACCTTCGGCATGCGCGTCTGGCCGCCGACCAGGATCACGTCGTCGATGTCCGACACCTTGACGCCTGCGTCCTTGATCGCGATGCGGCACGGTTCGATCGTGCGCTCGACGAGGTCTTCCACCAGCGCTTCCAGCTTCGCGCGGGTGATCTTCAGGTTCAAGTGCTTCGGGCCCGACGCGTCCGCCGTGATGTACGGCAGGTTGATTTCGGTCTGCTGGCTCGACGACAGCTCGATCTTCGCCTTTTCGGCGGCTTCCTTCAGGCGCTGCAGCGCGAGCACGTCCTTCGACAGGTCGACGCCCTGCTCCTTCTTGAACTCGCCGATGATGTAATCGATGATGCGCTGGTCGAAGTCTTCGCCGCCGAGGAACGTGTCGCCGTTGGTCGACAGCACTTCGAACTGCATTTCGCCGTCGACGTCCGCGATCTCGATGATCGACACGTCGAACGTGCCGCCGCCGAGGTCATACACGGCGATCTTGCGGTCGCCCTTCTCGGCCTTGTCGAGGCCGAACGCGAGCGCGGCCGCGGTCGGCTCGTTGATGATCCGCTTGACCTCGAGGCCCGCGATGCGGCCGGCGTCCTTGGTCGCCTGGCGCTGGCTGTCGTTGAAGTACGCCGGCACCGTGATCACGGCTTCCGTGACCGGCTCGCCGAGGTAGTCTTCGGCCGTCTTCTTCATCTTGCGCAGCACTTCCGCCGAAACCTGCGGCGGCGCGAGCTTTTCGCCGTGTGCTTCGACCCATGCATCGCCGTTGTCGGCCTTGATGATCGAGTACGGCATCAGGCCGATGTCCTTCTGGACTTCCTTCTCTTCGAAGCGGCGGCCGATCAGGCGCTTCACCGCGAACAGCGTGTTCTTCGGGTTGGTCACCGACTGACGCTTGGCCGGCGCGCCGACGAGGACTTCGTTGTCGTCCATGTACGCGATGATCGACGGCGTGGTGCGCGTGCCTTCCGAGTTCTCGATGACCTTGACCTGGTTGCCTTCCATGATGGCGACGCACGAGTTCGTGGTGCCGAGGTCAATACCGATGATCTTTCCCATTTTTCCTAATCTCCAGAAATGCCTGTTTGCTGCGCGAAAACCCGCGTTTTGGGGCGGTTTCGCGCGCCAGAATTCAACTCTGTTCCCGAAATGCGTCCGTCCGGTTCGTTTTCAAGACCCGACGAGCGATGCGGATATTAAATTTTTTCAATCGCCGCCGGTAGCCGGATCGTGCGGGCCATCGCCCGCCGCCGCGACCTTCGCGCGCGCCGCCGACACGGCCGCCTGGAACTGCGCGAGGCCATGCCAGCCCGTCGCGCGGCCCAGCCGCTTGCCGCGGTGGAAAAAGAACCACGTCGGCACGCCGTGCAGCCCGAAGCGGCGCCCCAGCTGATGGTGTTCGTACACGTTGCAATGGAACCACTTCAGATCCAGCGCGCGGATCGCGTCGGGCTGGGCGAGCATCGCCTTCTTCGCGATTTCGCAGTTGAAGCAGTCGACGCCCCAGAAGAACACCACCGCCAGCGCGTCGCCCGCGCCGTCGAGCGCCGCGTCGAACGAACCGGCGTCGAGCGCCTGCATGTCGAACGCGTCGAACGCGGCCGGATCGACGCCGGCGGGCACCATGGCGGCGGCCTTACTTCGGCTGGGCGACGGTGACGAGCGCCGGGCGCAGCACGCGGTCGGCGATCGTATAGCCCTTTTGCAGCACGGTGACGACGGTGTTCGGCTCCTGCTCGGCCGGCACCATCGAAATCGCCTGGTGCTGGTGCGGATCGAACTTCTCGCCGACCGGGTTGATGGCGACGACGCGGCCCTTCTCGAGCGCGCTCGTCAGCTGGCGCAGCGTCAGCTCGACGCCTTCCCGCACCTTCGCGATGTCGCCGGAGGTGTCGCTGACGGCCGCTTCCAGGCTGTCCAGCACGGGCAGCAGGTGTTCCGCGAAGCTCTCGATCGCGAACTTGTGCGCCTTCGACACGTCGTCCTGCGCGCGGCGGCGGACGTTCTCGGTCTCGGCCTTCGCCCGCAGGAAGCTTTCCTGCAGCTCGGCGACCTTGGCTTGAGCCTCCGCGAGCGCCGCGTCGGCGGCTTCGGCGGCGGGCGCGGCGCCTTGCGCCGCCTGCTTCTCGCTGCCGTTGTCTTCGGCCGATTGGGGTGCCGGGTTCTCTTGCGTGTTTTCCATGTCGCTGAAAGTCGATTAGAGGTTGAAGCCAAATCGGCAATCGCCGGATCGTATAACCGGCGGTACCGCACATTGCTGGTGCAGATAAGGGCGGAAACTGCGATTTCAAGAGGGTTATTCGCCGGCATTCTCCAATGCCGCGAAACAACCGCGCGTTTCGCCGGTGCATGCGCCGCATAGTCCGCCAGATCGGGCGAAACGGCCTGTAACAACGCTTACCGGGCAAGGACTAGCTCCGCACAGGCCGGCTGCACTACACTCCACTCAAGCGTCGGAAAAGCGTGTTTACCCTAGCTGACCGACGCCTTACACCACCTGGCGCCGTTTTCACCCTTGTGTTCGAGGGGAGTACCGTGAAACTGACCTTTGCGATATCGGTGGTCGCGCTGGTACTCATTGCCGGCACCACCACCATCTGCCTGTCGGGAGCCGTCACCGACCGCACGACCGAATACGGCAGCGCGCGGGCGACCTTCGACCAGATGTTCAGCTCCCACCAGAAAATCTGTCGATGATGCGCCGGTCGCGCTTCGTCGGCCGGCCGTGCAGTTCGGCCGCCGGCTCGCGATACGTGCGGCGCCGCTCCAGTTCGGCGAGCCGCGCGGCCCGCCCCGCTTCCGTTTCCTGGTAAAGCGTCTGCGCGACGCTCGCCGGCCCGCGCACGTCGCACACGCCCAGCACGGCAATGTGCCAGACGATGCCGTCGATCGCAATCTCGACCTCGTCGCCGACCCGCACGTCCTTCGCCGGCTTGACCGCCGCGCCGCCGATCTTCACGTGCCCCTTGTCGACCGCATCGGTCGCAAGCGAGCGCGTCTTGAAGAAGCGGGCCGCCCATAGCCATTTGTCGATGCGCAGCTTCGCGCCCGGATCCGTGGAAATCCTGTAATTCATGTCGGCCTCCGCCGGGCCGCCCCAGGGAGGCTCGCCGCCCCGTCGGGCGGCGGCGAACCAGGCGGGCGTGAGAGTCGTTTCATCTCAGTTCACCGTCTCGGGCTGCGCGGCCTTGACCGGCCAGCCCTGCAGATTCTCGGCGACGATCTCGCCGAGCGCGCCGATCCACGCGTGCGCGCCGTTCAGGCACGGAATGCGGTGGAACGTCTTGCCGCCGCCGGCGAGGAACTCGTCGCGCACTTCCATGCCGATCTCCTCGATCGTCTCCAGGCAATCGGCCGTGAAACCGGGACAGAACACGTCGGCCCGCCGCACGCCGGCCTCGCCGAACTCGCGCAGCGTCGGCGCCGTGTACGGCTGCAGCCATTCGGCCTTGCCGAAGCGCGACTGGAACGTGACGCGGCACTCGGTCGTCGACAGCCCGAGCGCGGCCATCAGCAACGCGCCCGTCTGCTGGCACTGGTCGTGATACGGGTCGCCGAGGTCGAGCGTGCGCTTCGGCACGCCGTGGAAACTCAGCACGAGCTTGTCGCCGGCCGCGAAGTCGGGCCGGCCGTGCTGTGCCCAGTACTGGCGCACCTGCTCGGCCAGCGCGTGGATATAGGCCGGATGGTCGGCGTAGTGCCGCACCGTGCGGACTTCCGGCTGGTTGCGCATGCGCGCGAGCGCGTCGAAGGCGGCATCGAACGCGGTGGCCGTGGTCGACGCCGAATATTGCGGATACATCGGCATCAGCAGCACGCGCTCGACGCCCGCGCGCTTGAACTGCGCAAGCGCGTGCGAAATGTTCGGGCTGCCGTAGCGCATCGCGTAGTCGACCATCACGTGATAACCGTTCGACGCGAGCAGGTGCCGCACGCTGTCGGTCTGGCGCTCCGTGTACACGCGCAGCGGCGAGCCTTCGGGCATCCAGACGGCCGCGTACTTCTTCGCGGAGGCGCGGCCGCGCAGCGGCAGGATCAGCGTGCGCAGCAGCACCTGCCAGACGGCCTGCGGAATCTCGACGACGCGCGGATCCGACAGGAATTCGGCCAGGTAGCGCCGCACGGCGCGCGGCGTGGGTGCGTCGGGCGTGCCGAGATTGATCAGCAGCACCCCGATGCGATGGGCAGCAGCGATGCTCGAAGGCGGCTCAAGATCGAAACGCATGGGCAAGAACGTGCTCGGGGCACGGGACCGGACGGCTCTCAATTATAGCGGGCCGCCCCTTGCCGTTCGGCCGACTGTCGGCGCGGGCGGCATGACGACATGATGACGGGGCGGGATCAGGTGCCGATTGCAGGCTATTGCTGGCTCAGCGTGAGCGACAGCAGGCGCGCGGTGATGTCGACGATCGGTATCACGCGGTTGTACGCCATCCGGGTCGGGCCGATCACGCCGAGCGTGCCGACGATCTTCCCGTTCACCTCGTAAGGCGCGGTGACGACGCTCATTTCCTCGATCGGCACGAGCGTCGATTCGCCGCCGATGAAGATCTGCACGCCCTGGGCGTGGCTCGACACGTCGAGCAGTTGCAGGAGGCCCGTCTTTTGGTCGAACACGTCGAACAGCTTGCGCAGCCGCGCCATGTCGGACGACAGATCCGCCACTTCGAGCAGGTTGCGCTCGCCGGAAATCAGCACGGTGTCCTCGGTGTCGGGCACCTCGGTACTGGCCGTCACGGCCGCGTGCATCAGCGTGGTCATGTCGCCGCGCAGCTGGTCGATCTCGTCGCGCAGGCGGCGGCGCACCTCGTCGAACGACAGGCCGGCGAAATGCGCGTTGATGTAGTTGGACGCCTCGGTCAGCTGCGACGGCGAATAGTCGCGCGGCGTCGCGAGCATGCGGTTCTGCACGTCGCCCTCGGGCGTGACGATGATCAGCAGGATGCGCTTGTCGGACAGGCGCATGAACTCGATCTGCTTGAATACGTGGCTGCGGCGCGGCGTCAGCACGACACCCGCGAACTGCGACAGGTTCGACAGCACGCTCGCGGCGGCCGCGACCACCCGCTGCTGCGGCTCGCCGGCCTGCAGCGTGTGCTGCACCTGCCGCGCGACGGCCTCGGCGTCGATCGGCGCCTCGACCGTCAGCATCGTGTCGACGAAGAGCCGATAGCCGCGCGGCGTCGGCACGCGGCCGGCCGACGTGTGCGGGCTCGACACGAGGCCGAGCTCCTCCAGGTCGGACATCACGTTGCGGATCGTCGCCGGGCTCAGCTCGAGCCCGGAGTAACGGGACAACGTGCGCGATCCGACTGGCTGACCGTCGGCGATATACCGTTCGATCAGGGTTTTCAGGAGGGTTCGTGCGCGAGGATCTAGCATGGTGGAAAATTTTAGCGCAACCGCGCGACCGCGGCGAGTGGCGTCGGCCACCATTGCGCGGGCCGGCCCGATCCGGCCCCGTCGGCGCACAGCCGGTTCTTTTCGTCAACGAGCTATGGTGTAATGCCGGCATGAAAACCGGTAATCAGTTCAATACTGTCGCGCTCGTCGGCCGGAGCAACACGCCCGGCATCGCCGAACCGCTCGCCACGCTGGCCGCCAGCATCGCGAAGCTCGGCTTCGAGGTCGTGTTCGAAGGTGACACCGCGCGCGAGATCGGCATCACCGGCTACCCGGCGCTCACCCCGGCCGAAATCGGGGCGCGTGCGGACGTGGCGGTCGTGCTCGGCGGCGACGGCACGATGCTCGGCATCGGCCGCCAGCTGGCGCCGTACCGGACACCGCTGATCGGGATCAACCACGGGCGGCTCGGCTTCATCACGGACATCGCGGCCGCCGACATGCACGCGCTCGTCCCGGTGCTGCTGTCCGGCAAGTTCGAGCGCGAGGAGCGCGCGCTGCTCGAGGCGCGGATCATGCGCGACGGCGAACCGATCTACCACGCGATCGCGTTCAACGACGTCGTCGTGAACCGCAGCGGCTTCTCCGGGATGGTCGAGCTGCGCGCGTCGGTCGACGGCCGATACATGTACAACCAGCGTTCCGACGGCCTGATCGTCGCGACGCCGACCGGCTCGACCGCCTACGCGCTGTCGTCGGCCGGCCCGATTCTGCATCCGCAGCTGGCCGGCGTCGTGCTCGTGCCGATCGCGCCGCACGCGCTGTCGAACCGGCCGATCGTGCTGCCCGACGACTCGAAAATCGCGATCCAGATCGTCGGCGGGCGCGACGTCAACGTGAACTTCGACATGCAGTCGTTCACGTCGCTCGAGCTGAACGACACGATCGAGGTGCGCCGCTCGAAGCACACGGTGCCGTTCCTGCACCCGATCGGCTACAGCTACTACGCGACGCTGCGCAAGAAGCTGCACTGGAACGAACACGCCTCGAACGAAGACGACAAGGCGTCCTGACGCCGCTCCGCCCGACACCATGCTCCGTCACCTCTCGATCCGCGACTTCGTCATCGTCGCCGCGCTCGATCTCGAATTCGACAGCGGCTTTTCCGTCTTTTCCGGCGAGACCGGCGCCGGGAAATCGATCCTGATCGACGCCCTTGCCCTCGCGCTCGGCGAACGCGCCGACGCGAGCGTCGTGCGCACCGGCTGCGGCCGCGCCGACATCACGGCCGAATTCACGCCGCACGACCGCGTCGCGCGCTGGCTCGACGAACACGCGTTCGACACCGAGGACACCGTGATGCTGCGCCGCGTGATCGACGCGAACGGCCGGTCCCGCGCGTTCATCAACGGCACCAGCGCGACGCTCGCGCAGCTGCGCGAACTCGGCGAAATGCTCGTCGACATCCACGGCCAGCATGCGCACCAGCTGCTGATGCGGCCCGACGCGCAGCGCGAGCTGTTCGACACGCACGCGGGGCTCGTCGCCGATGCGGCGAACGTCGCGCGCGCATGGCGCGTGTGGCGGGACGCGACACAGGCGATCGACGCCGCGAAGGCGCACGAGCGCGAACTGCAGCTCGAACGCGAAAAGCTCGCGTGGCAGCTCGCCGAACTCGACAAGCTCGCGCCGCAGCCCGGCGAGTGGGACGAAGTCAGCAACGAGCACAAGCGGCTGTCGCATTCGGCGAACCTGATCGAGGGTGTGCGCGGCGCGCTCAACGCGCTGTCCGAATCCGACGACGCGATGCTCGCGCAGCTCGGCGCGATCGTGTCGAAACTGCGCAGCCTGGCCGACTACGACACCGCGCTCGGCGACGCGCTCGCGTCGCTCGAACCGGCCGAGATCCAGCTGCAGGAAGCCGTCTATTCGCTGTCGCACTACGCGCAGCGCGTCGATCTCGATCCCGAGCGGCTCGCGCAGGTCGAGACGCGTCTCGATGCGCTGCACTCGACCGCCCGCAAGTTCCGGCTGCCGCCCGACACGCTGCACGAGGAACATGCGGCGCGCCGCGCGCAGCTCGCCGCGCTCGACGCGGCAGCCGATCTCGGCGCGCTCGTGGCCGCCCAGGCGAAGGCGCGCGAAGCCTATCTCGCCGACGCGCGGCACCTGTCCAAGGCGCGCGCGCAGACCGCGAAGGCGCTCGGCACGGCCGTCACGGCCGGCATGCAGGAGTTGTCGATGGCGGGCGGCAGCTTCGAAGTCGCGCTCGTGCCGCTCGCCGACGGCGGCCCGCACGGGCTCGAACAGGTCGAATTCCGCGTCGCCGGGCACCCGGGCGTGCCGCTGCGGCCGCTCGCGAAGGTCGCGTCGGGCGGCGAGCTCGCGCGCATCAGCCTCGCGCTCGCGGTCATCGCCAGCGCGGCGAGCCCGACGCCGACGCTGATCTTCGACGAAGTCGACACGGGGATCGGCGGCGGCGTCGCCGAAGTGGTCGGCCGTCTGCTGCACCAGCTCGGGCGCGACCGCCAGGTGCTGTGCGTGACGCACCTGCCGCAGGTCGCCGCGCGCGGCGACCATCACTTCCAGGTCGCGAAGGGCGCCGACGATCGCGGCGGCACCGTGTCGACGGTCGTCGCGCTCGACCGCGCCAGCCGGATCGAGGAAGTCGCGCGGATGCTCGGCGGGCTCGAGATCACGGCCACGACGCGCAAGCACGCGAAGGAAATGCTGGCGGCCTGACACGGCCGTCGGCCTGCGCCGCTCCAGCCCGGCGCGCTCGCGATACGCGGCGGACGGTACGCGCGTCGAAACCGCGCCCGCCCTGCCTTCGTTCAAACGCCCGTTTCAACCGCACCGAACACGCGCACCCACAGCGCCGTCACGGCCGCCCGCTCGTCCGCCACCACGGCCGGATCGACGCGCGCCTTCTCCATCCCGTCGAGCCGCAGCTTGTGCTGCAGCTTCCGGTACTTGCGGTACGCGGCGCCGACGCGCTCGGCCTCGTCCTCGCCCATCAGCCCGAAGCGCGCGACCTCGCGCAGCAGCGCGATGTTGCCGGTATTGCGGATCAGCTCGGCGTCGCTCGACGCGTGCAGCAGCACCCAGTACTGGACGATGAACTCGATGTCGACCATCCCGCCGCGATCGTGCTTCAGGTCGAACAGCTCGGTCTGGTTCGGATGGCCGGCAAACACCTTCTCGCGCATGTCGACGATCTCCTTCGCGAGCACGCCGCCGTCGCGCGGCGTGGTCAGCACCTGCTGGCGGATCGCCTCGAAAGCCTCGCCGATCCGCGCATCGCCCGCGCTGTAGCGGGCACGCGTCAGCGCCTGGTGCTCCCACACCCATGCCGTGTTCGCGGCGTCGCCCTCGCGCAACTGGTAGCGGCGGAACGCATCGAGATCGGTGACGAGCAGCCCGGCCTCGCCGTTCGGCCGCAGGCGCAGGTCGATGTCGAACAGCGCGCCGGCACCGGTCGCGGTCGTGAGCCACGTGATCAGGCGCCGCGTGAAGGTCGTGTAGACATCCGCCGAGCGCTCGTCGGGGTCGTCGTACAGGAAGATCAGGTCGAGATCGGACGCGTAGCCGAGCTCCTTGCCGCCCAGCTTGCCGTACGCGATCACCGCGAATTTCGGCACATCGCGATGGCGTTTCGCGAGCTGCGACCAGACGACTTCGATCGTCACGTCGAGCACCGCGTCGGCCAGCTCGGACAGCCGGTCGCTCACATGCTCGACCGACAGTTGCCCGGCCAGGTCGATCAGCAGGATCCGGAACACCTCGGCGTGCTGCGCATGGCGCAGCAGGTCCATCTGCTGCTCGGGGCCGTCGGCCGCCGCGAGGCGCGCGCGCAGCGCGTCCTTGAACGCGGGCCAGTCGAACGGGCTCGCGATCACCTCGTCGTCGAGCAGTTCATCCAGCAATTGCGGGTGGCGGATCAGGTAGCCGCCGCCCCAGCGCGTCGCGCCGAGCACCGACAGCACGCGATCGAGCGCGGCCGGATATTCGGTCAGCAGCGCAAGATAAACGCCGCGCCGGCTGACCGTCTCGAGCAGGTCGAACAGGCGCACGATCGTGTCGTCGCGCCGCGCGGCATCGATCGTCGGCGCGGCGTCGAGCGCCCGCTGCGCGACGCGGTCGAAGCGCTGCCGGCTCTTTTCGGGCAGGCCCATGTAGCGCGTCGATTGCCAGATCGCACGCAGCCGCGCGAGCACGGCGGCCGGATCGGCGAAGCCGAGGCCGTCGAGGCGCGCGACCAGCGCGTCGTCCTCGCCGTCGTCGCCCAGCGCGCCGCTCCAGATCCATGCAGCGGCCGTGTCGTCACCCGCCGCGCAAGGGCCGCCGCCCTTCACCTTGTCCGCGAAGATCTGGTCGAACTGCGCCTCGACGAAGTTCCGGTGCTCGTCCAGCACCGTCATCAGCGCCGCGTAGTCGGCAAAGCCGAGCGAGGCGGCCAGCGCCGCGCGTTCGTCGGACTCGACCGGCATCGCATGCGTCTGCGCGTCGTTGCGGTACTGCAGCCGGTGCTCGAGCGTGCGCAGGAAATTGTAAGCATCGGTCAGGCGGGCGCGCACGTCCTCGCCGATCAGCCCGCGCGCCTGCGCATGACGCAGCACCGCGAGCGTCGGCCGCACGCGGAATTCCGCATCCTGGCCGCCGCGGATCAGCTGGAACACCTGCGCGCTGAACTCGATCTCGCGGATCCCGCCGCGCCCGAGCTTGACGTCGTCGGCCTTGTCGGGCCGCATCGACGCGCGGCGCGCGGCTTCCTGCCGGATCTGCTGGTGCAGCGAACGGATCGCACCGATCACGCCGAAATCCAGATAGCGGCGGTACACGAACGGCTTGACGAGCGACTCGAGCTGCGCGGCGAGCCGCTGCGCCGCGTCGCTGGCGCCTTCCGACACGAGCCGCCCCTTGATCCATGCGTAGCGCTCCCACTCGCGCCCCTGCACGTAGAAATATTCCTCGAGCATCCCGAGGCTGCACACGAGCGGCCCCGAATCGCCGTTCGGGCGCAGCCGCATGTCGACGCGAAACACGTAGCCGTCGGCCGTGACCTCGGACAGCACGCCGATCAGGCGCCGGCCGAGCCGCGTGAAGTATTCCTGCGTGGACAGCGGCGAACGCGTGCCGCCCGTCGTCTCGCCGTCGTCCTCGTAGACGAAGATCAGGTCGATGTCCGACGACACGTTCAGCTCGCGGCCGCCCAGCTTGCCCATCCCGACCACGCCGAGCACGACGCGCTGGCCGTCGGCGCCGCGCGGCTCGCCGTACAGCACCTCGAGTTCGGCCGACAGCAGCGCGAGCGAGCGCTGCACGGCCACTTCGGCGAGATCGGTCATCGCGCCCGTCACCTCGGCGACGTCGGCCAGCCCGCGCAGGTCGCGCTCCGCGACCGCGCCGAACGCCTCGGCGCGCAGTTGCCGCAGCGCGCGCTTCAGTTGCTCCTCGGTCGGCGCGGCCGTGCCGGCCGGCGTCGCGAGCAATTCGGTGAGGCGTGCATCGAGTTGCACGCGGCCGAGCGGCGCGGCCGCCCACGCGGCAACCTGCTCGGCGAGCGCGGGCCGTGCGGCGGCCGCGCGGGCAAGGTAGCGGGAATAGGACGTGCTGATCAGGGCGGAAGCGTCGGTCATCGAGAAGCGGGCCTGGCGGAACGGCCGGCCGGCGCGGGCCGGCGTGTGCGCGCCCCGCTGCCGGCCGGCCTCGTGAACTCGGCGCGGCCTCGCGGGACGCTCGCGCGTCCGCCGCGGCACCGCGCGCCGGAAAGCCCGTGCCGCGCTGCCGCAACGGCCGCCGGCACGAACCCGTGTGATACATTTCAACGTCAGTCTGCAAAACTACCATATCGCCGCCCGTCCGCCGCATGTCCGACCGTCAGGAATCCGCCGTAGCTGCGCCCGAAGCGGGACCTCCGAAGCACGATCATCCGGTCCTGCGTCGCGTATTCAGGGTGACGCTGGCAGTCGGGATCGGCACCTACTTCGTCGCGTCCGGCGCCTTCCTCGGGCTGCGCTACGTCCTGCTGCCCCGCATCGACGAATTCCGCCCGCGCATCGAGCGCGCGGTGTCCGACAAGCTCCACGCGCAGCTTTCGATCGGCAGGCTTTCCCCGAACTGGTCCGGCATGCAGCCGGGCGTCGAACTCACGAACCTGACGATCCGCGGCCGCGACGGCAAGGTCGCGCTGTCGGTGCCGCACGCGACGGCCGCGCTGTCGTGGATGTCGCTGCTGCGGCTGTCGCCCGCGCTGTCGAGCCTGATCGTCGACCAGCCCGACCTCGTCGTCGCGCGCGCGGCCGACGGTTCGCTGAGCGTCGCGGGCGTCGGCGTGGCAACCACCCACGGCGGCAGCGACACGTTCGGCACGTGGCTGCTGAAGCAGGAAGCGATCGTGCTGCGCGGCGGCACGCTGCGCTGGCGCGACGCCCAGCACGACGCGCCGGAGCTCGTGCTGTCCGGCATCCGGCTCGCGGTGCTCAACAGCGGCCGCGTGCACAAGGCCGCGCTGCAGGCGCCCGCGAACGGCACGCTGCTGCTCGGTCCGCTCGATTTCCGCGCGCGCTTCAGACACAAGCCGCTCGCGCCGATCGGCAAGCCGTCGAACTGGACCGGCGACGCGTACCTGTCGACGGGCCCCGTCGACCTGCAGACGCTGACGCGCTACCTCGACGTGCCGCTGACGATTCACGCGGGCCGGATCGACAATGCGATCTGGGCGACCTTCGGCGACGGCCACCTGCGCGCCGCGGGCGGCGACCTGCAGGGCGCCGACGTCGCGCTGCGGGTGCGCCCGACGCAGCCGCGGCTCGACGTGCCGACGGTCGGCTTCGGCTGGGACATGGTGCTCGACGCCGGTCACGACTACACGCTGCACCTGACGCGCTTCAACGCGGAGCTCGGCCAGCCGCCGCTGCCGGACGGCACGCCGCTCGCCCGTTCGCTCGCGCTGTCGACGCTGACGGCGCGCTACCGCGTGCCGACCGCGACGCAGGGCCAGCTGATCAGCGTCGTGGGCGACCGCGTCGATCTCGGCATCCTCAGCGAGTTCATCCGCGGGCTGCCGCTGCCGGCGCGCCTGCGCAACGAGCTGATCAAGATCGACCCGCGCGGGATGGTGTCGAACTATCACATCGAGGTCGAGCGCGCGAAACCCGCGCGGCCCGACCTCGCCGACGAAGAGCGGCGCATGGGCGCCGCGCCGATCGTCCGCTACCGCTTCCTCGGCGATCTGCAGGGCATCAGCTTCGCGGCCCAGGAGCCGCCGCCCGGACTCTCGCCGCGCGGCCACCCGCGCGCCGGCTGGCCGGGTATCGAGAACCTGTGGGGCCGCGTCGACGCGAACGAAACGGGCGGCAACGCGCATTTCGACACGGTCCAAGCGGCCGTCACCGTGCCCGGCGAATTCGACGAGCCGCGCCTGACGTTCGACCGGCTGCGCGGCAACGCAAAATGGACGATCACGCCCGCGCCCGGCGAGAAACACGCGCGCGTCGACGTATCGCTGCCCGACCTGCTCGTGTCGAACCCCGATGCCGAAATCGCGGTGTCGGGCTCGTACTCGAACCCCGGCCACGGCCGCGGCACGCTCGACCTGCGCGCCGATTTCGCGCGCGCGTCGGTGGCGCGCATTCCGCGCTACCTGCCGACCGGGATGTCCGAGCACCTGCGCGACTATCTTGGCCACGCGCTGCAGGACGGCAAGGTAACCAAGGGCGCGTCGATCGTCGCGCGCGGCCCGCTCGAGAAATTCCCGTTCGAGCACGAGCCGGACGCCGGCGTGTTCCATATCGTCGCGCCGTTCACCGGCGGGCGCTTCGAGCCGACGCCCTACCCGCCGCGCAAGCTCGCGAACGGCACGCCGAGCGTCTGGCCCGCGCTCGACGGAATCGACGGCGTGTTCGAGCTCAAGCAGAACAAGCTGCGCTTCGACATCGACCGCGCGCACTACAAGCGCGTCGCGCTGACGAAGGTCGCGGGCCGCATCGACGATCTCGGCAATCCGTCACACTCGCCGCTGATCATCGACGGCCATGCGCAGGGCCCGCTCGCCGACCTGATCGATTACGCGGACAACAGCTCGCTCGGCACGATGAGCGGCCATATCGGCCAGCGGATCGACGCGCAGGGGCCGGCATCGCTCGGGCTCAAGATCACGATTCCGCAGCACGTCGCGCATCCGCATACGCACGTCGAAGGCGCGCTCGCGTTCGGCGGCAACACGCTGTCGACCAGCGGCGTGCCGCCGCTGTCGGCGCTGCGCGGCAGCGTCCGCTTCACCGAGGCCGGCGCGTCGCTGCACGGCCTGTCGGGGCGGTTCCTCGGCGGCCCGGTGCGCGCGAACGGCAACTTCCGGTCGCACGGCCCGTACACGGTGGACGTCGACGGCCGCCTCGCGCTCGACGCCGCACGCGGCCTGAACCTGCACGGCGCGGCCGCCGCGCTGCTCGAGCACGTGGTCGGCGACGCGCCGTACAAGGTCGCCGTGCGCGGCGCGCCGGGCCGCCTGCCCGACATCCACGCGCAATCCGACCTGACCGGCGTGGCGCTGAATTTCCCCGCGCCGTTCGCGAAGCCGGCCGGCACGCCGATGCCGTTCAGCTTCACGCTGCAGCCGGCGCCGCAGGCGGACGGCAAGCGCCTCGAACATGCCGACCTGACGCTCGGCCCGGTGTCCGCGACCTACCTGCTCGACGCGACGCGCGGCCAGCCGCTGCGCGCGGTGCGCGGCGCGATGGGCATCCACCGGATGCCCGACATGCCGCAGGACGGCGTGAGCGCGGCCGTCGACGTCGGCGAACTGGACGCCGACGCGTGGCTCGCGCTCGCCCACACGCTGCAGCCCGACACGCCGCGCGCACCGGAGCCGCAGGGCGCGCCGCGCGTCGATTTCGCAAGCTTCGCGCCGAAGCGCTTCGCGCTCCACTTCGGCACGCTGAAACTGCTCAAGCGCAACTGGGAAAACGTGATCGTCGGCGCGTCGCACGTCGACGATCTCTGGCAGGCGAACATCGCGTCGAACCAGGTATCGGGCTACCTGTCGTGGGCGCCGGGCGGCGGCCACAACGGCGCGGGCGTGCTGAATGCGCGCCTCGCGAAGCTCGTGGTGCCGCAGAGTTCGCAGCACGACCTCGTCGGCCGCGCGATGAACCTGCCGACGCCGACCGACCGCCCGATGCCGTCGATCGACCTGATCGTCGACCAGGTCGTCGCGCGCGACCACGACATCGGCCGTCTCGTCGTCAACGCGCGCAACATCGACGAAGACGGCACGCCCGTGTGGCAGCTCGACAAGCTGGAGCTGTCGAACCCGGCCGCGAAGCTCACGGCGACCGGCAACTGGCGCACGTCGCGCCGCGCGCTCGCCCGCGGCGCCGACGAAAGCGAAGCGCCGCGCCGCAGCGTGTTCGATTTCAAGCTCGCCATCGACGACGCCGGCGCGCTGCTCGATCGCGTCGGCCTGCCGCGCACGCTCGAGCGCGGCCACGGCACGGTGACGGGCAAGGTCGGCTGGCGCGGCGGTCCGACCGCGGTCGACTTCCCGACGTTCGGCGGCCAGGTCGCGCTCGATCTCGAACACGGCCAGATCCTGAAGGTCGATCCGGGCGCGGCCAAACTGCTCGGCGTGCTGAGCCTGCAGAGCCTCGCACGCTTCCTGACGCTGAACTTCCGCGACGTCATCGGCAAGGGCCTGCCGTTCGACAAGATCACCGGCACGAGCCGGATCTCGAACGGGATCGCGCGCACCGACGATTTCTCGATGATGACGGGGCCCGCCAACGTCACCGTACGCGGCGCGGTCGATCTCGGTACCGAGACGCAGGACCTCCATGCGCACGTCGCGCCGAAAATCAGCGCGGGTGCGGCCGCGATCGGGGCGGCCGTCATCAACCCGCTGCTCGGCGTCGGCGTGCTGGCCGCGAACTACGCGCTGTCGGAGACGCTGTCGCGCGCATTCGCGCTCGACTACGCGATCACCGGCTCGTGGGCGCACCCGCACATCGAGCGGGTGCGGGGCGATCAGGGTAAGATGAATCACGGTCCGGCCGATCCGGCGCATCCGGGTCAGTGAGCCGATGGCGCCGGGCCGCACCCCATTTATGACGCAACCGATCCCGCGATGACCGACCACACCCGTTCCGCCACACCCTTCCGGGTCGCCGCGCTGCAGATGGTGAGCACGCCGGACGTCACACGCAATCTCGCCGAAGCGGGCCGCCTGATCGCGGAAGCCGCCGGCGAAGGCGCGCAGCTCGTATTGCTGCCCGAATATTTCTGCTTCATGGGCCACCGCGACACCGACAAGCTCGCGCTCGCCGAACCGTACCGGGACGGCCCGATCCAGCGCTTCCTCGCGGACGCCGCGCGCCGCCACGGCATCTGGGTGATCGGCGGCACGCTGCCGCTGAAGGCGCCCGAGCCCGATCACGTGCTGAACACGACGCTCGTATTCGATCCGTCCGGCAGCGAAGCCGCGCGCTACGACAAGATCCACCTGTTCAACTTCGAGAAAGGCGACGAATCGTTCGACGAGGCCCGCACGATCCGCGCGGGCGACACGGTCGTCGCGTTCGACGCGCCGTTCGGGCGGGTCGGCCTGTCGGTCTGTTACGATCTTCGCTTTCCGGAGCTGTATCGCCGGATGGGCGACTGCGCGCTGATCGTCGTTCCGTCGGCGTTTACGTATACGACGGGCCGCGCGCACTGGGAAACGCTGCTGCGCGCGCGGGCCGTCGAGAACCAGTGCTACGTGCTCGCGGCCGCGCAGGGCGGCAAGCACGAGAACGGCCGGCGCACCTGGGGCCACAGCATGCTGATCGATCCGTGGGGCGAAATCGTCGCGGTCAGCGATGTCGGCGCCAGCGTCGTGCCCGGCACGATCGATCCGCAACGTATTGCCGAGGTGCGCCAGAGCCTGCCCGCATGGCGGCACCGCGTACTGACCTGAATCCGCCGCGCCGCTTGAAACGCCGCGCGGCCCACCCATCTGCCCAGCAGCACCCGACAACTTTTTGAGAACCCCCGATATCCGCATGAACATCATCGAACCCGGCATCCGCAACCTCGCGCTGGCGAAGGACATCCTGCTCACGCCGTACGGCCTCGACGAAAGCCTGCTCACGCGCACGATCGCCGACATCTTCACGCATCGCGTCGACTACGCGGACCTGTACTTCCAGGCGACCCGCAGCGAAGCGTGGAGCCTCGAGGAAGGCATCGTCAAATCGGGCAGCTTCAGCATCGACCAGGGCGTCGGCGTGCGCGCGGTCGCGGGCGACCGCACCGCGTTCGCGTACTCGGACGACCTGTCGCCGGAGGCGATCGCGCAAGCCGCTGCCGCCACCAAGGCGATCGCGGCAGCCGGCGGCAGCCGCCAGAAGATCAAGGCGGCCAGCTCGCTGAAGGGCATCTCGGGCCGCGACCTGTACCTGCCGTCCGATCCGCTCGCGTCGCTCGACGCGACGGCCAAGGTCAAGCTGCTCGAGCGCATCGAGCAGATGGCGCGCGGGCGCGACCCGCGCGTCACGCAGGTGATGGCCGGCCTCGCCGGCGAATACGACGTCGTGCTGGTCGCACGCAGCGACGGCGCGCTCGCCGCCGACATCCGCCCGCTCGTGCGCGTGTCGGTCACGGTGATCGCCGAGCAGAACGGCCGCCGCGAAATCGGCTCCGGCGGCGGCGGCGGCCGCTTCGACTACGGCTACTTCACCGACGAAGTCCTGTCGCGCTACGTCGACGACGCCGTGCATGCGGCGCTCGTCAACCTCGACGCGCGCCCCGCGCCGGCCGGCGCGATGACGGTCGTGCTCGGGCCGGGCTGGCCGGGCGTGCTGCTGCACGAAGCGATCGGCCACGGCCTCGAAGGCGACTTCAACCGCAAGGGCTCGTCCGCATTCGCCGGCCGGATCGGCGAGCAGGTCGCGGCCAAGGGCGTGACGGTGGTCGACGACGGCACGCTGCCGAACCGCCGCGGCTCGCTGAACATCGACGACGAAGGCAACCCGACGCAGTGCACGACGCTGATCGAGGACGGCGTCCTGAAGGGCTACATCCAGGACACGCTGAACGCACGCCTGATGAAGATGCCGGTCACGGGCAACGCGCGGCGCGAATCGTACGCGGCGCTGCCGATGCCGCGCATGACGAACACGTACATGCTGAACGGCGACAAGGATCCGCAGGAAATCATCGCGTCGATGAAGAACGGCCTGTACGCGGTGAACTTCGGCGGCGGCCAGGTCGACATCACGAACGGCAAGTTCGTGTTCTCGGCGTCCGAGGCGTACATGATCGAAAACGGCAAGATCACCTACCCGGTGAAGGGCGCGACGCTGATCGGCAGCGGCCCCGAATCGCTGAAGTACGTGAGCATGATCGGCAACGACATGTCGCTCGACACGGGCGTCGGCGTGTGCGGCAAGGAAGGCCAGAGCGTGCCGGTCGGCGTCGGCCAGCCGACCCTGCGGATCGACAAGATGACGGTCGGCGGTACGGCATAACCGCATCGCGGCGCAGACAATCCGCGCATTTCGGGTGAAACGCGCGGATTGTCCGCATTTTTGACCGCTGCCGGTTGCCAGCCGCCCGGCGACGCGGTATAAATTCCGAATCAACTTTTTTGACGAACCCCATTCCCGTCATGTCCGCCAAGTTTTACTTTTACTTTTTTTGGTATCTCAGACCGCTGGCGGATCGAGAGGGTTGATGGCGCGTAAAGCGCAACCGAAATTCCCGAAAAAACCGCCGGCGAACCCGGCGGTTTTTTTTCGCCCTTCGCCACCCGGTCGCCGCCGCAGCGGTCCCGCGGCCCCCGACCGAAATCACTGAATCGCTTGAATTGATGAATCCGCCGCACGCCCACTGATCGAACGGCGCCCGGAACCTAGGAGAAACAGCATGCCCCCGCACAATACCGACGACGTCCGCATTCGCGAACTCAAGGAACTGACGCCGCCCGCCCACCTGATCCGCGAATTCGCGTGCTCCGAAGCCGCGTCCGAGCTGATCTACAACTCGCGCCAGTCGATGCACCGCATCCTGCACGGGATGGACGACCGGCTGATCGTCGTCATCGGGCCGTGCTCGATCCATGACACGAAGGCGGCGATCGAATACGCGGGCCGGCTCGTGAAGGAGCGCGAGCGCTTCAAGGGCGAACTGGAAGTCGTGATGCGCGTGTACTTCGAGAAGCCGCGCACGACGGTCGGCTGGAAGGGGCTCATCAACGATCCGCACCTCGACAACAGCTTCAAGATCAACGAAGGGCTGCGCACCGCGCGCGAGCTGCTGCTGCAGATCAACGAGATGGGGCTGCCGGCCGCGACCGAATACCTCGACATGATCAGCCCGCAGTACATCGCCGACCTGATCTCGTGGGGCGCGATCGGCGCGCGCACGACCGAGTCGCAGGTGCACCGCGAGCTCGCGTCGGGGCTGTCGTGCCCGGTCGGCTTCAAGAACGGCACCGACGGCAACGTGAAGATCGCGGTCGACGCGATCAAGGCCGCGTCGCAGCCGCACCATTTCCTGTCGGTGACGAAGGGCGGCCACTCGGCGATCGTGTCGACAGCCGGCAACGAGGACTGCCACGTGATCCTGCGCGGCGGCAAGACGCCGAACTACGACGCGGACAGCGTGAACGCCGCCTGCGCGGACATCGGCAAGGCCGGCCTCGCCGCACGCCTGATGATCGACGCGAGCCACGCGAACAGCTCGAAGAAGCACGAGAACCAGATCCCCGTCTGCGCGGACATCGGCCGCCAGATCGCGGCCGGCGACGCGCGCATCGTCGGGGTGATGATCGAGTCGCACCTCGTCGAGGGCCGGCAGGACCTGAAGGAAGGCTGCGCACTGACCTACGGCCAGAGCATCACCGACGCGTGCATCGCGTGGGACGACAGCGTGAAGGTACTCGAAGGCCTCGCGGAATCGGTCAAGGCACGCCGCGTCGCGCGCGGCAGCGGCAACTGACGGACGCGAACCGGCTGGCCGTATGGCCCGCCCGGCGACGGCATTGCCGGATTGTCCGGACCATGCCGATGCGTTCGACCGCGTGACCGTCGCGCAAGCCCGAAGGCATGCGACCGGTCAGCGCCGATGCCGAAGTGTGGCGCGGTCACGCGAGGCCGAAGCGCCACGCACGACGCCGTGCCCGCCCCCCCAATCAAAGCCCGGCTCACGCCGGGCTTTTTCATGAAGCGCAGGTCTCGCGCGCGGGCCTCACTCGAGCGCGCCCGACCCGAAGATCTCGGTATGGATGCGTTCCGGCGCGACGCCGAGCGCGATCAGCGCATCGCGTTGCGCCTGCATGAATGCGATCGGGCCGCAAACGTAGTAGTCGGCATCCGGCACCAGCGCGTATTGCTGCACGCGCTCCGGCGTCAAGCGCCCTTCGAGGTCGTGATCGACCCCGGCCCGGTCTTGCAGGCCAACCCGTTCGTACAGCACCGTGCGCTTGACGTTCGCGTGCGTGCGCACCGTCTCGTTCAGCCAGTCGCGGAACGCGTGCACCGCGCCCGAGCGGCACGCGTGGACGAACCGCACTTCACGCGGGCTGCGTTCCTCGACCAGCGTCGACGCCATCGACACCATCGGCGTCAGGCCGACGCCGCCGGAGATCAGCACGACCGGCGTCGCGACGCCGCGCTTCAGCGAAAATTCGCCCATCGGCGCGGTCACCTCGACGATCGCGCCCTCTTCCACGCCGTCGTGCATCAGCGTCGACACCTTGCCGGCCGGGATCGCTTCCGGCCGGCCGGCCTCGCGCTTCACCGAGATGCGCAGCCACTTGCCGTGCGGCGCGTCGGACAGGCTGTACTGGCGCGGCTGATCGACACCGAGTTCGCCGACGAAACGCTTCACCGTGACGTACTGGCCCGGCTCAAAGGCCGGCGCCGCGCCGCCGTCGGCGGGCATCAGGTGGAACGACGTGATCTCGTCGCTCTCGCGCACCTTGCGCGCGACCTTGAACGGGCGGAAGCCGCTCCACGCGGCACCCGCATACAGATCGGCCTCGGCGCCGATCAGGATCCGCGCGAGCTGGCCGTACGCGACGCGCCACGCCTCGAGCGTCTCGGCGTCGACCGCGTCGCCGAGTACCTCGACGATCGACGCGAGCAGGTTCTCGCCGACGATCGGGTAATGCTCGGGGCGGATGTTCAGGCTTGCGTGCTTGTGCGCGATGTGCGACACCGCGCCGCCCAGCGCACCGAGATTGTCGATGTTCGCGGCGTACGCATAAACGGCCTTCGCGAGCGTTTCCGGCTGGCTGCCGGTCTTCTGGTGCGTCTGGTTGAACAGGTTCTTCAGTTCCGGATGGCGCGCGAACATGCGCTGGTAGAAGTGCTTCGTGATCGTCGCGCCGTGAACGGCGAGGACAGGAGCAGTGGCCTTCACGCGAGCCATCTGGTCAGCGGTGATGTGGGTCATGTTCGTTCTCCGTTAAACATGCACACACAATACATCTTTAAAAATACACGCTCCCTCTGGCAAATTGTCGCAGTGCGCAACAACCCGACCGCGCGTCAGCGGACGCGCCCGCGCTCCCACAGCACGTCCGTCCCGCCGCCGGCGCGGTTCAGCACGCGCGCCAGCACGAACAGCAGGTCGGACAGCCGGTTCACGTAGCGCCGCGGCGCATCGTTGAGCGTGTCGTGGCGGCCGAGCGCGACGATCGAGCGCTCGGCACGGCGGCACACCGTCCGGCACACGTGCGCGAGCGACGCCGCGCGCGAACCGGCCGGCAGGATGAATTCCTTCAGCGGCGGCAGCGTCGCGTTGTAGTCGGCGAGCCACTGGTCGAGGCGCGCGAGATGCGTGTCGTCGAGCACCGCGTGGCCGGGAATGCACAGCTCGCCGCCGAGATCGAACAGGTCGTGCTGGATCGTGACGAGCGCCGTGCGCACGTCGTCCGGCAGCGTCTCGGCGAGCAGCACGCCGAGGTTCGAATTCAGTTCGTCGACGTCGCCGATCGCCGCGATCCGCGCGTCGTCCTTGCCGATGCGCCGTCCGTCGCCGAGACGGGTGGTGCCGTCGTCGCCGGTGCGCGTGGCGATCTTGCTCAAGCGGTTGCCCATGCGAATGTCCTCTCGTACGCGGCCGTGATGCGGCCCGGTTGGCTGGAACGCGATTATCGCAGCCCGCGGCGGCAGGCGCAGCGGGTGTTACGGCGTAGAATGGGCCGAAAGTTCGACAAGCCGTCAGGAGACGTTCGTGAATCACCCTGCCCCGCCGGCCGCCGCGCGCCGCCCGCTGCCCCCCGCCATGCTCGATGCGCTGCGCGCCGCCTTCGGCGAGCGCGTGTCAACCGCCGACGCGGTTCGCGCGCACCACGGCCGCGACGAATCGCCGTTCGATCCGCAACTGCCCGACGCCGTCGTGTTCGCGCACAGTCCCGACGACGTGCGCAAAGTCGTGTCGCTGTGCGCGCTGCACAGCGTGCCGCTGATCCCGTACGGCGCCGGCTCGTCGCTCGAGGGCCACCTGCTCGCGGTGCGCGGCGGCGTGTCGCTCGACCTGTCGGAAATGAACCGCGTGCTGTCGATCAACGCCGAAGACCTGACCGTGACGGTCGAGCCGGGCATCACGCGCAAGGCGCTCAACGACGCGCTGCGCGACACCGGCCTGTTCTTCCCGATCGATCCCGGCGCCGACGCCAGCATCGGCGGAATGACCGCGACCCGCGCATCGGGCACCAACGCCGTACGCTACGGCACGATGCGCGAGAACGTGCTCGGCCTGACCGCGGTGCTCGCCGACGGCCGCGTGGTGAAAACCGGCTCGCGCGCGCGCAAGTCGTCGGCCGGCTACGACCTCACGCGCCTGTTCGTCGGCTCCGAAGGCACGCTCGGCGTGATCACCGAGATCACGCTGCGCCTGCACCCGCTGCCGGAAGCCGTATCGGCCGCGATCTGCACGTTCCCGACGATGGGCGACGCGGTGCGCACCGTGATCGAGACGATCCAGATCGGCGTGCCGATCGCGCGCGTCGAATTCGTCGATGCGCTCGCCGTGCGCTCGATCAACCGCCATTCGAACCTGACGCTCACCGAAGCGCCGACGCTGTTCTTCGAATTCCACGGCACCGAGGCCGGCGTGAAGGAGCAGGCCGAACTCGTGCAGGCGCTCGCCGGCCAGAACCACGGCCAGGGCTTCGAATGGGCGACACGCCCCGAAGACCGCAGCCGGCTCTGGGCCGCGCGCCACAACGCGTACTTCGCGATGCTGCAGCTGAAGCCGGGCTGCCGCGCGGTGACGACCGACGTGTGCGTGCCGATCTCGCAGCTCGCCGCGTGCGTCGAGGAAACCGAAGTCGACCTGCGCGCGTCGTCGCTGCCCTGCCCGATCGTCGGCCACGTCGGCGACGGCAATTTCCACGTCGCGATCCTGATCGATCCCGACAAGCCCGAGGAGCTCGCCGAAGCCGAACACATCAACGACCGGATCGTCGAGCGCGCGCTGCGCCTCGGCGGCACCTGTACGGGCGAGCACGGCGTCGGGCTGCACAAGATGCGTTTCCTGCCGAAGGAGCACGGCGACAACGCGATCGACACGATGCGCGCGATCAAGCTCGCGCTCGACCCGCGCAACCTGATGAATCCGGGCAAGATTTTCACGTGCTGACACGGCGGCGCGACCGCGCGCCGCCCGCTGCAGGAGACCTCATGAACGCCCCCGTCGAACTGTCGAGCGCTGCCCGCGCGCAGCGCCAGCGCGAAGTCGTGCAGGCGCTGATGGCCGTGCTGCCGACGCACTGCCTGCTGTATCGCGACGAAGACACCGCACCGTACGAATGCGACGGCCTGTCCGCGTACCGCCGCCTGCCGCTCGCGGTCGCGCTGCCGGAAACGGAATCGCAGGTCCAGCGGATCGTGCAGATCTGCCGCCGCATGGAAGTGCCGATCGTGCCGCGCGGCGCCGGCACGAGCCTGTCGGGCGGCGCGCTGCCGATCGCGCTCGGCGTCGTGCTGTCGCTCGCGCGCTTCACGCGCATCGTCGAAGTCGATCCGTACGCGCGCACGGCGACCGTGCAGCCCGGCGTGCGCAACCTCGCGATCTCGGAAGCCGCCGCGCCGTACGGCCTGTATTACGCACCCGACCCGTCGTCGCAGATCGCGTGCACGATCGGCGGCAACGTCGCGGAAAACTCGGGCGGCGTCCACTGCCTGAAATACGGGCTGACCGTGCACAACGTGATGCGCGTGCGCGCGGTGACGATCGACGGCGAAATCGTCGAATTCGGCTCGCTCGCGCTCGACATGCCGGGTCTCGACCTGCTCGCCGTGATGATCGGCAGCGAGGGGATGTTCGCAATCGTCACCGAGGTGACGGTGCGCCTGATTCCGAAACCGCAGACCGCGCAGCTCGTGATGGCGAGCTTCGACGACGTCGTCAAGGGCGGCGAGGCCGTCGCGGCGATCATCGCGTCGGGCATCATCCCGGCCGGGCTCGAGATGATGGACAAGCCGGCCACGCAGGCCGTCGAGGCGTTCACGCACGCGGGCTACGACCTCGACGCGAAGGCGATCCTGCTGTGCGAATCGGACGGCACGCCGGAGGAAGTCGCCGAGGAGATCGTGCGGATGACGGCCGTGCTGCGCGAACACGGCGCGACGCGCATCCAGGTGTCGCGCAACGAACAGGAGCGGCTGCGCTACTGGTCAGGCCGCAAGAATGCGTTTCCGGCCGCCGGCCGCATTTCCGCGGATTATTACTGCATGGACGGCACCGTGCCGCGCCGTGCGATCGGCCCGCTGCTCGCGCGCATCGAACAGCTCGAAACGCGCTACGGGCTGCGCTGCATCAACGTGTTCCATGCGGGCGACGGCAACATGCATCCGCTGATCCTGTACAACGCGAACGATCCGGACGAGCTGCACCGCGCCGAGCAGTTCGGCGCGGAAATCCTCGAATGCTGCGTGGAATTCGGCGGCAGCGTGACGGGCGAGCACGGCGTCGGCATCGAGAAGCTCAATTCGATGTGCGTGCAGTTCTCGCCGCAGGAGCGCGACGCGTTCTTCGCGGTCAAGCGCGCATTCGATCCGGCCGGCCTGCTGAACCCGGACAAGGGCATCCCGACCCGCGCGCGCTGCGCCGAGTACGGCCGCCAGCACGTGCGCGGCGGGCTGTTGCCGCACCCCGACCTGCCACGCTTCTGAGCGGCGCGCGCGGGTCGCGGCCCGTGCCCGCGGCCCGGCCGCGGCGGCCGGCCGTGCCCGCGCGGCCCGTTCGCGCAGCGACGCGGGCATGCGATCCGCGATACGGGGCTTAGGGATAGTCGCGATGTGGAATCGCGCCACCCCGGTACAATCGACCGAACAACAAGTCGAGGCAGCAACAGAACATGGAAGAGGACGACATCGTCGCCGAATGGGCCGAGCGTATCCGCGCGGCCAGTGCCGACGGCCGGCCGCTGCGGATTCGCGGCGGCGGCACCAAGGACTGGTACGGCCAGGCGCTCGAGGGCGAAATACTCGACACGCGCGCGTTTCAGGGCATCGTGTCGTACGACCCGGCAGAGCTCGTCGTCACGGTCCGCGCGGGCACGCCGCTCGCGCAGCTCGAAACCGTCCTCGCCGAGCGCGGCCAGATGCTGCCGTTCGAGCCGCCGCACTTCGGCCGCGCGGCCACCGTCGGCGGCTGCGTCGCGGCCGGCCTCGCGGGCCCGCGCCGCGCCACCTGCGGCGCACCGCGCGATTTCGTGCTCGGCGTCACGCTGATGAACGGCCGCGGCGAAATGCTGCGCTTCGGCGGCCAGGTGGTGAAGAACGTCGCCGGCTACGACGTGTCGCGCCTGATGGCCGGCGCGCTCGGCACGCTCGGGCTGATGCTCGACCTGTCGATCAAGGTGCTGCCGATGCCCGTCGCCGAGGTCACGCTGAAGTTCGAGATGACCGCGACCGACGCGGTGCGCAAGCTCAACGAATGGGGCGGCCACCCGCTGCCCGTCAGTGCGAGCGCCTGGCGCAACGGCACGCTGGTGCTGCGCCTGTCGGGCGCCGAGGCGGCCGTGAAATCCGCGAAGACGCTGCTCGGCGGCGAAGTCGTCGACGCGGTCGAAGCCGAGCGCTTCTGGGCCGGCCTGCGCGAGCATACCGACCCGTTCTTCAACGGCATCCCGCCGGGCTACGCGCTGTGGCGCCTCGCGCTGCCGTCGATCACCGAGCCGATGCACCTGCCCGGCACCCAGCTGATGGAATGGGGCGGCGCGCAGCGCTGGTGGATCACCGACGCCGACGCGCAGACCGTCCGCATGAGCGCGAAGCAGGCCGGCGGCCACGCGACGCTGTTCCGCGCCGGCGACGCGTACGACCGCAGCGCGGGGGTGTTCACGCCGCTTCCCGCCCCGATGATGAAAATCCACCGCGGGCTGAAGGCCGCCTTCGATCCCGCGCGCATCTTCAACCGCGGCCGGCTCTACCCCGACCTCTGAGGGCTCGATGCAAACGAACCTCGCCGATTTCATCCGCAACACGCCCGACGGCGACGAGGCCGACGCGATCCTGCGCAAGTGCGTGCACTGCGGGTTCTGCACCGCGACCTGCCCGACCTACCAGCTCCTCGGCGACGAACTCGACGGCCCGCGCGGACGCATCTACCTGATCAAGCAGATGGTCGAAGGCGCGCCCGTCACGCGCAGCACGCAGCAGCACCTCGACCGCTGCCTCACGTGCCGCAGCTGCGAGACGACCTGCCCGTCCGGCGTCCAGTACGGCCGGCTCGTCGAGATCGGCCGCAAGCACGTCGAGGCGCAGGTGCAGCGCCCGGCGCAGCAGCGGCTCGTGCGCCGCATGCTCGCGAGCCTCGTGCCGAATGCCGCGCTGTTCTCGCCCGTGATGCGGCTCGGCCAGCATGTGCGGCCGCTGCTGCCGAAGCGGCTGCGCGACAAGGTGCCGCCGCGCACGCGGCTGCTCGAATGGCCGCACCGCACGCATCCGCGCAAGATGCTGATGCTCGGCGGCTGCGTGCAGCCGTCGATGCTGCCGAACATCAACATCGCGACCGCGCGCGTGCTCGATGCGCTCGGCATCGAGACGGTCGTCGCGCCCGACGCGGGCTGCTGCGGCGCGATCCGCCTGCACCTGAACTATCACGACGAAGCGCTCGACGACGCGCGCCGCAACATCGACGCATGGTGGCCGCACGTCGAACAGGGCGCCGAGGCGATCGTGATGAACGCATCGGGCTGCGGCGCGACGGTGCTCGAATACGCGCACCTGCTGCGCGACGATCCGGCTTACGCGGAGAAGGCGCAGCGCATCGTGTCGCTGACGCGCGACATCTCCGACGTGCTGCTCGCATTCGAGGCCGAACTCGCGACGCTCGCGCGGCGCCGCGCGGTCCATACGGTCGCGTACCACCCGCCGTGCACGCTGCAGCACGGCCAGCAGTCGCGCGGCAAGGTCGAGCGGCTGCTCGAGACGCTCGGCATCGACGTGCGGCTACCGGCCGACAGTCATCTGTGCTGCGGCTCGGCCGGCACCTATTCGCTGACGCAGCCGTCGCTGTCGTACCGGTTGCGCAAGCAGAAGCTGCTGAAACTGCAGGCGCTCGAACCGCAGATGATCGTGTCCGGCAACATCGGCTGCATCGCGCACCTGCAGAGCGGCACGCAGATTCCGGTCACCCACTGGGTCCAGCTCGTCGAGCATTTGCTGTACGGCTGACGTGACGCGCCGCCGCGGCCGGCGTCCGCGCGCGGCGTCCGTATAATGAGCGGATCGATGCGCCGCGTGTCGCGGCGCATCGGCTTCATGCCCGCTTTCGTGCCTGCTTTCGCGCCCGTCATGTCCGATCTCGCCGCCCGTCTCGAATCCGTTCACCGCCGCATCGCCGACGCCGCCCGCGCGGCCGGCCGCGATCCCGCCACCATCTCGCTGCTCGCCGTGTCGAAGACGTTTCCCGCCGACGACGTGCGCGCCGCGCACGCGGCCGGACAACGTGCATTCGGCGAAAACTACGTGCAGGAATCGATCGACAAGATCGATGCGCTCGCCGACCTGCGCGCGTCGCTCGAATGGCATTTCATCGGGCCGCTGCAATCGAACAAGACGCGCCCCGTCGCCGAACGCTTCGACTGGGTCCATTCGGTCGACCGCCTGAAGATCGCGCAGCGCCTGTCGGAACAGCGCCCCGCGCACCTGCCGCCGCTCAACGTGTGCGTGCAGGTGAACATCAGCGGCGAGGCGTCGAAGAGCGGTGTCGCGCCGGCCGACGTGGCCGAGGTCGCGCGCGCGGTCGCCGCGCTGCCGTCGCTGCGGCTGCGCGGCCTGATGGCGATTCCCGAACCGGCCGGCGACACCGACGCGCAACGCGTGCCCCACCGCGCGCTGCGCGCGCTGTTCGACACGTTGCGCGCCGACGGCCTGCCGCTCGACACGCTGTCGATGGGCATGTCCGCCGACCTCGACGCGGCCGTGCTCGAAGGCGCGACGATCGTGCGCGTCGGCACCGCGATCTTCGGCGCGCGCGATTATTCGCACTGAACGCCACGCCCTTTTCCGCCTTTCCGTTCACTCACTCGCTCATTCGGACATCATGAAAATCGCATTCATCGGCGGCGGCAACATGGCCGCGGCCCTGATCGGCGGCCTGATCAAGCGCGGCGTCGCCGCCGACGGCCTGTATGCCATCGACGTCAACGAGGACGTCCGCGCGCGCGCCGCGCAGCAATTCGGCATCCGCACCGGCGCGGCCGTCGACGCGACGCTCGCCGGCTACGACGCGATCGTGCTCGCGGTGAAGCCGCAGGTGCTGAAGGACGTCGCGCAGGCGCTCGCGCCGCACCTGACGTCGCAGCTCGTGATCAGCATCGCGGCCGGCATCCGCGGCACGGATCTCGCGCGCTGGCTCGGCGACTACCCGCGCGTCGTGCGCACGATGCCGAACACGCCCGCGCTGGTCGGCATGGGCGTGACGGGCCTCGCCGCGCTCCCCGCGGTCGACGCAGCGGGCCGCGAACTCGCGTCGAACGTGCTCGGCGCGGTCGGCGAGATCGTGTGGTTCGACGACGAGTCGCAACTCGACGCCGTCACGGCCATTTCGGGCAGCGGCCCCGCGTACGTGTTTTATTTCATCGAAGCGCTGCAGGAAGCCGCACGCCGCCTCGGCATGAACGACGAACAGGGCCGCGCGCTCGCGGTCGCGACGTTTACGGGCGCCGCGCAACTGGCCGCGCAATCGGGCGAGCCGGCGAGCGTGCTGCGCGAGCGCGTGACGTCGAAGGGCGGCACGACGGCCGCCGCGCTCGCGGCATTCGACGCGCAGGGCGTGAAGGAAGCGATCGTGCGCGGCGCGCTGGCGGCGGAAGCGCGTGCGAAGGAAATGGGCGACGAACTCGGCCGCGCGTAAGCGCGGGAGCGCTTGCCGGATTACCGGCGCCCGATGTAAAAAAAGCGACCGTCAGGTCGCTTTTTCATTGGCGGCGCTCGGCTTCGTCGTTCAGTTGCCGGCCAGCAGGTAATGCGCGGCGATGCCCGCGAACAGCACGCCGCCGAGCCAGTTGTTGTGCCGGAATGCCGCGAAGCACGGCATCCGTTCACGATCCTTGATCAGCGTGTAGTGATACAGCGCGCAGCCGGCCGCGGCGGCCCAGCCGGCCCAGTACACGAGACCGAAGCCGAGCGTCACGCCGACCCACACGTAGATGCCGAGCGTCGCCGCGTAGCACGCCATCACGGCCGCGACGTCGAAGCGGCCGAACGTCAGCGCGGACGTGCGAATGCCGATCTTGATGTCGTCGTCGCGATCGACCATCGCGTACTCGGTGTCGTATGCGACCGACCAGAAGATGTTCGCGACCAGCATCACCCACGCGATCGCCGGCACCGTGTCCTGCACGGCCGCGAACGCCATCGGGATGCCGAAGCCGAACGCGATGCCGAGATACGCCTGCGGAATCGCGAAGAAACGCTTCATGAACGGATACGAGCCCGCGACGAACAGCGCGACGACGGACAGTTCCTTCGTCAGCGTATTGAGCGGCAGGATCAGCAGGAACGCGACGAACGACAGCCCGACCGCGATCGCGACGGCTTCCCATGCGTGGATCTTGCCCGACGTCAGCGGCCGGTCGGCCGTGCGCTTCACGTGACGGTCGAAATCGCGGTCGGCGTAGTCGTTCATCGCGCAGCCGGCCGAGCGCATCAGCAGCGTGCCGAGCACGAAGATCACGAGCAGCGGCCAGCGCGGATGGCCGTCCGACGCGATCCACAGCGCGTTGAGCGTCGGCCACAGCAGCAGCAGGCTGCCGATCGGCTTGTCCATCCGGACGAGCCGCAGATACAGCGGAAAACGGGCAAGCATGGCGAAGCACCGGGAAGATAACCCCGGCATTTTAGAGCCGAGCGGCGCTCCGCGTCATGTCGGGAGCGGCCCGCAGACGGCTACCGGCGGGCGCGCACACGCCGCCCAGGCCCGCTGCGCGCGGCTGTGCCGCATCGCGCGTCAATCAAGGGACAGAGTCGACCGCATCGCGGATCGGGCCGCACCGCGCTTACGCGAGCAGCGACCGCAGCATCCACGCGGTCTTTTCATGCGTCTGCAGGCGCTGCGTCAGCAGGTCGGCGGTCGGCTCGTCGCTGGCCGCGTCGGCGATCGGGAAGATGTCGCGCGCGGTGCGCACGACCGCCTCGTGCCCTTCGACGAGCTGGCGGATCATCTCCTCGGCGGCCGGTACGCCCTTCGCTTCGGGCACCGACGACAGTTTCGCGAACTCGGCGAACGTGCCCGGCGCGACGACGCCGAGCGTGCGAATGCGCTCCGCGACGGAATCGACCGCGAGCCATAGCTCGTTGTACTGCTCCTCGAACATCAGGTGCAGCGTGTTGAACATCGGCCCGGTCACGTTCCAGTGGAAATTATGGGTCTTCAGGTACAGCGAAAACGTATCGGCGAGCAGGCGCGACAGGCCGTCCGCGATCTTCTTGCGGTCCTTGTCGCTGATGCCGATGTTGATCGGCGTGGCGTTGCCTTTCCTGGCCATCTTCGGGACTCCTCGTTCGAAATGTTGAACCGGTGAAAATGCGTCGAGCAATCCGCATGCCGCGTCGCACGGCATCCGTTCGCGACTCGCACGTCTGGCGTTGCGAAACCGTCGCTGCCGTCGCTGCCGTCAACCACCTGCGACCGGCGCGAGCGCGTGCAGCGCCTGCGAGACCAGTTCCGCCGCCCCGCCGATGACGATCGCGAAGCCGACGACGTAGCGCGCCAGTTCGACCGGCGATCGCAGAACGGGCGACGCCGCCGCACGCATGTTGAGCATCATTTGCGTCATGGTCGTTACTCCCTTGACAAGACATCGTTCCGAGAAGAAACGGCCGGTCGTTCGACCGGCCGTTCCGCGTTACTGCGTCACTGCATGACCGCATGAGCATGCGGCCGGTTTCATGCGAGGTCGAAGCGGTCGAGGGTCATCACCTTGTTCCAGGCGGCGACGAAATCGCGCGCGAACTTCTCCTTCGCATCCGCGCTGCCGTACACCTCGGCCAGCGCGCGCAACTGCGAGTGCGAGCCGAAGATCAGGTCGACGCGCGTGCCCGTCCACTTGACCGCGCCCGTCGCGCGGTCGCGCCCCTCGAACACGTCGTTCGCGGCCGACACCGGCTTCCACTCCGTGGCCATGTCGAGCAGGTTCACGAAGAAGTCGTTCGTCAGCGTTTCCGGACGATCGGTGAACACTCCGTGCTTCGAGTCGCCGGCGTTCGCGCCGAGCACGCGCAAGCCGCCTACGAGTACCGTCATCTCCGGCGCCGTCAACGTCAGCAGTTGCGCCTTGTCGACCAGCAGCGCCTCGGCCGGCGTCTTGTACGCGGCCTTCAGGTAGTTACGGAAGCCGTCGGCGAGCGGCTCGAGCACGGCCATCGCCTCGACGTCGGTCTCTTCCTGCGTCGCATCCGCGCGGCCCGGCGCGAACGGCACCGTCACCGCGATACCCGCGTTCTTCGCGGCCTGCTCGACGCCGGCCGCACCGGCCAGCACGATCAGGTCGGCGAGCGACACCTTCTTGCCGCCCGTCTGCGCGTCATTGAACGCCTTCCGCACGCCTTCGAGCGTCTCCAGCACCTTCGCGAGCTGGGCCGGGCGGTTCACTTCCCAGTCCTTCTGCGGCGCGAGGCGGATGCGCGCACCGTTCGCGCCGCCGCGCTTGTCCGACCCGCGGAACGTCGCTGCCGACGCCCATGCCGTCGACACGAGCTGCGACACCGACAGGCCGGTCGCCAGCACCTTCGCCTTCAGCGCGGCAACGTCGGCGGCGTCGATCAGCGGGTGGTCGACTGCCGGGATCGGGTCCTGCCACAGCAGGTGTTCCGCCGGCACTTCCGGGCCGAGATAACGGGAGCGCGGGCCCATGTCGCGGTGCGTGAGCTTGAACCACGCACGCGCGAACGCATCGGCGAACTCGGCCGGGTTCTCGTAGAAACGGCGCGAGATCTTTTCGTAGGCCGGGTCGAAACGCAGCGACAGGTCGGTCGTCAGCATCGTCGGGCGATGCTTCTTCGACGCGTCGAACGCATCGGGAATCACTTCGCCGGCGTCCTTCGCGACCCACTGGTGCGCGCCGGCCGGGCTCTTCGTGAGCTCCCACTCATAGCTGAACAGGTGCTTGAAGAAGTCGTTGCTCCACTTCGTCGGCGTCGAGGTCCACGTGACTTCGAGGCCGCTCGTGATCGCGTCCTTGCCCTTGCCCGTGCCGAACGTGCTCTTCCAGCCGAGACCCTGCTCCTCGAGGCCCGCGGCTTCCGGCTCGGGGCCGACGTTCGACGCCGGACCGGCGCCGTGCGTCTTGCCGAACGTGTGGCCGCCCGCGATCAGCGCGACCGTCTCTTCGTCGTTCATCGCCATCCGCGCGAACGTCTCGCGGATGTCGTGCGCGGCGGCGACCGGGTCGGGGTTGCCGTCCGGGCCTTCCGGGTTCACGTAGATGAGGCCCATCTGCACGGCGGCGAGCGGGCTTTCGAGCTCACGCTTGCCCGAGTAGCGGCTGTTCGGGCCGCCGCTCAGTTCCAGCCAGATCTTTTCCGAGCCCCAGTACACGTCGTCCGGTTCCCACGTGTCGACGCGGCCGCCGGCGTAACCGAACGTCTTGAAGCCCATCGATTCGAGCGCGACGTTGCCCGTCAGGATCAGCAGATCGGCCCACGAGATGTTGCGGCCGTACTTCTGCTTGATCGGCCACAGCAGCCGGCGCGCCTTGTCGAGGCTCACGTTGTCCGGCCAGCTGTTGAGCGGCGCGAAGCGCTGCTGCCCGCCGCCCGCGCCGCCGCGGCCGTCGGCCGTGCGGTAAGTGCCGGCGCTGTGCCATGCCATGCGCACGAACAGGCCGCCATAGTGGCCGAAGTCGGCCGGCCACCAGTCCTGCGACGTCGTCATCAGCGCGTGCAGGTCCTGCTTCACCGCCGCGAGATCCAGCTTCTTGAACGCTTCGGCGTAGTCGAAATCCTGGTCCATCGGATCGGACAACGCCGAATGCCGGTGCAGGACATTCAGGTTCAGCTGATTCGGCCACCAGTCCTTGTTCGTCGTGCCGCTGCCTGCGGTGTGGTTGAACGGACACTTCGCTTCGTTCGACATGCTTTTTCTCCTTTACTTGCTCGTAGGCCCCCACGTGCCGGGCGCGGTTCGTGGAGCATTGCGGGGGATAAGAAACGGAACAGGCAGATCCTCCTGCCGTACTACGGGATGTCGTGCGCGGCCTTCGGCTCGCGTTCCCGCTGCAACGCGCCGCAGGCGGGGCGCTCGGGGAAGCCACTGCCGGCAGTCGTCGTGCCGGCGATGCGTGCGGTGGTCATGCTGTCGGGCATGCAATGCTCCCTCATGGCTTGATGGCGGGTGAATCGGGGGAACACCGGACCGGCGCGCGGCGGCACTCATCCGCCATACACGCGATCCGCCAGGTACGCGAACGCAATCGGACGCAGGCTGCGAACCGCGGCCCTGGCGCGATGTACGACCGTGTCGCGCGACGGGATGTTCCGCTGCGCGTGCTGCAATACCGACCGCATCATGACATCCTCCTTTGACGCTTGCATCCAACGTGCATGTCGCTTCTCGGCCAAGGCGCCGATCCATGTAGAGGATTCTATCTATATCTATCAATTATTTGAATTTAATAAATTTCATCTATGCGATAGGAAAAAATAAACGGGGTCGCAAGACCCCGTTCATCATGCTGCCATACGCGCAGGCGACCTACGCGCTCAGTTCATCGTGGCCGGCATGTCGAGCTTCGCGACGCCCGGCAGTTCGCACGCGGAAATCGCGTCGCTGATCGCGTCGATCGCGGGCATCCGCGTGAAGCTCTTGCGCCACACGAGCACCACGCGGCGGTCGGGCACCGGTTCGTTGAACGGCACGTACGACAGCAGCTCCGCATCGGGGCCGTTCGCGCGCGGGCCGACCTCGGCGACCGACATCCGCGGCAGCACGGTGATGCCGACACCGCTCGCGACCATATGGCGAATGGTTTCGAGCGACGAGCCCTCGAAGGTCTTCTGGATGCCGTCGGCCGTCTGCGAGAAGCGCATCAGCTCCGGGCACACGCCGAGCACGTGATCGCGGAAGCAATGGCCGTTGCCGAGCAGCAGCATGGTTTCCTGCTTCAGGTCCTCGGCATTGATTTCCTCGCGCTTCTCCCACGGATGGCCGGCCGGCAGCGCGACGACGAACGGTTCGTCGTACAGCGGACGCACCATCAGGCCGGTTTCCGGGAACGGCAGCGCCATGATCGCGGCGTCGATCTCGCCCTGCTTGAGCGGTTCGAGCAGCTTCAGCGTGTAGTTCTCCTGCAGCATCAGCGGCATCTGCGGAACACGCTGGATCATCTGCTTGACGAGCGTCGGCAGCAGGTACGGCCCGATCGTGTAGATCACGCCGAGGCGGAACGGGCCGACCAGCGGGTCCTTGCCCTGCTTCGCGATCTCCTTGATCGCGAAAGTCTGCTCGAGCACGCGCTGCGCCTGCGTGACGATCTGGTCACCGATCGGCGTCACGCTCACTTCGCTCGCGCCGCGCTCGAAAATCTGCACGTTGAGCTCGTCTTCGAGCTTCTTGATCGCCACCGACAGCGTCGGCTGGCTCACGAAGCAGGCCTCGGCCGCGCGGCCGAAATGCCGTTCGCGCGCGACCGCGACGATGTATTTCAATTCAGTCAGCGTCATTGTGGGTCAATCAGGTATATACAGGCGATAGGTTTAATTTATACACCCTCCGGCACCGGTTCGCCAAGTTTCTCGACATCCGATGCATCGATCGACGGCTTTCTGATCCGGCCCCGAGCTGCCGAATCAAGCCTTCAGGTACTGTTCCCGCGCACCGAGCCAACGGGCGAGATGCTGCGTGACGATGTCGGGGTACGCGGCAATCAGCCGCGTCGCGGCCTCTCGGGCCGGGTCGATCAGCCAGCCGTCGGTCTCGAGGTTGGCAAAACGCAGCATCGCCGCGCCCGACTGGCGCGCCCCGAGGAATTCGCCGGGGCCGCGGATTTCGAGGTCGCGCCGCGCGATCTCGAAGCCGTCGGTCGTCTCGCGCATCGTCTTCAGCCGCTCGCGGCCGGTCAGCGACAGCGGCCCCGTGTACAGCAGCACGCACACCGACGCCGCGGTGCCGCGCCCGACGCGGCCGCGCAGCTGGTGCAGCTGCGCGAGGCCGAAACGCTCCGCGTGCTCGATCACCATCAGCGACGCGTTCGGCACGTCGACGCCGACCTCGATCACGGTCGTCGCGACGAGCAGCTGCACTTCGTTGCGCGTGAACGCCTCCATCACGGCGGCCTTGTCGGCGGGCGACAGCCGGCCGTGCACGAGCCCGACCTTCAGTTCGGGGAGCGCCGCCGCCAGCGTCTCGTAGGTTTCGACGGCCGTCTGCAGCTGCAGCGTCTCGCTTTCCTCGATCAGCGGGCACACCCAGTACACCTGGCGCCCGGTCAGCGCGGCCTCGCGCACGCGGGCGATCACCTCGTCGCGCCGCGCGTCGCCGACGAGGCGCGTCAGCACGGGCGTGCGGCCCGGCGGCAGCTCGTCGATCGTCGAGACCTCGAGATCCGCGTAGTACGTCATCGCGAGCGTGCGCGGGATCGGCGTGGCCGACATCATCAGCTGGTGCGGCTGGAAATCGCGCGCGCCGTTGGCCGCGTTCGCGGCCTTCGCGCGCAGTGCGAGACGCTGCTCGACGCCGAAGCGGTGCTGCTCGTCGACGATCACGAGGCCGAGCCGCGCGAATTCGACCGTGTCCTGGATGATCGCGTGCGTGCCGATCACGAGCTGCGCGGTGCCGAGCGCGGCCGCCTCGATCGCCGCGCGCTTCTCCTTCGCCTTCAGGCTCCCCGCGAGCCACGCGACCGACACGCCGAGCGGCTCGAGCCATGCGCGCAGCTTGCGCGCGTGCTGTTCCGCGAGGATTTCGGTGGGCGCCATCAGCGCGGCCTGGTAGCCGGCGTCGATCGCCTGCGTGGCGGCCAGCGCCGCGACGACCGTCTTGCCGCTGCCGACGTCGCCCTGCAGCAGGCGCTGCATCGGGTGCGCGAGCGTGAGGTCGTGCGCGATCTCGTCGACGACGCGCGCCTGCGCGCCCGTCAGCGTGAACGGCAGCGCCGCGTAGAGCCGCGTCGTCAGCGCATCGGCGTCGCTCGCGGTGCGGCGCGGCATCGCGGGCGCGGCACGCGTGCGGCGCTCCTCGTGCGCCCGCTTGAGCGACAGCTGCTGCGCGAGCAGCTCCTCGAACTTGATGCGCGTCCACGCCGGATGCGAGCCGTCCATCAACGCGGCTTCGTCGGAATCGACGCGCGGGTGGTGCAGGATGCGCACGGCCTGCTCGAGCGTCGGCACGTCGAGCGGCTTCAGGTAGTCGCGCTGGATCTCGGGCGGCAGCAGCTCGGGCAGCGGCGTGCGCTCGACCGCATTCTCGATCGCCTTGCGCAGGTAGGCCTGCGACACGCCGGCCGTGCTCGGGTAGACGGGCGTGAGCACCTGCGGCAGCGGCGCGTCCGCTTCGACGACGCGCACGGCCGGATGCACCATCTCCATCCCGAAGAAACCGCCGCGCACGTCGCCACGCACGCGCAGCCGCTGGCCGACGGCCATCTGCTTGACCTGCGACCCGTAGAAATTCAGGAAGCGCAGCACGAGCTGCTCGCCGTCGTCGTCCTGGATCTTCACGACGAGCTGGCGGCGCGGCCGATAGGCGACTTCGTTGTCGAACACGACGCCTTCGGTTTGCGCGATGCCGCCCGGCAGCAGTTCGCCGATCGGCGTGAGCGTGGTTTCGTCCTCGTAGCGCATCGGCAGATGCAGCACGAGATCGATCGAACGCGTGAGGCCGAGTTTCGCGAGCTTGTCGGCGGTTTTCACCGGTTTGTCGGCGGCAGGCTTCTTCTTGCGCTTCGTGCCCGATGCACCGGGCGCGTCGGCGTCGTCGCCGCCCGCGCCCGGTTCGACGTCGGGCGCGGCGGCAGCGGGCTGCGCGAGCCGGCCGTCGGCGCCGCGCTTCGGGCCGGCGCGGCGCGCGCCGGCGGCCGATGCGGGCGGCGCAGGCGTGGCGGCATCGTCCGCGTCGAACGGATCGGCGGAATCGGCAACGGCGGCGGCGGAACGGCGTGGTGACACAGGCATCGGATCGTCAGGGTGCTTCGCAAGGCAAGTACAATAGCGGCTTTCACGTCGTCCGAACGAACGACGCCGGCCAGGCCGCGCATCCCGCCATCATAGCGGCTCGCGCGCCCCATTTACGCGTTTCCGCCCTGCCGGCGACGCCCGCCGGCCGCTTCGAACCAGCCCGCATGTTCACGCTTTCCGATTTCGATTTCAATCTGCCGCCCGAGCTGATTGCCCAAACCGCGCTGCCCGATCGCACCGCGAGCCGCCTGCTCGAGGTCGACAATACCGCCGAGCCCGCGCGCCTCGTCGACCGCCGTTTCACCGAGCTGCCGTCGTGCATCGCGCCCGGCGACCTGCTCGTGTTCAACGATACCAAGGTGCTGAAGGCGCGTTTCTTCGGCCAGAAGGCCAGCGGCGGCAAGATCGAGGTGCTGATCGAGCGCTTGACGGGCACGCACACGGCGCTCGCGCAGATCCGCGCGAGCAAGTCGCCGGGCGCCGGCACGACGCTGCGTCTCGCCGACGCATTCGACGTGACGGTCGGCGAGCGCGTCGAGCCGTTCTTCACGCTGCACTTCCCCGCGCCGTGCCTCGACCTGATCGAGCAGTTCGGCCGCCTGCCGCTGCCGCCGTATATCGAGCACGACGCCGACGCGACCGACGAGACGCGCTACCAGACCGTCTATGCGAGCAACCCGGGCGCGGTCGCCGCGCCGACGGCCGGGCTGCATTTCGACCAGCCGCTGCTGGCGAAGCTCGACGCGATGGACGTCGAGCGCGCGACGCTGACGCTGCACGTCGGCGCCGGCACGTTCCAGCCGGTGCGCGTCGAGAACATCGCCGAGCACAAGATGCACAGCGAGTGGTACGACCTGCCGCAGTCGCTCGTCGACAAGATCGCCGCGACCCGCGCACGCGGCGGCAACGTGATCGCGGTCGGCACGACGTCGATGCGCGCGCTCGAAGCCGCCGCGCGCGCGGCCGACGATGCGGGCCGACCGCTCGCGGCGACGCAGGCCGAGACCGACATCTTCATCACGCCCGGCTACCGGTTCCGCGTGGTCGACCGGCTCGTCACGAATTTCCACCTGCCGAAATCGACGCTGCTGATGCTGGTGTCCGCGTTCGCGGGCGTCGAGACGATCCGCGCCGCGTACCGGCACGCGATCGAAGAACGCTACCGCTTCTTCAGCTACGGCGACGCGATGCTGCTGACGCGGCGCGACACGCCGGAGGCGCCGGGCGCGTAAGCGCGGCAGGTGCGATGACGCGCCGGCGCGCGACTGCGCAACGGCCGCTACGCTTCGCGCTGTCGCGCGCCGCGCCGGTGTCCCCGCGCTGTTGCCCCGTTTTCCTGCGGTACGCGCTACGATGGCGCGCACCCGCTTTTTCCCGCCGCCGGTTACCCGGCGGCGTTTCCAACATGCGCCGGACTTGCGATCCGGAGTCAGCGCTTCAGCGCATACTCCGGTCCCATGCAACGCTTTTCCGGTGGCAAGGAGAATGACGCGATGACCGAAGGTTCATCCCACGATACGCACGCGCCCGTGCAGGACCGCCCGGCGAACGGGCTCGAATTCGAACTGCTGACGACCGACGGCCATGCGCGCCGCGGCCGCGTGAAGCTCAATCACGGCGTGGTCGAGACGCCGATCTTCATGCCGGTCGGCACCTACGGCACCGTGAAGGCGATCCAGCCGCGCGAACTGCACGAGATCAAGGCCCAGATCATCCTCGGCAACACGTTCCACCTGTGGCTGCGTCCGGGCCTCGACACGATCGACGCGCACGGCGGCCTGCACGGCTTCATGGGCTGGAACAAGCCGATCCTGACCGACTCGGGCGGCTTCCAGGTGTTCTCGCTCGGCGACCTGCGCAAGATCACCGAGGACGGCGTCACGTTCGCGTCGCCGATCAACGGCGACAAGCTGTTCCTGTCGCCGGAAGTGTCGATGCAGATCCAGAAGGTGCTGAACTCCGACGTCGTGATGCAGTTCGACGAGTGCACGCCGTACGCGACCGACGGCGTGCCCACGACGCACAAGGAAGCGGCCGACTCGATGCGCATGTCGCTGCGCTGGGCGAAGCGCTCGCTCGACGAATTCAACCGGCTCGGCAACCCGAACGCCCTCTTCGGGATCGTCCAGGGCGGGATGTTCGAGGACCTGCGCGACGAATCGCTCGCGGGCCTGGCGGAGCTCGGCTTCCACGGCCTCGCGATCGGCGGGCTGTCGGTCGGCGAGCCGAAGGAAGACATGATGCGCGTGCTGCGCCACGTCGGCCCGAAGCTGCCGGCCAACAAGCCGCACTACCTGATGGGCGTCGGCACGCCGGAGGATCTGGTGGAGGGCGTCGCGAACGGCGTCGACATGTTCGACTGCGTGATGCCGACCCGCAACGCGCGCAACGGCTGGCTGTTCACGCGCTTCGGCGACGTGAAGATCCGCAACGCGACGCACAAGAACTCGCTGAAGCCGCTCGACGCGAGCTGCACGTGCTACACGTGCCAGAACTTCTCGCGCGGCTACCTGCATCACCTGCACCGCGTCGGCGAAATCCTCGGCGCGCAGCTCAACACGATCCACAACCTGCACTACTACCTGCAGCTGATGAGCGAGATCCGCGAGGCGATCGAAACGCATACGTTCGACGCGTTCCGCCAGCGCTTCGCGGAGGACCGTGCCAGAGGGGTCGACTGACCGGCCAGCGGGCCGTACCGCGCCAGTCGCATAGGACGCGGACTAAATAACGCGTTTCGATGGCCCGTCGCGACCGCCAAATATTACAATTTCCTTTCCAAACAAGTCGCGACGGTATCGGTTCGCGCTTTAACAGCTTGATCCGAAAGCGCATTTGCCGATCCGTTTGCACATGGGGCCGGTGGTAGAATAACCGGCTTATTTTTCGATCTTCCCCTACGGAGAGACCAACGTGCCGTTCATTTCCAATGCCTTCGCGCAAGGCGCCGGTGGCGCCGAATCGAGCCTGATGAGCTTCCTGCCGCTCATCCTGATGTTCGCGGTGCTCTACTTCATCATGATCCGTCCGCAGATGAAGCGCCAGAAGGAACACCGCAACATGCTCGCGGCCATGGCGAAGGGCGACGAAGTCGTCACGAGCGGCGGCCTCGTCGGCAAGGTGACGAAGGTCACCGAAGGCTACATCGGCGTCGAAATCGCCGAAGGCACTGAAATCACCGTGCAGAAGGCTGCGGTCACGACCATTCTGCCGAAGGGCACGATCAAGTCGCTGTAAGCCCTTCACCGAGCGTCCGGCTCCCCGCGCCGTGCCCGCCTGAGAGAGCGGGCCGCCGCGGCGCCGGACGCGACGCTTTCACGCCAACCACCCGTTCGGCCCCCTCATGAATCGTTATCCACTCTGGAAATATGTCGTGATGGTCGTGGCGCTCGCCATCGGCCTTCTGTACACATTGCCCAACTTCTTCGGCGAAGCGCCGGCGGTGCAGGTGTCGAGCGGCAAGGCCACGGTCAAGCTCGACTCGACCACGCTGACCCAGGTCGAAGCGGCGCTCGCGTCCGCGCAGATCACGCCGGACGACGTCACCTTCGAGAACACGGCGACCAACGCGAACATCCGCGTGCGCCTGAAGGACACCGATACGCAGCTGCGCGTCAAGGACCTGCTGCAAAAGTCGCTGAACGCCGACCCGAACGATCCGCAGTACGTCGTCGCCCTGAACCTGCAGAGCGCGTCGCCGCGCTGGCTGACGGCCCTGCACGCGCTGCCGATGTATCTCGGCCTCGACCTGCGCGGCGGTGTCCACTTCCTGCTCCAGGTCGACATGACGGGCGCGCTCACGAAGAAGCTCGACTCCGACGCGTCCGACGCACGCTCGCTGCTGCGCGACAAGAACATCCGTGACGGCGGCGTGAGCCGCGTCGACCAGTCCGTGGTCGTCAACTTCAGCGATGCGCAGACGGCGGAAGACGCCCGCAAGGTGCTCGCCGCGTCGATCACCGAACTGCAATGGGCGACCCAGCCCGGCGGCGGCGGCACGCAAGTCGTCGGCACCTTCACGCCGGCCGTGCAGAAGTCCGTCGAGGACGCGGCACTCAAGCAGAACCTGACGACGCTCCACAACCGCGTGAACGAACTCGGCGTGTCCGAGCCGATCCTGCAGCAGCAAGGCAGCGACCGCATCGTCGTCGAACTGCCGGGCGTGCAGGACACCGCGAAGGCGAAGGACATCATCGGCCGCACCGCGACGCTCGAGGCACGCCTCGCCGACCCGATCAACACGCACCCGAACCCGAACGACCCCGTTCCGCCGGGCGAGGAGCTGTTCACGCAGGGCAACCAGGCGCCCGTGCTGCTGAAGAAGGACGTGATCTTCACCGGCGACCGCATCATCGATGCATCGGCCGGCTTCGACGAACACCAGCGTCCGTCGGTCAACATCCGCCTCGACTCGGCCGGCGGCCGCGCGGTGCGCACGGTGTCGCGCGACAACATCGGCAAGCCGATGGCGATGGTGCTGTTCGAGAAGGGCAAGGGCGAAGTGCTGACGGTCGCGACGATCCAGTCCGAGCTCGGCGACCGCTTCCAGATCACGGGCCAGCCGACGCCGCAGGCCGCGGCCGACCTCGCGCTGCTGCTGCGCGCCGGTTCGCTCGCCGCGCCGATGGACATCATCGAGGAACGCACGATCGGCCCGAGCCTCGGCGCGGACAACATCAAGATGGGCGTCCACTCGGTGATCTGGGGCTTCTGCGCGATCGCCGTGTTCATGATCGCGTACTACATGCTGTTCGGCGTGGTGTCGGTGATCGGCCTGTCGGTGAACCTGCTGCTGCTCGTCGCCGTGCTGTCGCTGATGCAGGCCACGCTGACGCTGCCCGGCATCGCGGCAATCGCGCTCGCGCTCGGCATGGCGATCGACTCGAACGTGCTGATCAACGAGCGCGTGCGCGAGGAACTGCGCGCCGGCCAGCCGCCGCAGCTCGCGATCCAGGCCGGTTACGCGCATGCCTGGGCGACGATTCTCGACTCGAACGTCACGACGCTGATCGCCGGTCTCGCGCTGCTCGCGTTCGGCTCGGGCCCGGTTCGCGCGTTCGCGATCGTGCACTGCCTCGGCATCCTGACGTCGATGTTCTCCGCGGTGTTCTTCTCGCGCGGGATCGTCAACCTCTGGTACGGCGGCCGCAAGAAGCTGAAGTCGCTCGCGATCGGCCAGGTGTGGAAGCCGGAAGGCGCCGCTGCCGCCGCATCGTTCACCGACGCGGACGAATCGACCGACACCGCGCGCGCCGCGAAGCTCGCCGCCCCGGCGAAGGGCAACGCGCCGCGCGCCGGCAAGCCGCAGCTGCGCAACCGCGCGCAGCAAGGCGTGTCGCCGAAGAAACCGGGCTCGACCCAATAAGGCCCCGGAGACGAGACCATGGAATTTTTCCGCATCCGTAAAGACATTCCGTTCATGCGGCACGCGCTGGTGTTCAACGTGATCTCGCTGGTCACGTTCCTCGCCGCCGTGTTCTTCCTGTTCCACCGCGGGCTGCACCTGTCCGTCGAATTCACCGGCGGTACGGTGATCGAGGTGCAGTACCAGCAGGCCGCGGAACTCGAACCCGTGCGCGCGACGCTCGGCAAGCTCGGTTATGCCGACGCGCAGGTGCAGAACTTCGGCACGTCGCGCAACGTGCTGATCCGCCTGCAGCTGAAGGAAGGCCTCACGTCCGCGCAGCAGAGCGACCAGGTGATGGGCGCGCTGAAGGCGCAGAACCCCGACGTCACGCTGCAACGCGTCGAGTTCGTCGGCCCGCAGGTCGGCCGGGAGCTCGCGACCGACGGCCTGCTCGCGCTCGCGTGCGTCGTGATCGGCATCGTGATCTACCTGTCGTTCCGCTTCGAATGGAAGTACGCAGTGGCCGGCATCATCGCCAACCTGCACGACGTCGTGATCATTCTCGGCTTCTTCGCCTACTTCCAGTGGGAGTTCTCGCTGGCGGTGCTCGCGGCGATCCTCGCGGTGCTCGGCTACTCGGTCAACGAGTCGGTCGTCATCTTCGACCGGATCCGCGAGACGTTCCGCCGCGAACGCAAGATGAACGTGCAGGAAGTGATCAACCACGCGATCACGACCACGATGTCGCGCACGATCATCACGCACACGTCGACGGAAATGATGGTGCTGTCGATGTTCTTCTTCGGCGGCCCGACGCTGCACTACTTCGCGCTCGCGCTGACGGTCGGCATCATGTTCGGCATCTACTCGTCGGTGTTCGTCGCGGGCTCGCTCGCGATGTGGCTCGGCATCAAGCGCGAGGACCTGATCAAGGAAAAGAAGACCGCGCACGATCCGGACGATCCGAACGCGGGCGCGCAGGTTTAAGCGCCGCGCCGTTTCGGCATCGCACCCAAGCCGGCCCATTCGGGCCGGTTTTTTTATGCGCGGGCCGCCGCGGTACACGGCGCGCGGGCGACACGAGCAGCGCCGTCGCGGGCGTCGGCTACAATCGTCACCACCCTGCCCCGCTTGCATGCCGGCCGCGCGCTGGCCGGGCAAGCACACTCGCCACCCGTCCCAACGTGCGGTCCCGATGATGCCTCCCATGCGTGCCGTTCGTCGCCTTGCCGCCTGCGCAGCCGTCGCGGTCGGGCTCCCGCATGCGCCGCTCGCCGTCGCGCAAGCGGCATCCGCGCCGCCCGCCGCGGCATCGGCCGCCGCCCCGACGCCGTCGCCCTGCCCGCCCGATTGGGAACCGCAGCTCTGCGAACTGAAGGCGGCCGTCGAAGTACTGAAGAAGCAGCACCTGACCGATGTCGACATCGGCGCGCTGCTCGACGCCGCCACCCACGACGGGATCAAGACGCTGCCGTACGCGCGCTTCTTCAACGCGAAGGAGGAGCAGGAGCGGCGCGACGACGAGCAGCGCGCGCGCAACGGCACGCCGGGCATCGGCATCGTGTTCGAGACGCGGCCCGACGGGCTGCACATCATCGACGTGATTCCCGACGCACCGGCCGAGAAAGCCGGCGTGCGGCCGGACGATCTCGTCGTCGCGATGAACGACCGGAGCGTCGTCGGCATCGACAGCGGCGAACTCCTGAAACTCGCGAAGGGCGACGCGGGCGCGCCGCTGAAACTCACGGTGCAGCGCGGCCCGAAGCATGCGGTGCTGACCTTCGCGCCGGTGCGCGCGATCGTCAAGCCGCATCCGGCGATCGCCAAGCGGCTCGACGGCGACATCCTGTACACGCGGCTGTCGAGCTTTCCGGAGCCGGCGGTCGGCGATTACATCGACGCGGTGCAGGCCGCGCGGCGCACGGGCCCGCCGGTGACAGGCATGATCCTCGACCTGCGCATCAACGGCGGCGGCGCGCTCAACGCGGCGATCGGCATCACCGCGCTGTTCGCGGGACGCGACCGCACCGCGATGGTGACGGTCGAGCGCGGCGACACGCAGCGCCGCCGCTACACGACCAACTGGCCCGACTACGCGCTGCCCGTCATGCACGGGCAGGATCCGCTGGCACCGCTGCAGGCCGACGACTGGTGGCGCACCGTGCCGCTCGTCGTGCTCGTCGACGGACAGAGCGCGTCGGCCGCCGAGGCGACCGCGGCCGCGCTGAAGGATCTCGGCCGCGCGAAACTGCTCGGCATGCCGACCTACGGGAAGGGCCTCGCGCAGACGGGCGTCGACCTGATCGACGGCACGCGCCTGAATTTCACGTATGCGCGCAACCTGCGGCCGAACGGCTGCCCGATGGACGGCTACGGCGTCGTGCCGGACTGGCTCGTGCCACCGCGCCGCGATTCGGACGTCGACGGCGTGCTGCTGTGGTACCGGGAAGCCGATCTCGCGCGGGCGCCGTATGCGGACCGGCTGGCGCCCGACCCGTTCGCGCAGGTGCGCAAGGCGCGGCAGGCGCTGCGCGAGCAGCGCGTGCGCGCGAAGGTCGATACGGCGAGGAGCACGGCGCTGCCGCAGCGCGCGTTCGGCACGGCCGGCGACTGGCAGCTTCGGCAGGCGCTCGCCGCGCTCGCGGGGCGTCCGGTGCGGACCGTCGACGCGCCCGCGCAACTGATGCCGGCGCAGCCGGTATGCGAGCGCGCCGACAACTGACGCGCCGCCCCGCTACCGGAAACCGAACCGTCGACGGAGCACGGCCAGCGCCGCGAGGCTCAGCACGGCCGCGAACATCAGGTAGAAACTGGGCGCCGTCTTCATCCCGGTCGCGCGGATCAGCCACGCGATGATGAACGGCCCGAAGCCGCCGAAGATCGTCACCGCGACGTTGTACGCGAGCGACATCCCGGTCGTGCGCGTCTGCACCGGAAACACCTCGGACAACAGGCCCGGCAGCGCCGCGAAGTAGCCCGTCATCAGGAACGCGAGCAGCACCTGCAGCGCGATCAGCGTGCCGAAGCCCGGATGCGCGACGAGGTACGCGAACGCCGGATAGATCAGCACGAGGATGCCGACGGCCGGCGCGATCATCACGCGCACGCGGCCGTATCGATCCGACCAGTGGCCGACGAGCGGCGCGAACGCCATCTGGATCACGCCGACGACGAGGATCGCCGCGAACGCGGCGGACGGCGCGAGGCCGAGCTGCTTCACGCCGTAGGTCGGCATGAACAGCACGAGATAGGTGGCGACGGTGCCGAGCACGACCACGCCCATCGCGGCAACCAGGCGCGCCTTGTGCGAGGCGAACGTGTCGCGCAGCGGGTTCGCGGTGCCTTCGGCCGCGAGGAATTCGGGCGTCTCGTCGACCTTCGTGCGGATGTAGTACGCGACGGGCCCGAGCAGCAGCCCGAAGAAGAACGGCACGCGCCAGCCCCACGACGCCATCTGCGCGGCCGAGAGCTGCGCATTCAGCACGGTGCCGAAGCCGGCGGCGAGCAGCGTCGTGAGCCCCTGGCTCGCGACCTGCCAGCTCGCGAAGAAGCCGCGCCGGCCCGGCACGTGTTCGGCGAGGAACGCGGTCGCGCTGCCGAACTCGCCGCCGGCCGAGAAGCCCTGCATCAACCGCGCGGCGACGAGGATCACCGGCGCGGCGACGCCGATCGTCTCGTAGGTCGGCAGCACCGCGATGATCAGCGTGCCGGCCATCATCAGCAGGATCGACAGCGTGAGCGCGGCCTTGCGGCCCGCGCGGTCGGCATACGCGCCGAGCACGATCGCGCCGAGCGGCCGCATGAAGAACGACACGCCGAACGTGCCGAGCGTGAGCAGCAGCGACACGGTGTCGTTGCCGGCCGGGAAGAACAGTTTCGCGATCGTCACCGCGAAGAAGCCGTAGACGACGAGATCGAACCACTCGAGCGCATTGCCGATCGACGCGGCGACCACCGCGCGCCATACGCGCGGCGACGAGGCAATGGAACGGGACGGCGTGACGGCATGCATCGGCGATCTCCTTGTCGTTGTACGTTCTGTTCGAGGCAGCCGCTGTCGCGCCGTCGGCCTGCCCGGCGCCGCACGCGGCGCTCGGGCGATTATAGGCGCGCAAAAAAAACCGCCGCGCCCCCGGTAACGGGAGCGCGGCGGTCGGGCCCGCGGCAGGCCGGCACGGCGGCCGGCCTCGCCGGAAGCCTTACTGCTGCTTGACCGCTTCGGCCGTGATCAGCAGCTTCGTCTTCATCTTGAAGCCGTACTGCTTGCCGTAGTCGAGGCCGAAGTCGTCGCGGCTGAATTCGCCGACCGCGTCGACGCCGCACACTTCACGCTTGAGCATCGGGTGCGGCATGCACTTGAACGAGTCGATCTTCAGCGTGAGCGGCTTCGTGACGCCGTGCAGCGTCAGGTTGCCGACCACCGACACCGGCTTGTCGCCGTCGAACTTGATCGTGCCCTTGTAGTTCGCCTGCGGGAACTTCGCCACGTCGAAGAATTCGGCCGTCTGCAGGTGCTCGTCGAGCTTCGCGCTGCCCGTGTGGATCGACGCGATGTCGGTCGTCACGTCGACCGTACCGGTCTTCGCCGCGCGGTCGAGCGTCACGGTGCCGCTCGACTTGTCGAACTTGCCGCGCCAGACCGACAGGCCGCCGAAGTGGTCGGCCTCGAAGCTCGGGTACGTGTGGCTCGGGTCGAACTGGTACGTCGCGCTTTCGGCGAAGGCCGAGAACGACAGGGACGCGGCCAGCGCGCCCGCGGCGATGATCAGATGCTTTTTCAAACTCATTCTCCTTGGAACGGCGCCGCGCCCTCGCGCGGCATTCGGGTGAAGCGACAGCCCGCCGCTTACTTCGTGGCGACGAGATGGAACTTGATCTGCACTTCGTCGGCGACGATCGACGTGTCCTTCCACTCGCCGGTGCCGACGTTGAAGGCCGAACGCTTGATCGGCAGCACGCCGTCGAACGTCAGCGTCGCGCCGCTTTGCGCGACCGTGACGGGCACCGTGACGGTCTCGGACTTGCCCTTGATCGTCAGCTTGCCGGTCACGTTGTACTTGTTGCCGCCCGCCGGCGCGATCGCCGACGACACGAACGTCGCCTGCGGATACGCCTTCGCGTCGAACCAGTCCTTGCCGGCGACCTGGTCGTTGTACATCTTGTCGCCGAGGTCGAAGCTCGCGATGTCGATGGTCATTTGCGCGCTGCCCTGCGCGGCCTTCGCCGGATCGAACTTCACCTGCGCGGAAAACTTCTTGAACGCGCCTTCGGTGGGCACGTTCATCTGCTTCGACACGGCGGACACCTTGCTCTTCGCGAGATCGACATCGGCGTGCGCCGCGCCCGACGCGACAAGTGCCGCCGCGGCGAACGCGGTCAGCATGGAGCGGGAGAAAGACACTTTCATGGGATCCTTCATTTGGCAAAGGGAAGCATTCGCGACAGCAGGCCGTCGCGGTCCAACACCTGGTGCTTGAGCGCCGCGAGCACGTGCATCGCGACGAGTGCAAGCAGAATGTAATTCAAAGACACGTGCAGCGTCTTGAAGGTTTCCTTGAGCACCGGATCGGGGTCGATCAGCCGCGGCAACGGCACGATGCCGAGATACACGACCGGGATGTTCGATGCCGAGCTGTACAGGTAGCCCGTCACCGGGATCACGATCATCAGCGCGTAGAGCAGCATGTGCACGCCGTGCGACGCCGCGCGCTGCCACGCGGGCGTATCGCCGGGCAGCGACGGCGGCAGGTGGGTCGCCCGCCACAGCACGCGGATCACCGCCAGCGCGAACACCGTCACGCCGATCCACTTGTGCCACGAGAAGTACTTCAGCTTCGTCGGCGTGAAGCCGGGGATGTCGGTCATCACCCAGCCGAGCGCGAAGCCGCAGACGATCAGCAGCGCGATCAGCCAGTGCAGCGCGATTGCGGTCTGCGTGTAGCGCACCGGCCGGGCCGGCAGCGAATTCGATGCCATCTTGGAGTTCCTCAGTTCAGCGAACGGCCGCGCCGGCCAGGAGTCCGACGCTTGTCAAGGGCGCCATGCTACCGCAACCTTTTGACGCGCGCGGACTCTGAGGACAGGCGTGCCAGCCGGCTGACGGCTTGCCGCCATGTTACCGATCGGTCACGACGCGCACGATCCTTGACACACCGAAAAAGGCCTTTTGGTAAGATTGGCGCGGGTTCCGGCCCCGTCGACGCGTTCCCCCAGCCGTCGCACAACTGCCTTTTCCATGCAACGAAACGACCTGATTGCCTGTCACGAGTGCGACGCACTGTTGCACAAACCACGCCTGAGCGGCCGCGAAATCGCGCGCTGTCCGCGCTGCGACGCGCTGCTGTACCGCAACAGCGCCGCGCAGATCGAGCGGATCTGCGCGCTCGCGCTCGCCGCGCTGATCACGTTCACGATCGCGCAGGCGTTCCCGATCCTCGAAATGGACGTGAACGGCAACCGCGTGCAGACCACGCTGATCGGCGCGATCGATTCGCTGTGGCACCAGGACATGGCGATCGTCGGCGTGATGGTGTTCTGCTCGACCGTGCTGTTCCCGCTCGTCGAGATGGCCGCGCTGCTGTACCTGCTGCTGCCGATCCGCCGCGGCGTCGTGCCGCCCGGTTTCAACCTGGTCCTGCGCGCGATCGAGCTCGTGCGGCCGTGGGGCATGATCGAGGTGTTCATGCTCGGCATTCTGGTCACGATCGTGAAGATGGTGAGCCTCGCGCGCGTCGTGCCCGACGCCGCGCTGTTCGCGTTCGCCGCACTCACGCTGATGATCGCGGTCGTGCTGATGTTCGATCCGCGCACGCTGTGGGACATCGCCGACGACCTGCGCGCCGGGCGCTCGCCCGGGCAACCCGACTCGGCCGCCCCGCTGCCGGAAGCCACCCGCCGATGACGACACCGACCGCCGCACGCGAAGGCTACGCGAGCTGCCACACGTGCGGGCTCGTACAGACGCTCGACCGGCCGCACGCGCACTGCGCGCGCTGCGGCACCGCACTGCACTTCCGTACCCCGAACAGCATCATGCGCACCTGGGCGCTGCTGCTCGCGGCCGCGATCCTCTACATTCCCGCGAACCTGCTGCCGATCATGCGCACCGCGTCGATCGTCGGCTCGCAGGAAGACACGATCATGAGCGGCGTCATCTATTTCTGGGTGTCGGGCGACTGGCCGCTCGCCGTCGTCGTGTTCGTCGCGAGCATCCTCGTGCCGATGCTCAAGCTCGGCGTGCTGCTGATCCTCGTGATCAGCGCGCAGCGCCGCACCGCGTGGCGGCCGCAGCAGCGCACGCGGCTGTTCCGGATCGTCGAGCGCATCGGCCGCTGGTCGATGCTCGACATCTTCGTCGTGACGCTGACCGTCGCGCTCGTCCATTTCCGTTCGCTCGCCGTCATCACGGCCGGCCCCGGCGCGCTCGCGTTCGGTTCCGTCGTGATCCTGACGATGCTCGCGTCGATGCAGTTCGATCCCCGCCTGATCTGGGATCCAGTCGAAAACTCAGGGAATCACCATGAATAGTCCACAAGGCCCGCAGCACGACGCGCCCCGGCCGCCCGATCCGACGATCTCGACGAAAAGCGGCTGGCTGCCGTCGCTCGTCTGGCTCGTGCCGCTGATCGCCGCGCTGATCGGCATCGGCCTCGTGATCAAGTCCGTGCGCGAACGCGGCCCGGAAATCACGATCAGCTTCCACAGCGCCGAAGGGCTCGAGCCCGGCAAGACCCAGGTCAAGTACAAGGACGTCGAGATCGGCATGGTCAAGACGATCAAGCTGTCGAAGGACCTGTCGCGCGTGCTCGTCCAGGTGCAGCTGAAGAAGGAAGCCGAGGACTTCGCGGTCAAGGGCTCGCGCTTCTGGATCGTGCGGCCGCGCGTCGGCGCGACCGGCGTGTCGGGGCTCGGTACGCTGCTGTCCGGCGCGTACATCGGCGTCGACGCCGGCCACGGGCAGGATACGCTGACCGACTTCACGGGCCTCGAGACGCCGCCCGCCGTCACGGGCGACCAGAAAGGCACGCAGTACGTGCTGCGCGGCGATTCGCTCGGCTCGGTCGACATCGGCTCGCCGGTCTATTACCGCCGCGTGCAGGTCGGCCAGGTGGTCGGGTTCTCGCTCGACAAGGACGGCACGGGCGTCACGTTCAACGTGTTCGTCAATGCGCCGTACGACCAGTACGTCGGCGTCAACTCGCGCTGGTGGCAGGCGAGCGGCGTCGACCTGCGGCTCGATTCGAGCGGCCTGAAGCTGAACACGCAGTCGCTCGCGACGGTGATCCTCGGCGGCATCGCGTTCCAGACGCCGCCGAACCAGGGCAGCGGCGCGACGGCGCCGAACAACACGACGTTCCGCCTCGGCTCCGACGAAGGCGACGCGATGCGCGACCCGGACGGCCAGCCGCTGCAGGTCGTGATGAACTTCAACCAGTCGCTGCGCGGGCTCGCCGTCGGCGCGCCGGTCGACTTCCGCGGCATCGTGCTCGGCGAAGTGACGAACATCGGCATCGACTTCGATCCGAAGACGAAGAACTTCCTGATGCCGGTGACGATGAACGTGTATCCGGAACGTCTCGGCCGCCGCTTCCGCGAATCGATCGAGAGCAAGGGCGAACCGGCCCGTCGCGAGATCGTCGAGCGGCTCGTCCAGCACGGGCTGCGCGGCCAGCTGCGCACCGGCAACCTGCTGACGAGCCAGTTGTACGTCGCGCTCGACTTCTTCCCGAAGGCGCCGGTCGTGAAGATCGACACGGCACGCCAGCCGCTCGAGCTGCCGACCGTGCCGAATACGCTCGACGAACTGCAGCTGCAGGTCGCCGACATCGCGAAGAAGCTCGACAAGGTGCCGTTCGACCAGATCGGCGCGAACCTGAACAGCGCGCTGTCGAACGCCGACAAGCTGTTCAAGCAGCTCGACACGCAGGTCGCGCCGGAAGCGCGCGACACGCTGTCGGCCGCCAAGCAGACCTTCTCGACCGCCGAGGCGACGCTGCAGCAGGATTCGCCGCTGCAGTCCGACGTGCGCGGCGCGCTGAAGGAACTCACGCGCACGCTGCAATCGCTGAACGCGCTCGCCGACTATCTCGAGCGTCACCCCGAATCGCTGCTCAAGGGCAAGCCAGGAGACAAGCAATGACGACACGCGTGAACGGTTTCGCGCGCAGCGCGGCGGCGGCCCTCGCCGCCCTCGCGCTCGCCGCGTGCAGCTCGCCGCCCGCCCGGTTCTACACGCTGAGCCCGGCCGACGCCGCGGCGCCGCTGCGCACCGCGCCGGCCAACCCGGCGTTCCTGATCGAGGTGCCGTCCGTCGGCGTGCCCGAGCAGGTCGCGAAGAACCAGCTGGTCGTGCAAAAGAACGCCGCGCAGGTCGACGTGCTCGAGCAGGAGCGCTGGGCGTCGCCGCCCGCCGACGAGATCCGCCGCGCGCTGTCGGACGATCTCGCCGCGCAGCTCGGCACGATCGACGTCGCGAATTCCGCGACGCCGCCCGGTGTGCCCGTGTATCGCATCAGCGTGAACGTGCAGCGCTTCGAGTCGTGGCCGGGCAAGCGCGCTGCGGTCGACGCGGTGTGGAGCGTGCGCTCGCTCGCCACGCAGGCCGTGATGACGTGCCGCACGAGCGTCGCGGAACCGGTCGCCGACGGCTACGACGCGCTCGTCGCCGGCCACCGGCGCGCGCTCGACGTGATTGCGACGCAAGCCGCGGCCGGCGTACGCGCGATGGCCGCACGCCGCGGCACGGCGGCCACGCCGGCGCCTGCGTCCGGCAGCAAGACGGCCGCCGCGCCGGTCGTGCCGTGCCCGGCCAACCCGACCTCGGGCGGCGACGCCGGCGCGACGGGCAAGTCCGGCGCCTGAGCGGGCGCCGCGCAGGCGAGCGTTCGATGCGACGCTGGCCCGCGCGGCGCATCCGATAGCGATCGCCGCCCGTTACCGGCCGGCATCACGCCGCCGCGACCGGCCCCGCGCATCGCGCCGAACCGCGAGTTTGCATTGTTTGTCAAATCGGCCGGAACCGGCGCCGGCCAACGCGGTCGGCTTGCGTTTTCCGGCCCGATTGACGATCCTACGCACTTTCCGGCTCGCGCCGTTCGTCGTGCGCGCCAGCCAGCGGCGCCGGGCCGCGTTCGGCCCGACCGCCGTGCCTCCCGGCGCCCGCACGCGATCGGCGTGCAGCGCAGCGGGGCAGCCGCATCGCGGGTTGCCGCGCATCGTCCGGCCACCGCCCCGTCTCACCCGTTCTCCCCGGCGCCGTGCCGCTTCCCCGGCCGGCATCCCGAACCCGCCCGTCCAGGGCTTTCGCTATTCCGTTTATGTTTCGTTCCCTGACGACCCTGATCAAGAAGTGGCGCGCGTCGCGCAATGCCGGTCACCAGCTCGATGCGCTGCTCGCGCACGCCGACGCCGATGCATCGTATGCCGAGCGCAGCGAATGGCTGATCGAGCTCGCGCACTGGCTGCGCCGCAACGGCACGATGCAGGAGACCCCGGCCGAGCGCGACGCCGACACGCGCGCGTATCCGGCCCATGCGCGGCTGCGCTACCTGTTCCACGTGCTCGATCGCAACCCCGCCTGGAAAGCGCACGCCGCGCGCATCCTGCGCGGCATCCTGCGCGAATGCGACGGCATCTCGCTGCTGTGCGACGCCGGCATGCCCGTGCACTCGGGCTTCTTCGGCGCGCTGTTCGAGCGGATCGACTCGTCGCTGATCCCGCCCGCGCCGAACCGCCGCGAGCTGTCGGCACTGTTCACGCTGATGTTCCCGGCACCGGAGGACGCGAAATGGATCGACGCGCTGCCCGACGACCTGCTCGCGCGCCTCGCCGAGCTGATCTCGTTCGACGTCACCGAGGAGGAACGCCACGAGCCCGGCTCGTTCTCGCGCGACCTGCTGGCCGCGCTGCATAACCTGACCTGCCAGATCAGCTCGACCGGCCTGTCGCAGACGGTGCGCAGCCGGCTGTCCGACGACGATGCGCGCAAGCCGCTCGAATCACAGCCGTTCTACCGCCTCACGCGCGCGATGCTCGCGGTCGAGACCGCGCACGCGGCCGTCGAGGACGGCGGCGACCCGAGCAAGCTGCTGCACGAGGTGAACTACCTGCGCGTGCTGCTCGACGAATGCCGGATCGCCGTCGACGACGTGTTCTCGCACCTGTACCGCAACGGCGTGTCGGTCGACATCGTGTTCCAGGTCGAGCGGATGCGCATGCGCATCCTGCGCGCGGAGACGCTGCTGAACGCGTGGATGGCCCGCGACGACCTGCACGGAATGGCCCGCCTGACGGCCGAGCTGGTCGACGCGAACCAGAACAGCCAGAGCGTCACGCACCTCGTGCGCAGCAACTTCTCGCTGTTCGCACGCAAGCTCGTCGAGACCAACGCGGACACGGGCGAGCACTACATCTCGCGCGGCCGCGCCGAATACCTGAAGATGCTGCGGATGGCCGCGGGCGGCGGCCTCGTCACCGTCGTGACCGTGTGCGTGAAGTTCGCGATCACGGGCGCGCACCTGCAGTCGATGCTCGAAGGGCTGCTCGCGGGCATCAACTACGCGGCCAGCTTCATGCTGATGCACTTCCTGCACTTCACGCTCGCGACCAAGCAGCCCGCGATGACCGCGCCGACGCTGGCGCGCGAACTCGACGACACCGGCCACGACGAAGGCGTGAAGGCGTTCGTGTCGTCGGTGATCGCACTGATCCGCACGCAGGCGGCCGCGATTTCCGGCAACGTGCTCGTCGTGCTGCCCGTCTGCCTGCTCGTGCAGCTGTTCGCGGGCAACGTGCTGCACACGAACGTGATCTCGCCGGAGAAGGCGCATGCGACGCTGCACTCGTTCTCGCTGCTCGGCCCGACGCCGTTCTACGCGGCGCTCACGGGCGTGCTGCTGTGGGCGTCGAGCCTGCTCGCGGGCTGGGCCGACAACTGGTTCGTGCTGCACCGCGTCGGCGACGCGCTCACCTACAACCGCCGGCTGCGCCTCACGCTCGGCGCGGCCGGTGCCGCGAAGCTCGCGCATTTCTGCCGGTCGAACGTCGCCGGCGTGGTCGCGAACGTCGGCCTCGGCCTGATGCTCGGCCTGATCCCGGCGATCGTCAGCGTGTTCGTGTTCCCGTTCGAGGTGCGTCACGTGACGCTGTCGGCCGGCTCGATCGGGGTCGCGCTCGGCGTGCTGGGCAAGAGTGCGCTGAGCACGCCCGAACTGTGGTGGGCCGCCGCCGGCGTGCTCAGCATGGCGATCCTCAACGTGCTCGTCAGCTTCGCGCTCGCGTTTACGATGGCCGTGCGCTCGCGCAGCCTGCGCCCGACCAAGGTGCGCGCGCTCGTCGCCGCGATCGTCCGCACGGTGCTGTCGCATCCGCTCGCGCTGTTCTGGCCGGCCGGCGGCCAGGCCGCGCGCGCCGGCCACACGGGCTCGCACTGACCCACTGAACCCGCGGCGGGCGCGTCAGGCCGCGCCGCACCGGTCTCCCGGTGCGCGCCCGCGGCCGTCGCGCGGGCGGTGCGGCGCCGAAACGCCGGCCCCGGCCGCCCGCGCCGCGTACAATAGTGGACTTTTGCACGTCCTCACCGCCTTATGTCCTCGCCCACCCTGTTTGAATTCTTCGCCCCCTGCCCGCGCGGCCTCGAAGCGGCGCTTGCCGCCGAGCTGGCCGAAATCGCCGGCCGCCACCTGAACGGTGCGCCGTTCACCGCGGGCGCGCAGGTGCCGGGCGGCGTCCATTTCAGCGGCGGCTGGGCCGCCGGCATGGCCGCGAACCTCCATTCGCGGATCGCGAGCCGGATCCTGCTGAAGATCGCGCACCGCGCGTACCGCAACGAGCAGGACGTCTATGCGCTCGCGCTCGAGCAGCCGTGGGAGCGCTGGTTCGCCGCCACGCAGACGCTGCGCGTCGACATCACCGCGATCAAGTCGCCGCTGAAGAGCCTCGAGTTCGCGACGCTGCGCGTGAAGGACGCGATCTGCGACCGGATGCGCGACAAGACCGGCGCGCGCCCGAGCATCGACACCGGTGCGCCGGACGTGCGCGTGTTCGCGTTCCTGACGGCCAACGAATGCACGCTGTACCTCGATACGTCGGGCGAGCCGCTGTTCAAGCGCGGCTGGCGCCTCGACAAGGGCGCGGCACCGCTGCGCGAGAACCTCGCGGCCGGCATCCTGCGCCTGACGGGCTGGACGCCCGGCACCGCGCTGTACGACCCGATGTGCGGCAGCGGCACGTTCCTCGCGGAAGCCGCGCAGATCGCGCTCGGCGTCGCGCCCGGCGTCGAACGCCGGTTCGGCTTCGAAAAGCTCAAGCAGTACGACATCACCGCGTGGCAGGGCCTGAAGGTCCCGGCGCTGGACGCGAAGCGCGCGGCGCGCGGCAAGCGCAACGAAGCGCTCGGCGTGTACGGCAGCGACATCTCCGGCGACATGCTCGAGAAGGCGCGCGCGAACCTCGAGCGCGCGGGCGTGCCGTCGGTGTGGCTCAAGCAGGTCGACGCGCGCGGGATGACGCCGCCGTGCGACGCGCCGGGCATCATCCTCGCGAACCCGCCGTACGGCGAGCGGATCGAAGTGCGCGGCCGCAGCGCGCGCGGCGAGGTGCGCGAAACCGGCCGCAACCGCGGCAACGACGATGCGTTCCGACGCACGCACACCGACGCACCGGACAGCGAGTTCTTCAACGTGCTGGGCGATGCGCTGAAGCAGCGCTTCACGGGCTGGCAGGCGTTCCTGCTGACATCCGACCGTTCGCTGCCGGGCCAGCTGCGGCTGCGCGAATCGGCAAAGACCCCGCTGTTCAACGGCGCGCTCGAGTGCCGGCTGTTCCGCTTCGACCTGATCGCCGGCAGCGTGAAGGCGCGTCCGGCCGCGCCGGAAGGCGGCGACGCGTAATCCGCGTCCATCGGGGCCGCCCGTGCGGCCGCCGCGGCACCGACAAACGCCGCCGTTACCGCACCCGCGGCAACGGCGGCGTTTCGTTTCAGTGCTTCGACTCCGACCCGCGCGCCATCCTGAATGGCAGTGCACGCCCGGTCTCGAGCAGCGTCTTCAGGCTCGACAGCACGACCGGCCAGCCGCCGCGAATCCCGCGATCCCTCTCCGAACCGGGCACGAGCCCGTCGTGCGTGACGGTCCGCTTCACGACGCCGGCCTGCGGCTCGACGAGGTAGATCCCGCGCGATTCTTCACCCTCCCCCCGACGGCGTGCGCCACGTGACGACCAGCCGGCGCGGCGGACCGTTCTCGATTACCTCGCCGACGATGTCGACCCGCGACGGATCGTCGTCGTCCTGACGTTCCCAGCACGACCCCGGCCGCCAACAAAACGAGGTCCATGCCGCTCCCGGGTCCATGCCGCTCCCGGGTCAATGGCGTCATTGCGCAACCCCATGGTTGCATGTCAAGGGTGACAACTCTACTGACAATACGGTGTCAGCAGCCCGCGCTCACACTTCAATCCCGGCGCAATGCAGGCTGGTTTCCACACCGAACCCGAATAACAACGCAACAAGGAGCTCGTCATGACGTCCGCAACGGCCACCGCCACCCTGGAACGCGCAATCGCGTGGTTCGACATCCCGTCCCTCGATTTCGAACGGGCGATCCGCTTTTACGAAACCGTGCTGCAAACCACGTTGCAGCGCGCGATCATCGGCGGCGTGCCGATGGCCACGTTCGATCACGAAGCGTCGAGCACCGGCGGCAGCATCGTGTTCGATCCGCAGCAGATCAAGCCGAGCGCGAACGGCGTGCTCGTCTACCTGAACGCCGGCGAATCGGTCGTCGCGGCGCTCGAACGCGCGAAGCGCGCGGGCGGCGTCGTGCAGGGCTCGGTCGTCGAGCTGCCGAACAACTACGGCTACGTCGGCTACCTGATCGACACCGAAGGCAACCGCGTCGGCCTGCACGCGCCGAAATGCCACTGAGCGCACCGGCCGGCGGCCCGGCGCGGCGCTATCATCGCGAAATCCCCGTAGCCAGAGGAATCGAGGTGCCGTCATGACCCGCCGTGCCGACCGCCTGTTCCAGATCGCCGAGCTGTTGCGCGGGCGTCGTCTCACGACCGCGCAACAGCTGGCCGACTGGCTGTCGGTGTCGCCGCGCACGGTCTATCGCGACGTGCGCGACCTGCAACTGTCGGGGGTGCCGATCGAAGGCGAGGCCGGCATCGGCTACCGGCTGAACCGCAACGCGAGCCTGCCGCCGCTCACGTTCACGGCCGAGGAGCTGGCGGCGCTCGCCACCGGCGCGCGGATGCTCGAAACCTGGGGCGGCGCGCGTTTCGCGAGCGGCGCGCGCTCGGCGCTCGCGAAGATCGCGTCGGCGATGCCGGCCGACAAGCGCACGGCGCTCGACCGCCTGCCGGTGTTCGCGCCGTCGTTCCACATCGACGAGACGTTCTGCGCCAAGGTCGACGCGATCCACCAGGCCATCGACACGCGCCACGTCGTCGGTTTCGACTATCGCGACCGGCTCGGCGCGCATTCGCAACGCCGCGTCTGGCCGCTCGGGCTCGTGTACTGGGGCGGGCGCTGGACGATCGGCGCGTGGTGCGAGCTGCGCGGCGATTTCCGCACCTTCGACATCGCGCGCATGGGCGACATCACCGTGCACGAGCAGTTTCCGGACATGGAAGGGCGGCGGATCGCCGACTACATGCGGATCGCGGAAGCGCCGATGCGCTGACGCGGCACGGCAGCGGGCGTCCACCGAGCAAGGGGCGCGCGCCGGCGCCGGTCCGGCCTTCATTACTCGCCGATTAGCCGCCGAACACCACCGGCCGCTTCGGCCGCTCGTCCACGTGCAGCGAAAACACGTCCGCCCGCGCGTAGTGGCCGACGACGTCGAAGTCGTAACGCGCCCGCACGAGTTCGTCGGTATCGATACGCGCGGTCACGAGCCCGGCCTCGCCGATCAGCGGCTCGGTCAGCAGGTCGCCGAGCGGCCCGACGATCACGCTGCCGCCGCGGATCAGCGGCCGCTCGGGATCCCAGCCCGGCACGTCGATACCGAGCGCGCGCGGCGACGGCTGCACCTGGCACGCGCTCACGACGAAGCAGCGCCCTTCGTGCGCGATGTGCCGCATCGAGTTCTGCCACAGATCGCGCTCGTCGACGGTCGGCGCACACCAGATCTGCACGCCTTTCGCGTACATCGCGCAGCGCAGCAGCGGCATGTGGTTCTCCCAGCAGATCGCCGCGCCCGCGCGGCCGGCTGCCGTCTCGACGACGGGCAGCGTCGAGCCGTCGCCCTGCCCCCAGATCAGCCGTTCGGTGCCGGTCGGCATCAACTTGCGGTGTTTCGCGACGAGCCCGTCGCGCGGATCGAAGAACAGCGCCGTGCAGTACAGCGCGCTGCCGCCGCGCTCGATCACGCCGACCACGAGGCTCGCGCCCGTGCGCTGCGACAGCGCGGCCAGCTCGTCGGTTTCCGGACCCGGCACGTCGATCGCCTGCGCGGCGTAGCGCGCATACGCGTCGCGGCCCTCGGGCAGCCGGTAGCCGAGGCGCGTGCCGAAGATCTCGCCTTTCGGATAACCGCCGAGCACGGCCTCGGGCAGCACGACGAGCGACGCGCCGCTGTCGCGGATCGCGGTTTCGTAGCCGAGGATCGTGTCGAGCGTGGCGCGCGTGCCGGCGGGCGATGCGCCGATCTGCAGCGCGGCGATGACTGACGTGGACATGAAGGCGTCTCCGGTGAATGAGGTGACGCCATCTTTATCGATATCATTTCATCGATCAAATCGATACAACGATAACTGACATGAATGCAGATGATATCGCCGGCCTCGACCTGAACCTGCTGAAGGTGTTCGAGGCGCTGTACGAGGAAGGCGGCGCGAGCCGCGCGGCGCTGCGGCTCGACCTCACGCAGTCGGCCGTCAGCGCGGCGCTTGCGCGGCTGCGCGTGATCTACGCCGATCCGCTGTTCGTGCGCACCGGCCGCGGGCTCGCGCCGACGCCGCGCGCGGACGAACTGAAGCCGATCCTGTCCGACGCGCTCGACCGCTGCCGCGAAAGCCTCGCGATCGCGGCCGACAGCGGCGACCGCGTCGGCCGCACGATCTCGGTCGGGCTGTCGGACGACTTCGAGATCGCGCTCGGCCGCGCGTTGATCGATGCGGTCGCGCGGGAAGCCGCGGGCATCCGGCTGATCTTCCGGCAGACCCACAGCGGCATCGCCGGCGACGCGCTGCTGCGGCACGGCGTCGATCTCGCGATCGCGTCGGGCGGGTTCTCGGCGAACGGGCTGAGCCGGCGTGCGGTCGCGACGGGCGGGTACGCCTGCCTGATCGATCCGGCCGCCCGCGCGCAGCCGCCGCGCGCGCTGACGCTCGCCGATTTCCTGCGGCGCGACCACCTGCTCGTGTCGTCGGGCGGCGTGATCGGGATCGTCGACGAGGCGCTGGCCGCGCTCGGCCACAAGCGGCGCGTCGCAGCGTCGACCACGCATTTCGCCGCGTTGCCGTACCTGCTCGCCGGCTCCGACGCGGTCGCGACGATTCCCGCGCACGCGGCGCGCGCGATCGCCCATTCCACGCCGCTGCGCGCGCTTGCCTGCCCGGTCGACCTGCCGCGCTATCCGGTCGAAATCGGCTGGCGCACGAGCACGCAGCGCGACCCGGCGATCGTGCGCGTCCGCGACACGATCGCCGCGTGCGTCACGCGCCTCGTCGCGCCGTGAATGCACGTGCGTCGGGATTGCCGGCCGCGCCGCCGGCGCGTGCCGCACACCACCCGCAACCGCGCTGGCGCCGCTTTCCACCCGGGACGACGGCCGTGCCCGCACCTTCCGCACGATCGATCGCGCACGGCCGCGGCGCCCGCCGGCACCGCATCGCCCCCCCCGACGGCAAGACGCGCAGCTTACGGGGTCGGATTCGCAAGACCAGACGGCCGGCAGCGTTCGGGCGCAACCGGTAAAATGCCGATCCATGAAACCCGAAATCTGGACCCCGCATGTGACGGTCGCCGCGCTCGTCGAGCACGCCGGCCGCTTTCTCGTGATCGAGGAAGAAACCTCGACGGGCCTGCGCATCAACCAGCCGGCAGGCCATCTCGAGGCCGGCGAAACGCTGGCCGACGCCGTGATCCGCGAAACGCTCGAGGAAACCGCGCACCCGTTCACGCCCGACGCGCTCGTCGGCGTCTATCTCGCGCACTACGACCGCCCCGGCACCGCCGGCGCGACCTACCTGCGCTTCACGTTCTGCGGCACGGCCGGCGAACCGGTCGCGGGCCACGTGCTCGACGACGGCATCGTCCGCACGCTGTGGATGACGGCCGACGAACTGCGCGCGTGCAGCGAGCGTCACCGCTCGCCCGCCGTGATGCGCTGCGTCGACGACTATCTCGCCGGGCGGCGCATTCCGCTCGATTTCGTGCACACGCATTCGGTCGCGCCGCGCCCCGAAGCATTCGAACGTCAGGCGGTCAACAAATGAGCAAGCGCCGTGTAGTAGTGGGCATGTCGGGCGGCGTCGATTCGTCGGTGACCGCGTGGCTGTTGAAGGAACAGGGCTACGACGTGGTCGGCCTGTTCATGAAGAACTGGGAAGACGACGACGACGGCGAATACTGCTCGACGCGCCAGGACTGGATCGACGTCGTGTCGGTGGCCGACCTGATCGGCATCGACGTGGAGGCCGTCAACTTCGCCGCCGAATACAAGGACCGCGTGTTCGCCGAGTTCCTGCGCGAATACTCGGCCGGCCGCACGCCGAACCCCGACGTGCTGTGCAACGCCGAGATCAAGTTCAAGGCGTTCCTCGACCACGCGATGTCGCTCGACGCGGAAATGATCGCGACCGGCCACTATGCACGCGTGCGCGAGCGCGACGGACGCTTCGAACTGCTGAAGGCCTTCGATCATACGAAGGACCAGTCGTACTTCCTGCACCGGCTGAACCAGGCGCAACTGTCGAAGACGATGTTCCCGCTCGGCGAGATCCCGAAGACGAAAGTGCGCGAGATCGCCGCGCAGATCGGGCTGCCGAACGCGAAGAAGAAGGATTCGACCGGCATCTGCTTCATCGGCGAACGGCCGTTCCGCGATTTCCTGAACCGCTACCTGCCGACGAAGCCCGGCCCGATGAAGACGCCCGACGGCAAGGTGGTCGGCGAGCACATCGGCCTCGCGTTCTACACGTTCGGCCAGCGCAAGGGCATCGGCCTGGGCGGCAGCAAGAGCGGCAGCGGCGAACCGTGGTTCGTCGCCGCGAAGGACATCGCGTCGAACACGCTGTACGTCGTGCAGGGCCACGATCATCCGTGGCTGCTGTCGCGCCAGCTCGTCGCCGGCAACGTGAGCTGGGTCGCCGGCGAGCCGCCGGCCGACGGCTTCGCGTGCGGCGCGAAAACGCGCTACCGGCAGGCCGACGCCGCCTGCGCGTTCGGCGCGGCCGCGCCCGGCCCGGCAGGCGAAGCGCGCTTCTCGCTCGCGTTCGACGACGCGCAGTGGGCCGTCACGCCCGGCCAGTCGGCCGTGCTGTACGACGGCGAGATCTGCCTCGGCGGCGGCATCATCGAGCTCGCGGCAACCGACGCGCCCGGTCGGGCCGCACCGGCGGAAGGCCACGCACCGGCGCTCGCCGACGCACGCTGACACGTATTCGGTTTAGACTTGCGGCACGCCGCGCCCGGCGGAACACGAATCCGCCGCGGCCGGCGCGCCGCCGCGCAGCGCACGCATGGCGGCATTTCAAGATTCTTATGGAGTCCCCATGCTTTCACGACGCTATCTGGCGATGTGGTGTGCCGTCCTGTTGCTCGTCGCGGCGGCCGCGCTCGCGTCGGCCCACGTGCTGTCCTGGTTGTGGATCATCATCCCCGTCGCCCTCGTCGCGCTCGGCCTGTACGACCTGAAGCAGGACCGTCACGCGATCCTGCGCAACTACCCGCTCTGGGGCCACTTCCGCTTCCTGTTCGAATTCATCCGACCTGAAATCCGCCAGTACTTCGTCGAGGACGACACCGACGAGAAACCGTTCTCGCGTGCGCAGCGCAGCCTCGTGTACCAGCGCGCGAAGAACGTCGCCGACAACCGCCCGTACGGCACCGAGCTGAACGTGAAGGCCGTCGCGCACGAATGGATCAGCCACTCGCTCGCGCCGACGAAACTGCCGAACCACGATTTCCGCATCCGCGTCGGCGCGAATCGCGCGCAACCGTACGACATTTCGATCTTCAACATCTCGGCGATGAGCTTCGGCTCGCTGTCCGCGAACGCGATCCGCTCGCTGAACCTCGGCGCGAAGAAAGGCGGGTTCGCGCACGATACCGGCGAAGGTTCGCTGTCCAAGTACCACCGCGAGAACGGCGGCGACATCATCTGGGAAATCGCGTCCGGCTATTTCGGCTGCCGCAACGAAGACGGCACGTTCAACCCCGACAAGTTCGCGAAGCAGGCCGCCGATCCGCAGGTCAAGATGATCGAGGTGAAGCTGTCGCAGGGCGCGAAGCCCGGCCACGGCGGCGTGCTGCCGGCCGCGAAGATCACGCCGGAAATCGCCGAGACGCGCGGCGTGCCGATGGGCAAGGACTGCATCTCGCCCGCGACGCACTCGGAGTTCTCCACGCCGCGCGGGCTGCTCGAATTCGTCGAACGGCTGCGCACGCTGTCGGGCGGCAAGCCGACCGGCTTCAAGCTGTGCATCGGCCATCCGTGGGAATTCTTCGGCATCGCGAAGGCGATGATCGAGACCGGCATCGTGCCCGACTTCATCGTCGTAGACGGCGCGGAAGGCGGCACCGGCGCGGCGCCGCTCGAATTCACCGACCACGTCGGCGTGCCGCTGCAGGAAGGGCTGCTGCTCGTGCACAACACGCTCGTCGGGATCGGCGTGCGCGACCGCGTGAAGATCGGCGCGAGCGGCAAGATCATCACCGCGTTCGACATCGCCCGCACGCTCGCGATCGGCGCGGACTGGGTGAACTCGGCGCGCGGCTTCATGTTCGCGGTCGGCTGTATCCAGGCGCAGCACTGCCACACCGACCGTTGCCCGACCGGCGTCGCGACGCAGGACCCGGTGCGCCAGCGCGCGCTCGTCGTGCCCGACAAGGCCGAGCGCGTGTACAACTTCCACCGCAATACGCTGCATGCGCTGCAGGAACTCGTGCAGGCGGCCGGCCTCGGCCATCCGTCCGAGCTGCGCGCGCATCACATCGTGCAGCGGGTCGCGCCGCACGAGGTGCGGCTGATGTCGCAGTTGCTGAAGTACCTGAAGCCCGGCGCGCTGCTCGACGGCCGAACCTGCGGCTTCACGCTGTACGACAAGTGGTGGCCGATCGCGCGCAGCGATTCGTTCACGCTCGGCGAGGCCGTGTACGCGTCGATCGAGTGACGCGCGCGGCCGCCCCGTTCCGCCGGCGGCCCGCGCGGCAAAAAGAAAAGCGCCCCGCGGGGCGCTTTTCTTTTGTCTGCCGAATGCGGGACTGCGTGGCCGGCCGCTCAGCTCTGCGCCAGCGTGTCGGCGAACGATTGCCGCTGCTGCAGCTTCACGAAATGCTTGTCGAGGTTCGGGTGGCGATCGCGCCAGTTGAGCTCGGGCATCCGGAAATCGAGGTAGCCGAGCGCGCAGCCGAGTGCGATGTCGGCCAGCGTGTAATGATTGCCGACGCACCAGGTCTTGCCGCCGAGGCCCTGCGACATCGCGACGAGACCGTCGTCGATCTTGCGCTGCTGGCGGGCGATCCAGCTCGCGCTGCGCTGCGCCTCGTCGCGCATCGTGTGTTCGACGCGAATCGCGACCGCCGCGTCGAGCACGCCGTCGCCCAGCGCTTCCCAGCAGCGCACCTCGACGCGCTCGCGGCCCGACGGCGGAATCAGCTTGCCGACCGGCGACAGCGTGTCGACGTATTCGCAGATCACGCGGGAATCGAACACCGCGGCACCATCCTCCATCACGAGGCACGGCACCTTGCCGAGCGGGTTCGATGCATGAATATTCGTGTCCGGCGCCCACACGTTCTCGAGCTCCAGCTTGTAGTCGATCTTCTTTTCAGCGAGCACGATCCGCGCCTTGCGGACGTACGGGCTGCCGAGCGAACCGATTAATTTCATCATCTGCCTTTTTTGGGGAACCGCCGAGAGTATACGTTGTCGCCGATCATAACCGGCCGGCGCGGCCGGGTAGAAAATCGCCGGCCCGGCCTGTGGATGGTTTGCAACAACCGCCGCGCGGCCTTCCGGCGCGGCTTCGGGCGCCCCTCTCACGCACCGCGTCGCGCGGCGCTACAATCGCACGATGAATGCGCCCATCGATACCGCCATCGCCGTCGACGTCTACCGCCAGCGCCGTGAACGCGTGCTTGCCGCACTGCGTGCCGCGGGCGGCGGCGTCGCCATCGTTCCCACCGCGCCGGAACTGCTGCGCAACCGCGATACGGCCTACCCGTACCGGTTCGACAGCTACTTCCATTACCTGACGGGCTTCACCGAGCCGGATGCCGTGCTCGTGCTGAACGCGGCCGCGCCGCACGGCGCGCCGGAGTCGATCCTGTTCTGCCGCGGCAAGAACGTCGACCGCGAGATCTGGGAAGGCTTTCACTACGGCCCCGAGGCCGCGCGCGACGCGTTCGGCTTCGATGCGGCATTCGCGGTCGACGTGATCGACACCGAGATGCCGCGCCTGCTCGCCGACGCGGGCACCGTGCACTACCGGTTCGGCGCATCGGCCGACTTCGACCGCCAGCTCGCCGGCTGGATCGACGCGGTGCGCGCGCTGGCGCGCACGGGCGTCGCCGCGCCGGACGCGCTGCTCGACCTCACGCCGCTGCTCGACGACATGCGGCTCGTGAAGGACGAACACGAACTCGCGATCATGATGCGCGCCGCGCACATCTCCGCGCTCGCGCACCGCCGCGCGATGCAGGCGTGCCGCCCCGGCATCCGCGAATACGAACTCGAGGCCGAGCTGCTGTACCTGTTCCGCAAGCACGGCGCGCAGTCGCCCGCGTACGGCTCGATCGTCGCGGCCGGCGCGAACGCGTGCGTGCTGCACTACCCGGCCGGCAACGCGGCCGCGCGGGACGGCGACCTGATCCTGATCGACGCCGCGTGCGAACTCGACGGCTATGCGTCGGACATCACGCGCACGTTCCCGGCCAACGGGCGCTTCTCGCCCGCGCAGCGCACGCTGTACGACATCGTGCTCGCCGCGCAGCAGGCCGCGATCGATGCGACGCGCGCGGGCGTGCCGTTCGAGGCGCCGCACGATGCGGCCGTGCGCGTGCTCGCGCAGGGGTTGCTCGACACCGGCATCATCCCGAAGGCCCGCTTCTCGAGCGTCGACGACGTGATCGCCGAGCGCGCGTACACGCGCTTCTACATGCACCGCACGGGCCACTGGCTCGGGATGGACGTGCACGACTGCGGCGACTACCGCGAGCGGCTCGCCGCGCGTGACGCCAACGGCGCGCTGCCGTGGCGCACGCTGAAGCCCGGCATGACGCTGACGGTCGAGCCCGGCCTGTACGTGCGCGCGGCCGACGACGTGCCGCCCGAGTACTGGAACATCGGCATCCGCATCGAGGACGACGCGATCGTGCGCGAGCACGGCTGCGAACTGATCACGCGCGGCGTGCCGGTCGACGCCGACGAGATCGAAGCGCTGATGCGCGCGGGCGCATGACCGGCCGCCGACCGATACCACCGTTTCACGAATCAAGATGACGACCGCTTCCCCCCCGGCCACGCCGGACTACGACCTCGCCATCGTCGGCGCGGGCCCCGTCGGGCTCGCGCTCGCCGGCTGGCTCGCGCGCCGCAGCGCGACGCAGCGCGCATCGATCGCGCTGATCGATGCGCGCGAACCGGCCGCGACCGCGAACGACCCGCGCGCGCTCGCCGTGTCGCACGGCAGCCGCGTGCTGCTCGACACGCTCGCGTGGCCCGCCGATGCGACACCGATCGAACATATCCACGTGTCGCAGCGCGGCCATTTCGGCCGCACGCTGATCGACCGCGACGAACACGATGTCGCCGCGCTCGGCTATGTCGTGCGCTACGGCTCGATCGTGCAGGCGCTCGCCGGCGCCGTGCGCGGCACGAGGGTCGACTGGCTCACGTCGACCACCGCACGCGCGCCGCAACAGGACGCCGACGGCGTCACGCTGACGCTCGACGGCCCGCAGGGCGAGCGCACGCTGCGCGCGCGCATCGTGATCAATGCCGAAGGCGGGCTGTTCCACGAACAGCAGGCCGATACGGCCAAGCACCGCCGCGACTACGGACAGACGGCGCTCGTCGGCACGGTCACGGTATCGGCGCCGCGCCCGAACGTCGCGTGGGAACGCTTCACGCACGAAGGTCCGCTCGCGCTGCTGCCGCTCGGCGGCCCACGCCAGGCCGACTACTCGCTCGTCTGGTGCTGCACGCCCGACGAAGCGGCACGACGTGCCGCGCTGCCCGACGACGCGTTCCTGCGCGAGCTCGGCAGCGCGTTCGGCGAACGCATGGGCGACTTCGTCGCGATCGCCGGACGCGCGTCGTTCCCGCTCGGGCTGAACGCCGCGCAGACCCTGGTCAGCGGCCGCGTCGCGTTCGTCGGCAACGCCGCGCAAACCCTGCACCCCGTCGCGGGCCAGGGGCTCAACCTCGGGCTGCGCGATGCGCATACGCTCGTCGACGTGCTGTCCGCGCAAGGCTTCGAAGCAACCGCGCTCGCGGCCTTCAACGCGCGCCGCGCGCTCGACCGGCGCTTCACGATCGGCGCGACCGACACGCTGGCGCGGCTGTTTACGATCGATTCGGGCCCGCTTCCGCTGCTGCGCGGCGCGGCCCTCACCGCGCTCGAATTCGTGCCGCCGCTCAAGAAGGCGATCGCGCGCCAGATGATGTTCGGCCAGCGCAACTGACGCGCCCAGCACCGCGCGATTGCGCGCGGCCACGCCAGGCAAACCGGGTCAAATCGGCAGGGCATGGGAATACGGTAAAATGCCCGTTTTCCGTCTTCCCTTCCCCTGCCCGCGCCAGTCGCGGGCGGTGCCATTGCGATGCCCGTTATCGGCCCTCACGTATTGCGTAACAACCTGTTCGTCGCCCCGATGGCCGGCGTGACGGATCGTCCGTTCCGCCAGCTGTGCAAGCGGCTGGGGGCCGGTTACGCCGTGTCCGAGATGGTCGCGTCCAACGCGCAGCTGTGGAAAAGCGCGAAGACGATGCGGCGCGCGAACCACGAAGGCGAGGTCGAACCGATCGCGGTGCAGATCGCCGGCGCCGATCCGGCGATGATGGCCGAAGCGGCCCGCTACAACGTCGACAACGGCGCGCAGATCATCGACATCAACATGGGCTGCCCGGCGAAAAAGGTCTGCAACGTCGCGGCCGGCTCCGCGCTGCTGCAGAACGAGCCGCTCGTGCAGCGGATCGTCGAGGCCGTCGTCGCGGCGGTCGGCACGGGGCCCGATGCGGTGCCCGTCACGCTGAAGATCCGCACCGGCTGGGACCGCGAGCACAAGAACGCGATCACGGTCGCGCGCCTCGCCGAAGCGGCCGGCATCTCGATGCTCACCGTGCACGGCCGCACGCGCGCCGACCTGTACCGCGGCGACGCCGAATACGACACCATCGCGGCCGTGAAGGCGGCCGTTCGGATTCCGGTCGTCGCAAACGGCGACATCACGTCGCCCGCGAAGGCGAAGGCCGTGCTCGATGCAACGGGCGCCGACGCGCTGATGATCGGTCGTGCCGCGCAAGGCCGGCCGTGGCTGTTCCGCGAAATCGATCATTTCCTGCAAACCAGCGAGCTGCTGCCCCCGCCGCGGATCGACGAGATCCAGCACGTGATGAACGAACACCTGGAAGACCACTACGCTTTCTATGGTGAATTCACGGGCGTCCGTACTGCGCGCAAGCACATCGGCTGGTACACTCGCGGCCTTTCCGGCGCCAACGGGTTCCGGCACAGGATGAACACGCTCGATTCCACCCGCGAGCAGCTCGCCGCCGTCAATGCCTTCTTCGAGGCGCAAAAGGCGCTGTCGGACCACCTCGTCTACGTCGATGACGAAGAGGAAAACGGCCAGGGCGAGTCGGACGACCATAACCAGTTAGCAGCATGAGCAAGCACAACATCGAACAATGTGTCCGCGAGAGCCTGGACGTGTATTTCCGGGATCTAGACGGCTCCAATCCGCACGACGTCTATGAAATGGTGATGTCCTGCGTCGAAAAGCCGATGCTCGAGGTCGTGCTCGTACAGGCGGGCGGCAACCAGTCGCTCGCCGCGGAGTACCTCGGCATCAACCGCAACACGCTGCGCAAGAAGCTGCAGCAGCACGGCCTGCTGTAGCCGGCCGTCCCGTCCCCGTTTCCCTGGCTATTGGTGGTTCCATCATGATCAAGCAAGCGCTCATTTCCGTTTCCGACAAGACCGGCATCGTCGACTTCGCGAAGTCGCTGTCCGACCTCGGCGTCAAGCTGCTGTCGACGGGCGGTACCGCGAAACTCCTCGCCGACGCCGGCCTGCCCGTTACCGAAGTAGCCGACTACACGGGCTTCCCGGAAATGCTCGATGGGCGCGTGAAGACGCTTCACCCGAAGGTGCACGGCGGCATCCTCGCGCGCCGCGACCTGCCCGAGCACATGCAGGCGCTGGAGCAGCACGGCATCCCGACGATCGACCTGCTCGTCGTGAACCTGTACCCGTTCGTCGCGACGATCGCGAAGGACGACTGCACGCTCGCCGACGCGATCGAGAACATCGACATCGGCGGCCCGACGATGCTGCGCTCGGCCGCGAAGAACCACCGCGACGTGACGGTCGTCGTCGATCCGGCCGACTACGCGGTCGTGCTCGATGAAATGAAGGCGAACGGCAATACGGTCGGCTACCCGACCAACTTCCGCCTCGCGACGAAGGTGTTCGCGCACACCGCGCAATACGACGGCGCGATCACGAACTACCTGACGAGCCTGACCGACGAGCTGCAGCACGCGTCGCGCAGCACGTACCCGGCCACGCTGAACATGGCGTTCGACAAGGTGCAGGACCTGCGCTACGGCGAGAACCCGCACCAGAGCGCGGCGTTCTACCGCGACCTCGCGACGCCGGCCGGCGCACTGGCGAACTACCGCCAGCTGCAGGGCAAGGAACTGTCGTACAACAACATCGCGGATTCGGACGCGGCGTGGGAATGCGTGAAGACGTTCGACGCGCCGGCCTGCGTGATCATCAAGCATGCGAACCCGTGCGGCGTCGCGGTCGGCAACGACTCGGCCGACGCATACGCGAAGGCGTTCCAGACGGATCCGACTTCCGCATTCGGCGGCATCATCGCGTTCAACCGCGAAGTCGACGAAGCAGCCGCGCAGGCAGTCGCGAAGCAGTTCGTCGAAGTGCTGATCGCCCCGTCGTTCTCCGACGCCGCGAAGCAGGTGTTCGCCGCGAAGCAGAACGTGCGCCTGCTCGAGATCGCGCTCGGCGACGGCCATAACGCCTTCGACCTGAAGCGCGTGGGCGGCGGCCTGCTCGTGCAGTCGCTCGATTCGCGGAACGTGCAGCCGAGCGAGCTGCGCGTCGTCACGAAGCGCCAGCCGACCGCGAAGGAAATGGACGACCTGCTGTTCGCGTGGCGCGTCGCGAAGTACGTGAAGTCGAACGCGATCGTGTTCTGCGGCAACGGCATGACGCTCGGCGTCGGCGCCGGCCAGATGAGCCGCGTCGATTCGGCACGCATCGCAAGCATCAAGGCGCAGAACGCGGGCCTCACGCTGGCCGGCTCGGCGGTCGCGTCGGATGCGTTCTTCCCGTTCCGCGACGGCCTCGACGTCGTGGTGGCCGCAGGCGCGACCTGCGTGATCCAGCCGGGCGGCTCGATGCGCGACGACGAAGTGATCGCGGCGGCCGACGAGCACGGCATCGCGATGGTCCTGACGGGCGTGCGCCACTTCCGTCACTGATCGCATGCGGCCCGCGCGGGCCGAACACGAAAACCCGGCGGCGTCGCACCCGCCGGGTTTTTTATTGCGCGGCGCCTTCGCCCGCAACCGGGCGGCCGGCGCGTCGCACCATTCGTTGTAGTATCGCTGCATCAGGCAACTCTCCTCACTCATGCGAATTCTCGGCATCGACCCCGGCCTGCGCGTCACCGGCTTCGGCGTCATCGACGTCAGCGGCCACCGGCTCGCCTATGTCACGAGCGGCGTGATCCGCACGCCGACGGCCGACCTGGCCACCCGGCTCGGCACGATCTTCCAGGGCGTCTCGACGATCGTGCGCGAACATGCGCCCGACCAGGCCGCGATCGAAAAGGTGTTCGTCAACGTGAACCCGCAGTCGACGCTGCTGCTCGGCCAGGCGCGCGGCGCCGCGATCTGCGGCCTCGTCGCGGGCGGCCTGCCGGTCGCCGAATACACGGCGCTGCAGCTGAAGCAGGCGGTGGTCGGCTACGGCCGCGCGACCAAGACGCAGATGCAGGAGATGGTCACGCGCCTGCTCAATCTCTCCGGCCAGCCGGGCTCGGACGCGGCCGACGCGCTCGGCATGGCGATCTGCCATGCGCACGGCGGCAACACGCTCAGCACGCTTGGCGGCCTCGCGCCGGCGCTCGCACAGAAAGGGCTGCGCGTGCGGCGCGGGCGACTGGTCGGCTGACCCCAGCGCGCGCGGTCACCCGGCATGCCGGTTCGGTGCCGAGACCGTCCCGAACGCGCGCGGCGCACCCACGACACGTATCGCCTCGGCCTGACGGCCGGGCCCATCGGCATTGCGCCGCGCGTGCGCTACACTCGCGCTTTATTCCTCTCGTCCCGCCCTCCATGATCGGTCGCATCGCCGGCATCCTGCTCGAAAAGAACCCGCCTCATCTGCTCGTCGACTGCAACGGCGTCGGCTACGAAATCGACGTGCCGATGAGCACCTTCTACAACCTGCCGCAGACGGGCGAGCGCATCGTGCTGCTCACGCAGCAGATCGTCCGCGAGGACGCGCATCTGTTGTACGGCTTCCTGACGCCGCAGGAGCGCACGACCTTCCGCGAGCTGCTGAAGATCACCGGCATCGGCGCACGCATGGCGCTCGCCGTGCTGTCCGGCATGAGCGTGCAGGAGCTCGCGCAGGCCGTGACGATGCAGGACGCCGCGCGCCTCACCCGCCTGCCCGGCATCGGCAAGAAGACGGCCGAACGCCTGCTGCTCGAGCTGAAGGGCAAGCTCGGCGCCGACCTCGGTGCGCTTGCCGGCGCCGCGTCGCCGTCCGATCACGCGACCGACATCCTCAACGCGCTGCTCGCGCTCGGCTACTCCGAGAAGGAAGGCCTGGCCGCGATCAAGAACGTGCCGGCCGGCACCGGTGTGTCGGAAGGCATCAAGCTCGCGCTGAAGGCGCTGTCGAAGGCGTAACGCGCGGTCGATCCGGCCGTCGAAACCAGTGTCGCGCGGCGCCGCGCCGCGCGCCAGTCGGCCGTTCGGCCAGGTGGGCCGGACCGCGTCGCGCGGTACAATGGCCGCATGATCGAAACCGACAAACTCGCCACCGAGCAGCGGATCATCGCCGCCACGCCCGCCTCGTCGCACGAGGAGGTGTTCGAACGTGCGCTGCGGCCGCGCCAGCTCGACGACTACGTCGGCCAGGAAAAGGTGCGCGGCCAGCTCGAGATCTTCATCGAAGCCGCCAAGCGCCGCTCCGAGCCGCTCGACCACGTGCTGCTGTTCGGGCCGCCGGGCCTCGGCAAGACGACGCTCGCGCACATCATCGCGCGCGAAATGGGCGTGAACCTGCGCCAGACGTCCGGCCCCGTGCTCGAGCGCGCGGGCGATCTCGCCGCGCTGCTGACCAACCTCGAAGCCAACGACGTGCTGTTCATCGACGAGATCCACCGGCTGTCGCCGGTCGTCGAGGAAATCCTGTATCCGGCGCTCGAGGATTACCAGATCGACATCATGATCGGCGAAGGCCCGGCCGCGCGCAGCGTGAAGCTCGACCTGCAGCCGTTCACGCTGGTCGGCGCGACCACCCGCGCGGGGATGCTGACCAACCCGCTGCGCGACCGTTTCGGGATCGTCGCCCGGCTCGAGTTCTACGATGCCGATCAACTGTCGCGCATCGTGCGGCGCTCGGCGTCGCTGCTGAATGCGCAGATCGATCCGAACGGCGCGCTGGAAATCGCGAAGCGCTCGCGCGGCACGCCGCGGATCGCGAACCGGCTGCTGCGCCGCGTGCGCGACTTCGCCGAAGTGAAGGCCGACGGCCAGATCACCGCGGCCGTGGCCGATGCCGCGCTCGCGATGCTCGACGTCGATCCGGTCGGCTTCGACCTGATGGACCGCAAGCTGCTCGAAGCGATCCTGTACAAGTTCGACGGCGGCCCGGTCGGCATCGACAACCTCGCGGCCGCAATCGGCGAGGAGCGCGACACGATCGAGGACGTGCTCGAACCGTACCTGATCCAGCAGGGCTTCCTGCAGCGCACGCCGCGCGGGCGCGTCGCCACGCTGCTCACCTATCGCCACTTCGGACTGTCGGTGCCCGACGCCCGCCGCCCCGAACGCGACGAGTGGGATACCCCCGACGGAAAGTAATCCGTCACCCGAGCCCCCCCGCCATGACGACGCCGCCCAGCCGCCACCCCGCCGCACCCGCACCGGGCCCGCGCTGGGCCGAGCCGATCCGCAGGCGGCTGGTGGCCGGCATCACGCACCTGACGGCGGGCGGCGGCGGGCCGTCGCTCGATCTCTCTTCGCCGCCCGGCGACCCGGGGCTGTTCGGCCCCGATGCCGTCTGCTGGCGCGTGCATGCGGATTTCACGTCGATGATGACGGGCGGCATCGCCGCGCTGCTGCTGCAGGCGCTCCATCCGCTCGCGCTCGCGGGCGTCTGGGATCACTCGTCGTTTCGCACCGACATCCTCGGCCGCTTGCGGCGCACCGCCACGTTCATCACGGGCACGACGTTCGGCAGCCGCGCCGACGCCATCGCGCTGATCGAGCGCGTGAAATCGATCCACGCGCGCATCTCGGGCACCGCGCCCGACGGGCGGCCATACCGCGCCGACGATCCGGCCTTGCTCGCCTGGGTACACGTCGCGGAAGTGTCGAGCTTCCTGGCCGCGCATCTGCGCTACGTGAATCCGTCGCTGTCGGGCGAGCTGCAGGACCGCTACTACGCCGAAACGGCGTTGGTCGCCGAACTGCTCGGCGCCCAAGGGGTACCGCGTTCGCGCGCCGAGGTCGCTGCCTATCTCGCGCGCATGCAGCCGGAACTCGAGGCCGGGCCGCACACCTTCGACGTGATGGAGATCCTGCTGAATGCGCCGGTCGCGACGCCCGCGCTGCGACCGGCCGCGTCGCTGATGATGCATGCCGGAATAGACCTGTTGCCGCCGTGGGCGCAGCGCATGCTCGGCGTGTCGACGTTCGCGCCGCTGCGGCGCGCGGTAGTCCGGCCCGGCGTACGGGCCGTCGCCCCCGTGCTGCGCTGGGCGCTCGTCAACGGCGCGTCGAAACGCGCACGCCGTCGCGCGACCGCGCCCCCGCCCGACAGCACCCCGTCCGCCTGACGATCCGGCTCTTCCGATCATTTCAATTGGCTGTCAAATTCCTGTGACAAGCTGACGGGCTTGCACCCGCCCACGGTCGTACGCCCCGCCCGTCCCGCCTGCCCGTGATCCGCGCGAGGTCCCGTTCACCCAACCGATACCCGATGCCCGCGATGCTCCGCCTGCCGATCCGTTTCGCCCTCGCCGCCAGCCTGTCCGCCGTCTTCGCCCTCACCGCATGCGGAGGCGACGAAATCGCCGCCGTGGCGCGTACCGATGCGCAAACGCCGTCCGGCGGCACCACGACCCCGCCGGCCCCCCCCCGCCGCCGGCCACCGTCACGCCGCAACCGGGCAAGTGGAAAGCCGCGCGCGCGGGCGACCTGATCGACGTGACGCTCGGCGACCTCCATCCGACACAGGGTGCGATCGGCTACGACCAGATCTATTACAAGCTCGGCCGCTACGAGCTGCAGCCCGACAAGAAGTTCGACGACTTCTGCGCGGACGAAGGGCTCGGCGGTCTCGCATCGGGCGGCTACACGGCCAGGTCGTCGCTGCGCGAACCGGCGAGCTATACATGCACGACGGCCGACGCGAACGCCCGCGACCGCTCGGTGCTGAACCCCGTCGTGATCGGCCCGAACGGCGATGCGCTGTACCTGACCGACGGCCATCACGGCCTGTCGACCTACTACGAGACGCCCGACGGCGGCCCGGCGCTGCACGTGCACGTCGTCGTCAAGGACAACCTCGGCGACTACTCGGGCGACGCGTTCTGGCAGCAGATGCAAAGCCGCGGTTATCTGCGCCTGAAGAATGGCGAAGGCAAGGCGATCACGGCCGCGCAACTGCCGACCGGACTCGGCCTGTCGCTGGGGATGACGAACGATCGCTACCGGTCGCTCGTCTATTTCACGCGCGACATCGGCTACGGCAAGCCCGCGCAAGCGACCGACTACCTCGAGTTCTACTGGGCCGACTGGCTGCGCGCGCAGCCCGGCACGTTCGCGCTGGCGAGCTACGACCTCGCGCGCGGCGGCACGACCGATCCCGATCCGGCGAAGGCCGACACGGGCTACCTGAATGCGGTCTGGAATGCGTCGACGCGGATGGTCGCGGCAACGGACCCGGTGATCGACGGCAAGACGGGCGCCGATCTCGGGCGCGCCGATGCGATCAACGGCGGGAAGAAATACAGCAAGGGAGAGTTCGACAAGCTGCGCCAGCCGATCACGGCCGACAAGCCCGGCAAGATCGCGTACGCGCTCGACTACAAGACCCGCCACGCGTTGCCGCGGTAAGCGGCACGCGGCGACGAAAGCCCCGACCGGCAACGCCGCACGGGGCCCGTGGACTCAGCGCACCTTGCGGTACCCGTCGTCGTCGCTCGCCGCCTCCAGATGCGACACGTCGGCCCACTTCACGACCTGCGCGCGGCCATCCACGTAATCGACGACGTTGACGCTCGTATTGAGCAACTGGTAAGTGCGCGGCGCCGACAGCTCGATCGCGTTCGCGAAGCGGTACACGCAGTCGAGCACGCCGCCGTGCGCGACGCACGCGATCCGGCCGCCCGGATGCGCGGCGACGATCGGTTCGAGCGCATGCAGCACGCGGTGATAGAACGCGCGCTGCGACTCGCCGCCTTCCGGCGCGAAGCCCGGATCGCGCGTCTGCCAGGCCGCGTAAGCGTCCGGGAACAGCGCCTCGATCTCGGTGCTGTCGTACCCCTGGAACGCGCCGTACGAGCGTTCGCGCAGCCCTTCGCGCAACTGCAGCGGCAGACCGAGCGCCTCGGCAAAAGGTTGCGCGGTCTGTTGCGCGCGCATCAGGTCGCTCGAATAGATCGCGTCGATCCGCGCGCCGTCGCGCGCCTCTCGTTCGAGCCGGGCCGCCAGCCGCTTCGCCTGTGCGAGGCCGGTGTCGGCCAGCGGAATGTCGATATGACCCTGGATGCGCTTGATGCGGTTCCAGGCCGTCTCGCCATGGCGGATGAAAAGAATCTGCGTGCTGGCCATCGCCGCGCGTCTCCGGGAAAGAATCAGGGCCGCACTTGCAGCCAGAACGTCACGGGGCCGTCGTTGACGAGCGACACCTGCATGTCGGCGCCGAACTCGCCCGTTTCGACGACCGGATGGCGCGCCCGCGCGGCCGCGACGAAATAGTCGAACAGCCGCGCGCCTTCGTCGGGCGGCGCGGCCGGCGTGAAGCTCGGACGCAGCCCGCTGTTGGTGTCGGCCGCCAGCGTGAACTGCGACACGAGCAGCAGCCCGCCCGCGCGGCCCGCGCCGTCGATGTTCGACACCGGCAGGTTCATCTTGCCGGCTGCGTCGCTGAACACGCGGTAGCCGAGCATCTTCGCGAGCAGCTTGTCGGCTGCCGCGTCGGTGTCGCCGCGTTCCGCGCAGACCAGCGCGAGCAGGCCCGCGCCGATCTCGCCGGTCGTCCGGTCGCCGACGCGGACGTCGGCGCGCTTCACGCGCTGGATCAGCGCGATCATGCGGTCAGCGTGACGCGCGCGAAGCGGCGCTTGCCGACCTGCACGACGAACTCGCCGGCTTCGACCTTCAGGCCCTTGTCCGACACCGTCGCGCCGTGGATCTTCACGCCGCCCTGCTCGATGTTGCGCAGCGCTTCGCTCGTCGACGGCACGAGGCCGGCCTGCTTCAGCAACTGGCCGATCGCCAGCGGCGCGCCGGCGAGCGTGACCGCCGGAATGTCGTCCGGCACACCGCCCTTCGCGCGATGGTTGAAGTCCTCCAGCGCGCGCTCGGCATCGGACTGCGAGTGGAATCGCGCGACGATTTCCTGCGCGAGCAGCACCTTGAAGTCACGCGGGTTGCGGCCGCCTTCGGCCTCGCGCTTGAAGCCGGCGATCTCGTCGAGGCTGCGGAACGACAGCAGCTCGAAGTAACGCCACATCAGCGTGTCCGAGATGCTCATCAGCTTGCCGAACATGTCGGTCGGCTTCTCGCTGATGCCGACGTAGTTGCCCTTCGACTTCGACATCTTCTCGACGCCGTCGAGACCCTCGAGCAGCGGCATCGTCAGGATGCACTGCTGTTCCTGGCCGTACTGCTTCTGCAGCTCGCGGCCGACCAGCAGGTTGAACTTCTGGTCGGTGCCGCCGAGCTCGAGGTCGGCGTTCAGCGCGACCGAGTCGTAGCCCTGCATCAGCGGGTACAGGAATTCGTGGATCGAGATCGGCACGCCGCCCTGGAAGCGCTTCGTGAAGTCTTCGCGCTCGAGAATCCGCGCGACCGTATAGCGCGACGCGAGCTTGATCATCCCGTCCGCGCCGAGCGGCATCGACCATTCGCTGTTGTAGCGGATTTCGGTCTTTTCACGATCGAGCACGAGGGCGGCCTGCTCGAAGTAGGTCTTCGCGTTCGATTCGATCTGCTCGCGCGTGAGCGGCGGGCGCGTCGCATTGCGGCCCGACGGATCGCCGATCAGCGACGTGAAATCGCCGATCAGGAAGATCACCGTGTGGCCGAGGTCCTGCAGCTGACGCATCTTGTTCAGCACGACCGTGTGGCCGATGTGGATGTCGGGCGCGGTCGGGTCGAGGCCGAGCTTGATGCGAAGCGGCGTGTTCGTGGCCGCGCTGCGCGCGAGCTTCTGCGCGAACTCTTCCTCGATCAGCAGTTCGTCGACGCCGCGCTTCGTGACGGCGAGCGCATGCCGGACTTCGTCGGTGATCGGGAAAACAGGCTTGGAACTGGGTTCGGTGCTCATCGGTGCCGGGAAGAATGTCGCAAAAACAGGGATTTTCCCATAACTTGCGCGCGCATCGCTTAACGGCGCGTCAGGTTGCGCGGATAATCGGGCGCAAGGCGCGCGGCACCGGCCCGCGCCGCACGATCCAGGAGAACCCAACGTGCCGCAACGACAGCCGCAAAATGCCCATCCGGCCGACGGCATCTACTTCGGGCTGATGTCGGGAACCAGCATGGACGGCGTCGACGGCGTCGCCGTGCGTTTCGAGGCCGGCCGCGCGCCGGTCGTGCTCGCGGAAGCGTTCGTCGGCTTCGCGCAATCGCTGCGCGACGCGTTATTCGCGCTGCAACAACCCGGCGACGACGAGATCGACCGCGAATCGCTCGCGGCGAACGCGCTCGTCACGCGCTATGCGGTGTGCTGCCACGAATTGCAGCGCACGGCCGGACTGTCGCGCGACGAGATCCGCGCGATCGGCGTGCACGGGCAGACGGTGCGTCATCGCCCCGAGCGCGGCTATACGCGGCAGCTCAACAACCCGGCGCTGCTCGCCGAACTGACCCAGGTCGACGTGATCGCCGATTTCCGCAGCCGCGACGTGGCCGCCGGCGGCCACGGCGCGCCGCTCGCGCCGGCCTTCCATGCCACGGTGTTCGGCGCGCCCGGCGAAACGCGCGTCGTCTGCAATCTCGGCGGGATCAGCAACATCACGATCCTGCCCGGCGACGGCGGCGACGTGCGCGGCTTCGACTGCGGCCCCGCGAACGCACTGATCGACGCATGGGCGACCCGCCATCTGGGCAAGCCGTACGACGACGGCGGCAAGTTCGCCGCGCGCGGCACCGTGCACGCGCCGCTGCTCGATGCACTGCTCGACGAACCGTATTTCGCCGCGCCGCCACCGAAAAGCACCGGCCGCGACCTGTTCAATCCCGCATGGCTCGACGCGAAGCTCACCGCGTTCGCCCAGGTCGCGCCGGAGGACGTGCAGGCGACGCTCACCGTGCTGACCGCGGTGTCGGTCGCACGCGAGGTGGCCAAACACGCGTCGGGCTGCAAGGCCGTCTTCGTCTGCGGCGGCGGCGCACGCAATCCGGTGTTGCTCGACGCGCTCCGGCACGCGCTGCGCGAGGCCGGCGTGCCGGCCACCGTCGATACGACGGCGGCACTCGGCGTGCCGCCGCAGCAGGTCGAGGCGCTCGCGTTCGCGTGGCTTGCGTACCGCTTCACCGCGCGCCAGCCCGGCAATCTCGCGACGGTTACCGGCGCAGCCGGCAATCGCGTGCTCGGCGCGCTCTATCCGCGCTGACGCGAGACCTGCGGTGCGGCGGACGCAGCACGGCAGACGGGTATAAAAAAAAGGGGCATGAAGCCCCGTTTTTCATGCCGGCGAACCGGCGCGGATCGGATGCGCGCTCAGACCGAGAACGACGAACCGCACCCGCAGGTGGTGGTCGCGTTCGGGTTCTTGATCACGAACTGGGCGCCGTTGAGATCGTCCTTGTAGTCGATCTCGGCGCCGACGAGATACTGGTAGCTCATCGAATCGATCAGGAGCTGGACGCCGTTCTTGTCCATCACGGTGTCGTCCTCGTTGACTTCCTCGTCGAACGTGAAGCCATACTGGAAGCCGGAGCAGCCGCCACCCTGCACGAACACGCGCAGCTTGAGGTCGGGGTTGCCCTCTTCGTCGATCAGTTGCTTGACCTTGTCGGCCGCCGCGTCGGTAAAGACAAACGGAAGCGGCATATCGGTCGTCGTTGCTGCGGATTCGGTAACAGCGTTCATTCGAACTCTCCAAAAAGCTTTAGCCGCTATTGTAGGGCCGATCAGAAGATCGTGCTGAAGTCCATGAAATCAATAGGTTCTTGTCGATTTCGTCAAACGTGCCCGCGCGGGCGGCCGCGGCGGCGGCCCGGGACAGGCAAAAAGCGGGCATAAAAAAACCGCCAGCGTGGAAGCTGGCGGTTTTTCCGGCGGACGCCACCCGAGGGGCGGCGAGGCCATGAAGCGGAATTAACGCTTCGAGAACTGCTTTGCGCGGCGTGCCTTGCGCAGACCGACCTTCTTACGCTCGACTTCACGCGCATCGCGCGTGACGAAGCCTGCGCTCGACAGCGACGGCTTCAGCGTCGCATCGTAGTCGATCAGTGCACGGGTGATGCCGTGGCGCACTGCGCCTGCCTGGCCCGTTTCACCGCCGCCGTTCACGTTCACCTTGATGTCGAACGTCTGGCCGTGGTTCGTGAGTTCCAGCGGTTGACGCACGATCATCAGCGACGTTTCGCGCGAGAAGTAGTCAGCGATGGGCTTGCCGTTGACGATGATGTCGCCCTTGCCAGCCTTGATGAAGACACGTGCGACTGCGCTCTTGCGGCGGCCCGTACCGTAGTTCCAGTTACCGATCATGTGGGTCCCCTTAGATCTCGAGCGCCTTCGGCTGTTGAGCCGAGTGCGGATGCGTCGCTTCTGCGTAGACCTTCAGCTTCTTGATCATCGCGTAGCCGAGCGGGCCCTTCGGCAGCATGCCCTTGACCGCCTTCTCGAGCGCGCGGCCCGGGAAGCGTTCTTGCATCTTGCCGAACGTCGTTTCATAGATACCGCCCGGGTAACCCGAGTGACGGTAGTACTTCTTGTCCAGCGTCTTGTTGCCCGTGACCTTCAACTTGCTCGCGTTGATGATGATGATGAAATCACCAGTGTCGACGTGCGGGGTGAACTCAGGCTTGTGCTTGCCGCGCAGACGGCGTGCCACTTCGCTGGCAACACGGCCGAGAACCTTATCCGTCGCGTCAATCACGTACCATTCGCGCGTCACCTCATGGGCTTTTGCGGAAAACGTCTTCATGATCGATCCAAAAAAAATGCTTTGCCCGATGTGTTCTTCCTGCTTGTCTGTGTGCGCTTCGAGGCGCGGTGCAGGCTCTCCCTGTTCTTTTTCCGTGGGCATGAAAGCGGAAAAGCCCTGAATTATAAAGGAAATACGGCGAAGCGGTCAAAGGGAATCCACGTCCCGTGTCCGCGGCGGCCGAAATGGGCCAAAATTCGGTCGTGCCCCAACCAGCCAGGCGAACCGAGCGTCTGGGGCGGCACCCGTCGACGCGCGGCACCTGACCTTGCCGCGCCCGACCGGCCGAACCCGGAAAACAACAAACAAGCATGATGAAACAAAGACTTACGCCCTTTCTCGCAGCCGCGCTGCTGGCCATCGCGGCGCCTGCCGTCGCCGCTCGCACCGGCTGCGAAGCCAAGCTCGACGCGCTCGATGCGCGCATCGCCGACGCCCGGAACGCTCATGCCGAGGATCGCGTCGCCCGCCTGCGCGCGGTGCGCGAACGCGTCCGCCACTTCTGCGCGCGCGGTCACGGCCATGCGTCAGCCGTCCATGCACCTGCGCCTGACACGCGCTCGCGCGGCGCGGCGCCCGACGCGGCATCGCCGCCTGCCGCACGGCAGCCCGCGTGACGCTGCCGGCGCGCGCAAGCCGCGCGCCGATGTTTGCACGGGACGAAAAAAAGCCCGAACGGATGGTTCGGGCTTAATCCACCTTAGGAGGAGGGTGGAGGAGACATTCGGAGGTTGCCGCAGCGCGACAACCAATGAGGCTCATTATACGAATGCGTCGCCGACTGAACAAGAAAATTTGCATGGCGAAATCCAAAACCATAATGCGAAATTCACGACGTGACGCTCGAAAACAATGATTTTCCCTTTTAAATCAATGGCATGATTCCGACGCCCGGGAACCGGAATCTCCGTCATCTAGAGCAAAACCCCTAAAAGAAGCAGGGAAATTGCCGTCGGACGCCCTGCCCGCACGGCGCCGGCATTGCACGTCGTGCAGCGCATCAGCCGACCGTTGCGCTGCGGGCTACAATGCCGGATCGAATCCGAATCAGGCAACGCTGGAGTGCAAGCATGGAATGCAAAGTAAGCTGGATGGGCCAGGACGGCATGGCGTTTTCCGCCGAGACCGGCAGCGGGCATCTCGTCGCGATGGACGGCGCGCCCGAGGGCGGCGGCCACAACCTCGCGCCGCGTCCGATGGAAATGGTGCTGCTCGGCACCGGTGGCTGCACGGCCTATGACGTCGTGCTGATCCTGAAGAAGAGCCGCCAGGAAGTCACCGGCTGCTCGGTCACGCTGAAGGCCGAGCGCGCGAGCGAAGACCCGAAGGTGTTCACGAAGGTGCACTTCCACTTCACCGTCACCGGCCGCAACCTGAACCCGGGCACGGTCGAGCGGGCGATCAACCTGTCGCACGACAAGTACTGCTCCGCGTCGATCATGATCGCGAAGACGGCCGAACTCACGCATTCGTTCGACATCGTCGCCGCCTGAACGCACCGCGCTCACGCATGAAAAAAGGGCCGGCGCTCCGCAAGGAGACGCCGGCCCTTTCGCATTCGAACGGCAAAGCAGGCCGATAAGCCGGATTCTGTGCACGCCGCGCGCCGAAGCGCGCCACGCGTGGCAGCCATTCCTCTAGGCGCGCCATTGCTGACGCGCTCAAGCTTCCTACCCGCAGGCGAGACGGGGGCCCCGTCCTGCATCCGAAGATGCACGCCTGCCTACTTGGAATTGCTCCGGGTGGAGGTTACCGTGCCGGCGGACGTCGCCGTCGCCGCGGTGCGCTCTTACCGCACCGTTTCACCCTTACCTGATCCCGGCTTGCGCCGGGCCATCGGCGGTTTGCTTTCTGTTGCCCTGTTCCGCGTGTCGCCACGGATGGCCGTTAGCCATCACCCTGCCCTGTGGAGTCCGGACTTTCCTCGCCCTCGCGCGCCCGAAGGCGGCGAGGCCGCGACTGCCTGGCCTGCTTTGCGACGCGCATTCTAGCACTGCGCGCCGCCGCCGGCAGCACGCACGCGTCGGCCGCTGCGGAATACCGCCGGATCGTCATAAAACGCGGCATCGGCATTCGCGGCGCACCAGCCCGGTACGCCGAGTACCGGCAGCGGCGCGAAATCGCGGCTCGTCAGCGCGCGCGTCGCGAGTTCGGCGGCCACCCGCGTGTCGACATGCGCGTTGCGCTGCGCGTCGGGCCATGAAAAATAGTCGGCGCTCACTTCGACGATCCACGTGTGCGCGGTGCAGGACTTGTAAGGCGTCACGAGCTGTTCGAGCAGCGCATGGCCGACGAGCCGCGCTTCGCAGCGCGTGCCCCACGCGTCGCGCGCGGCGACCAGCAGCCGCGGCCAGTCGAAGCCGCGCAGCGCAGCGGCGAGCGCGCGGTCGGCCGTGACGAACAGCGCGGCGTTCTCGTCGAACAGCGTGAGCGCGTCGCGCAGCGAACCGCGCACGGGCCCGACACCGCCCGCCGCGTCGATCGCGGCGGCCTGACGCGCGTTCAGCGCGGCCTTGGTGCGCGGATACGCGAACCAGACGAGTGCATTGAAGAAGTCGTGAAGATGGTGGCGAGTCGGCACCCCGCCGGTGTCGGCGACATGGGTTTCGTATGCGATGCCGGGCGGCAGCGCGGCCTGCGGCACGAACCGCAGCGGCCTGCCGCGACCGCTGACACGCGCGCCGTCGCGCAACACGCCATTCAGCGCATCGAGCAGCGCGGCGTCACCCGCCAATACGGCCGCCTGGACGGCGCGGCCCGGCTCCGCATAGGGTCCGAGCCACGGCGCGGACCAGTCGATCCGCGCGAAATCCGCCGCCATGCGGCCGGCCGCATGGCCGGACCCGCGCGGCGGCGCAACGGTCACGCCAGTTTCCAGCCGATCGTCTCGCCGCCGCGCAACGGCACGACCGGCGTGTCGCCCGCGAAGATCTCGCGCGGCAGTTCCCACGCCTCGCGGCGCAGCGTGACCGTCTCGGCGCTGCGCGGCAGCCCGTAGAAATCGGCGCCGAAGAAGCTCGCGAACCCTTCCAGCTTGTCGAGCGCGCCGGCCGTGTCGAACGCTTCCGCGTACAGCTCGAGCGCGTGCAGCGCCGTGTAGCAGCCGGCGCAGCCGCACGCGGTTTCCTTCGCGTCGCGCGCATGCGGCGCGCTGTCGGTGCCCAGGAAGAAACGCGGGTTGCCCGACGTCGCGGCCTCGACCAGCGCCACGCGATGCGTTTCGCGCTTCAGCACGGGCAGGCAGTAGTAATGCGGGCGAATCCCGCCGACGAACAGCGCGTTGCGGTTGTACAGCAGGTGATGCGCGGTGATCGTCGCGCCGAGCAGGCCGGGCGCCGCGTCGGCGTCGCGCACGTAGTCGGCCGCGTCCTTCGTCGTGATGTGCTCGAACACGACCTTCAGGCCCGGGAAATCGCGGCGCAGCGGCGTCATCACGCGGTCGATGAACACCTTCTCGCGGTCGAACAGGTCGATCGACGCATCGGTCACCTCGCCGTGCACGAGCAGCGGCATGCCGGTTTCCTGCATCGCCTCGAGCGTCTTCGCGCATTTGGCGAGATCGGTGACGCCGTGGTCGGAATTCGTCGTCGCGCCGGCCGGGTACAGCTTCACGCCGTGCACGAAGCCGCTTTCGCGCGCGCGGCGGATCTCGTCGGGCGGCGTGTTGTCGGTCAGGTACAGCGTCATCAGCGGTTCGAACGTCATCCCGGCGGGCAGCGCGGCGAGGATGCGCTCGCGATAGGCCTGCGCCTGCGCGGTGGTCGTCACCGGCGGTTTCAGGTTCGGCATGACGATCGCGCGGCCGAACTGGCGCGCGGTGTGCGGCAGCACGGCGGCCAGCATGTCGCCGTCTCGCAGGTGCAGGTGCCAGTCGTCGGGACGGGCGAGCGAGAGCGTCGCCGGGGAGGAAGCGTTCGAGGCAGTCATAGGAGGCGTCGTGAGGAACGTGCTTGCCGTTGGCGGGGCCGGAACACGCATGCGCGGGCCAACTGACGGCAAACCGCAACACGGGACCTTTGGCCAGCGGAATCCGCTTTTTACCGCTCAGGGCTCGGTGATATGCTTGAAGCCGCATTGTACCGGGGTTCGCCCGGTTCGTTACCCCCCGCTTCAGCCTGCCGCCCCAAGTAAAATGTGCCAACTCTTAGGAATGAACTGCGCCGCGCCGACGGACGTCACATTCTCCTTCACAGGTTTCGCGGCCCGGGGCGGGCTGACCGATCACCATGCCGACGGCTGGGGCATCGCGTTCTTCGAGGACAAGGCCTGCCGCCTGTTCATCGATCACCAGGCATCGGCCACGTCGCCGATCGCCGAAATGGTGAAGCGCTACCCGATCAAGTCCAAGAACACGATCGCGCACATCCGCAAGGCGACGCAAGGGCACATCCTGCTCGAGAACAGCCACCCGTTCATGCGCGAGCTGTGGGGCCGGCACTGGATCTTCGCGCATAACGGCGACCTGCAGGACTACGCGCCGAACATGGACGGCAGCGTCTACCACCCGGTCGGCACGACCGACAGCGAACAGGCGTTCTGCGTGCTGATGCAGGGGCTGCGCGAGGCCTTTCCCGGCGCGCAGCCGCCGCTGCCGGAGTTGTTCGAGCGCGTCGGCGAACTCACGCGCGGGATCACCGATCACGGCGTATTCAACTTCCTGATGTCGAACGGCCAGGCGCTCTTCGCGCACTGCTCGACGCGCCTGCACTATCTGGTGCGGCGCTGGCCGTTCTCGACCGCGCATCTCGTCGACGAGGACCTGTCGATCGACTTCGCGAAATACACGACGCCCGAAGATCGCGTCGCGGTGATCGCGACGCAGCCGCTCACCGACAACGAGGTCTGGACCGCGTTCGAGCCGGGCGAGCTGATCATGTTCCAGTGCGGCGACGTCGCCGCGCGGATGCAGATCCCGGTGCCCGAGCGTGTGCTCGAGAAACTGCGCAACCCGGCGCTCGACGCATCGGCGTCCGCGCCGCGCGAGGTCCGTGAGGCACTCGCCACCGCCGCCGACGGCGACTCCGACGACGCAATCGATTTCTGAACCCGGTACGGCAAGCGCCGCAACCTGCGTCCTTTCCGCTCGAGCGAACCTCGCGTCGAGGCCGACGCATCCCTTACCGGTGAAAATCGGCGCGCCTCGGCCGATGCCGTTTCACTCGGGCCGCCATTCGGCGCAATGAATCGGCACCATGAGAAATTCGCTTGATTTTATTAATTTACAAGCGAAAATAAAAAACAACCAAATCAAGAAACGGCAAATTCTTCCCATTAAATATAATCTCGGGCGCGCATTCTAGCTTATCGGTTGCCATCAATCCGTGCGGTATCCCACCCACCCCACCGGCCATTCCTGATTTTCACCCCAGCCTCCGGGTCCATTGACCTGCATGGCTTTCGGTTCGATTAACCACACAAATCAAAAATACAACCCACTACGGTTGGCATCCCCACATTTCCCGATTTCTCGATAATCGACCGTGCTCCGAATCAGTAGACTCCGCCCATCGCTGGTGTAACGAAACACGATTGGCGCGATACGCAGCCGTAGCCGCCGCACGCCCCTTTCGGATTATTTCTCCACCGCGGATTGCGAATTCGCCGAATTCCGGCGAATGCCATTTCAAAACAAGAAATAGGGGCTTGTCGTGAATCACTCATTTCGATCGATATGGAGCGAAACCACCGGCTGCTGGGTCGCGGTGGCGGAAACGGCACGGGCGCGCGGCAAGCGCTCGGGTAGCGCATCGGGCACGAACCGCCGCGCGGTAGCGCTCGGCGCATTGCTGGCCATGCTGTCGGCCGGCGGCGCGCATGCATCGACCTGCGGCAGCGGCGCGGCCGTCGCGAGCGGCGGCACCTGCGCGCTCGGCAGTTTCAGCCCGACCGTCAACGACAACCTGGCCGGTGCCACCACCGTGTCGGGCGGCGACACCGTCGGCGTGTCGGGCGCATGGACCGGCGCCGGCGGCGACCCGGGCTACACGCTCACGCCGATCGGCAGCACGACCATCGTGTCGGGCAACCCGAACCAGCCGCTGCTGTCGCTCGGCGGCAAGACGCACAGCGTGAGCACGCCCGACTCGATCACCGGCACCCGCACGTCGGTCGCGACCTACGACTCGTCCGCGTTTTCCGCGTCGACGGCCGGCGCGACCGAAGTGCCCGTCTACCACGACGTGAACGGCGATCAGTACGTGAACACGCGCATCGGCACCGTCGCCGCCAGCGGCGGATCGCTCAACGTGTCGATCGGCAATGCGGCGAACGCGCCCGACGCAGCCGGCAACGCGATCTCAATCGCCGCGAAGGGGACCGACCTTACCGTCGCGGACGGAACGGGCTCCACGACGAGCACCGTCACCTGGAACTCGCGCAACCAGATTCAGTTCACCACCGGCGACTATCTTGCGGACGGCGGTGCCGTCGGCAGCCGCCAGCTCGACGTGCCGGCCTACGCGGGCACCTTCACCGCATTCGACGGCAGTACGTGGAAGGTCACCGACGCCGCATCGCTTGCCGCGTACAACGACTTTCTCGTGCGCTCGGTGCAAAGCGGCGCGCTCGGCTCGCAGGCCGCCTACGACAGCGCGTTCAGCCAGGCCGTGACGTTCTCGCAGCAAAGCTTCCAGTATCAGAACGCCGTGTCCGCGGGCGACAAGAACACGCTGCCGATCGATTTCCTGTCGGTCATGCACGGCACGGGCGCGAACGCGACGCTGCAGATCGGCAAGGACGGCCAGATCGACTTCCGCGGCACCAACACGATCGTCCCGAGCTCGGCCGTCCTCGCGGAAAACGGTGCGCACTTCATCAACGACGGGCGCCTGTCGGGCGACTTCACGCTGGTGCGCCTGCTGAGCGGTGCAAGCGGCGTCAACAACGGCACGATCTCGTCCGGCTACGCATCCGGCGACAACTTCGACACGAGCGGCAGCGCGCCGCCCGCCAACTTCGGCTTCAACGCTTACACGGAAGGCAACGGCGTGTACGCAAGCGGAACTGGCACCTCGTTCGTCAACAACGGCGTGATGAACGTCGGCGCGTGGACGCTCGACGGCAACCAGCCGAACCTGCAGAACTACGCGGTAGGTGTGACAGACGGCGCGACCGGGTCGAACGCCGGCACGATCAACGTCGGCGTCAACGCGACGACGCTCGACAGCCAGGTGATCGGCGGCCTCGTCGACGGCGGCAGCTTCACGAACCAGGCCGGCGGCACGATCTATCTCGGCCGCGCGGCCCAGTACGCACCCGGCGGCACGGCAAGCGACGTCGCGCTCGCCGCGCACGCATACGGCATCCTGCTCGGCGCATCGGGCACCGCGAGCAACCTCGGCACGATCGTGATCGGCTCGCAGACACAGAACGGCGCGGCGCTCGCGAGCATCGGCTCGACGTCCGGCACGTTGACCAACGCGGGAGCGATCGTCGTCAACGGCACGGCGCCCGGCACGCCGCTCGCCAACGTCGGCATGCTCGCGGCCGATACGGCCGCGACCGTGACCAACACCGGCACGATCACGCTGAATGGCGTGAACGGCATCGGCGTGATGGTGCTCGGCACCGGCACGCAAGCGACCGCCGCGACGTCGACCGGCACGATCGACGTGGCCGGCGGCCTCGATCCCGCGTCGGGCACGCGCAACTACGGCGTGTGGGCCGAAGGGCCGCTTGCGAAGGCCACGCTCGACGGCGCGCTCAACCTGACGGGCACCGGCGCGATCGGCGTGCACGCACGCTCGGGCGCGACGATCGACGTCGGCGCGAACGCGGTGCCGGCCTTCATGTCAGGCACGAACCAGATCGGCTTCTACGCATACGGCGCGGGCTCGAAGATCAACGTGGCCGCGCAGCACCTCAGCGTCGACACCGACGACTCGACGCTGTTCCGCGTCGCGGGCGGCGCGGCGTACACGGGCGCGTCGGCGGCCGGCACGCTGACGACCGACGTCAACGGCCAGCGTGCGCATGGCGTGCTCGCGACCGACGCCGGCACGACGCTGTCGACCGGCAACGCGACCTACAACGTCAACGGCGCGAACGGCATCGCGATCGCGGTCGAGGGCGGCGCGAACGGCACGATCGACGCCGGCGCGACGATCAACCTGAACGCGGCCGGCGCGATCGCGGGCGTCGTCGACGGGCAGGCGCACGACCTCGCCGGCGCAAACACCGGTGGCCTGGTCGCGACGACGCTGACCAACCATGCCGCCGTGACGTCGTCGACCGCCGGCGTGACGGGCTTCGTCGCGCAAAACCTCGGCACGTTCGATAACCGCAATACGGTGTTGCTGACCGGCGCCGGCTCGACGGGCGTCGTCGTCGGCACGCAAGGCACGGTAAACAACGCGTCGACGATCCGCGTGTCCAACGGCACCGGCGCGCTCGTGCAGGGTGCATCGGCGACGCTCGCCAACGCCGGCTCGATCGAAGCGGACGACGGTATCGCTGGGGTGCGCCTGACGGGCACCGGCGCATCGGTCGCGCTGTCGGGCGCCGGCACCGTGATCGCGAACGGCAGCGCGGACGGCGTGCTGATCGACTCGACCGTCACGGGCGGCGGCCTCGCGGCCGGCATGACCTCGATCACGGCTGGCGGAGCGGGCAGCGGGATCCGCAACCTCGGCGCGAACGCAACCATCGCGCTGGCCGGCACGCAGATCGCCACGACCGGCAACGGCGCCGACGGCGTCACGTCGACCGGGGCGGGCGCGCACATCGCGACCGATGCGGCGACGGTCGTCCGCACCGCCGGCGCCAACGCGCGCGGCCTTTACGTATCGGGCGCCGCTTCGACGCTCGCGGCCAACGGCACGACGATCGCGACGACCGGCGCCGGCGCGCATGCGGTCGTCATCGACAGCGGTGCGACGGCGCTGATGTCCGGCACGACAATCGCCACCTCGGGCAGCGTAGCCGACGGCATCGTCGCGCAGAACGGCGGGCGCATCGCCGACACGGGTTCGTCGATCGACAGCGCAGCCGGCAACGGCGCCACCGCGAACAGCGGCGGCTTGCTCGCGTTGACCGGCACGACGCTCAAGGGCGCCGCGGCCGGCGTGCTGACGTCGGACACGCTCGCGAACGGCGCGACGAGTTCGGTCCTGGTCGACGGCGGCAGCGTGACGTCCGTCGCCGGGCCGGCCTTCGCCGCGCGCGGCGGCACAGCCGACATCGCGGTACGCAACGGCACGGTCGTGACGGCCGGCAACGGCACGCTGCTGAACCTTGCGAACGGCAGCAACGTGACGTTCAACGCATCGGCCGTGAACCTCGCGGGCGACATCGTCTCCGACGCATCGAGCACCGGCAACGTGTTCCTCGCGAATGGCACGACGCTGACCGGCAAGATCGATCCGGTCGCGCTGACCGTCGACGGCACGAGCACGTGGCGCATGACGGGCAGCTCGGTCCTGAGCAGCCTGAACAACGCGGGCCTCGTCGCGTTCGCCGCACCGGTCGGTTCGCCGACGCTCACCGGCAGCTACAAGACGCTGACGACCGGCAGCTACGTCGGCAACGGCGGCACGATCGCGCTCAATACGTATCTCGGCGCCGATGCGTCGCCGACCGACCGGCTGATCGTGAACGGCGGCGCCGCGAGCGGCATGACCGGCCTGAAGATCGCGAACACGGCCGGCACCGGCGCACAGACGACCGGCGACGGGATTCCGGTGGTCGTCACGGCCAACGGCGGCACGACCACCGCGTCGGCCTTCCATCTCGCCGGGCCCGTCCAGGCCGGCGCGTACGAATACCGGCTCTATCGCGGCGGTCAAAGCGACGCGAACGGCTGGTACCTTCGCTCGCAGCTCGACCAGACCGACCCCGGCGACCCGATCCACCCGTCCGGCGGCGGCGACGGCGGCAACAACGGGAACGGCAACGGCGGCACGCTCGCGTACCGCCCGGGCGTCGCCGGCTACGCGCTCACGCCGCTCTTGAACGCCGACTACGGCTTCTCCACGCTCGGCAAGCTGCACGAGCGCGTCGGCGACATCTACAACGTCGAGAAGCAGCAGCCGGGCAACCGCGACGGCGTATGGGGGCGCATCGGCGGCCAGAGCCTCGATGCGAACGCGGGCCGCTTCGCGGCCGACGAGCGCACGTTCTTCGCGCAGTTCGGCAAGGACTGGACGCTCGACCAGGCGCCGAACGGCGCGGGCAGCACGCATGCGGGCGTGACCGCCAGCATCGGCGTGTCGAACGCGAGTTTCAGCGACATGGCGCGCGCCGACGCGCAGGACCTGTCGACCTCGACGGGCTCGGTCGAGATGCACGCGCAGAGCGTCGGTGGCTACTGGACGCGCTATCTGCCGGACGGCACCTACTTCGACAGCGTCGGGCAGGTCACGCACTACGGCAACCGCTATCGCGACAGCTACGGCAACGAGGCGTCGCAGAACGGTTTCGGTATTGCGCTGTCGCAGGAAGTCGGCAAGCCGTTCGCGATCGGCGGCACGCCGATCGCGATCGAACCGCAGGCGCAGCTGATGTACCAGTACCTGAAGCTGAACGGGTTCAACGACAACGTGTCGGCCGTATCGGGCACGACGACGAACGCGCTGCGCGGCCGCGTCGGCGTACGCATCTTCCGGCCGAACCTCCAGTCGGATGCGGGCGGCGGCGCCGCGACGCCGTACTTCACGGCCGACGTGCTGCACGACTTCCTGTCGCCGGGCCAGACCGTCGTCGGCGGCACGCCGTTCGCGACGCACCTCGGCCGCACCTGGTACGAGCTCGGGGTCGGCGTGAGCGCGAGCTTCGGCAAGTCGGGCGAGCTCTACGCGAACGCGAAAATCGCGCGCAACATCGGCGGCGATTACCGGCGCGGCATCGTCGGGCAGGTCGGCTACCGCTACAGCTGGTAACGCACGCGACCGGCGGCCGAAAAAAAACCGCCCGGCTCGATGCCGGGCGGTTTTCGCATGGACGCGCGCGAAACGCGCGAACGCTCAGTGCAGGATCTTCGCGAGGAAGTCCTTCGCGCGTTCCGATTTCGGATTCGAGAAGAAATCGTCCTTGCGGTCGTCCTCGACGATCGCGCCCTTGTCCATGAAGATCACGCGATGCGCGACCTTCTTCGCGAAGCCCATCTCGTGCGTGACGACCATCATCGTCATCCCTTCCTGCGCGAGTTCGACCATCACGTCGAGCACTTCGTTGATCATCTCGGGATCGAGCGCGGACGTCGGTTCGTCGAACAGCATCGCGATCGGGTCCATCGACAGCGCGCGCGCGATCGCGACACGCTGCTGCTGGCCGCCCGACAGCTGCCCCGGGAACTTGTGCGCATGCGCCTTCAGGCTCGACGCGCTCGAGCAGCTTCATGCCCTTCTCGGTCGCTTCGTCCTTGCCGCGGCCGAGCACCTTGACCTGCGCGAGCGTCAGGTTCTCGGTGATCGACAGATGCGGGAACAGCTCGAAATGCTGGAACACCATCCCGACCTTCGAGCGCAGCTTCGACAGGTTCGTCTTCCTGTCGCCGACCGACTGGCCGTTCACGAGGATCTCGCCCTGCTGAAACGGCTCGAGGCCGTTGACGGTCTTGATCAGCGTCGACTTGCCCGAGCCCGACGGGCCGCACACGACGACCACTTCGCCTTTCTTGACCTCGGTCGTGCAGTCGGTGAGGACCTGAAACTGGCCGTACCACTTCGAAACGTTCTTGATGGAAATCATCTTGTGACCTTTTTCTGGAGACCCTTGACGAGAGCAGACGCCAACGAGCAAATCACGAAATAACATGCGCCGGCGAACAGGACCATCTCGACGGTCGTGCCGTCGCGATCGCCGATGTTGGCCGCCGTGCGGAAGAAGTCCGCGAGACTGATCACGTACACGAGCGACGTATCCTGGAACAGGACGATCGCCTGCGTGAGCAGCAGCGGCACCATCGCGCGGAACGCCTGCGGCAGGATCACGAGGCGCATCGCCTGCGCGTAGTTCATGCCGAGCGCGAACGCGGCATTCACCTGCCCGCGCGGCACCGCCTGGATGCCGGCGCGGATGATCTCGGAATAATACGCGGCTTCGAACAGCGAGAACGCGACCATGGCCGACGCGAGGCGGATGTCGATCGTCGGCGACAGCCCGAGCACGCCCTGCAGCAGCTGCGGCACGATCAGGAAGAACCACAGCAGCACCATCACGAGCGGGATCGAGCGGAACACCGTCACGTAGCCCTGCGCGAACCACGCGAGCGGCTTGACGCCCGACAGCCGCATCAGCGCCAGCAGCGTGCCCCAGACGATCCCGACCACGATCGCGATCAGCGTGATCTGGAACGTGACGACGGCCCCCGTCCACAGCGTCGGCAGCGCGCCGGGAATACTACTCCAGTCGAACTGATGCATCACTTGCCTCCGATATAGCCGGGCAGCCGCGTGCGGCCTTCGATCCAGCGCATGAACGCCATCACGACGAGGTTGATGATCACGTACGCGAGCGTGACGGCGATGAACGACTCGTACGTCTGCGCGGTGTAGTCGACGAGCTGGCGCGCCTGCGCGGACAGGTCGAGCAGGCCGATCGTCGACGCGACGGCGGAGTTCTTGAAGATGTTCAGGAATTCCGACGTGAGCGGCGGCACGATGATCCGGTACGCAACGGGCAGCAGCACGTAGCGATACGTCTGCCATTGCGTGAAGCCCATCGCGAGACCGGCCGCGCGCTGGCCCTTCGGCAGCGCGTTGATCCCCGAGCGCACCTGTTCGCACACGCGCGCGCCGGTGAACAGGCCCAGACAGACGATCGACGCGGTAAAGAACTGCGTGGTCGGCGGCAACTGCTTGATCCAGCTACCGATCGACGCGGGCAGCAGCTCGGGTATCACGAGATACCAGACGAAGAACTGCACGATCAGCGGAATGTTCCGGAAGATCGACACATACACGGTGCCGATCGCGGACAGCCATTTGTTCGGCGCGGTGCGCAGCACGCCGAACAGCGACCCGACGATCAGCGCGATAACCCAGGCGACGAGCGACACTTCGATCGTCACCCAGAAGCCGGACATCAGCCATCCGAAATAAGTCGTCGGCTCGCCGGTCGACACGGGGCTCAGGAAGATGCCCCAGTTCCAGTGGTAAGACATGGGCAAGACTCCAGCAAAAAGAGACGGAAGAAGCGTGGCCTCTTCCGTCTCATTAGCGTCATTTCTGCATCAACGGCCGTGTGGTCAGTCGAGTGCCTTGTCGTTCGGGTTCGCGTACAGCTTCTTCATCGAATCGGACAACGGGAAGTTCAGGTTCAGCCCCTTCGGCGGGATCGGATTCTCGAACCACTTCGCGTAGATCTTCGCGGCTTCGCCCGACTTCTCGACTTGCGAGATCGCGTCGTCGACGACCTTCTTGAAGTCGGCATCGCCCTTGCGCATCATGCAGCCGTAGGCTTCTTCCGATTGCGGCGTGCCGACGATCACCCACTCGCCCGGCTGCTTCGCCTTCGCGCGCTCGCCCGCGAGCAACGCGTCATCCATCATGAACGCGACCGCGCGGCCCGATTCCAGCGTGTTGAAGGAATCGCCATGATCCTTCGCGCTGATGATGTTCATGCCCAGCTGCTTGTCGTTGTTCATCTTGCGCAGCAGGCGCTCCGACGTCGTGCCGGCGGTCGTCACGACCGTCTTGCCCTTCAGGTCGGCGAAATCCTTGACGCCCGAATCCTTCTTCGTCATCAGGCGCGTGCCGATCACGAAGATCGTGTCGGAGAACGCAGCCTGCTGCTGGCGCTCGGTGTTGTTGGTCGTCGAGCCGCACTCGATGTCGACCGTGCCGTTCTGCACGAGCGGAATGCGGTTCTGCGACGTGACGGGGATGTTCTTCACCTGCAGGTTCGGCAGGTTCAGCTTCTTCTTCACCGCGTCCACGATCTTCATCTGGAATTCGCGCGAATAGCCGACCACCTGCTGGTTCTGGTCGTAATAGGAGAACGGAATCGACGATTCGCGGTGGCCCAGCGCGATCACGCCCGTGTCCTTGATCTTCTTCAGCGTGCCCGTCTCCTGAGCATGCGCGCCGCTTGCGAACGCGCAAAGCGCCGCGACCATCAGGACTGCCTTGTGGTATTTCATTTTGGTCATCTCCTTGGCTAAAACCCGCGCCAGTGTATCAAAGTAATATTTTTGAAAGTACTGGTTGTTTACCGCACTACGAATCGCCCTGCACGAAGCCTTCCTCCCGGCTCCTGGCGCCCGAATGCGCGCGCGGGCGAGGCCGGATCCGGCATCGCCCGCGAGGGTTCATTTCCGCAATCGGGGGGATTGCGTCATGAATGGATCATAGTCAACGATCAGGGGTAGAGGCCACGCATTTCGCGCGCCATCAGGATGCGCTTGCACGCGACGATGAACGCCGCCGTACGCACCGTCACCTTGTGCTCTTCCGCGACCGCCCACACGCCGGCGAACGCTTCGCGCATCACGCGCTCGAGGCGGTGGTTGATCTCGTCTTCCGTCCAGAAGAAGCTCGAGAAATCCTGCACCCATTCGAAGTACGAGACGGTCACGCCACCGGCGTTCGCGATCACGTCGGGGATCACGAGCACGCCGTTCGCGCTCAGGATGTCGTCCGCCGCCGTCGTCGTCGGGCCGTTCGCGCCTTCGACGATGATCTTCGTGCGGATCTTCGCCGCGTTCTTCTCGGTGATCTGGTTTTCCAGCGCCGCCGGGATCAGGATGTCGGTCTCGACCGTCCAGAACTCGTCGTTCGGCATCGGCTCGGCGCCTTCGAAGCCCGCGACGCCGCCCGTGCGTGCGACGTGGTCGAGCAGCTTGTTCGAATCGAGGCCGGCCGGCTGGTAGATCGTGCCCGTGTGATCCTGCACCGCGATCACCTTCGAGCCGGCTTCCTGGAACAGCTTCGCCGCGATGCCGCCGACGTTGCCGAAGCCCTGCACCGCGATGCGCGCGCCTTCGATTTCCAGCCCCTTCTTCTTCGCCGCTTCCGAGCCGACGACGAACACGCCGCGGCCCGTCGCTTCCTTGCGACCGAGCGAACCGCCGAGCGCGATCGGCTTGCCGGTCACGACGCCGGTCGACGTCTGGCCCTGGTTCATCGAGTACGTGTCCATCATCCACGCCATCACCTGTTCGTTGGTGTTGACGTCCGGCGCCGGAATGTCGGTGTTCGGCCCGATGATGATGCCGATTTCGCTGGTGTAGCGGCGCGTCACGCGCTCGAGCTCACCCCGCGACAGCTTGCGCGGGTCCACGCGGATGCCGCCCTTCGCACCGCCGTACGGCACGTTCACGGCCGCGTTCTTCACCGACATCCATGCGGACAGCGCCATCACTTCCGACAGCGTCACGTCCTGGTGGTAGCGCACGCCGCCCTTGCCCGGGCCGCGCGACACGTTGTGCTGCACGCGATAGCCTTCGAAGTGCGCGACGGTGCCGTTATCGAGCTCGATGGGGCAATCGACGATCAGGATGCGCTTCGGACGCTTCAGCGTTTCGAGCCAGCGCGACAGCGAACCGAGGTACGGCGCGACGCGATCGACCTGCTGAAGGTAGTTGCCCCACGGGCCGAGATCGTCGGCGTGCAGGTAGGACGGGATGGACTGCTGTTGCGAAGACATGGAAGCTCCAACGTTCAACGGATTGCGCACATTGTCGAAAAACCCGTTTTTTTTATCCAATGCCGTTTGCTTATTCGATTATGCGTTTCTTGCATGATCGCGATTTTTCGCAAATCCGCGGTCGATTTGCGCAAGAACGCCCGCGATCGGCCGTGCATCGCGCCGGCGAAAAAATCGGCTGGCTTGCGCGCGGGCCGGCCGCCGGACAGCCGCCCGACAGGCACCGCAAGGGCGCCGTCAGCCGGCCGCGACCGACCGGCGGCGGTCGATTAACCGCCGGCGGTTAATTCGGGGTGTCGCGCAGCTCGTCGCGCACGACCTCCCACAGCGCGCGCACGAGTTTCTGGCGCGGATCGTCGCCCTGCAGCGCGAGCTTGTCGCAGTACAGCCGGATCTCCATCGTCAGCGTGAACGGATGCGCGCCGCCGCGCGCCGACCGGTCGAGCCGGATCAGCCGGCCGCCCGCGACCGAATCCTCGACCGCGCTGTGCGGCAGGAACGCGACGCCGTGGCCCGCGAGCGCCATCGCCTTCAGCCCTTCGGCCATGTCGGTCTCGTAGACGCGGTCGAGGAACAGCCGGGTCGGCGCGTTCGCGATGATGACCTCGGTCATCCGGCCGAGATACGCGTTCGGCGTATACGACAGGTACGGCACGCGCGCGTCGGCCGCGCCCGGCAGCGTATGGCGCGGCCGGCCGGCGCGGCCGGGCGCCGAGAACGGGCTGATCGGCTCGCTACCGAGGATCAGCATGTCGTAGCGCGCCGGGTCGAGCGCGACCGGATGGCTCGGGTGGTGGTAGCCCATCACGAGATCGCAGCCGCCCTCGACGAGCGACAGCACCGCGTCGTGCACGTTCAGCGCGCGCAGCCGCGTGTGGACCTGGCCCATCTTCGCCTCGATCCGCTGCAGCCAGCGCGGAAAATACGTGAGCGACAGCGTGTGCGGCACCGCGAACTCGATCGTCGGCACCGGCGCGCCGACGTGGCCGCGCAGCAGCGTGCGCGCCTCGTGCGCCTGCGACAGCATCGTCAGCGCCTGCTCGTAGAAGATCTGCCCGGCCTGCGTGAGCCGCGTCGGATAAACCGAACGATCGATCAGTTCGGTCGCGAGCCACGCCTCCAGCGCCTGGATCCGCCGCGAGAACGCCGGCTGCGACACGTGCCGCAGTTCGGCGGACCGGCTAAAGCTGCGCGTTTCCGCGAGCGAAACGAAGTCTTCGAGCCATTTCAGTTCCATGCAGGCGGGGCGCGGCGGGCGGCGGTCGGGAAGAAGCCTGCATTCTACCGGCGGGCAGCCCCGGTCGGCGGCGGCGGCGCGGACACGCGCAAGCGGCCCTTTCTGGCACCGGCCCGCCGTCACGCGCCCGCCGTCCCGCACTGGTCGCCCGCACTGGTCGCCCGCGCCGGTAGCGGCCGGACCGGTTCGGCCGGGATCGCCCCGCGCCAATGGTAAAATGCCGGATTCTCCTTCCCCCTCGCACGACCCGGCCCCAAGGCCCGCCCGATCATGTCCGACACTCGTCCCGATACGCTTTTCGCCCTCACCGCGCTCTCGCCCATCGACGGCCGCTACGCCAGCAAGACCGAAGCGCTGCGCGACTGGCTCTCCGAAGCCGCCTTCATGCGCCACCGCGTCACCGTCGAGGTGCACTGGCTGATCGCGCTGTCGCGCGCCGGCTTCGCGGAAATCCCGCGCTTCTCCGATGCGTCCGAGCAGTTCCTGCTGCAGCTCGCCGAGCGCTTCACCGCGCACGACGCCGCCCGCATCAAGGAAATCGAGCGCGTGACGAACCATGACGTGAAGGCCGTCGAATACTGGCTGAAGGAATCGGTGAAGGGCCAGGCCGAACTCGAGCAGGCCAGCGAATTCATCCACTTCGCGTGCACGTCCGAGGACATCAACAACACGTCGCACGGCATGATGCTCGCCGGCGCGCGCGAACACGTGATCCTGCCGGCGCTGCGCACGGTCTACCAGCGCCTCGTCGCCCTCGCGCACGCGCACGCCGAGCAGCCGATGCTGTCGCGCACGCACGGCCAGCCGGCCAGCCCGACGACGCTCGGCAAGGAACTCGCGAACGTCGCCGCGCGTCTCGCCCGTGCGATCACCCGCATCGAGAAGGTCGAGATCCTCGGCAAGATGAACGGCGCGGTCGGCAACTTCAACGCGCACCTGTCCGCGTATCCGGCATTCGACTGGGAAGCGTTCTCGCGCGACGTGATCGAGAACCGCCTGAAGCTCACGTTCAACCCGTATACGATCCAGATCGAGCCGCACGACTACATGGCCGAGCTGTTCGACGCCGTCGCGCGCGCGAACACGATCCTGCTCGACCTCGACCGCGACGTGTGGGGCTACATCTCGGTCGGCTACTTCAAGCAGAAGACGAAGGCCGGCGAGATCGGCTCGTCGACGATGCCGCACAAGGTCAACCCGATCGACTTCGAGAACTCGGAAGGCAACCTCGGCCTCGCGAACGCGACGCTGCGCCACCTCGCCGACAAGCTGCCGGTGTCGCGCTGGCAGCGCGACCTGACCGACTCGACGGTGCTGCGCAACATGGGCGTCGCGCTCGGCTACTCGCTGCTCGCGTACGACTCGCTGATCCGCGGCCTCGACAAGCTCGAGGTGAACCCGCAGCGCCTGAACGAAGATCTCGACAACTGCTGGGAAGTGCTGGCCGAGCCGGTGCAGACGGTAATGCGCCGCTACGGCATCGAGAACCCGTACGAGCAGCTGAAGGAACTGACGCGCGGCAAGGGCATCACGCGCGAGGCGCTGCAGGAATTCGTCGGCACGCTCGCGATCCCGCAGGACGCGAAGGATCTGCTGCTTGCGATGACGCCCGCGTCGTACATCGGCAAGGCCGTCGAACTCGCGAAGCGGATCGCATAAGCACCGCCGTCCCCGGACGAAAAAAAGCCCGATGCGAGCGATTCGCATCGGGCTTTTTCATTGACGGCGCGCGGCAGCCTGAACACCGGACCATCAGAACGAGATCATCCGCCCCGGGTTCAGCGCGCTCATCACGCTCATCGCGGCCTTCGCGGCGGGAATCGCGATCGGCGACAACTGCCGGCCAAGCGGAATCGCGCGGTGATCGATGCCCGTGAGCATCGAGAAATCGTCGTTGCGGCCGACGAAATCGTCGCAGATCGCCTTGCCGATCCGCACCGTCTGCGCGACGCCGTGGCCGCTCCAGCCCTGCACCATGTACATCGGCACGCGGGCGTCGGTCTTGCGGCTGTCGGTGGCGCCGTTCAGCGTGAAGTCGCTGACGCCGCTCCAGCAGTAGTCGAGCGCGATGCGGCCGTCGGTCTGCGGAAACACCGTGTTCAGCCGCGTCAGCAGATACGCGTTGACGTCGGGCTGCGCCCAGCAGGTGCCGGTGCCCTGCCCGCCGAACAGCAGGCGGTTGCCGCGCACCGGCCGGTAGTAGTCGATCTGGAACTGCGTGTCGTACACGGGCATGCCGGCCGGCATCAGCGTCGCGACATCGACGTCGAGCGGCGCCGTCACGCTCACGTAGGTAAAGAACGGCACCGTGGTTGCCGCGCCGTCGTCCAGCAGCCGGAACGTCGTGTTGTGCAGCGCGAGCACGACGCCCTTGCGCGCGGTGATCGTGCCGCCCGGCGTCGTCGCGACGACGCCCGCGGGCGTCTCGTCGAGTTCGAGCACCTCGGTGCCCTCGAACAGCGCGCCGCCGTTCAGCCGGAAGCCGTGCACGAGGCCGCGCACCAGCGCGAGCGGATGGATCTGGCCGCCGATCGCATCGATCGCCGCGCCGTGATACAGCCCCGAGCGGACGTATTCGTCGTGCAGCTGATGGCGGCCGACGAGCGTCACGCCCGCGTCGCCGAGATGACGGCGCGCATCCGCGCCGTCGAGCAGCGCGCTCATGTGGCCCGGGTGAACGGCCGCCGTGACGTGGCCGCGCTTGCGGTCGAGGTCGAGCGCGTAGCGCGCGCCGATCGCATCGATCAGGTCCATCGACTCGGCCGACGCGAAGCGCCACAGCCGCTTCGCGTCGTCGTGCGACAGATGGTCGATCATGTCGGCCGCCTCCCAGCGCGCGAGGCCGGGCGTCAGCTGGCCGCCGTTGCGGCCGGACGCGGCCGAACCGACGTGGTGCTTGTCGACGAGGATCGTGTCGACGCCCGCTTCCGCGAGATGCAGCGCGGCCGATGCGCCGAGCAGCCCCGCGCCGATCACGAGCACGTCGCACACCGCATCGTGCGTGAGCGGCGCGCCGTTCGCATGACGCGACAGCGACGCCTCATACCAGTTGGCCGGGCGCTCGCCGTCGTAGCGAGCCGGGTCGCACCAGTTCCAGTTGTCTTTTTCGATGTTCAGTTGCGTTTGCTCGAAACGCGATTCGCCCTGGATCAGGGGTCGTTGGTGGTTGGACGTCATGATTGCACTTGCATGGTCTTGGGCCGCCTGTCGAATAGCCTTCTGGCTTCGCGGGTGGGGCAGCCGGTTCCACATGGGTGTCAACGAGAAGAGGGGGCGCGATGGCCCGTGTTGACGGCGGGCACGCTCGTGCCGCCTGGATCCCGGACTGTGCGAAAGCACGTCTTGAAAGGTGCCGGGACACCCAATTTCTACACCGCAGAAATAATTCTACAGTGTAGAATAAGCTTTCGTCAAGTTTACGGCCGGTCCCACACCGGCGTGCCCGCCCGCCTCGATGAAGGACAAACCCGCCCAAGGCCCGCGCGGCCTCGACAAGGACGCGATCGTCGCGGCCGCCCTCGCGCTGCTCGAAGACGTCGGAGAAGCCGCATTCAGCGTGCGCAAGCTCGCGCAGTCGGTCGGCTGCGACCCGATGAGCGTGCTGTATCACTTCAAGTCGAAGGAAGGCCTGAACCGCGCGATCGCGAACGCGCTGTCGCGCTCGCTCGTGCCGGTCGACCTGTCGCTGCCGTGGCGCGAGCGGCTGCGCGACCTCGCGCGCCAGTACCGCGCGCTCGCGCTGCGCTACCCTGCCGCGTTCGCGCTGCTGCAGCGGCACATGAGCACGGGGCCGGCCGACCTCGCACACATCGAGGCCGTGCATCGCGCGCTGACCGACGCCGGCATCCCGCGCGCGGCGCTGCCGGCGGTGTGTGTCGGCTGGTACGCGAGCGTGATCGGGCTCGCTGCCGCCGAAGCCGGCGGCCTCACGCGTGCGGCCAACGACGTCGAACTCGCGGAGATGAACGCGCTGTCCGACGCCGAGCATCCGCTCGTCAGGTCGGCCGCCCCGCTCTATGCGCAGCTGGACCCGGCCGTCGTGCACGACACGATGCTCGACGTGCTGCTCGACGGCATCGCGCGGCGCGCGCACGCGGCCTGACCGGCCGGCTTCGCGCCAACGCAAAAGGCGCCCCGAAGGGCGCCTTTTGCGTGACGATTGCCGCGAACCGCGCTCAATGCTGCTGCGCGGTACCGATCTTCAGCATGACCTGATCGACGATCCGTTCGGGCGTCAGCTCGATGCTGACCTCGATCGCTTCGTCCGGGCCCGGCTCCTCGAGCGTATCGAGCTGGCTCTTCAGCAGCGACGGATCGAAGAAATGGCCGGTGCGGCTCTTCAGGCGCTCCTGCAACACCTCGAACGACCCCTTCAGATACACGAACCGCACATCGGTGTCGGTGCCGCGCAGCACGTCGCGGTACGACCGCTTCAGCGACGAGCACGTGAACACGGCCGTTTCGCCGGCACGCTGCTTTTCCTCGATGGCCGCGCGGATCGTGCGCAGCCACGGCCAGCGGTCGTCGTCGGTCAGCGGAATGCCGTTATGCATCTTTTCCTTGTTCGCCGCGCTGTGAAACGCGTCGCCGTCGGTATAGCTGCACGACAGGCGTTCCGCCAGCATTTCGCCGATCAGCGACTTGCCTGCGCCCGATACGCCCATTGCGATCAGAATCATTGACTACCCCTTGTTACAAAACCATGCTCAGCAGCAGCGTGAAGCCCAGACCAAGCACTGAAATGATGGTTTCGAGCAACGACCAGGTCTTGAACGTCTGACCGACCGTCATCCCGAAGTATTCCTTGATCAGCCAGAAGCCGCCATCGTTCACGTGCGAGAAGATCAGCGAGCCCGAACCGGTGGCCAGCACCAGCAGCTCCGGGCTGACCGTCGTGCCGGCCGCCGCCGCGATCGGCGCGACGATGCCGCAGGCCGTCGTCATCGCGACCGTCGCCGAGCCGGTCGCGAGACGCATCAGCGCCGCGACGAACCAGCCGAGCAGCAGCGGCGACAGATGCGCGTGCTTCGCGGTCTCGACGATCTGCTGCGAGATCCCGCTGTCGCGCAGGACACCGCCGAAGCCGCCACCCGCGCCGACGATCAGCGTGATCCCGGCGATCGGCGCCAGACACTCGCTGCAGAACTTCTGGATCTGGTCGCGGTTGAAGCCCTGCAGCTTGCCGAACGTGAAGAAGCTCACGAGCACGGCGATCAGCAGCGCGACGTCCGAGTTGCCGGCGAAGCGCAGCAGGTTGTTCGGCAGCGACTTCGGCGTGAACAGCAGGTCGGCCCAGCTGCCGACGAGCATCAGCACGACGGGCAGCAGGATCGTGAACAGCGTGATGCCGAAGCTCGGCAGTTCGCGCGTGCGGCCGTCCGTGCGCGAATCGACGAATTGCGACGCGAGCGGGTTGTTGTCCGGCAGCTTCACGAACTTCGAGATCGTCAGCGCGAACAGCGGGCCCGCGATGATCGCGGTCGGCACGCCGACGAGCAGGCCGAACGCGATCGTCTTGCCGATATCGGCGCCGTATTGCTGGACAGCCAGCAGCGCGGCCGGGTGCGGCGGGATCAGCCCGTGCACGACCGACAGGCCGGCCACCATCGGCAGGCCGACGACGAGCAGCGACTTGCCGGTGCGCTTCGCGACGTTGAACGCGATCGGGATCAGCAGCACGAAGCCGACTTCGAAGAACACCGGCAGGCCGACGATGATCGCGACGAACATCATCGCCCAGTGGATGTTCTTTTCACCGAACCAGTCGATCAGCGTGGTCGCGATCCGTTCGGCGCCGCCCGATTCGGCCATCATCTTGCCGAGCATCGTGCCGAGGCCGACGACGATCGCAATGTGACCGAGCGTGCCGCCGGTGCCCGTCTCGAACGACTTGACGATCTTGTCCATCGGCATGCCGACGACGAGACCAAGGCCGAGCGAAACGATGATCAGCACCAGGAACGGGTAGATCTTGTAGCGCGCGATCATCAGGATCAGCGCGGCAATCGCGATCAGCGTGAATACGAGCAGCATGCTGCCTTGGACAGCCCCCATGTGGCACTCCTCCTAGAATTGTTCGAACCGGGCGAGCTGTTGCGAGTATGCCCGGCTATGCAGGTCTCCGAAACACGGGGGGTACCCACCCCGTCAGGACGCTGAATTTTACTTATCTTTACGGCCTGCGGATAGAACCGGTTCCATCAGCAAAAACCCTCGGTAAAACAAGCACTAAGCGCTCGCTTCCGAGGGTTCTTTCTTCATTTCATACAAGCATTAGCGCGGCAGCTGGCTCGCGGCTTGCGCGAGGCGCGTGACTTCGGCCCAGTCCTGCGCGGCAAGCGCGGCCTTCGGCGTGAGCCACGAGCCGCCGACGCACACGACGTTCGGCAGTTTCAGGAAATTCGGCGCGGTGTCGACCGTGATGCCGCCGGTCGGGCAGAACTTCAGCGCCGGGAACGGGCCGTGGAACGCCTGCAGCATCGGCACGCCGCCTGCCTGCTGCGCGGGGAAGAACTTCACGATCTCGTAGCCGAATTCAAGCGCCTGGATGATGTCGCTCGGCGTCATCACGCCCGGCAGCAGCGGCAGGCCCGCGTCGAGCGACGCGAGGTGCAGGTCCTTCGTCAGGCCCGGCGACACGCCGAACTTCGCGCCGGCGCGCTTCGCCTGCGCGCAGTGCTCGGGTTTCGTGATCGTGCCGACGCCGACGACGATGTCGTCCGCGAGCTGGCTCGCGCGCTGGATCGCCTCCAGGCCGGCCGGCGTGCGCAGCGTGATCTCGAGTACCTTCACGCCGCCTGCGTGCAGCGCGCGCGACACGTGTTCGCCCTGCTCGACCGAGTCGAATGCGAGCACCGGAATGACCGGGCCCAGCTTCACGATTTCAGCAATCGTCTTCATTGAATTGGCTCCTTGAAATTCATGCGGCGACGTGGGCGGCCGTTTCGCCGACCAACGTCCCGAAAACCGATGCGCCCTGCTCGGCCGGCGCCGCGGCCGCGCGGAACACGCCGAACAGTTCACGCCCGAAGCCGACCTCGTTCTCGGCCTGGTGCAGCGGCTGCGCGACCGGGCGCGCATGCCACTCCGCGTCGTCGATCTCGATGTCGAGCACGCCGGCTTCCGCGTCGATCACCAGCGTATCGCCCGTCTTCACCTTGCCCAGCGGGCCGGCCAGCAGCGCTTCCGGCGACACGTGGATCACGGCCGGCACCTTGCCCGACGCGCCCGACATGCGGCCGTCGGTCACCAGCGCGACGTGGAAGCCCTGATCCTGCAGCACGCCGAGCAGCGGCGTCAAACGGTGCAGCTCGGGCATCCCGTTCGCGCGCGCGCCCTGGAAGCGCACGACCGCGACGAAATCGCGCTTCAGCTCGCCGCGATCGAACGCTTCCTGCACGGCTTCCTGCGAATCGAACACGATCGCGGGCGCCGTCACCTTGCGGTGCTCGGGCGCGACCGCCGAAATCTTGATCACGCCGCGGCCGAGCCGGCCCTGCATCAGGCGCAGACCGCCGTCCGGCTGGAACGGGTCGCGGATGCCGCGCAGCACCTTCGTGTCGTGGCTCTCGGCCGCGCCGTCGACCCACGTCAGCTTGCCGTCAATCAGCTTCGGCTCCTTCGTGTAGTGCGACAGTCCCTTGCCGGCGACCGTCGTCACGTCCTCGTGCAGCAGGCCGCCTTCGAGCAGGTTGCGCACCAGGAACGCGACGCCGCCCGCCGCGTGGAAGTGGTTCACGTCGGCCTTGCCGTTCGGGTAGATCTTCGCGAGCAGCGGCACGACGGCCGACAGTTCGTCGAAGTCGTTCCAGTCGATCAGGATGCCGGCCGCGCGCGCGATCGCGACGAGGTGCAGCGTGTGGTTGGTCGAGCCGCCCGTCGCGAGCAGCGCGACGATGCCGTTGACGATCGCCTTCTCGTCGATCACATGGCCGATCGGCGTGTAATGGCCGCGCTCGACGGTCAGGTCGAGCACGCGGCGCGCGGCCTCGGCCGTCAGCGCGGTGCGCAGCGGCGTGTGCGGATGAACGAAGGCCGAGCCCGGCAGGTGCAGGCCCATCAGCTCCATCAGCATCTGGTTGCTGTTCGCCGTGCCGTAGAACGTGCAGGTGCCGTGGCCGTGATACGCGGCCGATTCGGCTTCGAGCAGCGCGTCGCGGCCGACCTGGCCGGTCGCGAACTGCTGGCGGATCTTCGCCTTGTCGTCGTTCGACAGGCCGCTCGTCATCGGGCCGGCCGGCACGAAGATCGTCGGCAGGTGGCCGAACTGCAGCGCGCCGATCAGGAGGCCCGGCACGATCTTGTCGCAGATGCCCAGGCACAGCGCCGCGTCGAACATGTTGTGCGTGAGCGCGATCGCCGTGCCCATCGCGATCGCTTCGCGCGAGAACAGCGACAGCTCCATCCCCGGGTTGCCCTGCGTGACGCCGTCGCACATCGCCGGCACGCCGCCGGCGAACTGCGCGACCCCGCCGTTCTCGCGCGCGGCCGCCTTGATGATCTCGGGGAAATCCTTGTACGGCGCATGCGCGGACAGCATCTCGTTGTACGAGGACACGATGCCGATGTTCGGCTCGCGAATCGCCTTGATCGAGAACTTGTCGTTGCCTTCGAGGCCCGCGAAGCCGTGCGCGAGGTTCGCGCACGACAGCGCGCCGCGTGCCGGGAACTTGCCCTGCGCGCCGTCGATGCGCTGCAGATAGGCGGAACGGGTCGATTGGCTGCGGGCGATCACGCGTTCGGTGACCTTCGCCAGGGTGGGGTGCAGCGACGTCATGCTGGGCGCTCCTGTATGCCGACCGACACCGGCGGTTGGAATCGTGGGGACGGTCGAGTGCGTCGACCGAACGAAGCCAGTCTAGTAGAAAAACTACAAGCACGCAATGCGGATCGACAGCCGCGCAACCTTTATTCCCGCCACCAGCAAGGCTTAAACTAGTGAAAACCCTAATTTCACCTGCCGTCACCCCATCAAAAGCACCACAATGACGCTAGTAATTTCATGTAGATTTTCTACAATTCGATTGCGATACACTCGCTCATCCGAACCCGATTTTCACGTACCGCCCCATGCTGCCTCGCATTGAAGCGATCCGCGCCGAGTTGCGCCCGTCCGAGCGCAAGCTCGCCGACTACATCCTCGCCGCGCCGCGCGAGGTGCTCGACCTCGCGATGACCGAGCTGTCGACGCGCGCGGGCGTCAGCCAGCCGACCATCGCCCGCTTCTGCCAGGCGCTCGGCTGCAGCGGCTTTCGCGAATTCAAGATCCGGCTCGCACAGAGCGTCGCGCCGGGCGTGTCGTCGGTCTATCGCGACGTCGAGCCCGACGAACCGGCGCCCGGCATCATCGGCAAGGTGTTCGACCGCACGATCGGCGCGCTGATCGAAGTACGCAACAGCCTGTCCGCCGGCAGCGTCGCCGAGGCGATCGCGCTGCTGTCGAACGCGTCGCGGATCGAGTTCTACGGCGCCGGCGGCTCGGGCATCGCCGCGCAGGACATCCAGCACAAGTTCTTCCGGCTCGGCGTGCCGAGCGTCGCGTACTCGGATCCGCACACGTTCTCGATGTCGTCCGCGCTGCTCGGGCCGCACGACGTCGTCGTCGCGATCTCGAACACCGGCCGCACGCGCGACATCGTCGACGCCGCGCGCTCCGCGCTCGCGTGCGGCGCGAAGGTCGTCGCGATCACGCAGAGCCATTCGCCGCTCGCGAAGCTCGCGACCGTGAGCCTCGCGTCGAACGTTGCCGAGGAAACGGACGTGTTCTCGCCGATGACGTCGCGGATGTCGCACCTCGCGATCGGCGACATCCTCGCGGTCGGCGTGGCGCTGTCGCGCGGCCCCGCGCTGATGGAACGGGTCGGCCGCGCGAAGGAAGCGATTACGCGGCGCCGGATCGACGACGGCACGAAGGATTGACGGCGCGTGGCGGTCGGCCGGCGCATGACCGGCGCATCAGCCGGCACGTAACACGCACGTCAACGACAAACGGCGCCCCGAGGGGCGCCGTCGCGCAGGGGTCCGCACCGGCCACCGCGCCGGCCGCGCCGGCCGCGCCGCTCAGAACGGCTTGATCACGACCAGTGCGACCGCGGCAAGCATGCCGAGCACCGGCAGTTCGTTGAACACGCGATACCACTTGTCGGTACGCTTGTTCTCGCCGCGCTCGAACACTTTCAACAAGTGCCCGCAGTACGCGTGGTAGATCACGAGCAGCAGCACGACCGTCACCTTCGCATGGATCCAGCCCTGCCCCTGCCCGATGCCGATCACGAGCCACAGCCACAGCCCGCAGGCCAGCGCCGGCACCGCGATCATCGTCATGAAGCGGAACAGCTTGCGCGCCATCAGCAGCAGGCGGCGTACCGCGGCCGGATCGGTCTCCATGGCCAGGTTCACGTAGATGCGCGGCAGGTAGAAGAGCCCCGCGAACCACGCGGCGATCAGAACGATATGGAACGTCTTGACCCAGAGCATTGCCATTGGTGGTGCGCCTCGCGGGTTACTGGCGGCCTTCGCCGTGTCCGAGCACGACGTACTTCAGCGACGTCAGCCCTTCCAGGCCGACGGGGCCGCGTGCGTGCAGCTTGTCGTTCGAGATGCCGATTTCCGCGCCGAGGCCGAACTCGAAGCCGTCCGCGAAGCGGGTCGACGCGTTGACCATCACGCTCGCGGAATCGACCTCGCGCAGGAAACGCATCGCGCGGTCGTGATCCTCGGTAACGATCGCATCGGTGTGATGCGAGCCGTAGTGGTTGATGTGCTCGATCGCGGCGTCGAGGCCGTCGACGACCTTGATCGCGAGCACCGGCGCGAGATATTCGGTATGCCAGTCTTCTTCGGTCGCGTCGACGAGCGGACCGACGCCCGCATCGGCGAGCACCGCGCGCGCGGCCGCATCGACGCGCAGCTCGACCTGCTTGTCGCGATACAGCTTGCCGAGCGGCGGCAGCAGCGCAGCCGCGATGCCGCCCGACACGAGCAGCGTCTCCATCGTGTTGCAGGTGCCGTAGCGGTGCGTCTTCGCGTTGTCGCAGACGGTCAGCGCCTTGGCGAGATCGGCGCGATCGTCGACGTACACGTGGCAGATGCCGTCGAGGTGCTTGATCATCGGCACGCGCGCCTCGTTGATCAGGCGCTCGATCAGGCTCTTGCCGCCGCGCGGCACGATCACGTCGACGTATTCGGTCATCGTGATCAGCTTGCCGACCGCCGCGCGATCGGCCGTCGCGACGACCTGCACCGCGTCCTGCGGCAGGCCGGCCGCCTCGAGCCCTTCACCGATCAGCTTCGCGAGCGCCGCGTTCGATTCGAGCGCTTCGGAGCCGCCGCGCAGGATCGTCGCGTTGCCCGACTTCAGGCACAGCGCGGCCGCGTCGATCGTCACGTTCGGGCGCGATTCGTAGATGATGCCGATCACGCCGAGCGGCACGCGCATCTGGCCGACCTGGATCCCGCTCGGGCGATACTTGAGGTTGCCGATCTCGCCGATCGGATCGGCGAGCGACGCGACCTGGCGCAGCCCTTCGACCATCGTTTTCAGCGCCTTGTCCGACAGCGTCAGGCGGTCGACGAACGCTGCATCGAGCCCCTTTTCACGGGCGCGGGCGACGTCGCGCGCATTCGCGTCCTTCAGCACCTGCGCGTCGCGTTCGATCGCGCGGGCCATCGCGTCGAGCGCCGCGTTCTTCGCGGCCGTGCTGGCGCGCGCCATCGCGCGGGAAGCGTGCCGGGCGCGACGGCCCAGGTCGGTCATGTACTGATCGATATCCATCGTGTGACTCGAGAAGCGAGCCGCGCGGAGCGGCATGAATTCGTGGGGGAGCGCGCGGACGGCCATCCGGGGCGGCCATCCGCGCCAGGCCGCGGCAGACACGCCGCGCCGGCAATCGAAATATTGTAAGCGGGTTGCGCCGTGCGCGCTGACGGCCCGGACGGGACCTAGCGTCGCACGCGACCCGCGGTCGGCGGTCGTTCGCCGCGCGCGCCCGCGACCGTCATCGCGAGCTGGAACAGCCCGTCCCACGGATCGGGCGGCGGCTCGTCCTGCGTGCGGCGGCCCGGCACGACGGCCGTGAGCCCCTTGACCTGCCGGTCGAGCTTCGCGGCGAACGCGAGCGCCTTCTCGAGCACGCCTTCCGACACGCGGTTCAGCGCGGGGCCGATCAGCCGCTCGCGCGGCCCCCATACGCGGTTCTCGCGCAGCAGCGTCGCCAGCGGCTTGCCGGCCGTCGCGCCGCGCTTGATCCGCAGCAGCGTGCGCAGTTCCTCGACGACGGCCCACATCACGAGCACGATCGCCTCGCCCTCGCCCTTCAGCCCGTCGATCATCCGTGCGAGCCGCGCGGCGTCGCCGGCGAGCATCGCTTCGTTCAGCTTGAAGACGTCGTAGCGCGCGACGTTCAGCACCGCGTCGTGCACCTGCTCGAACGACAGCGTCCCTTGCGGATACAGCAGCCCGAGCTTCTGGATTTCCTGGTGCGCGGCGAGCAGGTTGCCTTCGACGCGCTCGGCAATGAACTGCAGCGCGCGCCGCCCGTCGTCGCCGGGCGCGGCCCGCTGGCCCTGCATCGCGAGACGCTGGCCGATCCAGTTCGGCAGTTGCGCGCGATCGACCGGATCGATCTTCAGCGCGACGCCGCCGTTCTGCAGCGCGGTAAACCACGCGGATTTCTGCGTGGCCGCATCGAGACGCGGCAACGTGACGAGCATCAGCGCGTCGGGATTGGGCGCGGCCGCGAGCGTCTTCAGCGCATCGGCGCCTTCCTTGCCGGGCTTGCCCGACGGGATGCGCAGCTCGATCAGCTGGCGCTCGCCGAACAGCGACATCGCCTGGGTCGCGCCGAGCAGCACGCTCCAGTCGAAGCCGCGCTCGACCGTATGCACCGAACGCTCGGTGAAGCCGGCCGCGCGTGCGGCCGCACGAATGCGGTCGCACGCTTCCTGCGCGAGCAGCGGCTCGTCGCCGTAGACGGTATAGAGCCCGGCCAACCCCTTCGCGAGGTGCGGCTCCAGCGCATCAAGTCGCAATTGCATCGCTACGTGCGCCGTCGATCAGAGCGGCGGCGGCGGCAGCGGCGCGCGCGGCGCGACACCCGGCACCACGTCCTCCGGCGCCGGCGTCAGCGAATGGACGATCGCGAGACGTCGCATCAGCTGGTCGACCGCGTCGTTCTGCATGTCGCCGTACAGGATGTCGGCTTCCTGCGCCTTCGCGTTCGTGTACTGGTCGCTGTACGTCATCGCGCGGTTCAGCGCGATCGCGCTCGGCGGGATCAGCACGGTGCCGTCCTTGCTCGTCAGCGTGTAGTTCAGCGTATAGAACAGCGCGTATTCCTGCGCCGAGCCGAACTTGTTGAGCGTCAGCGTGTTCTGCCCACGCGACTCCCACATGCGCAGCACGGCGTCGGCGTCGTCCGCCGACTTGACGATCTTCGTGTCGCTGCCGGCCTCGACGAGGCGCGTGAGACGCGCCTCGACGGGCGCCGGCGCACCGGCCACCAGCAGGTGCTTGAACGCGTAGTCCTGCTGGCCGCGCAACTGGAAGCCGCATGCCGACAGCGCGACCGCGCTGCCGACGAGCATCAAAAACGATCTGCGGATCACCTTCGCTCCTTCTGGGTACGTCCGACGGCCGGCGGCCGTCAGACGACGATGTTCACGAGGCGGCCCGGCACGACGACGATCTTCTTCGCCGGCTTGCCGTCGCTGAACTTCGCGAATGCTTCGTCGGCCACCGCCGCGGCTTCGATCGCCTCGCGGCTCGCGTCCTTCGCCACCTTCAGCGCGCCGCGCACCTTGCCGTTCACCTGCAGCACGAGTTCGATCTCGGCCTGCTCGAGCGCGGCCTCGTCGACCTTCGGCCACGGCGCGTCGAGCAGCGGGCCGAATTCGTCCGCGTAGCCGAGTGCCTTCCACAGCTCGAACGTGACGTGCGGCACGACCGGGTACAACACGCGCAGCAGCACGCCGTACGCTTCGCGCAGCACGCCGGGCGTCGCGCCCTTCGCGCCGTCGATCGCGTTCAGCATCTTCATCGCGGCCGACACGACCGTGTTGTACTGCAGGCGCTGGTAGTCGAAATCGGCCTGCTTCAGCACGCTGTAGATCTCGCGGCGCAGCGCCTTGTCGGCTTCGCCGAGCGCGGCTGCATCGAAGCCCGCGCGCGCGGCGAGCGCCTCGCGGTTGCCGTAGCCGAAGCTCCACACGCGGCGCAGGAAGCGGCTCGCGCCTTCGACGCCCGCGCCCGACCATTCGAGCTGCTGCTCGGGCGGTGCGGCGAACATCGTGAACAGGCGCGCGGTGTCGGCGCCGTACAGGTCGATCAGCACCTGCGGATCGACGCCGTTGTTCTTCGACTTCGACATCTTCTCGATGCCGCCGAGCACGACCGGCTGGCCGTCCGTGTTCAGCGTCGCGCCGACCGGGCGGCCCTTGTCGTCGTGCGTGACCGTCACGTCGGCCGGGTTGTACCAGGTCTTCTTGCCCGAAGCGTCCTCGCGGTAGAACGTCTCGTTCAGCACCATCCCCTGCGTGAGCAGGTTCTTCGCCGGCTCGCCGAACTTCACGAGGCCGAGGTCGCGCATCACCTTGGTCCAGAAGCGCGAATACAGCAGGTGCAGGATCGCGTGCTCGATGCCGCCGATGTATTGGTCCATCGGCATCCAGTAATCGGTGCGTGCGTCGACCATCGTGTCGGCGTCCGGCGCCGTGTAGCGCGAGAAGTACCACGACGAATCGACGAACGTGTCCATCGTGTCGGTTTCGCGCTTCGCGGCCGCGCCGCACTTCGGGCACGAACAGTTCAGGAACGCTTCCGACTTCGCGAGCGGGTTGCCCGAGCCGTCCGGCACGAGGTCTTCCGGCAGCACGACCGGCAGGTCCTGTTCCGGCACCGGCACGTCGCCGCACGACGGGCAGTGGATGATCGGGATCGGCGTGCCCCAGTAGCGCTGGCGCGATACGCCCCAGTCGCGCAGGCGCCACGTGACCTGCTTGTCGCCGAAGCCGCCGGCGTTCAGGTCGGCCGCGACCGCGTCGACCGCTTCCGCGTAGCGCAGGCCGTCGTACTTGCCGCTGTTCACGCAGACCGCGGTTTCCTTGTCGCCGTACCACTCCTGCCATGCGTCGAGCGAGTACGTCTGGCCTTCGGCCGAGATCACCTGCTTGATCGGCAGGTCGTACTTCTTCGCGAACGCGAAGTCGCGCTCGTCGTGGCCCGGCACGCCCATCACCGCGCCTTCGCCATAGCTCATCAGCACGTAGTTGCCGATCCACACCTCGACCGGCTCGCCGGTCAGCGGGTGCTTGACCGAGAAACCCGTCGCAACGCCCTTCTTTTCCATCGTCGCGACGTCGGCTTCGGCGACGCCGCCGCGCTTGCATTCGTCGATGAACGCGAGCAGTTCCGGCTTGTCCTGCGCCAGACGCGTGGCGAGCGGGTGCTCGGCCGCGATCGCGCAGAACGTGACGCCCATGATCGTGTCGGCGCGCGTCGTGAACACGCGCAGCAGCTTCTGCTCGCCGTCGAGTTCGTACGGGAAGCCGAAGTTCACGCCGAAGCTCTTGCCGATCCAGTTCTGCTGCATGATCTTCACGCGCTCGGGCCAGCCGAGGCCGTCGAGGTCGTTCAGCAGTTCATCGGCGTACTGCGTGATGCGCAGGTAGTACATCGGGATCTCGCGCTTCTCGACGAGCGCGCCCGAGCGCCAGCCGCGCCCGTCGATCACCTGCTCGTTCGCGAGCACGGTCTGGTCGACCGGGTCCCAGTTCACGGTGCCCGTCTTCTTGTACGCGATGCCCTTCTCGAGCATCTTCAGGAACAGCCACTGGTTCCACTTGTAGTAGTCGGGCTTGCACGTCGCGATCTCGCGCGACCAGTCGATCGCGAGGCCCATCGACTGCATCTGGCCCTTCATGTAGTCGATGTTGTCGTAGGTCCACTTCGCGGGCGGCACGCCGTTCGCCATCGCGGCGTTCTCGGCCGGCATCCCGAACGCGTCCCAGCCCATCGGCATCAGCGTGTTGTAGCCGTTCATCCGCAGATAGCGGTACATCACGTCGTTGATCGTGTAGTTGCGCACGTGACCCATGTGCAGCTTGCCGGACGGGTACGGCAGCATCGACACGCAGTAGAACTTCGGCTTCTGCGAATCTTCCTGCGTCTTGTAGGCATCGGCTGCGCGCCAGTCGCCCTGGGCGGCGGCTTCGACGTCGGCGGGTACGTATCTTTCGTGCATGGTGTGGTTCGGGCTAGGCTTTAAGCGGCGCGACGGCTCGCGCGCAGAAGTGGATCGAAAGGCGTGCATGCCCGGCGCGGGAACAGGCGGGCTGTTGCCGGACCGGGAAAAACGACGATTATACCGCCCGCGCCGGCCCGCACGGCCGGTCTCGCGGGCCGGGGCCCGCAACCGGGGCGCGTCAGGGTTTCGCCGGGGCGGCGGCCGGCGCGGCGGCGCCCGCCTGCGGCGGCACGTCGGTCACGAAACCGATCCGCGTGAGGCCCGCGGCCTGCGCGGCGCCCATCACCTGCGCGATCACGTCGTAGCGCGTCGCGCGCGACGCGCGCAGCCGCAGCTCGGGCGGCGCGGCGCCCGCGGCGGCGGCCCGGAAGCGCGCGGGCAGCGCGTCGAGCGCGACGGGCGCGTCGTCCCAGTACAGCTTGCCGGCGTCGTCGATCGACAAGGTGACGGATAACGGCGTGTCGCGCGCGACGCTGGCCGCGACCTTCGGCAGGTCGAGCCGGATCGCGTGCGTCATCAGCGGCGCGGTGATGATGAAGATGACGAGCAGCACGAGCATCACGTCGATCAGCGGCGTCATGTTGATCTCCGCCATCGGCGCGGACGTCTTGTGGTGCTCGAGCCCGCCGAATGCCATGGTCGTTCCTCCCGCGCCCGTCGGTCAGGCGCCCGCCGCGCACACGAACACGTGCAGGTCGCGCGCGAAACCGTCGAGTTCCTCGGCGAGCTGCCGGACGAGCCGCCCGAGGATGTTGTAGGCCAGCACCGCGGGAATCGCGACGACGAGCCCGAACGCGGTCATGATCAGCGCCTCGCCGACCGGCCCCGCGACGTTCTCGATCTGCGCCTGCCCGCTCGCGGCGATGCTGCCGAGCGCGTGGTAGATGCCCCACACGGTGCCCAGCAGCCCGACGAACGGCGCGGTGCTGCCGATCGACGCGAGCAGCACCTGGCCGAATTCGAGACGCCGCTGCGAGCGCAGCATCGCGTGGCGCAGCGCGCGCAGCACGCGTTCGCCGCGCTCCACGCGCGCGGCCAGCATGGCCGGGTCATGGTCGTCGGCCGCGTCGCGCGCGGCTTCGGCGAGCGGCACGAACACGCGCTCGCGATCCGCGCCGGCGAGCGCGGCAATGCCCGCGTCGAGCGACGGCGCGCGCCAGAACGCGGCGAGCGCGCGCGGCCCCTGGCGCTTCGCGCGGACCAGGAGCCAGGCTTTCATGAAAAGGAAGCACCAGCTGGCGACGGACATCGCCAGCAGCACATAGGCGACCGCATGCGTGATCGCATCGCCGCTTTCGAGGTAGTGGACAACGCCGGTGGGTATCGCCATCGGAGTTTCCCCGTGGGTCAGCGCAGGCCGAGCACGTCCTGCATGTCGAACAGGCCGGCGCCGCGCGCCGACAGGAAGCGGACCGCGCGCAACGCGCCCTGCGCGTACGACACGCGGCTCGACGATTTGTGCGTGATCTCGATGCGCTCGCCGATCCCGGCGAACAGCACGGTATGATCGCCGACGATGTCGCCGCCGCGCACGGCCGCGAAGCCGATCGACGACGGGTCGCGCTCGCCCGTCACGCCGTGGCGGCCGTACACCGCGCACTCGTCGAGCGAGCGGCCGAGCGCGCCGGCGACGGCCTCGCCCATCATCAGCGCGGTGCCCGACGGCGCATCGACCTTGTGGCGGTGGTGCGCCTCGATGATCTCGATGTCGTAGCCGTGCGAGAAATGCTTCGCCGCGAATTCGAGCAGCTTCAGCGTGACGTTCACGCCGACGCTCATGTTCGCCGCGAACACGATGCCGATCCTGGCCGCCGCGGCCTGCAGCTCGGCCTTCTGCTCGGCGGTGAAGCCGGTCGTGCCGATCACGAGCTTCACGTCGTGGCGCAGCGCGGCCGCGATGTGGGCCATCGTGCCTTCCGGGCGCGTGAAATCGATCAGGTAGTCGGCCTGCGCGAACACGGCGTCGAGGTCGTCGGTCAGCTTGATCCCGGTTTCCTTGCCGAGGAACGCACCGGCGTCCTGGCCGAGGAACGGCGAATCGGCGCGGTCGAGCGCGCCGACGAGCTGCGCGTCGGCATCGTTGAGAACGGCTTCGATCAGCATCCGGCCCATTCGGCCCGATGCGCCGGCAATCGCAATCTTCATGGCTTTCTACACGACAGGTCTAAAGGCGGGCGGCGCGAGCCGCCCTGGTTCCGCAACCGCGCTTACTGCGCCGGCGCGGTGAGCGGCTGGTTCTGCAGGTTGTCCGAACCTTGCGGACCGACGGGCGGCGACGCCTCGTTCGACACGTTCGGCTGCGGCGGACGGTGGAACTGGAACTGCGGCTGGATCGCCGGCGCGGCGCCCGGCGGCTGGCCGCCCGGCACCGGTGCGCCGCCCGAGGCCTGCGCGGACGGCGTGAAGCGGCGTGCGGCCGAACCCTGTCCCGACACCTGGTTGGTCGCGCGGTTCGCCGCACGGGCGGCCTGCGCGTTCGCATCCTGGTCGACCGCCGCGCCGGAGGCCGGCACGACGGACGGGCTGGCGACGACATCCGGCACCGGCGTACTCGCCGCCGCCTGCGCCTGCGCGGCGCTCGCGGCAGCGGCTTCCGACGCCTTCCGCGCCGCCGCGGCCGCCTTCGCCTTCTTGCCGCCGCGGTCGCCGTCGATGTCGGCCAGCAGGTCGAGCTCGGACGGCAGGTTGTCGGCGCCCGTCCAGCCCGCGAGGCGATCGCCCGCGAACGTCACGACGAGATCGCGCTGCTGGACGATCGACGTCGAGCCGCGCTTGAAGTAGAAGAGGTAATCCCAGCGGTCGGCGTGGAACATGTCCGCCAGCAGCGGCGTGCCGAGCAATGCCCGGACCTGCTCGCGCGTCATGCCGACCTGCAGTTGCGCGGCTTTCTCCTGCGATACGAAGTTGCCCTGCACGACGGTGATCCGATAGGGCGTGATGCTCTGCGCAATGCGCTGCGTCACGCTGTCGTACGACGAACAACCCGCCAGCGCGACGACGGCGGCGGCAGCGATGATGGCACTCCGCATGCGACTCCTCTGAAAGTGCGAAAGCGATTCTGGGATCATTTCCTTCACCGTGCTGGCCCGCGTGCAGGCCGCGCGTGTTTCTGGAACGGCGAAAAGCCGGTAACATTGAAGCCCTGCATTGTACTCTAGGGATGCCTAGCCATGACCAATCCGACGGATCTCAAGAATATCGGGCTAAAGGCCACCCTACCGCGCCTCAAGATTCTCGAGATCTTCCAGCAGAGCCCGGTGCGCCACCTGACGGCCGAAGACGTCTACCGGAACCTGCTCAACGAGCAGCTCGACATCGGGCTCGCGACCGTCTACCGCGTGCTCACGCAGTTCGAGCAGGCCGGCCTGCTCACGCGCAGCAACTTCGAATCGGGCAAGGCCGTGTTCGAGCTGAACGAGGGCTCGCACCACGATCACCTCGTGTGCCTCGATTGCGGCCGCGTCGAGGAATTCTTCGATGCCGAGATCGAAAGCCGCCAGCAGGCGATCGCGAAGGAGCGCGGCTTCCGGCTCCAGGAGCACTCGCTCGCGATGTACGGCTCGTGCACGACCGAGAACTGCCCGCACCGCAAGCACTGAGCCGCCGATTCGCGTGCGTCGCGCACGCAGCACGGCCCGGCCGGCATCTCGCCGCCCGGGCCGTTGTTCTTTTCGGGCCGCGCCGCGCGGGGCGCGCGGGCCGGCCAATATTGCTTACGAATGCCCTTCGACGCTCGCGCAAGCCGGCTCGAATGCCAGCGTCCATGCGCACTCGAGCGGGATCTCGTCGCAGTTCGGCTGCGGGCCGCCGCGATCGACGATCACGAAATCGCTGAGCGCGTCGAGCGCGAGCAGCGGATGGTGCCAGACGCCCTTCGCATAGTTCACGCCCTGCCAGCCTTCGGCCAGGAACGCGCGCATCGCATCGGGCCGGAAGTCGCCGGCCGGCGCGACGACGATCGCATAGCGCGACACGGCCGCGAGCGGGATGAATGCCTGGCTGCCGTGCGGATGGCGCTCCATCAGCGTGACCGCGACCGGCAGCGCGCGCGGCTGCGCGCGAAACACGCTGACGAGCGGCCGGCCGCCGTCCGCGCACACGTCGATCGCCGCGAGATCGTGGAAGCGCTCGGTCGTGCCGCCGTTGATCGGGAAGTGCCGCGCGCCTTCGAGCGCGATCACGTCGCCGAACGGCGCGAACGCCTCGCGGGTCAGCCGTTCGACGCGCAGGATGCGGGATCCGGTCATGACGCTGCCCTCCTTCAGGCCGGCTCGCCCCACAGACGCAGGCGCGACACGCCGCCGTCCGGGAAGATGTTGAAGCGCACGTGCGTGACGGGGCCGAGCGCCGCGAGCTGGTCGAACGTGTGCACGTGATCCATCTGCAGCTTCTGCTCGCCGAGCAGTTCGGCCCAGAACATCGCCTGCGTGACGAGCGAATCGTCGGTGCCGCCCGCGACGTGCGCGGCCTGCAGCGAACAGCGGTCGGGGAAATTGCCCTTGAAGAACGCCGTGTCGACCTCGACGCGCCGGATGATGCCCGGCCGCGCGAGCGCGACGATCGCCCAGTCGTTGCCGGGCTCGCGGCGGCGCCGCGTTTCCCAGCCGTCGCCCATGTTCGCGCCGCGCCCCGGCATCAGCATCTGCGATGCCGGCCCGAAGTGCTGGTTGTTCGCGGCCACCAGATAACCGCCGTTCTCGATCGCCGCGAGATCGACGAGCTCGCCGGCCGGCACGTGGCGCCAGTCGCGCTGCGGCTGGCCGTACACGCGCAGCCGTGCGAGCCCGCCGTCCGGATACAGGTTCACGCGCAGGTGCGTGACCGGCTGCGCGTCGTCGACGCTCACGTAGTGGTGCGAATTGCCCTGCAGCGTCGTCGCGGGGACGATCGTCCGCCACGCGGCGTCGTCGGGCGGCGTGTCGCCGTCGACGGCGCACGCCTCGATCGACGCGGCCGGCGGAAAATTACCGGTGAAGTGGCTCGTATCGAGGTCGACGCCATGGATCACGCCCGGCCGCGCGAGGCGCACCACGCAGAAATCGTGGCCGGTCGTGCGCTTGCGGCGCGTTTCCCAGCCGTCCATCCACTTGCCGTGGTCGTCGTACTTGCCGGGAATGAACACGGCCGGCTCCGGATTCAGCATGCGCTCCTTCGGCGCGAAGAATTCGTCGCTGGCGAACAGCGCCTGCGCCCCGAGGCGCGGGTCGGCAAGGTTCATGTAGCGCCGCGCAAACGCGGGCGCGTTCGGATCGAGAATGGGGGCTGCCATGTCGTCTCCTGATTTCCGGTTATTTCTGGTGAAAGGCCGGCGCATCGAGGCGCCGGCGCATGCAAGACGAGCGCGCGCAACGGCCGGGGGCGAAGCCGGCCCGCGCGCCGAGCCGCGCTCAGAGCGCGTGAGCCTGGTCGCCGCCCACCGGCGCCGCGCGGCCTGCCTCGTCGGCCGGCACGTAGCGCAGCTCGCGGTTCAGCACGCGCGTCGCACGGGCGCGGTCGATGTCGTTTTCCCATACCGCGACGACGACCGTCGCGACGCAGTTGCCGATCAGGTTGGTCAGCGCGCGGGCGATGCCGACGAACCAGTCGACCGGCAGGATCAGCACGAGGCCGAGCACCGGGATCGCGGGGATCGCCGACAGCGTCGCCGCGAGGATCACGATCGCCGAACCGGGGATGCCGTGCGCGCCCTTCGACGTGACGAGCGACACGAGCAGCACGACGATCAGGTCATGGGTCGACAGCGGCGTGTTGGTCGCCTGCGCGATGAACAGCACCGCGAGCGTCAGGTAGATCGAGAAGCCGTCGAGGTTGAACGAATAGCCGGTCGGGATCACGAGGCCGACCGTCGAATCCTTGATGCCCATGTATTCGAGCTTGCTCATCACCTGCGGCAGCACCGCGTCCGACGACGCCGTGCCGAGCACGATCGACAGTTCCTCGCGCAGGTAGCGAATCAGCTTGAACACCGAGAAGCCCGCGATGCGCATCACGATGCCGAGCACGACCGTGACGAACACGAAGCAGCTCACGTAGAACACCGCGACGAGGTAGCCGAGCTGCTTGAGCGACGCGACGCCGTACTTGCCGGTCGTGAACGCGATCGCGCCGAGCACGCCGAGTGGCGCGAGCTTGATGATGAAGCCGATGATCCGGAAGAACACGTGCGACAGTTCCTCGATCAGCGAGTTGACGCGCTGCGCCTTGTCGCCCAGCAGCGACAGCGCGGAGCCGAACAGCACCGCGAACACGAGGATCTGCAGGATGTCGCCCTTCGCGAACGCGTCGATCGCGGTGTCGGGGATGATCTTCATCAGGTAGCCGGCCGTGTCCTTCAGGCTTTCGGCGTTCTTCGCGTACGACGCGAGCGACGCGGCGTCGAGCGAGCGCAGGTCGATGTTCATCCCGACGCCCGGGCGCGTGAACCACGCGAGCACCAGGCCGATGCCGAGCGCGATCGTCGTCATCACCTCGAAGTAGACGACGGCCTTCAGGCCGACCCGGCCGACCTTCTTCAGGTCGCCCGCATTGGCCATCCCGCTGACCACGACGCAGAACACGATCGGGCCGATGACCATCTTGATCAGCTTCAGGAAGCCGTCGCCGAGTGGCCGCAGCGACTCGGCGAAGTGCGGGAAGAACGCGCCTAGCGCGACCCCCAGGATCAATGCGACGACTACCCGGCCAAACAGCGAATTGAGGAATTTCGACACGGCGCTCTCCCGATCCAACGGTTGCAGTTTCGTCTGTTCATACTGGTAAGACCAGTGATGTTATGGTGGATAGTAGGAAGCCGATATAGTGGCGTCAAGGACCGACAAAATAGGGATTTCCCGCCCCTGCCCGCCCGCTTGGAACGCATCTGACAGGGTCGGATCGTGGCTTTCCCGTAGGGGCGTCGTGCACTGCCCGCGTGCGGATTACAATGCCGGTCAGACCGGCCAAAGTCCACACCATGAAAAACGTTCCGCATACCGTGACCGACGCCGCCATCGCGACGATCCGCGACCGGATCGAGGCAGGCGTTTATCCGGTCGGCAGCCTGCTGCCGGCCCAGCGCCAGCTCTCCGAGGAGCTGGAAATCAGCCGCGCGTCGCTGCGCGAGGCGCTGTCGACGCTCGAGGCGCTCGGGATGCTGCGCATCCGGGCGGGCAAGGGTGTGTATGTCGAAAGCGCGCAGGCGTCGGCCGCGCATCCGTGGCAGTTCTCCGAACAGTCGTCGCCGCCCGATACGTACCAGATGCGCTATGCGCTCGAAGGGTTCGCCGCGCGGATGGCCGCGCGCGTCGTCAGCGACGCCGACATCGCATGGTTCGAGGACAACCTCGCCGACCTGCACGTCGCGCTGACCGACAACGCGATCGACGAAGCGTCGCAGCTCGACTTCGACTTCCACATGCGGATCATCCATCTGGCCGGCAACGCGGCGATCGAATCGGTGCTGCGCAGCAGCGCGGACATCATGAAGGAAAGCCAGCGCATGCCGTTCTACCGGCGCGAGCTGCTGCTGTCGACGTGGCACGAGCACCGCGCGATCGTCGACGCGCTGATCGCGCGCGATGCGGCCGCCGCGGGCACCGCGATCGAAACGCACATCGCGAACGCCGCGCAGCGCGCAGGCATCTTCTTCCCGACGCCAGGCGCCTGACGCGCCCCCGGTTCCCAAACGGCCCGGGCGTCCCGGTCACCCGCCCGACGGATAGCGGAACGCGAGCGCGCGCTCGATGAACGCGCGCGCCGCGACGCTGCGGTACGCGCCCTTGCGCGTGAGCAGCGCGGCCGTGCGGGCCGGCAGCGGCGGATCGATCTCCAGCGCGCACAGCTCGCCGCTCTCGCGCGCGATCGCATCGGGCAGCACCGTCGCAAGCCGGCCGCATCGCACGAGCTCCAGCACCGCGCTGATCGTATTCGTCTCGATCGCGATCGTCGGCCGCGCGCCATGCTCGATGAAGTACCGGTCGATGCGCTCGCGCGTCGCGAACGCGCGGCTCAGCAGCACCAGCGGCTCGCCGCCGAGCTCGGCCGGCGTCAGCGCGCGGCGGCGCCGCGCGAGACGGTGCGTGCGGCCCGTCACGAGCGCGAGCGGCTCGTCCCACAGCGGCAGCGCGTCGATGTCCGGCGCGCGCGGCGGCATGAACGCGAAACCCGCGTCGAGCCGGTCGTCGGCGAGCAGCGCCTCGATGCGCGCCTGCGGCATCGCGTCGATCGTCAGCGCGACGTTCGGGTAATCGGTGTGAAAACCGTCGATCAGCGAGCCGCTCAGGTAGGCCGCGAAGGTCGGCATCATCGCGAGCCGCAGCGACCCGCCACCGAGATCGGCAACGTCGTGCAGCGCGCGCTGCCCCGCATCGAGCTCGTGCAGCGCGGCGCGCGCATGGCGTGCATAGACTTCGCCGAATTCGGTGAGCCGCACCGTGCGGCCCGAGCGGTCGAACAGCTGCACGCCGAGCGTGTCCTCGAGCTGGCGCACCTGCTGCGACAGCGTGGGCTGCGACACGTGCAGCGCATCGGCCGCGCGCGTGAAACTGCGTTGCTCGGCGACGGCCAGGAAATAGCGGATGTGGCGAAGAAGCATCGCGGCCAATGTATTGGTTTTGCCAATGAATACCATAACGATCCAGTCTTGGACGCTATGGGGCGACTCCCGCATCATACGCACATCCGTTCCCGTGCCTCGCACCTGTCCGCACCGGAGCGGCCCGCCCGGGCCCGCCCTGCCTGCGCCCGCCGCACGACGATCCGCCGCGCGCCCGATCCGGGCCCGGCCGCGATCCGCCCGGCGCGCATCGGCCCACCGCCGATCCGTCACACCGGCCCCGATTTCCGTCACCCCGCGCAACCGACGGCCCCGTGCCGCCGGCCGGCGCCGCCGTTTTTTCACGACCATGGAACCGCATCACGACAACCATCCTCCGCTGACCCGCGGCATGACGCTGCTGTTCGCCTGCGCGTGCGGCATCGTCATCGGCAACATCTATTACGCGCAGCCGCTGCTCGCCGCGATCGCGCGCAGCTTCGGCCGCGCGCCGGCCGAGCTCGGCTATCTCGTCACGCTGACACAGCTCGGTTATGCGGCGAGCCTGCTGCTGATCGTCCCGCTCGGCGACGCGGTCAACCGCCACACGCTGATCGTGCGGCTGCTGATGCTCAACGTCGTCGCGCTGGCCGCCGTGACCGTCAGCACCAATTTCACGACGTTCGTCGTCGCGAACGTCGCGGTCGGCTTCGTCACCTGCTCGACGCAGCTGCTCGTCCCGTTCGCGGCATCGCTCGCCGACGCGCGCTCGCGCGGCCGCGCGGTCGGCACCGTGATGAGCGGCCTGTTGCTCGGCATCCTGCTCGCACGCGTCGCGGCCGGCGCGATCGCCGACGGGTTCGGCTGGCGTGCGGTGTACGGCATCGCCGCGGTGATGGTGCTCGCGCTGACCGGCGTGCTCGCCGTGAAGCTGCCGAAGGATCGCCGCGACACGCGCGTCGACTATGCGGCGCTGATGAAGTCGCTCGTCGCGCTGGTGCGCGCGCAACCGCTGATCGCGCTGCGCTCGACCTACGGCGCGCTGGTGTTCGCGTGCTTCAGCCTGCTGTGGACGGGCCTCACGTTCCTGCTGAGCCAGCCGCCGTACGGCTATTCCGAAGGCCGGATCGGCCTGTTCGGCGTCGTCGGCGCGGTGGGCGCGCTCGCGGCGACGTCGGCCGGCCGGCTCGTCGATCGCGGCCACGGCAACGCGGCGACGGGGCTGTTCGCCGCGGCCGTGCTCGCGTCGTTCGCACTGATCGCGGCCGGCGCGCATTCGCTCGCGGCGCTGATCGCGGGCATCCTGCTGCTCGACGTCGGCGTGCAGGGCATGCACATCTCGAACCAGAGCGTGATCTACGCGCTGGCCGGGAACGCGCGCAGCCGCGTGACGACGATCTACCTGACGAGCTACTTCATCGGCGGCGCGCTCGGGTCGTTCGCGGCGAGCGTCGCGTACGGCATCGCCGGCTGGCGCGGCGTGTGCATCGCGGGCGCGGCGCTGTCGGGCGTGCTGATCGCGCTGTGGCTCGCCTCGCAGCGTGTCGGCACGCGGCAGGTCACGCCGTAACGCGATCCTCCGTTTCCGCGACACGACGACCGAGGCACGCCGCGCGAATCGCGGGCGTGCCTCGTGGCGACGGCGTCGAGGCCGTCGCGGGTCAGCGCCGCGCCGTCACGCGGTCTCGCCCGCGAAATCGATCAGCACCTTCATCGCGCGCTGCCGGTCGCCGGCCAGTTCGAACGCGAGATTCGCATCGCGCATCGGGAACACGCGCGTGACGGCCGGCCGCAGGTCGACGCGCCCCGCATTGATCAGCTGCACCGCGAGCGCGAATTCCGCGTGGAAGCGGAACGATCCGCAGATCGACAGCTCCTTCGCGACCACGACGTTCTGCGGCAGGCTGACGTCGCCGCCGAGCCCGAGCTGCACGACGACACCGCGCGGCCGCATCACGTCCAGCCCGTCTCGCAGCGCCCGCGCATTGCCCGAACACTCGATCATCACGTCGAACGTGCCCTTGTCGGCGGCGTAACGCGCGACCCAGCCGGCATCGGCGGCCGCGTTGATCGTGCGGTCGGCGCCGAGCGCACTGGCCACCGCCAGCGGCGCCTCGACGACGTCGGTCGCGACGATCTCCGTCGCGCCGTGCACGCGCGCGGCCGCGACCGCAAGCACGCCGATCGGCCCGCACCCCGACACGAGCACCCGCTTGCCGATCAGCGGGCCCGCGCGCGACACCGCATGCAGCCCGACCGCGAACGGCTCGGCGAGCGCCGCGAGCGACAGCGGCACGTGATCGGCAACCTTCACGCACTGCACGGCGTCGCATACGAGCGCGTTGCGGAACGCGCCCTGCACGTGCGGCATGCGCATCGCGCTGCCGTAGAAGCGCATGTCGAGACACTGGTTCGGCAGCCCTTCGAGGCAGTAGCGGCACGCGCCGCACGGCCGGCTCGGATTGACCGCGACGCGGTCGCCGACTTTCACCGACGTCACGTCCGGCGCGACCTCCGCGACCGCGCCGGCCACCTCGTGGCCGAGCACCATCGGCTGCTGCAGCCGGATCGCGCCGAAGCCGCCATGCCGGAAGTAATGCAGGTCGGAGCCGCAGATGCCGCCCATCGCGACGTCGACGCGCACCTGGCCCGGGCCGATCTCGCCCGCGTCCTGCTCCTCGACCCGCAGGTCGTTCGGCCCGTGGATCACCACACACATGCAACGCATACGCATGACCCTCTCCTCTCGTCAAACGGCGCTGGTCAGGCCGCCATCCACGAACAGCGTCTGGCCGTTCACGAAATCGGAGGCGGCCGACGCGAGAAAGATCGCCGCGCCGCACAGCTCGTCGACGCGCCCCCAGCGACCGGCCGGCGTGCGCTTGCACAGCCAGTCCGAGAACGCCGCGTCGTCGACCAGCGCGCGATTCAGTTCGGTTTCGAAATAGCCGGGCGCGAGGCCGTTCGCCTGGATGCCGTGGCGCGCCCAGTCGGCGCACATCCCCTTCGTCAGCATCCGCACCGCGCCCTTGGTCGCCGCATACGGCGCGATCGTCGGCCGCGCGAGTTCGCTCTGCACCGAGCAGATGTTGATGATCTTCCCGTGGCCGCGCGCGATCATGTGCCGCGCGACGGCCTGCGCGACGTTGAACACGCCGTCGAGGTTCACGCGCATCAGCGCATGCCAGTCGTCCGGGTCGAACGTGTCGAGCGGCGCGCGGCGCTGGATGCCCGCGTTGTTCACGAGGATGTCGATCGCGCCGATGCGCGCCTCGGCATCGTCGATCGCCGCGCGCACCTGCGCGTGCTCGGCCACGTCGAACACCGCATGGTCGGCCGTGAAGCCTTCGTCGCGGAAACGGCGCGCGAGCGTCGCGGCCTTCTCCTCATTGCGATCGTTGATGACGATCGCCGCGCCGGCTTCCGCGAGTCCGCGGGCGAGCGTCAGCCCGATCCCGCGTCCGGAGCCGGTAATCAGTGCGCGGCGGCCGTCGAGGCGGAACCGGTCAAGCGCGTGGGTCATCGATGTCTCCTCATCTCAGGGGAGCCGGCTGCCCGTCGCGGCCGGTCTCGCGTCGACGTTATCTTCCACCGGCGGCCGGGCCCCGCGCCAATGCTTGTTTTTGATCCGGTTATCATGAAATCTGATTACCGCCCACGGGGGCCCGCCGACCATGGAACTCAAGCAATTGCGCGCCTTCGTCACGCTCGCGGAAGAGCTGCATTTCGGGCGCGCCGCGCGGCGCCTGTGCATCGTGCAACCCGCGTTGAGCATGCAGATCAAGGCACTCGAGGAAGCACTCGGCGCGCGCCTGTTCGAGCGCGACCGGCACAAGGTCGAACTGAGCGACACCGGGCGCGTGTTCCTGCCCGAAGCACGCGCCACGCTGCAGCAGGCCGCGCGCGCGGAGCAGATGGCGCGGCTGTCGAGCCGCGGCGAAATCGGCACGCTGCGGATCGCGTTCGTGTCGTCGGTGCTGCCCGCGCTGCTGCCGGCCGTGCTGCGCACGATGCGCGAGCGTTATCCGCTGATCGCGCTCGACCTGAAGGACATGCCGACGCCCGACCAGATCGCCGCACTGCGCGACCGGCGGATCGATTTCGGGATGATCCGGCTGCCGGCCGCGTATGCGGGCATCGACACGCGCGTGATCCTGGAAGAAGGCTTCGTCGTCGCGCTGCCGCTCGATCATCCGCTCGCGGTGCACGACCCGATCCCGCCGGCCGCGCTGCGCGGCCAGCCGGTGTTCGTACTCGCGCGCCGCTACGCGCCCGGCTTTCACGACGACATGCTGCTCGCGCTGAGCCGCGCGGGCACGACGCTCGAGATTGCCCAGGAGTTCGGCGAATTCACGACGATGCTCGCGCTCGTCGCGGCGGGCATGGGGATCGGACTGATCCCGGCGGAAGCCGCGAGCGCGCTGCCGCCGAACGTGCTCGCGCGGCCGCTCGACCTGGCCGGGCACCGCACCGGCATCGGCCTCGCGTGGACCGATCTCGACAGCCCGCTGAAGCGTGCGTTCGCCGCCGCGCTCGAGCAGGTGACCGCGGCGTGAGCCACCGAACGCGGCAACAAAAAAGCCCGACCGGAAAAACCGGCCGGGCTCGTTCGCCGCGCAGGCCGCGTCGCGGCGGCCGCGCAACGTGCGGGATTACTTCGCGTTCGCGAATGCGACAGCGGTATCCAGCATGCGGTTCGAGAAACCCCACTCGTTATCGTACCAGCTCGACACCTTGACGAGACGGCCCGACACCTTGGTCAGCGTCGCGTCGAACGTCGACGAAGCCGGGTTGTGGTTGAAGTCGATCGACACCAGCGGTGCGTCGTTGTAGCCGAGGATGCCCTTCAGCGCGCCTTCCGATGCTTCCTTCATGATCGCGTTGACTTCCTCGACCGTCGTGTCGCGCTTTGCGATGAACGACAGGTCGACGATCGACACGTTGATCGTCGGGACGCGGATCGCGTAACCGTCGAGCTTGCCGTTCAGTTCCGGCAGCACGAGGCCGACGGCCGACGCCGCGCCGGTCTTCGTCGGGATCTGGCTGTGCGTGGCCGAACGCGCGCGGCGCAGGTCTTCGTGATAGACGTCCGTCAGCACCTGGTCGTTCGTGTATGCGTGGATCGTCGTCATCAGGCCGGTTTCGAGGCCGATCTTGTCGTTCAGCGGCTTGACGAGCGGCGCGAGGCAGTTCGTCGTGCACGATGCGTTCGAGATGACGGTGTGCTCGGCCTTCAGCACGTCGTGGTTCACGCCGTAGACGATCGTCGCGTCGACGTCCTTGCCGCCCGGCGCCGAGATGATGACCTTCTTCGCGCCGCCCTTCAGGTGCGCGCTCGCCTTTTCCTTCGTCGTGAAGAAGCCCGTGCATTCCATCACGACGTCGACGCCCAGCTCGCCCCACGGCAGTTCGGCCGGGTTGCGGTTCGCCAGCACGCGGATCTTGTCGCCGTTCACGACGAGGTAGTCGCCGTCGACCGACACTTCGCCCGGGAACTTGCCGTGCGCGGTGTCGTACTGGGTCAGGTGCGCGTTGGTCTTCGCATCGCCCAGGTCGTTGATCGCGACGATCTCGAGATCGTGCTTCTTGCCGTTTTCATAAAACGCGCGCAGCGTGTTGCGGCCGATACGGCCGTAGCCGTTGATTGCGACGCGAATCGTCATGGTCTATCTCCTGATGGCTGAAAAAATTCGTTTCGTGCAGCTTCACGGTGCGACGCGCGCGACGGGTGGCGCGCGTCGCGTATGTTGTCAGGCCAGTACGGCCTTGGCGGTCTCGACGACGTGCTCGACGGTGAAGCCGAAGTACTTGAACAGCACGCCGGCCGGCGCCGATTCGCCGAACGTGTCGATCCCGACGACGCCGCCTTCCAGGCCGACGTACTTGTGCCAGAAGGCCGTCACGCCCGCTTCGATCGCGACGCGGCGCACGCCGTGCGGCAGCACGCGCTCACGGTATTCGGCGTCCTGGCGGTCGAACACGTTGGTCGACGGCATCGACACGACGCGGGCCGCGATGCCCTGCTGCGCGAGCGGCTCGACGGCCTTCATCGCGAGTTCGACTTCCGAGCCCGTCGCGATCAGGATGATCTTGCGCGCGACGATCTCTTCGTCCCAGTCCTTCAGCACGTAACCGCCCTTCTCGATGTTCGCGATCTGCGCATCGGTACGCGGGTTGAACGCGAGGTTCTGGCGGCTGAAGATCAGGCTCGACGGTCGGTCGGCGGCGACCGCGTGGGTCCACGCGACGGCCGTCTCGACCGTGTCGGCCGGACGCCACACGTCGTGGTTCGGGATCAGGCGCAGGCTCGACACGTGCTCGATCGACTGGTGCGTCGGGCCATCCTCGCCGAGGCCGATCGAATCGTGCGTGAACACGAAGATCGACGGCACCTTCATCAGCGCGGCCACGCGCAGCGCGTTGCGGCTGTAGTCGGAGAACGTCAGGAACGTGCCGCCGAACGGCTTGTGGCCGCCGTGCAGCGCGAGGCCGTTGATCGCGGCGCTCATGCCGAATTCACGCACGCCGTAGTTGATGTGGTTGCCCAGCACGACGCCCGGGCCTTCCGGATTCGCGCGGACCGCCTTCGACGCCTTCCAGTTGGTCAGGTTCGAGCCGGTCAGGTCGGCCGAGCCGCCGAGCAGTTCCGGCAGCGCGGCGGCCAGGCCTTCGATCGCCTGCTGCGACGCCTTGCGGGTCGCGACCGTTTCGGCGCGCTCGTTCGCGCCGGCGATGATCGCCGCGGCCTTTTCAGCCCAGTCGGCCGGCAGCTTGTTGGCCATCCGGCGCTCGAATTCGGCGGCTTCCGCCGGGAACTTCGCGCGATAGGCGGCGAACGTCGCGTCCCATTCGGTTTCGGCGCGTTTGCCGGCTTCCTTCGCGTCCCATGCCGCGTAGACTTCCTGCGGAATCACGAACGGCTCCCACTTCCAGCCGAGCGCTTCGCGCGTCTTCGCGATTTCTTCCGCGCCGAGCGCCGCGCCGTGCACGTCGTGGCCGCCGGCCTTCGTGGCCGCGCCCTGGCCGATCACCGTCTTGCAGCAGATCAGCGTCGGCTTGTCCGACAGCTTCGCCTTCGCGATCGCCGCGTCGACCGCGTCGACGTCATGGCCGTTCACGTTCGGGATCACGTTCCAGCCGTACGCTTCGAAACGCTTCGGCGTGTCGTCGTGGAACCAGTTCACGACGTCGCCGTCGATCGAGATGCCGTTGTCGTCGTACAGCGCGATCAGCTTGTTCAGCTTCAGCGTGCCGGCGAGCGAGCAGGCTTCGTGCGAGATGCCTTCCATCAGGCAGCCGTCGCCGAGGAACACGTACGTGTGGTGATCGACGATCTTCGCGCCGTCACGGTTGAACTCGTCGGCCATCAGCGCTTCGCCGAGCGCCATGCCGACCGCGTTCGCGAGGCCCTGGCCGAGCGGGCCGGTGGTCGTCTCGACGCCCGGCGTGATGCCGTATTCCGGGTGGCCCGGCGTCTTCGAGTGCAGCTGGCGGAAGTTCTTCAGCTCTTCCATCGGCAGGTCGTAGCCGGTCAGGTGCAGCAGCGAGTACAGCAGCATCGAGCCATGACCGTTCGACAGCACGAAGCGGTCGCGATCGGCCCAGTGCGGGTTCGTCGGGTTGTGCTTCAGATGGCGCGACCAGAGCGCGACGCCGATTTCGGCCATGCCCATCGGCATGCCGGGGTGACCGGAGTTCGCTTGCTGGACGGCGTCCATCGCGAGCGCACGGATCGCGTTGGCCATCAGGGTGGTGGAGGCGGGAGACGAAGTCGTCATGTCGAGTCCGGAGAACGAGTCGAGGAAACGGGGGCACGGCGGCATCCGGAAGCGCGAGCGTCGATCGTTCCCGGCGCGTGGTGCGGCGCCTGACGGACGCGAAGCGGACGGAGCCTACGGACGGGGCTGCAAAGCTCGTCATTTTAACAGATGGGCCGACATTTCCCTTGTCGGCGCGTAGTGTTCCGGCACGGTTTTCCGTCGAACCGCCCGCCTCCTATAATTCAGACGTCGGAACTGCCTGCCCCAAGGGTCCGCCCGTGAGCACCACGCTTCTCTTCCACCCTACGCCCCACGCCACCTACGGCTTCCCGAATGCCCGGCGGCTCGCGCGCGTCGCGTCCTCGCACCAGCAGATCGAGGTCTGGGAAACCCCGCAGCTCGGCCGCCTGTTCACGCTGGACGGCCGGCCGATGACGTCGGTCGGCGACGAGTACGTGTATCACGAGTGCATGACGCACCCGGCCGCGCTCGCGCACCCGTCGCCGAAGAAGGCGCTCGTGCTCGGCGGCGGCGACGGCGGCGCGGCCCGCCAGCTGCTCAAGCACGCGTGCATCGAGCGGATCGTGATCGCGGAGCTGGACGACGAGGTGGTCGGGATGGCGCGCCGCTATCTCGACGACGTGCACCAGGGCGCGCTCGACGACCCGCGCGTCGAGGTCGTGATCGGCGACGCCGCGCACTTCGTCGAGTCGACCGTCGAGCATTTCGATCTCGTCGTGTTCGATCTCACGCCGCCCGATTCGCCGGCGGCCGGCCTCTACACGCGTGCGTTCTACGCACGCCTCAAGCGCATTCTCACGCCGTGCGGCGCGATTTCGATGCACCTCGGCTCGCCGATATTCCACGCCACGCGCATCGCCGCGCTGCTCGACGACCTGCGCGCGAGCTTCGCGGTCGTCGATCCGTTGTCCGCGCACGTGCCGCTGTACGGCTCGCAGTGGCTGATGGCGATCGCGAGCGACACGCTCGACGCGGCCGCGCTGTTCGCGCACGACATCGACGATCGCCTCGCGGCCCGCCGCGTCCACGACCTGCGCTACTACGATGCGCGGTTGCATGCGTCCCTCTTTGCCCTGCCGCGCGCGCTGCGCGATACACTGGGCGTTCGCCGCTGAGCGTCCGGGCGGCCGCATCGTTCCGTTTTTCCCGTGGGGTTGCGCATGGTTCGCCGTGCGAAACGCGGAACCGGAATGACCCGGATGCAGCGCCCACCTGGTCCCACAGGAGATTTTCATGACCGATCCACGTCCGGCCAACGTGCCTTGGTTGACGCCCTACCTGGCCGTACGCAACGCGCGCGCGGCCATCGATTTCTTCAAGGCCGCCTTCGGCTTCGCGCTGCGCGACGTGCACGACGAGGACGGTGCGATCATGCACGTCGAGATGACCTACCGCGGCCAGCTGATCGTGATGTTCGCGCCCGAAGGCGCGTTCGGCTCGACCGCGCTCACGCCGAGAAGCGCGAACATGACCGCACCGCAATCCTTCTATCTGTATGTCGACGACGTCGACGCCACCTGGCAGCGCGCGCTCGACGCGGGCGCGAAATCGCTGAGCGCGCCGCAGGACCAGTTCTGGGGCGACCGCTTCGCGCAGATCGAGGATCTCGACGGCTACCGATGGGCGCTTGGACACCGTCTCGACGCATGACCGACACCGCAACACGCATGAACGAAGCCACCACCACCGCGGCCGTGCCGCGCTTTTTCGTCGACGCCGCGTTGCGCGCCGACGCCACGCTCGCGTTGCCGGCCGACGTCGCGCGCCACGCCCAGGTGCTGCGCCTGCAGCCGGGCGACGTGCTCGCGCTGTTCGACGGCACCGGCGGCCAGTACCGCGCCCGGCTCGTCGAGATCGACAAGCGCAACGCGATCGCGCAGATCGAAACGTTCGAACCGGCCGAAGCCGAGCCGCCCTATCGCGTGACGCTCGCGCAGGGAATCGCCGGCGGCGACAAGATGGACTGGGTGATCGAGAAGGCCGTCGAGCTTGGCGTCGCGGCGGTCGTGCCGCTGTCGACCGCGCGCGGCGTCGTGAAGCTGTCCGGCGAACGCGCGGACAAGCGCGTCGCGCACTGGCGCGGCGTCGTGCGTGCGTCGTGCGAGCAGTGCGGACGCAACCGTGTGCCCGACGTCGCGCCGGTCGCCGGCTTCCATACGTGGCTCGACGCGCTGCCGGCCGCACCGGCCGACGGCGAACTGCGGCTGCTGCTGTCGCCGCGCGCGAGCATCCCGTTCGCGTCGCTGCCCGGCACGCCGCCCGCCGCCGCCGTCACGCTGCTGATCGGCCCCGAAGGCGGGCTGTCGCCCGACGAGGAAAACGCGGCGCGCGCCCGCGGCTTCACCGCGCTATCGCTCGGGCCGCGCGTATTGCGCACCGAAACGGCCGGCGCGGCCGTGCTCGCGGCGCTGGCCGCGCGTTGGGGCGGGTGGTAACGAGCGGGGTGTGCCGCCGCGAGGCAGCACGGCCCTTCCCCGCTCGCACGCGACGCGGACGCCGCGGTTCGTCGCACGTTACTTGTCGCTCGACGAGCCGTGCGGCATCGAATCGGACAACGCGTCGACCACCGGCGTCAGCACGTCTCCCGGACTACCGGTCGTCCAGCCGCCTTCCTTGAGGCTGTAGATGTCGATCTTGCCCGCCACCGGATGCGTCACCGGTGCGTCGTCCAGCACCTGCGCGATGCCCGAGAAGATCGTCTTGAGCGACGCAATGCGCGCCGCCTCGCTCTTCAGGCGCCGATTCGGCCCCAGCTTCGCCTCCAGCGCCTTCGCGCCTGGCCCCGCATCGGCCACGCGACACGCGAATTCGACTGTCGCGATCGTCGCGCCCTCGACGTCCGGGTTCGGTTGCTGCGATGACCCGGTCGTCTTGCATGTCGAGCGATTGAGCGCGCGCTGATACGCGGCGGCCATGCTCTCGACCGACGGACGCAACGCGGCACTGGCCTTCGGCGGCATCGGCGCCAGTATCCCGTCGGCCATGTCCCTGCGCATCGACTCGCCCATCGTCGACAGCACGCCGATGTCGAGCGCGTCCTTGCCGCTGTAGCTCTCACGAACCGCGTCGTTGAATTCGCGCGCTTTCGACACGTCGCCGTTGACGAGCGCGCCGATGTAAAGGTCGACGGTCTGCTCGGGCGTCAGCGGCGCGGCATGCGCGGCGCCGGCCGCGACCAGCAGGGGCAGCACGACGGCGCGTGCGGAACGGGAAATATTCATGGGAAGACAGCCCTCTCTCGATGGTTTGTTGTACGCACCCGGTGCGGCGGCTGCCACAGCCGGGCCGACCGGATTGTCCCGAAAAACGGCGCCGGATGAAAGGCGGATGTCGGCAAGCGGCGCGCGCACCGGCCCGGACGCATCGCGCAGGCGCAAAAAAGCCCGCTCGAGGCGGGCTTCCTGCCGGATCGGCCGCGGGCCGGTGCGTGCTTACGCGAACGAGTAGAACACGCGGAACGCGACCTTGCGCTCGGCCCAGAACTCGGCCGCCTCGCGGAACACGTCGAGCAGCGTCTCGCGCCCTTCCTTGTCGAATTTCTGCGCGATCGGCAGCCCTTCGAGAACGATCACGAAACCGGGCTGCGCGCCGGCCTTCGCGACGAGGTCGGTCAGGCAGTCGTACAGTGCATCGTAGTTCTTCCCGAAATGCTTCGGGAACAGGAACGACGTCGCGATCGTTTCCATCACTTCCTGCTTCGACTGCGCGGCGCCGCAATACGCGAACAGGAAGTGCTGGCCGAGCCGGGTGGCTTCGTCGGCGAGATCCTGCACGCGGAACGCGCGGATCGACTGCACGAGATTGGGTCGCACGGTCGTGAAAAGGCTCATAGGCTCCTCGTTCGATGAAAGCCCGGGTTCGGCTTCCTGTTGCTCCGGCGTGCTGCCAGCCTGCGCCGCCGCGTGCAGCTGGATCACGCGCTGAAACAGATTGCCGTCGCCGGCAGCGAACAGATCCGCCGCCGCCGTATCGTGCGCGTAGATGGAGTCGCTCATGCCATTCGTCCCGAAGTCATTCAACAATACGTTTAAAACTGTTGTAGTGGTCGCCCGTGTAGTAACAGTTGTCGATCCGGCGCAAGGGCCCGCCACAGACGATCCGGCGCGCCCCGCGATTGCGGGCACGCGGCGTCGGCACCGTGTACTCATGGTAGTAGCCGCGCTTCGCCTTCGGCAGGATCCGCTCGCGGTTGCCGAATACGACGCCGTCTTTCTCGTACGGATAGGGGCCGCCCGCGCCGATCAGGCCCAGCGTGGTCACGGCCTCGCGCGGAAGACTGGCAACCGGAATCGTATCGAGCCCGCTGGCGGCCACGTCGGCCGGAACGGCCTCCCGTGCGTAAGCGGCGGAAACCAGACTGCCCGTCGGCGTGCCGACGATACCCATCGCGAACATCGCGAAGACGGACGCGAGCGCGCCGTTGCGGAGCCACTTGCGTGCCATGAACCAGGGTTCCCGCTGTTAAATCAAGTAGTTGACGACCAACAAAGGCGTTAGCGTAGCGTTATTGGCCGCGCGAATCAATGTCCGTTTGGGAATCGAAAGCGTCGCGATACCCGGAATCGCGCATTTCTTACCGAAATTACACTACATTTATCTTACATAGGATAAAATCCGGATGGCATCTCGCTGTTGGCAGGACCTGCCTCCCTGCCGCGCTCGCTGTCTGGAGTGGAGAGATGCTGCTTGTTGCTTGCGGGAAGCGCGTTTGCGCCCTGCCCGGCGGCGTGCCCGTTGCGGGCACGCCTCTTTTTGCTTTTGTTTACAATTTTCCCGACGCGCCACGCCGGTTCGACCGGCCTGGCGCGTTCGTTTTGGCTCAGCGCGCCGCGTTCACGTCGGCGACCAGCAGCGCCGCCATGTTGACGATGCGGCGAACGGTCGCCGATTCGGTCAGCACGTGCACCGGCTGCGCGGCGCCCAGCAGGATCGGCCCGATCGCGATGTTGTTGCCGGCGGCCGTCTTCAGCAGGTTGTACGCGATGTTCGCGGCGTCGATGTTGGGCAGGATCAGCAGGTTCGCTTCGCCTTCCAGCGTCGATTCCGGCAGGATTTCCTTGCGCAGCGCGGCGTCGAGCGCGACGTCGCCGTGCATTTCGCCGTCGACCTTCAGCTCCGGCGCGGTTTCCTGCAGGATCGCGAGCGTATCGCGCATCTTCTTCGCCGAAGGCGCGTTGCTCGTGCCGAAATTCGAGTGCGACACCAGCGCGACCTTCGGCTCGATGCCGAAGCGGCGCACTTCCTCTGCCGCCATGATCGTGATCTCGGCCAGTTGCTCCGGGGTCGGATCGACGTTCACGTGCGTGTCGACGAGGAAAATCTGGCGGCCCGGCAGCACGAGGCCGTTCATCGCCGCGTACACGCTGCAGCCCGGGCGCTTGCCGATCACCTGGTCGATGAAGTGCAGGTGGCGGTGCGTGGTGCTGATCGTGCCGCAGATCATCCCGTCCGCTTCCCCCTTCTTCACCAGCATCGAGCCGATCAGCGTCGTGCGGCGGCGCATCTCGACGCGCGCGAGCTGCTCGCTGATGCCCTTGCGCGCCATCATCTTGTAGTACGTCTGCCAGAAGTCGCGGTAGCGCTCGTCGTGCTCGGTGTTGACGACCGTGAAATCGGTGCCCGGCGTCAGGCGCAGGCCGTAGCGCTGGATACGGTGCTCGATCACCGACGGGCGGCCGATCAGGATCGGCTTGGCCAGCTTCTCGTCGACGATGATCTGAACGGCGCGCAACACGCGCTCTTCCTCACCTTCCGCGAACACCACGCGCTTCTTCTCTTCCGACGCGGCGCGCGCGATCTGGAAGATCGGCTTCATCGTCGTGCCGCTGTGATACACGAACTGCTGCAGGTGCTGCTTGTAGGCTTCCATGTCCTCGATCGGGCGCGTCGCGACGCCGCCGTCCATCGCGGCCTGCGCGACGGCCGGCGCGATCTTCACGATCAGGCGCGGATCGAACGGCTTCGGAATCAGGTATTCGGGCCCGAACGACAGATCCTGGATGCCGTACGCGGTCGCGACGATGTCGCTCTGCTCGTGCTGGGCCAGCTCGGCGATCGCGTTGACGGCCGCGATCTCCATTTCACGCGTGATCGTCGTCGCGCCGACGTCGAGCGCGCCGCGGAAGATGAACGGGAAGCACAGGACGTTGTTGACCTGGTTCGGGTAGTCGGTGCGGCCGGTCGCGAGAATCGCGTCGGGGCGCACTTCGAGCGCCGCTTCGGGCAGGATTTCCGGCGTCGGGTTCGCGAGCGCGAGGATCAGCGGACGCTCGGCCATGCCCTTCACCATCTCCTGCTTCAGCACGCCCGCGGCCGACAAGCCGAGGAAGATGTCCGCGCCGTCGATCACTTCGGCCAGCGTCCGGGCGTCGGTTTCGCGCGCGAAACGCTCCTTGTCCGGATCCATCAGCTCGGTGCGGCCCTTGTAAACCACGCCGGCCAGGTCGGTCACCGTGATGTTCTCGAGCGGCAGGCCGATGTCGACCAGCAGGTCGAGACACGCGAGCGCCGCCGCGCCCGCGCCCGAGGCGACGAGCTTGACCTTCTTGATGTCCTTGTTGACGACCTTCAGGCCGTTCGTGACGGCCGCGGCCACGACGATCGCGGTGCCGTGCTGGTCGTCGTGGAACACCGGGATCTTCATTCGCTTGCGCGCTTCGCGCTCGACGATGAAGCAGTCCGGCGCCTTGATGTCTTCCAGGTTGATCCCGCCGAAGGTCGGCTCCAGCGCGGCGATCACGTCGACGAGCTTGTGCGGGTCCGACTCGTTCAGCTCGATGTCGAACACGTCGATGCCCGCGAACTTCTTGAACAGCACGGCCTTGCCTTCCATCACCGGCTTCGACGCGAGCGGGCCGATGTTGCCGAGACCGAGCACCGCCGTGCCGTTCGTGACGACGCCGACCAGGTTGCTGCGCGCGGTGAAGCGCGCGGCGTTGAGCGGATTCTCGACGATCTCCTCGCACGCGTACGCCACACCCGGCGAGTACGCGAGCGCGAGGTCGCGCTGGTTGATCATCTGCTTGGTCGGGGCGATCGCAATTTTCCCGGGCGTCGGGAATTCGTGATAGTCGAGTGCGGCTTCGCGGAGCTTGGCTTTGGAGGAGGCTTGGGTGGACATGTGTCTCGTGACGGGCGGATTAGAATAACTGTTCGACGGCATTGTAGCGCCAATCATCGGCCGCCAGACCGGCGATTCGGGTGCAACAGCCGCGACAAAAATGTACCGGATGGTGCAGAAGCGCCGCCGTTCGCCTCGTACAATGCCGTTCCTTCAACCGTTCCGGATCGCCCGACGTGCCAGCCGCCCTCTCCGAGTTTTCGCTGATCGAACGCTTCTTCACGCGCCGCGCCGCGCAGGGGGCGCGCGCGTCGACGCTCGGGATCGGCGACGATTGCGCGCTGATCACGCCGCGATCCGGGAAATTGCTGGCCATTTCGACGGACATGCTGGTGGAAGGCCGCCATTTCTTTCCCGATGTCGCGCCCGACGCGCTCGGCCACAAGACGCTCGCGGTCAACCTGTCCGATCTCGCGGCGATGGGCGCCGAACCGCGCGCGTTCACGCTCGCCTGCGCGCTGCCGCGCGCCGACGCGGCGTGGCTCGAGGCCTTCAGCAACGGGCTGTTCGCGCTCGCCGAGCGCTACGGCTGCGAGCTGATCGGCGGCGACACGACGAGCGGGCCGCTGAACCTGTGCGTGACCGTGTTCGGCGAAGTCGCGCCCGACGCGGCGCTGCGGCGCGACGCCGCGCGCGACGGCGACGACGTGTGGGTGTCCGGCACGCTCGGCGACGCCCGCGCGGGCCTCGGCGTCGCGCGCGGCGAATGGGCGGCCGGCGCGGCCGAAGCGGCCGCGTTCCGGCGCGCGCTCGAGCGGCCCGAGCCGCGCATCGCGCTCGGCCTGGCGCTCGCGGGCGTCGCGCACGCGGCGCTCGACCTCTCCGACGGCCTCGCCGGCGACCTGCAGCACATCCTGACGCGCTCGAACGTGCGCGCCGAGATCGATGCCGACGCGGTGCCGCGCTCGGCCGCGCTCGCGACGCTGCCGCCCGACGTGCAGCGCCGTTGCACGCTGGCGGGCGGCGACGACTACGAACTGTGCTTCACCGCGCCGGCCGCGGCCCGCGCGGCGGTCGAGGCGGCCGGCGCAACGGCCGGCGTGCCGGTCACGCGAATCGGTACAATACGCGCGATGTCCGCGCCGTCGGCGCTCCCCGCGATCGCGTGGCACGACGCCGCCGGCGCGCCCCTCGCTCTCACGTTGCACGGCTTCGACCACTTCCATGCAGACTGACCCGACGCCCGCGCCTGCCGCGGCCGAGACCGGCGCCGCACCCGACGCGCCGCAGCGCGTGACCGCGCGCTTCATGCTGTCGCACCCGGCGCACATCGTGTCGCTCGGTTTCGGCAGCGGGCTCGCGCCGATCATGCCCGGCACGTTCGGCTCGCTGTTCGGCTGGCTGACGTTCGTCGTGCTCAACCGCTACCTGACGGTGCCCGAATGGTGGGCGTTGATCGCCGTCGGCTTCGCGGCGGGCACGTGGATCACCGGTTTCACCGCGAGGAAGACGGGCAGGTCCGATCCGGGCGCCGTCGTCTGGGACGAAATCGTCGCGATCTGGCTCGTGATGCTGTTCGTCACGCCGGCGACCTTCATCGGCCAGCTGTGGGCGTTCGTCGCGTTCCGCTTCTTCGACATGCTCAAGCCGCCGCCGATCCGCTATTTCGACCGCCGCCTGAAAGGCGGGCTCGGCATCATGGCCGACGACCTGGTCGCCGCGTTCATGACGCTGCTCGTGATCGCCCTGTGGCGCTCCGTCGTCGGCTGACCGATTTCCCGACTCCCGTATCCCGACGCGCATGCCAACCGATTCCGTCGTCCATCAGCTTGCGATCCGCGCAGGCAACAAGCTGCGTGACGAGCACCTGACGCTCGCCACCGCCGAATCCTGCACCGGCGGGATGATCGCCGCGGCGATCACCGACATTTCCGGCAGCAGCCAATGGTTCGAGCGCGGGTTCGTCACGTACTCGAACCAGGCCAAGATCGAGATGATCGGCGTGCCGCCCGACCTGATCGACAAGCACGGCGCCGTCAGCGAGCCCGTCGCGCGCGCGATGGCCGAAGGCGCGCTGCGCAACAGCCGCGCGCAGGTCGCGCTGTCCGTCACGGGCATCGCCGGCCCGGCCGGCGGCAGCGAGAAGAAGCCGGTCGGCACCGTGTCGTTCGGCTGGAGCAACCGGCTGCATACCGACGTCGAGACGCTCGTGTTCAAGGGCGACCGCGAGCAGATCCGCACGCAGGCGGCCGCGCATGCGCTGCGCGGGCTGCTGAAGCTGCTCGACGAGCGCGAAGGCTGACCGGGCCGGGGCGCGCGACGCGGCCCGCTTGCCGCTTACTGGATCGCGTCGGGCTTCACGACGATCCAGTTCTTGTCCGCCGTCACCGGCAGGCCGAGCGATTTCTGCTTCGCGGCCGATTCGTCCGACCACGCGCGGATCTGCGTCATCTGCTTGTCCTTCTTGTTGACCCACACGCGCACGCCGCCGCGCGCGACGTCGGTCGCGTTCAGCAGCATGTAGCCGTCGGACGCCGGCGTGTCGCCCGCGACCAGCACCGGCTTCTTCCACTGGTCGATCCAGCCGACGATCGAACCGAGCTTGCCTTCGTACCACGTCATCGGGTTCATCAGGAACGGCGTGATCACCAGGCTGCGGTTCGCCGCCTCGTCGTACTTGCCGGCCTTGATCTGCAGCCGCGACGTCGTCAGCGCGCCGGTCGCCGGGTTGCGCAGCAGCGTCGTCACGCCGATCACGTTCTGCGGCTTCACGTGGTAGCCGTACTTCGGGTCGGACAGCACGAGCCGCGCGAGCTCCTCGTGCGCGGCCGTCATCACGTAGACGTCGATGCCGTTCTCGCGCAGCGCGGTGTACAGCTCCTGCATGCCGCGGAAGAAGCGCGGCGGGTTCACCGTGCCGTCGACCACCTTGTCGCCCTGCCAGTAGCGGACCGGAACCGGCTTGCCGTCGGCGAGCATCGCGTCGACGTGGCGCTTCAGATCGGCGAGCGACTGCCCGGCGAACGCCTGCGCGATCCACGGGTAGCAGACGAGGTCGTCGATCTCGCACAGCCGGTAGTAATAGCTCGTCAGCGACTCCCGGTAGTCGGCGGAATCCTTGAACGGGATCAGCTTCAGCGACGGGTCGAGCGTGTCGCGCGTCAGCACGCCGCGGTTCTCGAGGTACGGCAGCAGCGATTCCTCGAGGTCGTAGCGGTAGGTCGTGTTGTCGGCGTCGAACACCGCGTAGTCGCCGCGGTGCGCGTGCGCGGCGATCATCGCGTTCAGCGCCTTCGCGCTGTCGGCCGGCCAGTGCGACAGGTCCGCCGCATGGGCGAACGTCATGCACCACGATGCGGCGAACGCGCTCAGGACACGGCGGGACAGCTTGGGCATGGCGTCACTCCCTTTCTTGACATTTTCGTTACAGATCGATGACAAGCGGCAGCATCGCGCGAATGAACGGCGGGCATGCGGTGCGGAAGCGACGGGAAGTTGTTCGTGTGCGCCAGCGCGGCACACACGCGATGAAGGCGCGCGGCCCGCGGGCGCGGGCGCGGCCGGTGGCCGCCCGAACGGGCGGCCGGCATGTCAGCGATGCGCGTTGATCGTGTCGCGCGTCTTCTGCGCGGCGAGCGCCGCGGCTTCGGCGAAGTCCTCGCCCTTGCTCGCGTACAGGATCGCGCGCGACGAGTTGATCATCATGCCGGTGCCGTCGGCCGTGCGGCCCGCGCTGACGGTCGCCTGCACGTCGCCGCCCTGCGCGCCGATGCCGGGGATCAGCAGCGGCATGTCGCCGACGATCCCGCGCACGATCTCGATTTCCTTCGGGAACGTGGCGCCGACCACGAGGCCGAGCTGGCCGTTCCTCGCGTTCCACTTGTTCGCCGCGAGGTCGGCGACGACCTGGTACAGCGGCCGGCCTGGATGGCCGGCCCCGCCCGTTTCGAGGAACTGCAGGTCGGAACCGCCCGGGTTCGACGTGCGGCACAGCACGATCACACCCTTGCCTTCGTGCTCGAAGTACGGCTCGACCGAGTCGTAGCCCATGTACGGGTTCACCGTGACGGCGTCCGCGCGATAGCGCTCGAACGCTTCGCGCGCGTACTGCTCGGCCGTGCTGCCGATGTCGCCGCGCTTCGCGTCGAGGATCACGGGCAGGCCCGGATGCTGGAGGTGGATGTGCGCGATCAGGCGCTCAAGCTGGTCTTCCGCGCGATGCGCGGCGAAGTAGGCGATCTGCGGCTTGAACGCGCTCGCGTACGGCGCGGTCGCGTCGACGATCTGCCGGCAGAATTCGAAGATCGCGTCGGGCTGGCCGTCGAACTGCACGGGAAAGCGCGACGGCTCGGGATCGAGGCCGACGCACAGCAGCGAGTCGGTGCGCTGCCACGCGGCGCGCAGCGATTCGATGAAAGTAAGCGGGGAAGACATGGCGGGTACTCGCGGCAAACCGTTGGTAGACCGCGTATTTTACCCGCGTCGCCGGCGTCCCTCGCGTGTCGCGGCATGGCCGCGTGCATCGACGCGTTCGACGGTGAACGCGAAGCGCCGCGTGAGGCGCTCGCCGGGCGCGAGCAGCGTCATCCCGTGCGCGGCCGCGCCGCCCGGCAGGTTCACCGCATTGATCGGATGATCGACCGGCTCGAAGCAGAAGAAATCCTCGCCCGGCGGCGTGTAGAGCACGTACGCGTCGGCGTCCGCCGCGACGGTCAGCGACAGCCCGCGGCGCGGCCAGCTCACCGTCGCGTGGCCGCCCCAGCCGGTAAACGCGTGATTGACGAGCGCGGCCGGCAGCGGATACGCGACGCCGAACTGCCAGGCCGGCGGCACGCTCACGTGCCGCACCGGCAGGAAATCGGCGCCGGACAACCACAGCCCGCCGGCCGCCGCGGCCAGCTCGGTCACGCTGTCGCGCACGAGAAACGGATGCACGCCGAGCCCGAACGGCAGCCGCGCGCGCCCCGCGTTCTCGATCGTCAGCGCGATCGACAGCGTCGCATCGTCGAGTTCGAACGACTGGATCGCGCGGAACGCATACGGCGCGCCGCCCGCGCGGTCGAGCGACAACTGCAGCGTCGTGCCGGTCGCATCGTCCACCTGCCACGGCGCGAGCCAGCCGTCGCCGTGGATCGGCAGCGGCTCGTCGCGGCGGTTGCGCGGCACCGCGATCTTGCGCCCGTCGCATTCGAAGCGCCCGTCGCCGATCCGGTTCGAGTAAGGCAGCAGCGGATAACACGCGAGCTCGTTCGGGTCCGTCGCCGTCTCCGGGTGCTCGCAGCGGCGGAACACCGGCATCAGCGCGCCGTTGTCGCCGCGCCAGTCGAAGCGCGCGATGCCGCCGCCGAGGTGCGGCAGCACGTCGAGCCGCAACGACGCGTTCGACAGCGTGACGGCCGCCGCATGCGCGGCGCCGACGCCCTGCGCGAACGCGGCCGTCTGCGGGCCGGGGCTGACCGGCTGCGCGGCGGCGGCCAGGCGCGCGCGGCGCGACTGGCTGGTGGACGACGATGCGTGCGAGGACGGGGCGGTCATGGCGAACTCCTTTCCTTCGTCGAGGAAACGATGCAGGTCGGTGCGAACGGGTCAGGCCCAGCCGCCGTCGACGATCACGTCCTGCGCGGTGATCATCCGGCTGTCGTCGGCCGCGAGAAACAGCGCCATCCGCGCGAGGTCGGCCGGCAGCAGCTCGGCGTCGATGCACTGGCCGGCCTTGATCGCCGCGCGGCCCGCGTCGTCGAGCCACAGCCGGCGCTGCTTGTCGGTCATCACCCAGCCCGGCACCAGCGAATTCACGCGGATGCCGAACGGGCCGAGGTCGCGCGCGAGCCCGCGCGTGAGCCCCTGCACGGCGGCCTTCGCCATCACGTAGACGGGATAACCGCCGTTTTTCAGCATCCAGCTGATCGAGCCGAGATTGATGATCGCGCCGCCGCCCTGCTGCTTCATGTCGTCGATCACCGCCTGCGCGGCGAAGAACTGGTGGCGCAGGTTCACCGCGATGCCCGCGTCGAACGCGTCGGGCGTCACGTCGCCGATCGCGTGGCGCGCGTCGTTCGCCGCGTTGTTCACGAGCACCGCGATCGCGCCGATGCGCGCGCGGATCGCGTCGATCGCACGGCGCAGCGCGTCGATGTCGGTCAGGTCGCACTGGATGAACAGCGGCGCGTGGCGCACGTGCGCGAGGCTGTCCGCCAGCGCGGCGCCCGCGGCCGCGTCGAGGTCGACGAACGCGACGCGCGCGCCCTGCGCGGCGAAGTGCTCGACGAACGCCGCGCCGATGCCGGTCGCGCCGCCCGTGATCAGCACCGCGCGATCCTCGAGGCTCGGGTATCGCGCGTATCGCGCGGCGCTCGCGCCGTGCGCGGAAGTGTCGATGGTCATGCGGTTCGTCTCCGTGGAAACCGGTCGGTCAATCGCGTACGCCGCGGTTCTTCAGCTGGTCGAGCAGCACGGCCGCGAGCAGGATCGCGCCGCGCACGAGGTACTGGTAGAACGCGTCGATGTTCAACAGGTTCATCACGTTCTCGACGGTGCCCATGATCAGCACGCCGATCACGACGCCGGAGATCGTCGCACGGCCGCCCATCAGCGACACGCCGCCGAGCACGCACGCGGAAATCACGTTCAGTTCGAAGCCCTGCGCGGCGTTCGGCTGGCCCGACGTGATGCGCGATGCGAGGATCACGCCCGCGAGCGCCGTCACCGCGCCCTGGATCAGGAAGATGTAGACGCGCGTGCGTTCGACGTTGATCCCCGCGAGCCGCGATGCCTCGGGGTTGCCGCCGATCGCGAGCGTGTTGCGGCCGTATACCGTCTGGTTCAGCAGCACGCCGAACGCGATGAAGCACAGCAGCGTGACCCAGATCGGCAACGACACGCCGAAGAGCGTGAGCCCGCCGAGCGCGATGAAGGTATCCGACGACACGCCGACCGCCTGCCCTTTCGACACGATGAAGCCGAGCCCGCGCACGATCTCCATCGTCGCGAGCGTCGTGATCAGCGCGTTGATGCGCAGGTACGCGATCACCGCGCCGTTCACGAAGCCGATCGCGGCGCCGGCCGCGACCGCCGCGACGATCGCGACGAACGTGTTGTCGGTCGCGTTCAGCACCATCGCGCACAGCACGCCGGAGAACGCGACGGTCGAGCCGATCGACAGGTCGAAGTCGCGCGACGCGAGACAGAACATCATCGTGCACGCGACCATGCCGATCTGCGAGATCGACAACGCGAGGCCGAGCATGTTGTCGATCGAGAAGAAATGATCGACCGTCAGCGACATCGTGATGAACATCACCGCGAAGATCGCGATCAGGCTGTATTCGGTCAGGTGCTGCCACCACTTCTGGCGGTCGCCCTGCTGTGGAACCAGCGCGTCGGCCGTCGGCTTCACGGCGGCGCTGGCGAGGTTTTCGTTGACTTGCATGGTGTGTCTCCTGCTCCTGCTTCGCGCGGCCCGCGCCGCGCAGGTTCGATTCGATTGTCGCCGGTCGCGTCAGGCTGCCTCGACCGCGCTCGTCTGCGGCAGCGCGAGGCTCAGCACCGCGTGCTCGTTCGCCCGTTCGCGCGGCAGCTCGCCGGCGATCCGGCCTTCGCGCATCACGACGATGCGGTCGGACACGCCGAGCACTTCCGGCAGCTCCGACGACACCATCACGATCGCGCAGCCGCGCTCCGCGAGCCGGTAGATCACGTCGTAGATCTCGTGCTTCGCGCCGACGTCGATCCCGCGCGTCGGCTCGTCGAGGATCACGACCTTCAGGTCGGGCTCCGCCAGCCAGCGCGACAGGATCGCCTTCTGCTGGTTGCCGCCCGACAGGAAGCGGATCTTCTGGCGCCGGTTCGGCGTCTTGATCTTCAGCCGCTGGATGAAGCGGTCGGCCGTTTCGCTTTCGGCCTTGCGGTTGATGAACAGCCCCGCGCGCAGCGAATGGCGGCGGCAACTGATGTTGATGTTCTCCGCGACCGACGCGATCGCGATGATCCCTTCTTCCTTGCGGTCCTCGGGGCACAGCACGATGCCGTGGCGGATCGCGTCGCCGGTGCGCTTCACGTCGATGCGCGCGCCGTCGAGCGTCAGCACGCCCGCGCGCCGGTGGTCCGCGCCGTACACGAGCCGCATCAGTTCGCTGCGGCCCGCGCCCACCAGCCCGAAGAAGCCGACGATCTCGCCCGCGCGCACCGAGAAGCTCGCGGGTTCGCGCAGCGCATGGCCGTCGATGCCTTCGGCGGAGAACCGCACGTCGCCGAGCGCGCGCGGCGCGTAATGGTAGATGTCCGAAATCTCGCGCCCGACCATCTCGGCGACGAGCCGTTCACGCGGCACGTCGGCGAGCGACTCGTGCGACGCGATCTTGCGCCCGTCGCGGAAAATCGTGCACGCATTGCAGAGCCGGTAGATCTCGTCCATCCGGTGCGAGATGTAGATCAGCGCGCGGCCCTGCGCACGCAAGTCGTCGACGAGCTTGAACAGCACCTCGGTCTCGCGATGCGACAGCGAACTGGTCGGTTCGTCGAGCGCGATCACGCGCGCATTGCGCATCAGCGCCTTGCAGATCTCGACCATCTGCCGCTGCGCGATCGACAGCCGCCCGAGCTTCGCGTCGGGATCGAGGTCGACGCCCATCGCCGCGAGCCGCTCGCGCACGTAGCGCTTCGCCTCGCGCTTCCTCACCCAGCCGAACGCGTTCGGCAGGCGGCCGAGCAGCAGGTTTTCCGCGACCGTCAGGTCGGGGACGTACTGCAGCTCCTGGTGAATCACCGCGATGCCGGCCGCGATCGACGCGGCCGCATTCGCGAACTGCACGGGCTGGCCGTCGACCAGCACGCTGCCCGCATCGGGCTGGTATTCGCCGCCGAGAATCTTCAACAGCGTCGACTTGCCCGCGCCGTTCTCGCCCATCAGGCCATGCACTTCGCCCGCCTGCACGTCGAACGAAATGCCGTCGAGTGCGCGCACGCCGGGAAATACCTTGCCGATATTGTCAAAACGCAGTGCCGCTGACACGTCGTCTCTCCACTTCCGAAATCGATCGACCGCCGGCCGCCGCATCGCCGCGGCAGCCGGCGGGCCGCTTACTTCGACGCGAGCCCCATCTCGTCGCGTACCTTCGACACGTTGTCGCGCGTCGCGAGCATGCCCGTCGTCAGCGTCAGCGGCGGCGGCGCCTTGCCCTGCGTGATCCACGTGTACATCAGGTCCGAGGTTTCCTCGCCGTGGCGCTTCGGGCTGATGATCACGGTGCCGTAGAAGCCCGTCGGCTGCGGCTTCTTGAACTCGTTCAGCGCCGAGTCGGACCCGCCGATGCCGATGCCGATCATGTTGTCGGCCTTGAAGCCGCGCCCTTCGGCCGCGCGTACCGCGCCGAGCACGGCCTCGTCGTTCAGCCCGTACGCGACCCAGTGCTTGAACTGCGGGTTCTTCGTGAGCGCGATGTTCGCCGCGTTGAACGCGTTTTCCGTATCGGTCTTCGCCTGCGGCGCCGCGATCACGTTCGCCTTCGGGAAGCCGGCGGCCACCAGCGCGTCGGTCGCGCCGCTCGTGCGGTCGTGCGCGGTCGGCAGCTGCTCGTAGGTGATGTCGATCGCGCCGACGTCCTTCATGTCCCAGCCGCGCTTCTTGATCTCGGCCGCGATGCCGTCGCCGACCTGCTTGCCGATGTTGTACGCGGAGATCCCCATGTGCGGGACCGACTCGATCGGCTTGCCCGCGCCGTCGACGAGGCGGTCGTCGACCGTCATCATCTTCAGGTTGTGCGACTTCGCCTTCGCGACGATGCCCGGCCCGAGCTTCACGTCGGGCGTGCAGATGATGAAGCCCTGCGCCTTCTGCGCGGACAGGTTGTCGATCGCGCTCATCACCTTCTCGCCGGACGGCGCGCCGATCTTCACGAGCGTGAAGCCCTTTTGTTTCGCCGCGATTTCGGCGAACTTCCACTCGTCCTGGAACCACGGCTCTTCCGGCTGCTTCACCAGGAAACCGATCTTGACCGGGTCGGCCGCGTGCGCGACCGGGCTGCCCATCACCACCGCGGCCGCGGCCGCCAGCGTTACGAACGTTCTGCGTTTCATCTCCAGTGTCTCCTTGTTTTCATCGAACAGGATGCAGCCGCTTGTTGGTTTCGACGCAGCGTGCGCGCGGCCGTCGCACGTGCGGTCTTTCGAATCGTTGCGTCAGTCGTGGTACAGCGCCGCGCGCCCGCCGTCGACGGTGATGCAGGCGGCATTGATGAACGGTGCCTCGTCGGACGCCAGGAACACGGCTGTCATCGCGACCTCCTCCGGCCGGCCGATCCGCTTCATCGGCTGCAGCGCGAGCGTCGCGGCGCGCGCGGCGGCCGGATCGGGTTGCGCGTCCCACCAGTCGCGCGTGAGCTGTGTCTCGATGTAGCCCGGCGCGATCGCGTTCACGCGCACGTTGCGCGCCGCGTATTCGATGCCGAGCGCGCGCGTGAGACCGAGCACGCCGTGCTTCGCGACCGGGTACGGAAAGCAGCCCGGGATGATCCTGAATGCATGCGTCGACGCGATGTTCACGATGCTGCCGCGGCCGCGCTCGACCATTCCCTCCAGCGCCGCGCGGCAACCGTGCCACACGCCGTCGAGATCGACCGCGAAGCAGCGGCGCCAGTCGTCGTCGGTCATCGTCAGCGGATCGGCGAACACGTTGATGCCCGCGTTGTTCACGAGCACGTCGAGCGGACCGAACGCCGCTTCGGTCCGCGCGAGCGCATCGCGCACCGCATCCTGCCGCGCGACGTCGGCCTGCAGCGGCAACACGCGCGCGCCGTCGAATTCGCGCGCGATCGCGGCGGCCGTGTGCTGCGCCTGCGGGAAATCGAGATCGACGAGCGCGACGGCCGCGCCCTCGCGAACGAACGCGCGGGCGATCGCGGCGCCGATACCCCGGCCCGCGCCCGTCACCATCGCGACCTTGCCCGCGAGGCGGCCCATCATGCCGCTCCGCCGCGCGCGACGCGCAAGCCGGCCTGGAACGCGCGCGCGTTCACCGCCGTCGTGTCGGCCGACTGGCCGGGCCGGTACAGCGCCGAGCCGAGGCCGAAGCCGTTCGCGCCCGCGTCGAGGAACGGCGCCATGTTGTCGGGCGAAATGCCGCCGACCGGGATCAGCGGCACCGCGCGGTCGATCACCGCGCGCCATGCCTTCACGACCGGCACGCCGAGCTGTTCGGCCGGGAACATCTTCAGCACGTCGGCGCCGTGCGTCAGGGCCGCGAACGCCTCGGTCGGCGTCGCGACGCCCGGTGCGCTCGCGAGGCCGCGCTCGCGGGCGCGGCGGATCACCGCCGCGTCGCTGTGCGGCATCACGATCAGCGCGCCGCCCGCGTCCTGCACGCGGTCGACGTACTCGGCACGCAGCACGGTGCCCGCGCCGACGATCGCGTCGTCCGGCAGCGCGCGCCGCAGCGCCGCGATGCTGTCGAACGGATCCGGCGAGTTGAGCGGCACTTCGACGATCCGGAAGCCGGCCTCGTACAGCGCGCGGCCGTGGTCGGCCGCCTCGGCGGGCGTGATGCCGCGCATGATCGCGATCAGCGGACACGCGTCGAACGCGCGCATCAGGGCGGCGTGGGGCGTGTACGGCGCGGGCAAGGTCAGGTCGGACGGCATCGAAGATTCCTCTGCAAGCAGTTCATTGGTCGGCGCAGACGGGCTCGCCGTCCGCGCGCACGAGCCCGGCACGCGACGCGATGCGCCACAGGCCGCGCTCGGTCGCATGCGCGGCAACGCGCGCATGCGCATGGCCGAATACCTCGAGCGCGTCGACGTAGCGCGCGCACAAGCCGTCGTCGCCGACCAGCAAGAGCGGCTGGTCCGCGAGCGCGATGCCGCGCTCCGCGAGCATCGCGTCGAGCGCATTGAGTTCATGGCCGATCAGCAGGCCCGACAGGTAGTCGCCCTGCGCATCGGGCGCGAGCCGGTCGGTCAGCCCCAGCGTGCGCGTGCTGAAAATCGTCGCGAGCAGCCCGGTGCGCTGCGCGCCGCGCGCGACCGACACGCCGCGCACGAATGCGTCGCGGTCGGGCGAGGCGCCCGCGCGCATCGTGCGGCCGAGGATCGTGTGATCGCGCAGCACGGCAAACAGCTCGCCCGTCATGAAGGTCTGGAAGCGTTCGATCAACCCGTGCTTCACCCACGCCCATTTCGCATGCGTGCCCGGCAAGCCGATCAGTACCCCTGAACGATCGGCGCCAAGCGTGGGATCGCTCGCGAGTGCGCCGACGATCTGCGTTTCTTCGCCGCGCATCACGTCGGGCAGTTCGCCCGTCGCGATCACGCCCGGCACGATCGAGACCGTCGCGCCGCGCGACGTCGTCACCGTGATGAGGCCCGCGACGAGCGCGTCGGCGCCGGCCGGCACCGCGACGTACGGCGCCTCGCGCCAGCCCTGCGCGCTGCCCACCATCCCGGCGGCAAGCACCGGCAGGCCGGGCGTGCGGTCGAGCCAGTCGCCGCACGCTTCCTCGAAGACGGCGTCGAACGCGCGCGCACCGCCGCCCGGCACATGCATCACGCCCGCCGCGCGGCTGCGCGTGTCGAGCAGCGCGCCGCGCGCGTCGTACAGGTAGGCGCGCAGCGACGTCGTGCCCCAGTCGAGCGCGATCAGCGACGGAAAGGCGGTGCTGGCGTCCGGAGCGGGCCGGGTCGAAGTGGTCATCGTTTGATCCTGCGGGTACCCTGCGGCGGGCTCCAGCCCAGTTCCGCGGAAATGGCTCGCGCTTCGCGCTGCACGAGCGGAATCAGTTCGTCCATCCGGTCGTGCGGCATGTACGGAATGGTGCTGGCGACCGACACGGCCGCGACGATCGCGCCCGACGCGTCGCGGATCGGTGCGGCCACGCAGCGGATCGACGCCTCGTTCTCCTCGAGGTCGAACGTATAGCCGCCGGCCGCGTAGTGGGCCATGCGCTGCAGGAACGCGCTCGTCTCGGGCCGGTTGTCGGGCTTGAAATTGACGCCGGCCAGCGCGCGTCGCGCGGCCTCGAACAGCGAACGCCACAGGTCCGGATCGAGGTCGAGCATCATTGCCTTGCCGATGCCGGTCGACGCGAGCGGCATCCGGTGGCCGACGCGCGAGCGCATCTCGAGGCCGCGCGTGCCGGGAATCTTGTCGATGTACAGCACGTCGTCGCCGTCGCGCACGCCGAGGTGGATCGTGTCGAGCGTCGCTTCCGCGAGCGCTTCGAGATGCGGCCGCGCCACAGCGGTGAGCGGCATCTGCTCGAGCGCGATCGTGCCGAGCTCGATCAGCTTCGGGCCGAGCAGGTAGCCGCCCTGCACCTGGCGCAGGTAGCGCGCCTGCACGAGGCTGCTGACGAGACGGTGCGTCGTGCTGCGCGTCGTCCCGAGCGCCGCGCCGATCGCACGCATGTCGCGCGCGCCGTTCGCGATCGCCTCGAGGATCGCGAGGCCGCGCAGCAGCGTCTGCGTGCCGGCCTGCTGCGCGGCGAGATCGAGCGGCGTGCTGGTCGCGCCGATGCTGTCGGTCAGCGAGACATCGGCCGGCGTCGCGCGCCGGGCGTCGAGGGCAAGGGAATCGGGCATCTTGGTCATGGAACGGGCTTCTTCAACGGAATCGGTGAAGCCGCACGCGCGGCGCCGGAACGAGGTCCCGTGCTGCGGCGTGGCGGCGGTCGATGCACCGAGTAAAGCGCCCGGCGAACTTCATGGAAGGTGTCTCCGTGTGCGACGGGCGCCGCGCGATGCGTGGGTCCGAAGCTGTCGATGTGCTTCGGATTGTAGGAGCGCACGCACTCGGCTCCAATATTTGAATGCGTTGTCCAGATAATGAGAATCCGGCGGAAACCGGCCGCGGGTGCGAGGCAACGGCCGCGCCATGAACACGGGGGCGGAACCCGCCGTGTCGCGGGTTCCGCCCCCGTTGGTTCACGATCCGCCGCGCTTACTGCTGGCTGCTCGTGCTGCGTGCCTGCATGTAGCGCTGCACGTCGGCGAACGACACGCGGCCGTTGCCGCCCGCATCGATCTGCCGGAAGTGATTCGCGACATAGCCGAGGCCGGCCGCGCGCGCCTGCGACTCGGTGATCGAGCCCGTGTTCTGCGTGTCGGCCGCGCTGAACTGGCTCGCGAGCTTGCGCACCACCTGCGCATGCAGCGCGGCGCCGGTCGTCTGCGTGCCGGCGGTCGCGCGGCGCGCGGCCGGCGGCACGTACGGATCGCCGAGCTGCGCCTGGCGCGCACGCGCCGGTGCGGCGGCATCGCTCGCCTGCGCGAACGCGGATACGGATGCTGCGGCGCCGACCCATGCGAGCGCCGCGGCAACGACGATGAAACGGTTCTTCATATCAGGCTCCAGTCTGGAATGAGGTCGTCGACGGCCGGCGGACGGCGCCATCGCGGGCGCCCGACGCCGGCCCGGCGCTGCATCAGTGCGCGGCCGCGTTGTAGAAGGTCACGAGGTCGGCTTTCTCCTGCGGACGCGACGTATCGTCGAGATAGACCATGTGTCCGCCCTGATAGTCCTTGATCGTCAGGTTCGGCTGCGTCCCGAGCCGCGCGAGGTCGAGCTCGGTCTGGTAGAACGGCGTCGCGATGTCGTGATACCCGTTCAACGACAGCACCTTCAGCTGCGGGTTCAGCGTCAGCGCCGCGGCGAGGTCGGGAATCGTGTCGGGCATCGCGAGCCCGTCGTGCGTCCAGTCCCACGTGTTGATCGCGTTGCTGCTCACCGAGTAGGCCGACTGCGCGGTGTACTTCAGTTCGTTCGGCAGGTAGCGGCCGATCGTGTCGGTGAACGGCTTCGTGATGAACGAGCTCGACGGATCGCCGTCCGCCGCGAGCGGGCTCGACACGGGCACGTTCACGCGCGCGTCGTAGCGCCCGATCAGCGTGCCCGGGACCAGCGACAGCTGGAAGCTGTTGTCGAAGAAGGTCGGGATCACGTTGAAGTCCGCATTCCACAGCGACTGCTTCACGCCGGTCGCATTCACCATCGTCGTCACGAGGTTCGGCGGCGGCGGCGTATGGCTCGCGAGGTACGCGTTCACGGCGGGCGCGTAGCTGCCGGCCGTCAGCAGGCGCATCTGGTCCGCGTACTGCGGCAGGTTCGACGGGTTCGGATTGTCGAGCTGATAGTACGCGCCGACGGCCCCGTACGACGGCACGAAGCCCGCGCAACTCACCGGGCTCGACCCGTTGTTCGAGTTGCCGACGTAGTCGCTCGCCATGTCGCAGTTCGTGTTGTAGTTCAGGATCGACGACTGCAGCACGATGCCGTCGAGCTTCACGCCGGCCGTCTCGAGCAGGTTCGCGAGCACGTCGGTGCGCGGCGTGCCGTACGATTCGCCGAACAGGTATTTCGGCGAACCGGTGCGCTGGTTCACGGTCAGGTAGCGCGTGACGAAATCGCGGAATGCGCCGCCGTCCTGGTCGACGCCCCAGAACGTCTGGTTCGTGTTCGGCGCGATCGCTTCGGAAAAGCCGGTGCCGATCGCATCGACGAACACGAGGTCGGTCGTGTCGAGCAGGCTTTCCTGGTTGTCGACGAACGGGAACGTCGACGTATTCGCGTTCGGGTCGCCCGTCTGGATCCGGCGCGGGCCGAACGAACCGAGGTGCAGCCACACCGATGCCGAGCCCGGGCCGCCGTTGTACAGGAACGTGACGGGCCGCTTCGCCGCGGGCTGGTTGTCGGCCGTGTAGGCGACGTAGAAGAACGAGGCTTCGGGCGCGCCGGTCTGCGGATTGCGCGCGACGAGGTGGCCGGCCGTGGCCGTGTAGCGGATCGTCTTGCCGTTCAGCGTGATCTGGTGATGCGTGACGGCGGCCTTTTCAACCGCGGCGGAAGGGTCGAGCGACGCGTTCGCACTCGACGAATAACTGTTCGGATCGTTGTACGCCCGGTCCGCCTGAGCGGCGGGATCGGCTGAATTGGCGGCGCTCGCAGCGGCGGACGATGTGACGTCGTCGTTGCAGGCCGTCAGGATCAGCGAAGAAAACACTACCCCCAACAACAGCTTCGCTTTGCTCGCTGGCATCGTTGCTTTCCTTCTCGGATGTTTTTTGTGTCGAGCAGCCGGATAAGCCGCCCCCCGCCTCGCTTGCGGCCGATGAGCCGAGGCGCTGGCCAATATACGCGAGCCCGTCAGCTTTGAAAAATTTTGAAATATTTGGCCGGCCGACGGTGCGGCGCACACCTTTCAGGAATGCTTCGAATCGCGAAACGTTGCATTTCACGTGGCTTTCATCGGCTTTCGCGTTTACCCGCAGCGACTAAAAAAGGGCGAAATTCGTGCCATGCAGGCAAACAAAAACGCACGGTCGCCCGCATTGCTCAGGAAAGCGAAATAGACGAATTCGTCTAACGGATGTGGCCCGACATGCGCGCGACACGAATGCGCTGCGGCGCAGCAATGGCGCACGGGCGACGGAACGGACAATGCGACGGCGCGCTCGCGCCGCTCACTCCGATTGCGGCAGTTCGGCCGTCCCCATCCGGCGCGCGATGACCGCCGCGCGCTGTGCCTGGTAGGCCGAGCCGCGATGCGCGTCGAACCAGCGCGGCTTCGGCAACATCACCGCGAGACGCGCCGACTGCCATGCACCGAGCCGGCTCGCGGGAACCTTGTAGTAATAGCGTGCGGCCGCCTCGGCGCCGTACACGCCGCGGCCCCATTCGACGGAATTCAGGTAGATCTCGAAGATGCGCTCCTTGTCGAGCACCGCTTCGAGCATCCATGTGATGATGAGCTCCTGCCCCTTGCGGATGTAGCTCTTCTCGCGCGACAGGAACAGGTTGCGCGCGAGTTGCTGCGTGATCGTCGAGCCGCCCGCGACGATCCTGCCGCGCGCCTTGTTCTTCTCCCACGCCTGCAGGATCGCGTCGACGTCGTAGCCGTTGTTGGTCGCGAAGGTCGCGTCCTCGGACGCGATCAGCGCGCGCTTCAGGTTGCGCGAGATCTGGTCGTACGGCACCCACTGGTGCTGGATCTGCGCGGGCGGCGTCGCGCGCGACAGCCACCACGCGTCGGTGCGCATGAACGCGGTCGAGCCCGGGTTCACGAACGACCACAACGCGATCTGCGCAAGATAGAACAGCTGCGTCGCGAGCCACGCGAGCGCGAACACCGATCCCGCATAGGCGATCCAGCGAGCGAGGCTCACCGATCGCGTGCGCTGCGTGCTGCTCACCGCCACCACGTGCCGCGCTCCGGTCAGCTCGCCGCGAGCGCCTGGCGCAGCGCGGCCAGTACCGGTGCGCCGTCCGGCCGCACGCCGCGCCAGATGAAGAACGATTCGGCCGCCTGTTCGACGAGCATCCCGAGCCCGTCGGCCGTGCGCGCGCCGAGCGACGCCGCGTGCTGCATGAACACGGTCGGCTGCGCGCCGTACATCATGTCGTATGCGAGCGTGCCCGCGCCGAACGCGGCCGCGTCGCATTCCGGCAACGCGGCGTCGAGGCTGCCGGCCGTCGCATTGATCACCACGTCGTACGGCTCCGCGCGCACGACGTCGGGGCCGCCGCCCGCGAGCGTGCAGCCCGCATCGTGCGCGGCCTGCATGAACTGGCCGACGAGTGCCTCGGCCTTGCTCGCGGTGCGGTTCACGATCGTGATCGACAGCGGCGCGCGGTCGAGCAGCGGCAGCACGACGCCGCGCGCCGCACCGCCCGCGCCGAGCAGCAGGATGCGCGCGCCCGCGAGCGACACGCCGAGATTCGCTTCGATGTCGCGCACGAGGCCGACGCCATCGGTGTTGTCGCCGTGAATACGGCCGTCGGCATCGATGCGCAGCGTGTTCACCGCCCCCGCCGCCGCCGCGCGCGGCGACAGCGAGTCGGCCAGCGCATGCGCCTCGAGCTTGAACGGCACCGTCACGTTCGCGCCGCGGCCGCCTTCGGCGACGAAGGCGCGCACGGCGGCTTCAAAGCCGTCGACCGGCGCAAGCCGGTGCGCATACTCGATCGGCTCGCCCGTCTGCGCGGCGAACTGCGCGTGGATGAACGGCGACTTGCTGTGCGCCACCGGGTTGCCGAACACGACATAGCGGTCGGCACCGCTCGTCGACACCGCCGCGGTCATGATGCGCGCCCTTCTTCGCCGTCGTTGCCGTTCGCGGCTTCGCCGCCCGCCTCCGATGCCGCGCCGTCCGCTTCGGCCAGCGCTTCGGCTTCGGTTTCCGCAGACGCGTCTTCCGCGTCGACCAGCGTGTCGTCGCCGCCTTCGGCGTCATCCTCTTCGTCGGCCGCGTCGCCGCTCGTCACGGTCGGCGCGTCGAGCACGTTCAACAGGCGCACCGACGCCTCGATCGTCAGCTCGTCGAGCGACATCACGTCGAGCAGCACGCGCGTGCCGCGCGCATGCACGCCGAGCCCCGGCACATGCAGCAGCAGCGGAATGTCCTCCAGGCGCACGAGATCACCCTTCACGACGCTCGCGACCACCTGCTTCTTCTGCTCCTGCGCGAGCCAGCGCAAGCACCAGAAGTACTCCATGCGGCGCTGGTAATCGGCATAGGCCGTATAGGTATCGTCGAAACCCTGCACGACCGCGTACAGGTCGGCGTCCTTCGGCTTGAACGGCGCGGCGAGCTTCGCGGTGACGCCATGCTGCACGCACGCGAGCAGCTGCCACTGGTTCACGAGGTCGACGTAGCGACGCAGCGGCGACGTGCTCCATGCGTACTGGGCCACGCCGAGGCCTTCGTGCGGCGCGGCCGTCGTCTGCATCCGCGTGCGCTTCGGGCCCGGCGCGCCGAAGCCGCGCTGCGAGCGATAGATGCCCGGCACCGTGTGGTCGTGCAGGAACGCGCCCCAGGTCGAGTTCGCGAGGATCGCGAGCTCCGACACGATCAGGTCGAGCGGCGACCCGCGGCGACGCGGCGTGATCGACACGTGCTCGCCTTCGACGTAGAAGTTGTAGTCGGTGTTGCGCTGCACCTCGCGCTTCAGGCCGTAGCCCGCGCGGGCGACCTGGCGCTTCTCGAACAGCGCCTGCGCGAGCGGCCACAGCACGGCGATGTCGTCCTTGTGCGGATAGTCGCCGGTGCCGGCCGCGAGCGTCTCTTCGGTGACGAGCTCGTCGAGCGTGTTGTGGCGCAGGTTGTTCTTCACGAACACGAGCTCGGCGCGCGTCTCGTTCGCGACGATCTCCTGCGTTTCGCGGTTGACGATGATGTACAGCGACAGCGCCGGACGGTAATCGCCCTCCTTCAGCGTGAACACGTCGACGACGTCGTCCGGCAGCATCGTGATCTTGTCGCCCGGCATGTAGACGGTCGACAGGCGCGTGCGCGCGATCGCATCGACCGCGTCGCCGCGCACGATGCCGAGCGCCGGCGCCGCGATGTGCACGCCGATCCGCACGCGGCCGTCGGACAGGTGCTCGACCGAGAACGCATCGTCGATCTCGGTCGTCGTGATGTCGTCGATCGAAAATGCCTCGACGTTCGCGCGCGGCAGGTCGTCCGGCAGCGGGCCGACCGCGACGGGCGGAAAGCCCGTGCCGTGCGGGAAGAATTCCGCGAGGAAGCGCGCCTCGTGCAGCGCACGCGGCGACGCGATGCCGCCGCAGTCGAGCATCAGCCGCGCCGGCGACACGCCGCGCGCGCCGGCCGCCGCTTCCATCGCCTTGTATTCGATCGCGTTCTTGTCCGGCCGCGTCAGCAGCCCGAGCACCTTGCCCGCGAACGCGTCCGGCAGCTTGCCGGCCTTCAGTTCCTCTTCGTACTGCGCCTGGACCAGCGCCTGCTGGCGCTTGCGCTCGAGCGACGCGAGCGCCATCTTGAGCTGCTCTTCCGGCGCGCGCTGATACTGGCCGCGCCCCTTGCGGCGGAAGTAGACGGGCGAGCCATGCAGCCGCAGCACCAGCGCCGCGCGCTCGACCGGGCCGTAGGCCGCGCCGAAGTACTCGGCGGCCAGCGCCGTATACGCAAACTCGTCGGCCGGCGCGCATTCCCACAGGAAATCCAGGTCGATCTGCTGCGCGGCCGTGTCGGCCTCCTGCATCAGCTCGCTCGCGGCCGGCTTCTCGAATTCGATCAGCACGTCTTTCGCGCGGACCTTCGCGCGCCGCCCGCCGGGCAACTCGACCTGAAATGCATCGCCCTGGCGCGACAGCACGCTGCCCGCCTTGAAACTGCCCGATTCCTCGAAGAAAACGTTCACTCAGTACTCTCGTTCAGACTGCCCGGCGCCGCGTCGGCGGCACCGCATGATGATGGGAATTCGATCGGCACAGGGCCGGTTTATGACGTCTTTCCGTCGCAAAATGCGAGAACGTCGTCGACATAGTCGGCAAATTCGCTGATCCCGTGATCGCTGCCTTCGATCACGCGCGTTTTCGCACCCGGGTAATGCGCCAGCATCTCGCGATAGTCGAGCACTTCGTCGCCGGTCGCCGCGAACAGATAGTAGCGTTCGGCGCGCGTGATTGCCGGCACGCGCAGCGCGTCGAGCTCATGCAGGTGACGGCGCTCGACGACGATCGTGCCGCCGCCGTGCCACAGCGGCTGTTCGCCCAGGTGCTGCTCGAGATCGCGTTGCGGCACGATGGCCGGATTCAGCAGCACGGCCTTCCAGCCGTGCTTTTCCGCCAGCCACGTCGCGTAATAGCCGCCGAGCGAGCTGCCGATGACGGTCACGTCGCGCGCGCCCGCCACTTCCGCTTCGGCCACCGCGATCGCCTCGAGCGGCGACACCGACAGCGACGGGCACCGCCACTCGCCGGTACGGCCGAGTTCGGCCATGCGCGCGGCGAGCAGCCGCGATTTCTGCGATTCCGGCGACGACCGGAAGCCGTGCAGATACAGGATCACGTGCGGCTCCCGAGCGCATCGAGCAGCTTCTGGTGCACGCCGCCGAAGCCGCCGTTGCTCATCACGAGCACGTGGTCGCCCGGGCGCGCGGCCTCGACGACGGCCTTCACCAGCAAGTGGAGATCGTCGAACGCGCGTGCCTTGTCGCCCAGCGGCGCCAGCGACTCGCCGAGATTCCAGCCGAGCGCGTCGCGCCCCGTCGGGGCGCCGTAGCCGAACACGAGATCGGCATCGGCGAGGCTGGCCGGCAATTGCGACTTCATCACGCCGAGCTTCATCGTGTTCGAGCGCGGCTCGAGCACGGCGAGGATGCGGGCATTCTGGCGACCGATGCGCGCACGAAGGCCGGCGATCGTGGTTTCGATCGCGGTCGGATGGTGCGCGAAATCGTCGTAGACGGTCACGCCGTCGATGCTGCCGCGCACTTCCATCCGGCGCTTCACGTTGCGGAACGACGCGAGCGACGCCGCCGCCTGCGCGGGCGGCACGCCGACGTGGCGCGCGGCGGCGATCGCCGCGAGCGCGTTCATCCGGTTGTGGTCGCCCTGCACCTGCCACGCGACTTCGCCGACGCGCTCGGCCTGCGAGTGCACCGCGAAGCGCTCGTCGACCGGCACGCCGTCCTCGGCCGGCAGCGCCTGCCAGCCGCCGTCGACGCCGAAGCGCTCGACCTCGCTCCAGCAGCCGCGCGCCAGCACGCGTTCGAGCGCGTCCGAGCGGCCGTTCGTGACGATCCGGCCGACGCCCGGCACGGTGCGCACGAGATGGTGGAATTGCGTCTCGATCGCGGCGAGATCCGGGAAGATGTCGGCGTGATCGAATTCAAGGTTGTTCAGCACCGCGGTGCGCGGCCGGTAGTGGACGAACTTCGAACGCTTGTCGAAGAACGCCGTGTCGTACTCGTCGGCCTCGATCACGAAGAAGCTCGAGTCGGTGAGCCGTGCCGACACGCCGAAATTCAGCGGCACGCCGCCGATCAGGAAACCGGGGTTCAGGCCCGCGTCCTCCAGCAGCCACGCGAGCATCGACGACGTGGTCGTCTTGCCGTGCGTGCCCGCGACCGCGAGCACCCACTTGCCGGCGAGCACGTGCTCGCCGAGCCACTGCGGGCCCGACACGTACGGCAGGCCGCGATCGAGGATCGCCTCCATCAGCGGATTACCGCGCGTGACGACGTTGCCGATCACGAACAGGTCCGGTTTCAGGTCGATCTGTTCGGCGCCGTAGCCTTCGATCAGCGTGATGCCCTGTGCCTCGAGCTGGGTGCTCATCGGCGGATAGACGCCCGCGTCGCAACCCGTCACCGTGTGGCCCGCTTCGCGCGCGAGTACGGCGAGACCGCCCATGAAGGTGCCGCAGATGCCAAGAATATGGATGTGCATAGAGATGAATGCTTTCGCGCCGCCGGGCGCCGTCGATTCGGAAAGGATGCATGTGCGGCGCGCCGGACGGACCGCGCGACCGGCGCCGACCCACGACTTTTGCCGCGACACAAAGATGGCTATTGTAACTGACGGCCTGCGCTGCCCGGCGGCCCGAACGATGCGGGCGAACCCCGGCCGGGCGTCGGGCGGCGGCCCGCCGTACCCGTGCTCGGGCCCGTCGGCGATCGAGTATGATTGCCGGATCATGTCTCGCAAATCCCTTCTCGACCCGCGGCGCGTCCGCGAGGAAATCGCCCAATCCGCCGCCCGCCTGATCGCGGAGGACGGCCTGGACTATGCCGGCGCGAAGCGCAAGGCCGCGCGCCAGTTGCTGGGCGATTCGCGCGTTGCCGGCGAATGGCTGCCGGATAACGACCAGATCGAGGAAGAACTGCGCGAATACCTCGCGCTGTTCCAGAGCGATACCCAGCCGGACGAACTGCGCCGCCTGCGCGAGATCGCGCTCGACTGGATGCGCCGGCTCGCCGAGTTCCATCCCTATGTGACGGGCGCCGTGCTGAACGGCACCGCGAACGCCCATTCGGATGTCCATTTGCAGGCATTCACCGACAACCCGAAGGACGTCGCCATCTACCTGCTGAACCAGAACGTCCAGTACGACGTCTCCGAGACGCGGCACTTCGCGGGCCGCGCCGACGTCGAGACGCTCAGTTTCCTGTGGCGCCCGCGGCGCGACATGGACGCGATCGGCATCCATCTCGCGCTCTATGCGAGCGACGACCTGCGCGGCGCGGTCAAGGCCGACGCGCGCGGCCGCGTCGCCCGCGCCGATGCCGCCGCGCTGCGCGCGCTCGTCGAGGCGGGCAAGACCCCTTCCGAACCGGAATGATTCAACGATGATGATGAAACGCATGTTGGCGCTCGCGGTGGTCGCGGCCGCCGCCGTCGCCGGCGGACTGACCGCCGGCCATTGGTTCCGCGGCAGTGCCGACGACGGCGTCGCCGTCGCCGCGCCCGCCGCGCAGGGCAACCCGGTCGACCAGCTGTGGGCGTCGTCGCTGACGGGCACCGACGGCAAGCCGGCCTCGCTGGCCGCTTTCAAGGGCCAGAAGGTCGTCGTCAATTTCTGGGCATCGTGGTGCGGCCCGTGCGTCGAGGAAATGCCCGAGCTCGTCGCACTGTCGCACCAGTACAAGCAGAAAGGCATCCGTTTCATCGGGATCGGCGTCGATTCCGAGCAGAACGTGAAGAATTTCCTGCGGAAGGTGAAGGTCGACTATCCGGTCTTCGTCAGCGGTTACGCAGGCGCCGATCTGGCCCGTAATTTTGGAAATACCGCCGGCGCGTTGCCGTTTACGGTCGTGATCGACGAAACCGGCAAGATTCGCGAGACAAAATTGGGACAAATCCAGCCGGCCGAGCTGAAAAAGACGCTCGACGCGCTGTAACCGGCCCGAACGGCGGCCCGCACGTTGGCGGCGATTTGCCTGTCGATCGCCGCAATTTCGCGTGAATTCGCCGATACTTTGCCTCCATGCCGGTAATTCTTGCAGGTCCGTCGCGCCCGGCCGTTCGGCAAAACTAGACAAATTTCTCTAAATAGCGCTAAAGTTCGCGCAATTCCGCAGAAATAGAAGCGACCATGACACGATTGCTGGTGCTGCACGGCCCCAACCTGAACCTTCTCGGCACCCGGGAACCGGAGGTGTACGGCCGCGTCACGCTCGCTCAGATCGATCAGGCGCTTGCCGCGCGCGCCCGGGAAGCCGGCGCCGAGCTGTCGTCGTTCCAGAGCAACCATGAAGGTGCGCTGGTCGACCGCATCCAGGCCGCGCGGGAGGAACAGACCGATTTCATCCTGATCAATCCGGCCGCGTACACGCACACGAGCGTTGCGATCCGGGACGCGATCGCCGGCGTTGGCATCCCGTTCGTCGAGGTTCACTTGTCGAACGTGCATCGCCGCGAAGCGTTCAGGCACCACTCCTACTTTTCCGACCTGGCCGAAGGCGTGATCTGCGGGCTCGGCTGGAAAGGTTATCTGTACGCGCTCGAGTACGCGCTGGACAAGCTGCAAGGCACGTCGCGCGGCTGATTTCGCGATCTAGATTCAGCGCCGGCCCCTAACCGGCGCTTTCACGTATTGAAAGGGGAATTCCCGATGGATCTTCGTAAGCTGAAAACTCTGATCGACCTCGTTTCCGAATCCGGCATCTCCGAGCTGGAAGTGACGGAAGGCGAAGGCAAGGTGCGCATCGTCAAGAACGCACCGCCGGTCTACGTGCAGCCGACGGCTGGGTATGCCCCGCAAGTCAGCGCGCCCGCTCCGTCGGCCGCGCTGCCGACCGAAGGCGCCGCCGCGCCGGCCGCGGGCGCTCCCGCCGCACCGGCCGCACCGCAAGGCCACGTCGTGACGTCGCCGATGGTCGGCACGTTCTATCGCGCGCCGTCGCCGGGCGCGGACCCGTTCGTCCAGGTCGGCGACACGGTCAAGGAAGGCCAGACCATCTGCATCATCGAAGCGATGAAGCTGCTCAACGAGATCGAGTCGGACAAGGCCGGCGTGATCAAGGAAATCCTCGTCGAGAACGGCCAGGCCGTCGAATACGGCCAGCCGCTTTTCGTGATCGGCTAAGCCCGCCGCGCGGCCGTCCCGGCCGCGCGCCGCCGAGATGCTCGCCTGGCGCCGTTCGCGCGCCCCTCGAAGAGACGAATACTCGCTATGTTTGAAAAAATCCTCATTGCCAACCGCGGTGAAATCGCGCTGCGCATCCAGCGCGCGTGCCGCGAGCTCGGCGTCAAGACGGTGGTCGTCTACTCGGAAGCCGACAAGGAAGCCAAGTACGTGCGCCTCGCGGACGAAGCCGTCTGCATCGGCCCGGCTCCGTCGAACCTGAGCTACCTGAACATGCCGGCGCTGATCAGCGCCGCGGAAGTCACCGATGCCGAGGCGATCCACCCCGGCTACGGCTTCCTGTCGGAAAACGCCGATTTCGCGGAGCGCGTCGAGCAGTCGGGCTTCACGTTCATCGGCCCGCGCCCGGAAACGATCCGGATGATGGGCGACAAGGTCACCGCGAAGCAGACGATGATCAAGACCGGCGTGCCGTGCGTGCCGGGCTCGGAAGGCGCGTTGCCGGACGATCCGAAGGAGATCGTCAAGATTGCGCGCGCGATCGGCTATCCGGTCATCATCAAGGCGGCCGGCGGCGGCGGCGGGCGCGGGATGCGCGTCGTGCACACCGAGGCTGCGCTCGTCAACGCGGTCAACATGACCCGCGAGGAAGCCGGCCGTGCGTTCGGCAACCCGCAGGTGTACATGGAGAAGTTCCTCGAGAACCCGCGTCACATCGAGATCCAGGTGCTGTCGGACGCGTACAAGAACGCGATCTGGCTGGGCGAGCGCGACTGCTCGATGCAGCGCCGCCACCAGAAGGTGATCGAGGAAGCGCCGGCGCCCGGCATTCCGCGCCGCCTGATCGACCGCATCGGCGACCGCTGCGCGGACGCCTGCAAGAAGATGGGCTACCTCGGTGCGGGCACGTTCGAATTCCTGTACGAAAACGGCGAGTTCTACTTCATCGAGATGAACACGCGCGTGCAGGTCGAGCATCCGGTATCGGAGCTGATCACGGGCGTCGACATCGTGCAGGAACAGATCCGCATCGCGGCCGGCGAGAAGCTCGCGCTGCGCCAGCGCGACATCCAGTTCCGCGGACATGCGATCGAATGCCGGATCAACGCCGAGGATCCGTTCAAGTTCACGCCGTCGCCGGGCCGGATCACGTCGTGGCATACGCCGGGCGGCCCCGGCGTGCGCGTCGACTCGCATGCCTACAATGGCTATTTCGTGCCGCCGAACTATGATTCGATGATCGGCAAGCTGATCACCTACGGCGCGACGCGCGAGCAGGCGATCCGCCGCATGCGCATCGCGCTGTCGGAAATGGTCGTCGAAGGCATCCAGACCAACATCCCGCTGCACCGCGAGCTGATGATCGACTCGAAGTTCGTCGAAGGCGGCACCAGCATCCACTATCTCGAAAACCGGCTCGCGCAGAAGCAGCAGGTCGCACCGGAAGAAGCGTAAGCATGAGCTATCGCGAACTCGTCGTCGAACTGGCCCGTGAGCATGCGGAGGCGCTGTCCGACGCGCTGCTCGACCTCGGCGCGCTGTCGGTGTCCGTCGAGGACGCCGACGCCGACACGCCCGACGAACAGCCGCTCTTCGGCGAGCCGGGCCTCGTGCCCGACCGCACCGCGTGGCAGCACTCGCGCGTGGTCGCGCTGCTGTCGGCCGACCATGAGCCGGCCGTGCTGCTCGCCGCGGCCGCGAACGAGATCGGCATCGCCGAAACGCCGAAGTTCGTCGTCCGCGAAGTCGAGGAACAGGACTGGGTGCGGCTCACGCAATCGCAGTTCGAGCCGATCCCGATCGGCGAGCGGATCTGGGTCGTGCCGTCGTGGCACGACGCGCCCGATCCCGATGCGCTCGTCCTCGAGCTCGATCCGGGCCTCGCATTCGGCACCGGCAGCCACCCCACTACCCGTCTGTGCATGGAGTGGCTCGAACAGTCGGTGAAGCCCGGCCAGTCGGTGCTCGACTACGGCTGCGGCTCGGGCATTCTCGCGATCCTCGCGAAGAAATGCGGGGCGAACCCCGTCATCGGCATCGACATCGATCCGCAAGCCGTCGAATCGGCGCGGCAGAACAGCGAGCGCAACCGTGCGGAAGTCACGTACGGGTTGCCCGACGCATGCCCGGACGGCGAGTTCGACATCGTCGTCGCGAACATCCTGTCGAACCCGCTGAAGCTGATGGCGTCGATGCTCGCATCGAAGGTCAAACCGGGCGGGCGCATCGCGCTGTCGGGCGTGCTCGCGCGCCAGGCGGACGAAGTCGCGGCCGTCTACGCGCGCTACGTCGACATCTCGGTCTGGCGTGAACACGAAGGTTGGGTATGCCTCGCCGGAACCCGGCGGGAAAGCCATTAGAATAGCGCTGTCCTTCACTCTGGCCAGCAGGCCGCCCGGCTCGACATGCTTCTTGCGACGCGCTGCCCTCATTGCGAAACCGTCTTCCGGCTGCAGCAGGAACAGCTCTCGCTGCATGACGGGCTCGTGCGCTGCGGCCATTGCCACGAAGTCTTCAACGCGTCCGAATCGCTCGTTCCCGCGCACGCGCCGCAGCCCGAACCGGCCCTGACCGACGCGGCTGCGGCGCCGGACCACGGCGACGCGCATCATCAGGCCCCGCCCGCACGGCTGTTCACCGCCGACGCGCCGGCCGCGTCGCCGTCCCACACCGATTACAAGCCGGAAGGCTGGGACATGTGGGCGCCGTGGCTCGACGCCGGCGTCGATCCGTCGCTGCAGCACAGCGTCGAGACCGTCCGCGTCGAGCCGCTGGTGCCGCTCGCGCTCCCGGCCGCGGAAGCCGGCGTCGTTCATCTGTCGGGCACGCCCGTGCCGTTCCCGTCCCCGACCGAACTCGACGCCGCTTCGACTGGCGTCGAGCAACCGGCCGAACCGCATTCGCAGCCGACGGAACACGACACCGCTGCCTCGCCCGCGCCGATCGAGCGCGACCCGCGCGAGCCGCGCTTCGTCGCCCACCTCCCGTCGGAGCCGCAAGCCACGCCCGATGCCGCCGAACCCGCCGGCCACGCGCACTTCGCCGTGCCGGACGACGAACGCGCACCGCGCGAGCCGCGTTTTGCGTTCACGCCGGCGCCGGCCGTCACCGAACCCGAACCCGCAACCGGATCCGGATCCGACGCGTTCCCCCGTCATGATCAGGCCGCGCCCGCGGCGGCAGCCGAGCCGGCGGCACCGTTCCCGGCCGCACTGTCCGACGACGACCGTCCGCACTTCGCCGTCACGCGCGAGACGCGCGCGCCGCAGCCGCGCGGGATGCTCGGCGGTTTCTTCGGCGGCCTCGTCGCGGCGGTGCTGGCCGTGCTGCTCGTCACGCAGCTCGCGTGGTGGCAACGTGAAACGCTGATGATCGACTGGCCCGTCACGCAGGGCTGGTTCCGGCAGGCTTGCGCGCCGCTCGGCTGCACGGTCGCGCCCCCGCGCGCGATCGACGGCCTGCGGCTCGACGCGACCGACCTGCGCCAGCTCGACGGGCCGCGCGAACTCGAATTGAAGGTACCGCTGACGAACCGCTACCGCGTCGCGCTCGCGTACCCGTCGCTCGAACTCACGCTGCTCGACGACGCCAATCGCGTCACCGTGCGCCGCGTGCTCGCACCGCGCGACTACGTGCGTCCGGGCACGCCGATCGACGCCGGGCTGCCGCCCGGCACCACGCAGACGATGGTCGTCCGCCTCGAAACGAACGGCACGCCCGCCTCGAATTTCCGCGTCCAGATCTTCTATCCGTGACGCACCGCGGCGCGCGCATGCGCGCCCGTCTCAACCCGCGCGCCTCAAGCGGCGCGCTATTTCGGAGCACGAACATGAGCAAAGTTACGCTGGGTGGCAACCCGATCGATCTCGCCGGCACGTTCCCGGCCGTCGGCGCCCAAGCCGCCGATTTCAAGCTGGTCGGCAAGGACCTCGCCGACCTGTCGCTCGCCAGCTTCGCCGGCAAGCGCAAAGTGCTGAACATCGTGCCGAGCCTCGACACGCCGACCTGCGCGACGTCGACCCGCAAGTTCAACGAAGCCGCGTCGTCGCTCGACAACACGGTCGTGGTCGTCGTGTCCGCCGACCTGCCGTTCGCCGCCACGCGCTTCTGCACGACCGAGGGTCTCGCCAACGTCGTGACGGCCTCGACGTTCCGCACCGGCCGCGCGTTCGCGAACGCGTACGGCGTCGACGTGACGAGCGGCCCGCTGAACGGCCTGACCGCCCGTGCCGTCGTCGTGCTCGACGCGCAGGACAAGGTGATCCACGCGGAACTCGTCGGCGAAATCAAGGACGAGCCGAACTACGATGCAGCGCTCGCCGCACTGAAGTAAGCTTTCTACCGCTTTCCCCTGCCGCGCCGCGCCCTTCGCGCGGCGTTGTCGCGCAGGGTCCCTCATTTCTACAGGAACGCACACCTTGGCTACGCTGATTTGCGGCTCGATCGCCTACGACTCCATCATGACCTTCGAAGGGCGGTTCCGCGAGCACATCCTGCCCGACCAGGTGCACCTCATCAACCTGAGCTTCCTCGTGCCGACGATGCGCCGCGAATTCGGCGGCTGCGCGGGCAACATCGCGTATGCGCTGCACCTGCTGGGCGGCGATGCGCGCATGATGGGGACGATGGGCGCGCTCGACGCGCAGCCGTATCTCGACCGGCTCGACCAGCTCGGCCTGCGCCGCGACCACGTTCGCGTGCTGCCCGATACGTATACGGCGCAGGCGATGATCACGACCGATCTCGACAACAACCAGATCGCCGCGTTCCACCCGGGCGCGATGATGCAGTCGCACCTGAACCATGCGGGCGACGCGCCGGACATCCAGCTCGCGATCGTCGGCCCGGACGGCTTCGACGGGATGGTGCAGCACGTGGAAGAACTGGCCAAGGCCGGTGTGCCGTTCGTGTTCGACCCGGGCCAGGGTCTGCCGCTGTTCGACGGTGCGACGCTGCGCCGCAGCATTGAACTTGCGACCTATGTGGCGGTCAACGACTACGAGGCCAAGCTGGTGAGCGACAAGACGGGATGGTCCGAAGATGAAATCGCCAGCCGGGTCGATGCCCTCGTCATTACGCGTGGCGAGCACGGCGCGACCATCCGCCACAAGCAGGGCACGGAGCAGATTCCTGTCGTACCGGCCGAGCGCATCGCCGATCCGACCGGCTGCGGCGACGCCTTCCGGGGCGGCCTGCTGTACGGCATCGAGCATGGCCTCGACTGGGCGACCACGGGGCGCCTCGCCAGCCTGATGGGCTCGCTCAAGATCGCCCACCAGGGGCCCCAGAGTTACGTACTGACGCGCGCGGAAATCGACGCACGCTTCGAGACTGCATTCGGTTACAGTCTCAAATGAATATTGTGGGAGAGCAAAGATGTTGACGAACAAAACCCTCACGCTCGCGGCCATGCTGACGGCCACGCTGACGCTCGCCGGCTGCTTCACGGCACCCGGTTCCGCCGATGTCTATAGCGTCGGCCAGGCGCAGCGCGAACAGACGGTCCGCATGGGCACGGTCGAAAGCGTCCGCGCGGTACGCATCCAGTCCGACGGCGGCGGCAGCGCGATCGGCACGCTCGGCGGCGGCGCACTCGGCGCGGTCGCAGGCAGCGCGATCGGCGGCGGCAAGGGCTCGATCCTGACGGCGATCGCGGGCGGCCTCGTCGGCGCGGTCGCGGGTAACGCCGTGGGCGAAAACCTCAGCACGGCGAACGGTGTCGAAATCACCGTGCGCCTCGACAACGGCGATCTGCGCTCGATCACGCAGGCGGCCAGCGGCGAAGCGTTCCGTGCAGGCGAGCGCGTACGACTGCTGTCGAGCGGCGGCGTCACGCGCGTCACGCACTAACCGGTATCCTCAGCACGCGGCGCAAGCCGCGGTCGAACGCATGTGCGACGCTGCACATGCGTTTTTTTTCGTCCGTACTCACCGCAGCCGACACCTCGGCGAGTACGGACGAAAAAAATCCCGCCACCTGAGCCAGATGGCGGGACTGATTGAGTAGCGCTACTCAACCCGCGGACACCACGTGAGTGTCCGGGTGGTGCTGGTCAGCCGCGATTACGGACGGCTGCCGGTCGGGAACGGCCACGCCGCTGCCGGGTTGAGCGCGGTCTTCACGCCCGATGCCGGCGCAACCGATGCGGTCGACGCGGTCGTTGCCGGCGCAGCCTTCTTCACGACGGCCTTCTTCGGTGCAGCAGCCTTCTTCGCCGGCGCAGCAGCCGCCTTCGCAGGGGCAGCCTTCTTGGCAGGCGCAGCCTTCTTCGCGGCAGCCTTCTTCGCAGGCGCAGCCTTCTTCGCGGCAGCCTTCTTCGCCGGTGCCGCCTTCTTCGCAGCAGCCTTCTTAGCCGGTGCTGCCTTCTTCGCAGCAACCTTCTTCACGGCGACCTTCTTCGCTGCAACTTTCTTCGCAGCAGCCTTCTTCGCCGGTGCCGCCTTCTTCGCAGCAACCTTCTTCACGGCGACTTTCTTCGCTGCGACCTTCTTGGCTGCAACCTTCTTCGTTGCGACCTTCTTGGCTGCGACCTTCTTCGCTGCGGCCTTCTTCGCCGGTGCTGCCTTCTTCGCAGCAACCTTCTTCACGGCGACTTTCTTCGCTGCGACCTTCTTCACTGCAGCGGCCTTCTTCGCCGGAGCAGCAGCCTTCTTCGCAACGGTCTTCTTGGCAGCAACCTTCTTAGCAGCCGGTTTCTTCTTGGCAGTAGCCATGTTGTTCTCCTTCAGGTTCAGATGAGAGTCAGTTCAAACTACACCCTTCGTCAAAACCCGCTTCCCGCGGACGCTGTTCAAGACGTGCGCTTCGAAGCGGGCTATTCATCGGCGTACGCAGGTACCGCGCGCTTACGCTAATGAATACGGTATGGCGCGCGTGACCACTCGGCCTCGCGCGCCAAATCAAGTCGGTAGCCGGCGCACCGCGCGCCGCTACCCCTAATCGCTTGATCAAGCGGACCGCCACACGGCCGTCCGCTTTATCCGGAGGGAAGTTTGCCCATCCCACTGAAGGGTTCGCAAAGTGCCTGTCGTATCGTTGGGCCGTTAAGGCACCGGGCATGCTTTGCATCAGGCGTTCTTGCTCCTAAACCTTGGGCCGGGGCCGAGAGGCCGCCGGCTGCTCACATCATGTGACGGGTTCGCTGCTGCGGGTTATTCCCAGGACAGCGCGCCCCCCGTCTGATACTCGATCACACGCGTCTCGAAGAAGTTGCGTTCCTTCTTCAGGTCGATCATCTCGCTCATCCACGGGAACGGGTTTTCCTCGTTCGGGTACAGCGGATCGAGGCCGATCTGCTGGCAACGGCGGTTGCTGATGAAACGCAGGTAGCTCTTGAACATCGACGCGTTCAAACCCAGCACGCCGCGCGGCATCGTGTCTTCGGCGTAGCGGTATTCGAGTTCGACAGCCTGCTTGAACAGCTCGCGGATCTCGGCGCGGAATTCCGCGGTCCAGAGATGCGGATTCTCGAGCTTGATCTGGTTGATCAGGTCGATGCCGAAGTTGCAGTGCATCGACTCGTCGCGCAGGATGTACTGATATTGCTCTGCAGCACCCGTCATCTTGTTCTGGCGGCCGAGTGCGAGGATCTGCGTGAACCCGACATAGAAGAACAGGCCTTCCATGATGCAGGCGAACACGATCAGCGACTTCAGCAGCTTCTGATCCGCTTCGAGCGTGCCGGTCTTGAAGGCCGGGTCCGTCAGCGTGTGGATGAACGGGATCAGGAATTCGTCCTTCGCGCGGATCGACGTGACCTCGTGGTACGCGTTGAAGATCTCGCCTTCGTCGAGACCGAGCGATTCGACAATGTATTGGTACGCGTGCGTGTGGATCGCTTCCTCGAACGCCTGGCGCAGCAGGAACTGCCGGCACTCGGGCGCCGTGATGTGGCGGTACGTGCCGAGCACGATGTTGTTCGCCGCGAGCGAATCGGCCGTCACGAAGAAGCCGAGGTTGCGCTTCACGATGCGGCGCTCGTCCTCGGTCAGACCGTTCGGGTCCTTCCACAGAGCGATGTCGCGGGACATGTTGATTTCCTGCGGCATCCAGTGGTTCGCGCAACCGGCCAGATACTTTTCCCACGCCCACTTGTACTTGAACGGCACCAGCTGATTCACGTCAGTCTGGCCGTTGATGATGCGCTTGTCGGCGACATTGACCCGCGCTTCCGTACCGCCGGCGGGAACAGCCGATGCTTGCGGCGGCACCGCAAGATCGCCTTCGAAAATGTCACGGACCTGATGGGCGGCAGGCGCAGCGGCCTGCATTCCGACAGCCATCCCGGCGGAGGTGCGCAACGCGTTTTGCTGCGCTCCGCTCGCGGGGGTTACGGCAGTCTTCTCGTCATCCCAGTTGAGCATAAATTCTCACCATCAATTTAGAACGGTTTGTACCATCTTTTCCTGAGCGATAAAAGGGTTCGCTCACGAAAAATCCTTTTTTCGATTCGCGTTGCGACCTCGATACAACACTTTGAGCAACGCATCGTCGTTCATGCAGCGCGCGAAGTGAGTTGCGCATGTATCGCGAGGTGCGCCCGACGCATCGAACGCCGATCGAAACGCGACGCCGTCGGGGATGTTTCGATCGCTTGTCACTGCCTGCAACGCAGGTGGCGCGTTACAGATTCCTTATCATTTTTTTAGTTGAGAGCGGCGCACACTTCAACCTCGATCGGTCGTCGTGTGCGCCGCCTTTGCCTGCTTCTCAGGTCAGGCGCACTGCGTTACTGGCACGCTTCGCACTCGTCGAAGCCCGGATCGCCCGGACGCATCGTGCACACCGGACCGTCCGCCTCGACCGGCGCGAGTGCCGGCGCTGCATTGATCGCGCCCGACGACACATCGCCACCCGCCGCACCGAAGCCGCCTGCCGCGCCTTGCGCGCCGCCGCTGCCCGAACCGCCGTTGCCCGCGCCGCCCGTCGGCACGGCGTTCAGCGCGCCGTGTGCGACCGTCGACTTCTCGACGTGCGTCGCCGCCATCGTGCGGAGGTAGTAGGTCGTCTTCAGGCCGCGCAGCCATGCGAGCTTGTAGACCTCGTCGAGCTTCTTGCCCGACGCGCCGCCCATGTAGATGTTCAGCGACTGCGCCTGGTCGATCCACTTCTGGCGACGCGATGCCGCTTCGACCAGCCACGTCGGGTCGACTTCGAACGCGGTCGCGTAGATCGCGCGCAGGTCGGCCGGGATGCGGTCGATGCGCGACAGCATGCCGTCGAAGTACTTCAGGTCGGCGACCATCACTTCGTCCCACAGGCCGCGTTCCTTCAGGTCGCGCACCAGGTACTCGTTCACCACCGTGAATTCGCCCGACAGGTTCGACTTCACGTACAGGTTCTGGAAGGTCGGCTCGATACAGGCCGACACACCGATGATGTTCGAGATCGTCGCCGTCGGCGCGATCGCGACGCAGTTCGAGTTGCGCATGCCGTGCGCGGCGATCCGCGAACGCAGCGTCGTCCAGTCGAGCGACTCCGACGTGTCGACCTCGACATAGCCGCCGCGCGCTTCCGTCAGCAGCTTCAGCGTGTCCTGCGGAAGGATGCCGCGATCCCACAGCGAGCCGCGGTAGCTCGAGTAGCGGCCGCGCTCTTCGGCCAGCTCGGTCGACGCGTAGTACGCGTAGTAGCAGACCGCTTCCATCGACCGGTCCGCGAACTCGACCGCCGCTTCCGACGCGTACGGCGTGCGCAGCAGGTGCAGGCAGTCCTGGAAGCCCATGATGCCCATGCCGACCGGGCGGTGCTTCAGGTTCGAGTTACGCGCCTTCGGCACCGCGTAGTAGTTGATGTCGATCACGTTGTCGAGCATGCGCATCGCGACGCTGATCGTGCGCTTCAGCTTGTCGTGGTCGAGCGCGTAGCTGCCGTCGGCCTGCTTCACCAGGTGGGCGACGAGGTTCACCGAGCCGAGGTTGCACACCGCGATTTCGGTGTCGCTCGTGTTCAGCGTGATTTCCGTGCACAGGTTCGACGAGTGGACGACGCCGACGTGCTGCTGCGGCGAGCGGACGTTGCACGGATCCTTGAACGTGATCCACGGGTGACCCGTCTCGAACAGCATGCCGAGCATCTTGCGCCAGAGCTGCTGCGCCGGGATCTTCTTGAACAGCTTGATCTCGCCGCGCGCGACCTTCTCTTCGTAAGCCGTGTAAGCCTTCTCGAAGTCGGCACCGAACTTGTCGTGCAGGTCCGGGCAGGTCGACGGCGAGAACAGCGTCCAGTCGGCGCCTTCCATCACGCGCTTCATGAACAGGTCGGGAATCCAGTTCGCCGTGTTCATGTCGTGCGTACGGCGACGGTCGTCACCGGTGTTCTTGCGCAGCTCGAGGAACTCCTCGATGTCGAGGTGCCACGATTCGAGGTACGCGCAGACCGCGCCCTTGCGCTTGCCGCCCTGGTTCACCGCGACGGCCGTGTCGTTCACGACCTTCAGGAACGGGACCACGCCTTGCGACTTGCCGTTCGTGCCCTTGATATGCGAGCCGAGTGCGCGCACACGCGTCCAGTCGTTGCCGAGGCCGCCGGCGAACTTCGACAGCAGCGCGTTTTCCTTCAGCGCTTCATAGATGCCGTCGAGATCGTCCGCGACCGTCGTCAGGTAGCACGACGACAGTTGCGAGCGGTGCGTGCCCGAGTTGAACAGCGTCGGCGTCGAGCTCATGAAGTCGAAGCTCGACAGCACGTTGTAGAACTCGATCGCACGCGTTTCGCGGTCGATCTCGTTCAGCGACAAGCCCATCGCGACGCGCATGAAGAATGCCTGCGGCATTTCGATGCGGGTGCCTTCGACGTGCAGGAAGTAGCGGTCGTACAGCGTCTGCAGGCCCAGGTAGCCGAACTGCAGGTCGCGGTTCGCGTCGAGGGCTTCGCCGAGGCGCTTCAGGTCGAACTGCAGCAGCTTGTCGTCGAGCAGGCCGGCGTCGACGCCGCGCTTCAGGAACTGCGGGAAGTATTCCGCGTAGCGGGTCGACATCTCGGCCTGCACGACTTCCTCGCCGAGGATCTCGCGACGGATCGTGTGCAGCAGGATGCGGGCCGTGACCTGGCTGTAGGCCGGGTCCTTCTCGATCATCGTGCGCGCCGCGAGGATCGCCGAGTCGTAGACCTGGCTCATCGGCACGCCGTCGTACAGGTTCTTCACCGTCTCCGCGACGATCGGGTCAGGGTTAACCGCAGCACCGAGGCCGTCGCATGCCGACACGATCAGCGCGCGCAGCGCGTTCAGGTCGAGCGGGCGCGTGACGCCGTTGTCGACGACGTTGATGCCGGTGCTCGACTCGCCGCCCGCTGCCGCTGCGTCCTCGCCCGCATGCTGGCGCTCGAGGTGACGCTTCTCGCGATACAGCACGTACGCACGCGCGACGTTGTGCTCGCCGCCGCGCATCAGCGCGAGTTCGACCTGGTCCTGGATGTCTTCGATATGGAACGTACCGCCGTTCGGGCGGCTGCGCACGAGTGCGCGCACGACGTTGTGCGTCAGCTGTTCGACCTGCTCGCGCACGCGTGCCGAAGCCGCGCCCTGCCCGCCGTTGACGGCCAGGAAAGCCTTGGTCACCGCGATCGCGATCTTCGAGGGTTCGAACGACACCACGCTGCCGTTGCGGCGGATCACCTTGTAGTCGGCGAACGTGGCCTGCGGCGCGAGCGCCTTCGCGCCCTGTTCGGTCCCGCCGAGCGGACGGCTCGAGGCGCTCTCGTACTGGGACGTCGCGTTGTCGGTGGTTTGCATGTGCAAAGCTCCTGGTGTTGGATGGTGCGGAGAGAAAGAACCGCGGATTAAAACGAACGCTGCGCAACGCGGTGCGCGAGCGGTAAGAGGCGAGCGATGCGCCGGGGAAGCCGGTTCGGTCGATGCGCGACAACCTGGCCGGTCGTGTGCTTCGTCATGTCTACCCTGCCCCGTCGATGTTCGCTGCGCTGATCGCGACGCCCGGACCGCCCGGCCTGACGCGTCGCCCTGAGAACCCTGTCCGCCGGCGTTGCCCGCCGGCCGGTGCCGCTCGGGTTTTCCCCTGCGACACACACTATATCTAGTACAGAACTGCTCAACTGGCACCAAGTATAGTGGACATTCGGACGAGGTCAAAACGGATAATTTGCGGCGAAGGTCTTGACATCGCTCACGCGCAGACACGACAAGGCATTGGTCGGAGAAAAAACTTTCTCCGCTCAAAAAACCCCGCGATCAGTGCTGACGGAAAGGAAAGTATTCGGCGGAAAAACCGGCATCGCTCGCGAAGCGTTGCCAATCGAAGTGCGGGCCCGGGTCGGTCTTGCGGCCCGGCGCGACGTCCGAGTGCCCGGCGAATGCGTCGACCGGGTAGCGCGCGGCGAGCGCGCGGGACAGCGCGGCGAGCACCGCGTATTGCGCGTCGTCGAACGGCACGTCGTCCGCGCCTTCGAGCTCGATGCCGATCGAGAAGTCGTTGCAGCGCGTCCGGCCGAAGAACTCGGACGAGCCCGCGTGCCACGCGCGCTCGTCGCACGACACGAACTGCACGAGCTCGCCGCCGCGGCGGATCAGGAAATGGGCGGACACGCGCACGCCGCGCAGGTGGCGCTGGTAATACGGGTGCGCATCGCAGTCGAGGCGGTTCAGGAACAGCGACTCGATCGCGTCGCCGCCGAATTCGCCGGGCGGCAGGCTGATGTTGTGGACAACCACGAGCGTCGGCACCGCGCCCGCGGGCCGCCTCTCGAAGTTCGGCGACGGCGCATGGCGCGCTTCGCGCACCCAGCCGTTCGCGTCGACCGACAACGTCGGCGCGTCGCTCATCGCACGTCGCGACCGTTCGCGCGCGCGGCGTGGCGCTGCGCGTGCTCGGCGCTGCAGAAGTAGTCGCCGCCCGCGGCGACCGCTTCGCCCTTCGGCGCATGCACGCCGCATTCGGCGCAGCGCACCATCGGCTCGGGCAGCGACCGCGCGTCGCCGTTCGGCCGCGCGGCTCCGGGGCCGCCGGCGCCGGACGCGCCGTCATAACCGGCGCCGCGGCCGGTGCGCGCCTGCGCATGCTCCTGCGCGTGGCGCAGCTTGCGCGCGAGCCACGAACCCGCGAAGAAGAGAAGGATCAGGAGAAGAATCTGTCGCATCGGAAACCTGCGGTCAAACCACGGAACGGTGCAGCAGCACCTCGAAAACGAACCGGCTGCCGACATACGCGAGCAGCAGCGCGGCGAACGACACGAGCACCCAGCGCGCGGCGCCGCGGCCGCGCCAGCCCGATGTCTTGCGGGCAACCAGCAGGCCGCCGAACATCAGCCACGACAGGATCGCGAACACGGTCTTGTGATCGAGCCGCAGCGCGCGCGCGTCGATCTGCTCGCTGAACAGGATGCCCGACGCGAGCGTCAGCGTGAGCAGCACGAAGCCGGCGCCGATCAGGCGGAACAGCAGCTTCTCGAGCGTGAGCAGCGGCGGCAGCGTTTCGAGCCAGCTCGCGATCCAGCCCGTCGAGCCGTCGCGCCCGCCGCTGCGCAGCGACTGCAGCCGCCGCTCGACCATCAGCATCAGGATCGCGTGCAGCGCGGCGATCGCGAACAACCCGTACGCGATGTTCGCAATCAGGAAGTGCAGCTTGAACAGCGGCGCCGCGGCATAAGGAAGCACCCGCACGCCGCCGAACACGAGCGGCAGCAGCGACGCGCCGCACGCGAGCGGCAAGACCAGCAGGCGCAGGCTGTCGAGCGGGAAGAAGAAGCTCTCGATCCAGTAGATGCCGGCGCCGAGCCAGAACATCGCGGACAGCGCGAACGCGAAGCCGAACACCATCGCGTCGTTCGGAAAGATCGTCATGTGGAGCAGTACGCCGTGCGCGACGAGCGCGGCGAACAGCAGCGCGCGGCCGGCCCCGCTCATCCCCGACGCGGCGGACGCGGGAACCGGCACGGCCGGCACGCTCGCGACGAGCGGCGTCGCACCCTGGCGGTGCGTGCGCCAGCCTGCGACGGCGAGGCCGCCGTACAGGAATGCGGTGAGGGCATACAGTACAATATCCATGTTCGAAGTTTACACTAGGCCCCCTTCCCGCGACGGCTCCCTTTGTTCGGTTCCGCCGCGCCTTCGGGCCCCACTGTCCATCGCTCCCCATGCTCGACAATCTCACTCAACGGATGGCGCGCGTCGTCAAGACGCTGCGCGGCGAGGCCCGGCTCACCGAGGCGAACACGCAGGAGATGCTCCGCGAGGTGCGTCTCGCGCTGCTCGAGGCCGACGTTTCGCTGCCGGTCGTCCGCGAATTCATCGCCAAGGTCAAGGAAAAGGCGCTCGGCGAAGAAGTGATCAGCAGCCTGTCGCCGGGCCAGGCGCTCGTCGGCGTGGTCCAGAAGGAACTGACCGCCGTGATCGGCGGCGACTACGAAGGCAAGGCCGCCGAGCTGAACCTCGCGGTCACGCCGCCCGCCGTGATCCTGATGGCCGGCCTGCAGGGCGCGGGCAAGACCACGACCGCCGGCAAGCTCGCGAAGCTGCTGCGCGAGAAGTACAAGAAGAAGGTGCTGACCGTGTCGTGCGACGTGTATCGCCCGGCCGCGATCATGCAGCTGAAAACGGTGAGCGAACAGGTCGGCGCCGACTTCTTCCCGTCCACGCCCGACCAGAAACCCGTCGACATCGCAATTGCGGCCGTCGACTGGGCGAAGCGCCACTACCATGACGTACTGATCGTCGACACGGCCGGCCGCCTCGGTATCGACGAGGCGATGATGCAGGAAATCGCCGCGCTGCACGGCACGCTGAAGCCGGCCGAAACGCTGTTCGTCGTCGACGCGATGCTCGGCCAGGATGCGGTCAACACCGCGAAGGCGTTCAACGACACGCTGCCGCTCACCGGCGTCGTGCTGACCAAGCTCGACGGCGACTCGCGCGGCGGCGCCGCGCTGTCGGTGCGCCACATCACGGGCAAGCCGATCAAGTTCGTCGGTGTCGCCGAGAAGCTCGACGGCCTGGAAGTGTTCCACCCCGACCGGATGGCGAACCGGATCCTCGGCATGGGCGACATCCTCGCGCTCGTCGAGGAGGCACAGCGCGGCGTCGACGTGCAGGCCGCGCAGAAGCTGGCCGACAAGGTCAAGAAAGGCGGCGACTTCGACCTGAACGATTTCCGCGCGCAGATCTCGCAGATGAAGAACATGGGCGGCCTGTCGTCGCTGATGGACAAGCTGCCCGCGCAGTTCCAGCAGGCGGCCGCCGGGGCCGACATGGGCCAGGCCGAAAAGCAGATCCGCCGGATGGAAGGCATCATCAGCTCGATGACGCCGGCCGAGCGTGCCAAACCCGAAATCATCAAGGCGACGCGCAAGCGCCGCATTGCAGCCGGCGCGGGCGTGCCGGTGCAGGAAGTCAACCGGATGCTGAACCAGTACGATCAGATGCGTACGATGATGAAGAAGCTGAAGGGCGGCAACATGCAGAAGATGATGCGCGGCCTGAAGGGCATGATGCCCGGCATGCGCTGATTCCGCCCGCCGGCCGGGCGCGCGGGTTTTTGCTGTAGCGCGCGCCCGCCGTTCTGCTTCATTCTTATTTGTATACCGACTGCCCGCCAGAACACATGAACCGCGAAGAAGCCCTCCACATTTTCAACCACTCCGAAGAGATCGTGTCGGCCGATGCCGTCAACGCGTCGATCTCCAAGATGGCCGACGCGATCCGCGCCGAGATCGGCGACGCGTTCCCGCTCGTTCTCTCGGTGATGGGCGGCGCCGCGGTGTTTACCGGGATGCTGCTGCCGCATCTCGATTTCCCGCTCGAATTCGACTACATCCACCTGACCCGCTACCGCAACACGACGCAGGGCAGCCCGGAAATGCACTGGCGCGTCGCGCCGCGCGAATCGGTGAAGGACCGGATCGTGCTCGTGCTCGACGACATCCTCGACGAGGGCGAGACGATGGCCGCGATCCGCGACCGGATCCTCGACATGGGCGCGCAGCGCTTCATGTCGGCCGTGCTGTGCGAGAAGACGCTCGCGAAGGCGAAGCCGCTGCACCCCGACTTCTGCGGCTTCTCGGTGCCGGACCGCTACGTGTTCGGCTGCGGGATGGACGCAAAGGGCTACTGGCGCAACCTGCCGACGATCCGCGCGCTGACCGCCGACGTCTGATCGCCGCCCTGCCGGCCCCATAAGAAAAGCGGCGCGCCGGTTTCCCGGCGCGCCGCTTTTTTTCGTGCGTACGCGGCCTGCCCTACAACTGGTGCACGAACGCGCGAATGCCGGCCAGCAGCATCTCGACCGAGATCGCGACGAGCACGAGGCCCATCAGCCGCTCGAACGCCGCGACCGTCCGCTCGCCGAGCCATTGCTGGATCCGCTCGGCCAGCACCAGCGTGATCGCGCAGACGAGCATCGTGACCGTCAGCGCGCCGGCCCACTCGAGCATCTTGCCGGGCGCCTGCGACGTCAGCAGCATCACCGTCGCCAGCGCGGACGGCCCGGCGAGTGCCGGAATCGCGAGCGGCACGATGAACGGTTCGCCGCCCGCGCGCGGATCGCTGCCGAGCGCGCCGTCCGGGTGCGGGAAGATCATCCGCAGCGCGATCAGGAACAGCACGATCCCGCCGCCGAGCCGCAGCGACAGGTCGGTGAGGCTCATCATCCGCAGGAAGCGGTCGCCGACCACCATGAAGAACAGCAGGATCACGAACGCGATCCCCACTTCACGCAGGATCAGCTTCACGCGCCGCTCGCGCGGCACGTCCCGCATCGCCGAAATGAACAGCGGGATGTTGCCGAGCGGATCGGTGATCAGCACCAGGAGCACGGTGGCCGACAGGAACGTGTATTCCATCGTGTCCCCCGGGCGCCGAGCTTAGCGGGCGAGCGCGGCGCGGATCTTCTCCGCGACCGTCGCCGCAGCCGCGTCGGCCGGCAACAGCGTCGCTTCGGCGTCGCGGCGGCCCTGGTACTCGATCTTGCCTTCCTTCAGGCCGCGCTCGCCGATCACCAGGCGGTGCGGCACGCCGATCAGTTCCCAGTCGGCGAACATCACGCCCGGGCGCTCGCCGCGGTCGTCGAGGATCACGTCGATGCCGGCCGCGACGAGTTCCGCGTACAGCTTGTCGGCCGTCTCGCGCACCATCTCGCTGCGGTCATAGCCCATCGGACACAGCACGACTTCGAACGGCGCGATCGACTCGGGCCAGATGATGCCCTTGTCGTCGAAGTTCTGTTCGATCGCCGCGCCGAGAATGCGCGTGACGCCGACGCCGTAGCAGCCCATCAGCATCGGCTGCGGCTTGCCCGACTCGTCGAGGAACGTCGCACCCATCGCTTCCGAATACTTGGTGCCGAGCTGGAACACGTGGCCGACCTCGATCCCGCGGCAGATGTCGATCACGCCCTTGCCGTCCGGCGACGCGTCGCCCTTCTTCACGTTGCGCACGTCGGCGACGTCCGGCTCCGGCAGGTCGCGGCCCCAGTTCACGCCGGCGATGTGATAGTCGACCTCGTTCGCGCCGACGACGAAGTCGCTCATGTTCGCGACCGTACGGTCCGCGATCACCTTCACGGGCTTCTTCGTGCCGACCGGGCCGAGGTAGCCCGGCGGCGTGCCGAACCACTCGACGATTTCCTGTTCGGTCGCGAAGCGGTGGTTCTTCAGACCCGGCAGCTTCGACACCTTGATCTCGTTCAGGTCGTGGTCGCCGCGCAGCATCACCAGCCAGATCGTCGGCTCGGCGCCTTCGTTGTCGGTCGCGAGCACGATCGACTTGATCGTGCGCTCGAGCGGGATCGCCAGCAGTTCGGCAACGGCTTCGCACTTCGCCTTGCCGGGCGTCGCGACCTTTTCCAGCGCTTGCGCCGGCGCCGCGCGTTCGGCGATCAGCGGCAGGGCTTCGGCCGCTTCGATGTTCGCCGCGAAGTCGGAGGTCGGGCAGTAGGCGATCGCGTCCTCGCCGGTGTCGGCGATCACGTGGAACTCGTGCGAGAAATTGCCGCCGATCGAGCCGCTGTCGGCCGCGACCGCGCGGAACTCGAGGCCGAGGCGCGTGAAGATGCGCACGTACGCGTCGTACATCTTGCGATACGACTCGTTCAGGCCGGCCGCGTCCTTGTCGAACGAATACGCGTCCTTCATGATGAATTCGCGGCCGCGCATCACGCCGAAGCGCGGACGGATCTCGTCGCGGAACTTCGTCTGGATCTGGTAGAAGTTCACCGGCATCTGCCGGTAGCTCTTGATCTGGTTGCGCGCGATGTCGGTAATGACTTCCTCGTGCGTCGGCCCGATCACGAAGTCGTTGTCCTTGCGGTCCTTGAAGCGCAGCAGCTCGGGGCCGTACTGTTCCCAGCGGCCCGATTCCTGCCACAGCTCGGCCGGCTGCACGGCCGGCATCAGCAGCTCGATGGCGCCCGCCCGGTTCATTTCCTCGCGCACGATCGCCTCGACCTTGCGAATCGAACGCAAGCCGACCGGCAGGTAGTTATAGATGCCGCCGGCGACGCGACGGATCATGCCGGCGCGGACCATCAGCTTGTGGCTGACGATCTCCGCGTCGGCGGGAGCTTCTTTCAGGGTGCCGATAAAGAAACGGGAAGCTTTCATGCGGACGGTTCCAAAAACGGCGCCCCCAGGCGGGGCGCCCGAAAAAGTTTCAAGGTGAAAAAGCTGCGCGCGACGAACGACGATGGCGCAGATGACGTAGCAGACTAATCAGGGACAATTCAGTCGGTGCACCCCGCGCGGTTTCGCTCCGTCACGGTGCGCAGCGCCCGTTATCTGTTTATAATCAAAGCAATTTTAAAGGATTCGAAGGTGGTTGTATGCTGGATCGTGAAGGCTTTCGCCCGAACGTCGGCATCATCCTCTTGAACGCGCGCAACGAGGTGTTTTGGGGCAAGCGGCTCCGCGAGCATTCCTGGCAGTTTCCTCAAGGTGGGATCAAGTACGGCGAGACCCCCATGCAGGCGATGTACCGGGAACTGCACGAGGAAACGGGCCTGCATCCGGAACACGTCAAGATAATCGGCCGCACTCGCGACTGGTTGCGTTACGAGGTGCCTGACAAGTTCATCAAACGCGAAGTACGCGGTCATTACCGCGGCCAGAAGCAGATCTGGTTCCTGCTGCGGATGGTTGGACGCGATTGCGACATTTGCTTGCGCGCGACCGATCACCCGGAGTTCGATGCGTGGCGCTGGAACGAGTACTGGGTACCGCTCGATGCGGTGATCGAGTTCAAGCGGGATGTCTATCAGTTGGCGCTGACGGAACTGTCGCGCTTCCTGCGCCGCCCGGCGCAGCGAGCCGAGAAGCCGCGCGGGCCGCGAATGTCGCGCTATCCGCGCGTCATTGGCGTACAGGCCCAGCAGACGCTGACGATTGTCGACACATCGGTAGTGTGTTCGGAGATCGAAGTGGAGGCGAGCACGCTCGACGAGATGCCGCCCCACGTGATCGTCGGCAAATGACGAGTCGGACTGCATGACCGGGCGCGACCATGGTGTCGCGCCCTTTTTTTACGAGGAATGCATATTGAAAGCGATTGCTCTCGCGCTCGCATCGATCGCCGCGATGGCTGCCCTGGCCGGCTGCGCGAATTCGAAAGCGCCGTCCAACAAGGATGACAGCGAGTTCGTCTATCTGCTGGACCGCCAGGGGAACTGGAAGGAAAACACGGTCGACACGCTGCCGCCGCTGCCGCAAACGGGCGACCTGCTGCCGTTCAACGTATCGCAGAACACGCCGCTCAAGTTCTTCGTCGACGCGAAGTCGCTCGACGTCGGCTCCGATGGCGTCGTGCGCTACGCGGTCGTCATCACGAGCCCGGCCGGCGCGCGCAACGTGAACTACGAAGGCATCCGCTGCGACACCTACGAATGGCGCCAGTACGCGGGCCTGAACTCGGACCACAACGGCTGGGATCGCACGGTCGAGAACGACTGGCGGCGCATCGAGAACGGCGAACTGAACGCTTACCACTCCGCGCTGTATCAGGACTACTTCTGCTCGAACAAGATGCCGCAAGGCTCGACCCGGCAGATCCTGGAAAACATCCGGTTCCACCGCACCGCGATGACGCAGTTGCGTTGACGGCGCACGGTGCGGGCCCTCCGCATCGCATGCCACTCGAAAAAGCCCGCGTCGCGCGGGCTTTTTCATTGGACTGCCTGGACACCCGAAACCTGGCCGGCGATCACACCAGCACGAGGTTGTCGCGATGGATCAGTTCCGGCTCCAGCATGTAGCCGAGCACCGCCTCGATCTCGCCGCTCGGCTTGCGGTGAATCAGCTTCGTTTCCGCGCTGCTGTAGTTCGTGAGCCCGCGCGCCACTTCGCGCCCGTCGGGGCCGACACACGCGATCACCTCGCCGCGCGCGAACGCGCCCTGCACGTCGATCACGCCGATCGGCAGCAGGCTCTTGCCGCCGGCCGTCAGCTTTTCGACCGCGCCGGCGTCGATCACGACATGGCCGCGCACCTGCAGATGGTCGGCCATCCATTGCTTGCGCGCCGCCATCCGCGCGGTACGCGCGATCAGCTGGGTGCCGATCGCCTCGCCGGCCGCCAGGCGCACGAGCACGTCGGCCTCCCGGCCGCTCGCGATCACGGTGTTCGCGCCGCTGTGTGCCGCACGCTTCGCCGCGAGGATCTTCGTCAGCATCCCGCCGCGACCGAGGCTCGAACCGGCGCCGCCGGCCATCGCCTCGAGCTCCGGCGCGCCCGCATTGGCCTCGGCGACGAGCGTCGCGTTCGGGTCCTTGCGCGGATCGGCCGTGAACAGCCCGGTCTGGTCGGTCAGGATGATCAGCGCATCGCCTTCGATCAGGTTCGCGACGAGCGCGCCGAGCGTGTCGTTGTCGCCGAACTTGATTTCGTCGGTGACGACCGTGTCGTTCTCGTTGATGATCGGCACGACGCCGAGCCGCAGCAGCGTGAGCAGCGTCGAGCGCGCATTCAGGTAGCGCTCGCGATCGGCCAGGTCGGCGTGCGTGAGCAGGATCTGCGCGGTGCGGATGTCGTGTTCGGTGAAGCGGCTCTCATAGACCTGCGCGAGCCCCATCTGGCCGACCGCCGCCGCGGCCTGCAACTCATCGATTTCGCGCGGCCGCTTGCTCCAGCCGAGGCGCTGCATCCCTTCCGCGATCGCGCCCGAACTGACGAGCACGACTTCCTTGCCCTGCGCGCGCAATGCGGCGATCTGGGCTGCCCAGCGGCCGATTGCAGCATGATCGAGCCCCTTGCCGTCGTTGGTCACGAGGCTGGAACCCACCTTCACCACCAATCGCTTCGAATCCGCGATGATCGAACGCATCCTGCACTGTCTCCTGTATCTGATGCCTGCCCGGCAGGGCGCGATTGAACGCCGACGCCGGGCGGCACGCCCGGCGCGTTCCGGAACCGCTCAGGCGTCGTCGCCCGGCGCCGCACTGCCGTTCGCCGGCGGCGCATCGCGGAAACGCACGTCCGCCGCGAGATCTTCCGCTTCCGCCGCACGGTGTGCGTCCGAATGCTCGGACAGGTAATCGTAGATCGCGTAGCACAGCGCTTCGCACCCCTGGCCCGTCAACGCCGAAATCTCGAACACGGGGCCGTCCCAGCCGAAACGGTCGAGGAAATCGGCGACGCGCGCCTCGCGCTCGTCTTCCGGCACCATGTCGAGCTTGTTGAGCACGAGCCAGCGCGGCTTTTCGTACAGCGCTTCGTCGTACTTGCGCAGCTCGCCGACGATCGCGGTGGCTTCCGCGACCGGATCGACGCTTTCGTCGAACGGCGCCAGATCGACCAGATGCAGCAGCACGCCGGTGCGCTGCAGGTGGCGCAGGAACTGATGCCCGAGGCCCGCGCCTTCGGCCGCGCCCTCGATCAGCCCCGGGATGTCGGCGATCACGAAGCTCTTGCTCGGGCCGACCCGCACCACGCCGAGGTTCGGCGCAAGCGTCGTGAACGGGTAGTCGGCGATCTTCGGCCGCGCGTTCGACACCGACGAGATGAACGTCGATTTGCCCGCGTTCGGCATGCCGAGCAGACCGACGTCGGCGAGCACCTTCAGCTCAAGCTTCAGCATGCGCCGCTCGCCCGGCTTGCCGTCCGTCTTCTGGCGCGGCGCACGGTTCGTGCTCGACTTGAAATGCAGGTTGCCGAGCCCGCCGGCACCACCCTGGGCAAGCATCACCTGCTGGTCGTGCTCGGTCAGGTCGGCGATCAGCTCGCCGGTATCCATGTCGCTGATGATCGTGCCCACCGGCATGCGCAGCGTAACGTCGTCGCCGCCCTTGCCGTAGCAATCCGAGCCGCGACCGTTTTCGCCGTTGCGCGCGAGATGCTTCTTCGCGTATCGGTAGTCGATCAGCGTATTGATGTTGCGGTCGGCGATCGCGTAGACGCTGCCGCCCCGGCCGCCGTCGCCGCCGTCCGGCCCGCCGAACGGGACGAACTTCTCGCGGCGCATCGACGCGCTGCCATCACCCCCGTCTCCGGCGATGACTTCGATTCGTGCTTCGTCAATGAACTTCATTCGTCACTCCGCCCAGTATTTCCGCTATTGTGCCGCGCGCCGGCACGCTTGAACAATCTGCCGTTCGGCCGATCGTACGCCGGTTGCGCGAGGGTCGCCGGCCCGCGCATGCGCCCGGCGACCAAATAAAAAAAGGCCCCGCGAAGACTGCGGGGCCTTTCGGCTACGAAGCCCGTGGGTGCCTGACTTAGGCAGCCGCCGGGACGACGATGACCAGATGCTTCTTGTCCGCGCCCTTCGTCGCGAACTTGACGTGACCGTCGACCAGCGCGAACAGGGTGTGATCCTTGCCCATGCCGACGTTCTCGCCTGCGTGCATGCGCGTACCGCGCTGACGCACGATGATGCCGCCGGCATTGATTGCCTGGCCGCCGTACACTTTCACGCCGAGACGCTTCGACTCGGAGTCGCGGCCGTTCCGGGAAGAGCCGCCTGCCTTTTTGTGTGCCATCTGATTGCTCCTTTACCGAGGCGCTTACGCGTTGATCGCGTCGATGCGCAGCTCAGTGTAGTTCTGGCGGTGGCCGCCGTGCTTTTGGTAGTGCTTCCGGCGACGCATCTTGAAGATGGTGACCTTGGCATGACGACCGTGCGACACAACGGTGGCCTTGACGGAAGCCCCACTGACCAGCGGCGCACCGAACTTAATCGATTCGCCTTCGCCCACTGCGAGAACCTGGTCGAGCGTGATTTCAGCGTCAATGTCAGCCGGTATCTGTTCTACTTTGAGTTTTTCGCCAACGGCAACCTTGTACTGCTTGCCGCCGGTTTTTATGACCGCGTACATTGAGAACCTCACTCTGGATCCAATTTTTCCGCACACCACGCGCGGAAAACACGTGATTATACATGGGGTTAGCACCGAAGTCAAAACCGATCGACGATTGCCGCGCACAAGCCCCGGCCGAACGGCCAAAATCACGGCTGCGGCACGTCTGACAGACCGGGATTTCGCGGATTCGACTTATAATCCGCCGCATCACCCAATTCCATCATCATGTCGTCGTCCACCGCCTCCCCCACCCTCAGCGCCGCCCACCTGCTCGCTCCGATCACCAGCGACATGGAGCAGGTAAATCGCGTTATCCGGCAAAGCCTCGCGTCCGACGTGCTGCTGATCAACCAGATCGCCGAGTACATCATCGGTGCGGGCGGCAAGCGGCTGCGTCCGGCGTTGCTGCTGCTCGTCGCCGGCGCGCTCGGCGAAACGTCGCACCAGCGGCACGTGCTGGCCGCCGTCGTCGAGTTCATCCACACGGCCACGCTGCTGCATGACGACGTCGTCGACGAATCCGAGCTGCGCCGCGGCCGCCAGACCGCCAATGCGCTGTTCGGCAACGCGGCGAGCGTGCTGGTAGGCGATTACCTCTACTCGCGCTCGTTCGAGATGATGGTCGGCGTCGGCAAGATGCGCGTGATGGAGATCCTGTCCGAAGCGACGACGATCATTTCCGAAGGCGAGGTGCTGCAGCTCCTCAACATGCACGACGCGGACGTCGACGAAACGCGCTACATGCAGGTGATCCGCTACAAGACGGCCAAGCTGTTCGAGGCGTCGGCCCGCCTGGGCGCCGTGCTCGCGGGCGCCGATGCGCCGACCGAGGCCGCCGCCGCCGAATACGGGCGCCGCATCGGTACCGCGTTCCAGATCATGGACGACTGGCTCGACTACGCAGGCACCGTCGAGGCCATGGGCAAGAACGCCGGCGACGACCTGCGCGAAGGCAAGCCGACGCTGCCGCTCATCTATCTGATCGAACGCGGCACGCCCGAGCAGTCGGCACTGGCGCGCGAAGCGATCGAACAGGGCGGCACCGATCGTTTCGACACGATCTTCGACGCGATCACGCGCTCCGGCGCACTCGATCACACGCTCGAATGCGCGCGTCAGGAAGCGCAGGCCGCAGCCGCCGCGATCGCCGCGTTCCCCGATTCGATCTACAAGGAGAGCCTGCTCGCGCTGTGCTCGTATTCGACGTCGCGACAGTCGTAAGCCGATCGCGTGCGTCGCCGCCACGGCTGCGACGACGCACCGTCGACACGGGAAATTCACCTGTCTCGAAAATTTTCTTCTCCAAGGCCTTCCCTTTTTAAAGAAACGTCGTTATAGTTATGTTCTTGCTCGACGACGCAGCGGTCTTGAAGAAGACGGCGAAATCGGAAGAGTCCAAATCGGGGTGTAGCTTAGCCTGGTAGAGCGCTACGTTCGGGACGTAGAGGCCGGAGGTTCGAATCCTCTCACCCCGACCAGATTTGTAAAAAACCGTGCACCGTGTGCACGGTTTTTTTTTGCCCGGCCGCCTCAGGCCCCATGTGTCGCGCACGACACATCGCGGTCGCCGGCCTCTGCTATATTCCCTCCATCCCTGTCCTTCACTGCCCATCCGACGCGTGGACCAAATTCCCTTATGGGCGCAAATCGGCGCCGTCTTCCTGCTTCTCCTCTGTTCCAGCTTCTTTTCGATTTCCGAGACCGCGATGATGGCGCTCAACCGCCATCGGCTGAAGCATCTCGCCGGCCAGGGCGCGCTCGGCGCGAAAACCACGCAAGGCCTGCTCACGCGCACTGACCTGCTGCTCAGCGTGATCCTGATCGGCAACAACCTGTTCAACACGATCATCCCGGTCCTGACGACGTCGCTCGCGCTGCATACGTTCGGCCGCAACAACCTCGCGCTGTCGATCGCGACCGGCATCGTCGCGTTCCTGATCATCGTGTTCGCGGAAATCGCACCGAAGATCGTCGGCGCGACCTTCCCCGAACGCATCGCCCTGCCCGCGAGCCTCGTGATCGCGCCGCTGATGCGCGTGTTCAAGCCGGTCGTCTGGTTCGTCAACGCGCTCGCGAACGGCGTGCTGTGGGCGCTGCGCATCAACACGAAGAAGGGTCGCGACCAGCGGATGTCGGCCGACGAGCTGCGCGCCATCGTGCTCGAGTCGAGCAGCTTCATGCCGACCAAGCACCGCAGCATCCTGCTCAACCTGTTCGACCTCGAGAACATCACGGTCGATGACGTGATGGTGCCGCGCCGACAGATCGAGTCGCTCAACTTCTACGCGCCGCTCGACGACGTCCTGCACCAGCTCGAGACCTGCTATCACAACCGGCTCGTCGTCTACGAAGGCGACATCGACAAGGTGCTCGGCGTGCTGCACGTGCGCAAGACGCTGACCGCGCTCCACAATCAGGAGTTCGACCGCGAGACGCTGCGCACGCTGCTCGCCGAGCCGTACTACGTGCCGTCGGGCACGCCGGTGGTCCAGCAGCTCCAGTTCTTCCAGGAAACGCGGCAACGCACCGCGCTCGTCGTCAACGAGTACGGCGAGCTCGAAGGGCTCGTCACGCCCGAAGACATCATCGAGGAACTGATCGGCGAATTCACGACGTCGATGCCGCGCAGCGAACGCGCGGGCGGCTGGGACGAGAACGGCGAATGCATCGTGTCGGCCAGCATGCCGCTGCGCGAACTGAACCGCTGGCTGCACCTGAAGCTGCCGACCGACGGTCCGAAGACGCTGAACGGACTGGTGCTCGAAATCCTCGAGGAAATTCCGGAAGACGACGTGTGCCTGAAGATCGGCGACGTGATGCTCGAGGTGATGCGCAGCGACGATCAGGCCGTGCGCACCGTCAAGCTCTTCAAGCCGCGCGGCGCGCGCACCGCACGCGCCGCCACCCGCTAGCCGAACGGCCGACTGCCGGCGCCGCCCGCGACGCGCGACCATCTGCAGGTCACGGTCAACAGGCGGCCAGCGTGCCGGCTCACATGCCTTTTCCTCCTTCCGGGGCGCCGCTGCGCATGCAGCCGCCGCCCGCCCGCTCCGCCGCGCCGCCTGCCGCCGTGCCTCACGCACTCGACGCGGCCCAGCTCGACGATGCGCCGGCCGTGCGGCTGCTGACGGACACGCTGCACGCGGCACGCGTGCGCGATGCATCCGACATCCACGTCGAGCCGTTCGAAACCGGCTGGCGCATCCGCCTGCGTATCGACGGCGTGCTGCACGACCACGCGCGGCCGCCCGCGCACCTGCGCGACGCGCTCGTCACGCGAATCAAGGTGCTCGCGCGCATGGACATCGCCGAGCGGCGACTTCCGCAGGACGGCAGGCTGCGCATCGCGATCGACGGCGGCACGCGCGGCGACTATCGCGTCAGCTCGCTGCCGACGCTGTTCGGCGAAAAGCTGGTGCTGCGGCGCCTCGACACGCTGCCGCCCGATCTCACGCTCGCCCGTCTCGGCTTCGACGCGCAGCAGGCCGCCGCGATGGAGGCCGCGATACGCGCACCGCATGGCCTCGTGCTCGTCACCGGCCCGACCGGCAGCGGCAAGACGCTATCGCTCTACTGCGCGCTGCAGATGCTCGATCGCGACGCGCACAACGTCTGCACGGTCGAGGATCCCGCCGAGATCCAGCTCGACGGGATCAACCAGGTCGGTGTCGCCGAAAAGGCCGGGCTCACGTTCGCGACGGCGCTGCGTGCGCTGTTGCGGCAGGATCCGGACATCATCATGGTCGGCGAGATACGCGATGCCGAAACGGCCGACGTCGCGATCAAGGCCGCGCAGACCGGCCATCTCGTACTGTCGACGCTGCACACGAACGACGCGCCGGCCGCCATCGCCCGCATGCTCGATATCGGCGTCGCGCCGTACAACCTCGCGGCCGCGCTGCAGCTCGTCACCGCGCAGCGCCTCGTCCGGCGCCTGTGCGTCGCATGCCGTGTCCCGTCGGACGCACCGGCGCGCGGGCTGCGGGAAGCCGGCTGCGACCCGGCGGCGCTGGCGGCCGGATGGCGGCCCTTCGTCGCGCGCGGCTGCGCCGCCTGTCACGGGATCGGCTATCGCGGCCGCATCGGGCTGCATCAGACGATGCCAGTCTCGCCGGAACTCGCGGAGCGCATCGTCGCGCGCGCAAGCGTCGGGGCGCTCGCGCAATGCGCGGCAGCCGAAGGCGTGCGCAACCTGCGCGATGCCGCATTCGCACGCGTGCGGGACGGCACGACGAGCCTCGCGGAAGCCGTCGCCGCCACCCCCGCCGTATGAGCACGCCCACGCCGCCGCGCGAAACCCGCTTCGCGTGGCGCGGCCGCCGTCGCGACGGCACACCGCACCGCGGAACCGTCGTCGCCTTCGACGCCGCAGCCGCGCGCGCCACGCTCGCACGCGACGGCATCGCGGTGTTGTCGCTCGACGTCCGCGGGCCGGCCCGACCGCCGACGGCCGGCGCGCGGGAGATCACGCGTTTCACGCGCCAGCTCGCGAGCCTGTTGCAGGCCGGGCTGCCGATCGCACCGTCGCTCGAGATGCTCGCGCGTACACGGTCGCGCGACGGCGTGCCGCGCATCGCCGCGGGCCTCGCCCGCGAGATCGTCGGCGGGCGGCGCTTCGCCGACGCGCTCGCGCGCTATCCGTCGCAGTTCGGCACGCTGTACCGTCAGTTGATCGAAGTCGGCGAAGCGTCCGGCTCGCTCGGCATCGTGCTGACGCGCGTCGCCGAACACCGCGAGCGCGCCGATACGCAATGGCGCAAACTGCGGGCCGCCCTCGCGTATCCGGCCGCCGTCATCCTGTTCGCGCTCGCGATCTCGGCCGCGCTGATGGTGTGGGTCGTGCCGACGTTCCGGCAGATTTTCGACGGTTTCGGCGCAGCCCTGCCCGCGCCGACCCGCGTGCTGCTCGCGCTGTCTTCCGCATTGTCGGCGTGGGGCGGCGCGCTCGTGGCCGGCGCCGCGGCAGCGGCACTCGCCGCGCAGCACGCGCTTCGGCGGTCCGCACCGTTGCGCCATGCGGTCGCGCGCTGCCTGCTGCGGGCGCCGCTCGCGGGCAGCGCGCTCGAGCGATACGCGGCCGCACGCTGGTGCCGTTCGCTTGCAACGCTGCTCGGCGCCGGCGTGCCGCTCGCCGACGCCTTCGCCACCCTCGAGCGCACGGCCGGCCATCCGGTGTTCGCGCACGCCACCGCGCACGTCGCGGCACGCGTGTTGCGCGGCGCGCGCCTCGCCGATGCGATGCGCTCGGCCGGCTGCTTTCCGGACGACGTCGTCCAGCCGATCGCCGTCGCCGAGGAAACCGGTGCGCTCGACACGATGCTCGCCGACATCGCGGCGCTCTGCGAACGCCAGCTCGACACGCGTCTCGATGCGCTCGCGGCGCTCGGCGAACCGCTGATCGTGATCGTCCTGGGCGCACTTGTCGGCGGCCTCGTGATCGCGATGTACCTGCCCATCCTTCAGCTCGGCAACGTGGTGTAGCATCGCAACCGATTCTGTCGCCTTTTAAGTCCGAACCTTGAGCCTCATGACGCCCGCGCCCCTGTCCGCCGTTTCCGAATCGCCCGAGAGCACGCTGCTCGTGCTGGCGATGCTGCCGCCCGCGCTGCAGTACGCGTTCGCGGTCGTCATCGGCCTGTGCGTCGGCAGCTTCCTGAACGTGGTCGTGCACCGGCTGCCCGTGATGATGCAGCGCGCGTGGCAGGCCGAGATCGACGAAGCGACCGGCAACGCCGGCGCCGCGCCCGACGACGGTTATCCGCCGCGCTACGACCTGTGGCGCCCGCGCAGCGCCTGCCCGCATTGCGGCCACGTGCTGCGCGCATGGGAGAACATCCCGCTCGTCAGCTATCTGATGCTGCGAGGGCGCTGCCGCCGCTGCGGCCACGCGATCGGCATCGGTTATCCCCTCGTCGAGCTCGCGTGCGCGCTGCTCGCTGCCGGCTCGCTCGCCGCGTTCGGTCCGACCGTCGCCGCGCTCGCCGCATTCGCACTGTGCGCCGCGCTGCTCGCGATGAGCGCGATCGACATCCGCACCGGCTACCTGCCCGACTCGATGACGCTGCCGCTGCTCTGGGCCGGGCTCGTGCTGAATCTCGGCGGCACGTTCACGTCGCTGCGCTCGGCCGTGATCGGCGCGATGGCCGGCTATCTGTTCCTGTGGTCCATCTACTGGCTGTTCAAATGGCTGCGCGGCATCGAGGGCATCGGCTTCGGCGACCTGAAGCTGCTTGCCGCGCTCGGCGCGTGGATGGGCTGGGCCGCGCTGCCGCAGGTCGTGCTGTTCGCCGCCGTGACGGGCGCGATCGTCGGGCTCGTCGCGACCTGGCGCGGCCGCATGCGCCTCGAGGAGCCGATTCCGTTCGGCCCGTTCCTCGCGGCCGGCGGCGCCGCGACGCTGTTTTTCGGCACGCCGTTCTATTTCGCGCTCGGAGGCTGACATGTACGCAGTAGGACTCACGGGCGGCATCGGCAGCGGCAAGACGACCGTCGCCGACCTGTTCGGCGCCCGCGGCGCGTCGCTCGTCGATACCGATCTGATCGCCCACCGCATCACCGCCCCCGGCGGCCTCGCGATGCCCGCGATCGAACAGGCGTTCGGCCACGACTACGTTGCCGCCGACGGCTCGCTCGATCGCGCGAAGATGCGCACGCTGATCTTCAGCGACGACGATGCGCGCCGGCGCCTCGAAGCGATCACGCATCCGCTGATCCGCGCGGAAACCGATCGCGAAGCACGCGACGCGCAGGGCCCGTACGTGATGTTCGTCGTGCCGCTGCTCGTCGAGTCGGGCAACTGGAAGGCGCGCAGCGATCGCGTGCTCGTCGTCGATTGCCCGGTCGAAACGCAGATTGCGCGCGTGATGCGGCGCAACGGCTTCACACGCGAGCAGGTCGAAGCGATCATCGCGCGACAGGCGTCACGCGAAGCCCGCCTCGCGGCGGCCGACGACGTGATCGTCAACGACGCGGTGACGCCCGATGCACTCGCCGCGCAGGTCGATGCACTGCACCAACGTTATGTCGCGTTCGCGGCCGCCGCGCACTGAGCATCGCGCGCGATCGTGATGGTGTACGAAATTGGCGCGTTGCTAGGGTAGAGAGTGAGCATTAGAATGTCCTGCATTGTTTCCATCCCTACCCAAGAGGCGAGCGCGCTTGATTCTTTACGAGTATCCGTTCAACGAGCGAATTCGCACGCTGTTGCGCCTCGAAGATCTGTTCGAGCGCTTCGCGTTCTTTTTGGCTCAGGAGGACCCGCGTGAACACCACGTCGCGCTGACGACGCTGTTCGAAATCGCCGAGGTAACGGGCCGCGCGGACCTGAAATCGGATCTGATGAAGGAGCTCGAACGTCAACGCCAGACGCTCGCCCCCTTTCGCGGCAATCCGGGCATCGAGCAGAACGCGCTCGAAGCCGTGCTCGGCGAAATCGAGCAGACGCTGGCCAATCTCGCGCAGATGCAGGGCAAGACCGGCCAGCACCTCGTGGACAACGAATGGCTCGCCAGCATCCGCAGCCGTGCGGTGATTCCCGGCGGCACGTGCAAGTTCGACCTGCCGTCGTACTACGCGTGGCAGCAATGGCCCGCCGAGCAACGGCGCCAGGACATCGCGAAGTGGATTCTGCCGATGCTGCCGCTGCGCGACGCCGCGTCGATCGTGCTGCGGCTCGCGCGCGAATCGGGTCAGGCGTCGAAGGTCATGGCGATGCAGGGCAGCTACCAGCAGATGCTGTCGGGCCGCACCTACCAGCTGATGCAGGTCCGCGTGCCGCCGGAGCTGCGCGTCATTCCCGAAGCGAGCGCCAACAAATACATGCTGTGGGTACGGTTCACCATGCAGGACGGCGATGTGCGGCCGCGCGCGGTGGATATCGACGTGCCGTTCCATCTGACACTGTGCAATCTGTAACGGCCGTGTGCCGGATCGCTTTCGTATGACTACCGTTGTGAAATGCCCGTCGTGCGGCGCCGCAGTGCGCTGGACGCCTGAAAATCAGTTCCGCCCGTTCTGTTCGGCCCGCTGCAAGCAACTCGATCTCGGGGCCTGGGCCGCGGAAAAGTACCGGATCGGCGGGTCTTCCGACGAGGGCCCCTCGTCGGAAGAAGACGGCACGGACGACCGTCGCGATAGCTGAGACAGCCGAGCGGCACCGCCCGTCGGCGATATGGCCCGCCTTTCCGGCAGGCCGCCACGGCGTCAGTTCGACGCCGCCTCCTTCTCGAGCAATTCGAGCACCGGCAGCGCCGCCGGCAGCAGCGGCGCAACGGCGACCGGCAGTTTCTGCCAGACGAACGCCTGCCCTTCCTTGCTGTGCGGCTCGCCCGTCCAGCCCGTCACCTTGCAGAAATAGAGCCGCACGTACGCATGCGGATAATCGTGCTCGAGCGTGTGCCAGCGATGGCTGGCCGTGACCTCGATGCCGAGCTCCTCGTGGAGTTCGCGCGCGAGCGCGTCCTCGACGCTTTCGCCGGCCTCCAGCTTGCCGCCCGGAAACTCCCAGTACCCTTCATACGGCTTGCCCTGCAGGCGTTGCGCGAGCAGGTAGCTGCCGTCCGGCTGAACCATCACGCCGACCGCGACTTCCGTCACCTTGCGGCCGTCCGGTGCGCGCACGGCGCCTTGTGCGAGATCCGCGCTCATGCCTGCTCCTTGCGGCCCGACCAGTCACGCGCGAACTGCCACGCGACGCGCCCCGACCGCGAACCGCGCTCGAGCGCCCACACGAGCGCGTCGCCGCGCGCGGACTCGATCTCCGCGTCCGGGCAGCCGAAGTGGCGCAGCCAGTGCCCGACGATGTCGAGATAATCGTCCTGCTTGAACGGATAGAAGCTGACCCACAGGCCGAAGCGCTCCGACAGCGAGATCTTCTCCTCGACGACTTCGCCGGGGTGAATCTCGCCATCCGGGAGATGCTTGTACGACTCGTTGTCGCTCATGTACTCGGGCAGCAGATGGCGGCGGTTCGACGTCGCGTAGATCAGCACGTTGTCCGACTGCGCGGCGATCGAGCCGTCGAGCGCGACCTTCAGCGCCTTGTAGCCCGATTCGCCCTCCTCGAACGACAGGTCGTCGCAGAACACGATGAACCGCTCCGGACGCTGCGAGATCAGGTCGACGATGTCGCCGAGATCGTGCAGGTCGTCCTTGTCGACTTCGATCAGGCGCAGCCCGTCGTTCGCGTACGCGTTCAGGCATGCCTTGATCAGCGACGACTTGCCGGTACCGCGCGCGCCGGTCAGCAGCACGTTGTTGGCCGGCTTCTTCTGCACGAACTGCCGCGTGTTCTGCTCGATCAACCCTTTCTGGCGATCGATGTTGTGCAGGTCGGCGAGCGTGATCGACGACACGGCCGGCACCGGCTGCAAGTAGCCGCGCCCCTGGCGCTTGCGCCAGCGGAATGCGTGGGCGGCGTTCCAGTCGACGGCCGCCGGCGCGGGCGGCAGCATCCCCTCGAGGCGGCCAAGCAGCGCTTCGGCGCGGGTCAGAAACTGTTCAAGCTTGTCCATGGCGTTCGAACGCCCCCGATCAGGAGCGGTAATCCGCGTTGATGCTCACGTAATCGTGCGACAGGTCGCACGTCCAGACGGTGGCCTGCGCGTCGCCGCGGCCGAGCAGCACGCGAATCGTGATTTCGCTCTGCTTCATCACGCGCTGGCCGTCCTCTTCCTGGTAGGCCGGGTTGCGGCCGCCCGCCTTCGCGACGAGCACGTCGTCGAGATAGAGGTCGATCTTGCCGACGTCGAGATCCGCGACGCCTGCATAGCCGATCGCCGCGAGAATCCGGCCGAGGTTGGGGTCGGATGCGTAGAAAGCCGTCTTCACGAGCGGCGAATGGCCGATCGCATAGGCGATCTGGCGGCATTCGGCGACGCTCTTGCCGCCTTCGACCTGCACCGTCATGAATTTCGTCGCGCCTTCGCCGTCGCGCACGATCAACTGCGACAGCACCTGCGCGACTTCCGTCACCGCGTCGCGCAGCGCCGCATAAGCCGGCGAATCGGTCGACGTGATGGCCGGCAGCGTGCTCTTGCCCGATGCGATCAGGATGAACGAGTCGTTCGTCGACGTGTCGCCGTCGATCGTGATGCAGTTGAACGAGCGGTCGGCGACTTCCTTCACGAGCGTGTCGAGCACCGGCTGCGCGACGTTCGCGTCGAATGCGAGGAAGCCGAGCATCGTCGCCATGTTCGGCTTGATCATGCCCGCGCCCTTGCTGATGCCCGTCAGCGTGACCGTGTGGCCGTCGATCGTCACCTGGCGCGACGTGGCCTTCGGCAGCGTGTCGGTCGTCATGATCGCCTGCGCGGCATCGAACCAGTTCGCGGCCTTGCGGTTCGCGAGCGCGGCCGGCAGCCCGGCCTTCAGGCGGTCGATCGGCAGCGGCTCGAGGATCACGCCGGTCGAGAACGGTAGCACCTGCGCCGGCTCGATGCCCGCGAGGCGCGCGAGTTCCGTGCAGGTTTCGCGCGCGTTCGCGAGGCCCGGCTCGCCGGTACCGGCGTTGGCATTGCCCGTATTCACGACGAGCGCGCGAATGCCCGCACCGCCCGCGCGCACCTTCGCCAGATGCTCGCGGCAGACGATGACCGGCGCGGCGCAGAAGCGGTTTTCGGTGAACACGCCCGCGACCGTTGCGCCTTCGTCGACGGAGATGACCAGCACGTCCTTGCGATTCGGCTTGCGGATATTCGCTTCCGCCCAGCCGAGCGTGACGCCGGCGACGGGATGCAGTTGGGCGGGATCGATCGACGGAAAATTGACAGCCATGGGGCACACCTGCCGGATGGAAAATGCCGGCATACGCCGGCATCGATTGGAAGAACCGGCGGCCGCACGCGCGGGCCGCCGCAACTCACATCAGTCACGCGAAGCTGGATCGAAGCGGCACGCGTGACGCGCGCCGCCGCCGATCATGACAGCTTCCCGTGACACTGCTTGTACTTCTTGCCGCTGCCGCACGGGCACGGGTCGTTGCGGCCGACCTTCGGCATCTCGCCGCCCGGGCCGCTGTGCGTCATCGCGCTGCCGACCATGTCGGCCGTCGCCGTGGCGGCCGCGGCAGCCGTGACGTTCGCCACCGGCGCACCGGCGTCCGCGTAGTCGGCGTGCTGATACTCGACGTTCTCGAGATGACCGGCGCGCTCCTCGATCTGCTCGGCGGCTTCCTCGAGCTGCTCCGGCGACTGGATCTGCACGTTCATCACGACACGCGTGACTTCCTGCTTGATCGCCTCGAGCATCGCGGCGAACAGTTCGAACGCCTCGCGCTTGTATTCCTGCTTCGGGTTCTTCTGCGCATAGCCGCGCAGGTGGATGCCCTGGCGCAGGTGGTCGAGCGCCGCGAGGTGTTCGCGCCACAGGCGGTCGACCGTCTGCAGCATCACCGAGCGCTCGAACGCGCTGAACGATTCGCGGCCGACCATCGCGACCTTGCTCTCGTACTGCTCGTCGGCGGCCGTCATCACGGCATCGAGAATTTCCTCGGCCGTGATCGACGACGACTCGTTCACCATTTCCTGAATCGCGAGGTCGAGCTGCCAGTCGTTGCGCAGCGCTTCCTCGAGCTCGGGCACGTCCCACTGCTCTTCGATGCTGCCTTCCGGCACGAACTGGCGGACGACTTCGGTGATCACGCCATGACGCATCGCGGTGATCGTCTCGGTGATGTCGTGCGCTTCGAGCAGCTCGTTGCGCTGCTGGTAGATCACCTTGCGCTGGTCGTTCGACACGTCGTCGTATTCGAGCAGCTGCTTGCGGATGTCGAAGTTGCGCGCTTCGACCTTGCGCTGCGCGGATTCGATCGAGCGCGTGACGATGCCGGCCTCGATCGCCTCGCCTTCCGGCATCTTCAGGCGATCCATGATCGAGCGCACGCGGTCGCCCGCGAAGATGCGCAGCAGCGGATCGTCGAGCGACAGGTAGAAGCGCGACGAGCCCGGATCGCCCTGGCGGCCCGCACGGCCGCGCAGCTGGTTGTCGATCCGGCGGGATTCGTGGCGCTCGGTGCCGATGATGTGCAGGCCGCCCGCCGCCTTCACCTGCTCGTGCAGCGTTTCCCACTCGTCGTGCAGCTGCTGGATGCGGCGCGCCTTTTCGTCGGCCGGGATCGCGTCGTCGGCCTCGATGAACGCGGCCTGCTTCTCGGCATTGCCGCCGAGCACGATGTCGGTACCGCGGCCGGCCATGTTGGTCGCGATCGTCACGCGGTTCGGCCGGCCGGCTTCCGCGACGATCGCGGCTTCACGCTCGTGCTGCTTCGCGTTCAGCACTTCGTGCGGCAACCCGGCCTGCTTCAGCAGGTGCGACAGCAACTCGGAGTTCTCGATCGACGTCGTGCCGACCAGCACCGGCTGGCCGCGCTCGTAGCAGTCGCGGATGTCGCGGATCACCGCGTCGTAGCGCTCCTTGGCCGTCTTGTAGATCTGGTCCTGTTTGTCGATCCGCTTCGGCGGACGGTTGGTCGGGATCACGACCGTTTCGAGACCGTAGATCTCGTTGAATTCGTACGCTTCGGTGTCCGCGGTACCGGTCATGCCGGCCAGCTTCGCGTACATCCGGAAGTAGTTCTGGAACGTGATCGACGCGAGCGTCTGGTTCTCGCTCTGGATCTTTACGTGCTCCTTGGCCTCGACCGCCTGATGCAGGCCGTCGGACCAGCGGCGGCCGGCCATCAGGCGGCCCGTGAATTCGTCGACGATGACCACTTCGCCGTTCTGCACGACGTAGTGCTGATCCTTGTGGAACAGCGTGTGCGCGCGCAGCGCCGCGTACACGTGGTGCATCAGCGTGATGTTCTGCGGCGCGTACAGGCTCTCGCCCTCGCCGATCAGGCCCCATTCGGCGAGCAGGCGCTCGGCCTTCTCGTGGCCCGACTCCGTCAGGAACACCTGGCGCGCCTTCTCGTCGAGCGTGTAGTCGCCCGGCTTCTCGACGCCCGTGCCGTCGGCCTTCTCTTCGCCAATCTGGCGCTCGAGCAGCGGCGGCAGCGCATTCATCCGCACGTACAGCTCGGTGTGATCCTCGGCCTGGCCCGAAATGATCAGCGGCGTGCGCGCCTCGTCGATCAGGATCGAGTCCACTTCATCGACAACCGCAAAGTTCAGCGCCCGCTGCACGCGCGCATCGGTCTCGTAGACCATGTTGTCGCGCAGGTAGTCGAAGCCGAACTCGTTGTTCGTGCCGTACGTGATGTCCGCGGCGTACGCCTGCTGCTTCTGGTCGTGCTCCATGCCGGACAGGTTGATGCCGACCGACAGACCGAGGAAGTTGTAGAGGCGCGCCATCCATTCGGCGTCGCGCTGCGCGAGGTAGTCGTTGACGGTCACGACGTGTACGCCGCGGCCGGCGAGCGCATTCAGGTACACGGGCAGCGTCGCGACGAGCGTCTTGCCCTCGCCGGTGCGCATTTCCGCGATCTTGCCGTAGTGGAGCACCATGCCGCCGATCATCTGCACGTCGAAGTGCCGCATCTTCAGCACGCGACGGCTGGCCTCGCGACAGACCGCGAACGCCTCGGGCAGCAGCTTGTCGAGCGACTCGCCGGCCGCGACACGCTGGCGGAATTCGTCCGTCTTGCCGCGCAACTGGTCGTCCGTCAGCTTCTCGATCTGCGTTTCGAGCGCATTGATCGTCGCGACGGTCTTTTGGTATTGCTTGACGAGCCGCTGGTTGCGGCTGCCAAAAATTTTCTGGAGAAAACCGGTTGTCATCGGATCGGATCCTGCGTCGCAGCACCGGCGCCCGGCGCGTGTTGCGCGCCCCGGCGCCCGAGCCTCGGCGGCTTAGCGAATTAGTGGACTCAAACGTCGAATTTTAGCACGCGGGGAAGCGCACGCCTGTCTCTCGGCGGGACGGGCGCCGCACGCCGACGGCCGGGCCGGCGGGGCGAAAGCCGCCCGGGCATGGGCCGGCGCGGGTACAATCGGCGGCAACGTCCGCGCGCGTGCGCGCCCGAAGAATGCCTCGATGAACCGATTTTCCAAGCGTTTCGGCCCGCTCGCCGCCTATCGCCCGCAACCCGTGTCGGAAGTGCTCGGCCGCACCGACGCGTTCGCGGCGCTGCGCGCCGGCGTCGAGCAGATCGCGTCGCTGCAGCGCGATCTCGCCGCGCTCCTGCCCGACTACCTCGCGAATCACATCGAACCGGGCTTCATCAAGGACGGCACCCTGACCCTCTTTGCCGCGCACAATGCGCTGGCTGCCCGGTTGCGGCAGGTCGAGCCGCGGCTGCTCGGCGATCTGCAGAAGCGCGGCTGGCCCGTGACGACGCTGCGCGTGCGCGTGCGGCCGAAGGACGCGCCGGAGCCGCCGCACGTGAAGCAGGCGCGGATGACCTCGGTCGGCGCCGCCGCCCTGCGCGATCTTGCCGATCATCTCGAACCATCGCCGCTGCAGGCCGCGCTTGCCCGCATGGCGGCCCGGCACGGCGCCAAGTCGCGCTGACGGCGCCTTTGGCCGGCAGCGGCCGGCCAACAAAAAAGCGGCCCGAAGGCCGCTTTTTTATCGCTCGCGCAACGCGCCGGTTACGCAAAGGCCGTCTGCGCGTCGAACGCGAAGCCCTTCGGCGCGGCCTGCGGATCGTCGAACGTCACGATCTCGTACGCGTCTTCGTGCGCGAGCAGCTCGCGCAGCAACGCGTTGTTCAGGCCATGACCCGACTTGTACGCGGTGTACGACGCCAGCAGCGGGTGACCGATCACGTACAGGTCGCCGATCGCGTCGAGCATCTTGTGCTTCACGAATTCGTCGTCGTAGCGCAGCCCGTCGTTGTTCAGGATGCGGTACTCGTCGAGCACGATCGCGTTGTCCATGCTGCCGCCGCGCGCCAGGCCGATCTCGCGCAGCATCTCGGCTTCGTGCGCGAAGCCGAACGTGCGCGCACGCGCGATCTCGCGCACGTACGACGTGGTGGCGAAATCGACTTCGAGCTCCTGGCCCGTCTTGTCGACGGCCGGGTGACGAAAATCGATCGAGAACTTCAGCTTGAAGCCGAAATACGGGTCGAGACGCGCGAACTTGTCGCCATCGCGGATTTCGACCGGCTTCTTCACCTTGATGAAGCGTTTCGGCGCGTTCTGCTCCTCGATGCCGGCGGACTGGATCAGGAACACGAACGTTGCCGCGCTGCCGTCCATGATCGGGATTTCCTCGGCCGTCACGTCGACATACAGGTTGTCGATGCCGAGCCCCGCGCACGCGGACATCAGGTGCTCGACGGTCGACACGCGCACGCCATCCTTCTGCAGCACCGACGCGAGCCGCGTGTCGCCGATCGACATCGCCGAGGCGGGAATGTCGACGGGCGTGGGCAGGTCGACGCGTGAAAAGACGATGCCCGTGCCGGGCGCGGCGGGACGGAGCGTCAACTCGATCTTGCGACCCGAGTGGACACCGATACCGACGGTCTTCACGATGGACTTGATGGTGCGCTGCTTCAACATGGTGTTCTTCGTCTTGATTGAAGATATCAATCAGGAGTTATATTCGATAGGCGGGATTATAGCGTAATTCCCTATTCAACGCTGTTTGCAACTGCGTATCAATCTGTTTCGACAGTTTACCCGTGCCGATACGGGACGGGCCGATGCCCGGAACGGAGGCGTTTCCGGTCATCAGCCCGTGTTACAACTGCCCTGAGGCCGGTGAGCAGCGTTGCCGGCAGGCAACGGCGCACCGCACGATCAGGACGTCAACGTCGCGAGAACACTCGCCGCATCGCTCACTTCGAATTTGCCCGGCGCCTCGACGGCCAGCGTCTTGACCACACCGCCGTCAATCACCATCGCGTAGCGCAGGGAACGAATCCCCATGCCACGCGCGGACAAATCCTGCGTCAGCCCCAGCGCAAGAGTGAAAGCCGCGCTGCCGTCCGCCATCATGCGCACCTTGCCCGCGGTGTGCAGATCACGTCCCCATGCGCCCATCACGAATGCGTCGTTGACGGACACGCACCAGATCTCGTCGATACCCGCCGTGCGCAATTGCTCGGCGTGTTCGACGTAGCCCGGTACATGCTGCGCCGAGCAGGTCGGCGTGAACGCGCCCGGCAATCCGAAGATCACCACCCGCTTCCCCGCAACCTGGTCGCGCACGCTGTAGGCGTTCGGCCCCAGCGTGCACCCTTCGCGCGCGTCGTCGATGAACTCGAACAACTGCGCGTCGGGCAGCGCGTCGCCCACTTGAATCATGGCTGGTCCCTCATAGCGATACGGTTTTTCAGCGTGTTGCGGACAGCACGGTCCATCCCGCCCCGCCTGAGCGAAGAGGGCACGTTTCCCGGCCCGGCGTCGCAGCCGACGCGGCCTGTCCTGGTCCGTAGCATCCGTCACGCCGGCGATACCGCGGCGGTTTCGCCGCGGCTTCGCCTGTGTTTGCGTCAGTCAGCCTGCTTGCGCAGGAAAGCCGGGATGTCGTACGTGTCGACACCCTTCTCCTGCAGCGCCTGCACGTGCGATGCCGCGGTTTCGCGCGAATTGCGCCACACTGCCGGCGTATCCAGCGCGCCGTAGTCCGCCGTGCTGACGTGATGAGCCGGTGCATAGCCGTGCGACACCGCGCTGACCGGCTGGTTGTCCGTACCCGTGCGCAGCAGCGTCATCGGTGCCGACTGCTGCTTCTTCGCCGCACGGCCCAGACCCGTTGCCACGACCGTCACGCGCAGCGCATCGCCCATCGCGTCGTCGTACACCGCACCGAAGATCACCGTCGCATCTTCCGCCGCGTAGCTCTTGATCGTGTTCATCACTTCGCGGGTTTCCGACAGGCGCAGCGAACGGCTCGACGTGATGTTGACCAGCACGCCGCGCGCGCCCGACAGATCGACGCCTTCGAGCAGCGGGCTCGCCACGGCCTGTTCCGCCGCGAGGCGTGCGCGATCGACGCCGGCAACCGTCGCCGTGCCCATCATCGCCTTGCCCTGCTCGCCCATCACCGTCTTCACGTCTTCGAAGTCGACGTTCACGAGGCCATCGACGTTGATGATTTCAGCGATGCCGGCGACCGCGTTGTTCAACACGTCGTCCGCGCACTGGAAGCACTTGTCCATCTCGGCGTCGTCGCCCATCACGTCGAACAGCTTGTCGTTCAGAACGACGATCAGCGAGTCGACGTGATCCTCCAGTTGCTGCGAACCTGCTTCCGCGACGCGCATGCGCTTGCCGCCTTCGAACTCGAACGGCTTGCTGACGACGCCAACCGTCAGGATGCCCATCTCCTTCGCGATCTGCGCGACCACCGGTGCCGCGCCCGTGCCCGTGCCGCCACCCATGCCGGCGGTGATGAACACCATGTGCGCGCCGCGCAGTGCGTCGGCGATGCGCTCACGCGCTTCTTCCGCTGCCGCGCGGCCCATTTCCGGTTTCGCGCCGGCGCCGAGGCCGGTGTTGCCGAGCTGGATCACCGACGATGCGCGCGAACGCGACAGCGCCTGGGCGTCCGTGTTCATCACGATGAAGTCGACGCCCTGCACGCCGCGGTTGATCATGTGCTGGACGGCATTGCCGCCAGCGCCGCCAACGCCGACCACCTTGATGATGGTGCCGTTGGTCTCGGTTTCCAGCATTTCGAATTCCATGTTGCCTCCGTCAAGAGAAAAACTGCTAATCGGCCGTTATTCGGCAGGAGATCGGGCAACCTCCTGTCGCGCGCCAGCCGCCGGCACCAGCGCGAATTTCGATTCGGTTCGTCAAAAGTTGCTCAGGAACCATTCCTTCATCCGCGAGAACACCTGCCCCGCGTTGCCGGACTGCACGGCGACCTTGCGGCCGCGCATGCGCTGAGCACTGCCTTCGACCAGCAGCCCCATCGCCGTCGAGTAGCGCGGATTGCGCACGACGTCGGAGAGGCCGCCTGCATATTCCGGCGCGCCGATGCGCACCGGTTTCAGGAAAATGTCTTCGCCGAGCTCGACCATGCCGGGCATCATCGACGCACCGCCGGTAATGACCACGCCGGAGCTCAACAGTTCTTCGTAACCCGATTCGCGCACGACCTGCTGCACGAGCGAGAACAGTTCCTCGACGCGCGGCTCGATCACGGCCGCGAGCGCCTGGCGCGACAGCGTGCGCGGGCCGCGTTCGCCGAGGCCCGGCACTTCGACCATTTCGTCCGGATCGGCGAGCGCCTGCTTCGCGATTCCGTAGCCGACCTTGATGTCTTCCGCATCCGGCGTCGGCGTGCGCAGCGCCATCGCGATGTCGCTCGTGATCTGGTCGCCGGCGATCGGAATCACCGCGGTGTGACGGATCGCGCCTTCGGCGAAGATCGCGATGTCCGTCGTGCCGCCGCCGATGTCGACCAGCACCACGCCGAGATCCTTCTCGTCTTCCGTCAGCACCGCCAGCGACGACGCGAGCGGCTGCAGGATCAGGTCGTTCACTTCCAGCCCGCAGCGGCGCACGCACTTGACGATGTTCTGCGCGGCGCTCACCGCGCCCGTCACGATGTGCACCTTCACTTCCAGCCGGATACCGCTCATCCCGATCGGCTCGCGCACGTCTTCCTGACCGTCGATGATGAATTCCTGCGTGAGGATGTGCAGCACCTGCTGGTCGGTCGGGATGTTGATCGCCTTCGCGGTCTCGATCACGCGCGCGACGTCCGTCTGCGTGACTTCCTTGTCCTTGATCGCGACCATCCCGCTCGAGTTGAAGCTGCGGATGTGGCTGCCCGCGATCCCCGTGAACACGTTGGTGATCTTGCAGTCGGCCATCAGCTCCGCCTCCTCGAGCGCGCGCTGGATCGACTGCACGGTGGCCTCGATGTTGACCACCACACCTTTCTTCAGACCCTTCGACTCGCTCTGGCCGAGACCGATCACCTCGTAGTGACCCTCGCCCTTCAGCTCGGCGACGATGGCCACCACCTTCGACGTGCCGATGTCGAGGGAAACCAGCAGATCCTTGTAGTCTTTGCTCATAAAGTGCTCTTGCGTGTGATCTCTCGTTACTTCTTGCGCTTGTCGGTATCGGTCAGGAACCGCATGCCTGCCGCGCGAATCGCGAATCCGTTCGGATAGCGCAGGTCCGCGTACTCGATGTCGTTGCCCCAACGCTCCGTGACGGCCGGCCAGGCCGCGACCAGGCGCTGGCTCCGGTCATGCAACGTGTCGCTGTTGCGTTCCTTGCCCAGCTCGACCTGCATGCCGTTCGACAGCTTCACCGTCCACGCGTACCGCGCCGACAGCGTCACTTCTTCCGGCGCCGCCTTCAGCGGCGCAAACCATTTCCCGAAGTCGCGGTACCGCGTGACGACTTCCTTCGCACTGCCTTCCGGGCCGTCGAACGCCGGCAGTTCCTGCTCCAGCTCGCCCTGGTTCGCGGTGAACAGCTCGCCGTCGACGCTCACCAGCTGGTCGCTGCCCCAGGTCCCGAGCGGTTTGTACTCCTCCAGCGTGACAGCCAGCGCATTCGGCCACACCCGGCGCACGCTCGCATGGCGCACCCACGGCATCTGCTCGAACGCGGCGCGCGCCGCATCGAGATCGACCGTGAAGAAATTGCCCTTCAGTCGGCCGACCACGCCCGCGCGCACCGTCGGCGAGTTGATGTGCTCGGTATCGCCGTCGATCCGGATTTCCCGCAGCGCGAACGTCGGGCGCTGGATCAGCCAGTAGCAACCGGCCGCCGCCAACACGAGCAGCAGCAGCGCGTACAGCGCGCTGGCGGCAAGGTTGAGTTGGCGAACGTTGTTCCACATACGTCGTTCCGTTCCTGCGTCAGTCGTTGAGCGTGAGCGACAGCACCTTCACGACCAGCTCCGAATAGCTGATGCCGACCGCGCGCGCCGCCTTCGGCGGCAGCGAGTGGTCGGTCATCCCGGGGGCCGTGTTCACTTCCAGGAAATACGCATTGCCGGCCGCGTCGAGCATGAAATCCGCGCGGCCCCAGTCGGTACAGCCGAGCACGTCGAACGCGCGGCGCGCGATGCGCTTCAGTTCCGCCTCCTGTTCGGCGGGCAGGCCGCACGGGATCAGGTACTGCGTGTCGTCGGCGACGTACTTCGCGTGGTAGTCGTAGAACTCGCCCGCCGGCACGATCTTGATCAGCGGCAGGTCGAGATCGCCGGCGATGCACGCGGTGTATTCGCCGCCGCCCTCGATGCTCTTCTCGACGATCACGATCTTGTCGTGCGTGGCGGCCTCTTCCAGCGCGGCCGGCAACGCGTCGGCCGTCTTCACCTTCAGCACCGCGACGCTCGAGCCTTCGCTCGCCGGCTTCACGAACAGCGGCAGGCCGAGCTTCGCGACGATGTCGGCCGCGCGCGCGGCCAGATCGTCGCCGCGCATCACCGTCTCGAACGGCGGCGTCGGCACGCCCGTCTGCTGCCATACGAGCTTCGTGCGGAACTTGTCGAGGCCGAGCGCCGACCCGAGCACGCCGCTGCCCGTGTAGCGAATGCCGTAGAAATCGAGCGCGCCCTGGATCTGGCCGTTCTCGCCGTAGCCGCCGTGCAGCGCGTTGAACGCGCGCACGAAACCTTCGTCCTTCAGCGCCGACAGCGGCCGCTCGGCCGGGTCGAACGGATGCGCATCGACGCCCGCGTCGCGCAGGCCCTGCAGCACGAGGCGGCCCGAGGTGAGCGACACCTCGCGCTCGGCGGATTCCCCGCCGAACAACACCGCCACCTTGCCGAAACGTTTCGGATCGATTCCGCTCATGCCAGCCTCCGCCGGGCCGCCCCAAGCAGGCTGACCACCCTCGCGGGGGGCGCCTTGCACGGGACCGGAGTAAGCGCTAAAGCGCCAACTCCGGTCGACAGCGAACGAAGTGAGCGTGGGGGTCGTTTCATGTCATGCCTTCTGTTGAATGTGTTGCACGAGCTTCGCCGGCACGCCGCCGATCGAGCCCGCGCCCATCGTGATCACCACGTCGCCGTTCTGAGCGACCTTCGCCAATGCATCCGGCACGTCGTCGACCGTCGCGACGAACACCGGGTCAACCTTCCCGACCGCGCGCAGCGCGCGCGACAGCGCGTCGCCGTTGGCCGTCGGGATCGCGGCCTCGCCGGCCGCGTAGACTTCCGTCAGCACCAGCGCGTCGACCGTCGACAGCACGTTGACGAAATCGTCGAAGCAGTCGCGCGTGCGCGTGTAGCGGTGCGGCTGGAACGCCAGCACGAGGCGGCGGCCCGGGAACGCGCCGCGCGCGGCCGCGATCGTCGCGGCCATCTCGACCGGGTGATGACCGTAGTCGTCGATCAGCGTGTACTGGCCGCCGTCGGCGGTCGGCACCTCGCCGTAGCGCTGGAAGCGCCGGCCGACACCGTTGAATTCGGCCAGCGCCTGCTGGATCGCGTCGTCCGCCACGCCGAGATCGGTCGCGATCGCGATCGCCGCGAGCGCGTTCTGCACGTTGTGCAGGCCCGGCAGGTTCAGCACGATCGCGAGCGGCGCGCGCCCTTCGCGGATCACCGTGAAGTGCATCCGGCCGTCGCGCGCGTCGATGTCTTCCGCGCGTACCTGTGCGTCCGGCGACAGGCCGTAGCGCACGACCGGCTTCGAGATGAACGGGATGATCTGCCGCACGTTCGGATCGTCGACGCACACGACCGCGCTGCCGTAGAACGGCAGGCGTTGCGTGAATTCGATGAACGCCTGCTTGAGCCGCGCGAAATCGTGGCCGTAGGTGTCCATGTGGTCGGCGTCGATGTTCGTGATGACTTCGATCACCGGATACAGGTTCAGGAACGACGCGTCCGACTCGTCGGCCTCGGCGACGATGAAGTCGCCCGTGCCGAGCCGCGCGTTCGCGCCGGCGCTGATCAGCCGCCCGCCGATCACGAAGGTCGGGTCGAGCCCGCCCGCCGCGAGCACGCTCGCGACGAGGCTCGTCGTCGTGGTCTTGCCGTGCGTGCCGGCGATCGCGATGCCCTGCTTCAGGCGCATCAGCTCGGCGAGCATCACCGCACGCTGCACGATCGGCACGCCCTGGCTGCGGGCGGCCAGCACTTCCGGGTTGTCCGAGCGCACGGCCGTCGACACGACGACCGCGTTAGCGCCCGCGATGTTCGCCGCGTCGTGGCCGATCGCGATCCGTGCGCCGAGCGCCTGGAGGCGATCGGTCACCGCGTTGCGCGAGAGATCCGAGCCGCTGACCTCGTAGCCGAGGTTGACGAGCACTTCGGCGATGCCGCTCATGCCCGCGCCGCCGATCCCGACGAAATGAATGTGTTTGACGATGTGTTTCATAGTGTTTCCAGGTGCGCGCCGGCCGCCTTCGCGCACACGCGCGCGACTTCGTCGGTAGCCTCGGGCTTCGCCAGCGAGCGCGAACGTTCCGCCATGTCCGCGAGCGATGCCCGCGACTGGCCGCGCAGCCAGTCGGCGAGCAGCTCCGCCGACAGGTCGCGTTGTTGCACCAGCACGGCCGCGCCCGCATCGGCGAGGAACGCGGCATTGGTCGTCTGGTGATCGTCGACCGCGTACGGGAACGGCACGAACAGCGCCGCCACGCCCACCGCCGCGATCTCCGACACCGTCATCGCGCCCGACCGGCAGATCACCAGATCCGCCGCCGCGTACGCAGCCGCCATGTCGTCGATGAACGGCACGAGCCGCACGTCCTCGCCGGCCGCGAAACCGGCCGCTTCGTAATTCGCCTTCAATGCGTCGATGTGCTTCACGCCGGCCTGGTGCACGACGCGCGGGCGTTCGCCCGGCGTCAGCAGCGCCAGCGCGCGCGGCACGACTTCGTTCAGCGCGGCCGCCCCGAGGCTGCCGCCGACGATCAGCACGTTCAGCGGACCGCTGCGCGACGCATAGCGTGCTTTGGGCGGTTCCGTGTGCGCAAGTTCCGCGCGAATCGGGTTGCCGGTCCATTCCGCGTGCGGCAGCGCGCCGGGGAACGCGACGAGCACGCGCTTCGCGAGTTTCGCGAGCACCTTGTTCGTCAGGCCCGCGATCGAATTCTGTTCATGCAGCACGAGCGGACGCCCCGACAGCGCGGTCATCACACCCGCCGGGAACGTGATGTAGCCGCCCATCCCGAGCACGACGTCCGGCCGCACGCGGCGCAGCGCGCCGAGGCTCTGCCAGCACGCGCGCAACAGGTTGACCGGCAGCGTCAGCTTGGTCTTCAGGCCCTTGCCGCGCAGCCCGCCGAACCGCACGTATTCCATCGGAATGCCGTGCTTCGGCACGAGCGTCGCTTCCATCCCGGCCGGATTGCCGAGCCACACGACGCGCCAGCCCGCCGCTTCCATCCGGTGCGCGACCGCGAGCCCCGGGAACACGTGGCCCCCGGTGCCGCCTGCCATCACCATCAGCGTGCGTTGCGACGCGGTCATACCTTCCCTCCGCGCATCAGCACCCGGTTTTCGTAGTCGACCCGCAGCAGCACCGCCAGCGCGACGCAGTTCAGCAGGATGCCCGAGCCGCCGTAGCTCACCAGCGGCAGCGTCAGGCCCTTGGTCGGCAGCAGCCCGAGGTTCACGCCCATGTTGATGAACGTCTGCGCGCCGAACCAGATGCCGATACCTTTTGCCATCAGGCCCGCGAACGTGCGGTCGAGCGCGAGCGCCTGGCGGCCGATCTCGAACGCGCGGCGCACGATCCAGTAGAACAGCAGGATCACGACCAGCACGCCGACGAAGCCGAGTTCCTCGCCGATCACCGCGAGGATGAAGTCGGTGTGCGCTTCCGGCAGGTAGTTCAGTTTCTCGACGCTGCCGCCGAGGCCGACGCCAAGCCATTCGCCGCGGCCGAATGCGATCAGCGAGTGCGTGAGCTGGTAAGCCTTGCCCTGTGCGTAGCGCTCGTCCCACGGATCGAGATACGCGAAGATCCGCTCGCGACGCCACGGCGACAGCCACACCAGCATCGTGAACGTGCCGACCGCCGTTGCGACGAGGCCGCCGAACAGCTTGCCGTTCACGCCGCCGAGGAACAGCACGCCCATCGCGATCGCGGCGACCACCATGAACGCGCCCATGTCCGGCTCGAGCAGCAGCAGCGCACCGACCAGGCCGACCGCGAACGCCATCGGCAGGAAGCCCTTCGCGAAGCTCTGCATGTATTCCTGCTTGCGCACCGTGTAGTTCGCCGCGTAGATCGTCACCGCGAGCTTCATGATTTCCGACGGCTGCATGTTCGTGATGCCGAGCGGAATCCAGCGGCGCGCCCCGTTCACGCCCTTGCCGACGTGCGGGATCAGCACGATCACGAGTCCGACGAGCGCGATCAGGAAGAGATGCGGCGCGTACTTGTCCCATGTCGAGACGGGCACGCGGAACGCGATCACCGCCGCGACGAACGCGACGCCGAGCGAAATGCAGTGGCGCATCAGGAACGCGTAATCGTGATACGACGCGTATTTCGGCGAATCAGGCATCGCGATCGACGCCGAATACACCATCACGACGCCGAGGCCGAGCAGCGCGATCGCGACCCACAACAGCGAGTAGTCGAAGTCGAGCATCCGCGAACGGCTCGGGCGCACGCCGTTGACGACGCTCGCGAGGCCGCCCGTTGCGGCGCGCGTGGCCGACGCGACGCGGCCGCCCGCGGCATTGCCGCCGGTGTCGCGCCGGTCGTTGAACCGGGAGACGAGGCGATCGGACCAGCTCATGGCGTCGCTCCTTTGTCGATGGCGATTTCGTCGACCGCCGCGCGGAACACATCCGCGCGATGGGCGTAGTTCCTGAACATGTCGAGGCTCGCGCATGCGGGCGACAGCAACACCGCGTCGCCCGGCTCGGCGAGATCGGCCGCCGCGTGCACCGCGCTTTCGAGCGTCGCGTGATCGGCGAGCGGCACGCCCGTTTCGGCGAGCGTGTCGCGGATTGCCGGCGCGTCGCGGCCGATCAGCATCACCGCGCGGCACCAGCGTGCGACCGGTGCGACCAGCGGTGCGAAATCCTGGCCCTTGCCGTCGCCGCCCGCGATCAGCACGATCTTCTGCGCGAGCCCGTCGAGCGCGGCGACCGTCGCGCCGACGTTGGTGCCCTTGCTGTCGTCGACGTAGTCGACGTCGTCGATCGTCGCGATCACTTCGACGCGATGTGCTTCGCCGCGATATTCGCGCAGCGCGTGCAGCAGCGGCGCGGCCGGCAGGTCGATCGCGCGGGCAAGCGCGAATGCGGCCAGCGCGTTCGCCGCGTTGTGCAGCCCGCGGATGCGCAGCGCGTCGGCCGGCATCAGGCGCTTCTGCGCGATGTCGGGCGTATGCGCGGCGTCGCGCCTGCGCCGGCGGGTCGTCGTCACTTCATCCGGTGCGTCGCGATCGACGGCTTCCACCAGCCATGCAATGCCGTTGTCGCGCGACAGCCCGTAGTCGCCGTCCTGCACCGGCTCGTTCAGGCCGAACGTGACCGTGCGCGGCGCGTCGGCCGCGCCGACTGCCGGCGCGAACTTCATCACGGCCGCATCGTCGCGGTTCAGCACGCGCGTCGTCGTCGCACCGAAGATCCGGCCCTTTGCCTGCGCGTACGCGTCGAAGCCGCCGTGCCAGTCGAGGTGGTCCTGCGTGATGTTGAGGATCACGGCGGCATCGGGTGCAAACGTGCGCGCGGTCTCGAGCTGGAAGCTCGACAGTTCGAGCACCCACACGTCGGGCAGCGCGGTTTCGTCGATCGCGTTCGCGAGCCGGTCGAGCATCGCCGGGCTGATGTTGCCCGCGACGGCGACCTTCTTGCCCGCGCGCCGGCACAGCAGGCCCGCGAGGCTCGTCGTCGTGGTCTTGCCGTTGGTGCCGGTGATCGCGAGCACCTTCGGCTGGTAGCCGCTCGTGCCGAGCGCGCGCAATGCCTGCGCGAAGAATTCCAGCTCGCCCCACACCGCGATCCCGCGCTCGTGCGCGGCCGCGACCAGCGCCGCGAGTGCCGGTTCGAGCGGCGACAGCCCGGGGCTCAGCCCGACGATCTCGACGCCGCCGTCGAGCAGTGCGGGCGTGAATGCCCCGCCGACGAATTCCGCATCGATGCCTTCGGCCTGCAGCGCGGCAAGGTTCGGCGGCGCCTCGCGGGTATCGGCAATACGCAGCCGGCACCCGTGCCTCGCGCACCATCGCGCGATCGCGAGACCCGATTCACCGAGCCCCAGTACGAGCACCATCGGCCGTTGCCGATCTCCAAACATCTCGCCAGACATCCTTGTTACCTTTCCTTTACCGCAGCTTGAGGGTGGTCAGACCAAACAGGCACAGCATCAGCGTGATGATCCAGAAACGCACGACCACCTGCGTTTCCTTCCAGCCGGACAATTCGAAATGGTGATGCAGCGGCGCCATCTTCAGCAGGCGCCGCCCTTCGCCGTAACGCTTCTTCGTGTACTTGAACCACGAAACCTGCAGCATCACCGACAGCGTTTCCGCGACGAAGATGCCGCCCATGATGAACAGCACGATTTCCTGGCGCACGATCACCGCGACCGTGCCGAGCGCGCCGCCGAGCGCCAGCGCGCCGACGTCGCCCATGAACACCTGCGCGGGGTGCGTGTTGTACCAGAGGAACGCGAGCCCTGCCCCGCCCATCGCGGAGCAGAAGATCAGCAGCTCGCCCGCGCCCGGGATGTGCGGGAACAGCAGGTATTTTGAATAGACCGCGCTGCCCATCACGTACGCGAACACACCCAGCGACGCGCCGACCAGCACGACCGGCATGATCACGAGGCCGTCGAGGCCGTCGGTCAGGTTCACCGCGTTGCTCGCGCCGACGATCACGAAGTAGGTCAGCACGATGAAGCCCCACACGCCGAGCGGGTAGCTGATCGACTTCAGGAACGGCAGCATCAGGTCGGCACGTGCGGGCAGCCCCATCGACAGGCCGCTCCTCACCCATGCCATGAACAGGTCGAACACGCGCACGTTGTTCGCCTCGGACACGCTGAAGGCCAGGTAGACGGCCGCGAACAGCCCGATCACCGATTGCCAGAAATACTTCTCGCGCGACGACATCCCGCGCGGGTCCTTGTGGACGACCTTGCGGTAATCGTCGACCCAGCCGATCACGCCGAAGCCGAACGTGACGAGCATCACGATCCAGATGAAACGGTTCGTCAGGTCGCCCCACAGCAGCGTCGCGACCGCGATGCCGATCAGGATCAGCACGCCGCCCATCGTCGGCGTGCCGGACTTGACGAGGTGGGTCTGCGGGCCGTCCTTGCGCACGGCCTGCCCGACCTTCATTTGCGTCAGCTTGCGGATCACCCACGGTCCGCACACGAGCCCGATCCCGAGCGCGGTGATGGTGGCCATCACCGCACGGAACGTGAGGTACGTGAACAAGCGCAAAAAGCTTGCGTCTCCTTGCAGCCATTGCGCCAGCGCCAGCAGCATGCTTCCTTCCTTCTACTCAGTGTGCGGCGGGCGCCGTGCCCGCCGCGGGTTGGTTCGTCAGCGCGTCGACCACGCGCTCCATCTTCATGTACCGCGAGCCCTTCACCAGCACCGTCGCCGGTGCGCCGTATCCGGCCGCGAGCAGCGCCGACACGAGCGCGCCGACGTCATCGAAATGGCGGGCCGTGTCGCCGTACGCCGTGCACGCGTCGCGCGACGCGTCGCCGAGCGCGAACAGCGCATCGATCCCGCGATCGCGCGCATAGGCGCCGATCTCGCGGTGGAAAGCCGGCCCTTCTTCGCCAACCTCGCCCATGTCGCCGATCACCAGCACGCGCGGCCCCGATTGCGCGGCGAGCACGTCGATCGCGGCGCGCATCGAATCGGGGTTCGCGTTGTACGTATCGTCGACGACCGTCGCGCCCGCGAGGCTCCCGGCAATCGCCTGCTTCACCTGCAGCCGGCCCTTGACCGGTTCGAACGATTCGAGGCCCTGCCGGATCGCCGACAGCGAGACGCCGGCGCCGAGCGCCGCGGCCGTCGCGGCCAGCGCGTTGCGTGCATTGTGCTCGCCGAGCGCGCGCAGCCGCACCGTGACGGCACCCGCCGGCGTGTCGATCGCGAGTTCGCCGCCGTGCAGACGGCCGACGACCTGCGCGTCGTTCTGCCGTTCGGCGTCGTGCAGCGCGAAATCGAGGATCCGGTTGCCGGTCGCCGCGACGCGCCAGATGCCCGCGTACGCGTCGTCGGCCGGGAACACCGCGACGCCGTCCGGCGGCAGCGCGTGAATCACGGCCGCGTGTTCGAGCGCGACGGCTTCGACCGTCGACATGAATTCCTGGTGCTCGCGCTGCGCGTTGTTGACGAGCGCGACCGTCGGCGCCGTGAGGCGCGCGAGGACTTCGGTCTCGCCCGGATGGTTCATCCCGATCTCGATCACCGCGAGACGATGGGCGGCCGACAGGCGCAACAGCGTCAGCGGCAGGCCGACATCGTTGTTCAGGTTGCCGGCCGTCGCGAGTCGCGCGTCGGCGCCGACCGCCGCCGCGAAGATCGACGCAATCATTTCCTTGACCGTCGTCTTGCCGTTGCTGCCCGTCACCGCGACGAGCGGCAGCGGGAATCGCATGCGCCAGCCGTGCGCGAGCGCGCCGAGCGCGGCACGCGTTTCGCCGCCCACGATCGCCGGCATCGTGACGCCCGCCGGCACGTGCGCGACGAGTGCCGCGGCGGCACCGCGCGCGGCGACGTCGCCGAGGAAGTCGTGCGCGTCGAAGCGCTCGCCCTTCAGCGCGACGAACAGGTCGCCCGGCCCGGCCGTGCGGCTGTCCGTCGACACGCGGTCGAACGTGACGCCCGCGTCGCCGTGGACGGTGGCGCCGGGAATCAGACGGGCGGCTTCGCCGAGACTGAGCATCGTCATTCGCCGCCTCCCTTGCCGTGCGTCGCGCGCGCCGCCAGCGCGAGCCGCGCGTGATCCTGATCGGAGAACGTACGCTTCTTGCCCATGATTTCCTGCGTGGCCTCGTGGCCCTTGCCGGCCAGCACGACGACATCCTCGCGTGCGGCGCCGCGCACGGCCTGCAGGATCGCGCTCGCGCGATCCTCGATGCGGCGTGCGTGATCGGGTGCGGTCATGCCCGCGACGATCTGGTCGATGATGCGCTGCGGATCCTCGCTGCGCGGGTTGTCGCTCGTGACGACGGTCTCGTCGGCGAGCCGCTCCGCGATCGCGCCCATCAGCGGGCGCTTCGTTGCGTCGCGATCGCCGCCGCAGCCGAACATGCAGACGAGCCGGCCACCGCGCGCCGTGGCGATCGGGCGCAACGCGTCGAGCGTCTTTTCGAGCGCGTCGGGCGTGTGCGCGTAGTCGATCACGACGAGCGGTTCGTCGTTCTGCAGCCGGCCGCCGAGCCGCTGCATCCGGCCGTTGACCGACTCGAGCCGCTCGATCTCGGCGAGCGCCGCGTCGAACGGCACATCGGCCGCGAGCAGCGAGCCGAGTACGGCAAGCAGGTTGCTGACGTTGAAGGTGCCGAGCGTGCCGACCTCGACGTCCGCGTCGCCCCACGACGAACGCAGGCGGAATGCGGTGCCGGTGGCGGTCGCACGCACGTCGAGCGCGACCAGCTCGCGATCGGCGTCGGGTGCCGCCGCGTCGCCGATCCCGTACGCGATCGTGCGCACGCGGCCGGCCAGCTTCTCGAGCAGGCGCCGGCCGGCTGCGTCGTCGCGATTGATCACCGCCGCGCGCAGGCCGCGCCACGCGAACAGCTTCGCCTTCGCGGCTTCGTACGCATCGAACGTGCCGTGATAGTCGAGGTGATCTTGCGTAAGGTTCGTAAATACCGCGATATCGAAGGCCGTGCCGTTCACGCGGCCCTGATGCAACGCGTGCGACGACACTTCCATCGCCACCGCCTTCGCACCGGCGTCGCGCAACTGCGCGAGGCTGCGCTGCAGTTGCGGCGCGTCGGGCGTCGTGAAGCCGGTCGGCACGAGCTGGCCGGGCATCCCGCTGCCGAGCGTGCCGATCACCGCGCACGGCTGATGCAACGCCGTCAGCGCGACAGCGAGCCATTGCGTGCACGACGTCTTGCCGTTCGTGCCCGTGACGCCGACCGCGAGCAGGCTGTCGCTCGGATCGCCGTACCAGCCGCTGGCGATCTCGCCGGCGAGCTGGTCGAGCGCCGGCACCGCGAGCGCGACGGGTACGGCCGGCGCGGCGGCCAGCCCTTCCGGCTGATACAGCACGGCGGCCGCACCTTGTGCGACGGCGTTGGCAATGAAGGCGCGATTGTCTGCCCCGTCGACCGCATACGCGACGAACACGTCGCCAGCCTTGAGACTGCGCGTGTCGGCATGCAGTTGCGCCGCGGGGGCCACATGCTGACGCAGCCACGCAAGCGCGGCGGCGATCTGCTGATGCGCCGGATGGGAACTACGGGCGGCGCTCATCGAACAACTCCTGGTGAATTACGCGTCGTGCTGGACACGATCATATGCTTCGCACCGCTCCCCGCGGCCAGCTTTTGCGGCCCCGTTGCGCTCGGCGCTGCCGGCGAATCGTCAGACACGACGAGTTGCTTGATCGGCATGTTCGGCGGGACGTTCAACGCACGCATCGTGTCGCCGGCGATCGCCGAGAATACGGGGCCGGACACCTGGCCGCCGAAGTGGCTGCCGGCGGTCGGCTCGTCGACCGACACCGCGACGACGATGCGCGGATTCGGCATCGGCGCCATCCCGACGAACGACGCACGGTACTTGCGCGTGTAGCCGTGCCCTTCATGCTTGTACGCGGTACCGCTCTTGCCGCCGACGCGATAGCCCGGCACGGCCGCATCCGGCGACGTACCGCCCGGCGCGACCACCGTCTCGAGCATCGCGCGCACTTCGCGCGCGGTGGTCGGGTTGAATACCTGCGTGCCCGTGATCGGCTGATTGGGGTCGGTCTTGAAAATGGTCACGGGCATCAGCTCGCCGTCGTGCGCGATCGCCGTGTAGGCGCGCGCGAGCTGGAACAGCGACACCGACAGGCCGTAGCCGTACGACATCGTCGCCTGCTCGATGCGGCGCCAGCTCTTCCACGGACGCAGGCGGCCGGCCACCGCGCCCGGGAACCCGACCTTCGGCGCCTGGCCGAGGCCGATGCTCGTATACATATTCCACATTTCCTCGGGCCGCATCGTCATCGCGATCTTCGTCGCGCCGATGTTGCTCGACTTCTGGATCACGCCGCCGACCGTCAGCGTGCCGAAACCCGCGTCGTCGGTGATCGGCGCGCCGTCGAGCACGAAATGCCCGTTGCCCGTTTCGACGAGCGTGTTCGGCGTCACGCGGTGCAGATCGAGCGCGAGCGACACCGTGAATGGCTTCATGATCGAGCCCGGCTCGAACACGTCGGTCATGATCCGGTTGCGCAGTTGCTCGCCCGTCATGCGCGAGCGGTCGTTCGGGTTGTACGTCGGGTAGTTGACGAGCGCGAGCACTTCGCCGGTACGCACGTCGACGACCATCGCCGCGCCGGCCTTCGCCTTGAACTTCTCGACGGCGGCCTTCAGGTTCGCGTACGCGATGTACTGGATCTTGCTGTCGATCGACAGGTCGACGTCGGTCCCGTTGTGCGGCGGGATCTGCTCGGCGACGTCCTCGACGATGTGCCCCATCCGGTCCTTGATCACGCGCCGCACGCCCGACGTGCCGGACAGCAACTTCTGGTCGCCGAGCTCGACGCCTTCCTGCCCTTCGTCCTCGACGTTCGTGAAGCCGATCAGGTGAGCGGTGATCTCGCCTTCCGGATAGAAGCGCTTGTATTCGTTGCGCTGGTAGATGCCGGGAATGTCGAGCGCGGCGACCTTGTCCGCGACGTCGAGCGGCACCTGGCGCTTCACGTAGACGAAACCCTTGTCTTCCGACAGCTTCACGCGCAGTTCCTTCGGCGTCATGCCGAGGAGCTTGCCGAGCTGGTTGATCTTGTCGGCGTCGAGATCGTCCGGCACCGCGTCGGGAATCGCCCAGATCGCGCGCACGGGCAGGCTCGTCGCGAGCACGAGCCCGTTACGGTCGAGGATCTTGCCGCGCGTCGCGGGCAGCTCGAGCGTGCGCTGGTAGCGGCTTTCGCCCTGCTTCTGATAGAACGCGTTGCCGGGCCCCTGGATCCAGAACGCCCGCGCGGCCAGCGCGACGAACGCCATGAACAGCAGGAACACGACGAACTTCGAGCGCCACATCGGCAGGTGCACGCCCAGCACGGGGCTCGACGAGAACTTCACGTTCTGGCGCTTCTGGGACGGCTTCATCGCGCGCCCCCCTTGCCCTTGCCTGCCGTGTCGGCCGACGCCGGGATCGGCGCGTCGATCGCCTTCGCCGCGCCCGGCGGCAGCGTCAGGTATTGCGTGCGGCCAGTCGAGATCGCCTGCATCTTCAGCGAATCGTTCGCGAGTTGCTCGATGCGCGACGTCTTCGACAGCGCGCTCTGCTGATATTGAAGCTGCGCGTAGTCCTGCTGGAGCTGGCGCTCCTGCGACTGCGCGCGCTGCAGCTGGATGAAGATCTGCCGCTGCTGATTCGTCGAGTTGACGACCGACAGCGCGCAACCCATCACGATGATCAGCAGGAAGATATTGAAGCGGCTCATGGCGTGACGCGCTCCGCAATGCGCATCACGGCCGAGCGGGCGCGCGGATTCGCGGCGACTTCCGCTTCACTCGGAAACTGACGGCTGATGATCTTGAGCGGCGGGCTCGGGAGGTCGACGGCGCGGATCGGCAGGCGACGATCGACCGCAGGCGCACTGGCGTGCGCCTGCATGAATCGCTTGACGATCCGGTCCTCGAGTGAATGAAAGCTGATCACCACCAGCCGCCCCCCTTGCTCCAGCAACGACAGTGCCGCGTCTAGTACGACTTGCAGGTCCGCAAGCTCTTGATTGACGTGAATCCGTATAGCCTGAAAGGTGCGGGTTGCCGGATCCTTGCCCTTCTCACGGGTTTTGACGACGTGACCCACGATTTGGGCAAGCTCGCCCGTGGTGTCGAGAGGCCCAAGACGGTCGGACTCTGCCCGGCGAGCAACAAGCGCCTTTGCAATCTGAAAAGCAAACCGTTCTTCCCCATAATCCCGTATCACCTCCGTCAATTCCTGCACCGAAGCCCGCGCGAGCCATTCGGCCGCCGACTCGCCACGCGTCGGATCCATTCGCATGTCCAGCGGACCATCGGCGCGGAAGCTGAAGCCGCGCGCCGGATCGTCCACCTGCGGCGAGGACACGCCCAGGTCCAGCAACACACCCGCCACCTTCTCGACGCCGCGCGCCGCAAGCGCGTCGCGCATCGATGCAAAGCTGTCATGCACGATCGAGAGGCGCGCATCCTCGATGCCCTGCGCCGTCTCGATCGCCCTCGGGTCCTTGTCGAACGCGATCAGCCGCCCGGCCGGCGCGAGCCGCGCGAGCACCGCGCGGCTATGCCCGCCCCGCCCGAACGTACCGTCGACGTACACGCCGTCCGGCCGCGTCACGAGCGACTCGACCGCCTCATCCAACAGCACCGTCCGATGCCGCAATTCATTTCCCATCGCGGGCGTCTCCGTCACCGCAATCAGAACGTGAAATTCTTCAGCGCGTCGGGCATGCCCTGCGCCATCGCTGCCTGCTCCTTCGCGTTGTAGGTTTGCGAATCCCACAGCTCGAAGTGACTACCCATTCCCAACAACATGACTTCCTTTTCCAGTCCGGCTGCCATGCGCAGCTCGGGCGATACGAGAATCCGGCCCGCGCTGTCGAGATCGACGTCCATCGCATTGCCGAGAAAAATGCGCCGCCACCAGTGCGCGTCCATCGGCAGCGCGGCGATCTTGGCGCGGAATACTTCCCATTCGGGGCGCGGAAACAGCAACAGGCAGCCGTCCGGGTGCTTGGTCACAGTCACCCGTCCTTCTGCCTGTCCTTGCAGCGCTTCGCGATAGCGAGCCGGCACCGACATCCGCCCTTTCGCATCGAGCGTCAGCGCCGACGCCCCTTGGAACACTTTCCGCTCTCCCGTTCAGGGCACCGAAGCACCCGCTCAATGCTGAGAATTTAGCCGGAATAGCCCGCTAAATCACACAAAAATACACTTTCTCACACTGTCTCCCACTTTAGAGGAAGGGTGTGGCACGGTCAAGGGAGCGGCCCGCTTTTTTGACGAATTTTGTTAGTTAGAACAAGGACTTACGCGCACATGCTCATGCGACCCCTCATACCAAAAACCGTTATAAATGAATGAGCTAGTGCAACTTGTGAAGGTGATACGTGAGAAAGACGGGCCAGACAGGCGTGCGGACGGGGCTTTCGGGGGCGGGAAAACGAGGAGTCGGCGGGCGGTATCGGGGGCGGTGAACCAGGGCGGCGTCACGCGTCGCCCCGGCGCAATTCTCAGAGATAGTACGCAGTGCTCGTCATGACTTTCGACGCGGCGCGCATCAGCATCCGCGCGGGCAGCGGCAACTCGATCCCGCCTGCGTCGGTCGCGGCCTTGCCGTGCTTCACCTCGTCGATCCGCATCTGGTCGACGATCGCGCGCGACGCCGCGTCGGTCGCCGGCAGCTCGGACATATGGCCTTCGAGATGATTCTCGACCTGCCGCTCCGTCTCGGCCATGAAGCCGAGGCTGACCTTGTCGCCGAGCGTGCCGGCCGCGACGCCGATCGCAAGCGCGCCGGCATACCACAGCGGATTCAGCAGGCTCGGGCGCGAGTCGAGTTCCTTCAGGCGGTGCGCGGTCCACGCGAGGTGATCCTCTTCCTCGCGCGCGGCCTCCTCGAACATCGCCTTCGCCGACGCCGTGCGCGCGGTGAGCTTCTGCGCCTGGTAGAGCGCCTGCGCGCAGACCTCGCCGACGTGGTTCACGCGCATCAGCCCGGCGGCATGCGTCCGTTCGGCCGGCGTCAGCTCGACGTCGGGCGCCTCGGCCGGCGTGGGCACCGGGCGGCTCATCCGGCTAATGCCGGTCAGCGATCGCAAGCCGCGATCGAATTCGCTGATCAGTTCATCCAACACGTTCCTGTTCTCCTGGCTGCAGGTGCCGCCGCGAGCGGCAAGGGCACGAGTCCGCTGCGTAACCGACTTGATTATTCAGCGGAAATTGCGGTTAACCCGTGATTTTAACCATTGTTGCATAAAGGAAACATGGCGGCCTTGCGCCACGGCATTTCGCTTTGTGGCAAAAAACGGTTTTGCTACATTACGTCCGACTTCTTGCGAAGTTGATGGGGCCCGTCAACAGAACATAACTATCTGCCCCGCCAAAAAAATTCAGTGATTCTTGGAGATCCGTTAATGAAAAAGTCGCTTCTCGCGCTCGTCGCGCTGGGCGCGTTCGCTGGCGCTGCCCAAGCGCAAAGCAGCGTGACGCTTTACGGCATCATCGATGAAGGCCTGCTCTTCAACAACAATGCAGGCGGCAAGCACCTGTACAGCATGGCCAGCGGCGTGATGCAAGGCAGCCGCTTCGGCCTGCGCGGCACCGAAGACCTCGGTGGCGGCCTGAAGGCAATCTTCACCCTCGAAAACGGTTTCGACGTGAACAGCGGCAAGCTCGGTCAGGGCGGCCTGATGTTCGGTCGTCAGGCCTACGTCGGCCTGTCGAGCCAGTACGGCACGGTCACGCTGGGTCGTCAGTACGACTCCGTCGTCGACTTCGTCGGCCCGCTCGAGGCAGGCGACCAGTGGGGCGGCTACATCGCCGCTCACCCGGGCGACCTGGACAACTTCAACAACGCCTATCGCGTGAACAACGCGGTCAAGTTCACGAGCCAGAGCTACGGCGGCATCACGTTCGGCGGCCTGTACAGCTTCGGCGGCCAGGCAGGCCAGTTCTCGAAGAACCAGGTCTGGTCGCTCGGCGCAGGCTACAACAACGGCCCGCTGGTCCTCGGCGTCGGTTACTTGAACGCACGTACGCCGAACCAGTTCGGCGGCATGTTCAACAACGGTTCCGCATCGTCGTCGGTTTCGTCGCCGATCTACGGCGCGTACGCGAACAACGCGAACACGTACCAGGTCATCGGTGCAGGCGGCGCCTACACGTTCGGCGCGGCAACGATCGGCGCGACGTACTCGAACACGAAGTTCAAGGGCTTCTCGGCAGGCCCGTTCGTGAACCAGACCGCGACGTTCAACAACGGCGAAATCAACTTCAAGTATCAGCTGACCCCGGCGCTGATTCTCGGCGCGGCGTACGACTACACGCAAGGCAGCAAGATCGACGGCAACTCGGCAGCCAAGTACCACCAAGGCTCGCTGGGCGTCGACTACTTCCTGTCGAAGCGCACGGACGTCTACGCAATCGGCGTGTACCAACACGCTTCGGGCAACGTGCTCGACGCGAACGGCAACGTCCTGAAGGCAACCGCGGCGATCAACGGTCTCGCAGGTTCGAGCTCCGCCAACCAGGTCGCAGCGCGCGTCGGTATCCGTCACAAGTTCTAATCAGCTTGCCTGACAAGCCGCAGCATATTGAAGGCGCCTTCGGGCGCCTTTTTCTTTTCCCCGGCAGCGACCATGCTGGACCGGCGCGCCATGTGCGCCGGTCGTGTCGGCACAATCGACGATGCGATGGGCCGCCGGCCCGCCGCGGAAAGCGGCTGGTTCCGATCCGCTTCATCCGCAAACAAAAAAGCCCGGCGTCTGCCGGGCTTTTTCGCTCAACCTCGCCGCGACTTACGCGCGTCCGTCGCGCAACTCGCGCCGCAAGATCTTGCCGACGTTCGTTTTCGGCAGCTCCGTACGGAATTCGACCAGCTTCGGCCGCTTGTAGCCGGTGAGCCGCTCCTTGCAGTAGGCCAGGATGTCCTTGTCGGTGAGCGCCGGATCCTTCTTCACGACGAACAGCTTCACGGCCTCGCCGGAATGCTCGTCGGGCACGCCGACCGCCGCCACCTCGAACACGCCCGGATGCGACGCCACCACGTCCTCGACTTCGTTCGGATACACGTTGAAGCCGGACACGAGGATCATGTCCTTCTTCCGGTCGACGATCTTCACGTAACCGCGCGCGTCCATCACGCCGACGTCGCCCGTCTTGAAGAACCCGTCCGGGAACATGACCTTCGCGGTCTCGTCGGGCCGGTTCCAGTAGCCCGCCATCACCTGCGGCCCGCGGATGCAGATCTCGCCGGGTTCGCCGAGCGCCACGTCATTGCCGGCATCGTCGCGGATCGCCACCTCGGTCGACGGCAGCGGCAAACCGATCGTCCCGCTGTATTCGGTCGCCGTCACGGGATTGCAGGTCGCCACCGGCGACGTTTCGGACAGCCCGTATCCTTCGATGATCGCGGTATGGGTCTTTTCATACCAGCGCTTCGCGACCCCTTCCTGGATCGCCATGCCGCCGCCGTTGGCGATCACGAGCTTCGACAGGTCGAGCTGACTGAATTCGGGATGGTTCAGCAGCGCGTTGTACAGCGTGTTGACCGCCGGAATCGTCGAGATCTGATAGCCCTTCAGCTCCTTGATCATGCCGGCGATGTCGCGCGGGTTCGGGATCAGGACTCCCATGCCGCCCGTGCGCATCGTCAGGAAACCGCAGACGGTCAGTGCGAACACGTGATACAGCGGCAGCGCGACGACCGTCACGAACTGTTTCACCTCCGGGTATTTCTCGTGTGCCGGATGGTGCCAGGCGCCGGCCTGCAGCACGTTCGACACGATGTTCCGGTGCAACAGCGTCGCGCCCTTCGCGACGCCGGTCGTCCCACCCGTGTATTGCAGGAACGCGACGTCGTCGGGGCCGATCTTCTGCGGCTTGAACGCCTGCCGCGCGCCTTCCGACAGCGCGGCCTTGAAGCGCGTGAACGACGGCAGCTGCCATGCAGGCACCATCTTCTTCACGTTGCGCACCACGTAATTGACGAGCCACCCCTTGATGCCCAGCAGGTCGCCCATCGATGCGACGACCACATGCTTGACGGCCGTATTGGCGATGACGGACTGCAGCGTCGACGCGAAATTCTCGAGGATGACGATCGCTTCCGCGCCGCTGTCCTTCAACTGGTGCTCGAGCTCGCGCGGCGTATAAAGCGGGTTGACGTTGACGACGGTGTAACCGGCCCGCAGTACCGCAGCGATCGTCACCGGATACTGGAGCACGTTCGGCATCATGATCGCGACACGCGCGCCGCGTGCGAGACCACGGGATTGCAGCCACGCGCCGAACTGCCGCGACAGCTTGTCGAGTTCACCGTACGTGATGCCCTTGCCCATGCAGACGAACGCCGTGCGATCGCGATACTGCCGGAAGCTTTCGTCGAGCAGGTCCGGGACAGAAGGATAGGGAGACGCGTCAATTTCGGCTGGAACGCCGGGTGGGTACGATTTCAGCCAAATTTTGTCCATGCCGCGCGTCTCCTCACAGATTTTCGAATGGTCGTGCTAAAACGCATCGTAACGGCTCCCCCGCCCCGAGACAACAGGGTTAGATGTCCACTTCGAACTTCCGAGGATATTCGTCCGACCATAACGCGATATTCGATCAAATTCGTTCAACTTCCACAAGACAATCGTAAAACGTCGCCGAATTGCCGAGATCGGTCAGCGCCTGGCTTGTCACCTCGTTCGCGTTCCTGCCGTCGGGCGACAGTTTCTTCCACCAGATCGACAGTCCGACGACGAGCCCCGCCCGCGCGCGATCGGTAACCCGTGCGAGCGCCTGCATCGAACCGCGATCGTTGAAGATGCGGACGACGTCGCCCTCCGCGATGCCGCGCGCCTCGGCGTCGGACGGGTGCATGTCGAGGTGCGGCTCGCCTTCCGTCGTACGCAGGCTGTCGACGTTCACGAACGTGCTGTTCAGGAAGTGGCGGGCCGGCGGCGAGATCATCGCGAGCGGATAACGCGCGGCGAGCTCGGGCGCGGCCTCGGCCGATTCGAACGGCGGCAGGTAGTCCGGGACGGGGTCCATGCCCATCTGCTCGAGCCGCGGGCTGTAGAACTCGCACTTGCCTGACGGGGTGCGGAAACCGCCGTTCGCGAACGGCGCCTCCGGCAGCTTGAGCTTCAGCCAGCCTTCCCGCTTCAACGTTTCCCAGTCGCTGTCGAGTGCCGGGTCGTCCCAGCGGAGCGCCGCACGCGCGACCTCTTCGTCGGTGTGGTACAGCGCCGGCTCGTCGAGCCTCATGCTGCGCGCGATGCCACGGAAGATCTCCGTGTTCGGCCGCGCCTCGCCCACCGGCGGAATCGACGGCAGGTTCGCCATCACGTAGGTGTGGCCATACGATTTGTGAATATCGAGATGCTCGAGCTGCGTGGTCGCCGGCAACACAATGTCGGCGAAATCGACGGTATCTGTCTTGAAATGCTCGAGAACGACCGTAAACAGATCATCACGCGCGAACCCAGCGGCGACCTTCGACGAGTCCGGCGCGACCGCCACCGGATTCGAGTTGTACACGATCACGGCTTCGACTTTCGGCCCGAATGTCGCATCGCCGGGGTGCAGCAGCGCGTCGCCGATCGCATTCATGTTGATGATGCGCGGCAGCTTGTGCGGCCAACCCGGCATCAGATCCGGGCGCAGCAGCGCCGCCTGGTTGACCGGTGCGGATTCCGACGACGACAGCAACAGCCCGCCCGCGCGGTCGCGCCACGCTCCCGTCAGCGCCGGCAGGCTGGCAATCGCGCGCACGGCATTGCCGCCGCCGCGAACGCGCTGCATGCCGTAGTTGAGGCGGATCGATGCCTTTCGCGTGGCGCCGTAGCGACGCGCAAGATCGATCAGCTCCGACGCATCGACGCCGCAGATCTGCGCGACCCGCTCCGGCGGATAGGACATGGCGCGCGCCTTGAGCGCGTCAAAACCCAGCGTATGGTCAGCGATGTAGTCGTGATCGAGCAGATTTTCGGTGATCAACACATGCATCATGCCGAGCGCAAATGCACCATCGGTACCCGGTTTCAGCGCAATGTGCTGATGGCACTTCTCCGCGGTCAGCGAGCGATAGGGATCGATCGCGACAAGACGCGCACCGCGGCGCTTCGCTTCCTGCGCGCGGGTCCAGAAGTGCAGGCTCGACGCGATCGGATTCGCGCCCCATATCAGAATCAGTTCGCTTTCCTCGAAGTGCTCGAGGTGCATGCCGAGACTGCCGCCATACGTGTATCGCAGCCCCGCCGCGCCTGCTGCCGCACAGATCGTGCGCTCGAGCCGCGATGCGCCGAGCGTGTGGAAGAACCGTTGGGCGATGCCCTCGCCCTGCACGAGCCCCATCGTTCCGGCGTAGCTGTACGGCACGATCGCTTCCGGCGCGCGCGCGGCGATTTCACCCAGGCGACGGCCGATCTCGTCGAACGCCTCGCTCCAGCTGATCGGCTCGAAGCGCCCTTCGCCCTTCGGGCCGACGCGTTTGAGCGGAACCGTGAGGCGATCGGGATGATGGACGCGGTCGGCGTAACGGCTGACCTTCGTGCACAACACACCTTGCGTCGGCGGATGATCGGGATCGCCCGTTACCTTGATCGCCTTCCCGTTCTCGACGGACACGCGCATTGCGCACGTGTCCGGACAATCGTGCGGGCAAACGGCCCGGGCTACCTGGGTGGCGGCGTTCATCGTCTTGAATGCGGAGGTGGGGATTCGCGAATTTTACGTGGACACGCCGGATAACGCGCTCATTTCGTTCAGAGCTCGGGTTATCTGAACGAAGACCGACTGACATTGTCGCGCACGTGCGTTTTCGCCGCCGAAATGCAAAAACCCCCGCCTTTCGGGCGGGGGTTCTTGGCTTAGGGAGCCTGACGATTACCTACTTTCACACGGGAATCCGCACTATCATCGGCGTAGAGTCGTTTCACGGTCCTGTTCGGGATGGGAAGGGGTGGGACCGACTCGCTATGGTCATCAGGCAAAGGGGGTTGTTGTGCTGGCTTCGCAGCACAACCAATCTTGGAAGAAGCAGTAATTTTTGAGTTGTGCGTATCAGCACATCGCGGTCATTCAACCGCTGTCTGTAAAACAGACTTGTTATAGGATCAAGCCTTACGGGCAATTAGTATCAGTTAGCTGAACGCATTACTGCGCTTACACACCTGACCTATCAACGTCCTGGTCTCGAACGA
>NZ_CADFDK010000006.1 GCF_902832885.1 Burkholderia seminalis DSM 23518
GGCGTCGGGATATCCCGGCCAAACCCCTATCAGCGATCACCAGCCACCCACCAGGCCCGGTGACAACACCCCCCGGATCATGACTGCGACTGGGGGCGAGAATCATGCCGGGCCTGGCTGGCCAAAGCCCCGACAATCGGGGCGTGAAGATAGTAACGGGGGCGTCGGGCCGCAACGGCGGGCAGGTGATTCCGGGCCTGAAATACGATCCCGACGAACTGATCCGCCGGTTCGGCGACGAGGCCGGCGAGCAGCTTGCCGGCGTGGTCGGCGGGGCGGCCGACACGGTGTTCGACCTGATCGCGCGGCACGCGATCGACTGCGACGCGCGTCGCCACGGCTGGATCCAGCCGGCGCCGACCGCCGCGATGCTCGAGACGGTCGCGCGGCGCGCGCAGCAATGGGCCGCGCGGGGCGCGCCGGTCGAACTGCTCGGTCGCGACGACGTCGCGCGCCGGCTCGGCACCGGCGCCTACGCGGGCGGCTGGATCGATCGCCGCGCGGGCAGCGTGCAGCCGCTCAGCTATACGCGCGGCCTCGTGCGCGCCGCACAGGCGAGCGGGGCGGTCGTGCACGGGCTGACGCGCGCCGTCGGGCTGACGCGTGCCGGTGGTCGCTGGCAGGTCGCGACCGCCGGCGGCGCGACGGTATCGGCCGACCGCGTCGTGCTCGCGACCAATGGCTATACCGACGGACTGTGGCCCGGCTTGCGCCAGTCGGTGATCGCCGCGAACAGCTTCATCGTCGCGACGCAACCGCTCGCGCCGGAACTCGGCCGCGACATTCTCGCCGGCGGCGAAGTCGCATCGGATGCGCGGCGCCTGCTGCTGTACTTCCGGCGCGATGCGGCGGGACGCCTGCTGATGGGCGGTCGCGGCCCGTTCGCGGAACCGCGTGCGGCGAGCGACTGGCGCCATCTCGAGCGTGCGGCGACGCTGCTGTATCCGCAACTCAAGGGCGTCCGGTTCGAATACCGCTGGGCCGGACGCGTCGCGATCACCGCGGATTTCATGCCGCACGTGCACGAGCCGGCGCCGGGCGTGACGATCGCGCTCGGCTACAACGGGCGCGGCATCGCGATGGCGACGACGCTCGGCAAGCATCTGGCGGCGCACCTGTCGGGCGATGCGCAACTGCCGCTGCCGTTCCGCGTCACGCCGATCCGGCCGATTCCGTTTCACGGGCTGCAGCGCTTCTATATCGCGGCCGGCGTGGCCTGGTACCGGCTGCTCGACAGCCTGTCGTAACGCAGGCGGGAAGCAGGATCGCCAACCGTCGTCCGATCGGGCAGAATCGACACTCCCAGTTTCCGCCGACGGATGCCGCATGACCGATCCGAACGAATCGTCCGGCCGCCGCGCCTATGCGAGCTTCGCGCAACGCTACGCGGACATCGCGCCGACGAAGGCGCACAACGCGCTGTACGAACGGCCGGCGACGCTGGCGCTGCTCGGCGACGTCGACGGCCTGACGGTGCTCGACGCCGGGTGCGGTCCCGGCATCTGCAGCGAACACTTGGCGCACCGCGGCGCGACCGTGCATGCGTTCGACGTCACGCCGGAGATGGTCGCGCTCGCGCGAACGCGCTGCGACGGCCTCGCGGTCGACATCGTGGAAGGCGACCTGGAGGCGCCGCTCGCGTGGCTGCCGGATCATGCGGTCGACAAGGTGCTGTGCTCGCTCGCGCTCGACTACGTGCGCGATCTCGCGCCGACGCTGCGCGAATTCAGGCGCGTCGCGCGCCCCGGTGCGACGCTCGTGTTCTCGATGGCGCATCCGATGCGCGACTGGATGGACGAACGGACGCGCGGGGAAGGCACGTACTTCGACACGTCACGCTTCGGTTTCCACTGGTCGGGGTTCGGCGAGCCGAGGCCCTACGTCGAAGCCTGGCGGCGGCCGCTGGCCGACATCCTGAATGCGCTCGCCGACGGCGGCTGGCGGCTCGAACGGTTCGTCGAACCGAAGCCGCTGCCGGAGATGAAGGCGGCGTCGGAACGGCTCCACGCGGAGCTGTCGCTGGCGCCGGCCTTCCTGTGCATCCGCGCGCGCCGCTGATGCGGCGCGACGCCCGCGCGGCGTTCAGTGCCGTGCCGGCTCGTCGTTCAGCGTGCCGAGAAACGCCTCGATGTCCTTGATGTCCTGCGCGGTCATCGCGGGCTTGTCGCCCGGCTTGCGGTCGAACGGCGCGTCGGTCACGTCGACGTTCGCGCGATATTTCGGCGGGAGGTCGTCGTACTCGTCGACCTTGCCGTCCGCGCCGCGCGAATAGAACTTCTGCGGCGAGATGCTGCGCTCGTTGTAGAACGCCATCACCTGGTCGAGCGTATGGAACACGCCGTTGTGGAAGAACACGCGGCGCGTCGCCGAGTTGCGCAGCGTCGGCGTCAGGAACATCCCGCAATACTGCGTCTGGTCCTTCAGGTCGTCGCGGAACGGTCCGCACACGCCGAGATCGTGGAACGCCGGGTTGCGGTTCTGCGCAAGCGCCTGGTTGCGCGGAGCACCGAGCGCCTCGTACTGGTAATCGGTGAACATCGGCGGCAACCCGTCCTTGCCGGGTTTCGACAGATGGCAGCCCGCGCAATTCGCCTTGTCCGGATCGTTGAACAGGCGCAGGCCGCGCAGCTCGGCCTGCGTGAGGCGCGCGCGGCCTTCGAGCCAGCGGTCGTACTTGCTGTTGTACGGATGGAACGACGGATCCTCGACCTGGTAGCGCGCGATCGCGAACATCGCCTCCGACACCGCGAGCTGCGGGCTGTCGAACACGCGCGCGCCGAACAGTTGCACCAGCTGCGCGCGGTGCGACGACTGCGCGAGCTTGCGCGCCACGTCGTCGATGCTCGCGTTCGCCATCTCGACCGGATTCAGCAGCGGGCCGAACGCCTGCTGCTGCAGCGTGTCGGCGCGGCCGTCCCAGAACATCCCGCCTTGCGGCACGAGCTGCGGCGCGGCCGACGTGCCGGCCACCTTCTGCGCCTTGACGATGCCGGCCGCCGACGCGGCCTGCTGCGCGACGCTCGGCGCGGCGTCGTTTTCGCCGGCATCCGGGCCGATGCTGAAGTTCGGCTGGCGGTACAGGTACATCAGCGACGGCGGCGGGCGATAGCCCTGCTGCGTCATCGCGAGGCCGCCCGGCTGCACGTCGAGCGCATTCGGCGGCCCGTACGCGTGGTCGGGGCTGTGGCACGACGCGCACGACTGCTTGCCCGACGCGGACAGCGACGGATCGTGGAACAGCGCGCGCCCGAGCTGCGCGACCGCCGACAGCGGTTGCGCGGCAGGCCGTTGCAGCACGACCGGATGCGGGTTCGCGCCGGTCCAGTCGGCGACGACGGTGCCGATGGCCGCCGGCACCCGCGCGGGAAACGCGATCGCGAACGCGCCGTAGCCGAGCACGGCCGCGCCGAACACGAACGCCGCGCGGCGCGGCAGGCGGGAAGGGGCGCGCGGCGCGGGGGTGCCGGAGGCGTCGGAAGAGGGGACCGCGGGTCGGGCTGTCATGCTGTCGATCGGAACTCGGGCGCCGCTCGACGCGGCGCGTTAAATGGAAACGGCCGGCGCGCGAGGCGCCGGCCATGCGGTCGGGCAGGCGACGCTCAGATCGCCGGTGCGGCGCTCAGTGCGGTGCCGAGCGTCGGGTCGAGGTACAGCGGCGTCGTGTTCGGCTTCGACGTGAAGTCGAACAGGTTGCGCAGGTCGCCCGCGGTCGCATCGAACGAACCGCCGCCGATGCGCTGGCCGCCGAGCCAGTTGTCCTCGATGAAGCGCACGACGGACGCCTGGTCGAGCATCGTGTGGTCGACGTAGTTCTGCTTCGCATACGGCGAGATCACGACCAGCGGAATGCGCACGCCCGGGCCGCAACGGCCGTTCACGGTCGCGCCGTTCACGCCGGTGGTGCCGCCCGTGCCGCACTTGCCGGCGCCGTTGACCTGGTCGACCGGGTCCGACGATGCGTGCGTCGGCGCCGTGTACACGTGGTCGTACCAGCCGTCCGAGTCGTCGTACGTGACGATCACGGCCGTGTTCTGCCAGTCCGGCTGCTGCTGCAGGAAGTTGACGACCTTGGTCACGAACGCCTGCTCGTCGAGCGGATCCGAATAGCCCGCGTGCCCGTCCTGCGCGGCCGGCGCCTTCAGGTAGCTGACCGACGGGAAGTTGCCGGCCTTCACGGCGGCGAAGAAGTCGTCCGTGTCGTACTGGTGGTTCGCCGGCTCGGCGGTCTTGCCGTCGGCCTGGAAGCTCGAACCGATCGCCGCGACCGAGCTCGGGCGCGTGTGCTGCGGGTTCGCGGTCGACGCGTAGTACTGGAACCAGTTGTGGTGCGGGATGTAGTCGGCCGTCGCGGCGTTCACGGCGGTGGCGACCGTGCTGCGCGCGCAGCCCGTCGTACCGTTGCCGTTCGTCGTCGACAGGTTGAAGCCGCCCATGAAGCCGCCCCACGTGATCTTCGCGCCGTTCAGCAGGTCGCCGATGTTCTTGCCCGTCATCATCGCCTGGTCGGTCGTGCTCGAGCACACGTCGAAGCCCGGGTCGACGTCGTTGATCATCGTGAAGCCGCCCTGGCCGTCATTGATGTAGTACGAGCTGGCCGCGAGCGTCGACGGCTGCTTCGACGTCTTGACGATCTGCATCCCGTTGGTCTGGCCGGATACCACGTTCAGCGCGCCGGGCGTCGACGGGCCGTAGACCGTCGTGAACGTGTTGTCGCTCATCGCGAAGCGCTGCGCGTAGTTCCACAGCGCGGTCACGGTGTTGCCGTCGAAGTAGCCCATCACCTGGCCCTTCGTGCCGAACGCGCCGGCGCCGCCGGACGAGCCCTTGCCGGTGTACTTCGGGAACAGGTCGGCGAGGCCGTTGTCCTCGGCCTGCTGCTCGGCCGTGTACGCGTGGTTCTGGTCGGCGGTCGCGGCCTGCGTGCGGTCGAGGCGGAACGGGTTCGCCGCGTCGGTGCCGTTGGCCGTGTTCGTGAAGTTCGGGTTCGCGGTCAGCAGCGTGCCCGTCAGCCCGTTCGACGTCGGCGTGCCCGCTTTCGCGGTGAACGCCGGTTCGCCCGACGGGTTCGTCGCGTTCGGATAGGTGCCGAAGTAGTGGTCGAACGAGATGTTCTCGCCGTAGATCACGACCACGTGCTTGATCGGCGTGGCGGTCTGCAGCGCATCTTGCGACGACACAGCGGGCGTCGACGTGGGATCGTCGCTGCCGCCGCAGGCGAACAGCGCCAGCGCCGCGGCTGCGCAGGCGGTGACGAGCAAGGCTTGACGGAACATCGGGAAACTCCAGGTAAGGTCTTCGAGGGTGGGGCGCGGCTCCGTCGCCGTGGCGTGTCGGTCGGCGCGGAGCGCGTGAGAGAGCACGCGCATTGAAACAGCCGCATATGAAGATATGGGGACGGAGTGGTTTCGTGACGGTTGCATCGCGGTATCGATTCCATTACGCCGGCACGAGGCGCGAAAGAGAACGGAAAGGGGCAGACCGCGTGCGGCCGCCGCGGCAGGTGCCGCGGCGCGGCGGGCCGCTGCCGCCGATGCCGCGCCGGGCGGGGCGGCGCACGGCCGGCGGGCGCGTTCGCGCCGCCGTACACGCCGACGTTTTTGACAATCCGGTGACGGATTCATACGATGAACGCCCTGCGGCGGCGATCGACGTCGGCGCGCGTCTGCGAGTATTCATCGTGCCGATTCCCGTCCTGTTTGCCGTGCTGTGCGCCGCGTTCCTCCATGCGGCGTGGAACGCGCTGGTCCGCGGCAGCGGCGACCGGCTGCGTTCGGCCACCGTGCTGCAGATCGCGATCGGGCTGTTCGCGCTGCTGTTCCTGCCGGTCGCCACGCCCATTTCAGCGTCGAGCTGGTTGTGCGTCGTCGCGTCGGCGGTGCTGCACGTCGTCTACACGTTGCTGCTCGTGCGCGCGTACGAGCATGGCGACCTGACCGTCGCGTATCCGGTCGCGCGCGGCACCGCGCCGCTGCTCGTCACGCTCGGCGCGGCGGCGTTCGCGGGCGAGCGGCTGAACGTCGGCGCGCAAGGCGGGCTCGTGCTGATCTGCGCGGGCATCCTGGCGATCGGGCTGGATCGCGGACGCGGCGCAACGCATCCGATCGCGAGGGTGCTGCCGACCGCGTTCGCGACCGGCGTGTCGATCGCGGCGTACAGCGTGGTCGACGGGATCGGCGTGCGCGAGAGCGGCAACACGGTCGGCTATACCGCGTGGATGTTCGTGCTGACGGGGGCGATGATGGCCGCGTACTACCGGCTGCGCGCGGGGCCGTTGCGGCTGACGCAGGAGGTTGGCGAAACGGCGAAGGCCGCATGCGGCGGGGTGTTCGCCGCGCTTGCGTACGGCATCGTCATCTGGGCGATGGACCGGGCGCCGATGGGGCCGGTGTCGGCGCTGCGCGAGACGAGCGTGGTGTTCGCGGCGCTGATCGCGCGCGTGTATCTCGGCGAGCGGCTGACGCCGCGCCGGACGGCAGGATGCATGGTGATTGCTTGCGGGGCGTTGTTGATCAGTGCGTTCGAGGCGGTGCGGTGAGCATTGACGACAGTCGCAAGTTTAGGCGGTTGCAGACGAAATCGTCACGCGCACCGATGTAACGGGCTGTCGCTTGACGGGGCGAGGCGGCGCACAAACTGCGTTGCGCCGCTCCGGTGATCCGGCCTGGCTGAAGAGACCTAGCGCAGGCGCCGCGTAGCTCGCGAGATGAAAAACGACGACGAATAGCGTAGCCATAACGAACACGTTTCCCCATCTACGCGACGACCAGCGCCGATAAGCGAACGCATTGATGACGGCAAAGAGGACCGAGGGCCACAACGTGAGTGCGAGCAGACCGACCACGAATACCGCCTGAGGAGCGCAGTGCTCCATGTCGTTGCAGCCGGTCGAATGTGACGGTGTAGTGGGCCAATGAATTCGGCTGAACGTGTAAAGGGATGCCCAGGTAACGAGCAAGCCCCATATGAATCCGCCGAGGGTGACGGCCAGCCGTTTCATTCAACTTCCCAGAAAAGGATTTCGTTCGAATTGGCGAGGTCCGAGTACCAGTTTCCGCGTCGGCCCCGAAGATAATCGAGCGGGTTAATCATGGACGGCACGCCAATGCGAAATCGCCAGAACGACGCAGCCGAGGGTGTGAGCGTGTCCTTGTTCCACAGATCGATATGTCCGCCGCTGAATGCGTCAGCCGAATCACCGTCCTGCCGCCAATAACCGAAGAAATAGACGATACCGGTTCGGCCTTTTACCTTGGCCTGCCAATCCTGTCCGGTGATATTTTCCGGCTTGCCCAAGCCAAGGAATGGGCGAAGCTTCAACCATTCTGCTAGTTCGTAGGCGCGGGTCGCAGTTGCCTTCCCATCGAGGATGAGGCGTCCGAGCGTTCGTTTTCCTGGCATGGGCTTCAATACTTTCTGAGAAAACGACTTCATGCCGCTGCCGATTGCGTGGAAAGTTACGCTCATCCGGATCGCGCATTGATTTTTATACTCGCCGGTCGGGTCATCATATGGATCCTTCTTCGGATATGCGTTCCAAAGCTCCCGAAATGTCAGTGTTTTGAGCTGTAAGAATGCGGCGTGTCATTGGTGCGGACTTTCGTGGACGGGTTCGGCATCGGCTACGCCCCATATGTGGCGGCGATGACGAATCCGACGGAAGCGGTCGGATCGCTGGCTGTTGCTACGGCGGGTTGCATAGTCGATTCCTGATGCATTAAGGAATCGAAGACGATCGCTGATAAGAAACAAGTCGCCTATTAGACTTGTACGACTTTTCGTGAAATTTGCTACCGATTGATGGGCGTCCCATTAATCGGTGCCATCGCACGATGCCGCAGTCGAACACGTTTTCCGGGCAATGTCGATCACGACAGACGCGCCGCGACAGCTACGTTGCGCAGGAAAGCGCAGCCTGTGGCCCTGCGAGCTGCTCAACGCCTGCCTGACGCAGCCGGAGCCATGATGATGCCTGCGGCACCGGCGACCTTCGCGTGAACACCTCGCCCGCGCGGGTGTTACGCTTCCACCGGCATCGCGCTCGTACACTTGATTTCGTCGAGGCACACGCTCGAATGCACGCCGCTCACGCCGGGGATGCGCATCAGCGTCTCGAGCAGGAATCGCGACAGCCCCTTCAGATCGTGCGCGACGACTTTCAGCACGTAGTCGATGTCGCCCGTCACCGAGAAACATTCCTGGATCTGCGCGAGATCCGACACGAGTTTCTGGAACTTCGACAAATCGCGGATATGCCCGCGCTCCATCGTCACGTGCACGAACGCGGTGACGCCGAAGCCGAGCGTGTCGGCGCAGAGCCGGGTTTCGTAACGGCGGATCGCGCCGATTTCCTCCAGCCGGCGATGGCGCCGCAACGTCTGCGCGGGCGACAGTCCCACGGCCTTCGCCAGATCGAGGTTCGACGCGCGGCCGTTCTCCTGCAGCACCGACAGCAAGTGGCGATCGATGCGATCGAGAACCGGGTCAGGCATTTTTGTTTCCTCATTCGTCTCCTGGATGCAATCTTATCTCATAATGTAGGGTTTGCATGAGCGGGTTACGCAACCCGATTTCGCGGTCGCGACGCTAAACTGACCCCGGATTTTCGTATGCGGCCGCGGCAGCGCGGCGTGGGCGGAGAGTCGGCGGCCAGTGTGGCCGGCACGCCGACGCAAATCGGTTGCCGCCTCACGCGAAGATTGCAGTCCCCAACCCGGCGCCCCCACGAACGGCCGCCGGCACAGTAAAACAGCGTCCGGCACACCGAGGCGCGCCGCACCGCGTCAGGCGGAGGCGGACAGAGTGGAGAAGACATGGTTTCTGGTAACGAGAGCGACGGCCTGAAGCGCGGGCTGAAGAACCGGCACATCCAGCTGATTGCGCTCGGCGGCGCGCTCGGCACGGGGCTGTTCCTCGGCATCGCGCAGACGATCAAGATGGCCGGCCCGTCCGTGCTGCTCGGCTATGCGGTGGCCGGCATCGTCGCGTTCTTCATCATGCGCCAGCTCGGCGAGATGGTCGTCGACGAGCCCGTCGCCGGCTCGTTCAGCTTTTTCGCGAACAAGTACGTCGGCCACTTCACCGGCTTCCTGTCGGGCTGGAACTACTGGGTGCTGTACATCCTCGTCAGCATGGCCGAGCTGTCGGCCGTCGGGATCTACGTGCAGTACTGGTGGCCCGGCGTGCCGACCTGGGTGTCGGCGCTGGTGTTCTTCGTCGCGATCAACCTGCTCAACCTGGCGAGCGTGAAGTCGTACGGCGAGACGGAATTCTGGTTCTCGATCATCAAGGTCGCCGCGATCGTCGGCATGATCGGCTTCGGCGGCTGGCTGCTCGCGAGCGGCCACGCGGGGCCGGAGGCGAGCGTGCGGAACCTGTGGCAGCACGGCGGCTTCTTCCCGAACGGCGTGTCGGGGCTCGTGATGTCGATGGCCGCGATCATGTTCTCGTTCGGCGGGCTGGAGCTGATCGGCATCACCGCGGCCGAGGCCGACGATCCGAAGCACAGCATTCCTCGCGCGACCAACCAGGTGATCTACCGGATCCTGATTTTCTACATCGGCGCGCTCGCGGTGCTGCTGTCGCTGTATCCGTGGGAAAAGGTCGTCACCGGCGGCAGCCCGTTCGTGCTGATCTTCCACGCGCTGAGCAGCAACGTGGTCGCCAACGTGCTGAACGTGGTCGTGCTGACGGCCGCGCTGTCGGTCTACAACAGCGGGGTGTACAGCAACAGCCGGATGCTGTTCGGCCTCGCGCAGCAGGGCAACGCGCCGAAGGTGCTGTGCTCGGTGAACAAGCGCGGCATTCCGCTCGCCGCGCTCGGCGCGTCGGCGCTCGCGACCGGCGTGTGCGTGCTGGTCAACTACTTCATGCCGGGCAAGGCGTTCGAGGTGCTGATGGGCCTCGTCGTGTCGGCGCTGATCATCAACTGGGCGATGATCAGCCTGATCCACCTGAAGTTCCGCCAGGCCAAGCGCGCGGCCGGGGAGAAGACTTCCTTCCGCAGTCTGGGCTATCCTTTCACGAATTACCTGTGCCTGGCATTCATGGCCGGCATTCTCGTCGTGATGTACCTGACGCCGGATCTCCGCCTGTCGGTGTACCTGATCCCGGTATGGCTCGCGGTGCTCGCGATCGGGTATCGCTTCCGTCAGAAGAATGCAGGCTTTGCGATGCACGACGGCGCCTCCGCACGCTGACGCAGGCCACGACCGATCATTCTTCCAAACGAGACCGACATAGCCATGTTCGAACACATCGACGCGTACCCGGGCGACCCGATCCTGACGCTCAACGAGAACTTCCAGAAAGATCCGCGCGACCAGAAGGTCAACCTGAGCATCGGGATCTATTTCGACGCCGAAGGCCGGATTCCGGTGATGGGCGCCGTGCGCGAAGCCGAAACCGCGCTGCAGCGCGACAGCGGCCCGAAGCCGTACCTGCCGATGGTCGGCCTGGCCGCGTACCGCGACGCCGTGCAATCGCTCGTGTTCGGCGCCGATCACCCGGCCCGCGCGGCCGGTCGCATCGCGACGCTGCAGACGCTCGGCGGCTCGGGCGCACTGAAGGTCGGCGCCGATTTCCTGAAGCGCTATTTCCCGGATGCTCAGGTGTGGCTCAGCGATCCGAGCTGGGAAAACCACCGCTTCATCTTCGAGCGCGCCGGCTTCACGGTGAATACCTACCCGTACTACGACGAGGCGACGGGCGGCCTGAAGTTCGACGCGATGCTCGCGGCGATCGACGCGCTGCCGGCGCGCAGCATCGTGCTGCTGCATGCGTGCTGCCATAACCCGACCGGCGTCGACCTCGACGAAGGCCAGTGGGAGAAACTGATCGACGTGATCGAGGCGCGCGGGCTGCTGCCGTTCGTCGACATGGCGTACCAGGGCTTCGGCGCGGGTCTCGACGCGGACGCGTTCGCGGTGCGCGAACTGGCCCGCCGCGGCGTGCCGACGCTCGTCGCGAACTCGTTCTCGAAGAACTTCTCGCTGTACGGCGAGCGCGTGGGCGGGCTGAGCGTCGTCTGCGAAGACGCAGCCGCGGCCGAGCGCGTGCTCGGCCAGCTGGCCGGCGCCGTGCGCTCGAACTACAGCAACCCGCAAACCTACGGTGCGAAGGTCGTCGCGGCCGTGCTGGGCACGCCGGCACTGCACAAGCAATGGGAAGAGGAGCTGTCGGCCATGTGCCGCCGCATCGCGCGGATGCGCCAGTCGATCCACGACGGCCTGCGCGACCACGTCGGCGGCGAGGCGCTCACGCGCTACGTGAAGCAGCGCGGGATGTTCACGTACACGGGCCTGACCGAATCGCAGGTCGACGCGCTGCGCGAAGTGCACGGCGTGTACATCCTGCGTTCGGGCCGGATGTGCGTGGCGGGCCTGAACGACTCGAACGTCGGCATCGTCGCGGACGCGATCGGCAAGGTGCTGAAGAGCGGCGTCTGAGCGCGGCGCGCGCTCCGGCGCGCACCGAACGACGCAGGATGAGCCGGCTGTCCCCCGTCGCGGGGGGCAGCCGGTTTTTTCTTGCGCGGCGGCAACGTGCGCCGGAAGACAGACGCGACGGCGCGTGCGGCGGTACGATGCGGCATCGGACGCAACACGAAAAGGGAAGCGACATGGGCATCCGGATCATCCGGCTCGGCACGCCGCGCGCGGCCGGCGAGGGGCTGCGGATCGGCACGGTGCGGCGGCCGCCGCGCGGCGTACCTAAGGCGGAATTCGCGTCGCGCGACTACTATGATGTATGGCTGCCGACGCTGTCGCCGAGTGCCGAACTCGTTGCCCAGGCACAGGCCGCCGAAACCGACGCCGAATGGAATGCATTCAAGCGCCACTTTCGCGCGGAGATGGCGCAGGGTGACCCGGCGAAGGTGCTGGACCTGCTGGCGGCGCTGTCGGCCACCACGGCGTTCTCGATCGGCCGCTACTGCGAAGACGAGCGCCATTGCCACCGCGCCGCGCTGCGCGAGCTGCTCGCGCAGCGCGGCGCGGCGATCGAGCCCGACGCGGGCTGAAGCCGCGTCGCGCGGCTGCACCGGGATCGTGCGGTGCAGCGGACCGCTTGACGTGGGTCAAGCGCGCGGCCGCGCGCGCCACTATGCTCTCGTCATGGAGCCATCACGACGATGACAGGCCGACCGATGCACATCACTTTTCCGCCCGAGCCGCCCGAATATTGCGCGCGCGACCTGGTCGTCGCGTTTTCGGCGCTGGTCGACGGACGTTGCGTACAGTGCGCGGTCACGGCCGAGGCGCTGGAAGACCATTTCGGCGCGCGGTCGCTGCTCGAAAGCGACCTGCTGACCGCATTCGACGGGCACCGCCCGGCGATCGAGGCGATGGCGCGACGGATGCTCGAGGAAATCGGCGGCCGGCCGGTGCTGCTGCACAGCGGCCACTTCCGGCTCGAAGGCTGATACCGCAGGAGGGCGCATGACACTGCAGGGCAACATTCACGAACGCGACTGGTCGGTCGAAGTCGAGACGCGACCGTGCGAATCGGGCGAATTCCGCTGCCGCGTGTCCGTCGAGCACGGCGCCGGTGCCGCTCGGTTTCATCATACGTTCGAGCACAGTCACGCGTATCCGACCGAGCGCGAGGCCATGATCGAAGGGCTGCGCGCCGGCATGACCTGGATCGAGATGAAGACGTCGCAGGTCTTCAACGTATGAACGGACCCGCGCCAGGACGGCGCGGGAGGATTGTCGGCCGGGCCGCGATCGCAGAATCGCGCCACGCCACGGGAAACGCGTGCCGCCGCATCGTGTGCGGGCGGGCGCATGCAAGGCGGTCGACGAGCGGGCGGCCCCGTCGGGAGAGTAGGAGATGGGCGTGGGCATGCAGATCGCCTGCCGGGGATTCACCGGGTCCGCCGCGGTGGAAGCCGAGGCCGGCGCGCAGCTGGTGCGGCTCGAGCGGTTCCGCGCGCTGATCGGCGGCTGCCACCTCGCGATCGAATCGCGCGTGGCGACCGATGGCGTGCGGCTGTACGACGTGCGGCTCGACCTGGTGATGCACGACGCGGCGCTCAGGCCGCTGCCGCCATGCGCGGGAAACGACCTCGACGACGCGCTGCGCCGCGCATTCGCCCAGGCCGAGCAGGCGCTGATCGCGTGGCAGGCGAGCGGCGCAAGGGCGGCGCTGCGCCGATGATCCGGCGTCGCGCGTCAGACCTGCGCGAGCGCGTGCGCGTCGAGGATGCGCACGCGCTTGCCGCGCGTTTCGACCAGCGCGTCGCGATGGAACCGCGAGAACATCCGGCTGACGGTTTCGAGCTTCATCCCGAGATAGCAGCCGATTTCTTCGCGCGTCATCCGCAGGTTGAATTCGGTCGCCGAATAACCGCGCGCCTCGAAACGGGACGACAGGTTCAGCAGGAAATGCGCGACGCGCTGTTCGGCCGACATCGTGCCGAGCAGCAGCATCTGGCTCGATTCGCGAACGATCTCGCTGCTCAGCATCTGGTAGAGGAAGTGCTGCATCGGCTTGATCTCGCGGCAGGCGGCTTCGAGCGCGCCGAACGGAATGATGCACACGACGCTGTCCTCCAGCGCGATCGCGTCGCAGCAATGCTGGCCGCTGCCGATGCCGTCCATCCCGAGCGTTTCGCCGGCGATCTGGAAGCCCGTCACGTGCTCGCGGCCGTCGCGATGCATCATCACCGTCTTGAACGAACCCGCGCGCACCGCATAGATGCTCTGGAACGGATCGTCGATGCGGAACAGCGCGTCACCCTGGCGAACGTGCCGGGTCGTGCAGATGATCGAGTCGAGGCGGCCGTACTCGGCGGCCGTCAGGTGCGGCAGGCACATCGAGCGCATCGCGCAGGCCGAGCAGCGTGCGGCCGGATGTTTGGCGGCGTCGGCGCGCGCGGCCGCGCGCAGCGGAATCGTTGGCCGGGGTACGACGGACACGTCGGCGGCGCAGGCGGTGGCTGTGGACATAAGTCACTCCGGCTCGTCAGGGGTGGTGCACACGAGCGTGCACCAAGGATTCGATGACACGGCATGCGGCGTCGAATTCGACGGTCTTGTCGAAGAAGTAGTCGGCTCCCGCCGTCGCGCATGCCTCTCTGAATGCCGGCGCCGAATGATTCGTCAGCACGATCGTGACGATGCGCGGTGCGACCTTCGACAGCATCCCGATGAGGGCGAGGCCGCTGCCATCCGCGAGCCGCACGTCGACGATCACGACATCCGCCCGGCAACTGCGGATGTGCGTCCACGCGTCCTGGCCGTCTTCCGCTTCGCCCACGACGGCGACGCCGCGGATCGCGCCGACGAGCAGCGCGATCCGCTGACGGACGGCGACGGCGTGATCGACGAGAAACACCCTGAGCGCGGCGGGTGACAGGCTGGCATTCATGCCGGCAGTATCGTGTTGCGCCGCCGAAATTGAAATCGGCCGAATTGGAAGTTCGTGTAGGCCGCTTCGACGCGTTGTAGGGCGTTTCCTACAACGCGTCCGGGAAACCGCCGGCGCGGCTCCGATGTTGCCGCGATATGCCGGTACGCGGTCAGCCGGCGCCGCGTGCCTCGAGCGCATCGCGCGCCGTGCGGCACGCGGCGAGATCCCATGCAGCGCAGCCGACGCTCTTGAACAGCATCGGCCCGCCGCGCGCGAACGTGCCGTTCAGCACGTCGGCGAGCGACGCGACGTGCTGCCAGTCGACCTGCGCGACGATCAGGTCGCCGGCCTCGTGGCGCGCGCCGGCCGGATCGTCGACGACGAGCCGGCTGCCGTGCACGGTGTTCGCGCCGATCTCGGCGGCATCCGCGGTGAACGCGCCGACGCCGACCACGAGCCGGCCCTCGCGCGCGGCTTCCCGGTAGACGGGCGTGCGGCTCGTCGTCAGCGTGACGACGACGTCGATCGCGTCGGGAATCGCTTCGCCGTCGAGCGGTGCGAGCCGCGGCGCCTGCGCGCGATGCGCCGCGCAGAACGCGGCCGCGCTGTCGGCGCGCGTGCCGCGCACGTGGAGGCGCGCTTCCGGGAAGATCGCCGCGAGCGCTTCCGCGTGATTGGCCGCCTGCTTGCCGGTGCCGATCAGCAGGACGTCGCGCGGCACGGCGCCATGCAGCGCCTCGATGCCGAGCGCGGTGACGGCCGCCGTGCGGCGGCCGGTGACCGTCGGGCCGTCGAGCGCGAAGCGCAGCTCGCCCGTGGTCGCGTCATACGCACTCACCTGGCCGAGGATCGTCGGCAGGCCGCGCGTGCCGTTACCGGGGCAGACGTTCACGAGCTTGTGGCTCGCGAGGTCGCGCGCGCTCGACGGCATCGACAGCATCACGCCGCCGGCCTGCAGCGGCACGACGAGGCGCTCGGGGCTGACGATCTCGCCCGCCGCATACTCGGCAACGGCTTGCCTGAGCGTGGCGAGCAGCGCCGGGTAGTCGAGCAATGCGGCCGTGTCGGCCGCATCGAAAACGGGAATCGGGGAAAGGGCGGTCATCGTGTACGTCGTATGCGTCGTGAGCGTGGACGGCGGGCGCATGCCGCGCCCGCCACGGGGCTGCCGGATACCGCGACACCAGGCAGCGTGGATCGAATCTATACCACTTTCTGGCGCACCCGCAACCCAGAAAATAAAGCGTCGAGCCGGTTTTGGTTCTAATATCTGTCCAGAAGGGTTGCCGTGGCGCGATACCGGCACCGCTCCGGTATAGTGCGAACCCATTCCAGATCCACGCCCGCGACCGGGCAGGAGCCATACGATGATGTCCGCGCGTCCCGAATCAATCGAAGGCGGTTTCCGGCCGCTGCAGATCTACGAGCAGGTAGCCGAGAAGATCCGCGACGAAATCCGCGCCGGGCGCTACGCGGCCGAGTCGCGCCTGCCGTCCGAGCGCGAGCTCGCCGCGCTGTTCCAGGTCGGCCGGCCGGCCGTGCGCGAGGCGCTCGGCGCGCTGCAGAACGAAGGGCTGGTGTTCACGAAGCGCAATTCGGGCACCTATGTCGTCGCGGCGCCGCTCGACGTGCTCGCGCGGCGCGGCGACGCGCCGATGGCGTCCGAGGCCGACTTCAGCCCGACGTCGACACTCGACGTCCGGCTGATCCTGGAGCCCGCGATCGCACGTCTCGCGGCCGCCCATGGCCGCGCCGATCCCGGTGCCGAGCGTTATCTCGCGCAGATGGAAACCATCACCGACGTCGACGATCCGCACCAGCGCGCGCTCTGGAACGAGAGCGACCGGCTGTTCCACCGGCAGCTCGCGCTGATGACGGGCGACGCGCTGATGGTGAAGATCGCGGACGAAGTCGCGAAGACGATGGACCAGCCGCTGTGGAAACGGCTGAAGGACGACGGCATCTACGACGCGGGCCGGATCCGGCTCTACGTGTCCGAGCACCGGCTGATCTACGAGGCGATCGTGTCGGGCGATGCCGATGCGGCCGCGTTCTACGTCGAGCAGCACATCCGCCGCGTGCGGCGCGACATCGCGCCGAAGTAGAACGAATCCGCGCGAATGCATTCTGGTCTTAAATATGACCAAAATTCCGAAATTATTTTGAAATTGCTTGCGATGTGACCACGTGTGTCCTACATTGGTTTCACTCAAAACCAATCAGGAGACATCATGCGACACCTCGTTACCGCGCTCTCGGTGGCCGTTGCCGCCGGCGCGCTGACTTCCGCGCACGCGCAGGAAGTCGTGATGATCGGCCATTCGGCGCCGCTCACCGGGCCGCAGGCCGCGAACGGCAAGGACAACGAAAACGGCGCGCGGCTCGCCGTGGACGAACTCAACAAGGCCGGCATCAAGGTCGCCGGCAAGGCCGTCACGTTCAAACTGGTTTCCGAAGACGACCAGGCCGACCCGAAGGTCGGCGTGCAGGTCGCGCAGAACCTCGTCGACAAGGGCGTCGTCGCGGTGCTCGGACCGTACAACTCGGGCGTCGCGATCCCCGCGTCGCGCGTGTACTCGACTGCCGGCGTGCCGATCCTGCCGGTCGCGTCGAACCCGGCGCTGACGAAGCAGGGCTTCAAGAACATCTTCCGGATCGGCGCGAGCGATGAACAGCTCGGCGGCACGATGGCGACGTTCGCCGCGAAGACGCTGAACGCGAAGACGGCCGCCGTGATCGACGATCGCACCGCTTACGGGCAGGGCGTTGCCGAGCAGTTCATGAACGTCGCGAAGGCGAACGGGATCCGGATCGTCGACCAGGAGTATACGAACTCGTCGGCCACCGACTTCCTCGGCATCCTCACCAAGATCAAGGCCGCCAACCCCGACGTGATCTTCCTCGGCGGTTATGCGGCGCAGGGCGCGCCGATGGCCAAGCAGATGAAGCAGCGCGGGCTGCGCGCGAAGCTGCTCGGCGGCGACGGCATCTGCTCGGCGGACATGGGCAAGGTCGCGGGCGACGCGGCATCGATCGTCTACTGCGCGCAGGGCGGCGTCGCGCTCGAGAAGACGGCGGCCGGACGCGCGTTCCTGAAGAAGTACCACGACACCTATCACACCGATACGCAGGTCTATGGCGTCAACTACTACGACGGGATGAAGTTGCTCGCCGACGCGATGGTCAAGGCCGGTACGACCACCGACAAGGCGAAGCTGATCGCGCAGCTCGCGAAGTCGAACTATGCGGGCGTCGCGGGCACCTATTCGTTCGACGCGAACGGCGACCTGAAGGGCGCGCCGACGACCGTCTACGTGATCCGCAACGGCCTGCCGGAGCCGTACGCGAAGTAACCGGCGCCCACGCTTGCCACCGGACGGCGGCGCGGCCGCCGTCCTTCGTTTCAACGCATCCGATTCGACATGAAAATTTCCCGATCCCTTTCCACCGTCGAAGTCCATACGGGCGGCGAGGCGTTCCGCATCGTCACGAGCGGGCTGCCGCGCCTGCCCGGCGACACGATCGTCCAGCGCCGCGCGTGGCTCAAGGCGCACGCCGACGAGATCCGCCGCGCGCTGATGTTCGAGCCGCGCGGCCACGCCGACATGTACGGCGGCTACCTGACCGAGCCGGTCACGCCGAATGCCGATTTCGGCGTGATCTTCGTGCACAACGAAGGCTACAGCGACCATTGCGGGCACGGCGTGATCGCCTTGTCGACCGCCGCCGTCGAGCTCGGCTGGGTGCAGCGCACGGTGCCGGAAACGCGGGTCGGCATCGACGCGCCGTGCGGCTTCATCGAGGCCTTCGTCCGGTGGGACGGCGAGCATGCGGGGCCCGTGCGCTTCGTCAACGTGCCGTCGTTCATCTGGCAGCGCGACGTGTCGGTCGAGACGCCGTCGTTCGGCACCGTGACCGGCGACATCGCGTACGGCGGCGCGTTCTATTTCTACGTCGACGGTGCGCCGTTCGACCTGCCGGTGCGCGAGTCGGCGGTCGAGAAACTGATCCGCTTCGGCGCGGAAGTGAAGGCCGCCGCGAACGCGAAGTACCCGGTCGTGCATCCGGAAATCCCGGAGATCAACCACATCTACGGCACGATCGTCGCGAATGCGCCGCGCCATCCGGGCTCGACGCAGGCGAACTGCTGCGTGTTCGCGGATCGCGAGGTCGACCGCTCGCCCACGGGCTCCGGCACCGGCGGCCGTGTCGCGCAGCTGTACCAGCGCGGGTTGCTCGCGGCCGGCGACACGCTCGTCAACGAATCGATCGTCGGCACGGTCTTCAAGGGGCGCGTGCTGCGCGAAACGACGGTCGGCGACATCCCGGCCGTGATTCCGGAGGTGGAGGGCAGTGCGCACATCTGCGGGTTCGCGAACTGGATCGTCGACGAGCGCGATCCGCTGACTTACGGCTTCCTCGTGCGCTGAACGGCGGCGCCGATCAGCCGCCGTCGAGCCGTTTCCCGGTTGTCGTACCAGGTTTGGCGCGTCGTTCCCGTTGCGGGGCACGCGCCTTTTTTGCGTGCGCAACACGGGCGCAGCCGCGCGGCGCGCGCCCGCGCAACGCCGCCGCGGCCGTGGGGCCGCGCGAGTTTGGTACGATGCAGCCTTTTCAGCCGAGCTCCACCCGCGTGAATCGCCGAAACGTGTCGTCAGTGCGTGCTTTCTGTGCCAGATGGGTCGCGCGCGCCCAACCCGTCGCGGCTGCCGCCGTGGCGCGGGTCAAGCCTCTCGCCGCCACCGCGTGGCGCCATCTCCGTCACCCGACGCGCCGCGGCGTGCTGCTCACGGGCGCCGCCGTGCCGGCGCTGTTCGTGGCGTACGTGGTCGTGCTGATCCCGTTCACGCCGGGCATCGGCGACATCCGCAAGGCGCGCGTCGACCAGCCGGCGCAGGTGCTGTCCGCCGACGGCAAGCTGCTGGCCGAATTCAAGCCGTCCAACCGCGAGTGGGTGCCGCTCAAGCAGATCTCGCCGCACATGGTCGACGCGCTGATCGCGACCGAGGATCACCGCTTCTACGCGCATCACGGCCTCGACTGGAAGCGCACGGCATCGGCCGCGCTCCATACGTTCTCCGGCAGCCGCCAGGGCGGCTCGACGATCACGCAGCAACTCGCGCGCAACCTGTATCCGGACGAGATCGGCCGCGCGCCGACGCTCACCCGCAAGGTGAAGGAGGCGATCACCGCGCTGAAGATCGAGGCGGTCTACAGCAAGGACCAGATCCTCGAAACCTACCTGAACACGGTGCCGTTCCTGTACAACGCGTACGGCGTCGAGATGGCCGCGCGCACCTACTTCGACAAGTCGGCCGACGAGCTCGACGTGCTCGACAGCGCGACGCTCGTCGGGATGCTGAAGGGCAACAGCTACTACAACCCGGTGCTGAACCCGGAGCGCGCGCTGCAGCGGCGCAATACGGTGCTCGGCCAGATGGTGAAGTACGGCAAGCTGTCGCCGGCGCAGTTCGCGCAGCTGCAGCGCCGGCCGCTGCGCATCGATTTCGAGCGCCAGAAGGAGCCGCCGGGGCCGGCGCCGCACTTCGCGCAGCAGTTGCGCAAGTGGTTGATCGCGTGGGCCGACCGCAACGACTACAACATCTACTCGGACGGGCTGATCGTGCGCACGACGATCGACTCGCGGCTGCAGCAGATGGCGACGCAGGCGCTCACGCTGCAGGGCAACCAGTTGCAGGGCATCGCGAACGGCGCATGGAGCGGCCGCGACGGCTGCGGCACCGACAACGAGGTGTTCCGCACCTTCATGCGCGAGTCGCCCGAGTACAAGGCCGCGCAGGACGCCGGCAAGGACGACGCGGCCGCGATGAAGCTGCTCGCGGCCGACCGTGGCTTCATGCGCGCGCTGTGCAAGGCGAAGACCGACGTTCAGGCGGGTTTCCTCGCGATCGATCCGCGTGACGGGCAGATCCGCGCCTGGGTCGGCAGCCGCGATTTCACCCGCGAGCCGTTCGACCACGTCGCGCAGGCGCGGCGCCAGCCCGGCTCGACGTTCAAGCCGTTCGTCTATGGTGTCGCGTTCGCGAAGGGAATGAAGCCGGACGACACGTTCATCGACCAGCCGGTCGAGATCCCGCTGAAGGGCGGCGAGATCTGGCGGCCGAACGACGACGTGCCGCCGACCGGCAAGCCGATGACGCTGCGCGACGCGGTCGCGCTGTCGCGCAACCGGATCACCGCGCAGGTGATGGAGCAGGTCGGGCCGGCCGCGGTCGCGCGGCTCGCGCGCGACATGGGCGTGCGCGAAAGCCCGCTCGAACGCGTGCCGTCGCTCGCGCTCGGCACGAGCCCGGTCACGCTCAAGGAGATGGTTGCGTCTTACGCGACGATCGCGAACGGCGGGCTGTACGTCGAGCCGCAGATGGTCACGCGCATCGAGAACCGCCAGGGCGAGGTGCTCGCCGAATACGCGCCGGCGCCGCCCGAACGGGCGCTCGACGCCGAAACCGACAAGACGCTGCTCGGCGTGATGCGCGACGTCGTGACGCGCGGCACGGGCGGCAGCATCCGCACGCGTTTCGGGATCCGCGGCGACGTGGCCGGCAAGACGGGCACGACGCAGGACAACGCGGACGGCTGGTTCATCCTGATGCAGCCGGGCCTCGTCGCCGGCGCGTGGGTCGGCTTCGACGACGGCCGCGTGACGCTGCGCAGCGACTACTGGGGGCAGGGCGCGCACAGCGCGCTGCCGATCGTCGGCGATTTCTTCCAGCGTGCGCAACGCGCCCGCCTCGTCGACGCGAAGGCGAAGTTCGATACCGAGCCGTCACCCGGCTGGTTCGCGTCGCTGCGCGAGCGTGTGACGGACCTGTTCGACACGTGGTTCCCGCCCGAATCGAAGAAGGCGTCCGCGCCTGTCAGGACACAGCGTATCGAGCGTCCGCCCGAGGTCGACGAAGGTGCGGCTTCGGATGCGTCGGCCGCATCGGCACCCGAGGCCGCGTCCGGCGGTCTCGTCGAGGAATGGGTGCCGGCGTCCGAAGTGGCCGCATCGGCCGCCGCGTTGTCGGCGGGCGCGTCCCAACCGCAGCCCGCGCAGCCGCCGGCGAGCGCCGGCACGACGAGCGGCGGCAGCGCGGGCCTTGCTGCGGCGCCTGCCGCCGCGCCACTGCAGCCGCCGGCGCCGTCCGCGCCCGACGCGAGCGGCGCTTCCCAGTAACGAAGCCGTTCAGATTTCGCGCGATGCTGCCGTAATCAAGTTGTCACGACAGCTCGCGCGGTCGCTCCGCGCCTCTCCGATGCGGCTTTCCCCCGACTACGTCGCACTCGCGCGCGACGATCTTTGCGCCGGCGTTCCGCTCGGCTTCGATCTCTACGATGCCGACGGCGCCGCACTGCTGCCGGCCGGCACGACACTGCGCGATGCCGCGCAGCACGCTTTCCTGTTCGACCATTTCCGGCCCATGCGCCGTCGCGGCGACGCCGACGCCGATCCGCGCGCGCAGGCCGCGATGCCGCCGGCCACGCGCATGGGACTGTCGGCGGGTGCCGCGATCGGCATCCGCCGCCGGGTCGGCACGACACGCGCGTTGCAGCGCTGCCGGCTGATCGGCGTCGCCGCATCGGGCGCGCTGTTCGTCGAGCCGCAGCCGGCGGCCGTGCTGGAATTCGTGCGCGGTGACGACATCGAGGCGGTCGCGATCGGCCGCGCCGCGGTGTCCCGTTTCGGTGCGACGATCGAGGCGGTGCAGGCGTCGGGGGCCGCGCCGTTCATGATCCTGTCGCCTCCCGGCTTCGTCGACCGGCTGCGCACGCGCGCGGAGCCGCGCGTGCCGGTACGGATCGCGGCCTGCTGCGCGGGCGGAGCGGACCCTGCGGAAGGCATCGGGATGGTGCGCGACATCAGCCTGAACGGGCTGTCGATTGCCGTCGACCGGACGATCGCCGCAACCGGCGAGCCGTTGCGCGTGCTGCTCCCGTATGCGGCCGCCGACCGGGTCGAGCTGCTGGCGCTCGACGGCACGGTGCGCGCCGTCCATGCCGATCCGGCGACGCCGGCGCTGACGCTGCATCACACGGCGTTCGGCGAACCCGCCGACGGCGACCGGGTCCGCCTGAAGGCGCTGCTGTTCGACCGGCTGATGGCGTCGGCGGATACCGATCGCCTGCGCTGACGGAGGGCCGGCGCACGGCGGATAGCGCATCGAGGTATTCGGTGCGCGAACGCCGATAATCATCTGATGAATCGGCTTATTCCCGCGAGATTGTACGGTTTCCGTCAACAGTGAATTTGCGATTTAAGTATTTACCCTGATAGCCGCGACTCCTAGACTTCTACTCATGCGCAACGACCCCGAGTCCGAAGCGCCTGACAAAACAATCCTGGAGGTAACGCATCATGAAATCGCTGATCAAGGCAGTTGCACTGGCCGCCCTCGTGGCCGCACCGGTCGTCTCGTTCGCCCAATCGAACCAGCAGCCGCTGACGCGCGCGCAAGTGCGCGCCGAGCTGGTCCAGCTCGAAAAGGCCGGCTACAACCCGAACGACTGGATGAACTACCCGGAAAACATCCAGGCCGCGCAAGCGAAGATCGCCGCCGCGCAAAACACCGGCGCGCAAGCCGACGCAACGGGCTACGGCGCGAATGCCGCCGCCACGTCGCAGTCGGGCCAGCGCGTGGTCGTGCCGGCCGCCGCCGATCGCTCGTCGGTGTACTTCGGCCACTAAGCCGGCAGGCGCCCGCGAGGGTGCCGGACTGGCCGCTTCCGCTGAACCCGCGCACGGTGTCCGCCGTGCGCGGGTTTTGCATTGGGGCGGCCGATCGGCATCACGACCCGGCGCCCGCATGGCGGGCACGGCTCGCGAGCACGGCGGCGACACCGCCGAGGATCGCGGCCGACGCGAGCGCGAGACGCCAGGTCGGCTGCTCCGACAAGAACAGCACGGCGCCGCACGCGGCGATCGGCGGCACCGACAACTGGACCGCAGCGGCGCGCATCGCGGTCAGGTGCCGCAGCGCGGCGTACCAGATCACGTAGCCGATGCCCGAAGTCAGCGCGCCGGACAGCACGGCGAGCGCGATGCCGGCCGGTGTCAGGTGAAGGCGGCCGGCGAGCGCGGCGCTCAACGCGAGTGCCAGCGGCGCGGCCCGCATGAAATTGCCGGCGGTCGCCGCGACCGGATCGGCGGTCCGACGGCCGCGTATCGAATAGATGCCCCATGCAATGCCGGCGACCGTCATCAGTGCGGCGCCGCCCGGCGTCGGCGCGGCGAGCCCCGGCGAGACCAGATACAGCAACCCGGCCAGCGCCGCGCCGAATCCGGCCCAGCCCGCGGGAGCAAACCGTTCGCCGGCGCGCCAGCCGGCCGCGAACATCGTCAGTTGCACCGCGCCGAACAGGATCAGCGCGCCGGTGGCGGCGCTGACGGTCAGGTACGCGAACGAGAAGCATGCGACATACGCGAACAGCATCGCCGCCGCAGGCCAGTCCGCCGGCTGGGCGGCCCGCCGCGCCCCCGCGCGTGCGACGAGCGCGAGCATCAGCGCGCCTGACACGAGGCGCACGGTGCCGAAGCTGGCCGCGTCGATCCGGCCGGCCTGCAGCGCAAGCCGGCACAGCAGCGAGTTCGATGCGAACGCAAGCATCGCGACCGACGTCAGCACGGCGGCGCGTGCGCCCGGCCGCACGTGCGACGCGAGTGCGGAGGCGGGCGGGCGCATCGCGGGCCTCACGCGTGACCGGCGACGATCAGCGCGGCCGCGCCGAACAGCGCGGCACCGAGCGGCGCGGTGAGTTGCCGTCCCCACACGGCGTTCTTTTCGAGGGCCATCAGCGCGGCGAGCGACAGCATCCAGCCGAGACTGCCCGCACCGACGACGAACATCAGCAGCATCAGCGCCCAGCAGCAGCCGACGCAGAACAGGCCGTGACTGGCGCCCAGCGCGAACGCGTGCCGCAACGGCGAGCGGCCGCGCCAGTGGCCGATCACGAAACCGAGCGGCGTGCGACAACGTTCGAGACAGCGCGCCTTCAATCCGCTGAACTGAAACGCGCCGGCCAGCGCAAGGACGGCCGCGCCGATCAACCAGCCGCGCCACGCCAGCGCCGGCACGTGCGCGACGCCCGCCAGCAGCAGCGCGTGCAGGCCATGCGCGACGAGACCGAAGCCGCTCCATGCCGCGACGTAGCCGAGGCCGACGAGTGCGAGCAGCCGCGCGCGGTCGGGGCGCCCCGCCACGACGCGTGAGAACGTGTCGAACAGCGTCAGCGTCGTCGGCAGCATCATCGCGAGGATCATCAGCGTCCAGGCGGCCGCGTCGAACGCGGCCGGCAGCCACAGCGCGCCGCCCGGCAGCGCGCGGCACAGCGTGCTGAACGGCAACGACGACGCGTTCTCGCCGTGCTCGAGATAGCGCCCGTACGGGCTGCGCGTCCACGCCCACAGCGTGACCCACGCGAATCCGACGAGACTCGCGAGCACGAACGGAAACAGTCGCCGGTGCAGCCGCGCGGCCATGGTCGGTTACGTGCGGCCGCGATTCATGCGTCGAACTGGAACGTGCTCTGCAGCGCGTTGTGATTCTTCAGATCGACGTCGATGCCGATCGCCGCGTTCTTCGACCGGTAGACGGGCGCCTTGCCGACGAACACGGGGGCGCCGGGCACCGTCGAGAACACGGTATCGGCCAGCGTCGTCTGCGCGCCGCTCGGGCCGAGATACGGTTCGAGTTCCGCGTGGTAGTCGGTGCCGATCGACAGCGTGCCGCGGGCGCCGACGACATCGAACGTGATCGGCGCGCGTTCGACCGACACGACCTTGCCGATCAGTTTCGCGAGCTCGGCGATCGGGCCGCCGGCCTGGCCCGTATAGACCTTGAGGAGCGCCTGCTCCTGCGCGTCGGATGCGGTGTCGCTCACGTAGATCGCGGCCGTCCAGTTGCCTTGCAGGATGTTGCCCGGCACGCGGCACACCGCGGCGATCGTGTTGCCGCCGACGTCGACGCCGTCGACGGTGCCCTTGTCGACGTGCCACGCGACGATGGTGTCGCAGACGCCGAAATCCGGATCCTCGCCGATCCAGCACGGGCAGAGTACGCGGCAGTTGCAGACCTCGAGCAGACGGCCTTCCAGGTGATAGCTCATGATTTCCTCCAGGGGAGCGACGGCGCTTGCGCGTTGTGCTGGGCGGAGGAAACCGGCTGACGAAACGTCACGACCGCTCGGCGTCGCGAACGCGAAATGCGCTGAGGAATGCGGCGGAAGCGAAGACGGGATGGATGCGATAGCGCGGCCTGAAACGGCGTATCGATTTTCCAGTGTAGGCGTGCGGGGCCGATATGCAAGGCGCCGGCTGACAAGCGTCTGCGCGTGCGCTAGCATCGCGGACGGTGTCGCCGCGCGCCGAGGCGCGGCAGGGCAACCGGCCCGGCACCGGGTTCCGCATTTCAACGAACAACAAGGAGCATCCATGCGTGTCTTGACCGGTCTGTTGTGCTCGCTGGCGCTGCTGGCGAACGTCGCCCATGCACAGGCGAATTGTGCGGACGCGGCGGATCAGGCGGCGATGACGGCATGTGCCGATCGCGCATACAGGAAATCCGACGGCGAGCTGAACCGGACCTACCAGGCCGTCACCGCGCGCCTGCGCAATGCGCGGCCGCTCGCCGACAAGCTCGTGAACGCGCAGCGCGCGTGGATTGCCTACCGCGATGCCGAATGCGGTTTCTCCAGCGCGAACGCGGAGGGCGGCAGCGCGTATCCGATGGTCGTATCGACCTGCCTCGACGATCTGACGAAAGTGCGTACCGAAACGCTGAAGGGTTATCTGTCCTGCGAGGAAGGCGATCTCGCGTGCCCGGTGCCCGGCAAGTAAAGGGCAGGCGCGGGCCCGGCCGGGCCCGCGATACGCCGGCTAGACGTCGTCCGTCTCGTCGAGCAGCTTGTGCCGCATCGCGTACCGCACCAGCGCCGCTTCGTGCGGCATCTGCATCTTTTCCAGGATTCGCGTCTTGTAGGTGCTGACGGTCTTCGCGCTCACGCACAGCGCGTTCGCGATCTCGGTCAGCGTCTGGCCGGCGGCGATCCGCCGGAACACGTCGAATTCGCGATCGGACAGCCGCTGGTGCGGCAGCGTCTCGGCCGGCTCGTTCAGGCTCTGCGCGAACTGCTCGGCCATCGCGAGGCTCACGTAGACGCCGCCCGACGCCACCTTCGTGACCGCGCCGACCAGCTCGGCGCTCGCGCTTTCCTTCGTCAGATAACCGGACGCACCCGCGCGGAACGCACGCACCGCGTATTGCTGCTCCGCATGCATCGTCAGCACGAGCACGCGCAGCGCGGGTTTCTCGTCCTTGATCTGCTTGATCAGCTCGACGCCGTTGCGGCCCGGCATCGACAGGTCGAGCACGAGCACCTGCGCGGGCGTCGCGCGCACGAGCGCGATCGTCGACGGGCCGTCGCAAGCCTCGCCGGCCACCTCGAATCCGGTGGCGTTCTGGAGGATGTGCCGCAGACCGTCGCGTACGAGCGTATGGTCGTCGGCGATGAGCACCTTGATCATGTGATGAGCGTTTCCTGTTGAACGGTACTGAGCGGAAATGCGACGGTAATCGAGAAGCCGCGCGCGAGCGCGGTGTCGATCGTCACGGTGCCGCCGAGCATGTGTGCGCGTTCGCGAATCCCGATCAGGCCGAACGACTTGTCCTCGTGGGCCGGCGCGCCGTGGGCCGCGCCGCGGCCGTTGTCCGCGACGCGCAGCACGCAGAAGCCTTCCTCGATGTCGAGCCGCAGCGCGACGCGTGTCGCGTCCGCATGACGCGCGACGTTCGTCAGCGCTTCCTGGACGATGCGGAACAGCGTGGTCGCGCCCGCGCTGGTGAACGTGAGGCCGCCCGTTTCGATGTGGCGTTCGACATCGATTCCGTAGCGGTTCGTGAAATCGTTCGCGAGCCATTCGATCGCGGGCACGAGGCCGAGATCGTCGAGCATCACCGGGCGCAGGTCGGCCGCGATGCGCCGCACCGACGCGACCGTCGCGTCGATCAGCCGCCGCATGCCCTGCAGGTGCGTCTGCACGCCCGCGTCGGGCTGCGCGCGGCCGGGCATCCGCAATTGCTGCTCGACGACCGACAAGTCCATTTTCAGCGCGGTGAGCTGCTGGCCGAGGTCGTCGTGCAGTTCGCGTGCGATCCGCGTCTTTTCTTCTTCGCGCACGTTCTGCAGGTTCGCCGACAGCTCGCGCAATTCCTCGCGCGACTGCTTCAGCGCGTTCTCGGCGCGCAGCCGCTCGGTGATGTCGCGCAGCATCACGGTATAGAGCTTGCCCGACGCGTCGCGGATCTGCGAGATCGACGCCTCGATCGGGAATTCCTCGCCGTTCGCGCGCAGCCCGAACAGCACGCGCTGGCGGCCCATCTGCCGTTCGGAGACGCCCGTCACGCCGAACTGGTCGACGTGCTTCGCGTGCGCGGCGCGGAACCGCTCGGGGATGAAGCGCGACAGCGGCGCGCCGATCGCCTCCATCGCGGACACGCCGAACACCTGCTCGGCCATCGGATTGAAGATCACGACCGTCTGCTTCTCGTCGATCGTGATGATCGCTTCCATCGACGAACGGATGATGCCCATCATCCGCGCCTCGTTGAGGATGCCGCGGCTGCTCGCGCCGGCATCGGCGGCCGCGCCGGCGCGGCCGCGCAGCAGCGCATGGACGAGCGCCGCGAACGCGAACGACGCGATCAGCCCCGCGGCGAGCACGGTGCCGGCCGCGCGCTGCGCGCCGGTCGCGCTCGGGCGGCCGTCCGCGGAATAGGCGAGCGACAGCGCGGTGCCGCCGAAATTCAGCACGTCGGTGCGCCGCATCAGGTCGGGCGATGCCGACGCTTCGTCGGTCGTCGACTCGACGCTGGCGATCGCGCGCGGATCGCCGCCGGCCGTCATCCGCAGGTCGATTCCGCGTTCCGCGTCGAGCGCGCGCTCGACCAGGCGCCGCGGGCTCAGCGCCGCGAACAGCACCCCGTCGACGCCGGCTTCGCGCGTGCCGGACGGCGTGACGGCCGCATGCGGCGAGGTGGTCACGGGCAGGAACAGCGTCAGCGTGCGGGCGTCGCGGGAGGTATCGTCGTCGACCGGGTGGACGCCGAGCGCGATGTCGCCGCTCTGCAGCGCGCGTGTGAGCGGCGCCGCGTCGGATGCGCCGAAGCGGACGACCGGCGAGTTCGAGGCGGGCGCGCTGAGCGCCGCGGCCGCGAGCGGGCCGGCCGGCAACGGCTTCGCGCCGGCGAGGGCGCCGCGGGCGGCGGGCGTCAGCGGCGCATAGCCGATCTGCCGGACCGGCGAGCGGGCGCTGTCGAGATCGAGCGTCTCCGCGTACCGGCGCCATTGCTCGGGCGTCATGCCCGGGACGAGACCGAACGCGCCGCGCGCGCCTTCGAGCACGGCGACACCGGTCTGCAGCTCGTGGCGCAGCATCGCGCTCACGTGCGTCGTGCGGCGTTCGAAGCGCGCATGCACCGCGCCTTGCCACTGCTCGCGCACCAGCAGCGCGACGCACAGCGACAGCAGGGCGCCGGCGCACAGCGCAACGACGCCAGCCGCGAGCGGCTGGCGTAACATGGTCGGGAGGCGCGTGGGCCCTCGGGCGTCACGCGTCGGGGTTCCACTGGCGGTCATTCAATGGCCATGACTGTTGTTCGGGCTGCCCGGGGCACTCGGGCAGCGCAGCAAAACCGGGGAAAACTCGCACCGGTTGCGTGTAGCGTCTGTTTTCGAGATGAAATTGTGCGCGGTTTACGCATTTTTTGTAATAGGGTCACCTGAAATTGCGGCAGGCGGCGTGAAGCAGCGAGTCCGCCGGCCGCGCTTGACGCGCGTCAAGTGGCGCGTCGGCACGTGGGGCAGACTGTTCGGCAGGCCAGCCGGCACCGGGCCGGCTGGCGATAACGGGCCGCCGCGGCGCGATGCGCGACGCGTGCCCGGTCGGAGGGACGGACCATGTACAAGCGGATTTTCGTCGGGCTCGACGGCAGCCCGAGCGCGCGTCTCGCGCTGAACGAGGCGATCCGGATCGCGGCGGCGTCCGGCGGTGAAGTCACCTGCGCGTATGTCGTCGAGCACCGGCCTCAACTCGTCGACGTCGACGCGGGCTTCGCGGCCGAGCACGACGGCGATGCGGCCGCGACCGATGCCGTGACGCCGGTGCTCGACGACGCGAAAGCGGCGCTCGCGCAGCAGCGTGTGACCGGCTCCGTGCGTGCGCTCGACGCGTACGGCGAGGATGTCGCCACCGTGCTGATGCGCACGGCGGCCGAAGCCGACGCGGACCTGATCGTGATGGGCACGAGCGGCCGGCACGGCCTGCGCCGGCTGCTGCTCGGCAGCGTCGCGGAATCGCTGCTGCGCGCGGCCGACCGGCCCGTGCTGCTGGTGCGGCACGACGAGCCCGGTACGCCGGCGGCGGCGTAGCACGCGGTCCGGCGCAACTGCATGGGCTGCCGCGAACGGAACGCGGCAGCGCGCGTGCACCGGCAGTCTGTCTGCTGAAACGCTCGACGTCCTTGGCGGCGCATCGCGCGCACCCGAAGGTCCGCGATTGCACGCACACGGTTGCATCCCGACATGCAGTTCTGGCAGCATCGACCGGAGTCCGCTCGATCGCCGCGCGCATGGCCGCGGCGATCGACGCAGGGGTATCCGGCTGGAACCGGTCGCACGGGCGATGAACCGGGCCGGCCGCCGGATGCCGGTTACCTACCTTACCGACGTCATCCGCCATGCCGATCTCCGCCCCCGACCTGATTCGCCAGTTCGATCTGCAGCCGCATCCCGAAGGCGGCTATTTCCGCGAAACCTACCGCGCGACCGATTCGGTCGTGCGGCCGGCCGACGGTGCGCCACGCGCCGCGTCGACCGCGATCTACTACCTGCTGTGCGACGGCGCGTATTCGTCGTGGCACCGGATCCGCTCCGACGAAGTCTGGCATTTCTACGCGGGCGACCCGATCGAAGTGTGGGTGCTCGACGCGCGCGACGGGCTGACGATTCATCGGCTCGGCAACCCGCTCACGCATCCGGGCACGGTGTTCCAGGCGGTCGTGCCGGCCGGGCGCTGGTTCGGCGCGCGCTGCGCGTCGCCCGAGCACGTCGCGCTCGTCGGCTGCACGGTGGCGCCCGGGTTCGAGTTTGCGGAATTCGAGCTGGCCGACACGGCCGCGCTGGCGGCCGCGTTTCCCGATTACGCGGAACACGTCGCCCGGCTCGCGCCGCGCGCCGACGTGTGACCGTCACGGTTGTGCAACCATCGGCGCGAAGCCCGTGCCGACGGTGCGTGTTCCGCGCGAGCGCGGCCAAACCCGTTTAGAATGCCGGTGATGCACGTGGTCGGCTGCGGACGTGCCGCGGTGGCCGTTGCACTGCCGTACCGACGGCCCCCGTCGCGCGGCCCGCATGCTTTCCAGGAGCGCCGCCGTGTGGCACTTTCCCATCGCTATTCCATCGTCGCTCGGCCCGTGGGCCGTGTTCGCGAGCGTGTTGATCACGCAGCTCGGCGTGCCGGTGCCGGCCGTGCCGATGCTGATTCTCGGCGGGACGATGGCGGCGATGGGGCAGGCGTCCTGGGCCAGCATGTTCGCGGCGGCGATCGGCGCGACGATGCTGGCCGATTCGATGTGGTTCTTCATGGGCCGTACGCGCGGCCGGCGCCTGCTGAACGGCCTCGTGCGCTTCTCGCTGTCGCTCGACACGACGCTGCGCTTTGCCCGTAACGTATTCGAAAGATACGGTGCGCCGCTGCTGGTGCTGTCGAAATTCCTGCCCGGCCTCGGCCTCGTATCGGCACCGCTGCTCGGCACGACCGCGATCGGCGTCGGCGTGTTCCTGTTCTGGGATCTGGCCGGTGCATCGCTGTGGGCCGCGTTCTGGCTGGTCGGCGGCGCGGCCATTCACGACCAGATCGTCCAGTTCGTGCTGTGGGTGCGCGCGAGCGGCGGCACGATCCTCGATGCGTTCCTCGCCATCTTCATCACGTTCCTGCTGTACCGCTGGGTGCGCCGCGTGCAGTTCCGCCGCTATCTCGCGCAGGTGCGCATCTCGCCGCCGCAGCTCGTCGAGATGATGACGTCGGACGAACCGCCGCTGATCTTCGACGCGCGGCCGAAGGCGATCCGCGAGCGCGAGCCGTACCGGATCGCCGGCGCGGTGCCGGTCGATCTCGATTCGCCGGACCTGCTCGACCCGGAAATGCTGAAACGGCCGATCGTCGTCTATTGCGTGTGTCCGAACGAGGCCACGGCCAAGCGTCTGATCGCGAAGATGCAGCGCAAGAAGATGATCCACAACATCCGGGCGCTGAAGGGCGGCCTCGATGCGTGGGAAAAGCATGGTTATCCGGTCGAGCCGCTGCCGGCCGATCTGGATTCGTCGCGTTATTTCGTGCGGCCGGATCACGGCGCGCTCGAAGGCGAATATACGGTGCGGGCGACGTTATCGAAATAATGCGCGTGCCGTGACGCGCGTATTCAAATCCGACCACCGATTTCACGCGCCGCGATTTTTACGAAAATCGGCTGGCGCGAAACCTCCGATCCTCCCTATAATCCCGCCTGCATATTGCGTGCGCATGATCGCGCACATTCGACGCGTGTCCGTTCACGCCGAAAGCGATTGATCCCGTCGTCGCCCGCCACGCGCACAGCCGCGTCAGACGGGCCGCACGGGCGTATTCCGTGAAAGGCCCGATCCGTTTTCCGGATTGCTCCGGAGCATACGGATAATCCGCGGCGATTCCTATCGGATTGACGCAGTATCCGCGTCGTTTCTCATTCGGAAAATGACGGCGGAGATTATTTCGTTTTCGGTTGCCGAAATAGGCATGAATGGTCGCGCATTGACATCGACACAATGACGGCGGCCCGCTCGCGGCTGCCAGGAGACGGACTTGAAACAACCAGAAGACCAGTTGCACCGCGGGCTGGAGGAACGGCACATCAACCTGATGGCGCTCGGCGCGACGATCGGCGTCGGCCTGTTCCTGGGCTCGGCCACCGCGATCCGCACGGCCGGCCCGGCCATTCTGCTGACCTATCTGCTGGGCGGCATCGCGATCTTCCTGATCATGCGCGCACTCGGCGAAATGGCGATCACCAATCCGGTCGCCGGCGCGTTCAGCCGTTACGCGCGCGACTACCTGGGACCGCTCGCCGGCTACCTGACCGGCTGGACCTACTGGTTCGTGTGGATCGTCACCTGCATGGCGGAAATCACGGCGGTCGGCGTCTACATGCACATGTGGTTCCCCGGCGTGCCGAACTGGATCTGGGCGCTCGCGGCGCTCATGGCGATGGGCTCGGTGAACTTCATCGCGGTCAAGCTGTATGGCGAATTCGAGTTCTGGTTCGCGCTGATCAAGATCGTCACGATCGTACTGATGATCATCGGCGGCGGCCTGATGATCGCGTTCGGCATCGGCAACGGCGGGGTCGCGACCGGCATCTCGAACCTGTGGTCGCACGGCGGCTTCATGCCGAACGGGATCAACGGCGTGATCGCCGCGCTGCCTATCGTGATGTTCGCGTATCTGGGCGTCGAGATGCTCGGCCTCACGGCCGGCGAAGCGCGCAACCCGGAAAAGTCGCTGACGAAGGCCGTGAACTCGGTGTTCTGGCGCGTGCTGATTTTCTACATCGGCGCGCTGTTCGTGATCATGTCGCTGTATCCGTGGGACCAGATCGGCACGCAGGGCAGCCCGTTCGTGATGACGTTCTCGCGGCTCGGCATTCCGGCGGCCGCCGGCATCATCAATTTCGTCGTGCTGACCGCGGCGCTGTCGTCGTGCAACAGCGGCCTGTTCAGCACCGCGCGGATGCTCTACAACCTCGCGCAGCAGGGTCAGGCGCCGGCCATGCTCGGCCGCGTGAACCGCAACGGCGTGCCGGTGTACGGCGTGATCGTGTCGGTCGCGCTGTTGCTGATCGGCGTGCTGCTCAACTATCTCGCGCCGCAGCACGTGTTCACGTGGCTCACGTCGGTGTCGACGTTCGGCGCGATCTGGACGTGGTGCGTGATCCTGATCGCGCAGATGCGCTTTCGCCGCATGCTGTCGGCCGACAAGATCGCGCGCCTGCCGATCCGCGTGCCGTTCTATCCGCTCGGTTCGTTCGTCGCGCTCGGTTTTCTCGTGCTGGTCGTCGTGCTGATGGCGTTGACGCCCGATACGCGCGTCGCGCTCGTGATCGGGCCCGTGTGGATCGTGCTGCTCGGCGTCGCGTATGCGCTGTTCTACGCGAACCGTCCGGCCGCCTCGATACCGACGAAGCCGTAAGCGCCGGGGCAGGGAGCCGCGCGATCGTTGATCGCGATCATGCACCGGCGGGCGGGACGACCTATGCTGAACGAATCGCTTGTCCGCGCTTCGCGTGGCTATCCGCCGATCCCCGCGACCGCGGCGTCCACCCGGCCGCCGCGCGCCGCTGCCGCGCGAGGCTCCCGTCGTCGTTCCGCGACGACGCGCACGCACCGCGCACGCACGGAGGCCTTCGCCATGCAGCCTGCCCAGTCCATCCCGACGCTCGCGCGGATCGCGCTGGCCGTCGATCCCACGCCCGAATCGCTGTCCGCCGCACGCTACGTGCACACGCTGCTGCGTCCCGGCATGCGATTGCGCATCGTCTGCGTGATCGACAACCCGCGGCTCGTCCTGCCGGACATCCCGCGCATCGACGCGTTGCTGACCTCCGCGCGCGAGGAGATGATCGGCGAAGCGAACGCCATCAACGCGCGGATCGCGGCGCTGTTTGCCGACAGCGGCATCGAGGTCGAGCAGGCCGTCATCGATACATCGGTCACGGGCGGCACGGTCGCCGATGCGCTGGTGAACGACACGTCGGCGTGGCAGGCGGACGCGCTGGTGGTCGGTGCGAATCCGCACCACGGGCTGCTGCGGCTCGTCGAGGGCGCGATGTCGGACACGCTGTCGAAGCGTGCGCGCTGTGCGCTGCTGATCGTACCGGCTGCCTACGCCCGGCCGTCGGAGGGTGAGCTGCAACGGCTGATGTTCGCGGTCGACGGCAGCGAGCCGTCGCTGCACGCGGTGCGCGTCGGGCTCGGCTTCGCGGCACCGACGACGTTGTTGTACGCCGCCTACGTGATCGATCGCGCGATTCGTCTGACCGATATCGTGCCGGTGCGTGCGCTCGAGGATGCGTACCGTGCGGAGGGCGAGGAGGCGCTCGCGAAAGTCGCGCCGCTGTTTCATGCGACCGGGAATCCGACCAAGCGCGGCATCGTCGAAACGCGTCCGACCAGCGACGACGTGGCGCATGCACTGATGCGCGATGCCGTGCACTGGCGAGCGGAGCTGCTGGTGATCGGCACGCATGGCCGGCGCGGCATTGCCGCCTGGCTGATCGGCAGCGTCGCACGCCGTGTCGCGCATCTTGCCCAGGTGCCCGTGTTGCTCGTGCGGGGCGCCGCGTGAGTGGCAAGAACGATGCGACATCTTGCACGAAGCCGATGTCGATTGACCTGCATCAGAAACGGCATGCGCTTCGCGTGAGACAGTAATGGAACAACCGGCCGCGACGATGGTCTTTCGTGCATGGGCGACGACAGCCATGCCTGCATGACAAGCATCGAAATCGCCGATCCGGCCGGCCGCGCTCGACGGCGCGTCCAAATCGTCGCAACCATTTCCGGAGCCGCGCCATCGACTGCATGGCGTGTCATCCGACCGAGAACTCTCTGGCACGAGGGTAGGCAGCCCGCGGCTGCCTTGGAGGACGGACGGGGTGCACGCACCCCGTCCGCTTTCCGCCTGGCTGGCCCCGTCGGATCACTTTCCCCGCAGGTATTGTTTTGCATGCGGCCGTTCAGAACGGCACGTATGGGCGCGCGATGTCGACGCCGATCGCGGCGAAGGTCGAGCCGGGCGCGGCGCCGCCGCATTCATGCGGCGGCAGCAGGCCCGGCGGAAGTGTCGCGGCGCGCAGCCATCGCACGGCCGCGTGCCGTGCATCGACTGCAGGCGTGTTCAGGTGGTCCGAAGAATCGAGCACAGGTCGTGCCGGCGGACGACGCCGCGTCGCACGTGCGAGCGCGGGTGCACGACGTGCATCGGCCCGCATGCGTTGCACGCGCGGCTGCGCAGCCGGTTCGCATGCGGCCAGCCGGGGCGAGCCTTGCGGCGCGGCTCCGATTCGTCCGGCGCGTCGCCCGCCTGTCGCGCGCCGAGCGCCGCGGCGAACCGCTGCAGCGCGAGGATCGACCCCGCGACGCTCTGGTACTTTTCGCGGCCGATCTGCCCGTCGAGCGTGACGAGCAGTCCGGCTTCGCGAGCGAGCGCGAGCAAGGTGTCGAGATCGTCGGACGGACGGTTGCCGGCCGATACGGTCCGGGCGGGCAGGGCGCGCGCGTTGCCCGACGCGCGCCGCTGGCCGTCCCGGCCCGGGAAGTTGCGATGTGCCATGGTTGGTCTCCTGCGCCAGGCCCCGCGTGCCTCGCTCGATGGCTGGCTGGGCGATGATCCGGCATGAACGCGTTGTTCATGGCATCAGTATCGTGTGGCGGCAGCAGGCTGCCAAGCGGCGCGCGCTGAAGTCGTTGTCAGGTATTGCGCGGCGCGTATCGGAATCCGCTGACACGCATCGCGGCCAATTGGCCGTTCGTCCGCCGGCCGTCGATCCGGCTCGTTCGTTCCGACGAATGAACCGGGGGGCGGGCGTCGCTTGACTCAGGTTTTCGGCCGGTCTATGGTCTCCCGTGCATCTGCGTCGAGCGGGGGACCATCGCCCGCCGGTCGCCGGTGCCGCGCCCCGGGGTGGCGTGGCAGCACGTCCAGTCTCGTTCGCGGGCCGTTTGCGCCGCGAATCAAGCGCGGCCGGTTCGGGAACGGATCGGCACGGCGGCACGCAACGTGCCGTTGATCGCGCGCAAACACGCGCCGGCGCATCGCACGCCGCGCGGCCGACCCGTGTCTAAGCTTCCAGTACCGTCGTTTCTTTATTCCTCGACTGTCAGGAGTCTGTCGATGTCCAGGGACAATTTGCTCGATTCACTGAAGGAAATCGCCGAGCAGCGTGCGATCGGCGCGGATCAGTTGCGTGCGATGCTCGACGATGAGGTGCGTGTGTTGTCGTCCGGCGCACGCGTGCACGACTACATCCACGTATTCGCGATCCGGAACCTGCGCGAACGGATGCGGCAGCGGGACGATTTCGACGCCGACACGCAGGCCCGCGCGGCGCCGGCGGAAGCCGATCCGCGCCCGAGCGTCCGCCTGTGACAGGCGATTGCCGCGGCTGACACGGACCGTCGCCGGCCGCGGCCGAATCGCGCTCGACCGCTTTCAAGCGGGGCCAGCCGCCTCGGTTTCGCAGCGCGCAACCTGACGATCCGCTGACAGTCGCCCACCTCTTTCGCCATCCATTTCATTGAATTGTCACAACGGCCTCAAGTAAGTGGCGCGATTGCCGTTTACCCGGTGAATTCGTCCACCGGGCGTTCGCGCTCCCTTACCGAGTCGTTGCCATGTTTTCGTCCATCCGCGCCCGCATCCTTGCCGCGTGCGTCGCCATTGTCGTATTCGCGCTCGTCGCCAGCACACTGATCAACTACTTCATCGCGCGCTCGTACAACGACGACGCGATCGACCGCAACCTGACCTCCGTCGCGAGCGGCCACGTGGTCGGGATCGCCGACTGGGTCGCGACCCGGAGCCGGATGATCGCGTCGCTGCAGGATGCGGCGCTCGCGCCCGATCCGCTGCCGGTGTTCAAGCAGATGGCCACGGCCGGCGGCTTCACGAACGTCTACGCTGGCTATGCCGACAAGGCGTTCCGCTTCTCCGACCCGACCGGCATCCCGCCCGACTACGATCCGACCGGCCGCCCGTGGTACAAGCAGGCCGCGCAAGCCGGCAAGCCGGTCGTCACGCCGCCTTACGTCGATGCCGGCACCGGCAACCTCGTCGTCACGTTCGCGGTGCCGATCCTGCGTGACGGTGCGCTGAAGGGCGTTGTTGCCGCGGACGTCGCGATGGACAGCGTGATCGCCAACGTGAAGTCGATCCGCCCGACGCCCGCGAGCTTCGGGATGCTGGTCGACAGCAGCGGCCACGTCGTCGCGCATCCGGACCCGAAGCTCACGCTGAAGCCGGTCGCCGACGTGTCGCCGGAACTCGGCGCGACGGGCGCGGCGACGATCGCGGCCGCGACGGCCCCCGTCGAGGTGAGCGTCGGCGGCGACGCGAAGCTGGTGCGTGCGCGCCCCGTGCCGGGCACCGACTGGTATGCGCTGGTGCTGCTCGACAAGGCTGAGGCGACGGCCGGCATGCGCTCGCTGCTGACCGCGTCGCTGATCACGCTGGTCGTGATCGTCGGCGTCGCGTCGCTGATCATCGGCGCGATCACCGCGACCGCGTTCCGCCGCCTGTCGCAGGTCCGCCAGGCGATGGCCGCGATCGGCTCGGGCGCCGGCGACCTGACGCAGCGCCTGCCGGCCGAAGGCCGCGACGAAGTCGCCGACATCGCGCGCTCGTTCAACAGCTTCGTCGACAAGCTGAACGACGTGATGCGCGAGATCCGCGACGCGAGCGAATCGGTGCGCACGGCCGCGAACGAGATCGCGGCGGGCAACCAGGACCTGTCGTCGCGGACCGAATCGGCCGCGGCGAGCCTCGAGGAGACGGCTGCGTCGATGGAAGAGATCACCGCGACCGTCGGCCAGTCGGCGGCCGCCGCCGGCCAGGCCGACGAGCGCGCGGCGGCGGCCTCGCGGATCGCGTCGCACGGCGGCGTGGTCGTGTCGGACGTCGTCGCGACAATGGAGAAGATCGAGGAAGCGTCCGGCCGGATCGGCGACATCATCGGCGTGATCGACGGCATCGCGTTCCAGACCAACATCCTCGCATTGAACGCGGCCGTCGAAGCGGCGCGTGCGGGCGAGCAAGGCCGCGGCTTCGCGGTCGTCGCGCAGGAAGTGCGCAGCCTTGCGCAACGCAGCGCGCAGGCCGCGCGCGAAGTGAAGGTGCTGGTCGAATCGACGGTCGCGAGCGTGTCGGCCGGCTCCGGGCAGGTGCGCCAGGCCGGCGACACGATGCGCGAGATCGTGTCCAACGTGTCGAACGTGACGACCATCATCTCCGAGATCACGCATGCCGCGAACGAGCAGACGCGCGGCATCCAGGAAGTGAACCGCGCGGTCACGCAGCTCGATGAAATGGTCCAGCAGAACGCGGCGCTCGTCGAACAGTCGACCGCCGCGGCGACCGCGCTGCAGTCGCAGGCGAATGCGCTGGCGACGACGGTCGGGCGGTTCAAGGTCGCGTAACCGCGGCCGGAAAGCGCCGCCGCCGCGCTCAGGAGCAGCCGCCGTCGCGCATCAGCGCGAGCCGGTTGTAGAGCGTTTTCAGGCTGATGCCGAGCGCCTTGGCCGCGCGCGGCTTGTTGCCGTCGAAGTGGCGCAGCGTGGCGGCGATGAAGCGTTGCTGCGCATGGTGCAGCGTCGCGCCGAGCGGCAGCGCCATCGCGCCCTCCGACGTGCGGTCGGGCGGCATCGGTTGCTTCGGCAGCGTCACGTCGATGCCGTCGTCCGACAGGATGTACGCACGCTCGATCGTGTTGTGCAGCTCGCGCACGTTGCCGGGCCACGAGTATGCGCGAAGTGCCGCGATCGCCGCGTCGGTCAGCCGCTTGTGCGAGCGGTGCCGCGCGTTCAGCGTGTCGACGAATTCCTGCGCGATCGTCTCGACGTCGCCGTCGCGCTGCCGCAGCGGCGGTACGTACAGCGCGAACGCGGCGAGCCGGTAGAACAGGTCCTCGCGCAGCCGGCCGTCGCGCACGGCGTCGGCCGGGTTGTGGCGCGTGGCCGACACGATGCGCACGTCGAGCGGAATCGGCTCGGTGCCGCCCACCCGCACGATCACGTTCGATTCGATCGCCCGCAGCAGCTTCACCTGCAGCGCCGCGGGCATCTCGGCGATCTCGTCGAGCAGCAGCGTGCCGCCGCGCGCGGCCTCGAAAAAGCCCTCCCGCTGCGCGATCGCGCCCGTGAAACTGCCTTTCTCGTGCCCGAACAATTGCGACTCGGCGATATCGGGTGGAATCGCGCCGCAATTCACGGGCACGAACGGGCCGTCGCGCCGCGCACTCAGATCGTGCAGCCGGCGCGCGACGATGTCCTTGCCGACCCCGCTTTCGCCGGCAATCATCACGCTGGCGCGGGTCGGCGCGATTTTCTCGATGCGGCCGAGCAGCGTGCGCATCGCGGAGGACCGGCCGGACAGCCGGCGGCCGTCTGCGCGCTGCTTCGACCGGTTTGCGGTTTCATTCATCGGCATAGGCGGGCCGTTTTGAAATTCGGCATCACGCGTTCCGTTCATTGCAATATTTATCATCGACAGCGAAACGGCCGCGAAGGTGCCGCGGAATAGTAATTTCCAATGTCCGCGACGGGGACGGAAGAATTCGCCCATCGGTGTCCGGGCTCACCGGGAAAGGCAGCTCGATCGAGGGTCGGACTCGCGCCTTTTTACAGAAAGCCGATGAAAAAAGGCGGTCGCGACCGCTTTCGGCCGAAGCAGCGGCCAGCCTGCATCGGCGCCGGACCGCCCGCGCTCATGCACCGTCCCGCCATCCTCGCCGGATCACCGCGTCACGCCCGTCCCGGGCACATGGCTTGCGGATGTCTCCGGGCCCGCCCGGCACGCTCGACGGTATCTCGGATGGCCGAACGGTACGACGCCGCACGACGGGAACCGGCGCGAGGCAAGGATGCAATGAAGACCCTGACCCATGAGCTGTTGCGGCAGGGTGCATGGGTCGTGCTGGCCGTCGGGCTGGCGTCCGCGCTGCAGGCGTGGGCGATTCACGCCGTCGGCGGGCACGCGCCATTTGCGCCGCTGCCTTTTTATGCGGGGGTTGCGGCTGCCGCATGGCTGACGTCGTTCGGTGGCGGCCTTGCCGCGGCCGTCGCGAGCGTGGCCGTGATGGGCACGCTGTGGTGGCGCGATGCGCCGCTGGCCACGCTGCTCGCGCAGGCCGGCGCGTTCGTCGCGATCAGCTTCGTCGAGTGCGTGCTGGTGGCGGCGGTGAAGCCGCTGATCGCGAACGATCGCCTGCACGCAGTCGACGACGATGACGACGCGAACACCGAGGCGCGCCCGCTGCATCGCGAGCCCGCGCCGCTCGCACGCGATCCCGACGACAGCCTCTTGCGCCGGGTGGTCGACGCGTCGCCCGATGCGATCGTCGGCGTCGACACCACGCGCCGGATCACGAGCTGGAACCCGGCCGCGCGCCGGCTCTTCGGGCTCGACGCGGCGCAGGCAAGCGGGCGCGACGTCGCCGAGATGATCACGCCGCGCTGGCTGCGGCGGCATCCGGTGCCCGCGACGTTCGCGAACCTGCATGCGCCGGTCGGGCCGCTCGACGTGCTGTGCGTGCGGCGCGACGGCGGCCGTTTTCGCGCGACCTTCGCCGCGTCGCCGATCGTCGATGCGCAGGGCAACTGCACGGGCCTGTCGATGACGCTGCGCGAGGCGCGCGAACGCCGCCGCAGCGAGCGGCGCGACCTGCGCTCGTTGCGCGGCGCCCGCGACGCGCGTGCGCAGGCCGACACCGCGAACCGGCTGAAGGATGAATTGCTCGCCACGGTGTCGCACGAGCTGCGCACACCGCTGAACGTGATCTACGGATGGGTCGAGGTGCTGCGCAACGTGGACGGGCATGGGCTCGCGGAGCAGGCGATCGACGCGATCGATCGCAGCGCGCGGTCGCTGTCGCACATGGTCGGCGACCTGCTCGACGCGTCGTCGCTCGCGACGGGCCGGCTGCGTCTCGAACGCGTGCCGGTCGATCTCGTGCGCGTCGTGCGCGATGCAACGCGCGAGCTCGCTGCAACCGCGCAGGCGAACGGCCTCGAACTGTCGGCGGCGTACACGATGCCCGCCTGCGTGATTCCGGCCGATGGCGAGCGCGTGCGCCAGGTGCTGTCGAACCTGTTGTCGAACGCGATCAAGTTCACGCCGGCGGGCGGTCGCGTCACCGTATCGCTGACGCGTGCGGGCGAACGCGTGCGGCTGTCGGTCGCCGATACGGGCCAAGGGATCGCACCGGAATACCTGCCGCATCTGTTCGAGACCTTCAGCCGCCCCGAAGGCGCGTTCGCGTCGCCGAAGCGCGGCCTCGGGCTCGGCCTGTCGATCGTGCGCAACATCGCGCAGCTGCACGGCGGCGACGTCGTCGCGACGAGCGCCGGCCCCGGACGCGGGATGACCGTGACGGTCACGCTGCCGTCCGGCTGGGACGCCGACGACCCGGCCGAGAATCGGGCGCGCCGCGCAGGCGGGCCCGACTCGGTCGCGCTCGACGGCCAGCGCGTGCTCGTCGTCGACGACGATGCCACCTCGCGCGCGAGCCTCGCCGCGGCGCTCGAAACGATGGGCGCGCAGGTGTCGACCGCGCAGTCGGGGCACGACGCGCTCGACGCGGTGGCGCAGCATCCGCCGAGCGTCGTACTGTCGGATCTTGCGATGCCGGACGGCGACGGTTTCTGGTTGCTCGACCGGATTCGCCATTTGCCGGGCGGCAGCGGGCACTTGCCGGTCGTCGCGGTCACCGCGCACGCCGGCAAGGCCGACCGCCACCGTGTGCTGGCCGCCGGCTTCGATGCGTATCTGTGCAAGCCGGTCGACATGCCGACGCTCGCGAGCGTGATCGTCGACGTCGCGCCGGACGATGCGCAGCGCGGGAAACGGCGCGGCTGAGCGCCGCCCGGCGACAACGGAACGAGGGAGGCATCGATGGATGCAGCGGAAACCAGGCGGTGCAACGGCGCGGGCAGCAAGCAGGCGCGGCGGCGCATGCGGCCGGTCGTGTCGATCGCGAGCCTGCTGATGCTGTCGTGTGCATGGATCGCGACACCCCGTCATGCAGCGGCCGACGAGAGCGTCGGTGCGAAGCTCGCGAGCCAGGCGTCGGCCGTCGGCGGCCAGATCCGCGATGCGACGCTCGCGTCCCGCGTCAGGGCCGCGCTCGTCGCCGAACGCGGATTGGCGTCCGGCGACATCGACGTCCAGGTTCGTCATCGTGTCGCCGAACTGTCGGGCAGCGTGCCCGACGAACGGCAGCGCGCGACCGCGATCCGCGTGGCGCGCGACGTCGACGGCGTACGCGGGGTGAGCGACAAGCTGCAGATCCGCCGGAAGTAACGTGACGCGCGGGCAGCGCCGGCCCGCTCCGTCGCGGCACACGGAGGTCAGGATGACCAGGAGCCCGAGAAAACGGCACGGTCGCCCGCGGGTGACCCTCGCGCTGGCTGCCGCCGTCGGCGTACTGGCGCTGGCGTATTCGCACGCGCAGACGCCGCCCGCGTCGTCGATACAGGTCGCGCCGGGCGTCGTCCGTCCCGGCACGACCGCCGACGAGGCCGGCATGACGCAGCGGCCCACCGGCATCGATGCCGAGTTCGTCGACAAGGCAGGCATGCTCGACAAGGTCGAACGGCAAGCCAGCCAGCTCGCGCTCGACCGTGCGTCGAATCCCGCCGTGAAGGCGTTCGCGCGCCGGATGATCGACGATCACGCCCGCATCGCCGGCGAATTGCGGCAGCTCGGCGCGCAAAAGGGCGTACCGGTGCAGGCGCGGATGCTCGTCGATCCGGCGGTGACGGCATTGCGGACAAAGGAGGGCCATGCGTTCGACACGGCATATGTCGCGCTGGCGGGCCCGCGAGCGCATGAGGAGGCGATCCGGCTGTACGAAGCCGAAGCGAGGAACGGCCGTGATCCGCAGCTTCGCGCGTTCGCGGCCGGCACGCTGGCGACGCTGAACGCGCATCTGGCCGCCGCGCGGCAACTCGCGCGGACCGTCGCGGCCGCGCACTGACCGGCATCAACGGCGCCGCTTGGCGTCCTCGGGACCGTCCGGCGACGCCTCGTGCGGCGGCGAGTCGAGCGCCGTTTCGCCTTCCTCGATCAGCCAGTACGGCGCACTGCCGTAGTACGCATGCAGCGCCCCGGCCCAGTCCGGATCGGCCATCGCGGGCCAGCAGTCCGGGTCGAAGCCGGGCGCGTCGCGCACGAGTTCGGTCGCGACCGGCAGCACGAAGCATGTGCGCTCGACGTCGAGCACCAGCATGCTCCACGGCACCGCGAGCAGCTTGCCGCCGAGCCCGCGTATGCCACCCGACGCGACGACCGCGTAGGCGACGCGGCCGGCCCGCACGTCGAGCACGATGTTCGCCACCTGGCCGATGTCGTCGCCTTCCATCGTCAGCACGCGATCGCCCGCGAGCGTCCGGGCGGCCATCACGTCAGGCCCCGGCCCGCGGCCGGTCGGGCGGCGATCGCCGCCCACGATGCGCGTGTCGCCGCGCGACGCTCTGTCCATAGTCATCGATCTTCTCCTGGTCGAAGCCGGGGGCGGTCAGCGCCGGCGCGGCAGCGACACGTCCTCGAGCGTATTGGCCAGCTCGTCGCGTTCGGGGCCGCCCGCGCGTGTCGCGATGTCGCCGAGCGACACGATGCCGACCACCCGGCGGTCGCGGTCGAGCACCGGCAAGCGATGCAGTTGCACGTCGGCCATCCGTTGCTGAACGTCGCCGACGCCGTCGTCCTCGACACACCACTGCACGGGCGCGGATGCGACGGCCAGCACCGGCGTATCGGGCGCATGGCCGTGCGACAGCCCGCGCACCGCCAGGTCGCGGTCCGTGACGATCGCGACGAGTTCGGTGCCGTCGCAAACGGGCAGCACGCCGATATCGAAGCGCTGCATCAGTTCGGCTGCATGGCGAATCGTGTCGGTCGGTGCGACGCACACCACGTCGCGCGACATGATCTCGTTGACGCGATACATGAACGCCTCCTTCGTGAGCAGGACGAAACGGGAGCAGATGCCGTGCCGCGCGCACTGCGCATGCGCCGGGCCTCGACGGCCGCGCAACGGAGAAATTTGCCAGCCCGCTTGTACATCTTCCACGGCGGCTGCCGCGACGGGCGGCGCGAAACGTCAGTGGCCGACGCCCGTCATGACGACGATGGCCAGCACCACTGCGCTCTCGATGGCGGCCAGCGCGGCGACGCCGGCGGCGCCGCTGATCTCATGCCATCTGCGTTCGAGGTGTTTCATCAGATCGCTCCGAATGGATCCGGCCCGCCGATGCGGCGGTGCGCATCGCGAGCCGGGTGCCGCCGTCAGCCGTGATCGCGGGGCGGGGAAGGGTCGTGCGGCGCGCGACGTTCGTGCTTGCCGGACGGCTTGGCGGGGTCGATACGGGTCGCGCCGCCGACGGCGGGCGGATCGCTGGCCGGAAACGTCTCCTCGAGCCCTTCGTCGATGCGTTCCTCCGTCTTGTCTTCGGACGGCGGGCGCGACGGGGCGAGACGGAACGGTCCGGCAGCCGGTGACACGGCGTCGCGGCGGCCGGTGGCGTAAGCGGTCATGGTCGAACCTCCTTGGTCATGGATGCACGCGCAAGCGCCGTGCCCGCGACGGGCCGACGGCACGACGCTTGCGCGCCGGGGAATCCGGACGCGCACGCGGGACATGAGCCGCGTGCCGTCCGCATGGACAAGAGGACATCGTGATGAATGCAACCAGGGAAAGGATACGTTACGACGCGAACGTCTGCGGCGGCGATTTCGCCAGCGTGCGCGCGCGATTCGCCGCGTGGAAGCGCGAATCGCTGGTCTATCGGCCCGAGCGGCGGATGTTCGACGGCAAGGACGAGGTACGCGAACTGAACGACACCGTCTACGACGGCCCCGAGCGTGCGCAGCGGGCGCTCGTCGCGCATTGCGCGCCGTCCGATCCGTTCGCGCTCGCGGTTCGGCTGAACGCGGAGGGGCGCATGATGTGGCTGGTGATGGCGGCCTATGACGACTGAGCGGCCGCATGCATGACGGGTAAGAGCGGGCACGCCGCTTGCGCGCGCTCGCGGCGCCATCGAGAGGCGCGCGCCGTCGCGCAGGAGAAACATGAAGACGCCATCCACGCTGCACCGCCCCGAACCGACGACCCCCGACGTCGACCCGCATCCGGTACCGCCCGGACCCGACGATCCGGTCGACCCGCCCGTGCCCGACGGGCTGCCGCAGGGCGACCCGCCGTCGAACCCGCCGCCGATGCGGATGCCGGGCGGAAGCGGGGCGCCACAACCGGCCGCGCGAACACTGAAAAGGAGGACCGTCATGGACATTCACGTGCAATCACCCGACAAGCGCGCGATCGCTCAGGTGCTGGGCCGCTATTTCGAATCGCGTTCGCTGCGCTATCACATCGAGGAACTGCCGGGCGGCGTGCTGCAGATCGGCTTTCGCGCCAGCGGCCGCCCGGCCGCCGTCACCGTGTCGTTCGACGATGCCGCGTACGACGCTTATACGCACTGGGACGCCAGCCAGAAACAGCTGGCGCTCGGCCGGCTCGCCGACGGCTTCTCGCGAATGATGTCGTCGCGCAGCCCGGCCGCGCTGGCCGGCGACTATCACGTCGAGCGTTTCTGATTCCGCCATCCAACACCGGCGCGTGCCGGAATCCGGCAAAGTGCCCGCGCACAACGGGCGCTTTGCGTCTGCGCGCGTGTCGCGTAGGATGTCCGTTAATTCAGCGCACGCTACGTTCGCGCAGCACGCTGCCGGCCGGTGCCGCCGACGACGCGCGATGCGCTTTCCCCCAGGTTCGTTTCGCGCAACCGACGGAGACCACCTTGGCCACAGTTGCTCGCCTGTTGCTGTCACCCGGCACCCGCCGGTTCGTATCCGGTCTTTCGGCATTCGCGGCGCTCGCCGCGTCCGGCGCCCGCGACGCGTCGGCCCAGACGCCTTCGCCGCTCGGCGAATGGCAATACTCGGCGGGCGTGCCGCTCCAGAAACTGTTCGACCCGAACATTCCGACCTGGCAGGTCAGCCTCGGCGCCGCGATGACGCTGCAGCCCCGCTACGCGGGCTCGGATCGTTATCGCGTGATGGGCGGCCCGAACGTCGACATCCGCTACCGCGACCTGTTTTTCCTGTCGACGGGCGAAGGCCTCGGCGCGAACGTGCTGCGCGGGCCGAACTGGCGCGTGAGCCTGTCGGTCGGCTATGACCTCGGGCGCCGCTCGGCCGACGATCTCGGCCACCTGAACGGCCTCGACAACATCAATGCGGCGCCCGTGATGAAACTGGCGGCCGATTACGTGATCTCGAAGGATTTCCCGCTCGTGCTGCGTGCGGATGTCCGGCGCAGCATCGGCGGCTCGAACGGCTGGACCGGCGATTTCTCCGCGTACATGCCGATGCCGGGCAGCAACGAGAATTTCTTCTGGTTCGCGGGGCCGACCGTGTCGTTCGCCGACTCGCGCTACATGAACAGCTGGTTCGGCGTGAACCCGGGCGCCGCCGCGCGCTCCGGGCTGCCGGCCTATTCGTCGGGCGCGGGGATCAAGTCGGCCGGCGTCGGCGTGACGATGGTGTGGTTCGTGAACAAGCACTGGTTCGTCACGATGGACGGCGCGCTCGAGCAGCTCGTCGGCCGCGCGGCGCGCAGCCCGATCACGCAGCAGTCGACCAACGGCGTGTTCGACATGTCGGTGAATTACCAGTTCTGACCGCGCCGGGCCGCGGAGGGCCGATGCCGCACGCGGCATCGGCCGTCACATTTGATATGATTCCGACCTGTACAAACGTACAGTGATCGATCTCCGTGACGCCTGCTTCGCCGACGCCCCCGGCGTTTTACTACCTGACCAATTTCGAACGCGCGCTGGCCTGGCTCGGCGAGCGTTACGACGACCTGTTCGACGCGCACGAGCACACGTTCGTCCGGCAGTTCGCGACGCTGCCGCAGCCGTCGCGCGCGCTGCTCGTGCGGATGCTGATGCGCAGCGGGTCCGACTTCCGCGCGAGCAAGCTCGTGTACGACGAAATCGGCTGCACGCTCGACGCGGCCGCGCCGCTCGTCGCGCTCGGCTGGGTCGACCCGGCGCCCGCGCTCACGCTCGACGCGCTGTTCGCGCTGTCGACCAAGGCCGACCTGCTGCACATCTTCCCGTCGCTCGCGGCGCATGCGGGCGAGCGCAAGCCCGAATGGCTCGAACGGCTGCGGGCCACGTACGACGACACCGCGCAGCCGCTCGACGCGTGGTGCGCGCAGGCCGGCGACCGTGTGCTGCGCGTGACGGTCGGCGCATTGTGCGACCGGCTGCGGCTGATGTTCTTCGGCAATCTCCATCAGGACTGGAGCGAGTTCGTGCTCGCCGATCTCGGCGTGTTCCAGTACGAAAGCGTGCCGATCGCGCCGTCGTCGCGCGCGTTCCAGCAGCGCGGCGACGTCGACGCGTATCTCGCGCTTCAGACGTGCCGCGACGCGCTCGATGCGTGGCCCGACGACGTGCCGTTCGACGACCTGACGCGCGCGATCGATGCGGTCGGCTGCGCGCAGCCATGGCTCGCGACGCGTCGCGCGAAACTGCTGTTTGCGCTGGGGCAGACCTGCGAGCGGCGGGCCGACTGGGACGCCGCGCTCGATGCGTATGCACGCAGCGCGTGGCCCGGCAGCCGCCACCGGCGCATCCGCGTGCTCGAGCGCTGCGGGCGCGACGCCGACGCGCTCGCGCTGGCGCTCGATGCGCGCGGCCGCTTCGAGAGCGACGAGGAACGCCAGCGCGTCGAGCGCATGCTGCCGCGTCTGCTGCGCCGCGCCGGCCAGCGCGTCGAACGTGCGGCAGCCGCGGCCGACGTGCCGCGCGAGACGCTCGTGCTCGCGCGTCCCGACGCGTTCGTCAGCGTCGAATTCGCGGTGCGCGATCATCTCGCGCAGCCGGCGGCGCCGGTCCATTACGTCGAAAACACGCTGATCAATTCGCTGTTCGGCCTGCTGTGCTGGGAGCCCGTGTTCGCGGCCGTGCCCGGTGCGTTCTTCCACCCGTTCCAGCGCGGCCCGGCCGACCTGCACGCGCCCGATTTCGCCGTGCGCCGGGCGGACGCATTCGACGCCTGTTTCGCGCAGCTCGATTCGGGCGCGTACCGTGACACGATCCGCCGGCATTTCGCGGCGAAGGCAGGGTTGCAGTCGCCGTTCGTATTCTGGGGCGTGCTGACCGACGCGCTGCTCGAAGAGGCGCTCGCGTGCCTGCCGCCCGAGCACCTGCGGCTGTGGTTCACGCGCCTGCTCGCGGATATCCGCAGCAACCGCTCGGGGCTGCCCGATCTGGTCCGCTTCTGGCCCGATGAGCGCCGTTACGAGCTGATCGAGGTGAAAGGCCCCGGCGACCGGTTGCAGGACAACCAGACGCGCTGGCTCGCCTACTGCGTCGCGCACGGCATGCCGGTGCGCGTCGTCGACGTGGCATGGGCCGGCGAGGGCGTGGCGCGCGCGGAAGCGGCGGGGCTGTCCGCATGAGCTACGTCGTCGCGGTGCGTGCGATGTGCGAGTTCACCGCGCGGCGCGGCGATCTCGACCTGCGCTTCACGCCCGCGCCGACCGCGCTCGAAGGCATCGCCGGTCACGGCGCGGTCACGTCGAAGCGCGGCGCGCGCTACGAAACCGAGATCGCGCTGACGGGCACGTGGGGCACGCTCACCGTGCGCGGCCGCGCGGACGGCTACGATCCCGTGGCGAACCGCATCGAGGAAATCAAGACCTATCGCGGCAGCTTAGACGCGATGCCGGCCAACCACCGCACGCTGCACTGGGCGCAGGCGAAGGTCTATGCGCACCTGATGTGCGACGCGCGCGGCCTGAAGGAAATCGACGTCGCGCTCGTGTATTTCGACATCGTGTCCGAGCGCGAGACCGTGCTGACCGAGACGCTCGATGCCGGCACGCTCGCCACGTTCTTCGCCGAGCAATGTGCATGCTTCGTCGGCTGGGCCGAGCGCGAAACGGCTCATCGTGCCGCACGCGACGCGGCGCTGCGTGCGCTGGCATTTCCGCACGGGCAGTTCCGCAGCGGCCAGCGCGAGCTGGCGGTCTCGGTCTATCGCGCGGCGCGCGACGCGCGCTGCCTGATGGCGCAGGCGCCGACCGGCATCGGCAAGACGCTCGGCACCGTGTTTCCCCTGCTGAAGGCGTGCGGCGAGGGCGAACTCGACCACGTATTCTTCCTGACCGCGAAAACGCCCGGCCGGGCGCTCGCGCTCGAAGCGGCGACGACGCTCGGCGCCGGCACGCGCGCGCTGCCGCTGCGCGTGCTGGAACTCGTCGCGCGCGACAAGGCGTGCGAGCATCCGGACAGCGCGTGCCATGGCGAATCGTGCCCGCTCGCGAAAGGCTTCTACGACCGGCTGCCGGCCGCGCGCGATGCGGCGATCGAGGCCGGGCTGCTCGATCGCGATACCGTGCGCACGGCCGCGCGGGCTCACGACGTCTGTCCGTACTACCTGTCGCAGGAACTCGCGCGCTGGTCGGACATGGTGATCGGCGACTACAACTACTACTACGACGGCAGCGCGATGCTGCATACGCTCGCGCAGCAGAACCAGTGGCGCGTCGGCGTGCTCGTCGACGAAGCGCACAACCTGCTCGACCGCGCGCGCAGGATGTACAGCGCGTCGCTCGATCCGTTCGCGTTCGCGGCCGCCCGCGAAGCTGCGCCGGCGGCGCTGCGCAAGGCGTTCGACCGGCTCGCTCGTGCCTGGGGCACGGTCAATCGCGCGCAGACCGAGCGTTATGCCGCGTATCCGGACGTGCCGGGCCCGATCGTGTCGGCCGTGCAGAACCTCGTCGCGGCGATCGGCGAACACCTGACCGACGCGCCGCGCGCGAACGGCGATGCGCTGCTGCGATTTCATTTCGACGCGATCCAGTTCGGCGTACTCGCCGAAGCGTTCGACAGCGCATCGATCTTCGACGCGACGCTGCATGGCGAACCGATGCCGCGCCAGCCGGCGCTCGATGGCGTCGCCTCGGCGAGCCGGCGCCGCCGCGTCCAGTCGACGCTGTGCGTGCGCAACGTGATTCCGGCCGGCTTTCTGGCCGCGCGCTACGACACCGCACGCGCGACCGTGCTGTTCTCGGGCACGCTGAGCCCGTTCCATTTCTATCGCGACACGCTCGGGCTGCCGAGCGATACCGGCTGGCTCGACGTCGACGGGCCGTTCCGCGCCGAGCAGCTGACGGTGCGCGTCGCGAGTCACGTGTCGACGCGCTGGCGCGATCGCGACCGGTCGCTCGAACCGATCGCCGACCTGATCGCCGCGCAATACGCGACGCGGCCCGGCAACTACCTCGGTTTCCTCAGCAGCTTCGACTACCTCGGGCGCGTGGTCGCGCTGATGCAAACGCGCCATCCCGACGTGCCCGTATGGGCTCAGGCGCCCGGCATGGCCGAAAGCGAGCGCGACGCGTTTCTCGCGCGCTTCGACGCGGGCGGGCGCGGCGTCGGCTTCGCCGTGCTGGGCGGGGCGTTTTCGGAAGGCGTGGACCTGGTCGGCGAGCGGCTGATCGGCGCGTTCATCGCGACGCTCGGGCTGCCGCAGGTCAACGACATCAACGAGCAGATGCGGCGCACGATGGAGGCGCGTTTCGGCAACGGCTACGACTACATGTACCTGTATCCGGGCTTGCAGAAGGTCGTGCAGGCGGCCGGGCGCGTGATCCGCACCGAGCACGACGAAGGTGTCGTGCACCTGATCGACGACCGGTATCGCAGGCGCGAAGTACGCGACCTGCTGCCGCGATGGTGGCGGATCGGATGACGGAGCCGGTGGGGCTGCCCGCCGCTACAGCACGTTGAGCATCGCGAGTGCGGCTTCCTGCAGGTGCGGCAGCACGCGCCGCACGGCTGCGTCGGCCGTCTCCGCGCCGATCGGCATGTTCGTGCTCAGTGCGGCGACCACTTCGCCGTGACGGTTCTTCAGCGGCACCGCGATCCCGCGCACGCCGACCTGCAATTGCTGCTCGATCGCCGCGAAACCGGCGTCGCGCGCATGGTCCACCTGTTCGAGCAGCCGCGCCTTGTTGGTGATCGTATGCGGCGTGAACGGCGGCAGTTCGGTTTCGTCGAGCCACGCGCGCACGGCCTCGCGATCGGGGTGATGGGCGAGCAGCACGACCCCCGGCGACGTCAGCGGCGCCGGCACGCGTGCGCCGAGCACGAAGCCGGTCGTCATCACCCGCGACACGCCATTGCGCGCGATGAACACCAGTTCCCAGCCATCGAGCACGCTGACGTACGCCGATTCGTTCAGCGACGCGCTCAGTTGTTGCAGATAGGGCTGGACCGTGCGCGGCAGACGCGCCGAATCAAAGTACGACCAGCCGACCCGCAGCACGCGCGGCGTGAGGCCGTACAGCTTGCCGTCGGTGTACACGTAGCCGAGCGATTCGAGCGTCAGCAGGTAGCGCCGCGCGGCCGTGCGCGTGAGGCCCGTGCGGGCGGCGGCCTGCGTGGGCGTCATGCGTGCGTGCTGGCTGTCGAAGGCTTCGAGGATCATCAGGCCTTTTTCGAGGCCGGCTATCCAGTCACGTCGGTCGAGCTCGGGCTTTTTCATCGGTGGATGGCGGAACGCGTGTGCGCGGTGAGCGCGCATAATTGGGCGATTATCGCGCAGATCGACCGGGCTGGCGAAGCCGCGCTAGAATCGCCGCTCCGACTGGAACAGAACAATGAAAATCCGAGAATCCGCCCTGGCCGCGCTCGCCGCGGCCGTGCCGCTGCTTGCCGCGGCGAATCCCGCGACTGGCGACGCAACCCTCTCCAAACCGGCCGTCGACATCCGTGCGTGGCCCCGCATGGCGTCGCCGGCATTCGGCTGCTACGTCGAAACGACGTTCGGTTACCGCGACAAACGCTTCAATTGCGCGCTCAAGAAGTACCGGAACGCGGGCGACGCATGCAAGAACACGAAGGCGTACTACGAAGGCCCGGCGTTCCCCGACCGGCTTGCGGCCAGCGTGCATCCGCTCGCGACGAAGGTCGACCTGGACTGGGAGCATGGCAACCTGCAAATGGTCACGGTCACGCTGAAGGGAACGTGGAACGAAGCGGAGGTGCGCAAGGCATTCGGGCTGCCGCGTGCGGAGGGAAGCAAGCTGACCGAGGCGGAACTGCGGTCCCAGCCGGGCAATGTGATGGATACGAGCGTCCAGTATCCGTCGGCCGCGCTCGATGAACGCCTCGCGAAGCGGCCGAGCAACCCTGCACGCGGCACGACGGCCGTGATGCTCAATGGATTCGACCACATGGGCGCCGGCGACGCCGATTGCAGTGGCGGCGAGTAACGCGGGAAGGGGGCCTGGCAGAGGCCGGCGGCCGGTCAAAGCCGCCAGGTGAACGCGGCGCCCGAATCGCGCGCGCCGCGTGCTTCAGCGCGTTACTCGCTGCTTGTCCACTCGACGTTCGCGCCGACCGACCGCAGGTTCTCGACGAAATGCGGATGCGCGCGGCGAATCGGCAGCGCGTTCATGATTTCCGAGCGGCCTTCGATGCTCGCGGCGACCATCAGCAGCGCGATCGCGACGCGGATGATGTACGGGCTCTCGACGCGTGCCGGCGTCAGTTGCAGCCCGCCGAACGTGATCAGCCGGTGCGGATCCGACAGCAGCACGTGCGCGCCGAACTTCGACAACTCGCCGGACCAGCCGAGCGCGCCGTCGTAGACCTTGTTCCAGAACATCGCGCTGCCTTCCGCCCGCACGCCGAGTGCGATGAAGATCGGCAGCAGGTCGACCGGCAGGTACGGCCACGGCGCGGCTTCGACCTTGGTCAGGATGTTCTGCGTGAACGGCCGGCGCACGCGCAGCGGGCCGTCGCGTTCCGCGCGCGACCAGCCGTCGCGGTGCGTGACGTTGACGCCGAACTTCGCGAACGTGCGATCGATCAGCGGGAAATGCTCGGGCGACGAGTTGCGCACCGTGATGTCGCCGCCGGTGATCGCGCCGAGCGCGAGGAACGTCGCGATCTCGTGGAAATCCTCGGCGAAGCGGAACTCGCCGCCGCCGAGCTTGCCGCCGCCCGTCACGCACAGCCGCGACGTGCCGATGCCCTCGATCGTGACGCCGATCATCGCGAGGAACTGGCAGAACTCCTGCACGTGCGGCTCGGACGCCGCGTTCATCAGCGTCGACGTGCCGCTCGCGGCCGTCGCGCACAGCGCGAAGTTCTCGGTGGTCGTCACCGACGCGTAGTCGAACCAGTGATCGTTGGCCGTCAGCGGGCCGTCGGTGCGAACGATCAGCGAATCGGGCGTGCGCTCGATGTGCGCGCCGAAGCGCTCGAATACCTCGACGTGCGGGTCGATCTCGCGCACGCCGAGCGTGCAGCCCTTCACGTCGTTCTCGAGGCGCGCGACGCCGAAGCGCGCGAGCAGCGGCGGAATCAGCATGATCGACGAGCGCATCGCCTCGGGCAGCCGGTGGACGGCCGGATCGAACCTGGTGTTGCGATGGTGGAGTTCGAGCAGGCCGGTCGTGAAGTCGACCGACACGTCGCTGCCGAGCGTGCGGAAGATGTCGAGGATCTTGCGCACGTCGGTGATGTCCGGCACGCCGACGAGGCGCAACGGCTGATCGGTCAACAGGGTGGCGCACAGAATCGGCAGGACGGCGTTCTTGTTCGCGGACGGCTTGATGTCCCCGCGCAGCGGAGTGCCGCCGTGGACGATGAGATTCGACATGATATGGGGGCGTATCGGTGACTGACGTAGGCCCATATGATGCCATTGGTCGGCCGGTGGCGTGGAATGTTCAGAGGGGAAAAGGGGGAATCGGGCGCGCGATTGACGGTGTTTGACGTTGGCCCGCGATACGGCGGTCGATTGCCCGCCGACGCACGAAAAATGGCCGGCAGCGAGTCGGGCCGGCCACGCACTCATTCCCTCACCCCGCCGCGCGCATTCGCGCGGCGACCACCAGCGAGATCAGGCAGCCCACCGCGAGATAGCCTGCGACCAGGTGCCACGAACCGCCGGCCAGGCTGACGAGGCCGACCGCGATGAACGGCGTGAACCCGCCGCCGACGACGCTCGCGAACTGGTAGCCGACACCCGCGCCGCTATAGCGGTACTCGGCGCCGAACAACTCGGTGAACAGCGGCTGCTGGACGCTTACGACCATGTCGTGCGCGGCGTTCGCCAACAGGATCGAGAAGATCACGATCCAGGCGATCGACCGCGCCTCCAGCGCGACGAAGAACGGCACCGCGGACGCGAGCCCGATCAGCGCGCCGATCAGGTAGATCCGGCGCAGGCCGTAACGGTCCGCCAGCCACGCGAAGCACGGGATCGTCACGCAGCTCACCGCGCCGACCAGCAGGCCGATGTTCAGGAACAGGTCGCGCGACATGCCGAGGTTCGTCGTCGAATAGCTGAGCGCGAACGCGGTGACGATATACATCGTGAACAGTTCGGCGAGCCGCAGCGCGATGATCAGCAGGAACGCCTTCGGATGGCGCGTCAGTGCTTCCAGCACCGGCAGGCGAAGCTTGCGATTGCCGTGCTCGACCTTCTCGACGAACTCCTGCGACTCGTCCATGTTCTTGCGGACCCACAGCCCGATCAGCACCAGCACGATGCTGAACACGAACGGCAGGCGCCAGCCCCACGACTTGAACGCGGCCTCGCCGAGCGTATGACTCAGGATCGACACGATGCCCGTTGCCAGCACGAGGCCGACACCGTAGCCGACCTGCACGCCGCTGCTGTAGAACGCCTTCTTTTGCTTGGGCGCGCTCTCGACGGCCATCAGCGCCGCGCCACCCCATTCGCCGCCGACCGCGAAACCCTGGATCGCGCGCATCAGCACCAGCAGCACGGGCGCCCACCAGCCGATCGTCGCGAATGTCGGCAGCAGGCCGATCGCGACCGTCGACAGCCCCATCAGCATCACGGTCAGCACCAGCATCCGCTTGCGCCCGAGCCGGTCGCCGTAGTGACCGAACACGACGCCGCCGAGCGGCCGGAACAGGAAGCCGACGCCGAACGTCGCAAACGCCGCGAGCGTGCCCATCGTCGGACTGACTTTCGGGAAGAACTCGGAATTGAATACCAGCGCGGCGACGATCCCGTACAGCAGGAAGTCGTACCAGTCGACGACGGCGCCGACGAAGCTGCCGATCGCGGCCTTGCGGGCCTGGTTGCGGGCTCGGGCGCCGGCCGCGGCGTCGAGGGTGTCGAAGGTTGGGGTCATGGCGGTGTCTCCTGGCACGGCGCATCGTGGAATCGTGGCGGCGCCGCGTTCAATGCTGCATTGAAGTCGATGGGTGAACGGAGAATAGGGTGCGCGCCGCATGGCGGCAATTGGCCAAACGGACGAAATGCGCGATTATCGTTCAAATTCGTGCGATTATCGAACGCTTTTCGGGTTTGCACTAGGCGTCGTGACGATATCCCGTTCGGCCAGGGTGTGCCGTCGTGAACGATCTGGTTAAAATCTGCAGCATCGACAATTCGCCCGTTCGGCGCGGATGCGTGGTCCACCATCAGCCGCGCACGCCGCACGCGACGGGCGCCATCCCCATCGACCGCATGCCCCCGGAGACTGGAATGCCCGGCAATTCCCACCCCCTGCCCAGCGATACGCCGCCCGTTGCCGATCCGGCCGCCAATCCGCTCGGAATGGCCGGCCTCGAATTCGTCGAATTCGCTGCGCCCGTGCCGGAGGCGCTCGCGCAGCGCTTCGAGCAGCTCGGGTTCAAGGCGATTGCACGCCACGTCAGCAAGAACGTCACGCTGTACCGGCAGGGGCAGATGCACTTCCTGATCAATGCCGAGCCCGATTCGTTCGCCGCGCGCTATGCGGAGGAATACGGGATGGGCGTCTGCGCGATCGGGTTGCGGGTGGCGAGCGCCCGGCGCGCGTTCGAACGCGCGATCGAGCTCGGCGCGTGGGCGTTCGAGGGTGAAAAGGTCGGCGTGGGCGAGCTGAAGATCCCGGCGATCCAGGGCATCGGCGATTCGCACCTGTATTTCGTCGACCGCTGGCGCGGGCGGGGCGGCCAGCGCGGCGGCGTCGGCGACATCTCGATCTTCGACATCGATTTCCGGCCGATCGACATCGCCACCGCGCACACCGATCTCGACTGCGTCGGCGTCGGCCTGCAGCAGGTCGACCACTTCACGCAAACCGTCGGCGCCGGGCGCATGCGGGAGTGGCTGGATTTCTACCATGACCTGCTGCATTTTCGCGAGATCCACGAAATCGATGCCCACTGGCATGTGTCCGAGGAATCGCGTGTGATGGTGTCGCCGTGCGGCGCGGTGCGGATTCCGGTCTACGAGGAAGGCACGCGGCGCACCGAGCTGATGCACGCGTATCTGCCCGATCATCCGGGTGAGGGCGTGCAGCACGTCGCGCTGGCCACCGACGACATCCTGTCGTGCGTCGATGCGCTGCGTGCGAACGGCGTCGAATTCATCGAGCCGCCCGCGCGCTATTACGACGACGTCGATGCGCGGCTGCCGGGGCACGGCGTCGATCTCGATGCGCTGCGCCGCCGTGCGGTGCTGGTCGACGGCGAGATCGGCAGCGACGGCGTGCCGAAGCTGTTCTTCCAGACCTTCGTGAAGCGCCGGCCCGGCGAGATTTTCTTCGAGATCGTGCAGCGCCAGGGGCACCACGGGTTCGGCGAAGGAAACCTCGCGGCGCTCGCCCGCGCGCGCGCCGCCGGCTGAGCGGTCAGGCGCCGGAGCACACGGCGCGCACGCACCCGCGCGCGATCTTTTCGAAGGCGGGTGTCACGCGGCAGGCAACGCTCATGCGGATTCCGCTCGGAAGTGCGGTGCCGCTCGGGGAAGTGGCCGGGCTATCGGCATCGGGCGAGGGGTCGTGAATTGCGCGGTGGCGACGGCCTTCTGCAAAAGAGGCTCGCACCGTGCGAGCCTCTTCTTCATGCCGTGCCGCCGAGGGCATGTATCGGACGTTCACCCCGCCGCGTTCACGATCCGCGCGTCGATCGATTCGCCCACCCGGCGAGCGCCGGCCATTGCGCGCAGCCGCGCCGGACGAACCCGGCGCCCGTGCGGATCACGAGCGCGCCGATCGCGAGCGCGGCCACGTCGTCAAGGCGGGCGAAGCCGACCAGCGCCGCGCTCATCGCGAGCGCCGCCAGCAACGACGACAGCGCATCGGTACGCACATGCCAGCCGGTTGCCTCGAGCAGCGCGGAACCGGTCTCGCGCGCCTTGCGCAGCATCCAGTGCGACAACGCGGCCTTGCCGACGAGCGTGACGGCAACGAGCGCGAGCGTCGCCGCACCCGGCTGCACGACGGGCGGCGCATCGAACCGGTTCATCGCCTGCCAGATCATCTGCGCGCCGGTCGCGACGAGCAGCGCGCCGAGGCCCGCGAGCGCGAGCGGTTCGTAGGTCGGACGCCGCTCCGGCGGCAGGCGTGCGTCGAGCCGGCATGCGACGAGGATCAGCGCATCGGCCGCGAGGTCGATCGCGGCATGCGCGACATCCGCGAGCAGCCCCGACGAATGCGCGGACCACGCCGCGGCCGTCTCGGCGGCGAGCAGCATCAGGTTGATCGCGAGGCTGACGGCGAGGGCGCGCGACGTGGCCGCATAAAGGTGGGGCGTGGCGCGAGACGTGCGCTGCATGGCGGATTCGTCTGTCGATAGCGTGGGTCAGCCCCGAACGCTACCGGTCGACGGTGGCAGATCCATGACAGTCGATGCGGCATCACCGGTCTGCACTGCGCGTGCATCGGCCGGGTTCCGCGATCTTCGGTTTTTCAGTTGACACCGCAAGGCAGGGCGGCCGGCTTTCCAGCGCAGCTGTAGCAGCGTGTTTGCCATGCAGCCTGGGCAAGGCGAAAGCGGGGCAGTCGATCATGTGCCGCGATATCGAACAGGAGAGCGACGCCAATTGAATTCAACATTATAGAAATAATGTCAAATTAAAGTCCGTAATTGATTGGATATTTAACGGTTTACGTTATATTTTTTACAAAATTCCCGACGAACACCGCCATGTCCGACCTCGCTGCCGACGAACCACGCCTGACCGCCGAAATCGAGCGCCTCAAGGCCGACTTCCCGAAAACCCGCGAGCTCTACCGCGAAGCCTGCGCGCTGCTGTTCTTCCGCTTCGGCATCACGCCTACGGCAAACCGCCTGTATCAGCTCGTCCGCAAGGGCAGCATGAGCACGCCGACGGCCGTCCTCGGCGAGTTCTGGGCCGAGCTGCGGGAGAAGAGCCGCGTGCGCATCGAGCATCCCGATTTGCCGGCCGATCTGCAGGCGGCAGCCGGCGAGCTGGTCGCCGCACTCTGGAGCCGGTCGAGCACCGATGCCGCTGCCGCGCTCGATGCGCTGCGCGCGGAAGTCGAAGCAGAGCGCGCCGCGGCGAAAGCGGAGGTCACGACGCGGCAGGCCGAGCTGGCCCGCACCGAAACCGCGCTGGAGCAACGCACGGCTGCGTTGCTGGCTGCGCAGGTACGCATTCAGGAACTGGAGCAGGCGAGGGCGGCCGACGAAGCCTCGCGGCAAGCGCTGCAAGCGGATATCGAACGCCTGAAGGCCGACAACACGGAAGCCGACCGCGCACTCGCGCAGGCACGTGCGGATTTCACGACCCAGCTCGACCGGTTGCGCGACGACGCGGGCCGCGCCGAGGAACGCCTGCGCGCGTCGGAAAAACGGGCGCTTCAGGAGATCGATCGCGAGCGGCTCGCGGCCGCGCGATTGCAAAAGGAACTCGACGCGACCGCATCGCGCATGGAGCAACGCGATGCGCGGCACCGAAAGGACATCGCCGACCTGCAGACGCAACTCGGCGACGCGCTGCATCGTTGCGGCGTGCTTCAGGGGCAACTCGACGGCGCGCAGGCGACCGATGCGGCACGCGTCAAGGAACTGGATACGTTGCGGCGCGAGATGGCGGTACTCGCCCGCCGGGCGCCGCTGCGCGGCGTCAAGACGGCACCTGCCGCGCAGCGGGAAGAGCGGAAGGCCCGCACGAGAAAGCGCACCGGCGAAGCGGCGGGTTGACCGCCTATCCGCAAGCATGTGCCGACCGATGTCGACGCACGCCTCGAGCGCCGGCCGGCAGCCGCCCCGACGCAACGCAACGCATTCGAACGCGAAACAGCTCGCTCCCGACTCCGCTCAACTCGTCACATACCGAGACGGCAACGGCGGCGCATCGGCAGGAATCGTCACGAGCGACGTATTCAGCCAGCCCTGCGGCGTACCGTTCGACTGCGCATAGGCGCCGACGTACGGCATCATCCGCGTCGTCTGGTAGACCTGCGGCGTCCAGCCGGCCGGCGCGAGGAAGATCGACGTCGCGCGCTTCTCGCTGTACGCGGACGCGCCGTACGTCGAGATGTTCCACAGCGTCTGCTGATACGTCGCGTAGTCGGCGTTGTGACGCGAGCCGCCGGCCTGCCATCCTTCGAGCTGGATGAACGTGTTGTACGTACCGGCACCCGCGAGCAGGTTGTTCACGGTGCGCCCGTACAGGAACGACAGGATCAGCCCGCAGTTCACCGGCGCGAAATCGTTGCCGACGCTCAGGTAGTAACGGCCCGTCGTGTTCACGACCGACGCATAGTGCGAATTGCCGATATCCGTCGACGTCGTCAGCCCGCTCGCGCCCATGAAGCTGTCGAACGCCTGCATCGTGACGCCCGCCGGCAGATCGCTCGTCGCACTGATCGCGACGAGGTGCGAACCGGCCGCCAGCAGTGTCAGGAACGCGGACAACGTCGCCGCGACCCAGTTGCCCTGCGCGTCGACGAACGGAAACGCGCGATAGCCCGTCAGCGAGAAAACCGCCGGATCCGTGCCGGCCTGCCACGCGATCTGCGGCACCCACATCGTCAGCGGGCCGGCGTTCGATGCGCTCGACACGTACTGCTTCAGCGCATCGACGAGCTGTGCATCGGCGCCGGGCAGCACGGTGTACGACGCGCCTTTCTGCCAGCGCTGCACCCATTGCGCGACGAAGCCCGCGAGCTGGCCGCCGGTGAAGTCGGCAGGCGGCACATAGCCGAGCGGCCCGGTGCCCTGGTACGCAGACTGGATGGCCGCGGCTGTGCGCACGCTGCTGCCGAACATGCTGTTCGCGAAATCCTGGCAGTTGTTGGACGGCGGCGTCGCGAGTTGCGCGAGCGGGACGACCCATGCGCCGTTCGCGGTCGCGACGCCCCGATACAAGGTGAGATTCGCGACCGAGTCGTGGCCGGGAAACGTCGCGGCGTCGGCGCCCGACACGTAGCCGGCCGACGGCGTGACGCCTACGGTGGTCGGCTGCGAGCCGAACGGATGCGTATAAGCAATCGCGAACGACGCGTCGCCGCCGGCGAGGCTGAACGACCCCGTGCAATCGCCCCAGCTGTTCGATGCGCGGGCGGCCGTCGATTGCCCGGTTGCGACCAACGCTTGCGATGCCTGCGGCGCCGAGCCGCTCTGGCTCGCCGCATTGCCGAACGCGAGCGACGTCGACGGGATCGCATTGGTGACGTTGATCGTGATCGAGCGGTCGGCGATGCCGTAGCTGCGCGCGGCCGGATTCGCGCCGCCGGTCGCGGCCAACGACGACGCGGATGTCGTGTTGCCGTCGCCGCCGCAAGCGGCCAGCGTGCCGACGAGCGGCGACAGGGTCAGCGCGGCGCCGCGCTGGATGAAGCGCCGGCGGTTCGGCGCGGGCGGGCGAGCGGGTTTCGAGGCGGTCATGGGGCGTTCCTGGTCACGGGTTCGAGAGGAGGCAACGACGGTCCGGCGCATTGCACACGTGTGCAATGCCGGCTGCTGTTGGGCCACCGCCGGCACTTGCGCCGCGCGTATTTAAGCGGGAGATCGATGAAACGCCTGCGACGAAACCGAGTCGCCCGTGTGACGCCGCGCACGCCGTGGCGGGGGGGAACGCCGCCGGGCATTGGGCGCGCGCCGGGGATCGGGTAAAGTGCCGCTCAACATGCCGGTTCGACGTCGCTAGACGACCGGTCTAATCGTTGCTACCATACGCCATCATGAATGCATCTTCAGGCGCGGAAGTTCGCCAGCACATCCTGAATATCGCGAAGCCGATCATGCTCCACAAGGGGTTTTCGGCGGTCGGTCTGAACGAGATTCTCGCTGCGGCGGGCATCCCGAAGGGCTCGTTCTACCATTACTTCGGCTCGAAAGAGGCATTCGGCGAAGCGCTGCTCGAATCGTATTTCGAAGGCTATCTCGCGCATCTCGACAACCTGCTCAAGCAGCAGGCCGGCACCGGCGCCGAGCGCCTGATGACGTACTGGGGCAACTGGCTGCACACGCGGTGCGCGGACGATCCGGAAGGCAAGTGCCTTGCGGTGAAACTCGGCGCGGAAGTGTCGGACCTGTCGGAGGCGATGCGTGCGGTGCTGCGACGCGGCACGAGCCAGATCATCGAACGGCTCGCGGGCGGCATCGAGGCCGGGCTGGCCGACGGCTCGCTGCGCGCGGTCGACGATCCGGCGTACACGGCCGCGATCCTGTACGAGCTGTGGCTGGGCGCGACGCTGCTGGAAAAGATTCACCGCAACCGCCAGCCGCTCGAAAGAGCGATGGTCGAAACGCGGCGCATGCTGAACCTGCCGCCGGCCGCGCAGGGCGGTGCGCCGTCGTAAGCCGGGCGCGCTTCCGCGCGCCTTGTTTTTGCCCTGATTCTAGACGACTGGTCTACTCAAATCCGCATGACGAATGCTTCACGCCGCGTTACGCTGTCCCGATTGTCCCAACCGCCCGTGTGCGCCCACGCCGGCGTGAACGCCGGCGCGCATCTTCTGCTGATCCACCCCTGATCCGATCGTGCTCACGAAGCACCTTCATTCCTGTCGACGGAGGCCCACATGCCGCAAAGCAAGACCACAAACCGCCAGATCATCCTGAATTCGCGCCCGGTCGGCGCCCCGACACCGGACAACTTCCGCGCCGAAACCGGCGACGTGCCGACGCCGGGCGCCGGCCAGGTGCTGCTGCGCACGATCTGGTTGTCGCTCGATCCGTACATGCGCGGCCGGATGAACGACACGCCGTCCTACGCGCCGCCTGCCGAGCTCGGCCAGCCGATGGTCGGCGGCACGGTCAGCCAAGTCGTAACGTCGAACCTGCCTGCCTTCCGCGAAGGCGATCTCGTCGTCGCCGGAGCCGGCTGGCAGGACTACGCGCTGTCGGACGGACGCGACCTGATCCCGCTCGGCCGCGATTTCGCGCATCCGTCGTTTGCCCTCGGCGTGCTCGGCATGCCGGGCTTCACCGCGTACACGGGGTTGCTGAAGATCGGCGAGCCGAAAGCCGGCGAGACGGTGGTCGTCGCGGCAGCGAGCGGCGCGGTCGGCGCAGTGGTCGGCCAGATCGCGAAGCTGAAGGGCTGCCGCGTGGTCGGCGTCGCGGGCGGCGCCGACAAGTGCGCGTACGTGACCGGCACGCTCGGCTTCGACGCATGCGTCGACCATCGCGATCCGGCATTCGCCGCGAAGCTGAAGGACGCGTGCCCGAACGGCATCGACGTCTATTTCGAGAACGTGGGCGGCGCGGTGTTCGACGCGGTCTGGCCGCTGCTGAACGACCATGCGCGCGTGCCCGTCTGCGGGATCATTGCGCATTACAACGACACGGCATACGACGACAAGGCCGTGTCGACCGGCCGCGATCGCGTGCCGGCGCTGATGGGCACGATCCTGCGCAAGCGCATCCGGATGCAGGGTTTCATCATCCTCGATCACTATGCGACCGGCTATGCGCCATTCCTGAAGGACATGAGCGAGTGGGTCGCGCAGGGCAAGGTGAAGACGCGCGAGGACGTCGTTCCCGAGCTTGCCGACGCACCGGAAGCCCTGATCGGCTTGCTTGCCGGCAAGAATTTCGGCAAGGTCGTCGTGCGCGTCGGCCCGGACGAACTGGCTTGATCTCGCGGTACGACCACCCGCATGCGTTGCACGCTGGCGTCGCGCGCCGCCAGCTTGTGGCATGCTCGATTCCGTTTCCAAAGGAGTGACGACATGGCGCTTCACGTAATCGCTTCGCTGTTCGTGAAACCCGAACATGCGCAGGCCGCCGAGGCCGAACTGCGCAGCATGGTCGCGAAGACGCGTACCGAACCGGGCAACCGGCGCTACGACCTGTTCCGCGAACAGGACGGCTCGCCGAACCTGCACCTGTACGAGATCTACGACGACCAGGCCGCGTTCGACGCGCACCTCGCGAGCCCGTATTTCGGCGAATTCCGTGTGAAGTCGGCCGACTGGTTCACGGCGCCGCCGGTCATCAAGGTGCTGTCGGGCATCGACGTGGCCGAGTAACGATGCAGTACCCCCACGCGGCTCGCCCCCATCAGGGCCGCGCGGCATCCGTTGCGCACCACGCAGCGGACATGAAGAAAACACGGCGCAACGTCGTTCGCGCCGCTTCCCCAATACACCGGCCCGGAGGCTGAATGGTCACCCTCAACATCAACGGCGAAACCCGCACGGTCGACGCCCCCGACGACATGCCCTTGCTCTGGGTACTGCGCGACGTCGTCGGTCTGACCGGCACCAAGTTCGGCTGCGGAATCGCGCAATGCGGCGCGTGCACCGTGCATCTCGACGGCGTCGCCGCGCGTTCGTGCGTCCTGCCGGTCGCGGCCGTCGCGGGCCGCAAGATCACGACGATCGAAGCCGTCGGCGCGACGCCGGCCGGCCACAAGGTCCAGCAGGCATGGCGCGAGCTCGACGTCGTCCAGTGCGGCTACTGCCAGTCGGGGCAGGTGATGGCGGCCACCGCGCTGATCGCGTCGAACCCCAACCCGAGCGACGCCGACATCGACGCGGCGATGGCCGGCAATATCTGCCGCTGCGGCACGTACAACCGGATTCGCGCGGCCGTGAAGCAAGCCGCGAAGGAGGCCTGACATGTCGCGAGGATTGATCGAAGCAGGTCGGGCCGGCGCGGGCGTGTCGCGCCGTTCGTTCCTCAAACTCGGCATGTCGCTTGGCGCGGCGGCCGGCGGCGGATTGCTGCTCGGCTTCAGCCTGCCGGCGGCGGGCGACGATGCGCGGCGCTCGGTGATCGGCGGTGACGCGGCCGAACCGGCGCAGCCCGGCGTGTTCGCGCCGAACGCGTTCGTGCAGATCGACCGTGCCGGCAAGGTCACGCTGGTGATGCCGAAAGTCGAGATGGGGCAGGGTGTCTATACGGCGCTGCCGATGCTGATCGCCGAGGAGCTCGAAGTGCCGCTGTCGAACGTGACGCTCGACCACGCGCCGCCGAACGAGAAACTGTTCATGGATCCGCTGCTCGGCGGCCAGCTCACCGGCGGCTCGACGTCGGTGCGCTACGCGTGGGAACCGATGCGCCGCGCGGGCGCCACCGCGCGTACGCTGCTGGTCTCGGCGGCCGCGAAACAATGGAACGTCGATCCGGCCACCTGCCGCGCGGCGAACGGCGAAGTACAGCATCCGCCCAGCGGCCGGCGCGCATCGTACGGCCAGTTGGCCGACGCCGCGGCGAAACTGCCGGTGCCGAAGGACGTCGTCCTGAAGAAGCCCGAGGATTTCAAGCTGATCGGCACGCCCGCGAAGCGCCTCGACTCGCCGGAGAAGGTCGACGGCACCGCGCAGTTCGGGCTCGACGTGCGCCTGCCGGGCATGCTGTACGCGGTGATCGTGAACAGCCCGGTATTCGGCGGCACGGTCGCGAGCGTCGACGATACGGCCGCGAAAAAGATTCCCGGCGTGCGCCAGGTCGTGCGCGTCGACAACGCGGTCGCGGTGGTCGGCGATCACACGTGGGCCGCGAAGCGCGGCGCATCGGCACTCGTCGTGAAGTGGAACGAGGGCGCGGGCGCGAAGGTGTCGACCAAGGATCTGTTCGCGGATCTCGCGCAGGCGGCGGCGAACGGCAAGGGCGCGGTCGCACGCAAGGAAGGGGACGTCGGCAAGGCATTCGCGAACGCGAAGACGCGCGTCGACGCCGTCTACGAACAGCCGTTGCTCGCGCACGCGACGATGGAGCCGGTGAACTGCACGGTGCATGTGCGCGGCGACGGCTGCGAGATCTGGGTCGGCACGCAGGTGCCGACGCGCGCGGTTGACACCGCGCAGCAACTCACGGGCCTGTCGCCCGACAAGATCGTCGTGCACAACCATCTGCTCGGCGGCGGCTTCGGGCGTCGGCTCGAGACCGACATGATCGGCCAGGCCGTGAAGGTCGGCAAGCAGGTCAACGCGCCGGTGAAGGTGATCTGGACACGCGAGGAAGACGTTCAGCACGACATGTACCGGCCGTGCTACTACGACAAGATTTCGGCCGGCCTCGACGCGAACGGCAAGCCCGTCGCATGGCAGCACCGGATCGTCGGTTCGTCGATCATGGCACGCTTCGCGCCGCCCGCATTCCAGAACGGCGTCGATCCCGACGCGGTCGAGGTCGCGGCCGAACTTCCGTACGACCTGCCGAACCAGCTCGTCGACTACGTGCGCCAGGAGCCGCGCCACGTGCCGACCGCGTTCTGGCGCGGCGTCGGGCCGACCCGGGGCACGTTCGTCGTCGAGAGCTTCATCGACGAACTCGCCGCGCAGACCAAGACCGACCCCGTGCAATATCGCCGCGCGCTGCTCGACAAGACGCCGCGCGCACGCAACGTGCTCGACGTCGCGACGAAGGCGGCCGGCTGGGGCGCGTCGTTGCCGAAGGGGCAGGGGCGGGGCGTGTCGGTGATGCACGCGTTCGGCAGCTTCTTCTCGATCGTCATCGACGTCGCGGTGGACGGCGGCGAGGTGCAGGTCAAGCGCGCCGTGTGCGCGGTCGATTGCGGGATGGTCGTCAATCCGAACACGATCGAGGCGCAGGTGCAGGGCGGCATCATCTTCGGGATCACGGGCGCGCTGTACGGCGAGATCACGATCGAGGACGGCCGCGTGATGCAGAGCAACTTTACCGACTACCGGATGATGCGGATCAACGAGACGCCGCCGATCGAGGTCCATCTGGTCAAGAGCGGCGAAGCGCCGGGCGGGATCGGCGAGCCGGGCACGGCGGCGACGGCGGCGGCGCTGTCGAACGCGATCTTCGCGGCGACCGGCACGCGGCTGCGCAAGCTGCCGGTCGGCAACCAGCTGAAGACGGCTTGAGGGAGGGGACGACCATGCGAAACCTCACCCTGAACACGCTCAGCGCATCGCTGCTTGCATTGTCCGTGCTGCTGGCCGGCACGATCGCGCATGCCGCGGAAACGGCACCGACCGACAGCGCGCTCGTCGCGCGCGGCGCCTATCTCGCGAAAGCCGGCGACTGCGTTGCGTGCCACACCGCGCCGCGCGGTACGCCGTTCGCGGGCGGCCTGAAGATGGTCACGCCGATGGGCGCGATCTACACGACCAACATCACGCCCGATCCGGAGACGGGCATCGGCGGCTATACGGAAGCCGAGTTCGCGGGCGCGCTGCGCAAGGGCGTCGCGAAGGACGGCCACAACCTGTATCCGGCGATGCCGTATCCGTCGTACGCGAAGCTGAAGGACGACGACGTGAAGGCGCTGTATGCGTACTTCATGCACGGCGTCGAGCCGGTCAAGCAGGCGAACCGGCCGTCCGACATTCCCTGGCCGCTCAACATGCGCTGGCCGCTCGCGCTGTGGAACATGGTGTTCCTCGACTCGACGCCTTATGCCGACAAGCCGGACAAGGACGCGATGTGGAACCGCGGCGCCTATCTCGTGCAGGGGCTCGGGCACTGCGGGTCGTGCCACACGCCGCGCGGTGTCGGCTTCCAGGAGAAGGCACTCGACGAACGCGGCTCGGCGTTCCTGTCGGGTGCGTCGATCGACAACTGGTTCGCGTCGAACCTGACCGGCGAGCACAATACGGGGCTCGGCCGCTGGAACGAGGCCGAGGTCGCGCAGTTCCTGAAGACCGGCGCGAACCGTCACGCGACCGCGTTCGGCTCGATGGTGAGCGTGATCAACCACAGCACGCAGGCGTTGACGGACGACGACCTGGCCGCGATGTCGCGCTACCTGAAATCGCTGCCGGCCGCAGGCGGCACCGGTGCGCCGCCGTACAGCTACGATCCGAAGGCGACGCAGGTGGCGCTGGGCCGGCCGGCAGCCGATCCGGGCGCGAAGGTGTATAACGCTTACTGCCTGCATTGCCACGGTGCGGACGGGCGCGGTTACGCGCCGCTGCTCGCGCCGCTCGCCGGCAATCCGAACGTGCTCGAGGCCGATGCATCGTCGCTGATCAACGTGACGCTGAACGGCAGCGACACGCTCGTGATCGGCGGTGTGCCGTCCGCCTATCCGATGCCGGCGTTCTCGAACCAGCTGAACGACCAGCAGATCGCCGACGTGCTGACGTTCATGCGCGCCGGCTGGAACAACGGCGCGCCGGCCGTGCAGGCGGCGGACGTCGCGAAACTCCGCAAGGCGACGGCGGCCGCGCACTGAGCGCGGCGCGATGCGGGACGACGGCGGGCCGCGCCTGTCGTCGACACCGCCGGGTGCGTGCCTGCCCCGGCGGCCTGGCTCTTTCTGTCAACCGGCGCGCGGCTGTTCGCGGCAGCGCGCCTTCAATCGACGCAATGTAGGGGTGTCTGGATGGCTAACGTGACTTATACGGATACGCAACTGCTGATCGACGGCGAGTGGGTCGACGCCGCGAGCGGCAAGACGATCGACGTCGTGAACCCGGCGACCGGCAAGCCGATCGGCAAGGTGGCCCACGCGGGCATCGCCGATCTCGACCGTGCGCTCGCCGCCGCGCAGCGCGGTTTCGAAACGTGGCGCAAGGTGCCCGCGCACGAGCGCGCGGCGACGATGCGCAAGGCCGCCGCACTCGTGCGCGAACGCGCCGACGCGATCGCGCAGCTGATGACGCAGGAGCAGGGCAAGCCGCTCACCGAAGCACGCGTCGAAGTGCTGTCGGCCGCCGACATCATCGAATGGTTCGCGGACGAAGGCCGCCGTGTGTACGGCCGGATCGTGCCGCCGCGCAACCTCGGCGCGCAGCAGACGGTCGTGAAGGAACCGGTCGGCCCGGTTGCCGCATTCACGCCGTGGAATTTCCCGGTCAACCAGGTCGTGCGCAAGCTGAGCGCGGCGCTCGCGACCGGCTGTTCGTTCCTCGTGAAGGCGCCGGAAGAAACCCCGGCGTCGCCGGCCGCGCTGTTGCGCGCGTTCGTCGACGCCGGCGTGCCGGCCGGCGTGATCGGCCTCGTGTACGGCGATCCGGCCGAAATCTCGTCGTACCTGATTCCGCATCCGGTGATCCGCAAGGTCACGTTCACCGGTTCGACGCCGGTCGGCAAGCAGCTTGCCTCGCTGGCCGGCCTGCACATGAAGCGCGCGACGATGGAGCTGGGCGGCCACGCACCGGTGATCGTCGCGGAAGACGCCGACGTCGCGCTCGCGGTGAAGGCCGCCGGCGGTGCGAAGTTCCGCAACGCAGGGCAGGTCTGCATTTCGCCCACGCGCTTCCTCGTGCACAACAGCATCCGTGACGAATTCACGCGTGCGCTGGTCAAGCATGCGGAAGGGCTGAAGGTCGGCAACGGTCTCGAGGAAGGCACGACGCTCGGTGCGCTCGCGAACCCGCGCCGCCTCACCGCGATGGCGTCGGTCGTCGACAACGCACGCAAGGTCGGTGCGCGCATCGAAACCGGCGGCGAGCGGATCGGCTCGGAAGGCAACTTCTTCGCGCCGACCGTGATCGCGGACGTGCCGCTCGAAGCGGACGTGTTCAACAACGAGCCGTTCGGCCCGGTCGCGGCGATTCGCGGCTTCGACAAGCTCGAGGACGCGATCGCCGAAGCGAACCGTCTGCCGTTCGGGCTGGCCGGCTATGCGTTCACGCGTTCGTTCGCGAACGTGCATCTGCTCACGCAGCGCCTGGAAGTCGGGATGCTGTGGATCAACCAGCCGGCAACGCCGTGGCCGGAAATGCCGTTCGGCGGCGTGAAGGATTCGGGCTATGGGTCGGAAGGCGGGCCGGAAGCGCTCGAGCCGTACCTCGTCACGAAGTCGGTCACGGTTATGGCCGTCTGACGCGTGTCGCGTGTGCCCGCTACGGCGGGCATTTTTTCAGGTTTCGCGTGTCACCGGGCGCATGCCATGCACGGCATGCGCCCGGTAATTCCTTGAGCGCTTTGTCGGAAGGATTTATCACGATCGAAGATCGTCGGGACGTGCGGGAAAACGGGGTAGCCGTCATCCAATATTTGATTTTACATAACGTGAATTATCGACAGTTTGGATTGTAGTGGCTAGATTGAAATGTCCGCTTTTGGCTACATAGATGGAATGGTCGCCTCCCGCCTCAACGGGCCGTCCGGCCGCCGGGTGTCCGGCGCCGGAGGCTGCGATGGCTGCAACGGAGCGGATCACGATGACGATGCGCGAGCTGGACCGATTCAAGGTCATTCAGGACGTGGCGGATGGCAAGCTCAAGCCGTGGCGTGCAGCGGAACGGCTGGAACTGACGACCCGGCAGATTCGCCGGCTGGTCGCCCGACTTCGGGAACATGGCGCGGCGGGTTTGGTATCGGGACACCGATCGAAGCCCGGCAACCGTCGGCTGGACCCAGGAGCCGCCGACCGGGCGCTATCGGTCATCCGTGATCGCTACGCCGATTTCGGACCGACACTGGCTTGCGAGAAGCGCTGGGAATGTCACGGCATTCGGCTGGCCAAGGAGACGGTCCGGAAGCTGATGACGGAGGCTGGCTTGTGGATTCCGCGCCGGCAGCGGCCGCCGAAGGTTTATCAGCCGAGAGCGCGTCGGGCGTGTCTGGGTGAACTGAGCCACGCCGTTTCAGGCGGCAGACATGGATGCCGCAATTCTGCAGGTTACATCTCGAGCGGAATCGAACCAGCGGTCCGCCAAGGCCCGTGGATAAACGCAAGCGCCCTGCTGCTTCAGGCTCGGTGCTTCAACGCTGAATGACGCAAAGGCCGATGAAACATGCGACATCTGTATTGAGCTGGCGCTACGACATCTGAATCCGGGATTCGCTCAGCATCGTATCGGCGATATCGAGCATCGCGCGCAAGCGATCCATATGCCGAAGGTCATGGTGATAACCCACCCATATGTCTCTGGACGGTGGCGGCTCCGGCGTTTCGATGCGCAGCAGTGCCGATGTCGCGTCGCCCAGCGGCCGTGGCAGGACCGCCATGCCCATGCCTGCCCCACACATCCTGGCCTGAACGGCGCGGCTCGTGCTGGTGAAGACACGCCGCGACCGAGGGAACCTGTCGAGCAGCCAGGCGACATCGGGGAAGTGAGATTGCGCCGTGTTCATCACGATCAACCCCACCGAAGCAGGATCATGCCGCAACGCACGTACGGTTTCGGCCGTGCCGTAAAGACCGTACGGAACGCTCATCAGGCGGCGCTGAACGATGTCCGGTTCGGTGAAAGGAACGATCCGGAAGGCCAGGTCGGCCTCGCGGCGTGACAGGCTCAGCAATCGGTAACTCGCGATCACTTCCGGCACCACGGCCGGATGACGGCGCACCAGTTCCGCCAGAACCGGCGCGAGCACGTAGCCGGCGAACCACTCCGCGCACGATATACGCAAGATGCCTTCGAGGCGGTCTTGATTACCGGCCAGACGCCGTTCCATGGCCAGCGCCGCGTTTTCCATGGCTTCGGCCAGGCTCAGCACGGTATCCCCGGCGTCCGTGAGCACGAGCCCATCCGCGGTCCTGCGAAACAACGCCTGCCCGGCTTCATCCTCGAGTGCCTTGATCCGGCGGCCGATCGTCGGATGGCTCACGCCCAGGCTTCGGGCTGCCGCACCGAAAGATCCGCCCCGCTTGACCGCCAGAAAGACCCGGACATCACTCCATTCCATTGCGATGGATCGTCGTTCAAAAATGTACGCCAAATATACAAGAACGGCCATTCACAAACAATTGTGTGAGCCTCACGATGGTGACTTTCATCAACCGAACCGCCCCGCCGGGGGCCAACGTCTGCGGAGCGTGAAGTCATGGACAAGTTGAAGGGCAAGGTCGCGATCGTGACGGGAGCATCGAAAGGAATCGGCGCAGGCATCGCGCGCCAGCTGGCGGCCGACGGCGCACAGGTCGTCGTCAACTACGCATCGAGCGCGAGCAATGCCGAAAAGGTCGTCGCGGACATTCAGGCCGCCGGTGGGCAGGCATTGGCGGTGCGCGCCGACGTGACGAACGAGACGGAGGTCGAGGCGCTCGTCAACGTAGCCGTCGACCATTTCGGACGGTTGGATATCGTGGTGAACAACGCCGGCGTCTATCAGTTCGCCAGGATCGAGGAGACCACCGAGGCGCGCTACCGCGAGCAATTCGACATCAACGTTCTCGGCCCGCTGCTGGTCGTCGGGGCCGCGGCGCCGCATCTCGGCAAAGGCAGCAGCATCGTCAACATCGGTTCCAACGTGACGCGCGTCCTGCCGGCCGAAAGTGCCATCTACAGCGGCACGAAAGGCGCCATCGACGCCATCACCGGCGTGCTCTCGCGGGAGCTCGGCCCGCGCGGCATCCGGGTCAATGCCGTGAACCCCGGCCTGGTGGAAACGGAGGGCACCCATGCTGCCGCGGTGATCGGCTCGGACTTCGAAACATGGAACGCGGACCAGACACCGCTTGGCCGTATCGGCCAGGTGCGGGACATCGCGCCGATCGTTTCATTTCTCGCGTCGGACGACTCGGGGTGGATGACGGGCGAGATCGTCCTTGCGTCGGGCGGCATGCGCTGACGCGGCCTGCTCGCGGGCATGCACGCCGTGCGCAACAGACATGAGCGCTTCCACGAGAAACATGTCGGTTCCGCACCGGCGCGCATGTTGGCATGCCCCGTCGAGCGAATCGAAACACAGCATCAAGTGAAAGGAGAAACGCATGAACAAAACCTGGTTGATCACCGGCTGCTCCGGCGGCTTCGGCCTGCATCTCGCACGCATGGCGGCCGCGCGCGGCGACCACGTGGTGGCAACGGCGCGTGCGCCGGAAACGCTACGCGATCTCGCTCGGCATTACCCGGACACGCTGCGTGTTGCAGCGTTGGACGTGACGAAGCCGGAGACGATACAAGCGGCCATTGCCTTGACGGCCGAAACGTTCGGCAGGTTGGACGTGCTGGTCAATAACGCCGGGCATGGATTCATGGGGGCGATCGAAGAAGGCACCCCGGAGGAATACCGGCCGTTATTCGATGTGAACGTCTTCGGACTCGTCGAGACGACGCGTGCGGCATTGCCGCTGATGCGACGCACCGGCGGCGGCAGGATCGTAAACCTGTCGTCCGGTGCCGGTATCGCCGGTTCGGGTGGCCGCGGCTATTACAACGCGACGAAGTTTGCGGTCGAAGGCCTGTCGGAGGCACTCGCGCAGGAAGTCGAACCGATGGGCATTCGCGTGATCATCGTCGAGCCGGGTCCGTTTCGAACCGAATTCCTGGGGCGCTCGATCGCGGTCGCCAGGCAGCAGATCAGCGACTATGCGGCAACCGCCGGCTCCGCGCGCAGCTACCGCGACAGCAACGACGGACATCAGGCAGGCGATCCTGCCAAAGCCGCCGCGGTAATGATTCAGGCAATCGACTCGGACGATCCGCCCTTGCACCTGCCGATCGGGCCGAACGCTCATGCCATTGCGGAGCGCAAGCTGAAGGCGTTCCGCCAGGACATCGACGCGTGGCGTGCGCTGTCCATCGCAACCGACTTCGATTGATGGCGCCGGGCCGACGTGACGGTCGGCCCGAACACGGAATCGCGGACGCGTCGCCCGGTCCTCGCCCATCGGTTCGATCGGGTTGCACGCCGGCGAACGACGTGTCGCCCGCCGGGCGGCCGGCTTACATCGGAGGTGCGACGCCATCCTTCTCGACCACGATCTGGCGTCCGTCGTAGGCCCCGTCCTTGCCCGGCGTGGCCACGACGAAGATCTTCTTGCCCGTCGACAAATCGGCGCGCGTCGCTGGGACGAGCGTCACGACCGGTGCGTCGGGCGGCACCGTGATCGTGTTGCTGCCGCCCTTGTACGACAGCTTGAGATCGCGCCCGCTCGTGCCTTGAACGACCGTATCGACACTGGCGTTCGTCATCGTGCTGTTCGCGGCGAGATCCCATGCATAGTGGCCTTCACCCATGCCGCGCGCGGCTTCGGGGAACACGAGCACTTCCTTCGCGATCAACTTGCCGTTCTCGCCCGGCATGGCCGCCGCGCCGACATAGGAACCGGGTTTGATATCGGAAAGCTGAATCGCCTTCACCGCGTTCACGTTGGCCGACGGTGCGACATTGATGAGCACGGTCTCGCCGCTGCGGCGGTGTACCTTCAGGCTGCTGCCGGAAAACGAGACGATGTCGCCGCGAATGCGCTCGGGCTTGCTCGCAGCGGATTGCGCGAGCGCACTGCCGGCCAGCGTGGCCGCGACGACGGAAGCGACGAGTTTGAGTCGAATGGACATGAATGCTCCTTTGAAGAGGTTGCGATCGAGAATGTCACCGGCGCGATATCCAGGGCCAAGGGCTCAGGAACCGCCAAACCAGTTGTATCCCTGGTTTTCCCAATAACCGCCCGGGAATGCGTTGGTCACCGTGATGGCGACGATATGTTTGGGATTCTTGTATCCGAGCTTGGTCGGCATGCGCAGCTTCATCGGGAAGCCGTACTTCGCCGGCAAGACGCTGCCGTCATAGGTGAGCGTCAGCAGCGTTTGCGGATGGAGCGCAGTCGGCATGTCGATGCTCGTCCAGTAGTTGTCGGCGCAATGCAGCGCGACGTACTTCGCGGTGGTGTCGGCGCCGGCGCGCAACAGGAAGTCCGAAAATCGCACGCCGCCCCACTTCCCGATCGCGCTCCACCCTTCGATGCAGATATGCCGCGTGACTTGGCTTTCCTGCGGCAGCGCACGGAGTTCGTCGAGCGTCCACGCACGCTTGCCTTTGACCAGTCCGCCGACCTGGAGCCGATATCTCGCCGCATCCACGTCCGGCACCTGATCGATGTCGTAATACGCATTGAACGGGAAAGGCCGCGCGATCATCGACTCCGGATACGTCGGCGCAAGCTTGCGCGGATCGAACAGCAACGCCTGCACGTCGTCGTTGAACGACGACACGCGGCGCAGCATCGTGTTCACCGACTGGTCGTCGGTCAGCTCGCAGCCGGAAAGCAGCATCAGTCCGCCGAGCGTGAGGATTCGCTTGCCGAACAGGCGGCGTTGCGTCGACTGGAGTGCGTTGCGCGCATCCTTGACGATCGCATCCGCATCGAGCTGCGAGACGCGATCGGCGTGGGGGGAACGTTTTGGCTCATGCATGATCAGCGCCCTCGAATCATCGTCAGCAGTGAGCGCGGAACGAGCGCGACCATCACGATGTGAACGGCAAAAAAACCGACGATCACGCTCATGGCGACGAAATGAACGACGCGCGCGTTGTCGAATCCACCCATCAATGTCCGCAGGACCGGGAACTGCACCGGTTTCCAGATAGCGAGCCCCGACAGCACGAGCAGCCCGATATCGAGGAGCACGCCGAGATACGCGAACTTCTGCACGGCGTTGTACCGTGCCGGATCGTCATGACCCAGCTTTCCGCGCAGCGCGGCGGCGAGGTCGGAAAAGACCGCCCGCATGCCGAGCGGCAGCAGCTTCCTGCGCAACCGCCCGGTTGCAATGCCGAGCACGAGATAGACGAACAGGTTGCCGGCCAGGATCCACATCGCCGCGAAGTGCCACAGGAGCGCACCGCCCAGCCAGCCGCCAAGCGTGATGGAAGGCGGAAACGTAACCGTCCTGAAAATCGGCGATGCGTTGTAGACCTGCCAGCCGCTCAGGCACAGGGCGATGACTGCGGCGGCATTGAGCCAGTGGAAAAGACGAACCCACAGCGGATGAATCGTCGAGCGCTTCAAAGCGAACGTCCTCGTAACCTTGCGGATGGTGCGCGGGCCATGCCGTGGTGACATGGGCGTGACGAGAAGGATCGCAATTGCCGCGACGCGCCGGTATCGGTCGAACGACCGACCCCGGTCGGACTCCTGCCGAGCCGATGTACAGGCGGCCGGCCGGAACAACGGCGGCAGGCCGCCGAGGGACGCGTCAGCGAGGGCCGACCAGCCGCAGGTACGCTTCGACGTCGAGCACGCTCAGCCCCTCGCGCGCATTGAAGGTGGCGGATTTATCCCGCCACATGCCGTCACCGTGCCCGAAAGCGACCCGATAGCGCGCCATCACGTCGTCGGGGGTGGCGACCAGGTCGGCGTTCAGTGTGTCGAGACTCCATGCCGTCTTCACGAAGACGCGGCCGGTGACCCGCTCGACGGGCTTAGTCAGGCGGCGCCGACACCTGGGCGCCTGTGTTGACGCTCCGGGGTTCGCGAGCAGGACCCGGATGGTCAGCTTGCCCGCGTCTTTGGGGGGGGCGTGGCGGTCACCCTCGTGTCCCAGCTGCCGAGCGCATGCACCGCGCCGCAACCGAACTGCCCTGCCCCCGGGACGATCATGTCGTCGGCCACGCCGACCGCCATACTGCCGGCGCCGACGAAGGCCATGGCGACCGCTGACAGCATGTCCGCGCCCGGCTACGCATCGCGGTGCGTCAGGTTTGCAGGACCGATTCCGCACGCACCGTCATCCCGCCCTCGGCCCGGCTCCATTGCACGACCCATTCGGGCAGATCGGGCGATGGCTGGGTCACGCCGATCCGCGCCAGTAGTTCGTCGGTCGGCACGGTGCCGCCGCCGCGCTTCAGGAACCGCGTTCGCACGACGCCGAGCGCGACCTCGACCCCGCCACGCCTGAACCCCTGCTCCAGAAACACATGTTTTTCGTCCCAACCGATCACACGCGTCGTGACGTCGTAACGCTCCCACAAATGCAGCGATCGATGAAATCGTATCGTCTCGAGCGTGACGACGGGATACCACTTTTGCGCATTGACGCGCGGCCACACGCGCGAGCGCAGCAACAGATCGACCCGCCCCAGATCGAGAATGGCGAAGTAGCGGCCATTCGTCATGTGGCGCAGCACATCGAGGTCATTGGGCCACACGCGGAACGGCGTGACGCAGGTGTCGAGGACATGCAGTCGCCGACGTCGCCGGCTCAGCAGGAACGTAACGCACAAACGCAACAGTAGATTCATGAATGGTGGGGGTTGACGGTGCCGGGGCAGCGCGCGCGTCGCGGCATTCGTACCGAAGGGGAAGCCATCGAAGCGCCCCAGATTACGCGACGACCCATGCCACGCGTATCGGTCGAGTGACCGATACGGCTGGAGTGACCGCCCGGCGCTGGCGGCCCGCTCGCGCGACGGCGACATCGCCGAATCACGATACGTTGCGACCGGGCAAGGCTCTATCGCTACAGCAGCCCCATCGCCGACGCCTTGAGTGTGGCTGCCGCGCGCGTCGAGCAATCGAGCTTGCGAAACATGCTTTCGACGTGGGTGCGCACGGTGCTCGGGCTCATCGCGAGCGCGCGCGCGGCTTCCTTGTTGCTCGCGCCGCGCGAGATCACGCGCAGCACGTCCATCTCCCGCGCCGACAGCCGCGCCCCCTGCGTGGCGCGTTTCGCGAACCGTCCGCCCGTGGGTGCCGGCTCCACGATCGCATCGACCGCTTCGTTGCTCAACCGGCCGCGCTCGACCTCTTCGCGCAACACCTGCCTGGCGGCTTCGGCCGACAGCGCGTCGCGCCAGGGCCGTGGCGAACGCAGCGCCACCCACGCTACCGAGGCGGCCAGCACACGCGCCTCGAGCGTCAACGCACGGCCGGCTGCCCCGCGGAAGTATCCCGATCCGTCCTGCCGCTCGTAAGCGTGGGAAGCGAGCTCGGCGGCCTCGGCGAGGGCCCCGGTTTGCCTGCCGGCGCGCGCCGTCCAGTACGGCACCAGCCGAATCTTTTCCCACGCGCTGGCCGGCAGCGTCTCGCGCTGATTCCACACCGCGTTGGGGACGGCGGCACGGCCTATACCGTGAATCAACGCAGCCTGGTAGACGCGCGCCTGCGCCGTTCGATCGAGTGCAAGCCGCTCGCAGCTTGCCGCCGCGGTCGTCGCGACCGCACGCGAAAAGCCCGTCATCCAGGGCAACTTGAGATCGATCACATCGGCGATCAGTTCGGCCGAGGTCGTCCGTTGCATGTCGGGCGTGATCAGCGCGGCGTCGAAATCGTCGAGCGTCGCACGCCCGACCTCCTCCAGCCAGCCGCTTGCGTTCCTGACGGCCGTTCCGACGAGATGGGCCGGATATCGACTGTCGGAACGCTGCTCGATGAGCTCGAGCGCCCGCTCGATGCCATGGGTACGACCGAAAACCTCCAGGTCGCCCGCCAGCGCGACCACAAACACGGGCATCGGCACCGCGTCGCGAGCCATGTTCGCGGGAAACCCCGCGCCATCCCACGTTTCGAAGATGTGACGGAGCGACGTTGCCGTCATGCCGGACAGGCCCGACATGCTCGCAATCTCTCCCGATACCTCGCAGTGAGTCTGCGCGAGCGGCAACATGACGGACGCTGCGCCACCCAGCGCCTCCAGCGGCGCCGCCCAGTCGGATCGTCCCTCGAGCATCGCCAGCCTGATCGCGATGTCGTCGCCGAACACGTCGGCGAAGCCCGCCGCGTTCGCGGTGCAGCCCGACCAGCGCAGCAGCGCCACCTCGCGCACCGTATCGCAAGTCTGCGAATCGAGCCCGGCCGCGCGCGCGAGTCGCGCCGCCAGCCATCCGGTGCGCAATGAATGGTCGGTCGGCTGTCCCATGCTGAGGTCCCCGACGAACGCGAGCGCTCTTACCGAATCGAACACCCGCAGCGTGTTCTGGTTTGCATCGACGTCGAACGTGGGCATGGACACGGAAAATCGTGGAGATCACCGCAGATCATACGCGAGGCCTACGATGCGATGTACGCGGCGCTTCGCCCCCCGCGACGGTGCGCAGCGTCCGCGTGAACAGGCGCCCTGCCGTTACATGCACATTGACATCGGAACCGATCGGTCCATATAATGAAGGCCACTTTCAAGCACCGCATCATTTGCGATACTGACCGATGGCAAATCCGGCTGGCGTGGGCCGCCCCCGCGAATTCGAACTTGGCGATGCCGCGCGCGACGCGATGGAGGTTTTCTGGGACCACGGCTATGAAGGCGCGTCCCTGCCCGACCTGATGGCCGGCACCGGCTTGTCGCGCGGCAGTCTTTACAAGGCATTCGGCGACAAGAAGGCGCTGCTGCTGGCGGCGCTCGACCTGTATATGGCCGACGGGCTCAAGGCGACCGCGGACATCCTGTCGCAACCCGGCCCCGTGAAGGATGCGATTCGCGACTCGCTGCTGCGCTATGCGCACCTGTCCGTCGGCGAGGCGGGCCGGCGGGGGTGCCTCGCGGTCGCGATGACCACCGAACTGGCCGCGCGCGACGCGGATGTCGCGGAGCGCACGGGGCGCATGTTCCGGCGCCTGCAGCAGCTCTATGCGGGCGCGATCGTCCGCGGCCAGGCGAGCGGCGAGATCGCCGAGCAGGACGAACAGGTGTTGGCGCGTCTGCTCGTCTGCCAGGTCGAAGGCATGCGCGTGCTGGGGAAAACCGGCGTACCCGAGCGCGACATGCTCGCGCTGGTCGACCGCACGATGCGCCTCCTCGACTGAATTTTTTTACCCAATTTGGAACTAATCGGTTCCGTATGGAGAGCCGTTGATGTCACAAAATGATCCCGTCTCGCCCGACCCGCGTCGCTGGGCGATGTTTTCGGTCCTGCTCGTCGGCGCGTTCCTGCCGCCGCTGGACTTCTTCATCATCAATGTCGCGCTGCCGTCGATCCGCGCGGAGCTGGGCGCCTCGTCGTCGGCCGAGCAACTCGTCATTTCGTCGTATGCCGGACTGTACGCGGTGACGCTGATCACCGGCGGACGGTTGGGCGACCTGTTCGGCCGCGGTCGCATGTTCTTTCTCGGGTTGATCGGATTTGCGACGGCCTCGATGCTGTGCGGCCTCGCCAGCTCGCCGTGGACGCTCATCGTCGGTCGCGCATTGCAGGGCGTGACGGCCGCGATCATGGCGCCGCAGGCACTCGCCTCGATCCAGGCGATCTTCCCGGAAGCGGAGAAGCCGCTCGCGCTCAGCCTGTATGGCGCGGTGTTCGGCCTCGCCGCCGTGGTCGGGCAGGCGCTGGGCGGGATCCTGATCTCGCTGAACCTGCTGAACCTGGGTTGGCGCACGATCTTCCTCGTCAATCTGCCGCTGGCGATTCTGGTCGTGCTGTTCGGGATTCCGCTGTTGAAGGAAACGCGCGCGCAGCATGCGCGCAAGCTCGACCTCGGCGGCACCGCGCTGTCGATGCTGACGCTGGGCGCGCTGATCGTGCCGCTGATCGAGGGACGCGAAGCGGGCTGGCCCGTCTGGGCATGGGTGTCGCTGCTCGCGGTGCCGGCCCTCGCCGCGTGCTTCTGGCGCTACGAGCGCCGGCTGGGCAGCCGCGGCGGCGCACCGCTGCTCGATCCGGCCGCGCTGCGCGCGCCAGGGCTGGGACGGGCATTGCTGATCGCGCTGCTGCTGTATGCGATCGGTGGGTTTTTCCTGCTGTTTTCGGTGTATCTGCAAAACGCGTTGCACGTCGACGCGCTGAGCGCGGGCCTCGTGTTCTTGCCGTTCGGCGTGGGGTTCCTGCTCGGGCCATTGTCGACGCCTTTCTGCACACGTGTCATCGGCGCTTACGTCAATCCGTTCGGCATGGGGCTGGAGGTCGTCGGGCTCGTCGGCCTCGCGTGGTTGATCGATGCCACGCCGATCGGGATGCCGCTCGCGTCGGTCCCGCTCGCCGCCGCGCTGTTCGTCATCGGTTTCGGACAGGGGCTCGCGCTGCCCACGCTGATGCGCATGGTGACCGGGCGCGTCGCACCGGCGCTTTCCGGCATGATCGCCGGCATTGCCAGTTCGACGCTGCAGGTCAGCACGTCGCTCAGCGTCGCGATCATCGGCGGAATTTTCTATACGGTCCTGGGCACGCGCCAGGATCCGGCGGCCATTGCGCACGCGTTCATCGTCGCGCTTCTCTCGATTTCGTTGTTCCTCGCCGCCGGCGCCGCGCTGGGCATCTCGCTCGCTCGCGCGCCCGCCGCGCCGACCTCGGTGCGGGCGGCCGCCCGGCCGGGCTTCGGCCCTGAACGCAATCGGCCGTAGTCGCCCGTCTCGACATTCATCGTTGCATCAGTCCGACCTGGAGAGGCCTCATGTATTTCGTCGTTTCCTATCGCCGAGCCGCGGGTACCCGGTTCGATGTTCGCTACTACGTCGAGCAACACATTCCGCTGGTGGAGAAATCCTGGAAACGGTACGGGCTCGAATATGTCGATGCCTTCTTCCCCTCGAGAGAGGACAGCGAACTGATCGTCGTGGCGATGTGCCGCTTCGTGGATCGGGCCGCGCTGGACGCCGCGTTCGCGTCGGCGGAGGCGGTGGACGTCATGGCCGACATCGACGCGTTCACCGATATCGCGCCCGATCGGCACATCACGGATGTCGTCTCGTACGCGCAGTAACGGCGGTTGCGCGCCGCCATGCGTCAGTTCTGGCCGGCTCCATCGGTTATTTGTCCGATGGCCCCCGCGAACGGCCGGATGCCAGGATAGGCAACCGTCACGCGAGTGACCGAACCGTGAGGGCGGCCGCCATGTCGGAACGTCAGCGCTTCATCGTTGCATTGGCGAGCGGCCTGCCCCGGGCGCTCGGCATATTCGCCGTGCTGTCGGGGGTGCTGCGGATCGGCATCGCCGTGGCGCGCCGGCGGGATGCCGGCACGTCATGGCGAACGATCTCGGCCGGCGCGCGAACGGCACTGGCCGGCGCGCTGCTTTCCTGCGAAGCGATGGGTGCCGTCTACTTCGCGATCGCGGCGCTGGGCGACCGATGGGCGGACGCCGGCGCGCCTGCGCCAGATCGCCCGGCACGAGAGAACGACGGGCCGACCTGAACGGCACAACCGTCATTGTCGATACGCGAGATACCCTGCATCGGCCTGGGCAACCGCCGAACCTTCACCATCGGACATCCGACCGATAGCGGCAGCCCCCGACGATTGAGATACTCGGCGCATTGGAGATCCGGTCAGCTGCGCCCCTGCCCGCCGACCGGCACGATGATTCGATATACAAAGGAGTGCAAATGGTTAACAGCCGCCCCGAATTCCATGCTCCAGCCGACGGTCGATGGCTGAAACGGTACTACTTTTCCAGGGCGATATTCTCGCTGATCTGGGTCGCGCTGGCGTTTTCCGTCGGGCGGCAGAGCGCGGCCTGCGCAGCGATCCTGTTGGTCGTTTATCCGGCCTGGGACGCGCTCGCCAATTTCGTCGACCTGGCTCGCAGCGGCGGGACGGCAGCAAATCGTACGCAGGCGGTCAACGTCGCGATCAGCGCCGTCGCGACCCTGGCGGTATTAGCGGCGTTGAATGCTGGCATGCACGCGGTACTCACGGTGTTCGGCATCTGGGCCATTCTCTCCGGTGCGCTTCAGCTCGGCACCGCCGTGCGTCGTTGGAAGCATGTCGGCGCGCAGTGGGTGATGGTCCTGAGCGGTGCGCAATCAGCGCTGGCCGGTTTGTTCTTCATTGTCCAAAGCCACGCATCCATGCCGCCCGCGATCGTGAAGATCGCAGGCTACGCGGCGATCGGCGCCCTCTATTTCCTGATATCGGCCGTTTGGCTGCAGGTGCGGCGGATGCAGCGCAGCAAGTCGTGAGCACCGGATAAATCTCCGTGCACCCGCAGCGCCCTCCCATGCTCAACGCATGGATCAGCGGCGTCTGGAATGACCTCGGAGGCGCCGCGCGCGGATCGGTGCGATCAGATCCGCGAAGGTGGCGGTATCGACGGCCGCGAGCCGAGCAACGAGAAATGTGCCGCCCCGACTTTCACCCACAGCTTGCCGCCAGATTGCGGGCATGTGGCCCACATGATTTCGTAGACTTGATCTTTTGCTCCTTTTCTGGATAATTGTTCATGACTCGGGCGACAAGCTCCTTGTAGATTTCGCCACGAGACCCTAGCCCGCCAGCCTCCCTCGGCTGGCATCCCCTTTTTCGGCACCTCATTGTTGGGTCCGCCGAAATACCCTCACGACTCCAGCCGGCAACGGCGGAATCGTTCGCCTGCCACGCAGGCCGTGAAGCGCCAGAGGAGACACTGGCGCCTTGCTCCAAAGTGCGGCTCCAGATCGTGCTCAACCAGAGGAATCGTCACGCCCTCGATCCAAACCGGTTTGGATGGGCCGCGAACGGTTTCCACACTCGGTGACCGACATGACCAGGCAATCCCCCCGGGTACAAACCGGAAGTCCACCCTATCGGCGCGTTCCATTTGCCCGACGCGGCGGCATGCCGCCCGGCCACGTCCACGCGCTCACCTGAGCGTCCGTCTGCGCCGTCCTGCTCCGCGACTTCAGTGAAGCGTTGCCACTCGTGCGGCGGCGCCTTTTACCGGAGCGGGCGCATGTCGTCACGTTACGCGTTCGTTCACCCCGCGCGACGCACGCATTACAAGGAAAACCGTCATGGCTTCTGATTCTGCCTTTCCCGGCACACCCGCGGCCCGCCCCCGGCCCACCCCGTCCGCCTACATGCGTACCGTCGCATCGATCGCGGCGATCGCCGGCGGGCTCTACGGATACGACACCGGCATCATTTCGGGCGCCCTGCCCCTCATCGCGCGTGAGTTCGAGCTCGACTACCGCGCTCAAGAGCTCGTCGCCGCGGCGATCCTGCTCGGCGCAGTGATCGGTGCACTGGCCGGCACCCGCATGTCGGCCGCACTCGGACGCCGCAAGACCATCACGATCGTCTCGGCGATCTATGCGGCCGGCGTGCTGGCTGCCGCACTATCGCCCGACGTGTGGTCCCTTGCCGCATCGCGGCTCGTGCTCGGATTCGCGGTCGGCGGCTCGACGCAGATCGTGCCGACCTACATCGCGGAGCTCGCGGAGCCGGACAAGCGAGGTCGCCTGGTGACCTACTTCAACGTATCGATCGGCATCGGCATCCTGCTCGCAGCATTGATCGGCGTCGCAGGCAACGACCTGTTTCCTTGGCGTGCGATGATCGGCATCGCCGTCGTCCCGTCGGTGATCCTGATGTATGGCATGACCAGACTGCCGCGCAGCCCGCGCTGGCTCGTCGAGCAGGATCGCATCGCCGACGCGCATGGCGAGTTGTCGAAGGTTCGGGAATCTCAAGCAGCCGTCCGGCACGAGATTGCCGATATCCGGGATGTGGTCGAGCGACAACAGCACGGCGCAACATCGGGCTGGCGCACGATGCGCGAGCCCTGGGTACGCCCCGCCCTCGTTGCCGGCCTCGGCGTCGCCGCGTTCACCCAGCTCAGCGGCATCGAGATGATGATCTATTACACGCCGACGTTCCTGCGCGACGCGGGATTCGGGGCGTCGGCATCGCTCTGGGCCGCACTCGGCGTCGCGGTCACCTATCTCGTGATGACCTTCATCGGCAAGCTGATCGTCGACCATGTCGGCCGCCGCACGCTCAGCCTCGCGACGCTGCCCGTCGCGGCAGCCAGCCTTGTCCTGCTTGGCTGCCTGCTGCGCGGCGACGTCGTTTCGCCCATGCGGCAACTGTGGATCGTCGCGTGCCTGATCGCGTTCATGGTGTTCAACGCCGGCGGTATCCAGGTGATCGGCTGGCTGACGGGCGCGGAAATCTATCCCGTCGCGATTCGCAACCAGGCCACCGGCGCGCACGCCGCGATGCTGTGGGGCTCGAACCTGCTGCTGACCGGAACTGCGCTGACCGTGACCCAATGGCTCGGTGTCGGCGGTGCGATGTGGGCATACGCGGGTCTCAACGCGCTCGCATGGGTGTTCATCTACTTGATGGTGCCGGAAACGCGCGGTCGCAGTCTCGAGGACATCGAGCGCGCATTGAAGCGCGGAACCTTCGGACCGCGCCATTCATGATCGCCCCCAGTCAAGACAGTCGCATCGATCCCGTCCCCCCATCACGGAAACCGACATGAACGAACTCACTGCCACTCGTCGACTTTCGGACTATGCGCTCATCAGCGATTGCGATGGCGTGCTCGTCAACAGCGAGGCAATCGCCGAACACATCATCGTGACTCGCCTCGAGCACCGGTGGGCGCTCGCCGGCCTTCGCGACGTCGTGCGCCCCATGCTCGGCATGCGCGCCGAGCAACTGCTGCGCGCCGTCGCAACCATCGTCGATCGGCCTCTCGACGACGACACGGCCGAGGCGATTCGCATGGACGTCCACGCAAGCGCGGTGAATGCGCCGGCCATCGACGGCGTGCGCGACGCATTCGACGCCATTCCGCTCGTCAAGGCGTGCGCGAGCAACAGCGATCTTTCCTACGTGCGCAGCGTGGTCGACCGGATCGGCCTGGCCGACATTTTCGGCGAACGATTGTTGACGGCCGACCAGGTGCCCTCGCCGAAGCCCGCCCCCGATGTCTATTTGGCCGCCGCCGTTCGCATGCACGTCGCGCCCGAACGCTGCATCGTCATCGAAGACAGCGCGACGGGGACCGCAGCCGCGATCGCCGCCGGCATGACCGTACTCGGTTTCGTGGGCGCCGCGCATGCGGCACGAACGCAAACGGACAAATTGCGCGCTGCAGGTGCGTCCGTCGTTTTCGACGACATGGCCGCGCTGCCGTCCCTCGTCGAACGCTGGCTGCAACAGATGCACGAAGCGACGCCCGATTTGCGCGTGCGCGCCTGACCTCCCTCGACCAGGAAACACCCCATGATCATGAATGACAACGCTTCCATGCTGGAGCGCGAGGATGCCGCGCTCCAGCCGCTCTCCCATGCCACCATCGGACGGGCCGCGCCGCACGTCGCCGTTCCTGGATACGATCATCATCGCCTGACGGCGGGCATCGCGCATATCGGTGTCGGCAATTTCCACCGCGCACATCAGGCGCGCTACATCGACCATTTGCTGCATCTGCCCGGTCACGAAAACTGGGCAATATGCGGAATCGGGCTGGGTAACAGCCGGTCCTCGATCGCAAAGGCCGATGCGCTCCGCGCACAGGATTGCCTCTATACGCTGACGGAGTTCTCGAGCGACGGCACGACAACCGTGCGCGTCATCGGTGCCATGATCGAGTATCTGCACGCACCGAGCGATCCCGAGGCGGTACTGGCCAGGCTTGCCGATCCAGCGATCCGGATCGTATCGCTGACGATCACGGAAGGCGGTTACAACCTCGACGAGACGACCGGCGCATTTCGGTTCGATGCGCCCGACGTCGCATACGATCTCCTGGGTGGGCCACCCCGTACCGCGTTCGGGTTTATCGTCGAAGCGCTCAGACGGCGCCGTGCCGCGAACGTACTGCCCTTCACCGTGATGTCCTGCGACAATCTGCGCGGTAACGGCGATACCGCACGACGCGCGGTGCTCGATTTCGCGCGTGCGGTCGACGTCGATCTCGCTGCCTGGATCGAGCGTTACGTCGCGTTCCCGAACAGCATGGTCGATCGGATCGCGCCGCAGGTGACGGACGCGGTTCGCCTGCGCGCCAACCGGTCGTCAGGCATTGACGATACGGCGCCCGTCGTTGCCGAAACGTTCTCGCAATGGGTGGTCGAGGACAGTTTCAGCGCTGGACGCCCGGCATTCGACGCCGCGGGTGTCGAATTGCGCGACGACGTCCATGCGTACGAGGCAATGAAGGGACGCATGCTGAACGCTTCTCACATGTTGCTCGCTTATCCGGCGATTCTGTTGGGACATCGCTTCGTCCATGACGCAATGGCTGATCGCGATCTCGCCGCGCTGCTCGACACCTTCCTTACCCGGGACGTCGGCCCGATCCTCACGCTGCCGCACGGCGTGTCCGCGCGCGCCTATGCTCAAGATACGCTCGCGCGCTTCAGCAACGCCGCACTGGGCGACCAGTTGCTGCGCGTCGCGCACGACGGCACATCGAAAATCCCGGTGTTTCATGAAAAGACCATCGGGGCACTGATCGCGCACAACGGCGACATGCGCCGTGAAGCACTGCTGCTGGCTTGCTTTCAGCATTACCTGAAGGGTATCGACGATCTCGGCCACCCGTTCGCCGTCAGCGAACCGCGGTTCGATGCAGCGGATCTCGATCGCGTGCGAAGCGGCGATCCGCTTGCGATCCTCAACTCGAAGCCGTTCGCCGCTCTGGGCCTCGATGCCCACGCGAGATTCATCGAGCCATTCCGCACGATGCAGGCCGCCGTGGCACGAGGCAGGACTCGCGATGCGATCCGGCTCGCGCTCGATCCGGATGCTTGAACGACGTATCGCGACCGGAACATCGGTCGCGCGAATGCTCCCGTCCGGGCAATGCGCTGGACGATCGTCCGAATGATCTGCGGATAGCGGGTACCGCCGACGACGGCCTGTCGGCGGCCCGCCCCGGCGAGATCAGCCGGTTCCGGCCGCACCCGCACTCGCGTCGGCGAGCAAGGGGGGAGTGATGCGAGAGCCGCCGTTGTCCCGACCATCGTTCCTTGCCCGGCTCTTTCCGAACAGCGCGTCCTCGAATACCCGATTGAGTTCGATCAACTTCGCGTCGAGCCGGGCCAGGTCCCGCTGGGGCGGTAACGGATGATCACCGGACATTGAGAGCGGCCCGTGCGCGACGTGCGCGGCCGCATCGAGTCGAATCGAGCCGCTGCGATCCAGATCGCGCATCAACGCATCGATTCGTGTAACGATGACCGCGCGCGCATGCCGCTCGAATGCGACCACCGGGTCATCGGCATCAACAGGCAGGCGCGTCGCTACGATTCGGCCATACAGCCAGCAGTAGCGCAGCGTGTCCGACAACCGTCGCGCATCGCCGGATACCCGGCGCATGCGCCACGCGGCCAGCGGCCTGATGGCCAGGCGCACCTCGTGAAAACGGCGATCGGCCGCGCGCGTCTGCGCCGCCCCCGGCCGCGTGCCGTCGTCGCGTTCGTGCACGAGTTCGCGCAGCGCCGCCAACAGGCTGTGCGAGCGCGTCACAATGTGGCGCGACGCCGCCAGCGGCATCACCAGCATCGCCGCCGCGAGCGACACCGCACAGCCGATCAACACCTCGCCGATACGCAGTTCGGCAAGTGGGCCGATCTCGAACCCCAGTTGCGCATAGACGAGGCCGATCAGCACCGTGAGGAAAAAAACACCGCGCCCGTATGCATGCAGGATGTGGTACGCCCAGGCAAACACACAAACGCCCATTACGATGACCACGAGTGCATTCGCATGATGAATGGCACCAACGACGAGTACGCTCGCGAGCGCGCCGGCGAGCGTACCGGCGACACGTTGCGCGCCGCGATAGATCGTGTCCGCGCACGAATACGTACCAAAGAACACGACGAATGTGCTGAGCACCGCCCACATCCACCGCTCCGACGACAGCGTCTCGCCGATCAACATCGCGGCGAACGCAGCCGCCGCGGCGCGGATCGCCGGCAACCATGCGAGCGTGCGCCATCCGGCGATCCACGGAACCACGGGCGCGCGCTGCGGCGTCACCGGCGGACGTGTGACGGTCATGCGCGCCACCACTTCGCCGGCTACGGTATCGAAGCGAGCAATCGCGGCGCGTAGCGCCGCGGCGGCAACGTCGGTCCGATCGTGGTTCAGCACGCGTCGAGCCGCCGCGATCTCCAATGCGACGAGCGCGGCGTGCAACGCGTGCGCGTCGCCTTCATCGAGTGTCGATGCGTGATGCTCGAGTGCGATGGCGGCCTCGTTCAGCGCCAGTAAATGCGCCATCGCGTCCAATGCGCCGGCGGCCGGCACGTCACTCCGTGCGATGCATGCCGCTTGCAGCGATACCGAGCGCGCGATGAGCCGGGGCGTGCGCGCCGCATGCATCGGCAACAGCGTCCGGCAGACGAATACGACACTCGCGAGGCCTGCGATCGACATCACCAGCATGCGGCCGACCTGTGGCGCGATCGGATGCAGATAGAGACCGAGGTAGTACATGGCAATCGCCAGGAACGCGCATCCGATCGTGCGCGCCCCCCGGGTCTGGCACAGCATCGAACAGAACAGGACGAGCACGAAACCTGCCTTGCCAACGGCTGGCCAAGCGCTCACGAAGGCGGCCGCGGCGAAACTCGCGCAGGCGACGCCGTACTGCCATGCAAGCGATTCATACCAGTCCAGCCGATGAGCATCACGCAGGAAAAGCGGTGCGATCATCGCAAAAAGTATTCCAACGGCGCCGGTGGTGATCGCAAAACCGAGATGAAGCGCCAGTGCAATGCCGAACGCGCCGGCGAGCAAGCTCGCCAGCGCGGCGCGCACACCGCCCAGCAGCCGATGAAGACCGGGGTCGACAATAAACAGGCGGTCAATGGCACGCGACAACGAAACAGCTGACATGATCGAAGAATTCCAAGAGGCAGCGCGGCTGTTTCCGGCCGAACGCCGGCCGCGGCTTTCATGACGGCCCTCGCGAGTCGTGAGGGCCGCGTTGCCGAACTCAAAACACGCGGTCCACCCAGCCGTGGCGGTCGGCTTCGCGCCCGTTCTGGATATCGAGCAGCGCCGCCTTCAGGCGCAATGTGACCGGCCCCGCGCCACCATCGCCGATCGTGAAGTCGTACGCACGGCCCTTCACCCGGCCGATCGCCGTCACGGCCGCCGCCGTGCCGCATGCGAACGCCTCGACCAGACGGCCGCTGCGTGCATCCGCCTGCCACTGCTCGATCGTGTAGCCCTCCTCCCGCACCGTGTAATTCATATCACGCGCCAGCGTGATCAACGACGCGCGCGTGATGCCTGGCAGAATCGTCCCATTCAGCGGCGGCGTCTGGATCGACCCGTCGTCGAACACGAAGAACACGTTCATCCCCCCCCCAGTTCCTCGATCCAGCGGCGCTCGACCGCATCCAGAAACACCACCTGCTCGCAGCCTTCGCGGATCGCCTCCGCCTGGGCAGCCAGGCTGGCTGCATAGTTGCCGCCGCATTTCGCGTCGCCCGTGCCGCCCGGTGCCGCCCGCGTGTAGTGTTCCGACACCCACAGCGTCACGCCCGACGCGCCGCTCTTGAAGTACGCGCCAACCGGCGTCGCGATCACGCAGTACAGGTACTCGGGCGACGGCTTCACGCCGAGCACCGCCTCCGTCGCGATCATGAACGGACGCAAATACAGGGCCGCCCCGTCGAACGCCGGAATCCAGTCACGATCGGCCCGGACCAGCGCACGTACCGATTCGACGAACATCGCCTCCGGCAACGGTGCCATCGAGAGCCGCTCGGCCGAATGGCGAAAGCGCCGCGCATTCGCATCGGGACGGAATAAGGCCGCGCCGCCGTCCGGCAACCGGTAGGCCTTCAAGCCCTCGAAAATTTCTTGCGCGTAGTGCAGCACGAGCGTCGCCGGATCGAATCGAAACGACTCGCGCGGCCCGATTTTCGCGTGATGCCACCCTTGTTCCGCCGAGTACCGGATCGTCACCATGTGGTCCGTGAAGACACGGCCGAAACCGGGATTGTCGAGCAGCGCGGTGCGCTCGGCGGCCTCGACAGGGTGAGGATTTCTTTCGAATTCGAAGTCCTGGACAGGACTGGCGCTCATCTTTTGCTCCTTGATCGGCAGCGGGACCGTTCCGGCTGCTACGGACAAAAATTTATCGTAGAAAAAATAATTTCCGGTTGCGTGTTCGACCTAAGATGAAACCGGTTTGGCAATTCAATGCTTCAAAAGTCGAACATTCAGGCATCGTGTGCCTCAATCGAACAAGCTGGGTCAATGGCCGTGATCGAACTGGACGAAATGGACCGTCGCATTCTGAGAGTGCTTCAGGAAGACGGGCGAATCCAGAATGTGGAACTGGCGCAGAAGGTGGGCTTGTCGCCGTCGCCGTGCCTGCGTCGAGTCAAGCAGCTGGAGCAGGCCGGCGTCATCGAGCGCTACTCGGCGCTGCTCGACGCATCGAAGATCGGTGCGGGGCTGACTGTCTTCGTCCGCATCTGGCTGACAAGCCAGGACGCGAAAACCGTCGACCATTTCACCGAGGTGGTCCAGCGTCTTCCACAGGTTCTCGAATGCCACTTGATGGCGGGCGATTGCGATTGCCTGCTGCGCGTCGTGACCGCCAATATCGACGCCTATCGGAAATTCCAGATCGACCACCTGACCCGGATCGACGGCGTGCAGAGCGTGAAAACCGAGATTCCGATGCAGAAGATCAAGCAGACTTCCGTGCTGCCGCTTTGATCGCGCACGCCGCTGCGAAAGTGAATCGGTACCGCCCCGGGCCGGCAGTGCATGGAGATCCACGAAAGCGGCGATCGATGGGGCGCGTCATGGCGAGCGCTTGGCCCGTGATGCGGACACCGTCAGGCAGTTTCGCGCGCGCGATGCGGCACGCGGCGGTTGGCGGTGTATCGCCGACGACAGCGGGTCGGTAACCCGCCGCAGCAAGATCGGTCGGTTCCTGTCGAACCGGGACTCGTGTCGGCGATTGAGGGGTGAGATGGGAGGCGCGGAGGCTGCATGACTCCGCGAACGGCATTGGCGTCAGAAATGATGCAGCAGCGCGATACGCGCGACATATTGATTCGGGCCTGACGAGATATCGGCGGCGCCCGGAATGTACGCGTAGTCGAAGTCGGTTCCGGTGTGCGCGTTCATCGCATGCTGATAGACGCCCTCCACAAATACCGATGTGCGTTTCGACAAGTCGTAATTCAACTTCGTGCTCAGTTGATGCCACTTCGGATTGAACGCGCCGACCGTCGACGCGACGCGGGCCTGAGTGTACGTATATGCCGCGCCGATGTAGAACGCGGTCGTGAAGTGATAGAGGCCGTTCACCTCGAAGTTGTCGAACTTCCACGATTTCCACGCACCGCCCGCCGGCTGCGTCGTACCGGTGAAATACGCGTTCGAAGTCGGATCGTAGACGTCGACGTGCGAATACGTGAATCCCACCAGCGCGTTCGAGAACGCATAATTCACGCCGATGCCGATGTTCTGCTGCGACGATGCGTCGAACGTATTGTCGCCGGTGATCGCGCCGGTCGAATCGGCATTGCTTGCGTGATTGATCTTCAAATACGACGCGCCGACCGTCAGCCCGCCCTGCTGGTATTGCAGCGCGGCGCCATACAGGCGGTTGTTCGCGAAGCCACCCGCCTGATTGCTGAATCCGTACATCGCCTCCGCGGTGACGCCGTGCCACACCGGCGACACGTACTTGACCGCGTTATTCACGCGAAACGAGTAGTCGGTGTTGTCGTTGTCGTACGGATGCGAGAACAGGTAGCCGGTCCAGTTGCCGTTGGCGGTGAGCGGCGAGAAGATGTCGACGCTCGGATCGTACTGGCGACCGAACGTCAGGGTGCCGTACCGATCCGACGCGATGCCGACGAAGGCTTGGCGGCCGAATTCCCGGCCACCTTGGTTCATTTTGCCGGTGTTGACGTCGAAACCGCTTTCGAGCGTGAAAATCGCTTGGTAGCCTCCGCCAAGATCTTCCGTGCCCTTGATACCCCAGCGGCTGCCGTAGTCATAGCCGCTTTGCAATTGCACGGTTCCGTGGCCGCGTGCGTTGCTCGTGTAGTTGATACCGTCCTCGATCTTGCCGTAGAGCGTCACGCTGCTCTGCGCATGCGCGGTGGCAGCAAGCAAGGTGGCGGGTGCGATGATCCCCCAACGCATTCTCATGACGATTTACCCCCAGGTCTTTCGTTTTCCGGTCGTAACGCTTCCGCGCTCCGTATATGCCGCGTCGAGGCTGCTCGGCGATGCGACGGGCGCAGTGTAATGAGCCGATTTTTTTCTGTTAGCCCCTCGCGGTGGGAAGGTGCTCTCCAGAATGGGGGATATTTGTCGGCGCGAAATAGGGCTAGCGGGCTGGTGGAAAGTGGACCGGCCCCCGCCACGACAGCCGTGATCTCGTGAGAAGCGCGTCATCTATCAACCGCATACGATGCGTAGCCAGCCGCCGCGGAGACCCGAAGCGGCGGTGCGCCCGCAGCTGGCTCGAACGAGCGCTAGCCGCGGCCGCGCCACTTTCCGTGCGACCGCCTCGTTCGGCCGGCAACGCCTTGCCGTCACCTCCGTGGACCGTGCCGCATCTTCCTCACCATCGCATCGAACAGCTTGATCGCGAACCGGTCATGGCGGATCAACTGCGCCGCAAGCTCCGAACAGCGCGCCTTGATCGCATCCGCCAGCTGCACATCGCTGCCGCGCAGCGCAGCGGCCTGGCATTGAATTTCAGCGGCACGCTGCGCCGTCCACAGCAGCATGAAGGTTCCCGGAATGTCCTTCTCGCAAACGGCGATACCGTGATTACGCAGCACGAGCACATGTTTGTCGCCGAGGCTCGCGAGCATCCGTGTCTTCTCGTCAGCAAACAGCGTGATCCCTTCAAACGTGTGATAGGCCACCCGCCCGAACAGCTGCGCGCCGTAGAAATCGTCGTGGCGAAAGCCCTCTTCCTTCAGGGCGATCGCCGAAATCGGCGTCGTATGGGTGTGGACGATGCAATGCACATCCTCCCGTGCGCCATGGATCGCACTGTGCAGCGCGAACCCGGCGGGATTGCCCGGATACGGTGATGGATCGATCAGATGCCCCTCGTGGTCGACCTTCAGCAAGTTCTCCGGCGTCACTTCGTAGTAGTTCAAACCGAATGGATTGACGAGGTAATGTGCATCTTCGCCCGGCAACCGCGCCGAGATATGGTTGAAGATCATTTCCGTCCAGCCCATGTAATCGATCAGATGATAGAACTCCGTCAGCTGAACACGCAGCGCCCATTCTGCGTCGGCAATGTGGCTCGGTTTTTGAATATCTGAAAGGGTGGCATATGTCATGACTATTCCCGTTTGAAATGCCCTTCTGTCGTACATGCTTTAACGAAGCGTGCGCTGCGTCGTTCGATAACGCGTGAGCGCGAGAATCGCGCGGGTAGTCGGCATTGGAATGCCATACCGGTCGGCAAGCTCGACCACGGCATCGCCAATCGCCGCCAGTTCCAGACGCTGTCCCTTCTCGTAGTCCTGCAGCATCGATGTGCGGAATGCCCCCATCTTTTCCCCCTGGACGAGAAATGCGTCCTGATTCAGCGCGATGCGTGCGCCGTAGCGCTCGGCCACGCTGATCACCTCGCCCATCATGTCGACCACCACCTCGCGCAATTCCGCTGCGCCATAAATGTCCTGCAAGGTCCCACCGGTGATGACGGAGAGCGGATTGGACGAGAGATTGGCAACCAGCTTGGTCCATACGTCATCGCGAATGCGCCCGCTGGCGCGCGTATCGATGCCCGCGTCCGAGAGCAGCGCACAGACTTGCTCCAGGCGCACGCTCGGACGGTTGTCCAGTTCGCCGAGAATCATCCGGTGCGGATTGGTTGCGACAACGCGCCCGGGTTCGCGCACTTCGGCGGTGATATACACGACGCACCCAAGGATCTGCCGTGACGGCAGCATCGCGGCAAGGCTGCCGTCCGGGTCCACCGCGCGTACCGATTCGTAGTCGGGGCCACTGCCGGCGCTTCCGTGCTCACGACCGCCCTCGCCGCCGAAATACCACCACGGCACCCCGTTCACCGCCGGAACGACTACCGTCTCCTTTCCGAGCATGGGCTTGATGGACGTCAGCAAACCCGGTAACGCGTGCGCCTTCGCACAAACGAATACGATGTCCTGTCTATCGAAATCGTCGGCTCGATCGCTGGCGGGGACATTCACCCGGATCGAACCGGACAGATCATCCAGTTCGATCCCTCGTCGGCGGATGGCCCCGAGTGTCGCGCCCCGCGCAAACACGCTGACCGCCCGACCACTGGCGGCAAGCCGTGCCGCCAGGGTGCTGCCGATCGCGCCGGCACCCGCCACGCAGATCTTCGTGCCCGATGGATTGCTGCCTCGACGGCCTTGTTCTTCCTTCCGCTCCATCTCAAGATAATCCCAGGTAAACGTCGACGATCCGCGAGTCCCGGGCGATTTCGTCCGCCGGTCCCTCCATCGTCAACGTGCCGGTTTCAAGCACGTACGCGTAGTCCGCGACTTTCAGCGCGGCACGCGCGTTCTGCTCGATCAGCAGGATCGACACGCCGCGCTCACGCAGTGCCGCGACAATACGGAACATTTCGCGCACGATCAGCGGCGCCAGCCCCAGACTCGGCTCGTCGAGCATCAGCAGCCTGGGCCGCGCCATCAACGCGCGTCCGACCGCAAGCATCTGGCGCTCGCCGCCGGACAGCGTGCCCGCGGCCTGGTTGCGACGCTGCCGCAAGCGAGGAAACAGGTCGTAGACCTCCTGCATCGTCTGCGGATGATCGCGATGGCCTTGGCGAATCCGGCTGAATGCGCCTAGCAACAGGTTGTCCTCCACCGGCATTTCGGCAAACAACTCGCGCTTTTCGGGCACGAGATTCATCCCGGCCGCGACCCTGTCCTCGATCGGCGCATGCGGTTGATGACCGCCGCAGAATGCGATCTCGCCGTCCGACGGCAGCACACCCATGAGTGCCGACAGCAACGTGGTCTTGCCTGCGCCGTTCGGTCCGATCACGGTCACGATCTGCCCTTCGCCCACCCGCAGGCTGACGTCCGACAGCGCGCGCACCTTGCCATATGAGGCCGACAGATTGCGTACCTCCAGCAGTTCTCCGGCCATTCACTCCTCCCCGCCCAGATAGGCCTCGAGTACCGCTGGATGCTTTTGCACCTCGGCCGGCAGACCTTCGGCGATCTTCTTGCCAAAATCCATCACCACCACGCGATCGACCAGATTCATCACGAAGTCCATGTCGTGCTCGACCAGCAGAATCGCGAGGCCCTCTTCGCGCAGCTTGTTCAGCAACTCGGCGAGATCGCGCTTCTCCTGATAGCGCAAGCCGGCCGCGGGCTCGTCGAGCAACAGCAGGCAAGGATCGGACGCGAGTGCCCTGGCGATTTCCAGTACGCGTTGCTGTCCAAGAGCCAGCGATCCGGCTTCCTCGTTCAGATGGGCCCCAAGCCCGACGCGGTGGATCTGCCGTGCGGCTTCGGCAAGCAAACTGCGCTCTTCGTCGCGTTCGCACCGGAACGCGGCGCGCAGTTCGCCACTGCTTCCACGCAGGTGCGCACCCAGCGCGACGTTGTCAAGCACGCTCATCCGGCTCAGCAACCGCACATGCTGAAACGTGCGACTCATCCCGCGCTGCGCGATCTTTCTCGAACCGATGCCGGTGATGCGTTCGCCGCGAAACACGACCTCGCCGGAGGTCGGCGTATCGACGCCGGAGATCTGATTGAACATCGTGCTCTTGCCCGCGCCGTTCGGCCCCAACAACGCAACAATCTCCGCTGCGCGCACGTTCAGGCTGACGGCATCGTTCGCCACCAGACCACCAAATCGGCGCGTGACCTCACGCACTTCCAGCAGGACGTCACGCCTCGGCGGCATGGCGCGCTTCGGCAACGCCGCGGCATTCGCATCCACACGGGCGCGCTTGCGGCTCGCATTTCGGCCGAGCATCGACAGCCGGCGCGCGAACAGCGGCCACAAACCGCCCCGCGCGTAATGCAGCAGGAACACCATGCCGAAGCCGAACACGATGATCTCGAAGTTGCCCGTTTCGCCGAGCAGCTTCGGCAGGATGTCCTGCAACCACTGCTTGGCGATGGTGAATACACCCGCCCCCAGCAGCGCACCCCACACTTGTCCCGCACCGCCGATAACGGCCATGAACACGTAGTCGATCCCCATCTGGATGCCGAACGGCACCGGGTTCACGAACTGCTGCATATGCGCATAGAGCCAACCGGACGCGCTCGCCTGCAATGCCGCGATGACGAAGATCACCATGCGCGCCCGCGCCGTATTCACCCCCATCGCTTCAGCCATAACCGTGCCGCCCTTGAGCGCCCGTATCGCACGGCCCGCGCGTGAATCGAGCAGATTGCCGGTACAGACGATCGCCACCAGCAGGAACAGCCAGATCAGGTAGTACATCCGGGCGCCGTCGCGCAGGCTGACGCCCGCCAGCGTCACCGGCGGAATATCGGCGATGCCCGTATTGCCGCCCAATCCGCCGATCGCGCCGAACGCGAAATAGAGACTCAGGCCCCATGCGATCGTCCCGAGCGGCAGGAAGTGGCCCGACAGGCGCAAAGTCAACGCACCGATCAGGCACGCGGCCACCAGCGTCAACACCAACCCCGCCACGAGCGTCAACCACGGCGATGTGCCCAGCCAGCCGATCCATGCCGGCAGCGTCGCGGCATGCGCGGTCAACACCGCGGTGGTGTAGGCGCCGATACCGACGAAGGCCGCCTGGCCGAAGCTGGTCATGCCGCCGACGCCCGTCAACAGCACGAGGCCGAGCGTCACGAGCGCGTACAACGCGATGTAGTTGAACAGCGTCACGTAGAACGGCGGCAGCACGACCGGGACAACCGCCAGCAACACCAGTGCACAAATGAAGATGCGGCGAGGCGTCATTCTTCCTCCTCAACAGGATGACTCTTCAGGGAGCGCCACAGGAGCACCGGGATGAGCAGCGTAAAAACGATGATCTCCTTGTAGGGGCTAGCCCAGAATGCCGAGAACGATTCGATCAGTCCCACCACGAACGCCCCTGCCGCCGCGACGGGATAGCTGACGAGCCCGCCGATGATCGAGCCGACGAAACCTTTCAGACTGATCAGAAAGCCCGAGTCGAAATACAGTGTTGTCAGTGGCGCAATCAGAATCCCGGACAGCACGCCGATTAGCGCGGCGATGAAAAACGTCGCCTTGCCCGCGAATACCGGCGAAATACCCATCAGCCGGGCACCGACCCGGTTGAACGCGACTGCACGCAACGCCTTGCCGTAAACGGTGCGTTCGAATGCCTGCCTCATCACGATCATCAGCAGTACGGACGTCGAAATGATCAGCAATGCCTGGCTGCTCAGGTTGATGGCGCCGAGCTGCAACGGCACGTCGACGAACGGCGTAATGCGCGCACCCTCCGGGCCGAAGATCAGCAAACCCAAACCCACCAGCGCCATATGCACCGAAATCGACACGATCATCAGCACCAACACCGACGATCCAGCAAGCGGTTGATAGAACAGCCGATACAACTGGGGGCCGAGCGGCACGATCAGCGCAAAGGTCAGCAGGGCCTGCAGCGAGACAGGGAGTTGAGCCACCGGCAACACATGCACCAAGGCAGCGAGCACGCACGCATAAGCGAGCTTCGCGCCCCCGGTGGCGGACAGGCGAAGCACGCCGGTGCGCCGATAGCGCTCGGCGAGGTCCGCCGCCACTTCGGCCAACGAGAAAGCGACCAGCAACCACACGACGAGCAGTGACTTGCCCGACTGCATCGCGGCCATCGTCAATGCGCCGTAGACCACGAATTCACCCTGAGGGATGAACAGCACCCGGGTGACACTGAATACCAGCAGGATCGACAACGCCAGCAACGCATAAATTGCACCGTTGGTGAAGCCGTCCTGACCTAGGATCAAAACTATCTGAGCGTTCATCGGGACGTCTGGCTTTCGCTTATTTGATGAGCGCCCAATTGCCGTTCTTGACGGTAATCAGCACGCGGCCGCGATCGTCGAAACCGCTGTGATCGACGGAACTCATGTTGTAGATGCCCTGCGTGCCGACCAGATCGCGGGTCTGCTCGAGTGCGTCTCGCAATGCGCTGCGAAACGCAGGCGTACCGGGGCGCCCCGCCTTTTTTTCCGCGATCGGCACCGCACGTTCGAGCAGGAGGCCCGCATCGTAGACGTTCGCGCCGAAGGTGGCGGGCTTCGTGCCGTTCAGCTTCTGATAGGCATCGATGTAGGTGGTCGCGACTTTCTTCGACGGATTGCTATCGGGTATCTCGGGCAGCACGAGCATGAGACTCGCAGCCAGCACCGTGCCCTCGACCTTGCGGCCGCCAAGCTTCAGAAAATCCGGCAACGCCGCGCCGTGCGTCTGATAAAACCTGCCCTTGTAGCCGAGGTCGTACAGCGTCGATTCCGGTAGTACGCTCGCGCCGCCGGGTGCCGCGATCAGCACCGCATCCGGATGGCTCGCCATCACCTTGAGCGCCTGCCCCGTTACCGAACTGTCGGCGCGCTGATAGCGTTCATTCGCGGTAATCTGAATCCCGTGAGTCTTCGCGAGGCCCGAGAACACCCGATACCAGTTCTCGCCATACGGGTCGTTCAAGCCGATGAAAGCCACGGTTTTCACACCGGTCCCGACCATATGGTCGACCAGCGCCTGAGCAATCAGGTCATCGTTTTGCGTGGTCTTGAACACCCACTTTTTCTGCTCGGTCATAGGCAGAACCACCGCGGCGGTCCCGACCGGGGCCAACATCGGCGTGCCGGATTCGGCGGCGAACTGGATCACCCCCATCGCGTTGGGTGAGCCGGTCGGTCCGATGATCGCGTCGACCTTGTTTTCGGAGATGAGCTTCTTGAAGTTGGTCACCGACGCGGTGGGGTCGCTCGCGTCATCCAGCGAAATATAGTCGACGCTCAGATCGCCGATTTTCTTCGGCAACAGCGGCACCGTATTTTTCTGCGGAATGCCGACAAGTGCCGTCGGCCCCGTCGACGAAGTAACCACACCGATCTTGAGCTGCGCGTGAGCCGGCAGCCAACAGGCGGCTAGTGCGACGAGCGCCACCGTCGAAATCTTCTTCAACAACATTGCAAACTCCCGAGGACAGGTTAGCGAACACCAGTGAGTTAATCGAGGATCGGCCATTCATTCGGTTCGACGGATTCGCGCACGCATCGCAGTCGATGAAACTGTCGGCCGTCGCAGTTCAGTGCGCCGGCGTCTTCTCGAGCCTTGATGTCGAGCGCATCGACGCACAACGTTCCGTTAACCGCAAACACGCCATGCCTGCCGCTTGATCGGTTCAGGCACACCAGCAATGTCGGCGGCGATTCAGGCGTGGGTGCTTTGCATCGCCTTATCGGACAAAGCCGAGCGGCACGCATCGGATGAGCCGACTCGTTAAACCGTGAAGGCAGTCTAAGAGAACTCTTTTTTGACGGTAACCCAACAAAACCACCTGACGACCTAGGAAAATCTTTAGTCGGCCGCCGAGTCGAAAACGGGTTCGTGTAATGAATCGACGGGTTCCACACTCCGTCGCTGCCACTGTCACACCGGCGAAGAATTCAGTACAAACCTAAAGATTCTGCTGCTGCGATACGTGCATCCCTTGGCTTACCGCCAAAAAAGCGATCACCTAGACTGCGCTCGTCGTCGGGATATTTCAGCGTGCCGAAGCCGGTACCGGCGGCGCCTACCCCATCGCCCCAGCCTTCCTGCGCCTGGCACGGCCCAGCGAATTCACTGCGGCATGGTCGTTTTCTCGAAGGACACGATCGCCGGTCTTTTGGAAAGGGCTCCACCTTCCTTACCAATATGGACTACGAATCATGTCGTCAAATACCGGCTTCCAAAAACGACGAGACACGTAACGGACCTTCACTCCAGGGGAACCAACAGCATGACCAAGCGAATCATTCTCACCTCTGCATTGACGTTGTGCGCAACGCCAGTCCTTGCTCAATCGAGCATTACCCTGTATGGCCGGATCGACACGTCGATCGAATATTCGAACTTCGGTCCCAATCACGCAGTCCACATGGGCAGCGGCGACATAGCCGCCACCTCATGGGGACTCAAGGGCGTCGAAGACCTCGGGGGAGGACTGCGTGCCATTTTCAAGCTCGAGAATGGATTCAACTCCTTCAACGGCGTTGGCGGGCAGAACGGCGCACTGTTCGGTCGCGAATCGTGGGTCGGTCTCGCGGGATCGTTCGGTGCGTTTCAGGCCGGCGTCAACTACACCCCGATTCACACGATCCTCGTCACGTATTCGCTGCCCGCGTACGGCGCGGGCCTGGGCTGGGGCAATGCGGCCGACAATTTCGTCTACGGCCCTTCACTGCGCGTGAGTAACTCGTTGCGCTATGTATCGCCGCGCATCGGCGGGTTCGTCGTTCGTGCACTGGTGGCCAGAGGCAACAACGGCGCGTCGAACGGCGCCCCGGCGTCGCTTGGCGACACCTACAGCGGGGGCGTCAACTACGTGTACAACAATTTGTCTGTAGATATCGGCTATCAGCTTCAACGCTTCAGCCCGGTCAAGACGCTCACCGCGAGTAGCCCGGTGGAAGGCGGCAATTACGCACTGGCCGGCGTGTCGTACAACTTCGGCTTCGTAAAACCCGCCTTCGTTTATGTGAGGCACCGCGGCGGCCAGGACGTTCCCAACATGGCCGGTTCGACCTACGCGAATCCGCATTCCGATTTTTTCGAAGCAAGCGCCGAAGTACCGATCAGCATCGGCAAACTACTGCTCAGCTACGGCCACTATCGCAAGATCGCCAATAGCGATGGCAACGCGGATTCGTTCGGTATCCGTTACGACTATCCGTTGTCGAAGCGCACCATCGTCTATGCCGGCGCCGCCGAGGTTCGCAACGGCGACGCCGCGGCGTTCTCGCTGAACAATGCGGGCGGTCCCGCTGCGCTCGCCGCCCCCAAGCCGGGCCAGAATTCGAACTCGGTCGTGATCGGCATGTTGCACTTGTTCTAGACGCGGAATCGCTTACCGAAATTTTTTTTGAACCGCTACGATGACAGCTGACCGGCTCGATGTTTCGGGGCGGCCAGCTATTCTCATTGCAGCGAACCGAAGCACGATATGGATGCACCGACTCAGCTCCCCCTTGTGTACGTCGTCGATGACGACGAGGATATGCGTACGTCGCTTTCCTGGCTGCTCGCCTCGGTGAAGATTCAAACCCGCTGCTTTCAGGGGCCAGTGGAATTCCTGGAACAGTTCGATCCTGGCGTACCGGGTTGCCTGGTGCTGGACGTGCGCATGCCTGGGGTCAGCGGCTTCGATCTGCAAGCGGAGCTCAACCGTCGAGGTGTTTCGCTGCCGATCATTTTCGTTTCGGGTCATGGCGATATCCCGATGTCGGTACGTGCCCTGCAGAACGGCGCGATCGATTTCGTCGAGAAGCCCTACAACTCGCAACAGATGCTCGACCGCATCCAGAACGCGATGAAGATCGCCAGCGAAACGCATCGCGCGAATCAGCACCTCCAGGCGCTGATCCAGCGCATCCGAGCGCTTACGCCGCGTGAGCAGGAAGTACTGAATGGCGTGATCGAAGGAAAAGCGAGCAAGCTGATTGCGCGCGAGCTGGGTATCAGCGCCAAAACCGTCGACGTCTATCGCGCGAGCATCAAGGAGAAACTCGGCGCGACCTCATTTGCGAGCCTGCTCAAGGACGTAATCGAGGCGCGGCACGCAATGGCCGCGCCCCACCCGCGTGGCTAGCCTTCACGGGCAGACATTCAGCCGGCCACTTCCACCGATCAGCCTGCCCTGAATGGGCGCGCGGCCGGGCGTCACGCCGCACGCAGAAATTGCGGACCTAACGCCTCGATCGAGGGACAACCAAGCTGTCCCAGCGTACGGTCGATTTCGGCGCCCAGCAAGGATAGCGCATGCAGCGCACCCTGCTCTCCGCCCGCCGCGACCCCGTAAAGCACCGGTCGGCCGATCATCACCGCATGCGCACCAAGTGCGAGTGCCTTCACCACATCGGTACCGCGGCGAAAACCGCTATCCACGATCACCGTTGCTCGTCCCGCGCAGACGCGAACGATCTCGGCGAGCACGTCGATCGACGGCACGGTGCCGTCGAGCTGACGACCGCCGTGATTGGAAACGACCAAACCCTCCGCACCCGCCTGAATTGCGCGGGTGGCATCGTCGGCATCCAACACGCCCTTGACGATCAGCGTGCCCTTCCAGCGTTCGCGCAGCCATGCCACATCGTCCCACGTGATCGAAGCATCCATCTGGCTCGCCATATAGCCCATGCCGCTACGCACGCTTTGCTGACCGGCCGGCAGATATTCGGCAAGGTTTGCAAACGTCGGCGCACCGTTCGGCATCAGCACATTCCCGATCCAGCGCGGGTGGCACAGCGCATCGACCCGATTGCGCCAGTTCAATTTCATCGGTGCACGAAACGGCCGCTGCGCCCATTCCCGATTGCCGAGATGGGTCGCGTCCGTGGTCAGGACCAGCGTGTCGCAACCCGCCTGAGCCGCCCGATACATCAATCCCGAGGTTACCGCGCGATCCTTCAGCATGTAGAGCTGCATCCAGACGCGTCCGCCCGCATCGCGCGCCAGTTCGTCGACGCGCCGGTTCGACACCGTGCTGAGCGTGAACGGGATGCCCGTCCGCGCCGCGGCCCGAGCGAGCGACAGATCCGCGTGACGGTGGTAGATGCCGTTGAAACCGGTAGGCGCGACGATCAACGGCAACGCGACGCGCTTGCCGAACAGCGTGCTCGACAGGTCCCGCCGCTGGGTGTCGACGAGTGTCTTCGGCACGAAGCGCCAGCGCTCGAATGCGCTTCGGTTGGCTCGCATCGTCACCTCGTCCTCTGCGCCGCCATCCAGATATTCGAACGCGAAATTCGGCAGCCTGCGCCGAGCCAGCATCCGGAGTTCCTCGACATTGCAGGCATGGTTATATTGAGTCGGAACGGACAGACGTCTTTTCATCGGTGTTCGAGGCATGGATCAGGTGTGAACGAATTGCGGCGGTTAACTCGCGGCCAACCGTGAGTCATCCATTCGGCGCTTCCAGCGGAAGCGTGAAGCAGAAAGACGTGCCGCGGCCCGGATTGGCTTCGGCCCAGACATCGCCGCCATGCCTGGAAACGATGTTCTTGCAGAGCGAGAGCCCGATACCGTTACCCCCGAGCTTCGACGTGAAGAAGCCATCGAATACCTTCTCATGCTGGCCGAGATCGATTCCGACACCGGTGTCCGACACGCGCAACACTGCGCGACCGTGCTCCGAACAGGTCCCGATGGTCAGGAAACGCGATGTCTCGGGCACGTCGAGCATGGCCTCGACCGCATTGAAGGCGAAATTGAGGATCACCTGCCCGATCAGAATCTTTTCACAGCGGACCCGTATCGGGCGATCGCTAAGCGCGAATTCGAACGCCACGCCAACCTCACGCGCCTTCAGGGCGATGAAATACTCGACATCGTGCACGATGTCGTTCAGGTCGATCGCCTCTTCAACCTGCTCGAGCTTCACGACGTAATCACGCACGCTCTTGATGATGACCGATGCGCGCTCGACCTGCTTGAGCACGCTCTCCAGCCCCCACATCACTTCGTCCGGCGTAACGGGCGACTCGTTGAGTCGCATCATGCCGCCCTCGAGAAAATTGCGCGCCGACGCAAGTGGCTGACTGAGTTCGTGCGAGAGCGTCATCGCCATCTCCCCCATCGCGTTGTAGCGTGCGAGGTATTCGAGCTTGCGTTCGCTTGCCCGACGCATTTCCTCCGCCTCGACTTGAGGCGTGACATCGCGAAAATGCAGCAGGATGCCGGTCAGATCGTCTTCCAGTTCGACGTGGCGGCAAAATGCGTCATGCCAGCGCAGCGATCCATCACCATTTCTGATCCGGTAGCGAAACGAAGTCGGCTCGTGATGCAGCTCAGCCTCGGCGAGCTGGGCAAGCACGATCCGCCGCGACGCGCCATCGCATAACGCGGTGAAATCGATCAGCGTCGACGCATCGGCCTGCAAGCCAAGCAGCCGGCATGACGACTCGCTCAGATATTTGATCTCGCCGTTTGCCGACAACACTGCAATCCCTTCGCTCAGGTCGTGCATGAACTCCCTGAGGCGGGTCTCGAATCGCTTCAGGTCCTTCTTGATCCGCTCCTCGGCGGCGATATCCCTGAACTGGACCATCAGCACGTCGCGATCGTGCAGCTTGACGCATGTCGCTACCGCTTCCGACAGGATCTCCGTGCCGTCTTTCGCGCGATAACACCACTCGATGATGCTCTCGCCGTTCTCCGCTGCATCCTTCAGCCACTGCAAGCCGATCTCGTGTCGGTATTTCTCCGCGTTGCGGCTCATATCGGGCGCCTTGAGCGGTCGCAATTCTTCGACGGTGAAGCCCAGTGCATTGCATGCGGCGGCGTTGGCCCAAAGAATGGCCTTGGTCTTTGCGTCGTGCAGGATCATGCACGTCTTCAGCGATTGAAGAAGCGCAAGGCGATCGGCATCCAGCAGTTCGAATCCGGAGGACGTTTCCATTCGCTCAGCCCCAACGATGAAGTGTGAAGGCCGTGCAACGAAGGCCTGACCAAAGCTTAGCGCATCGTCAATTTTGACTCATAGGGTTGAAATGGGGTCTCGCGCCAAAGGTTTCTTTATCGGGTCGGCCTCAAGAGCCGGCATTTTCCAACCAAGACCGGGACGAAAATTGGACTGGTCGGTCCGGCCTCCCCCCGTTCATCCAGGCACACCGGCCAAGCTGCTGTAATCCTCGGAGGGAAAAACGAGCGGAACAAGAAGGCACGCTCGGAGGTTTCGGGCGCCCATGGCATCGCACCCAATCATCTGAAACGTCCGTTTTCAGCCGCTGCACCGAATCGGAAAAGGGTTGCAGACGCTTCACTGATGGCACGCTGGCGGCGCGGCCGATGCGAAAGCTCTGCCTGGGCGAAAGCGACACGGTACATCGGGAAGCGCCGTCGGGAAGATCGGTTCGCGGCGCGGCCGGGCAGCACGCCGCGCCGCGTTATCGTTGCCGCGTGGACAGCGGGACACGCATGGCGCGAGCGGAATCATGCACAATGCTCGCCATTAGCGTGGTGGAGACTTGTGCGTGGCGATCAACTTCGATTTAACCGACTTGCAGGCATTTCGCGCCGTCGTGGAAACGGGCAGCTTCCGAAAGGCCGCGGACGCCGTCAGTATTTCCCAGCCGGCCCTGAGCCGCCGGATCGACAAGCTCGAGGAAGCGCTCGGCGTGCGGCTCTTCGAGCGCACCACGCGCAGCGTCTCGCTCACCACCGTCGGTCGCGTGTTCGCGCAGAGTGCCGAACAACTGCTGGACGACCTCGATGCCGCGCTGCTCGGCATTCGCGACGTGTCGTCGAGCCGCCTGGGTCATGTGACGATCGCCTGTGTGCCGTCGGTCGCCTACTACTTCCTGCCCGCCGTCATCGCGCGCTATCATCAGCGCTTTCCGCGCATCAGGGTGAAACTGCTCGATGCAAGCGCCAACGAGGTGCTCGGGGCCGTCATCAGCGGCGAGGCGGATTTCGGCGTGAGTTTCATCGGCAGCCAGGAGGCGGAGATCGAGTTCAAGGTGTTGCTCCAGGAGCGGTTCGTTGCCGCCTGTCGCCGCGACCACCCGCTCGCTCGCAAGAAGCGCGTGACCTGGAGCGAGCTTTACGAGCACGATTATGTGTCGGTCGACAAGACTTCCGGCAACCGTCTGCTGCTGGACCAGGCGCTGGCTGCCGTCGCGCCGCGCACGCCGAGCGTCTGCGAGACACGCCACGTGACGACCCTGCTCGGCTTGATCGAAGCGGGGCTCGGCGTCGCCGCAGTGCCTTCGATGGCGATGCCCGGGCATGACCACCCTATACTCACGAGCGTGCCGCTCGTCGAACCGGTCGTCAAACGACGCGTGGGCATCGTCAAGCGGCGCGGACGCCCCCTCACGCCGGCCGCCGAGGCATTCCATCAGATGGTCATCGAGGCCAGGCGTGGCGGTATCGCCAGCAGCGGCGCATCGGCATAACGACCACAGAGAGACACGAAGGAACGGATGGTGAGGTTGGCCAGACTGCTTGGATCGCTTTACGTGCAGGTTCTGCTCGCGATGTTGCTCGGCATCGGCATCGGTCACGCATGGCCGGGGGCGGGCGCGATGCTCAAGCCCCTCAGCGATGCATTCGTCGGCCTGGTGAAGATGACCATCGCCCCGATCGTCTTTTGCACGATCGTCTCGGGCATCACGTCGCTGGCGGACGGGAAGGCCATCGGCCGCACGATCGTGCGGGCGCTGGCGCTCTTCTATCTGTTGACCGCCGCCGCGCTCGCGTTCGGGCTCGTCACCGCATACGTGCTGCAACCGGGCGCCGGCATGCACATCGATGTCCACCACCTGGACGCGAGCATCCTCGCTCCGTATGCGAAGCATGCGGAGCCGCGCGACCTCGTGGCGTTCGGACTCGGCATGATTCCGGACACGATGCTCGGCGCGTTTGCCAAAGGCGAAGTGTTGCCGGTGCTGCTGCTGTCGCTGTTGTTCGGTTTCTCGCTGAATGCGCATCCGCGGGCCGGTCGGCCCGTGCTTGCGCTGATCGACGGTGTCGCCCAGGTCGTCTTTCGCGTGCTCGGGATGATCATGCGGCTCGCGCCGCTCGGCGCATTCGGCGCGATGGCGTTCACGGTCGGCCGATTCGGCATCGGGTCAGTCGGCTCGCTTGCGAAGCTGATGGCGTCCTTCTACGTGGCCTGCGTGCTGTTCGTCGTGCTGGTGCTCGCACCGCTCGCGCGACTGCACGGTTTCGCGCTGTGGCGGCTTCTGCGCTACATGCGCGAAGAGTTGCTCATCGTCCTCGCGACATCGTCCACGGAGCCGGTCCTGCCACGTCTGATCGTCAAGCTGGAAGCGCTCGGCTGCGACAAAGGCGTCGTGGGACTCGTGCTGCCGGCGGGTTATTCGTTCAATCTGGACGGTACGGCGATCTATCTGACGCTCGCGGCATTGTTCATCGCGCAAGCGTGCGACGTGCCCCTCTCCGCGTCGCAGATCGCGACGATGCTCGCGATCATGCTGCTTACCTCCAAGGGAGCGGCCGGCGTATCCGGCAGCGGGCTCGTCGCGCTGGTCGCGACGCTCGCCGTCATGCCCGACCTGCCCGTCGCCGGCGTCGCGCTGCTGGTCGGCATCGATCGCTTCATGTCCGAGGCGCGAGCGCTGACGAGCGTGATCAGCAATGCCTGCGCGGTGATCTTCGTATCGTCGTGGGAAGGCGCGTGCGATCGGACACGCCTGGCGCAGCGGCTCGCCATGGCCGGGCCGGCCTCCCCTGACGGGCCCGATCAAAACACGGCCACGCCAGATGCCGGCCGGCGGTGACGGGAAGGCGGTCTGACGCAGGCCTTCCCGCCGATCGGGCTCAATGAGCGGATGCGGAATCCAGCCCGGTCGATTTCACGTCGGCCTGCACGTCGGGCGACGCAAGATAGTCCAGCAGCGCCTTCGCTTCCTTCGGATGCTGCGCACCGACGGGGATGCCGGCAGCGAAGCGCGTGACCGACTGCAGCGATTCGGGAATCTTGCCGACGAAGGTCGCACCGGGGACGGGCAGCAGCTCGCTGACCTGCTGGAAGCCGATTTCATAGTCGCCGTTCGCGACGACCGACGCCACCGGAATCCGCGGGATCATCTTCGCCTTCGACTTCACCTGCTCCTCGATGCCGAGCTTCTTGAACAGTTCGCGTTCGATATACACGCCGCTCGCGCTGTCCGAATAGGCGATCGACTTCGCGTGCAGCAGCACCTGCTTGAGACCTTCTGCGGTGCTGATGTCCGGCTTTGCCGCGCCGTCGCGCACCACCATGCCGATGCGCGAGTCGGCCAGCTCGACGCGGGAGCCGGGGATGACCTTCCCTTGCTTGATCAGTTCGTCCAGCGCGTAGCCGACCATGATGACGGCGTCGGCCGGCTCGCCGCGCGCGAGCCGGTTCGGAATCGCCTGGGGCGCCTGGCCCATCGACGGGCCGAGCGCGGTGTCGAGCGTATTGCCGGTCGCGGCCGCGAAACGGGGGCCGAGCAGTTTGTAGGCGGCGGTGAAGCCACCCGAGCTCATCACGTGGAGCTCGGCCGCCTGTACGTTGGCAGCAAACGCCGAGGCGGCGACGAGCGCGGTGACGCAAAATTTCAGGAGCGGATTTCTCATGGTCGTGGTCATGCGAATTCGTGTGTGAGTGAAGTTCCGGATGGGCCGGACATCAATGCGCCGGCGTGAGCGTCGCCGTGCGGTGACGATAGAGCGCGAAAGTCGCAAGCAGCGCGCACACCGCGGCGAAGCTCATCCAGTAGCCCGGCGCGGCCTTGTCGCCCGTCATGTGGATGAGCGCGGTCGAGATGGCCGGCGTGAAGCCGCCGAATACGGCCGTCGCAAGGCTGTAGGCGAGCGAGAAGCCCGCGACGCGCACCTGCACCGGCATCACTTCGGTGAGCGCGACGACCATCGCACCGTTGTAGATCCCGTACATGAACGAGAGCCAGAGCAGGACGAGCAGCATGTTGACGAACGACGGCGCGTGAGCCAGCAGCGAGAGCGCCGGGTAGGCGGTCACGACGGTGAGCATCGTCATGCCGACCAGCAGCGGACGGCGGCCGATCCGGTCGGACAGCGCACCGCCGATCGGCAGCCATACGAAATTCGACACACCGACGCAAAGCGTCACGAGCAGGCTGTCGGCGGTGCTCAGATGCAGCACCGTCTTGCCGAAGGTCGGCGCGTACACCGTGATCAGGTAGAAGCTCGTGGTGGTCATCGCGACCAGCATCATGCCGGCGATCACGATGCCCCAGTTCTGGACCAGCGTACCGAACACTTCCTTCATGCCCGGACGATGCTTGCGAGCCTTGAACTCCTGGGTTTCCTCCAGGTTGCGGCGCAGCATGAAGATGAACGGGACGATCATGCAGCCGACGAAGAACGGCACGCGCCATCCCCACGATGCGATCGCCGATGCGCTCAGCCACTGGTTGAGCGCGAAGCCCAGGCCCGCCGCGACGACGATCGCGACCTGCTGGCTGGCCGACTGCCAGCTCGTGAAGAAGCCCTTGCGGCCGGGCGTCGCCAGCTCGGCGAGATAGACCGATACGCCGCCCAGCTCGGCACCCGCGGAGAAGCCCTGCAGCAGCCGCCCGATCAGCACGAGCGCGGGCGCCAGCAGGCCGATCGTCGCGTAGCCCGGCACGAACGCGATCAGGATGGTGCCGCTGGCCATGATCGACAGCGTGACGATCAGGCCCTTGCGGCGGCCGACCTCGTCGATGTACGCGCCCAGCACGATGGCGCCCAGCGGCCGCATCAGGAAGCCGGCGCCGAACACGGCGAAGGTCATCATCAACGACGCGAACTCGCTTTGCGCGGGAAAGAAGACATTGGCGATCTGCGTGGCGTAAAAGCCGAACAGGAAGAAGTCGAACTGCTCGAGAAAATTGCCGGCCGTGACGCGAAAGATCGCAGCGGCCTTCGAACGTTCGGCCGGAAGGCTGGACGAGGGGTGCATCTGGGTGTCTCCTGAAAAACCTGAAATACGCGGGAGGGGATGGTGGATTGTCGTTTTGTCGAATGTTCGCCCGGCATCGATCAAACGATAAGTGCGATTTTTGGAAGGATTGATGCAACAAGGTTATCAATCGGCGTGGCCTCGCCGGTTTCGGTCAGCGCCTGTCCGCCGAACGTCGCGCCGCACGGAGGCGGGACGTCACGATCCCTCGCTCGCCTCGTGCAGCAAGGCGTGCGAGCCGAGGCCGGCGCCGTTTCACCGCGCCGGTTCGGTATAGGCAGCCAGTTCTTCCGGCTTTCCGGACGGGAACGCATCCTTCAGGTGATCGAGAAATGCGGAAACGCGGACGCTCAGCAATCGCCGGGACGGATACAGCGCCCACAGCGCGATTTCGGGGCCCGGTACGTCGCCCCAGCTGACGAGCGTGCCGGCGGCCAGATCGCCGCTCACGAGCGATACCGGGAGGCAAGCCGCGCCCAGTCCCAGACGCACCGTGTCGCGTACCATGACCAGCGACGACAGCCGGGCCACGGGCTCGATCGCGATGCGTGATGCTCCGGCGGGCCCCGTGACGTCCCATGCGGTGCGCCGGCCGTCGCCCCCGCGCACGACGGCCGGCACGGGCGCATCGCCGGTGGGCCGCGCCAGCTCGGGCCTCGCGACGACGACGAGCCGGTCGCGCAGGAACACGCGCCCGATCAGGCTTTCGTCGGGGTCCGGGTTCACGCGGATCACGAGGTCGTACCCTTCCTCGATCATGTCGACGGGCCGGTCTTCCGTCGTCACCTCGAGCCGGATCTCCGGGTATTTCAGCGCGAACGTCGCCACCAGCTTCCCCATCGCGAACTGGGAAAAAAGCATCGGCGCGCTGATGCGCAGCCGGCCGCGCGGCCGCTCGCTCCCCGACGCAATCGCCGACGCGCTGTCCGCGAGCTCCGCGAGCAGCGTGCCCGTCCGCTCGTAGAGCGCGCGCCCTTCCTGCGTGAGCTTCACGCCGCGCGAGCCGCGCTCGAACAGGCGCAGCGACAGACTGTTCTCCAGCTCCGCGACGCGGCGCGACAGCGTCGCCTTCGGGCGCCCCGCCACCCGCGCGGCTTCGCCGAAACTGCCATGACGGGCGACGAGATTGAAATCGGCGAGCGCAAGGAGGTCCATGTGTTCCACCAGTGAGACGATACGTCTATTTACCACACCTTCCGGATCGTTTGTGGATCACCTACCTTACGTGGGCAGGTCAACCCAACCGAAATTCCAGGAGCGAACATCATGACCATTCTCGTAACCGGCGCCACCGGCCGTGTGGGCCGCCAGGTCGTCCGTCAACTCGTCGATCGCGGCGTCGACGTGCGCGTGCTGGTACGCGATCCGTCCCGAGCCGACTTCCCCGCCGCGGTAACCGTCGCGCAGGGCGACATGCTCGACATCGACGCGCTTCGCACGGCCTTCTCCGGCGTACGCACGCTGTTTCTGCTCAACGGCGTGGCGGGCGACGAATTCACACAGGCACTGATCGCGCTGAACCTCGCGCGCGAATCGGGGATCGAGCGCGTCGTCTATCTGTCCGTCCTGCACGCCGACCGTTTCGTGAACGTGCCGCACTTCGCGGTGAAATCCGGCGCCGAGCGGATGATCGAGCAGATGGGCTTCAGCGCGACGATCCTGCGGCCGGCGTATTTCATGGATAACGAATCGATGGTCAAGGACGTGATCGTCGAGCACGGCATCTACCCGATCCCGATCGGCAGCAAGGGCGTCGCGATGGTCGACGTGCGCGACATCGCGGAAGTGGCGGCACTCGAACTGATCCGCCGCCACGACGCGCCCGGCAAGCTGCCGGTCGAGACGCTCAACCTGGTCGGGCCGGACACGCTGACGGGCCCGCAACTGGCGGCCGTCTGGTCGGACACGCTCGGCCGCCCGATTGCCTATGGCGGCGACGATCCCTCGCCGTTCGAACACAACTTCGCGCAGTTCATGCCGAAATGGATAGCCTACGAAATGCGGCTGATGGCCGAGCGGTACGTCAGCGACGGCATGGTGCCGGAAGCAGGCGATGTCGAGCGGCTGACCGCGATCCTCGGCCGCCCGCTGCGGACGTATCGCGACTTCGCGGCAGCCCTCGTCCGCTGAGCGCGATACCGGGCCTTCAAGCTCCGTGCGGCCGTGCGAGCTGTTGCACGCGGGGAACCGGTCGCCGTGCCGGGCCGGTTCCCCGCGACCGCCATGCTGTCGGCGCCTCGGCAGCGGCCCGCCTCGTCAGGAATCGCCTCTGCCGGACTGCCTCGCGGCACCCGCGGCCATCGCACGACATGACCGATCTTCGCCGGATCGTCGCGCGGCGTTAGAATAGCGCCCCTTCTCATGGGAGACGACAATGTCCTGGTTCGTTTACGAAGTGCCCGAATATCACGAAGACGCTGCGCGCGTCGAGCCCTTCAGCGATCTGCGCAGCCGTGTGCTGGAAGTCGGTGGCTTCCCCATGGCGGACGAACTGGAAAGCGTGCGCGAGAACGCCGCGGCGACAGCGGACACGCCCGGGCGTCCCCTGCGGACGCCGGAAAATCCGCAGGTCTTTCCGATTCCCTACGCCGAATCCATGATCCTGGTCGGGTTCATCTTCGATCTGAAACGCGAATTCCGGCAACTGGTCGTGTCGCCCGTCGAAATGCCCTGGCTGAAAGACGCGTAAAAGGCGGCCGGCGCGGAAACCGACGGGAGCGTCTTGTCTGCTCTGGCGCCCGGCCCGTCCGGATATCCAGCCAATGTTGCCGAATACCGCGCGTTGGGACGGGCGGCTTGCTCGTTGGCCTGAATCGACGCGCGATCGCGATGCCCGAAGACACCGGCGGAAGCGCCGGACGCGTACCCGAAATCAGTTCGACGATTGAGTGTGGCGACGACCGTTTGAATCCGCCCGGTACACCCGTCAAGGCTCCGGTCGCTACTCGGGCAAGCGGCCATTACCTGTAGCGCGAACCGTCGGCGCGGTTGCCGGGGCAATGCCGCCGTGGAGGTTTTTTAGTACCCCGAAGATCGGGCGCATGAACCGACGCGTCTATCGCGCGCGTGACGCAGCGCGTGCCGGTGTGTTCGACTACATCGAGCACTTCCGCCATTCGCACCGTCGGCGCTCGACGCCGAACTTCGTCAGCCCGGCTCAGTTCGAGCGACGTATGACGGGCGAGTGAACCCGTCCGGGAGAACGGGGGAAGACCGCTTTCAGAAATCCACGACCGAAGCCCCGCTCACCTTCCCGTCGATGATGTCCTTGCCTTGCTGTCGTGCCGCACGCCTTGCCACTCCGAAATCGGAGAACGTGTGCGGCTGGTTCAGCCGGAAAACACGGCTTGCGGGGGAGCTTGCTATCGAGGACGGACGGCATATGCGCACCGCAATGTCATACCCTTCGGCATAACGCGAATGCCTGTCGAAGCGGATGAACGTGCGGGCGAAGACAAGAGGATGAAGTTCGTACCCCTTGTAGAGAAGAAGCGGATATGTCGGCATGTTGGTGACTCCACAAGGGGAGACCCACTATACACGGAACAGGTAGCGCAGGGTGACGCAGATTTTCGAAGCGCGCCGACTGCAGGTACCCGCGCCCGCCGCGCGATGGTCGCGCTCTGGCGTGCCCGTGGCATCGAGCCGAAGCTGCCCGGTCGCCTCTCGGCGTGATGAGAAAACATCGAGCCCGCACGCCTCGTCGCGGCCGAAATAAAACGGTTGCGCGCCCGGCGATACGCGTATGATGGGTTCATCCGGGCCGTATGCGCGAACCGCCGACTCCCCCCTCCAGCTTGGGCCTTGCCATGGCTTGGGCACCGTATTTCCCAATCTCTTCAACTCGTCGCGCCGTGCGGCAGCTGCACCGCACAGAACCGGTTCTTGTACCGCTTTTCGGAATCCACGTGTTCTCGCCGGGCATCAAGTCGAGATGCAAATCTTAATCAAAAGGCGGCGAACATGAACGGGTACTGCGATGTGGAACGCGAGCTGGTCCATATCAGGCGAGCCATCGGGCTGCTTGAACGAGCACAGCACGCCTTCATCAACAAATCGTCTGCAAGCGATCCTGCATATTGGCGAGTCAGGCTCGACAAACTCCGCAGGCAATCTGATCGAAACAAGGTCCTTGAACTCCAAGTGGACGAGCTGCTAGGGCGCCTCGCGGGAATTCAAGGGGCGCGCTGCGGCAAATAGGCCCCTGTTTCGTCACCCGCCGACTTCAAACTCGGGAGCAACATCATGATCGACGCCAGCCCAAGCAACACGTTTCGACATCTCCCACTCTCGCCGGAGCAGGACACGGAAATCCGGCACTATATCAAGCGGAAAAAGCAAAGGGGCGAGCAATGGGATACCCCCGAGCTGGCAATGATGCTCGGAGACATGCTTGCCCCTCCGCCAAGCGACGATGATGCGCCGGAGCGTACCGTCGAGGAAACGAAACTGGCCTGCGAGTTTGCATTGGCGTCGATCGACGAAGCCATGGAATCCGTTTCCGCAAGCGAGGAACGGCTCGCCGCGGTGGAAGCCGAGGAAATGAAGCACCGGTGACAGCGGTTTGCCGGCGCTCACGCGCCGTGCCAGCGGCTGGTCGATCACTCGCTGCGGCCTGAAGTCAGGTATGCCTTGAGCCACGACGCCACGAGCGACGATTCATGAAATCGCCCGGGCGTCGCCCTCCGGTGCGCGACCGGCGACTTTTGACCCATTTCGTCATCACCTCGAGCATGCGCGAGCTTGATCGATTCCAGTCGACCGCTCACATCCGCTTGTCCCCACGCGTCAACACGGCACCCGCCCGCCAACGCCATTGCCCATCATCGTGCACCAGCGCTGGGTCTCTACCTGCGGCTGCGGATACGGCAATCCGGTCCGCGGATCGATCGAGTCGAGCGGATTCGGTCCCGGGGGATGGTTTGCCGCGTGCCTCGCGGCGGTCTCCGCCATCTGTTTCGCGGTCTCCGCACGTTGTCGAGCGAGGTCCGCCTTCTGCTCGGCATCCACTTTCTTCGTCATGGTCACCAGCCGTGCGAACTGCGGATCGCGAACATCCTGAAGCGGCGGGAAAGGCGGCGCAACCGGCATGAAGAGCACCGGACCGTCATATCTCGGCACCGGCAGTTTCGACGGCTTGCCGAAATCCGCGGCCATGCTGATCTCCCACATGCCGACGTTCATGCCGAGCGCATGCTCGTAGTGCCGGTTCACGTCCGCGATACCGAGCGGCCCGGACGGCGCGGGCAACGGCTGAAGAGCGGGCGGCAGCGTTTGCCGGGCGGCAGGATACATCGCGCGCACCCAGCTCACCGCGGCGACCGAGTATTGATAGAGCATCGCGTCGTACTTTTCCAGCACTTGCGCGCGACTATAGCCGCCGGGATTCTCGAACAACGGCTTGTACGCCGCGAGGCTATCGAGGTACCGCATGTTGTCGTTTCGCTGCTGGGCAACGAACTGCTGCTGAGGATCGGCCGGAGCGGACGAAGTCACGGCAGCGCATCCGGTGAGCAGGCTGGCGACGAATGCGACGCTCGCCGTCGTTCGTGGTGCCGACCGGGGTCGACGCAAGATATTGGGCATCGGGAACGCAGTGAAGAGTAGCGGAATTGTCGTGAACCGGCGATCTGCCGACGCCGGCCGGCAGTCGCCACGCTCGCCCTATTCTGCCCCGCCCCCTCGCCGTTCCCGGTGGATTTGCGTCTCGTCCTGGTGGATTCCAGCCTCGGGATCGCGGGCGCATGGGCATCCGCCGTTCGTCGAGCGGCACTGTCATTCCCGCGAACGGTCTGGCATCGAGCCCGAACCCGCGGCTTCCTCCGTCCGCAGGCGCCGTCGCATCCGCGGCGCGCCTCCCGCCGATGGCGTCAATCCATGCCTCCCGGCAACGCCGACAACGTCGGCGTCCATCCGCCATCCGCAGTAGAATCCGCGTGATCAGCACCGAACGGCTTGGCCGCGCATCCCGCGCGCCGTGCCGCCGACGATCACGGGAACCCATGATCCTCAGCCGCCGCCCCGGCGGATATCTGCGGCTCTTCATCGACTCGGTGTGGGCCTCGTATCCGCCGTTTCCGATCCGAAACGAACATTGCCGCGAGCGCGTGCTGCCGACCGGCGCGGTCCACCTCGCGATCCGGCTCGACGCGGATCCGTTGCGCCTCTTCGATCACGCCGCCGACCAGACCGGCCGAACGATCGGCGTCGCCGTGATCGGCGGCCCACGGGCGGCCCCGTATATCAAGGACGTCGCCGTTCCGGTACCGACCGTCGGCGCGCTGATTCGGCCGGGCGCGGTCCGGCTCGTCACCGGTGTACCGGCATCGGCTCTCTACGGCCTGCACCTGTCGCTCGACGATTTGTGGGGCGCCGCCGCTTTCGGCCTACGCGACCGGCTCGGCGAAATCGATTCCGCCGCTGCGCGGCTGGATCTCTGGGAAACGCTGTTGACGGCGCGGCTGCCGCGTGTGGCCGGCATCGACCCGGCCATCGCCGAATCGATCGCGCAATTGAATCGCGGCACGGAGGTACGTGCAATCGTGCAGCAGATCGGCTGCAGTCACCGTCACTTCGTCGCACGATTTCGCGACGCGGTCGGCATGCCGCCGAAACGCTACGGCCGCGTGCGCCGCTTCGGGCAGATACTCGACGGGCTGTCGGCCGAACCGGCCGCCTCGTGGGCCGATACCGCCGCGCTCGCAGGCTATGCCGATCAACCGCATTTCAATCGCGAGTTCCTCGAATTCACCGGCTTGTCGCCGGAACAGTACCGGCAACGCGCGAGCACGAACGGCTTTCACGTACCGCTCTGACGCGCTGCCGCCACGGCGGCGGTCAATTTTGTTCAAGACCGGACGCGAAATGCCCGATAGGATCGGGCCACACTCTCGCCGTTGATCGGAGGGCACCATGGCGATTCACGAAGTCTTTCCGTATCTGCGCGCCAAACGCGCGGAGGACGCCATCGCGTTCTATGCGAAGGCATTCGGCGCGCGCGAAAAATTCCGTCTGGTCGAACCGTCGGGACGCATCGGTCACGCGGAGTTGCAGTTCGGGCCGTGCACGCTGATGATCTCGGACGAGTTCCCGGAATACGATCTCTTCGCCCTCGACCCGGCGGGCAACGCGCCGATGGCGCTCCATCTTCATGTCGACGACGCCGACGCGACGATCGCCGCCGCCATCGCGGCCGGCGCCAGCCTGACACGCGCGATCCAGGATCAGTTCTACGGCGAGCGTTCCGGCCGGATCCGCGACCCGTTCGGTTACGACTGGTTGATCGGACAGACGATCGAAGCGGTCGAACCCGATGAAATGCAGCGGCGTTACACCGCGCTGCTGTCGGGCGATCAGTAGCAGGTTTGCGCCGCCCCCGCCCGACATTCGCGATGCACTGCCACCCCGGCGACATCAGCCGGTTTTTCCTGTGCGTGCCGACGTTGCACTTGAACCGCCCTGCGCCGGCCGAATCGTTCCTGGCTGCTGCCGTCGATGCCGGCTACGAACTCGGGCATGTGCTGCGCGACTACCCGCGGGTTCGCTATCGGCCGCTCGACTTCCACTCCCTGTGCCGGCAAAGCCTGTCCGTGCTCGACGACACGCTGCTGGCCGACCTGACGGGCGACATGCCGCTCGGATGGCGCGGCGCGCACTGGGCAGCCCTGCTGATCGCTATCGGGCGACGCGCGCTATCTGCCGCATCTGGACGAAGCTAGGCGCCATCGCGGTGTCGAATGGGCAGCCGAGCTTGCCGAGGCCGCGTCGTGCCCCGATGCGCGATCGTCGGCCTTCCGTTGCTGCCGATCGATCGTGCAGTTGCGCAACCAGCTCGCCGCGTTGCCGCGCGTCACCGTCCGGCTGCGACGCGGACTCACGCCCGACGCGCTCGAAGCCCGGGCGAGCGCCGTGCGGGCCGCGTATCGGAATGGCGGCCTCGACACCGCGCTGGCGATGGCCCGCCGTTAAGCGTTCGACGAACGATCACGCGACCCCGGCTCGAACCGCCGGACGCCGCGACACACGTCCCGCTCCGGCCTGAATCCCCGCAGCCGCCCCCGAGATTCCATTCGATTTCGCAGAGGACCTTTCCTGTGCAACGCCTTAATCGACGGCCGCACGATCTCCAATAATGGCCGCTCGATCCGTCGGCCGGTACGCCGATGCGACCCGCCGGCCATCGCGCCGGATCAACGATAAAAACTCCTATGCACTCCTACCAGATGAAAAAGCATGCCGGCGCATGCGTCGCGGGGACCGTCATTGCCGCCTGCCTGACCGGCATCGCACCGGGCATCGCGCACGCCCAGAGCAGCGTGACGCTGTACGGCCTGATCGATACGTCGATCACCTACGCGACCAACCAGCGCACGCAGGGCGCGGGATCGCCCGGCAGCGGCACCGTCGCGCTGACGAGCGGCGCACTGAACGCATCGCGCTGGGGGCTGCGCGGCCGCGAGGACCTCGGCGGCGGGATGGCCGCGGTCTTCGCGCTCGAGAACGGCTTCTCGGGCACGAACGGCAAGCTGTCGCAGAAAGGCGTCGACCTGTTCGGCCGTCAGGCCTGGGTCGGCGTGAGTTCGAAGACGGCCGGCACGTTCACCTTCGGCCGCCAGTACGACCTGATTCTCGACTTCGTGACGCCGCTCGGCGCGTCCGGCCCCGGCTGGGGCGGCAACCTCGCGGTCCACCCGTACGACAACGACGATTCGAACCGCAACATCCGCATCAACAACGCGGTGAAGTACACGAGCCCGACGTACCGCGGGCTGACGTTCGGCGCGATGTTCGGCTTCTCGAACACGGCCGGCCAGTTCTCCAACAACGCGGCATGGAGCGCGGGGGTGTCGTATGCGAACGGGCCGTTGAAGCTCGGCGCCGGCTACCTGAAGATCAGCCGCGACCGCAATGCGCCGAACCCGGACGGCGCACTGAGCACGGCCGACGGCTCGGCGACGATCACGGGCGGCAACCAGCAGATCTGGGCGATGGCCGGACGTTATGCGTTCGGGCCGCACTCGGTCGGCGCCGCGTGGTCGCACTCGACCACCGACGGCGTGACGGGCGTGCTTCAGGGCAGCAACATCGCACCGCTGAAGGGAGAATCGCTGGTGTTCGACAACTTCACGGTCGACGGCCGCTACTTCGTCACGCGAGCGCTGAGCGTCGCCGCCGCATACACGTACACGATGGGCCGCTTCGACACACGCACGGGCCAGACGCGCCCGAAATGGAACCAGGTCGTCGCTCAGGCCGACTATGCGCTGTCGAAGCGCACGGACGCCTATCTCGAAGGCGTCTACCAGAGCGTGAGCGGCGGTAACGGCAATCCGGCGTTCAATGCGACCGTCTGGACGCTGACGCCGTCGGCGAACAGCAACCAGGTGGTCGTCGCGCTGGGGCTGCGGCACAAGTTCTGACGAGGCGGCGGCGGACGGTATCCCGCACGCCCGATCGCCGTGAGCCGCGCGCGGCGGGCGGGAACAGGAATGCCGCCCGACTGTCGCGTTTGCGCAAAAAATGCGAAGAAACTGGTCACGATGTGACATTTTTCCTAATCTGTTTGCAGCGACGCCGTATTTCGGCGTTCCGGCCGCAACACTCTTTCATCTGGCGCACCACCGGCTTACGAACCTGCATCACGTCGACGAAGCCGACCCTTTCGCGCCATGGCGGCCGGACAGCTGCGTGCAGCCCGCACGCGCCGCGCTTTCAACGCAGTCAACCGCTGGAGACGAACGATGAGCAAAATGAACCGATTTGCGGTCCTGTCAATTTTCGTACTGCTGGCGGGTTGCCACAACGCGGCGAAAACGCCCGAGAATGCCGGCGCGGCGCCCACGCCTTCGAGCGAAGCCGTCGCGACGGTGTCTGCCGACGAGCTCGACAATCCGAACGGCCCGCTTGCCAAGCGCAGCATCTACTTCGATTTCGACCAGTACACCGTGAAGCCCGAGTTCCAGTCGCTGCTGCAGGCGCACGCCGACTACCTGCGCAGCCATCCCGCGCGCCGCGTGCTGATCCAGGGCAACACCGACGAACGCGGCACGTCCGAATACAACCTCGCGCTCGGCCAGCGCCGGTCGCAGGCCGTGTTCAGCGCGCTCCAGACGCTCGGCGTCCCGGCCACGCAACTCGAGGCCGTCAGCCTCGGCAAGGAAAAGCCGGTCGCGCTCGGTCACGACGAGGATGCGTGGGCGCAGAACCGCCGCGCCGATCTCGTCTATCGTTGATCCGTTGATCCACCGCCGCGCGGGCGGCATTCGTGCCAAGGGAAGGCAACGCAGGCCGCCGGCCGCAGTCGCGGCCGCGCGGTGCCGTCCGGCTTGCCCGGCTCATGCGCGTCACCGCGCAGGCGCCCGTCGCGCGGCACGTCGCCTTCAACGCCGCCGTTCGAGCCGCCGGTGCAGCCAGTGCGACATCACCGCGGACGTCACGATCGCATCGAGCGTCGCGATCGCGTTGATGTCGCCCACCTTGTCGGCCTTGATCATCCAGGCCACGAGCAGGACATAACCGATCATCGCGCCGGCGCCCACGATCGTGCCCAGCAGCACGAACCAGCGCCGCCGGACCTGTGGGCCGATCGCGCCCATGATGCCGCCGGTCGCCATCGCCGGCAGGAAGTAGCCGAACACGAACGACGCGAAGAAAATCAGCGGCACCATGCCGGCGCTGATTGTCAGCACGTGCCATGACGGGCCGTCGATCAGCGACCATGCGATCAGCATCACCGCCGGCCAGACGAGCGACGCGACCAGCGGGCCGCCGATGGCAAACGACAGACAGCCGAGTACGGCACGGCGGGACAGGCGCGAGGAATGGCGCGGCGGGCGCTCGACGGTAGCACTCATGGTTCTTGTAGTCGGAATCGGAATGGCGGCGTGCCGGAGTGTACCAAGGCGACGCCCGCCGCCGTCGATCCGGCCGCTTCGCGCACGGCGATAGGCAAAAACCATGGAATAAACGCCCCGCCCGACGCGTTTCGTCATCGCGCAGACGCGCGGTTCATGCGAACCGGCCTGTCCGGAGGCCTGCGCGCTGCAAGGAGATCGCGATGAAATCGGCAACCTTGGCCGCGATGCTGATCGCGGCGCTGATGCTTGTCCTGTCGGCGGGATGTACGTCGTCGGGCAGCGGCGTGTCGCAAGGACCCGGCATGAGCCGCTATGGCGGCTCGGGAGGAAGCGGAGGCGGCGGCGGCGGCGGTTACTGAAACGCCGCCGGAAAAGGGGCGGGGCATCGCGCGCGAGCGCCGGAAACCGGCTGCCTCGCGCACGATGCCCCGCCCCGGGCACGACTTAACGCATCGCCTTCACGTCGGCCGGCGTGACGCTCGCGGGCTGGCCGCCCCACGTCGCGCGCAGGTAGTTCGCGAGCTGCGCGAGCTCGTCGTCGCTGAGCGTACGCGCGAAGCCCGGCATCGCCTGCAGGTTTTCGAAGCCGGCGAACTTCTGCTCGTCGATGCCGTCGAGCATCGCGACCAGCAGGTTGCGCGGATCGCCCTGGCGCACCGTCGAGTTGCCGTTCATCGGCACCGCGACGTGCGGCTTGCCTTCGCCGTTGAAGCCGTGGCACCCCGCGCAGACCGCCAGATACACCGAGCGGCCCGCCGCAAGCTGCACGGCATCGGCGGACACCGGCTTCACCGGTTGCGGCGCAGGCGGCGTATCGCCGAGCAGGTACACCGACAGCGCGCGCAGGTCGTCCTTCGTCATGTATTGCGTGCTCAGGTGCACGACCGGATACATCTCGCCGAACGCCGAGCCTTGCGGCGCGATGCCGACGCCGAAGAACGTCTGCAGGTCGGTGCCCGTCCAGCCGCGCGCGGCGAGGCCGGCCGGCGTGATGTCGGGCGCGGCCACGCGGCCGAGCGCCGCGCCGGCGAACGGCTTCGCACCGTCGAGCTGGCCCGTGAACGCACGCGGCGTATGGCATTCCGCGCAGTGGCCGAGCGCGCCCGCGAGATAGCGGCCGCGCTGCCAGTCGGCGGATTGCCCGACCGACGCGTCCGGCAGGCTGTCCTTCAGGAACACCATGTCCCAGAAGACCATGCCGAAGCGCAGGTTGTACGGGAACTTCAGGTCGTGCGCGCGATTTTCCTGCGCGACGGGCTTGACCGTCATCAGGTACGCGTACATCGCATCGGCGTCGGCGCGCGTGAGCTGCCGGTACGACGTGTACGGCATCGACGGATACAGGCGCTTGCCGGGCGCCTTGCCGTCGTGCAGCGCGGCGTAGAAATCGTCCGCGCTCCAGCTGCCGATCCCGTGATCCTTGTCGGGCGTGATGTTCGAGCCGTAGAACGTGCCGAACGGCGATTCGAGCGCCGCGCCGCCGGCGAACGGCGCGCCGTCCTTCGCGGTGTGGCACGCCGCGCAGTCGGCGGCCTTGACGAGATAGCGGCCGCGCGCGACCTGGTCGGCGCCGGGCGCGCCGGTAGCCGCGCTCGGGACCGGCGTGTCGTGGCCGCCGCACGCCGCGAGCAGCAGCGCGCAGGCCGCCGCGAGCGCGGGCAGGCCCGCGGCCCGCGCGACACGAAAAGCGAATGTGCGTTTCATGCGGCGTCCTTCACGAGTCCCGGCGTCGTCAGCACCACGTCCTTGACGGCTTCGTAGTAACGGACATAGCCCGTGCAGCGGCAGATGTGCGCGTCGAGCGCCTCGGTGATCGTGCGCTCGACGTCGGCCTTCGCGATCGGCTCGCGCTTCAGGCGTTCGATCAGCACGGTCGCCGCGTTGACGAAGCCCGGCGTGCAGTAGCCGCACTGGAAGCTGAAGTGCTCCAGGAATTTCTGCTGGATCGGCGACAGCTCGACCACTTCGCCGGCTTCGTTGCGCTTCGCGTGGCCTTCGATCGTGCGGATCGAACGGCCGTGGAAGAAGTGCGCGCCGGTGATGCAGGTGCGCATCTCCTCGCTGCTGCCGTCCGGCTTGTCGACGATCACGACGCATGCGTGGCAAATGCCCTGCCCGCAGCCGAGCCGCGAACCGGTCAGACCCGCGTACTCGTGCAGGAACTCGATCATCATCAGCCCTTCCGGCACCTGCATCGGGCCGACGGACTTGCCGTTGATATTGACCGACAGCGGCTTCTGCTGGAACCGGACGAGCGGCCGCTCGACGGCGGCCGGTGCCGAGGCCGGCACAGCCGGCGCGGCGGTAACGGATGCCGGTGCGACCGAAGCCGCGGCCGGTGCGGAAGCGCCGGTCGCAGCCGCGCCGGCGCTCGCGGCCGAAGCCGCGGTTTGGGCGGTCGTCATGCGAGCACCTCCTGAATCTTTTGCGGGGTCACCGGCAGGTCGGTGAAACGATGGCCGATCGCGTGCGCGATGCCGTTCACGATCGCGCCGACGACGGGAATCATCACCACTTCCGCGACGCCCTTCGGCGGATCGGTCTCGGACAGCGGCGGCAGCACGTCGCCCGTTTGCGTCCACACGGCGACGTCCGACGCGCGCGGCAACCGATAGCGGTTGAAGTTCCACGTGCCGTTGCCGGGACCGTCCTCGTAGAGCGGCAGGTACTCGTGCAGCGCATGGCCGATGCCCATCGCGAGGCCGCCCTGCAACTGGCCCGACACGAGCTGCGGCGAGATCTGGTTGCCGCATTCCATGATCGAGTGGTGCGTGAGCAGCTCGACCTTGCCGGTCGCTTCATGCACGGCCAGCTCGACGAGCGTGCCGACCGCCGTGTAGTGCGTGACGGCCGCGTTGTTGCGGCTCGTCGGCGGGATGAACACGCGCTTGCGGTCCAGCACGCGATAACCGTTCGCCGTCGGCGCCAGCGTGCCGTGCATCGCGGTCGCGCCGGCCGGCGCGGCGGTACCCGGCACCGGGCCGCTGTCGGCGCCCGTCTTCGGCGCGCCGACACGCAGCGACAGCCCGTCGATCGGCAGACGTTCAACCGTGCCGCCCACTTCGAACTCGGCATCGGTCCACTGCCAGCGGTTGAACACGTGCACGACGGCGCCGGTCGGCAGGCCGAGCGCATGCGCCTGCTTCGCGAGCTGTTCGAACGTCAGCGGCTCGAGGCCGTCGGCGGTCAGCTTGCCGTCGACCCAGCGCGCGTCCTCGATACGAATCGTGTACGGCGCGGCCTGGCCGCCGCCGAGGCCGCGCGTCCAGATCGACATCGCGGCCGGCCACAGGCCGTAGCGGAACACCGCACGTGCGGCTTCGCGCGTGCTGTGCGTGAAGTAGTAGGCCGAGTTCGTCGCGCTCGATGGCGACGCGTAGCCCGGCGACCAGCGCGGGTTCGCGCTCAGGCGATCCTGGTCGGCCTGCGACATCAGGTACGGATCGCCGCTCGTCTCGACCGGCAGGTCCGGCCATTCGATCACGGCCACACGCACGTCCGTCGCCGGACGACCGAGCCATTTCGCGACCGCGACGGCCTGCGACGTCGACATCCCGGTGCCGATCTCGGCCGCCGTGTGCTGCAGCGACACCTTGCCGTTCTCGTCGAACTCGACCTTCGCGAACGACGCTTCCGCGCCCGTGCCGAAATCCTTCTGCACGCATGCGAAGCCGACGCCGTAGCGCTGGCCCGGGTGCGCCGCCTCGAATTCGGCCTTGCGCGCGACGCGACGCGTCCACAGCGGATGCTGCCTCGCGCGCTCCAGCACCTCGTCGACGCGCAGCGCGCCGGCGGGAATCGCCCCCTGCGTGTTCTTCATCCCCGAACGCAGCGCGTTGCGCAGACGAAAATCGATCGGATCGATGTTCAGCTGCGCGGCGATCTCGTCGACGGCCATCTCGGTCGCGGCCATGCTCTGCAGCGTGCCGTAGCCGCGTGCGGAGCCGGCGTCGATCGCGCGCGACGCGATCGCGACGGCGGCGAGGTCGCTCTTCGGGAAGTAGTAGATCGATTGCGCGGCCGTGGCGCCGACCATCGCGACCGACGGCGAGAAGTTCGAGCGCCCGCCGCCGTTCGCCTCGAAGTCGCCCTTGAACGACTGCAGCAGGCCCGTGTTGCGGTCGACCGCGATCCGGTAGCGCATCTTGAACGCGTGACGCTTCAGCGACGTCTGGAACTGCTCGTAGCGATCGTTCGCGAAACGCACCGGACGCCCGTCCGCGTACAGCGCGCAGACAAGGCCGTAGAACGGCACGTTGAAGTGATCCTTCGAGCCGTAGCCGACCGTGTAGCACGGATGCACGAACAGCTTCTTCACCGGGAAGCGGCATTTCGCGACCATCGCGGCCGCGTTCTCCGACACTTCGAGCGGCGACTGCGTCGGCACGACGAGGTGCAGCGCCTGCGTCGCGGCGTCGTACCAGCAGTTCGCGTTGTCGGGTTCGAGCGCGGCCGTGTCGACCGACTGCGTGTTGTATTCGCGCTCGAACACGAGCCAGTCGGCCGACGGATGGTCGAGCTCGCCGGCGATCTGCCCGGCCAGGAACATGCCCTGCTCGTCGAGCTTGCCGTGCTCCTTGCCGTCCGGCCACACCGGCAGGTGCTTGCGCATCATGCTCGGGAAGATCGGCGCGTCCTTCAGGCTCGAATAGACATCGTCGTCATAGGCCGTCTTGCCGCCCACGCGCACGTAGCGGAAGGTCCCCCACGGGTCGCGCTCGAGCGGGCCCGTGACCGCGCCGTAGCGGATCACGTCGTCGCGGAACTTGAGCGCGTTCTTCGCGAAACGGAAGCGCGCGAAGTCGTGATAGATGAGGATCGCGACCGCATGACCGAGGTACGCGGGCGTCTTGCCGGCCGGCAACAGCATGTCGTCGCCGTAGAACGCCGGGAACGCGACGCCGTCGCGCGCGAGATCGTCGGCCGTGACCACGCGGTCCGGCTTCAGGTCGTCGCCGAGCAGCGACAGGTCGAAACCTTCGTACGTGCGGTCGGCCTGCGTGACGCGCAGGATCAGCGCATGCGACTGCTGCTGCGGCCAGTGCGGCATGTCGGCGGCGCGCACGTCGCGGGCGAACACTTTCGCGCCCGTGACCTTCGCGATGCCGTCGATGCGGAATTGGGGGATGCCGGTGACGCTATCCCATTTGACAGGGGTGAGGAGTTTTTCTTCGAAGAGCGCCGCGAATGCGCGGCTGCCGAGGGGCGCGACATACACCGCGACGCCCGCCAGCACGCTGGCTTTCAGAAAACCCCGCCGTGACAGGCCGTGGTTTTTCATTGGGGGGAACCTCCTGATGCGGCTCGGACGGCGATCGGGTGTCGCGACGTTCGGAGCGGCGCGCATTCTGGCATTGTTTTAGATATATCGCCTATAGTATTTCCCGCATGAAATACTTATTGAATTTCTTATAACGGGATTCAGCCGGGCTGTGGCGGGCGGTCGCGGCGCACATTCGTCCGCGTCGACCGCGGGTTCGCTCCGGCCCCGGCCATCCTGACGGCATGCGGCATGCATGCGCGATGCATCGTTCCGCTCGCAGTGATGCGGCCCGCGCGCCGGCGAATGCGCAAGACTTTCGCAGGCAGCGCTGACGCCCCACCTCCGACGCGGTGCGCGGTGCTGCCGGCCGGCCCGCATCGCGCATTTTTCATGGTAATGTCGTGCGCATCCGGCACCGGCCGGTGCTTCCGCCACGTGCCGTGCGGGCACCGCCAGCCATCGCGACATCGTGTCGAGGTAAAAAGACCATGGCAGTCAGGACATCCCTCCTGAACTCCGTTCTCGCCACTCCTCCCTCCGGCAACCACCGCGTGACGGCCGCGCTGCGCCCGTCGATGCTCGTGACGTTGTTCGAGGACGTGCGCCCGATGGCGCTGTCCGGGCTCGCGAGCAGCTTCGTCGCGGCCGTCGCCCTGCTTCGGCTGCAGCAGCTCTGGTGCGTCGCCTGGCTCGTCGCCGACTTCGGCCTGCTCATCGCGCGGCTCGCGATCGCACGCGCGTACGCCGTGCGGCGCGATGCCGGCGACGACCGCGCCGAATACTGGGCGATGCGCTACGCGCCCGTCTCGCTCGTCGCGTGCTTCGTGCTCGGCCTCGGCGTGATGGGCTGCGTGCAGGCCGTCGACGTCGAGCTCGGCACGCTGTCGGTGATGGTCGCCGGCGGCGTGTTCGGCGGGATCGCGTCGCGCAATTCGGCGCTGCCGCGGCTCGCGATGACGCAGGTCACGCTCGGCGTGCTGCCGATCGGCGTCGGCGCCCTGCTCGCCCACCGGTCGGGCGCCTGGCTGCTGGTGCCGCCGCTCGTGATCTACCTCGCCGCGATGCGCACGGTCGTCCAGCGACACTACCGCGTGCTCGTCGCGCTGATCGCCGCACGCCAGCGCAACGCCGAACTCGTCGCGCGCTTCGACGCCGCGCTCACCTATATGCCGCACGGCCTGTGCATGATCGACGGCGACAGCCGCGTGATCGTCGCGAACCGGCGCACCGCGCAGCTGTTCGGATCGCCGCGCGAGATCATGCTCGATGCGCCGTTGCCCGACGTCGTTGCCGCGCTCGGCGCGAACGCCGTGGCCGATTCCGGCGCCGGCCTCGCCGCGCAGTGCAACGCGTGGCTGCGCCGCGCCGAACCGGAGCCGTTCGACATCGCGCTGGCCGATGGCCGCCAGCTCGAACTGACGCGCCATCGCGTGCCGGACGGCAATGCGGTGATCATCGTGGAGGATGTCACCGCGCGCCGCCGGACCGAACAACATATCCGCCACCTCGCGCGGCACGATGCGCTGACGGGTTTGCCGAACCGCCACGAACTGCATGCGGAGCTCACGCGGCGGCTCGCACGCCGGCCGCGCCTGCCGGGCCCTGCCTTCGCCGTCATGTATCTCGATCTCGACGGCTTCAAGGCGATCAACGACCGCTTCGGCCACCAGGCCGGCGACGAAGTGCTCACGCAGGTCGCCGAGCGGCTCGGCAAGACGCTGCCGCCCGGCGAGCTCGCGGCGCGCATCGGCGGCGACGAGTTCATCGTCGCGATCGACGACACGACGATGCAGGCGTGCTCGGTCCTCGCCGCGCGCATCATCCGGCAGGTCTCGGCGCCGTACGCGCTGTCGATCGGCGAGACCGTCTGCATCGGCATCAGCATCGGCATCGCGCTCGACGACGGGCACGGCTCGCCCGACGAACTGATCCGGCAGGCCGACAGCGCGCTGTACGACGCGAAGTCCGCCGGCAAGGGCATCTACTGCTTCTACTCGAGCGGCAGCCGCCGCGTGGTGCCGGCCGCCGCGAGCTGACCGGGCAGCGCCTCACCGTTCTTTCCCTGCCCGTCGTATCGTCCCGATGAGTCAATTCCGAAACGCATGACGGGTTCGCGCGTGACATCGCGCATTCGCGTGTCACGTGACATGTTCCGTAACATCGCCGCTTGCCGCGCATCACGTTGACGGCAGAAGCCGGCACGTTCGACGCAGTGCAAGGCTTTTCATGGTTGGCACCCTTATTGCTCCCTGTCAGGGAAACAGGTTGTCAGGGAGACCCAACATGAATACCGTCGAAGTCCTCAGCCGCAGCGAAACCATCGACGAACTGGATGTGATCGACGGCGCATCGCTGATCCGCCGACTCGTGTCCGAGCGCCGCATGCCGGCCGCGCGCGAAGCCGCCTGCGTCGACAATCCGCCGCTGACGCTGTACGGCGCGTTTCGCCAGGGCATCGCCGATCACGGCACGCGACGCGCGAATCCGTATCGCGCCGGCAGCCGTTTCTGGGCACTGTGGGAAGAAGGACGTCTCGAAGCTGAAACATCGGGCCGGTAAGCCGGTCGCCCGCGCCGGCCCCTGTCGCGACAAGGGACCGGCGCGAAATTCGATGCCCGGATGCAGCCCGCCACGCGCCGCATGCGTTCAACGCTGCAACATCCGCGCGATCTCGCGTTGCCGTTCTCGTCGATCGAAATGAACCTGTCGCGGTTGACGAAGCAACGAGGTCGCTTCGCCCGCTCGAACGCCCGCGAGGCGTGCCGGCTTATTTCGACGCGACGCCCGTAAAAGGCCGCGGCACCCTGCCCGCGTCCTGACGATCGATCATCCAGCCCGGATAGGCGGGCGGCAACGCACTCACGGCGTCCAGGCCGGCCAGTTCATCCTCGGTCAGGACGACGTCGACCGCGCCGAGATTGTCTTCGAGCTGCTCGATCCGTTTGGCGCCGACGATGACGCTCGTGACATGCGGCTTCGCCAGCAACCAGGCCAGCGCGATCCGCGCGACCGAGACCCCGTGCGCGTCGGCGATCGAGCGCATCGCGGCGACGCACGGCCACGCGCGCTCGAGGTCGACCGGCGGAAAGTCGAAATGACTGCGTCGCGAGCCGTCCTCGGCGGACGCACCGGGACCGAACTTCCCCGACAGCAATCCACCGGCAAGCGGCGACCAGACCAGCAACCCCATCTGCTCGTCGATCGCGAGCGGCACCAGTTCGCGCTCCACGTCGCGTCCGGCGATGGAATAGTAGGCCTGCAGCGTCTCGAAGCGCGTCGCATGGAGCCCCTGGCTCAGGCCGAGCGCCTTGCCGATTTTTCCCGCGCGCCAGTTGGAGACACCGACATGGCGAACCAGTCCCTGGCGCGTCAGATCGTCGAGCGCGCGCAACGTCTCCTCGACCGGCGTGACGGAATCGCTGGCGTGTATCTGGTAAAGATCGATGTGGTCGACCTGGAGGCGTTCCAGGCTGCGCTGCACGGCGTCCATGATGTGGCCGCGCGACGCGCCCTGGTCGTTGGGCTTCGGGCTCATCGCGCCGGCCGTCTTGGTCGCCAGCACGATCTCGTTGCGCGGGACGCCGATGTCCCGCAGCGCCTGTCCGACGAGGCGTTCGGACTGGCCGAACGAGTAGACGTCGGCGGTATCGATGAAGTTGATTCCCGCGTCCAGCCCGCGGGCAATCAGCCGGGTCGCGTCGCGTTGATCCAGTGCGCCGATCGCCGCCCACATGCCGGCATCCGCATTGCCGCCCAGCGTCATCGTGCCGAGACACAGCTCCGAGACATACAGGCCGGTGCGGCCCAGTCGCTTGTATTTCATGGTTGTTTTCCTTCAGGATCGGCTGAAAAACGCGGTGGCGTCCTGCCGGACGCACCGCGCATGCAAGGACTTCGGATGACTCAGCGCTGCCCGGTCCGAAACCGTCCGGCGATCGTCGCGACGCGCGCGCCGTAGCGGCGGGCGGTCTCGAGATCCCCCGGCGACATCTCGTCGGGCGACGCGTCGGCCGGCGTCTGCGCCATCGGCGCGATATAGGAGCCCATGCGGTTCAGGTCGTCACGTGCCGATGCCTTCAGGTTCGCCGGCTTGATGTCCATGCTCACCCAGATGCCGCCGTGCTGCCCGGCCAGCAGAACGAAGTATTCGAGCGTATTGAGCTTGTCGCCGTTGATGCTCGCGCTGTTGGTGAAGCCGCCGAAAATCTTGTCGCGCCACGCGCCGTCGAACCAGGCCTTCGACGACGCATCGGCGAACTTCTTGAACTGCCAGCTGGGGCCGCCCATGTAGGTCGGCGAGCCGAACAGGATCGCGTCGGCACCGGCCAGCGTGTCCCACGCGTCCTCCGCGATGTTGCCGTCGGCGTCGATCGCGACGAGTACGGCGCCGGCGCCCTCGGCGACCGCCGCGGCCAGCCGTCGAGTATGGCCATAGCCGGAGTGGTAGACCACGGCCGTCCTGGCCGGAGAAACGTGTTGCGTCATGGTGGTGCCCTTCCATCGAGGTCGTCGTCGGGTGACGACGTCGGAAAGCACTCTACTGAGTCGCAACTGAGTTATAAATGATGGCCGATTGAACGTTCTGTTACTCCGTGAGTGAACAATGCAAAACCTCGATGCGCTGTTGATCTTTGCGCGTGTCGCCGAAATGACGAGCTTCACGCGGGCGGCCGAAAGTCTCGGCATCCAGAAAGGCCGTGTCTCGATGGTGATCCGTCAACTCGAGCGCGACGTCGGCGTGGCGCTGCTGCATCGAACCACGCGCAGCGTGCAGCTGACCGACGACGGCCGCGCGTTCTATTCGCGCGCACGGGACCTGCTGGCCGACGTCCAGGAGCTGCAATCGATGTTCGCCGCCGACGGCGCCCGCCTGCGGGGAAGGTTGCGCGTCGACATGCCGACCGAGCTGGCGCGCAGCGTCGTGGTTCCCGCGCTCCCGCAACTGATGGCGGCACACCCGGAGCTGGAACTGGAGCTGTCGAGCACCGATCGGCGCGTCGATCTCGTGCAGGAAGGATTCGATTGCGTGATCCGCCTGGGTCCGATCGTCGACGAAACGCTGATCGCCCGTCCGTTGGGCCGGCTGCGCATGATCAATGCGGCAAGTCCCGGTTATCTGGCGCGGTATGGCGTACCGCATACGCTCGACGACCTGCTCCGCGACGGCCACCGGATGGTCCAGTACTCGCTGACGCTCGGCGCCCGGCATGCCGGCTGGGAATATCCGAGCGGCGACGGTTATGCGACGCTTGCGCTGCCGAGCGCGATGCAGGTCAACAACGTGCAGACCTATCATGCGGCCGGGCTTGCCGGCATCGGGTTGATCCAGGCCGGTTATTCAGGGGTCGCGACTCACGTCGCCAGCGGCGCGCTGGTGGAAGTGCTGCCCGACCTGCGGCCGGAACCGCTCGCCGCGTCGCTCGTCGTGGCCCATCGGCGCAATCTGTCGCCGCGCGTCCGGGCGTTCATGGATTGGATCGAACGGGTACTGGCGCCGTATTTCGATTGAGGGCACGTGGAGGTTCGGCGCGGCACACCGCCGTTTCCCGATAAGATGGCAGATTCCGTTCATCGAACGAAGCTGCCATGACCGCCTCCTCTTCACACCGCAATCCCATTCACTGCGAAATCGATCTCGACGCGCAAGGCAAGCACGCGGGCTACCTGCGGCTGCCGCATTCCGTGCACCGCTCGGCATACGGCTGGCTGCCGATCCCGATCGCGTCGATCCGCAACGGCGACGGCCCGGTCGCGCTCGTGATGGCCGGCAACCACGGCGATGAATACGAAGGCCAGATCATCGTGTCGCAACTGATGCGCGAGATCGAACCCGAGATGGTGAGCGGGCAACTGATCCTGCTGCCGATGGCGAATTTCCCGGCGGCCGATGCCGGCCTGCGCGTGTCGCCGCTCGACGAAGGCAACCTGAACCGCAGCTTCCCCGGCGACCCGACCGGCACGCCGACGCAGATGATCGCCCATTACATCGAGCATGCGCTGCTGTCGCGCGCGCAGTACCTGGTCGACCTGCATTCGGGCGGCAGCTCGCTGCTGTACCAGGGCGGCAACATGCTCGCGATCGATCCGCTCGACGCCGACGAGGCCGCGAAGCTCAACGGGCTGCTGGTCGCGTTCGGGTTGCAGAATGCGCTGCTGCATGCGCCGAATCCCGTGCATTCGGCGTCGGCCGCGCGCCGGCAAGGCGCGATCTCGATCGTGACCGAACTCGGCGGCGCCGGCATGGCCGATCCGTCGCTGATCCGGCTCGGCCGCCACGGGCTGCTGCATTACCTCGGTTATATCGGCCTGCTGCACGGCGCGCTCGTGCCCGACGCGCCGCCGACCGTCACGCGCTTCATGCGTGTCGACGGCGATCGTCATTTCGTCTATGCGTACGAGCGCGGGCTGTATGAGCCGCTCGTCGAACTCGGCGACCAGGTGAAGGCCGGGCAGCCGGCGGCATGGGTGCATTTCCCCGATACGCCGTTGCGCGAACCCGTGCTGCACCGGTTCAAGGGCGATGGCGAGGTGGTGTGCAAGCGCGTGCCCGCGCAGGTGCAGCGGGGGGATTGCATGTTTCAGCTGGCGGAGTTGTCGACGCCGCCGCGTGTCGTCGAGTGATCGACGCGACGGGCGCACGGGGAAGTCGCGGATACCGGATGGCCTGCCCGCGACCCGCGCCGCGAATGCGGGCGGTTGCCGCCCGGTGCAAAACGATGCGGCGCCGATGCATGGCCGTCAGGCGAGCGTTTGCGCGAACGACTTCAGGTACTTCATGCCCGTGTCGCACATGATCGTCACGATCGTGGCGTCCGGGCCGAGCCGTTCGGCAACGCGCAATGCGCCGGTTACGTTGGCGCCGGTCGACGTACCGCAGAACAGCCCCTCCTCGGCCGCCAGCCGGAACGCCATCGCTTTCGCGTCCTCCGTGGACACCCGCTCGAGTTCGTCGGCGATGCCGTCGCGCCAAAGCGGCACGACATAACCCGCGCCGATCCCGTCGATCTTGTGCGCCCCGGTCGCCCCGCCCGACAGCACCGCGGATTCGGCCGGCTCCACGCCGGCGATCCGAATGCGTGCATCGTGTTCGCGCAAGCGCCGCGAAATCCCGCGCAGCGACGCAGCCGTACCGACACTCTGGACGAAGCCGTCGAGACGCCCGCCGGTCTGTTCCCAGATCTCGTCGGCCATCTTCGTATAGGCATTGAGCTGATCGGTATTTTCCATCTGCGCAGTGATGTATGCGCCCGTCTCGCCGGCAATTCGATGCGCTTCGCGAATCATGTCCTTCGTCAACTTCTCGGTTTGCCTGCCGTTGTCGCTGGGAACGAGCGTCAGCTTCGCGCCGAGCAGACGCATGTGATCCAGTTTCTCCCTCGAGAACGCGTCCGATGACACCAGATGGAGCGGATGCCGCTTGACGGCGCACACCAGCGCAAGCGATACGCCCGTGCTGCCGCCGGTGTATTCGACCACCGCACCGCCGGGCTTCAAGCGCCCATCGCGTTCGGGCGCTTCGATCATCTCGAGCGCGATCCGGTCCTTCATGCTGCCGGTCGGATTCTGACTTTCCAGCTTGACGAAAAGGCGCGCGCCGTTCTTTGGAACAACGTTGCGCAACGGGACGAGTGACGTGTTGCCAATCGTGTCGAGGAGATTGCTCGGCGTCGATTTCATGGTGACCTCTGAAAGAAGCGAACGGGTAAAACGCAAACAGGCGGCGGTTAGCTCGCGTGTCCGAGCAACACCACGGCGAACGTGAGCGTCGCCGCGAAGCCGGCAAGGAAAGCGATCGTGCGCACGACAGGAATGCCTGCGGCGTAGACAACGTAATGAATCAGCCGAGCGCCCAGATAGAGCCTGGCCGAGAACACCGTCGCCGGGCTGCTCGCCCCCGTCATCGCGCACATCAGCACGAGCGGGGCGAACACGGCGAGATTCTCGATCGCGTTCGCATGCGCGCGCCGTGCACGTTCTGCCCATAGCGGACCGGGCGGAGCGGACGGGTCGGGATTGTTCAAGGCCGCCATCAGGCCATGCGTCGTGATTCTGGCCAGCATGTAGGGGATCCACATCAGCAGCGTCGCGATCGCAGTAAGCGTCAGCAGGTGGAGTTCGGGCGAGTGTGTCATCGGATGGGCCCTGTCGGACTGAAGGTGCAGGACAGATCTGCGGTTGCCGGAAATGCTTCGCAGTCTAGACGCGCGACGAGGCCCTCGCCATAGTCATAAATGACATTAATAGCGACAATCGCGACATCCCATCGATATGGAATTCACCCGTCTTTTTGATCGGGACGATGCATCGGCGAAACGTCGCGCAAACGGCCACGCGTCGCCCATCGGATTCATTCAGGCCGTACGCGACACCAGCTTGCCCGGGACCGGGCCCAGTGCGACATGACCGCGCAGGATGTATTCAGGATTGCTTTCGAGATTGATCCAGCCTTCGTCGACGCCTCACGGTCAACGACCCAGCCGGCTGTTGGCCCGGAGCTCCCGCACCCCACGGCCGAGCCTGCGGCGCAACAAAGCCCGCAACGTCGCCGCATCCGCATAGCCGACCTCGCTTGCGATCCTTTCCAGGTCGTACCCCATCGACACGAGATTCTGCGCCCGTTCGATCCGGAGATCCTGGAAAAACGCCAAGGGCGACTTCCCGAGTACCGCCTCGGTACGGCGCTGCAACGTGCGCGGCCCGACGGCCAGGGCGGCGGCGGCCGTCTGAAGCGAAAAACCCACGGAAAGATTCTCGCGAGCCCATCGCTCGAATCGAGCGACCAGCGGATCCGCGTGCGCAAGGTAATCCGGAATGACGTATTCGGCCTGTGACGAACGCTTGTCGATCAGCATGAAACGCGCAACGAGCGTGGCCAGTTCGGGACTCGCTTGACGCAGCAACCAGAGCGCAAGGTCGAGATGCCCCATTGCCGATCCTGCCGTCACCAGACGATCCGCAGCGACGACCATGCGCGAATCGTTCAGGTCCACGGCCGGATAACGTTGACGAAAGAACGGCGAGAGCGACCAGGTGGTCGTCGCCTCGCGATGATCCAGAAGCCCGGCTTCCGCCAGCACGAACGTACCGATGCAAGCGGCGGCGACGCCGACGCCATCGGCATGCCACGCCCGAAGGTGCGCCATTGCATCGCGCACATCCGGACGCTCCAGTGCCTCGATCAGGCGCTCCGGCTGTCTGATGCCAGGCGCGGGCACGACCACCCAGTCGACGTGGCGTACGCTGCTTGCCGGCTCCGCCAGCATGGACAGTCCGTGCGCGGTCCGGACGCGTCTGCGTACGCCCACTACCCCGACGTCGAAGGGCGGCACGGCAAAGCCCCGCGCAGCAGCCAGTTCATTGGCCATCGCGAAGGTATCCAGCAGCACCGTAAGGCCGGTGTCGAATAGCCCTTCAAGGGCCAGAATGGATAATCTCATGTCGTAAACACATCCATTAATGTCATTTACGACTATAGCCCGCTTTCCGGGGAAAACCTAGACTGCACAGCATTGCAGCGAAGATTCCAGCTGCCTGGCAAAGGGGAAAAGCATGAGCGGTTCGGAACCTGTCGGCCTCGACCATCCCGTCTGGTTGGCCCTCACGACGAAGCAGGCGCACCTCGGACAAGGTGACGCGCTCGCGCGTCGATACCATCCCGATGTGGCGCCTTTTGCCGCGCTGGCCGCCGAAACGCCCGCCGCATACCGGGCGCTCCAAGCCCTCTTACGGCCTCGCGAGCAACTCGCCTTGCTATCCGTCGAACCGATTGGCCCGGTCGACGGACTTCAAACAGAGCATGCGGGCGTGATCCATCAAATGGTCGCCTCGCCTCTCGATGCGGGAATGAGCGATAACGAGGCAATCGTTCGGTTAGGCGCCGCCGACGCGAACGATATGCTCGAACTGGCCCGGAGAACCAAGCCGGGACCTTTCGGCAAGCGGACCGTCGCAACGGGCAATTACATCGGCATTCGCGAACGGGGACGTCTTGTTGCAATGGCCGGCGAACGCATGCGCATCGACGGATACGTCGAGATCAGCGCCGTTTGCGTGGATGACGCGCATCGCGGCAACGGACATGCCTGGCGGCTCGTGAACGTCTTGCGGCGGGAAATCGGGCAGCGCGGCGAAACACCGTTTCTGCACGTATTCAGCGACAACGTTTCCGCGATTCGGCTGTATGAGGGCCTGGGGTTCCAATTACGTCGCACGTTTCATCTCAACCGCATCGGACAGGCTCACGCCGATTCGGTTGCGGCTCTCTAACCTTGCTTGCTGGAAAACACTCGACATGTCCAAAACCATTCTGATCACCGGCGCCAGCAGCGGCTTCGGTCGCGATACGGCGGAGACGCTCTCGGCGGCCGGGCACCGCGTATTCGCGTCGATGCGCGACATCGCCGGCCGCAATCGGCCGCATGCCGACGCCCTTCGGGCAACAGGCGTGCACGTCGTCGAACTCGACGTGACGGACGACGCGTCCGTCGAGCGCGCCGTCGCTTCCGTGCTGGACGATGCCGGGCATCTCGACGTCCTGGTCAACAACGCCGGTATCGGATCGGCGGGTATTTCCGAGGCGTTCACGGCGAAGCAGGTACAGGCACTCTTCGACGTGAATGTATTCGGCATCCAGCGAACGTCGAGGGCAGTACTTCCGACTTTCAGGAAACAGGGCGAAGGCCTGATCGTGAACATCGGCTCGATACTCGGCCGCGTGACGTTTCCGTTCTTCGGTCTCTATGGCGCATCGAAGTTCGCGCTTGAAGCGCTGACCGACAGCTATCGCTACGAGTTGTCGACGTTGGGCATCGACGTCGTTCTCGTTCAACCCAGCAACTATCCGACGAATATCTTCGCGAGCGCGCAACGGCCCTCCGACGCCGCGCGCGCCCCCGGCTACGGTGAAGTCGGTGCGATTCCGGACAAGATGGTGGAGACCCTGATGACGCTGTTCGCGAGCGACGACGCGCCGAATCCGCACGACGTCGCCGAAGCGATCGTGCAGTTGGTCGAACAAGCAAACGGTACGCGCCCACCGCGTTGGGTCGTCGGACAGTCATTCGGTACGGACGCCCTCAATGCCCAATCGGCCTCGATTCAGGCGCAGGTGCTCGACGGCCTCGGACTGGCGCACCTCGCCGAGCCGAAAAGACGATCCGCGGCGGCTTGAGGGTGCGGCCGACGCAGAAGCCCATATCGCCCAGCGGCACTGCCCCCGTCAGCTTCGCGCCGGCCGACGGCCGTCATTTCCGTCGAGGGCGATGACGGCTACTCACTGCTGAAGCCGTCCCTGTCATATAGAATGACGCGCTTTGCCCGTACACCTATGTGGTTCAAGAACCTTCAGCTTCATCGTCTTCCGGCGCCCTGGGCCGTTACCCCCGATCAGATGGAAAAATGGCTGGCGCCCCACGCGTTCCAGCCGGCCAACAGCCTCGAGATGCAGCGCCACGGCTGGGCGTCGCCGCGTGACGACGGCGCGCTCGTGTATTCGATCAACCGGCAGATGCTGCTGGTGTTTCGCGCCGAAAAGAAGCTGCTCCCGGCATCCGTCGTCAACCAGGTGACCAAGGCGCGGGCGCTTGAAGTCGAGGAACAGCAGGGCTTCAAGGTCGGGCGAAAGCAGATGCGCGAACTCAAGGAGCAGGTCACCGACGAGCTGCTGCCGCGCGCGTTCACCATTCGCCGCGACACCCGCGTGTGGATCGATACGGCGAACGGCTGGCTCGTCATCGATGCGGCAGCACAGGCGCTCGCCGACGACGTGCTCGGCCTGCTCGTCAAATCGATCGATCAGTTGCCGCTCGCCGGCGTTCAGGTGGCGCTGTCGCCGGTCGCCGCGATGACGGATTGGCTGCTGTCGGGGGACGCGCCGGGCGGATTCACCGTGGACCAGGACGCCGAGCTGCGCTCGACCGGCGAAGGCGGCGCCACCGTGCGATACGTCGGCCACGCGCTGGAAACGAACGACATGCGCCGGCACATCGAGGCCGGCAAGCAGTGCATGCGCCTCGCGATGACCTGGAACGACAGGATCTCGTTCGTGCTGACACCGTCGCTGACGATCAAGCGTGTCACGCCGCTCGACGTGATCAAGGAAGCCGCGGATCCCACTGCCCAGAACGACGACGAACGCTTCGACTCGGACGTCGCGCTGATGACCGGTGAACTCGCGCGGATGTTGACCGATCTCGTCGATATCCTGGGTGGCGATCAGCAGGACGCGATTCAACGGGCGGCCGCGGCCTGAACGCCGTCGCGGGGCGACGCTCGTCGGCCGCGCGCCGAAGCAGCCGCCGGCCGGCGTCGGCGCCGCTGCGATTGCGGGTTGCCCGCACGCCGGCCGTCAATCGGACGACGCCGGCGACGTGTTTCCCTGCGGCGCACCGCACTGATGACAATGCGGGAAGAAATAGAAATTCCGGCCGCCGCATCCGCATACGTTGAAGAGCCGCAATCCGCAATGCACGCAGAACGTGACATCGTCGCCGCCGAGATTCCATTGCTTGTCGCATGACGGGCAGCGCTTTTTCTCGAGCGAGCGAACGGCCTTTTCGTATCCGATCGTCCGTGCACGTTCCCCCTGGTCCTGCTGCAGTTCGAGCCGCTTGCGTTCGGCATAACGCTGAAAGGCCTTCATCATGTAGAGACCGGCGAATACCGTGAGCACAATGCCGACCAGGACCCGGACGTAGCCACCGAAATTCGGCAGGTACGGGACCAGTTCGATGAAAAACGCGCTCAGCGCGAACAGGCCGAAACCATAGACGAAAGGCCAATAGCGCGCGTTGCGGTAGCGGATGAACAACCCGATCGCGATCAGCAGGATCGGCAGCGTCAGCGCCAGCCGCAGTCCGAACACCTGCAACTCGTAATGCCGGGTCGCCGCGTCGAAGCGCTTTTCGGCGGCGGCGTCCGCGTCGGCGATCTGCGTGTCGACTTCAGTCTGCCGCGATGCCAGTGCCCGTTGCTGGTCGCCGATCGCGTCGATCTGATGCTGCCAGTTGGTCACCACCGCCTGGAGCGTATCGAGCTTGCGGGTTCTCGCCAGAATGTCCGGGTCCCTCGCACTGTCTCCCGTCGCCGAGCGGGTTGCCAGCCAGTTGCGGAAGCTTTCCTTCTCGGCCGCGTACGCCTTCGCGGCGCGGCCGCGCGCCACTTCCATCGTGCTCGCCTGCTCGGCGAGCGCGTCGCGCCGGGCCTGCAGATCGCGCCGCGCCGCGTCCAGTCGCGCTTTCGTCGGCGCATCGGCGAATTGCTCGATGACGGGCGGCCCGCCGCTCGGGGCGAACGCCATGTCGCGAATCACGAGACTGCCGAGCATGTTCAGAAAAACGGCGAAGACGATTGCAATCACCCATGAAGCGAGTCGCAGCAGCCGCGCTGGACGGGTCAGGCCATCGCTCGAAATCCTCATTGTTTTGCCCTTGTTGGAATGGTCATGACCGGATTTGAGTCAGCCCTTTCGGCTGCGCCGGTATTGCCGCCACGTCTTGACAGGGACGGACGGCACGCGCGCTGGCCGATCATCCGCGCGCGACGGCCATTGAAGAATATCGCATGTTCAAGCGGCCCCTGAACGCCGTTCGGACCGGCACGGCAGCCAGGTACCCGTGTCGTCAGGTCGGCGCCGCTCCGCTCGACCGGGCAGGTTCGGCATGCCGGCGCGCAAGCTATCCGAAAACGCGCGCCCAAATCGCACGAAGGCGTCGCGCGCGGTCTTCGAGGAGATAGGAGGCTGCCAGCGCCAAGAGCCCTGAAATGACGCCCGTCAGGATGTGCTCGACATAGGGGATGCGGTAGTGACTCGTGTGCGAATACGCGTCGCCCAGCGTCGTCAGGATGCCGACGACCAGCGCGTTGCCGAATCGGTGCGCGTAGAGTTTCGCCGCGGGCGTGAAAGTCAGGAGGACGGCCAGGAGTCCGGTAAGCAGGCCGGTATGAAAGGCAATGGTCCAGTGGGCAACGCTCATGATATTGCCCCAGCTTCCCGGCATGCAGGTCATGCATGCGCTGGTCGGCTGCCAGAAACGCTGCGCAAACAGTCTGACGCGGTGCTTCCACTCGGATGCCATGATGCATTCCCGTCAATGCCGTTGTCCCGGCCCCCGCCGCCGCCCGTCTCGTCGAAACGGTTACCTGACCTCCAACGAGCCTGCCGCCGTCGTCCCGGATGGGTTGGCCGTGCGCCGTCGACGCCGGGCAATAACGGGGCATGGGGCAATACTACCGGCAAGATCGACGCCCGGATAGCCGGGCGCGGCGCCACGCCGCCTGCTTCTGTCGGCCAATCCCCCGCCTTCCTCTTCGTCGATCACCCGCCAAACGGACCCGGCTTCGCGCAGCACCCGGTTGCCCCACCCCACGCCGGTTGCGAGCCTTCTGACGCCGCCTGCGAAATCCTTATCGAAATTGCTTCGTTCGCCTTTGCCCGTCCCGCCGCTAACGTGTTCGAAACGGCGGCGGCGCGCCCCCGGCATCGCAGGATGCGCAGCAACCGCCGCCATCACGACAACCGCGCCGCGATAACGGAACAGACCGGACGGGCCGCGTGCCCGCACCCCGCCAGGAACGTCCGCATCGCGCGCCCTTCGCGATGCCCATGGCCACGAACGACCGCATCATCGACACGACGCCGCTCGACGTCCGCGCGCAACCGCTGATCGACGCGCTGATCGACGAGTATTCGACCCGTTACGACGCATACCGCCCGGACAGCCGCGCGTCCGCGCGCGACGAACTCGCGCGCTACCCGGCCGACCTGTTCGCGCCGCCCGAAGGCGCATTCGTCCTGCTGCTGCGCGACGGCGAGACGATCGGCGGCGGCGCGTTCAAGCGCTACGACGCGCAGACCGCCGAACTCAAACGCATCTGGACGCGCACCGACCTGCGCCGCCAAGGCCTCGCGCGACGCATCGTCGAAGCGCTCGAACTGCGCGCCTCGCGGCAGGGCTACCGCCGCCTCTACCTGACCACCGGCTTTCGCCAGCCCGAAGCGTGGGCGCTGTACGACCGCACCGGCTATACGCGGCTGTTCGATGCGTCGTTCGACCCGGAAGCGTATTTCCACCTGCGCTTCGGCAAGGATCTCGTCGATCCGTCGCGCACCTCGACGCTCGCCGACCTGTGGGCGCCCGTGCCCGAACCGGTGCTGCCGCGCTGACGGCGCCGCGCCGGACACCTCATTTCTCGCCTTCCGCCTTCCACCACAGGACGTTTTCATGCACCGAGCCGTACCGCTTTCTTCCCGCACCGTGCGCACGCTGGCCGCCGCGCTGATCGGCCTCACCGCCCTCGCTGCCGCGGCAGCCGCCGCGACGTTCGACCTGAGCCCCGAGCAGCGCGGCCGTCCGCGCGGCACGGCGGACGCGGCGGTCGAGCGCGCGGTGCCCGCGTCGTTCAAGTTCGCGGAGCCCGGCACGCTGACGATCGGCATCGCGCCGAGCCTGCCGCCGATCAGCTCGTATGCGACCGACGCGCGCACGGTGATCGGCTTCGACGCCGACATCGGCCAGCTCGTGTCCGACAGCCTCGGCCGCAAGCTGAAGATCGTCGCGCTCGCGTGGGCCGACTGGCCGCTCGCGCTCGAATCGGGGAAAGTCGACGCGGTGATCTCGAACGTGACCGTCACCGAGGAACGCAAGCAGAAGCTCGATTTCTCGACGTATCGCAAGGATCAGGTCGGCTTCTACGTGCGCAACGACAGCAAGATCCAGGCGATCCGCGAGCCGAAGGACGTCGCCGGCCTGCGCATCGTGACCGACGCCGGCACCAACCAGGAAAAGATCCTGCTCGCCTGGGATCGCGAGAACGTCGCGCACGGGCTGAAACCGGTGCAGATCCAGTACTACGACGACCAGGCGATGCGCATCGTCGCCGTGCAGTCGGGCCGGGCCGATGCGGTGTTCAGCGTGAACTCGGTGCTCGCGTACCAGAGCGCGCAGCAAGGCAAGACGCGGCTCGTCGGCGCGATCAGCGGCGGCTGGCCGCGTACGGCCGACATCGCGATCGCGACGCGTCGCGGCAGCGGCCTCGCCGATCCGCTGACCGTCGCGCTGAACGGGCTGATCAAGAACGGCCGCTACCAGCAGGTGCTCGACCGCTGGAACCTCGCGTCCGAAGCGATCGACCAGTCACGCACGAATCCGCCGGGGCTGCCGAAGAGCTGAACACCGCGCGCCACCACCGCCCATCCACGCTCACGCAGGAACGCCGCCCATCATGTCTTATTCGCTTTCGCTGCTGGACAAGAGTCCGATCGCCGACGGCGCGACCGCCGCCGACGCGCTGCGCTTCACCACCACACTCGCGCGGCGCGCCGAACAGCTCGGCTACGCGCGTTTCTGGGTCGCCGAGCATCACGGCACACCGGGCTTCGCGAGTTCTGCGCCGGAAATCGTCGTCGCGCACCTGCTCGCGCATACGTCCCGGATCCGGATCGGCTCGGGCGGCGTGATGCTGCAGCACTACAGCCCGTTCAAGGTCGCCGAGACGTTCAAGCTGCTGGCCGCGCTCGCGCCCGGCCGCGTCGATCTCGGCATCGGCAAGGCGCCTGGTGGCCTGCCGCTGACCACACGCGCGCTGCAGTGGTTTCACGACAAGGCGCGCAAGCCCGACTTCGCGGGCCAGCTCGCGGAGCTCGACGCGTTTCTCGGCTGGGGCGTCGCCGAAGATCATCCGCTCGCCGGCGCGGTCGCGATGCCGGTGGCGCCGCAACCGCCCGAGCGCATCCTGCTCGGCGGCTCGCCGGAAAGCGGTGCGCTCGCCGCGCGCAACGGCTGGCGCTTCTGCTACGCGGGCCATTTCAACGGCGACGATGCGAATCTCGAACGCTCGCTCGATGCATACCGCGGCGCGGGCGGCACGAAGCCGCTCGTCGCGCTGTATGCGGTCGCCGCGCCGACGCGCGACGAAGCCGAGCAATTGATCGGGCCGCTGAAGATCTTCAAGCTGCAGTTCGCGGGCGGGCAGAGCTTCAACCTCGCCAGCGCGCAGGCGGCCGCCGAATTCGCGCGGCAAAGCGGCGCGTCCGACTACCGGATCGACGAACTGCGCCCGACCGTGCTGGCCGATACGCCCGAGCGCATCCACCGCGCGCTCGACGCGTTGAGCCGGCGGCTCGACGTCGATGCATTCGTGATCGATTCGCCGGTGACCGACTACGCGGCGCGGCTCGCGTCGGCCGAATGGCTCGGCGGCGCGCTGTCGGCCACCCCGTTGCAGGCGGCCCTCGCGGCCGACCGCGCCCTCTCCCCTGACCAGAACGCGTGACGCTCCCATGACGACCCGACGATCGATCCCCTTCGGCCTGATGCTGCAAGGCGCAGGCAGCCACATGAACGCATGGCGGCATCCGAGCAACCCGCCGGACGCGAGCATCAACCTCGACTTCGCGATCGGCGTCGCGCGCAAGGCGGAAGCCGCCGGCATCGCGTTCGCGTTCGTCGCGGACGGCCTCTACATCAACGAGAAGTCGATCCCGCACTTCCTGAACCGCTTCGAGCCACTGACCGTGTTGTCGGCGCTGGCGGTCGCGACGAAGAAGATCGGGCTCGCGGGCACGATCTCGACGTCGTACAGCGAGCCGTTCACGGTCGCGCGCCAGCTCGCGTCGCTCGATGCGATCAGCGGCGGCCGCGCGGGCTGGAACGTCGTGACGACGCCGCTCGAAGGCACCGCGAGGAATTTCGGCAAGGCGCATCCCGATCACGAACTGCGCTACGAGATCGCCGACGAATACCTCGACGTCGTGCAAGGCCTGTGGGACAGCTGGGACGACGACGCATTCGTGCGCGACCGCGCGACCGGCCGTTTCTTCGATCGCGACAAGCTCCACACGCTCAACCACCACGGCCGCTTCTTCCAGGTCGCGGGGCCGCTGAACATCCAGCGCTCGCCACAGGGGCAGCCGGTGATCTTCCAGGCCGGCTCGTCCGACACCGGGATCGGACTCGCGGGCAAGTATGCGGACGCGGTGTTCACGCATTCGCCGTCGATCGAGGAAACGGCCGCGTTCACGCGGCGCGTGAAGCAGAGCGCGATCGAGCACGGGCGGCAAGCCGGCGACGTGAAGATCTTCCCCGGCGTCGGGCCGATCGTCGGCCGCACGGCCGCCGAGGCGGAAGACAAATACCAGGCGATCCGCGACCTGCTGACGATCGACGAGGCGCTCGCGTACCTCGGCCGCTATTTCGATCACCACGACTTCACGCAGTACGCGCTCGACGCGCCGTTCCCGGAACTCGGCGACCTCGGCCGCAACAGCTTCCGCTCGACCACCGACCGGATCAAGGCCGACGCGAAGCGGAAAGGCCTGTCGCTGCGCGAAACCGCGCTCGCGGTCGCCACGCCGCGCCCGAACTTCATCGGCACGGCCGAGCATGTCGCCGACGAACTGATCCGCTGGCACGACGCAGGCGCCGGCGACGGCTTCATCCTCGGTTTTCCGGTGCAGGCGCAGGGCGTCGACGATTTCGTCGAACTCGTGATTCCGGTGCTCGAGGCGCGCGGCCGCTACAGCCGCGACCTGCCCGGCGCAACGCTGCGCGACCACCTCGGCCTGCCGCGCAAGGCAAGCCGCCATGCGGCGCCCGGCGCGCCGCACGAAACGGCGGCCGAAGCGCACGCCTGACGCCGCCGCGCCGCCCGTGCGCGGCGCGCCTGCCCGACGACTCGAGGATTTCCAACGACATGAGCGACACGACCCATCTCGGCGGCGCACTGCCGCCGCTCTCTTCCCCCGGCGCGCGCGACGCCGGCACGCGTTTGCGGATCGTGCCCGCGCGCCACCGGTCGCGCACGGCCGGCACCGTGCTCGCGCTGGTGCTGATCGCGATCGCGCTGCATTCGATCCTCGGCAATCCGCAATGGGGCTGGCCGGTGTTCGCCGAATGGTTCCTGTCGCCGCCGGTGCTGTCGGGGCTCGCGCGCACGCTGCTGCTGACGCTGCTGGGTGCGGTGTTCGGCTTCGCGCTCGGCGCGTTCGTCGCACTGGCCCGGCTGTCGCGTTCGCGCTTGCTGTCCGCCAGCGCCTGGACCTTCGTGTGGCTGTTCCGCTCGATTCCGCTGATCGTGCTGCTGCTGATCCTGAACAACCTCGGCTACCTGTACGAACACGTGCGGCTCGGCGTGCCGTTCACCGACATCGTGTGGTTCGAGGCGCCGACCACCGACCTGATCAGCCCGTTCCTCGCGGCCGTGCTCGGCCTCACGCTGAACCACGCGGCCTTTTCCGCGGAAGTGATACGCGGCGGCATTCTCGCGGTCGACCAGGGGCAGCTCGAGGCAGCGGCCGCGCTCGGGCTGCCGCGCGGCCGCCAGACCACGCGGATCGTGCTGCCGCAGGCGATGCGCGCGATCCTGCCGACCGCGTTCAACGACCTGATCTCGCTCGCGAAAGGCACGTCGATGGTGTACGTGCTCGCGATGCCCGAGCTGTTCTACACGGTGCAGGTGATCTACCGCCGCAATCTCGAAGTGATTCCGCTGCTGATGGTCGCGACCGTCTGGTACCTGATCATCCTGACCGTGCTGTCGGCGATCCAGGTGCAGGTCGAGCGGCACTATGCGCGCGGTGCGCTGCGCAATCCGCCGCCGTCCGTGCTCACGTTCGCGCTCGCGCGCATCGGCGTGCTGTGGCGGCGTGCCGCGGCGCGCCGCGCGGCGGCGATCGCGCCGGCCGCAAGTGTTATCCGCGAAGATGTCGCTGCCGACGCCGCGCCGCGCACCGGCGGCGAAGTGGCCGTGCACGGTGTATCGAAGCAGTTCGGCATGCAGCGCGTGCTCGACAACGTGTCGTTCGTCGCGCCGCGCGGCAGCGTGACCGCGATCGTCGGGCCGTCGGGCTCCGGCAAGTCGACGCTGCTGCGCACGATCAACCATCTCGAACGCGTCGACGACGGCTACATCGACATCGACGGCGAACTGATCGGCTATCGCCGCGACGGCGACGTGCTCCACGAGCTGAAGGAGCGCGACGTGCTGAAGCGGCGCACGGCCGTCGGCATGGTGTTCCAGAACTTCAACCTGTTCCCGCACCTGACGGTGCTCGAGAACCTGATCGAAGCGCCGGTTGCCGTCGGCGGCGTCACGCGCGACGATGCCGAACGCACCGCGCGCACGCTGCTCGCGCGCGTCGGCCTCGCCGACAAGGCCGATGCGTACCCGCGCCAGTTGTCGGGCGGCCAGCAGCAGCGCGTCGCGATCGCGCGGGCGCTCGCGTTGCGTCCGAAGGTGCTGCTGTTCGACGAACCGACGTCGGCGCTCGATCCCGAACTCGTCAACGAAGTGCTCGACGTGATCAAGGAACTCGCACGCTCGGGCACGACGCTCGTGATCGTCACGCACGAGATCGGCTTCGCGCGCGAAGTCGCCGACAACGTGCTGTTCATGGAGCGCGGGCGCATCGTCGAGGCCGGACCGCCGGCCGCCGTGCTCGATGCGCCGGCCCATCCGCGCACACGCGCGTTCCTGTCGCGGGTGCTGTGATGCGCGCCGCGCCCCCCCCCTGCAAGGAGCCGCACGATGACCGACCGGCGCCAGTTCATCACCGCCGCGCTGGCCGCGGCGACCGTCCTGCCGTGGCAGGCCGCGCACGCGGCGGCGGCCACCGCCGATCTCGACCCGCGCCAGGCCGGCCGCCTGCGCGCGGACCGCGACGACGCGGCGATCCGCGCGGCGGCCGCCTACCGCTGGGTGCGCGACAGCGCATTCACGGTCGCGATTTCGCCGCACGCGCCGCCCGTGTCGACCTACGCGACCGACGCGCGCACCGTGGTCGGCGCCGATCCCGATTACGCGCAGCTCGTCGCCGACGCGCTCGGCCGCACGCTCGTGCTGGTGCCGATCGCCTGGGCCGACTGGCCGCTCGGGCTGACGTCCGGCAAGTACGACGCGGTGATCTCGAACGTGGGCGTGACCGAGAAGCGCAAGGAGAAATACGACTTCACGACCTACCGGCTCGGGCTGCACGGCTTCTACGTGCGCACCGGCAGCCCGATCGCGAAGATCGCCGAGCCGAAGGACGTCGCGGGCCTGCGGATCATCACCGGCGCCGGCACGAGCCAGGAGCGCATCCTGCTCGAATGGAGCAAGCGCAACGTCGCGCAGGGGCTGAAGCCGGCCGAACTGCTCTACTTCGACGACGATGCGACGGCGCGCATCGCGCTGCTGTCGGGCCGTGCCGATGCGGAGCTGAACCCGAACGCGTCGCTCGCGTACGAGGCCGCGCGCAGCGGCAAGATCCGCCGCGTCGGCGTCGTCAATGCGGGCTGGCCGGCCAATGCCGATGTCGCGATCGCGACGCGTCGCGGCAGCGGGCTCGCACCGGCGCTGACGCTCGCGACGAATGCGCTGATCGGCAGCGGTCGTTACGGGCAGGCGCTCGCGCGTTGGGGGTTGCAGAGCGAGGCGATCGCGCGCGCGGAAACCAATCCGCCGGGGTTGCCGTCGTTCTGAACCGCCCATGCAATCGCCCCGGCATGCCGCGAGGGACCTGCCGGGGCGATTCGACGTGCGGGCTGTTCGTCTATGCCGGCACGGCTGCCTGATGCCGGTCGAGTTCCGCAACATGCGCGTGAATCGCCGGGATCAGGTCGCGCCCGTAGGCCAGCGCATCGTCGAGCGGATCGAACCCGCGAATCAGGAACGTCGACACGCCGAGCCGGTAATACGCGCCCAGCGCCCGCGCGACCTGTTCCGGCGTGCCGACCAGCGCGGTCGAATTCCAGCGCGCGCCGGTCAGGTTCGCGACCCCCATCCACAACCGCTCGTCGAGCACGTCGCCCTGTGCGGCCGCTGCCATCAGCCGCTGCGAGCCCGCATTCTGCGGCGCATGCCCGGCAATCGGCTGGCCGTTCGCGACCCGCGCCGCGCGCACGCGCGCGCGGATCGCCTCGGCCTTCTCCCAGGCGGCCGCCTCGGTATCGGCAACGATCGGCCGGAACGACACGCTGATACGCGGCGCACGCCCGAACGGCGCGGCGGCGGCCCGCACGCGCGCGATCTGCTCGCGCACCGCTTCGAGCGGCTCGCCCCAGGTCATGTAGACGTCCGCATGCTCGCCCGCGACCGCCAGCGCGGCCGGCGACGACCCACCGAAATAGATCGGCACATGCGGCCGCTGCGTGCCCTTCACGAGCGGCGACGCGCCGCGCAGCCGGTAGAACGTGCCGTCGTGATCGACCGGCGCGTCGGCCAGCCAGATCCGCTTCAGCACGTCGAGATATTCGCCGGTGCGGCGGTAGCGCGCATCGTGCGGCACGAAATCGCCGTCGCGCTGCAGGTCCGCGTCGTCGCCGCCCGACACGACATTCAGCGCGAGCCGGCCGCCGCTGAACACGTCGAGCGTCGCGATCTGCCGCGCGGCGGCCGACGGCACGATCACGCCCGGCCGATGCGCGAGCAGGATGCGGATGCGCTCGGTCGCGGCGGCCGCGAACGACGCGACGATGAAGCCGTCCGCCGCGTTGCTGAAATGGCCGACCAGGATCTGGTCGAAGCCGGCCGCCTCGTGCGCCTGCGCGAAGCGGCGCACGTAATCGGGCTGGACGGCCGCGCCGCCCGGTACGTCGACCTCCGCGCCGGGCGTCGCGGTGATCATGCCGATGATGTCGACTGGCATGTCGGAATGTCCTTGGGTGGATCGATCGGGAATCGGGAAAATCGCCGGAATGGCCGGACGGTCACTGCGCGGCGGCCGTCTTCTGCGCGGGCACCGCGAATGCGCCCGCATACGAGCGGTCGAGCAGTTTCGACGTGTCGTATGCGACCGGAATCACGCCGGCCTTGTGCAGGAAGTCGGCGGTATTCTGCGCGTCCTTCGCGGCCGTTTCGTCGACCGGGCCGACGCGCTGCTTCGCGTTGTTCAGCCAGCGGTACGCGACGTCCGGTTCGAGCTTCGCGCGCTTCGCCCATAGGTCCGCGTACTCGCGCGGATGGCTGTCGACCCACTGACGCGCGGCCACCACGCGCCGCAGGAAGTCGGTGATCTCGGCGCGCTTGCCCGATGCGGCCTGCTCGTTCGCGGCGACGAAACTCAGCGCGGGCATCAACCCCTGCGCGGTCGTCACCGTCCGCGCGCCTTGCCGCAGCGCGAGGGTGCTGACGAACGGCTCCCACAGCGACACGGCGTCGACCGAGCCGTTCGCGAGCGCGTTGGTCGCATCGATCGGCATCAGGTACGCGTACTTGACCGAATCGGCGCGCAGGCCCGCGTGTTCGAGCGCGCGCAGCACGAGCTGCTGGCTCCACGCGCCGCGCCAGACGGCGATGGTCTTGCCCTGCAGGTCGGCCACGGTGCGCACGGGCGAATCCTTCGGCACGAGGATCGCGACGCCGTCGAGGCTTTGCCGCGATACCGCGACGACCTTGACCGGCGCGCCGCGCGCGGCCAGCGTCAGCAGCGCGGAATCGCCGAGGAAGCCGACGTCGATCGCATTGCCGTTCAGGCTTTCGGCGACGGGAGCGGCGGCCTGGAAGTGCTTCCACTCGATCGTGTAAGGCAGGTCCTTCAGCGCGCCGGACGCCTCCATCGACGCCTGGATGTTGAAGTAGTTCTGTTCACCGACGCGCAGCGTGACGGTGTCCTTGGCAAAGCCCGGCTGGGCGGCAAGCGCCAGCAAGAGCGCCATGACGATTCGGCTCGACAACGTGATCTCCCGGAAGGTTGGCAGGCGGCCCCGCGAAGGCGGCGCCGCGTCGTCCGCCGAGTGCTACGAAAGGCGGACCGGATGAAACCGGTGACGATACGTCGATCTGCTTTATGAGACAAACGCAATATTCTTCTTTGTAAAGATGCAAATATTTTATGAAGCGAGTGCAATCGCACCGGACTCGCCCCGGACCGCCGCCGTTCGCCGTTCGCCGTTCGCCGTTCGCCGTTCGCCGTTCGCCGTTCGAATGATTACTCGATAGATATTTCGTGCGCGAAATAAATCCGGGACTATATTTCGTATGCGAAACAACTACCCGGAACGAGCACGGCCATGACCTCCCAACCCATCGAGTTTTCCGCCGCCGACGGCTACACGCTGCGCGGCACGCTGTGGTCGCCGGACGCCGCGCCGCGCGCGCTGGTGCTGATCCATCCGGCAACGGCCGTGCCCGAACGGCTGTATGCGGGCTTCGCGCGCTTCCTGACCGAACGCGGCTTCGCGGCGCTGACCTACAACTACCGCGGCATCGGCGCGTCGCGGCCCGCGCTCCTGGCCGCGCTGCGCTCGCGCATGCGCGACTGGATGGAGCTCGACGTCGGCGCCGCGACCGCATGGGCGCGGCAGGCGTACGAAGGTCTGCCGCTGCTGGCGGTCGGCCACAGTGTCGGCGGGCATGCGATCGGACTGTCCGCCGCGACGCCGCACCTGCGCGCGGCGGTGCTCGTCGCCGCGCATGCGGGCAGCACGCGGCTGATCGCGCGGGCGGCCGAACGCGTGAAGGTGCGGCTGATCCTGCGCGTGCTCGGCCCGCTGACGTCCATGTTGCTCGGCTACGTACCCGGCAAGCGGCTCGGGCTCGGCGAGGATCTGCCGGCCGGCGTGTTCCGCGAATGGAGCCGCTGGACGACGCTGCCGCATTATTTCTTCGACGATCCGACGCTCGGCGCGGCCGAGCGCTTCGCGAAGCAACGGTTGCCGATTCTCGCGCTCGGCTTCGACGACGATCCGTGGGCGAACCCGGCCGCGATCGGCCTGCTGGTAAGCTATCTGACCCGCGCACAGGTCGAACGCCGCCAGATCGATCCGCACGCGGCGGGCAGCGGCCCGGTCGGGCACATGGGCTTCTTTCGCAGCCGGCCCGGCACCGTGCTGTGGCCCGACGTGGCCGACTGGCTCGCGCGGGCACTCGACACGCCGCGCACCGCGGGCCGTCCCTCCCTTTCCATTGCAGCCGGGAACCCAGCTTGAGCGAAGACCGACGACTCTTTTTCATGTTGAACATCGGCCAGCGGCGCGTGCAGCGCTGGATCGACCGCAAGGCCGAAACCGAGACGCGCGCGAGCGCCGCGCAGGCCGGCGCGCTGTTCTGTCTCGCGAAGCAGGACGGCGCGCTGATCGGCGAAGTCGGCGCCGCGCTGCAACTCGCGCCGTCCGCGATGACGGGCCTCGCCGACCGCATGGCGAAGGCCGGCCTCATCGCGCGTCACGCCGATTCGGACGACGGCCGCGCAACGCGGCTGTACCTGACCGACGACGGCCACGCGGCGCTCAAGCGCGCGCGCGTGCTGCTGCGCGAACTGAACGGCAAGCTGTGCGACGGGTTTTCCGACGACGAACTCGATGTCGTCGCCCGCTGGCTGCACGCGTTGCAGGACCGGTTTCCGGCCGAGCGCTGAACGGCGCGCTCCCCGTCCGTCACCGGGCCGCACCGGCATCAATCGAAGCAATTGCGATTCGCGTTATCGATTCGATTTCCATGCCGTCGCGACGGCAAATTTTGCGTGGCCGGCACACACCGCCGGCAACGCTTTCCGGCTACTTACTGTTACAAAAAACTGCCTGTCGGGCAGCATTCGAATCACCTACATTGCAATCCACCTCGACACATTCGTCGCATGCCCGGACCGGCCTTCCCGCCGAGTCGACCTCCCAGGCACACCCGACAAGCAATGAAAATGAAGAGGAGTCTTAACCGATGTGCTGGCGGATTCCAGCGCACGCGGATCGCGATGACTGAAGCGGCATCCTGAACGGCACGCAGCGGCGGGCGCGGCACGATTCGCCGCGCCCCGGCTCGCGTGGCCGTGCGCGCGCCATCTCGTCGCCACCGCCCGTCAACGAGGAGCAGTCCATGCGACGCACGATCGTGTCCCCTTCGCTTGTCACCCGCCTGTCCGCCGCGATGGCGATGGCCGCCGCTGCCGCGGCGCACGCCGAGCCTGTCGTCGTGTCCGGCCCGAGCCCGTTCGTCGCGTGCACCATCGGCGGCCCCGGCACCAACTACGTGAATGCCGAAGTCGAGCCGTGGCTCGCGGTCAACCCCGCGAACCCGACGAACATGATCGGCGTGTGGCAGCAGGACCGCTGGTCGAACGGCGGCGCCCACGGGCTCGTCGCCGGCTACACGTTCGACGCGGGCGCGACCTGGGCCCGCACGCCGCAGCCGTTCAGCGCATGCGCGCCGGGCGGGCTGAAGTACGAGCGCGCGTCCGATCCGTGGGTATCGTTCGGGCCGGACGGCACCGCGTATTCGGTATCGATCTCGTTCAACCAGTCGAACAACGCCAACGCGGTGGCCGCGTCGGTATCGACCGACGGCGGACAGACGTGGAGCAGCCCGGCCGTGCTGATCGCGAACGACGAGCCGACGACGCAGTTCTTCAACGACAAGGAATCGGTGACGGCGAACCCCGTGAAGGCCGGCACCGCCTATGCGGTATGGGACCGCCTCGAGCTGCCGAACGGCAACCCGTACGCGAACCTGCATACGCAGGCGTTCCGCGGACCGACGCTGTTCTCGAAGACGACCGACGGCGGCAAGACATGGAGCGCCGCGAAAGTCATCGTCAACGTGCCGTCGCGTCAGCAGACGATCGGCAACCAGATCGTCGTCGATCCGAAGAGCGGCACGCTCTACGACTTCTTCGACCTGATCCAGCCGCCGTTCAGCAAGGCCGCCGGCAAGGTCGCGTTCATCCAGTCGAGCGACGACGGCGCGACGTGGACGAAGCCACGGGTGATCGCGGGGCTGCAGACGGTCGGCGTCACCGACCCGAACACCGGCGAGCCCGTGCGCACCGGCGACATCATTCCGGAACCCGCGATCGATCCGGCCTCGGGGCAGCTCTACGTGGTGTGGCAGGACAGCCGCTTCAACGGCGGCAAGTACGACGAGATCGCCGTCTCGACGTCGAAGGACGGCGGCGCGACGTGGAGCACGCCGCAGCAGTTGAACACGCCGACCGGGCGCCCCGCGTTCAATCCGTCGGTGCGCGTCGACAACACGGGCGCCGTGATGGTCACCTACTACGACTTCCGCGATCTGCAGGCCGGCAACACGACGACGCTGCCGACCGGCTTCTGGCGCAAGATCTCGCATGACGGCGGCACGACGTTCGCCGACGAGCGGCGCGTCGGCGGCCCGTTCGACATGAAGCTCGCCCCCAACGCCGAAGGATTCTTCATCGGCGACTACCAGGGGCTCGACGTGCTCCCGTCATCGTCGTTCCACCCGTTCTTCGTGCAGACCAACGCGGGCAACCTGACGAACCGCACCGACGTGTTCTTCGCACCGTGATGCGAGGCTGACCGCCGCGCCGCCGCACGATGCCGGTCGGCGCGCGGCGGCACGCGCAGGGTCACGGCCTCACTGCATGTCGGTCAGCACGATGCGTCCGTCGACCTTTCCTTCCCGCAGCTTCGCGAATACGTCGTTGATGTTGGCGAGCCGGTCGCGGTGGATGTGCGCGCGCACCAGGCCGTCCGCCGCGAAATCGAGCGACTCCTGCAGATCGCGCCGCGTGCCGACGATCGACCCGCGCACGGTGATGCCGTTCAGCACGGTCGAGAAGATCGGCAACGGGAAATCGCCCGGCGGCAACCCGTTGAGCGCCACCGTGCCGCCGCGCCGGACCATCCCGAGCGCCTGCGCGAACGCGCTGCGCGACACGGCCGTGACGAGCACGCCGTGCGCGCCGCCGATTTCCTTCTGGATCACTTTCGCGGGGTCGTCGACCGACGCATCGATCGTCAGCTGCGCGCCCAGTTGCCGTGCCAGCGCGAGCTTGTCGGGCGAGATGTCGACGGCCGCGACGTGCAGGCCCATCGCACGCGCGTATTGCACGGCCACGTGCCCGAGACCGCCGATGCCGGAGATCGCCAGCCACTGGCCCGGGCGCGTATCGGTGACGCGAATGCCCTTGTAGACCGTGACGCCTGCACACAGGATCGGCGCGATCTCGTCGAATGCCACCTGCGCGGGCAACTGGCCGACGTAATCGGGATCGGCCAGCACGTATTCCGCGTAGCTGCCGTTCACCGAATAACCGGTGTTCTGCTGGCCGTGGCACAGCGTTTCCCAGCCCGTGCAGCAGTACTCGCAATGGCCGCATGCCGTGTAGAGCCACGGTACGCCGACGCGGTCGCCCTCGCGCACGTGCGTGACGCCCGCGCCGACCGCGGCAACGATGCCCACGCCTTCATGGCCCGGAATGAACGGCAGCGACGGCTTGACCGGCCAGTCGCCGTCCGCCGCGTGCAGATCGGTATGGCAGACACCCGACGCCTTGATGTTGACGAGAATCCGGCCGGGCCCCGGCGCAGGGATCGGGACTTCCTCGATGCGCAACGGCTCGCCGAACGCGTGTACCACGGCCGCTTTCATGGTCTGGGTCATGCGTTGCTCCTGTCTGGTCGATGAGCGACCCAGTATCCGGTTTCGGCGTCGGAGCACGTTGATACGGGTCAACGCATCGGGACGGATGCGTCGACCGGCGCGGATTCGCCACGGTCGCAGCGGGGACGAAGCTCGCAGCGGCGGACACCGCCCGCTCGCCGCCGCCCTCCCGGCGATCGGGCTGAAGCCCCGCGCCGACAGCCGTTCAGCTTGGATTTTGTAATGATATAACATATCATTTCGCGAACTCGTCCGCCCGACGCCATCCCGCGTTGAGCGACCGGGCCTCGTCGAGCCATGTTTCAACGGGTCACTGCGCGTCATTGACGCAACAATATATCGTATCCAGCCGTGATCCGCATCGCTCGTTATCCGATCCGATTCCAACCGATTCACCGACCATGCGCGACCTCCCTCGCTTACCGCTTCGCCCGCTCTCGTCCCTGTCGCTGATGGTGTTCGCCGCCGTCGCCCACGCGCAGACCGATGCGCCCGCCTCGTCCGGCACGCCCGCCGCCGCCCCGCTCGCGCCGATCTTCGTGACCGCGAACCCGCTCGGCGACACCGAGCTGATCGCGCCCACCGTCCAGCTTTCCGGCGATGCTCTGACGCGCCGCCAGGCCGATTCGCTCGGCGAAACGCTCAACGGGCTGCCCGGCGTGTCGACCACGACTTACGGCCCGATGGTCGGCCGCCCGATCATCCGCGGGATGGACGGCGACCGGATCCGGCTGCTGCAGAACGGCGTCGCGGCCTACGATGCGTCGTCGCTGTCGTACGACCATGCGGTGCCGCAGGATCCGCTGTCGATCGAACGCGTCGAGATCGTGCGCGGCCCGGCCGCGCTCCTGTACGGCGGCAACGCGGTGGGCGGCGTCGTCAACACGATCGACAACCGCATTCCGCGCGAAGCGATCCAGGGCGTGGCGGGTGCGCTCGACGCGCGCTACGGCGGCGCGAATTCCGTGCGCGCGGGCGCCGCGCAAGTCGAAGGCGGCAACGGCCGCTTCGCGTTCCACGTCGACGCGTTCGACCGAGAAACCAGCAAGCTGCGGATTCCCGGCTACGCGCGCAGCAGCCAGCAACGCGCGATCGACGGCCCCGACACGCCGCAACCGGAAGGCAGCGTGCCGAACAGCGACGGACGCGTGCACGGCGGCGCGGTCGGCGCGTCGTACACGTGGGCCGACGGCTTCGCGGGCCTGTCCTATAGCGGCTACGAATCGAACTACGGTTCCGTCGCGGAAAGCGACGTGCGGCTGCGCATGCGCCAGGAACGCCTGGCGCTCGCATCCGAGGTGCGCAACCTGAGCGGGCCGTTTACGAAGCTGAAGTTCGATTTCGCGTACACCGACTATCGCCACAAGGAAGTCGACAACGGCGAGACGGCGACCACCTTCCGCAATCGCGGCTACGAGGCGCGCATCGAGGCGCGGCATCGCAAGATCGGCCCGTTCGAAGGCGCGATCGGCGTGCAGTTCGGCCAGAACACGTTCTCCGCGCTCGGCGACGAAATGCTCGTGCCGTCCACGCGCACCAACAGCGTCGCGCTGTTCGGCCTCGAGGAATGGCAGGTCGTCCCCGCGCTGAAGCTGAGCCTCGGCGGGCGCTTCGAGCACGTGAAGGTCGATCCCGATCCGGCCGGCGTCGAGAAATTCGCGGGCGCGCAACCGCGCGACTTCAACGCGGGCAGCCTGTCCGCCGGCGCGCTGTTCTCGCTGACGCCGGTATGGTCGGTCGCGGCCAACGTCGCGTACACCGAACGCGCGCCGACCTTCTACGAGCTGTATTCGAACGGCCCGCACGATGCGACCGGCCAGTTCCTGATCGGCAACCCGAATGCGTCGAAGGAAAAAGCCGTGTCGACCGACCTGTCGCTGCGCTACGCGAGCGGCCCGAACCGCGGCAGTGTCGGCGTGTTCTACAACCGCTTCTCGAACTACCTGACCGAGTACAACACCGGCCGCGTCGTGGACGACGACGGCGACCCCGTCGCGCCCGGCACCGACGGCTCGCTCAACGAGGCGATCTATCGCGGCGTGCGCGCCGAGTTCTACGGCGTCGAACTGGACGGCAAGTGGCGCGCGTTCTCGCGGCGCGGCCACACGGTCGACCTCGAACTGACGGCCGACTACACCCACGCGCGCAACGTCGACACGGGCCGGCCGCTGCCGCGCATCGCGCCGCTGCGCGCGACGCTCGCGGCCGACTACGGCTACGGGCCGTTCGGCGCGCGCGCGCAGGTCACGCACGCGTGGTCGCAGCATCGCGTGCCGGACAACGATTTTTCGACGGACGGCTATACCTCGCTCGGCGTGATGCTGACCTACAAGTTCCGCGTCGGCCCGACGCACTGGCTCGCGTACCTGCGCGGCGACAACCTGACGAACCAGGACATCCGCTATTCGACGTCGGTCGTGCGCGGCTTCGCGCCCGAAGGCGGGCGCAGCGTGATGGCCGGATTGCGCACCACGTTCTGACCCTCCCAAGGCTCGCGGCGTCCGCCGCGGGCCGCTCCGGCGCGCCTGCAGGGCGCGCCCGTTTCCGTTCACCCGCCCATTGCGCCAATCAAGCGACGCACACCCGGACCGGCGCTCTCCCCGATTTTCCGAAAACGAAATTCCGTTATTCACCCGTAAATCGAATCAAAATCGTCAGACGATTGCAAATAAAATAGAAGTTTCTTGTTTCACCAATAAAACCGGTTTCAAATTCCATGTATAAACCCTTGAATCAAGGGCGATCCGCGTTTTTTGATCTGGATCAAGAATCCCCTCCGGACAACGCTTCCAGCGCTAAAAAAACGAATATCAGGGTTTTCGAAGGGTAAAGAATCATCCGGTATACCCGTTAATGCCGGCACGAGCCCGTATCTGGTCGAACAATAAATTCCATTTGCCAACTACTCACGCAGGGGCACAACGTGAAAATCGCCAGAATGAGCATCAAGACAAAACTCCTTGGCGGCTTCGGCCTGCTCGCCGCGGTCGTCGTGATCGTGTCCGGCATGGCCCTCAAGGCACTGTCCGATACGAACGCCGAGTTCTCCCGCTACATGAACGGCATCAGCGCGCGGGCGAACCTGTCCGCGCAAATCCGCACCGCGGTCGACCGTCGCGCGATCGCCGCGCGCAACCTCGTGCTCGTGACCAAGCCGTCCGACGTCGAAGCCGAACTCGCCGAAGTGAACCAGGCGCACAAGGACGTCCAGGAACGTCTCGCGAAGCTCAAGGACATGATGGCGAACGCAACCGATACCTCCGATCGCGCACGCGAACTGGTGGGCGACATCGTGCGCATCGAGGGCAATTACGGGCCCGTCGCGCTGCGCATCGTCGGGCTCGCGCAGGCCGGCAAGAAGGACGAGGCGACCGCCGACATCGACGACAACTGCCGCCCGCTGCTCGCGCAGCTGGTGCGCGCGACCGATGCGTATGCAACCTATACGCATGAACGCGAACTCGCGCTCGCGCAGCAGTTCGCGGACCGCTACGCGATGGAGCGCAACCTGCTGGCCGGCATCTGCCTGATCGCGGTTGCGGTCGCCGTGGCCGGCGGTCTGTGGCTTACGCGCAAGATCACGGTGCCGATCGGCTCGGCGGTGGACGTCGCACGCACGGTCGCGAACGGCGATCTCGGCAGCCGCATCGAGGTCAGCGGCAACGACGAAACGCGCGACCTGCTCGACGCGCTGCGAACGATGAACGAGCGGCTGATCGGCATCGTCGGGCGCGTGCGCGATTCGTCGAACAGCATCGCGCACGCGGTGAGCGAGATCGCGTCGGGCAACCTCGACCTGAGCCAGCGCACCGAGGAACAGGCCGCGTCGCTGCAGGAAACCGCCGCGACGATGGAGGAATTCACGTCGACGGTGCGGCTGAACGCGGAGAATGCGCAACAGGCAAGCACGCTCGCCGCGAATGCATCGGACGTCGCGCAGCGCGGCAGTTCGGTGGTCGGCCGCGTGGTCGACACGATGACGGAAATCGGCCAAAGCTCGTCGAAGATCGCCGACATCACGGGCATCATCGAGGGCATCGCCTTCCAGACCAACATCCTTGCGCTGAACGCGGCTGTCGAAGCCGCACGCGCGGGCGAACAGGGTCGCGGCTTCGCGGTCGTCGCGAGCGAGGTGCGCAGTCTCGCGCAACGCTCGTCGACGGCAGCGAAGGAAATCAAGGAGCTGATCTCCGCGTCGGTGCAGACGATCCAGGACGGCTCGGCGCTCGCGGGGGAAGCCGGCAAGACGATGTCCGACGTCACGCAGGCCGTCGCGCGCGTGACGGACATCATGGGCGAGATCGCGGCCGCCTCGGCCGAGCAGAGCCGCGGCATCGACCAGGTGAACCTGACGATCACGCAAATGGACGAGACGACGCAGCAGAACGCGGCGCTCGTCGAGCAGGCCGCGGCCGCATCGAAGTCGCTCGAGGCGCAGGGCCGCGAACTGTCCGAAACGGTCGCCGCATTCCGGATGCCGTCCGGTGCGCATGTGACGTCGCACGGCGTACATGCGCACGAGGCCGACATGCGTCACTGGCAACCGGCCGCCGTGTAACCCGCCGTATAGCCGATACGTCCGGGAGACGACGACGCGCACGCCGTTTCGCGCGTCGTCGGTCCGCGCCGCGCGTTCACGGCACGCATGCGGACGGACGCTCCGCATGGCATGACGCGCGCCGCATGGGCCGTGTCGCGCAAGTTTCGATCCCGCCCGCCTGGTGCGCATGGCCATTCCGCCATCATGGAAATCGCGCTGCATTGCCTCCCGCGCCGCTCGTCGATGGAGACTTTTAAAACGAGCGAATGACGAGTATCCTAAAAAAAGCACCCTCGACCGGACGGCGAATCGCATGCCCTGACTCCCGCCCGATCGCACTGCGGCCCCATCGCATCGCGCACGGCGCGTCGATGGCGGCGTCAGCTTCTCGCGCCTCGGCCGCACGAACCTTTCCCCCAACAATCGTCAGGAGAGCTGGTGAGCCGACTCGTCGTCGTATCCAATCGCATCGCAGATCCCCGTAAAGCCGCGGCCGGCGGCCTCGCCGTCGCCGTGAAAGACAGCCTGCAGGAAACCGGCGGCGTATGGTTCGGCTGGAGCGGCAGGCTACGCGGCGACGAGGATCAGCCGGCGCACGGCGACGACGTGCAGATCCAGAACGTCGGCGGCATCCAGCTCGCGACGATCGATCTCGATCCGCAGGATTACGACGCTTACTACCTCGGCTACTCGAACAACGTGCTGTGGCCGGTGTTTCACTACCGGCTCGATCTCGCGCAGTTCGACCGGCGCTTCGCCGACGGTTACCGGCGCGTGAACCAGTTGTTCGCGCGCAAGCTGCGCACGCTGCTGCGGCCCGACGACACCATCTGGGTCCACGACTACCAGCTGATTCCGCTCGCGGCCGAGCTGCGCGCGATGGGCTGCACGAACCCGATCGGCTTCTTCCTGCACATCCCGATGCCGCCGCCGCCGATCATGGCCGCGATCCCGGAACACGAATGGCTGATGCGCTCGCTGTTCGCGTACGACCTCGTCGGCTTCCAGACCGAATCGGATCTGCTGCACTTCGAGCATTACGTCGAAGCGGAAGCCGGTGCCGCGCGACTGCCGGACGGCCGCCTGCGCGCGTTCGGCCGCACGTTGTCGGCCGGGGCATTCCCGATCGGCATCAACGTCGACGAATTCGAATCGCTCGCACGCGATCGCGACGGCCTCGACATGTTCGACCGGATGCGCGACGAATATTCGCGCCGCCAGTTGCTCGTCGGCGTCGACCGGCTCGATTACACGAAGGGATTGCCGCAGCGCGTGCATGCGTTCCGCCAGTTGCTCGAACGATATCCGGAGAACCGCGATCGCGCGACGCTGATCCAGATCGCCGCGCCGAGCCGCGAGAATCTCGGCGCCTACGACGACCTGCGGCGCGAAATGGACAGCCTGTGCGGCGCGATCAACGGCGACTACGGCGAACTCGAATGGATGCCGATGCGCTACATTCACCGCACGGTTGCGCGCAAGCGCCTGCCGGGCCTCTATCGCGCGAGCCGCGTCGCGCTCGTCACGCCGCTGCGCGACGGCATGAACCTCGTCGCGAAGGAGTTCCTCGCCGCACAGGACGCAACCGATCCGGGCGTGCTCGTGCTGTCGCGCTTCGCCGGCGCGGCCGAGCAGCTGAAGCCGGCGCTGCTCGTCAATCCGTACGACACGCAAGGCACCGCGCAGGCGATCCAGCGCGCGCTCACGATGCCGCTCGAAGAGCGCCGCCAGCGTCACTCGGCGCTGATGGCGATCGTGCGCCAGACCGACGTGCACTGGTGGCGCACCCGCTTTCTCGACGCGCTCGCCGAAGCGGCCGAAGTCGCGGCCGCGACCGAATCGTGACGCACTGACACACCGTCACGCCTTGGTCGCCGCGCATTCCAGCGTCGTACCGTTCGCGTCGCACACGTCGACCGAAATCGGAATGCCCGCGCGCATGCGCTCGGTCACCACGCAATACGCATCGAACTGATCGAGCTCGCGCGTCGCCGCCCGAGATCGGCCCATGTCCTGCCGATCGACAACCGCACGTTCATCGCGCCTACGCGCACGCGCCCTGCTTCGTTCCGCACCATGGCGACGTCGATATGCGCGGCAATCGGCTGCGGATCGACGTGCTGCTTGTTCAGCGCGAACAGCAGGCTCGCCGCGAGACAGCTCGCGACCGCCGTGGCCAGCAGCCGGACCGGGTTCGGCCCGCGCCCGTCGCCGAGCGGGGGCCGCTCGTCGGTGAGCACCGGCGACAGCGTCGTGCCGGCAAACCTGACTTCGAAGCAAAAGCGCGCCTGCTGCGCGACATCGACGGATACGTGCGCCTCGCTCATGGCGGCTCCGTGTCTGGAAAGGGGAACAGGAAGGCCGGCGCATCGCCGCAGCGGCATGCACCGTTCGCGGGCCCGCGACGCGCATTCAGCGTTCGGGTTCGCGCGGCGGCCCGCACGCGACGAAATCGCGCTCGACCGCCGACGCCTGCTCCGGCGCGAGCGCATCGCCGCGCGGTCCGGCGGTGCCGTCGGGCGCCGCTGCCGGCGGCGGCGGTTCGCTGCGCCCGTCGATCAGTGCCTGCAGCGCCTCGCGCTCGAGCACCTCGCATTGCAGCAGCCGTCGCGCGATACGCTCGAGCGCGTCGCGGCGCTCGCCGAGCGTCGCGACCACCCGCGCATGTGCGTCGGCCAGCAACATGCGCACCTCGTCGTCGATCATCCGTGCCGTATGCTCGCTGCAGCGACCCGCGCCTGTCTGCCACGCACCGGGCATGCCCTGGCGCGCCTCGCCGTCGTCGAACGTCGCGAGCCCGATCTTCTCGCTCATCCCGTACTGCATGACCATGTGGCGTGCCATCGCGGTCGCGCGTTCGAGATCGTTCTGCGCGCCGGTCGAGACATCGCCGAACACGAGCTCTTCCGCGACACGCCCGCCGAGCAGCGCGTCGATCCGGTCGAGCAGCTCGCTCCGACGCAGCACGTAGCGATCCTCGGTCGGCACTTGCTGCGTGTAGCCCAGCGCGGCGACACCGCGCGGAATGATCGACACCTTCTTCACCGGGTCGCAATGCGCGCGGCTTTCCGCGACGAGCGCATGACCGGCTTCGTGATACGCGATGGTCAGCTTCTCCTGCGCGTTCATCACGCGGCTCTTGCGCTCGAGTCCGGTCAGCGCGCGGTCGATCGCCTCGTCGAAATCGGCCATGCCGATCGCCGGCTTGCCGAGTTCGGCCGCGTGCAGCGCGGCCTCGTTGACGACGTTCGCGAGATCGGCGCCGACGAAGCCCGGCGTGCGCGACGCGAGTTCGCCGAGGTCGACGTCGGCCGCGAGCTTCACGCGCTTCACGTGCACGCCGAGAATCTGCCGGCGGCCGTTCACGTCGGGCCGGTCGATCGCGATGTGGCGATCGAAGCGGCCCGGCCGCAGCAGCGCGGGATCGAGGATCTCGGGGCGGTTCGTCGCGGCCATGATGATCACGCCCGAGCCTGCCTGGAAGCCGTCCATCTCGACGAGCAGCTGGTTGAGCGTCTGCTCGCGCTCGTCGTTGCCCGACATCGGGCCGACGCCGCGCACCTTGCCGAGCGCATCGAGCTCGTCGACGAATACGATGCACGGCGCCTTCTGCTGCGCCTGCTCGAACAGGTCTCGCACGCGCGCCGCGCCCACGCCGACGAACATCTCGACGAATGCCGACCCGCTGATCGAGAAGAACGGCACGGCCGCCTCGCCGGCCACCGCGCGCGCAAGCAGCGTCTTGCCCGTGCCCGGCGCGCCGACGATCAGCACGCCCTTCGGGATCTTGCCGCCGAGCCGCTGGTAGCGATCGGGATTGCGCAGGAACGCGACGAGCTGCTGCAGCTCGGCCTTCGCCTCGTCGATGCCCGCGATATCGTCGAACGTGATGCCGGTTTCCTGCTGCACGTACGCGCGCGCGCGGCTCTTGCCCATCCCCGTGAAGTCCTGCAGCCCGCCGCGTCTGCGCAACATCATGTTCCACGCGAACACGAGCAGCACGAGCGGCAGCAGCCAAGACGCGAGCGCGGCGATCCAGCCCGTGTCGGGCGTGCCGTGATAGCGGATGCCGGCGGCGGTCAGCGTGTCGGTCAGGTGCTCGTCGGTCACGCGGTTGGTCGTGAAGCGCCACGGCGCGCCGGCCTGCTGCACGGCCGCGGCTTCGGATGCCGGCAGCATCGTGCCGGCCCGCGGCATCTTCAGCGTGCCCGAGATCGACGCGGGGCCGACCTCGAGATCGTCGACAAGCCGCGCGGCGACGAGCTTGTGGAAATCGCTGTATGCAATCGGCGCCGACGCCGGATGCAGCATCAGCAACTGCGCAGCGAACAGCACGAAGAAGCCCGCCGCGATCAGCAATCCCGGATAGTCGAATTTCCTGTCCATGACATCGGGCCGGCCTCGTGCGTTGCGCGGCGTGCGCTCACGCGGACACGCGCGCGCAACCGGCACGCGGCATCGGCAGCCGTGCGAACACGACGGCCATTCGCACCATCATCGCCTCGCTGGGTCGCCTCGCTGCATCGGATCGACGACGCCGCGACGACGCCGTCGGCCGGCGCCGCCGGGCGATCGTCACCCGGGCGGCACGCCGCGCCACGACGCGCCGCCCCTGAATCCAGTCTAGCTCGCGCGCGGGCGTCCCGCATCGCCTGCCGCGCGCGTCGACGCGTCCGACAAACGGCTTTCATTCGCGGCACTCGGCGCGGTATAGTCGCATTCGTGACATTTTTATGACAATTCGGTCACCTGCGCTTTCCGCGCCACGACCGGCAATTGCCTCCCGTCACGCATCGCGGCAGCCCGAGCGACGCCGCCGCGCATAGAACGACACCGCCCACCCGCCCAATCGAGGAGCCCACGACGTGACCGATACCCCCGATCGCCCCGACGACCTTCCCGCCGACCCCGACCGCCGCCGCTTGCTCGGCGGCCTCGCCGCGCTCGGCGCCGGTGTCGCGCTCGGCGGCTGCGAAACCACCGCGGGCACCGCGCCGCGTTCGGCCGCCGACCTGCGCATCGACGAGGTGTTGCGTCAGCGCGTGCGCCACATCGTCGTGATCTACGCGGAAAACCGCAGCTTCGCGAACCTGTACGGCGATTTCCCCGGCGTCCAGTACCCGCTCGGCGACGTGCGGCCCGAACACGCGCAGCAGCTCGATCGCGACGGCAAGACGCCGCTGCCGGTGCTGCCGAAGATCTGGGGCGGGCTCGTGCCGCAGGCGCAGGAAGTGGACGGCAAGCGCTATGCGATCGCCGAGCGCGACATCGACCGGCTGCCGAACGCGCCGTTCCGGATCGCCGACGCGCAGGGCCGGCCGCTGCCGAACGGCGTGATCACGCGCGACCTGTGGCACCGTTTCTACCAGAACCAGATGCAGATCGCGGCCGGCCGCAACAACCAGTTCGCCGCGTGGGCCGATTCGGGCGGCCTCGTGATGGGTCATTACCGCAACTCGGCCGATTCGTTGCGGCTGTGGAATCTGGCGCGGCAATACACGCTGTGCGACAACTTCTTCATGGCGGCCTTCGGCGGTTCGTGGATGAACCACATGTTCCTGATCTCCGCGCAGCCGCCGCTGTATCCGGACGCGCACAAGCACCCGCATGCGGCAAAACTGCTGTCGAAGGTCGAAGGCGACGATCCGGCCGGCACGCGCCTGAAGCTCGCCGACGATTCGCCCGCGTCCGCGCTCGACGGCCCGCCGAAGTTCGCGGCCGACGGCCCGCTGACGCCGGACGGCTACGGCGTGAACACGATGGCGCCGCCGTACCAGCCGAGCTACGTGCCGCCGCCCGACCCGGGCAACGCCGCGTATGCGGACCCGGCCGACCATCGCGTGATGCCGCCGCAGGGCTATGCGACGATCGGCGACCGCCTGTCGGAGAAGAACGTCGACTGGGCGTGGTACAGCGGCGCGTGGCAGTACGCGCTCGAGCATCGCGACACGGGCACCGTGCCCGATTTCCAGTACCACCACCAGCCGTTCAACTACTTCGCGAACTATGCGCCGGGCACCGAAGCCCGCCGCCGGCATCTGCGCGACGCGGGGCTCGGCGACGATCCGTCGACCAATCACTTCATCGCCGACATCGACGCGGGCCGCCTGCCGGCCGTCACGTTCTACAAGCCGCAAGGCAACCTGAACATGCATGCGGGTTACGCGGACATCGAATCGGGCGACCGTCACATCGCGACCGTGATCGACCATATCCGGCGCGGTCCGCAATGGGAAAACACGGTGATCGTGATGACGCACGACGAGAACGGCGGCTGGTGGGATCACGTCGCGCCGCCGGTCGGCGACCGCTGGGGCCCCGGTTCGCGGATTCCGGCGCTCGTGATCTCGCCGTTCGCGAAGCAGGGCTTCGTCGATCACACGCTGTACGACACGAACTCGATCCTGCGTTTCATCAGCCGCGTGCACGGGCTCGCACCGCTCGACGGCGTGGTCCTGCGCAACAACGCGTTCGCCGCACGCGGCGCGACGCCGCCGGGCGACCTGACGAACGCGCTCGATCTCGGCTGAAGGCTGGCGATAGTCTGCGACGAGAACGTGGGCGTCGCCGACTGTTTCGCGGCGATCGCTCACAGAGCCGGCAACCCGCGGGACGTACCCCGCTCGACCGCGAGCATCCGCGGTTGCCCGATGTCGCGATCTACACGGGGCGCGGCGACGTGCAACGCGCGGTCGACGAAGTCGTCGCGCATTGCAGCGCGCAGCAAGCGAGGCGGATGCAAAAACGTCCCGCCGCCGGCGAGGCATGCCGGCGGCGGGACGTCAGCGCTGGTACGTCGATACGACGATCCGGATCGTTACACGCCGAGGCGCGCCTCGATCTTCTTCATCGTGTCGGTCATTTCAGCGGGCAAACGCAGCTTCAGCGTGTCGAACAGCGCCGCATGCAGCTTCAGTTCCTCGCGCCATTCGTCCGCGTTCATCGACGTCACCGCGTCGAACTGTTCGCGCGTGAAATCGAGGCCGTCCCAATGCAGGTCTTCATACGCCGGCGAGACGCCGAACGCGTGCTCGCCGCCGCCGCCCGTGCCTTCGAGACGATCGAGCATCCACTTCAGCACGCGCATGTTTTCGCCGAAGCCCGGCCACACGAACTTGCCGTTCGCGTCCTTGCGGAACCAGTTCACGCAGTAGATCTTCGGCAACGTGGCGCCCGCGGCTTCGAGCTGCTTGCCGAGCTTGAGCCAGTGCGCGAAATAATCGCTGACGTTGTAGCCGCAGAACGGCAGCATCGCGAACGGATCGCGACGCACGATGCCCTGCTGGCCGACCGCGGCGGCGGTCGTCTCCGAGCCCATCGTCGCGGCCATGTACACGCCTTCGATCCAGTCGCGCGCCTCGGTCACGAGGGGCACCGTGGTCGAGCGTCGACCACCGAAGATGAACGCGTCGATCGGTACGCCGGCCGGGTTCTCCCAGTCGTCGTCGATCGACGGGCACTGCGCGGCCGGCGCCGTGAAGCGCGAATTCGGATGCGCGGCCTTGCGGCCCGTCTCCTTGCCGATCTCCGGCGTCCACGGATTGCCCTGCCAGTCGGTCAGCTTCGCGGGCGGCGTATCGGTCAGCCCTTCCCACCACACATCGCCGTCCTCCGTCAGCGCGACGTTCGTGAAGATCACGTTCTTCGTCAGCGTCGCGATCGCGTTCGGGTTCGCCTTCACGCCGGTGCCCGGCGCGACGCCGAAGAAGCCGGCTTCCGGATTGATCGCATACAGGCGGCCGTCGCGGCCGGGCTTCAGCCACGCGATGTCGTCGCCGATCGTCGTGACCTTCCAGCCGTTGAAGCCCTGCGGCGGAATCAGCATCGCGAAGTTGGTCTTGCCGCACGCGGACGGGAATGCGGCCGCGACGTGATACTTCCTGCCGGCCGGCGACGTCACGCCGAGGATCAGCATGTGTTCCGCGAGCCAGCCCTGGTCGCGGCCCATCGTCGACGCGATGCGCAGTGCGAAGCATTTCTTGCCGAGCAGCGCGTTGCCGCCGTAGCCCGAGCCGAAGCTCCAGATTTCGCGCGTTTCCGGGAAATGCACGATGTACTTGACCGGGTTGCACGGCCACGGCACATCCTGCTGGCCCGCTTCGAGCGGATGACCGACGCTGTGCACGCACGGCACGAATTCGCCGTCCTCGCCGAGCACGTCGTATACGTCGCGGCCCATGCGCGTCATGATCCGCATGTTCACCGCCACGTACGGGCTGTCGGACAGTTCGACGCCGACGTGCGCGATCGGCGAGCCGAGCGGGCCCATCGAGAACGGCACGACGTACAGCGTGCGGCCGCGCATCGAGCCGCGGAACAGCCCGTTGAGCGTCTCGCGCATTTCGGCCGGCTCGATCCAGTTGTTGGTCGGGCCGACGTCGTCGCGCGAGGCCGCGCAGATGAACGTGCGATCCTCGACGCGCGCAACGTCCGACGGATCCGACTGCGCGAGATACGAGTTCGGGCGCTTCGCCGGGTTCAGGCGCGTGAGCGTGCCCTGGTCGACCATCGCCTGGCACAGCGCGTCGTATTCTTCCTGCGAACCGTCACACCACACGACGCGTTCGGGCTCCGTGAGCGCCGCGATGCGCGACACCCAGTCGATCAGCTTGCGATGTTTGACGAAAGCCGGTGGAGCGATCAGCGGGCCGTGCGTCGCTTCGGCCATGGTGTTTTGCGACATGGAAATGTCTCCGGATTATTGGGCGAGGATGGGGGATGCGGGCGAGCCCGCGAGATGGGGGATGCGATCGGCGCGCAGGTCGCAGCAACGCGCGACGCGGAGCACGCGCGCGGGGCGCGTGTCGATGCCGCGAGGCGGGCGAGAGGATGTGATGTCTCGTTAGAAGATGCGAACGCGAGTTTCGCCATGCATGCAACCTGCCTTACAACTTCCATGCCGGTCAGCATACCATCGCCGATATTGGGCGGGCGTTGCGTTGCAACAAGAAACAATTGTGACGATGCGCGGGTACATGCGTTGCCGGCAGGTCATGCCGGCTGCGCCGGTCCGAGCGCGGCCGGGGACGAATCGCACGAAACGTCCGTCGGGCAAGGGTTTGGTGAAAACGGAACAAATGGCCCGCTGGCCGCGCACATGAAAAACGCGCATGCAGGCCCGGCGAATTCGCGTTTTCGCTACTCAGGCAAACCCTGAATTAGGTTGCGCACACAAACATCCCGGTCGAATGCCCGGCGCACGCCCCTGCTCAAAACGGCGCGCCCGGCAATCCGGGGTAATACGCGCCCGCCGCCATCCCGTCGTCGACGGCCAGTCCGGCGCCGTTGCGATACGACACGTCATCACGCGCGAGGAACAGCGTCGCGCGCGATTTCGTCCGGCAGGCCGACACGCTGCAGCGGCACGTTCGCGACGTGTGGCACGGTCATCACGCGCGCGTCGCGATCGATACGCCGGACAATTTCCGCTACGTGCGGAACGTCGCCGTTCCAGCGCAACGTGGCTGACATGATGGACAGCTGCGGACGCTTCGTCGATTTCGACCAGATCGATGTAGTGGACGAGCCAGTACGTCTTGAAGGCCGTGCGCGGCCAAGGCGCGGGAATCGAGCGAATAAAAAAAAGCCAGCCCCGAAGGGCTGGCGTCGTGCTGCGGGACCGGCGATTACGAGAACTGGTTCATCGTGTTGTCCTTGCCTGCCGCCTTCAGCGCCGCTTCGCCGCTGAAGTATTCCTTGTGGTCGTCGCCGATGTCCGAACCGGACATGTTCTGATGCTTCACGCAGGCGATGCCCTGGCGGATTTCCTTGCGCTGCACGCCCGCCACGTAGCCGAGCATGCCCTGGTCGCCGAAGTATTCCTTGGCCAGGTTGTCGGTCGACAGTGCGGCCGTGTGGTATGTCGGCAGCGTGATCAGGTGATGGAAGATGCCGGCTTCACGCGACGCGTCGGCCTGGAACGTGCGGATCTTCTCGTCGGCGAGCTTGGCCAGTTCGGTCTCGTCGTACTCGACGCTCATCAGCTGCGCACGGTCGTAGGCCGACACGTCCTTGCCTTCGGCCTTCATCGCGTCGTACGCCTGCTGACGGAAGTTCAGCGTCCAGTTGAACGACGGGCTGTTGTTGTACACCAGCTTCGCGTTCGGGATCACCTTGCGGATCTCGCTGACCATGCCGCCGATCTGCGCGATATGCGGTTTTTCGGTTTCGATCCACAGCAGGTCGGCGCCGTTCTGCAGCGACGTGATGCAATCGAGCACGCAACGCGCTTCGCCCGTGCCGGCGCGGAACTGGAACAGGTTGCTCGGCAGGCGCTTCGGACGCAGCAGCTTGCCGTCGCGCTTGATGACGACGTCGCCGTTACCCAGCTGATCCGCCGACAGCTCTTCGCAATCGAGGAACGCATTGTATTGGTCGCCCAGGTCGCCCGGCGTGGTCGTCACGGCGATCTGCTTGGTCAGGCCGGCGCCCAGCGAGTCGGTACGCGCGACGATGACGCCGTCGTCCACGCCCAGTTCCAGGAACGCGTAGCGGATCGCGCGGATCTTCGCGAGGAAATCCTCGTGCGGCACCGTGACCTTGCCGTCCTGGTGGCCGCACTGCTTCTCGTCGGACACCTGGTTTTCGATCTGGATGCAGCAGGCGCCGGCTTCGATGAACTGCTTGGCCAGCAGGTAGGTCGCTTCCGCGTTGCCGAAGCCCGCGTCGATGTCGGCGATGATCGGCACGACGTGCGTCACGTGGTTGTCGATCTTTTCCTGGATCGCGGCCTTGGCAGTCGCGTCCTTCGCCGCATCCAGCTCGCGGAACAGGCCGCCCAGCTCACGGGCGTCGGCCTGGCGCAGGAACGTGTACAGCTCGCGGATCAGCGCGCTGACCGAGGTCTTTTCGTGCATCGACTGGTCCGGCAGCGGGCCGAACTCCGAGCGCAGCGCGGCGACCATCCAGCCCGACAGATACAGGTAGCGGCGTTCGGTGCTGTTGAAGTGCTTCTTGATGGAGATCATCTTCTGCTGGCCGATGAAACCGTGCCAGCAGCCCAGCGACTGCGTGTACTTGGCCGGGTCGGCATCGTACGCGGCCATGTCGGCGCGCATGATCTTCGCGGTGTACTTCGCGATGTCCAGGCCGGTCTTGAACTTGTTCTGGGCACGCATGCGGGCGGCATACTCGGGACTGATGGCGTTCCACGCGCTGCCGTGGTTCTCCTTCAAGCCAGCCACTGCCTTGATGTCGTCTTGATATTGGGACATGTCTATCTCCTGGGAACGAAGCGCATTTGAGTAAAGGGTTCAGCGTGCCCGCTTCGTGTGACGAAGCGAACTGCATGGACTCAATATTAATCCTGTCCGGCGCGCTTTCGACCAACTCTTATATAAGACATAAGATATAAATTTTCCTTGTTTTTCAATGAGATAGCAGATCGATTTTGCGATGCAAAACAAGTTTTCAAGCGGCGGAAAGGCGGCGCGACGGGAACTTCGCGGAGATTTCGCAATACGAAACGGCCTTTCGCAGTTGGAGAAAGACCCCGCACGGGCGCACCCGCTGTTGCCCTATCTCATGACAAAACGTCTATACTTGGACAATCCATCGATAGCGAGCGGCACGCTCGCTCCCCGCGCGCCGCGATGCGCGCCTTCCCGCCCGGAGCGACATGAACGACTCTCCCGTTTTCGACACGCTGTGCGATCTGCTGAATACGTCCGGTGCACGTTTCCGCGTGCTCGAACATCCGGCGGAAGGTAAATCCGACGTGATCGCCGCGATCCGCGGCACGCGCCCCGAACAGGGGGCGAAGGCCATGCTCTGCACGTTCAAGGACGGCGGCGACGCGACCGCGCTCGCCGTGATCCCAGGCCACCTGAAGATCGACTTCCGCAAGGTTGCCGAGGCAGTTGGCCGCCGCAAGGCGACGCTCGCGTCGCCCGATGTCGCGGCCGCCGTCACGCGCTGCGTGATGGGCGCCGTGCCGCCGTTCGTATTCGACGCGAACGTCACGCTCGTCGTCGATCCCGCGCTGGTCGAACGCAACGCGGAGATCGCCTTCAACGCGGGCCGCCTCGACCGCTCGGTCGTGCTCGACTCGGCCGACTACGTGCGCATCGCCCGGCCGCTGCTGGCCGACATCACGCGGCCGGAAACGGCCGACGCCCCGTCGCCCCGGGAAAACGCATGAGCACGCGCCGCACGCCACCGTCGTCCGAACAGGCGTCGCTGATCGAACAGGTGCAGCGCATCGCCGAAGGGCTCGGCGAGATGTTCGCGCCGTTCACCGAGGTCGTCGTGCACGACCTGCGCACGCCGGAACACGCGATCCTCGCGATCCACAACAACCTGTCCGGGCGCGCGGTCGGCGATCCGGCGACCGAACTCGGCCTCGCCCGCATCGCCGACGACGATTTCCCGCAGGTGCTCGCGAACTACCCGAACCGCTTCGCGGACGGCCGCACCGCGAAAAGCACGTCGATCGGCATCAAGGATTCAACCGGGCGCTACGTGGCCGCGCTGTGCCTGAATGCGGACGTCACGCTGTTCCGCGGCTTCCAGGGCATGCTGAACCAGTTCTGCCGCACGGACGGCGAGGCCGTCGTCGACACGCTCGATCCGGCCGGGGCGGACGCGATCCGGCAGCGCATCGACGCGTTCGCGACGCGCCTCGCGACGACGCCCCGCGAGTTGAAGACCGACCAGCGCCGCGAGCTGCTGCAGACGCTGAAGGCCGACGGCTTCCTCGAGGTGCGCCGCGCGATGGAGATCGTGTCGCAGCATCTCGGCGTCTCGCGCGCGACCGTCTACAACGACGCGAAGTGACGCGGGGCCCTGCTTTCCAGTTGACTGACCTTTCCGACTCTCGAGCAACCATGAACTCTCCGACCCTCCCCACGTACGACGACGTCGCCGCGGCCGCGGCCCGGCTCGAAGGCCATGCGCACCGCACGCCGGTGATGACGTCGCGAACGATCGACGAAGCGCTCGGCGCGCAGGTGTTCTTCAAGTGCGAGAACCTGCAGCGCATGGGCGCCTTCAAGTTCCGCGGCGCGTTCAATGCGTTGTCGCGTTTCAACGCCGAACAGCGCCGCCACGGCGTCGTCGCGTTCTCGTCCGGCAACCATGCCCAGGCGATCGCGCTGTCGGCGCGCATCCTCGGTATTCCCGCGACGATCGTGATGCCGCAGGATGCGCCGGCCGCGAAGATGGCCGCGACGCGCGGCTATGGCGGCAACGTCGTGACCTACGATCGCTACACCGAGGACCGCGAGCAGATCGGGCGCGATCTTGCCGAACGGCACGGGCTCACGCTGGTGCCGCCCTACGACCATCCGGACGTGATCGCCGGCCAGGGCACGGCGGCCAAGGAACTGTTCGACGAAGTCGGCCCGCTCGACGCGGTGTTCGCGCCGCTCGGCGGCGGCGGGCTGCTGTCGGGCACCGCGCTGTCGACCCGCGCGCTGTCGCCGCACGCGAAGTTGTACGGTGTGGAACCCGAAGCCGGCAACGACGGCCAGCAATCGTTCCGGTCCGGCGCGATCGTGCGGATCGACACGCCGCGCACGATCGCCGACGGCGCGCAGACGCAATACCTCGGCAACCTGACGTTCCCGATCCTCCGCCGCGACGTCGACGACATCCTGACCGCGACCGACGCGGAGCTGATCGACTGCATGCGCTTCTTCGCCACCCGTATGAAGATTGTCGTCGAGCCGACCGGCTGCCTGGCGTTCGCCGCCGCGCGACGGATGAAGGACGCGCTGCAGGGCAAACGCGTGGGTGTCGTGATCAGCGGCGGCAACGTCGATCTCGAGAACTTCTGCGCACTGGTGTCGACGCCGGCCTGAGCGTCGCGGCGCACATGAACATCCTGTCATCCGTGCGCCATGGCACCTTCACGACGCGTTAAGTTTCGCGCCCTAGACTGATGACGTTGCCCGCAGTCAGTCGCGCAGTCAGTCGTGAAGGAGCCACCATGAACACGCACGCGATCGTCGCCGCCGCCCTGGCGGTCGCCTCCCTTCCGGCGTTCGCCCAACCGGGCGCGACGTCATCCGGTTTCCCCGCCGCATCGCCGCACGACGTCGTCGAGCAGGCGATGCACCGCTCGCCCGGCGCGTTGCCGCACGCCGGCTTCGTGCTCGCGAAGATCGATCAGAACAATACGCCGCCCGATCGGGGCGGCGACCCGGGCGGCCGCGCGCACGCCGGCACGCACATGTAACGGCGCGCGCCGGGCGCCGCTGCCGCGCCCGGCCCCGCCGGCAATCAGAACGCCGGCAGCGACGGATCGCGTGCGGCGAGGATGTCGTCGGTGCGGGCTGTTCCGCGATCTGCAGCTGTTCGGCTGGCCGATCGTGCAACCGCGGCGACCGACCGGCATGCGGCTCGGCGATCCGCGCCGCGACAACGCTGTGCCGCTGCCCGGGCTGCTCAACGCGCCGGCTGACGTCGACCGGACAACCTACGGTTTCGCGTTCGATACGACGCGGCTCGCATGCCGCTTGCTCCTCCCGATTCATCAGACGAGAAACGCGACACCAACACACAAGCGAAAGGATTCGGAAAGCGCTTGCCGGAGAATGACGTTTTTTCGCACCCTCGCGCGGCGCGGCAATTGACGTGCGGGAGCGCACGCCATTACCCTTGCGCGCTGATGGTTCCCAGCGATGGGATCAAAAGGGAACGCAGGACGGGCAACGACTCGAATCTGCGGCTGCCCCCGCAACTGTGAGCGGCGAATCCGTGCCACTGCGCGCCACTGGGAAACCGGGAAGGTCCGCACGGATGACGACCCGCGAGCCAGGAGACCTGCCATCGACCCGAGGTCCAGCAGCCGCACCGGGCGGGGTGTCCCGATGCGCAAGCGCCGCCGTTGGCGGTCGCCCGTTGCATGGACGACCCGACCTCAGGATCCGTCAGATGTCCTTCGTTCCCGAATCCGCTTCCCTGCCGGAAGCGTCGCGCCGACACGCCGTCGGCATGCGCAACCTGCCCGCCCTTCGCTCGCGACCGCCCTACGCGCCACACGCTTTCTCTCGCTGTCTGATGAACCTTCGTTACCTGCTCGCCACATCCGCCGCCACCGCGCTGCTCACCCCGCTCGCCCATGCCGCCGGCGATACCGCGCTCCAGCCGCCCGCCCAGCCCGCCGAAGGCGCCGATCTGCCGACGATCAGCGTGACCGACACGCGGCACCTGCCCGAATCGTTCGACCGGCGCTATGCGTCGACGCAGGTGCTTACGCGAGAAGATCTCGACCGGCTGTCGTCGACCGACCCGAGCATCACGCAGGCGCTCGCGACGCTGCCGGGCGTGACCGTCTCGCAGAGCGGCGGCCCCGGCTCGTCCGCGTCGGTCAGCATCCGCGGCTCGTCGGCCAGCCAGGTCGCCGTGTTCATCGACGGGATCCGGATCGGCTCGCCGACCACCGGCATCGCGCCGTGGGCCGACCTGCCGGCCGACGCGTTCGAACGCGTGGAAGTGATTTCGGGCCCGGCCGCCGCATCGTTCGGCAGCAACGCGATGGGCGGCGTCGTGCAGCTCTTCACGCGCCGCGCCGCCAACCGGCCGAACCAGACCACCGTGTCGTTCGGCGGCGGATCGAACAAGACGTTCGACACGCAGTTCCGCACGTCGGGCACCCTGCCGTCGACAGGGCCGCTGGCCGCGCTCGGCGGTGTCACCTACTCGCTGGGGCTGCACGACTACAACACGGCCGGCATCGATGCGACGCGGCCCTTCTTCTACGGTCACGAAGCCGGCCGCAATCCGTATCACGCGCAGGATCTCGATGCGCGGCTCGGCTATGCGCGCGACAACTGGTCGATCTCGACGTTCGCGCTGTATCACCGCTCCGACCTGTCCTACGACAACAGCGGCTATGCGAATCGCGAGCTCGATCACCAGCTGACGACCGGCATCGCATTTCATCTCGACATCACGCCCGATACGCAGTTCGACCAGTCGTTCGGTTATGCGAACGACCGCCAGTTCATCTACGCGGACAATCCGGCCCTCGCAACCGACCAGATCAATTCGCAGCGCATCAGCACGTCGACGTCGCTGACCCATCAGGCGCACGGGTTCCGCCTGTTCGGCCTGCCGCTGTCGGGCGAAACGAAGCTCGCCTACGATTTCACGCGCGAACAGGCATTCCTGCCGATCGACGCGCCCGGCGGCATACCGACGCGCAACGACTCGGCGTTTTCGCTGCATCAGTCGGCCACGCTCGGCAGCGTGACGCTGTTCCTCGCGGGGCGTCGCGAGATCATCGCCGGGCAAGGCGTGAACACCGGCAACGCCGCGCTGTCGTGGGCGATCACGCCGGTCTACACCGCGCGCGTGTCGTACGGCAACGCATTCCGCCTGCCGAGTTTCAACGACCTGTACTACCCCGGCTACGGCAATCCGAACCTCAGCCCGGAACGCAGCACGTCGGTCGAGGCCGCGCTCGACGCGAACACGTCGTACGGCACGTTCTCGGCGGCGGTCTACGACACGCACGTCAACAACCTGATCGCGTACAACCCGGCAACGTTCTCGCCGATGAACATCGGCCGTTCGCACATTCGCGGCATCGACCTGTCGTACAAGGGGACGATCGGCCGCTCGACGCCGGTGAGTCTGGCCGTCGGCCTCCTGAATCCGCAGGACGAGACCAACCAGACCTGGCTCAACCGCCGGCCGCGCCAGACGGTCAGCCTCAGCGTCGACCACACGTGGGACGAACTGAAGCTCCACGCGCTGAGCACGGGCGCATCGCTGCTCTACGGCGGCACGACGTTCGACGATCCGGCCAACACGACGTATCTGCCGTCGTACCTGACGGTGAGCCTGCGCGCGTCGTACCGGATCAATTCGCACCTGACGGTGTCGGCGTCGCTGTCGAACCTGTTCGACCGGCAATACATGACCGCGTACGGCTACAACACGCTCGGCCGCACCGCGTTCGGCAAGATCACCTACACGTTCTGACGGCCGGTCGCCCCGGCGCCTGCGTCGCGGGCGCCGGGGCGGATCGGCATGGCCGGCACCGTACGGGAAATTGACTTCGCGGCAAAAACTAATAGAATTAGTTTTTTGACTAATTCACATAGTATTCGTCATGGCGCGTGCCGGCATTACCGTAGACAGACTCGTCGAAGCCGGCGCGCGGCTCGCCGACGAAACCGGCTTCGAGCCGCTCACCGGCGCGGCGCTCGCGCGGCATTTCGGCGTCAAGCTGGCCAGCCTGTATTCCCATGTCCCGAGTTTCGACGATCTCAAGAGCCGGATCGCGCTGTTCGCGCTGCAGGAGCTGGCCGATCGCGCCGCCGATGCGCTGGCCGGCCGCACCGGCAAGGATGCGCTGACCGCGCTCGCGAACGTCTATCGCGACTATGCGCGCGCGCACCCCGGCCGCTTTGCGGCCGCGCGCCATCCGGTGAGTCCCGAGCGCGCCGCCGAAAGCGCGGGCGGGCGGCTCGTCAGGATGACCTCGGCCGTGCTGCGCAGCTACGACCTGCCGGAAGCCGAGCAGGCCCATGCGATCCGCCTGCTCGGCGGCTTCTTCATGGGCTACGTGACGCTCGAAGGCGCCGGCGGTTTCTCGCACGGCACACCGGATTCCGACGCATCGTGGTCGCGCAGCCTCGATGCGCTCGACGTGATGCTGCGCCACTGGCCTTCGGCCGCATGACGGGCCTGATGGAATTCAAGCGATGAACGACAAACCCGATGGCGTCGTGCTGCCGAGCCGCGTCGTGCCCTTCCCCACCTCGATCAGCGACGAAGCGCGAGCCGCGTTGCAACGCCTGGTCGGCGACGACGGCGTGCCGCTGAATGCGCTGCACGTGATGCCCGCGCCGGACGATGTCGACGCGTGGATGCGCGTGAAGGCGGCCGCCGACGCGTATTACACGGCCGCGGTCGGGCAACTGGCCGGCCATCTGCGTTCGAGCGTCGAGACGATCCGGGCCGGCGATGTGGACCTCCACGTCGCGACGCCCGAAGCGGCCGCTTCCGACGAATGCGCGTACATCGACCTGCATGGCGGCGCGCTGATCGTCGGCGGCGGCGCCGCATGCCGCGCCGGCGCGCAGATGCATGCCGACCGCCTGGGCGTTCGCTGCTACGGCGTCGATTACCGCATGCCGCCCGAACATCCGTATCCGGCCGCGCTCGACGATTGCATCGCGGCCTATGCGTTCGTGCTGGCGCGCCACGCGCCGGAAAACATCGTCATCGGCGGCCGCTCGGCCGGCGGCAATCTCGCGGCCGCGATGGTGCTGCGTGCCCGCGACGAAGGCTTGCCGCTGCCGGCCGCGCTCGTCCTGCTGTCGCCGGAAGCCGATCTGACCGAATCCGGCGACAGCTTCGAGACCAACCGGCTCGTCGACGTCGTGCTGCCGGCGTCGCTGATGCCGAACAACCTGCTCTACGCCAACGGCGCCGATCTCGCGCATCCGTATCTGTCGCCGCTGTTCGGCGATTTCTCGGCCGGCTTCCCGCCGACGTTCATCCAGAGCGGTACGCGCGACCTGTTCCTGTCGAACGCGGTTCGCCTGCACCGCGCGTTGCGGCGCGCGCAAGTGCCGACCGAACTGCATGTGTTCGAAGGCATGCCGCACGGCGGGTTCATGGGCGCGCCGGAGGATATCGAACTCACCCGGGAGATCGCACGCTTCATGCATGCCCATTTCCGGGCCCTGAATTGAGCCGGCGATGAACGGAAAACCGCACAAGGACGACATCAGCATCGGCAAGGATCGCTGGATCGAAGTCGGCGATCTGGCGGGCGGCCAGGGGCGCGCGGTCGAAATCGACCCGCATCTGACCGCGGTCATGCCGTTGCTCGATGCGCTGGAGACGAACTGCGTCGCCGGATGCTGCGGCATCGACGCGTTCGGTTTCTGGCCGGACGAAATCGCCACGGCGCTCGACCGGTGGCCGCCCGATGCGCCGGCTCGGCTCGCCGACGATCTGTTGTCGGTCCAGCGTGCGATCGACGCGTTGCCGGCCGATGTCGCCGTCAGCACGCGCATGAACCAGTACTTTCGGAAAACGGTGATGCTCGAACTGCTCGCCCATATCCGGACGACGATCGACGCCATCCGGTCGAACGACGCCTAGATCATCGCACGCGCGCCTGCGACCAGTTGGACCGCGCCGAATACCGCGATGACGGCCGCCGATACGCGCGACAGCCCGTGCATGAACGCGAGCGACAGCTTCGTGCGCAGCGCGGCGGTCGCGCTGCTCAGGCACAGCCACCACGCGGCGGAGCCGACGAACACACCGGCGACCATCCACGCCACGGCAGGCCCGACCGAGCTGCCGGGCGTGCCCGACAGCGGGCCGAGCGCCGCGAAAATCCCGACGAACGACAGGATCGTCATCGGGTTCGACAGCGTGAGGCCGAACGTCGTCAGGAAATCCCGCAGCACGGTCGTGCGCGGCAGGTCGCGCTGCAGCGCCGCCTCGGCCGGCGGCTGACGCAAGATGGTCCACGCGAGCCAGACGAGAAATGCGCCGCCGCCGATTTTCAGGCCGACGGTCAGCATCGGGAACGCGGTAACGATGCCTGCAATGCCCAGCGCGCCGAGCAGGCCGTAGATCGCATCGGCGCACGCGGCGCCGATGCCCGTCGCGAACCCCGCCCGAAAACCCCGGCTCAGGCTGCGCTGAATGCACAGCATGCCGATCGGGCCGACCGGCACCGCGATCGACAGCCCCATCACGACGGACTTGATGAACAGCATCGCCTGCTCCTTGTGGCATCCACGGGTTGAACAGGCATCGTAGGGAAAGTCCGGTCACCGCTGAATGCGGTTTTTAAGGAAAAATGGCGACTCTACCTTAAAAACTCCGCCGCAATGGACGATCTGGACTGGAAGGTACTGTCGCTGCTGCAGGCCAACGGCCGCATCAGCTATACGGAACTGGCGCGCCAGGTACACCTGTCGGTGCCGGCGGTGACGGAGCGCGTGAAGCGCCTCGAATCGGCCGGCGTCATCGAGGGTTATACGGCGCGGATCAATCCGGCCGCGGCCGGCTATCCGGTGAGCGCGCTGATCGGCATCACGGTGCCGCAGCCGGCGAAAGCGAAGTTCCTCAAGCTGCTGGAGACGATTCCCGAAGTCGTCGAGTGCCATCACGTGACGGGCGCGGATTCGTATGTGATGCGGCTCGTCGCGATCGGCATGACCCATCTCGAACAATTGATCGAACGCATCAACCTGTACGGCGAAACGCGCACGTCGATCATGATGTCGACGCCGCTGCCTGCGCGCGGGCTCGCACGACCGCCATCGAAGCTCGGCGACACGCGCGGATGATGCGTCGATCAGGGCCAGACGACCGGCCGCGCGTCGAACGCCATCGACCGGTCACGCGTGGCGCCAGCCGGCCCTTCAATGACAGGCCGGCTGTCCGCCGCCGCGATCGACGCACACCGGCTACTTGCCGGCCAGGCCGCCGAGCAGGCCTCCGACCAGCGACGTCACCGGCGCAAGCGGATTGGCGAGACCACCCGCCGGTGTGCCGGTCGCGGGACCATCGTGCACGGTCGCCGGGATGCCGCCGACCACGCTCGTCACCAGCCCGGAGATCGGCACCGCACCGTTCGCGCCGCCCGGATTCACGAGGCCGCCCACGTTGGTAACCGTGTTGCCGACCGCCCGGACAAGGGTGCCGACGCCGCCGACGAGCGGCTGAGGCGACGCGGCGCTCACCTTCCATCCGGCCGACGTGACCGCCGCGCCGACCTGCCCGAGCAGGCCGGCCACCGGCTGCCCGAGGCCGGTGGCGGTGCCGACCTGCTGCGTGAGCTGGCCCGCCGTCGTCACGAGCGGCGTGATCGCCGTGCTGATCGCCTGCGTCGCCTGCTGGACCGGGCCCGACGACAACGCCGCGCCGAGCGTCGTGCCGCCCGTTCTCAAACCGCTGGACACCGTGTCGAGCAGCCCGCTGATCGGTGTCGTAAGCGGTGAAAGCGGCGAGAGCGGGCCGGTACCGAGCGCCTTGACGGTTTCGCTGAGGCCGCTGACGGGGTTGCTGGTCGACGCAACGATGTTGCCGAGGCCGGCGACCGTCGTGCCGACCGGGTTCGGTACGATGCCGATCTGGCCGAGACCGGCACTCACGACGTTCGACGTCTGGCTGATGATCGTGCCGACACCGGTCACCGTGTCGGCAGGCCCGACGGTGACGCCCCTGCTGACGCCGGGGAGGGTCACGCCGGCAAGCGTGGTGCCCACGTCCATCACGATCCCGCCGACGGAGCTGATGATGCCGTTCGTGCCTGGCGCGCCGCTCGTGCCGCTACTGCTCGTGCCGCTACTGCTCGTGCCGCTGCTGCTCGTGCCGCTGCTGCTCGTGCCGCTGCTGCTCGTACCACTGCTGCTCGTGCCACTGCTGCTCGTACCACTGCTGCTCGTACCACTGCTGCTCGTACCACTGCTGCTCGTACCACTGCTGCTCGTGCCACTGCTGCTCGTGCCACTGCTGCTTGTGCCACTGCTGCTCGTGCCGCTGCTGCTCGTACCACTGCTGCTCGTGCCGCTCGACCCGCTGGTACCGCCGCTGCTCGAACCGCTCGACCCACTGGTACCGCTGGTCGTCCCGCTGGTACTCGTCCCGATGGTGTTGCCGGCCAGCGGCGGTGCCGTGATGTCTCCGCCACCACACGCAGCCAGCGTGCATGCCGCGGCAATGGCGGCGAACGCGACATTCGCCTTGATGAATGGATGTTGCATGGAAGCCCCCGTCTGCTATTCAGCGCGATCCTTCCATCAAGCATCTACCGTGCCATTTCCGTCGGCCCCGTTAACAGTCTTTCGATCGGGACGCGATGACCTGCCGGCGGCGCGTTCGGGTACGGCGCATCGCTTCGGCGCCGGCTCGACCTTGCCGATCCGCACCTGCGTCCCGGCAACGCGGACGTAACATCGGCCTTGCGTTACGTAGCATGAATGGCGAAAGCATGCCGGGCATCGTCGGCCCGCGGCGAACCTGTCCGCACCGCCCGTCGTCACGGACCCTTCACCAGCTTCACGATCGTGAGCACGCCGTCCACACGCTCGATCCGGACCCTGACCTTGTCGCCGGTGCGCAGCGCCCCGATCGTCACCGCATCGCCGGCCTTGAACGCCATCGTCATCGCCGGCATCCCGACGTTGTCGAGCGCGCCGTGCCGAAGCGTGACCATCCCGTGCCCGGTGTCGACCTTCTTCACCTCGGCATCGGTCAGCGCGGCGTCCGGTGCCGCCATCTTCCTGCCGCCCATGTCCATGCCGGCCATGTCGCCGGCGGCCAATACCGGCATCGCAACAGTTGCCACCGCACACAAGACGGCAGCGGCATGAAAGCGGATCTTCATCGATCGTCTCCCGTTGACGACTGCGTTGCCGGTGCGAGCACCATCACGGCCGGTGCACGGCCGCTGGCGCCAGCCGCGGACGATCAGACCAGCAACGTCGCGCCGGCCCACACGATCAGCACGACGCCGAGCGCGCGGCCGACACGTTCTCCGCCTGGCAGGATCTTTTCCGCAAACACGAACAGCGACAACGCGGCAATCCACACGACGTTCATCACGCCGCCGACGAACAGCAGCGCCATCAGGAGCCAGCAGCAGCCCACGCAGTACGCCCCATGGCGCGCACCGAGCAGGAAACTGCCGGCGACGCCCGGACGCCAGTGCGCGACCAGGAACGCGGCCGGCGCGCGGCATTGCCGCAGACACGCGCGCTTGAGCGGCGAGAACTGATAGAGCCCGGCCAGCGCCAGCACGAACGCGGAAAGGGCCGCGCTCTTCGACCACAGCATCATCGCGGAGATCAACCCCGCCGGCTGCAGCAGTGCCTGAAGCCACGCCGCGCCGATCGAAAACGCGAGCCAGGCCGTCAGATAACCGGCCAGCAGCGACACCGACGTGAACGCCGAACCCGCTTCCCCGTTGCCGCGATGCCGCAACACGCGCCGGTACAGCATCACAAGCGGCGCCGCACCGGGCGTCATCATCGCGATCATCATCACCCACCACATCACGATCACGGTCGGCAGCGACGGCTCCATGCTGCCCGGGTCGTCCGCGAGCCGATGCGGAAAGAGCGCGACCGTCGTCATCTCCAGCGCCGACATGCCGGTACCCGCGCCCGTCCACAGGTAGAACCAGCACACGGCGACGAGCGCGGCCATGCCGAGCAGCGTGATGACGCGCTCGCGCCCGAGCCAGATGCCGAGCGGAGTCATGCCGCGACGCGATGCCGGATCAGTCCGTGATTGTTCAGGTGCAGCCGCGCGAACTGCGCATAGGTGCCGTCGAGATTCAACGCGAGGTTGCCGTGCGAGCGCCCCGTGCCCGAACCGATCTCGGCCAGTTCGTATTCGAAACCGTGCGGCAGGTCGATTCGCACGCGATGCGCGTCGCCCGTCACCGGATTGCGGATCGGGTCGCCCGCGAGGTCGAACACGCCATCGACGTGAATCCGGCCGCGCCGGGCATCGACATCCACGTCGAAATCGATCTTCGCGAAGATCGGATCGAACGCGTGCTCCAGCGTCGACGCGTACACCGAGAACATCGTCGCGAACGGATCGGTATCCTGACCGGTCATGATCTTCAGCACGGCATCGCGCTGCGCCAGGCTGGCGCGTTCGTCGACGATCGGCTGGCACTTTCCGTGACCTTCGTGGACAGCGCCCGGCCAATGGAACACGACCGCGATCCGGACGCCGTCGAGCACCACGTCGCCGTAGTGACCGCTGTCGATCGAAATCGCGCCCATCGCCTCGCAGTTGCCGTTGGTCGGCAGCGCATTGAACTGGCATGGGCAACCGTATGAGCAATTGCAGCTGATCATTTCGGTGCCCTGAATCTCCCACGGCGTCATGGCTCCACCTCGCGCTCTGTGACACATGAACGCTTCGAATCTAGTGCACGCTATCGGGGAAATCAAAGCAGGAATGCCCGCGTTAGAACGGTGTTTCCGCGCCTCATATATGACTTATTGAACCGCGTGCGCATCGGCATTCCGGTCGCTGTCTCCGCCCCGTCGCGTCACACGAGCAACGACGCGACGATCGCACACCACACCGCGCTCGCGCCGCCCAGAAACGCGCGCCGTGCGACGAGCATCCGAGATTCGTCACCGGGGGTCTTCATCGGCGAGGTGGCGAGAAACGGCACGCACGCGAGACAGGCGAAGCCCGCCAGCGCGAGCACCACGACGACATAGTCGCCGAACCGCCAGGGCAGCGGTTCGTGCAATCCCCAGTAACCGAGAAACAGCATGCCCATCGAGAACATCGTCGCGGAGGCCGAGCTGAGCGCGACCACCGATCCCGTCGGAAACTGCATGGGAACCTCCCTTCGCGCAGCGCGCGATGCAACGCTTCTCGCCAGGGATCACCACGATCGCGCCGGCTATCGACCGGTCACGGATTCATGACCCGCTCGAAAGGACGAAGCGCGCCCCCGCTGCCGCTCGACGAATACGCGTTGTCACGGATTGACAGATTCAGCCAGACAAGCCGACATTTCGTACCGATCCAATCGGGCACGTACGTCACGCCGCTACTCCGGCTTCTTCGCGACCTGCGCGACGGAAATCCAGCCCACCACCGCCGCGGCGACCCAGCAGCACGTGACCAGCAAGTCGAGATTCATCCAGCCTTCGAAATTCGCACTGTTTTCGAAACTGCAGCGCTGACGGCCCCTGACCCACATGCAGCCGCTGATCAGCTGGTCGATGTGCATGTAGACGCTGTATACCGCAACAGCCGAGGCGATGACGGCGACCCGCAGGCTCATGCTTTTTTTCATTGGTGCTGGACGCGTGTGGTGAACTCCCGTCGATCTTAAGCCAATGGCGATGCGTGACGCAATCGCCCGGGTATCGTCCCGATTGACCGGTACGCGTGAAACAGTGTCGACCGGGTAACCACAACGGGGAACGCTCATGACGAAACAGAACACGATCGCGCTGATCGTCGATCCCGGAAGCGGCGAGCGGATTCGCGACGTCGCCGCGCACGCCCGGCATACGTGGGTCGTCACGAGCGACATCAACGATACCGTCGTCAAACGGATCTGGAATACATCAGCGGCGTTGCCCGGGCAAGCCGCCGAAGGTGGCGTCACCACGTTCCTGCGCCATGGCGACGACCGCGAAAGCTGGTGCGCCGGCATCCTGGATACGCTGGACGACCATCACAACGGCGCAACGCACGGCTATGCGATGCTGGCGGTTTTCGGCACGACGCTCTCCGAGCGGCTCCGGCTGGCGTTGATGGCACTCGGATTCTCGGGTTTTGCGTCGACCGACGACGGGTTTAGCGCGGTCAAGCCTGACACGGCATGAACGATAGATGGGCTGCGGGCATCGCCCTCTCCCCCTTGATCGGCCTGATCGCCCTCAGGCAGTCCACTGCCAGTTGCTGATAGATCCGTACCGTTCGCCTTCGCTTCGATCTCCGCGTCGCGCAACCGCTGCACGACGCGCCTCGGCATGCCCGCGAGCAACACGCCGACGGAAGTGTTCGTCGCCGTGTGCTGCCGGATGGGGATCGAGACGGGTGTCGCCCTGTTCGCGATCTTGCGTCGCCAACGATCTCGTCGTGCCGATCGTGGACGCGCCGTTCCACCGCGACCGCGATGCGCTGACGCTCAGCTACGCGGGCGTCCACTCGTCGCTCCTGCTGTTCGCGAAGCGCGCGGAGGCGAAGTACGGGATTCCTGCGCGCGAAATCCTCGTCGAACTCGGCCGGCAGCGGCTCGTCGGTGGCCGAGAGGACATGATCGAGGATGCCGCGCTGGCGATAGTGCGGGCGCGGGAGGTGGCGGCGTAAGCCCGCACGCGGCTTCCTCGTGCCAATGTCAACGACGCGCAAGACGTACAGGCATGCGGTTTGCCCAATTGTCGGCCACCGTCAACTGACACCAAGCTGTCGCCCCCGCTCAACGATGCTTCCCGCCATGCTTGCGCGCCCGATGCTCGGCACGCTTGTGCAGCAGCACCGGCATCAGTTCCTCGATGTACCGCCGCGCCTGCCCGCGCGTGACGATCTCGCTGAAGCGTTGATGCGCCTGCTCCTGTCCGACGAGCGCCGCATGCGCTTTCCTCAGGATGTGCAGATATGCGATCAGGCTCGTGCCGTCGCGCACGGGTAGCGCATCGCGCGGGTCCGGAGTCGGGGCGGCGGTACTCATGTTCCGATCCTTTGCGGACAATCCGTCCGGCACGTAGGCGTCACGAGCGCCAGCAGGTCGTTGGCGAGGCGGTCGCGATCGGTCAGCGGCGCGAGGCCGAACAGCCGCTCGAGCGTCGCGGCGACCGATGCATGGTCATACGGCGTGTGATCGACGTGCCCGGCCGCGACCCACGGCGAAATCACGATCGCCGGCACGCGCACGCCGTACACGTCGAAGCCGAAGCCGCTCGCGTTCAGCGTCGCGGGCGCGCCGTCGTTCGGCGGCGGCGCGGCGCCCGGCCCGACCGAATCGTAGAAGCCGCCGTGCTCGTCGTAGACGATCACGAACAGGCTGCTGTTCCACACCGGCGAATTGCGGATCGCGTTGTACACGCGCGCGGCGAGCCGGTCGCCGCCGGCGAGACCGTCCATCGGATGCTGCGAGCTGCCGTTCTGATAGGTACCGTGCACGATGTCGCCGTAACCGGGCTCGATGAACGTATAGCGCGCCGTGTAGCCGGCCGCGAGATCGGCGTCGAAATGCGCGAGATCGTCGATGTCGAAGAAGCTGATGCCCTTCAACGACGCGACCTGCGGCACGTGGCCGAGCGGGTCGCCCGTCTGGTCCTGGTAGATGCGCCAGTTGTCGTCGCCGAGCGCGCCGAAGATCGAACCCTTCGGATACGGAAAACCGTCGAACCCGTCCCATCCCAGCATTTCCTGCTTGGTCGGCGAATGGTCGAGCCCGGCCGACGACGCGCCATGCAGGAAGAAGCGGTTCGGCCAGGTCGGCCCCGGCATCGATGCATGCCACGCATCACACAGCACGAACGCGTTCGCGAGCGCGTAAAGCGACGGCGCCTGCGTCACGACGTCGACACCCTGCATGATCTTGCCCGCATCGACCGGCCGCGGCGGCGTGCCTTCGGAATGCGACGTCGCGTAGTTCGACACGAAACCCGAATTGGTGATGGACGGATAGGCCTGCCCTTTCACGAACGGTACGCCCGCGCCGCACAGCTGTTCGAGCACGTCGGTGAATTCGTGGCACGGATCGGTCGGCATCCGGTCGGGCGCGCCGCCGCCGAACGGATAGACCGCGCCGCCGTACGCGTTGCTGTTGCCCGGCGACGCGGCGACGATGCCGGCAATGCCCGACAGTGCAAACAGGTGATCGAAGGAACGGTTCTCGAGCATCAGCACGAACACGTGCCGGATGCGGTCCTGAACGGACGGGGATGCGGGGGCTGCGTCTGCACTCATGGCGCCTCCTGGCGTCGCGCGACGAATGTCCGGCTGGCGCGATCGTCGGCCCGCTGAAAGCCACCGAAGGAATGGCAAGCCACGCGCGCGGGCCGCGAATTGCCGACGAGTGTACGGCCGCGCCGCCCCGCGCGTAAAGCATCGTGCGCACCGCGTCGCGGCATGGACGGCCCCCGGCCGCATAGGCGAGCCCGACGATATCGGTCAGTGATCGCGTCCTGCCGTCGGACGACAACCGCCGGGCCGATGCGCAGCGCATCGAGGTGTCGGGCGGAAAGGCACGTCGGGCGTTGACTTTCGCCGATCGGCCCGATACGATCGATGCACTTTCAAGACGCCCTCCCGGTCCGCCGGGAGGGCGTTTCGTTTTGGTTCCCCAACCAGACGGAAACGACTTGAAATGAACCCCATCGACACCTCCTCCGCCCGCCCGACCGGCAACCACGACGGGCTCGGCTACCTGCGGCATGGCGCCGGCCCCGAATGCGTGATGGTCCTGCACGACTGGCTCGGCGACCACACGAACTACACGGCAACGCTGCCGTATCTCGACGAAACAGCCTTCACGTACGTGTTCGTCGACCTGCGCGGCTACGGCGCGTCCCGCCACCTGACCGGCGCATGCACCGTCGACGAGATTTCCGCCGATTGCCTCGCGCTCGCGGATCGTCTCGGCTGGCAGCGCTTTCACGTGATCGGCCATTCGATGACCGGCATGGCGACGCAGCGGCTCGCAGCCGATGCGCCGTCACGCATCAAGAGCGCGATCGCCGTGTGTCCGGTATCGGCGGCCGGCAACCGCCTGGGCGCCGACGCGCGCGCATTCTTCGCGAGCACGACGGTCGACGACGATGCGTTTCGGCGGCTCGTGCGATTCGTGACGGGTGGATTGTCGGCGCGCTGGGCCGACCTGAAGTTGCGGCAGAACCGCGAACGCGTGGCGCCGGGTTGCCGACTCGCGTATCTCGACATGCTGACGGGCGCGGATTTCGTCGACGACATCCGCGGGCTCGACACGCGCTTTCTGGTAATCGTCGGCGACAAGGATCCGGGAATCGACGCAGCGGCGATGCAGGCGACCTTTCTCGCGTGGCACCCGGGCGCGCGGCTCGTGACGATACCGAATTGCGGGCATTACCCGATGCAGGAATGTCCGCCGCACTTCGCGATGATCGTCGAGGATTTCCTGCGGGACGCGGCCGCCTGAGCGTTGCGCACGCGCGGCGGCCGGTGAAGGCGGTGGGGGCCGCCGCGGCATGACGGCGCCGCCGGCGACCGACGAACGGCATGCAACGCGTCGTTCATCCGGTGCGTCCGGCCGCGTGGCCGGACGGGTTTCGACCCGGTGCGCGAGTGGCCGCGCACCGGTCGAGGCCGCTTAACGACGCGGCTGGCCGCTTCGCGGCGGACGCGGGGAATTCGCGTCCTTGTGACGGAAGTTGATGCGGCCCTTCGTGAGGTCGTAGACCGACAGTTCCAGCGTCACGCGGTCGCCCGCGAGAATCCGGATGTGGTTCTTGCGCATGCGGCCCGACGCGTACGCGCCAACCACGACGCCGTTTTCCAGCGTCACACGGTATTTGCTGTCCGGCAGCACTTCGTCGACGATTCCGTCGAGTTCCAGCAGTTCTTCTTTTGCCAAACCAATTCCTCCAGACAAGGTGATAGACCGCGGCCGCGGCGATCTGCCCGGCGCGGCATCCCGTAACGGGACGGCCGCCGGCAGGCTGCCGGGGATCGGTTCGTTCAGACGGGCCACAGGCCTGTCTTGCGATCGGAGCCCGGCGCGTTGCGGCGTTCGGGCGGTCGGTGGCGGCGGCGGGATGAGCGCCGCGCAAGTCGGGACCGCGCCGGCTACGACATGGCGGCGGTCTGCTCAGGTTGATGCGTTGAAGCGGTGATGCGCTCGCGAAGCGGCGAGCGCTTTGCGAGGGCGTTACGTCGCACGCCGTTCAGGCATGCGAGGAGGGAGGCGTCACGACCGATGCATCGTGAATGTCGCGATGCATCGGTCGTGCGCATCGGAACGCGCCGGCGCCGCCAGGGCGGCGCCTCGCGCGAAACTCCATCCGGCAACGGCCACCGACTGGCGGCCGCTGCCGTTGCGGCTTACTGCGGCGTGATGTTCGACGCTTGCAGACCCTTCGGGCCGCGCTTCACTTCGAAGCTGACCTTCTGGCCTTCGGCCAGGGTCTTGAAACCCGTGCCGCGAATTTCCGAGAAATGGGCGAACAGATCGTCGCCGCCGTTGTCCGGGGAGATGAAACCAAAGCCCTTGGTTTCGTTGAACCACTTGACGGTACCGGTATCCACAAATACTTCCTTAATACAAATAATTGAACATGCGCCCGCGACGGGCACAGAAAGAATCAAAGAGGGAGAGACCAACGACTGCCGCACGGAGCGCGGCCAATGATGAGCAATCGAACTTCTTGAACACTTCGACCATGGACACTACGCCGTAGTGGCCATTTCGTCAAGCCATTTCGATGCAGTGCAGCATGCGATCGCCGCGTGCGCCTTGCGTGGCGGGCGTGACCGGCCGACGGCGCACATTCCGATGCGCCCCCGTTTTCGGGCGGCCTGCCCGTCTTTTTACCGCGGCTCGAACACGTGATGCGGCGCCGGCGGCTCGCCCCCCGTCGCGAATCCGCGTCTCGAACGCCTTGCGCGCGACGCTCGCCGGCCGCACGTCGGCCACGTCCAGGTAGAACGGCGAATCGGCTGCCCGTTGCCCTGCCCCGTCAGCTGCGTCGCCTGGTGGTCCTCGAACAGGTTCCCGAAACAGTCGATCGGCGCACGGTGCACGGTCGCAAAGTGCGCGCACGAAGCCGGGAACGCACGCGCTCAGTCTTGATGCGGAATACCTTCGATCGGGCACTCCGGCGTGCCGGGCGTTGCGCGCGTAAGCGCTTCGACGCGGCGACGCGTGGCGTCGGGATCCGCGATCCAGTCGCGATAGAACCCGAATGGACAGTCCGCGACGCCATTCGCGCCATCGCCGGAATTGATCGTGCCGGTATAGCCGCGATGCAGCAGCTTGTACAGATGATTCTGCGACTGCATGTTACGCCGCGCGTCGCGAATCATCCCGAGCGACAGCTCCGCATACTGCACGCCCATTTCCTCCTCGCCGCATTCGCCGAGCGTGCGCCCGTCGAACCCCACGATCGCTGAATGGCCGAAGTACGAATACACACCGTCCCAGCCCGTGGCGTTGGCCACTGCCACGTAGGTATTGTTCATCCACGCCATGGCCTTCGCGACCATCACCTGCTGTTCTTTCGCCGGATACATATAGCCCTGGCAGCGCACGATCAGCTCCGCGCCGTTCATCGCGCAGTCGCGCCAGATCTCCGGATAATTTCCGTCATCGCAGATGATCAGGCTGATCTTGAGACCCTTCGGCCCGTCCGTCACATAGGTCCGGTCGCCCGGGTACCAGCCTTCGATCGGCGTCCACGGCATGATCTTGCGATACTTCTGCACGATCTCGCCGCGATTGTCGATCAACACGAGCGTGTTGTACGGTACCTTGCGCGGATGCGCCTCGTGGCGCTCGCCCGTGATCGAGAACACGCCCCACACGTTGGCCTTGCGGCACGCCGCCGCGAAGATGTCGGTCTCCTCGCCGGGGATCGTCGACGCCGTATCGAACATCTCCTGGCGGTCGTACATGATGCCGTGGGTCGAATACTCGGGGAACACCACGAGATCCATGCCTGGCAAACCCTGTTTCATGCCGATCACCATGTCGGCGATGCGGCGCGCGTTGTCGAGCACCTCCGCCTTCGTGTGCAGACGCGGCATCTTGTAGTTGACTACCGCGACACCCACACAATCGCGGCTGCTCGAAATATCACCATGTCGCATGACGCTTCCTCCTCGAACACGTTGACGCCGCGCGCGACGGCCGCTGCTTCCGGGCATCGGCTCGCGCGCGGCACACCTTAGTGGCTGATCATCCAGGGCCGTCCCGCCGGCCGCTTGAGGCCGTCCGACGCCGTGCCGGCAAGCTTCGCCGAGCCGCCCGAGCAGCAACTGCAGCCGGCGCGATGGCGCAGCGGCGGCCCGTCGTCGGACTGACGCGGCGCGTGCGCGGCACGCTCGTTGGTCGCGTGCGCGGCGCGGCGCGCCCCCGTCATCAGCGCCAGCGATGGCGCGCCGATCACGCGCCCGCCTTGCGCGCCGCACTCGGGACAACGGCACGGTTTTTCGCGATCCGCGATGCGGCGCATGACCGAGAACGGCCCGCAGCTTGCGCACTCGAAGTCGTAGATGGGCATGACAGCCTCCTTTTCCTGCGTTATTTCAGTGTGCCGCTCACGCCTTCGCGAGATCCGGCGAACACGGCAGATCCACGCCGCCCTGGATGTGCCGGATCGGGCCGTCGGCATTCGGGCGAATGTCGAAATCGAAGATCTGCGTGGGCAGCCACAAGGTCGCGCACGCGTTCGGAATATCCACCACGCCGCTGATATGCCCCTGCACCGGCGCGCAGCCGAGCAGCGAATACGCTTGCGCGCCCGAATAACCGAATTTCTTCAGATACTCGATCGCGTTCAGGCACGCCTGGCGATACGCGATGGTGACGTCGAGATAATGCTGGCCACCCTGCTCGTCGACGGAAATACCTTCGAAAATGAGGTAATCGTTATAGGTCGGCGTGATCGGGCTGGGCTGAAATACGGGATTGCGAATCCCGTATTTCGCCATGCCGCCCTTGATGAGATTTACGCGCATGTGCACCCAGCCGGCCATTTCGATCGCGCCGCAGAACGTGATCTCGCCGTCCCCCTGGCTGAAGTGCAGGTCGCCGACCGAAAGGCCAGCGCCATCCACGTAGACCGGGAAAAACACCTTCGAGCCGCGCGACAAATCCTTGATGTCGCAATTGCCGCCATGCTCGCGCGGCGGCACCGTGCGTGCGCCCTGCGCGGCGGCCTTGTCGCGCGCCTCGCCCGCGAGCTTGCCCATGTGGGCGGTGGCCGCGAACGGCGGATTCGCGAGCGGCGGCACGCGATCGGGCGCGGTGGCGATCAGGCCGGTTTCACGCGCATTCCAGGTCTCCAGCAATTTCGGATCGGGCAGGCAGCCGATCAGGCCCGGGTGAATCAGGCCCGCGAAATTCACGCCCGGAATATGGCGTGAACGCGTATAGACACCGTGAAAATCCCAGATCGATTTTTGCGCGCTGGGGAAATGATCGGTCAGAAAGCCGCCGCCGTTGGTCTTCGAAAAGAAGCCGTTGAAGCCCCACTGACTGTCGGCCTTCGCGCCGATGTCGAGCAGGTCGACCACCAGCAGGTCGCCGGGCTCGGCGCCTTGCACGCCCACCGGGCCGGAGAGAAAGTGCACGATCGACAGGTCGATGTCGCGCACGTCGTCGGCGCTGTCGTCGTTCTTGATGAAACCGCCGGTCCAGTCGTAGGTTTCGAGAATGAAGTCGTCGCCGGGCTTCACCCAGCAGGCCATCGGAATGTCGGGGTGCCAGCGGTTGTGTACCTGTTCGTTTTCGTAGGCCGACTGGTTCAGATCGACCTTGATGAGAGTCTCGGGCATGGCATTGGCTCCTGGGTTCGCGGATTGACATACGGCGCGGCGCGCGAACGCCGCGCCGCGCTCAGACGGAGAGGTATTCGCGGATGCGGTCGGTGTCGCCCGCGTCACGCGTGCTTTGGTGCACGAAGCGGCCGCCCTCGATCACGAACAGGCGGTCGGCCACGTCGAGCGCGAAGCTCAACACCTGCTCCGAGACGACGATGGCGATATTGCGGCTCGTGCGAATCTGGTTGAGCGCCCTGGCGATGTCCTTGATGACGGACGGCTGGATGCCTTCGGTCGGCTCGTCGAGCAGCAGCACTTTCGGGTCGGTTGCAAGCGCGCGCGCAATCGCGAGTTGCTGTTGCTGACCGCCCGAGAGATTGCCGCCCTTGCGCTTTCTCATGTCGAACAGCACGGGAAACAACGCGTAAAGTTCGTCGGGCACCTGCTGGCTCTGCGCGTTTTCGAGGCCCGTCCGAATGTTTTCCTCGACGCTCAGCGACGCGAAGATCTGCCGGCCTTGCGGCACGTAGCCAATGCCCTTCGACACGCGGCGGTAGCTCTCGTCCTTCGAAACGTCGGCGCCGGCCACGCGCACCGTGCCGCGATTGGCGGGCAGCATGCCGATCAGCGCCTTGAACAACGTGGTCTTGCCCATGCCGTTGCGGCCCATCACGGCCACGCTTTCGCCTTGCGCAACGGAAAAGCCGATGCCGTGCAGCACTTCGCTCTGACCGTAGCTGACGACGAGATCGTCGACTTCCAGCATGATGTGTTCTCCGTGTTGTCGTTCGATTGCCGACTCAGTGGCCGAGGTAGACGTCGATCACGCGCGGATCGGCCTGCACCTGCGCCATCGGCCCTTCCGCGAGGATCTTCCCCTGATGCATGACCGTGACCTTGTGCGCGATGCGTTCCACAAACGCCATGTCATGTTCGATCACGATCATCGAGCGGTTGCGGCAGATGCGGTCGAGCAGGTCGGCGGTCAGTTCGCGCTCGCGCACGCTCATGCCGGCAATCGGCTCGTCGAGCATCAACAGTTCCGGATCCTGCATCAGCAGCATGCCGATTTCGAGCCACTGTTTCTGGCCGTGCGAAAGCGGCCCCGCTTCCAGATCGAGCGCGCCGGCGAGGCCGATTTCACTGGCCACGTCGCGCACGCGATCGGCCACTTCGGTGTCCTCCCGATAGGCGAGCGCGCCAAACACGCTGCGACCGCGCGGAAACGACACTTCGAGGTTCTGCGCCACGCTCAGGTTTTCGTAAATCGACGGCGTCTGGAACTTGCGGCCGATCCCTTGACGCACGCGGCGGAATTCCGCGAGCTTCGTGATTTCCTCGTTGCGGAACTTGATGCTGCCCGCCGTTTCCCTGGTCTTGCCGCAGATGAGATCGAGCAGCGTGGTCTTGCCCGCGCCGTTCGGGCCGATCACCACGCGCAACTCGCCGCGTTCGAGATAGAGATTGAGCGAATCGATCGCCTTGAAGCCGTCGAACGACACGGTCAGGTCTTCGATCGCGAGCAGAAAGTCGGTATTGCTCATGCTTCACGCCTCCTTGTTCGCCGCGCCGAGCAGACGTCTCACGCGCGGGCGCACATGCTCTTCGTACAGACCCGCCAGCCCGCTCGGAAACACCATCACCACGCCGATGAACATCGCCGCCATCAGATAGAGCCAGAGGTTCGGAAAGCTCTCCGAGAACCAGCTCTTGCCGAGATTGACGAGAATCGCGCCGTACACCGCGCCGACCAGCGACATGCGCCCGCCGATGGCCGCGTAGATCACCATTTCGATCGACGGCACGATGCCGACGAACGACGGCGACATGAAGCCCACCTGCAGCGTGAACATCGCGCCGCCGACGGCCGCGAGCATCGCCGCGAGACAGAACGCGAACACCTTGAACATGGCGACGTCGTAGCCCGAGAAGCGCACGCGGTCTTCCTTGTCGCGCATCGCGAGCAGCAGCGTGCCGAGCTTGCTGCGCTGAACGTAGCGGCAGGCGAGCAGCGCGCCGATCAGCAGCGCGGCGTTCACGAAGTACAGGATCAGCTTCGCGTGATCGGTGCGGATGTCCCAGCCGAGCAGCGTGCGCAGGTCGGTGATGCCGTTCACGCCGCCCGTATAGCCTTGCTGGCCGATGATGAGCACCGAGAGGATCAGCGCAACCGCCTGCGTGATGATCGCGAAGTAGACGCCGCCCACGCGCCGCTTGAACATCGCGTAGCCGATCACGAACGCGAGCGCCGTCGGCACGACGAGCACCGCGAGTATCGAGAACGGCAATCCATGAAACGGTTTCCACCATGCGGGCAGCGCGGTGAGCTGGTTCCAGTCCATGAAGTCGGGAATGCCCGGCGTGGTCTGCGTGCGCGTGGCGGCCGGATCGGACGCTTCGAGCTTGAGAAACATCGCCATCGCGTAACCGCCGAGGCCGAAGAACACGCCCTGGCCGAGACTGAGCACGCCGCCGTAGCCCCACGCGATCACGAGGCCGATCGCCACGAACGCGTAGGTCAGGTACTTGCCCATCAGGTTCAGACGGAACGTGTCGAGCGCGAGCGGAAACACGACCACGATGAGCAGCGCAAGCAGCACGATGCCCGCGTAGCCGGACGCGTCGAGCCGCGCCGCGCGAGCCCGCCAGCCGGCCGGCGGCGCGCCCGGGCCGGATCGCGGCGATACGCCGCCCGCCGTGGGTTGGATGGGTTCCATGTCCATCTCTCCATACGAATGAAGCTGTGAATGAGGCTTGCGCATGAACGCGCACTGACGTGAGCCGATGTGCTTAGACTCGCCTCACCTTCGAGGCGAACAGGCCCTGCGGACGCAGCATGAGAATCACCACGACGGTGAGCAGCGTGAGCACGCGTGCAATCGAGCCCGAGAGAAAGAACTCGCTGATCGACTGCATCTGCGCGATGCCGAATGCCGACGCCACGGTACCGAGCAGGCTCGCCGCGCCGCCAAACGTCACGACGAGAAACGAATCGACGATATAGAGCGAGCCGCTCGTCGGTCCCGTCGAGCCGATGGCCGTGAAAGCCGCGCCCGCCACGCCCGCGATACCGCAGCCAATCGCGAAAGTCATGCGGTCGGTGCGCTGCGTGTTGATGCCCGCCGCGTTCGCCATCGGCCGGTTCGCGACCGTGGCGCGCACGCGCAAGCCCCAGCGCGAGCGATAAAGCGCGAGCAGCAGCCCGCCCGTCATCAGCAGCGCGAGGCCCATCACGAACATGCCGCTCACCGGAATGTCGAGGCCGGGCGTGGGCTCCCACGACCCCATCAGCCAGTCGGGCAGCGCCGGACTCACCTCCTTCGGCCCGAAGGTCGACCGGAACACCTGCTGCATGCCGAGGCTCAGGCCCCAGGTGGCGAGCAGCGTGTCGAGCGGGCGCTTGTACAGATGGCGAATCAGCGCCCATTCGGCGAGCCAGCCCGCCGCGAAGGCCAGCGCGAACGCCGCGAGAATCGCGAAGAAGAAATACACGGGCGTGAGCGCGTGCCAGACGTTCTGCGACAACCACGAAAACATGTAGACCGTATAGGCGCCGATCGTCATGAATTCGCCGTGCGCCATGTTGATCACGCCCATCTGGCCGAAGATCACGGCGAGCCCGAGCCCCATCAGGAGCAGGACGCTGAAGAGGCTCAGACCGGCGAAGCCCTGCATCAGCGTGATGTTGAAAATATCGGTAGCGGACATCGAACGCTCCTCGCGCGGCGGCATCATGGCCCGCCGCGCCGCTGCGGTTGACGGATTACATATAGCCCTTCGGGAACGGATTCGGCTGGATCGGCTGCTCCGACTGCGCGACGACCTTGAACTGGCCGTTTGCCTGCCCTTCGCCGATCAGCGAGCGGCTCCACAGGTGGTGGTTCGCATCGACCTTCGCGTACCCTTGCGGCGCGTTCGCCACCTCGATGCCGGCCGAATGCGCGACCACCTTGTCCACGTCGAAGCTGCCCGCGCGCTCGCACGCCGCCTTCCAGATCCACGGGCCGAGATAGGCGGCCTGCGTCACGTCGCCGATCACCGATTTCTGCCCGTAGCGCGCCTTGAACGCCGCGACGAACTTCTTGTTGTTCTCGTTATCGAGCGACTGGAAATACTTCATCGACGAATAGAAACCCGCGAAGTTGTCGCCGCCGATGCCGAGCACTTCGTCTTCGGTCACCGACAGCGTCAGCAGGAACTGCTTCTGCGGCGTGATGCCCGCGGCCTTGAGCTGCTTGTAGAACGCCACGTTCGAGCCGCCCACCACGGTCGCGAAGATGCAGTCCGGACGCGCGAGCTTGATCTTGTTCATCAACGACGCGAACTCGGTGGTGCCGAGCGGGTAATACTCCTCGCCCGCCACCTTCGCATGCAGATGCTGTTCGATATGACGGCGCGCGATCTTGTTCGAGGTGCGCGGCCAGATGTAGTCGGAGCCGATCAGAAAGAACGTCTTGGCCTTCTTGGTGTTCGAGGCCCAGTCGAGCGCCCAGAGAATCTGCTGGGTCGCTTCCTGGCCCGTGTAGAACACGTTCTTCGACTGTTCGAGGCCTTCGTAGAAGGTCGGGTAATAGAGCAGGCCGTTATCCTTCTCGAACACCGGCAGCACCGCCTTGCGCGAGGCCGAGGTCCAGCAGCCGAACACCGCCGCGACGTGGTCGTTCTCCAGCAGCTTCTTCGATTTTTCGGCGAAGGTCGGCCAGTCGGAGGCGCCGTCCTCCTGAATGATCTGCACCTTGCGGCCGAGCACGCCGCCCATCGCGTTGATCTGCTCGATGGCGAGGCGTTCGGCCTGGATCGAGCCGGTTTCGGAAATCGCCATCGTGCCGGTGGCCGAATGAAGCTGGCCGACCGTCACCGTCGTGTCCGTGACCGCGAGGCCCGTGGTATTGACCTTCGCCGTGGGCGGCGTTTGCGCAAACGCGCCGCGCGGCAGGCCCAGCGCCATCAGCGGCGCCGCGGCCAGGCCGCCGAGCATTTTCCGGCGCAGTGGCGAAGGCATCCGGGCATCGTCATCGAGTCGATCGTCTGCGGACATCACGTTCTCCTTATCGGGTGCCCGATGCGGGTCGCTGCGGGCTGGGTCGAGGTTGGACGCAATGTAGAAAGCCAATTTGACGATCGAAATACGTCAATCGACGTATTCCCGGCGCCCGTGCTGGAATGTAATTTGCATTGCAGGGCGATCCTGAGCGGTGCGGTCCGCCGTGACGCCGTTCGCGCCCCGCTCGTGCCGCTTTCGCACCATTTCGGATCATCTTCATGTCCCAGAGTCACCCGTCAGTGGGCGCGCCCGGTACGCAACGCATCGTCAAGGTGCGCCGCGACTACAACGCCTGGGTTGGCGACGAAACCCTCGAGGACTACGCGCTGCGCTTCACACCGCGCTCGTTCCGGCGCTGGTCAGAGCTGCGGGTGGCCAATACGGCGATTGGCGCGGTGTCGTTTCTGGTGCTGGAGGCGATAGGCGGCAGTCTCGTCGTCAACTACGGCTTCACGAACACGCTCTGGGCCATCGCGGCCGTGTCCGTGCTGATCTGGCTCACCAGTTTGCCCATCAGCTATTACGCGGCGCGCTACGGCGTGGACATGGATCTGCTCACGCGCGGCGCGGGCTTTGGCTATATCGGCTCGACGGTCACCTCGCTGCTGTACGCGGTGTTCACGTTTATTTTTTTCGCGCTCGAAGCGGCCATCATGTCGCTTGCGCTCCAGCTGTATTTCCACATTTCCCTGGCGATCGCCTACGTCGTGAGTTCGCTCGTGGTGATTCCGATCGTCATGTTCGGCATCACGCTGATCAACCGCCTGCAAAGCTGGACGCAGCCGCTGTGGCTCGTCTTGTTCGTGCTGCCCTACGCAGCCGTGCTGTGGCACCATCCCGACCTGGTCGCGCAGTGGACCACCTTCGCGGGCTTCGCGCCGCAGGGCCGCGCTTTCAGCCTGATTGCCTTCGGTCAAGCATCGACGGTCGTGTTCGCGCTGATCGTACAGGTGGGCGAACAGGTGGACTATCTGCGCTTCCTGCCGCCGCTCACCGCGAAGAACCGCACGCGCTGGTGGTTCGCGCTGCTCTCGACGGGGCCGGGCTGGATCGTACCCGGCGCGCTCAAGATGCTGGGCGGGGCATTCCTCGCCTTCATTGCGCTCCAGTACGAAGTCGATGCGAGCCACGCGACCCAGCCTACGCAGATGTACCTCGTCGCCTATCATCTGCTGCTCGATCCGTTGGGGCTCGCGAGCTGGGCACTGCCCGCGATGACGCTGTTCGTGATCGTCTCGCAGTTGAAGATCAACGTGACCAATGCCTATGCGGGCTCGCTCGCCTGGTCCAATTTTTTCGCGCGGCTCACGCACAGCCATCCGGGCCGCGTGGTATGGCTCGTGTTCAACGTCATGATCGCGTTGCTTCTCGTGGAAATGGGCGTGTTCGATGCGATCGCCAAGGTGCTGTCGCTCTACGCGAACATCGCGATTGCGTGGATCGGCGCGTTGTTCGCCGATCTCGTCATCAACAAGCCGCTTGGCTATAGCCCGCGACATATCGAGTTCAAGCGCGCGCATCTCTACGATGTGAATCCCGTGGGCGTCGGTGCGATGCTGATCGCAGCCGCCGTCGCGATGCTCGCGCATAGCGGCCTGTTCGGCGTGCTCGCCAAGGCGATGTCGTCGTTCATCGCGTTCGGTGCGGCGTTCGCGTGCGCGCCCGTGCTGGCGGTACTCACGCGCGGGCGCTATTACATTGCCCGTGCCGCGCAACCGACCGGCGACGCCACCTCGCTGCGCTGCGCGATCTGCGAAAACACCTTCGAGCCGGACGATACGGCGTACTGCCCGGCCTATGGAGGCACGATCTGCTCGCTGTGCTGCTCGCTCGACTCGCGCTGCCACGACCGCTGCAAACCGCACGCGCGCTTCGCCGCGCAGGCCGACCGCGCGCTGCACCGCGTGCTGCCGGGCGCGCGACTCGGCCCCGCCGCGCTGCGCCTCATTCACTATGCGAGCCTCGTGCTCGCCATGCTCGCGGTGCTGGGCAGCGTGCTCTATCTGATCTGGTCGCAGAGCGCGACTTCGATGATCGCCGCCGGACCATCGATCGGCCGCGCGCTCTCGGGTAGCTTCCTGAATATTTTTCTCGCGCTCTCGCTGGTGGGCTGCATCGCGGCCTGGTGGTTCGTGCTGGAGCGCGAAAACCGCCGCGTCACGCAGGAAGAGTCGCAGCGGCAAAACGAATTGCTGATGCTTGAAATCGACGCGCATCAGAAGACCGACGCGGCGCTCAAGCGTGCGACCGCCGCCGCGGAATCGGCCAATCAGGCCAAAAGCCGTTACGTCTCCGGTTTGAGCCACGAGTTGCGCACTCCGTTGAACAGCATTCTCGGCTACGCGCAATTGCTGCTGCAGGCGAAGGAAGAACTCACGCCGATGCGCTACAACGCCGTGCGCACGATCCATCGCAGCGGCGAGCATTTGCTCGCGCTCGTCGACGGGCTGCTCGACATCGCGCGCATCGAGGCAGGCAAGCTTCAGTTGAACATCGCCAAGGTATCCCTCGCCGATTTCGTCGCCCACCTTACGTCGATGCTGCGGCCACAGGCGCTCGAAAAGGCACTCGCATTCGACGTGCAGACGGTCGGTCGGCTTCCCGCCACCGTGCGCACGGACCAGAAGTGCATGAGTCAGATCCTCACCAACCTGATCGGCAATGCGATCCGCTTCACGTCGAGCGGCACGATCACGCTGCGCGTGAGTCATGTGCTCGATACACTCAAATTCGAGGTGATCGATACCGGCCCCGGCATCCCGCCCAGCGAACTGGAGCGCCTGTTCCTGCCGTTCGAACGCGGCGAAGCAGCCCATGCGTACGATCACGGCGCCGGTCTCGGGCTCACGATCTGCCGCCTGCTCACGCAAGCGCTCGGCGGCAGCCTGGAGGTGGACAGTGAAGTCGGGCATGGCACGCGCTTTGTGGTCCGCCTGTTCGCCCCCGCCGTTGACACGGCAGCCGAAACACGCACCGAACTCGCGTCGATTCGCGGCTATACGGGGGCGCGCCGCACCATTCTCGTCGTCGACGACCTCGACGACCAGCGCGACATCGTCGTGCAGTTGCTCACGCCGCTTGGCTTCGATGTCGCTGAAGCGGCCAGCGGCACCGATGCGCTGCGCTGGCTTGCCATGCACACGGCGGACGCCATCATCATGGACATTTCGATGCCGTTGATGGACGGCTACGAAACCAGTCGCCTGATCTCCGAGAATCAGTTGTCGAACGCGCCCATCGTTCTGCTCTCCGCCAACGCGTTCGCCGATGACCGCGATCGCGCAAGCGCGACCGGATGCAAGGATTATCTGGTCAAGCCGCTGCAGGTGAATCTGCTGCTCGACAAGCTTGCGCAACTGCTTGCACTCGACTGGATTGCGTCCGATACCGAAGCGAGCTCACTTCCGGCGGCAAACGCACCGGCCGCGACGCAGCCGCTCGCGCTCGCCGTGTGGCCGCGCGAACTCATCGAACACCTGCATGCGCATCTCGAAGTCGGCTACGTACAGGGCGTGATCGAACAGCTCGACGCCGCGCGCGAGACCTGGCCCGAGTTGCGGCATCAAATCGACGCGTTGCGCTCGTTGGCGGAACGTTTTCAGCTAAGGGAACTCGAGCATGAACTTGACCGACTCGCGCGCGGCTCGAACGCGTGACGCACGCACCACCATCGCGGCCTCCCCGCTCGCCGACAACCCGGCCGCGTGGCTGCACGAACGGCCCATGATACTGATCGTCGACGACACGCCGGAGAACCTCGCTTTTCTTTCCGATACGCTGCAGGCGCACGGCTACACGGTTATCGTTGCCCTGTCCGGCGAGGATGCGCTTAAACGCCTCGCGCGCGTGACGCCCGACGTGGTATTGCTTGATGCAATGATGCCCGACATGGACGGCTTCGAAACATGCCTGCGTATCAAGCAGGACAGACGGCACGAGCATCTTCCCGTCATCTTCATGACCGCATTGACGGAGAGTGAGCACGTCGTACGCGGCTTTCGCGTGGGCGGCATCGACTACGTGACCAAACCGGTGCAGCCCGAGGAGTTGTGCGCGCGCATCGGCGCCCACGTACGACGTTCACGTGCGCAGTTGTACGCGGAGGCGGCACTGTCGCTCGACACACGCGCGGCGCTGATCGTCGGCGCGGACGGCACGATTCGGTGGCAGAGTCCGCAGGCTGCGCATCATATCGCCGCATACGCGACTACGCATGACGGCCCCGCCGATGCCGGGCAAACCAAGAACGCACGCGGGTCCGATGCGCCACCGACTCTGCCTGCCCCGCTGCGCATGTGGTTCATCGACTGGCTCGCGCGCGGCGCCCAAGGGGACGCCGTGCACGAAGTCAGCACGGGCCAGATACGTCGCTCGGCCAGTGCGACGCTCGGTCCGGAACCGGGCGAATGGATCGTGATCCTCAAGGAAAGAGACGACACGGCGCATTGCAATGCGCTCGCCGAACGCTTCGGCCTGACCATACGGGAAGCCGAAGTGCTGCTGTGGGTGTCGCACGGCAAGACAAACCGCGATATCGGCGACATTCTCGGCATAGCCCCGCGCACGGTGAACAAGCATCTTGAACACCTGTTCCGCAAGCTACATGTCGAGACCCGCGCAGGCGCAGCCGCCGCAGCGATCAAAATGCTCGAACGTGCCTGAAGAGCGTCAATTCCGGACTCGTCCTTCGTCAACACCGATACCGTGCCTCTCGCCCTGGCGAACGGTTCGTGCGGCGCTATCCCGTAGCGCGGCGCGCCAGCCGCCTGCCCCGCGGCTCCGTGATGACGACACCAACGCAAACGCGCCGACGAGACAGCTTCGGTGAGTGAGGCGAGCCCGCAACACTGTCCCAGTTGAAAGTGGAAAATTCCGGCATGACGTTGTCATTCAGACCAGGAAGTCATGCCGTGAAGAAGAGCCAGTTCACCGAAGAGCAGACCACATACGCGTCGAGGCAGGCCGCGCGGGGAACGCCTGTCGCGGAGGTCTGCCGCAAGACGGGGATCAGCGACGCGATTTTCTACATCCATGGACTGCTCCCAACAGCAAACGGAAGTTGACAGACACGGAAGTCGATAGCGTCCCTCCATCCGGCGTCAGGGCATCGCCCAGCGCCCAACCGGAATTCCACGCGTGCGGGCCTCGACAACTGGCAGACCTCAGGGACCGTTATAAGAGCCTGGTTCCCTGCTCGCCCGGATCGACCGGAGTGCCACTCGTCAATTCGTCAACACATCGCTGGTGACGTTGCCACACTGATTTCCGATACGACCGGCCGGTTGCGAGCATCGACCAGATCACACATGCAATCTTGTTCGCGATCGCAACCATGGCCCGATTGGCGCGTCGTCTGGCATTACGATGCGAGAGCCCAGGCGTGCTTCTTGTCATGTCTGGTTGGTGCGGTTCGGAGTACCGCGCGAGCACCGTGTATGAGCAAGGTACGGAGATGTCGGTCGCCTCGCTTGCCGATACGAATGTGTGTTCCCTCGTACGGGTTGCAGGAACTTCATCATGTAAATCGCTGCGAACGAAGCGCGCTCCGCCGCAGTCCAGCGGAGATCGCGAACTGCGTTTGATCATGCATCGCAATCGGCCATGCAATCGAAGCCGCTCATCCGTTCCAGTTGCTCACTGCACAACCCTGTTCCCTGTTGTGGCGAGCCTTTACCGATGACAGCTCGACTCATCGCATAGCTAGGTTTAACTACCCACTACACAAATTTCAATAAGTCAAATATGCGGGATACAAACTGGCGACCATGTAGTCAACAGTCATTTCGTTTAACTAAATACTTTAAAGGTTCACATTCGTTGACGATTCGACAATGAATATGCTACCGTTCCCCTACTTCACGAGGTCGAGAATCACGACGTCCTCTCTCTGCACGCAGGCGGCAACCGAACCGCCGCTCCCCGCATCCGCTCCCGTTACCCGGTACGCCGGGTACCCGCACGTCCGCCAGTTCGTCGCCGATTGCACTGGCCGCACGTGACACCGTTACTGTCCTACGGAGACGCGATGACACCTCGAATCGACCGACGAGCCTTCCTGATGTACAGCGCATGCAGTGCAGTGCTGCCGCTGCTCGCCGCGTGCGGCGGCGATGACGGCACGCCATCGGCCCGATCGCGCGCGATCGCCTCGGGGCTCGAGGGAAATGCCGCCCCGCCCGTCCATGCTTTCGATGAAAACGACTTGCTGGTTCCCGGCTTCAAAATGAAGCTCGGCGAAATCAAGACCCAGATCGAGCAATACCAGCCGGCGACAATCGCAATCGTGGATATCGTCAATGCAGCGTTGTCGACCAATACCCTGCCGGGGCTCATCGCATTCGGCGAAGTCACGATCGAGGCGCTCGCATCGTTCATTCCGGCCGCCGGGCCGCTCGTCGGCGAAGTGTTGAACCTGTTGTTCAACCACCTGAATACGCTATTCGAGCGCGGGCCGGATGAGGAAACGATAATCCGTCGCATCGCGACGGACGAGATTTCGAAAAACAACGTCGAGATCATGCGTCAAACGCTGGCGGGCATCAACGACGACTTGCACTTCCTCGTCGAATTCGTGCGAAGAAACTCGCCGCCCTATTCGGCGTCGATGGTGGACGCCATCACCGCGAAGTTCGCCGCGTTCTGGAGCGGTTGCACGATGCTCACGCCGATGTTCCTGATCAAGGGTTCCGAATATCAGGGGTTGACGATGCACGCACTCGCCTGCGGCGCGCAGGTTTCGATGTACGGCGTGTACCTGTCGATGCGCGACCAGCTCTCTCTTGCGCCCGACACGGTCGCCGCGACACTGGGCGAGATGCGCGAGAAGATCTACCAGTACCAGAATGCCATGCAGAAAGTGCTCGCCGGGCACCTGAACTCGCTTTCCGATCCGGACAAAAAGAACGACTACGTCCGCAACTTCTATACGCTCGGTCATGCGAGGTTTCTCGAATCGGCGAAGAGCTACTTCACGGCTACGCACCGGAAGAAGATCGACTTCCGCAACTCGATGGAGATCTACACGCACGACGTCGTACGCAGCACGGCTGACGCAACGCTGCCGTCTCGCACGTCGTACGTGACGGATCTGCTCGCAATCTGCCATTGCGGTTACGGCGGCGATCCGTGCGTCGTCCGCATGAATCAGACATTCGTCGACGGCGCAGGCCGATCGACACACATCGACGCGCAAGGTTGCACCGGCGGCTTCGACGGCGTGTCGGGCAGCCTGCTCGCGATTCGGCACTCGTTCGCCGCGAATCAGTCGGCGGGCGAGTTGACGGATGGTCTCGGCTGCATCTGGAAAGCGTCCGTGCGGGGGGCGAACTTCTTCCGTAACGAAAACCAGTTTCTCTATGCGCTGCAGGTGCAGGACGGCACCGGCACGCGCTATTCGGCGGCAACCGACGGATACGGCAACGTCCTCGATCTGGTCGACAACCCGGATTACATCCAGTCGTATACACCCGGCAACGCGGCGAAACTCGAGCCGGGTTATTTCGTTTCGGCGTTCCTGACCGCACCGGGCACCTATTCCGACAAGACGTGTCGCGAGGATTCGGGCCGCAGCGTTCCATATGCCGGCATGGCACTGCGACACTACTCGTCCGCGTCGCAACTCGCGGAATTGCATGGCGCCGACGTCGGGCTCGAACTCGACTTGACCTGCGGTTTCAGCCTGGCGGATTCGTCGACACTCGGCTCGCCGACCGCTTATCCGGACGTGATGATCGGCAAGTCGATCCTGGTCGGCAAGCATCTGACCTTCGTCGTGACGAACCGCACCGCGGCACCGATCGCCTGCCGCCTTGTCCCGTTGCTGGCAGACGTGAGGACGACCTCGGACACGTTCGTCAATCTGACGCTCACGGCGCATATTGGGCAACGCGTGCTCGCCACCGCCGCATTGGCCTCGCGCGAAGGCAGCCCCGCGCTGCTCGGCGAGGATGGTCGAGCCTTTCACTATTACGAGACAAACGACGTCTTTCCGTTCGCGCCCGGCGTCAACTACGTGCGGATCGCACGCAACGCTGATCTCGGCGACAACGACTTTCGCTTTGCCAGCCTGTTCATCGTGCCACGTGAACCTGTGGTGCCCACGGCAGGAATCGCAGCGCGACAGTCCGCTCGTCCTCGCCATGAAGTCACCGTTGAAGCCGTCGAGATCGGTTCCGACGTCACGAACCTGTAGAAGGGCGGCTTGGTTTCCGTGCAGTTCAACGTGGCATGCGGCCGCTGCGCGATATGCAAGGCGCGGGGCGGGCGCGTATGTCCGACCGTGATTCACGCTCAGGGCGCGCGCAGTTACGTCGACATGGGCGGCTGACTCGCAATCAGCATATAAAACGCAAACAGCAAAAAACCCGTAACCACAAGGGTTCTTTTCCACTAGTTACGATTTCTCAAAACAAGTCGCTAAAACCGGTACGAAATCCCGATCTGCAAGACCGGATACCACCGGTATCGCGACATCACCTGTCGCAGTTGATCGAGCCCGCTCGCGACCAGGATCTGGCTCTTCGCCGGTCCGGCCGCGGCGGCCAGTTCCGGCGACAGCGAGTACGAACATTTCGGAATCCCGTACGCGACGCCGATATCGGCGACGAATCCGAGCCCTTTCGACGCCGGCCGGTGCCCGTAGCCGATTCCTACGTACGGCATCACGGTCGGATAACGCGCTTGCGCGACCGCATACATCCCCGGCAACGCCGGATAGCGCTTGCCGCCGAACACGTACGTGCCGTTGGTCGGTACCGACACACCGCGAAGCTCGTCGTCGTTGAAGCGCAACCCGAGCGTCGCGCGGAAGCCGCTGCCGCGCCACGGAAAGATGTCCGCGTACAAACCGCCCTGACGCAGCTTCAGGTCGTCCTGATAGCGATTGCCGGCCACCGTGAAGTCATGCGAAAGATCGATCGCATTGAAATCCGCATGCGCGCCCAGCATCGAATTGAAGCTGACGGCCGCACCGATGCCGACGCCCTGCGTACCGCCCTGCAGGTAGATTTCCTGCGCGTGCGCACTCGCGGCAAACACCACCGCGATGAATGCCCATTGGTTCACTGTCGTTTTCATGGGCGCCTCCCCCGACATGTGCCGGGCGCGACGCCCCGCCGCACGCGGCCTTCGTCGCGATGCGCGGTGCGAACCCCGGCACGACACCCTGCAAGCAAGCTTGCTGTTCGACGGATCGGGAACGCGTTGCCCCGTGCGCATGACCGATACGACATGCGCGGCGCCTGCGTCGCGGCACACGACGCCCCGCGCCCCGATCCGATCCCCGGTTTGTTTCGATGTCGTTACATGCCGCCGATGTGCAATCGTTCTGGCGAATCCGTCTGCACCGGCGGCACCGGGTCAACCGCAAGCCACGTGCCATGCTGCGCAAATCGAAGCGGGGAAAGCGTGACCGGCGCGCACGGGCGGCAACGCGGGTCGCGATGACGGGAAAATGTTTCAGGAACGTATCCGTATTCGGCGCGCCAGGCCGAAAGACGCGATTGACGGTCTTGCAAGCCGATCGCGCGATGCCTGTGAAACGAGGCCGGACGGCCGTCAGCGCACGCGCGTCGCCATGGCGATCAATCGTGTGCAGAGGAATGCGCTGGAAAAACGTTGCAAAAGTGTGCCCTCGAAACGGGCGCAAACGACGCCGATGCCACTCCGCACATGGCGAGGCAGGGTGAATACCGATGCGTGCGCATGCATCTTGTCCGTGGAGACGGACGCGGCCATCGGGCCTGGCACGCGCGGACGGCTTCCCGGCAGCCGCCGGAATCGGTACCATCGAACGCCTGAAGGCCGGCACGACGCCGGCCCGGCCGTCGTACCCTGCCTTTTGCCATGTCCCGGGAACCCACACACTCCGCGCTGCTCTGGATCGTCGCCGCTGCGTTCTTCATGCAGTCGCTCGACACGACGATCGTCAACACCGCGCTGCCTTCGATCGCCCAAAGCCTGCATACGTCGCCGCTCGCGATGCAGCCCGTCGTGGTCGCCTACACGCTGATGATGGCGATGCTCACGCCGGCGTCCGGCTGGCTCGCCGACCGGTTCGGCACGCGCCGCGTGTTTTCGGTCGCGATCCTCGTGTTCGTGCTCGCGTCGATCGGCTGCGCGGCGTCCCATACGCTCGGCCAGCTCGTCGTCGCGCGCGCCGTGCAGGGCATCGGCGGCTCGATGCTGCTGCCGATCGGGCGGCTCGCCGTGCTGCGTCGCGTGCCGGGCGAACAGTACGTCGCGGCGATCGCGTTCGTGTCGATCGCCGGCCAGCTCGGCCCGATCGTCGGGCCGACGCTCGGCGGCTGGCTCACACAGGCGATTTCATGGCACTGGGTGTTCATCGTCAACGCGCCGGTCGGCGTGGTCGGCTTCATCGCGGTACAGCGCTACCTGCCGCACGACCAGGCGACGCAGCCGCCGCCGTTCGACTTCGTCGGCTGTGCGCTGCTGTCGGCCGCGATGATCGCGCTGTCGCTCGCGATCGACCCGCCGATGCCTGCACATCGTGCCGTGTGGGCGGCCGGGCTCGCCGTGGTCGGACTCGCGAGCGCGCTCGCGTACCTGCCGCATGCGCGGCGGCGCGCGCAGCCGCTGTTCCGGCTCGGACTGTTCCGCGAGCCGAATTTCGGGTCCGGGCTGCTCGGCAACCTGCTGTGCCGGATCGGCACGAGTTCGGTGCCATTCCTGCTGCCGCTGCTGATGCAGGTGCAGCTCGGCTATACGCCGCTGCAGTCGGGGTTGATGATGCTGCCGGCCGCGATCGCGGGCGTGATCGCGAAACGCTGGATCGCGCCGCTCGTGAAGCGGTTCGGCTATGCGGCGTTTCTGGTCGTGAACACGGCGATCGTCGGCTGCGCGATCGCCGGATTCGCGCTGGTATCGGCACGGCCCGCGCCGGTGCTGGAAGGCGTGCTGCTGATCGTGTTCGGCACGGCGAACTCGATGCAGTTCGCGGCGATGAACGGCGTGACGCTCAAGGGGCTGTCGCATGCCGACGCCGGCAGCGGCAACAGCCTGTTCACGATGATGCAGATGCTCGCGATGGGCCTGGGCGTGTCGATCGGCGGCGGGCTCGTGAACCTGTTCGCCGCCGGTTGGGGCTCGATGGCGCACGGGTTCATGCTGTCGTTCGCGTGCATGGGGGCGGTGACGCTGCTGTCGTCCGCCGTGTTCCGGCGGATCGATACGGCCGCGCCGCCGGCCGGTGCGGCGGCGCGGCCCTCGGCATGAACGCCGCCGTCAGTTCGCCTGACGGCGTTCGACGACGCGCTTGAGTACCCAGCGGATCGACGAGCCGTCGGCCGGCGGCTGCGCGACGCGGTATTCGTCGATTTCGAGCGTGTACAGGTAACCGGGCTGGTACGCGAACCCTTCGATGCCGGCGTACCACAGGCTCCACGGCTCGCTCGGACTGCTGCGCACCTGCAGGCACTCCATCGGCGCGACGCCCGTGCAGCGCGCGGACTGCGGCGCGACGTAGACGGTCTTGGTCACGGGCCTGGCGTCGGGCGCGCGGGCAGCACCGGATGCCGTGGCGGCCGCGTCGGTCTGGCATCCGGCGAGGAGCGTGCTGCCGGCAATGACGGCCGCGCCGAGCAGCGTTCGGGTCTTGTGAATCATCTGAGGTTCCTCTGGGAGCATTGGAGGGCCGATTAGACGACCCGCGCGGCGAGAAAGTTCACAATTACCTTACAAAACGCATCTGACCACCCGCATTTTGCCTCGGACGAGATCTTCGCCGAATGCGACGGCCCGCGCGTGCGCGGCGGCACGCCCGAAGCGTCGTATCCGCTGGAGGACCGCAAGCGGCAGAAGCTGATCCGCCAGGTGCGCGCGGAACGCACGGGTGTCATCACGCTATCGGTCGCGCACGCGATTGCGGTGTCGCGCCCGTCCGGCAAGCCCCTCTCAACGTGCTGATCCGGGCGGTACGGTTGAGCGAGTGGTCCGGGGACGATCCGCGCGGGCCGGCGCGCGATCTTCATCCGCGATGCCGAGCGCAAGTCACAGACGCCGCACGACGTCGTGCGCAAGCCGTTCGACCTCACGCCGGCCGAGACCGTGCTGGCGCTCGCGATCAGCAAGAACACCGCGCGCCCGTACCTGCGTGCGATCTTTTCGAAGACGGGCATCACGCGGCAGGCAACGCTGGTGCGGATGTCGTTGAACAGCGGGCTGTCGCTGGGGTGACGCGCACGATGGCCGCTGTACCGCGACCGGCATGCCTGAAACACGTTGCATGCTCGTTCCGCGTGGCCCCATAATCGGCCGGCACAAGCCAACCCGACAGCCGAAACCGGCGCGGGCGACAAGAGCCGCCGCATCGGCCGGCCAATCCGATTCGAGGGCAAACGAGATGGCACTCCGAACGATCAGACGTTCGATCTTTGCGGAACGGATGCCCGGCGCGACGCTGGGCGCGTGGCTGATGCTCTTCGTCGTGTGGTGCATCACGAGTTTCAATGCGGCACGCGGGATAATCGACACGATTCGACACCCTGAAGTACTCCTTGCGATTCACGTCAAGCCCATGTTCTGGGCAGGCATCGCATGGATGCTGCCGATGGTCGCCGCTCCCGCGATCGGCGGGATCTTGCTCTTCAACCTGGGCCGTCAAAGGCGCTGGGCCAGAACGTGGACGCTCGGATGGATCTCGCTCAGCCTCGCACTCAGCACGCGCTCGATGCTTGAACACGCACCCGGCTCCACCCTTCGATTGGCGGATTGCCTGCTGGTCATCGCCGCGCTGCTGCTATTGACGCCGAACAGCAGGAAGTGGTTTGGGGAACGGCGCCCGCTGTAGGCCGTGCCCGTCACCCGGTCGACCAGCTGACCGGGATCATCGCGATCGGTACTCGCCGCTTTCTTTGCCGCGCCCCGTTCAGGTACCATCGGCGCTTCCCGATACGCTTTGACGCGTTGCCATCGTCCGCCCGGCCAGGTCCGCGCGGTTCGCGCAACGCGCCGCCCCTCGCATGCCCTCTCCGGTTCCGTCCGACGCCGTGCTGCGCCCGCTGCCGATCGATGCGCTGACCGTGCCGGCGGCGCTCGATGGCCGCACGGGCACCAACCGCTCGGGCAACGCGCATCCGCAGATCGCCGCAACCCATGATCTCGACGCCGTGCGCGCGTGGCTCGCGCGCTTCGTCGACACGCCGACCACGTTCCAGAACTACCGCAAGGAAGCCGAACGCCTGCTGCTGTGGGCCGTGATCGCATGCGGAAAGCCGCTGTCGTCGCTCACGCACGAGGATCTCGTCGTCTACCGGCAGTTCCTGCTCGCGCCGGCACCTGCCGAGTTGTGGTGCGCGAACGGCGGCCGCAAGCATCCGCGCGACGATCCGCGCTGGCGGCCGTTCTACGGGCCGCTGTCGCCGGCCAGCCAGCGGCAGGCGCTGGTGATCCTGAACGTGATGTTCTCGTGGCTCGTGCAGGCCGGCTATCTGGCCGGCAATCCGCTCGCGTTGTCGCGGCAGCGCCAGCGCCGGCCCGCGCCGCGCGTCACGCGCCATCTCGGGCAGCCGCTGTGGCAGTCGGTCAAGGAGGCGATCGCCGCGATGCCGCGCGACGATGCGCGCACGCGCTTCCATGCGGATCGCGCGCGCTGGCTGTTCACGCTGCTGTATCTCGGCGGGCTGCGCATCACCGAAGCGGCCGACACGACGATGGGCCAGTTCTTCTGCCGGCGCGACGCGAACGGCCACGATCGCTGGTGGCTCGACGTGACGGGCAAGGGTGGCCGGCAGCGGCTCGTGCCGGCCACCGACGAGATGATGGCCGAGCTGGCGCGCTACCGGCGCGCCCACGGGATGCCGGCGCTGCCGTCCGACGGCGAACCGACGCCGCTCGTGCTGCCGGCCGGCCAGGTACGCAAGCCGCTCACGCGCGCGGCGCTGCACCGGATCGTGAAGCAGGTATTCCGGCAGGCGGCCGACCGGTTGCGTGCGAACGGCGAAGCCGGCGACCAGCAGGCGCGCGTGCTCGAACAGGCGTCCGCGCACTGGCTGCGTCACAGCGCAGGCTCGCACATGGCCGATGGCCGCGTCGACCTGCGGCTCGTGCGCGACAACCTCGGCCACGCATCGCTCACGACGACGAGCCAGTACCTGCACGCGGACGACGACTGGCGGCATCGCGAAACGGAGGAGAAACACCGGATCGGGTGGGACTAGGCGGCGTGCCGCCGCGCCAATACGCGCCCCCGCTTCCCGGCCTCCCCGTCGCTCGGCACGTCACGCGAGGTCAGTACACGGCCACCCAGTGCCCGGGCACCCACGCCCAGTGATTGCCGGCCCACCGGTAATGCCCCTTCGCCCAACGATAACCGGGCGCCGGTGGCGGCGGCGCCACTTCGACGACGGGCGCCGGCTGCGGCGGCCGCACGGGTTCGACCACGCAGGCGGACATCAGCACGGCACTCGCGCTCACCAGCATGGCCAACGAAACGGTCCGGATCTTCATCATCAATTCTCCCTGTTATGTCATGGTCCAGCGAGGACGAGCGCGGCCTGGGCCGCGTCATGCCGCACCGCGAATCAGGCCGGTCATCGGCCGCGTCGCGCCGCTTTCCGCGAACAGCGCGGATGCGGTGCGGCGCGGATCGAGCCGCAGGCTTTCGGCGGCCGCGCCGGCGATCAGCGCGTCGAGCGACGCGGTCGGCTTCAGGTCGCGCCCTTCGTACAGGTCACCCGGCCGCAGCCCCGGCCAGTCGGCGATCACACGGCCGCCGGCAACCGCACCGCCCGCGAGCATCGCGACCGACGCCTGCCCGTGATCGGTGCCGCCCGTGCCGTTGACCGCCGCCGTGCGGCCGAACTCGGTCGCGACCAGCACCGTGGTCTGCTGCCACGCGGGCCCGAGGCCGTCGCGCAACGCGGCAAGCATCGTGTCGAGCGCTTTCAACTGGTTCGCGAGTCGCGCGTTCTGCGCGCTGTGCGTGTCCCAGCCGCCCGTCTCGATCATCGCGATCCGCGGGCCGTCGTCGCGCGCGAGGAACGTCGCCGCGAGCTTGCCGACGCCGGCGGGATCCTGCCGCGCCTGCGCATCACCGGCGAGGCCGCGCGCGTCCATCGCCGACTGCCACAGCGGGCCGAGCTGCGCATCGGCCTCGTAGAGCGACGACACGCGCGCGAGCAGGTCGTCCGGCGCGGCCGGCAAACCGGATGGCGCATACGACGCGGCCTGCACGGTGCCGCGCAACGCGAGCGGCACGGTCGGCGCGAACGCGATCGCGCTTTCACGCGTCGCGGGCAGCAGCGCGGCAAGCCGGTTCAGCCAGCCGTCCTTCACCTGGTACGGCGCACGGCCGCCCGTTTCGAGCACGTTCTGGCCGTCGAAATGCGAGCGGTCGCGGTACGGCGACGCGATCGCATGAACGAACAGCGCCTGCCCGTCGCGGTACAGCTGCGCGGTCTGCGCGAGCGACGGGTGCAGCGCGAACGTGCCGTCGAGCCGCGTTGCTGCCGCCGTGTCGATCGCGAGCGGACCGCGCAGCGACGCATACGCGGGCTCCGCATACGGGACGACGATGTTCAGGCCGTCGGCCGCGCCGCGCTGGATCACGAACACGAAGCGGCGGTCGGTCGCGACGTTCGCGAACACGATCCGCGGCGCGACGAGGATCGCGCCCGCGCCGGCGGCGGCAACGCTCAGGAATTGTCGGCGTGACAGGGCCATGGTCATCTCCGTTGGAAATCGGGCGAGACGAGCAGCAACGCGAGCGATGTCGTCGCGCTTTCCGCGCGCGACAGTGCGGTCGCGGTCGGCGTGCTCATCGAACCGGCGAGCAGCGTGTTGCCGAGCGTGCGCGGATCGAGCCGGTCGCCCGTGCGCGCGGCCAGCCGCTGTGCGATCTCGACACGCCGCACGAGCGCGTCGGGCGCGGCCCAGCTCGCGGCGACGTCGTCGTAGCCGGCCGGCGAGCCCGGCCGCCACACCGGCTGGCCGAGCTGCGCGAGCAGCGGCGCGGCCTTCAGGTCGCCCGTGTCGCGCCAGCCGAGCCCGCGCAGCGACGACACGGCCCACTCCCACGGCGTCTTGAACTTGCGATTGACCGGCGACCACGCGTCGGGCGCATCGACGAGCGCGCGATAGACGGTCGGCAGGTCGCCGCCGCTCGCATCGAACGCGCGGGCCAGCCGGTCGGTCAGCGCGGGCGGCGGATTGTCGGCGACGAAATGACGGGCGAGCTGGAACGCGATGTGCCGGCCCGTCGCATCCGAACGCGCGAGGTCGTGCAGGATCGCGCGTGCCTGGGCTTCGCCCGGCTGGTCGTAGGTGCGCCCCATCACCGTGCGCGTGCCCGGTTCGTGCAGCTTCGGGCGAAACACGAACGCACCGGGCGCGGCATCGCCCGGCTGCGGCCCTCGCCCGCCGGCGATGCTCCAGCCGGTCAGCGCACGCGCGAATTCCGTCACGTCCGCTTGCGTGTAGCCCGTGCGCACGCCGAGCGTATGCAGCTCCATGATTTCGCGCGCGAGGTTCTCGTTCAGCCCGCGCCTTGCCGACGGGTTGCGTGCCTCGGCGCGCAGCGCGGCCGGGCTGTCCGGGCCGACCGAGCGCGCCTGGTCGAGGAACACCTGCATCGCGGGATGCTGCTCGACGGCGACGAGCATGTCCTCGAAACGACCGAGCACGTGCGGGCGGATCGCGTCGCGTTCGAACGCGCCCGCATATGCGGCCACCTGCCCCTTGTCGACCGACACCGCGAAATGGTTCGCCCAGAAATGCACGAGATGTTCGACGAATGGCGTGGACGTGTTCAACGCGCTGTTCATGCGTGCGGTGACGGCACTGCGATACGCGTCGTAGCCGTCACGCCGGATCGACTGCGCGGTCGCGCGTTTCGCAGCCGCGTCGTCGCCCGTCATCGTGTTGCGCGCGTTCGCGAAGCGCGTCGCGAGCGCAACCGCATCGGGCTCGCCGGCCCACGCGGCGGGCCGCGCATCGTAACGGTCGAATTGCGCGACGAGCGCCGCCTTCGGGTCGGCAGGCGGCGCTTCGTCGGCGCGCGCGCCGAGACCGAAGCGGTTCAGCGCGATCGCGGCCGGCGTAATGTCGTTCGGGTGGTCCATGACGGGCTCTCTCGCGGTGCGTACCCCTGTTCAACGCGGGCGCACCGGGAAATCCGTCGCGGGAATCGCAAATAAATATCGATCGGGGAACGCGGGCGCAGTGACCGGCGGAAGGCTCGTCGCACGGCAGCGCACGTCACGAATGAACGAACAACGACGATGACGACGCAAGCCAGCGGAAAGGCGCACGCATTGCACGTGCCCGAGCGCGCGCGACGGCGACACGCGGATCGCGCGCCGCCGTCACGCAAGGCTCATTGACTCGCCGGCGGGTCAGGCTTCTTCTGCAGCTTCGGCGGCAAGCGCCAGTTGCCGCTGTGCTGCAACCCGTCGACGAATTTCATACGCTCGTCGGGCGTCAGCGTCGCCGCGAAATCGACGACGCTGCGCTCGACCTGCGCACGCATCGCGGTATCGGCCGCGCGCGTGCGATCGAGCGCGGCGTCGATCGCCGCGCGATCGAGTTGCGGCGCGGCGAGCAGGTCCAGCACGGTGATCCGGCCGTCTCGCCCTTCGCGTGCAAAATCGCGGCCGGTCTTGCGCGCCGCCTTCAACGCGGCGGCGAATTCGCGCTGTCGCGCCTCGGGCAATTCGTCCGCCGCGAAACGCAACGCGGTGCGCGATGCCGGTGCGCCCGCCGCATGCAGGTCGCGATGCGTCGAGAACCACTGATAGGCACCGCCGCCGATCGCGCCGAGCATGAACACGTTCAGCACGACCGAGCCGACGAGGATGAATTTCCAGCCACGTTCAGTCATTCATCGCTCCAATCGATGCTCGGACCACCGAACGTCGTCGTCAGATAGCCCGATTCATGCTGTGACGGCGGCGCGCTGCCGAGCATCAGCATCGACACGGCCACCGCGCCCGCGAGCGCACCGGCCAGGCCGACGCCCGCGAACGCCGCGCCCGACCACCACACATTGCCACGCCGGCGCGCGCGCCGCGGCGCGGGCGCCGTCGCGACGATACGCTCGACCAGCGACGGCGCGGGCGGTGCGACCGTGTCGCACGCGAGCCACGCATCAAGGTCGGCCGCGTCGTCCAGCGCCAGCAGCGCTTCGCGCGGGTTCGCCTGCGCCCATGCTTCGGCGGCCGCTCGCTCGCCGGCCGGCCAGCGCCGCGCGTCTGAGCCGTACGCGGCGACGATGGTACGAAATCGTTCGGGTGTCATCGCTTGTCCTCGCTAGGTGGGTCGCCGGCCAGCTGCGCGCGCAGGTTGCGCCTCGCACGGGCAAGCAGGCTTTCCAGCGCATCGACGGTGATGCCCATCAGGTTGGCCGCTTCCACATTCGACATTTCCTGATAGTACTGGAGCACCAGCGCTTCCCGCTGCCTCGGCGGCAACGCGGCCAATGCCTGCCGCACGCGCGCGTCGCGCGAACGCAACTCCGCATGCGCGGCCGGCTCCGGTTGCGTGTCGGGCACGTCCGGCAGCGTATCGACGGGCTCCTCGCGGCGGCCGCGCAACCGGTCGTAGCAGAGATTCAGCACGACGCGATGCAGCCACGTATCGAAGCGCGCCTCGCCTTCGCGCCAGCGCGGCGCATGGTTCCAGATTCGCAAGAACGTCTCCTGCGCGACGTCCTCGGCTTCGTTCCGGTCGCCGAGCATGCGCGTCGCCAATGCGAGCAGCCGCGGCAGCTTGCGCGCGACCAGCACGCGCACTGCCGATGAATCGCGCGCGCCGACGCGCGCGACGAGTTCCGCGTCCGGATCGCGGTCGTCGCGATCGTTCAACGCCGCCCGCTCCGTCTCGCGGCGCGCGGGCGCCGCCCTGTGCCGGCAGGGATACCCGCCGCCCGGCTGAAGCTCATCGTCGTGCTCTCCTTGCATGCGTCGGGCCATCACCGGACGGCGCCACGCCGACTGTTCGTCGACGCCGTGCGCATCGCACACGGCGTCGGCCACGTCCGCTTCATCGACATCCGGTTCGCGCGGCATATCGATCCTGTCTGCCGGCCGCGCGACCGGCGGCCGGCGCGCTCAATATACGACGACCGGCGCGGGCCGGTAATACACCGGTCGGGCCGGCACCACGACGCAGCCGGCCAGCACCACGGCTGCGGCCGCCAGGATCACGATGGTTCGGAAAGGCATCGCTTCGACTCATGATGTTGCATGAAGAATCCGTCGCGCCGGCACGGCGTGCCGCGCGACGTCGTACGCATCAGGCCCAGTGGCCGGGCACCCAGCGCCAGGCCGGCCCGCGCGCGGCCCAATGCCCCGGTACCCAGTGATAACCGACACGCACCACTTGCCAGTGGCCCGGAATCCACACGTAGCGCCCTTGCCGCCAGTGCCAGTGCCCCTGGTCCCAGACGTAGCCCGCACGCGGCGCGGGCATCACTTCGACGCGTGGCGGCGGCGGGGCGACAGGCGCGACGATCACGGCCTGCGCGAACGACGCGGATGCCGCCAGCGCGGCCACGCAGGCCACGGCAAATCGCAATGGAACGGAAAGTTTCATGAAAGACTCCGAAGTAACGGGCATCGACCGGTTGCGGCCGTTCATGCGTTAAACGGCGCGGGCGAAGCGATTCCGTCGCGGAATCCGCAAATAAATTCCAGACGGACCGAACGGGATTCGGCGCGGGTCGGACGCCACGCCGCGCGATCGCGCGTATCGGCTGCCGCCCAGCCGGGTTGCGGCGCTGTCACAACGCGGCAAAACTGCCCTTCGACAATGCATGCGACCGGGATCCCGCTCGTTTCCGGCCCATGCCCCGGCCGCGCTCGCGCACGGCCCCACGGTTCCACCTCTCGCGTCCCCACCCACGAAAACACCGACCATGTCGAACCAGGACACTCTCCCTGATCAGCCGAACGAGCCGGCCGCTTCGGTATCGCGTCGCGGCTTCCTGAAACTTGCCGGCGTCTCCGGCCTCGCCACCGCCGCCGGTGGCCTCGCAGCCGCGCGCGCCGCCGCGTCGAATCCGGACGGCACGCCCGAACAGGTCCACCTGACGTGGGGCAACGACCCGGCGTCCGAGGTCGTGATCTCGTGGGCGTCGCTCGCGCCGGCCGTCAATCCGCGTGCGCGCATCGTCGCCGACGGCGAGCCGCCGCGTACCGTGCACGGCGTCCAGCGCCTGTACACCGACGGCCTGAACGGCGAAACCGTGTTCACTTACCACGCGCGCGTGCACGGGCTGAAACCCGATACGCGCTACCGCTACGAGATCACCGCCGACAACGACGGCAACGCCGCGCAGCCGTTCTCCGCCAATTTCTCGACGGCGCCGCGCGGCCGCGCGCCGTTTCGCTTCACCAGCTACGGCGATCTCGCGACGCCGAACGGCGCGTGGGTGCTGTCGTCGCCGCAAAGCCGGTTCGCGGTGCAAGCCGTCGAGCAATTCCAGCCGCTGTTCCACCTGCTGAACGGCGACCTCTGCTACGCGAACCTGAACCCCGCGCACCAGCCCGAGGTGTGGCGCGATTTCGGCAACAACAACCAGACGTCGGCCGCGAATCGCCCGTGGATGCCGTGCCCGGGCAATCACGAGATCGAGTTCAACAACGGCCCGCAGGGGCTCGACTCGTATCTCGCGCGCTATTCGCTGCCGGAGAACGGCACGCACTTCCCGGGCCGCTGGTACAGCTTCCGCGTGAGCTCGGTGCTGTTCGTGTCGCTCGACGCCGACGATGTCGTGTACCAGGACGCCGCTGCATTCGTCGGCGGCCCGGCGCCGCTCGTGCCGGCCGCGAGCACGGGCCGCCCGCCGATCGAACCCGGCACGTCGTTCTACGTGCGCGGCTACAGCAATGGCGAGCAGACGCGCTGGCTCGAACGCACGCTGCGTCATGCCGCGCATGACGACGACATCGACTGGATCGTCGTGCAGATGCACCAGGACGCGCTCAGTTCGTCGAAAACGGGCAACGGTTCGGACAAGGGCATTCGCGAAGCGTGGCTGCCGCTGTTCGACCGCTACGGCGTCGATCTCGTGCTGTGCGGCCACGATCACGACTACGAGCGCAGCTACCCGGTGCGCGGCTGCAATCACCGCGCGGGCGTCGACGCGACCACCGGCGAAGTGGTCGAGACGCTGCAGCCGCGTCCGGTCGGCTCGAACGACCCGGACCGCACCCGGTTCGACACGAGCCACGGCACGATCCACCTGATCCTCGGCGGCGGCGGCACCAGCGCGCCGCTCGACGTGTACGGCGAGAATCCGTCGACCGGCTTTGCGCGTGCGAAGGTGTTCACGAAGCCGAACCGGCCGGTGCCGGGCACCGCGCCGAACACGTTCGTGCGCCAGCCGGCCGATGCGCTCGAGGATGCGATCTGGTCCGCGCGCCGCGACACGGGCACCGGCTACGGGATCGCCGTGTTCGACCATGACCCGGGCAAGCCGGGCGGCCACACGACGATCACGATGAGCTACTACCACGCGCCGGGCGCCGACCAGCACCCGAGCGCGCAGTACGAACTGTTCGAAACGATCGAACTGAGCAAGAAGCGGCACGAACGGTGATCGTGCGGGCGCCCGCTGCGGCGGGCGCCGGTTGCACGGCCATCGAGGGACGGGATGCTGCGGCACGGGTTAGACTGCGCGGCTCGCCCCCCGGCCCACGAAGATGAGTTTCGAATACCGCATCCACACGATCCCGTCGGCCAACGCATTCGATGCCATCGCGAATGCGCTGCGGCAAGCGCATCGCGGCATCGACATCGATCGCAATCGACAACGGCTCGAGGTTCGGGACGACACCGCCGGCTGGCCGCTGATCGGCCTGACGACCGGCGAAGAGGGATTCTTCCTCGTCACGACGCTCGGGCCGACACGGGAGGCGATGCTCGACTCGATCGGGCGCGCGTTGTCGGCGATCGGCGCCGCATGGCGTATCGACGACGCGTGATCGACTCGCGCACCCGAATCGGCCGTACACGCCAGTCCGGCTGCATCGCCGCAACGGCATCGCCCCGTTAAAATGCGCGGTTCCGTCGAAATCACCCCCATTGCATCGCCGCGCGCGATGACGGCGCGCGCGAGCGGCCTCGTATCATCCGAAATCGAATTGGCATGTTGAAACAGGCAGGACGCATGAAACGCAAGAACAGGGCAACGCTCGCCGGGCTCGGCGCGGTATTGTTATGGGCCTCGGTGGTCGCGCTCGTTCGCGGCGTCAGCGAAAGCCTCGGCGCGACCGGCGGCGCCGCGATGATCTATACGGTGGCGTCCGTGCTACTGGTGTTTTCAATCGGCTTCCCCGACCTGAGCAGGTTCCCGAAAAGCTATCTGCGCTGGGGCGGCCTGCTGTTCGTGTCATACGAGCTGTGCCTCGCGCTGTCGATCGGCTATGCCAGCAACGGGCAGCAGGCGATCGAAGTCGCGATGGTCAACTATCTGTGGCCGAGCCTCACGCTGGTCGCCGCCATCGTATTCAACAAGCAGCGCGCGAACCTGCTGGTCGTGCCGGGTGTCCTGCTGTCGATGCTCGGCATCTGCTGGGTGCTCGGCGGCGACCGCGGCCTCGATCCGGCCGGCATGCTGCGCAACGTCGCGGACAATCCGCTGAGCTACGGCCTCGCATTCGTCGGCGCGCTGATCTGGGCAGCCTATTGCACGGTGACGGCGCGCCTCGCCGACGGCAAGAACGGCGTCACGCCGTTCTTCATGCTGGTCGCCGCGGTGCTCTGGATCAAGTTCGCGATCGAAGGCGGCGGCGGCATGACGTTCAGCTTTCACGCGGTCCTGTATCTCGTGCTGGCAGCGTCGGCGCTGGGGTTCGGCTATGCGGCCTGGAACACCGGCATCATGCATGGCAACGTGACGGTCATCGTCGGTGCGTCGTACTTCACGCCGGTGCTCGCCGCCGCGCTCGCCGCGACGCTGCTGCATGCGCCGCTGTCGGTCGAATTCTGGCAAGGCGCGTTGATGGTGTGCGGCGGATCGATCCTGTGCTGGCTCTCGACGCGCAGCCGACGCAACGACAAGGCCATGCCCGTTCGGGTCGGCAAGAAGGCCGAAGGCAATTGCCACGGTTGATGCTGCCCGGCGCGATCGGCGCAAGGCCGGCCGGCAGCCGGCCGTTCCCCAAGCGCCCGCCTTCGCGCGCTAGCTTCGCGACTCCAGCGCGATCCGCACGGCGAGTCCGGCCAGCACGGTACCCATCAACCAGCGCTGGGCCGACGCCCAGAGCGGCCGCCCCGCGAGAAAGCCCGCGATCAAACCGGCCATGCACGCGATCAGCGCGTTCACGCTGACGCTCACCGCGATCTGCACGCAGCCCAGCACCAGCGATTGCGCGAGCACGCTGCCGTGGCCCGGCGACATGAACTGCGGCAACAGCGACAGATACATCACCGCGATCTTCGGGTTCGCCAGGTTCGTGACGAAACCCATCGCGAACAGCCTGACGCGGCTGTCGTGCGGCAATTGCCGGACCTGGAACGCGGAGCGGCCACCGGGTTTCAGTGCCTGCCACGCCAGGTACGCCAGATACAGCGCGCCGGCGAAGCGCAGCGCGTCGTATGCGGACGGCACGGTCATCACCAGCGCGGTGACGCCCAACGCCGCGCACAGCATGTAGAACACGAACCCCAGCGCGACGCCGCCGAGCGACACGAGCCCGGCGCGGCGGCCCTGGCAGATCGAGCGCGACACCAGGTAGATCATGTTCGGTCCGGGCGTCAGCACCATGCCGAGCGACACGAGTCCGAATGCAAACAGGGTGGGCAAGGCCGGCACGGCAATCTCCTTCGGCGCAACGATGACGAGGTCCGATCAATGTATTGCATTCCGGCAATCATCGGCATGAATAAACTGCACGTCGCCCATGAGCGTCGTTCATCGCACCGGCTGCGCGCTACCTGCCCTTTTTCGCGCGTGCGTGGATCGCCTTCCCTGCCTTCGCACGTTGTGCGTCGACGAGTTTCACGAATTCATCGGTTACCGCGTTGCCGGCCGTATTCCAGGCCAGCCGCACGGAACGATGCAGCCGCGGCGACAGTTCCAGCACGCGGCCGCCGAACGGCGTGTACGTGAGCGTGATGCGCGGCACGATCGATACGCCCATGCCGGCCTCCGCCATCGACAGAATGGTGCGCATCTCGACCACGTTGAACGCGGCCCGCAGCGGCGCGCCGCCGCGCGCGAAGTAATCCGCGATCAGCGGCCCGCATCCGGCCTTCGAAAAAATGAACGGCGCCGCGGACAACTGCCTGGCCGACACGCGCTTGCGGCCGGCGAACATGCCGTCCGCCGCCACCGCGACGAAATCCTCGTCGAGCAGCGGCAGGTTGTGCGCGAACGTCTTCGTGCCGGCCACCACGCCGACGTCGGCGGTCCCGTCGTCGATCCATCCCTCGACTTCGCTGTCCGTGCCTTCGAGCAGCACCGCCGATACGCCTTCGTGCAGGCCCTTCAACGCCTCGAGCGCGGGGACGACGAACGCCAGCGAGACGCTGGGCAGCGACGCGACCACCAGCCGCCCCTCGAGCTTGCCGCGCGACAGGCTGAACTGCTGGCGCAGTACCTGCGCTTCACGGACGACGCGCTGGACGTAGGGCCACAGGCGTTCGCCCGCCGCCGTCAGGACGACCGGCTGCCGGTCACGCCAGAGCAGCTTGACCTGCGTGAGATCCTCCAGCTCGGTCAGCGCATGACTGATCGCGGACTGGCTGCGGCTGAGCCGGTCCGCAGCGGCCGTGAGCGACCCGAGTTCGACTACGGCCGCCAGGGCCTGCAACTGGGCTAGCGTCATCGGATTTCCTTGTTTCCATGACATGTACTTGCTGCATGAAGCGGCAATTCCTCATGAATTATATTGAATCGCGTCCATCGTACGGAACACCGTGCCCGCGCCACGCCGCGGTCGAGCCGGACATCGCCGGCAGCGCTCGGGTAAGATGTCCGCGCGACTCGCCGTGCCCTTGCATGCGCACCGGCCGGCAGTCGATTAGCCCGGTTGAACCACGCCGCCGCGTTGCTCATGCTCGCCGGCGCGACCTGCCGGATCGGCCCCGACATGCCACGCCATGATTCATTTCAATCTGACTGAAGGTGTACTGGTTTCCAGCCTGCAGGCGCTGTCCGTGCTCGACCTGGCCGGCATCGCCGTTGCGTTGCTGCTGGGCGGGATGGCCAAGGGCATCACGGGAATCGGCGTGCCGCTGATCGCGATGCCGATCCTCAGCCAGTTCCTGCCGATCCGGCAGGCGGTGCTGCTGCTGTCGATGCCGATCATCCTCGGCAACATTCCGCAGGCGCTGGAAGGCGGCCAGGTACTCGCGACGGCCAGGAAAATCGCCGCGCCGATCGCAGGCACCGTGATCGGCAATATCGTCGGCGTCGCGATCCTGCTGTCGCTCAATCCGGGACACGCGCAGGCGGCATCCGGTGCGCTGCTGATCGTGGCCGCGGCGCTGATGCTCGCCGCGCCGAAACTCAACCTGCCGGAAGCGTGGCAAAAACCCGTCGGGTTCGCGCTCGGCTTTGGCGCCGCGCTGATGGAAAGCATCGCGTCGGTTCCGGGGCCGCTGCTCGCGACCTACCTGATCTCGGCCGGCGCGACCGGGCGCGTGTTCACGAAGCAGATCGCGATCATCCTCGTGGTGTCGATCGTCACGCTGATCACGACGTTCAGCGGCGCCGCGCATGCGAGCGGCGCCGACCTGGCGATCTCGGCGGCGGCCAGCCTGCCGGCCATCGCCGGCATGTGGCTGGTTCGCCCGCTGCGGGACAAGATGTCGCCGAAGATCTTCCGGATGGTCGTCCTGCTGTTCGTGCTCGTCGCGGCCTCGCAGATGATCTGGAAATCGGGCGTGTTCCGGCCCGGCTCGCCTGTCGCCCAGGGCGACCACGCGCGCGCGGTCCGGCAATAGCGGGCGGCGCGCCGTCATCGATCGCGCATGCGTTCTGAAAGCTGCAAGGCGTAGTATTCGCGGACCCGGCGTATCGCCCCCACCGTCAATGCCGACGATACGCTGCCGACTGTGCTGTACGCGCGCCGATGCCGACATCCGCGCCGCCACGTTTTCAGAGGCACGAAATGGAAACCTATGTGTTGCTGGGCTGCGGGTTGGGCCTCGGCCTGTTGATCGCGATCTGGGGCATCTGGTCGCTCGGATAAGATAACCGGGCCCGTCCATGCGCAAGCCATCCGTATGCCGCCGGACGGGAAACCGTCATTTTCAGCAATACCACCGTCGATTTCTTCGCACTCCGATCGAGTTATCCGGCGGCATCGTTCATGCAAGCCGCCCCGTCTTCGGCGACACGCTCGACCGGGCCTCGCCGAAACGCACGCATTCGGCCTTGAGCCAGTCCGAAAACGCGGCGGTACGCGGATCGTCCGGGTTGCGTGACAGCAGCATGTAGCGCGCCGGCGCACGCACATGCACGCCGAACACATCGACGAGCCGTCCGCTCGCGAGCTCGTCGTGCACGAGCGCCGCGCGCCCCATCGCGACCCCCTGATGGTTCAACGCGGCCGTGATCGCCAGGCTGGAAAAATTGAACTGCGGCCCATCCAGATGCCGGAGCCACGCCGGCCGGACGGCCTCCAGCCATGTACGCCACTCGACGAACTCGGAAGCGCCGACCCACGGTGCGGCATCGTGCAGCAACACGACGCCGGCCGGCGACTCGCCGCTGGCGAACGCCGGATGCCGCGCCAGATACGCCGGCGTGGCGACCGGGAACAGGATTTCGTCGAGCATCACCTCGGCATGCAGTCGACCGTATTGCACCGGGTCGTAGCGCACGGCCACGTCGATGTCGCCGGTCTCCATCGCCTCGCGATCCAGCACCTGGAACTCGGCCTGCACACGCACCGACACGTTCGGCTGTTGCCGGTGAAACGCGGTCAGGCGCGGCATCAACCACTGCAATGCCAGCGATGGCAGGCAACTGACCCGCAGCGGCGCGTCCGACATGCCGAGCGCCTGAAGCGTGCGCTGGATATCGCCGAACGCACTCGACATCGTCCCGAGCAGAATCGCGCCCTTCTCCGTCAGCCTCAACCCGCGCGCCTGTCGCACGAACAGCGGATAACCCAGCCGGTCCTCCAGATTCCGGATCTGCTGGCTCACGGCGCTTTGCGTGAGGTTGAACGCCTGCGCCGTCTTCGTGAAGCTCAACAGCCGGCCGGCCGTTTCAAAGCAGTGCAACGCACCGAGGATCGAACCGTCCAGTCGCATGTGTATAAGTCCAGCTAATGCATTGATTAGAAATCGGCGCTTTTGCGCGGTCGCCTTGAATCGTAGCATTCCAGCTCTGAATCTCGCTCAACGAACGCAAGGCCGCCCCGTGACCGCGACACCTCAACCCGACGATCTATTAGCCAGACTGCAATCCCGTCAACCGCTGCTGTGGCTGAACCCCGAAGCCGGCCGGCCGTTGCCGCAGGACGCGCCCTCACCCGACGCCATCGTTGCGGCCGAAGCGAGACTGGCGCGCTGCGCGCCGCTGATGGCCGAGCTGTTTCCCGAGCTCGCGGCCACGGCGGGAACGATCGAATCGCCGCTGATGCCGGCGGACACCTTGCGGCGCGCGTTGTCGCACGCGGACGACGCGCACGGCGCCTGGTTCATCAAGCGCGACGATGCATTGCCGGTCGCCGGTTCGATCAAGGCGCGCGGCGGTTTTCATGAAGTGCTCGCGCTCGCCGAGTCGATCGCGATCGAACACGGGTTGATCGCCCCCACTGGCGACCGGCGGATCCTCGCGTCGGCCGCCGCCCGCGCGTTGTTCGCCACCCATACCGTCGTCGTGGGCAGCACCGGCAATCTCGGCCTGAGTATCGGCGTGATGGCCGCCGCGCTGGGGTTCGAATCGGTCGTCCACATGTCGACCGACGCAAAGCCGTGGAAGAAGGCGCGCCTGCGACAACGCGGCGTCCGCGTGGTCGAGCACGACGGCGATTACGCGCAGGCCGTCGCCGCGGGTCGATCGCAGGCGCGCGCTCAACCGCGCTGCCACTTCGTCGACGACGAAGGCTCGCTGATGCTGTTCCTCGGCTACGCCGCGAGCGCCCGGCATCTGGCCGCGCAGCTCGCCGAATCGGGCCGCCGCGTGGACGCCGCGCATCCGCTCTTCGTCCATCTGCCGTGCGGGGTCGGCGGCGCGCCAGGCGGCATCACGTATGGCCTCAAGGCGCTGTTCGGCGAGCACGTGCACTGCTTTTTCGCCGAGCCCGTCGCGGCGCCGTGCATGCTCGTCCAGCTCGCTGCCGGTGCGGGCACGCCGGTGTCCGTCTACGACATCGGGCTCGACAACCGGACCGAGGCCGACGGCCTGGCGGTCGCGCAAGCGTCGCATCTGGTCAGCCCGCTGATGGCGTCGCAACTGTCGGGCGTCTTCACGGTCGGCGACGCGCAGCTCTACGCGCAGTTGCGCGCGGTTCAACGCGCCACGGGCGTGGAACTGGAACCGTCGGCCGCGGCCGCCGTCGGCGGGCCGGGCTGGCTGGCCCGGTCGGCGGCCGGCAGGGACTACCTGCGCCGCCACGCGATCGACATGCGCGCGTCCACGCACGTCATCTGGGCAACCGGCGGCTCGCTCGTTCCGCCGGAAGAACACCGCCGCTTCCAGTCTCACGCGGAGGCGCTCGCCGCCGCCGGCGCGTGACGCGTTCCGCCCGGCGCCCAGCCCGGTTCCCGAAGACCGGGTAGACTGTCCGGATGGAACAATGCCGTTATTGCCAGAGAATCCGCGATGAATGGGATTGCCACGGCGACGAATGCCGCCGGGCAATCGCCAAGGCGCTGCGCCGGCAGCGTGCGGGCCTGCCGATGGTGCCCGATCGCATCCGCAACGAACTCCCGTCCGGCGCGCCGACCCAGCAGGTGATCGCCGTCCTGTCGCGGCAGCGCCTGCGCGCGCGCCGCGGCAACGAGGAACGCCGCGAGCGCAAGGAAATCGACGACGACGTCTGAGCCGGCCTCCCCGCAGCCTGCCCGCACCGTTCCCGCTTCCCGCTGCCGCCGGGCGCCCGCCCGTACGCGCCATCCACGCCGCGCCCCGGTCGCCTTTCCGTTGCACACCCGGCAATACACAATGGGGACGGAAGATATTTTTCGCGGAATTATTGCCTCGCCTGCAACGATCTTTCGCTGAAACTCACGTTTACCCTAGGTCGACCGGCGCCTACGATGTAATCAACCGCTTACGACATGGTGTCGAACGCGGAAAGCCAATAAACATCGGAGGTCATCATGAAATCGCTCGTTTCCGCAGTCGTTGCCGCTGTCGCCCTGTCCGCTTCGTTCGGCGCATTCGCCCAAAGCACCGTGACCCGCGCCCAGGTGCGCAACGAACTGGTCCAGCTCGAACAAGCCGGCTACAAGCCGGGCCTGTCGAGCCCGTACTACCCGGCCGACATCCAGGCCGCCCAGGCCCGCGTGCGCGGCGCCGACAACAGCGGTTACGGCGCACAGCCGGCCGCGACCGTCCAGGGCGGTGCACCGGCCGTGAAGCCGCAAAGCGCGCACGACTCGGTCTACTTCGGCCACTAAGCCTGCCGCCGCGCGCATCGCGCGCAGTGCGGCCATGCGACGAGCCCGTCCCTGACGGGCTCGTCGCGTTTGCAGCGCCAGTTTCGCCGCCCGATCGTCAGCGGCTGCCGCCCGATGCGACCCGGTCGCCTGCGTCCGTCGCGACGCCGCCTCGGACCAGATCCTGATAGCGCACGCACACGCACTGCGGGCACGCCTTCGCCGCGTACATCGCCGCATCGGCCTTGACGAGCAGTTCCTCGGCCGACGCGCCGTCGGCCGGATACTCGCTGACACCGATACTTGCACCGACCGCCACGCGCCGATCGCCGAACTCCAGCTCCTCGGCCATCACGATCTGGATGCGCGCCGCGACGTCGCCGATCACCGCCGGCGAACGCACGTCCGCGATCAGCACGATGAATTCGTCGCCGCCGAGCCGCGCGACCATGTCGCCGCTGCGCAGCGCGCGGCTCAGCCGCTTCGCGACCGCGACGAGCGTGCGATCGCCGGCCGAGTGCCCGTGCTGGTCGTTGATCTGCTTGAAGCGGTCGAGATCGACGAACATCACCGCCAGCCCTTCGCGTACCGCCGCCGCATGCCGGATCGCAGCTTCGAGATGCTCCATGAACAGCAGGCGGTTCGGCAGCGCGGTCAGCGGGTCGTGGCCGGCGAGGTGCGCGAGTTCCTGCTGCTTCGCACGCAGCATCGCGACCTGCGTGCGGATCTCGACGCGCATGCTGTCGAAACAGCGCGCGAGTACGCCGATCTCGTCGGCGCGCGCGGTCGGCAGCCGCTCGGCGGCCGAATCGTCGAACACGTGGGTCGCGGCACGCGCCAGCGTCTGCAGCGGCCGCGTGATCGCACGCGCGAACAGGATCGCGAGGATCGCCGCCAGCAGGCTCGACACGAGCACCATCCGGACGATCCGCTCGCCGAGCACGCCGGCTGGCGCCAGCACGTCCGCGAGCGGGCGCGCCATGCCGAGCACGACGAAGCGGTTGCCCTCGTCGTGCCCGAACGGCGTGCGCGCGAACGCGAACATCTGGCCCGGCGCCTCGTCGGGCTGCGCGAGTCCATTGAGCGTCACGTTCGTTTGAGCGTGGTCGAACAACGCGCGGGTGGCGGTGAAACGGTCCTGCATCAGCACGCGCCGGCCGCGGTCGAAACCGAACGTCTGCGCCGGATCGGGATGCACGAGAAAATCACCCCACTCGTTCGCGAGATAGACCGCATAGTCTTCCGGCAGGTCGCGCTCGAGCCGGTCGAACACGCGCGACAATTCGACGTCGACGACGAGCGCGCCGACCGTGCGGCCGGACATGTCGACCACCGGTGTCCCCACGCGCAGGATCGGCAGCCCCTCGGCCTCGTGCGATCCCGTCTCGTGATTGATCACGATCGGTGACAGGTAGATGTGACCGGGCGCCATCGCGAGCGTGTCGAATACGTAGGAAAACTGCCCTTTCTCCTGGAAGGCGCTTTCGGGCAGCACGACGATGCCGCTCGCATCGCGAGCGACACGGATACGTTCGATCCCGAAATGCCCGCTCGCGATCAGGCGGATCTGCAGGTACTCCGGATGATTTGTCATGAAGCTCCGGTACACCTGCTCGAGCCGCGTGCGGCGTGCGATGTCCGGCTTGTCGTCACCCGCGACGAACGCGGACGACGGCAACTGCGCGAGCACGAGCGCGTCGTCGGCAACATCCGCCAGCGCGGTCGTGAAGCGTTGCCCGAGCAGTTGCGTCGACATCAGCAGGCTGTGCTGCGCTTCCTGCACGAGCATCGCGCGATTGGCGCGATACGCGTAGTAGCCGGTCGTGCCGGACGCGATCACGCCGATGCAGGCGAACAGCACCGACAGCTTCGACACGAGCCCGAGCCGGATCATTTTCCGAACCGCTCCGGCCGGTCGCCCGACACGATACGGCTCCACAACGATTCGCGGCGGGCGATGTTCTCGACGGGCTGGAGCCACACGAGATGCTGGTGCCCGGTGTCGAGCCCCGACGGCGGCTCGAGCGTATTCGCGAGCCCCTGGCGCTCGGTCAGCAGCGCGCCGATCGCCGGTTCGAGCATGTAGTTGATCCACGCGAATGCCAACCCGGGGCGTTGCGCGCCGCGCGTGACGGCCCAGCAGTCGAGCCACGCGAGCGCGCCTTCTTCCGGGATCACGTAGCCGACGTCCGCGCCCGCGCGCCGCAGCAGTTCGACCTGCTGCGTGCCGTAGTTGCCGAACATCAGTGCCGCGCGATGCTGGACGAACAGCGCGGTCGCCTCCTCGGGCAGCGTGTAATACGTCAGCAGGTTGCGGCGCAGGTCGATCAGCTTGCGCGCGACCGCGAGCGTCTGCGCGGACGACAGCCGGAACGGATCGGAATAGCCGAGCGCGAGCGCGGCGAACGAGAAATTGTGCTGCGCGCTGTTGAAGTCGAGCACCTTGCCGCGGTAGCGCGGATTCCACAGCTCGCGCATCGAGCGCGGCGCGGCCGGCACCTGCTTGCGGTCGTAGATCAGCCCCATCGACGAATACGTGAACGGGATCGCGTAGGTCGTGCCGTCCTGCACGAGCCCGCCGATCGTCGCGACCTGCTGGAAGTTCGGCAACTGGCGCCGCCGGTTCGGAATGCGCTGCAGGTCGATCGGCGCGAGCAGGCGTTCGCGCGCATAACGCTGGATCTCGGCCGTATTCGCGGCCAGCACGTCGTACGGCGGCGGCGACGCGCTGTGCATCCGCGACCACAACGCTTCGTCGGAGTCGACGAACGTCACTTCGACGCGCGCGCGAAACTGCGCCTCGAACGCGCCGACGATGTCGCTGTCCGCATAGCCGGGCCACGCGAGCACGCGCAGCACGTTGTCGTTGACGGTTTCGGGAGAGGCGGAGAACGCCGGCACGACGGGTGCCAGAAAGCCTATCGTCAATATGATGAGCAGGCTGCGCACGGCGCCGCGTGCACGCTTGCGTGCACCGATTCCCCTGATCAATCGGACCCCGCGTGAATCGCCCGGCTGCATTCGACTGTCCTTTTTCGAGTCGATGCGATATCCCGCAACGAGACCATAAATCGGACGGTCGCGCAATTGGAAGAAGCCGTACGCGGCGCGCATGTTCGCCGGCACCGGCGACGGCGGCGGCATGCGGCATGCGGCGCGGCTACAGCGGCCCGCGTCGCGCCGCGGAAACCCGCGTCAGCGCCAGGCCTGCGTGAACTCCGCGATCACGCGCGACAGGTGTGCACGCATCGCGTCGCGCGCACCTGTCGCGTCTCGCGCCATGATCGCCGCGAAGATCCGCTGGTGATCCTCCTGCGACGCCTCGCGCAGCGCGGTCGAGTGAAAGTGCTCCTCGATCTTGTCCCACAGCGGATCGCTGCGCGCGCAGTCCCACATCGCCGTGACCATGTGCAGCAGCACCGTATTGCCGGTCGACTCCGCAATCCGCAGATGAAACTGGCGGTCGGCCGCGTCGTACGCGGCCTTGTCGGCCATCTGCTCGCGCATCGTCGTCAGCGAGAGAAACAGGCGGTCGAGATCGGCGTCCTTGCGTTCGGTCGCCGCGAGCGCCGCGACTTCCGCTTCGATCAGCCCGCGCGCGCGCAGCGTCTCGATCGGCCCCGGGCCGCGCGGCACCTCGAACGTCACCGGCCGTGCGGCGTCGGCCGCGGACACGTAGATGCCGGAGCCGATCCGCACTTCGACGATCCCCTGCACCTCGAGCGCGATGATCGCCTCGCGCACCTGCGTGCGACTCACGCCGAACTGGTCGGCCAGACTGCGCTCCGACGGCAACCGCGCGCCGGCTTCGAACGCGCCGGCGGCCACCATCGCGTGAATCTGCCGCGCAAGACCGATATAGGAGCGGTCCGCGGCATCGGTGTCGCGGCTGGCGGGCAGGCTGGAAAGATCGGTCATCGAAAGGCTCGCAACAGGCTGGCCGGCGCCGTCGCGGCACCGGATCCTCAAAATGGTACACCAATTTCAACCCGCACCTGATTCGGCTTGTCGGCCCGTCCTGCCGCGCAATCGCGGATGCTGTCTGTCATCCTTGCGATATCCTCACAACTGGTAAACCACTATCCCACCTAACTGGCATACCAATCATAATCCGCTCACCGGCACCGGGCCGCACGCTGCGGCCCGGTCGTCCGTGCATGAACCGCCAGCCAGGAGCCGCTCCAGTGAAGATGTCTTTCCGTTGGTACGGCGAGTCCGATCCGGTCTCGCTGCAATACATCCGCCAGATCCCGGGCGTCACGCATATCGTGTCCGCGATCTACGACGAACCGGTGGGCGAAGTCTGGCCCGCGCACAAGATCGAAACGCTGAAAGCAACGATCGAGCGCGCCGGCCTGCGGTTCGAAGTCGTCGAATCGGTGCCCGTGCACGAGGACATCAAGCTCGGCAAGCCGGGGCGCGATCGTCTGATCGACCACTACCGGCAGACGATCCGCCATCTCGGCGCGGCCGGCATCCGAGTCGTCTGCTACAACTTCATGCCCGTGTTCGACTGGACGCGCACCGAGCTGTCGAAGACGCTCGCCGACGGCTCGACCTGCCTCGCATTCAGCACCGACGCGGTCGACCGGATCGATCCGAACGACGGCATCGCGCTGCCCGGCTGGGATTCGAGCTACCGGCCCGAACAGCTGCAGGCCCTGCTCGCCGACTATCGCGACGTCGACGAAGCCGCGCTGTGGGCGAACCTCGAGTACTTCCTGAAGGCGATCATCCCTGTTGCCGAGGAAGCCGGCGTGAAGATGGCGATCCACCCGGACGATCCGCCGCGCCCGATCTTCGGGCTGCCGCGCATCGTGAAGAACCGCGACGATCTCGCGCGGATCCTGCGCATCGTCGACACGCCCGCGAACGGGCTGACGCTGTGCTCGGGTTCGCTCGGCGCGGGCCCGCAGAACGACGTCGAGGCGCTGGTGCGCGAGTTCGGCGCGATGGGCCGCATCCACTTCGCACACATCCGCAACGTGAAGGTCGACGCGAACGGCGATTTCGAGGAAACCGCGCACCTGTCGCGCTGCGGCTCGCTCGACATCGCCGCGATCGTGAAGGCGTATCACGACACCGGCTTCACCGGCTACGTGCGCCCCGACCACGGCCGCATGATCTGGGGCGAAACGGGCAAGCCCGGCTACGGCCTGTACGACCGGGCGCTCGGCGCGGTCTACCTGAACGGCCTGTGGGAAGCGCTCGCGAAGTTCGACCGCACGCCGCACGCGTCGAGGTAATCCGCCCATCGAGGCAGCCGGCGCAGCGGATCGCCGGCCGCCCGTCACGACATTCCGCACGGAGACACCGCATGCCACGCATCCGATGGGCCATGATCCTGATGTGCTTCCTGGCCAACGTCATCAACTTCATCGACCGCGCGAACCTCGCGATCGCCGCGCCCAGCATCCGCGCCGACCTCGGCCTCGACGCGGTCGGCATGGGGCTCGTGCTGAGTGCGTTCTTCTGGACCTATGCGTTCCTTCAACTGCCGGCCGGCTGGTTCATCGACAAGGTCGGCGTGCGCGTGAGCCTCGCGCTGGCCGTCGGCTGGTGGTCGGTGTTCACCGTCGCGACGGGGGCCGCGCGCGGCCTCGCGCAACTCGTGGGCGTACGGCTGATGCTCGGCGTCGGCGAAGCGGCCGCGATCCCGTCGTTCGCGAAGGTCGCGTTCAACTGGTTCCCGCGCAGCGAGCGCGGGCTCGCGAGCAGCATCTTCGACAGCGGCTCGCGTGTCGGCTCCGCGCTGTCGCTGCCGCTCGTCGCGTGGCTGATCTCGATCGTCGGCTGGCGCGGGTCGTTCGTGATCACGGGCGGCATCGGCATCGTGTGGGCACTCGCCTGGTGGTTCGTCTATCGCGACCCCGAACGCTACCGCGCGATCGCACCCGATGCCGTCGATGCGCTGCTCGCGCAACGCGGCACACCGGCCGTTGCGGCCGCAACCGATGGCCCGACCGTATCGTGGCTCGACCTGTTCCGCTATCGCACCGTGTGGGGGATGATGATCGGCCTGTTCTGCCTGAACTTCGCGATCTACTTCTTCATCACGTGGTTCCCGAGCTACCTGCTGCAGTCGCGCGGCTTCTCGCTCGCGTCGCTCGGCACGTGGGGCATGCTGCCCGCGCTGCTCGCGATTCCCGGCGGCTGGCTCGGCGGCTACGTGTCGGACAGCCTGTTTCGCCGCGGCTGGAGCGCCACCGCCGCGCGCAAGACCTGCCTCGTGCTCGGGATGCTGCTGTCGTCGTCGATCGCCCTGTCCGCGCTCGTCGAAAACACGTGGGCGTGCCTCGGACTGTTCGCCCTCGCGTATGCCAGCCTGTCGTTCGCCGGCGCCAACGTGTGGACGCTCGTCGGCGAAATCGCGCCGACGCCCGCGCACGTCGCGTCGATCGGCGGCATCCAGAACTTCGCGGGCAATCTCGCGGGAATCTTCATCACGACCTTCACGGGCGTGATGCTGTCGATCACCAAGGGCTCGTTCGTCGTGCCGCTCGCGGCAGCCGGCGCGCTGTGCGTGGTCGGCGCGCTGTCGTACCTGTTCATCGTCGGCAAGGTCGAGCCGCTGCCGCCGCTGCGCGGCCGTGCGAACGGGCGGAATGCGGCGCCGAACGCGGCCTGACACTGCCGGAACGCGCGGCCGGTGCCCCGCGCTTTCCTTTTCGGGCCGCCCGTCGGACAATGACCCGCGCCCGCCGGCGCGGCGCCACTCCGGCCCGCGCGCGGCGACGGCGCGCCCCGCCCACGCCGATGAAACGCTACGAAACCCTCGCCCATACGATCGCCGACGACATCCGCAACGGCAACCTTGCCGTCGGCACGCGCCTGCCGTCGCTGCGGCAGATCATCGCGCAGCACGGCGTGAGCCAGTCGACGGTGTTTCGCGCGTATTACCTGCTCGAACAGTGGGGCTTGATCCGTGCACGCGAACGCTCGGGCTATTACGTCGCGCCGGGCGCCACGCCGGCGGCGAACCCCGCCGCGAAGCGCCGCGCGAGCCGCGCCGGCGCCACGCGCAAGGTCGACATCAGCAGCCTCGTGTTCTCCGTCCTCGACGCGGCCACGCAGCCCGGCATCGTGCCGCTCGGTTCCGCGTTCCCCGCGCCGCAGCTGTTTCCGCTGCCGCGCCTGGCGAAGTCGCTCGCGCAGGCCACGCGGCTCGTGAGCCCGTGGAGCACGGTCGTCGACCTGCCGCCCGGCAACGAGGCGCTGCGCCAGCAGATCGCGCGCCGCTATCTCGCCACCGGCATCTCGCAGCCGATCGACGAGATCGTCGTCACGAACGGCGCGCTCGAGGCGCTGAACCTGTGCCTGATGGCCGTGACGCGGCCCGGCGACGTCGTGGCGGTCGAAGCGCCCGGTTTCTATGCGGCGCTGCAGGCGATCGAACGGCTCGACCTGCGCGCGGTCGAGATTCCCGTCGATCCGCATACGGGCCTCGATCTCGATGCGCTGGCAAACGCGCTCGACCGGCACGCCATCCGCGCGTGCTGGTTCATGACCAATTTCCAGAATCCGACCGGCGTCACGCTGTCCGCCGAAAAGAAGCGTGCGCTCGTCGACCTGCTCGCGGCGCGCGAGGTGCCGCTGATCGAGGACGACGTGTACGGCGAGCTGCATTTCGGCCCCGACTATCCGCTGCCCGCGCGCGCGTTCGATCGACACGGCCTGGTGATGCACTGCAGCTCGTTCTCGAAGACCCTCGCGCCCGGCTACCGGATCGGCTGGGCCGCCGCCGGCCGCTTCGCCGAGAAGGTGCAGCGGCTCAAGCTGATGACGACGCTGTCGGCCAGCATTCCCGCGCAGGCCGGCATCGCGAACTATCTCGAGCACGGCGGCTACGACCGCCACCTGCGCAAGCTGCGCGGCGCGCTGCACGCTCAGCTCGACCGGATGGACGACGCGTTGCGGCGCTGGCTGCCGCCCGGCGTCGAATGGGTGCGGCCCGACGGCGGATACTTCCTGTGGCTCGCGTTTCCCGACGCGATCGACGCGATGGAGTTGCACCGCCAGGCGATCGCTCGCGGCATCAGCGTCGCGCCGGGACCGCTGTTTTCGGCCGCGCACGGCTTCGAGCGCTGCGTGCGCGTGAACTTCGGCCATCCGTGGAGCCGCGACATCGAACGTGCGATCCGCGTGCTCGGCGAACTGGTCGCGCAGCCGCCGGTCCGCAAGGCAGGCTGATCGTTCACGGTACGCGCGGTGCATGCCGCGCGCATCGCGGCCATGCAGGCAATCCGCGCGCGGGTTACATTGCGGATCCCGCCGCACCTTCACGATCTCCCATGAGCCAACTGCCTTACCTCGATCACGCCGCCCTGTTGAAACTGACGGCCGAAGCGGAGCACGTCACGCAATCGTGCACGTGCACGAAGACGTCGCTCGCCGGATGGACGACCCTGCCGCTGTCGCTGCAGGATGCGCAACTGACCGAAATCGCCACGCTCGTGCCGCCCGGCGACGCCGAGCCGACCTATGCGGAGCATCACCCGGCCGGCACGCGCTACGCGTCGGACGACGCACCGATCGCCCTGCGCCATTTCCCGTACAACCGCTGCAGCGTCAGCCGCTGCCGCTCGTGCGGCCGCTTGTTCCTGCGCTATCAGGAAGGCGGCGGCTACTTCATCGACCAGCGCATCCGCGCGCTCGATCCGGCGCTCGTCGTCGACGCCAGCGTTTGATCGCGCCGCGGGCATGGCCGCATGCCCGGTCTCCCGCGCCGGCGCCTGCGTGTCGCCCGCCATCTGCTGCGCCTTTTTCGTCCCGTTCTGCTGCTTGTCCCGCCGCACCGCGTTCCCTACGCTGTCTCCCGTTGCCTGACATCCGTCGCAACGCCTGTCCGAGCCGCGCGCAATCCGCGCCGCGGCGCTTCTCGCGTATCACGTCATGTACCGATATACCGATTTCGACCGGGCGCTCGTGCACAGCCGCGCCGCCCAGTTCCGCGACCAGCTCGAGCGCTGGCAGCACGGCACGCTGAGCGAAGACGCGTTCCGGCCGCTGCGGCTGCAGAACGGCTGGTATGTGCAACGCCACGCGCCGATGCTGCGCGTCGCCGTGCCGTACGGCGAGCTGTCGAGTGCGCAGCTCCGCGTGCTGGCGCGAATCGCGCGCGACTACGACGTGCCCGACGACGCCACCTACCGCGCCGCATGCGACGCGCAGGCGCTGCTCGGCACGTTGCGCCTGCCGACCCGCAGCGCGCACTTCACGACACGCACCAACGTGCAGTTCAACTGGATTCCGCTCGCGAAGGCGGCCGACGTGATGGACCTGCTCGCGACCGTCGACATGCACGGCATCCAGACGAGCGGCAACTGCATCCGCAACATCTCGTGCGACGAGCGCGCGGGCGTCGCGCCGGACGAGATCGCCGATCCGCGCCCGTTCGCCGAAGTGATGCGCCAGTGGACGACGCTGCATCCCGAATTCGCGTTCCTGCCGCGCAAGTTCAAGATCGCGATCACCGGTGCGACCGAAGACCGCGCGGCAACCGACTGGCACGACGTCGGGTTGCAGCTCGTGCGCGACGACGCGGGCGAACTCGGCTTTCGCGTCAGTGTCGGCGGCGGAATGGGCCGCACGCCGATGATCGCGACGCTGCTGCGCGCGTTCCTGCCTTGGCAACACGTGATGAACTACATCGAGGCGATCGTCCGCGTGTACAACCGCTACGGGCGCCGCGACAACAAGTACAAGGCCCGCATCAAGATCCTCGTGAAGACCGAGGGGCAGCGCTACATCGACGACGTCGAGGAAGAGTTCCGCCAGATCGTCGTCCTCGACGGCGGCCCGCACACGATCCCGCAGGCCGAATTCGATCGCGTGGCCGCGTCGTTCGTCCCGCCGCGGCTCAAGCCCCGCACGCTCGACCTCGCCGGCGCGCAGGCACGCGTATCCGCACAGGCGGCCCGTCATCCGGCGTTCGCGCGCTGGCTCGCCCGCAATGTCGCCGCGCATCGCGATCCGGCGCTGCGCATCGTCACGTTGTCGTTCAAGCGCCGCCTGCAGGCCCCGGGCGACGCCTCGCCGGACCAGCTCGACGCGCTCGCCGATCTCGCCGACCGCTTCTCGGCTGGCGAGGCGCGCGTCACGCACACGCAGAACGTCGTGCTGCCGTGGGTGCATGTCAACGATCTGTTCCTGCTGTGGGAAAACGCCCGCGCGATCGGGCTGGCAAGCGCGAACGTCGGGCTGCTGACCGACATGATCGCGTGCCCGGGCGGCGATTTCTGCGCGCTCGCGAACGCGCGCTCGATCCCGATCGCCGACGCGATCACCGAGCGCTTCCAGGATCTCGACCTGCTGCACGACATCGGCGACCTCGACCTGCACATCAGCGGCTGCATCAATTCGTGCGGCCATCATCACAGCGGCCACCTCGGCATCCTCGGCGTCGACAAGGACGGCGCGGAGTGGTACCAGGTGACGCTCGGCGGGTCGGACGGCTCCGCCGCGAGCGGCCCAGCGCGGCCGGGCAAGGTGATCGGTCCGTCGTTCTCGGCGGACGAGATCGTCGATGTCGTCGATGCGATCGTCGGCGCGTACCTCGACGCGCGGATCGACACGAACGGCCGCAGCGAACGATTCATCGACACCGTGCGCCGCATCGGCGCGGAACCCTTCAAGGCCGCCGCGAACGACGCGCGCCACCGGGCGGAGCACGCATGAACCAGGAAACCTCCATCGCACACGCACGCATCCACCTGCTGACGCCGGCCGACCACGCCGAAGACACGCAGCCGCACGACGACGCGACGCTGACGATCGGCAACGACGAGGAACTGGCGCCGCTCGCCGCGCAAATCGCGCAAGCCGCCCGCATCGACCTGCAGTTTCCGTCGTTCACGGACGGACGCGCGTACAGCCAGGCGTACCTGCTGCGCAAGCGCTTCGGCTTCGCCGGCGACCTGCGCGCGACCGGCGAGGTGCTGGTCGACCAGTTGCTGCTGATGGAACGCACGGGGTTTTCGAGCGCGGTGCTCGCCGACGACACCGAAATCGCGGCCGCACGGCGGCAACTCGACCGGTTCCCGGGCTTTTATCAGCGCGACGCGAGAACGGCCACGCCGCCGCACGACACGGCGGCGACAGCGGCGACGGCGGCAGCGGCCGGAAAATGAAACGGGCGGCACGCTGGCCGCCCGTACGATGAACCGGCAGGATTCCGGCCGGTGCCGGCGGCAACGCGGGCGCCAGCGTTCAGCGCGCCGCCACCGGCTTGCCGAACCCGCCGAGAATCTTCTTCTCGAGCGCGATGTAGTCACGGCCGAAGTGGTGATCGCCCTGCGTCTTGATCACGTCGGCGCCCGTGTTCGCGAGCGCCGGGCACATCGTGTCCTTCTCTTCCGCGCCGTAGAAGCACTGCACGAGCTGCGGCGGCACCTTCGCGATTTCCGGCGCGACCTTCAGCGCCTTGTCGCTCGCGGGCATTCCGAGCCAGCCCGTCACGCGGATCTGGAAATCGGCGGACGGCGCAAAGCCGAGCAGCGACATCACCGCGACCTTGTCGCGCAGGTCGGCCGGCAGCCGGTTGTACGCGAACGGCATCACGTCGGCGCCGAACGAGTAGCCGACCAGCGCCACGCGGCTTGCATGCCAGCGCGCCATGTACGTGCGCATCACGCGTGCGAGATCGCGGCTCACTTGCGCGGGCGGCTTCTCGCTCCAGAAATAACGCAGGCTGTCGATGCCGACCACCGACACGCCGTCGCGCTGCAGCGCCTCGGCGATCGTCTTGTCGAGATCGCGCCAGCCGCCGTCGCCCGAGATCACGATCGCCAGCCGGTCGCTGCCGCCCTTGGCCGGCAGTTCGACGAGCGGCAGATCCGACACGTCGAGTTCATCGCCGCTGCCGCTGTCGCGCAGGTGCGACGTGACGAGCGAGACCAGCTTCGTGTTGTCGCCCGCGGCCGCCGTTTCGACGAAGCCCGGCATCGCGCGGCGCACGATCGTCGGATCGGGCGGGCACGGCTTGAAGCGCGGATCGAGCTTTGCGGCCGGGGCGACCGACACGACGCCGGCGATCGTGTTCTCCGGCGCCATCGACAGGATCTGCTTCGCGATCGCGCCGCCCTGGCCCACGCCCGCGACGATCGGTGTGAAATAACGCGACGACTGCGCGAGACGTTCGAGCTGATGGCTGACCGCCTCGGCGTCGCCGTCGAGGTGGTGGCAGGTCTCCTGCTTCGCGGCGAGATTCATCGCGTAGCGCTCGGTATCGACGCCGACCGTCATCGCACCGGCTTTCGCGAGCGCGTCGGCCGCCTGCTGATCGGCGGCATTCCAGCCGGCCTCACGCGAGAACAGCACGACGAATCCGCGCAGGGGCCCGCTCGGTTTGGTCACGGTAACGGGCCCATAACGGCCGCCCGACACGGTTTCGGCTTTCACGGCGGCCGGCTGCGTGGCGCACGCGGCGCCGGCCAGCATCATTCCCGCGCAGGCGGCTGCCGCCCGCGCGATTCCCTTCTTCAAACTCATGAGCGCCGACCTCCAGCCAGCAATGACAGATCCGCCAGCGTGACGAACACGCCGACCGAGCCCGAGGCCGCGAGATAACGCGGCTCCCAGTGCGGTTCGAACTTGCTCTTGAAAGCGCGCAAGCCGCGGAAGTTGTAGAAGCGGCCGCCGAAGCGCCAGACCATCAGGCCGAGCCGGTGCCACGGCGACGGCATCTTCGCCGCCCCCATTCCCGAGAACGGCGCGATGCCCAGGCTCAGCTTGCGGAAACCCGCTTCCTTCAGATGCAGCGCGAGCTGCGTGAACAGATACTCCATCGCGTACGGCGACGCGTCCGGCAGGTGGCGCATCACGCCGACCGTCGCCTCGGTGTTGAGATCGGTCGTCATGAACGTGACGAACGCGATCGGCTTGTCGGCCTGCCGCACGAGCATCACCGACTGCGTCGCGAGATAGCCGTCGTGGAACGCGGCCACCGAGAAGCTTTTCTCGCGCGCATCGCGGCTATCGAGCCAGCCGTCGGAAATGTCGCGCAGCGCCGGCAGCGCGGCCGGCACGTCGCCCGGCGCGATCACCTCGACCGTCAGCGCGTCCTTGTCGCCGCGGCGCAGCGCGTAGCGCAGGTGGGAGCGGTTCGAACCCTTCAGGTCGAACCGGTCGAGCGCGATATGCGCTTCCTCGCCGAGTTTCATCAGCGTGAGGCCCGCGTCGAGATACAGCGGCAGCGCGTTCGCGCGCACCTGGTAGAACGCCGCGCGGCCGCTGTGCGCGTGTGCGAGCGCGATGAACTTGCTGATCAGCGCCGGCCACTCTTCACGCGGCCCGACCGGGTCGTGCAGCGCGGCCCACGTGCGGCCATTCTTCGCGTACATCAGGAACGCGCGGCGCGATTCGGAAAACAGGAAGGACTTGTCGCCCATCAGCGCGAGGCCCGCGTCGCTGCATTCCTGCGCGCGGATGATCTGCTCCGCGTCGATCAGGTCCTGCTCCGCGGGTTTCACGAAACGCCCGGGCGCCGGACGCAGCAGTTGCCACAGCGCGAATAGCGCGACGAACACGCCGGCCGCGAGCGTCGCGCGCAGCGCGCGCGGCGCACGCGCATCGAACGAGAAATGCGACCACAGCTCGCGCGTGTACGGTACGTCGCGGAACGCGAAGAACAGCACCCACACGGCCAGCATCAGCACCATCGTCACCGACACGAACCAGCTCACCGTGAAGCGCTCGGCGAGCAGCGACGAATGACGGTTGAAGCGTCGGCGGCTGACGAGCAGCAGCACGAGCAGCGTGCCGAGCACGCCGGCCTCGACGAACGCGAGACCCTTCGCGAGCGACAGCGCGAGGCTCGCGAGCGTCAACGCGAAGGTCATCCACCATGCGCCGTCGAGCCGCCGCAGCAGCCCGCGCGCGACGAACAGCAGCGCGACGCCGAGCACGCTGCAGATCACCTGCGAGCCTTCGAGCACCCACAGCGGCACGATATGACGCAGGATCGCGATCCGATGCCAGAACGCCGGCGTCGCGCTCGAGATCACCAGCATCCCGCCGACCGCGAACGTCACGAGGCTCAGGAACACCGGTGCGAGCTGCGACACGCGCACGGCCTGCCGCGTGACGAGCCGGCGCCGCAGCGCACGGCCCTCGAAACCGGCCAGCAGGCCGGCCGACAGCACGAGCGGCACGCCGAAATAGATCGCGCGATAGGCAATCAGCGCGGCGACCATCGCGTGCGCGGGCACTTCGCGGCCGAGCGTGAACACCATCGCGGCTTCGAACACGCCGATCCCGCCCGGCGTATGGCCGATCATCCCGAGCAGCAAGGCGGCCGCGTAGACGGTGATGAAGGTCGAGAAACCGACCGGCGCGGCCGGCAGCAGCACCCACAGCGTCAGGCCTGCCGCGACGACGTCGAGCACCGCGTAGACAACCTGCGCGACGAGATCGCGCCGCGCGGGCACGTCGAACGACAGCCACTTGAAGCGCGTGACGACCGGGCGCGCGGTGTGGCCGCACATCGCGACCATCACGGCCAGCACCACGAGCAGCGCGGCGCCGGTCCACGTGAGCACGCCGGGCGCCACGTGCAGCATCGCGGCAAGGGCCTCCGGCACGCAGACCATGCCGACCGCCGTCATCAGCACCATCGCGAGCGCCAGCGTGCCGCTCGTGAAGACGGTCATCCGGCCGATCTGCGCGGGCGTCACGCCCGATACGCCGTACACGCGCGCGCGGACCGCGCCGCCCGTCAGTGCGCCGAAACCGGTTGCGTTACCGAGCGCGGAGCCGGCGATCGCGCCGATCCACAGCGCGACGCGCGGTACTTTCGCGGCGACATAGCGCAGGCCGACCGCGTCGCGGGCGACGAGCGCGAGATAACTGAGGGCCGTCGCGGCGAGCGACGCGCCCCACTCGCCGGCGGACAGGTGACGCAGTTGGCGGATCACCGACCGGTAGTCGACGGATTCCGACAGATGCTGGAAAACCACGATCAGCAGCAGGCCGATGCCGAGCGCGAGCAGCGGCGACAGCACGCGCTCGTTGCGGATCAACGCCCGGGCACGGGCGATCACCGCCGCGGCGCGGCCGGGCGAACCAGAGTGGCGGGAAGACATAAATTGTTCAGTGGTGGTGCATAGCGTGTCGCGGCGCAGGCAAGCCAAGCGGCGACGTATCTGGTTGTTCTGCGTGGGCGGTCGGCCGAAGACGGGGCCCGGCGGCGCCTGGATCAGAACTTACGAGTATACGGAATTTATATTACAGAATCTTTCAGGTTCGCATTGTGCGCTTTTGTGGCTCGCCGGGCGAGCTGACAACACATAAAAATCGTGCACCGCACAAACGCAAGGTGCGCATCATACCGGGAACACGGGCAGTTTTTTCATCGGATGAATGACTTGTGATGCATTTGGGAAAAATCTGCCGGACGGGGCGCGGAGGGCGAGGACGAAAACATGATGGCGCGGGGCGTTTCGGGAATGGGGCCGGGATGATTCGACCGGCCCGCCCGCGCGCTTTGCCAGTGAAGAAACGCGCGGCCCGTCATCACCCCCCCCCCCCTCATGCTCCCCCAACGCGATTGCCTTGTAGTCGTAAGTCGGATAGAACTCCGTCCGATAGGCGCCCCACGCCGTATCCTCGAGCACGCGATTGACCTCGCGCAGCCGCGACGCCGGCAGCCGCAGCACGACGATCTGCCCGATCCCCATCGTCACGGTCCAGCTCACCACTTCGACGCCCGGCGGCGGAAACGCCTTGTAGAACCCCTGCTTCGCGAGTTGCGCATTCAGCTCGGCGAGCGGGCGCGACTGGTCGTGTTTCAGGAAAACCGTCAGGAGTATCGCGTTATCCGGCGTCGCAGCGGCCGAGCCCGCCGGCACGGTCGACGTCTGGCCGACGGCCGGCGCGCTACCGGTCGCGGCACCGGCCAGCGCTGCGGCGATCACAAGGGTTCGAATCGGGAAAAACCGGGCTGCCGTCATGACGCGACTCCGTGGCTTCGTGGCTGGAGCCGCCATCATGCGCCGCCTCGGCCAGCGCTGCAGTCAGCCGGCCGCTGCGGCAATCACGCGGCGTCCGCGCCGTCGCGCTCGCGCAACACGTCGATGAGCGCGCGCAGCTTGGCCGGCACGTGCTTGCGATTCACGTAGTACAGCCACATCGGCGGCAGCGTGCGGCACACGCCCGGCAGCACCTCGACGAGCGAGCCATCAAGCAGATCCTGCTCGATGCGCTCGCGCATGAACGCGAATGCAATGCCGACACCCGCGCGCGCAGCATCGATCACCGCGTCGGCATCGTTCGTCACGAACACGCCGTCCGGATCGAGGTCGACGTCGCGCGGCCCGTCTTGCAGCAGCCATTTGTGCAGGCGTCCGCTTTCCGAGAAACGGAACCGGATGCACGCATGACGCCCGAGCGCCGCAATCGACGCCGGCACGCCATGCCGTGCCAGATAACCGGGCGACGCGACCAACGCACACGTCAGCGCCGGCGCGATGCGCACGCCGATCATGCCCGGCTGCAACCGGTCGGCCAGCCGGATTCCCGCATCGAACCCGTCCTTCGCGATGTCGACCAGTTCGTTCTCGTAGCGGATCTCGAGCCGGACTTTCGGAAAACGCTCGCGAAACGTGGCGAGTACGGGCGCGATCACGAGCGAGCGCGCCAGCGGCAGCGCGGTCACGCGCAACACGCCGCTCGGCTCGCTGCGCGCGTCCTTCAGCTCGTCGCGCGCCTGCATGACCTGCCGGTACGCGGGCTCCGTCTGCCGCCAGTAGCGCTGCCCGGCTTCCGTCAGGCTCACGCCGCGGGTGCTGCGGTTGAACAGCTTCACGTTCAGCTCGCCCTCGAGCTGCCCGATCGCGAGACTGACGGCAGCCGGCGTCAAGCCGAGCGCGGCGGCGGCCCGCGTGAAGTTGCCGGCCGTCGCGACGGTCATGAACACGTGCAGCCCGGCCATCGGATCGCGTCTGCCCATCATTAGAAAAACTTGAAACTCTTTCGAGCGGAATGCGGATTCTCCCATATACCGCAACTGCCTACACTGACGCTGTCGTCTCACCGGAGCTTCGCATGTCACCCGTTACCGCCGCGCTGCCGCTCGCAGCCGCCCGTCGCGCGATCGATGCGGCCCTCGCGCACGCCGCGTCGCTGCAGGTCGACGGCGTCGCCATCGCCATCGTCGATGCCGGTGCAAACCTGCTCGCCTTCGTGCGCACCGACGATTGCTTCCTCGGCGCGATCGATCTCGCGCAGCGCAAGGCGCTGACGGCAGTCCGCTTCCGTGCGTCGACCGATGCGCTCGGCGCGATGTCGGGCGACGGTCCGCTGCACGGCATCGAGCACAGTCACGGCGGGCTCGTCACGTTCGGCGGCGGCGAACCGCTGATCGACGGCAACGGGCGCTGCGTCGGCGCGATCGGCGTCTCGGGCGGCAGCGTCGATGAAGACACCGCGATCGCGCGACACGGCCGCGACCGCTTTCCGGCAACGCTCCACCTCCCAACCACAGGGTAAGCCCATGACACAGAAGCGCATCCTCATCACCGGCGCAGGCACCGGGTTCGGCCGCGAGGTCGCCTTACGGCTCGCCGCGCGCGGTCACGACGTGACGGCCGGCGTTCGCGTCACCGCCGAAATCGACGCACTGACGGCCGCCGCCGCGCAACGCGGCGCCGCGCTGCGCGCGATCAAGCTCGACGTCACGTCGGCGCACGATCGCGCCCGCGCGGCGGAACTCGACATCGACGTGCTCGTAAACAACGCGGGTGTCGGCGAGGCCGGTGCGCTCGTCGACCTGCCGGTCGAGATCGTCCGCGAGCTGTTCGACGTCAACGTGTTCGGTCCGCTCGAACTCACGCAGCAGATCGCGCGCGGCATGCTCGCGCGCGGGCACGGCAAGATCGTGTTCGTGTCGTCGATCGCGGGCCTGATCACGGGGCCGTTCACGGGTGCGTATTGCGCGTCGAAGCACGCGGTCGAAGCGGTGGCCGAGGCGATGCAGGCGGAACTGGCGCCGCACGGGATCCGCGTCGCGGTCGTGAACCCCGGCCCGTACCGCACGGGCTTCAACGACCGGATGATGGAAACGACGCGGCGCTGGCGCGATCCCGCCGTGCATACCGTGACGCCCGAGCGGCTGACGTTCCCGCTCGAACAGCACGACCCGGAGGAAATGATCGCGAAGATGGTCGACGTGATCGACAGCGACGGCGGCGCGTTCCGCAACCTGCTGCCGGAATCGTCGGAAGCATTCGTACGCGCCGAACAGGCGCGCGCATGGGAACGGCAGCAATGACGAGCCGGGCGGCAGGCGCCGGACGGCGCGCCGCCGCTCGCGCGGTCAGTACACGTCGCGCATGTAGCGCCGAGCCTTCGCGAGCCGCGCGACATAGTCGTTCGCGGCTTCGTCCGACATCCCGCCGTGCTCGGCAACGACGGCCTTCAGCGCCGCATCGACGTCCCTGGCCATCCGCGCGGCGTCGCCGCACACGTAGAAGTGCGCGCCTTCCTCCAGCCACGCGAACAACTCGGCGCCCTGCTCGCGCATCCGGTCCTGCACGTAGATCTTGTCGGCCTGGTCGCGCGAGAACGCGAGATCGAGCCGCGTCAGGAAGCCGCTGTCGTGCATCGCACCGAGTTCGTCGCCGTAGTAGAAGTCGGTCTGCGCGTGCTGCTCGCCGAAGAACAGCCAGTTGCGCCCGCGCGCGCCGCGCGCCTGCCGCTCGTGCAGGAACCCGCGGAACGGGGCGACGCCGGTGCCGGGGCCGACCATCACGATCGGCACGTCGCCGTTCACCGGCGGCCGGAAATGCGCGGACTTCTGCACGAACACCGGCACGCGTCCATCGTCCGCGCGATCGGCGAGGAACGTCGACGCGACGCCTTTGCGTGCGCGACGGCCGTTGTGATAACGCACGGCCGACACGGTCAGGTGAATCTCGCCCCGGTGCGCGCTCGGGCTCGACGCGATCGAATAGAGGCGCGGCTGCATGCGCTTGAGCATGCCGACCAGCTCCGCGCCCGACAGCTCGACCGGAAACGCGTGCAGCACGTCCGCGAGCTGCTGCCCCCACAGCCATTGCTTCAGGTCGCCCTTGCGATCGTCGCCGAGCAGCGCCTTCAGCGCACCGTTCGCGCTGCGCGACGCGATGAACGCGAGCGTATCCGGATGCGGACGCGTGATGTCGAAGTGGCGCGCGAGCGCGTCGCCGAGGCGGATCTCGCCGACGCCCGCCACCGACACCGGCGCATCGGCCTTCAGCGCGGTCACCGACAGCAGTTCGTCGACCAGTTCCGGGCAGTTGGTCGGCCACACGCCGAGCGCATCGCCGGTTTCGTATTCGAGGTTCGCGCCGTCGGTCGACAGCGACACGTAGCGCGTGTCCTTCACGGCGCCCGGGCGATTGAGCCGCACGTTCGCGACGAGCTTCGACGGCGCCGGCTGCGCCTTCGTCGGCAGCAGCCCCGGCGGGCTCATCCCGCCGGACGGCACCGCGTGCAGCGCCGCGTCGGCCTCCTTGATCCGCGCGACGACGCGTTCGAGCCACTGGTCGGCATCGTGCTGGAATTCGACGTCGCAATCGACGCGCGCGCACAGGCGCGCCGCGCCGAGTTCCGCGAGCCGCGCGTCGAGGCGGCGGCCGTGGCCGCAGAACTGGTCGTAGTTGCGGTCGCCGAACGCGAGTACCGCGAAATGCACGCCGTCGAGCCGTGCCGCGCTGCCGGCACGCAGCGCGTCCCAGAACTCGCTGCCGTTGTCGGGTGCGTCGCCGTCGCCGAACGTGCTCGTCATCAGCAGCACGTATTGCGCACCGGCAAGCGACGCGACCGGATAGTCGGACATGCACGCGCTGCGGATCTCGAAACCCGCGTTCATCAACCGCGTCGCGTAGTCGTCGGTCAGCGATTCGATGTTGCCGGTCTGCGACGCCCACAGCAGCACGACCTTCGGTCGCGTGCGCACGATCCGCACGCCGCCGGATGCGGTGGTCTCGGCCGGCAGCGCGGCGGTGGCGGCAACCTGCGCATGCGCAGGCAGCGAGCGGCTGAACAGGCCCGCGAGCATCCCGTCGAGCCAGAGCCGCACCGGCGGCGTCAACGGCGCGGCGGCCGGCAGCACCGGCACACCGCCCTCGCGCCGGCCGGCGCTGGCCTTCAGCCCGCTGACGAGGCCCGCCACATACAGCCGTTCGGTATCGGTCAACGGCGGCGGCGCGAGATCGGCGACGCCGAGCGCGGCCGCGAAAGTGTCGATATCTGCCATGTCGGATTCCTGTGAAGCAGCAGCCTGCACCGGCGCCGGCGCGGGCCCCGCGTCGTCGGCGCATGCATCGGGTTGCGCCGCGTCGTCATCGGCGGACGCGAACGCATCCGTGTCGACGCGCCGCAGCGCGACCGCGCAATATTTCAGTTCGGGTTGCTGCGATTCCGGATCGATCGCGTCGTTCGTCACCGCGTTGATGCACAGGTCGTCGCCGTACACGTCGTTCCAGTGCATCGGCGCGAAGCAGTTGCCGCGCCGCACGCGTTCGGTCACGACGGCCGGCAGCACCGCGCGGCCGCGCGCCGAACGGATTTCGACGCCGTCCTTCGCCGCAATGCCGAGCGCGCGCGCATCGTCCGGATGCAGCTCGACGAACGGGCGCGGGTTGAGCTTGTTCAGCATCGCGACCTTGCCCGTCTTCGTCATCGTGTGCCACTGATGCTGCAGCCGCCCGGTGTTCAGCACGATCGGGAACGTGTCGTCGGGCAGTTCGGCCGGGTCGACGTGCGGCCGCGCGAAGAAGCGCGCCTTGCCCGACGGTGTCGGGAATGTGATGCGCGGCGCATCGCCGCCGTCGGCGACCGTGCGCGGCGTCTGGCTCACGCCGTCGTTCAGGTAGCGGACCGGATGCCGCTCGCGCGCGGTGCCCGGCGCGACCGGCCATTGCACCGGGCCGTCGCGCAGCGCCGCATGGCTCGCGCCGCGCAGGTCGTAACCGGTCGCCGGATTCGAGAAGCGCACGATCTCGTCGAACACGTCGGCCGCCGACGCATAGTCGAAGGCCTCGCCGAAGCCCATCGCACGCGCGACTTCCGCGACGATGCGCCAGTCGGGCAGCGCGTCGCCGGGCGGCGCGACCGCCGCGCGCATCAGCGTCATGTTGCGCTCGGAGTTGACCATCACGCCGTCGCCCTCGGCCCACAGCGCGCCGGGCAGCAGGATGTCCGCATAGCGGTTGGTCTCGGTGTCGAGGAACGCGTCCTGCGCGATCACGAGCTCCGCGGCCTGCAGACCGGCGATCACGTTCCGCCGGTTCGGCACGGTCGCGACCGGGTTCGTGCAAACGATCCAGCACGCCTTGATGTCGCCGGCCGCCATCCGTTCGAACAGGTCGACCGTGCCCTTGCCGGCGTCCTTGCGCAGCGTGCCGGCGGGCACGCGCCACAGGTACTCGACGAAGCGGCGGTCGTCGTCGGACAGCACCGAGCGCTGGCCCGGCAAGCCCGGCCCCATGTAGCCCATCTCGCGCCCGCCCATCGCGTTCGGCTGACCGGTCAGCGAGAACGGGCCGCTGCCGGCGCGGCAAATCCTGCCGGTTGCCAGATGCAGGTTGCAGATCGCGTTGGTGTTCCACACGCCGTGCGTGCTCTGGTTGAGCCCCATCGTCCAGCAGCTCATCCATTCCTGCGCATCGCCGATCCATTGCGCGGCCGTGCGCAGGTCGGCTTCCGCGAGCCCGGTGATCGCGGCCACGCGTTCGGGCGTGTAGTCGGCGAGAAACGCGGGCATCGCGTCCCAGCCTTCCGTGTATGCGTCGATGAACGCGGCATCGGTGCGGCCGTTCGCATGCAGCAGATGCAGCAGCCCGTTGGCGAGCGCGAGATCGGTGCCAGGCCGGATCTGCAGGAACAGGTCGGCCTTGTCGGCGGTGCCGGTGCGGCGCGGATCGACCACGATCAGCTTCGCGCCGGCCTTCACGCGGTCCATCATCCGCAGGAACAGGATCGGGTGGCAGTCGGCCATGTTCGCGCCGATCACGAAAAACAGGTTCGCGCGATCGAAGTCCTGGTACGACCCGGGCGGGCCGTCCGCGCCGAGCGACTGCTTGTAGCCGGTGCTCGCGCTCGCCATGCAGAGACGCGAGTTCGACTCGATGTTGTGGGTGCCGACGAAACCCTTCGCGAGCTTGTTGACGAGGTATTGCGCCTCGATCGACATCTGCCCCGACACGTAGAACGACAGCGCGTCGGGGCCGTGCGCATCGAGCACCGCGCGCAGCCGGCGCGCGGTTTCGGCGATCGCGTCGCGCGCCGGCAGCGGTACGAGGTCGTCCTCGCGCGCGCGGCGCACGAACGCGCGGTCGAGCCGTCCCGAGCGGCGCAGCGCCACGTGCGCCGACGATCCCTTCGTGCACAGCCGCCCGAAGTTGGCCGGATGGTCGGCGTCGCCGGAGACCTTGACGACTTCGCCGTCCTCGACGTGCAGCACCATTCCGCAGCCGACGCCGCAGTACGGGCACACGCTCTTGACGGGGGTGGCGGTCATGCGCGCTCCGGGACGGTCAGGCCGCGATCCATACGAAACCGTCCTCGACCCGCGACGGATACGCGTTCACCGACTGCTCGGGCGCCTCCAGGCATTCGCCGGTGCGCAGGTCGAAGTGCTGCTTGTACAGCGGCGACGCGACCACGATGCGCTCGCCGAGGCTGCCGATCAGCCCGCGCGACATCACGGCCGCCTGCGATACCGGATCGACGTTGTCGATCGCGAACACGCCGCCGTCGGCATGCGCGACGTGGAATACCGCGACCTGCGCGCCGTTGACGAGCGCGCACACGCCGGTGTTCGGCACGATGTCGTCGAGCGCGCACACGCGGGTCCAGGATGGCGAAAGACGATCGTTCATGACGGGCTCCTTGAAGTGATGCGGATATCGGTCAGGCGGTTGCCGGTTCGGTCGCGCTGTCGGCCACGACGGGAATCGGCACGCGCTTGCCGCCCGCCCGCTCGCCGGGTGTCGCGGGCCGGATCTGGCCGCGCGTCTCGACGAATTCGATGGTCGTGTCGGGCGCGTCGCTGTTCACGAAGTGGCGGAAACGCTTGCGCGTATCCGGATCGGTGACGGCCCGCTTCCATTCGCATTCGTAGGTGTCGACCACGTGCTGCATGTCGGCTTCGAGTTCGGCCGCGATCGCGAGCTTGTCGTGCACGACGACGTCGATCAGGTAGTCGAGACCGCCTTCGAGGTTGTCGCGCCACACGCTGGTGCGCTGCAGCCGGTCGGCGGTGCGCACGTAGAACATCAGGAAGCGGTCGACGTAGCGGACCAGCGTGTCGCGGTCGAGGTCGGACGCGAGCAGCTCCGCATGGCGCGGTTTCATCCCGCCGTTGCCGCACACGTACAGGTTCCAGCCCTTTTCGGTCGCGATGATGCCGACGTCCTTGCCCTGCGCTTCCGCGCATTCGCGCGTGCAGCCGGATACGCCGAACTTGATCTTGTGCGGCGCGCGCAACCCCTTGTAGCGATGCTCGAGGTCGATCGCGAGACCGACCGAATCGCCGACGCCGTAGCGGCACCAGGTCGACCCGACGCACGATTTCACCGTGCGCAGCGCCTTGCCGTACGCGTGCCCCGACTCGAAGCCCGCCGCGATCAGCTCCTCCCAGATCGACGGCAACTGCTCGACGCGCGCGCCGAACAGGTCGACGCGCTGGCCGCCGGTGATCTTCGTGTACAGGCCGTACTTCTTCGCGACCTGACCGACCGCGATCAGCCCTTCCGGCGTGACTTCGCCGCCCGGCATGCGCGGCACGACCGAGTAGGTGCCGTCGCGCTGGATGTTCGCGAGGTAATAGTCGTTCGAATCCTGCAGCCCCGCGTGCGCCTTCTTGAGCACGAACTCGTTGAAGCACGATGCGAGAATGCCCGCCACGGCCGGCTTGCACACGTCGCAGCCGAGCCCGCGGCCGTGCTTCGCGAGCAGTTCGTCGAAGGTCGTGATGCGCTCGACGCGAATCAGGTGGAACAGCGCCTGACGCGAATACGGGAAGTGCTCGCACAGATGGTTGTCGACCGCGAGGCCCTGCTTCCGCATCTCGGCCTTCATGATCTGCGTGACGAGCGGCACGCAGCCGCCGCACGACGTGCCGGCGCCCGTGCACGTCTTCAGCGCGCCGAGGCTCGTCGCGCCGTCGGCGACCGCCGCGCAGATCTGCGACTTCGACACGTTGTTGCACGAGCAGATCTGCGCGGCCGCGGGCAGCGCGTCGACGCCGATCGCCGGCTTCGCCGCACCGTCCGACGACGGCAGGATCAGGAATTCGGGCGACTCGGGCAGCTCGATGCGGTTCAGCATCATCTGCAGCAGCGTGCCGTACTCGGCCGCGTCGCCGACCATCACCGCGCCGTGCAGGAACTTGCCGCAGTCGGATACCACGAGCTTCTTGTAGACCTGGCGGCGCTCGTCCGCATACTGGTAGGTGCGGCTGCCGGCCGTCGTGCCGTGCGCGTCGCCGATGCTCGCGACGTCGACGCCCATCAGCTTCAGCTTCGTGCTCATGTCGGCGCCCGCGAACGCGGCTGCGGCCCCCCGCGCCGACCTCGCCGCCAAGCTGCGTCGCGACCACGCGCGCCATGTCGTAGCCGGGCGCGACGAGGCCGTACACCATCCCGTTCCAGGCCGCGCATTCGCCGATCGCGTAGATGTCGGCGTCGCTCGTGCGGCACGCGTCGTCGATCGCGATGCCGCCGCGCGGGCCGGTGTCGAGCCCGCACGCACGGGCCAGTTCGTCGCGCGCACGGATGCCGGCCGAGAACACGATCATGTCGGCGTCGAGATGCGTGCCGTCGGCGAATGCCATCCGGTGCGCGCCGTCCTCGCCGTCGACGATTTCCAGCGTGTTCTTGCCCGTATGCACGGTCACGCCGAGCGCCTCGATCTTCGCGCGCAGCATCCGGCCGCCGCCGTCGTCGACCTGCACGGCCATCAGCCGCGGCGCGAATTCGACGACGTGGGTGTCGAGCCCCATGTCGCGCAGCGCCTTCGCGCATTCGAGGCCGAGCAGCCCGCCGCCGATCACGACGCCGCGCTTCGCGTGCGCGCCGCACGCCTGCATCGCCTCAAGATCCTCGATCGTCCGGTACACGAAGCAGCCTGCGCGATCGCGCCCCGGCACCGGCGGCACGAACGGGCGCGAGCCCGTGGCGAGCACGAGCTTGTCGTACGCGAGCGTTTCGCCCGACGCAAGCGTGACCGTATGCGCGGCGCGGTCGATCGACGCGACCTGCGCGTTCAGCCGCAGGTCGAACTGCGGATGACGCTCGAAGAAGCCCGGCTCGACCAGCGACAGGTCGTGCGCCGACTTGCCCGCGAAGAACTCGGACAGGTGCACGCGATCGTAGGCCGGGCGCGGCTCCTCGCCGAGCACGGTGACCTGCAGCGCGCCCGCCGCGCCCGCTTGCGCCGCGACGCATTCGAGGAACTTGTGGCCGACCATGCCGTGGCCGATGACGATGAGTTTCATGGTGAAGGTTCCTTCGCTCGATCAGTTCGCGGCGTTGGCGGCGGCCAGCGCGCGATCGCGCAGCTCGGCTTCGCGTGCCTTGTGTTCTTCGCTGAAGCGCACGGCCATCGCGCACAGCGCGGTCGCGGTCACGACGAGGCCGAGCAGGCTCAGCGTCTGCTGCACGTCGCCCACGCCCTTCAGCAGGAAAGCCGCCGCCACCGCGCCGACGTTGCCGCCCGCGCCGACGATCCCCGCGACGCCGCCGAGCGCCTTGCGGTCGATGAACGGCACCAGCGCGTAGGTCGCGCCGCAGGCCATGTGCGTGAACAGGCCGAAGGCCAGCATCGCGACGAGTGCGACGCCGACGCTTTGCGCATGCGAGAACCAGATCAGCCCGAGCCCTTCGCCGACGATCAGCGCGCACAGCAGCGCCGCGCGCACGTCGAGGCTGCGGCGCGCGGCGATCTTGTCGGACAGCCAGCCGCCGAGCGCGCGGGCGAACAGCGCGAGCAGCCCGAACAGGCCGACCGCGAAACCGGCGTCCTTCAGCGACAGGCTGAAGTGATTGACGTAGTACAGCGCGGCGATGTTGTGGATGAATACCTCGACGCCGAAGCACGCACCGTAGGTGACGAACAGCATCCACACGCGATAGTTCGCGCATGCGGCGACAAAGCTCGCCCAGCCGCCCTTCTTGCCGCTGTCGACCGTCACGCCTTCCTTGCGCAGCGCGATGATGTCGCCTTGCGGGCAGTCCTGCGTGAAACGCCAGTACGCCCAGGCCATCACGAGCATCGCGACGCCCGGCACGACCAGCGCGACGCGCCACGACGAATCCTCGCCGAGGCCGAGCATCAGGCCGGCGGCGACGAGCAGCGGCATCAGCGCCTGCGTCGCGCCGGCACCGGCGTTGCCCCAGCCCGCCGTCGTCGCGTTCGCGGTGCCGACGACGTTCGGCGCGAACATGACCGACGTGTGGTACTGCGTGATCACGAAGCCCGCGCCGATCGCACCGATGCCGAGCCGGCAGATCAGGAACGACAGGTAGTCGTGCGTGAACGACACCGCGAACACGGGAATCGCGCCGAGCAGCAGCAGGCCGACATACACGCGGCGCGGGCCGAAGCGGTCGCACAACGGGCCGACGAGCAGCCGCACGGCGATCGTCGCGGCCACCGCGGCGATGTTGATGTTGGCGACCTGAGCCGCCGTCAGGTGAAATTCGCGTGCAATGAGCGGCATCAGCGGCGCGCACGCGAACCACGCGAAGAAACAGACGAAGAACGCCATCCACGTCATGTGGAACGCGCGCATCGGCGCGGTGCGGAAGCTGAAGAGATCGATACGGGTAGCTTTGTCGGTCATGTCATCCGCCAAACGAAAAACGGCGTCCTGCGCACCCGGTCTCGTCGAGACCCGATGCGTAGGACGCCGTTGCCCAAGAAGCCCGTTGCCGGGCGCGTCGGTAATCGGTACTGCGGACGAATCGCCGTTGATCCGCCCGAATCGGCTTACGCAAACGCCATGCCATGTTGCCGCCAATCGGGCCCGCAGCCCCGCCGTACAAGGCTTGCCGGCCGGCATGCGGCGCCCGGCGACGCGCGGCGGACGCTGCGCGGTGAGGCAACGAGGCACAGATGTGGTGCGCTGCAGCACTGTCGCCGTGCGACATCGCGGTGCGCACACGTGGCGCACGACGCACGCGATACGGCATGGTGGCTGCCCGCGCGCGGTGCGTGCCGGGCCGTGCACCGGTTGGCCCGGATATTGCTCGATCTCGTGCGCGACACCGGCAACGGCGCCGGTGGGCAGTTCCCGCAAACCCTTGCCCGCCCTTCGGGACAGGCTCCCCCAGGACAACGGCGTCCCTCCCGTGCGCGGCACGGCGGATGCCGGTGTGTTTCGATCGCCCGCCGCCACCGCGCAGACCGTTATCGACCGCCGCACGCACGCATGCGGCAATGGAACACGACATGACGACTGGCAAAGTCACGCTGCTGGGCGCCGGCCCCGGCGATCCCGATCTCCTCACGTTGAAGGCCGTAAAGGCACTCGCCGCCGCCGACGTGCTGCTGCTCGACGACCTGGTCGCGCCCGGCATCGCCGAACTCGCGCCGCGGGCGCGCGTGATCCGCGTCGGCAAGCGCGGCGGCTGCCGCTCCACGCCGCAGGCATTCATCGAGAAGCTGATGCGCCGCTACGCGCTGCGCGGCGCGCACGTGGTGCGCGTGAAAGGCGGCGACGCGCTGCTGTTCGGCCGCGCCGGCGAAGAACTCGCGACACTGCGCGCCGCCGCGATTCCGGTCGAGATCGTCAGCGGCATCTCGTCGGGATTCGCGGCCGCCGCGAGCCTCGGCGTCTCGCTCACGCACCGCGCGCACTGCCAGGGCGTCACGTTCGTCACCGCACACCGCCAGGATCACGGCGAACCCGACTGGGCGCGGCTCGCGGCGACCGGCACGACGCTCGCGATCTACATGGGGATGAGCCGCATCGACCGCATCGCGTCGGGCCTGCTCGCCGCGCTGCCGGCGTCGACGCCGGCAGCGGCCGTGCAATGGGCCGGCACGCCCGACGAACGCCGCTGGACCGGCACGCTCGGCACGCTTGCGCACGGCATCGACGCCGCGCGGCTCGGCAGCCCGGCCGTGATCCTCGTCGGCGGCGCGATCGGCGAAGCCGCCGCGCAGGATGCGGATGCCGCGGTCGGCACGGTGTTTTCGCGGGCCGCCTGACATGCGCGGCTTCGCACGGCTTCGGCCGCTCTCCGTTCCCGCCGCCAACGGCCACGCGCGCGGCCTGCATGCGTCGTTCGCGCGCGGCCCCGCGGCTTCACCGCTCCTGTCGCCTGCCTCATGAGTTCGCCTGCCCAGCCCCCCCCGCCTGCGCGTGCTGCTCGTTACCGACACCGACAAGCCGATCGGCGAGCTCGGCGACGCGCTCGCGCGCCTCGGCTACGAGATGCTGAACGACGTCGCGACACCCGCGCGCCTGCCGGCAGCCGTCGAGGAGCAGCGCCCCGACGTCGTGATCATCGACACCGATTCGCCGTCGCGCGACACGCTCGAACAACTTGCGGTGATGCACACGACCGCGCCGCGCCCCGTGCTGATGTTCAGCCACGACGCCGACCAGGAACTGATCCGAGCGGCGGTCGGCGCGGGCGTCAGCGCGTATCTCGTCGAAGGCTTGTCGGCCGAGCGGCTCGCCCCGATTCTCGAAGTCGCGCTCGCGCGCTTCTCGCACGACGATGCGCTGCGCCGCCGGCTGGCCGACGTCGAGCGCGAACTCGCGGAACGCAAGCTGATCGACCGCGCGAAACGCGCGCTGATGGACCAGCGCAAGCTGTCCGAGCACGATGCGTACGCGGCGCTGCGCAAGCGCGCGATGGATCAGGGCCTGCGCATCGTCGACGTCGCGCGCCAACTGCTCGACGCCTCACCCCAGTCATGAGTGCCATGGATACCTCACCTCCCGCCGCGCCGGAACGCGCCCATCTTCGCCTCGGGTTCGTCGCGCTGAGCGACGCGGCCCCGCTGATCGTCGCGCAGCGCCTGAACCTCGGCGCGCGGCACGGCCTCACGCTCGAGCCGAGCCGCCAGCCGTCCTGGGCCGCCGTGCGCGACAAGCTGCTGAGCGGCGAACTCGACGCCGCGCATGCGCTGTACGGCCTCGTCACCGGGCTGCAGCTCGGCATCGGCGGCCCGCAGGCCGACATGGCCGCGCTGATGGTGCTGAACCGCAACGGCCAGGCGATCACATTGTCGCGCGGCCTCGCCGACGCGTTCCGCGACACCGGCAGCCTGCGCGACACGTTCGCGACGCTCGGCCGCAAGCCGCTGCTCGCGCAGACGTTCCCGACCGGCACGCACGCGATGTGGCTGAACCACTGGCTCGCGTCGCACGGCGTCGATCCGCTGCGCGACGTGCGCAGCGTCGTGATCCCGCCGCCCGAGATGGTCGCCGCGCTCGCCGGCGGCGAGCTCGACGGCTTCTGTGCCGGCGAGCCATGGCACGCGGTGGCCGACGCATGCGGCGCGGGCCGCACCGTCGCGGTCACGAGCGAGATCTGGCCCGATCATCCGGAAAAGGTGCTGGCGGCGCGGCGCGACTTCGTCGCGCTGTATCCGGCCACCGCGCGAGCGCTGATCCGCACGCTCGTCGATGCGTGTGCGTGGCTCGACAGCGCCGCGCATCGCCGCGAGGCCGCCGACTGGCTCGCGTCCCCCGACGCGCTCGGCGTGCCGGCCCGCTTGATCGCGCCGCGCCTGCTCGGCGACTACGGCGCCGGGCCGTTCGCCACGCCGCCGCTGCCGATCCGCTTCCACGACGGCGGTACCGTGAACCGGCCCGATCCGCTCGAAGGCCGCTGGTTCCTGTCCCAATACCGGCGCTGGGGGATGCTCGACGGCCCGCACGACGATGCGGCGATCGCCGCGGCAATCGCGCAGACTGCGTTGTATGATGCTGCGGTCGCCGAAGGCGGCGCATCGGGCCCGTCGCGCGCGTAATGCGCGCGCCTGAAGCCGAAGGCGCACTCCCGGGCCGCGCCACACCGCTCCAGGCCACCCGGCGGCGGCCGGCAGGCACCGCCCGGGCGACACCGCATGACCACTCCGTCCCCGATCCGAATCGATGCCGAAACGTACGCGCGCGCCGCTCGACGTGCTGCTCACCGAAATCCGCGCATGCCGTGCCTGCGAAGCCGACCTGCCGCTCGGCCCGCGCCCCGTCGTGCGCGCCCATCGCGACGCACGCATCCTGATCGTCGGGCAGGCGCCGGGCGCACGCGTCCACGCGAGCGGCATCCCGTGGGACGACGCGAGCGGCAAGCGGCTGCGCGGCTGGCTCGACGTCGACGCCGACACCTTCTACGACGAAGCGCGCTTCGCGATCGTGCCGATGGGTTTCTGCTATCCGGGCCGCGGCGCGAGCGGCGACAACCCGCCGCGCCCGGAGTGCGCGCCGCTGTGGCTCGACCGGCTGCTGGCCGAACTGCCGTCGATCCGCCTGACGCTGCTGGTCGGCCAGTACGCGCAGCGGCATTTCCTGCGCGACACGCGCCAGGCGACGCTGACCGACACCGTGCACGCGTGGCGCGACTACGGCCCCGGCGTGGTGCCGCTGCCGCATCCGTCGCCGCGCAACCAGGCGTGGTTCAAGCACCACCCGTGGTTCGACGCCGAAGTCGTGCCCGAACTCCGCCGCCGCGTGGCACCGCTGCTCGGCCGATGAACGCAATCACCGGCGGCCTCGCCATGCCTCGCGTCCCGCCCGATGTCCCCGCCATCCCCTCATGAATACCACCTCGACCGACCTCGACTTTGCCTGCACCGGATGCGGCGCATGCTGCCGCGACCTGCGCATTCCGCTGACGCTCGACGAGGCGATCGCATGGCTGCAACGCGGCGGCCACGTGGAACTGCTGTGCGACGCGATGCCGTGGCCCGTCGAACCCGAGCCCGGCGACGCGTTCGCTGCCTACAAGCGCGCGCGTTCGACGCCCGCGACGAGCGGTTCGCTGCCCGTGCGCATCACGGCCGTGCTCACCGCGTCGCATGCCGGCCCGTGCCCGAACCTGCGCGACGACCTGCGCTGCGGGATCTACGACGAACGCCCGCTCGTGTGCCGGATCTATCCGGCCGAAGTCAATCCGTTCGTGCCGCTGATGCCCGGCGGCAAGCAATGCCCGCCCGACGCGTGGCAGCGCGCGCCGCTGGTCCGCGGCGGCATGCTCGTGGACGCGGCAACGCACGAGACCATCGCACGCTCGCGCGCGGCGAGCGAAGCCGAGACGCCGTTGCGCGCGCGGCTGTGCGCGGCGCTGGGCATCGATACCGCGGCCGTCGCCAATGAAGGCTTCATGGTTCATGCGCCGCCTGCCGCCGCGTTGCTCGCCGCGCTGACCGACCTGCGCACCCCGTTGCCGGCCGAAACCGGCGCCGCAATCGAATGGACGCTGGTGTCGAACCGCGCGCCCACGGTGGAAACGCTCGTGTCGGTCGGTGCATCGAGCATGCTCGCCGCCCGCGGCACGGAGCCGCACGCCCGCTATCTCGGCTTCCATCCGGACGCCTGATCGCCGCGCCGCCACGCGCCCGCACGTTCCGGCCGCGCCCGGTTCGCTGTACCATCGCGGCTCAACCGCGTCATCCACAGCAGAATCCCTCATGCCCTCCACCGCCCCGCCGCGCCTGTATGGGATGCCCGAACGCAGCGACCGGCTCGACTTCTACATCCGCGACCAGGCATCGCGGCAGGCGATCACCGAGCCGCACCGGCACGCGTATTTCCAGATCCAGTTCAACCTCGGCGGCGACACCGAGCAACGGATCGGCGGCGTCACGCGGCCGTTTCCGCGCGGCGCGCTCGCGTTCGTGCTGCCGCACCGCGAGCACCTGATCCCGCATCCGGACGGCGCGCATTTCATCGTGATCAACTTCAGCCAGGCGTTCCTGCGCGCCGATCTCGACGTCGATCCGCTCGATCTCGAGGACGTGCCCGCACACCGCTTCCCCGAGCTGACGCCGTTCCGCTTCCAGGAGCATCTCGACTTCATCCTGACCGGCGACACGTTCGACGAGGCACGCCGCCTCGCGCTGTGCATGCTCGACACCGATCGCGTGCGCACGTTCGGCTCGACCACGTTGCTGCGCGGCTATCTGCTGCAGCTGATCGGGCTCGTCTGCACGCAGTATGCGGGTGCGCTCGACAAGCTCGCGCAGCGCGGCGCCCAGCGTGCGGGCCGGCGCGACGCGCTCGCGCGCGTGCTGCGGCACGTCCGCGCGAACCTGACCCGCGAGGACCTGACGCTCGCCGCGACCGCCGAGGCCGCGTTCCTGTCGCCGAACTATCTCGCGCACCTGATCCGCAAGGAAACCGGCAGCACGTTCACCGATCTCGTGACCGAGCGCCGGATCGCGCTCGCGCAATCGCTGCTGGCCCACACGAGCCGGCGCATCGCGGACATCGCGCGCTCGGTCGGCTTCCGCGACGAAGGGTATTTCGCGCGGCGCTTCCGGGCGCGCGTCGGCGTGTCGCCGAAGGCCTACCGCGACGCGAACGCCGCGCTCCCGGACGGCGACGATGCGCCGGCGGCCGCCGACACGTAGTTTTGTCCCGGTAAAACGCAGTTGCGTCGCATCCGGCCGCCCGCGCGTCGGGTATCGTTGCACGCATGCCGACCCGGGCGCCGCACGGGCACCGGTATCCGTCTTCCCACCGAACGAGGCCATCCGATGTCCGCCTATGTCATCGACGCCGCCGAGCGTCCTTCCGTCGAAGTCGACCAGTCGTCCGCGCGCTTTCCGGTGCGCCGCGTATTCTGCGTCGGCCGCAACTACGCCGACCATGCCCGCGAAATGGGCGCCGATCCCGACCGCGAACCGCCGTTCTTCTTCACGAAGCCGGCCGACGCGATCGTCCCGGCCAGCGGCACCGTCGCCTATCCGCCGCTGACGAACGACCTCCATCATGAAATCGAGCTGGTGGTCGCCATCGGCAAGGATGGCCGGTCGATCGACCCGGCCGACGCGCTGTCGCACGTCTGGGGCTACGGCGTCGGTGTCGACCTCACGCGCCGCGACCTGCAGGCCGAGGCGAAGAAGCTGAGCCGCCCGTGGGACTGGGCGAAGGGTTTCGACGCATCGGGCCCCGTGACCGCCCTGCGCGCGGCATCGGCCACCGGCCACCCGGCGACGGGCCGCATCTGGCTCGCCGTGAACGGCGACACGCGCCAGCAAGGCGATCTGGCCGACATGATCTGGGCCGTGCCCGACGTCATCGCCTACGTGTCGCGTTCGGTCGAGCTGAAGGCCGGCGACCTGATCTTCACCGGCACGCCGGCCGGCGTCGGCGCGCTGCAGCCGGGCGACCGCGTGACGGGCGGCGTCGACGGCGTCGCGACGTTCGAATTCGTGGTGGGCGCGAAGCCGTAATGCGGCACGCACGGCGGCCGCCCGTCCGGGCCGCCGTGCGGTATCCCGATGCCGGTCAGCCGTAACGGCGCAGGAATGCGTCGGCGACGGCCGGCGGATTCAGCGCTTTCGCCGATGCGTTTTCCAGTGCCTCGGCCGCGTCGTCGTCGCTGATCGACACGAACAGCGTGATGGCCGCCCTGTCCTCGCCCGTACCGAACAGGCCCTCGCGGTCGAGCAGCCGCAATGCCTCGATCATGTCGGTCTGCAGTTGCCGCGAGAATGCCGCGAATCGCGACTGGACGAACCGCGGGCTCAGCACTTCGTCGGCCAGCCTGCCGCAGATCGCGTTGAACGGCGAGGCCTCCGCCGCCTCGTACGCCCATTCGGCGGAGCCCCACGTGCACCACGGCGCCGGATCGTCGTCCGCGATCGCCCGTTGCGCGCGGATCCGGCCCAGCCCCTCGATCGAATTGGCGGCCGGCACCACCGTCATCGCGCCGCTGTCCGTATAAAGCGCGAACGCGTAGAAATGTTCGTCGGGGTGCAACGCCCGCAGCGCCTTGAAGGTCGCCCTCGCGGCATCGGCAATGTCCCGCTGGAAATCTGAAAAATCGCTCATCGCTTCCTCGCCCAGGCACCGTTCGCGCGTCGGCGAATACGGCTCGCGGAGGGTGCATCGTCTCCCGGTATTCGACGGATTGTCCGCCAATCGACCGCGCCACGGTACCGGGCCGCACCCGCGGTCAGCGTGCGGCGTCCCGCGCATCGAATATCCTCACGCAGATCGCGGCCGCCAGCGCGATCGCCGTCGACAGCAGCATCATCGCGAGCGGCGCGTAACCCGCGTTGCCGGCGGTCAGCACCGCGCCCGTCAGCGACGACCACGCGGCGCCGCCGGCGATCGTCATCGCACCGGCCAGCCCCGACGCGGTGCCCGCCAGCTCCGGGCGCACCGACACCGCGCCGGCATGCGCGCCGGGATTCGTCAGCCCGTTGCCGATGCCGACCAGCACGCACGGGCCGAACCACGCGAGCGGATGCGTCGCGCCGCCGAGCGCGAGCGCGATCAGCGGCCCCGCACACGCGACGACGCGTCCGCACAGGATCGTCGTGGCCAGTGCGTAGCGGCGCGCGACGCGCGCGGCCAGAAAGCTGCCGCCGACGAAACCGGCCGTGATCGTCCCCATGCAGAAGCCGATCTCCGCCGGCGGGATGCCGAACAGCGTTTTCGCGGCGAGCGGCGCGCCGGCCAGGAATGCGTAGAACGCGCCCGTCGAGAACGCCATGCAAAGCGCATAGGCCCAGAAACGGCGCGCGCGCAGCAGCGCCGGATAGGCACGAAGCTGCTGCCGGAAGCTCGATGAACGCTGCGTATGGGTTTCGACGAGATCGAACGCGCACCAGCCGAACAGCGCGATGCCGGCCGCGCCGAGCAGCCAGAAGCTCGCCCGCCAGCCGGCCGCCTGGTCGAGCGCGCCGCCAAGCGTCGGGCCGAGCATCGGCGCGAACGCGGCCGCCATCGCCGCATAGCCGATCCGGCTCGCCGCGCGCGCGCCGCCGCCGGTATCGCGGATCGTCGCCATCGACACCGGGTAGACCGACGTGATCGCCGCCTGCATCACCCGGCACGCGAGAAACACGCGGACATCGGCCGCCATCGCGCAGCCGAGCGAACCGAGCGCGAATATGCCGACGCTCGTCAGCACGACCGGCCGCCGCCCGAACCGGTCCGACAGCGGTCCCATCACGAACTCGAGCGACGCGGCCACCGCCGCGTAACCGCCGAGCGACAGCGCGACGAGCGCATAGTCGGTGCGCAGGTCGCGCGCGATCGCCGGCAACGACGGCAGGAACAGGCTCAGCGGCAGCACCGAGAGCGCGCACAGCAGGATCAGCGTCGCCTGTCGCGGCGACGCCGGGGCGGAATCGATCGGCGGGTTCGATGACAAGCGGATGCCCTCCATGCACGTGCCCGACGGCCGTGCGCAATGCAAAAAAAAGCCCCCGAACGAGTCGGGGGCGCATGGGTGCCGGCGCGTTGCCGCTACCGGACCCTGCGCCTGTGGACTACGACGATGAAGCAAGCCGTTTTCATGCCGAATGGCTCCTGAATGCCGGGCAGACCGCCCGTGATATCGGACGATGTTAGGCGGACGACGCCGGCCGCGTCAACGCCCTAACGCGCGCGCACCGACACGAACTTCCGCGCGTTGTTGCGCTGGATCAGCACGGCGATCACGTTGCCGCCGCTCGCTTCGAGCGACTGCACGTCGTCCGGCGTCTCGAGCAGCGTGTCGTTGAGTTCCAGGACGACGTCGCCCGGCTGGATGCCCGCGTTCGCGGCCGGCCCGTGCACCGCGTCCACCATCATCCCGACCGCGAGCCCCGTCGAACGGCGCTCGTCGTCGCTCAGCGCGTGCATCGTCAGTCCCAGCCGGTCGCCCCGGTCGCCCCGGTCGCCCGCCCCCGGGCCCGATCGTGCCGCAGCCTTCGGCGCGGCCATGCCCGCCGTCGCGGCCGGTGCGTTCCCGGCCGCGTCATCGGCGCCCGTGATCGTCAGCATCACCGGCGCGCGGTTGCGGATCACGCGCAGCGGCGCCTTCTCGCCGGGCGGCAGCGCGGCGGCCAGGTCGTTCAGTTCGGCCGAGCGGCCAATCGCCTTGTCGCCGAACTTCACGATCACGTCGCCGGGCTTCAGACCGGCCGCGGCGGCCGGCGAGCCCGGCGCGACGCCGTTGACGAGCGCGCCCGCCGGACGCGGCAGCCCGAATGCCGCGGCCAGCCCGACGCCGACGTCCTGCACGTCGACGCCGAACGCGTTGCCGGGCGACGCCCCGGGGGCGGACGCCTGAGCCTGTTGCGCCTGCATCTGTGTCTGCTGTTGCGCCTGCCACTGCGCGCGCACCTTTGCCGCGAATGCGATCGGAATCGCGAACGTCATGCTCGCGTAGCGATCGTTGCCGGTGTAGACCTGCACCGCGATGCCGATCACGTCGCCCGCGCGATTGAACACGGGGCCGCCCGAATTGTCGGGATTCGGCGCGATGTCGGTTTCGAAGAACGGGAACGTGCTGCCGTCCGGCAACCGGTGCGACGTCGCGCTGACGATGCCGGCCGTGACCGTGTTGCCCGCCCCGTCCGGCGCGCCGATCGTCATCACCGGCTCACCCGCGCGGACCTTCGACGCATCGCCGATGCGCACGAACGGCAGTTTCGTCGCGCTGACGCGCAGCAACGCGACATCGCTTTGCGGATCGACGGCCAGCACGGTCGCCTTGAATTCGCGGCGGTCGGTCAGCCGCACCGTCACGTCGGTCGCCTCGTCGACCACATGGGCCGACGTGAGGATCAGGCCGTCTGCGCTGACGATGAAGCCCGAGCCGCTACCCGACACCGCACGCGGCGCCGTGTCGGGTGCCGGCGTCTGCGGCGCCTGCGCTCCCTGCGCGGGCGGCGGCGCGTCGTGCCGGAAAAATGCGGCGAGCGGATCGTCGGGATCGAGCATCGCGAAGGACGGACCGCCCGTTTGCTGGTCGGGCGCGGCAGCCATGATGGTCACGACGGCCGGACCGTAGCGGTCGACGATCGCCGGAAAATCGACCGGCATCGCGTAAGGCGCGGCGGGCGCCCGCTGCTTCATCGCGCGTGGCGCGGCGGGCGGTGCGAGGGGGGCGGCAACGGCAGCGGGCGGCGGCGAAAAAACGGCAAGCACGCCCCCGATCAACGCGGTGCGAAGCACGGCGCGAGCAAGCGTCTGGCAAACCACGGTGCACCTCCCCCGGCAGTCGCGGCGCCGGCCTGCGCGAAACGCGCAGGCGCCCGACAAGCACCGGTACACGCATCCATTTATAGTCCACGCGGCCTGTTCGAACAGATGAATCGAAACCCGTATGCCGGATGGGGCGGCGGGCGCGGAGCCGCGATGGCGTTCGTTCCGGACAAAGTGCGCGGTTCGTCAATCCGCACATCCACCACGCGTCGACGCGCGCGCGAGCTGAGAATCGTTGCCGGTAGTTGTGAACGCGGGCGTGGCAGTCCGCTATGGCTTGTCCGCCTGTCACGCATCGCGGACAGGCGGCACGCAAACCGCGGCCTGTCCGCTATCGCCTTTGGCCCGTCGACAAGCCTGCATCGGCCCCGGTCAGTGGCACGACAACACCACCACGCCACCCACCCCTTGCGTGTTCGGCAACGCAGCCGAGTAACCGACAGCCACCAGCGGCTGAGTCGCGTCGTGTCCGACGACGATCGACTGAATCGTGGCGGGCCCGGTGGTCTTCAGCACACCGTTCAACGGCACTTGCGTGTACGTCAGTCCGTATTGCGCACTCGTCAGCTTGATCGTCAGGTTCAGCGAGGTGAGTACGCGCGTACCGGGATCCAGCGTGGCCGAACTCGAAACGAGCGTACCCGACGTGCTGCCGTCGTTGCTCGCCACCGTGTCGGCAATTACTTGCGTACACGCGAGCGGACCGCCTGTCGCGGGCAACGACAGCGGCGTACCGACAGCGTAGTGAACGCCTTGCGTATCGGTATAAGTGTTGCCGTCGGTATCCATCGCGCGAATCCAGCGGCCGATCGCAACATCGGTGCCGACGCCCTGGATGTCGGTGACGGTTCCGTGGTCGAGCCCAAGGCAATCGGTCGCCGCGGCAGACGATGCAAGCGTCGTAAACGCGCCGCTTCCCTGCTGAACCAAGCTCGTCGCGGGCACGTTGGCCGCAGTGAAGTTGCGATTCTTCGCGTAGTCGCTCGGCAAATTCGGCACCACGAGTACCGCCAGTTGACCATTGCTCGCCGCGACCGGCGACGCGGAACCCGAGTAGTTGAAGTTGCCGTTAGGTCGGCATGCCGTTTGTACGGAAGGCTCGGCGGTGGTACCCGGCGATGACGTAGCGGGCGGCGTCCCGGCCGTGTTGTTGTTCGACGCGTTACTGCCCGTCGTGGCGGTGCCTCCGTCATCGCCGCCACCGCACCCTGTCAGCATCAATACCGTACTCGTCAGACCCGCCAGCCAGACTTGCTTGCCCCGCATGCTTCACCTCGTTTTCTCGTTGTAAAAATAATTGCGTGCCCTCAGTTCACGCCGCCTTTGTTTGCCGGCCCGATGCGCAGCGCATCGACCGACCTGACCAGCAACCATGCACCGGCGCTGCCCGACACGAGCGCACCGAACCACCACGATATCGGCCAGATATCCAGAAGACTCTCTCTGGACAACACGAACGGAGATTTCAGTGCGACGATCACCACGGCCGTGTTGTAGCAGGCATGAATCAAGATACCGGGCAACAGTGATCGTGTGGCCGCGTAAAGTTTTCCAATCAACAAACCAAGTCCGAATGCGAGAACGAACTGATGGACATTCAAATGCGCGAGACCGAATACCGCCGCCGAGTGGGCGATAGCCGCTCCCGACGGATACTGCCTCAAGAAGCTGCGGAGCATGACACCGCGAAACAGCATCTCTTCAACTAGCGGCGCAATCAAGCAAGTCAACACGATCAGGCCGAGTCCACCGTTAACGTAAAACTCGCGGGCTTCAGCCCGGCTCCCGTTCAACGGGAAAAACTGCCCGACGCCAACTTCAAGCACGCTCATCACCAGCAACAATCCCGGTGTGATCAGCAAGGCGGGAACCAGAAACCGCCCGAGCGTCACTCGCCAGGGTTCGGTGCCGTCATGCAGCAAATTACGGTAAGTCCATTTGCCGTGATAAAGCAGCACGGTAAATACGAGCCCGTTCGCGAGAACACGCCCGATGCTGGCAATTGCCATTGTTTGGAGGCCGGCGCCACGGCCGATCGACCAGATGATCGAGTTCATCAGGTACTCGATCATATTCAGCACGACGACGATCAAGAACGCTTCCAGCAGGTTCGGGAAGCAATATCGATTTGAATCGGAGTTCATGGGATGCCATACGGTCTCGCAAACGGTATATGTAATGAACACGGGTGACTACTGACACCGCGCCGGATTTCTCGAAATTAACCGTTTGTTACAGCGAATTCATCGTCGCTTATCCCATCGGTACTTGCAAGCACCATTGACTATTTTTTACGATCGAAACGACAGCGCCGCCGAGCCTACCAAGCAAAACCGGAGATCGACGGTGACCCCCTTATTTTCACGATATTTAATATTTAAAGGATCGACTTCATATTTCGTCGCGTCGAAAGCACCGGTAAAACGCCATTGCGCTCGGTCGAGGTTCGGGCCACGGGGCCGGCTTGCTACCCGTCCCCCGCCTTTCCGGAGACGATCACCCAAGCTGCCCTTCGCCGGCCGGCGCTCGTGACTTGACGCACCGGCAACACGACGCAGATTCCTCGCTAATCGTCGCGGAGACCATGTCGCAAGCTCCACGCATCTGCTTGCTTGAATGGCAGAGCCATGCCGTTACGTGTCACCCGCGGCCCACCCGCTCCGCGAGCGCCGACAGCATCCTCAACATCGGCTCGAACGCATCGGCCGACGTATTGCCGAACCCGAGCACGAGCCCATTGCCCGCCCGCCCCGCGTCGATCGAAAAGCCCGACAGCGGAAACGGCCCGATGCCGTGCGCGCGGGCCGCGTCGACGATCGCGCGGTCGCGATAGCGCGCCGGCATCCGCAACGCGAGATGCAGCCCGCACGGCCCGCCCTCCACCTGGTGCGGCACGCCGAGGCTGCTGTCGAGCGCGGCGAGCAGCAAACGCCGCCGGTCGCGATACAGCCGGCGCATCCGCCCGAGATGCCGGCCGTACTCGCCGGTCTCGATGAAATCGGCCAGCGCGAGCTGCACGTGACGCGTCCCGCCGCGCAGCATCTCCGGCAGCGCCGGCCGCACGGCGGCCAATAGCGCCTCGGGCAGCACGAGAAAACCGATCCGCAACGCCGGAAACATCGTCTTGCTGAACGAACCGAGATAAACGACGGGCGAATCGGGAGCAAGCCCGTGCATCGCGCCGATCGGCTCGCCGGTGTGACGGAATTCGCTGTCGTAGTCGTCCTCGATGATCCACGCGCGATGCCGGCGCGCCGCATCGATCAGCGCGAGCCGGCGCGAAATCGACAGCACGGCGCCGGTCGGGAACTGGTTCGACGGCGTCGTGTAGACGAGGCGCGGCGTCCGTTCGCGCCAGTCGTCCGCTTCCGCGCGCAGTCCCTCCGCGTCGACCGGCATCGGCACGACCTCGAGATCGGCCGCCTGCATCGCCGTACGCGCGCCGCGATAGCCGGGCTCCTCGACCCACACCGTATCGCCCGGGTTGGTCAGCAGCTGCGCGCACAGCGCGATCGCGCCCTGCGCGCCTTCCGTGATCACGATCTGCTCGGGATCGCAGCGCACGCCGCGCGTCACGGCCAGATGGCGCGCGATCGATTCGCGCAACGCGCGCTCGCCGAGCGGGTCACCGTACGCCAGCAGGTCGCGGCCGGCACGGCGCAATGCGCGGTCGATCGCGTGCCGCCACGCGTCCACCGGGAAATGCGACAGCGCGGGCACGCCCGGCCGGAACCCCTCCGACTCGCCGGCGCCGATGAGGCTCGGACGAATCCGGTCGAGCCGCTGGGCGACGGACGGCGGCGCCGCTCGCCGGCGCGGCGGCGCCGGCCGCGACAACCCGACCACGCGTGTGCCGCGACGGTCGGACTGCAGGAACCCCTCGGCGACGAGCTGCTCGTAGACGGCGGCCGTCGTGTTGCGCGACACGCCGAGCGTCTCCGCCAGCGCGCGCGTGCCAGGCAGCCGCGTGCCGGCCGGCATCGCTCCGCCGAGAATCGCGTCGCGCACGCGGCGCAGCAACTGGCGCTGCAGCGAAGGTGCGCCCGGTGCGCGCGCCAGCGGTACGTCGAGCGGCAGCAACGGCGCGTCGCCGGAAGGAAAGGAGGCAGTCGTCATCGGAACATCGCAGCGTGAAAATGTCGGAACGTGGCGCGCGGCGAGTGGCGCGAAGCCGGCGGCCGCCAGATCGTGGCACCATAAATTTGCCGATCCCTGGCGCTTCTCATGGTACCTCGCCGGGACTACGATCGTCTGCATGCCGGCATGTCGCCGGCCGCCAACCGAAGCGAGATCGACCTTGTCCACGCTCACCAACGCCTTCCAGCAATCCATCGGCCACCCCGTCCCCGACTGGTCCGCGCGCCCGCGCCCGGAGCGCATCGCGCTCGAAGGCCGCTACTGCCGGCTCGAACCGCTCGACGCCGAGCGCCATGCGGCCGACCTGTACGCCGCCTACGCACAAGCGCCCGACGGCAGCGACTGGACCTATCTCGCGCACGGCCCGTACACCGACGAGGCAAGCTACCGCGACTACGCACGCGGCGCGCAGGCGAGCGCCGATCCGCTGCACTACACGGTGATCGATCGCGCCACGGGCCGCGCGGTCGGCACGCTCGCGCTGATGCGCATCGATCCGGCCAACGGCGTGATCGAAGTCGGCTCCGTCACGTTCTCGCCGCTGCTCAAGCGCACGCCGGTCTCGACCGAAGCGCAGTTCCTGCTGATGAAGTACGCGTTCGACACGCTCGGCTACCGGCGCTACGAATGGAAGTGCGACGACCTCAACGAACCGTCGCGCAAGGCGGCCGCGCGGCTCGGCTTCCGTTACGAAGGCACGTTCCGGCAGGCGATCGTCTACAAGGGCCGCAATCGCGACACCGCCTGGTTCTCGATCGTCGACGGCGAATGGCCGGACGTGCGCGCCGCGTTCGAAGCGTGGCTCGCACCGGACAACTTCGACGCGCAGGGCAACCAGCGCCGCTCGCTCACCGCGATCCGCCACGCGCAGGCCGGCGCGCGCGACGCGGCCAGCCGTGCGAACGACGCCACGCGCGTCACGGTACGCCCGCTCGTCGCCGCCGACGAAGCCGCGTGGCGCCCGCTGTGGCAGGGCTATCAGAAGTTCTACGACACCGCGCTGAGCGATGCGGTATTCGCCACGACGTGGGCACGCCTGATGGATCCCGCCGAACCGATGTTCGTGCTAGGCGCCTTCGACGCGTCGGGCAAGCTGGTCGGGATCGTGCATTCGATCTACCACCGTTCGTGCTGGACCGAAGGGCCATACTGCTATCTGCAGGACCTGTACACGGCCCCCGACGCGCGCGGGCAAGGCGCGGGCGGCGCGCTGATCGAGGCCGTCTACGCACGCGCCCGCGAAGCCGGCGCGAGCCGCGTGTACTGGCTCACGCACGAAACCAACACGACCGCGCGCGCACTGTACGACAAGCTCGCGAACAATGCGGGGTTCATCCAGTACCGGCACGACCTGAAGAAGTAACGCGGATCCACGGCCGGCCGGCGTTCCGCTCAGTCGAGCACGTCGGCCGAGTCGTGCGCGTCGTCGTGCCCCGCGGCCACGTCGCGCGTCGCGGCGGCCGCGCCCGGCACCGACGCCGGGCAGATCATCTCGTCGCCATTGGCCGGCACGGGCCGCCGCACCGGCCGGAACACGGGCTCGCCCGGCGCGATCGGCTGCCCCGAGATCGCGCAGCGGCCCGGCTGCAGCGCGACGCGCAAACGCCAGCGTTGTTCGCCGTAATGGCAACGGCCGCTCTCGACCCATCGAATCAGCAGGCCGTCGTCACCGGCCTCCAGCACCGTGACGAACAGTTGCGGACGCAACGGCGAAACCGCCGCCGCGTGCTCCGGCCCCGACGCACGGCCGATCGTCACGAACGGTTGGGCGACGACGCCATCGCGCGGCGGCCTCGCTTCGTGCTCGCCATATGCAGGCGCGTCGCACGACACGTCTTCTTCGCAGGTCGGGCTTTCCAGGGTGTTGAGCATGCTTGACGAATTTCCGTGCAGGTTGAACGGCACCGGCGCACTCAGCGCCGGCCCAGCGGTTCGCTCAGCAACGCCACGCCGATCGCCGCACCGGCCGCGGCGGCCGCGAGCATCAGCCCGATGCCGCCAGGCCAGCCGAACGCACCGACGATCGCGCCGATCGCCAGCGGCCCGATCACCTGGCCAAGATAGTTGCCCTGCACGACCCAGCCGATACTGAGCGGCGCCAGCGACGGCGAAGGCGCGGAACCCGGCGCACAGGCGAGAATCGTCGCGGGCAGCATCCCGGCCAGGGCAGAGAACGCGAAGCCCAGCGCGACCGCGAGCGGCGCGGGCGTCGCCGCGCCGAAGAGCCCCGCGCCGGCCGCACCGATCGCAACCGACGTCGCGGCCATCACGATTCCCGGCCGCGCACCGCGTGACAGCAACCAGCCGGCCGTCAGGTTGCCGATCACGCACGCGGCGACGATCGCCGCACTGATCAGCCCCGCCGCGCCGACCGTGACGCCGAGGCGCTGCATCAGGAACACCGGCAGGAACGTCATCACCGCGAAGAACTGCACGTTGTAGGTCGCGAAGCCCAGCGCCAGGAGCGTGGTCGAGCGCGACCCGAGCACGTCGCGCAGCGCGGGCCCGATGCGTGTCGCAGCCGCCTGACGCGACGGCGTGCCGGCCGATGTCGTCACGGGTACCGCGGCCGCCGCGACGAACGTCAGGACCGCGGCCGCGAGCCAGCCGTTGCGCCAGCCGCCGAGCAGCGGCCCGACGAGCATCGACAGCGCCATGCCGGCCGGCATGAACGTGCTCCACAGACCGAACGCGAGATTGCGCCGCTCGGGCGGCGTCACGCGATTCAGCACGGCCGGCGCGGCAACAACCACGATCACGAAACCGAGCCCTTCGGCGAAGCGCGTGGCCAGCAGCAGCGCGAAGCTGCCCGCCCACGCGCCTGCGACGCTCGACGCCCCGAGGAAAACGAGGCCCGTCGTCAGCAACCGCCGGTCGCCCCAGCGCCGCACCAGCAACCCGGCCGCGATCCCGCCGAACACGCCGACGAACGGAAACACCGACATGATCCCGCTCAGCGATGCAAGCGAGCCACCGAACTCGTGTTGCAACGACGGTAACGCGATCGTCGCCTTGCCGACGTGCAGCGACGCTACGATGCTCGCCAGCACGACGTTCGCGACGGCGGCCCGGTAACCGCGCGACGGCAGCGCGGCGGCATCGGCCGCGACAGGCGATTCGGTCATCTCCACCTCCGTTGAAGCGGGCGCGCGCAACGGGATGTCTCACGCGCCCGCAGTCGGACTGGCGCACATGATACAAATTGAAGTTAACTTCAAGTAAAGGGGTAACTTGCGCAACGATGCGTTTCGGCGATCGCGACAATCGGTCGGCGCGACGGCTGCGGCATCCTGATTTAAGCTGTCGGCTTCGCCCCGACGACGTGGTGCACCGACGCATGCCGACCGCCTCCCCCGCTCCTGCCGCCCTGTTCCCGCTCGACGAAGCCTGGTCGGCGTTCCCCCGTCGCAAGGCTGCCGTGCACACGTTCATCGCCGGCTACTGCGCCGCACGCGACCGTCGCGACGCCCCGCTGCGCGACAGCCCGGACGGCCAGGTCGTGCAGTTCGACGGCGGCATGGGCCGGCCTTTCGAGCATTTCGTTATCGAGGGCGCGCCCGCCTCCGGCGACGGCCCGTTTGCGGTCGGCGCGTGGATCACGCGCTACGGCGCCGCGCCGCTGCCGCCCGCGCTGCACGGCAGGACACGCCGGCTGTCGGAAGAAACCTTCATGGCCGCCGATATCGACGTATTGTCCGGCAGCGACGCGCTCGCGCAAGCGCTCGCCTGCCACACGCCCACGGACATCGACGCGTTCAACGTCAGCGACACTTTCCCGCCGTTCCAGCCGAATCCGGCCGCGTTCCTATTCGCGCATCGCGTCGACGGGCGGATCGCTGCCACCGCGCGCTACGGCTTCGCGTCGCCGCGCGATATCGTCGTCGACCGCGTCGGGACGGCAGACGCATTCCGGCGCCGCGGCCTCGCGACGCAACTGCTGTCCGCCATCGTCGCGCACGCGCGGCAACGTGGCGCGCGGCGCGCGTGGCTCGTGTCGACCGAGGCGGGTCAGCCGCTGTACCGTGCCGCCGGCTTCACGCCGCTCGCGCCGGTCACGGTGGACGAAGTCGTCGCCTGAGCACACAGCGCACCGCACCACGTGCTGCCGTTCGTCTCACGATCCGTCTCATCGCGGTGAGACGACTGTCCCGGCGTCTCACTCGATCCACCGTTTCTCGCGCGCAGCACATTCCGTATGCATTGCTCGCAAAATCATTTCCCGCCGGGGGAATGAAGCATGCTGCACCGCACACATCTCCCTCCATTCGATGACCGTAACGGACACCGATCCACGCTGGCCCCGTTCCTGCATATCGGTCGAGCGCGCATTCGCGCGACGGGCGCCGCGGCAGCCATGCCACGCGCCCGACGACAACCTGACGGAGACAGCAACGTGAGTACACCGGCACCGATCACCGCCCGCAGCATGAAAGCCGCCGTCTGGCGCGGCCGCCACGACATCCGCGTCGAAGAGGTTCCCGTTCCGCAGCGCCCGCCGGCCGGCTGGGTCACGATTCGCGTGCACTGGTGCGGCATCTGCGGCTCCGACCTGCACGAATACGTCGCGGGGCCCGTGTTCATCCCGGTCGACGCGCCGCATCCGCTGACGGGACTGAAAGGCCAGTGCATCCTCGGCCACGAGTTCAGCGGCGAAATCGCCGATCTCGGCGAAGGCGTCTCCGGCTTCGCGGTCGGCGACCGCGTGACGGCCGATGCGTGCCAGCATTGCGGCACCTGCTGGTATTGCCGGCACGGGCTGTACAACATCTGCGAGAACCTCGCGTTCACCGGGCTGATGAACAACGGCGCGTTTGCCGAATTCGTCAACGTGCCGGCCGAACTGCTGTACAAGCTGCCCGACAACTTCCCGACCGAGGCCGGCGCGCTGATCGAGCCGCTCGCGGTCGGGCTGCATGCGGTGAAGAAGGCCGGCAACATCGTCGGGCAGACCGTCGTCGTGGTCGGCGCGGGCACGATCGGCCTGTGCACGATCATGTGCGCGAAGGCCGCGGGCGCCGGGCGCGTGATCGCGCTGGAGATGTCGGCCGCGCGCAAGCAGAAGGCGCTGGAAGTCGGCGCGAGCGTCGTCATCGATCCGAAGACGTCGGACGCGGTCGCGGAAGTCAAGGCGCTGACGGGTGGTTACGGCGCCGACGTGTCGTTCGAGTGCATCGGGCACACGGCCACCGCGAAGCTCGCGATCGACGTGATCCGCAAGGCCGGCAAGTCGGTGATGGTCGGCATCTTCGAGGAGCCGACGCCGTTCAACTTCTTCGACATCGTGTCGACCGAGAAGGAAGTGATCGGCTCGCTCGCCTACAACGGCGAGTTCGCGGACGTGATCCGTTTCATCGCGGACGGCCGCATCGACGTGCAGCCGCTCATCACCGGGCGCATCGCGCTCGGCGACATCGTCGCGCGCGGGTTCGAGGAACTGGTCAACCACAAGGACCGGAACGTGAAGATCATCGTGCAGCCCGCCGTTTCCTGATAGCACGCGCCTCACCGCTTCATGGCCGACCGTCGCCCGATTCCCGGGCGACGCATCCGACCGCCCTCTACCGATTTCCCGCTGCCACCGTCCGAAGCGAACCGCATCTCGCTTCCAGACGCGGACACGGTTTCGAATAAACTTCGTTATCCATACAATCAAGCACGACGCGCCACCTGCCTGACGCGCGATCAGGGTTTCTCCCGATCAACCATGTTTCACCCGGTATCGACAGGACCGTGGCGCAAGGCGATCCTGTGCAACGCGCGATGCGGCTTCCCGGCCGCGATCGGTGCCGCCGCGAAACGGCGGCGCCTCTGTTGAACCTCACGGTGCAACGGCGCCGACAGGCCGACAATACGGCCTACCCGGGATAGCTTGCAAACATGGTGTGTCATGACCCTCTCGTTCCATCGGGATCACGCAAACAACGTTCGAACGCTGACGATCCAGCAGAAGACCCATATCGGCTTCGCGCTCGTCACCACGCTGCTGGCCGTGCTGTGCGGCACGATCATCTGGGGAAGTTTCCGGCAATACCGGCAGGAAAACGCCGACCTGCAAAGCTTCGAATTCATCCACGGCACGATGGTCGCCGCCAACCTGCTCTCGGCCGAGCGCGGCCCGACGAACGACCTGCTGGTGCGCCCGCAGAACGACGACACGACGAAACTGCGCAACCTGCTCGCCGCCCGCGATCGTTCCAACCAGGCGCTCGCGCGCTTGCGCACCGCCATCGGGCAGGCGGCCGCGCTCGACGACCGCGAGCGCGGCAACCTGCTGCACGCACTCGACGCCATCTGGATCACGCTCGCCGATGCGCGCGCGGAAGTCGACGCGCTCGCCGCCCGACCGCTCGCGTCACGCACCGTTCGCGATATCCAGCACGCGCAGGCGCGCCTGTTCCGTGTCGTCGACACCGTGTCGCGGCTGATCGACGGCGCGATGGCCGACACGGCGATGCGCGATCCGCGCACGTCGGGCGCGATCCTGCTGGCGCGGCTCCTGAGCGATCTCCGGGAATACGCGGGCCGCACGGGCTCCGTGCTCATCGCGCCGATGTTCAAACGACAGGCGCTCGATCGCGCGCAGTTCGCGGACATCATGCTGATGCGCGGGCGCATCGAGCAATTGCGCGCCCTGATCGACGGCGCGATCGGCGCACAGCTCGACGATGCCGACGTCGCGCGCGAGTACGCGCAGCTCGACGCGGCGTTCGACACTCACCTGCTCCCGCTCGTCGACACGATCGTCGCGAGCGGCCGGACCGGCACTTATGCGATGAGCGCCGCCGACTTCTCGAGGACGATCGTCCCGTATTTCCGGCCATGCGAACTGCTGCGCGACCACGTCATCGACGTCGCCCGGCGTCAGGCCGTTTCGGACCGCGACACGGCCCGGATCAAGGTCGCGATATCGGCGCTCGCGACCGCGCTCAGCGTCGCGATCCTGATCTCGCTCGCGCGCGGCACGCAGCGGCTGCTGTCGAAACCGCTCGATGCGCTCGGCCGCCGGATCGTCGCGCTCAGCGACGGCGATACGGCGCACGTCGCGATGCCGCGCGGCATCGGGCCCGAGATCGCCCGCATCCACGAAGCGCTGGAGACGTTGCGCCACGCGTATGTCCGCCGCGACATGCTCGAGCGCCAGCGCAACGACATGCTGACGCTGTTCTCGCACGACATGCGCGCGCCGCTGACGTCGCTGATCATCCTGATCGACGCGCAGGAAGACCACGCGCGCGATGCACGGACGAAGCAGCAGTTCGCGAGGATCGCCAGGATCGCGCGGCACACGCTGGCGATGGCCGACGGTTTCGCACAGCTGTCGCGTGCCGAGGCCGGCGAATACGAACACGTGCCGGTCAATCTCGCCGACCTGATGAACGAGGCCCGCGACGCGGTGTGGCCGCTCGCGCACCGCAAGCACATGTCGATCGACGACGTGCCCCGACGCGACGATACGGTCGTGCCGGGCGACCCGGCCCTGCTGTCGCGCGCGCTGATCAACCTGCTGGACAACGCGATCAAGTACAGCGCGTCGCTGACGAGCGTCGAATGCCGGGTCGAGCCGGGCGCCGACGGCAAGACGGTACGCTGCACGATCCGCGACAGCGGATGCGGAATCAGCAGCGCGGACCAGACGCGGCTGTTCGAGCGTTACCGGCGCTTTCGCACCGCCGGACAACCGGAAACCAGCGGCGTCGGGCTCGGCATGGCGTTCGTCAAGGCCGTCGTCGAGCGGCATGGCGGCACGATCCAGGTGGAAAGCGCCGTGTTGCAAGGCACCGCGGTCACGATCACGCTGCCGTCGGTCGCCAACGCGTGACGCGACCGGACGCGGCAGACGGCGATTGCGGCGCCGCAGCCGCGCACGATTCTTCGATATACTGGACCGAACCCTTTTCGGGGCAACCGCGGGCCACCCCGTCCGTCGCGCGTTCGCCCCAACCTGCGTGGAATGGCGCACCGTGAAACCGCGAGCCGGACTGATACTCGAACTCTTCGTCAACCTCGTGCTGCCGTGGGTGGCCTACCGGGTCGCGCAACCGCATTTCGGCGAAACCGGCGCGCTGTACGCGTCGGCAGTCCCGCCGATCGTCTGGTCGATCGTCGAATTCGTCCGCTCGCGCCGCGTCGACGCGGTGGCGGCCATCGTGCTGCTCGGCATCGCGCTGTCGATCATCGGGATGGCGCTCGGCGGCAGCCCGCGCACGCTGCTGATGCGCGAATCGCTCGCGTCGGGTACGATCGGCGTCGTGTTCCTGCTGTCGCTGTTCCGCACACGCCCGTTGATCTTCTATCTCGCCCGCGCGACCGTGGCCCGCGAGATGGACGGCGGCGCCGCACATTTCGAAGCGGTCTGGGCCGCGCAGCCGGGGCTACGGCAGATGCTGCGGCGGATGACGTTCGTGTGGGGCGGCGTCATGACGCTGGAAATGCTGCTGCGCTGCTGGATGGTGATGACCTGGCCGGTCGAGCGCGTGCTCGTCGTGTCGCCGATCGTCGGCTACACCGTGTTCGGCTGTCTGCTGGCGTGGACGTTCTGGTACCGGCGGCGAATGCGCGTGCGCAACAGCGTCGACATCCCGGGCCGCAACGGCGTCACCGAGACCGCCGGCCGCTGACGCCCGGCCCGCTGCCGGCTCCACCCGTTCGTCGCGCGCCGGCGGCAGTCGCGACGGCTGCTGTATGATGCGCGGCGTCTCGTCCGACCCAAGCCTGTCCCGTCATGTCCCTTTCGCTCCTTCCGTGTGCCACGATCTGGCTCGCCCTGTTCGCGGCCGCCGCATTCGCCTGGCATCGTCCGCTGCACGGCCTGAGCATCATCCTGGCGACGTTCGGCTATGCCGTCGCGCTGGCGTTCGGCAAGCTCGGGGCGCTCGCGCTGGCGCCGCTCGCGCTGCTGGCCGCGGCCGCGTGGGGCGTGCTGCCCGCACGCCCGCGCGCGGTGCGGATCGCCGCGCACGCCGTGTTTGCCGCGCTGGCGATCGCGCTGAGCCTGCACCTGATCCCCGGGTTCCACAATCCGCTCGTGATCGGCCCGACGCGCTTCACGCCGGACGCCGTGCCGTTCACGATGTACCTGAATCTCGACAAGCCGCTGGTCGGCCTGTGGCTGCTGTGGGCACTGCCGTGGGTCGCGCCCGACGTCGCCCTGCCGCGCGCGCTGCGCACCGGCGCGATGGCGGCCGTCGCGACGGCCGCCGCGTGCCTGGCCGGCGCGCTCGCGTTCGGCATGGTCGGCTGGGCGCCCAAGTGGCCGGCGTCGGGCTGGCTGTGGCTCGTGAACAACCTGTTGCTCGTGACGCTGGCCGAGGAAGCGCTGTTCCGCGGCTACGTGCAAGGCGGGCTGACGCGCACGCTCCGCGCGTTCTCGTGGGGCCCGTGGGCCGCGCTCGCGACCGGCGCCGTGCTGTTCGGCGCCGCGCACGCGGCCGGCGGCTGGCAATGGATCGTGCTCGGCACGCTGGCCGGCGCCGGCTACGGCCTCGCGTGGCGGCGCGGCGGCCTGCTCGCAGCCGCCATCGCGCATGCGGGGCTGAACGTCGTCCACTTCGGCCTGTTCACCTACCCGATGCTCGCCGCCGCGCGCTGAACGCGGTGCGCGGCGGCGCCAGCGGGGCCGCTCGGTCAGTTGAACCCGGCGACCGCGTGCGGCACGTACGGGCGCTCGAGCGTGGCGATTTCGTCGTCGGTCAGCTTCAACTCGAGCGCGCCGAGTGCGTCGTCCAGTTGCTGCGGCTTCGAGATGCCGACGATCGGCGCGGTCACGCCGCGCTTCTGGGCCACCCACGCCAGCGCGACCTGCGCCCGCGGCACGTTGCGCGCGGCGGCGATCGCCGCAACGGCGTCGACGATCGCCTTGTCCGCCTCGATCGTCGCGTCGTACAGCCGCTGGCCGACGTCGTCCTTCCGCTGCCGTTCCGACGATTCGTCCCAGCTGCGCGTCAGCCGGCCGCGTGCGAGCGGGCTCCACGGAATCACCGCGATGCCTTCGTCCTCGCACAGCGGCAGCATTTCGCGCTCCTCTTCCCGATACAGCAGGTTCAGGTGGTTCTGCATGCTGACGAAGCGGGTCCAGCCGTTCTGTTTCGACATGTGCAGCGCCTTCGCGAACTGCCACGCGAACATCGACGATGCGCCGATATAGCGTGCCTTGCCGGCCTTCACGACGTCGTGCAGTGCCTCGAGCGTCTCCTCGATCGGCGTGCCGTAGTCCCAGCGGTGGATCTGGTAAAGATCGACGTAGTCGGTGCCGAGCCGCTTCAGGCTCTGGTCGATGTCCGTCATGATCGCCTTGCGCGACAGGCCGGCGCCGTTCGGCCCCGGGCGCATCCGGTAGAACACCTTGGTCGCGATCACGACGTCGTCGCGCTTCGTGAAATCGCGCAGCGCACGGCCGACGATCTCCTCCGACGTGCCGTCCGAGTACATGTTCGCGGTGTCGAAGAAGTTGATGCCGGCTTCGACCGCCCGCTGGATGATCGGCCGGCTTTCCGCTTCCGGCAGCGTCCATGGGTGCGTGCCGCGCAGCGGCTCGCCGAACGTCATGCAACCCAGCACCAGCTTCGACACGTCCAGCCCGGTCGACCCGAATTTCACGTATTCCATTGCACGCCTCGCCACTCAAGTTGGGATTGCGGCGACATGCGCGTCGCGCATCCGCCGGACGTCGCATGGTATCCCGCACCGCGCGAACGCGTACGGCACGCGCACGCGTGCAGGCTGCGTGAAAGGATGAACCGGGACGATCCGGTTACTTGGCCTGGTCGGCGATCGGCTGCAGGAACGCGGAGAAGCCGGTCAGCATGATCTGTACGCCGATGCACAGCAGCAGGAACGCCGACACGCGCTTCGCGACCTTGGTCCCTTCGCTGCCGAGGTAGCGCGCGAGCAGCGCGGAGCGGCTATAGACCTGCCAGATCACGACCGCGACGAGCACGGAGACGGCGATCGACACGATGCTCGACAGCATGAACTCCGACAGCTTGTGCGTGCGGTTCGCGTTCAGCGCGATCGCGGTGGCGATCGAGCCGGGGCCGACCGTCAGCGGCACGGTCAGCGGGAAGAACGCGCGCGTCATGATCGCGTTCGCGTCGATCGGCTTGACCGGCGTGTCGCCGCCGCCCGGGCCGCCAGGCCCGTCGGGCTCGTTCAGCATCTGCCAGCCGGCCACCGCAACCGCGAAGCCGCCGCCGATCCGCAGCGCTTCCATCGAGATGCCGAAGAAATGCAGCACCGGCGTGCCGGCGAAGAACGCGACCAGCAGCACGACGAACGAGTTGAACGCGACCTTTCTCGCGAGCAGGTCGCGCTCGTGCTCGGTGAGCGCCTCGGTCCGTTCGAGAAACAGGAACGCGATGCCGATCGGATTGATGATGCCGATCAGGCCGGTGAAGCCGAACAGGATCTCGGAGATAAGGCGGTTGACGATCATCGTGCGAAGCATCGGTCGGGGCTGGGCCGGCAGCGCGCCGGGGGTCACGCATTGTAGAGCAAGCGCCCGCGCCCGAGACGCAATTCGCGGACCGGCCCGTTTCGCCGCCGATCGGGGTCGCGCCGCCTTACTCGGCGCCCGCCTCCCAGGCCGGCGGCCGCTTCGCGAAGAACGCGGCGAAGCCCTCCTTCGCTTCCGGCGTCGCCCGCACGCGGGAAATCGTCTGCGCGGTGAATGCCGCACGCTCGTCCGACGGCGGATACTCGCCGATCGCGTCGAAGAAGCGCTTGATCTCCATCAGCGCGTGCGGGCCGTTGCGGCCCAGTTCGGCGAGCGTGCGGTCGAGCGTTTCGTCGAGCGCATCGAGCGGCACGGCTTGGTGGATCAGGCCGATCGCGACGGCTTCGGCGGCGGCGAGCTGCGTCGCGGTCAACGCGAGCCGGCGCGCCTGGCGCTGGCCGACCGCCTCGACCAGATACGGGCCGATCACGGCCGGCAGGATCCCGAAGCGCGCCTCGCTGACCGAAAAGCGCGCGTGGTCGCTCGCAATCACGATATCGCAGGCCGCGCACAGGCCGACGCCGCCGCCGAACGCGTGGCCCTGCACGCGTGCGAGCGTCGGTTTCGGGCACTGCCGGATCGCGCGCATCATCGCGGCGAACCGCTCGGCATCGCGCAGGTTCGCGGCCGCGTCGTTCGCGCTCGCCCGCTGCATCCACTGCAGGTCGGCGCCCGCGCAAAATGCGCGGCCGTCCGAACGCAGCACGATCGCGCGTACGTCATCGCGCCGGCCGAGCGCCGTGAACGCATCGGTCAGCTCGGCGATCATCGTCTCGTCGAACGCGTTGAGCACGTCGCCGCGCTGCAGCGCGACGGTCGCGATGCCGCGCGCATCGACCGTGACGGCCAGGGTCTTCAATCCATCCATCGAACAGGTTTCCTCGGGGTGAACGGCAAATATCGGCATCAGGCGGCCTGGCGACGATCGATCACGCGACGCGCCTTGCCGGTCGCGGTGGCGGGAATGCCGCCGGCCGCCAGCACCGTCACGCCGGACGACACGCCGACCATCGTCTTGATCCGGTGCTGCAGCTCGCGCGCAAGCGCCGCGCGATCGCCGTCGGTGACGGACGCCGCCACCTCGGAGCGCAGCTCGACCGCGAGGTCGAGCCGGTCCATGTGACCGTCGCGCGACAGCGTGATCTGGAACTGGCCCGACAGCTGCGGCAGCGCGACGACGATCTCCTCGATCTGGCTCGGGAACACGTTCACGCCGCGCACGATCAGCATGTCGTCGGAGCGACCCGTGATCTTCGCGAGACGGCGCATCGCGCGCGCGGTCGGCGGCAGCAGCGCGGTGAGGTCGCGCGTGCGGTAGCGGATCACCGGCATCGCCTCCTTCGTCAGCGACGTGAAGACGAGCTCGCCCTGGCTGCCGTCGGGCAGCACTTCGCCCGTGACGGGATCGATGATCTCCGGATAGAAATGGTCTTCCCAGATCACCGGGCCGTCCTTCGTCTCGACGCATTCGCACGCGACACCCGGGCCCATCACTTCCGACAGCCCGTAGATATCGAGCGCGTCGATGCCCACGCGCGTTTCGACCTCCTCGCGCAGCGCCTGCGTCCACGGCTCGGCGCCGAAGATGCCGATCTTCAGCGACGATTCGGCCGGGTCCATCCCCTGCCGCACCATCTCGTCGATCAGGTTCAGCATGTACGACGGCGTGACGAGGATGATCCTCGGCTCGAAATCGCGGATCAGCTGCACCTGCTTCTCGGTCTGTCCGCCCGACATCGGCACGACCATGCAGCCGAGCCGCTCGGCACCGTAGTGAATCCCGAGACCGCCCGTGAACAGGCCATAGCCGAACGCGTTGTGCAGCGTGTCGCCCGGGCGGCCGCCGGCCGCGCGGATCGAGCGCGCGGTCACGTTCGCCCAGGTGTCGATGTCGCGCGCGGTGTAGCCGACCACCGTCGGCTTGCCGGTCGTGCCGCTCGATGCATGGACGCGCACGACCTGCTCGCGCGGCACCGCGAAGAGCCCGAACGGATAGTTGTCGCGCAGGTCGTTCTTGGTCGAGAACGGGAATTTCGCGAGATCGGCGAGCGACTTCAGGTCGTCCGGATGCACGCCGGCCGCGTCGAATGTGCGGCGATAGTGCGGGACGTTGTCGTACGCGTGGCGCAGCGACCACTTGAGGCGCTCGAGCTGCAGCGCCTGCAGTTCGTCGCGGCTGGCGGTCTCGATCGGTTCGAGGGCGGCGGCGGGATGCGTCGGGTGAGTCATCGGGGTGCTCCTCCAATGGAGTGATGTCGTTATCGTGTTCGAAATGGCAAGACGATCACGACCGGAACGTCCGGCCGGCCGCGTGCAGCGCGGCGATGCGCGGCGACACGCGATAACGGTCCTCGCCGTAGCTCGCCGCCAGGTTCGACAGCACGCGAAACACGCGGCCGATGCCGATCGCATCGGCCCACGCGAGCGGGCCGCACGGGTAGTTCACGCCCTTTTCCATCGCGAGATCGAGATCGGCGGGCGAGCACACGCCCTGGTTCACCGTGTCGGCCGCCTCGTTCGCGAGCATCGCGACGGTACGCATCGCGACCATCCCCGGCACGTCGGCGACGCCGACGACGCGAAAGCCCGCCTGCTGGAACAGGCCTACCGCATCCGCATAGGCCGCGTCGCCGCACTGGAGCGCGCGCGTCAGCGCGACGAGCCCGGCCTGCGCGTAATCGCGCGCGAGGTCGACGAGCACGAGATCGGCCACGCCCGTCTGCGCGGCGCGCGCGGTGGCGGTGCGGCCGTCGGTCAGCGCGATCGACGCGCGGCCGGCCGTCGCGAGCAGGTCGTCCTGCTGCATGCCCGCCTGCCGGGCACCCGGGATGCGTTCGGCGAAGCGCGCATGCAACACGGCGGCCGGGCCGTCCTGCGCGAACAGCACGACGTCGGCCGGCGCGGCGCGCGGCGGTTCGAGATCGGGCGCGGGCGGCGTCGCCCCATCCGCATACGAATAGAAGCCGCGCCCCGACTTGCGCCCGAGGAAGCCCGCGTTCACGAGTTCCTGCTGGATCAGCGACGGCGTGTAGCGCGGATCGTTGAAGTACGCGCGGAACACCGATTCGGTGACCGCGAAGTTCACGTCGTGGCCGATCAGGTCCATCAGCTCGAACGGCCCCATCCGGAAACCGCCGGCCTCGCGCATCACCGCGTCGATCGAGGCCGGTGCGCCGCCCTGCTCGTTCAGCACGCGCAGCGCCTCCGCGTAATACGGCCGCGCGACGCGGTTCACGATGAAACCGGGCGTCGATTTCGCCATCACGGGCCGCTTGCCCCACGCGGCGGCAGTCGCGTAGAGCACTTGCGCCACATCGGCAGCGGTCGCCAGCCCGCTGACCACTTCGACGAGCGCCATCAGCGGCGCCGGATTGAAGAAATGCAGGCCGGCGACGCGCCGCGGCACGCGCAGCCCGGCCGCGATCGACGTGATCGAAATGGACGACGTGTTGGTCGCCAGCATGCAGGCGTCGTCGACATGGCGTTCGAGCGTCGCGAAGATCTCGCGCTTCACGTCGAGCCGCTCGGCCGCCGCCTCGACCACCAGCGCTGCGCCCGCGAAGTCGGCCAGCGCGCGCACCGGACGGATCCGGTTGCCCGCCGCATCGGCGTCCGCCGGTTCGAGCCGGCCTTTCTCCGCGAGTCGCGCGAACTGTGCGCGGATGCCGGCGAGCGCCTTGTCGCAGGCTGCGTCGCTCAGGTCGTACAGCAGCACCGTGTGACCGGCCGCGGCCGCGACCTGCGCGATGCCCGCCCCCATCGCGCCGGCGCCGATCACGCCGACGACGGCCGACGGCGCCAGCGCGCCCGAGTTCACCGATTGTGCAGAGGAAACAGCCATCGCTTGCGATCCGTCATGAAGTGGAGGTGCGAGCGATTATAAACCGACCGGTCGGTAGATTTATGTCAGGGCGTGCCCGAATGTGTCGTGCAAGAGACCGTTACGGAGACTGCAAAGATAAAAAATCGAAAGATCGGGGCACTTTTTGTGAACCGAAAGGTCAACGTAAGGGTTCGAATATGAGATAGTGACCCCGGAACGCCTGATAAAATTCGACAAACCGCCGGATTTCAGGGGGAAACCGCGTGTCACGCCGCCACCGCCGTCCATCGCCGGCCACCCTTGCGGGGTCGGAACCGGGCCTACGGCCCGCGCGTCGTCCCGTGGACTCGCCTCGCCGTCCGCGGCCGGCCGCCTTGAACCGTTTCATCCAGCGACGGGCTTCGGCCCGCCCGCGCCCCTCGCCGCCTCACCGCGGCGAACCCAGGGCAGCGCATTGCGCACTGCCCCCCTTCGGTTTCATCGTCCTCGTTCGGCGGATAGTACGGCCGGGCTTCGTCAACCCGTGACGGCGCGTCGCGCGCCGCCACTCGCACCAGGAAACCCTCCATGCCGCTCTCGTCCAACCAGCTCCCGCGCTGGACCCTCTTGGCCCCGCTTGCCGCCTGGCTGGTACTCGCGCTGTCGCGCGTCGTGCCGGCCGAAGGCCTCGTCATCGCGGTGCTCGCCGCCGCGCTCGCCGGCGCCGTGTTCGCCGCCGTCCATCATGCGGAAGTCGTCGCGCATCGCGTCGGCGAGCCGTTCGGCACGCTCGTGCTCGCGGTCGCCGTGACCGTCATCGAGGTCGCGCTGATCGTGTCGGTGATGCTCGGCGCGGGCCCCGAGAAATCGGGCCTCGCACGCGATACCGTGTTCGCCGCCGTGATGATCATCTGCAACGGCATCGTCGGCATCTGCCTGCTGGTCGGCGCATGGAAGCACGGCGAGCAGGACTTCCAGGGGCGCGGCGCGAGCAAGGCGCTCGCGGTACTCGCGTCGCTGTCGGTGCTGTCGCTCGTGATGCCGAACTACCTGAACGCCGCACCGGGCCCGTTCTTCTCGAAATCGCAGCTCGCGTTCGCCGGCGTCGCGTCGCTCGTGCTGTACGGCGCGTTCGTGTTCGTGCAGACCGTACGCCACCGCGACTACTTCCTCGCCGCGCACGACAGCGCGAACGAGGCGGTGCACGCGGCAGCGCCGAGCAACCGCACCGCGGTGACCAGCATGATCCTGCTGTTCGCGAGCCTCGTCGCGGTCGTGCTGCTCGCGAAGCTGCTGTCGCCGGCCGTCGAGCATGCGGTCATGAAGCTCGGTGCGCCCGAGGCCGCGGTCGGCATCGTGATCGCCGCGCTCGTGCTGCTGCCGGAAGGGCTCGCGGCCGTCACCGCCGCGCGCGCGAACCGCCTGCAGACCAGCATGAACCTCGCGCTCGGTTCGGCGCTCGCGAGCATCGGGCTCACGATCCCGACCGTCGCGGCCGTGTTCATCTGGGTCGGCCAGCCGCTCACGCTCGGCATCGGGCCGATGGAAACCGTGCTGCTCGCGCTCACCTTGCTGGTCAGCACGCTCACGCTCAGCCAGGGGCGCACGACGGTGCTGCACGGCGTCGTTCACCTCGCGCTGTTCGCCGCGTACCTGTTCCTGTCGATCACTCACTGACGCCCGAAAACGCGCGGCCCGGCGGATCACCTCCGCCGGGCCGCGCTCGTTTACGTCCCTTCACCCGCCCGCGTTCACGTCACGCCATCGTTACCGGACCGGAATCACGAGATGCTGGCCCGCCAGGATCAGGTTCGGATTGGCAAGGTTGTTGCGGCGCTGGATCTCGCGATAGCGCTGGCCGCTGCCGAGCTTGCTCGCCGCGATCATGTTCAGCGTGTCGCCCGCCTTCACCACGTACGTATGTTCGCCCGATGCGGCCGCGGTCGTCACCGTCTGGTCGCTGACGAAGTATTTGCGCAACAGGTCGAGATACTGCGGCGACTGCTTGAGCTTCGCGATCGCGGCGTTCAGGTAGATCAGCAGATCCTGGTCGTCGGCGCGCACGCCGATCTTGTACGCGATGCTCGAGCCGTCGAGCTTGGTCACCGCGAATTTCAGGTCGGTATTCCTGATCGAGCTGACCGCGAACGGATAGTCGTAGATGAACGCGTCGACCGTGCGGCCGTCGATGCTCTTCGCGATGAACGCCGGATCGGAATCGTCGACCTCGACGAAGTGCACGTTCGGATACTGGCGCGTGACGAACGCGCGCACGTCGGGGTCGCCCTTCAGGATGCCGACCGTCTTGCCGACGAGATCGTCGGTCGAGCGGATCGCCGAGCCTTGCCGCACGATCAGCGAATAGCCGAAATCGTCGACGTACGGCACTGAATAAACGACGCCGGCCGGCGAGTTGTCCGGGAACGTCAGCCCGTCCATCGCGACGTCGACCACGTGGTTCCCCTTCGCGTCGGTATCGAGCAGTTGCTTCGGCACACCCGGGTACGTGTCGACCTCGTGACGCGTATCGACGACGACCGGCTTGCCGCCGCGCGAGAACGACGGATCCGCGAACAGCAGCCGCGCGAATTCGACGTTGAAGCCGTGCGGTGCCCCCTTGTCCTCGCCGAAGAACGGCTCGCTCGGGTTCTGCACCGAGATTCGCACGATGCCGTTCTCGGCAATCGATTTCAGCGTGCTGGCCTGCGGCGTGAAGCCGGCCGGCAGCACGTTCGCCGACGGCGGTGTCTGCGCGGACTGCCCGGTGTCGACATTTTGGGCGGATGTCGAGGACGATGCCGCGTCATGCGCGGGAATCAGCGTCGACAGGCCGCCCTGATGCACGATCCATACGCCGACGAGCACGACCAGAAACGCGATTGCGCCAAGAAGTTTTTTCATGGTTGAGGGCCTGCGGGAAATTATTGTTGTTTGGACGGCAACTGCGCGGGGTTCGCCGCATCGAGTCCGGGCGCGCGGCCGCCGTTCAGCACCGCCTGCTGCTGCGCCTGCTTGACCTCGGGGTTATCCATCAGCGACGTCTCCATCTCGGAGAACGCCTTGTTGACCGAGCGCATCACCGAATCGACGGCCACGTCGGTCTTGATCTGCTCGAACGTATCGGACGCCTGCCGGCCCGCGAGCTTGTTCATCTTCTGCGCCGCCTGCGACATGTCCCACATCGCCTTCGCGCGGTCGATCGCCGCCGCGAAATTCTTCAGTTCGACCTGCACCTGCTTGTAGCGGCCCTCGCGAAACGCGAGCAGCTGCTTCATCGTGTCGAGCTGCGCGCGAAAGCGTGGCGCGTCGTCCGGGTACTGCTTCTCGAACAGTTCCGTCTTGCCCTCGAAGTTCTTCACCTCGGTACGAAACGCGGTGATGCTGTCCGCGAACTTCTGCGCGTCCTGGCGCTTTTCCGCGAGCTGGTTGATCAGCGTCTCGATCGGATTCGACTGCGCCTCCTCGACGATCATCTTCACCTTCTGGTTCGCGAGCTTCATCGCGACGACCGGCGCCAGATAAATCGCGCCGAGACCGATCACGCCCGCCGTGACCAGCGCGATCACCCCCTTCAGGATGAACAGCGCGGCCGGTGCCGCGATCGCGACGCCGGCGACGATGATCGCCCACTTGATCAGCTTGACCTTGCCACTCCCCGAACTGCCGTTTGCTTCATTCGAAAGCTGCGACATGAGTTTTTCTCCTGGAACCTCGAACCGAACTGCGTACGTGTGCTTTTTCAAGCTCAATCGAAATGCTTCGGACTCCGGTGCCGCCCGGCAGACAGGCAAGCCGGCGGCGCAATGCAAGGATGGGCGCGTGCGGACGTCACGAGACGCCGGTGTAGGCGCCGTTCGGAATGCGGTGATCGGGGGCGGCGTGCGACGGAGCGATGCGGCAGGCCGAACCGGCGCCGTTCATCGTCGCGGCCCGTGCGCGGACGGGAAAGTGTACCGACGTGCGGTACGAAACGGGATGACGGATACGTGACGCGGCGGGCGTCGGGTGAAGCGTCGTCGCGGCGCGCGAACGGATGCGGCGCCGGTATTCCGGTACGAGGGCGTAAAGGCTCATCGTTGTTCTTTTGCGTGTCGCGGGTGCAGGAACCGCGCGGCCGGCGCGTCCCGCTCCAAATGCACGAACGTATCCTGCGCCGACCGGCATTCAGCGTCAAGCGGTCGGCATGGCCCGTGGCTTTCCCGATCGAAAGCGTGCACCGCACGTCAACTTTCAACACCGTAAGCATGTTGCCGGCACGGCAAGCGCCCGTGCCCGGTCAGGATTGCTTGGCATCGTCCCGCAGCCTGCGGCCGGCCGGTCGACCGGCAGCTACGTCGCGGCGTCGGGCGAGGTGCGCGCATCGAACCCGTAGAGCGCCGCCGGATTGTCGACGAGAATCGTACGGGCCGCCGCGTCGTCCGCGGCACAGGCGTACAGCCAGCCCAGCAGGTTTGCATCGTCGGGCACTGGCGACGCATTCGGGTGCGGCCAGTTGCTGCCCCACACGCAACGCGCCGCGTGCTCGCGCGCGAGCACCGCGGCGAGGCGCGCGACGTCGCCGTAACCGGGCGCACCGGACTGCGACGTTTCGTAAGGCGCGGACAGCTTCACCCACACGTGGCCGCGATCGAGCAGGCGCCGCAACGCGACGAACGCCGGCGCCTCCGTTTCAACCGGCGTCAGGAACTTGCCCGTGTGATCGATCACGACACGCGCCGGTAACGACGCCAGCATCGACCCGACGTCCGGCAGCGTCCGGCCGTCGAGCTGCACGTCGACGTGCCAGCCGAGCGGCGCGATCCGCGCGGCCAGGCGTTCCAGTTCGTCCCAGCGCGCGACGCCACCTGCGAGCGTCATGAAGCGCACGCCGCGGATACCGGCCGCGTGCAGCCGCTCGAGCTCGGCGTCCGGCACGTCGACCGGCACCGTCGCGACGCCGCGCGCCTGCGGGCCGAACGCGGCCAATGCGTCAAGCGTGCAGCGGTTGTCGAAGCCATAGCCGGTCGGCTGCACGACGACCACACGCGTGAGACCGAGCGCCTGTTGCATGCGCCGATACGCGTCCACCGGCGCATGTGGGGGACGGAAGGTCGCCGTCGGCGCGAGCGGATACGCATCGTCGTAGATATGGATATGGCAATCGCACGGGTTCGGCGGCCGACTGCCCGTCGTGTCGTGCGTCATCGCACGCCCGGTGCGGCAGACGCGACGGCCGAACGCCAGCGCTCCAGCCGCGTCGCCTGCGCCGCGTTGACGGCGCCGGTCGGCACGCGCCCGTCGAGCAGCGCGGCGAGCTGGTCGACCGTCTCCAGCGCCTGATGCTCGATCGCCGGCAGCGTCAGCCCGCCGATGTGCGGGGTCGCGATGACGCGCGGATGCGCGGCCAGCGCGGGCGTCGGCATCTGGTCCGCCGCGCGGCCGACGTCGAGTGCGCAGCCTGCCAGCCGGCCGCCGTCGAGCGCGTCGGCCAGCGCCTGCTCGTCGACGAGTTCGCCGCGGGACGCATTGATGAAGCACGCGCCCGGCTTCATCGCGGCGAATGCCGCCGCATCGAGCAGGTTCGCGGTGGCCGGCGTGGCCGGGGCAAGGCAGACGACGTAATCCGCGTCGCGCAGCAACGTGGCGGAGTCGACCTGTTCGAGCGGCCGCGCATCGACCTGCACGTACGGATCGCTGACGAGCACGCGCATGCCGAGCGCCGTCGCGATCGGTGCGAGATGGCGCGCGATCTGCCCGTAGCCGATCAGGCCGAGCGTGCTGCCGCGCAATTCGCGCCCCATCCGGGGCGCGGGCGGCGCGCCACGATGGTACGCGTCCGCGTAGCCACCGATCCCGCGCGCGAGGTCGATCATCGCGCCGACCACCCATTCGGCGACGGCCGGCCCGAAGCCGGGGCTCGCCTGCGTGACCAGCACGCCGAACGCGCTCGCCGCGGCGACGTCGACCGTGCGGATGTCGACCGCGCAACGCAGGAACGCGGCGAGTGCCGGCAGCCCCGCGAACAGCGCGCGCGGTGCCGGGGTCTGCCGGTACGCGACGATCGCGTCGCATCCCTGCGCGGCGGCAATCAGCTCGTCCGTGTCGAGTTCGCGATCGTGCGGGTTGCAGGCGACATCCGCGATCGCGCGCAGCGCGTCGAGCGCCCTGGCGCCGAAGTAGTGGTCGATCATCCCGACCGGATGCGTGACGTAGACGCGCGTCATGCGCGGCCTCCGCTCGTGCCGGCCGCATGCGGCGGCGGCGCCACCGACGCGCGCTCGACGAGCGTCACGTCCGCGAACACGCATTGCCCGGCGGCCGACGGCGCGTCGCCCTCCTGCCGCATCACGCGCCGCACCATCTCGCCGGCCATTTCGGTAACGGGCAATTGCACCGTGGTCAGCGCCGGCCACGAGATCGCCGACAGGAAATGACCGTCCATCCCGACGACGGATACATCGTCCGGCACCCGCAACCCGCCGTCGCGCAGCCCCGCCATCAGGCCGAGCGCGAACAGGTCGTTGACCGCGACGATGCCGGTCGGCCGTGCGGGATCGGCCGCGAGCTCGACGCCGAGCGCACGCCCGACATCGACGATCACCGAATCGCCGTATTCGTTGGCGGAGCCGCCGTCGAGCACGCGCGCCTGGGTGGCGCCGCCCGCCTCGCCTGCCACGGCGAGAAAGCCGCGGATCTTGTCGCTGCGGCTCACGGTGATGCCGGCCACCGTCGCGAACGCGAGCCGCGTATGACCCGCCTCGACGAGGCGGCGCGTCGCGAGCCGCGCGGCCGCCTCGTTGTCGGCCGTCACATGGTCGACCTTCGATGGCTCGCCGGGCGTCGCGCGGCGGTCGTAGCTGACGACGGTCATCCCGCGTTCGGCCGCGCGCTCGAGGTGACTTTCGTCGGCGAGCGACGAGATCACGATCACGCGCCGCACGCCATGCGCGTAGAGATCGTCGAAGAACGACGCCTCCTTGCGCGCGTCGCGATACGTGTTGCCGATCAGCACGCGATGACCGTACTGTTCCTGCGCGCAGGCCTCGACCTCGCGCGCGATGTAGCCGTACATCGGGTTCGCCATCGACGGCACCAGCAGCCCGACGAGCGGCGTCTGCCCCGTCTTGAGCTGGCGCGCGAGCGTGCTCGGCCGGTACCGCAGCGCGTCCATCGCGGCCTTCACGCGTTCGAGCGTTTCCGGCTTCATCTGATCGGTACGGCCGTTGAGCACGTTCGAAACCGTGCTGACCGAAACGGCCGCATGACGGGCCACGTCCTGAATCGTACTCATGTCGTCTTGCATGGAACGGGCTACAGGCCGAAACGGGCCGGCAGCCACAACGAAAACGCCGGTGCGAAGATCAGCGCCACCAGGGCGACGAACAGCACCAGCAGGTATTTCACCATCGGCCGGGCCACGCGCCCGACCTCGGTGCCCGTGATCGCGCACGTCGTGAACAACCCGAGGCCGACCGGCGGCGCGAACAGCCCGAACCCCATCGCCACCACCACGACCGTACCGAAATGCAGCGGGTTGATGCCGAGCTGCAGCGCGATCGGCGCGAGCAGCGGCCCGAAGATGATCAGCGCGGGCGCGCCTTCGAGCACGGCGCCGAACACGATCATCAGCAGCGCCGACAACAGCAGGAACATCGTCGCGCCGTACTGATGGGCGAACGCCGTCATTGTGCCCGAGACGAGCGCCGGAATCTGCTCGATCGACAGCGCGAACGACACGCTCGACGCCGCCGCGACGATGAACAGGATGCCGCTCGCCATCGATGCGGCGCGCACGAACACGCGGCCGACCGAACGCCACGTCAGTTCGCGGAACGCGAGCCAGCCCACGACCAGCGCGTAGACCACCGCAAACGCGGACACCTCGGTCGACGTCGCGACACCCGACGTCACGCCCTTGCCGATCATCGCGACCATGACCAGCGCGACGAGCGCGCCGCCCGCGAGCGGCAGCCACGCGCGACGCTCGACGAACACCTCGGCCACGTCGATCTTGCGCCCGGTGATCACCGTCACGACCGCGAGCGACGCGGCCAGCACGGCCGCCGGCACGATCCCGGCGACGAACAGCCCGGCGATCGAGATGTTCGCGACGAAGCCCATGATGATCATGTTCACGCAGGGCGGAATCGTCTCGGCCATCACCGCGCTGCACGCGAGCAGCGCGGCGGTTTCGTTCGGGTCCTGCCGTGCGCGGCGCACGGCGGGCATCACGACGCCGCCCACCGCCGCGATATCGGCCAGCTTCGAGCCCGACACGCCGGAAAAACACGCGGTCGCGAAAATCACGATCAGGCCGAGCCCGCCCCGCACGCGTCCGAACATCCGCAGCAGCAACTCGACGAGCCGCGCGGACATGCCGTTGGACTCCATCAGCAGCCCCGCCAGCACGAAGAACGGCACCGCCAGCAGCACGAAGTGATCGGCACCGGCCATCACCTGTTGCGAGTAGACGAGCAGCGGCAGCGTCGGATCCGCGAGGAAATACAGCAGCGCGGAAAACGCCAGCACGAACCCGATCGGCACGCCGAGCACCAGCCCGCCGACGAAGCCCGCGACGAGCAGCGTGCCCGGCGCGACCGCATGCGCGGGCCACAGTGCGTTCCAGCCGTACACGGCGACCGCGAGCGCCGCACAGCACGCGAACGTGCCGATCACACGGCGGCGCGGCGCGTTCAGCGCATTGGCGAGTGCGAATACCGTCATGAACAGCGCGCCGAACATCATCGGATACCCGTTGATCCAGCCCGGCAAGCCGCCCGTCGTCATCTGGTCGTACGAATCCGCGAGCAACTGGCACGACGACACCAGCAGGTTCAGCGCGACGGCCGCCACGATCCAGTGACCGACCTGGATCAGCGCGCCCTGCCAGCGTGCCGGCAGCCGGCCGCGAAACACGTCGATGCCGACATGCTGGCTGCGCCCCAGCACCGTCGCCGCGCCGAAGAACACCAGCACGATCATCAGCGCACTGGCCACTTCCTCGGCCCAGTCGACCGGGTCGTGCAGGAAATAGCGGAACACGACCGACACGAACACGACGAGCACGTCGACGGCGAGCACCGCCGCCGACAGGATTTCAATCCAGCGCAGCGCCGCATCGAGCACGCGGGCGGCGCGATGCGCCGGTTGGCCTGCAGCGGGCGCCGACGCGGCACCCGAGACGGAATGCATGTCCATCGCTCAACCCCGCGCGGCGGCGATCGCCGGAAACAGCGGCGCGGTGGCCGGATACTGCTTCGCGAACGCGACATACAGGCGGTCGCGCATCGTCTGCCGCAGCACCGCGCGCTCGGCATCGGCCAGCGGATAAAACGACATGCCGCGCTGCTTCAGCGCCTGCTCCGCCTGCGCGGCCTTCTGCGCGGCAATCGCACGCTGCTGCACGGTCGCGTCGGCCACCGCGCGCTCGAACGCCGGCCGCAGATGGGCCGGAATCCGGTCGAGCGCACGCCGCCCCATCACGACGGTCATCGCCGCGAACACGTGGTGCGACTGCCAGCACGACTTCACGGTCTCGTCGAAGCGGCTCGCGAGCACCGTGGCGGGATCGTGTTCCAGGCCGTCGACGACGCCCGTCTGCACGGCCATGTACAGCTCGCCGAACGGAATCGGCGTCGGCACCGCGCCCATCGCCTTGAAGGTGTCCATGAACGCGGGCGTCGGCAGCACGCGCAGCTTCGTCCCCTTCAGTCCCGCCAGCGCCGTCACCGGCTGCTTCGTGAACACGCAGCGGCCGCCGAAATGCGAGCCCCAGGTCAGCACCGAACATCCGGCGCGCTTTTGCAGCAGCGTGTTCAGGCTCGTGCCGACCGGCCCGTCGAGCGCCTTCGCGACATGCGCGTAGCTGTCGAACAGGTAGCCGAGATCGAGCATCCCGAGCTCCGGCGCGATCGTGGCCCAGATCGACGAGCCCGCGATCATCATGTCGATCGCGCCGATCTTGACCTGCTGCACGACGTCGTTTTCCTTGCCGAGCTGGCTGTTCGGAAAGTAGTCGACCCGGATCGCATCGCCCACGCTCGCCTTCAGGTTCGCGGCGAGACGCTCGTACCACACGTAGTGCGCGGCGTTCCGGTCGGCCGGCATCGACGACGAGCAGCGCAGCGCGACGACCGGCTGCTGCGCGCGCACGCTTTCCGGCAAGCCGCCCGCGGCCGCGAGCGTGGCCGCCGACACCGTCTGCAGGAAGCGCCGCCGGGTGTAGGTATTCATGAGCCGTCTCCTTTGCAGTGCGCCTCGCGACGTCACTGTATCGATTTAGTGTATCGATACAGTAATACGATGACCGATAAGGAAAAATGAGGGTTTCCCCTGCCTAAAATGAAACCCAAGGGGCGTGCAGCGCGTTTTTTCGCGAAAATCGGACAAAAATTGGCCGCTTCCCGCACATTTTCGGCTGCAGCCGAAACAATTCGAACGGCGGCTCGAATCGTCAGACGACAGACTTTTCGGCGCACGCCGGCGCCCGCTCGCGCGAGCAAACGCCGCTAGACGCCCACGTCGTCCGTGCTCTCGGTCAGAAACCGCTCGACCATCGCGTTGAACACCGGCAGCGCCGGATTGTCGTTGTCCGCCCGCCACGCGAGATACAGCTCGGCCGCGACATTGACACCCGCCAGCGGCCGGAACACCACGCCGTCGACGTGAAGCTCGCGCGCCGATGCCGGCACCAGCGCCGCGCCGAGCCCCGCGCGCACGAGGCCGAGGATCGTATGCGTCTGCCCGACGTAATGCAGGTAGTTCGGCAGCCGCCCGGCGCCCGCGAACATCCCCGAGATCATGTCGTGGAAGTACTTCCCCTCGTTCGGCGAGTACGCGATGAACGGCTGCCGGTCGAGCTCGTCGGGGCCGATCTGCTCGTAGCCGGCGAGCGGCGCGCCTTGCGCGACCGCGACGAGCATCGGCTCGCGCTGCACGAGCCGGTATTCCAGCGGCTGGCGCGCCGCGCGCTGGCGCACGAAACCCGCGTCGAGCATCCGCGACGCGAGCGCGTCGATCTGCACGGTCGACACCATTTCGCGCAATTCGACGTCGACGTCCGGCAGCGCATGCGCGGCGTGCGCGAGCAGCACCGGAATCATCCGGTACGCACTGACGGCCGTGAAGCCGAGCGTGATGCGGCCGGCCCCGCCGTGCGCGACGCGCTGCGCGGCCTGCTCGGCCCGTGCCGAGAATTCGAGGATGTGCCGCGCATCGCGCAGGAAGCGCTCGCCGGCCGCGGTCAGGCTGACCTGCCGGCTGCTGCGTTCGAGCAGCGCGATGCCGAGCGCGTGCTCGAGCAGCTGGATCTGCCGGCTGAGCGGCGGCTGGGTCATGAAGAGCCGCTTGGCCGCGCGGCCGAAATGCAGTTCCTCGGCCACCGCGACGAAGCAGCGAAGCTGGTGTAGTTCAATCATCCAAATCTTGAATTAATCGATAGTCTTTTGATGTTAGACCGATATCGATGCGATTCCTATACTCGGTTCCACCTGATGCACGGCCCGCGCCAAACACGACGACCGAGACCTTCATGACCATCGACATCCTGCTGACCCAGCCGCTCCCCGACACCATCGACGCCGAACTGTCCGCCCGTTACGCGGTGCACCGACCGTATGCGGCCGCGCAGCCCGACGCGCTGCTCGATCGCGTGGCCTCGCGCATTCGGGGTGTCGTGACCGGCGGCGCGAACGGCCTGTCCGCCGCGCTGATGGACCGGCTGAGCGCGCTCGAGATCGTCGCGATCAACGGCATCGGCACCGATGCGGTCGATCTCGATCGCGCCCGCGCACGCGGCATCCACGTGACGACGACACCCGACGTGCTGACCGACGACGTGGCCGACATGGCGCTGGGGCTGATCCTGATGACGCTGCGCGATCTCGGCGCCGGCGAGCGGATCGTGCGCGCCGGCCGCTGGGGCAAGACGGCCCAGCCGCTCGCGACGCAGGTCACCGGCAAGCGGCTCGGCATCGTCGGGCTCGGCCGCGTGGGCCGCGCGATCGCGCAGCGCGCGCAGGCGTTCCGGATGCCCGTGAGCTACTTCGGCCCGCGCGAGCACCGCGACAGCGGCTATCGCTACGTGCCCGATCTCGCCGCGCTCGCGCGCGACAGCGACGTGCTCGTGATCGCGGCATCGGCCGATCACGGCAACGTGCTCGTGACGGCCGACGTGCTCGCCGCGCTCGGCCCTCAAGGATTCCTGATCAATGTCGCGCGCGGCAAGCTGGTCGACGAGGCCGCGCTCGTACGCGCGCTGGCCGACGGCACGATCGCCGGCGCCGGCCTCGACGTGTTCGCGAACGAGCCGCACGTCCCGGCCGCGCTGCTCGAACTCGACCGCGTCGTCGTGCAGCCGCACCGCGCGAGCGCCACGCACGAAACGCGCGAAGAGATGGGCCGGATCGTGCTCGCCAACCTCGCCGCGTGTTTCGCGGGCCAGCGCCCGCCGACCAGCGTCACCGGCTGACCGCGGCGCGGCCGTACGGCCGGCATCCTCGATACGACAACCGATGCCTCCGCCCGACGGAGGCCAGGAGACACGCATGCCCAATCGATCCAGCGGCGCCGCCCTCGCCGCCTCCCCCGCCGCGTCGCGCACGATCGGCCGCGTCCGCTACACGGTCCTCGCGCTGATTTTCGCGGTCACCGTCATCAACTACGCGGATCGCGCGACGATGTCGATCGCCGGCACCGGCGTCGCGCACGACCTCGGGCTGACGCCCGTGCAGCTCGGCATCGTCTTTTCCGCGTTCGCCTGGGCCTATGCGATCGGCCAGGTCCCGGGCGGCTGGCTGCTCGACCGCTTCGGCGCGCGGCGCGTGTACGGCCTGAGCCTGCTGCTGTGGTCGGTCTTCACGATGCTGCAGGGCACGGTCGGCTGGCTCGCCGTGCAGGGTGCGGGCGCGACGCTCGCGCTGTTCGTCATGCGCTTCATGCTCGGCCTCGTCGAATCGCCGGCCTTCCCCGCCAATTCGCGGATCGTCGCCTGCTGGTTCCCGACCGCCGAACGCGGCACCGCGTCGGCGCTGTTCAATTCCGCGCAGTACATGGCCGTCGTGCTGTTCACGCCCGCGATGGCCTGGCTCACGCACGCGCTCGGCTGGGAGCACGTGTTCCTGTGGATGGGGTTGCTCGGCATCGCGCTCGCGGTGCTGTGGTTCGCGTGGTATCGCGAACCTCACGGCCACCCGCGCGTGACCGATGCGGAGCGTGACTACCTGCGCGCACACGGCGCGCTCGTCGATCTCGAGGCGAATCGCGTGCGCCACCGGCCGCGCGTGTCGTGGCACGACGCATCGCAACTGTTCCGCCACCGGAACCTGTGGGCGATCTATATCGGCCAGTACTGCATCACGGCACTCACGTACTTCTTCATCACGTGGTTTCCGATCTACCTGATCAAGGGGCGCGGGATGACGATCATGGAAGCCGGCTGGGTCGCCGCGCTGCCGGCGATCTGCGGGTTCACGGGCGGCGTGCTCGGCGGCGTGCTGTCGGACTGGCTGATCCGGCGTGGACTGCATCCGTCGAAGGCACGCAAGACGCCGTTCGTCGCGGGGATGGCGATGGCGACGCTGCTCGTGCTCGCGAACGGCGCGTCGTCGAACGCGATCGTGATCGCGCTGATGACGATCGCGTTCTTCGGCAAGGGGCTGGCGGCGGTCGGCTGGGCCGTGCTCGCCGATACGGCGCCGGAAGGCATGGTCGGGCTGAGCGGCGGCGTGTTCAACGGCCTCGGCAACATCGCCGGGATCGTCACGCCGCTCGCGATCGGCTACTTCGTCGCCAGCACGGGTTCGTTTGCCGGCGCGCTGTGGTTCGTCGCCGCGCACGGGCTGATCGGCATCGCCGCATACACGTGGCTCGCGGGCCGCTTCGAGCGGATCCGCATCGCGCCGGCCGCGTGAACGCCGCCGCCGCGCGCAGGCGCGCCGTCACGCGCGCTTGCGGCCGCCCGGAGCCGGTTCGATCGTCAGCCGCTCGAGCTCGCGCAGGTCGTTCTCCAGCGCAGGCGTGAGCGTCGTGCGCAGGTGATCGAGGAAGGTGCGGATCTTCGCGTCGAGATAACGGCGCGTCGCATACACGGCGTACACGCTCACCGTCTGCAGCCGATACTCGGGCAGCACGCGGATCAGCCGCCCTTCGCGAATGTCGTCGAGCACCGTGTACAGCGCGACGCACGCGATCCCGCGCCCGGCGCGCACCGCGACGCACAGCGCGTCCGGCACGTTGACCTGGAACGGCGCCGGCTGCAGTTCGTAGACCGCCTCCTCGCCGTCGCTGCGCTCGAGCCGCCATTCGCCGGCCGGCGACGCCGGCGTGTCGAGGCGCAGGCACACGTGGTTCGGCAGTTCGTCGGGCGTCTGCGGCGCACCGTGCCGCGCCAGGTATTCGCGCGACGCGACGAGCACGCTGCAGCTCGTGCCGCAGGTCTGCGCGACATAACCTGAATCGGGCAGTTGCGACGCCGTCACGATCGACACGTCGTAACCCTCCTCGACGAGATTCGGCATCCGCTGCGCAAGCGTCAGTTCGACCGACACGTCGGGATTGTCCTCCTGGTACCGGACGATCGACGACACGACATGGCTCTGCCCGAGCCCCGTCATCGCATGGATGCGCATCTTGCCGCTCGGCCGCAGCAGCGCGTTGCGCGCCTCGGCGTTCGCGTAGTCGATTTCCGCGAGGATCGACTTCGCGCGCTCGAAATAGCGTTCGCCGCTTTCGGTCAGACCGAGGTGGCGCGTCGTGCGATGCAGCAGGCGCGTCTGTACGTGCGCTTCGAGGTTCGAGACCGCGCGCGACACCTGCGCGGTGGTCGCGTCGATTTCCTTCGCGACCGCAGTAAAACTGCCGGCTTCGACAACGCGCACGAACAGGCGCATGTTTTCGAGCATATCCATTGGATTGGCTTGGGGAGAGTCAGTGGGGAGGCGTCGGCGGCGCTCGCGTCAGAGGGGAAACGGAACGCGGCCGCGAACCACGTCGAATCGATCAGCGAGCCGGGGAAAAGGCGGGAGAGCGGGCATCGCGTACGTGGTTCTGGCGTGACGGGGGATTCAGTGGCCGGAATTGTACGCCGCCGCAGACAAATTTGCGCGATTGTTCGCCCCCGAAGCTTTCATCGGACGAAAGGTTTTCGCAAGACTCGGGCTCCCCCGTGCGCAACGGCTTGATGCCGCGCGGCAATTTATATCACAACACGATATAATTCCGCTCTCGTCACCGCGCGCGCACCGCGCCGTCACCTTTACCGCTCGCCCGTTCATGTCACCAGGCTCCCCTCCATCGCGCCGCACGTTGCGGCAATGGCTGCACGGCTTCCTTCCGCATCCGATATCGCTTGGCTGGCGCGAACGCCTGCGTTCGTGCACGGGTGCGCTCGTGGGAATCGCGACGGTCGGCGCGACGATGCGGCTGCTACCCGGCGGGCCGGGCCTCGTGCCGCTGCTCGTCGCGCCGATGGGGGCATCGGCGGTGCTGCTGTTCGCGGTGCCGGCAAGCCCGCTCGCGCAGCCGTGGTCGATCATCGGCGGCAATCTCGTCGCGGCGACGGTCGGCGTTGCCTGCGCGCGATGGATCGCCGATCCGGTCACCGCCGCCGCGGTCGCGATCGCGTGCGCGATCGGCGGCATGTTCGCGCTGCGCTGCGTGCACCCGCCGTCGGGCGCCGTCGCGCTCACAGCCGTGGTCGGCGGCCCGGCCATCCACTCGCTCGGCTTCCGTTTCGTGCTGGAGCCGATCGCGCTGCAATCGGCGATCCTGCTGTCGGCCGCGCTCGCGTATCACGCGCTGACCGGGCATCGCTACCCGCATGGCGGCGTACATCCCGAAGCGAAACCGCGGGCGGGCGGCGCCGTGCCGGCGCACGGCGGCTTCACGCGCAGCGATCTCGATGCGGTGCTGAAGCGCCGCGGCGAATGGCTCGACATCGATCCGGACGATCTCGAAACGCTGCTGCGCGAAACCGAGATGCAGGCCTATACGCGCACGTTCGGCCAGCTCACTTGCGCCGACCTCATGACGAAACACGCGATCGAGGTCGCACCGTCGACGTCGGTAACGGCCGCGCTGACACTGCTCGACCGTCACTGCGTGAAGGCACTGCCGGTGGTCGATGGCGAAGGCCGCCTGACCGGCATCGTCACGCGCGCCGACCTCACGCGCCAGCCGCGCCGCCCGGCCCCGCTGTGGCAACGCCTGTCCGCGCGACTGCCGCAATCGCTCGGCGGCCGGCCTGCGAGCGTCGCCACCGTGATGACGCGCGACGTCGCGTGCGTGCCGGAAACGATGCCGATCACCGCGCTCGTGCCGCTGTTCACGCATTCGGGCCACCATCACATTCCGGTCGTCGATGCGTCGCGCCGGCTCGTCGGGATCATGACGCAGACGGATCTCGTGACGGGCCTTTATCGGCAGACCCAAATGCTCGAGGCCGCGTAACGCACGTGACGCCACAAAACGGCTGACGCAGCGCGGACCGTCTCCATTCCGCCCAATATCGTTCACTTATATCATGTTGTGATATATTTGACGCCACCGAAACCGCCCGTACGACCGACCTCGATGAACGATACCCGACGCGCGCTGAACAAGAGCGATTTCCAGCAACTGTCCGAGTTCCGTTACCAGATGCGCCGCTTCGAGCGCTTCTCCGAACGCGCCGCGCAAAGCGAAGGCGTGACGCCGCTGCAATACCTGCTGCTGCTGCACATCAAGGGCTATCCGCATCGCGAATGGGCGACCATCGGCGAGCTCGCGGAACGCCTGCAGGCGCAGCATCACGGCGTCGTCGCACTGGTGACGCGCTGCGAAGCGCTCGGGCTCGTGAAGCGCAAGCCGAGCGAAGCCGATCGCCGCCAGGTCGAGGTCCACCTCGAGCCGGCCGGCGAAACGCTGCTCGCCCGCCTCGCGGCCATGCATCGCGCCGAGCTGAAGTCGCTCAAGGACACGTTCCAGGTGCCCCGGATCGATTACTGACCCTTGCCCTTGTCACGCCGATGAACGCACCACACAAACGCGATTTCGCGCCCATCGAACGCCTGCCCGGGATCGCGTTGCTTGCCGCCGGGATCGGCCTGCTCAGCACGCTCGCCGCGTTCGTGCTGTCGAGCCTGATCCACCTGTTCACGAACCTGTTCTTCTTCCAGCAGCTCTCGTTCGCCGACCGCTCCCCGGCGAACAACACGCTCGGCGCATGGGTGATCGTGATCCCGGTGATCGGCGGGCTGATCGTCGGGATGATGGCGCGCTTCGGTTCGCGGAAGATCCGCGGCCACGGCATTCCCGAAGCAATCGAGGCGATCCTGTTCGGCAAGAGCCGCATGTCGCCGAAGGTCGCGATCCTGAAGCCGCTGTCGTCCGGCGTCGTGATCGGCAGCGGCGGCCCGTTCGGCGCCGAAGGCCCGATCATCATGACGGGCGGCGCACTCGGCTCGCTGGTCGCGCAACGCGTGCACGTGACCGCCGCCGAGCGCAAGACGCTGCTCGTGGCCGGTGCGGCCGCCGGCATGACGGCCGTGTTCGGCACGCCGGTCGCCGCGGTGCTGCTCGCGGTCGAGTTGCTGCTGTTCGAATGGCGTCCGCGCAGCTTCCTGCCGGTCGCGCTGGCGTGCGCGGTGGCCGGGTTCGCACGCGCGGTGTGCTTCGGCGTCGATCCGCTGTTTCCGCTGACGACGGCCGTGCCGACGCCCGTCGCGCTGCTGTCGTGCATCGTCGCCGGCCTGCCGTCGGGCATGCTCGCGTGCGGCCTGTCGGCGGCGCTCTATCGCGTCGAGGACACCTTCGCGAAGCTGCCTGTGCACTGGATGTGGTGGCCCGCGCTTGGCGCGATCGCGATCGGCATCGGCGGCTGGCTCGAACCGCGCGCGCTCGGCGTCGGCTACGACGTGATCGGCGATCTGCTTCATCAGCACATCGCGTTGAAGATCGCACTTGCGCTGCTGGTCGTGAAGGCCGTGATGTGGGTGATCGCGCTCGGCTCGGGCACGTCGGGCGGCGTGCTGGCGCCGCTGCTGATGCTCGGCGCCGGCCTCGGCACCGTGCTGTCGCCGATGCTGCCGGGTGGCGATCCGGCGCTGTGGCCGCTCGTATGCATGGCCGCGACGCTCGGTGCCACGCTCGGCGCTCCGCTGACCGCGATCGTGTTTGCGTTCGGCCTCACGCACGACGCGAACGCGCTGCTGCCGCTGCTCGCGGCGACGCTCGTCGCGCACGGTTTCTCGACCATCGTGATGAAGCGTTCGATCATGACGGAGAAGATCGCGCGTCGCGGCTATCACATCTATCGCGAATACGGTGTCGATCCGCTCGAGCGCCATGACATCGGCGAAGTCATGACGTCGGCCGACCGGGTCGTCGCGATCGACGGCGCGACGACGCTCGCTACCGTCGAGTCGCGCTACTTCGGCGCGAAGCAGACGCATCGCGCGTACCCGGTCGTGCAGCACGGCCGCCTGCTCGGCCTCGTCGATCGTGCGACGCTCGATGCGCGGCGCGCAGAGGCAGGCGCCGAGTCGCCGATCTCCGATGCATTCGCCAACCGCGTGCCGGCCGTCGCGCTCGCGCACGAAACGTGCCGCGTCGTCGCATCGCGACTCGCGATGCTCGGCCTCGAACGCCTGCCCGTCGTCGACGACGAGCAATCGCTACGTGTCATCGGCATCGTGTCGCGCAGCGACCTGATCAAGCCCGCGCGCCATCACTTCGACGACGAACAGACGCGCGAGCGCTTCCGCCCCATCGTCCCGGTCAACCTGCGCGACGCAGGCACCCGCGAGGCGGGCTGATGCCCCCCCGCGTGCTGCATCACATTCGGTCGCGTCCCGCGTTTAAAGTTGGTTAACAGTTCGACGGGCGAAAGTTTGTCATGATGGTGTCCATGCGACGGGGCCATCAATCAGCCATTCCACTTCGCCATCTGATAAAGAGTCGCGGCACGGCATGCACGCACATGCCGTTTGCCGCGGCCGTCACGACACCACACGACCGGACCGCGCGCCGACCGGGCAACACATGACGTCGAATCGCAGACGACGCATGCCGCATCGCAGCAACGCTGCACAGCACCGGAGCCGCCATTTGGCAAGCGCGTTAACAACTTGTTTCGGAATAGCCGGAACCGTGCTCGCCCGATGCGATCTCACTAGCACGCAGTACTACTGCGGATCCCACCTAATCAATCACGACTCGAGGGAGATAACGTGAACGCGAAATACTTACCGCTCATCGCATTGACCGTGGCATTTTCTGCTCATGCAGCCGATTCTGCCCTGCAGAACGTGGGACAAAGCCAAAAGCCCGCCGACCAGGTCGCGCAGTGCATCGCCAAGACGTGGGCCGACAAGTCGCAACAGCAAGTGACGTCGCAGTACGAACTGGCGAACGGCCTCGCCATGGCCGTTTATGCACCGGGCCAGCAGCCGCCGAACGGCGCTGCCGCCGTGGTGCGCCCGGCCAACGCCGCGAACGCGAAAACCTGGGTCGGTTTCCGCGGCGGCGATGCCTCGTCGGCCGGCGACATCAACGCCTGCCTGTAAATCGAACAGGCGCTCCGGATGGCCTTGCGCCATCCGCTTGCGACAAGCCCCGTTTCGACGGGGCTTTTTCTTTTTCTGCCGCCCGCGCTTACAGGTAGCTGCAGACGTAATCGAGCGTCTCGAGCACTTCGATGTCGAAGCGGCTCTTGCCCGGCACCGAGAACGACTCGCCGGCGCCATAGGTTTGCCATTCGCTGCTGCCGTCGAGCTTCACGCGGCACTTGCCGGCCTGCACTTCCATCAATTCGGGCGCGTCCGTACCGAAGTTGAGCGCGCACGGCAGGATCACGCCGAGCGTCTTGCGCGTGCCATCCGGGAAGAGCACGGTATGCGACACGCACTTGCCGTCGAAATAGACGTTCGCGCGCTTGACGACCGATACGTTGTCGAATTGGGTTGCACTGGTCATGTGATGCCTCTGATTGCTGGATGCCGGATAGTGATGGATTGGAGGCCGGCCGGAGCGGCGGGCCGGCCGATATCATACCGGCTCGCGCGGCATACGTCGGAACGGCCGGCCGCCGGTCGCTTGTCGGGGTGGTCATCATCAGGATGACTACATGATTGCCGTGGAACTCGGGTTCACCGCAACCCCTTGCGCCGCGCGGAATCGCGCAGGCAGTCGAGCAGCATCGCCGCGGCCGGCGTCAGCGGGCTGTCGCGGCGCGTGACGACCTGTACCGAGACACCCGGCAGCCGCTCGCGAATCGGCAACACCGCGAGCTGGTCGCGCGCCCACTCGCCCTGCAGCAATTGCTCGGGCATCGATGCGATCAGGTCGCAACCGGTCATCAGGCTGTGTGCGAGCCCGAAGCTCGGGCATTCGACGACGCGCGCCGGTACCGGCAGCCCGTACGCGACGAATGAATTGAACAACACCTGCGTCGAGCTTTCCGGCGACGGGTTCATCAGCCAGTCGGCGTCGACGAGATCGGCGAGCGACGTGGCCGACGCGAGCGGATGCCCCTTGCGCGCGACGATCAGCGAGCGGCTCGCGTAAAGCTCCGCATGGTCGAACTCGGCCGCCAGCAGTTCGGGGACGACGACCGCCACCGCGAAATCGAGCGAGCCGTCGTGCAGGCGCGGCAGCGCGACGCCCGGAAACCCTTCGACCAGGTTGACGCGCGCCACCGGGAAGCGGTGCCGGAATGCCCGAAACGCGTCGGGCAGGATCGTCACCGCGGCCGCCGGTGTGATCGCCGCCGACACGGAGCCCGTCATCGCCCCCTGTGCCTGCTCGATGTCGTCGCGGGCGCGCTGCATTTCGGCGACGATCAGCCGCGCGCGCACCTGCAATTGCTGGCCGAACGCGGTGAGTTGAACGCCGCGCGCGGTACGCACGACGAGCGACACGCCGAGCGCGATCTCGAGTTCCTTGACCGCCTTCGTCAGCGCCGCCGGCGACACGTTCAGGCGCCGTGCGGCCGCACGGATGCTGCCTTCTTCGGCAACGGTGACGAACGCTTTCAACTGATGGTATTTCATGGCGGCAACGCGTGATCCGTGGAAACCCCGTGCATCGCGGCGTTACCGGCTCAGGGTATTCCCGAGCGGCAACCGGTGGTGTGCACCAAAGCAATTTATCAGCTTCTGGTACGCAAAAGAAATTTATATGCTTGCTCGTCATATACGCGTCAAACGCCCTTCGGCCCCACTGGAGACCCCATGCTGCAAGCCGTGAACCCCGTCATCCCCGGTATCGCCGCGATCGCCCCCGAGCTGGTCGAGGTGCGCCGCCGCATCCACGCCCATCCCGAGCTCGCGTTCGAAGAGACGCTCACGAGCGACCTCGTCGCCGAGCTGCTCACCGGCTGGGGCTATGAAGTGCATCGCGGCATCGGCAAGACGGGGGTCGTCGGCGTGCTGCGCGAAGGGCAAGGCACGCGCACGGTCGGGCTGCGCGCCGACATGGACGCGCTGCCGCTCGCCGAAGCCACGGGCCTGCCGTACGCGAGCCGCCATGCGAACAAGATGCACGCGTGCGGCCATGACGGCCATACCGCGATGCTGCTGTGCGCGGCGCGTCACCTCGCGGCGACGCGCCAGTTCTCCGGCACGCTGAACCTGATCTTCCAGCCGGCCGAGGAAAACTTCGGCGGCGCGAAGGCGATGATGGACGACGGCCTGTTCCACCGTTTCCCGTGCGACGCGATCTTCGCGATCCACAACATGCCGGGCCGCGCGGCCGGCGACATGGCCTTCCGCACCGGCGCCGCGATGGCGTCGGCCGACCGCGTGACGATCACGCTGCGCGGCGTCGGCGGCCACGGCGCGATGCCGCATTTCGCGCGCGATCCGATGTCGGCCGCGGGCAGCATCATGGTCGCGCTGCAGACGATCGTCGCGCGCGAGGTCGACGCTCAGCAGGCGGCCGTGATCACGGTCGGCAGCGTACAGGCCGGCGAGACGTTCAACATCATTCCCGAGACCGTCGTGATGAAGCTGTCGGTACGCGCGCTGAACGCCGACGTGCGCGCGCTGCTCGCGCGCCGCATCGAAGCACTCGCGAGAGGCCAGGCGGAAAGCTTCGGCGTGAGCGCGGAAGTCGACTACGACTACGGCTACCCGGTGCTCGTCAATCACGCGGAACCGACCGCGTTCGCGGCCGACATCGCGCGCCAGATGCTCGGCGCCGAACGCGTCGAAACCGAAGCCGCACCGCTGATGGGCAGCGAGGATTTCGCGTTCATGCTCGAAGCGCGCCCCGGCTGCTACGCGTTCATCGGCAACGGGATCGGCAGCAAGGGCGGCTGCATGGTGCACAACCCCGGCTACGACTTCAACGACGACATCCTCGCGATCGGCGCCAGCTATTGGGTGCGCGTCGCCGAAGCCTGGCTCGCCGCCTGACGGCCCTTCATCACGCAGTTTCGCGCTTATCGGGGGAACCCCATGGAAACGTCTGCCCTTCCGTTCGCCGGCACGCCGGTCGATGCCCGCGCCGCCGCGAAGAAACGCCGGCTGATCGCGGCCGCCGCCGTCGGCAACGCGCTCGAGTTCTACGACTTCACGGTCTACAGCTTCTTCGCGATCCTGATCGGCAAGCTGTTCTTTCCCGTGCATTCGCCGTTCGGGCAGTTGATGCTCGCGGTCGCGAGCTTCGGCGTCGGTTTCGTCACGCGTCCGCTCGGCGGGCTCGTGATCGGCATGTACGCCGACCGTGCCGGCCGCAAGAGCGCGATGATCCTCACGCTGCTGCTGATGGCGCTCGGCACCGCGACGATCGCGGTTGCACCGACCTTCGCGCAGATCGGCATCGCCGCACCGCTGTTGCTCGTGCTCGCGCGCCTGCTGCAGGGGTTCGCGTCGGGCGGCGAAGTCGGCGCGTCGACGACGCTGCTGCTCGAGCAGGCGCCGCAGCATCGGCGCGGCTTCTACGCGTCGTTCCAGTTCTCGAGCCAGGGGCTCGCCGCGCTCGCCGGCGCGCTCACCGGCGTTGCACTGACGTCGACGCTGAACGCCGCGCAACTCGAAAGCTGGGGCTGGCGCGTGCCGTTCATCATCGGCACGCTGTTCGTGCCGCTCGGCTACTGGCTGCGCCGCACCGTCGAGGAGGTGCCGGCCGCCGCACCTGCCGCCGCGCACGACGAGCCGGTCGCGTCGCTGCCGCTCGCCGACGTGCTGCGCCATCACGGCAAGGCAGTGTTCGCGGGCCTCGGCGTGACGATCGGCGGCACATCGATCCACTACATCATCGTGTTCTACATGGCGATCTACGGCGTGCAGGTGCTGCATCTGCCAACCTGGCTGTCGATGACGGCAGGCTGCGTCGCCGGCGCGATCCTGATGCTCGTGACGCCGATCGGTGGCCACCTGTCCGACCTGTTCGGGCGCAACCGGATCGTCTGGTGGACGCGCATCGCGCTGATGGCCGCGATCTACCCGGCGTTCATCGCGCTGAACCGCTGGCCGGGCGCCACGTCGCTGCTGTCGATCATCGCCGCGCTGTCGATCGTGCATGCGATCAACATCGGCGCGACGGGGGCCATGCTCGGCGAGTTGTTCCCGCGTGCGGTGCGGGCGACGGGCGGTGCGCTGGTGTACAGCGTGGGCGTCGCGATCTTCGGCGGCTTCGCGCAATTTTTCGTCACGTGGCTGATCGCGGCAACCGGGAATCCGAATGCGCCGGCGTGGTATGCGATCGGATGTGGCGCGATGACGTTGCTCGCGATTCGTTGCATGGATGAAAAGGCGGGGAAGGCGTTGGACTGAGCGGTGGGGGGATGCCCGGTGTGTGAAGCGTCATTGACGCCGCGCGCATCGGACATCATTGACCAATACACAACACCACGATCACCCTTTCGACGACCACACGCACGATCGCCTTCGGCGGGCTCGTGCGGCGAGTGCGCGCAATATCGTAGCGTCACCGATTCCCACAGGCCCCACCGGTTCCGGACGGGGTCTTTTCGATTCTCCTTCTGCATCGGCCACTCAGGAGAAACGTAATGTCCAACACCGTCTCCCCAAAACGAGCGCTGCTTTCGCTCAACATGCAGGCGGGATGTTCCACGATTACGCTCGTCCGCATGGCAGCGAACGCTTGCTGGCCAACGTCAACCGGTTGACCTGTCGTGCACACGACGCGAGTGGGTCGATGTTCGCCGTGAGTCGCACCGGGTCCGCCGGCTCGCCGATCGCTCCCGACTCGCTGTGCCGTTGCCGAAACTTGCGATCGATAAGGCACGCGATATCGTATTCGACAAGACCCGATCGAGTTGCTTCGTGGGCACGCGGTCGACATCTGCGAAATCGTGATTCTGGGGGTAAAGACGCAATACTGCATGGACACGCCCGCATCAATGGCCAGGTTTCCCACTGCCGTTGTAGCGTCACCCGAGACTCGAAATCAGATGACAGCCGCATGTCGCTCGATGACCGTGTCGCGCAACCGGAATGCCGTCGTCCTTCATCGATTCGTCGCCTTCCTCGATAACGTTCGGCGCCACCTCCGGATGCTGCGGACACGATACGCGGTCGCCTTTACGCGCGACGTAGCGGCCATCGAATTTCATTGATGATGAACCAGTTTCGACTTTGCCTCCGTGATCAGTGGAATCTCCGATACGAATGATATCAATTGACATATCTCTCTTGCGCTCTCGACGGAATCTTTGAAGCATTACCTGATCTATTCATCAAGTTAACATACCTCTTATATGCTGCACGCCCCTTCTCGACATCCCCCCTGCTCCAGTACGAATCGGCAATATTAAGCCACGCAACAGCTCGATTCGGCACAACGGATAACACAGTCAGAAAAACAGGAATGGCCTCATCATCTCGATTATTTAATTGAAGGGCGTATGCATAATCATTAAGCGACGAAATCAATATATCACGCGTAACTCGATCGTCCAACCAATTTTTCTGGTATGCCTCAGCATACGGGGCGAGAACTTTAGCAGCATCTTTAGGACGATCATTTTTCAAAAAAAGAAGAGCCTCTTGATGAACCATATCAAGATAATAAGCATACTTTTCCCTTAAACCACCCCCTTCCGTTACTATTTTATAATTTCCAGTGAAATCTATATCATCCGCACATATCCCCGCAACGTTTGCATCCATTACTTCAATAATTGACTTTTTTACCCTTGCAAAGACACGATGACCCGCAACACTCTTCTCGCCAATATTCGCAATTCCGTTGTGAATAGGCGCGAACTCTCCATCAAGAGAGTCACTCTTTAACTTTATCTCTCTAGATTTAACGTAACAATCCGCCGAAGTAGATGCACCGGCTGGCGGGGCGCCACCTGATAGCGTTAACGTATACAGGTCATCAACTTTGACCAGGGCCGCATCCGCTCCTTGAGTTTCATAAAATTTGACAAAACCCTCGGAGTGCGCAAGCAGTGTTGTGAAAGTGAAAAATCCACCAATAGATAAATTAATAATCTTTTTCATTAGCAAGCTCATGTTGCGCCTTCGCCCTCTCCGAAACAAACCTCTTTGCAACATTTTCTTGCCCATGAGACGACGAATGGATAAATCGAACAAGTTTCCCATCCGAATTTTTCCTACCCCTCTCTGCATAGATGGCATCAATCAACTTCACGTCGTAGTCTCGCGTCTCCGTCGGTGGCTCGAGAGAACTCATTGCCGTTGTAATAACATCGGTTGACGGCCCATGTTGAACGCACGTTGACCAAATGACGTCATTCAGCGCATGAGAATGGTACCTCATGTCAACGCGCGCAAAAACCTCAATTGTTTTAATCTGGATGTCGTAGTGAGTTTCTCTCGTGAACTTATGCTCTGCATCATGAAATTTAGATTCATCTGACTTCACAAGCTCCCGCCATTTATCAGAGAACTCCAACGATCCCGGCGTTAATCCTTCAAAGGCGTTTGGCCAGGGAAATCCAGACCATGAAACAAACTCCTTTACCCTACCGCCAATGATGGGCTCACCATGCTTCTGTCGCGTTTGGCTCGTAAACTGATACGATCCGTACGAAACTCCCCCGGGGTCTCCTTGACCACCAGAGATGGCAATTGGCCCTCGGCCACCCGTTTCGTAATATGTCGACAACCCTCCAAGATCGTAATCCCGTCGTTTTCTGACAGTGGCGAGGAAATTCCCCAGCAACCCAATCGGATGGAAGTGCCAAGGCGAGAGGTCCGTAGGAAAGCCATCAACTCCCTTGACTTGTTCCCACCACTGAAGCTTGGCAAGCCGATCAAGTTCCGTCTTCCACATCTCGGTTTGCTTCTTCATGAGCGGGGTGAGTTCCTCCCACTTGCCCATACCGCCACCCCATTCGGTTTCATTGCGCACAACAAGGTGCGAAACCGCTTCAGCCATCCACCGCGTTTCCAGCGCATGCTTCAGTTCCTGTGCAGTCACCTTCCCGTCGTGGTTCGTATCGATCGCCGTTTCAAGTTTCGTGATGAGTTCGCCAGCGTTGACCTTCCCCGCCACGCCCTTGAACTCGGTACCTTCCTCATCCGCCAGATATTGTTCGGTCGTATGGATATGGCGTTTGAACATGTCGGCAGGGCTGACGCTGCCGTTGTCGACCAATTCGAAACCCGGCCATTCCCAAGGGCTACGCAACTGCACGCCGTCATGGCCGGTATCGCATACCCATCCCTGTCGTGCGGAACCGTCCTTCGAACCAATCGTGATGTTCCACCAGTGATGCCCCTTGTCGTCGATCGCGACATTGTCCGCCCCAAGCTTGTCGAGACCCGTACGGCGGAGCACATCCCGGAAATCCGCTCCCGGCCCGCTTGCCTTGGAAACGTCCAGCGGAAAGTTCTGCCATCCCGCGACATTCGCCGTGCTGATCGTGTTCGCGAGACTGCTTTCAACCCACATCGGGTTCCCAACGTCCGCGAAGGTTTGTTTGGCCTTCTGCTTGCCTTTCGCGGACACAGTCATCACGCTCTTTGGCTGCACCTTGATCCAGCGCGAACCCTTTGCGTCGCCTATCGGTACAAGCTTCAATCCGGATTGGGTCAGTTTCTGATCCGGCGCGAGCACTTCGCTGACCAGCCTGGCCCCCGGCTCGATTTCCAGAAGCGGTTTGTTTTTATCGTTCAATTCTTTCGCGCGCGCACGGCTTTGATCGATGAAGTCTTTCAGGTCCGGCCCCGCGAACACTTCGAGATGCAACATCGGATAGTTCGGCTTCGGCGGTATCGGGCTCGCCTTACTGGGCCATTGATACTGGCCGACATGCGCGACGACTTCGCCTGCCTTGACGCGCTGCGGCTCCTTCAGGATCACTACCGTATCGAGCGGTTTCGGATCGACAACAGCGTCCAGGTCCCCTTTGAACACGTAGCTCCACGGCGCTTGGGGGGACACCGGCTTACCGACTTCGGCAGACAAAACCGTGCCCGATTTAATGGACTTGATCTTGATCCAGTCCAGGTGTGTGGGATCGCCTTCGCCCGCAACGATTTCGGCCCCCATCGGTAATATCCCGATAATCTTGCTCTTTCCGTTCGGCAACTCTCGAATGTGCAAGCCTGCCTCCGGCGCTGGAGGAGTGGCATCTTGACCGCTATCTGCGGGCGGAGGCTCGTTCTGGTTCGTGTTGTTGACAGGCAGATCGTCGGCACCATTGATCCGCTTCGCAGATGGCTGCGCAGGCGCCTTCCGCTTCGGAACGGTTTGCTTGTCCTTCGCCTTGCCGCCCACTCGATAGTAGCGATCGCCTTCCCAATACGACATCGGTACCGGAAGCGCCGGGTCAGGCTTCGGGTTCGATTTCGCCTGTTCAATTGCTTTCTGATAGCCGGCCCAATCCATCGTGTGCATGTACAGGCTGAAGAACACGAGGGATTTTTCGTTCGCCGGTTTGCCGTTGGACGGCGCGTTATTGGCAGGGGCGGCTGTCGGGGGCGCGGTGTCAGTCGATGCAGGCGCGGGGGCCGATGCGGGAGCCGATTTCGCGGATTCCTTCGCGGCCGGCTTCGGCGGCAACTTCAGTTCGTGGCGGACCAGTACAAAGCCGGTCGAGTAGTGCGCCCGACCAGCATTGTTCGGGTACGTCGTTTCCTCGTATTTCGCGTTCAGCCGATACGCCACGATTTTGCCGTCCGCAATCGCGCGCACGCCGCTGTCCTGCTTCAGCATTTCCGCGCTGCCGTCGGCGAAGTGCACGCCACCGTGCCACATGCCGCTGACGCCGAGCGGATAAAAGCCGTTTTCGCACTTGGCCAGCGCCCTGAAATAGGTCATCGGGTCGGCCGCGTCGTTCTTGCCTACCGGCGTGAACGGGTAGGCCCAGCTCAGTGGCGTATCCGCCGGTTCCGCAGGTTTGGTGGCCGATTTTGGGGCGGACGCCGGATGGTGCTTCTTTTTAGGCATTGTCTTGCTCATGATTCCCGACTCGGATTCGGTTTCAGGATTTTTTGTATTGGAACGATCCCGCCGCGCGGTTTAACCGGAGAACACGGTGAAACGACCGCCGTCGGCCGATACCGGCGACGAATGCAGCGGGTTTCGCAGCGCGCCGCTTGCCGCTCCCGCTTTCTCCCAATCCGCACACTTTTCTACAATCTGGCCGGAGGTTGCGTTCTCGATCATGTTCGCCGTCAGTTTGATGTACGAACCATTTGCACCGATCCAGATTTCGTCAGCCGACAGATACATCCTCTTACCCGCCGTAATTTTCACGTCTTGCGATGCGGCCAAGCTCATCGAATCGTTCTGCGCCTGAAGGTCTATCGGCCCGCTCCCCGCGTAGATCTTGACACCGAGTTTTTCCGCAAAGAGGCTGATTCGCTCCAGCACACTGGCGAGCAATGCTCGCCCGGCCGCGAGGTTGATGTTCTCGCCGGCAACCACATTGGCTTGCTTGTTTGCCGTAACGTGTGCCGACCCTTGTGTCGATACGGCAATGCCTTCCGGACTCGACAGCAGCATGATCGGCTTCGCGAAGCCGTTCGCGTTGCCCGTGCCACCGCCTGCCGTGCGCCCACCCTTGATCGTGCCGGCCACCGGGTGCCGCGTTGCGTCCGTGAAAGTTTTCAGCGCATCGTGGCCGTCTTGCTGACTCTGCGCCCGATTCGTCTGGCTCGCCTGCGACGTCGTCGCCAGCATCGCTTCGGCGCGAGTAAGCTGTTCGGATGCCGCCGTCGCACGCATCGGTTGCGTGGCTGCCGGTTGCGTCGACACATAGAGCCCTTGTTCGGCCCGCACCGCACCGTAGCCCAATGACTTGAGGTCGAAGCCCTGTCCGATGAATGCACCGCGCGTGTTGCCCGAATGCTGGATCAGGTAGCCCAGGTGCAAATGCGAGCTGTAACTCGTCGAATACAAGTGCACGCGGTTCTGCCCGCTGGCGTCGTCCATCATCAGCTGGTTATAACCTTCGCCGCCGTATTCGCGTGACAGCAAGCCCGAGGTCAGCCCGTGCGTGTGCCATTCCGGCATGCTTTCGCCACCGTGCATTCTCGACAGAATCACGGGGCGATCGCAATCACCGTTAACGAAGCCGATCAGGACTTCGTCGTTCTTGCGCAGCGGAAACATGCCGCCGCGCTTGTGGCCCGCATCGGGCATCGCCGCGCGTATCCACGCCGAGACGTTCTGGTCGCCGTCATTGAGTCGATCGGATGTCAATCGAACCTTCGCTCGCAACATCGCATCCGTATGGATTTCCTCGCTGCCCGGTCCGCCGACAATGCCGGTCTGAAGCTGCATGACGGGCCTCTTGTGTTCGAACGGACTGCGAAACGCGACGCGACGCCGCTGCGCTTCGATTTCGACGTGGAAAAATCCAACGCCACCGTCGGTATGGCGCACCACCGAACCTGCACCATTCGTACGCACTTGCTCGACCTCCGCGCGCACGCTCTTGCGAAAGCGCATCAGGTTTTCCAGCCCCGGCACGTTATTCTGGATGAGCCAGCTCACGGAAAGAATCGCCATCTCGCGATCCTGTTCCAACTGCGCATCGTGCACCGGGTGCCCGGTCAGCAGACCATAGCGACCCGGCCATGCGCAACGCAGCGCGCCCACTCCGTAGAAGCGCTGAGCGCGTGAGCGCCATTCCTCGGCGATAAAGTTCGCTTGAGCCTCGCCCATGTCGCGATCCGACCACGTGTGCGACCCCGTGTATTCGTATTGCTCGCCCAAGCCTGGAACATCGTCGAGATCGAATGCGGGCATCGTGACGTGTTTGGAAAGATCCGGACGCTTGTAATCGAACGTGCCCGTGTCGAGTTCGGCGGACTGGATTTCTTGCGAATCGATCCATTCGCTCAGGCCGTCGAATTCCTCGTCCTGCACCGAACCGCTAAACGAGATGGTCCTGCGCTTCAATTCGGGAACTGAAAAAAGGTCGTCCATGATGACGACCCGATGCGACTTGCCGTCCGGTGCAATGTCGAAACGCGGAAACAGGCCGAGTTCCTCAAACGTGCGGTGGACGTAGTTCCAGTCGGATTCCCATTGCATGCGCTGAGAATACGAACGTAGCGCTCGACGCAATTGCCAGGTCACGTTACCGGATGCCTGCGGATACTTTGCGAGCACGTCGGACACGGTTTGCTGTGCGGGCGCCTCGACCCAGTCCCGACGGTCGCTGCCCAGCCGAAGCAGCGCGAGGAACGAATTGAACCGAAGCTGGTAGTAGGTGTTGGCACCGTCCGCGCCCAAGCGACTGAACGCAGTCACATAACCGTGAATCGGCATTTCGCTCCCGTCCGTCTGCCGAATCCACAGCGTCACGGATTGCCGAATCAGGGCCTTGGCCTGAATCAATTCGAGCCGGGTCGAGGTTGCATCGATCGTGAATTCGAAGTCTCGCCCCAAGCACGCACGCCCCCGGACATAGAGCGGGATCAACCGGTCTTCGCCAAGCGGCGTGTCAAGACGGACAATCCGTCCGTGTTGCGTGTATTGCGCGCGCAGCGCCTTGTTCAGCAAATCGGAAACCATCAGGCTACCCCGTACCATGTAGTAACAGAAACGACCGCCGGGCAACGCCACGAGCTGATTGCTATCTCGTCAAAAGAGGAAAAGGCCCGGAATTGCGACCACTGGTGAGAACCTTCGGGCACCGGCGCGATTCAAACCACTGAATCGGACCGAATCGGCATTCACCGCATCCAATCGTGATCCGTCCCGTCGTACGCTGATGATGCTTTCCCATTCAGCGTCGCAACGCGCCGGAATGAATCCCGCACAACTTACATCCTGCTTTCGATTGCGGCAATGTCGCGGGAAGCATCGGCTCGCGACTGGTCGAGCAGCTGCATTCGGCAGCGTCGGCAAAGTCGTGATTGCCGGGATGAAGATGGACATGGCATGCCGTACGGGCGCCAGCCTCGGTTTTCGTGCGGTAATGGTCGCCGGTGCACGATCTTCATGGACACGTCCGTGCTGTCGGCCGAACGGATCGAATAGTGGCGATATCAGTTGATAGCGACGAATCGCGGATCCGTTGTCTGCTTCGGATTTCCGGACCGTAAACGTTTCGGAGTGTGAATCCATCGAGTGCGCATCACCGGCAGCGCACTACTCAGGTACGCCATACGCTATGAGCGAACCGATGGCCGCTCGATGTACGGCAGCGATATAACAGCCGTCCCGGCTCGCAAGATGCATTCGAATTCCGCGTCGACACCAATATGCTCGCCGCAATCATCTTCACAGTCGCCGTAAACGCAAAAAAGGCACGGGTGCGACCACCCGTGCCTTTTACGTATCTGCCGTTGCCCGCTTAGAACGTATGCATCATCCCCACATACGCACCCGTCTGCGACTCGCCCGCCAGCGGGCTCGTGCCCGACGTCGCATCGCGCGGCGTCGCGAGCAGCGAGAAGTTCGAATTCCCGCCGTTGCGCACATACGCGACCGTGCCGTACAGGAACGTGCGCTTCGACAGGTTGTACGTGGTGCCGAGCACGTACATCATCGCGTGCCCCGACGGATCGTGCGATGCGTCGCTGCCGCCGTCGCCCACCTTCACGTAATAGCCGCCGGCCGTCACGGCCCATTGCGGATTCGCCGCATAGGTCGCGCCGAGCCAGTAGTGATCAGCGCGATCGGCCACGCCGGCCGGGCTGTCCGGCGCCTGGTAGTGCGTATACGCGCCCTGGATCTTGAACTTCTGCACCTTCACGTTCGCGCCGACGAAATACTCGCGCGACGCGGTGAAGATGTTGCTGAACTTGCCGTTGTTGTCGCGCAGTTCGTCGTAGATGCCGCGTACGTCGAGCACCGGCGAATGGTACGAGATCATGATCCCGTCCGAGCGGCCGAAATCGTCGGCCGCGCCGTAGTTGAAGCCGCGCGACTGGTTGCCGAACGCATACTGCGCCTGCACGTCGAAGCCGCCGATCACCGGGCTATGATATTCGATGTTGTTGCTGCTCTGCTGCCAGTTGCGGCCACGCACGAGCGACGCCGACGAAAACGCCTGCTGAACGAACGGGTCGAATTCCCACACGCCGTCGCTGTCGATGAACAGGTTGCGGCCGGCCTGCAGCTGGCCCCACGTGTTGCTCTTCAGCCCGACATACGCGCGCCGCGACCACATGCGACCGCCGCCGGTCGTGCCGTTCATCACCTGGAATGCGGTTTCCAGGTTGAAGACCGTCGACAGCCCGCCGCCGAGATCCTCGACGCCCTTCAGGCCGAACATGCTGGTGCCCCAGTCGCCGCCTTCCGCGCTCCAGCGCGACTTGCTGCCGTTCGGCGTCGCGATGTGATTCAGGTATTCGATGCCGCCGTCGATCCGGCCGTACAGCGTCACGCTCGTCTGTGCAAAGGCGGCCGCCGGTGTGGCGGCCGCGATCAGCCATGCGAAATGTTTAAGTCGCAAAATGATGCCCCCTCGGAGTCTCGACCTTCCCGCGCGCGCCCCATGCGCGCGCCCAGGGTCCGTTTATCCGCGATCGATCGAATATCGGCCGGGGCCTGCTGCGCACAGTGCAAGCAAGCCGCCCGCGATCGCGATGTTCTTGTAGAAATGAATCATGTTGTTGATCTGCTCGCCGCCCGTCATCGTCCAGTAGTGGTGGCCGATGATGCCGGTGCCGATCGTATAGAGCGCCAGCAGCAGCGCGAGCGGGCGCGTCTGGAAGCCGACCAGGATCGCGATGCCGGCGAACAGCTCCATCACGACGGAGATCGCCGCGGACACGATCGGCGCGGGCGCGCCCTCCGAACCCATGAACGCGATCGTACCGGAGAAGTCGACGATCTTCTTCCAGCCGAACATCACGAACAGGATCACGAGCAGGATTCGGGACAACAGCAGCAGCACATCGCGCTGGGACGCGAGAAACGGTTGATTCGGTGTCATGGTCTCGATCAACGAAAGCGATGCACGGTCTACGCGCACCGGATTGCCAACGATCCAGGACGGGCGGCCGCCTGCGCCGCCCGCCCCGCTCTGCAACAACCGGCATCGGGCCCGCCCGATGTGCTGTGCGCCTCCTCTTGTCTATTGTTGCCCTGCTTCGCCGCGCGCCGCGTCAGCGCAGCTTCGCGACGTCCTGCTCGGTCACCTTCGCGGCCGGATTGCCGAACTGCCCGGTCAGGTAGTTCGTCAGCGCGGCGATCTGCGCATCCGACAGCTCGTGGCGGAATGCCGGCATCCCGACATCCTCACTGCCGGCCTTGCGCTGCACGCCGTTCAGGATCACCTGCACGAGGTTGGTCGGATTCGGCGCGCCGACCGTCGAGTTGTGGAACAGCGGCGGGTAATAACCGTCCGGCGTGCCCTTGCCCTGCATCTGGTGGCACGTCGCGCAGTTGCCGAGGTACAGCCGCGCCGGATCGATGCCCGACGACGCGAGCGCGACGCCGCGCAGCTTCAGCCCGTCCTCGGCCGGCTTGCCCCACGACGAGCGCGACTGCTTCGCGTCGCCGCTGGCCACCGCCGGCACCGTGCGGATGTACGTCGAGATCGCGCCGATGTCCGCTTCCGTCATCTTCGAGAAGCTGTGCTCGATCGCCTCGGCCATCGGGCCGGCCGCCTGCGCGAGGCCCGGCACGCTGCCGGTGCGCAGGTACTGGACGAGCTGCTGCTGCGTCCATCCGCCGATCCCCGCGTTCGGGTCGGACGTGATGTTGTAGCCGTCCCAGCCTGCGAGTACCGAACCCGACAGGAAGCTGCCGCCGGTTTCGTCGAGCGATTTCTCCTGCATCGCGATGCCGCGCGGCGTGTGACATGTGCTGCAGTGCGCGAGGCCCTGCACCAGATACGCACCGCGGTTCCACTCGGCGCTTTGCGCCGGCTTCGGCTGGTACACGCCGTCCTTCAGGAACAGCCAGTTCCAGACCTTCAGCGGCCAGCGCATGCTCAGCAGCGCGGGGATCTCGTTCTTCGGCGGCGCCTGCTTGACCGGCTCGACGCCGTGCATGAAGTACGCATACAGCGCCTGCACGTCGTCGTCGTTGATCTTCGCGTACGACACGTACGGCATCGCCGGGTACAGGTTGTCGCCGTTCTTCGAGACGCCGTGGCGCACCGCGCGCTCGAAGTCGTCGAACGTCCAGTTGCCGATGCCGGTATCCGGATCGGGCGTGATGTTGCTCGTATAGATCTTGCCGAGCATCGGCACCGGCATGCCGAGACCGCCCGCGAACGGCTTGCCGCCCTTCGCGGTGTGGCACGCCATGCAGTCGCCCGCGATCGCGAGGTATTCGCCGCGCTTGACCTGCGCCGGATCGGCCGAGTCGGCCGCGCGTGCGAAACCCGGCAACGCGAGGCAGCCGGCAAGGAGGAAGGTGAGAGTAGATTTCCGCACGGTCAGACTTCCTTCTTCAGCGTGTCCGACATCCGCAGCGCAAGCGCCGCGATCGTCAGCGTCACGTTCACCGTACCGACGGTCGGCATCGTCGAGCTGCTCGAGATGAACAGGTTCGGATGGTCGAACGTGCGGCAGTCCTTGTCGACGACCGAATCGCGTGCATCCGCGCCCATGATCGTCGCGCCCGTGATGTGGTTGTTCGGCGCGAACTCGTCGTTGAAGACGACTTCGGTGCCGCCCAGCACCTTCGCGGCCGTCGCGTAGACCTCGCGCGTGTGCACGGCGCCGCGCTTCACGTAATCGTCGATCGCGTACGTGATCTCGGGGCGCGGGATGCCGATCGCGTCGGTGGCCGTCTTGCTCGGCACGATGCGGTTCTCGGGCTGCGGCAGGATTTCGTGGAAGCAGTCGAACTGCACGTAGCGCGCGGAGCGGTCGCGGATCTGCGCGTCGAGTTCCGCGGGCTTCATCAGCTTGCCGGCCTTGAAGATCTTCTGCGTCTCCTGGTTGATGCGCGACATGTTCGACAGGTGGATCTTCTTCGCGGCTTCGGTCGCGCGGAACGGGCCGTCGCGGAAACCGATCAACGAGGTCATCTCCTGCGGGCCGCGGCCCGGCCACAGCTTCTCGTTCGCGTAGAACGACACGCCGGTGCCCGGATGGTCCATCAGGTTGCGGCCGACCATGTCGGAGCTGTTCGCGACGCCGTTCGGGAAATCGCGGTTCGCGGACATCAGCAGGATCTTCGGCGTCTCGATGCCGTTCGCGGCCACGACGAAGTACTTGCCCTCGACGCGATGGTCGGCACCCGTCTTGTCCTTGTAGATCGCGGCGACGATGCGCTTGTCCGGCCCGGTCTCAAGCTTGTAGACGACCGCGCTGTCGATCAGCTTCGCGCCGGCCTGCTCGGCCTTCTCGACGTGAACGATGCCGTTGTACATCGCGCCGATCGGGCAGATCGGCATGCAGTTGTTGTTCCCGCAACAAGTGGGCCGGCCGTCGTACGGGCGGCTGTTGCGCGCGACGGGTTCGGTCACCACGTGGAACTTCGGGTCATAACCGTTGAGCGCGCTCTTGATCGTCTGCTCGTTGAACGACAACGGCAGCGGCGGCATCGGGTACGGCGCCTTGCGCGGCGAGTACAGGTCTTCCTCGGGGCCCGGGCCCCACACGCCGAGTTCCTCCTCGGCGCGCTGGTACCAATGCTCGAGGTCGTCGTACTGGATCGGCCAGTCGCGGCCGACGCCGTACACGGTCTTCATCTTGAAGTCGTTCGGGATGAAGCGCCACGCCGACGCGGCCCAGTGCCACGTCGTGCCGCCCACCGCACGGATGTACTGCGAGTTGAACTTGTGCTCGCCCTTCAGGATCAGGTAGTCGTTCGGCGGGCCGTATTCCGGATGCGGCGCCCATGCGCTCGACGGGTACGGCGCCATGAAATCGGTCTTGTCGACCTGGTTGCGAAAGCGCTCGACAATGTCGCCGCGCGGCATGCGCGGGCCGGCTTCCAGCAGGATCACGGACTTGCCGGCCATCGCGAGCTGGTGGGCAACGATCGCGCCTGCGACACCCGATCCGACGACGACGACGTCGGCTTTTTGCGTATCGGTATCGGCCATCAGGCTTGCCTCTCGATCGGTTTTTCGGCCCAGAAGCCGGGTTTGTTGGGGCAATACGAGGGAATCACGAGCGTATCGGAGACGACGCTGAACATTAATGCTTCTTCGTAGGTAATCACGACGTTGTCGACGATGCCGAGATACCACGCTTCAAGAATCTTCAGCGCGAGCGCTTCCTGATCGGGGTTCAGCGAACCGGACGCAAGTGCGCCGGCGAGTTGCGGCAGACTGTCGGCCGTCTTGAACGAGCCCTTCTGCAAGGCCTGCAGGAAGCGTTCGCCGAGCACGCGGCTCAGCCCCTTCTTGCCGGTCAATGCTTCCGAGAGCGTCATGAACGTATCGAGCGGCGCTGTGCCGGGATCGTCGGCCAGGGCCCGCAACGCCAGCGAGCCGGTGAGGCCCGCCGCCGTCAGCGCCAGTGCGCCCTGCAGCCATTGACGCCGTGTGATGCCGCTTGCGGTTGCGTCGCTTTCGCGACGCGAGTGGGGAGTGTTGTCGTTGTGCATGTTTCCTTCTCTCGAACACCGGATTCGGGAAAACCACGCTTGATATTTCTCAAACATTGGCGCGGACCTGAAATGTACGCGCACAAATCGGATCGAACAATCTTTTTATAGTCCATTTAATGTTCCGCAATCGGAGACAATCGAAATTTCGATGCATTTTTGTGTCGTCGGCGCGACAAATCTGCGGCGCGCAACCCCGGTGTCGCATGCCGGCGACACCCCGCGCGCCGCGATGCGCGCGCATGACGGTCGGTTAGAATCGCGTGCAATCAAACAGAAAGCTTCCCTCCGAGGGCAATCGAGCGATGAAGCAGCACGACAAACACAACAAAGCCGATCGAACCGACCGCACCATCCGGCTGCTCTGGCGCATCGGCGCCGTCGCGGCGCTCGGCGGCGCAACGGCGCTTTCGCTGCACGCGGGCGCGGCGCGCACGGTGAGCGTGTCGCCGCAAGGCACCGTCACCGAAGTCCGGCAGAGCGTCGTCAAGTTCGACGAACCGATGGTCGCGTTCGGCTCGGCCTCCGCGCCGAACCCCGCCCGCGTGACCTGTAACGACTCGACGGCCGCGCGCGGCCAGGGTCACTGGCTCGACGACAAGACCTGGGTTTACGACTTCGAAAACGACCTGCCGCCCGGCGTGCGCTGCTCGGTCGCGCTCAACGACACGCTGCGCTCGGTCGCCGGCAATGCAGCCAGCGGCCCGCGCCGCTTCACGTTCCAGACGGGCGGCCCGTTCCCGGTGTCGGTGCGCCCCGGCTCGCGGGAAATCGAGGAACACCAGGTTTTCGTGTTGAAGCTGAACGGCCCGGCCGAGCCGCGTTCGGCGCTCGCGAACATCTGGTGCGAAGCGGCGGGCATCGGCAACCGCATTCCGGTCACGGCCGCCGACGACGATACGCGCAACGCGCTGCTCGATCATTTCGGGTTCAAGAAGGAAGCCGCGCGCGTGCTGACGCTGTCGTGCTCGCAGGCGCTGCCGGCCAGCGCGAAGATGCAGCTCGTCTACGGCAAGGGCGTCGCGAGCCCGAGCGGCATCGCGAACGAAACCGAACGCCGCTTCGATTTCACCGTACGCGCGCCGTTCGCCGCGAGCTTCTCGTGCGAACGCGAGAACGCGAAGGCGCCCTGCACGCCGCTGCGCCCGCTCACGCTGTCGTTCAATGCGCCGATCTCGCGCAAGAACGCCGAAGCGATCAAGCTGCGCGGCCCCGACGGCTCGCTGAGCCCGACCTTCGCGGCCGACGACCACAGCGAGGAAGTGACGACCGTCACGTTCAACCCGCCGCTGCCCGCGCAGGCCGGCCTGACGATCGAACTGCCGTCGGGCCTGCGCGACGTGACCGACCGCTCGCTGTCCAACGCCGACCTGTTCCCGCTGGCGACACGCACCGCGCCGATGCCGCCGCTCGCGAAATTCTCGTCGGGCACGTTCGGGATCGTCGAGCGCTTCGCTGAACCCGACACGCCCGCGCTCGTGCCCGTCACGCTGCGCAACGTCGAGGCCGACCTGCATATCGCGGGCCTCAACGCGGGCGGCGCGCAATTCGCGAACCTGAAGGTCGAGAACGATACGGCGATCCGCCAGTGGATGCGCACCGTCGACCGCTTCGACAACTGGTCGATGACGGCCGGCTCGATCGACAGCCAGATTCCCGGCCTGCTCGACCGCAAGGGCCAGCACCCCGTCTACGTGCCGCTCGAAGCCGGCGAAAAACAGCCCGCGCCGAAGAATCGCCGCATCGACGTGCGCTCGCTGTCGCTGCTCGAGGGCGAGCCCGGCGCGCAAACGCTGACGCTGCCGCAGGCCGATCCGAAGACGCTGCGCCCGTTCGAGGTGGTCGGCGTGCCGATCGACAAGCCCGGCTTCTACGTGCTCGAACTCGCGTCGCCCGCGCTCGGCCGCTCGCTGCTCGCGAAGCCGTCGAGCATGTACGTGCGCACCACCGTGCTTGTGACGAACCTCGGCGTGCACCTCAAACAGGGCCGCGAGAACAATCTCGTCTGGGTCACGACGCTCGACAAGGGCAAGCCGGTGCCGAACGCGCAGATCCGCGTGTCGGACTGCAACGGCGACGAAATCGCGGCCGGCACGACCGATGCGCAGGGCCTGCTGAAGATCGACGGGCCGTTCGAGCCGAAGCGCGCATGCAACTCGTCGGAGCAGCGCTTCGACGACTACTTCGTATCGGCGCGCGTCAACGATCCGAAAACGGGCCCCGACATGGCGTTCGTCAGCTCGGGCTGGAACCGCGGGATCGAATCGTGGCGCTTCAACGTGCCGACCGACACCGACAGCGCGCCGACCGTGCGTGCGCATACGGTGTTCGACCGCACGCTGCTGCGCGCCGGCGAAACCGTGTCGATGAAGCATTTCATCCGCACCGAGACGCTGCAGAGTCTCGCGTTCCCGTCGCAAACCCCGACGCGCGTGACGATCCGCCATCTCGGCACGGGCCAGACGTACAAGCTGCCGCTCACGTGGGCGGCCGACCATAGCGCGGACACGCAGTTCACGCTGCCGGCCGCCGCGAAGCTCGGCGAATACAGCGTCGAACTCGAAGGCGGCCCGGAAGATGCACCGACCGCCACCTACTACAGCGGCAGCTTCCGCGTCGAGGCGTTTCGCCTGCCGGTGCTGAAAGGCTCGATCGGCGCGCGCGACGCGCAGAAGAGCCCGCTCGTCGCCGCGAAGGAAGCGCCGCTCGCGGTGCAGATCGACTACGTGTCGGGCGGCGGCGCATCGAACCTGCCCGTGCAGGTGTCGGCGCTGATGAAATGGGCATCGCCGCCGTTCGCCGACCGCTTCGAGGATTTCAGCTTCACGCCGTACCGTCCCGACTCGAGCGACGGCAACGCCGACGACGATTCGCAGGACGGCGACAACGCGTCCTCGTCGAACCACGATCCCGACGCGACGAAGCTGATCGCCGACAAGCTGCCGCTGACGCTCGACCGCAACGGCGCGGGCTCGGTCACGCTCAAGGGTCTGCCCGACGTCGACGCGCCGAAGCGCATCGCGCTGGAAGCGACGTTCGCCGATCCGAACGGCGAAGTGCAGACGATCCGCGGCGACACGATCCTGTGGCCGGCCGCGGTGGTGGCCGGCATCAAGGCCGGCCGCTGGGTGTCGGTCGGCCAGCGCGTGCCCGTGCAGGCACTGGCGGTCGATTTGCAGGGCAAGCCGCGTGCGTCCGTGCCGATCGAGATCAAGGGCGTCGCGCACATCACGACCTCGTCGCGCAAGCGGATGGTCGGCGGCTTCTATGCGTACGACAACAAGAGCGACACGCGCGAGCTCGGCGTGCTGTGCTCGGGCAAGACCGACGACAAGGGCCGCATGGCCTGCGACGCGACGCTCGAACAGGCCGGCAACGTGCAGCTGATCGCGGTCGCGAAGGACGGCGACGGCCGCACGTCGAATGCGTCGACGTCGGTGTGGGTCACGCGCGAGGACGAACTCTGGTTCGGCGGCGACAACACCGACCGGATCGACGTGATCCCCGAGAAAACGTCGTACGAACCGGGCGAAACGGCCCGCTTCCAGGTGCGGATGCCGTTCCGCTATGCGACGGCGCTCGTCGCGGTCGAACGCGGCGGCGTGATGGAAACGCACATCGTCGAACTGAACGGCAAGAATCCGACCGTCGACCTGAAGGTCGGCGATTCGTGGGGGCCGAACGTGTACGTGTCGGTGCTCGCGCTGCGCGGCCGGATTCGCGAGGTGCCGTGGTATTCGTTCTTCACGTGGGGCTGGAAAGCGCCGGTCGAATGGGCGCGCGCGTTCTGGCGCGAAGGCCGCCACTATGAAGCGCCGACGGCGTTCGTCGACCTGTCGAAGCCCGCGTTCCGCTATGGTCTCGGCGAGATCAAGGTCGGCACGGGCGTCCATCGCCTCGGCGTGACCGTGACGACCGACGCGACGCGCTACACGGTGCGCGGCAAGGCGCAGGCGCACGTGAAGGTCACGCTGCCGAACGGCCAGCCTGCACCGGCCGGCACGCAGATCGCGGTCGCGGCCGTCGACGAGGCGCTGCTCGAACTGATGCCGAACAACAGCTGGGACCTGCTCGGCGCGATGCTGCGCCGGCGCGCGTACGGCGTCGAGACGGCCACCGCGCAGATGGAGATCGTCGGCCGCCGCCACTTCGGCCGCAAGGCCGTGCCGGCCGGCGGCGGAGGCGGCAGCGCGCCGACGCGCGAGCTGTTCGACACGCTGCTGCTGTGGAATCCGCGCGTGACGCTCGATGCAAGCGGCAGCGCGACCGTCGAGGTGCCGCTGAACGACGCGCTCACGCGCTTCCGGATCGTCGCGATCGCGGCGGTCGGCCCCGACCGTTTCGGCACGGGCAGCACGTCGATCCGCAGCACGCAGGATCTGCAGCTGATCTCCGGCCTGCCGCCGCTCGTGCGCGAAGGCGACGCGTTCCGCGCGCAGGTCACGCTGCGCAACACGACCGACCGCGCGATGCAGGTCGTCGTGACGCCGCGCGTGACGGGTCTCGACGTCGCGCCGCAAACCGTGTCGCTCGCGGCCAATACGGCAACCGAGGTTGCCTGGACCATCACCGTGCCCGAGCAGGCGCTCGATGCGGCCGGTGCGCTGAACTGGCGCATCGAGGCGGCCGAGCAAGGCGGCAAGCGCGCGTCCGACGCGCTGGCGGTCGCGCAGAAGGTCGTGCCGGCCCTGCCGGTGACCGTGCAGCAGGCCACGCTCGCCCAGGTCGACGGCACGCTGACGGTGCCCGTGTCGGCCCCGGCCGGCGCCGTGAACAACGCGCAGGGTTCGCCGCGCGGCGGCATCGCCGTCTCGCTGCAGTCGAAGCTCGCCGACGGCCTGCCCGGCGTGCGGCGCTGGTTCGAGCGTTATCCGTACCGTTGCCTCGAACAACAAACGTCGCGCGCGATCGGCCTGCGCGATCCGGCGCAATGGCAGGCGCTGATCGCCCGCATGCCGGTCTACCTCGACGGTGACGGGCTGGCGAGCTATTTCCCGCCGTCGTCCGACGATTCGCACCACGGCAGCCCGACGTTGTCGTCGTACCTGCTCGTGGTGTCGGACGAAGCCAGCCGCCTCGACCCGCGCTTCGCGCTGCCGGAAGACCTGCGCACGCAGCTCGAGGCCGGGCTTGCACGCTTCGTCGACGGCCGCATCGAGCGCAACGCGTGGGCGCCGCGCCAGGATCGCGACCTGCGCAAGCTCGCCGCGATCGAGGCGCTGTCGCGCTTCGGCGCCGCGCAGGGCCGCATGCTCGGCTCGATCGAGATCGCGCCGAACCAGTGGCCGACGTCGGCGGTGATCGACTATCACGCGATCCTGACGCGCGTGAAGGACATCCCGCAGCGCGACGAGAAACGCGCGCAGGTCGAACAGATCCTGCGGGCGCGCCTGACGTACCAGGGCACGCAGCTCGTGTTCTCGACCGCACGCGACGACGACCTGTGGTGGCTGATGACCAGCAACGAGACCAACGCCGCGCGTCTCGCGCTGGAATTCGCGGGCGACCCGGCATGGAAGGACGAGATGCCGCGGGTGACGGCCGGCCTGCTCGCGCTGCAGCGCCAGGGCGCATGGCAGACGACGACGTCGAACGCCCTCGGGCTGCTCGCGGTCGAGCGCTTCTCGCGCACCTACGAGAGCACGCCGGTCGCCGGCGCGACGAAGGTCGCGCTCGGCGGCGACGAGCGTTCGATCTCGTGGTCGCAGGCGCCGGCGCCTGCCGACGCACCGGTGTCGGCCACCGCCGCGACCCGCGCCGCCGCCGCGCGCAGCGTGATGCTGCCGTGGCCGCGTGCGTCGCAGGGGCCAGCCACGCTGTCCGTCACGCAGGACGGCACGGGCCGCCCGTGGGCGACGGTCGAGAGCCTCGCGGCCGTGCCGCTGCGTGCGCCGTTCGCGGCCGGCTACCGGATCACGAAGACCGTCACGCCCGTGTCGCCGGCCGTCAAGGGCGTGCTGACGCGCGGCGACGTCGTGCGCGTGCATCTCGACATCGATGCGCAGAGCGACATGACGTGGGTCGCCGTCAACGATCCGATCCCGGCCGGCGCGACGATCCTCGGCTCGGGCCTCGGCCGCGACTCCGAAGCGGCAACGCAGGGCGAGAAGACGCCGGACGGCGCATGGCCGGCATTCATCGAGCGCGATTTCGACGGCTACCGCGCGTACTACGACTATCTGCCGAAGGGCAAATTCTCGGTCGAGTACACGGTGCGGCTGAACAACGTCGGCACGTTCGGGCTGCCGCCGACGCGCGTCGAGGCGCTGTACGCGCCGTCCGTCCACGGCCTGTGGCCGAACCCGCCGATGACCGTGAAGGCGCCCGACGCGGGCAAGTAACGAGACCGTGATGATCGATCTGGCATGGCCGCGGCCGGCGCGTTTCGCCGGCCGCGTATTCGTCGCCGTCGTGCTGGCCGCACCGCTGGTTGCACATGCGCTGCCCGGCTACGACGACGTGCGCCGCAACTGGCGCAGTTCCGACTGGGTGCTGCTCGCGCGCGACGGCACGCCGTTGCAGCGCACGCGCGTCGACCTCGCCGAACGGCGCGGCGACTGGGTATCGCTCGCGGATGTCTCGCCCGCGTTCCGCGAGGCGATCGTCGTGTCCGAGGACAAGCGCTTCTACGAACACAGCGGCGTCGACTGGCGCGGGATCGCCGGCGCCGCGTGGGGCAACCTGTGGAACGAGCGCACGCGCGGCGCGTCGACCGTCACGATGCAGCTCGCCGGGCTGCTCAGCGATTCGCCGCGCCGCTCGGGCCAGCGTTCGCTGCCGCAAAAGGCCACGCAGGCGATGAACGCGCTGCTGCTCGAACGCGGCTGGCGCAAGGACCAGATTCTCGAGGCCTACCTGAACCTGGTGCCGTTCCGCGGCGAGACGGTCGGGCTCGGCGCGCTGTCGCAGGTGCTGTTCGGCAAGGCGCCGTCGGGCCTCGACGCGCGCGAGGCGGCGATCGCGGCTGCGCTCGTGCGTGCGCCGAACGCGGCGCCCGCGAAGATCGCCGAACGTGCGTGCCGGATCCTGCGCGACATGCACGCCGAACCGGCGTGCGCATCGCTCGACGGTTACGTGCAGCTCGTCGTTGCGCGCCCCGCCAGCGCCGTGCGCGATGACGGCGCCGCCCTCGCCCCGCACTTCGCACGGCGCATCGCGGCCGAGGTCAAACCGGCGGCCGGCGCGCAGGTCCGCACGACGCTCGATGCGCCGCTGCAGCGCTTCGCGCGCGACACGCTGATGCGCGCGCTGACCGAACTCAATGCGCCCGCGCACCGGCGCAACGTGCAGGACGGCGCGGTCGTCGTGATCGACAACGCGACCGGCGAGATTCGTGCATGGGTCGGGTCGTCGGGCGCACTGTCGAGCGCGCGCGACGTCGATGCCGTGCTCGCACCGCGCCAGGCCGGCTCGACGCTCAAGCCGTTCCTCTATGCGCAGGCGCTCGACGAGAAACGGCTGACGGCCGCGTCGCTGCTCGACGATGCGCCGATCAACCTCGCCGCCGGCGGCGGCCTGTACATTCCGCAGAACTACGACAAGGATTTCAAGGGCTGGGTGAGCGTGCGCAGCGCGCTCGGCGGCTCGCTGAACGTGCCGGCCGTGCGCACGCTCGTGCTCGTCACGCCGCACCGCTTCGCGCGCACGCTGACCGCGCTCGGCCTGCCGCTCGCGCAGGAAGGCGACTACTACGGCTTCAGCCTCGCACTCGGCAGCGCCGACGTCACGCTGCTCTCGCTGACCAACGCCTATCGCGCGCTTGCGAACGGCGGCGTCGCGCGCAAGGTCGTCGACCTGCCGGCCGCGGCACCGGCATCCGGCGCATCGACGCCCGCCGGGACGAATGACGGCACGCGCGTGTTCAGCGAGGCGGCCAGCTTCATCGTCACCGACATCCTGTCCGACAACAACGCGCGCGTGCGCACGTTCGGCTTCGACAACCCGCTCGCGACGCGCTTCTTCTCCGCCGTCAAGACCGGCACGAGCAAGGACATGCGCGACAACTGGACCGTCGGCTACACGTCGCGCTATACGGTCGGCGTGTGGGTCGGCAATGCGGACGGCTCGCCGATGTGGGACGTGTCGGGTGTCACGGGCGCGTCGCCCGTGTGGTCGGCCGTCGTCGGTTATCTGCACCGCGACCTGCCGAGCCGCGCGCCGCGCGCGCCGGCCGGCGTCGAGACGCGCCGCATCGCGTTCGAGCGCGACATCGAGCCTGCACGCAACGAGTGGTTCCTCGCCGGGACGGCGGTCGACACGATCCGGCTCGCGGCGCCCGTCGCGCCGGGCAAGGACGGCGCGCGCGCGCCGCTGACGATCGGCGCGCCGACCGACGGCACGATCTTCGCGATCGACCCGGACATTCCGCCGAGGAATCAGCGCATCTGGTTCGAGCGCTCGGCCGGGCGCGCGACGAAGTTCGCGTGGCGGCTCGACGACAAGGTGATCGGGCATGCCGACCGTATCGCATGGCTGCCGTGGCCGGGACGGCACCGGCTCGAGCTCGTCGACGCACGCGGCAACGTCGCGGATGCGATCAGCTTCGAGGTGCGCGGCGCGTTCGCGAAGACGGCCGCGCGCAAGCCCTGAGCACGTGAACCGGCCAACCCCGGTGCAGAGGCATGTGCGTCGCTGTCGTCGCGACCGGGTCAAACGAGCCAGCAGCGCGCCGATCCGGGGCCTAGAATGAGAACAGCGCCGCCTTCCCGACGCGCACCGGTTGCCCCATTCTTCCGATCGTCCGCGACCATGAACATTCGCCACGAACGCTTCACCCGCCCCGCGCTGGGCGTCTTGTGCGTCGCAACGCTCGCCGCCCTCCAGGCGTGCAACGGCGATGCCTGCTTCGGCGTCGATGTCTGCTTCAACAACAATACGCAAACCGTCGCGCTGTCGGGTACGGCCGCGACGGGCGGCGCGCTCGCGAGCGCGCAGGTGACGGTCAGCTGCGCGGCCGGCTCGGCGACGATGCTGACGGACGGCGGCGGCAACTACCGCGTGACGCTCAACGCGACGCTGCCGTGCGTGATCACCGTGGCGTCGGGCGGCACGAGCCTTCATTCGCTCGCGTATGCAGGCGGCACCTTCAATACGACGCCCGAGACCGAGTTGATGCTGGTCTATCTCGCGGCCCAGCTCGGCACGAACACGGCCGGGCTGATCGGTCATTTCCAGGGCAGCCTGCACGATCAGCAGGTGATGAACGACCCGAACGCGGTCCAGGCCGCGCAATCGGCCGTCGTGTCGAACCTGCAGCAGCGCTATGCGGTCACGCTCGCGGCGCCGGCGTTCCTGACCACATCGTTCGTGGTCGGGCAACCGGGCGTCGACAGCGACCTCGTCGCACTGGCCAAGGCCGGCGCGATCGACTCGAACGGACAGCCGGATCCGGTTGCCGTTTCGCTGTTGCAGCAGGCCGGCGCCGCGCATCCGCTGTAACGGGCGCGACGGGAATCAGCCGTCAGGTGCCGGCTTCGCGCGCGTCGTCCGCCAGCAGCGCCCAGCGCTCGTGGTCGCGCCATTCGCCGCCGATGCGCAGATAGCGCGGCGAAAAGCCCTCTTTCGCGAAGCCGAGCCGCCGCACCAGCGCGATCGACGCGTGGTTGCCGGGCTGGATGTTCGCTTCGAGCCGATGCAGTCCCAGCTCGCCGAATGCGACGGCGATCGCCGCGCGCAGCGCATCCGTCATCAGCCCCTTGCGGCTGAAATCCGCCATCCCGTAGTACGCGAGATACGCGCTCTGGAACACGCCGCCGACGATCTCGTTGAGGTTCACGACACCGACCACCGCGCCGGACGCCTGCTCGCGCGCGACGAGGCCGACGTTCGGCCCCGTCAGGCAGCGGGCGAACCATGGGTCGAAACCCGCCTGATCGACGAACGAGTCGACCCACGGCAGATGATGATTGCGGCTTGCGCGATTGGCGGCGATCAGGTCGGCGGCGTCGGATCGGGCGACGCGGTTCAGCAGGATTCGGCTCATGGGTCGGCCGGCCGCGCTTACGCGGCCTCCCCGCGCCCGCAAACGACCGGCGCGGCCTGTTGCTGCGACAGGTAGCGCAGCAGCTTCGTCACCATCCACACGACGATGAACGACAGCGCGACGAAGAACACCGCAAGCGGCGTCAGCACATGGATCGACACGAAGCCGGCCAGCCCCATCATCGCGGACGACACGAGCAGCAGCGCGCAGCCGAGGATCGCGCTCGTCAGCCCGGCGATATGCGGAAACAGCGAATTGCCCTTGGCCATCAGCGTCGGGTACATCGCGCCCGCGCAGAAACCCATCACGAGTACCGGGGTCGCGAGCGTCCACACGCGCAGGCCGACGGTCAGCGCGAGCACCAGCATCGTGACCGATGCGCCGGCCATCACGCGCGCGCCGATGCGCAGCCGTTGCTCGGCGCTCGGCAGCCCGCGCCCGTGAATCCGGTTCGACAGCCCGCCGAGGAAATACATCAAGCCGATCCCGAGCGCGAGATAACCGAAGAAGGTCGGCGGCTTGTGCAGCGTCGTCTGCACCATGAACGGCCCGACGATGTTGAACACGAGGAGGATGCTGTAGCACAGCCCCTGGGCGAGGAAGCAGCTCTGGAACACCGGGCTCGCCAGCACCTTGCCCGCGTTCGTCATCAGCGTGCGCGGCTCGAGATGCACCGGCTTCGGCAAGGTTTCGCGGTAGTGCCACAGCAGCGCCCACATCACCAGCGAGTAGACGAGCAGGAACACGAGGCACGCCCGCCAGCCGAACCATTCCTGCAGGTGCGCGCCGATCACCGGGGCGATGATCGGTGCGAGCCCCCCACGCGATCGACATGTACGTGAACGCGTGCATCAGCGCCTGGCCCGAGAACGAATCGGTGATGATCGCCTTCGCCAGCAGGTTGGTGGTCGCGATCCCGAAGCCCTGCAGGCAGCGCGCCAGGATGAACGTCTCGAGGTTCGGCGCGCCGAGCGACAGCAGGCAGCCGATCGTGTAGATCACGAGCCCGAACGCGAGCACGCGCTTGCGCCCGTACGCGTCCGCGATCGGGCCGAAGATCAGCTGGCCGAGCGCATAGGCCGCCATGTAGCCGGACACGCTCGACTGGATCGCCTGCGGCGTGGTCGCGAACGAGCGCGCCATGTCGGGCAGCGCGGGCACGTAGATGTCGATCGCGAGCTGGCCGGCGGATGCGAACAGACAGATCAGGAACAGCAGGAAGCGCGGCGAATTCGACTCGCGCGCGGGAGTGAGCGTGGCGTTCATGACGACTGGGAAGGAGATCGGGCAGCGGTGCCGCACCGTCGATGTTCGAATGTCGAACAGGCGTGCGATCGTGGCGAATCCCGTATTGTGCCTGTTGTGGCGCCAGGCGACCGGATTCCCCCTGGCGCGGGCGAGGTTGAATGCCGCGCGGCCCTTCCGGAAAGGCGCTGACCGGGGCGGCCGGCCGCGGTTTTAATGTTGATTTAAGCCGACGGCGGCATTGTCCCGGATGGCTCACTCCGTGAGCCGCACGTCATTGTTGATTCGATCAGTCTCGTTTGATGGAGATACGAAGATGCGATTCCGTTCGTACATGGCGGCGGGCGCGCTGGCACTGGTGCCCGTGCTCGCCTTGGCCGGCCAGGCCGGCGCGGCAGCCGCCGCCCAACCGATGTTCGTCGACGTCGACGGGCAGGCCGTGCCCGTGAAAGCCGAAACGCGCGTCGTCCAGACGGCCGTCGGCCCGATGAAGGTCAGCACGTGGAGCTGGCACGGCCCGCAAGGCGGCGCGAGCTTCGAGATGCAGACGTCGTCGTCGGGCGGCATTCCGCCTGCGGCAGCGTTGCGGCAGATGCAGGCCGTGCAGTACCGGATGCAGGCAGCCCAGGCGCAGATGGTCGCGATGCAGCAGCAGATGCTGGCACTCCAGCACATCGCGCTCGCCAACGCGTTCGCCATGCCGATGCCGCAACCGGTCGGGTTCGCGATGCCGGCGTGGGCCGTGCCCCAACCGGTGCTCGTCATCGTGCCGGCGCGGCCTTCGGTGCCGTCGGCGGCGCCGTCGGCACCGGCCCGGCCGGCTGCGCGCGGGCCCGAAATCAAGGCCTGACGCGCGACGCCGGCGCACGAGCGACCGGGCTGCAAAACAAAACCGCCGGCATGTGCCGGCGGTTTTTCATGTGCGGCGCCCGACGTGTCGCCAGAGGCGGCGCGCGCGCCGCCGCCCCGATCCTCCGGACTTTCCTCCGATTGACACACCTCCCCGCCTTCCCCCTATACTCCCCGGAGCGCCAATCAATTGTTGAACAATCAATCATGCGAATTGACGCCTGACCGGCCACCATAAAGGGTTACAGCCGGATCGACGCATCTGCCAACCTTTCCCGAGAGTACCGCGTCATGTCGAACTATCCCGCTGCCTACCAGGTCACCAAGGGCTCCGTCCTGAACGTCGACGAAGCCTTTTATTCCGCGATTGCCCGGCGCCAGGACGCGCGCGAACGGATTGCCTCGCACGTCGTGCCGATCCGCAGCGGCTTCGCTTGGACAGTGCCGGCCGGCCACGTATTCCGGATCGTCACGCTCGAGGGCCCGCAAGTCGCGGATTTCAACATCTGGAACCTGCACAATCCGCGCGAACGCATGTGGGCGTCGCGCACGCGCCAGTTGCAGGCCGCGCACGTGACGACGTTCGACCGGCTCTGGTCGACACTACCGTATCTGCGCCCGATGGTCACGATCACCGACGACACGCTCGCCGGTTACGGCGTCGACGGCGACGGCGGCCGCGTGCACGACCTGCTCGGCACGCGCTGCGACCCGTACGTGAACAAGCTGCTGACCGGCGAGGATTTTCATTTCCACTGCCACTCGAACCTCGTGCGCGCGGTCGCGCCATACGGGCTCACCGAATTCGACGTGCACGACGTGCTCAACGTGTTCCAGTGCACGGGCCTGAACGACGACGACAAGTACTTCATGAAGGCGTGCCCCGCGAAACCGGGCGACTACCTCGAATTCTTCGCCGAAATCGACGTGCTGTGCGCGATGTCCACCTGCCCCGGCGGCGATCTGTCGGTGCCGATGTGGGGGCCCGGCGCGCGCGATCCGATCGACGTGTGCCGGCCACTCGGCGTCGAGGTGTACCGGCTCGACCCGAGCCTGCTCGAAGGCTGGTCGTCGCCGTCCGTCGCGCCGTACCGCGGCCAGCACGGCATGCAGCAGCCGCAGGCCGGCTGGCAGCACGGCGAAACGGCGTAACCCGAGCCGCAGCCCGTAGAATGGCGAAACGCCGCCGGCCGGCCACGCCGGCGGCGCACGATCAGGAGAGGAGCGAACGAACGGAATGGCAAGCGAAAAAGCGAGAGGACAGTCGGTCGCCGACCGGATCAGCCATCAACTGCGCGAGCACATCATCAGCGGCAAGCTGCCGCCCGGCACGGCGCTGATCGAGATGGACCTCGCCGCCGAATACGACACGTCGCGCAACTCGCTTCGCGAAGTCCTGCATCAGCTCGGCCGTGAAGGGCTCGTCACGTTCGTGCGGCACAAGGGCGTCGTCGTGCGCACGCTCAACCGCCAGGACGTGCGCGATCTCTATGTCGCGCGCCGGACGCTCGAACTGCATGCGCTGAACACGGCCGAACTCGCCCAGCCGGCGCTGCTCGAAAAGATGCAGACCGCCATTCGCGCGGCCGAGCGGGAACTCGACAAGGAAAACTGGCAAGCCGTCGGCACGCACAGCCTGCGGTTTCACCAGCACATCGTCGCGCTTCAGAAGTCGGCGCTGCTCGACGAATTCTTCCGGACCATCTCGGCGCAGTTGCGTCTCGTCTTTGCGGCCGATCCCGACGAGAAGCGCGTGCAAACGCCTGACTGGATCCAGCGCGAATACCAGATCTACGACCTGCTCACGCAGAACCGCCGCAGCGAAGCCGTTACCACGCTGGCGCGTTATCTCGACGATTCCGAACGGATGCTCGTCGAAGCGATCAAGCGCGGCCATCGCGACGCAGCCTGACGCCACGCACCGCACGATGCGGTGCGCAACGGCCCGACCGCACACGGGGTCAGGCTTGCCGTTCAGCCGGAAGCGCGTAGCTGCCGTCTTCCCGATGCGTCTCGAGCCCCGTCAGCGGCGGATTGAACACGCACACGAGATGCAGGTCGCCGCGCGTCGCACGCAGGATATGCGGATCGTTCAGGTTCAGCGCATAGATCGTTCCGGGCGTGATCCGATGCACGGTGCCGGTCGCCGTGTCGACCACCTCGCCCTCCCCGGCCACGCAGTAGTTGGTCTCGAAGTGGTTCTTGTAATGCAGATGCAGTTCCGCGCCTTCATGCACGCGCGTTTCGTGGACGGAGTAGCCAACGCCGTCCTGCCTGACGATCATGCGCTTGCTGTCCCAGCCCGGGCCGCGCGCATGGCGTTCGGTATTGGCAATATCGGCCGATCTCACGACGATCATAAGTACCTCTGAATAGTGACGATGAAAGATGACAAGGCGATCCTTGCCGCGGGGAAACGCGTCATGCGAAACCGGTCAGCGTCCGTTCGACCGTGGCCGCGACATCGAAGAGCCATGCGTCTTCGCCGCGGCGCCCGGTGATCAGCAAGCCGACAGGCTGCCTGTTCCGCAGGTCGCCCGGCACACTGATGCTCGGCAGATCGAGCCGGTTGGCGAATTCGGTCAGCCTGAACGCCCGCGCATTCTGTGCGAGATACACGGCTTCGTCGGCCAGATCGGCCAGGCGCGGCGGCAGCATCGGCACCGTCGGCGTCAACACCGCATCCGCGTCGCCGAGTTCGGCGTGGTATGTATCGGCAAGCGCGGCGAGACGCAGCAAAGCCGCCGCGTAGTCGTGCGCGCGCACGTGCTCGCCCGCCGCGATGCGCGGCCCGACCAGCGGATCGTAGCGGTCCGCGGCCGTTGCGAGGCGCGCGCGATGCAGCATGAACGCCTCCGCGGCGATGATGCCGCCCGTGCGGGCGACGGCACCGGCCTCGGCCACGCAATCGAGCCGCTTGCGCAGGATGCGCGCACCCTGCGCGGACAGCCGGGACAACCATCCGTCGAACGCGCGGCCGACCACGGGATCGAGGTCGTCGGTCGCAAATGGCTCGGGCACGATGAACGTGAAGTCGCGAATGGTTGCCGGCGCCGCCCGTTGCAGGCCGCGTCCGTGCAGCACCGCGTCCGCACGCCGGCACAGGCGGACCGTCGCGGCCAGCAAGCCCGGTACGTCGAAGCTGGTCGACAGAAGCTGCATGCCGCCGGTCGCATAGCGTCCGCGCGACGGCTTGAATCCGGTCACACCGCAGAATGCGGCTGGAATGCGCGCGGAACCGCTCGTATCGGAACCCAGCGACAGCTCGGCCGCGCCGAGCGCCAACGATACGGCCGCGCCCGAACTCGATCCGCCGGCGACCCGCTCGCGCCGTGCATCGAGTGGCGTCATCGGCGTGCCGTACGCGTGGTTCACGCCGAGCGCGCCATACGCGAACTCGGTCATCGCCGTCTGCGCCACCACGACGGCACCGGCACGGCGCAGCGCCGCTACCGGTGGGGCGTCGGCGCGCGCCGGCAGCGCGTCCGCCAGCACGCGCGAACCGGCATGCGTGACCCAGCCTTCGCAATCGAAACAGGCCTTCACCGCCAGTACGGCCCCGGCCAGCGGCGCATCGGCCGTCCCGGCGCGCAACGACGCGTCCATTGCCCGCGCTTCGCGGGTCGCCGCGTCGTCACGACGCGCGAGCCATGCCGTTTCGATGTCGCCGGGATGCGCGTTCGCGCGTTCCAGACAGGCGAGCAGTCGCTCGGCACACGCATGATCGTGCATGTCGCTCAGCCGGAAAGCCGTCGGGTCCATTCCTGCTCCGATCCAGTGGTCCGTCATGCAAAGTGAACGTGCTTCAGAAAATCCTTCACGCGCGCGTCCGCGCTGCCGCGGATCCGCTCCGGCGGCACGTCGTACAGGATGCGTCCGTTCTCCATGAACACAATCCGATCGGAAACCTTGAACGCGAAATTCATTTCGTGGGTCACGATGACCATCGTCATCCCTTCTGCTGCCAGCGTCTCGACGACCTTCAACACTTCACCGACGAGTTCGGGATCGAGCGCCGATGTCGGCTCGTCGAACAACATGATCGACGGCCGTGTCGCGAGCGCACGCGCAATCGCGACACGCTGCTGCTGGCCACCCGACAACTGGTGCGGATACTTGTTCGCATGTTCGAGCATCCCGACCTTCGACAGCAGCGACAGTGCCTGCAGCCGGACCGCCGCCGTATCGGCCTGCCGGTGATAGCACGGCGCCATCGTCACGTTCTGCAGCGCGGTGCGATGCGGAAACAGGTTGAAGCCCTGGAACACCATGCCGATATCCAGGATGCGCGCGTCCGACACGCGCGGCGGATGCGAAGCGGACGCGCGGATGAACGATACGCCGTACAGGTCGATCTCGCCGGCACTCACCGGCGCGAGGCCGTTGATGGTACGGATCAGCGAGGTCTTGCCGGAGCCGGACGGGCCGATGATCGACACGACCTGCCCGGGCGCGACGTCGAGATGAATATCCTTCAGCACCTCGTGGCGGCCGTAGCGCTGCTGCACGCCTTTCACGCGCAGTGCGAATTCCGCGCTCGCCCGCGGTCTGGGCTCGACAGCAGGCACCGACAGCGGCAGTTCGAGATCCGCGTGGCCTGACTGCGCGGGCGTGCGGCGGCTGACGTCGAGGTGCCTCTCGAGATAACCCAGCAGCCGGCTGAACACCGTGACGATCAGCACGTAGTAGAACGCGACGGCCAGCATCGTTTCGAACACAAGGAAGTTCTGCGTGTAAAGCCGTTGTCCGACGAGCAGGATCTCGGCAAGCGATATCACGGACACCAGCGACGTGAGCTTGACGATCGTGATGAACTCGTTCGCGAGCGCGGGCAGCGCAATGCGGATCGCCTGCGGCATCACGATCAGCCGCTGGATGCCGGTAAAGCGGATCCCGAGCGCGCGCCCCGCCTCGATTTGCCCGGGCGGCACCGACAGAATCCCGCCGCGATGGATTTCCGCGAAATACGCGGTTTCGCTCAGCACCATCGCGATCAGGCCGGCCGTGAACGGATCGGACAGCACCACGCTGGTCGCGGGGAAGACCTGCGGGAGGTTGTAGATGAAGACCAGCAGCACGAGCAGCGGCAGGCTGCGGAAGAACCAGATGTACCCGGCCGCCGCGCGCTTCAGCAGCGGCCGGTGCGACTGCCTCGCGAGCGCCACCGGAAACCCGAGCAACACGCCGAGCCCCCACGTGGCGACACTGAGTTCGACGACCACGACGCACGCGCGCCAGAAATCCGTGTCCCGCAACAGTTGAAACGCATAGTGCCAATCGAACTGCATCGAAGACTCCTCAACCCCGAAGGGCGATGCGGCCGCACCGAGCGGCACGCGATGGTCGGGTCGTGCCTGCTTCGCGCTTATTTCGCGGCGCCCAGCGCCCCGGCAACGTCGGCCGGCGTGGGCTCCTGCAACCCGTATTTCTTCACGAGGCTGCCGTATTCGCCGCTGCGTTTCGCGTCGCTCAGCGCGCCTTCGAGCGCGCCCTGCAGGCCGCTGTCGCCCTTCGTCACGCCCAGGCCGATCACGATCGGATACAGCAGCGTCGTCGAGCTGATTTCGATGCGCTCGTTCGTCTGCTTCGTGATCCCCTGCGCGACGGCCGCATCCTCGATCTGGACGTCGACCGCCTTTGCCATCAGCGCGGACGTCGCTTCCGGCGACGTCGGGAACTCGAGGATCGCGATCTCGCCGCGGCCGGCCGGCTTGCAGGTGTCCTGCGAGACCGCGCGCAGCTTCGGCGTCCAGGACGCGCCCTTGATCGAGCCGACCCGCTTGCCGCACAGGTCCTGCGGCGTCTTCGGCAGAAATGCGCTGCCTTTTGCGACGAGCAGCGACGCGCCCGTCTTCAGGTACGGCACGAAATCGACCTGCTTCACGCGATCGGGCGTCACATAGAGCGCGGACGCGACGACATCGAAGCGGCGCGCCTTCATCCCGAGGATGAGGTCCGGAAAGCGTGTATCGAGGAACACCGGCTCCAGTTGCAGGTGGTGCGCCAGCATCCGCGAGAACTCGGCGTCGAAGCCGGCGGGCTTGCCGGCATCCAGGTACGCGTACGGCGGATACGTGAGATCCGATCCCACCAGCAGCGTGCCGGACCGCACCGTCTGCAGCGGCGACGCCGCTGCGAGCGAGCACGCGAAGGCCAGCGGCACAAGCGCGCCGCGGAGGAAACGTCGAAGCGGAAGACGAGCGGACATGGCGAAGCTCCTGGGTTATTCGGCTCCCGCGCTGAAACGCCACAACGCCTCCCGCACGCCGCCCTGCGCGGCTTTTCGGGATTTTTCGCCGAAGATTGTTGAACAATTTCGGCCGATTCTGACCAGTTCAAATTGAAATCTGAATTCGGGTTTACGCGGCACACGGCGTCGGCGGACACGCCACGGGCGTGCACGCACAGCCGGTCGCCCGGCGCATGGAACGGGTCATCAAAAAGGAGCAAGGAACTCGCACGGACGAGGCCTGGGACGGCGTCCGTCGAGATACGGCGCCGCGGGCACGACGCGTGTTGCGGGGATCAGGAGGCGGGTTTCGGCATCCGGCACGGACGGCGCCGAGCGGGTTCGCGGCCTCCGCCGCCGCTGCTTCGCAGGCCGGGAGGCCAGCGGATCCGGGCACCGGGGCTGCAACGCAAAACCGCCGGCATGTGCCGGCGGTTTTTTCATGTGCGGCGCGATACCGCCACGATGCGGCGATCAGTACTGCGCCTGGTCCGTCGGATTCTTGAACAGCTGCTTCATCTCCGGCGACAGCGGATAGTTGAGGCTCACGCCCTTCGGCGGAATCGGCTGCATGAACCACTGGTCGTAGAGCTTCTCGGCCGCGCCCGACGTCTGCATCTTCGCGATCACGCCGTCGACGACCCGCTTGAACGCCGGATCGTCCCTGCGCATCATGCACGCGTAGTTTTCGTGGACGAGCGGCGTGCCCGACACCGTGTACGCGCCCGGGTTGCGGTCCTTCGCGATCTCGCCGTACAGCAGCGGCTCGTCCATCACGAACGCCACCGCGCGCCCGGTCGTGACGTTCATGAACGCTTCGGCGTGATCCTTGGCGCTGATGATCGTCATGTTCATCGCCTTCTCTTCGTTGAGCTTGCGCAGCAGGCGCTCGTCCGACGTGCCGGCCGTCGTCGCGACCGTCTTGCCGGCCAGGTCCGCGAAATCCTTCACGCCCGAGTCCTTGCGCGTGCTGAAGCGAATGCCGTACAGAAAAATGCTGTTCGAGAACGCGGCCTGCTTCTGCCGTTCGAGCGTGTTCGTCGTCGACCCGCACTCGAAATCGATCGTCCCGTTCTGCAGCAGCGGAATCCGGTTCTGCGACGTGATCGGGATTTCCTTCACCGTGAGGTTCGGCGCATTCAGATCCGTCTTCAGTTGATCGATGATGCGCGACGCGATGTCCCGCGAGTAGCCGATGTTCTTCTGCTGGTTGTCCGAATACGAGAACGGCACCGACGACTCGCGAATGCCGAGCGACACGACGCCCGTCTCCTTGATCTTCTTCAGCGTACCGGTAAGGGCCTGTGCGTGCGCGGCGCCCGCCAGCGCGCAGGACAGCGCGACAGCCAGCCAACGGAAACGGCGATCCATGCGTATCTCCTGACGAAACGTTGATCGAACCGCGATCGTACGCCCGACAATATTCGCGTCACATCAGGGCAAGCGTAAGCGACTTTCAACACCGGCCGGACCGTGAAAGAGGTTTTCCGTGCCGCGCCAATCGCTTCCGCGCCGTACGGTCACCCCGACCGGCCTCGCACGGGCTCGCCCCCGCCCTTTGTGCCACCCGTTCCAAACGCGCGTTCATGCTGCGCCGCACCGACGAAATCGTTTGCGGCACCCCCTGTTTTTCTCGCGAAACGCACTCAAGAAGCCGCCGCGCACGCCGTTACCCAGTGCATGGCGCGTCGCAGCAACCCTGCTGCAACCGTCAGACAAAAAAGACTAGGTCCGGATCAGCCGGACCAGCGCCACCGCCGGCACGACGGTTATCTACGAGGATCGAGTTTCAACATGAGAGCCAAACGTTTCAATTCTGCGCTGGCGCGCTCCGCACACGCGCGCATGCTCGCCGGCATGCTATCCGCCGCCGCCCTCCTGCCTCTCGCCGGTTGCGGCGGCGGAGGCGGCGGCGACGGCAGCAACCCCTCCTCCTCCAATGCTGCACCGGCGCCGACACCGACGCCGACGCCGGCCCCCACGCCCACGCCCCCCGCGACCCCGCCCGCCTCGTCAGGCGGCAATGCATGCACCACGCAGCAGGCCGCCGTGCAGATGGCTGCGCAGACGGCACCGGCCGAGCCGCCGGTCGATCACCTGATCGTCAAGCTGAAGACGCTGACGGCCACGCGTGCGATGTCGGCCATCGACAACGGGACGCGGCTCGACGCGGTCATCCAGCGCGCGATGACGCGCTGGACGGCGCCGGTGGCCGGCAGCGCGCGCGCCTATGCGAGCACGGTCGCGCAAGCGCCGGTGAACGTGCAGGTCGAACGGACGATCTCGAACGGCGCGGCCGTGCTGTCGCTCGGCCAGCGCATGGCGGCCACCGACGCAGCCGCACTCGCGCAGGCATTCGCGGCCGACAGCGATGTCGACTACGCGGAACCGGATCACCCGATGCAGATTCGCGACACGCCGAGCGACCCGCTCTACAACCAGCAGTGGTACCTGTCCGACCCGACGGCCGGGATCGACCTGCCGCCCGCCTGGAACGTAAGCAAGGGTTCACCGACCGTCGTCACGGCCGTGCTCGACACGGGCTACCGGCCGCACGCCGACCTCGTGGGCAACCTGCTGTCCGGCTACAGCTTCATCAGCAACGTCAACACCAGCAACAACGGCATGACGCGCGGCCCCGACGCAACCGATCCGGGCGACTGGGTCACGCAGCAGGAACTCGACAACGCGAACGGCCCGTACTATCACTGCGCGAGCCAGCCGAGCGACAGCAGCTGGCACGGCACGCGCGTGATGGGCGTGATCGGCGCGACCGCCAACAACGGCACGGGTATCGCGGGCGTGTCGTGGCTCGGCCAGATCCTGCCGGTGCGCGTCCTCGGCAAGTGCGGCGGCGTGACGAGCGACATCGCGGACGGCATGCGCTGGGCAGCCGGCATTGCGGTGAACGGCGTCCCGACGAACCCGCGGCCGGCGAAGGTCATCAACCTGAGCCTCGGCGGCGTCGGCGCATGCAGCACGACGTTCCAGCAGGCGATCGACGACGTCACCGCGAAAGGGGTGACCGTGGTCGTCGCGGCCGGCAACGACGGCCTGTCGACCGGCCTCGACCAGCCCGCGAACTGCCGCGGCGTGATCACCGTCGGCGCGACCGACGCGACGGGCCGCCGCGCATCGTTCAGCAACTTCGGCGCCGATGTCTCGCTGAGCGCACCGGGCGTCAACATCCTGTCGACGTCGAACACCGGCACGACGACGCCGGGCACGGACACCTACGGCCCCGCGAACGGCACCAGCCTCGCGACGCCGCAAGTGTCGGGGGTCGCCGCGCTGATGCTGTCGGTGAACGGCAACCTCACGCCCGCGCAGATCCAGCAGAAGCTGCAAGGCGGCACGCGCGCGGCGAAGCTGGCAGCCGGGACGTCGTGCACCGCGATGCCGGCAGGCTCGGGCATCCTCGATGCGGGGGCGGCCATCGCGTCGGCGAACCAGTAACCGGCGCGCTGACCGACGCGGCCGCGCGCATGCCCGCATGGCGTGCGCGCGGCCGTTTCGTTGCCGTCCGTCCGGCGATTCCGCGCACCCACGCCGGCCCGGTCAAGCATCTCGAAATAACGCCTGACAAAAGGGTTGACGCTTCGCACGACGAGCCATTACCATCGCTCCCGTCTCAATACATGGAGTGTTCTGTGAACACCGATGCGAGTTGTAGTTGGTGCTCGACCAACTTGACTGCTGCCTGAGGAAAACGCGCAGAGCCTCGTCTTCTGCCGCATCCCGGGAAGCAGGATGCGGCGTCCTTCCGGCCTGACTACCGGCCCGATCTCCCGCCGAATTTTTCGATATCGTCGAATGCACGCGACGCGCCATTGCGCGCGTGCGTTCACGTTGCGCGCGGCGCCAGCCGCGCGCGCTCTCCGTTCGCGTGCCGTCCGGCCGCGCGCCTCGTTGCGCGCGGCGCCGCCGATCGCCCGTGCCGATTATCCGCAACCGACAGGAGTGCAGATGAACTCAGACGACAGTAGTCGATTACCGCTCGCCGGTGCGACGCCGCGCATCGACACGCCGACCGCTTCACGCGCGCCGGCGAGCGTTCCCGCCTTTTCCGATCCACAGCCGATCGCGCCTGACGCGACGCGGCGGGGAGCGCTCGTGCGTCGATAACGTCACGGTCGCTCCCCGCCCGCCGCCTCGTGCGCAAGGAGCGACTCATGACAACACGACACAACCCATCGCAGAAGAAACAGCGCGGCTTCATCAAGAGCGGCGCCGGCCAGCAGAACGCGCCGCGCATCATGCGCGCGGCACAGGAAGCGGCCCGCCCGCTCGAGGACACGCTGAAGACGCTGCACACCAGCACGCGCGGCCTCACCTACGACCAGGCCGCCGACCGCCTGCAGCACTACGGCCCGAACGAGATCGCGCACGACAAGCCGCCGCACTGGACCCGCCAGTTGCTGCTCTCGTTCCACAATCCGTTCGTCTACGTGCTGCTGGTGCTCGCCACCATCAGCTTCTTCACCGACGTCTACTTCGCGGCGCCCGACGATCGCGACTATGTCGGCATGACGATCCTGCTGACGATGGTCACGATCAGCGCGCTGCTGCGCTTCGTGCAGGAATTCCGTTCGTTGCGCGCGGCCGAGAAGCTCAAGGCGATGGTCCGCACGACGGCCACCGTGCAGCGCGCGATGACCGACACGTCCGAGCCGACCCGGCGCGAGGTGCCGATGCGCGAGGTCGTGACCGGCGACATCGTGCACCTGTCGGCCGGCGACATGATCCCCGCCGACGTCCGCCTGCTCGCATCGCGCGACCTGTTCATCAGCCAGGCCGTACTGACCGGCGAAGCGCTGCCCGTCGAGAAGTACGACACGCTCGGCGCGGTGGCCGGCAAGTCCGCGGGTACACCGGCCGCCGGCTCGGCGCCCGACGCGTCGGCGTCGCTGCTCGATCTCGAGAACGTCTGCTTCATGGGCACCAACGTCGTCAGCGGCACGGCGACGGCCGTCGTCGTCGCGACCGGAGAAGACACGTACTTCGGCTCGCTCGCGCGCAACGTCGTGAGCCACAAGCGCATCGAGACGAGCTTCGACCGCGGCGTCGCGAGCGTGAGCTGGCTGCTGATCAAGTTCATGTTCGTGATGGTGCCGATCGTGTTCATGATCAACGGGCTGACCAAGGGCGACTGGCTGAGCGCGCTCACGTTCGCGCTCGCCGTGGCCGTCGGCCTGACGCCCGAGATGCTGCCGATGATCGTCAGTGCGAACCTCGCGCGCGGCGCGGTGGCGATGGCACGCCGCAAGGTCGTGGTCAAGCGGCTGAATTCGGTGCAGAACTTCGGCGCGATGGACGTGCTGTGCACCGACAAGACCGGCACGCTCACGCAGGACAAGATCATCCTCGAACATCACCTCGACCTGTCCGGTCACAAGAACGAGGAAATCCTGCGGCTCGGCTGGCTGAACAGCTTTCACCAGAGCGGCCAGAAGAACCTGATCGACATCGCGGTCGTCGCGCGCGCCGACGAGATCGGCGAACGCGTGAAGCCGCAGGGCTACAAGAAGATCGACGAGCTGCCGTTCGACTTCGTGCGGCGCCGCCTGTCGGTCGTCGTCGAGGACCGGCACGGCACGCATCTGCTGATCTGCAAGGGTGCGGTCGAGGAAATGCTCGCCGTGTCGACCCACGTGCAGGACGAAGACGGCGTACGCCCGCTCGACTTCGTCGCGCGCAAGCGGCTGCTCGAACAGGCGACCGCCTACAACGAGGACGGCTTCCGCGTGCTCGTGCTCGCGACGCGTACGATTGCACGCGGCGACGAGCGCGCGCAGTATCGCACCGCCGACGAACACGATCTCGTCGTGCGCGGCTTCCTGACCTTCCTCGATCCGCCGAAGGAATCGGCCGCGCCGGCCCTCGCCGCGCTGCGCGAAAACGGCGTCGCGGTCAAGGTGCTGACGGGCGACAACCCGACCGTCACGATGAAGGTGTGCCGCCAGGTCGGCCTCGAACCCGGCAAGCCGATGCTCGGCACGGAAATCGAAGCGCTCGACGACGCGACGCTCGCGCAGGTCGTCGAACGCACGACCGTGTTCGCGAAGCTCACGCCGCTGCAGAAGGCGCGCATCGTCAAGGCGCTGCAGGCGAACGGCCACACGGTCGGCTTCCTTGGCGACGGCATCAACGATGCGCCCGCGCTGCGCGACGCCGACGTCGGCATCTCGGTCGACAGCGGCGCCGACATCGCGAAGGAAACCGCCGACATCATCCTGCTCGAAAAGAGCCTGATGGTGCTCGAGGAAGGCGTGATCAAGGGCCGCGAGACGTTCGGCAACATCCTGAAGTACCTGAACATGACCGCCAGCTCGAACTTCGGCAACGTGTTCTCGGTGCTCGTCGCCAGCGCGTTCCTGCCGTGGGAGCCGATGCTCGCGACCCAGCTGCTCGTGCTGAACCTGATCTACGACACGTCGCAGATGCTGCTGCCGTGGGACCGGATGGACCCCGAGTTCCTGAAGAAGCCGCGCAAGTGGGAAGCCGGCAACATCAGCCGCTTCATGCTGTGGGTCGGGCCGACCTCGTCGGTATTCGACATCACGACGTACGTCCTGATGTGGACCGTGTTCGGCGCGGGCGCGCTGTATCACCTGAACGGCGGTACGGGCGGCCAGGTCGTGATGAACTCCGGCTGGTTCATCGAGAGCCTCGTGTCGCAAACGCTCGTCGTGCACCTGCTGCGCACGCAGAAGATCCCGTTCCTGCAGAGCACGGCGTCGCTGCCGGTGCTGCTGTCGACCTTCACCGCGATCGCGATCGGCTGCTGGCTGCCGTTCTCGCCGTTCGCGGAAGCGATCGGCTTCATGCACCTGCCGGGCACCTACTGGCTGTGGCTCGCCGCGACGATGATCGGCTACATCCTGCTCGCGCAGATCGTCAAGACGATCTACGTGCGCCGCTACAAGCAGTGGTTCTGATCCGTTCAGGATCGGTACCGGTTCCGTCCGGATGACGACGTGCCGGCCCGCGCCACGCCGCGGGCCGGCACACTCACGACGCTCCACGGGTAATGTGATGAAAAGAATCCTTCCGCTCGCCGCCGCGAGCGCCCTCCTTGCGCCCCTCGAAGCCCATGCCGCCCATCCGCTCGTCAGCGACGACACGGGCACGCAGGGCAACGCGAACTGGCAGGTCGAGTTCAACGGCGAGGAAACCTCGAAACAGGAAGACAGCGGCCGCCACCAGTTGTGGAACGCGACGCTCACGCGCGGGTTCGGCGAACACGCCGACGTGTACGTCAACGCGCCGTACACGCATCTGCAAACACGCACCGACGAGAACGGCGCCGGCATCGGCGATGTCGAAATCGGCATGAAATGGCGCTTCTTCGAACGCGGGCCGCTGTCGCTCGCGCTGAAGCCGAAAGTGACGATGCCGACCGGCAACGACAGCCGCGGGCTCGGCACGGGCCGCGTCGGCACCGGTGCGACGTTGCTCGCGCAGGCCGACGTCGCGCGTGTCTCGCTGCTCGCGAACGCGGGCATCGCGTACCAGCCGAATCGCCAGGGCGACCTGACGTCGGCCTGGGCCGTGTCGGCCGCCGCGATCTACAAGGCGACCGACCGGCTGCAACTCGTGGCCGACATCGGCACGTCGCGCAACACGGAAACCACCGCCGGCGCGAATCCGGCATTCGTGCTCGCGGGCGCGATCTATTCGCCGACGCGCTGGCTCGATCTCGACATCGGCTACCGGCGCGGGCTGAACGATCAGACCTATCGTCATTCGGTGATGGGCGGCGTGACGGCGCGCTGGTAATACGCGGCATGGCGCCGCGCACGCGCGGGCAGCCATTCGACGGGCCGCATCGGCGGCCCGTTCTTCATTCACGGGCCGTCGTTCGCGCCGAACAGTTGCGCGCACACCGCGCGCCCTTCGTCGGTCAGCGCGGCGCTACCGGTGCCGTCCTCGTTCAACGTCGTGGCGCTCAGGCCCGCGGCGTCGAGCTGCGTCAGCACGCGGCGCAGCGTACTCATCGGCAGTTGCGTGCGCTTCGCGATCTTCGGCAGCGACCACGTCTTGCCGGCCGGATCGCTCGCGGCCTCGTGCAGCGTCGCGAGCGTCGCAACGAGCGCGGGATCGAGCGGGGATTCGTCGGATTCTGAAGTCATCGGTTCGGGTGCGTCGGCCGGCGCCGGGCCGGCCTTCATTCAGGAAAGGCGATCGCGGATACTATACGCCGCGTCACGCGCCCTTGAGCGCGGTGCGCATGAACGACACGAAACGCGTGGTGACGGGATCGTCGCGATCCGACAACCATGCGAGCCCCACGCGCCACTTCGCGTCCCGGCCGTCGAGCGGTATCACCGTCGCATCGCGCAGCAGATATCGCGCACTCGACGGGATGAACGCGACGCCGACGCCGGCCGCGACCGACGTCAGCACCGACTGCACGTCCTCCGCCTGCTGCATCACGTGCGGCACGAAGCGGCGCTCGACGCACCACCGGTCGATCTGGGCGGCCAGCCCGGGGCCGCGCGCACGCTGCAGTGCGATGAAGCCGATTTCGTTGAGCACGTCGAGGTCGGCCGGCACGCGTTTGAAGCCGAGATGCGGCGGCACCGCGAGCGCGAGCGCTTCGTCGACCACCTTGAACGACGACAATCCTTCGTCGGACGGCAAACGCAGAAACCCGACGTCGAGCTTGCCCGCGCGCAGCCGGCGCGTCTGCTCGGACGACGACAGGTCGCTCAGCGTGACGGCAATGCCCGGATTGCGCCGCCGGAACTCGGCGATGAGCTTCGGCACGAGCATCAGCACCGACAGGCAGATACCGAGCCGCAGATGCCCGCGCTGCCCGCTGGTCGCTTCCCTCGCGCGCGCAAGGATCTCGTCGGCGTCTCGCACGAGCGCCTGCGCATCGGGCAGGAAGCGTTCGCCGAACGGCGTCAGCTCCGCGCCGTGCCGGCCGCGCTCGAACAGCTTGCCGCCCAGGCTCGCCTCGAGCGCGCCGATCTGCTTGCTCAGCGCCGGCTGGCTCATGTGCAGCGCATCGGCCGCGCGGCTGAAATGGCACAGCTCGGTCACCGTCAGGAACGTGCGCAGCAGTTTCAGTTCCATTCTTGAAAGGAATCAGATCGATTGAAATATTCATTTTACTGATTGAACGCGGTGACGTTCAATACGGACATGCCCTTCCCGGAATTCACCGTCATGTCTTTCGATCAAGCCGTTGATTGTGTGGCCGAGCCGTCATGCGACGGTGCGGACGCAAACGAACACGCTGCCGCAACCGATGCGCGCGCACCGAAACGTCGTGCCGAACGCGCCGACGGCCGCACCCGGCGTTTCCGCTTCGGCGATGCGATCGAAGACCCGCCGCCGCGCACCATGACGGGCTCGATCGCGATCAGTTTCGCGGTCGTGTCGCGACGGAACTGGCCGCGCTGAACGGCTTTCACCCCGCGCGCCGCGCCGACGAGCGGCACGAAAACGATCGGAATCCGCCCACATCACGCGTCATTGCGACTCGTCCCCTCTCATCGCCACGCGATCGACCGTATAATTTCCCGCACCCGCCGACCGCCCACGCATTCCGCGCAGCCGCATTGCGCGTGAAAAGGAGACTTTCGCTTGACCGGCCTCATCGCGCGCCTGCCTCGCGCCCGGACCTCCCTGATCCTCGCCCTCTCGTTCCTGCTGCTCGCGTTCGCCGCGAAGGCGTCCGCGCAGCACGTGCAGCCGCATCGCACCGCACACGCCCAGGCGCACGCGCACTCGAAGGCCGTCAAGAAGAAGCCTCACCGCACGAAAAAGGCCGTCAAGCACCGTCGCCCGCGCGTCAAGCATCAAGCCGTCAAGCGTCACGCCGCACCCGCGCCGCAACAGCGGCGCGCGCAGCGCACGACCGCGGTGCGGCCGCGCCCGGCCGCAAAACCCAGGCTGCTCGCCAGTTGCGGCTACACGCCGCGCGCGGTCAGGGCGCTGCATTCACGCGCGGCCTACGTGCTCGACGTCGACTCCGGCACACCGCTGCTGGCGCGCAACGCGCGCGCCGTGCGGCCGATCGCGTCGATCTCGAAGCTGATGACGGCCGTCGTCGCGCGTGACGCCGATCGCCCGCTGAACGGCGTGCTGCGCGTCACCGCGCACGATCGCGACACGATCAAGTTCACCGGCTCGCGCCTGCAGGTCGGCTCGGCACTGTCGCGCCGCGACATGTTCCATATCGCGCTGATGTCGTCGGAGAACCGCGCGGCCGCCGCGCTGAGCCGCGACTATCCGGGCGGGCGCGCCGCGTTCGTCAACGCGATGAACCGCGAAGCGCGCCGGCTCGGCATGCGCCATACGCACTTCCGCGAGCCGACCGGGTTGTCGCCGCACAACGTGTCGACGGCGGAAGATCTCGCTCGGCTCGTCGGCGCGGCCGCACGGGATCCGCTGATCCGCTATTTCTCGACGGACACGTCGACCACCGTGCGCCCCGGCGACGGCGAACTCGTGTACGTGAATTCCGACCCGCTCGTCCGCTACCGCCGCCTGCCGATCCGGCTGCAGAAAACCGGCTTCATCAACGAATCCGGGCACGGGGTCGTGATGCGCATGCGCGTGAAGGGCCGCCGCGAAACGGTCGTGCTGCTCGGCGCGCCGACACGGGCCGGCGTCTCGAGCGACGCGCTCAAGATCCACCGCTGGCTGTCCTGCTCGATCCAGTAAGCGCGCGGGCAGCCGGCGCGCCCAACCGACGGGAGCGACGCCATGCAGGACGAATACCGCTTCAACGCCTTCGGACGGCTGCTCGCCGTCGTACGCAAGAATGACTGCTGGGCCGTGTTCGATCTCGGCGCCGAAGGCAAGCGGCGCCCCGCCGGCCTGCATGTCCCGTCCGCCCTCGGCGCGGACGAACTCGCGCAATACCTCGGCGACCTGCTGCACGAGAGCGCGACCCCGAAATACAACGAAGTCGTCCCGATCGCGCCGCGCGACGCGTAATCGCGCGCCGGGGCGCGCAGTCGTCTCGCGGATAATTGAACAGTTAAACTTGCAAGTTTTCCTGTCGTATTCTAAGATTCGCCGCATGAACCCGCCACGCAAACCCGGCGCTTCCGCCGAAACCGTCGCCGCCGACCTGACCCTCGCGGTCGGCCAGCTCATCCGCCGTCTGCGCTCCGGGATCGAATCCGATGGGCTCGGCATGTCCCAGACGAGCGCGCTCGCGCGGCTCGAACGGCACGGGCCGATGACGACCGCCGATCTCGCGCGCGCCGAGGCGATGAAGCCGCAGTCGATGAAGGCGATTCTCGCGAGCCTGGAGGAAGACGCGCTCGTCGAGCGCGAACCGCATCCGACCGACGGCCGCCAGATCCTGTTCAAGCTGACCGCGGCCGGCCTCGACGCCCGGCGCAAGCGCAACGCCGCGAAACACAAGTGGCTCGGCGCCGCGATCGAGAAGCTCGAGCCCGCGGACATCGACACGCTCGCCGCCGCGATCCCGCTGATCCGCCGCCTCGGCGAGCAATGAATCCCGCCGGCGCGCCGCGCGGCATCCGCGCGTCCGGTGTTCCCCGCCCTTTCCCACGGAGCCCCATCATGAGCGCAACCCGCCTCGACACGAACACGGCACTGGTCGTCATCGACCTGCAGAAAGGCATCGTCGCCCTGCCCACGGCGCACCCGGTCGCCCCGGTGATCGCACACGCGCGCACGCTGCTCGACGCATTCCGCAGCCGCGGCCTGCCGGTCGTGCTCGTCAACGTCGCCGGCGGTGCGCCGGGACGCACGCAGCAGCCGGCGCGACGGGACGCGCTGCCCGCCGACTGGACCGAGCTCGTGCCCGAGCTGAACCGGCAACCCGGCGACCATGTCGTGACGAAGAAGACCTGGGGCGCATTCACCGGCACGGATCTCGACGCGCACCTGAAGGCCGCCGGCGTCACGCAGATCGTGCTGACCGGCGTCGCGACGAGCATCGGCGTCGAATCGACCGCGCGGCAGGCCCACGAACTCGGCTACAACGTGACGCTCGCGGTCGATGCGATGACCGACCTCAACGCGGACGCACACGTGAACAGCATCGAGCGCCTGTTCCCGCGCCTCGGCGAGACCGGCACGACGCAGGACATCGTCGCGCTGCTCGACCGGCGCGGCGCGTGAGCGACGAACGCGCGCAGCCGGCGCCGGGCCTCGCGGCGGGCCGGCTCGATCCGTCGATCTGGAAGGTCAGCGCGGTCGCGACGCTCGGTTCGCTGCTGTCGCAGCTCGATGCGACGATCGTCAACGTGTCGCTGTCGAACCTCGCGACCGATCTGCATGCCGGCCTGTCGACGATCCAGTGGGTGACGAGCGGCTACCTGCTCGCGCTGACGCTGGTGCTGCCGCTGAACGGCTGGCTCGTCGACCGCATCGGCGCGAAAGCGCTGTACCTGTGGTGTTTCTCGGCGTTCACGCTCACGTCGGCGCTGTGCGGGCTCGCGTGGTCCGCGCCGTCGCTGATCGCATTCCGCGTGCTGCAAGGCGTCAGCGGCGGGCTGCTCGCGCCGATGGCGCAGATGATGATCGCGCGCGTCGCCGGGCAGCAGATGGCGCGCGTGATCGGCTACGCGGCGGTGCCCGTGCTGCTTGCGCCGATCCTCGGGCCGGTCGTGGCCGGCGCGATCCTGCAGCACGCGTCGTGGCGCTGGCTGTTTCTCGTGAACCTGCCCGTCGGCGTGCTCGCACTCGCCCTGGCCGTGCGATTCCTGCCGGGCGACCACGACGATGTCCAGCCGCGCGCACTCGACTGGATCGGCCTCGCGTTGCTGTCGCCGGGCCTCGTGCTGTTCCTGTACGGCGCCGAACGAATCGGCTCGGCACCCGGCATCGCCGCGCTCGCGTGCTCGGCGCTGCTGCTCGCCGCGTTCCTGCGCTTCGAGCGCCGCCAGGGCGAGCACGCGCTGATCGATCTCGCGCTGTTTCGCTCGCGCGTGTTCGGCGCGGCGGCCGGCACGCAGTTCCTGTCGAACGGCGCGATGTACGCGGGCCAGATGCTGATTCCCGTGTTCCTGATCCAGGCGTGCGGCCGCTCGCCGGGCGAGATGGGGTGGCTGCTCGCGCCGCTCGGGCTCGGCATGCTCGTCACCTATCCGTCGATGGGCGCGCTGACGGGCCGGTTCGGCGTGCGCCGGCTGGCCGCCGCCGGCGCGTTGCTCGCGCTGGCGGCGACGCTGCCGTTCGTGTTCCTCGCGCTGACCGGCTACGATCCGCTGGTGCTCGTTCCCGCGCTGTTCCTGCGCGGCATGGGCCAGAGCGCGATCGGCGCGCCGTCGATCTCGGCCGCGTATGCATCGGTCGAACGCCGCAACCTGCCGATGGCGACCACCTCGCTCAATATCGTGCAGCGCCTCGGCGGCCCGACGTTCACGACGATCTGCACGCTGTTCCTCGCGTGGCGGCTGCAGGCCGAATCGATGTCGCCCGGTGGCACGCCGGCCGTCGCGTATGCATGGGCGTTTGGCCTGCTGTGCGCGCTGCATGCGGCGAGCTTCGTCACGACGCTGCGGCTGCCGTTGAGGTCGAGCGCTGCCGGGGGCCAGCCTGCCGGCGCCGCGCGGGCCGGCTCGCGTTGAACCCGGGGCGCGTCGCGCGACAGGCGCGGCGGCCCGCTACGGCAGCCACATCGGCACGATCGACATCACGAGCAGCAGCCCCAGTCCCGCATTCAGGCAACGCCACTGCCGCTCGGTGCGCAACACGCGTGCGAACAGCAGCCCGGCGAAACACCATAACGACAACGACGCCATCGCGGCCACGCCGAATGCCAGCCCGAGCAGCACGCCAAGCCGGGCCGGGCCGGACGCGAGCGCGGCAAACGACGCGGCCGCGCCGAGCGTCATCGCCCAGCCTTTCGGGTTGTGCCACAGCATCCACACCCCGCTGACGAACCCTTGCGGCCGGTGCACGGCGGCGTCGAGCCGCGGCTTGCCGCCGCGCCCGATGCGGACGGCCAGCCACACGAGGTACAGCGAACCGGCTGCTTTCATCGCAAGCTGCAACGTCGGCAGCGCGAGCAGCACACTGCCGAGCCCGGCCGCCGCCGCGGCCGCCATCGACGCCAGGCCGGCCGCGATCCCGGCCATCAGCGGCAGCGATCGCCGGTAGCCGAAATGGGCGCCCGACGCGGTCGCGAGCGTCGTCGCGCCGCCCGGCGTCACGGTGGACACGATCACGAACAGCATCAGCGCCAGGTAGTCGTGAAGCGGCACGGCGGCTCCCGGTTGTCGTCGTCGAAGCCCCGTTTTTACCCGCGATCCCTCCATTACGACAGCGAAAGCTTTTTATGCCAGCCATTAGCGTACATAATGCGACGCATGGCACGCAATCTCGACATCGCGCTGTTGCGCGCATTCGTCTCGGTCGCCGATCATCGCAGCATGACGGCGGCCGGCCACGCGCTGCACCTGACGCAAGGCGCGATCAGCCAGCAGGTCGCGCGGCTCGAGGCGCTGTCCGGCCCGTTGTTCGTCCGCGAGCATCGCAACCTGCTGCTCACGGCGGCCGGCGAGCGGCTGCTCGAACAGGCGCGCCGGCTGCTCGCCGTACACGATGCGCTGCTCACCGACATGACGGCGGGCGCCGTGGAAGGTGCGGTCCGTCTCGGTGCGCCGCAGGACCTGGTCGGCACCTGTCTCGCGCCGATCCTGAAAAACTATGCACAGGCGCATCCGCAGGTCGCGCTCACGCTCGTGTGCGCGGCGTCGCCGGAACTGCGCCGGGGGCTCACGCGGGGCGACCTCGACGTCGCGCTGATCGAGGCGCCGGTCGGGTCGTCGCGCGGCGAGTGCATTGCCGTCGACCGGCTGGTCTGGGTCGGCGCGAAAGGCGGCACCGCGCACCGCAACACGCCGCTGCCGGTGTCGATGGTCGCGCAGACCTGCGCGTTCCGCCCGACCGTGCTCGACGCGCTGCGCGGCTGCGATCGCGCCTGGCGCACCGTGTTCGAGAACGGCAGCTTCGATGCCACGGCCGCGACCGTGCGCTCCGATCTCGCCGTGACCGTCTGGCTCGCGTCCACCGTCCCGACCGACCTCGATATCCTGCCGGCTGGCAGCGGCCTGCCCGCGCTGCCGAACTTCTCGATCGACCTGCATGTGCCGCGCGGCCAGCGCACCCCGGCCGCGACGGAACTGGCCCGCTATCTGCGCAACGGGTTCGCGCGCTTGCGCGCGGCCGCCTAGCGCCCGTTCGCGCTACACCGTGCCCGGCTCCTGCGGCGCCGGCGGCGTCGTGCCCGCCGCCTCCAGCGCCTGATGCAGCGTCGCGAAGATGCACGATGCGCCGACGACGTCGGTGATCCCGTGGCGATCCATGTCCGCGCGCAGGTAGCGGTTCACCCGCCCGAACAGCACGCCGATCCCGCGCGCGTGCAACGTCTTGACGAGATCGGTCAGCGTGCGCGCGGCCGAATAGTCGACATCGGTGATCGCCCCCGCATCGATCACGAACCAGCGCGGCGGCACCGGCGCCGTGTCGACGAGTTCGATGATTTCGCCGGCGAACAGATGGTCGTTCGCGAAGAACAGGTCGGAACCGAACCGGTAGACGATCAGCCCCGGCGCCGTCATCGCACCGCGCCGCGTGGGCACCGGCAGCCAGCGCCCGTTGCCCGCGACAGGCTCGAGCACCATCGTATGCGGCTGGTAGCTGTGGCGCACGTGCCGCATCAGCGACAGCGCGACGGCCAGCAGGATGCCGTGCTCGACACCGACGGTCACGACGGCCGTGGCCGTCACGAGCGCGAGCGTGAATTCGCCGGGGCTTTCCTGGCGGATCGCCGCGAGGCTGCGCACGTTGATCAGCCCGAGCGCGATCGTGAACACGATGCCGGCCAGCACCGCATGCGGGAGGTACTGCAGGAACGTGCTGAAGAACAGCAGCACGACGGCCACCACGGCGGCGAACGCGAGATGGCCGATCTGGCTGCGCACGCCCGCGCCATCCGCCATTGCCGTCTGCGTCGGGCTGCCGTTGACGACGAACGCGCCGCCTACCGCCGCCGCCGCGTTCGCGGCCGCGAGGCCGAGGATATCGGCGTTGGTGTCGACGTCTTCGCCGTACTGCTGCGCGAACACCCGCGCGGCGGCCGCGCTCTGCGCGATGATCATCACGAAACACGAGGCGGCGACCGGCACGAGATCGAGGAACTGCTGCCACGTGACGGACGGCCAGCGCAGCGACGGCAACCCGCCCGCGACGGGCCCGAGCACCGCAACGCCCTGCGCGGCGAAGTCGAACGCCGCGCTCGCCGCGATGCTCCCCACGACGACGATCATCGGCATCGGCACGCGCGGCGCGAACCGCTTGCACGCGAGGATCGCGACGACCACGAGCGCCGCGAGCGCGAGCGTCGGCCGGTTCGCGTGGACGAGATGCGTGACGACGTAGTCGAGTTGCGCAAGGCTGCGCGACGCCGGGTACGGCACCGACAACCCGAGCATGTCGCCGAGCATCGCGATCGACACCTGCACGCCGACGCCGGCGAGAAAGCCGACCAGCACCGTGCGCGACAGGAAATCGGCGAGAAAACCGAGCTTGAAGATGCGCGCGAGCAGCAGCATCGCGCCGGTCAGCAGCGCGACCATGCCGGCCAGTGCCGCATATTCCGCGCTGCCGGCAGGTGCCATCGACGACAGCCGGCTCGCGAAGATCGTCGCGGTCGCGGAGTCGGCGGCGACGACAAGATGGCGCGACGCACCGAAGCACGCGAATGCAATGAGCGGCAGGAACACCGTGTAGAGGCCCGTGACGGCCGGCATCCCGGCGATGCGCGCGTAGCCGAGCACCTGCGGGATGTCCATCGAGGCGAGCGAGAGGCCCGCGAACACGTCGCGGATGGCGCCTGCCCGGCGGATCGGGAGCAGGCCTTTCAACAGCCGCACGCCCGACGGGCGGTTTTCGTTGGAATCTTGCATGCGTGAAATGCGTGAGGTCGAAGAAGTGGCGAGGATCGCGAAGCCGTTCGCGCATCGTGCCCCGGGCGGGCCTTGCCTGGCAAGTGCGCGAACGCGGCGCGCGGCGCTCACCGTTGACGCACCGCTCGCACGCCGGCGCGTGCGGCATGCCGGCAACACCCGCGACGCTCGCATGATTGCATGGATCGCCGACCATGCGCGTCGACGCGCGAAGGCCCGCCACGCCGGGTTCGAGCCGATCGCAGCCGTGCGTGCGAGGCATCCGGCAACAGACTCGCGCACCGGCTTGCGGTGACGCGGATTCACCGCCCGCCCTCACTTCGATGCGAAGGACACCTGCACAATGGTGAGCGTATTCGGGAGCCGTTCGACCCGCCGTCACCCCACGCGTCCGGAACCCGATGGCACAATCACGGTCCCTTTCATGTGCCCTTCACCGGGCGCGCGCCGCGTCGCGGCGCCGATTCAACGCACAAGAAGGTCCCTGTTTTCCGCCATGACACTGAACGAATCCTGGTTGACGCCGCTCGTCGGCATCCTCATTCTGCTTGCCACCGCCGGCGCGATCACCGCCGCCGTCCATTTCCTGCTGTTTCGCGTGGTCGCGCGCCTCGCGCGGCTGTCCGCCACGCGCATCGACGACGCGCTGTTCGAGTTCGGCGCCTTCAAATGGCTGAACCGCATCGTCCCGTTCGTCGTGGTCAAGCTCGGGCTCGGCGCGGTGCCCGGCATTCCGGAGCGCGTCACGCAGGTCGCCGACAAGGTGCTGTTCGCGCTGATCGTGTTCCTCGTGACGATGACCATCAGCGCGACGCTGTCCGCGCTCGAGCACACCCACCGCACGCACCAGCGCGACCAGCCGCGCCTGTCGCTGAAAGGCGCGATGCAACTCGTCAAGCTCGTGATGTTCATCACCGCCGCGCTCGTCGTGATCGGCGATGCGACCGGCAAGCAGATCGGCCTGCTGCTGTCCGGCATCGGCGCGATGTCGGCGGTGCTGATGCTGATCTTCAAGGACACGCTGCTCGGCCTCGTCGCCGGCGTGCAGCTGTCGTCGAACGACATGCTGCGGATCGGCGACTGGATCACGATGCCGTCGGCCGGTGCGGACGGCACCGTCATCGACATCACGCTGAACACCGTCAAGGTCGCGAACTTCGATCACACGATCATCACGGTGCCGACGTGGAAGCTGATCACCGAGAGCTACCAGAACTGGCGCGGGATGACCGAAGCGGGCGGCCGCCGCATCAAGCGCGCGCTGTTCGTCGACGCGACGAGCGTGCGTTTTCTATCGAACGACGAGATCGAACGGCTCGAACGCCTGACGCTGCTGAGGGAGTATCTCGAGGACAAGGTCGACGCGATCGAGCAATGGAACGGCACGCTCGGCGCGGCCGGCGACTGCCCGGCGAACCGCCGCCAGCTGACGAATCTGGGCACGTTCCGCGCGTACGTCGCGAACTACCTGAAGGGTCATCCGCGCATCCGCCGCGACATGACCTGCATGGCGCGGCAGTTGCCGCTCACCGCCGAAGGCATTCCGCTCGAACTGTACTGCTTCACCGATACGACGACGTGGGTCGACTACGAGGCCATCCAGGCCGACCTGTTCGATCACCTGATCGCGGTGCTGCCGGAGTTCGGGCTGCGCGTGTACCAGCATCCGTCGGGTTTCGACATGCGGCAGATGGTCCGCGCGGCGTAAGCCGGCGCGCGGGCGCCGCGGACGGGTCGATGCGCGACGCGGCCGCGCCTATCGCGCCGCGCACTCCGATGCGAGCCGCCCGAGCACCTTCAAGGCGTCCTCGATCTGGCGCGACCACGGATAGCTGTAGTTGAGCCGGATGAAATGCCGGTAGTCGGTGCCCGCCGAGAACATGTGGCCGGGGCCGACCGTGATCCGCTGCGCGAGCGCGAGCGTGTACAGCTTCATCGCATCGACCTGCCGCGGCAGCTCGACCCACAGCACATACCCGCCCTGCGGCTGCGACAGCCGTGTGCCTTCCGGGAAGAACCGGCGCACCATCGCGCTCATCAGGCTCGCCTGCTGCGCGTACAGCTTGCGCATGCGCCGCAGGTGGAAATCGTAGCCGTCGTATTTCAGGTACTCGGCGATCGCGAGCTGCTCGATCGCGGGCGTCGCGAGCGTGTTGAGGAATTTCAGCTTCTCGACCTGGTCGCGATAGCGGCCCGGCATCGCCCAGCCGATCCGGTAACGCGGCGACAGGCTCTTCGTGAACGACGCGCAATGCAGCACGAGGCCGTCACGGTCGAACGATTTCAGCGCGCTCGGGGTCGTGTCACCGAAATGCAGCTCGTGATACACGTCGCTCTCGATCGCCGGCACGCCGTGCTTCGCGAGCAGTTCGACGAGCGCGCGCTTGCGCGCATCGGGCATCTGGAAGCCGAGCGGATTCTGGAAATTCGGCATCACCATGCACGCGGCGATGCGCTCGCGCTCGAGGACCCGTTCGAGCGCGTCAAGATCGATGCCGTCGCCCGGGTGCGTCGCGACTTCCAGCGCGCGCATGCCCATCCGCTCGATCGCGTGCAGCATCGCGTAGAACGTCGGCGACTCCACCGCGATCGTGTCGCCCGGCTTCGCGACGGCCTGCAGGCACAGGTTGATCGCTTCGGTCGCGCCGATCGTCATCACGATCTCGCCCGGCTCGACGGCGACCCCGCGTTCCGCGTAGCGCCGCGCGATCTGGCGGATCAGTTCCTGGTTGCCCGGCGGCAGGTCGTCGATCACGCCCCAGCGCGTGCGGCGTCGCCCGATCGTCTGCGCATAGCGTGCGAGACGCTGCACCGGAAACTGCGACGCGTCGGGATACGGCGAACCGAGCGGCACCGCGTCGTCGCGCGCGATCGAGCGCAGCGTCGACAGCACGAGCCGGCTCACGTCCACCGCCGACGGCTCGGCCGTCGGCGCCGACGTATGCAGCTCGGCCTCGGCCGGCGCCGCCGCGCGTGCCCGCACGAAGTAGCCCGACTGCGGCCGGCTTTCGATCAGGCCGCGGCTTTCCAGCACGAGGTAGGCGCGCAGCACGGTCGTCACGCTGAGCTGCTGCTGCCGGCTCGCCTGCCGCACCGACGGAATCCGTTCGCCCGGCCGGTACACGCCACGCTCGATCTGCGCCTGGAGATCGTCGGCCAGTTGTTCGTAACGCTTCACGCGCCTCCCTTTCAACTTCCCTTCAACAACACAGTTGCGATCCGCACCGTGCGAATGGCCGAAACTGTACTCTTTTTTGAAGCGAACAGGTGTACACACAGCGGCACGGGTGCCGCGCGTACTCTGCACCCATCGACCCCGACACCCGCTGCACCATGAAAAAGAAATCCGCCACCGCGCGCATCGAACCGTACACTCACCCGGCCGCCGGCTGGGGTGCGCTGAAAGCCGTCACGATCAACCTGATCAAGGAAAAGGTCGCAGGCGGCAACTACCGTACGCTGCTGCGCCAGAACCAGCCGGACGGCTTCGACTGCCCCGGCTGCGCGTGGCCCGACCGCCAGCACGCATCGACGTTCGAATTCTGCGAGAACGGCGTGAAGGCGGTGGCCGCCGAGGCGACGAGCAAGCGCGTGACGCCCGAATTCTTCGCCGCGCACACGGTCACCGAGTTGCTCGAACAGTCGGATTTCGAACTCGAACAGCACGGCCGCCTCACCGACCCGATGGTGTACGACGCGCAAACCGACCGCTACGTGCCGATCGCGTGGGACGACGCGTTCGACCTGATCGCGCGCCACCTGCGCGCGCTGCCCGACCCGAACCAGGCCGCGTTCTACACGTCCGGCCGCGCGAGCAACGAAGCGGCGTTCCTGTACCAGTTGCTGGTGCGGCTGTACGGCACGAACAACTTCCCCGACTGCTCGAACATGTGCCACGAGGCGACGAGCCGCGGGCTGCCGGCCTCGGTCGGCGTCGGCAAGGGCACCGTCACGCTCGACGATTTCGAGCACGCGGACATGCTGCTGATCTTCGGCCAGAACCCCGCGACCAACCACCCCCGGATGATGGGCGAGCTGCGCGAATGCGCGAAGCGCGGCGCGACGATCGTGTCGATCAACCCGCTCAAGGAGCGCGGCCTCGAACGCTTCGCCGATCCGCAAAGCCCGATCGAGATGCTGACGATGTCGGGCACCCGGATCGCATCGACGTTCATCCAGCCGACGATCGGCGGCGATTTCGCGCTGATCAAGGGGATGGCGAAGCGGGTGCTCGAACTCGACGACGCCGCGCGCGCCGCCGGTGCGCCGCGCGTCGTCGACACCGCGTTCATCGTCGAGCACACGGCCGGTTTCGACGCCTTCGCCGACGACCTGCGCAACGAAAGCTGGTCCGCGCTGACCGCCGAAAGCGGCGTGCCGTACGAGCAGATCGACAGCCTCGCGCAACGCTATGCGCGCAGCGAACGCGTGATCGCGACGTGGGGCATGGGCATCACGCAGCACAAGCATTCGGTCGCGACCGTGCAGATGCTGACGAACCTGATGCTGATGCGCGGCAACATCGGCCGCCCCGGCGCCGGCCTGTGCCCGGTGCGCGGCCACTCGAACGTGCAGGGCAACCGCACGGTCGGCATCGAGGAAAAGCCGTCGCAGGCGTTCCTCGACCGCCTCGGCCACGTGTTCGACTTCGAACCGCCGCGCCACCACGGCTACGACGTCGTCGAGACGATCGAGGGGATGCTCGAAGGCCGCGTGAAGGTGCTGATCGGCCTCGGCGGCAACTTCGCGATGGCGACGCCCGATACGCCGCGCACGTGGGAAGGCATGCGACGCTGCGACCTGTCGGTGCACATCACGACGAAGCTGAACCGCAGCCACCTGATCCACGGCCGCGACGCGCTGATCCTGCCGACGCTCGGCCGCACCGAAATCGACCTGCAGGACAACGTCGCGCAAGGCGTGACGGTCGAGGATTCGATGAGCATGGTCCACGTGTCGTACGGGATGAACAAACCGGCGTCGCCGAACCTGATGTCGGAGCCCGCGATCGTCGCGCACATCGGCCATGCGCTGTTCGGCAGCGGCAAGATCGACTGGCTCGCGTACAAGGACGATTACGCGAAGATCCGCGATGCGATCGAGGCGACGCTCGACGGCTTCTACGACTACAACACGCGCATCGCGCGGCCGGGCGGCTTCCACCTGCGCGTCGCGTCGCGCGATCGCGAGTGGCTCACGCCGACGGGCAAGGCGAACTTCATCGCGCACGCGTTGCCGACCGACACGCCGATCCAGCGCGCCCGCGAGCTGCACGGCGAACGGCTGATGACGCTGATGACGACCCGTTCGCACGACCAGTACAACACGACCGTCTACGGGCTCGACGACCGCTATCGCGGCGTGTTCGGCCAGCGCCGCGTGGTGTTCGTCAACCGCGACGATCTCGCGATGCTCGGCCTGAAGGCCGGCGAATGGGTCGACATGGAAACCGTGTGGCACGACGGGATCGAGCGGCGCGCGGACGGCTTCCTGCTCGTCGAGTACGACATCCCGCGCGGCTGCATCGGCGCGTATTACCCGGAAACCAACCCGCTCGTGCCGCTCGACAGCGTCGGCGACGTGTGCAACACGCCGACGTCGAAGTCGGTGCCCGTGCTGCTGCATCGCGCGGCCGCGCCGGCCTCGATCGCCGCCTGACGGAGCGCGACGATGATCGTTCGTCCGCGCGAGCACTGGCTGCGGATGCTGCTCGTGTGGAACGGCTCGGTGCTGCCCACCATCCTGCCGCAGCTCGTGCTGACGCTCGCGATCAGCCTCGTCGCGGTGTGGGGCGGCGGCCGCGTGCTCGGCGAGAAGGTGCCGCTGAACCCGACGCCATTCACGCTGATCGGGCTCACGCTGGCGATCTTCGCGGGGTTTCGCAATAACGCGAGCTACGAACGCTACCGCGAGGGCCGGCAACTGTGGGGCGGCGTCCTGACCGCCGCGCGCACGCTGGTCTCGCAGGCGCTCTGCTACGGTGCGGTCGACCGCGACGACGCATCGCGGCGCGCCTTCGTGCGGCAGGTCGTCGCCTTCGTCTATGCGCTCAAGCATCAACTGCGCGGCACCGATCCGGCCGCCGACCTGCGCGGGCTGCTCGACGAGGCCACTCATGCGCGTGTCGCCGGCTCCCGGTTCCGCCCGATCGTCATCGTGCACGCGCTGCGCGAAGCGTTCGCCGCACGCGCCGACGCGGGCCGCCTCGCCGATACGCGCCTGTGGATGCTCGACGCGCGCCTCGACGATCTCGTCGCGATGGTGAGCGGCTGCGAACGGATCGCGTCGACGCCGATCCCGTTTTCCTACGACGTGCTGCTGCACCGGACCATCTACGCGTACTGCGTGCTGCTGCCGTTCGGCCTCGTCGACTCGATCGGCGCGGCGACACCGTTCGTCACCGTGTTCGTCGCCTATACGCTGATCGCGCTCGACGCGATCGCGCATGCGATCGCCGAGCCGTTCGGCGACGGGCCGAACCATCTCGCGCTCGATGCGATGACGCGCCAGATCGAACGCACGCTGCTCGAACTGAACCGCGAGCCGCTGCCGGCCGAAGTGACGCCCGGCCGCGCATACCGCCTCACCTGAACCGCTCAGTCGCCGAGGCCGCGCAGGAAACGGCCGTGCTCGGCGGCTGCGTCGGCGATCCGCCGCACCAGCACGACACCGCGCAGCATCGCCTGCGCGGCATCGCCTGCGCGACCGGCCGCGCGCCGCCGCAGCACGCGCGCCGCCGCGTCGCAGGTCCGGTCGAGCCGCGCGAATTCCGCCCGCGCGACGCGGCCGCGCACCACGGCCGCCGCGCGGCGCACGGTCGGCTCGCGCGAGGCCAGTGCGGCGAGCGACAGCAGGCTGTCGCCGATTCCCCAGATCGCGAGCAGGTCGCGCATGTCGCGCTCGATCAGCGTCTGCGGCAGGCTGCCCGCGAAACCGAGTTCGCGCGCGAGACGGTCGGCCGTCCGGCTCAGCCACACGCTCTCCGACCAGGCACGCGGGTCGCGTGCGATGCCGGCCAGGTCGCGGCGCACCGCACGATGCAGCCGCCGCCGGCTCGTGCCGGGATCGCCGGGAAACACCAGCGCGAAGATCAGCGCGCCGAACGCGATGCCGAGCATGGTGGCGAGCGCGCTGTTCAGGAACGCGGCATCGCCGATGCGCGCGGTATTGTCCGGCGACGTGAAATTCCAGAAGAAGATCGCGAATGCGCTGCCCATCGCGGCCGTGCGCGGATGACGCATCGCGACGCCGTTGGCGACCAGGAACACGCCGAGGATGGTCGCGAGCATCTCGAAGCCCGACACCGCGGGCAACAGGACGAAGTTGCAGACGACGCCGGCGGCCGCCGCGCATGCCGTGCCTTTCAGGAAACCGACGGCCGCGCGCACCGAGTTCGGCCGCGTCGAGAACAGCGCGCCGACCACGGCCGTGATCGCGACGAAGCCGGCGCCCGACGGCCACGCCGTGACGATCCAGATCGCCGATGCGGCCAGCACCGCGATGAACGCGCGGATCCCGTTGTGCCACGCGAGCACCGGATCGTGGTGAAAGGCATAGCGCACGCGCGAAGGCGGCGGCTCCGGCCGGTCGAGCAGCGCCCGGCTCGCGAACGCGCGCTCGAACCCGGCGAGCAGCGCCGCCAGCCGGTCGAGCGTGAGCAGGCGCGACGTGTCCGGGCCGCGCTGCGCGGCGGCCGCCGCGTGCAGTGCGTCGTCCACGCGCGCGCGCAGCGCCGCGATCGCGTGCCCCGGGGTGTCCGATGCAGCGACGCCGTCCAGCACGCGCGCGACTTCGTCGATCAGCGGATCCGGCGCGTCGCCGGCGCGCGCCGCATGCTCGCGGATCGCCTGCCCGGCGGCCTGCGCGGTGAGCACGCCCAGCGCCGCCGCGCGCAGATGGCCGATCGCGTTGCGCACCGGCGGCGCGCCGGCCGCGGCATACTCGGCCGCCGTGTCGAGTTCGAGCGCATCCGCGAACAGGCGGTGCACGGCCGCCCCGTTCGGCTCACGGCGCAGCGCGCCCGCGCCGAGCGTCACCGCGCGGTCGAGATAGCGCGCGAGCCGCGTGCGGACATCGTTCAGCGGCGCGCCCGGCGCAAACACCGTTTCGAACAGCGCGCCGCACAGGATGCCGACGACCACATACAGGAATCGCGCCACCGCGATGTCGAACGCATGCAGCGGCGCGGACACCGCATCCATCGCGATGATCGCGGCCGTATAGCCGGCGAGCACCGCCGCATATGCGCGGAAATTCCGCTGGAACGTCGCGACGCCCGCGCACAGCCCGATCCACGCGGCGAGCGCCGGCAGGAACAGCTCGGGCGTCTGCGCGAACGCACCGGTCAGCGCGAGCGCGACGGCCGCGCCGATCGCGGTGCCGAGAATCCGGTACTGGCTCTTCGACAGCCCCATCCCGCGGCTGCCCTGCGCGACGATCCACACGGTCGACGCGGCCCATTTCGGATCGTCGAGATTCATCCGGAACGCGATATAGAGTGCGAGCAACGACGCGGCGGTATTGCGCAGCGCGAACGCGAGCGCGCCGGGCGGCAACGTCGGGCGCGCGTCGCGCAGCGCGGCCCGGACGGCCGCGAACGGCGGCACGCTGGGGAAAGCGAATTTCATCCGGCGAGCATACGATCGCGCGCGGGCCGCCACTACGGGGCGGCGGCGGGATGCGTTATTGCACCGGGCAGGATAATCGGCACGATCCGCTGCGATCCGGCGCGCGACGGTAAGATGCGCGCAGGCCGAACCCTGAAACGCCCCGTATGGACCTCGAAAGCATCCGGATATTCTTGCGCGTGGTGGAACGCGGCAGCTTCACCGCCGCCGCCACGCAACTCGACATGCCGCTCAGCCGCGTGAGCCGCAAGGTCAGGCAGCTCGAGGACGATCTCGGCGTCCAGCTGCTGTACCGCACGACGCGCCGCGTGTCCGTCACCGAAGCGGGGCGCGACTATTACGAACGCTGCCTGCGCGCCGAGGAAATCCTGCTCGACGCGGACCGCCAGGCGCGGGCGCTGCGCACCGAGCCCGAGGGCACGCTGCGCGTGCTGGTGCCCTACGCGATCGGCCTGCTGGAACTGGAGCCGGCGCTCGCCGAGTTTCGCCGGCGCTACCCGCTGGTGCAGCTCGTGCTGATCTACGACAACAGCGCGCTCGACCTCGTCGAGCACGGCTTCGACGTCGCGCTGCGCACGGGCGTGCTGACCGATTCCGGCTATGTCGCGCGCTCGCTCGGCTGGTCGCACGCGAAACTCGCGGCCAGCCCGCACTATCTCGACCGTGCCGGCCGGCCGCAGACACCACAGGACCTCGCCGATCACGACATCCTGTTCGTCGGCCGCGACACGCCCGGCCTGACGCTGCGGCTCACCAACGCGGCCGGCGACGTGGCCGATGTGCCGGTGCAGCCCGTGCTGATCTCGAACGAATCGGTCACGGTGCTGCGCCAGGCCGCGAGCGGCGGCGGCATCGCGTTGATCTCCACGCACTTCACCACGCGGCGGCTCGCGAACAACGAACTCGAAATCGTGCTGCCCGACTGGCACCGCACCGACGACGTCGAACTGCACGCGCTGTATCCGAAGCGCGCGACGCTCGACAGCAAGGTGCGCGCATTCGTCGAATTCCTGACGGAAGTCTTCACCGCGTGGCGCGCGTCGCCGTAACCGGCATCGCGCGACCGGCCATCGAGGCGGGCCGGCTGCATTATTGCGGCGCACGAAAGGAATTAATGAGCGCGCGAGCGTTGATCGCCGTTCGCCGCATCGTTAGCCTGTGCCCATGAAAAATCGCCACACACGCTACGGCAGCCACGCGAGCGCTGCCCGCCGCCGCGTCACGCGCGTCGCGCCTTCCTGACCGGCCTGCCCGCGCCCCGAAGCCCGTCATGGCTTCGCCGATCCGATCGAACGCCTGAACCGCACGCCGCGCGCGGACGGCCCCGTTTGCCGGGCCGCCCGCGCGTGGTGCATCGCGCCGTCCGCTTCGCGGCCCGCCCGCGCACGCGGCGCGCGCGCGGCCGACGGCGCGCGCCGCCCGGCCACCTTTCATCACGCAGGAACACCATGTCATCTCCGTCACCCCAGGCGCCGCTGTCGGGCGGCAAGCTCGCGATCGGCACGATCGCGGTATCGCTCGCCATGTTCATGAACGTGCTCGACTCGTCGATCGCGAACGTCGCGATCCCGACGATCTCGGGCGACCTCGGCGTCTCGGTCGACGAAGGCACGTGGGTGATCACGATCTTCGCGGCCGCGAACGCGGTGTCGATTCCGCTGACCGGCTGGCTCACGCAGCGCTTCGGCCAGGTGCGCCTGTTCGTCACGTCGATCCTGCTGTTCGTGTTCGCGTCGTGGCTGTGCGGGATCGCGCCGAACCTGCCGACGCTGCTCGCCGCACGGATCCTGCAGGGCGCGGTCGCGGGGCCGCTCGCGCCGCTGTCGCAGGCGCTGCTGCTTGGCGCCTGGCCGCGGCAGAAATCGTCGAGCGCGCTCGCGCTGTGGTCGATGACCGCGCTCGTCGGCCCGATCGCGGGGCCGTCGCTCGGCGGCTGGATCACGTACGACTACAACTGGTCGTGGATCTTCTACATCAACATTCCGGTCGGCTTCTTCGCGGCGGCCGTCACGTGGATCGTGTTCCGCGACCGCGAATCGGCCACGCGCCGCCTGCCGATCGATACGGTCGGCCTGCTGCTGCTCGTGCTGTGGGTCGCGTCGCTGCAGATCATGCTCGACAAGGGCAAGGATCTCGACTGGTTCAACTCGCCCGTCGTCGTCGCGCTCGGCATCGTCGCGCTGATCGGCTTTGCGTTCTTCCTCGTGTGGGAGCTGTACGAGGCCAACCCGATCGTGGACTTGCGGCTGTTCACGCAGCGCAACTTCGCGGGCGGCACGATCGCGATCTCGGTCGCGTACGGGATGTTCTTCGGCACGCTCGTGCTGCTGCCGCAATGGATGCAGGGTTATCTCGGCTACCGCGCGGTCGATTCGGGGCTCGCGACCGCGCCGCTCGGGCTGTTCGCGATCCTGCTCACGCCGGTCATGGGACGCCTGCTGCCGCGCACCGACCCGCGTTATATCGCGACGCTCGCGTTCGTCGGCTTCGCGGTCGTGTTCATGATGCGCACGACGTTCTACACCGACGTGTCGCGCTGGGACCTCGTGCTGCCGACGCTGCTGCAAGGCATTCCGATGGCGATGTTCTTCGTGCCGCTGACGTCGATCATCCTGTCCGGGCTGCCGCCCGAAAAGATCCCGGCCGCGGCCGGCCTGTCGAATTTCGGCCGCACGTTCTGCGGCGCGGTGGGCACGTCGCTGATCAGCAACGCGTGGAACGACCGCACGATCCTGCATCACGTGCGGCTCACCGAACAGGCGAGCGTCACCAACCCGGTCTTCACGCAACAGGTCGACACGACACGCTCGCTGCTGCACCTGAGCCCCGATTCGGCGCTCGCGTTCTTCAACGCATCGGTCGATTCGCAGGCGGCCGTGATGGGGTTGAACGACATCTTCTACGTGTCGGCGATCATCTTCATCGCGATCATCCCGCTCATCTGGATCACGAAACCGGCGCGCTCGGGCGGCGGCGATGCCGATGCGGCGGCGGCCGGCGCGCATTGATCCGCGGCCGTTGCGGCCGACCCTCGCGCCACGCACGCCGGGGCCGGCCAGCTCCCCCTGCGACGTAATAAAGACTTGCAATCGATACAGGCGGAAACGTCAACAGCCGGCGCCCGTACCGCGTTTTTTCGTCATGCGCCGCTCCTCCAGAGGGACGGCGCAACGACAGGAGAAAACACGATGCGAGCCCTGACCCGCCAAATCGCGATTGCCGCCGCCCTGATGTCGGTCCTGACCGGCACCGCGTTCGCCGAGACGCCGTGGCAACAGGCGCATCCGCGCCGCGAAGCGGTCAACCGGCGCCTCGCGAACCAGCATCGCCGCATCCATCACGAAGTGACGGAAGGCGAGATGTCGCACGCCCGGGCCGCGCGCCTGCACCGTGACGACCGCAAGATCCGCCGGGAAGAGCGGGACATGGCCGCGCAGGATCACGGCCACATCACGAAGAGCGAAAAGCACGTGCTGAACCAGCAGGACAATGCGGTCGGCAACAAGATCGGCCAATAACAGCGACAACACCGGCAAGCGCCCATTCGCCATCACCTGAAACGCCCGCTGCCGCGATGCGGCAGCGGGTGCTTGTTCGATCGGCTGGTTGTATCGAATCGTTTCAACGCGCGAACGGCGTCAGATGCTGCGGGTATACTCCGTCGTCAGCCGCCTGTCGCATCGTCGTCCGTCAAAAACGGCCCGATTCCGGGCGGTTTCGTCGCGAAGCTTCGCGTTTCGCCTACCCCGCGCCCCAGCCTCGATACGAGACACCCGACGACCGACCATGAAACGATTCCTGCTGCTCCTTCCCGCCGCCCTGCTCGCCGCCTGCGGTTCCGCGCCCTCGTCCGACTCGGCCTCGTCGGGTGCCGCACCGATGATCTACGTGTCGTCGCAACGTCCGGCCTACGCCATCGCGAACTGCCTCGACAGCCGCCTGTCGGGCACCGAGCAATCGCAGCACAACGGCGTGACCGATATCGCCGTCGGCTCGAATTCCTACTTCGTCACGCTGACGCCGTCGGGCAACGGCTCGGTCGTCAAGGTCGTGCGCGGCTCGGGCAACGAACCGGCCGAGGAAGCCATGCGCTTCGCGATCGCGCGCTGCGCGATCTGACGCCCCCCGCGCCGGGCACCCGCCCGGCCGACTGCCGCGCGCCGCACCGCGCGCGCCGAATATTTTCATCCGGACGGCCGTCGATGAGAGAATCGCACCACGATTCCCTCTCGATGGAGCCCGCATGAAGCACCTGCTGTCCCGGCTGTTCGTCAGCGCCGCGCTCGTCGCGCTTGTTCCGGCGCTGCCGGCGCAGGCTGCCACGCCGCCCGGCATCTTCGTCGTCGCCACGCAACTCGGCGAATTCACGACCCTCGACCCGAGCGGGATCTACGAGCTGGTGCCGTCCGAATACGTGGCGAACACCTACGAGCGGCTGGTGCGGGTCGACCTGAAGGATCCGACGCGCTTCGACGGACAGATCGCGCAATCGTGGACGGTCGGCGCAGACGGCACGACCTACACGTTCAAGCTGCGCCCCGGCCTCACGTTCCATTCCGGCAACCCCGTCACCGCCGACGACGTCGCATGGTCGCTGCAGCGCACCATCCTGCTCGACAAGGGGCCGGCCGGCGTGCTCGCCGATCTCGGCCTCACGAAGGCGAACGTGATGCAGAAGGTGCGCGTGGTCGATCCGCAGACCGTCGTGCTCGAAACCGACCGCAAGTACGCGCCGAGCTTCGTGCTCAACGTGCTCAGCGCGTGCCCGGCCTCGGTGTTCGACAAGAAGCTGCTGCTGTCGCACCAGCAGGGCAACGATTTCGGCAGCGCCTGGCTGCGGACCAACGATGCGGGCTCGGGCCCGTACCAGCTCGTCAAGTGGACGCCGAACGAGAGCATCGTGCTGCAGCGTTTCGAGAAATACCGCACGCCGTACCCGATGAAGCGCGTCGTGCTCCGCCACGTGCCCGAAGCGTCCGCGCAGCGGCTGCTGCTGGAGAACGGCGACGCCGACGCCGCGCGCAACCTGAGCCCCGACAGCCTCGCCGCGCTGTCGAAGGCCGGCAAGATCAAGGTCGCGTCGTGGCCGGTATCCGCGCTGCTGTACCTGAGCCTGAACACGAAGAACCCGAACCTCGCGAAACCCGAGGTGCAGCAGGCGATGAAATGGCTCGTCGACTACGACGGCATCCAGCGCAACATCGTCAGCACGACCTACAAGGTGCATCAGACCTTCCTGCCCGAAGGCTTCCTCGGCACGTCGAACGCGCGGCCGTACAAGCAGGACGTCGCGAAGGCGAAGGCGCTGCTCGCGAAGGCCGGCTTGCCGAACGGCTTCGACGTGACGATGGACATGCCGAACGACTATCCGTACCTCGAGATCGCGCAGGCGCTGCAGGCGAACTTCGCGCAGGGCGGCATCCGCGTGAAGCTGATCCCCGGCGATGCGAAGCAGGCGATCGGCAAGTACCGCGCGCGCCAGCACGACATCTTCATCGGCGAATGGTCGCCCGACTACATGGACCCGAACAGCAACGCGCGCGGCTTCGCATGGAATCCGGACAACTCGGATCAATCGCCGACGAAGATGCTCGCGTGGCGCAACAGCTGGGATATTCCGCAACTGACGAAAGACACCGAGGCCGCGCTCGTCGAGCCGTCGCCCGCGAAGCGCGCGCAGCGCTACGAAGCACTGCAGAAGGCCGTGCTCGCGAACTCGCCGTTCATCATCATGTTCGAGAAGGTCGTGCAGGTCGCGACGCGCCCCGGTGCGACCGGGCCGGAAATCGGGCCGATCAACGACCTCGTGTCATACCGCACTCTCGCGAAATAATCGCGGCGGCTCGCGCGCCCGGCCCTGCCGGCGCGCGGGTAATCGCCATGGGCCGCGGCGCCGGCGCTATGTCGCGCGGCGGCGCCGATCTACAATGACCGGGGCCGGCGGCGCCCGGCGGTGATCCACGTCACCGGATTCGCGTCACCAACCAGGACAGGATGCGCACGCCCGAGTGCGCACAACGGGAACCGAACATGCATCCGAGCGAGCACGCGGTCTGCGTAGCGATCAACGACAACAACCGCGCGTGGTACGAAATGCTCGTGCCGTTCCTGCTGTCGCTCCGGCAGACCGGCTACGACGGACGGATCGCGGTGATCGGCTACGGGCTGTCCGAGCGCAAGCGGCAGATCCTCGCGAGCCAGTCGGTCGACGTCATCGACGCGTCGGATGCGTATGCGCTGCCGGTCGGCCGCTTCATCGAGGCGGCCGGGTATTGCGCGCGCAACCCGCAGATCCGCAAGCTCGCGCTCTACGATGCCGACATCTGGTTCTGTGCGCCGCAATTCGACCTGTTCTCGCGGATCGGCGACGACCGGATTCACGTGTGCCCCGACCCGCTGTTCTGCACGTTCGTCGTCACGCCGCTGATCGGCGAGCGGCGCGACCATCACTGGCGTCTCGTCGTCGACGCGGTCACCGCCCGCCACGGCGGTGCGCTGCAGGCCGGGCTCGTGGCCGGGACCGCCGACGCATGGGCACGCTATGCCGCTCACCTGCGCGACTGCCTCGCGCGCGTCGGCACCGATTTCCAGGCGTGCTTCGGGATCGACACGACGTTCCTGCATCCGTGGAGCGCCCAGGGCGAAACGGCGCTGCTCGACCCGGTCCAGAACTTCGTCAGCAAGTACGGCATTCACGAATCGTTCGACGCGGGCAGCGGTACGACGACGCTCCGTTACCAGGACGAACCGATCCGCGCGCTGCACATGACCGGCGACATCCGCTTCCTCGACCGGTGGCGCTACTACGCGAACCACACCGACGCCGCGCTGCGCGACGGCGCGCCGTTCGCGCTGTCGGACGGCACCCCGGTGCCCTCCGGCGCGGTCGCCGCACGCATCGCCGCGGCGGACTACGTGCGATCGGCCGGGCTGACCGTTTCGTCCGCCGCGATCGAGGGCAGCGCGGGCGCCTACCTGCAGGCAATCGACGAACCGGGCGGCACGATGCTCGTCGGCAGCGGCAACCACGAAGTCGTGTTCACCGCGACCCGCGACATCGCGCGCCTGAACGTCTACGTCACGCACCCGTCCGGTTCGCCGTCGCCGCTGCGGTGCGAAGTGCTGGTCGACGGGCAGGCGCAGCGCAAAGGCACCGAGCTGATGGCGCATTTCTGGTATCAGGTCGCCGCCGGCACCGTCGTCACGCTACGCGCGACGAGCCTCGGCGGCCAGCAGTGCAACGCGATCTGGCGGCTGCGCGAGGCGCCGGACATGCAGCAGTAGCCGCCCCGCCGCCGCTCAGTTGAACACCGCCCACACCAGGTACGCATTCAACCCGACGATCACGACCGTCGCCGCGCCGGCGACGATCCGCAGCGGCATCCGCATCGCATAAGCGCCCATCACGTCCTCGCGCGCCGACAGCATCAACAGCGCGATCATCGGTATCGGCAACACGAAACTGAGCACGACCTGACTCGCGACCATCGCGCGCGTGACGTCGCAGCCGAGTGCGACCACCGCGAACGCGGGCGCGATCGTCACCGCGCGGCGCACCCACACCGGCAGGCGGCGATGGATGAAGCCCTGCATCACGACCTGCCCGGCCATCGTGCCGACCACCGAACTCGATACGCCCGACGTCAGCAGCGCGACGAGGAACAGCACGCCGGCGGCCGGCCCGAGCACCGGGATCAGCGTGTGATACGCGTCGCCGATGTCGGTCATGCCCGGCGCATTCGCATGGAACGCCGACGACGCCATCATCACCATCGCGAGATTCACGAACCCGGCGAGCCCGAGGGCGACGACGACCTCGCGGTTCGAAAAACGCACGAGCCGCCGCCGTTCCACGTCGTCGCGCGGCGCGGCGCGATCCTGCGTCAGGCCCGAATGCAGATACAGCGTGTGCGGCATGATCGTCGCGCCGATGATCCCGACCGCGATCGTCAGCGCCGCGTGATCCGGAATCTGCGGGACGACCAGATGAAACGCCGCGGCATGCCAGTCCTGCGGCGCGATCAGCAGTTCGCCGAGATAACACGCGCCGATCACGCCGACCAGCGCCGCGATCGCGGCTTCCAGCGGCCGGAAGCCGCGCTTCTCGAGTGCGAGGATCGCGCAGGTCGCCAGCGCCGTCGCGATCATCCCGGCGAACAGCGACAGGTGGCACAGCAGCCCGAATGCGAGCGCGCCACCGAGGAATTCGGCGAGATCGGTCGCCATCGCGGCGATTTCCGACGCGATCCACATGCCCAGCACGACCGGCGCGGGGAAACGGTCGCGGCACAGCTCGGCGAGGTTGCGGCCGGTCACGATGCCGAGTTTCGCGGACATCGCCTGGAACAGCATCGCGATCGCGTTCGCGGCCAGCACGACCCACAGCAGCCGGTAGCCGTACGCGGCGCCGGCCTGGATGTTGGTCGCGAAGTTGCCGGGGTCCATGTAGCCGATCGACGCGATCACGGCCGGGCCGACGAACGGCAGCAGCGCGGCGATACCGGTGCGACGGCCTTCCAGCGCGGCGCGCGCCGCGCCGTCGATGCGTTCGGGAGACGCGCCCGGCAGCGCGAAGCCGCCGGCGGTTTTGCTCGTAACGGGAATCATGGTGAGGTTCCGTTCGGATAGGGGCTTACGTGGAAGTGGAAGTGGAAGTGGAAGCGGAAGCGGACGCCACGGCCGGCCTGCCGCCCGCCGGCCGCGGCGGCGCCGGCCGCTTTACAGCGGCACGACGTCGGGACGGTTGCGCGGAAACCGCGCGATCACGTCGGGCGCGACGTTCAGGTGCGCTTCGACGAGCTTCGGCGGCGTATGCGCGAGCCAGTCGGACAACGACACCTCCGCATACCGGTCGGTCTTGAAGATCTCCAGGAACACGAGATCGGTCTTGCCGGTGTTCTGCACGTAGTGCCCGAGGCTCTTCTTCACGTAGCCCACGTCGCCCGCGCGGAAGTCGGCTGTCTGCGCCTTCGGCCCCGTGTCGAACACGGTCATCCGCGCCTCGCCCTGCAGGTAGTACTGCCATTCGTCCGCGTTCGGATGCCAGTGCAACTCGCGCATGCCGCCCGGATGGACCGTGACGAGCGCCGCCGCGACCGTCGTCGAGATGTTGAAGTTGGTGCTGTCCGCGATCCGCACTTCGCCGCCGCGCGTCTTCTTGACGGGTTTCATGTCGCCGAGCGAGAAGATGAACGGATGCGGCGGCGCGCCGGCCGACGAGGCCGATGCGCGCTGCGCGTCCGCGAGCGGGCCCGGTTCGTCGCCCTGGAAGATCCACAGGTTGTCGAGCGGAATGTTCCTGAACGCGTCGGCCGGCACGCCGAAGTTGAGCGCGAGCACGTCCGGCGGCGTATGCGCGACCCAGTCGGTCAGCAGCAGCGTATTGAATTCCGATGCGCGGCCGTTATCGAACGCGAGCAGGAATTCGGCGCCGTCGGTGCCGAGGCCCTGCAGCGAATGCGGCAGGCCCGGCGGGAAATACCAGAGATCGCCGGTCTTGACGTCCTGCACCGACGGCCGCCCGAGTTCGTCGAGCACGGTGATCCGGCAGCGGCCGTCAAGCATGATTGCCCACTCGGCCTGCTGGTGCCAGTGCATCTCGCGAATGCCGCCGCGCGTGAGGCGCATATTGACGCCGGAAATGGTTTCGGAAATCGCAAAATCGTCCTGCGTGACCTCGCGCGCCCACCCGCCGTTTTGAATGCGTTTATGGGCATTATTGAAAGACGCCCAGAATAACGGCATCCCGTTGATATCGGTGGCAGGCGGATCCTGAAAAGACGGGAATTGATTCGCCAATGCGGGATTTTGTGGCCCCGGGTCGGTCAATCCCTGTGTGTTGCGCGCGTTGATCGCCCCTTCCGGCGGACTGTCCGGATTGCCGAACGACGCGGCTTTGGCCGTTACGGCAAGGCCTGCGGCGGCAATGGCGCCAGCCGTATTCGCCAGCATCTTGCGTCGAGAAAGATTCGTCATGATTGCCTCTTCATTATTTCGATTGAGCGAATTTCCATTACGGAATACATGCCGTTTTCTGATTATCGAAAATCGAACATCCCGTCACGCAAGTTAAATCCAAATCGACGCAAAACTTAAATGAATTATTGACCTGAATTAATGATTTAATGTGATTCGCTTTAATTTTGTAATGATCGCGATACCGCGGGACACGACTGGCGGAACGGCTCACCGCGACATTCAAGGCGAACGATCCGCCAATCGATCGGCGATTCAGGGGTTGAGCCGTGCGAACGCCGGTTCGTCGCGCACCTATCACCCATCCTCACACCATAGTTTTTATCCGCTGGCGCGAATGATTTTGGCTTTGTCAGATAGATGACATTCGATCACCAAACGACAACGATCTAACAGCCGATGACTTGCGCGTTCGCCCGTACCGTCGAATCCCGCTACGCGGAGCTGACACCGACCGCCAAGCGCATCGCGAGCTACATGCTCGCGAACCTCGACCGTCTGGGGCTCGAGACTGCCGACCAGATCGCGCAGCAGGCCGGCACCAGCGGCATCTCGGTCGGGCGCTTCCTGCGCAGCGTGGGCTACCGCAATCTCGACGACCTGAAGCGCGAGCTGCGCGGCGGCAGCGATCGTCCGTGGATGATCACCGACCGGCTCGACGAATACCGCCGCACGGTGGGCACGCACTCGGTCGACGGCGATGTCGGCGGCAACGACGGCGCCCGCCGCGGCGAACGCGCGCTCGCGTTGTCGCTCGAACGCGAGCTCGATGCGATCCGCCACGTGTACCGGCTCGCCGAAGGCCCGGTGTTCGCGCAGGTCGCCGACCGGATCGCACAGGCCGACGCGGTGTTCATCCTCGGCATCCAGTCGACGCGCGGCATCAGCAACGCCTTCAGCAGCTACCTCGAATACTTGCGCCCGCGCGTGTTCTATTCCGATGGCCAGTCGGGCTCGTACGTCGATTCGCTGAACTCCGAATTCGAGCGGCCGTACTGCATCGTTACCGATACGCGTGCGTATTCGCGCGGCGCGCGCCGCTATTGCCAGGCGGCCGCCGAGCGCGGGCAGCCGTTCGCGCTGGTCACCGACCTGTCGTGCCCGTGGGCGCGCGACTGGCCGTCCGACCTGCTGCAGGTGAAGACCGATGTCGGCCAGTTCTGGGATTCGCTCGCGCCGCTCACCTGCCTGTTCAACCTGCTGATCACGGCCGTGGTCGACCGCCTCGGCCCCGCGATCGACCGCCGCGTCGAACGCAACCGCGAACTGCAGCGCACGTTCGACCAATTCGAATCCTGAGCGAGACCGCCCTGCCGATGAACGATCACCGCCTCGTCGAAATCACGCCCGCCACGCATCGCGTCGACATCGATCTCGTCTACGCGACCGACCGCAACCTGACCGGCAAGCCGATCTACCGCCAAGCGCACTGCCTGCTGCTGGCGCCGGCCGAGGCCGCGTTGCGGCGGGCGGTCGACATCGCGGCGCAAGCCGGCTTCACGCTGCGCATCTACGACGCGTACCGGCCGCCGCAGGCGCAGCAGGTCCTGTGGGATTTCCTGCCCGACCCGAACTTCATCGCCGATCTCGGCCGCGGCTCGAATCACAGCCGCGGCACCGCACTCGACCTGACGCTCGTCGCCGCGAACGGCGAGCCGCTCGACATGGGTACCGGTTTCGACGAGATGGTCGCCGCGTCGGGTCACTTCCACGCCGGGCTGCCTGAAGCCGTGCAACGCAACCGCCTGCTGCTGCTCGGCGTGATGCACGCGGCCGGCTTCGCGCACATCGACAGCGAATGGTGGCACTACGAACTGCCCGGCTCGCACGCGCTGCCGCAGATCGACGACGCGGCAAGCGGCCCGTGGCGCCTGATGTAACGACGATGCACGTCCCCCTCACCGTTCACGTTCAACGACTTCAACGACAGATGGAGCGCCCATGAAATTCCCGACATCCCGACTCGTCGCGGCGCTGGCCGCCGCGGCCGTTCTCGCCGCCGTTCCGCTTTGCGCCGCGCATGCGGAAACACCGAAGGACATGTTCGTGATGGCCACGCTGCTCGACGAATTCACGACGCTCGACCCGGGCGAGATCTACGAACTGGTGCCGGAGGAATACGTCGCGAATACCTATGACCGGCTCGTGCGCGTCGACCTGCGCGATCCGTCGAAATTCAACGGCGACGTCGCGCAGTCGTGGACGGTGAGCACCGACGGCCTGACCTATACGTTCAAGCTGCGCCCGGGCCTCAAGTTCCACTCGGGCAATCCGCTGACGGCCGACGACGTCGCCTGGTCGATCCAGCGCGCGGTGCTGCTCGACAAGGGCCCGGCCGCCGTGCTGACCGGCATCGGCCTGACGAAGGCGAACGTCGGCGCGAACGTGAAGAAGCTCGACGACCAGACGATTGCCGTCACCACCGACCGCAAGTACGCGCCGACGTTCGTGCTGAACGTGCTCGGCTCGTGGCCCGCGTCGGTGCTGGACAAGAAGCTGCTGCTGTCGCATCAGCAAGGCAACGACTTCGGCAATGCGTGGCTGAAGACCAACGAAGCCGGCTCCGGCGCGTACAGGCTGGTCAAGTGGACGGCCGGCGACAGCCTCGTGCTGCAGCGCTTCGACGGCTACCGGTTGCCGCTCGCGATGAAACGCATCGTGCTGCGCCACGTGCCCGAGGCCGCGAGCCAGCGCCTGCTGCTCGAAAACGGCGACGTCGACGCGGCGCGCGACCTGAGCCCCGACGATCTGGCGTCGGTCGTGAAATCGGGCAAGGCGAAGGTATCGGCTTCGCCGCAGGCGACGCTGTTGTATCTCGGCCTGAACACGAAGAACCCGACGCTCGCGAAGCCCGACGTGCAGGAAGCGCTGAAATGGCTCGTCGACTATGCGGGCATCCAGGGCAACGTCGTGAAGACGACCTACAAGGTGCACCAGACCTTCCTGCCCGAAGGCTTCCTCGGCACGTTGAACGCGAACCCCTACAAGCTCGACGTCGCGAAGGCGAAGGCGCTGCTCGCGAAGGCCGGCGTGCCCGACGGCTTTTCGGTGACGATGGACGTGCGCAACGACTATCCGTACACGGAAATCGCGCAGGCGGTGCAGGCGAACTTCGCGCAGGCGGGCATCAAGGTGCAGTTGATCCCCGGCGACAACAAGCAGACGCTCGCGAAATACCGCGCGCGCCAGCACGACATCTACATCGGCGAATGGTCGGCCGACTACATCGATCCGCACAGCAACGCGCAGGGTTTCGCGTGGAATCCGGACAACTCCGACAAGTCGAGCTATAAAATGCTGGCCTGGCGCAACAGCTGGGACATCCCGCAACTGACGAAGGAGACCGACACCGCGCTCGCCGAGCCGACCGCCGCGAAACGCGCGCAGCGGTATCAGGCGATGCAGAAGGAAGTGCTCGCGCACTCGCCGTTCGTGATCATGTTCGAGAAAGTCGCGCAGGTCGCGACACGGCCCGGCGTGAGCGGGCTCGAGGTCGGGCCGATCAACGATCTCGTGTCGTACCGCAACCTGAAGAAGCAATAAGATTCGCCGCATGTCGACTCCCGCCTCCTCACTCGAAGCACTGCGCACGCTGCCCGCGCGTCGCCCGGCCGTGCGCTGGGCGCTGCGCGTGCTGCGCTGGGCGCTCACGCTCGCCGTCACGTTCGCGGGGCTGCTCGCGCTGACGTTCGTGATCGGCCGCAAGGTGCCGATCGATCCCGTGCTCGCGATCCTCGGCGATCGCGCGTCGGCCGACGCATACGCGGCCGAACGCATCGCGCTCGGGCTCGACAAGCCGCTCGCCACGCAATTCATGATTTACGTGCGCGACGTGCTGCACGGCAATCTCGGCGTGTCGCTGCTGACCGCGAACCCGGTGCTCGACGACATCCGGCGCGTGTTCCCGGCCACGCTCGAACTCGCGACGATCGCCACGCTGATCGGCATCGCGATCGGCGTGCCGCTCGGTGTCGCGGCCGCCGTGAAGCACAACCGGCCGATCGATCACATCGCGCGCTTCGTCGGGCTGATCGGCAATTCGGTGCCCGTGTTCTGGCTCGGGCTGATGGGGCTGCTGCTGTTCTACGCACGGCTGCACTGGGTCGGCGGGCCCGGCCGGCTCGACCCCGTGTACGACGGGATGGTCGACCCGCGCACGGGCAGCCTGCTGATCGACGCCGCGCTCGCCGGCGAGTGGGACGTGTTCCGCAACGCGGTGTCGCACATCGCGCTGCCGGCCGCGATCCTCGGCTACTACTCGGTCGCGTATCTCAGCCGCATGACGCGCTCGTTCATGCTCGACCAGTTGAGCCAGGAATACATCGTCACCGCGCGCGCGAAGGGCTTGTCGGAACGGCGCGTGATCTGGCGGCATGCGTTCGGCAACATCGCGGTGCCGCTGCTGACCGTGATCGCGCTTACGTACAGCAACCTGCTCGAAGGCTCGGTGCTGACCGAGATCGTGTTCGCGTGGCCGGGGCTCGGTTCGTACTTGACCGGCGCGCTGTTGAACGCCGACATGAACGCGGTGCTCGGCGCGACGCTCGTGATCGGCGCGATGTTCATCACCGTCAACCTGCTGACCGACGCGCTCTACCGCGTGTTCGATCCGCGTGCGCGCTGAGGGCTACGCCGACATGACCGCTTTCCCCCCGCTTCTTTCATCGCCGATGCCGAAGGTCGTCCAATCATGAACACCGAGCGCCTCACGCCGCGCGCGTGGCTGCTGTCCGATGCGCCCGCGTCGCGCTCGCAGGCCGCACTCGGCCTCGCGTACCGACGCTGGCGCCGGTTCGCCACCAATCCGCTCAACCTGTTCGGGCTCGCGATCCTCGTCGCGCTGATCGTCGTCGCGATCATCGGCCCGCTGATCATGCCGCACGACCCACTGCGCCAGGTGCTGTCCGACCGGCTGCTGCCGCCCGGCTCGCCGTCGCACTGGTTCGGCACCGACCAGCTCGGCCGCGACATCCTTTCGCGGCTGATCGCCGGCTCGCGCCTCACGCTCGGCATCGCGCTGCTCGTCGTCGTGATCGTGGTGCCGATCGGCCTCCTGATCGGCACCACGGCCGGCTATTGCGGCGGCTTCGTCGACAGCGTGCTGATGCGCATCACCGACATCGCGCTCGCGTTCCCGAAGATCGTGCTCGCACTCGCGTTCGCGGCCGCGCTCGGGCCCGGCGTGATCAACGCGGTCGTCGCGATCTCGATCACCGCGTGGCCCGCGTATGCGCGGCTCGCGCGCGCGGAGACGATCCGCATCGCGCAAGCCGACTACATCCACGCCGCGCGGCTGCAGGGCGCGTCGGGCCCGCGCATCCTGCTGCGCTACATCATGCCGCTGTGCATGTCGTCGGTGATCGTGCGCGCGACGCTCGACATGGCCGGCATCATCCTGACCGTCGCGGGCCTCGGCTTTCTCGGCCTGGGCGCGCAACCGCCGAGCCCCGAATGGGGCTTCATGGTCGCATCGGGCCGCAACGTGCTGCTCGACGCGTGGTGGGTCGCGACGCTGCCCGGCATCGCGATCCTGCTCGTGAGCCTCGCGTTCAACCTGCTCGGCGACGGGCTGCGCGACGTCTTCGATCCCCGCCATGGAGCATGACATGCCGACGAATACCGCCCCCGCGCCCGCCCCACTCTGCGAGATCGACGGGCTGAAGATCGGCTTTCGCGGCCACGACGGCGTCGTCACCGACGCCGTGCGCGACCTGTCGCTGACGCTCGCGCCCGGCGAACGGCTCGGCATCGTCGGCGAATCGGGCTCCGGCAAGTCGCTGACGGGCCGCGCGCTGCTCGGCCTGCTGCCCGACGCCGCCCGCTGGTCGGCGCGCACGATGCGCTTCGCGGGCCACGACCTGCTCGCGATGTCGCCGCGCGAGCGCCGGCGGCTGTGCGGCAGCCAGATGGGCATGATCCTGCAGGACCCGAAGTATTCGCTGAACCCGGTGATGACAGTCGCGAAGCAGATGGGCGAAGCGTTTCGTCTGCACGAGCCCGGGCTGCGCGGCCGCGCGCTGCGCGACCGGATCGTCGACGCGCTCTCCGCCGTGCAGATCCGCGACCCGGCGCGCGTCGCCGATGCGTATCCGCATGAATTGTCGGGCGGCATGGGCCAGCGCGTGATGATCGCGATGATGGTGTCGACCGGCCCGCGCCTGCTGATCGCCGACGAACCGACGTCCGCGCTCGACGTCGCGGTGTCGATGCAGGTGCTCGCGGTGCTCGACGCGATGATCGCGCGCCACGGCACGGGCCTGATGTTCATCAGCCACGACCTGCCGCTCGTGATGTCGTTCTGCGACCGCGTCGCGGTGATGTATGCGGGCCGCGTGGTCGAGACCTGCGCCGCGCGCGACCTGCGCGACGCCTCGCATCCCTACACGCGCGGGCTGCTCGCGGCGACCCCGCCGCTCGCGAACCCGCCCGACGAACTGCCCGTGCTGCGCCGCGATCCGGCGTGGCTCGAGCCCGCCGGCCGACAGGAGGCAGCACGATGATCGACGTCGATCACGCATCGATCCGTTTCCCGACCCGCACGGGTCACGTCGACGCCGTGCGCGACGCGAGCTTCGCGGTGCGCGACGGCGAAGTGTTCGGGCTCGTCGGCGAATCGGGTTCCGGCAAGTCGACGCTGTTGCGTGCGCTGACGGGCCTGGTGCCGCTCGCGTCCGGCAGCCTGTCGATCGACGGACGGCCGGTCGGCGGCACGCCCGATCGCGCGTTCCGCCGCCACGTGCAGATGGTGTTCCAGGATCCGTACGCGTCGCTGCATCCGCGCTTCACGGTCGACCAGACGTTGCGCGAGCCGCTGTCGATCCATGCGATCGGCGACGCCGATGCGCGCATCGCCCGCGCGCTGTCCGAGGTCGGCCTCGGCCCCGCGTTCCGTTTTCGCTATCCGCACCAGTTGTCGGGCGGCCAGCGGCAGCGCGTCGCGATCGCGCGTGCGTTGATCGTCGAACCGCGCGTGCTGCTGCTCGACGAACCGACGTCCGCACTCGACGTGTCGGTGCAGGCAGAAATCCTGAACCTGCTGCGCCGCCTGCATCGCGAACGCCAGCTGACGATGATCCTCGTGAGCCACAACCTCGCGGTGATCGGCTTCCTGTGCCAGCGCGTCGCGGTCATGCAGCACGGCGAGATCGTCGAACAGCTCCGTGTCGAGGACGTGCGGGCAGGACAGGTCGCACGCGACTACACGCGCACGCTGCTGAACGCGACCGAAGGCTACCGCCGTCTCGACCCGGTGGTTGCAACACCGGCGAACTGACATCCGCGCGACGCGCCGGCGTGCGATACTCGGCACGCCACGCGCCGGCTGGCCGTTGCATGGAACCCTTGCGCGCCACGCGGGTCCATTTCCTTTCATCAACAGCTCAATCGCAATAGGGAGGCGTTCATGCTGCAATTCATCGAAACCCTGGTCGTCGGGCTCATCGTCGGCCTCCTCGCCCGCGCGCTCAAGCCCGGCGACGACAAGATGGGTATCCTGATGACCGTCGTGCTCGGCGTCGTCGGCTCGCTGATCGCCGGCTACGTCGGCCGCGCCGCCGGCTGGTATGCGCCGGGCCAGGGCGCCGGCTGGATCGCGTCCATCATCGGCGCGATCGTGCTGCTCGTGGTCGTCGGCGCGATCCGCAAGCGCACGGGCTGAACACCGCGCTCGCGTCGTGTCAATGCAAAACGGCCGCTCGTCAGAGCGGCCGTTTTGCTTGTGGCGAGCCGGAGACCGGGTAACTACCGACTCGTTGGCTTCGCAACGATTCAACGGCACGCTCCCCCATCCGCCGCTGGTCTTCCAGCGAGCGTACGCGACCGGCGAATCCCCGACTTGCGGGCGCGCAAATTTGAGATAAATTGATTGAAGGAATAACGCGCGGTTTGCTTATTCCCTTTATTTCCATTTTTCGATTCAAGAGGTCCGATGGTTTTGCCGTTTACGCATACAGCATCGCAGCGTTGACGGACTGCCACCCGAGCGGCCCCGCTGCGACGCGCTTCCTCTCTGGAGCCTGTCATGAAGCATCGCCTGTTCGCCGCCTCGTTCGTCCTGGCTGGCTCGCTTCTGGCCACGTCCTCGTCCTTTGCCGGCGGCACGTCCGGCATCATTCATTTCTCCGGCATGATCGTCGAGCCGCCCTGCTCGTTCGCGCTCGATACGGCCGATGTCGCCCACGCACACGTGCGCCCCGACTGCCCGCGTCCGGCAAGCGGACAAGTCGCGTTCGTCGACGCGGCCAGCCTGCGCACGATCAAGACCACGACCTTTACGCAGGCCTCGCGCGCAATCGTTTTACCTGAGCGTACGGGCAGCAATCATGCGCCGATGATCGCCGTCGTGACCTACCAGTAAAACCCGCCGCCGTGGCCGCCCGTCAGTCGCGATGACGCGCGATCCAGTCGCTGAACGCGCGGATCTTCTGCTGGCTGCCGATGGTTTCGGGATACACGAAGAAGTAGCGCGCGCCGGTTTCGAGCACGATGTCGAACGGCCGTTCGAGCCGGCGCGCGCTGACGTCGTCGTCGACGAGCGTCACGTCGCCGATCGCGACGCCGAAACCCTGCATCGCCGCGTTCGTCGCGAGATCGAGCGTGTCGAACGTCGGCCCGCGCGCGGGATCGACGCCGCGCTCGCCCGCATGGTCGAGCCACGCACGCCAGTCACGATGGTCGCGCGTCGGATGGAGCAGCGTATGGCGCGCGAGATCGCCGACCGTATCGAGCGGCGACGCCTGCCGCAATTCGGGCGCGCAGACGGGCGTCAGCCGTTCGTCGAACAGCGGCAGCGCGAACACGCCGGGGCCCGGCGACGTGCCGTAGACGACCGCCGCATCGAACGGCTCGGTCGAGAAATCGACGACGTGCTGCCACGCGGTCGTGATCTGCACATGGAGATCGGGGTGCTCGCCCTGGAAGCGCATGATGCGCGGCAGCATCCAGCGCATCACGCAGGTCGGCACCTTCAGCGCGAGATCGGTGCGCTGCCGCGTGAGCTTCATCGAGATGTCCTCGATCCGCGCGAAGCTCTCGTTGACGACCGGCAGCAGCTGCTCGCCCTCCGCCGTCAGCGTGAGCCCCTTCGCATGCCGCTTGAACAGCGGAAAGCCGTAGTGCGCCTCGAGCGTCTGGATCTGCCGGCTCACCGCGCCCTGCGTGATGCACAGCTGCTCGGCCGCGCGCGTGAAGCTGCGGTGGCGAGCCACCGTCGAGAAGATCTGCAACGCGTGCAGGGGCGGAAGTCGGCGCATGGCGAACGGGAAACGGAAATACGGCGCGAAAGGGCCGCGCGCCGACACCGGCGCGCACAGACCGACACGATAAGCCAAACGTGCGCGTTGCGCGAGACGCCGGACGGTCAGGCCGTCGCGGTCAACGCACCCGCCGCGATGCGCGCCGCCGACGCGACGACGTCCGCGCGGGCCGCCGCGTCGGCCCGCTGCTGCGTGAACGACACGGCCATCACGATCGGCGCGCGCGACGGCGGCCACAGCACCGCGACATCGGTCGTCGTGCCGTAGCCGCCCGTACCGGCCTTGTCCGCGACGCGCCAGCCCGGCGGCACGCCCGCCGCGATGCCGGTCGCGCCGCGCGAGCCACCGGCCATCCATTCCGTCAGCTGCGTACGCTGCGGCTCGTGCAGCGTATCGCCGAGCAGCAATCGCTGCAGCGTGTCGACCATCGCGACCGGCGTCGACGTGTCGCGTTCGTCGCCGGGCGCGGCCCGGTTCAGTTCGGGCTCCCAGTGGTCGAGGCGGAACGTCGTGTCGCCGCTCTCGCGCGCGAACGACGTGACGGCCTGCGGGCCGCCGAGCACGCCCATCAGCAGGTTCCCCGCCCCCTTGTCGCCGGCCTGCAGCATCGCCTCGCACAGCTGCGCGATCGTCATGCCCGTGTCGACGCGGCTTTCGGTAATCGGCGAGCCCGACACGACTTCATAACGACGATACAGGATGCGGCGCGGCAGCAGCGACGCATCGAGCGACCCGCGCGCGAGCATCGCGGCGGCCGCCATGACCGCGTAGGTGCCGCACAGCGGGAAGCGTTCGCGCGCGTGATGGGCGATACGCACGCCATTCGACGTATCGAGCGCGGCGACGCCGAGCCGGCCGTTCGAGGCTTTTTCGAGCGCGGCCAGTTCGGCCTGCGCGGTATGGGCGCGCCCCTGGTCGGCAACCGGCGCGGACGTGCACGCGGCGACGAACGGTGCGGCAACGGCGGCAAGCAACAGCGAGCGGCGTGTCGGAGAATGTTCCATGAATGCGGTGTGTTCTGTCGGAAACGGTGGCACGAAGCAACGCGGGCGCGCTTCGACGAAGCGCGCCGGTTCACGCCGACGGCCGGCCCGCGACGGCATTCGCCGCGCATCCCCGAATGACGCCCGTCGGCCCCGCCATGCGCGGGACGCGCATGAACAGCCCCTAGCGTAGCAGCGAGCGCCGCCACGTTCCAGCAAAACGGCCCCGCGTCACCCTTGCGACGAAGGCAGGTACGGCATCGGATTCACCGGCTTGCCGTCGCGCCGCACCTCGAACAGCAGCGCGACGCGCGAGTTGTCGAGGTCGCCCATCTCGGCGATCGCGTCACCCTGGCGCACGATGTCGCCCGTCTTCACGAGCAGCTTGCGGTTGTGCGCATAGGCGGTCAGGAAATCGGCGTTGTGCTGGACGATGATCAGGCTGCCGTAATCGTTCAGGCCGGTGCCCGCATACATCACGCGGCCGTCGGCCGCGGCGCGCACCGGGTCGCCCGGTCGGCCGGCGATCTGGATGCCGCGGTTCTGCCCCGGCCGGAACCCGTCGACGATCTTGCCGTTGGCGGGCCACTTGAGCGCGACCCCGCCCGCATGCCGTTTCGTTTCCTTGACGACCTGCCGGTCGCTCGCGTTCGACGCGGCGCTCTGCGACGTTGCCTGACTTCCCGCGGCCCCATTGGCCGCCGCGGTTTGCGTGCCGGCCGCGCCGGCCGGCGGCAACGGCTGCTGTTTGACGATGCGCAGTACCTGCCCCATGCGCAGCCTGCCGTGCGCGGCCAGTTTGTTCCAGGTGCGCAGGTCGGCAACGCTGCAGTCGTTCGCGGACGCGATGCCCGTCAGCGTGTCGCCGCGCTTCACGACGTACTTTTGCGCGACGAGAATCGGCGCCGGCGGCAGCGCGGCGGACGTGGCCGCCGACGGAGCGGAAGCCGGCTGGTTCGACGTGGGGCCCGCGAGCGTGTCGCTCGGCGGGACGGACTGCGTACTTGCACAACCGGCCATGACGAGCGCGGCTGCCAGGCCCGGCAGCCACGCCGCGTTGCGGTAAATCTCGCGCGTTTTCATGGACGATCCGACTCCGGTTTGACAATCTTTCAAGCATCTCAAAAACGGAACGGCCGACGTGTAACCGGATGCAAACAATGATGACAAACGATCACGAACCGGATGCCGGCCGGCATTCGATACCGGTAATACGGTCCGATTCGGAAAAACTTGATGTCTTTTTGCAGGAAAGCGGAAGAATTTTCGTTTCAAAAAACTATGAAGGATCAATCTCGATAGGCGCTCGATTCAACGCAACCATCCGACGAATTCGGCACAGGCCCACGCGATGCCGATGCACAGGAACAACAGATGCAGCGCGATCTTGAACGACACGCCCCATGACGAATCGATCTGCATGACAGGCTCCCCGGTTGATGTGCAGCCATGATCGGCCATCGATCGCGCCCCGGAAATGCGGAACCGTCGAAGCGGGCCTCAGGCTGCGCCTGAGACCGGCGCGGCGGTTCCTGCTAACTTATCGGCCATTCGACAACGTCCTCACGCCCCGCCCATCATGCGCTTCGACCTGACCGACCTGCGGCTCTTCCTGAACATCTGCGAAGCCGGCACGATCACGAGCGGCGCGGAGCGCACGCACATCACGCTGCAGGCCGCGAGCGAGCGGATCCGCGGCATGGAGGACGAGCTCGGCGTGCCGCTGCTGCACCGGACCAAGTCGGGCGCGCAGGCGACCGACGCGGGCCGCGCGCTCGAACACCATGCGCGCACCGTGTTGCAGCAGATCGACCACATGCGCGGCGAACTGCAGCAATACGGCCAGGGGCTGCGCGGCCATATCCGGCTGCTGTGCAACACGGCATCGTTGAGCGAATACCTGCCCGACGCGCTGGCCGATTATCTGCCGCATCACCCGAAGCTGTCGGTCAGCGTCGAGGAGCGCTCGAGCCAGGAGATCGTGCATGCGATCCGCAACAAGACGGCCGAGGTCGGCATCGTCGCCGATTCGGTCGGGCTCGGCGGGCTCGAACAGAAGCCGTTCCGCGAGGACTGGCTGATCGTCGTCGTGCCGGCCGCGCATCCGCTCGCGTCGCACGAGAAGGTCGCGTTCGACGCGATCGCCGGCGAGGATTTCATCGGCCTCACCGACGGCAGCGCGTTGCAGGTGCATCTCGCCGACCAGGCGCGCGCGCTCGGCAAGCGGATCCGTTATCGCGTGCAGTTGAAGAGCTTCGATGCGATCTGCCGCGTGATCGCGAGCGGCGTGGGCATCGGCATCGTGTCGCGTCATGCGGCCGAGCGCGCGATGCAGACGATGGACGTGCGGCTCGTCGAATTGTCCGATCCGTGGAGCCACCGGAAACTGACGCTCTGCGCGCGCTCGTTCGACGCGCTGCCGAAGTACACGCGCGAATTCGTCGCATTCTTGTCCGGCGAGGCGGCGTCGCGGTGACGCATGCGGTCTCGTCGATACTCGGAGCCATGACCATGACCGACACCGATCTCGCCACCCGCTATCGCGCCTATATCGACTGCCTGAACCGGCAGGACTGGCAGGCGCTCGGCGAATACGTGGCCGACGACGTGATCCACAACGACCGCCCGCTCGGCCTCGCCGGTTACCGCGCGATGCTCGAACGGGACTACCGCGACATTCCCGATCTCCGCTTCGAGATCCGGCTGCTCGCGTGCGAGCCGCCGCGCGTCGCGTGCCGGCTGCGTTTCGCCTGTTCGCCGCAAGGAACGTTCATGGGGCTGGCCGTCGACGGCCGCAAGGTCACGTTCGCCGAGAACGTGTTCTACGAGTTTCATGACGGCAAGATCCGCCAGGTCTGGTCGGTGATCGACAAGGCCGCGATCGAGGCACAGCTTTAACCCCGTCGCGGCAGCCGCTGCCGGTCGGGATCGGCGATCCGATTTCCCGCCTGATGCACTTCGGCCCTTCTGGATAACGTTTTCTCTCATGACTGGCCGAGAGCGTGCCGTCGTTCAGCCCTGCCGTTTGCCACGCCACCGCCCGCACCCAGGATGAAACGCGCTCGCCCATCGGCAATATCTTGCGTGATTTTCGCGAAATTCTGATTCGCGCACCTGTCCGATCATTCCCACCATCCGGGTTTTCACCGGCGCCTCCGACGTGAAAGTTCATTGACATCGCACCGCGCGATGCCTAAATTTGGAAAACGTTTTCCAATTCATCGGCGCGACGTCGGCCACGGTCCGCGCAGGGGAAACGCTTGCCCGCTCGAGTTGTGATTCAGGCCGTCCGCCTTCAGGGATCAGGGTTGCAAGGCGACGGTCAGGTACGGGCATCGAGCGCGGCAACGGCCACACCCGCCCGTCCTTCATCACTATTCAAAAACTGGAGACACAATGCATCCGCGCAGCAGATTCGCGCTCGGCGCCGCGCTCAGCGCCCTTTCCGTCGTGTTCGTCAGCGCGTGCGGCGGCAACGACGTGACCGATACGCCGCCGTCATCGCCGCCCCCGTCCACGTCCACGCCCCCCGCGCTCGCGGCGAACTCGCTGCAGGCGCTCGTCTACGGCGCGCCCGACACCAGCGTGCCGGCCGGCACGAACGTGCCGGTCACGATGATGGGCCAGATGCGCGCGCTGTTCGACCTGATCCGGAAATCGCCCGACTTCACGCAGGTCGTGATGGATCTCGGCGACGGCACGCCCGTCCACGTGCTCGACACGAACACCGGCGACAAATTCCTGCCCGGCAAGCTCGCGCTCGGCCTGTCGTACATCCTGATCGACATGAAGTCGAAGAACGACCCGCAGTATGCGAGCTACCTCGCGACCTACCAGACGATCACGACCGCGATGATGGCGCAGTCGGGCGGCAACTACACGTACGCGAACACGTCGTGGGGCGAGTACTACTATCTCGTCGCGCTGAACAACCTGAAGGCGCACGGGATGCTCAACGAAGTCTTCAGCGACGCGATGCTCGCGACACTGCAGCAGCGCCTCACCTTCTGCGACATGTTCGGCCCCGATGCGAGCGGCAAGACCAGTACGTGCCCGGCCGCCGGCACGCCGATCGACATCGCGTCGCTCAACACCGCGCAGAATTACTATGCGGTGTCCTACGGCATTGCCGGGCTGCGCCAGAAACTCGGCTGGAGCAGCCCGTCGTTCGCGTCGAAGACGGATCCGTCCGTCGCGGCGATGGGCGCGCGCGATGCGCTGCTGTACACGCTGACGAACCACATCCGCAACGATTCTTCCGGCGGCTTCTCCGATGAAGCGTCGAACACGCACACGACCTACTACGACGAGGCGCGCTTCGACCGCTACAGCACGCTGCTGATCGGCGAAGTGGTCGAGCGCACGTTCGAGATGGACAACGTGGCGAATCTCACGCCCGAACTGAAGGGCTATCTGCGCAAGTCGGTCGACCTGATCCTGCCGCAGCTGAACGCCAGCGGCCAGGGCTTCAACTACGGCCGCTCGATCGGCCCGTACGGCGATTCCGCGTTCATGGAAGTGCTGACGGCCGCCGCCAACGCCGGCGTGCTGACCGACCAGGAGAAGCGCGTCGCGTACACGTTCATCTACCAGGCCGCGCATCGTTTCGACACGTACTGGTATGACCCGTCGCTGCCGACACCGTCGGTGAACATGTGGGTCAAAGGCCGCGGCACTGACGCGTATCGCGGTAAGCCGCGCGTGATGGGCGAGAACTTCAGCCTGCTGCACCAGTACCTGTACGTGAACGCGTGGTGGAACAAGCTCGGTTTCGGCGGCAAGGCGCCGATGGCCGATGCGGACTACGGCGCATGGCTCGACGCGCTGCCGCGCTATACGCTGACCTGGTACAACCAGCCAACCGACGCCGCGCATCCGTACAGCGCCGCGCTGCTCACCGTGCGCGACGGCCGGCGCGTGATCAACCTGAACCTGAGCCAGGCGCCCGACTACAACTCGTACACGCCGTACTACCCGGTACCGTTCTCGGACAAGCTGATCTACGGCACGACCGACCTCGGCTACGCGCTGCTGGTGCCGCAGGTGACGTACAACGCGAAGACGTACATTCCCGTCACGTACTACAAGAACCTGAACGTGCAGCAAGCCAACGGCCAGGTGATCGTGTCGTTCGATACGACGAAGTTCCGCCTCGCATCGAAGAACGCCGCCTACACGACGGATCTCGACCTGCAGGTGCATACGGTGCTGACGTTCGCGCACGGCACGATCTCGCGCAGCGATACGCTCAGCTCGGGTACGCTCACGGGCAACCTCGCGGTCGAGACGGACTTCACGTCGTTCGCGGATTTCGCATCGACGCAAGCCAACGGCGATGGCGTGTCGGTGACGTACGCCAACAGCGCCGCGACCGGTTATGCGGCGTCGGGGTTCGACACCTGCGCGCTGTCCGCCTTCGACACGGCGAACGGCACGACGAACCCGCTGTCGACGACACCGATCGGCCAGCTGCACTCGAACTTCGCGTGCACGACGAAGCCGTTCGCACTCGGCGCGGGCACGACGCGCACGTTCGGGTGGTCGCTGAAGTACGCCGACCCGGCCTGAACCGTGTGATTCGCGCCACGTGAACGCGCCCGAAGCCGGCCGCTTGAGCCGGCTTCGGGCACTTCAGCAAGGAGCAGCGCCCACGCGCGGCGCGTGGTACCCGTTCACAGCCACCCCGCAACGGCCATATACGCGCCGAGCGCGATCAGCCCGACGAAGAAGCAGCGCTTGAACGCCGTTTCGCTCATCACGCGTCGCGCATACTGCCCGCCGGCCATCCCCGCCAGGGCCGGCACGAGCGCGAGTGCCGACACGCCGAGGTCGACCGCCTGCAACGCACCCGATACGCGCAACTGCAGGCCGAGCGCGATCGTCGATGCGGTAAACGACAGCCCGAGCGCCTGGATCAGGTCGTCCTTCGACAACCGCAGCGCCTGCAGATACGGCACGGCCGGCACGACGAACACGCCGGTTGCCGCCGTCACGACACCCGTCAGGTAACCGACCACGGCGGACAGCCATTTCTCGCGGCGTCCCGGCGCGGGCAGCCGCGCGGCGGCCAGCCCCCACACCCCGTACAGGATCAGCACGACACCGAGCGCCGCGTGCGTCCACGTGCTGCCGGCCGCGAGCGCGGGCAGCCCGCCCGTCAGCGTGCCGATCGTGAGGCCAGCGAGCAGCGGCCACAGCCGGCGCAGCAGCGGCCCGAACGACGGGCCGAGGCCCAACTGCCACACGTTGGTGATGAACGACGGCACGAGCAGCAGGCTCGCCGCGGCCGACGGCGGCATCGCGAGCGTCAGCAGCCCCATCGCGATCGTCGGCAGCCCGAGCCCGATCATGCCCTTGACCGCGCCGGCCAGCAGGAACACCAGCACGATGATTGTCAGCGTATGAATTTGCATGGAGGCGGTTCCATCCGGTCGAGTACGGCGCCGATGGTGCCGCTCCGCCACGCAGCCCGCCATCTGGTTTTGCCTGAGGCTGGCTAGGCCCCGCCGGACGGGCCGGCCCCTGGCTCACCCCCGTCCGTGCTCGCTGTCGAGGTGGGCCATCTGGGCGGCGGGATAACGCTCGCCGGCAGCCGACCCGGCGGGTACCGCCGCTTCGATGCGGTCGACATCATTGACCGTTAGTTGCATTCTTGTCGCCAGCAAACCGTCCTGCAGCTGCGTGCGCTTGCGCGCACCGACCAGCGGCACGATGTCGGTGCCGCGCGACAGCGCCCATGCGATCGCGACCTGCGCCGGATTGCTGCCCTTCTCGTCGGCGATCGCACGCAGCGCGTCGACGAGCGCGAGGTTGTGTACGAGGTTGTCGCCCTGGAAGCGCGGGCTCGCCGCGCGGAAGTCGCGCTCGCCCTGCCGTGCCGCGCTCCAGCGCCCGCCGAGCAGCCCGCGCGACAGCACGCCGTAGGCCGTCACGCCGATGCCGAGCGCGCGACAGGCCGGCAGGATGTCGGCTTCGATGCCGCGCGACAGCAGCGAATACTCGATCTGCAGGTCGGCAATCGGCGCGACGGCCGCCGCGCGGCGGATCGTGTCGACGCCGGCTTCGGACAGCCCGATATGGCGCACGTACCCGGCTTTCACGAGATCGGCGATCGCGCCGACCGTGTCCTCGATCGGCACGGCCGGATCGACGCGCGCGGGCCGGTAGATGTCGATGTAGTCGGTGCCGAGCCGCTTCAGCGAATACGCGACGAAGTTCCGGATCGCGACGGGCCGTGCGTCGTAGCCGGCAAACCCGCCGGCCGGATCGCGCAGCGCGCCGAATTTCACGCTGATCAGCACTTGGTCGCGCGCGCGGCCGCGCAACGCGTCGCGGATCAGCATCTCGTTGTCGCCCATCCCGTAGAAATCGCCGGTGTCGAGCATCGTGATGCCGTTGTCGAGCGCCGCGTGCAGCGTGGCGATGCTCTCGTCGCGGTCGGCCGGCCCGTACAAGTCCGACATACCCATGCAGCCGAGTGCGATCGCCGATACCTGCGGGCCCGTGCGGCCCAGTTGACGCGTGTCCATGTCCGTTTCCTCCGAAGGGTGAGTGGATGGAACGGATTCTGGGCGCACGACGCCGCGCGATAAACGCGAAACGCGCCACCAAACCATTCGACGCTGATTAACAATGGAGCCTGTTCTCCTCCCCGCCCAGGCTTCCGCCCGCATGGACCATCTGCAAGCAATGCGCATCTTCGCGCGCGTCGCCCATCTCGGCAGCTTCACGAAAGCGGCCGAGCAGTTGCACCTGCCGCGCCCGACCGTCAGCAACGCCGTCCAGTATCTCGAAAAGCACCTGAAGATCCGCCTGCTGCAACGCACGACGCGGCGCGTCGCGCTGACGGCCGAAGGCGCGACCTACTACGAACGCTGCGTGCAGCTGCTCGCCGATCTCGACGATGCGGAAACGCTGTTCGAGGACGCCGGCGCGTCGCCGCGCGGCGTGATCCGCGTCGACCTGCCCGAACGCTTCGCGCTGAACCAGGTGATTCCGGCGCTGCCGGATTTCCACGCGCGCTACCCCGACCTGCGCGTCGTGATCGGCACGACCGACCGTTTCGTCGATCTCGTCGCCGACGGCATCGACTGCGCGGTACGCGTCGGTGTGCTGTCCGACACGTCGCTCGTCGCGCGGCGCATCGGCGAGCTGGCGCAGATCAACTGCGCGTCGCCCGCGTATCTGGCGCGCCACGGCACGCCGCGCTCGCCGGACGAGTTGCCGGACCACGTCGCGGTCGGCTATTTCTCGAGCCGGACGGGCCGCGAGCTGGACTGGGAATACGCGGACATGGATTCGGGCGAGATGCACGCGGTGAAGATGCACAGCGTCGTGTCGGTCAACAGTTCGCAGGCGTATCTCGCCTGCTGCCTCGCGGGCCTCGGGCTGATCCAGGCGCCGCGCGAGGGGCTCGCGCCGCTGCTCGCCGACGGCTCGCTGGTCGAAGTGCTGCCGGAATGGCGTGCCGGGCCGCTGCCCGTGTCGGTGGTGTTCCCGTACGGCCGGCACCTGGCGCCGCGCGTGCGGATCTTCGTGGACTGGCTTGCCGACACGCTCGGCGGCACCCACCTGGCGGACTGACGCGGGCCGACGCCGGGGCGCCGGCCCCGCCCGCCGATCAGAACTTGTGGCGAATCGCGGCGCGCACCGCGAACTGGTTCGACGACGCCGACGGGCCGTCGGTCCCGACGACGTAGCCGCCATCGGCCGCCGTGCCGGTCTTGTCGCCGGCCACCTTCTGCCACGCGCCCTGCAGGTACACGTCGGTCCGCTTCGACAGGCTGTAGTCGGCCATCAGGCCGACCGTGTGGTACTTCGGCTTGAACGAGCCGGCGGCCGCATCGAACTTCCCGTCGGTGTACACGTACTGCGCACCGAGATAGAAATCGGGCGTGAGCTGGTACTTGCCGTTGATCTCGATGTTCTGGAACTTGGTCGCGGTCAGCCCGAGGCCGGCGAACGTCGAGGCCGGCAGGTAGACGGTCGACACCGGGTTCTTCACGTCCGTCTTCGTGTAGACGACGCCGACCGTCGCCGGGCCGAACGTGTAGTTCACGCCGCCGCCGAAGATGCGCAGGCGGTCGGCGACGAAGTTCGCGTCGTCGGCCGCGATCGCGCCCGCGTTGCCGATGCCCGGATTGTTCGCCTGCAGATAGGCGGCCGCGACCTGCAGCCCGGCCAGCGAATACTGCGCGCCGATGCTGTACTGGCGGTTGTTCGAGAAGCCCGTGCTGTTGCTGAAGCTGTACGTGCCGCCCAACGTCAGGCCGTTCCAGTCGGGACTCGCGTACTTGACCGTGTTGTTGACGCGGAACGAGTTGTCCGTGTTGTCGTTGTCGAACGGGTGCGAGAACAGCGTGCCGCCCCAGTTGCCGTTCGCGGTCAGCGGCGCGAGATAGTCGACGACGGCGTCGTACTGACGGCCGAAGGTAAGCGTGCCGAAGCGCGACTGGCTCAGCCCGACGAACGCCTGGCGGCCGAACATGCGGCCGCCCTGGCCGAGCCGGCCGTTGTTGACGTCAAATCCGTTTTCCAGCGTGAAGATCGCCTTCAGCCCGCCGCCGAGATCCTCGCTGCCCTTCAGCCCCCAGCGGCTGCCCTGCGCGTAGCCGCTCGCGAGCTGGTAATTCGTCTTTCCGACCCCATTGACGTTGACGTTGTTCGTGTAATTGATGCCTTCATCGATCAGGCCGTACAGCGTCACGCTGTTCTGGGCAAAGGCCGGCGCGGCGAATGCAGCGAGCGCGGCGGCAAAAATGGCGTGCTTCTTCATGACGTATCTCCGGAGCCGGGGGCCGGGCGGGCCGAGCGCCCGGCGAATGTTTGGTCTGTTGTATGTGTGGCCCGCAGGGCGGACGACGCGGTGTGCGGCCGCGTGAGGATAAAATGGTGTCACGTCGGAAACCGTCCGTCCATCGGGGGGGCGTCGCCGTGCGCAAAGCGTTGCGCTCGTCCAACTGCCCGGTTGCGCCGACCGCCTGACCGGGCTTATCGGCAGCGGCAGGCGGGCCCGCCATCCGCGTAAACCCGGTGGGTGTCGCATCGGTGGCACAATGCGCATCCGTTCGCCATTTCTTCACGAAGTCATGCTTCACCCCGACTCATGCGCGGCCCGTGCCGGCCGCGCCCGCGGCGCGCGCCGCGCGGCGGTCCGATGACCGCGCCTGCCCGGGCCGGCCGCTACGCCGAACTCGATTTCTTCCGCGGCCTCGTGCTGCTCGTCATCGTCGTCGACCATATCGGCGGCAGCATCCTGTCGCGCGTGACGCTGCATGCGTACGCGCTGTGCGACGCGGCCGAGGTGTTCGTGTTTCTCGGCGGCTTCGCGACCGCCATTGCCTACAACTCGCTCGCCGAACGGCACGACGAGGCCGCCGCGCGCCAGCGCTTCATCCGGCGCGCGTTCGAGATCTATCGCGCGTTCCTCGTGACGGCCGGGCTGATGCTGCTGATCACCGCCGCGCTGAACGCGTTCGCGATCGACGGCCCGAACATGCCGACCAACGACCTCGACGGCCTGCTGCACAAGCCGCTCGCCGCGCTGCGCGACATCCTGCTGTTCCGCCGCCAGCCGTACCTCGCGTCGGTGCTGCCGATGTATGCGTTCTTCGCGCTGCTCGTCCCGCTCACCCTGCCGCTGGCGCGCACGCAGCCGTGGCTGCTGCTCGCGTTCAGCGGGTCGCTCTGGTACGCGGCGCCGCACGTCGCACGCTTCTTGCCGACCGTCGAAGGCGTGCCGTGGGACTTCAACCCGTTCGCGTGGCAGTTCCTGTTCGTGCTCGGCGTGATCGCGCGCTGCCAGCCCGTCTACCAGACACTCGCTCCCCGCCCGCAGGGCTGGCTGCTGACGGCCGGCTCGCTCGCGATCGTCGCGGCCGGCGCGTACTACCGGCTGCGCATCGAGCCGTTCCCGACCGATCCGTCGATCAAGCAGAACCTCGGCGCGCTGCGGCTCGTGAACTTTCTCGCGATCGCATGGCTCGCCGCGAAGCTCGTGCACCTCGGCTGGATGAAGAAGGTCGCGCACGCGATGCCGTGGATCGGCACGATCGGCCGGCAGGGGCTGCTGTGCTTCGTCGCGGGCACCGGCATCTCGCTCGCCGTCGATTCGCTGCTCTACCAGGCGACCGAAGGTTATCTGAACGTGCCGCTCGGCCTGGCCGCCGACGCCGTCGCGATGGGCCTGCTGTATCTCGTCGCCAAACTCTACGGGCCGCTCGTCGCGCGGCTGCCGTTCCGTTCGCGGCGATGACGCGCCGCGCCGTCACGCGCCGCTGCTACGATAGCCGGCGCCTCTCCTGAAACGCTTCGCCATGCGCCGACTCGCCCTTCCGTTCGCCATCGCCCTGATCGCCGGCTCCATCGCCACCGCCGGTGCCACGCCGGCCGCGCCGCCGGTCTCGCCCGTGCCGCCGCCCCCGGCCGTCCAGACCGCCACGACACCGTCGAGCGCCCAGGAACCGCCGGTCAACCCGGGCAGCAGCGTCGTGCTGCGCACGTTCCGGTCGGCGTCGCTGAAGCGCGACTGGTCATACACCGTCTACCTGCCGCCCGGCTACAACCCGGAAGGCGCGCGCTACCCGGTGATGTACCTGCTGCACGGCAATGCCGGCAACGCGAACGACTGGGTCACGCAAGGCCGCCTGCAGGCCACCGCCGACACGCTGATCGAGCGCCGCGAGATTCCGCCCGTCGTGATCGTGATGCCGCAGGGCGGCACCGACTGGTACGTCGACCGCAAGGAGAAGATGCAGAGCGCGTTCCTCAACGACCTGCTGCCGGAGGTCGAGGCGCACTTCGCGGTGTCGAACCAGCGTGCGGGCCGCGCGATCGGCGGCGTGTCGATGGGCGGCTTCGGCGCGTTGCGCTTCTCGCTGCTCGAGCCGGGCCTGTTCTGCGGCGTGATGCTGCTGAGCCCCGCGATCTATGCGAACGAGCCGCCGCTCAATTCCGCCGCGCGCTACGTCGGCGTGTTCGGCGACCGGCAGTTCGATTCACGCGTGTGGCACGAGCTGAACTACCCGGCGCTGCTGCGCGGCTATTTCGCGCGCAGCTGGCGCGTGCCGATGTTCATCGCGGCCGGCGACGACGACCTGACGATCCAGGCGGAATCGAGCGTGCTGTACACGCACCTGCGCCGCGCGCAGAATCCGGCCGAGCTGCGCATCGTCGACGGCGGGCACACGTGGGACGTGTGGCGCGGGGTGCTCGGGCAGGGGTTGAAGTACGCGCTGGAGTGCGTGAAGTGACGACCGGCCGATAACCGGCGAACGCAACACCTGTCGCGTCCGCCATCGGGCTCAAAGCCAGGTACCGCCCTGCCGCTCGCTCGGCTCATCGTCGAGCGCGTCGAAGTCGTGAATCCAGTCGAGGTGCTGCAGCACGCGATCGCGGTCGGCCAGACGCGCGTTGCGCGCCTGCGCGGCCGGCCCGTCGGGCAGGTGCAGCACGTCGGCCGCGGAGATCGATGCGTATTGCACCTTGCGCGTGCGGCCGCGACGCAACCGCTCGTAGGCTTCCTGCGCCTCGCGCCACTTCCCAGGCCCGGCCTTCGCGAGCTGTGCCGCCAGCACCACCGCATCCTCGATCGACTGGTTCGCGCCCTGCCCGTGGTGCGGCACCAGCGCATGCGCGGCATCGCCGATCAGCGTCACGCGCCCGCGGCTCCAGCGGCCGAGCGGCGGACGGTGGAACAGCCCCCAGCGCTGGCTGATCGGCACCGCGGTGATCATCTGCACCACGGCCGGGTGCCAGTCGCCGAACACGCGCAGTTGCTCTCCCTCCTGAGCCGGCATGACCCAGTCGCGCGACGGCCACAGCGACGGATGCCGCTCGACCAGCAGGAAGTTCTGGTCGCCGTTGTCGCCGATCGGATAGTGCAGCAGATGCCCGTGCGGCCCGACCCAGAACTGGATCGTGTCGGGATCGGGCAGCAGGTCCATGCGTGCGGCCGGCACCACGCCGCGAAAACCCGAGCAGCCCGAATACAGCGCATCGTCGTAGCCGAGCATCCAGCGCCGCGTGATCGAACGCACGCCGTCCGCGCCGATCACGAGATCGGCGTCGACGCGCGTGCCGTTGTCGAACGACAGCGTCACGCGATCGGGATGCTGCGCGAGATCGACCAGACGATGGCCGAGATGGATGCAGTCGGGACCGACCGCGTTCGACAGCACCGCCTGCAGATCCGCGCGATGCACGCCCCAGTACGCGCCGCCGAATTGCCGGCGGTAGTCGGGCTCGCCGCGATGATGGCCGATCACCGCGCCGCTGCGCCCGTCGCGATACACGAGCCCCGGGATGTCCGCGCACACCGCATCGAAGGCCGCGCGCAAGCCCATGCGTTCGTAGAAGCGCGTCGCATTGGCCGACAGCGCGACGGCCGCGCCGACTTCGCGCAATTCATGGGTCTGCTCGTAGAGCTGCGCGTCGATGCCGTGCTCGCGCAATGCGAGCGCGAGCGTCAGGCCGCCGATGCCGGCGCCGACGATCGCAATCTTCAGATTCGTCTGCATGATGAAGGTGTCTCCGATATTTCCGTGTGGGGCCCGCGCCTTGCGCAGCGGCCATGTCGAGTGCATGGGCCGTATCGGTATTTTCAGGAGTGGACTTTCATCCCGCAATAAAATGAAATGAATCTGCTTCATCACGGAATGCAATGAACCGGGCACCGCGAAACCCATGGAACTGAGCGAGATCGACCTCAACCTGCTGCTGCTTTTCCAGCGGCTGATGCAGGAGCGGCGCGTGTCGAGCGTCGCCGAACAGATGAACATGAGCCAGCCGGGCGTCAGCAACGCGCTCGCGAAGCTGCGCCGCCGGCTGGGCGATCCGTTGTTCGTGCGCGGGCCGGGCGGCGTCGTGCCGACGCCGTTCGCGCTACGCCTGGCCGAACCCGTGTCGCATGCGCTGGCGACGCTGCACGCCGCGCTGAATCCCGAGACCGGTTTCGATCCGCTGCGCGCCACGCGCACGCTGACGATCGGCATGACCGATATCGGCGAAGTCGTGTTCCTGCCCGCGCTGCTCGAACACCTCGCGCGCGCGGCGCCGGGCATCGCGCTCAATACCGTGCGCAACACGAGCGTCAACCTCGGCGGCGAAATGGCCGACGGCCGCGTCGATCTCGCGATCGGCCTGCTCCCGCAGCTCAAGGGCGGGTTCTATCAGCGCCGGTTGTTCGATCAGCGCTACGTGTGCCTGTTCAGGCGCGACCATCCGCTCGAGGAAGCGGCGCTGACGGTCGACGCATGGCGCGACGCCGAACATCTGGTCGTGGTGTCGGCCGGCACCGGTCACGGGCAGGTGGACGAATGGCTGCAGCGGCGCCGCGTGAAGCGCCGGGTAAGGCTGACGGTGCCGCATTTCATGAGCGTGGGCTACATCCTGCAGCGCACCGACCTGATCGCGACGGTGCCCGAGCATCTCGCGCAGCAGCTCGCCGCGCCGTTCTCGCTCGGCTGGCGCGCGCTGCCCGTCGCGCTGCCCGGCACGCCGATCCACATGCTGTGGCACACGCGCGTCAATCAGGATGAAGGCAACCGCTGGCTGCGCGACGTCGTGGTCGACCTGTTCGCGGAGACGGGCGCACGAGCACGGAAGGCCGCGACTGGCCGGAAGAAATGATCGCCTTCGCCGCGTGGTCGGACACGAGTGCCGATATCGCTCGAATCCGTGCGCCGCGCATTTCGACTACATTGCCGAAGGGCTGACGACATCGAACCTCGCCCGCCTCGTTCCTCACTCAACCCGCAGGAAATCAAGCCATGTCTGTCTCGAAGAAATTCGCCGCCGTTACGGGCGCCGGCTCCGGCATCGGTCGGGCAGCAGCAATCGCGCTCGCGCAGGCCGGCTTCACCGTCGCGCTGCTCGGGCGCACGGAGGCCTCGTTGCGAGAAACGCAGGACACCATCCGCGCCGCCAGCGGCGACGCGCACGCGTTTCCCGCCGACGTCACCGACGAGGCGTCGGTCGACCGCGCGTTCGCGCAGATCGCGCAGCAATTCGGCCGGCTCGACGTCCTGTTCAACAATGCCGGACGCAACGCCCCGGTCGTGTCGCTCGACGAATACGACCTCGACGTGTGGAACAGCGTCGTCGCGACGAACCTGACCGGCGTCTTTCTGTGCGCACGGGCCGCGTGGCGCGTGATGAAAGCGCAGACGCCGCAAGGCGGCCGGATCATCAACAACGGCTCGATCTCGGCGCACGCGCCGCGCCCCGATACGATCGCGTACACGGCCACCAAGCATGCGGTGACCGGGATCACCAAATCGCTGGCGCTGGACGGCCGCCGGTACAACATCGCATGCGGCCAGATCGACATCGGCAACGCGGCGACCTCGCTCACGGAACGGATGACGCAAGGCGTCCCGCAAGCGGACGGCAGCCTCGCGCCCGAGGCGCGGATGGACGTCGCGCATGTCGCGAACGCAGTCGTCCAGATGGCGAACCTGCCGCTCGACACGAACATCCTGAACATGACGATCATGGCGACCGCGATGCCGTTCGTGGGGCGCGGATAGCGCGCGCTGCGGGCGAAGGCGCGTTGCGCGCGCCGCACCGGCCGATTCTTCGGAACCCGATCACCGGGTCGCCGTGCAGTATCGCTCCAGGCGCTTCGCGACTTCGTCGATCACCTTGACGGGGGCGACTTCCAGCTGCAAATCATGCGTTGTCAGCACCCTCGCGAACAGATGGAATGCGTCGCCGTCGAAATGGAAATGCCCTTGGCAACCCGAGGAAAACGCGTGGTTCGCGATCTTTTCCAGGTCCTTGTACGAAGCGTCCTCGACATCCCCGTAGCCGTATTCGCACAGGATGCCCGTGGCGATCACGGTCCTCATCAGGACCTGAAGCGCGACAAGCGACCCCACCCCGGCATGCAGCGCTTCGAGCTGAAGGTGATACTCCAGCGACAAGGCATCGCGTATCGGCCTCGGCAAGGGCAGCAGTTCCGTTTTCGCCTCGCGTTGCGTGCGGCTGGACTGACTGAGACGATGAGCCCATTTATTCACGTTCCATTCCACCGGCAATGCGCCGCCTCGACGGCCATGACTATGCGGTGCCTCCGACGGTCATTTCATCCACCCTCACGGTCGGTTGGCCCACGCCCACCGGGATCGACTGCCCCGCCTTGCTGCACGTCGCCCTGCCGGGATCGCAGGCGAGATCGTTGCCGACCAGGCTGATGTTCCGGATGGTATCGGGGCCGTGGCCCGCGATCGTCGCGCCCTTGACCGGCGCGGTGATCCTGCCGTTTTCGATCAGGTAGGCCTCGGATGCCTCGAAGACGAACTGACCGCTCGTGATGTCGACCTGCCCGCCCTCGAGACCCGACACGTAGATACCGTTGCGTACCGACTCGATGATTTCCTGCGGCTCGTGGTCCCCGTTCAGCATGAACGTGTTCGTCATGCGCGGCATGGGCGGCGACGCGTAACCCTCGCGGCGGCCGTTTCCGGTCGGCTCCATTCCCATCAACCTCGCGCTCAGCGCATCCTGCATGTACGCGCGCAGCACGCCGTTCTCGATCAAGGTCGTGCGCCGCGTCGCGCACCCTTCGTCGTCGATATTCAAGGAACCGCGGCCCCCCTGGAGCGTTCCGTCGTCGACGATGGTCACGTTCCCGGACGCCACCTTTTCGCCGAGGCGTCCCGCGAAGGCGGACGTCCCGCGGCGCACGCCGTCGGCTTCCAGTCCATGGCCGACCGCTTCGTGCAGCAAGACGCCATTCCAGCCCGGGCCGACCACCACCGTCATTTTTCCGGCCGGCGCCGGCCGCGCCTGCAGCTTCGTGAGGGCGGCCGTCACACGCTCCCGCACGAAGGTACGAAGTTCGTCGTCATCCCACGTCCGGATGCCATAGCGCCCGCCGATCCCTCCGCTCGCGCTCTCCACGCGCGCGCCGGACCTGACGCGCACGTTGATCCACAAGGCCAGTTGCGGACGCACGTCGCCGCCACTCAGGCCGTCGCATCGCGCGATCCAGATCGTTTCATGCACGGCGCTCAGCACGGCATGCACTTCGATCACGCGCGGGTCGGCGGCCCGGGCGATCTCGTCGAGCGTCTTCAGCAGCGCGATCTTGTCCGCTCCCTCCGTCGTCCGCAACGGATGAGCCGGGTCGTAGAACGATCGTGCCGTTGCAACCGGCCTGCGCTGCATCGCTGCCGAGCCGTCACGCGACATGCCGCTTCCGGTTTCGCTAAGTCGCGACGCAACATGCCGGAGCGCCATCGCGTCGATGCGTTGCGAACTCGCCAGCGTCGCCTGCTCTCCCTTCAACACGCGCAGTCCGAAGCCGCTATCGCAACGATACGAACTCGCGCGCACGGCCCCGCCTTCCAGCGACCAGGATTCCGCGGTCGTTTCCTTGAGGAAGACATCCGCAAAGTCCCATCGCTGGCCGAGGGCGATGCCCATCGCGGAAAAAAGCGCCGTTTCGTCGATGCCATGCCGGTCCAGCAGCGCGTGCCGCGCCAGCGTGCGGATCTCCTCGCGGGCAGGCCGCAATACCTGCCGCTGCTTCATGTCACTCATGTTTCAAGCTCCCCCGATCTTCATTGCATCGATCAGCCACGATCCGGAGGTCGCCCATCCCCTCGTCAACGCGTCGCTGCCGATCGCCTGTAGTCCGCCGAACATCCGGCGGAGATTCGACGCTATCGTGATACCGCTCACCGGGAAGCGGATCTCGCCGTCTTCCACCCAGAACCCCTTGGCGCCGCGGGAGAAATCGCCGGTCAGGCGGTTCACGCCGCCGCCGACCATCTCCGTGACCAGAAGTCCGCGATGCAGCTTCCTCAGCATCGCGGCGAAGTCGTCGCCGGGCTGGGTCCGTGTACTGCGCATGTCGAGGTTGTGAGGCCCGTAGCCGTTGCCGGTGGGCGTCAGGTTCAAGCGGCGCGCCGCATAAAGTCCGAGAAACAGCCCGCGCAGGCGGCCGTCCTCCACCACCTTGCGGCGCCCGCCCGGAATGCCGTCGCTGTCGAAGCAGCGGCTGGCCATCCCGCGCCTGACGAATGGATCCTCGTCAAGCTGGACATGCGGCGGAAACAACGGCGCGTCGATGTCATCCTTCAGGAACGATCCGCTCCGGTACAGCGCATCCCCCGATGCCGAGGACACCAGTTCGGCCAGCAGCCCCAGCGACGCCGACGGCTCGAACAAAACCGGGCATTGCTGCGTGGGGACTTGCGTCGCGCCGAGCGCGTCGATGGCTCGCCTGGCGGCCAGCGCCCCGACCTCCTCCGGTTTCGCGAGATCGTCGAATGCGCGACTTGCATGGCCCCAGAAACCGATCTGCTTCTCGCCGGTGCCGAACGCGACGGGCGCACATGCGATCGAATGGACGGACCACGGCGCCGTCGCATGGAACCCCGCCGACGTGGCCAGCAACGACGTGCCCGACATCGTTCTCACCGTCACGCCCTTCGACGCCTTGATCGACGGGTCATGTGCGAACGCCGCATCCTCGGCGCGTTGCGCATGGGCACCGATATCGTCGAGCGACCAATCCAGCGGGTGATGGAGATCGAGATCGGGAAAGTCCCTGGCCAACTGGCTCGAATCGGCGAATCCGGCCGCGGGATCGGGCTCGGTTGCGGCGGTACTCTCGATCGCCGCGCGAACGATCTTTTTCAGCCCGTCGTCCGACAGGTCCGACGATTTCGCGAAAGCGCGTTTTCCGTCGCGCAATACCGTCACCGTCATCTCCAGGGTGCCGCAAAAACTGCGTTCCGTCTGTACCCGGTTCGTCACGGTCACGGCGCTCGATTCGGCGGCCTCGATCTCCACGCGCGTCCCCTCGGCACCCGCCTGCCGCGCGAACGCGATCACACGCTCCGCCGAACTCGCCAGTTCAGCGGCAACGGTTTGCAACTGCGTACTGCTCGATTGCATCAGCCTGCTCCTCCGCCATGCGGCATCGTGTCGTCGAATGCGTCAGGCGGTCTGCCCGGTGAGCGCGATCAGCATGTCGCCGATCGCGCTGCCCCGCTCGGCCGCGGCAAGATGGCCGTCCTCGTAATAGGACAGGAAACGCCCCACGAGTTGAGGATCGACCTCCGCCGCCCGCTCCATCAGCGCGCTGCCCCGCGGCGGCTCGACACCGGCGTCGATTGCCTGCTTGAAGACACCTTCCGCCAATTGATTCAAGCGCGCATCGTCCTGCGCGCCCCAGTTGCATTTGACCTGAAGCCATTTCCGCACGGAGCTGCAAAGTGAAAAGACGAATTCCTTCAAGACGTCCGGATTCCGGGCCAACGACGACGAAGCGGCCTCCAGCACCTCGGCGGCCACGGCAGCACTCCCGTCGCCGAGTTCGGCCGCCGCCGCCCTGGATGCCTGTCGGACGTCCGCCCAGTTCGCGTCCGCCACAGGAGCGCCGTCCGTTTCCGCCGCGTGCAGCGAAACCAGCTCGTCACGAATCGCCAGCAACCTCGATTCTCCCTCCAGCGTGTCCGAGACGATCCGGCTCGACAGGATCGACACCAGCAGCCGGCCGGGCAGCGTCGAGAGATTCGCGCCGACCGGCACCCTTTCCAGCCAGTCCGCCACGAACAGCGCCGCCTTGAAATGGGTGCCTCGATAGCTCGACAGGACCGTCACTGCCTCGACCACATCGGTCGGCATGCCCAACACGGATGCGCACTCGTCCGGATCATGCGAGTCGGCGACGAATTCCAGTGCGCCGCTGATCTTGTCCGGCCACATGGGGGTGTCCAGAGCGGCTTGCTTGTGATCCAGATAATCGCGCAACCGTGCGATGCGCGCCGCTTTCACCTGCGGATCACCGCCGAACGCGCGAAGCGTCACTTCGGGCCTGGCCAGCTGCGTGACGGTTCCCAGGTGCGCATCGAGATAACTCGCCAGTTGCGTGGCCGACCGGGGGCCCACGATGCGGCCCGCCTCGTGGCCGCCGTTCATGAGCACCAGGGCGGGAATGCCACGCACACCGAAACGCTCGCGCAAGGACGGATGCTCGTCGACGTTGACCTTGACGATGTCGACCTTGCCGTCGAAGTTCCGCGCCACCTTCTCGAGCGTCGGCGCCAGCGCCTTGCACGGCCCGCACCATTCGGCCCAGAAGTCGACCAGCACCGGACGGCTGTTCATCATCACGTCGGCCTCGAAGCTCGCGGCGGTCACACTTTTCAAATCGCTCATTTCACGTTCCTGTCCATCAGTTCGGTTTTGTCGGAGCTTGCCCCCGGTGAGGTGCAAGCGTCCTGACGGGATCACGGTGTCATGCCGGGCAGGCAGACGAAGCCGGGCCGGTCAGGCCGGCCGCGACCGCGGATGCCCGTTCCGGCGAAAAGTCGAGGGTCTGCTGATGAAAGGCCAGCAACGCCTGTCGATGCGCGACGCTGAGGATCGTGGCCTGAGGTAGCCGGTCGATCAGCAGTTGGTAGAGCGTTCGCTCGCTCTCGGTGTCGAGCGCCGACGTGCATTCATCGAGAAATATCGTGGTCGGGCGGGCCAGCAACACGCGTGCGAACGCCACCCGCTGCTGCTCTCCGCCGGAAAGCCGGTCGCTCCAGCGATCGGCGTCCAGCATCGATGCAACGTGCGCATCGAGGCCGCATGCGCGCAGGACGTCCGCGCATTGGCCGTCGGTGTACGTCGATTCCTCGTGCGGATACGCGATCGCCGCCTTCAACGTGCCGACGGGAATGTAGCTGCGCTGCGGAACGAACATCGTTCCTTCGGCACCGCAGGTGACGATTCCCTCGCCGTAGGGCCAGAGGCCCGCGAGCGCTCTGAGCAGCGTGCTTTTCCCGCTTCCGGAGCGCCCGCGGATCAGACAGCGCGAACCGGGTGCGAGCGAGAAGTCGGGCACGCGGGCAATCTCCGCGCCGGCTGCGTCGCGCAGAACCAACCCGTGGGCGCCTACGGCTCCGCGCTCGCCGGCGGTCAACACGACGTTTCCCCGCGAATCCAGCGCGTTCACGTAGAGAAATTCCCGAAGCCGGTTCGCTTCGGCGCGCCACGCGGTGAATCCCAGATAGGCCTGCGGAAAGAACGCCAGGGAACTGGACACGGAACTGAATGCTGCGTTCGATTGCATCAGCCCACCCAGCGTCAGCCCCCCCGTTATCAGTTGCGGCAATACCAGCAACGTGGGCACCACGGGCACCACCGAGCTGAATTGCCCGACGATGTTGGTAAACAGCGAGACCCGCGTGTTGACCCAAAGCAGCGCATAAAGATTCGAAACGACCTGGCGAAAAGCCCCGTTCAATCGCTTGCCTTCCGCGCCGCTTCCATCGAAGAAGGCGATCTGCTCGGCGAATTCGCGCACCCGCACCGTCAGCACGCGGAAGTCGCCCTCCACGCGGTTCTGCTTGGCATTGAGGGTGATCAAGCGTCGGCCGAGCAGGTGCGTGGCCCAGAAAAACAGGCCTTGATAGAGAAAGACGGCATAGACCAGGTATCCGTGGATGCTGTACGTGTGTCCACCGATATCGAGATCCAGGGAATGGCCGATCGACCACAGGATCACGCTGAAGCTCACGATGCTCACCGGCACCTGAAGCACGCCCATCGACAGCTGCAAGGTGTCCTTGACGAACTGCTTCGCATCCTCCGCGATACGCTGATCGATGTTCTCGAGCGCGCGGTCGCGCTCGATGCGGTAGTAGGTATGGCGGGCCAGCCACTGATCGGCCAGCCAGGTCGTCAGCCATCGCCGCCAGCGAATCTCGACGATCGATTGCATCACCACCGTGGACACCGTCAGCGCGGCGGCGGCCATGGACACCAGCAGGAACTGCAACAGCAGGTTCGGCAGCGCCTGAAACCTCCCGGATCCCACGGCGTCGTAGAACGTGCCGGTCCATCGGTTGAGCCACACGGCGATATAGGTGTGGCTCCAGCCCGCCCCAAGCACGTAGGCGAGCATCAATGCCGACAGCATGCCCTCCCTGGTGGTCCAGTACGGCGTGATCAACTTCCAGACGGAAGGAAAGTGACGTCTGGCATCCCGATCCTCTGCGCGATCCGTCGGGAATGCCCGATTCCTGATCATTGCTGTCCCTTGTCCGGTTGCATGACGAAATTGATCTTGTTCAGCCCGCCGCCCTGCAACGCCGCGAGTATCGTGGCGACCTTCCCGTATTCGACGTGCTCGTCGGCATTGATGTTGACGGCCGGTGGATCGCCCTGCTTCGACGCCGCCTCGACACGCAGCTTCAGCGCCGCATCGTCGACTACATCCTTGTTCCACAGCACGGTCTTGTCAGCCGTGATCGACAGGTCGATGTCCTGCGTTTTCGACTGGGCGGGTTGGGCCGCGGCCTTGGGCAGATCGACCTTCACCGCCTTGTTGATGACCGGCAGCGTCACGATGAAAATGATCAGCAGAACCAACATGACGTCGATCAATGGCGTCATGTTGATGTCGTTCATCACGCCTTCGTCGTTGTTGCCATCCATGAGAATCGACACGATAGGCTCCCGGTCAGGCGGCGGCGTTGACGCGCTTGCTCGTCGCCGGCGCCGCGGGCACCGGGCGAACGTCGCAGCGGGCCTTGGCGCCCGTCACGAAGTACACGTGCAACTCGTGCACGAACCGGTTCAGCCGATGGCTCACCCGCTTGTTGCCTCGATTGACGTAGTTGAATCCGAGCACGGCGGGGATCGCCACGAACAGGCCGATCGCCGTCATGATCAGCGACTCGCCGACCGGGCCCGCGACATGATCGAGGCTGGCCTGTCCCGACACGCCGATGGCCATCAGTGCGTGATAGATGCCCCACACGGTCCCGAACAGGCCGACGAACGGCGCGGTACTGCCGATCGACCCGAGAATGGCCAGGCCGTTCTGCAGGCGGGCAACCTCGTCGTCGAACGCGTTGCGCAGGCCGCGCGCCACCCATTCGCTGCTGCTGAGGCTGCCTTGCAGCGACGCGTCGCCGCCGGCCTGCTGGTCGTTCGCCTCGCGGCCGGCAAGGGCCACGGCACGATACGGATTGTCGGTGCCGTCGCCCAGCGCCTCGATGCCGTCATCGAGCGACGGCGTGGACCAGAAGCGCGTCTGCGCACGCTTGCCCATGACCTCGAGACGTCGATTCGCCAGGCCCTTGGTCACGATGACGAACCACGACACGATCGACATGCCGAGAAGAAAGACGAAGATGAACCGGGTGATGAAGTCGCCCTGCTGCCAGACGTTGGCGATGCCGTACTGTTCCATTTTTTGCTCCGTAGATTCCAGGTCAATCATTCAGGTTGAAGGCGATCGGCTGCTCGGCCTCTACGGCACGGGCAATACCGGCGGTCGTGTAGGGCTGGCAATGGCCGGCTTCGATCGCCGCCAGCGCGGCCGCATCCAGCAGCGGGTAGCCGCTGCTTTGCGCAACCCGCGCCGTCTTCACCACACCGTCCACGCCGATGTTCAGCCTCACCACCACCGTGCCTTGCTGCTCCAGCCGCCGGGCCTTCGGCGGATAGTCCGGCCGCGGGATACGGCAACCGAGCTGCTTGAGCTCCGCGCTGCTGATCTGCTTCGGGCTATCGAGCAGTTGGGGGCCCGGCGCGGGTGCGGGCGGTGTCGCTGCGGAGGGCGCGACCGCGCTGGGCACCGGTACCGGCGGCGCCGGCGGCGCCGGCTCGACCGGTTTGACGGGCTCGGTCTTGGCTGGCGCGACGGTCCGGGCAGCAGGAGCCTCCGAGGAAAGCAAGGGTGCCGTCTTCCGCACCACGGTCTTTTCGACGGGCTTGGGTTCCGGCTTCCGCTGAGGCTCCTGCTTGGGCTTCGGTTCCGGCCGCGCGACGGGCTCGGGTGTCGGCGCGGCAACGAGCCTGACCTGAACCGACGCACCGGAGGCCCGGTCGGCCTCCAGCCTGATCAGGTCCACGCTGCGATGAACGATCAGATACAGCCCCAGTGCGTGCGCCAGCACGACCGCGCCCCCGATCGCCGCGCGCCGCCATCGCGCCCGCGAATGAGTGATGCGCTCAGGATTCGACATGCCGCCGCTCCACGGCCGAGTCTCGAGGGTGTCAGAAATCATAGGTACCGGTGAGCATGACGGTCCGCTCCGGTCCCATCGGGATCAAGGAGGGCGTCGTGCTGCTGTAGTAGAGCTTGCGATTGAATACGTTCTTGACCGAAAGATTCAGGCCGTAACCCTTCTTCCGATAGAACACGCCGAGATCCGTCTCCACCTGGCTGGGGATGCGATACGCCGAGCCCGTGCCGATGTACTGCCCACTCGCGAAGAACAACCCCGCGCCGACACCGAAACCCTGGAGCTTCTCGGAGCGGAAGTTGTAGGTCGCCCACAGGCTGGCGCTGTTCTTGGGCAGGTTCACCGCCAGCTTGCTGTTCGGCGGCTGCACGAAGTCGTTGTACGTGTAGCTACCGATCAGGTTGACGCCGGGAAGCGGCTGGCCGCTGATCTCCGCTTCGAATCCGCGACTCACTGCGCCGCCGGCGGGAAGATAGAAGCCGCGATGGGCCGGGTCGGCAACGTTGTAATTGCTGAACGAGGTGCGGTAAGCCGAGGTCGTGATGGCCAGCTTGTCGTCCAGCAGGTTGAACTTCATGCCCACTTCGACCTGCTGGCTGGTTTGCGGGGGGAGCACGCCGCCGCCGAATTCAAGCGCCGTGCCCGGCTGAAAGCCACGGTTGTAGCTGGCGTAGGCGGCAACCTCGGACGTCAGTTCGTAGAGCAGGCCGAGGCTCGGGCTATACGCATTCTGATGGTTTCCCGGGGGTGGGTTACCGGCGTAGGTCGCATGTGTCAGATAGGTATCCCGGCGCACGGACGCGAGTGCATGGAAATTCTTGTAGGAGAACTGATCTTGTAGATACAAGCCGGTTTGGGTGAAGTAGGTAGTCCCATTCGGCATCAGGTTTCCCGTGTCGGAAGACGGAAGCGTAAATGAGCCGAAGACATTCGGAATGGAAATGAATTTCGATGTCGTGGTGTCAAACTGATGCTGGCTGTAGCGAAGAACGTCCCAGCCAGCAATCACCGTATTTTTCGCAGCGCCGACATTGAACTTGGCGCGCAGGTAGTTCTGGAAGCTCCAACTGTAGAAATCCGAGAGCGAATCGAAATTGTGGAACAACACGCCGTTGGTCGCCGAGAGCGGCGTGGCCGTAGTCCAGGCTTGCTGCGTTTGTTGGGTCCGCGTATAGGAACCCTTGCTCACGAAGGTCAGCGCCGAGCCGAGCTTTTGTTCGAGATGAATGAAAATATTGTCCGTTTGCGCGCCGAAATGGTCGGACGGCGTGCCAAGCGGCTTGTCGATATAGTTTCGATAGATATCGCCGGCAGCATGGCCGAGCGTGAACTGGGGAACCGGCTCGCGGTAGACCGTGCGCTCATAGCCGACCGTCACATCCGTGGTCGAGTCCTTCCATTGCACAGTCGGCGCAAAGTAGAAATTTCTCTTGCCGTCATATCCCATCGAATTCTGGCCGACCCGTTCACCCGAGATGATGAAGCGATACCGGAGTTTCTTGTCGGCGGTGATCGCGCCCGTGCTGTCCAGCGCGATCTGGGTGTCGCCGTACGATCCGTAGCCCACCTGGATTTCATGAAACGGATCGGCCTGCGGCGTCTTCTTGACGAGATTGATGACGCCTCCCGGCGGACTGTTGCCATTCACGATGGCCGAGGGTCCCTTGACCACTTCCACGCTCGAGATGGCGATCGTCGGCGTAACGTTAGGGGCCGTCCCGACAGTCGACAATCCATCCGACGTGAGGTTTTGCGCTACAAACCCGCGAATCGTGTAACTCGGCACGCCCAGCGGCCCCGGCCGCGTGACGACACCGGAAGCATTCCTCAGCACATCGGAGAGCGACTGAGCACCCTGGCTCTGGATCACCGCGGCATTGATGACGCTGACCGATTTCGGCGTCTCGCTCAGCGGCACATCCGAGCGCGCATAGGTGGAGGACGATTCCGCGACGAAGCCGGTACCGCCTGAATCCCGGCTGGCCGCCACGCTGATGAGGGGCAAGGTGGTGTCCACCTGCGCCGTGGTCGCCGCGGCTGCGGCTGCGGCAGCGGCCGGCGCCGACGAAACCCCCTTGGCATCCGCCTTGACGTGAGCCAGCGTGTAACCGCCGTTCGCCGTCGGAACCAGGTCGAGGCCCGTGCCCTGCAACGCCTTGCGGATCGCGGCCTCGGCCGAATACGTGCCGTCCACCGGCGCCGATTTGAGCGACTGCACCAATGACGCGTCATAGCTCAACGGAAGCTGCGCGACCCGGGCGATCTCCACCAACGTGCGATCCAGCGGACCGCTCGGCAGATGATAGGTGTGTTGTTCCGCCTGCTGCGCATACGCCGCGGACACCATGAAAGTCTGGGCAACCGCCATTGCGATCGCCATTGCCGCAACGTTGCGGGCCATACCCTTGCCGTCGAACTTGATCCCCACGATGCACCCATCCCTAGTCGGTTGTATTTCGGCAAAACGCCTGTCTTGTCCCACACGATCGAGAAGTCGGGAAGCAGCGGCCAACCGCAACGGCATGCCTTCCCCCTTCACTCCCGGCTTCGCTCGAGGCCGCCGGCCCCGGCAGGCTTGCCGGCTCCTCATCCACATGAAAAAGTCTAGCGATCCTGCCCGGAATACTTTTTTGAAAGAATTCGTCGTTCGCGCCATTTCCGGTTTTTTATTCCCACCGACCGCGCCGTCCTTGAAAATTCAATCCAGCAGGCGGAATCCGCAGACAAGAAAATCAGCAAACGTAATCGAGGGGCAACCTCGTCGTATGCTTGATGGTCTCCATCGAGAAACTCGAACTCACATCGAAAATTTCCAGCTCGCTGATCAAGCGCTTGTACACGCCGTCATACCCGGCAATGTGCGGAACGACCACCTTCAGCAGGTAGTCGATATGACCGCTCATGCGGTACACCTCGATCACCTCGGGGATGTCGGCGACCACGTCGCAGAAGCGTTTGAGCCAGGCCGCGGTATGCTGCGCAGTCCTGATTTCGACGAGCACGGTCACGCCGACATTGAGCTTGTCGGCGTCGAGCAGAGCAACCCGGCGGGCGATGACGCCGTCCTGCTCGAGCTTCTGTATGCGGCGCCAGCAAGGCGTCGTCGACAAATGCACGCGATCGGCGATTTCCGCCACTGAAAGCGTGCTGTCCTCTTGCAGGACTGTCAGGATGGCCTTGTCGATATGGTCGATCACAGTTCCCCCCTTCGGGACAAGGTAAGCGTCGCAGGCATTCGGACGCCTTCATTCACCTTGTGCAACGAAGCGGGAAAAGTGACACCGGGAAAGAAAAATTTTTTTCGCGCCCCGGCTGAACGGGGCGCGGCGTCAAGCCTCGGAGGCGACGGCCAGAACCTTGCCATACACGGCCAGGGAGAGTCCCAGGCCGTTGGCGAGCTGGTGCAGCGCCGCCTCGGCGTCGTTGAGCGGGAACACGCCGCTGACCCGGCGAGCGAGCGCGGTCTGCGGAAACCGGATATAGCCGCCGTAGTAGCGGCCCAGCGTCTCGAGGATGTCAGGCAGCGGCCGATCCAGGACGACGAGCGTGCCGCGGCTCCAGGCGAAGATGTCGGCGGCCGTCTCCGGCATGCGGGCAATGCGCCCCGGCGATAGCGACCAGACCGAACCATCGGCGATGCGGACGCTACCGCCGCGCGGCGTCGCAAGGGTTGCATCGCCGCCCTGCACCGCGACCACGGTGTGATAACGCAATGCATCGACGCTCAGGCGGGCGCGGCTCGTGATTGCCGTCCCGTCCCGCGTCCTCACGGCGAACGGCGAGCGGTTCGTCGTGGCGGGACTCGACAGGATCTGGCCGGACGCAAGATAGACGTCGCCGCGCGCGCCGTCCCGCGTCCAATAAACACGCGCCGATGCCCCGAGGACGATCGGCGTTCCGTCTTTCAGCGCCACGGCCTGCGGCGTCAGATCGCCATTGTGATAATCGGCGTCGAGCGAATAGGCCCGGACCAGTTCTCGCGTCCCGATCGCGGCCAGCGCCAGCGCGCCCACCCCGGCGCCCGCCTTCAACATGCGGCGCCGCGCACGGGACGGCTCGTTCAGCGCGCTTCGCACCGCCGTGCCGGGTGCGTTCCGCAGCGACGCAAACCGTGCCAGCCCTTCCTGGAGCCGTATCCACGCCGCTTCGTGCGCGGGATCGGCGCGGCGCCATGCCTCGAAGCCATCGCGATCCTGCTGCGTGGCGTCCTCGGCACGCAACCGGACCTCCCACTGAATGGCTTCCTCCGCGCACGAATCGACCGTGCCGGCGCCGCGCGCGGCATTCAACTGATCAGAAAGCATCGGGTAAGCGCCTGGGCGATGTATTTGCGAACCATGCTTGTCGAGACGCCGAGTCGAGCGGCAATCTCGGAATAAGTGAGGCCGTCGATCTGGCTGTAGATAAAGGCACTTCTCGCTTTCGGAGGCAATCCATCGAGCGCCTGATCGATCAGGAACAATGCCTGGGAAATCTCGACGATCGATTCGGCGGACGGCGCGAGGGGTTCCTCGGCATTGAGGAGCGCCTCATGATACGCGCGCTCGAGATCCCGGCGGCGCCACATCTCGAAGGCGAGACGCTGGGCGATGACGGTCAGCCACGCTCGAGGCTCGCGAATACCCGGCGGGTCATCGACGCCGGCAAGCGCCTCGAACGACGACGACGCCAGATCCTCGGCATCGGCCGGCGATCCGACACGCCGCAGCAGCTTCGCCTTCAGCCATCCGTAGCTGGCCCGAAACTCGTTGGCAAGCCAAACCGAGCGGGAACGAGCCGACTCGTCGTCGCTCCTTTCCAGTTTGTCGAGAGGCTGTGCTGCCGGGCCAGTGCTCATGTACCAATTTCCAAAGCGATGGCGCGATGGGCGTGCACTGCAGGATGCCAATCATCTGCCGAAATGCAACGTCATGCCCCGCTAGATCGGTGTCGTAGTATGCCATTTCAAAATCGCCGCGTGCCGGCGCGATATCAATCCAGAACCCTGATGTCCGGGGCAGTCGTCCTCGACGCCGGGACGGCAAGGGCGCCCCGATCACGTCGCCGAGCCGCAGGCCGCCCCGAATCATGCGCGCTCAACCGGCTGCGAGATATCGCTGCGGCGATTCGCCCGTGGATCCGTCGGAACATGACGACGCGCGCGCTGGCGCCGCGATACCCGAGATCCATCGTCACCGGCTCGCCTGTGTCAAATGCCGCCCACTGCCCGGTCCATGTCGAGTCGGCAGCGAAATCGAAGCGGCCGGGCGCAATAACGCCCGGCCGCTGCCGTCACCGACGAACTCAGTTCGCGCGGGCCGTCAGTTTCGCCACGAGGACGTCGCCGAATTCCGGCGCCGACATCGGCTGCTGCCCCGTGATCAGCTCGCGATCGACGACGACATTGCCGTGCCAGTTCGCCACCGTGTCGACGTGGGCGCCGGCTTCTGCCAACGCGTTCACCGGATAGAACGGCACGTTGCCGCCAAGCCCGTTCGGCCCCTCGAGCTGCTGCTCCTCGCCCGTCGAGAAGACCGTCATCCGGTAACCGGCATACGGCCAGCCGGCCGCGAAGGCATTCGCCTTGCCGTCGTTGGCGGTCATCGATGCAACGAAGGCATCCGGATCGTGCAGCGTCGACAACAACACAATCGGCCCGTGACAGATGATCCCGGTGGGACGGCCGCTGTCATGGAAGCTGACCAGGATCTTGCCGAGATTCCGGTCCTTGAGCAGGTCGACCATCGGCGCATGGCCGCCGGGGATAAACAGGCCGACATAACCGTCGGTCCCCTCGGAGACGACGGACGCGAGCGTCTTCGGATGCTTCAGTTGCGCGATACCTTGCGCATATTTCAGTGCATCCGCGCGCGCGGCATCGTCTCCGCCGAAAAACAGCTTGTTGTTCGAGTTCGCGTCCATCACCGGCATGTCGCCATTCGGATTGGCGATCACCGGCTCGTAGCCCGCCTCGACGAGCTTGCGGTACGGCACGACGAATTCGTTGAGGTAATAACCGGTCGAATATGTCTTGCCGTCGCGCAGATCGAGCGCGTGAGCGCTCGACATGACAACCAGCACCTTGCCGCGCGACTGCGCCGACGCGCCCACCGGCAATGCAAACGCGGCCGACGTGGCGAGTACGGCAGCACCGATCTTGAGGATGTTCATCATCAAACCCTTCCGAAAAAATGAGTGAGCCGGTTCAAGCGCCGGCCTTGGCATCCGCCGCGTAGCGCGGAGCGGCCTTGGCGTTCGCGAATTTCGGCGTAAGCGCGCGGCGGGCCGCTTCCCATTGCGTCCAGCCGTCGCCGTCGTGCAGCGTCGGGATCGTCACGAGCTCGCCCTGATCGAGGCCCGCGAGCGCGGCATCCACCAGGTCGTCGGCCGTCATCGTGCTGGCGGCTTCCTTCTGTTTCGCATAGCCCGCCACCTCCCAGAACTCGGTCGCCGTCGCTGCGGGCAGCACGGTCTGCACGCGCACGCCCTTGTCCGCCAGGTCGCGCTGAAGGGCGTGGCCGAAGCTCAGCACGTACGACTTCGACGCGCTGTACACGCCGTTGAGCAGTTCGACCGCAATGCCAACGACGGAGCCGATGTTGACGATGGTGCCCGTGCCCTTGCCGGCGAACACCGGGGCGACGGCGTAAGTCAGGCGGGTGAGCGCGGTGATGTTCAGATTGATCATCGACTCCATCGTGTCGACGTCGCCGTTGAGAATCGACGCGACCGAGCCAATTCCCGCGTTGTTCACCAGCATCGTGATGCTGCTGTCCTCGCGCAGAATGCCTTCGATCTTCGCGAGCGCGGCCTTGTCGTTCAGATCGGCGGCAACGGTCTCGACCGAGCGGCCGGTTTCGGCCGTAAGGCGACCCGCCAGCGTATTCAGACGATCCTGATTACGCGCCACCAGAATGAGGTCGTAGCCGCGTTTGGCGAGGCGGTCCGCGTAAATGGCGCCGATGCCGGCCGATGCGCCGGTGATCAGCGCGGTGCCTTTCGTAGAAGTGCTCATGTCTTTTCCTTTCCGTGGATTGAGCCGACCGGGTGTCGGTTCGTGGAATGAATTCTGGTTTCGACCACGCTCTTCCTCAATGTCATAGATGCAATGATTTCTGCCATCCGTGTATTGACCGGAAACCTTGCGGATTCGTCCTTTGCAAGTGACGCCCGGTTACTCAAAATCGGCCCTGCAGGGGGTGCCGCGCGGCGCCTTGCCTCCTCCGAAGACGGCCGACAGGACGACCCTGGAAAAAGACAGCGGAAAAACCGGTGAAGATAGGCATCCTGATTGAATCAAGGCCACACGAAACGCGCGTCGCGCGATGCCCGAAACGGTCGCGCAATCCGTTGCGCCACGCCATCGGGCGGCGCCTCGACGACATCGACGGGCATGCCGGCGAAAGCGCGGCAGCCCCGGATCCGGCCGCGCACAAGGGCATGAGTGAAGCGCCACCGCAGCCCGCGGCGATGTCCGTTTTATGCTAGATTCAATTAATCAGGCCATCCACCTGGCGGACATCATGCACACCGTAGGACTCGTTGTTTACCCAAATTTCCAGTCGCTCGCGCTCGCGGTGGCGAGCGTGTTCGAGTACGCGAATCTGCTCCGCGGCGAGGCGGTGTACCAGTTCCGGATCGTGTCCGAGCACGGCGGAGCGGTCGTGTCGTCGCAGGGGTTTTCGGTCAACACCGAGCCACTGGCCAACGACGGCTATGACACGCTGATCGTCGCCGGCGACAACGAATGCCGGCTTCCGTCGGCGAGGCTGGTGGACTTCCTGCGTCGCGCGCCCTTCCACTCGCGGCGCATTGCGTCGATATGCACGGGCGCCTTCGTCCTCGCGGCCGCCGGCCTCCTCGACGGGAAACGGGCCACGACGCACTGGTATCACGCGCGGGATTTCAGGAAACAATATCCGGACGTGCAGCTCGACGAAGACCGCATCTTCGTCGTGGACGGCCAGGTCTGGACTTCGGCCGGAATGAGCGCCGGGGTGGATCTCGCGCTCGCGATCGTCGAAAGCGACTTCGGGCTGGAAACGGCGCGCATGGTCGCGCGCAAGCTCGTGCTGTACCAACGGCGCGGCGGCGGGCAGTCGCAATTCTCGACGTTGCTGGAACTGGACGCGCGATCGGACCGCGTGCGAATGGCGCTGACCTATGCGAGCGAAAACCTGGCGAGCGATCTGTCGGTGGAACGACTGGCGGAGGCGGCACGTTTGAGCCCGCGCCAATTCAGCCGCGTGTTCCGGGAGGAGACGGGGCAATCCCCCGCCAAGGCGGTCGAGCGGCTGCGCGTCGAAGCCGCGCGCCTGATGATGGAAACGACGCGCCACCCGATCGAAATCATTGCGAGAGAAACCGGCTTCGGCGACCGCGAGCGCATGCGCCAGGCGTTTCTGCGCGCGTTCGGGCAACCCCCGCAGACCATCCAGCGAGCCTCGGGAGTCGCGCCGCTCGTGAACTAGGACTTGTTGAACCAAAAGGCGAGGTTTGCGCGGTCTTGCCTGCCCAAACCCCGAGCGCCCGACCACCGGCAGGTCTGCAGGCAGCGAGCCGTGCAAGCGGACGATCTATTGCTCGCCGGGGCCCCACTCCGGGCTGTAACCGCCCAGCGCCGGGTGGTACATCTCGTCGCCGGAATGCTGCGTGAATTCGACATTGAGCCGGCCCTCACGCAGGCCGAGAATCTCCACGCAGTGCGCGCAAAGCGCCTGCGCCACTTCCATGCGCTGCTCGGGCGGGCGCCCCCGCCGGATATCCAGCATCATCACGGCGACCGGGACCGGCGCTTTGCCCGCCTCGGCAATGCGCCAGACACCGCCTTGCCCCAGTTCCCGGATCGCGACGCTGATACGCCGAATATCGACCGACATCATCCGCGCATAGGTCTCGCTCATTCTGGCGGCGAGCAATTGCTTGGCTTCCACCGAATAGTGGTCGTTCACGTCCAGTTGCAGATAGGGCATGGTGGTCAGGATTCCAGGTGATTGATCGAACTCGTGCGGCATCGGCCTGTGCGTAGGCTGCCAGCCGATTCTGGCACCCGGCTCGCCGCCCTCGCCATGTCGGATAAGCAATGATTCCGGACACAGCGCGTCGCTACTGCCCAATGGCCTGTTGCTCGAAGGAGGCCGCCACCGACTCCGCGAGCACGTCGACCGCGCGCCGCAGATTGCCTAGCGCGCGCGGAAACACGAGCCACACGTCCAGCGCCAGCGCAAAGCCGCCGACCTCGACGACGCTGAGCTGCGAACGCCACGGGCTCGCGCGCAACACGTCCGTCGGCACGAGGCCAAGCCCGAGCCCGCTGGCCACGAGCCTGAGTTGCATGTCGGTTCCATAGGTGTCGATGCTCAATCGAAAGCGCTGCCCCCGATTGGCCATCGCACGCTCGAGCGCGGCGCGATAGCCGCAGCCGTCAGGGTTGAGTATCCACCCGTGGGCGGACAGCGCTTCCACCGTCGCGCGAGCATCCACGACCGGCTTCGACGCGCTCTGCACCACCTTCACATCGAATCTCGTGACGAGGCTGCAGCCGAAGTCCTCCGGCAGCGAAGCCCCCGCCGGCAACATCAGCAACGCGACGTCGAGCGATCCGTTTTCGACCATGCGCTGCAAACCGACGCTCCAGTCGGTAAGCAACCTCACGTCCAGCGCAGGAAACCGCGCCTTCATGGTCATGACGGCGTCGAACAGCACGATATCCGCGACGGCCTGCGGCAAGCCGAAGCGCAGCGTCCCCGACGGCGGAGAATCTTCCCGGGCAATGTCGTGAAGCTGGTTCAACGCGCGCAGAACCGGCACGGCCTGTTCGTAGACCCGGCTGGCAAGCGCCGTCGGCCGCGGCGGCTTGGCGTTTCTGTCGAACAACGTGGCGCCCAGCCCCTCCTCGAGCCGCTGTATGCGCTTCGATATCGTCGATTGCGACACGCACAGCTGATCGGCCGCGCGGGTCAGCGAAGCCGCGTCGACTACCGCGATGAACGATTTCAGTTCTTCAATCATCATTCCGATTCGTCAACATTTCAATGAAAAACATTCGTTTGTGGAAACTTTTGCACTAGCCTACTCTCAACCGCAATCGCACACCAGTCCACGGAGAATGAAATGCCCCTCGTCCGAATCAATCTGTCGAAAGACGCATCGCCCGAAGTCGTCAAGGCTGTCAGCGACACGGTCTACGAAGCGATGACCACGATCGCCAACGTCCCGGAGAACGACAAGTTCCAGATCATTTCGCGCCATGCGCCGGACGAGCTCGTCTATCCGGCCGACGGTTATCTGGGCGTGACTTACACGTCCGGCATCGTGTTTATCCAGGTCACCTGGAACGCGGGGCGCACGATCGACGTGAAGAAGGCCTTCTACCGCGCCGTTGCGGACGGCATCCACGCGAAGGCCGGCGTGCGCAAGGAAGATGTGTGGATCAGCCTCGTTGACGTCGCGCGCGAAGACTGGTCGTTCGGCAACGGCGAGATGCAATACGCGCCGAAGGCGTAACTCCGCCGCCCCAACTCCTGCGTCACTCGCGCCATCGGACGGTCGGTCACGATGCGCTTTGCCGACATCACGCCGAGCGGCCAGCCGACCGTGTCGCCGGTATCGGCGGCGAGACGGCCTACTGGCCGGAGCACGACCGGGTGTGCCGGGGATAGGGTCGAACCGGGCGTGATCACCGGCAACGCCAGCGCGATGGTTTCGCCGTTCCCTCCTCGATCGAGACGAACCCAATTCCCGGCCATCGAATCGAAACGTCATCCCCGAAAGCGAATCCAACCCGTTTCAGGGTCAGTCAAGCAACTTGGCGGCACAAATTTGACTCAACGTTCTGTTGGCTGCGCCGCAAAGTACTGCGATTGAACTTACAAGAACAGGAGGCCAGAACAGTTTTTGAAACGTAAGGATCGCCATTTCCCCGTCTATTCTCAAGAATTGTTAGTATCTGCCGTTATTGCAGGTTTGTCGGCAACCTCTTCCTCGTCGTGGCGGCGACGTGCTTTATAACGACGATGAAAGTCGATCTTGCTACCCTCTACCTTTTAGCGATCGGAACCTTGTTGGCCAGTTCCGCCATGACATATTGGGAGCACGTATCGCATCCCAAGCGCAGCAACGAACTGCGAATGCTGGCGGCCGGCTATGCGACGCTAGGGGTCGGTTGCGCGGTGGCTGCGTTTCGGCTTGAACTGCTGGGCTCCGCTGGCGCTGCTATAAGCAATCTCGTGATTCTGGGCGGCTATCTCCCGGTTTTGCACGCTGTGGCAATGTTCAACGGCCGGCGGCATCTCGCAAGCTCGATCGGTCTGCTTCTCCTGATGGGGCTTACATGGGCGGCGGCCGGTGCGCGCTGGCAGGCCGCAGTATGGCTCTATGCCAGCGCGATACCCATCGCGCTCGTTTCCGCAATGACAACCCTCGAACTGACACGACGTGACGCGATGCCGGCCGTTCAATCTCGACGCGTCGCTGTGGCGGTGACGGGAATCCATGCATTGTTCTACGCTGCCAGAGCCATTGTCCTGCCATGGCTGGTCTCGATTTTTGGGACGCAAGCATTGTCAATTTCGAGCAAAATCACGATGTACGAGGGTGTCCTCTATTCCGTCATTTTGCCGATGACGCTACTCCGGCTCACCCGGGAGGAAGTTCATGGCGAACTCCTGCAAGAGTCCCGTACGGATTACTTGACCCGCCTGGGAAATCGCAGGCTGTTTTTTGAAGAGGGAGAGCGAGTGATCGACGATTGCGCAATACGTCGACGCCCCGTCACGCTCCTTGCGTTTGATCTCGACCACTTCAAGAGAATTAACGATCGCTATGGTCACAAGGCCGGCGACGAGGTATTGAGGTCGTTCGCGAGCGTGGTTCGCGCCAGTACCGACGCGAATACGATTCTGGCGCGCATCGGCGGTGAAGAATTTGCTGCCCTGCTGCCTGACCACGATAGCCATCGCGCGAAAACAGTCGGAGAAATCATTGCGAGCCAGTTTGCCAGGATGGTTCACAGCGCCGACGGTCATCGAATTCAAGCAACCGTCAGCATTGGCCTGGCGACATCGAATTCGGAGATGATTGCACTCACCGATCTGCTCGCAGCTGCAGATCAAGCACTATATCTGGCCAAGTCCCAAGGTGGCAGTCAGCTGGTTCATCACGCCCGAGAACAAGAGCGCGACGAGACCGCACGTGCGTAGCATCGCGAATAAGTCAACTGTGAGCGATCGATAAACGACGCCCCTCGGTCATCAAACGCGCAAGAACGCTCTAATAGCTTTCGCCTCTCATTCTGGCTGACCAGGAGCAGTGACATGCGTTGGATAGTGCCTCTCGTACTGGCGATCGTATGTACGCGTTCCGCGCTGGCTGATTCGGCCGCTTTTAACGCAGGGGTAATCCGGCTCTGCCGCTTTCAATCCGGTGATCTTTTACCCTTACGCGTGAGCGTGAGGTTCCGTGGCAAGCGGGCCCGGTCACCGTTGAGGCGACGCGCGATGCTTCGCCGGTACCGGATGGCCGCTTCCCCGTTGTATTGATTTCACATGGGCGAGGCGGCGGTCCCCTCAGCCTCCGTGAATGAGCCAAGGCAACGGAATCGGCCGTGGCGACTAGTCGACTTTGAAGATAGACACTGCCGCTTTCAGGCTTTCCGCTTGGTCGGCCATCGACCACGCCGCGTTGCTTCCCTGGAGCAGGTCAGCTCAGTCTGGATGACTTATAGATTTGCGCGTAGGAACTCCACGACCTCATGGTCGATCTGGCGATGAATCTCCACACGATCGATCCCGGGCGCATCCTGACAGATCAGTGCCGCACTGGCGGCGACCGAGGCCGGACAAGGATCAATGAAAACGAAGTGGTTGCCTGGCACGATGTGGACTGCGGGCGGTGTGGGCAAGCCTGACACAACTCCAAGAGCGTTTCTCGCAGAACCAAGATAGCTGTCGTCCCGCGGTCGATAGAGCATCGTCGGTACGCGCACGGCGGACAAGCCAGATGCCTCAAACATCATCGCCAGCGGATCCATCAGCACCAAGGCCTTCAGGCGGCGATCAACGGGCGGTTGCCAAGCTACCAGGTCAGCGGGTACGGCCGCTTTGCCTTGGGTGCCGTGCGCACCATTGCTGGTTGCTGGACGCGGACACGATCCCGGATCATCGTGATCTGCGCAGTACGCACCGGCATACGCAAAATCGGGTTTCGCTCCGGCCAGAATCAGCGCAGTGTAGCCACCGGCTGAGTATCCGATCATGCCAATTCGGCCGACATCGGCGCTCGCGGAAAACCGTGGATCCGCGAGGACTGCATTGAGCGCGGCCTCTGCCTGCCGGGGGCGATCAATCAGAATCTGGGCTTGGGACTGCGCTCGGGGATAGCCTGAAGCGTCCCCAACGTGCGTCGGCAAGACGACGATAAATCCGGCGCGAGCCAGAGTTGTGGCCAATTCACGGTGGCTGAAGGGACCGCCGCCTCGTCCATGTGAAATCAATACAACGGGGAAACGGCCATCCGGTACAGGCAAAGCATCGCGCGTCGCCTCAACAGTGAACGGGCCCGCTTGCCACGGAACCTCGCGCTCACGCGTAGGGTAAAAGATCACCGTGTTGAAAGGGGCAGCTTCGTTCACCCCCGTGAGCCGGATTATCCCTGCGTTAAAAGCGGCCGGATCAGCCAGCGCGGAACACGGACATACGATCGCCAGTACGAGAGGCACTATCCAACGCATGTCACTACTCCCCTGGTCAGCCAGAATGAGAGGCGAAGGATATCAGAGCGTTCTTACACGTTTGATGACCGAGGGGCGTCGTTTATCGATCGCTTGCGATCGGACGATCTCCTCCATTGTCGCTCCAGCGTTCGAAACCGGATTTGAACCCGCAGCGACGTGAGATACCGATGTTCCGATGAGCTCGTTGATTTCCTTCGCCGCTACCGCACTTCGTTGTGCCAAGGTTCGGACTTCACCTGCGACAACCGCGACGCCTCGTCCCTGCTCATCCGCACGCGCCGCGTCGACCGCTGCGTTGAGCGCAAGGAATGCGGTCGGCTTCCTGTGCCATATCTTGCTGGGCAGTGAGCAACGCCAGATTCCGGATGGCGATTGCGCGATCCTGTATTGATGAGCATAGTGGGTTCGCCAACCGTGCTTCCGTATTGCTTACTCGCGTAATAGCGTCAAGTTGATGGTTCAATTGCCACAGTCCGTAAAACGCGGTCACGGCTATTGCCACCGGTAGGACCGTCAATAACCCGAATCCGATAGTCAGGCGGCTAGATCCTTACCTATTTCTCATAGAGGTTCCCGAGGCGATGATGAATGGTCCATACAAGTTGTTTACGACAAAATGCAAACTTGCGGAAGGGAACTCGTGATCGACGGCATTGGGAACCCCGTGCTCCATCGCGTGGGACCGTCATCGTCGATCTGCGTGCGGCTCCGGACGCGCGATTCCGATGCCGCGGGGCGCACAGCAGAAAATGCCGGAGCCCCCTCTACAAACGCCGCGCGCGTACTTTTAGGAGGGGAACTTGAAGGCGCATGCAGGATTCTCGCCCTGTAACATCCTCAGTTGCCTGACGATCGTCGGTTGCAGCGCGGCGCGCGACGACAATCGGTGTATCGAGCGTATCAGCCGCTTGCGCGTCAGACTAGGTCTTGCGCAATTGACGCATTGCGGCGAGTGCGACGAGCGCACCCGCCGTGGAGGTGACAATGTCGAGAAACACGCTGTTGGCTACCGATAAATCTAGGACATGAGCAATACCTGAGACCACGCATGCGCCCATGACGCCCAGAACGATATCGCGAATGATCTGGTACGGGCGTCCACGCCAGACCACCCCGGCAAAGCAGCCTGACGCACCGCCGATGAGAATCCACGTTAGCAGGCTATGGGAGGTATCGCTCACGATGGTTTATCCGCGGGTGGCCGGCACGGCATTAATATCGAGTTGATCGAAGCGCTGGCTGTCCTGCACGTGGTGCAGGACGACACCTGCTTCGTAATACTTGCCCGCGTTCAGCAGTGCCGACGCCTGATCGATACGCTCGGCGGTTTGGTCGAGTGGAACGACGTCGACGGTATAGGCGACATTGACGTCAGCAAGTTTCAGCGCCTTGATCGCCCCTTCGCGGTCCCCCTTCTTCAAGGCCGCGTTGGCGTTGGCGACTGCCTTGGCCTTGACCGGCTGGGCGGTAAAGTCATCCAGTACGGTCATGTCACCGCCGACCGGCAGCCATGCCGTAGCCTGATTGCTCGTAGCCGTGTTGGCGTGTGCACCGGCGGCGTCGCTCAGCGTCGATTCGGCCTTCATGAAGGCCGAGTTGTCGGACTTCGCCGCCTGCATGGCCGTCTTGGCGTCGGCCAGCAGATGGGTGGCCGCCTCAGGATGGCCGTCGAAGAGCGCAGATCGGGCAATCATGACGTCAATCATGGCCCGATTCCCGGCATGCGACAGTTTCGTGAAATCCTGGTTGACGGCCTTTGCCTGGGTGACGGCCGCGACCGCATAGCCGGCAGGCACAGTGCCGCAGACCAGCAATGCGACCGACATCACGCAGAAGGCTACTTTCTTTCTGTTCAGGGTGGACATGTCGAATTCTCCTTCTCTGATCGTTGTTGTTCCCGTAGGGCGGACTGGACCTCACGCAGTTGCATCATTCACGCGCCCTGAACACAAGATACGAAGGCGGACTTAAAAGAAACTTAACCCTGGCGGTCAACACGAGATTTCACCACCCCATCTGGCGCGCAGTGGGAAGCCTCTCGATGGAAATCAACACATGAGTTGATTCGGATTCCGCAGAATGGAGGGCGTCATGTCCCGGTGGATGCGCGGAGCATGTTCCATCCTGACGAGATCTTTACCGAGGCCGGCCTGAAAAAATGGAACCGACAGACTCCCTCGTCCCATTAACGTTGCGCTCCACGGCCTTCAGCCGTTCGCGTTCGTCAGTGGTCACGCCATCACGCTCGCCATGATCAACCTGGTTTGCCCAATGCGAGCGGCGTCTGCGCCGTACAGCCCATCATCGGCGCCATTGACTCGACCGCCGCTCGCGTCGACGAATGTTCGCTACGCTGCTCGCGCAAACTTGCCGAGGTGGAACTTCCACACGCGCGGCGTGCCGGTGCGGACGCGGGACCGCATTGCTTTTTATTGATCGCGCACATACGCAAACGATTGCGCACAGGACGAAAATAAAACGTTTCTGTACCATTCAGATAATAAGGATCACTTCCGGATACGACCGCGAACCGGCCTGACACATTGATTTCACAGCCGGAACGTGTCGCATTTCAGAAGCTGTTGTCTGACAAAACCTGCCAATCGAGCGATGCGAGTGCGTGCGTACCGCATACATCGCATGCTTCAAACAAGAATGGCCCGCCACATCGTCCCCACGGCCACCCCATTATTCTCGACCGAACGTCGACGCAGACGCGAACGCGATTGCCCTGCATTGTGCAGACCATTTCCATGAGCACCGACGTAGCACCGTTCCACGCAAGACCATGCCGCTAGTCAGACCGAGGTTTTCAACGCAATTGTCGCTACTCAGGGCACTTGCCGCGGCGTTGTGCGCATCGCTGGTCGCAATCGTCTGGTTAATGGCCAGTTGCACCGAAGGCCACCGGATCGCATCCGCCAGGCAGCGCGCGAGCGACGCGTGCGACGCGATTGCTTCCCACTACACGCTGTCGTTACCTCACGCGACGGAGCCGAGCGTTCAACTGTTGCGCGACGTACTCAACGCGGCCCTTGCCGCATCCGCGGGTATCGAAGGGGGCTTCTGGCACGCTGGCGCGTTGCATTCCGCGCCGTCGGCGAATGCGCCCGAGCGTGCCGGTGGATTTCTGGCTTACGCGTTTCCGTCGTACCCCGGCAGCGGCATCAAGCGCGACATTCCGGAAGCGGAAACCCCGCTGATCCTGAGCGCGCTCTCGGCAGCGTCCACCGGCGTGCGCTCCGCCGCCGAAATAGCGGGAAGGCACCACGACGCAGTCGTCGCGATCGCGTGCCCCGTGAACGGACATGCCGGGCTCTATGCATGGACCCTTGTGCGCGCGCAATCGATGTTGGTCCGTCAGGGCGACGCCATCGTAGCAACGTTTGCCGTCGTTCTGGCGCTTCTGTTCGCCGTTTCCCTGTATCTCGCCTTCGCACTGCGCGCATGGCGCGACAAACTCGTGCGGCTCGACACGGCGCTCTCGAACGACGACGCCGATTCCGCCGGCAGCATCCCCTGCCCGGGCGAGCCGGAACTGGATCGGATCGCGCATGCATTCAACCGCTGTACTGCGCGTACCCGCAATGCTCGCGAACAAGCGAGCGAACTGGAAATACGCCTCGCGCAAGCACATCGTGTCGCGCTGCTCGGCACACTGGCCGCCGAGGTTGCGCATGAAATTCGCAATCCGGCTGGCGCGATGCGATTGAAAGCCGAGAACGCGCTGGCCGGCGATGCCTGCCGGCAGCAATCGGCGCTGCGCTCGATACTCGGCCAGATCGAGCGCATCGAAATCCAGGTGTCCAGGCTCCTGGCGCTCACCCAGCCCGTTACGCCGCGCCTGGAGCCGGTCGATCCGGCCACGTGGCTTTCGGAAAGCGTGCAGACACACGACGAGCTCGCGCGCGGCAAGAATGTCGCGCTGACGGTGGCCTGCAATATGCCGACGGCCTCCGCCAGCGACACGACCGATCGCCCCGTATTCGACCCTGCCCAGATGCGTCGTGCGCTCGACAATCTGATCGTCAATTCGCTGGCGCACGTTCGCCCGGGCGGCAAGGTTCACGTCGAGGCCAGCCGCCGCGCTTCACCATGCGGCGCACGCTTCGTGCTCGAAGTCGCCGACGACGGCCCCGGCGTTGCCGAAGCCGAGCGCGCGCGCATCTTCGAGCCCTTCGTCAGCGCGCGGCCCGGCGGCTGCGGGCTCGGTCTCACCCTGGTTCGAGAGATCGCAGCGTCGCACGGCGGCAACGCCTGTCACGCCGCCACCCCTACTACTTGCTTTGTCATCGATATCCCATGGCGACCATCCTGCTGATCGACGACGACGATGCCTTCTGCGAAGGATTGTCTGAAACGCTGACCGATCTGGGTCACGAAACCCTATGCGCCGGCACGGGCGAGCACGCGCTCGCCCGCGTCGACCGAGGTCTGCAACCCGCCTGCATATTCCTCGACATCCGGTTGCCCGACATGGACGGCATTGCCGTGCTCGCGAAACTGCGGCGCGTCCCTCGACTCGCGACGGTCCCCGTCGTGGTACTGACCGCCTATGCCCGTAGCGGCAACACGATCGCCGCCATGCGCCTCGGCGCATTCGACCACCTGACGAAGCCGGTCGGCCGCGACGATATCGCGAGCCTGCTCGAGCGGATCTTCGCGGCCCATCCTCTGTCCGATGCCGCTCCCCATGCGCAGGCGAACGTCGACGCGTTCGACGAACCTGTCGGTGCGGAGCCGCGCTTGCTCGGCATCAGCGCGGCGATGCGCGAAGTACAGAAATGTATCGGCCGCGCGGCAGCGTCGGACGCGACCGTTCTCATCACCGGGGAAACGGGAACCGGCAAGGAAGTCGCGGCCAGGGTGCTCCACGTCGAGTCGTCGCGTAGCGCCGGCCCGTTCGTTGCCGTGAATTGCGCGGCGATTCCTCATGAGCTGCTCGAAAGCGAGCTTTTCGGCCATTGCAAAGGTGCCTTCACGGGCGCCACGGCCGCCCGGACCGGCCGAATCGTCGAAGCCGATGGCGGCACGCTTTTTCTGGATGAGGTCGGCGACATGGCGACCTCCATGCAAGCCAAGCTGCTGCGGGTGCTGCAGGAACAGCAAGTCACCCCACTCGGCGTCAACCGGTCCATTTCGGTGAACGTCCGCGTGATTGCGGCAACCCATCGGGACCTGCGGACCATGGTCGCGAACGGAACGTTTCGCGAAGACCTGCTTTACCGACTCAACGTCATCCCCATTCATCTGCCGCCGCTGCGCGAGCGGCTGGCCGACATCCTGCCGCTCGCCGTCCATTTTCTCGACACGACGTCGGCCTCGACTACGACGAAGCGGCTGTCCGTGCAGGCGGAGCGCCGCCTGATCGCGTATGCGTGGCCGGGCAACGTACGCGAACTGCGCAACGCGATCGCGCGCGTGAATGCGCTCGCGCCCGGCGCCGTCGTCACCGGATGCGATCTCGCGTTCCTCGACGAACCGGGTGTTCCTTCGCGCGACGCGCTGCTGCCTGCCGCGATGCTCAATCGTCCGCTGTCGGAAGCACTCGCCGCCGTCGAGCGCGAGATGATCCTGCGCACGCTCGGACTCACCGGCGACAATCGCGCGGAAGCAGCGAAGCGGCTCGGCATCAGCCGCCAGTCGCTGTACACGCGCATGGCAAACCTCGACATCGGCTAGCGTCGGATTGCCGGACACGCGTGTCCGGATGCGTTGACAGTCTCGCTGCCGCGCTGCCCGCAAAGCCTTGTCCGACAGTCCCCTTTATGTGGCACACCGCTTGCATGTATTGCCCGGAGCGATCTCGCGGATCGCACCGGGCAGGCGGCGCTCATCCTTCGCGAAACAGCACGCGAAGACATCGAAGCCGGTACCGGTCCCTGCGTGATCGTGATTTCAACGACGGGACGCGGATGAGCGTCGACGCATGTCGATGCCTTCCCGACCCGACGTTCATAACAAGCACAACGACAACCGCTCGACCAGGGCAAACGACAGGGGAAGACTAAACATGAGCTTCGGACAATTGACCGTGCGAGCGAAACTCGCGCTGACCTTCGGCATGATGGCCGCGCTGGTGGTTCTGGTTTCGGTGATCGCACTCGGTGCGCTCGGGGATGCGAACGACAGTTTCGCCAACTACGTCGACGGTGCGCGTGCGCGCGCGGAGTTGACCGAAAAAGTTCGTGCGGCGGTACTTCGTCGCGCGGTCGCCGTCCGTAATCTGGTGCTCGTGACGAAGCCCGACGATATCGAAGCCGAACGCGTTGCGATGACGCAGGCGCACGACGAAGTGCAGGCACGGCTTCGCCAGCTGAACGAAGCCATCGCCACCAACCCCGACGTGACGGCGAAAGGCCGCGCGCTGGTGGCCGAGATCAACCGCATCGAGTCGCGATACGGCCCGGTGGCCGTCGCGATCGGCGACGCCGCGTTGCACGGCCAGCGAGACCAGGCGATCGCGATGATCGACGATCAATGCCGGCCGCTACTGAAGGAACTCGTCGCAGCAGCCGACACCTACGCCGGCTTCGCAAGCAATCGGGCGGCCGAAAGCAAGCAGGCGTCCGCGCAACAGTACGACAGACACCGCGCGCTGCTGATCGGCATCTGTCTCGCCGCCGTCGCCGCCGCCGTCGTTGCTGCGCTCCTGATCACGCGCAGCATCACGCGCGCACTCGGCGCGGAACCCGGCGCCCTGAGCGACATCACACGCCGCGTCGCGGCGGGCGACCTCGGCACCGTGGACGGCGCCGCGGTCGCGCCGCAGGGAAGCGTGCTGGCATCGATGGGCGAGATGCAGGCGAGCCTCGTCCGGCTGATCGGGCAAGTCCGTACCGCCGCGGACAGCATCGCGACGGGATCCAGCCAGATCGCGTCCGGCAACCAGGACCTGTCGTCCCGCACGGAGCAACAGGCGGCGTCGCTGCAGGAGACGGCATCGAGCATGGAACAGCTCACCGCTACCGTGCGTCAGAACGCGGAGAGCGCGCAACAGGCGAGCGCCCTGGCCAACGGTGCGTCGGACGTCGCGCACAAAGGCAGCGCGGTGGTGAGCCAGGTCGTGGAAACCATGACCGACATCAGCGACAGCTCGTCGAAGATAGCCGAGATCACCGGGATCATCGAGGGCATCGCGTTCCAGACCAACATTCTCGCGCTGAACGCCGCCGTGGAAGCTGCCCGCGCGGGCGAACAGGGTCGCGGCTTCGCCGTCGTGGCGAGCGAAGTGAGAAGCCTCGCGCAGCGTTCATCGAGTGCAGCCAAGGAAATCAAGGCGTTGATCGGCGCATCCGTCCAGAAGATTCGGGACGGCTCGCGTTTTGCCGACGATGCGGGCCATACGATGGCCGACGTGACGAAGGCCGTGGCACGCGTGACAGACATCATGGGTGAAATCGCCGCGGCGTCCTCCGAACAAAGTCGCGGGATCGAACAGGTCAACATCGCGATCACACAGATGGACGAAGTTACGCAACAGAACGCGGCACTGGTGGAAGAAGCGGCGGCCGCGTCGAAGTCGCTCGAAGATCAGGGCCATCGATTGACCGAGGCCGTCTCGTTCTTCCGTGTCGGGTCCGTGGATAGCCATGCCTACGATCAGCCGGCGACGCGCCGGGGTGCGGCCACCACGGCGGCCGTGTCACGGCCGGTGCGACCGGGCCGCACGCCCGTGACGGAGGCAAGCGCGCCGTCACCCCGTGCCGCGATGGACGCGGCAGCAGACTGGACCGCCTTTTGATACGGCACGAACCATCCATTTTCTGGAGCATGACATGACGGAAGCAGTTGAAATCGCGGAGAGCATACCCGTACGCGAAAGCGCCGGCGACGCGACCAAGCAGGTATTTGTCGCTTTCGTGCTCGGCGACGACGAATACGGTATCGATATCATGAGTGTCCGCGAAATTCGCCCCTATGTAGAACCGACGCCCGCCGCCGATGCGCCGCCGTTCGTCAAAGGCACGATCAACCTGCGCGGCCTCGTCATGCCGATCGTCGACCTGCACATGACGTTCTCGCTGGACCCGATCAGCGACACCGTACCGACCGCCATCATCGTACTCGACGGTGCGGAACAGGCGATCGGTTTGATCGTCGACTCGGTGAGCGGCGTGGTCGATATCGATCTCTCCGCTCGCCGCCCCGCGCCGGAGGTCGGGACCGCGATGCAAACGGAATGCGTCACGGGCCTCGCCATCCATGAAGGGGACGACGGCGAACAAATGCTGACCCTGCTCGACATCGATCGACTGATGGAAACGATCGATGTCGGCGCGCGCTGGAACCGGCCGAGCGAAGCTTGATCGACATTCAACCGATGACGAAAGACACGCAACGGCCGCCGGTATGGCGGCCCATCGAGTTTTTGCCGATCCTGTTTTATCTGGTCGACATTCAAGTGGACGAAGCGAGGGCGACCTTCGACAAATTGACCCGGCACACGACGGAAGGACGCATGGCCGATCCTGCGATGCGCGAGCGAGTCACGCATTACTACATCGGGCAACGGAAGCTGTTGCCGATTCAATACGAGCAATTCATGCGCTGGCAATGGGAAGCCACGACTACGGAGCAACGGGAAATGCTCAGGCGGATCGGCGAGCGCGCCGACCACCTCGCCGCGCTGTACGATTCGATCATCGCGTGGCTCGACGAATCGTCCCGGGCAACATCCGGCGTCAAGCAGCCGAACGATTCGTCGACGTTCGCCCGACCTCGATTCGAGCCGGCGCCATGAGCCTATGCGCACTGGCTTTGCGAAAACCCGCCGTGCGAATGAACGGTATCGGCGATGTAACCGGCATCGCCTCCCTTTCCAAACTATTTCGGTTGATTGACGACAATAAAACAATACCCACATCAACCTCGATCGGCGTCTAATTCGTTGACGCCGGTGTATCGATTGCTTGACACATCTGATTGTTCGCTGTTGGCAGTGCCTTTGTCCGGCATAGGCCTTGACGTGGCACGTCGCTTGCATATTTCGCGCGAACAGGAAGCGGCCCGTGCAACGGTGGACGTAGTCGAAAGCGGACCGGATAGCGCGGCATGCTAGCCTGGCCGTCACGCTGCTCCTATGCGCGGCGACATACCGTATGGTCTCCAAACAGGTGCCAAGGATGAACATGCTACCGATCGAGAGCACGCTGCCCGTTTTGACGGATGCGGGCACGCTGCAATTTTCCGCTTATGGATTCGGTTGGGGATATCGCTCGTTTTCGTTATTGCGCGAGACGGTCCGCACCTGCCTCGGCGCCCGGGATACGAGCGAACAGCAGATTCGGTTGGCCTTCGAACTGAATCGGCATCGGATCCTTCGCGCGGTCGGACCGTTCTCGGCGATACCGTATCAAGGCGAGACGATTCCCGTTCCGGTCGAGAACCTGTAGAAAGCTTGCGCAGACATTCATCCACGCTTGAAGAGGGGCGAAACGACATGCGGGCATGACGCGGTCGCCACACGGAAGCGCGATACGGCCGGCGCTCGGTTCACCGGACATCCTGCGACAAACTGCCTCGATCCATGAAAGCATCGCCATGCGAGCGACTCGGCGCCTCGCGCATCGACTTCGAGTGGAGCACCGGGATTCGGGGGGCGTCAGTGCGCGAGCGCGCGACCGATCCTGAATACCCCGACCACCTCGCGCAGCGTGGTCGCCTGCTGCGCCATCGCCTGCGCGGCCGCCGATGCCTGCTCCACGAGCGCCGCGTTCTGCTGCGTGACCGAGTCCATCTGGCCCACGGCGACGTTGACCTGCTCGATACCCGTTCCCTGTTCGTCCGACGCCGATGCAATTTCATTCATGATGTCGGTCACTCGCCGCACGGACTGCACGATCTCCGACATGGTGGCGCCCGCGCGTTCGACCTGCTGCGACCCTTGGGCCACGCTTTCCACCGAACCCGTGATGAGATCCTTGACTTCCTTGGCCGCGTTCGCGCTGCGTTGCGCCAACGTGCGCACTTCGCCGGCCACCACCGCAAATCCGCGCCCCTGCTCGCCCGCACGCGCGGCCTCGACTGCCGCATTCAGCGCGAGGATGTTCGTCTGGAACGCAATCCCCTCGATCACGGTGATGATTTCGGCAACCTTGCCCGAACTGCTCGAAATGGCGCGCATGGAGTCGACCACCTGGTTCACCACTTCGCCGCCGCGCATCGCGACCTCGCACGCGCTGCCCGCGAGCGCATTCGCCTGCCGGGCGTTTTCCGTATTCTGACGAACCGTCGCGGTCAACTGCTCCATGCTGGCCGCCGTTTCCTCAAGCGAAGCCGCCTGCTCCTCCGTTCGCTGCGAGAGATCCAGGTTACCTTGCGCGATTTCGCCAGCCGAAGTCGTGATCGATTCCGCGGTCGACTGGATTTCCGACACGATGCCGCTCAGTTGCCGCCGCATCGATTCGAGCGACGCCATCAGGCTGCCGCGATCGTTCGGCGCGACCGGCACAGGTGCTTCGAGATTGCCTTCGGCAATACGCCCGGCCACGACCGCGGCGTCGGCGGGCTCGCCCCCCCAGCGACCGCATGATTCCGCGCGTGATGACGGTTCCCAGCACGATCGAGAGGACGACGGTGATGACGCCTGCTGCCGCCAGCGTCAACTTGGTCAACGCAGTCAAGCTAGCCACTTCCCCTGAGCGCTGATCGAGCAGCGACTGCTCGGCCTCGTTCAGCTCGGCGGCCACGGCTCGATAGCGATCCATGAACTGCTTGTCGTTGCCCTGCTTGAAGTAGTCGATCAGCACGTTGGCCGGCTGCGTACCGGCATTGACGTCACGCCGCATCGCGATCAGCTTGTCATCGATCTCCGCCACCTTCCGATGCATGTCGCGCAGTGTCTCGAGACGACGCTGCTGCGCCGCGTTGTCCGCGGTGAGGCCGCGAACGACATCGAGCGACGCGGCGAACTGCTTGACGCCTGCCTTGTAGGGCTCCAGAAACCGGTCATCCCCCGAGGCCACGTAGCCGCGCACGCCCGTCTCCATGTTGACCATGCTGGTCAGCATGTCGTCGTTCGCTCGCAAGACCTGGTAACTATGAACGTTCCAGCCGTTCGCCTGATTCAGCTTCAGAAAATTGACGATCGAGATCGCGCTGCCGATCAACGATATAAGTACGACGATACCGAATGCAACGCCCAGCTTCCTGCCGACTGTCATGGAGCCCATGCTTGCTTCCCCCCGTGTGTTGTTGTTCGTTATGTCGGCACGCAAGCAAACTTCCTGTAACTCATGCATTCCTCGCCTGAGGAAACCTTTCGCGAGATGGTCGGATATATCGGTCGGCTTGCCCTGACACGCTTGCGCCTCAGGTGACTATCCGTCCTCGCAAACGATCACGGGCGTATTATCTTTTTATCGATTGCCGCGAAAAACGTCGCGTCGGCCGTGATGAAAATGCAGGACGCCCTCGTCACTGGGGAAACGGGAAACGGGAAACGGCAGCGCGGTCGCATCGTCGCGTACCGCGACGAGTACGGATTTCCATACATCGGTGTCACGAACCGTTGACACATGGGTTTCAGCCCTGCCGGCCAACCCTTGCCTGATCGAGCGGACCCGATGGCATACCGATTGCATGTATTGCGCGGTCGATGTCCAGCCAGTGGCTCAATACCGGCGCGCGCAGCGTGGGGGACTCTCGACACAGATCGACAAAACAGTCATCCCGGCGGATTTCCAACGATGAACGACACCACGCGACAAGCGCCGGCATGGCGACCGATCCGGTTTTTGCCGACCTTCCTTTATTTGTTCGACGCTCAACTGGACGAAGCGCGTGGGATACAGGTCAAACTGACCACGCACAAAATGGAGCCGCACGTGCTGGACGGCGCGATGCTTGGACGAATCCGGCATTACTACGCCCGGCAACGAAAAACGTTACCGATTCAAGACGAGCAGTTCATGCGCTGGCAAGCAGAGGCCGCGACCGCCGAGCAGCGAGAAATGCTTGCTCGCGTCAGTGTGCACGCAGACGAACTCTCCGGGCTGTTCAATTCGATCATTGCGGCAATCGACGCGCTGTCTCGAGATACGCTCGACAGCAGTAGGCAGAATGCGTCAATCTCCGCCGAACCTCGCGTCGCGGCATCGCCATGATGCCGTCGCATCGGGGCCCGTGCCGACGGTGCGCAACGCTCCGTCCGTCACATACGGAATGAGACCCGTCGCGCGAATCTTCGCGGCGATCGTGTCGCGGCACGCCGCGTCTTCCGGCGGGCAATAGTCGATCGAGACCACCGGTAGCGCGTAGCGCGCTTCAATCGCCTTTGCTTGCGCGAGCAACCAGTCGCGATCCGCCGCGGGGACGGCGCCGTAACGCCGGTTGCGCTGATCCCAGTTGCCGAACAGCGATTCGAATGCAACCGCGGCGATCGCGTCATGCACCTTCGGCAAGATCTCGAAGCCGCGGTTCAGGATCAGTTGCGCGGCCGGATAGCGCGATTTCACGGCGTGGATCACGGCGACCAGGCCAGCCTCCTGCTTCGCGCGCGCCGCTTCCGTCTTCGCGACGAGCTGGTACGAATCCAGCGTGTCGAAAAAGAAGCCTCGGTACCCACGCGCCCACAGCGGCGCGATCACCTGTTCGACGAAAAACGACGGCCACCCCTGCGCCGACTGATCGACGACCGCCGACGCCCATGTCGTATTACGCCCGAACAACCACCGTTTCGGCATCCTGCGCGCATAGTCGCGCTCCTGCGTGACTTCGCCGACGCTCACATAGGCGAACCACGCGGGGCGTTGCATGTCTTGCGCACGTGGATCGAAGCCGCTGTCAGGTTCGACGACAACGACATCGAACTTCTCCAGCTGGCGAACCGGCACGTCGTTGCCGTAGAAGAACGCGACGGAATGCGCACGCATCGCATCGGCCGGATCGCACGCGTCAGGCGACGATACGGACGGCGCGGGTTGCGCATAGCCTGCCCGCCCGCACAGCGCACCCAAGATGACGACTGCGACGGCGGCCGCGGCCGGCGCCAGCGCCATCATCGGCCGCCCGTGCGGCCGACGGATTCGGAATGAAAACATATCTCCTCAATGACGCAACATATAGGTTTCGTATTCGAGGCGGCCGAACTTGCGGTCGAGCAGCAGGACCGCCGCGACATCGAGAACGAGCAGCGCAAGCGCGAAGCCATAGCCGTATGCATCCGGCGTCATCCATAGCGTGATGCCGGTCAGCACGCCGTTGAGCGCGACGAACGCCGTCGACAGCGCCACGACCAGCCGGCGCGCGTCGAGATAGAAGAATACGTTCAGCAAACCCAGCAGCAGCACCTGCAGACTCGCGGCGATCACGTCGACGAGCAGAAGCGGAAGGTACAGCGTCGAGATATGCAGGGCCGCCAGCAACCAGTGACCGAATGCGACGATCAGCACCAACACGGCGGCCTGCACCTTGATGATTTCATACAGCCCGGCGCGCACGCTGCCGACCATCATGTCGCGCATGTCGTTGATGTGCCGCAGCGTCGCACCGCTGCGCACGGCTTCGTAGAACGCATCGTAATACTCGACGAAGTCCGCCTCGATGCGTACCAGGAACGTCGCCATCCCGGGCATCACGCAGACGTACGCAATGAACACGGGTATGTCGTAGATCACCGATGCACGCAACGGCCCGATCACCTGCGCACCCGTGCCCGGTGCATACCAGAACATGAACTTGTCGAGCCATACGCCGAGATTGAACAGCAGTCCGACAAGCGCGAGCGTCGGATACGCGAAGCGCCGGTCGAGCATCTCGAACGAGACGAAGCGATCGCTGCGGTAGTTTCGGTAGATCAACCCCGAAAGCCCGGTAAGCAAGACGAGATGCCCGGCGACGAAACCGCCGAGCAGGCCGCAAATGCCCTGCCGGTTCAGCATCAGCGCGAACGCGACCGTGCAGCCGTATCCGACCAGGAATACCGCAAGAATCTGCCGGTACTGTTTCACGCTGGACAAAAAGATCACCGCGATCCAGATATTGCTGACGATGACGAATCCCGCGACCATCAGCAGCCGATACAGCAGCGGCTCGCCGCGAAATCCCGACGCCACCGCGATGAAGCCGGCACATCCCGATGCCGCCGTGGCAATCAGCGCCACACCGTTATAGTTCGACAGCACGAGATCGTCGCGCTTCTCGAACAGCCGGTCGGAGATGAAGCGCGTGAACGACAATTGCAGCGGCCCGGTCAGAATCAGACTGCACGCGATCAGGTAAGTCACCGACACCTGAAACTGGACGATCGCATATTTGGGTATCACGAACGCGACGCTCATCACGCCGATGATCAGAATTCCGAATATCGACAGAATCAGCGGCCCGGAGCTGATCAGCCCCGCATACGCGTATGCGCGTGCGACGCCGAAGAGCGTCTGTTGCCGCAGGATCTTGCGCAACTCGAAGCCGATGCCGGCCATCAGCGGCCCTCCTTGCTCGAGCCGGATGCAACCACGCCCGCACCTGCATGGTGCACCGGGCAGCCGGCTTCGAACGGCCGCCCGCGGCGCATCCGGTCGGGGGCGATCGCGAGCGCATCGTACAACGCCCGATACCGGTCGATCATCTGTGCACGCGTGTAGAAGCGTCGGACGCGGGAGAGGCCGGCTTGCTGCGCGGCCTGCCAGCGCTGCGCGTCGCCGAGCAGGTCGAGCGCCGCCTGCGCGAACGCGGCCGGATTCGCGATCGGCACGACCGCGCCGGCGGGCCCGAACGCGCGGTCATCCTCTCCGAGCCCTTCGATCAGTTGCCGGCACGACCCGACGTCCGTGGTAATCGACGGCACGCCGGCCGCGAAGCCTTCGAGCACGACGAGCGGGAGCGCCTCGCTGATCGAGGTCAGCGCGATCACGTCGACTTTCGGCAAAATGTCGTGCATCCGCTGGAAGCCGAGAAAGCGCACCGTCGTCGCGAGCCCGAGGCTCTGCGCGAGCGCCCGGCATTCCAGCGCGTACGCGGGATCCTCTTCTTCCGGCCCGACGATCCAGCCTTCGATTTCCGGCATCGTCCGCGATGCGATGAACATCGCGCGGACGAACGTCTTGATGTCCTTGATCGGCACCACGCGGCCGATCAGCGCGACGACGTGGCGCGGGCCGCCGTCCCGCTTGTCCAGCAGCGGCGCGAAGCCGTCCACGTCGACGCCGTTCGGAATGTTGCGCGTCCGGGCGGCATCGGCGCCGTCGGCGATCTGACGGTGCCGATTGGCCTCGTAGAGCGAGACGATCTCGTCGGCCGCGTCGTAGGCGAGCTTGCCGAGTGCTTCGAAGAAACGCACCCACAGCGCGCGAAAATAGCTGATCGCCGATACGTCCCGCTCGAACGCGCCCCGGTTGTCGCGGATCCACTCGCTTTGCAGCAGATCGATCTTGCGTTCCTTGGTATAGATACCGTGCTCGGAAACGAGTAGCGGCCGGCCCGTGCGGTAATGCAACAGCGCACCGAGAAAGCCCGCATAACCCGTCGATACGGTGTGATAGACGCGCGCCGGCGGCAGTCCGCGTGCGATCCGCGCAAGCTGCCACAGCGGCTTGTGCATGATCCGTACCGTCCAGAAGTAGTCGGTGAAGGACGGGTCCGTGCAGTAGCGGCGATAACGCTCGACGATGAAGTCCCACGCCGCGCGGCTGGTGGAAAACTGCCGCTCGTTCAGCGGTCCGTCGTCGTCGATCAGTTGGACCAGGTCAGCCATCAGCGCAGCCGGATTCGCCACGACGCCGTCCGCATCCCGCCCGCGCCACGCATCGTGCAGCGCAGCCGAACGCCTGAACGCTTCGGCGTCGCCGGGAATCTCCCGTGCGCTGCCCGTATCGGCGGGCACGTCGCCATACAGATAATGGGACTCGAAGTGGACGACGTTGTCGGGCAATGCGTACGCGGCGCCATGATAGTCGTCTTCCCGGCTGCCGATGAACACGATCGCGAAGTGCTTGTGCGGGTAGGCACGAATCATCTCGTTGACCCAGCTCGATACGCCGCCTCGCACATACGGGAACGTGCCCTCGAGCAGCAGGCAAACGTCGATCGCGGTCGACGGACCGGCACGGCGGTGAATGGACGGTTTCATGACGACCAGTAACGAACGACGGGATTGAGAACGGGCAGCGCGGCCGCGTTGCCGAGCGACGCGAGCAGTTCGGCCGTGCGCGGATACTCGCCACGCAGGAATGCAGCCTCGGCAAGCCACGGCACGAGACGCTCGCGCGGAAAGCCCCATTCGAGCGCACGGCTCATGTATTGCACGGCCGCGTCCGCGTCGCCGGTCGCGAGTGCGAGGCGGCCGCGAATGAGCCACATCGCCGCGTCGCCTGCGTCGATCGCGAGCGCGGCCTGCGCGTGGCGGTCGGCCTGTTCGCGCGTGTGCCCGTGCACCGCACCGAGCACGAGATTCTGATAGACCAGCTCGAAGTACAGCTCGGCAAGCCGGCGATGATTCGCCTGGCGCGTTGCATCGTCGTCGGCGGCATCGAGCGTCTACTGCGCACGGAAGATGTTCTGCGCGATCTCGTTCTCGGCGCGGTCGAGCGTGCCGTATGCGATGAGCCGCACGTCTTCGAGAGGATCGGCGAGCAGATCGCGCAGCAGCGTGCCGGTCGTGCGCGTCGGCATGCTCTGGATCGCAACCAGCGCGGAGAGCCGATCCGACGCGGCCACCCGCGTATTCACGAGACGCGCCTGCAGACGCGCACCGCCGCCGTGCGAGACGCGCGACACGAGATAGGTGACGAACTCGGGCAAAGGCACGTCGGCGTATGCGTCGTCGCCCTGCTTCGCGGGCCAGCAAGCCGCCCACGCACAGCTGGCCAGCACGACGAGGCCGCCGCCGACAGGCACGAACGTACAGGCGAGCCAGAGCGCCGCGAGCGTCCCGTTGCGTTGGGTTCGGTAACGTTGCGGCAGCAACTGCCGGTACAGCACCGCCTGCGCCGCGCCGCCTGCCACCATCGCCCCGAACACGGGCCACAGGGGGTCAACCGACGGTGCCAGGACGGTCATCGCCGCCCCCACCTGGGCGGACCCGCCGAACTGCACGAGCACGGCATACTGCAGCGCCGCGACGATCGCAATGCCGACGCACGACGCGAGTGCGGCCAGCATCGACGCCGGCGGCACGCGCAACGCGTGCCGCTCGAGACCGGGCGCCCGCGAACCGGATCGCGGCCTAGACATGAACGCCGCATCCCTTCAGCAGGCGCTGCAACGCCGCCCCCGGTTCGAGGCTGCCCAGATGCAGCGTATGCACGCCGATCCGCGCGCCTTCGAGATCGAGACCGAACTGCGCCGCGAAGCTCGCCTCGATGCGCGCGAGATAACCGTCGACGCCGGCCGTATCGGTCGCCGGCATCAGGTTCACGAGCACCGATTGCGTCGGCGTCTTCAGCGGCCATATGAGATCGAGCGAACGGCGCCCGCGCATCACGTGCTCGAACAGCGAATCGTCCGCCTCGTCGTGCTGGAACACGAGCGCGACCAGCGACGACGCGATCCCCGACTCGCGCTGCAGGCGCGTCAGACGCGCGATGTCGAGCGCGAATTCGTACGGGCATGCCGGTACTGCCGCCACCACGTCGCGCACGCACGCCGCATGCTCGACGCCGTCCGCGTAAAAGCCGAGCAGCACCAGCAGCAGTTGCAGATTATCGAAGTTCAGCGACAGAAACGGCATGCGCTTGATCGCGAGCAACGCGATCAGGCGACCGTCGGCGCACACGACCGGCGCGGCGACCAGCAGCGCCGTATTCGGCGCCACGTCGCCGCCGCTCTTCGGATGGGCGATGCATTTCGTCTCGAGCATGCGGGCCACGAGGCCGTCGCGCGGATCGAAATCGAATGCATCGCCGAGCCGCGCAACCGGTTCGCACACGATTCTGGGCGACTGCGTCGCGCCTTCGACCGGATACAGCGCCGCCACCTCGATCTGACATGCCTGCGCGACGAATTCGAGCAGCGCGTGCGCACCGGGTAGCCGCACCGTGCTCGCCACACCCTGCGGAGGCGCATCGAATCCGTGCGCGAGCGACAGACGGCGCAGTTCGGTGATCGAATCCCGCAGCGTGGTCGGCTTCGACAGCAAATCCTTTTCCAGCCGCTCGTGCGACAGACGCATCAGGTAGTGGCTCTTCGTGATCGCGACGAGCCGGTCGTTCAGATAGTCGTTGAGCGCGTTCGCCCGAGTTGCGCGAGCGCCCCACGTGTCGCCGAAATGGCCGACGACGATCGTCTGCAGCAAGCCGCCGGCGAAGCGCTGCAGCGGCCACACTTCGCCGGCCGCGGCAGGATGCAGGTGGGCGACGCATTGCCATGCGCCGATCATCAACGCGTTCGCGAGCAACCCGAGCAGCGTCCCGTAACGCAGCGCGACGATGAGCGGGCCGAACCACAGCCATGGAAAATCCGCATGCAGCAGCAGCGGATCGCTTCGGTCGAAGTGCCACGCAAGCGCGAGCACGATCAGCATGAACACGATCGTTTCCACGACCGAAATCGGCCGCGCAACGGCCGGCGCGACGAGACGGCGTATCCGACTCAGGTGCCCGAACGGATTCGTCTGGCGCGATCGAGGCGACGCCGATGCAGGGCCGCTCCCGCCGTGAGGGTTATCGGTAGCGTTCGCGGAGCTCATGGTCGTCTTCCGGTGCAGTCGTGTCGAGCACGCATCACGAGCGCGGACGCAACGGCGCGAGCAGGCGGCCGACCAGCGCATTCGCGACGCTCGACAGGCTCGAACGGCTCCAGCCGCTGCGCGTACCCGCGGCGCTCCAGACGACCCGGCCCGACTCGACGTCGACGAGTTCGAAGGTCAGGCCGGCGACCGGCTCGCCGTCGACGCCCACCTTGTAGCGCCACTCCTCGACGGCGCCGGCCAGCACGTACTTCACGTGATGCTCGCGCGCCCACGCGAGCCGACGCTCGCCCGTGTCGCGCTGCGCGGTGTCGAACATCGCGTTGCCGTCTCCGTCGGCCGGCGCGAGACGCACGTCGGCCAGCCCGTTCGCGCGCAACACGGTCGCCGCGAGCGCCGCGGCGCTCCCGCCCGCCGCGGGCGTTTCGGTGAAGTTCGCAATCGGCGCGATCGCCACCGCATCGCTGGCCGCGAGCGTCGGCGCCGCAGTCTGGCGCATCGAGCCGCAGCCCGCGAGCACCGCCGCCGACATCGCGATCGCCGCGCCCCAACGGACGAGCCGGGCTGCCTCCGCGCAGCGCAACCATCCGGACCGTACAGCCGCTTCGTTCATCTCGTTCATCGAACCACTCCCTACTCACTTCGTTGTATGCATCATCGTGTGCGTCGTTCCGTTCGCGCCGCGCAACGACGGAAACCGGAATCAATAAAACCAGCGGTATTGCGCGCCGACCACCGTCACAGGGGTACCGAGGCGTGACACACGCTGGTGCTGGATGAACAATGCCGCGTGGTCCCCGCCGAACACCGAGCCCGCCATGCCGGCATCGATGGCCGCTCCGCCGCCCTGAATCGAATCGTGCACGACGCCGACCTCGAGAAACGGCCGCCACCGATGCGTGTACCGTTCGCGCAGATCGGTCCCGAACCCCGCGAACAATCCGTATTGCGTGTACGTGGCCGGCATGAAGTTTCCGGCGGAGGCCGACCGGCTCGCGGCAGGCAGAAGCGACGAAATCAGCGTGTCCGCCCGCCCCCCGCACCGTAAGCACCGTGCGTGCCGACGACGCGGATCGTATAGTCCGGGTACGCCGTACGAATTCGGTAGCTCACCTGCGCGGTCGACAGCACGCCGCTACCGAGATAGGTACGCGCCTGGCTGTAGAAGCGGTCCATCTCGACACTGCCGGACACCGTCACGCATTCGTTCGCCTGCCAGTTTCCATCGGCGATCGGGTTGTCCTTCATCCCGCCGATGCGCAACGCCGGCAGCTCGTCGGCGACCTGATCGCGACCCGCACGTATGCCGAACCGCAGCGGTCCGTCGCGTCCGAATTCCGCTCCGAGTCCGATCGTATAGAAGGTGTCGAGTCCTTCGCGGCGGCCCGCACTCACCGTGAACGCATCGTCGCGCGTCTGCCGACGGGCATGGACCACCAGCGAGCGGTCCGCCGACGGCACGTTGACCAGTTGCGACGCGTCCGTCGATCGCTGGAGGTCCAGCGTGGCGGTCATGCCGATCAGGTAATGCCCGGCGATCTTGCGGCTTGCCGCGATCGTCTGCTCGCTGTAATCGAGCGGACGTTCGGCGTAGGTCGTCATGCTCGCGTCGAGCGACTGCGGCCACGCGAGCGCGGTTTCGACGAAACGCCGATGCATTTCGCTGTCGTCGGGCGCGCCATCGAGGCCATCGAACGTGAGCGTTTGTGCTTGCGCCGGCCGGTCGACGGCTTCGGCCGCATCGATACGGTCGTAGCGCGGCAGGTGTACGCCCTGATCGAGCAGACGCTCCATCGTCCCGATGTCGCCGTCGGCTAGCGCGACGGTCAATTGCGCGGACGCCGGCCGCGCGAACAGGTTCGCCGCCTGCAACGCGAGCCACCGCTTCGCAAGCGGATTCGCCTCGTGCGACAGCGCCCAGCTAATCGCCACCTCCTGCGCGACCGCGGCGTACGCACGGCGGTCTTTTTCCAGCATGTCCCGTGTCGATTTCGTGCTGCCCCGCGCCGACGATTCGAGCGGCGAAAGACCGCGTGCATCGCCGAGCAAGGTACGGCGTTTGCTGATGAAATCGGCAGCCGCCGAGCCGTCCTTCAGCAGTTCGTCGAGCAGCGCGACCGCGTGGTCGGCATTCGAATATTGCGCAGCCAGATCGACGCCGCGGCTGCGCAGCTCCAGGTGCGTCTCGATGTCCTGCGACGTACGTGCCGGAACACCGCGTTGGATGGGTTGCGACGCTTGCCGCTCCTGCGTCGTCCGCCGCGGCGGCGAGGACCGTGCGTCCCGTTCCCGCGGCGTCTGCCAGGCCTCTTTCCGGCCGAATGCGCCGATCTGCAGCCACACCTTGCGACGAATCGACCACGCGAGATCCGGACGTCCTGCCATTTCCTGCGCATCGGCGTACGTGATCAGCCACAGCGGATCGTGCGACATCATCACGGCCTGACGGCGCAGATATTCGAGCGCATCGACGGGCCGGTTCAGACGGAGTTCGGCCGCGGCGTACGGTCCCCACAGCGGCGCGTCAGCCGAAGCCTTGTCGCGCCAGCGCACGAGCGCCGCATGCAACTCGGCATCCGTGCCGTAATCGACCAGCGTCCACAATAGCGCCGCATTCAGATCCACCGATGCGCCCGGCAGATCGACCGCACGCTGCAGATCGTGCAACGCGTCGAGCGGACGGCCCGCTTGCCGCTCGTACTCGGCACGTACGCCGAGAAAACCCGGCGACGCCTCGGCTGCCTCGCGCTCCCGCGGCGTGAGGCTCGCGAGCAGCGCGTCGATGCGTTCCATCGCGCCGGCTGCGGTGTAGTAGTAAACCGCCTGCTGCAGCGCGCGCACGGTATGGTCGCGCCGGTAGTGCAGCACCGAGATGCGGCCGGCGTCGATCGGGTACGCATCGTAGAAGTACGACATGTCGGCCAGATCGTCGGGCGTTGCCGCATCGCTCGCCAGCAGATGACGATACGCGTCGTGCGCCGCGTCGTCACGTTGCAGCAGGCGCGCGAGTTCGCCGTAGTTGCGCCAGAACGCCACTTCGCCGTCCTGCGCGTAACGGCTCGCATTCGTCATTGCATCGAGTGCGCCCGCGTAGTCACCGTCGCGATACAGCACATTGGCGGTGTGCAGCGCGTAGCGCGGATTGCGCGGCTCGCGCCGTTGCAACCGACGGTAGATCGCGAGTGCCTCGTCATCGTGGCCGGCACGTTCCGCGAGCGCACCGGCGCGTTCGTCGAGCGCGTTCGCTTCACGGCCGTGCGGCAGACCGTCGAGGAACGCGATCGCGTCGTCCGGCCGCCCGAGACGCTCATACGTTGCGGTGACGGAATCGACGAGCTTGAGATCGTCGGGCGTCGCCCGTGCCGCGTACAGCAAAGCGGCCAGGTAGGCGTCGTCGTCGTCCAGCATCGGGGCGATGCGCCGAACGTTCCGCCAGCCGACGGGGTCGCCCGTTTGTCGCGCATAGTCGAGCCACGACTTCAGCGCGAGCTGCGACGCCCCATTCCATTCGGCCACCTGTGCAAGGCGCTTGCGCCACAGCGCCGAATGCGGTTCCTTGGCGAGCTGCGCGAGCGCGACCTTCTCCGCATCGGCGGGATCGGCGGACTCCAGGAACGACTGATAGAGAAGATCGGCAATGTCCGCCCCGTCGGCAGCCGGCGGCGACGGAAGTTGCACGGCTCTCGCATGATTCGATACCTGCGTCGCGTCGACGAAGCGCATCATTGCGTCGCGCCGTTGCAGCGCGACCTTCACGATGTGCGCCCGCGGTTGCGTCGGTGCGGTGACTTGTGCTTGCGCCGCATCGATGAACGGGCCATGGCCGTCATGGCCTGCCCGGAGCTGCCGCGCGACGCGACCGCGACGTGCGCCACCCCAGACCATCGGACCGTCCAGATAGGCGTACGCCTGCTGCGTCGAACCCGACCGGTGAACCGCCGGCATGGCGAGCACGCGCTCCGCGCGCCTGCTCCGATAGGCAATCCCGCCGATCCCCGCGCGCCGCGCCAACGCCTTCGCATACCGCTCGATCAGGTCCGGCCGCTGCGCCGCCCGTGCGAGATCGAGCAACGCGACAAGCGTCGGCTGATCGTCGATGAACGCGTCGTTCTGGCGCTGCGCAACCGCGATTGCATCGGCGGTCAGATTGCCGGCCTGCAGCACACGAATGCCGGCGATGAAGCAGCGACGCTGCGCGCCGAGCGTCGTCGCGTTCTGCTGACGCCGGAACCAGCTGTCGGCCGCCTCCCGGTAGTCGCCGATCTGCAACGCGTAGCGCGACACGTATCCGTCCCACTTGTCGCGATGTGCGGTGTCGCGCCGTGCGAGGCGCACATAGAACCGCAGCGCGAGCGCGGGGGCACCGACCGATGCGGCGGATTGCGCGAACCATTCGAGATCGCGATCGGACCAGTCGAGCGCGGCAGCATCGGAAATCTGCCGGCGCAGTGCGGCAAGCGCAACGGAACGGCGCGGATCGTCGGCCTGCATCTCGTTCGTGCGTTGCTGCGCGATCGCGAGCTGCAGCTTCATCGCGGCCTGCCGCAGGGGCGGGGAAGCCGCCTCGTCCATCCGTTGAACGACCCGCCCCGCATCCGCGAGCCGGCCCAGCGACACATATTGCTCACCGAGCATCGCCAGTAGCGCTTCGTCGCGCGGCCGCACTTTCAACCATGCTTCGAGATACGCCGCGCTCAGATCGCTCGGGCCGCCCACCGCGGCCATCCGCTCACGCAGCCCGTCATGAGGTGCAACCGCATAGCCAGCCAGCAGCACGACGCCTGCCAGCACCAGCACGAGCCATGGCGGCGCGATACGCGGGCGATTACCGGTCACACGCAATCTCGACCGGCTGGTAGCGCATCGGCAGACGGACGTCGGCCGCCGTTTCGAAACGGAGAACCGTTCCGTCGTGCCGTGCATCGATCGGTCGGCCCGCGATGCGCACACGGCAGCGCTGCGCGTCGGCAAGCTCGACGAACGGCTGGTAGTAGCCGCCGAACTCGAACGACATCCCGTCGGCGGTACGGTGGAAGTGCCGGACGAATCCGTTCGCTTGCGCGATGTACGGTGTCCCGCCCGGGCCATGCGATTGCGCTCCGCCGCGCAGTCCGCTCTCCGTGGCGCGCTCGAACACGACACGTGCGGCGCCGTCGGCAATATGGATATAGAGGCCGTCCGGGCCGGGCGCATAACCTGTCACGCCCTGCGATGCACGCAGGTCCGGCACGTCGTTGCGCGGCCAGTGCAACTCGCGCACGTCGCCGTTGCCGCGCACGACCCATGCGCCGCCGGCCATTTCACGCGCGACCGCGAAATCGCGCCAGTCCAGCACCTTGTGCGTGTAATCGGTGATGTAGACGGGCAGCACCGGCTGCGTCAGCACGGTCGAGTAGATCTGATCCAGCGCGCGCAGCGACGCGATCTTCGTGCCGCTGTACATGTGGTAGTACACGTCGATCGGTTTGAAGCGATACGGATGCTCCGTCATGTCGTAGGTTTCGAGTACCTGCGTGAAACCATAAAACGGGCCCTGCCAGTCGTTCGTGTAAACGTTCTCGTCCTGGTCCGGCGCGTATACCTGGTACGCGCCCGGCCCTTTGTCGATGCCGAGCGGCGCGATATGGGTCCAGCTGTTCACCGACTTGCGGATGATCGTGTCGCCGCCGTTGATGTTCTGCACGCCGGCCGCATAGGCCTTGCGCACGGCGATCGCGGGCGGCTCGCAGTCGCCCGGCCATTGCAGCACTTCGGTACGCTTGCCCGGCGGCGCGAGACGCGAGTCGATGTAGGCGATCGAGCCGGCGATCTCGCGGTCGAGATCGAACGTGTAGCCCGGGATATCCAGCGAGAACGCCGTATCGCCGCCGTTGCCGCGCTCGACGTTGTTCCGGTGGTCGACGCGTGCGCCCGTCGTCGCATCGAGGTCGGCCATCTGGAACGGATGCGAGTAGGTGTGCGAACCGATCTGCACCCACGGCAGCGCGAACATCTGCCGCGCGAGCGCCTCGAGGCGCGGCGACAGTTTCGGATACAGGCCTGTCGGCCCCACTTCGCCTTCGATGACCGACAACGTCATCGGCACTTTGTAGCGCGTGAAGATACGTCGATAGAGTGCGTCTCCCGAATAATCGGCACCGGGGAATTCCGCGCGCGACGCATAGCCGTCGCCGTCGACGTGCGTCATGAACAGGCGGCGGCCGTTCTCCGTCGTGACGCTCGGCGACGGCATCCGCACGAGACGCAGCGCGTCGGTCACGAACGAGATCGGCTGGATCGCCCAACGCGTCTGCCCGATGCCGTTCAGCGAAACGACCGTGTACGGACTCAGCGTATAGCCGCCCCACGGCGTGATCGCGGCCGCGTCGATGTTCGTGCCGGCCGCCGCGAGCCGCAACAGCACGCGGCTGCGCGAGCCGACCCGCATCCCGACGAGATCGCGCGCATCCGGCCTCGGATCGATCTCGAAGTGCATCATCGGATCGCGCGTCACGACGCTGAGCGGCGCCGTGAACGGGCCGGGCACCGGCTGCAGGTCGAGTGCCGCGCCCTCTTCCTGCGCGGCGTCGAAACCGAACTGTCCCATGAAGGCGACCGGCACGTGATCCGCGATGCGCGCATCGATCCAGCGCCGCCATCTCGCCGGGTCGGCGGGCTCCGCGCCTTCGATCCAGGCGACGACGCCCGCGTAACGGTCCGGTGTGATATCGGCCGGCAGCGGCGCGTCGAGATCCGCGTATTCGACGTCGTAGCCGAGATAGTTGAGCGGCATCGCGAGGTCGCGCACGCCGCGCGTTTCGTCCACCGGCGTATCCGCGTCGCGGTTCTGCACGATCAGCACCTTGCGAGGCAGCACTTCGATCGCACCGATGCCGACGACGTCACGGCCGGCGTCCGTCACGTACGGCGTCACGCCGGTCGCGACGACCTGCGCGGCCGTCGCGCGTGCACATGCACGGTCGGTGCGCTCGCAGATCTCGATCGACAACACCGGCACGTGCGTCTCACGCATGAAAATCCGTGCCGCGTCGACGCGTGCGGCACGGTCTGCAGCGGCGACGTCGCGTACCGTACCCATATCGTCGCCGTCCACGAAACCGCGTACCAGCGGCGGACCGAGTACCGCGTAAAGCACATTCGCATGCGATTGCGCCGCACGCAGCGCATCGTGGCCGCCGACGATCAGCCGCGCGTCGGGATAGGCCGCATGAATTGCCTCACTCGATGCGATCGCCTCCGGCGTGTCGAGCAGGAAGCCGCGATAACCGCGCGCCCACAGCGGCTCGATGCGCTGCGAGACAAACGCAGCCGGCCCAAGGGCCGAGCCCGACGCGTCATGCGGTACGTGCGCGATCCAAACGGTGTGCGCGAGCGGGTGCGTTGCCGGATCGAAGCCTCGGGCCGGATCGAGCACCACCGCGTCGAACGCTTGCAGCAACGCCTCGGGCGGCTGCGCGCCGTCGAAAAACGCGACGTTCGCATGCAGCGCGCCTGACGAGGATGGAACTGCCGGGGTATCGGCCGCCATGACGTGCAGCGAAACGAACGCAAGCGCCGCGCTGCACAAGATCGCGGCCACGCTGCCGCGGACAGCGAGCACGGAGGCCGCGCTTGCTCTGGGTGGGTGATTCAATTCGTGTCGTTCCGGACGTAAAGCAATGCCGGCACACGCCGCCCCGGCACAGCACAGGTAAGACCTAGCGGATGGTGTCGAAAGTCGACAGACGTCCGTCCATCTGCACGCGGCCGTCGCGCTCCATCGGAGCACGTGCATGCAGCAACCACGATGAAGTGGAGGTCGTTTGCGTACTCATCGTTTGCCGACGCCCATGCCTGCGAGGGCCCGCGTCCGCGATACGCGGCATCTGCAAGCGCGTGGAGATTCTGAAACCGGCGGCCTTGTCGGCAGCCAGTACGAGGGCGGCTTGAAGTGCGCCCATGCCGTGTATGTCCGAGCAATATTCGAAGCAATCCGTGCTCTCGGCCTTCGCCCCGGACGGCACCACCTCGCCTCGATAGGCGACGAAAAAACAGCACGTGATTGCCAGCACACACAAGACCCGCACCGCAAATGGCTGCAAGCGCAGCGCATTGCAGCCATTGATCGCGGAAGAGCCGATGAAACTAGCGACAAGCATCAACCCGGATGCTTTTTCCGACTTGGCCATACTTATTATTTCCCCGTTTGTTCTTCTTTTTTAAATTACCATGCCCATTGATAAATTTTATGTTCTTACATAAATTTATGTTTTGATGCGACATCGTAAAGACGACGAAGGCATTTCGACGGACATTCGCGACGAGATCGGATGACGCCGTTGCCCAATCGAACCGGAGCCACATACCGAGATCGAAATCACCGGCGGAGTTCCTGGATTATCCCGGCCCAAGATGACCTGCGTATGGCATTCGACTCCCTCGATACGTCGCAACAGGCGTGACGCGCACCATGGCCGCACACGTTTGCAGCGCCGCGCTGCCATGGGTACCGATTGCTTTGAATACCGAATTCGATTGCCTTACAGCCTGCCTTTTTAACCGCGATTTATCCACGCCGCGGCACATGCGGCGGGCGTGCCTACGCGCGAGCACGCCAGCATTCGCTTCGATCGATAAAATCGCCGATCGGGCGCGACCTGGCCATCTCGTCATCGCGTATCGGGCATATCGATGCCGCTGGCGGCCCTCGGCATCACCGCGGCAACGCTACCGGCCGACGCGGTCGGCCCAGCCCCGGTAGAGCGCGCGGTACTTGAGCACGAGCTTGTCGTATTTGCCGTACGCGCCGCAGCCGTCCGGCTTCATCCCGTTCCAGATCTTGACGTCGTACCCCGAGGCCTGCCGGGTCTGGAGCCCGAACAGCAGGTAGTCGGTCGCGCGGCGCAGGACGCCGCCCACCCTCTTGATGGAGATCAGCATGTGCATGACGTTCTTGCCGTCGCTCACCGGCGTCACGCACCGGAGCAGCTTGTACTTGACGTCTCCGTCCAGCGCGACGGTCATCACGCACCCGCCGGGGTAGCCGTCGAAGTGCAGGTTCATCCGTGACATGTTCAGGCCCAGCGCGCGCGTGACCTGCGGCGGCGACAAAAGATCTCGCATCTTGTGCCGCTCTAACCACATCAACAGCTCTTTGCCAGCGACAGAAGCATTGCCAACGTCGATTGGGAGTCGATTTGCATCGTGCAACGGCTGTACCAACGTCTCCTACATGGGAGGTGGGGCTATACAGTTGGCAATCGCTTTAACCACATCAGATATCGAGACGTAACCCGGATGTAAATGGATTGGTCAAGTTATCAAGATTGTTGAAAAACATGCTGCTTCGGACTGACAGCCGTCGAACCCGATTCGGAGGCATCGATTCCACGAGGATCTACGTAGACCGATGTCACTCCCGAATGCCTACACGACGCCTACACAATGACAAAAACGACACGCCATCTTGAAAAACAACCACAACCCATTGAGTTAATTGAATTTACAGTAACAATCAATCATCAAACATCCGGATCCGGAATCCGCGCCGACTGAATCACCACCAGCGTATCGCCCGCCTCGATCCGGCACGGCGGATCCTCGTAGAACGACTGGATCTTCCCGCAGCGATCGAGCCCGACCACGATCGCGCCCGGCACGACGTTCGTCATGCAGCCGATCTCGTGCGGCAGCGCCTCGCGCTCGATCAGCGTCGCCCGCCCGCGCGTCGACAGCATGTCGTTGACGAACGGCACGATGTAGCGGCTGTGCACCGCGTCCGCGAGCAGCAGCGCGCCGATCTTCGTCGACGACACGATCACGTCCGCGCCGGCCTGCCGCAGTTGCCGCTGATACAGGTTCTCCTGGATCCGCACGACGATCTTCGTATCGGGCGCGATGCTGCGCACCGACAGCGTCAGCAGGATCGCGGTCGGATCGTCGGTCACCGAAATGATCACGGCCTTCGCCGCGCGCACCTGCGCCTGCTGCAGCAGATCCTCATGGGCGGGATCGCCGAGCAATCCCGTCACGCCGAGCGACGTCGCGGCCTCGAGCGCCTGCTGCTGCGAGTCGATCACGATGATCGTCGCCGGATCGACGCCGCTTTCCAGCAGCTCGCGCACCGCGATCGACCCCGACAGGCCGTAACCGCACACGACGATGTGATCGGACAGTTGCTTTTGCAGGCGTTTCATGCGGAATTCCTCGATGACGCGCTGGATCACGAACTGATAGGCCGTGCCCAGGAAAATGAACCAGATGACGATGCGGATCGGCACGATGAAGAACGCATCGAGCAGGCGCGCCCGCTCGGTGACGGGCACGATGTCGCCGTAGCCGACCGTCGCCACCGTCACCATCGTGAAGTACACGAGATCGGCGACGGTCATCGGCGTGCTCTTGGTCGAATCGCGCAAGCCGTCGCGATCGAGGTACAGCACGACGAACGCGAGCGTGCACAGCAGCGCGACCGCGCCGATGCGGAACAGCAGCGTGCGCCGCGGCGACGTCGCGGGACGCGTGAACAGCGTGCGCGCACGCGGCGCCTGCCACGGGTTGCGGGCGCGACGCAGGCGCATGCGCAACGAGCGGCGCTGGTCGGAGGGCGTTGCCAACGGGGATTCTCCTGAAGGATGCGGGCTCGATTCTACGACGGGAACGCGCGCACCCGGCCGTCACAGCATGCTGCGCGGCCGCACCATCGTGCCGTCGACGAAGCGCTGCGCGCGAAACGCCGACAGGTCGAGCGACGGCGCGCCCGTGTCGATCCATTCGGCGAGCAGCCGGCCGACGATCGGCCCCATCGCGAAACCGTGCCCGCAGAACCCCGTTGCGATCGCGAGCCCCGCGGGCGTGCCCGGCGCGTCGATCACCGGGATGCCGTCGGGCAGCACGTCGATCAGGCCGGCCCACGCCTCGACGATCTGCGCATCCTTCAACGCGGGGAAGATCGCCTTGAGCTTCGCGAGCGCGCGCGGCGCATGCGCGCGGTTCGGCTGCGGCTGCGGATCGCGCGGCTCGATCGGCCCGGCCGCGCCGTTGATGCGTGCAAGCCCATCGCGCCACGCCGCCGCATTCACGTGCAACCGGAATTTGTCGCGCTGCGACCAGAACTCCGGCCAGAACAGGCTCAACCCGCGCAAATGGCCGAGCGTCAGGTCCACGTCGACCTGCATGTCGTCGGCGAGGTTGATCGCGCCGTTCTTGCGCTGCCGGATGCCGAGGCCATGCCCCCACACCGTCGCCGCCGACACCGGCGGCACCACGTTGGTGCGCATGCAGGTGCCGCGCACGGCCTGCTGCGGCAGCCGGATGCCGACGCCGTCGAGCAGCCGGAAGCTGGTCGCGCCAGCCGCGCAGATCACGCGCCGCGTGCGGATCGTGCCGCGCTCGGTCGCGACGCCGACGACCGCGCCGCCGGCCGTCTCGATCGCCGTCACGCCGCAGCCTTCGAAGAAACGCGCCCCGCCCTCGGTGGCGCGCGCGGCGAACGCGGCGGCCACGCGACGCGGCTCGGCCTGCCCGTCGGTCGCGGTATACAACCCGCCGAGCGTACGCGCCTGCGGCGAAAGGCCGCTGACGCGTTCGTCGATCTGCGCGCGGGTGAGCGTGCGCGTGTCGAGCCCGTGCTCACGCGCAATGGCGAGCCACGCGTTGAACGACGACCAGTCCGCTTCGTTGTCCGCAATATAAAGACAGCCGCCCTGCCGCCATTCGAGATCGAAACCGAGGGTTTCCTCTAACCCTTCCCAGATTCGCATGCCGGCCATCATCAGCGGCACCTCGGCCGACTCGCGGCCCTGCTGCCGCACGAAGCCCCAGGCGCGTGTCGACTGCTGCCCGGCGATGCGCGACTTGTCGAGCACGACGGCCTTCAACCCGCGCAGGCTCAGGTAATACGCGGCGGCGCAGCCCATGATGCCGGCGCCGGCGATCACGACGTCGGCTTCGGCCGGAAACGCCGTTTCGGCGCGGGTCAGGGCATCGTGCAGCGGATAGGTTGTCGTCATTGCTTCCTGTCAAGCGTTAATCCATACGAGATGAGGGGGCGCGGCGGTAACGTCGTGACACACCTTTCACACAAACGCACCTTACGCGACACTGAATGACGACCATTTTGCGGTAAAGTTATCTTTTCCGCGCGTGGCCGGTCGGCTCGCCATTGGACGTCATGAAGACTGTCCGTCGAGACTGCCGCAAGGCGTCGTTCTGAACGTCACGATCCGTTCCCGTAGCATGACCACTGAAGCAATCACCACGGATTCCCTCGCGGTTGCCGAGCGCGTGCGCGAGCTGATGACCCGCAACGGCATCGGCAAGCGCCAGCAGACCACCGAGCTGTGCCGCATCCTCGACCTGAGTTTCTCGCAAGGCCATCGCAAACTGCGCGGCAGCAGCCCCTGGACGCTCGCACAGATCAAGAAAGTCGCCGAAGCGTACGGCGAACCCGCCGCGCAGCTGTTCGGCGCGCAAACGCTCGACCCCGGCATGGTCGGCGCCTATTCGCAGGAGGCCGTCCTGTATGCGGGCGTCGCCGAGATTCCGTGCACCGCATGGATCGGCGCGCCGCTCGAGGCCGGTGCGCGCCCCGAGTTCGTCGCGTACGAGCAGAACGGCCGCTGGCGCGTGCTGCGCCACACCGGCGTGCTGTATCAAAACGCGTACGACGTGCACAAGATCGAAATCTATCCGCGCCGCGCGGAGAGCGACAAGCTCGTCGTCGCGGTGATCGACCCCGACCGCGTGAGCGCGACCGAGCTATGCCGCTACCTCGAACGGCAGGGTTTCTCGACGGCCTCGTTCGACGGCCTCGCGCCGTTCGTCGACGCGCTGCAGGGCCAGGCGTTCGACGCCGTGCTGACCGAATGGCTGTTCGACGACAGCACGGCCGCCACCGCGATCAAGGCCGTGCGCACGTCCGACAACCCGGGCGCGCCGATTTTCGTGCTGACGGGCGACCTGCTCACCGGCCGCGCGAGCGAGGCCGACATCAGCGAAGTGATCCGCGCGTTCGACGTCGTCTGCTACGAAAAACCCGCGCGCATGGCGATTCTCAGCGCCGATCTCGCGAAACGGCTCGCGCGCGGATAACCTCCGCCCGGCCGCCCTTCGAGCGGCCAACGCACGCGCGGCGCCGCGGGCATGAACAGGTTCATCAGTACAATAGCCGCACCTGTTCACGCCCACGCCGGCATCCGCCGCCCACGCCATGGCCCGCCTCATCCCCGACGACTGGAAAAGCCTCGCCGCGACCGGCGCGGCCGAACGCGAGCGCGAAACGCTCGCCGCGCTCGAACACGCGCTGCCCGACAGCTACACCGTGTATCACGGCGTCCACTGGACGCGCGCCGACCAGGCGTTCTCGGTATTCGGCGAAGCGGCGTTCGTCGTCGTGAGCCCGGCCGGCCGCGTGCTGCTGATCGAGCAGAAGGCCGGCTTCCTGCGCGAAACGCCCAAGGGGCTCGTGAAGGTCTACCTGCAGAAAGAGCGCAATGTCCCGATCCAGCTTGCGCGCACGCAGGAGACGCTGCACCGGCGCCTGACGGCCGCGCTCGGCGCGGGCGTCTACGGCGTCGAGGCGCTGCTGTACTGCCCCGACTACTCGATTCGCGACGCGTCGATCGCGGGCGTCCCGGCCGACCGTATCGTCGACGCATCGCGCAAGGCCCAGCTCGCGCACGTGATCCTGCAGATCCTGCCCGAGGACGACGAGCCCTTTCCGAACGCGCCGAAACTCCACCATTTCCTCGCGGACGAGCTCGCGCTCACGCCCGACACGAGCGCGCTCGTCGGGCAGGCCGGCACGCTCGTCACGCGGCTGTCGGGCGGGCTCGCCGCGTGGGCGCGCCAGCTCGAATTCGCGCCGTTCCGGCTGCGCGTCACCGGTACGGCCGGCTCGGGCAAGACGCAGCTCGCAGTGCAGGCGATGCGCGACGCCGTCGCGGCCGGCAAGCGCGTGCTGTACGTGTGCTTCAACCGGCCGCTCGCCGACTACATCGCGCGCATCGCGCCGCCCGGCGCGAAGATCGCGAACTACCACCAGCTGTGCGACTGGGTCGCGCGCGACGGCGGTTATACGCCCGACTTCCAGGCGCCCGGCGAATTCGAGCGGCTCGAAGCGCGTTTCGCGGAAGCGCCGATTCCCGAGCGTTGGCGCTTCGACGTGCTGGTCGTCGACGAAGGACAGGATTTCCACGCGCCGTGGGCGGCCGCACTGGAGCGCTTGCTGGCGCCGGACGGCGCATGGTGGTGGCTGGAGGATCCGCTGCAGAATCTGTACATGCGCGAGCCCGTCGCACTGCCCGGCTGGGTCACGCTGAAGGCGCTGACGAACTACCGCAGCCCGCGCGACCTGCTCGAATTCGTGCGCGACGTCGTCGGCCGCGTCGAGCCGCTCGCGGCCGAGCTGCGCTCGGGCAGCCCGTTCGACGGTTCGGATCCGTCGGTATCGGCATACGGGGAACCAGGCGCGTCGGCCGACGCATTGGCGGAAGCCTGTATCGACGCGACCAAGCGTGCGGTCACGCAGGCGCTGTCACTCGGCTTCCGCAAGCAGGACATCGCGGTACTGTCGTATCGCGGCCGCGAAGGCTCGGTGCTCGCGCCGCTCGACCAGCTCGGCCCGCACCGGATCAAGAGCTTCACCGGCAAGTACGACCTGTTCGGCAACCCCGAATATCGCGAAGGCGACGTGCTGCTCGATTCGATCTATCGCTTCAAGGGCCAGTCGGCGCCGTGCGTGATCCTCACCGAGGTCGACTTCGACACGCTCGACGCGCGTGCCGCGCGCAAGCTGTTCGTCGGCGCGACGCGGGCGACGATGAAGCTGCTGATCGTCGCGTCGTCGCGCGCGGCCGCGCAACTCGCGGCGGGATAACGCGGCGGGACGGCGCGCCCGGTAGAAAAGTCGACCACCCGCCCCTGGATTACGAGGGCAACCTGGTTCGCTACATCGATTTGACCGGCAAATCGCGTTACGAAAAACATCTGACGATTCCGCCATCCAGGTGGGATTGGCTTCGCGCCAGATTGCCCCTGTTTTAAAGGCACGCCAGAAAATCGCGGTTTATAAAAGAATAAAGCCCCGTTACCGGGGCTTCACTTCTCGACGGGCCCTCAAGCCACCCGGAACGCGCCCACCGCGCGACGCAACCCGTCGGCCTGCTCCTCGAGCGACGCCGCGGCGGCCGCAGCCTGCTCGACGAGCGCGGCGTTCTGCTGCGACACCTGATCCATCTGCGACACCGCGCGGTTCACCTGCTCGATCCCGTCGCGCTGCTCGCCCGATGCGGCCGCGATCTCCGTCATGATGCCCGTCACGCGCCCGATCGCCTGCTGGATGTCCTGCATCGTCGTGCCGGCCATGCCGACGAGCCGCGAGCCGGTCGCGACGCGTTCGACCGATTCGCCGATCAGCGTGCGGATTTCCTTCGCCGCGGACGCCGAGCGCTGCGCGAGCGTGCGCACCTCGCCCGCGACCACCGCAAAACCGCGGCCCTGCTCGCCGGCGCGCGCGGCTTCGACCGCCGCATTCAGCGCAAGAATGTTGGTCTGGAACGCGATGCCCTCGATCGTGCCGATGATGTCGGCAACCTTCTGCGAGCTCTGGTCGATCTCGTTCATCGTGCCGATCACCTCGCCCACCACGGTCGCGCCGCGCGTCGCGATCTCGCTCGCACTGTCCGCGCAGGCCTGCGCCTCGAGCGCGTGGTCGGCGTTCTGCTTCACGGTCGCCGTCAGCTGCTCCATGCTCGCGGCCGTCTCCTGCAGCGCCGATGCCTGCTCCTCGGTGCGCTGCGACAGGTCGGTGTTGCCGGCCGCGATCTGGTGCGTCGCCGTCGAGATCGCTTCGGAACCCTGGCTGACCTGGCGCACCGTATCCGCGAGGCTGCGCTGCATGCCCGTCACGCCCTTCACCAGCTCGGCCATTTCGTCGTGCGACGACCAGCGCACTTCCGACGTCAGGTCGCCCTCCGACAGGCGGCGGAAATGCGACAGCAGCCGGTTCACCGGCTGCGTGATCGCGAAATGCAGGCCGATCGCGCAGCCGAGACACGCGGCCAGGCCGAACGCGATGCCCGCGATCGCGCCCATGCGCATCCAGCCGTAATAGGTCTGCGCGGTGTCGTACACGTCCTTGCCGCGCGCGACCTGGTATGCGTCGAGCGCATCGGTCGCCTGCGTGAGCGCGACCGACAGCGGCGGCGCAACCGACATCAGCAGCCGGTCGGCCTCGTCGCGCCGGCCTTCGCGGATCGCATCGATCAGCGGCTTCAGTGCCTGCCCGATCAGCGCCTGGCGCGCGGCGTCGAGGCGGCTCGCAAGCGGGCCTTCGTCGCCGTCGTGCGGCATCGCCGCGTAGTTGCGCCAGGCCGCGTCGGCCTTCGCGAGATAGTTCTCGGCCTTCTTGACGAGATCCGGCACGTCCGGCGCTTCCGGATGCAGCAGCGCGCGATCGAGCGTCGTGCGCACGATCGTCAGGTTCAGGCTCGCCGCGGACAGCGCGGTCTTCGCAGCCAGTTGCTGCGTGTAGGCCTCGTCGAGCGCGCGGTTCGAGCTCTGCATGCCGGCGAGGCCGATCAGCCCCGAGACGACGAGCAGCAGGGCAACGAGGCCGAGCGTGGAGAAGATCCGCGTACGGATCGAGAAACGGGAAAACAGGGCGTTCAGGTTCATGACGGCACGTGAGCGGTGAAAAGTGCCGCGGCAATCGGTCCGCGGCACTCTGTATTACGGTTTGCCTGCAAGAAACTTGAGTCCGCCCCCGTTTCTCGTCTGATCCCGGTCAATTTTTCGTGCCGGCAATCTCCTGTTACGCCTGCAACATATCAAGGCTGGGCAGAAATTGACCAGGCAATCATCCATGGCTATATTTCGATTCAATTCCCTGCCATGGCAGACATATCGATGACAAGCGACACCCTCCTCACTCCTCCGGCCGTCGAAACGGCGCACCGGGACGCGCCGACCGGCCTGATCGTCGCCGCGCTGCTGCTGGTCATGCTGCTGTCCGCGCTCGACCAGACGATCGTGTCGACCGCGCTGCCGACGATCGTCGGCGAGCTCGGCGGGCTCGACCAGCTGTCGTGGGTCGTCACCGCGTACCTGCTGTCGTCCACCGTCGTGCTGCCGCTGTACGGCAAGCTCGGCGACCTGTACGGCCGCAAGATCGTGCTGCAGGCCGCGATCGTGCTGTTTCTCGCGGGCTCCGCGCTGTGCGGCGTCGCGCAGGACATGACGCAGCTGATCGTGCTGCGCGCGCTGCAAGGACTCGGCGGCGGCGGCCTGATGGTCGTCACGATGGCCGCGATCGGCGATCTGGTCCCGCCCGATCGCCGCGCGCGTTACCAGGGGATGTTCGGCGGCGTCTACGGCCTCGCGACGATCGTCGGCCCGCTGCTCGGCGGCTTCCTGGTCGAGCACCTGTCGTGGCGCTGGATCTTCACGATCAACCTGCCGCTCGGCTTGCTCGCGCTCGCGGTGATCGGCGTGGCGTTCCGGCCGCACACCGCGCACGTGAAGCACCGGATCGACTACATGGGCGCCGCGTTCCTCGCGACCGCCCTCACCTGCGTGATCCTGTTCACGAGCGAAGGCGGCTCGCTGCTGCCATGGACATCGCCGCAACTGTGGATGACGCTCGTGCTCGGCGTCGTCGCGATCGGCGGCTTCGTCTACGAAGAGCGCCTCGCGGCCGAGCCGATCATGCCGCTCGAACTGTTTCGCCATCGCACCTTCGTGCTGGTCAGCCTGATCGGCTTCGTGGTCGGTGTCGCGCTGTTCGGCTCGGTCACGTTCATCCCGCTCTACCTGCAGGTCGTGAAAGTCTCGACGCCGTCGCAGGCCGGCCTGCAGTTGCTGCCGATGATGGGCGGAATGCTCGTGACGTCGATCGTCAGCGGCCGGCTGATCTCGCGGCTCGGTTCGTACCGGATGTTCCCGATCGCGGGGACGCTGATCGGCGGCGTCGCGATGGCGCTGCTGGCGACGCTCACGCTCGACACGCCGCTGCACACGATGTATGCGTACATGGCGCTGCTCGGGATCGGGCTCGGCATGGTGATGCCCGTGCTCACGCTCGCCGTGCAGAACACGGTCGAATTCCGGCACATGGGCGTCGCGACGTCGGGCGCGACGCTGTTCCGCTCGATCGGCGGCTCGCTCGGTGTCGCCGCGTTCGGCGCGCTGTTCTCGCACGGGCTGCAGTCGCGGATGATGCACGCGCTGCCGGCCGGCACGGCGTTGCCGCCCGCGCTCGGCCCGGCCGCCGTGCACCAGTTGCCCGGCGCGGTGCGCGATGCGTATCTGCACGCGTTCGCCGGGTCGCTGCATGTCGTGTATCTGTCGGCTGCGACGGTGATCGCGATCGCATTCGTGCTCGCGTGGTTCGTCGAGGATGCGCCGCTGCGCAAGCACCACTGAGCGTTCGGCGAATCACGACGCGACCGGCGGGCCGCCTCGCGATCGGCGCGCGACCGCCGTCATGGCAGCAGCACAACACCGCCCGTCGTCGCGCGCGACTCCAGCAGCCGGTGCGCGTCGGCCGCCTGTTCGAGCGGCAGCCGCGCGCCGATCTCGACATGCATGCCGCCGGCCAGCCGGTCGAGCGTCGCGCGCGCGGCGTCCCGATATCCGTCGACGTCGCGCGCGATGAAGCCGAGCACGCTCGGCCGCGCGAGCGCGATCGAACGGGCCGGGCCCAGTTCGTCGAGATCGAACGTCTGCCGCGTGCCGATCGCGGCCACCTGCCCGATGCTCGCGACCATCCCGAACGGACGGACCGCGCCGAGCGTGCGCGTCAGCACGTCACCACCGATTCCGTCGATCGCGTAATCGACCCCCGCGCCACCGCCGAACGCACGCGCCGCCGCGACGAAATCCTCCTCGCGATAATCGACCACCGCGTCGGCGCCGTGCGTGCGCACGAGCGCGGCCTTCGCGGCCGACCCGACCGTGCCGATCACCCGCGCGCCGAGCGCGCGCGCCCACTGCGTCGCCAGCAGCCCGACGCCGCCGGCCGCCGCATGCACGAGCACCGTGTCGCCGGCGCCGACCTGGCGGACGCGATGCATCAGCATGTAGACGGTGATCCCCTTCAGCAGTCCGGCAGCGGCGGCTGCGTCGCTCAGGTTGTCGGGAATCGGCAGTACGCGGCCGGCCGGCATCGTGCGCAGGTTCGCATAGCTGCCGGTCGGCATCCCCGCGTACGCGACGCGCTGGCCGGGCACGAGATCGGTCACGCCCGGCCCGACCGCGTCGATCACACCGGCCGCTTCGACACCGAGGGCGTCCGGCAGCGCGGGCAATGCGTGCGCCCCCGTCCTGAAATAGATGTCGACGAAGTTCACGCCGATCGCGGTCTGGCGAATCCGCACTTCGCCGGCGCCGGGCGGCGCGACGGGCGCATCGACGCGGCGCAGTACGCCGGCGTCGCCGTAACGGTCGATCCCGATCCGGATGGCATGGGCAGTCTGGGTCATGACGTTCCTCGCTTTCGAATGATGTGATGCGATCATCCCATCGTGCATAATCGAGCGGAATTCACGTTAATCGCCCATTTACTGTGCAAAATTCGACCGATCCGGATTCCGCCCCGGTATCCGCGCTGCCGATGAGCTGGGACGACGTCCGCTACTTCCTCGCGGTGATGCGCGGCGGCAGCCTGTCGGCCGCCGCGCGGGCGCTGCAGGTCCAGCACTCGACGGTCGCGCGGCGCATCGACGCGCTGGAGTCGGCGCTCGGGATCCGGCTGTTCGACCGGCTGCCGCGCGGCTGGCCGCCGACCGACGAAGGGCTGCACCTCGCCGAACACGCCGCGCGCCTCGAAGCCGACGCACATGCGTTCGCGCGCGCCGCGCAAGGGGCCGCGGCGCTCGACGGTGTAGTGCGCGTGTCGGCGTCGCCCGTGTTCGCCAGCCATTTCCTCGCGCCGCGCCTGGCCCGGGCACAGCGTGCGTGGCCGGCACTGCGGATCGACCTGCTGGGCGAGATGCATGCGGCGAACCTGTATGCGCGCGAGGCCGATCTCGCGGTGCGGCTGTCGCGGCCGAGCGAGCCGGGACTCGCCGCGCGCCGGCTCGGCACGATGCGTTTCGCGCTGTGCGCGGCACCGGAATGGGCCGACGCGCCGCCCGACACCTGGCCGTTCGTCGGCTACGACGACGCGCTCGCGCAAACGCCGCAGCAGCAATGGCTCGAACGCTTCGCGGCCGGGCGCCGTTTCGCGTTCATCGCCAACGACCTCGCCGCGCAGCATCGCGCGTGCGCCGCCGGGGCCGGCGTCGCGCTGCTGCCGAGGTTTCTCGTCGACGATCCGGCCGCCCGCGTCGCTGCGCCGCTCGTCGAGCTGACCGACGCCCCGCGTTGCGACATCGAGCGCGAGATCTGGCTCGTCGTTCACCCGGACGTGCGCCGGTCGCCGCGCGTGCAGCGCGTCGCCGAAGCGATCGCCGATGCGGTTCACGCGGCGGACGGACGGCTGTAGACAGCCGACACCGTAATTTGCCCGACAGCTTTGCCAAGCCGCACGGCGAGCGGCATAGTAACGTTTTCATTTCTCCGCCGCCTCCGCCATGTCCACTGCTCCTGCCTGCGTCGTTCGCGACGCCGTCGACACCGACCTCGATGCGATCCACGCGATCTATGCGCACCACGTGCACCACAGCGTCGCGTCGTTCGAGGAAACGCCGCCCGACGTCGCCGAACTGCGCGCGCGTCGCGACGCGGTGCTGCGCCAAGGACTGCCGTATCTCGTCGCGGAATGCGACGGCCGCGTGGCCGGCTACGCGTATGCCACGCCGTACCGCACGCGCAGCGCGTACCGCTTCGCGATCGAGGATTCGATCTACATCGACGATGCGCAGCGCGGGCGCGGGATCGGCCGCGCGTTGCTCGCGGCGCTGATCGCGCGCTGCGAGCAAGGCCCGTGGCGGCAGATGATCGCGGTGATCGCCGACGGCGGCACCGGCGGCTCGACCTCGCTGCACCACGCATTCGGCTTCGAACCGGCCGGCGTGCTGAAAGCGGTCGGTTTCAAGCACGGCCGCTGGATCGACACGGCGCTGCTGCAACGGCCGCTCGGCGGCGGCGCGCACACGCTCCCCGCCTCGCCCTGACCCGCCGCGTCGCGCTAGAATGCCCGCATGTCAAAACAGACTCATTCCACGCCCGACGAGGCTGCGCCGGATTCCCGCAACGAGTACACGGTCGACGAACTCGCGCGCGTGTCCGACACCACCGTGCGCAACGTCCGCGCGTACCAGGATCGCGGCTTGCTCGCGCCGCCGGAGAAACGCGGGCGCGTCGGCATCTACGACGATACGCACGTCGCGCGCCTGAAGCTGATCAACCATTTGCTCGCGCGCGGCTACACGCTGTCGAACATCCAGGACCTGATCAAGGCGATCGACGAAGGCCACGACCTGCGCTCGATCCTCGGCCTCGAAAACGCGATCGGCGGCCGCTGGTCGCACGAGTTGCCGAAGACCTATTCGCTCGCCGCGCTCGCGCAGATGTTCGGCCCGCAGGCGACCACGCAGCTGTCGCGCGTGACCGAGCTCGGGCTGCTCGAACGGCGCGGCCTGTCGTTCGTCGCGAAGAGCCCCGCGCTGCTCGAGGCGGCGGCCGCGATGACGAAGGAAGGCATTCCGCCGCGCGAGCTGCTCGACGTGATCAGTCTCGCCCGGCCGCACTTCGACGCGATCGCGCGGCTGCTCGTCGATCTCGTCGTGAAGCGGCTCGACCGCTACGACGCCGGCACGCTGCCGCCCGCCACCGACGTGCCCGAACTCGTCGACGCGATCTGGCGCCTGCGCCCGCTCGCGGCCGTGTTCGTCGAAGGCGAGACGAACCGCGCGCTCGAAACCGCGGCGGGCGCGTATCTCGGCGGCCGCGTCGCGACGATCCTCGACAAGAAGCTCAGCGACGAAGCCGCGCGGCAGTCCGGCGCGCCGGATACATCCGATCCCGCACGCGACGGCGACAAAGCATAGGACCGCCGCCGTCATATTCATATCGGCAATGCTTCGTTTGCGGGCACGAACGCCCATGCGACGATTCTTCCAACCGAGCGGCACCAGCCGCTCCCCGAAGACGTTTCGCATGGAGTCCGTTCGATGATTCGTTTCACCCGCTGGATCACCCGCACCGCCGCCGTCACACTCGTCGCGCTTGCCGCGACGTCCAGCTTCGCCCAAGGCGCCGCCGACAAGGTCGTGCGCATCGGCTATCAGAAGGCCGGCCTGTTGTCGGTCGTCAAGGCGCAGGGCGCGCTCGAATCGCGCCTCAAGCCGCTCGGCTACGACGTTCAATGGTTCGAATTCCCGGCCGGCCCGCAACTGCTCGAGGCGCTGAATGCGAACAGCATCGATTTCGGCTACACCGGCGCGCCGCCGCCCGTGTTCGCGCAGGCGGCCGGCGTGCGCTTCGTGTACGTCGGCGCGGAGCCGCCGTCGCCGCACAACGAGGCGGTGTTCGTGAAGGCCGATTCGCCGATCCGTTCGCTCGGCGACCTGCGCGGCAAGAAGGTCGCGCTGCAGAAGGGTTCGAGCGCGAACTACCTGTTGCTCGAGGCGCTGAAGAAGGCCGGCGTGCGCTACGACGAAATTCGCCCGGTGTACCTGCCGCCGGCCGACGCGCGCGCCGCGTTCGAGAGCGGCAACGTCGATGCATGGGCAGTCTGGGATCCGTACTACGCGGCCGCGCAGAATTCGCTGAAGATTCGCACGCTGTCCGATTACACGGGTCTGACGCCGGCGAACAACTTCTACGAAGCGACGCGCGATTTCGCGCAACGGCATGCGGACGTGGTCGGCGCGATCCTGAAGCAGGTGCGCGAAACGGGCCTGTGGGTCAATGGGCATCCGTCGGAGACCGCCGCGCTGATCGCGCCGAAGGTCGGCCTGCCGTTGCCGCTCGTCGAGACGTGGATCAAGCGCGTGCCGTTCGGTGCGGTGCCGGTCGACGAGAAGATCGTCGCGGTCCAGCAAGGGGTGGCCGATGCGTTTTATGCGGCGAAGCTGATTCCGCAGAAGCTGAGCGTGGCAGAGAACGCGTGGACCGACAAAAGCGTGGCGAGCGCGCTGGCGGCGAAGTAACGCGCGCACCGCGGCGCGAAGTGTCGGCGATCGGCCCAGGCACCCATTCGCTCCGTACGGTTGACAACTGCCACTGCAATGGTTGATGCTTCAAGACATGAGCCACCGAACATTCGCCATCGCGCTGATTATTCGCACCATTCTTCGAATGGTGGGTTAGCGCGCATCCGGCTCAATGACGACAACCCGCCCCTGAGGCGGGTTTTTCATTTCCGCCCAGGGCATGTCAAACCCGCCCTCGAAAGGAAATGACCGTGTCTTTGTATCGCAGCTCGCCCGACGCCTGCGTCGCACCTGTCAAGCAGGCCCGACCACCGATCGACTACGTCAAGAAAATCCTCACGGCCCGTGTGTACGACGTCGCACGCGAGACCGAACTCCAGCCGGCCCGCAATCTGTCGGCCCGCTTGCACAACACCGTTTACCTGAAGCGCGAGGACAACCAGCCGGTGTTCTCGTTCAAGCTGCGCGGCGCGTACAACAAGATGGCGCACATTCCGGCGGACGCGCTCGCGCGCGGCGTGATTACGGCGTCGGCCGGCAACCACGCGCAGGGCGTCGCGTTCTCGGCGGCCCGGATGGGCATCAAGGCCGTGATCGTCGTGCCGGTCACGACCCCGCAGGTGAAGGTCGATGCCGTACGCGCGCACGGCGGCCCGAGCGTCGAGGTGATCCAGGCGGGCGAATCGTACAGCGATGCCTATGCGCACGCGGTCAAGGTGCAGCAGGAACGCGACCTCACGTTCGTCCACCCGTTCGACGATCCGTACGTGATCGCCGGCCAGGGCACCATCGCGATGGAGATCCTGCGCCAGCACCAGGGCCCGATCCACGCGATCTTCGTGCCGATCGGCGGCGGCGGGCTCGCGTCCGGCGTCGCCGCGTACGTGAAGGCCGTGCGCCCGGAGATCAAGGTCATCGGCGTGCAGGCCGAGGATTCGTGCGCGATGGCGCAGTCGCTGGACGCCGGCGAGCGCATCGAGCTCAGCGAGGTCGGCCTGTTCGCCGACGGCACCGCGGTGAAGCTCGTCGGCGAGGAAACCTTCCGGCTGTGCCGCGCATTCCTCGACGGCGTCGTGACGGTCAACACCGACGCGCTGTGCGCGGCGATCAAGGACGTGTTCCAGGACACGCGCAGCGTGCTCGAACCGTCCGGCGCGCTCGCGGTGGCCGGCGCGAAGCTGTACGCGGAACGCGAAGGCGTCGAGAACCAGACGCTCGTCGCGGTCACCTCCGGCGCGAACATGAACTTCGACCGGATGCGCTTCGTCGCCGAGCGCGCGGAGGTCGGCGAGGCGCGCGAAGCGGTGTTCGCGGTCACGATCCCCGAGGAGCGCGGCAGCTTCAAGCGCTTCTGTTCGCTCGTCGGCGACCGCAACGTCACCGAGTTCAACTACCGGATCGCCGATGCGCAATCCGCGCACATCTTCGTCGGCGTGCAGATCAAGCGCCGCGGCGAATCGGCGGAGATCGCCGCGAACTTCGAGTCGCACGGCTTCAAGAGCGTCGACCTGACGCACGACGAACTGTCGAAGGAACACATCCGCTACATGGTCGGCGGCCGCTCGCCGCTCGCACTCGACGAACGCCTGTTCCGCTTCGAATTCCCCGAGCGGCCGGGCGCGCTGATGAAGTTCCTGTCGTCGATGGCGCCGGACTGGAACATCAGCCTGTTCCACTACCGCAACCAGGGCGCGGACTACAGCTCGATCCTCGTCGGGCTGCAGGTGCCGCAGGCCGATCGCGCCGAATTCGAACGCTTCCTCGCGGCACTCGGCTATCCGTATGTCGAAGAGAGCGCCAACCCGGCTTACCGCCTCTTCCTGTCGTAAAGGCGTCACACGATGAACCCCGAACATTCCCCGCTCGGCAAGGCCACCGTCTACGCGGCGCAGTACGACGCGTCGCTGCTGTTCCCGATCCCGCGCGCCGGCGCGCGCGAGCAGCTCGGCATCACGTCGGCGCTGCCGTTCTTCGGCACCGACATCTGGAACGCGTACGAGCTGTCGTGGCTCAACGCGCGCGGCAAGCCGCAGGTCGCGGTCGCGACGTTCTACGTGCCGGCCGAATCGCCGAACATCGTCGAATCGAAGTCGTTCAAGCTGTATCTCGGCTCGTTCGCGCAGTCGAAATTCGACTCGATCGACGCGGTGCGCGACGTGCTGAAGCGCGACGTATCGGCCGCGTGCGGCGCGACCGTGTCGGTGCAGCTGGTGTCGGCGCACGATTTCGGCAAGCTCGAGATGGACGAGCTCGACGGGCTGTCGCTTGACCGCCTCGACCTCGACACCGACATCTACGAACCCGATCCGTCGCTGCTGTCGGCCGCCGAGGACGAAGCGCCGGTCGAGGAGACGCTCGTGTCCGACCTGCTGCGCTCGAACTGCCCGGTCACGGGCCAGCCCGACTGGGGCAGCGTGCAGATCCACTACGTCGGGCCGCAGATCGACCACGCGGGCCTGCTGCGCTACATCATCTCGTTCCGCAATCACACGGGCTTTCACGAGCAGTGCGTCGAGCGGATCTTCCTCGACATCATGCACGCGTGCAAACCGGTGAAGCTCGCGGTGTACGCGCGCTATACGCGGCGCGGCGGGCTCGACATCAACCCGTTCCGCACCAACTACAACCAGCCGATGCCGGACAACGCGCGCACGGCGCGGCAGTAACGAGGCACGCGGCGGCGGCCAGACGAAACAGCCCGGTCGGCTTCCGCCGACCGGGCTGTTTGCCGTGCGCGGAAAAGCGCAGCCGCGTTACTTCGCCGGCGCCTTGTACGCGATGCAGTCGACCTCGACCTTGCAGTCGATGACCATGCTCGACTGCACGCACGCGCGTGCCGGCGGATGCTCGCCGAAGTACGACACGAACACCTTGTTGAACGACGCGAAATCGCGCGCGTCGTCGAGCCACACGCCGCAGCGCACGACGTGCTCGAGGCCGTAGCCGGCTTCCTTCAGGATCGCGATCACGTTCTCGATCGTCTGCTTCGACTGCGTGACGATGCCGCCCTCGACGACCTCGCCGTTCACCATCGGCGTCTGGCCGGACACATACAGCCAGCCGTCGGCCTCGACCGCACGCGCGAACGGCATCACCTGGCCGCCGGTCCCCTTCGCTTCGCCCACGCCATATCGCTTCATCGTTTCACTCCTCACATCTCGGTTGCGGATGCGCGCGCCGGCTGCGGCACGCGCGGAAGATCGGAACGGCCGCCGCGCTCAGAACGCGGCGTCGGCACTCGCCGCCACGCGCTCGCCGCGCGCGACGAACCCGCCGGCGCGCTCGCCGGTCGGCTGGCCGTTTTCGTAAGTCAGCACGCCGTTCACCCACACGGCATCGATCCCGTGCGCGGGCTGCTGCGGCTTCTCGAACGTCGCGGCGTCGATCACGCGCGCCGGGTCGAACAGCACGAGATCGGCGTGGTAGCCGACATGCACCTCGCCGCGCTTCGCGATCCCGTAGCGGCGCGCGGACAGCGACGTCATCTTGCGGATCGCCTCCTCGAGCGGCAGCAGGTTCGTGTCGCGCACGTAATGGCCGAGCACGCGCGGGAACGCGCCCCACAGCCGCGGATGCGGCAGCGGATCGTTCGGCAGCCCGTCCGAGCCGACCATCGTCGCGGGGTGCGACAGGATCCGGCGCACGTCGTCCTCGGACATGTTGTGGTACACGGCGCCGGCCGGGCGGATGCGCTGCGCGGCTTCCTGCTCGGTCACGCCCCAGTCGGCCGCGATCGCCTTGAGCAGCTTGCCCGCGACTTCCGGGTGCGGCTCCGACCACGTGATCGTGATGTCGATATCGCCCGTCACCTGCTTCAGGTCGAGCGTCGACGAGCTGCGGCTGTACGGATAGCAGTCGCAGCCGACCGGCTGGTAGCGGCGCGCGCCCTCGAGCGATGCGAGCACTTCGGTGCTGCGCCCCCAGTTCGACGGGCCCGCGCACTTCAGGTGCGAGATTACGACCGGCACCTGCGCATGGCGGCCGACGCGATACGCCTCGTCCATCGCGTCGAGGATCGCGTCGAATTCGGTGCGCATGTGCGTCGTATACAGCGCGCCGGCCTTCGCGAGCGGCTCGGCGAGCGCCATCACTTCCTCGGCCGGCGCCGCGAACGCGGAACCGTACGCGAGGCCCGACGACAGGCCGAGCGCGCCGTTCGCGAGCGCCTCCTCGAGTTGCTCGCGCATCCCGGCGATCTCGCCGTCGGTCGCCGCGCGGTCGAGACGGTCCATCTGGTTGTTGCGCAGCGCCGTATGACCGACGAGCGCCGCGACGTTCACGGCCGGGCGCGCCTCGTTCACGGCCGCGACGTAGTCGGCGAAGGTCGGGTACCGGAACGCGCCGCGCTCGCCGAGCAGGTTCATCGGGTCGGGCGGATCGCCCGCGAGCGTCACGGGCGACGCGCTGATCCCGCAGTTGCCGACGATCACGGTCGTCACGCCCTGCGAGATCTTCGGGATCATCTCCGGCGCGCGGATCACGTGCGTGTCGTCGTGCGTGTGCACGTCGACGAAGCCCGGCGCGAGCGCGCGGCCGTTCGCCTCCACGACGTTCTCGGCCAGCCAGTTCGACAGGTTGCCGATCGCGGCGATCAGGCCGTTGCGGATCGCGACGTCGCGCGTGACGGGCGGCGCGCCGGTGCCGTCGTACAGTTGCGCGCCGACGATCAGCGTATCGGCGGCTTCGGGATGCGAATGCATGGTCAGTCTCCTACCGGTTGACGGTCTCCGCCGCCGCGGTGCGCATCGAGCGCGTGCTTGATGCGGCGCAGCGATTCCCGGCCCGCATCGCCGAGCCGCAATGCGACGCCGGTAACGAGCACGTCGATCGCCATCATCATCGCGTAGCGCGACGTCGAAGGCTTGTAGATGAAATCGGTTTCGAATGCGACGACCGGGATCAGGTGGTCGGCGAGCTTCGCGAGCGGCGACGCCGGCGCGGTGATCGCGATCAGCTTCGCGCCGTAGCGCTTCGCGAGCCGGCAGCTCTCGAGCAGCTCGGGCACGCGCCCGCTCACCGACAGCGCGACGACCACGGTGTCGCGCGACAGCGTCGCGGCCACCATTCGCTGCAGCACGCTGTCCTGGTAGCTCGCGACCGGCCGGCCGAAGCGCACGAGCCGGAAGCGCAGCTCGTCGGCGAGCGCGGTCGAGCCGCCGCCCTGCCCGTACACGTAGGTCATCTTCGCGCCGGCGAGCAGGTCGGCCGCCGCGTCGAACGACGTGTTGCGCAGCAGCTGGTGGTTGTGCGCGAGCGCCACGCGAATCTCGTCGTAGACCATCGACGCGGGGCTCGTGTCGTCGGCCGGCGCGTCGCCGGACGGCACCAGGAAGCGCTGGCCGACGGCCGCCGCCTGTGCGACGAGCACCTTCAGTTCGCGCACGTCGCGGCAGCCGACCGCCTTCGCGAAACGCGTGACCGTCGCGACGCTGACCTCCGCGTCGCGCGCGAGCGCGCCGATGCTCGCATGCGCGGCGCGCGCCAGATCGGCGAGGATGAACGCGGCGACCTTGCGCTCGGCTTCGCGCAGCTCGGGCGCGCATTCGGCGATCCGCGCGACGATGTCGAGGACCGGCGGGGCGGCCGGAGCCGGATGAGGCTCGGCCGCGAGCGGAGCGGACGGGGAGGCGGGCGTATTCATCTGCGGATAAGGGTGCGAAGCTCGATGTTACTAAATAACATCACCGCGCAGATGCTACTTTCTGTACCATCTGCGTGTCAACTTCAGTGCAATGCATAGTGATGATGGAGCGGGATGACATGAAAGTTACAAACTATCAGGAACCGACAATCAATCCGTTGGGCAAGGGTCTCGGCAACGTGCCGAGCGCGAGCGTGCCGCTCGACGACGCAGGCCGCCTCGAGTGGAACCTGCTCGCGGAAGATGTCAGCCTGCCGGCCGCCGTGCTTTACGAGGATCGCGTCGAACACAACCTGAACTGGATGCAGGCGTTCGTCCGGAAATACGGCGTCAAGTTCGCGCCGCACGGCAAGACGACGATGGCGCCGCAACTGTTCCGCCGCCAGCTCGACGCCGGCGCGTGGGGCATCACGCTCGCGACCGCGCACCAGACCCAGGCCGCGTATCACGGCGGCGTGCGGCGCGTGCTGCTCGCGAACCAGTTGGTCGGCCGCCAGAACATGACGATCATCGCCGGGCTGCTGTCGGATCCCGATTTCGAATTCTTCTGTCTCGTCGATTCCGCGGAAAGCGTCGACCAGCTCGGCCGCTTCTTCGGCGACGCGAAGAAACCGCTGAACGTGCTGATCGAGCTCGGCGTGCCGGGCGGCCGCGCGGGCGTGCGCGATGCCGCGCAGCGCGAGGCCGTGCTGGCCGCGATCGCGCGCTATCCGGACACGCTGAAGCTGGCCGGCATCGAACTCTATGAAGGCGTGCTGAAAGAGGAAGGCGAGATCCGCACGTTCCTGCAGGAAGCCGTCGCGCTCACGCGCGTGCTCGCCGAGGCAGGCCGCTTCGCGCGCACGCCGGCGATCCTGTCCGGCGCCGGCTCGGCGTGGTACGACGTGGTCGCGGAAGAATTCAGGAAGGCGTCGGATGCGGGCTTCGCGGAAGTCGTGCTGCGACCGGGCTGCTACCTGACGCACGACGTCGGCATCTACAAGAAGGCGCAGACCGACGTGTTCGCGCGCAACCCGATCGCGCGCTCGATGGGCGAGGGGCTGCTGCCGGCATTGCAACTGTGGGCGTACGTGCAGTCGGTGCCGGAGGCCGATCGGGCGATCGTCGCGCTCGGCAAGCGCGACGCGGCGTTCGACGCGGGCCTGCCCGAGCCGGCGCGCCACTTCCGTCCGGGCCGCGACACCGCGCCGCGCGACGTCGCGGCGACCGAAGGCTGGGCCGTGACCGGGATGATGGACCAGCACGCGTACCTGCAGATCCCGCCGGGCGCGGACGTGAAGGTCGGCGACATGGTCGCGTTCGACATCTCGCACCCGTGCCTGACGTTCGACAAGTGGCGCCAGGTGCTCGTGCTCGATCCGCAGTTCCGCGTGACGGAAGTCGTCGAAACCTTCTTCTGACGTCCATTGCGCGCACCGCCCCGCCGCTCGCGCGGGGCGGCCGTCACGCGCGCTTCAATCCGCCGGAGTACACTGCGCTTTCGTCCTCGGGGCCCTTCGCGACCGTCGCGCACGGCGCGAACGGGCCTTCAACGCTGCTTTACGGGAGAAAGCCATGGCCGCGAAGAAGATCCTGTTCCTGACCGGCGATTTCGCCGAAGACTACGAAACGATGGTGCCGTTCCAGGCACTGCAGGCCGTCGGCCACCATGTCGATGCCGTGTGTCCGGGCAAGCGCGCGGGCGACAAGATCAAGACCGCGATCCACGACTTCGAAGGCGACCAGACCTACACCGAGAAACCCGGCCACCAGTTCACGCTGAATGCCGCGTTCGACGACGTCGATGCGGCGCGCTACGACGCGCTCGCGATCGCGGGCGGCCGCGCGCCCGAATACCTGCGACTCGATCCGAAGGTGATTGCGCTCGTGCGCGCGTTCGCCGAAGCCGGCAAGCCGATCGCCGCGATCTGCCATGCGGCACAGTTGCTGGCGGCCGCCGACGTGATCCGCGGCAAGCGCATTTCGGCGTACCCGGCCTGCGCCCCCGAGGTGAAGCTCGCGGGCGGCGAATACGCGGATATTCCGGTCGACGCGGCCGTGACCGACGCGCCGTTCGTCACCGCGCCTGCGTGGCCCGCGCATCCGGCCTGGCTCGCGCAATTCCTCGCGCTGCTCGGCACGCGCATCGAGCTGTAAGCCCGAAGCGGATCGGGATGACATGAAGCGGCGGCCGGCGGCGCCGGCGTGTCGCCCTGCCCCGCGCGTCAGCGCGCGGCCGGCGTCGAGCCGACGTCCGCGATCCGCGCTTCCAGCATCGCGAGCGCACCCGACAGCGCATTGAGCACGTCGTCCGGCAACTGCGCCATCGTCTGTTCGATGAACGCCTTGCGGCGCGGCAGGCACGCGTCGAACGCCGCGCGGCCTTCGTCCGTCAGCGTCACGTTGGTCACGCGGTTGTCGCGCGCATCGGATTCGCGCTCGATCCAGCCGAGCGCATCGAGCGACTTCAACTGGCGCGTGAGCGCGCCCGGATCGATGCGCAGCACTTCGACGAGCTTCTTCTGCGACGAATGCCCGCCCATCGTGTGCAGCGCGACCATGATGCGCCAGCGCGGCATCGGCTGCCCGACGTGCGCTTCGAACGCGGTCATGAACGCGCGATACGTGCGTCCGAATTGCTGCAAGATCGCGACGCGGTCCTGTTCTTCCATGCGCTGATGTCGTTCCGGTAAATCGTTGAATCGTTGAATCGCCCGATCGGTCAATCGGCCGCGACGTGCGGCTCGATCTTGCGCCGCAACGCAATCGGCGGCACGCGGCGGCACTGCCACACCGACACCACGGCCACGACGGCCGCCATCGCGACGCCCAGGTGGATCGCGCCGACCAGCGATTCGCGGGCCGCTTCCAGCAGCAGCGCGCCATTATGCCCGGCGCGCGTGAGCGCCGCGACGAGACCGCCCTGTGCCGCGCGATCGATCAGGATCTGCGGATCGGCGAGCTGTGCATGCCACTGCATCGCGTGATCGGCCGACAGCGCGTCGCGCACGCCGCTCGAATACATCTGGTTGACGAGCGTGCCCGTCAGCGCGGTGCCGAGCATCCCGCCGACCATCCGCAGCGATTGCAGCAGCGCCGTCGCGATCCCGAGGTGCTCGCGTCCGGCTGCCTGCTGCGCGAATACGGTGAGGTTCGGCAGCACGAAACCGAGCCCGATGCCGCCCGCGACCATCAGCGCCATCAGCATCCAGGCCGGCGTCGTGTGCGTCGAGACGACGATGCCCGCGCACGCGATCGCGAACAGCACGAAGCCGACGTGCAGCATCGCGTTCGGATGGCGGATGCGCGTGACGACGCGTCCGTTCATGATGCTGCCGATCGTGATGAACACGACGAGCGGCGTGATCACGAGCCCGGCTTCCTTCGGCGACATCCCGAAGCCGCCCTGGAACAGCAGCGGCGCGTAGAACAGCAGCGAGAACATCGAGAAGCCGGCGAGGATCGCGAGCACGAACAGCGCGGACAGCGCGCGGTTGCCGAACATGTCGAACGGCAAAATGGGCTGTGCGCAGCGCTTCTCCCAGTGCCACAGGCCGACGCCGGCCGCGACCGCGACGACGAGCAGCAGCGACGCCCAGCTCGCGACGCCGTACTTCGGCAGCCATTCGACGAACAGCTGCAGCGCGCCGAGCGACAGCGCGATCAGCAGCGCGCCCGGCCAGTCGAGCCGCATCTTGCGATCGTGCACGACGTGGCGCAGGTGCGGCAGGTAGCGCCACACGAAGAACAGCGACAGCAGGCCGACCGGCAGGTTCACGTAGAACACCGAGCGCCAGCCGAACGACTGGGTCAGCACGCCGCCGAGCGACGGGCCGACCGCGTTCGCGATGCCGAACGCGGAGCTCATCAGCACCTGCCAGCGCAGCCGCACGACGGAATCGGGGAACAGGTCGGGGATGCACGCGAACGCGGTACCGACCAGCATCCCGCCGCCGATTCCCTGCAGGCCGCGCGCGAGCACGAGGTACAGCATGTCGTTGGCCATCCCGCACAGCACCGACGCGCCGGTGAACACGACGATCGACACGATCACGAACGGCTTGCGGCCGTAATAGTCGCCGAGCCGGCCGAAGATCGGCACGGTGATCACGGAACTGAGGAGATACGAGGTCGCGACCCACGCGTACAGGTCGAAGCCCCTGAGTTCGGCGACGATGGTCGGCAGCGCGGTGCCGACGACCGTCTGGTCGAGCGCGACCAGCATGGTGACGAACGAGATGCCGATCATCGCCAGCAGCGATTCGCGGAACGGCAGGACTTGCCCGCTCGAATGGTGGGCGGCAGTATGGACGGCCATTTTTTTGTTGATGCAACTTTTGACGAGTCAAACAATCTCAAAATTCTAGCATGCCGGAGTAATCTAGGCTGGCGACGGTTTGGGGCCTGTTCACGCCAAGGAGAGAAATGGAACCGATTTCAATCAACCCCGCGACGACGCTGTCGCCGGAGGATCGGGACGCGCTGGGGCGCGCGAAGCAGGTACTGGAAAGCCCGTCGCTGACGATGAAGCTGAGCGGGATGCTCGGCGCGCCGGTCGAGAAAATGATCGCGCGGCTGCCGGATTTCGCGACCGGCAAGATCAACGACGCGACGCAGCTCGCGCTGCGCAAGTGCCTGAACATCGCGCTGCGCACGCTCGGCAAGCCGCCGGCGCCGGACGCCGAGCCCGACAAGCCGAGCAACCTGCTGCACAAGCTCGCGGTCGCGACGACCGGTGCGGCGGGCGGCGCGTTCGGCTTTCTCGCGCTGCCGGTCGAGCTGCCGGTGACGACCACGCTGATCTTCCGCTCGGTATGCGACATCGCGCGCAGCGAAGGCGAGGACCTGACGTCGGTCGATACGCAGCTGCAATGCCTGGCCGTGCTCGGCATGGGCGGCAACCCGGACAAGCAGGAAGAGGACGCCGATCTCGGTTATTTCGTGCTGCGCGGCGCGCTTGCGCAAGCGATCTCGAAGGCGTCGTCGGACATCACGACGAAAGGCATCGCCGCGCACAGCTCGGCGGCCGTGTTCAAGCTCGTGCAGACGGTCGCGTCGCGCTTCTCGGTGCAGGTGACCGAGCAGATGGCCGCGAAGTCGATCCCGGCGATCGGCGCCGTGCTGGGGGCGACCGTCAATACGCTGTTCATCGACCACTTCCAGCAGATGGCGCACGGCCATTTCACCGTGCGCCGGCTCGAGCGCAAGTACGGCGCGGCGGCCGTCAAGGCCGCCTATCAGGCGATCGACGCCTCGCCGACGCGCTGAACCGCGCGTTCGACCGCGACGCGGCGCAGGAACGCGGCCGCCCGGTCGAGCGCGTCGCGCGCTTCCGGCATCATCGGCGCGTACAACTGCCACACGTGCGGCATGTCGGGCCACACCTCGATCTCCACCGCCACGCCGGCCGCCTTCGCCTGCTCGGCAACGCGGCGCGAATCGTCGAGCAGCACCTCGGTGCTGCCGACCTGGATATACAGCGGCGGCAGGCCCGTGAAATCCGCGTAGAGCGGCGATGCGTACGGATGCGTTGCCGGCGTGTCGCCGAGGTACAGCTTCGCGGCCTTCGGCAGCGCCGAGCCGGCAAACATCGGATCGGCGCCGTCGTTGGTGCGCAGCGTCGCGCCGGAGGCCGCGAGATCGGTCCACGGCGAGAACAGGATCGCGCCGGCCGGCAACGGTTCGCCGCGATCGCGCAGCGCGACGAGCGTCGCGAGCGCGAGGCCGCCGCCCGCCGAATCGCCGCCGAGCACGATCGACTCGGGCGGCGTGCCGAGCGCCAGCAGTTGCCGGTAGGCCGCGAGCGCATCGTCGAGCGCGGCCGGGAAACGGTTTTCGGGCGCGAGCCGGTAGTCGAGCGAGAACGAGCGCACACCCGCACGCTTCGTCAGGCCGAACACCAGCGGCCGGTGCGTTCTCGTCGAACAGAAGTAATAACCGCCGCCGTGGAAGTACAGCAGCGTGCGGCCGGGCCCGCGCCCCGCGCTCGCGTCGGTGCGCTCGAGCCACTCGCCACGCAGCGGCGCATCGCCCGCGCCATGGCACTGGCGCAGCCGGTAGCCCGACGGCGCGCGGCGCGGCACGATCATCCGCAGATCGGTAAAGCGCCGCGCACGCGCGGGGTCGAGCACCTCGCGCGTGGTCTCGGGACGAAACTGCCAGCGCAGCAGCCAGCAGGCGAGCTTGCTTTGCCAACTCATCGAATGCACTCCGTCATCGCAGTGTGACGATGGTACGTGCGAACGTTCCCGCCCCGCTCGACAGGTGCCTCTATATCAAACGCCGGCGCTCAGTTCGCCGGCATCACCTGGCCGCGGATCTCGCCGGCCGGGTGCTCCTTCGTATGGACGTTGAAGTACCACTTGCCGCCCATCAGGTCGGTAACCTGCGCGTCGGTGAGTTCCTTCGAACCCTTGATCGGGCTCGCCAGCTCGTCCTTCGGAATCGGCACCTGCACGCCCGCGTTCTGGCCGACCGGCGCGGGCCCGTGGAAATGCGCGGCGGTGGCCGGCCCCGTGAGGTGTTCGTAAGTGACCGTCCACTGCAGCGTATGGGTGGCCGTGTCGTACGTGGCGTCGACCTTGCCCGAACCCTTGGTCGCCGTGGGCGGGACTTCGCTCGACGGCTGGAGACTGGCGGACAGGCGCACCGTTTCGGCAGCGGCGCTGCCGGCGGCCAGCACGCCCGCGAGTAACGCGACCTGGAGCAAACGCAGCTTGAGCATGGACTCTCCTTGTACGACGTTGTACGCCGCCCGGACGGGGGCGCCAGATAGGATGGTAGTCGATCGCCGCCGTTGCGGGAGTCCGCCGAACGGCCAGGCAGCGAATCGTCGCGGCGCCGCGACCGGCAGCGTTGCGTCAGTCTGCGTCAACCTGGAACGGACCTTTGCAACCCGACGGCTGAATCCGCGCGCGGGCTTTCGCTACACTTCGTCTCACAGTTGCTTGTTTCCTTCGTCCGAAGGAGTCTGCGAGTATTCACGCGGCCACCCGGCCGCGTTTTTTTTGCATGCGCCGCCGGCAGCCGCGCCAGGTCGAGTCACGCGCGATAGCCGGGATCGATCCGATCGACGATACGCTGCAGCGCGTCGAACGCATCCTGCCCCGCGCCGTGCTTCGGATCGAAATTCAGCGAATCGCGCACGCACCCCTCGAGCACGGGCGGCGCGATCGGCAGCGCGCCGCCGATCGCATGCGTCGCGACCTGCACCTCGCACGCGCGGTTGAGCAGCCACATCAGCGAGAACGTCTGCGCGAGCGTCGCGCCGATCGTCACCGGTCCGTGGTTGCGCAACAGCAGCACGGGCCGCCCGCCCGCGCTCTCGACGATGCGCCGGCCCTCCTCCAGATGCACGGTGATGCCCTCGAAGTCGTGATACGCGATCTTCCCGTACAGCTGCGCCGAATAGAAATTGGAAAACGACAGCCCGTCGCGCGAGCAGCACACGGCCATCGTCGGCGTCGTGTGCACGTGCATCACGCAATGCGCATCGGGCAGCGCCGCATGGATCGCGCTGTGGAACGTGAAGCCGGCCGGATTGATCGGCCAGTCGGAATGCCCGATCACGTTGCCGTCGATGTCGATCTTCACGAGGTTCGATGCGCACACCTCGCGGTAATGGAGCCCGAACGGATTGATCAGGAAATGCCCGTCCTCGCCCGGCACGCGCAGCGAGATATGGTTGTAGATCAGCTCGGTCCAGCCGAGGTGGTCGAAGATGCGGTAAGCGGCCGCGAGCTGCACGCGCGCCTGCCATTCGGCTTCGGAGAAGCGGGCGGGACGCGTGAACGGCTGGTTCGGTACACGTTGCATGGAGGAACTCCGGTTGCGGGTGCGCGCGGCGCGCACGGCACGGGCCGTCCGCGGCATCGTCACGCACGCCCATATGGTTGCGCACACAACCATATCACCTTCCCCGCGCCCCGGTAACGCGGGTTTAGCCGGAGCGCTTCCGCCCCCTGTTTGCCGGGGCGCTCAAAGCTGATCGTCGACCGGCAGCAGGGTGAAGATGCCCGTCATCAGGTTGCGCATCAGCCCCGCGTGCGGATCGACGCGATAGGTCGCCGGCTGGCCGTCGTCGACGCCCGTCCATTCGAGTTCGGGCGACCCGTCGCCCGCCGGCGCGACGAGGCTCACGCGGTAGCTTTCGTCCGGCTGCGTCACGCGCGCGAAGATCGTCGCGACCTGCTCGGCGAGCGCCGGGCTGTGGATTACCAGCGCCAGTTCGGTATTCAGGTGCGCGGAACGCGGGTCGAGGTTCAACGAGCCGATCACGAGGATCTTCCGGTCGATCACGTACGCCTTCGCGTGCAGGCTGGCGCGCGAGCGCGACCCGAACAGGCGCGGGCGCTGGCGGCCCGGCTGCGCCTTGAACTCGTACAGCTCGACGCCGTGCCGCAGCAGCGGCACGCGGTACGGCGCGTAGCCGGCCTGCACGGCGACCGCGTCGGTCGCGGCGAGCGAATTCGTCAGGATCGCGACGCGCACGCCGCGCGCGGTCGTGTCGCCGAGAATCTTCACGCCCGCGTCGTGCGGCACGAAATAGGGCGAAAACGCGAGGAATTCCTGCTGCGCGCCGCGCGTCAGCTCGACGAGGCGCTGCATCGGCGGGCTGACGTACGCGTCGGTCGGCCGAGCGACCTTGTCGGGTGCATCGACCTTGAACTCGGCCGGCGCCCACACGAGCCCGAGCTCGTCGCGCGCGATCTGCTGCGCGAGCGGCGTCGCGTTCAGCGGCTTCGCGTTGTACGGCTCGGCGTTCTCGCGCCAGTGGCTGCGCAGCCCGTCGCGCATCGCGTCGAGTTCCTTCGGATCGAACGACTGGTGATTCAGCACGCGCAGCGGATAGCTGCTCGCGCTCGACCAGTACGTGTCGAAGCTCGCCGACACGTCGTTCGTCACCGGGCCGGCGGCGAGCACGTCGAGATCGCGGAACTGCAGCGTCGGGCTCGCGCTGAAGTATTCGTCGCCGAGATTGCGGCCGCCGACGATCGCGAGCTGGTTGTCCGCGATCATCGCCTTGTTGTGCATCCGGCGCGTGAAGCTGTCGATGCGCGTGAAGAAGTTGGTCGTGCGCTCGACCATCCCCTGCCGCGACGCGCCGAACGGGTTGAATACGCGGATCTCGATGTTCGGGTGCGTGTTCAGCGCGGCCATCACGCGGTCGATGTCGCGGAAGTTCAGGTCGTCGACCAGCATCCGCACGCGCACGCCGCGATCGGCCGCGTACAGCGCCGCGGCGAGCAGCAGCTTGCCCGTCGTGTCCTCGGTCGCGATGTAGTACTGCATGTCGAGCGTCTTCGTCGCCGCGCGGGCGAGCGCGATGCGCATCTGCAGCGCCTGCGCGCCATCGGCCAGCAGCCGGAAGCCCGACTGGCCGGGATGCGCGGCCTCGGGTGCCGCCAGCGCGTCGCGCAGCGGCGTCGCGGTGTCGGGCGGCAACGCATGCGAAACCGGGCGATCGAGGGTGGTGGCGGGTGGATGCGTCGCGCACGCGGCGACGAGCGACAGCAGTGCGCAGACGGCCAGCGCACGGGCCGGGCGGCATGCGGCACGCCATGACGGCGCGGCCGGCGCGCGCCGGATGAAGGACGTGAGCACGGGAGCTTCCTCGACTGGCGGAACGACGGTCCGCATTCGCCGCGGCGCGCGGCTGGCGCGCCGCTCCGGCCGATTCTAGTGGGCGGCCGACGACCCGGTCAATCGCGCGGGCGGCGCACGGCGGCCCGCGCGCGGCCGGCTGCCGGCGGGCGACGCCCGGACATGCCCAATCCGCCGGCTGGACGCGCCTCGAGCGGATGTGGTCCGACCAATCTCACCGCCCGTCGCCGCTGCGCTCGAAATGGCTGCGCACGTAGTCGATATGCGTCTGCATCGCGGTGCGCGCCTCTTCGGGCCGCTGCGCGCAGATCGCATCGCACACGACGCGGTGCTGTTGCAACAGCAGCTCGGACGCCTGCTCGTCCTCCATCGTCATGCCCGCCACGTTGATCGAGATGTGCTCGCGCAGCATCCCGATCACGCTCGTATGCAAGTGCAGGAACATCGTGTTGTGTGACGCGAGCGCGATCGCCTCGTGCAGCTTCGCGTCGGTCGCGGCCTCGACGGCCGCGTCGTCGTTCGCGTGCGCGGTTTCGAGTTCGCGCAGCAGCGCGCGGATCCGGCGCCGGTCGTTCGCATCGGCCCGCAGCGCGGCGAAATAAGCGGTCGCGCCTTCAAGTACGCGGCGGAATTCGAGGATGTCGTCGCGCAGCGCCGGATGATCGGCGACCAGCTGGCCCCATGGCGACGCGATGCCCGCGCGCAACTGGTCGGTCACGTAGACCCCCGCGCCGCGCCGGCTCTGCAGCAGCCCGCGCGCGACGAGCCGCTGGGTCGCCTCGCGCACGGTATTGCGCGCGACGCCGTACTGCTGCGCGAGCACGCGCTCGGCCGGCAGCCGCGCACCGGCCGGCCAGGTGCCGTCGAGCAGCGCCGTCTCGATCTTGCGCATCACCACTTCGGTCCGGCCCCGTGCCGTCATCGCTGCCATCGCCGCCTCTCCCCGCTCATTGCCTGTCACGCCGATTGGCCCAACCAATTTGAGCCGCGGCGCCGTCGCGGGAATTATGCAGCGAAATCGTCGACCCGCATGCCGGGCCGTCGCCCCTGGAGCGAGACATGAACGAAAGGCAGTACCCCGCCGCCGTCCCCGCGCACGTCTATCTGTTCGCGACCTGCCTGGTCGACCTGTTCGTCCCCGAAGCGGGGCTCGACGCGGTCCGCCTGCTGGAGCGCGAAAGTCTGACCGTCCACTATCCGCGCCGCCAGAGCTGCTGCGGGCAGCCGGCCTACAGCAGCGGCAATCCCGACGAAGCGCGCCGCGTCGCGGCCGCGCAGCTCGACCTGTTCGCCGAGCCGTGGCCCGTGATCGTGCCGTCCGGCTCGTGCGCAGGCATGATCCGGCACCATTGGCCAGCGCTGTTCGCGGACGATCCCGTCAACGGCCCGAAGGCCCGCGCGATCGCGGAACGGACCTACGAACTCGCGGAATTCCTCGTCCACGTACTCGATGTACGGCTCGACGCGGCCACGGCCGGCGCCGGGCCCGACGAGCGCGTCGTGCTGCACACGTCGTGCGCGGCCCGCCGCGAGATGGGCACGCGCGTCCATGGCGTCGCGCTCGTCGACGCGCTGCCCGGCGTGACCCGGATCGAGCACGAACGCGAATCCGAGTGCTGCGGCTTCGGCGGCACGTTCTCGCTGAAGCATCCGGACATCTCCGGCGCGATGGTGCGCGACAAGGTCGCGTCGGCCTGCGCGACGGGCTGCGACCGGCTCGTGTCCGCGGACTGCGGCTGCCTGCTGAACATCGGCCACGCCGCGGCCAAGGCCGGCGCGCCGCTGCCGGTCGAGCATCTCGCGAGCTTCCTGTGGCGCCGTACGTCCGGCGCCGCCTCGTTGCGCGGAGACAAGCGATGAGCGCGCGCGCCGCGATTCTCGCGCGCCTGCGCGCCGCCTCGCCGGGCGTCGCCGCAACGGCCGCCCCCGCGCTGGACGCGCGCATCGACACGCATTACGACAGGCGCCGCACCTCGACCGGACGCGACCCGCAGGCACTCGCACAGGCGATGCAGGCCGCGCTTGCCGCATCGCACGCGGACGTCTGGTGCGCGAGCGCCGACGCATGGCCCGCGCAGCTTGCCGCGCGCCTCGCCGACGCTGGCGTGCGCCGCCTGCTGCTCGACCCGGCGCGCGCCGAATCCGCGGCGCTCGCCCGTGCACTGCCCGACGCAGTCGCCCCGGTGCCGTTCGACCGGCCGATCGACGCATGGAAGGCCGAGCTGTTCGACACGATCGATGCGGGCTTCACCGTCGCGCGCTCCGGTATCGCGGCCACCGGCACCGTCGTGCTCGCGCCCGATGCCGGCACGCCGCGCACGGTATCGCTGGTGGCGCCGCTGCATGTCGCGCTCGTCCACGCGAACACGCTGCATGCCGACCTGCACGCGGCCGTCCAGGCGGAACGCTGGCACGCCGGCATGCCGACCAACCTCGTGCTGGTGTCGGGCCCGTCCAAGACCTCCGACATCCAGCAGACGCTCGCCTACGGCGCACACGGCCCGCGCCGCCTGTGGGTCGTGATCGTCACCGATTCGGCCGCCTCGTCGGCCGCACCCGCTTGCGAGGAGCCGCCGCGATGAGCGACCACACGCTGCAATTCGTCGCCCCCGGCGACTTCAAGAGCCGCGCGCGCGCCGCGCTCGACGATCCCGCGTTGCGCCGGAGCTTTCGCGGTGCGATGGACTTCCTGCAGGGCAAGCGTGCGACGCAATTCCCCGACGACGACGAACTGCAGCAGCTGCGCGATCTCGGCGAAGCCGTGCGGCAGCACGCGCTCGCGCAACTGCCCGCGCTGCTCGAACGGCTGGAGACGAAGCTCACCGAGGCCGGCGTGCACGTGCACTGGGCCGAGACGGCCGCCGACGCGAACGCGATCGTGCTCGGCATCGCGCAGGCGAGGAAGGCGCGCCGCGTGATCAAGGGCAAGTCGATGGCGAGCGAGGAAATCGAGCTGAACCATTACCTCGCGGAGCACGGCGTCGACTGCATCGAATCCGACATGGGCGAATTCATCGTGCAGCTCGCGGGCGAGAAGCCGTCGCACATCGTGATGCCGGCGATCCACAAGACGCGCGGCGACATCGCCGAGCTGTTCGAGGCACACATCCCCGGCACGCGCTACACGGAGGACGTCGACGAGCTGATCCAGACCGGCCGTCGCGCGCTGCGCCGCGCATTCGCCGAAGCCGACATCGGCCTGTCCGGCGTGAACTTCGCGGCGGCCGACACGGGCACGCTGTGGCTCGTCGAGAACGAAGGCAACGGCCGCCTGTCGACGACGGTGCCCGACACGCACATCGCGATCATGGGGATCGAGAAGGTCGTCGAGAAGCTCGAGCACATCGTGCCGCTGTCGAGCCTGCTCACGCGCTCGGCCACCGGCCAGGCGATCACGACCTACTTCAACCTGATCTCGGGCCCGCGGCGCGACGGCGAACGCGACGGCCCGCGCGAGCTGCATCTCGTGCTGCTCGACAACGGCCGCACGCAGGCATACGCGGACGACCAGCTGCGCGCGACGCTGCAATGCATCCGCTGCGGCGCGTGCATGAACCACTGCCCCGTCTACACGCGCATCGGCGGCCACGCGTACGGCACGACCTACCCGGGCCCGATCGGCAAGATCATTTCGCCGCACCTGCTCGGCCTCGACGCGACGGCCGACCTGCCGACCGCGTCGACGCTGTGCGGCGCATGCGGCGAGGTGTGCCCGGTGCGGATCCCGATCCCGCAACTGCTCGTGCGGCTGCGCACCGAGGCGAACCGCAAGCCCGACGAACCCGTCGCGCATCCGCTGCGCGGCCAGGGCGCGAACTACAACCGCGCGGAAGACCTCGTGTGGCGCTTCTGGTCGGGCGCGTTCGCGCATCCGCGCGCGTACCGCGCGTTCCGCTGGGCCGCGACGCGCCTGCATGCGCTGACGCCCGCGAAACAGATGGGCTGGACGCAGCACCGCACGCCGCTCGAACCGGCGCCGCGCAGCCTGTCCGACCTGCTGCGCGCCCGCGGCCAGCCCGAATAGCGCCCCCGCTTTCAAACCCGTACCCCGATAAATCCATGGAGGAGACACCCATGCAGGTTTGGCATCAGATCTATACGCCGCTCGGCAGCCTCGGGCTGTCGGCGTTCGTCGCCGCGATTCCGATCATCTTCTTTTTCGTCGCGCTGGCCGCACTGCGGATGAAAGGCCATGTCGCCGCCGCGATCACGCTGCTGCTGTCGCTCGGCGTCGCGATCCTCGCGTACGGGATGCCCGTGCCGCAGGCGCTCGCGGCCGCCGGCTTCGGCTTCGCCTACGGCCTGTGGCCGATCGCATGGATCATCGTCGCGGCCGTGTTCCTGTACAAGATCGTCGTGAAGACCGGCCAGTTCGACATCATCCGCGCGTCCGTGCTGTCGATCACCGACGACCAGCGCCTGCAGATGCTGCTGATCGGCTTCTCGTTCGGCGCATTCCTCGAAGGCGCCGCCGGCTTCGGCGCACCCGTCGCGATCACGGCCGCGCTGCTCGTCGGTCTCGGCTTCAAGCCGCTGCATGCGGCAGGACTGTGTCTGATTGCAAATACCGCGCCGGTCGCGTTCGGCGCGATGGGCATTCCGATCATCGTCGCCGGGCAGGTGACGGGCATCGATCCGTTCCACATCGGCGCGATGGCCGGCCGCCAGTTGCCGCTGCTGTCGCTCGCGGTGCCGTTCTGGCTCGTGTTCATGATGGACGGACTGCGCGGCGTGCGGCAGACCTGGCCGGCCGCGCTCGTCGCGGGCGGCAGCTTCGCGGTCACGCAGTACTTCACGTCGAACCACATCGGGCCCGAGCTGCCGGACATCACGTCGTCGCTCGTCAGCCTCGTCGCGCTCGCGGCGTTCCTGAAGGTGTGGCAGCCGCGCACCGCGCGGCAGCCGGCCGGCGGCCTCGTCGCGTCCGGCGGCGGCGCGGCGCTGGCCGGGTTCGGCGCGAGCGGCACCGGCTTCGGCACCGGCACGAGCCGCCGGGCGTCGCCGTACACGCTCGCGCAGACGGTGCGCGCGTGGTCGCCGTTCCTGATTCTCACGGCCGTCGTCACCGTCTGGAGCCTCGCGCCGTTCAAGGCGCTGTTCGCCGCACACGGCGCGCTCGCGTCGACCGTGCTGAAGTTCCACGTGGCCGGGCTCGATCAGCTCGTCGTGAAGACCGCCCCGATCGCCGCGACGCCGAAGGCGCTCGACGCGGTGCTGAAGATCGATCTGGTGTCGGCGGTCGGCAGCGCGATCCTCGTGACCGCGCTGATCTCGATGGCGCTGTTGAAGATGAAGCCGCGCGACGCGCTCGTCACGTTCGGCGAGACGCTGAAGGAGCTGACGCGCCCGATCCTGTCGATCGGCCTCGTGCTCGCGTTCGCGTTCGTCGCGAACTACTCGGGGATGTCGTCGACGCTCGCGCTGATGCTGGCCGCGACCGGCGCCGCGTTCCCGTTCTTCTCGCCGTTCCTCGGCTGGCTCGGCGTGTTCCTGACGGGCTCCGATACCTCGTCGAACGCCCTGTTCTGCTCGCTGCAGCAGGCCACCGCGCACCAGCTCGGCGTGCCCGAGACACTCGCGGTCGCCGCGAACACGACGGGCGGCGTGACCGCGAAGATGATCTCGCCGCAGTCGATCGCGGTCGCATGCGCGGCGACGGGCCTCGTCGGTAAGGAATCCGAGCTGTTCCGCTTCACGGTGCGGCACAGCCTGCTGTTCGCGGTGATCGTCGGGCTGATCACGCTCGTACAGGCGTACGTGCTGCCGGGAATGGTGCCGTAAGCGGCGCACCGGCGGCCCCACAAGACAAAAACCCCACGCCCGAACGGGCGTGGGGTTTTTCGTTTCGCGTGCCGATCGCCGGCGCGGGCCGGCGATTCGTCATGCGCGTCGCGCGATCAGCTGCCCTTCGCGATGCGATCCTGGATGTGCTGCGCGCGGCTCGCCGACGACGGGTGCGAGCTCATCATCGAGCTCTGGCCGCCGTCCAGCTGCGCGAGCTTCTGGAAGCCGGTGACGAGGCCCTTCTGGCTCATGCCCTTCTGCTTCATCAGGTCGAACGAGTAGTCGTCCGCCGCGCTTTCCTGCGATTGCGAGAACTGCGCGTTGATGAACTTCTCGGTGATGTCGCCGAGCTGCGAGCTCGACAGCGCCGCGACGCCCGGCGATGCCGCGCCGGCCGCGCTGCGCGCCGCGCTCACCGCGTACGCCGTCTGCATCGCCTTCTTCGAGTGACCCAGTGCGACGTGGCCCATTTCATGGCCGATCACGCCGCGCAGCTCGTCGTCGTTCATCATGTCCATCAGGCCGCTGTACACGCGCACGCAGCCGTTGCCCATCGCCCACGCGTTGACGTCCTTGGTCATGTAGACCTTGTAGTTGATCTTCTGGCCGTTCAGCGTCATGTCGCCGAAGCCCTTCATCACCTTCGTCAGGCGCTTCGCGTATGCGCTGTTCGCCGGCGCGATCTTCGACTCGGCGTCGCTGGACTTGCACGATTCGTTCGACAGTGCCGCGATGTCGCTGTCCGACAGCGTCGCCGCCTTGTACAGGTTCGTCCCCGCCGACGTCAGGCTGTTCGCGTCCAGGCTCTGTACCCCGCCGCATGCGCTCAACAGGAACGCCACGCCACACGCCGCCACCGCTTTCTTGAGTTGCATCCCGGAATCCCTCGATAGTTGTATTTGGGAGCGGCGATTTTGCATAATCCGGCAGAAAATTACCAGATGTTTACATCGGATGACACCTTCATTACTCGATGAATTGAAATGAAGACGCGATTCGTCACCGAATTGACGACAAAAAACGGAGCAATCGTCGCCCCCGGGCGACGTTCGGGACGGAAACCGGGCCGGCCGCCGCTCAGGCGGTCTGGTTGCTGCGCCGCGTCAACCGCCGCGCGACCAGCATCGGCAGGCGCACCGCGAAACCGGCGAACAGGCGCAGGTGCATCCACGCGAGCAGCGCGTTGTCGCGGCCATAGTGGAAGTGCGAGACGCCGCCCTCGTGCCGGCCGAAATAGCGCACCGGCGCGTCGATGCGGATCGGGCGCACGCCGGCCCAGCACAGCCGCACGGCCGCTTCGGGATCGAAGTCGAAACCGCGCATCCACGGCTGGCGCCGCATGATCGCCGCGAGCGGCGCGACCGGATACACGCGAAACCCGTACAGCGAATCGCCGATACCGGCCCACAGCGTCTCGAGGTCGGCCCAGGCGTTCGACAGCCGGCGGCCCTGCACGCGCAGCTGCGGCGCGCTCGCGTCGAACTTCGGCACGCCGAGCACCATCGCGTCGGGCTCGGCCTGCGACGCGGCCATGAAGGCGGGAATAAGGTCGGCCGGATGCTGGCCGTCGGAATCCATCGTCAGCACGTGCGTGAAGCCGCTCGCGGCCGCCGCGTCGAGCCCCGCGAGCACCGCGGCGCCCTTGCCGCGATTCTCCGGCAGCACGATCACGCGCAATCCGGGATCGCGCTTCGCCATCGCCTGCAGCCGTTCGGCGCTGCCGTCGGTGCTGCCGTCGACGACGACCCACACCGGGTTCCACCGCGCGCGCGCCTGGCGCACGGTCGTGTCGACCTTGACACCCGGGTTGTAGCTCGGGATCAGCACGAGATGGGTGGACGAGGCGTGCAGCTTGGACATGGAAACAGCCGATTGCGAAGACGGGGATCCTGACAAAATTTTATGACTTGCCGGCGAACGTCGGCAGGCTTCGTCGAGGACATCGTCGACGCCATTCGCCGGTTGCCGGATCGTGAGGTTCTCGCGCTTCATGACAGCCACTCCATTGCATGTCCCGCACTGGCCTCGATCTCGACCAGCAGGTCGTCGCGGCACACGTCCGCGTGCACGAACAGCGGCCGCACGCGTGGCCCGGCCGCGTCGCGCAGCACGCGCCCGATCGCGGCGAGCGCCGCGGCATCGCCGGCGTCGCGCACGTAGACGCGATAGCTCAGGTCGGCGAGCGAGAACGGGCCATGCCCCTGCCGCGCGGCCTGCTCGAGCACGGCCGCGAGATTCGCGACCGTCTCGCGCGTCTGCGCGACGACGTCGCCGTGATGCACGGTGCGATGCCCGACGATGCTCGCGGTACCCGATACGAACAGCACCGGCGCCGCGGCCCCAGCGGCCCACGCGGCGGCGCGCGCGAACGTCGGCGCACGCGGGCCGTACTGCGCCGGGTAGTGGTACGCGCTCACCTGGCGCGGGTTCTCGACCGGATCGGCCGGCGTGCGGCTCGCGAGGAAATGAATCGCGAGCGGCGCGGCCGGCGGGGCATCGCCCGCGACCGGCACGACCGAGCCGAGCGCACACGCGGCCGGCACGCCGCCCGTCAGCGCGCGACGGCACGCGTCGAACGCTTGCTGGCGGCCGATATTGAACTGACGATAGCGCTCGATCCCGAACTGCACCGCGTTGATCGCCGGCACCGTGTTCCAGATGCGCAGCGGATGCGGCATGTCGAGCGCATCGAGCAGGCCGAACAGCATGCGGTATGCATCGAACGTCGCGCGCTCGAGCGGCGTACCGCCGTCATACGCATTGTGCGTGACATGCGTCTCCTGCACGACGAGGCTGCCGAACACGAGCCCGGCCGTTTCGCTGTAGCGGTAGTGCAGCGCGCCGCGCCGTTCGCTGCGCAGGTCGCGCGCATCGCATTGCCAGATTTCGCAGACGGCGTCGTGCGGCGCGGCATCGGCGCCGAGCAGCGCCATCCGCACCGGTGCGACCGGCAGGTCGGGCGCGGTATCGGCAAGGATCCGTTGCGCGGCATCGGCATGCGAGCCGGCCGCGCCGATGCACACCGCGCCCAGCGCGCCCGGCACGACGTGGTCGAGCCGCGCGGCATGCAGCAACGCGACGAGCCGCGCATGGCTCATCTGGACGAGCCGCAGCGCGCGGTCGCCGCCATGCGCGAACGGCGCGGTGGCGGACGGCGGCGAACACGAGCGCCGTTCGGCGTCGACGGGATGCACGGACACTTCGATTTCCTCACTATGCGGCGCGGGCCGCGCGGCAACACGGCCCTGCGCCGCGTTGCGTTACGCGACGGACGCGGCGCGCGTCGTCACGCGAGACCGCCGTTGACGGACAGCACCTGCCCCGTCACATAAGCCGCGGCGTCGGACACCAGATACGCGACCATCGCCGCGACTTCGTCGGGCCGGCCCGCGCGTTGCGCGGGCACGAGCTGCTTGATGCGTTCGGCGGGAAACGCCTGTTCGGCCATCGGCGATTCGATGATGCCGGGCGCCACCGCGTTGACGGTGATGCCGCGCGACGCGAGCTCCAGCGACAGCGATTTCGTCGCGCCGATCAGCCCCGCCTTCGCGGCCGCGTAGTTGACCTGCCCGCGATTGCCGGTCACGCCGGCCACCGACGCGATGTTGACGATCCGCCCGCGGCGCGTGCGGATCATCGGCAGCAGCAACGGCTGCGTGACGTTGAAAAAGCCGTTGAGCGTCACGTCGATCACGCTGTGCCATTGCCGTTGCGACATGCCGGCCATCGGCGCGTCGTCGTGAATGCCTGCGTTGTTGACGAGGATCTGCACCGGCGACGTGTCGATGAAAGGCTTCAGCGCGGCGAGCGTCGCTTCGGCGTCGGTCACGTCGAATGCGATCGCATGCGCGCTGCCGCCGGCCGCGACGATCTGCTGCGCGACCGCCTCCGCCTGCGCGAGATGGCGGTTCGCATGCACCCATACTTCATGGCCGGCCTGCGCGAGCGCCGTGCAGATCGCCTGCCCGAGTGCGCCGCTGCCGCCCGTCACGAGTGCCCGCATCGAATTGCTCCGTTCATCGCGTTTCACCTCGATCGACGCGACGGCGAACCGTACGCCGATCGCCGCCGCATCCCGTCATGCACTGCGCGCCACCGTTACTTCGTGCGATGCGCGGCGACGTACGCGGCCAGCGCGCCGAGCGTCGCGAAGATCGTCTGGTTGTCCGGATTGTCCGAGCGCAGTTCGAAGCCGAATTTCTTCGAGATCAGCAGCGCGATTTCCAGGATGTCGATGGAGTCGAGCCCGAAACCTTCGCCATACAGCGGAGTGTCGGCCGTCACTGTGTCGAGCGGGACGTCTTCGAGATTCAGTTCGCCGATGATCAGCGTGGCGAGCTCTTGTTCCAGTGCGTTCATCATGCGTGCGGGCAGGCGGCCCATGGCAGCGGAAGGCGCCCGGAAAAGGCAACCGTCGTGCACGCCCGGCGCGTGCCAATCTCCGTCCCTCCGGCGTCTGCCGGCTTCCCCGCCTGCGTTGTCTGGGGATGGTTTGTAAAAGTTACGCGGATTCTAGACGAAGGGTATCGGGGCGTATACCGTGAATGGTTACAGACTGGCGAGCCGGCGCCGCGGCCCGTTTCGCGACGCGAATGCACGAGACGCTTGAGCCGCTTTGGATGGAAATGGGCCGACCCCGCGAAACCGTTCGCCCGGTGCCATACAATCGGTTACAAAACCCGGTCGCACCGGCCCCGAACGCGCGGCGCCGCGGCCCTAAAATGAGCGTGCCCGACCACCGGCCCGGACCCGCGTCCCGGCCGCCATTCATATGATGTTTGACGGCCCGACCACCGTGTCCGGCCACGATCCGCCCGATGTCTCCAGTCATGCCGCGTCCGCCCTTCCGCTCCGTTCCGGTTCGCCTGCCCGTCCGCCGCCGTGCCGCGGCCGCGGCCCGGTGCCCGCGCCGTGCGTACGGAGGCGGCCGATGAGCCGGCTGCTGTCGGTCCTGCGCGGCGCGGCAGCGGTCGGTGCCGTGGCGGCCTACCAGGCCGGCGCGCACTACGCGAGCGCGACGCCGGGCGCGCACGGCTTCGGGCTCGCGATGGCGCTCGTGCCGCCGCTGCTGCTCGCGCTCGGCGCGGCGCTGCGTTCGCCGCGGCGCGCATGGCTCGTGCCGGCGTGGCTGCTGGCCACCGCCGCGCTGTGGGGGGCTCGCGCGCCGCTCGCGCGGCACTTCGAATGGGGCCTGTATCTGGAACACGCGAGCTTCAACCTCGCGATGGCGCTGCTGTTCGGCCGCACGCTCGCGGCCGGCCAGGTGCCGCTGTGCACGCGCTTCGCGGCGATGATCCACGGCACGGTCACGCCGGCCGTCGCGCGTTACACGCGGCGGATCACGCTCGCGTGGACGCTGTTCTTCGTCGCGACCGCCGCCGTGTCGACGCTGCTGTTCGCGACCGCGCCGATCGTCACGTGGTCGACGTTCGCGAACTACCTGTCGCTGCCGCTCGTCGCCGTGATGTTCGCCGCCGAGCATGCGTGCCGGCGCTTCGCGCTGCCGCACGAACCGCGGCCCCGGATGGCCGACGCGGTGCGCGCGTACCGCGCGACGACACACGCGTCGCAGGCGTCACGATGAATTCATGACCGGCGCGCCGCCGCGCCGGCCTTCGCCCCCGTTTTGACCGATTTATGCCGACTCACCCGCTGGTATTCCATTCCTCGCCGGACCAGACGATCGCCTGGCGCGACGGTACGCCCGTCACCGTGCGCGCGTTCGTCGCCGACGTCGCGCGCGTGGCCGCCGCGCTGCCCGCCGGCGGCCACGTGTTCAACGTGTGCCGCGACCGCTACCGTTTCGCGGTCAGCCTGTGCGCGGCGCTCGTCGCCGGCAAGATCAGCCTGCTGCCATCGACGCACACGCCGGAAATGGTCCGCCAGCTCGCCTCGTTCGCACCCGACGCGTTCTGCCTGCACGACGCGCCCGACTGCACGATCGACCTGCCGCGCTTCGCCTATCCCGATGCCGCGCCCCGCGCGCTTGCGGACGACGCGCCGTTCGCCGTGCCGCGGATCGACGCGGCGCGAATCATGGCCTACGTGTTCACGTCCGGCTCGACCGGCACGCCGGTGCCGCACCGCAAGACCTGGGGTTTCCTGGTCGGCTGCGTGCGCGCGGCGGCCGAGCGCCTCGGGCTGCTCGACGGACGCGCGGCCACGCTGATCGGCACGGTGCCCGCGCAGCACATGTACGGCTTCGAGTCGACGGTGCTGCTCGCGCTGATCGGCGGCCTCGCGTTCAGCAACCGCCAGCCGTTCTACCCGGTCGACATCCGCGACGAGCTCGACGCGATCCCGCAGCCGCGCGTGCTCGTCACGTCGCCGATCCACCTGCGGGCGCTGCTGTCCGCCGGCCATGCGCTGCCGCCGGCGGCCCTCGTGCTGTCGGCCACCGCGCCGCTGTCGGAAAAACTCGCGTGCGAAGCCGAAGCCGCGCTCGACGCGCCGCTCGTCGAGATTTACGGCAGCACGGAAACCGGCCAGATCGCGACGCGCCGCACGTCGCGGGGCGCGGCGTGGGAACTGTTCCCGGACATCCGCCTCGACGCGCGCGCCGAACCGGACGGCGACGACAGCGGGCCGACCGTGTGGGTATCGGGCGGGCACGTCGAGGCGCCCGTGCCGATGGGCGATGCGCTCGAACTGCTCGGCGACGGCCGGTTCCTGCTGCACGGCCGCAAGGCCGACCTCGTGAACATCGCCGGCAAGCGCACGTCGCTCGCCTACCTGAATCATCAGCTCAACGCGATTGCGCAGGTAGTCGACGGCGTGTTCTTCATGCCCGACGAAGCCGCGCCCGCGCACGGCGATACCGGCCTCGAACCGGTCACGCGCCTCGTCGCGCTCGTCGTCGCGCCGACGCTCACGGCCGCCGATCTGCAGCGCGCGCTGCGCGAGCGGATCGATCCTGCATTCATGCCGCGCCCGCTCGTGTTCGTCGACGCGCTGCCGCGCAACGAAACGGGCAAGCTGCCGCGCGACGTGCTCGCCGCGCTCGTCGCGCAACATGCGCGCGCCACGGCCGCGCCGGCGCCCGAACGCGCCGCGGCCGCCTCCGCACTCGCGTTCACGATTCCCGCCGATCATCCGGCGCTGCCCGGCCACTTCCCCGGCCATCCGGTCGTGCCGGGCGTCGTGCTGCTCGATCACGCGATCCGCGCGATCGGCACGGCGCTGAACCGCCCGCTGCACGCATGGCGGCTCGGTTCCGCGAAATTCCTGAGCCCGGTCGCCCCGGGCGAACCGCTCGATCTCGCATACGACACCGCGGCCGGCGGCGCGATCCGCTTCACGCTGCGCGTCGGGTCGCGCGAAGTCGCGACCGGCGTACTGTCCGCGCCGCCGGCCGCGCGGGATGGCGCGCAGCCATGAAGCGCACCGCGTGGGCCGAACGCCAGGAACGCAGCAACGCCGGTTTGCTGCGCACGATGACGTGGATCTCGCTGCGCTTCGGCCGGCAGCGCGCGCGCCTCGTGCTGCACCTGATCGCGACGTACTTCGTGCTGTTCTCGCCGGTCGCGTGCGCCGCGTCGCGCGATTACCTGCGCCGCGTGCTCGGCCGCCCCGCGCGCTGGCGCGACGTGTACCGGCACGTGTTCACGTTCGCGGCGACGATTCACGACCGCATCTACCTGATGAACGGACGCTTCGACCTGTTCGACATCCGGCTGCACGGCGAGACGCTCGTCGACGATGCGCTCGCGGGCGGCCGCGGCGCGTTCCTGATGGGCGCGCACCTCGGCAGCTTCGAGGTCGTGCGCGCGATCGGCCGCACGCATCCGGACCTGCGCGTCGTCGTCACGATGTACGAGACGAATGCGCGCAAGATCAACGCGACGCTCGCCGCGGTGAACCCGGCCGCGAAGCCCGAAGTGATTCCGCTCGGGCAGGTCGACTCGATGCTGAAGGTGCGCGAGCGCCTCGACGCGAACTGCATGGTCGGCATGCTCGCCGACCGCACGCTGCTCGACGACGCGGCCGCGTCGCTGCGGCGGCTGCCGCTGCTCGGCACGCCGGCCGCGTTCCCGCGCGGGCCGCTGTACATGGCCGCGATGCTCAAGCGCCCGGTGATCTTCATGACGGGCCTCTATCGCGACGGCAACCGCTACGACGTGCACTTCGAGACGCTCGCCGATTTCTCCGACGTGCGGCGCGACACGCGCGCGGCGGCCGTCGACGCGGCACTCGCGCGCTATGTCGCGCTACTCGACAAGTACTGCCGCGCGGCGCCGTACAACTGGTTCAACTTTTTCGATTTCTGGCAAGACGGCGACGCCGCGGCCGCGCGCCGCGACACCGCGCACGCCGGTGCCGACCTGCCCGCCACGAGGGATTCCGACGCATGACCGCCGTTCGCCGCTTTCCGCTTCCGTTCGCGGCGCGCCGCGCCGCGCGCCTGCTCGCCACCGCGGCCGCCGCGCTCGCGCTGGCCGTGCCCGCGCGAGCGGCCGACACGACGCCTGCGTGGAACCTCGACCGGCTGATGTCGACGCTCGCGCGGCACAAGTCGGGACGCGCGACGTTCACCGAGACGAAGTACCTGTCGATCGCCACGCAGCCGGTCGAATCGTCCGGCGAGCTCGTGTTCGTCGCCCCCGATCATCTGGAAAAGCACACGCTGAGCCCGAAGCCCGAACATCTCGTGGTCGACGGCGACATGCTCACGGTCGAGCGCAACAACCGCACGTTCACGCTCGCGCTCGCGCGCTATCCGGAACTCGGCGCGTTCATCGACAGCATCCGCGCGACGCTCGCCGGCAACCGCTTCGCGCTCGAACAGGTGTACAAGGTCGCCCTTTCCGGGCGCGGCGACGACTGGACGCTGACGCTCACGCCGCTCGACGCGCGGATGCTGAAGGTCGTCAGCACGATCACGCTCGACGGCACGCGCGACGAATTGCGCGGCGTCGCGATCCGGCAGGCCGACGGCGACCGGTCGGTGATGCGCCTGCAACCCGTTGCGGCGACCGCGAACTGATGGACGAACGCACGCGCCCCTCCCCCGTCGCGCGCCGCCTGCACGTGTGGCGGCAGCGCGCGGTGCTCGTGTGGCTGCTCGCGCTCGCCGCATGCGGCGTCGCGATCGGGCGTGCGCACTTCACGGCCGACCTGTCCGCGTTCCTGCCGAGTTCGCCGAGCGCCGGACAGCGCGTGCTCGTCGACCAGTTGCGCGACGGCATCGTGTCGCGGCTGATCCTCGTCGCGATCGACGGCGGCGATGCGGCCACGCGTGCCGCACTGTCGCGGCGCGTCGCCGGCGCGCTGCGCGCCGATCCGCAATTCGCGGCCGTGCACAACGGCGAAGCCGCGAACGACGCGCGCGACCGGCAGTTCGTCTTCGATCACCGCTACCTGCTGAGCCCGGCCGTCACGCCGCAGCGCTTCAGCGCCGACGGCCTGCACCGCGCGCTCGGCGACAGCCTCGACCTGCTGAGCTCGTCGGCCGGCCTCGTCGCCAAGGCGATGCTGCCGCGCGACCCGACCGGCGAAGTCACCGCGCTCGTCGACCAGCTCGACAGTGCGGCCGAACCGGCGAGCCGCGACGGCGTGTGGGCATCGCGCGACGGCACGCGCGCGGTGCTCGTCGTGCAGACGGCCGGCGCCGGCGCCGATACCGACGCGCAGGCACGCGCGATCGACACGGTGCGCCGCGCGTTCGCCGCCGCGCAACAGGCCGTCCCGAATGCAGCGGCGAACACGCTGGCGATGTCGGGCCCCGGCGTGTTCTCGGTCGACACGCGCGACACGATCCGGCATGACGTCGAGCGCCTGTCGACGGCGAGCGTCGTGCTGATCGTCGCGCTGCTGTTCACGCTGTACCGTTCGCCGCGCACGCTCGTGCTCGGGCTGCTGCCGGTGCTGACCGGCGTCGCGGCCGGGATCGCGGCGGTCAGCGTCGCGTTCGGCACGGTCCACGGGCTCACGCTCGGTTTCGGCACGACGCTGATCGGCGAAGCCGTCGACTACTCGATCTACCTGTTCGTGCAATCGGCGCAGGCCGGCACGCGCGGCGCCGCGCGCCCGGGCGACGCGACACGCGCATGGGTCGCCGCGTACTGGCCGACGATCCGGCTCGGCGTGCTGACGTCCGTGTGCGGATTCGCGTCGATGCTGTTCTCCGGATTCCCGGGCCTCGTGCAGCTCGGGCTGTATTCGATCGTCGGGCTGACGGCCGCCGCGCTCGTCACGCGCTTCGTGCTGCCGCACCTGCGCGGCGAGCACGTCGCGATCCGCGACGTATCGCGCATCGGCGCGGCGCTCGCACGGGCGGCCGATGCCGCGCCGCGGCTGCGCTGGCCGCTCGCCGCGCTCGTGGTCGCCGCGACCGCGACGCTCGTGCTGCATCGCGACGGCCTGTGGAGCCGCGAACTCGCCGCGCTCAGCCCCGTGCCGGCGCCGGCGCAGGCACTCGACGCGCGACTGCGCGCCGACGTCGGCGCGCCCGACGTGCGCTACCTCGTCGTGATCGCCGCGCCGACCGAACAGGCCGCGCTCGAAGGCGCGGAGAAAGTCGCCGCGCAATTGCAGCCGCTCGTCGACCAGGGCGCGCTCGCCGGTTTCGAAAGCCCCGCGCGCTACCTGCCGAGCGATGCCGCGCAGCGCGCGCGCCTCGCGAGCCTGCCGGATGCGGACGTGCTCGCCGCCCGGATGCGCGACGCCGTCGCGAACCAGCCGATCGCCGTGAAGCCCGAGCTGTTCGCACCGTTCATCGCCGACGTCGACGCCGCACGCCACGCGCCGCTGCTGACGCGCGCGGACCTGCGCGGCACGTCGATGGCGCTGGCCGTCGATGCGCTGCTGACCGAACGTGACGGCCGCTGGAACGCGATGTTGCCGCTGCGCGCGCCGGACGCCGCACGCGCCGCGCAACCGGCGGCCGGCCTCGACGCGACGCCGATTCGCGCGGCCGTCGCGCGCGCGGGCGTGCCCGACGCGCTGTTCGTCGACATGAAGGCCGAAGCCGATCGCCTCTACGTGAGCTACGTGCGCGAGGACATCCGGCTGTCGCTCGCGGGTTTCGCCGCGATCGCCGTGCTGATGCTGATCGCGCTGCGCTCGCCGCGCGTTGCCGCGCGCGCGCTCGCACCGCTCGTCGCGGCCGTGCTGGTCGTGACGGCCGGCTTCGCGCTGGCCGGCGTGCAGTTGACGATCCTGCATCTCGTCGGAATGCTGCTGATCGTCGCGGTCGGCTCGAACTACGCGCTGTTCTTCTGCAAGCGCGACGACGCGCAGCCCGTGACGCCGTACACGCTCGTGTCGCTGCTGATCGCGAACCTCGCGACGGTCGCCGGCTTCGGGTTGCTCGCGCTGTCGCGCGTGCCGCTGCTCGAAACCTTCGGGCTGACCGTCGGCCCCGGCGCGATGCTCGCGCTCGCCTTCGCGGCGATTCTCGCGCCGCGCGCCGCGGCGGCCGGCGATCGTCGTCAACGGAGTCCGGCATGAACGCACCGCCGTCCGTTCCATCGCATCGGGCCGGCGATGCGCGCCGCTGGAAACCGACGCCGCTGATCGCCGGCGCGGCCGCGTTGCACGCGGGTGCGGCGGCCGCCGTCATCGCGCAGCCGGCCGCGTGGCCGTGGGCCGTCGGTGGCGTGGTCGCGTCGCATCTCGCGCTGACGGCCGCCGGCCTGTGGCCGCGCAGCGCGCTGCTCGGCCCGAACTGGACGCGTCTGCCGACGGGTGCCGGCCGCCGGATCGCGCTGACGATCGACGACGGCCCGGACCCGGACGTCACGCCGCGCATGCTCGACCTGCTCGACCGTTACGACGCGCGCGCGACGTTCTTCTGCATCGGCGATCTCGCGCGCCGTCATCCGCGGTGGATCGAGGCGATCGTCGCGCGCGGCCATGCGGTCGAGAACCATAGCCAGCGGCACCGGCATACGTTCTCGCTGTCGGGGCCCGCCGCACTGCGGCGCGAGATCTCGGCCGCGCAACGGACGCTGACCGAGATCGCCGGCACGCCCCCGCTGTTCTTCCGCGCGCCGGCCGGCCTGCGCAATCCGTTTCTCGAACCGGTGCTGTGCGAACTCGGCCTGCAGCTCGCCAGCTGGACGCGACGCGGTTTCGACACGCGCACCCGCGATGCCGCGATCGTCACACAGCGCCTGCTGCACGGGCTCGATGCGCGCGACATCCTGCTGGTGCACGACGGTCACGCGGCACGCGATGCGCGCGGCGAACCGGTCGTGCTCGAAGTGCTGCAGGCGGTACTGCACGCCGCCGCCGATGCGCAGTTGCACTGGACCACGCTGCGCGCGGCGCTCGCGCCTGAACCGTCCGGCCAGCCCGGCGTTCCGGCCCCCCCGTTTGATAAAATCTGACCTCGAACGGCGCGCCTGCCAGCCGTGCTGCGGCGCCCGTTCCGGCCACCGGATGCGACCCTCGTGAAACCTCTCCTGCTCTCGCACTTCACCGCCACCAGCTGCATCGGCCACGGCCTCGACGCGACCCTCGATGCGCTGCGCCACGCTCGTGGCGGGCTCACGCCGTGCGACTTCGAGCGCGCGAACCTCGACACGTGGATCGGCGCGGTGGACGGGGTCGATGCACACCCCGTACGCGCGGATCTCGCCGACTTCGAATGCCGCAACAACCGCCTCGCGCAGCTCGGCCTCATGCAGGACGGCTTCGACGCAAGCATTGCGGCGGCCGTCGCGCGCTACGGTGCGGCACGCGTCGGCGTGTTCGTCGGCACGAGCACGGCCGGCATCCTCGAGACCGAACACGCATACCGGCACCGCGACCCGGCGAACGGCGCACTGCCGGCCGGCTTCCGCTATGCGCAAACGCACAACCCGTATTCGCCGGCGGCATTCGTGCGCGCGTATTTCGCGCTGCGCGGGCCGGCGATGGCGATCTCGTCCGCGTGCTCGTCCGGCGCGAAGGTGTTCGGCTCCGCGCGCCGCATGATCGAGGCCGGGCTGATCGACGCGGCCGTCGTCGGCGGCGTCGATTCGCTGTGCCTGACGACGCTGTACGGCTTCAATTCGCTCGAGCTGCTGTCGCGCCGGCCGTGCCGGCCGTTCGACGTCGCGCGCGACGGCATCTCGATCGGCGAGGCCGCCGCGTTCGCGCTCGTCGAGCGCGTGCCCGGCCCGCCCGCCGCGCTCGAAGACGACGCGATCCTGCTGCTCGGCATCGGCGAATCGAGCGATGCGCATCACATGTCGTCGCCGCATCCGGAAGGGCTCGGCGCGCGCACCGCGATCGAGCAGGCGCTCGCGTCCGCCGGCCTCGGCGCACGCGATATCGACTACGTGAACCTGCACGGCACCGCGACGCCGAGCAACGATGCAGCCGAAAGCCGCGCGGTCGGCGCGCTGTTCGCCAGCACGCCGTCCAGTTCGACGAAGGGCGCGACCGGCCACACGCTCGGCGCGGCCGGCGCGCTTGAAGCCGTCGTCGCCGCGCTCGCGCTGCGCGAGCAGTTCGTGCCGGCCGGCATCAACACGACGCAACCCGACCCGGCGCTCGCGGCCGACTACGTGCTCGCGAGCCGCGACACGCGTGTGCGCGCCGTCCTGTCCAATTCATTCGGCTTCGGCGGCACCAATTGCAGCCTGATCCTCGGCCGCGCCGATCACGCACGCCGTTGAGGCCCGCCATGACACTCACCGCCTTCATCGAAAGCATCGGCCTCGTCGGGCCCGGATTGAACGACTGGCCACACGCGGCCGACGTGCTCGCGGGCCGCGCACCCTATGCGCCCGCGCGCACCGCGCTGCCGCCGCCGGCCGGGCTGCCGTCGGCCGAGCGGCGCCGCACGGGCCCCGTCGTGCGCACGGCGCTCGCGGTCGGCCACGAAGCCGTGGCCGCGAGCGACCGCGATGCCGCGACGCTCGCGACCGTCTTCAGCGCATCCGGCGGCGACGGCCAGAATTGCCACGCGATCTGCGAGACGCTGGCCGGCGACGATCGCCAGCTGTCGCCGACGCGCTTTCACAACTCCGTGCACAACGCGCCGGCCGGTTACTGGAGCATCGCGACCCGCGCGATGGCGACGTCGAACGTGCTGTGCGCGCACGACGGCAGCTTTGCCGCCGGCCTGCTCGAGAGCCTGTGCCAGGTCGTGGTCGATCGCACGCCGACGCTGCTGATCGCGTACGACACCGACTATCCGGAACCGCTGCGCGCGGTGCGGCCGATCGACGACGCGTTCGGCGTCGCACTCGTGCTCGCACCCGATGAGCGTGAACGCGCGCTCGCCCGTATCGACGTGCGGCTCACCGACGCGCCCGCGACGACACTCGCGCATGCCCAACTCGATGCGTTGCGCGCCGGCAATCCGGCCGCGCGCGCGCTGCCGTTGCTCGACGCACTGGCCACGCGGCGGTCGACGCGTGTCGTGCTCGATTATCTCGACGATACGCGCGTGCAGATCGACATCGCGATCCCCGGGCGCTTCGCGGAGCGGGCGTGATGACCGCCGCGCGTCCGCTTGCGCCGCCGCTCGATCGCGCCTGGATCGCTGCGCACATTCCGCACGCCGGCGCGATGTGCATGCTCGATACGGTCGATGCATGGGATGCCGAACGGATCCGCTGCACGGCGACGAGCCATCGCGATCCGCACAACCCGCTGCGCTCGCACGGCCGGCTCGCGTCGGTCTGCGGCATCGAATACGCGGCGCAGGCGATGGCCGTGCACGGCGCGCTGCTCGGGGCGCACGAAGCCCGCCCGCGCGTCGGTTATCTCGCGAGCGTGCGCAACGTCGACGCGTTCGTCGACCGGCTGGACACGTTCGATCAGCCGCTCGTCGTCGAGGCGGAACGCGTGAGCGGCGACGACCGCTCGGTGCTGTACGGCTTCGCGCTGCGCTGCGGCGACCGCGTGCTGCTGTCCGGCCGCGCCGCGGTGATGCTCGACGCGTCGGCCGCGGGCACGTTTCAACCGGCGCCTGCCGGCACCCCGAATCCTCGCTGAAGAAACCAACCCCAAGGAAACCAGGTCGTGAAAGTTCGTCAGTTCATTGGCACCGCGCTCGTTCTGGCGCTGATCAGCCCGATCGCGCACGCGGACATGTCGGAAGTGAAGCAGGACATCAAGCGCGATTCGAAGGAAGCCGCGCACAAGACCGGCGAGGCGGCGCGCAGCTTCGGCCACGCGACCGCGAGCGCCGCGAAGGCGGTCGGGCACGGCGTCGCACACGCGTCGCGCGAAGGCTGGGACGCCACCAAGCGCACGACGAAGCGGATCTTCCACAAGAGCGACTCGGGCGAGTCGTCCGGAAAGAGCGGCGCGAGCGATTGATCACGCGCGTCGCGCGCGGACGGACCGCGATCAACGAATGACCATTCATCGATCGCGACGCGTCACGGCCTCGAGGCTGCCGCCGTCAACGCGTCCCGCGCATGCGGCGTGCCTGTCGTACCGGCCTGCGCGCAAAGCACCTGCCGTACGCGACGAGCCCGCCGTCGCGATGATCGAAGTTCCGCAGCAGCCGCGCGCGGCGCCGCTCGAGCCAGTAGAGCGAGACCGCCACTGTCAGCGCGACGGCGAGCGCCGTGCCGCCGATCGCGATTCCGATCCAGGTGTCGCCCATGCGTTCTCCGGAATGCGAGGCCGAAGCGGCGCGCCTGCCGCCGCTCCGGCACTGGATAGTGCAGAACGCGGCCCGTCACGTGCGCGACTGCCGTGCGGGCCGCCGCGCGTCAGTGCATGTGCTGGCCGCCGTTGATCGCGATGTTGGAGCCCGTCACGAAGCCGGCCTCCTCCGAGCACAGATAAGCGACCAGCGCCGCGACTTCCTCGGGCTTGCCGAGCCGGCCCGCCGGAATCTGCGGGAGGATCTTCGAGTCGAGGATGTCCTGCGGGATCGCCGTCACCATCTTCGTCGCGAGGTAGCCCGGCGACACGGTGTTCACCGTCACGCCCTTGCGCGCGATCTCCAGCGCGAGCGATTTCGTGAAGCCGTGCATGCCGGCCTTCGCGGCCGCATAGTTGGTCTGGCCGACCGAACCCTTCGAGCCGTTCACCGACGAGATGTTGACGATGCGCCCCCAGCCGCGCTCGACCATGCCTTCGCAGACGGGCTTCGTCATGTTGAACACGGAGTCGAGGTTGGTGCGGATCACGGCATCCCAGTTGACCTTGTCGAGCTTGCGCAACGTCATGTCGCGCGTGATGCCCGCGTTGTTCACGAGAATGTCGACCGGGCCGACCTCCCGCACGATCTTCTCGATGCATTGCTGGCACGAATCGTGATCGGCCACGTCCACCGGATACGCATGGAACGCCCGGCCGGCCGCATGCATCTCGGTCAGCCAGCGGTCCGCGCCGGCGTTGTTCGGCGAATACGTGACGACTACCCGGTGGCCCGCGTCGTTCAACCTGATGCTGACCGCTTCGCCAAGACCGCCCATTCCACCAGTCACAACTGCAATTCGCTTAGTCATCCTATAAATTACCGACAAAAAAGTAATCGATGAATGCGGGGCGGCGGCATCGTACCTGCTGCCGCCCCACCGCTTCGATACGCCACCGCCCGCGTCGCGGGTGCGGTACGCACCGGAACCTTCGCGCGTATTATTGGCTGCTTGTCATGCGCGAAACCCGTCTGGTTCGCTGCGGCGCCAGCCGGCGCCGCGGCGAACCGTGTCGCCAAGCCCTGCTCAGACGCGCTCGACCGCGAGCGCGACACCCATCCCGCCGCCGATGCACAGCGACGCCAGCCCGCGCTTCGCGTCGCGCTTGGCCATCTCGTGCAGCAGC
>NZ_CADFDK010000007.1 GCF_902832885.1 Burkholderia seminalis DSM 23518
TTCCCGGCAGCGCTGCGTTTTCAGCAGCAGAGAAGCGAGATTATGAACCGTGTTTCGCAGTTCGTCAACAACTTTTTGCACTACGTCGTTGCGACCGCGGGGCTCAACTTCCGTACCGCCGAGGCCGTTCCTGCCAAGCCTCAACCGCACTGCTTCCCTTCCTTCCGCGCCGCGTTTCCGTGAGCGCGAAAGAGGCGTGATTCTATGCACCCGTCGGCAATCGCGCAAGGGGTTTCGCAAAAAATATAAGGCCCCGCACGCTGCCGCGTGCGGGGCCTTATAGGGAAGCGGCCGAACCGCCGTCAGTCCGTGCGCACCTGGCGCGCGACGATCTCCATATAGTGATCGAGATCCGGTGTCGCCTTGCCTGATTCCTTTGCCATATCGTCCCAACGGCGCAGACGCAGCGCATCCTCCGCGAACGGGCGCAGCAGGAATGCCGTCGCGTCCTCCTCACTGAAGATGCCGCCCTGCAACGCGAGACTGCGCACCGAGTCCGGCGACAGGCTCTCGAAGTAGCCGGCGTCCGTGCGGCACAGGCAGCGCTTCGCGTCGACGTGCAGCCGGATCGGCTCCAGCACCGCGTCGGAAAACAGCGGCCTCAGGAACGGCAGCACGTAATACTGATGCAGATCGTCGATCCCGCGCGCGCTCGGCGTCTCGCCCCGGCGATTCAGCAGATGCCCGAGGTCGTGCAGGAACGCCGCCGCGACCAGCGTCTCGCCGGCGCCCGCCGCTTCCGCCAGCAAGCCGCTCTGCAACGCATGCTCGAGCTGCGTGACCGGCTCTCCGCTATAGGCCACATGGCCATGCTCGCGATACAGCCCGTGGATCTCCTCCACCGTCAATGCCATACGCTTACTCCCAAGGCAGCGAAAACGTCTTCAGGTTCGTGAAGCTCTTCATCGCCTCCTGGACGCCTTCCTTGTAACCGAGCCCCGAATCCTTGATGCCGCCGAACGGCGACAGCTCGATCCGGTATCCGGGCACCTCCCACACATTCACCGTGCCGACGTTCAGTTCGTTCACGAGCCGCACGACGGCCGCCGTGCTGTCGGTACACACCCCCGACGACAACCCGAACGCCGTTCCGTTGCTGATCCGGATCGCGTCGTCGATCGTATCGAACGTGATCACCGGCGATACGGGCCCGAAGGTCTCCTCGCGCACGATCGTCATCGACGGATCGACGTTGTCGAGCACGGTCGGCGCATACAGCGCGCCGCGCCGCACGTTGCCGGTCAGCAGGCGCGCGCCCTGCGCGACCGCCTCTTCCACGCGCGCCTCGAACAGGCGCGCCGCCGCCTCGTCGATCACCGTGCCCATTTCGTTCGCGGGATCGAACGGGTCGCCGTACGTCCATGCGCGCGTCTTCTCGACCAGCAATTCGGTGAACGCGGGCGCGATCGAACGCTGTACCAGCATCCGCTTGACGGCCGTGCAGCGCTGACCCGAATTCCGGTACGAACCCAGCACCGCCAGCGACGCCGCGCGCTCGAGATCGGCGTCTTCAAGCACGATCAGCGGATCGTTGCCGCCCAGCTCCAGCACGATGCGCCGGTAGCCGGCCCGCGCGGCAATCGCCTTGCCGATCGCCACACCGCCCGTGAACGTGATCAGCGACGCATGCGGATGCGTGACGAGCGCGTCCGCGATCTCGGCCGGGTCGCCGGTCAGCACCTGCAGCATCGGCGCCGGCAACCCGGCTTCGTACAGCAGGTCGGCCAGATAGAACGCCGACAGCGGCACCTTCTCCGACGGCTTCACGATCACGCGGTTGTTGGTCGCGATCGCCGGCGCGATCTTGTGCGCGACCTGGTTCATCGGATGATTGAACGGCGTGATCGCGACGATCACGCCGTCGAGCGGCTGCCGCTGCGAGAACACGCGCCGCGCCTTGCCGTGAGGCGTCAGGTCGCAGGAGAAGCTCTGCGCATCGTCGCGCAATGCCTCGACCGCCGCGAACTTCAGCACATCGGCGACGCGGCCGATCTCGTAGCGCGAATCCTGCTTCGACAGCCCCGATTCGAGCGTGATCAGATCGGAGGCTTCCTCGGTGCGTTCACGCAGCAGCGCGGCCGCCCGTTCGAGAATCTGCGAACGCTCGTAGCGCGTGAGCTTCGGCCGATAGGCCAGCGCGTAATCGAACGCCGCGCGCACGTCGTCGACGCTCGCGAGCGGCGCGGTGCCGACGCGCATGCCCGTATACGGGTCCGTCACGTCGAGCGTACGCTCGCGCATCGCGCGCGTACCGCACCAGCGCAGCGCCTCCGCGCGAAACGCCGGGTGATCGTGTCGGGGATGCGCCATCATGTCGCGATCCGGTTCAGCACGAAATCGAACACGTCGAAATTGCGCGGGCGACGCGCGGGATCGTCCCGCTCGATACGCCGATTGAACAGCAACGGCACTTCCTGCTCCGACACGCCGCCGTGCGAACGCAGCGGCACGGTGAGGCCCGACAGGTCGTGTTCGCGCGCGCGCGTGCCGAGCGTCATGTCGCGGCGGCCGATCACGACGAGATCGCCGATCCGGTCGGCCGGCAGTTCGAATCGTGCGGCGGCTTCCGCGTTGTCGAGCACGAGCTCGACACCGTCGAGGCCGCCGACGCGCCACATCGCCTCGGCGCGGTCGACATCCGGCGCGAGATAGATCGTCGCGAACGAGCCGAGCGCGCCGTGATGCACGACGTACGGATCGGTGATCGGCAGGATCACGCGTGCGGACTGCGCGCCGTACCAGCCGTCGAACGCATCCTGAAGATAGATGACGTTCGGCCGGCCGGTCGCCGGGTCGTGCTTCGCGTTCATCCCGTGGTCGGCCGTGAGCCCGATCGCCCAGCCGAGCGCGTCGAGTTGCGCGAGGTAACCGTCCATCATCGCGTAGAACGCGTTCGCACCCGCGCTGCCCGGCTCGCACTTGTGCTGCACGTAGTCGGTGGTCGACAGGTACATCAGGTCGACCTGCCGCGCCTGCGCGAGCCGCACGCCGGCCGCGAACACGAATTCGGACAACGCCGCGCTGTAGACGTCCGGCGACGGCAGGCCGACCCAGTCGAGCACGTCGACGATGCCGTTTTCCGCGAGATTCGCCTGCGCGGCCTTCTCGGCGGAAAAGCAGATGCCGTGCATCTGCCAGCCGAGCAGCCGGCGCAGCTTGTCTTTCGCCGTCACGACGGCCACCCGCGCGCCGGCGTCGGACGCCGCCGCGAGCAGTGTGCCGGCCCGCAGGTAGGCCGGGTCGTTCATCATCACTTCGGCACCGCGCCCGCCGTCGGCGGCCGGATCCCAGAAATAGTTGCCGCAGATCCCGTGGACCGACGGCGGCACGCCGCAGACGATCGACAGGTTGTTCGGGTTGGTGAAGGTCGGCACGACGCAATCGCCGCGCCAGGCCGTGCCTTCCGCGATCATCCGGCCGATGAACGGCGCGACGCCCGCGTCCACCGCCTTTTCGAGATAGTCGTACTCGCAGCCGTCGACGCAGACGACGACGGTCGGCTCGACCGGCAACCGGTAGCGCCGGCCGTTGACGTCGACCGAGCGGCCCGCGAGATCCGTCGATGCACCGGCCGCCGACGCGTCACCGGGATGGCGCAATGCGAACGCGGCGTTCATGATGCCGCCCGCGTGCCGCGCGGCACCCGCGCCGCGATCAGCAGCAGCGCCGCGAGCGATGCGCCGAGCATCAGCAACGACAGCGCCGAGGCCGGCAGGTAGTAACCGCGCTCGACCTGCCCGATCACGACGATCGGCACGGTCGCGAAGCCGGGCGGATAGACCGTCAGCGTCGCGCCGAGCTCGCCGAGCGACAGGGCGAAGCCGAGCGCGAGGCTCGCGCGCAGCGCCGGCACGAGCTGCGGCAGCAGCACGCGGCGCAGCACCATCGCGGGCGGCGCACCGAGGCTCGAGGCGGCTTCGCGCAGCACGGTCAACTCCGGACGCAGCGCGGCGGCCGCGCAGCGATAGCAGAACGGCAAGATCAGCGCGAGCTGCACGAGCACGACGATCGCCGCCGAGCTCGACAGGTCGAGCGGCTTCTGGTGATACGCGATCAGCACCGCGAGCCCGAGCACGACGCTCGGCACGCCGTTCGGCACCATCACGAGCGCGTCGACCACCGCGCCGAGGCCGCGCCGGTCGCGCCCTTCGAGCGCAAGCGCGAGCCACAGCCCGAGGATCGTGCCGATCGCCGACACGCCGAAGCCGATTTCGAGGCTCGTCAGCAGCGCGTCGTATTCCGGCGACCCGAGCCGCTCGAACCAGCGCAGGCTGTAGCCGGCCGGCAGGATCGTGCCCGACCATTGCGTCGACACGCTCGACAGCGCGACGACGACGACCGGCAGCACGAACAGCCAGAAGCACGCGAACGCGGCGAGCGCGAGCGCGGCGCGCGTCGCATGCTTGAGCAGCGCGTCGCTCCGGCCGATCCGGTGGCGCGGCACGGCTTGCCCGATACGAAATTCAGCGGACATCGTTCCCTCCCGTCGCACGCCGGTTCACCCGGCGATAAACCGCGTACAGCGCCAGCGACAACGCCAGCATCACGACCGCGCCGGCCGATGCGGTCGGCAGGTCGAGATCGACGGTCGCGCTGCTGTAGATCGCGACCGGCAGCGTGACGAGCCGCGCGCTGCCGAGCACGAGCAGAATGCCGAACTCGTTCAGCGTCAGCAGGAAGCACAGCACGGTGCCGGCGGCAATGCCCGGCCACGCGATCGGCAGCACGACGCGACGCGCGAGCATCCAGCCGGGCGCGCCGAGGCTGCGCGCGGCCTCGATCAGACGCAGGTCGAGCGTCGCGAACGACGCGAGCGTCGGCCGTACGACGAACGGCGTGTAGAACACGGTCTGCGCGAGAATCACGCCGCCGATGCCGAACAGGAAATCGAGCGGCGGGTTCTCGAGATGGAACAGGTGCTGCAGCGCGATGCTGATCGACCCTTGCGAGCCGTACAGGAAGATCAGCGTGAACGCGACGAGAAACGACGGGAACGCGACGTACAACTCCAGGAAGCGCGTGACGAGCGACGCGCCCGGGAACGGCTTGAAGAACAGCAGCGCGGCCAGCAGCACGCCGAGCACCGATGCGGTGCCGGCGCTCGCGAACAGCACGCCGAGCGTCGTCAGCAGCACGCCGCGCGTATCGGGGTTGCCGAAGAAGGTCCGGTACGCGGCGAAACTCAGCCCGTGATCGCCCGACAGGCTCAGCAGCACGAGCCGCACCAGCGGATAGACGACGAGCGGGCCGAGCACGACGATGGCGAGCGCGGCCAGGTGCAGGTCGCCCCTGCGCTTGCGGCGCCGCGCGGCGGCGGCATGCGCGGCGGCCGACGCGAGCACGTGCGGCGGCAGGCCGGCTTCAGGGCTCGATAAGGACGACATCGTCTGCCTCGCAATGCAGGGACACGCGCGCACCGCGCTCGGGGGCCGCGCCGCGGCCGCGTTGCATCGTGACGCGCACCGGCTCGTCGGGCGCCGCGTCGATCACGACCGCGATCGACAGGTCCGCGCCCTGCCATTCGACGGACGACACCGTGCCGTGCAGGCCGCCCGCGGCGGGCGGCATCACGGTCAGGCGCTCGGGGCGCACGCAGGCGACCTTGCCGCGCACTTCGTGGCGCGGATCGCCGAGCGGGAAGATCACGTGCGGCGGCAGCAGGTTCGCCGGGCCGAGATAGCGGGCGACGTAGCCGTCCCGCGGCGCGTCGTACAGCTGCTGCGGCGTGCCGAGCTGCGCGATGCGGCCGTCGCGCATCAGAAGCGCGCGGTCGGACAGCACGAGCGCGTCGTCGCGGTCGTGCGTCACGCAGACGACGGTCAGGTTCGGCAGGCGCTCGTGCAGCGCCTTCAGTTCGCTGCGCACCGATGCGCGCAGGTTGGCGTCGAGCGCCGACAGCGGCTCGTCGAGCAGCAGCACGTCCGGCTCGATCACGAGCGCGCGCGCCAGCGCGACGCGCTGCTGCATCCCGCCCGACAACTGCGCCGGCAGATGATGGCCGGCATCGCCGAGCTGCACGAGCTTCAGCGCGTCGGCAACGCGGCGCGTCACTTCCGACGACGCCATGCCGCGTGCGCGCAGCCCGAATGCGACGTTCTCGAACACCGACAGGTGCGGGAACAGCGCGTAATTCTGGAACAGCAGACCGAGATTGCGCTTGTGCGGCGGCGCATAGGTCAGATCGCGTCCGGCCACGGTCAGCGTGCCGGTCAGGCCATCGGCCTTCACGAACCCGGCGATGAAGCGCAGCAGCGTGGTCTTGCCGCAGCCGCTCTTGCCGAGCACGGTCAGAAATTCGCCGGCACCGATCGACAGCGACAGATCCTCCAGCACCGTGCGTGCGCCGTAGCGCACGCTCAGGTGTTCGATCTGCACGCCGCCCGGCGCGCCGGACCGCAGCGTCGCGCGCGGTTCGGCGGCGCCGAATGCGCCGGGATGGGTCAGGGCGGTTTCCACCGGGTTCATCCTCTTGCTCGCTAATACAGGCGGCGTGCGCCGATCACTTCGGCTTGACGACGTCGAGCGGCTTGCCCGAGCTGCCGATCACGTCCTTCTTCCAGCGCTCGATCCACACCGGCTTCTTCGCCATCACCTGGGTCCAGTCGACCGGGATCAGCTTCACGCCCGCGATCGCCTTCTTGACCGCTTCGCCGTTCTTGCCGGCCAGCGGCACGTCCGTGCGGCCCGGGATGCCGTACATGTCCGGCACCTTCGACTGCACGTCCGTCGACATCAGGTAGTCGATCAGCTTCTTGCCGGCATCCTGGTTCGGGCCGCTCTTGATCAGGCCGATGCCGTACGGGAGCTGGAACGTGGTCGGCTGGTCGCCGTCCTTCGCGGCCAGGAAGATCGGCTTGACGGACAGCGCACCGTGTTCGGCGTCGTCGAGGTCCATCTGCAGGTCGCCGTTCGCGACGCTGATCTCGTTGCGCGACAGCAGCACGTTCAGATAGCCCGTGCCCTTCGTATGGAACTTCACGCTCTGCGACAGCTTCGCGAGGTAGTCGAATGCCTTGTCCTCACCCATCAGCGACGTCGTCAGGATCAGCACGGCCATACCGTCGCCGGCCGTGGCCGGGTTCGAGTACGCGACCTTGCCCGCGTAGGCCGGCGACAGCAGGTCGGCGAACGTCTTCGGCTGGTTCTTCACGACGTCCGGGTTGATCGCGAACGAGAAGTAGTTGTTCACGAACGTCGCCCACGTGCCGTCCTCGGCCTTCGCGATGGCCGGCACGTTCTTGTAGTTCACGCTCTGGTACGCCTGCAGCAGGCCCATCTGGCCGGCCTGCTGGATGAACGGCGGCAGCGTGACGATCACGTCGGCCTTCGGGGAATTCTTCTCGATGTTCGCGCGGTTCACGACCTCGCCGCTGCCCGCCGTCACGATGTTGACCTTGACGCCTTCCTTCTTCTCGAAGGCCGGCAGCACGTCGCGATAGAGGTTCTCGAGGCCGTCCGCCGTGTACAGCACGACCGCGTTGGCCGCCTGCGCCGGCATCGCGGCGCCTTGCAGCAGACCGGCGGCGCAGGCGGCCAGCGCGAGCTTGCGGAACACGCCGGCAGGGGCGCGCGAGGGTTTCTGCAGTGTCATCTCACTTCTCCGTAGGCGGAACACCAAACGGCCGGGGCACGATCCGGCTCTCCTGTTATCTCCGGGCTGGCCGACCGACGGCCTGCCGCCCCGCCGCGCTGCGGTGGGTTGCGCGCGGCAACCGAAGGATCACAGCGTTCGATGACAAACCCGTGACGAATGCCACAATTTCCAAAAAATGACACATTTTGCCAATATCATGCAAGTCATTCAGAAATGCCGCCCGGCATTTCGTTCGACTGCCGCTGGAGAAAAACCATGTCCGATCCGATTCTGCTCACGCCCGGCCCGCTCACCACGTCCGCCACGACACGCCACGCAATGCAACATGACTGGGGCTCGTGGGACGCCGCTTTCAATCGGCTGACGGCCAGCGTCTGCGCCGACCTCGTCGCGATCGCGCAAGGCGGCGACGCGTACGTGTGCGTGCCGATGCAGGGCAGCGGCACGTTCTCGGTCGAGGCCGCGCTCGGCACGCTGGTGCCGCGCGACGGCGTCGTGCTCGTGCCCGACAACGGCGCGTATTGCGCGCGGATCCTGAAGATCCTCGGCCGGCTCGGCATCGACGCGATCGCGCTGCCGTTCGGCGAGGACGCGGCCGTCGACGCGGCCGCGGTCGAGGTCGCGTTCGCGCGCGCGCCGCGCATCACGCACGTCGCGCTCGTGCATCTGGAAACGAGCGCCGGGATCCTGAATCCGCTCGATGCGATCGCGGCCGTGTGCCGGCGGCACGGCAAGCGGCTGATCGTCGATGCGATGAGTTCGTTCGGCGCATTGCCGATCGCGCTGGCGGACAGCGGCATCGACGCACTGGTCTCGGCAAGCGGCAAATGCCTCGAAGGGGTGCCGGGGATGGGATTCGCGATCGTGCGGCGCGACGCGCTCGACGCATGCGAAGGCAACTCGCCGTCGCTCGCGCTCGACCTCCACGACCAGTACGCGTACCTGCGCAAGACGGGCCAGTGGCGCTTCACGCCGCCGACGCACGTGATTGCCGCGCTGCGCGCCGCGCTCGACCAGTACCTCGCCGAAGGTGGCCAGCCGGCGCGCGGCGCACGCTACGCGGACAACTGCCGGACGCTGGTCGAATCGATGCGCGCGCTCGGCTTCGTGCCGTTCCTCGACGCGCGCGTGCAGGCGCCGGTGATCGTCACGTTCCACGCCCCCGACCATCCGGCCTACGATTTCCGCCGCTTCTACGACGCAGTGCGCGACGCGGGCTTCATCCTGTATCCGGGCAAGCTCACGCAGCGCGAGACGTTCCGCGTCGGCTGCATCGGCGCGATCGACTCGGGCGATATCCGGCGCGCGGTCGCGGCGATCGCGCAAGCCGTCGAATCGCTCGGCATCGCCTTGCAGCGCGCCTGAGCGCAGTGCGCCGGCCGGCACGCCCGCCGGCGCCGCACGCAAAAAAGCCCGGCGGCCGGTGGGCCGCCGGGCTAACGCACCGGATGTGCGTGGAGCCGGTACTTACAGCTCGATCCGCTTGATGTCGCCGACGACGAAGATGTACGACAGCGCACCGACCAGCGCGATCACGCCGATGAACACGAGCGCGCCGACGAACGAGCCGGTCGTCGCGACGATGAAGCCGACGACCAGCGGCGTGATGATGCCCGCGAGGTTCGCCGCGAAGTTGAAGATGCCGCCCGTCACGCCGAGCAGGCCGTCCGGCGCGATGTCCGACACGAGCGTCCAGCCGAGCGCGGCCATCCCCTGCGCGAAGAATGCGACCGACATGATCGCGATCACGGCCTCGTTGCTCTTCACGTAGTTCGCGAGAATGATCGTCGACGCGAGCAGCAGGCCCGCGATGATCGGCAGCTTGCGCGCGAGGTTCGCGGACTTGCCGCGGCGCAGCAGCCAGTCGGAGAAGATCCCGCCGAACATCACGCCGACCGATGCGGCGATGAACGGCATCACCGCGAAGAAGCCGATCTTCAGCCAGCCCATGTGACGCTCGGTGGCGAGGTAGGTCGGGAACCAGGTCAGGAAGAACACGAGCGTCGAGTTGCCGGCAAACTGGCCGAGGCAGATGCCCGCGAGCTGGCGCTTCTTCAGCAACTTGCCGGCCATCGACCAGCTGAACTTCGTCTGCGCGGCCTTGCCGTCCTTGTCGCCGGCCTTGCGCGTACCGTGCACGAGGCCGCCGCCGGCCTCGATATAGGCCAGTTCCGCCGCATTCGCGCCCGGATGGTTGCGCGGCTCGTGATAGAACTTCCACCAGACGAGGCCGAAGGCAATGCCGACCGCGCCGACGACCCAGAACAGCGAGCGCCAGCCGAACGCGCCCATCAGCGCGAACAGCACGGGGCTGAAGAACGCGAGGCCGATGTACTCGCCGACGGTATAGGTGCCCGTCGCCATCGCGCGCTCGTTCTGCGGGAACCACGTCGCGACGACGCGGCTGTTGGTCGGGAAGCACGGCGCTTCCGTCACGCCGAGACCCAGCCGGCAGGCGAGCAGCGTCGCAACGCCCGGCACGAAGCCCTGCAGGAGCGTGCACAGCGACCACAGCGTCATCGACCAGTAATAGGTGATCTTGCTGCCGAAGCGGTCGAGGAACAGGCCGCCGGGAACCTGCATCGCGACATAGGTCCACGAAAACGCGGAGAACATGATGCCCATCACGGCCGCATTGATGCCGAGCTCCTTGGTGAGCTGCGGCGCAGCCACCCCCAGCACGGTACGATCAAGATAGTTGATCATCGTGCCGATCGCGAGCAACGCGAGGATCTTGTAGCGCGCGGACGTACGCCGGACCGTGCCGGCCGCCTGCGCCGGCGCGGCACTCGTGTGAGTGGTGTGCTGCATGGTTGTCTCCTGGTTTCTCGTTTTGTGAGGGGTCAGCGCGCGACGAGCGACTGAAAGTGATCGAACATTCGCTCGGCGTCGGGCGTGCGTCCGGTAAAGATCTCGAACGCGTCGACGGCCTGGTAGACGGCCATTCCGCCGCCGGGCAGCGTGGCGCAGCCAGCTGCACGCGCGGCGTGGATCAGTTCGGTTTCGAGCGGGAAGTACACGATGTCGGCCACCCACATGCCCGCGTGGAGCAGCTCGGCCGGCAGCGGCAAGCCCGGATGCTTGGCCATGCCGGTCGGCGTGGCGTGGATCAGGCCCGTCGCGGCGCGCATCGCGGCCGCGAGTTCGTCGCCGGACGGCGCGCCGCCCGCCACGACGCGCGCGGCGGGGAAGCGCTGCTGCAGTTCGCCCGCGAGCGCGGCGGCGCGCGTGCCGTCGACATCGAAAATCGTCAGTTCGGCCGCGCCCATCTGCAGCGCCGCGTGCGCCACGGCCGCACCGGCACCGCCCGCGCCGAGCTGGACGACGCGATCGAGCTTCGCGCCGGGCAGCCCGCGGCGGAACGATTTCGCGAAGCCCGACCAGTCGGTGTTGTGGCCGATCCGCTTGCCGTCCTTGAACAGCACGGTATTCACCGCGCCGAGCGCGCGCGCGTCGTCCGACAGCGCGTCGAGGTGTTCGATCACGCGCTGCTTGCACGGGTGCGTGATGTTCAGTCCGTTGTAGCCCATCCGCTGCGCGGCATCGAGCAGTTCCGGCAGCGCGTCGGCGGTCACGCCGAGCACGTCGAGATCGATGCGCCGGTAGACGTAGCCGAAGCCCTGCCGGAAGCCTTCTTCCTCATGCATCGCGGGCGACAGCGACCCGCCGATGCCCTGGCCGATCAGGCCGATCAGAAACGACGGGCGGCTCATCGTGCGGCTCCCTGCGCGAACAGCGTCGCGAAGCGCTGCAGCGCGAACACGTAGCCTTCGGTGCCGCAGCCGCAGATCACGGCTTCGGCGATGGCCGACACATACGAATGGTGGCGGAACGCCTCGCGGCGATGCACGTTCGAGATATGCACTTCGATCACCGGTTTCGCAATCGCGGAAAGCGCGTCGGCCAGCGCGACCGACGTGTGCGTATAGGCCGCCGGGTTGATCACGATGCCGTCCGTGTCGACCCGCGCGGCATGCAGCCAGTCGATCAGCTGATGCTCGGCGTTCGACTGGCGGAACTCGATCTCCAGCCCGAGCGCCTCGGCTGCCGCACGGCAGCGCTGCTCGACGTCGGCGAGCGTTTCCGCGCCGTAGATATGGGGCTCGCGCGTCCCCAGCAGGTTCAGGTTCGGGCCGTTCAGCACCAATACCTTGGGCTTGCTCATGTGATTTCTGCTCCTGAAACAGGGACGGACCACGACCGGCACCGCCCCGAAGACATCGGAATTTGGCGCTAGTGTGCGCCCGTGAAAGCGCGCTGTCTTTTCGGGTTTTCGCTAATTTGTACCACCTAGTTAGTTTGTACAATACGGACCACTAGCCCAGTAAATTCGGGATATGGCGCCCATCGGGAACTCAACGACTGGTTCATTCAGGGCCGGTTCGGCCGGCGCCATGCCCCGTTCATCCGCAGGAATCGCCATGCAGCGCTCGATCGCCACCGTGTCACTGTCCGGCACGCTCGCCGAGAAACTCGCCGCCATCCAGGCCGCGGGTTTCGACGGCGTAGAAATCTTCGAAAACGACCTCGTCTACTTCGACGGATCGCCGGCCGACGTCCGGCGCATGGCCGCCGATCTCGGTCTCGATATCGTGCTGTTCCAGCCGTTTCGCGACTTCGAGGGCGTCAGCGCGGCCCAGCTCGCGCGCAACCTCGACCGGATCAAGCGCAAGTTCGACGTGATGCATGCGCTCGGCACCGACCGGATCCTCGTCTGCAGCAGCGTGTCGGCCGACACGATCGCGGACGACGGGCTGCTCGTCGACCAGCTCGGCGCGCTCGCCGAGGCCGCTCGGCAGGCCGGCGTGGTCGCCGCGTACGAAGCGCTCGCGTGGGGCCGCGTCGTGAAGCGCTATGGCCATGCGTGGAAACTCGTGAATGCGGTGAACAGCCCGCACCTCGGCCTCGCGCTCGACAGCTTTCACACGCTGTCGCTCGACGATTCGCCGGACGGGATCGCCGACATCCCGGGCGACCGGATCGCGTTCGTGCAGATCGCCGACGCACCGAAGCTCGCGATGGACGTGCTCGAATGGAGCCGCCACTTCCGCTCGTTCCCCGGCCAGGGCGACTTCGACCTCGCGCGCTTCACCGCGCGGGTGATCGAGTCGGGTTATACGGGGCCGCTGTCGCTCGAGATCTTCAACGACGGCTTCCGCGCGGCGCCGACCGCGATCACGGCCGCCGACGGCCATCGCTCGCTGCTCTATCTGGAAGAACTGACGCGCACGCGGCTCGCGCAGGACGGCCGCGCGCCGGCCGCCGGCCAGCCGCTGTTCGCGCCGCCGGCGCCGCCCGCGCACGTCGGGTTCCAGTTCATCGAATTCGCGGTCGACGCACCGGCGGCGGCGATCGTCGGCGAATGGCTCGGCCGGATGCGCTTCCGGCTCGCCGGCCGGCATCGCTCGAAGGACGTGACGCTGTTCCAGCACGGCGCCGCGTCGATCGTGCTGAACGCCGAGCGCGATTCCTTCGCCGATGCGTTCTTCCAGCAGCACGGGCTGTCGCTGTGCGCGTCGGCGTTCCGCGTCGACGACGCGAAAGTGGCGTTCGAACGCGCGGCCGGCTTCGGTTACGCGCCGTTCTCGGGGCGGGTCGGGCCGAACGAACGCGTGCTGCCGAGCGTGCAGGCGCCCGACGGCAGCCTCGAGTATTTCGTCGACGAAGCACCGAACGCGCCGACGCTGTACGAATCGGACTTCGTGCTGACCGACATCGACGGCCCGAGCGAAGTCGGCCCGCTGACGGGGATCGACCACGTGTGCCTCGCGCTGCCGGCCGACGCGCTCGACACGTGGATCCTGTTCTTCAAGACGGCGTTCGGCTTCGAGGCCGAGCGCAGCTGGCTCGTCCCCGACCCGTACGGACTGATGCGCAGCCGCGCGGTGCGCAGCGCCGACGGCTCGGTGCGGATCGCGCTGAATGCGTCGGTCGACCGTCATACGGCCGTCGCCGAATCGCTCGACCGCTACCACGGCACGGGGCTGAACCACGTCGCGTTCCGCACCGACGACATCGTGAAGACGGTCGCCGCGTTCGCGGCCGACGGCGTGCCGTTCCTGCGCATCCCGCCCAATTACTACGACGATCTCGCCGCACGCTACGCGCTGCCGGACGAACTGATCGACACGCTGAGCGCGCACCACCTGCTGTACGACCGCGACGAGCACGGCGGCGAATTCCTGCACGCGTATACGGAACTGGTCGACAACCGCTTCTCGCTCGAAATCGTCGAGCGGCGCGGCGGGTACGACGGCTACGGCGCGACGAACGCGGCCGTGCGGCTCGCCGCGCAGGCCCAGCGCAGGAAATAAGGGAAGGAAGCGAAGCGGGCCTCGCGGCCGGACCGCGGATGTCGTCCGCAGGGGATGTAACGGACGACATTCCGCACGCACCATCATGGTGAATCAGACGGCCGCGAACCCGCCCGCACGGCTCACCGCGATCGGGCCGGGGCCCGCGCCGCGTTTGGCGTTACATCCCGTAACGCGTACCGCAGTGCAGCATTCCGCCGCCCGCCACGGTTTTAAGAATCGCTTAAGTCTTCGACGGCACCATCCGCAACCAGTACCCGATGGTTATCTCGAAAAGGAGGAAAGCGATGAGCGCCGTAGAAGCACCCGCGGGCCGCCCGGCCGCGCCCCCTGCAAAGAAGACGATGCTGCGCCGCCTGCTCAGTCATCATGAAATCGCGACGCTGCTCGTGCTGCTGCATGCACCGATCGGCGCGAACGCGAAACCCGAACTGCCTGCGCTGCAGGAAGCCGGCCTCGTCGAGATGGTCAAGCTCGACCCCGATACGGCCCCGAGCTTCCGGCTGACCGAGGACGGCACGGCCGTCCTGAAAGGGCTCGGCTACCGCTGAGCGGCCGTTCTCACGGCTTCCCCGTTTCTCCGTTTCCCCCGCATTCCCCGCCACACCCCGATCCCTGCGATTCGCCGGCCCGGCCGGCGAATCGCGTCAACCCGCCCGCTCCTGCAGCATCAACCGGTATTCCGTCGGCGTGACGCCGACCGTCGCCTTGAACTGGCGCGTGAACGCGCTGTGATCCGTATAGCCGCATAGCGCGGCGACGTCGGTGACCTTGTCGTGCGTGACGAGCAGCGCGGTGGCCGCATCGAGCCGCGTCTTCAGCAGCACCTGGCGCGGCGTCAGGTGAAACACCTTGTGGAAGTAGCGTTCGAGCTGCGCGACCGACATCCCGGCCATCTGCGCGAGCTGCTTCAGGTTCAGCGGCTGCACGTAGTGATCCTGGATGTGCTGGACCACGTCGGCGAGCCGGCTGTACGCCGGGTGCGATCCCTCGTGCGCCTTCAGGTCGCGCGAGATGCCCGCGAGGCCGACCACCCTGCCCGCGGCGTCGCGCAGCGGTTCCTTGCAGGTCAGGCACCAGCCCGGCTGGCGGCCCGGATACAGGTGCAGCTCGAGCTGGTCCATCAGTTGCTGGCCGGCGTTGATCGTCGCCATGTCCTGCTCGAAATAGCTGCGGCCGAAGCGGCGCGGAAACACCTCGTCGGCGGTCTTGCCGAGCAGGTCGCGCTTGTCCTTGTAGCCGCAGCGCATCGCCAGCGTGCGATTGACGATCGCGTAACGGCCGCTCGCGTCCTTCACGAAGAACGCGACGTCCGGCAGCGCATCGAACACCGGTTCGAGCAGGCGGAAGTGCGCGAGCATCGCGCCGAGATCGGCGTTGTCGGGCTGGTAGCGCAGCGTTTCGGACGGGCTCATGGGCGGTACGGCAAGCAAGGTCGTCATCCCGGCAACCGCGAAGCGAGTGGCAGATGGCGTCGATTATAGAAGCGCCCCTTCGATCGCGTCGCGCCGAGCGCGGGGCAGGCTGGTTGGCGGCGGGCGGCCGCATCGCGGTCGAGCGCTATCGGCCAGCGATACAAGTTGCGCACGCAACCACTGTGACAGGTGTGCACGACCGGCTGCGATCACGATTCCCGTGCCGCCGGCATGCCGTACGACACCCGCGGCAACGCATACCCGGAACCGCCATCCTAAAAATGCGGACGGCCCGCGTCTTGGCGCGTTTGCGCATTCACCATGACGATTTCAGCATATATCAGGGTTATCGACGATATGCCGATATCGTCGCCGGTCACGCATCGAACGCGCAAGACGCCCGCATTTTCGCTATCTAGACTTGCTTCACGGTCACGAGACGACATCCCGCCGCTGCGGCAATCGGCACGCACGGCCCGCCGCATCCACCGTCGTGCACGCCGATTCCGGCACAGCACGGGCAGCCCGCGGCAGGCCTGCACGGCCCTCGCATCGGCCTGCCGACCGAACCGTCTCGCCCGGTTTACCGGCGCCGGCACGCATGCCGGCGGCGGCCCAACCACGCCATCAAGGGGAAGTGAAAGTGAAGCTGAAGGTATCGCACGTCGCGCTGGCCGCCGCCTGCGCACTGTCGGGCGCGCACGCCGGCGCCGCCGACGTCGTCAAGATCGGTTTCGCCGCACCGCTGACCGGCCCGCAGTCGAATTACGGCACGGACATGCAGAAAGGCGTGCAGCTTGCGATCGCCGATTTCAACGCGACGCATCCGACGATCGGCGGCAAGCCCGTCACGTTCCAGCTCGACTCGCAGGACGACCAGGCCGACCCGCGCACCGGCACGACCGTCGCGCAGCGGCTGATCGACGACAACGTCCGCGGGATCATCGGCCACTTCAACTCGGGCACCAGCATTCCGGCCTCCGACCTGTACGATCGCGCGGGCCTGCCGCAGATCTCGATGGCGACGTCGCCGCAATACACGGCGCGCGGCTACAAGACGACCTACCGGCTGCTGACGAGCGACGCGCAGGCCGGCCGCATCGTCGGCACCTACGCGGTGAAGACGCTGCGCTTCAAGCGCATCGCGATCATCGACGACCGCACGGCCTACGGCCAGGGCATCGCCGACGAATTCGCGAAGGCCGTGGAAGCGGCGGGCGGCACGATCGTCAAGCGCGACTTCACGAACGACAAGGCGCTCGATTTCTCCGCGATCCTGACCAACCTGAAGGGGATGAATCCCGACGCGATCTTCTACGGCGGCGGCGACGCGCAATCGTCGCCGATGATCCGCAAGATGCGTCAGCTCGGGATGAAGTCGGCCTTCGTGACGGGCGAGATGTCGCGCTCGCCGACGTTCCTGAAGGTCGGCGGCGACGCGGCCGAAGGCGCGATCGTCTACATGGGCGGGCTGCCGAAGGAAAAGATGCCGGGCTTCTCGGGCTACGCGGCACGCTACAAGGCGCGCTTCAACGAAGACGTGATCACCTACTCGCCCTACTCGTACGACGGCACGATCGCGCTGCTCACCGCGATGAAGGACGCGAATTCGACCGATCCGAAGGTCTACACGCCGTATCTCGGCAAGGTGTCGGTCAAGGGCGTGTCGGCCCCGAGCATCGCGTACGACGCGAAGGGCGACCTGAAGGACGCGCCGGTCACGATCTACAAGGTCGAGCACGGCACGTTCAAGCCGGTCGATACGATCGCCGGCAACTGAAGCGGCCGAGACGCACGCTCCCTTCCGCGCGGCGCGGCGGCTCACCCGCCGCGCGCGCCGCGCACGCTTCGGCCGCACGGCCCGAAGCCGCCCTCGACGCGCGCCCGCGTGCAGGCATTTCGCGCTCCTGTAGAATCCCCCCACCCGCTTTGACGCCTCGTCTCCGCCGTGCCCCATCCCGGTGCGGCGGTGCGTGTTTCGTGCCTTACCCGGCACGCGGCACGCTTCGACGACGCCAGCCGCGCCTTGTCAGTCCATGCCGATAGCGGGCCCTGGAGACGCAGCACCGACAACAACATTCGAAAACCGACCGTCCTGACCATGCAAGCTTCCGAATTGAGCGGCGTGCCTCGCGCCGCCGAACGCGCGCTCACGCGCAGCGACTACAAGACCCTTGGCCTTGCCGCACTCGGCGGCGCCCTCGAGTTCTACGACTTCATCATCTTCGTGTTCTTCGCGCCGGCGATAGGACAGCTCTTCTTCCCGCACGACATTCCCGACTGGCTGCGCCAGTTGCAGACGTTCGGCATCTTCGCGGCCGGCTATCTCGCGCGCCCGCTCGGCGGCGTGATCATGGCGCACTTCGGCGACCTGTTCGGCCGCAAGCGGATGTTCACGCTGAGCGTGCTGATGATGTCGGTGCCGACGCTGCTGATGGGCCTGCTGCCGACCTACGACACGATCGGCATCCTCGCGCCGGTGTTGCTGCTGCTGTTCCGCGTGCTGCAGGGCGCGGCGGTCGGCGGCGAAGTGCCGGGCGCATGGGTGTTCGTGTCCGAGCACGTGCCGTCGCGCCACATCGGCTATGCGTGCGGCACGCTGACCGCGGGCCTCACGGCCGGCATCCTGCTCGGCTCGCTGGTCGCGGCCGGCATCAACACCCGCTACTCGACGGCGGAAGTCGCCGCGTTCGCGTGGCGCATTCCGTTCCTGCTGGGCGGCGTGTTCGGGCTGTTCTCCGTGTACCTGCGCCGCTGGCTGCACGAAACGCCGGTGTTCGCCGAAATGAAGGCGAAAAAGGCGCTCGCGGCCGAGATTCCGCTGAAGGCCGTGCTGCGCGACCACGGCCGCGCGGTGATCGTGTCGATGCTGCTCACGTGGATGCTGTCGGCCGCGATCGTCGTCGTGATCCTGATGACGCCCGCGCTGCTGCAGAAGCAGTTCCACCTGACGCCCGCGACGACGCTGTTCGCGAACAGCGTCGCGACGCTGTGCCTGACGGCCGGCTGCATCACCGCGGGGTCGCTCGCGGGCTGGATCGGCGCGAAGCGCGTGCTCGCGATCGGCGGCATCGGGCTGGCCGCGTGCTACTACCTGCTGTTCGCGCAGGTCGCGGCCGACACGTCGACGCTGCCGCTCTACTACGGCATCGCGGGCTTCATGGTCGGCACGATCGGCGCGGTGCCGTTCGTGATGGTCAAGAGCTTCCCGGCCGTCGTGCGCTTCTCGGGCATCTCGTTCTCGTACAACGTCGCGTACGCGATCTTCGGCGGCCTCACGCCGGTGATCGTGTCGCTGATGATGAAGTCGAACCCGCTCGCGCCGGTCGTGTACGTCGCGGCGATCTGCGTGCTCGGCGCGATCGCCGTGCAGTTCTCGAAGGATGCGAAGGACGTGAAGGACGCGCGCTGAACATCGGCGCGCAAGCGCCGGTTTCATGCGGAAAGGGCCGAATCCCGCGACGTGCGGGATTCGGCCCTTTTGACTTGGCGCGGACTTGGTGCGGCGCGACGCCGCGGATCGATTCAGTTCAACGCAGCACGCCGTACGACGAACTCGGGCGGCGCAGCGCGTCGATGCTCGCGCCACCGGCGCCGGTGACGAACAGCAGCAGGAAACCGCCGGCGATCGCGACGTTCTTCCAGAAGTGGATCACCATGTCGTGCTGGACGGCGGCATTCGTCGCGTCCCAGAAATTATGCCCGACCATCGCGGTCGCGATCGTGTAGACCGCCATCAGCAGCGCGAGCGGCCGCACCTTGTAGCCGACGATCAGCAGCAGGCCGCCCAGCCCCTCGATCGCGACGACGATCGGCGCGACGACCTGTTGATAGGGCACGTTCATCGCATGCAGATACGCGATGAAATCACTGTAGCCGAGCAGCTTCATGATGCCGCCCCACAAAAACAACGCCGCCAGCGCCAGGCGTGCGAAAAAAATGACGCCGGAATCGACGGAACGCGTCATGCCTTTCTCCTCGTATGCAATTCGGCCGTCCGCACGGGCGCGCCCATGCGGCTCGGGAGCGCCGCGCGGCCCTGCGGGGCGCGCGGCAAATGGGCCAGCATAGAGGGTCTTTCCGCGGTGTCCAAGAAAAAGGTTGTAGCAAATCTTTACACTGCGGCCGCGGCACCGGCAGCCCGGCGCATCGAAAAACGCGTTTAGCCGGCGTCGCTCAACAGCACGCCTTTCTTGAAGATGAAGCAGCCGTAGCCGCGCAGCTCGCCGGTGACGATCACCGCGTACGTCTGCTGCGCGCGCTCGTAGAACGCGAAACGCTCGACGCCGGTCAGCGGCACCGCGCGCCCTTCCGCGCGGTCGATCTCGGCCTGCACTTCGCGCTGCACGGGCGGCACCGCGGTCGCGTCGCCGACGACTTCCATGCGCCACGCGGGCGTGTCGACGAACGTATCGAGCGGCAGCACCGACAGCACCGCGCGCACGACGCGCGCCGAATCGGCGCCGTCGATCCGCAGCGCGCGGCCGACCACGGTGTGCTCCGCGACGGATTCCGCCGGGAAATTCGCATCGCAGATCGCGATTTCGTCACCATGGCCCATCGCGCGCAGCGTGTGCAGGATGTCGGCGTGCAGCAGCGGGTCGAGATTCTTCAGCATGTCGGCTAGTCTCCGGGATCGGGAAGGAACCGCGTAACGTTACCCGATCCCGGCGGCCGCTGCGCATGCATCGCCCGCATTACGACGCCGCGGCCGGCATTTCGTCGATGAAACCCGTGACCGATGCGAGGCGGCCCGACGCGTCGACGGTGCCGAAGTCCGAACCCTTCACGATCGCCGCGCCGTCGGGCGACACGAGCGCCCACGAGAACCGCAGGTGCCGGCCGAAGCCGTCGACGTCGGTCGTGCGGCGGAAGCGGCAGGCGGGAAAGCGTTCCTGCACCGCCGCGATCATCGTGTCGATGCCCGCGTGGCCGTCGCCGCTCATCAGCGGATCGCGATACGCCGCGTCGCTCGCGTAGGTCGCATCGATCAGCGCGCGGCGGCGTGCGACGTCGGGTTCGTTCCATGCGTCGATGTAGCGGTCGATCAGGCCGGTGTGAACGGACGCAGCGGATCGGGCGGTGTTCATGGCAAGACTCCTGGTGTCGATGAAGGGACGATGTCGCGAACGTTTCGTGTCCGCGTGCCGCCATCGTCGCCGGGCTCGCGCGGGCGGTCGATTACGCGGGAGGTAAGGAAATCGCGCCTGCCACCACCGGCACACCCGTGCGGCCGCAACGAAAACGGGCGCCCGAAGGCGCCCGCACCGGCGTGCCGCCACGTTCGCGCGCATCAGGTCACCGGCGCCGGATTGAACAGCGTCAGCGCATTCGCGAGCTTCCACTGCTCGGCCCACGTGCGGCGCTTGCCGCTCGCGACGTCGAGCATCAGCCGAAACAACGCCCAGCCGGTGTCCTCGATCGTCGCCGCGCCGGTCGCGATCTGCCCCGCGTCGAGATCCATCAGGTCGTGCCAGCGGCGCGCGAGATCGCTGCGCGTCGCGACCTTGATCACCGGCACCTGCGCGAGGCCGTACGGCGTGCCGCGGCCGGTCGTGAAGATGTGCAGGTTCATCCCGGCCGCGAGCTGCAGCGTGCCGCAGATGAAATCGCTCGCGGGCGTCGCCGCGTACAGCAGCCCCTTCTGCCGCGCGCGATCGCCGGGACGCACGACGCCGGCGATCGGCGCGCTGCCCGACTTCACGATCGACCCCATCGCCTTCTCGACGATGTTCGACAGGCCGCCCTTCTTGTTGCCGGGCGTCGTGTTCGCGCTGCGGTCGACGCGGCCGCGCTGCAGGTAGCGGTCGTACCAGTCCATCTCGCGGATGATCTCGCGCGCCACCGCTTCGTTCGCCGCGCGCGACGTGAGCTGCGCGACGCCGTCGCGGACTTCGGTCACTTCCGAGAACATGATCGTCGCGCCGGCGCGCACCAGCAGGTCGGCCGCGAAGCCCACGGCCGGGTTCGCGGTGAGCCCCGAAAACGCGTCGCTGCCGCCGCACTGCACGCCGACGACGAGATCCGACGCCGGGCACGTCTCGCGGCGGCGGCGGTTCAACCGCTCGAGATGCACTTCGGCCATGTTCATGATCGAGTCGATCATCGAGTTGAAGCCGACGTGCGCGGCGTCCTGCAGGCATACGACGACGCCGTTGCCGACCGTGCCGTCGGCGGTCACCGGAATCACGCCGGGCGGCAGCAGGCGCTCGGGCTGCAGCTTCTCGCAGCCGAGGCTCACGGTCATCACTTCGCCGCCGAAATTCGGATTCAGGCTGATGTTGCGCAGCGTGCGGATCGGGATGTCGGCGTCGGGGGCGTCGATCGCGACGCCGCAGCCGTACGTGTGTTCGAGCCCGACCACGTCGTCGACGTTCGGGTAGCGCGGCAGAAGTTCGTCCTTGATCCGCTTCACCGCATGCTCGACGACGCCCGACACGCACTGCACGGTCGTCGTGATCGCCAGGATGTTGCGCGTGCCGACCGAGCCGTCGGCATTGCGGAAACCCTCGAACGTATAGCCTTCGAGCGGCTCGAGCGGCGGCGCGGCACGCGTCGCGAGCGGCAGGTCGTCGAGCCCCGGCGGCTCGGGCATGCGCATCGTGCGCTCGTTGACCCAGCTGCCGCGCCGCAGGTCCGTCAGCGCATAGCCGATCACCACGTTGTAGCGGACGACCGGATCGCCGGCCGCGAGATCGACGAGCGCGACCTTGTGCCCCTGCGGCACGCCTTCGCACAGCGTCAGCCCGTCGGCGAACGTCGCGCCTTCGGGCAGGCCGCCGTCGTTGACGACGATCGCGACGTTGTCGGCCGGATGCACGCGGATGTAGAGAGGGGAAGCAGTCATTGCAATTCCTGAAAGCTGTCGGCGATATTGTTAGTCATCATACGACATTCAACCTCAACCCGCGATGCTGCGTAAACCCTGATCCGGAAAGACCCTGACCTTGAACGGCCTGCAAACCGCTTGCGCCACCTTTTCCCTCGTTGTACGATGACATACAACGACATCGCCAATTCGGCTCGCATGCCGTTTCCCGACGAACCCAGCACTCGCGCTAGACGGACGACCCAATCATGACTTCACCGCAAGAACTCAAACAGATCATCTCCCACGGCCTGCTGTCGTTTCCGCTGACGGATTTCGACGCCGACGGCAACTTCCGTCCGTCCACCTACGCCGAGCGCCTGGAGTGGCTGGCGCCGTACGGCGCGAGCGCGCTGTTCGCGGCGGGCGGCACCGGCGAATTCTTCTCGCTCACGCAGCGCGAGTATTCGGACGTGATCCGCGTCGCGACGGAAACCTGCAAGGGCAAGGTGCCGATCCTCGCCGGCGCGGGCGGCGCCACGCGCGTCGCGATCGAGTATGCGCAGGAAGCCGAGCGCCTCGGCGCGAGCGGCGTGCTGCTGATGCCGCATTACCTGACCGAAGCGAGCCAGGAAGGGATCGCCGACCACGTCGAGCAGGTGTGCCGCGCGCTGAAGATCGGCGTCGTGGTGTACAACCGCGCGAATTCGAAGCTGAACGCCGACATGCTCGAGCGCCTCGCCGACCGTTGCCCGAACCTGATCGGCTTCAAGGACGGCGTCGGCGAGATCGAGAGCATGGTCACGATCCGCCGCCGCCTCGGCGACCGCTTCGCGTACCTCGGCGGCCTGCCGACGGCCGAAGTCTATGCGGCCGCGTACAAGGCGCTCGGCGTGCCGGTGTACTCGTCGGCCGTGTTCAACTTCATCCCGAAGACGGCGATGGAATTCTACGAGGCGATCGCGAAGGACGACCACGCGACGGTCGGCCGCCTGATCGACGCATTCTTCCTGCCGTACCTGAAGATCCGCAACCGCCGCGCCGGTTATGCGGTCAGCATCGTGAAGGCTGGCGCGAGGCTCGTCGGCCATGACGCGGGCCCGGTGCGCGCGCCGCTCGTCGACCTCACCGAGGCGGAAGCCGCCGAGCTCGACGTGCTGATCAAGAAGATGGGCCCGCAGTAAGCGGCGGTCGCCGGCGGCGCGGGCCTTCATCGGCGCCGCGGCCGGCACGCCTGCATCGTGGCCGGCACGCGCCGGCCGCGATCGTTCGTTGCCCTTTCTTTCCGTGACGATGCACGCATCCACCGCGATGCGTGCCGCCGTCACATCTGCGCGATGATCCCGACGATCCGGTAGCGCACGTTCCCCAGCTTGACCCGCGTCGCCTCGATCTGCCCCGGTGTGCCCGTGCGGGTGCGCGCATTCGATTCGCCGCCGAGGATCTGCCCGAGCACGTCGCGGTCGACGACCGCATCGAAGAACCGGCCGACCGTGATCGTCGCCGACTGCTTCGCGGTCGCGAGCTGGCTGTTCGCCTGCATCAGCGCGTCGGTACGCAGGTTCGGGTCGCGCTCGTCGATGCTGCGCCGGTACTGGAGCGCGAACACCAGCGCTTCCATGTCCTGCCGGAAACGGCGAACGGCCTGCCCGAACACGAGCGAATGGGCGTCGGCGCCCGTGACGAACCGCCCCTGATTGATCGTCACGTCGAATTCGCTGCCGCCGAGGTCGCGCTGGAATTCCTGCAGCGCGTTCGCGAGCACACGCCCTTCGCTGTACTGGCCGATCTGGGTGCGCACGGATTTCGCGACGTCGCCGATCGCTTTCCACAATCCGGCCGCGAACAGGTGATCGCCACGCTTGTTGATGTTCATGGAGGGTTCCCTCGTTGTCTTTTGTCGGTCTCTCAGGCTCGCCTGCGGGCCGGGCGGCCCGAGGCACCGGTACTGTAGGAGAAATTCGGGAAACGCGGAAGACGCCACGAAAAAAGCGGAGGGGACCCGTCGGCCGCCTCCGCTTTCGTCCCTCCGGCGAGCGGCCCGGCGTTCGTTGCCGGGCCGCCGTCCGTCATTCCGCCTTACCGTCCCGCAAGCGCGGGATCGCCAGCGGATTGCCGTCCTGCAGCCCTTCGGGCAGCAGATCGTCCGGAAAGTCCTGATAGCACACGGGCCGCAGGAAACGCTCGATCGCCGTCGCGCCGACCGACGTGACGGCCGGGTTCGACGTCGCGGGGAACGGCCCGCCGTGCACCATCGCATCGCACACCTCGACGCCCGTCGGGTAGCCGTTGACGAGCAGGCGCCCGGCCTTGCGTTCGAGGATCGGCAGCAGCCGGCGGGCGAGCGGCTTGTCGTCGGCGTCCATCTGGAGCGTGGCCGTCAACTGGCCTTCGAGCCCGTCGAGCACGCGCGCGACTTCGTCGAGATCGCGGCAGCGCACGATCAGCGACGCCGGCCCGAACACCTCGTGGCTGAACGCCGGTTCGGCCAGGAACGCCTGCGCGCCGACTTCGTACAGTGCGCCGCCGGCCTGGCAGTCAGTCTGCGCCGCCTCGCCCGCGCCGATTTCGCGCACGCCCGGCAGTTCGGCCAGCTTGCCGCGACCGCTGCGGTACGCATCGGCAATGCCGTGCGTGAGCATCACGCCGGCCGGCTTCTTCGCGAGCGCCTGCGCGGCGACGGTTTCGAAGCGGTCGAGATCGGGGCCGTCGATCGCGAGCACGAGGCCCGGGTTCGTGCAGAACTGGCCGACGCCGAGCGTCAGCGAATCGACGAAGCCCGTCGCGATCGCGTCGCCGCGCGCGGCGAGCGCGGCCGGGAACAGCACGACCGGGTTGATGCTGCTCATTTCCGCGTAGACGGGAATCGGCTGCGGACGCGCGTTCGCGAGCTGCACGAGCGCCATGCCGCCCTGCCGCGAGCCGGTGAAGCCGACGGCCTGGACCGCCGGATGGCTGACGAGCGCCGGGCCGATCGCGCGGCCGGGGCCGATCAGCAGCGAGAACACGCCGGCCGGCATGCCGGTTTTCGCGACGGCGGCGCGGATCGCGCGGCCGACCAGCTCGGACGTGCCGAGATGCGCCTCGTGCGCCTTGACGATCACCGGGCAGCCGGCCGCGAGTGCCGACGCCGTATCGCCGCCGGCCACCGAGAACGCGAGCGGGAAATTGCTCGCGCCGAACACGACGACGGGCCCGAGCGCGACTTTCTGCAGACGCAGGTCCGAACGCGGCAGCGGCGTGCGCGCGGGCTGCGCGGGATCGATCGATGCGGCAAGGAAACGCCCGTCGCGCACGACGCGCGCGAACAGCCGGAGCTGGCCGACGGTGCGGCCGCGCTCGCCCTGCAGCCGCGCGACGGGCAGGCCCGTTTCGGTGTGCGCGCGCTCGATCAGCGCATCGCCGAGCGCGACGATTTCATCGGCGATCGCCTCGAGAAACGCCGCGCGGGCCGCGAGCGGCTGCGCGCGGTACGCATCGAACGCGTCGCGCGCGAGTTCGCACGCGCGGTCGATATCGGCCGGCGACGCGACGCCGAACGCCGGCGCGTCGATCGGCGCGCCCTGCGTCGGGTCGAACGCGTGCAAGGTTCCGGCCGAGCCGGCCACCGCGTCGGCGCCGATCAGCATCTCTCCTGTCAGTTGCATGGGATGTGCTCCGTGGTTCGGGAATGAATGGCTCATTGTAGCGCAACAGATACGATGTCCGCTGACATCATCGCCCCCTGTCCGCCATTTGCGAGGGCGCCGACGATACACCCGCAAGCCTTGTCCGGCCAGGTTCTCACGACTTTCCCACACTGTGGCGACACGCTTCAAAGGGAAAACCCGAAGTTTATGCATCCGGCCATTATCAATAAACTTTCAGTCATGTCATACGACGACGTACATTCAAAGTGAGCCATCAGACTTCTCCTCGCGATCTTCAGCTCGACCTCTCGCGCACCGCGCGCCGGACCGCCGTGCGCTACTGGATCCTGGCGATGCTGTTCGTCGTCACGACGCTCAACTACGCGGACCGTGCGACGCTGTCGATCACCGGCACGCCGATCCGCCAGGCGTTCGGCATCGATCCGGTGACGATGGGCTACATCTTCTCGGCGTTCAGCTGGGCGTACGTGCTCGCGCAACTGCCGAGCGGCTGGCTGCTCGACCGCTTCGGCGCACGGCGCGTCTATGCGGCGAGCATCTTCCTGTGGTCGGCGTTCACGCTGCTGCAGAGCACGATCGGCCTCGGCGGCAGCGCCGCGTTCGCGGTCGCCGCGCTGTTCGCGATGCGCTTCGCGGTCGGCATCGCCGAGGCGCCCGCGTTTCCGGCCAATGCGAAAGTCGTCGCGAGCTGGTTCCCGACCGCCGAGCGCGGCACCGCGTCGGCGATCTTCAACGCCGCGCAGTACTTCGCGGCCGTGGTGTTCTCGCCGCTGATGGCGTGGCTCACGCATGCGTACGGCTGGCACCAGGTGTACCTGTGGCTCGGCCTGGCCGGCATCGCGCTCGCGTTCCTGTGGCTGCGCGTCATGAAGGACCCGGCCGACCATCCGGCGGTGAACCGCGCGGAACTCGACCATATCGAACAGGGCGGCGGGCTCGTGCGATCGGCGGGCCGGCCCGCCGGGCCGCGCGACGCCGGCGGCACGCGCGCGGAAGGCGGCCGCGTCGCCGGCTGGTACTACGTGCGCCAGCTGCTGTCGAACCGGATGCTGATCGGCGTGTACCTCGGCCAGTATTGCGTGAACGTGCTCACGTACTTCTTCCTCACGTGGTTCCCGATCTATCTCGTGCAGGCGCGCGGCATGTCGCTGCTGAAGGCCGGCTTCATGACGTCGCTGCCCGCGATCTGCGGGTTCCTCGGCGGCGTGCTCGGCGGAATGCTGTCGGACGCGCTGATCCGTCGCGGCGTGTCGCTGACGCTCGCCCGCAAGATTCCGATCGTCGGCGGGATGGCGCTGTCGATGGCGATCATCGGCTGCAACTACGTCGACAGCGAAGCGCTGGTGATCGTGCTGATGGCCGTGTCGTTCTTCGGCAAGGGGATCGGCTCGCTCGGCTGGGCCGTCGTCGCGGACACCGCGCCGAAGGAGGCGATCGGCCTGTCGGGCAGCCTGTTCAACATGTTCGGCAACACGGCCGGCATCGTCGCGCCGATCGCGATCGGCTACCTCGTCGGCGCGAGCGGCTCGTTCAACGGCGCGCTCGTGTTCGTCGGGCTGAACGCGCTCGTCACCGTGTTCAGCTATCTCGTGATCGTGAAGGACATCAAGCGCGTCGAATTGCGTCATCGCGACGCCTGAGGGTCGACGTTCCATGCAAACGGCGGCCGCTTTCGAGCGGCCGCCGTTTTCGCATCAAGCGGCGGAATGCGCGACGCGCAGCATGTCGTGCACGCCGGACGTCATCAGCGCAAGGAACGCGAGCAGGCCGACGTAGCAGAGCGCGTACGTCGTTTTCGTCTCGATCGACGTCGCGTAGTACACGCGGTTCTCCGGCGCGTCGGGATCGTAGCGCCACGCGCGCTTCAGCTGCGGCAGCGCGAGGATCGCCATCACGATCAGCAGCGGGCTCGGGCGATACACGAACAGCGCGATCAGCACGGGCACGCCCGCGAACCAGATGCGCGGCGACAACACCGCGGTGATCCGCCCGCCGTCGAACGGCGACAGCGGAATCATGTTGAACAGGTTCAGGAAGAAGCCCGTGTACGACAGCGCGAGCAGCAGGTTGCTGTCGGTGTGCCGCGCGGCCGCGTAGCAGGCCAGCGCGCCGAGCGTGCCGACGAACGGCCCGGCAAGCCCGACGTATGCCTCGGTTTCCGCGTCGTGCGGCATCGCCTTCAGCTGGATCCATGCGCCGACGAACGGGATGAAGGTCGGCAGCCCGACGTCGAGCCCGCGCCGCCGCGCGGCGACGTAGTGGCCGGCCTCGTGCACCAGCAGCAGCGCGACGAAACCGGCCGCGAACCGCCAGCCGTAGAACAGCGCGTAGACCGCGATCGACGCCAGCATGGTGCCCGCCGACACGAGCACCTTGCCGAGCTTGAGGCCGCCGAAGATCAGCAGCAGCAGCTTCGTCATTCCTTGCGCTCCGTGGCGGCTGCCTCGAACGCGTCGGCGACCGCCGGCACCGCGGCGGCCTTCGGCTTGCGCCCGAAGAAGCGCTTGAGCGCCGCGCCGCCGGCCAGCAGCGCGACCGCGCCGATCTTGAAGAACTTCACCGCGAACGCGCCGATCAGCGCGAGCAGGCCGAGCTTCTTCGCGCCAACGCCGACGATCAGCGCCGCCAGCCCGTACTCGGCAACGTGGTCGGTCGACCGGTTGAAATCGGCGTAGCGCTTGCCGTCGTTGAAGCTGATGTTCGACAGCAGGTCGTCGGCCGACGCCTTGTATTTCGGCAGGTCGGCAAGCGTCGACGCCATCGTCAGCGACAGGTAGCCGTCGCGGCCCAGCACGAGCGTCCGGTAGTTCACGCCGTCGTTTGCGGCATTCGGCGCCGCGCCCTTGTCGCGGATGATCGCGGACCACACGAGCCGGTGCGTGGCCGCGTCGTACGCGGGCGCCTTCGCCCAGCCGACCACCTCGGTTTCGGGCAGGCCGCGCTCCTTGCGCGCCGGGTTGTTTTCCTCGGTGCCGGCCTGCAGGCTCTTCAGCAGCTCGTCGGGCTTCCAGTCCTTCGCGTCGTCGTCGCGGATATAGCCGCTCGGCTCGAACGACACGACCGAAATCCAGTCGGCGTCCGGGTCGTCGGGCAGCACGAGGCCGACCAGCTTGGCTTCGTCGATCGAATTACCCATCGAGCGCAGGTAGCGGCCGGCCTCGGCGGCCGGCACGAACGACTCGCCGGCCTTCAGCTTCAGCACGGCTTCGTGTTTCACGTCGATGTCGGTCGGCCCTTTCACGACCGCTTCGTTGGCGGCCGCGGCGGCGGCCCTCATTTCCACCTGCGCAGCTTCGGTCTGCGCGTGGCCGCTGGTCGCGGCGAGTGCGAGCGTCGCCACGCAGGCGAGCCGGACGGCAAGTCTTTTCATTGTTGGATTCCCCTGGAATGCCTTGTCGTGAATGTGCGCGGCACCGGCCCGTGATTGGTCTCGCGGGTCCGGCGCCGCCTCTCAGGTGGCACGGTCGCCATGGTAACGCAGCGCCGCGACGCGCCAGGGCCCGGGGAGCGGCGCGATGCTTACCTGACAGGTAATGCCCAAGGTGCGCGAGATTGCCTATCATCCGCGTCATGAACCCGACCGCCACCGCCCATTCGCCCTCCCCGTCCGCCGGCCGCGCGTCCGGCGTCGGCCCGCTGCTGCGCACGTGGCGCCAGCGCCGGCGCCTGAGCCAGATGGCGCTCGCGCTCGACGCGGAAGTCTCCGCGCGCCACCTGAGCTTCGTCGAATCGGGCCGCGCGCAGCCGAGCCGCGAGATGGTGCTGCACCTCGCCGAACGCCTCGACGTGCCGCTGCGCGAACGCAATGCGCTGCTCGTCGCGGCCGGCTTCGCGCCGCTGTTTCGCGAACGGCCGTTTTCGGATCCTCAACTCGACGCCGCGCGCCACGCGGCCGAAGCCGTGCTGCGCGGCCACGAGCCCTACCCGGCGCTCGCGGTCGACCGTCACTGGGTGCTGCTCGCCGCGAACCGGATGCTCGGCGCGCTGGTCGCGCAGGCCGATCCGGCGCTGCTGCAGCCGCCCGTCAACGTGCTGCGGCTGAGCCTGCATCCGGACGGCCTCGCCTCGCAGATCGCCAACTGGCATGAATGGCGCGCGCACATCCTGCATCGGCTGCAGCGGCAGATCGACGCGAGCGGCGACCGCACGCTGCATGCGCTGCGCGACGAGCTCGCCGCGTATCCGGCGCCGGGCGGCCAGCCCGACACCCCGCCGGCACGCGCCGATTTCGCGGATATCGCCGTGCCATTGCGATTGCGCACGGCGGCCGGCGAGCTGACGTTCTTCAGTACGACGACGGTGTTCGGCACGCCGGTCGACGTGACGCTGTCGGAACTCGCGATCGAGGCGTTCTTTCCGGCGAATCCGGAGACGGTCGACGCGATGCGGGCGCTGGCGGACACCCTGCCCGCGTCATGACCGCCATCAGCGGCGCTCGAGCGCCAGCTTCACGCCAAGCCCCAGCAGGACCACGCCGCTGACGCGGTGCAGGCGCGTCAGGATGCGCGGGTTGCGCCGGATCGATGCCGACAGCAGGCCGGCGAACAGCGCGACGGGCCCCTTGACGAGAAACGTCAGGCCGGCGAACGTCGCGCCCAGCACGAACAGCGACCGCATCGGATGCGCGGTGCCCGCCGGCACGAACTGCGGCAGGAACGCCAGATAGAACAGCGCGACCTTCGGATTCGACACGTTGGACAGCGCGCCTTGCGCGAACGTACGCAGCCGCGACACCTGCGCGCCGCTGCTGCTGCTCGCGAGCGACAGTTCGCCCGACGAACGCAGCAACGTGATGCCGAGGTACAGCAGGTACAGCGCGCCGATCACCTTCAGTGCCGTGAACAACCATTCGGATGCCTGAAGAAGCGCGCCCAGCCCGAGCGTCGCGAGCATCGTGTGCACGAGCAACCCGACGCTGACGCCCGCGGCGGTCACGAGGCCCGCGCGCGTGCCGCCGGACAGCGTGCGCGACATCACGAGAACCATGTCCTGGCCCGGCGTGACGATGACCAGCAGCGACGTTGCAATGAACGGCAACCAGGATAGGTGCGACATGGGAGTACTCCAGAACGGGATGGCCGACGGACGGGAATCGCCCGGCCGGTCGTCAGATTATCGACGCCCTTCCGTGGAGATTGAATGCAAATTTGGCTACTTCACCGGCCTGATTTGGCGCTATTCTCTAGCAATCACGCTCATGGTAGTCAAAAATGTCAATCAAACTGGATGCGATCGATCGGCGCATTCTGCGCGCATTGCAACGGAATTCGAATCAGACGAATGCCGAACTCGCGCAACAGGCCGGGCTGTCGGCCACGCCCTGCCTGCGCCGCGTTCATCTGCTCGAGGAACAGGGCGTGATCGACGCTTATGTCGCGCTGCTGAATCCCGCCGCCGTCGACCTGCGATTCAGCGCGTTCGTGCGCGTCACGCTGGAGCGCCAGGACAAGACGACGGTCGAGCGCTTCGCGCGCGAGATGGAGCAGGCGCCCGAAGTGCTCGAATGTCATCTGATGGCCGGCAGCTACGACTATCTGCTGCGCGTGATCGCGCGCGATCTCGACGACTACCAACGCTTCCAGATGGAAACGCTCACGCAGATCGAAGGCGTCCGCAACGTCGAAACCGAGATTCCGCTGAAGCGCATCAAGCAGACGGTTCGCCTGCCGATCTAGGCGTCCAGAAACGTGACGGCCTCCCCGGCCGGCTGCCCGTTCAGCGCGCCGTCGCGCACGACGACCTGCCCGCGCACGACCGTATGCACGGGCCAGCCCGTGACTGCGCACCCGTCGTAAGGTGTCCAGCCGCTCACGCTGGCGATCCATTCGTCGCGGATGATCCGTCGCGCCCGCAGGTCGACGATGCTGAAATCGGCGTCGTAGCCGGCCGCGATGCGCCCTTTCCCCTCGATGCCGAAAATGCGCGCCGGCCCGGCGCTGGTCAGGTCGACCAGCCGCTCGAGGCTCAAGCGGCCCGCATGCACGTGGTCGAGCATCAGCGGCAGCAGCGTCTGCACGCCGGCCATCCCGCTCGGCGACTGCGGATACGGGCGGCGCTTTTCGTCGCGCGTATGCGGCGCGTGATCGCTGCCGATCACGTCGACCACGCCGTCGCGGACGGCCTGCCACAACGCGTCCCGGTGACGCCGCTCGCGCACGGGCGGATTCATCTGCGCGAACGTGCCGAGCCGCTCGTAGCAATCCGGCGCAGCGAGGCTCAGGTGGTGCGGCGTGACCTCGACCGTCACGCGCCGCCGATGGTGTTGAAGAAACGCCATTTCGTCCGCCGTGGACACGTGCAGCACATGCAGCCGACGGCCCGTTTCGGCCGCCAGCCCGACGATGCGCCGCGTCGCGATCAGCGCACTGTCCTCGTCGCGCCAGCGCGGATGATCGCGCACGTCGCCGCTCGCTTCCACGATCGCCTTGCGTTCGCGCAGCCGCGCCTCGTCCTCCGCATGCACGGCCATGCGCCGGCGCCCGTTGCGCAGGATCCGGCGCAACACGGTTGCGTCGTCGGCCAGCAGGTCGCCGAACGAACTGCCCATGAATACCTTCACGCCCGCGCAGCCGGGCAGGCGCTCGAGTGCCGGCAACCGCTCCGCATTCACGGCCGAGCCGCCGATATAGAACGCGTAGTCGCACCACGCGCGACCGCGCGCCAGGTCCAGCTTCGCCTGCAGGTCCTGCCCGCTCAGCGTCAGCGGATGCGTGTTGGGCATCTCGAAGACGGTCGTGACGCCGCCGAGCACCGCGCCGCGCGTGCCGGCCTCGAAGGTCTCCTTGTGCGTCAGCCCCGGCTCGCGGAAATGCACCTGGCTGTCGACCACGCCCGGCAACACATGCAATCCGCGCGCATCGAGCACGACGTCGGCCCGCCAGCTGCCCTGCAACGCGCCCAGCGCGACCACGCGGCCCGCCGCGCACGCGACGTCGATCCGTTCGGCGCCGTTGGGCGTCATCACCGTGCCGCCCTGCACGAGCAGGTCGACGTGGCGACGCGTCGGCGCGTCGGTTGCGTCATGCCCCATCCGCTCGCCCATGACTCAGAACTCGTTCTGGATGTGCTTGTAGCCGAGCACCAGCGCATTGTTCGTGCGCGCGACGTCCTCGGAGAAATCGCTCGCATCGGCCGTGACCTGCGGCAACGCGGCGAGATCGGTTTCCGGCCCGATGCGTTCGGTCGAACGGACGTAGAAGCCCGGCGGCAGATGGCAGCCGTCGACGACCGCGTTGTAGCGCACCACGCAGCCGTCGTCGATCGTGCAGTTGAACAGCACGCTGTTGAACCCGACGAATACGCCGTCGCCGACCTTGCACGGCCCGTGGACGATCGCGCGATGCGCGATCGACGTGTGCCGGCCGATCGTCACGCTCGCGCCCGACTTCGAATGGATCACGACGCCGTCCTGGATGTTCGAATGCGCGCCGATCACGATCGGCGCGATCCGGCCGTCGGCATCCGTTTCGTCCGCGCGGATCACCGCGTACGGGCCGATGAACACGTTCTCCTCGACGATCACGTGCCCGCACAGGATGGCGGTCGGGTCGACGAAGGCGTTCGGATGAATCCGCGGCAGGTCGCCGCGCGGGTTCTTTCGGATCATGAGGATTCCTGCCGGGAAAGGAGGGGGCCGCGCCTGAGCCGCTCGAACAGGCCCGGATCGCGCCACTGCGCGGCGATGGCCGGTGCGAACACGATCGCATCGAGGTCGATCGGGCCCATGCGCGGATTGAAGGCGTCGTCGCGAAAACACTGCGCGTAGCCGGTCTCGGTCTCGTGCACGATGACCGAATGCAGCCGCACGTCGGCTTCGCCGTTCGACATGCGCGTGCCGCTCAGCGCCGCGTCGACGAGGCGAAACAACACGCGCGAGAACTGTTCGGCGCTCGGTGACACGGGCAGCACCACCCAGCGCTCGGAAAAACGACGCATGCTTTCGACGTAGCATGGATCGTCGTCCGACCACAGCGTCACCGCATGATCGAACGCGTCGATCAGGTCGCGCACGTCGCCCTTGAGCAGCCCGAAGTCGTAGATCATCTGCCCGTGGTCCAGCGCGTGCGCTTCGAGCAGCAACTCGACGCGGTACGAATGGCCGTGGATCGAATGCGAGCAGCGCCGCGTGCTGCAGCCGCGCACGACATGCGCATTCTCGAACCGGAACAGCTTGCGGATCAGCATGCGCCGGCGCCTTCCGCCATCGGCGCGGCCCAGGCCACCGCATCGTGCGGGTGCAGGCTTTCCAGATGGCGCACCTGGACACACGGATTCGCGTGACGACCGTCCAGCGCGGCCTGCACGCGGCGCGCGGCATCCTCGACGAACATCAGGTTGCCGCCGTTCAGCACCGCGAACGCCTGTTCGTCCGCGCGCTTGACGGCCGTCTGCACCGGCGTGCCGAGCGCATGCTCGACGCGATCGATCAGGTCGATCAGCCCCAGCGTCGCGCCGGCGGCGGGCAGCGCCACGCCGACGACGGCTTCGCTGCGCTGGCTGTGCGGCGTGGCGGCCGACGCATGCCGTTTCAGCCATGCGGCGACAGCCGCCGGCGCCACGCGATCCTCGCGGCCGAACGCGGCCAGGAATGCCTGTTCGACCCAGTGCCGCGACAGCGCGGCCGAGCACGGGCATGTGGACGAATAGGCGACCGTCACCTGGGCGCGCAGCTCGAACGCTTCGCCGGCGAGCGTCGCGTCGATCCGCACCGGATACGCCTTCCACCCGACCAGCCCCTCGGTCACGAGCGCGGGGCGGCGGGCCAGCAGGTCGAAGCGCAGCCGCACGCGCGCGCTGCGCGTGTCGCAGTCGCGATGGCTGTCGACCATCGCGCGCAGCACGCGCCCGAGGCCGGCCGGCGACAGCGCTTCGCCGTCGGCGAGCCGGTCGAGCAGCCCGTACAGCCGCGACATGTGGATGCCTTTCACGTGCGGTGCGGGCAGATCGACCTGCACGTCGGCGCGGGCATGCACGTCGCGCCGGCAGCCGGGCTCGGCCACCGCGGCGGGCAGGTCGATGCCCTGCATGCCGACCCATTCGAGCGGACGGCGGCCGGGCGCGGCATCGGTCAGGGAAACATCGGGAAGGGCTGCATTCATGCTCGGATTCCGGTGGCGCGCCTTGTCCATCCGGATCGATGCAGGCAGCGCGCGTTCAGGTCAGGACCAGTCGCGAAACGGGTTGTCCCACGTGGTCCAGTGTTCGGGGCCGGCGGCCATCTCGGCGTCGGTCAGCAGACACGCGTCGAGGCGCGCGCGCAGCGCGGGCTCGTCCATGTCCATGCCGATCAGCACGAGTTCCTGGCGGGCGTCGCCGACGCGCTCGTCCCAGCGCGCGCGGATCTGCGCGACGGCCTCGGCGTCCCGCGGCCAGCGCTCGGGCGGCACGGCCGCCCACCAGTACCCCGCCGGCCCGTGCCGCGCGACCGCCCCGGCCTGCGACCACGACCCGGCGACGGTCGGATGCGTGGCCAGCCAGAAGAACCCCTTCGAGCGGACGACGCCCGGCCATTCGCTTTCGACGAGCTCGAAGAAGCGCCGCGGATGGAACGGCCGCCGCGCGCGGTAGACGAAGCTGCGGATCCCGTACGCGTCGGTCTCCGGCGTATGCGTGCCGCGCATCTCCTGCAGCCAGCCCGGCGCGCGCGACGCCTCGTCGAAGTCGAACAGGCCCGTGTCGAGCACGCGCTCGAGCGGCACCTTGCCGAACTCGGCGATCTCGATCCGCGCGCGCGGGTTCAGCCCGCGCAGCAGCGCGACCAGCCGCTCGCGCGCGCCGGCGTCGATCAGGTCGATCTTGTTGATCACGATCACGTCGCAGAACTCGATCTGGTCGACCAGCAGATCGACGACCGTGCGCGCGTCCTCGTCGCCCATCGATTCGCCGCGCGACCGCAGGCTGTCGCGCGACGCGTAGTCGCGCAGGAAATTGAATGCGTCGACCACCGTCACCATCGTGTCGAGCCGCGCGACTTCGCCGAGGCTGCGGCCGTCCTCGCCTTCGAACGTGAACGTCTCGGCCACCGGCAGCGGCTCCGAGATGCCGGTGGATTCGATCACGAGCTGGTCGAAGCGCCCTTCGCGCGCGAGCCGGTCGACCTCGATCAGCAGATCCTCGCGCAACGTGCAGCAGATGCAGCCGTTGCTCATCTCGACCAACTTCTCGTCGGTGCGCGACAGGCCCGCGCCGCCGTCGCGCACGAGCGCCGCATCGATGTTGACCTCGGACATGTCGTTGACGATGACCGCGACGCGCCGGCCCTCGCGATTGTTGAGGATGTGGTTGAGCAGCGTCGTCTTGCCGGCGCCGAGGAAGCCGGACAGGACGGTCACGGGAAGCCGCGTGGACGGACGGGGTGCGGTGCGCATCGGGCGATTCCGGAAGAGGAGGTCGAGGAGCAGATGATATATTGTATCGCAACGATATAACATATCATTTCGAACGTCCAGCGCTCCGATCGAACGACGTGCCGGCCGGAACGGCAAGCGCCCGCGCCGGACCGTCGGCGCGGAGCCGCCGCGCAGCGGCCCCGCGCCCGTATTGCCGTCACGTATAAAGCGACGCCTGCGGCAATTCCCCCGTCAGCGCGAACCGGCCGACATCGCGCAACCGGTAGTCGAGCGGATCGTGCAGCGTATGCGTGCGCGCATTCCGCCAGAAACGGTCGAGGCCGAGCGACGCGGCCGTCGCGCGCGCGCCGCACGCGTCGAACAGTGCTTCGCCGTTGTCGAGCGCCGCGCGCTGCGCGACGATCTTCGCTTCCGATACCGCAAGCGCGACGTCGGCGCGCGCGTCGGCCGTCAGCGCATCCTGACGCGCCCACGCGCGCTGCAACGCAGCGGCCGCGCGATCGGCCAGTGCCGCCGCGGCGATCGCGCGCACGCGCATGTCGCCGACACGCTGCAGCGTGTACGGATCGTCTTCCGCCTGCGCGACGTCCGCGTGAATCCACGGGCGGCCGTGCTGCCGCACGTAATCGCGCGCCTCGGCCAACGCGCCTTCCGCCAGGCCGACGAACAGGTTCGTCAGCACGAGCTGCGACACGAGCGTGCGCAGCGTCGCGCGCGGCGTCGGCGGCGCTTCGGAACGATGCAGCACCTCGTCCGCCGCGAGCGTCACGCCGTCGAAGCGCACGCTGCCGCTGTCGGTCTGGCGCTGGCCGATCGGGTCCCAGTCCTCGTTGACCGTGATCCCCGGACGATCGGTCGGCACGACGCCGAACACGGTACGGCCGGTTGCCGGATCGTGCGCGGACACCGTCATGCGCTGCGACCCGCGCGTACCCGAACAGAAACCCTTCACGCCGTCGAGCCGGTAGCCGCCGTCGGGCGTCGCCGTGGCGATGAGCCGCGTATCGAGCGGATTGACCGCATTGCCCCACCACCAGCGCTGCTCGACCGTGCCGCGCAGATAGCGTTCGCGCTGCGCCGGGTTGCCCCACACGTCGACGCTCACCACCTGCAGGCACTGGAACCCGACGAGATGCGCGAGCGCGCTGTCGACGCGCGCGACCTGCCGGATCGCGTCGTAGATCTCGGGCCATGCGGCTTCCTGCCCGCCGAACGCGCGCGGCACCGCGAGCGTCAACAGGCCCGCGTCGGCAAGCCACTGTTTCTCCTGCGCCGCGTGACCGCCCGTTCGGTCGCGCTCGGCGGCGGTCACGCGCAGCGCGTCGATCGCGCGCGCCAGCGCGTCGCGGTCGACGGCCGGTGCATCGGTATCCGGCGCAAAGGTCGCCGGGCCGCGTGGATCGTTCATGCAAGGGCTTCCTGTGCGACGGTTGCGCCCGACAGCGGCACCAGCGCCTCGAGCCGGCGGCCGGTGAGGCGCGACAGGATCTCGCGCCGCCAATCGTCGTAGATCGCGCGGTATTCGGCGATATCGGCGCCGAACACGTGCGCGGTGTGCGCGTATTCGTCGTGCAGATAACCGTCGAGCCGTGCCTGCGTTTCCTCGTCGGCCGCGATCACGCGATCGATCAGCGCGTCGCGCTCGGCGGCCGGCAGCGCCTTCAGCGTGTCGAACCACCACTGGACGATCTGCACGCGATGCCACTCCTCGTCCGGCCGGATCCGGTTCTCGCCATGCTCGCGCATCGCGCTGTCGCCGATGCGGCCGGTCTTGCGCTGGATCCACAGCTTCGCGAGGATGTGCAGCTCGTAATGCCATTCGAACGCAAGAAAACCCGCGACGTCGCGCACCGCGATGTCGCCGATGCGCGCCCAGTGCGCGGCGACGAGCCGGTCGACTTCCGGCAGCGGATCGCGCCCCGTCAGTTCGGTGACGCGTTCGCGGCCGATCACCGCGTGCGCGCCGTCGTCGCCGAGCTGGCGCGACAGGATCAGCTGGAAATGCGGATCGTCGCGGAACAGCGTGTCGATCGCCTTCGCGACGACCTGCACGATGAACAGGTCGTGCGACGCCATCTTCGTGTAGTAGTCGGCGACGGCGGCCAGTTCGTCGTCGTTGCGCGGCTCGCGCGGCGGTGTCGCGAGCTTGGCCGGAAAGTCCGGACGGTGGCGTCGCGCCACGTCCAGGAACAGCGCTTCCTCGAATGCTCCGTTCCACTCGCGCGGAGCGTCGATGGGCAAGGTCATGGGTAGGTTCTCTCAGGATCAGGAATGAAACGAGCGGACGCTTGTGGCGTCGCTCAGGTACGCCGGGTCACGCGTCGGACCAGGCGGTCGCCCGTGATTTGCACGGCCGAGACGAGCGCGATCAGGATCACGATCACGGTCGCCATGACGGTGGTGTCGAAACGTTGATAGCCGTAGCGGATCGCCAGATCGCCGAGCCCGCCCGCGCCGACGGCGCCCGCCATCGCGGTCGAGCCGATCAGCGCGACGACGGTGATCGTGAAGCCGCCGAGCATGCCGGGCAGCGCCTCCGGCAGCAGCACGTGCCACACGATGTGGCGGCGCTTCGCGCCCATCGCGAGCGCGGCCTCGATCAGCCCGCGATCGACTTCGCGCAGGCTCACTTCGGCGATCCGCGCGAAGAACGGGATCGCGGCGATCGACAGCGGCACGACGGCTGCCCACACGCCGATCGTCGTGCCGATCAGCACGCGCGTGAACGGCAGCAGCGCGACGAGCAGGATGATGAACGGCGTCGAGCGGAACACGTTGACGAGCGCGCCGAGCACCGCGTTCACGCCGCGCCGCGCGTAGATCCCGCCGGGTGCGGTAGTGACGAGGATCACCGCGAGCGGAATGCCGAGCAGCGCGGCGATCGCGGCCGATGCCGCGACCATCGACAGCGTGTCGCGAATCGCGTCGAGCAGTTCGGGCCACCAGAGCTCAAACATAACCGAGCACCTCCGCGTGATTCGCGTGGCGCCGCGCGCGTTCGAGCAGCACGGCGACCGCGCGGCGCGCAGGCTGCGCGCCCGTGTCGTCCACGCCGGGCGCGGCCGCGATCACGAGCCGCCCCTGCGCATGGCCTTGAATACGCTCGATGCCGCCGTGCAGGAACCGCACCGAGCCGCCGAGCGCCGCCGCGAGCGCGCCGACGTCGGGCTCGCCGCCGCTCTCGCCCGTATAGCGGACGTCGAGCACGACCTGCGCACCGTCGGGCAACGCGGCCTGTTCGGGCAGCGGCTGCACACGCGCGGCCAGCTCGGCCGGCAGGTCATGCTGCAGCGTACTGAGCAGCGCGCGCGTCGCGCCGTGGCGCGGATCGCCGAACACACGCCACACGGCGCCCGTTTCGACCACTTCCCCCTGTTCGATGACCGCGACCGTATCGCACACCGCGCGGATCACTTCCATCTCGTGCGTGATCAGCACGATCGTCAGCCCGAGGCGGCGGTTGATGTCGGCGAGCAGCGCGAGGATCGATTGCGTCGTCTCCGGATCGAGCGCCGACGTCGCCTCGTCGCACAGCAGGACCTCGGGATCGTGCACGAGCGCGCGGGCAATGCCGACGCGCTGCTTCTGCCCGCCCGACAGGCTCGCCGGATACGCGTCGCGCTTGGCCGCGAGCCCGACGAGATCGAGCAGCGCCTCGACCTTGCGCACGCGCTCGGCCTTCGGCACGCCGGCGATCTTCAGCGGCAGCGCGACGTTCTCGAACACCGTCTTCGCGGACAGCAGGTTGAAATGCTGGAACACCATGCCGGTGCGCCGCCGCAGCGCGACGAGCCCGTCCTCGTCGAGCGCGCCGACGTCGACGCCCTGCACGCGCACGCGGCCCGAACTCGGCCGTTCGAGGCCGTTCACGAGCCGCAGCAGCGTCGATTTGCCAGCACCGCTGCGGCCGATGATCCCGAACACCTCGCCGCGCCGCACGTCGAGCGTCACGTCGCGCAGCGCGGCAGCGTGGCCGCGCGGCGTCGCGAATACCTTGCCGACCTGCTCCAGCGAGACGGCCACGCCGTCATATCGCGCGGCCGCTTCGTCACGCGCCGCGGCCCCCGCGCCGGCCCGCACGGCCGACGGCTCGATGAAACCCAGCGTATCGAACAATTGCGTCATCGCTTCGCTCCGTCAGGTTCACGCATGCGCGGGATGCGCGGGTTCGGTTTGCGCCGCGGCGGCCGGCCGGTGCTGCGCGCCGGTGTGCCACGCGGGCAGGCGCGGGCCCGCGCCGAACAGTTTCTCGCGCAGCGTCGGCGCGGGATCGTAGTCTTCCTTGTAGACGCCGCGGTTCTGCAGTTCCGGCACGACCCAGTCGACGAAATCCTCAAACGATTCGGGCATCACGGTGCGCGTCAGGTTGAAGCCGTCGATGCCGGTCTCGTCGATCCACGACTGCAGTTCGTCCGCGACCTGCGACGGCGAGCCGACGATCGGCGCGTAACGGCCGCCGAGCGACATCTGTTCGAGCATGCGCCGCACGGTCCACATGCCGGTCGTGCTCTTGCGCGAGATCGCGTCGACGGCCGACTGGATCGAATCGGTCTTCACGTACGAGATCGGCTCGTCGAGGCCGTACTGCGCGAAATCGATGCCGGTCGAGCTCGCGAAATGCGCGAGGCCGGCTTCGGGGCTCGCATAGCGCCGGTATTCGTCGAATTTCTCGCGTGCGAGCCGCTCGGTCTCGGCCGTCACGACGCTCACGCCCGCGAAGATCCGGATCGATGCCGGATCGCGGCCCTGCCGCGCGGCGGCCGCGCGGATGTCGAGCGCCGCCGCGCGCGCGGCCGCCTTGCTCTGCCCGTTCACGAACACGCATTCCGCGTGACGGCCCGCGAACTCGACGCCGCGCGCCGACGACCCGGCCTGGTACAGCACCGGCGTGCGCTGCAGCGACGGCTCGCTCAGATGGATCGCGTCGACCGAATAGAACGGCCCGTCGTGCCTCACGCGCCGCACCTTGCCCGGCTGCGCGAACACGCGCGCCTGCGCATCGCGGATCACCGCGTCGTCGTCCCAGCTCTGTTCCCACAGCTTGTAGACGACGTCCATGTAGTCGTCCGCGCGCTCGTAGCGGTCGTCGTGGCCGATTTGCTGCGCGAGGCCCATCCCGCGCGCGGCGCTGTCGAGGTAGCCGGTGACGATGTTCCAGCCCACGCGGCCTTTCGTCAGATGATCGAGCGTCGACATGCGGCGCGCGAACAGATAAGGCGGCTCGTAGGTCAGGTTCGCGGTCACGCCGAAGCCGAGATGCCGCGTGACCTGCGCCATCGCGGGCACGAGCAGCAGCGGATCGTTGACCGGCACCTGCACCGATTCGCGCAGCGCCGCTTCGGGGCCGCCGCCGAACACGTCGTATACGCCGACGATGTCCGCGAGAAAGATCCCGTCGAACTTGCCGCGTTCGAGCGTCTTCGCGAGATCGGCCCAGTAGTCGAGATCGGTGTAGTGCGCGGAGCGGTCGCGCGGATGCGTCCACAGCCCGTGGTTGATGTGCCCGACGCAGTTCATGTTGAACGCGTTGAGCAGGATCTTCTTGCGGTTCGCCGTCGTCATGCCTGCCTCCGTCACCACGCGATCGCGTACAGCGAGCCGAACGCGTTGTCGAGCGCACGGCGCACGGCCGGCGAGTGCTGGTAGATCGCGATGAACTTGCGGATGCGCGGATCGTTCGCGCTCTCGGGCCGCACGACCCACTGGATCGCGAAGTTCTTGTTCTCGGTGCCGTCGAACAGCAGCGCGCTGTTCGGATCGGTCGTGCCGGCAAGCTTGATGAAGCTCGGGTAGCCCTGCGCGAGATCGACGTCGTCGAGCGAGCGCGCGAGCTGCGACGCCTCGAGCGGGATGATCTTCAGATGCTTCGGGTTGGCGACGATGTCGTGCGTGGTCGCGCGGTAATCGGCGCCCGGCTTCAGCGTGATGAGCCCGGCGCGCTGCAGCAGCAGCAAGCCGCGCCCGCCGTTGACCGGATCGTTCGCGATCGCGACGCGCGCACCGTCCTTCAGTTCGTCGAAGCGCTTCACCTTCTTCGAATAGAGGCCGATCTTCATGATCGTGCCGGGCGCGATCGAGATGAAGTTGTAGCCGCCCTGCTTCTTCGCGTTCTCGAGAAACGGGATGTGCTGGAAGTAGTTGACGTCGATGTCCTTGTTCGCGAGCGCGGCGTTCGGCGTATTCCAGTCGGTGAACTCGACGATCTTCACGTCGAGCCCCTGCTCTTTCGCCTCCTTCGCGGCGATCTTCAGCGCCTCGATCTGCGGGCTGGTCGAGATGCCGACCTTCAGCGGCGGGGTGTCGGCGCGCGCGCCGTTCAGCAGCACGACGCCGAGCAGCGCGGCCATCAGCAGGCGAGCCGCGCGGCCGGCGGAAAAGCGGGCGGAAAAAACGGGATGCAGCATGAAACCACTCCTGTCCAAAGACGGTATCGACGGATGAGCGGCGCCGCGGCGAACGCATGGGCGTTCTCCGGACGGTCGTCATCGCATCGGAAAAGGATCAGCCGATGATAGAGAGCGGCGCGGAGGCGGTCTACGAAGCGATTGTGGGAAGAAAATCGCGCGCGGCGATATGGCGGGCGACCGGGCGCGCCCGAAGGGCCGGCCGGACGCCGGACCGGGTGCCGGGCCGAAATCTCGGCCTGGGCGCGCGGCGAATTCCGAAATCTCGGCCAGCCGGCCGGCCAACCCTTTCCGCAGACGAAACAAATCCCTTATGAATCAATGGATTGAAAATATTCCGGCAGGCCTGATTCCTGGCACGGGGGTTGCGTAACAGACGGCACACGATGCCGCGAAGCAATGCAGGCATTCCAACATCAGGAGACACGTCTTGCAGACCTCTATCCATACCCCGTCCCATCCCGAGCCGATTGCCGAAGCCGGCCCCGCCACGCGCGCACGCTTCTGGCCGGAAGGCTGGTGGAAGCTGATGGAAATCCGCATCGGCATCATCCCGCTGCCCGTCTACGTGATCCTGTTCGCGCTGATCGTCGGTTTCGCGGTGACGGGCAAGGTGCCGGGCGAAATCTCGATGGCGATCGCCGTGCTCGCGTTCTTCGGCTTCACCTGCGCGGAACTCGGCAAGCGCCTGCCGCTCCTGCGCAACATCGGCGCGGCCGCGATCTTCGCGACCTTCGTGCCGTCGGCGCTCACGTACTACCACGTGCTGCCGAAGCCGGTGCTGAACCTGACCGTCGAATTCACGAAGTCGACCAACTTCCTGTACCTGTTCATCGCGTCGATCATCGTCGGCAGCATCCTGAGCATGGATCGCCGCGTGCTGATCCAGGGCTTCGTGAAGATCTTCATCCCGCTCGCGGCCGGTTCGGTCGCCGCGGCGATCGTCGGCACGGCCGTCGGCACCGCGCTCGGCCTCGGCGCGCGCCACACGCTGCTGTACATCGTCGTGCCGATCATGGCGGGCGGCGTCGGCGAAGGCGCGATTCCGCTGTCGATCGGCTATTCGGAACTGATGCACCTGCCGCAGGGCGAGATGTTCGCGATGGTGCTGCCGCCGGTGATGCTCGGCAGCCTGACCGCGATCATCCTGTCGGGCGCGCTCGACATGCTCGGCAAGCGGCTGCCGCACCTGACCGGCAACGGCCGGCTGCAGGTCGGCGAAAGCGGCGACATGACGCCGGAAAGCGAAGAGATCCGCGGCCACGTCGACGTCACGCACATCGCGGGCGCCGGCATCACCGCCATCACGCTGTACCTCGTCGGCCTGATGGCGCACAAGCTGTTCGGCCTGCCCGCGCCGGTCGCGATGCTGTTCCTCGCGGTGCTCGTGAAGCTCGCGCGCGCGGTGTCGCCGCCGCTGCAGGAAGGCGCGTTCGTCGTCTACAAGTTCTTCTCGACCGCCGTCACGTATCCGCTGCTGTTCGCGATCGGCGTCGCGATGACGCCGTGGGACAAGCTGACCGCCGCGTTCACGATCGTCAACGTGGTCACGATCGTGTCGACCGTCGCGACGCTGATGGGCACCGGTTTCGTGGTCGGCCGCCTGCTGAAGATGTACCCTATCGACACCGCAATCGTGAACGCCTGCCACAGCGGGCAAGGCGGCACCGGCGACGTCGCGATCCTGACCGCCGCGAACCGGATGCAGCTGATGCCGTTCGCGCAGATCGCGACGCGGATCGGCGGCGCGATCGTCGTCACGGTGACGCTGATCCTGGTCGCGCACTTCGGTTGATGCGCGGCCGCGCGCACCGTCGCGCAGGCTGCTTCGCACGCGCCGCCGCCGGCCTCGCCGGCGCGCGGCGCGTGTCGTTAGGGAGGGCCGGTTGCGGAGGGCAGGTGGCGGACGGCCGGTGGCGGACGGACGGTAGCGGGCTTCGATGAGGGCGAACGTGCAAAAGGGCTTCAAGGGAATCCCGTGGTGGGGCTGGGCGTCGGCCGCCGCGCTGTATGTCGGCGTGGCGGGCGCCGCCGTCGATTTCGCGTGGGAACGCGCGATCGACGCGCTCGAGGAAACCGGCGCGCACCGGCTCGACCTGTATGCGTCGAGCCTGAAGAGCGAACTCGGCCGCTTCGAGATCCTGCCGGGCCTCGTCGCGCGGCAGGACGGCGTACGCGCGATGCTGAAGGCCGCGCCGCACGATGCGCCCGCGCTCGTGCACTCGGTAAACACCTACCTCGAAGCCGTGAACCGCGACGCCGGCAGCGGCGCGGTCGACGTGATCGACCTGCAGGGCGAGGTGATCGCCGCCAGCAACTGGAACGAGACGATCAGCTTCGTCGGCACCAACGTGTCGTACCGGCCGTACTTCAAGGACGCGCTCGCGCGCGGCAGCGGCCGCTTCTTCGGGATCGGCACCAACACGGGCGTGCCGGGCGTCTATTTCGCGAGCGCGGTGCGCGACGACGGCGTGCCGATCGGCGTGGCCGCCGTGAAGATCAGCGTCGATCCGCTCGAATCGGCCTGGCGCGCGCCGGGCGTCGCCGCGATGGTCGTCGACGGCAACGGCGTGGTCGTGATCTCGACCGAGCCCGCATGGAAATTCACCGCGCTGCGCCCGATCACCGCGCAGCAGCAGCGCGACATCCAGGCGTCGCGCCAATACGCGGGCCGCACCGTCGACGCGCTGCCGTACCGCCGCATCGGCGACCGCAGCTCGGCCGCGTGGTTCGGCACGTTCCCCGATCCACGCCGCGCCGGCCACACCACGCGTTATCTCGTGATGTCGCGCCCCGCGCCGCAGGCCGGCGATTCGCTGATGGTGCTGCTCGACATCGCGGGCGCGCGGCGCCAGCAGCAGACGGCGTTCGTGTTCGTCACCGGCGCGTTCCTGATCGCGGCGCTGCTGGCCGGCTATGCGATCCAGCGCCGCCGGGCGATCGTCGCGCGGCTGAACGCGCAGGACGCGCTGCGCCGCGCGAACGACCGGCTCGAACTGACCGTCGCGCAGCGCACGGCCGCGCTGACGGCCGCGAACGAGCGGATGCAGCGCGAGATCGTCGAGCGCGAGCGCACCGAGCAGCGGCTGCGCGCGTCGCAACAGGAAGTCGTGCATGCGGGCAAGCTCGCGGTGCTCGGGCAGATGGCCGCCGGCCTCACCCACGAGCTGAACCAGCCGCTCGTCGCGATCCGCACGCTGTGCGACAACGCGCGCACGTTCTTCGAGCGCGGCCAGCCGGCGCCGGCGCTCGCGAACCTCGAACGGATCGGCAAGCTGGTCGACGGCATGGCCGTGCTCACCGGCGAGCTGAAGACCTTCGCGCGCAAGCCCGACGTCGAACGCGTCGCGGTGTCGCTGAACGAGGCCGTCGCGCATGCGCGGCTGATCTACGACGCGCGGATTCGCGACGAAGGCGTGCGGCTCGACGTGAACATCGCCCCCGGCACGACCGTGTCGGCCGAGTCGAGCCAGTTGCAGCAGGTGATCGTGAACCTGCTCGGCAACGCGCTCGACGCGGTGCACGACGCACCAGTGCGCCGCATCGTCATCGAAGCCGCCGGGCCCGACGAAGCGGGCCGCGTGCGCTTCACGGTGGCCGACAGCGGCGCCGGCATCGCGCCCGACGTGCTGCCGCACCTGTTCGAGCCGTTCGTCACGACCAAGCCGCGCGGCCAGGGCCTCGGGCTCGGCCTCGCGATCACGTCGCGCCTCGTCGAGGCATTCGGCGCGAGGATCGCCGCGACGAACCGCGACGAGGGCGGCGCGCAGTTCAGTATCGAATTCGCGGCGGCCACGCCGCAACAGAGGATAGAGCATGGAAGATAAGATTCGCGTGCTGGTCGTCGAGGACGATGAAAACGTCCGGATCGGCGTCGAGCAGGCCGTCGCGCTCGCCGGGTTCCCGGTGGACGCATTCGCGTCGGCCGCCGACGCGCTCGCCCACGTCGCACCGGGCGCGCCAGTCGTGATCGTGTCGGACGTGCGGATGCCGGGCATCGACGGGCTGCAGCTGCTCGACCGCGTGATGGCCGTCGATGCGCAGATCCCGGTCGTGCTGATCAGCGGCCACGCGGACATCTCGACGGCCGTCGGCGCGATGCAGGTCGGCGCGTACGACTTCATCGAGAAGCCGTTTTCGTCGGACGTGATCGCCGGGCGCGTCGCGCGCGCGGTCGAGAAGCGCCGCCTGACGCTCGAGGTGCAGGGGCTGCGCGCGGCGTTGAACAACTGGCAGGGCATCGAGGCGTTCGTGCTCGGCAAGTCGCCCGCGATGGCCGACGTGCGCAAGAAGATCCTGCGCCTCGCCGATACCGCGGTGTCGGTGCTGATCACCGGCGAGACGGGTACCGGCAAGGAGCTCATCGCACGCAGCCTGCACGACTTCGGCGGCCGGCGCGACGCGCACTTCGTCGCGCTCAATTGCGGCGGCCTGCCCGAGCAGATCTTCGAGAGCGAACTGTTCGGCCACGAAGCGGGCGCGTTCACGGGCGCGATCAAGAAGCGCATCGGCAAGATCGAATGGGCGGACGGCGGCACGCTGTTCCTCGACGAGATCGAGACGATGCCGATTGCGCTGCAGATCAAGATGCTGCGCGTGCTGCAGGAGCGCGTGGTCGAGCGGCTCGGCGCGAACGAGCTGATTCCGGTCGACTGCCGCGTGGTGGCCGCCTCGAAGGCCGATCTCGCCGAACTCGCGGCCGACGGGCGCTTTCGCGCGGACCTCCTGTATCGCCTCAACGTCGCGCAGATCGAGCTGCCGCCGCTGCGCGAGCGGCGCGAGGACGTACCGCTGCTGTTCGAGCATTTCGTGCTCGCGGCCGCGCGGCGCTTCGGGCAGCCGGCGCCGGTCGTCACGGCCGCGCAGGTGTCCGAGCTGATGACGCATGCGTGGCCCGGCAACGTGCGCGAGCTGCAGAACGTGGCCGACCGCTTCGTGCTCGGGCTGACCGGCGACAGCCTGCTGTCGTCCGGCGCAGCGCCGGTCGTGGGCGGCACGCTCGCGGAGCAGCTCGCGTATTTCGAACGGATGCTGATCGAGGACATGCTGCAGCGTCACCACGGCAACGTGGCCGATGCCAGCGTCGCGCTCGGCATGCCGAAGAAGACGCTCTATCACAAGCTGCGCAACCTGCGGATCCCCGCGCGCGGCGACGCGGCGGCCGACGGTGGCGAATGACGCGAACGAGCGCACGCACGACAGCATGGATCGCATCGAAGTCACCGAACGCGGACGCATCACCGGCCACCTGATCCGCGGCATCACGCACGCGCGGAAGACCTTCCGCCCGAGCGACTGGCCCGAGCGCCTCGCGGGCGTCATCACGCTGTTCGTCGGCGAACGGCGGCCCGGCTATCCGTGCGCGCTGTCGCGGCTCGCGATGCCCGTCGTCGTCGACAACGTCAAATGCCTGTTCGTGTCGGACGAATTGCGCACCGTATGCGCGGACGCATTCGCCTTCGCGATGCAGTTCGCCGCCGACAACGACCTCCCCGTCGCGCTTCAGACCGCGCCCGCGTTGACGGTGCGCTGACGCGCGGGCCCCCTTTTTCGCGGCGAAGGCGCATGCGCGCGGGCCGTCGCGCGCCCTTTCATCGGCGAAATGAATCGTCAGACGATCGAAGGCCTCGACACATGACCACGCTGCGACAAGGGTTTCCGCCGCAGCCATCAAAAAAATTGATCGTCACGATGAAAATTATGCGTTTTCCTTGCAGGTCGCCGTGATGCATAGTTGCGTCGTGTTGACGCACCTTTGAGCCTTTCAGTCATGAACATGCGAATCGAGCCGTCCGTGCTCGCGAACCCCGACCTGCAATTTGCGACGCTTTCGTCGGGCATCAGCCTGCCGTATGTCGAGCGGGGCAGCGGTGCGCCGATGGTGTTCGTGCACGGCTCGCTGTGCGACTATCGCTACTGGGATCCGCAACTTGCCGCGCTGTCGGCCCACTACCGCTGCATCGCGCCGAGCCTCAGCCACTACTGGCCGGCCGTCGAAGCGGGCATCCAGGACGAGTTCAGCTGGCAGAACCACGTCGACGAGCTCGCCGAATTCATCGACGCGCTCGATCTCGGCCCCGTGCACCTGGTCGGCCATTCGCGTGGCGGCAGCGTTGCATTCAACGTCGCGCGCCAGCATCCGCACCTCGTCGCGTCGCTCGTGCTCGCCGATCCGGGCGGCCCGCTGCAGCAGCCGGGCGTACGCGAAGGCGCGCTGCCGGCCGCCGCGCTCGCGCTGCGCACGCAGGCCGTGAACCTGATCGGCCAGGGCGACGTCGAATCCGGTCTCGAGATGTTCGTCGATTCGGTGAGCCTGCCGGGCGCGTGGAAAAAGAGCACGTCGCGCTTCCGCACGATGGCGATCGACAACGCGAGCACGCTGCCGAAACAGCTGCGCGACCCGCTGCCCGCGTATTCGCAGCACACGGCCGGCGATATCGCATGCCGCACGCTGCTGATCGACGGCCAGCGCAGCCCGAAGATGTTCCGCCACAACGTCGATACGCTGTCGCAGTGGATCGCCAACGCGCAACGGCAGACCGTCGCCGGCGCGTCGCACGGGATGAACGCCGCGAGCCCCGCCGTGTTCAACCGTTACGTGCACGAATTCGTCGCCGCGTGATTTCCGGGGCGGCTGTCGCGCCGCCCGTCACGCCTTTTCCCCTCCGACACGAAACGATGCGGGCGGCCAACCCCGCGTCGCGCCGTTGCGCCTGCCTTTGCCTCAGACGACCGGTTCGGCCTTGCGCGTCACCGCATCCGGCAATCCGAACACGCTGTCGAACGCCCAGTTGTACGTGAACGTGAAGATCGGGAAGAACACGATCAGCACCGCGTCGTACAGGAACGCCTGCCACAGCGACAGGTCGAGCCACCACGCGATCAGCGGAATCAGGAACGTCACCAGCGCGACCTGGAACCCGATCGCATGCACCACACGCCGCCCGACCGTGCGCGTCGTCGCCGCGCTGCGCCGCTCCCATGCCTCGAACGCGAGGTTGTACAGAAAATTGACCGTGACGCCCGTCGTCGAGATCATCACGCCCAGCAGGCCGCTCGCCGCGACACTCGCCCCGCTCAGCATGCCGAGCACCGACGACGCGACGAGGATGCCGAGCACCTCGAACATCACGACGTAAACTATGCGTCTCTTCCACCCTTGCATGACCATCCACCTTCATGTCGAACAAGGTGGCGAGACTATCAGCGGGCCGCCGCCCGCCCAAGTCAGGTCCTTTCAATTTTGCTGACAGGAGGCCGCCGATGCTGACCAGCGATCACATCGACATGCTGCTGACCGTGATCGACCAAGGCTCGTTCTCGGCAGCCGCGCGTGCGCTCGGTCGCACGCCGTCGGCCGTCAGCATGGCGATCGCGAACCTCGAGGCCGAACTCGATCTCGTGCTGTTCGATCGCGGCTCGCGCGAACCGACGCCAACCGCCGCGATGATCGCGCTGCTGCCCGACGCGCGCTCGATCGCCGAACGGCTGCACGCGCTGCGCGCGCATGCGCGGCACTTGTCCGAAGGCGTCGAGGACACGCTGCGGCTCGGGCTCGCGGCCGAACTCGACGGCGCGCCCGTTGCGCGTGCGCTGACCGCCGTTGCCGCGAAATACCCGGCGCTCGCGATCAGCATCGTGACCGCGCCGCAGGACGCGATCGTCGACGCCCTGCATCGCGGCACCGTCGATCTCTGCGTCGCGTACGGCGGGCTCGACCTGCATCCGCGGGAGCAGATTCATGCGCTGTGGACCGAGACGCTGCTAGCCGTTGCGGCGCCCGATCATCCGTCGCTCGCCGAAGCCGCGCATCCCGAAGGGATCGAGCGGCTGTCGGGCTTCCGGCAGATCGTGATCGCCGATCCCGAACGGCCATTGACCGACGTGCGGCCGCTGATCGGCAACCGCACCTGGAAAGTGACCGACATGGCGACCGCGATCTCGCTCGTGAAGGCCGGGCACGGCTGGGCGAACCTGCCCGAATCCATGATCGGCCGGTATGTCGCCGACGGCGAACTCGCGCCGCTCGTGTTCGCGAACATCCGCAACGGCTTGCCGCTGCCCGTTTATCTGCGGCGGCCGAAGCATACGGAGCTCGGCAAGGCGGCGAGCGAGCTGGTGCGCGCGCTGCGGGCGGCCGGCGACGGCAAATAGCCGGCGTGGCGGCCATCGCCGCCACGCCGTCGGTCAACGCCCGGCGGCCTGACCGTTAGTTGCGATCAATGCGAGGCAACCGCCGCGCCCTGAATCGAATCGACGAGCGCTGCGTTGTCGTACCGTCGCCCGGCAATGCCCCATCCGCCATCGGCCGCATGCACGACATTCACCCATACCTGCGCCGGCGTCAGGCGCCCGCCCGCGCGATGCAGCACGATCCCGGTCGCCCGTTCGACGAATTGCCGCTGCTTGTCGGGCGCCGCGAGCGCCACGGCAGGCAGTTTCAGTTCGACGAACGCGGCGGGCGCCGCGCGGCCGTGCACGAAGGTCCTGTTACGCGGCAGCACGTTGAGCGTGCCCACCACGTTCGGCGCCAGGAACCCGTTCCCGGTCAAGCCCTCGACTTCCAGCAGCGCATCGGTCAACTCGGCAAACACCGGCCCCTCGTCGTCCGGCGTGAAAACCCCTTCGGATACTGTCAGCGTAATCGGCATCGCACTTTCTCCAGGTCAGGTCATCGGAATCGTGACGTGATATAAATATCAGTCACTCTCTATACATTAGACACTGATCGCTCTCTATGCAAGTCATAAAGAGAGCGATCGCTCTGAAGCGAGCCTGTCATGCGTTATTCCGTCGAGCACAAGCACGAAACCCGCACGCGCATCCTCGAAGCCGCGAGCCGCCTGTTCCGCCAGGAGGGTTACGGCGGCTCCGGCATCGGTCCGCTGACGAAAGCGGCCGGCGTCACCAACGGCGCGTTCTACGGGCATTTCAAATCGAAAGGCGAAGCGTTCCGCACCGTCGTGCTCGACGGCCTCGACCAGCTCCGGCAAGGCGTCGCGGCGCTCAAGGCCGAACACGGCGCGCGCTGGCGGCGCCCGTTCGTGTCGTTCTATCTCGGGCCGCGGCGCACCTGCGCACTCGGCGAAAGCTGCGCGCTGCCGAGCCTGTCGCCCGAAGTGATGCGCGCCGACGACGACACGCGCGACGCGTACGAACAGGCGTTGCGGCAGATCGTCGACGAAGTGTCGTCCGGGCTCGGCGACCGACCCGACGACGACCGCGCGATCGCGTTCCTCGCGCTGCTGTCGGGCGGCGTCACGCTCGCGCGTGCCGTGCGCGATCCCGAACTCGCGCAACGCATCGCCGATGCGGTCGGCCGCTACGCAGTCGTGATCGCCGAGCGCACGGACGTGCAGCCCGAACGGCAGCCCTGACGACCGGCCAATGAAAAACCCCGATCCGCGTTGCCGCGAATCGGGGTACTGGCCTCCACCATCTGCCTGAACGGCCCTTGACGGGCCGCCGCGTCAACGTGCTGCGACTTCCGCCTTCACGGAGGCCGCATCGCCGACCGCCGTCGGCGCCGCGCCCCAGCCGCCGCCGAGCGCGCGGATCAGGTTGACGGTCGACACGGCCTGCGCGCCGGTCAACTGGTTCGCCTGCAGTTGCGACTGCAGCACCGAGCGCTCGCTGTCGATCACGTCGAGATAGGCGACCTCGCCTTCCTGGTACTGCGTCCGAGACAGCTTCGCCGCACGGCGCGACGCGTTGACGGCCGCATCCTGCGCGCGGATCTGGTCGTCGAGCAGGCGCAGGTCGGACAGATTGTCCTCGACCTCGCGGAACGCGACGAGCACCTGCTGCCGGTAGTTCGCGACCTGCTCGTCGTACTGCGCGCGCGCCTGCTGCACGCCGGCCGCGCGACGGCCGCCGTCGAACAGCGGCAACGTCAGCGCGGTGCCGGCGAACGGCCCGAGCAGGAACGTGCGGCTCGACCACAGGAACAGGTTGCCGAGCGTCGACGCTTCATAACCGAACGAGCCCGTGATATCGAGCTTCGGGAAGTACGCGGACTTCGCGAGGCCGATCCGCGCATTCGCGGCGGCCATCGCGCGCTCGGCCGCCGACACGTCCGGACGGCGTTCGAGCAGCGCGGACGGCAAGCCCGGCGGAATCTTCACCGCGACCGGCACGATCGGCGTTTCCTTGAACCCGAAATCCGCGGGCGCCTTGCCGAGCAGGATCGCGAGCGCATGCTCGGACGCCGCACGCCGGCGCGCGACGCCGACCGCATCGGCCTGCGCGCTGGCCAGCTCGTTCTTCGCGCGCGACACGTCGAGCTCGCTGATGTCGCCTTCGTTGAAGCGGCGCTGCACGAGCGTCAGTGCCTGCTCGCGCAGCTCCACCGTGCGGCGGTACAGGTCCTGGTCCGCATCGAGCTGGCGCAGTTCGAAGTAGTTCTGCGCGACGTCGGCCTGCAGCGCGAGCTGCACCGAACGGAACAGCGCTTCGCTCTGCGCCTGGTCCGCACGCGACGCCTCGACGTTGCGGCCCACGCGGCCGAACAGGTCGGCCTCGTACGACACCGTGCCCTGCGCGCGCCACAGCGTCGCGTTGGTCGGGCCCGTGCCCTGCGGCTGGAACTGCGACGCCGACGACAGCCCTTCGCGCGTCGGCCCGAAACCGGCGCCGACCTGCGGGAACCATTGCGAACGCGCCGAACGCGTCGCCGCGCGCGCTTCCTCGACACGCGCGGCCGCGGCCTTCAGGTTCTGGTTCGCGGCGAGCGCCTGGGTCTCGAGCGAATCGAGCACCGGGTCGCCGAATACCTTCCACCATTCGCCGCGATGGGCGCCGTCCGACGGCTCGGCCGTCTTCCAGGTGCCGGCCTGCTCGCCGGCGGCGAGCGTCGGCGCTTCCTTGAATGCGGCGGGCGCCGCGGCATCCGGACGCTGGTAGTCGGGGCCCACCGCGCACGCGGCGAGCAGCGTCGCGAGCAGGGTGCTCGCGGCCGCCACCTTCGCGAAGCGCATCAGGCCGTTCGTGTTGTGCATGTTGTCCATCTTGTTTTCCTCAAGCATCCGAAGCCGACGCGCCCGACGGCGGCACGCCGTAACCCGACGAATCCTTGCCGGCGACGTGGATCTTGCCGCCCGCGAGCGTCCGCAGCACGACGTAGAACACCGGCGTCAGCATCAGCCCGAACAGCGTCACGCCCAGCATCCCGAAGAACACCGCGACCCCCATCGCATGGCGCATTTCCGACCCGGCCCCCGTCGACGTGACGAGCGGCACCACGCCCATGATGAAGGCGATCGACGTCATCAGGATCGGGCGCAGACGCAGCCGGCTCGCCTCGATCGCGGCCTCGAGCGGCGTCCTGCCGTCGTGTTCGAGCTCGCGTGCGAACTCGACGATCAGGATCGCGTTCTTCGCCGACAGCCCCACCAGCACCATCAGGCCGATCTGCGTGAAGATGTTGTTGTCGCCCTGCGTGAGCCACACGCCCGTCAGCGCCGACAGAATGCTCATCGGCACGATCAGGATCACCGCGAGCGGCAGCGTCAGGCTTTCGTACAGCGCCGCGAGCACGAGGAACACGAGCAGCACGCTGATCGGGAACACGTACATCGCCGAATCGCCGGCAAGAATCTGCTGGTACGTGAGGTCGGTCCACTCGAACCGCACGCCGCGCGGCAGCGTTTCATGCGCGATGCGCTCGATCGCGGCCTGCGCCTGGCCCGACGAGAAACCCGGCGCCGGGCCGCCGTTGATGTCGGCCGCCGTGTAGCCGTTGTAGCGCACGACCATTTCGGGGCCGAACGTCGGCGTCACCGTGACGAGCGACGACAGCGGCACCATCTCCCCCTTGTCGTTGCGCGTCTTCAGTTGCAGGATGTCGTCCGCGCGCTGGCGGAACGGCGCATCGGCCTGCACGCGCACCTGGTACACGCGCCCGAAGCGGTTGAAGTCGTTCACGTACAGCGAGCCGAGATACACCTGCATCGTGTTGAACACGTCGGTCACCGGCACGCCGAGCTGCTTCGCCTTCACGCGATCGAGATCGACGTTGAGCTGCGGCACGTTGATCTGGTAGCTCGTGAACAGCGGGCCGAGTTCAGGCGCCTGCTGCGCGCGCTTGATGAAGTCGTTGGTCGCATCCGACAGCTTCGCGTAGCCGACCGCGCCGCGATCCTCGATCTGCATCTTGAACCCGCCGAGCGTACCGAGCCCCAGCACCGGCGGCGGCGGGAACACCGCGACGAACGAATCCTTCATCGTGCTGTACTGCTGGTTCAATGCGCCCGCGATCGCGCCGGCCGACAGCGCCTTGCCATGCCGTTCCGAGAACGGCTTCAGCGTGACGAACACGATGCCCGCGCTCGAGCTGTTCGTGAAGCCGTTCACCGACAGCCCCGGGAACGCGACCGCGCTCTCGACGCCCGGCTGCTTCAGCGCGATCGAGCCCATGTCGCGGATCACCTTCTCGGTACGGTCGAGCGACGCGCCGTTCGGCAGCTGCGCGAACGCGATCAGGTATTCCTTGTCCTGCGCGGGCACGAAGCCGCCCGGCACGACCTTCGACACGAGCACGGTCGCGCCCACCAGCACGAGGTACACGCCGAGCATCAGCGTCTTGCGCGACAGCACGCCGCGCACGCCGCGGCCGTAGTTCTCCGCGCCGCGATGGAACACCTTGTTGAAGCCGCGGAAGAAGCCGCCGAGCACGCGGTTCATCACGCGCGTGAGCCAGTCTTCCTTGTCGCCGTGACCCTTCAGCAGGATCGCGGACAGCGCCGGCGACAGCGTCAGCGAGTTGAACGCCGAGATCACCGTCGAGATCGCGATGGTCATCGCGAACTGCTTGTAGAACTGGCCGGTCAGGCCCGACATGAACGCGAGCGGCACGAACACGGCGACGAGCGTCAGCGCGATCGCGATGATCGGCCCGCTCACTTCCTGCATCGCCTTGTAGGTCGCCTGCCGCGCGTTCATCCCGCTCTCGATGTTCCGCTCGACGTTCTCGACGACGACGATCGCATCGTCGACCACGATCCCGATCGCGAGCACCATCCCGAACAGCGACAACGCGTTGATCGAATACCCGAACGCCAGCAGCAGCGAGAACGTGCCGATGATCGACACCGGCACCGCGATCAGCGGAATCAGCGACGCGCGCCAGGTCTGCAGGAACACGATCACGACGATCACGACCAGCGCGATCGCCTCGAGCAGCGTGTGCACGACGGCCTTGATCGACGAGCGCACGAACTGCGTCGGGTCGTAGACGATCTTGTAGTCGACGCCCGCCGGCATGTCCTGCTTCAGCTCGGCCATCGTCTTGCGGACTTCGTCCGAGATCTGCAGCGAGTTCGCACCCGGCGACTGGTTGATCGCCATCGCGACGGCCGGCTTGTTGTCGAGCAGCGAGCGCAGCCCGTATTCGGACGCGTCGAGCTCGATCCGCGCGATGTCGCGCAGGTGCGTGACGCCGCCGTCCGGCGTCGTCTTCACGACGATGTCGCCGAATTCGTCTTCCGTCTGCAGACGGCCGCGCGCGTTCACCGACAGCTGCAACGGCGTGCCGGGCAGCGACGGCGACGCGCCGATCACGCCGGCCGCGACCTGCACGTTCTGCTCGCGGATCGACTGCACGACGTCCTCGGCCGACAGCCCGCGCTGCGCGACCTTCTGCGGATCGAGCCATACGCGCATCGCGTAGTCGCCCGAACCCCACAGCTGCACCTGGCCGACGCCCTGGATCCGCGACAGGCGATCCTTCACGTTGATCAGCGCGTAGTTGCGCAGGTAGGTCATGTCGTAGCGGTTGTCCGGCGAGATCAGGTGGACCACCATCGTCAGCGTCGGCGAGCTCTTCACCGTCGTGATGCCGAGCCGCTGCACGTCTTCCGGCAAGCGCGGCAGCGCCTGGTTCACGCGGTTCTGCACGAGCTGCGTGGCCTTGTCCGGATCGGTGCCGAGCTTGAACGTGACGGTGATCGTCATGTTGCCGTCGCTGTTCGCCTGCGACTGCATGTAGAGCATGTCCTCGACGCCGTTGATCTGCTCTTCAAGCGGCGACGCGACCGTCTCGGCGATCACTTTCGGGTTCGCGCCCGGATACTGCGCCTTCACGATCACCGAAGGCGGCACGACTTCCGGATATTCCGAAATCGGCAGCAGGAACATCGCGATCACCCCGCCGAGCAGGATGATCACCGATAGGACTCCTGCAAAGATCGGCCGGTCGATAAAGAATTTGGAAATGTTCATGTGTGGCTCTGTCTGGTTGAACGCGGATGCGAAGCGGCGGGCCGCTTACGAATCCGCCTTCGCCGGTGCGGCCGGCTTCGCGTTGTTCGCGAGCGGCGCGGACGGCGCATCGCCGCCCGTCATCGGGACCATGTGCGGCTTCACCTGCTCGCCGGGGCGTACGCGCTGCGTGCCGTTCACGATCACGCGATCGCCGGCCGACAGCCCGCTCACGATCACGCGCCGGTTGCCGTGCTGCATTCCCTGCTGCACTTCGCGGTACGACACACGGCCCTGCTGGTCGACGACGAACACGAACTTCTTGTCCTGGTCGGTGTTGATCGCCGCGTCGTCGACGAGCAATGCCTCGTGCGGCGCGCTGCCGCCCACCTTCACGCGTGCATAGAGCCCCGGGACGAGCGCGCCGTCGGCGTTGTCGAAACGCGCGCGTACGCGGATCGTGCCGGACGACGTATCGAGCCGGTTGTCGACCGAATCGATCTCGCCGCTGCGCGAGTAGCCCGTTTCGTTCGCGAGACCGAGCTCCACCGGCACCTTGCGGCCGTTGCGCGCGCCGTTGATGTATTGCAGGTAGGTCTGCTCGTCCGCGTCGAACGACGCGTAGATCGGCGACACCGATACCAGCGTCGTCAGCGGCGCGGCCGACGCGCCGGCCGACACGACGTTGCCGAGCGTGATTTCCGCGCGCGACACGCGGCCCGACACGGGGGCGGTGATCCGCGTATAGCCGAGGTTGATGCGCGCCGTTTCCAGCGCGGCTTCGGCGGCCTTCAGGTTCGCCGTCGCCTCGCGCGCCGCGTTCTGCTTCTCGTCGTAGTCGCGCTTCGCGATCGCGTTGTCGCCGATCAGCCGCTGCGCGCGCTGCCAGTCCGTCTGCGCATAACCGTTGCGCGCCTGCGCGGCGGCCAACTGCGCGGCCGCGCGATCGGTTTCGGCCTGGTACGGGCGCGGGTCGATCACGAACAGCACGTCGCCCTTCTTCACGAGCGCGCCGTCCTTGAAGTTCACCGCGACGATCGTGCCCGACACCTGCGGACGCACGTCGACTTTCTCGACCGCTTCGAGGCGGCCCGAATAACTTTGCCAGTCGGTCACGGTTTGCGGCACGACGGTCGCGACGTCGACTTCGGGCAGCGGCGCCGCCGCTTTCTCGGGCGCGTTCGCGTTCACGCGCATCGCGCCGAACGTGCCGAGGCCGACGACGGCGAGCGTCACGATCGCCGCGGTGGCGATTCGCGAGCGGGAGGTGCGTAGGATGGCCATGTGGATCTCCAGTAAACGTGGAATGGTTTTGGTTATTCGGAACGGTTCGGCTGGCGCGCCTGGAAGCGGCACTGGAAGAAGCGCACGGCTTCCTCGAACGCGGCTTCGTGTGTCGCGAGCGCGGCGTGCGTGATGTCCGGATAGCGGATCACCTGCGTGAGCACGCCCGACGAGATCAGGCAGCTCGCATATTTCTCCGCTTCGACGTGCAGCACGTCGTTCTGCGCGGTGACGACGAGCGTCGGCGGCAGCCCCGCGAGGCGCACCGACTCGAGCGGCGCCGCGTACGGATGCATGCGCTGCGCCGCCTGCGGCAGATACGCGCGATAACAGGCCGCGCATTCGCGCGGGGTGATGTCGGACGCGAGGCGCTCGGCGTCGCCGATGCGCGTCATGCTCGGGTCGAGCATCGGTCCGAACAGCGCCTGCGCGGCGATCGACACTTCACCGCGGTCGCGGGCGATGAAGGCGAGGCAATTCGCGAGCTGGCCGCCCGCGTCGTGGCCGGCGACCCCGATCTTCTTCGGGTTGCCGCCGAACGCGCGGGCCCGCGTCGCGACCCACACGGCCGCGCGATACGCATCCTCCGGCGCGGCCGGAAAGGGAAAGGCCGGCGCGAGCGAATAATCGACCGACACTACGAGTGCTGGTAAGCGTTCTGCTAAAAAACGCGCGGCGAAATCCGCGTCCTCGAGCGAACCGCGGACGAAACCGCCGCCGTGGAAATAAAGCACTACCGGCAACCCGGTCTTGTCCGGGCGGCGGTAGAGGCGCAGCACGATGTCCTGCGCGTAGCCGGGAATTTCCACTTCGGCGACCGTCAGCGCCGCGCCCGCCAAGGCTTGCGCGGGCAACGCGGCTTTCAGGAATTTGCTGAATTCAGAAGCGTCCATGACGATGCAGCATCCATTTCGAGATGGAACGAATTCTGGGTCCGGCAGACATTGGGATAAATGCCTATAATCCGGCAACACAATTCAACGCCCCCGAACAATCCGAGGCTGCGTTTACCCACGAGGTAGCGCAGCCTTGTCGTTCCGGCGGCAAATTAGATTGCGGAGGTTGTGATGGACCGGCTTCAGGCCATGCAGGTGTTTACTCGCGTCGTCGATACAAGCAGCTTCACCAAGGCAGCAGAAACGCTCGGCCTGCCGCGAGCGTCCGTCACGACGATCATCCAGAATCTCGAAGCCTTCCTCGGCGTGCGGCTGATGCACCGGACCACGCGCCGACTGTCGCTCACGCCGGACGGCGCCGCGTACTACGAACGATGCGTGCGGATCCTCGCGGACGTCGAGGAAACCGAAGCGAGCTTCCAGGCCAACAACCGGAAACCGCACGGAAAGTTGCGTATCGACATGCCGGGCTCGATCGGGCGGCTGCTCGTGATTCCGTCGCTGTGCGAATTTCATACACGCTATCCGGACATCGACCTGCAGCTCGGCCTGTCCGACCGGCCGGTCGACCTGCTGCAGGAAGGCGTCGACTGCGTGATCCGGGTCGGCGCGCTGCAGGATTCGTCGCTGGTCGCGCGTCGCGTCGGCCTGTTCGAATGCGTGACGGTCGCCGCGCCCGCGTATCTCGAGCGCCACGGCGAGCCGCAGACGATCGACGATCTCGGCCAGCACAAGGCCGTCAATTATTTCTCGAGCCGCACCGGCCGCACGATCGACTGGACGTTCCTCACCGAAGGCAAGGAAATCGAGGTGAAGATGAACAGCATCGTGTCGGTGAACGACGCGGATGCGTACGTGACCTGCGGGATCGAAGGCTTCGGCCTGATCCAGCCGCCGCTCTTCATGGTGCTGCCGCAGCTGCGCGAAGGCCGGCTCAAGGAAGTGCTGCCCGGCGTCAAGCCGCTGCCGATGCCGATCTCGGTCGTGTATCCGCACAGCCGCCACCTGTCGCCGAAGGTGCGCGTGTTCGTCGACTGGGTGGCCGAGGTGTTCGACCGCTGCCCGCTGCTGAGCGGCAAGGGCAGCCTCGACGCGACGTGCAGCAAGCGCACGTTCGAGGAAGCCGAACGCGCGCCGGCGCTCGACACGCCGGTCATCAACGAATGGGTCGCGTAATCGTCTGACCTGCATGCGCGGGCCGCGCGGCTCGCGCATCGTCCGCTCTCCTCGCCGTCTTCAAGCCGCCGATGCGCTCGGCGCATCCGATCCTTCCCGATTCCGCAGCAAACCTTTGTGTCGCGAGCAGCAATCGCCCGCGCGCGCCGTCGCGGGTGGCCGCCGCACCCGCGTGCGCCCCGCTGCACGGGGCTGCCGGCAATTTCCGCATAACCCTGTCGTCCATGCGGATGTCGATTGTTCCGGTGCGGCGACAAATCAATTCGCGTCTGCCGCATTTATCGCGACCGAACAGATACCTAGAGTAAACCCTGTCGCGCACCTCGTTGCGCATCGAACAGATCCCGCTCGATGGGACCGGAGCAGCGCTCGGACGCCCGCTCCGACATGGGATCCGAGTCAGCGCTGAAGCGCTGACTCATATCGACACAGGAGTTATGCCATGAACCGCCGCCATCTTCTCTCCGCCCTCGCGCTCACGCTCGCCGTGTCCGCACCGGCCTTCGCCGATTCGGGCACGCCGCACGCCGGCGACTACGGCAATACGTCGTGGTACGCGCAGCACAATGGCCCGCGTACGCGTGCCGAAGTGAGCGCGGAAGTCGTGCAAGCGCGCAAGGACGGCACGCTCGCGTACCTGCGCAAGGCGAATTCGTATCCGCAAGGGCTCGAACTCGCCCAGGGCCCGTATCGCTCGCTGCCGGAAAGCAACCAGCTCGCCGGCGGGGGCCGGTAAACGCGCGACGCCGCGCAACGGGTCGGCCCGTGCGCGGCGTCGCGGCACACCTTTCGACGACTCGCCGAGTCAGTGACTTGCAGGAGCACATGATGAACGACACCCTTCCTTCGCCGCTCGATCACTGGGACGACACCACGCCGGTCTGGACGCCGTTCCGTTCGGCCCCGCGATCGCATTGACCGCCGGCCGAGTCATCGTCCGGCCGTCAACGGCGCGGCACGCCGTCGCGCCATTCGCCCCAGTGCGTGACGATGTCCTGAACCAGCGGATTGCCCGCGCGGTACAGGTTTTCGGTCGCCGGGGCGAAGCCGCCCTGGTCCGCGTAGTTCAGCAGGTTGTCGGCGCTCGTCTGCCCCGCATACGGGCGGTCGAAATCGGACCCCGTGCGCAGCACCGCGACGCGTGACAGGTCGACCCGCTTCACGCTCGCCGCGCGCTTGAGCGCCTCATACGTCGCGTTGTCTTCCTGCGCGGTCATGCAGTAGGTGCCCTTGCCGTCGGTCAGGATCTTCGTCCACTGGCGCGCGCGCTCGCCGATCAGCGTGCCGGAGAACCACGTGTTACCCGATGACGTATCGCACTGGATCACCGTCGGCGGCCGGTTCGCCGGCGCATACGTGAACTTCGCGCGGGCAGCCTGCGCCTGCGCGCTGTCGGCGAGCACGACGTTGCGCGACAGCGCGTACGCGGCGTCGGTCAGCTGCGGGTTGAGCTGGAACACTTCGGTGCGATAGTCGAGCGGCGGCTTGTCGTTCGGGCTCTTCGTGTTGATGCCGAGGAAACCCGTGTTCCAGCCGGCGGGAATCTCGCGCGCGTCGAGCTCCCACTGCAGGCTGAAATCGACGAGGTATTTGGACCACGCGGCCGAACCGACCGTGCCCTGCGCGGGGTCGACGCCCGCGATGCCGGACACCAGGAAATACGTCCGGCGCAGATCGAAGCGCTGCGAGAACGTGAGCGCCATGATCGTCGCCGACGCGTTCGCATAACCCATGCCGGTCGTCACGACGCACACGTCCTGCTTGTTGCAGTGAACGGCCGGGTAGTCGGGCGACAGGCCCGGCACGGCGATGTCGCGCCACGGGCCGAGCCGGTCGAGCCACGCCTGGCCCTCCGGACCGAACATCGTGATGATCATGACCTTGACCGGGCGGCCCTGTGCACCGGTCTCGGCGAATGCATGGTTGCCCGCGTTGTTGCCCTGGTTGTCCTGCGCGATCGACGGCGCGGTCGCACAGGCCGCGAGCGAGAATGCGGCAGCGGAAAGGATGGAGCGAGTCAGCATCGGCGTTCCTTGTTTCGATGATGTTGGGTGAGAACGGCTCTCGGAGACTGCGCGAGGGAGTATAGAACGGGCGTACGCAATGCGGAACCCGACTACGAAACGGCGAACGGTGTTTCGTGCGCATGGACGCGTGTTGCGTGACGGAATGCGCGCGTTCGCCGCCGTATTGCAAACATCAGGAATGCTATCGGGTTGGCCGCCCGTGCGACGCCGGCCGCTGCCCGCCGCGCTACACGCGCATCAGCCCCGCAACACCGTAACCGAGCACGACGAGCGCGGCGACCACATGGCTCGCCGCGAGCCACCCGGGCGACTTCACGAAGCGGCCGATCGCGCTGCCGCCGAACGCGAACACGAGCTGCCCCGCGAGGCTGCCCGCGAACACGCACGCGGCACCGGTCAGCCAGTGCCGATGCGCGCCGGCGGCAGCCGTTGCATAGCCGTAGAACAACAGGATCGTCAGCGGGTTCGCGAGCGTGACGACGAACATCGACATCAACGGGCGGTCGCCCGGCTGCGGCGTATCGCCTTCGAGCGTGCGCCGACGGTCGCGCAGCGCCTGCCACAGCATCCGCATGCCCATCGCGAGCAATACGCCCGCGCCCACGCTACGGAACAACGACAGATGCGCCGCGAGCGTGCTCGCGAGCATCGCGCCGATCGTGAACGCGACGACTGCATGACAGCCGTCCGCCGCGGCAACGCCGATTGCCGCGCGCACGCCGGTCGCCGTGCCGGCGCGCATGCCGTAGTTCGCGATCATCCATGCAACGGGCCCGACCGACAGCGCGATCATCAGCCCGAACAGGAAGTCGTTCATCGATCGTCGATGCCTTCGAGGGAAGGCATCGATTCCGGCGACCGCATAAAGAACCCGCGCGGAAAATCCGCGTCAGGCGACGTCGACGCGCGCGGGCCCGTCCACCATCTCGCCGATCACGGCCGCGCGGTCGAAACCGTCGGCACGGAAGCACGCGAGCACGTCGTCGACCGCGTCGGGCGCGCACGCGACGAGCAGGCCGCCCGACGTCTGCGGATCGGTCAGCAGCGCCTGCGCGACCGGCGGCAGGCCGTCGGCGAGCCGTACGTCGGTGCCGTACGCGGCCCAGTTGCGGCCCGACGCGCCGGTGAACACGCCGTCGGCCACGAACGCCTCGACGCCGGCGAGCCACGGCAGCGACGCATAGTGCACGCGCGCGGTCAGCTGCGCGCCGCGCGCCAGCTCGAGCGTATGACCGAGCAGCCCGAAGCCCGTGACGTCGGTCAGCGCATGCACGCCCGGCAGCGCGGCCAGCTCCGTGCCCGGCCGGTTCAGCTTGGTGGTCGTCGCGACCATCTGCGCGTAACCGTCGGCATCGAGCTGGTTCTTCTTCAGCGCGGCCGACAGCACGCCGACGCCGAGCGGCTTGCCGAGCACGAGCACGTCACCGGCGCGCGCGGCCGCATTGCGCTTCACGCGCGACGGGTGCACGACGCCGATCGCCGCGAGCCCGTAGATCGGCTCGACCGAATCGATCGAATGGCCGCCCGCGACCGGAATGCCGGCGTCCGCGCACACCGATTCGCCGCCGCGCAGCACGGCCGCGATCGTTTCATGCGGCAGCACGTTGATCGGCATGCCGACCAGCGCGAGCGCGAGGATCGGCTTGCCGCCCATCGCATACACGTCGGACAGCGCGTTGGTCGCCGCGATGCGGCCGAAGTCGAACGGATCGTCGACGATCGGCATGAAGAAATCGGTGGTCGCGACGATCGCCTGCTCGTCGTTGAGCCGGTAGACGGCCGCGTCGTCGGACGTCTCGGTGCCGACCAGCAGGTCCGGGAACAGCGCGGGCGGCGTCGCGCGCTTCAGCAGTTCGGACAGCACGCCCGGCGCGATCTTGCAGCCGCAGCCGCCCCCGTGCGACAGGCTCGTGAGGCGCGGAACGGCAGGCTGGGCTTGGGTGGCTTCGGTCATCGTCGGCATCCGGTGAATAACAACGTTCTATTATCGACAATTCCGCGCGAGCGCGCCGGATACCCACATAATTGACGGCGCCGTCCCCCGCCCGCCGCCGCCCGCACCTTCGTTCATGGATCACCTGTTCATCGGCCTCGTGCTGTGCTCCGCGCTGCTGCACGCCATCTGGAATGCGTTCCTCCACGTCAGCGAAGACCGGCTCGTGCAGCTCGGCACGATGTCGCTGCCGTATCTCGCGTTCGGCATCGCCGGCGCCGCGCTGCTGCCGGCGCCGGCGCCCGCCGCGTGGCCGTACATCGTCGCGTCGGCCGCGCTCGAGGTCGCGTACTGCTTCACGCTCGCGCGCGCGTACCGCAGCGGCGAATTCGGCCAGATCTATCCGATCGCGCGCGGTATCTCGCCGCTGCTCGTGTCGGTGCTGGCGCTCGCGATGCTGCACGAGCGGCCGACGCCGTTCGGCTTCGCGGGCATCGCGCTGGTGTCGTTCGGGATCATGTCGCTCGCGTTGCGGCGCGGCTTCCGGTTCTCCGGCGAAGGCGTGCCGTATGCGCTGCTCACGGGCGTGTTCATCGCCGCGTACTCGATCTGCGACGGGATCGGCTCGCGCCTGTCCGGCAGCGCGCTCGGCTACATCGCGTGGGTGTACCTGCAGTGGAGCGTGCCGCAGCTCGTGCTCGTCGGCGTGCTGCGCGGCGGCCCGCGCGCGGTGCTCGCGTCGCGCACGGCACTCACGCAGGGCGCGATCGCCGGCACGATCTCGCTCGCCGCATACGGGATCGTGATCCTCGCGTACCGGCACCTGCCGGTCGCGACCGTGTCCGCGCTGCGCGAAACGAGCTCGATCTTCGCGGTCGCGATCGGCTGGTTCGTGATGCGCGAGCGGCCCGGCGCGCAACGGCTCGCCGCGTGCGCGCTGGTGGTGGCCGGCGCGGCGCTGATCCGGCTGTAGGCGCGCCCGCGCCGGCCTCGCACCGACCACCGGCGCCGCCCCGCGACGATGCCGCTGCCGCGCCGTCAAGCCACCGCGACGGCCCCGCCGAACGCCCGCTCGTCGATCGCCTCGGCGAGCGTCGCGAACGCGGTCGCGATCTCGTCTTCCGGCACGCACGCATAACCGAGCAGCAACCCCGACGCGGCGCGCTCGCGATCCGCGTAGTAACCGGACAGCGGCCGCACGACGATATTGCGTTCGAGCGCGGCCTGCGCGACCGCGCGATCGTCGACCCCTTCCGGCAGTTGCGTGACCAGATGCAGCCCCGCGTCGCTGCCGAGTGCCTGCAGCGTATCGCCGTAGCGGCGCGCGACCGCCTCGAGCAGCACCTCGCGGCGCTGCCCGTACAGCGTGCGCATCTTGCGGATATGCGACACGAAGTGCCCTTCCGCGATGAATTCCGCGAGCACCGCCTGCTGCAGCAGTTGCCCTTCGCGGTACAGCTCGGCGCTCGCGGTCGCGAAACTTTCCGCGAGCGGTTCCGGCGCGACGAGATACCCGACCCGCAGCCCCGGGAACAGCGTCTTGCCGAAACTGCCGACGTAGATCACCTGCCCGGCCGTGTCGAGCCCCTGCAGCGACGCGAGCGGCCGGCTGCCGTAGCGGAATTCGCTGTCGTAGTCGTCCTCGATGATCCAGCAGCCGTGCTGGCGCGCGTATTCGAGCAGCATCCGCCGCCGCGCGAGGCTCATCACCATGCCGAGCGGATACTGGTGCGACGGCGTGACGAGCATCAGCTTCGGCGGCGCGGCGAGATCGGCGGCCGACGGCGCGATGCCTTCGTCGTCGACCGGAATCGGCCGCGTGGTCAGCCCCGACACGTTCAGCACGCTGCGCACGCCCCAGTAGCACGGGTCCTCGGTCCAGATCGCGTCGCCCGGATCGGTCAGCAACCGCACCGCGAGGTCGATCGACTGGTGGATGCCGGTCGTGATCACGATCTGCTCGGGCGTGCAGCGCACCGAGCGCGACGTGCGCAGGTAGTCGGCCAGCGCCTCGCGCAGCAGCGCGAGCCCGCCGCCCGGTGCGTACGTCAGCAGGTCGGGGCGCAGGCGCCGCCAGTACTTGTTGTGCAGCCGCGTCCACACGCGCGCCGGAAATCGCGACACATCGGGCACGCCCGGCATGAACGCGCCGCCCTGGCGCTTCGACACGCCGGCGCCTTCGACGAGCCGCGTGCCGCGCGCGGACAGCCGCCGCGCGGACGGCATCACGACGGCGGGCCCGGCCGCCGCGTCGGGCGGCACGCCGACGATCTCGTCCGGCGCGCTGTCGGCGACGAAGGTGCCTCGGCCGGTCGCCGAATTCACATAGCCTTCGAGCGCCAGCTGTTCGTAAACCTGCGTGACCGTGTTGCGGGCGATGCCGAGTTCGGCGGCCAGCAGCCGCGACGACGGCACGCGCGTGCCGGCCGGCAGTTCGCGCGACAGGATCGCCTGTTGCAGCAGCCGGTGAAGCTGCCGGTAGATCGGCTGTGCGCCGCCGCGCACGAGGCGCTGCGCCAGCCAGTCCGACAACACGCTCGCGCGCATGATTGGCTCCTGAATATTTATTGAAATGGCTCTGATTGCCAGAGCCAAATGTGATTATAGTCGCCTCCATGGGCTGCCAAGGCGCCCGAATTTCTACTCACCGGAAAGAACATCAAGGAGATGACCGTGAAGAATGCCGATCTGCAGGCCCGCAAGAACGCCGCCACCCCGCGCGGCGTCGGCGTGATGTGCGATTTCTACGCAGCCCGCGCCGAGAACGCGGAACTGTGGGATGTCGAAGGCCGTCGCTTCATCGATTTCGCCGCCGGCATCGCGGTGCTGAACACGGGCCACCGCCACCCGAAGATCGTCAAGGCGATCTCGGATCAACTGAACAGCTTCACGCACACCGCTTACCAGATCGTCCCGTACGCGTCGTACGTCGAGCTGGCCGAGAAGATCAACGACCGCGCGCCGGGCGACTTCCCGAAGAAGACCGCATTCTTCACGACCGGCGCCGAAGCCGTCGAGAACGCGATCAAGATCGCGCGGGCCGCGACCGGCCGCCCGGGCGTCATCGCGTTCTCGGGCGGCTTCCACGGCCGCACGATGATGGGCATGGCGCTGACCGGCAAGGTCGCCCCGTACAAGCTGAACTTCGGCCCGTTCCCGGGCGACGTGTTCCACGCGCCGTACCCGAACGCGCTGCACGGCGTGACGACCGCCGACTCGATCAAGGCGATCGAGATGCTGTTCAAGGCCGACATCGATCCGAAGCGCGTCGCCGCGATCATCTTCGAACCGGTCCAGGGCGAAGGCGGCTTCAACCCGGCACCGGCCGAATTCGTGCGCGCGCTGCGCAAGATCTGTAACGAACACGGCATCCTGCTGATCGCCGACGAAGTCCAGACGGGCTTCGCACGCACCGGCAAACTGTTCGCGATGCAGCACTACGACGTGCTGGCCGACCTGATCACGATGGCGAAGAGCCTCGCGGGCGGCATGCCGCTGTCGGGCGTCGTCGGCCGTGCGGACGTGATGGACGCGGCAGCGCCCGGCGGCCTCGGCGGCACGTACGCGGGCAACCCGCTGGCCGTCGCCTCGGCGCACGCGGTGCTCGAGATCATCGACGAGGAAAAGCTGTGCGAACGCGCGACGCAGCTCGGCGACGTGCTGAAGGCGAAGCTGACCTCGCTGCAGGCCGACGTGCCGCAGATCGCCGACGTGCGCGGCCCGGGCGCGATGATCGCGGTCGAGTTCCTGAAGCCGGGCTCGGGCGAGCCGGATGCCGAATTCACGAAGCGCGTGCAGACGCGTGCGCTCGAGCGCGGCCTGCTGCTGCTCGTGTGCGGCGTGTACTCGAACGTCGTGCGTTTCCTGTTCCCGCTGACGATCACGCAGCCCGTGTTCGACGAAGCGCTCGCGATCCTCGAGGAAGTGCTGAAGGAAACGGTCGGCGTGCCGGCCTGAGTGCCCGCCCACTTCAACTGAATGCGCCGCCGCCGTCGTGAAGACGGCGGCGGCCGTTTTCATCCGTCCTTACCCGTCCTTTTCAAAGCAGGCGATTCATATGAGCACCGTTCAGGAAACCCTGGCACTGAAAGATCCGTCGCTGTTCCGCCAGCAGGCGTACGTCAACGGCGAATGGCAAGGCGCAACGAACGGCGAGACGTTCGATGTCCGCAACCCGGCGACGGGCGGCCTGCTCGGCACCGTGCCGGCGATGGGCACGGCCGAGACGCGTCACGCGATCGACGCCGCGAACGCCGCATGGCCGGCGTGGCGCAAGAAGACCGCGAAGGAACGCGCGGTCATCCTGCGCAAGTGGCACGACCTGATGATGGAAAACGCCGACGACCTCGCGCTGATCCTCACGACCGAGCAGGGCAAGTCGCTGGCCGAGGCGAAGGGCGAGATCGGCTACGCGGCGTCGTTCCTCGAGTGGTTCGCGGAAGAGGGCAAGCGCGTGTACGGCGACACGATCCCGACGCCGGCGAGCGACAAGCGCATCGTCGTGACGAAGGAAGCGATCGGCGTGTGCGCGGCGATCACGCCGTGGAACTTCCCGGCGGCGATGATCACGCGCAAGGTCGGCCCGGCGCTCGCGGCCGGCTGCCCGATCGTCGTGAAGCCGGCCGAGGCCACGCCGTTCTCCGCACTCGCGATGGCCGTGCTGGCCGAACGCGCGGGCGTGCCGGCCGGCGTGTTCAGCGTCGTCACGGGCGACCCGAAGGCGATCGGCGGCGAAATGACGTCGAACCCGATCGTGCGCAAGCTGTCGTTCACGGGCTCGACGCCGGTCGGCCGCCTGCTGATGTCGCAATGCGCGGCGACGGTCAAGAAGGTGTCGCTGGAGCTGGGCGGCAACGCGCCGTTCATCGTGTTCGACGACGCCGACCTCGATGCGGCCGTGCAGGGCGCGATCGCATCGAAGTACCGCAACAGCGGCCAGACCTGCGTGTGCACGAACCGCTTCTACGTGCATGAAGCCGTGTACGACTCGTTCGCGCAGAAGCTCGCGGCCGCCGTCGGCCAGCTGAAGGTCGGCCGCGGCACCGAGCCGGGCGTCACGCAGGGCCCGCTGATCAACGAAGCGGCCGTGCTGAAGGTCGAGGCGCACATCGAGGACGCGCTCGCGAAGGGTGCGACCGTCGTGACGGGCGGCAAGCGCCACGCGCTCGGCCACGGCTTCTTCGAGCCGACCGTGCTGACGGGCGTCACGCCGGCGATGAAGGTCGCGAAGGAAGAGACGTTCGGGCCGCTCGCGCCGCTGTTCAAGTTCAGCAGCGACGAGGAAGTGATCGGCCTCGCGAACGATACCGAGTTCGGCCTGGCCGCCTACTTCTACAGCCGCGACATCGGCCGCGTGTGGAAGGTGGCGGAAGCGCTCGAATACGGGATGGTCGGCGTGAACACGGGCCTGATCTCGAACGAAGTCGCGCCGTTCGGCGGCGTCAAGCAGTCGGGCCTCGGCCGCGAAGGCTCGCACTACGGCATCGACGACTACGTCGTGATCAAGTACCTCTGCCTCGCCGTCTGACGGCTCGGGGCCTGCCGCTTCGGCGACAGGCCCTGACCGCCCGGCCGGAACCGGGCGGTCCGACGCGGGCCGGCGCCCCTCTCCGCCGCGCCCGCGTCACCTTCCCTGCCGCGATCAACGAAACACGTTCACCGCTTCCACGAGCCGCGCCGCCTGCTGCTTCAGGCTCTCCGACGCCGCCGCACTCTGCTCGACGAGCGCCGCGTTCTGCTGCGTGATGTTGTCCAGATGCACGACCGCCTGGTCGACCTGCGCGACGCCCGTGCTCTGCTCGGCCGTCGACGAGCTGATCTCCGCGATCAGGTCCGACACGCGCTTCACCTGCGTGACGATGTCCTCCATCGTCTTGCCCGCGCCGTCGACGATCCGCGCGCCCGATTCCACGCGATCGACGCTCGCGCCGATCAGCGCCTTGATCTCCTTCGCCGCGTTCGCGCTGCGCTGCGCGAGTGCGCGCACCTCGCCCGCCACCACCGCGAAACCGCGTCCCTGGTCGCCCGCGCGCGCGGCCTCGACCGCGGCGTTCAGCGCGAGGATATTGGTCTGGAACGCGATGCCGTCGATCACGCCGATGATGTCGGCGATCTTGCGCGAACTGGCGGTGATGTCGTTCATCGTCGTCACGACCTCGCTCACCGCCTGCCCGCCGCGCTCGGCCGCATCGCTCGCCGACACCGACAACTGGTTCGCCTGCAGCGCCGTTTCCGCATTGCTCGACACGGTCGCCGTCATCTCGGCCATCGACGCGGCCGTCTGCTGCACGCTTGTCGAGGCCTGTTCGGTACGTGCGCTCAGGTCGTTGTTGCCCTGTGCGATCTCGTTGCTCGCGCGCTGCACGTTGTGCACCTGCTCGCTGACGTCGTCGACGAGCCAGCGGAACATCAGCCCGAGCTGGTTGATCGTGCGCAGCGTCATGCCGATCTCGTCGACGCGGTTCATCCGCACGCTGCTGCGGCTCTCGCCGGTCGCGACGCGCAGCGCCTCGTCGCGCAATTGCCGAAGCGGCTGCACGATCTGCGCATCGAGCCACCAGCCGGCAACCGCCGTCACGCCCACCGCCGCGCCGGCAAACGCCGCCAGCGCGCCGCCGGTCAGCCCGCAGGCCCAGCCGGCGCCGACGACGGCCGGCGCCAGCACGCCCAGCGCCGCATGCACGCGCGCGCGCACCGACATCGTCTGGAACAGCGAAACAACGCGCATCACACCCGTGCGGACGATCAACCCCTTGTGGAAGCGGCGATTGCCGGCCTTGCCTTCGCGGAAATCGCGATACAACGCTTCGGCGGCCGCGATCTCGTCGCGCGTCGCCTTCGTGCGCACCGACATATAGCCTTTCGGCTGGCCGTTGCGCATCACCGGAATCGCGTTCGCGCGCACCCAGTAGTGATCGCCGTTCTTGCGGCGATTCTTCACGAGCGCGGTCCACGGCTCGCCGCCCTTGAGCGTCGCCCACATGTCGGCGAACGCCTCCTTCGGCATGTCCGGATGGCGCACGACGTTGTGCGGCTGACGTTCGATTTCGTCGGGAGAAAATCCGCTGACCTGGATGAATGCCGCGTTGGCGTACGTGATGTAGCTGTCGGCATCGGTCGTCGACATCAGCGTCGCGTCATCGGGGAAATCGAATTCGCGTTGCGTGACGGGCTGGTTGTTGCGCATGGTGAGGAGCTCCGGATGGCGGATCTTGCGCCCGCTTGTGGATTGATTCGAGACCCGCGCGCATTGCTGTCGATTCGCATGCGCGTGAGCCGTGCTCCTGCGCTTTCGGCAAATTCCACGAAAACATTACGGTGTATTCGGGAAAATATTCATTAAATTTGCATCATCTTGTTTTTGCCGAATCGTTTGTTTATGGATGAAACAAAAGCCTTGCCGGACAACGGTTTAACGGGTATTCGTCTGATTATTGATTTCGATTCGGCCAATTCCATTTAATGCGCCGCCGGAAAAATCGGAATACGAATATTTCTCGTTTATCGAATTTCGATTGAAGCAAAAAAAGCCATGCGCAGGGTGCGCGACATTCGGAAATCTTCGATCGAATCCGCCCGTCGCGCACGCTTGCGGCCATCAGCGGAACACGTTCACCGCATCCACCAGCCGGGTCGCCTGCTGCTTCAGGCTCTCCGATGCCGCCGTGCTCTGCTCGACGAGCGCCGCGTTCTGCTGCGTGATGTTGTCCAGATGCACGACCGCCTGGTCGACCTGCGCGACGCCCGTGCTCTGCTCGGCCGTCGACGAGCTGATCTCCGCGATCAGGTCCGACACGCGCTTCACCTGCGTGACGATATCCTCCATCGTCTTGCCCGCGCCGTCGACGATCCGCGCGCCCGATTCCACGCGCTCGACGCTCGCGCCGATCAGCGTCTTGATCTCCTTCGCCGCGTTCGCGCTGCGCTGCGCGAGCGCGCGCACCTCGCCCGCGACCACCGCGAAACCGCGCCCCTGTTCACCGGCCCGCGCGGCCTCGACCGCCGCGTTCAGCGCGAGGATGTTGGTCTGGAATGCAATGCCGTCGATCACGCCGATGATGTCGGCGATCTTGCGCGAGCTGTCGGTGATCTCGCTCATCGTCGTCACGACCTCGCTCACCGCCTGCCCGCCGCGCTCGGCCGCGTCGCTCGCCGACACCGACAGCTGGTTCGCCTGCAGGGCCGTCTCCGCGTTGCTCGACACGGTCGCCGTCATCTCGGCCATCGACGCGGCCGTCTGCTGCACGCTCGACGCGGCCTGCTCGGTGCGCGCGCTCAGGTCGTTGTTGCCCTGTGCGATCTCGTTGCTCGCGCGCTGCACGTTGTGCACCTGCTCGCTGACGTCGTCGACGAGCCAGCGAAACATCAGCCCGAGCTGATTGATCGTGCGCAGCGTCATGCCGATCTCGTCGACGCGGTTCATCCGCACGCCGCGCCGGCTTTCACCGGTCGCGACGTTCAGCGCCTGCTCGTGCAACCGCTTCACCGGTTGCACGATCTGCGCGTCGAGCCACCAGCCGGCCGCGGCCGCCACGCCGGCCGTCACCGCGGCGAACGCCGCGAGCCCGCCGCCGGTCAGCCCGCAGGCCCAGCCCGTGCCGACGACGACCGGCGTCAGCACGCCCAGCGCCGCATGCACGCGCGCGCACCGACATCGTCTGCGGCAGCGACGCGATGCGCAGCAGCCCGGTACGGATCACGAGCCCCTTGTGGAAGCGGCGCTGGCCGGCCTTGCCTTCGCGAAACGCGCGATACAGCGCATCGGCGGCCACGGTCTCGTCGCTCGGCGCCTTCGTGCGCACCGACATGTAGCCCTGCGGCTGGCCGTTGCGCATCACCGGAATCGCGTTCGCGCGCACCCAGTAGTGATCGCCGTTCTTGCGGCGGTTCTTCACGAGCGCGGTCCACGGCTCGCCGCGCTTGAGCGTCGCCCACATGTCGGCGAACGCCTCGCGCGGCATGTCCGGGTGGCGCACGGCATTGTGCGGCTGGCCGACGAGTTCCTCGTTCGAATAGCCGCTCACCTGCGCGAATGTCGTGTTCGCGTACGTGATGTAGCTGTCGGCATCGGTCGTCGACATCAGCGTGACGTCGTCGGGAAAATCGAATTCCTGTTGGGTAACGGGCTGGTTGTTGCGCATGCAAGGCTCCGAAAGGCGGATTGGTTGTCCGCGCCGCGCTGAAATCACGCTCAGTAGCCGAAAAACGGTTGATCGCTTTACGACGTTCTCGTCCTTGCTGTCGGCAATTCGGCAGAAAACCTTAATCCTGCCGCGCATAAAATATGCAATCCAGCCATTACCATGATTTCGATCAAATATTCCGGCGATAATCGCCGCGCACGCGTGTCCGCCGGTCACAACGCACCGCCCGGCGTGCCAATGCGGGCATCCATTGCGCACGGCGAAACGATATGGCCTATCCTGCTCCATTCCACCGGAATTCGAATTCGATGAAAAAGGCATTGCATGAACTGAATCGGCTGTCCTGGAATACGGCGACGGTCGCCCATAACAGCCATAAAGGCGATCAGGCCGCGTTTTTCCGCGCTGGCGGCACGACGCTGTTTCCGGAAGAACGAGAGCTGCTCGGCGATCTCGCCGGCCTGCGGCTCCTGCACCTGCAATGCAACGCGGGACAGGACACATTGAGCCTCGTGCGCGAAGGCGCGGATGCCACCGGCGTCGACATCGCCGACGAGGCGATCGGCTTCGCGCGGCAGCTGTCGGCCGATGCGGGGCTGCCCGCGCGGTTCGAGCGCGCCGACGTGCTCGACTGGATGCCCGAAGCGGCCGCGCGCGGCGAGCGCTTCGACCGCGTGTTCACGTCGTACGGCGCGATCTGCTGGCTGTCGGACCTCACCGTCTGGGCGCGCGGAATCGCCGCGCTGCTCGCGCCGGGCGGCCGCTTCGCGATGGTCGAGTTCCATCCGTTCGCGCTGGTTTTCGATGAACACTGGCAGCCGCACTACGACTACTTCCAGCGCGACGCGACCGAGGAGCCGGCAGGCGTCGGCGACTACGTCGCGGTGTCCGGCACCGGGCTCGGCGCGCGGCACGATCATCCGGGCATCGTCGATTTCACGAATCCGCACCCGAGCTACGAGTTCATGTGGGGCATCGGCGACGTGGTGAACGCGCTCGTGTCGGCCGGCCTCGCGATCGACCGCCTGAACGAATATCCGTATGCGAACGGCTGGAAGGGCTTCGACGGCATGCGCGAGCGGGCTGGCCGCCGGATGGTGCCGCCCGACGGCATGCCGCGCCTGCCGCTGATGTACGCGATCGCCGCGCACCGGGTGGCCGCATGACGCGCCACACCGCCGCCGACCGCGACGCGCTGTCCGCCCGCCTCCTTGCACGCGACGACGTGCCGCTCGTGTGGACCATCGACCGGCGCGAGATCATCGAGCACCTGTACGTGCTGCGCGACGGCACGCTGCACCTCGTGCCCGAGTTCCACGACGTCGCCGGCTGGCCCGACGGCGAAGCCGACCACTACACGCCGATCCTGCTCGACTGCCACGATCGCGGCGGCTGGTTCCTCGGCAGGTTCGACGGTGCACGGCTCGTCGCGGCGGTGATCGTCGACAGCCGGCCGCTCGGCCCGCAACGCGACATGCTGCAACTGAAGTTCCTGCACGTGAGCCACGACTGGCGCGGTTGCGGGCTCGGCGAGCAGCTCTACCGCACGGCGCAGGGGCAGGCACGCGCGATGGGCGCGCGCCGCCTGTATGTGTCCGCCACGCCGTCGCGGAACACGATCGACTTCTACCTGCGGCTCGGCTTCACGATCAGCCCGTCGCCCGACCCCGAGCTTTACGCGCTCGAGCCCGAGGACCTCCATCTGGAAGGACCGGCGGCCTGATGATCCGACGCGCGATGGCACAGGGAATTTCCCCCCTGCAGAAGCGACCAACAGCCGCCATTAACCGCCATGGAGCGCGACATTGATGCACGACCCGCCACCGCCAGCCGCCCCGAAGATCCTCGTCAGCCTGTGCGTGATCGGCCATCCGGTCCGCTACAACGGCTCGGCGAAGACCGCCGCGCACGAAGCGCTCGCGCGGTGGCAGCGTGAGGGGCGTCTCGTGCCGGTCTGCCCGGAACTCGCGGGCGGCCTCGGCGTGCCGCGCCCGCCCGCCGAAATCGCCGAAGGCGGATCGGGGCAGCAGGTTCTGTCGGGTACCGCACGCATCGTCGACGTGAACGGCGCCGACGTGACGGCGCCCTTCGTATCCGGCGCGCGCACCGCGCTGGCACTCGCGCAGGCGCACGACTGCCGTTTCGCGATCCTCGCCGACGGCAGTCCGTCGTGCGGCAGCACGTTCATTTACGACGGGCATTTCGCGCACCGGCGGCATGCGGGCGCCGGCGTCACGGCGGCGTTGCTGCGCGCGCACGGCATCGAGGTGTTCGCGGACACCGAGATCGACGCGCTCGACGCGCGCATCAAACAGCTCCGCGGTTAACGACGATGGGCGGCACGAGCCTCCTCGTGCCGCCCATCGTTGCGAAGCGGAACGACAGTGACGCGGCGCATGGCCGGCCGCGTCACCGCGTCATACCGATCAGACGCGTTCGATCGCGATCGCGATGCCCTGGCCGACGCCGATGCACATCGTGCACAGCGCGAAGCGGCCGTTCGTGCGATGCAACTGGTACATCGCGGTCGTCACGAGACGCGCGCCCGACGCGCCGAGCGGGTGGCCGAGCGCGATCGCGCCGCCGTTCGGGTTCACGCGGGGATCGTCGTCGGCGACGCCCAGCATGCGCAGCACCGCGAGGCCCTGCGACGCGAACGCCTCGTTCAGCTCGATCACGTCGAACTGGTCGATCGTCATCCCGAGCCGCGCGAGCAGCTTCTGCGTGGCCGGCGCCGGGCCGATGCCCATCACGCGCGGCGCCACCCCGGCCGTCGCGATACCCAGCACGCGTGCCCGCGGCGTCAGGCCGAAGCGCTTCGCGGTTTCCTCGTTCGCGAGCAGCAGCGCGGCGGCGCCGTCGTTGACGCCCGACGCGTTGCCGGCCGTCACCGAGCCGTCCGGGCGCACGACGCCCTTCAGCTTCGCGAGCGTGTCGAGCGACGTTTCACGCGGATGCTCGTCGCGCGACACGACCACCGGATCGCCCTTCTTCTGCGGGATCGTGACCGACACGATCTCCTCGGCCAGCGTGCCGTCCTGCTGCGCACGCGCGGCCTTCTGCTGGCTGCGCAGCGCGAACAGGTCCTGATCCGCGCGGCTGACGTGGTAGTCGACCGCGACGTTCTCGGCGGTTTCCGGCATCGAGTCGACGCCGTACAGCTGTTTCATCAGCGGATTGACGAAACGCCAGCCGATCGTCGTATCGAAGATGTCGGCCTGGCGCGCGAACGCGCTGGCGGCCTTGCCCATCACGAACGGCGCGCGCGTCATGCTCTCGACGCCGCCCGCGACCATCAGCGCGGCTTCGCCGGACTTGATCGCGCGCGCGGCCACGCCGACCGCATCCATCCCGGAACCGCACAGGCGGTTGATCGTCGAACCCGGCACGCCCTGCGGCAGGCCCGCGAGCAGCGCGGACATGCGTGCGACGTTGCGGTTGTCCTCGCCGGCCTGGTTCGCGCAGCCGTAGATCACGTCGTCGATCGCCGTCCAGTCGACGTCGCGGTTGCGCTCGACCAGCGCCTTGAGCGGCACCGCGCCCAGATCGTCGGCGCGCACGCCGGACAGTGCACCGCCGTAACGCCCGATCGGCGTACGGATCGCATCACACAGAAAAGCTTCGGTCATCAGTGTCTCCGGTCCCATGAAAGCTGGGAAATGAACAGGGCGCGCCCCTTGCATTGCCCGCCGGGATGCGCTTAAATGTTCTATATACGAACATAAGATCGTGTATCGAACGTTCAACGCATCATAGGGAGTGCGGGGACGACCTGTCAAGCGCGCGGCCTGCCGCGCGGTTGGCGTGTCAGGCCCCATGCGCTATCTTCTCGGCTGCACGATATTCCAGGCGCTCATGACAACCGAAGACACCCAGACGAAACCCGGCGACTCCTATGTGCAGTCGTTCGCGCGCGGCCTCGCGGTCATCCGCGCGTTCGACGCGGCCCGGCCCGAGCAGACGCTCACCGAAGTCGCGTCGGCCACCGGGCTCACGCGTGCAGGCGCGCGCCGGATCCTGCTCACGCTGCAGACGCTCGGCTATGTCGAGGCCGACGGCCGGCTGTTCCGGCTCACGCCGAAAATCCTCGAGCTCGGCTTCGCGTACCTCACGTCGATGCCGTTCTGGAATCTCGCCGATCCGGTGATGGAGCAATTGTCCGCGCAGATCCACGAAAGCTGCTCGGCCGCGGTGCTCGACCGCACCGAGATCGTCTACGTGCTGCGCGTGCCGACGCACAAGATCATGACGATCAACCTGTCGATCGGCAGCCGGCTGCCCGCGTACTGCACGTCGATGGGCCGCGTGCTGCTGTCCGCGCTCGACGACGCGGCGCTCGACGAAACGCTCGCGCAGAGCAGCATCCGCGCGCATACGCCGCGCACGATCACGGATCTCGGCGAACTGAAGGCAACGATCGCGCAGGTGCGCCAGCAGGGCTGGGCCGTGGTCGACCAGGAACTCGAAGTGGGCCTGATGTCGCTGTCCGCGCCGATCCGCAACCGGCGCGGGCAGATCATCGCGGCGATGAACATCAGCGGCAACGCGCAGCGGCACACCGCGAAACAGATGGTGAAGGAGTTTCTCGGGCCGCTGCAGCAGGCCGCGCAGACGGTATCGGAACTGGTCGCGCGGCGCGGCTGAGCGGCCGGCCGCGCGTCAGCCGTTGCCGGCGAACGCCTTTCCCGTCGGCTTCATGCGGATTCCCGGCGTCAGCCGGGTCCACGGCAACTCGGCCGGATCGGCCGTCATCGGGCCAGGCGCCGTGGCGACCAGCACCGCCTCGGCGATATCCTGGAAATCGGCGCGGAAGTGCACCGAGCTCTTGTTGACGAGGATCTTCATCGATTCCGGCTCGACCCCGCCCACGCGATAGAGATTGCGGTCGAGCATCTGCGCCTTGCCGCTGCTCACCACGATCAGCACGCCGTCGATCCGCAGGCACGCGACCGGGCCGACATCCGCGCGCATGCCGTTCATCATCGGGCCGTCATACCGGCATACCCCGTCGGACAGGTGCACGACCTCGAAACGCGCGTGGTGCGGCGCGTCGCCGGGCACGCCGGAGACGCCGCCGAGCGCCACGTCGATGAACGCGCCGACACCGGCGCGATGGGCCGCGGCCGCGGCCGCCGGGTCCCAGATCAAGCCGATCGCGGCATCTTTCGCGCCGTTGCGCAGCAACGCCCGCAGCATGCCCGTCGTGTTCGAGTCGCCGCCCGCGCCGGGATTGTCCTGCGTATCGGCGATGACGACCGGCTTGCCGGCCCCCTCGGACAGCCGCATGGCCTCGCGCACGGCATCGTCGGGCGACAGGAACGGCACCTGCCACGCGGCTTCGTCCGCCAGCATCTTGTCGTGGAGCGCCTGCACGGCCGCCTCGGCCGACGCGGCGTCGTCGCCGTAGCCCCAGATGACCGGGCCGCATTCGGGGAAATCGGCCGCCGGAAAGCCCGGCGCGAACGACAGCGACGCCACGGCCCCGGTCTCCAGCGCCGCGAGCCGCGCATACATGCCGCGCGCAGGTTCGAGCAGCGTGCACATGCCGTTGATCGGAATCAGGAACGGCAGCCGGCGCGCGGCGCGATGCAGCGGGCGGCGGCCCGCCCGCGCGTCGAACAGGCGCTCGAGCAGCGCGGCCGCGCGCGCGCCGGTCTCGGCCATGTCGACGTGCGGATAGGTACGAAAGGCGACCAGCGCATCGGCCTCGCGCAGCATCCGCGCGGTGACGTTGGCATGCAGGTCGAGCGACGCGACCACCGGCACGTCCGGGCCGACCGCCGCGCGCACGCGCTCGAGCAACGTGCCTTCGCCGTCGTCGGTATGCTCGGCGACCATCGCGCCGTGCAGGTCGAGGTACACCGCGTCGTAGCCTCCGCGGCGAACCGCCGCGACGATTTCTCCGGCAATGCGCTCGAACGCGTCCTCGGTCACGTGCGCCGACGGGCTTGCGCCCGCCCAGATGACCGGCAGCAAGGTCCAGCCACGCCGTTCGGCCGCGGCGATGAAGCCGCCGGCGGGAATATTGACGTCGCGCAGCGCGAGCACGTCCTCGCCGCGCACCATGGCCGGGAAGCCTTCGCCCCGCTCAAAGTTGGCGTATGCGGCTTTCGACGGTGCAAACGTATTGGTTTCATGCTGGAAACCGGCGATCAGGATGCGCGTGTTCAAAAATGTGTCTCCGGAAAAGGCCGTCAAGGCGCCGGCACCCCGCCGTCAGGGCCGGCGGGCGACGGCGCGCTGGATATTGGAATGCCCGCGGGCCCGTGACGTCAGGCTGTCGCCAGCGCGTCGCGGGATGCGGGAAGCCGGTTCGCCACGAGTACCGCGGCACCGGCGACGAGCAGTGCGACCATGACCAGCAGTCCCGCGGCCATGCTGCCGGTCGCCGAATGGATCGCACCGATGATGGTCGGGCTCAGGAAGCCGCCGATCAGGCCGATCGTGTTGATCAACGCGATGCCGCCCGCCGCGGCGTCGCCCTTCAGGTATTGCGACGGAATCGCCCAGAACACCGTGTACGCGGCCCAGATCATCGACGTGGCGATCGTCATGCCGACCAGCGAGACGGCAAGATTGCCGTTGGCCGTCGTCGCCACGGCCAGCGCGATCGCGCCGATCAGGGCCGGCACCGCGCTGTGGAAACGGCGCTCGCCGCGACGGTCCGACCGGCGGCCGATGACGACCATCGCGATCGCGGCGCACACGTACGGAATCATCGAGTACAGCCCGATCTGCATCGTGTCGGTCACGCCGTCGGCCTTGATGATCGACGGCAGCCAGAAACTCACCGCGTAGATCCCGCAGATGATCGTGAAGTAGGCAAACGCCAGCAGGTACACGCGCGGATCGCGCGCCACCTGCCCGAACGAGTGATGGCCCGCATCGGTGGTGTGCAGCTCGGCGGCGAGCAGCCGCTTCTCGTCGTCGGTCAGCCATTTCGCATCGGCCGGCCGGTCGGACAGCACCTTGAGCGCGAGCACGCCGAACAGCACGCACGGCAGGCCTTCGACGACGAACATCCACTGCCAGCCGGCCAGGCCGTGGGCACCGGACAGCCCGGTCATCAGCCACGCCGACAGCGGCGAGCCGAACGCGCCGCCGATCGGGCCGGCGAGCATGACGACCGCCATCACGCCGGCCATCCGGCGCTGGCCATACCAGTACGTCAGGTAAAAGATCATTCCCGGCGCGAAGCCGGCCTCGAACACGCCGAGCAGGAAGCGCATCGCGTAGAACGTGGTCTCGTCGTGGACGAACATCATGCCGGCCGAGGTCAGGCCCCACAGCACCATGATCCGGCTGATGGTCTTGCGCGCGCCGATCCGCGGCAGCAGCAGGTTGCTCGGGATCTCGAACAGGACGTAGCCGAGAAAGAAGATGCCCGCGCCCAGTCCGTACACCGCATCGGAGATACCCAGGTCGCTCTGCATCGCGAGCTTCGCGAACCCGATATTCACGCGATCGAGATACGCGAAGGTGTAGCAGAGCAGCAGGAACGGCAGCAGGCGCCAGTTCAGCTTGCGGTAGAGGGCCTGATGCGCCGGGCTGCCGGGCGCGACCGGGTCTTGAGGGGATGGAATGGCGGACATGCGCTCTCCTTTAGGGCCTATTGCTTCGAATCCCGCAACGATGTTCAACGCTGTTCGAATCGTCGAGGAGACGAAAAAGCGGCGCAATAGCAACCTATGCGAGTTATCGTTGCTCAACGAGCAACACTTCGAAGGCACACGGACCGACACCATGCGCGAACTGAACCAGCGCCGCCTGCGCTATTTCCACGAAGTCCTGACGCACGGTTCCATCCGTGGCGCGGCCGACAGCATCAACACGTCGCCGTCCGTCATCACGCGGCAGATCCGCCTGCTCGAGGAAGAAATCGGCGCCCCGCTGTTCGAGCGCCAGCCGCGCGGCGTGCAGCCGACCGAGGCCGCCGCACACCTGCTCGAATACTGGCGCGGCTGCCGTTCCCAGCAGGAACTCTTCGAAGACCGCCTGCAGGCGCTTCGCGGGCTGCAGCACGGCCAGATCCGCATCGTGGCCAGCGAAGGCTATATCGACTGCCTGATGGACGAGGTACTCACCGATTTCTGCGCGCGCTATCCGAAGCTCGACGTCACCGTCGATCTCCTGCCGGTCAGCACGTTGCTGCAGGAAGTCGCCGAAAGCCGCGCGCATATCGGCCTGGCCTACAACCCGCCGGCGCATCCGGATATCGAGTACGTCGCCACCGCGTCGCAGCCGGTGGTGGCGCTCGTCCATCCCGGGCACCCGCTCGCCGTGCGCGGCCGCCCCGTCGCGGTACGCGAACTCGCCGGGTATCCGCTCGCGCTGATGCCGCCCGCGTTCGGTCTCGGACAGGCCGTGCAGATGCTTGCCTACGCGGAGAACATCCACCTCCACCCGACGCTCACCACCAACTCGCTCGCCGTGCTGCGCCACTTCGTGAAGCGCAACGACGGCGTCACGCTGCTCGCCGCCTTCGCTGCGTATCAGGAACTGGCGGCAGGCGAGCTCGTCGCCGTGCCCGTCGCGCATCCGTTGCTCGAGGCGGCCAACGCGCGGCTGCTGGTCAAGGCGGGACGGACGCTCGGCGTCGCGGCCGATACGTTGCTGCGCGGCATCCTGCAGGAGATGAAGATGTTCTCGAACGCGGGCGCGCGCAGCGGCAAGACAATCGCGCGCGGCCGGGCGGGCAAACGTGCCGCCGCGCATCGCGGCGAGCCGTGACCGGCCGCACCGGCCGCGCCGGCCCTCGCCTCGCGGCCGGCCCGGCGCAGGCCGCGATCGAACCGCCGCGCGTCCGGCGCCGCGCTCACGCGCCGAGCAGCATCCCCGTGCGCACCGGCACCGTGCCCGTCACGCGGCCAAGCGGCGCGCCGGCCGTCACGAAGCGGATCGCGCGCCGCATGTAGAACACGCCGTCGGTCGCGCTCGAGATCGTCGTGATCGCATCGGTCAGCGGATCGACGATGTCGAACAGCGGCTCGCCCGCGCGGATCGTCGCGCCGATCGCCGCACGATGCACGAGGATCCCGCTGACCGGCGCGTAGAACTGTTCGCTGCCCGCGAGCGGCGTGGCGGGCGCGGCCAGCGGCGGCAACGGCGTGCGTTCGCCGTGCACCGCGCCGCGCCAGACGAGATAGTCGACGAGCGCGTCGGCATCGCGTTGCGCGTATTCGTACGTCACGTCGCGCTGGCCGCGGCACTCGACCGTCACGGCCACCGTGCCGGCCGCCATCGGCGTGCCTTCCGGCAGATGCTGGCGCAACCCCGCCCACAGCAGGTGATGCGCATCGTCGAACGCCTGTCCGCCCGAATCCTCGGCGAGCAGCGACGCCTCCGCCCCGAGATAACGCGCCAGCGGCTCGATCTCCGGCCATGCAGTGTCGCTCGTGTACACGTGCATCACCGCTTCGAGCGAACAATGCAGGTCGATCACGACCTCGGCGTCGTGCGACAGCTTCAGCAGCGCAAGCTGCAACGCGTCGAATTCGGTACGCGGTTCGACGGCGTCGAGCGCCGCGCCGACGCATTCGCGCACGATCGCGCGATTGCGCACGCCGTCGTCGCCGAGGCGGTCGCGCGCTTGCGCGGCGATCTCCGCGAGCGGCATGAAGCCGCGATTGAAGTTGCGGCCGCTCGCCAGGTCGAACCGGCCGATGAACTGCCCGAGCAGATGATGATTGAGGCCGACCGGGTTCGACACCGGCACGAGCACGATCTCGGCCGCGAGCCGGCCGTCGGCATCGAGCTGCGCGAGGCGCTGCTTCAGCACGAACGCCGCGAGCATCGCGGGCGTCTCGTCCGCGTGCAGCGCGGCCTGCAGGTAGATCTTGCGGCCGGTGTCGGCCGGCCCGAAATGAAAGCTCGTCAGCGTGCGCTGCGTGCCGATCGACGGCGACAGGAGCGGCGTGGTGCGAATCTGCATCGATGGTCTCGAACGGATGAAAACGGGGGCATCGGAGGGATCGTGGCAACGGGCCTGCGCGGCGCTCAGTCGCCGTACGGGTTGAAATCGAAGTACTGCTTCGCGATCCGGTCGTAGGTGCCGTCCTTCAGCATCGACGCGATCGCGCCGTCGATCGACGCCTTCAGCGCCGTATCGGCTTGCCGCATGCCGATGCCGACGCCGCGATCGCCCATGTCGAGCGGCGCGCCGACGAACGCGAAGCCCTTGCCGCGCGGCTGGCGCAGGAACCCGTAGTCGGCCTCCACCGTGCCGAGCAGCGCCGCGTCGAGACGGCCGTTCCCGAGATCGGCGAACACGTCGTCCTGGCTCTTGTACGGCACCACGCTCACGCCGGCCGTCGCCCAGTGCGCGAGCGCCCACGATTCGAACTGGGTGCCCGACTGCACGCCGACGCGCTTGCCCGCCAGCGACGCGGCCGTGCCGCCGAGCCCGAGGCCCGGCCGCGCGACGAGCCGCGACTTGAAGCGGAACAGCTTCGACGAGAACAGGATCTGCTTCTCGCGCTTCGCCGTGATCGCCATCGACGACAGGATCGCGTCGATCTTGCGCGCCTGCAGCGCCGGGATCATCCCGGAGAATTCGAGTTCGACCCACTGGCAGCGCAACTGCGCGCGGCGGCAGATCTCGTTGCCGAGATCGACGTCGAAGCCCTTCAGGCTGCCGTCGGGCGCCTTCGCATCCATCGGCGGATAGGTCGGATCGATGCCGAGCCGCACGACGTGCGCGTCGAGCGCGGACGCGGACGTGGCGGCCAGGCCGACGCACAGGGAAACGAGCGGGACGAGGAAACGTTTCATGGTCGACGGAGGGCAGGAAGAGAAACAAGCGAAACAAGCGGCATCAGCCGGACTGCCTGCGATCGTAGGCGGCACGGGCCGCCGCCGAAACCATCGCCTGCCTTATCATGATCGGTATTTCCGATCACCGGCCTCGCGCGCATCCATGGCGTTCACGCTGTCCCAGCTCCGCATCTTCCAGGCCGTCGTCGAGCACGGCAGCCTGCGCGCCGCCGCACGCGCGCTCGATCTCGCGCAAAGCGGCGTCACGCAGCAGCTGCAGAGCCTCGAGGCCACGCTCGGCGCGACGCTGTTCACGCGCACCAATCGCGGCATCGTGCCGACGGCCGTCGGCCAGCGCCTGCTCGCGCGCTCCGGCGCGATCCTCGGTGAATGCGAACAGGTCGAACGGGAAATCCGCCAGTTGAGCGGCGCGTACGAAGGCACCGTCACGCTCGGGCTCGCGACCGAGCCGCTGATCGACGCGTTCGCGCCGGTGCTGAGCGCGTTTCGCGCGCGCTTCGACAAGGTCGACGTGCACCTGCGCACCGGCACGTCGCGGATGATGGTCGGCTGGTTGCGGGAAAGCGCGGTCGATTTCGCGATCGCGCTGGTCGCGAAGCAGACCGACACGACCGATCTCGCGGTGACGCCGCTGCGTGCGTCGGCGCCGGTGGTCGTCTGCCGCCGCGGGCATCCGGCGATGCACGCGCAATCGCTCGCCGAGCTGGCCGGCTACCCGTGGGTGTCCACGCGCTCGCCGAACCTGAGCGCCGACCCGGTCGTGAACCGCCTGCTCGCGTACTTCGACGCGCACGGCCAGCCGCCGCCGAAGGTGCTCGCCACCGTCGAAGGGATGTTCGAGACGCTGCAGATCGTCACGCAGACCGACTCCCTCGCGCTCGAAACCGAAGCGATCACGCGGCACGGGCCGTTCGCCGGCGCGCTCGCGAAAGTGCCCGTGCGCGAGCAGGCCGAAGCGCAGGACATCTGCCTGCTGCAGCGCGCGGCCGTGCCGCTGACGCCGGCCGCGCAGGAACTCGCGGCGATGCTCGCGTCGTACCTGAGGATGGTGCGCGGGCGGTAAGCGCGCGGCACCGCCCCGCCGCCCGCGTCGCGCGTCAGTCCAGCGACTCCCCGGCCGTCTCGCGCAGCATCGCGACCGCGATCAGCGACAGCACCACGCACGCGGCCACGTAGCCGGCCGGCGCGAGCTTGCTGCCGGTCGTCTTCACGAGCCAGGTCGCGATCAGCTGCGCGGTGCCGCCGAAGATCGTCACCGCGAGCGCATACGCGATCGAGATGCCGGTCGCGCGCACGTGGCGCGGCAGCGATTCGCACATCAAGGCCATTTCCGACGCCGAGCCAAGCGAATAGAACAGCAGCATCAGCGCGGTCAGCGGCAGGATCACCGACAGCGTCGGGTGATGGTTCATCAGCCAGAACGCCGGGAACAGCAGCACGACCAGCACGCCGCGGCCGACGAAGATCGGCAGGCGCCGGCTGCCGAGCCGGTCCGACAGCCAGCCGAACAGCGGGCACGTGACCAGCATCACGCAGCCCGACGCGACGCCGACGAACATCGACAGCTTCATCGGCAGGCCGAGCGTGTGGATCGCGTAGGTCGGCATGTAGAACGTCAGGATGTAGGTCGACACCGTGCCGCCCATCACCGTGAGCATCAGCAGCAGCACGGTGCGCGCGTGCTTCGAGAACAGCGCGTGCAGCACGCCGCGCTCGATTCCGTGATGACGGTCGCCGGGCGCGTCGTCCGCGAGCCGGCGGCGCAGGTACATGCCGACCGGCGCGATCAGCACGCCGACGAGGAACGGCAGCCGCCAGCCCCAGCTTTCCAGCGCGTCCTTCGTCATCGTGTTCGACAGCAGCGCCGCGAAGCCCGAGCCCATCAGCGCGGCGCCGCCCTGCGTCGCCAGCTGCCAGCTCGCGCGGAACGCTCGGCGCGACGTGCCGCCGTGTTCGAGCAGCGTCGTGGTCGCCGCGCCGAATTCGCCGCCCTGCGAGAAGCCCTGCAGCAGCCGCGCGAACACGACGAGCAGCGGCGCGGCCACGCCGACCTGCGCATAGGTCGGCGCGATCGCGATCAGGCCGGTGCCGAGCGCCATCAGCATGATCGTCAGGTTCAGCGCCGCCTTGCGCCCCTTGCGGTCCGCATGGATGCCGAGCACGATGCTGCCGAGCGGCCGCGTGAAGAAGCCGGCCGCGAACGTCGCGACCGACAGCAGTAGCGACGTGGTCGAGTCGCTCGACGGGAAGAACAGCTTGCCGATCAGCACCGCGAAGAAGCCGTACACGGTGAAATCGAAGAACTCCAGCCAGTTGCCGATCACGGCCGCGGCGATCGCGCCGCGCCGCGCGACGGCACGCGCGCCGGGCATGCCGGTTTCGGCGGTCCCCGCCGATGCGGGGTGCAGCGCGAGATGGTCTTTCTGCATCGTTGTCGCCTCTTCTCAATGCGGCCGGAAGCGCCGGCCGCGCGCCGCTGCGATCACTGCCCGAGGTAACGCTCGACGAGACGCGTCCAGTACGCCGCACCGATCGGCAGGTTCCGGTCGTTGAAGTCGTACTTCGGGTTGTGCACCATGCAGCCGTCCTCGCCTTCGCCGTTGCCGAGCCGCACGAACGAGCCCGGCCGCCGCTGCAGCATGAACGCGAAATCCTCGCTGCCCATCAGCAGGTCGGTCTGCTCGACCACCTGCGCGTCACCGACCAGTTCGCGCGCGACTCGCGCGGCGAAATCCGTTTCGGCATCCGTATTGACGACGACCGGGTAGCCTTCGATGTACTCGACATTGGCCGTCGCGCCGTAGCTCGCGGCCTGCGTTTCGGCCAGCTCGGTGATGCGGCGCTTGAGCAGCGCGCGGACATCGGGGCTGAACGAGCGCACGCTGAGTTCGAGGCGCGCGCCGTTCGGGATCACGTTGTTCGCAGTGCCGGCGTGCATCGAGCCGACCGTGACGACCGCCGGCTGCGCCGGGTCGACGTTGCGCGCGACGATCGTCTGCAGCGCCATCACGATGCTCGCCGCGACGACCACCGGGTCGACCGTCAGGTGCGGCCGCGCCGCGTGGCCGCCGACGCCCTCGATCGTGATGATCGCCTTGTCGCCGGCCGACATGAACGGGCCGCGCCGCGTGAGGAACACGCCGGGCGCCGCGCCCGGATGGTTGTGCATGCCGAACACGGCGTCGCACGGGAAGCGCTCGAACAGGCCGTCGTCGATCATCTTCTTCGCGCCGCTGTCGACGCCGTGCTCTTCCGCCGGCTGGAAATACAGGTGCACGGTGCCCGAGAAGTTGCGCGTCTTCGCGAGATGCTGCGCGGCGCCGAGCAGCATCGTCGTGTGGCCGTCGTGGCCGCAGGCGTGCATCTTGCCGTGCGTGCCGCTCGCATACGGCAGGCCGGTCGCCTCGACGATCGGCAGCGCATCCATGTCGGCGCGAATGCCGATGCTGCGCGTCCCGTCGCCCACGCGCAGCGTGCCGACCACCCCCGTCTTGCCGACTCCGCGCGTCACCTGCCAGCCCCATTGCTCGAGCTTGTCCGCGACGAGCGCGGCGGTGTCGTGCTCTTCGTACGCGAGTTCGGGATGGTGATGGATGTGGTGACGGATCTCGCGCAGCCCGCCGGCGGCGGGCATCAGATCCTCGATTTCGGTGAATCGGGTATCGGTGGTCATCAAGAGGGCTCCTGCTGATGTCAGCGTGTCAGCCGCATGCGGGGGCCGCGTGCGGGAAAGCGAGCCACTATATCGAGCCGATATCGATTCAATAAGATGCGGAATTTTTCACCGCGATAAGATTTGTTGATCAGGGTTAATACGGGCATGGGCCCGGCCGTCCTCTCCCCCCGTCACCGGCACAACCTCCATGCCGCACGATGCGAACAGCCGTGCAGCCCCCCGCGGCATCGCTCAGTCGACCGCCTTCAGCGCATCGAGCCCGTCGGGCAGCCTGGCATCCGGAAACATCGTCGACAGCGTCGCATCGCGCCACCGCGCCGCCTCTTCCGCGCGCTGCGTTTCCGCCTGCTCGCACACGTACAGCGCATCGCCGCCGAGCAGCAGACGCAGCGGCACATCGTCGCGGCGCGACAACTCGACGATCAGCGCCGCGATCCGCGCGGGGTCGCCGACCTCGTGGCCGCCATACGTGCCGAGCAGCTCGAGAATCTTCCCGACCGACGGCTGGTAATCGGGCAGCAGCTCGTCGATGTCGCGCTTCGCCTGCGCGGCCCATTCGGTACGCATCCCGCCCGGTTCGAGCGTGCACACGCGCACGCCGAACGGCGCGACTTCCTTCGCGAGCACGTCGCTGAACCCGCCGACCGCCCACTTCGCGGCCTGGTACGCGGACAACCCGGGCGTCGACGTGCGCCCGCCGACCGACGACACCTGGAAGATGTGCCCCGCACGCTGCGCACGCAGCGTCGGCAGCACGACGCGCGTCAGGTTGATCACGCCGAACAGGTTCGTTTCGATCTGATCGCGGAAGTCGTCGGTGCCCATCTGCTCGAATGGCGCCGTATGGCCGTAACCCGCGTTGTTCACCAGCACGTCGATACGGCCGAACGCCGCCTGTGCGGCCGCGACGGCCTGCGCGGCCGCCGCTTCGTCGGTGACGTCGAGTGCGACCGTCAGCAGCCGGTCGCCGTACCGCTCGGCCAGATCGGCCAGCCGCGCCGGATCGCGGGCGCCGGCCACCAGCCGGTCGCCCGCCGCGAGCACCGCTTCCGAAATCGCTCGCCCCAGGCCGCGCGCGGCCCCCGTTACCAACCAGACTTTCGACATGTTCCACTCCTTGATCGTGGTGAAATCACAAAAATGAATGATTACTCACTCATTAATAAGGGCGACGATTCGGTCCTTCATGACCTGCATCACCCTGCCCGAAACGCACCGCCGGCCGCCGCCGCGACACGCGCAACCGCACGCGCCGCCACGACGGCAATCCTTCACTCACACCGCGTGCAGCACGGCCCACAACGCACGAAACCCGGCTTCCCGATAGGCATCCGCCCGTGCCGGATCGCGCGCGATCGACTCCATCGCCGTTTCCGCGATCGACGTAAACAATGCCGCGCAGAACGCATGCGCTTCGTCGCGGTTCAGCGCGCCCGACGCGGCAACCTGCTCGCGCAGCAGCGTGCTGATCCCGCCGAAGCCTTCGGCGCCGGCCGCGCGATGCGCGTCGTCGATGCGCCCGCTCACGCCGAGCTGCTGCAGCGCGCGCCGCCCGTCCGGATTCGCGACGCCCCACGACACATAGCCGTTCCACGCATGCCGCACGGCCTGCTCGACCGGCGCGTGTTCCGGAAATCCGGTCATCATCGCTTCGCGCATGTCGGCCTTCAGGCTCAGGTACAGCGCGTTCAGCAACGCATCCTTGGTCTCGAAGTACGTGAACACCGTGCCTTCCGCCACGCCGGCGAGCCGCGCGATGCGCGCGGTGGTCGCAGTGGCGCCGTCCTCGGCGAGCGCGCGGGCGGCGGCGGCGAGGATGGCTTCGTGCTTGTCGGGACTGCGCGGTCGAGCCACGTTCGATTCCTTTAATGAGTGAGCACTCAATCATAATCAAGCCTTCATCCGGAACGCAAGCGCTGTTACATCCGGGCGAACGCACACGCGATCCATCAAAACCGTGCACTATTAGGGTTTTGCCGTGCCGGCGCCCGGCGCCCTCGACGTTCGTTTCACGTTCACCGCTTCAAACCGCGAACCTCCCATGACGAATCAGCCTACCCAGACCGCGGCCGACCGGCCCGTCGACATGATCATCTTCGGCGGCGGTGGCGACCTGGCCGCCCGCAAGCTGTTGCCCGCGCTGTACATGGCGCACCTGCACTGCAATCTTCCGCCCGAGACGCGCATCATCGCCGTCGGCCGCCGCGACTGGGGCATCGACGGCTATCGCAAGTTCATGGACGAGCAGTCGCGCCCGTTCATCGACGCGAAGGCGTTCGACGCCGACGCGTGGAGCCGCTTCCTCGATCTCTTCAAGTACGTGCTGATCGACGTGAACGCGCCCGACGACTACCAGCGCCTCGCCGAAGCGGCGCGCGGCGAGGCGATCCGCGTGTTCTACCTGTCGACGTCGCCGGAGCTGTTCACGACGATCTGCGACAACCTGTCGGCCGCGCACCTGGTCGACGCGCGCTCGCGCGTCGTCCTCGAAAAACCGCTGGGCCACGATCTTGCGTCCGCGAAGGCGATCAACAATGCGGTCGGCAAGCACTTCGAGGAATCGCAGATCTATCGGATCGACCACTATCTCGGCAAGGAAACCGTGCAGAACCTGATGGTCCTGCGCTTCGGCAACCCGATCTTCGGGCCGCTGTGGCAGGCGCCGAACATCCGCAGCGTGCAGATCACGGTGGCGGAGACGGTCGGCGTCGGCAGCCGCGCGGGCTTCTACGACCATACGGGCGCGCTGCGCGACATGGTGCAGAACCACCTGCTGCAGCTGCTGTGCATCGTCGCGATGGAGCCGCCCGTGTCGCTCGACCCGGACGCGGTGCGCGACGAGAAGCTGAAGGTACTGCGCTCGCTGCGGCCGATGTCGCTGTCGGACGTCGCGCGCGACACGGTGCGCGGCCAGTACACGGCCGGCGCGGTCGACGGCCAGCCGGTGAAGGGTTACCTCGAGGAAGACAACGTGCCGGCGGACAGCCGCGCGGAAACCTTCGTCGCGCTGCGCGCGCACATCAACAACTGGCGCTGGGCGAACGTGCCGTTCTTCCTGCGCACCGGCAAGCGGCTGCAGCGCCGCCAGTCGGAAATCGTGGTCGAGTTCGCCGACATGCCGTTCTCGATCATCCCGAACGGCCCGCGCCATTACGGTAACCGCCTCGTGATCCAGCTCCAGCCGGAAGAGTCGATCCAGCTGCAGATGCTCGCGAAGGAACCGGGCAGCGGGATGAACATGGTGCCGGTCAACCTGAACCTCGACCTGCAGCAGGCGATTCCGGAGCGGCGCGCGGAAGCGTACGAACGGCTGCTGATCGACGTGATCCGCGGCCGCCTCACGCACTTCATGCGTCGCGACGAGCTCGAAGCCGCGTGGACGTGGGTCGAGCCGATTCTCGACGGCTGGAAGCAGCTCGGCGACCGGCCGCGCCTCTATACGGCCGGCACGTTCGGTCCGGCCGCTTCGTCGGCGCTGCTCGCGCGCGACGGGATGTCCTGGGCCGAAGAGGCGTAACGGCCGCATGACGGCGTGCCGCCCGCGCGGCTCGCCGGATCAACGGGGGCGGCGCCCGCCGTCTTCCCGTCCGCGAGGCGCCGCTACTGCGGCTCCAGCCACGCGGCCTTGCGCCGCGTCGGCGTCCCGCCGCCGCCGTTGCTGCCGCCCAGCACCTCGATCATGTAGTCGACGAACGACGCAATCCGCGACGAGATCGCGGTATTGCGGTAATACACCGCATGGATCGGCTGCTCGACCTCGAGCGTCTGACGCGCGAGCACCTGCACGAGCCGCCCCGCCTCGCGATCCTGCGCGGTCATGAAATCCGACAGGCAGACGACGCCCGCGCCCTCCAGCGCGAGCTGCCGCAGCGTCTCGCCGCTCGACGAACTGACGTCCGGCTCGATGCGGCACGCTTCGCCGTCGGCGCCGAGGATCGGCCACACGTTCAACGACTCGGGCTGCGTGAAGCCGAGCAGCGCGTGCCTGGCGAGCTCCTCGACCTTGCGCGGCTGGCCGTGCGCTTCGATATAGGCGGGGCTCGCCAGAATGCGCAGCCGGCTGTTGCCGATGCGCCGGCTGTGCAGCGTCGAATCCTTCAACCGGCCGATCCGGATCGCGACGTCGGTACGCCGCTCCAGCAGGTCGATGATGCCCTCGTTGCTGTTCAGCTCCAGCTCGACCTTCGGGAAGCGTGCGCGGTAGCCGCGCACGAGCGGCACGATCACGTGCAGCATGAACGGCGTCGCGGCGTCGACGCGCAGGCGCCCGGACGGCATCTCGCGCCGCGCGAGCATCTGCTCCTCCGCATTCTCGACCGATTCGATGATCGCGCGCGCATCCTGCAGGAACGCACGCCCCTCCTCGGTCAGTTCGAGCCGGCGCGTGGTCCGGCGCAGCAGCGTGGTCTTCAGCTTCTCCTCGAGCCGCGCGAGCGTGCGGCTCGTCGCCGACACGGTGAGGTCGAGCTGCCGGGACGCGGCGGTGATCGAGCCGGTGTCGACCACGGCGGCAAAGGCCTGGAGTTCGTCGAGCGTGATCTTCATTGTTGATCTGAAATCAAAACAATTTGGTTTATAGACCAGTTTTTCCGCAAAAGTAAAGTCGGCACACTGCGATCCATCCTTACCGGAACCAGGATCCACCATGCCACTCGCCCTGCTTGCGCTGACCATCAGCGCGTTTGCCATCGGCACGACCGAGTTCGTGATCGTCGGGCTGATCCCGACGATCGGCGCCGATCTCGGCGTCAGCCTGCCGTCGGCCGGCCTGCTCGTCAGCCTCTATGCCCTGAGCGTCGCCATCGGCGCGCCGCTGCTCACCGCGCTCACCGGCCGCGTGCCGCGCAAGACGCTGCTCGCCGGGCTGATGGCCCTCTTCACCGTCGGCAACCTCGTCGCCTGGCAGGCACCGGGCTACGAATCGCTGATCGTCGCGCGCGTCCTCACCGGCCTCGCGCACGGCGTGTTCTTCTCGGTCGGCTCGATCATCGCGACGACGCTCGTGCCGAAGGACAAGGCCGCGAGCGCGATCGCGACGATGTTCAGCGGGATGACCGTCGCGTTCGTCGCCGGTATTCCGCTCGGCACCTTCATCGGCCAGCACTTCGGCTGGCGCGCGACGTTCCTGATCGTCGCGCTGTTCGGCCTCGTCGCGTTCCTCGGCGCAGTCGCCTTCGTGCCGCGCGGGCTGCCGCGGACGCCGCCGGCGCCGCTCGCCCGCCAGCTGCGCGTGCTGGCCCAGCCGCGCCTGCTGCTCGTCTTCGCGATGACGGCCGTCGGCTACGGCGGCTCGCTGATCGCGTTCACGTACATGGCGCCGCTGCTCGAACAGATCGCCGGCTTCACGCCGTCGCAGGTCAGCCTCGTGCTCGTCGGCTACGGCGTGTCGGTCGCGTTCGGCAACGTGTGGGGCGGCAAGCTCGCGGATGCCGTCGGCCCCGTGAAGGCGCTCAAGCGGATCTTCCTGCTGCTCGCGATCGTGCTGCTCGCGCTGACCTTCACGATCCACGTGAAATGGCTCGCGGTGCTGACGATGCTCGCCTGGGGGGCGGTCGCGTTCGGCAACGTGCCGGGGCTGCAGGTGTACGTCGTCAAGCAGGCGCGCCACTTCGCGCCGGACGCCGCCGACGTCGCCTCGGGCTTCAACATCGCCGCGCTCAACCTCGGCGTGGCCGGCGGCTCGTCGCTCGGCGGCCTGATCGTCGCGAACGTCGGCCTCGGCCACACGCCGTGGATCGCCGCCGTCGTCACGCTCGGCGCATTCGCGCTCACCGCGCTGAGCGGCCGCCTCGACCGTCGCCACGGGCTGCCGGAACGCACGGCGGAACCCGTCGAACTCGCCCACTGAACGTCACTTTTTTGCAGGAGTTCACCCGCATGAACGCATCGACCCGACGTCCGCCGTTCGCCGGCAAGACTTTCGAAGTCCGTTACGACGGCCTCACCGCGCTCAACGCGTACGACGAGGACGGCCTCCACATGCGCTACGAGATCACCGAAGGCCCGTACGCGGGCGCGAAGGGGGAAGTCGAATACGCGTGGCAGCCCGTCGCCGGCGAGACCTATGCGATCGCGTGGCAGGAAGCCGACCGCGCGACGGTCGTGCACATCGACGATTTCGCCGCCGGCACGTCGCGCGCGTTCTTCACCGCGCCGTCGCTCGATTTCCACCGCCTCGCAGGCAGCCTGCGCGCGGTCTGAACGGAGCCCGACCATGTCCACCTCACTCGAGAAACTCGCCGACGGCGGCTTCAGCGTCGGCATCGAACTGCCGCTCGACAACGACTGGTCGCCGGCCGGCGACGCGAAGCGCCAGCACCAGGGCCGCCGCCCCGGCGTGCCCGACCTGGAGATCCACGCGGAGCTCGCGCAACTGGCCGACACGCTCGGCTTCCGCGCGCTCTGGGTACGCGACGTGCCGGTATACGACCCGTCGTTCGGCGACGCCGCGCAGGTGTTCGAAACGTTCTCGTATCTCGGCTACCTCGCCGGCATCACGAACGACATCCTGCTCGGCACGGCAGCCGTCGTGCTGCCGCTGCGCGAGCCGCTGCTGACGCTGAAATCGGCCGCGACGATCCAGGAACTGAGCGGCGGCCGCCTGATGCTCGGCGTCGCGAGCGGCGACCGGCCGGTCGAATATCCGCTGTTCGGCCGCGATTTCGCGTCGCGCGGCGCGAATTTCCGCGACCAGATCGCGCTGCTGCGCGACGGCGCGCGCGGCCACCTGCCGCCCGGCCTCGACGTGCTGCCGGTCGCCCGTTCGCCGGTGCCGCTGCTCGTCGCGGGCCTTGCGCAGCAGACGCCCGCGTGGATCGGCGAGCGCATGGACGGCTGCCTCGCGTATCCGGGCACGCCGGCCGACCACGCGCAGCGCGCCGCGAACTGGCGCGCGGTGGCCGGCGACAAGCCGTACGTGAGCTTCATCCATCTCGACCTCGCGGACGATCCGCACGAGCCGCTGCAGCGGCACCGCTTCGGCGCCCGCGCGGGCCGCATCGCGCTGACGGAAGAACTGGCGGCGATGCGCGACGCGGGCGTGCGGCACATCGGCCTGCATTTCCGCCGCAACCGCCGCCCGCTCGACGAGACGATGGCCGAGATCGCATCGGACGTGCTGCCCGTCTTTCATCCGGCGACGAACGTGCAGACGCGCGCCGCATAAGGCCGGCAACGGCCTGCGGCGGGCCAGCCGCAGGACTTATATTTGATTTCAAGTCAAATATCATTGGCTTCTATAGGCGTTTATTTCATCAGTCCAAGACGCCAGAATGACGCCTGACCCGTAATCGTTTCACCCTCCCTGGAGCACGTGATGAGCAAGATTCCCGCATTCGGCCTCGGTACCTTCCGCCTGCAAGGCCAGGTTGTCATCGACTCGGTCCGCAACGGCCTCGAAGTCGGCTACCGCGCGGTCGACACCGCGCAGATCTACGGCAACGAAGCCGAAGTCGGCGAAGCGATCGCCGCCTCGGGCGTGCGCCGCGAAGACCTGTTCCTGACCACGAAGATCTGGGTCGACAACTACGCGCCGGAAAAGCTGGGCGCAAGCCTGGAAGATAGCCTGCGCAAGCTGCGCACCGACCATGTCGACCTGACGCTGATCCACTGGCCGGCCCCGGGCAACGGCGTATCGATCCAGGCGTTCATGACCGCACTCGCCGACGCCAAGGCGAAAGGCCTCACGCGCCAGATCGGCATCTCGAACTTCAACATCGAACTGACGAAGGAAGCGATCGCGGCCGTCGGCAAGGAGGCGATCGCCACGAACCAGATCGAACTGAGCCCGTACCTGCAGAACCGCAAGCTCGTCGAGTTCCTGAACGGCGAAGGCATCCACGTGACGTCGTACATGACGCTCGCGTACGGCAAGGTGCTCGGCGACCCGGTGCTCGGCGCGATCGCCCGCCGTCACGACGCGACGCCCGCCCAGGTCGCGCTTGCGTGGGCGCTGCGGCTCGGCTACTCGGTGATTCCGTCGTCGACGAAGCGCGAAAACCTCGCAAGCAACCTGCTCGCGCAGACGCTGCGCCTCACCGACGAAGACATGGCGCAGATCGCCGCGCTCGAGCGCAACGGCCGCGAAGTCGACCCGGCCGGCCTCGCGCCGCAGTGGGACTAAGCGCGCCGCCCCGCCTCATCGACCCGTCCGCGGCCGGCCGGCCGCGGCATCCACAGGACACCACCATGACCCAGGACCCGCTTTTTCAACCGCTGCAACTCGGCGCGCTGACGCTGCCGAACCGCATCGTGATGCCGCCGATGACGCGCTCGCGCGCGAGCCAGCCCGGCGACGAAGCCAACGACCTGATGGCCGCGTATTACGCGCAGCGCGCGAGTGCGGGCCTGATCGTCAGCGAAGGCACCTATATCGCGCCGCTCGGCAAGGGCTACGCGTGGACGCCCGGCATTCACACGCCGTCGCAGGTCGCCGGCTGGCGCAAGGTGACCGACGCCGTGCATGCCGCGCACGGCCGCATCTTCGCGCAGCTGTGGCACGTCGGCCGGTTGAGCCATACGAGCCTGCTCGGCGGCGCGCAACCCGTATCGTCGTCGCCGATCCAGGCGAAGGGCGTAAACGTGTTCATCGCCGGTGAAGACGGCAGCACGCCGGGCTTCGTGCAGGCATCCGAGCCGCGCGCGCTGTCGATCGACGAGATCCGCGAGATCGTCGACCAGTACCGCGCCGCCGCGCGCCACGCGATCGAGGCCGGCTTCGACGGCGTCGAGCTGCACGGCGCGAACGGCTACCTCGTGAACCAGTTCATCGATTCGAACGCCAACACGCGCACCGACGCATACGGCGGCTCGCTCGACAACCGGCTGCGCTTCCTGCGCGAAGTCACGCAGGCGCTGATCGACGGCACCGGCGACGCCGCGCGCGTCGGCATCCGCCTCGCGCCGCTGACCACGCTGAACGGTTGCGTCGACGACGATCCGGAAACGACCTATCTCGCGGCCGCGAAGCTGCTCGGCGAACTCGGCGTCGGCTACCTGCACGTCGCGGAAGCCGACTGGGACGACGCGCCGCTGATGCCGGTCGCCTTCAAGCAGCAACTGCGTGCCGCCTACCCGGGCGTGCTGATCTACGCCGGCGCGTACACCGCCGAGCGCGCACGCGAGGCGATCGCCGCCGGCTGGGCCGACCTCATTGCGTTCGGCCGCCCGTTCGTCGCGAACCCCGACCTGCCCGAACGCCTGCGCACCGGCGCCGCGCTCGCGCCGCACGACCGCAACACGCTGTTCGGCGGCGGCGCCCGGGGCCTGACCGACTATCCGACGCTCGCGCAAGCCGCGGCCTGACCGCCGTCCTCCACGCAGGTCGACATCGACCCGGTCGCGATCCGCTGATCGCGCCTGCGCTCCCCCGACGATCGCGGCCGCTATCGCCGCGATTGTCATTTCCGAATGGCAGCCTGTGCATTCGGCGTCTAACGTTGACAGGATCCCCTCCGCACGACCGCCACCCGACCTGAAAGGACGCTCCGCCATGCCAAGCCGTTCCCCGACACGCGACATGCTGCTGGCCCTGGCGGCCGGTCTTTCCCTGGCGGCCTTCGCCGCACCGGCGCGGGCCGACGACGCTGCCGGCCTCGCGCCGCCGGCGCCGGCCGCGCCGGTACTGTCGACCACCGCGACCGGCGTGCAGATCTATTCGTGCGAATACGATGCCGACCATCGGCTCGCGTGGGCCTTCCAGCGTCCGGAGGCGACGCTGTTCGACGGCGGCGGCACGCTCGTCGTGCGGCATGGCGCGGGGCCGTCGTGGGAGGCGCTCGACGGCAGCCGCATCACCGGCAAGAAACTCGCTGAAGCGCCGAGCGCGAGCCCCGCCAGCATTCCGCAACTGCTGCTCGCGGCCGCCCCGGCGGCCACCGGCACGCTCGCCGGCGTGCGCTTCGTGCAGCGGCTGGACACGACGGGCGGCACACCGCCGGCCGCGTCGTGCACGACCGAGCACGCGGTCGGGCGCTTCCCGTACTTCGCGCGATACGTGTTCCTGAAGTGATGCGCGCGGCGGCGCGGGCACCGGGCATCCCCCCGGTACCGTTCACCCCCGCGACCAGTTAATCAGTTTTCCTATCTTTCAGGCCCGGATGCGTGAAACCGCCGGCATCTTCGTTCCGGCTGCTCATCCGATCCGCATCGACAACTCGACGTCGCCGCCGAACGGCACCGACAGATAGCCGTTTTCCGGCGCGCGCACGTACGCGAGGTAGTCGGGGCTGTATTCCGCGTTGTCGGCCACGACGAACGCCCCCGTTCTGAGGTGCGGCTCGACCCGCGCCAGGATTTCCGGATACAGCGCCTTCGCGCCGTCGAGCAGCAACAGGTCGACCGCATCCGGCAGATCGACGGCCAGCGTGCGCAGCGCGTCGCCCTCGCGAATCTCGACGAGATCGGCGAGCCCGGCCGCGGCCAGGTTCGCTTGTGCGCGCACGACCTTCGACGGCTCGAACTCGCTCGTGATCAACCGGCCGCCGCCGTTGTCGCGCAATGCGGCCGCGAGATGCAGCGCCGAGATGCCGAACGACGTGCCGAATTCGACGATCGCCCGCGCGCCGCTGCTGCGCGCGAGCATGTACAGCAGCGAGCCCGTCTCGCGCGACACGGCCAGCGGATAGTCCTTCAGGCGCGCATACAGATCGGCGTAGTCCGTCTTGCTGCGCATCAGCCGCGCTTGCTCGTCGCGCGACACGCCGGCGAAGCCGGGGCTCGTCGCGGGCGACGACGCCTCGGCTTCGTCGAACAGGCGCGCGAGCAGCGACGCCAGCGGGTCGTGAATCAGGGTGGTCATGCGGTTCTCCAGTGTCAGGTTGAGTGCGTCAGTGCGCCCGACTAGAATATGACGAACTATTCATGTTTTACTATTCGCATTGGCCAACCGCCCATGACCGACCGCCGCAACGCCCCGATCGCCACGCGCAGGCTGCCTCGGCAGGCGCGCTCGACCCGTCTCGTCGAAGACGTTCTCCAGGCCGCTATTCAGGTTTTGGCCGCCGAAGGCGCGCAGCGCTTCACGATGGCGCGCGTCGCCGAGCGCGCCGGCGTGAGCGTCGGCTCGCTGTACCAGTACTTCCCGAACAAGGCGTCCGTGCTGTTCCGGCTGCAGCACGACGAATGGCGGCAGACGTCCGACATGCTGTGCCGGATACTGCAGGACACGCGAAAAACGCCGCCCGAGCGGCTGCGCACGGCCGTCCATGCGTTCATCCGCTCGGAATGCGACGAGGCGGGCATGCGCATCGCACTCGACGACGCCGCGCCGCTCTATCGCGACGCCCCCGAGGCGCAGGCAGTGCGGACGGAGGGCCACCGGGTCTTCAACGCGTTCATGCGCGAAGCGCTGCCCGGCGTGCCCGACGCCACGCATGCGCTCGCCTGCGAACTGGTCATGACGACGCTCACGTCGGGCGGCAAGACCTTCTCCGAAACCGCGCGCACGCCGGCGGAAATCGACGCCTATTCGGCCGCGATGGCCGACATGTTCTGCGCGTACCTCGCGCATCTCGCGCGCGCCTGACACGACGAGCGCCGAAAGGCGTGCGCGCAAGCCGCGCGCGGCACCGGTATCATCCGGCTGCCGCTGGCGCATGGCCGCACGTCGCGCCGCCCGCCGCCATTCGCTTGCGCAGCCCCGATGAAAGATACTCGTAATATTCGATACCTCAACCGCTTCCGCCAGGCCCGTCGACCCCGCATTCAAATAGTCGCCTTAACGGATTCGAACTAGGCGTATACACGCGTGTCGCCGCATCGAAGCCCCGTTGCACGCCGATATAAGCGCTGCGACATGCGCTGCATGCTCTTCCCCCGATGGGACGTGATGGGCCGCTCGCCTAACCTTCGCTACGGCAAAGCACACGTGACGGGATCGCCCTCACCACGCGTCGTCCGGCGCGACACCCTCGCGATCGTTTCGATTCGCGCGTAACGACACGCATCACGCGTCATTCGTCCCCACGACGTTGCCGAACAATCCCAACTAGATACGAGACACCCTGACGACGGTTCGCGACGAGCCGTTTCAGCATGCTGATAAAGGAGCAAGCTCATGAGTGATACCCCGGTGCAGCCGACGGTCGACGTCGGCGCGGCAGAAACGGACTTTGGCACCCCGGGAGTCATCGACCGGTACTTCGGCATTTCGTCGCGCGGCAGCACGCAGCGCCGCGAGATCATTGCCGGCGTCACCACCTTCCTCGCGATGGTCTATTCCGTGTTCGTCGTGCCCGGCATGTTCGGCAAGGCCGGCTTCGACACGAGCGCCGTGTTCGTCGCGGTCTGCCTCACCACCGCGTTCGGCTCGCTGCTGATGGGCCTGTGGGCGAAACTGCCGATCGCGATCGGCTGCGCGATCTCGCTGACCGCGTTCACCGCGTTCGGCCTCGTGCTCGGCAAGGGCCTGCATCCGACGGTCGCGCTCGGCGCGGTGTTCCTGATGGGCCTCGTGTTCACCGGCATCTCGGTCACCGGCGTGCGTTCGTGGATCCTGCGCAACCTGCCCGCGGGCGTCGCGCACGGCACGGGCATCGGCATCGGCCTGTTCCTGCTGCTGATCGCGTCGAACGACGTCGGCCTCGTGATCAAGAACCCGGGCGCCGGCCTGCCGGTCTCGCTCGGCCAGATCACCGCACTTCCGGTCATCATGTCGATCGTCGGCCTCGCCGCGATCTTCGGCCTCGAGAAGCGCCGCGTGCCGGGCGGCATCCTGCTCGTCGTGATCGCGATCTCGATCTTCGGCCTGATCTTCGATCCGGCCGTGAAGTACCACGGCATCTTCGCGCTGCCGTCGCTGAGCGCACCGGGGCACGAATCGCTGATCGGCGCGATGGACATCAAGGGCGCGCTGTCGATGGCCGTGCTGCCGAGCGTGCTGGCACTCGTGATGACCGCCGTGTTCGACGCGACCGGCACGATCCGCGCGGTCGCCGGGCAGGCCGGCCAGCTCGACGAGAACGGCCGCATCATCAACGGCGGCCGCGCGCTGACGGCCGACTCGATCAGCTCGATCTTCTCCGGTTTCCTCGGCGGCGCGCCGGCGGCGGCCTACATCGAGTCGAGCGTCGGCGTGGCCGCCGGCGCGAAGACGGGCCTGGCAGCCGCCGTGGTCGGCCTGCTGTTCCTCGTCGTGATGTTCTTTTCGCCGCTCGCGGGCCTGGTGCCGTCGTACGCCACCGCACCCGCGCTGATGTACGTCGGCCTGCTGATGCTCGGCAGCGTGAGCAAGCTGCACATGGACGACATGGTCGATGCGATGTCGGGCCTCGTGTGCGCGGTGTTCATCGTGCTGACCGCGAACATCGTGACAGGCATCATGCTCGGCTTCTCGACGCTCGTGATCGGCCGCATCGCGAGCGGCGAATTCCGCAAGCTCAACGTCGGCACCGTGCTCATCGCGGCCGTGCTCGTCGCCTTCTATCTCGGCGGCTGGGCCATCTGACCGCGACACATGCGCGACGTCGCCTGCAGAAGGGCGGCGCGCATCGGGACGACGACGTCTCCTCCACCATCATCGTTGATGGTCTCCAGGCCTGGGAACGCGAGTTTCCAGGCTTTTTTTGCCGGTGCGCGCGACGCGGCGAAGCGCCGCATCGCCGCCGCCCTGCCGCCGCGCTGCGAATCCGCCGCCGGTGCTACGATCGCGTTTTGTGTTCCGGAGCAGACATGAACGCGCTCGGCATCGTCTCCGAATCGGACAGCAGGACCTCGGCGCGCAAGCCGCCGTTCATCCCGTCGTTCGGCTTTTACGAAATACACGAATCGAAGCCGATCGATGCCGATCCGGCGCGCATCATCGATGCGGTCTCCGCGATCGACATGCGCACGGATCCGGTCGTCGATACGCTGCTCAGCCTCCGCGAATTCCCGGCCGCGCTTGCCGCCTCGCTGTGCCGCGGCACCACGCGACGCGAACGCGAACGCTTCGGCCTCCATGCATTCACGCCGCTGCATCGCGACGACACGTCGCTGTCGCTCGGCCTCGTCGGCCGCTTCTGGCGTCCCGCGCCCGACGTGCGCGCCATCGCCGATGCCGCCGCCTTCGTCCGGCACGACGACCCGCGCGATGCGAAGCTGGTGCTCCGGTTCGAGGTCGTCGGGCTCGCCTCGGGCGCGCACATGCTGCGCACGGAAACGTTCATCCACTGCCCGAGCGAGCGCACGCGCTGGCTGCTCACGCCGTACTGGCTCGCGATCCGGCTGGGGAGCGGCTGGATCCGGCGCCGCACGCTCGCGGCGGTGGAGACGGCGCTGGCCTGAGCCGGCCGGTCAGAACGGCTTGATCACGACCAGCCCGACGACGATCGCAGCCGCGGCGACGACCGCGCCCGCCGCCTGCCCGAGCCACGCCGCCGGTGCGACGGCGAGATCGTCGCGCGCCATGCGCCGCAGCGTGCCGGCCAGCATGCCGTGCAGCGCCGACAGCGCGACGACGACGGCAAGCTTCGCCGACAGCCACGCCGCGCCGAACCAGTGACCGCTCAGCGCGATCGCGATCCCCGTGACCCAGACGATCGCGAGGGCCGGCGCCGTCACCGTGCGATCCCAGCGCCGCACCGCGCGATGCACGGCGAGGTTCGCGATCCGGACACCGACGGACAACATCAGCAGCCCGCCGACGAACGTGACGACAGCCGCCACATGCACGGCCTTCAGCACCAGGTAGATCATCGCGCGTGCCGCCGGCGCGCGATCCATCCCGCACTCGCCAGCCCCGCGAACGGCACGACGGCCGACAACACGAGTCGCGCGACCTCGCGCCCGCTCCACAGCCCGCTCGAGGCGGTGCCGGCGAGCGCCCACACGTACATCGCGAACGCGATGCCATGCACCGGCCCCATGATCGATACCGCGGCCGGATAACCGGCCAGATGCTTGAGCGGCACGGCGACGCACACCAGCACGACGAGCGTGGCCGCCTCCAGCAACGACAGGTACTGCAGGTTCCGCAACGCGTTGCGATCGTCTTGTGTCATCGGCCGGCTCCATCCAGGTTGATCCGCCGCGATTGTCGCGTGTGGTGCGGGTTCCGGCCATTGGCTAGAATGACATCTTTCAACGGATTCCGGCCACGGCCGCGAACGCCATGCACACGGTCGCCGTTCTCGCCTTGCCCGATGTCGTCCCGTTCGACCTGGGCATCGCGTGCGACACGTTCGCGCGCGTGCGGTTGCCCGACGGCGCGCCCGCCTACCGCGTGCGCGTGTGCAGCGAGCAGCCGCGCGTCGCCGGCGACCTGTTCGAGCTGCGCCCGCCGTTTCGTCTCGACGCGCTGGCCGACGCCGATACGATCATGGTCCCCGGCACGTCCGTGCCGCTCGCGCCGACGCCGCGCCGCGTGCTCGCCGCACTCCGCGAAGCGGCCGCGCGCGGCAGCCGGATCGCGTCGATCTGCAGCGGCGCGTTCGTGCTCGCGGAAGCCGGGCTGCTCGACGGCCTGCGCGCGACGACGCACTGGCTCGCGGCCGCCGAACTCGCACGCCGCCATCCGCACGTCGACGTCGATCCGAACGTGCTGTTCGTCGACAACGGACAGATCCTGACGTCGGCCGGCGCGGCGGCCGGCCTCGACCTGTGCCTGCACATGATCCAGGCCGACTACGGCGCGGCGGTGGCCGTCGACGCCGCACGCAGTGCGGTGGCGCCGCGCGTGCGCGAAGGCGGGCAGGCGCAGTTCATCGCGCCGGAATGGCCTGCCGGCGGCGACGGGCTGCAAGACCTGATGGACTGGCTGCAGGCGAACCTGCGCAAGCCGCTCACGCTCGATGCGATGGCCCGCAAGGCGTCGACGAGCGTACGCACGCTGACGCGGCGCTTCCAGGCGCAGACGGGCACGTCGCCGCGCCAATGGCTGCAGACCGCTCGCGTCCGGCACGCGCAGCAGTTGCTGGAGGTGACGGAGCTGTCGATCGAACAGGTCGCGACGGAAGCCGGGTTCGGTTCGGTCACCGCGTTTCGCGAACGGTTCGCGCGCATCGTCGGCACGTCGCCGCAACGCTATCGCCAGACGTTCCGCGCACGCGCCGGCGCATGACGTTCCCCAGGACCGCCATCCGAAGCATGAAACCGTCGCCCCCTTTCGCGCCAACCGGACCCGACCGATGACCCGCATCCGCAACCCGCTGAACATCGCGCAGCTCCAGGCGTTCGTCTCCGCCGCGCACCTCAAGAGCCTGCGCGCCGCCGCGCGCGAACTCGGCGTCACGCAGCCCGCGATCACGCACACGATCCGCGAACTCGAAACGGCGCTCAACGCGGAGTTGCTCGCGCGCAGCGTGCGCGGCGTCGAGCTGACCGCATGCGGCCACGCGCTGCTGCCGCGCGCCGAGCAGCTGCTCGGCGACATCCGCCGCACGGTCGAGGCCGTCGAGCAGGTGAAAGGCGAGATGTCGGGGCGCGTCGCGGTCGGCACGATGCCGTCGATCGCGCTGACCGCGCTGCCGCACGCGGTGACGGCGTTCCGCCGGTCGATGCCGAACGTGAGCCTCCATCTGGAGGAAGTGACGGTACCCGACGCGCTCGCGCAGCTGCGCAACGGCACGCTCGACATCGCTGCGATGCACCATGTGCCCGCGCTCGACCGCGATTTCACGCAATCGCCGCTGCTGTCGACCGAATTCACGATCGTGATGCGCGACGGCCACCCGCTCGCGCATGCGCGCCGTTTAGAGGAACTGCTCGATGCCGAGTGGATCGTCACCGTCGGCGCCGAGCAGTTTCCGCACAGCGTGATGGTCGGGATGTTCGAGAAGCACGGGCTGCCGCTGCCGAAACGCCTGCTGCGCTCGCCGATGTCGTTCGCGGTGACGCTCGGGCTCGTCGCGCGCTCCGACGTGATCGGCTGCTTCACGCGCCCGCTGGCCGCGATGGTCGCGCCGCTCGGCATCCGCACGGCCGAACTCGACGAAAGCATGCCGCGCTTCGACCTGTCTATCATCGCGCGGCGCGACCTGCTGCCCACGCCCGCCGTGTCGCAATTCGTCACGTGCCTGCGGCGCGCGGTCAACGAAACGCTCGGCTGAATCGTTCCTGTGTCTGAAACGGCGGCGCCCGCAACGCGCCGCCGCCGGGCCCGGTATCGGGGCTTGTCCTAGGCGCCCTGCCGGTATTTTGTCTTGATAATCTTGCGCACGTCGCGCACCCGCATCGGGTGGGCGAAACGGACTGTCCGACGCGAAGCCGCGGCGGACCGAAGGCTTACGGCGCGGCACAACCGCGCACCCATCGAACAAAACGAGGAGTCACCGAGTGAAAAAGATTCTTGCGGCTGTGACCGTTGCCCTGCTCGCCGTATCGGCAGGCAGCGCGTACGCGAAGGACTGGTCGACCGTGCGGTTCGGCGTCGACGCCAGCTACCCGCCTTTCGAATCGAAAGGCGCCGACGGCAAGGTTGTCGGTTTCGACGTCGATCTCGGCAACGAAATCTGCCGCCGCATCCACGCGAAGTGCGTGTGGATCGAAAACGACTTCGACGGGATGATCCCGGCGCTGAAGGCCCGCAAGTTCGACGGCGTGCTGTCGTCGATGTCGATGACGCCGGCGCGTCAGGAACAGATCGCCTTCTCGGCGAAGCTGTTCAACACGCCGACGCGCCTCGTCACGAAGAAGGGCACGGGCCTGATGCCGACGGCCGAATCGCTGAAGGGCAAGTCGGTCGGCGTCGAGCAGGGCACGATCCAGGAAACCTACGCGAAGACGTACTGGGCGTCGAAGGGCGTGAACGTCGTGCCTTACCAGAACCAGGACCAGGTCTACGCCGACCTGATCTCCGGCCGTCTGGACGGCGCGCTGCAAGACGCGGTGCAAGCCGAGATCGGCTTCCTGAAGACGCCGCGCGGCGCGAACTTCGACTTCGCCGGCAAGGACATCGACGATCCGAAGACGCTCGGCAACGGCGCCGGTATCGGTCTGCGCAAGGAAGACACCGACCTGAAGGCGAAGATCGACGGCGCGATCGCCGGCATGCGCAAGGACGGTACGTACGACAAGATCGCGAAGAAGTACTTCGATTTCGACGTCTACGGCAAGTAATACGGCCAGCCGGCGCGCCGCGCGCCGCGATGAAACGGGCTCCGCGAGGAGCCCGTTTTTTTTGCGCGCGCGGGTTGGGCGACGTTATTTTTTCCGTACCAAACCGATGATTCGCAAGGAAAATCCGCGCGTTCCGGTACCGGTTTGATGGCGACGACGCAGGCAACGTACAATCGTCCTTCCACGCACACCGGATCCTTCGCGGCTGCGCCGCACTCCCCCATCATGCAAACGCAGACCCATCCGCTGATTTCCCCCGCCGTCGGCACCGAACGCCAGATCACGAGCTTCCACTACGGCCCGCGCGGCGGCAAGAAGGTCTACATCCAGTCGTCGCTGCATGCGGACGAACTGCCCGGCATGCTGGTCGCCACGCTGCTGCGCCGCAAGATCGCCGCGCTCGAGACGGCCGGCAAGCTGCGCGGCGAAATCGTGGTCGTGCCCGTGCCGAACCCGATCGGCCTGTCGCAGCACGTGTTCGGCGATCACCTCGGCCGTTTCGAGCTCGGCTCGATGCAGAACTTCAACCGCAATTTCTACGATCTCGCGGCACTGGTGCTGCCGCGCGTCGAACACCATCTCACGAACGACGCGCAGCGCAACCTCGTCGCCGTGCGCGCCGCGATGCGCGAAGCGCTCGACGAGCAGAAGCCGCGCACCGAACTCGACTCGCAGCGCCTCGCGCTGCAGAAGCTGTCGTTCGACGCCGATATCGTGCTCGACCTGCACTGCGACAGCGATGCGGTGATGCACCTCTACACGAATCCCGACCTCTGGCCGGACGTCGAGCCGCTGTCGCGCTATCTCGACGCGCAGGCGTCGCTGCTCGCGCTGAATTCGGTCGGCAACCCGTTCGACGAAATCCACAGCTTCTGCTGGTCGGATCTGCGCAGCCGTTTCGGCGACCGCTTCCCGATCCCGAACGGCGCGATTTCCGTCACGGTGGAACTGCGCAGCGAACGCGACGTGTCGTACGAACTCGCCGAAAAGGACGCACAGGCCATCGTCGAGTACCTGACCGAGCGCGGCATCGTCGACGGCACGCCGGCGCCGCTGCCGCCGCTCGCGCATCCGGCCACGCCGCTCGCGGGCACCGATCCGCTTGTCGCGCCGGTATCGGGCGTGATCGTGTTCCGCACGCCGGTCGGCGCGATGATCGAGGCGGGCCAGGCCGTGGCCGACATCGTCGATCCGCTGACCGATCGCGTCGTCACGCTGAAGAGCAGCGTATCGGGCGTGCTGTACGCGCGCCAGATCGTGCGCTTCGCGACGGCCGGCATGGAAGTCGCGCGCGTCGCCGGCGCGACCGCGATCCGCACGGGTTCGCTGCTGTCGGCCTGAGCGCGCGGCCCGCGCGCCGGGCCACGGCGCGCAGCGCACGCACCAACGAAATCGCCCGCTTGCGCGGGCGATTGGCTTTCCGGAGGGCACGTCGGCGGCCGGCGACGGCCGCCGGCCGTTCGGCATGAAGACCGTTCAGAATGCCGGCACGATCGCGCCGCCGAACTTCTGGTCGATGAACTTGCGCACGTCGTCCGATTCATAGGCCGCGACGAGCTTCTTCACCCACGGCTTGTCCTTGTCCTGCGCACGCACCGCGATCAGGTTCGCGTACGGCCCGCGCAGGTCCTCGATCGCGATCGCGTCCTTCACCGGCGTCAGCCCGGCCTTCACCGCGTAGTCGGTATTGATCGACGCGGCATCGACGTCGGGCAGCGCGCGCGGCAACTGCGCGGCGTCGAGTTCGACGATCTTGATCTTCTTCGGGTTCTCGGCGACGTCGAGCGGCGTCGCGTTCACGCCGTTCGTGCCGACGCCCGGCTTCAGCTTGATCACGCCGTACTTCTGCAGCAGCAGCAGCGCGCGATTGCCGTTCGACGGGTCGTTCTGGATGCCGACCTTCGCCCCCACCGGCAAGTCCTTCAGGGACTTGAGCTTCTTCGAGTAGAAACCCATCGGCGCCGTGTAGGTGAGTCCGACGTTCACGATCCTGTAACCGCGCTGCTTGATCTGGCTGTCGAGGAACGGCTGGTGCTGGAAGCCGTTCGCGTCGAGGTCGCCCGAATCGAGCGCCGCGTTCGGCTGCACGTAATCGTTGAATTCGATGACCTTGATCGCGAGCCCTTCGCGCGCGGCGACCTTCGTCACTTCGGTCCAGATCTGCGCGTCGGGGCCGCTCATCGTGCCGATCTTCAGCGTTTGCGGATCGGCGTGCGCGCCGGGCGCCGCGAATGCCAGCGCGGCGGCGAGTGCGCCGAGGCCGGTCAGGATCGAACGTCGCATGGTGTCCTCTTGTCCCGTGTCGTTTGTTGGAGCACGGATCGTGACACGGGGCCCGAACGCGACAAACCAAGCTTATTTCATGTGCATATTCCGGATCGGGATCGATTCTCTGCCGAAATCGGTATAACCCCCGCTGGCCAACCCGGGCAGAATTCGGTGTCGCATCGGCGCCACACATTCTTCATATGACAGTCGCTGTCATATTCATTACGTGCCCCGCCGATAAAGTTGCGGCCGGTCCGTGAAAGCGCCCAGAGAGAGCGCCGGAACCGCAACTGGACACGCCATTTATTCGCTCGGAGAATCCTTTGAACAAGAAACTGTTGACCATCGCCGCCCTGGCAGCAACGGCCGGCACGGCGCACGCACAAAGCAGCGTGACGCTGTACGGCGTCATCGATGCCGGTATCAGCTACGTGAACCACAGCAAGACCGCCAACGGCGGCACGGGCAAGCTGTTCAAGTACGACGACGGCGTTGCCCAGGGCAGCCGTTGGGGCCTGCGCGGCACCGAAGACCTCGGTGGCGGCCTGAAGGCGATCTTCGTGCTCGAAAACGGCTTCAACAGCGGCAACGGCACGATCGGCCAGGGTGGCGCGATCTTCGGCCGCCAGGCTTACGTCGGCCTGAGCCAGTCGCAGTACGGCACGGTCACGTTCGGCCGCCAGTACTCGTTCTCGACCGACATCCTCGGTTCGAACTACTCGACGGGCGGCAACACGGTCGCGGGCAACTACGCGTACCACGTGAACGACATCGACCAGCTCACGTCGAGCCGCATCAACAACGCCGTGAAGTTCCAGAGCGCGAACTACTCGGGCTTCACGTTCGGCGCGTTGTACGGCTTCTCGAACTCGACGGACTTCGCGGGCGCACCGGCCACGACGTCGGGCACGACGACGACGGCAGGCTCGTCGCGCGCATACAGCTTCGGCCTGAACTACGCGAACGGCCCGATCTCGGTCGGCGCCGCCTACACGGACATCCGCTACCCGAGCCAGTCGTCGCCGGCCTTCTCGACGACGATCGCGAACCTGAGCACGGGCAACGTCCGCGACCTGCGCACGTACGGCGTCGGCGGCCGCTACGTCTGGGGTCCGGCAACGGCATGGCTGCTGTGGACGCGTACGCAGTTCTCGACCGTTTCGGGCGCGGGCGGCACGTTCTACAACGCATACGAAGCAGGCGCGAAGTACGCGTTCACGCCGGCCCTGTCGGGCGGCCTCGGCTACACGTACACGAACGCGACGCAGAACGGCAATTCGTGGCACTGGAACCAGGTCAACGGTATCGCCGACTACGCACTCAGCAAGCGGACGGACGTGTACGGCCTGGTCGTGTACCAGCAGGCTTCGGGCAAGGGCGTGCAAGCGCAGATCGGCTCGAGCACGAGCTACTTCAACACGTCGGGCACGGGTTCGAAGAACCAGATCGCCGCTCGTATCGGTATCCGTCACAAGTTCTAAAGCGTCCGCTTAACTCGCGGATCACGACGGCAAGAAGCGCCCCGCTCCACGCGGGGCGCTTTTTTATGGGCTTTTAAGTTTCGCTTAATTCTGGGCTGAGACGATGCTCTCACCCCCCCTGTTGGCCGCCTGAGCATCGGCGGCTTTTTTTTTAAATGCCGACGGCGCCGCCATCGATTGCCCACAAGACAGGATCGGAGGCCATGATGATCGAAGATACCGTTTTCAGCCATCTGCACGCGATTCTGACGTGCCAACACTCGCTGCCGGTCCAGAGTTGCCGCGTCTCGGTCGAAATGCAGCGCCCGTGGGGCCGACCGTATCGGCTCGTCGAATGGACGATGCATCTCGACGCCCCCGCACGGCGCCAGATCGTGCCGGCCGAATCGACCGACGAAGAGATCGCCGAGGTCGTCGCCTCGCACGTGCCGGGCCGCCTTTACGGCGACGGCCGGCTGCAGTTCTGACCGCGCTCCCGCGCCACCCGCGTCCCGCCTGTCGGCCGCGCCGCACGCATCGTGCGGCAGTCGGTCTCGTTTGACGCGGCAACGAAACCTGCTACGCTGCGCGTTTTCGTCCACGCAACACACGATGGAAAACGCATTCAACGAACGTGGCGTCATGGTCACGCGCAACGGCCTGTCGGCCGCCGGGCAGGTATTCGCACTGCGTGACATCCGTCACGTCGATGTCGTCAAGATTCCCAAGAACCGCCTCGTTCCGTCGCTGATCTCGCTGATCGGCGCGGCCATCGCCGTCGCAGGCGGCATCGGCGCATCGAGCGCCGCGCTCGTCGTCGGCGTGATGCTCGTCGTCGTCGGCTACCTCGCCTGGGCCACGCAGGACATCACGTACCGGCTGATGGTCGAGATGCCCGACGGCAAGCGCGAAGCGCTGTCGAGCACCGACGCCGCGTTCGTCGAACGCGTCGCGCAGGTCGTGCGCGATGCACAGGCCGCCAGGACCGCCACTCCCGCCAACTGATCCCCTTCACGCGGCTGCACGCTTCGATTCACGGTTGCCGGACGCACGCGGTGCGTGCCGGCACGTGCGGCTGCCTCGGCGAACCGTATTCCCGCACGTCATCGCCCGCCCCGCGCCTGCGCCGCGCGCGCCGACCGCCTAGTATGGAAGGAGCGGCGCGCCGCCGCATCGTCCGAGGAGGCCAGCATGAACGTCCAGTCGCTGTCCGGCACGCTTCGCGCGCAGGAATTGCTGATCGTGTCGATGATCCGCGCGCTGCCCCCTGACGCACGCCGCGCGCTCGTCGACCTCTACACCGAACAGATCGTCTTCGCCGAACAGGCCGGCCTCGACGTCCACAGCGATCGCGCGACGCACGAAGCGTTCATCGCGCACGCGCGCAACCTGCTGATCCGCATCGAAGCGCTGGCCTGACCGGCGCGCGCACGGCTCCCGAAAGGGCTGCCGCGGCGCGTGCGAGCCGCGCACGCGAGCGCTCACTCACGCCGCCTTTCGTCCTTGTATTGATAATAATTCTCATTTACACTGGTAAAGTTGTCAGTTGCCTTTCAATTCGCCGTTTGCCGCCTGCCGCGCGCAAACGGGCCAGCCAGGTGAACGCGTCACCCAGCCAGCCTTCGGGCTTGTTATCGTCAATGGGAGACCACCTGTGCATTGTTATTCGCTGGCGCGGCGGCCGATCTGTGCCGCGCTGTTCGGCGCGTTCGGCCTGTCCGCCGCCACGGCTCACGCCGATTCGTCGCCGCAAGGCGCCAACCCGCCTTCCGCCGTCCTCGTCGCCGCGTCCGCGCGCGGCGACGCGGCGCTGCTCGACCCCGTCACCGTCACGGCCACCCGCACCGCCACCGCCGCGAGCCGCACGGCGGCATCCGTGTCGGTGATCACCGACGAGGATCTCGAGGAACAGCAGGCCACCAACATCAAGGATGCACTGCGCTACGAGCCCGGCATCACGGTGCGCCGCACCGCGTACCGGCCGGGCAGCGCCGCGCTCGGCGGCGGCCGCGACGGCGATTCGAGCATCAACATCCGCGGCCTCGAGGGCAACCGCGTGCTGCTGATGGAAGACGGCATCCGCCTGCCGAACGCGTTCTCGTTCGGCCCGCTCGAAGCGGGGCGCGGCGACTACGCCGACCTCGACACGCTCAAGCGCATCGAGATCCTGCGCGGGCCGGCATCGGCGCTGTACGGCAGCGACGGCCTGACCGGCGCGGTGAACTTCATCACGAAGGACCCGCGCGACCTGCTGTCGATCTACGACAAGCCGTACTACTTCTCGTTCCGGCCAAGCTACGACTCGGCCGACCGCAGCATCGGCGCGACCGTGTCGGCCGCGGGCGGCAACGACCGCATCCAGGGGATGATCATCGCCGACGGCCGGCGCGGCCACGAAGTCGATACGCGCGGCAGCAACCATTCGGCGAGCACGCTGCGCACGACGTCGAACCCGCAGGACGTCTATTCGGAATCGCTGCTCGGCAAGCTCGTGCTGACGCCCACCACGCGCGACACCTTCAAGTTCACCGCGGAAACGGTGCAGCGGCGCGTGAGCACCGACGTGCTGTCGGCGATCAACCCGCCGACCACGCTCGGCCTCACGACCCACGACCGGCTCGAGCGCAACCGCTTCAGCGTCGACTACGACTTCCGCGACGACGCGTTCCGCTGGTTCCAGACCGCGCACCTGCAGTTCTACTACCAGGACGCGAAGCAGGACCAGTACGCGTTCGAGACGCGCGGCGCGCCGCTGAAATCGCGTTCGCGCGACAACCAGTACCGGGAACGCACGTTCGGCGGCTCCGCGTTCGCCGAAAGCGGCTTCGCGACCGGCCCGTTCGCGCACAAGCTGCTGTATGGCGTCGACGGCAGCCTGTCGCGCGTGACGAACCTGCGCGACGGCACGGTGCCGGGCGTCGGCGAAGCGTTCCCGAACAAGGCGTTCCCCGACACCGACTACACGTTGTTCGGCGCGTTCGTGCAGGACCAGATCGGCTACGGCCGCCTGCTCGTCACCCCGGGCCTGCGCTTCGACACGTACCGGCTGAGCCCGACCGAAAACGATCCGCTGTTCACCGGCAAGGCCGTGTCGACGAGTGCGAACGAACTGTCGCCGCGCGTCGCCGTGCTCTACGAGATCACGCCGGCCGTCATTCCGTACGTGCAGTACGCGCACGGCTTCCGCGCGCCGACGCCCGACCAGGTGAACAGCAGCTTCTCGAACCCCGTGTACGGCTACACGTCGATCGGCAATCCGAACCTGAAGCCCGAGACGAGCGACACGTTCGAAGCCGGCCTGCGCGGCAAGGCCGGCACCGGCTACGGCGTCGTGCGCTACAGCGCGGCCGCGTTCACGGGCCGCTACCGCAACTTCATCTCGCGCACGACGATCGCCGGCGCCGGCCGGCCGTCGGACCCGTTCGTGTTCCAGTACGTGAACTTCGCCGACGCGCGCATCCACGGCCTCGAAGGCCGCGCCGAATGGGTGATGCCGAACGGCATCACGCTGAAGACGGCGATGGCGTTCACGAAGGGCTCGACGCAGAACGACGGCGCGGCCAGCCAGCCGCTGAACACCGTCAACCCTTTCTCCGCCGTGTTCGGCGTGCGTTATGAGCCGAGCGAGCGCTGGTTCGTGCAGACCGACCTGCTGTTCCAGGCCGCGAAACGCGACAAGGACGTCGACAAGTCCGATTGCTCGAACAAGGCGTGCTTCACGCCGCCGTCGTCGTTGGTCGTCGACCTGCGCGGCGGCTACCGCTTCAACAAGCACGTGAGCGCGACGATCGGCATCCGCAACCTGTTCGACCGCAAGTACTGGAACTGGTCGGACGTGCGCGGCATCGCGGCCGATTCGCAGGTGCTCGACGCGTATTCGTCGCCCGGCCGCACGGTCGCCGTCAGCATGAAAGTGGATTTCTGATGCGCATCGCCCGCGCACCCACCCCAACCGCTACTTGAAGGAGTCCGACATGATGCAATCCGCCCTTCCCGGTCAATCGGCCGGCCCGGCCCGTGCGGCCGCCGCGCTGCGCGACGCATTCATCAAGCTCAAGACCGAGCGTCAGCTGCGCAACCGCGACGTCGCCCAGGCGCTCGGCGTCAGCGAAGGCGAGGCGCTTGCCGCGTTCGTCGGCGAGCACGTCGTGCGGCTCGACGCGCGCTTCCCGGCGATGTTCGAGGAAATGCCGCGCCTCGGCCGCGTGATGGCGCTCACGCGCAACGACACGGCCGTCCACGAGAAGGACGGCGAATATGCGCAGATGAGCCACGACGGCCCGGTCGGCCTCGCGCTCGGCGACATCGACCTGCGCATCTTCTATCGTCACTGGGTGTCGGCGTTCGCGGTGCGCGACGAAACCGCGCACGGCCCGCTGAAGAGCCTGCAGTTCTTCGACGCGCAAGGCCATGCGATCCACAAGGTGTACCTGCGCGCGCACAGCGACCACGCCGCGTACGACGCGTTCGTCGAACGCTGGCGTGCGCCGTCGCAGGAGCCGGGCCTCGACGTCGCGCCCGCCGCACCGAAAACACCCGAGCGTGCCGACACCGAGATCGACGTCGCGGGCTTCCGCGCCGCGTGGGAAGCGATGACCGACACGCACCAGTTCTTCGGCATCACGCAGCGCTTCGGCGTGAGCCGCATGCAGGCGCTGCGTCTCGCCGAGCCGCACCATGCATATCCGGTCGAAACCGCGCACGCGCTGCGCCACGTGCTTCAGCGGGCGGCACAAAGCGGCCAGCCGATCATGGTGTTTGTCGGCAACGCGGGGATGATCCAGATCCACACGGGTCCCGTCGCGAACGTGCGCGAGGTCGGCGCATGGATCAACGTGCTCGACCCCGGCTTCAACCTGCATGTCCGCGAAGACCTGATCGCCGCCGCCTGGGTCGTGAAGAAACCGACGAGCGACGGCATCGTCACGTCGCTCGAACTGTTCGACCGGCAGGGCGACCACGTCGCGCTGCTGTTCGGCGAACGCAAGCCGGGCAAGGTCGAACGCGACGACTGGCGTGCGCTCGTCGCGACGCTGCCGGCGGCCGCACGCGGGGGCGCGCGGTGAGCGCGCGGCCGTTCGATCCGCGCCGCCGCGCCGTGCTCGCGGGCGCGGCGGCCGGCGCGCTCGCGGGCGTGCTGCCCGGCAGCGTGCTCGCCCAGGCTGCGCAGGCCGCCCCGAAGCGCGTGGTCGTGATCGGCGGCGCGCTCGCGGAAACCGCGTTCGCGCTCGGCGGTGCCGAGACGCCACGCTACCGGCTCGTCGGCGCCGACACGACCTGCACGTATCCCGACGCCGCGAAGCGTTTGCCGAAAGTGGGCTACCAGCGCGCGCTGTCGGCCGAAGGGCTGCTGTCGCTGCGCCCCGATCTCGTGCTCGCGTCGGCGGAAGCCGGCCCGCCCACCGCGATCGCGCAGGTGAAAAGCGCCGGCGTCACGATCACGACGTTCGACGAACGCCACGACGTCGAATCGGTGCGCGCGAAGATCACGGGCATCGCGCAGGCGCTCGACGTGCGCGAGGCCGGCACCGCGTTGCTGCAACGTTTCGAGCGCGACTGGCAGGCCGCGCGTGACGCGGTCGCCGCGCGCGCGCCTGCCGGCGTGCAACCGCCGCGCGTGCTGTTCGTGCTGAACCATACCGGCAACCAGGCGCTCGTCGCCGGCCAGCGCACGGCCGCCGACGCAATGATCCGCTATGCGGGCGCGCGCAACGCGATGCAGGGCTTCGATCACTACAAGCCGCTGACGACCGAGGCACTCGCGGCCGCCGCGCCCGACGTCGTGCTGATCTCCGACGAAGGGCTGGCCGCCGTCGGCGGTCGCGCCGCGCTACTGGCAACGCCGGGTTTCGGTGCGACGCCGGCCGGCCGCGCGCGGCGCGTGGTGTCGCTCGACGCGCTGTTGCTGCTCGGCTTCGGCCCGCGCCTGCCGCTCGCCGTCACGACCCTGCACCGACGCCTGTCGGATGCGCTCGCCTGATTCCGGATCATCTCGATGCCCGCTCACGCTTCGCCCTTCTCCGCGCCGTCGCCCGCCTCGCGCGCCGGCGCCGCGCGCGTCGGCACGTCGCGCCGCCTGGCGCCGTTCACCCTCGCCGCGCTCGCCGTGCTCGTGTGCGCGATGTCCGTCGTCGCGCTGTGCGTCGGCGCGTATCGCATTCCGCTCGCGGAGGCCTGGGCCGCCCTGAGCGGCGATGCCGCCGCGCAGCAGGCGCGCGCGGTGCTGCTCGACATCCGCGCGCCGCGCGTCGCGCTCGCGCTGCTGGTCGGCGGCGGCTTCGGCGCGACCGGTGCCGCGATGCAGGCGCTGTTCCGCAATCCGCTCGCCGATCCGGGCCTCGTCGGCGTGTCGAGCGGCGCCGCGCTCGGCGCGACGACGATGATCGTGCTCGGCCCCGCGCTCTTTGCCGCGCACGTGAGCGCGGCCGCGCTGCCCGTCGCCGCGTTCGTGGGCGCGCTCGCGGTCGCCGCGCTCGTTTATCGGCTCGCCGCGTCGCGCGGCCGGCTCGCGCTGCCGCTGCTGCTGCTCGCCGGCATCGCGATCAACGCGCTGGCCGGCGCGGCGATCGGCCTGCTCACGTTCGTCGCCGACGACGCGCAGTTGCGCTCGCTGACCTTCTGGAGCCTCGGCAGCCTCGGCGGCGCGCAATGGCCCGCGCTGGCGGCCGTCGTGCCATGCGTTGCGATCGGCTGCGTGCTGCTCGCGCGCGAACGCGACGCGCTGAACGCACTGCAGCTCGGCGAAACCGAGGCATTGCATCTCGGCGTGCCCGTGCAGCGGCTGAAGCGGCGTGTGCTCGTCGCGGTCGCGCTCGCGGTCGGCGCGCTCGTCTCGTGCGCGGGCATCATCGGCTTCATCGGGCTCGTCGCGCCGCATTGCGTGCGGCTCGCGTGCGGCCCCGACCAGCGCATCGTGCTGCCCGGCGCCGCCCTGCTCGGCGCGTTGCTGACGCTCGCCGCCGATCTCGCCGCGCGCACCGTCGCCGCGCCGGCCGACATTCCGCTCGGCGTGCTGACCGCGCTGCTCGGCGCACCGTTCTTCCTCGCGCTGCTGTGGAAGAGCCGCGGCGCGCTCGGCGGGTAATCCCTTCCTCACGACGACCATGCTGACCGCCCACCACCTCGACGTCGCCCGCCGGCACCACGCGATCCTGCGCGACCTGTCGCTGTCGATCGAACCCGGCCGCGTGACCGCGCTGCTCGGCCGCAACGGCGCGGGCAAGAGCACGCTGCTGAAAACCTTCGCCGGCGAACTGACCGGCAGCATCGCGCCGAACGGCGTGCGCGTGACGGGCGACGTCACGCTGAACGGCGAGCCGCTCCAATGCATCGACGCGCCGCGGCTCGCGTGCCTGCGCGCGGTGCTGCCGCAGGCCGCGCAGCCGGCGTTCCCGTTCAGCGTCGACGAAATCGTGCTGCTCGGCCGCTATCCGCATGCGCGACGCAGCGGCGCGACGTCGCACCGCGATCGCGACATCGCGTGGCATGCGCTCGAACGCGCGGGCGCCGATGCGCTCGTCGGCCGCGACGTGACGACGCTGTCGGGCGGCGAGCTCGCACGCGTGCAGTTCGCCCGCGTACTCGCGCAGCTGTGGCCGGACGACGACGCAGCGGAACGCGGCCCGCGCTACCTGCTGCTCGACGAGCCGACCGCCGCGCTCGATCTCGCGCACCAGCATCGCCTGCTCGACACCGTGCGCGCGGTTGCACGCGAATGGCAGCTCGGCGTGCTCGCGATCGTTCACGATCCGAACCTCGCCGCGCGGCACGCGGATACGATCGCGATGCTCGCCGACGGCACGATCGTCGCGCACGGCGCACCGCGCGACGTGATGACGCCCGCGCATATCGCGCAATGCTATGGATTCGCGGTAAAGATGGTGGACACCGGCGACGGTGCGCCGCCGGTGATGGTGCCCGCGTAGCGCCGGGCGCCGCACGGCTCGATGCCCCGCCATCGTCCGCCGCTTTCATTCGAGATCGTTTGCCCCTTTCCTTCGAGGCGCCCCATGCCCGTTCCGATGACTCGCATCATCCTGTACGTCCACGACGTCGCGTTGCTGAAAGCGTTCTACCGGCGGTATTTCGCGTTGCCCGTCATCGAGGAGATCGACGGCGAATGGGTCGTGCTCGACGCCGGTGCGGTCGAACTCGCGCTGCATCGGGCCGGCCCGGCGTTCCGCCACGCGGCCGTGCCCGCGCACGCGAACGCCGGCACCCGTCACGTCAAGCTCGTCTTCCGGATCGATGCCGATATCGACGCGCATCGCGACCGGCTCGCCCGCGACGGCGTGGCCGTGCGCGATCTCAAGCGCTACGACGGCTTCCCGTACCGGATGGTCGACGGCATCGATCCGGAAGGAAACGTCTTTCAGATGATGCAGCCCGACTGAACGCCGTCCCGGCCGGCGCGGCCGCGAGCGCTCAGTGCTCCAGGTCCGCCGCGCCGAACGTCCGCATCTTCCAGCCGAGCCGCACGGCGAGCATCCGCATCGAGAACCCGGCCGCGAGCGCGACGATCGTCGCGACATCCGCGTCGATGCCGAGATGTGGCATGCCGACGTACAGCGCACCGGTGACGAACGCGACGCTTGCATAGAGCTCCTCGCGCAGGATCAGCGGCATCTCGTTGCACAGCAGGTCGCGCAGCATCCCGCCGCACACGCCCGTGATCGCGCCGGCCAGCACGACGATGATCGGCGCGATGCCGGTCGACGCGCCGACGTCGCAGCCGATGATCGTGAACGCCGCGAGGCCGATCGCATCGACGGTGACGAACAGCGTCTTCATCCGCGCGACGTGCCGCGCGGCCCACGACGCGACGGTCGCCGCGACCAGCGTGATCACCAGATACTCCGGATGCGCGATCCAGCCGAGCGGATAGTGGCCGAGCAGCACGTCGCGCACGGTGCCGCCGCCGAGCGCCGTCACCGCGCCGACGAGCGCGAGCCCGAAACGGTCCATCCCGCGGCGCATGCCCATCAGCGCCCCCGACATCGCTTCCGCGACGATCGCAATCAGATAAAGCGTATGCATGGCGCGCGTCAGTCGTCGGTCCGGAACAGGTCGAGCACACGTTCGCGCTCGGCCGCATCGACAGCCGCGGGCATCGGCTCGTCGGGCTTGCCGCTGTCGCCCGGCGCGTCGGGCTTGTCGGTTGCCGGCGCGCCGCCGCACGCGAAGCGGCTGCGAATATACGCCGGCACGTCGGCCGTGCAGGCACCGTGCGCGTATTCGGCGTAGACGAAGTCGCCATCGACGAGCGCGACGTCCTGCGGCGGCGTCGCGTCGACCGACGTGCGCCCGTCGACGGCCGTCTTCATGTAGTCGAGCCAGACCGGCAGCGCGAGCGTCGCGCCGGTCGCGCGCCCCATCGGGCGCGGCGTGTCGTAGCCGAGCCACGCGACCGCGACGATGCCCGACGAGTAGCCGGCGAACCATACGTCCTTCGACCCGTTCGACGTGCCCGTCTTGCCGGCCGCGTCGTCGCGGCGCAGCGCGAGCGCGCCGCGCGCGGTGCCGGCGCGCACGACGTCGCGCAGCATGCTGTCCATCACGAACGCGTTGCGCGCCGAGACGACGCGCTCGCCCGACGGCGCGGTCGCCTCGTACATCGCGCCGCCGTGACGCTGTTTCACCGACAGGATCAAGCGCGGCTCCATCCGCGTGCCGCCGTTCGCGAACACGCTGTAGGCGCTCGCGAGTTCGAGCGGCGTCACGGCGCCCGCGCCGAGCGCGAGCGGCAGCGACGCCGGATTGCGCTGCGCGTCGAAACCGAAACGCACCGCATGCTGCTGCACGTAACGCGCGTCGGTGGCCTGCATCAGGCTGACCGCGACCAGGTTCTTCGAGCGCACGAGCCCCCGCCGCACCGGGATGAAGCCCTCGTAGCGGTTGCCGAAATTGCGTGGCCGCCACGGCTGCGCTCCGGTTTCCGCGCGCGTGAGCGTGCGCTGCGTGTCGTCGACCAGCACGCCCGGGAAGTAGCCCTTCTCCAACGCCGCCGAATAGACGAACGGCTTGAAGCTCGAGCCCGGCTGGCGATACGCCTGCAGCGCATGGTCGAACACGTTGCGATTGAAATTCGCGCCGCCGACCAGTGCCAGCATGTCGCCGGTTGCCGCATCGAGCGACACGAGCGCGCCCTCGAGCCCATTGCGCGCATCGCGCTTCGCGCGCGGCTGCCGGTTCAGCGTGCGCTCGAGCGCCGCTTCGGCCGCGCGCTGGTCGCGCATCGAGATCGTCGTCGTCACGTCGAGGCCGAGCGTGTAAGCGTCGTCGTGAAACCGCTCGACCATCATCCGGCGTGCGCGCTCGGCGACGTACGGCGCCGCGACGATCCCCGGCGGCGGCGTGGTCGCCAGCACGATCGGCGCATCGACGGCCGCGCGATACGTCGCGTCGTCGAGCTGGCCGAGCGCATGCATGCGGCCGAGCACGTAGTCGCGCCGCGCGGTCGCGCGCGCCGGGTTGACGACCGGGTTGAACGCGGAGGGCGCCTTCGGCAGCCCCGCGAGCACGGCCGCTTCGCCCGCGCTCAGCGCGTCGAGCGGCTTGCCGAAATACACGTTCGCGGCGGCCGCGAAACCGTACGCGCGCTCGCCCAGGTAGATCTCGTTCATGTACAGCTCGAGCAACTTGTCCTTGCTGTACTCGCGCTCGAGCTTGGCGGCCATCAGGATCTCGGCGAGCTTGCGGCTCAGCACCTTGTCGCGCGTCAGGTAGAAGTTGCGCGCGACCTGCATCGTGATCGTGCTGCCGCCCTGCCCGGGCTGCCCCGTCACGACGTTCGCGAACGTCGCGCGCGCGAGGCCGCCGACATCGACCGCGCCGTGCGCGTAGAACTTCGCGTCCTCGGCCGCGAGCAGCGCGTGCCGCATCAGCGGCGGGATGCGTTCGAGCGGCACGAACTCGCGCCGCTCGACGCCGTATTCGGCCAGCAGGTCGCCGTCGCGCGAGAAAATCCGCAGCGGCAGCGCGGGACGATAGACGGCCAGATGCTCGACGGACGGCAGTTGCGTCCAGATGCGATTGATCGTCCAAACGACGATGCCCGCGCACGCAAGCGTCAGGCCCAGCAGCACGCCCGCGAGCGTGCGCCACACGCGTCCGCGGCGCGGCGGCGGGGCGGGTGGCGGTGGCGGGTTGGCGGTGTGGTCGGTCATGTCGGGCTCCTTCTTCAGTGCCCGCGACGGCCGGCGCGAGAGGAGCGTCGACCGTTCACGGAAGGCGCGCATTGTCGAAGGGATCACCCGAAACCGGAACATTCTTTAGCCAAAGTTTGGCAGGCTAAATTTTATTCAGGAAAGCGCGCCGGAAGCCTTCCGCGCGGCATGTGCGGGCCTGCGGCGTATCGTCGCCGCAGCGCGCACGCGGCACGCGCTCCGGTTCGCTTGTACCATCGTGTGATGTTCGATCGATACCTTGGCCTGTGGGGCCTCGTTCCCGACGGCGGCGCGATCCTGACCGCGAGCGGCGGCCTGCTGCCCGTGGTCTGGCAGGGCCGGCCCGCGATGCTGAAGGTCGCCACCTGCGACGAGGAGCGGCGCGGCAATGCACTGATGGCCTGGTGGCACGGGCAAGGCGCCGCCCGCGTGTGGCTGCACGACGGCGACGCGATCCTGCTCGAACGCGCGCAGCCGGCGCCGACGCTCACCGCGTTGTCGGCAGCGGGCCACGACGACGACACGATACGCATCGCCTGCAACGTCGTCGCGCGGCTGCACGCGCATCGTGCGCCGCGGTTGCCGCCGGTCGTGCCGCTGCACGAGTGGTTCCATGCATGGCTGTCGCGTGACGCGGGCGACGACGTGCTGCGCCGCTCGGCCGCGGTCGCACGCCAGCTGCTGACCGAAACCGCCCCGACCGTCGACGAAGTCGTCCTGCACGGCGACATCCATCACGGCAACCTCCTGCATTTCGGCGATCGCGGCTGGCTCGCGATCGACCCGAAGGGGCTGCGCGGCGAGCGCACGTTCGACTACGCGAACCTGTTCTGCAATCCCGCGCACGACATCGCGGTCGATCCCGCGCGTTTCGAGCGGCGCGTCGCGCTCGTGACCGACGCCGCGCAACTCGACCGGCAGCGGCTGCTGCAATGGATTCTCGCGTGGTCGGGCCTGTCGGCCGTATGGTTGATGGAAGACGGCCTGCCGCCCGATACGCGGCTGCAGGTTGCGCAACTCGCGGCAATCGCGCTCGGCCTGTAGCAATACGCCCCGACCGTGAAGAGCGGGTCCATACCGGATTTCCAAGGGAAAGCGGCGAGGACAACCGGTATCCGGCCGGAAGCGGTCGCTCGCGCTGGTTGCGCCGAGGGGCCGCTTCGCTCCACGCAACTGCCGGACGGCTTCATGCGCCGGCATGCGACGTGAACAAGCGTCACGTCAGCTGTTTTCGTTCATCGTCAGGATGATCTTGCCCACGTTCACGGCCGACTCCATCCGTCGATGAGCGGCCGCGGCATCGGCGAGCGGAAACACGCTGTCGACGACCGGCTCCAGGCCTGCCCCGCCCGCGAAGCGGTCCAGCCAATGTTCGCGAAACCGCCGCACCATCGCGTGTTTCTCGCGCGGGTCGCGCGACTTCATCACCGTGCCGATGATTTGCAGATGACGGTACAGGATCTGTTCGAGACCCACGCTCACGTCACCGCCGCCGCCGAGTATGCCGACCTGCACCAGCCGGCCGCCGTTTGCCAATGACGCGACATTCCGGGAAAAATACGGCGCGCCCACGAAATCGATCACGACATCGACACCGCGTTTGTCCGTCCTGCTGGCTACGACTTCCGAAAAATCCTGCGTCTTGTAGTCGATCGCATGGTCCACACCCAGTTGAACGATCCGTTCCAGCTTCGAAGCTTCGGCAGTCGCGAATATCGTCGCACCGGTTGCATAGGCCAACTGGACCGCCGCGGAACCGACCCCGCCCGCCGCGGCATGAATGAGCACCGAGTCGCCGCGCTGCAAGCGGCCAAGATGCAACAACGCTTCGTGCGCGGTGACGAAGACTTCCGGTATGGCAGCCGCATGCACGTAGTCGATCGTCGCCGGAATGGGCATCGCCATTCTCCAGTCGATGCGCGCCAGTTCCGCATAGGCCCCGCCGCCCACGACGCCCATGACACGATCGCCGACCTTGTAACCCTGCACGGCAGGTCCGGTCTCGATCACCTCGCCGGCGATTTCGAGCCCCATGATCGTCGAGTCGCCGAAGTTCGGCCGGCCGTATCCGCCTCGCCGATGCGTCAGATCCGCGCGATTCACGCCCGCGGCATGGACGCGTACCAGCAGATCGTCGGGACGAACCTCGGGTGCCTGGACCTCGGCGAGCTGGAGAACCTCGGCCTCGCCGAATTCGTTGAATGTGATGGCTTTCATTTCGAACCTTCCTGCGTCGTGGATGAATGGCCGGCGAAATCGTCGGACCGGGTTGGTGCGCCAAGCGTCGCCTGCGCCGCGGCGGATGCCGAGATCGCCGCGGGGAACCCCGCATAGAACGCGAGGTGAGTGATCGCCGCGGCGAGTTCTTCGCGCGTTACGCCGTTCGTCAACGCGCGGCGCAGGTGCGCCGGCAACTCGTCGAGATGGCCCCCCGCGATCAGCGCGGCGACGGTCACGAGGCTGCGGTCGCGCGGCGAGAGCGCCGGATCGCTCCAGATCCGCGGATAGAGCGTGTCGTCGACGAATGCCGAGAGCGTCGGCGTAAAGGCGCGTGCGGCTTCCCGCGGGCTGCCGAAATCTGCGTGAGACATGGCGATTCCCCTTCAAGCCTGGCTGACGAACTTGTGCGTGAGGTAGTACTCGATGCCCTCGGCACCGCCTTCCGAGCCGTGGCCGCTTTCCTTCATGCCGCCAAACGGCAGTTCGGTCGAAACGATGCGGTACTGGTTGATGCCGATCATGCCGGCCTCGAGACCGTCCGCGACATCGATGGCCATGCGCGCACTGCTCGTGAACGCATAGGCGGAGAGCCCGTACGGCAACCGGTTCGCTTCGGCGAGCCCGTCGGCGAGGCCATCGAAGCGCATCAGCACCGCGATCGGGCCGAACGGTTCTTCTTGCATCACGCGCGCGTCCTTCGGCACGTCGGCGAGGACCGTGGGCTCGAAGAAGTACCCTTCGCCCTCGATACGCTTTCCGCCGGCGAGAACCGTTGCGCCACGTTCCACCGCGTCGGCGACGAGTTCCTCCATCTTGGCAAGCTGGCGCGGATTCGCCAGCGGCCCGACCTGCGTGCCGGCCTCCATGCCGTTCCCGACCTTGAGCGCGTTGGCCGCACGCACGAAGTGACCGGCGAACGCGTCGTAGACGTCGCGCTGGATCAGGAAGCGCGTCGACGAGATGCAGATCTGGCCCGTGCCGCGAAAGCGATTCGCCGCGCCTTCGACCGCGGCCTTTTCCACATCCGCATCGTTGAATACGAGGACGGGCCCGTGGCCGCCCAGTTCCAGCGTGATGGGCTTGACGCCTTCGGCCGCGCGCGCCGACAGCAGACGGCCGATCGGCACCGAGCCCGTGAACGTCACCTTCCGGATGACCGGGGACGCGATCAGGTGCTTCGACACCTGGTCGGGCACGCCGAATACGACTTGAAGCACGCCCTTCGGCAAACCGGCGTCATCCAGTGCGCGCGCCAGCGCGAGCGCCGTGGCGGGGCTTTCCTCGCCGGGTTTGATGATGACGCTGCATCCGGCGGCGAGTGCGGCCGAGAGCTTGCGCGCCGGGGTGATCGCCGGAAAATTCCACGGCGTGAATGCGGCGACCGGCCCGATCGCCTGTTTCTTCACGATCTGTTGCACACCCGGGCGGTTGGACGGCACGACGCGGCCGTCGATGCGGCGCGCCTCTTCGGCGAACCATTCGAAGTAGTCGGCCGCACGCAGGACTTCGTCGCGGCTTTCCGCCAGCGGTTTGCCTTCCTCGAGCGTCATGACGGTAGCGATGTGCTCGGCACGCTCGCGCATCAGTTCCGCGCCGCGCTTGAGAATGCGCGCGCGTGCGGCCGGCACGGTGCGGCGCCAGACGTCGAACGCCTGGGCGGCGACTTGCAGGGCGCGATCCAGATCGGCTGCCGTCGCCAGCGGGACGCGTCCGATCTCGATTTGCGTGGCGGGATTGATCACCGGCGCCGTTTCGCGTCCGCCCGCGTCGATCCATTCGCCGTTGATGAAAAGATGAAGTGCGTCGTACGTGATGTCCATGGCATTGACCTCTATGATTAGGATTACGATTCAATTTAAGTTCGCGGCGAGCCGGACAGGAGAACCCACGCCACGCCGTGTCGGGATGATCCGCCGCATCGGGCTGGGCCCGGGTTCGAAACGTCGGTGCTCCGACTGCCTGACTTCGGGACTCAGTCTAGGCGTGAAGCGGGCGGCAACTTAGAGGGGCCGGAAAGAATGAATCTTGTCTGTGGAGAGAAAATCGCCCCGTCGGCACGAAGGCATATTGAAAGGATGCATAAAAACGACACGGGATTTCACGCTGACGGCACGAAACAGGCACGGGCCCTATCATCACAGGCTCGCGCGGGCCGGAACGCGGCGATTCGACGAAAAATTCAAAGCCAGGGTGCGTAATGGACAAGGTTCACACCATGTCGGTGTTTGCGAAAGTGGTCGAGATGGGCAGTTTCACGGCTGTCGCGAACCACCTCGATACGACTGTCGGCAACATTTCCCGAGCGGTATCGGTACTTGAGGACAATCTCAACACGCGGTTGCTGCAGCGCTCGACGCGACGGCTCGTGGTGACCGATGCGGGGCGGCGTTTTTACGAGCGCAGCGTTGCGATCCTCTCGGACATCGAACGAGCGGAAGCGGAAGCCCGCGATGCGCTGCTGGAGCCGCGTGGTGTATTGCGCGTGCATGCGGTTCCGGGATTGGGCCGCCAACTTGTTGCGCAAGCCGTGCTGGCCTATCGGAGCGCCTACCCGGAGGTATCGGTCGATCTCATGCTGTCGCAGCGGATGCCGAATCTGCTCGAAGAGCAGCTCGACGTGGCGGTCGTGATTGCCCGCACGCTGCCGGACTCGGCGTACGTGAGCCAGAAGATCGGCGCAAGCCACTGCATTCTGGCGGCGTCGCCCGATTATCTGGCGCGGCATCCGGCGCCCGAGTGCGTGGAAGATCTCGCCGATCACACGTGCGTGCGCCTCAGCACGGTCGATTACGCACCGGACGAATGGCATCTGCAAGGCAAGGCCGGCGAGGCCGTGTATCGTCCGTCGGGATCGCACTTCAGTATCAACGACATGGATGCGATGTCCACGGTACTGCAGGAGGGCGCGGGGATCGGACTGATCGCCGCCTTCTCGGCGATCGACGATTTGCGCAAAGGATCGCTCGTTCGCGTCCTGCCCGAATTCCACACCGCCCAGCGCAACGTGTATGCGGTGTATTCGTCCCGTCAGTTCGTCGACGCGAAGATCAAACGGTTCATCGATGTCCTGAAGGTGCGGGTCGGTGACCGCTTGAATGCGTATGCGGAGGAACTCGCCATCGCGGTCGCATGACCGGCTTCACGGTCGGCGTGGTCGGGGCCGCGCCGGACACTCGCGGAAACCCATGAAGAAAAGCCCGCCGGCTTGCACCGGCGGGCTTTCGTGTCCGACCTGCGTGGCGGCGCGTTAGCGCGCCGGGTTCAGCAACAGGTTCATGTGACGGTTCACGTCCTTGTACAGCAGGTAGCGGAAGCGGCCGGGGCCGCCCGAGTAGCAGGCCTGCGGGCAGAACGCGCGCAGCCACATGAAGTCGCCCGCTTCGACCTCGACCCAGTCCTGGTTCAGGCGATAGACGGCCTTGCCTTCCAGCACGTACAGGCCATGCTCCATCACGTGCGTTTCCGCGAACGGAATCACGCCGCCCGGCTCGAACGTCACGATGTTCACGTGCATGTCGTGACGCATGTCGCTCATGTCGACGAAGCGCGTCGTCACCCATGCGCCGTTGGTACCCGGCATCGGGATCGGCTCGACGTCCTGCTCGTTGGTCACGAATGCGTCCGGCAGCGGAATGCCGTCGACGGCCTGGTAGTGCTTGCGCACCCAGTGGAAGCGCACCGCGGCATCGCTGACGTTGTGCAGCGTCCAGTCCGCGCCCGGCGGAATGAACGCGTAACCGCCCGGCTTCAGCGTATGCTGCTTGCCTTGCAGCGTCAGCTCGGCCTCGCCTTCGACGACGAACAGCACGGCTTCGGCGTTCTTGTCCTGCTCGGGCTTGTCGCTGCCGCCGCCCGGATTCACTTCGACGATGTACTGCGAGAAGGTTTCGGCGAAACCCGACAGCGGGCGGGCGATCACCCACAGGCGCGTGTTCGTCCAGAACGGCAGCCAGCTCGTGACGATGTCGCGCATCACCCCCTTCGGGATCACCGCGTACGCCTCGGTGAACATCGCGCGATCGGTCAGCAGATCCGTCTGCGGCGGGTGGCCGCCATGCGGCGCGTAATACGTTGTCTTAGACATAGTGCATCCAGGCAATGGGTTGGTCCGGCCCCTGGCGCAAACGGCATCGGGCGGTTCGCACGCGCGTGGGGCACGCATGCGGCGGCGGGACATCGTTGCCGGGGTGGCTTGAAAGCGCGTGCGCCTTCGTTCGGTCGGCCAGGCTTCGCGTCGGGTCCGTCCGGTTCATCGGACGCGGCGACCCGGGTTGTCGGGTCCGGCGGCCGGCCGCGGCGCTCGCGGTCATGCGGCGAGGCGCGGCGGGCGGCACGGTTCGACTCCGTACGCGGGCACCGCCGACGATAGCGAAGTCGATCGCGATCGACCAATTAAATGTTGCGATGACATCCATTCGATTTCCCACTACCCGCCGGCGCCCGCGATGCGCGGTGAAGGGCCATGGCGCGGCGGGCGGGCCATCAGGGAAATCCTGACGGCCAGGCAACGGCCAGGTCATGTCCGGTCATGCGAATCGAGGGGGAAACGACGGGCTTGCGGCAGCGGATCGCTGCGACGGGGTCGTCAGGCTGAAACGGACGGAAGAACGATCCGCGATGGCGCACGCCGATTCTGCCCGGACGCGTTCATGCGCGGCAGGTCAGGTCGTCGAGCAACGGGGAAACACGGGGGGAGATGGATGGCCGGCCCGTCGATCGGGCGCAAGGCGGCGGCTGATGAAGCCGAAGGGACACGCCGGTGAGGCCGGCGATGACGGCCCGGCAGGCCGCCGGGCCGAATCTCGCGTCGGGTGCCGACGCCGTCGGCGCGCCGGTGCGCATGTCGCGCACCGTGCCGCGCTCGCGGCGATCAGTCCCAGTCGCGGTGGTGGTGACGATGCTTGCGGTGGCGATAACCGCGATCGCCATAGTCGCGCTCGTACGAGCTGCGCGACATGTTGCCGCCGAGCGCCGCGCCGGCGCCGCCGCCGACGGCCGCGCCCAGCAGGCCGCCCGTGCGGCCGCCCATCGCGTTGCCCGCCGCGGTCCCCGCGCCGCCGCCGAGTGCGCCGCCGATGATTGCGCCGGTGCGCTCGCGACGGTTCGACGTCACCGCGCCACCCGCGCCGCCGCCGATGGCGCCGCCGATCACCGAGCCCGTGCTGCCGCCGAGCGCACCGCCGACTGCCGCGCCGGCTACCCCGCCGAGCGCGCCGCCAAGCGCGTTGTTCATGTCACCGGCCAGCGCCGGCAGTGCAGTCGTGCCGGTCAGCGCGGCGACGACGAGAGCGGGGGCGATTTTCTTCCACATTCCCGTATTCTTCCTTGTTCGCAATCTGGTTATCGAAGGTCCGCTCGCTACGACGATCTGAATCGATCGACGTCGGGTCAGGCATTGTGCCGAACCGCGGACCAATTCATTTCAATGAGCTTGCGGCGAAGAATAGCACCGGTCCCGCCGCCTTGCCGTGGACATTCTGGTAACAAGTTGTTTACGAATAACGAAGGTCGGACGGGCACCCCGAAATTGCGCCAAACCCGCGCCGGCATTGGCTCCGGCGAGGGTCCCGACCAGCGCGGAGAGAGCCCGGCCCTGCGCGTCGTCGCACGTTCGAGACACACGTGGCAACACATCGGGCACGCGTCGTGAGCAGGCGCCCGAACGACGGCAACGGGGAAGGATGACGGGGTCAGTACACGCCGGGCAGCAACCGCCACGTCCGCGCGCAATACGCGTCGTATTCGGCGCCGAAATGCGCGCGCAGCAGCGCCTCCTCCGAGCGGATCCGCGCGACGAGCGGCACCAGCGTCAGCCCGACCAGCAGCAGGCCGATGCCCGAGCGGAAAACCAGCGACCAGCCGACCGAATTGACGAGCAGGCCGAGATAGCTCGGATTGCGGATATGGCGGTAGATGCCGTCGGTCACGAGCGTATGGCCCGGCTGGATCGCGACGAGCCCGCTGAAGCGCCTGCCGAGCACGAACACGGGCCAGATACGCAACGCACCGCCCGCGAGGTACAGCACGACACCGAGCCAGCGCACCGTGTCGCCGCCGAAGGTCCAGACTTCGAGCCGGTCGGTCAGCGCGGGCACGTAGGCGAGCAGGAATCCGCTCACCGCGAATGCGGCGAGCACCCAGCGGTTGTCGCGATTTTCACGCTCGCCGCTGCTCAGGTTGCCTTCGGTGAACAGCGCGGCCACGGCCATCGCGAGCGTCGCGATCGCGACGACGGTCAGCTGCGGATGCGAGAAGAACGCAGCGAACCCGCCGATGCCGAGAACGGCGAGCCCGAGATAGACGAGCGTGGATACGCTCGACAGGACGACGACCTTAGGGGTCACTGCCATGACGGCCTCGCGGGGATGCGCTTTCCCGTGAAGTATAGGAAGCGCGCTCGCGAAGCGCCGTGCGCCGCCGTCATGCGGCACGCGACGCCCGGCGGATCGCCCGGCGAAAGGCGGCGCACCGTGCCCCTGCGGCCGGAACGCCCGCCCGGAGGCGATCAGCGGATGCGGAAGTTGCCGCCGATCCCGACGCTGACGGGCGGCGCGTAATACGCGGGCGCATAGCCGTAGTAGGCCGGCGCGGGCGCGTAACCGTACGGCGGCGCGACGTAGCAGCCGGACAGGCCGCCGATCAGGGCAAGCGTGATGAGAATTCTGGACATGGCTCGGTTCCCGGCGCGAAAGACGAATGGCATCTCGCGAAGGCCGCGCCGCCGCGACGGCGGCGGCCGGCACGACGAGGCGATCCGCCTGTCGTGTCGCTCGATGATGCAATGCGCGGAGTCTAGCGCCGGGCCTGGCCGGCCGAGTTTCGCCGGCGGTTACACGTGTTACCTCGCATGACCGCTGAAACAGTCGGGTGCGGGGCGGCGGCCGGCCGCCGGGCCCTTGCCGGGCCGCATGCAATCGATCCGTTACACGAAATGCGCGCGAATGCGCTGCGCGAGCGCCTCGAGCGTCGCGGCGTCCGCGATCTCGCGCGCATGCATCCGCAGCTCGACGCCTTCCCGGCGCGGGATCACGTGGAAATGCACGTGCGGGACCGTCTGGCCGGCCGCCGCGCCGTTGAACTGGCCGATGAACACGCCGTCCGGCTCGAGCGCCGCGCGCACCGCCGCCGCGACGCGCTGCGTCATGCGGATGCCGGCCGCGGCCGCGTCGCCGGACAGCTCGAAGATCTGCGCGGCCGGCTCCTTCGGGATCACGAGCACGTGACCGTCGGCCTGCGGCATCAGGTCCATGATCGCGAGCGTCGCATCGTCTTCGGCGACTTTCACGCAAGGCAGTTCGCCGCGCAGGATTTTCGCGAACGGGTTGTCGTTGTCGTAGGTCATGGCGTTTTCCGATCTCGGTTGGACAGTTGGGCCGGGTGGCCAATGCCGGACGATTATCGGCCGATGGCCGCCCGGACATCAACTTGCGCGACGCGCAACACGGGGCGAGCCGCCGGACACGCGGCCGCGCGAACGCATGCGGTCGTCATCGCACGTCACGCGGCCGCGATTGCAACGCATCGCCCAAACCTGAGACACTGCCGGATCGTTGCCGGCCGGCACGCCACCGAGGACGCTCGCGCATGACGATCCCCCTCAAGAAGCTGATGCTGCGCGGTGTCGCACTCGCGCTCGTTGCCGCGATCGGCTACACGGGCTACATGCTGTCCCGGCTCGCGCCGATCGCGACCGGCTATGCGGCCAAGGCGCTGTGTTCGGGCGTGTTCGTATCGGGCCGGCCGGCCGCGTCCGTGATCGACGTGGACATCATGGCCGGCGTGCATCCGCTGCTGAAGCTGGTGCGCCCGTCGATCGATCCCGACCATCATCGCGCGACGGCGACCTTCGCCGGTTTCGCCGAGCGCGAAGCCGACTTCCGGCCGGGGCTCGGCTGCACGCTCGCGCCCGGACCCTCGCCCGGCGCGACGTCGACCGCGTTGCCGGCCGCGTTGCCGCCGCTTCCCGACCCGCCGGCCACCCCGCCCGCCCCCGCCACGCCGCCCGCCGGCATCGACGCGCACAAGCTGCGGACCGCGCTCGACCGCGCGTTCGACGAACCCGATCCGGCGCGGCCGCGGCGCACCCGCGCGGTCGTCGTGATGTGGCGCGGCCAGGTGATCGCCGAACGCTACGCGCCCGGCTTCACGGCCGATACGCCGCTGCCCGGCTGGTCGATGACGAAGACCGTGACGGCCGCGCTGATCGGCACGCTCGTCGCGCAGCACAAGCTGTCGCCCGATGCGTCGGCGCTGCTGCCCGAATGGCGCGGCAGCGGCGACGCGCGCGCGGCCATCACGCTCGACGAGCTGCTGCGGATGACGAGCGGCCTGCAGTTCAACGAGGACTATGACGACCCGCTCTCCGACGTCGCCGTGATGCTGTTCACGCAGCCCGACATGGCGCGGTTCGCGTCGGCGAAACCGCTCGCCGCGGCACCCGGCACGCAGTGGTACTACTCGAGCGGCACGAGCGCGATCGTCGCGCGTGTGATGCGCGAAGCGCTCGGCGGCAGCGACGGCGACTATCTCTCGTATCCGCGCCGCGCGTTGTTCGCGCCGCTCGGGATGCGCAGCGCGGTGTTCGAGCCCGATGCGTCCGGCACGCTCGTCGCGCCGTCGTACCTGTATGCGAACGCGCGCGACTGGGCGCGCTTCGGGCAACTGCTGCTGCAGGACGGCAGGTGGAACGGGCAGCAGTTGCTGCCGCAGGGCTGGGTGCGTTACCTGACGCGCGCGACGCCGCAGTCGGCACGGCAGACGTTCGGCGCGCAACTGTGGGTCAAGGTGCCGGAGCCGTTCAACGATCGCGATCCGAACGCGCCCGCGATGCCGGCCGACGCGTTTCATGCGGTCGGCCATGAAGGGCAGTTCGTGAGCGTGGTGCCGAGCCGTCAGCTGGTGGTCGTGCGGCTCGGGCTGTCGCGGCCGGAGGCCGCGTGGAATCACGAGGCGTTTCTCGCGCGCGTGCTCGATGCGGTGCCGGCGCCCGGCGCGTGACGGCGGGCGCGTGAATCGATGACGCGCGCGTGAAGCGGCAGCACTTGCAACGCCGCCGCTTCACACGCGGCCTGCCCGGCTTTACGGATTCGCGCTGCCCGCGTACTGCCTGAAGCCTTCGCGCGTCGCGAGACGTTCGATATAGCGCGACACCGCCGGCAATTCCGGATGGGCGAACGGCGTGCCGAACCAGCGGTTCGCCGACAGGCCGATCGGAATGTCCGCGAGCGTGAACGTACTGCCGGCCACGTACGCGCCCGTCTTGTCGAGTTGCGCATTCAGCACCTGCATGTGCTTCGTCCAGCCGGCGATCGACTGCGCGATGCCGTCCGGATCCTGGTGATCGGGCGACTTGCGCACGAGGCCGAGGAACGCGCCGACCCACGAGCGGTTCAGGTCCGAGCCCTGCCAGTCGATCCACTGGTCGACCCGTGCGCGCGCCTGAGGCTCGGCCGGATAGAGCGCGTCGCCGCCATGGCGGTTCGCGAGGTAGCGGATGATCGTGTTCGATTCCCACAGCACGAAGTCGTCATCCTTGATGACCGGCACGAGCGCATTCGGATTCAGCGCGAGATAGGCCGGATCGTGGGGCGTGCGGAAGCCCGCCCCCCAGTCTTCCTGTTCGAACGGCAGGTTCAGTTCGGTGCACAGCCACAGCACCTTGCGGACGTTGATGGACGGGATCTTGCCGAGGACGTGCAGCATGCAGTCTCCTTGTGAGGTCGGATGCGGAGCGCGCGGGACGCAGGACACGCCCCGCGCACGTTCACGCCGAATTTATACACGACGGCGGGGCAAACGGCAGGCCGGCCCCGCGAAATCGGCGTGCGGCCGGTTCGTCAGGTCGCGCAGCGCATGCTCGGCCGTCGGGAAGCGGAACATGAATCCTTCCCGATGCAGCCGCGCCGGCATCACGCGCTGCCCGTCCAGCAGCAGCTCGGCCATCTCGCCCATCGCGACGCGCAGCGGCGCGGCCGGCACGTGCAGCCACGCGGGGCGGCGCAGCACCTTCGACACGACCTGCACGAACGCGCGCTGGGTCAGCGGCACCGGCGCGACCGCGTTGTAGACGCCGCGCATGCCCGCGCTCGACATCGCGCGCGCGACGATCCGCAGCACGTCGTCCCGGTGAATCCAGCTCATCACCTGCGCGCCGTCGCCGAATCGCCCGCCCATCCCGAAGTAATGCGGCAGCAGCATCGGGCGCAACGCGCCGCCGGGGCCGAACACGATGCCCAGCCGCAGCACCACCGTGCGCACGCCGTGGCGTTCGAGCGGCTGCGCGGCACGCTCCCACTGCCGGCACAGTTCGGACATGAAGCCGGTGCCGGCGCTGCTGGCCTCGTCGAGCCGTTCGTCGGCCGGACGCACGCCGTAGTAGCCGATCGCGGATGCCTGGATCCACGTGCGCGGCTTGATCTCGGCGGTCTCGACCCAGCGCGTCAGCGCCTGCGTGACGCCGACGCGGCTCGCAAGCAGCCGCGCCTGCCGGCGCTTGCTCCAGCGTGCGCCCAGCACCGGCGCGCCCGCGAGATTGACGACCGTGTCGACACGCTCGTGCGGCCGCAGTTGTTCGACGGACGTCACGCTGCGTACGCGGCCATCAAACAGGTAGGCCGCGCGCAGCGGATCGCGCGCCAGCAGCGTGACGGTATGCCCGGCATCGAGCAACCGGTTCACGAGCGTTTCGCCGATGAAGCCGGTCCCGCCGGTCACGAGCACGTGGCCCGGCGGCTGACCCGCGAACGGATTGGCGGCCGGCACCCGGCGTGCGATCCGGCACGCGGCGATCCCGTCGCGCACACCCGATATGGTCACGCCGACGGCAAACAGGCTGAGCAGCCAGCCGCGCCAGCCGGGATCGAGCGGCTGCAGCGCGGTCGGCTCGTGCGCCCACACGGCCAGTTGCATCGCGATCATCCCGAACAGCGCGCCGCCGTTGACGGCCAGCAGCGTGTGCAGCACGCGCTCGGTGGCCGGCAGCTTGCGGCTTTGGTCCTCGACGACGAAGTCCCACAACGTCAGCGCCACTTCGACGAGTACGACCGCCGCGAGCGCTGCCACCCACGCCCCGTGAAACGCAACGTTCGCGATCGATGCGAACACGAGGCCGTACAACACGGAACGCACCGCATGAATCGCCAGTTCGAGCCGCGCGCGCGGGCTGTGCGGCAGGTCCTGCGTGAGTTCGTGGTGATAAAGCGTATCGAAGGCGCCCATCGCGCCCTGCGCGATCAGCAGGTTGAGCGCCCAGTCGAAAGCAGGCAAGGTGTTCATACGGTATCCCTCCTCCACAGCCAGACGAGCGGCGGCACCATCGCGACGAGCGCGACGAGGTCGATCGCTACGTGGCCCCGCACATGCGCCTGCCACGACAACAGCATGTCCTGCGGCGCCCAGATCGACAGGCCGGCCAGCAGCCAGCCCCACACTTCCCGTTTGCGCAACCGGCTGCCGAGGTGGACGAGCGCGAACATCCAGACCGACGCGCACTGTACCGTCGCGCCGGCCAGCGACATCCACCAGACCTGCTGGGCACGTGCGGCGTCGGGCGCCGTTCCTGCCCAGAAATGCAGTTCGATGCCGCGGTGATAGGCATCGAGCCACGGCGCGCCGGCCATCCACGGCACGACCGCGCCGACCAGCAGGTGCACGATCGCGACCGCCCCCATCCAGTTCACGACGACGCGGCGCCGGGTGTCGTGTGCGGGGCGCGCTGATGCCCTGCGTCCGGCGGCCTCGCCGATCCCGCACGCCGCGTCGTCGCAGCGCGCTTCGGCGTGATACCCGAGCCAGCGCGAAACGGCCTGCCGGTTGCGTGCGAAGCGGCGATACAGCGGTGCGAGCACGCCGCGCAGGGCCGGCACGCGCAGCAGCCAGGCGAGCCAGCGGCGCCCGGCCAGCGCATGGGCGGCCGCGACGCTGTCGACGCCGGTCAGCATGCGTCCGTCAGGCAGGCGCGCATGCAGTTCGCGATTCAGCGCGGGCAGGTCGACGCCCAGCGGCGCCGGGTCGAAGCCCGGTTCGGCGATATCGACGAACGTCAGCCGGTGTCGCGCGTCGCGCGCCGCGAGACGCCGAATTTCCGCGGCGCATAACGGACATCGCCCGTCGAAGTAAACTTCCAGTTCACTTGCGCTCATGATTTGCACTCCTTCTTTTTATCGAAAGCATCATGAATCGATCGACTGCATGCCGATGCCTCGAACCGCCGCGCCCGCACGGCGGCGACACGCTTAAATCGGCTTGACCACCATCAGGAAGTAGACGGTCAGCATCGCGAAAAACGCCGGATAACCGAGCAGTTCCCAGCGTTTCGCGTAGCGCCAGTAGCGCTCGGGCAGCGCGGCATCGCCGTTCGCGTGCGCGAGCCTCGCCATCGATGCCAGTTCGAGCTGCAGCCACACGACCGGCAGCCAGCACGCACCGGCGACCGCGTACAGCACGATCGACGCGAGCAGCCACGGCGTATGCCACGGCCAGCCGGCCGTGTGCGCGAGCCACAAGCCGGACGCCGGCTGGAAGATCACGGCCGGCGTCGTGAACCACCCGTCCGCGCGCACCACGAGCCGCGACACGGCCGCGATCGCGGGCACCGACCGCGTGCGGTTCGCGAAGAACAGGTAGAACGCGGTGCCGAACCCCGTGCCGACCAGCAGCACCGAGGACAGGATGTGAAGCGCCTTGATGACGAGATAGGTATTCATGCGCGTTCTTCTTCTGAAAAGAGGATCAACAGGATGGCGAGAATCGGCACGTTCTTGAGCACCGGACCGAACGGTTCGGCCAGCAGGCCCGGCATCGTGACCGCGATCACGGCCGAATACGCGACGATCAGCGCCGCTTGCGCAGCCCACAGGCGCCGCGAAGGCGCGGCGACGGTCGCGATGCCGAACGCGAAGTCCAGCGCGCTGGCCCCATAGAGCGCAAGCAACGCCGGCAGCCCCGTCAGGTGCGCAGGCGCGAGCAGCGCGAGGCTCGCGTGCAGCGGATGGATGAACGCGCTCGCGATGGCCGTCCAGATCCACACGATCGCGAGCGCGCCGCGCAGCAACGGGCGCCGCCACATCGCGAGCGCCTCGCGGCGCAGCGCGGCAGCGCTTTCCGTGCCGATGAAGCCGCCGATGACGCGCGGCGGCCGGCCGAGCACGGCCGCGGTGGCCGACGGATCGCCGGTGTTCCCGGCGCGCAGCATCGTCCACGTGTCGCGCGTGAACATCGCGCCCGGCAGCATGCCGGACAGGACGGCCGCCGCGCCGGCCAGCGGGCCCGGCAGCGTCACGCGCGCAGCCGGCGGAAACCCCAGCGCGGCCCGGTAGCAGGCCAGCATCTCGCGGTATTCGACTTTGTCGCCGCCGACCACGTCGATCACCCGGTTGCCGGCCTCCGCCGCATCGTCCGGTTGCACGACGAGCCGCGCGACGACTTCCGCGAGATCGTCGACGTGCAAGGGTCGCAGCCGCTGACGGCCGCCCGCCGGCAGCACATGCACGGGCAGGCTCGCGAGCATCCGGAACAACCGCGCCGACGCGCCGGCCGCGCCGTAGACGAGCGCGGGGCGCACGATGCGGGAATCGATCGGCAGCGTCCGCAGGAACCGGTCGGCCGCGTGCTTGCTCGCGAAGTACCGCGTCTCGCCGCGCTCGACGCCGAGCGCCGAGATCTGGATCACGCGCCGCACGCCGGCGCGGCAGCATGCGGTGAAGAGCGCGCACGGCGCGGCGCGGTGCACGGCGTCGAGCGTCGCGCCGCGTCGGTCGGCCAGGATGCCGACGGCGTTGACCACCACGTCGACGCCCGTCAGCCGCGGCAGCCACGCCTGCGGATCGACGTCCCGCGCGAAGTCGATCGCGATGTCGCGCGGGCCGGCCGCGTGACGCACGCCGCGCAGCACGTGATGGCCGCCGGCTTCGAGCTGCGCGCACAGCGCCCGCCCGATGAAGCCGCTCGCGCCGCAGACGAGCACGGTGATACTGCGCGCGCCGGTGCGATCGTGCTGTCGCGCCGACGGCAGGATTGCGTTCATCTTCATCCTCTATTTACAGTTATTTCTGTAAAGACAGAAATATCAACCCCCAAAAAAGCGGGCTGCCCGCCCGCACTTCCGCTACCGCTTACTTCGACGGCTTGCGCCTGACCGTCTGGCTGATCTTCGCGCCGATGCCGAGCGCCTTCATCAGCGTATCGGGCTTGAGCCGCAGCATCTCGTCCGACCAGGTCGTGAGCGTCTCGACGAACTGCAGCGTGTCGCGGATACGCTGTTCGGTCTCGCGGCTTTCGTTCGCGATCTCCGGACTCGTCAGGCAATCGCGCAGCACCGTGAGCGTCGGTTCGATCTCGCGCTGCCGCCGCCCTTCGACGATCAGCTTGAACAACTCCCAGATGTCGGTCGACGTCTCGAAGTGGTCGCGGCGGTCGCCCAGCACGTGCACGACCTTCGCGAGCCGCCACGCCTGCAGCTCCTTCAGGCTCGTGCTGACGTTGGAGCGCGCGACGTTGAGCGTGTCGGCGATCTCGTCGGCCGCGACCGGCCGGCCGGCCAGGTAGAGCAGCGCGTGAATCTGCGAGACGGTACGGTTGACGCCCCACCGCGAGCCCATTTCGCCCCAGTGGAGAATGAATCGTTCGGCAATCGGTGTGAGTTCCATGTCGGGAAATTTATTCATTTCAGTTATTTCTGTCAAGAGAGAAATAACCGGGGCGATCCGACACCGTCCGGCCGCGCCCGCCCGCGATCGGCCGCTTCCTTTACAATGCGCGGGATTTTCCGATTTCAGGCCGTCCCCGCCTTTCTGATAGACAGAGGTTTTTCCATGATCATCAAACCGCGCGTGCGTGGCTTCATCTGCGTGACGACTCATCCCGTCGGCTGCGAGGCCAACGTCAAGGAACAGATCGACTACGTGACTTCGCACGGCCCGATCGCCAATGGCCCGAAAAAGGTGCTCGTGATCGGCGCGTCGACCGGCTATGGCCTCGCGGCCCGGATCTCGGCCGCATTCGGCTCGGGCGCGGACACGCTCGGCGTGTTCTTCGAGCGCGCCGGCAGCGAAACGAAGCCCGGCACGGCCGGCTGGTACAACAGCGCCGCGTTCGAGAAATTCGCCGCCGAAAAGGGGCTCTATGCGCGCAGCATCAACGGCGACGCATTCTCCGACAAGGTCAAGCAGGTCACGATCGACACCATCAAGCAGGATCTCGGCAAGGTCGATCTGGTCGTCTACAGCCTCGCGGCACCGCGCCGCACGCATCCGAAGACGGGCGAGACGATCAGCTCGACGCTCAAGCCGGTCGGCAAGGCCGTCACGTTCCGCGGCCTCGACACCGACAAGGAAGTGATCCGCGACGTCGCGCTCGAACCGGCGACGCAGGAAGAGATCGACGGCACCGTCGCGGTGATGGGCGGCGAGGACTGGCAGATGTGGATCGACGCGCTGGCCGACGCCGGCGTGCTGGCCGACGGCGCGAAGACCACCGCGTTCACGTATCTCGGCGAGCAGATCACGCACGACATCTACTGGAACGGCTCGATCGGCGAAGCGAAGAAGGATCTCGACAAGAAGGTGCTGTCGATCCGCGACAAGCTGGCCGCGCACGGCGGCGATGCCCGCGTGTCGGTGCTGAAGGCCGTCGTCACGCAGGCCAGCTCGGCGATCCCGATGATGCCGCTGTACCTGTCGCTGCTGTTCAAGGTGATGAAGGAAGCCGGCACGCACGAAGGCTGCATCGAGCAGGTGTACGGGCTCCTGAAGGACAGCCTGTACGGCGCGACGCCGCACATCGACGCGGAAGGCCGCCTGCGCGCGGACTACAAGGAGCTCGATCCGCAGGTGCAGGAGAAGGTCGTCGCGATGTGGGACAAGGTGACCAACGAGAACCTGTACGAGATGACCGACTTCGCCGGCTACAAGACCGACTTCCTGCGGCTGTTCGGCTTCGAGATCGCCGGTGTCGACTACGACGCGGACGTGAACCCGGACGTGAAGATCCCGGGCATCATCGACACGACGGTCTGACGAAACGCCCCGCCGCCGCGCTCATCGAGCGGGCGGCGGGGCCGCGTTGCCGGCCGCGTCAACGCGGCGCCGGCTCTTCCAGATAGACGCCCGACGACAGCGTGGCCTTCACCTGCCGCGTGAATTCGTCGGTCGACACCTCCTCTTCTCCTGCTTCGATTGCCTCGTAGGCCTGGCGCACGACGTCGGCCGGCGTGGCCTTCGGCACGTCGAGGCCGGCCGTCAGGTCGGTATCGATGAACCCCGCATGCAGCCCGACGACCTGCGTATGCTGTTCGCGCAGCGAATGGCGAAGCCCGTTGGTCAGCGCCCACGCGGCCGATTTCGACACGCCGTAGCCCGACAGGATCGGCCGGTTCACCCAGCTCGCGACCGACAGGATATTCAGGATCGCGCCGCCGCCGTGGCTGGCGAGCGTGCCCGCGAACGCCCGCGACATCGCCAGCATCCCGAACACGTTGGTTTCGAAGTGCTCGCGCAGCGCGTCGGGCGCGCCGTCGTCCGTCAGGCTGCCGAGCCGCGCGATGCCGGCGTTGTTGATCAGCAGCGTGACGTCGCGGGCCGCATCGGCCGCCGCGGCGACGGCCGCCGGATCGGTCACGTCGAGCTTCACGGGCACGACGCCCGGCAGCGTCACGGTGGCCGGATCGCGCGCCGCCGCATAGACCTTGCGCGCGCCTCTGGCGAGCGCCTGCTTCGCGAACTCGAGCCCAAGCCCGCGGTTCGCGCCCGTCACGAAAACGACTGCACCTTCGATCTTCATGATCGTTCCTTTCGCATGATGAATCGCCTGCGCGCCGGCTCGCCGCGCGCATGAGATCCGGTGGAAAACGAGGTTGCCATTGCTTGCCGAACCGGTGCGCCGCCGACGGCGGGCGGCGAGCCGTCCGCCGCCCGATAGCCGCGGCGCCAAAGACGCCGACCGACTGCCATCCGTGTCCGGCCGTGGCTTTGCATCGCCGGCCAAGTCGACTACACTCGATGTCAATGTCGATCACCATTGTCTTTGCGGTGCATTCTGTTCGCGCCACGCCCTCATGTCAATGGTGATCGCCATTGTGTTTTCCAATCGACGCGATCGGCAAAATCAGGGAGAGATCGATGGGCGTATCAAGACAGCAGGCCGCCGAGAACCGGAGCGCGATCGTCGCGGCCGCCGAGCGGCTGTTCCGCGCGCGCGGCGTCGATGCCGTCGGGCTGACGGAGCTGATGAAGGAAGCCGGCTTCACGCAGGGCGGCTTCTACAACCACTTCAAGTCGAAAGACACGCTCGTCGCCGAAGTGATGGAAAAGGCGATGCACGACCGCGCCGATTCGCCGAACGCCGGCAGTCTCGACGCACAGGTGGCGGCGTACCTGTCGGCCGCGCATCGCGACAACGTCGAGGCCGGGTGCCCGCTGTCCGGCTTCGCCGGCGACGCGGCGCGGCTGACCGACGCGGCGCGCGCATGCTACGCGCACGGTCTCGCCGCGTATCTCGACCGGCTGGCGCCGATGGTGGCGGCCGAAGGCGCGACGCCGGAGCAGACACGTCGCGACACGCTGGCGGTCTTCAGCCAGATGGTCGGCGCGCTCGTGCTGTCGCGCGCGGTCGCGGGCACCGATCGCGCGCTGGCCGACGAGATCCTCGACGCGGGACGCAAGACGCTGGGCGCCGGACGCGGCGACCCGGGCACGCCTGCGTAACGCCGCCCTCCCGCGCTACTCGACCGCCCGCGCGGCATCCCACAGCGGTTGCCCGCCGAGCGCCGCATGCCACGCATCGAAACGCGTGCGCCACGCTTCGAACGGCTGCGCAAGCGGATGGCGCGGATCGTCGCTGAGCGAATACGCCATCCCCTCGATCAGCCAGCGCGGCTTGGTCGCGACGGCCAGGTTGCCGAGCACTTCGGCCTGACGATGATGGATCAGCTCGTGCGCGATGAAATAGGGGGTCCAGCCGCGCGGCGCGACGGCCACCCCGAAATTGCCGAGTGTCAGCGCCGCGCGCGCGCCCAGGCCGAACGCGTCGGCACACGCGCGCGTCGAACAGAACACGACGCGCGGCGCATCGTGAAACGGGCCGACGGCCGCCGCCGCGCGCGCATAGCCGTCGCGATACAGCCGCTGCGCGTCGCCGAGCTTCGCGGCATCGTCCGTGCAGATGTCGGCGCTCGGGCACGACACGCCGGGCAGCAGCGCGGGTGCGACGATGCGCAGCGGCTTGACGAGCGCATACGCGGCAATCGGCAGCGCAACGAGCAGGCCCGTGAGGGCGAAGGCGACGTGTGAGCGTTTCATCGAGGCGGAGGTTCCCTGGCGTTTCGTTGAAGTCTTCCGGCGTGAATGGTATCGGACCGGCGGCGCTTCCGGTCCGGCTTTTCATGCCGCGGGAAAACCGGCCGCCGGGCAGCGCCCGGCGCGGCCGCGAAGGCGCCGCGTACGCCCGACGCCGGCCACTCGCGTCACGCGGCATGCTCCGTGCGGGTCGCGCCGGCGCCCGCTCCGCGACGGCTCACGCGCACGCCCAGCCACAGCAATCCCGCGCTGCACACGAACAGGAGCACCTCGACCAGCACGGTCTCGACGTGCCAGTACCGCGTCAGCAGCACCGCGACAAGGTCGAACATGAAATGGAACGCGATCGCATACGCGAGCCAGCGTTTCGCGCCGCGCACGAACGCCTGCAGCACGATCAGCGACAGCCCGACATGCGCGGCCATCGCGCTCACGCGCTCGAACAGCGCGAGCAGCGGCGACACGAGCGTCATCCCCGCGAACTCCGACCCGATCAGCGAGCGCATGCCGGCCGGCACGACGACACCCGCGTGCGCGAGCAGGTAGCCGGTGCCGAGCGCGACGAACCCCACGCCGACCAGCAGCATCGCTTCCAGCCCGCCGTGCCCGAGCCCGAGCATCACGGCCGTCCGCGCATCGTGCCGCTTCGGCAACAGATACCGGAACGCGACCCAGCGCCCGCATTCCTCGAAGAGCCCGGCCGTCAACGCGGCGAACACGAGCATCGGCAGATGCCAGCGCGGACTGGTTCCGAGCCAGTGGAACAGCGGCGCCTGCCACGACAGGCGCAGCAGCGGCTGGAACACGAAGAAGGTCAGCATGCCGTAGCAAAACACGTGCAGCGGCACCTGCGTGCGGCGCCGCCAGCGGACCGCGAGCCACACCGGCGCGATCAGTGCCGCGACACCGGCCGCCAGCGTGGTGCACAGCAGCGCCGGGGCGACGGGATGCATGACGGCTGTCGTTACGCGAGCTGCTTGTGGAAATAGGTCGTCGCGCAGAGCGCGCCGTCGGGCATCAGCGCGTAGTTCGGCACGACGCCGACGCGCTGCCAGCCGGCCCGCTCGTACAGCCGCTCGGCGTCGCCGCCCGTCACGGTGTCGAGCACGAGCACGGTCTTGCCGGCGTCGCGCGCGGCCGCGTCGGCCGCCGCCATCAGCCGCGCGGCGATGCCCTGCCGGCGCGCGTGCCGCGCGACGAGCATCTTCGCGATATCCGCGCGATGCGGCTGGTTCTCGGGCTGCGCGGTCACGACCTGCACCGTGCCGACGATCCGGCCCGCCGCATCCTCGGCGACGAGCAGGATGCGCTCGTCGTTCGCGACGCCCTCGGCCACGCGCGTCCAGAACGCGACGGCGGTCGGCCGCGCGATCGGCAACATGAAGCTGACGGATGCGCCGCCTTCCACGCAATCGATCAACAGGTCGGCCAGCGCGTCGACGCAGCGCATCGCGTCGCGTGCGTCGATCCGACGGACGGTAACAGATTCGGTCATGCCCTCTCCGGTAGTCAGGCAGGCCGCACGCACGGTTTCAGCATGGGCCGGGATCCCAAACGCACGCCGGCCGGTCGTCGAGGCTCAAGAAACGGCGGCAGGCGTCCGGCAACGCCGCGCCCGGTCGGCGCGCGTTACCGCCCCATCATCGTACGCGATGAAAATTTCCGCTGCATCACCCGTCACGTCGCCTACACTTAGCCGAATGGATAACTTTCAACCCGGTATCAGCGACGTGTTCCACGCCCTCGCCGATCCGACGCGCTGCGCGATCGTCAGCGTACTCGGCCAGGGCGAGCGAACCGTTTCCGCGCTGGCCGCGCCGTTCGACATGGCGCTGCCGTCGTTCATGAAGCATGTCGCGGTGCTCGAGCGCAGCGGCCTCGTGCAGACCCGGAAAACCGGCCGCTCGCGCACCTGCGCGCTGGTGGTCAGCCGGGTGACCGAGGCCGAGACATGGCTCGCCGCCCAGCGCGCGCTGTGGGAGGCGCGATCCGACCGCCTCGTCGAATTCGTCGAACGCCATCATCAGGAGGAGCACGATGTCAGCCAGTCCCGTCGACCCCGCTGAAGCCCACGATCTCGTCATCACGCGCACGCTGCACGCGCCGCGCCGTGCGCTGTGGCGCGCGTGGACCGACCCCGAATTGCTGAAGGAATGGTGGTGCCCGAAGCCGTGGACCACCGACGTGCGCGCATTCGACCTGCGCCCGGGCGGCGCCTTCCACACGTTCATGCGCGGCCCCGACGGCGGCACGAGCGACAATCCCGGCTGCTTTCTCGAGATCGTGCCGGAATCGCGCATCGCGTTCACGTCGATGCTCGCGGGGGGCTGGCGGCCGCAGACGCCGTGGATGGGCTTCACGGCGATCGTCACGATGGCCGACGACGACGCGGGCAGCCGCTACGAGGCGCGCGTGATGCATCCCGATGCCGCGACGCGCGAGCGCCACGAAGCGCTCGGCTTTTTCGAGGGCTGGAACACGTGCATCACGCAGCTCGATGCCTTCGCCGCCGCCCTGCGTTGAACGGCTGAACGCGCCCGCGCGGGCAGCCATTGCATGCCGCCGCGCCCGCGCCTAGGATTCCTGAAGGAAGCATGACGACACGCCGGCCGCCGGCGTGCACCGTCGCGCGCGTTCCGCGGGAGGCCACATGTTGCACACGCACACGCATTCCACCCGGGTCAGCCGGCACCTGAACGCACCGCGCGGGCGCGTCTACCGCGCGCTGCTCGATCCGCACGCGGTCGAGCAGTGGAAGGTGCCCGACGGCATGACGTGCCGCGTGCACGCGTACGATGCGCGCGAAGGCGGCGCGCTGCGGGTGTCGCTGAGCTACGACGCGCCGTCGGCCGACACCGGCAAGACCACCGCGCGCACCGATACCTATCACGGCCGCTTCGTCACGCTCGTGCCGGACGAGCGGATCGTCGAGATCGACGTGTTCGAAACCGACGATCCAATGCTGCGCGGCGCGATGACGATCACCATCACGCTGTCCGACGAAGCCGGCGGCACGCGCGTGGATGCCGTGCACGACGGGGTGCCGCCCGGCGTGCCGGCCGCCGACAACGAAACGGGCTGGCGGATGGCATTGGCGCGGCTGGCCGCGCTGGTGGAAGCCGGGTGACGCCGCGCACGCGCGTCAGCCGAGCCGGTAGGCGCGCGTGACCGTGCCGCGGAACAGCGCGTCGCGCTCGTCCCGGCTGGCCTGCGCGGTCAGCCGCTTGAACGCGTTCCAGCCGTTGACGAACGAATACGAGCCCTTGTCGACCGGGAAATTGCTCTCGAACATGCAGCGGCCAGGACCGAATGCGTCGATGCAGGTCATCATCCACGGCTTCCACGCGTCGGCGAGCTGCACGGAAGACGGCGGCGTCGCGCCCTTCTCGAAATCGAACCCGTTGATGCGCATCCCGAGGCCGCCGACCTTCACGTAAACGTTCGGCAGTTGCGCGAGCGCACGCATCGACGCCGACCAGCGCTCGAACACCTCCGGCCGCTTGTCCGCATAGCTGGCGATCCGCACGACGCCGCCGCAGTGATTGACGACGATCCGCGTGTCGGGGTTTGCCTTCGCGAGATCGAACAGTTCGGGGAGTTGCGGAAAGAACAGCCACGCGTCGTACGACAGCCCGAGCGGCGCGAGCTGCGCGACGCCGGCCCGGTACGCGGGATCGAGCAGCAGCCCGCGCGGCACCGCCGACAGCGGATTCGCGAGCGTCGGATCGGCATCCCACGTGGTCAGGTGCCGAACGCCGCGGAACCGGCCGCGTCCGGCTTCGAGATGCGCTTCCAGGACGTCGCGCACGCGTGCGCCGAGCCGCAGGTCCGCATGGCCGACGATACCTTTGGCGACGGCCACCGGGCCGTGCTGCAGCGGCTCGGTCACGCCGGCCACGTAGGCCGTCTCGCCCACCGGCTTCAGTTCGGCCGGCCCCGAATCGCGATAGCGCGTCTGCGCCTGCATGTAGACGGACGCCTGGATGTGGTGGCCCGAGCGCGCGTCCTGCAGATAGTCGTCGAGCATGTAGATCCAGCCCGGCCGTTCGTAGAAGTGATGATGCGCGTCGACGATCGGAAGGTCCGGCTCGAGCGCGGGTTCGAGCGCCGACGCGAGCCAGTCGGGGCGGACCGCGAGATAGTTGCCTTGCGTCGTCATGCGGGAAGCTCCATCGTGGGCCGGCGTGTCGGCGCATGCGGGCAGCGCGAACGAGGCCGCGGCCGCGCCGAGCAACCGGCGTCGCTTGATCGAAATCGTATCCATGTCATTCGCTCCGGTCGAACGCGTACAGCGACAGCGTGAGCAGCGTCGTGATCGCCAGCACGATCGCGAGGCCGAGCATGCCGGCCGTGAACGTGCCGAAGCTGTCCTTCAGGTAGCCGACGAGATAGGGGCCCGCGAAGCCGCCGAGCGCGCCGATCGAGTTGATCAGCGCCAGCCCGCCGGCCGCCGCCTGGCCGGACAGGAAGCGCGACGGCAGCGTGTAGAAGATCGTGCGGCCGGCAATCGTGCCGATCAACGCGAACGTGATGCCGACGAGCGCCGGCCCGAGCGTCAGGAAATGCGTCGACACGCCCAGCGCCACCGCGCCGATGCACAGCCCCACGGCCAGGTTCGCGACCGGGCCGCCGCGACGGTCCACCCGCTTCGCCCACCACAGCAGCGCGACCGTCGCGAAGCAGTACGGCACCGCGGACAGCCAGCCCGTCTGCATTGTCGACATGCCGTGCGCCTTCAGCATCTGCGGCAGCCAGATGCCGATCCCGTACGAGCCCATCGTGAAGCCGAACGAGATCAGCGCCAGCACGTACACGCGCACGTCGCGCAACGCGACGCCGAAGCCCTTCTTGCGGCCGGCCGCCGCGCCTTCGCGCTCGAACGCGCGCTGCAGCGCCGCGCGCTCGTCGTCCGACAGCCACGCGGCATGCGCCGGCGAATCGGACAGCAGCTTCAGGACGAGGAAACCGAGCGCGCACGCCGGCAGCCCTTCGACGATGAACATCCATTTCCAGCCGGCGAGCCCGAGCACGCCGTCGAGCTGCAGCAGCCACGTCGACAGCGGGCCGCCGATCAGCGACGACAGCGGCGTCGACACGGTGAACCACGCCAGCACGCGCGTGCGGTAGCTCGCCGGAAACCACACGGCGAGAAAGAAGATCACGCCCGGAAAGAAGCCGGCTTCCCCGATGCCGAGCAGCAGCCGGATCGCGTAGAAACTCGTCGGCCCGGTCGCGAGCGCGGTCGCGGCCGCCATCAGCCCCCACGTGATCATGATGCGGGCGAGCCAGCGGCGCGCGCCGAAGCGGTACAGCGCGAGATTGCTCGGCACCTCGAACGCGCAGTAGCCCGCGAACATGATCCCCGCGCCCCAGCCGAACTGCGTCGCGGTCAGCCCGAGATCGCGGTTCATCGTGAGCGCCGCGAACCCGACGCTCGTGCGATCCAGGTAGTTGAAGAAGTACGCGAGCGCGAGCAGCGGGATGAAGCGCCATGCGGCCTTGCGCACGGCGCGCTGCTCGGCCGACGTGTCGGTCTCGCGGTCGGCGGCGAGCGCCGGGGAAGCGGATGTCATGTTCGTCTCCATGGATACGGCGGTCCTCGTCCGCGCATGGCGCGGCCGGGCTGCCTGTGTTCGTTCGGGGGATCGCGGCCGCGCTACGCGCTCGCCACTTCAGTCGGCGAAGGCGCGCCGCCCGGCCCGTCGCCGTGCGCCGCGTCGTCCGCGCCGCCCCGGCCCGCGACGACGCCGGCGTCGATCAGCGCACGCGCGTCGTCGGGCGTGTAGCCGAGCTCGCCGAGCAGCGCATGCGTGTCCTGGCCGATCGCGGGCGGCGCCGAGCGCAGCCGCAGGCGCTCGCCCGCGAGCGTGAGCGGCAGCAGCGCGGTGCGCGTGTCCACCGGCCGCCCGGCGCTGCTCGCGTCGGCCGGCAGCGTCACGGCTTCGAGGCCGCCCGTGGCGCGCAGATGCGGATCGTCGAACAGGTCCTGCGGCTTCGTGATCGGCGCGTACGGCAGACCGGTCGACTCGAAGATCGCGCCGATCTCGGCGGCCGAGTACGACGCCAGCCGCGCACGCAACGCGGGCAGCAGCCATTCGCGCGCCTGGACGCGCATGTTGTTGGTCGCGAGGCGCGGATCGTCCTTCAGCGCGGCCAGGCCGAATGCATCGCAGAACAGCGCCCATTGCGTGTCCGACACGACCGCGAGAAAAATCTGTTCGTTGTCCTTGACGGAGAACACGTCATAGACGGCCCACGCGGAAATGCGGCTCGGCATCGGCGACGCGGCCTGCCCCGTCACCGCGAACTGCATCATGTGCTGCGCGACCAGAAACACGTTGTTCTCGAACAGCGCGCTCTGCACCTGCTGGCCGCGGCCCGTGCGCTCGCGCTGCGCGAGCGCGGCCATCGCGCCGATCGCGCCGAACATGCCGCCCATGATGTCGTTCACGCTCGCACCCGCGCGCAGCGGCCGCCCTTCGGGGCCCGTCATGTAGGCGAGGCCGCCCATCATCTGCACGACCTCGTCGAGCGCGGTGCGATGCTCGTACGGGCCCGGCAGGAAGCCCTTGTGCGACACGTACACGAGGCGCGGATTCAGCGCGTGCAGCGACGGATAGCCGAGGCCGAGGCGGTCCAGCGTGCCGCTCTTGAAGTTCTCGCTGAACACGTCCGCCGTGGCGACGAGCCGCAGCACGATCTCCAGCCCGCGCGGATCCTTCACGTCGACCGCGAGACTTTTCTTGTTGCGGTTGAACATCCCGAAGAAGCCCGCGCCGGAACCGCGCAGCGCCCGCGTGCCGTCGCCCGCGATCGGCTCGATCTTGATCACTTCCGCGCCGAGATCCGCGAGCAGCATCCCGCAGGTCGGGCCCATCACCATGTGCGTCATCTCGATCACGCGCACGCCTGCGTACGGCAGCGCCGAGGCCGGTTGGCGTTCGTTCATTGCGCGACTCCCGCCAGGCATCCTTCCGGTTGCGCGGCCGACGGGACACGCCCGTCCGCATAGCGGAAACCCTTCGGCAAGCCCGCATCGGGCACGTGGCCGTACAGCGCCTCGGCGGGCAACGCCGCATGCAGGATCGCGCGCGCGGCGAGCAGCGCGTCGACGTCGACCCCCGTGTCGTATCCCATCGCTTCGAGCAGGAACACGAGATCCTCGGTCACGATGTTGCCGGTCGCGCCGGGCGCATACGGGCACCCGCCGAGGCCGCCCTGGCTCGCGTCGATCGTCGTCACGCCCGCGTCGAGCGCCGCGACGACGTTCGCCAGCCCCTGCCCGCGCGTGTTGTGGAAATGCGCGCCGCCCGCCTTGTCGCCGACTTCACGGCGCAGCCGCGTGAACAGCCGGCGCACCTGGGCCGGATTCGCATAACCGCTGGTATCGGACAAGCCGATTTCGTCGACACCGCATTCGGCCATCGCGGCGGCCATCGCGATCGTCTCGTCGTCGCTGACGGCGCCCGCGATCGTGCAGCCGAACGCGACCGACACGCCGGCCTCGATCTGCACCGACGGATACCGCGCATCGCGCAGCGCGACGATCGCGCGCACTTCGTCGATCATCTGCGCGGGCGTCTTGCGGATGTTCGCCAGCGAATGCGCTTCCGTGACCGAGACCGGCAGCGTCAGCTTGTGCACGCCCGCGTCGAATGCCCCTTCGGCACCGCGCAGGTTCGGCGCGAGCGCGGCGACGTGCAGCCCCGGAATCGCCCGCGCATGCGCGACGACTTCGCGCACGTCGGCCATCTGCGGCAACAGCCGGGCCGGCACGAACGACCCCACCTCGATCTCGCGCAGGCCGGCCGCGGCCAGCGCGGTGATCCAGCGCAGCTTGCCGGCCGTCGGCATCACGGCCTTGATGCTCTGCAGCCCATCGCGCGGACCGACCTCGCTGACCAGCACCTTCGGATATTCGGAAACGCTCATTCGACACCTCATCGTTCTATCTGAAAGAACATCATTCTGTTTGACAGAACTTTAGGCGGGCAGCGAACGAGCGGTAAGCGGGGTATACCCGTGAAATCGCGATTTTATGGAACTTGAGTTCTGTCAGACAGAACGATATAGTGGGCCGACCATCATTCGAAGGAAGCAGTCAGTGCCCACGCATCAAGCAGGTCATACCAGCGACACGTCCGATCCGGCGGCCGAAGAAGCATCCAGCGGCGTCGCCGTGCTCGATCGCGCGTTCGCGATCCTCCGTGCGTTCGGCCAGACCGACGACCGGCTGTCGCTCGCCGAGCTGTCGCGCCGCACCGGGCTATACAAGAGCACGATCCTGCGCCTGCTCGCGGCGCTCGAACACGGCGGCTTCATGCGCAAGCTCGACGACGGCCAGTACGCGATCGGGCACGAGCCGCTGCGGCTCGCCGCGCTGTACCAGCGTTCGTTCCGCGTCGGCCCGGTGATCGAGCCGCTGCTCGAGGCGCTGAGCCGCGAACTCGGCGAAACGGCTTCGTTCTACGTGCGCCAGGGCGACATGCGTTCGGTGCTCTATCGCGTCGAACCGGCCCGCGCCGTGCGCGTGTCGATTCGCGTCGGCGAGGAATTTCCGGTTCGCCAGGGCGCGTCCGGGAAGGTGCTGCTGGCCTTCACCGACACCCACGACGCCCGCTGGGACGACGTGCGCGAACAGCTGTGGGCCGCGTCGTACGGCGAGCGCGACCCCGAGACGGCATCGGCATCCGTGCCCGTGTTCGGCGCGGCCGGCGAATGCGTCGGCGCGCTGACGGTGTCGGGCCCGAAATCGCGGCTCGCCGCCGCGCCGGCGATGGCCGCGGCGCTCGCCATGCTGCTGCCGCTCGCGCAGAAGGCGACCGTCGCGCTCGGCGGCGCGGGCACGCGCTACGACGCGGCCGCCGTGCGCGACAGCCTCGCCCGGCTCGCGTCGTCGGCCGACGACGCTGCACGGTCGTAGGCGATTGCGCACGACAGCGGCGATGCGACGGCACGACGGGCCGCCGCATGCGACACTGGCCGACGATGCACGCCCGGTGTGCCACCCGCATGCACACCGGGCGTATAACCGCCAACCGGACCCGCACGAGGAGACAATCGCGATGAGCGCCGCACGCCCCGCCGCCTGGTATTTCGATTTCGTTTCGCCGTTCGCCTATCTGCAGCAGGAACAGTTCGACCGGTTGCCGCCGGCCGCCGCGTTCGAGCCGCGGCCGATCGTGCTCGGCGCGCTGCTCACGCACTGGGGCCAGAAAGCGCCGGCCGAGATCGCGGCCAAACGCGTCTTCACCTATCGTCACGCGCAATATCGCGCGGACAAGCTCGGCATCGCGTTCCGGATGCCGCCCGCGCACCCGTTCAACCCGATCAGGCCGCTGCGCCTCGCGATCGCGATGGGCAGTTCGCGCGACGCGATCCGGCGGATCTTCCGGCACATCTGGCGCGACGGCCACGACGTATCGACGCCCGACGGCTTCGCGGCGCTATGCGAAGCCGTCGGCTTTCCGGAAGGCGTGACGGCCGTCGAGGCACAGCCGGTCAAGGACGCGCTGCGCGCGAACACCGATCGGGCGATCGCCGACGGCGTATTCGGCGTGCCGACCTTCGCGCTCGACGGCGACCTGTTCTGGGGCGAGGACGCGACCGACATGTTCGTCGACTGCGCGACGTCGCGCGCGTGGCTCGACTCGCCCGAGGTGCGCCGCATCAGCGCGCTGCCGGAAGGCATCCGGCGCGGCTGACGGCACGGCCGCCGTCGCGCGCCTGCGCGATCATGCCTCGCGCCCTTCGACGAGCGTCGGCACGGCCTCGCGCATCATCGCGACGAACCGCACGAGCCGCGACGGATAGAACTGCGCGTGCGGATAGGTCAGATAGACGGGCAGCGGCGCGGCCTGCCACTCGGGCGCGAGATGCACGAGCTCGCCGCGCGCGAGATGGCCGGCCAGCATCCATGACGAGCCGACACACGCACCGACGCCCAGCAGCGCCGCGCTACGCAGCGCATACAGGTTCGCGGTCGTGATGCGCGGCCGGATCGCGATGCGTCGCGTGTCGCCGGTGACCGCGTGCGTCAGCGCGAGTTCGTTGCGGTAGTAGGTGCGCAACGCGAGCCACGGCAGCCCGGCCAGCGCGTCGGGGTCGCCCGGTAGATCGGCGCCGTTCAGCACCGACGGCGCGGCGACCACGAAGCGCGGCACCTTCGTCAGCCGGATCGCGACCACGCCGGGATCGGTCGGCTCGCCGACCTGGATCGCGCAATCGATGCCGCTGCCGACGAAATCGCGCACCTCGTCCTGCAGCAGCCACTCGACCGACACGCGCGGGTAGTCGCGCAGGAACTGCGCGAGCGGCGCGACGAAACGTTCCTGCCCGAACGCGTGCGGCACCGCGACGCGCAGCAGCCCGTCGGGCTCCTCCTGCGCGCCGCGCAAATCGGCCTCGAACGCCGCCCAGTTCGCCAGCAGTTCCTTCGCCCGCTTGAGGCAACGCTCGCCGTCGACGGTCAGCCGCATCGTATGCGTCGTCCGTTGCAGCAGCCGCATGCCGAGCGAACGTTCGAGCGCCTGCAGCCGCCGGCTGATGGTCGGCTGCGTCGTATGCAGTTGCGCAGCGGCCGCCGACAGGCTGCCGGCCTCGACTATGCGCACGAACGTTTCCATCAGCTCGAAACGATAGCCGGCGCCGTCCACCGGCACGGCCTGAACGCGCTGAGACCCGCCAGCGACGGGAGAAGCAGAAGATTTTTCGGTCATTCGTGCAGCGTATAACAAATCTGCGCGAGGCGGCACTACCGTGGCCGGCCGCGTACCGCCACACTCGCGTCCATCCCGTTATCCAACCGAGGATGCACACCATGTCCACCCCGACCCGTCTCGACGCCGCGCCCCGTGTGGCGCACGCCCCGGCCCATCCGGCCGCCCATTCGATGCCCGATCGCCGGCTCGTGCTGCTGCTCGCGGCCGCCGCCGGCCTCGCCGTCGCCCCGCTCTACTACGCGCAGCCGATGCTCGGCGCGCTCGGGCCCGATCTCGGCGCATCGGCGCGCGCGATCGGCTTCGTGCCGACGCTCACGCAACTCGGCTATGCGCTCGGCATCCTGCTGCTCGCGCCGCTCGGCGACCGCTTCGACCGGCGCCGCGTGATCGTGATCAAGGCTGCCGCGCTGGTCGTCGCGCTGCTGCTCGCGGCGATCGCGCCGTCTCTCGGGCTGCTGCTCGCGGCGAGTTTCGCGATCGGCCTCGCCGCGACGATGGCGCAGGACGTCGTGCCGGCCGCCGCGACGCTCGCGCACGACACGCATCGCGGCCGCATCGTCGGCACGGTGATGACGGGGCTGCTGCTCGGCATCCTGCTGTCGCGCGTCGTGGCCGGCTTCATCGCCGAAACGGCCGGCTGGCGCGCGATGTTCGCGCTCGCGGCCGTCAGCGTCGCGGTAATCGGCTGGGTGGCCGCGCGCGGGCTGCCGCGCTTCGAGCCGACCACGCGGCTGCCGTACCGCGCGCTGATCGCCTCGCTCGGCGCGCTGTGGCGCGATCATCCGGCTCTGCGTCGCGCCGCGCTCGCGCAGGGACTGCTTGCCATCGGCTTCAGCGCATTCTGGTCGACGCTCGCGGTGATGCTGCACGGCGCGCCGTTCCATCTCGGCAGCGCGGCTGCCGGCGCATTCGGCCTCGCGGGCGCCGCCGGCGCGCTGGCCGCGCCGATCGCCGGACGCCTGGCCGACCACCACGGCCCCGAGCGCGTCACGCGCATCGGTATCGGCATCGCGACGCTGTCGTTCGCATCGATGGCCGCCGCGCCGCTGATGTCGCCGCATGCGCAGCTCGTCCTGCTCGCGCTCGCGACGATCGGCTTCGATCTCGGCGTGCAGGCGACGCTGATCGCGCACCAGGCCATCGTCTACCGGATCGATCCCGCGTCGCGCAGCCGCCTCAACGCGGTGCTGTTCGTCGGGATGTTCATCGGGATGGCGGCCGGCGCCGCGATCGGCAGTTTGTTGCTCGCGCAACTGGGCTGGAATGCCGTGACCGCGCTGGCCGTCGCGACGTCGCTGGCCGCGCTCGCGGTGCGGATCTGTCGCAACTGACATCCGCCGTCGCGAGGACGAGGCGGGCAGGCCCACGGGCTTGCCCGCCTTTTCTTTTATTTTCGATCGGCGCATGCATGATGCTGCGCGGCCCGGCAGATTCGGACGCACCGACGCGTGCATTCGTTCATTCGCTGCAAGATCCGCATCCGCCTGACGAATTAGCCAGTTCAACCGATTAATTTTTGCAACAGCGGTGCACGCCTGCACGCAAACGTCGGACGATTCGCCCCTGCCGCACCGCGCGGTGCGTTGCCATCCGACCCCATCGCACAACCCCGTTTTATCAGGGGATTCCCGGTATTTTTTCGCATTTTCTTCGAAATAACGGCTGACATACTGGCCCCCGTTGCGCTCCGGTGCGAGCGCGCTTTCCGATCCTGCCGGCCGCCTGTCATGCGCTGCGCGTCCGCCCGGGTCGCCCGGAACATGAACGATTTCGACACCTCGATCCAGATCTTCCTCACCCACGTGACGTTCGGCCCGCTGATGAATCACGCGATTCGCGTGATTGCCGGCCTGTACACATTCAAGGGCTTCGTGCTCATTCCCGTGCTGTGCTGGCTGTGGTTCCAGCCAGGCCCGAACCGCGACCGGCAACGCGAGCTGGTCGTCGCGACGATCGCGAGCGGGCTCGTCGCGCTCGCGATCGGCCGGGTGCTCGCCCAGGTGCTGCCGTTCCGCGTGCGGCCGATCTACAACCCCGATCTCCACCTGCACTTCCCGTCGGCCGGACTGCGCGCGGCGACGCTGCAGGCATGGAGTTCGTTTCCGAGCGATCACGCGATGCTGTGGATGGCGATCGCGACCGGTATCTTCATCATCGCGCGCCGCATCGGCATCGTCGCGCTGCTGTATTCGGTCGTCTTCATCTGCCTGCCGCGCGCGTATCTCGGCTTCCACTACCCGACCGACCTGATCGCGGGCGCCGCGATCGGCATCGCGATCGCGTGGCTGCTGACGCGCGACGCGATCCGGTCGCGCTTCGCGCCGCAGGTGCTGGAGACGATCCGGCGCTTCCCCGCGCCGGCCTATACGCTCGCGTTCCTGCTGTGCTTCGAGTTGATCACGCAGTTCGACGAACTGCTGACGCTCGCGCAGTCGGTCACGCAGACGATGTGACGGGCCGGTGCCGCGATGCTGCCCCTGCTGCTGTCGTTCCGTCGCCCCGGCATGCGCTGCCGGCCCTGCGCGGCAGCGGCGCGCCGCGCGCCCGCCGCATACGTCAGTCGCGATCGGGCGCGCCGAGCGGGAAGAACGCGCGAAACGGCCGCGCCTCGTCGACCGCCCGCGCAAACGACGGCCGCGCGAGCAGACGCTTGCGGTACGCGATCACGTTCGCGAACCGCGGATCGATCCGGTGCGTCCAGTCCGCGTAGAACAGGAACGGCGCCGCGCCGCAATCGGCGAGGCTGAAATGATCGCCGGCCGCCCATTCGCGATCGGCCATCTTCTGGTCCAGCCACGCATACGACGTATCGAGCATCGCGCGCGCATCGGCGACGCCGCGTGCATCGCGTTCGCCTTCCCGGCGCAACGCGTCGTGCACGACCTTCTGCTGCGGCGTCGACACGTAGTTGTCGAAGAAGCGATCCATCATCCGCACCTCGAGCGCGGCGTGCGGATCGTCGGGCAAGAGGCGCACGGGGCCCGGATGGTTCAGGCCGAGATACTCGATGATGATCGACGCCTCGATCACCGTGCGGCCCGCCTCGACCAGCACCGGAAAGCGCTTCAGCGGCCACAGCGCGGTCAGTTCCTGCATCGGCTTCGGATCGTCGTGCGCGAGCAGGCGATACTCGAACGGCGTGCCGTTCTCGTACAGCGCGGTCAGCACCTTCTGGCAGTAGGACGAAAAGGGATGGGCGTAAAGCGTCGGCATCATCGCGCGGCCTCTCTGGGTGGTGGTCGCCGCGTCGTGCGGCGCCACGTGGTCGGATACCTGGACGACGAACGGCGCCGGGCCGTTTCGACATCGGTCCGGCATTTTTTTCGGCTTCGGATCGCTACGACCGGCCGTCCATCACGACGCGCCCCTCGGCGCGCCAGCGCAGCATCCCGCCACCGAGATTCGCGACCGCGTCGAAGCCGGCCTTCAGCAGGATCACGGTGGCCTGCGCGGAGCGTCCGCCGGCCCGGCACACGGTCACGACCGGCCGGTCGCGCGCGATCTCGCCGGCGCGTGCGGCCAGTTCGCCGAGCGGAATCGGCGTCGCGCCGGGCAGGTGGCCGAGCGGGCCCGTGAATTCGTCCGGCTCGCGCACGTCGACGACCTGCACGGCCGACAGATGATCCTCGAGCCACTGCGGATCGATTTCCCAGAACCCGGCGAACGTATAGACGAGGGGCGCCCAATCGGGCGCCGCCTGGGCATCGGGCGCGTTCGCGGCGACCCCGCATTGGAGGTTCGCCGGCACCGCGACGTCGATCTGGCGCGGGTGCGCGAGCCCGAGGTTGCGCATGTAGCCCGCGAAATCGTCCTCGCTGAGGTCGCCGCCGAGGCGCGGATTGAAACGCCGCTCCTCGCCGACGCTCGTCACCGTGAGCCCGCGATAGTCGTGCGCCGGATAGAGCAGGCAGGCGGCCGGCAGCGTGAAGAGCCGGCCGTGCACCGCGCGATACAGCGCGCGCGGGTCGCCCTGCTGGAAGTCGGTGCGGCCGGTGCCGCGGATCAGCAGGCAATCGCCGGTGAACGCCATCGATTCGTCGTCGAGCACGAGGCTGATGCAGCCGCTCGTGTGGCCGGGCGTCGCGCGCACGGTCAGGTAACGCGCGCCGAACGCACAGCGGTCGCCGTCGTTCAGGTAGCGGTCGGCGCCCTGCGCGCCGCTCGCGGCCGAGATCGCGATCGCACTGCCCGTGCGCTGTTTCAGCAGCCACGCGCCGGTCACGTGATCGGCATGCACGTGCGTGTCGACGGTCGCGACGAGCCGCAGCCCGAGTTCGTCGAGCAGCGCCGCGTCGCGGCGCACCTGCTCGAACACCGGGTCGATCAGCAGCGCTTCGCGCGACGCGCGGTCGGCGAGCAGATACGTGTAAGTCGACGATTGCGGATCGAAAAGTTGCCGGAAGATCATCGCTCGGGTTCTCCGTCGCCGGTTCTTCGGTGAGGTGGGGGCGGGCCTGCGTGTCGCACATCGTCGTCCGGCACCGGCGTCGGCATGATGACATCGCCGTCGCGCGAGCGGCATCGCGCGCGTTGCGTTTCGCCCTCCCTACAGCGTAGATCAAAATGCATGCGCCGCCGGGGTACGGTGCGCGGCGACCGATTCCGAAGACGAATCGCACACGCCGGGACGATTCGCCACGCCCGGATGGTTGCGCGCACTGCCTTACACTACGGCCTGTTTTCGTCACAGTTCACAGGAATGCCACCGACATGTCGATGACGATCGATCCGAAGCAGGCCGCCGCGCTGCTGGCCGTCGCCGACACCGGCAGCTTCGAGCAGGCGGCCGTGCGCCTGCACGTGACCGCGTCCGCCGTCACGCAGCGGGTCCGCGCGCTGGAAGCCAGCCTCGGCACGCCGCTCGTGCTGCGCACGCGGCCATGCCGACCGACGGTGGCCGGCCAGCGCGTGCTGCAGCATCTGCGCCGCGTCGCGCTGCTGCAGGCCGACCTGCAAAGCACGCTCGCGACCGAGCGCGAATCGCCGATCTCGGTGACGATCGCGCTGAATTCCGACAGCCTCGGCACGTGGTTCCTGCCCGCGCTGACATCCGTGCTCGCGGGCGAGCGCATCCTGTTCGAGCTGATCGTCGAGGATCAGGACCATACGTTCGCGCTGCTCGAAAGCGGGATGGCGGTCGGCTGCGTGACGACCGAACCGAAGCCGATGCGCGGCTGCATCGCGACGCCGCTCGGCACGATGCGCTACCGGCTGCTCGCGGCCGCCGCGTTCGCGGTGCGCTGGTTCCCGCGCGGGCTGAACCGCACGAGCGCGCGCAAGGCGCCCGTCGTCGCGTATTCACGGCGCGACACGCTGCAGTCGTCGTTCCTGAAGGAAAAGTTCGGGCTGCCGGACGGCGCGTACCCGTGCCACTACGTGCCCGGCACCCACTCGCACTTCGCGGCGGTGCGGCACGGGCTCGGCTACGCGATGGTGCCGGAGCCGCTGATCGGCGCGACGCCGCTCGATGCGCAAGGGCTCGTCGATCTCGCGCCCGCGCATCCGACCGATGTCACGCTGTACTGGCACGCGTGGACCGTGCAGTCGCCGACGATGGCGTCGCTGTCGGCGCGCGTCGTCGAAGCGGCGCGCCGATTGCTCGCGCCGCTGCCGAAATGACGTGAGGTGGCGAGCCGGCGACGAAGCCGGCTCGCGGCCGTTACGCGCGCCGCTGCGAGAAGTAGTCGCCGACCGCGCCGAGGAAGGTATCGATATCCGCGCGCGACACGTCGCAGTGCGTGACGAAGCGCGACGCATACAACATCTGCGTGAGAATCCCGCGCGCCTTGAGCCACGCCTCGAGCGGCGCGCAATCGGCTTCGGGAAATTGCGCGAACACCATGTTCGTCGCATGCGACAGCACCTTCACCGCGTCGATGCGCGCGAGGCCTGCCGCGAGATGCGCGGCATTCGCGTGATCGTCCGCGAGCCGCTCGACGTTGTGGTCGAGCGCATACAGGCACGCCGCCGCGAGAATGCCCGACTGCCGCATCCCGCCGCCCAGCACCTTGCGCCAGCGCTGCGCACGTTCGATCAGCGCACGGCTGCCGACCAGCACCGAGCCGACCGGCGCGCCGAGCCCTTTCGAGAAGCAGATCGACACGGTGTCGAACGGCGCGCACAGCTCGGCGATCGGGCGCCCCGACGCGACGGCCGCGTTGCACACGCGCGCGCCGTCGAGGTGCGCGGACAGCCCGCGGCTGCGCGCGAACGCGACGGCTTCCTGCACATAACCGTCCGGCAACACCTGGCCGCCGATCGTGTTCTCGAGCGCGAGCAGGCGCGTGCGGGCAAAGTGATTGTCGAGCGGCTTGATCGCCGCGGCGATCTTCGCGAGCGGCAGCGTGCCGTCCGGCGCATTCTCGATCGGCTGCGGCTGGATGCTGCCGAGCACGGCCGCGCCGCCGCCTTCGTACTTGTAGGTGTGCGCGAGCTGGCCGACGATGTACTCGTCGCCCCGCTCGCAATGCGACATCAGCGCGGCCAGGTTGCTCTGCGTGCCGCTCGGGAAGAACAGGCCGGCTTCCTTGCCCGCACGCTCGGCCGTCACCGCCTGCAGGCGCAGCACGGTCGGGTCGTCGCCCCACACGTCGTCGCCGGTCTCGGCGGCAGTCATGGCGGCCAGCATTGCCTGGCTCGGACGTGTCACGGTATCGCTGCGTAAATCGATCATCGCTATGCCCTGAGTAAACGCGGGCCGGCATCGCTGCGCCCGGCCCTGCCGAAACGAGACTCAGAGTGTACGCAATTCACGCAGCGCGTGCCGCCCGTCGAGCGGCAATCGCATGGTCAGTATCGCGGCGGCGGCGGCTGGACGCCGGCCGGCGGCATCGGCGGCGCCGCGCGCGGCGCGCCGCCGTATCCGCCGCCGCCATACCCGCCGCCACTCATTCCGCCCGGCACCGGCACGCGATTGCCCGTTGCGTACATGCATTGCAGATACGCGTAGTCGTAGCGGCGCTGGACGTCGTAGGCCGAGCCCTGCGCGGCGCCCGCGCCGACGACACTGCCCGCGAGCAGCCCCGCGCCGGCGCCCACGGCCGCACCGGTGCCGCCGTTGAACGCGGCGCCGGCCGCCGCGCCGAGCGCGGTGCCGACGGCGGCGCTGCCGACCGCGCTGGCGGTCGACGCCTGCCCGGCGCTCACGCCGCCCGATTGCCCGAACGCGTACTGGCGGCAACTGCCGTCGTCGGCGCGGAACTGGTCGAACGACTTGCCGGTGCCGGGCAGCGCCATCACGCTCGGCCCGGTCGGCAGGTACGCGCAGGCGCCGAGGCAGCCGGCCAGCGCCAGCGCGGCCGGCACGCGCAAGAATCGAAATGCGGATGTCATCGTCGCGCCTCCGTCACTGCGGCCGCGCCGGCACCGATCGCCAGCCCGACTTGCAGGTCTTCACATACGGGTAGTAGTGCTTCGACGCGTCGCAGTAATACCAGAGGTTCGCGTCGCCGTTGTCCTGCGGCTGGCCCTTCTCGACGTATTCGGGCGGCGGCGGCGGATCGACCGGTACCGCGACGACGGGCGGCGGGTAGTAGTAAGGCGCGGGGACGACAGGGTAGTAATACGGGTAGCCGAAGCCGGGGCCGACATAGACCCCGACCCGGGCGGCATGCGCCACGCCGCCCGTCGCGAACGCCACCGCGGCTGCCGCGCCCAGCGCGAGCTTCAATCCATTCACGTCACGTTCTCCAGCAGGCCGGTTCGCCGATACGAACCCGACACCCGAAACGCTACGCCGCGCGCGATCCGGCATCCATTACGGCCGGCCGCGCCAATGTTGCGCGGCGTTACCCGTGTGACAGCCGCTCCCGGCGACGGCCCGCCGCCACGGCCGCGTGCATTACGCGCTAACGCGCCGAAACGGATCGGCTGCCTCGCGCGCCGCGCACGGGCTGCCCGCCGCGCCGTTTCCGGACGATCGAAACCGTTCCGATGACGCGGCGCGCCATATTGACGCACGTGCGTCAGACCGCCACGCCATGGTCGTGCGCGCCGCGAACAGGCTTCTTGATACGAATCAACGATTTATCCCGACATCGCGCGCGGCGGGCTGGACATCTGCGACGAGTTGGCGCATTTCGCGGTGCAACATCGCGACGCATACTCCAGCCAACCCCGACGCCTGTCCGCCGGGGTCCGCCGGCACCCGCCGGCGGGTATCGTCAGCTTCGGTCATCTGGTATGGACACCGCACTTTCGGCCCTCGATCTGGCCCGCCTGCAATTCGCGTTCACCGTCTCCTTTCACATCGTCTTTCCGGCACTGAGCATCGGCCTCGCCAGCTTCATCGCCGTGCTCGAATACCGCTGGCTCAAGACCGGCAAGCAGTACTACAAGACCCTCTGTCTGTTCTGGTCGAAGATCTTCGCGGTCGCGTTCGGGATGGGCGTCGTCTCCGGCGTCGTGATGAGCTACCAGTTCGGCACGAACTGGTCGGGCTTCTCGAGCTTCGCCGGCGCCGTCACCGGGCCGCTGCTGATGTACGAGGTCATGACCGCGTTCTTCCTGGAAGCCGGCTTCCTCGGCATCATGCTGTTCGGCTGGAACCGCGTGAGCCCGCGCGCGCACTTCGGCGCGACGCTGATGGTCGCGATCGGCACGCTGATCTCGACGTTCTGGATCCTCGCGTCGAACAGCTGGATGCAGACGCCGCAGGGCTTCGAGATCGTCGACGGCCGCGTCGTGCCGACCGACTGGTTCGCGATCATCTTCAATCCGTCGTTCCCGTACCGCCTGTTCCACATGGCGATCGCCGCGTTCATCGTCGCGGCGCTGGTGGTGGCCGCGACGGGCGCGTGGCACCTGCTGAAGGGGCGCCGCGACAAGGGCGTGAAGAAGATGTTCTCGATGGCGCTGTGGCTGCTGCTCGTGCTCGCGCCGCTGCAGGCCGTGATCGGCGACCAGCACGGCATCAACACGCTGAAGCACCAGCCCGCGAAGATCGCCGCGATCGAAGGGCTGTGGGAAACCGAAAAGGGCGGCACGGCGCTCAATCTGTTCGGCATCCCGGACATGAAGGCGGAAACGACGCGCTACGCGGTGCAGGTGCCGCACCTCGGCAGCCTGATCCTCACGCACAGCTGGGACGGCGAAATCCGCGGGCTGAAGGAGTTCCCGCCGGAAGACCGCCCGAACTCGACGGTCGTGTTCTGGAGCTTCCGGATCATGGTCGGCCTCGGCTTCGCGATGATCGGCCTCGCGGCGCTCGCTTGGTTCCTGCGCCGCCGCGGCCGCCTGTATGAATCGAAGGGGTTCCAGCGCTTCGCGCTCGTGATGGGCCCGACCGGTTTCGTGTCGCTGCTCGCGGGCTGGGTGACGACCGAAGCGGGCCGCCAGCCGTGGGTCGTGTACGGCGTGATGCGTACCGCGCAGGCCGTGTCGCCGCTGTCGGTGCAGCAGGTCAGCCTGTCGATGATGACGTTCGTGATCGTGTACTTCCTCGTGTTCGGCACCGGCGTGTACTACATGCTCAAGCTGATGAAGGCCGGCCCCGCGCTGCCCGACGTGAAGCACGACGACACGCCCGACACGCGCCCCGATCACACCGCGCGCCGCCCGATGTCGGCCGTCGACGAGCTGATCGAGACCGTCTGAGCCCACCCCATCCGAATACGAGAAAATCTATGGACGTCACCGTAATCTGGGCCGCGATCATCGCATTGGGGCTCTTCATGTACGTCGTGCTCGACGGCTTCGACCTCGGCATCGGCATCGTCTTCCCGTTCTTCCCGGACGAGAAGGAACGCGACCTGATGATGAACACGGTCGCCCCCGTATGGGACGGCAACGAGACGTGGCTCGTGCTCGGCGGCGCGGGGCTGTTCGCGGTGTTCCCGATCGTCTATTCGACCGTGTTGTCCGCGCTGTACCTGCCGCTGATCTTCATGCTGGTGTGCCTGATCTTTCGCGGCGTGTCGTTCGAGATCCGCGCGAAGGCGCGCCGCACGAAGCAGCTGTGGGATCTCGCGTTCATCGGCGGCTCGGCCGGCGCGACGCTGTTCCAGGGCATCGCGCTCGGCGCGTTCCTGCAGGGCATCAACGTGAAGGACGGCGTGTTCGCCGGCGACGCGTTCGACTGGCTCACGCCGTTCAGCCTGCTGACGGGCCTCGGCCTGATCGTCACCTATGCGCTGCTCGGCTGCTGCTGGCTCGTCGCGAAGACCGAAGGCGACCTGCAGCGCCGCCTGCATCGCGTCGTGTGGCCGCTGACCGTCGTGCTGCTCGGCTTCATCGCGGTCGTCAGCCTGTGGACGCCGCTGCAGGATCCGGCCATCGCGCAGCGCTGGTTCGACTCGGGGCTGTTCTGGCGCCTGCTGCCGGTGCCGTTCCTGGTCGCCGGGTGCGCGGTGTGGATGCGCCGCGCGGTACGCGACCGGCACGACATGACGCCGTTCGTGCTCGCGCTGGCGCTGGTGCTGCTCGGCTATGTCGGCCTGCTCGTCACGCTGTTCCCGTATGCGATTCCTCAGACGATGACGATCTGGGAAGCGGCGGCGCCGCGTTCGAGCCAGACCTTCACGCTGGTCGGCGCAGCGGTTATCCTCCCGATCATCATCGCCTACACGACGATGGGTTACTGGGTATTCCGAGGCAAGGTGCGCCATGAAGACCAGCATTACTACCACCACTGATTCCGCCGATCGCCCGCCCGAGGCGCCACGGCCGCGGATGCGCGGCTGGATGTGGTTCGTCGTGCTGTGGGCGGGCGGCGTGATCGGCGCCGTCACGCTCGGTTATGCGTTCAAGATCTTCATGAACCTGACGCTGTTCGCCGTGAAGTAAGCCAGGCGGCCGCCCCGGTCGAACGACGGTCGGGGCGGCTTTTTTTTCGTTGTCGTTGGCGGTCGCGGCTTCGAGCCGGTCACCGCTCGCACGACGTCGTGCACATCGCCTTGTCCATCGCGCTGAAGAAGGCCCGGTAGTAATCGGGCTCGACGACGGTCTTCATCCGCGAATCGCCGTTGCTGTCCCATACCGTGCGGTCGAAACGCGCGCGCACGATCGCGTCGCGCGCCGGCGTCACGCGAACCGCGACGACGGCGGCCACGCGCTCGTGATCCGGTTTGGCCGGCAAGCCGCCGATCCTCGCCTTCAGCGCGCCGCGCAGCAGTTGCCGCCACTTCGGAACCAGCGTGTCGCTGCGGCCGCCTTCGATCAGCCCCATATCGCGATCGACCGTCACCGGCGCATAGCCCTGCGCGCGCAGCACGGCCGCCGCCGCGTCGAGCGTGCGCGCCTGCGTCGCCCCCGCATAACGACGATCGCTCATCATGCGCAGCGTCTGCTGTTCGCTGTCCGTCAGGTCGATTTCGGTCTGGCTGGCGCTGTAGCGCACCAACGATCCGCCGCTGCCGATCTGACGTTCGTTTTGCGGCTTCGCCGCGCACCCGGCCAGCATCGCCAGCAGCCCGGCGCAGGCGAGCGCCAGCACACCGCGACCGCGCACCGGCGGCACCGCTGCCACGCGGCGCATCGCGCGCCGCGCCGTGCGGCGGTCGAGAAGGCGGCGGCGAATTCCTGTTGATCGGCAATCGGGGGGCGCTATGATCGTCATCGCGGTTTTCTCCTGTCGGCGTCATCTTAGGGACGCGCCACAGCCGCGACAAACGACATTTTCAGACTCACTGTGTAGCTTTTCTTCGCGATCTCACGATGCGCCGATTGCCGCCCCTGAACGCGCTGCGCAGCTTCGAAGCCGCCGGCCGCCTGCAGAGCCTCACCCTCGCCGCCGAGGAACTGAACGTGACCCAGAGCGCGATCGCGCAGCAGATCCGCGTGCTCGAATCGTTCTTCGGACAGAAGCTGTTCGAACGCGACGGGCGTTCGCTGCGGCTCACGCCGCGCGCGCGGCATTACCTCGTCGACGTCGCGAGCTGCCTCGGACGGCTCGCGCAGGCGACCGGGCAGATGTTCGAGCCCGTCGGCGGCCATGCGATCCGGGTCAATGCCTCGGTGTCGTTCGCGCATGGATGGTTGCTGACGCAACTGGCCGCGTTCCAGGCCGCGCATCCCGATATCGACGTACAACTCGTCACGAACGCCGATGCCGAGCGCGACCAGATCGACGAAACGTGCGACATCGTGATCCGCCGGTACACGCCGGAGCTCCGCCGCAAGGGCTTCGTGTCGCGCCCGCTGCTCGCGAACGTCGCGCTCCCCGTGTGTGCGCCCGGCCATCCGGTGCTCGAACGGGCGCGCGTGCCGGCGGACCTGCGCAACGCGCCGCTGCTCCACTACGCCGGGCTGCCGCAAGCGTGGCAATACTGGTTCCACCAGGCCGGCACGGACGTCACCGAAACGCTGCGCGGGCCGTTCTATCGCGAGTTCTTCCTGTTGATCCAGGCGGCCGCGAGCGGGCTCGGCGTGTGCCTCGCGCCACGCGCCGTGGTGCGCGACGCGCTCGCGAGCGGCCGGCTGGTTGCCCTGTTTCCGGAAGTGCACCTGGAAGGGCCGCCGTTTCATTGCCTGTATCGCAACGACGGCGATCCGGCGCTGCGCACGTTCGTCGACTGGCTATTCGCGCGAGCCGAGGAACTGGACGGCCCGCCGCCGCGGTAACGGACGGCGATGCCCGCGTCACCGCCGCTCGCGCAACGCCGCGTCGATCTTGCGGTCGGTCTTGTACTGGCTCAACGCATACACCGACCAGATCGCGGCCGGCAGCCAGCCGATGATCGTGATTTGCAGGACCAGGCAGATGATCCCGGCGATCGGGCGGCCGATCGTGAAAAACTGGAACCACGGCAGCAGCAGGGCAAGCAGAAGGCGCATGAACGATCCTCTCGGTGCGTCGTTGAACGGGTGATGCGCAGCCAATATGACGGGTGGCGCCCGTCATTTCAAGCCCGTGCCCGGCGCCCCATCGGCGCTACGCCGAATCCGCCAGCCACTGCGCGACGCGCGCGACGAGCGCGTCCGCTTCGTCGAAGCACTCGACGCCCGCTACCTGCGGCGCACCGCAGATCGTGAATACCGGCTTGCCCCACTGCAACCCGAGCGCGATTTCGGACAGTGTGCCGAGCCCGCCGCCGACTGCGATCAGGCACAGCGACGCACGCGCGACCAGCGCATTGCGCGTGATGCCGAGCCCGGTCGGTAGCGCGACGCTCAGGTAGGGATTCGCCAGCGTCGCATCGTCCTCGGGCAACAGCCCGATCGCGCAGCCGCCGGCCGCATGCGCGCCGCGCGCGGCGGCCTCCATCACGCCCTGCTTGCCGCCGCCGACGAGCGCCACGCCCGTCGACGCCACCGCGTGCGCGATCCGTTCCGCGACGCGCATCTGCTCGTCGGTCGCGTCGCGCGGGCCGATCAGGCCCGCCGGCATCCGGTGCCGGCGCGCGCCGCGTTGCCGCTGCGCCAGCCGCGCGAGCGCGTCGCGCGCCGGTTCGGACCACGCGCATTCAATGACGTCGTTGGCGAACAAGGCCTTCTCCCAGTGCCAGAACGCAGGTACAGATCGCCGTCAGCACGATCGACAGCACGGCTGCCTGCGAAAAATCGGTTTGCCCGTCCGACAGCTTCAGATACATCAGCAGCGGCAGGATGTTGATCTGCGTGCCGGCCAGCGCGATCGCCGTGCCGTAGGTGCCGAGCGCGATCGCGGTGACGAGGCACCAGGCGGACGCGACGGACGGCCACAGCTCGCGCCACGCGACGTCGAGCCACGCGCGCCACGGCCGCGCGCCGAGCGTCAGCGCGGCGTCGAGCGGCCGCCGGTCGAGATTCGCGAGCGCCGGGTAGATCATCAGCGCGACGCGCGGAATCAGGTAGTACGCGTAGGCGAACGCGAGCCCCGGCATCGTGTAGATCGCGCCGCCGACCACGGTCGGATCGGCGCCCAGCGCGGCCAGCAGCGTGGTCACGAAGCCCGCGCGACCGAACGCGAGGATGAAGCCGTACGCGATCACCAGCCCGGAGAACGCGAGCGGCACGCCGAGCAGCGCGAGCGACCAATGGCGGCGGGCCGGCGACTGCCCGGCCAGCGCGAACGCGACCGGCACGCCGACGCCGACCGACAGCGTGCCGGCGCTCATCGCCAGCGCGAGCGAGCGCACGATCGCGTCGGCGACGAGCGGATCGCGCCACACCGCCGCGAACGCACGGCCGCCGCCGTCGAACGCGGCGCCGACCAGCGCGGCCAGCGGCAGCACGAAGCACACCGCGAGCAAGGCCGCGGCGGGCAGCGCGCCGAAACGGCGCAGCACGCCGCGCGCGGGTAAGGAGGCCGGCATTCCGTGCCCCTTACTGGCCGAGCGTGGCCTGCGACCAGAGCTGGTCGACCTCGGCCTTGCGCGCCGCCGCCTTCGCGACATCGAGCGGGCGCACCTGCGGCGCGTTCGGCAGCTTCGCCGCGACCTCCGGTGCGACCGGCGTGCCGGGCACGGCCGGGCGCACGTAGCCTTGCGCGAACAGCGCCTGCCCGACGTCGCTCATCACCAGGTTGAGCCAGAGCTGCGCGGCCGACGGATTCGGGCCGTTCTTCACGAGACTCATCGCATAGGGCGCCGACACGCTGCCGTCCTGCGGAATCACGATGTCGGCCGCGTCGCCCATGCCGTCCGCGTACTTCGCCTTGAGTCCGTCGTTCTCGTAGCCGATCAGGATCGGGATCTCGCCCTTCACGAACTTCGCGTACGGCGTCGTGCCCTCGACGCGCAGCACGTTGCCGGCCTGCTTCAGCTTGCCGAAGAAGTCCGCGCCCGGCTTCGGGTTCTCGACGCTGCCGCCGTTCGCATACGCGGCCGCGAACACCGCGACCTGGCCCTGCCCCGTGGAGCGCGGATCGAGATAGACCACCGCGTTGCGGTACTCGGGCTTCAGCAGGTCGGACCAGCGCTGCGGCACGTTCTTGACGAGCTTCCGGTTGACGAGAAACGCGATGTTCAGCGAATGCACGGCGAACCAGCGGCCGTCGGTCGCGCGGAACACGCCCGGCAGCTTGTCGAAATTGACCGGCCGGAACGGCGCGACGACATCCTTGCCGGCCGCATCGAGCGCCGACGCCGCGAAGTAGTACGCGGTGTCGGCCTGCGGGCGGCGGCGCGACTTGTCGAGCGCGACGACGGTCGCGGCCGAGCCGATGTCGTTGTACGTGATCTCGACCTTCGGATAGCGCTTGCGGAATTCGGCGAACAGCGCCTTCCAGTTCGCCCATTCGGGGCCGGTGTCGAACGACACGACGAGCCCTTCGTCGGCCGCCTTCGCGTACAGCGCGTCTTCGCCCGGGTACAGCGGCGCGGCCTGCGCCGCCGCGCAAGAGAGCGCCGCGAGCGCACACAGCGCCAGCACGCGGGCGCGCATGGCTTTCACAAGAGGGGAGCCTGCAATCATCGTGAATCTCCGTTAAACGAAAGGAATCAGTGCGCGTCCGGCGCTGCCGGCAGCACGAGCAGATGGCGCGGGTCGAGCGCGATGCTGCGCACGGCCGGCTCGCGCCCTTCGCACAGCAGCACGTCGGCCGAGCCGTCCGGAATGAAGTCGTAGCGCTGCGTCGCGCCGAAGTACCGCACGTCGCCGCGGCGGCCTTCGATGCGATTCGTGCTGTGCGCCGGCGGATCGGCCTGCACGTGCTCGGGCCGCACGAGCACCGCGATCGCGTCGCCCGGCCGATGCGCACCCGTTTCCGCACGCAGGGTCGCGAAACGCACGTCGATCTCGCCGTGCGCGCGCACCTGCCCGCGCAGCAGCGTCGAATGCCCGACGAAGCGCGCGACCTGCGCGGTGGCCGGGCGTTCGTACAGGTCGCGCGGCGTGCCGGCCTGGAGCACGCGGCCGCCGTCGACGATCGCGACGCGGTCGGCCATGCTCAGCGCTTCGTCCTGGTCGTGCGTGACGAACAGCGTCGTCGCGCCGCATGCGCGCTGCAGCGCGCGAATCTCGTCGCGCAGTTGGTGGCGGATGCCGGCATCGAGCGCCGCCAGCGGCTCGTCGAGCAGCAGCAGCTTCGGCTCGATCACGAGCGCCCGCGCGAGCGCGACGCGCTGCTGCTGGCCGCCGGACAGCATCGCGACGCCGCGCGTCGCATGGGCCGCCAGCCCGACCCGCTCGAGCATGTCGAGCGCGCGCCGGCGCCGCAGGTCGGCCGCCACGCCGCGCATGCGCAGCCCGTACGCGACGTTGTCGACGACCGACAGGTTCGGGAACAGCGCGTAATGCTGGAACACCATCCCCACTTCGCGACGCCACACGGGCACGCCGGCCACGTCGGCGCCGCCGATCGCGATGCGGCCGCGCCAGCCGTCGAGCAGCCCGGCCGCGAGCCTCAGCAGCGTGGATTTGCCGGAGCCGCTGCGCCCCATCACCGCGAGCAGTTCGCCCTGCGCGGCGGACAACGTGACGTCGTCGACGCCATGGCGGGCGCCCGGATACTGGAAACTGACGTGTTCGAATTCGAGACTCATGGATGACTCACTTCAGACGTTGCACGGTGCCGACGGACACGAGCGTCGCGAGCACCGCGAGCACGAGCAGCACGACGGTGGCCGCGCATGCCATCCCGGTCGCGCCGTAGAACGCCTGCAGCAGCACGATCGGATAATTCCGGTAGCGAAAGCCGGCGATCAGGTTCGAGATCTGGAATTCGCCGATCGACAGCGCCGCCACCATCACGAGGCCGGAAAACAGGCTGTGCCGCAGGTTCGGCAGCACGATCGTGACGAACTGGCGCAACGGCGTCGCGCCGAGCGTCGCCGCGCAGGCCTCGAGCCGCGCGAGGCCGAGGTGGCGCAGGTCGCCGAGCAGCGTCTGCAGCAGATACGGCAACGTCAGCACCGCGTGCGCCGCGATCATCAGCGGCAGCGTGCCGAGCCACGGCAGCGTGTCGCCGCTGAAGATCGCGATGTAGCCGAAACCGAGCGTCAGCGCCGGCACGGCGACCGGCATCAGCATCACGACGCGCGTCGCGAACCCGCCGCCGGCCTGCGCGCGATGATGCAGCGCGTAAGCGAGCGGCAGGCCGATCACCGCGTTGAGCGCGCAGCACGCCAGCGCCACCATGAAGCTCACGCCGAACGCGCGGGTGAAGCTCCGGTTCGCGGCCAGGTCGGCAAACCAGTGCCCGGTGACACCCGAGGGCAGCAACGTGTTCGTCCACGATGCGCCCACCGAGCCGATCAGCAGCAACGCGATCGGCAGCAGCAGGTAGAGCGCGAACACCGCGAGCAGCGCCTGCAGCAGCAGGCGGCCGACACGTGGATGCGCTGTTCTGTTACGACGAATCGGAACACCGTCGGCCAATGCCGGGGCGGTTGACGGATGCATGAGCACACTCGCTGACGATCGGGGAAAACTTCGTGCGACGCCCGCCGGGCGAGGCCGGCTTGCGTTGTCGAAGCCGGCGCAGTGTGCGGTTTCGACATGGCATCGTCATGAAAAAAACGTAAAAAGCGCGCATCGACCTGTGCAAGGACGGAACAGCCCGCCATGAAGCACCTGTATCCGAACGTGGCGGAGCTGCACGCATTCGCCGCGTCCGCGAAGTACCTGAACTTCTCCTACGCGGCCCGCGAACTGGGCCTGACGCCGAGCGCGGTCAGCCGGCAGATCGCGAACCTCGAAGCGCTGTTCGGCGTGAAGCTGTTCGTGCGCGAGGGGCGCGGCCTCGCGCTCACACGGGCGGGCCAGGTGTATCACGCACGCGTCGTCGGGCCGTTGCGCGAAATCGGCAACGCGTCGATCGAGCTGCTGAGCGCGCGCGAGAACAGCGACCTGCTGACGATCGCGAGCGTGCCGACGTTCACGACCAAGTGGCTGCTGCCGCGCCTCACGCGCTTTCTCGCCGCCGCGCCGGGCGTCACGCTGAGCTTTCGCCGCCATCTCGCGCCCGGCGACGTGTTCCCGTTCGGACTCGACGCGGCGATCCGCTATGGCGACGGCGGATGGGAAGGGGTGCGCAGCGACTACCTGGGCGGGCGCACCTTCGTGCCCGTCTGCTCGCGCGAATTCGCCGCCCGGCATGCGCTGCATACGCCCGCCGATGCGGTCGCCGCACCGCGCCTCGTGCACGAACAGGCCGAAATCGCGTGGTCCGCGTGGGCGGAGCGTCATCGCGCGTCGCAGATGAACGCACTGGCCGGCCCGCGCTTCGAGCAGTATTCGGTGCTGATCCAGGCCGCGCAGGCCGGGCTCGGGATGGCCCTCGTGCCGCGTTTCCTGATTCTCGACAATCTCGCGGCGGGCACGCTGGTCGAGCCGTTCGACGCACCGGTCGACGTCGACGCACAGGGGCATTACCTGTGTTACGCGCCGGAGCGCCTCGACACGAGCGAGGCGTTGAGACGGTTCAGGGACTGGATGCTGGACGAAGCCGGGCGCGCGTAGGCGCCCCACGTCGCCCCGACAACGAGCGGCGCGCGCCGCCGCCCGGCCACGCGCGCTGCACCGGACGCCGCCCGGCGGCGGCATCCGGCCTGCCGCGTCAACGCCCGATACCGAGCCCCGGCAGCACGCGTGTGTTCTCGGCCACGACCGCATGCAGCAGGCGCGGGTCGGCGCCGAGCAGCGCGAGGATCGTCGGCGCGACCTGCTTCGTGCCCACGAGATCGTTCACGGTGCGCGCGCGATGGACGCCCGGATACGACACGAGCAGGCCGAGGTGGCTGTCGTCCGGCGCGTTGCCGCCGTGCTCCTCGTCCTTCTTCGTGCTCGACGTGTAGATCACGCCCGGATTCGGCTGGACGATGATGTCCGGCGTGCGGCCGTTGGCCGGATCGCCGAAGCGCTCGGCCAGCGCCGCGCCGTACAGGATGGACGCCTGCGCACCGTCCGCGCAGATCCCCGGCGCGTTGCAACCCAGGTTCGCCTTCAGCGTCTCGACCACGGCCGTGCGCTGGCTGCGGTCGCGCAGCCAGATCAGGCCGACGTCGTCGGTCTGCACGAAGCCCGTGCCGACCAGGCCGGAACCGTCGTTCAGGTTGCCCGTCGCCGTGCTGTTCTGGCCGAAGTTGCCGTTCGGGTCGAGGTAGTTGTTCGTTTCGAGCAGCTTCGTCAGCGTGTCGCCGTTCTTCACGAGCTTCGTGTGATCGGAAGGCGACTGGCCGTGCTTCGACGTGACGATCACGGCCGTCGACGCGTACAGGTTGGCCTGCTTCAGCGCCGCGACGATACGGCCGATCGCGTTGTCGACGTACGTGATCGCGTTCGCGACCTGCCCGTTCGGCGTGAAGTCGGCATCGAGATAGCCGCCGCCCTTCGCGACCGGCGACTTCTGCGCAACGCTGAGCGTCTGGAAGTTCGCGCCGAACAGCGTCGGCACCGGCGCGCTCTTCGTGCCGGTCGAGTCGCGGCCTTCGATCTGGTTGACCAGCGCCTGCACGTGCAGGTTGTCGAAGCGCGCGGTGTGCGAGTAGACATCCGTGTAGTCGGTGTTCGTCGCCGGGTCGATCGAGTTGATCTCGGTGCGCATCAGGTCGTCGACGCCGGTGCCCGACGGGCCGTTCAGCCAGTCGTAGCCCCACGCATGCTTGTCGGCCCACGCGGTGCGCGCGTTCGGCACGCCGGCCTTCACGGCTTCGAACACCGTGTTGGTCTTCACGTAGTTGTGCGGATAAACGGGCACGCACCGGCCGTTCACGCGCGCGTGCGGAATCGCCTGCGGGTTGAACGCGCCGCCGCCGTCGAGGTGCACGAGCTTGCCGCCGTCGATCGCGTCGATGCCGGTCGTTTCGTCGAACACGACGTTCCAGCCCTGTTTACCCGAGCATGTCGTATCGCCCGGCGCATACAGGTTGCGGTCATACGACACGTCGTAGAACAGGCCGGCCGTCTTCGGCGAGCCGCCCGTCACGAGCGCCGCGAGGCCCGGGAACGAATCCGACAGGCCCGGCGTATAGGCGTTCGCGTACGTCACGCCGCTCTTCGCGAGCACCGCGATGTTCGGGCACGCATTCGCGCCGATGCAGCGCGCGAGATCCTGCTCGTGCAGACCGTCGACGCTCAGCAGCAGCACGTGCTTCACGACGCGGCCCGCATGGCCGTTGCCCTCGCCCTGGCTGTCGCCGTCCTGCTGCGCCGCATGCGCGCCCGCGCTTGCGAGCGTCAGCGCGCCCGCCACCATCACCGCCATGTTTCGTTGCTTGACGAACCTGGAAATCATCACCCCACCTCATCGATTGACGTTTGAACTGCACGACTTGCCATCCGGCGCGCAAAATATCGCCGGATCGTGCGGCGGTCGCATGAAGCGAGGCTTTCTGTTCTCTGTCAAACGTAACCAATCGCAAATGACAAGAATCGGTCGCAATACGCGGCTCTTGCGTGCGCCGACCCGTGCGGCCGGATTTTTTTTCGGCTTGGCCCGCGACTATTGGTGTGTGATAAAGGGTTTTCCCTGACCCGGAGCACGAGTATGTCGACCCTGGAAGCTCTCCGGTTCGTGCTGGACGATGCACGCACCCCCGAAATCATTCGCCACCACGTCGTCGACGCGCTGCAGTACGCGTTGCGCAACTACGGACAGGTTTTCACCGCGAAGGAAGTCGAATGGCTGACGCAGTGGGACGACGCGCGTCTGCCGCTGGCCGCGAGGAAGGAACTGGACAAGCGCGAACCGGCGATCGCCGCGCGCTGACAAAAAAAGCCGCCGCGCCCGACCGGTGCGGGCGCGGCGGCTGATCGCGGCAAGGCTTACTGCAGCCCGAAGTCGACGCGGGTCGTCGCGCCCTTGTCCGAGATGCCCTTCGCGTCGAGCTTCGGCGCGACGACGAACACGCGGCTCGAGTCGATCTTCCCGTCGAGGTACTGGCGCACGGCCTGCGCGCGCTGCTGCGCGAGCGCACGCAGCGCGTTGTCGTCGGCCGGCGCGTGATCGGCCAGCGCCTGCTTCATGTCCGCATCGGGCAGCGTCTTCTGCAGCCCGACCAGGTTGCGCGGCTTCTTGAAGTCGGCGGCCTTGTACGCGCGCGTCAGGTACTTCGAGTATTCGGCCTTGTCGACCTTCACCGACATCGGATCGATGCTCTCGCCCTGGCCGACCACGTCCTTCAGCTTCTGCTGGCGCACCAGACGCTCGACGTACGCGTCGCGCAGCCCCGGCGTGTCCTGCGCGGGATCGACGCGGCCGATCAGGTCGAGCCGGATCGACGACTTCTCGGTCAGCATCTTCACGACGGTGTCGAGCTTCTTCTGCTGCGCGTCGGTCAGCTCGTACGAACCCGGCGCGAACTCGACGTAACCGAGATCCTCGCCGCCGCCGCCGAACGCGTTCGCGAGCAGCGTGAACGGCGACGTGACGGCCTTCGCGATCAGGTTCAGCACCGCGTGCCAGATCAGCCCGCCGACGCTGAATTCCGGATTCGACAGCGACCCTGACACCGGCAGGTTCACGTCGATCTGGCCGCGCGTGTTCTTCAGCAGCGAAATCGCGAGCTTCACCGGCAGCTTCGTCGCGGTGTCGTTCTCGACGCGGTCGCCGAACGTCAGCTGGTCGATGAAGATGTGGTTGTTCGCCGACAGCTGGTCGTTCGCGAGCTGGTAATGCAGGTCGACGTTGAGCTTGCCCTTCGTGATCGGATAACCGGCGTATTTCGCCGAGTACGGCGTCAGGTTGGTCAGCTCGATGTCGTGCGCGGTGGCCGTCAGGTCGAGCGCCGGCTTCTCGATCAGCGGGTTCACCGACCCCTTGATCGAGATCGGCCCGTTGCCCGCGAGGTTCGCGGCCACGTCGACCGGCGCGGACGTCGTCGAATCCGTGCCGAACGCGCCGACCGTGCCCTTGATCGCGACGAGGTTCGCCGTGTAGTTCGGCTTGATGAAGTTGTCCGTGTAGGTCACGCGGCCGTCCTGCAGCACGAGCTGGCCGAAGTGCATCCGCACCGGATTCTGCGGCTGCGGTGCGGCCTTCACGACCACCGTCGCCGACGCGGCGGCCGGCGCGGACGCCTGCCGGGCGGCGGCAGCCGATGCGGCCTGCGCGGCGGCGGGCGGCGTCACGCCCGGCGACAGCGGCACCGGTTCGCCCTTGCTCGCGTCGCGCGTGAGCGACTGCGCCGGGCCCGTCTCCTTCGCGACCACGTCCTTCAGGTTCAGCCGCCCCTGCGCATCGAGCAGCACGCGGCCGTAGAAGTTCGAGAACGTCACGCGCGCGGCGTCGACATCGGTGCCCTTCTCGTCGTAGTTCGCCTTCAGGTTCGACAGCGCGAGCGAGCGCCAGCCCGCGAACGGGTCGGACGTCGCCTTGTCGAGCATCCGCACGTCGACCAGCGCGACGTCGCCGCGATAGGTCGCACGCGGCGTGTCCTTCACCTGCGCGAACGTCAGGTTGCCCTGCGCGTTGAGCAGCGCGCTCGCGATCGTCGCGTTCAGCGCGCTGCCGAAGTACGGCTCGAACGCGGCCGCATCCAGCCGGTTGCCGTTGATCTTCAGGCCGAGCTTGAGCGGCTGCGCGGTCACGTCGCCCGTCACGTTCAGCGAACCCTTGCGGTTCAGCGTCGCCTTCAGCTGCACGGGCAGCGGTTTCGTCATGTCGTCGCTCAGCTTCTGCACCGACAGCTCCAGCGGCTTGATCGCCAGTTTCACCGGGCGCGGCGTCGACAGGTCGGTGAAGTTCGCGGACGCATCCTTCACGTTCAGCGCGTCGATCCGGTAGTGCCACGTCGGCGCGGCGGCCGCGGCCTTGCGCGCGACCGTGCGCTTCGGCACGGCCGCCTGCGCGGGTTCGGCCAGCGCCGCGAGGTCGATCTTGCCGTCCTTCAGGCGCTTCACGTCGAGTGCCAGCCCGCTCGCGTCGACGCTCGCGATCTCCACGGTGCGCGCGGCAACGTCGACCTTCGCGATCTTCGCGCTCGCGTCGGGCAGCACGATCGCGGCCGCCTTGTTGTCGGGTGCGGCAATCTTCAGCGTTTTCAGGCTGACCGAGCTGTCGGCGACTTCCGCCGCGAGCGGCGTCTTGCCCCAGTCGGTCTTCGCGTTGACGGTCGCGCCGAGCGTGCCGTCGAGCACGCGCGCGCGCGTCGCCTCGCCGAGGTACGGCTGCAGCGCCGGCAGCGCGAGCGCGGCGACCGTCAGCTTCGTGTCGGCCTGCTTCGCCGCGAGACTGAACGCGCCTTCGGCCGTCAGGTCGCCACCGCGCGACAGCGACGTCGACACCGTGTATTTCGCGGGCGTCTTGCCCCGCAGCGAGAAGCCGTCGAGCGTCGCGGCGAGCTTCGTCAGCGAGATCGCGGTCGGCGTCGCCGGCACGCGGTCGTCGACGTTGACCGTGCCGCCGTCGATCGCGAAATGACGGATCGTCAGGTCGAGCGGCGGCGCTTCCTTCGCGGCGGCGGCGGCGGTGTCGGCCTTCGCGCCGCTGGCCGCGGCGACCGCGGCACCGGAAGCGGCGGCAGCGCCCGACGCGGCCGGCTTGCCGGCTTCGGCCTTCGGCGCGGCGGCCGGCTGCGCGGCGAGCTTCTCGACGTTCAGCACACCCTGCTTGTCGCGCGACAGGTCGACCACCGGCTGGTCGATCCTGATCTCGTCGAAGTGCATCGCGTTGCGAAGCGGCTCGAGGCTGGCCGCCGCGACGTGGACGCCGCGCGCGGCGAACAGCGGCGCGGACGCGAGGTCCGTCACCTTCGCGTCGTTCAGGTCGACGGTGCCCGACACGCGCAGCGCGGGCGTCTCGCCGCTCATCACGAAATTGACCGTGAGGTTGCTGCTCAGCAGGCCGCTCGTCACGGCCACCGGCAGCTTCGCCGGCACGTACGAGATCAGCTTCGGCACGTCGAGGCGATCGAACTTCAGCGCGACCTCCGATTCGCGCGACTGCGCGAACGGCTTGGTCTTGCCGTCGATCGAGATCGGGCTGCCGTCGAAGCGCGCGCGCAGCTTCGGCTCGACGAAGATGTCGGTCTTCGAGGCCAGCGTCGCGATATACGGGATTCCGAGCGTCCAGTTGTCGACCACGTGCTTCTCATTCAGCAGGCGGTCGTCGAAGTCGATCCGGCCGTCGTTGACCTGGATGTTCGACACCGAAAACTGCGTCGGCTTGCTGTCGGGCTTCGGCGACGGCCCGGAGGAGAACTTCTCGATCAGGTCGGTGAAGTTGAAGCGCTGCGCGTCGTAGCGGACGACGTGAAAGCGCGGCGAATCGAGCCGGATTTCGTTGACGATCGGCGCGCCGCGGAACAGCGACGACCACGACGGCCTCACGACGAGCTTGCCGATGTCGATGAAGTCGCCCTGGCCGCCGCGCTCGCCGAGGTGGATGCCGTCGGCCTCGAGGTTCAGCGTGTACGGGTTCAGTGCGATGCGCTGGATCGTGGCCGGCCGGTCGAGCTGCTTGCTCAGTTGCTGTTCGGCGACGTGGCGGATCAGCGGCGGCGCCGCGAAGAACCCGAGCAGTCCGAACAATACGAGGAAGATCAGCACGCCGATGCCGATACGCCGGGTCCGGCGCGAGCGTGCAATGCCACCGAGGGCATGGAGGGTCGAGGGTACGGTTTCTTTGTCTGCGCTTGCCATGCTTGAATGCCTCGGGAATGGATGCCGGGCCGCGCCGGACAACCGGGCGGCCGCGCACGCTATCCCGAAAGTATAGGCTCAGGTGGTGACGGTACGAGGGTCGGATGCGGCCGCCGCGCCCGCGGGTCGGACAACCGCGGCGGTCAACCGTTCATTTCCGGACGACGACGGGCGGCATCCACGTGCCGTCGCTTGCCTGCGGCTTCGGTGCGTACAGGCGCAACGCGAGCGCGAAATCGGTGCGCGGCGCCGGCAGCCAGTTGCCCGCATGCGCGGCGCCCGGCGACGCCGATACGACGATGTCGATCGAGCCGTCGTGGTTGCGGCGCAGCCGGTCGCGATCGCCGAGCGAGCGGCGCGCCGACCCGACGTCGGGCAGCGCGCCGCTCGTCGTATAGGGCGTGAGCGTCCAGAATGCGCGCACCGGCGGCAGCGCACCCGGCGCGAAATGCAGCACGTAGCGGTTCGCGCCGTTCAGCGCATGGCCGTCGCTGTCGACGCGGACGACCGCGAGCGTCTCGTCGTCGCGCGTCGCGGTGCCGAACTGCGTGTAGGCGGCATAGGCGCGCAGCGCGTAGTCCTGGCCGTACTTGCCGGCCGTGTCGCCGATCCAGCTCCAGCCGTTCGCGTTCAGCAGGTTCGACGGCGGCGTCACGAGCCGCGCGCGCGCCTCGGCCACGCCGGCCGTCGCGGCCGTGAGGCGGTCGCCCGTCCACAGCACCGGATAGCCGGCCGTCACGCCGATGTCCCCGAGGAGTTCCTGCGCATGCGCGTCGTCGGCCGGCGCCGGGTTGTCCTGCAGCGCCTGCGCGAAGCGCGTGAAGAACGCCTTCGGGTCGAGCGCGGCCACCTGCTCGGCTGGCGTGCCGCCGCTCACCGCTTCGGCCGGCGCACTGCCCGCATGGACCGCGACCGACGCGCCGCGCGCGGCGCCTGTGTAAACAGACAGCGGCACCACGCGGATCGCGCGCTGCAGCTTCTTCACGTTCGTCAGGTCGCGCCCGCCGCTCGTCTGCAGCCGCACTTCGAGCCACGCGTTGGCGGACGGCACGTCAATCCGCAGCGCGCCCTTCGGCAGCGTGCCCTGCCAGTCCTTCGCGGCGAAGGCAATCGTTTGCGCCCGCGCGCCGCCGCGGGCACCCCGAGCCGCGACGCTCGACGACGACCACAACACGTTCGTCCACATGTCCAGTGCGCGCGCGTCCCAGTAGCGGCCGCGGGTATCGGGCAGCGTGACGATCACGGGTTCGGCGGCGACGTCGAGCCAGCCGGTCGAATCGAGCGTGTCGACGCCCGGCAGCGGCGGATTGACCGCGCCGACGGGCGGCAGCGCCTGTGCGTGGCGCAGCGTGTTGAGCGGCGCCTGCCCCGGTTGCGCGCCGTCACCGCCCGTCGCCGCTTCCTTCGCGACGTCCATCAGCACGAGCGGATACGCATAGACATAGGAGTCGGCGACTTCGGCGCGCATCCAGCCGGTTTTCCGCTGGATCGCGTCCGGTTGCGACGCGCACCCCGCGAGCACCACCGCCATGGCCAGCGACGCGCACGCGCGCCGCAGCGAAACTGATTCCTGCAGGTTTTCAATCATCGATTACTGGCCGAATATCGTTCTTTTGAGTCAACGCCTTGTTCGTCTCGCGAACGGCGAATGCAAGGCACCCCAGCCTGCCCGGATGCCGTTTTGCAACGTTTCGCAACGGTGGGCGCTGATGTCAGGCCGGTATCATAGCGCCTAAGGGCATCCCCCAATATGCCGAATAACGGGTCGGGCGGTAGTTCGAGCGCGATCGGCACGGGCGGCGCTGGCTCGGAGTGATCCAACCCCCATTCAAATGATGGATGAGACCGTTGCAGACGCTTGACCTTGCCATCATGGGAATGTTGATACTGGAATCATTCGCGGCACGAACCGCGTTTCTGGGGAATCCGACATGACTGAACCACTTGCCTCCGCGGCGCTGCAAACGATCGAACTGAGCGTCGACGGCATGCATTGCGGCGGCTGCACGGGCCGCGTGCAGCGCGCGCTGGCCGCCGTGCCGGGCGTCGTCGATGCGGTAGTCGATCTCGACACGCACACGGCGACGGTGACCGCGCAGGACACGGTCGAGCCCGGCCGGCTCGTCGACGCAATCGGCGAGGCCGGCTACCGTGCGGCGGTGCGCGACGCGGCGCTCGAAGCCGGCGCGACGACGCACGCGGCTCACGGGTTGCATGAGGACACGCCGTCCGCGGCAGCGACGGCGCGTGCTCCGGCGGCCACGATCGAACTCGATATCGATGGAATGACCTGCGCGTCGTGCGTATCGCGCGTCGAAAAGGCACTGGCCAACGTGCCGGGCGTCACGCGCGCGTCGGTCAACCTCGCGACCGAACGTGCCACCGTCGACGCAGCGGCGGGCGTCTCCGCGTCGCAACTGGCGGATGCCGTGAAGCAGGCCGGTTATGGCGCGACGCCGACGGCGCCCGATATCGCCATTCCGAGCGCCGCCCCCGCCACGCCTGCCAGCATCGAACTCGATATCGACGGGATGACCTGCGCGTCGTGCGTGTCGCGCGTCGAAAAGGCGCTGGCCAACGTGCCGGGCGTCACGCGCGCGTCGGTCAACCTCGCGACCGAACGTGCCACCGTCGACGCGGCGGCGGGCGTTTCGGCATCGCAACTGGCGGACGCCGTGAAGCAGGCCGGCTATGGCGCGACGCCGGTCGCCGCCGCCGCGCCGGCCACAGCCTCGCCCGCCTCCGCCGACCTCGAACTCGAGATCGGCGGCATGACCTGCGCGTCCTGCGCCGGCCGCGTCGAAAAGGCGCTGGCCGCCGTCCCGGGCGTCGCACGCGCGTCCGTCAATCTCGCGACCGAGCGCGCATCGGTGCACGGCGCCGGCGCACTCGACGCTGCCACGCTGATCGCGGCGGTCACCACGGCCGGCTACCAGGCATCGCTCGTCGCCGCGCCGTCGGCCGGCGCACCGGCCGGCGCCGACGCGCCACCGGCCCGCCCCGCGCAGGATGCCGATGCACGCAAGCGCCGCGAAGCCATCCGCGAACGCAACCTCGTGATCGGGTCCGCCGTGCTGAGCGCGCCGCTCATCGCGCCGATGCTCGTCGCGCCGTTCGGCATCGATCTGATGTTGCCGGGCTGGCTCCAGCTCGTGCTCTCATCGCTCGTCCAGTTCGGCTTCGGCGCGCGCTTCTACCGCGCGGCCTGGCACGCGGTGAAGGCGCGCACCGGCAACATGGACCTGCTCGTCGCGCTCGGCACGTCGGCCGCCTATGGCTTGAGCCTGTGGATGCTGCTGCGCGATCCCGCGCATCCCGGCCACCTGTATTTCGAGGCATCGGCCGTGATCGTCACGCTCGTGCGCTTCGGCAAATGGCTCGAATCGCGCGCGAAGCGCCAGACCACCGAGGCGATCCGCGCGCTGAACGCGCTGCGGCCCGACCGTGCGCGCGTCGTCGAGCACGGCGTCGAACGCGACGTGCCGCTGGCGCAGGTGCGCGTCGGCACGCAGGTCAGCATCCGGCCGGGCGAGCGCGTGCCCGTCGACGGCCGGATCGTGTCGGGCCGCTCGCACATCGACGAATCGCTGATCACCGGCGAAAGCCTGCCCGTGCCGAAGGACGACGGCGACCCCGTCACGGCCGGCTCGATCAATGGCGAAGGCGCGCTCGTCGTCGCAACCACCGCGATCGGCGCGGAAACGACGCTTGCCCGCATCATCCGCCTCGTCGAATCCGCGCAGGCCGAGAAGGCGCCGATCCAGCGGCTCGTCGATCGCGTCAGCGAAGTGTTCGTGCCGGCGATCCTCGGCATCGCCGTGCTGACGCTGGTCGGCTGGCTGATCGCCGGCGCCGGGACGGAAACCGCGATCCTCAACGCGGTCGCGGTGCTCGTGATCGCCTGCCCGTGCGCGCTCGGCCTCGCGACGCCCGCCGCGATCATGGCCGGCACGGGCGTCGCGGCCCGGCACGGCGTGCTGATCAAGGACGCGCAGGCGCTCGAACTCGCGCAGCGCACGACCGTGATCGCCTTCGACAAGACCGGCACGCTGACCGAAGGCAAGCCGTCCGTGACGGCGTTCGACGCCGTCGGCGTGCCGCGCGACGAAGCGCTCGCGCTCGCGGCGGCGGTGCAGCGCCAGAGCGACCACCCGCTCGCGCGTGCCGTGGTCGCCGCACACGATGCGGGCGTTGCCGCGCGCGGCGACACGACGCCGCCGGCCGTCGCGACCGATGCCCGCGCGGTGGCCGGACGCGGCGTGGAAGCGCGCGTCGGCGGGCAGCGGCTCGCGCTCGGCAGCACGCGCTGGCGCGACGAACTCGGCATCGCGGTGCCGCCCGAGCTCGGCGCGCGCGCGGCCGAACTCGAACGCGCAGGCAACACGATCTCGTGGCTGATGCGTGCCGATGCGCCGCGCGCACTGCTCGCGCTGATCGCATTCGGCGACACCGTGAAGCCGGGCGCCCGCGACGCGATCGCGGCGCTGTCGGCGCGCGGCGTCGCGAGCGTGCTCGTGACCGGCGACAACCGCGGCAGCGCGGCGGCCGTCGCGGCGGCGCTCGGCATCGGCGAAGTGCATGCGCAGGTGCTGCCCGACGACAAGGCACGCGTCGTCGCCGAACTGAAGCGCACGCACGACGGCATCGTCGCGATGGTCGGCGACGGGATCAACGATGCGCCCGCGCTCGCCGCGGCCGATGTCGGCATTGCGATGGCGACCGGCACGGACGTCGCGATGCACACGGCCGGCATCACGCTGATGCGCGGCGATCCGGCGCTCGTCGCCGACGCGATCGACATCTCGAAACGCACGTACCGGAAGATCCAGCAGAACCTGTTCTGGGCGTTCGTCTACAACCTGGTCGGCGTGCCGCTCGCGGCGCTCGGCTGGCTGAATCCGGTGATCGCGGGCGCGGCGATGGCGTTTTCCAGCGTCAGCGTCGTGACCAACGCATTGCTGCTGCGGAGATGGAAAGGCCGCGCACGCTGATGCGTGCGGGGGGCGATGGCCGGACGGCAGAATGACCGTTCGGCCATCGTCCAGCCGGAAGGGTCGGGAGGGTAGCCGGCATATGCCGGTTGCGGCGCACCGGATCGGCGGGACGGGCCGGTCGGCGGATTCAGTCCGACACGACCGGCTTGATCAACGTCGTGGTGATCGGCGCGAAGCCGCACGCACGATACAGCGCGCGCGCCGCCGTGTTGTGATTGAACACCGACAACCCGATCTCGGTGACACCATACCGGCGCGCCTCGGCATCGAGCGCATCGAGCGCGCGCGTGGCCCAGCCCTGGCGGCGCCGGGACGGGACAATGTCGAGGTCGTAGATGAACAGCGTGCGGTTCGGCCCTTCGGGGACGATCGCGTACCAGAGGTCGCCCACCGCGTCGCCGCTGGCGCCGTCGACGAGCATGACGAGGGTCTGGCCGGCGGTCAGCAGGCCGTCCGGCAGCAGCGTATCGAAGCAGGCGCGCGCACGCTCGGCCGCATCTTCGACAGCATTTTGTCCGGAGGACACGAGATCGCGCGCGTAGCCGTCGATGGCGCGCGTGCGGTACGCGTGGAATTCGCCGGCCGTCATCGGCCGCATCTGCAGCATGGCCCGGTCGCCGTGAACGGAATCGGACTTCCAGTGTAGCGGGACAGTCGCACCGGCGCGCGATGCGGCGGTGGAAAACGGGCGGACAGGTTCGGCGGACGCCGCGCCGAATCAGCGAATCAGCGAATCAGCGAATCAGCGAATCAGCGACGATACAGGACGATCGGTACGAGGTGCGCACGACGCACGCGCTCGGCTTCGGCGCGACGCGCGGCATACGAATATTCGGCGTCGAGCGGCAGGTGCGGGGACACGAACAGGTCGTCGATCTTTTGCAGCAGGGCGAAGATGAAGCTCATTTGAGACTCCTGACAGAGGGCTAGGGTTTTCCCTTAGATTGACTCCATTCTAAGGGTTTTCCCTGAACTCTGCCAGCGGGCCGCATCAGTTTGCCGCACGCGCGCGACAGCGGATCGTCGGCGCGAAACGGTAATCCTTGCCCCGTAAGGGCCGCAGGATAGGGTCGGATTAATTAACGCGTTCGACGGGTTCGCTTGGCAACCGCCGCCTCGCGGTTCGCCGTGCGCTGCAGCCGGTCGACTTGCGACAGGAGCGCTTCGTGGTGTTCCTCGAGCGTCATCAGCGTCGCCTGCTGCGTCGACAGGTCGGCCGCGAGTCGATCGATCCGCTGCTGCTTCGCGGCCGCGTCCTGCTTCAGGTGCGCGATCTGCCGCGTCTGCATCACCAGCGCGACGAGTCCCGCCAACACGACGACGGCCAGTGCCAGCAGCAGACGGTTGACGCGACGCATCTCGCGATCGGCCGCGCGGGTCACGCCGTCCACGTCGGACTGCAGCACGGCGAGCCGGTCGGTCAGCGGGCGCAGGTGCGTATCCGGATCGAAGGCCGGCGCGGCCGGGTGCGCGCGCTCCGACGACGGCTTCGTGACGAAGGACGCAACGGAGGCCACCGGCTGCGTGACGGGCGGCTGCGGAACGTCGGGCTGCGCGGCAGCCTCCTTGGCTGTCGCCGAATTCGTGATGCTTGCCGGCTCGGCAGCCTCTACCGGCATCGGTGACGCGACAGGCGCGGTGGCGATGTCCGGCGAGCGGTTCGCTTCAGCCGCTTCCGGCGCCGCGTCGACGCGCGTCGCAGCCGGCGCGGATTGTTTCGCCGCCGTTTCGCTCGCACCGGCAGCCGCCCGGCGCTTGCCGCCCGACGACGGGCGGCGCTCCCTCACGGCCTCGCCGGAAAATTTCCCCTCGCGGGATTTGACGGCCACAGCCTCAGCGGCCGGCTTCGCAACTTCAGCCTCTGCCGCTGGCGATTCGGCTGCCTTCGCCGCGGCGCCAGCGGCCGCTTGCAGCGTGGCCGCCGCCTTCTCGGCGCCGTCGGCCGCAAAGACCTCGGCCGTCGTCGCAACACCGTCGGCGGCAGGCAAATCGGCTGACTTCATGGCGCCGCCATCGGCGGATGGACCGTCGACGTTCGCAGCCAAACCGCCTTCAGGTGTCGACATACTCTCGGCCGCGCCCCCGCCTTCCGGCTGCGCCGCGCCTTCGGCTGCCGCGTGTCCGGCCGCAATCTCGGGCTCCGGCGCGATGAACCCGTCCAGCGTGGCCTGTCGCCCGTCGTCGGCACCGGCCGCATCGGCTTCCCCGATCGCGTCATCGCGCGCCGCAACCGGCATGCGCTCGCCCGGCTCGAGCACCGGATCGCCGAACAGGTCGAGCGTCCGTTCGTCCCGCGGCACGTCGCCGGCCGGCGCACTGCCGGATCGTGCCGTCGCCCGGGCGGACGTGCTGCCTGCGGCAGCGGCCGAGCGCTGGCGGGAACGGGCCGACGAACGGGTGGAACGGGAACGGGGGCGAGGCGTGGAAACGGATTCGGTCATGGAAATCGGATAGCGGGGCCCACAGGCGCGGACCCGGATGTCGAACGGAATCGGTGATCGGCCATTGTCGCACGCCCCGCAGCCGATTCACGGTATTCATCGCCCGACCGGCCGTGTCCGCCGTCGAGGCGCGCGACACCCGGCCACGCGCGCAACTCGTCGCAGATCGCCGCGTATGCGAGTGCCGACACCCGCGCCAGCGCGATGCGCACCGGGTCATGCTCCCCCGTGCCGTCGGCACGCTCCACGATGAACGGCTCGCACTCGATCTGACCGGTCGGACAGTCGCTCACGAAGCCGTCGCGGTACTTGGGGTGGCCAGCCATTCGATCGACTTGATCCCATCCGTACGCGATCGGGATCGCCGTCAAGATCGCGAGAGCCCACGTCATCGCCACCCGCGCACGCTCGCGTTTGTCACCTGCCTTCGCAAAATCCGACAAGACAGATCAACAACCCACCGCCTCTCGTACTCGTTCAATTTTCACCGGCACGAACGTTTCATAACATCCGTCGACGCTCGAACCAACCGATTCGCCAGCCGAGCCGAGTCCCAAACCCAATCGCCCGAGGTCGGAAATTTTCCCTGTCAGCAGCCCGTACGATCCGGCCACCGCCGTCACTCACGCCAGAGAACGCCAGGCGGCCGGCAACGCGCGCCCGCCGGACGGCCACGCGCATTCGCCGCCTCGCGGCACCCGCTGCGCCGCCGCATCGACAACCAGCGCGCTCGCGCAGGTGCTCGCCGTTGCCCTCGCGCTCCCGGGCCTCGCCCACGCGCAGGTCCCGCAAGCCGGACAATCACTGCGCGACGTCGAAACGACACGCCCTGCGCTGCCGGCCCCCGTCACACCCGACATCGTGCTTCCACCGTCGGCTGACGGTGACAGCCGCGCGCCCGACTCGGCCGACGGCCCGCGCGTGCCGGTGCGCGCGTTCGCGTTCGACGGCAACCGGCTCGCCGACGATGCACAGCTTCAGGCGCTGCTCGCCGATCTCGTCGGCCGCGACCTCGGCTTCGACGAACTGCGCGCCGCCGCGGACCGCGTCACCGCCTGGTATCGCGCCCGCGGCTACGTGCTGGCGCGCACCTATCTGCCGCGTCAGGACATCGATGATGGTGTCGTCCGCATCGCGATGGTCGAAGGCCGCTACGGGAAGATCGAACTGGATAACGATTCGCGCGTGCTCGACGGCGTGCTGCGCCAGCCGCTCGGCGCGCTGCGGCCCGGCGACGCGGTACGCGGCGCGGATCTCGAGCGTGCCCTGACCCTGCTCGACGAGTTGCCGGGGGTCGATGCGAAAGGCACGCTGCGCGCGGGCGCCGAACCCGGCACGACCGATCTCGCCGTCACGGCGCAGCGCGCCCGCTTCGCCACCGGCTCGCTCGAACTCGACAACTTCGGCGATCCGCTCACCGGCCGCTATCGGGCCACCGGCATCCTCGACGTCAACGCGCCGCTACGGCTCGGCGATCAACTGTCGTTGCGCGGCCTCACCAGTCAGACCCGGCAGCGCTACTACCGTGCCGCCTATCAGGTGCCGGTAGGCCCCGCGTCGACCCGGATCGGCGTCGCCTATTCCGACATGACCTATCGGCTCGGCGGGGATTTCCGCGCGCTCGACTATCGCGGCAGCGCGAACGTGCAGAGCGCGTTCGTGATCCAGCCGCTGCTGCGCGGCCGGCGCGCGCGCCTCGACGCCCAGGTGTCCTACGAGAACAAGAACCTCCACGAGTACTACGGCAGTTTCGACACCCTCAGCGACAAGAACGTCGGCCTGTGGTCGTTCGGTTTGAGCGGCAACAGCGACGACGATCGCTTCGGCGGCGGCCGCAATGCGTTCTCGATGACGCTCGGCATCGGGCGGCTGCGCGGCAACGATCCCTTCGAGGCGAATGCGTTCGCAAAGACGCACGGCCCGTTCGCGAAACTGAACCTCAACGCACTGCGTCTGCAGTCTCTCGGGGCGCCATTCCAGCTCTACACGCAGTTCAGCGCGCAACTCGCGTCGCGCAACCTCGACGCGTCGGAAAAATTCAGCCTCGGCGGCCCGTACGGCGTGCGCGCGTATGGGCTCGGCGCCGGCAGCGGCGACCAGGGCTGGCAGGCGAGCGTCGAGCTGCGTTATCTCGCTGCCCCGGGCTGGCAACTCGGCGCGTTCCTGGATACCGGGCGCGTCCAGTTCAACAAGCAGCGTTGGCGCAACGAACTCAACACGCTGCAGTTGTCGGGCACGGGGCTCAGCCTGAACTGGTATGGCGCGGGCCGCCAACTCGGCGTCACGGCCGCGTGGCCGCTCGGCGCCGCCGACTCGATCCAGACGGTCACGCGCGCGCCGAGCGTGTGGCTGCAGGCCGCGCAGTATTTCTGAGCGGCCGCCGACTGCCCGTCCGGCCCTGGCCGGACGGCAACCGCAGACAGCTTCGCTGTCCGCGACACGACGGGGCGCTCATTCCCGCCCTGCCCGTATCGATTCGTCACGCATGCCCGTCGATGTCGGCGAATCGACCCAACCTTGAGGAAACAATAACGATGAACAAGACCTATGCCCTGGTATGGAACCTGGTCCGGCGCAGCTGGGCCGCGGTCGGGGAAACCGCGCGCCGCCGCGGCAAGACCGGCAGCGGCAAGCGCGCGGCCGTCGCCGCCGTATCGCTGCTCGGCTTTGCCGCGCTGCCCGCGTTCGCGTTGCCCAGCGGCGAATCCGTCGCCAACGGGAAGGCCGACATCAGCCGCTCGAACGATGGCCGCTCGATGTCGATCAATCAGCACACCGACAAGCTCGTCACCAACTGGCAAGACTTCAGCGTCGATCACGGCGAGCGCGTGTCGTTCCATCAGCCCGGCAGCCAGTCGATCGCGCTGAACCGCGTGCTCGGCAACCAGGGCAGCCAGATCCACGGCGCCATCGACGCCAACGGCAAGGTGTTCCTGGTCAACCCGAACGGCGTGATGTTCGGCAGCGGCGCGCAGGTCAACGTCGGCGGCCTGGTCGCGTCGACCCAGAACCTGTCCGATGCCGACTTCCTCGCAGGCCGCTATCGCTTCGCCGGCACCTCTGGCGCCTCCGTCGTCAACGAAGGCACCCTCACCGCCGCGGAGGGCGGCAGCGTCGCGCTGCTCGGCGCGCGCGTGTCGAACCGGGGCGTGATCCAGGCCAAGCTCGGCAGCGTCGCACTCGGCGCCGGCGAAGCCTTCAACGTCAACTTCGACGGCAACGGGCTGTTGAACCTGCAGGTCGAACGCGGCGCCGTCGACGCGCAGGTCAACAACGGCGGCCTGCTGAAGGCCGACGGCGGCGCAGTGCTGATGAACGCACGCGCGGCCGGCGATCTGCTCGGCGCGGTGGTCAACAATACCGGCGTGATCGAGGCGCGCGGCCTGTCCGGTCGCGGCGGCCGGATCACGCTCGACGGCGGCACGGTCAAGGTCGGCGGCAAGCTCGACGCGAGCGCGGCGGATAACGGCGCGCCGGTGGGGGCGGTCGTGACGCGCGGCGAGCGTGTGGATGTCGCTGCCGCTACGCGCGTCGACACGCGTTCGGGCAGCACGGCCGGCACGTGGACGATCGAAGCGGCGAACGCCGGCGTGAACGGTCCGAACATCAGCGGGCGCTCGATCGACACGGATACGCTGTCGCGCAATCTCGACACCACCAGCATCGAGCTGGCGAACACGCAAGGCGATTTGACGGTCGGCGCCCCGGTGTCGTGGACGAGCGACAACGCGCTGACGCTGACGTCGCGCAAGGCCAACGTCGACCTGCGCGACACGCTGTCGGCGACCGGCGCGAACGCGCGCCTGACGCTCAATGCGGGCGACCGGATCCGCCTGAACAATGCCGTCAAGCTCACCGGCCGCAACGCGCATCTCGAACTGAATTCGCGCAACGGCCACGTGCTCGCGAATGCCCGGGCCGTGGTCACGCTGTCGGGCCCGTATTCGTCGTATCGCGCGAACGGCCAGGACTACAAGGTGGTGCACACCCTCGCCGATCTGCGCAACATCGCGTCGAACATGGCCGGCAACTATGTGCTCGGCAATGCGATCGACGGCGCCGGAGCGAACTTCATCACCATCGACAACGGCAGCGCCTTCGTCGGCGTATTCGACGGCCTCGGCAACTCGATCAGCCGACTCGCCATCAGCAATCCCAACGGCCCCAACGTCGGCCTGTTCGGCTCCAACATGGGCTGGATCGGCAACCTCGCGCTGCACGGCATCCGCGCGACGTCGTCGGCGCGCAATGAATCGATCGGGTCGCTGGTCGGCTATAACTTCGGCACGATCTCGAACGTGAAGGCCACGGACATCACGGTCACGGCTCGGGGCGTGACGGAAGCCGGCGGCCTGGTCGGCGCCAACATCAACGGCCGGATCGACGGCGCGACCGTGGCCGGCCGTCTCGACGCCGATCGATCGACCTATTATGCCGGCGGCCTCGTCGGTGCCAACCGCAAGTTCTCGGAGGGCGGCGAGATCACCGACAGCCATGCGAACATGCGCGTGACAGTCGCACGGGACGGGGCGACCGGCGGCCTCGCCGGCTATAACAACGGCCTCATCCTGAATTCGTCGAGCGCCGGCAGCGTAACCGGCAACGGTCCTTTGGCGATGCTGGGCGGCCTCGTCGGCGTCAACGACTTCGGCGGCGTCATCCGCCACTCGTCGTCGTCGTCCAGCGTGACGGCCGGTTCCAACGCGGTGGCCGGCGGCCTCGTCGGCGGCAACGCGGGCCGCATCGACGAAACGCAGGCAACCGGCACGGTGACGGTCGGCGATATCAGCATCGCCGGCGGCCTGGTCGGCGTCAACGAAGGCGAGATTTCGTCGTCGACGGCCAGCGGCAACGTATCGGCAGGCGCACTGAGCAAGGCGGCCGGCCTGATCGGCTCGAACGCCGGCCAGGTCGCCAATGCCGAGGCCAAGGGCAACGTGACAGCGGGCGCGTCGAGCATGGCGGGCGGCCTCATCGGCCTGAACACCGGTCTGCTGCAGAACGTCAAGGCAAGCGGCAATGTCAAGGCCGGCAATGAAAGCCTGGTCGGCGGCCTCGTCGCGCACAACAAGAACGGCCTCATCCGCAACGCGTCGGCACGCGGCAGCGTTACGGCCGGCTACGCATCGACGGCAGGCGGGCTCGTCGGGCTGAACGACGGTTCCATCGAGGCATCCGAAGCCGAAGGCGCGGTGCTGGTCGGTAACGACAGCACGGCCGGCGGTCTCGTCGGCATCAACAACGGCCGAATCGCCACCTCGAAGGCGTCTGGCAATGTCTCGGCCGGCAACGCGAGCACGGCCGGCGGCCTGGCCGGCCTCAGCATCGGCGTGATCAACGCGTCGGCGGCGTCCGGCAACGTCACGGCCCTGGCCGCCAGCAACGTGGGCGGTCTCGTCGGCCTCAACCGGGGCAACATCGAGGGCACGAAAGCCAGCGGTAACGTCAAAGCCGGCGCCGGCAGCACGGTGGGAGGTCTCGTCGGCGCGAACGAAAAGGGCAACATCCGCTCGTCCTCGGCATCGGGTGACGTCGAGGGGGGGCCGATGAGCGACATCGGCGGTCTCGTCGGCTCGCTCATGGGTTCAGTCGACAACTCGCATGCGTCGGGCACCGTCAAGGGTTCGGGCGGACACTTCGTCGGCGGCCTCGTCGGCAACAACGCCGGGTTCATCACGGCCTCGTCCTCGAGCGGTGCGGTCCATGGCGGGCGCGGCGCATGGGTGGGCGGCCTCGTCGGCGGCAACTTCGGCGTGGTGAAGGGATCGACGACCAGCAGCCGCGTCGTCTCCACCGAAGCCGGCAGATACGGTGCGTTTGCCGGCTTCAACGCTTCCTTGCTGTCGGGCAACACGGCGACGGGCGACGCCGCCGGTTCGCCGAAGGTCGCGGTCAACATCGGCGGCGGTCGCGTGGAAGACTAAGCGGGAACGCGCGCGGGCGTCGGGCCTCGCCAGCCAGACAGGCAGGTCCGACGCCCGCCATGCATCCAGGCCGCCCGGGCAAGGGCGGTCGCACATCGCCGGTCATCCGTTCGCGTGTCTCGCCATCGACCACATTACCGTGTCGACGTTGTGCGAGTCCGATCCCGGCAGCGACACGCGGCATTGATCGAGCGTCGCGTTGTTCCGCGCGCCGCAGTTCATCGGAACCGCGTGGCCCGTTACGAAGCGTCGGTCATGGAAAGGGGTTGGGGCCTACGGACGCGCAACCGGTCGTCGAACGGAATCCGTGATCGGCCATCGTCGCCAGCCCCGCAACCGCTTCGGCCTATTCGTCGCCCGACAATCCGTTGCCTTCTTCGAAACGCGTCACCCCCTTCAGCCCGCGCAGCTTGTCGCAGATCGCCCGGTACTCGAGTTCCGACACCCGCGCCAGCGCGATGCGCACCTCGTCGTGCTCGCCCGTGTCGTCGGCACGCTGCACGATGAACTGCTTCACGCGCGCACTGTCCGGGCCGAGCGCCGCATGCAGCGAGTCGAACGTCAGCGTGCCGCTCACGACCGTCAGCGCGAGCTGGCGCCGCTGGCGCACCGTGAAGTAGCGCCGCTCCAGCGGCTTGATGCCGGCCAGGATGATCAGGATGATGATCGTCGCCGAAATCGACGCGACGTAGAGCCCGCCGCCCACCGCGAGACCGATCGCGGCGACCGACCACAGGCTCGCGGCCGTCGTCAGCCCGCGCACGATCTCGCCGCGCAGCAGGATCGAGCCCGCGCCGAGGAAGCCGATGCCCGACACGACCTGCGCGGCGATCCGCGACGGGTCGAGCATGATGTGGTCGCTGCTGCCGAGCACATCGGCAAAACCGAACGCCGACACGATCATGATCAGTGTCGAGCCGACGCACACCAGCATGTGCGTACGCAGGCCCGCCGCCCACGACAGGCGCTCGCGCTCGAAGCCGATGACGCTGCCGAGCGCCGCCGCGAGAACGAGCCGCATCACGAGTTCCAGGTTGCTGAGCATCCGATTTCTCTCCTTTTTTTGGTGCCGGCCGCGCGGAATGTTTTATCCTTGGCCCCGGCCGCGCCGATCCTCCGGGCCGTGCCGACACGTTTCGATCCAAGCGCTCAACCCCGCCATGCCCGTTTCCGACTCCGCATCCGCCCAGGCCGCCCAGCTGCGCCACCATTTCGCGCACGTCGTCTTGCCGATCTGGCGAGGTTCAGGGTTCGACCCGTCATTGCAGCTGCCGTTCGAGGCCGTCGATCCGGCCACCCACGCGCCGCTGCCCGTCACCCGTTATCGCGCAATGGCGTGCGCTCGGCAACTGTTCGTGTTCGCGCAGGCCGGCGACACCGCGCACGCGGCCACGCTGTTCGACGCGCTGTGCCGCCGCTTTCGCGACGCGCGCCACGGCGGCTGGATCTACAGCGTCGATGCGCGCGGCGCGCCGCTCGATACGACCAAGGATCTCTATACGCACGCGTTCGTCGTGTTTGCGTGCGCCGCATGGCATGCGGCTTCGGGCGACGCCGACGCGCGCACGGTGGCCGCGGAGACGGCCGCGCTGATCCAGGATCGCTTCGCCCCGCGCCCCGGCGACGCACTGCTCGATGCGGCGCGCCACGCCGATTTCTCGTCATCCGGCAGCGGTGCGCTGCAGAATCCGCTGATGCACCTGACCGAAGCATGGCTCGCGGCCGCCGACGCATTCGGCGACGCGGCGTTCGACGATGCGTTGTTGCGCACCGCGCAGGCCGTCGAGCGCACGTTCGTCGACGCGGCGACCGGCTGCGTGGCCGAGCTGCCGCTGGGCGCGGCCGACAACCGCTTCGAGCCCGGCCATCAATTCGAGTGGTTCTATCTGGTCGATGCGGCCGGCGCGCGGCTCGCGCAGACCGGGCTCCCCGCCGCGCTGTCGCGCGCGTTCGCGTTCGCGGAACAATACGGCGTCGATCCGCAAACGGGCGGCGTCCGCGCGGCGCTCGACGCGCAAGGCGCGTGCGTCGACGGCACACAGCGGATCTGGGCGCAGACCGAATACCTGCGCGCGCTCGCGACGCACGGCGGCACGCCGGCCTCCGCGCCGCTGGCGCGGCAGATCGAGCGGTTCGCCGCGCGGTTCCTGCATCCGCGCGGCTGGTTCGAGTGCAAGACGGCGGACGGGCAGGTGTCGCGCGCCGACATGCCGTCGACGACGCCCTACCACCTCGCCACCGCCTACGCGGCGCTGCCGGCCGGCTCGTAACCCGTCCCGGCGAACGACGGCGCCGCGCGTTCGCCGCGGGCGGCGCGTCCGTCACCCAGTTCGAACACCGACACGGCCTGCATCAGGTGCGCGGTCTGGTCGTTCAGCGACGCCGCCGCCGCCGCGACTTCCTCGACCAGCGCCGCGTTCTGCTGCGTAAGCTGATCCATCTGCGTGACGGCCTGGTTCACCTGCTCGATCCCGACGCTCTGCTCGACCGACGCGGCCGTGATCTCCGACATCGTCTGCACGACGCGCGTGATCGACGCCGACACCGTCCGCATCGCGTCGCCGGCGCGCTCGACGAGTTCCGCGCCGCCGTTGATCTGCGCAACCGAATCCTCGATCAGCGCCTTGATCTCCTTCGCCGATTGCGCGCTGCGCTGCGCGAGCGAGCGCACCTCGCCCGCGACCACCGCGAAGCCGCGCCCCTGTTCGCCGGCCCGCGCGGCCTCGACCGCCGCGTTCAGCGCGAGGATGTTGGTCTGGAATGCGATGCCGTCGATCACCGAAATGATCTCCGCGATCCGCCCGGAGCTTTGCGCGATGCCGCGCATCCGGTCGATCACGCTGTCGACCACGCCGCCGCCGTGGCTCGTCGCCTCGAGCGCCGCGTCGGCCAGCGCGCTCGCCGCGCGGGCGCTGTCGGTGTTCTGCCGGACGGTCGCGGTCAGCTCCTCCATGCTCGCGGCGGTTTCCTCGAGCGACGCAGCCTGCGTGCCCGTGCGCGCCGACAGGTCGGCGTTGCCGCCCGCGATCTCGCCCGCGCCGAGGTGGATCGCGTCGGACGCGTGGCGCACCGTGCGCACGGTGCTTGCGATGCTCGTCTGCATCGCGGCAAGGCCGCGCAGCATCCGGTCGATCTCGAACACGCCGCCCGCGCGCACGGTTTCGTCGAGCCGGCCCTGCGCGATCCGTTCGAAATGGCGGCCGGCGTCCTCCAGCGGCGCGACGACCGCGCGCCGCGCGGCCGCGTAGATCGCGGCGCTCGCCGCGAGCATCGCCACCAGCAGCACGATGCCGACCGACTTGAACCACAGCATGCCGCCGTCGATCGTGTCGAGCGCCGCGCGGCTCGATGCGCCGCCATAGTCGGTGAAGCGGTGCAGCTCGGCGATATAGGCGTCCTGGATGCCTTGCGTCGGCTGGTCGAGGAACGCCTGGATGTTGTCCGCGTCGAGGAACTGCACGAGTTCGCCCAGCGCGCCGCGCAGCGCGCGATAGCGCTCCGCGAGCGCCGCGACGCGCGCGCGGTTCGTGTCGTCGACCGGCTGCGCGGCCGTCAGCACGGCGAACGCCTTGTCCGCTTCCGCGAGCGACGCGCCGGCATGGCGGATGATGTCTTCCGGCTTCGGGCCGCCGCGCACCATCCGCGTACCGGCGCGCGACAGGTTGATGCGCGCGTCGAGCAACTGCTCGGTCGCCCGGCTGGCCGCGTCGACCTGCGCGATCGCGACGTTCGACAGATCGTCGACGCCGCTGCGCGTCGACGTGAGCGCCCAGAAGCCGAGCGCTTCGATCGCGAGCAGGAAGAGACAAAACACGGTCAACACGCCGAGCAGACCCGACGCGAGCTTGATTTTTCCGAACATGGGGAGATTCCTGGAAAGCGGACGATGAGGCAATGCCCCGGCATTAGCGGCATTTCTTCGTCGGACTTTAGGAGCGGAAGGCGGCAATGTTCGCGTTGCCCGCGCATTCCCTCGGAATCGCCCGCAAACAGGGGAGATCTTCGGTATTCGACGCAATAATCGCGTCGCGTCACGCCGTAATTTGCACGAAACGTGAACGAATTTCCTTGCTTATCCGCAGCCCCCTTCCTAGAGTTCAGCGCAAGCGGGCACGCATTTCGAGGGAAGTTCGATGACCGACATCACGGACCACGCGCGCGGCGCATTGCGCGCGCAACCGTTCAGCATGCTGCTGGGCACGGAGCTGATGCATATCGGCGACAACGAAGTGTCGCTGTGTCTGCCCGTGCGCGACGAACTGCGGCAGCAGCACGGTTTCGTGCACGGCGGCGTCATCAGCTATCTCGCGGACAATGCGCTGACGTTCGCCGGCGCGCTCGTGCTCGGCCCGCGCGTGATCACCGCCGAATACAAGATCAACTACCTGCGGCCGGCCGTGAACGGCACGCTCGTCGCGCGCGCGAAGCTCGTCTACGCAGGGCGGCATCAGGCGACCTGCCAGTGTCATGTGTTCGTCATCGACGGCGATCACGAACGCCTCGTCGCGATCGCGCAAGGCACGATCAACCGCGTCGGCGACGGCAAGATGCCGGATGGCCCGGCGGAAACGGCCTGACCGACCTGAACGGGCGAAAGCGATTGTCGGCACGCCGAACGACGTGGGTGGATTCGAACCCGATGGCCGGGCGCCGCAGCAAGACCGCTCACGCCGCTCACATGTACAGCGCGTCCCGACCTAACGTTTCATCGCGGCAAGATAGACTGCATCGCCTTCACGCCGGCCGACTGCGACGACCAGAACGACAACTTCCGAATCGCGTACTTCGTAGACGAGTCGGTAGCCGACGCCGCGCAGCTTGATCCTGTCATGATCCGGGTGGCCATGCAGTTCGGCCGAGGGAACGCGAGGATGCTCGATCCGCTCGGCAAGCCTGGCCTTGTATTGATCGCGACCAGTGCGATCGAGCTTCTTCCACTCCCTCAATGCAGATTCGAGAAAGGCACGTTCAAAGGTCATTCAGCGTGACCTTGACGACCCTCTCCTTGGCGCGCGAATCGGCCAACGCATTGTCTTCAATGTCTTGCAGACGTTCGCCCCACGTCTTCGCCGGAATGCAATAGAACGCAGGCTCGTTGTGATTCAGAATCGCGACCGGGGAAACCCTCTCCTGCCGCGACCGTCCCCATCGGGTTCCGTTTCAGCGCCGAAACGCTCGCGGTCACGCTGGCCAGCATGGTGTAAGGCATGTCGATTCCTTCTCCAGCCAGGCAACGATTATGCTTTATTTGGCCCCAAATTCAGCACCTGAATAAGCACCCATTAAATCCACCGCTGCCGTGCCGAACCGCGGTTTTTCACGCACCAGGCCAGATCGACGTGCACGCTACGCCGGATCCGCTTCCTCCCCCGCCAGCGGCAAAAAGCGCGGCGCCACACGCGCCCTCAGGTTCCCGCTCTCGTCGGTACGATAAATCCCGCGCGCCACGTTATGCGGATGCGCGGCCGCGTCGGCCACGCTCAGCAGCGGCGCGAAACACGCGTCGGTGCCTTCGAGCAGCGCGCGCCAGTGTGCGGACGGCTGGCGAGCGAACACGTCGGCGAAACGCGCCTTCAGCGCCGGCCAGCGCGCGCGGTCGTACTGCGATGCCGGATCGACGTCGGCCAGCCCGAGCCGTTCGACCAGCAGCGCATAGAACGGCGGCTCCAGCGCGCCGATCGTCACGCACTCTCCGTCTGCGCAGCGGTACACGTCGTAAAACGGCGCATCGTGAAAGAGGCTCGGCTGCGCGCCGTCGAGCTGCCCGTTCGCGCGCGCCCACAGCGCGAGCGAACCGAGCATCGACACGATGTCGACGATCGCGCCGTCGACCACGCGCCCCGGGCCGCCGCCGCGCACGTCGAGCAGCGCACAGACGATCCCGAACGCGAGCCCGAGCGCGCCGCCGGCATCGCCGACGACGGTCGGCGGCAGCCCCGGCCGGCCGTCGCGCGGCGCGGACAGCGACAGCAGCCCCGTCAGCGCGACGTAGTTCAGGTCGTGCCCGGCCGCGGCCGCGAGCGGGCCGTGCTGGCCCCAGCCGGTCATCCGTCCGTACACGAGCTTCGGGTTGCGGCGCGCGCAAGCGTCGGGCCCGAGGCCGAGCCGCTCCATCACGCCGGGCCGCAGCCCCTCGATCAGCGCGTCGGCCCGCGCGATCAGGTCGAGCGCGGCGTCGCGGCCGGCCGGCGCCTTCAGGTCGAGTTCGACGATCGTCTTGCCTTCGCGCAGCAGATCGCCGTTGCGGGCCCGCAACGCGTCCGGCGCGCTCGTCCGGCCGGACGGACGCGCGATCAGCGTGATCCGCGCGCCCATCCCGGCGAGCATCCAGCCCGCGAGCGGGCCGGGGCCGAGACCTTCGAATTCGACGATGTGGATGCCCGAAAGCGGCGTATCGAGTGGCATGCGATTCTCCTGTCCCGGTCGGCGCGTCGGCACTTGCGCCGGCGCGGTGCTTCGTGCGGCGGCTTGCATCCGGCACACGCGCCGCAAACGAAAAATCCCTGCGCAGCGGGTTCCGCTTCGCAGGGATCGCGGCGCGTCATGCGCGTGCCGGTGCGCGCGTCAGAACGCGTCGCCCGGCACCCGCACCCAGCCTTCCATCAGCACGCGCGCGCTGCGGCTCATGATCGCCTTCGTGACGGTCCACTCGCCGTTCTCGAGCCGCGCCTCCGCGCCGACGCGCAGCGTGCCCGACGGATGGCCGAAGCGCACCGCGTTGCGTTCGCCGCCGCCCGCCGCCAGATTGACGAGCGTGCCGGGGATCGCCGCGGCCGTGCCGATCGCGACCGCCGCCGTGCCCATCATCGCGTGGTGCAGCTTGCCCATCGACATCGCGCGCACCAGCAGGTCGACATCCCCCGCGTTCACGCGCTTGCCGCTCGACGCGACGTAGTCGGCCGGCTTCGCGACGAACGCGATCTTCGGCGTGTGCTGCCGCGTCGCGATTTCGTCGAGCGTATCGATCAGGCCCATGCGCAGCGCGCCGTGCGCGCGGATCGTCTCGAACTTCTCGAGCGCCGTCGCATCGCCGTTGATCGCGTCCTGCAGCTCGGTGCCCGTATAGCCGATCGCTTCCGCCTCGACGAAGATCGTCGGGATGCCCGCGTTGATCATCGTCGCCTTCAGCGTGCCGACGCCCGGCACCGCGAGATCGTCGACGAGATTGCCGGTCGGAAACATCGAACCGCCCGCGCCCTCTTCCTCGGCGGCCGGGTCCATGAATTCGAGCTGCACCTCGGCGGCCGGGAACGTGACGCCGTCCAGCTCGAAATCGCCCGTCTCCTGCACCGCGCCGTTCGTGACCGGCACGTGCGCGACGATCGTCTTGCCGATGTTCGCCTGCCAGATCCGCACGGTCGCGACGCCGTCGCGCGGCACGCGCGCCGGATCGACTAGCCCGCCGCTGATCGCGAACGGGCCGACGGCCGCCGACAGGTTGCCGCAGTTGCCGGTCCAGTCGACGAACGCCTTGTCGATCGCGACCTGGCCGAACAGGTAGTCGACGTCGTGGCCGGGCCGCGTGCTCTTCGACACGATCACCGTCTTGCTGGTGGACGACGTCGCGCCGCCCATCCCGTCGATCTGCTTGCCGTACGGATCGGGGCTGCCGATCACGCGCAGGAGCAGTGCGTCGCGCGCGGCGCCCGGCGCCTGCGCGGCGTCCGGCAGGTCCTGCAGCCGGAAGAACACGCCCTTGCTGGTACCGCCGCGGATATAGGTCGCGGGAATCCTGATTTGAGGAATATGAGCCATGTCTGTGTTCTCTCCGTGCGCCCGTCAGGCCGCCTGCGACGATTCGAGGAAGTCCTGCGCGAAACGCTGCAGCACGCCGCCCGCCTCGTAGATCGACACTTCCTCGGCCGTGTCGAGCCGGCACGTCATCGGCACCGCGACGCGCTCGCCGTTCTTGCGGTGAATCACGAGCGTCAGGTCGGCGCGCGGCGTACGCTCGCCGATCACGTCGAAGGTCTCGGTGCCGTCGATGCCGAGCGTCGTGCGGTTCGTGCCCGGCTTGAACTCGAGCGGCAGCACGCCCATCCCGATCAGGTTCGTGCGGTGGATCCGCTCGAAGCCTTCGGCGGCGATCGCCTCGACGCCCGCGAGCCGCACGCCCTTCGCGGCCCAGTCGCGCGACGAGCCCTGGCCGTAGTCGGCGCCGGCCACGACGATCAGCGGCTGCTTGCGGTTCATGTACGTCTCGATCGCCTCCCACATCCGCATGACCTTGCCTTCCGGCTCGACGCGCGCGAGCGAGCCCTTCTTCACCGCGCCGTCGACGACCGCCATCTCGTTGATCAGCGTCGGATTCGCGAAGGTCGCGCGCTGCGCGGTCAGGTGGTCTCCCCGGTGCGTCGCGTACGAGTTGAAGTCTTCTTCCGGCAGGCCCATCTTCGCGAGGTATTCGCCGGCCGCGCTGTCCGGCAGGATCGCGTTCGACGGCGACAGGTGGTCGGTCGTGATGTTGTCGCCGAGCACCGCGAGCGGACGCATGCCCTTCAACGTGCGCTCGCCGGCCAGCGCGCCTTCCCAGTACGGCGGGCGGCGGATGTACGTGCTCTGCGCGCGCCAGTCGTACAGCGGCGCCGCACGCTCGCCGGCGTCGGCGCTGCGCGCGAACATCGGCTCGTAGACCTTGCGGAACTGCTCGGGCTTCACGCTCGACGCGACGATCGCATCGATCTCCTCGTCGGTCGGCCAGATGTCCTTCAGCGTGACGGGCTTGCCGTCCCGGTCGTGGCCGAGCACGTCCTTCTCGATGTCGAAGCGGATCGTGCCGGCGATCGCGTAGGCGACGACGAGCGGCGGCGACGCGAGGAACGCCTGCTTCGCATATGGGTGGATGCGGCCGTCGAAGTTGCGGTTGCCGGACAGCACGGCCGTCGCGTACAGGTCGCGATCGACGATTTCCTGCTGGATCCTCGGGTCGAGCGCGCCCGACATCCCGTTGCAGGTCGTGCACGCGAACGCGACGATGCCGAAGCCGAGCTTCTCGAGTTCGGGCAGCAGGTTCGCTTCTTCCAGGTACAGCTCGACCGCCTTCGAGCCCGGCGCGAGCGAGCTCTTCACCCACGGCTTGCGCGTGAGGCCCTTCGCGTTCGCGTTGCGCGCGAGCAAGGCCGCGGCGATCACGTTGCGCGGGTTGCTGGTGTTCGTGCAGCTCGTGATCGCGGCGATGATCACCGCGCCGTCGGGCATCTCGCCCGGCTTCTCTTCCCACTGGCCGGCGATCCCGCGCGCGGCCAGATCGGACGTCGGCAGCCGCTTGTGCGGGTTCGACGGACCGGCCATGTTGCGCACGACGCTCGACAGGTCGAACGTCAGCGTGCGTTCGTACCGCGCGTTGGCCAGCGTGTCGGCCCACAGGCCGGCCGCCTTCGCGTAGGTCTCGACGAGCCTGACCTGCTCGTCGCTGCGGCCGGTGAGGCGCAGGTAGTCGGTCGTCTGGCCGTCGATGAAGAACATCGCGGCCGTCGCGCCGTATTCGGGCGCCATGTTCGAGATCGTCGCGCGGTCGCCGAGCGTGAGGCTCGCCGCCCCTTCGCCGCGGAATTCCAGGTACGCGCCGACCACCTTCTCCTTGCGCAGGAACTCGGTCAACGCGAGCACGATGTCGGTCGCGGTGATGCCGGGCTGGCGCTTGCCGGTCAGCTCGACGCCGACGATGTCCGGCAGGCGCATCCACGACGCGCGGCCGAGCATCACGTTCTCGGCCTCGAGGCCGCCCACGCCGATCGCGATCACGCCGAGCGCGTCGACGTGCGGCGTGTGGCTGTCGGTGCCGACGCAGGTGTCCGGGTACGCGACGCCGTCGTGCGCCTGGATCACCGGCGACATTTTCTCGAGGTTGATCTGGTGCATGATGCCGTTGCCCGGCGGGATCACGTCGACGTTCTCGAACGCCTTCTTCGTCCACTCGATGAAGTGGAAGCGATCCTCGTTGCGGCGATCCTCGATCGCGCGGTTCTTCGCGAACGCGTCCGGATCGAAACCGCCGCATTCGACGGCGAGCGAGTGGTCGACGATCAGCTGCACGGGCACGACCGGGTTCACCTTCGCCGGGTCGCCGCCGCCGTCGGCGATCGCGTCGCGCAGGCCGGCGAGATCGACGAGCGCCGTCTGCCCGAGGATGTCGTGGCACACCACGCGCGCCGGGAACCACGGGAAGTCGCGTTCGCGCTTGCGCTCGATGATCTGCTTCAGCGAATCGGCGAGAATCGCCGGGTCGCAGCGGCGCACGAGGTTTTCGGCAAGGACGCGCGACGTGTACGGCAGCGTGTCGTAGGCGCCGGGCGCGATCGCGTCGACCGCGGCACGCGCGTCGAAATAGTCCAGCGACGTGCCGGGCAGGGGTTTGCGGTTGGCGGTATTCATGATGTGGGGCGGGAATCGGGGTATGACGTTCCGCGCGCGCCGGCCGCCCGCATCACGGGCATCGGCGCGCGCGGCAGGTGTTTCAGCGCTTCTCGATCGGCACGAACTGCAGGTCTTCCGGGCCCGTGTAGTTCGCGCTCGGGCGGATGATCTTGTTGTCGATGCGTTGCTCGATGATGTGCGCGCTCCAGCCCGACGTACGCGAGATCACGAACAGCGGCGTGAACATCGCGGTCGGCACGCCCATCATGTGATACGACACCGCGCTGAACCAGTCGAGGTTCGGGAACATCTTCTTCGCCTCCCACATCACCGACTCGAGGCGCTCGGCGATGTTGTACAGCTTCAGATCGCCCGCTTCCTTCGACAGCTTGTGCGCGACGCCCTTGATCACCTTGTTGCGCGGATCGGAGATCGTGTAGACCGGGTGGCCGAAGCCGATCACGACTTCCTTGTTCTCGACGCGGCGGCGGATGTCCGCTTCGGCGTCGTCCGGCGAGCTGTAGCGGCTCTGGATGTCATACGCGACCTCGTTCGCGCCGCCGTGCTTCGGCCCGCGCAGTGCGCCGATCGCACCGGTGATCGCCGAGTAGATGTCCGAGCCCGTGCCCGCGATCACGCGGCCCGTGAACGTCGATGCGTTGAATTCGTGCTCCGCGTACAGGATCAGCGACGTGTGCATCGCCTCGACCCACGACTTCGACGGCGTCTTGCCGTGCAGCAGATGCAGGAAATGGCCGCCGATCGAGTCGTCGTCGGTTTCCGTCTCGATGCGCTTGCCGTTGTGCGAGAAGTGATACCAGTACAGCAGCATCGAGCCGAGCGACGCCATCAGGCGGTCGGCGATGTCGCGCGCGCCCGGCAGGTTGTGGTCGTCCTTCTCCGGCAGCACGGTGCCCAGCACCGACACGCCCGTGCGCATCACGTCCATCGGGTGCGCGGACGCCGGGATCTGCTCGAGCGCCGCCTTCAGCGCGCTCGGCAGGCCGCGCAGCGCGCGCAGCTTGGTCTTGTATGCAGCCAGTTCGGTCAGGTTCGGCAGCGTGCCGTGCACGAGCAGGTGCGCGATTTCCTCGAATTCGCACGATTCGGCGACGTCGAGAATGTCGTAGCCGCGGTAGTGCAGGTCGTTGCCGGTCTTGCCGACCGTGCACAGCGCCGTGTTGCCGGCCGTCACGCCCGACAGCGCCACCGATTTCTTCGGCTTGAATGCGCCTGCGGCGGCCGGTGCTGCTGCGTCTTTCGTCTCGCTCATGTTTCCGTTCTCCAATGTTCCAGATGCCTGTATCGGGGGGCGGGCCGCGTTACTTCTTGCCCTGCGCGAACAGCTCGTCGAGCTTGCGTTCGTATTCGTGATAGCCGAGGAAGTCGTACAGCTCGGCGCGCGTCTGCATCGTCGGCACGGCCGCCTTCTGCGTGCCGTCGCGGCGCAGCGTTTCGTAGAAATTCAGCGCGGCCTTGTTCATCGCGCGATACGCGCCGCAGCAGTACAGCGCGATGTCGACGTTCGCCTCGCGCAGTTCGTCGAGCGTGAACAGCGGCGTCGAACCGAACTCGGTCAGGTTCGCGAGGATCGGCACCTTCACGGCTGCCTTGAAGCGGCGGTAGTCGTCGAGCGACTTCATCGCTTCCGGGAAGATCATGTCCGCGCCGGCTTCGACGTACGCGACCGCGCGCTCGATCGCCGAGTCGATCCCTTCCGCGGCGGCCGCATCCGTGCGCGCCATGATCACGAACTGGTCGTCGGTCCGCGCATCGACCGCGGCCTTGACGCGATCGACCATTTCCTCGGTCGGCACGACTTCCTTGCCCGGGCGGTGGCCGCAGCGCTTCTGGCCGACCTGGTCCTCGAGGTGCACGGCCGCGACGCCGGCCTTGATGAACGAGCGGACCGTGCGCGCGATGTTGAACGCGCCGCCCCAGCCCGTGTCGATGTCGACCAGCAGCGGCAGGTCGGTCGCGTTGGTGATCCGGTTCGCGTCGATCAGCACGTCTTCCATCGTGCTGATGCCGAGATCGGGGATCCCGAGCGAGTTCGCGGCGACGCCGCCGCCCGACAGGTAGACGGCCTTGAAGCCGACGGCCTGCGCCATCTTGGCCGCGTACGCGGTGATCGCGCCGACCACCTGCAGCGGCTGTTCCGCCGCGACTGCCGCGCGAAATTTCGCGCCGGCGCTCTGAAGATGCGTATTGCTCATGAACGGCCTCCTGATGGAATGCCTGATAACAGCAAGGACCGGGCCAGCGCGCGAAACGTCGCTAACCCCCTGATTCTTAAGCAACCGGTCCGGGTGGCACGATGTCCACCGATTTCAATTCGGCAATTTCATGTTTCAAAAATGAAATCTCACGCGCATAATCGATCGTCATGGACCTCTCCTCGACCAAGCCCGTCGGCCCGGCCGATCGCACGGTGCGCCCGCGCATCTGGGCGATGGGCATCAGCCGCCTGCGCGACCTGTTTCGCGAGATCGCCGGCGAATTCGACGAACGCGCCGACGTGCGCATCGTGACGCGCGCGTATGAGGATGCGCTCGGCGCGATCGCCGAGGCCGGTGCCGCGCGGCCCGACGTGATCGTCGCGGCCGGCTCGAACGGCGGCTTCCTGAAGACGCGTGCGCCGGTGCCGGTGGTGGTGGTATCGCCGACCGGCTTCGACGTGATGCAGGCACTCGCGCGCGCCCGGCGCGACGCGTCGCGGATCGCGCTCGTCAGCGCCGGGGACACCCCGCCTGAAGTGCGCCGCTTCGTCGCCGCGTACGGCCTCGACGTGCAGTTTGCGTCATATCAGTCCGCGCAGGAAGCGGAAGCCTGCGTGCACGACCTGCACGATCGCGGCATCGAGACGATCGTCGGCCCCGGCCTCGTCACCGATCTCGCGGCGAGTGCCGGCATGGGCGCGGTGTTCCTGTATTCGCACGCCTCCGTGCGCAAGGCTGTCGAGACGGCGCTCGAGGTCGCGTATGCGACGCACGCCGAGGCGTTCCGCCGCCAGCGGCTCGACACGCTGCTGCAGCATCTGCGCGACGGCGTGGTCGCGCTCGACGCACACGGCCGCGTCGAGGCGATCAACGAGCGGCTCGCGTCGGCGCTCGGGGTCGAACCCGCGGCGGCGGTCGGCCGCGCGCTCGTCGACCTGCGGCCCGAGCTGCGCACGCTGCGCGGCGAGGACGGCGACGCGCTCGCCACCGTACGCGGCGTGCGCTACGTCGTGCATCGCGGGCCGCTCGTCGATCGCGGCGTGACGTCGGGCAGCGTGCTGACGTTCCAGGAATCGCGGGCGGTCGAACGGCTCGACCGCGCGTTGCGTTCGCAGCCGACCACGCAGCAGTTCGCCGCGCGCTACGCGCTCGACGACGTGGTCGGCGCCTCGGCGCCGATGACGCGCGTGCGCGACCTCGTGCGCCGCTACGCGAAATCCGATGCGACCGTGCTCGTGCTCGGCGAAAGCGGCACCGGCAAGGAAATGATCGCGCAGAGCCTGCACGGGCTGTCCGCGCGGCGCAGCTACCCGTTCGTCGCGGTCAACTGCGGCGCGTTTCCGGAAGCGCTGCTCGAGAGCGAGCTGTTCGGTTACGAGGAAGGCGCGTTCACCGGCGCGCGGCGCGGCGGCAAGACCGGCCTGTTCGAGGCCGCGCATCGCGGCACGCTGTTTCTCGACGAGATCGGCGAGATGCCGCCGTCGCTGCAGAGCCGGCTGCTGCGCGTGCTGCAGGAGCGCGAAGTGATCCGGCTCGGCTCGACCGAGCCGATCCGCATCGACGTGCGCGTGATCGCCGCGACGCACCGGCCGCTGCTCGCGGCCGTCGAGGCCGGCACGTTCCGCGCCGATCTCTATTACCGGCTCAACATCCTGAACGTCGGCCTGCCGCCGCTGCGCGAGCGCGCGGCCGACATCCCCGCGCTCGCCGCGGCGCTGCTCGTGCAGGCTGCACGGCGCGAATCGCGTCTCGCCGAACGCCTGCGCGATGCCGGCGACGCCGCGCGCGTGCTCGACGCGACCGGGGCGACGCTCGCGCGCTACCGGTGGCCCGGCAATGTGCGCGAGCTGCAGAACGTGATCGAGCGGATCGCGGTGGAACTCGCCGAGGAAGCCGATGAAAACGATCCCGCGGCCGCGTGCGGCACGCTCGATCCCGACGCGCTGCGGACGATCGCCCCCGAACTGTTCGCGGCGGCGCCCGACGCGGCCGACACCGACGACGCGCAGACCTTGCACGCGCGCCGCCGTCGCGCGGAAGCCGACGAGATCCGCGCGGTGCTCGACGCGTGCGGCGGCGACCGCGACCGCGCGTGCGCGATGCTCGGCATCAGCAAGACGACGCTGTGGCGGAAGCTGTCGGCGAAATAAGCCCGGCGGACGGCCGGTCTGTCAGTCGGCCTTGTGATAGTGGCGGTACGCCTTGGCGCGATTGCCGCACGACGACATCGAGCACCAGCGGCGGCTGCCGTTCTTGCTGTCGTCGATGAACAACCACTGGCACGCGTCGTTCGCGCAGCGCTTGACCTTCGCGAACCGCGCGCCGCCGAGCAGGTCGATCGCCGACCACAGCACCGGGCTCAGCAACCCGGCGAGCGTCGCGCCCGCGCTCCCGACCCGCCACGCATAACCGCCGTCGATGCGCGCCAGCGCGACGCGCGGCGACGCTTCCGCCAGAAAACCGCCGAGCAGCGCGAGGTCGTCCGCGTGCGGCTCGCGCTGCTCGGCCTGCGCATGAAAGAGCCGATACAACGCCTCGCGCAACGCGAGCGCACGCGCCAGCAGCGCCGGCTCGCCTTCCTCCACCCCACGTGCACGACAGGCTTCCGCCACGCCGGCCGGCACGCCGGCGTGCTCGCGGCACCACGCCAGCAGGTCGTCCAGCGTGCCGAAGGTTTCCGTCGGCGGATCGCTGCCGCGCCAGTACAGCGTGTTCATGAAATCGATGCCCAGCGTCTCGGGCGGCGATGGAATCAGGCAGTCCGTCGCGACGGAAGGTTGCGTTTTGCTCATGATGCGATCGTATCTAACCACCATGCCGGTTGACAAGCCTCCGGGCACTTTCTAACATAACCGGCATGGTAGTTATAAATAGGTCTGCTGCACGGACAACCGCCTCGGTCCAGGGAGCCACAGTCGATCGATCGTCTTTCGTATGGCGTTATCCACAACGGCCGCACGTTCCACGACAGCACGCTCGGCACACTCCGCTACAAGCGGCTTGCATGGCGGTCATGAGCAGGTTTGCCGCACCGACGTCCCCTTTCAGTCCAAGGAGCCACAAATGATCGATCACCTTTCGTTCGGCGTTGCACACATCGGCCGCAGCCGCACCTTCTACGACCACGCGCTCGGCGCACTCGGCTACAAGCGGCTGTATAGCGACGACGGTTCCATCGGGTACGGCACGACCGAGCCGGAGCTGTGGTTGCAGCACGCGGCGCGCCCCGTCGTCGCCGATCCCGACTCGGGGTTGCACCTGTCGTTCAAGGCCGCGTCGCCGGTCGAGGTCGACGCGTTCTACCGCGCCGCGCTCGCGCACGGCGGCCAGGACAACGGCGGGCCGGGCAAGCGCGAACACTACGGTCCCGGCTATTACGCGGCGTTCGTCGTCGATCCCGACGGATATCGGCTGGAAGCGCATTGCGAACTCGACAACATCGTGTGACGCCGCGTGGATTCACCGTAGACAAATGCGAAGGGCCCGATTCCGCATCCTGCGGAATCGGGCCCTTTCGGGTGTTGGCACGCCGGCGCCGGTTACCGCGCGTCGCGCGCAGGCTGCAACTGCTCGCCGAGCCCGTCGATCCCGAGGCGCACCGTCTGGCCGGCCTTCAGGAACACCGGTGACGGCTTGATGCCCATGCCGACGCCCGGCGGCGTGCCGGTCGTGATCACGTCGCCCGGCTGCAGCGTCATGCAGGTCGACAGATACGCGATCAACTGTGCGACCGTGAACACCATCGTGCGCGTGTTGCCGTTCTGATAACGGTGGCCGTCGACTTCGAGCCACAGGTCGAGACGCTGCGGATCGGGCACTTCGTCGCGCGTGACGAGCCACGGGCCGATCGGGCCGAACGTGTCGAAACCCTTGCCCTTGTCCCACTGGCCACCGCGCTCGATCTGCCATTCGCGCTCGGACACGTCGTTGACGACGCAATAGCCCGCGACGTAATCGAGCGCGTTCGCTTCGGCGACGTCCTTGCAGGTCGTGCCGATCACGACGCCGAGTTCGACTTCCCAGTCGGTCTTGACCGAACCCTTCGGAATGTCGATGCCGTCGTTCGGACCGCAGATCGAACTCGTCCATTTGCCGAACACGACCGGCTCCTTCGGGACCGGCATGCCGGCTTCCGCCGCGTGATCGGCATAGTTCAGACCAATGCCGATGAACTTGCGGACGTGCCCGACGCACGCGCCGATGCGCGGCTCGCCGGCTACGAGCGGCAGCGTGGCCGGATCGATCGCGCGCAGCCGCGCGAGACCCGCGTCGGACAGCACGTCGCCGGCAAGATCCGGCACGTGTGCGGACAGGTCGCGAATCCGGCCGGCCGCGTCGAGGATACCGGGCTTTTCCTGGCCGGACGGGCCATAGCGAAGCAGTTTCATCGTGCTACCTCTGTTGTCGAATGGGACAGGATACCGGCGACGCGGCCCTTCGTGGCCGCGCACCGGACGGATTGTCGATCGTCGATTGCGCGCGTCGACACCGCACCCGGCGGGCCGTCGACGCGCGAAGGTCGCGCGGGCGCAGCGATCGCGGCGTCGTACGAACAGTACGGCGCGCATCGAGCGGGCGGCCGCCGGTCTGCGCATCGGCGACGACGGCCCGGCACCCGCGACGCGTGCCGGACCATGCCGGCCGGCTTCACGCGCGGCCGCGCCGTCGCTGGCCCGCCCGACTTTGTACCATCGGCCGCGCACCGTGAAATGGCGCGCAACGGATACCGACTATTGGCGTGCCTGCGGACATTGCGGCGCAGCATGGGATACGCATCCCTCGACCGACCGGTCGGGCTGGCCGGCATCGCCTGCCATCAGACCATGAATACTGGATATTCGGGGTGCCCCTGTCATCGAGAACGTTTGCCAATCCGTTCTTGTTCGGTAATGATCGGTAAAAAGACGCTGCATTGCACACTGCATGTTTATTGCTAAGCTCGAACAGATGGCTTTCATCGCCATTCGCGGGCCCACCCTATGCGCGTGCAGAACCGGCCAGCGTGCGTCGCCAACCGACTGACGGTAATCCCCCAACCTCACATCGACAATGCAGACAACCAACGACCCGCTTCCCGGCTGCGACGCACGGGAATCGATGGCCGCTATCGACCGCTATCGCGCCCCCGCGCTCGACAAGGGGCTCGACATTCTCGAACTCCTGTCCGAGCAGAAAGAAGGACTCACCCGCACCGAAATCACGAAGGAACTCGGCCGCAACGCGAGCGAGATCTACCGGATGCTCGAACGCCTCGTCGCTCGCCGCTACGTGATGCGCTCGACCGGCGGCGATCGCTACACGCTCAGCCTCAAGCTGTTCGCGCTCGCGCACCGGCATCCGCCGATGAGCCGGCTGATCGCCGAAGCCCTGCCGCCGATGCAGCGCTTCGCCGATGCGGCCGAACAGTCGTGCCACCTGTCGGTCTACGATCGCGGCAACCTGCTGGTGATCGCACAGGTCGACGGGCCCGGCCCGTGGGGCGTGTCGGTCCGGCTCGGCTCGCGCATCGGGCTCGCCGATACGGCGTCGGGACGCGTGATGCTGTCGTTCCAGGGCCCCGAGCAACGCGCGCACATGCTGGCCGAGCATCGCCAGGTCAAGGGCGAGGCGCCGCTGAACGAGCAGGAACTCGCGTACGCGTGCCAGTCCATCCGGCAGGATGGCTACCTGCGCCAGGACAGCCGCCAGGCCTATGGCGTGACCGACCTGAGCGCGCCGATCCTCGGGCCGTCCGGCCATGCGATCGCGGTGCTGACCTGCCCGTACATGCGCCGGATCGATGCGCATGCGGCCCCGTCCGTCGACCTCGTCGTCGAAGGGTTGCGCGACACGGCCTCCCATCTGTCGATGGGACGCATCGAGATCTGCTGACACGCGGATGCTTCCCGATGCACACCGGGGGACGGCGCAGCGGCGCCGCCCCCCCCGGTTGCGCGCGACGCAGGTGCGGTGCGCGATATGCGATGCACGATTTGCGGTGCCATATCGTGCGCTCGCGGCGCTACGCTAAAATAGCGGCCCTCTCAAAAACTACGATGGCCGGTTGTCGCGGCCGTCGTGTCCGATGGATGTCATGGCCAAACTTCTGAACGATCAAGAATTCCAGCGTTTCTCCGAACTTCAGCAGAAGCAGGCAAGCTTCACGATCACGCCCGACGAAGCGGACGAGCTGCGCGATATCGTCGCGCGCGCGCAGCAGAAGCGCGACGATCGCGCCGCCGCAATGCAGGCGATCGAAAACTACATCGAGCAGTTCGACATCACACCCGACGAACTCTTCTCGCCCGAGCAGATCGGCGACGCGGCCCGCACCTACGGGCTCATCACGGCGACCAAGAAGGAACGCACGCTGCCGCCGTCGATCACGTTCAACGGCAAGCCGTACCAGTGGACCAAGACGCTTCCGGACGACGTGCGCGGCGCGCTGTTCGACGCATTCACGTCCGGCGAATCGGTCAAGCGCTTCATCGCGATGCCGAAAGACACCGCGCGCTGTGCATTGACGATCGCCCGCCTCGAGCGCGAAACCGGCGCCGTCTATGCCGATCCGCACCTCGAGGAACTCGCGATTTCGCGCGACCAGGTGAACGACGCGGCGTCGAAACTCGCCGCGTAAATGCGGCCTCGGGCACGGTTCATGCGTGCCCGAACCCCGGCGCGGCGCCCGCATTGACCGGCGCCGCGCTCACGGGAGCGGTGCATCCACCCGCTCCCGAAAAGTCTCACCTCAGCCTCCCGCAGGCGCTCACCGACACCTCCCGAACACGCTCACCGAAGGCTCCCGAAGACGCTCACCAAGGTCTCCCGAATATCCTCACCGGATGCTCCCGCAAGCCCTCACCGAGACGTCCTAGAAAGGCTCACCGGCGGCTCCCGCAAGGGCTCACCGGTCGCCCCCGGGAAGGCTCACCGAACGCTCCCGTATCGGCTCACCACACATTCCCGGAAACGCTCACTGGCCGCTCCCGAAAAATCTCACCTTTACGGTCGATCCGAATTGGCGACGCCGGCATGCGGTGCGCAAAGCGCTTGAATACCTCGCGTAAAGGCCATGCGGAGCAGGCAACGCGGTGCTCGGCAAGCGCCTTCAGACGCCGCCGGCATCGACCTGGCAACGGCTCGGTACATTCAGGCGCTTCTTCCGAAAGCGCATGTCAATACTTTGCATTCCTGAGTGAATGTGCAACATGGTGAATGCCGGAGCCGTCCACTTGCATACGGTGCCTCCTCGCTTCACGCAGCCGACCACCGCTACGGCTGCAGCTTCATCCTGAAGCCCACGACGCCAGGCTCCTCCGTGGTCGACACCGTGAAGCCGCACGACTTCGCGAGCGAGATCATCGCCGAATTCTCGCGCAGTGCCTCGCCAACCATCCAGGCGGTTCCGCGCGAACGCGCGTAGTCGATGATGCGGGCCATCATCAGCCTGCCGAGCCCTTTGCCCTTCTGATCGGGACGTACCGCGATCGCGAACTCCGCCGTCTCGTTGTCGGGGTCGGCGACCGCGCGCACCACCGCGAGCGTGTGGTCGCGCCCCGACGCGTCGGTGAACGACACGATGAAAGCCATCTCGCGGTCGTAATCGATCTGCGTCATGCGCGCCACCTGCGAATGATCGAAGCTGCGCACCGCGCCGAAGAAACGCATCCGCAGATCGTCCGGCGTCATCGCGCCGAGCAGTTCGTTGTGCGCGGCTTCGTCTTCCGGACGGATCGGGCGGATCGTCACCGTCTCGCCGCGCCACTCGAGCGTCTGTTCGAGGTGCCGCGGATACGGCATGATCGCGAGCCGGCTGCGCCCCGTGGCCAGCGTGATGCGCGGCGCGATCACGCGCGCGCCGTCGGACAGCACGCGCAGCGTGACCGACAGCGCGACAACTTCGCGGACGTCGCAGACGACCTGCGACAACGCCGTCACCGCGTCGAGCGTCGGCTCGACGGGCGTACTGCGCGCATACGGCGAACGCTCCATCACCGCACGCGCGAGCACGGTATTCAGCGGCGGCAGGCCGTAGACGACGAATGGCGCCGAGACACCGTCCGCGGGCGGCACGGCATAGCGGAACACCGGACCGAAGTTCGAATCGTCGTACATGTCGACCGTGATATCGACGACTTTCCTGCCCGCCGGCTCGTCAGCCTGCTCGCCATGCAAGCCGAAATGGGAAAGCCAGCGCAACGCGGCATCGCCGGCCAGTTCATGCTGGCCGGTTTCGACCATCCGGCGCGCTTCCGCCTGCGCCGACGCGACGCATTCGGCCGGCTGCGGCGGCGTGCCTTCGGGCGTCTGCATCAGCAATTGTCGCCCGAGGTTGTAGTCGACGAGACGCGCATATGCGCGCGCGAGCCGCTGCGGTGTCGTATGGACCGGAATGCCGTTCGCGTGCAGCGCATCGCGCGTCGCCGCATCGACCGCGCCGAAGAAACACGCGAGGATGCCGCGATGCGCGTATTGCCGCGAGTCGATCAGCGTGCGTGCAACCGAATCGGCCGGCGCGCTGTGGGACGTCGAATGGACGACGAACAGCGTGCCCGTTTGCGGGAACGGCGCAAGCGCCTGGATCGCCGCGGCAAAGTGCTCGGGGCGTGCATCGTCGCCCAGCGTCAGCGGATTGCCGGGCGCGGCCAGATGCGGCAGCGCGGCCGATACGGCCGAGGTTGCCGCCGGCGGCCAGTCGGCCAGCGCGACGCGTACTTCCGCGACCGCATCGACCGCCAGCTTCGCGACACCCGCGTCGCTGGTGACGAGCGTCGCCGCGCCGCGCGCGGTGACGCGGCCGACGCCGAGCGTCTCGATCTCGTCGAGCAGATCGTCGAGCGCATCGACACGCACCATGCCCGCGCGCTGGAACGCCGCCGTATAGAGTGCGTCGCCGGGATCGGCACGCCCGGTGCGCAACGCGAGGACCGGCTTGTTGCGGGCGGCCGCGCGCGCGGCCGACATGAACTTGCGCGCCGCGCGCACGGTATCGAGTTCGAGCAGGATCGCGCGCGTGCCGGGATCGCTCGCCAGATAATCGAGTACGTCGCCTGCATCGACGTCGGACTCGCTGCCGAGCGCGACGACATGCGAAAAGCCGAGGCCGCGCGCGTCGGCCCAGCCGAGCACCGCGTTCGTCAGCGCGTTCGATTGCGACACCCACGCAACGCCGCCCGATCGCGCCGTATAGGCCGGCGCACCGAAATGCGCGTGCCGCGCGGGCGACAACACGCCGAGGCTGCCGGGCCCGACGATACGGAGCACGAACGGCTTCGCCGCCTTCAGCATGCGATCGACCGCGGCACGATCGGCGTCCGTGCGCGCCTCGCCGACGATCACCGCGACACGCGTACCGAGTTCGCCGAGCTTGCGCACGATGCCGGCCCAGGTGGCGGGCGGCGTGCAGATCACGGCAACCGACGGCGGCGCGGGTAGCCGGTCGACGTCCGACACGACCGCATGCCCGTCCAGTTCCCGGTACTTCGGATTGACGGGCCACACGGGCCCCTGAAACGCGCCGTCGAGCACACGCGACCACACCATCGCGCCGATACTGCCCGCGCGCGACGACGCGCCGACGACGGCAACGGACTTGGGCTGGAACAACGCATCGAGATGGCGAACGGTCACATCGACTCCCTGCGGTGACGAAAGACGACACGATCGGCATGCGGCCGGACAGGCCGTGCGCCGATCGACGCGAACCCCAAGCATAGGCGAAGCGCATGCGGCTGCCTATATGCCGAACGGCTGACTACTCGACGCGCATCAACGCTCGCATCATGGACCTGCAACACACGCGGCAGCCCATCGCCGCACAACGCGCACAACCCGGCTCGACGCTGCAGCCGCTTCCTCAAAGGTGAGGGTTTACAGGAGCCATGGTGAGTATCTTCGGGATCAGCACGACGCCGTGCGCAAATACGCGAAAGGTGATGAGAATCCGCGGCACGCCTGCACCGCGAAAATCGCGAATGCCCATGCGCATGCGCGGCGTAATTGCACGGTTGTTTACGGGATTTCGACGCGATATACGGCCGAATCGCGGTGAATTCGCAAAACGGAGGCCGTCAATTGCGCGGCATCGCGCATCCATTCGGCAGGGAAAATCGCACGGCGACTGCGCAAAAACAAAACGGTGCGACGGCCGCATGGCCATTCGCACCGTCGGTCGGCACACGAAAGGTGAGGATTTTCGGGAGTCAGTCCTTGATCAGGAAACGTGCGCGGTTCTTGCCGAGCCAGGTCGGTGCCCGCCCGCGGCCGCTCCACGTCTCGCCCGTCTTCGGATTCAGGTACTTCGGCGGCAACGACCGCTTCGGCTTCGCGGCGGCAGCGACGGCGGACCCTATCGGACGAAAACCGAGCTCCTCCGGCGTAATGTCGTATTCCTCGATTTTCGCGCGGATTTCGGCAATCGCTTCGGCAATCGCCTTTTCACGTTCCTTGTCGATCTTTTGCTGAAGCCGTTCGAGCTGTGCGGACAGTTGCCTGTAGGTCGCCATATGGATGGGACTCCGTGAGTGTTATTCGTGAAAAATAGGTAACTCCAAGCAAACAGAAAAGCGCTTCGCCCGATCGTGGTCTCCTCAGCCGGTCATGTCGGGATCAATAACCGCTTTTCTTCTTGCATGCGAAGAGAAGATTTCGCACGGCGTCATCCGTCGATTGCTGGATCACTTCGAAATCCCCGTTGCACATCGCCCGGGCATTGTCCGTGCAATTGCTCCAGTCGCGACCGGTGCATTGCACCTGTGTCGTCGGGCGTCCGTCGGACGTGAACAGCGGCGCGCTGCCGCCACACCCGCCAAGCCCCGCAACCAGAGCCAACAATGCGGCCGCCCGAGACCGCCGCCAGACCGACGCAAGCATGTGTTTCATTGTTCTTCCCGTCAACCTTTTTTTGAATGTCGCGAGTATGCCATGCGCGGCCTTTCCGTCGTCAATTCGGCGCGCGGTCCGGTTGCCCGCGCGCCTTGTACGGCAAGCTCCGGCGGGGATCGTCGGTGATGCGAACGAAAACCTGCTCGACGTCCGGCAGCGCCTCGAATTCGCGTTGCAGCGCCTGGCGATCGAACGCCGTATCCGCGCATCCTTCGACGTAGATGAAACGTCGCTGCACGGTGATCCACAGGCTCGTGCCGCGCAGGCGATCCGAGCCGGCGAAGTGCGCCTTCGCGGCATCGGCGATCGACGCGTCATACATATACGAGTTCGGCTTCGTGCAGCGGTGCGCGAGCCAGCAGGTCGTGCCGCGTTCCGCGCGGTAATGCGCATCGTCCGTCATCTCGGCACGCGTCATCCACGGGCCGAGCGGCAGCGGGCATTCGGCCACGTCCCGCGACAGCGCGACGAACGGATCGTTGTACCAGTTGCGCCGCGCCTCGGGCGCGTCGGCGTCGCCGGATTGCGCGAACGAGGAAGTCGCCAGCAACAGGGCCAGCCACCCAGCGATGCCGATCCGCTTCATCGTGATCTCCTGTTCGATGCTTCACGTCCGGGCGCCTCGGCATCGCCGATCGGCCTACCGGTCGATACCCAGTGCCGCAAGCTTCTTGTAAAGCGTCGCGCGGCCGATCCCGATGCGCGCGGCCGCCTCGACGACCTTCCCGTCGCAGGCCGCCAGCGCATCGGTCAGGAACTGGCGCTCCCACGCCGCGAACGCATCCGCATACGAGGCGACCGGCGCCCCGGATGCGCCGGGTGCTTCGCCCGCGCGCGGCTCGACCGGCGTCGCGGCAAGCCGCTGCGCGGGCGCCGCGGCGTCCGTCGAGACGCGCACCGGCCCGAGGAACGGCGCGAGCGCGCGCGCATCGATCACGGCACGATCCGACAGCATCAACGCGCGCTCCAGTGTATTGCGCAACTCGCGCACGTTGCCGGGCCACGGATACGCACACAGCATCCGCAGCGCGTCGTCGGTCAGTTCGCAGTGCGCGGCGCGCCCGTGCTGCGCGGCCAGCTCCTCGAGCGTCGCGTAGACGAGCGCCGCGATGTCGGATGCGCGCGCGCGCAACGGCGGCGCATGGATCGTCAGCACGTTCAGCCGGTAATAGAGATCGGCACGAAAACGCCCGGCCGCGACGAGCGCCGGCAGGTCGGCCGACGTCGCGGCGATGATCCGGACGTCCGCGCGCACGATCCGGTTCGAGCCGACCGGCTCGAACTCCTTGTCCTGCAGCACGCGCAGCAGCTTGCCCTGCAACGGCAGCGGCATGTCGCCGATCTCGTCGAGAAACAGCGTGCCGCGATCGGCCAGTTCGAACTTGCCGACGCGCCCCTTGCGGTCGGCGCCCGTATACGCGCCGGGCGCCGCGCCGAAGAATTCGGTTTCGAGCAGCGTATCGGGAATCGCGGCGACGTTGACGGTCACGAGCGGCTGGAGCGCGCGCGCCGACGCCGCGTGGATCGCATGCGCGAGCAATTCCTTGCCGGTGCCCGTCTCGCCGAGCAGCAGCACCGGCGAATCGACCTGCGCGGCCCGCCGCGCCTGCCGCTTGGTTTCGAGGCTCGCGGCACTCGTGCCGACGAAACTCGCGAACGTGTATTTCGCGCGGCGCGCCTGCGCGAGCGAACGCTGCGTCGCGATCAGCTGCTGCTGAAGCTGCGCATAGCGGGAAAAGATCGGCGTGAGCGTCTTCAACTGGTCGAACAGCGCGAAGCCGATCGCGCCGACCGTCTCGCCGGCCTCGTTCTTCAGCGGCAGGCGCGTGACGACGAGCGGCTCGCGGCCCGTCTCCATGATGTCGAGCAGGATCGGCTGCCCGGTCGATACAACCTCGCGCATCAGGCTGTTCGGAATCACGGCTTCGCAGTCGAGGCCGACGGCCTGCTGCGGATCGGCGAAGCCGAAGCGCGCCGCGTAACGATCGTTCATCCACACGACGCGCGCATCGCGATCGACGACCACCGTGCCCGCGCTCGAATCCTCGAAGGTCCGGAACAGCGACTCGGCGGCACGCCGCAGCACGTCGCCGTAGTTGACGGGCAGGCGGGCCCAGTCGTTCATCATCGTGTCTTCGTCTCCATGTATTTTCGACCGGATGTCTCCGGAACGAGACGGATTATCTCACTCCGGAGACACGCCGCAATGCGTTGCCCGGGCATGCCCTGCGCGAATTCGCGCGCTGGCCGGACGGCCATATCGTCTCCGGATGGAGACGTTTTCTGTAGAATCGTCAGACATTGGCCGGCGCGGGCCCGCCTGCCTGCGGCGGACCCATGTCCGGCGGCGCAATCCGGCCGATGGCACGAAACCTGCACGACCCTGAGCCGGTCCGCGGCGCGTCGCGCGATCGAACAACAACCAAAGCCATTAGGAGACTCCCTTGTCTTTCGTGATCGTCCTCGCCGCGCTGGCGTTCCTGATGTTCGCTGCGTATCGCGGCTACAGCGTGATCCTGTTCGCGCCGATCGCCGCGCTCGGCGCGGTGCTCCTGACCGAACCCGCCGCCGTCGCACCGGTCTTCTCCGGCATCTTCATGGAGAAGATGGTCGGCTTCGTCAAACTGTATTTCCCGGTCTTCATGCTCGGCGCCGTGTTCGGCAAGGTGATCGAACTGTCCGGATTCTCCGAGTCGATCGTCCATGCGGCGATCCGCTACATCGGCCGCTCGCGCGCGAATGCGGTGATCGTCGCGGTGTGTGCGCTGCTCACCTATGGCGGCGTCTCGCTGTTCGTCGTGGTGTTCGCCGTCTATCCGTTCGCGGCCGAACTCTATCGCCAGAGCAACATTCCGAAGCGGCTGATGCCCGGCGCGATCGCGCTCGGCGCGTTCTCGTTCACGATGGATTCGCTGCCCGGCACGCCGCAGATCCAGAACATCATCCCGACCACGTTCTTCAAGACGACGGCGTGGGCCGCGCCCGCGCTCGGCACGATCGGCTCGCTGTTCATCATCGTCGTCGGCCTCACGTATCTCGAATGGCGCCGCCGTTCGGCCATGGCGAAGGGCGAGGGTTACGGCACGTCGCTGGTCAACGAGCCGGAGCGCGTCGAGGCGACGTCGCTGCCGAATCCCGCGCTGGCGATCCTGCCGCTGATCCTCGTCGGCGTATCGAACTTCGCGTTCACGAAGCTGATCCCGCAGTGGTACGGCGCCGCGTCGTACACGGTCGCGCCGGACGTGCTGCCGGGCGTGCATGCGCCGGTCACGACGTCGATCAAGACCGTCGTCGCGATCTGGTCGGTCGAGGCCGCGCTGCTGCTCGGTATCGTGCTGGTCGTGCTGACCGCGTTCAAGCGCGTCAGCGAGCGCTTCGCGGCCGGCTCGAAAGCCGCCGTCGGCGGCGCGCTGCTCGCCGCGATGAACACCGCGTCGGAATACGGTTTCGGTGGCGTGATCGCCGCGCTGCCCGGTTTCCTCGTCGTCAGCGATGCGCTGAAGAGCATCCCGAACCCGCTCGTCAACGCAGCCGTGTCGGTCAGCTCGCTCGCCGGCATCACGGGCTCCGCGTCGGGCGGCATGAGCATCGCGCTCGCCGCGATGTCGGACCTGTTCATCAAGGGTGCGCAGGCTGCGAACATTCCGATGGACGTGCTGCACCGGGTCGTCGCAATGGCCAGCGGCGGCATGGACACGCTGCCGCACAACGGCGCCGTCATCACGCTGCTCGCGGTCACGGGCCTCACGCACCGCGAGTCGTATCGCGACATCTTCGCGGTCACCGTCATCAAGACGCTCGCGGTGTTCTTCGTGATCGCCGTGTACTACGCGACGGGGCTCGTGTAAGTGCCGGCATGAGGCGGCGTTCCGCACGCCGTCTCCCGCCTGACCCGCGTATCGGGATCGGACCGCCTGCGAACCGGAACGCCTTCCGGAAATCGCATCCGGTCCGATTTCATTTCTCCGCTCGTCGGCCGCGGTCGATCCGCACCGCCGCGCATTTGCGCCGCCCCCCCCAGGCCGCCATCCGGCGCGCCGCCGCACACCCATTGTTACCCGCAACAAAACACTGCGTTGGGCGCGACCGCATTTTTCGCACGCGTGCTCCGGCCTACACTGGGTTCAACGTCGCGCGGCGCTTCGACGAACGAAGTGCAGCGATTCACCGGAATCCTGGAGGTCCCGATCATGAAGCGCCTGATCCAAGCCGTTGCCATTGCCCTTGCCATCTCGGCCCCGCTCGCCGCGCAAGCCCAGTCGAACCAGCCGCTGACGCGCGCGCAGGTCCGCGCCGAGGTCAAGGCGCTGAAGCAGGCCGGCTTCCAGTCGAGCGACTGGTTCTACCCGGCCAGCATCGTTTCCGCCGAAGCGAAGATTGCCCGCCAGCACGACGCCGCCGGGTACGGCAGCGATCGCGGCGCGTCGTCGGAGTCGGGCCAGTAATCCGGCGTCCGGCCCGCCCGGCGATGCATCCCTGCGCCGTTACGCCTTCACGGGCTGGATCAGCTTCGCGCATGCCGTTGCCTGCGGATCGCCCGCCGGCAGTTTCCCGCATACGCCGTCGAACTGCTTCACGACCGACCTGACCGACGCATCGTGTGCGCCGCTGCCGCGCCAGCGGTTCAGTTGCGTGACGACCTTGGTCAACGCACGCAGGTTCGCTCCGTAGAACGCGTCGCGGGTCTTGTCGGCCTGCGCGAGCACGTTCGCGGCAATGCCCTCGATACGGGCCGAATCGTCCGGCGCCAGTTCGACCGCATTCGCAAAGTAGGTGGCACCCCAGCGCAGCTTCGTCGCCGGCCCGCTCGCCGCGTCGTACGCCTTGCGATACCAGTCGAGCGCGGCGGCCTTGTCGCCGCGCGCCTTCGCATTCGCGGCCAGCCCGGACATGAAGTAGTACGGCGTGGACGAGCGCGGCAGCTCGGCCTTCAGCAGCGCATCCGACTCGTCGTACAGCCCCGCGTCGGTCAGCGTGTCCGCGCCTTCGCTGACGAGCGCCTGCCGCTCGTACGCGTTCGCGGCGCCCTGCACCGACGCGGCGATCTGCTTGCGTGCGGTGTCGGCCAGCGCCGGCGCGTCGAGCGGCGCGCCCTTGCGCGCGTCGCCGCGCGCGAGCAGCACGCGGCCGTGCAATGCCATCAGCCGGTCGATCGACGACAGCGTCGTGTCGGTCGACAGGCGCGCGAGCGCCGTGTCGTACGCGCCGCGCAGCTTCGCGCGCGGCGCATCGTCGCCGCCGCCGAGATACGCGACCACGCGTGCGGGCGCCGCGACCAACACGTCCGAATCGGCGCGCGACAGCGCCGGATCGTGCAGCACGCCGCGCAGCGATTCGGCGAGCGCCGCCTTGTCGAGCGCACCGGCCTGCGCCGGATCGCCCGAGGCGGCAACCACCGCCGATTTCAACGCGAAGCGCGCCGCTTCGGCCTTCGCGCCGGCCGCCCGCGCGCGCTGCGCGAGCGACTGCAGCGTCTCGGCGACGCGATCGGCCGGCACCGGCAGCGCGCCGTCGGTATCCCACGAATAGTCGGCCAGCAGGCGCCATTCGTCGGGCGTCAGCGACGCGCCGTTCTTCAGCGCCGTGGCAAGCGTCTGCCGCACCGGGTGCGCCGCCGTCATCCCGAGCGACAACGCCTGCATGTAGCGGTCGAGATCGGCTTCGCCCGGCAGCCGCGTCACTTCGGTGCCGTCCGGGCGGAACAGGATCATCGTCGGATAGCCGTGCACCTTGAAACGCTCGCCGAGCTTCTGCGCGCTTTCGGTGTCGCCGTCGAGATAGACGGGCACGAAAAACGACGAGCGCGTCTTGAAGGCCTGCTGGCTGAAGATCGTCGACTTCACCTGGTTGCACGACGGGCACCACACGGCGCCCCAGTACAGCAGCAGCGGCTTGCCGGTGCGCTTCGCGAGCGCGAACGCGGCATCGACGTCGCCGTGCTGCCACGCGATGCCGGGCGGCAGATGGGTACCGTCGGGCGATGCGCTCGCCACCGGGGCACCGCTGGGCGTGGCGGCGGCAAAGGCCGCACCCGCGGCGGCGGCGAACAGGCAGGCGGCAGTCAGATTCCGGAGAGCGGTTTTCATCGAAGCGGGTTCCGTTGAAGGAGACGGTTGCGAGAAAGGGCGGCGCACGAAACGAGGGCCGGGAAGCCGTGACGATGAAGCCGGCCGGCGCGCAACGCCGCGCATGCATCGAATCGGAACAGCGAACGCCGGCCGAGGCGACCGGTAAATCGTTCGACGATACGACGCGTGAAGCCAGTGGAAAACGAACGAATTCTCGAATGAATATGACACGCGGAATCGTGGCCGCGCGCGCGGTCACATGCGTGTCAGCAGGCGCATCACTGCCGCGCCTTGAGCCGCGCCATGTGATACACGGGCGCGTGCACGCCGTCGCGCAACGCGTAGTCCGGCGATTCGCCTTCGATCCGGAAACCGTGCTTCTCGTAGAGCGAGATCGCCGCGCGGTTGTCGGTGAACACGGTCAGCTCGAGACGCGTGATGTTCAGCCAGTTTTCCGCGAGGTCGATCGCCGCCGCGAGCAGGCGGCCGCCGATGCCGTGCCCGTGACGGGCCGCGTCGACCATCATGCCGAGCCCCGCTGCATGGCGCCGGCGCGGATTCGGCTCGAAGTGCAGGCCGAGATGGCCGACCACCGTGCCGTCGATTTCGGCCACGAGGCTCACGCCGCGCTCGTGCACGTTCTCGATCCGCTTCTGCCATTTTTCGAGCGACGGAAACGGGTATTGCAACGTGTTCGTGTACACCGCGGGATGCGCGGCGATTTGCCGGATTGCGTCGACGTCGTGCGTCTCGCTGTGCCGGATCGAGATGTCGGTCATGGGTGGGCCGGTTCCGGAAAGGCGCGCTGCAGGCGCGGACTGCGCGTATGCGCAGCAACGTGTCGAGCTTATCCGATTTCATGCATTTGAAACATGGGGGTCACGTCGCCTCACGCCGGGTTGCATCCGCAACGAAGTGATCCCGCGACTCGTCCGAAAATCGGAAAAATCCGCCCGGTCGCGCATGCGGCGACCGGTAATTCCTGACCTTTTTCGACCACGCATCGCGCCGGCACCAATCGTTGTGCACGCAACGTCATCAACGCGACACGCGATGTCACGCCTTCATCACGTCGACGTCATGTCGCCTCCCTAGACTGGGCGCCGCCCAGCCCGGCATGCACCGGGCCGGCGTGTGCCGACACCCTGCCCCGCGCATCACGAGCGCGCGGTGCGCGGGATCGCGACGACGGCCGCCGCCTCGGTGCGACACCGTCTGCCGAACGCGATGCGCGCACCTGAGCCACCGGCGGCCGGCGCACCGAACGCACACGCATCGCGGATCGTCCCTTGCGGGACGACGCACGGGCGCCCCCAGAAGAAGTCACGAACGCTCCCACCCTCACAGGATCCGAACGCCATGACGTCACGCCGCAGATTCCTTCAACAGACCGCCGCTTCCGGCCTCGCCGCCGCCGCGCTGTCCGCGTTTCCGCCGAGCATCCGCCGCGCGCTCGCCATTCCCGCGTTTCATGAAACGGGGACCATCAAGGACGTCAAGCACGTCGTGCTGCTGATGATGGAGAACCGCGCGTTCGACAGCTACTTCGGCACGTTCAAGGGCGTGCGCGGCTACGGCGACCGCTTCGCGGTGCCGTCGCCGAACGGCCGCGACGTGTTTTACCAGTCGTACACGAAGGCGACGCCCGCCGCGACCGTGACGCCGTATCACCTCGACGCGAGCCAGGGCAACGCGCAGCGGGCGGGCGGCACGCCGCACACGTGGGCCGATGCGCAGGCCGCCTGGGATCACGGCCGGATGAACCGCTGGCCCGACGCGAAGACGCCGCTGTCGATGGGCTATTACGACGCCGCGGAAGCACCGTTCCAGCGCGCGCTCGCCGATGCGTTCACGCTGTGCGACCACTATCACTGCGGAATGCATACGGGCACGATCGCGAACCGCCTGTTCTACTGGAGCGGCACCAACGGCCCGAACGGCATCAGCCCGGCCGACGGCAGCCGCGTGAAGATCGCCGCGCTGAACAACCAGTTCAACGGCGGCAACGACATCGGCCCGTCGAGCCAGGGCTGGACCTGGACGACCTATGCCGACCGGCTGCAGCAGGCCGGCGTGCGCTGGAAGGTCTATCAGAGCCTGATCGACAACTTCGGCTGCAACGAGATGATGAGCTTCCGCCACTGGCGCGCGGCGATCGAGCAGATGCCGGCCGCGCGCCGGCCCGCGTACGTGGCGTCGACGGACATCACGCAACCGGTGACGGCTGCCGGCGCGTTCTACGACCCGGCGATCGACGATCCGCTGAGCCCGCTCGCGAAAGGTTTCGGCAACACGATGCCGTACGGCTTTCTCGAAACGTTGCGCGACGACATTCGCAACGGCACGTTGCCGGAAGTGTCGTGGATCATCCCGCCGTCCGTGTACAGCGAACACCCGGGGCCGTCGAGCCCGGCGCAGGGCGGCTGGTACGTGCAGGCCGTGCTCGACGCGCTGACGGCGAACCCGGAGGTGTGGAGCAAGACGGTGCTGCTGGTCAACTACGACGAGAACGACGGCTTCTTCGACCACATGCCGTCGCCGGCCGTGCCGTCGCGCCGCCCCGACGGCACGCTCGCGGGCGGCCATACGCTGCGCGACGCCGACATCGCCGTCGAATACCACGACTTCACGCCGGCCACGTCGAGCCAGCCGGCCACCGACGGCCGTCCGTACGGCCCGGGCCCGCGCGTGCCGATGTGGGTCGTGTCGCCGTGGAGCCGCGGCGGCTGGGTCAACTCGCAGGTGTTCGACCATACGTCGACGCTGCGCTTCCTCGAGCAGCGCTTCGGCGTCGCCGAGCCGCAAGTCAGCGCGTACCGCCGCGCGGTGTGCGGCGATCTGACGAGCGCGTTCAACTTCCGCACGCCGAACGACGAACCGCTGCCGACGCTCGCGGGCCGTACGACGAAAAGCCGGGTCGACGCGCTGAGCGCCGCGCAGCAGGCCGCCCCGAAGATCGTGCCGCCCGCCGCGCCCGTGCTGCCCGCGCAGGCCACCGGCGTGCGCCCGTCGCGCGCGCTGCCGTACGAACTGCATGCGAGCGCGCGCACCGATGCCGGCGCCGGCACGGTCACGCTGAAGTTCGCGAACACGGGCCGCGCCGCCGCCGTGTTTCACGTCTACGACAAGCTCCACCTCGACCGCCTGCCGCAGCGCTACGTCGTCGAGCCGGGCAAGACGCTGCACGGCGACTGGGCCGCGCGCGCCGACGATGGCGGTAAATATGACCTGTGGGTACTCGGGCCGAACGGCTATCACCGCCGCTTCACCGGCGACCTGAGCCGTCTGGCGGGCGCCCGCGCACCGCATCCGGAAGTGCGCGTCGGCTACGCGGGCGCGAGCGGCAACCTGCACCTGCGGCTGCGCAACCACGGCGGCGGCACGGTGCGCTTCACGGTGAAGTCGAACCAGGTCTACGGGCCGCTGTCCGGCCGCGGCGGAGACGACGACCACGGCCATGGCCATGGCCACGGCCACGGCACCGGTACCACGTGGACCGTCGCGGTACGCGCCGGCGACCAGGCCGAGCTGCACTGGGCGCTCGACTCGACCGGCCATTGGTACGACTTCATCGTCACGGCCGACAGCGACGCGAGCTTCTCGCGCCGCGTGGCCGGCCGCGTCGAAACCGGCCGCCACTCGGTCAGCGACCCTGCGATGGGTCTCGCCGACCGCTTCTGACGGCACCGCGGCGACACGCATCGCACCGCGTGTCGCCGCCCGCGCCGGCGCGGCCGCGAACGCCGGTCGCGCGCCGGCCGCGGCGGCGGCCGATCCGGCTGAAACGCCCGCCCCGCATGGCTCAAACATCAGAAGGATGGGTGGTGTAGCCCTCATTTCACCGCACGAAAATGCTCCGTCTTGCGGCCCGTTCGCGTTAAACTGCGTCAAGCTGTAGTCAACAAAGACATCTTTGCCGTCACGGCATCCACGACACGATACGAGGATAGGTTCGATGCGCACTACCGGCTCATCCGGGGCAATGACCCTGCTCACCGAACACGATCCGGCCGACGGCCGCGAACTGCGCTCGCTCCGGCTGGAAGCAACGGGCGACGGCAAAAGCGTGCTGCTGATCGAGATCGACGAACGCAAGCCCGGCATCCACCGCGAGGTCCGCTACGAGATCACGCCGGCCGAACTGATCGCGGCGATCCGCTCGCACGGCGCCGAGCTGCCCGGCGAAAACCATGGCGCCGCCTCGCTCGCGCGCACCCTCTCCTGATTCCGGTCGGTGAGCCACGCGCAGCGCGCCGGCTCACCGACATCCCCCTGCCGTCGTCAGGCGCTTTCCGTCATTCCCGCCGTTGTCTTGAAAAAGGCCGATAATCGGCCCATCTGCGTTTCCTGCCCACGCCTTTCCTTTTCGGCCAGCCGTCATGCTCCGTGACCTCGTCGCCCAGTACGGGCCGCTTCTCGTGTTCGCCAACGTGCTCGCGGCAGCCATCGGCCTGCCGGTGCCCGCGATGCCGACGCTCGTGCTGTTCGGTGCGATGGCCGGGATGCACCCGGACATGATCGGCTCGCAGCTCGTGACGGTGGTGGCGGTGTCGGTGCTCGGTGCGCTGATCGGCGACACCGTGTGGTACGTCGCGGGGCGCCGTTACGGCGGCACGACGCTGAAGACGATCTGCCGGCTGTCGCTGTCGCGCGATACCTGCGTGAGAAAGACCGAACGCTTCTTCGGCCGTTACGGCGTGCGCGTGCTCGCGGTCGCCCGCTTCATTCCCGGGCTGTCGCTCGTGTCGGTGCCGATGGCCGGTGCGCTCGGCACGCGCTATCGCACGTTCGCCGGTTACGACGCGCTCGGCGCCGCACTGTGGACGATCGCCGGGCTGGCGGCCGGCATCGTGTTCTACCGGCAGATCGACTGGCTGTTCGCCGGCGCGAGCCGGCTCGGCCGCGCGGTGCTGCTGGTCATCGTCGCGCTGCTGGCAATCTATGCGGCCGTGCGCTGGATGCGCCGCCGCGCGCTGATCCGCCAGCTCGCCCATGCGCGGATCGGCGTCGACGAACTCGACACCCTGCTGCGCGACGACACCGCGCCGGTGGTGCTCGACGTGCGCTCGCCCGAGCACCGCAAGCTCGACCCGTTCTCGATTCCCGGCGCCCAGTTCGCCGACGAGCGGCAGATCGCCGACATCGTCGCGCGCTATCCGTTCTCGCAGAAGTTCGTCGTGTACTGCTCGTGCCCGAACGAAGTGACGGCCGCGCTGATGGCGAAGCGCCTGCTCGACGCGGGCTTCACCGATGCGCTTGCGCTGCGCGGCGGCCTCGACGCATGGCGCGACACGGGCCGCCAGCTCACGTCGCTCGCGGAAGAGATGCCCGCGGCGAACGATCCGGTCGCGGGGCTGCACAAGCCGGCCTGAGCACACTGCCCGCAGGCCGGCCGCGCGATGCGGGGGGCGCGATGCCCCCGTCGATCAGAACGCGTGCAGCGGCAGGTTCACGACCAGGCGGTACTCCCTGTTCGTCGCGTCCGAGTAGTGTGCCGAACCGTTGTGCCACATCGCGATGAACGTGACCTTCGTGTTCTTCAGCTTGCCGCTCTGGAACGTGTACGACGGGATGAAGCCGAACTCGTGGTGACGGCCCTGCACCGGCGCGCCGTTGCTCCAGTAGATGCTCGACTTGCTCGGGTCGTTGGCCGCGCCCGCGCTGCCGTCCGCACCCCAGCCCGTCACGCCCCAGACCATCGCCTTGAAGCCCGGCAGGCCCGCTTCCTTGCCGTAGAACGTGTAACGCAGCTGCAGCGACTTTTCGTGCGGCGCGTTGTAGTCGACGTCCATCGAGTTGGTCAGGAAGATGCCGTTCGTTTCGTTCAGGTAGTCGAAGAACTGGTCGCCGAGCACCTGCTGGAAGCCGAGCAGCAGCTCGTGCGGGCCGTGCTGCGCCGCCACCGACAGGCTGTATGCGTTGTTGTCGATCTTGCCCTGCAGCGCATCGCCCGTGTCGTGCGTCGAGTAGACGTTGCCGAAGCCGGTCCACTTGATCGTCTGCGGGCTGCCGATGCTGTGCTTCACCGACGCGTAGTACTGGTGCCACACGTCGTCGGCCTGGTTCGCATACAGCGCGACTTCGCCGTTCGGCGAGTAGTCCCACGTGCCGCCGACATACGACAGGCGATTGATACGCGTGCCACCGTACTGCGTCGTCAGGTTCGTGAGCGTCGTGTGGCCGCGCGCGTTGGTCTTCGTGAAGCTGCCGGCCTCGAGCATCACGTTCTTGAATTCATTGCTGACGATCGTCGCACCGAGGAACGTCGGCGGCAGCGCACGGTTGTCGTGCTGCTCCATGAACGGGTTGTCGACGGCCTGCAGACCGTACTTGACCACCGTGTTCGAGATCCGCGCCTTGATGTCGTAGATGCCGGGGTACGCCCACGCCAGCTGGTTGCCGCCGCCGCCGCCCTTCGCGATGTGCACCATGCTGCCGGCGCCCTGGCCGCCGTCGAGCTTCAGCGCCGCATACAGCGATGCGTCGAAGCCGATGCCGATCAGGCCCGTCGTGTAGCCCGACTCGAAGTTCGCCATCGCGCCCTGGACCCACGCGTGGCGATGCGGTCCGCCCTTGCTGTCGAGCACGTCCGAATAGTTGCGGAACAGGAAGTCGAGATGGCTGTCGGCAATGAAGCCATTCGACTTCGACTGCGCCGACGGCTCGTCCGGCGGCGTGACGGCCTGGTTCGCTTCGGCGTTGATGATGGCGTTCGGGGTCGATGCCTGCGCAACGGTCGCGGCCGTACCGGCGGCCGGCGCGGCCTGCGCGACCGTCAGCGGCGCGGGCGCCGCGTCGTCGGCGTGCGCAACGCCCGTCAGCGAGACGCCTGCGAGTGCCGGCAGTCCCCATGCGAGCAGCATCTTCGATGCCGTCCCGATCGTCTTCTGTTTTTTCATCGTCATTCTCGTCTTGTGTTGATATCCGTCCACGCCGGTCGCGATCCGCTCCCGGCCCCCCGGCACGCCCGGTTAAGGACGCGCCTGTACCCGCGACGCGAAGATCATTCGCGCCGCCACTGCCCCTGTTGACCTGCCTGGTTTTATTTGCCGAGTTACTTCACTTCACGCCACGCCCGCGCGGATGCACGCGACACGCGCCGCCGACCCCTGCCGAACTTCCGGCAGCGGCACGTCCCGCGCGCATGCGTCGATCGCGACCGGGCAGCGCGTGCGGAACGCGCAGCCGGACGGCGGGTTGAGCGGCGAGGGCATCTCGCCCGCCAGCAGCATCGGACGGCGAGCACGCTCGCGCGCCGGCTCCGGCGTCGGCGCCGCATCGAGCAGCGCCTTCGTGTACGGGTGCTGCGGCACGCCGTACACGTCATGCCGCGTGCCGAACTCCATCACGCGGCCGAGATACATCACGAGCACACGCTGGCTGATCGCCTTCACCACGGCGAGATCGTGTGCAACGAACAGATAGGACAACGACAGTTCGCGTTGCAGGTCGCGAAGCAGGTTCACGATCTGCGCCTGGATCGACACGTCGAGCGCCGACACGGGCTCGTCGCAGATCACGAGCTTCGGCGCGCCGATCAGCGCGCGCGCGATGCCGACGCGCTGGCATTGCCCGCCGGAGAATTCATGCGGATAACGCAGCAGGTGATGCGCGTTCAGGCCGACGCGTTCGAGCATCGTGACCACGCGGCGGCGCACCTCGGCACGGCCGAGGCCGGCCTGGTGCGTGACGAGCGGCTCGGCGACGACCTGTTCGATCGTCATGCGCGGATCGAGCGACGCGAGCGGATCCTGGAAGATCATCTGCACTTCGCGCCGCATCGTGGAGCCGCGCAGGTGATCGGGCGTGACGGCTTCGCCGCGCCACTTCACCGTACCGGCCGTCATCGGCACGAGGCCGATCAGCGCACGCGCAAGCGTCGACTTCCCGCAGCCCGATTCGCCGACGAGCCCGACCGTCTCGCCGCGCTTCACGTCGAACGACACGCCGTCGACCGCGCGCAGCGTGCCCTTCGGCGACCACGGATAGCCGCCGAGCGGCACGCGGAAATGCACCTTCAGATTGTCGACGGACAGCAGCGTGTCGTCCGTCGCGCCGGCATCGCGGCGTTCATTGACGCTCATCGCAGACCTCCCGTCAGATCGGCCACCGGGCGGTGGCATGCGCGCACCGCACCCGCGGCGCCATAGGTTTCGAGCGCGGGGCGCGCCGCGCCGCAGCGCTCTTCCGCATACGTGCAGCGCTTCGCGAACGCGCAGCCGGCCGGCGCGGTGCCGGGCATCGGCGGATTGCCGGGAATCGCGACGAGCGGCGCATCGTCCGCGTCGGTCAGGCGCGGCAGCGCATTGAGCAGGCCGATCGTGTACGGATGCGACGGCGCCGCGAAGATCGATTCGGCCGGCGCGTATTCGACGGTGCGGCCCGAGTACATGACCATCACGTCGTCGGCGAGGCCGGCGACCACGCCCATGTCGTGCGTGATCAGCACGATCGCGGTGCCGCGTTCGCGGTTCAGCTCGCGCAGCAGGTCGATGATCTGTGCCTGCACGGTCACGTCGAGCGCGGTGGTCGGCTCGTCGGCGATCAGGATTTCCGGCTCGGACAGCAGCGCCATCGCGATCATCACGCGCTGCCGCATGCCGCCCGAGAACTCGTGCGGATACATGCGGATGCGTCGCGCCGCGTCGGGAATGCGCACCGATTCGAGCGCCTCGATCGCGCGCTTCGTGGCTTCCTTGCGCGACAGCTTGCGGTGCAGCTGCAGCGTCTCGGTCATCTGCCGCTCGATCGTCAGGAACGGATTGAGCGACGTCATCGGATCCTGGAAGATCATCGCGATCCGGTCGCCGCGCACCGCGTTCAGCGCGCGCGTGTCCATGTCGAGCAGGTTGTCGCCGCGGTAGCGCGCGACGCCGGTCGTCGTGCCGTTGCCGGCCAGCAGGCCGAGCAGCGCCATCACGGTCTGGCTCTTGCCCGAGCCCGACTCGCCGACGATGCCGAGCGTCTTGCCGGCTTCGAGCGAGAACGACACGCCGCTGACGGCGTCGATCGGCGGGGCATCCTTGCGCGTGAAGCGCACGCCGAGATTGTCTACTTCGAGCAATGCGGCCATCTCAACGATCCTTCGGGTCAAGCGCATCCCGCAGGCCATCGCCGACGAAATTCACGCAATAAAGCGTCACGCACAGCATGACGGCCGGGGCGAGCAGCAGCCACGGCATCGATTCCAGTTTCTGCGCGCCGTCCTGGATCAGCACGCCCCAGCTCGTCATCGGTTCCTGCACGCCGAGGCCGAGGAACGACAGCACCGACTCGGTCAGCACGATGCCCGGCACCGAGACCGTCGCGTACACGACGACCACGCCGAGCAGGTTCGGCACGACGTGGCGCCGCACGATCGTGGCCGGCGTCACGCCGATCGCGCGCGCCGCGTCGACGAACTCGCGGTTGCGCAGCGACAGCGTCTGGCCGCGCACGACGCGCGCCATGTCGATCCACGAGAACGCGCTGATGGTCAGCACGACCAGCATGAACGAGCGGCCGAACAGGGTCATCATCAGGATCGCGATCAGCAGGTACGGGATCGCGTACATCATGTCGACGACGCGCATCATGACGGAGTCGACGCGGCCGCCCGCGAAGCCCGCGGTCGCGCCCCACGCGACGCCGAACAGGCCCGACACGAGCGTGCCGAGCACGCCGACCTCGATCGACACGCGGCCGCCGATCAGCGTGCGCACCAGCAGGTCGCGGCCGAGCTCGTCGGTGCCGAACCAGTGCTGGTTCGCCCAGGTCGGCGGCAGGCTGATCGCGCCCCAGTCGCTCGCGGCGGGATCGGCCGCGAGCAGCCACGGGCCGACGAAGCAGGCGAGCGTGATCAGCGCGAGCAGCACGAGGCTGAACACGGCTGCGCGGTTGTGAAGGAAACGCGCCATCGCGAGCGCGAGCGGCGAGCGCGAACGCGGCGGCGAATCGGTCTGCACGGGCAGACCGACGACGGGAGTAGTCGGAGTCATCGCGGTGCCTCGCTCAATAACGGATGCGCGGATCGAGCCACGCATACGCGAGGTCGACCAGCAGGTTGAACAGCACCGCGCAGACGGTGGTCAGGACGACGAGGCCGAGCACCAGCGTGTAGTCGCGGTTGATGGCGCCGTTCACGACGAGCTGGCCGAGGCCCGGCAGCGCGAACACCGATTCCGTGACGACGGCCGCCGTGATCGACGAGATGCAGACCGTGCCGAACAGCGACACGACCGGCATCAGCGCGGGCTTGAGCGCATGGCGCAGCACGATCGTCGAGCCCGGCAGGCCCTTGGCACGCGCGGTACGGATGTAGTTGCTCGACAGCGTCTCGATCATCGAGCCGCGCATCACGCGCGCGAGCAGCGACATGTTGATGAAGGTCAGCAGCACGATCGGCAGCAGCCGGTACTGCCAGCCGCCGTCGCCCCAGCCGCCGGCCGGCAGCCAGCCGTTGCCGGCCGACGTCTTCAGCAGGATCGCGAAGATCCACACGAGCACGGGGCCGAGCACGAACGGCGGCACGACGTTGCCGACGTTGCCGATCAGCATCACGATGCGGTCGATGAAGCTGTCGCGGCGCACCGCCGCGACGGTGCCGAGCAGCACGCCCAGCCCGATCGAGATCGGGATCGACACGCCGCCCACGCCGAGGCTCACGGGCAGCGCCTTCCTCACGAGGTCGTTCACCGACCAGTCGACGTAGCGGAACGACGGACCGAGATCGCCGTGCAGCAGCGAATCGAGGTACATCAGGTACTGCTTCCACAGCGGCTGGTCGAGGTGATACTTCGCGTTCAGGTTCGCGAGCGTCGCGGCGGACAACTGCTTTTCCGTATCGAACGGACCGCCGGGCGTGAAGTGCAGCAGCAGGTAGCAGACGGTGACGACCGCGAGGATCGTCGGCACCGCCCACAACGTGCGCCTCAATGCGTAGGCCAGCATGATCGCTCCGCTCAGTGCTTGATCAGGTACATGTCCTGCGAAGCACGCATGTCGATCACGTTCTTCAGCGAATAGCCGCCCACGTAGGGCTTCACGAGACGATCGGCCGAGTACTGGAACAGCGGCACCATCGGCGTGTCGTTCAGCGCGAGGTCGTGCGCCTGCGTGAGCAGCGCGGCGCGCGCCTTGTCGTCGAGCTTCTGGTTGCCTTCGTCGACGAGCGCGTCGGCCTGCTTGTTGCAGTAGCCGACGGTGTTCTGCGCGCTGCCGCAGCGCAGCAGGTCGAAGAACGTCATCGCGTCGTTGTAGTCGGCGAACCAGCCGTCACGCGCGATCTGCACCTTGCCGTCGTGACGCTCCTTCATCAGCACCTTGAACTCGACGTTCTCGAGCTTCGTGTTGATGCCGAGCTTGGTGCGCCATTCGGACGCGGCGAACAGCGCGACCTTCTTGTGCAGGTCGTTGGTGTTGTACGTCAGCGTGAACGACAGCGGCTTTGCGTCCGAATAGCCGGCCTGCTTCAGCAGGTTCTTCGCGGTCTCGACGCGCTTGGCCATCGGCCACGACGCCCAGTCCGGCGTGAACGGCTGCACGCCCTTCGTGCCGTTCGGCATCAGGCCGTACATCGGCTTCTCGCCGGCCTGCGTGAGCCTCTGCGTCAGCACGTCGCGATCGAGCACCATCGACAGCGCCTGGCGCACGCGCTTGTCCTTCAGCACCGGATCGCTGTTGTTCAGATAGTAGTAGTAGGTCGCGAGCTGCAGGCCCTGGCGCAGTTCGCCGCCGAACTGCTTGCTGACCTGCTGGAAGATCCCCGACGGGATCGAGTAGCTGTAGTCGATCTGGCCGGCCTGGTACATGCGCATCGCCGTCTCGTCGCTCTCGATCGGCAGGTACGTGACCTTGTTGATCACGACCTTCGGCGCGTTCCAGTACTTCGCGTCCTTCGAGATCACGATGCGGTTGTTCGGCTGCCAGTCGACGAGCTGGTATGCGCCGTTGCTGACGATATTGCCCGGGCGCGTCCATGCGTCGCCGAGCTTCGTCACCGTGTCCTTGTTCACCGGCGCGAGCGGCACCATCGCGGTCAGTTCGGGGAAGAACGCGACGGGCACGTCGGTCGTCACTTCCAGCGTATACGGATCGACGGCGCGCACGCCGAGTGTCGACGGCGCGGCCTTGCCCGCGATGATGTCCTTCGAGTTCTTCACGAACTCGACGAGGATCGTGTACTTCGAGCCCGTCTTCGGATCGACGAGGCGCTGCCACGAATAGACGAAATCGGCGGCCGTCACCGGCTGGCCGTTGCTCCACTTCGCGTCATGGCGAAGCTTGAAGATCCACGTCGTCGGCGTCTTGCGTTCCCACGACAGCGCGACACCCGGCACGACCTGGCCGGCTGCATCGATGCGGGCCAGCCCCTCGAACAGGTCGAGGCCGATCGTGTTGCCGGTCCACGACTCGATGTGCGCGGGATCGAGCGACTCGACTTCGGCGGGCACCTGCCGCGTCAGGTCCTGTTGAGGAGCGAGCGCGACGTTCGACGGGACGGTAACGGCGTGGGCAACAGGCGTCGTCAGGGCGAGCGCGGCCAGCACGGCCGACATGGCATGCAAGGATTTCATCGTGGCAGTCTTGAGAAGGTTGGTTCGGTGCGCGTCGCGCGACGGATGCCGCGGATTACGCGTGAGACGCTGACGGGCGCAGCGATTGAGGAGGCCCGTGATTCTCGTGTAGCATTTTAGTATTCCTTACGTTTCTTTCGACAGGCATTCCGTCTTGGAAACGAAGGAATACCTGTGCGTTAGAACAGCCTCGGTGTACCGACCCAGACCACCACCGACTCGATTTTCGCGGTGTTGACCCAGCTATGCGGCACCGTCGACTGATAGTGCGAGCTGTCGCCGGCCTGCAGGACGAACGTCTTGCCTTCCAGCGTCAGCGACACTTCCCCTTCAATCACATACAGGAACTCCTCTCCTGCATGTGTCGTCACCTCCGACCGCTTCTGCCCCGGCGGCATCCTCACGAGGATCGCCTCCAGCTGGCGCCCTTCGGACACGTTCGTCAGCCGCGCGAACAGGTTCGCCGAATCGGCAAACCCGAAGAAGCGCAACTGATCGCCTCGGCAGACCGAGCGTTCCTCGCTCGGCGTATCCACGAAGTACTGCACCGTCACACCGAGCGCGTGGGCAATACCGGCCAGCGACGTCAGTGACGGCGACGCGAGCCCGCGCTCGACTTGAGACAGAAACGGCTTCGAAATCCCCGCGGCGGAAGCGGTGTCGTCGAGCGTGCGCTTCAGACGTTGGCGCAACGCGCGAATCTTGCTGCCCAGTGCGACAGCGTCTGCCGATCGCGAGTTTTCAGTGGGGGGAACCATAGCAGGCCGAAAAGTGGTCGTCAAAAAATGTTTGATGGAAAGTAACTAAGTTAATTGGAGATAGCTTAATCTTCGGGTTCGTACACGCCTTCGGCGTTGAGCCCGGTGCACTAAACAGGGCCCGAAGCGAACGAAACGACGCGCTATCTTGCCAGACTCGCGGGCTTCACAGGCAAGCTGCAAGCGGCTCTCCGGGAATTTGCGGAGAACGGGCGTCAAGCTTACAAATACATGATGAGACGAATGTTCCTGAAAGCTGTTGCCATATCGGGAGTTTCCCTAAGTGGCACGGACCCGACGCACCGGACCGGCAAACGTTACCATTCGCGCGCCGGTCGGGGCCGCGCACCGCCTTGTCGGGCGGAGTCCGACCCCGGCCCGGGCTAACCGCCCGACTGCTCCATCGCCGACGCAAGCCTACCCGGCCTCAGTGCTCCGGCGCCAGTTCGACCCCAAGACGACGCGTGATCCGTGCCGTCCGTTTCAACCGAGATTGATGATGCATTCACCTGTTTCACAAACCCGATCGTTCACGACGGTCTTCCTCATCGAAATGTGGGAGCGCTTCGGCTACTACGGCATGGCCGCGCTCCTGGTCCTCTTCATGGTCGACCGGCTCGGTTTCACCGACAGCCATGCGAACCTGACCTGGGGTGCGTTCACCGCACTCGTCTATGCCGCGCCGTCGATCGGCGGCTGGATCGGCGACAAGGTGCTCGGCGCCCGCCGCACGATGATCGTCGGCGCGTCCGTGCTGTGTGCCGGCTACCTGATGCTTTCGGTGCCGAACGACCAGTTGACGTACATGTACGCGTCGCTCGGCGTGATCGTCGTCGGCAACGGCCTGTTCAAGGCCAACGCGGCGAACCTCGTGCGCCGCATCTACGAAGGCGACGACGCGCGCATCGACAGCGCGTTCACGATCTACTACATGGCGGTCAACATCGGCTCGACGGTGTCGATGCTCGCGACACCGTGGATCAAGGATCACTGGGGCTGGCACACCGCGTTCGCGGTCTGCTGCGGCGGCATGCTGCTCGCGATCCTCAACTTCATGCTGATGCATCGCACGCTCGCGCACGTCGGCTCGCAGCCGGACGACGAACCGATCCGCTGGAAGCGCCTCGGCGCGGTCGCGGCCGGCGGCGTCGCGCTCGCGCTGGTCACGCTGTACGTGCTGCAGCACAAGCAGCTCGCCGTGGCCAGCGTATGGACGGCCGCGTTCGCGATCCTCGCGATCTTCGCGTACATGATCGCGAAGTCGGAGCGCTCGGAGCGCGCGGGCCTGATCGCGGCGCTCGTGCTGATCGGCCAGGTGATCCTGTTCTTCATCTTCTACGTGCAGATGTCGACGTCGCTGACGCTGTTCGCGCTGCGCAACGTCGATCCGCGCTTCATCGTGTTCGGCACGACGCTGTTCACGTGGAGCGCCGCGCAGTTCCAGGCGCTGAACCCGATCTGGATCATGCTGCTGAGCCCGCTGCTCGTGTGGGTCTACAACGCCGTCGCGAAGGGCGGCCGCGACCTGCCGGTCGCCGCGAAGTACGCGCTCGGCTTCGGCGCGGTGGCCGCGGGCTACCTGGTGTTCACGATCAGCGGCCGCTATGCCGTGGACGGCCGCGTGTCGTCGTGGTTCATGGTGTGGGGTTACGGCCTGTACTCGCTCGGCGAACTGCTGGTGAGCGGCCTCGGCCTCGCGATGATCGCCCGCTACGTGCCGGCGCGCATGAGCGGCTTCATGATGGGTGCGTATTTCGTCGCGACGGGCGTGTCGCAGTATCTGGGCAGCGTCGTCGCGAACTTCGCGCAGATGCCGTCGCACGAACTGCCGGCCACCGAATCGCTGCCGCTCTACCTGTCGCTGTTCGAGAAGCTCGGCTGGCTCGCCGCGATCGGCATGGTGCTCGCGCTGCTGCTGCTGCCGCTGATGAACCGCCTGTCGCGCCAGCACCAGCGCTGTGCGGAAGAGCGCCGCGAGGAAGCGCTGCAGGCGCAGGGCGTCGCCCCGGCCCGGTAAGTACTATCCCTCGGCGTGCGGCCCGCACGCCATATTCTCCCGCCAGCGCGGCCAGCACGTCCTACACTGGTTGCAACGGCGCATCCGCTCCGTCGCGATGCGCACTGGCGGGAGAAGATCATGAAAAACAAGACGACTCGGCTCTTGAGGATACTGTCGGACATCCGGCACGCGCAGCGCTGCACCGCGATACGCGCCGCCCGGGCCGCAGCCGAAGCCGACGCGATGCTCGCCGAGCGCGACGATCCGGCACCGGACGAACGCGACGACGCCGAATCCGACGACGCAACCGCCGTGCCCCGCTCCCGTATCGGCTCACCTCACTGACGCCGCGGGCGGCACGCGCCGCCTTCCGCGCCGCTCACGCAGCCGCGCCGCGCCACCGCGCGATCCACGTCCCCGAACCGGCCACGGCCATCATCAGCCCGAGCGCGCACGCGTCGGCCACGAGGCCCACGCCGACATGCCGCAGGTCGGCGCCGCCCACGACCGGATGCAGCAGCGAATCGAGGACGAGCGAGATCGCCGCGCCCGCCACGAAGCAGATCAGCCCGCGCTGGCCGACCGCCACGACAGGTCGCACGCCCTGCGCGATCCGCGCGATCCAGCCGAAGCGCACGCAATCGGCCATCAGCCATGCGACGGCCGCGAAGCTCACGACGCGCGGCAGCGCCAGGTCGCGCTTGAACACGCCTTCCGGCAACGGCAAGCCCGAGAACAGCTTGTAGCTCGCGCAACCGAGCACGACCGCGCATGCGAGCCCGGTCGCCGCCGCGCCCCAGCGCCCCAGCGCGATGCGCCGGTAGAACGGCTGGCAGCGCGCCAGCACGCCGGCGACGAACATCAGCTGCCACGCGAACGGGTTGAAGCTCCAGCGGAAGCCGTCGGTATCCAGCAGCTCGGGGCCGAGCCAGCCCGCCGCGCCCCATGACACGACGCTGAACGCAACGAGCAGCCACGGATGGCGACGCGCGAACGGCACGATCACCGGCGACGCGAGCGCGAACAGCACGTACATCGGCAGCACCGACGCCAGATATGGCTGGCGCTGGAACGTCAGCAACTCGGCGGCGCCCGTGAGCGGCGACGCGAGCATCACGCTGACGTCGTCGAGCGCGAGGTTCGGCGCATCGATTCCGTAATGGTCGAGCACGGCCGACACGACCAGCATCAGCGTCGACGTCGCGAGAAACGCGCGGTAGATCTGCATCGCACGCCGCACGAACCGCTGCTGCGCGGCGCGTGCGCCGTGCCGCTCGGCGATCGCGCCGTACGCGCTCGCGGTCGCGAAACCGCCGAGAAACACGAACACCTCGGCTGCATCGCACAGCGCGAACGCATGCAGCGTCACGCGCGACAGCACGCTCGCGCCGATGTGATCGACGACGATCATCAACAGCACGAGCCCGCGGAAGAAGTCGATTTCGATCAGGCGGCCGCCGCGCGGCGGCAGGACCGTGGCGGACGGCGACGGGCTCAACGACATGAGCGCACCGGCACGACGGCGGTGCGACGGGCACCGGGGAAGGGATCGGGAAGAAGCTGGCGAGCGCGGTCAGCGGCGATACGCGTATGCCCGCATCGCACCAACCCGGCTGGCCAGGCACGGAGATGACCGTTCATCGAAAAGCTGCATACGAAGGGTAGTCGGTCAGGTCAGTCTAATGGCCGTTCGGGGAAGACCCTAAGTAACAAAGTGCAACCGAATCTTCTGTTCGATTACACGCGCGAGCCTGACGGAGCGCGGCGGTCGGCGTCGCCAGATTCACGTCAGCGCGACGCCAGCTTGCGGTCAGCATCGCCTCGTTCGGCCACCGGATCGCCGCCGTTCGATCGCGGCGGGAAGCGCGGTGCGATGCACGTTCCGCGCGGCCGCGCCATCGCGACCGGCGCTCATCCGCGTGCGGGCAGGCGCCGCATCAGCATCGCGCTGTGCCATGCGGTGAGCGCGACGGCGGCCCAGATCGGCCCGTAGGTGGCGAGCTTCGCGACGCTCAGCGTCTCGCCGAGCAGCAGCAGCGACACCGCGACGAGCAGCACGGGTTCGACGTAGCCGAGGATCCCGAACAGCGCCATCGGCAGCATCCGGCTCGCCTTCAGGTAGCTGGCGAGCGCGAGCGTGCTGAGCACGCCGAGCCCCGGCAGCAGCGCGGCCCACAGCACCGGATGGCCGTCGACCCGCGTCGCGCTCGTCGCGACCATCACGAACGCGATCGGGCACAGCAGCACGATCTCGACCGCGAACGCGGCCAGCGAATCGGCGTTGATCCGCCGGCGCAGCACGAAATACGGCGGATAACCGAGCGCGACGACAAGCGTCGGCCACGCGAACGCGCGTGTCGCCCACACTTCGTGCGCGACGCCGAGCGCGGCGCACGCGACCGCCGCCCATTGCAGCGGGTCGAGCCGCTCGTGATAGTAGAAACGGCCGACGATCACCATCGTCAGCGGCAGCAGGAAATAACCGAGCGACACCTCGAGCATGCGGCCGTGCAGCGGCGCCCACAGGAACAGCCACAGCTGCACGCCGAGCAGCGCCGCGCTCGCCGGCAGCGCGAGCAGCAGGCGCCAGTCGCGCGCGGTGCGGCGCACGAGACCGACGAGCGCCGGCCAGCGGCCGCGCAGCGCGATCAGCGCGAGCGCGCCCGGCGCGGTCCACAGGACGCGCCACGCGAAGATGTCGAGCCCCGTGAGCGGCGCGAGCAGTTTTGCGTAAACCGACATCAGCGCGAACAGCGTCGACGCCGTCACCGACAACATGAGGCCGCGACCGGCTTCCGGATACCCCGTCATGGTCGTTCAGCGCCGCTTACTGCTGCTGGAAACGCTCGAAGCGCCGCTCGGTCCGGCGCTCCTCGAACGTCACTTCGGTGACGCGCGCGGCCGGCGGCCCATGACGCAGCCACGCGAGCATCCGGTCGATCTGCGCGCCGGGGCCCTGGATCATCGCCTCGACGCTGCCGTCCTCGAGATTCGCGACCCAGCCGCGCAGTTTCAGCGCATGCGCCTCGCGCACCGTCGCATGACGGAAGCCGACGCCCTGCACGACGCCGCGCACCCGCACGTAGTAGGTTTCGATCCGTTCGTCCAGTTCATTGCGGCTCATCGCGTCGCCCTCCCGTTGCATTCAAGCCCGGCATTGTAGTCGCGCCGGCCGCTTCGCACACGCGCCGGCCAGGCGTCGCCGCGTGCGCCGACCACGTACAATCTCGCCGATGCTCAACCGCCGCGCCGCCCGCGCGCGGCCCTGAAGGAAACGCATGACTGATACCTCCCGCGATCTCGTTCTCGTCACCGGCGCGTCCGGCTTCGTCGGCTCGGCCGTCGCGCGCATCGCGCAGCAGAAAGGCTATGCGGTGCGCGTGCTCGTGCGCCCGACCAGCCCGCGCACGAACGTCGCGGATCTCGATGCCGAGATCGTCACCGGCGACATGCGCGACGAGGCGTCGATGCGCGCCGCGCTGCGCGGCGTGCGCTACCTGCTGCACGTCGCGGCCGACTACCGGCTGTGGGCGCCCGATCCCGACGAAATCGAACGCGCGAACCTCGAGGGGGCGGTCGCGACGATGCGCGCGGCCCGCGCGGAGGGCGTCGAGCGGATCGTCTACACGAGCAGCGTCGCGACGCTGAAGGTGACGAGCGCCGGCGATCCGTCCGACGAGAACCGGCCGCTCACGGCCGAGCAGGCGATCGGCGTGTACAAGCGCAGCAAGGTGCGCGCGGAGCGCGCGGTCGAGCGGATGATCGCCGACGAAGGGCTGCCGGCCGTGATCGTCAACCCGTCGACACCGATCGGCCCGCGCGACGTGAAGCCGACGCCGACCGGCCGCATCATCGTCGAGGCCGCGCTCGGCAAGATTCCCGCGTTCGTCGATACGGGGCTGAACCTGGTGCACGTCGACGACGTCGCGCACGGCCACTTCCTCGCGCTCGAGCGCGGCCGGATCGGCGAGCGCTACATCCTCGGCGGCGAGAACCTGCCGCTGCAGCAGATGCTCGCCGACATCGCGCAGATGACGGGCCGCAAGGCGCCGACGATCGCGCTGCCGCGCTGGCCGCTGTACCCGCTCGCGGTCGGCGCCGAAGCGGTCGCGAAGTTCACGAAGAAGGAGCCGTTCGTCACCGTGGACGGGCTGCGGATGTCGAAGAACAAGATGTATTTCACGTCCGCGAAGGCCGAGCGCGAGCTCGGCTACCGTGCGCGTCCGTACCGCGAAGGGCTGCGCGACGCGCTCGACTGGTTCGGCTCGGCGGGCTACCTGAAGTAACACAAAGCGGCGCGCGGCGCGCCGCCTTGCGCACTTTGTTACACGACCCGCGCGGACCGACATCCGCGCAGCGGTTAAAATCGCGGGTCTTACGCAGAGAAGACACGCATGAACCTGAACGATCAGATCGCTTCGCTCGCCACGGGCGTCGATCAGCTCCTCCACGATCACCACGCCGCGCAGCAGGCGGCCCGCAGCGCGGAAGCCTTCGCGCGCGCCGCCGCGGCGGAAGCCCGGGCCGCGGCCGAGCGTCACGCCGCCGCGGAAACCGAAGCGCAGGCCGCCGCGCAGCGCCACACGGCCGCTGCCGCCGACGCCGAAGCCGCGCAGCAGCGCCACGCCAACGCAACCGCTGCCGCCGAAGCCGCCGCCCAACGTCATACCGATGCCGCCGCGCAGGCCGAAGCGGCCGTGCAGCGCCATGCGGAAGCCACCGCGCTGACCGAAGCGCTCGCGCAGCGTCACGCGGACGCCGAAGCCGCATCGCAGCGCCACGCGGCCGCGATCGCCGAAGCCGAGGCCGCCGCGCAACGCCATCACGCCGCGGCAACCGAAGCCGAGGCGGCCGCGCAGCGTCATGCGGCCGCGACCGCCGAAGCCGAAGCCGCCGCGAAACGTCACGCGCAAGCGACTGCCGAAGCCGAAGCGGCTGCACGGCGCCACACGGCCGCGATCGCCGAAGCCGAAGCGCTCGCGCAACGTCACACGCAGGCGATCGCCGAAGCCGAAGCCACCGCGCAGCGTCATGCCGATGCGGCCGCCGAGGCCGAAGCCGTCACGCAGCGCCACACCGAAGCGATCGCGCAAGCCGAAGCGGCCGCGCAGCGTCATGCCGACGCGACCGCCGCGGCCGAGGCCGTCACGCAGCGCCATACCGAAGCGATCGCGCAAGCCGAAGCGGCCGCGCAGCACCACGCGAAGGCCATCGCCGACGCGGAGGCGCTGGTCGAGGCCGTCGTCAAGGAAGCCGCGACGAACGCGGTGGCCGCCCCGGCCGTGGCGGCCGAGGTCGTCGAACCGACGCCGGCGGAACCGATCGTGAGCGCAGCGGCACCGGTCGAGGCCGAAACGGCCGACGTTGCCGGCGCGACGGCGGCCGACACCGCGATCGTCCCGGCGGCCCAAGCCGCATCCGCCGCTGAAACCGACACGGCCGCCGCACCGGCCGACAAGGCGACGCTGCACGTCGCGCGCCCGTCCCAGAACGAACTGACGCTGACCATCAACGGCCAGTCGATCACGCTGCATCCGGAGCAACTGGGCCAGCTGATCGAGGAACTCGCGCATGCGCGCGCGTCGATGCAGCCCGAGCCGCCGGCCGGGATCCCGGCCGGCTGGCGTTTCGTGACGACGAAGAACCCGATGATGGCGGTGCAGAAGCAGTCGAATGGCGACCGCCTGCTGGTCGCCCGTCACACGGGCTACGGCTGGGTGCCGTTCACGTTCTCGCCGGACGTCGTGGTCCAGATGTACATGATGCTGACGCAGCGGTAAGCCGCCGCCCGCCCCAAAACGCAACAGCCCGACCGGTTCACCGATCGGGCTGTTCGTTTTCCGGCTGCCGGGAGGCGCGCCTCCCGGCCGATCCTCAGCGCTCCACCGGCGCCTGCACGCGCGCCTTCCACTGGCCGCCCTTGCCGCGCCAGTAGCGCCACGCGGACGCGAACGTCGCGCCCACGTAGAACAGCGCGACGAGCGGCAGCGCGGGCGCCCACAGCGGCGAGCGCCGGTAGTAGCGCAGCATCGGCGCATACGCGGCGCACATCGACGCCCACGCGAGCCAGGCCGGCCACGCCCGCGCGCCGTACGCGAGCGCCGCGGCGGGCGGCACGAGATAGATGATCGTCATCCCGAGCAGCGTGCCGGCCAGCAGCAGCGGCGAATAGTGCAGCTGCGTGAACGCGGTGCGCGCGATCATGTTCCAGATGTCGCGCCAGCTGTCGTACGGGCGCAGCGACACGCTGCGATCGGCCAGGTCGAGACGGATCGGATGGCGGCCGCTGCCGCGGTGCTTGATCTGCGCGGCGAGGCTGCAATCGTCGATCAGCGCGCCGCGGATCGACTCGATGCCGCCCGCTTCCTCCAGCGCCGTGCGCTTCACGAGCATGCAGCCGCCGGCGGCGCCGGCCGTCCGGTTGCGCGGGTTGTTGATCCACGAGAACGGGTACAGCTTCGCGAAGAAGAACACGAACGCCGGAATCAGCGCCTTTTCCCAGAACGAATCGCAGCGCAGCCGCACCATCAGCGACACGAGATCGCGCTGCTCGGCCTGTGCGCGCGTGACCAGTTGCGCGACGGCGTCGGGCGGATGGCCGATGTCGGCATCCGTCAGCAGCAGGTAGTCGGCCGGCAGGCCGAGCGTCTGCACCGCGGCGATCCCCTGCGACTGTGCCCACACCTTGCCCGACCAGCCGGCCGGCAGCGGCTTCGCGGCCAGCACCGTCAGCCGGTCGGCGCGGTTGATCGCGAGCGCCGCCGCGCGCGCCGCGTCGGCGGTGCCGTCGTCGCTGTGGTCGTCGACAATGATCAGATGAAAGTCGCCCGGATAGTCCTGCTCGAGCAGCGAAGTCGCCGCGCGAGCGATCACGTCGGCTTCGTTGCGCGCCGGCACGACCGCGACGACGGCCGGCCAGCCGGCCTCGGCCGCGGCGCCCCGCGCCTCGGGCGGCAGCGGCCGCGCGGGCACCGCGCGCCAGAAGCCGCCGCGCGCGACGAGCAGCACGATCCAGATCACGAGCGACAGGCCGGACACCAGGAAAGCGATCGCCAGCATCATCGGCACGCCTCCTGCCGGGCGCCGGCATGCCCGATATCAATGGGGGTCAGGATCAAAACACCCGACACCGCATGGGCGGACGGGCAATATGCGTGAGAATCGACGGTCATCGAATGGCCTTGAAATGAGCGCGACGCCGGGCAGCCGGAGCGGCCGCCCGCGAAACCGCGCAGTTTACCGGGTTCCGCGCGCGCCAGCGCCGACGCGGCTCTCCCGCAATTGCAACAGCGCCGATACAGCACCAAAGCACGGACGGCGCGATAGGGTTAAAATGCGCGATTAATTCGGGGTTCCGGGGCCTGGCCGGCCGGTTCGTTCCTGCCTTCATAACATCAAGCCGGGGCGAGCGAGCGAGTGCCAGCTCCTCGAACCCCGGCGTCTGTCGTCGGAGTTCGCTCACCTATGCGAGTCATCCTTGCCCAGCCCCGCGGCTTTTGTGCGGGGGTTGTCCGCGCGATCGAAATCGTCGATCGCGCGCTGCAACAGCACGGTGCGCCGGTTTATGTGCGTCATGAAATCGTGCATAACCGGCACGTCGTAGAAAATCTGCGTAATAAAGGGGCACGATTCGTTGAGGAACTCGACGAGGTGCCGCACGGCGCTGTCGCGATCTTCAGCGCGCACGGTGTCGCCCAGACGGTCGAGCGCGACGCGGAAACGCGCGGGCTCGACGTGCTCGACGCGACCTGCCCGCTCGTCACGAAGGTGCACGTGCAGGGCCGCCAGTACGTCGCGGCGGGCCGCCGGCTGATCCTGATCGGCCACGCGGGCCATCCGGAGGTCGAGGGCACGATCGGCCAGATTCCGGCCGAGGTGATCCTCGTGCAGAGCGAAGCCGAAGTCGATACGCTGACGCTGCCCGTCGACACGCCGGTTGCGTACATCACGCAGACCACGCTGTCGGTCGACGATACGCGCGGCATCATCGAGGCGCTGCAGCGCCGGTTCACCGACATCGTCGGCCCGGACACGCGCGACATCTGCTACGCCACGCAAAATCGCCAGGCCGCCGTGCGGGAGCTGAGCGAACAGGTTGACGTGCTGCTCGTCGTCGGTGCGACGAACAGCTCGAACTCGAACCGCCTGCGCGAGATCGGCACCGAAAGCGGTGTGCCGAGCTATCTCGTCGCCGACGGCTCGGAAGTGAAGGCCGAATGGTTCGCGGGTGTGCAGACGGTCGGCCTGACGGCCGGCGCGTCGGCGCCCGAAGAGATGGTCGAGGATGTAATCGGCGCGCTGCGCGCGCTGGGGCCCGTCGATGTCGCGACGATGGCGGGCCGTGAGGAAAAAGTCGAATTCAAGCTGCCGGCGAAGCTCACGCAAGCCGTCGCCCGCGAAGTTTAAGGAGGACATCCCTTGTCTATTCCGCTGCTCCAGCAAGTCCGTGTCGGCGCGTACATCGTGCGCCAGCACCTGTCCGGCAACAAACGCTATCCGCTCGCGCTGATGCTCGAGCCGCTGTTCCGCTGCAACCTCGCGTGCAACGGCTGCGGCAAGATCGATTATCCGGATCCGATCCTGAACCAGCGCCTGTCCGTCGAGGAATGCCTGCAGGCCGTCGACGAGTGCGGCGCGCCCGTCGTGTCGATCGCCGGCGGCGAACCGCTGCTCCACAAGGAGATGCCGGAAATCGTCAAGGGCATCATGAAGCGCAAGAAATTCGTGTACCTGTGCACGAACGCGCTGCTGATGGAAAAGAAGATGGACGACTACGCGCCGAGCCCGTACTTCGTCTGGTCGGTCCACCTCGACGGCGACAAGGAAGCGCACGATCACTCGGTGTCGCAGGAAGGCGTGTACGACAAGGCCGTCGCGGCAATCAAGGAAGCGAAGCGCCGCGGCTTCCGCGTGAACATCAACTGCACGCTGTTCAACGATGCGGTGCCGGAGCGCGTCGCGAAGTTCTTCGACACGCTGGGCCCGATCGGCGTCGACGGCATCACGGTGTCGCCGGGTTACGCGTACGAGCGCGCGCCGGATCAGCAGCACTTCCTGAACCGCGACAAGACGAAGAACCTGTTCCGCGAAATCCTGAAGCGCGGCGAAGGCGGCAAGCGCTGGTCGTTCAGCCAGTCGTCGCTGTTCCTCGACTTCCTGGCCGGCAACCAGACGTACAAGTGCACGCCGTGGGGCAACCCGGCGCGTACGGTGTTCGGCTGGCAGAAGCCGTGCTACCTGGTCGGCGAAGGTTACGTGAAGACCTTCAAGGAACTGATGGAAACCACGGAGTGGGACAACTACGGCGTCGGCAACTACGAGAAGTGCGCGGACTGCATGGTCCACTGCGGCTTCGAGGCAACGGCCGTGATGGACACGATCTCGAACCCGCTGAAGGCGCTGAAGGTGAGCCGCAAGGGCATCCGGACCGACGGCCCGTTCGCTCCGGACATCTCGATCGCGAAGCAGCGTCCGGCCGAGTACGTGTTCTCGCGCCACGTCGAGATCAAGCTCGAGGAAATCCAGCGCGCCGGCAAGGGCAAGCTGCAGAAGCCGGCGAAGCCGGCAACGGCCGCCTAAACGCGTTGCGCCACGCGGAGGCGGTGCCTCCGCGCAGGTGATAAACATATAGCGCCACGGATTCGCTCCGTGGCGCTTTTGTTTTGGGCCGCGTTACGCCGTCGCCGTGCCGGCTCGGCCGGCCCTGTCTCCTCCATCCTCCCTGCGAAACCGCTGCACGATGCTACGCGGCCAGCGAGTCGGGCACGTGGGCGCGCATCTTCTCCGCCGCGCTCGCAACGAGCGCCGGCTGGCCGCACGACGCGAACGTGCAGACATCACGCCACAGTTCGGCCAGCCGATGCCGCGCGAGCGTCGCGACGCAGGTGTCGTGCGCGGCGAGCACGCGCTCGAGCACCGCGCATTCGTCATCGTGCAGCGTCCATGCGCCGCTTTGCGCCGCGCGCGCCACACTCGCTTCGAGCGCCCGCTCCGCGTCGACGCACAGGTCGATGTCCGCTTCCGCGTACCGCGTATCGTCGAGCGCGAGGAACACCAGGTAGACGCTCGTGCGCAACCGCGTCAGCAGCGCCTCGTTGCCGTGCCCGCCACGCAACGCGACGAGCGCCATGTGGCATTTCAGCGAGATGTCGCGTACATGCGCGGGAGGCAGCGGCAGCAGCCACTCGCGCGTCAACGGCACGCGACGACGGTTTTTGCGTGCGGCCTTCATGCTTCGTGCCCGCTTGCGGGCACTTCAACGCGCGGCAACGCCGCACGCGCGACGCCGGTCGAGCGGATCGGGCATCCCATGATCGTCTCCCGCATCAGAAGGTGTTCTCGCCCTTCAGGTAGAACGCGGTCTTCACGAAGAACGCCTTCACCGGATGACCGCTCTGGGCGTCGCGCGCGGCGCGCGCTTCCATCGCGGCCCGCTCCTCGCGCGACCGGTCAGGCACCGGATTGTGAACGCGTGCGAGCGCACGCTGCATCGCAAGCGGATAGTTCTGGTTGCCGACCGACGTCGCACGATAGCCGGCGCGCGTCATCTGCATCAGTTGCGCGTCGGTTTCGGCACGCGCCGCCGACCAGGTCGACTGCGCGGCATACGACGACCAGTCGGGGCCGGCCGACTGCGCAAAGCTGACGGCGGGCAGCGCAACGAGTGCGCAGGAAAGAACCGCAACGGGAACGAGGGATCGCATAGTGGCCTCCAGATGGTTGTCCCCGCATCGATCGTGATCGTCGATGCGTTGAAACCATCGTATGTCGTGCCGCATGCCGCTTGAATAGCCGATTCCGCAATGGATATTTTCGGCTTCGGAATCCGGTGTGCGCGCGCGCCATTCGCGAATCGCTTCGCACGGGAATTTCTCTATTTCATTCAACGACCTGATCGCGCTTTTGCGCCCGATCGCAGGCGGCACGCCCGCCGCTTTTTCAGTTTCCGAAATGACGTGTTGCCGGCGCGCTCGCGGCGTGCGCACCTGCCGGCAAGGGTCCCGGCGTGATATCGCGCATGCGGATAGCGCGGAAACGATTGCATCGGACCAACGGTTCTTCTGACACAGGACAAGCCATCGGCGCCGAATCGCCGGATCGCCACACGACGTGCCCGGCAAGGACGCGCGATAATCACGCATCGGCCATTCGCTTCGTTTCGCACGGTCTCTCATACCTTCCCATTTTCATCGAGCCCTTCCATGGCTGCCCTCGACACCACCGCCATCGACAGTTGGCACGCGCACGTCTATTTCGATGCGGCCAGCCGCGACGCGGCCTGGGCGTTTCGCCAGGTCGTCGACGAACGGTTCGGCGCGGTCATCGAGCTCGGCCGCTTTCACGAGCGCCTCGTCGGTCCGCATCCGGCCTGGTCGTACCAGATCGCGTTCGATGCCGCGCGCTTCGACGAGATCGTGCCGTGGCTCGTGCTGAACCACGGCGCGCTCGACATCTTCCTGCACCCGAATACCGGCGACGACCTGCGCGACCATCGCGATTGCGCGGTGTGGCTCGGCAAGTCGTATGGGCTGAATCTGGACGCGCTCACCGGGTAACGGCGGCCCGCGGCGCAGCCTTCCCGAGGCTGCATCCACGTTTCGGGTCGACGTGAAACGTCCCGCGGCGGTGCGCCCATACAGTGGGTTTCCGCTCACGACGCTTCCGGACACCCGCCATGACACCCGCAGACACCGACGCCGATGCCCGGCGCATCCATGAAGACTGGCACGCGGCCGTCGTCGCGCGCGACCTCGACGCGCTGATGGCGCTGTATGCCGACGACGCGGTGCTCGAAACGCCGCTCGTCGTCGTCACGCTGCCCGCGCACGGCTCGGGCGTGCTGCACGGCAAGGCCGCGATCGGGGCATTCTTCGCGGCCGGCCTGCAAAATCCGGGCAGCCCGCTCGGACGCTGGTACCGGACCGGGTTGTTCTTCTCGAACGGCCGCCAGCTCGTCTGGGAGTATCCGCGCGCCACGCCGGACGGCGATCAGGTCGATCTCGTCGAAGTCATGGATCTGCGCGACGGCCGGATCGCGCATCATCGCGTGTACTGGGGATGGGTCGGATTCAGTGCGCTGCGGGCCGCCACGCCGGCGCCCGAGCGCGCATGACGGCCGCCGTGCCGGACCGGGCCGCGGCCCGCCGCGTGCTCGCCGCGACCTGCGTGAGCTACACGCTCGTGCTGCTCGACGCGTCGATCGTCAACGTCGCGCTCACCGACATCGCGCACACCTTCGGCGGCCGCGTGGCCGGCCTGCAATGGATAGTGAACGCTTACACGCTCGCGTTCGCGAGCCTGCTGCTGACGGGCGGCACGCTCGGCGACCGGCTCGGCGATCGCACCGTCCATGTCGGGGGGCTCGCGGTGTTCGTCGCCGCGTCGGCGCTGTGCGGCATCGCGCCGACCCTTCCGGCACTTGCCGTCGCGCGTGCGCTGCAAGGCGTCGGCAGCGCGATGCTGGTGCCCTGTTCGCTCGCGCTGATCAACCGCGCCTTCCCCGCACCGGCCGCGCGCGCGTCGGCGATCAGCCTGTGGATGGGCTGCGGCGGCATCGCGATGGCGTCGGGCCCGCTGATCGGCGGGCTGCTGGTCGACCTGTTCGGATGGCGCAGCCTGTTCTTCGTGAACCTGCCGTTCGGGCTCGCCGGCATCTGGCTCGGCCGCACGGTCGTGCGCGCCGCCGCCGACGCGTCGCGACAGTTCGACTGGGCCGGCCAGGCCGCCGCCGCCGTCGCGATCGCCGCGCTGATCGGCACGCTGATCGAAGGCCCGTCGCTCGGCTGGCGCTCGGCACCGATCGTCGGCGGTGCCGCGACGAGCGTCGCCGCATGGATCGCCTTTGTCGCGATCGAAGCGCGGCGCCGCGAACCGATGCTGCCGCTGGCGTTCTTCCGCAACCGGCTGTTCGCGGGATCGACGTTCGTGTCGATGACGTCGGCGTTCGTGTTCTACGGCCTGCTGTTCGTGCTCAGCCTGTTCTATCGGCAGGTTCGCGGCGCGAGCCCGCTCGACACGGGGCTCGCGTTCCTGCCGATGACCGCGATGGTCGCGCTCGGCGGGTTGTGTTCCGGGCGGATCGTCGCGCGCTTCGGGACGCGCGGGCCGATGTGCTCGGCGTTCGGGCTGTATGCGGCAGGCGCGCTCGGCATGACGGGCATCGGCGCGACGACACCGGCGTGGCTCGCGGTCGCGCCGATGCTCGCGATCGGCTTCGCCTCGGGATTCATCTCGCCGGCCGCGACGTCACCGGCGCTCGGGACGATCGACCGGCACCGCGCCGGCGTCGCGGCGGCGGCACTGAACGCGGCGCGGCAGAGCGGATCGGCGCTCGGCGTGGCGATCTTCGGTGCATGCATCGAGACGCTGCAGCCGTTTTCGGTCGCGATGCGGGTGGCGCTGGTCATGGCGATCGCGCTGTCGGCGCTTGCCGCGGTATCGTGGCGGTTCGCGACGCGGCCGACACCGGCAACCGGCGAAGCGGCCGCGCACCTGCAGGCGGCCGCCACGCGACGCTAGCGCATTCCGCGGCAGACAACGCGCTCACGCGACATACATCGCGACACTGACGAACTGGCACAGGCTGCCGGCCAGCACGAAAAGGTGCCAGATACCGTGCCCGTGGCGGATGCGTTCGTCGTTGATGAAGAAGTAGATCCCCGCGCTGTAGATCACGCCGCCGGCCACGAGCCAGGCGGTGCCGACCGGCGGCAGCGCATGAATCAGCGGACGCACCGCGACGAGCGCAAGCCAGCCCATCAGCACGTACAGGATCATCGACAGCATGCGCGTGCGGCGCCCGAGCGTCAGCTCCTGCACGATGCCGAACACGGCGAGCCCCCAGCTCACGCCGAACAGCGACCAGCCCCACGGGCCGCGCAGCGTCACCAGCGTGAACGGCGTGTAGCTGCCGGCGATCAGCAGGTAAATCGCCGAATGGTCGCATTTCTGCAGGATCGCCTTCAGGCGCGGATTGCGCACGCTGTGATACAGCGTCGAGATCGCGTAGAGCAGGAACAACATCGCGCCGTACACGCTGAAGCTCACCACCTTGTACGGATCGCCTTCGAGCGCGCCCATCGTCACGAGCGCCACGAGACCGGCCACCGACAGCACCGCGCCGACGAGATGGGAAATGCTGTTGAAACGCTCACCGACATGCACGACGTGTTCTCCTGCGGTCCATCGGGGAAAAGAGGGACCCCTATGATACCGGCGGCCGGATTTTGCCGTGCTGCGCACGGGCAAACGGCGAAGCGGCCGTCACGCGACGTGCGTCGCCGGCCGCCCAAGAAAAAAGCGCCGCGACTGCCATCGCGGCGCTTCCGTTTCGATCGTCGAACCGCCTGGACAGTCCGGCTCAGCAACACTTCCCGGCGCCCGACCCGTACCGCGCGTTCTGGCGTTCGCGGAAAAATTCCTCGTACGTCATCGGCTCGCGGTCCGGATGGGTGTCGCGCATGTGCGCGACGTAGGTGTCGTAGTCGGGCAGGCCGACCATCAGCCGCAACGCCTGCCCGAGGTAACGCCCCGCGCTGCGCAGGTCGCTGCCAAGATCGCTGAACATCGCGGCCTCCCCTTAACGTCCGCTGCCGAGCGCCTGCGCGGCCGGCATCGCTTCGTACGGCGTCTCGCGCACGGTCGGCTTCGACTCGCGGCGCGCGCGCAGCACGGCGATCACGCCGTACACCGCGATGCTCACGACGACGAAGATGAACAGCCCGGCCAGCGCCGCATCGATGTAGTCGTTGAAGATGATCCGCTTCATCTGCGCGATCGACTTGGCCGGTGCGAGCACCTTGCCTTCATCCACCGCGGCCTGCAGCTTCGCGGCGTGCGCGAGGAAGCTGACCTTCGGGTTCGCGTCGAAAATCTTCTGCCAGCCGGCCGTCAGCGTGCAGATCAGCAGCCACGCGGTCGGCACGACCGTCACCCACGCATAACGTTCGCGCTTCATCTTGAACAGCACGACGGTGCCGAGCACCAGCGCGATCGCGGCGAGCATCTGGTTCGAGATGCCGAACAGCGGCCACAGCGTGTTGATGCCGCCGAGCGGATCGACCACGCCCTGGTACAGGAAGTAGCCCCACGCGGCCACGCACAGCGCGGTGGCGACGAGGTTCGCGGGCAGCGACTCGGTGCGCTTGAGCGCCGGGTGGAACGTGCCGAGCAGGTCCTGCAGCATGAAGCGGCCCGCCCGCGTGCCGGCGTCGACGGCCGTCAGGATGAACAGCGCTTCGAACAGGATCGCGAAGTGATACCAGAACGCCATCATCGCTTCGCCGCCGATCACCTGGTGCAGGATGTGCGCCATGCCGACGGCCAGCGTCGGCGCGCCGCCCGCGCGCGCGATGATCGTCGTTTCGCCGACGGCCTTCGCGGTCTGCGTCAGCATGTCGGGCGTCAGCACGAAGCCCCATTGCGTGACGGTGTTCGCCACCGCTTCCGGCGTCGAGCCGAGCACGGCGGCCGGTGCGTTCATCGCGAAGTAGATGCCCGGCTCGATCACGCAGGCCGCGACCAGCGCCATGATCGCGACGAACGATTCCATCAGCATCGCGCCGTAACCGATGAAGCGCGCGTTGGTTTCGTTGTCGATCAGCTTCGGCGTCGTGCCCGACGAGATCAGCGCGTGGAAACCCGACACCGCGCCGCACGCGATCGTGATGAACAGGAACGGGAACAGGTTGCCCGACCACACCGGGCCCGTGCCGTCGACGAACTTCGTCAGCGCGGGCATCTTCAGTTCCGGTGCGACGACCAGGATGCCGATCGCGAGGCCGAGGATCGTGCCGATCTTCAGGAACGTCGACAGGTAGTCGCGCGGCGCGAGCAGCAGCCACACCGGCAGCACCGACGCGACGAAGCCGTAGCCGATCAGGATCCACGTGAGCTGCGTGCCGGTGAACGTGAACCATGCGGCGAAGGTCGGCGACGCGGCCACGTTCTGGCCGAACGCGATCGCCGCCATCAGCCCGATGAAGCCGATGACCGACACTTCGCCGATGCGGCCCGGGCGAATGTAGCGCGTATAGATGCCCATGAACAGCGCGATCGGAATCGTCGCGGCGACGGTGAACGTACCCCACGGCGAGTTGGTCAGCGCCTTCACGACGATCAGCGCGAGCACCGCGAGGATGATCACCATGATCAGGAACGCGCCGAACAGCGCGATCACGCCGGGCACCGTGCCGAGTTCCATCTTGACGAGATCGCCGAGCGAACGGCCGTCGCGGCGCGTCGAGATGAACAGCACGATGAAGTCCTGCACCGCGCCGGCGAACACGACGCCGGCCAGGATCCACAGCATGCCGGGCGTGTAGCCCATCTGCGCGGCGAGCACGGGGCCGACCAGCGGCCCGGCGCCGGCGATCGCGGCGAAGTGATGGCCGAACAGCACGTACTTGTTGGTCGGCACGTAGTCGAGGCCGTCGTTGTACTTGACCGCCGGCGTCATCCGCAGCCCGTCGAGCTGCATGACCTTGCTGGCGATGAAACGACTGTAGAAGCGATACGCGATCAGATACACGCAGACAGCGGCGATCACGATCCAGAGGGCACTCACGCGCTCGCCGTGTGCGAGTGCGATGGTGCCGAACGAGAACGCGCCGAGCAGCGCGACCGCGATCCAGAGCAGGGTACTGGAAGCCCGATTCATGGCGTCTCCTGGTCTCCAATGTGGTTTTAGATGGCGTGCGGCGCAGGGGCCGCGCACACGTGACGTCGATGCGTCGTGCCGCGGCCTCGCAAAGGCCGCGACGATGGGCCGTAGTATTCCGCGCGACGGGGGCGGCTTACAAGCGGATAACTACGTACGCGCGACTACGTAGAATTACGTAGATGCCGGTTGCGTGGCGATCGGCTGGCATGCGATTGATCGTGGACGGCGAGCCACGTACAGTGTTCGCCTGTCTCCATTCCGGAACCGCCATGCCGATCCGATTTCAGAAGATGAACGCAAACGGCGATGACTTCGTCATCGTCGACCTGCGCGGTCAGGATCGGGATCGCGTGCCCCGCCTCGATCGCGACCTCGTGCGGCGCATGGGCGACCGGCACAGCGGCATCGGCTTCAACCAGCTCGCGGTGGTGACGGACTGCGACGACGCGGCCGCACAGGTCGCGTTCTGGAATCCCGACGGCTCGACGCTCGATACCTGCGGCAGCGCGACACGCGGCGTCGCGTGGCAGCTGATGCGGGAAACCGGCGCGGCGTCGATCGTGCTGCGCACGAATCGCGGGCCCCTGCAGTGTGCGTACGACGCGCACGGGTCGATCAAGGTCGAGATGGGCGTGCCGCGCGTCGGCTGGCGGGACGTGCCCGTCGCCGAAGCCGTCGATACGCTCGCGCTGCCGTTGCCCGGCGCGCCGGCCGCGTGCAGCATGGGCAATCCGCACTGCACGTTCTTCGTCGACGACGTCGATGCGGTCGACCTCGAAGCGCTCGGTCCGGCCATCGAAACGCATCCGCTGTTTCCGCGGAAAACCAACGTGCACGCCGTACAGGTCATCGATCGCACGCACATTCGTCTTCGCATCTGGGAGCGCGGCGGCGGCGTGCCGCTCGGGTCCGGCTCGTGTTCGTGCGGCGCGGCGGTCAACGGCATCCGGCGCGGGCTGCTCGACGATACCGTGCGGGTGACGTGCGACGGCGGCGACGTCGCCGTTCAATGGGACGGCGCCGGCAGCGTGTTCCTGAGCGGGCCCGTCACGTTCGGGTTCAGCGGGGTGTGGCTGTGATGACCGACGACGCACAAGCCTTCCACGCGCTGCGCCCGCGCCTGCAGAAGATCGCGTACCGGATGCTCGGCTCCGTCGCGGATGCCGAGGACATCGTGCAGGACGTGTGGCTGCGCTGGCACGACGCGGCGCGCGGCAGCATCGAGAACCCCGAGGCCTGGCTCGTCGCGGTCACGACGCGCACGTCGATCGACCGCCTGCGCGCGGCGAAGCTCCGGCGCGAGCACTATGCGGGCATCTGGCTGCCGGAACCGGAGCTCGGCGAATCGCCTGCAACGCCCGAGGAAATGACGGAGCGCGCGAACGACGTGTCGGTCGCGTACCTCCTGCTGCTCGAACGGCTGACGCCGGAAGCGCGCGCGGCGTTCCTGCTGCACGAAATCTTCGAGTTCGACTACGACCGGGTCGCCGACGCGATCGGCAAGTCCGAAGCCGCGTGCCGGCAGCTCGTCAGCCGGGCCCGGGCGCGGCTGCGCGACGATCTCCAGCCGCGGCGCACGGTGCCGCACGAAACGCATCGCCGATTGCTGCAGACGTTCACGCATGCGCTCGCGCACGGCGATTTCCCGTCGATCCAGGCGCTGCTCGCCGAGGACGCGATGCTGATCGGCGACGGCGGCGGCCACGTCCAGAGCTTCCCGAAACCGATGGTCGGCGGCCGGCGGATCGCTCAACTGTTCTATGCGACGTGGTTGCGCTCCGGCAGCGGTGTCGAGATGCGGCCGGTCGTGCTGAACGGCCAGTGGGCAATGCTGCGTTTCATCGACGGGCAGCTCGAAGCGGCGATGTCGTTCGAGACCGACGGCACGCGCATCGTCCGGCTTCTCGTGCAGCGCAATCCCGAGAAGCTCGCCCGCATCGCGGCCGCCTGCGCCGCCGGCTGACGCGCGCATCGCGCCCCCGCGCCGACCGCGCCCGCCGTCGAGCGCGGATTGGTGCAGCGCGCGCAACACGATGCGTCCCCGTGCGTGGCTACCGCGCACGGATGCACACCCCTAAGATGATTTCGCGCGGCGCCCTGCCGCCCACGACACCCGCGCCATGCGGGCCAGCCTCTTCGTCGCCAGGAGAAATCATGACGCAGCGTCTCGACTACATTCAACAGTCCCCCGAGTTGTTCCGGAAACTCCTCGAACTCAGCAACCTGCTGCGCAGCAGCGCGATCGAGGAATCGATCCGGGATCTCGTGTCCGTCCGGGCGTCCCAGATCAACGGCTGCGCCTTTTGCCTCGACATGCACGTGAAGGAAGCGCGCATCCACGGCGAGCGCGAACTGCGCCTGCATCATCTGGCGACCTGGCGCGAATCGACGCTGTTCTCGCCGCGCGAGCGGGCCGCGCTCGCATGGACCGAAGTGCTGACGACGCTGCCCGCGCACGGCGTGCCGGACGATGTCTACGACCGCGTGCGCGGCCAGCTCTCCGAGAAGGAATTGTCGGACCTGACGTTCGAAGTGATGGCGATCAACGGCTGGAATCGCGCGAACGTCGCGTTCCGGACCGTGCCGGGCTCGTCCGACAAGGCGTTCGGGCTCGACAAGGCCAACCTCGCCTGACGGCCGCCCCCCTCTCTCGCTGCCGGCCGTCAGCCGGCGGCCCACCGGAAGCCACCACCATGATTCGCATGAAACACGTGATCGCGTCCGCGCTCGTCGTCGCGGCCCACGCGACCGGCGCCGTTCGCGCGGCGCCCTCGGCCATCGTCACGCCGCTGATGACGAAGCCGCTCGACGCTTACCCGGGCAAGGAAGCGCAGATGATCTCGGTCGAGTACCCGCCCGGCGCGGTCGACCCCGTTCACCGCCACCACGCCGACGCGTTCGTCTATGTCGTCGAGGGGTCGATCGTGATGCAGGTGAAGGGCGGCGAGCCCGTCACGCTGAAACCGGGCCAGATCTTCTACGAGGGTCCGGACGACCTGCACACGGTCGGACGCAACGCGAGCCGGACCCGACCCGCGAAGTTCATCGTGCTGCTGTTGAAGGACAAGGGCGCGCCCGTGCTCGTGCCGGAAAAATAGCCGGCCCGCACGCCGCCGCGACCTTTTTGAAAAAAATGCGGCGGGCGGTGTCACAGGCGGCAGCGCTGAAACGTCTAGTCGCATACGGACACCACGATTCCAGCGCCTCCATGCCCGATACCTCCATCCGCCGCCCCGACGCCGACGATCCATTCGCGCGCAGCTTCTCGACCTGCTATGCCGGCGTGGTCACGTTCCTGGCCGTCGTCACCGAGGGCAGCTTCGCGCGCGCCGCCGATCGCCTCGGCGTCGGCCGCTCGTCGGTCAGCCGTCACGTGCAACGGCTCGAGGACCGGCTCGACGCACGCCTGTTCCAGCGCACCACGCGCAGCATGTCGCTGACGCGCGAAGGCGAGCTCTTCTACGAAAACTGCCGGCCCGGCATCGAGCATCTGGCGCAGGCGCTCGAGGACATGCGCGAGCTGCGCAGCGGACCGCCGAGCGGGCACCTGCGCATCGGCTCGACGCCAGGCTTCGGCCGCAAGGTCATCGCCCCGCTGCTGCGCGATTTCCATGCACGCTATCCGGACATCACGCTCGACCTGCTGTTGAACGACCGGCCGGCCGATTTCTCCGCCGACCGCATCGACGTCGCGTTTCGCGACGGTCGCATGGAGGACAGCGCGATCGTCGCGCGCCGGCTGATTCCGATGCAGATGATCGTCTGCGCGTCGCCGTCGTATGCGCACCGGCACGGCTTGCCGCGCCACGTCGACGAACTCGCGCGGCATCGCTGCATCAACCTGTGCACCGCGTCGGGCCGCGTGACGGAATGGGAATTCAGGATCGACGGGGTGACGCAGCAGCGCCAGCTCGCCGCGCATCACACGTTCAACGACATCGATCTCGTCGTGCGCGCGGCGCTCGACGGGCTCGGCATCGCGCAACTGCCCGCGTACCAGGTGTGCGACCTGCTCGCCGACGGCCGGCTGGTGAGCTGTCTCGGTCAGCATGCGCCGGACGACGGCGGCCACTATCTCTGTTACCTGAGCCGCAAGCACCTGCCCACGCGCATCCGCGCGTTCATCGACTACATGATCGAGCAGACGCGTGCGCGCGACCTGCAGTGCCCGACGACGATGACGACGATCGCGCCGCTGGAGACGATCGATTGATGCATTCGCGGCAACATGATGAGGGCTTGCGGGACGCTGGCGGATCGCGCGGCGCATGCCTACGATGCGGGCTGTTCGACCGGCATGCCGATACGGCGGTGCACCGCTCGGCAAGGTCCAGGCCCCGTCGCGCGAACGCGCTGGGCGCCGGTTTCGGCACATTCAAGCGGCGTGCATGTCGCGCGCCCGTTCAAGGAGAGCAATCGTGCAAATCGTCGTGATTGGTGGTACCGGCCTCATCGGCAGCAAGGTCGTCAGGAACCTGATCGCACGCGGCCACGACGCGGTGGCGGCAGCGCCGTCGACGGGCGTCGATACGATCACGGGTGCGGGACTGGACGCCGCGCTCGCCGGCGCGGAGGTCGTCGTCGATCTCGCGAATTCGCCGTCATTCGAGGAAGCGGCCGTGAAGGCGTTCTTCGAGGCGTCGGGGCGCAACCTGTTCGCCGCGGAGCGCGCGGCCGGCGTGCGTCATCACGTCGCGTTGTCGGTGGTCGGCACCGACCGACTGCAGCAGAGCGCGTATTTCCGCGGCAAGATCATCCAGGAAGACCTGATCCGCGCGGCAGGCGTGCCGTACACGATCGTGCGTTCGACGCAGTTCTTCGAATTCGTCGGGGCGATCGCTCAGGCCGGCGCGCAAGGCGACACGGTCCGGTTGACCACCGCGCACTTCCAGCCGATCGCCTCCGACGACGTCGCGGCCGCCGTGACCGACTTCGCGCTCGACGCGCCGCGCAACGGCATCGCCGAAATCGGCGGCCCCGAGCGCGTGCGGATCGCCGATCTGGTCGAGCGTTTTCTGTCGGCCACGCACGACGCGCGCACGGTGACGCGGGATGCGGACGCCGACTACTTCGGCGCGGTGCTGCAGGACGACACGCTCGTGCCGGCGCCCGGTGCGCGCCTCGGCGCGACGACCTTCGACACGTGGTTCCGGCAGAACGCGCTCGCGCGCTGAACGCCGCCGCCGGATCGCACACCATGACGCCGCTGCGCCCGCCGCCCCTCTCGCTGCTCGACCGGTATCGCGGTCGGGAACCGCAAACGCTGTACTCGACGACGGTGACCGTCACGGGCGGGACGGCGGAGCACGGCCGCGCCTCCGGCGTCGCGCGTTCCGACGACGGGCGCCTGGATGTCGAGCTGCGCCTGCCGCCCGCGCTCGGCGGGCCCGGCGACGGCCCGAACCCGGAGCAACTGTTCGCCGCGAGCTATGCGGCGTGCTTTCACGGCGCGCTGAGCCTGCTGGCTGCACGGGCCGGCGTGTCGATCGCCGGGGCATCGGTGTCCGCATCGATCGACTTCTGTCGCGATCCGGTGGACGGGCTGTTCATGCTGAACGCGAACATTCGCGTGCGGCTGCCGGGTGTCGAACGCGCAGTGGCGGCGGAGCTCGTGCGCAATACGGAGCGCTTCAGCCCGTATACGAAGATGGCGCACGAAGGGATCAGTCATGTCGTGGCGCTTGCGCCGCCGGACGAGACATCGCAGCGCTGAGCGAAAATGAAAACGCGGGGCCCGCCGCATCGCGCAGCGGGCCCCGCGCCGGTAACGCAGGTCAGTGCTTTTCGTCGAGCTTCTTCGGCTTCGGCGGCGACGGCACCTTCGCGTACTGGAACGCCGGCGTGGCCTTCAGCGCTTCCTTCGTCGCGCCCGGCAGGTAGATGTTGCCGTTGCGCACGTCGAGCGACGCGATCGGCACCGCGACGTCGTGCGCGGCCACGCCGAGGAAGCCGCCGGCCGACACGATCGCGGCCGACACCGAGCCGTCCGGCGCGACGATCAGGTCGCGCACCTTGCCGACTTTCTGGTTCTCGTCGTTGTACACGGTCTTGCCGAGCACGCTCTTCTTCACGCTCCAGCCTTCGAGCAGCGCCTGCGACTGCTCGACGGTGACGCTGATCGGCTGCGCGCCCGCGATCTGCGCGTGCGCGCCGACGCTCGACGCGAGGACGGTTGCTGCGATGAGGGTCTTGTAAAACTTCATATGCGTTGCACTCCGGTTCGGTTGTTGTTGATTCCGGGGACGAAGCGGCGCGGGCGCAACGGCTGATCGGTGAGCGCCCCGCGCTTCGTCGGTCGCGTGGCGGCCGGCCGCACCGCCACGCCATGTGTACGTGACGGACCGGCGCAGCCGGGCCGCAGCGTGCGACACGGCTTCATGGTAGCGGCATTCGGCGGATCGTGCGCCCAGGGTGCAACGTGACACGCCGGACGAGCCGGATCAGGATCAATGATCGTGCGGACAGACCGGGCGGGCGGCGCGGAAAAATGGCATCGATGCCCGTCGATCAGGACAACCTCACGGATGGTCCCCCGATCTTCGCGGCGCCTCGAACGGCGCGGCCGGCGCCGCGGCGCCACGCGGCGTCACGCATTCCGCGAATAGGTGCGCCGGTGCCGCACGGCATCGGCCAGCACGTCGAGCACCGGCTCCGTCTGCGCCCAGCTCAGGCAGGCATCGGTGATCGACACGCCGTACTTCAGCGGCACGCCCGGCTTCAGGTCCTGGCGCCCGGCTTCGAGGTGGCTCTCGACCATCACGCCGACGATCCGATGTTCGCCCTGCGACAGTTGCCGCGCGAGATCCTGCGCGACGTCGACCTGCCGGTCGTGCGACTTGTTCGAGTTCGCGTGCGAGCAGTCGACCATCACCTGCTCGCGCAGCCCGGCCTTGCGCAGCACCGCGCAGCATGCCTCGACATGCTCGGCGTCGTAGTTCGGGCCGGTCTTGCCGCCGCGCAGGATCACGTGCGCGTCGTCGTTGCCGCGCGTCTCGAAGATCGCGGCCATCCCCATCTTCGTCATCCCCATGAACGCATGGCTCGCGGCGGCCGCGACGATCGCATCCGACGCGACCTGCACGCCGCCGTCGGTGCCGTTCTTGAAGCCGATCGGGCAGCTCAGGCCCGACGCGAGCTGCCGATGGCTCTGGCTCTCGGTCGTGCGCGCGCCGATCGCCCCCCACGCGATCAGGTCGGCGATGTATTGCGGGCTCAGCAGGTCGAGGAATTCGGTCGACGCCGGCAGGCCGAGCGCATTGATGTCGAGCAGCAGCTGCCGCGCGGCGCGCAGCCCTTCGTTGATGCGGAAGCTGCCGTCCAGGCGCGGGTCGTTGATGTAGCCCTTCCAGCCGACCGTCGTGCGCGGTTTCTCGAAGTAGACGCGCATCGTGATCAGCAGGTCGTCCTTCAGCGCGTCGGCGGCGGCTTTCAGGCGGCGCGCGTAGTCGAGCGCCTGGTCGTGATCGTGGATCGAGCACGGGCCGACGACGAGCAGCAGCCGGTCGTCGCGGCCGTGCAGGATGTCGCCGATCGCGCGGCGCGTGTCCTCGACGAGCGTCTGCGTGCCGGCCGGCACCGGCAGCTCGTCCAGCAGCAGCGCCGGCGAAATCAGCGGGCGCACGGCGCCGATGCGGACGTCGTCGATGCGCGTGGTGTCCTGCGTCGCGTCGGCGCTGCCTACCTCGCGATCGTGGGAAGGATTGTCGAGGTTCTGCATGGTGATTCTCCGGGGGACGTCTGGAATGATGGGCAGGCTCGATTATGGCACCCGGAGAAGGCGGCAGCGGGGGACGGCAGGGGAAGGCGGACAGTCGTCACACCGGTCACGCGACCGACGTCGAAACATCGTAAAAAAGGGCGACCCGAAAAAGATCGCCCGGCCATGCATCCAGTCGTACGCCGTCGCGCCTAATGCAACGTCTCGGGCGCCAGCGAGTTGCTCGGCAGCAGCGACGTCAGCCAGCAATTGCTCGGCGCGGCTTTCCCGTTGAAGCGGTCGTAGAGCCAGGGCAGCATCCCGGCCACCCACGGCACGATCGCGCCCGCATGCTCGAGCGGATACTCGGTGTACGTGACCCGCGTGCCGCTGGCGCAGAACTTCTGCGCCAGCGCGCGCACGTCGTACGCGAGCATCACGCCGTCGCCCACCTGGCTGCTGAAGGTGCCGTCGAGCGCCCCGGCCGTGCCCTGGCCGATGAACATCGGGATCGTCGGCGACGCGGCCAGCCCCGCATTCACCTTGTTCGCATACGTCACGTACGCCGGGATGCTGTTGATGTCGTTCGCGTATTGCGGCTTGAACAGCGTGCCCCAGCGCAGCCCCGTGTACTTCGGCAGGATGTACGCGAGCGACTGGTTCTGGATGTCCTTGAACACGGCCACGCCGGTATCGCTGAGATACGGCGTCAGGTCGAAGTCGTAGCCGCGCACCAGCCCGGCGAGCGCCGCCGCCGCGACGCCGCCCCACACGATGCTGCCGTCGACGTAACGCAGGTTGTGCGCGGGATCGACCAGCACGCCGCCTTCCGCCGCGCCGACGAGCTGCTTGTTGACGTCGGGCGCATAGCTCGGCGCGAGCTGCGCGGCCCAGTTCGTCGCGATCGCGCCGCCGGAATAACCGATCATCGCGACCTTGCTCGACGGATTCAGGCCGGTCGACGGCGTATTGAGCGCCGCACGGATCGAATCGAGCGTCGTCATCCCGTATTCGGGGCCGGCCGCGAAGTCTGCCGTCTGGCCTTCCGTATCGGGCACGATGATGTTGTAGCCGAGCAGCAGCAGCGTCGACAGCGGGATCGATTCCGCGCTGTAGAGCAGCGTGCCGACGTTGATGACCTTGGTCACGTCGCGGTCGCCGGCGATCACCTGCGACGGCTCGTCGTACGGGTTCAGCGAATCGTAGGCCGACTGGTACGAAATGGCGTGGCCGTTGCTGACCTGGCTGCGAATCACCGACGTCACGTTGACGACGGGCTGGTTCCGCGCGTTGTTGGTGCGGTACAGCAACTGCTGCGCGGTCACGGCGGTCGGAATGCCGGCCACGTGATAGGTGACGCTGCGCGTCTTGAGCACCGTGCCCGGCGGAATCGACGCCAGCGGCGTGGTGCCGGTGTACGTGTAGAACGGATCGGACACGGTCGGCGCGGCGGCGCCGGCCGACGGTGCGGCGATGGCCAGCGCGGCGCACACGGTGGCCGCGACGGTCATGAGTCGTCTGGAGGACATGGGTGGGGGCCTCTGGGATAACCTGCTTTCATCGAAGGAAGTTCGGCGGTATTGCAGACCATCGTGCCTGCCGCATCAAAACCGTTTCCGTGCCATCGACTGTCTCCTGTGAGTGAATGATCCGGCCTGTTCTGAACCTGTCGTTTTAGTAGGAGTACAAACCGGATTCATTGAAGCACAACGCGAACGCGTTCGACGCGCGTTTTCGATTGTTTGAAGGTAAACGTCTAAAACCCTCGCCGGCCGACGCATGCGCACCGGCCGTTCGGCCGACTGTTCGCGTTTTGCCGGGGTACCGTACGATCGGCGCTGTCCGGTAACGAAGCGGCCCGTCGCAGGAGGCGGTCCGCGCCGTCCACCGCCTGCTCTGCAACCGTTCGCTCCCCGCCCCACGGACTCGCCACGATGACCGTATCCGAACTGCTCAGTGCCATCCGCCAACCCTACGCCGACCTGCTCGCGAAAGCGGCCACGCGACCGTCGGTGATCGTCGAGCCGGCCTACCGGAAGGCCGACGGCACGCTCGCCACTGAAGGGCCGCTCGCGCTGCCGTGCCGCGCCGACACCATCGCGGCCGAAGGCGAAGCGGCCGGCCGGCCCGTGATGATCGATTCGACCACGCAACTCGATTTCGACCCGTTCGAGTTCGACCTCGAAACGGCAGCCGTGTCAGTCCGCCCGTTCGTATGGGACTGGGTCGTGATCGAGGCCGACGGTCTCGACGAAAGCGCGGCGGCCGATGCGTTCAAGACGTGGTTCCTCGCGTGGTTCGATGTCGACGACGAGAACGATCCGGCCGAAGACGGGCTGCACGGCATCGTGCATTACCTGTCGGAACCGGTTCGCGCGGAACACGGGTGGCGCGTCAATGCGGATCTCGGCTCGGCGCCCGAGACGGCCGTCGAGGATCTGCTGTTCCGGCTCGTCGATGCAGGTGCGACGCGGATCAGCGTGGGTTGAAATGGCGCATCGTCGTTCACATACGCTCATGAAGAAAGCGCTCGCGCTGCTGATGCTTTGCATCGCATTGCCCGCCTCGGCCGAAGTGAGCACGAAAGTGCCGTGCTTCCGGACAGCCGGCGGCCAACCCGTGCGCGTCGAACCGCGCATGTACCACGACGACGTCGCGAAATGGTCAGGTGGCATCGTCCGTCATGCGAAATCGAACACGGCCATTCCGTTGCCGTTCAAGCACCGGGACGCGGAAATGCTGGCAGCCGACCGGTCGTATCAATACACGACGACGTGGTGGGGAATGGTCGACGGCACGATCGACGGCGAATACGAAATGATGAGCCAGGGTGCGATGGTCTATTCGATCCCCTACACAAACGCGCGCACGGGCAGGAAAACCGATTTCGCGTGGGCGCCGGATATCGACGCTTCGGCGAAATCGGGGCGCCGCTGGTAGCGAGGAGCGCGTTGCAGGCTGTCGGTCAGCCGGCGTCGCCCGGCGCGTCGACGTCGATGCCGAGTTCGCTCGCCATCCGCTGAACCAGCGCATTCAGTCGCGCCACTTCATCCGCGAGTCGCTTCTGCTCGGCCTTCAGCGCCTCGAACTCGGAAGGCGGCACCGAATCCGCGCCGCCGGCCTCCGCGCTGGCGAAATCGGCCACGTTCACCTCGCCGCACATCAGGTGCATCCAGCGGTTCTCGCGCGCGCCCGGTGCGCGCGGCAGCCGGACGACGAGCGCCGGCGCGCGCGCCGCGAGTTCGTCGAGGAACGCCTCGACCGACGAGATATCCGCGAAGCCGTGCAGGCGCGCGCTGTTCAGGCGCAGCTCGGCGGCCGTCTGCGGGCCGCGGAGCAGCAGGATCGTCAGCAGCGCGATCGCCTGGCTCGGGATGCCCAGCACGCGGTTCATGTTGTGTTCGAAACGCGGCACGCGGCTGCTGCTGCCCTCCATCACGAGGCTCAGGTGCTTCAGCCCGTCGAGCGCGGTCGTGACCTCGTCCTCGCTGACGTTCATCACCGGCGCGCGCGCGGTTTTCTGGTTGCAGCCCGCGGTCAGCGCGTTCAGCGACAGCGGGTACGTATCCGGCACCGTGTGCTGTTTCTCGACGAGCACGCCGAGAATGCGGGCCTCGAGGGGCGTGAGTTCGCGAAGGGCGCGTGGCGTGGGCGTATCCGGCGTGGTGTTCATGAGTGGCGTCGCAGCGTGCAGCAGGTGAAGGGAAACGATCGCGGCCCGTCCGGCATCGCGCACGGGCGAGCCATATGATAGCTCGCGACGCACGGCCCGGCGGCGCGCGCTGCGCCGGCGCGCGCACTTGCCGCAGCGGGCTGTCGTCCAGCCTGTCGGCGCGCCCGATACCGCGCGGCAACGCTTGCGCGCACGCACCGGCATTTGCGCGATACACATGCCGGCGCTACGATATGCGTTCACCCCGGTATCCGTGGCGCCGCACACGATCGTCTTCGCCCGCCGATGCCACGCGTCGCCCGTCCTTATCGTGCTGCCGCCGCGCATGCACGCCGCCCGTCAACACCGTTCACGCCTTCACCGGTTCACTGCCATGACTGCATCCTCTTCCGCGCCGCACGTGCGCGCCATCGTCACCGGACACACGCGCGGCCTCGGCGCGTCGCTCGCCGAACAACTGCTGCTGGAAGGCGTCGCCGTGCTCGGTGTGTCGCGCAGCCGCCATCCGTCGCTCGCGTCGCAAGCCGGCGACCGCTTCTCCGAAGTCGAGATCGACCTGTCCGACACCACGGCCGTCGCAGCCTGGCTCGCCGGCGACACGCTGCGCCGCTTCGTCGACGGCGCGTCGCTCGTGCTGCTGTTCAACAACGCAGGCATCGTCGATCCGATCGGCCCGCTCGCCACGCAGGATCCGGCGATCGTCGCGCGTGCGGTCGGCCTGAACGTCGCGGCGCCGCTGATGCTGTCGGCCGCGCTCGCGCAAGCGGCTTCGGCCGCGACCGAATGCCGGATCCTGCACCTGTCGAGCGGCGCGGCCCGCAACGCATACGCGGGCTGGAGCGTTTACTGCGCGACCAAGGCCGCGCTCGATCACCATGCACGCGCGGTCGCGCTCGACACGAACGGCGCGCTGCGGATCTGCAGCGTAGCGCCGGGCGTCGTCGACACGGGCATGCAGGCGACGATCCGCTCGACCAGCGAAGACAACTTCCCGATGCGCGAGAAGTTCGACGAATTGAAATCGAGCGGCGCGCTCGCGACGCCCGAGGCCGCCGCACGCCAGCTGATCGGCTATGCGCTGAGCGATGCGTTCGGCGCCGAGCCGACGGCCGACGTGCGGAACCTGTAATCGACATCGCCCCCCTGTCGACGGACGGAAAGGAGTCGTCGGATCAGCGGCCGCCCGCGAGGCCGCGTCCGGAGCGCCACCGGGCAAAGACGATAGAATCCCGCTGGTATTTCACCCACGGAAACCTCCTTGATGGTCACGAAGGCCGCCGCACCGTTCCAGCAGATCAAGACGCTCGTTCGCCAGAACGTCGAGTCCGGCGACTGGCGCCCGGGCGACCGCATCCCGTCCGAGCTCGATCTCGCCGCGCAGTTCGGCGTCGCGCGCATGACGGTCAACCGCGCGCTGCGCGAGCTGACCGAGGAAGGCGTGCTGAAGCGCATCGCGGGCGTCGGCACCTTCGTCGCCGAGGTGAAGCCGCAGTCGAACCTGCTGATGATCGCGCACATCCGCGACGAAATCCGCGCGCGCGGCCACGAATATCGCTGTCGCGTGCTGAGCCGGGCGAGCGAGCCGGCGTCGTTCGACGTGGCGGCCGCGTTCGGGCTGCCGGTCAATACGCCGGTCTTTCATGTGGTGTGCGTGCACGAGGAAAACGGCCGCCCGATCCAGCTCGAGGACCGCTACGTGAACCCGGCCGCGGCGCCCGGCTTCATCGACCAGGATTTCCAGACCGAGCCGCCGTCCGAATACCTGTACAACAACGTGTCGCACTACGAACTGGAAATCGAGCACGTCGTCGACGCGTCGCTGCCGACCGTCGAGCAGGCGCGGCTGCTCGACATGCGCGCCGACGAGCCGTGCCTCACGCTCACGCGCCGCACGTGGACCGACGGGCTGCCCGTCACGTTCGTGCATTTCCTGCATCCGGGCAACCGCTACCGGCTCGGCTCGCGCTTCAAGCCGGGCGCCGGGCGCCACCCGACCTGATCTTTCCCCGTACGCGCCAATGGACACGGCGGCCGTTTCATGACGAAACGGCCGCCGCGTTCGTTCGCCGCGCCGGTCAGATCGCGCCGACCTGCCCCGCGCCGCGCGACCACACGACCGGAAACAGCGGATGGTCGAGCGGTGCGCCGTCGGCCAGCTGCTCCGCGAGCCCGGGGAAGTCGGGCGACGTTTTCCAGCGGCGCGGCGCGTGACGGATATCGTCGCCGACGAAGCGGATCGAGAACGCGCGCCGGCGGTTCCGCGTGCCGCCCGACGCATGCAGCGTGAGCATCCGGAAGCACACCATGTCGCCGGGCTCGAGCGCCCAGCGGCGGATCGGGAACGCCGCGCGGTCGGCTTCGATATCGGGCAGGTCGGCCAGGGTGCCTTCCGGGAACCACTTCGCTTCCTTGTCCATGAACGTGCGCGGCATCAGCCACGGCCCGCGATGCGAGCCCGCGACGAATTCCAGCGTCGATTCGAGCGGCACCGGATCGACCGGAATCCACATGCTGACGTTGTCGTCGCCTTCGATGTTGTAGTACGGCTGGTCCTGGTGCCACGGCGTGCGCTGCCGCGTGCCGGGCTCCTTCACGAGCAGGTGGTCGTGATGCAGTCGCACGCGCCCGGTTCCCATCAGCGCGGCGGCGACCGACGGCGCCGGCGAGCGCACGATGAAGTCGCGATACGCGTCGTTGTGCTGCCAGTTGCAGAAATCCTCGAAGAACCAGCCGGGATCGTCGGGCCGGCTCGCGACTTTCGCGCGCGCGCTCGGCCGGGCAAGATTCACGTCGATGCCGGCCCGCAGCGCGGCCACTTCGTCGGGCGAAAAGATGCCCTTGATGCAGACCGCGCCTTCCTCGCGGAACGCGGCAATCAGTTCGGGCGTCACGGCTTGCGCGACTCGATCCTGGATACTCGTCATGGTGTGCCTGTCCATTGAATGAATCACCGGGTCACGGCGCCGAAGTCAGCTGCTGCTTCGCGCCGTAGATGTCGAAGTCGAAATATTTCGCGGCGATCTTCCGGTATGTGCCGTTCGCGCGGATCGCGACGATCGCGTCGTTCAGCCGCTTCTTCATGTCCGCGTCGCCCTTGCGCACGCCCATCGCGACGCCGTAGCCGGTGATCCGTGCGTCGGTCACGTCGGGGCCGGCGAACGCGTAGCCCTTGCCGCGCGGCGTCTTCAGGAACGAGTAGCCGGCTTGCGTCTTGTCCTGGAAGGTCGCGTCGAGGCGGCCGTTGACGAGATCCTGGTACACCTGGTCCTGATTCTGGTAAGAGACGATCGTCACGCCCCGGGTCGCCCATTCGGCCTTCGCGTACGCCTCCTGGGTCGTGCCCTGGTCGATCCCGATGCGCTTGCCCGCGAGCGACGCGGCGGTCGGCAGCAGCTTCGAGCCGACCGGCGCGACGAGCGCACCCGGCGACGCATACAGCTTGTTCGAGAAGTCGATCTGCTTGAGCCGCTCGTCGGTGGCCGTCATCGCCGACATGATCACGTCGAACTTGCGCGCGCGCAGCGCCGGAATCATCCCGTCGAAGCCCTGCTCGACCCACACGCACTTCGCATGCAGCTGCTCGCAGATCGCATTGCGCAGGTCGATGTCGAAACCGGCGAGCGAGCCGTCGGGCTGCTTCGCCTCGAACGGCGGATACGTGGGGTCGATGCCCCAGCGGATCGTCGACGTGTCCTGGGCGAACGACACGAGCGGCGCGAATGCCAGCGCGGTAACGAGGAGCGTTGCAGTGCAGTTCATGGCGGGTCCTTGCAGGTCTCGACGCGGCGGGCGACGCCGGCGTCCGGTGGAGGCGCCGCGCCGGAGAGCCGGCGCGGTGCGCGAAAGGCGGGGCTTCGATGAGACTGGGATGCAGTCTAGACCGCCTAAATTTCGAGTGCAAGCAGGGGAAACAAGGGAGCGCGATGGACCGACTGGAGATGAGGACCAGGGAGGCAGGGGAGCCTTCGATTCAACGCATTTCTATGCGGAATTCAGGTGCTCCCGTGCGCGACACCCGTCCGCGACGAAACGCAAGAGATAGCGGTCTATACCGGTAGCCGTGGCGATAGGTTGCCCGATGTTTCATCGAACCTGCCGGTCACGCGCCCCATACCGCAGTGGACTTCCGCGGCGATCGTCCGACCGCGCGGGACTTGTTCGACTTGTGCCTGGTCATCGAGCGGGAGCCGGCAAGCTTGATCGAAACCGCTGCGTTTCCCGTTCGGCATCGCGACACGTTTCTGCGTTTGCTCAACGAGCCTCGCACGTTCGTACGACCGCGGTTCGACGACATCCGGACATTCGGCTACACGCCGTCGTTCGACTCTTGTGTTGAACTCGCCGACGCCTTCCTGCGAAAACTCCCCGGCGGCACGCCCGAGCCCAAATCGCGCCGCCGCTAACCCCGGCCGCGCCCGCATCGATCAGCCTGCGCACCGTCTCGACATGACCGCGTTCGGCCGCCGGATTCAATGCGGTGTCGCGATACCGGTGCGTGCCGCGCAGGTCGGCGCCGGGCGCGAGCGTCATCCGCAGGATGTCGTCAGGCGCCTCAAAAGCCCGCGAAACGCGCCGCCCCAAGTCCGGCCAAACCGCGATTGCCCGCGCCGTCCGCGCATGTTAAAAGTCGTCGCATGCATGTGGAAATGCAATGCTCGAATCCGCAAAAGTGCAAAAATGAATAGACCCCTGTTCGACCTCGACCTGCTGCGCGCGCTCGTGATGGTCGCCGACTGCGGCAGCTTCACGACGGCTTCCGCGCGCCTGCATTCGACGCAGTCGACGGTCAGCCAGAAGGTGCGCCGGCTCGAGGAAATCGCCGGCCACCGCCTGCTCGATCGCGGCACGCGCGATGTCCGGCCGACCGATGCGGGCGTGACGGTGCTCAGCTATGCGCGGCGCATGCTTGCGTTGAACGACGAAATGCTGGAAGCGTTGTCGGGCGCCACGGTCGCGCTGACGATCCGGCTCGGCGTGCCCGACGATTTCGCGGCGGGCCGCACGACGCACGCGCTCGCGGCATTCAAGCGCGAGCATCCGCAGGTCAAGCTCGAAGTGACGTGCGGGCTGAGCCGCGACATCTGCGCCGCGTACGATCGCGGCGAACTCGATCTCGTGCTGATCAAGCAGCGGCGCGACAGCCGCGAGGCCGTCGTGCGCTGGCCCGAGAAGCTGCGCTGGATCGACAGCGCGAAGCATCCGTCGATCGATCTCGACCCGGTGCCGATCGTCGTGTTTCCGCCGCGCGGGCTCTATCGCGACGACATGATCAAGGCGATCGAGGAGCGCGGGCGCCGCTGGCGCATCAGCTTCACGACGTCGAGCCTGAGCGGCATCCAGGCGGCCGTCGCGGACGGGCTCGGCATCAGCGTGCTGCCCGCGCGCGTGGTGACCGACGAGCACGTCGTGCTGACCGCGAAGCAGGGCTTCGCGCCGATCGAGAACATGGATATCGCGATCCTGCACCGGCCGACGGCCGACCCGATGGTCAGCGAGCTGACGAAAGCGCTCGCGGCGATGCTGGAACTCGAGGGGCGATAAGCCGCGCGGATTTCATCCGGGCGCCACGCACGGGGCGCACTGCCCCGTGCATGTCAGAACATCGTGTTGCCGTTCGCGGCCTGCTCGGGCACCGGCTGGTTCACGTCCCAGTGCTCGACGATCTTGCCGTGCTCGAGCCGGAAGATGTCCATGATCGCGCTGCCGCGCGTGCCGGGTTCGCGCACCGCGTGCACGTGCAGGATCACGTAGTCGCCGTCGACGAACGAACGCTTGATCTCGCTGTGCGACTGCGGATAGGTGTCGCGCAGAAAGGCGACGAACTTGCGGAAACCGTCGCGGCCGTCGGCCGCGTTCGGGTTGTGCTGCACGTAGCGATCGCCGACATACGCGAGCGCGGCGTCCGCATCCTTTTCGTTGAGGCCTTTCTCGTAGAACGCGAGCACCGTCCGCCGGTTGGCTTCCTGCCGCGCATCGGCCGGATCGGCCGCCACCGCGTGCGCGGCCGTCACGGCGAACAAGGCCGCCGCCGTCCATCGTGCGGCCCGTGCCGCTGTCGTGCGTCGCATCGTCGTCTCCCCGGAAATCCGGCTGAAAACCCGATCATACCGGCGCGACGCCGTGCTCAGACGAGTGCGCCGTTGCGCGCGACGATCGCCCCCGACGATACGACGAGACGCCGCACCGGCCGCGCGACGACGGCCTCGGCGAACGTCAGCGCGTCGACGAGCACGACGTCCGCACGGCTGCCCGGCTGCAGCCCGTAATCCGCGAAACCGCAGCCGTGCGCCGCACCGTGCGTCACGCAGTCGAGCGCGACTTCGAGCGCATCGTCGCGGCGGAAATCGTTGCGCATGCCGATCAGCATCGCGCGTTCGAGCATGTCGGGCGAACCGTACGGCGTCCACGTGTCGCGTATGCCGTCGTTGCCGCCGATCACGATCACGCCCGCCGCCCGGCACGCGGCGACCGGCGGCACCGGCACCGCCGCCGGCGCGGTCGTGACGATCGCCACCCCGAGCGCGGCCATTCGCGCGAGCAATGCATCGCGCTCGCGCTCGGCGAGATCGCCCAGGCAGAAACCATGACTGATCGTGACCTTCCCCTGCATGCCGAGCGCGGCCGTGCGCTGCAGGATCAGGTCGAGCGAATACGCGCCCATCGACCCGCGCTCGTGCAGATGGATATCGAGCCCGCGGCCGTGACGCTCCGCGATCGCGAACAGCACGTCCACCGCCTCGACCGGATCGCCTTCGATCGCGCACGGATCGAGTCCGCCGAGCAGGTCCGCGCCGGCGCCGAGCGCATCGGACAGCAGCGCATCGGTGCCCGGCCGCTTGAGTACGCCCGACTGCGGAAACGCGACGATCTGGATGTCGACTTGCCCGCGCAGCGTCTCGCGCGTCGCGAGCACGCCGTGCAGGTGGCGCAGGCCCGCTTCGGTATCGACGTCGACGTGCGTGCGGATGCGCGTCGTGCCGGCCGCGAGGAAGGCTCGTGCCAGCGCGAGCGACGCGGCGCCCGCGTCGTGGCCGCTCGTCGCGCGATAGTGGCGTTCGTTCTCGATGCGGTCGACGAGACGCGGCCCGACCTGGTTGCGATACCACGGCATCCCCCAGTGCGTCTTGTCGAGGTGCGCGTGGCCTTCGACGAGGCCGGGCAGCGCGAGCGCGCCCGCGCCGTCCTCGATCGCGCAGCCGGCGGGCGCGTCGAGCGACGGGCCGACACGCGCGATGCGGTCGCCTTCGATCAGGATGTCGAGTGCGGTGTCGGCGCTCGTGCGGACGTTGCGGATCAGCAGGTTCGTCATGTCGATTCCGGTGAAGTCGGTCAGTGCAAGGCCGGCACGGCGCATGCCGTGCCGCCGGCCGGTGGGTCAGCGCGTGAAGCGCAGCGACGGCGCGAACGGCGCCCCCGTATCACTTTCGCCGCGGCGGAACACCCAGCGTTCGGCCGGCACGCCGGCGACGGCCGCCGCCGCGTTCGGCGCGCGCACCGCGACGAAACTCGCATCGCAGCCCACCGCGATGCCGTAGTGCGCGTTGCCGATCACGCGCGCGCCGGCGTACGTCGCCATGTCGAGCGCGATGCCGAGCGCTTCGTCGGTGTAGAAACCCGACCGGTAGCCGACCATCATCGCGCGCTGCAGCATGTCGCCGTTGCCGTACGGCCACCACGCGTCGCGAATGTTGTCGTTGCCCGCGAACACGTGCACGCCCGCGTCGCGCAACAACCGCACCGGCGGAAACGCGCAATCGCCCGGCGCATTCGTCAGGATCGATACGCCCGCTTCGGCCAGCGCCGCCGCGGTGCGCCGGACATCGTCATCGCTCACCTGGCCGAGCGCGTACGCATGGCTCACGTTCACGCGCCCGCCGAGCCCGGCCGCACGCGTGCGCGCCGCGATCCGCAGCAGTTGCGCGATGCCGATCTCGCCCGGCTCGTGCAGGTGGATGTCGATCTTCGCGCCGCGTTTCTCCGCGATGCCGAACACGATGTCGAGCTGGCCGTCCGCGTCGCCGTCGAGCGTCGTCGGATCGATCCCGCCCACGACGTCCGCGCCTTCGCGCACGGCCGCGTCGAGCATCGCGGCCGTGCCCGGGCACGTCACGACGCCGGCCTGCGGAAACGCGACCAGTTCGATGTCGACGATCCCGCGCCATTGCTCGCGCGCGGCCATCACGGCCTGCAGGTTCGACAGGCCCGTCGTCGCATCGACGTCGACGTGGCTGCGCATCGCGATCGTGCCGAATGCGGCGGCCTGCGCGATCAGCGCGTTCGCGCGCTCGACGATCGGCGGTGCGGCGGCAAGCTGGCGCTTCTCGACCGCGAGCCGCTCGCGCAGCGAACCGACCGATTCGTGCGGCACCCAGCGAGCGCCGACGAAGCTCTTGTCGAGGTGGATGTGGCCGTCGACGAAGCCGGGCAGCACGACGCGGCCGTCGAGGTCGATGGTCTCCGCGCCGGGCGCGGCTGCGCAATCGGCGCCGATCGCCGTGAAGCGGCCGTCGCGGACGACGAGGTTGACGGGCTGGCCGCCGGCATCGACGGCGTTGATGAAGAATCGTTCGGTCATGGCCTGGAAGGTGGGGCGGTCGCGGCGCGCCGCCGGCGCGGATAGGGGAAGGAACCGCAGCCGGCGCGGCGCGACCACTGGCAGGGAATCCGGCCACGATATCGGACGCTGCCGCCCGCGGCCAATTAAATGTCGCGATGCCGCGCATTCGATTTCGCGATGTGTGCCGCACACGCCCGCCGGGTCTCGCGTGACGCAGGGGTTCGATCGCAACGGAGGGCCGACACGCCGCATGAAACAAGCGGGCCGCATCACTGGCACGCGGATGACTGGAAGCCGCTTCGCGCCGTTGTCGGGCCTGGCTCGAACGCCGCGCCGGCGCAGCGATTTACGCGGCAACAGACTTTACACGTTGTTACCCGGCCGCACCGGACGCGCATCCGGCCATTCCTTATACTCACGCCGAGTTCGCCACCCATGACGGGAATCCATCGGCGGACACGTTGCCGATGCAGGAAACATCATGATGCGCATGCCCTCCACGAAGACCGTTCTGTTCGCCTCGCTCGTCGCCGTGGCGGCGCTTCCCCTGACCGCCTGCGTCGCACCCGGCTACTACGGCGCGCAGCCGGGCTATCCGCAGCAGCAGCAATACGCGACGCCCGGCTACGCGCAGCCCGCGTATTCGCAGCCGGGCTACGTGCAGCAGCAACCGGCGTATCCGAACCCGGCGCCGCAGCCGTACGATCAATACGGCAACCCGTCGCAATACGGCTCGCAGCCGTATGACCAGTACGGCAACCCGCAACAGCAATACGCGAACCCGTACGGCGCGCAATACGGCACCGTCGCGAACATCCAGCCGGTCAACGGCTCGGTCGGCCCGTCGGGCGTGGCCGGTACCGTCGTCGGCGCGCTCATTGGCGGCGTGCTCGGCAACCAGGTCGGCCGCGGTCACGGCCGCGATGCAGCGACCGTCATCGGCGCGCTCGGCGGCGCGGTGGCGGGCAACCAGATCGGTCAGCAGATGGGTGCCGCGCAGGGCCCGAGCAGCTACCGGATCGACGTGCAGGTCAGCGACGGCTCGATGCGCTCGTTCGACGTGCAGTCGCCCGGCAACCTGCGTCCGGGCGACCGCGTGCAGATCAACGGCAATCAGCTGTCGCGGTATTGATTGATGCCCGTTGCGTGCGCGTGATCTGATCGCGCGCACGTCGTCCCTTCCGTCACGCCGGCACGGCCGCGTGACCCGCCATGCGCGCACGGCCCGCAACGCTCCGGCGCCGCCGAAATGCGCAATGCGCCGAACGGCGCCACGCGACATCCGAATTCCCATTAGGATGAGGACGATGCATCCCGCGGCTACGGCAGCCCGCGCCGGCATGCACGCCCCTCAACCGGAATCCCGCCGATGACGATCACGACCCGCCTGCTCGATGCGGCCGACGCCGCCCGTTTCCAGACCGTTCGCCTGCGTGCGGTCGATACCGCGCCCACGTCCTTCCTGCCCACGCTCGACGAGGAATCGCAGGTGCCAGTCGACGAATTCGCGACGCGCCTCACGCCGAACCACGAGCGCGCGGTGTTCGGCGCGTTCGACGGCGAGACGCTCGTCGGCATCACCGGCGTGCGCCGCGATGCACGCGCGAAGATCGCGCACAAGGCGACGATCTGGGGCGTGTTCGTCGAGCCCGCGTATCGCGGCCGCGGCATCGCGCAGGCGCTGCTCGAAAGCGCGACCGAGCATGCCGCGCAGGCGTGGCAGTGCAAGCAGCTGATGCTGTGCGTAAACGAGGTCAACGGCAACGCGGAGCGGCTGTATGCGTCGCAAGGGTTCGTGCGGTTCGGCACGGAGCCGCGCTCGATGTTCGTCGACGGCCGGTTCTACGACGAGCACTACATGATCAAGACGCTCGCGTAACGCGTTCACGTTCGTCCGCTTCCGTATTTGCCGTTGCGTTCGCGTGCATCGGCCGACCACGCCGCACGCGAATGCCCTTCCTCCCTCGCCTCATGGCATCGCCGCTTGTCGGTGATCGTCACGTTCGTCGGCGTCATCGCGCTCACGTTGAACGTTTGGACCGGCCCCGGCGATGTGACTGTCGGCGTGCGCGTTGCGACGGGCGTGCCGAAGTCGCAGTTGCCCGTCGTCGCGCCGGGGATCGGCCGCACGGCAGGCGTGGGCGGCGTGCCGTTGCAGTCGGACGCGACCCGGCCCCTGCGCGACGATCGCCTGGAAGCGTGGTGGGTCCCGCCGTTCGGCGTCAATTCATACGTCGTCGTACCGCATCACACCGTCCAGGCAGGATCATATCAAGGCAGATTCTTGTCTTCGACTGCACTCTCATTGGGTCGATGCTATGAATGTGTGCGCACACTCACTTCTGACAGACCGCCTCTAAAGATACGTTGTCGTACCTTTATGCGCAAAAACTTCAGCTAAAAATCCTCGTCGGATTCGATCGCCTCCCGCGCCAATTCGCGCGCCGGTCAGTATCCGGCATAGCTTCGATTCACTCGCGCCATCTTGAAATCGAACAGGACGCGCCCGGGCGTTCCCCCGCCATCACGCCTCGGGAATTCCGCCCCTGTTCAGCCCCCTGCCGCCCGCGCTATCGTTTCTCCTTGTTCACAGCCCAGGAGCTGCCTTTGCCTTCCCGCCACGGAGTCGACCTCATCCGCGCCCGCGCCTTGTTCGATCGCGAGCGCCAAGCGTTCACCGAAGCCATGCCGGTCTCCCGCGCGCTGTCCGCGGAAGCGTCCGAGCACCTGCTGTTCGGCGTGCCGTTGCACTGGATGCAAGACTGGTCGACACCGTTCTCGCTGTATGTGAAGGAGGCGCGCGGTGCGACGTTCACCGACGTCGACGGCCATCGCTATGTCGATTTCTGCCTCGGCGATACGGGCGCGATGTTCGGCCACGCGCCCGAACCGGTCGCCCGCGCGCTCGTCGAACAGGCCACGCGCGGTTATACGACGATGCTGCCGAGCGAAGACGCCGCATGGGTGTCGCGCGAACTCGCGCGCCGCTTCAAGCTGCCGGTCTGGCAATTCGCGCTGAGCGCGAGCGACGCGAACCGCTTCGTGCTGCGCTGGGCACGCGCGGCCACCGGCCGCAACACGATCGTCGTGTTCAACGGCTGCTATCACGGCACGGTCGACGACGTATTCGTCGATCTCGTCGACGGCCGCCCGGTTCAGCGCGACAGCCTGCTCGGGCAATCCTACGACCTGCTCGCCAACACGCGCGTCGTCGAATTCAACGACCTGGCCGCGCTCGAAGCCGCATTGAAGGATGGCGACGTCGCGTGCGTGCTGGCCGAGCCCGCGATGACGAACATCGGGATGGTGCTGCCCGACCCGGGCTTCTGGGCGGCCGCGCGCGAACTGACGCGCCGCTACGGCACGCTGCTCGTGATCGACGAGACGCACACGATCAGCAGCGGCCCCGGCGGCTATGCGGTCGCGCATGCTCTCGAACCGGACATGCTGGTGGTCGGCAAGCCCATCGCGGGCGGCGTGCCGTGCGCGGTATACGGCTTCAGCGCCGAATTCGCGGAACGCGCGAAGCAGGCCAAGCTGAACGCGCCGCCCGGCCATTCGGGCATCGGCACGACGCTTACCGCGAACATGCTCGCGATGCATGCGATGCGCGCGACGCTGGCCGACGTCGCGACCGACGCCGCGTATGCACACATGTTCGAACTCGCCGCGCGGCTGGCGACGGGGCTCGAGCAGGCGATCGCGAAACACCGGCTGCCGTGGTGCGTGACGCGCATCGGCGCGCGCACCGAATTCCAGTTCGCGTCCGCGCCGCCGCGCAACGGCACGCTGGCCGGCGCGCAACTCGACAGCGAACTCGAGCACATCGTGCACCTGTACCTGCTGAATCGCGGCGTGCTGATCACGCCGTTCCACAACATGATGCTCGTGTGTCCGCAGACGACGGCCGACGATGTCGACCGGCTCGTCGCGCAGTTCGACGCGTGCCTCGGCGAACTGGTGTGACGTGACGACGCGCGGGACGGTGCTCGCGCGAGCGCGTACCGTCCCGCAGCACGCGCTACGCGGCCCGCAACGCCCGCCGCGCCACTTCCGCGAAATACCGCGCGCCCACCGGCAGGATCGCGTCGTTGAAGTCGTACGTCGCGTTGTGCAGCGGCACGCCGCCGAGGCCACCCGCTTCACCGTTGCCGATGAACACGAAATTGCCGGGCACCGCCTGCAGGAACGCGCCGAAATCCTCCGAGATCATCATCGGCTGCACGTCCGCATTCACCGCGGCAGCGCCCGCGACCTGCGCGGCGGCCTGCACGGCCGTGTCGACCCACTCCGGCGAATTCACCGTCGGCGCGAACTCGTGCGTGTACTCGAACGTGCAGGTCGCGCCATGCGTGCGGCAGATTCCTTCGCTGATCTCGCGCATCCGCGTTTCGAGCAGCGCCTGCACGTCCCGCGAATAGCTGCGCGTGTCGCCCTTGATCGTCACGGTTGACGGCAGCACGTTGCGCAGCCCGTCGGTGATGAACTCCGTGCACGAAATCACCGCCTGCTGGCCCGGGTCGAGATTGCGCGACACGATCGTCTGCAGCGCGAGCACGACCTGCGCGCCGATCACGATCGGATCGATGCCCATGTGCGGCCGCGCCGCATGCGTGCCGCGCCCGTCGATCCGGATCACGAAATTGTCCTCGCTCGCCATGATGCCGCCCGCGCGCGTCGAGAACGTGCCCGCGCGCATGCCGGGCATGTTGTGCGCGCCGAAGATCGCGTCGACCGGAAAACGCTCGAACAATCCGTCGGCCATCATCGCCTTCGCGCCGCGGCCGTGCTCTTCCGCCGGCTGGAAAACGAAACGCACGGTGCCGTCGAAATCCTTGCGCTCGGCCAGCAGTTGCGCGGCGCCGAGCACCATCGACATGTGGCCGTCGTGCCCGCACGCATGCATCTTGCCCGGCGTGCGCGATGCATGTTCGCGGCCCGGCGCGTGCTCGGCGATGTTCAGCGCGTCCATGTCCGCGCGGATGCCGATCGCGCGCTTGCCGGTGCCGGCCGTCAGGTTCGCGACGAGCCCGGTGCCGCCGATCCCGCGATGCACGTCGAGCCCGAGCGTCGTCAGGATGCGCGCGACGTAGTCCGACGTGTTCACTTCCTCGAAACCCGTTTCAGGATACTGGTGCAGATGGCGGCGCCAGGTCTTCAGTCGCGCCTGCAGCGTGCTTTCCTCGATTGTTTCCATTGCGTTCGCCTCGTCGGTCGTCATGTCGTTCAGGCCGCCACCGCCACGCGGTCCAGCCAGTCGCGCTGCCGCGCGCGCACCGCGTCGGCCGTCTCGCCGACGCAGTGCCGGTAAACGGACGGCGCCGTCGCGCCTTCCGTATTGATCGCCAGCACATGCGCGTTCGCGTCGAGCCCGGCCTGCCGCGCGAGCGCCGGGTCGCGCATCAGTGCCGTCAGGCCAGCCACGCCGGCCGCGCCCGATTCGCCGGCGACGACCGGCACGTCGCGGGCGCTGCCGGCCGCAAGGCCGCGCATCGCCTGCACCGCGTCGTCGTCGTCGATCAGCATGAAGTGGTCGATGCACCTCTCGAGGAAATCCCATGCAAGCGGCGACGCCTCGCCGCACGCGAGCCCGGCCATCACCGAATCGACGCTGCCGGTCGCCTTCGTCGCACGGCCGGCCAACGCGCTCTGGTACAGGCAATCGGCCTGGCGCGGCTCGACGACGACGAAGCGCGGCCGCCGCACGCCGTCGCGTTCCCAGAGATAACTCGCGACGCCCGCGGCGAGGCCGCCCACGCCGCCCTGCAGGAACACGTGCGTGAACGGTCGCCCGTCGTCCTGCGCCGCCTGCGCGGCCGCTTCGGCGGCGATCACGCCGTAACCCTGCATCACGTCGCGCGGAATCGCTTCGTAGCCGTCGTACGACGTGTCCGACACGACATGCCAGCCGTTCGCCTGCGCGAGCTGCGCCGCGCAGACGACCGATTCGTCGTAGTTCCCCGCGATGCGCACGATCCGCGCGCCGTACGCCGCGATCGCGCGTTCGCGCTCGGCGTCGACGTTCGCGTGCAGCACGATCACGCAGCCGCAGCCGATCGCGCGCGCGGCGGCGGCCAGCGCCCGGCCGTGGTTGCCGTCGGTCGCGCTGATCACCGTCAGGTCGGCCAGCTCCGCCGCGTACGCGCCGGTGACGAGCCCGCGTGGCTCGAGATCCCGCGTGCGCCGCAGCCGCTTCACGAGCCGCACCAGCGCGATCGGCGCGCCGAGCGCCTTGAAGCTGCCGAGCGGCGAGCGGCACGACTCGTCCTTCACGCGGACGCTCGCGACGCCGAGCCGCGCGGCAAGATCGGGCAGCGCGCGCAGCGGCGTGCGCGCGTTGCCGACGAGCGGCCAGTGCGACAGCCATGCGCCGCTTTCGTCGGCCGATGCGATGTTCATCACGCGACGCAGCGCGTTCGGATAGGCGGTGCGCGACGCGCGCGGGTTGGCGATCAGCATGGCGAAAGGCTCCGGGGGCAGGACCGCGCGGGCGGTCCGTCGGGTGGGTCGGATCGGGCGAGCGCCAGTTGCGCTCGCCGTCGGTTCGAAAAATAATATTGCGCGGACCGGTCAATAAAATCGCCAAATCGACGGCTTCAACGCAAAAATTTCTCATTCTTTCGAGGGCTCACGCGCGATCATGACGACCCCACTCGATGCGTTCGACCGCAAGCTGCTGGCGGAGCTGCAGCGCGACGCGCACACGCCGCAGGCCGAGCTCGGCGCGCGCGTCAACCTGTCGACCGCCGCCGTGAACCGGCGGCTGAAGCGCCTCGCGGAAGACGGCGTGATCGAGCGCTATACGGCCGTGATCGCGCCGGACAAGGTCGACCATCCGCTGACGATCGTCGTGAACGTCGAGGTCGAGAGCGAGCAGATCGATCAGCTCGATGCGATGAAGCGCGCGTTCGAGCGCTGCCCGCAGATCCAGCAGTGCTACTACGTGACGGGGGAATGGGATTTCGTGCTGATCCTCGCGGTGCGCAACATGGATCAGTACAACGCGCTCACGCGCGAGCTGTTCTTCGCGAACAACAACGTGAAGCGGTTCAAGACGCTGGTGAGCATGAGCCGCGTGAAGGTCGGGCTCGACGTGCCGCTCGATCTCGGCGAGTAAGTACGCGCCTGCCGGCAAAAATGAAACGGCCGGCGCGAGACTGCCCGCGCCGGCCGCTTCCCGTCGACGGCTACGTCAACGACAACTGAAGCTCGCCGCCGAATTCACGTCGCCCGAGCCGTTGTAGCGCGCGACCTGCGGATACGGGCACAACGGCCGCGTGCGTCCCGCGCCCCACGAGGCAGGCACGTCCGCATTCGGCACCGCGTTGGTCGTGTCGCGCGCGGCGGCCACGATCGCGGCAGGCGCCTGGCCCTGCTCGACCCACGCGACGAGCGGCGTCAGCATGTCGAACTGGTCGGCCGCCGGCCCGCCCGAACAGTGGTTCATCCCCGGCACCGGATAGAACCGCGCGAAATCCGACGCATCGCCGCCGTTCGCCTGCGCGACCTTCGCATACCAGTCGCGCGTATCGTTGAACGAGAACACCGGGTCGCCCGTGCCGTGATAGACGAGCAGCTTCGCGCGGCGCGCCTTCAGCGCGGACAGGTTCGTCTCGTCGGGCGGCGTCATGAACGACCATGAAGATTGCGTGTACACGCCGTTCGTCGCGAAGATCGCCGGTGCATCGTTGTCCATGTCGAAGCCGAGCGCGAAACCAGGCAGGTTCGCGAGCGCCGCGGCGGTTTTCGGCGGCGTCATGAACGTGAACGCCATCGCGGCCGGATCGAGCGAGACCGAATTCGACTGCTTCCACGCGGCCCAGCCGCCGCCGGCCACGCCCGGATCGTACGGAAAGCTCGCGTAGAGCGCCGTGCCCGCGCTGTTGCGCGCCCCCGTGAACACGTTCTCCAGCGCGGTCTTCTGCGCGGGCGTGAGGCAGGCGCCCGTGCGGGTGCCGTTCGCGCAGGTCGGGATATCGGCCTCGACGCTGAAATGCGCCTGGCACGCGGCGACGTCCTGCACCATCCCGTCGGCCGCGCCGTCGAGCGCATCGCATTTCTCGAGGATCTTCGCGCCAACGAACTGCCGCTCCGCATCGTTGAAGCCGCTGCGGATATCCGGCAGCCCGTTCGCGCCGGTCGCCGACGCGATCTTCGCGAACTGCTGCGCGCCGTACATCTCGCCGATCGCCGCCTTCGGCAGATGGAAACCCGGATCGCCCGCGATGATGCCGTCGTAGTCGGCCGGGTTGCGCACGGCGGTGACCATCGCGTGACGGCCGCCGTTCGAGCAGCCGCCGAAATAGCTGCGATCGGGCGCCTTGCCGTACGCGAGCCGGATCACCTGCTTCGCCATCGGCGTGAGCGCATCGACCGCGCCGTAGCCGTAGTCGATCCGCGCCTGCGGATCGAGGCCGAACAGCGGGTTCTGCGCGGCGCTGTGCCCGGAATCCGAGCTGATCACCGCGAAACCCTGGTTCAGCGCGTCGGTCAGGGGCCCGCCGCCGCCGATCTCGCCGGTCGCTGTCACGACGTTGCCGTCGAGCCCGCCGTTCGCCTGGTAGAAGAAGCGGCCGTTCCACGCTTTCGGCAAGCGCATCTCGAAGCCGATCGCATAGGTCTTGCCGTCCACCGCGCTCACGCGCTCGTTCATCTTCCCTTCGATCACGCAGTGCTCGGCGATCGGCTTGCCGGCCACCGTCAGCGCGCCGGCGGCCGCGGTCGTCACCGACGTGAACGACGTGTTCGCATACGCGAGCTTCGCGGCAAGCGCGTCGCAGGTCTGCGCCATCGCGGCCGGCGTCGCGGCGCTCAGGTGGGTCGGCGTGGAACTGACCGAGTCGTCGCCACCGCAACCGGCGAGCATGGCCGCCGCGGAGAGCGGCGCGATGCAGAGGAATGCAGATTTCCTGTTCAAGATATCTCCCGTTTGTCTGGCTGCCGGATCAGAACATGTGCCGCACGCCGACCATCGCGCCGAGCTGCCCCATCCCTTCGCCCGGCGTCGTGCCGGGCCCGCCGCCGCTGACCGCGTAGCGTGCGTGCGCGCTGTTCCACAGATACGACGATTGCGCATAGACGGCCGTGCGCTTGGTCAGCAGATAGGTCGCGCGCAGCGTCGCCATCGTCGCGCGCGTGTCGTGCGCGGTGTTGACGATCCGGTAGCCTTCGCCGTCGACGACGAAATCGGGCTTCACCGCATACGACGCGCCGACGAAGAACAGGTCCGAATGCGCGCCGGGCGCGGCCGGCGAACCGGTCGACACGCGCCGCCCGATCCAGCCCGCGCCGATCCGCGCGCCGGCGGCCTGCGCGTACGCGCTCACGTGCGTGCGGGCATCCTTGCCGCCGCTGCTGGTGAAGGCGACGGGGGCGATGCCGTCGAAGAAGTTGGCGGCCGCGCCGGTGCCGCCGCGCTGTTCCTCGTACGACGCTGCCGCGCCGAAATACGCGCTGTCGTACTTGAGCATCACCGACCAGTTGCGGCACTGGGTGGCATCGCCCGGCACCTGCCCGGCGCACGTCCCCTGCCCCGGCGAGTTGCCGGTGCCCGCGCCGTCGCGGCCGAACGAATACGCGGCGCCGAGCGTCACGCCTCGATAGGTGCCGAGGTAGGTCACCGCGTTGTCGGCGCGGCCGTTCGGCACGTAGGCGTCGAACGAGCCGAGCCCGTAGATGTCGGGGCCGATGATGTCCGCGCCCTGCAGCGCGAGGTAGGTCATCGTGTACTGGCGGCCGAACGCGAGCGTGCCGAAGCCGCCCTTCAGCCCGACGAACGCCTGCCGGCCGAACAGCCGGCCGCCCTGGCCGAGATCGCCGCCGCGCACGTTGAAGCCGCTTTCGAGCGTGAACACCGCCTGATAACCGCCGCCGAGATCCTCCGTGCCGCGCAGCCCCCAGCGCGACGGCAGCTCGCCCGTCACGCCCGGCATGCGCACCACGTGATCGCCGGCCGCGTTCGCGTGCGACACGAACTCCACGCCCGTGTCGATGATCCCGTACAGCGTCACGCTCGACTGCGCGTGTGCGCCGGTTGCGGCGAGCGCGCAGCATGCGCCGGCGGCCAGCAGGCCGTTCCTTGTCTTCGTCTTCATATCGTTGCGTCTCCAGACCATGTTGAATGGCGCGCTCTGACGGCGCGTATCGAAAAAAGCGAAACCTCAGTCGTCCGCCTGCGGGCGGCGGATCAGCAGCAGCGCGGCGACGGCCGCGACGAGCGTGACAGGGATGCTCGCGCCGATCACGACGGGCGCGCTGCGGCCCATTGCGAGCAGCTCGGCGGCGGCGAGCGGCCCGACCACCGAGCCGAGGCGGCCAACGGCAACGGCGGAGCCGACGCCGGTGCCACGCATCGCGGTGGGGTAATAGATCGCGGCCAGCGCATACAGCACCGACTGGCCGCCGACGACGAACATCCCGGCCGCGAACGCGGCGGCGGACAGCCACAGGAGTCCGGGCGCGATCGCCAGCGCGGCAAGCGACAGCACGATCCCCGCGTACATGCCGCCGACCACGCGCGACGGACGCAAGCGGTCCATCGACATGCCGATGCCGAGCACGCCGAGGCCGCTGCCGATGTTGAAGAAGATCTGCACGATCCCGGCCTGGCTGCGCGCGAGCCCCTTCGCGGCCATCAGCGACGGCAACCAGTTCAGCAGGAAATACAGCACGATCAGCGTGCAGAAGTAGCTGAGCCACAACGCCAGCGTCGTGCCGGTGCGCGAGCCGCCGAACAGCGTCTGTCCGACGCTGGGGCGCGCCGCGCCCGATGCGCTGACGTCGAGGAACGCACGCGATTCGGGCAGCAGGGCGAGCAGCAGCGGCGCGAGCAGCAGCGGGCCGACGCCTCCGACATAGAAAATGTGCCGCCATTCGGTGTCGCCTGCGAGCAGCACGCCGATCAGCGACGCGATCACGCCGCCGAACGGAATCCCGCAATACATCACGGCCACCGCGCTGCTGCGCGAGCGTGCGTCGACCGCTTCCGACGACAATGCAATGAGGTTCGGCATCGCGCCGCCGAGGCCGAGGCCGGTCAGCGCGCGAACGGCGACCAGCATCGCGAAGCTCGACACCTGCGCGGTCGCGATCGACAGCAGCCCGAACAGGCAGACCGACGCGATCAGCACGTGCTTGCGGCCGATCCGGTCGGCCAGCCAGCCGCCGAGCATCGCGCCCGGCAGCAGGCCAAACGTGCCCGCGCTGAACGCGAGTCCCATCTGTGAAACCGAGAGCCCGAATTCGTGGGCCATGCGCGGTGCCGCGACGCCGACCGACTGCAGGTCGAGCCCCTCGAGCAATGCGATCGCGAAACACAGGCCGAGCGTCGTCGCGACGGCCGGCCTTGCGGCAACGGAAGTATCCATGTCGTCTCCTAACCGTGACTCGCGCGGCATACGCGGAACGCATGCGCGGTGTCCTTGCTTTATCGTGATCGGGTCTCGTTACTTTATCAGGTAGCCTGATTAATAACCCGAAAGAAAATCCCGTCGAGGGACGGGATGATTTAATAACAGGTAACCTGATATTTCAAGTGTCGCGAGCGCGGTGTTAACCCGCAACCCGTTCGCAACCCGGGCCACGCCGCGGCGTGGCCCGGCGCGGCCGGAGAAACCGGAACGAAAGACGCGGCGGCGTGCTCAGTCGCGCAGGTTGCGCACGAACAGCTCGAGCGTGCGGTGAACCTGCTCGACGTCGTCGGCGTTCACGTCGTCCCCGAGCATCCGGCGCTCGAGCGGCCGCAGCACCCGCTCGCAGTCGCGCAGGATTGCCGAGCCCTCGTCGGTCAGACGCAGCAGGATCACGCGGCCATGGCTGGGATCGGCCTCGCGCGTCACGAAGCCGCGGGCGGCCATCGCAACCATCACTTCGTTCGCGGATTGCGGCGTGATGAACGAGCGCACCGCGAGTTGCGCATTGGACAGCGCGCCGCGCGCCTCGAGCACCGACAGCGCCGTGTACTGCGCGAGCGTCACACCGAGCGGCGCGAGCGCATCGCTCATCTGGCGGCGCAGCAGCCGGTCGAGATTGCCGATCAGGTAGGTAAGCCGCTGCTGCGAACGCATGCGCGGCCTGGCTTCGCTGGCGCGGGCCGTGCGTTTCGTGCCGGCCGGTTTGACGGGTGTCGAACTCATGAACGTGTCGGAAGGAGGATCGCGGGCCATCTTACCTCACGCGGTCCGTCTATCGGCCCGTATATCGGCCCGCACGGCGGCTCGTGCCGGCCGGCGAGCCGCCCCGGGCCATCCACGCCCGGCTCGGACAAACCTTATGCCGCGGCAACCGGCAACGCCGCGCGGCAGCCCGCGTCCACCAGCGCGAGCCGGTGTGCGAACGCCGCGAGCGGATAGTCGAAGAAGTAGGTGCCGACCGCGCGCTTGCCGGCACGGAACGAATCGTCTCCCGGCGAATCGCCGACGATGCGCAGCGTGCGCGCCCACGCGAACGCGAGCAGCAGCCAGCCGACCAGCGCGAGATAGTCGTCCGCGACCCGGTAGGGCAGATCCGGATCGTGCTCGCTCGCGCGGATCACGCCGGCCGTCACGCGCTCGAGCTCCGCGCACAGCGTGGCGACGCGCGCCGCGGCGCCCCTCGCCCGCTCGTCCGCTGCCGCCTGGACGCCCTGCGCGGCTTCCGTGCGAATCAACTCGAGCAGCGCGTGCAGCGCCTCGCCGCGATCCCCCAGCACCTTGCGCACCAGCAGATCGATCGCCTGGATCTCGTTGGTCCCTTCGTACAGCATCGACACGCGGCAATCGCGCACCGTCTGTTCGATCCCGTATTCGTGAACGTAACCGTAGCCGCCGAATACCTGCAGCGCGTTCGACGCGGCCGCGAAGCCGTTCGCGGTGAAGAACGCCTTGGCAACCGGCGTGAGCAACGATGCCAGCCGCGACGCCGCGAGCCGCGCCGGCGGCTGCGGATCGTGCGCGGCGACGTCGAGCCAGTGCGCGATCCAGTAGCCGATCGCGCGCTCGCCTTCGACGATCGCCTGCGCATCGAGCAGGATGCGGCGGATCGCGGCGTGTTGCGCGATCGGCGCCGCCCTGCCCTGCACGCGCTCGCGCGCATAGGCCGACGCGGCCTGCCATGCGCTCTGCGCATGCCCGACACCCTGCATGGCGACCTGCAGGCGCGCCGCGTTCATCATCACGAACATCGATGCGAGCCCGCGATGCGGCTCGCCGACGAGCCAGCCCGCGGCCGCGTCGAAACGCATCGTGCAGGTCGGGCTGGCCTTCAGCCCCATCTTCTTCTCGACGCCGTCGCACCAGACGCCGTTGCGCACGCGGCCGCCCGGCGCGTCGAGCCACTTCGGCACGACAAACAGCGACAGCCCCTTCGTTCCCGCCGGCGCATCGGGCAGCCGCGCGAGCACGAGGTGCACGATGTTGTCGGTCAGATCGTGCTCGCCGCCGGTGATGAACAGCTTGCTGCCGCTGATCCGGTAGCCGTCGGCGGCCGGGTCCGGCACTGCCTGCGTGCGCAGCAGGCCGAGATCGCTGCCCGCCTGCGGCTCGGTGATGCACATCGTCGTCAGCCACTCGCCGCTCGCGATCCTCGGCAGCACGTCGCGCTTCAGGCGCTCGCCGCCGTGCGCGCGCAGGCACGCCACCGCGCCGTGCGTGAGCCCCGGCGACATCAGCCACGCATGGTTCGCCCCCGCGAGCATCTCCTGCAGCGCGACGTCGAGCAGATGCGGCAGCCCCTGGCCGCCGCAATCGGCGTCGAGCGCCAGCGTCGGCCAGCCGGCGTCGACGTAGTCGCGGTACGCATCGCGAAAGCCCGCCGGCATCGTCACTCCGGTACCGTCGAACCGGCAGCCCTCGAGATCGCCGGTCGAATCGAGCGGCGCGATGCGTTCGACCACGAAGCGGGCGGCTTCGTCGAGCACCTGCCCGGCGGTCGACAGGTCGAGCTCCGCCCAGTCGGGCACGCGGCGCCACAGCGCCGGCGCATCGAGCCATTCGCCGATCACGAACAGCATGTCGCGCAACGGCGCGCAATACGCGTTGCTCATCGCGCGCACCTCATGCCCGGTACGCCGTGCCGGCGACGATCACGCCCGCGTCGGCCGCGCCCGGCTCGTACATCCCGTCGACCACCGCCGCACGGTGCATGAGCACCGCACGCTGGTTGATCGAGCCCTTGTCGGTGACTTCGCCGAGATCGAGCGAAGGCGGCGTATCGAGCACGCACAGCCGCGTGACGAACGTCGCGCTGCCGGTCGCGTCGCGGTTCAGGCGCTCGAGCAGGTCCGCGAAGAACGCTCGCACCGCGGGCGCCTGCAGGACGGTGCGCACATCGGCATCCGGTGCCGCGCCGGCCAGGCGACGGCAATCGTCGATGCGCGGGAAGATCATCACGCCGACGTCGTCGCGGTTCATCCCCGTGACGACCGCGTCCTGCACGTACGGCGCGCCGTTCGATACGATCCGCGCGCGCATGGGCCCGACGCTCACGAAGGTGCCGGACGACAGTTTGAAATCCTCCGCGATGCGCCCGTCGAACATCAGGCCGATCTCCGGTCGCGCGGGATCGACGAAACGCACGGCATCGCCGCTGCGGTAGTAGCCCTCCTCGTCGAATACCTCGCGCGCGTCGTCGCCGCTCGCGCGCCAATAACCGGCCATCACGTTCGGCCCGCGAAAGCGCGCCTCGAGCTTGCCGTCGACCGGCACCAGCTTCGCGTCGCAGCCGGGCGCGGGCAGGCCGATGTAGCCGGCTCCCGACATCGGCCCGGTGGTGAACATGCACGATGGCGCGGCCTCGGTCATCCCGAGGCCCGCCATGATCCGGATGCGCTCGCCGCAGTGCGCGAGCGTCACGCGCTCGAGCCGGTCCCACGCGGCCTGCGACAGTCCGGCGCCCGCGAAGAAATACATCTTCACGCGCGAAAAGAAGGTTTCGCGCAGCGCGGCATCCGTCTCGAGCGCCGCGGTCAGCTCTTCCCAGCCCTTCGGCACGTTGAAATACACGGTGGGCGCGATGTCGCGCAGGTTGCGCAGCGTCTCGCCGAACTTGCCGGCGACCGGCTTGCCGTCGTCGATGTACAGCGTGCCGCCGTTGTACAGCGCGATGCCGACGTTATGGCTGCCGCCGAACGTGTGATTCCACGGCAGCCAGTCGACCAGTACCGGCGGCTCCAGACCGAACTGCGGAAACGTCTCGAGCAGCATCTGCTGGTTGCTGCACAGCATCCGGTGCGTGGTCGGCACCGCCTTGGGCAGCCGTGTCGACCCCGACGTGAACAGGAATTTCGCGATCGTGTCGCCGGTGATCGCACCGTGCGCGGCATCGACGCTGCCCGGTGTCGTGTCGAGCAGCGACGAGAAACGCGTGACGCCGTCCATCCCGTCGGGTGCCGACACGACCACGCGCTCGACATCAGGCGGCACCGCTGCGTCGAGCGCGGCACGAAACGCCGCGCCGTCCGACGCGAAGACCAGCCCCGGCGTGAGCACGGCGAGCGCGTGGCGCAGCTTGCCGTAATCGCTCGACACGAGCGAATACGCGGGCGACAGCGGCGCATGCGGAATGCCGGCCCACATCGCGCCGAACGCGAGTTGCAGATGTTCGAGGTCGTTGCCCGACAGGATCGCGACGGGCCGCTCGGCCGACAGCCCGCGATCGAGCAGCGCCTGGCCGATCGCGCGGGCGCGCTCGAGCATCTGCGCATACGTGATGCCGATCCACGTACCGTCGGGCCCGCGCCGCGCGACCAGCCAGCGGTCCGGATGCGCGCGCGCGCCGCTCGCGAGCCGGTCGGTCAGCCGGTGCGGGTACGCGCCGAGCGGGGTCGTCGCGCGCAAGGTCCAGCAGCCGTCGCGTTGCACGATCTCCGGCGGTGCCGTGCCGATCGCCACGGGGCGATAGCCGGCGGGAACGCGCTGTGCGGCAGCCGCGTCGCGCAGTTGGGTCGGATCCGCATCCAAGTTCTGTCTCCGGTCGGTTCCGCCCCGCGCGCGTACGCGCGCCGGGCGGAGACTTCATTGTGTCGTTGTCTTAACGGGGGCGCCGCGGCGCCCGGAACTGCTCAGATCGGGTAGTGACGCGGCGTGGTCTGGACCGTGATCCAGCGCAGGTCGGTAAACTCGGCGATCGACGCCTTGCTGCCGAACCGGCCGTAGCCGCTTGCCTTCACGCCGCCGAACGGCATCTGCGCCTCGTCGTGCACCGTCGGCCCGTTGATGTGGCAGATGCCCGATTCGATCTGCTTCGCGACCTGCATCGCGCGCGCGATATCGCGGCTGAACACCGCCGCCGACAGCCCGTACTCGCTGTCGTTCGCGGCCGCGAGCGCGGCGGCGTCGCCGTCGACGCGCTGCACGATCACCACCGGCCCGAACGATTCGTCCGCATACAGCTGCATGTCGCGCGTGACACCGTCGACGATCGTCGGCTGCATCACCGCGCCGTCGACTTCACAGCCGAGCGGCAGCGCGGCGCCGTGCGCGCGCGCGTCGTCCACCATCGCCGCGATCCGCCGCGCGGCGGCCGCGCTTTCGAGCGTGCCCAGCACGACGCCCGGCGCGGCCGGGTTGCCGGCCTTCAGCGTGCGTGCCTTCGCGACGAGCCGTTCGACGAACGCATCGGCAACCTTGCGATCGACGATCACGCGCTCGGTCGACATGCAGATCTGCCCCTGGTTGAAGAACGCGCCGAAGGCGACCGCCTCGACCGCCGCGTCGAGATCGGCGTCGTCGAGCACGAGCACCGGCGCCTTGCCGCCGAGTTCAAGCAGCGCCGGCTTCAGGTGCTGCGCGGCGAGCGTCGCGACGATGCGGCCGACGCGTGTCGAACCGGTGAAGTTCACGCGGCGCACCGCCGGGTTCGCGATCAGCCGCTCGACGATCGCCGGCGCGTCCCGCGGCGCATGCGTGATCACGTTGACCACGCCGTCGCCGAGCCCTGCGTCGTGCAGCACGCTGCCGATCAGTCGGTGCACGCCCGGACACCCCTCCGACGCCTTCAGCACCACCGTGTTGCCGCAGGCGAGCGGCATCGCGAGCGCACGGGTCGCGAGAATCACCGGCGCATTCCACGGCGCGATCCCGAGCACGACACCGCACGGCTGGCGCACGGCCATCGCGAGGCTGCCGGGCACGTCCGACGGGATCACCGCGCCGTCGATCTGCGTGGTCATCGCGGCCGCCTCGCGCAGCATGTTCGCCGCGAGCATCACGTTGAAGCCGTACCAGTTCGCCATCGCACCGGTTTCCGCGCGGCCGGTTTCGATGAATTCGCCCGCGCGCGCGTCCATCCGGTCGGCCGCCGCGAGCAGCCGCCGACGGCGCTCGGTCGGCGCGAGCGCGGCCCATGCGGGGAATGCGCGCGCCGCTGCCGCGACCGCGGCGTCCGCGTCGGCAAGCGTCGCCGCGGCGGCGCGCGACGCCACCTGTCCCGTCGCCGGATCGATCCGGTCGAAGGTCCCGCCGTCCGACGCGCCGCGCGACACGCCGTCGATCAACAAACTCACTTCGTGCATTTCCGTGTCTCCACTCGGATCCGGTTGCGTGCGGCGGCGCGCGTCAGCGCTTGTACGCCTGCAGGCCCGGCTTGATGCTCTTGTCGTCGAGGAACTGCTTGAGGCCCTGCTCGCGCCCGCCTTCCGGATCGCGGTAGTTCGCCTGGTCGAGCTTCGCGTACAGGTAGTCTTCGTTCTGCTCCCAGGTCAGCTCGCGGCAACGCTTGAAGCCGTGCTTCGCGTTACGGATCACGACCGGATTCTTGTCGAGCAGCTTCGCGGCCAGCGCGCGCACCTCGTCGCGCAGCTGCGCGCGCGGCACGCTTTTGTTGACGAGCCCCATCTGCGCGGCCTGCGGGCCGGTGAAGGTGTCGCCGGTCATGATGTAGTAGAGCGCCTGGCGATGGCCCACGGTGTCGGCCATCGCCTTGCTGACGAGGTTGCCCGGCGGGATGCCCCAGTTGATTTCCGACAGGCCGAACACCGCTTCGTCGGCCGCGATCGCGAGGTCGCACGCGACGAGCGGCGAGAAGCCGCCGCCGAAGCACCAGCCGTTGACCATCGCGATCGTCGGCTTCGCATACATGCGCAGCAATTGCCACTGCCAGCGGCTCGCGTCGCGGCGAATCTTTTCCTGCAGGATTTCCGGGCCCGCGTCGACTTCGCGGAAATATTCCTTCAGGTCCATCCCGGCCGTCCAGGCGTCGCCCTCGCCGGTCAGCACGAGCACCTGCGCCTCGGCATCGAGTTCGATCGCCTCCAGCACGTCGATCATCTCCGCGTTCAGCGTCGGGCTCATCGCGTTGCGCTTGTCCGGACGGTTCAGCGTCACCCATGCGATCCCGCCCTCGACCTCGACCTTCACCGTTTTCCAGCGCCCTTCGTAACCCATTTTCGTTCTCCAATGACGATGCCGCCCTGTGCGACTCGCGACCAATTTACTATCAGGTAACCTGATATGTAAAGTAGAATGGAAGCGGCTCCGGACAAACCCCTAAACGGGCCCGGACAGCCGATTTCGCGCCGTGCCGGCCGACGAATCACGACATGAGGAGACACGCTTGGACATCGACAACCTGATCGCCATCGACACGCACGTGCATGCCGAGGTGTCGTGCTGCCAGCCGCCGGACCTGTTCGCGAAGGCATTCGACGACGCGGCCGACAAGTACTTCGGCACCGTGCTGAAGCAGGGCCGTCGGCCGACCATTCCGGAGACGATCGCGTATTACCGCGAGCGCCGGATCGGCTTCGTGATGTTCACCGTCGACTGCGAGACGAACATCGGCCGGCGGCGCATTCCGAACGAGGAAATCGCGCAATTCGCGCGGGACAACGCCGACGTGATGATCGCGTTCGCGAGCATCGACCCGCACAAGGGCCGCTTCGGCGCGCGCGAGGCGCGCCGCCTGATCGACGAGCACGGCGTGAAGGGCTTCAAGTTCCACCCGACGATGCAGGGATGCTTCCCGAACGACAGGCTCGCCTACCCGATCTACGAGGTGATCGCGGAATACGGATTGCCGGCCGTATTCCACAGCGGGCATTCGGGGATGGGATCGGGGATGCACGGCGGCGGCGGGCTGCGTCTGAAGTATTCCGAACCGATTCACCTCGACGACGTCGCGGTCGACTTCCCGGACATGAAGATCGTGATCGCGCACCCTTCATGGCCATGGCAGGAGCAGGCGCTGTCGATCGCGCTGCACAAGCCGAACGTCTACATCGACCTGTCGGGATGGTCGCCGAAGTACTTCTCGCCCGAGCTGGTGAAATACGCGAACACGCTGCTCAGGCACAAGGTGCTGTTCGCGTCCGACTTTCCGCTGATCCGGCCGGACCGCTGGCTCGAGGATTTTCAGGGCGCCGGCTTCCGGCCCGACGTGCATTCGCTGATTTTGAAAGACAACGCGGTCGCGTTGCTGGGGCTGCAGGCCGCGCGGCAGTCGTGACCCGTCCGGCCGTGACGGCGGCCGGCAGCGCGTGGCGGCCCGACCGACCGCGCCGCCGCCCGCACCCGCCGCACCGGCGCGCTCAGTTCGCGGGCTTGCCCAAGAACCGCGCGGTCGGCAGCCCCGCGTAGCCGGTCCGGGCGACGAACACGCCGCCGGCGGCGGCATCGTTCGCCAGCGCATCGTCGCCGAGCCCGACGCGTGCGCTCGTCACGTACAACCGGCCTTCACCGTCGATGGCGACGCAGCTCGGCTGCGCGGTCGGCACGTCGACGCGATCGGTCTCGATCCCGTCCGGCCCGTAGCGCACCACCCGCCGGCCGCCCCACTGCGCGTTCCACAGCCCGCCGTCGCGATCGGTCGTCGAGCCGTCCGGGTCGCCGTCCGCATCGGTCAGCCGCGCGAACGGCCGCACGTTCGCAACGTCGCCGCCCGCACGGTAATCGCACGCGAAAATCTCGCGCACCAGCGAATCGCAGAAGTACATCGTCGAGCCGTCCGGCGAAAACGCGATGCTGTTCGCGATCGCGGCCGGCGGCAACGCGAGCCGTTCGAGCGTGAGGTCCGCATTGAGCCGGTAGAACCCGCCGACCGCGCGCGGCGGCTCGGCGCCTTCGTCCTTCATCCCGAACACGAACGCGCCGGACGGATCGCAGCGCCCGTCGTTCAGGCGCGTCGGCAGATCGGGCTCGACGTCGACGATCCGCGTGAACGCGCCGCTGCGCAGGTCGAAGAACGCGAGATGCGTGGCGAGCCCGACGAGCAGCACGTCCGGATCGTCGGTCAGCGCGAAGCACGCGAGCCGCTCGGGCATCGCCCACGGCGTGAGGTCGGTGCCGTCCGCGCGGCAGCGCCACAGTTGCGCGCCCTCGATGTCCACCCAGTACAGCGCGCGGGCCTTGTCGCACCACGTCGCGCCTTCGCCGAGCGTGTTGCGGGTGTCTGCCAGCAGCGTCGCGTGCGCGGCCGGATGAGTCTGTTGCATGCCGTCTCCCGATATCTGTCGCGAATGACCGTCGCGTTCGCGGGCGGCCGCGCTGCCGGTCAGATCTTCATCGCGCGCCGCTGGTTGCGACGATACTGGTCGAACAGCACCGCGAGCAACAGAATTCCGCCGCGTATCAGATATTGGTAAAAGGTCGGCACGTTCAGCAGGCTCATCGCATCCTGCACCGCGCCCATGATCAGCACGCCGACCAGCACGCCGGAGATCGTCGCGACGCCGCCCGTCAGCGACACGCCGCCGAGCACGCACGCGGAAATCACGCCGAGTTCGAGGCCGACCGACGTCTTCGGGTCGCCGAGGCTCATGCGCGACGCGAGCATCACGCCGGCGAAGCCGGTCACGAGCCCCTGCAGCACGAACACCGTGATCTTGATGCGCATCACCGGCAGCCCCGCGAGCAGCGCGGCCTCGCCGTTGCCGCCGACGGCCAGCACGTTCTTGCCGAACACCGTCTTGCGCAGCAGGAAGCCGAACACGACGAAACCGACGATGTTGCTCCAGATCGGATACGAGATGCCGAGGAACGACCCGCCGCCGAGATCGAAGAAGCGCTCCTCGGAGATCATCACCGCGTCGCCGTTCGACGTGATGAACGCGAGCCCGCGCACGACTTCCATCATCGCGAGCGTGACGATCAGCGAATTGATCCTGTAGCGCGCGATCAGCACGCCGTTCACGAGCCCGACCGCGCCGCCCGCGAGCACGCCGGCCGCGATACCGAGCACGACGCTGTGCGTCGCGGTGATCAGCGTCGACGCGACGACGCCGGAAAACGCGACGATCGACGCGACCGACAGGTCGACCTCGCCGAGCGCGAGCACGAACATCATCGTCACCGCGATCGAACCGATCAGCGTGACCGACAGCAGGAGGCCCTGGATGTTGCGCGGCGTGAGAAAGTCCGGCACGGTCAACGACAGCACCGCGAACAGCACGAGAAACACCATCACGATGCCGGAGCGGTTGATCAGTTGCCACACGCCGCCGCGCGCGCGTGCGGGCACGGCGGCGGCATCGGGGGACGGGGAAGTGCGTTGGGGTTGCATTGCCTGGCTCATATCGGTTGCTTTCCGGTTGACTGCTCGCCGCTAGCGCGGCAGCGCGAGCTTGATCAGCGTGTCGGGCGTCGCATGCGCCTTCGCGACCTCGCCCGCGATCCGTCCTTCCTTCATCACGACGATGCGGTCCGACACGCCGATCACCTCGGCCAGATCGCTCGACACGAGGATCACCGTGCGGCCCGCTTCCGCGAGTTCGTAGAACAGGTTGTAGATTTCCGCGCGCGCGCCGACGTCGATGCCGCGCGTCGGCTCGTCCATCAGGAACACGTCGATGCGCTCGGCCAGCCAGCGCGCGAGCACGACCTTCTGCTGGTTGCCGCCCGACAGCGCGCCGATCGGCGTGTCGCCGTCGCGGGTCTTGATCGCGAGCCGCTCGATGTAGCTTTGTGCAAGCTCGCGCTCGCGCCGCCCGTCGAGCAGCACGCGTGCCGGGCTGAAATGGCGGCGCGCGCTGATGTTCAGGTTGTCGGCCACCGACGCGATCGCGACGATGCCTTCCTGCTTGCGGTCTTCCGGGCACAGCGCGATGCCGGCGCGCACCGCGTCGCGCGGGCTCCCGAATGCGACGCGTTTCCCGTTCAGCTCGACGTGCCCCGCGCTCGGGCGCACCGCGCCGTACAGCAGCTTCATCAGCTCCGAGCGGCCCGCGCCGACGAGCCCGAAGAAGCCGACGATCTCGCCGCGCCGCGCGGTAAACGACACGGGTTCCGCCAGGCCAGGCCCCGCCAGCCCTTTCGCCTCGATCAGCACGTCGCCGGCCGTGCGCGGGCGATAGCCGTAGACGTCCTCGATCGCGCGGCCGACCATGCAGCCGATCAGCCGGTCGCGGTCGAGATCGGCGACGGAATCGAACGTGTCGATGCGGCGGCCGTCGCGAAACACGGTCACGCGGTCGCACAGCTCGTATACCTCTTCCATCCGGTGCGTGACGTAGATGATCGCGCGCCCTTCCGCGCGCAGCGCGCGGATGATCCGGAACAGTTGCGTGGTTTCGCGCGCGGACAGCGAACTCGTCGGCTCGTCGAACGCGATCACGCGCGCATCGCGCATCAGCGCCTTGCCGATCTCGATCATCTGCCGCTGACCGATCGACAGATACTTCACCGGAATGCCCGGGTCGATGCGCTCGCCGAGCCGCTCCAGCGCATCGAGCGCGCGCGGCGAGCGTGCGCTCGTCGACCACGCCGAGCCGGCTCGGCAATTGGCCGAGCATCAGGTTCTCCGCGACCGTCAGCTCGGGCACCAGATGCAGCTCCTGGTAGATGATCGCGATGCCGGCCTCGAGCGCCGCGCGCGTCGACGCGAAGCGCTGGACGGTGCCGTTCAGCGTCAGCGTGCCGGCCTGCGGCTGGTTCACGCCGGACAGCACCTTCAGCAGCGTCGACTTGCCCGCGCCGTTCTCGCCCATCAGCCCGTGCACTTCGCCCGCGCGCACCGACAGCGACACCGCATCGAGCGCGCGTACGCCCGGGAACGTCACGGTGATGCCGTCGAGCGCGAGCAGCGGGCCGTCCGGCGGCGTGCCCGCTTCGGCGTCGTGGCCGGGCACGGCCGTCATCGTCTGCGTCGTCATCGCGTTCTCGCCTCGCCCGCTCAGATACCGAGTTCGGCGCGCACGGCCTGCCAGTTCGCACGCGTCATCAGCTTGCCGCTCGTCTGCGTGTCGGCCGGCGGCGTCTTGCCGTTGCGGATCCAGTCGACGAGGTTCTGCGTGCTGTCCTTGCCGTGGTTGGTCGAGCTGACCGCGATCGTCCCGTAGAAACCGGTCGGCTCCTTCTTCTGGAATTCGGCGAACGCCTCGCCCGCGCCGTTGATGCCGACGCCGATCACGTCGGCCGCCGGGATGTGCAGCTGCTCGGTCGCGCGCACCGCGCCGAGCACGGTTTCCTCGTTCAGCGCGTAGACGACCCATTTCTTCACGTTCGGATGGCGTGCGAGCACCGGCGCCGCCGCGCTGAAGCCGCCTTCGTCGTCGGTCGTCTTCTGCGGCGCGTCGAAGATGTTCTCCTTGCGGAAGCCGTTCGCGAGCAGCGCCTGCGTCGCGCCGTCGGTGCGCAGCTTCGCGGTCGGCAGCTCGTAGTTGGTGATCCGCAGCGCGCCGACTTCCTCGGGCTTCCAGCCGCGCCGCTTCATCTCGTCGGCGATCGCCTGGCCGACCTGGTTGCCGATCTTGGTCGCCGACATCCCGAGGTGCGGCACGTTCGGCAGCGGCTTGCCGCTCGAATCGACGAGCTGGTCGTCGACCGTCACGAACTTCATGTTGTAGCGCTTCGCGCGGGACGCGATCGCCGGCCCGAGACGCACGTCCGGCGCGCAGATCACGAAGCCCTGCGCGCCTTGCGAGCCGAGGTTGTCGATCGCGGCCAGCACCTTCTCGCCGTCCGGCGTGCCGATCTTCACGACCGAGAAGTTCTCCTTCTGGCCGAGCGCGGACGCCGCGTTCTGCTCGTTGATGAACCACGCCTGCTCGGGCATCTTCACGAGGAAACCGATCTTCAGCGGCGCGTCGGCGCGCGCGGCGCCCTGCATGCCGAGCGGCGCGATGCAGAGCGCGGCGAGGAGCGCGCGCAGGGTATGTCGGCGAATCGTGTGAGTCGTGCGGTTCATGGGATGTCTCCTTGGTATCGGCGGGTGCCGTGATGTGTGCCGTAAAGATTCGTCGGACGCGCGTCGTGCCGACGCGCGCGGGTTCAGCGGCCGAACGCGTCGGTCTGCACGCGCCGGCCGAACAGGAAGGCGTCGGCGACGAGCCGCAGCGGCCGCACGTCGACGTCGCTTTCGCCGCGCGCGATCAATGCATGGAAGTGCGCATACAGCGCCGGATACTCGCGTTCCGGCCCGATCTCGACCGGCTCGCCCGCGATCGACAATTGCGCGCCGCCGCGGCTGATCGCGAGCACGCCGTCGGCCGTGTCGACCGCGATCTCCCATTGCTCGACGGGGCCGTGCCGCCAGTCGAATTCCGCGCGTACCGGCACGCCGTCGGTATCCGCGCAGTCGAGGTCGGCCGCGATCGGCGTCTGCACGTCGCTCGGCACGAACAGCGTCGCCTCGCGCAGCACGAGCTCGCGCGGCAGGATCCGCGTGACGATCGACAGCGCGTTGATGCCGGGATCGAACACGCCGAGGCCGCCCGGCTCCCAGATCCACTGCTGCCCCGGATGCCAGCGCCGCACGTCCTCCTTCCAGCGCACCTGCACCGCGCGGATCGTGCGCGTCGCGAGCCATGCGCGCGCGGGCTCGACCGCGCTCGCGCAGCGCGAATGCCAGGTCGCGAACAGCGTGAGGCCGCGTTCGCGCGCGAGCGCGTCCAGCGCGGCCACTTCGCCGAGCGTCGCGCCCGGCGGTTTCTCGAGCATCACGTGCTTGCCGGCTTCGAGCGCGGCGCGGGCCTGTGCGTAGCGCACCTGGGGCGGCGCGCACAGCGACACGGCGTCGAGCTCGCGCTCGGCGGCCAGCAGCGCGCGCAGGTCCTGATAGTTGCGGACGCCCGCGACTTCCGCGTGGCGGCTCGCGCATGCGGTCAACGCAAAGCCCGGTTCGGCGGCAATCGCCGGCAGATGCTGGTCGCGCGCGATCTTGCCGATCCCGACGACGCCCAGCGAAATCCGATCACTCATCGTGCGTGTCTCCTTCGCGAATCGCTCAGTGCGCCCAGCGCAGCACGAGCGGATCGAGCCGCCGCGCGATCGCGAGCAGTTCCGCGCGCGTGTCCGGGTGCAGTTCCGGCATCGGATGCCGCGGCCGCTCGCACGCGATCACGCCGCCTTCGCGCATCAGCGCCTTCGCGGTGAGGATCCCGGACTGGCGGTTCTCGTGATTGATCAGCGGCAGCCATGTCTGGTAATGCGCGAACGCGTCGTCGTGCCGCCCTTCGCGGAAGGCTTCGAGGATCGGCCGGATGCCGTCCGGAAAGCCGCCGCCCGTCATCGCGCCGGTCGCGCCCGCGTGAAGATCGGCCAGCAGCGTGATCGCCTCCTCGCCGTCCCACGGCCCTTCGACCGCGTCGCCGCCGAGCCGGATCAGCTCGCGCAGCTTGTTCGCCGCGCCCGGCGTCTCGATCTTGAAGTACGCGACCTGCTCGATCTCGCGCGCCATCCGCGCGAGGAACGGCGCGGACAGCGCGGTGCCGCTCGCGGGCGCGTCCTGGATCATGATCGGGATCGAGATCGCGTCGGACACGCGCGCATAGAAGTCGAAGATCTGCGCTTCCGGCACGCGGAACGTCGCGCCGTGATACGGCGGCATCGTCATCACCATCGCCGCGCCGAGCTGCCGCGCGCGCAGGCTGCGTGCCGCGCACACCTGCGTGCTGTAGTGCGACGTCGTGACGATCACCGGCACGCGGCCCGCGACGTGTTCGAGGATCGTGCGCGTGAGCACGTCGCGTTCGTCGTCGGTGATCGCGAACTGCTCGGAGAAGTTCGCGAGGATGCACAGCCCGTCGGAGCCGGCATCGATCATGAAGTCGACCGCACGCTTCTGGCTCGCGAGGTCGAGCTCGCCGGTATCGGTAAACGTCGTCGGGACGACGGGGAAGATGCCGCGGTAACGCGGCGTGCTGCTCGATGTCATGTTTCGCGTCCTGCGCCGGCCCTGGTAGCGACCGGCCGTCTTGCGTTCACGGTTTCACGAAGCGCGGACCGGGAAGGTCCGCAACCGGCGGCGCACGTCGCGCCGCCTGCCGCTCAATGCGAATGGCTCGGCACGTCCGCACCGCGCGTGCCGACCAGGAAGTCGAGGTCGCACCCCTCGTCGGCCTGCAGCACGTGATCGATATACAGTCGCGCATAACCGCCCTTGCCGAGCTGGCCGGCCACGCCCGGCGCGGCGGTCGGATCGACATCCGACAGGCGGCGCTGCAGTTCGTCGTCCGGAATGTCGAGATGCAGCGTGCCGGCCTCGCAGTCGAGCTCGATCCAGTCGCCGTTGCGCACCGCCGCGAGCGGTCCGCCGGCGGCCGCTTCCGGCGCGACGTGCAGCACGACCGTACCGTATGCGGTGCCGCTCATCCGCGCATCGGAAATCCGCACCATGTCCTTCACACCCTGGCGCAGCAGCTTCGGCGGCAGTCCCATGTTGCCGACCTCGGCCATGCCCGGATAACCGCGCGGCCCGCAGTTCTTCAGCACCATCACCGAGCTCGCATCGATGTCGAGCGCTTCGTCGTTGATCGTCGCCTTGTAGTGGTCGAGGTTCTCGAACACCACCGCGCGGCCGCGATGCTTGAGCAGTTCGGGGCTCGCCGCCGACGGTTTCAGCACCGCGCCGCGCGGCGCGAGGTTGCCGCGCAGGATGCGGATGCCGCCGTCCTCGATCAGCGGCCGGTCGAGCGGGCGGATCACTTCGTCGTCATAGTTCGGCGCTTCGCGCACGTTGTCCCACAGCGACTTGCCGTTCACCGTCAGCGCGTCCGGATGCGGCAGCAGCCCGCCTTCGCCGAGGCGGCGCAGCACGGCCGGCAGGCCGCCCGCGTAATAGAACTCCTCCATCAGGAAGCGCCCCGACGGCATCAGGTCGACGATCGTCGGCGTGTCGCGGCCGATGCGCATCCAGTCTTCCAGTTCGAGCGGCACGCCGATGCGGCCCGCGATCGCCTTCAGGTGGATCACCGCATTGGTCGAGCCGCCGATCGCCGCGTTCGCGCGAATCGCGTTCTCGAACGCCGCGCGCGTCAGCACCTTCGACAGCACGAGCCCTTCGAGCGCCATCTCGACAATGCGGATGCCCGACATGTGCGCGAGCACGTAGCGACGCGAATCGACGGCCGGAATCGCCGCGTTGTGCGGCAGCGCGACGCCGAGCGCCTCGGCCATGCACGCCATCGTCGACGCGGTGCCCATCGTGTTGCAGGTGCCGGCCGAGCGCGACATGCCGGCTTCGGCCGACAGGAAGTGATGGAGGTCGATCTCGCCGGCCTTCAGCGCTTCGTGCAGCTGCCATACGGCCGTGCCCGACCCGATGTTCTTGCCTTCCAGCTTGCCGTTCAGCATCGGGCCACCCGACACGACGATCGCCGGCACGTCGCAGCTCGCCGCGCCCATCAGCAGCGCGGGCGTCGTCTTGTCGCAGCCGGCGAGCAGCACGACCGCGTCGATCGGGTTGCCGCGGATCGCCTCCTCGACGTCCATCGACGCGAGGTTGCGCGTGAGCATCGCCGACGGCCGCAGGTTCGATTCGCCGTTCGAGAACACCGGGAACTCGACCGGGAAGCCGCCCGCCTCGGAGATCCCGCGCTTCACGTGCTCGGCGAGCTTGCGGAAGTGCGCGTTGCACGGCGTCAGTTCGGACCACGTGTTGCAGATGCCGATGATCGGCCGGCCGTCGAACTCGTGATCGGGAATGCCCTGGTTCTTCATCCAGCTCCGGTACATGAAGCCGTTCTTGTCGTTCGTGCCGAACCATTGCGCGGAGCGCAGCCTGGGTTTTGTTGCCGACATCGTCAGTCCTGTGGTGACGGGATACCGGCGCAGTCTAGGCAGAATTTTGATAACTGGCTAATGACGTTTTTGGCGATTACGATATCGATTCCAATATCGATATAAACCCGTACGATGCCCGAAGCCAGTCCGTGGGGAAACCGCGGCCGCCTGAAGACGCGCCAGCTCCTGCTGGTCGTCGCGCTCGCCGACGAAGGCAGCATTCATCGCGCGGCGGCCGCGCTGAACATGACGCAGCCGGCCGCGTCGAAGCTGCTGCGCGAACTCGAGGAATCGATCGGCGCGGTGCTGTTCGAGCGGCTGCCGCGCGGGATGCGGCCGACGCTCTACGGCGACGCGCTGATCCGCCATGCGCGCGCGGCGCTCGGCAGCCTCGACCAGGCGCACGAGGAGCTGGCCGCGCTGAAGGCCGGCCATCTCGGCCACGTGGCGGTCGGCGCGATCACGTCGCCCGGGCTGCGGCTCGTGCCGCCGGCCGTCGCCGCGGTGAAGGGCACGCATGCGGGCCTGCACGTGTCGGTCGAGATCGACACCAGCAACGTGCTGCTCGAACATCTCGCGCAGGAAAAGATCGACATCGTGCTCGGCCGGCTCTCCGCCGAACACGACAAGCTGCGCCTGCGCTACGAGCCGCTGACCGGCGAGTCGGTGGCCGCCGTCGTGCGGCCCGGCCACCCGCTGCTCGCGCACGCGCCGCTGTCGCTCGCCGACGTGCAGCGCGCCGCGTGGGTCGTGCCGCCGGCCGGCAGCGTGCTGCGCCACCGCTTCGAGCTCGTGTTCCAGCGCGCGAGCCTTGCGCCGCCCGCGAACCTCGTCGAGACGGCGGCGCTGCTGTTCATCACGCAGTTGCTCGAACAGAGCGACATGATCGCGGTGCTGGCCGAGGACGTCGCGCACTACTACGCGCGGCACGGGATCGTCACGGTGCTGCCGCTGGAAATGGATTGCCGGATGGACGATTTCGGGATCATCACGCGCACCGACCGGCTCCATTCGCCGGCCGTCGCGGTGATGGCCGACGCGATTCGCGCGGCTGCGCGGGACGTGTACGGCGTCGCGCCGTGACGATGCGGCGGGGGTCCCCTACGCCGCGGCGAACTCGATCGCCGGTTCGCAGCGGATCGGGAAATTGACCGAGTTAGCGATATAGCACTTCGCATGCGCATCGTGATGCAGATGCCCGGCCAGTTCACGATCGTCGCCGGCCCGGATGGTCACGTGCGGGCGCAGCACGATTTCGGTGAAACGGCCTTCCCCGGCGCCGTCGAGCATCGTGCCTTCGGCGTTGTCGGCATAGGCCAGCACGCGAATGCCGGCCTCGGAACACAGATGCAGATACCAGAGCTTGTGGCACGCCGATGCCGACGCGAGCAGCAGGTCTTCGGGGTTCCAGCGCGACGCGTCGCCGCGGAACGCCGGATCCGACGAACCGGGAATATCCGGCTTCGAGCCCGCCCGGATCACGTGATCGCGCCCGTACTCGCGATACCCCGACGTGCCGGTGCCGCGATTGCCCGTCCACTCCACCGCGACGCGATATTTGTGCTCGCCTGCTGCCATCTCGCTCTCCATTGATGTCGGTTGCCTCGATCGTGTCGGATGCCGTTTTACAGCATCCGCCTGCCTGGCCGCCATTGTGGCACTGGATGGCCATTTGGTATACCATTATTCCAAATTGACGAAACACGCAGGCATGGAAGCCAAACTCGACTCCACGGCGGACGCGGTCGCAGCGTCGCTGCGCGACATGATCATCAACGGCGAGCTTTCGGCCGGCGAACGGCTGGTCGAGCGCGATCTCGCCGAACGGTTCGGCATCAGCCGGATTCCGATGCGCGAGGCGATCCAGCGGCTGGAACGCGAAGGATTGCTGGATATCTTCAGGAATCGCGGCGCCGTCGTGCGGATGCTGAGTGTGTCCGACGTGCAGGACATCTACGACCTTCGCGTGCTGCTCGAAGGCGACGCGATCTACCGGAGCGTGAAACGTCTGGACGACGAGACACTCGCGCGCGCCGAACTCGTGCATCGCCTGCTCGGCGACGCGAGCGTGCCGCGCCGGCAGGGCGAACTGAATCGCGAATTCCACGCGTTGCTGTATGCGGGTTGCGGCAATGCGCGGCAGCTGAAGTCGATTGCCGAACTGCGCAGCCAGGTCGAACGTTACGAGCGCCTGCAGACGACGCTGCTCGCCGATACGCCGTCGTTCCAGGTCGAGCACGAAGCGATTCTGCAGGCGTGCCGCGCACGCGATGCGCGGGCGGCACGCTCGACGACGGTCGCGCATCTCGAGTCGGCGAGACGCATCGTGATGCGGCTCGTCGAAGGCGCTTGAGACCGGTGCGCGCCGGTTCGCCGCGCGCTATGCCGCGCGCGGCGCCTGCCCGGTCGTGCCGCGCACCCTCAGTTTCGGCAACGACGCGACACGCATGCGCGGCGCCTCGCCGCTCCATCCGCCCGCCTCGCGCAATGTATTGAGCAGTTCGACCGCGAGGCCGGCCGCCTCGGCAGTCGGGATCGCGACGGTCGTCAGCGTCGGGCGCGTGTCGCTGGCCAGATGAATGTCGGTCATCCCGACGATCGACAGATCGTCGGGCACGCGCCTGCCACGGTCGGCCGCCGCATGCATCGCGCCGATCGCCGGCAGGTCGTTGGTGGCCACCAGCGCGGTCAGGCTCGGATGCGCATCGAGCAGCCGCCCCGCCGCGCGCACGCCGCCTTCGATCGAATCGGGCTCGGCCGCGACGACCGACGCGTCGAGCCCGGCCTCGCGCATCACGTCGACGAACCCGTCGTAGCGCGCCGCCTGCACGCCGCTTGCCGACCCGCCGACGATCACGCCAATCCGCCGGTGGCCGAGTTCGAGCAGATGCCGTGTCGCGATCCGTCCCGCCTCGCGGAAATCGATCGCCACGCACGGCAGGCCGTCGGGCGGCGCCTCGGGCCGCTCCCACAGGCACAGCACGACCGGCACGCCGCGCCGCGCGACGTCGAGCAGATCCGGCAGGTGCAGGTTCGCGTTGGTCACGAGAATCCCTTCCGAGATCGTGCCGGCGATCTGGTCGAGATACGCGCGCCCCTGCAACGGATCCTCATTCGTATTGCAGACGATCAGGAACTGCCCGTTGCGGCGCACCGCCCGTTCGACCGCCAGCGCGAATTCCGGGTAGAACGGGTTCGCGATGCTCGACACCATCAGCGCGACCGTCGGCGCGCGCCCTTCCGCCAGCGCCCGCGCGGCGAGATGCGGCCGGTACCCGAGCGCCTCGACGGCTTCCAGCACGCGCGCCCGCGTCGCCTCGCCCACCCGGCCGCGGCCGCGCAGCACGTTCGACACCGTCGCGGCCGTCACGCCGGCGCGACGCGCCACTTCATCCAGGGTTGCCATCGTTTGCTCACTATATGAGACGTCGATCCAATATTTGCTTCGCTCACCGAAGCGGCGCACTATCGCCGCACACCTTGCCGCCGCCCGACGGGCGCGACTCGGACGCGATCGCATCGCCTCTTTTTTTGATCGCGATGATTAAGCGCTTAATCATGCAGTACGGCGCATTAAAACATGGAGCGGAGACAATGGCGAGCATCTCGATGCGGCGCGTGCAGAAAGCCTACGGCGATCACGCGCCGGTGATACGCGACGTCGATCTGGAGATCGGTGCGCACGAGTTCTGCGTGTTCCTCGGGCCGTCCGGTTGCGGCAAGTCGACGCTGCTCCGCATGATCGCCGGGCTCGAGGACCTGAGCGCGGGCGAACTGTCGATCGACGGCCGCCGCGTCGACGACGTGCCGGCCGCCGAGCGCGGCGTAGCGATGGTGTTCCAGAGCTACGCGCTGTTTCCGCACATGACGGTGTACGAGAACATGGCGTTCGGGCTGAAGCTCGCACGGGTGCCGAAAGTCGAGATCGACCGCAAGGTGCGCGACGCCGCGCGCATCCTGCAGCTCGACACGCTGCTCGACCGCAAGCCGAAGGCGCTGTCCGGCGGTCAGCGGCAGCGCGTCGCGATCGGCCGCGCGATCGTGCGCGAGCCCGGCGTGTTCCTGTTCGACGAACCGCTGTCGAATCTCGACGCGGCGCTGCGCGGCCAGACCCGCATCGAGATCGCGCGGCTGCACCGGCAGTTCGAACGCGCGAGCGTCGTCTACGTGACGCACGACCAGACCGAAGCGATGACGCTCGCCGACAAGATCGTGCTGCTGCACGCCGGCGCGGATACCGCGCAGCACGGCAGCATCGCGCAGGTCGGCGCGCCGCTCGACCTCTACCACCATCCGGCCAGCCGCTTCGTCGCGGGTTTCATCGGGTCGCCGCGCATGAACTTCCTGCCGGCCGTCGTGACCGCGTGCGACGCGCATCGCACGACCGTCACGCTCGTGCCGTCCGGCGAGACCTTCGCGCTGCCGCGCGACGGCTCGGCACTTGGCGCCGGCGCCGCCGTGACGCTCGGCATTCGCCCCGAACACCTGACGCTCGGCGCCGCGCTCGACGCCACGACGCTCGCGCGCGACGTCGCGCTCGTCGAACGCCTCGGCGAACAGACCTACGTGCACCTCGACGGGCCCGGCGGCGCACCGCTGATCGCGAAGGTGCCCGGCGACGCGCAAGTGCGCGCCGGCGAGCGCGTGCACCTGCATGCGCCGGCCGCGGCCTGCCATCTCTTCACCGAAGACGGCCGCGCGGTGCCCGCGTGCGCCGACGTCCACGTCCACCACTACGCATAAGGATCGGCATGCGCCTCGGAGCCTGCTACTACCCGGAACACTGGCCGGAATCGATGTGGGCCGATGACGCCCGCCGGATGAAAGCGCTCGGCATCGAGCAGGTGCGGATCGCCGAATTCGCGTGGAGCCGCATCGAGCCGTCGCCGGGCGAATACGACTGGGGCTGGCTCGACCGCGCGGTCGACGTGCTCGGCGCGGCCGGCCTCGAGATCGTGATGTGCACGCCGACCGCGACGCCGCCGAAATGGCTGGTCGACCGCCATCCCGACATCCTAGCGATCGGTGCCGACGGCCGGCCGCGCGCGTTCGGCTCGCGCCGCCACTACGACTTCTCGTCGCCGACCTATCTGGAAGCGTCGCGGCAGATCTGCACGGCCGTCGCCGAACGCTACGGCCGCCATCCCGCCGTGCGCCACTGGCAAACCGACAACGAACTCGGCTGCCACCAGACCGTCGTCAGCTACTCGCCGGCCGCGCTCGTGCGCTTCCGTGCGTGGCTGAAGGCGCGCTACGGCACGATCGACGCGCTGAACCGCGCATGGGGCACCGTGTTCTGGAGCATGGAGTATCGCCATTTCGACGAAATCGACGCGCCCGTCGGCACCGTGACCGAAGCCCATCCGTCGCATCGTCTCGATTACCGGCGCTTCGCATCCGACGAAGTCGCGCGCTATCACCGGATGCAGGTCGACGTGATCCGCGCGCATTCGCCGGGCCGGCCGGTCGCGCACAACTTCATGCAGCTGTTCACCGAGTTCGATCACTACGAGGTGGCGCGCGACCTCGACATCGCGACGTGGGACAGCTACCCGCTCGGCGCGCTGGAGGAGCTCTGGTTCGCGCCCGACGTGAAGGCGCGCTGGCTGCGCACCGGCCATCCGGATTTCGCGTCGTTCAATCACGATCTGTATCGCGGGATGTCGAAGCTGCCGTTCTGGGTGATGGAACAGCAGCCGGGGCCCGTGAACTGGGCCCAGTGGAACCCCGCGCCGCTGCCGGGCATGGTGCGCCTGTGGAGCTGGGAAGCGTTCGCGCATGGCGCCGGCTGCGTGTCCTACTTCCGCTGGCGGCAGGCGCCGTTCGCGCAGGAGCAGATGCATGCGGGCCTCAATACGCCGGACAACCGGCTCGACGAAGGCGGCCGCGAGGCGCAGCGCGTCGCACGCGAAATCGCCACCGTGCTCGATGCCGGCGCCGATGCCGACGCGAACGGCACGGTGCGCGCCCCGGTCGCGCTCATGTTCGACTATGAAGCGAAGTGGCTGTTCGAAGTGCAGCCGCAAGGCGCCGATTTCCACTACCCGCGCGTCGCGTTCGACTACTACTCGGCGCTGCGCTCGCTCGGCCTCGACGTCGACATTGTGTCGCCGCACGCGCCGCTCGACGGCTATCGCCTCGTCGTCGTGCCGCCGCTGCCCGTCGTGCCGGACGATTTCGCGGCACGGCTCGCCGCCTCGGGCGCGCATGCGGTATTCGGGCCGCGTACGGGTTCGAAGACCGTCGACCTGCAGATTCCGCCGACGCTGCCGCCCGGCCCGCTCGCGTCGATCCTGCCGGTGCGCGTGTGGCGCGTCGAATCGCTGCGGCCGAACGTGACCGAGCGGATCGACGGCACGTTGCGCGACGGCTCGCCGCTCGCGGGCGACGCGCGCCACTGGCGCGACTTCGTCGAGCTCCACGACGAAACGCGCAGCGTCGTGCATGCGCGTTTCGCCGACGGTCATCCGGCCTGCGTGTCGCATGGCGCGCTGCACTACTGGGCCGCGCTGTTCGACGCCGCGACCACCGCGAAGCTGTTCGCCGACGTCGCGACCGACGCGGGCCTCGCGCCGACGCCGCTCGGCGACGGCGTGCGGGTGAGCCGGCGCGGCGGCCTGACCTACGTTTTCAACTACGGCAACGCGCCGCACACGATCGATGCGGTGCCGCCGTCGGCGTTCGTGCTCGGCGCCGCGCAAGTCGAGCCGCAAGACGTGGCCGTGTATCGAAGCCGTTCGTAGCCCCCCGCCACCGGCGCCGCGACGCGCCGGTCACGCACAAGACGACACACTGGAATGGAGACACGCATGACACATCGCCCCCTTCGCGCCGCCGCCCGGCTCGCCGCGGCCGCCACCGTCGCGTTCGCATCGCTCGGCACGACGGCGCCCGCCGATGCCGGCACGCTGACCATCAATATCGCGTTCAAGGGCGCGAGCCAGCGCGCGGTCTGGCAATCGACGCTCGACGCGTTCCACAAGGCGCATCCCGACATCGACGTGAAGGCGACCTTCGTCGACGAGGAAGCGTACAAGGTGCAACTCCCCGCGTGGCTGACGACCGTCGCGCCGGACGTCGTGAACTGGCACGCGGGCGAGCGGATGGCGTACTACGCGAAGCGCGGGCTGTTCGAGGACCTGAGCGGCGACTGGACCAAGAACGGCTGGGGCGCGATGTACGCGTCGACGCGCGATGCCTCGTCGTACAACGGCAAGCAGTATGCGGCGCCCACCGTCTACTACTCGTGGGGGCTGTTCTACCGCAAGGACCTGTTCCGCAAGGTCGGCATCGCCGACGAGCCGAAGACGTGGGACCAGTTTCTCGACGCGTGCAAGAAGCTGAAGGCGGCCGGCATCACGCCGGTCGCGATCGGCGGCCGCGACGCGTGGACGCTTGCCGGCTGGTTCGACTATCTCGACCTGCGCCTGAACGGCAACGCGTTCCACCAGCAACTGATGGCCGGCGACGTGCCGTACACCGACCCGCGCGTGAAGAAGGTCTACACGACGTGGAAGTCGCTGATCGACGCCGGCTACTTCATCGACAACGCGCTGTCCTACGATCTCGACGGCGCGCAGCCGTTCCTGTTCCAGGGCAAGGCCGCGATGATGCTGATGGGCACCTTCATCGCGGCGGGCTTTCCGCCGAACGTGAAACCGGAAATGGGCTACTACCGCTTCCCGATCATCGACCCGAAGGTGCCGACCGCCGAGGACGGCCCGGTCGAATCGCTGCACATCCCGACCAAGGCGAAGAACAAGGCCGATGCGCGCACGTTCCTCGCATTCGTCGAAACGCCCGAGATGGGCGCGAAGCTCGCGGAAGGGCTCGGCTCGCTGTCGGCCAACAGCAAGTCGCCCGAGCCGGCCGATCCGGTCTCGCGCATCGGGTTCCGGATTCTCGCCGACACGAAGGGCGGCGTCGCGCAGTTCTACGATCGCGACATGACGAAGGAAATGGCCGACGAAGGGATGAAAGGCATGCAGCAGTTCCTCGCGAATCCCGCGCAGCTCGATACGGTGCTCGCGCAACTCGAACAGACCCGCAAGCGGATCTACAAGAAGTGACCGCGTGACCCAACCGGCGGCCGCGCGCCGCCCTGTCCGTTCAGGAGGCTTGCCGTGTCCAGTCCGATCACGTCCCCCCCCCCCCCCCCCCCCCCCCCGCGCGCCGGCACCGCGCCGCCGCCGCGCGGGACATCCGCCGCCGCGTTGCCCGCGCGCCGCCCGTCGCCCGCCGTGCGGCGGCAACGGCGCGCCGCGTGGCTGTTTCTCGCGCCGGCCTGCGCGATGGTGGCCGTCTATGTGATCTGGCCGATCCTGTCGACGCTGTGGCTGAGCCTGTACAACTGGGACGGGATGACCGAGCGCACGTTCGTCGGTCTCGCGAACTATGCCGAACTGCTGCAGGCGCCGACCTTCTACACGGCGCTGCGCAACAACGTGATCTGGCTCGCGCTCTTCATGCTCGCGCCGCCGCTCGGCCTCGCGCTCGCGCTGTACCTGAACCAGGCGGTCGGCGGCATCCGCCTCGTGAAATCGCTGTTCTTCGCGCCGTTCGTGCTGTCCGGCGTGGTCGTCGGCCTGATCTTCTCGTGGTTCTACGATCCGACCTTCGGGCTGCTCGCGTTGATCGTCGGGCACGGCATCCCGGTACTCGGCGACGCACGCTACGCGACGCTCGGCGTCGTGTTCGCCGCGCTGTGGCCGCAGACGGCGTACTGCATGATCCTGTACCTGACCGGCCTCACGTCGGTCAACCCGGAACAGATCGAGGCCGCGCGGATGGAAGGCGCGCGCGGCTTCGCGCTGCTGTGGCACGTCGTGCTGCCGCAGTTGCGGCCGACCACTTTCATGGCGATCGTCGTCACGGTGATCGGCGCGCTGCGCAGCTTCGACCTGATCTCGGTGATGACGAGCGGCGGCCCGTTCGAGAGTTCGACCGTGCTCGCGTATTACATGTACGACCAGGCGATCAAGTATTACCGGCTGGGCTATTCCGCGTCGATCGCCGCCGTGCTGTTCGCGATCATGCTCGTCTACATCGTGTTCCAGTTGCGCCGCATGCTGCGCAACGAGCAGTGACCCACCGGAGAGGCTTCATCATGTTTCCGACGCCCGTTGCCCAATGGAAGCCCGTCTCGCGCCGGCTGTACAAGCTGTCGCTGCCCGTCGCGCTGCTGATCTGGCTGATGCCGATGATCGCCGTGTTCGTCACGTCGGTGCGCTCGACCGAAGAACTCGTCGAAGGCCACTACTGGGGCTGGCCGCGCCACTTCGCGATGGTCGAGAACTACCGCGACGCGCTGACGACGTCGCCGATGCTGCATTACTTCTGGAACAGCGTGCAGATCACGGTGCCGTCCGTGATCGGCTCGATCGCGCTCGCGGCGATGGCCGGCTTCGCGCTCGCGACCTACCGGTTCCGCGGCAATACCGCGCTGTTCGGCACGTTCGTCGCCGGCAACTTCGTGCCGGTGCAGGTGCTGATGATTCCGGTGCGCGACCTGTCGCTGAGGCTCGGCGTGTTCAATACGGTCGAAGCGCTGATCCTGTTTCACGTCGCGTTCCAGACCGGGTTCTGCACGCTGTTCCTGCGCAACTTCATCAAGCAGTTGCCGTTCGAGCTGATCGAGGCGGCGCGCATCGAAGGCGCGGGCGAATGGACGGTGTTCTGGCGCATCGTGCTGCCGCTGATCCGGCCGGCGCTGGCCGCGCTGGCGATTCTCGTGTTTACGTTCGTGTGGAACGACTACTTCTGGGCGCTGTGTCTCACGCAGGGCGACGAGGCCGCGCCGATCACCGCCGGCGTCGCGGCGCTGAAGGGGCAATGGACGACGTCGTGGAATCTCGTGTCGGCCGGGTCGATTCTCGCCGCGCTGCCGTCGGTCGCGATGTTCTTCGCGATGCAGAAGCATTTCGTCGCGGGGCTCACGTTCGGCGCGACGAAAGGCTGAACGCGCGCCGCAAGCGTTTTTCGCATCTCCCCCTCCGCATCGTGAGGTTGCCCGCTTCGGCGGGCTTTTTTCATGCCGTGCGGATTGGAAGGCGATGCCGCTCGATGTCACCTGTCGGCGCGCCTGCCCTGGCGCAGGCGCTCGACGATCACGACCTCCGTGTCGTCTCGCGCCCGCAACGCGAGCCACGTTTCATCGCGAACGGCGATGCCGTCGCGTTGCGCCAGCCTGATCGGCCCGACGTCCAGCCGCCCGTGATCCGCAACCAGATAGGCGGCGCCCGGTAGCGGCAACCCGTGCTGCATCGTCGTGCCTTCGCGCAGCATCGCGATACGCACACGTGCGTCGGCGTGAAGGGGCAGCGCGCCGGCGCGAACATCGTCTGGATCGCCGCTCGCCACCGTCACGAATCGGCCGTCGCGACATCCGGGCGAACAGACGCGCGTCGCGCAGCGCGCGGTGCCGGCCGGTGTGCGCGGACGCAGCCAGATTCGGAACTGCCGCGCGGGTACGTTTTCCTCGTTGCGCTCGGCGTGATGAAACGCCGCGCCGGCACTCGTCACATGGACGGAATCGGCGACCAGACGCACGCGATTGCCCGCGTCGTCCTCGTGCGTGATGGCGCCCGAACGCACCCATGTGACGATCTCGACGTCGCGGTGAACCTGCATGCCGAGGCCCGAGTGCGGCGCGAATTCGACGTCGTCCCATCCGTAGAGCGGGCCGGGCAGCGCAGGGTCGACGCCCTCGCGGAAATGCCGGCGGGCGTCGACACCGCCGCGCCGCAGCACGCCCAGCGCAAGAAAAGGCCGATGTTCGATCATGATGAAGCTCGATTCGGGTACGCCGGGTGCGGATCGCGATCGTCGAAGACCGCGCCCCCCACACCCCGGGCGCCCCGGCAACGCTCAGATCTGCTGCTGACCGCCATCGACGAACAGTTCGATGCCGTTCACGAAGCTCGCGTCGTCCGAGGCCAGGAACAGCGCCGCGCTCGCGATCTCGCCGGGCTCGCCGAGCCGCCCCATCGGGATCTGCGCAGCCAGATAATCGGCCAGCCCCTGGCGCTGCGCGGCGTCGTCGCCGGCAAGATCCAGCAGGCCCGGCGTACGGGTCGCGCCCGGGCTGATCGTGTTCACGCGCACACGGCGGTCCTTGAGGTCGAGAATCCAGCTGCGCGCAAACGCCCGCACCGCCGCCTTCGAAGCCGAGTACACGCTGAACGCGGCAGTGCCCGCGCTACCGGCCGTCGAGCCGGTGAGAATCACCGATCCGCCCTCGGCAAGCAGCGGCAGCGCTTTTTGCACCGTGAACAGCACGCCCTTCACGTTGCGGTCGAAGGTGTCGTCGTAGTGCGCTTCGGTGATGTTGCCAAGCGGCAGCATCGAGCCGCCGCCGGCGTTCACGAACAGCACGTCGAGGCGGCCCTGTTCTTCCTTGATTTGCGCATACAGCGCGTCGAGTTCATCGAGCCGGGTGGAATCCGAACGGACGCCGGTCGCGTTGCCGCCGGCTTCGCGAATGCCTTTCACGGCGGCATCGAGTTCCGCCTGTCGGCGGCCCGTGAGATAGACGTGCGCGCCTTCCGCCGCGAAGCGTTGCGCGGTGGCGAGGCCGATGCCGCTGGTTGCGCCGGTGACGAGTGCGATCTTGTTGTCGAGTTTGCGTGCCATGGTAGTGCTCCTTTCGATGAGTCGGTGATGTTTGCGTCGCAGCGGCTTGCTGCGATGTGAGGAGAATATCGACGGCCTTATCTTTTCGAAATAGAATTGATTGCAATCAAACGTTGCATAAATGAAAAGACAAGGACATGGCTCAACTTCCCGATTTCGAAGGGCTCGCGATGTTCGCGAAGGTGGCCGAGCACGGATCGTTCGCAGCCGCGGCGCGCGCGACCGGCGTGTCGGTCGCCACGGTCTCGCGCGGCGTGGCCCGCCTGGAGGACCGGCTGGGCGCGCGGCTGTTCAATCGCACGTCGCGTCAGCTCTCGCTCACCGAGTTCGGCCGGACGATCAGCGAGAAAGCCGGCGAGATCTATCGCCAGGCCGAGGAGGCGGAAAGCTCGGCGCGCGAAATGTCGGTACAGCCGCGCGGGCTGGTGCGGCTGGCCGTGCCGATGTCGTACGGGCTGCGCTGGGTCGCGCCGTTGCTGCCCGGCTTCTTTCGCGCATACCCGGAGGTGTCGATCGACCTGCATCTGTCGGACGCGTCGGTCGATCTGGTCGGCGACGGGTTCGACGCCGCCCTGCGTATCGCCGCGCTGCCGGATTCGTCGCTGGTCGCCCGGCGGCTGTGCGCGGTCACGCAATACGTGGTGGCGTCGCCGGAGTATCTGCGGCGCGAAGGGCGGCCCGCGCATCCGCGCGAACTGGCGAACCGTCCGTGTCTCTCGTACGCGTACCGTGCACGCAGCGCCGTGTGGCGCTTCACGAACGACGCGGGCGAGGAGGAACCGGTGATGCCGGCGGGCCCGCTGCGCGTGACGAACGCCGATGCGCTGCTGCCCACGCTGCTCGAGGGCCTGGCGATTGCCGAACTGCCCGAGTTCATCGCCGGCGAATATCTGGCCGACGGGCGTCTCGAAGCGATCCTCACCGACTGGTCGCTGACGAAGGGCGGTCTTTACTTCGTGACGCCGTCGGCGCGCGCGCGACCGGCGAAGGTCGCGGCGCTGTCCGATTACTTCGCCGAACATCTGAGCGATCCGACCTGGCGATGGCCGAAGTGACGGCCTGGACAACGGGTCGAGCAACGCGCGTCATGGCACGCATGCAACGACGGGTTTCAAGCACGTCCACCGCCTGACGGTTGATCGTGGCCGTCGGCCATGGCTACGCCCGTCCGCGCGCGACGTACGCACGACCTGTTTCAGCAAACGTCGACGCACGCCGAACAGGCCGCAGTTGCCGGATGCAGCCGGATCGGCTGACCGACTTTGAAAGGACCGATCCGGATTACCTGGACGGTTTGCCCCGGCCGCCGGCAGGCTTGCCCGCTGGCTTGCCGCCAGGTTTGCCGCGCGGCTTTTTCACGCTGAACGGACTGCCGATGGTGTAGTCCGGCCCGCCGTCGGCCGGCTTCGCATGCTGCGCCGCAGGCTTGCGCTGCCCTTCGCCGCCCGGCGATCGCGGCTTCTTGCCGGGCGCCGGCTTGGCAACCGGCGCGGCGTGCTGCACCTTGGGCTTCTTCGGTTTTTTAGGTTTCTTGATGATCTGCCCCGTCGCGCTCGTCTCCGGCACGCGGTGTTCGGCTTCGAAACCCGGCTCTTCCTCGCGCCGCAGCGTTTGCCGGATCAACGCTTCGATCGCGGCCAGTTGCGGCGCTTCATCGGCACACACGAGCGACACGGCCACCCCGCTGGCACCCGCGCGGCCGGTCCGGCCGATGCGGTGCACGTAGTCCTGCGCGACGATCGGCAGATCGACGTTGATCACCAGCGGCAGATCGTCGATATCCAGCCCGCGCGCCGCCACATCGGTGGCGACCAGCATCTGCACTTCGCGTGCCTTGAAGCGCTCCAGCGCCCGCAGGCGCGCGGGTTGCGGCTTGTCGCCGTGGATGGTGTCGACCGCATAGCCGGCTTCATCCAGCATGGCCGCCAGATAGTCGACGCCATTGCGGGTCTTGACGAATACCAGCGCGTGCTCCCAGTTGTTCTCGGCCACCAGGTGCATGAACAGATCGGGCTTGTTCCGCTTGTCGACCGTCACCACCCACTGCTTGATCTTGCTGGCCGTGACGTTGGGCGGGCTGACGCTGATATCGACCGGATTGCGCAGGATGCCCGCCGCCATCGCGCGGATATCGTCGGTAAACGTGGCGGAGAACAGCAGTGTCTGGCGCCGCGTCGGCAACGCGGCGAAGACGGCATTGAGCTCGCGCGCAAAGCCGAGATCCAGCATGCGATCGGCTTCATCCAGCACCAGCGTCTGCACCTGATCGAACTGCACCGCGTTCTGGCGATTGAGGTCGAGCAGGCGGCCCGGCGTGGCAACGAGCACGTCCACGCCCTTGCGCAACTTCATCATCTGCGGGTTGATGCTCACGCCGCCGTAGGCGGCCAGGAAACGCAGATCGAGGCCCTTGCCGTACTCGACGAAGCTTTGCAGCACCTGTTCGGCCAGTTCGCGCGTAGGCACCAGCACCAGCACGCGCGCGCGGTTGCTGGATACCGCCGGGCCGTGTTGCACGAGCCGTTGCAACAGCGGCAGCGCAAACCCTGCCGTCTTGCCGGTGCCGGTTTGTGCCGCGGCCATGACGTCCTTTCCGTTCAGCACCGCAGGAATCGCCTTGGCCTGCACCGGCGTAGGTGTCTGGTAATTGAGGCCCTGCAGGTTACGCAGCAGCGGCTCGATCAGGCCAAGCGAGGCAAAAGACATGGACGTATTCCGGGCTAAAACCGCAATTCTAGCGGTTACGGCGCGGGTTGCGCCCCGTGCGCCGCACCGCGCAGCCACACCGCCACCGCCCCGATATTCTTCTCGTGCGCGACCAGCATCAACGACAGCGCGTGATGCATGTCCCGATCGGCAAGCGTCGGCAGCAACGTCTGCAGCTTGCGCACGACCCAGCGCTGGCCGCGGTTCAGGAACGCCAGCCGCTGCGCCAGATCGTCGATCGCCATCGCCTGCTCGTGGAACGCGCCCGTCGCGCGCGTCGGTACGGCATCGAGCGACCGGATCGCGTCGACGAGCACGCTGCACCCGTGCGCGTCGTCCTGGCGAATGCGCGCGATCAGCCGATGCAGCTCCGGATCGCCGGTTACCTCGGCTGCCGTTTCGGAAGCCACACGTGCGCTCGCGCGCTCGGCCTCCAGCAGTTCGTCGAGCGTCGCCAGCAACGCCGTGCGGTCATCTTGCGGATTCGGGCCGGCGTGGGTATCAGGGCCGCCGCCATGCGTCGGCATCGACATGCAGCATCCTCCTGTCGGGATCGATGGCGTAACACGCTCGACGGTACACGGCGCGTATTGCACGAATGTGCCAATCAGCGCGCGCTGTTCGCCGGATACGTCACATCATGATGCATTGGCGTGTCAACCCGCGTCGTCAACGCACGTCACTTGATCGACGTCATCGCCCGAACGCACCAGCGCTTGCTCAAGTCCACCCTTCGAGCCGCAACGTCGAACGTACGAGCCGCTGTTCCTCCTGCTCGATCTCGCGCAGATACTCGACGCACTGGCGGATATGTTCGCTCGCGGCCTTGCGTGCCTGGTCGGGCAACCGCCCGGTAACCGCGTTGTAGAGCCGCGCATGCTGGCGGTCGATCTGCTTCTTCAACGGCTCGCGGTGATAGAGGTTGTTCACCGACGCGAACACCGAACTGAGCAGCAGGTCGGTCAGCGACTGCAGCGTATTGACGAGCACGGGGTTGTGCGACGCCTCGCAGATCGCGAGATGGAACGCGTGATCGAGCTTCGCGCGCGCGGCGGGGTCGAGATCCTGCGCGTCGGCCGCCGTCATTTCCTCGTAGCGGCGCCGGATCAGGATGAAATCGGCCGGCGTGCCGCGCAGCGCCGCAAGCCGCGCGGCCTCGGCCTCGAGCATCCCGCGCACCTCGAACAGGTCGTACAGCGTGCGCGGCTGCGAGCCGAGCAGATGCATCATCGGCGTGACCTCGCGCTGCGGGGTCAGGCTCGCAACGAACGAGCCCTTGCCGTGCGCCGTGTCGATGATCCCGCGCGCGTGCAGCAGCTTCATCCCTTCGCGCACGGCCGTACGCGACACGCCGAGCTTCTCGGTCAGCCGCCGTTCGGACGGCAACGCCTGCCCGGCCTTCAGCACGCCGTCGACGATCAGCTGTTCGATCCGCTCGGCGACGACATCGGCCACGCGCCGCGCCGGCCCTTCTCGATCCTGCATTCCCATACTGGTATGACCACTTTGGACGGATATCGCCGATTTTCTCACAAAGCCTTGTTCCTACTGGTTTTTCCTGGCCCGCCACGACTATCTCAAAAGGCTCGATCGAAAAACTGGTACGACCACCTTGAAGACATCTGGACACACCCGCGCGGCCCGCCAAGAATCCCTTCCTTCCGGCGTGCCGCGCATCGCGCGGCCGCCTGCATGGTGGAGACAGACCGATGAGTTTCATCTACGACGAACGGATCGACGGCGCGCTGGCGACCGTCGACCGTGACACGCTCGTCGCCGCGCTGCATGCGGCGGCGCCCGGCCTCGACGTGCTGCACGAACGCGAGGCGCTCAAGCCGTTCGAATGCGACGGCCTCGCCGCGTACCGCACGGTACCGCTCGCGGTCGTGCTGCCCGACACGGTCGACCAGGTGCGCGCGGTGCTGCGCGTCGCGGCCGCGCACGGCGTGCCGGTCGTCGCGCGCGGCGCGGGCACGGGGCTGTCGGGCGGCGCGATGCCGCTCGAAAAAGGCCTCCTGCTGGTGATGGCGAAGTTCAACCGGATTCTCGACATCGACCCCGATGCCGGCATTGCACGCGTGCAGCCCGGCGTGCACAATCTCGCGATCTCGCAGGCGGCCGCGCCGCATGGCCTTTACTACGCGCCCGATCCGTCGTCGCAAATCGCATGCTCGATCGGCGGCAACGTCGCCGAAAACGCGGGCGGCGTGCACTGCCTGAAATACGGGCTCACGGTGCACAACATCCTGAAGGTCGAGATCCTGACGATCGACGGCGACACGCTCACGCTCGGCGCCGATGCACTCGACGCGCCCGGCTTCGACCTGCTCGCGCTGTTCACCGGCTCCGAAGGCATGCTCGGCATCGTCACCGAAGTGACCGTGAAGCTGCTGCCGAAGCCGCCGAGCGTGAAGGTGCTGATGGCGAGCTTCGACGACGTCGCCGAGGCCGGCGTCGCGGTCGCGCGAATCATCGGCGCGGGCGTGATTCCCGGCGGCCTCGAGATGATGGACAACCTCGCGATCCGCGCGGCCGAGGATTTCATCCATGCGGGCTACCCGGTCGATGCGCAGGCGATCCTGCTGTGCGAACTCGACGGCGCGGCGAGCGACGTCGACGAGGATGCCGAGCGCGTCGCCGCGCTGCTGCGCGACGCGGGCGCCACCGAGATCCGCGTCGCGCGCGACGAGGCCGAGCGCCAGCGCTTCTGGGCCGGCCGCAAGAACGCGTTTCCCGCGGTCGGCCGCATGTCGCCCGACTACTACTGCATGGACGGCACGATCCCGCGTCGCGAGCTGCCGCGCGTGCTCGAAGGGATCGCCGCGCTGTCGGCCGAATACGGGCTGCCGGTCGCGAACGTGTTCCACGCGGGTGACGGCAACATGCACCCGCTGATCCTGTTCGATGCGAACCGGCCCGGCGAGCTCGATCGCGCGGAAGCGCTCGGCGGCAGGATCCTCGAGCTGTGCGTCGCGGCGGGCGGCAGCATCACCGGCGAGCACGGCGTCGGGCGCGAGAAGATCAACCAGATGTGCGTGCAGTTCAACGCCGACGAAATCACGTTCTTCCACGCGGTGAAGGCCGCGTTCGACCCGCAGGGGCTGCTCAATCCCGGCAAGAACATCCCGACGCTGCACCGCTGTGCCGAATTCGGCGCGATGCACGTCCATCACGGCCAGCTGCCGTTTCCCGAACTGGAGCGCTTCTGATGCGACGCGACATCGAATCGATCGACGACAGCGCGGCGCTCGTCGCGCAGGTCGACGCGGCGATCCACGATCGCCAGCCGCTGCACATCCGCGGCGCCGGCACGAAGGCGTGCCTCGGCCGCCCCGTCGAAGGCCGCACGCTCGACGTGCGCATGCATCGCGGCGTCGTCTCGTACGACCCGACCGAGCTCGTCGTCACCGCGCGCGCGGGCACGCCGCTCGCCGATCTCGAAGCAATGCTCGACACGGCCGGCCAGATGCTGCCGTGCGAGCCGCCGTCGTTCGGCGGCGCGGCGACGGTCGGCGGGATGTTCGCGGCGGCGCTGTCGGGACCGCGCCGCCCGTGGGCCGGCGCGGTACGCGACTTCGTGCTCGGCTGCCGCGTGATCACCGGCCACGCGAAGCACCTGCGGTTCGGCGGCGAAGTGATGAAGAACGTCGCGGGCTACGACGTGTCGCGGCTGCTCGCGGGCAGCTTCGGCTGTCTCGGCGTCGTGACCGAGGTGTCGCTGAAGGTGCTGCCGAAACCGCGCGCGACCGGCGATCTCGCGTTGACGCTCGCGGCCGGCGAAGCCGTTCAGCGCGTCGCCGCATGGCGGCGCGCGGGGCTGCCGCTCGCGGGCGCGTGCCACGCGGACGGCGTGCTGCGCGTGCGCATCGAGGGTGGCGACGGCTCGGTCAAGGCCGCGCGCGACACGATCGGCGGCGATCCGATGGACGACGCCGGGGACGCGTTCTGGGCACGGTTGCGCGACCTTGCGCTGCCGTTCTTCGACGATCCGCGCCCGCTGTGGCGCGTGTCGGTGCCGGCTGCCGCGCCGCTCGACGCGTTACCGGGCGCGCAGCTCGTCGACTGGGGCGGCGCGCAGCGCTGGCTGAAGAGCGACGCCGCGCCGGCCGACGTGCAGCGGCTCGCCGCGCAATGGGGCGGCCACGCGACCTGCTTCACGGCGGGCGCCGCACACGCGCCGTTCCAGCCGCTGCCGCCCGCGCTGCTGCGCGTCCACCGGCAGCTCAAGGCGCAGCTCGACCCGTACGCGATTTTCAACCCCGGCCGGCTCTACGCCGACTTCTGACGCGAACCCGACCCCGACCCGCCGATGCAAACCAATCTCAGCGAAGCAAGCAAGGCCCTCGCCCGGGCCGACGAAGCGGAAGCGATCCTGCGCGCCTGCGTGCACTGCGGCTTCTGCAATGCGACCTGCCCGACCTACCAGGTGCTCGGCAACGAGCTCGACGGGCCGCGCGGCCGCATCTACCTGATCAAGCAGCTGCTCGAAGGCGAGCCGTGCGGCGAGCGCACGCAACGGCATCTCGACCGCTGCCTGACGTGCCGCAACTGCGAGACCACCTGCCCGTCCGGCGTGCGCTACCACACGCTGCTCGACATCGGCCGCGCGGAAGCCGAGAAGCGCGCGCCGCGGCCCGCGCGCGAACGATGGCTGCGCGCGGGGCTGCGTCACGTCGTGCCGCGTCCGGCGACGTTCGCCGCGCTGCTGAAGGCCGGTCGCGCGCTGCGCCCGCTGCTGCCCGGCACGCTGCGGGACAAGATCCCGGCCGCCGTCCCCGCGGCGGCCGCGCGCCCCGCCGCGCGTCACGCCCGGCGCGTGCTGATGCTCGAAGGCTGCGTGCAGCCGTCGCTGTCGCCGAACACCAACGCGGCCGCCGCGCGCGTGCTCGACCGGCTCGGCATCAGCGTCACGCCGGCGCGCGAGGCCGGCTGCTGCGGCGCGACCGAATATCACCTGAACGCGCAGGAGGCGGGCCTGGTCCGCGCACGCCGCAATATCGATGCGTGGTGGCCGGCGATCGAAGCCGGCGCGGAAGCGATCGTGCTGACGGCGAGCGGCTGCGGCGCGTTCGTCAAGGAATACGGCGACCTGTTGCGCTCCGACCCCGTCTATGCGGAGAAGGCGCGGCGCGTCAGCACGCTCGCGCGCGATCTCGCCGAAGTGATCGCGGCCGAGCCGCTCGACGCGCTGGCCGATGGGACGCCGCGCCGCATCGCGGTCCACTGCCCGTGCACGCTGCAGCACGCTCAGCGCCTCGGCGGCGCGGTCGAAAGCGTCCTGACGCGGCTCGGCTTCGATCTGACGAATGTCGCCGACGGCCATCTGTGCTGCGGCTCGGCCGGCACGTATTCGCTGACGCAGCCCGAGCTCGCGACGACGCTGCGCGACAACAAGCTCGATGCGCTCGAAGCCGCGCGGCCGGACCTGATTGTCACGGCCAACGTCGGCTGCCAGACTCACCTGAACGGCGCGGGTCGCACGCCCGTACGCCACTGGATCGAGCTCGTCGACAACCGGCTCGTCAACTGACCGGATTCCGGAGGAATGCCACCATGCAGACGAAACCCGAACTCGAACTGGCCGATGCCGACCGCATGCTCGCCGCCGCCCGCGCGGAAGCGGAACGCCACGGCTGGGCCGTGTCGATCGCCGTCGTCGACGACGGCGGCCACCTGCTCGCGTTCGCGCGGCTGGACGGCGCGTCGCCGGCCAGCAGCGACATCGCGCAGGACAAGGCGCGCGCGGCGGCGCTCGGCCGTCGCGAGACGAAGGCGTATGAGGATATGATCAACGGTGGCCGCACCGCGTTTCTCAGCGCGCCGCTGAGCGGGTTGCTCGAAGGCGGCGTGCCGGTCACGGTCGGCGGCCGGATTGCGGGCGCGATCGGCGTGTCTGGCGTAAAGTCGGAGCAGGACGCGCAGATCGCCCGTGCCGGCACACAGAGCGTCGCGGAATAACCAGCCAAGCCGCGCGCGCATTTTTCCCCGGGAGGATTAACGATGATCGACCAAGCAGGACTGCAAGTCGCGCCAGCGCTGAGCCAGTTCATTGAAAACGAAGCGCTGCCGGGCACCGGCATCGACAAGGCCGCGTTCTGGAGCGGTTTCTCGGCCCTGGTGCACGACCTCGCGCCGCGCAACCGCGAACTGCTCGCGGAACGCGACCGCCTGCAGCAGGAACTCGACGCGTGGCACCGTGCCCACCCGGGCCCCGTACGCGACCACGCCGCGTACCGTGCCTTCCTCGAACAAATCGGCTACCTCGTGCCGGTCCCGTCGAACGTCGCGGCAGCCACCGCGAACGTCGACAGCGAGATCGCCACGCAGGCCGGCCCGCAGCTCGTCGTGCCGCTGTCGAACGCGCGCTACGCGCTGAACGCCGCGAACGCCCGCTGGGGCAGCCTGTACGACGCGCTGTACGGCACCGACGCGCTGCCCGAAGACGGCGGCGCCGAACGCACCGCGGCCTACAACCCCACGCGCGGCCAGCGCGTGATCGACTATGCGCGCAACGTGCTCGACAACGCGGCGCCGCTCGCGAGCGGCTCGCACCGCGACGCGCTGCGCTATCGCGTGCAGGACGGCCAGCTCGCCGTCGAAACCGCGAAAGGCAACGTATCGCTCGCGCAGCCGGCGCAGTTCGTCGGCTACCAGGGCACGGCCGACGCGCCGTCCGCGATCCTGCTGAAGCACAACGGCCTGCACCTCGAGATCCAGATCGACGCGTCGACGCCGATCGGCCGCGCCGATCTCGCGAACGTGAAGGACATCGTGCTCGAAGCGGCGGTCAGCACGATCATCGACTGCGAGGATTCGGTCGCGGCGGTCGACGCCGACGACAAGGTCCAGCTCTACCGCAACTGGCTCGGCCTGATGCAGGGCACGCTGGCCGAGGAGGTCGCGAAGGGCGGCAAGCACTTCACGCGCCGCCTGAACGCCGACCGCGAGTACACCACGCCCGACGGCGGCACGCTGTCGCTGCACGGCCGCTCGCTGCTGTTCGTGCGCAACGTCGGCCACCTGATGACCAACGGCGCGGTGCTCGACCGCGACGGCAACGAGATCCCCGAAGGCATCCTCGACGGCGTCGTCACGACGCTGTGCGCGCTGCACGACCTGAAGGCGAAGCGCAATTCGCGCACGGGTTCGATCTACATCGTGAAGCCGAAGATGCACGGCCCGGTCGAAGTCGCGTTCGCCGATACGCTGTTCGCGCGCATCGAGGATCTGTACGGCCTGCCGCGCAACACGCTGAAGATGGGCATCATGGACGAGGAGCGCCGCACCAGCGTGAACCTCGCCGCGTGTATCGCCGCGGCGGCCGCGCGTGTCGCGTTCATCAACACCGGCTTCCTCGACCGCACCGGCGACGAGATGCACACCGCGATGGAAGCGGGCCCGATGATCCGCAAGGGCGACATGAAGTCGTCCGCGTGGATCCAGTCGTACGAGCGCAACAACGTGCTCGCGGGCCTGTCGGCCGGCCTGCGCGGCCGCGCGCAGATCGGCAAGGGCATGTGGGCGATGCCGGACCTGATGCACGCGATGCTCGAGCAGAAGATCGCGCATCCGCGCGCCGGCGCGAACACCGCCTGGGTGCCGTCGCCGACCGCCGCGACGCTGCACGCGCTGCACTACCACCTCGTCGACGTGCAGGCCGTCCAGCAGGAACTCGAGAAGACGCCGTACGCGAGCGAACGCGACACGCTGCTCGAAGGGCTGCTGACCGTGCCGGTCGTCGAGCGCGCCGCGTGGAGCGAGGCCGAGATCCTGAGCGAGGTCGAGAACAACGCGCAGGGCATCCTCGGCTACGTCGTGCGCTGGGTCGAACAGGGCGTCGGCTGCTCGAAGGTGCCCGACATCCACGACGTCGGCCTGATGGAAGACCGTGCAACGCTGCGCATCTCGAGCCAGCACATCGCCAACTGGCTGCGCCACGGCGTGATCACCGAGGCCTTCGTGCTCGACGTGTTCAAGCGGATGGCGCGCGTCGTCGACCAGCAGAACGCCGGCGACCCGAACTATCGCCCGATGGCGCCCGGCTACGACCAGTCGACCGCATTCAAGGCCGCGTGCGCGCTCGCGCTGCAGGGCACGTCGCAACCGAGCGGTTACACCGAGCCGCTGCTGCACCAGTTCCGCCTCGCGTTCAAGGCGCAACAGCACGGCGCCTAAACCTGCGCATGCGGGCCGGTCCGCATGCCGGCCTGACCAAACGGGCGGCCCTCGCGGCCGCCCGTTTTCATATTCGCGTTGACACGGCCACTGCAATCGTCCGCTGAAACCGATAATCGGTACATACCACGTGCATTCAAGTATCTCGGACGCCCGCCGTTAAACCAGTGGAATCGCCGGCCATACGCGGCGCGGCACCCTTTTGCATACCGCAAAGCCTTGTACCGCAACGCTCTGCCCGATATTTGCAAGTCCGTGAATTCACTATAATTTGATCCGGATCAACGGGTCGCAACATTTTCCGCGCACACGAACGCGCGCGTTATACTCCGTTGAATCCACGCCACCCGATTCGCCGGATCGTCGAATCGCGGCAGATGCCACCGGTGAATCGATGATTTACCGGTTAATCCGGCCGCGATTGCCGATAATCGGTGTCAACTTTCTCCGCCGAACGGCGGGAAGGCGCCGGAAGGGCCGCGCACCGGATCGCCGCCGACACGTCATACGAACAATCGCATCGGCCCGCCGCCAGGCGGCGATGCCCATCGATCCACACGGACCATGGCAGAAACCGACTACGCAATGCCCAGCGAATCCGGCCCGACGCGCCGTGTCGCCGCTCATCTGCGCAGGTTCCTGCTGCCGCACCTGATTTTCTATACCGGGCTGCTGATCGCGCTGCTCCTGCTGCTCCTGTGCGGCATCGTGCTGTACGAAGGCCGCATCGACGCGCGCGACCGTTCCATTGCGATGCAGCAGAACCTGGCGCTGATGGCGTCGTGGGACATCGAGCGCAACATCGAGATCTATTCGCTGTCGCTGCAGGCCGTCGTCGAAGGCGCGACCGACCCCGAAGTCGTCAAGCTGCCGATGCCGCTGCGCCGCCAGGTGCTGTTCGACCGCGCGACGACCGCCAAGTACCTCGGCGGCATCTACGTGCTCGACGCGAAGGGCGACATCGCGGTCGACGGCAAGAGCGATGTGCCGCGCAAGGCCAATTTCGCCAACGAGCCGTATTTCGCCGTGCACCGCGACCATCCCGACGTCGGCCTGTACGTCAGCCCGCCGTATCACTCCCGGCTGCGCGGCGGCTCCCCGAGCATCGCCCTCAGCCGGCGGATCGCGAAGCCCGACGGGTCGTTCGGCGGCGTCGCCGTGATGTCGATCCGGCTCGAATATTTCCAGAACCTGTTCTCGCGCCTGTCGCTCGGCGATCGCGGCTCGATCGCGCTGATCAACACGGACGGCAAGATGGTCGCGCGCGAGCCGTACGACCCCAAGATCGTCGGCCGCGACATCAGCCATGCCAGCACGTTCCGGCGCTTCATGACGGCCAACGAAGGCAGCTTCGCCGACACCGCGACGATCGACGGCGTGCGGCGCCTGTACGTGTTCCGGCACCTCGAGCACCTGCCGCTCATCATCATGGTCGCGCGCTCGGAGGCGGACACCTACGCCGCGTGGTACGACCGCGCGATTCCGATCGGCTCCGCGATGGCCGTGCTCGCGATCGGCTTCGTCGGCCTGTCGCTGCTGCTCGACGTGCAGTTGCGCAAGCGCCACCGCGCGGAAACCGAACTGCAGGCGCTCGCGCGCACCGACGGCCTCACGGGCCTCGACAACCGCCGGATGCTCGACGTCACGCTCGCGCGCGAATGGCGCCGCGCCGCGCGCGAGCAGCACGCGCTGTCGCTGCTGTTCATCGACGTCGATTACTTCAAGCGCTACAACGACACGCAGGGCCACCAGGCCGGCGACGACGCGCTCGCCGCGGTCGGCCACTGCATCGCCGGCTGCCTGCGCCGCCCGGCCGACTATGCGGCGCGCTACGGCGGCGAGGAGTTCGTCGTCGTCCTGCCCGACATCGACACGGACGGCGCGGTGACGATCGCCGAGGCGATCCGCACGGGCATCCTCGATCTCGGCATCCGGCATGACGCCGGCACGGCCGGCCGCCTGACCGTGAGCATCGGCGTGACGACGAGCTACCCCGAACGCGACGACGACATACAGGCCGCGCTGAAGCTCGCCGACGACGCGCTGTATCGCGCGAAGGAAACCGGGCGCAATCGCATCGTCGTGCAGACGGCCGCGCCGCCGGACCATTTCGAATCGCGGCGGGCCTGAACGCCCGGGTGCCCGGCGGCGGCGCCGCCCGCGCGCAAAATCGCCGACAATGTCGGCTCGATCCGCCGCCGCGCCGCCGCGCGGCTGACGCGCCCGGCCGGCCCGCGCCGGTTCGCGGCCGCTTCGCACCACCATGAGACTCAAGGCAAAGATCTTCCTTCTGGCCGTCGTGCCGTTCCTGCTCGCGATCGCCGGCATCGGCTTCGGCGTGCGCCAGCAGGCGACGTCGCTCGCGCGCACGCAGCACGCGACGATCCAGGCCGCGTACCTGTCGAGCAAGGAAGTCGAGCTGAAGCACTATGTCGAGCTCGCGACGAGCGCGATCATGCCGCTCTACGACGCGAGCGGCCGCAATGCGCGCGACGACGCGCTGCTGCGCACGCAGGCGCTCGCGATGCTGCAGAAAATGGATTTCGGCCCGGACGGCTATTTCTTCGTGTACGACCTGCACGGCAATGCGCTGATGCATCCGCGCGAGCCCGAACGGGTCGGCCACAACTACTGGTCGATGCGCGACCCGCAGGGCGCGCTGACGATCCAGAAGCTGATCGGCGCGGCGTCGAGCGGCGGCGGCTACGTGCGCTACGCATGGCAGCGACCGTCGACGGGCCGCGTCGCGCCGAAGCTCGGCTACGTCGTCGCGCTCGAACGATGGGGCTGGATGGTCGGCACCGGCATCTATCTCGACGACGTCGACACCGCGCTGCAGCGCATCGACGCGCGGGCATCCGCGAACATCAAGCGCACGATGAGCTGGCTCACCGCGATCGCGCTGACCGGCGCGGCGGCGATCGCCGTATGCGCGCTGGTGCTGAACGTCAGCGAGTCGCGCAGCACCGACGCGAAGCTCAAGCTGCTCGCGCAGCGCATCGTCGAATCGCAGGAGCAGGAGCGTGCGCGGCTGTCGCGCGAGCTGCACGACGGGATCAGCCAGATGATGGTGTCCGCGAAGCTGATGCTCGAATCCGCGCTCGCGCGCTTCGAGCGCGGCACGGCGCGCGTGCCCGAAGCCGAGCAGGCGCTCGCGTCGGGTGTCGGTCGGCTCGGCGACACGCTGCGCGAAGTGCGGCGCATCTCGCATGCGCTGCGGCCGTCGATGCTCGACGATCTCGGCCTCGCGGCCGCGCTCGAACAACTCGTGCGCGAACTCGGCGCCGAAAGCGGCATCGACATCGGCTATACGCAGGTCGCGCACAGCGGCGCGCAGCCGCTGCCCGAGGCCGTCAACACCGCGCTGTTCCGGATCGCGCAGGAAGCGTTGAGCAACATCGTGCATCATGCGCAGGCGTCGCGCGCGGCCGTCACGCTCGACGTCGGCGCGCACGCCGTCACGCTGACCATCGCCGACAACGGCTGCGGCTTCGACGCCGAACGCTCGCAGGCCGACGCGCGCCGCGGCATCGGCCTGCGCAACATGCGCGAGCGCCTCGACGCGCTCGGCGGCACGCTGACGATCGCGTCGCAGGTCGGCCACACGATCGTCGCCGCGCGCGTGCCGCTGCGCGGCGTGACGACACGCCCCATGACAGGAGACTTTCACGCATGAGCGCCCCCGACTCCGCCCGGCCCGCCGCCCGACTGCTGCTCGTCGACGATCATCCGCTCGTGCGCGACGGCCTGCGGATGCGGCTCGAGGCGGCCGACCTGTCGGTGGTCGGCGAAGCCGGCAACGCCGACGAGGCGCTCGCGCTCGCCGCGTCGCTCGAACCCGATCTCGCGCTGATGGACGTCGGCATGAACGGGATGAACGGCATCACGCTCGCGGGCGTGTTCCACGATCGGTTTCCCGGCATCCGCGTGCTGATGCTGTCGATGCACGACAACGTCGAATACGTGACGCAAGCCGTGCGGGCCGGCGCGAGCGGCTACCTGCTGAAGGATTCGCCCGCGAGCGAGATCGTCCGCGCGATCGGCGCGGTGCTGGCCGGACAGACGTTCTTCAGCGAAGGACTGGCCGCGCGGATGATCCACGCGAGCGCGACCGCGTCGCCGCTGGATCGGCTGACGCCGCGCGAACGCGACATCCTCGATGCGCTGGCGCAAGGGTTGTCGAGCAAGCAGATCGCGCAGCAGACGGGGCTGTCGGTGCGCACGGTCGAAACGCACCGGCTCAACCTGAAGCGCAAGCTGGAGATCGAAGGGCAGGCCGAGCTGATCAAGTTCGCGGTCGAGCATCGGCGGCGGTAGGTCGGTACCCCAAGCGCATCCCCTCTCGATTCGCCGTTCAATTTCATACTCGTCCAATCGACCGCTCCCCGGGTCGATGGAATCCTTTCGCTTGCCGCAGCAGGCGACATCGTCATGAGCCGCGCCCTCCCGCGCGTGACGTCGTCACGCGGCACACGGTATCGCCGACACGGGTCGGCGACCGGAACCGGGGAGCGAAATCATGAAACGCCGTATCGCGGTGGTCGGCGACGCGCTGGAGACCGGGGGAAGCATCCTTGCCTATGCGGGGCCAACATTCACGTTCGGCAGCCCCGGTCGCCAGGTTGCGTTGATCGGCGGTCTCGCATTCTGCGATGCATGCCAAGGCACCGGGCCGATCGCCAAGGCCGGCGGGCCGCGACGTCTCGAATTCATGGGTGAAACGGCCGCCGATGGTGACGTCGTCTTATGCGGCTGCCCGACACCGCCGCGCATCGTCGCGGTCCTCGCCGGCGAATCATGGTGCGATGACATGGCGGAAACGGCAGGCATTGTGACGTCCGGCGAAAATCGGAAAGGCGGTGTCGTGTCGATCATCGCGGGCGCTTACGACGAATCCGTTCACGCCATCGGAAGTGGTGCGTCGACAGGCTATCCGTACGTTATCGAAACGTCGGACGGACGCATCCACTCGGGCCACCTCGATGACAGCGGGCATCTGCCGCGCATTCACACTGCCAGTGAGGATGAATACGTCGTCTATTGGGGCGACGAAGCGCTCGCCCGATCAAGCGGGGACGCATAGTGCCGAACCCGAGGACAACCGTGAAGACAACCGCCGTGCCGGAATCGCACAAGGCAGTCGAGTTGAAGTCCGTGACGTTTTCCGAGCTCTGGAACAACTATGCTCACGGCAATCCGTACGACGATCCGAACGGACAATACAAGAACCAGTGTGCAATCCGGATGAGCGTGACGCTGCACAAGGTCGGCATCGCAATGAAGTCGTTTTCGCAGAAGCGGGTTCGGCCGATGCCGGGCAAACCGACGATAGGCCGCCTTCTCATCGACGGTAAACCGACCGCGACTCGTGCATACGAGTTCGCCGAATGGTTGAAGCTGCGGCCGGTCGCCGGCGTGCTGCCTCCCGAGAACATTACGGGACCCGATTGGGCACGCAAAGTAGCAGGCCGAACCGGAATTGTCTTTTTCGATGGCTACTGGTTGCAGGACGGCGATTCGCCAGATAATTTGAGCGGCGGGCATATCGACCTCTGGAACGGACGCAGGCTCACCGGTTTCGCATCAGGCATTCGGATTTCATGGAATATAGTCATAGCGGGCTTCTGGTCTGATTTCCGTCACTCAAAAACCATCCTGTTCTTTCCCGTCAAATGAAACTCGTTGCCGCTGTAGCGGGCGCACTTGTCGGCGCAGCCTGCGCGACCTTGTTCTGCTGGGGCGCGCTCTACGCATACGGAACGTTCGTCCTGCATGGCAGGGGCAGTCTTTTCGATACGAACCCGGAAATCGCGAATGCATTCTTCGCAGGATGGGGTGGGCTGTCTGTCATCGTTGCGATCGTCTCGGCGAGCATCGTAACTCGCAGGAAATCACGTTAATTCTCGGACACGCGGCCAAGAATGAAGCGTCGTCACCGGAAACGAATCGTGCGGCATTCGTCGATGCGGTGGTCGACGACTGCCTGCGGATGCTCGGCATCGGCACATGACGCACAGTCAACGCGCAGCCATGAAAAAAGGGCGCCCGAGGGCGCCCTTCATGCATCCGGACCGCGGCCTTGAATCAGCCGTCAGTTCGTCCGCGAATTGTGCTTCTGCAGATACGCGATGAGCCCGTCGATCCCGCCCGACGACAGCTGGCTCTTGAACTGCCCCTGGTACACCTGGATCAGCCACGCACCCGACATGTCGATGTCGTAGATCTTCCAGTCGTTGCCGACCTTGCCGAGACGGTAGCCGACCGACTGGCTGTCGCCCGGCGTCGTGACCGTCGACTGCACGAGCGCGTCGGCGCCCGACGCGCCGCCGGCCTTGAACGAGAACTTCGCGTCCTGGCTGCCGAGCTGCGCGAGCGACGCGGCGTAGGTGCGCGTCATCAGCAGCCGGAACTGCTTGTACAGCTCCTGCTGCTGTTGCGGCGTGGCCTGCTTCCACGCATCGCCGACCGCGATGCGGGTCGTGCGCTCGAAGTTGGTCGCGGGCAGGAAGCGCTGCTCGACGACTTGCGAGACCTTCGCCATGTCACCGCCGCGCGCGGCCGGGTCGGCCTTCATCGCATTGACGGTGCCCTCGACCGCATTGCGGACGATGTCGACCGGCGCGCTCTGCGCGAAAGCGGAAACCGACACGGCGGCGGCCGCGAAGAAAGCAAACAGATGACGTTTCATACGGATATCGCACTCGATGGGAAAAAACGACCGGCTCCTTGCATCGGCCGGTGAAGCAAAGTATACCGGGCCCGACGCCCCGGTGCCTCACGGTGACCGACTGTTACCTTTCAGCCGCATTTGTCACAGGCCGCGCGGCCCCGCACCGATTATGTAAATATCCCCATACAAACGAACCGGTCATCGGTACCGATTTCGCCGCCACGAGCAAATCTCCTTCCCGCCCCGAAACCCGCAACGTCACGACCGCCGCCACGCCGCGCCGGTATACTTGGCTACTTTGCCCTTGCCAGCCGCTCCCCACCGCCACATGGTGACATCTCTCATCGTCCGACTCGTCGCATGGTCGGTGCGCCGCCCCGTCTGGGTCGTCGTCCTGTCGCTCGTCATCGCCGCCGTCAGCGGCGTCTACGTCGCGCAGCATTTCAAGATCAACACCGACATCAGCAAGCTCGTCGATGCCGAGCCGCAATGGGCCGCACTCGGGCAGGCCGTCGACAAGGCGTTCCCGCAACGCAACGGCACGATCCTCGCGGTCGTCGAGGCACCCGCGCCCGAATTCGCGACTGCCGCCGCGCATGCGCTGACCGAAGCACTGCGGAAGGACGCGGCCGCCGGCCGCATCGGCCAGGTCGCCGAGCCCGGCGGCGGGCCGTTCTTCGAGCACAACGGCCTGCTGTTCCTGTCGCCGCAGGAAGTCGCCGATACGACGTCGCAGCTCGCGAGCGCGCGCCCGCTCGTCAACGAACTCGCGAAGAACCCGAGCCTGACCGGGCTCGCCACCACACTGGCCACCACGCTCGGCCAGCCGCTGCTGACGGGCCAGGTGAAACTGCCCGCGATGGCGAAGCTGCTCGCGCGCAGCGCGGCGACGGTCGACGACGTGCTGGCCGGCAAGCCGGCCGCGTTCTCGTGGCGCGCGCTGGTCGACAACGATGCCGCGCGGCTGCCCGCGCGCGCGTTCGTCACCGTGCAGCCGGTGGTCAACTACGGCGCGCTGAAGGCCGGCGCGGAAACGAGCCAGGTGATCCGCGACGCGGCCCGTTCGCTCGACCTCGAGAAGCGCTACGGCGCGGCCGTGCGCCTGACCGGCGAGCAGCCGCTCGCCGACGACGAATTCGCGTCGGTCGAAGACGGCGCCGCACTCAACGGCGTGCTCACGCTGCTCGCCGTGCTCGTGATCCTGTGGCTGGCGCTGCGCTCGAAGCGGATGATCGGCTCGGTGCTCGTCACGCTGTTCGTCGGTCTCGTCGTGACCGCCGCGCTCGGCCTCGCGATGGTCGGTTCGCTGAACATGATCTCGGTCGCGTTCATGGTGCTGTTCGTCGGCCTCGGCGTCGACTTCTCGATCCAGTACGGCGTGAAGTACCGCGAGGAACGCTTCCGGGATCCGCGCATCGATCACGCGCTGATCGGCGCCGCGCACTCGATGGGCATGCCGCTCGCGCTGGCCACCGCGGCCGTCGCCGCGAGCTTCTTCTCGTTCATCCCCACGGCTTATCGCGGCGTGTCCGAACTCGGGCTGATCGCGGGCGTCGGGATGTTCGTCGCGCTGCTGACCACGCTCACGCTGCTGCCCGCGCTGCTGCGCCTGTTCGCGCCGCCGGGCGAATCGAAGACGCCGGGCTTCCCGTGGCTCGCGCCGGTCGACGACTACCTCGATCGTCATCGCAAGCCGATCCTGATCGGCACGCTCGCGGTCGTGATCGGCGCGCTGCCGCTGCTCGCGTTCCTGCACTTCGACTTCAACCCGCTGCACCTGAAGGATCCGAACAGCGAATCGATGGCGACGCTGCTCGCGCTGAAGGATTCGCCGGAAGCCGCGGTCAACGATGTCACGCTGCTCGCGCCGTCGCTCGCCGAAGCCGACGCGGCCGCGAAGCGCCTCGACACGCTGCCCGAAGTCGGCCGCACGACCACGCTGTCGACCTTCATCCCCGCCGACCAGCCGGCCAAGCGCGCGGCGATCGCCGCGGCCGCGAGCGACCTGCTGCCGGCGCTGACGCAGCCGGCCGCGCCGCCCGCGACCGATGCGCAGCGCGTGGCCGCGCTCAAGCGCGTGTCGGACTTGCTCGGCTACGCGGCCGAAGATCACCCGGGCCCCGGCGCGGCCGCCGCGCAGCACCTGTCCGCGTCGCTCGCGAAGCTCGCGGCGGCCGACAGCGCGACGCGCGACCGCGCCGAGCGCGCGTTCGCCGACACGCTGCGCATCGCGCTCAACCAGCTCGCGTCGCTGCTGCAGCCGCAGGACATCACGCGCGAATCGCTGCCGCCGCAACTCGTGCGCGACTGGGTCGCGCCGGACGGCCACGCGCTCGTGCAGATCTCGCCGAAGGTGCCGAAGGGCGTCGATCCGAACGACGACACGATGCTGCGCCGTTTCGCGAAGGCGGTGAAGGCCGCGGAACCGGGCGCGACCGGCGGGCCGATCTCGATCCTGCATTCGGCCGACACGATCATCAACGCGTTCCTGCACGCGGCGCTGTGGTCGATCATCTCGATCACGATCCTGCTGTGGATCACGCTGCGCCGTTTCGGCGACGTGCTGCGCACGCTGGTGCCGCTGCTCGTGTCGGGCATCGTGACGCTCGAGATGTGCGTCGTGCTCGGCATGTCGCTCAACTTCGCGAACATCATCGCGCTGCCGCTGATGCTCGGCGTCGGCGTCGCGTTCAAGGTGTATTTCGTGATGGCATGGCGCGCGGGGCAGACGGGGTTGCTGCACTCGAGCCTCACGCATGCCGTGCTGTTCAGCGCCGCGACGACGGCGACCGCATTCGGCAGCCTGTGGCTGTCACACCATCCGGGCACGTCGAGCATGGGCAAGCTGCTCGCGCTGGCCCTGACCTGCACGCTGATCGGCGCCGTGGTGTTCCAGCCCGTCCTGATGGGCAAACCGCGCGTCAAACGTGCCAAGAACCAATCGCAAGGAATCAATGAATAAGGTGCGAATCATTGCGGCGACCGTCGCCGCCAGCGCGATGCTGTCCGGCTGCGCGACGGGACCGAACCGCAATCCCGACGACCCGCTCGAGCCGATGAACCGGGCGATGTACAAGTTCAACGACACGGTCGACACGAACATCGCCCAGCCGATCGCGAAGGGGTACCAGAAGGTCACGCCGACGCCGGTGCGGACCGCGATCAGCAACTTCTTCTCGAACCTCGGCGATCTCGGCAACATGGCGAACAACCTGCTGCAGTTGCGCATCACCGATGCGACGCAGGATCTGATGCGCGTGGCGATGAACTCGCTGTTCGGCGTCGCCGGCCTGATCGACATCGCGACGCCGGCCGGGCTGCCGAAGCATCACCAGGATTTCGGGTTGACGATGGCGCGCTGGGGCATGCCGTCCGGCCCGTACCTCGTGCTGCCCGTGTTCGGGCCGAGCACGGTCCGCGACGGCGTCGGCCGCGCGGTCGACGTGCGCTTCAACCTGCTGAACTACATCGAGCCGGCCGCGCGCAACCCGATGTACATCGCGCAGTTCATCAGCGCGCGTTCGGACCTGCTCGGCGCGACCGACCTGCTGAAGCAGGCCGCGCTCGATCCGTATTCGTTCGTGCGCGACGCATACCTGCAGCAGCGCAAGTCGCTGACGTACCGCAGCCAGTCGTCGTCGGCCGCGCTGCCGACCTACAACGAGCCGGGTGAAGCCGGCGCCGTGCCGGCCGCGACGCCGGCCGTGCCGGGGCTGCCGAACTACGAGGATCCGGGCGATGCGGGCGGCGCATCGGGCGCCTCGCCGAACCCCGCGCCGGCTGCGCCGGGGTTGCCGCAGTACGACGACCCGGGCGCGGACAATGCGATGCCCGCGAGCGCGCCTGCCGCGGCGTCGGCCGTGGTACCGGCGGCGACCGTGCCGGCTGCTCCGACGGCACCCGCAAGCAGTCCGGCCGCGCAGTAACGCCGCACCGGCGGCCGCGCAAGGACAAAGAGCGCTGCATCACGCAGCGCTCTTTTTTTGTCCGTACGAAACGGAGAATCCGGGAGGAGGGGAGACAGCCGCGGCGCGGGCCGCTCAGACGATCCGCATCGCGCCCGTCCGCTCGAACGCGTGCCGCGCCTGGATCAGCGTCGTACGCGCCGCGCGCGCGTCGCTGGCGACCTGCAGCAGCGGGCCGAGCTGCGACGGCTGCTTCAGCAGTTCACGCAGGATCGGCAGGATCGCCGTGCTGCCGTCGTCGCGCAGGCCGGCCGTCGCCGCGCGCGGCAGCGTGCGCCACGCCGGATCGACGATCGCGCGGCACACCGCGAACGGCACGCCGCGCGCCGCCGCGAAGGCCGCCGCGATGTGCGACTCCATGTCGACGGCCAGTGCGCCCTTCGCGTGGTGCAGCGACGTCTTCTCCTGTTCGCTGACGACCGGCGCGCCGACGGCCGCGATCGTGCCGCGCGTGACACGCGCCCACACCGGCGTGTCGTGCAGCGAGGCGACGAGCCGCGTACTCCAGCCCGCGTCGGTCTCCACACGGCCGAACGGCCCGTCGATCGCGTTCGCGATCACGAGCGCGCCGGGCGCCAGATCGGGCGAGAGCCCGCCGGCCGTACCGAAGCTGACGATGCCCGCGCAACCGCGCGCGGTCGCGTCGGCCAGCGCGCGTTCGAGCCGGTCGGCCCGCGCGGCAAACACGGCCTCGACGCCGTCGCCGCGCGCGATGCGCGCCTCGAACGCCATCCCCGTCACCGCGATGACGGGCAATGCGCCGTTGTGTCGTGACACGCCCACGCGTTACATCCCGACCGTGACGCGCGTCGCGTTGTCGCGCTTCAGGTTGCGGTAGCGCGCGAGCGCCCACAGCGGGAAGAACTTGCGATAGCCGTGGTAGCGCAGGTAGAACACGCGCGGGAAACCCGTCGCCGTGAAGCGCGTCTCGTCCCACAGGCCTTCTTCGTTCTGCTGCGCGATCAGGTAGTCGACCCCGCGCGCAACGGCCGGGTGGTTCACTTCGCCGGCCGCCATCAGGCCGAGCAACGCCCAGGCCGTCTGCGACGCCGTGCTCGGCGCCTGCTCGAAGCCGCGGTAGTTCAGCTTGTAGCTGTCGCCGTCCTCGCCCCAGCCGCCGTCCTTGTTCTGGATCGACAGCAGCCACTGCGCGCCGCGCTTCATGCGCGGATCGTCCGGCGTCAGGCCGGCCGCGTTCAGCGAGCACAGGGCCGTCCACGTGCCGTACACGTAGTTCATCCCCCAGCGGCCGTACCAGCTGCCGTCCGGTTCCTGTTCCTTCAGCATGTAGTCGAGCGCGCGGCGGGCCGGCTCGCTGTTCAGCGGCGTCTCGCCGAGCTGCGACAGCATCGACAGGCAGCGGCCCGACACGTCGGCCGTCGGCGGATCGAGCAGCGCGCCGTGATCGGAGAACGGGATGTTGTTCAGGTAGTACTGCGTGTTTTCCGGTTCGAACGCCCCCCAGCCGCCGTCGCTGCTCTGCATGCCGACGACCCATTCGCGCGCACGCGCCATCGAATCGCGATAGGTGTCCGACTGCTTGAGCTTCTGCGCGCGATCCATCGCCATCACGACCACGGCCGTATCGTCGACGTCCGGGTAGTGCGCGTTCGCGTACTGGAACGCCCAGCCGCCGGGCCGCACGTGCGGGCGGCGCGAGATCCAGTCGCCGCGCACGTCGAGGATCTGCAGCGGACGCAGCCATTCGAGGCCGCGCAGCACGGCTTCTTCCGCGCGCGCATCGCCCGTCTCGAGCAGCGCATGCGCGGCGAGCGACGTGTCCCACACCGGCGACAGGCACGGCTGGCAATACGCCTCGTCCTCGTGCACGACGAGCAGCTTCTCGACCGACTTGCGCGCGAGCGCGCGGTTCGGATGATCTTCCGCGTAGCCGAGCGCGTCGTACATCATCACCGCGTTGGCCATCGCCGGATAGATCGCGCCGAGGCCGTCCTCGCCGTTCAGGCGCTCGTCGACGAACGACACGGCCTGACGGATCGCGCGTTCGCGCGTATAGCTCGGGAACAGGCCGTCGACCGCGCGCAGCGCATGGTCGACCACACGGAAGAACGCGAACCAGCCGGCGCTTTGGTGGCCCTGGCGCGGCAGCAGCCCGGCGTTGACGGGCGGATCGATGAACAGCTCGTCGATGCGCACGCCGCGCGGGTTCTTCGCGATCGGGCGCTTCGCGTTCAGCACGAGCAGCGGCACGATCACGGTACGCGCCCAATACGACACCTTCGACAGGTGGAACGGGAACCACTGCGGCAGCAGCATGATCTCGACCGGCATCATCGGCACCGCGCGCCACGGAATCGCACCGTACAGCGCGAGCTGGATGCGCGTGAACACGTTCGACATCTCGGCGCCGCCCATCGCGTGGATCGCCTTGCGGGCGCGCTGCATGTGCTCGGCGTTCTCGTCGTCGCCGATCACCTTCAGCGCGAAGTACGCCTTCACGCTCGCGCTGATGTTCGGCGCGCCGTCGGTGAACAGCGGCCAGCCGCCGTCGGCCTGCTGAATCCGGCGCAGATAGTTGCCGATCTTCTGCTCGAGCGCGAGGTTCGGCGTCTCGCCGAGATAGTGGACGAGCAGCACGTATTCGGCGGGAATCGTCGAATCGGCTTCGAGTTCGTAGACCCAGTGTCCGTCCGCTTGCTGTGCGGCCAGCAGCTCGTCGGTCGCACGCGCGACGGCCGCGTCGACGCCGGCCGGCACCGCGCCGGCGGACAGGGTAGCCATTTCGGTGAGATCGTTCATTGGTCCCTCTGTTTATTGCGTCTGGAGCACGTCCGCGGCCAGCTGGCCGGAACGGATCGCGCCCTCGATCGTGGCGGGCAGGCCGGTGGCAATCCAGTCACCCGCGAGCACGAGATTGGTCCAGCGCGTACGCACGGCCGGACGTTTCATTTCCTGCGACGGCACCGCCGCAAAACCCGCGCGCGGCTCGACGACGAGCTGCCACGCGGGGATGGTTTCCGGGTTCGCGCCGGTCACGCGCGCGACGTCTTCCCAGATGCGCCGCGCGAGCGTGTCGCGCGGCGTGTCGAGCCAGCGGCCCGCGTCGCGGATCGTCGCCGCAAGCTGGCCGCCGCCGGTGCGCACCGCATCGACGATGCCGTTCACGACGGCCGTCTGCAGCGGATGGCCGGCTGGAGACTCCACCGCGAAATACGCGGTCACGACCGCGCTGAACGTATCGGGCGCGGTGAGTTCGGGCACCAGCGGCCGCGCGACCTCGGGCGGCACGGCCAGCACCACGGCGTCGCCCGGCGCGAGATCGACGCGCTCGCCGCCGACCGAAACCGCATCGACCGCATTGCCGTGCGCGCCGAATTCGAATGCGTCGAGCCGCGAATTCAGCCGGATCTGCGCGCCGCCGTGCTGCAGCATCCGCAGCGCCGGTTCGACGAATGCGCTGCCGAGCCCGTGGCGCGCGACGAGCGGGCGGCTGCCGGGGCCACCCGCGCCGAACGTGCCGCACAGTGCGGCGCGCGCCAGCTCGGCGCTTGCGTGGCGCGGCTCGACGTTCAGCACACCGAGGAAATACGGCCGCAGCCAACGATCCCACAGCACGCCGTCGCATCGCATCGTCTGGGCGAGCGAGCGGCCCGTGCGCGCGAACGCGAGCGGCGCGAGCGCGAGGTAGTCGAGCGGCGTCGTGCCCGGCGCGCGCGACGCGGCGTCGAACAGCCACGACGGCCAGCGCCCGTCGCCGAAGCGCAGCGTCCAGCGCTGCCGCGATGCGACGTCGACGACTGGACATTCAGGCAGCGCGGGCCCCGCGAGCTGATCGGCCGCGCCGATCGCGCGCAGGTAGCGCTGCGTCGCGGGCTGTCCCGCGAAGACCGTGTGCAATCCGCTGTCGAGCGTCGCGTTCAGCGTCCCGTCGAACCACGAACGGCAGCGGCCGCCTGCGTGTGCGTGCGCGTCGTGCAGCACGATGCGCCGCCCGCGGCGTTGCAGCTCGACCGCGGCCGACAGGCCCGCGAGTCCGGCGCCGATCACGTGGACGGTTCTGGGCATCGACGCGATCGGCTCAGAACAGCGCGTAGCGCGCGGCGATCATCAGCATGCGCGCCTTCGGCTTGCGCAGCGGCGCGCGCGGCGCGGCAAAGCCGCGTGCGATCGCGGCTTCGAGAATGCAGCGATACGCGCCCGACATGATGCGCGGCGCCTTCACCTGTGCACGCGGGCAGGTATCCATCACCGCGTCGGCCTGGCGGAAGTGCTCGAGCGCGCGCTCGACGAGCGTCGCGCACACGCGCGGCAGCGCCGGATCGCGCACGATCGTCGCCGGGTCGGTGATCGCGATGCCTTCGCGCGCGAGCAGTTCGCGCGGCAGGTAGCAGCGGTTGATCGCCGCGTCGTCGTCGATGTCGCGCAGGATGTTCGTCAGTTGCAGCGCGCGGCCGAGGTGGTGCGACAGCTTGATCCCTTCGGCTTCCGGCATCCCGAAAATCCTCACCGACAGCCGGCCGGCGGCGCTCGCCACGCGATCGCAGAAGAGGTCGAGCGTCGGCTCGTCGGGCGCGCAGATATCCTCGACCGCATCCATCGCCATCCCGTCGATCATCGCGTGGAAATCGGCGCGCTGCAGGTTGAACGCGCGGATCTCGCGGTCGAGCGCGACCAGGTGGCGCGGCGGGCGGCCCGCGAAGCACGCGTCGATGTCCGCGCGCCAGCGGTCGAGGCCCGCGTTGCGCTCGGCGCGCGGCAGGTCGCTGTCGGCGATGTCGTCGACCGCGCGGCAGAACGCGTAGACCTGGAACATCGCGTCGCGCTGCACGGCCGGCAGGATGCGCATCGCCAGATAGAAGGAACTGCCCGATGTGACGGCAGCGGCGTCGGTTTCTTGTTCGTCCACGACGGAATGGGAAACGGCCAAGACGAGCTCCACGGAGACACCCACGCGGGGCGATTGAAGAAGCCATGCCCGGCTGGGATGGTCAGGGTGTCAAATGCGTGCGAGATATGCGAACGATCGACACAGACAGGCACAAATTACCGGCCGGAAGCCGGAATTGGGCGAAAGTATAGCAATCTTTGAAGTTCGATGGCGGACACGCGCCAAGCCCGGCGGGGCGCCGGAGGCCGCCGGCAGCCGGGCGCGGCCGGCCCCGGCGGGACCGGGCGCCGGCGGCGGGTCAGCCGTAAACGATGTCGCGCTGCAGATCGAGCGCGATGAGCCCCATTTCACGCGTGAGCTGCAGCATCGAGCGGCGTTCGAGGCGCGAGCCCATGAAGCTCGTCACGCCGCCGTCGGGCTCCGCGGTGAACTGGAACACCGCACCGCCGGTGCCGAACCATGCGCCCGGCACGTCCGGCGATTCCTGCCAGTCGATCTGCTCGAACACGCGCGCGATACCCGCGCGCACCACGTCGCCCGGGCCGATCGGCGGCGCGATGTCGCCCAGGTCGTCGAGCGAATAGGGGCCGGGCTTGTCAGGCTTCCGGTAGAAAAGATAGTCGACGTTCATGGGGCGCAATCGCAAGTAAAGCGACAAAGTAGCGTGCTTCGGCACAAATGCCTATCGGATCCGGACGAAATGTGGCCTGCACGAGACAAAGGGGACGGATCGAGGCCCGTCACGCGATCGCCCTGCGCGTTCGCGTCTGGATGACGGCCGGTTCGTCTAAGATGACACCTTTCTCGAAAAAATACGGACATCATGGAGACGAACGATACCGCCCCCCCGCCGTCCGGCCATCCCGTTTTCGTGCTCGTGCACGGCGCCTGGCACGGCGCCTGGTGTTACGCACACGTCGCGGCGGCGCTGGCCGCGCGCGGCTATCTGTCGATCGCGCGCGACCTGCCCGCGCACGGCATCAATGCCCGCTTTCCCGCGTCGTATCTCGAACGGCCGCTCGACAAGGGTGCGTTCGGCGCCGAACCGTCGCCGGTCGCGAACACGACGCTCGACGATTATGCGACACAGGTGATGCAGGCCGTCGACGACGCCTACGCGCTCGGCCGCGGCAAGGTCGTGCTGGTCGGCCACAGCATGGGCGGCCTCGCGATCACGGCGGCCGCCGAGCGCGCGCCGGAGAAGATCGCGAAGATCGTCTATCTCGCGGCCTTCATGCCGGGCTCGGGCGTGCCGGGCCTCGACTACGTGCGCGCGCCGGAGAACAAGGGCGAGATGCTCGGCCCGCTGATGCTCGCAAGCCCGCGCGTGGCCGGCGCGCTGCGCATCGATCCGCGCAGCGGCGACGCCGCGTATCGCGACACCATGAAACGCGCGCTCTATGAAGACGTGTCGCAGGCCGACTTCGACGCCGTCACGAACCTGATGACCTGCGACGTGCCGGCCGCGCCGTTCGCGACCGCGATCCCGACCACCGCCGCGCGCTGGGGTGCGATCGACCGCCACTACATCAAGTGTCTCGAGGATCGCGTGATCCTGCCCGCGCTGCAGCAGCGCTTCATTGACGAAGCCGACACGCTCGCGCCCGGCAATCCCACCCACGTGCACCAGCTCGACAGCAGCCACTCGCCGTTCGTGTCGCAACCGGCCGTGCTGGCCGGCGTGCTCGCCGACATCGCGAAAAGCTGAGCGAGGGGCGCGCGCGGTCTACGCGTAGGCGACCGAACGATCGCGCCCGAGCCGCTTCACGCGATAGAGCGCGGCGTCGGCCTCGCTGACGAGCACGTCGCTGGTCGGCGCGCCGTTCCTCGCGCATGCGCCGCCGACGCTCGCCGTCACCGGCACGCTGACGCCCTCGGCATCGACCGGCATGCTGCCGATCGCGTCGCGCACCTTGTCGGCCACCCGCATCGCCTCGTCGAGATTCGTGCACGGCAGCAGCAGCGCGAATTCCTCGCCGCCGAAGCGGCCGAACGTATCCTGTCCGCGCACGATCGACGCGACGCGGCGCGCCGTCTCGCGCAGCACGGCGTCGCCCGCCGCATGCCCGAAGCGGTCGTTGATCGTCTTGAAATGGTCGAGATCGAACAGCAGCACCGACAGGTCGCCGCCGTAGCGCTGCCAGCGCGCGAATTCGTCGCCGAGCCGCGCCTCGAAGAAACGCCGGTTCGCGATGCCGGTCAGCCCGTCGCGATTCGCGTGTTCGCGCAGCTTCGCGACGGCTTCCTCGCGCTCGCGCTGCATCACGCTCACATGCGTGACGTCGGAAATCGTCACGCACACGGCCTCGACGTCGCGGCCGCGCGTGAGCGGCATGAACGTGCAGTCCTGCTGCATGTAGTCGACCCCGCCGGTGATCGGGCGGTCATGCTCGAAGCGGAACAGGTAGGGCCGCTGCTCCCACGAACTGAATGCGAAGCTGCCGAGCTGGAACACGCTTTCGAGCTTGCGCGACAGCCACGCGCGCGGCAGGTCCGGAAAGCAGTCGAACAGGTTGCGGCCGATCACGTCGGCCGCCGCAATGCCGCTGTGATCCTGCATGAAGCGGTTCCACATCAGCACGGTCATCGAGCGGTCGAGCACGAACAGCCCGAAGCCGACCCGCTCGATCACGAGGTCGCTCAGCGACGGAACGGCGGCCGTCATAGCGCGGAGAGCAACGCGTCGAGCGCGTCGCCCATCAGCCGGATCGAATCCTCGGCCATCAGCATCACGAAGTGCGCGCGGAACGTGTGGTCCTCGAGCCCGAAGTTCACCTCGAGCAGCAGCGCGACGCTCCACGCGAGCATGTTCGGCTCGAACACGTCGTCGAACGATACGTTCGCGCCGAGCAGCCCCGGCGGGAAGAACACGGGCTTGCGGCCGAGCTCGTCGAGGATCGACGCGACGCACGCGCCCATCAGCACGTTCGCGACGTCGAACACGAGTTCGTCCGGGCTCGCCATCCCGCCGTAGACACCGTCGCCGAACGTGCGGTCGACGACCGACGTGAGCCGCGCGACGCTCGCGCTGCGGCACAGTACGATCGCCTCGCCCTTGATGTCGGAACGGAAGCCCTGGCGCACGGCGGTCACGTTGTCGTGAATGCCCGTCATCTCGCGCAGCGCATTGCCTGCGTCGGCCGCTTTCACGACGCGCACGCGCGGCACCGACAATTCGATGAAGCGCCCGAGCAACAACGCAAGCCGCGCGGCGGCGCGGCCCATTGCCAGGTTGGCGATCTCCTGCAACGCGTCGCGTTGCTCCGCCGTGAACACCGATTCAGGCATACAACCCATACTCCTTGAGAATGGGCAGCAATGCCTCCGACGTCACGGGCTTGGCAACGAATGCGATCGCGCCCAATTCACGCACGCGTGCTTGCGCCTGCGGCTGGATATCGGCGGATACCACGATCACGAACGTGTTCAGATCTTCGTGGCGCAGTGTCTCGAGGACCTGATATCCGCTCATGTCGGGCATCGTCAGGTCCAGAAACATCACGGAAGCTTTGCCGTCACGATAAAGCGCCAAGGCCTCGCGACCATTCGCGGCATACGCGACTTCAACGTCCCAGTCTCCCGGCAGCGCCTTTGTCAGAAGTTTGCGAGCGAGCAGCGAATCGTCGGCAATTACAATCGGCAAAGGCATGGGGCGATGCGGTATACGGAATGGTCTCTCTCGCGTTAACGACCGCGCGGCGCACTTCTTTAGGGGGCCATGCGTTCGGGCGCGGGGCAACCGCCTTGCGGCCGTGCGCGGGTATCGCGACGCGGGTGCGCGCGATGCCCGCGCGGCGGTCGCCGGCGGGCGCATCTATCTGTCATAGGGAAAGCAAGGCGCGATTCTCGGAGTAAACCGGAGGCGATGCAACTCGCCATTTTCACCATTTCGAACAGAATTGGTCCGATCGCCCGTCATTCCGAAAACAGCCGCGATCATTTTCGAGATAAGCACGCAAAATTTTTCCTTGTGTACGTTTGCGCTGCCGGATTCGTCGCGTTTTCAATCTGACAATCTCCCCCTGTCGGAATCGACAGGATCGCGGCGCGGCGGGGCTGCGCGGCCGGCCGCCGCAACTCGTTTATGATGGCAGGCACCTCCGCTTCGCCCGCCTCTTCGATGACGTCCGACCGGCCCGCCGACTCCCACGCTCCCGCCTCCCCGCCCGCCGATGACTGGCAGGACGACGGCGGCTACGCGTCCGGCGCACCCGAACACGATTTCGCGGTCCGCCGCGTGACGCTGATCGTGCTGCTGGTCGCGGCGATCGTGCTGCCGTGCATCTACGTGGTGGTGATGGCGTACAACGACCTGAAGACGCGCGAGGCCGCCGCGAGCGACGTGACGATGCGCACCGTGCGGGTCGCCGAGGAACACGCGCTCAAGGTGTTCGACCTGAGCGAGACGCTCGACGCGCGCATCGTCGACCTCGTGCAGGACATGGACGACGCCACCGTGCGCGACAAGGAGTCCGACATCCACGAAGCGCTGAACACGATCGGCGGCGGCTATCCGCAGGTGGCCGCCGTGTCGATCTTCGGCGCGAGCGGGATGCTGCTCGCCAACAGCCTCTACTACCCGGCGCCGTACGCGTCGATCGCGAACCGCGACGACTTCGCGGGCATCCGCGACGGCAAGGTCATCGAACACATCTCGCGGCTGATGATGGGTCCGCTCAAGCTCGAGAACATTCCGGTGTTCAACACGGGCGTCGCGCGCCGTCATAGCGACGGTTCGTTCGCCGGGATGGTGTCGATCGCGCTGAAGTCGTCGTATTTCAATGCGTTCTATCGCGACCTGCTCGGCGGCGCGAGCACGCCGATGACGATGGCGCTCGCACGCTCGGACGGCGCCGTGATCGCATCGTATCCGCCGCCGCCGTCGCTCGCGCACACCGATCGCTCGGTCACGTTCGGCGACACGCGCAACGATCCGCGCGCGGGCGTCGTGCGCGTGCGCCACGATGGCGCGAGCAGCGAGATCGTCGCGTACCGCCAGGTCGGCAGCTATCCCGTGTACGTGACGTGCGCGTACCGCACGTCGGCGATCTGGCATGAATGGTACGAACACCTGAGCGTGCCGTTCATCTCGATGTTCGCACCGTCGATCGCGCTGTGGTCGGTGATCTGGCTGTCGCTCAAGCGGTTGAAGGCGGAAGAGGAGGCATGGGATCGCTGGCAGGCCGAAGCATCGATGCGGCGTTCGATCGAGTCGGCATACCGGCAGTCGCGCAAGATGCAGGCGCTCGGCAACCTCGTGGGCAGCGTCGCGCACGACTTCAACAACCTGCTGATGATCATCTCGAGCAACGTGCAGATCGCGCGGCGGCGCGGTGTCCAGCATCTCGACAAGGAACTCGGCGCGATCGAGCGCGCGCTGAAGAACGGGCAATCGCTCACGCGCCAGCTGCTCGGCGTCGCGCGCAAGCAGCCGCTGCACAACGAGACGATCGACGTCGGCCAATGGCTCGGCACGTGCCGCGAACTGCTGAAGACGTCGCTCGGTTCGAAGTCGTCGCTGGTCGTCGCGATCGAGCCCGGCGTCTGGCCGATCCGTGTCGACGTCGCGGAACTCGAGCTCGCGGTGATCAATCTCGCCGTCAACGCACGCGACGCCATGGCGGCCGGCGGGCGCTTCACGGTCGGCGCGCGCAACGTGACGCTGCGTCGCGAGGACGGCTTCCCGCTGACCGGCGACTTCGTGCAGATCTCGCTCGACGATACGGGTTCGGGCATGGCGCCCGACGTGCTCGCGCGCGCCTTCGAGCCGCTGTTCACGACCAAGGCGCCGGGGATGGGGACGGGGCTCGGCCTGCCGCAGGTGTTCGCGTTCTGCGAGCGCTCGGGCGGCCTGGCGACGATCGACAGCGCGGTTGGCGCCGGCACGTCGGTGCGCCTCTACCTGCCGCGCGCACGCGCCGAGGACGTCGTCGCGCGGCCGCAGGCCGTCGCGCACGATGCCGGTTCGGGCACGCTCGCCGGCCTGCACGTGCTGCTCGTCGAGGACAACAGCGAGGTCGCGGCCGGCACGGAAGCGCTGCTGTCGCTGCTCGGGCACCGCGTGACCTATGCGCCCACCGCCGACGACGCGTTGCGCCTGATCGAAGGCGCGGCCGCGAACGACGCGTTCGACCTCGTGATTTCGGATATCCACATGCCGGGCCGCCTGAACGGCATCGACCTCGCGGAAGCGGTCGACAAGCGGCCGGGGAAGTTGCCCGTGATTCTCGTCACGGGTTATGCGGAGGAACTCGACCGCACGCGCACCGTCAACGTCCGCGTGCTGTCGAAGCCGTTCGACATCGCGCTGCTCGACGAAATCCTGCTGGGCATCCGTGAGGCGCGCGACGCACGGCACGCCGGCGCGTGACCCGCTGCATGCGGGCCGGCGCCGGCGGCGGGGCGGGCGTGACGCTCAGGCCGATTTGAGCAGGCGCACCCAGCCCGCGTAGCGATCGACGAAGCCCTGCAGGAACTTGCGGGTGTCCTCGCTGACGATCTGGCCTTGATCGTCGATACGAGCGGGATCGTGCTTGATGAACATCTCGGGCTGACCGAGCGTCTTCACGTCGAGGTACGCGAGCACGTTGCGCAGGTGCTGCTGCGCGAGCGCGGTGCCCGCGGCGCCCGGCGACGTGCCGAGCACCGCACCCGGCTTGCCCGACCACGAGTTGGAACCCCACGGGCGCGAGCCCCAGTCGAGCGCATTCTTCAGCACGCCGGGAATCGACCGGTTGTATTCGGGCGTGACGAACAGCAGCGCGTCGGCGGCTTCGATCGACTGCTTGAAGCGCTTGGCGACGTCCGGGAAATCCGCGTCGTAGTCCTGGCTGTACAGCGGCAGTTCGCCGATCTCGACGAACTCGAACGAAAAATCGGCGGGGGCGAGCGAGATCACGGCGTGCGCGAGCGCACGGTTCGTCGAAGTACGGCGCAGGCTGCCGACGACGACCGCAACACGATAGGACATGGCATTCTCCTTCCGGTGAGTGAGGAATCGGATCGATTGCTTCCGAATGGGCGACAAAGGTCTGTTTATAGGCAAGCCAGCCCGCGAGCCGTCCCACGGGGCCGTCCGGCCGACTTTCCACAAGGTTTTCCACAGAAATTGTGGATAACTCGACCGTTATGTTCCGACGTTACAGATTGCCCGCCGCGCGACGCCGTCGACGCGCGAGCCGGGGTTCGGCAAGCATAGCGCAGCCGGCAGGCCGGTTTCGTGAAATCGTGACCGAACATGCGTTGCGGGCAAGCGGCGCGCCCAGTAAACTGCTCGCACCGCGATGCGCGCGCTCTGTCGCGCAGGCGCGACCGTTTCGACACACTGCAACCCAGACATGCCGTCCGCCTACGACGATCCCGTTTATCTCGCACAACTGCGGCGCGATCTGCTGCGCTTCGCGCGACTCCAGCTCCGCGATGCCGACGCGGCCGAAGACGCCGTGCAGGAGGCACTGACCGCCGCGTGGTCGCACGCGGGCGATTTCGCCGGGCTGTCGGCTCACAAGACGTGGGTGTTCGGTATCCTGCGCAACAAGCTGATCGACGTGCTGCGCGCGCGGCAGCGGACGGTCAACCTGTCCGCGCTCGACGCCGAACTCGACGGCGAATCGGTGCTCGACCGCGAACTGTTCAAGGAAAACGGGCACTGGGCCGCGCATGCGAAGCCGCGACCGTGGCCGAAGCCCGAGACGCTGTTGCAGCAGCAGCAGTTCTGGACGCTGTTCCAGGCCTGTCTCGACCACCTTCCGGAACAGATCGGGCGCGTGTTCATGATGCGGGAGTTCCTCGACGTCGAGATCACGGACATCTGCAGCGAATTGACGCTGACGACGAATCATTGCAGCGTGCTGCTGTATCGGGCGCGCACGCGCCTGCGAACCTGCCTGAGCGAAAAAGGGATGACGACCGAAGATGCTGCCGGGGAAATGTACTGACATCACGCGACTGCTGTCGGATGCGCTCGATCGGCATCTGACACTGCACGAGCGACTGCAGGTGCGCGTGCATCTGCCGACCTGCAGCGGATGCAGGGCCTATCGCGGACAGATTTCGCTGTTGCGGACGGCCGCGAAAGCGGCGGCGGGGCGGGCGCCGGACGATGACGGTGCGCCGTCCGGTGAACGCTAGGATCCGGTTCGTCGTGTTGTCGCCGTCGTTCGTCGCGTCGCGGGCGGCCGATGGCCCGGCGATCGCGTCGGCGTCGGATGCCGGTGCGAACGTCGGGCTGATGCAATAAGAAAAATACGCCGGGCAATAATTATTCGAACAGCGCCTTCACCGATTCGGGCGGCCGGCCGATGGCCGCCTTGCCGCGGTACACGACGATGGGCCGCTGCAGCAGAATCGGGTGCGCGGCAATCGCGGCATAGGCTTCGGCGTCGGTGAGATCCGCGCGAGCCAGATTCAGCGCCTTGTACGGCTCCTCGCCATCGCGCAGCATGTCGCGAACCGGGCGGCCGAGCTGCCGATGCAGCGTTTCCAGTTCCTCGACCGTCGGCGGCGTCTTCAGGTACTCGACGACGTTCAGCGGCGTGCCGGCGGCATGCAGCGACTCGACCAACGCAAGCGTCTCGCGCGACTTCGAGCATCGGGGGTTGTGGTAGATCGTGATCATCATTCAGGCCTGGAGGGTAGAGCCCGGTATTGTAGCCAGTCTGTGCCGGGGGCCCCGAAGGTGGTCAGGGGCGGGCGCGAGTGGGCTGGTGTATCGCCGCGGCGATCGGACAGGTGGCGCCTCGTCGATGCGAGCCGCGAGAGGGGTGTGCTATCCGGAGAACTCGAGTCAAAGAATGGATGTGTTTATGCGCATAAAGTCGGGCAGCGTGCAATCGCGGGATGAGGCGCGGGATCTGCGAGCCAATGCATCGTGGCTCCCTTTGAGGCGGCGGGGAATGGCGTGGGCCGCTTGGTTTATGCGCATAAATTCCGGTCGCCGGAGGAGGTGCGTCGCGATTCACGGCGTGGTTGCATGTCGATACCCCACGGCCTCGAGGGGCCGTTGTATCGATATGCGGCTTGGCCACGGCATCATCGCGCATCGGATTCAGGCGGAGACTGCGCGTGGCCCGTCGTTCATCGTCATCGAGCGTCACCGGTTTATGCGCATAAACGCGTCGCGCCTGAACAGGCCGTCGCATCGATGCCCACGCGCTCAAACCACACGCACCATTAAAGCCACATGCTTGGTCAGGGTACGCCGCTCACGACCCTCGCTCGCGAACGACAGCCCATTTGGCCTCGATGTTGATCCGCTCGATCCCCGCCGAGTTTATGCGCACAAACTCCCCGACTCTCTGGCAAGCGTCCCCCCATCCATCGAAAGGGCAGTGCTTCGGGACATCGTAGAGCGCGCCCACTCAACTCGCCGACATCGATCGCCGCGACACATCCATCGAGTAGTCCATCGACATCGCCAGGCCTCCGCCACACGATCCGATCGAGCCATCGATCTCCTCCGTCCCGTTTATGCGCATAAACCGATAGCCCGAATGGCTAATGCGTAGTTGTCGAACGACAATTTCATTGAAATTCAAATATCGTCCTGTAGAATTCCAACGACCAAAACAGGAGTGAAAATTGGCCGCGGAAATCATTGCAGTCACTCAACAAAAAGGCGGCGTCGGCAAAAGCACGATTGCCATGCACCTCGGCGCCGCGTTCCATGAAAAAGGGAAGCGCGTCCTCGTCATCGACGCAGACCGTCAAAACACGCTGGTTCACTGGTCGAGCGCATCCGGCGACAGCGACAACGGCATCCCGTTTCCGGTCGTCAACCTCGCCGAAGCCGACGGCCAGATCCATCGCGAGATCAAGAAGTTCATCAACGACTACGACATCATCGTCGTGGACTGCCCGCCGTCGATCACCGAGAAGGTGTCCGGCGTCGTCCTGCTCGCCGCATCGATTGCCGTGATCCCGACTTCGTCGTCGCCGGCCGACTACTGGTCGAGCGTCGGGCTGGTCAAGCTGATCCAGCAGGCGCAGGTCATGAACGAAGACCTCCGCGCGGTCTTCCTGCTGAACAAGACCGAAGAGAAGCGCATGCTGACCCGCGAGCTCAAGCGCGCGCTCGAGGAACTCGGCTTCCCGTTGCTGAAAACGCAGATCCCGACCCGGGAAGCGTACAAGCAGGCGATGGCGCTCGGTCAAACCGTGCTGCAGATGAACGATCGCGGCGGCAAGCTGGCCGCCGCCGAAATTCGCGCATGTGCCGACGAAATCGTCGCCATGCTGCCCTGACTTTATGCGCATAAAGGAGTCACATGAAACCTTCCCAATTTGCCAAAGGATTCCAAGCGCGCCCGGATATCACGACGAGCGAGAAGCGCACCGCGCTTGATCGGCTCAATGCGATCGACGGCATCGTCAAGTCCGAGACGCCCACGCCGACGCCGACCAAATCCGCAAAGAAAGACATCGCTCCGCCCCCGGCTCCGGAATTCACGATCGATCCGTCGATCGACGAGTCGCCGCAATATCGTGCGTGGCGCCTCGAGAATCGTTACGCACCGGGCCAGGTGATCGAGCTGTCGCTGAAGGCGATCAAGCACAGCCCGTTCAACCCGCGGCACTTCTATCTAAAGGCGTCGATTGCCGAACTCGCGGTCAACCTCGCGAAGCAGGGGCAACAGCAGGCGATCCACGTGATTCCGGATTACGACAATCCGGGCACGTATTTCGTCAGCGACGGCGGTCGTCGCGTGCGGGCGCTGAAGGAAGCGAACAAGGAGTCGGTCAAGGCGATCGTGATCGACGTGCCGATCGGCATCCAGAGCTACAAGCTCGGCTACGACCTCAACGTCCAGCGCGATTCGCAGACGGTGTTCGACAACGCCGTCGTGTGGCGCCGCTTCCTCGACGACAAGCATTTCCAGAGCCAGAAGGAGCTCTCCGAGCACCTCGGGCTCGACGAGTCGACGGTGGCCGTTGCGCTGTCGATCGGCAAGCTGCCGGAAGCGATCATGCAGGAAATGGTCTCGCGTCCGGACCGCTTCGGTTCGAACATGGCGTATCAGGTCGGCCGCTATCACAATGCGCGCGGGACCGAGGCGACGCTGCGGCTGATCAACAAGATCGTGTCGGACGATCTCAGCACGCGCCAGGTGTCGGACATCGTCAAGGGCCGCGTCGCGGCGCAGGAAACGCCGAAGGCCGCGGGCCGCCAGCGCTATGCGCAGCGTCTCGAGATCAAGCTCGGCGGCAAGTCGGTTGGCGACCTGAAGTCGTATGGCGAGGATCGCATCGAGTTGCGCCTGCGCGGCCTCCCGAAGGACAAGCGCGACGCGATTCTCGAGCAGCTCGAGCGGATGCTGTTGTCGGAGTGATGGAAACGGCCGGCAGGGCCTGGTGAGGACGCCGGGCCCGCCCGATCGAGGGTCGGGGCCGGCGGCGGCCCGTCAGCGGGCCTGAGCGGGCCTCAGGCGGCCCGCGACTGGTTCAGCGTGAACGACAGCAGGTCGCCGTCCGTCGGCTCACCCCAGGTCTTCTGGGCCAGCCAGTCGAAAAAGGCCGTCTCGGCCAGCTTGGAATCGAGGCCGCGCTTGCGCCAGTCGTCGCGCAGATGCGAGCCCATCGTCGGCAGCGCCTCCGCTTCGAACGATTCGCGCGCCACTTCGCGCTCCGCGTCGCCCTGCTCTTCGTACAACACCTTCGCTTCCTTGCGGCGGAACGCCGAGAACTCGCTCAGCAGGCGCGCCTTCAGGTCGTCAGGCTGGGCCGCCGCGACCTTCGCGGACGGCGTGCCGGCCGGCAGCGCATCGACCGACTCGACCGGCGGCGCATACCCCTTCTTCAGCGCATCCTTGAACAACGCCGGCGCGCTGCGCACCGGCGGCAGCGTCGTGCTGCGCATCCGCTGTTCGGTCATCTGCAGTGCGGCGCGAATCCGGTTCTCCTCGCTGTCCGCATAGAGCGTCTGCGCTTCCTTCAGCGGGATCCCGAGCTTCACCATCCGGTCGACCAGCGTGCTGTCGAACACGTTCGGGTGTTCGTCGAGCGCGAGCATCGGCTGCTTGCGCTCGGTCACGCGGAACTGGATCTCGGCCACCCGGCGTCCTTCGCGGTGCTCGATCAGCTCGACGAAGATGTTGGTGACCGCGTTGACTTCCGCGATCGCGGGGCGCAGGTAGTCGCGCTTGAAGTACTTGTACTCGCGCTTCGCCTCGTCGCCGGCTTCCGTATCGGGCGTACCCGACAGGATCGGCCGCCACCATTCCCACGGCTCGCGCATCGTCAGGTGGCTCGGGTTCGTCAGGTAGCGCACGCAGATCTCGTACAGTGCAAGACCCGCGCTGCTGCGCAGCTGGCTCTGGAACTGCAGGCTCAGGCGCGCGTACTGGACCGGGTCGAGCAGTTTCTTCTTGATCTTCGGCGCGAACGAGAATTCGACCCACACGCGGCGGGTCGTCGGATCCTCGAGAATTTCGGCGTCGGCGATCAGCGTCGAGATCCCCCACTTGCGGCCAGGCTTCTGGCTCGACGTCCCCGTGCTCCATTCGACCTGCACCGACACCATGCGGCGCAGGTGTTCCTTCACCAGTGCGGTGTCGTTCGAATCGAAAGCGGAGTTGGCAACGATGTCCGACAGCAGCGCGCGGTAGGTATCGCCCGAGTCGTCGGCCTGCTGCGCGACGGCCAGCAGGACATTGAACAGCTTGCGAGTGAGGAGCGTGATCTTGCCGCTTTTCGGCTGAATGGCAATCGCCTCGACGGCCTTGCGCAATTCGGCGGAACTGGCACTCACCACATCCACATCGGTTTTCTTGGCGCGCTTCGTCGTGGCCATACGTCGGGTCGGAGGTGAAGTTTCCCGGAAGGATAGCGCCTGCGGTGATGTGCGTCCAGAACGACATGCTCACCATAGCCGGTGAAGCACGCGTGCAAAACAGCACTCACCCCAGCGACTCCCGAAAACCCTCACCGGTCCGTCATTGCGGCGTTCCGGACTCTTCCAGACGTGCCGCGGGATGCGCGGATTCACAGAATTTCACCTGTGCTCGACACGTGCGGAATTCGCTCCCGTATCGGCTCACCTTTCGATTTGTCGTAATTTTGCGACTTCACGGCCGGGGGTTCGGCACAGGGTTGCGATTGCCTCGCACCCTGCGTTCCGGATCGCCTCGCAGCGGCCTGTATGCATGTACAGGCGCGGCTCGCGGGAAGATCGGAATCGGGTCCGGCGTTCGACACGGCGCCGTCGAAACCGGCTCGTGCGGCCCGATCGGGCCTGATTTGCAGGTCCGGGCGCGCATTGTACAGCGGCCCAATCGGATCAGGTCCCGAAAATACTCACCTTGAGCACAGCTTGTTCTTTTGCCTGGATGCCGACGAAGGCCCGACTCACGCGGGATTGACCGGTACCGCCTCCCGAAAACGCTCACATTGTCGAAAAAAGGCTGTGCGTCGACAGGCACGGGAATGGCTCCCGAAAAACCTCACCGTAACCACCCCGGTATCAAAAACCTCAATGCGTTCCGATACTTATGCACAGAAGGCATTTGGCTGTGCGCGGTAGATGTCCCCCGAAAAGCCTCACCTTTCGGCGGGAATCCTTCATACGACGACCCTGGGTCCGCCCCCGAAAAATCTCACCTGTGCCAAAAAGTGGCACAGCAAAAACGAGATTTCTTCCAGTCCTGGCGGGCTTTTCGGCGAATTCGGCCGCTCAAGGGTCCCGAAAAGCCTCACCTTTGCCCATTTTTCGGGCAAATTCCATTCCCGAAAAGTCTCACCTGTGAGCGAGCGCACAGCCTGTGATCCATGCCCCGAAAAAGCTCACCTCAGCGGGATCAGGGCAGGAAAACCCGGATTTCCCTCCCGAAAAACCTCACCTTTAGGGCATCACGGGCCCCTGAACGCACTTTTGCTGTGCAAAATGGCGCTCGGTTCCCGGAAATCCTCACAGCAAAATCTCGCGGAGTCCCGTGAAACCTCACCTTTCGCCCAAACTGCCTAAAAGATGGGCAGAATCGGGGCGCAAAGAAGGTCCCGCAAATTCTCACCTGTGTCTGCACAGGCAGAAAACTGTGCAGTCAGGCAGCGCGCGGGTTCCGCGGCTGTGCGGCCCCGAAAACGCTCACCTTTGGGAAATCTCGTGTTTCACTGTGATCCCGAATCCGCTCACGACCTTTCCTGCAACGGCTCACGCTGCTCCCTGAACCCCATCACGTCGGCTCCCGCAGACGATCACCTTGGCTCCCGTAAAACTTCACCTTGTCGGCTGGAAAGCCTTGCTACATAAGGCTGTGCCGTGGCGTTAACGTTTTTAACTAAGGGTTCAAGGGTGTTTACTTCTAATACTCTCAAGACATCGGCTGACGAGTTTTCCACAGACCCCCCAACCCCTGAACACGCGCCGGCAAACGGATCCGTCGGCATGTGAAACAAATGCCCAAATTCGGGGTCCGCAGGAAAATGCTTGTACAACAAAGACTTGGCTGCTTTTCTTCGCTTTGTTTCACGGAATCCCGAACCACATTCGTCCGGATAGGCTCACAGACCCGCTTTCTGTGCATTACGACGTAAATTCACCACGCCTGCACAAAATTGGTATCAGGAAATACGTATTTCGTTATGATTGCCACACTTCAACGTTTGTGAGCCTGGTCATGACCCTGGATGAAATGCGCCAAGTCATTCGCGACGAACTGGAATCGCTGCGTGCCAGCGGTGCACGTCGTCAGGAATTGTCGCTGCATGCATGCAAGCGGTTGTTCTTCGATCTCGGCATCCGGCCATCGGCCGCCAATGTCCGCGATCTCACCCAGACCGGCAGCGCCAGCGACATTCCGAAAGACATCGATCATTTCTGGGAGCGCATCCGTTCCGCGTCCAAGATTCGGCTCGACGGTGCGGCGATCCCGAAGGCCGTCGAGGAAAAAGCCGGTGCATTGCTCGGCGCACTCTATGAAGAAGCGCTGAAAGCCGCGCGCGACAGCCTCGATGGCGATCGTGAACAGGTTCGCGCCGGCATGGCCGACGCCGAACGGCGGTTGCGCGACGCAACCATCCGCCAGGAGACGCTGGAAGAGGCGCTCGCCCGCGGCGAAGCCCGGAACGAGCAACTGCAGGCCCGCGTGACCGAACTCGAAGTTCAACTCGTGTCGCAATCGACGCACGGTTCGGCAAGCGAAGCCACGTTGCTCACCACAATCGCCCGACTGGAAAAGGAACTGGCCGCGGCGGCGGCCCGCATCGACACCGAGCAGGCGCAAAACGCTGCGTTGCGCGACCGTATCGATGCATTGCAGGCCGAATTGCAGCAGCGCACCGAGCACTACGCGCAGCAAATCAAGGACGCCGTGGCCGAAGCCGAACGCCGCGTCAAGCCGATGCTGGTCGAGCTGGACTCGTTGCGCAGCATGGCGTCGAGCTATCAGAGCGGGTTACGCGACGTTCAGCGCAAGGAATTCGATTTTCTGCAGCAACTGAGTTCGGCCAAGGCCCGCGCGGACCGGCTCGAAGAACAGCTGCGCACCCAGGGCGATGAGCTGGAACGCGCGACTCGCGACGCGAATGCGCTCCGCGCGAGCCGAGGAATGAATCCGGAAATCGCCGCGCTGATCCGGCGCCTGGCGGATGCCGGGCAGCTGGATGCGGAAGCGTTTTCCGCGATCGGCACGGCACTGGATCAGGACATTCCGGTGCCGGCCGAGTGCCCGCATTGCGACGGGGAGCCCGAGCTGTCACACAGCGAAGAAGGGTTTGAAGTGGCGTGCCCGGAATGCGAACACGCGTCGGGCGCATGGCCGTCCCGGTTCGAAGCCGTCGCGCGTTTTGCGCGTTCCTGACCCGAAGATCGGCAGCGCCTGCACAGGTGAGAGGATCCGGGACGCTTGAGGTGAGGTTTTTCGGGAGCTGTGAAACGGTGAGGCTGCGTCACGCAAGGCTGCTCACGGATCGTGTCGCGTGAGCAGCCGTTTCCGGATCAGTGAGTTTCGTCGCTGTCGGTTGCGTCACCGTTGTGCGGGGCCAGGCCATCGCGCCAGTTTTTCCACGCGCGATGCAGGCGGTTCGACGAGACCGGCCGCATGAAGCCCAGCCATTTACCCACGCGCTCGGGTGGCACATCGTGTTCGAACAGTTCGGCCGCATAGGTATTGCGCAGCGTTTGCGGGCTCGCACGCGCGGTGCGCGATGACGTGAGCCCGGCCGATTCGACGATCGCGTCGATCGCGCGCAGCATCGTCGCCTTGTGCATCGGCCGCCCGGCGTGCGATGCCGGGAACACGAGCTCTCCGGGGATGTCCTGGCGCTTGCGTTCGGTGAGCCATGCCTCGAGCAGCGCGATCGCAAACGACGCCAGATGGGTCTCGCGCGCGTAATCCGGATGCGCCGCCTCGATCCGCAGCGACGTGCCGCTCGTATTGATGCAACTAATCGTGAGTGCCCGCGCTTCGCCAGTCTTGATGCCGGCGCCGAGAAACGCGGCGACGAGCGCCCGGTCGCGCCGTTCTTTCCAGTACGCGGAACCCGATACGCCGATCGGCGAAAACAGATAGGCGAGCAACGTCGCGCGCTCGGCCGGGGTGAGGAAGCCGGTCGGCTCGTTGTCGCGTGCCTTGCGCCAGTTCGCTTCGCCATCCTGAGCAATGAAGCGGGCCGGGTTCGTCGATGCGTATTCGGTGCGCCGGATGTGGTCGAGCACACGCTCGATCAGGCGCAGATAGCGCATGCGCTGCGTTTTCCTGATCGGCAGCTCGCCGACGAAGTTGGCGATGGTTGCCGTATCGACCGTTGCCAGATTCTTTTGATGTGCACGCATCCACGTGAGAAAGGCGCCCCATTGCGCACGATAGACGTCGGCCGACGAGCGACGATAGTCCTGCATCGCAAGCCATGCGTCGAACGCGGCTTCGGGCGAGACGATCCAGTCGGATGCGCCGCGGTCGAACAGATCCGGTTCTTCCGGGCGTGTGGCGGTGCCGGGCGAGGTGGGAAGGGACATGGTATTTATTCCGTTAGTTGCGTATATGGTAGCCCTTTCCGCAACGTCTCGGGCAGCAGGAGGCTGGACCGGCCGCCGTGCGCAACGGCCGGGGCTCGGCCATCAGTCGCCCCACGCCTTGGACGGACGATGAGCACGCTCGCGAGGCGCCTTGTCGTGCGACGCGGCCGCGGCTTCATACGCGAGGACCGCGAACGAAAAGACGGCGGGCAGCGCATTCGAGCGCCCGAAGTCGATGGGGTCGTCCGTTTCGGGAAACGTCATGTCCGACGGTCGTTCGAACAGTTGACGCATGCCGGCTTCGTGCCGGCTGGCAAAGCCGAGGTCGGCGAGCGCCTCGGCTTCGATCGCGTGCAGCAGGCGCCACGTGAGCGGCACGCGCTGGCGGATGTAGCGCCCGGCGATATGTCGGACGATCAGTTCGAGATCGTGCGCGGCAGCCTTGAAGCTGAGCGCGGCCAAATCTTGTTCTTCTGTCATTGCAGGCTCCTGTCGACCGGGGCGGGCGCCTCGGTGCGCCGGCTCCGGCCCGTGCATGGCGGAATGTCCGTATACTGTACAAACATACAGTGTTTTCCGCAACTGGCCTGCATGGCCTGTTGGCCAGCTATCCGTGCCGTCAGCGATGGATCACGATCAGCAGTGCCCGCGCTTCGGCCTTGCCGGGGTTGCGGATCGCGTGCGGCTCGTCGGCCGGGTAGCGTGCGGTGTCGCCCACTTTCAGGCGCCGGCTGGCCGCGGCGGCTTCGATTTCCATCGCGCCCTGCAGCACGGTGAGGTGCTCGCGCGTGCCGGGTTCGTGTGCGTTCGATACCAATGCACCGCCGCCCGGCAGCGTCAGTTCGTACCACTCGAACTTGCCGGCGAGGTCGATCGGGCCCCATACGCGCAGCTGGTACCGGCCGTCGTGGCCGGCGAGCGTCGGAATGTCGTGCGGGCCGTCCACACGGATCGTCTCGGGCGCCTTCGGCTGCGAGAACAATTCGTCGAGCGTGATGCCGAGCGCATTCGTCAGCCGCCACGCGACGGCGATCGTCGGGTTGGCCTTGTCGCGTTCGATCTCGGAGAGCATCGATTTCGATACGCCGGCCGCGCGCGACAGGTCGTCGAGCGTCAGCTTGCGCTCGTTGCGCAGCCGCTGGATCTGTTCGCCGACACGCGGCGGTGTCGCGGCCGGCGGCTGCGGTGCGGCACCGGCAGGCGTGCGCCGCGATCCGGGGGAACTTGCCATTTGGATTCCGTTCGCTTAGAGTTGTTCGATATTTCGAATTCTAGTTCGGAATATCGGATAAATGCGGTCAACCGAACGACCGACTATAACAGTAGCAGGCCGTTGCGCCGCCGCCACGAGCGGTGCGCTGCGGAATGCGAATCCCTGTCAGGAGCTTTGCGATGCGTGATGCCTTTCTCGCCCAGGTGCGCGGGACGCTCGACCAGATCCGCGCGGACGGTTTTTACAAGACCGAGCGCGAGATCGCGAGTCCCCAGGCGGCGGCCGTGACGCTCGCCGGCGGTGCCGGCGTGCTCAATTTCTGCGCGAACAACTATCTGGGTCTGGCGAACGATCCGCGCCTGATCGATGCGGCGAAGGCCGGCCTCGACCAGGACGGCTTCGGCATGGCATCGGTGCGCTTCATTTGCGGCACGCAAACCGTCCACAAGCAACTGGAACGCGCGCTGGCCGCGTTTCTCGGCACCGAGGACAGCATCCTCTATTCGAGCTGCTTCGACGCGAACGGCGGGCTGTTCGAGACGCTGCTCGACGAGAACGACGCGATCATCAGCGACGAGCTGAACCACGCGAGCATCATCGACGGCATTCGCCTCTGCAAGGCGAAGCGCTTCCGCTACAAGAACAACGACCTGGCCGACCTCGAGGCGAAGCTCAAGGAAGCCGACGCGGCGGGCGCGCGCCACAAGCTGATCGCGACCGACGGCGTGTTCTCGATGGACGGCATCATCGCCGACCTGAAAGGCATCTGCGATCTCGCCGATCGCTACGGCGCGCTCGTGATGGTCGACGATTCGCACGCGGTCGGCTTCATCGGCGCGCACGGCCGCGGCACGCCCGAGCACTGCGGCGTCGAAGGCCGCGTCGACATCATCACGGGCACGCTCGGCAAGGCGCTCGGCGGCGCATCGGGCGGTTATGTCGCCGCGCGTCGCGAGGTGATCGAACTGCTGCGCCAGCGCTCGCGTCCGTACCTGTTCTCGAACACGCTCACACCGAGCATTGCCGCGGCATCGCTGAAGGTGCTGGAACTGCTCGGCAGCGACGAAGGCGCGAAGCTGCGCGCGCGCGTGCGCGAGAACGGCGTGCGTTTCCGCCAGCAGATGACCGAAGCGGGCTTCACGCTCGTCCCCGGCGCGCATCCGATCATCCCGGTGATGCTCGGCGACGCGCAGCTCGCGACGAACATGGCCGACAAGTTGCTCGATGAAGGCGTCTACGTGATCGGCTTTTCGTTCCCGGTCGTGCCGCGTGGCCGCGCGCGCATCCGTACGCAGATGAGCGCCGCGCATACGCCCGAGCAGATCGACCAGACGGTCGCCGCGTTCGTGCGCGTCGGCCAGTCGCTCGGCATCATCTGACGGAGGCGCGACCATGAAAGCACTGGCAAAGCTCGAACGCGGCCCCGGTCTCACGCTCACGCGCGTGAAGCGTCCGGAAGTCGGCCACAACGACGTGCTGATCAAGATCCGCCGCACGGCGATCTGCGGCACCGATATCCATATCTGGAAGTGGGACGACTGGGCGCAGAAGACGATCCCCGTGCCGATGCACGTCGGTCACGAATACGTCGGCGAGATCGTCGAGATGGGGCAGGAAGTGCGCGGCTTCGCGATCGGCGATCGCGTGTCCGGCGAAGGCCACATCACGTGCGGCTTCTGCCGCAACTGCCGCGCGGGGCGCCGGCATCTGTGCCGCAACACGGTCGGCGTCGGCGTGAACCGCGAAGGCGCGTTCGCCGAGTATCTGGCGATTCCGGCATTCAACGCGTTCAAGATTCCGCCGGAGATCTCCGACGATCTCGCGTCGATCTTCGATCCGTTCGGCAACGCGACGCATACGGCGCTGTCGTTCAACCTCGTCGGCGAAGACGTGCTGATCACCGGCGCGGGCCCGATCGGCATCATGGCCGTCGCGATCGCGAAGCACGTCGGCGCGCGCAACGTCGTGATCACCGACATCAACGACTACCGGCTGGAACTCGCCCGCAAGATGGGGGCGACGCGTGCGGTCAACGTCGCACGCGAGTCGCTGCGCGACGTGATGGCCGACCTGCACATGACCGAAGGCTTCGACGTCGGTCTCGAGATGTCGGGCGTGCCGAGCGCGTTCACGAGCATGCTCGAGGCGATGAACCACGGCGGCAAGGTCGCGCTGCTCGGCATCCCGCCCGCGCAGACGGCGATCGACTGGAACCAGGTGATCTTCAAGGGGCTCGAGATCAAGGGCATCTATGGCCGCGAGATGTTCGAGACCCGGTACAAGATGGTCGCGATGCTGCAGAGCGGCCTCGACCTGTCGCCGATCATCACGCATCGCTTCGCGGCCGACGATTACGAGCAAGGCTTCGCCGCGATGCTGTCCGGCGAAAGCGGCAAGGTGATTCTCGACTGGACGGCCTGAGTCGAGTATCGAGACGGGGCAGGGCGGCGCGTTTGCCGCCCGCCCCGCTTTCGTTGACATGCACATGGTCGGCATCGACGTGCGTGATTCAACGCTTGAGGTGAGACTATTCGGGAGCTGTGTTTGCGGGCGCGAATCGCACATCGGTGACTTGCGATTGCCCGTTCGCTTCACCTGTCAGCCTCTGCTTCGCTTCTTCCGTTTACGCCGTTCGGCGCGTGCCCTCCCTTTCCACGTGCTTCCCTGCTTCGCTCGCCGAGCGCTCGTTCGCGATGCGCCGCCTGCGAGGCCGAATCGAATCGCGCCATCAACCGTGAGCCTGCGAACGTCGTTGCGACTCACTCATACGCGTCGCGCACGGCGTTCGACGGTGCGCGGATCGCTACCTGCTTTCTTCACCCTTCAACCATCGCGGTTCGAGCTGAAGATTCAGCACGACGAGCCAGCGTTTCGGGCATTGCGGCGCAACGTCAACGGGATCGCCGTGTGCACCGGGAACGGTGACGAACCCGTGCTGCGCCGCGTACCGATACGCGCGCAGGGCATCCGCCTGCAGCCAGAAGCTGACGAGCGCGCACGTCACGAAACGGAATAGCAGCACCGTTGCGGCGTCCGGCGCGAAACCGGCCGCGACCAGCAGGCGGTCGAACGCGAACGTCAGCACATGCGCAACCGCGATCGTGACGATCGTCAGCTTCATCACGCCGCGCAGCCGCAGCGCAGCACGCACGCGCGCCTGGCGGACGTCGAGCGGTGCGCGATCGTTGCCGCCGTCGCGTTTCGGCACGTCGTGCTTCATGACGCGGCACCTGCTTGCCGCACGACGACGCGGCCGACGAGCCGCTTTGCATAAGCCGCATGAGCGCGCGCGGGGCGCGCGGATTCCGGTCGCTGCATGATGTCCTTGTGCCCAGACAGGGTGACCGAAGTGTAGTGAGCGCCCCGTATCGCCTTCAAGAAAAAATGTCGTAAACGCGCGCCGTCAGGCCGCGCTTCAGCCCTTTCGCCGACAGGGCTTTTTCACACGGGGGTTGACGATGGAGAACGATCGTTCTACCGTAAACGCATGAACCCATCTCACGACTCCTCCGGCGAACCGGGTGTTCGCGACCGGCTGCTCGACGCGGCCGAAGCGCTGATCTATTCGGGCGGCATCCACGCAACGGGCATCGATGCGATCGTCAAGCGATCCGGCGCGGCACGCAAGAGCGTTTATTCGCATTTCGAATCGAAAGAGGCGCTGGTGGTCGCCGCCCTCGAACGCCGCGACGAGCGCTGGATGCGCTGGTTCGTCGATGCCACGCAGGCACGCGGCAAGGCGCCGCGCGCGCAGCTGCTCGGCATGTTCGACGTGCTGCGCGACTGGTTCGGGCAGCCCGACTTTCACGGCTGCGCGTTCCTGAATACGTCGGGCGAGATCCCCGACGCCGACGATCCCGTGCGTGTCGTCGCGCGCGAGCACAAGGCACGGCTGCTGGCATTCGTGCGCGCGTGCTTCGATGCGTACGCCGACGAAGCCGGCATCGAGCGCCGCGGGCTCGCCCGCCTCGCGCGCCAGTGGCTCGTGCTGATCGATGGCGCGATCGGCGTGGCGCTCGTCAGCGGCGATGCAAACGTCGCGCGCGATGCGCGCGCGACGGCTGAACTGCTGCTCGATACCGTGTCGCGGTAGCCGACGCAGCGAATTCGAACCGGCTGCGTTCGTTCGCGGCCAGAACCTGAACAGGAGCAACCCATGTCCGCTTCCCCCGAAGTCCGCCCGCCCGTTCCGCCCTTCACGCTCGAAACGGCACGCCAGAAGGTGCGCGCCGCCGAGGACGCGTGGAATACGCGCGACCCGCAACGCGTGTCGCTCGCCTATACGCCGCAAAGCCGATGGCGCAATCGCGCGGAGTTCGTGACGGGCCGCGACGAGATCGTCCGGCTGTTGCAGCGGAAGTGGACGCGCGAACTCGACTACCGGCTGATCAAGGAGCTGTGGGCGTTCGACGGCAATCGCATCGCGGTGCGTTTTGCGTACGAATGGCGCGACGATGCGGGCAACTGGTTCCGCTCGTACGGCAACGAGAACTGGGAGTTCGACGAGAACGGCCTGATGGCGCATCGTCATGCGAGCATCAATGATCTGCCGATTCGCGAGGCGGATCGGCTTTATCACTGGCCGCTCGGCCGTCGCCCGGACGATCATCCGGGGCTGTCCGACCTCGGGCTGTGAGATGCGTGTCGACTCGGCGGAACGCCGCACGCCTCGCCGAGGTTCAATGGTGAGGAAATTCGGGAGTCGATGCGCTGAGGTGAGATTATTCGGGAGGAGGTGAAATGTCGCGTCGGACTGTGTACTTCGCGCAGATCGACGCGACATGGCGCGGGTGACGCAGGCACGTCGATGCGCATCGGTGTGTTCCGCCGCGTGATGCATCTCACCGATCTCACCGGGTCAGGCATCGCCGATCGGTGTGCGCGCGCGTGACGTGCCACTCACCGATCGGATCGACTTCGTTGCGCACGCGTCCGGCGAGGTTGCACGAGTGCGCGAACGCATCGCGTGTTGCTCACCGCGCACGGATGCACGAAGTGCTGCCCGGCCCGCGCCGGGCATGACCGTCAGCCCGCGATCCGCGCGGCGATCGCCTCACCCACGGCCTGCGTTCCTGCGTCACCGCCGAGATCGCGCGTACGCGGCCCGGTGCGCAGCACATCCTCGATCGCGGCGACGATCGCGTCGTGTGCTTCGCGTTCGCGGCCCGCGCCGTTACCGAGAAAATCGAGCATCATCGCGGCCGACCAGATCATCGCGACCGGGTTCGCGATGTATTGCCCCGTGATGTCGGGCGCGGAACCGTGCACGGGTTCGAACAGCGACGGGAACGTGCGGTCCGGGTTCAGGTTCGCCGACGGCGCGATGCCGATCGTGCCCGTGCAGGCCGGCCCGAGATCCGACAGGATGTCGCCGAACAGGTTCGATGCGACGACGACGTCGAAGCGGTCCGGCTGCAGCACGAAGCGCGCGCACAGGATGTCGATGTGCTGCTTGTCGACGGCGATCTCCGGATAGCGTTCGGCCATGTCGGCCGCGCGCGCATCCCACCATGGCATGCTGATCGCGATGCCGTTGCTCTTCGTCGCGACGGTGAGGCGCTTCGCGCGCCGCTGCGCGAGCTCGAATGCGAATTTCAGCACGCGTTCGGTGCCGTGCCGCGTGAAGATTGATTGCTGCATCACGACTTCGCGATCGGTGCCTTCGAACATCGTGCCGCCGACCGACGAATATTCGCCCTCGGTGTTCTCGCGCACGATCATGAAGTCGATGTCGCCCGGGCGGCGGCCGGCGAGCGGCGACGGCACGCCGTCGAACAGGCGCGCGGGCCGCAGGTTGATGTACTGGTCGAATTCGCGGCGGAATTTCAGCAGCGAGCCCCACAGCGAGATGTGATCGGGCACCGTTGCGGGCCAGCCGACCGCGCCGAACAGGATCGCGTCCATGCCCGACAGCTGCGCCTTCCAGTCGTCCGGCATCATCTTGCCGTGCTGCGCGTAGTAGTCGCAGCTCGCCCAGTCGATCTCGACGAAGTCGAAGCGGATGCCGAAGCGCGCGGTCACGGCCGCGAGCGCACGCAGGCCCTCGGGCATCACTTCGCGGCCGATGCCGTCGCCGGGAATCACGGCAATTCTGTAGGTCCTGTCGGTCATGCAAATCTCCTTGGCTGGTCGGCCGGCTGCCGAGGGAGGCGGCGGCCCGTCACGTCATTCTATTTATTTCCATTCGGATTAGAATCGTGTGAAAGGTTAATCGACTTTCTACGAATCGTGAACAAATCACCGAATCTCGACGACCTGCGCGTGTTCAGCCTGGTGGTCCGCCTGACGAGCTTCAGCGCGGCCGCCGAGCAGCTCGCGGTGTCGCCCGCGTACGTCAGCAAGCGCATCGCGCTGCTCGAGGCGCAGCTCGGTACGCGCCTGCTGCATCGCTCGACGCGCCGCGTGACGGTTACGGAAGCCGGCGAACGCGTGTTCGCGCGTGCCGAGAAGATTCTGGACGACGTCGATCATCTCGTCGAGGACGTGTCGACCACGCGCACGGTGCCGCGCGGCACGCTGCGCATCTCGAGCAGCTTCGGTTTCGGCCGGCATGTCGTCGCGCCGGCGCTGCTCGACTTCAGCGCGCGCTACCCGCAACTGAACGTGCGGCTCGATCTGTTCGACCGGCTCGTCGATGTCGCGGGCGAAGGCTACGACCTCGACGTGCGCATCGGCGACGAGATCGCCGATCACCTGATCGCGCGCCGCCTCGCCGCGAACCATCGCGTGCTGTGCGCGTCGCCCGACTATCTCGCACGACGCGGCACGCCGCGCTCGCTCGCGGATCTCGCGTCGCACGACTGTCTGGCGATCAAGGAGCGCGATCATCCGTTGGGTGTATGGCGACTGAACGTGCGCGGCGAGACGGTCACGGTGAAGGTCGGCGGCGCGCTGTCGACGAACCACGGCGAGGTGGCCGTGCAATGGGCGCTTGCCGGGCGCGGGATCGTGTTGCGCTCGATCTGGGAGGCCGCGCCGCTGATCGAACGCGGTGAACTGTGTCGCGTGCTGCCGGACGCGATTCAGCCCGCGAACATCTGGGCCGTGTATCCGGAACGCGTGGCGGCGTCGGCGAAGGTGCGCGTGTGCGTGGACTTTCTGGCGGAGACGCTGGCCGGCATGAATGCCGCGGCGGGCGGCGATACGACCTGAAATAGGCTAAAGGTGAGCTTTTACGGGGGCGTGCGCAGGCATCGGCACAGCGCCGGATGCGACGCCGGTCGGCCTGGCGGGCAGGCCTTCGACGATGCCTGCGCGCAAATTACGCCGCGCTCGACGCACCGAGCATCAGGTCGAGATTCTGTACGGCTGCACCGGATGCCCCTTTGCCGAGATTGTCGAACACGGCGGACAGCAGCACCTGACCGTGATCCTCGTTGACGAATACGCCGAGCCGCAGGTCATTGGTGCCGTTCAGCGCTTGCGGATCGAGATGCGTGATCGCGCGCGCATCGGCAAGCGGCGTGACGTCGACGTGACGCGTGCCGGCGTAATGGTGCGCGAGACACGCATGCAATCGCTCACCGGTCACGCCGGCCGGCAGCAGGCGCAGTTCGATCGGTATGGTGAGCACGATGCCTTGCCGGTAGGCACCGTAGGCCGGCACGAAGAACGGGCGGTGTGCGAGCCCGGCGTGCAGCCGGATCTCGGGCGCGTGCTTGTGCTCGAGTGCCAGGCCGTACACCTGCAGCGGCCGCCCGCGTGCGGCGGCATCGCCCGATTCGAATGCTTCGACGGCCGCCCGTCCGCCTCCCGAGTAACCGGAAACCGCATGGATGCTCACCGGGTAGTCGCGCGGCAGCAGGCCGGCCTGTTGCAGCGGGCGAAGCAGGCCGATCGCGCCTGTCGGATAGCAGCCTGGATTGGTGACGCGCTTTGCGTGCGCGATGTGCTGCGCGTGTCCGTCGGCCATCTCGGGAAAGCCGTAGACCCATTCGGGCTGCGTGCGGTGAGCGGAACTCGCGTCGATCACGCGCACCGCCGGGTTCAGGATGAAGCCGACCGCTTCGCGCGCGGCCGCATCGGGCAGGCACAGGATCGCGATGTCGCACGCGTTGAGCGCGTCGGCGCGCCGTACGGGGTCTTTGCGTTCGGCAGCCGGCAGCGTGAGCAGCCGTACGTCGGTGCGGTCGCGCAGGCGCTCGTGGATCAGCAGTCCGGTCGTGCCCTGGTCGCCGTCGATGAAGACAGTGGGAAAGCGCATGATGGTCGTGTTCCTCGCGTTCGGTCGTCGGGGGAAAGCCGTATCGTCCGCCGAACGCCTAGAATAGGAAAAGTTGAATTTGCTGACCGTCTGATTCAACTTTCCTGAACGAGAGGTGCTTGATGCGCGAGATCAGTCTCGATCGCCTGCGTACGCTGGTCGCGATTGCCGACCAGGGATCCTTTGTCGCGGCGGCGCAATGGCTTCATCTCGCGCCGCCGACCGTCAGTCTTCATATCGCCGAGCTGGAAAGCCGCGTCGGCGCGCCGCTGCTGTCCCGCACGCGCGGAAACGTGCGGCCGTCGACGATCGGTGAAGTGCTGGTGGAGCGGGCGCGGCGTCTGCTGGCCGAGGTCGAGGCCACGCTGGACGACGTGCAGCGACAGGTGCAGGGGCTGACCGGGCGGGTACGCCTCGGCGCATCGACCGGTGCGATCGCACACCTGTTGCCGCAGGCGGTGGCGCGGCTGCGTGAACAGCATCCGGATATCGACGTCCAGATCGCGGTGCTCACGTCGCAGGACACGCTGGCGCGCATCGCGCAGGGCACGCTCGACGTCGGGCTGGTGGCGCTGCCACAGGCGCCGGTCGCGGGGCTGTCGATCCGCGCATGGCGGCGCGATCCGGTGATGGCCTTCCTGCCTGCGGACTGGCGGCTTCCGGCGCGTGTGACGCCGGCCTATCTGGCGGCGCGTCCGCTGATTCTCAACGATGCGACCACGCGCCTGTCACGGCTCACGACGGAATGGTTCGCGCTTGGCGGCCATCGGCCCGAGCCGCGGATCGAGCTCAACTACAACGATGCGATCAAGAGCCTGGTCGCCGCGGGTTATGGGGCGACGCTGCTGCCGCACGAGGCCGGGGCGCCGCTGCCGGATGCGCGCATCGTCATGCGGCCGCTGCGCCCGGCGTTGTGGCGCGAACTGGGTATTGCCCATCGGGCCGGCCCCGTCGAACGAGCGACGCAGCACGTGCTCGATGCGCTGCGGGCGGTCGGCGCGCGATAGCGGATCGCGGCGCCGTTGCCCGCACGCGCCGGGCGCGCATTGTTCAGAGCCGGTTGTCCTTCGCGAGCATCAGCACGCGTGCCCAGCGCTGCGCGTCGCGCTTGTCCGTCATCGGCAGCTTCCATTCGCCGCGCCCGGCGTCGCGCACACGTACGACGAGATGCCAGCGGCCGCCGATCGGGGCAGCCTGGCAGCCGTCGAGCTGCGACAGCGTATAACGACCGTCGGCGCCGTCGTGCGACAGCCAGAGCAGCCCTTGCGTCGCGGACAGCCGCAACTCGCCCCACGCGCGATGCACGATGTGCGTCCAGCCCTCTTCCTTCGTATTCGGTGCGATGTCGCGGCGGCGCTTGATCCACCACGCGACCAGTGCGATCGCGATGGCGGCGGCGAGCACGGCGGCCGCGATCGCGACCGGCTGGCCGAACTGCGCGGCGATGACGTGAAACAGGTGAACCGCGCCCCATCCAATCGCGATGAGCGCGAACAGTGCAATGAAAATCGGCATGGTGAATCTGAAAGGAGAACGGCCCGGCGCATGCATCGCGCCGGGCCGCCGTACACGGCATTACCGGCGGCGGTGAATGTCGTGCGTGACGAAGCCCGCGTCGTTGTTGGGCAGCGCGAGGCCGTCCTTCACCGCGAGCGTCTTGCGGATGTCGTCGAGCCCCGCGGACCAATGGTCGCGCATCGTCGACAGACCGAACTGATAGTCCTTGTAGTGATGTTCGTACGCCTTCTGCTGGTAGATCAGGTGCTGGATGTTGTACTTCTTCCCGCTCGACATCGCTTCTGCCTCGACGCACCACGGGTCGTTCTTGCGCTGCTCTTCCGGCACTTGTTCGAGCACGTGACGCAGCACGTTGCGATAGCGCTGTTCGCGCTGCAGCGTGTCGGTGACGAAACGCGTACGGCTCGAATACTGCACGTCCTTCGTGCGTTCGGCGACGTCGGCCATCGTGCGCGGCAGCGGCCCGCGTGCGCTCCACAGATCGACCTGGAACGCGAGCGTGTCGCGGCGCGGCCGGGCGCGGAGCACTTCCATCAGCGGCGTGTTCGACACGACGCCGCCGTCCCAGTAATACTCGCCGTCGATCTCGACGGGCGGGAACGCGGGCGGCAGCGCACCGGACGCCATGAAGTGCTCGGGCGCGAGGCGGATGCGCGAGTTGTCGAAGTACACGAAGTTGCCGGTGCCGACGTTGACCGCGCCGACCGACACGCGTGTCTCGCCCGAATTGATCCGGTCGAAATCGCACAGTTTCAGCAGCGTCGTGCGCAGCGCCGACGTGTCGTACCAGCTGATTTTCTCGGGATGGTCGGACACGCCCGGCAGCGGTGGCGGAAAGCGCGGCACGAAGAAGCCTTGCTGGCCCTGCATCATCGCGCTGGCCGCCTGCGACGCCGTGAAGAACGTGCGGATCTGGTCGATGCTGTTGAACAGCGCGAATTCGAACGCGGCCGGAACCGTCGGAAAGAATGCCGGCTGGCAGATCGTTTCCCAGAACTCACGCAGGCGCTCGACGCGATGCTCGGGCGCATTGCCGGCGATCAGCGCGGTGTTCAGCGCGCCGATCGAGATGCCCGCGATCCAGTCGAGCGGAACGCCCGCCTCGTGCAGTCCTTCGAACACGCCGGCCTGGTACGCGCCGAGCGCGCCGCCGCCCTGCAGGACGAGCGCGATCGTTTCGTACGGCAGCGATCGCGCGGGGGCCGGCGCGCCGGCTTCGTGTTGCAGGTCCGCCGCATCGACGGCCTGCTTTTCCGTGCGGGCGTGCGGCTTCATTGCATGAACCAGCCGTGGCTGACGATGAACGACTGGCCCGTGAGCGCGGCGCTCGGGAACGCCGACAGGAACAGCACCGTCTGCGCGACGTCCTGCACCGTCGTGAACACGCCGTCGACCG
>NZ_CADFDK010000008.1 GCF_902832885.1 Burkholderia seminalis DSM 23518
TGCCGCCAGCGTTCAATCTGAGCCAGGATCAAACTCTTCAGTTCAAACCTGTTACTGTTTTCGGTTCGGTTAAGAACCGGTCGCTCACTCAAAGCTGACAGGAATATGAATCACTTCATAAACCTGACTTACTTTAGTGTGAGACTCTTGATACTTTCGCTATCTGATCCGAGGATCAGCTCGCTGTCATCAAGCGCCCACACTTATCGGCTGTTAATTTTTAAAGAGCAATCTGCGAGGAACTTCGTGTTTCCCGGCAGCGCTGCGTTTTCAGCAGCAGAGAAGCGAGATTATCAACCGTTTTTTGAGACTCGTCAACAACTTTTTTAACTACTTCGTTGCGACGACTGCGGTTTAATTTCGCGTGCGCTGGAATCGATAAAACCGACTTCAACAGCACCGCTTCCCTCTTCTTCCCCCGCGCCGTGTTTCGGTTAGCGCGAAAGAGGCGTGATTCTATGCATCTGCCCCGGTCTCCGCAACCCCTTTTGTGAAATATTTTTGACATGCTAGGGCGGAGACCGCTCAGCCTTCCCGGTGCTCGTATACAGGCGACACGGCAGGCGCAGCCTCGGTCGCCCTTGAACAGCCCCGCCGCATCGAACGCAACTTCCGTCGATTACCGCCCCACCATCGCCCTCACCACGCCGTCCCGCCGAATCAGCCCGTGATACAGCGCCGCGGCAAAGTGCGCGAGGAACGTCAGGAAGAACAGATACGCGAGCACGCGATGCGCGACCCGGAGCCACGCGAACGTCACCGGATCAGCCGACACCAGCGCCGGCAGCTGTACACCGCCGCCCAGCGTCACCGGATACCCGCCCGCCGACAGCATCGCCCAGCCGATCAGCGGCATCGCGACCATCAGCGCATACAGCACGAGATGCGACCCGTGCGCGGCCACCTTCTGCCACCACGGCAGATCCTCGGGCAACGCGGGCGGCTTCGACAGCACCCGCACCACGATCCGCACGCACACGAGCACCAGCACGGCCACACCCAGCGGCTTGTGAATCGCCACCAGGATCTCGTGCCGTTCGGAAACGGACGCCACCATCCCCACGCCGATGAACAGCATCGCGAGGATCATCGCGGCCATCACCCAGTGCAGCAGCCGCGCCGGCAAACCAAACGTCGTAGAAGCCTTCATCACCGTCCCTCCGAACTCAACCTGGCCACGCCGGCCACCCCGGCCTCTTCACTCGTGCGCCGCAGATACGAATCCGCATACGCCGCCGAGCGCGCCGCCAGCAGCGGATCGCCCGACACCTGGATCCCTTGCGGCAGCACCGTCGGGTCGTAATTCACGTCGCGGCACGGGCCGCTGTCCTGTGCCTCGACGCGGTCGAGCACGAGCGTGCCCGCGTCGATCGTCGTACGCTGCGCGGGCCAGACCTTCGTCGCGTCGTCCACCGGGTCGCCGGGCTCCGCCAGCGTGACCAGCAGCTTCCACTTCTGCGGGCCAGCCGCGATGCGCTGCGTCACGTCCTGCTGCAGGACGTTCGGATCCGCGGCCGTCGCGACGTCGCCGGCGCCGGCCGTCTGCTCCGGCACGACGCGCCACCGCACCGCCTGGCGCTTGCCGGCCGCGTCGACGAAGTAGAACGCGTTCAATCCGTAATAGCTTTCGGTGACGTAGCTCGCGCTCGGCTTCGCACCCTTCACCCATTGCAGGAACGCGCCCGCCTCCGGATGCGCGCCAAAGAACGCCTTCACTTTCGCCGGATCGGGCTTGCCCGTCTTCGGATCAGGGCGGGTCGCGAGCGTCTGCTCATAGAATGCCTGCGGCGTCGCGACCGGAAACACCGGCATCGCGTTCATCCCGGTCCGCCATTGCTCGCCGTCCGGCGCGGTGAGCTTCAGCGCGAGGCTGCGGATCGGCACGCTGCTGTCGGGCGCGTACGGATTCCCGCCCGGCAGCGCGAAGCGCCCGACCACCGGCGTGCGCACCGCGTTGAAGAACGGCGCGACCGAATACGCGCTCGCGGCGCCGTTGCCCTCGAAGTAGCCGGTCACGCACACGCCCTTCGCGTGATTGCGCCGGAAGCCGGGATGGACGCCGCTGTTGGTCTGCAGCGCGTCGACGAGCCGCTGCGGGGTCAGACGGGCCGGTGCGAGCCAGCCGCCCGCATAACCGAACGCGACGGCCACGCCGGCCACCGCGCCGCCGATCACGGCCCAGCGCCACCACCCGCGCCCTCGCCCGGGCTCGCGCTGCGGCGAAGAAGAGGAAGATTGCTTCATGAATGCGCTCCCGATCGTCAGATCATTGTCGAACCCGCTTAGGACGCCGCCCGCGCCGCTTTATTCCCCGAAAAAATTTTTCCTATGCTGGAGGGAATAATCGATGCCGGCCGACGTCCTACGCGGCATCCACGACCCTTTCGGCAACCGGCCCGGCCATGCCCTCCACCGCCCTCGACGACGAAGCATTACGCGAACTCATCCCCAGGCTGCGACGCTTCGCGCTCTGGCTGGCGCGCGATGTCCATGCGGCCGACGATCTCGTCCAGTCGACGCTCGAGCGCGCGCTATCGCGCTGGACGAGCCGTCGCGACGACGCATCGCTGCGCAGCTGGCTCTTCACGATCCTGTATCGGCAATTCCTCGACGGGAAACGCAGCGCGAAGCGCTACGCGTGGCTGCTCGGCCGCATCCAGGACGACGACGAAGCGCATTGGCCCTCCGCCGAACGCGAATTCACGGCGCGCGCGACGCTCGAAGCGTTCGGCCGGCTCCCGGACGAGCAGCGCAGCCTGTTGCTGCTCGTCGCGGTCGAGGGCTTCACCTATCAGGAAGCCGCCGACCTGCTGGAGGTGCCGATCGGCACCGTGATGTCGCGGCTCTCCCGCGCGCGCCAGGCGCTGCGCCAGCTCAGCGACGGCGAGCTTCCCGCTCCCTCCTTGCGATTGATGAAGAAATGAACACGCCTCCGAACGAACACGACCTTCACGCCTATGTCGACGGCCAGCTCGACGACGACGCACGCGCCGCGGTCGAGCGCTATCTCGCGCTGCATCCGGAGCGCGCGGAACAGGTGAAGCAATGGCAGCAGGATGCGCAGCGGTTGCGGGCCGCGCTGGAAAGCGTGCGGATGCCGCCCGACAACCCCGCGCTGGATCCGGCGGCGATTCGCGGCCGGCGCGCGGAACGCTCGCGGATGCGGTTCGCGATGGCGGCTTCGTTCGTGTTCTGCGTCGGGCTCGGGACGTTCGGCGGATGGCAGGCGCGCGGGTGGAACGCGGCGCCGCCCATCGCGCCGATGAGCGATGCGGTCACGGCTTACCGGATGATGGTGGTCGATCAGACGGCCAAGGTCGACTACCGGCCGACCGGTGCGGGCGATTTGCAGGGATGGCTCACCAAAGGCGTGGGCGCATCGGCGAAGCTACCGGATTTGAGCGCGGCGGGGTTCCGGCCGGTCGGCGGGCGGTTGTTCACGACGGACAGCGGCGCCACGGCCGCGATGGTGCTCTATCAGGATGACGCCGGGCAGACGCTGAGCTTTTATCTCCGGCCGGCGGAATCGGAACATCGGCTGCTGCCGAATGGGCAACGCATGGATGGCGCGCTGCTGGCGCGGTATGGGTCGGTGAACGGGCTCAACTATGCGGTGGTCGGGCCGGCGGGGAGTCTCGGGGAAAAGGCGGTCGTGCAGGCGCTTGATCAGCAGACTTGAAGTGGCCGGTTGGCGGTCAGCGGTGGCCGTCAGCGCCTTTTGCGGTCGGCCCGGCGGGCTTGAACGGGCGCACGCTCACCACTCCCTTGCACAGCGTTTCGACTGTCTTTCCCCGGTTGTTATGCACATTGAGGCAACGTCGGCGCCCTCACCTTTGAAATCACAGGGTTTCGAGTCGCCGCGGAACAGGATGTCCACATCGATCATGGGTAAGCGATCTGGCTTCCGAGGTGGACTACGATCCTGTTCGTCCTGGTAGAACAGCCGCCGATATCTGGCTACCGGCAAGCATCTTGTTTGCTCGGCGCACAAACACCCAGTGCCAAACCCAGAGGAAAACCGCAACGCCGCCGGCGATGGCGCCCATGGTATTCGGTATCAACGAAACAACCTGCGCAAGACACCACCCGATGCCGCTGATCCGGCCGAACGAGCGCAAACCCGACAGAGCGGGATTGATACGAGACTCCGCTTCCAGCGACTTCGCAACGTTGGAAATAATGAAGAAGTCCTCGATGAAGTTGTACGGCAAGAGGAACATGAGCCAGACGCTGTTAGGTTCGGCCGCACGCGATCCCTGGTTAACCGATTTCAGGGTAGTCCGGAGGTCGCTCGCGTAGGCATAGACCAGAGCCAGGAAAACCGTGATGGCGACGATGCCGCCGATTGTCCCAAGCCTATCCATTTCGCCGAGAATGCCTCCGTCTTCCGAGGGACGGATAAGCGGATAGGCAAGCCCAAAGGCAATGGGGATGCTCAGAATGGCTTTGAGAACGGTCCGGGCAGTTGCGCTCATGTGTATCGGATCGATAGCTGCGTTGTCACCGGCAGCATAGCGAACGATCATCCTCGCTAGGCGACTTTGTCCTGGTATATGCCGCCTTCTCTCGCGACGCTAGCCGAGTCGGTGTCTGAACCGCACCGGGAATCGTGGAGGCCAGTTGGTTTAATCGTGGTGACGCTGCATGCGGATATCGTTCGGCTCGCTCACCTTGGGTCTGCACAGCGTTTCGAGTTGCATGGAAGCGCGATATCCACAACCCGTGAGGTGGTGCAAACATCCTCGCCGAATTCGCGTACCCTCACCCGTTGAATGCACAGGGTTTCGAGTGTCTTGGCTGCTCGATATCCACACGGAATTCAACCACGGTGGATCGCGCGGAAACTACCGCATCATCGGCCCTGTTCCGGAAAGCCCTGCCAGACAGGGCATTCGGGCCGATTCGTGTGGTTGAATGCAAGGCGCTCACCCGTTCGATGCACAGCGATTCGACTTGTTGGGTGTGCGAGTTGTCCACATGCGGCTCGCCGGCAAGTGCACGAACGTGATGCACCTTCCCCCGGCGTTCGCATCATGGAGCCGGCAGTTCTCCGCTCAGTCGTGCGCTCGCGCATCCGGATCGGCTTGTCACGGTCCGAATTCGCCGGGATCCGCTCCCGACTTGCGATCCGGGTACATGCTCACCATTTACGCGCACAGCGTTTTGTGTCGTTTTGTGCGGCAGTTATCCACACGCGAAGGTCGACCAACTTCACGGCATCCGCAGTCACTTGGTTCGATAAACCCCGAGAATTTCGCCGGTTTCCGGAGAAACGACATACTGGATCGACGTCCCAAGCGGACTCGCATTGCCGAGCCCACGCATGCCGGGCGGCATCTTCGCACGAACGTCACGCTGATGACGTGATCCTCGGGCGTTGGATGCGCCCTGGCTTCGCTTTCGTCTTCGATGCAGATCTCGAAGTTGTGCAGATCCTGCCCGGTCGTCGCGAAGTCGTCATAGGCGGCCTTCAGACCGAGCAGCGTCGCGGTATTGAGCCGGACGGAACAGCGATCGATCCTGCCGAAATTCAGCTTGCTCATGGTGTTCTCTGGATATCACGGGTTCGGGCTCGTCTGCGACGCTTGCCGTAGCTCGAGGAAATACTGTGATTCGTCGTGGATGACGCCGTCCGCGTATCGCTTGTCTTCCCACAGCAGTCGCCAGCGTGTCTTGACGGACACTCTCGTGTCGTAATCTCTGAGGTTCGGCGCGCGTATATCGCGAATGAGGTAATTGAAACAGCCGTTGCCGTGCAGGCTGCGATCGCCGATCGGCACAATACCCAGCAATTTCGATTGCTCGACAGCAACCGGTTCCCAGATGCCGTCGCAAGGCACCTTCTCGCCCGTCTTGATCACCGTGCCGACTGGTTCCGGAACCTCGGGCAAGTCCTCCGGAAACACTGGATACGGAAGCGTGTAGAAGGTGTTCTCGTATGCCCTCGGAGACAACAGCAGCCCTACCGAGCGCAGTTGCGCCAGATCGCTGTTCAAACTCGACGGCTCGAACGGAGCACTCTCCATCTGGTATTCCGATGCGTGCAGCAGTTGGGCCAGCGCGTCAACCTTCGGCGGATAGGGGGCGAACTGCGTACCACGCTCCCAGTAGTCGTAATGAGGGAAGAAATGCGCGTTCAAATAGTTAGACCGATCGACTGCGTATTGCAGGGGCTGGCCGCGCTGCCAGACAAACCGGTACCCGCGAGCCAGTTCCGGTAATCCTCGATCGTAAGCGGCGAGTACTTCGAAGATGGTTGGCAGATGGTCTGCCGGCACGAGCTCCTGATCGTCTTCAGGCCAAGTCTTCACCGCGTTCTCGTATTCGTTCGCGAAGATCGCAAACGCATCGCGCTTCCGCTTCCAGAGCGAATAACTAGTCAGACGTTGCAGCAGCCAGAAAATCCTGCGCCGCGTCGCGTCATCCGCCATGTCGTACTGCTTGATCGTATCCGTCATCTCTGCCAGCTCTTTCATTCGGTTGCATCGCTCCGTTGAAAGCATCGATCAATCACGCACGGCATCAATGCAGTTCGATGACGTACTGCCCCGGCTCGTGCGATGTAATCGAACGACGCCAGCGCCTCAGCGTAGTCAATGATTCGATCATCTACCTGTGCCCCTCATCAGCCGGTTCATGCCGTCATGAATCGCTCGCCCTTGTAGCGGCAACACAGGACCTCCGCTTCCGGGATCGACATGCGTTGCTCGAACACGATGTCGCCCGGGTGTTGCCGCATCCGATGCACGACTGCGTCGATATCGAGCGTGTCGAGCCCGGTCAACGAGGAATCGGTCATGTGCCGTGAGCCTGGCCGTCGGGCCTTTGCATTCTGAATGCCCGCGATTCTACAGACATGGGGACTCACGCACTGCTCGGACGTATCACAGCCTTTCGCTTCGTTCCTCTGCCCGCCGCACGCAGTGCATATCCCGAGCAGATCACAGTCGGCGGACTGTGCTTATCCAAAGGTGTTAACAGGGTTCGTATATATACGTAGTGATAGTTAACAAGTCCTGTGGCCCACGGTGGATAACCTCCGTAACGCACTGAATCTTCGACATGAAGCGAAATGCATAACCCTGGGTGAGCGACGTGAACAGCGCCCGGCAGCACAGAACAACTCTTCGTCGATTCGCCGCTTCGCCGACCTATCCTCAATCATTCCACTGTGAATCCAGAGGCTTGCCGGACGGTTATCCAGAGGGCAATGTGGATAACACCACAGCGCATCGACGCGTTTTGCTGTGACGCGAGCACGTGAAGCCAACGTTCCCGGCATCGCCAGACACCATCGATCGTCAGCATCCACACGCGCCGTTTCAAAAAATTTTCACGAAGGGGCTTGTGCTCCTCAAAAACCCTCTCTATAATTCGCGGCTTCTTAGGCTCGTAGCTCAGTTGGTTAGAGCACCACCTTGACATGGTGGGGGTCGTTGGTTCGAATCCAATCGAGCCTACCAACGAACAAAATGAAGGGGTCCGGCAGCACAACTTGCCTACAGGCAACGCGGCTCGCCAAACATACAAACGCCACGCGGCAACATCGCGTGGCGTTTTTCTTTTCCGGTCCGAAACAACGCATGAAGCCCCGATGCGTTGCGCGAATCGCGGCATCGCATTCTCTCCGGCGTCCCGACCTGCCATGCAACGGTCGCTGCACGGCGCGTAGAATCGTCTGTGCATCGACGTGGCGGCTTCGCCCATCGCCCGATTTCCACCGCATCAGAACAACGACGCGCGCTCCGCGCGACTGAGAGCACACGACATGTCCGAGGTCACGACCGCCGCATCGTCCGCAAGCAACGACGAAATCGCCGCTTACGTCGGCAAGAAGGCCGCCTGGTTCGAGCGCAAATGGGCGATCGCCGAAGCGCGCAAGAGCCGGCAGTCATGGAACTGGGCCGCGTGTTTCCTCGGCCCGGTCTGGATGGCGTATCGATGCATGTACTGGCAGGCGGCCGCCGTGCTCGCCGCCACGCTCGGCATCACGCTGGTCGAACTGCTATACGTCCCGACCTACTTCGTATCGAGCGCGCTCGACCCGGCCACGATTGCGATCGCGGTCTCGCTCGGCTGGTGCGGAAACAGCCTCTACAAGCGGCACGTGGAACGCCGGATCGAAAAACTGCGCCCGAGCGCGACATCCCGCGAATCGTTGCTCACGCTGCTCGAGGCGCAAGGTGGCACGAACTGGCTGGCGGCGGCCGGTTTCGCCGTCGCGACGCCGCTGCTCGGCCTGCTGATGTTCACCACCTTAGGCGCGATGTACTGATTGCGCTAGCCGGCGATCGGCGAAGCAGAAAGAAGAGGGCGGATGGCGCCGTCGCCATGCATCCGCATGGCATGCGGCGCCGGCTCGCGTCACCTTCAGTGCAGATGCTTCAATTTGTCAGGATTCCGGACGACATAGATCGCGACGATCTTGCCGTCGTCGACCTCCAGCGCGGTAGTCTGCAGTTCGCCATCGGCTTCCAGCGTGACGAATCCCGGCAAGCCGTTGATGAACCCGGCCCGCACGAGCTTCGACGCCTGCGTCGCGAACAGCTCGGCCAGGTACGCGTGCACCCGCATCACGAGTTCGAAGCCGAACACCGGCTTGCCGGCCGCCGTGCGCTTGCCGCCGCCGTCGGAATGCAGGCTCACGTCCTCGGCGAGCATCGCACCGAGCGCACGCATGTCGCCGCTGCGCGATGCCGCGAAGAACGCCTCGGCCAGCGCGATCCCGCGCTGCTTCTCTACATGAAACCGCGGCCGCGCCTCGCGCACGTGCGCACGCGCTCGCGCGGCAAGTTGCCGGCACGCGGCAGCGTCGCGCTGGATCGTGGTCGCCACTTCGTCGAATTCGAGGCCGAACACGTCGTGCAGCAGGAACGCCGCGCGTTCGAGCGGCGACAGCCGTTCGAGCGCGAGCAGCAGCGGCAGCGTGACGTCTTCCTGTTCGTCTTCCTCGACGACCGGCTCGGGCAGCCACGGGCCGATGTAGGTCTCGCGCTGATGCCGCGCGGACTTCAGCTGGTCGAGGCACATGCGCATCACCATGCGGCGCAGGAACGCCTCGGGCACGCGCACCTCGGTACGGTCGACGTCCATCCAGCGGATGAACGCGTCCTGCACCATGTCCTCGGCATCCGCGACGGAACCGAGCATCCGGTACGCGACGCGGATCAGCGTGCGGCGCAGCGGGTCGAAGCTCGCCGCCGCATCGGCCCGTGCTTCGGCGCTGCCCGTGGCCGGGGCGCGGTCCGTCATCAGGCCACCATCTTCGCGGCGGCGGCCTTCGCATCGGCCGGCTCGATCCACAGCCCGAAGCCGACGGCAAGCCGGTTCCAGCCGTTGATCACGTTGATCATCAGCGTGAGTTTCACCTGTTCCTCCTGGCTGAAATGATCGTTCAGCGCCGCATAGGCCGCTTCGTGCGCGGCGTGGCCCTCCGACAGCCGCGTGAGCGCCTCGGTCCAGCCAAGCGCCGCGCGTTCGCGGTCGGTGTAGCAGGGCGCTTCGCGCCACGCGGCAAGCAGGTAGATGCGCTGCTCGGTCTCGCCTTGCTCGCGCGCCTCGGCGGTGTGCATGTTAATGCAGTTCGCGCACGCGTTGATCTGCGAAGCGCGGATCTTGACCAGCTCGATCAGCGTCGGCTCGAGGCTTCCGGCAGCGGCGACCGATACGGCCATCCAGTTCTTCATCAGCGCGGGGGCGGCGGCAAACGGATTGAGTTTCGCAGTCATGGTTCCTTCTCCTTTCGTGTGGGTTCCGCTGACATGACGAGCGAGCCCCCCGCGCGTGTGACATCGACGCAAAAATTTTTCGAAACGCGCACGGGTGCGGATCGCAAGCGAAGGGCAGAGCGGTTCGACGCCGTGCCGATGAGCGCACACGACGGCGTTCGTCGGACAAACACGCACGCCGCGCGGCTGTCATGGGCCGTCAGTAGCCGCCCGCGCAGGCCGGCATCCGGCAAAGCCCGTCCGGCCTGGCATTCCCGCGTCGTCGCGCCTCCGGCACACGTTCATCCAATGCTTTCATTTGTCTTTCTATCGCGTTTCACCGGCATCCCGATTCGCAGCATTCACATTTCTGGACCATACTGTTCTGCACGGGCAGATGAAGTGACGCCGCATCCGCGGCCCGGCGCGCGCGCCGGCTGCCCGACGACGCAGCAGCAGGTCGCACGTCAGCCGCGCGCATCATGCGCAAGGCTTTCCTTTTTCCGGCAACGCAACGCAGCGCATCGCGCCGTGGACGGTAAACCGATGAGCCTCCTTGCCTCACAGCTTCAGCGCCGTTACCAGGACGTGCGCTCCCATAGCGTCGCACTGACCGCGACGCTGTCCGCCGAAGACCAGGCCGTGCAGTCGATGCCCGACGCGAGTCCGACGAAATGGCATCTCGCGCATACGACCTGGTTCTTCGAAACCGTCGTGCTGATGCGCCGCGTGCCCGGCTACGCGCCGTTCGACGACGCGTTCCAGTTCCTCTTCAATTCCTATTACGAAGCGCTCGGCCCGCGCCATCCGCGGCCGCAGCGCGGGCTGCTCACGCGCCCGTCGCTCGACGAGGTGCACGCGTACCGGCAATACGTCGACGACGCGATGCTGCGCGCGCTGGCCGGCGCCGATGCGGCGCTGCTCGACGCGATCGCGCCCGAGGTCGTGCTCGGCCTGCATCATGAGCAGCAGCACCAGGAACTGATCGTCACCGACATGCTGCATGCGTTCTCGTGCAATCCGCTGAAGCCGGCGTTCCGGCCGCGCAACGGGATGGACGGCAGTGCGATGGCGACCGGCGACGCCGGCGCGCTGCGCTGGCTGCATCAGCCGGGCGGGCTCGTCGAGATCGGCCATGACGGCGACACGTTCTCGTTCGACAACGAACGGCCGCGCCACACGGCGCTCGTGCGACCGTACGAAATCGCGAACCGTCTCGTGACGAATGCGGAGTTCGCGGCGTTCGTCGCCGATGGCGGTTACACACGCCCCGAGTTCTGGCTGTCCGACGGCTGGGCGACGGTGCAGCGGGAAGGATGGCAAGGGCCCGCGTACTGGATGCCCGACGACGACGATGCGGCCGCCACGCGCGTGCGGCGCACGTTCGGCCTGCACGGCGTCGAGCCGCTCGCGCCGGACGCGCCGGTGTGTCACGTGAGCTTCTACGAAGCGGCCGCGTATGCGGAATGGGCCGGCGCGCGGCTGCCGACCGAATTCGAATGGGAAGCCGCGTTTGCCGCCGAAGGCATCCGGCAGATGCTCGGGCACGTATGGCAGTGGACGCGCTCGTCCTACGAGCCGTATCCGGGCTTTCGGCCGCTCGCGGGTGTCGCGGCCGAATACAACGGCAAGTTCATGGTCGGCCAGCAGGTCCTGCGCGGCAGCAGCATCGCGACGCCGCCCGGGCACGAACGGCCGACGTACCGCAATTTCTTTCCGCCGGCGGCACGCTGGCAATTCACGGGAGTGCGACTTGCGCGAGACGTCTGAGCAGACGGCCACGAGCGGTGGCCAGCAACCCGCCCGCGATGCGCGGCCGAGCGCGTTCGAGCGCGACCTGATCGACGGACTGTCGCGCACGCCGCGCAGCATTTCGCCGAAATACTTCTACGATGCGGCCGGCTCCGCGCTGTTCGACCGCATCTGCGAGCTGCCGGAGTACTACCCGACGCGCACCGAGCTCGGCATCCTGCGCGATCGCGCGACCGAGATCGTGCGGCGCGTCGGCCCGCATGCGGAACTCGTCGAATTCGGCGCCGGCTCGCTCGAGAAGATCCGCGTGCTGCTCGACGCGTTCGCGGGCAACTATGCGAACGCGCCGGCACGCTATGTGCCGGTCGACATCTCGGCTGACTACCTGCATGGCGCGGCCGCGCGACTGCGGTCGGCCTATCCGTGGCTCGACGTCGCGCCGCTCGCGGCCGACTATACGAAGGCCGAGCAACTGGCCGCGCTGACCGCGACACCGGCGCGGCGCATCGGTTTCTTTCCCGGCTCGACGATCGGCAATTTCTCGCGGGAAGAAGCCGACGCGTTCCTGCGCGATGCCGCGCGGCTGCTGCGCGGTGGCGGCCTGCTGGTCGGGGTCGATCTCGTGAAGGACGAGCGCACGCTGCACGACGCGTACAACGACGCGCAGGGCGTGACCGCGCAGTTCAACCTGAACCTGCTGGTGCGCGCGAACGCGGAGCTCGGCGCGGACTTCGACATCGCTGCGTTCTCGCATTGCGCGTTCTACGACCGCGATCGGCAGCGCATCGAGATGCATCTCGTCAGCGACGTCGCGCAAACCGTGCACGTGCGCGGCCATGCGTTCCGCTTCGAAGCCGGCGAGCGCATCCATACGGAGAACTCGCACAAGTTCACGATCGACGGCTTCCAGGCGATCGCGCGCCGCGCCGGGTTCGAGCCCGATACCGTGTGGACCGACGCGGACAACCTGTTCAGCGTGCACTGGCTGCGCAGCGTCGACGACATCCGCGCTTGACCCGCGCGTTAGCGAACCGCTCGCGCCGCGCGGTGCGGGCGGTTCGCATCCCGCGCACGCCGGCCGGCCCGATCGAATCGCCCGGTTTCGTGCCGAAACGCCCTTTTTACCGGTGCGATGCACCGTCGCAACGGTGTTTCGAGTGCGGCCTCCCCCTTGTCCCGCAAGGGTTTGCGGCTCTTCGTAAACGTCCGTTACCTGTCTCGCATACCCGTTTCACCTGTGTCCGTGTCCGGTGCCTAGACTCCGAACCGTATTCACATGACGCACGACACGTGCAGGGAGTCGCGAGATGAGCAAGAAACTTATTCTCGGTGCAGTTCTCGGTGTAGCGGCGCTGGCAGCTTCGGGCGTCGCGTCGGCCCACGTCGACCTGTCGGTCGGCATCGGCGTGCCGGGCGTCTACGCGGCGCCGGCACCGGTCTACGTCGCGCCGCCGCCGCCCGTCGTGTACGCGCCGGTCGGCTACCGCGATGACGGCTGGCGTGGCGATGGCTGGCGCCAGCGCGAATGGCGCGAACACGAGTGGCGCCGCCGTGAATGGCGCGAGCACGAGTGGCGTGACCGCGGCGGCTGGCGCGGCGGCCGCTGGGACTGAGCGGCCCGGTTGATTGCCACGAGAGGAGAGTGACAACATGAAACCCATTCGACACATCAGCGTGTATGCCGCGGCCGCTGCCGTAGCGCTCGCAACGATCGGCAACGCGCACGCGGCGGGCTGCATGAAGGGGGCGGTGGTCGGCGGGGTCGCCGGCCACTACGCGGGCCACCACGCGGTCGTCGGTGCGGTCGGCGGCTGTGTCGTCGGCCACCACATGGCGAAGAAGCAGGCGCAGGAGCAGGCCGCTCAGCACCGGGCGGCCGCGCAGGGCACGCAGCCGGCGCAATAAGACTTCATCACCGGGGCGGCGCCGAGGCGCCGCCACCGCCTGTTTCGTTTCCCGTTCACGCAGACCCGGATTGATCCGACGAATGCGCGCCACGCGCGCCGTTCGCCGTTACGATCATTTACAACGTCGTGCGGCGCGAATTTTGCGCGTTCATAGAATGCAGTCACACGAACGCGCTCCAGGGAGTACCAGATGAAACAGCAACGATATCTGTCCGTATTGACGGCCGCGCTGCTCGCGCTCGGCTCGGTGTCCGCGTACGCGGCGGCCGGCGGCAATGGCGGTGGCAACGGCGGCGGTCATGGCGCAGGCGGCTCGGGCGGCAACGCGGGCGGCATGTCCGGCGGCCACATGAGCGGTCAGGCGCTGAGCAACTCGAACGGCATGCGCGCGGGCGACCGCGACAAGGGCCTGTCGCGTGCAGCCGACCGCTCCGACACGATCGCCGACCGCGCCGGCGTGCAGCCGGGCCGCGGTCATACGCACGGGCATGCGCCAGGCCATACCGCGCATGCGTCGACGTCCGCGCATCGTTCGCATCACAACGCATTCGGCCGCACGCTGTAAGCACGGCGCACGCATGCGGGAAAAGGGAGAAGGGCGCTTCGGCGCCCTTTTTTCATGGCGGAAACGCAACGCCCCTGTTGCGCCGGAAGCTTGAGCCGACCCGATTTGCAACCAGCCGTAACCGCATGGCGCGCAGGCGAGAATACGGATCGCCTTCAAGCGGTCGGCAAAAGCGGAATGGATACGCGGCGCGCGCGTCGCAACGGCACCCGGCACGATCGACCGACGCAGAAAAAAGGGCGGCTCGCCGCCGCCCTTCGTCTTACCGCCCGGCGCCCGCCGGCGGCACCGCAGGCTCGAACAACGCGTCGGCCTGCCGCACGCGCACGAAGCGCGCCGCGCCGTCGCCGTCCACCAGCGCGCGAAAATGCGCTTCGCCGCACGCGAGCTTCGCGCGTTCGTGCTCGCTCGGCACCTGGCCGTCCGCATTCGGCGTATCGACGACGAAGTACAGCCGCTCGCCGCCGTCCTGTTCCGCGAGCACGGCCCAGTCGGGGTGATAGCTGCCGAGCGGTGTCTGCACGCGGAACCACGCGGGCAGCTTCGCGTACAGCTTCACGCCGTCGTGCGCCTCGAGCGCGTCGGCGAACGCGCGCTCCGCGTCCGTCTCGCACACGACCGCTTCGTGAATCGACTTCCGCGCATCGGGCCGCAGGTTGCGCAGATAACCGGTCAGCGCCTCGCTCTCGAACGATTCGAGCGCATGCACGTGGCGCTCGCCGAGCTTGCGGTACGCGATGCCCGCGACGAGCGCGTGGCGCTTGCAGCGGTTGATCGCCTCGGCCGCGACCGCGATGAACTGCTGCGGATTCACGCGGAAATCGTCGAGCCGGCCGCTGTCGGCCAGGATCGTCGCGAGCGAACGGCGCGTGAGCTGCGTGCGGTCCTGCAGCTCGGTGAGCAGGTCGGGCAGCGGCAGCTCGCCTTCGTCGATCAGCACCGTGCCGGCGCCGGCCACCTCGATCGCCTCGATGCCGGCCTTGCCGATGTCGATCTCGGCCTTGCGCCACTGCAGCCGCGCACGCGCGATGTCCGGCGCATCGCGCAAGGCGGCCGCGCAGTCGCGCACGAGTTTCGCGTTGTCGAACTCGACGCGGTACACGGTGCGATGGCGAATCCGGTCCCACAGCGACCGGAAATCCTCGCCGAACACGACGGCCTTGCCCGACGCATCGCGCCGCAACGCGATCGCGCGGCGCTCGTCGGCGTTGCGCACCGTGAAGCGGCCCGACAACTTGCGCAGCGTCGCGACGATCGGCGCCCGCAGCCTCTCGAACGCCTCGGGCAGCACCAGCGCGCTCTGGCGCAGTGCATCCTTCAGCCGGTCGAGCACCTTGCCCTGCACGTCGACGTAGCCCTGCTCATGCAGGTGGTTCCACAGCACGCGCGACAGCTCGATGCCGAGCGCGTGCGCGGGCCCGTCGGCTTCCTGCACGGGCAGCGCCGCGAACTGGTGTTCCTCGACGATCCCGAAACGGATGCCCGTATCGGCCTCGATTTCCTTCTGCAGGTTTTCCGCGAACGACTCGTAGCGCTCGGTCGCGATCACGGTGAGCGTGTTCACGCCCGCGTCGCGCACGCGTTCGCCGTCCTGGTCGACCGCGAGGCGCAGCCCGCGGCCGAGCGTCTGGCGGCGCTCGCGCTCGGTCTGGATGTCGCGCAGCGTGCAGATCTGGAACACGTTCGGGTTGTCCCAGCCTTCCTTCAGCGCCGAGTGCGAGAAGATGAACTTCAGCGGCGTGTCGAACGACAGCAGCGCTTCCTTCTCGCGCATGATCAGGCCGTACGCGCGCTCCGCGTTCTCGCGCGCCGCCGCGCTGCTTTCGCTCGTGTCGGTCCAGCCGCCCTTGCGGTCGATCGAGAAGTAGCCGTTGTGCGCGCGCCCGACTTCGAGCGCGACGTCGACGCCGTCGAACAGCGCACGGTAGGCCGGCACGCGTGCCGCGCGCGCATATTCCTCCTCGAAGATCAGCGCGTAGTCGCCCTTCACGGGCATCCCGTTCTCGTCGTAGCGGCGATAACGCTCGACCGAATCGACGAAGAACAGCGACAGCACCTTCACGCCGCGCTCCGCGAGGCGCAGCTCCTTGTCGAGATGCTCGCGGATCGTGCGGCGGATCATCTCGCGCTGCACGGCGAGCGTGTCGATGTCGCCGAACGCCTCGCCGAGCGACAGGAACGCCTCGCCTTCCGGATGGCGCAGCTCGACGTACTCGGCACCCTTTACCGCGTGCACTTCGCCGATCCGCAGCCCCGCATACAGCGCGCGCCGGGTCAGGCGTTCGAGATCGTCGCCGTCGGTGACCGTCACGATCTGGCGCTTCACGCCGGCCGCCGTCGCGACGTCGAGCTCGACGCGCGCGCTGATCGCGCCGCGCCGGTTCGACACGCCGACGAGCCGCACGTACGGCTTGTTGTGCGCATCCTCGACGATCGCCGACGCGATCTCGATCTGCTTGACGAGCTTGCGCTCGTACGCGTCGACCGCGTCGAGCCGGTACACCATGTGGTGACGGTCGACGTGCGTGGCCGAGTAGCGCAGCGTGCAGAGCGGCGCCATCGCGGCGAGCGCTTCGCGGCCGCGCCCTTCGAGCCCGCCGTCGACGCTCTGCGGCTCGTCGACGATCACGATCGGCCGCGTCGCGCGGATCAGGTCGATCGGCTTCTCGCCGCCGGTCTTCTCGCTGTCCTTGTAGAGGTTGTTGATTTCCTTCTTGTTGATCGCGGCAACCGTCATCACCATGATCTGGATCGCCGCGCTCGCCGCGAAGTGGCGCACCTGGCCGAGCTTCGCGGAGTCGTACAGGAAGTAGTCGTACGGCACGCCCGCGTACAGCGCGCGGAAGTGATCCTCGGTGATGGACAGCGTCTTGTGCACGCCTTCCTTGATCGCGATCGACGGCACGACGATCACGAACTTCGTGAAGCCGTAGCGGCGGTTCAGCTCGAAGATCGTGCGCAGGTACACGTAGGTCTTGCCGGTGCCGGTTTCCATCTCGACGGTGAAGTCGCGCGAGCCGGGCAGGGCGGACGGCGGCAGGCCGCCGCGCAGCTGCACGTCGGCGAGATTGCGCGCGAGCGCGTCGTCGGTCAGCGACAGCCGGTTGCCAACCCCTTGCTCCGACACCGCGAAGCCGAGCGAGCCTTGCGCCGCGGCCGTCGTGCCGGGCGCGGCGTTCGCGAGCACGCTGAAGTCGCCGCGATACGATTCCTGGCCGCGAAACAGGTCGCAGACGGCGTCGATCGCCTCGCGCTGGTAGTCGAGATCCGCTTCGAAATGCAGCCGCATCACAGGCTCCGCACGCGCTTCACGCCGTGCTGTTCGAGCAGCGCGGCGAGATTGAGCTTCGCGACGTCGTCGACGAAGCCGCTGTCGCGGAACAGGCACGTGACGTCGCGCGTCGCGCCGGTTGCGTCGAGCAGGTCGACGATGCCGTCGGCGAGCGGGCCCGCGTCGTCGCGCGCGATGCGCGCATCGAAGCACGCGACGATCGCGCGGCCGATCAGGTGCACGGTCTTGCCCGCCACCTGGTGATGCTCGACCGGCGTGCACAGGTCGAGGCCGAGCTTCAGCGTCAGCTCGGCGAGCAGGTCGTCCTCGGTGCGGCCGGTCTTCACGTGCTCGACGGATGCGAAAAGGGCGTGGTCGAAATCGTCGCGGCGCGGATCCCACTCGATCACGTTGGTGGTGTCGAGCCGGTACACGCGAAAGCCCAGGTCGCCATAACTTTCCGGATAGTCGCGCGCGACCTGCTGCGCGGCGCGGCGCAGGCGCTCCTTGGTCACTTCGGCGAGCGTCAGCGGCTTTTTCAGCTTCGCGCAGAAATCGGCGGCCGCCTGCTGCGTCTTGTCGCGGCGGTCGAGCGCCTCGGGCAGCTGCACGAGGATGTAGCGGCGCGCGCCGCCGTCGGTGGCGTTCACCTGCATCACCGCGTGGCCGGTCGAGCCGGAGCCCGCGAAGCAGTCGAGCACGATGTCGTCGCCGCGCGTGCACCAGCCGATCACGGCCGCCGCGAAATCGACCGGCTTCGGCAGGTCGAACGGGATGCCGAGCGTCTTCAGGAGCGCGTCGTCGGAGCCGGCGAACGGCAGCACCGACGGCACGTTCTCGTACATGTTCTCGTCGAGGTAGTAGATCCGCTGCGGCTGCGTGGTCTCGTCCGCGCCGAATTCGATCTGGCCGCGCTCGATCAGCGCCTGCATCGTCGCGGGCGGGTTGCGCCAGCCGCGCGCGGGCATCGCGCACGGCTTGCCGGTGACCGGATGGATCAGCGGCGTGAAATACTCTTCCGGCGCCTTCTTCTTGTTCGGCCAGGCCATCGACACGAGGCGGTACACGCGGCCTTCCTCCGACAGCCGGTCATACATCACTTCGCCGCCGGACAGGTTGGTCTGCGCCTTCATCCACGCGCGATACGCCTTCTGCGCGTCCTTCGCGTTGCCGCTGCGGTACATGGCGTCGTGCGCGGCATCGAGCATGCGCTGGGCGTTGCGCTTCGGGCGCTTGAGCGGCGCGCGTTCGAGCAGCGTCTCGGCGTTGCGCGCGAACAGCACCAGCGATTCGTGCTGGTATGCGACGCCGCGCGCGTCGCCCTTCGGATTGCGCTTGTCCCACACGGCCACGCCGAGCTCGTTCTCCTCGCCGAAGATCTCGCGCAGCATCAGCACGAGCGCATGCACTTCATGCTCGTCGATGTGCACCGCGATCAGCCCTTCGTCGGACAGCAGCGCGTGCGCGAGCTTCAGGCGCGGATACATCATGTTCAGCCAGTCGGTGTGGAACCGGCCGTTCGCCTCGGTGTTGGTGCTGCGCTTCACGCCGCCCTGGGTCTGCCCGGTCATCGCCAGGTAGTGGCGGATGCTGTCGCTGAAGTCGTCCGGATAGACGAAATCGCTGCCGGTGTTGTACGGCGGGTCGATGTAGACGAGCTTCACCTTGCCGGCATAACTCTTGTGCAGCAGCTTCATCACGTCGAGGTTGTCGCCCTCGATCACGAGGTGGCGCGTGTCGTCCCACGCGACGCTGTCGTCGGGGCAGGGCCGCAGCGTGCCGGTCGACGGCGTGAGCGCGGCCTGGCGCGCGCCGCGCTTGCCGTGCCAGTGGAAGCCGTAGCGCTCGTCGGCGTCGCCGACCGTGCGTTCGCCGACCAGCGCCTTGAGCACGTCGACGTCGACCGACGCGCCGTCCGGCCCTTCGGTCACGAGTTCGGGGAACAGCGCCTTCAGGCGCGCGACGTTGTCGGCGGTGAAATCCGTCGACATCGCCTGCGGGCTGGCCGCATCGAGTTTCTGCATCGTCTTTTCCATCGGAGCCCGGCCGCGCGCGCCAGGACGTCGGGCGCGCTCACGGCACCGGCGGCAATGGCCACCCGGGCAAACCCGAAACGCTAGCGAGTCGGTCGGCGCAGGTCAAGCGCCGATGTGGGCCGAGCGCGCGGGCATCGGCCGCGATCGCCCGCCGGACGGGCCGCCAGCGGATTCGGGCCGGTTGTCGCACGCAGCGGCCGGCGGCCGTGCCGCGGGCGTTCAGCGGCGCGCTGGAAAGCACGAAAAAAAGGGCACGGTTGGCGTCTGGCGCCGGCGTGCCCGCATGGAGAATCCCGGATGGAGGGTGCGGCGGGGCCCGGCAGGCCCCGCCCGGATGGCCGGCGCTCCGATCAGAAGCGCGTGCGGATGCCCGACGTCAGTTCGAGCTGGTTCTTCGCGCCGAACGTCGACGACACCGTGTAGCCGCCGTGCAGCTTCATGTAGTCGCCGGCCAGGTACACCTCGGTGCGCTTGCTCAGGTGATAGAACACCGACCCGTAGATCGTCTCCTTGAAGCCGTTGGCGACGCCGTTGGTCAGGCTGAACGCGCCGAGGTTCGCGTTCGGCGTGAAGCCGTCCGCGTTGTTCGCGGCATTCTTGACGCGCATCTGCTGGTAGCCGAGCTCGTAGTCGAGCGCGCCCGGCGGCGCCACCTTCACCGACACCGTCCACGAATCGTCGTGGCGCTGGCCGAGCGAGCCCTGGTCGCCGTTGTAGCGGAAGTAGCCGGCATTCAGGCGCACGATGCTGAACGTGTAGTTGCCGCCGACCGAGAACGTCTGGTTCCGGAAGCCGTTGTGGTTCACGTGGTTGTAGAAGCCCGACACGTTAAACGGCCCGCCGTTGTAGCCGAGCGCGGCCTGGTACGCGGAGCCGGTCGCGAACGAGGTCGAGTTGCTGAACTGGTAGCCGGCGCTCGCGAAGATGCCGTTGCTGAACAGCTTCTTCCACGCGATGCCGTTGTTGTAGCGCGTACCGGTCGGGCCGGCCGCGTAGAAGATCATCTGCTTGAAGTTGTTCGAGTTGGTCCAGCCGCCTTCCTCGGTCGACAGCTTCGCGGAGCCGTACGGGTCGCCGTAGATCGCGGCCGAATCGCGCGCGATCGTGTTCTGGAAGCCGGCCGTCAGCTTGCCGAAGCGCTCGTCCTCGACACCCACCCATGCGTCGCGGTCGAAAATCTGGCCTTCGTCTTCCATCTGGCCGTTCGCGACCACGAATTCGCTTTCGAGGCGGAAGATGACCTTGGTGCCGCCGCCGATGTCTTCGGCGCCGCGCAGGCCCCAGCGGCTGCCGCTGAACCAAGGCTCGCCTTCGTTGCCCATCCCGATCACGTGATTGCCGTTCGCGTCGGCGTGGGTCCGGTAGGTCGGAAAGCTCAGGTCCATCAGCCCGTAGAGCTGCACGCTCGACTGCGCATGCGCCTGGGTGCCGGCGCACAGGCCGGCCGCCGCGATGGAAAGGGCAAGGGTTTTTCGTTTCAAGATCGTCTCCTCCGAGCTGCCGCATTGAAATCTGGTCGTTGGCAGTACGTAATGTATGCCTATGCCGACTCTTGCCGGCCACAGCGAGAGGGCCGACGCGTAGCATCGTAGAGCGTGCAATCCTTCACGACGCTTTCCCGGACGCAACAATCGGATCGGTGAAAACACCGAACGCGCGACCATCACGGATCGGGCGGGCGCGCGCAAGCGGGCCTGCCGGGCATCCGGCTGGCCTGGTCAACCTTTCGTGCTACGAATCGACGTTTCGTGCGACGGGAGCGCGCCCGTCAGTCCTGCGTGCTCTTCATGCGCAGGATGTAACCGAGCCCGCGCAACGTGATGATTTCGGCCGTGCTGCCCGCGAGATGCTTGCGCAGCCGGTGGATGTAGATGTCGATCGCGTCGGCGCTCGGCTCGTCGTCGAGCGCGAACACGCTGTCCATCAGCCGCGCCTTCGACACCGTCTTGTTCTGCTGCAGCATCAGCGTTTCGAGGATCGCATGCTCGCGGCGGCGCAGCGCCAGCACCGTTTCGCCGCAGCGGAATTCGCGCGTGCCGAATGCGTAGACGAGGTCGCCGCACACGAGCTGCGTCGTGCCGACGCCGGCCTGCCGGCGGATCAGCGCGCGGATTCTCGCGACGAGTTCGCGCGACTCGAACGGCTTCACGACGTAATCGTCGGCGCCCGCGCCGAAGCAGTCGACCTTGTCGTCGACCGAACCGTGCGCGGTCAGCATCAGCACCGGCACGTTGTCGTTGCGGCGCCGCAGCCGCGCGAGCACCTCCTTGCCGCTGATGCCGGGCAGCCGCATGTCGAGCAGCACGGCGTCGTAGCGTTCGGTCTTCAGCACGGTGTCCGCGCGTTCGCCGTCGCCGACGCAGTCGACCGCGAAATCCTCGCCGCGCAGCAGGTTCACGATCCAGTGCGCGAGTTCGGCGTTGTCTTCGACCAGCAGGAGTTTCATGACGGCTTTCTCTTCAATCGTAGGCGGGCAGCCGTACGGTCACGACGATACCGCGATTGCCGGGCCCCGGCGCAAGCGACGCGCTGCCGCCGTGCGCCTGCGCGATCTCGCGCACGATCGCGAGGCCGAGGCCCGAGCCCTCGGTGTCGGCCGACACGCGGTAGAACCGCTTGAACACGTGCGGCCGCGCTTCGGCCGGGATGCCGGGGCCGTTGTCGACCACGTCGAGCACGACCGCGTCGCCGTCGCGCCGCGCGCAGACGGTCACGCAGCCGCCCGGCTGCGTGTAGCGCACCGCGTTGTCGACGAGGTTCATCACCAGCGCGGTCAGCAGGCTGTCGCTGCCGGCGACGTCGAGCCGCTCGCCGAGATCGGCGCCGAGGTCGATGTCGCGCCGCTGCGCAAGCACGATCGTCTCTTCCAGCACGCTCGACACCACGGCCGCGAGATCGACGCGATGGGTCAGGAGCGTCGACGGCGTCGCTTCCGCATGCGCGAGCAGCAGCAGCTTGTCGGTCACGTCGGCCATCTTGCGGCTGCTGCGCTGCATGCTGTCGAGCACCGCCGCCAGCTCAGGATCGTCGTGCCCGCGCTGCTGCGCATACTGGATCTGCGTATCGAGCACCGCGATCGGCGTGCGCAGCTGGTGCGCCGCATCCGCGATGAAGCGGCGCTGCGTGGCGGTGTGCATGTTGAGCCGCGCGATGCACTGGTTGATCGCGTCGACGATCGGCCGCAGTTCGTGCTGCAGCCGCTCGGGGCGGATCGGCTCCAGCTCCATCGGCCCGCGGTCGGCCACGTCGTCCTTCAGCTTCATCAGCGGACGCAGCTCGAACGTGAGGCCGAGAGTCACGAGCACCACCGCGAGCACCAGCATCAGCGACAGCCGCACGAGCTGCGGCCGCCAGATCGTCGCGACCATCGCGCCGTGCGAGCGCGTCGTCTTCGCGACGACCACCGTGACCGTCTCGACCTGTCCCTCGTCGTACAGCTGGCGATCGTAGGCCACCGCGCGCAGCGGCACGCCATCGAGCGACGTGTCGTACAGCGTCGGCTCGACGCCGTGCCGCGCGGGCAGCTCGAGCGCCGGATTGCCGGCGAGCAGGCGCTCGTGGCCGTCGATCACCTTGTAGAACACCGAATCGCCCGACGGCGACTCGAAGATCTCCAGCGCGGCCGGCGGCACGTCGGCCATCGGCCGTCCGTTGCGCCATTCGACGTCCTCGCCGATCGTGCGCGCCGATGCGACGAGCGCGCTGTCCTGCACGAGCCCGGCCGTGGTCCGCGCGGTGTCGTACGACATCGCGCCCGCGATCAGCACGAACACCGCGAGCGGCAGCAGCAGCCACCACAGCAGCCGCCCGCGCAGGCTGTGCGCCATCCCGTTGTGCTCCTTCTCCGCAATGCCGAACCGCGCCGGGGTCGCCGGCGCGGTCGGAAGTGTCATGTCAGGCGTGCACCGGCGGCGTTCAGAACGCCGCGGGCCGCCACTTCAACAGCCGCTTCTCGAGCCAGGTCAGCAGGTAGTCGGCGGCCAGCGCGACCACGGCCAGCACGATCATCGCCGCGAACACGCCGCTCGCGTTGAACGCGCCCTGGGCGGTGGAGATTAGCAGCCCGATGCCCTGCTTGGAACCCAGGAATTCGCCGACCACCGCGCCGACCAGCGCGAAGCCGAAACTCACGTGCAGGCTCGCGAGAATCCAGCTCAGCGCGGACGGGATCACGACGGCCGTGGTGATCTGCCGGCGCGACGCACCGAGGATCTGCGCATTCGCGATCAGGTAGCGGTCGGCTTCGCGCACGCCCTGGAACGCGTTGCCGAACACGACGAAGAACACCATCACGACGGCCAGCGCGATCTTCGACGCCATCCCGAGGCCGAGCGCGATCACGAAGATCGAGCCGAGCACGACGCGCGGAATCGAGTTCGCGATCTGGATGTACAGGCCGAACACGTCGGCCATCAGCTTGTTGCGGCCGAGCACGATCCCGCAGATCACGCCGGCGACCGAGCCGATCACGAAGCCGATCCCGGTTTCCTCGAGCGTGACCCATACCTGCGTGAGCAGCGGGCCCTGCGACGTGCCGTTCACGAACCAGTCGCGGATCTGCTCGAAGATCAGCGACGGCATCGAGAAGAAGAACGGATCGATCCACTTGAGCCGCGCGGCGAGTTCCCACCCGCCCAGCACGACGACCAGCACGGCGATCCGCAGCGTGACGATCAGGTTGCGCCGGCGTCGCAGCCGGCGTTGCGCGGCGCGCTCGTCGTCCTCGAGCGTCGTCGCCGGAATGGCGGTGGGGGGAAGCGTCATGTCGGTCATGCTCCTGTCCTTGCTGTCCTTGCCGTGCGGCGTATGCGTCAGCCGATCTGCACTTCTTCGCGCAGGTCGTGCCAGATGTCCTTGGAAATTTCGATGAAGCGCGTGTCGTAGCGGATCTCCGACGTGACGCGCGGGCGCGGCAGGTCGATCTCGTACACGCGCTTGAGCGTCGCGGGGCGCGCGGTCAGCACGAACACGCGGTCGGCGAGCGCGATCGCCTCTTCGAGATCGTGCGTGACGAACACGACCGAGCCCTTGTTCGCGGACCAGAGCTGCAGCAGCTCGTCCTGCATCAGCGTGCGCGTCTGCATGTCGAGCGCGGAGAACGGCTCGTCCATCAGCAGGATTTCCGGCTGGTTGATGAAGGTCTGCGCGAGCGCGACGCGCTTCCTCATCCCGCCGGACAACTGGTGCGGGTAGTGCTTCGTGAACTTGTCGAGGCCGACCTTGCGGATCCATTCCTCGGCCTGCGCATACGCGACGTCCTTCGAGCGGCCGCGAAACAGCGGGCCCGCCGCGACGTTGTCGATCACGTTGCGCCACGGGAACACCGCGTCGGCCTGGAACACGAAGCCGATGCGCGGATCGATCCCGTCGACCGGACGGCCCATCACGCGCACTTCGCCCGACACGGGCTTGAGCAGCCCGGTGATCAGGTTCAGCGTCGTGGACTTGCCGCAGCCGGTCGGCCCGACGATCGCGATGAACTCGCCGCGCGCGACGCTCATGCTGAAGTCGCGCAGCGCGACGGTGGCCTTGCCTTCCGGCGAAATGAAGCGGCACGACACGTTGCGAAACTCGATCGCCGGTGTGCTCGGGGAGACTGCCTGGTTCATCGCATTCGTCCTGCGGGTGAAGAGGGCGTCGCAGCGTGGCGACGCCGGGCCGGCCAGCCGACCGGAACGGGGAGCGCACGGCGGCGGGATCGCCGCCGCCGGCGCCGCGCGTTACTTCGCGTTCACGAAATCGTTCGTGAAAGTGCGCGCGAGGTCGATGTGCTTGCCCTTCACCGACGGGTTGAACGCGGACAGCACCTTCAGCACGGTCGCCGGGCCGTCGGCCGGCATCCTGCCGTCGGCCGTATACATCGGCAGCGACGCCTTCAGCGCGGACACGTACAGCGCCTTGTCCTTCTGGTAGTCGGCCGGCATCTTCGCGGCGATGTCCTCGGCGCTGTGCGTGTGGATGAACTGCATCGTCTTCGCGAACGCGTGCGCGAGCTTGGTCGCTTCCGCCTTGTGCGCATCGGCCCACGCGGACTGCACGTACAGGCTCGCGGCCGGGTAGGTGCCGCCGAGCGCGGCGCGCGTGCCTTCCAGCGTGCGCAGGTCGACCAGCACCTTCGCGTCGCCCATCTTCTCGAGCGCGGACACCGTCGGCTCGGTCGTCATGCCGGCATCGATGCGGCCCTGCTTGATCGCGGCGATGAAGCTCGCGTCGGCGCCGACCGGCAGCATCGTGTACTGCGTCGACGGCACGCCGTGCTGCAGTGCAAGGTATTGCGTGAGGAAGCTCGTCGACGAGCCGAGGCCCGTCACGCCGAGCGTCTTGCCCTTCGCGTCGGCCATCGACTTGAACGTCGGCGCGGCCTTGGTCGACACCATCTCGACTTCGCCCGGCACCTGGCCGAACACGGCGATCGCCTTCACGTCCTTGCCCTTGCTCTGCAGGTCGATCGTGTGGTCGTAGAAGCCGACGACGCCCTGTACGGCGCCCGCCAGCAGCTCGTTCTCGGCGTCGACGCCGGCCGGCTGCGACAGCAGCTCGACATCGAGCCCTTCGGCCTTGAAGTAGCCGAGCTCCTGCGTGAGCCGCGCGGGCAGGTAGATCAGCTTCGCGATCCCGCCGACCATGATCGTGATCTTGCCGCCGTCGTCGGCGAAAGCGGGGTGAGCGGCAAGCGCGCAGCTCAGGCTGGCTGCCACGGCGAGGGTGCGCAGGATGGGTCGCATCGGGTCGTCTCCGTTCGTTGTATTCGTCTGGCGCGATGCGTGCTGCATCGTCACGACGAGTATAGGGACGCGAAACCTTCCGCTACCTTTCGCGGGCCGGCGATTCCTTTAGGGGTTTTCCAGCAACGGGGGCCGGATGCGGCTAGCGCCAGCCGGTCAGCGTCCGCCCCATCGCATCGAGCCCCATGTCGAACAGGTGCGACACGAACGGCACGAGGTTCGGGATCATCAGTTGCACGAGCAACAGCCCGACGAGCATCGTGACGGGGAAGCCGACCTGGAATACGCCGATCTGCGGCGCCGCGCGGTTCAGGATGCCGAGCGCGAGGTTCGCGATCAGCAGCGCGGTGACGACCGGCAGCGCGAGCAGCAGCCCCATCTCGAACACGGTCGCGCCGAACGCGGCGAGCGTGCGCCAGCCTGGCGCGTGCAGCAGGTCGGCCGACACCGGCAGCGACTGGAACGATGCGGCGAGCGCCGCGAACACCTGCAGGTGGCCGTCCACCGCGAGGAACGCGAGCATCGCGATCGCGTTCAGGAAGCGGCCCAGCACCGGTGTCGCCCCGTTCGAATGCGGATCGAAGAAAGTCGCGAAACCGAGCCCCATCGACAGCCCGATGAAGTCGCCGGCCGCCTCGACGGCCGCGAACACGAGCTGCATCGTGAAGCCCATCGCGATGCCGATCAGGAACTGCGTGACGACGATCCAGATGCCCTGCGCGGAGAACACGGTGACGTCCGGCATCGCGCCGAGCGTCGGCGCGACGACCAGCGCCATGAACGCGGCAATGCCGATCTTCACGCGCACGGGCACCGACGCGTGGCCGACGACGGGCGCCGTCGCGACGAGCGCGAGCATCCGCACGAACGGCCACAGGAAGGCGGTGAGCCAGCCGTTGAGCTGCGCGTAGGTAACCGAGAACATGGCCGCCGGGCGGTGCGCGCGGCTCAGCCGGCGCCGAGCGTCGCGACGTGCAGCAGCGTCTGGCGCAGGTAGTCGAGCATCGTCGTCAGCATCCACGGGCCGGCGATCACGAGCGTCGCGGCGACCGCGAGCAGCTTCGGGATGAACGACAGCGTCGATTCGTTGATCTGCGTCGCGGCCTGGAACAGGCTCACGACGAGGCCGACCACGAGCGCGACCAGCAGCAGCGGGGCCGCGAGCAGCAGGCCGATCATCATCGCCTGGTGCGCGAGGGTCATCACTTGTTCGGGCGTCATCGCGCGAATCCTCCGCCGCTTACGTGAAGCTCTGCGCGAGCGAGCCGATCAGCAGCTGCCAGCCGTCGACCAGCACGAACAGCATCAGCTTGAACGGCAGCGACACGGTGGACGGCGACACCATCATCATCCCCATCGACATCAGCACGCTCGCGACGACCATGTCGATGATCAGGAACGGGATGAAGACCGTGAAGCCGATCTGGAAGCCGGTCTTCAGTTCGCTCGTGACGAACGCGGGCACCAGCAGCGACAGCGGCACGTCCTCGGGGCCCTGCATCGGCGCGGCCTTCGAGATCTTCGCGAACAGCGCGAGATCGGTCTCGCGGGTCTGCTTCAGCATGAAGGTCTTGAACGGCGCGACGCCGCGCTGCACGGCCTGCTCCATCGGCATCGAGCCGTCGGAGAACGGCTTGTAGCCGTCGTTGTACGCACGGTCGAGCACCGGCGACATCACGAAGAAGGTGAGGAACATCGCGAGGCCGACGAGCACCTGGTTCGGCGGCGTCGTCGCGGTGCCGAGCGCCTGGCGCAGCAGCGACAGCACGATGATGATGCGCGTGAAGCTCGTCATCATCAGCAGCATCGCCGGCAGGAACGACAGCATCGTGAGCAGCAGCATCGTCTGCACGCTCAGCGAATAGGTGGTGCCGCCGTGCGGGCCCGGGCTCGCGTTGAACGCGGGCAGGCCGTTCGCCTGCGCGCAGGCGAGCGCCGGGGCGAGGCAGAGGATCAGCACGGGCGCGACGCGCGCCGCGCGACGCAGGAATGCGTGTTTCATCGGAATGCGGAGACGGAAAGAGGGCGCGGCGCCATGTCAGCGGTCCTTGCCGCGACCGAGGCGCTTCACGGCTTCGCCCGCGAGCGCGTCGCGGAACCGCGAGCCGAACGTGCCGGGCAGGCCGCCGTCGGACGGGTTGCCGCTGGCGGGCGCGTCGGCCGAAGCCGGCGCCGCTGCAGTGGCCGAAGCCGAGCCGGCCGGCAGCGTATGCAGCAGGCGCACGCTGCCCGGCGCGACGCCGAGCACGAGCCAGGTGTCGCCGATCTCGACGATCGTCGCGTTTTCCTTCGCGCCGACCGCGACGCTCGACACGACTTTCAGCGGGCCGCCGCGCCGCGCGGGCTGGAAGCCGAAGCGGCGCGCGAGCCACGCGCATGCGAACACGAGGCCGATCACGACCGCGAGCCCGACGAGCGTCTGCAGCACCGCGCCGATGCCGAGCGACGGCGCGGCCGAGCCGACCATCACGCTCGATGCGATCGAGCCGGCATGGTTCACCGCGTTCATGTCGGCGGCCCCGGCCGGCGTGCACGCGAGCGATGCGGCGACGGCAGGCGCCGCCGCTGCAATCGCGTTGCGCACGCGGCGGCCGGGCTTCACGACGGTCATCGATTCAGCTTCCGGATGCGTTCGGCCGGCGTGATGATGTCGGTCAGGCGGATGCCGAACTTGTCGTTGACGACCACGACCTCGCCCTGCGCGATCAGGCAGCCGTTCACGAGCACGTCCATCGGCTCGCCGGCGAGGCCGTCGAGCTCGACGACGGAACCCTGCGCGAGCTGCAGCAGGTTGCGGATCGCGATCTTCGTGCGGCCGAGCTCCACGGTCATCTTGACCGGGATGTCGAGGATCATCTCGATGTCGTTGTGCGTCGAGCTCGCGGCGGCCTTCGACAGCGGCTGGAACACGCCGGCGCCCGTCGCGCCCGCCTGCACCGGCTGCTGGTTCTGCTCGGCGAGTGCGGCCGCCCAGTCGTCCAGGCCGGGATCTTCCTCCGCCGCGGCCGGGGCCGCCTGCGCGTCGCCGGCCGAAGCCGCGAGGGCCGCGTCGGCCATCGCCTGGATGTCGTCGTCGGGCGTCTGGTTCAGCTCACTCATATCCACCTTCCTTCATCGTATCGCCCGCGCTGATCATCTTCTGCACGCGCAATGCGTATTGACCATTGAAAATTCCGTAGCCGCATTCCATCACCGGCACGCCGTCGACCTTCGCGGTGATCGTGTCCTCGATCTCCAGCGGCAGCACGTCGCCCGCGCGCAGGTTCAGGATCTTCTCGAAGGTCGACGAGATCTCGGCGAGATTCGCGGTCAGCTCGACCTCGGCGGCCTGCACCTGCTGCGACAGCACGCGCACCCAGCGGCGGTCGACTTCGAGCGCCTCGCCCTGGATCGGCGACGCGAGCACGTCGCGGATCGGCTCGACCATCGAATACGGCATGCAGATGTGCAGCGTGCCGCCCGTCGGCCCGAACTCGATCGAGAACTGCGTGACGATCACGATCTCGTTCGGCGTCGCGACGTTCGCGAACTGCGTGTGCATTTCCGAGCGCACGAATTCGAACTGCAGCGGCCGCACGCTCTTCCATGCGGTCGTGTAGTGCTCGAACACGAGGTTCAGCAGCTTGCCGATGATCCGCTGCTCGGTGGCCGTGAAATCGCGGCCCTCGACGCGCGTGTGGAAGCGCCCGTCGCCGCCGAACAGGTTGTCGACGACGAAGAACACGAGGTTCGGGTCGAACACGAACAGCGACGTGCCGCGCAGCGGCTTCACGTGCACCAGGTTCAGGTTCGTCGGGATCGGCAGGTTGCGGGTGAACTCGCTGTACTTCTGCACCTTCACCTGGCTGACGGAGATTTCCGCCGTGCGCCGCATGAAGTTGAAGATGCCGATCCGCAGCAGGCGCGCGAAGCGGTCGTTGATGATCTCGAGGCCGGGCATCCGGCCGCGGACGATCCGCTCCTGCGTCGCGATGTTGTAGGGGCGGACGCCCGATGTGTCGCGCTGCTCGTCGACCGAATCGGCTTCGCCCGTGACGCCCTTGAGGAGGGCATCGACCTCCTCCTGGGACATGAACTCCTGGTGACCCATACGCGCTCCTTTGGCGGCCGCGTTACTGGACGACGAATTCGGTGAACAGCACGTCGTCGACCTTCGCGCGCTGGTTGCCCGGCTGCGTCGGCTGCTCGATCAGGTCCCGCAGTTCCTTCGCGAGCGAGCGTTTGCCGTCCGGCGTCGCGAGTTCCTCGGGATGCTTGTTCGACAGCGCGAGCAGGATCCGGCTGCGGATCTCCGGCATCCGCGCGGTCAGTTGCTCCTGCGCCTTCGGATCGGTGAGCTTCAGCGACAGGCCGACGCGCAGGTAGTGCTGCATGCCGTCGTCGGACTGCAGGTTCACGGTCAGCGGGTCGAGCGGGAAGAACACCGGCGCGGCCAGCGGCGGCGGCTCGGCCGGCGCGCTCGCATGGCCGACGCCCGCCTTGCTCAGGAACACGTACATGCCGCCGGCGGCGGCGGCAGCCGCGCCCAGCGCGATGACGGCGATGAGCGCGATGCGCTTGAACTTGCCGGACGAAGCCGGCTTGTCGGCGGTCGGGTTTGCAGTCGTGGAGGCCATGTGAATGCGTGCGTGATGTCTCGTAGCATGCATTGTTCGGCATCCGGGCCGAGCCCGATGGGCGGAAAAGAGGGGGGATTTGCGGCTATCTCAGCCGATTGTCGGCCGGATGCTGGGCAGCGGGGCCGGCGGAGCGCGGCGGGACGGCGCGCCGGGCGGGCGTCGGCCGGCCGGCGCGGGGGTGTCAGATCGGCAGCAGCGTGAGCAGCGGCGCGATCAGCACCATCGCGACGCCCGCGATCATCATCGTCAGGCTCGACACGACGCCTTCCTCGCTGCCGATCTCGCGCGCCTTCGCGGTGCCCACGCCGTGGGCGGCCGCGCCGAACAGCGCGCCGCGCGCGAGCCGGGTGCGCATCGGCACGAGTGCGAGCACGAGCTCGCCGAGCAGCATCCCGCAGAGGCCGGTCGCGATCACGAAGAGGGCCGTGAGGTCCTTCGGCGCGTGGATCTTGTCCGACACGGCGAGCGCGAACGGCGTCGACACCGAGCGCGTCATCAGCGAGCGCTGCAGCTCGGGCGACAGGTGCAGCAGCTTCGCGAGCAGCAGCGACCCGCATACGCCCGCGGTGATCCCGACCGCGACGCCGACCGACAGCGACAGCCAGTGGCGGCGGATCAGGTCGCGATATTCATAGATCGGCACCGCGAACGCGATCGTCGCCGGGCCGAGCAGCCACATCAGCCAGCGCGTATCGCGGAAGTAGACCGAATACGGGATGCCGGTCAGCAGCACCAGCAGCACCAGCACGCCCGGCACGAACACGAGCGGCGAGAACAGCAGCGTCTTCTTGTACGCATAGAGCCGCTTCGACACGAAGTACAGCACGACCGTCAGCACGAAGCAGCCGAGGGAGATCGCGGTGTTCACGCGGTCGGCGGGCAGGTTCGATAGCGCGGCGAGCATGGTCGGCTCCGGCTCAGTGCGCGGACACGGCGCTCAGGCGCGCGCGGCGGCGTTCGGCGAACACGCGCTGCGCGGCGAACCGGCGTTCGAGCTTCGCGGCGAGATCGACCGCGACGGCCACCGCCACCATCACGAACGCGGTGCCGGCGAGCATCACCAGCGCGATGCGCCAGCCGTCCTCGCGGAACAGCCCGCCGTACTGCACGGCCGCGACGGCGGCCGGCACGAAGAACAGCAGCATGTCGGACAGCAGCCAGTTCGCGCCGTCCTTCACCCACGCGGGCGCGACGCGGCCCGAGAACAGCAGCACGAGGAGCACCGCGAGGCCGATCACGCCGGACGGAATCGGCAGGCCGATCTTGCGCACGGCCCAGTCGACGGCCATCCACAGCGCGCCGAGCGCGGCGGCCTGCAGCGCAATCCGGCCCGTATGCGCAAGGCTGCCCGAAGCGGCAGGGCGGGCGGCGGCAGCGGCGATCGGCTTGGTCATGGCGGGCTCCATACGGAATAGTGCGTCGATGGTGTGAGTATAGGGTTTCCCCTAACCATAAATAAAATGACTTGTCTCTATCCTTATCATTCCAATTCGGAATTCGGTTTGGGCTTTCCGCACCAATTTGGGGAGATATCGATGGAATTGCGCGCGCTGCGGTACTTCGTCGAGGTGGTTCGCCAGCAGAGCTTCACGGCGGCGGCCGACAAGCTGTTCGTCACGCAGCCGACCATCAGCAAGATGGTGAAGGCGCTCGAGGACGAGATCGGTTCGCCGCTGCTGCTGCGCGACGGCCGCCAGATGGTGCTGACCGATGCGGGGCGGATCGTGTTCCAGCGCGGCCAGGACGTGCTCGCCGCGCAGGCGCAGCTGCAGTCGGAGCTGAACGATCTCGGCACGCTCGGCCGCGGCGAGCTGACGATCGGCATCCCGCCGCTCGGCGGCTCGCTGTTCACGCCGATCATCGCCGCATACAAGCAGCGCTATCCGAACATCGAGCTGAAGCTGTTCGAACAGGGCGCACGGATGATCGAGGCCGCGCTGACGTCGGGCGAGCTGGAGCTCGGCGGGTTGCTGGAGCCGGTCGATCCCGGCACGTTCGAGCGGCTGCCGATGGTGCGCGCGCCGCTGTGGCTCGTCGCGCCGCGCGAGTCGCGCTGGGAGGACCACGCGGCCGTGCCGCTCGCCGACCTGGCGCGCGAGTCGTTCGTGTTCTATGCGGAGAGCCTCGCGCTGCACGACGCGGTGCTCGATGCGTGCCGGCAGGCGGGCTTCACGCCGTCGATCGTGAGCCGCAGCGGCCACTGGGATTTCATGGCCGCGCTCGTGCATGCGGGCGTCGGCATCGCGCTGCTGCCCGAGCCGTATTGCCGGCGGCTCGACGTGGGCCAGTTCACGTGCCGGCCGATCGTCGAGCCGGAAATCACGTGGGCGATCGCGCTCGGCTGGCTGAAGAAGGGCTACCTGTCGCACGCGGCGCGTGCGTGGCTCGACGTCGCGCGGGCGACGCTGCCGATCGCGCCCGGCGACGATCTGGCGTTCGGCGGGCTGCGGGCGCGGGAGTGACGGCCGGCCCTGCGTGCGGCGCGATCAGACGTGTCGAATCGGACCCGGATACCGGGCCACCGTGGGGTCGTGCGTGAGTGGCGTGATGCCTTCCGACGTCACCTGGGCAACCAGCAGCCGGTCGAACGGGTCGCGATGCCGCCCTCAGTGCCCCATCGCCGGCCCCGCGCCCTTCCTCGGTTTCGTGATCCACACGAGCGCCGCCAGCGCGATGAACATCACCGCCGACAGGTGGAAGAAGTCGTTGGTGGCCATCATGAAGCCCTGCTGCGTGACGAGCTGGTTGAGCTGCGCGTTGGCCGTCTGCCCGACGATGCCGAGCTGCGCGAGCGCGCCCTGGTAGTCGGTCGTGTTCTGCGCGTAGATGCTCACCGATTCCGACAGCCGCGCATGATGGTAGATCGCGTCGTTCTCCCAGAACGTCGAGCTGGCCGCGGTGCCGATCGCGCCGGACAGCGTGCGCAGGAAGTTCGACAGCCCCGACGCGCTCGCGAGCCGCTCGTCGGAGATGCTCGACAGCGTGATCGTCGTCATCGGCACGAAGAAGCACGCGACGCCGATCCCCTGCACGAGCCGCGGCAGGATCACGTGGTTGAACGGCACGTCGAGCGTGAACGTCGCGTTCCACAGCGACACGCCCGCGAACACGATGAACGCGAAGCTCGCGACCATCCGCAGGTCGAGCCGGTGCATGTTGCGGCCGATCAGCGGCGACAGCACGAGCGCGAGCAGCCCGACGGGCGCGGTCGCGAGGCCGGCCTTGCCGGCCGTGTAGCCCATCACGGTCTGCAGCCACAGCGGGAAGATCACGACCGAGCCGAAGAACGCCATGAAGCCGAACGAGATGATCAGCGCGCCGAGCGCGAAGTTGCGGTCCTTGAAGAGCGACAGGTCGACCACCGGCTCCTTCTCGGTCGCCTCCCACACGAGCATGAACGCGAGCGACACGACCGCGATCAGCGCGAGCGCGACGATGAACGACGAGTTGAACCAGTCGCGGTCCTTGCCGAGGTCGAGCATCATCTGCAGGCACGACACGCCGATCACGAGCAGCGCGAGGCCGATCGCGTCGATCCGCTGCTTCGACGTCTTCGTCTCGCGGCCGCGCAGCAGGAAATACGCGCAGGCCGCGGAGAAGACGCCGATCGGCAGGTTGATGTAGAAGATCCACGGCCACGTGTAGTTGTCGCTGATCCAGCCGCCCAGCAACGGGCCGAAGATCGGCGCGACGATCACCGTCATCGCCCATAACCCGAGCGCGAGCCCGCGCTTCGCGGGCGGATAGCTGCGCATCAGGATCGTCTGCGACAGCGGCACCATCGGCCCCGACACGAGGCCCTGCAGCAGCCGGAACGCGATCAGCGTCTCGAAGTTGGTCGCGAAGCCGCACAGCGCCGACGCGATCGTGAACGCGAGCACCGACAGCGTGAACAGCCGCACCTCGCCGACCCGCCGCGCGAGCCAGCCGGTGAGCGGCACCGCGATCGCGGACGCGACCGAATACGACGAGATCACCCACGTGCCTTCGCTGGTCGCGACACCGAGGCTGCCCGAGATGGTCGGCACCGCGACGTTCGCGATCGACGTGTCGAGCACTTCCATGAAGGTGCCGAGCGCGAGCCCGATGGTGAGCAGCGCGAGCGTCCCGCCGGACAGCGGCGCGGGTTCGGCGGCGGGGGAGGCGGCGGATGCCGTGGTGGCGGACATCGGAATCTCCTAGAGGCGGCGCGCACGACGCGCCGGCACAACGCACGGGCGTGCGACGCAGCGCAACCCGGCCGGGTGGAACGAAAAAGGGGAAAAGCGCAGCGCGTGTCCTGTCATCTTCTGCCCAGACAGAGAAATAAGCGAATGATTAACCTAGACATGGGGCCTCCGCGCGCGTCAGGCGTCTTCGTCGGGTTTCGGGCAGCCGGTCGAGCCGGGCCCGTTGGCGATGAAGCGCTGCAGCAGGCCGGTGAGCGTCGCGAGTTCGTCGGCCGAGAAGCCGTCGAGCTGCGCGTTGAGCACGGTCGCGACCAGCGACGGCAGCGCGCGGGCCGCGTCGGCGCCGCGCTCGGTCAGCGTCAGCTCGATCATCCGGCGATCCTGCTCGCTGCGCGAGCGGGCGATCAGCCCCTTGCGTTCGAGCCGGTCGAGCATGCGCGTCATCGAGCCGCTGTCGTACGACATCTTGCGCGACAGCTCGAACGGCGTGCGCGCATAACCGCGCGACAGCAGCAGGATCACGCCGATCTGCTGCGCGGTGAGGTCGAGCGGCTCGAGCGCGCGATCCATCCGCTCGACGAGCGCCTGCTTCGCCTTCGACAGGTAATAGCCGAGGCTCGTTTCCAGCGCGATGTTCTCGGGATCGTAGAGGCCGCCGGTCATACGATTGCGCGCGCAGCAATAGTGCGTTTCAGGTTAAAACGCGCCCAGTATCTTGAAAAATGATTGCTTAGTCAATATTATTTGAGGCAACCAGTTACGACGTGCATGTTGCACTGCCGGAGACTATGTTCTGACCGATGCGCCCGCGCTGCCGGGCACCCGAGGATGTTCGCGATGCTGTTCCTGAAAAATGCCGCCGGCGCGCTGCGCCGCAACCTGACCGATACCGCTCATCATGTGTTTTCCGGGCCGCACCGCGGCTGGAAGATCGCGCTGTACGTGACGATGCTGGTCGTGCCGGGCGGCTCGCTCGCGGCGCTCGGGTTCGCCTGGTTCGATCATCGCCGGCAGCGCAACGCGAAGGGCGGCGCCCGCCGCACGAGCCAGCCGGCCGCCACGGAGCCGTCGACATGGCGCGCCGCCGCCGAGCCCATCCCGGTGCCGGCGCGCTGCCACTGACGTCGCCCCGCCACCGTTTTCCCGTCTGATCCGGCCGGGCGCCCGCCGCGCCACGCGTGGCCGGCGCCGCACGCCCGTCTTCCCGCAAGCGATCCGTAATGGCCGGTAAACCGGCCGGCCGCGCCGGTAACACAATCCGGCCCGCGCGCACCGTACCCTTAGGGCTGCGCGGCTTCCCCGCCGTCAGTTACCATTTGTCCGCCAGCGGCATGACGACCGCATCGCGCGACGCCGCTCGCCGGCCGTCACGCCCAGACAGGAAAACCACCATGCCGTACGCCTCCCTCCCGCGCGCCCTTCGCCCGCTGAGCGCCGCCGTCGCCGTCGCGACGGCCGTGCTGCTCGCCGGCTGCGCCGTCGGGCCCGACTACCACCGGCCCGACACGTCGATTCCCGCAGCCTTCAAGGAAGCGCCGGCCGGCTGGAAGGTCGCGCAACCGGCCGACCGCACCGACCGCGGCCCGTGGTGGACGGTCTACAACGATCCGCAGCTCGACGCGCTGATCGGCAAGCTCAACGCCTCGAACCAGACCATCGCGCAATCGGCGGCCGCCTACCGGCAGGCACGCGCGCTCGTCACCGAAGCCCGCGCCGCGTATTTCCCGACGGTCGGGCTGACCGCGTCGGGCTCGCGCGCCCGCACGCCGCGCACGTCGGTGTCGTCGGGCTCGTCGAGTTTCGGCAGCGGGTCGTCCGGGTCGATCAACAACAGCTACAGCGTCGGCCTCGATGCGAGCTGGGAGCCCGACCTGTGGGGCAAGGTGAGCCGCACCGTCAGCGCGCAGCGCGCCGGCGAAGCGGCGGCGGCGGCCGATCTCGCGAACGCGCGGCTGTCGCAGCAGGCGCTGCTCGCGCAGACCTATTTCCAGCTGCGCACGTCCGACGCGCTGCAAAAGCTGCTCGACGACACCGTGAAGTCGTACGAACAGTCGCTGAAGCTCACGCAGAACCAGTACGCGCAGGGCGTCGCCGCGCGCGCGGACGTGATCCAGGCGCAGACGCAGCTGCAGAGCGCGCAGGCCGCGCAGATCGACAATGGCGTCGCACGCGCGCAGTACGAGCACGCGATCGCGACGCTGATCGGCGAACCGGCGTCGACCTTCTCGCTGCCGCCGAACCCGCTCGCGGCCGAACCGCCGATCACGCCGGTCGACGTGCCGTCCACGATCCTCGAACGCCGGCCGGACATCGCGGCGGCCGAACGCCGCGCGGCGGCCGCGAACGAGCAGATCGGCGTCGCGATCGCGGCGTTCTTCCCCACGCTCACGCTGTCGGCCACCGGCGGCTTCCAGAGCTCGGTGTGGTCGCAGCTGTTCACGCTGCCGGCGCGTTTCTGGACGGTCGGCCCGCAGCTCGCGGCCACGCTGTTCGATGCCGGGCTGCGCGCCGCGCAGACCGATGCCGCGCGCGCGACCTACGACCAGGATGTCGCCGCGTATCGCCTCGCGGTGCTCACCGCCTTCCAGGACGTCGAGGACAACCTCGCGTCGCAGCGCATCCTCGCGCAGGAAATCGACGTGCAGCGGCAGGCCGTCGACAGCGCCGAACACTCGCTCGCGATCGTCACGAACCAGTACAAGGCCGGCACGGTCGCGTACCTGAACGTGCTGACCGCGCAGACCACCGCGTTCACCGCGCAGCAGAAGCTCGCGACGATCGCCGGCCAGCGGATGGTGTCGTCGGTCGGGCTCGTGAAGGCGCTCGGCGGCGGTTGGGACGTGTCGGACCTCGCGCGCGAGAACGGCGGCATGGCGGCGCCGGCCCCCCTGCCGGCATCCGGCGCGGCCGCGACGCCGCTCGCGCAGAAGTAAGGGCAGCGGGCGACGCGCGGGTCAGCGCTGCGCGTCGCCGAAGATCAGCGACACCGCGTTGTTGCCGATCGGGTGGCCGAGCAGGTTCAGCAGCCCGGCGAGGTTCGCCTGCTGCTCGGGCGCCGCATGCGCGGTGCCGCGGAACGATCCCTGGCCGGGGCCGAAGCTGCCGTGGCCGTCGAGAAACAGCGGGCCCTGCGTCGTCGACAGGTCGAGATCGGCGCCCGCGCCCTTCGCCTGCAGCACCGCGCGGTACGAACCGAGCGGCTTCACGCGCGACACGCGCGAACTCATCGAGTCGATCGTCACCGTCAGCTGGCCGAACGCGTTGCTGCCGAACAGGCGCCAGTCGCTCCAGCCGATCCGCACGTCGCCCTGCAGGTCGAGCGTGTTGAACGGCGTGCCGAGCCCCGCGAGCAGCGATGCGGGCACGGCCATCGTGCCCGCCGACAGCACCGCGCCGCGCCATGTCGCATCGAGCGTCACGGCATCGGGCATCGCCTCGGTCTGCCGCATGCGCATCTGCACGCGCCCCGTCAGCAGCGGCCAGAAGCGCGTGGTCCATTCGACCCGGCCCGGCAGCAGCGTCGCCGCGCTCTGGTCGGCGCCCGGCGCGAGCATCAGCGTGCCCGAGCCGTGCCACAGCGACCCGTCCGGGTCGACGAGATTCACGTGTCCGCCGGTCGCGCGCGCGAACTGCGGCGCGATCCATGCCGCCGGCGCGAGCGCGACGAGCGTCACCGCCGTCGCCAACCCGCCCGCCAGTGCCCACGGCAATACGGCGGCGAGCCGCCTCATCCCCGGCCTCATCGGCCGACCGCCGCTTGCGTCATCCACTGCGTCATTTATTTCTGTACGGAAGGTTGCATCACGGCCGTCAGGTCGACCTGGCCGTCGTCCTTCAGCGCGGTCGCGTGCGCCTCGCCGACCTGCACCTTGAACTGCCGGCGCGCATCGTCGAGCCACTGCGTCCACGCCGGGAACGACACGTTCTTCATCTGCACCTGCACGCCGTTGCCGACGATCTGCACCTGCGCCCCCTGCAGCCCGTGATCGGACAACGACGCGGTCAGCGCGTCCTTCAGCGCGAGGCCGGTCGGCGCGACGCCCTGCGCGGCGGCCGCCAGCGACTTCGCCTCGTTCGCCTGCGCGGTCATCTGCGCGAGTTCGTGACGCATCGCCGGCAGCTCCCGCTGGATTCGTGCGCGGCCTTCCTGCGCGGGCGACCACAGCACCGAATACGCGATCGCAACGGCCAGCACGGCGCCGCCCCAGCCGAGCAGCATCTTCTCGCGCGGCGAGCGCTCACCCCAGAACTGGGCCAGCGTCTGGTTCAGTTGTTCGGTTTTCATGAGCGGCTCCGGATCGTCCATTTGCCCGTGTTGCTGTCGACTTCGCCGGACAGTCCGTTGCGCGCGAGGCGCTGCGTGAAATCGGGATCGACCTTGACCTCAGGCTTGAAGCCGACGTCGAGCCGCCGGTCGTGATAGTCGAGCGACGCGATGCCGTTCAGCGGCAGCGCGCCCATCGAACGCGACAGCCCGCTCGCCAGCGCGAGGAAATCGTTCGGCGACAGCTCGCCGGCCGCCAGGCGAAGCTGGTCGAGCTGGCGCTGCATCTGCGCGGGCGGATCGAGCACCGTCGTCGTCTTCGGGAACGCGGACAGCAGCGTTTCGGTGATCTGCGCGGACAGCGCATCGCGCTCGCGCGACAGCTTCCACCAGTGCAGGTTCATGCCGATCACCGCGACGCCGAGCGTCACCGCGAGGAGCGCGAGCGGCACGCGCAGCCGCTTCACCGTCGCGCGGTCGAAGCGCCACGGCTGCGACTCGAATTCGAACTGGCACAGATCGAACTTCTCGGTGAGCGCGCGGCGCGCGAACGTGTCGAACGGCAGCGGGGCGGCGCCCGGCAGCAGCGCCGCGTCGGACCGGCCGACCGACGCGAGCCGCGGTTCCGCACCCGGTTCGCCGAGTTCGTACAGTTCGACGTCGCCGCCGCGGGCGAGCGCGGCCAGCGTGCCGGCCGCGCGCGCCGCGGGCGCCGCGAAGCCTTCGCCGAGTGCGCCGCGCGCCACCGCGAGTTCCAGGCGCGGCGCACCGGCCGCGGCCGGCTGCGCGCCGGCTTCGACGAGCACCGGTTCGACCGACGTCGCGAGTCCGAGCACCGCGGCAACCGTCGCCGGACGGGCGACCGGCTCGAGCGCCTCCGTGGCGAGCGCGGCGGCATCGGCCGGCGCGACCGGTGCCGGTTCGGCCGACGCGCGCGGCGCCGGCAGGCAGCGCGTCGCGGGCACCGCGCTCAGGTGCCGGTGGCCGGCCGCCGTGAACGCTTCGCAGATCGTGCGGAACCACGCGCGATCGACGACGGCCAGCACGCGGCGCCCGTCGGGCAGCGCGACCGGATCGAGCGCGATGTGGCAGCCGAGCGGATCCTGGATCAGCTGATCCTCGACGATGTTGGGCAGCGCCTGGCGCAGCTTCGGCCCCTTCAGCGGCGGCACGGCCGTGGCCAGCAGCAGCACGTCGCGCGCGGCGACGATCAGCACCGTCGCGTTCGCGCGCGGCAGCAGCGCGAGCGCGGCACGTCCGGCGCGCTGCACCTGGCCGGCCTTGTCGACGAGCGTGAACGGCAGTTCGGGCCACTGCCATTCCTGCAACGGCACGGCAGGCTCGCGCGGCGGCAAAGAAACAATCAACGTGCTCACAAGAGCTCCTCTCCCGATTGGCGTCGTTATAGCTGGTCGCGGATACGCACGACCCGCGTCGAGTGCGTGGTCGGATCACGATACACGAGCGAGGTGCGGTCGACCTCCGCCCGGTCGTGCTGGATCCGGCCATGCACGATGAAATAACTCGAATTGACGTCGACGAGGCTCGAGTCGATCGTCACGTTCGGCGCGCCGGCGCCGCGCAGCGCAAGCTGCACGTCGCCGACGTTCCGGAAAAACACGGTCTCGCGGCGCGACACGAGCGCCTGCGCGGACGACACGCTCATCCCCGGCACCAGCGACGCGATCACTTCGGCCGGCGCGGTGTTCATGTTCACCGGTGTCGTGGTCGGCAGCACGGTGACGAACGGGCGCAGCCGCGCGACCATCTCGGGCGTCACGCCGTCGACGTCGAGCAGACTGTCGACGCTCGTCATCATCAGCGGCGCCGGCCCGCGGTCGCCGCCGGCCATACCGGGATCGTCGGTGAAGCCGCCGCCGCCCTGGTCGGTCGTGACCGGCGCGGTCACGGCGTTCGCCGCGGTATCGCCGCCACCGGGCAGGTTCGGCATCTGGAAGCGCGTCGCCGAATGCAGCAGGCCCGCGCGCACCTGCAGCGCGATGCGCTTCGCGAATGCGCCGTCGTAGCCGAGCGTCGTCAGGAGGCGCTGGAAGGCCTGGAGCTGCGTGACGTTCAGTTGCAGCACGCCGGGCGCCGGCGACGACACGAGGTTGCGCAAGTTGAACTTCGCCTGCGCGTCCTCGATCGAGCCGGAGATATAGGTGTCTTCGCCGCCGCTGTCGTTGGGCGCGCCGATCCTGCCGAGGAAATCCGACAGCTTCGTCTTCGCGATCGGCACGCCCCAGATCCCGCCGAGATAGGTGATGCCGGGCGCCGTGTCGCCTTCGGAGCGCAGGATCATCCGCGTCCAGTCGAGCGCGCCGCGCGCGACCCACTGCGCCTGCGCGATCACCCGCTGGTTCTCGATGCGGCGGATCTGCACCTGCTGGCGCCACAGCATTCCCGAGACGAGGATCGCGGACAGCGCGACGACGAGCAGCGCCGTGATGATCGCCGCGCCGCGCTCGCGGCGGGCACGCGTGCGACCGGCGGCGGGGTTGCCGCGGTTGCGGAAGGGCGGACGTGAGCGGCGCGCGCGCATCGTCATTCCCCGACGAGGAAGATGCGCGTGACGGGCACGCGCAGCGACGTCGCGCCGATGCTGACCTGCAGCCCCGTCACCGCGCGCGTCGGCGGCGCGTTGCCGATCTGCGGCACCTTGAGCGCGTCGTTGTTCTGCGCGAGCGCGTCGTCGGCCGTCTGCAGGTTGGTGGTCCAGCCCACGCGCGGCACGTACAGTTTCGCGTCGATCGCGCCGACGCCGCCCATCAGCGCGACCCAGCTCCAGCCTTCGACGCTGCTGTCCTTCAGCATCGTGCGCAGCCGGTTCGCGTCGTCGATCGGCGGCGACACATAGCGCACGACGCGCCCGCCGGCGATCCGGTAGCGGACCACCTGCAGCCGCGGCGCGGCGCCCGGCACCTCGAGTTCGCGCACGATCTGCAGCGTGTTGCCGGCGACGCCGATCGCCGGCTGGCCGGCTTCGTCGTCGGTCGCGGCGAGCCGCGCGTCGATGCGCATCTGGTCGAACATCTGCGCGAACACGCGCTCGTCTTCCATCGCGGCCGCGACCTTGTCGCGGCCGCGCATGATCTGGTCGAGCCCGCGCCACGCGAGGATCGCGACCACCGCGAGGATCGCGATCGCGATCATCAGCTCGATCAGCGTGAAGCCGCGGACGCGGCGGGCGGACGGGCGGCGCATCGGCGCGTCAGAGCGGACGGCTGGTTTCATTCGCGACCACCGTCACCATCTGCGCGAGCACGCCGGATTGGCCGGGCATGCTCACCGAAATCCGGACGCGCCGGAACACCGGGTTCGGCGTCGTGCTCACACGCTGCGTGCAGACGAGCTGCACGTTGCCTTGCGAGCAGTCGAAGCTCTGCTCGCCGACCTCCGGCCATGCGTGCGTGAGCCGCAACTGCGCGAGCGCGTTGTCGGCGCTCCAGCCGGCCAGCAGCCGGCGATGCAGGTCGGACGCGTTGGTCGCCATCGTGCCGACCGCACGGATCGACGCGGCGAGCGCGACCGCGATGATCGCGAGGGCGACGAGCACCTCGATCATCGTGAAACCGCGCGATGAAGAAACGGAACAGGGCAGGCGACGACGCATCGTCATTGCACCTCGTAGCGGCCGTTGCCGGTGCCGACGATCGTCGCGCTGCCGGCGGCCGAATGCAGCGTCACGCGCACCGGCGTGTCGATGCTCTCGGTGCCGAACACGACGCGGCTCGCCTGCGTGTCGGAGCCCGGATAGTCGATCTCGGCGCCGGTGACACCGCCATCCCAGTCGCGCGGGCGCAGCAGGTCGTCGCGCAGCGTGCGCCAGCCGTCGGGCGAACTCACGTCGAAACGGAAACCGTGCTCGGTCGGCTGCCACGCGATCGGCCGCGCGCGCACCTGCGCTTCGTCGCCGGCCGTCTCGAACAGCAGCGCGACGCGCTGCGCTTCTTCACGCAGGTCGGTGCGCGGATTGCGCGTCAGCGACAGCGACGCGAGCGACACCAGCAGCCCCGCGATCACCAGCACGACCAGCATTTCGAGCAGCGTGAAGCCGCGCGTGCGACGACGCGGCGCGCGGTGGTTCACCGGCCCGCCGCCAGCACGCGCCGGTACGGCCGACACCGCGCCGCGACGCGCACGGCGATCGCGACCGCAGCGGGAGGTCGTGCGAATGGCGGGCATGAAGAACGGGAGTGAAACGCCGGGCCGGTCAGTGCCGGCTTATTGCCACGAACCGATGTCGGTATCGTTGCCTTCGCCGCCTTCCTTGCCGTCGGCGCCGTAGCTGAACACGTCGATCTCGCCGTGCACGCCCGGGTTCAGGTACTTGTAGCCGTTGCCCCACGGGTCGTTCGGCAGGCGCTCCAGGTAGCCGCCGTCCTTCCAGTTGTTCGGGATCGGATCGGTGGTCGGCTTCTGGATCAGCGAGTTCAGGCCCTGCTCCTGGGTCGGATAACGGCCGTTGTCGAGCCGGTACAGCTTGAGCGCCTGCATGATCGTGCCGATGTCCTGCTTCGCGGCGATGCGGCGGGCCTCGTCCGGGCGGCTCATGATCTTCGGCACGATCAGCGCCGCCAGGATCCCGAGGATCGCGACCACCACCATGATCTCGATCAGCGTGAAACCGCGCTGACGACGCACGGCCGCGTTGCGGCGAGTGATCCACGTTTGCATGACTGACTACCTCTTCCAAAAAATGTCGTCGATTGAGTGACGCACCCCGCGCACCGGACGATTGCCTGACAGCAAGCTTCCGGTCCCGCGGGCGCGGAGCACGCATTGTAAGGCGCGCATCGTCGAGGGCTTTCACCCAACGCAAATTTCATATACATCCGTACAATAGCGCGCATGAACGCGCTCTCGATCCGGATCCTTTCCCTCGCCCTCTTCGCGGGTTTGTGCGCGACGGCCACCTACTGGGTCGTCACGCTGTCGGCCCGCGAAGCGCCGTTGCCCGCCGCCGCCGCGCGGCTGCCGATCCGCACCGAGGACGCCGCGGCGCTCTTCGGCGGCCAGCTCGACAAGAATCCCGTCCAGGATATCCACCTGTTCGGCATTCTCGCGCTCGACCATGGCGGTGCCGCGATCGTCGGCGTCGGCGGCGAACCGCCGCGCGCCGTGTCGCTCGGCGCGGACGTCACGCCGGGCGCGAAGCTCGCCGAGGTCCGCCCGCGCTCGATCATCGTCGACCGCAACGGCGCCCGCGCCGAAATCCAACTCCCGGCGAACACGCCGTCCCCCGCGATCTACATGCGCTGAACGGCGACGGCCTGACCGTCAGGCCGCCACGTCACTGCACCATGTTGTTCAGCTCGATGATCGGCAGCATCACCGCCAGCACGATCACGAGCACGATGCCGCCCATCGCCAGGATCAGGAGCGGCTCCAGCAGGCTCGTCAGGAACATCGTGCGGCGTTCGAGCTCGCGCGCCTCGCCTTCGGCCGCGCGATCCAGCATCGTCGTCACGTCGCCCGTCGCTTCGCCGGAACGGATCAGGTGCACGAGCACCGGCGGAAACGTCTTCACGTTGTTCAGCGCCCGCGACAGCGCGGAGCCCTCGCGCACGCGCACGATCGCATCGTCGATGTTCGCGCGCATCGCGCGGTTCGACAGCGTCTCGCCGGCCGCCTGCAGCGCGCGCAGGATCGGCACGCCGGCCGCGGTGAGAATGCCGAGCGTGCTCGCGAAGCGCACCGTGTTGTAGCCGCGCACGAGCTTGCCCGCGAGCGGTGCGGTCAGCACCCAGCGGTCGAACGCGAGCCTCGGCCCGTCGCGCGACAGCGTCGCCTTCACGAACCACACGACCAGCACGACAGCGATCAGGATTGCCCACCACCAGTGCCGCACGAAATCCGACAGCGCCATCATCACGACCGTGAGGATCGGCAGTTGCTGTTTCGTGCTCGCGAACACGTTGACGACCTGCGGGACGACGTAACTCAGCAGGAACGTGACGATGCCGAACGCGATCAGCGTGACGATCCCCGGATAGGTGAAGGCCAGCAGGATCTTCTGCTTCAGCGCGTTGCTCTGCTCGATGTAGTCGGCCAGACGCGACAGCACGATGCCGAGCTTGCCGGTGTGTTCGCCGGCCGCGACGAGCGCGCGATAGATTTCCGGAAAATCGCGCGGGTGCTGGCCCAGCGCATTGGCGAGCGAATGGCCGCCGAGCACCTCGGCGCGGATCGCGGCCATCAGTTCGCGGATGTAGTCGCGCTCGGCCTGCTCGGTCAACACGCCGAGCGCCTCGTCGAGCGGCAGCCCGGCGATCAGCAGGCTCGCAAGCTGGCGCGTGAGGATCGCCTGTTCGCGCTGCGACAGCTTGCGGCCGAACGCGAGCCGCTGCGAACGCGCCCCGCGCGTCGCGCTGGCGGCCGGCTCGACGACGAGCGGGGTGAGCCCCTGCGTGCGCAGCTGGCCGCGCGCAGCACGTGCGCTGTCGGCGTCGATGACGCCTTTCTGCGCACGTCCCGCCGCATCGATTGCTTCGAAACGGAATGCCGGCATCGCGCTATGCGCCTCCCGTCACGCGCAGCACTTCCTCGAGCGACGTCGCCCCCGACGCGAGCCAGCGCTCGGCGTCGTCGCGCAGCGTGCGCATTCCTTCCGCGCGGCCGGCGGCGAGAATCTCGGCATCGGCCGCGTTGCGGTGGATCAGCGAGCGGATCGATTCGTCGACCAGCAGCAGTTCGTATACGCCGCGCCGGCCCGCGTAACCCGAATGCCCGCACTTGTCGCAGCCGACCGGATGCCACACGGTGCGGCCGTCCTCGTGCCGCTCTTCCTTGCAGACGGGGCAGAGCTGGCGCACGAGACGCTGCGCGAGCACGCCGAGCAGCGACGACGCGAGCAGGTAGGGCTCGACGCCCATGTCGGTCAGGCGCGTGACGGCGGACGCCGCATCGTTCGTGTGCAGCGTCGCGAGCACCAGGTGGCCCGTCAGCGATGCCTGCACCGCGATCTGCGCGGTTTCGAGGTCGCGGATTTCGCCGATCATGATCACGTCCGGGTCCTGGCGCAGGATCGAGCGCAGCGCACGGGCAAAGGTCATCCCGATCCGCTCGTTCACCTGCGTCTGGCCGATGCCGCCGAGGTCGTATTCGATCGGGTCCTCGACGGTCATGATGTTGGTCGTCGCGGTTTCGAGCCGCGACATCGACGCATACAGCGTGGTCGTCTTGCCCGAGCCGGTCGGACCCGTGACGAGCACGATGCCGTGCGGGCGGGCGATCAGCTTGTCGAACTGCACGAGCGTGTCGCGGCCCATCCCGAGTGCCTCGAGGTTCAGGCGCTGCGCATCCTTTTCCAGCAGACGCAGCACCGCGCGCTCGCCATGCCCGGTCGGCAGCGTCGACACGCGCACGTCGACCGGCCGGCCGCCGACGCGCAGCGTGATGCGGCCGTCCTGCGGCAGGCGTTTCTCCGCGATGTCGAGCTGCGCCATGATCTTGATCCGCGAGATCAGCGCGCCGTGCAGCGCCTTCTTCGGACGGACGACGTCGCGCAGCGTGCCGTCGACGCGAAAGCGCACGACCGACGCATTCTCGAACGGCTCGATGTGGATGTCCGACGCCTGTTCGCGCGCCGCTTGCGTGAGCAGCGCGTTGATCATCCGGATGATCGGCGCATCGTCTTCCGACTCGAGCAGATCCTCCACTTCGGGGATGTCCTGCATCAGCCGCGACAGGTCGACTTCGCCTTCGACCTCGCCGACCACCTGCGCGGCGCTGCCGTCCTGGCGCGCGTACGCCTGGTTGATCGCCTGCGCGAGCTCGTCGGCCGGCACGTGGTGCACGGCAATCGAGCCGAAGTTGCGCGCGATCTCCGCGAGCGCGGCATCGCTCGTGCGTTCGCTGATCCACACCTCGAGCGTGTCGTCGAGCTGGTGCGCGATCAGCACCTGGCCGCTCTTCGCGAAGCCGTACGGCAACAGCCGCGCGGCGAGCGGCGACGGCGGCTGGCGTTCGCCCGGCGCGCCGTCGTGGGCGGAAGACGCGAGCACGTCGCTCACTGCGAGGCTCCCGGCGTGGCGGTCAGCGGCTGTTGCGGCACGGCCTGCTGCGGCACGCTCTGCGGCTGCGCGGGCGTCGCCTCGGGCAACGGCTGGGCCGGCACCGGCACCACCTGGCGCTGTACCTGCTGGCGACGCATCTTGTCGAGATCGAACAGGTTGCCCGCGGCCGTGCCGCCCTGGCTCGGTCCGATCGGCATCGGCGGGACAACCGGATCGTCCTTGTCGCGGATCACGTTGTTGTCCGACTTGTACGCGCCCGTCACGCCCTGGATGTAGTCGTAACGATTGGCCGTGACTTCCTGCGCGGTGCTGCGATCGGAAATGATAACCGGGCGCAGGAACACCATCAGGTTGGTTTTCGCGCGCACCTTCGATTCGGAACGGAACAGCTGGCCGATCCACGGGATGTCGCCGAGCAGCGGCACCTTGCTGTTCGACACCTGGTAGTTGTCCTGCATCAAGCCGCCGAGCACGATGATCTCGCCGTTGTCGGCCAGGATCGTCGACTGGATCGAGCGTTTCGTGAAGGTCGGGCCGGTCTGCGCGCTGGTCGTGCCGGCGACGACCGCCGAATCCTCGGTATAGAGCTGCAGCTTCAGGATCCCGCCGTCGGTGATCTGCGGCTTCACGTGCAGCGTCAGGCCGACGTCGCGGCGGTCGTACGTATTGAACGCATTGCTCGTCGTGCCGCTCGTCAGGTTCGAATACGAACCCGTCGCGATCGGCACGTTCTGGCCGACGACGATCTTCGCTTCCTCGTTGTCGAGCGTGATCAGGTTCGGCGTCGACAGCACGTTCGCGTCGCTCACGCCCGCGAAATACTGCAGCAGCGCGCCGAGCCCCTGCACGCCGAACATGTTGTGCAGCCAGCCGATGTTGAGCCCTTGGGACAACTGCCCGAGATTGGAGGCCAGGCCGCCGCCGGTGATCCCGCCGGCGGCGTTGGTCAAACCGCCGGCCGTCAGGTTGACGATGCTGTTGCCCAGGCCCAGCCCGGGGTTCAGGTTCGTGCCGCCGAGAAACTGGCCGCTCGCCACCTGCCACTGGATGCCGAGGTTGCCCTGCGTCGTCGAGTTCAGCTCGACGATCAGCGCTTCGATGTAGACCTGCGCACGCCGCGCGTCGAGCTGGTCGATCACCGAGCGCAGGTTGCGGTAAACCGGATCGGACGCGGTGATGATCAGCGAGTTGGTCGCCGCGTCGGCCTGGATCATCCCGCCCGGCTGGTTGTCGTCGCCCTTGTCCTTGTCGCCGCCGAGCAGGCCGCCCGTGCCGAGACCGCCGCCGCCGGACGAGCCGCCGTACGACGAGGACGAAGACGAACCGCCGAGGCCGCCCGACGGCAGCGGCGGGGTACCGGACGTGCCGGTCGAGAAGTTGCCGCTCGACGACGAGCCGCCGTTCTGGTTGAAGCTGTTCGCGTCGTTGGACGAAGCGGACGAGCCGCTGTCGTTGCCGCCCTTGCCGAGCATCCCGCGCAGCGTCTTCGCGAGCTTCACCGCATCCGCGTTGCGCAGCGGCACGACGTGCATGTTGCCGGGCACCGCGCTCGGCGCGTCGAGCTGCTGCACGAGGCGCTTCGCGGCCGCGAGGCGCGAGGCGTTCGACGCACGCAGCAGCAATGCATTGGTCCGCGGGTCGGCCGTGACCGACACCTTCAGCGTGGCGTCGCTGTTGCCGATCGCGCCCGGATCGAGCATTTTCTGCAGCTGCGCGGCGAGGTCGATCGCGTTCGCGTTGCGCAGCGGCACGACCTGCACCTGCGCGCCCGCGGCGCTGTCGATGCCGGAGATGATCTGCGCGATGCGGCGCACGTTGTCCGCATAGTCGGTCACGACGATCGTGTTGTTCGCCGGGTAGGCCGTCACCGTGTTGTTCGGCGAGATCAGCGGGCGCAGCACGGGCAGCAGGTTGTTCGCCGATTCGTTGTGCAGTTCGAACACCTGCGTGATCACCTGGTCGCCGCGGGCCTGCGGCACATTGCCGACATAGGTCGGCACGCCCTGCAGCTTCGCGTCGGCTTCCGGCACGACCTTCAGCACGCCGTGATCCTGCACGAGCGCGAAGCCCTGCATGCGCAGCGCCGACTGCAGCGTCTTCAGCGCCTGGTCTTCCGGTACCGGCCGTTCGGCCACGAGGTTGAGCTGCCCCTTCACGCGGGGGTCGACGATGATGGTCTTGCCGGTCGCGGCGCCGATCGCTTTCGCGACCTGGTCGATATCCGCATTCACGAAATTGAGCGTGACCTGAGCGTAGGCGGCCTGCGAGACGATGATGCCGGCGACGAGGAGGGTCGTGGCAATGCGCCGCATAACGAAGCGATTTCTTGTCATGGATGAATGGGTCGATGCCGGCTCAGGCCACTTCCGGCGGTAGTGCTGGGATCCAAGTCCGAAAGAGGCGACATTAGCAGTTTTTCATGTCCGAAATATCACATTGATCCGAGGACTGTCTCACATACGACAGGGATCCGGCGAATCGTATGCAATATGTAAGGATGGGGCGGCCCGCCGCATGCCGGCCATCGCCCCCGATTCGCGACGAACCGACACGAAAATGCGGTATAACCGGGCTGCCGTATTCCTGCATGTCGCAATCTGACGGTCTGCCGGTATGATACGGTCGGCGCGTTTCTCGTCGCACTAATAACAGGCACGGGTTTTCCCGACCTTCGCGCAATTCCTTTTCGTTTTCGCACGATGAACAGACGACGGTTCGCTTCGATCGCGTTGATCGCCGCTGGCGCGTGGTTCGCCAGCGCAAACGCTCGTGCGGATTGTTTCGACGAAGCGGCCAGATACCAGCAGGTCAATCCGCTGATCCTGCGCGCGATCGCGTGGCAGGAATCGCGCAACCGCCCCGGCGCGCTGAACAAGAATACGAACGGCTCGGTCGACTACGGCCTGATGCAGATCAATTCGATTCACCTGCCCGCGCTGTCGCGCTACGGCATCGGCCGCGACACGCTGATGGAACCGTGCAAGAACGTCTACATCGCCGCATGGCATCTGAAGCAGAAGATGAACCGTTACGGCAACACGTGGCAGGCCGTCGGCGCCTATCATTCGGAAACCCCGTCGCTGCGCGACAAGTATGCGCGGCAGATCGCCGGCATCCTGTCGCAGTGGAAGCTGCTGCCGCCCGTGCAATGACGTGGCGCCGCGTCGCGGCCCGACCCGGTGCCGGCCGGCCGGCGCCCGTTTGATGCACAATGCGGATCTCGCGCCGCAACTTCGCCCGTCCGCGGGCCGATCGCGCCCCGGAAGGGCGCCGCGGCCGCTTTTTCATCTTTTCCGTTGGTGCATATCATCATGAATCCGGCAATGAACCAGCCGTTGCCCGTCACCGTGCTGTCCGGCTTCCTCGGCGCCGGCAAGACCACGTTGCTCAATCACGTCCTCGCGAACCGCGCGGGCCTGAAAGTCGCGGTGATCGTCAACGATCTCGCGGCGGTCAACATCGATGCGTCGCTCGTGCGCGATGCGCAGGCGCTGTCGCACGTCGAGGAGCGCCTCGTCGAAATGTCGAACGGCTGCATCTGCTGCACGCTGCGCGACGACCTGCTCGTCGAAATCCGCAACCTTGCATCCGAAGGCCGCTTCGACGCGATCATGATCGAATCGACCGGTATCGCGGAGCCGATGCCGATCGCCGAAACGTTCACGTTCGTCGACGACGACGGAGCGTCGCTGTCGTCGATCGCGCGGCTCGACACGCTCGTCACCGTGGTCGACGCCTACAACTTCCTGCGCGACTACGGCTCCGACGACGCGCTCGCGACGCGCGGCATCGCCGCGTCGGAAGACGACGACCGCACGCTCGTCGAGCTGCTGATCGAGCAGATCGAATTCTGCGACGTGCTGGTGATCAACAAGGCGGACCTCGTCGGCGCCGACGATCTCGCCCGCCTGCAGCACATTCTCGCGCGGCTCAATCCACGCGCGCACCAGGTCGTGTCGACGTTCGGCAACGTGCCGCTCGACGAAGTGCTGAACACGGGCCGATTCGATTTCGACGAAGCGGCGAACGCGCCCGGCTGGCTCGCATCGCTCGATCACGATCACACGCAGTGCGACGACCCCGACTGCCATGACGCACATCATGCGCACGTGCACGGCGAAGCCGACGAATTCGGCATCGGTAATTTTGTTTACCGCGCGCGCCGGCCGTTTCACCCGGCCCGCCTCTGGGCGCTGCTGCATCAGGAGTGGCCGGGCGTGCTGCGCAGCAAGGGCTTCTTCTGGCTCGCGACGCGCAACGACATCGCCGGTTCGCTGTCGCAGGCTGGCGGCGTCTGCCGGCATGGGCCGGCCGGGCTGTGGTGGGCCGCGCAGGATCGCGCGGAATGGCCGGACGATGACGAATTGCTCGGCGAAATCCGCGCCGAATGGCTGGGCGATCTCGACGATCGCGCGGTCGGCGATCGCCGGCAGGAACTGGTGCTGATCGGCATCGCGCTCGACGCCGATGCGTGGCGCGCGAAACTCGACGCGTGCCTGCTGACCGATGCGGAGTTCGCGGTCGGCGCGGCGGGTTGGGTCGCGTTCGACGATCCGTTCCCGGCATGGGACGTCGATTCGCACGACGACGACGATCACGGCAACACGCAGATCGTGCACGACTGACCGCGTCGTAACGGCTTGTAAAAGTAACCGTTAACTTTTGCAAGAGCGGCGCGGACTGTGGCGAAAATGCCGCGCGCGCCCAACAAAAAACCCGCCGAAAGGCGGGTTTTTCTTGGAACAGGCGCGGGTTTAACGCTTGTTGACGGCGTCCTTGAACGCCTTGCCAGCCGTGAACTTGACCGTCTTGGCTGCCGGGATCTTGATGGTTTCGCCCGTCTTCGGGTTGCGGCCCGTACGTGCTGCGCGCTTGCCCGAACCGAAGCTGCCGAAGCCGATCAGCTGAACCGCATCACCCTTCGACACGGCCTTCTTGATGACTTCGAGCAGCGTGTCCAGCGTTTCGCCGGTTTGAGCCTTGCTGGCGCCCGTTTGGGCGGCGACGGCGTCGATCAGTTCCTGTTTGTTCATTAAGGTTCCTTTATCAGGTTAGGTTGACACGAACAGCGCGAACGCGCCGATTATACGTGCGCGAACCGTGCCGTCGAGAGTCAGACTCCGACGGCACAGCGCCGAATCCTGGCCCGCGCGACGCGCCCTCCGGCTTGCCGGCGGCCACCCCGCGGTACGGCGTTGCTATGATAGCGCAGCGCAAACCCAATAACGACAAGGGTTTCAAAGATTTTCATCGGTATTTCGCCGAATGAATCGTCGATTGCCCGTTTTTTGACCTGCGCCAACCGGACAGGATACGCAGCGCGGTCCGCCCGTGCGCCGCCCCGTTGCCCTTTTCCAACGGCCGGTCGGACGGCTCCGCGCAATCCCTTGCCAGGCTTGGCTGCCACGTTTTTTGTTTCGCATGCCCGACCGACTTGTACCCGCCACGCTCGCGCCTCGCGACGACGGCACGCTCGTCTCGCCCGAGTTCGGCGAGCTCCATCGCAGTGCGTCAGGCGCGCTCGCGCATCACGCGTTCATCGCGGAAAACGGGCTGCCGGCACGCTGGCGACAGCGTCGCACCTTCACGATCGTCGCGACGGAATTCGGCACGGGCGCCGGCTTCCTCGCGACCTGGGTCGCGTGGCGCGACGATCCGTCGCGCTGCGAGCGGCTCCATTTCGTCGCGGTCGAACCGCATCCGTTTTCGCGCGAAGACCTGCGTCGCGCGGTTTCCCATATCGTTGCGAACACAACCATATCCGCGGATGCCGATGCATTGATCGACGCATGGCCGATGCTCGTGCCCGGCCTGCACCGGCTCGAATTCGACGAAGGGCGCGTGGTGCTCACGCTCGCCTTCGGCGATACGGCCGACATGCTGAAGAAGCTGGTCGTGCGGGCCGACGCGTTCTATCTCGACGGCGCCGCATCATCGACCGACGTGATCCGCGCGCTCGCGAAGATGGCCGGCGACGCCGCGACGTTTGCAACGCGTGCACGTTCCGACGAGATGAAGCACGCACTCGGCGAAACAGGTTTCATCTTTCGCGAAGTCGACGATCGGCTCGTCGGCGATTATGCGCCGCGCTGGCGCTCGCGCCGGCACGAACCGCCGCGCGCGCTGACGGTTGCCACGCGTCGCGCGCTGGTGATCGGCGCGGGCCTGGCCGGTTGCGCGGTCGTCGAACGCCTGGCCGCGCGCGGCTGGGACGTCACGCTGATCGAGCGGCACGAACGGATCGCGAGCGAAGCATCGGGCAATCCGGCCGGCGTATTCCATCCGCTGATGACGCGCGACGACAACGTCGCGAGCCGCCTCACGCGCAGCGGCTTCCTGCACGCGATCGCACGCTGGCGCGCACTCGAACGCGCGGGTCATGCGTTCGCGCGCAGCACGCACGGCATGATTCATCTCGCCGAATCGGCCCACGACTTCGCGCGGATGCGCGACGCATTCGACGCGTTCGGCGCGCCGTCCGACTATGTGACGCTGCTCGATGCCGACGCCGCGCGTGCGCATCTGAACCTGCCGGTCGCACATGGCGGCCTGCTGTTTCCGCACGGCGGCGCCGTCTGGCCGGCCGCGCTGTGCGCGGCGCAGTACGCGGCGGCCGGCGAGCGCGTACGCCTGCTTGCCTCCACCGGCGTCGCGCGGCTCGAGCGGCACGGCGATGCATGGCACGCGCTCGACGATACGGGTGCGACGCTCGCCGAAGCGCCCGTCGTCGTGCTCGCGAACGCGGGCGACGCCGCGCGTCTTGCCGGGCTGCAGCATGTCGCGCTGCAGCCGGTACGCGGCCAGCTCACGCTGCTGCCGCCGGGCACCGCGGCGCCGCTGCCGTGCCCGACGATCGGCGACGGATATGCGGTGCCGCTCGACGACGGCACGCTGCTGATCGGCGCCACGTTCGAGCCCGACGACGTCGATCCGGCGATGCGCGCGGCCGGCCACGTTGAAAACCTCGATCGTGTGCGGCACCTGCTGCCCGGCCTGATCGGCGAGCTGCCGGATCCCGCCACGCTGCGCGGCCGCGTCGCATTCCGCTGGGTCGTCGGGGACCGCCTGCCGCTCTTCGGCCCGCTGGCCGACGAAACGCGAGCGCTCGCGAACGCCCGCGCGCTGGGCGGTGCGCAGGCACGCGATTTGCCGCGTACGCCCGGCCTCTACGGCGCATTCGGCTTCGGCTCGCGCGGCCTCGTGTGGGCCGCGCTCGGTGCCGAACTGATCGCATCGCAACTCGAAGGCGAACCCTGGCCGCTCGAGCGCGAACTCGCCGACGCCGTCGACCCCGCACGCTTCCTGATCCGCGCACTGCGCGCACGCCGCGTCGGCTCCGCCGGCTGACCGGCACGCGAATCGCGCACAGTCTCCCGATTTTTTCGCGCAAGGTTATCCACGCCACGCTGTGGATAACCGCGCGGAATCCGCACGCACTTCGTGTGTAATCACAGTGGACGTAAACTGGGCAACTCCGCACAGCTGTGCAACGGCCCGAAAGTTGCTCAACTCAAACGACTGTGCACGAACAGCCTGTGCAACCGGTTATGGTTTCGCCAACGCCTTGATCCGTCAGCGTAAACCGAAGTTATCCACAGAACTGTGCGTCCTTTGTTAACTTCTACTACGTATATATACAAGTAAACCTTTGAAACCAAAGACCTGTGGTGCCGCACAGCGCCGCGAGTCGATTCAATCGGTTCCGGAACGAAAAAGCTGTGGCACAATCGGTTTCCTTCGCGTTCGTCCGGCCAGGCGCCGGACATGCTTCAATGGAACGGTCCGCACGATTTCGAATCTGAATCTTCGAGACTGCGCAGTCCGTTCACACATCAGGCCGACAATCCAGATCGGCAACCTGAACGACGTTCCGCCCTGTGGCGGAACAGGCGGATCCCATGTCCCGCCGTCGTCGACCACAACAATCACATTCGGGGCGATACCCAGCCGGCGCGCATCCATTTCTGACGCTTGACCCTGCGTCGCTGGCGGTTGCTTCCAAAGGAGAAGTCACCACGATGAAGTCGGCGTTCTCATTCCTGCCCAACTGGCCGCTCGCGCCGGATGCCGTGTTCTGGGCCGGGCTCGCGCTGTTCGCGGCCGGCCTGTGCGGCGAGCTGTGCTACCGCGCGTGGCGTCTGCCGCGCATCACCGGTTATGCGGTGATCGGTCTCATTGCCGGTTCGTTCGGATTCGGCGTGATCGATACCAGCACCGACGAAACGTCGCGGCTGCTGATGGATGTCGCGCTCGGCCTGCTGCTGTTCGAACTCGGCAGCCGCCTCGACCTGCGCTGGATCCGGCGCAATCCGTGGCTCGTCGCGTCGAGCCTCGCCGAAGCCACGCTGACGTTCGTGCTCGTGCTGTTCGTGATGCTCGCGCTCGGCGTGTCGGGGATGGTCGCGCTCGTGCTGTCGGCGATCGCGATCGCGACGTCGCCGTCGATGGTGATCCAGCTCAAGACCGAACTGCGCGCGGAAGGGCAGGTGTCGCAACGACTCATCACGCTCACCGCGCTCAACAGCGTGTACGCGATCGTGCTGACCAAGCTCGTGACGAGCTGGCTTCACCAGGAAGCGTACGGCAACGTGTTCGCGACGATCCTGCAACCCGTGTACCTGATCGCCGGCTCGTTCATCGTCGCGTATCTCGTCGCGCGTTCGTGCAACTACCTGTTCCGCCACATGACCGCGACGATGCGCGACGAGCATTCGTTCGTCGCGCTGTTCGGGCTCGTGATGCTCGCGATCGCGGTCGCACAGGCGTTGAAGCTGTCGACGCTGCTCACACTGCTGCTCGCCGGCATCATCGTGAAGAACCTCGAGGCGCGGCCGCAGCTGTGGCCCGAGCATTTCGGCACGGCCGGCTGGCTGCTGACGGTGGTCCTGTTCGTGCTGACGCTCACGTCGTTCACGTGGGGCGACATCGCGCTCGGCGGGCTGCTCGCGATCGTGCTGATCGTCACGCGGCTCGTCGCGAAGCTGGCCGGCGTCGTTGCGTTCGCGAAGCCGAGCGGCCTCGGGATGAAGCAGGGCATTGCGCTCGGCATCGCGCTGACGCCGATGTCCGCGCTGTCGTACCTGCTCGTCGACGACACGTACCAGCTCTACCCGAATTTCGACCCGCACCTGCGCGCGATCGTGATGTGCTCGATCGTGATCCTGCAGCTCGTGAGCCCGTTCGTTGTCTACCGCTGCCTGTCGGCGGTCGGCGAACGCAGCGACAGCAACTGATTCCGGAACCTGCCATGGCACTCGAAACCTTCGTCAATTCCGAACCGTTCACGTTCGGCGTCGAACTGGAGATCCAGGTCGTCAACACGCACAACTACGACCTGACCAAGGCGGCATCCGACCTGATGCGCCTGATCCAGGGCGAGACCTTTCCGGGCAACATCACGCCGGAAATCACCGAGAGCATGATCGAGCTGTCGACCGGCATCTGCCATTCGCACGAGCAGGCCGTCAGCGAGCTGCATGCGATCCGCGACGTGCTCGTGAAGGCGGCCGACCAGCTCAACGTCGGGCTGGCCGGCGGCGGCACGCATGCGTTCCAGCAATGGAGCGACCGGCAGATCTACGACGCGCCGCGCTTCCAGTACATCTCCGAGCTGTACGGCTATCTGGCGAAGCAGTTCACGGTGTTCGGCCAGCACGTGCACATCGGCTGTCCCGATGCGGACAGCGCGCTGTTCCTGCTGCACTCGATGTCGCGCTTCATTCCGCACTTCATCGCACTGTCCGCGTCGTCGCCGTTCGTGCAGAACGTCGACACGGGCTTCCATTCGGCACGCCTGAATTCGGTGTTCGCGTTCCCGCTGTCGGGCCGCGCGCCGTTCGTGCTGACCTGGGACAGCTTCGAGGAGTACTTCACGAAGATGGTGAACACGGGCGTCGTCAACTCGATGAAGGATTTCTACTGGGACATCCGCCCGAAGCCCGGCTTCGGCACGATCGAGGTGCGCGTGATGGACACGCCGCTGTCGGTCGACCGCGCCGCGGCGATCGCCTGCTACATCCAGACGCTCGCGCGCTACCTGCTGACCGACCGGCCGCTGAAGCTGTCGGAGGACGACTATCTCGTCTACACGTTCAACCGTTTCGAAGCGTGCCGCTTCGGGCTCGAGGGCACGTGCGTGAATCCTCAGACGGGTGAACGCCGCACGATCGCGGAAGACATCCTCGACACGCTCGACCGGATCGCGCCGCATGCGGCCGCGCTCGGCTCGCGCGCGGCGCTCGACGAGATCGGCGCGCTCGCGAAAGCCCGCGTGAACGACGCATCCTGGTTGAGAACCGTTTTCAAACAGGAAAAATCGCTGAACGAGACGGTCCGGCAGCAGTGCTTACGTTGGCGTGAGTGAAAAAATGTTTTGCAGATTGCAGGCTCGACCGCGTCGCGATTCGCTGAATGACGGTTGGCGCCATGTCCGGCCGAAATCGGTGCCGGTCGTCCTGAAAATCTGTGGATAACCTAATATTCCGCTGCAAAGTCAATGATCTGTGCGCGGGATAACCCGGTGGATCAATGCCATTCGACCGATGGCCGATCCGAACAGGAAAATGCTGGCGCGCCCCGTTGCGCGGGCGCGCGGCATTGCGGGCACAACGAAAAATTTCAGTTATCCAGTGATTTTCCACAGAATGCAGGGGATAACTTAGCTGTGCGATTTTCCGCTCTCGCTTAGAATGTCGGCTTTGCGGACACCGGAACGGCGTGTGTCATTCCGGTCGCCGCGAACGCGACCGCCGCGTGTGCCTCGTGACGGCCGTGATGACGCACTCGAGAGAGCGCGTTTGTTTTGAGATAGACATTCGATCTCCACACTACGGCCGCTCGGCAATCCGGGCGGCGGCAAAGCGAAAAGACTATGAGCGAAGGCGTTTACGGGAACCAGGCTTCGGGACGTGTGACCCACAGCCTGCTGCGGTTGAGCACGGCCATGCGGAGCCAGGCATGGGATTGGGCGGAAGGCGCTGGCCTCACGCCGACGCAGGGCGAGATTCTCGTGCTGCTGCTGCAGCGCAAGGGCCCGATGCGGCTCGGCGAGATCGCGCGCGAGACGCAGCTCACCGCGGCGACCACGAGCGATGCGGTCAGCACGCTCGAGACGAAGGGGCTCGTCGAGAAGCGCCGTGCGCTGGACGACGGCCGTGCACCGGCCGTGCGCCTGTCGGCGCGTGGCCGTACGGCCGCGAAGAAGGCGCTGCAATGGCCTGAATTTCTGACGAAAGCGGTCGGCAAGCTCGGCGCGGACGAGCAGGGCACGCTGTACCGCGCGCTGCTGAAGACGCTGCGCGAGCTGCAGGTGGCCGGTGCGACGCCGCCGCAGCGCATGTGCCTGACGTGCGCGCATTTCCAGCCGGGCAAGCTGTCGAAGAAGACCGTGCATCACTGCGCGGCGCTCGACATCTCGATGTCGGACAGCGATCTGCGTCTCGACTGCTCGGTGCAGGAAGAAGCCGACGCGGCGACGCAGAAGAAGACCTGGAAGATTTTCGCAGGCTGACGTCCGTCGATCGACCGGGAGGCCGATGATGAACGCTGAAGTCGTGGCGATCCGCCATGTGCATTTCGAGGATCTCGGGAGCTTCGAGCAGGTGCTCGGCGAACGGGGGCGGCGGGTGCGTTATGTCGACGTCGGATCGTCGCGGGTCGAGGTGCTCAACGTGCTGGAGCCGTCGCTGTTGGTCGTGCTCGGCGGGCCGATCAGCGTGTACGACGATGCGCAGTATCCGTCGATCGCGCCGCTCCTGGCGCTCGTCCGGCAGCGCATCGACGCGGGGCTGCCGATCCTCGGCATCTGCCTCGGCGCGCAGTTCATCGCGCGGGCGCTCGGCGCACGTGTCTATCCGGCCGCGCAGCACGAACTCGGCTGGGCGCCGCTGGCGCTCACCGATGCCGGCCGCGCGTCGCCGCTGCGTCACCTCGATGGCGCGGCGACGTCGATGCTCCATTGGCACGGCGATACGTTCGACCTGCCGGGCGGGGCAATCCATCTCGCGTCGACACCGGCGTGCCGCCACCAGGCATTCGCGTGGGGGCAGCACGTGCTGGCGCTGCAATGCCACCCGGAAATCCGCACCGACCGCTTCGAACCCTGGCTGATTGCGAACGCCGGTGAAATCGCGGCGACGCCCGGCATCGACGCGCGCCGGTTGCGTGCCGATACGGTGCAGCACGGCCCCGTGCTCGAAACGGCCGCGCGGCGCATGTTCGCGGAGTGGCTCGACAGCGTCGGGCTATAGCGCCGCGGGCGGCTCCGCCCGCCGCGAAGGTCTGGCCCGGCCCGCATCCGTCGCAGGCCGGCGCAGTGCCGTACGCCCCGCATTTTCCGCATCGCCGGCACGCTGCTGCCGGCCGTACCTGACCATCCGCTTACTGCCGGTTGCGCCGTCTGCACGCTTCCAGCCTGCGTGCTACGCTCGTCCGCTCTTTCCCTTTCCTGGCGAGCGGCTTCCATGACTGCGCTGTTTTCTCCGTTCACGCTGCGCGGCGTGACCCTTCCGAACCGGATCGTGATCTCCCCGATGTGCCAGTACTCGGCCGAACGCGGCGAAGCGACCGACTGGCACATGATTCACCTCGGCCATCTCGCGCTGTCGGGCGCCGGGCTGCTCTGCATCGAGGCGACCGCGGTCGAACCCGACGGGCGCATCACGCACGCTGACCTCGGCCTCTGGGACGACGTGACCGAAGCCGCGCTGAAACCGGTACTGGCCGCGATCCGCAAGCATTCGCCGGTGCGCATCGCGATGCAGTTGTCGCATGCGGGACGCAAGGCGTCGAGCGCGGTGCCGTGGGAGGGCGGGCAACTGGTATCGGTCGCCGACGGCGGCTGGTTGCCGCACGGCCCGTCGGCCGTGCCGCACAAGGACGGCGAGACGCCGCCGCTCGCGCTCGATGCCGCGGGCCTGAACCGCATCCGCGAGGCCTTCGCCGCGTCGGCGAAGCGTGCGGCGCGGCTCGGCATCGACGCGATCGAAGTGCATGCGGCGCATGGCTACCTGCTGCACCAGTTTCTGTCGCCGCTCGCGAACCGGCGTACCGACGAATACGGCGGCTCGCTCGAAAACCGGATGCGTTTTCCGCTCGAGATCTTCGAGATCGTGCGTGCCGCGTTTCCGGAGGACCGGCCGGTCGGCGTACGCGTGTCCGCGACCGACTGGGTCGAAGGCGGCTGGGAGCTCGACGATACGATCGCGTTCGCCCACGCGCTGAAACAGCGCGGCTGCGACTGGATCGACGTGTCGTCCGGCGGCGTGTCGCCGCTGCAGAAGATCCCGCTGTCGCCCGGTTACCAGGTGCCGTTCGCGCAGGCGGTGAAGCGCGCGGTCGGCATGCCGACGATAGCGGTGGGCCTGATCAACGAGCCCGAGCATGCGAACCGGTTGATCGAGGCCGGCGATGCCGACCTCGTCGCGATGGCGCGCGCGATGCTGTACGACCCGCGCTGGCCGTGGCATGCGGCGGCCGAGCTCGGCGCGCAGGTGACGGCGCCGCCGCAATACTGGCGTTCGCAGCCGCGCGAGCACAAGGCGTTGTTCGGCGACATCGCATTCGGCCAGCGTTGAGCATCCCGCATGCAATATTGCGTGCGATGTTGAACGAAGCAATCGTGAACGTGTAGGATGCGGGTGATCCGCCGCATGCCCCGACGCGGCACCACCCGGTGCCGCGTTTTCGTTTGGCGCGACGCCGGGCCGCGATCGCGGCCGCTTCCATTCAAGTCGTCTTCACAAGGATTCGTTCGATGAGTTCACGCAGGATCGCGGTGCGCCGCTCGGGAGTACACGGCAAGGGCGTGTTCGCCGTGGCGCCGATCAAGGCCGGCGAGCGCGTAGTGGAATACAAGGGCGAGCGAATCTCGTGGAAGGAAGCGCTGCGCCGCCACCCGCACGACCCGAGCGAGCCGAACCATACGTTCTACTTCGCACTCGACGAAGGCGGCGTGATCGACGGCAAGATCGACGGCAACAGCGCGCGCTGGATCAACCATTCGTGCGCGCCGAACTGCGAGGCCGAGGAAGTCAAAGGGCGCGTGTTCATTCACGCGCTGCGCGACATCGGGCCGGAAGAGGAGCTGTTCTACGACTACGGCCTCGTGATCGATGCGAAGCTGACGAAGAAGCTCAAGCGCGAATACGCGTGCCACTGCGGCGCGGTGTCATGTCGCGGCACGCTGCTCGCGACGTCGGACGAAGGCGGGAAGAAGAAAAAGAAGAAGGACAGGAAGGACGGCAAGTCCGAATCGAAGCCGAAGGACAAGAAGAGCAAGAAGTAAGACAGGCGGCGGCGTACCTTGCGCCGCCGCTGTCGTTCGGGCCCCGGGGCGGCGGGTCGCTCGCCGCGAATCGCTCAGTGCGTCGAGGCCGCCGCCGGCGTTTCGCTGGCCGGCTTCTCCGGATGCGCGGCGAGCGGCACCCTCACCACGAAGCGCGAACCGCCGTCGGGCGCATCCTCGTACGACACGGTGCCGCCATGCATCGCGATGATGTCGTGCACGATCGCGAGCCCAAGCCCGGCACCTGTCTCGACGCCGTTGCCGCTTTGCGCGTCGCCGCGGAAGAAGCGCTTGAACAGGTCGGCCTGCTGGTTCGCGGGCACGCCGGGGCCGTTGTCTTCCACGACGATCTCGGCGGCCGGCTGGCCGTCCTCGAGCGCGCTGCGCGCGACGTTCACCGTGATCCGCGCACCGTCCGGCCGGGCAAGCGGCACGTATTTCAGCGCATTGTCGAGCAGGTTCGCGATCACCTCGCGCAGCAGCACGGGGTTGCCGCGCACGGTCAGCTTCTCGTCGTCGTCCGCGCCGTCGGCGCGCTGGAAACCGAGATCGACGTGCGACGCGAGGGCACGCGGCACCCATTCGGCACCCGTCTCGAACGCCATCGCCGCGAGGTCGACATCGACGAAGCGTGCGGCCTGCTCACCCGGTTCCGCGCGGGCAAGCGACAGCAACTGGTTGGACAGTCGCACCGCACGGTCGGCGGCCGCACGCAGTTCGCGTACCGCCGCATAGGTCTGGTGCGGATCGCGCGCGACGGCGGCCTGTTCCGCATGCAGCTTCACGGCCGTGAGCGGCGTGCGCAACTGGTGCGCGGCGTCGGCGATGAACTTGCGCTGCGCGTCCAGCGCGGTCTTCAGGCGGCCGAGCAGCGCGTTCATCGCGCTCGTCAGCGGCCGGATCTCCAGCGGCACCTCGGTTTCGTCGACCGGTTCCAGCGACGTGTGGGTCTGCCGGTTCAGCGAATCGGCGAGATGCGTGAGCGGGCCCAGCTGCTGGTTCACGACGCGCCACACGATGCCCCAGCCCGCGAGCAGCAGCAGCAACAGGGGCATCATGATCGCGACGAGGAATTCGGCCGCGATCCGGTAGCGGTGCCGCACCGGCTGCGCGACTTCGACGACCATCGGCTTGCCGCCCTCGACGTTGTCGACACGCACCTGTGCGACGCGCACCGCGCGGTTGTCGTACTCCGCCTCGAACACGTACGCGTGGTGCATGCGGCGCACGTTGATGCCCTGCAGCGGCAGTTTCGGATCGCCGGCGAGTTCCTGCTCGCCGTCGCTGATCCGGTAGATCAGCGCTTCGGCGGGATCGGAGAACATCGCCTGCGCGAGCGGCGGCACCGTGAACGGCGCGTCGGGGCCGGCGATCTGGATCTGTTTGGAGATGGCGGTGGCGAGATCGGCGAGCGAGCGGTCGATCACATGCTGCGTGTACTGCCACGCGAGCCAGTAGGCGATCAGGCCGCTCATCAGCGCGAGCATCGACAGCGGGGCGGCGAGGCGCCGGAGCAGCGAACGGCGCAGGCTGGTGGTCACAGCCGGATCAGGAGACATTTCGACGGGCAAATGGATAAGCGCCGCTCACGGGGAGCGGCGCGGTCGTACGCCGGGCGGCGCAACGGAGCGGGCGGCGCACACGCCGGCGGCACCTGGCCGGCCGGCATGCGGCGCCGCTCAGACGCTCGCCGTCTGGCGGATTTCCTGCAGCAGGTAGCCGAAGCCGCGCACCGTGACGATTTCGACACGGCACTGCTCGAGTTTCTTGCGCACCCGGTGCACGTAGACTTCGATCGCGGTGTCGCCGAGATCGCCGCCGAAGTGCGTGAGGTGATCTTGCAGCTGGGCCTTGCTGACGACGCGGCCGTGGCGCAGCAACAGCATCTCGAGCACCGCGAATTCGCGCGGCGACAGCTCGAGCGGCTTGTCGTCGTTGAAGATGCGGCGGTCGACGCCCGACAGGCGGACGCCGCCGAGCGACACTTCCGGCCGCGGCATGTCGCTGTGCGGGCCGCTGCGGCGCATCACCGCGCGGATGCGCGCCTCGAGCTCGGCCGGCTCGAACGGCTTGAGCATGTAGTCGTCGGCGCCCGAGTTCAGGCCCTGGATCCGGTCGTTCAGCTCGTCGCGTGCGGTCAGCACGATCACGGGCGTGTGGCGGTTGGTCTGGCGGAAACGCGTGAGCAGCGTCATCCCGTCGATGCCCGGCAGGCCGAGGTCGAGGATCACGAGTTCGTGGCGGTTCTGTGCCAGCGCCTGTTCGGCAAAGATGCCGTCATGCACCATGTCGACGGTGAAGCCAGCCTGCTCGAGGCTGCTCTGGATGCCGCGTGCGATGGGGCGGTCGTCTTCGATCAGAAGGAGTCGCATGAAGTTCGCTCAAGTACAATGGGTTGGCGGTTCAGGCACGCGGACAGCACGACGCCGTTTCCACAGGGGCGCCGCCTTACCTGACAATCAAGCATGGCGGCCAGCGAACGATTAAATCCAATCATGTCCGATATTTCGATCCACGACCTAGAAGCCGCGATCAATTTCTGGCGCGCCCGCTCGCCGTCGAGCGGCGACGAACTCAAACTCTGCGAAGAGGCCAGCGCGCTCTCCAAGCCGTATGCGCTGCTGATTGTACAGCGCGAAAGCGCGTTGCAACTGGAAGGTTTGGACCCCAAGGCACGGAAAGCGTATGAGACTTACGTGCGCCTTAAGGATGGCTTGGAAAGCTGAAGGCTTTCGCTGAGTACATCCTAGAAAACGTTCATCGAAATGAAAAGTTGACGCGCCGCGCACCAAAAGACGCGCGGCGGTAGAGGAAAGCGTCAGGCGGACGGTTGCGCGTGCGCGCCGGCGCGGTCGATGAACAGCGCGAGTTCGATGTCGCGTTCGGTCAGGCCGTCGGCGTCGTGGGTCGACAGCGTGACGTCGACGCGGTTGTACACGTTGAACCATTCCGGATGGTGGTTCATTTCCTGCGCCTTGATCGCGACGCGCGTCATGAAGCCGAACGCTTCGTTGAAATCGGCGAAGCGCAGGCTGCGCTGGATGGCGTCGCGGCCCGGCACGGCCGTCCAGAGCGGCAGGCCTGCGAGCCGGGTCTTGCGTTCTTCTGATGTGAGCTTGTGGATCATCTTGCACCTCTCGTTCGGTAACGGCGCCCGCGCGCGGCTGCGCCGCGCGGCACGGCCGGCGCCGTTCATTGTTTCATAGTTGCGGGAAGGGTGACGGGCACCGGCCTCGGCGCCCCGGCGTGTCACGCGTCGGCGTCGTCGGGCCAGCCTTCGCCCGTGCCGCGGTGCAGCACGCGATCGCTATCGAGCACCGCGCCGGCCGCGAATTCGGGCAGCGCCGCGAGCCGGTCGGCCAGCGCACGGCCGTCGACGCCGGCGAGCGCGAACAGCTGCGCGAAATCGTCGATCACGAAGTAGGTCTTCTGGAACGTGTCGATCCGGTACTTCGTGCGCATCACGCGCTCGAGGTCGAAACCGAGCCGGTTCGGCGCCGCGCTTTCGAGGCTGTACAGGCTTTCGCCCTTGCTCGACACGATCCCGGCGCCGTAGATCGACAGCCCGTTCGGGCCGCGCGGATCGCGGATCAGCCCGAATTCCACCGTATACCAGTAGAGCCGTGCGAGCCGCGCCAGCGCCGCCTCGTCGTCGGCGACCGCGAGCGCGGTGCGGCCGTACGCCTGCATGTAGTCGGCGAACACCGGGTCGATCAGCAGCGGCACGTGGCCGAACAGGTCGTGGAAGCAGTCGGGTTCCTGCAGGTAGTCGAGCTGGTCGGGTCGGCGCATCCACCAGGTGACCGGGAAACGGCGGTTCGCGAGATGCTCGAAGAACACGCGGTCGGGCACGAGGCCCGGCACCGCGACGATCTCCCAGCCGGTCGCGGGCTTCAGCTGGCGGTTCACGTCGGCGAACGACGGCACGCGGTCGGCCGGCAGGTCGATCTTGCCGAGGCCGGCGACGAACGCGTCGCACGCGCGCCCGCGCAGCAGCGCCGACTGGCGCGCATAGAGCTGCTTCCACACCGCGTGGTCGACCTGGCCGTAGCGCCGCAGCGGCTGGTCGATGGTGAAATCGGCGCGGGTTTCGAGGCCCGCGTCGAACTGCTCCTGCAGTTTCGCGGTGACGACGGTGGACATGATCAGGCTCTGCAGGCTGGGGTGGGTAACCATGCAAGTGTAGAGCGGGCCGCGCGCGGAAAGGGCGCATCGTTGGCGCTGATTTGATGGTTGATGCGATAATCGTGCATCAAATCATGAATCAATGCGGAGAATGCTCATGCTGGAACTCGATCACTTCGATCTCGCGCTGCTGGACGTGCTGCAGCGCTTCGGTCGCGCGACGCATCAGCAGCTCGGCGAGGAGGTGCCGCTGTCGCCGTCGCAGATCGGCCGGCGGCTGCAGCGGCTCGAGGCGGCCGGCGTGATCGAAGGCTATCGCGTGATGCTCCGCCCGGAAAGGCTCGGGCTCGGCGTCACCGCGTTCACGAGCCTGAAGCTCAAGCACCACGGCGATTCGATCATCGAGCAGTTCCAGCAGCAGATCGACGTGCTGCCCGAAGTGCTCGAATGCCACGCGGTGGTGGGCGATGCCGACTACCTGCTGCGGATCGTCGCGCCCGACCTGAACGCGCTGTCGCAGTTCGTGATGAAGAAGCTGATGCGCGTGCCGGGCGTCGACAGCGTGCGCTCGAACATCGTGCTGACGACCTTCAAGCGCAACGGCGCGCTGCCGCTCGCGCACCTGGCGCCCGGCGCCGCATGACGCAATGACGGGGCGGCGGCGGGGCTGAAGGCGGGCCGCGCTGCGCGGCCGCCGAAGGGCCGGATCAGGCCGTTTCGTGCTGCGTATCGGCGTTCAGCAGGTCGACGTACGCGACCGCGACGAGATCGTCCTGCGCCACGCCGAGCTTCGCGAACACGTCGTGCGCTTCGGCTTCGCCGCCGGCCTCGTCGTCGTCCGGGCCGAGCACGACTTCCAGTTCGATGAAATCGCCGAGGCCGTCGACGCGGTCGAGATGGATGCGCGTGCGACCCGCAAGGTACACGTGCCGTTCCTTCGTCACGATCCCGCGGGTGGTCAGCGCGGTCGCGAGCAGCGCGTGCATCGCGTCGGGGTTCGTCACCGGGCTGCGCGTGTAGTACGACGCCTTCGGGCCGTCGCGGTCGTCGCGCTGGTAGAAGATCAGTTCGGCCGGCGTGCCGTCCTCGAAACGGCGCAGCTTGAGCCGGCCGCGCGGCACGTCGTAGAAGAAATCCTGCTGGCGGTAGAACAGCGGCGCTTCGGTCGCGAGCTTGGCAGCCTGTTCGCGCAGTCGGTCGAATTCGCGGGCGCGGGCTTTGATCTCGATGTTGCGGGCCATGCGGGTCTCCTTCAATCGGGGTCTCGCGGTGTGCGAACGCACAATCTAGCAAAAACGCGAAGACGATGGCGTGACCGCCGATGTGGCGGGATGACGCGTGCGGGCCGTCACGCCACCTTCATCAGCACGGCTCATATCGCCCACTGGGCCTCGATCAGCCGCAGCGCGGCCGCGATCGCCGGTTCGTCGCGCCGCTCGGCGAGCGTCACGAACGTCAGCTCGGTCGGCACCGTCACGCGTTCGACGATCGTCAGCGCGTGGGCGTGCGCTTCGGCCAGCGCGGTCGAGTCGCGCGCGAGCGTCAGTCCGATCCCCGATTTGACGAGGTCGAGCATCGACTGCTCCTGGTCGACCTCGGCGACCTTCACCGGCTGCGCGCCGGCGTTGGCGAAGCGCCGCGACAGCAGCCGGTGGTGCGCGGACGCCGGCGGCGTCCAGATCCACGGCAGCGCGGCGAGCGCGCGCCAGTCGTGCGCGCGCTGCACGCGTTCCTTCCAGCCGGCTGGCGCGAGCACGCGGTACTGGAAATGCGTGAGCGTGTCGGTGTGGAACAGTGCGCCGTCGAGCGAATCGTCCTCGCCCGGCCGGCCGATGTAGTAGCCGACATCGAGCGCCCGCGTGCGCACCTGTTCGATTACCCAGCCCGACATCCCGTGCCGTAGCGCCGTCTCGATCTGCGGATGGGTCTCGACCAGCGCGCGCAGGAAGCCGCCGAGCCGCAGGAAACCCGGATCGAGGATCGTGCCGATCCGCAGCCGGCCGCGCACTTCGTGCCGCAGCGCGGCAGCGGCGCGCTGCACGTCGGCGGCCGCGGCGAGCGCGCGTTCCGCATGCGGCAGCAGTGTCTGGCCGTCGCGCGTGAGCGCGAGCCCGCGCGACGTGCGCGTGAACAGCGTGACGCCGAGCGTCTCCTGCAGATGCTTGATCTGCAGGCTGACGGCCGGCTGCGTCACGTGCAGCTGCGCGGCGGCGCGCGTCAGGTTGCCTTCGCGCGCGACCGTCGCGAACGCGCGGAGCAGGGAGAGATCCATCGTCGTGATATGAGCGTGGCTTATAACGCGGTTCAGCATAACTCATTGGATCGGCTGCCGGCCGCGGGAGTACGCTTGCTCGGGTCATGGTGTGCGCGGCCGCCTGCATGGCCCGCGACGCACTATGCTGAAAATGCGCGCGGCATCGCGCCGCGCGGCGCACAACAAGGAAGAAGGGGACACGCCGTGAGTACTCCACGTACGCTCGAAGGCGAATTCGATTACGTGATCGTCGGCGCGGGCACCGCGGGCTGCGTGCTCGCGAACCGCCTGACCGAGGATCCCGACATCCGCGTCCTGCTGCTGGAAGCCGGCGGCAAGGACGACTATCACTGGATCCATATTCCGGTCGGCTATCTGTACTGCATCGGCAACCCGCGCACCGACTGGCTGTACAAGACGCAACCCGAGGCGGCACTCAACGGGCGGGCGCTGTCGTATCCGCGCGGCCGCGTGCTCGGCGGCTGCTCGTCGATCAACGGGATGATCTACATGCGCGGCCAGCGCGAGGATTACGACAGCTGGGCCGAGGCCACCGGCGACGCCGGCTGGTCGTGGGACAGCGTGCTGCCGATCTTCAAGCGCAGCGAGGATCACCATGCGGGCGCGAGCGACGCGCACGGCGCGGGCGGCTACTGGCGCGTCGAGAAGCAGCGTCTGCGCTGGGAGATCCTCGAATCGTTCGCGCAGGCCGCACAGCAGTCCGGCATCCCCGCGACCGACGATTTCAACCGCGGCGACAATACCGGGGTCGGCTATTTCGAGGTGAACCAGAAGCGCGGCGTGCGCTGGAATACGTCGAAGGCATTCCTGCGGCCCGCGATGGCGCGGCCGAACCTGACCGTGATCACCGGCGCGCAGGCGCAGCGCGTGATCTTCGACGGGCGGCGCGCCGTCGGCGTCGAGTATCGCGGCGGCGGCACCGACTACGTCGCGCGGGCCCGCGCGGAAGTGCTGCTGACGTCCGGCGCGGTGAATTCGCCGCAGCTGCTCGAGCTGTCGGGAATCGGCGACGGCCGGCGATTGCAGGCGCTCGGCATCGACGTCGTGCAGGATCTGCCGGGCGTCGGCGAAAACCTGCAGGATCATCTGCAGTTGCGGATGGCGTTTCGCGTCGAAGGCGTGCGCACGCTCAACACGCTGTCCGCGCACTGGTGGGGCAAGCTGATGATCGGCGCCGAATATGCGTTGCTGCAGCGCGGGCCGATGTCGATGGCGCCGTCGCAGCTCGGCGCATTCGCGAAATCGGATCCGGACGATCCCGCGCTCACGCGCCCCGATCTCGAATACCACGTGCAGCCGTTGTCGCTCGAACGCTTCGGCGAACCGCTGCACAGCTTCAACGCATTCACGGCGTCGGTGTGTCATCTGCGGCCGACCTCGCGTGGCAGCGTGCACGTCACGAGCGCCGATCCGGGCATCGCGCCGGCGATCGCGCCGAACTATCTGTCGACCGATCACGATCGCCATGTCGCCGCGAACGCGCTGCGCCTGACGCGCCGGATCGCGTCCGCGCCGGCGCTCGCGCGCTATCGTCCCGCGGAAATCCTGCCGGGCACGCAATACCGGAGCGAAGCCGAGCTGATCGAGGCGGCCGGCGCCGTCGGCACGACGATCTTCCATCCGGTCGGCACCTGCCGGATGGGACGGGCCGACGACGAACGCGCGGTGGTCGACAGCCGGTTGCGCGTACGCGGCATCGCCGGGCTGCGGATCGTCGACGCGTCGGTGATGCCGTTCATCACGTCGGGCAACACCAATTCGCCGACGCTGATGATCGCCGAGCGGGCGAGCGACATGATCCGCGCCGATCGCCGCGCGGCGCGCGAGGCGACGCCGGTGCGAACCGACGCTGCGGCGTCGGTTGCGTGACGGCCCGCTGATTCGCTATGCGAAACAAGCCGTCGCCGCGGCCGCGCGAGCGGCACGATCCATGCTCGATGCAGGCCGCGCAGTCGCGCGGCTTGTTTCATCGCGCGTGCCGGGTGTGGCGGAAGGTCAACGCGCGATGATGCACGTGTCAAAAAAGCATGGCGAAAAATCGCGTTCGGCCGCGTGCGACAGGGCGGTCAGCCCTATAAGTGCAAATCCCGATGATTGCACTGCACCAACGGCGCGACAATGTTGCGCAATGTGCATACGCGTCGGCGCGGGAGACCAACCCTCGAGGCGTACCACGGCGCCCGGGGGCAGCCCGCTGATCCGCTGACCTGTTCGCGGCCGCTTGCGCCAGGCATCCCGGTGCTTCGCCTGACTTCGTACGGAAGGGAACATGATTCTCGGCGACACGATTCTGGAAACACGCGGACTGACGAAGGAATTCAGGGGCTTCACCGCCGTGAACGGCGTCAACCTGCGTGTGCGCCGCGGTGCGATCCACGCATTGATCGGGCCCAACGGCGCGGGCAAGACCACCTGCTTCAACCTTCTCACCAAGTTCCTGACACCGACGGCCGGCCAGATCGTCTTCAACGGCATCGACATCACCGACGAGCGGCCCGCGCAGGTCGCGCGGCGCGGCATCATCCGTTCGTTCCAGATCTCGGCCGTGTTCCCGCACCTGACCGCGCTGCAGAACGTGCGCATCGGCCTGCAGCGCGCGCTCGGCACCGAATTCCATTTCTGGCGCAGCGAACGCACGCTGAAGCGGCTCGACGACCGTGCGATGGATCTCCTCACGCAGGTCGGCCTCACCGATTTCGCGCACGTGCCGACCGTCGAACTCGCGTACGGCCGCAAGCGCGCGCTCGAGATCGCGACGACGCTCGCGATGGAACCCGAACTGATGCTGCTCGACGAGCCCACGCAGGGGATGGGCCACGAGGACGTCGATCGCGTGACCGCGCTGATCAAGAAGGTCGCGAGCGGCCGCACGATCCTGATGGTGGAGCACAACATGAACGTGATCGCGGGCATCTCCGACACGATCACCGTCCTGCAACGCGGTGAGGTGCTGGCCGAAGGCTCGTATGCGGAGGTCTCGAAGAATCCGCTCGTCATCGAAGCCTACATGGGCAGCGCCGACGCGGCGCTCGCGGGGGCGCACGCATGAAGCACAGCGAACGGGAGGAACGCGAATTGAGCGGCGTCGAGAGCGGTACGCCCGCGCTGGAGATCACGGGCCTGGAGGCCTGGTACGGGGAATCCCACATATTGCACGGTGTCGACCTGACCGTGCATCGCGGCGAGGTCGTCACGCTGCTCGGCCGCAACGGCGCGGGCCGCACGACGACGCTGCGCGCGATCATGGGCCTCACGGGCCGCCGCAGCGGGTCGATCAAGGTCGCGGGCTACGAGACGATCGGCCTCGCGACGCACCGCATCGCGCATTTCGGCATCGGCTACTGCCCGGAGGAGCGCGGGATCTTCTCGAGCCTGTCGTGCGAGGAGAACCTGATGCTGCCGCCGCTGATCGGGCCGCGCGAGCACGCGATGTCGCTCGACGAGATCTACGCGATGTTCCCGAACCTCGCGTCGCGCCGGCAGAGCCAGGGCACGCGGCTGTCCGGCGGCGAGCAGCAGATGCTCGCGGTCGCGCGGATCCTGCGCACCGGCGCGAACCTGCTGCTGCTCGACGAGATTTCCGAAGGCCTCGCACCGGTGATCGTGCAGGCGCTCGCGCGGATGATCGTCGCGCTGAAGGCGCGCGGCTACACGATCGTGATGGTCGAACAGAATTTCCGTTTTGCCGCGCCGCTCGCCGACCGCTTCTACGTGATGGAGCACGGTACCATCGTCGAGCATTTCCAGGCGGCCGAACTGGAAAGCAAGATGCCGACCCTGCACGACCTGCTTGGGGTGTGACGCCGCCCCGTTGCCCTTGCCGCTAGCCGTGGCGGCCCTCGAACAACCACAACGCATCAGAACAACAGGAGACGTCAATGAAAATGAAGACCCTCGCACAGGCCTGTCTCGCACTCGCGGCCGCCGCGTTCACCGCCGGCGCCGCACACGCGGCGGATACCGTGAAGATCGGCTTCATCACCGACATGTCGGGGCTTTACGCGGATATCGACGGGCAGGGCGGCCTCGAGGCGATCCGCATGGCGGTCGCCGATTTCGGCGGCAAGGTGCTCGGCAAGCCGATCGAGGTCGTCTATGCCGATCACCAGAACAAGGCCGACATTGCCGCATCGAAGGCGCGCGAATGGATGGACCGCGGCGGGCTCGACCTGCTGGTCGGCGGCACGAACTCGGCCACCGCGCTGTCGATGAACCAGGTCGCGGCCGAGAAGAAGAAGGTCTACATCAACATCGGCGCGGGCGCCGACACGCTGACCAACGAGCAGTGCACGCCGTACACGGTCCACTATGCATACGACACGATGGCGCTCGCGAAAGGCACCGGTTCGGCGGTGGTGAAGCAGGGCGGCAAGTCGTGGTTCTTCCTGACGGCCGACTACGCGTTCGGCAAGGCGCTCGAGAAGAACACGTCGGACGTCGTGAAGGCGAACGGCGGGCAGGTGCTCGGCGCGGTGCGCCACCCGCTGTCGGCATCGGATTTCTCGTCGTTCCTGCTGCAGGCGCAGGCGTCGAAGGCGCAGATTCTCGGCCTCGCGAACGCCGGCGGCGACACGATCAACTCGATCAAGGCCGCGAAGGAATTCGGCATCATGAAGACGATGAAGCTCGCCGCGCTGCTGATGTTCATCGACGACGTGCACAGCCTCGGCCTCGAGACGACGCAGGGCCTCGTGCTGACCGACAGCTGGTACTGGAACCGCGACGCCGCGTCGCGCCAGTGGGCGCAGCGCTACTTCGGCAAGATGAAGAAGATGCCGTCGAGCCTGCAGGCGGCCGACTACTCGTCGGTGACGACCTACCTGAAGGCCGTGCAGGCCGCCGGAACGACCGACTCCGACAAGGTGATGGCCGAGCTGAAGAAGATCAAGATCAACGATTTCTACGCGAAGGGCTACATCCGCACGGACGGCAGCATGATCCACGACATGTACCTGATGGAAGTGAAGAAGCCGTCGGAATCGAAGGAGCCGTGGGATTACTACAAGGTGCTCGCGACGATTCCGGGCGAACAGGCGTTCGGGACCAAGCAGGAGACGCGCTGCGCGTTGTGGAAGTAAGCAGGGCGTAGCGGCGCGCACGGGCGCGCCGCTCGGTGGCGGCTGCCGCGATGTGCCCGCTGCGCCGCCCGCGTGCGTGGCGCCTGAAGGTTGCGCACGCAACGAAACTCATTCTGACGGCTAAGTCGATGGAAATCTTTGGCATTCCGTTGCCGGCGATGCTGAGCCAGTTGCTGCTCGGGCTCGTCAACGGCTCGTTCTACGCGATCCTGAGCCTCGGGCTCGCGGTGATCTTCGGGCTGCTCAACGTGATCAACTTCGCGCACGGCGCGCTGTTCATGCTGGGCGCGATGCTCGCGTGGATGGGCCTGTCGTACTTCGGGCTGCCGTACTGGGCGATGCTCGTGCTGGCGCCGCTGGTGGTCGGCGCGTTCGGGATCGCGATCGAACGCTCGATGCTGCGCTGGCTGTACAAGCTCGATCACCTGTACGGGCTGCTGCTCACGTTCGGCCTCACGCTGGTCGTCGAAGGCGTGTTCCGGTCGATCTACGGATCGTCGGGCCAGCCGTACGACGTGCCGTCGCAGCTGTCGGGCGCGACCAACCTCGGCTTCATGTTCCTGCCGAACTATCGCGCGTGGGTCGTCGTCGCGTCGCTCGCGGTGTGTCTCGCGACGTGGTTCGTGATCGAGAAGACGCGTCTGGGTGCCTACCTGCGCGCGGGCACCGAGAACCCGAAGCTCGTCGAGGCGTTCGGCGTGAACGTGCCGATGATGATCACGCTCACCTACGGCTTCGGCGTCGCGCTCGCCGCGTTCGCCGGCGTGCTGGCCGCGCCGGTGATCCAGGTGTCGCCGCTGATGGGCCAGCCGATGATCATCACCGTGTTCGCGGTGGTCGTGATCGGCGGGATGGGCTCGATCCTCGGCTCGATCGTCACGGGCCTGCTGCTCGGCGTGATCGAAGGCTTCACGCGCGTGTTCTATCCGGAAGCGTCGGCCACCGTCGTGTTCGTGATCATGGCGATCGTGCTGCTGTTCCGCCCGGCGGGCCTCTTCGGCAAGGAAAAATGATGCAGAGAAAAGTGCTCTACGGCGTGCTGCTCGCCGCACTGCTCGCCGCGCCGTTCATCGGCGCGTATCCGGTGTTCGTGATGAAGGTGCTGACGTTCGCGCTGTTCGCGGCCGCGTTCAACCTGCTGATCGGCTATACGGGGCTGCTGTCGTTCGGCCATGCGATGTTCCTCGCGACGGCCGGCTACGCGACCGGCTATTCGATGCAGACGCTCGGCTTCACGCCGGAGCTCGGCGTGCTGGTCGGCACCGTCGCAGCGACGCTGCTCGGGCTCGTCGTCGGGCTGTTTGCGATCCGCCGGCAGGGCATCTACTTCGCGATGATCACGCTCGCGTTCGCGCAGATGGTCTATTTCATCTACCTGCAGGCGCCGTTCACGCACGGCGAGGACGGCCTGCAGGGCGTGCCGCGCGGCCGCCTGTTCGGGCTGCTCGACCTGTCGAACGACGTCGCGCTGTACTACGTCGTGCTGGCGGTGGTCGTCGCCGCATGCGCGTTCATCGTGCGGGTCGTCCATTCGCCGTTCGGCCAGGTGCTCGTCGCCATCAAGGAAAACGAAGCGCGCGCCATCTCGCTCGGCTACGACACCGACCGCTTCAAGCTGCTCGCGTTCATCCTATCGGCCGGGCTCGCGGGGCTGGCCGGCTCGCTGAAGGTGCTCGTGCTCGGCTTCGAGACGCTGTCCGACGCGCACTGGACGATGTCGGGCCTGGTCGTGCTGATGACGCTCGTCGGCGGGATGGGCACCCTGTTCGGGCCGCTGCTCGGCGCCGCGCTGATCGTCGCGCTGGAAGACCGGCTCGGCGACATCGGAGAATGGCTCGCGTCGGCCACGGGCGTCGCGTGGTTTCATTCGCTCGGCGAGTCGGCGACGATCGTCACCGGGCTGATCTTCATCGCATGCGTGCTGGCATTCCGGCGCGGCATCGTCGGCGAGATGGTTGCGCGGATCAAGCCGCTCCGGGCATCGCCCTGAGCGCAGGCCGTACGCATCGCCGCCCGCTGATGCGCAGCACCATCCCGCATGCGCCGAAAAGGGTATTGCGGCCGGCTCGGGCCGGCGCCGCGCGACAGGCTGGTGCCCCATTTTCGTGCGGCAATGCACCATAGGGGTAAATGCTAAGTTGTCGTGGTGCTTAAGCCTCTTTAAGATTCACTCTAGTTCTGATGCACCGCGAAACGAATTTGCAGGTGGAGAACGAGGAGACAATCGAGGCACAAAGTGCCCGGACCCCAAAGCGCTGTTGGACGGAATCCAACAGCGCTTTTTCATTTGCGTGCACGGATTTCCCCCGATGGTGCATCGGCCTGCGCGATAGTCGTGCCCCGCGCCTGCATGCGCATCGCTTCCGCGCTTCGCCGCGTTCTCCGTTTTTCCCGTTCCCGTCATTCGTTTGCAGACAGCGCGCCGTTGCGTACATGCTGTCCGGGCTTACCCGGTTGGCGTGCGCGAATCGCGTCCGTTACACTCAGCTTTCGCCGACCGAGCGGTCGGGAAAACGGTCGGCAGTTCTCCTACAAGCAGAATGCAGAAGAGGGAGTACGGTTGGATGAGCAGCGCGGGACGATGGTTCGGGGCAGGAAAGGCGGCTGGCGCCGCCCGTTCGTCGCGGGGTGTGGCAACGGTCAGCGCGGCCTTCCCGGGCCGTTCTGCGGCCTGTACGCGCGCTGCGACGCCATCGCGGGTCGTTGCGTTCGCATCCGTATCCGCATTCTCATGAGCCGCCGTTTTTTCGACGTTTCACCGCGCGCATACCTGGCCGTATCCGGCCGGCGCGGCGTGCGTTCCCGCCATCGTTGCGCATGCATCGATCGTTCGCACGATCCCGTATTTCTTCGCCACCTTCATCCTGACGACACTGCTGCTGCGCATCGTGGTGGGCGAACGGCCGTGTCAGGCGGCAGGCGGCGGATGTGCGGGGTTTCACGGGAAAACGAGCGTAGGCGCGGCCAGGCGAGATAGTTAAATTATTAACTTGTTTTGGGGGACCGGGAGCCGCCCGAGCGACCCGTGGCTTTTTCGAGCAGCGTTTGGAGACAACGTAAATGAAGATGAATCGATGGATGGAGGCCGTGCTTGCCGCGGGCCTCGTGTGCGCGGCGGCAACGGCGTCGGCGCAGGTGAAGATCGGCGTGACGCTGTCGGCCACCGGGCCGGCCGCGTCGCTCGGGATCCCGGAAAAGAACACGATCGCGCTGCTGCCCAAGGAAATCGCGGGCAAGAGCGTGCAGTACATCGTGCTGGATGACGCCTCCGACACGAGCCGTGCGGTGCAGAACGTGCGCAAGCTGATCGACGAGGACCACGTCGACGCGATCATCGGCTCGTCCGTCACGCCGAACTCGCTCGCGATGCTCGACCCGGTATCGCAGGGCAAGACGCCGACGATCTCGCTCGCCGCGAGCGCGCAGATCATCTCGCCGATGGACGCGAAGCGCGCGTGGATGTTCAAGGTGCCGCAGAATGACCAGCTGATGGCCGATGCGATCGCCGGCTACATGGCGAAGCACGGCGTGAAGACGGTCGGCTTCGTCGGCTTTGCCGATGCGTACGGCGACAGCTGGTACAACACGTTCAACGCGGCGGCCGCGAAGAACGGCCTGAAGGTCGTATCGAACGAGCGCTACAACCGCACCGACGCGTCGGTGATGGGGCAGGTGCTGAAGCTGCTGGGCTCGAACCCGGATGCGGTGCTGATCGCGGGCTCCGGCACGCCGGCGGCGCTGCCGGCCAAGACGCTGAAGGAGCGTGGCTACAAGGGCAAGGTGTACCAGACGCACGGCGTCGCGAACAACGACTTCCTGCGCGTGTGCGGCAAGGATTGCGAAGGCGAGATCCTGCCGGCCGGCCCGGTGCTCGTGACCGACCAGCTGCCTGATTCGAACCCGGTGAAGAAGCCGGCGCTCGGTTACAAGGCCGCGTACGAGAAGGCCTACGGCGCGGGCTCGCTGTCGACGTTCGGCGGCCATGCGTGGGATGCGGGGCTGTTGCTGCAGCGTGCGATTCCGGAGGCGCTGAAGAAGGGCCAGCCGGGCACCGAGGCGTTCCGCGAGGCGCTGCGTGCGTCGCTCGAAAGCGTGAAGGACCTTCCCGTGTCGCACGGCGTGATCAACATGACGGCAACCGATCACAACGGCTTCGACACGCGTGCGCGCGTGATGGTGCAGATCGTCGACGGCAAGTGGAAGCTGCAGGCCGAGTAAGCATCACGTGAAACCGGCATGCGCGGCGCGAACGGCGCCGCGCATGCCGTCGGCAGGGCGCCGGGCCTGACGGGCCGCGCCCCGGGCTGCCTGGAACGTCCGGGGGCCGACACATGGCGGGTGACGCGCCTGCCGTGTCGCCCATGCCCCGCGGCGTTTCCGCCTTTCGTTTCTCCGCAGCATTCTCGATACACGAAACGTATGGATCTCTCGATTGCGGCGATCCTCGCGCAAGACGGCATCACGACGGGCGCCATTTATGCATTGCTGTCCCTGGCGCTCGTGCTGGTGTTTTCCGTCACGCGGGTGATCTTCATTCCCCAGGGCGAATTCGTCGCCTACGGTGCGCTGACGCTTGCCGCGTTGCAGGCGCAGAAATTTCCCGCCACCTGCTGGCTGCTGTTCGTGATGGGCATCGCGTGCTTCCTGCTCGAAGTCGGCGGCCTGATCCGGCATCGCGAGCGCCGCCATCAGCTCGGCCGCACGCTCGCGACGCTCGGCAGCCGCTACATCCTGCTGCCGCTCGCGGTGTTCGCGATCACGCGCAGCTTTGCCGCGCAGCCGATGCCGATGCTCGCGCAGATCGCGCTGACGCTTGCGATCGTCGTGCCGATGGGGCCGTTCGTCTACCGGCTCGTGTACCAGCCGATCGCCGAAGGCACGACGCTGCTGCTGTTGATCGTGTCGGTCGCCGTCCACTTCGCGATGGTCGGCCTCGGGCTCGTGATGTTCGGCGCGGAAGGCTCGCGTACCAACGGATTCTCGGACGCGTCGCTGGCGATCGGCAGCATGACGATCTCGGTGCAGAGCATCCTGGTCGTCGCCACGGCGCTCGTGCTGATCGGTGCGCTCTACGTGTACTTCGGCCGCACGATCGCCGGCAAGGCGCTGCGTGCGACGTCGGTGAACCGGCTCGGCGCTCGGCTCGTCGGCATCGGCACGACGGAAGCGGGGCGGCTCGCGTTTACGTTTGCGGCGGGGCTCGGCGTGCTGTCCGGGATCCTCGTCGGCCCGCTGACGACGATCTACTACGACTCGGGCTTCCTGATCGGTCTGAAGGGTTTCGTCGGCGCGATCATCGGCGGGCTCGTCAGCTATCCGCTCGCGGCCGCCGGCTCGCTGCTGGTTGGCGTGCTCGAATCGTATTCGTCGTTCTGGGCGAGCGCGTACAAGGAGGTGATCGTGTTCACGCTGATCATTCCGGTGCTGCTGTGGCGGAGCTTCGTGACGCCGCATGCGGAAGAGGAAGAGGAGTGACGCGATGAAGACGATGGTACGCAACAAGACCTTCTGGGTGTTTCTCGTGGTGTTGTTCGCGCTGCCGGTGCTGCCCGGCGCGCTGCACGTGCCCGAGTACTGGATCACGCTGCTGAACTACATCGGCCTCTATGCGATCGTCGCGATCGGGCTCGTGCTGCTGACGGGCGTTGGCGGGATGACGAGCTTCGGACAGGCCGCGTTCGTCGGCATCGGCGCGTATGCGACCGCGTTCCTGACGACGCGCTACGGCGTATCGCCGTGGCTCGCGCTGATCGTCGGCGTCGTGCTGACGGCGCTCGTCGCGCTCGTGCTGGGTGCGGTCACGATGCGGCTGTCCGGGCACTTCCTGCCGCTCGGCACGATCGCGTGGGGCCTCGCGCTGTTCTACCTGTTCGGCAACCTCGAGCTGCTCGGCAAGTACGACGGGATCAACGGCATTCCGGCGCTGAACCTGTTCGGCCTCGCGCTCGAAAGCGGCCGCAGCCTGTACTTCCTGATCTGGGCCGTCGTGCTGGCCGCGATCGTGTCGGTGCAGAACCTGCTGAACAGCCGCCCGGGCCGCGCGATCCGCGCACTGCGCGGCGGCGGCGTGATGGCCGAGGCGATGGGCGTGAACACGGCATGGATGCGCGTGGTGATCTTCGTCTACGCAGCCGTGCTGGCGGCCGTGTCGGGCTTCCTGTACGCGCATCTGCAGCGTGCGGTGAACCCGACCCCGTTCGGGCTGAATCACGGGATCGAGTTCCTGTTCATGGCCGTGGTCGGCGGCGTGTCGCACGTGTGGGGCGCGGTGCTCGGTGCAGCGATCCTCACGGTGCTGCAGGACTACCTGCAGACGCTGCTGCCGAAGCTGCTCGGCTCGGAAGGCAACTTCGAGATCATCGTGTTTGGCGTGCTGATGGTGCTGCTGCTGCAGTACGCCCGCCAGGGCGTGTGGCCGTTCGTTGCCCGGCTGTTCCCGCGCGGGCCGAGCGCGCACGTGCCCGAGCAGGCCGATCCGCTGCCGCAGCGTGCGAAGCCGGCGGCCGGTGAGCCGCTGCTCGTCGTCGACAATGCACGCAAGCAGTTCGGCGGGCTCGTGGCCGTCAACGACGTCAGCTTCGACGTGAAAGCGGGGCAGATCATCGGGCTGATCGGTCCGAACGGCGCCGGCAAGTCGACCACGTTCAACCTCGTGACGGGCGTGCTGAAGCCGACGGGCGGCACGATCACGTTCCGTGGCGAGCGGATCGACGGGCTCACGTCGCGCCAGATCGTCCGCCGCGGCATCGGCCGTACCTTCCAGCACGTGAAGCTGCTGCCCGCGATGACGGTGCTCGAGAACGTCGCGATCGGTGCGCATCTGCGCGGCCATACGGGCGTCTGGCGCAGCATCGCGCGGCTCAATGCACACGAGGAGGCGCAACTGCTGGCCGAAGCCGCACGCCAGATCCGCCGCGTGGGGCTCGAGAAGCACATGTACGACGAAGCGGGCAGCCTCGCGCTCGGCCAGCAGCGGATTCTCGAAATCGCCCGCGCGCTGTGCTGCGATCCGACGCTGCTGCTGCTCGACGAGCCGGCTGCGGGGCTGCGTTACCAGGAGAAGCAACAGCTCGCCGACCTGCTGCGACGGCTGAAGGCGGAAGGCATGAGCGTGTTGCTCGTGGAACATGACATGGATTTCGTGATGAATCTCACCGACCGGCTGGTGGTGATGGAGTTCGGCACGCGGATCGCGGAAGGGTTGCCGCAGGATGTGCAGCAGGACCCGGCCGTGCTTGAAGCGTATCTGGGCGGGGTGGAGTGATGACGGACACGACGATGCCGATTCTCGAAGTGCGCGGGCTGGCAGTCCGGTACGGGAAGGTGGAGGCACTGCACGGTGCGGCGATCAAGGTCGGTGCGGGGCAGATCGTCAGCGTGATCGGCCCGAACGGTGCCGGCAAGTCGACGCTGCTGAACGCGATCATGGGCGCGTTACCGGTTACGGGGCATGCGTCGGGCGCGGTCGTGTACCGCGGCAGCGACGTCGGTGCGTTGCCGGTCGAGCAGCGTGTCGCGCGCGGGATGTGCCTCGTACCGGAAAAGCGCGAGCTGTTCAGCACGATGACGGTCGAGGACAACCTTGTGCTGGGTGCATATCGCCGCAAGCAGGCTGGCGAATCGAACTTCCTCGACCAGCTCGACCACGTGTTCGCGCTGTTCCCGCGGCTGAAGGAGCGCCGCAAGCAGGCGGCCGGCACGCTGTCGGGCGGCGAGCGGCAGATGCTTGCGGTCGGCCGCGCGCTGATGGGCAAGCCCGACCTGTTGATGCTCGACGAGCCGAGCCTCGGGCTCGCGCCGCTGATCGTGAAGGAGATCTTTCATATCATCAGCGCGTTGCGCGGTACGGGGGTGGCGACGTTGCTGATCGAACAGAACGCGCGGGCCGCGTTGCAGATCTCGGATTACGGCTATGTGCTGGAGACCGGTGAGGTTGCGCTGGAAGGGCCGGCCGCCGAGCTTGCGCAGAATCCGCGCGTGATCGAAACGTACCTGGGGCTGACGAAGAAGACGGCTTGATGGTCCGAGCGGTTGGCGGGAAACGAACGGCGTGTTTCACGTGAAACACGCCGTTTTTATTTGCCGGTGAGGCCTGGTTGGCTCGAGGTCTGGGGATAAGCGCCGGAGGAATCGTCTTGAGTCCTGTGCGGCGGTGGCTCGTTCCACAGGCCAATGATGTGTGGAACCTCGGTGGACAAGGGTGAGAGCAACCGGCAGAAATGCTGTGAAGAGAAGGGGGCACAGCATGTCGTGTTCGCGCGGCCTCGCGGGCCACAGATATCGATCGGGTCATATTCCGCTTGCGGCGTTCTCGCCAGCCAGGTTTTTTGCACAGGTGCAGCGATGTACGGCAAACCGTGCTCGGGCTTTGCCTGAACAGGCTCGACACCCTGGATTCTCCCGTCCACGGCCCAAAAATCGACGAAATGCACAGACCCTACCATTCGGACGGCATTCGGGTGAAAAGCGAACCCGCTATAATTCGGCCCATACATTTCTCTGATAGGTTCGTGCGCAGCTCGGCGTGCGGAATCCACCATGCTTTTTCCCACAGAATTTGACGTCATCGTCGTTGGTGGCGGTCATGCCGGCACGGAAGCCGCGCTGGCGTCCGCCCGTATGGGCGCGAAGACGCTGCTGCTGACCCACAATATCGAAACGCTCGGGCAGATGAGCTGCAATCCGTCGATCGGCGGCATCGGCAAGGGCCATCTGGTCAAGGAAGTCGACGCGCTGGGTGGCGCAATGGCCGCCGCGACGGACGAGAGCGGTATTCAGTTCCGGATCCTCAATTCGTCGAAGGGCCCGGCCGTGCGCGCGACGCGTGCGCAGGCCGACCGCATCCTGTACAAGGCCGCGATCCGCCACCGGCTCGAGAACCAGCCGAACCTGTGGCTGTTCCAGCAGGCCGTCGACGACCTGATGGTCGAAGGCGATCGCGTGGTGGGCGCCGTCACGCAGATCGGTATCCGCTTCCGCTCGCGTGCGGTCGTGCTGACGGCCGGCACGTTCCTCGACGGCAAGATCCACGTCGGCCTGAACAACTACACGGGCGGCCGCGCCGGCGATCCGGCAGCCGTGTCGCTGTCGTCGCGCCTGAAGGAGCTGAAGCTGCCGCAGGGCCGGTTGAAGACCGGTACGCCCCCGCGTATCGACGGCCGGACGATCGACTTCTCGAAGCTCGACGAGCAGCCGGGCGACCTCGATCCGATTCCCGTGTTTTCGTTCCTGGGCCGCGCGGAGCAGCATCCGCAGCAGCTGCCGTGCTGGGTCACGCATACGAACGAACGCACGCACGACATCATTCGCGGCGGCCTCGACCGTTCGCCTATGTATACAGGCGTGATCGAAGGCGTCGGGCCGCGTTATTGCCCGTCGATCGAGGACAAGATCCACCGGTTCGCGTCGAAGGAATCGCACCAGATCTTTCTCGAGCCGGAAGGGCTGACGACCAACGAGTTCTACCCGAACGGGATCTCGACGAGCCTGCCGTTCGATGTCCAGCTCGAGCTCGTGCATTCGATGCGCGGCCTCGAGAACGCGCACATCCTGCGCCCGGGTTATGCGATCGAGTACGACTATTTCGACCCGCGCGCGCTGAAGGCGTCGCTCGAGACCAAGGCGATCAACGGGTTGTTCTTTGCGGGCCAGATCAACGGCACGACCGGCTATGAAGAGGCGGCCGCGCAGGGCTTGCTGGCCGGCCTCAATGCGGGGCGCTATGTGCAGGAGAAGGACGCGTGGTGCCCGCGTCGTGACCAGGCCTATCTGGGCGTGCTGGTCGACGATCTCGTGACGCGTGGCGTGGCCGAGCCGTACCGGATGTTCACGAGCCGTGCCGAGTATCGCCTGAGCCTGCGTGAAGACAATGCCGACATGCGCCTGACCGAGATCGGCCGCGAGCTGGGGCTCGTCGACGACGCGCGCTGGGACGCATTCAGCCGGAAGCGCGACGCTGTTTCACGTGAAACCGAACGCCTGAAGTCGACGTGGGTCACGCCGAAGACGCTGCCGCCGGAAGAGGCGACCGCGCTGCTCGGCAAGGCGATCGATCACGAATACAGCCTCGCCGAACTGCTGCGTCGTCCGGGCATCAGCTACGACGGCGTATGCGGGCTGAAGGGCGGTGAATGCGGTCCCGCGGAGCTGCTGACCGACGATCCGGTGCTGCTCGAGCAGATCAAGGAGCAGGTCGAGATTGGTATCAAGTATCAGGGCTATATCGAGCGCCAGGCATCCGAGATCGAACGCAACGACGCGAACGAGAACACGCGCTTGCCCGATGGTATCGATTACCGTGAAGTGCGCGGGCTGTCGTTCGAAGTGAGCCAGAAGCTCAACGAGTTCCGGCCGGAAACGATCGGGCAGGCATCGCGCATCTCGGGCGTCACGCCGGCGGCAATCTCGCTGCTGATGGTGCACCTGAAGCGTCGCGGGCTGGGCCGCCGGAATGGCACGGCCGCCGAGGCAACGGAGCAGGGGGACGGCGCCGTCCCGACGCAACAATGACGACGCGTCGCGCGCCGGCGGTTAATCGGGACGTACTGGAACAGATGCTCGTCGAAGGCATGGCGGCGCTCGACCTCACGCTGACGGATGCTCAGCGCAACCAGTTGCTCGACTATGTCGCGCTGCTCGGCAAGTGGAACGCGGTCTACAACCTGACCGCGATCCGCGACCCGAAGCAGATGCTGATCCAGCACATCCTCGATTCGCTTTCGATCGTCCCGCATCTGCGCGGCCGTGCGTCGGCGCGTGTGCTCGACGTCGGTTCGGGCGGCGGGTTGCCCGGCATCGTGCTCGCGATCGTCGAGCCGGACTGGCAGGTCACGCTGAACGATATCGTGCAGAAGAAGTCTGCATTCCAGACGCAGATGCGCGCGGAACTGAAGCTCGCGAACCTGTCGGTCGTCACCGGGCGGGTCGAATCGCTGCAGCCGGGCGTCGAAGTGCCGGAAAAATTCGACATGATCGTATCCCGCGCTTTCGCGGATCTGTCCGACTTCGTTAAACTTGCTCGACATCTGGTTGCGCCGGGTGGATCGATCTGGGCAATGAAGGGCGTTCACCCGGATGACGAAATTGCGCGTTTGCCGGAAGGCAGCCGCGTGAAGCAGACGATCCGGCTGGCGGTGCCGATGCTCGATGCCGAGCGGCATCTGTTCGAAGTGGCCGTCGACGACGCGAATTGAAGGCGCGCGGTAGCGCGCCGTTTGTTTGAAGGTAAAGGGAACACACCAACGATGGCAAAGATCTTCTGCGTTGCGAACCAGAAGGGGGGCGTCGGCAAGACGACGACATCGGTCAATCTCGCCGCAAGCCTTGCAGCGCAGGAGCAACGAGTCCTGCTGATCGATCTCGACCCGCAGGGCAACGCGACGATGGGCAGCGGGATCGACAAGGCCGCCTGTGAGGCGACCGTGTACGAAGTGCTGGTCGATGGCGTGTCGGTCGCCGATGCGCGCATCCGCCCGGACGGCGTCACCTACGACGTGCTGCCCGCGAACCGCGAGCTGTCCGGTGCCGAGATCGAACTGATCAGCATCGACAACCGCGAGCGCCGGCTGAAGACAGCGCTCAAGCGCGTGGCCGACGACTACGATTTCGTGCTGATCGATTGCCCGCCGACGCTGTCGCTGCTGACGCTGAACGGGTTGTGCGCGGCACATGGCGTCGTGATCCCGATGCAGTGCGAGTACTTCGCGCTGGAAGGGTTGTCGGACCTCGTCAACACGATCAAGCAGGTTCACGCGAACATGAACCGCGACCTGAAGATCATCGGCTTGCTGCGTGTGATGTTCGATCCGCGCATCACGCTGCAGCAGCAAGTCTCCGATCAACTGAAAGCGCACTTTGGCGACAAGGTGTTCGACGCGGTGATTCCGCGCAACGTGCGCCTGGCGGAAGCGCCGAGTTACGGGTTGCCGGGCGTCGTGTTCGACCGCAGCTCGCGCGGTGCGCAGGCGTATCTCCAGTTCGGTGCCGAGATGATCGAACGCGTCCGCGCGTTCGAGGTGTCGTGATCCGGACATGAGCGAAGCGAGGAAGAAAGACATGAACGCGGTACCAAAGAAGAAGGGCTTGGGACGTGGCCTCGAAGCGCTGCTCGGCGGCAGCGCCGATATCACCGAAGCGGTGAAGATCGAAGGGGCGCCGAACACGCTCGCGCTCGGCAAGCTGCAGGCCGGCAAGTACCAGCCGCGGACGCGGATGGACGAGGGCAGCCTGCAGGAGCTCGCGGCCAGCATTCGCGCTCAGGGCGTGATGCAGCCGATCCTGGTACGGCCCATTTCATCAGACAAATACGAGATCATTGCAGGCGAGCGGCGGTTCCGCGCGGCGCGCCTGGCCGGTCTCGATGAAGTGCCGGTGCTCGTAAAGGACGTGTCCGATCAGGCTGCCGCCGCGATGGCGCTGATCGAGAACATCCAGCGCGAGGACCTGAACCCGCTTGAAGAAGCGCACGGTATCCAGCGCCTGCTCGACGAGTTCGGTTTCACGCACGAGCAGGCGGCCGAATCGGTCGGCCGTTCGCGCAGCGCGGTGTCGAACCTGCTGCGCCTGCTGAACCTCGCGTCGCCGGTGCAGACGATGCTGCTGGCCGGCGATCTCGACATGGGGCACGCGCGCGCGCTGCTCGCCGTCGATGCGGCCACGCAGATCACGCTCGCGCATCAGGTCGTCAACAAGCGCATGTCGGTGCGCGAAACCGAGAAGCTCGTCGCACATACGACGAAGGAAGCGCCGGCCGTGAAGGCGCGCGCGAAGGACGACGGCGGCCGCGATACGCGCCGTCTCGAAGAGGAGTTGTCCGACCTGCTCGCGTCGACGGTGAAGATCAAGCTCGGCCGCCGCGGGCGCGGGCAGGTGACGATCGACTTCGGCAACCTCGATGCGCTCGAGGGCATTCTCGCGCGGCTGCGCGGCAACGTCGCAACCGAAGAGTAAGGACAGCCAATGGAGAAGACGGGCGCACCGGCGCCGCGCCGGTGGCTCGGATGGCTTGCGCAGGAACCGGTACTGTCGGTGCTTGCACTCGGCCTGATCGTGCTGCAATGGGTGCGTCCGCAACCATTTTCGGTGCTTGCAGGTCGCGTCGACTGGCAGACGGTCGCGACGCTCGCGGGCCTGCTGATGCTGACCAAGGCACTCGAGCTGTCCGGTTGCCTGATGTGGCTCGCGCACCGCATCGTGCATCACGTGCATTCCGAACGCGGGCTCGCGATGCTGCTGGTCGGATTCGCCGCGGTACTGTCGATGTGGCTCACCAACGACGTCGCGCTGTTCGTCGTCGTGCCGTTGATGGTGTCGCTGCGTGCACTGACGCCGCTACCGTTCCGGCGGCTCGTGATCGTCGTCGCGCTGGCCGTCAACGCGGGGTCCGTCGCGACACCGCTCGGCAATCCCCAGAATCTTTTCCTGTGGCAATTGAGCGGCGTGTCGTTCGGCCGCTTCGTGGTTACGCTCGGGCCGCTGGCGCTTGCGTTGATGGCGTTGCTGCTCGTGCTGACCGCGTTCATGTTTCGCGCGAAGCCGCTCGATCTGTCCGGCGACGCCATCGCGTTACCGGTACAGCGCATGCACGCGCTGATCGCGGCAGTGCTGTTCGCTGCATTCGTACTGCTCGCCGATGCCCACCATCCGCTGCCGGGCCTCGTCGGCGTCGCCATCGTCCTGCTCGCCGTCAAACGCAACGCGGTCCTGAAGATCGACTGGCTGCTGCTGCTGATCTTCGTGCTGATGTTCGTCGTGCTGCGCAGCGCGGCCGCGCTGCCCGTCGTGCACGACACGATCGCGAATGCGCGGCTCGATTCGCCGCTGCGCGTCTATGCCGCGGGCGCCGTGCTGTCACAGGTGATCAGCAATGTGCCGGCGGCGATCCTGCTGTCGGAATTCACGCACGACTGGCGTGCGCTGGCGTTCGGCGTATCGGTCGGCGGTTTCGGTTTTGCCATCGGTTCGCTCGCGAACCTGATCGCGGTGCGTCTCGCGAAGGAGCCGCGCATGTGGCTGCCGTTTCATCTGGTGTCGATTCCGTTCGCGCTCGTGAGCGCGGCACTTGGCGCGTGGTTGCTCGTTCACGGTTGAGCAAGGCGGGTGCGCGGCACAGGTGTGCGATTCGAGGGGCGGGGAAGGGTGCAGTGTTCGCGGTGGTTATAGGCTGTTGATAAGTGCCGCAACCCACAGTCGAACACCTGTGGTGGCGCGACAACTGATTGGACGTATCGATGCGCGAGCGTCCGGTCGAATTTCACCCGTCGCGCACGACCGATCGGCCAGGGCGCTTCGCGTGTTCCGGGCCGTCGTGCCAAGTCATTCCGGGCGAGTGTTTCACCGCGCATTTCCCGCGGCGATCGTGCCGCTCCGCCCGGACCCGTACCGGGCATCGTTTCCCCGTCATTCCCCCTGCCGCCGGCGTTTTACGCGCAAGAAATACCGGTGCAAGAAACCGACCTTACAACTGTCATCGTACGTCGTCGAATCGGGTGTTTTTTCACATGATGAGGCGTCGTTTTATGCAGGTTTTTGTCGCGTCTAAAGCCTTGAATCACTTGCAACTATCGCTTACAATCGCCCGGATTTGTTAGCTAGGCACCCCTGAAAGCTTTCAGAAAGCTTGGGGTCGGGTTCAAGGACTTTGCGGAAGATTGCGATGGCGGGTCAGGCGCCGGACGACAGGCACGATGATCAGCGCACGCAACGCCCCGCTTCGGCGGCCGGTGAGTGGCGCGAATCCGACGACTGGGATGTCGAGCAGCAAGATAACAACATCGTTCCGCTTACACGGACGGAAGCCGAGAGGCTGTTCGGTCCGAACGTGAGCAAGCCCTCGCGCGTGACCCCCTACAAGGTGGTGTTCGCGCAAGTGGTCCTGTCCCTGGTTGCAACGCTGGCGTGGTGGCTGTTTTCGAAGTCGCCGGGCGCCGCTGCGCAATCCGCGTTTCTGGGCGGAGCGATTGGCTGGGTGCCAAGTGCGGTATTCGTGGCACGACTGAAGGCAGGTGGCTCGGCCACCGTGATGAGCTGGGTGATGGGCGAAGCCCTGAAGCTCGCTCTGACGATCGGGATGTTCACCGCAGTGGCGTTCGGCTGGGCCGGCGTGCACTGGGTGCCGTTCCTCGTCACGTACCTCGTCGTGCTGAAGACCTACTGGATCGCGCTGGCCTGGCGGTAAGGAACAAGCAGCGTGCGGTTTCGACAGCGAACCGCACCGGCCCGTTCCCGCAATAGCGTGTTGCGGAACAGGCAAAACGATTTTCGACAATTTGGGTGGCATTAACGATATGGCAGCTAGCGAAGGCACGCGCGGTCCGGATCCGTCCGAGTACATTGCGCACCACTTGCAGAATTTCTCCACCTCGCATCAGACGTCGATTTTCGACATCCACGTCTGGAATCTCGACACGCTGTTCTGGTCGATCGTGTGCGGCATCGTGACGATCGTCCTGCTGCGTCTGGCCGCCCGCAAGGCGACGTCGGGCGTGCCGGGCCGCTTCCAGTGCGCGATCGAGATGCTCGTCGAAATGGTCGAAGACCAGTCGAAGGCCATCGTCCACGGCAATCGTACCTTCATCGCTCCGCTCGCCCTCACGGTGTTCGTGTGGGTCGCGCTGATGAACTCCCTCGACTTCCTCCCGGTCGACCTGCCGGGCCGCGTGATCGGCCTGCTCGGTCTGTCGGACGTGATTTCCCACCATCGCATCGTCCCGACGGCCGACCTGAACGGCACGCTCGGCATCGCGCTCGGCGTGTTCGTCCTGATGATCTACTACAGCATCAAGATCAAGGGCGCGGGCGGCTTCGTGCACGAGCTGCTGTCGGCACCGTTCGGCGCACACCCGCTGCTGTGGATCCCGAACCTCGCGCTCAACATTGTCGAATATCTCGCGAAGACCGTTTCTCTCGGTATGCGGCTGTTCGGCAACATGTACGCGGGTGAGCTGTTGTTCCTGTTGATCGCCCTGCTCGGCAGCATGTGGAGCTTCGGTGGCGACGCAACGTTCCTCGGCTTCGTTGGTCATGTGATCGCGGGTAGCGTCTGGGCAATCTTCCACATCCTGATTGTTCTGTTGCAGGCATTCATTTTCATGATGCTGACGCTGGTGTATCTCGGCCAGGCGCACGACAAGCACTAAGCGCGGCGTGCAAGAAAGAGTCTTCGTTTTAGTTTTTTAAATCTCAGTTCCAAGTCTTTTCACAAAGGAGTGATCATGCAAGCTTACATCGCCAACATCCAGGGTCTGACCGCCATCGGTATCGGCATCATCATCGGCCTGGGTGCAATCGGCGCCTGTATCGGTATCGCGCTGATGGGTGGCAAGTACATCGAAGCCTGCGCGCGTCAGCCGGAACTCATCAACCCGCTGCAAACGAAGATGTTCCTGCTGGCTGGCCTGATCGACGCTGCATTCCTGATCGGCGTTGGTGTCGCAATGCTGTTCGCGTTCGCGAACCCGCTCCTGTCGAAGCTCGCAGGCTAAGGTTCCTCGGAAATATGCGTCCGGCGTGAGCCGGCGCAGGGCGGAACGGAGACTTGGGGCGCTGATCGAATGCAACTCGATGAGCGCCTTACCGTTTCATTTTTCCGGAATAGCAGATAAGGAAACACCGTGAATCTCAACGCAACTCTGTTTGCGCAAATGGTCGTGTTCCTGGTCCTCGCGTGGTTCACGATGAAATTCGTGTGGCCGCCGTTGATCAACGCCCTCGACGAACGTTCGAAGAAGATCGCCGACGGCCTCGCCGCCGCGGAGAAGGGCAAGGCGGAACTCGACGCAGCGCACAAGCGCGTGGACCAGGAACTCGCGCAGGCCCGCAACGACGGCCAGCAGCGCATCGCCGACGCCGAAAAGCGTGCCCAGGCGGTCGCCGAGGAAATCAAGGCCAACGCCCAGGCTGAAGCCGCCCGCATCGTCGCTCAGGCGAAGGCGGAAGCAGAACAGCAAATCGTGAAGGCGCGCGAAGCGCTGCGTGGCGAAGTCGCCGCGCTGGCCGTGAAGGGCGCCGAGCAGATCCTGAAGCGCGAAGTCGATCAAACGGCCCACGCCCAACTGCTGAATCAACTGAAAGCCGAGCTCTGATCATGGCCGAACTTGCAACCATCGCCCGCCCTTACGCAGAAGCGCTGTTCCGCGTGGCCGAGGGCGGTGACATCGCCGCCTGGTCCACGCTCGTGCAAGAGCTGGCCCAGGTTGCGCGTCTGCCGGAAGTACTGTCGGTCGCGTCGAGCCCGAAGGTGACGCGCACGCAAGTAGCCGAGTTGCTGCTTGCTGCGGTGAAGTCGCCGCTCGCGGCCGGCGCCGAAGCGAAGAACTTCGTGCAGATGCTGGTCGACAATCATCGCATCGCGCTGCTGCCGGAAATTGCCGAGCAGTTCGAGGCGCTCAAGAACGAACGTGAAGGCGCAGCCGACGCCGAGATCGTGAGCGCGTTCCCGCTGAACGGCGCGGATCTCGACAGTCTCGTCTCGGGCCTCGAACGCAAGTTCAAGCGCAAGCTGAAACCGACGGTCGAAGTCGATTCGTCGCTGATCGGCGGCGTGCGCGTGACGGTCGGCGACGAAGTGCTCGACACCTCGGTTCGCGCGCGCCTCGCATCGATGCAGGCTGCCTTGACCGCCTGAGCGCCACGCCGGCACGCAACAGAATTGACTATCAGGAGCGAATAATGCAACTCAATCCCTCTGAGATCAGCGAGCTGATCAAGAGCCGGATCCAGGGCCTTGAAGCGAGCGCAGACGTTCGCAACCAGGGCACCGTGATCTCCGTGACCGACGGTATCGTGCGTATCCACGGCCTGTCGGACGTGATGCAGGGCGAAATGCTCGAGTTTCCGGGCAACACGTTCGGTCTCGCGCTGAACCTCGAGCGCGACTCGGTCGGCGCGGTGATTCTCGGCGAATACGAACACATCTCGGAAGGCGACGTCGTCAAGACGACGGGCCGCATTCTCGAAGTGCCGGTGGGTCCGGAACTCGTCGGCCGCGTGGTCGATGCGCTCGGCAACCCGATCGACGGCAAGGGCCCGGTCAACGCGAAGCTGACCGACGCGATCGAAAAGATCGCCCCGGGCGTGATCTGGCGCAAGTCGGTGTCGCAGCCGGTGCAGACGGGCATCAAGTCGATCGACGCGATGGTGCCGATCGGCCGTGGCCAGCGTGAGCTGATCATCGGCGACCGTCAGTGCGGCAAGACCGCGGTGGCGCTCGACGCGATCATCAACCAGAAGGGCAAGGACCTGATCTGTATCTACGTCGCGATCGGCCAGAAGGCTTCGTCGATCATGAACGTGGTTCGCAAGCTCGAAGAAACGGGCGCGATGGAATACACGATCGTCGTCGCCGCTTCGGCGTCGGATTCGGCCGCGATGCAGTACCTCGCACCGTACGCCGGCTGCACGATGGGCGAATACTTCCGCGACCGTGGCCAGGACGCGCTGATCATCTATGACGACTTGACCAAGCAAGCCTGGGCATACCGTCAGATCTCGCTGCTGCTGCGCCGCCCGCCGGGCCGTGAAGCGTACCCGGGCGACGTGTTCTATCTGCACTCGCGCCTGCTGGAGCGTGCCGCTCGCGTGTCGGAAGAGTACGTCGAGAAGTTCACGAACGGCGAAGTGAAGGGCAAGAGCGGTTCGCTGACGGCACTGCCGGTCATCGAAACGCAGGCGGGCGACGTGACCGCGTTCGTTCCGACGAACGTGATCTCGATCACCGACGGCCAGATCTTCCTGGAAACCGACCTGTTCAACGCAGGCATCCGCCCGGCAATCAACGCCGGCGTGTCGGTGTCGCGAGTCGGTGGCGCCGCTCAGACGAAGGTCGTGAAGAAGCTGTCGGGCGGTATCCGTACCGACCTCGCGCAGTACCGTGAACTGGCTGCATTCGCGCAGTTCGCATCGGACCTCGACGAAGCGACCCGCAAGCAGCTCGAGCGCGGCCGCCGCGTGACGGAACTGCTGAAGCAGCCGCAGTACCAGCCGCTGCAGGTCTGGGAACTGGCCGTGTCGCTGTACGCCGCGAACAACGGCTACCTCGACGATCTCGACGTCAAGCAAGTGCTGTCGTTCGAGAAGGGCCTGCGCGAAAACCTGAAGACCAGCCACGCTGACCTCATCAAGCGCATCGAAGACACCAAGGATCTCTCGAAGGACGACGAAGGCGCACTGCGCTCGGCGATCGAATCCTTCAAGAAGTCCGGTGCCTATTGATCCGCGAGTGACACATTGAGGCCGCGCGGGTGCTGATGCGCCCGCGCCGCTTCGGTGAGCGATGCATGAGCCCCGAGTAAAGCGCTAAAGCGCTAACCCGGGGCGCAAAGGAGCAAGCTATGGCTGGAATGAAGGAAATTCGCGGCAAGATCAAGAGCGTGCAGAACACGCGCAAGATCACGAAGGCGATGGAGATGGTGGCCGCATCGAAGATGCGCCGCGCGCAGGAACGCATGCGCGCCGCTCGTCCGTATGCGGACAAGGTCCGTGCCATCGCCGCGCACATGAGCCGTGCGAACCCGGAGTACCGCCACCCGTTCATGGTGGCAAACGACGGCGCGAAGACGGCCGGCATCATCCTCGTCACGACGGACAAGGGGTTGTGCGGCGGTTTGAACACCAACGTGCTGCGTGCGACGGTGCAGAAGTTCAAGGAGCTGGAAGAGAAGGGCCAGAAGGTCGAAGCCACCGCGATCGGCGGCAAGGGCCTCGGGTTCCTGAACCGCTTCGGCGCGAAGGTGATGTCGCAGGTCGTGCACCTCGGCGACACCCCGCATCTGGACAAGCTGATCGGCGCCGTGAAGACGCAGCTCGATCTGTATTCGGAAGGCAAGCTGTCGGCGGTTTATATCGCTTACACGCGCTTCGTCAACACGATGAAGCAGGAAGCCGTGATCGAGCAGCTGCTGCCGCTGTCGTCGGAACACTTCGAAGCCGATGACGGTACGCCGGCCACGTCGTGGGACTACATCTACGAGCCGGACGCGCAGGCAGTCGTCGACGAACTGCTCGTGCGTTACGTCGAGGCGCTGGTGTACCAGGCCGTCGCGGAAAACATGGCGTCCGAGCAATCGGCGCGCATGGTCGCGATGAAGGCCGCGTCCGACAACGCGAAGACGGTGATCAGCGAACTGCAGCTCGTATACAACAAGAGCCGTCAGGCCGCGATCACGAAAGAACTGTCGGAGATCGTCGGCGGCGCAGCCGCTGTTTAAGCGCGCGCCCGGGACGACAACTGCGCCTTTGCGCGAGTAAAGAATCAGGTATTTAAAGGAAAAGCGATGAGTACTGCTGCTTTGGTAGAAGGCAAGATCGTACAGTGCATCGGCGCCGTTATCGACGTGGAATTCCCGCGCGACAGCATGCCGAAGATCTACGACGCGCTTATTCTCGATGGCTCGGAACTGACGCTCGAAGTCCAGCAGCAGCTGGGCGACGGCGTGGTCCGTACCATTTGTCTGGGTGCATCCGACGGCCTGCGCCGCGGCCTGACCGTGAAGAACACGGCAAAGCCGATCTCGGTGCCGGTCGGCAAGCCGACCCTCGGCCGGATCATGGACGTGCTCGGCCGTCCGATCGACGAAGCCGGCCCGATCGAAAGCGAACATACGCGTTCGATCCACCAGAAGGCTCCGGCGTTCGACGAACTGTCGCCGTCGACCGAACTGCTCGAAACGGGTATCAAGGTCATCGACCTGATCTGCCCGTTCGCCAAGGGCGGCAAGGTCGGCCTGTTCGGCGGTGCCGGCGTGGGCAAGACCGTCAACATGATGGAGCTCATCAACAACATCGCGAAGGAACACGGCGGTTACTCCGTGTTCGCGGGCGTGGGCGAGCGTACCCGTGAAGGGAACGACTTCTACCACGAAATGAAGGACTCGAACGTTCTCGACAAGGTCGCGCTGGTGTACGGCCAGATGAACGAGCCGCCGGGCAACCGTCTGCGCGTCGCGCTGACCGGCCTGACGATGGCCGAGCACTTCCGTGACGAAGGCCTCGACGTGCTGTTCTTCGTCGACAACATCTACCGTTTCACGCTGGCCGGTACCGAAGTGTCGGCACTGCTCGGCCGTATGCCGTCGGCAGTGGGCTATCAGCCGACGCTGGCTGAAGAAATGGGCAAGCTGCAAGAGCGCATCACGTCGACCAAGAAGGGCTCGATTACGTCGGTCCAGGCCGTGTACGTCCCTGCGGACGACTTGACCGACCCGTCGCCGGCGACGACCTTCGGCCACCTGGACGCAACCGTCGTTCTGTCGCGTGACATCGCTTCGCTGGGTATCTACCCGGCGGTCGACCCGCTCGACTCGACGTCGCGCCAGATCGACCCGAACGTGATCGGTGAAGAGCACTACTCGATCACCCGTCGCGTTCAGCAGACGCTGCAGCGCTACAAGGAACTGCGCGACATCATCGCGATTCTGGGCATGGACGAACTGTCGCCGGAAGACAAGCTGTCGGTCGCACGTGCACGTAAGATCCAGCGTTTCCTGTCGCAGCCGTTCCACGTTGCTGAAGTGTTCACGGGCTCGCCGGGCAAGTACGTGCCGCTGAAGGAAACGATCCGCGGCTTCAAGATGATCGTCGACGGCGAGTGCGACCACCTGCCGGAACAGGCGTTCTACATGGTCGGCACGATCGACGAAGCCTTCGAAAAGGCCAAGAAGATCCAGTAAGGGTCGGGTGTAACGCAGCGGGCGCCGTTGAGGTCGTTGATTCTCCTGTACCCCCGGGGACAGGAGACACGGTGCCCACGTAATACGCTCAACCAGGAGTCGATATGGCAACCATCAAAGTAGACGTCGTCAGCGCGGAAGAGCAGATCTTCTCGGGCGAGGCGAAATTCGTCGCGCTGCCGGGCGAAACGGGTGAGCTGGGCATTCTGCCGGGTCACACGCCGCTGATCACGCGGATTCGTCCGGGTGCGGTGCGCATCGAAGTCGAGGGCGGCAACGACGAATTCGTGTTCGTCGCGGGCGGCATTCTCGAAGTGCAGCCGGGCGCCGTGACGGTGCTCGCCGATACCGCGATCCGCGGCAAGGACCTCGACGCGGCGAAAGCCGAGGAAGCGCGCAAGCGTGCCGAGGAAACGCTGCAGAACGCGAAGTCGGATCTCGACCTCGCGAAGGCGCAATCCGAGCTCGCGACCGCGATGGCGCAGCTCGAAGCGATCCAGCGTCTGGCGAAGATCCGCAGCCGGCACTAAGCCGCGCCGCGTATCCCGCGAAAGAAAGCAGCCTTCGGGCTGCTTTTTTTCGTCTGCGGATTGCGGGCCAGATCATTCCGTCCGGTCGTGCTATTTCATCCGTCCGCCGCGAATTGATGTCAGAGTGTCGTCAGCGGAGCGCGGCATCATCCGCAGTGAGGCTGTCCGTCGCGATCGAGGCGATCGAGGCGATGGAGGCGATGGAGGCGGGCGCGGCAGGCGCGCGCGGGCCGATCAGACCAAAAAGACGGAGACATTCATGGCAGCAGACCTTGGCGTGGGCGCGCTGATCGCGCCCGAGAACGGCTTGTCGTACGTGCGTGGCGCGACCGACGTGCCGCTGTCCGAAGCGACGATCGGCCGGTTCCTGCGCGACACCGCCGGCCGCTTTCCCGACCGTCCGGCCGTCGTGTTCCGCGAGCAGCAGGTGCGCTGGACCTGGCGCGAGTTCGCGAACGAGGTCGACGTGCTCGCGGCGGGGCTGGCCGCGCTCGGTATCGTGAAGGGCGACCGCGTCGGCATCTGGTCGCCGAACCGCAGCGAATGGCTGCTCACGCAGTTCGCGACCGCGCGCATCGGTGCGGTGCTCGTCAACCTGAATCCGGCCTACCGGCTCGCCGAGCTCGAATACGCGCTGAACAAGGTCGGCTGCAAGGCCGTGATCACGGCCGAGCGCTTCAAGTCGTCGGCCTACGTCGAGATGCTGCAGGCCATCGCGCCGGAGCTCGCGACCACGACGCCGGGCGACCTGCACGCGGCACGCGTGCCGAGCCTGCGCACGGTCGTGTCGATGGGCGACGTCGCGCCGGCCGGCATGTTCCGCTTCGCGGACGTGATGACACGCGGCCGCCAGGCCGTCGATCCGGGATTGCTCGATGCAATCGGCGCGACGCTCACGGCCAACGAACCGATCAACATCCAGTTCACGAGCGGCACGACCGGCAGCCCGAAGGGCGCGACGCTCACGCACCGCAACGTCGTCAACAACGGGCGCTCGATCGCGACCGCGATGCGCTTCACCGAGCACGACACGCTATGCATCCCGGTGCCGCTCTATCACTGCTTCGGGATGGTGCTGGCAGTGCTTGCGTGCGTGTCGAAGGGCGCGGCGATGGTGTTCCCCGGCGAGGCGTTCGATCCGGTTGCGACGCTCGCGGCCGTGGCCGGCGAGCGCTGCACCGCGCTGCACGGCGTGCCGACGATGTTCATCGCCGAGCTCGATCATCCGGCGTTCTCGACCTTCGATCTTTCGACGCTGCGCACCGGGATCATGGCCGGCTCGCCGTGCCCGATCGAGACGATGAAGCGCGTCGTGTCGCAGATGCACCTGTCGGAGATCACGATCGCGTACGGGATGACGGAGACGAGCCCCGTATCGTTCCAGAGTTCGACCGACGATCCGCTCGAGAAGCGCACGACGACGGTCGGCCGCATCCAGCCGCACCTGGAAGTGAAGATCGTCGATGCGAGCGGCGACATCGTGCCGGTCGGCGCGACGGGCGAGCTCTGCACGAAGGGCTATTCGGTGATGCTCGGCTACTGGGACGACGACGCGAAGACGCGCGAGGTGCTGGTCGACGGCTGGATGCACACGGGCGACCTCGCGACGCTCGATGCGGACGGCTACTGCAATATCGTCGGCCGCCTGAAGGACATGGTGATTCGCGGCGGCGAGAACGTCTATCCGCGCGAGATCGAGGAGTTCCTGTTTCGGCATCCGAAGATCCAGAGCGCGCAGGTGTTCGGCGTGCCGGATGCGAAGTACGGCGAGGAGCTGTGCGCGTGGATCGTGCTGCGCGCGGACGAGCAGATGACGGAGGACGACGTGCGTGCGTTCTGCAGCGGGCAGATCGCGCACTACAAGATTCCGCGCTACATCCGCTTCGTCGACGAGCTGCCGATGACGGTGACGGGCAAGGTGCAGAAGTTCGTGATGCGCGACCGGATGATCGAGGAGCTGAAGCTCGACGTGCAGAAGACCGCTTGATGCGGGACGGCGCGGGAAAAATGCGGGAAAAGACGTGGCGGCCTGCGGGCCGTTACGTTTGCGATGGACGAAAAAAAGCGGGCTTATTAGCCCGCTAAAAACCACACGCTACGGGGTTAGCGCGAGGAGACCAAAGATGAAACCGAATCCGGCGGGGGGCCGGAAACGACTCCAACAGGGATGCCCCTCGGAAGGGCTTCGGTACGTGACCGACTGGCTCGCAGCGCTTCGCGTCCGCTCACACTTGGCACACGAGACCGCATCCGTGTTGAAACCGTTGAGGCCATTGTGGGCGAATTAATGACCCGTCGCGGTAACAAAGTGTTTCAGGTTGTAACGCCCGCCAGATAAGGCTTCCCGGGATTTTTTGCTGTTTTCGGGGTCCTGAAAAAGGTCATTTTTACCCATATTTTCCGCTGCGTTTTCAGCCGATGCGCACGATGCGTTTTTCATGCGTATCGGGCGCGATGAATGGCCGATTTTCACGTCAGAAAGTGCGCGGCATGATCGATACCGCGGATGACGATTCATTCGTCAGAAAGATTTTGAAACGTGATCGGAATGCGCGGAAGTCGGCCGATCGGCCGATTCGGGTGGTTTCGCGCCGATTGTCGGGTCGGGCGACGCGAGGGCAATGTGTAACGGCGGCAGGTTCGCCGCCGCCATGCCGCGCATTCGGCCGGCGGCGGCCACGGGGTCGATGCCCGTTATCGGCCGCCGCGGACGGGCTTCTTACTTCAGCCACTTGTCCGAAATCGCCTGGTATTCGCCGGTCGACAGCGCGAGATGCAGCCACTGGTCGACGTATTGCTGGAACACGACGTCGCCGCGCGGCACCATGTACGCCTTCTCGCCGAACTGGAACGGCTTGTCCGGATGCACCGAGCACAGCCCCGGATTCAGCTTTTGCTGCAACTGCGTCTCGGACGCATCCGTCACCATCACGTCGGCCTTGCCCGCGAGGATCTGCTTGAAGATCGTCACGTTGTCCGGATAGACGGTCAGGTTCGCATGTGTGAAGAACTGTTTCGCGAACCGCTCGTTGGTACCGCCCGGATTCACGATCACACGCGTCTCGGGCCGGTCGATCTGCGCGACGGTCTGGTACTTGTCGGCGTCCGCGCAGCGCACGATCGGCGTCTTGCCGTCGACGACGTACGGCTGCGTGAAGAACACGCGCTTCTGGCGCTCGAGCGTCGTCGACACACCGCCCACCGCGATGTCGCATTTCGCGACGAAATCGGCGGTCAGGTTCGGCCAGCTCGTCTTCACGAAGTCGGTCTTCACGCCGAGCGATTTCGCGAGCGATTCGGCCATGTCGATGTCGATGCCCTCGAAACGGCCGTCCGCGCGGTAGTACGAATACGGCTTGTAGTCGCCCGTCGTGCACACACGCAGCGTGCCGCGCGCGAGCACGTCGTCGAGCCGCGCACCGGCACCGGGCGCGGCGGTGGTGCCGGTGGTGGTCTGCGCGTGCGCGGCGGCGCAGCAGAGCAGCGCGGCCGCGGCGAGCGTGGCGAATGTCTTCATCGGTCTCCTCCTTCATTCGATATGAGCGTCCGATCATAACGGAGCCATCGCGCGCGTCATATGGCCGCCATCGCGTCGGCATGCGCAGCGTGAGGGCGGCTGTCCGGTAAAATGCCGCTTTGCCTTCGCATCGTCGCTCCTACCGTGGCCCATAACCTGCTCAACGACACCTTCCTGCGTGCGCTTCTGCGCGAGCCGACCGACTACACGCCGATCTGGCTGATGCGCCAGGCCGGCCGCTACCTGCCCGAATACAATGCGACGCGTGCGCGCGCCGGCAGCTTCCTCGGCCTCGCGAAGAATCCCGACTACGCGACCGAGGTGACGCTGCAGCCGCTCGAGCGTTTCCCGCTCGACGCCGCGATCCTGTTCTCGGACATCCTGACGATTCCCGACGCGATGGGGCTCGGTCTCGACTTCCAGGTCGGCGAAGGGCCGAAGTTCGCGCATCCGGTGCGCACCGAGGCCGACGTCGCGAAGCTCGCGGTGCCGGACATCGAGGAGACGCTCGGTTATGTGACGGGCGCCGTGCGCGAGATCCGCCGCGCGCTCACCGACGGCCAGGGCCGCCAGCGCGTGCCGCTGATCGGCTTCTCGGGCAGCCCGTGGACGCTCGCGTGCTACATGGTCGAAGGCGGCGGGTCGGACGATTTCCGCACGGTGAAGTCGATGGCGTATTCGCGCCCCGACCTGATGCACCGGATCCTCGACGTGAATGCGCAGGCGGTGGCCGCGTACCTGAACGCGCAGATCGAAGCGGGCGCGCAGGCCGTGATGATCTTCGATACGTGGGGCGGCGCGCTGGCCGACGGCGCATACCAGCGCTTCTCGCTCGACTACATCCGCCGCGTGGTGAGCCAGCTCAAGCGCGAGCACGACGGCGAGCGCGTGCCGGTGATCACGTTCACGAAGGGCGGCGGGCTGTGGCTCGAGGAGATCGCGGCGACCGGCGTCGATGCGGTCGGGCTCGACTGGACGGTCAACCTCGGCGCCGCGCGCGAGCGCGTCGCGGGGCGTGTCGCGCTGCAGGGCAACCTCGATCCGACGATCCTGTTTGCGCCGCCGGCCGCGGTGCGCGAACAGGCGCGCGCGGTGCTCGACAGCTACGGCAACCATCCGGGCCATGTGTTCAACCTCGGCCACGGCATCTCGCAATTCACGTCGCCCGATCACGTCGCCGAACTCGTCGACGAAGTACACAACCACAGCCGCGCGATCCGTAGCCGAGCCGCTGGCTGAACGCAAGCGTTGTCATGCTGCACTGCGGGATGACAGCGTTTCGCTGTCGGGACTAAACAGGGCGCAACCCCGCTCCCGCTGCCGATCCGGTGCTTGTCAAGACTTGACTTATACACATTTTCCACGTTGCAGCGCGGTAGAGCCCTGTATCGGTCAATTTGTCTCGCTATTGTTCGGTAATTTGAATAGCAGCCTTATGGAATAAGGCTCCGCGGGGCGGCGCCCCGCGCGGCGAAAAACAGCGGAAAGCACGGCCCCGCGCGCGTTGCGGCCATTCGGGGGCGAGTTCTCAACAAAGTTATCCACAGGACTGGGCAGGGTATACGGCGATTCCTAATGCGAATCCAAAACTTAGCGCGGAATCTGAAGTTTTACTTTAAGTTCGCTGCCGCGATGCGGACGCGGATGCAAGCCGCCTGTCCTTCGCGTGCCGCTGCCGGTGGGGCGCCGCAATGAGCGGCACCTACCTGCGCGTCGCGCTCGACCATCCGCTCGCGACCCTGTTCGACTACCGCTGCGACGCGCAGCCGGCACCCGTGCCCGGCACGCTCGTGCAGGTGCCGTTCGGCAAGCGGCAGGCCGTCGGGCTCGTTTGCGAAGTGACGACTCACACCGATGTGCCGCCGTCACGGCTGCGCGCGGTCGACGCGATCTGCGCCGACCTGCCCCCGCTGTCGGCGGACTGGCTCGCCCTGGTGTCGTTCGCCGCCGACTACTATCAGCGCGGGCGCGGCGAGGTTGCGCTGCCGGCGCTGCCGCAGGCGCTGCGCGACGCCGGGCGCTGGGGGCGGCTGCTCGCGCCCGAAGTGCGCTACCAGCCGACCGAAGCCGGCCGCGCGGCGTTGCCCGATGCATTGCCCGCGCGCGGCGCCGCGCTGCGGCGGCTTGCACAGGCGCTCGTCGATACCGGTTCGTTGACGCTGCCCGACGCGCGGGCGCTGCATCCGAAGGCGGCCGCGACGCTCGACGACTGGGCCGCGCGCGGCTGGGTCGACGTGGAGGAGATCGGCTGGGCCGATGCGCCTGTGCCCAAAGCTGTGGATAACCTGTCGACAACCGGTGGACGAACCGTGCCGCCGGCACTGACCGACCAGCAGGCCGAGGCGCTCGACGCGATCCGCGCGGCAGCGGGCTTCGCGCCGTTCCTGCTGCACGGCGTGACGGGCAGCGGCAAGACCGAGGTCTATCTGCATGCGCTCGCGTCGCTGCTCGATGCACGGCCGGACGCGCAGGCGCTCGTGCTCGTGCCCGAAATCAACCTGACGCCGCAGTTCGAGGCCGCATTTCGCGCGCGCTTCGCGGGGGCGCTCGCCGACGACGCGATCGTCACGCTGCACAGCGGGCTCGCCGAGGGCGAGCGGGCGCGCAACTGGCTGGCCGCCCACACGGGCCGCGCGCGGATCGTGCTCGGCACGCGCCTGGCGGTGCTGGCGTCGATGCCGACGCTCGCGCTGATCGTCGTCGACGAGGAGCACGAGCCGGCGTACAAGCAGCAGGAAGGGCTGCGCTATTCGGCGCGCGATCTCGCCGTGTGGCGCGCCAAGCAGCTCGGCATCACGGTCGTGCTCGGCTCGGCCACGCCGTCGCTCGAAAGCTGGTGGCAGGCCGAGCAGGGGCGCTATACGAAGCTCACGCTGTCGCGCCGCGCGGTGGCCGACGCGACGCTGCCGACCGTGCGGCTGATCGATCTCGAAGAGGAGCGGCGGCGCGGCCGCGCGTCGATGGGCGGGCTGTCGGGGCCGCTCGTCGCGGCGCTGAAGGCGCGGCTCGAACGCGGCGAGCAGAGCCTCGTGTTCCTGAACCGGCGCGGTTACGCGCCGCAGCTCGCGTGCGACGCATGCGGCTGGGTCGCCGGTTGTCCGCGCTGCAGCGCGTACGTCGTCCTGCACAAGCCCGAGCATGCGCTGCGCTGCCATCACTGCGGCTGGGAGGCGCGCATTCCGCGGTCGTGTCCCGAGTGCGGGAACGTCGACATCGCGCCGCTCGGGCGCGGCACGCAGCGTATCGAGGAGGCGCTCGCCGAGGCCGTGCCGGGCGCGCGGGTGCTGCGGATCGACGCGGACAGCACGCGCCGCAAGGGCAGCGCGCAGGCGCTGTTCTCCGACGTGCATGCGGGCGAGGTCGACATCCTGGTCGGCACGCAGATGATTGCGAAGGGGCACGACTTTCAGCGCGTGTCGCTCGTCGGCGTGCTCAATGCCGACACCGCGCTGTTTTCGCACGATTTCCGGGCGAGCGAACGGCTGTTCGCGCAGTTGATGCAGGTGAGCGGCCGCGCGGGGCGGGCCGGGCTGCCGGGCGAGGTGATGGTGCAGACGCGTTACCCGCGTCATGCGCTGTATCACGCGCTCGGGCGGCAGGATTACGTCGGCTTCGCGAATTCGACGCTCGGCGAGCGCCGCGACGCGCACCTGCCGCCGTTCGTCTACCAGGCGCTGCTGCGCGCCGAAGGGCGCACGCTCGACGCGGCGCTCGCGTTCCTGCTTCAGGCCGCGGCCGCATTGCCGGGGCTGCCGGGCGCCGATCGCGTGACCGTGTACGACGCGGTGCCGATGACGATCGTCAAGGTCGCGAACGTCCATCGCGCGCAGTTGCTGCTCGAAAGCGCATCGCGGGCGGCGCTGCAGCATGCGCTGCGTGCATGGCAGCCGGCACTGCGGGCGCTGAAGGGCGTGCTGCGGTGGAGCGTCGAAGTCGACCCGCTGGATATCTGAGCGGCGCGCTGCCGTATGAAGAAGCCCGGCCCGCCGGGCGTCACCCGCCTGCCTCTCGTCGCGCGTCCGAACCGGGCGTCGCATCGTTTCTCCCACCCAGTGCAACCCGTTTTCGGCCGCTTCCACGCGCGTCGACGGTTGCACACGCGCGATCAGCCGGCCCGATCAGGGAAAACACCGATCCGCCGACCACGGGCAACCCCTAGGTTGCAACCACATAAGTGGCTGATTATATTGACTAACTTGTGGGTGCAACCTGTTCGGTAATTTGGTTGCACCTTTTTATTGCGTGCCGTAGGATTTCGCGCATCCTCTTACACCACATCGCCGGGCTCGCACCGGCGCACGAACCCACCATGGCAAGCACGACTCTCGGCGTCAAAGTCGACGACCTTCTCCGCTCGCGCCTCAAGGACGCCGCCGCGCGCCTCGAGCGCACTCCCCACTGGCTGATCAAGCAGGCGATCTTCGCGTATCTCGAGCGGATCGAGCACGGCCAGTTGCCGCCCGAACTGTCGGGCCACAGCGGCGTGACGGAGCTCGCCGACGGTCAGGCGGCGGACGGCGACGACGACAACTCGCCGCATCCGTTCCTCGAGTTCGCGCAGAACGTTCAGCCGCAATCGGTGCTGCGCGCGGCGATCACGGCCGCGTACCGCCGCCCGGAGCCGGAATGCGTGCCGTTCCTGCTCGGTCAGGCGCGCCTGCCGGCGAACCTGCAGGCGGACGTGCAGGCGCTCGCGACGAAGCTCGTCGAGGCGCTGCGCGAGAAAAGCTCGGGCGGTGGCGTCGAAGGGCTGATCCACGAGTTCTCGCTGTCGAGCCAGGAAGGCGTCGCGCTGATGTGCCTCGCCGAGGCGCTGTTGCGCATTCCCGATCGCGCGACGCGCGATGCGCTGATTCGCGACAAGATCAGCAAGGGCGACTGGCGCTCGCACGTCGGCCACGCGCCGTCGCTGTTCGTGAACGCGGCGACCTGGGGGCTGATGATCACCGGCAAGCTCGTGACGACCAACAGCGAAGCGGGCCTGTCGTCGGCGCTCACGCGCCTGATCGGCCGCGGCGGCGAGCCGCTGATCCGCAAGGGCGTCGACATGGCGATGCGCCTGATGGGCGAACAGTTCGTCACCGGCGAGACGATTTCCGAAGCGCTCGCGAACAGCCGCAAGTACGAAGCGCGCGGCTTCCGCTACTCGTACGACATGCTCGGCGAAGCGGCGACGACCGAAGAGGACGCGCAGCGCTACTACGCGTCGTACGAACAGGCGATCCACGCGATCGGCAAGGCGGCCGGCGGCCGCGGCATCTACGAAGGCCCGGGCATCTCGATCAAGCTGTCGGCGCTGCACGCGCGCTACTCGCGCTCGCAGCAGGACCGCACGATGAGCGAGCTGCTGCCGCGCGTGCGCGCACTCGCGCTGCTCGCGCGCCGCTACGACATCGGCCTGAACATCGACGCTGAAGAGGCCGACCGCCTCGAGCTGTCGCTCGACCTGCTCGAGGCGCTGTGCTTCGATCCGGATCTCGCAGGCTGGAACGGCATCGGCTTCGTGGTGCAGGGCTACCAGAAGCGCTGCCCGTTCGTGATCGACTACCTGATCGATCTCGCGCGCCGCAGCCGTCACCGCCTGATGATCCGCCTCGTGAAGGGCGCGTACTGGGATACCGAGATCAAGCGTGCGCAGGTCGACGGCCTCGAAGGCTATCCGGTCTATACGCGCAAGATCTACACCGACGTGTCGTACCTCGCGTGCGCGAAGAAGCTGCTCGCGGCGCCCGACGCCGTCTACCCGCAGTTCGCGACGCACAACGCGTACACGCTGGCCGCGATCTACCAGCTCGCGGGCCAGAACTACTACCCGGGCCAGTACGAATTCCAGTGCCTGCACGGGATGGGCGAGCCGCTGTACGAGGAGGTCACGGGCCGCGACAAGCTGAACCGTCCGTGCCGCGTGTACGCACCGGTCGGCACGCACGAGACGCTGCTCGCGTACCTCGTGCGCCGCCTGCTCGAGAACGGCGCGAACACGTCGTTCGTGAACCGTATCGCGGACAAGACCGTGTCGGTGAAGGAACTGGTCGCCGATCCGGTCGACGAAGCGTCGAAAGTCGTGCCGCTCGGCGCGCCGCACGCGAAGATCCCGCTGCCGCGCAACCTGTACGGCGACGAGCGCCCCAATTCGATGGGCCTCGATTTGTCGAACGAACACCGGCTCGCCTCGCTGTCGTCCGCGCTGCTCGCGAGCGCGCATCATCCGTGGCGCGCGGCGCCGATGCTCGCCGACGACGCGCTCGCCGACGCACCGGCACGCGACGTGCGCAACCCGGCCGACCAGCGCGACCTGGTCGGCACGGTCAGCGAGGCGACGGCCGAACACGTGAGCGCGGCGCTCGCGCACGCGGTAGCCGCCGCGCCGATCTGGCAGGCGACGCCGGTCGACGCCCGCGCCGACTGCCTGGCGCGCGCAGCCGACCTGCTCGAAGCGCAGATGCACACGCTGATGGGCCTGATCGTGCGCGAAGCCGGCAAGTCGCTGCCGAACGCGATCGCCGAGATTCGCGAAGCGGTCGACTTCCTGCGCTACTACGCGGCGCAGATCCGCGACGAGTTCTCGAACGACACGCATCGCCCGCTCGGCCCCGTGGTCTGCATCAGCCCGTGGAACTTCCCGCTCGCGATCTTCATGGGTCAGGTCGCCGCGGCGCTCGCCGCCGGCAACACGGTGCTCGCGAAGCCGGCCGAACAGACGCCGCTGATCGCCGCGCAGGCCGTGCGCCTGCTGCGCGAGGCCGGCGTGCCGGCCGGCGCGGTACAGCTGCTGCCGGGCACCGGCGAGACCGTCGGCGCGGCGCTGGTCGCCGATCCGCGTACGCGTGCGGTGATGTTCACGGGCTCGACCGAAGTCGCGCGCCTGATCAACAAGACGCTGTCCGCGCGCCTCGACCCGGAGGGCAAGCCGATTCCGCTGATCGCGGAAACGGGCGGCCAGAATGCGATGATCGTCGACTCGTCGGCGCTCGCGGAGCAGGTCGTCGCGGACGTGATGCAGTCGTCGTTCGACTCGGCCGGTCAACGGTGCTCGGCGCTGCGCGTTCTGTGTCTGCAGGACGACGTCGCGGACCGCACGCTGACGATGCTCAAGGGCGCGATGCACGAGCTGGCGCTCGGCAACCCCGACCGGCTGTCGACGGACGTCGGCCCGGTGATCGACGGTGAAGCGAAGCAGACGATCGACGCGCACGTCGCGACGATGAAGGACAAGGGCCATGCGGTCACGCAACTGCCGACGCCCGAGGCCTGCGCGCACGGCACGTTCGTGCCGCCGACGCTGATCGAGATCGGCAGCATCGACGAGCTCAAGCGCGAAGTGTTCGGCCCCGTGCTGCACGTGGTGCGCTACCGCCGCAGCCAGCTCGACAAGCTGCTCGAGCAGATCCGCGCGACCGGTTACGGGCTGACGCTCGGGATCCACACGCGGATCGACGAGACGATCGCGCACGTGATCTCGAATGCGCACGTGGGCAACATCTACGTGAACCGCAACGTGATCGGTGCGGTGGTCGGCGTGCAGCCGTTCGGCGGCGAAGGGCTGTCGGGCACGGGCCCGAAGGCCGGCGGCGCGCTGTACCTGCAGCGCCTGCTCGCGACGCGTCCGTCGGGCCTGCCGCGCTCGCTCGCGCAGACGCTGATCGCGGACGGCGCGGTCGAAGGCGATGCGCGCGGCAACCCGGCGGCGGCGCTCACGACGCTGCGCGACTGGCTGATCGAGCAACGCGAGCCGGCACTGGCCGCGCGTTGCGACGGCTATCTGGCACAGGTGCCGGCCGGCGCGACCGCCGTGCTGACCGGGCCGACGGGCGAGCGAAACACGTATACACTCGGCCCGCGCGGCACGGTGCTGTGTGTCGCGGCCACCCCGAGCGGCGCGCGCGCGCAGTTCGCGGCGGTGCTGGCCACCGGCAACCGCGCATTGTTCGCGGGCGCGGCCGGCGAGGCGCTGGTCGCCGCGCTGCCGGCATCGCTGAAGGCGCATGCGAGCGTGCGCAAGCAGGCCGACGCGTCGTTCGATGCGGTGCTGTTCGAAGGCGACAGCGACGAACTGCAGACGCTCGTGAAGGACGTCGCGCAGCGCCCGGGCCCGATCGTATCGGTGCAGGGCGTGTCGGTGGGCGCGTTCGAGAACGGCGATGCGGAAGACTACGCGCTCGAGCGGCTCCTGACGGAACGCTCGGTGAGTGTGAATACGGCCGCGGCGGGCGGCAATGCGAATTTGATGACGATCGGCTGATCATCCTTGCCGTTCGGATCAAACAAAGAAGCGGCAAGGCGATCCCGAAGCCGCTTCATTTACCCTGGTACCAAGGAGATGCTATGCAACACACGATGAAAAAGGTGGCAGGCGCGACGTTCGTCGCCGTCATGTCGCTGGCGGGGACGGCCCATGCGGATGACGTGAAGATCGGTTACGCAGGGCCGATGACGGGCGCGCAGGCGCACTACGGCAAGGACATGCAGAACGGGATCGTGCTCGCGCTGGAAGACTTCAACGCGACGAACCCGAAGATCGGCGGCAAGCCGGTGAAGTTCGTGCTGAGCACGCAGGACGACCAGGCTGACCCGCGCACGGGCACGACGGTTGCACAGAAGCTCGTCGACGACGGCATCAAGGGCATGCTCGGCCACTTCAACTCGGGCACGACGATTCCAGCCTCGCGCATCTACGCGAATGCAGGCATTCCGGAAATCGCGATGGCGACGGCGCCGGAATACACGCAGCAGGGCTACAAGACGACCTTCCGCATGATGACGTCCGACACGCAGCAGGGCTCGGTGGCCGGCACGTTCGCGGCGAAGGATCTCGGCATGAAGAAGATCGCGATCGTCGACGACCGCACGGCCTACGGCCAGGGTCTCGCCGACCAGTTCGAGAAGGCGGCGAAGGCCGGCGGCGCGACGATCGTCGACCGTGAATTCACGAACGACAAGGCGGTCGACTTCAAGGCGATCCTGACCAAGCTGAAGGCTGCGAAGCCGGACATGGTCTACTACGGCGGCGCGGATTCGCAGGCAGCGCCGATGGTCAAGCAGATGAAGGCGCTGGGCTTCACCGCACCGCTGATGAGCGGCGAAATGGTGAAGACGCCGACGTTCCTGAAGATCGCGGGCAACGCGGCCGACGGCACGATCGCTTCGCTGGCCGGCCTCCCGCTGGAAGAGATGCCGGGCGGCAAGACCTACGCGGACAAGTACAAGAAGCGTTTCGGCGAAGAAGTGCAGACGTACTCGCCGTACGCGTACGACGGCGCGATGGCGATGCTGAACGCGATGAAGAAGGCCGATTCGACCGATCCGGCGAAATACCTGCCGGTGCTCGCGAAGACCGACATGGCCGGCGTGACGTCGACGCACGTCGCGTATGACGCGAAGGGCGACCTGAAGAACGGCGGCATCACGATGTACAAGGTCGAGAAGGGCGAGTGGAAGCCGCTGAAGAGCATCGGCGGCAAGTAAGCAGCCTGTGAGTCGCGGGCGGCGACGTCGTCGCCCCGTTGAACATGCGAAAGCCATCGGATCGTTTGGGGCCGGTGGCTTTTTCTTTGTCGGTGCACGGCCGGGTAGTGCATATGAATCCTGCCGACGATGGTGTGGCGATGCGTTGCAGGATCATGCGCGGTCGATAGGTTCCGCCAGGCGTGCCACCAGTGCAGGTCAACGACTCGTCGAAGTGACTGACGGCAGTATTAGGTTACTTGCCGTCGCAGCACTTGTTAGGGCAATCAGGCAGGAAGGAGATTTCCACACGCCTTCCATTGTCCACGTCGCCGTGCGAATAGACGTGGACGCTCGTCTTGATGATGCCGCGTAGAAAACCTAGCTGCTCCAGCAGCGCATACGCGGTTTGCATTCGGGACTGTGCAAGGGACAGTGCTCTTTGCTCCCCTTCTTCAGCATGGCCGCTAATCAGTGTTGTTTCTTTGGTGAAGTGATTGGCGTAATCGATTTTTTTATCGATTGCCCATTTTGTAATGCGGATGATTTCTGAATTGGATATATGTGAGCTATTTGGCGAGAAGTAGATGTCGAAATTTTCGCTGGCGATGCACGCAAATGATGGGCTGGAAATGAAGAGGCATAGGCCGAGAATAAGTTTAGGCATTATATATAATATATCCTGCAATACTGTCGGCATTGTTGATTGCTTGATTCGGATTTTCGGCTCCGAATGTCAAGCACTCTTCCATAAAGTATCTGTGATCTCTGGTTCCCATTGTATCGTCAAAATGACTTTCCTCATGAATCAGGGTGGAGATCATCGAATCCTTTTCCCATGAGAAGTCACGCATCGTGCAAAAGTCGACGTGTATTGCGATTGTATGGGTTGCGGTATCCGGTGAGCACACTGATGCGGCGACGCCTGACTGATTTGGATTTGGAACGCATCCGATATGCTTGAATCGCTCGCTATCCCATCGCGTAAAGTTGTGGCCCGTAAGCGATTTGAGTACTTCGGTGATTGCAGTCAGCCCTGTTAGTAGTATCCTGCGCGTGCCTTCGTCTGTTCTGCCAAACCATTGTAGTACGCGTGCCTTGTCGGTGCTGGACCAGCGTTGCAAATCCGTGATTCTTTTGTCGACGAGAGAAACGGCTCGATCCCGTATGCTCAAGACCATTTCTCGAAATTCCTTGTTGGTCATGTTCGGGCATATTTTCTCGGTGTTGATTGTTACTTCCACCATCGATCCGGGGTTGGTATTGGTGGCGGTGCCCGAGTGTACGAGGAACCATTCCTCATCGTCATGTGCAGCAAAATTTTTCATTGTCTCAATGGCCCGCTGTATAGATTTTCAGGAACGCCGCAGCGTCGGTAACGATTCGACGTGTTTGCCCGTCCGAATCGGTGGTGCCCGTGAAGATCTGCCCGGTGTCGGTCACCACTCGATAGCGGACGTTTGCGAGCGGCCGACGGCTGCCATCGAGCAAGATGAATTGCTCGTCGTGCATGACGCTCGATCGAGCAAATGACCGATCGGCTGCACCAGGTTTAGGCCTATCCAGCGTCGCTATCTCGCCCGCAGTGAAAATCATCCGCATGCCGCGCTCAGCGTAAAAGACCGGCGGCGGATGGCATTCGCAGACATTGATGTCTCCGCTCAATGCCCATTGTTTGCCGTTCGGGCCGGTACCAGGCCAGCGCGGCCCTTGCGGTGCGATGTGCCCTTCACGCTTGCAGGCCGAACAGTAGGTCTTCATATCGAGTGTGGCGATATGAACGCGCGGTGGTGGATCGGAACAGGTCACGGTGTCGAGACCTTCGATAATGACCGCATCACCGGCGTGGTCGCCTTTGGCAAGAAAGTAGCGGATCACAGGAGCCGCCTCAGTGGGACAGGGGCGTTTGGGTAACGACGCTAAATACAATGGACGACGCGGCGCTTCGCCGCTCTGGGCTGTCAGTGATCGTGTCGCCGTTATCGAGTTCACTGCCGACGAAGGCGAGTGGTGCGAAGTCGGACCTGTCGGCCAAACCCAGACCGCTGATCACGCACGCGGTTGAGCCGTCCGGATAGTGGACCAGGTCGCCCACCACGGCCGCGTTGCCTAAGTGCGGTGCTACTTCCCATGTACCGGACGGCTCGCGCAACGCACCGCCGTGCGCTGTCGTCGCACCACGTACGGCCAGTCTGTAGGCGGGCGCTGCGGGCGGCGGCACGTAGGTCGGATCGAACAGTCCAGCAACGCTTTGCCGCTCGCGTACGTGAATGCCCAATGAGGTGCGCAGCGTTTCGGTAATGCGATCGCCGTTGCTCAATCGGCTGCCGACCAACGCGAAGGGCTTGCCCTCGCTATGGTTGTTTCCCGCCCCATCGATGATCACGGCCTCGCTACCGTCGTCGTAGGTCACCACGTCTCCGACGCGGGCTACCTCCAGCCCAGCCAGGGTCAGGCCGCTGGTTGCAGTCGTGACGCGTCCGCCACGTTCGGTGAGTGAGCCAACGGTGGCAAAAAGATGGGTCGGTGCTTTGTGTTCGTTTTTCATCGTGCGTCCCTGTCTCGGTAAATGGAATGACCGGCTTAGAGACGCTATTTCAGACAAGAACCATTGATCAATCGGACGAGTATGATTTGTTATCCTAAAGTTTTATTACTCGTTTCATATCATCCTTTGGATCGACCACGCATGCTGAAATGAGCCGATGCGATGGCGCGGTTGGGTGCTTTCTTGCAGCGCGTGAAGCACGCTTCGATCACCGGATGCCGGAGGGATTCGGAAAACGCAGACCGTAACCAACGGATGCCGTGGACGGGGGAATGGCGCCGCTTCCGACCTGGATGAAAGCTGTCGGCAAGTGGAATAGGAGTGCACGAGTTGCGAGTGCCTTGACCAAACCTCAGGTACTTAATCCCCGCGCACGCGCAGCAGGAACTTCTGCAGCTTGCCGGTCGGCGTGCGCGGCAGCGCCTGCGCGAACGTGAATTCGCGCGGAATCTTGTACGCGGCCAGCCGCTCGCGGCAGAACGCGCGCAGCGCCTCCGCGTCGGGCGCCGCATTCGCGCGCAGCACGACGTGCGCGACGACCGTCTCGCCCCAGTCGGGATGCGGGGCCCCGACGACGGCCGCCTCGGCGATGTCGGGGTGCGCGCCGAGCACGTCCTCCACTTCCTTCGAATAGACGTTCTCGCCGCCGGTCACGATCATGTCCTTCAGCCGGTCGACGATGAACAGGTAGCCATCCTGATCGATCCGCGCGATGTCGCCGGTGCGATACCAGCCGTCCGGCGCGAACGCCGCGTCCGTCGCGGCCGCGTCGTCGAGATAGCCGAGCATCATGCAGTCGGCCTTCAGCCAGATCTCGCCGGTCTCGCCCGGCCGCGCGTCGATGCCGTCCAGCCGCACGACGCGCAGGTCGACGCCCGGGCCGCCCTGGCGGCCGATCGAGCCGGCCTTCGCGATCTGCTCGTCCGGATACAGTGTCGTGCCGGCCGGGCCCGTTTCGGTCATCCCGTACACCTGGAAGAACGCATGGCTGCGATACGCCTGCGCGAGCCGTTCGGCCTGCGTGGCGCCGATCGGGCCGCCGCCGTACAGCCACGCGCGCACGCTCGACAGGTCGAACGCGCCGAAGCCGTCGACCGTGTCGAGCGGCAGCGTGTACGACACCGGCGCGCCGAAATACAGTGTCACGCGTTCGCGCTCGATGGTTTGCAGGAAGCGCAGCGGATGGTATTCGCGCATCAGCACGACGGTGCCGCCCGCGAACAGCGTGCCGCCGAACCAGTTGTTCAGCGGCGACGAATGCCAGATCGGCATCGCCATCAGCGTGCGCTCGTTGCGGCCGATGCCGGTCGCGAGCGCCGCCTGCATCGCCGCGAGCGTCACGGTGCGATGGCTGTGCACGCAGCCTTTCGGGCGGCCGGTCGTGCCGGACGTGTAGAGAATCTGCGCGATGTCGCCGTCGGCCGGTTCGATCCCCGCGAGGGCGTCACGCGTCATGCACATCGTGTCGAAGTTCGGCACGCCGTCGAGTTCGCCCTCGGTCACGAGCCGCCGCGCGGGATGCGCGAGGCGCTCGACCACCGGCGCGAGCGCCACGTCGAACAGCAGCGCCTTGCAGCGGCTGTGCTCGAGCACGTAGTCGACTTCCGGTGCCTGCAGCTTGTGGTTGATCGGCACGAACGCCGCGCCGAGCCGCCATGCGCCGAACATCAAGTCGACGAAGGCCGGTGTGTTGAAGCACATCGCGGCGACGCGGTCGCCGGCCGCGACGCCGAGCGCGCTCAGCACGGCCGCCGCGCGGTGCGAGCGCTCGTGTGCGGCGGCATAGGTGATCGTCGCGGATTCGTTGACGAGGAACGGCTTGTCGGGCGTCGCACGAGCGGCGCGGTCGAGGGCGGCGACGAGGTTCATCGGGGCTCCGGGCGGGCGAACGAAGGCGAACGCGGGTGAACAAGGGTGAACGGACCGGCGTCAGGCCGGGTAGGCGCGCTGCAGCAGCGCGGCGACGTCGATCGCATGCGGATCGAAGCCGCCCGCGATGCGGCCCCAGTCGGGCGCGGCGAGCCGGGTCGCGACGAACGCGTCGGCGACGGCCGCCGGCGCATCGCGGCGCAGCAGGCACGCCTGCGCGACAAGCGCGAGCCCCTGCGCGAACACGCGGGCCGATGCTTCGAGCGTGTCGGCCGGCGCGGCGAGCATCGCGCGCAGCGCGTCGAGCGCCGCGCGGATGCGCGGTTCGCCCGCGCCTAGGTCGGCGAGTTCGTCGAACAGCGCGGCGGCCGCGTCGGGCTCGCGCGACACCGCGCGCAGCACGTCGAGGCACATCACGTTGCCCGAGCCCTCCCAGATCGAGTTGACGGGCGCCTCGCGGAACAGCCGCGCGATCGGGCCGTCGTCGACGTAGCCGTTGCCGCCGAACACTTCCATCACCTCGCCGGTCAACTCGACCGCGCGCTTGCAGACCCAGAATTTCGCGGCGGGCGTGACGATCCGCTTCCATGCGCGCTCGCGCGGCGAGTCGTCGCGTTCGAACGCGTCGGCCAGACGCATCGCGAGCGACAGCGCGGCTTCGCTTTCGAGCGCGAGATCGGCGAGCACGGTGCGCATCAGCGGCTGCTCGGCGAGCGCGCGGCCGAACGCGTGGCGCTGGCGCGTGTACGCGATCGCCTGCACGACGCCCTGACGCAGCATCGCCGCGCTGCCGAGCACGCAGTTCAGCCGCGTGTAGGTGGCCATCTCGATGATGGTCGGAATGCCGCGGCCTTCGTCGCCGAGCATGATGCCCCACGCGTCGTTCAGCTCGATCTCGCTGCTGGCGTTGCTGCGGTTGCCGACCTTGTTCTTCAGCCGCTGGATCTCGACCGCGTTCTTCGTGCCGTCCGGCCGCCAGCGCGGCACGTAGAAGCACGACGGGCTGCCGGCCTCGGTGCGTGCGACGACGAGGTGCGCGTCGCACATCGGCGCGGAGAAGAACCACTTGTGGCCGCGCAACCGGTATTCGGCGCCACGCCCGCCCGCGCCGACCGGCGTGGCGAGCGTCGTGTTCGCGCGCACGTCGGAGCCGCCCTGTTTCTCGGTCATGCCCATGCCGAACCAGATCGAGCGCTTGTCGGCGACCGGCACGTCGCGCGGATCGTAATCGTCGCTATAGAGCTTGTCGCGCAGCAGGCCCCACAGCGCCGGTTCCTTCTGCAGCACGGGAATCGCGGCCTGCGTCATCGTGGCCGGGCACAGCGTGCCGGCCTCGATCTGGCCGTGCAGGTAGAAGCCGGCGGCGGTCGCGGCCCAGCGGCCGCGGCGCGACTCGCGGAACGCGAGCGACACGAAGCCTTCGTGGCGGTACTGGCCGAGCAGCGCGTGCCAGGCCGGGTGGAAATCGACGCGGTCGATGCGGCGGCCGCGCCGGTCGAACGTGTTCAGTTCCGGCGCGTGGCGGTTCGCTTCGTCGGCGAGCCGCGCGGTGTCGGCGCGGCCGAGCCACGCGCCGTACGCATCGAGCTGCGGCATGGCCCAGTCGGCGCCTGCCCGGGCGAGCGCGTCGCGTAGCGCGAGATCCGTCGCGAAGAGGTTATAGTCGACCAGTTCGTCGACCTGGTTCGTGACGGCGTGAGTCGATTCGGTCATCGCGTGTGTCTCCGGTCTCATGCTTCGCGGGCAGCCGGCGCCATGCCGCGCGGCGCGCGCTTCGGCACGGCTTCGGGCGCCCGGTAAAACGTATTCCCTGCCGATTTCAGAGTAGCAAATATGCCGCCGCGACATGTTCAGGTTCCGGCGCCGCCCGGCCAGCCGGCGGCGCAACCCGCGCCCGCATTGCGCCGCCGGCCGCGCCAGTCGCGCGCGCAGGCGAGCTCCGATGCGCTGCAGCAGGCGTTCGTTCAGCTTTTGCTCGAACGCGGCTATGCAAAGGCGACGATCCGCGAGATCGCGGCCGTCGCAGGCGTGAGCATCGGCACCTTCTACGAGTATTTCGGCGACAAGCAGAGCCTTGCGGCGCTCTGCATCCACCGTCGCGTGCAGGCGCTGGCCGACCGGCTGCGCGATGCGGTCGAGCGGCTGCGCGGCGCACCGCGGGCCGAACTCGCCGCCGCGCTGGTCGACCTGCAGGTCGACGCGATCGCCGCCGATGCGGCGCTGTGGGGCGCGCTGTTCGTGCTGGAGCGGCAGGTCTCGCCGTTGGCCGCGTACCGCCGGCATTACGACGCGTATGTCGCGCTGTGGCGCGACGCGCTGGCCCAGGCGGCCGATCCGCCGCCGGCCGCGCGGCTCGACGGGCTCGCGCGGATGGCCCAGACGATCTGCTACGGCGGGCTGTCGCAGGCCTTGCTGACGCTCGGGCCCGCGCTCGATTTCGCCGCGCAGCGCCGCGAACTGCGGGCCGTGCTGCTCGCGTACCTGGCGGCGGCGGATGCGTAGCGCCACGGGAAATGCCTGATTCGCATGTCGGGCCCGCCCACCAGCCTTGCCGTTGCGTGCTTCTCCCGGTGAGCCATGAGGAAAATGCATGGACGCCATGACGAACTTTCGATTGTCCGCCGATATTGGCTCGGGCTAAATCATGCGGCAGACGGAGGGCCGCGCGTGACGCGGGCCCGCCCGAAGGACATCAGAAGGAGGAGTCATGCGAAGCGCCACGGCGCCCCGTTCGAAACTGCCCGACGTCGGGACGACGATCTTCACGGTGATCGGCCAACTGGCTGCCCAACACGACGCGTTGAACCTGTCGCAGGGCGCGCCGAATTTCGCGCCCGATCCGGCGCTCGTCGAAGGCGTCGCGCGCGCGATGCGCGACGGGCACAACCAGTACGCGCCGATGGCCGGCGTGATGGCGCTGCGCGAGCGGCTCGCCGAGAAGACGGAAGCGCTGTACGGCGCGCGCTACGACCCGGCGACCGAGATCACGGTGATCGCGAGCGCGAGCGAGGGGCTCTACGCGGCGATCAGCGCGCTCGTGCATCCGGGCGACGAGGTGATCTATTTCGAGCCGTCGTTCGACAGTTATGCGCCGATCGTGCGGCTGCAGGGCGCGACACCGGTCGCGATCAAGCTGTCGCCCGAGCATTTCCGCGTGAACTGGGATGAAGTGGCTGCCGCGATCACGCCGCGCACGCGGATGATCATCGTCAACACGCCGCACAACCCGACCGCGACCGTGTTCTCGGCCGACGATCTCGACCGGCTCGCGCAGCTCACGCGCGATACGGGCATCGTCGTGCTGTCCGACGAGGTCTACGAGCACGTCGTGTTCGACGGCGCGCAGCACCAGAGCGTCGCGCGCCATCGCGAGCTGGCCGAGCGCAGCGTGATCGTGTCGTCGTTCGGCAAGTCGTTCCACGTGACCGGCTGGCGGGTCGGCCATTGCCTCGCGCCGGCCGAACTGATGGACGAGATCCGCAAGGTCCACCAGTTCATGGTGTTCTCGGCCGACACGCCGATGCAGGTCGCGTTCGCGGAGATCCTCGCGCGGCCGGACAGCTATCTCGGCCTGTCGGCGTTCTACCAGGCCAAGCGCGACCTGCTCGCGCGCGAGCTGGCCGGTTCGCGTTTCGAACTGCTGCCGAGCGAAGGCTCGTTCTTCATGCTCGCGCGCTTCCGTCACTTCTCGGACGAAAGCGACAGCGATTTCGTGCTGCGCCTGATCCGCGACGCGCGTGTCGCGACGATTCCGCTGTCGGCGTTCTACACCGACGGCACCGATGCCGGCGTGATCCGGCTCAGTTTTTCGAAGGACGACGCGACGCTGGTCGAAGGCGCGCGGCGGCTGCGTTCGCTGTAGGAAAACCGGCGACGGGCACCCGGCGACGGGCCCGTCGCATCGACCAGACACTGGAGATCACGATGAAGCACACGGCCACCCTGAAACTCGCGTTCGCACTTGCTTGCGCAATCGGCTCCGGCGCGGCGCTCGCCGACGCGCAGACGCTGCGTTTCGGCCTTGAAGCGCAATACCCGCCGTTCGAATCGAAAGCGCCGAACGGCGACCTGCAGGGCTTCGACATCGACGTCGGCAATGCCGTCTGCCAGACGGCGAAGCTGTCGTGCAAATGGGTCGAGACGTCGTTCGACGGGCTGATTCCCGCACTGAAGGGCCGCAAGTTCGACGCGATCAATTCGGCGATGAACGCGACCGAGCAGCGGCGCCAGACGATCGACTTCACGACGATCATCTATCGCGTGCCGACCCAGCTGATCGCGCGCACCGGCAGCGGCCTGCTGCCGACGCCCGAATCGCTGAAGGGCAAGCGCGTCGGCGTGCTGCAGGCATCGATCCAGGAAACCTTCGCGAAGGCGCACTGGGAACCGGCGGGCGTCGCGATCGTCGCGTACCAGGACCAGAACCAGGCGTACGCGGATCTCGTGGCGGGCCGCCTCGACGCGACGCTCGTGCTCGCACCGTCCGGCCAGCGCGGCTTCCTGTCGCGCCCGGACGGCAAGGGCTTCTCGTTCGTCGGCCAGCCGGTGCACGACGACAGGATCCTCGGCAGCGGGATCGCATTCGGCCTGCGCAAGGGCGACGACGCACTGAAGGCGAAGCTCGACGCGGCGATCGACAAGCTGAAGGCGGACGGCACGGTGAAGTCGCTCGGCCTGAAGTATTTCGGCGATATCGATATTTCGACCAAGTAAGCGGGCCGCACGATGCAGAACCGGGAGACGGCGGCCGCGGGCGGCGAACCGCGCGGCGGCGCGCAGCCGGGCGAGGCGCCCGACGCCGTGCTCGTCGCGGAACTGGGCGATGCGCTGGTTACGCGTTCCGCCGAGATCGATCCGCGTTACTTCACCGCGTACAACGAGCCGGCCGGCGTGCGGCCGCGCGCGCTGGTGCGCCCGCGCAGCGTCGACGACGTGTCGCGCACGCTCGCGCTGTGCACGCGGCTCGGGCTGCCGGTCGTGCCGCAGGGCGGACTGACCGGGCTCGCGCGTGGCGCGGTCGCGCTCGGCGGCGAGGTCGTGCTGTCGATGGAACGTTTTGCCGGTATCGAAGCGATCGACGCGGCGTCCGGCACGATGACCGTGCGCGCCGGGACGCCGCTGCAGACGGTGCAGGAAACCGCGGAAGCGGCGGGCTTCACGTTCGGCGTCGATCTCGGCGCGCGGGGTTCATGCCAGATCGGCGGCATGCTCGCGACCAATGCGGGCGGCACGCGCGCGATCCGCTACGGGATGATGCGCGAGCAGGTGCTCGGGCTCGAAGCCGTGCTCGCGGACGGCACGATCGTCTCGTCGATGAACCGCATGCTGAAGAACAACGCGGGTTATGACCTGAAGCAGCTGTTCATCGGCAGCGAGGGGACGCTCGGCGTCGTCACGCGCGTGGTGTTGCGGCTGCACCCGCTGCTCGCGGCGCCGGCCACCGCGCTGTGCCGCGTGCGCGACTACGACGCGGTGGTCGAGCTGTGGAACCGCGTGCGCACGCTGCCGGAAGTCGTCAGCTTCGAGGCGATGTGGCCGGCGTTCTACGACTACGTCGCGCGTCACACGCCGGACGTCACGGCGCCGTTCGCGGGCGAAGGCGGCTTCGCGGTGCTGATCGAATGCGCGACGAGCGCGCCGGGCGGCGATGCGCGCCAGGCGCTGGAATCGGGCCTCGCGGCGGGGTTCGACGCGGGGCTGGTGGACGACGCGGTGCTCGCGACGTCGGAGCGGCAGGCGCGCGACCTGTGGACGTTGCGCGAAGGCCTGGCGATCGATGCGCTGCCGCATCTCGTCAATTTCGACGTGAGCTTGCCGACGGGCGAGCTCGGCACGTTCGCCGGGCGCTGCGAGGCGGCGCTGCGGGCGCGCTGGCCGGACGTCACGTGCCTGTTCTTCGGTCATGTCGGCGACGGCAACGTGCATATCGGCGTATCGCTGGCCGGGATGACCGCGGCGGACCTCGAGGCGCTCGATCACGGCGTGTACGCGGTGGTGCGCGACATGGGCGGCTCGGTATCGGCCGAGCACGGGATCGGCGTGCTCAAGCGCGCTTATCTCGCGCATACGCGCAGCGACGCGGAAATCGGGCTGATGCGGCGCCTGAAGGCCGCGCTGGACCCGCACGGCCTCCTCAATCCCGGCAAGGTGCTTTGACGCGGTCGATTCCCGTGACCGACGGGAAGCGACCGGCGAGATAGGTACGTCAGCCGTCCACCCAGCGCAGCGCGCCGATCTTCAGGTGTTCGACGACGCTGCGCGTCCAGTCGAGCTCCGCATTGAGCAACACCAGCGCATGTTCGTTCTGCAGCAGGAACAGGCGCGGCACCTGGTCGGCCTGCGCGGTGGCCCGCAGCCCTTCCAGCCGTTCGCGCTCGGCGTCGAGCCGCGCGATCCGCAGCTCGAGCTGGTGGCGCGCGTCGTCGGCGTCGAGCAGCGGCAGGAACGCGAGACCGGCGCCGAACACCGGGAATTCGCGCGCGGGCTCCGCGAGCAGCGCATGCAGCCACGCCTGCCCCGCCGTGTGCCCGGCTTCGGTCAGCGCATACAGCGTGCGTTCCGGAAATGCCCCGTCGCGCTCGGTGTCGTGCACGGCGATCAGCCCGTCGCGCAGCAGCCGGTCGATCGTCTGGTAGAGGCTCGTGCGCTGCCGCACGTTGACGACTTCGTCGTATCCGCGGGCCTTCAGTTGCTGCAGCATCCCGTACGGATGCATCGGCGTTTCGGTGAGCGTCGCAAGGACGGCCAGCGCGAGCGGGGACGGACGACTCGTAGACATGAATAGTTAATTTATATCTAGTCAGAATATAACTATTCTCAACCAGACTATCTTATTTCACAAGGGTTTCAGCCGAGGTGCGATCGCTTCGCGGCCGGCGCGACGGTTTCCATCGTCGCGAGACCATGCACGATGCCGCAATCCTCGACCGAATGTTCGCCGACGCACTGGCGGCGCAATTCGGTGAGCTGGTCGCGCAGATGCGTGAGTTCCGCGAGGCGCGCATCGACGTGTCCGATGTGATCGTCGAGCAGCGAATTGATCGAATCGCAGCGGTCGGCCGGCGTGTCGGTGAGCCGCAGCAGCGCGCGGATTTCGTCGTGCGCCATGTCGAGCGCGCGGCAGTTGCGGATGAAGCGCAGCCGTTCGACGTGCACGTCGGTGTAGTTGCGGTAGTTCGAGTCGGTGCGCTCCGCATCCGGCATCAGCCCCTCTTTTTCGTAGAAACGGATCGTCTCGGGGGTGCAGCGGGCCGCCTTGGCCAGTTCGCCAATCTTCATGCCTTTCTCCCGTGTAAGGGTTGACCTTGTAGTGGCTTCAGGGTGTTAACTGTACTCCGTCAAGCCATTGAAAGCCATTGAGGAGGTTGTCATGACCGACGCCCAGCGTACCCGCGACCCGCGACACCGTCATGCCGGCGGCGCCGATGCATGCTGCGCCGACCCGCGCGACACGCAGACGGCGACCGTTGCCGATGCGGCGCCGGCGGCTGGCGAGCGCGCGCACGGCGAGGTTGTCTCGCGCGGCCGCGACCATGATCACGATCATTCGCACGACGACGCGCATCAGCACGGCGCGACGTGTTCGCACGACCACGCCGCGCATGACCATGCCGGTCACGACCACGACCACGACCACGACCACGACCACGACCACGACCACGACCACGACCACGACCACGACCACGCGGCCGGCGACTGCTGCGCGCCTGCCGCGCTGACGCTCGCGCCGCTGCCGGTCGCGCAGGCGACCGCGTCGGGTCATGTGCGCTCCGCGTTCCGGATCATGCAGATGGACTGCCCGACCGAGGAAACGCTGATCCGCAAGAAGCTCGGCGGGATGGACGAGGTGTCGGCGCTCGAATTCAACCTGATGCAGCGGATGCTGACCGTCGAGCACGTGCCCGGCGCGCAGCCGGCGATCGAAAGCGCGATCCGCACGCTCGGGATGACGCCCGAGGCCGCGACGGCCGACGCACCGGCGCCGCGCGTCGCCGACGCGCCCGCGAAGCCGTGGTGGCCGCTGGCGCTGGCCGGCGTCGCCGCGATCGCATCCGAAGGCGCGACGTGGGCCGGGCTGCCGGTATGGCTCGCGGCGGCGCTCGCGCTCGCCGCGGTGCTCGCGTGCGGGCTCACCACGTACAAGAAGGGCTGGATCGCGATCCGCAACGGCAACCTGAACATCAACGCGCTGATGAGCATCGCGGTGACGGGTGCGATGGCGATCGGCCAGTGGCCGGAAGCCGCGATGGTGATGGTGCTGTTTACGATCGCCGAATTGATCGAGGCGAAGTCGCTCGACCGCGCGCGCAACGCAATCCAGGGCCTGATGCAGCTCGCGCCGGATACCGCGACCGTGCGGCAGGCCGACGGCGCGTGGCGTACGATCGAGGCCGCGCAGGTCGCGCTCGGCGCGGTCGTCCGCGTGAAGCCGGGCGAGCGGATCGGGCTGGACGGCGAGGTCGTCGCGGGCCGCTCGACGGTCAACCAGGCGCCGATCACCGGCGAGAGCCTGCCCGTCGAAAAGGCGACCGGCGACGCCGTGTACGCGGGCACGATCAACGAATCGGGCTCGTTCGAATACCGCGTGACGGCCGTCGCGGCGAACTCGACGCTCGCGCGGATCATCCACGCGGTCGAGGAAGCGCAGGGCGCGAAGGCGCCGACGCAGCGCTTCGTCGACCAGTTCGCGCGCGTCTACACGCCGATCGTGTTCGCGGTTGCATTGCTGGTCGCGGTGGTGCCGCCGATCGTCATGGGCGGCGCGTGGCAGGACTGGATCTACCGCGCGCTGGTGCTGCTCGTGATCGCGTGCCCGTGCGCGCTGGTGATCTCGACGCCGGTGACGATCGTGTCGGGGCTCGCGGCGGCCGCGCGGCGCGGGATTCTCGTGAAGGGCGGCGTCTACCTGGAAGAAGGGCGCAAGCTCGCGTGGCTCGCGCTCGACAAGACCGGCACGATCACGCACGGCAAGCCGGTGCAGACCGACTTCGACCTGCATGCGGACGACGCCGATGCGGCGCGCGTGCGGCATCTCGGCGCGAGCCTCGCGGCGCGCTCCGATCACCCGGTGTCGCAGGCAATCGCGGCCGCGGCGCGCGATGCCGGCACGACGGCCTTCGCCGATGTGCAGGACTTCGAAGCGATCGTCGGGCGCGGCGTGCGCGGCACGATCGACGGCACGCGCTACTGGCTCGGCAACCATCGGCTCGTCGAGGAGCTGGAGCGTTGCTCGACGGCCCTCGAAGCGAAGCTCGACGCGCTGGAGCGCCAGGGCAAGAGCGTCGTGGTGCTGGTCGACGACGTGCGCGTGCTCGGCATCTTCGCGGTGGCCGACACGATCAAGGACACGAGCCGCGAAGCGATCGCCGATCTGCACGCGCTCGGCATCCGCACCGCGATGCTGACGGGCGACAACCCGCACACCGCGCAGGCGATCGCGCAGGAGGCCGGCATCGACGACGCGCGCGGCAACCAGTTGCCGGAAGACAAGCTCGCGGCGGTCGAGGCGCTGTCGGCCGGCGGCGCGGGCGCGGTCGGGATGGTTGGCGACGGGATCAACGATGCGCCGGCGCTCGCGCGTGCCGACATCGGCTTCGCGATGGGCGCGATGGGCACGGACACCGCGATCGAGACGGCCGACGTCGCGCTGATGGACGACGACCTGCGCAAGATTCCCGCATTCGTGCGGCTGTCGCGTGCGACGCACCGCGTGCTGGTGCAGAACATCGGCTTCGCGCTCGGCGTGAAGGTCGTGTTCCTCGGCCTCACGGTCGCGGGGCTCGGCACGATGTGGATGGCGGTCTTTGCCGACGCGGGCGCGAGCCTGATCGTCGTGGCCAACGGCTTGCGGCTGCTGTCGTCCTCCGGGGCGTTCGGCGGCGCACCGGCCAAGCGTTGAGGAGCGGGCGATGAGCTTTCTGAAACGGATCCTGGGCGGCCACGGCAGTGGTCATGGCGGCGGGCACGGCAGCGGTGGCCACGGCGGCGGGCATCACGGCGACCAGCGTCGTGACGGGCACGGCGGCCACGATGCACGCGGCCGGGATCGCCACGGCTGGGGCTGGCAGGCGCCGGCCGACGCGTCGAACGGCGGCCAGGGCGGCAACCTGCCGCTGAGCCAGCTCGCGTGCGCGGGCTGCGGCGCGCTGAATGCGGCCGATGCGCGCTTCTGCGCGCAGTGCGGCGCGGCCCAACGCAGCCGGGCCTGCAGCCGTTGCCACACGGCGCTGGCGGCCGACGCGCGTTTCTGTCCCGGGTGCGGGACGCAGGCGACTTAACACGCCTGCGCGCATGATCATCGGCCGGCGCGCGTCGTTTCACGGCGGGCCCGGCGGCCTGTCGATCAGCGCAACGGCAGGTAGATCTCGGTGCGCAGGTCGGCCGGCGCCGCATCCATCGGCGTGTTGAGGTACAGCTCGAACGGCGGCGCGTCGGCGGCTTCGCGGCCCGAGTGACGCAGCCAGTCGCCGTAGAGCCACTGGTAGGCCGTCTTCAGGTCCGCATACGGCCCCGTATGCAGCAGCACCGCGTACTCGCCGCCGGCCACCGTCGCGCGTTCGACCGGCGGCGCGGGCTCGACGTCCGGCGCGCCGTCGGCCGGCATGAAGCACACCTTCGCGCGCAACTGCGCTTCGGGCGTCGTGTCCGGATCGTCGTAGAAAATGCCGATCATCTTCGCGCCCGGGCCGATCAGCCCGTGCTGTCCGACCCACGCGCCGATCCGCCCGAACGCATCGCCGACCTTCAGGTAAGCGCCGGTGTGCGCGACCGCGTAGCCACGCAGTTCCGGCAGGCGCCGGATCTCGACCTCATGCTTGAACATGTCTTCCTCTCCTCTCTGTAGCGGGTAGATCGGCCGGTGCACGCCCGTGCGCCGGTGCTGGGCAGGCGGCACGCCGTAGGCGTCGCGGAATGCCCGCGCGAACGCGTGCGCCGAACCGTAGCCCGCGCGCCGCGCGATCTCGTCGATCGGCCGCGCGGTGCACACGAGATCCTCGGACGCGCGCACGATGCGCATCCGCCGTATCGTCAGCACGATCGACTCGCCGTACAGCGCGCGGTACACGCGTTGCCAGTGATACGGCGACAGGCACGCGACTCCGGCGAGCCGGTTCAGGTCGAGCGGGCCATCGAGGTGCGCGAGGATGGTTTCGTGAACGCGCGCCACGCTTGCCGCATAGCGGCGCCACGCGGGGCGGTCGGTTTTCGTTTCGGCTGTCATCGACGGGTCCGGGGCGAGAACGGAAACCACGGTAGCACGGGCGCGATGGACAAATCTTGCGGAAATGCGTAGCCGCCCTGAATCCGCCCCTTTTTATTTTCGCCGAAATGGGGTCTTGCCCCTCCGCAATCAATGACTAAAGTTAAAGACGGTGAAATCGGGTGATCGCGTCATTTTTCTCGGGTAAGTTGCTCGGACAGGGCCGCACGCTTTTCGAAGTACGCAGGTAGTTCGTCGATGTTCAATCGCAACACCACGTTTTCGGGAGAAGAAGAAATGGATGCTTCCAGCTTCATCACGTCGCTGCAGAGCACGCTAGGCGGATACCTGCCCAAGATCGCCGGCGCGATCGGCATCCTGGTGATCGGCTGGCTGATCGCGGTGGTGGTGCGGGCCGGCGCGCTGCGCCTGCTCAGTGCGCTGAAGGTCGACAAGCGGATCAGCGACAGCACCGGCCAGGGCGCGTGCGTCGAGCGCATCATCGCCGGCGGGCTGTTCTGGCTCGTGCTGCTCGTCACCGCGGTGGGCATCTTCAACGTGCTCAATCTGTATGCGGTTTCCAATCCGTTCTCGCTGCTCGTCACGCACATCGTCAACTACCTGCCGAACCTGATCGGCGGCGCGGCGCTGACGCTGATCGCGTGGCTCATCGCGTCGCTGCTGCGCAGCCTCGCGAACCGCGCGCTGAAGGCCAGCCGGATCGACGACAAGCTGTCCGAAGGCGCCGGCATGCAGCCGATGAGCGGCTATCTCGGCGATGTGCTGTTCTGGCTCGTGATCCTGATGTTCCTGCCGGCGATCCTCGCGTCGTTCGCGCTGTCGGGGCTGCTGTCGCCGGTGCAGGGGATGGTCGACAAGCTGCTCGCGATCGTGCCGAACCTGTTCGCGGCCGCGGTGATCGGCTTCGTCGGCTGGGTCGTCGCGCGCGTGCTGCGCGGCCTCGTGACGAACCTGCTGGTCGCCGCCGGCGCCGATCGCCTCACGCAGCGCCTCGACAGCCCGACGCCCGTGCGCGTGTCGAGCCTGATCGGCACGATCGTCTACGTGTTCGTGTTCGTGCCGACGTTGATCTCCGCGCTCGACGCGCTGAAGATCGAGGCGATCTCGATTCCCGCGACCAACATGCTGAACCAGTTCCTCGGCGCGGTGCCGGACATCGTCGCGGCGATCGTGATCGTGGTCGTCACGTTCTACTTCGCGCGCTTCGTCGCGTCGCTCGCGCAGAAGCTGCTCGAAGCCGCGGGCGCCGACGGGCTGCCGGCGGTGCTCGGCGTCGAGCGCGTGTTCTCGGGCATCTTGCAGCCGTCGGTGCTGGTCGCACGGCTGATCGTGTTCTTCGCGATGCTGTTCGCGTCGGTCGAAGCCGCGAACCGGCTCGGTTTCTCGCAGGTGCGCGACGTCGTCACGCTGTTCATCGAATTCGGCGGCCACGTGCTGATGGGCGGCGTGATCCTCGTGATCGGCGTGTGGCTCGCGGGCCTCGCGCGCCGCGTGCTCGAGCAGGCCGACCGCGAACACAGCGTGCTGTTCGCGCGCATCGCGCAATTCGCGATCCTCGGTCTCGTGTTCGCGATGGGGCTGCGCGCGATGGGCATCGCGAACGAGATCGTCCAGCTCGCGTTCGGCCTCGTGCTCGGCGCGATCGCGGTGGCCGTGGCGCTGTCGTTCGGCCTCGGCGGCCGCGAGGCAGCCGGCAAGCTGCTCGACCGCTGGTTCAACCAGCGCGGCGGCGGCCAGTAAGCACGGGCGATCCGGCCCGCGTCGTGCGGCCGGATCGCCGTTGCAACCCGCGCGGCCGGCGTTTCCGTCAGCGAAATGTCAGCCGCGATCTTTGCCGAATTTCGATAACACGTCGTTTAATGACTCTCTAGCATCGATTCTCAGTCGCGCGGGCCGGCAAGGCCCGGCGCCCTTGAGGAGAATGTCCGATGAAAGCAGAGTCGAATGGCCGGCCCGCCGCCGGCGCCAAGTCCGGCCAGCCCGCGCTGCAGCAGACGCTCGGGACCTGGCAACTGTGGGGCATCGCGGTCGGCCTCGTGATTTCCGGCGAATACTTCGGCTGGAGCTATGGCTGGGCGAGCGCCGGCACGCTGGGCTTCGTCATCACCGCGCTGTTCGTCGCGGCGATGTACACGACCTTCATCTTCAGTTTCACCGAGCTGACGACGTCGATCCCCCATGCCGGCGGCCCGTTCGCCTATGCGCGCCGCGCGTTCGGCCCGACCGGCGGTTATCTCGCCGGCGCCGCGACGCTCGTCGAGTTCGTCTTCGCGCCACCCGCGATCGCGCTCGCGATCGGCGCGTACCTGCACGTGCAGTTCCCCGGCCTCGAGCCGAAGCACGCGGCGATGGGCGCGTATCTCGTGTTCATGGCGCTGAACATCGTCGGCGTGCAGATCGCGGCGACCTTCGAGCTCGTCGTCACGCTGCTCGCGATCTTCGAGCTGCTGGTGTTCATGGGCGTCGTGTCGCCGGGCTTCGCGTGGAGCAACTTCGCGAAGGGCGGCTGGTCGGGCGCCGATCATTTCAGCGTGGGCGCGTTCCACGGGATGTTCGCGGCGATCCCGTTCGCGATCTGGTTCTTCCTCGCGATCGAAGGCGTCGCGATGGCCGCCGAGGAAGCGAAGAACCCGAAGCGCTCGATTCCGATCGCGTACGTCGCCGGGATCCTGACGCTCGTCGCGCTCGCGATCGGCGTGATGGTGTTCGCCGGCGGCGCGGGCGACTGGACCAAGCTCGCGAACATCAACGATCCGCTGCCGCAGGCGATGAAGTACATCGTCGGCGCGAACAGCGGCTGGATGCACATGCTCGTGTGGCTCGGGCTGTTCGGGCTCGTCGCGTCGTTCCACGGGATCATCCTCGGTTATTCGCGCCAGATCTTCGCGCTGGCCCGCGAGGGCTACCTGCCCGAATGGCTCGGCAAGGTCCATCCGCGCTTCAAGACCCCGCATCGCGCGATTCTCGCGGGCGGCGTGGTCGGCATCGCGGCGATCTACAGCGACGAGCTGATCCAGTTCGGCGGGCAGACGCTGACCGCGAACATCGTGACGATGTCGGTATTCGGCGCGATCGTGATGTATATCGTGAGCATGGCGTCGCTGTTCAAGCTGCGCCGCACGCAGCCGAACATGGCGCGGCCGTTCCGCGCGCCGATGTACCCGATCTTCCCGGCGTTCGCGATCCTGGCCGCGCTCGTCTGTCTCGGCACGATGGTGTATTTCAACGGGCTGGTCGCGCTGGTATTCGTCGGCTTCCTCGCGGTCGGCTACGCGTACTTCCTCGCGACGCGTTCGCAGCGGGCGAGTGCGCCGGGCGACGCGCTGCTGGAGGAGTGAGCAGCGTGAAGATGGCAGGCCGTTTCTGACGGCATCCGGCGCGCCCCGTCGAACGGGCGCGCCGTCGGCTTTTGGCAAGGATGGGCAAGGAGGCTCGCAGATGTCCTATACGGAGACGATCGGTCCGCGCACGTACCGCTTCGCGGACCTGAAGACGCTGCTCGCGAAGGCGAGCCCGCTGCGTTCCGGCGACCAGCTCGCCGGCGTCGCGGCGGCGAGCGAGGAGGAGCGCGTGGCCGCGAAGATCGCGCTCGCGGGCGTGCCGCTGAAGGCGTTCCTGAACGAGGCGGTGATTCCGTACGAAGACGACGAGGTCACGCGCCTGATCATCGACGATCACGACGCGCAGGCGTTCGCGGAAATCTCGCACCTCACCGTCGGCGATTTCCGCAACTGGCTGCTGTCGCCCGCGGCCGACGGCGCGGCGCTCGAACGGATCGCGCCGGGCCTCACGCCCGAGATGGTCGCGGCCGTGTCGAAGCTGATGCGCAACCAGGACCTGATCGCGGCCGCGCGCAAGCGCCGCGTCGTCACGCGCTTTCGCAACACGGTCGGGCTGGCCGGCCGGATGTCGGTGCGGCTGCAGCCGAACCACCCGACCGACGACGTGAAGGGCATCGCCGCGTCGATGCTCGACGGGCTGATGTACGGCTGCGGCGACGCGATGATCGGCATCAACCCGGCCACCGACAGCCTCGCGGCGATCGTCAAGCTGCTCGCGATGATCGACGCGTTCCGCGAACGCTACGGCGTGCCGACCCAGTCGTGCGTGCTCACGCACGTGACCAACACGATCGCGGCGATCGAGAAGGGCGCGCCGGTCGATCTCGTGTTCCAGTCGATCGCGGGCACGGAGAAAGCGAACGCGAGCTTCGGCATCTCGCTGGCCCTGCTCGGCGAGGCGCGCGAGGCCGCGTTGTCGCTGAAGCGCGGCACCGTCGGCAACAATCTGATGTATTTCGAGACGGGCCAGGGCAGCGCGCTGTCGGCGAACGCGCACTTCGGCGTCGACCAGCAGACCTGCGAAGTGCGCGCGTATGCGGTCGCGCGCAAGTTCGAGCCGTTCCTCGTGAACACGGTGGTCGGCTTCATCGGCCCCGAATACCTGTACGACGGCAAGCAGATCATCCGCGCGGGGCTCGAGGATCACTTCTGCGGGAAGCTGCTCGGCGTGCCGATGGGTTGCGACATCTGCTACACGAACCACGCGGAAGCCGACCAGGACGACATGGACACGCTGCTGACGCTGCTCGGGGCGGCCGGCATCAACTTCATCATGGGGATCCCGGGCGCGGACGACGTGATGCTGAACTACCAGAGCACGTCGTTCCACGACCAGCTCTACGTGCGCGAGGTGCTCGGGCTGCGCCGCGCGCCGGAATTCGAGGAATGGCTGGAGACGATGGAGATTGCCGACGCGCACGGCGTGCTGCGCACGGCGACGGCACGCGTGCCGCTGCTCGCGGGGGCGAACGACTGGATGGGGGTGTCCGCATGAGCGACGCCGTCGAGAAGAATCCGTGGGCGCAGCTGAAGTCGTTCACGAACGCGCGGATCGCGCTCGGCCGCGCGGGCAACAGCCTGCCGACCGCGCCGCTGCTGGCCTTCAACCTGTCGCATGCGCAGGCGCGCGACGCGGTGCACCAGCCGCTCGATGCGGACGCGCTGCGGCGCGAGATCGAGGCGGCCGGCCTGCTGCCGACGCTCGGCGTGCAGAGCGCCGCGCCGGATCGCGACCATTACCTGCGCCGGCCCGATCTCGGCCGCAAGCTGTCGGACGACAGCCGCGGGTTGCTGGCCGGCTACGGCGCGGCGCTCGACGAGGCGCCGGACGTCGTGTTCGTGGTCGGCGACGGGCTGTCGGCGTTCGCGGCCGCGAAGCAGGCGCTGCCGCTGCTGCAGGCCGTGCGGCCGCGGCTCGACGCGGACGGCTGGCGCGTCGGGCCGGTGGTGGTCGCGAAGCAGGCGCGCGTCGCGCTCGGCGACGAGATCGGCGAGCTGCTGCGCGCGAAGGTCGTCGCGATGCTGATCGGCGAACGGCCGGGGCTCAGCTCGCCGGACAGCCTCGGCGTGTACCTGACGTGGGCGCCGAAAGTCGGCTGCCACGATGCGCTGCGCAACTGCATCTCGAACGTGCGGCCCGAAGGGCTGCCGCATGCGGCAGCCGCGCACAAGCTGCATTACCTGATGACGCATGCGCGCCGCCTCGGGCTCACCGGCGTGGGGCTGAAGGACGACAGCGATGCGCTGCCGCCGCCGGCGGAAGCCGGGCGGATCGGCGCGGCGTGACTACCTGAACAGCCGCTCGCACAGGAAATCGACGAACACGCGCAGCTTCGGCGACAACTGCCGGCTCGACGGCCACACGATCGAGAACTGCCCCGGCGCGATCCGGTAGTCGTCGAGCACGGTGACGAGCGCGCCGTGTTCGAGTGCGTCGCGCGCGAGGAAGTCGGGCATGTAGCCGATGCCGAGCCCCGCGAGCACGGTGCCGCGCAACGCCTCCATGTTGTTGCAGGTCATCGCGGTGCGCAGCTTCAGCGGCGTGCCGTCGTCGGCCGCGAGCGCCCAGTCCTGCAGCTTGCCGGTGGTCGGGAAGCAGTAGCGTATGCAGTCGTGCGCCTCGAGGTCGCGCGGCGTGCGCGGCGTGCCGGCCTGCGCGAGATACGCGGGCGTCGCGCACAGCACGAACGCGAACGGGCCGAGCCGCCGCGACATCAGGCTCGAATCGGACAGCGGGCCGCTGCGGATCACCGCGTCGAACCCGCCCTCGACGACGTCGACCATCCGGTCGTTGAAATCGAGATCGAGCTCGACGTCCGGATAGCGCTGCCGGAATTCCGGCAGTACGGGCAGCAGGAAGCGGTAGCCGATCACCGGCAGGCTCACGCGCAGCCTGCCGCGCGGGCGCTGCGCGGACGCCGTCACGGCCGCTTCCGCATCGCGGAAATCCTCGAGGATCCGCTGGCAGCGTTCGTAGAAGTGTCGTCCCTCGTCGGTGAGCGTGACGCGTCGCGTCGTGCGGTTGAACAGGCGCACGCCGAGCGACTGTTCGAGTTTCGCGATCGTCTTGCCGACCGCCGACGCCGAAATGCCGAGCGCACGGCCGGCCGCGACGAAGCTCAACGCTTCGGCGGTGCGGACGAACGCGACGATGCCGGAGAGGTTTTCCATCGTTCCATCGAATCGAAGGGCGCAAGACGACGCTCGCGCCACGGGAATTGCGGAATTTTAGTCCGTTATATGCGGAGCTTTGCGTAGTTTTTCGCGGATTGAATCGGATTTATCTTCTGTCGCTCTGACGGCGCAGCCGCGCCGGCTTTTCGAGGAGCGATGATGGATCACCCTGTATCGGCCGTTTCGGCCCAGTCGGCGCGCCGGCGCGCATGGGTGCTGGCCGCCGTCTGCATGGCCGCCGTCGCGCTGCCGCTGTCGTTTTCGGGCGGCGCGGTCGCGACGCCGGCCATCGGCCGCGACCTGCACGGCAGCCCGGTCGCGATGAACTGGATCACCAACGCGTTCATGCTCGCGTTCGGCAGCCTCCTGATGGCGTCGGGCGCGCTCGCCGACCAGTTCGGGCGCAAGCGCGTGTTCGCGATCGGCGTCGGCGGCTTCACGCTGATGTCGGTCGCGCTCGCGTTCGCGCCGTCGATGCTCGCGGTCGACCTGCTGCGCGCCGCGCAAGGGCTCGCGGCCGCCGCGGCGCTCGCCGGCGGTACCGCCGCGCTCGCGCAGGAGTTCGACGGCGCGGCGCGCACGCGTGCGTTCAGCCTGCTCGGCACGACCTTCGGCATCGGGCTCGCGTTCGGGCCCGTGCTCGCCGGCGGCCTGATCGGGCACTACGGCTGGCGCGCGATCTTCATGACGAGCGCGGTGGCCGGCGTGTTGTCGCTCGTGTTCGGGCTGCCGCGCATGCACGAGTCGCGCGACCCGCACGCGACGGGGCTCGACTGGCCGGGCACGGCCGCGTTCACGGCCGCGCTGACGCTGTTCACGTTCGGCGTGATCGAGGCGCCCGCGCGCGGCGGGTCGAGCGCGCTCGTGATCGCGCTGCTGGCCGGGGCGGCGCTTGGCGCGGCTGCGTTCGTGACGATCGAGACGCGTGTCGCGCGGCCGATGCTCGATCTGTCGCTGTTTCGCATCGCGCGCTTCGTCGGCGTGCAGGTGCTGCCGGTGTCGACCTGCTGCTGCTACATCGTGCTGCTCGTCGTGCTGCCGCTGCGCTTCATCGGCATCGACGGCTTCAGCGAGATCGACGCCGGCTGGCTGATGCTCGCGATCTCCGCGCCGATGCTGGTCGTGCCGTTCGTCGCGGCGACGCTCACGCGCTGGCTGTCGGCCGGCGTGATCTCGGGGCTCGGGCTCATCGTCGCGGCGGCCGGGCTCGTGTGGCTGGGCATCGCGTTGCGCGGCGGCGCGGGGCCCGCGGCGATCGCGCCGATGCTCGCGATCGGCGTCGGCGCCGGCATGCCGTGGGGGCTGATGGACGGGCTGTCGGTGAGCGTCGTGCCGAAGGAGCGCGCGGGGATGGCGACGGGCATTTTCAGCACGACGCGGGTGGCCGGCGAGGGGATCGCGCTGGCGATCGTCGGCGCGGTGCTGGCCGCGCTCGCGCGGACCGGGCTGACGCAGGCGGCGGGCGCGGCCGGCACGCCGGACGCGACGCTGCGGGCGGCCGCACGGCTCGCGACCGGCGATCTCGCGGGCGCGGCCGCCGCGTTGCCGGGCGTCGGGCACGCGGCGTTGATCGCGAGCTACGCGCATGCGTTCGACCGGCTGCTGACCGGGCTGGCCGTCGTTACCGTGTTGTGTGCCGCCGTGGTGTTCGCGTTTCTCGGCGGGCGGGCTGCCGTGGCTGAAACGCCTGAAGCGGATGACGGCGCCGGCGCGCCAGTGCGCGGCCGGATCGAACCGGCCTGCGCGGAAACGCACGGACGTTGAGCGTTGCGTCGTCGTCGCGCGTGGCGGTGCGGATGACGGCAAGCCGCGCGCCGGCCTATTCCGTCGCGCGTGGATCACACGCGACGCGTCATGCGAGCACGAGCGGCGGCAGCGCCGCATCGGCCCGCGCCTGTGCCCGTTCCACGTCGACCACCACATAGCGCAACGCATCGGGCCACAGGTGCGCGCGGCTTCCCGCATCCTCGTCGATCGTCGCGCGTCCCTGCACGAGCCAGGTCGTCTGGCGCACGAAATCGACGAACAGCAGCGCGATCGCGGGATTCACGAGCAGGTTGCCGATCGTATTGAAGAGGTTGTTGCCCGCGAAGTCGGGCAGCACGAGCGTGCGGCGGTCGGGCAGGTGGACGAGCGGCTCGAACGAGCCGTCGCCGCGCGGCTGGCGGCCGCGGTACGAGCAGTCGCCGTTGCCGGCCGCGTCGGCGGTCGCGACGATCAGGAACGCCTGCTCGCGGATGAACGCGATGGCGTCGTCGGTCAGCGGGCACGGGTCGTTCATGGTGTCGGGCGGCGCGAAGGCCGTTGCGTGTCGATCGTCGGGTCGCATGCAAGCGACATGCCACGCGGCGCGGCCCGCATCCGCGTGCAGCGCAGTGCCGCGCACTGTGGAAATTTCGAACACCGGCCGCGCCGCTGCGCAATCGCGGTGTTCAGAATCGGCGCACCCATCGTGCTTCACGCGTGAACACCGCACGGTGCGCACACGGGCCGGCGGCGATCGACGTGGTCATGTCCTGTTTGGCACGCATGTTGCGTAAACGGATGCAGCGCATTCCAACCGGCGCTGCATCCACACAAAGCACGATGAACAGGAGACATGTATGAACCCGTTTGACCTGAAGCAACTGGGCCTCGACGTCGAATACCCGTACCGTCAGCAGTACGACAACTACATCGGCGGCAAGTGGGTCGCGCCGGTGAAGGGCGAGTATTTCGAGAACGTGTCGCCGATCAACGGCCAGCCGTTCTGCCGCGTGCCGCGCTCGGGCGCCGACGACATCGAGCTGGCGCTCGACGCCGCGCACGCCGCGCGCCGCAAGTGGGGCAAGACGTCCGTGGCCGAGCGCGCTAACCTGCTGCTCGCCGCCGCCGACCGGATGGAAAAGAACCTGAAGCTGCTGGCCGTGGCCGAGACGATCGACAACGGCAAGCCGCTGCGCGAGACGATGGCCGCCGACCTGCCGCTCGCGATCGACCACTTCCGCTACTTCGCGGGCTGCATCCGCGCGCAAGAGGGCGGCATCTCCGAGATCGACGACAACACCGTCGCGTACCACTTCCACGAACCGCTCGGCGTGGTCGGCCAGATCATCCCGTGGAACTTCCCGCTGCTGATGGCCGCGTGGAAGCTCGCGCCGGCGCTCGCGGCCGGCTGCTGCGTCGTGATGAAGCCGGCCGAGCAGACGCCCGCGTCGGTGCTGGTGCTGATGGAGCTGATCGGCGACCTGTTCCCGGCCGGCACGATCAACATCGTGAACGGCTTCGGCAAGGAAGCGGGCGAAGCGCTCGCGACCAGCAAGCGGATCGCGAAGATCGCGTTCACGGGCTCGACGCCGGTCGGCAAGCACATCCTGCGCGCCGCGGCCGAGAGCCTGATCCCGTCGACGGTCGAACTGGGCGGCAAGAGCCCGAACATCTTCTTCGCCGACGTGCTCGACCAGGACGACGCGTTCCTCGACAAGGCGCTCGAAGGGCTCGCGATGTTCGCGCTGAACCAGGGCGAAGTGTGCACGTGCCCGTCGCGGATCCTGATCCAGGAATCGATCTACGAACGCTTCATCGAGAAGGCCGTCGCGCGCGTCGAACGCATCAAGGCCGGCCACCCGCTCGACCTGCAGACGATGATCGGCGCGCAGGCGTCGCAGCAGCAGCTCGACAAGATCCTGTCGTACATCGACATCGGCCGCGGCGAAGGCGCGCAATGCCTGACGGGCGGCGAGCGCACGGCGCCGGCCGCGGAACTCGGCACGGGCTACTACGTGAAGCCGACGATGCTGCTCGGCAACAACAAGATGCGCGTGTTCCAGGAAGAGATCTTCGGGCCGGTCGCGTCGGTGATGACGTTCAAGGACGAGCAGGAAGCGATCGAACTCGCGAACGACACGTTCTACGGGCTCGGCGCCGGTGTGTGGACGCGCAACGGCACGCGTGCGTACCGGATTGGCCGCGAGGTCGAGGCCGGCCGCGTGTGGACCAACTGCTATCACCTGTACCCCGCGCATGCGGCGTTCGGCGGCTACAAGCAGTCGGGGATCGGCCGCGAGACGCACAAGATGGCGCTGTCGAACTATCAGCAGACGAAGTGCCTGCTGGTGAGCTATCAGGCCGAGGCGCTCGGGTTCTTCTGATCGCCGACACGGGGGCAAGCGCCGGGACGCACCGGCCGGCAGCGCAACGCCGGCCGGTGCGGTTGCCGGTCTTTCACGGTGACGCGGGCAGCGCATACGGCGCCGGGCGCGCTCGCGCGGCGCGTGGCCCGTTTCGATTTCGACATTCGGCGCCGGCGCTGCATCGTCGCATCCGGCACCGGAGACGACACCGGCGGCCGCCCGTTCGCGGCGGCACGGTGCGCTCACGCGCTTAACAAGAACCAGCATGGCAGAACCGCCCCGATCCTTTCCGCGTCACCCGGTATTTCATCCGGGTGAACTCGACGCGCAGCACCGCTTCGGCGTCGCCGACGAAGCCGAGCGGATGAGCGACGTCGTGACGACGCGCCTGAGCATCGGCGTGCGGCAGTTTGTCGAATCGCAGCCGTTCATGTTCGTCGGCGCAGCGGGCGGCACCGGCGCTGTCGTGACCTGCGACATCGTGCAGAGCCTGCGCGATGCGAACGGCGATCTGCTGCCCGTCGTTCGCGTGATCGACACGAAGACGCTGCGGTTTGCGTTGGCCGCACATGACGGCGGCGGCCGGATCGCGTCGGCCGTGTACGACGGCAGCGGTGTCGGGTTGCTGTTCGTCGATTTCGTGCGCGGGATCCGGTACCGGATCAACGGCCGCGCCACGTTGCGGGCCGATCAGCCCGAAGCGGACGCGGCGCCGTGGGCGGCGGGCAGCACGATCGTCGAGCTGGCGGTCGCGCAGGCGTACGGCAACTGCGGCACGCGGGTCGTGCGGCTGAAGCCGGCCGGCTAGCCGGTGTGTGGGAGCCGGTCGCGGCACGGATGCGCGGTCGCGGCGCATGTTGCACCGCGTATCGCACCGGCGGCGTGCGCGCCCCGCCGCCTTCGGGTGCGCCCGCATGGCGCGTATCGGCCGGACAGCGTGCAATGGCGGGCGATTCGCTGGGCCATGCGGTTCGGCACGGGACTTGCGTGACAGGCGCGGTTCCGCGCAGGTGAGGGAGGACACGATGGATCAATACGTGGCGTGCAGGGAAGAACCGACCGCCGAAGACACGCGGCGCAATGCGCAGGGCGACGATGCGCTGGCCGGGCAGGCGGTCGTCAGCGTCGCGCACGATGCGGACGAGCAGGCGCGCAACCTGATCGGCTGGCGGCAGACCTACGACCAGCTCGCGGCCGGCCGCTTCGTCGGCACGCTGACCGAGCTGCCGCTCGACACGATGAAGCTGTTTCGCGAATCGACGAGCCACCTGCTGCGTCAGGCGTGCGAAGTGCGCGGCGACGCGTACTGGTTCGGCATTCCGCTCGTGTCCGACGGCACGGCGCGCGTCGATGCGTGCCGCATCGGGCCCGGTGCGCTCGCGTTCCGGCCCGGCAACGTCGAATTCGAACTGGTGACGCCCGCGCAGTTCTCGATCTACGGCGTCGTCGTGCGCGGCGACGTGCTGCGCCGCTACGCGCAGGAGGTCGAACGTCGTGCGCTCGACGAGCGGCTGTTCACGCAGTGCGTGATGCAGGTCGGCGATGCGCGGCTCGCGCGCCTGTGCGCGCTGCTCGGCCGCCGCCTCGACGGCGCGGTGGCGATGGCCGGCCCGCTGCCCGATGCGCAGCGCGACGACCTGCAGGCCGACGTGCTGGCCGCGCTGTTCGACGTGTGCGCGCACCCGGCCGACGACGGCAGCGGCGCCGCGCCGTCGACGCGGCGCTGGATCGTCGATCAGGCGCGCGACTACGTGCTCGCGCACCGCACGCGCCCGGTCGGCGTGCCGGAATTGTGCGAGCAGTTGCACGTGAGCCGGCGCACGCTGCAGTACTGCTTCCAGGACGTGCTCGGGATGGCGCCCGCGACCTACCTGCGCACGCTGCGGCTGAACGGCGCGCGGCGCGACCTGTGCGGCCGCGCAGCCGGCTCGGTGCAGGATGTCGCGGAGGCATGGGGCTTCTGGCACCTGAGCCAGTTCGCGACCGATTACCGGCGCCTGTTCGGCAAGCGGCCGTCGGAGACGCTGCGCGATCGCGCGGTGCGAGTCGGCGCGGGGTGACGAAGGCGGCGGGGGCGACGTTCCGACTCGCTGCCGCGCCCGGGTTCCTTATCCGGTGGCCGCCGCCGCATCGCGCGGTGCGGGCCACGGCAGCCCATCCCAGTCGACGTTCCGGTAAGCGGCTTCGACCGCCGCGAGATCGTCCGGCCGCTCGCTGCGGTGCAGCCCGCGCAATTCGGCCGGCAATTCGAGTTCGACCGGTACGCAATGCGGATAGTCGCGCACGCGCAGCGCCGGCCCGATCGTCGTGAAGCACGCGAGCGTCGGCACGTCGAAACCGTCGGCGAGATGCAAGGCGGCCGTGTCGGGCGCGAACAGCAGGCGGGCGCCCTTGACCCACGAGATGAAGCGCGCGGTGTCGGTGGCGTCGCCGCTCACGTCGACGTAGTCGGGATGCGCGACCGGGCCGAAACCGGCCACCGGCAGCCCGTAGCGCTGCACGAGCCGATCCACGAATGCCGCGCGCAGCGCGGGCGGCACGCTGCGCACGGCGGTGCTCGCGTTCGGGCAGAACAGGACGTACGGCCGCTGCCACGCGGCCGGCAGCGCGGGCAGCGGCAGCCGGGCGAGCCAGCGGTTGCGCTTCGCGGCGGCCGGTACGGCGGCCGGGTCGACGCCGAGCGCATCCAGGAAGAAATCGATCATCGGCAGCCGCGCGAATGCGGGCCAGTACAGGTGATTGCCGACGTCGATGCATGGCGCATCGGCGGGCAGCGCGTCGACCGGGCACGGCAGCGTGCGCGACGGCGCGACGACGTCGGCCGCGAGCGCATACAGCGTGTCGACATAGCGCGGCGCGCGGGCCGGCCGGTACAGCGTGAAACGCAGGCCCGGGTGGGCCGCACGCAGCGCGGCGACGGCCGTCAGCCCGATCACCGAATCGCCGAGCGTGACGCCCATTCCGTTGATCACGTGCACGTGTCGCGCGTCGTCGTAATCGAGCCGGAACGGCCGATGCGCGGCGTGCAGCAGGCCGAGCGCGGGCGCGGCCGGCACGTGGCCGTCGGCACGCAGGTTGCCGGACTCGAGGTCGTACGGCGCGACGAGCGCGCCGTCGGGCGCGAGCAGCGTGCCGGGGCAGGCCAGCGCGTCCTCATGCGACAGCCCGGCGCCGGGCGGCGCGGTGTGCGTGTCCACCGTCACCCGCCGCGCGCCCGGCGGCCTTGCTCGCGGATCTGTTCGAGCGTTGCGGCCGGCGTGCTGGCGTCCTGCGGGATGCGGATCTCGATCACCGCGGGCAACCCGCAGGTCAGCGCGCGCTCGAGCGCGGGCGCGAATTCGGCGGTGCGCTCGACCGTCTCGCCATGCGCGCCGAATGCACGCGCATAGGCGGCGAAATCGGGATTCGTGAGCCCCGTGCCGTGCACGCGGCCCGGATAGTTGCGCTCCTGATGCATGCGGATCGTGCCGAAATGCCCGTTGTTGACGACGATCGCGACGATGTTCAGCCCGTACTGCATCGCGGTCGCGAGTTCGTTGCCGGCCATCATGAAGCAGCCGTCGCCCGCCAGCGCGACGACCGCGCGCGACGGGTACAGCGACTTCGCGGCGAGCGCGGCCGGCAGCCCGTAGCCCATCGCGCCGCTGGTCGGCGCGAGCTGCGAACGGAAGTGCCGGTACGCGAAGTGGCGATGCAGCCAGATCGCATAGTTGCCGGCGCCGTTGGTCAGGATCGCGTCGTGCGGTAGGCGCTCGCGCAACTGCACCATCACGTCGCCGAGCTGGACGTCGCCGGGCATCGGCAGCGGCGCATGCCATTCGCGGTACGCGCGATGGGCGTCGGCGGCCGCGCCGGCCCATGCCGGACGGGCGGGCGGCTCGAGCGCGGCAAGCGGCGCGGCGATCTCGGGCATCCCCGACACGATCGGCAGGTCGGCCGCATACACGCGGCCGAGTTCGTCGGCGCCCTGGTGCACGTGGATCAGCGTCTGGCGCGTTTTCGGGATGTCGAGCAGCGTATAGCCGCCGGTCGTGGCTTCGCCGAGGCGCGGCCCGATCACGAGCAGCAGGTCGGCGTCGCGGATGCGCTTCGCGAGCGCGGGGTTGATCCCGAGGCCGACGTCGCCCGCGTAGTTCGGGTGCGCGTTGTCGATCGTGTCCTGGAAGCGGAACGCGCACGCGACCGGCAGTTGCCAGCGTTCGACGAAGGTGCGCAGGTTCGCGCACGCGTCGGGCGTCCAGCCGCTGCCGCCGACGATCACGAACGGCCGCTCCGCGCGCGCGAGCCGCTCGCGCAGCTCGTCGAGCTGCGCGGCCGACGGCGCGGCCGCGACGCGTTTCGCGGCCGGCACGACGGGTTGGGACGCGCACGCTTCGGACAGCACGTCCTCCGGCAGCGCGAGCACGACCGGGCCGGGCCGGCCCGACGTCGCGACGTGAAACGCATGGCTCAGGTATTCGGGGAGGCGGCGCGGGTCGTCGATCTGCGCGACCCATTTCGCCATCTGGCCGAACATCCGGCGGTAGTCGATTTCCTGGAAGGCTTCGCGGTCGAGGTGCTCGCGTGCGCACTGGCCGACGAACAGGATCATCGGCGTCGAATCCTGGAACGCGGTGTGCACGCCGATCGACGCATGGGTCGCGCCGGGCCCGCGCGTGACGAATGCGATGCCGGGACGGCCGGTCAGCTTGCCGACCGCTTCGGCCATGTTCGCGGCGGCCGCCTCGTGACGGCAGACGACCGTCTGGATGCGCGCGGTGTCGTCCGCCAGCGCATCGAGTACGGCGAGGAAGCTTTCGCCCGGCACGCAGAAGACGCGTTCGACGTGATTGGCGAGCAACGCATCGACGAGCAGTCGCGCACCGGTGGTGGCGCGCGGCTCGAGATCCTTGGCATGCGACATGGGCTGCCGTCTCCCTGGGTAGCGGGACGTACAGCTTACGCCCGTTGGCCGGGCGCTGAAAAGTGCCGCGGCAAGCGGGGTGACGCTGCTTGATCCTCGCGCTGTACTGGAATCCCAAGGCGCGCGAGGATCGCGCCGCGATCATGGACCATATCGGCCAGGACGATCCGCTGGCCGCGCTCGAACTGGACGAACTGCTGGAGGAGAAGGCAGCGGCGTTGCCGGCGCGCGCGGAACTGTATCGGCGAGGGCGCGTGGCAGGTACGCGCGAACTGGTGATTGCGCCGAACCATGTGCTCGTCTATCGCATTCGACCCACCGGGCACATCGTGGCAATTCTTCGCGTGTTGCATGCGCGACGGCAGTGGCCGTGATGGCGTCATGCGGATACATGGCTTGCATCGAGCCTGTCGCGGTGTGCATGAACCCCGCCCGCGAGCGGAAGAAGATCATCCCGACAAACCGATCGCCGCTCACGCTGTGCCGCTCGACGTCGTGCTCGTGACCCACAACGAGCGGGACTTCGCCGGTTATCCGGGCTTGCGGCTCGAGAGCGGGTTGAACGACTGATGCACGCCCGTTAGCGCCCGGCGGCCATGCGGGACATCGTGACCCGCGTGGCCGCCGGAACCCGCATCAGCACTCGACGATGTTCACCGCCAGCCCGCCGCGCGACGTTTCCTTGTACTTCGTCTTCATGTCGGCGCCGGTCTCGCGCATCGTCTTGATCACGGAGTCGAGCGACACGTAGTGCGAGCCGTCGCCGCGCAGCGCCATGCGCGCCGCATTGACGGCCTTCACCGACGCCATCGCGTTGCGCTCGATGCACGGGATCTGCACCATCCCGCCGACCGGGTCGCAGGTGAGGCCGAGGTTGTGTTCCATGCCGATCTCGGCCGCGTTCTCGACCTGCTGCGGCGTGCCGCCGAGCACGGCCGCGAGCGCGCCGGCCGCCATCGAGCACGCGACACCCACTTCGCCCTGGCAGCCGACTTCCGCGCCCGAGATCGACGCGTTGAGCTTGTACAGAATGCCGATCGCGGCGGCCGTCAGCAGGAAGTCGATCACGCCTTGCTCGTTCGCGCCGGGCGTGAAGCGCGTGTAGTAGTGCAGCACGGCCGGGATGATGCCGGCCGCACCGTTGGTCGGCGCGGTGACCACGCGGCCGCCGGCCGCGTTTTCCTCGTTGACCGCGATCGCGTACAGGTTGATCCAGTCGATCATCGACAGCGGATCCTGCAGCGCGCGCTCCGGGCTGCCGGTCAGCGTGCGGTACAGCTGCGGCGCGCGGCGCTTGACCTGGAACGGGCCGGGCAGGTTGCCGTCGGCATCGGGGTTGCCGATCCCGCAGCCGCGCGACACGCACGATTGCATCACGGCCCAGATCTTCAGCAGCCCGTCGCGCGTTTCTTCCTCGGTGTGCCACGCGCGCTCGTTTTCCCACATCAGCTGCGCGATCGACTTGCCGGTCGACGCGGTCAGCGCGAGCAGCTCGGCGCCGGTGCGGAACGGGTGCGTCATCTGCTCGGCCGCGCTCAGCACCTTCGTGTTCGGCGCGCCGGCCGTCACGACGAAGCCGCCGCCGACCGACAGGTAGGTGCGCTCGACCAGTACCGCGCCGTTCGCGTCGCTCGCGCGCAGCTTCATCCCGTTCGGATGCTCGGGCAGCGCCTGGCGGTAGAACGCGATGTTCTCCTTCAGCACGAACGGCACCGGATGCGTGCCGAGCAGCGCGAGTTTCTTCGACTGGCGGACGTCTTCCAGCCGCGCGTCGATCGTGTCGGGATCGACGGTGTCGGGCGCGTCGCCGAGCAGGCCGAGCATCACGCCGCGGTCGGTGCCGTGGCCCTTGCCGGTCGCGCCGAGCGAGCCGTACAGCTCGACCTTCACGTGGGCCGTCGCGTCGAGCAGCCCGTCGCGCTCGAGGCCCTGGACGAACATCAGCGCCGCGCGCATCGGCCCGACCGTGTGCGAACTGGACGGACCGATGCCGATCTTGAAGAGGTCAAACACGCTGACTGCCATTTCGATACCTGCCTTGCTTTAAGAGTAGTGCTAGCGCGCCTGCAATGGCAGGCACGCGGCGAGCCATGCGGGCGGCGTTGGGGAAAGCTGCTGCGCGACGCGGGCATAGCGCCCGTCGAGCCGCGCGGCCAGATGGAAGAGTTCGGTGGCGTTTTTCGGGTCCCACTGCCCCGTATAGCCCGGCAAGCCGGCCTCGCGGCGCTTCGCGTCGAACGGCACCGGCGAATTCACGAATTCCTCGTGGGTCTTCTCGCCGAGCGCGTACGGCACGAGCCAGTCGAGCGCCGCCGCGAGCGTCGCGCCGTTCGCGCCGCGTTCGCGCAGCCAGTTGCGGTTGAAGCGGCGCGCGGCGAGCGCGGCCGTCACCAGCGGCTGCAGGTCGTAGACCGCGTAATGCAGCGCATCGCGTTCCTCGAAGTCCCATGTCTTGCCGTCCGGGCCGATGTTGTCGGCGAGATGCTCGACGAACAGCCGTTGCGCGGCGTTCATCATCTTGCGGTCGCCGAGCGTGAACGCGGACAGCGCGATCAGCTTGATCCGGTGGCTCTGCCAGTTGTTGCGCCAGGTGCCGGTGAGCGGGCGCTTCTGCGCGTCGATCTGCGCGACGTAGCCGGCGCCGAGCTTCGCGATGAACGCGGCCGTCGCGTTGCGCGTTTTTACCGGCAGCGCGCTCGCGGTCATGTCGTACGCGACGATCAGGCTCTCGAAGCGCGTTTCGTCGATCGGATTGAAGCTCGGCTGGTAGGTCGAGACCCACGCGGACAGGAAGCGGTCGACGAGCTGCAGGTAGCGCGGCGCGTTCGTCACGCGCCACGCGAGCGCCGCGTCGCGCATCAGGTCCATGTCCTTCAGCGCGGCCGCACTCTGGTCGTAGATGCCTTCGTGCGGCAGCGTGCCCTCGGTGTGCACGCGCGCCATCGCCTTCGGCTGCTCGCCGATGCGCGCGTCGACGCTGCGGATCAGCGCCTGCACGCCCGGCTCGGCCTGCGTCGTCTCGCTCGCCTGCAGCGCCGGCGCCGCGCAGAAATTCATCGCCGCGCGCGCGCCGCCGGACGCGCCGAGGCCGGCGGCGGCAAGCGACAGCGAGGCGACGAGCATCGGCACGAAACGACCGGCACGCGCGTGCGGCCGCGTCCTGTTTGCACCATGGCCCGGAAACATCGGACGCACCATGCGGAACTCCTTCATTGGCTGGATCGCGTGTGATGTTAGCCGGATTGGCGGGGGAACGTGAACCGGTTCGCCCGGCGAACGCAAAAACCGCACGCAACCCCGGGTTGCGTGCGGTGCGGTCATCGTCGGGCGGCGCCGGGGCTGGCGTGCGTTACGCGTATTCCGACATCGGCACGCACGAGCAGAACAGGTTGCGGTCGCCGTACGCGTTGTCCGCGCGGCCGACCGGCGGCCAGTACTTGTTCGTGCCGAGCGACGCGACCGGGTACGCAGCCTGCTCGCGCGAGTACGCGTGCGGCCATTCGTTCGCGGTGACGACGGCCGCCGTATGCGGCGCGTGACGCAGCGGGTTGTCCTCGCGATCGGCGCGACCTTCCTCGACCGCGCGGATTTCCTCGCGGATCGCGATCATCGCGGCGATGAAGCGGTCGAGTTCTTCCTGCGATTCCGATTCGGTCGGCTCGACCATCAGCGTGCCCGGCACCGGGAAGCTCATCGTCGGCGCGTGGAAGCCGTAGTCCATCAGGCGCTTCGCGACGTCGTCGACGCTGATGCCGCTCGACTCCTTGATCGGGCGCAGGTCGAGAATGCACTCGTGCGCGACCAGCCCGCCCGGGCCCGAATACAGCACCGGGTAGTGGGGCGCGAGGCGCTTCGCGATGTAGTTCGCGTTGAGGATCGCGGTTTCCGTCGCGGCGGTCAGGTTCTTCGCGCCCATCATCGCGATGTACATCCACGAGATCGGCAGGATCGACGCCGAGCCGTACGGGGCGGCCGACACCGCGCCGATGCCTTCCTCGCCGCGCGCATAGCCGGTCGAACGCTGGTTCGGCAGGAACTTCGCGAGGTGCGCGCCGACCGCGACCGGGCCGACGCCCGGGCCGCCGCCGCCGTGCGGGATGCAGAAGGTCTTGTGCAGGTTCAGGTGCGACACGTCGCCGCCGAACTGGCCCGGCGCGGTCAGGCCGACCATCGCGTTCATGTTCGCGCCGTCGACGTACACCTGGCCGCCGTGCGCGTGCACGATCTCGCAGATCTCGCGGACGTTCTGCTCGAACACGCCGTGCGTCGACGGATACGTGATCATGATCGCCGCGAGGTCCTTCGAATGTGCTTCGGCCTTCGCCTTCAGGTCGGCGATGTCGACGTTGCCCTGCGCGTCGCAGGCGACGACCGCGACCTTCATGCCGGCCATGTGCGCCGACGCCGGGTTCGTGCCGTGCGCGGATGCCGGGATCAGGCACACGTCGCGATGCGCTTCGCCGCGCGATGCGTGGTACGCGTGGATGATCAGCAGGCCCGCGTACTCGCCCTGCGAGCCGGCGTTCGGTTGCAGCGACACGGCCGCGTAGCCGGTGGCCGCGACAAGCATCTGCTCGAGCTGGTCGATCATCTCGCGGTAGCCGACGGTTTGCTCGGCCGGTGCGAACGGATGGATGCCGCCGAACTCGGGCCACGTGACGGGCAGCATTTCCGACGTCGCGTTCAGCTTCATCGTGCACGAGCCGAGCGGGATCATCGAGCGGTCGAGCGCGAGATCCTTGTCCGACAGGCTGCGCAGGTAGCGCAGCATTTCGGTTTCGGAATGGTGGCGGTTGAACACGTGGTGCGTCAGGTACGCGCTCGTGCGCTCGAGGCCGGCCGGCAGCGCGGCGACGCCGGCGAGGCCCGCGTCCAGCGCGTCGACGGCCGGTGCGGTGCCGCCCGCGGCCTGCGCGAACACGTCGAGCAGGTCGGCGAGGTCGTCGCGCGTCGTGGTTTCGTCGACCGACACGCCGACTTGCGTGTCGCTCACGCGGCGCAGGTTGATGCGCTTGGCTTTCGCGAATTCATGGACCTGCGCGGTGCGCGCGCCGGTGTCGACCGTCAGCGTGTCGAAGAACGTGTCGTTGACGGTCGCGAAGCCGAGCTGCTTCACGCCGGCGGCAAAGAGCGCCGCGATGCGGTTCACGCGCAGCGCGATCGTCTTCAGGCCGTGCGGGCCGTGGTAGACCGCGTACATGCTGGCCATGATCGCGAGCAGCGCCTGCGCGGTACACACGTTCGACGTCGCCTTCTCGCGGCGGATGTGCTGTTCGCGCGTCTGCAGCGCGAGGCGCAGCGCGGGCTTGCCCTGTGCGTCGACCGTCACGCCGACGAGGCGGCCCGGCATCTGGCGCTTGAATTCGTCGCGCACCGCGAGATAGGCGGCGTGCGGGCCGCCGAAGCCCATCGGCACGCCGAAGCGCTGCGTGTTGCCGATCGCGACGTCCGCGCCCCATTCGCCGGGCGGCGTCAGCACGGTCAGCGCGAGCAGGTCGGCCGCGACGACCACGTGGCCGCCGGCCGCATGGATCGCTTCGGTGAGCGCGCGGTAGTCGCGCACGTCGCCGTTCACGCCCGGGTATTGCAGCAGCACGCCGAATGCGTTCGCCTGCGCCGCGTCGGCGGCCGGGCCCGTCCTGACCTCGATGCCGACCGGCAGCGCGCGCGTGCGGATCACTTCGAGCGTTTGCGGCAGCACGTCGTCGGCGACGTAGAACACGTTCGACGCCGGCTTGCCGGTGCGCTGCAGCAGCGTCATCGCTTCGGCCGCGGCGGTCGCTTCATCGAGCAGCGACGCGTTCGAGATCGCGAGGCCCGTCAGGTCGGCGACCATCTGCTGGAAGTTCAGGAGCGCCTCGAGGCGGCCCTGGGAAATTTCAGGCTGGTACGGCGTGTAGGCCGTGTACCACGCCGGGTTTTCGAGCACGTTGCGCAGGATCACGGCCGGCGTGTGCGTGTCGTGGTAACCCTGACCGATATACGAGCGGAACACCTGGTTCTTGTCCGCGAGAACCCGCAGCGCGGCGAGCGCTTCGGCCTCGCTCTTCGGCTGCGCGAACGGGCCGAGCGGCAGCGTTTCGGCGCGGCGGATCGAGGCCGGGATCACGGCCTCGATCAGGGCGGCGCGCGACGCGAAGCCGAGCGTGTCGAGCATGGCCTGCTGGCTGGCGGCGTCGGGGCCGATGTGGCGTTCGGCGAACGCGTCGTGCGTTTCGAGCGCGGCGAGCGAGAGGGGCGTGCGGTTCATCAGGCGGTCCGGGTGTTCGAGCTTCATGGCGTGACTCTGGTCCCGCGCGGGCCGAGGCCGGCGCCACGCGGTTCGGGTAGGGAAATTAGTCGATCAGCTTGCCGTAGGCGGCTGCGTCGATCAGCTTGTCGGTCGATGCGCCGGCCGCGAGCTTGATCTTGAAGAGCCACACGCCGTACGCGTCGCTGTTCACTGCTTCCGGTGCGTCGGTGGCTTCTTCGTTGATGGCGATGATTTCGCCGGACACCGGCGAGTAGATGTCGGATGCCGCCTTCACCGACTCGACGACGCCGACGGCATCGCCTTCCTTCACTTGCTTGCCGACTGCCGGCAGTTCGAGGAACACGATGTCGCCAAGCGTGTTCTGCGCGTGATCGGTGATGCCGACCGTCAGCGTGCCGTCTGCCTCGGTGCGGATCCACTCGTGTTCGTCGGTGTATTTCAGCTCGGCCGGGACGTTGCTCATCGGTTGCTCCTGGATAAAAGGGTGTGATTCGTTCTTCTGGCGCGCCGCCATGGCACGCCGGGTAGGGTTGCGCCGGGCGCCATCTCCCGGCTTACCGGGAGGCACGCCTCCCGGCCGTTACGCAGCGAGGACCTTGCCGTTGCGTACGAACGGCAGTTTTACCACGCGCGCGGGAAGATTCTTGTCTCGAATTTGCACCTGGATCAGGTCGCCGATCTGGACGGCGGCCGGCACGCGCGCGAACGCGATCGATTCCTGCATCGACGGCGAGAACGTGCCGCTCGTGATCTCGCCTTCGCCGTGCGGCGTGACGACCTTCTGGTGCGCGCGCAGCACGCCGCCCGCCTTGCCGTTTTCCTTCTGCAGGATCAGGCCGACGAACGCGGCGCGCGTGCCGTTGGCTTCCAGTGCGGCGCGGCCGACGAAGTCGCGCGGCGCGCTGAGGTCGACCGTCCACGCGAGGCCCGCGTCGAGCGGGGAGACGGTGTCGTCCATGTCCTGGCCGTACAGGTTCATGCCGGCCTCCAGGCGCAGCGTGTCGCGCGCGCCGAGCCCGCACGGACGCACGCCGTTTTGCTGCAGCGCGGCCCACAGCGCTTCGACGTGCACGGCCGGGACGATCACTTCGAAACCGTCTTCACCGGTATAGCCGGTGCGGGCGATGGTGAGGTCGCCGAACGGCGTGCCGGCGACCTGCGCGGCGTTGAACGGCTTCAGCTCGCTGGTCGCGGCGCGTGCGGAAGGCACCGTCGTCCACACCTTTTCGCGCGCGTTCGGGCCCTGTACGGCGACGATCGCGAAGTCGCGGCGCGGCGCGATCGTGAGACCGAAGCCGCCTTGCTCGTTCAGCTGGTTGAACCACGCGATGTCTTTCTCGGCCGTGCCGGCATTGACGACGACGCGGAAGAATTCCTCGGTGAAGTAATAGACGATCAGGTCGTCGATGACGCCGCCCTGCGGGTTGAGCAGGCACGAGTAAAGCGCCTTGCCGGGCGTCTTGAGCTTGCCGACGTTGTTTGCGATCGCGTGCTCGAAGAACGCGCGCACGCGGCTGCCGGTGAAATCGATCACGCACATGTGCGACACGTCGAACATGCCGGCGTCGGTGCGCACGGCTGCGTGTTCTTCGATCTGCGAGCCGTAGTTGACGGGCATGTCCCAGCCGCCGAAGTCGACCATGCGGGCATTGAGCGCGCGGTGCGCGGCGTTGAGCGGGGTGTGTTTCAGTGCAGTCATCGAGGCCTCAGGCAAGGCGCTTGCGCGCGGATCAGAACGGCCATGTGCCGACCGCCGCGGCCGATGGCCCGAGCGATCCGGTACATGCCCCTCTGTCCTCGATACCTGAGAGATTGCGCGGCGGGCAAAGCCCGGCCGGCGCGCGCCCCTTCGGTGGGCAGCCTGCCCGCGCAACCAGTGCGCTGCGGGCTACTGCCGCTCTCCAGAGTGCGGGGAGCGTATGGCCCGCGCAGTGCGCGGACGCGATTCCCCGACGCGGTCGGTCCTTTTGCCTGAGAGTTTGCGGGTGTGCCCCTTCGGCGGCGCAACCGGTGTCGAAACCACCCGGTTACACGCTCTCCCGACGCGTGCGGGCGACTGTACGCGAGCAGATGGGCATTGTCAATTTGGGCAAAATAATGTCGCTTCGCGACAAGCGGCGGCGTGAGGGGCCGCCGCTTTCGCCGACACCGGGAAGGGGCGGCGCTGCCGGGATTACTCGCCGATCGCGCGTGCGGCGGTGTCGAGTTCCTGGTTCAGCACGCGCTGCTCGTCGCCGGACAGGCCGCCGTTGTGCTGGGCCGACATGTCGTTCGCTTCCTGGCGGATCACGTCGAGGCGGTGGTGCAGCTGCGCGCCGTACGGCGGCGGGTAGTAGCCGTTGTTGACCCGCGCGTCGATCCGGCGGTGCAGGTTGTCGATCCGGCCCTGGACCTCCTGCATGCGGTCGTTCGCGACGACCTGCGGATTCGGTCGCGGCGGAGGCGGCGGTGCCTGTCGGACCGGTCGCTGCGGCTGCACGATACAGGCCGCGAGCGTGGAAACCAGGACGCAGCATGCCGCTGCGCGAATCAACCGTTGCATCACATTCTCCTGACGGTTTGGTGTCGGATCGACTTTTTGAGAAACGCGTCAGACCGGATGACCGCTGACTTTCGTTCCCGCACCATTTGTAACGGAATGTTCCGGACCGTGCCGGCGGGGCGGCCCGCGCAGGGCCGCTGCCCGCGAACGACGCGGGAGGGCGGCTGCGGCCGGGCAGGCGCCGGCCCGGCCGGTGGCCCGTCAGATGGCGCGGCGCACGAATGGTACCCGGCGGCCGTCGTGCTCGCTTTGCGCGGCAAGCTCGATGACGGTCATCACGTCGACGGCGTCCTGCGCGGTGACGGGGAACGGCGCGCCGTCGCGGATCGACGCCGCGAGCGCGCGGTAGAACTCAGCGTACTGGCCGTCGAGGGTCGGGATCGGGCGCTCGACCTCGACGTCGCCGTCGAGCACGCGCAGCAGGCCGGGCGGGTTGCCGCCGCCGAATTCGACGTCGTCCGCGGTGAGGCCGGCCTTGAGCTGGTCTTCCTGCGTGTCGAGCCCGAACTTCTGGTAGCTGCCGCGCGTGCCGTGCAGCGTGAAGCGCGCGGGCTCGATCGCCGACAGCGCGCTCGCATGCAGCGCGACCTCCTTGTCCGGATAACCGAGCAGCAGGTGGACGAAATCGGGCGCGGTGCCATCGTCGCGGCGCGTCTTGACGGTCGCGCTCACCGTTTCCGGCAGGCCGAACAGCGCGAGCGCCTGGTCGATCAGGTGCGGGCCGAGGTCGAGCAGCAGGCCGCCGCCGCGGGCCGGTTCCTCGCGCCAGCGCGTGCGCGGCGTCGGCCGGAAACGGTCGAAGTGCGACGCGAAATAGGTGAGGCGGCCGAGCTCGCCCGATTTGACGATGTCGCGCACGGTGAGGAAATCGCCGTCCCAGCGGCGGTTGTGAAACGGCGCGAACAGCCGGCTGCGCGCGTTCGCGAGCCGCGCGAGCGCGAGCGCCTCGTCGGCGGTGAGCGTGACGGGCTTGTCGACGACCACGTGGCGGCCGGCCTCGAGCACCTGGCGTGCGAGCGTGAAGTGCGTGTCGTTCGGCGTGGCGATCACCACGCACTCGATGTCGTCGAGGCCGAGCAGCGCGTCGAGATCGGGGACCACGCGCGCGCCCGGATACGCGGCCTGCGCGCGATCGGGCTGCCCCGTCGCGATCGCGGCGACTTCAGTGCGGCCGCTCGTGGCGATCACCGGCGCGTGAAACGTCGCGCCGGCGAAACCGAAACCCATCAAACCAATCCTGAGCAATGACGACATGGCAATTCCTGGCTGCGAAGGAAACTAAAGGATGGCGCGCCGAAACGGCGCGAAGACGACCGGCTATTTTGGCATGGCGCCGCCGCTTGCACAGGCACGTTGGGCGAAATGCGCGACGCGACGCAGCACATGCGCAAGGAAGGCCGGCATTTTGCGCGAGGCCGTGCGCCGCGCGCGGCATCGCGGGCTGCCCGGCTGAGCGGTGAACGGGCGGCGTGCGGCCCACACACCGCGTCATGCGGCTGCCCGTTGCCGCACGGCCGTTGCGACCTGAGAAGCCCACGCCGCGCACGCGGCTTCACCGGGATGGAGGCCGTCGGCGGCCATCAGGTGGCGCTCGAGCGGCAGGTCGACCCGCAGGAACGTGCAGTGCTGCTGCGTGCCGGCCCAGCCGGCGAGCGCCGCATTGAGCCGCTTCGCGCGCAGCCCGAGATACCACGCGAGCGGCTGCGGCAGCGCCGGGAAGCGCTCCATCGGCGGCACCGCCGACAGGATCGCGTGCCCGACCCGGAAGCGGGCGGCGAGCAGCCGCACCAGCTCGGCCTGCTGCGCCAGCCAGCGCGCGGGCGCCACGCCGCCCGTCACGTCGTTGACGCCGAGCGACGTGACGGCCACGTCGAACGGCTCGGCCGGCTCGGCGGCGAGCCACTCGACGAGCTCCCGGGTGGTGAGGCCCGTGCGCGCGAGCAGCTTCCAGCTCACGCGGTGCGTGGCCGCCAGCGCGTGCGCCAGTTGCCCGGCGAGCGCGTCGCGCTGCGTGGCGACGCCGACGCCCGCGGCGGCCGAATCGCCGACCACCAGCACACGCAGCGGCGGGCCGTCGCCGGCCACGCCGCCGCGCGGGCCGGCCGCTTCGGGCAGCCGCGGCGTGACGCGCCGCACGTAGCACCCCTGCGCGAACAGCAGCGGGCCGAGGGCGGCGGTGGCGAACGGGTAGCCCATGAGGTCGATCCGGTGGTTGGTTCAGACGAATGAAATCGGACCGGCGCGGGTGGCGCCGGGGAGTAGGTATTGTGTCCGATCGCCGCGCGAACGGGGCCGGATTGGCCGAACGGGCAGGGACGACCGCGCCGGACGGACAGGGGGTGCCCGCCCGGCAAGCCCGCGCGGCCCCGTCCGGCGGCACGCCCGAAATGCGCGCCGCCGACGTGTTAACATGCGCGTCCTGCCCGCGTGTCCGCCTGCTTCGCCAGCCTGTCGCGCACGGCATCCTCCCGGCGTTCCGCCGTCAACCGCAACACCATCCGTCATCATGTCCGCAGGCCTCAATCCCGCCCAGAACGAAGCGGTGCGCTACCTCGACGGTCCCTGTCTCGTGCTCGCCGGCGCGGGCAGCGGCAAGACCCGCGTGATCACGCAGAAGATCGCGCACCTGATCGAAGCGAAAGGCTTCGAGCCGCGCCATATTGCCGCCGTCACGTTCACGAACAAGGCGGCCGCCGAAATGCGCGAGCGCGTGTCGAAGCTGCTCGAGGGCAAGACGCTCACCACGCCCGGCAAGGAAGGCCGCAAGGTGCCCGTCAACCAGCTCACCGTCTGCACGTTCCATTCGCTGGGCGTGCAGATCCTGCGCCAGGAGGCCGAGCACGTCGGGCTGAAGCCGCAGTTCTCGATCATGGATTCGGACGACTGCTTCGGGATGATCCAGGAGCAGCTCGGCACGACCGACAAGGGGCTGATCCGCAAGATCCAGAGCATCATCTCGCTGTGGAAGAACGGCCTGATCATGCCCGACGAGGCGATGGCGATCGCGGCGAACGAGGACGAGCACCAGGCCGCGCTGGTCTACCGCAACTACGTCGCGACGCTGCACGCGTACCAGGCGGTCGACTTCGACGACCTGATTCGCCTGCCGGCCGAGCTGTTCGCGAAGAACGAGCAGGTGCGCGACCGCTGGCAGAACAAGCTGCGCTACCTGCTGATCGACGAGTACCAGGACACCAACGCGTGCCAGTACGAGCTGCTGAAGCTGCTCGCCGGCCCGCGCGCCGCGTTCACGGCGGTCGGCGACGACGACCAGGCGATCTACGGCTGGCGCGGCGCGACGCTCGAAAACCTCGCGCAGCTCGGCAAGGATTTCCCGAAGCTGCACGTGATCAAGCTCGAGCAGAACTACCGGTCGACGGTGCGGATCCTGACCGCCGCGAACAACGTGATCGCGAACAACCCGAAGCTGTTCGAGAAGAAGCTGTGGTCCGAGCACGGGATGGGCGATTCGATCACCGTCACGCCGTGCAACGACGAGGAGCACGAGGCCGAATCGGTCGTGTTCCGGCTGTCGGCGCACAAGTTCGAGCGGCGCGCGCAGTTCCGCGACTACGCGATCCTGTACCGCGGCAACTTCCAGGCGCGCATCTTCGAGCAGGTACTGCGGCGCGAGCGGATCCCGTACGTGCTGTCGGGCGGCCAGTCGTTCTTCGACAAGGCCGAGATCAAGGATCTGTGCGCCTACCTGCGGCTGATCGCGAACGCCGACGACGATCCCGCGTTCATCCGCGCGGTCACGACGCCGCGCCGCGGGATCGGCAACACGACGCTCGAGGCGCTCGGCTCGTTCGCGGGGCAGGCGAAGGTGTCGCTGTTCGAGGCCGTGTACATGGGCGGGATCGAGGCGCGGCTGTCGGCGCGCCAGGTCGAGCCGTTGCGGATGTTCTGCGACTTCATCCAGCGCCTGACCGAGCGCGCGGACAAGGAGCCCGCGACCGTCGTGCTCGACGACATGATGGAGGCGATCCACTACGAGGCGTACCTGTACGACGCGTTCGACGAGCGGCAGGCGCAGTCGAAGTGGCAGAACGTGCTCGAATTTCTGGAATGGCTGAAGCGCAAGGGCACCAAGCCCGAGACGGAAGCCGTCGACGGCGAGGCCGAAGGCTTCCACAACGCGGACGGGCTCGCCGATACGGGCAAGAACCTGCTCGGCCTGATCCAGACCGTCGCGCTGATGTCGATGCTCGAGGGCAAGGACGAGGATCCGGACGCGGTGCGGCTGTCGACCGTCCATGCATCGAAGGGGCTCGAGTATCCGCACGTGTTCCTGGTCGGCGTCGAGGAAGGCATCATGCCGCACCGCGGCGGCAGCGAGGACGACGGCCCGATCGACAGCGAGCGGATCGAGGAGGAGCGCCGGCTGATGTACGTCGCGATCACGCGCGCGCAGCGCAGCCTGCACCTGAACTGGTGCAAGAAGCGCAAGCGGGCCCGCGAGACGGTCGTGTGCGAGCCGTCGCGTTTCATCCCGGAGATGGGGCTCGACGAAGCGCCGCCGCCGACGCCGGAAGAAGCGCCGATGTCGCCGAAGGACCGGCTCGCGAGCCTGAAGGCGCTGCTGCAGAAGTAATGCGGTAGTCCGGCGGACCGGAAAGACAAAACCCCCGCGATGCGTGTGCGTCGCGGGGGTTTTTTACGGATGGCCCGGCGCGATTACTTCGACGCGTTGACCATGTAGTCGACGGCCGCCTTCACGTCGGCGTCCGACGCGGTCGACCCGCCCTTCGGCGGCATCGCGCCCTTGCCGTGCAGCGCGTAGTTGTAGACCGTGTCCATCGAGTCCTTCAGGCGCGGCGCCCAGTCCTCCTTGCTGCCGAACTTCGGTGCGCCGAGCACGCCGGCCGCGTGACAGGCTTGGCAGGTCGACGTGTACAGCGCCTTGCCGGCCGTTGCCGCGTCGGCGCTGGCCGGCGCGGCCGCGGGTTTTTCGCCGGCCTTCGGAATCGCGGCGATCGCGGCCATGGCGGCGGCGGCCTGCGCGTTCGACGCGTCGGCGCCCGATGCGGCGGCGCCGGCGGCGGGCGCGGCATTGGCAGCCGGAGCGGCCGGTTCGGGGAAGTTCGCGCCGTCGTTGTTCGCCATGTAGACGATCGCGCGGGCGATTTCATAGTCGCTGACGTCGTCGGGGCTCGTGCCGCCGCGCGGCGGCATCGCGCCCTTGCCGGCGAGGGCCGTCTTCAGCAGCGTGTCGAAGCCTTGCGAGATGCGCGGCGCCCAGTCGTCCTTGTTGCCGAACTTCGGTGCGCCGGCGGCGCCGGTGCCGTGACAGGTCACGCAGACTGCCTTGTAGACCGCCTCGCCGGTCTTGTACGTGCGGGGCGCGTTGGCGTCCTTCACGTCGACCTTCGCGAGTGGCGCGATGCGCGCGGCGACCTGCTCGTCGGACAGCGCATCCGTGCCGGCGCCGGAACGGAACGCATGGTTCGCATAGTTGGCGAACAGGACGATCAGGATGATCGGAATCGCGAACGACGCGATGATGACGGCAATCAGCTGCCCGGGGGTTTTGACGGGAGATTCGTGGGGTGCTTCGCTCATGCTTGCCTCGTCTCCATGAATAGGAATTGTGAGCGCGGTGCAACGGCAAAATGGCAGTCCAATGAAGCACGGACGATTATAGACGGAACGTTTACATCACGGCGAGCGATGCGATGGCGCGTGTTTACCCGCACGCAGCAAGGCCCGGCGGCCATTCGGCGGGTAAGGTGGACGCGTCATGGGAAACCGGGTATCCTTGCCGTCTTGCCAAACGTGGGCGGCCTGTATATGGGGTCGCTTCACTGTCTCACGCGCCCGTAGCTCAATGGATAGAGTACTGCCCTCCGAAGGCAGGGGTTGCTGGTTCGATCCCAGCCGGGCGCGCCAAGCCTGTTCAGGCTCTCAGCGGTTTTCCCCCTTTGTCGTGCAGCCGCGTTGCAGCTGAATTGCAGCGGGCACCGGCGTCGGTTCAGACGTCAACGGCGCGACCCATTGCGCCAGGTGGTCGGCCGACAGGTGTGCATACCGCTGCACCATTTCCATCGTTTCCCATCCGCCCAGTTCCTTGAGCACCTGAAGCGGCGTGCCGCGCTGCACGTGCCAGCTTGCCCAGGTGTGGCGCAGGTCGTGCCAGCGGAAGTCGCACAGACCGGCGCGCTGCAACGCCTTGGCCCATGCCGCCGTGGCCGTCTGGTAGACCGGTTTGCCGTGATAGACGAACACGCTGTCCACGCATTCCGGCAACCGCGGGTTCGCGCGCTGGCGGCGCAGCACGGCGATCGCGGTGTCCGACAGCGGCACGGTGATCGCCTTTCGCGCCTTCGCCTGATCCGGATGGATCCAGGCGACGCGACGCGCGAGGTCGATTTGTGACCATTGGAGCCCCGTCACATTGGAACGGCGCAAGCCGGTCTCGAGACTGAAGCGCGCCATGTCGGCGAGATGCGCGGGCAACTCGGCGAGCAATCGCTCGGCCTCGACCGGCGTCAGCCAGCGGATGCGTTTCGAGACGACCTTCGCGCGCTTCGTGACGGGGGCACGCGCCAGCCATTCCCATTCGACGGCCGCGTTCAGCACGGCTTTCAGCACGCCGATCACGCGGCGCACGGTGGCGTCGCTGACGGCCCGGCCTGTTTCGACGACACCGTGCCGCGTGCGCACCGTACGCGGCTCCTGACGTTTGGCGAGCGCGATCGCATCGATGCGGCCGCGGTCGATATCGGCGAGTGCGACGCCGGACAGGTGCCGGTCGAGCCAGCGCAGATGGATCTTCGACGTTTCCAGGCTCGCGAGGCCCGATCGCTCGCCGACATAGCGGATGACCGCGTCGTTCCACGAATGGCGTGGCTTCGTCCCGAGCCGAGCCTGGTTCCACAGGTCGACCTTCAACCGGTCGTGGAATTCCTGGGCCTGCGCTTTGTCGCGGGTGCCAGTGCTTCCCTGTATCGGCGTTCCGCCGCCAGGGGGGTACAGCTTGTATTGCCAGTTCGGGCTGGTTTTCCGCTTGTAGAGCGACATGGGTTCGCTTCCTCTTGCTGATTGTTTTGCGTGACGCGCGGGAGCCATTCCCCGGCGAGGTAGCGCTGCAGCGCAACGATGGAAAAGATCCAGCGCTTGCCGACCTTGCGGCCGGGTAGCGCGCCGGCCTTGGCCTTCAGGCGCACCGTTTCGGGATGCGCGCCGAGCAAGGCCGCCGCGCCGGACAGGTCGACGGTCGCCGGATTCGCGTCGTCGGCAGGCCGCGCGCCGGGTGGGCATGCAGCGCAACTCGTGGAGTGATGGGTCGCGTGTGAACGGTGCATAACACGTTGATATTCAAGGGTTTGGTTTGCCATCGGTCGCCATCATTCACACGTGGCGGCGGCACGGAACCCGTGGCACGAAATTGCGCCGTCGATCGCGACCGATGGCATCGCGTGTCCGACTCGTGGCGCGCGATTGCGGCCGGCCGTTGCGCCTTCCCGGTGCTCTTTCTTCTTTCTCTTCAATGAGTTGAAGAGAGAGAAAGAGGAGGGTGTGGCGGTTGGCGGGCAAACCGGACTCGTGGCAAAAACGGCACGACACGTGGCGAATCCGGGCAGATGCGCGGCGGCAGTTTCTTCAAGAATCAAGGACTTGAGAGCCGGCACCCCTGGCAACCGCGACTCGCGTGCGCTGCGTGACCGCTTCCCGCGACCCGCGCCGCGCGCCAGCCGGTATGCTGAATCGCGGCTCATGCGCGGCCTCCGTGCAGCGCGTCGGTCGCCAGGTCCTCGCGCACCGACACGTGCAGGCCGAATGCCGCCAGGCGCTCGAGCGACACCGGCGTGAGATACGGCACGCGGCGCATGTAGATGCGGCGCTCGACCTCCTTCTCGCCGACCACGACACCGGCGTGCTTGAGCTGCGCCTTGAACACGCGATCGGACTTCACGGGCAGGCCGTTCCACTTGTCGCGCAGCGCGCTCGTGTGCGCGAGGTGATCCATTACGTGCCCGGTGCGCAGCAGCAGGCAGAATTCGCCGTCGACGGTGTCGAACGTGTACGGATGCTTGTAGTTGCCACCGTCGATTTCCGACAGCACCGTCTCCATGATCCAGACCCACGGCTCGCGGTCGGCGCTCGTTTCGGCGACGTGGCCGTTCATCTCGGCGAGCAGGTCGCGCGGGAAATCGCCTTCGCTCGGGTCCATGCCGGCGAACTCGCACAGGTAGCGCCAGGCCAGCCCGACCGCCGCGTAGTTGCCGGCCATGCGCCGTGCACCGTCGTCCTCGCCGCTGGCGCGGCAGCCGGCAAGTGCCTTGTCGCGCAACGTTGCGTACTGGTCCAGTGCCGCGCGCCGGTCGAGCCCGGTCAGGAATTCGAGCCATTGCCGCAGCGGGAAGCGCGGCAGGTCGTCAGGCAGGAGCGGCCCGCGCTTGCCGGTCAGTGTCGTGCGCACGAGCTTGCCGAGCAGGCTGCGCACCGGCACGTCCTCGCCGGCGAGCATCACGGGGGCGCACAGCAGGTATTCGGTCATGTCGGTGCCGCGCCGCGTCACCGTGTATTGATAGTTCTCCTGCAGCAACCCGACCGCCTTGTCGATCACATCCTGCCGGCGCGCCGACAGTTCTTCCCAGCCGACCGGGTGGCTCGTGTGGCTGATGCTGGTCAGCAGCCGGAATTCGGTCTGCAGCGACTGCCCCGAGAACATCGTGAACGCGAGCGAGCGCTCGAGGCGCTTGATGAGCGTCGACTTGCCCGCGCCCTTGTTCGCCTGGATCGTCAGGTGCGGCCAGAAGCCGAGCAGCGCTTTCAGATGGCCGCCGAGCGCCCACACGAGCGGGATCGTCGCGGCGTTCTGCCGGAACGTCGTCTGGTAGGCCGAGATCACGCGGCGCGCGTCGCTCACCGGGCCGCCGGGGAACGTCAGGTTGTGATACGGGCACTGCTTGTCCGCTTCGGTGAAGTAGCAGTCGGGGCCTTCGTTGACGATCAGCCGGCCGTCGCGCCACGCGAGCCCGACGAAGTTCGCGGCGCGGCGCGCACCCAGGTCGGCGCCGCGCTCGAGGATGTTCACCATCCGCTTGAACGGTGCCGGCGCCCAGATCGGGCCGAACTTGCCCCATTGGTCGACGTTGTGCAGCTGGTCGTCGAGCATCACGCGGCGGATCAGCTGCGCACCGTGCCGCGGCGCCTGCACCGACACCGCGAAGTAGACGGTGGGCGCCTGGTCGGCGTCGCCCGTCATCGTCGACGTCGCGCTCGCGACGGCCACGCGGCTGATGCCGGCGATGCGAAAGCCGCACAGATCCGTCATCACGGGCGTGTCGACGCCCGATTCCTCGTTGCGATCCATCTTGGTGATGTAGCTCGTGAAATCCGGCCGCACGCGAAACCGCCAGTACTGCGCGAAATCGTGCGGCGGCAGGAAGATGCGCGGCCGGCCGCGGCGTGACGCGTCGCCGGGCAGGCCGGCGACCAGCCAGGGTTCGAGCTGGTCGAGCGCGCGCGCCAGGTCGGTCGGGCCGCGCAGTTGCAGGTAGTCGTTCACGTCGTTGATCGGTGTGCGCGCGGTGTCGCCGTCCGCCAGATCCGCGAGCCAGTCCGACTGGTCGACCAGCACGGCGCTGATGTCGAGTGCCGTCAGCCGTTCGTGGAGCGTCCATGCGGCCTCCGGGCCGGGGCGCTGCCCGGCGCGCGGATGGCCGTCCGCGAACGGCTCGTCGTTGTCCAGGCAGATCGTGACCTGCTTGCCGCGCAGGAACGCGAAGTCGATGCGCTCGGCGTTCGCGAGGCCGCGCAGCGCGAGCGCGGCCGTGCCGGGCAACGCGCAGGTATCGATCGACAGCGCGTTGATCGCGCTCTCGACGATGACCACGCGCTTCGCGCGGTCGAGCCGGCGCGCGTCGGCGGTCCACGCATAGCCGGCCTTGTCGCCCTGCGTCTGCGTCTTGACGCCGCCGTTGAGCGCGGGATCGACGTAGCGCATGTCGACCGCGACGACACGCGCATCGCCCGGCGCGCGCACCACGAACGCGGCGGCCGGGCCGCCGTGGCCGACCTCGCCGGCGGCGATCTTCGGGCTCGTCCACGTATTGAAGCCGAGGGTGCGCGCGGCGATCGCCGCGTCGATTGCCGCAGCGGCAATGCCGCGGCCGCCGAGGTAGTCGCGCACGCGCTCGCGCTCGGCCAGGCACCGGTCCGCGATGTACTCGACGGTCGATTTCTCGCGGCGCTCCGCCGGCGCCGGCCGCTCGGACGGGAGGCCGTACGCGTCGTGCAGATAGCGCACGGCATCGGCGACGGTGCCGCCGCGCGCGTGGATCACGAGATCGATGCAGGAGCCGCCGGCGTCGGCGCTGTGATCGCGCCAGCCGGTGCCGTATTTCGGGTGGTTCGCGTAGATCGACAGCGACGGGTTGCGATCCGCGTGCTGCGGCGAGTGATAGAGCGCACGGTCGCCGCCGCGGCCGCGCTTCAGGCCGAGACGGTCCGCCAGGTCGTGCAGGTCGATGTGTCGTTTCAGTTCGTCGATCGAGGCCATCGTCGTTATTGCTGTCGTTCAGGTTGTGCGGGCTGCGCGGAAGTGGCCGCCGTGGCCGGTGACGCGACGAGCGCGCGCAGCGCGGCGGCGGATTGCGGGAAGCCGAGCGCAAGGCGGTCGGCGAGCGCCGACACGAAGCAGCCGAGCGCGAGTTGCCGTGCAACGTGGTCGGGCGCGTGGTCGAAACACGGCATGTCGGCGGCCGCCGCGATGGCCGCCCGGAGCGCGACGTCGTGCGGTGCGGGATCGGCGTAGCGGTTCATGCGCGTGCCTCCGGGCCGCGGCTCGCACGGTTCGAGATCATGAGGAATCCTTTCAATGGCAAAAACAATCCCTCGCGCCGTTCAGGCACGATGCGAGGGAAACGGGAGAAGGTGACGGGTTAGGGCGTCAGACGGGCAGCTCGAGCTGCGCGGCGAGGCGTTCGCGCACGTGCGGCGAGAGCGGCAGCTGCAACGACAGGTTCGGGATCGCGGACGGCGACAGCGTGCGCGCGAATTCCATGTTGACGACGTACGTGTGGCCGCATTCCGGATTCGAGCACTGGAACGTGATTTCGCGGAAGGTCAGCGACATTTCACGGCTGCTGCGCGCGGTGGCGCGCGTGCGGCAGTGCGGGCAGCGGTTCAGGATTCGCATGAGGGCTCACTCCGGGCTGAAGACTTCGAGCGGCCGGGCCGGGCGGGGAGCGTGCGTGCGATTCGGCTGCAGCACCGGCCGATCGGCGGATGGGCACGGGCACGCGCACGGCTCACAATCGGGGCTTCGGGCACATTCGAAAGCGGGGGACATGGAGGCGTTCCGGCTCAATGACGCGCGCTCCGGGAGCGGGGCGCCGTGATCGCGCGCAGATGGCTCGCGCCGAGGCGGATCAGCTCGCGCGCCATGCTCGAGATCGAGCGGTTGCGCTGCGCGGCGAGCTGTTCGAGTTCGCCGCGCTCGACAGGCGTCAGCCCCACGTAGACGGGTTTGTCCGACATCGTGCCGCGCGGCGAACGGCGCGGTCCTTTGGGAGTAGTCATGGTCGGTATACTTTGAGGAGATAGTCTTGCGTTACGATGAGGCTAGTGTAATGAGCAAAAAACGACGCGTCAATTGTTAATGGGTAATTTATGACACAAATCGGGAGTCGCTTGCGGGACGAGCGCTTGCGGATCGGGCTCAGCCAGGACGAGTTTGCGACCGTGGGTGGCGTCGCGAGACGCTCGCAGTCGGCGTACGAGTCGGACGAGCGCGCTCCCGACGCGGCTTATCTGCTGGCCATTCGCGCGATCGGCGTCGATATCGGTTACGTGCTGACCGGCGAGCGGTTCGCCGCCGGCGGGGCGGCGCCGGAGGCGGGCACCCGCGACGCGGACGAAGCCGACGTGCTCGCGATGTACCGGCAGCTCAACGACACCGGCAAGGCATCGCTGCATGCGTTCCTCGCCAGTTGCATCAATTCGGGGGCGATGGTGCAGGCCGCGACGCCGCGGCGCGCGAAACGCCTGCCGGAGAAGCGTCGCGCGGCGCTCGATCAGCGCACGGCCGAAAACGTCGATCGCGCGATGGCCGAGATCGAACGGCTGAAGGCCGAACGCGCGACGAAGCCGTCGAAGAAGTAAGCGTCTGGCGGGGCGGTGCCCCACGCCGCCATCAGGCACGTGTGCGCAGCACGCGTGGCCAACCGTTGCCCGATTCGGTCCGTTGCGTGTGCGACAGTCGGGGCGATCCCTCTCCTCGTTTTCCGTGTCGTGGCGGCGCCCTCGGCGCGCCGCACAAGGGCATCGGATAAAATCGGATGAAACACTGTATATCCATACAGTATTGGTTTAGCATTCTGAAAGCCGGTGAGCTGGCGGCGGGGCGTTCCGAGGCGCCCCGTCGTGTCAGGCGGCCCCCGGTTGATGACTGAGTTTGCGGAGACCGGAAAAATGGACACCAACAGGAAGCACGACAACGGGACGATCGGCGCGCCAGCACACACCGACCATCGCGCGGATGCGCGTGGATTGACGATGGGGCCGCCGCGGTATCGTTCGGACCTGACCGACGACGAGCGGGCTGATGCGCACGCGGCGATCGACAGCGCGATGCTGTCGGTCGGGCAGGTGCTCGAGGCCGCGCTGCAGGCGATGGCCAATCTGCGTGATGCGCGTGCCACCTTGCAGCAATGCGGCGACACGCGTGACCTGCGCATGACGCTCGGCGGCCGTCAGCAATCGAGCTGAACCGCTACCCAGTCTGATCCCCGCAGGCCGGCATTCGCTCCGGCCGCCGCAGCGAATCCGAGTTGCGCATCCTGCGTCTCGCCTCGCGCCCCATCCCACCGAAATCCTGAATTCGCCGCCGCGATCGACACCTTGCGATCGCGTATCGGGCATGGCGGCCCGTCGGTCAGTGCTTGCCGGAGCGAGGCGTCTTCTTCGGCGTGTCGCGCACCTCGAGTTCGAGCGCGGTCGTGAACCCGCCGTCGCCGATCGTATGCGTTGCTTTCTTCACGAGCCACGGTGTGTCGTCGATGTCCGGCTTGAACCCGGTCACCGTGACGGGCATCTCGGGAAACAGCTCGGGTCGGCCGAGTGCGAGCGTGTAGCTCAGCGTGGACTGGCCGCGCTGGGTGCGCGCATATTCGGCTTGCGCGGCCGCGCGGGCCTCGGCCTCCGTCGCGTAATCGTCGGGCAGCACCTTGGCGTTCTTGCCCTTCGCATCGCCGACGACCACCGACAGCCGCCGCGCACTGCCGTTCGAGTGATAGTGCGCGCGCACCGACGTGTAACTGTCGCGCTGCGCGACGTGATAACGATGCTGGTCACCGCTCGCGCGCGTGACGGCCAGCACGTCGAGCGTCTTGCCGCTGATCGTTTTGCCCGTACCGATCGGCGTGAACAACAGGTGCTTGTCCTTGACGGTCATCACCGCGTCGTAGCGCTTCGCGAGACGCGTCAGGAACGACATGTCGGACTCCTGCGTCTGGTCGACATGATCGATCCGCGTCGCGGCAAGCGTCGCGTCGACGGCTGCCGTGAGCCCGTAGCGCGCGGCGATGGTTCGCACGATTGCGCCGATCGTCTGCCGGTGCCAGCTTTTCTCCCGGCGTTCGTGCATGTCGTTGGTCATCGACGCCGAGCGTGCGCGGATCGTGATGACGTCCGGCGCGCCGCTGTGCTCGACTTCGTCGACCGTGAACGTACCCTTGTCGACGAGCGGTTCGCCGACCCATCCGATCGACAGCTTGATGCTGGCGCCGCGCTTCGGAATGGCGAACGTCCCCTTGGCATCGTCGAGCACCAGGTCGAGCATGTCCGCCTCGTCCGCGCGCGATTCCGACAGCGACAGGCTGATGAGGTTGGGCGCGATCAGGCGCGACAGGTCGCGGCCGTCGAGCGTGATGCGGTAGTCGGCCTGCGGCTGCGTACGTCCCGTGCGGACCTGCGCGTCAGCCGGCGTGCGTTCCTGCGTGCTCATTGCTCGGCCGCTCCGCTTTCGTCGTCCTGCGGCGCTTCGGCCAACACGCCATCATCGACGCGCTTCAGCGTCAGCGTGAATGCGATCTTGCGTGGAATGCCTTCTTTCGTGTGATACGTGGCCGTCTCGTTGAGGCTGTCGATGACATATGCGCCGTACACGTTACCGTTGCCGTCGACGAGCACGTAGGCATCGCCGGCGTCGCCCATTCGTGCGAGCGCCTCGATCGAGGCGATCTCGCCGATGCCGTTGTCGGGCGCGACGATGCCGGTGAGCGTGATCGTGTCGTCGCCGGCGCCGGTGAACTGGCTTGCATCGCGCACGCCAATGCGCGAGCTGGTGCGATGCTTCCAGTTGCGCTGGCGCTGGAGTTCCTGGTAAGGCGTGGTCGCCAGGCTGAAAACGAACTGGTCGAGCGACATCATCATGGGCGGGTTTCCTCCAGCGGACAATCAATCGGACAGGCGCGACGCGGTGCGCGACGCCCTCGCGCGTTCGGTGCGTTCGAGTTCGGCGCGCACCATGCGGGCGATCTCGGCCGCATCGACGCCCGGCGGCGGCGCGATGTTGATGGTGACGGGGCCGGCCGGCGGCGCGGCGCTCGCCACGGCGGCCGGCGCCGTGAGCGGCGGGCGGTAGTCGAGCGACAGGTTGTAGCGTTCGAGCGGCGCGGCGGCGGCGACCGCGGGGCTTGCGGCAAACGCGGGCGGCCCGACCAGGGCGGCGGCGGTCGTGAGCGCGGCGGCGGTTCGCGTCATGCGGGCCGGGGTGCCGGTGGTGCCGCCTGCCGCGGTGCTGTCGGATGGGGTCGATGCCTGCATGCCGAGTTTTTCCTTGAGCCAGCCGACCGCCGAGCTGCCCAGGCCGCCGATCGTCTCCTTCAGCGCGCCGAGGCGATTCGTGATGCCGCCGACCAGGCCGGACACCATGCTGGCGCCGATTTCCTGGAAACGCGGGCCGAGATCGCCGAACCAGTCGCCGATGCCGCCGAGTGCGGCTTTCACCCACTCGACGGTGGCGTCCCATTTGGCGGCAATCCAGTCGCCGGCCGCGCCGAATGCGCCCTTGATGGTTTCCCACAGCGCGATGAATTTCGGGCCGAGCGTGTCCCAGTTCTGCCAGACGTAGACAGCGGCCGCGGCGATCAACCCGATGACGAGCAGCAGCGGATGCGCCATTGCGAGCCGGCCGAGCATCATCAATGCCTGCCCGACGAGCCTGAACGCGCCGGCCATCGACGTCGCGAAGCGCAGCACATTGACCGATCCAAGGATGTTGCCGAAAACGCTTGCCAGCGTGCCGACGACGGTGAGTGCGCCGCCCAGCGCCGCGAAGGTCGTGACGAGAATCCGGGTGGCCGTGCCGTGTTCGCGCACGAACCGGACGATCTTCTCGAGCATCGTGGCCGTGACGTCCAGCGCCGCGTTGTAGACCGGCGTGATTTTCTCGCCGATTTCGAGCTTCAGGTCGCGCAATTGCGCGAGCACGGCGAGCTCGCGGCCCGCGGTCGAATCCGCGGCCTTCGCCCGCATTCCGGTGATGCCGTCGGCGGCGGCGCTCTGTCTTTCGGTGTCGTGGATCTGCTCGCGTTGTTCGTACATCGTCGTGAGCAGGGTTACTGCGGCCTTGTCGGAGACCAGCTTCGCCAGCGCGGCTTTCACCTTGTCGGGCTGGGTGATGCCTTTCGCGGCGAGCTTCGGCAGCAGCACCTTTTCGAGCCATTCGAGCGGCGACGCCTGCAGCATGTCGCTGCCCGCCAGCGCACCCGGCTCGAGCCCGCGGATCGCGCCGTTCTTCGCATGCATGACCTGCTTCGGATCGACCAGGCCGAGCGCCGTCCACTGCCGTGCGGCGGGCGCGGTCATCTTGCCGTCGAAGAGGCTGCCGGACAGCGCGGCGAGGCCTTCGCCGGCCGCCTTGCCGCCGAGCTTCTCGACGAGTGGCTGCATCTGGTAATAGAACGCGTCCGTGCGCAACTTCCTGGCTGCGCCGCCCCCCGATTCGGCGAAGTTGTTCCATTCATCGCCGCTGACCTTGCCGCCGGTTGCCGTCTGCATCTTCTGCACGATGTTCGCTTCGGCGCCGAACGCGGCTTCGTTCTTCGTGCCGCCGCGCAGGTCGATGACCTTCAGCATGCCCGTGAACTTGTCGACGTTCGCCTTGGCATCGTCCTTGCCGAACAGCGCCTCGTTCGCCGATCTCATGTTCGCGAGCATCGGCATCACGACGCGCGCGCGTTGCTCGTCGCCGCCCAGCGCCGACAGTGATTCGCGCATCAGGGCCAGGTTGTCGACGAGCGACTGGCCGCCGATCTGCTGCGCGCGCGCGAATTTCACGGCGTCGGCCGATGCGCCCTGCGCACGCAGGCGCAGCGTTTCGCTCTCGGCCTGCTTCGCGACGTCGAGCGGTTCGGACAGCATGCCGAACATGCTCTTGCCGGCGCCCGTGATCGTCTTGCCGCGCTCCGCCCATTGCTTGCCCACGCCGCTCAGTGCGTCGATCTTCGCGCGCCTGGCGTCGGCGCGCTGGCGGCGCGTGTCGTCGAACGCGAGCACGTCGGCGGTCATCTTCGCCTTGCGTCGCGCGCTGTTCGTGGCCAGCGCGAATTCATGCTGGTCGAGGTGGCGCGTGTCGATGCCCGCGCCGACGAGCTGCGTGCGCAGTTCGCGGATGCGCGCGACCTGCCTGCCTTGCGCGGCCGTCAAATCCGTGGCCGTGCGTTCCAGCTTGGCGAGGTCGTCGACCATCTGGCGCGACGGCGGACCGGACGCGCGCAGCGCCACGCGCAGCTCGCCGGCACGCAGCTTCGCTGTCTTGAGGTCGGTCGCGGTTTTCGCCACACCGCCGCGCAAGTCGCGAAACTCGCCGATGCGCTTCTGCGTCTTCGCCATGTCGTCCAGCTCGCGGCGGGTGGCTCGCAGCGAGTCGGCCAGCCCCTTGTTGCCGGTCAGCATCATTTGCAGGGGCTTCGTCATGTTGTCGACCATGTCGACCATGACGCGCAGTTTCGTGGTGTTGTCCATCGTCGATCGTTTCGCTCATTGGGCGCCGGCGCGCACTCGCGCGCGCTCGCGCCAGTCCATCAGCTCGGCCAGGCTGAAAGCGTCCATCACGGGCGGTGTCCAGCCGAACACCGTCGCGATGTCCGCCATCGGGTCTTCTATGCGGTCTGGGAGGCCAGTCGGGATTTCACGGCCTTCGGCATCAAAAAACCGGCGAAGATGCCCCCCAGTTGCACGAGGTCGGCCGGGTCGATGCCGGCGACGTCGGCTTCCGTCAGCATCGGCGAGCTGATGCGCGGCAGCACCTTCGACAGCGCGACGACATCGAGGCTGACGAGGTCGGACAGCGATACGCCGCGCAGCTCGCCCGATTTGGGTTTGCGCAGCGTGATCGACGTGATCGTCTGGTTGCCGCGCACGATCGGCGTGTCGAGCGTGTGGGTGGCCGGATCGTCCTGTTCGGGCGTTGCGATGGCGGCCACGGCGGGCGCGTCGGCCTGCAGGTCGTTCGCGGCCGGTTCGGATTGGATCGGATTCATGGTGGTCCTGTCGTTGATCTGTCGGGAGGAAAGGCGGAGGCAGGGCCCGGCCGGCGTAACCGGCCGGGTGGCGGATTACAGGCCGATCGCGTTGCGCAGCGCGGCGAACAGGTCGTTGCCGTTGACCTTCTCGATCATGTTGACGAAGTCGATCTCGATCACGTCCTGTCCGTTCACGGACAGCTTGTAGTAGCTGGCGACCGTCGTGACCTTGAACGCGGTGTCTTCCTTCGACTTCGCGGTGCCCGGATCGATTTCGCTGTGGCGGCCGCGGATCACGATCTCGATCGCGTCGACGCTGGTCGAATCCTCGGATTGATAGCCGCCGGCGAAGCGCAGCAGCACGCCGTCGTGCTTCGTGATCGCGTACTGGCCGAGCACGGAGCGCATGAAGCCGCCGCAGGTCCATTCGAGCTGGATCCCTTCCTGCCCGAAGTCGACCTTGATCGGGCCGCTCATGCCGCCGCCCTGGTAGTCCTCCATCTTGCGCGTGAGCTTCGGCAGCGTGACTTCGACAACCTGACCGACGAAGTTCTCGCCGTTCTGGAACAGGTTGAATCCCTTGAGTTTGCGAGGCATACCCATCGTGTGTGACTCCTGGTGAGGCCGGTCGTTACGCGCTCACGCGCGCGGCGAAATCGGCGAGATAACGGTCGGTGATGCGCTGGCGCAGCATCAGGTTTTCGAGCGGCGGAACCGGCGTGTATTCGTAGTCGAGATACGCCTTGCCGGACTTCAGCACGTCGGTCGTGTTCGGCTCCGGGTCGTACCAGGCCGAGCCGCCGATCAGGTAGCCCTGCGAGATCCATTCGCGGAACTTGGCGTTGATCGTTTCGATGATGTCGCGCGGCAGCGACGGGTTGAGCGGGCCGTCGATGATGGCCATCTGCGCTTCGGCGATCGAATCGGCGATGACTTGCGCGGTGCGCGTGTAGTTCTCGAACGCGAACAGCGGATCGTCCGAGCACGTGCGCGAACCCCAGAAGCGGAAGCCGTTGCGGTTCACGAGCGTCGTCACGTCCTGTTCGTTCAGGAACCCCGCGTCCGTCGCCGGATCCTGCAGGTCCCACGACACGTCGGCGCTGATGCCGGTGACGCCGTTCACGCCGACGTTCGACAGCGTCTTGTGCCAGCCCGTGTCGTTGTCGATCTTCGCGCGCAGGCCGGCCGCATACGCGGTGGCCGGCACGACGACGGTCGTGTTGATCGTGTCGTCCCACGCGAGGAAGTCCGGCCAGACCACCATCAGCTCGCGCTGGCTGAACTGCTTGCGGTACGTGACGGCTTCTTCCTTCGTCTTGCAGCCGTTGGCCGAGACGTAGGCGAACGCGCGCAGCGATTGCGCGACCGACGCGAGCGCGGCGGCGACGGGTTGCGTGTCGAGGCCCGGCGTCGCGAGGATGCGCGGCTTCACGCCGAAGCGCGCCTGCGCGCCGAGCAGCGCCTTCATGCCGGTGTACTTGCCGTCGGCGGTGACGCTGCCGATCACGTTGGTTGCCGTCTCGGCGGCGTCCTTGCCTTCGGCGACGCGCACGACGATCGTGACGGGCTTGGTCTGCCGGCCGATCGCATCGAGCGTGCGGCGCAGCGTGCCTTTGGTGCCGGCCTTGCCGAGTGCGGCGACGACGTTGGTCAGCAGCACGGGCGTGTCGAGCGGGAAGGCGGTGGCGTCGGCGTCGGACGCCGTGCAGACGATGCCGACGACGGCCGTCGACACGGTGCGGATCGGGCGCGAGCCCTCGTTGATTTCGATGACGCGTACGCCGTGGTGGTAATCCTGCGGCATGGTGTGTGGCTCCTGTGTGTGCAGATGAAAGAGAACGGGAGGAATCCCGTGCGGATCAGGCCGCGGGGTCCGCGACCGGAGCTGCGGGTGCGCTCGGCTCGGCCGGAGGCGGGGGCGGCGGCGGTACATACGGCGCCGGCGTTGCCGGCCACGTCACCGCATCGGGGAACGTGTCCGCCTGGATGACCGACACGAGCGCCATCTGGTAGGCCGACCAGGCCTTGAAGTAGTAGACGCCTTCGTCATCGAGCAGCCCCGCCGCATAGGCATCGGCCTTGCCGGCATTGGCCTTGCGCGCGGCTTCCAGTCGGCGCTCGAACTCGGTCATCGCCGCGTCGCGCTTTTCCTGTTCGAGCAGCGCTGCCGGGACGGCCCACGCGCCGTTGATCCATGCGTGGCGCGGTGACGGTTGCGGCTCGGTCGTCAGGCCGAGTTCGTCGGGCGTCTTGCCGGCGGTCGCGATTTCGACGGCTTCGCCGGTATCGGTGCGATAGCAAAGGCGGCCGCGGAAGTCCGGCAACAGGGCCCACGCGCCGTCGCGGTAGAACGGCCAGGTCGTCGGCGTGCGCGCCGGCGGTTGGTCGAACGTTGCCCATGACGGCACGAGCCAGCGGTCGGGGTTGCGCGGGTCGGCGTCGGGCTGGCCGCTGCTCAGGTATTCGCCGTTGGATTGGCTGTAGTGGTGGATCAGCATGTTTCGTTATCCAGAGTTAGTAGGCGCGGATCATGGCGAGCAGCGCGATGTTGCGCGGCCGTGCTTCGTTGCTGCCGTCACCGTTGACGGTGATGGCGTGGCTGTGGCGACCGGCGCCGCCGATGCCGACGTTGTGGCCGTGGTTGCCGGCTTCGCTGAGCCAGATGCCGGTGCCGGCACCCTCGGTGCCGTGCATGTCCTGCCGGTCCCAGTTGTACGGGCCCCAGCCTTGGCCGTAGGAGGTGGCGACGACGCCGACGCGCCCCATCCGGACACCGTGCGCGTGGCCAGGATCATTGACGCCGTGGCCGTGCTGTCCCTGCCCGTCGGTCCAGGCCGAGTGCGCGTGATCGCCGACTTCGCCCGCGCTTGCGCCGTGGCCGTGCCATCGGTTCGCGCTGTCCTGCCACGAGCCGAGTATTCGATTGGTATCGATGCCGCGCGCGTCGTCCCAGCAGCGGATGTGCTCGCCGCGCAGTTCGGGGAGGCGGAATGTCGTCGTGCCGTTACCGTGCGAGAAGCTGCCCCACAGGGCTTTCTGCCATTCATCCTCCGTCACCAGTGCGCCGCTGGCTTGTGCGTACGCCCACAATGCGGGATAGTCGGCGCGATTGACGAGCGCGCCGTTGGCCTTGAGGAACCCCGTGCGTACCGACGTACGAGGTTCGAAGACGATCTGGCCGATGGAGTTCGTCGATAGAGCGGCCAGCACCCATTCGGTAGTAGCGAGCGCCGTTGACCGGTCGCCTGCCGCGGGTGTAGGGCCCTGCACGGGCGTTTTGAAGACAGTGCCTCCGGGCGTGAACGATGCCTGCGCGACCGAGTTGCACGTGACGCCGAACGACCCATCGTTGATGTGGTACAGGCCGGTGTCCGGTGCGCCGTCGTTGATGAACGTGAGGGACGGTGCTTGCGCGCTGCCTTCCGACAGGTAAATCCGCTTGCCCGGATCGAACCAGAGATCACCTGTCATCGTGCCGCCCTTCGTGCGATCGAGCGGCGTCAGGTTTCCGGTGTGCCATGCCGGCTTGCCATCGATGCGGAAGGTGTGGTCATCGGTGTGATACGCGAACGAGCCGTTGTTTGCGCCCCACCAGCCAACCGCCTTGTCGTTGCCAAAGAGGTAGCCATCGATGGGGCCGATGCGCAGGCGTCCTTCGTATGGGCCATTGCCGAGAGCCAACTCACCACGAATGCTGGTGTTGCCGCCGATCGATGTGCCGGCTCCCTGATCGTCGATAGTGACGCGACCGGTCGCGAGGTTCAGCGTGAACGGCCGGTAGTCGTTGAACGTGCCCTCCGGATCACCTTTCTTCGTCGACAGCAGATAGACGTTCACGCCGTCGTTGCGCCAGAACGCACCGTAGTCGCCGTAGACCGTTCGGAAATTCGCGCCACCGGTGTCCAGTTCACGCGAGGTCACGCCACCCTTGAACGTGGCGCTCCCCCCTGCCTGAACCGCATTGCGGCCGTCATCACCGACATCACCGACGAGCAGGCGCTTCGCCACCGAGAACGCCTGCGTGCCGCGGCTGACACGAAACGCGGGAAACTGCGTGACACCGTCGTCCGCGAACGCGTTCACGCCGAAATCGTTGCCGCCGTTGCCTCCGGTTGCCGCGCCGTCCCGCTTGAACATCGACCAGCGGATCTTGCCGCCGTCGGTGAAGAACAGCGTCGAGAAATTGCCGGCGCCACCGTCGATCGAGGCAGCCTTCGCATAGCTCGTACCTTCCGCAACGGTGTCGCCGCCGACACGCAGTCGCGAATTCCCGTCGTCGTTCTTGACGTCGCCAACCAGCACGCGGCCGCCGTAGCCGATGCGCAGGGCGCGCGCCTGGTTCGCGTCGATCTCGGCGTCGTTGGCGGTCTTGTTGAGCCACAGATCGACGTACTCGCGGCCCCAGGCACCGCTGTCGAAACCGGAGCGGATCGTTGCGATGAGGCGCGACCCTGTATCCGGATTGTTGCCGCTGAACGTGCCATGCAGGCGCACGCGGCCTTCGCGACCGTTCTTGCCGGTCGGCGGACGAATCGACACGTGCGCGGTATCAGGACCCGCATCGAATTCCGTGACGACCGGGCCGGTGAACTTCGCGCCGGTCAGCGCCGCGTATCGCGACGCGGCGGTCTTCGGCGTCAGCACGCGCGTATCGTCGGTGCCGGTGTTCACTTCTCCCTGCGTCGCCAGCTCGACCACGCCCTGCCGCTCCGTCGTCGCCGGCGGATTCAGGAACGATGCGTCGCCGAACACGAGCTTCGTCGCGTCGATCGTCGCGAACTGCATGTCGGTCGACAGCAGCAGTAACGCGGCCGGCGACTTCTCCATGATCGGCGTCGTCTGGCCGTATGCGGCCAGGAGCACGCCGTTCTCGAGGTAGAGGCCGAATCCGTAGAGCGAATACTGGTCCGCCGAGTCGTCCTTCAGCGTCGTGTGGATCGTGTCCGGCGCGACGTTGGCGCCGCCGAAGGACTTGATCCGTTTCAGCTCGTTCGGCAGTTTCGTGAGCCCCTTGTCGGCGACGAACGGCGCGTTCGCCAGGCCGATTTCCACGGCCTGGTGGGCGTTCGTGCCGCCGTTGCCGGCGGCGACGAGTGCGGCACGGCCGGCGTCGGTGATGATGATCTGGGTTGCCATGTGCGATCAGTAGTCGGTGAGGTTCAGGCGGCGATAGGCCGCCACGCGCGCGGCGGCGCCGATCAGTTGTCGGCCCCGCATCTCGAAGCCCTGCGTGAACGTGTAATGCGCCCGCACGGGTTTGGTGCGATCGATTTCCGCGAGGATGTCGGCCACGTATTCGGCGGTCGGCGGCTGGCCTTCCTGGCCGCTGACCGTCATCACGAGGTCGAACGTGCCGGGCCGACCCGGCGGCCGCTGCTCGAACCATTCGCGCAGGACGATGTTTCCGCCAAAGGCCGCGACGACCTCGCGCACCGACGCGGCCGTGCCCTTGCGACGGGCGATCGGAATCGCCTGGCCGGCGCGGGCGCGCTTCACGTACTCGGGCCAGTAGTCCTTCCATGCGTCGACGCCGAGGTGCCAGGCGAGCCACGGCAGCAGGTCGGGGCGGATCGTGTCCGGATTCATCAGCGTCGCGAGCGGCGTCGGCACGTCGTCGATGCGGGCATTCGTCGCGGCAAGCCGGCGTTCGAGCCGCGACGCATTCGGCGGCAGGATGTCAATCATTGCTGTACACCCCGCCGTCGATCAGCTCGATCCCGGTGCAATAGGGCGCCTGCTGTTTCGTCGCCGGCAGGCCGGCGAGCGGGCTTTCGAGGATCACCTTCTGCACGCCGGCCGCGCGGGCAGCCGCGTAGATCCCGTCGAGCGTGACTTCCATCCCGAGGCGGTGCATCGATTCGGTGTACTTCTTCATCGCGCGGTTGGCTTCGGCGAGCGCCACCGCGCGATCCGGGCCGGCGAAGAACACCAGCCGCGCGCGCACCTGGTAGCGCAGGATGTCCGCGCCGCGCACGGTGACCTGGTCGGTGAGCGGCCGCACGTCGTCGGCCTGCAGCGCAGCGGCCACGGCGTCGATCAGCGCCTTGTCGGCGGTGCCGTCGCCGTCGCGCGCCAGCACCGTGACGAGCACTTCGCACGGGGCCGGGCTGATCGCCGACGCGTCGAGCACGCGGCCGTCCGCATTGCGTGCGTGCGAGACGTACGCGCCTTCGGGGCCCGCGACGGAGAAGCTTTGCGGTGCGAGCTGCGTGCGGGCGCGCAGGTCGGTATCGCTTTCCATGACCGGCGCGACGCCGTGTTCCGGATCGGCGGGCGAGATCGTCAGGCGCCGGATGCCGAACAGCGCCGCGAGGTTGTCGAGGTCCGCGCCGACCGCATAGGCGAGCATCACGGCGCGCGCAGCGTCGTTCACGCGCTGCCGCAGCACGATTTCGCGGTAGGTGTTTTCCTGCAGCAGCTTCACGAGCGGCTCCGATTCGAGCGCCAGCGTCGCGGCGATCTCGGCCTGCTCGGCAGCCGGGTAGAGCGACACGAGCCGTGCCTTGCGCACGGCAAGCAGCGTCTCGTAGTCGATCGTGTCGACGACGTCGGGCGACGGCAGTTGCGAGAGGTCGATCGGCGTCACGCTCATGCCGTGCCTCCGTGCGTGACCGGCACGCGAGTCGATACGGCGGTGCCGCTTTCGTTGGTCCAGCCTTCGATGTCGAGATAGAGCGAGCCGGCAGCCGCGTTCGCGTCGTCCGCGGCGAGCACGACGCGGGTGAGCGTCAGGCGCGGTTCCCAGCGCATGAGCGCCGTCGCGACGGCCGCATAGAGCCGCGTGCGCACGGTGCCGTTGCCAGGCGCGTCGATCAGGTCCGGCAATTCGGAGCCGAACGTACGGCGCTTCACGCACGACGCGAGCGGCGTCGTGACGATTCTGCCGATCGACTGGTAGAAATGGTCCAGGCCCGAGATCGAGCGGCCAGTGTTCGCGTTCATGCCTTTCATTGCGGTGCGCTCACGAGTTGTCCATCGCCTTGTTCGCGATGCGTGTGATGCGGGAGGCTGATGCCCTGGGATTTCACTTCACGCGTGAAGGTGGCCGCGCCGTCGATCTGCATCGTGGCGCCGCCGCCGGCGCCGCCCGTGCCGGTCATGCCGGATTCGAACGCGAACGGCCCCTTGACCGTCATCGCGCCGGTGCAGGTCGTCTGCTGCGCGTCGAACGTGATGCGCTCGGCCTGCACGGTCGCGTCCCGGGTCTGTACGACGACCGATCCCGGCGCGACGACACGGAGGGTCGCGCCGGCCGGCAGCTCGGCCGTGAGCGCATGCGCCGCGTGGTCGTACGTGATGCTTGCGCCGTCGGGATAGACGCGCGCATGGGTATCCGGGCTCGAAGCCGGCGCAGGCGCGGCATTCGAATAGACGCCGCGCAGCGCGACGCCTTGCGCCGGGTCACCCATCGGGCAGAGCAGCACGACCTGTTCGCCGGGCGTCGGCGGCAGCCATTCGCGGGTCCCGCCGGCGGTGCCCGCGACCCACGGAATCCAGTTGGTTTGCAGTCCGCTGCCGTCGGCATCGGCGTCGCCGACCGAGACACGGCACAACGCCGCCGCATGGTCGACCGCGAGGATCGTTCCCTTGCGCACCGCGTTGCGTGCCTGTCGTTGAATTTCATTTGCGTCCATGCAGTCATGGTGACGGTCGGCTGGTCGCGGCGCGAGTGATGGCCTGTGTCGTCGCGACGACGACAGCGCGTACCGGGTGCCGGCACGAAGACGCGCATCGACAATTGCTGCACCGGTCGGCGCGAGGATGGAGTCGTGCGCCTTCGTGACGTCGTCACGAGGTTTGAATGTGTGTGCCGATCGACGTCGGGAAGCAGGGCGATGAGCTGGGTATGCGATGGAGCGTGTGGCGAGGTGGTCTGAACGGATGCCGCGTGAATGGCGGGACCCGCGCTCCGCAGGGATGTCGCATGGGTGCTTGTCGCGGGCCGCGCATGGGCGTGCCGTCGCCGGCGAAGGCCGGTTCGACAGGAAGGGATGACGAGCTGATCCGCGTGCGATCGGGCGGTGCGGTTTCGCCTAGCGGCGAGACGAGGTGGCCGGCTGCGGCGCGCAGCCGTGGGAGAGGCGAACGACGCGGTGTGCGGGAGGGCGGGCCGGTGCCCGCCGGGCTCAGCGGATCTGCGGCAGCGCGACCCACGTCAGGGTGTCGGCCGGATCGACCTTGGTGTCGTCGACATGCGTGATCTCGTGCCGGCCGTCAGGCCCGGTCGTCACGGCGACGCTTTCCGTCAGCGCCAGCCGGATCGACAGGTCGACGGCAGCCTGGTCGCGGATGCCGACCTCGAAGGTGATGCCGCTCGCGCGCGCGGCCGGGTTTGTCACGAGATCCGGCTGGTTCGCACGCACCCATTCGACCAGTGCGGCGAACACGGGATCGGTGTCGCCGGAAAAATTCGTCGCGAGCACGTGGGCCGTGTACCGGTATTCGAACGAGGGCGTCAGCGTGCCGGTCGTCGCGATCGACCCCTGCTCGACGAGTACGGACAGCGCGCCTGGTTCGGCGGCGAGCGACGGGATGGCGGCGGCGAGCGCCTGCCGCAGGCTGTCCGGCTTAATCATGCGGATGGGCTCCATGGTCGGGGGTGGGCGTGCCGGCCTGGCATGCCGCGATCATGTCGACGGTGGCCGCGCATGTCGCCCAGGCCGCCTTGACGAGGGTGAGCGCGCCGTCGAGGTCACCGTTGGTGCGGGGCGCGAGCATCGGCAGCGTGCACGGTTTCACCGTCTGGCACGTGTTCGACATAATCGTCGGCGCCGGTGAGAGCGGGACTGGCTTGCAGGCGGACAACGTCGTCAGGCAGAGGAGTGTCAGCCCAGGCGCGAAGCGTGGCGTTTTCATCGGTCAATCTCCGGTTTTCAAGTCGAATGGCGTCGAGCTTCGACGCGATCGCGGTATGCGAGCGATCGAGCCGTGCCTGCTGTTGGGCGTGCGCGGCGGCGTCCTGCCGCATGCGCGCAATGACGTCGTCGCGCGCGGCAAGCGCCTGTTGCGCATCGGCTCGCTGCTGCTGCGCGATGGCCAGGTCGGCACGCAGCGCATGCAGGTACAGCGCTGCCGCGACGCATGCGGACAGCGCGACGGCGCAGGCGGCGAATTTCGCGACGAGTCCGTTCATGTGCCGGTCGTGGCGTTGGCCGAACCCGATGCCGCACCGGCCGAGGGGCGTATCGGCGCATAGCGGTCGTAGGCGCGCACAAGCTTCACGTCGTAGAGGTTCGTCGCGTAGTCGGGCCCGTTGTACGCGCGGGCGAAAGCGGCCCACTGGCGTGCACCGAGCGCGCGGCGCAGCGCGTCGTCGGCCGCGATGTAACGGACGAACGCATCGAGGTGCTGTGCTTCGCCGGTTTCCATGCATGCGACGAATTCGTCGATGGACGCGTAGCCGAGGCGCAGCCAGTGATAGCCCATCACCTGGAACGAGCCCCAGCTCGCGGATTCCCACGCGGCGCCGGCATCGATCGCCTCGGCCGCGGCGAGGCGCGTGTATTCCGCGGCGCTGCCGCGATAGCCGCCGCGCGTGCACGACACGATGTCTGGCTGACGGGCAGCGAACGGCGCCGGGTCGATGCCGCGCGCCTGCAGCCGCTTCCAGAACACATGGCGCTCGAACAGGATGACGGGCCGGCCGTCGGGCAGGAAGCCGGCGCCGCGCGACTCGACTTCGTTGACCGCCCGAACGCATGCAAGCGGCACGTCGAGCGTGCGCGCGGCGCGTTCGAGGTCGGCGAGCGCGAGATGTTTCGGATCGCGTTGACCGGTGGCCAATGCGGCAAGGGTCTTCGGGCCGGCGATGCCGTCGTCGACGAGGCCGGTCCCGCGTTGGAGCGCGATGACGGCGGCTTCGGTCGCCGCGTCATAGCAGTGCGTGACCTGTACCGCGTAACCGGCGCGAATCAGTCTGCGTTGCAGCAGGCCCACGTCGTCGCCGTGGTCGCCGAGGCGGCGGGTCTTCATGATTCATTCGCTCCTCAGGAGGCGTGCGACATTGCCGCGCGTGCCGCAGACGAACGTCGCGAGGAATACCGAGGTGGCCGCGTCGAAGAAGCCGACGGAGCCCGCATGCAGCAGCAGTTCGATCGATGCGCCGCCGGCGACGGCGACGAGACTCCATGCGAACCACGATGCGTGGCGCCGGTGCCGCGCGCCGTTGCGTCGATAGGTGAGCACGCGTACGAGCACGGCGACGTGCGCGGAGAGTGCGATCAGCGCGAGCGGGAGAGGCATGTCATCCCCCTTTGCGGAACAGCGAGAGCAGGTCCAGCGTCTTGACCCGCTCGATCAGTTGCAGCGTGACGGTAATGACGAGCGCGGCCGCGAAGAACGCGGCGACGCCCGTCGAATGGATCGGCGTGGCGCCGACGATTTCGGGTGCGGCGAGGTAGCCCATCACGAGCGAGATCAGCAGGTAGGCGGCACGCCGCGCGACACCGATCTCCTTCGATGTGACGACCACGAGCGCGGCGCCCGTGAACGCGCCGATCAGCGCGTTGCCGTCGATGCCGGGCGCGAGCCCGGCGACGCCGAGCGCGGCGGACAGCATGGCGGCGGTGGTGAGGTTCGGTTCGGCCATGAAGGCGATTCCAGGGTCAGTCAAACAGTTGCAGCAACGGCCGTGCGCTTGTCACGGTGTCGAGCGGCGGCAGGTAGACGGGCGTGCCGGCGGGCAGGACGACGCCGAGGCTGGCGAGCCCGGTGTTCGCTTCCAGCACGGTCTCGACGGTGCCGTCGGTCCGACCGTAGTGACGCCAGCACAGCGCGTCGACCGTGTCGCCCTGCAAGGTGCGCGCGATCATGGCTGGTCCCTCCGGTGCTGAAGGGGCCGGCTGTCGGTGGCGCTGCCGGCCGGCGCGCTGCGCGGGGGAGTCGATGTCGTGCTGCTTGCCATGGCGAGGTCTCGAGCCGTGAGGCAGTGAAGATGGTTGTCATGGTCGAGCTTCGCGGGGCGGGGTTCAACGAGATGCGTGCGTGATCCGTCCGGACACGCAGCGCGGCGCGTGTCGCGGCGCGCATCGCGCTTTACGCTTCACGGACTGGCGCGGGATGTTCGCGGGCGGGTGCCGTGCGCGCCTTGCAGCGGAATTGCAGCCTGGGTGAACCGGGCTGGCCTTGAGTGATCTTGTGCAGCCTTGGTTTTGCCTGGAGGGAGGCGCGCGGAGCCTTGCCGGGCAAGGGGCGGGCAGGCGTAGGTAAAACTCCGAAGGCAGGGGTTGCTGGTTCGATCCCAGCCGCCGCCGCTGTCGCTACCTGACGGCTCCGGGCGGCTGTGCCGCGCCGCCTCACCGCCGTGCGAGAATCTCCCGCAACGACAACTCAAGCGTCGATCGCGGCGGCCGTCCGCGCATCACGCCGACTCCCGATGGCAGCCCTTCCGTCTACCCCGACCGCGGTCGATGCCCGTGCGCTGACCGATGCGCAACAGGCGCTGCTCGCGCGTCTGCACGCCTATTCCCCCGACGATCCACGCGCGCCGCTGCCGTACAGCCGGCGCCTCGCCGAAGCCGAAGGCTGGTCGCATGCCCACGCGCTGGCCGTGATCGACGAATACAAGCGCTTCGCGTTTCTCGCGCAGGCGGCCGGGCATCCGGTCACACCGTCGGTCGCGGTCGATGCCGCATGGCATTTCCACCTGCAGTACACGCTCGAATACTGGGACGTCTTCTGCGCCGGCGTGCTGCGCGCGCGGCTGCATCACATGCCCGGTACGGGCGCGCCGGACGAGGGCGCCGTGTATGCGCGGCGCTATCGCGACACGCTCGACAGCTATCGCCGGATGTTCGGCCAAGAGCCGCCGGAGTCGATCTGGCCGCGCCCGGTCGATCGGCCGGCCGAAGCGGCGGCGCCGCAGGCAGACGAGCCGGCCGCCGCTGCGCCGCGCGGCGCGTTGGGCATCCGGTTGCCGAAACTCGCGTGGCCGGCGGCCGCCGCAAGCGTCGCCGCGACCTGCGCATCGGCGCAGGACTTCAACGTGCTGGATTACACGGGGCCGCGGTTTCTCGCGTTCTACATTCCGGTCTGCATCGCCGCGCTGCTGCTGATCGGGCTCCTGCAACAGATCGAATACCGATGCCGGCGCAGGCGCGCATTCCCATCGGACCTGACTGCCGAGGAGGCCGCGTACCTCGCCGGCGACGCGTCGCGGGTCGTGCAGGTCGCGACGCTTTCGCTCGTCCATGCGGGCGCGATCGATCTGACGATGGCCGGACGGCTGGGTGGGCGCGTGCGGCTCATCGACGCGACTCGGGCGGGTGCGTACGCGGACGCATGCGAATGGCTGGCCGGGCAGCCTGACGGGGAGGCCAGCTTCGGCGCATTCCGCCAGCTGCTGGCACGTCACGCTGCCGAGCACGCGAAATCGTTGCGCGCGCGTGGCTGCTTCTGGGCGCCGGGCGACCTGCGGACGGCGCGCATGGCCGCACGCGCGATTGCGCTGCTGGTGCTCGGCACGGGCGCGGCGAAACTGGCGGTCGGGCTGAGCCGGGGGCGGCCGGTCCTGTTGCTCGTCATCGGCATGGCGGCATTCGCGATTGCGTACCGCATCGTCGTGGGGCGGCTGACCGGATTCGGGCGGCCTGGCCTGACGGTGGGCGGGCAGGCGTCGCTCGCCGCGCGGCGGACCGTGCGCAGCGACGATCACGACGGGCCGGACGCATTGCTGTGGACCGCCGCGCTGTTCGGCGCGGGCGCCCTGGCCGGCACCGCATGGGCCGCGCATTCGATGGTGCTGATGGAGCCGCCGCCGTTGGCGCCGGCCGCCGCACGGGCGGGCGGATCGACCGGTTCCTCCTACGGTTCGAGCGACTCGTCGTCGAGCTGCAGTTCGTCGAGTTCGTGCAACTCCAGCTCCTGCAGTTCGAGCAGTTGCGGCGGATGCTCGTCGAGCAACTGAGCGCGCCCGGTCACGAAGGCACGATGGGGACCGGGCGCCTTCGTCAATCGATCGCCGCATCCGCGGCGGTCGTCTCCTGAATATCGTCTCCGGCTTCGGTGTCCGCGGCGTCGATGATCGTGAACCAGTCGAACGCCGGCATCGCGGCGAGCTGGTCGGCCGTGGCCGCATACTCGTGCGGCGTGGCCCGCAGGTAACGCAGCCGGTCCGTCCACTCGGGCAGCGGGTCGGGTGACGTCGTCAGCACCACGCTCAGCAGATCCTGTTCGGCGCGTGCCGCGACGATCCGCAGCGCGGCCTGCACACGCTCGACGTCGCCGGCGGCGTCGAGGATCAGCACGCCCGGAATCGGCGCTTCGCGCGGCGGCAACTGCACGGCCGTGCCCTGACGTTCGACGCACAACCGGTAAAGTTCGCGATGCAGCGGCAGTTGCGCCTGCAGCGCGTCGCGCTTGCGCACGCGTGCCTGCGCGGTGCGGGCCAGCCGCCGGCGCAGTGCGGGTTGCGTGACCAGGCGGTCGATCGCGTCGTCCCACGCGTGCGGGTCGTCGCCGGCAAGCAGTACGTCGTCGCCGTCGTTCAGGCCGATGCGAAGCGCCGGCAGGTCGCTCGCCACCACGGCGATGCCGGCGGCCGCGAATTCCTGCCGCCGGATGGCGCTGGCCGCGTTGTCATCGGCATCGGCGAGCGGCATCAACGCGATGTCCCAGTCCAGCACGCGCAACTGCTGCGCATACGCGCGATACGCATCGGGCGCGGGCAGGAAGGAGGCTGCCGGATGGTCCGCCCAGCCGGCGGGCGCGTGCGTGCCGAAGAACTGCACGGCGACGCGGCCGGCGTGGCGCGCGCAGACCGCGCGCAGCGCGGCGTCCACGCGTGCGAAGTTGGCCGGCCGCAGCGCGTCGCCCGCGACGCCGATGGTCACGCGATCCGCCGCATGGGCCGGCACCGGCCGCAGGAACAGGTCGAGATCGACGCCGTCGGGCAGCACGAACACGCGTGGGTTCCACGGCCGGTAGCGGTGCGCGAGATCCGGCGTCGGGACGACGACAGCGCAGGCGTTGCCGAGCGTATACGCGATGCCCGTCCACGCCGGATCGTCCGGCGCCGCGGGCGGCGGGCAGTCGGTCGCATAAATCACCGGCTTGTCGAATTTGAAGATCGCGCGCAGGCCGTCGAGCGACAGCCGGCCCGGCGTGTGGCGATCGAGCAGCACGGCGTCCGCCGTGGCGATCGCGGTGCCGTCGGCCATGCCCCAGACGAATTCCCAATCGTTGCCGAGCCGCGCGAACGGCAGCGCGACGCGGCGCTGCACGGACGCACCGTCGACCGGATCGAGCGCATAGGCGACGAGGCGCTTCTTCTGCCAGGCACGCGGCACGTGCGCGCCGCCGGGCGCGGGTGCCGGTGCGCGAACCGGCCGCCGGCCCTGTTCGGCGAGCCACGCGTACAGCGTACCGTGGCGGATGCAGTCGGCATCGCCGGGGAGCACGTGTACCGCCGCATTGACGTGACGGTACGTGCGCGCGATCGCGTCCGACGGCACGACCAGCGCATCGGCACGCCGGATCGCGTCGTGCATCGCGGCCAGCCGGCGCGCGCTGCCGGCGACTTCCGGGCCATCGAGCGTGAGCGCGTCGAGCGGCCGGTCGAGATCGCAGACGACCGGCTTGCCGAGCGCGAACATCTGCTCGAGCGCGGGGCCCGACAGCAGGCTTGCGACCGCGCCGTGCAGGACGACGATGTCCGCCCGCTGGAGCGCGTCGAGGTCGATGCCGTTGCTGCCGACGGGAAAGTCCACCGCCCATTCGCGATCGATCTGGCCGAACGGGGTGCCGAACCGCGCCGCGATGTGCGGGTGCGTGGCCGGTTCGGCGCAGACGACGGCCATGCGCCGCACTGCGCGCGCCGCTGCCGCCCGCGCGCCTGCCGGGCCACGCGAATCGGGCCGCGCATCGAGCGCGCTGGCATGGGCCTGGGTCTTGTCGACGAAGTGCCGCAATTGCCGCCAGAACGTTGCCTCTTCTTCCCGGTAGACGTCGCGCGCTTCATGCACGGTCGCTTTCGCGTGCGCGATTTCGCGCGGATCGAGTCCCCATGCGATGCCCTTGCCGCCCATCACCCAGCGCTCCGCGTCCGGCATCGACGCGTCGTTGAGGATGCACACGACCGGGCAGCCGCACAGCAGCGCTTCGAAGGCGATGGTGGACCACTCGTACAGGTACACGCATTCGACCCGGCGCAACAGTTCGGCGAGCTCGTGCGCGGAGCGCTCCGGCACGCGGCCGGAGATCTCGATGGATTCGGCCGTCGCCGGATGCAGGCTGCCGCCGCGGCGAAGGTGGCGGTTCAGGAAGACGGCCGTGCCGCTGCGGGTCGCGTCGTCGACGCCGTCGCAGTGGAAGATGCGCGCATCGACGAGCGGGATTCTCAGCAGGTCGGCCTGCCATCCGTCGGGCACGATCGTCGGCCCGAACGCGAACACGAGATCGGTCGGCGCCAGGTCGAGCGGGTTGCCGTTGATGCGGCCGGGTTCCGCGAGCAGATAGCGCGCGACACAGCGTGAACCGAACGGATTGCCCTCGACGATCTCGGGATACACGGCCACCGGGCTGCGGCCCGCTTCGAAGTGGGCCTGCGCGATCTCCTGCGTCAGCAACGGCGTGCGCAGCGCGGGATGCACTTCCGTGGTCTTGAGGTAGGCCTCGCAGCCGAGCAGGTTCAGCGCATGGCACAGGTAGTGCATCGCGCGCACGCCGCCCGACGTCTGCTTGTAGCCGGGCGCGGTGAGGTAGTACGGATGGTCGAGCGGCGCGAAGATGCGGGGCGAGTCGTTCATGGGACGAATGGCGAAAGGCGCGATGAAGGGCGACGGGCGGCCGGTTACGCGCCGGCCCGGTAGAAATCGGATACCACGTCGATGACGCGATCCTGTTCCGCCTCGCTCATCGCGTGGTACAGCGGCAGGCGCACGAGCCGGTCGGCGACGTCGTCGGTAACCTGCATGCCGGAGCCGCACCGGCCGTAGCGCAGGCCCGCCGGCGAACTGTGCAGCGGCACGTAATGGAACACGGCGAATACGCCCGCGTCGCGGATCCGTTCGAGCAGCGCCGTGCGTTCGGCGAGGTTGCGCGTGAGGAGATAGAACAGGTGGCCGTTGCCCTGCTCGCTCAGCGGCGTGGCGGGCAGCGTGATGTGACCGGCTTCGTGCAGCGGCCGCAGCGCGTCTTCGTAGCGTTTCACGGTCGCGCGCCGCTGCGCGGTGATCACGTCCGCGTGTTCGAACTGCGCGTACAGGAACGCGGCGATCAGCTCGCCCGGCAGGTACGACGAACCGACGTCGACCCACGTGTACTTGTCCACGTGGCCGCGGAAGAACTGGCTGCGGTTGGTGCCCTTCTCGCGGACGATTTCCGCACGCTCGACGAGGCGTTCGTCGTTGACGAGCAGCGCACCGCCTTCGCCGGCGATCACGTTCTTGGTCTCGTGGAAGCTGAGGCACGCGAGGTGGCCGATGCTGCCGAGCGGCCTGCCCTTCCAGGTCGACTGGATCGCCTGCGCGGCGTCCTCGACGACCCACAGCCGGTAATCGGCCGCGAGGTGCGAGATCGTGTCCATGTCGCACGCCACGCCCGCGTAGTGAACCGGGACGATCGCGCGCGTGCGCTCGGTGATTGCGGCCGCGACGAGCTTCTCGTCGAGGTTCAGCGTGTCGGGCCGGATGTCGACGAAGACGGGCGTCGCGCCGCGCAACGCGAATGCATTGGCGGTCGACACGAACGTGTAGGACGGCATGATCACCTCGTCGCCCGGGCCGACGTCGGTGAGGATCGCAGCCATCTCCAGCGCGGCCGTGCACGAATGCGTGAGCAGCGCGCGATGACAGCCGATGCGCGCTTCGAGCCACTGGTGACACAGCTTCGTGAAGGCCTGGTCGCCGGCGAGCCCGCCCTGTTCCACCGCTTTCGCGATGTAGTAGAGCTCCTTGCCGACGATGAACGGCCGGCCGAACGGAATGCGGTCGAGATTGGGAGGAGCGAACATGACGGGACTCCGCGGGAGCATATGAGGGGCGACGGGCGGCAGCTTGCGCGGGGCGCGTTCAGCCGTCCTTCCTGACGAGCAGCGTGAATTCGTACAGCCCGTAGTCGTGCAGCAGCGCGACGTGCCGCGAGTAGCGGCGCTTGCAGCGATCGAACAGCGCGCACGGATCGGCGTAGTAGAGCCGTTCGGGGCGCATGAACGGCGGATCGGAATACGACGTCAGGCAGTTGAACGAGAAGCCGAGTCGGCTCGTCGCATGCAGCATGTCGAGCGTCGTGTGGATGTAGTCGAGCCACGTCGCGTCGTCGTGGCCGCGATGGACGTTGAAGATCCCCGACGCGATGCCGTAGTCGGCGCTCGCCAGCGGCGTATCGCCGACGTGAAACGACACGTCGGCGCGGTCGCGATAACGCTGCCGTGCCGCGTCGACCATCTCGGGCGACACGTCGTTGCCCGCGTAGGCATGACGGCGTCCCGCCGCATGCTCGTCGAGGAAATCCACCAGCGCGCCATAACCGCAGCCGATGTCGTTGACCGAAAAGGCGTCGGCATCGGGCGCGACGATTTTCGTCAGCTGTGCGAAGCGCAGCCGCTGGCCGTCCTCGCCGTTCCAGTCCACGCCGCGCGCGGTCTGTCCGTGCTCGGCGAGGCGCGCGCCGTAATAGGCGGCGACGTCCGCCAGCAGGCTCGAGTGTCGGGAATCGTGCATCGCGTGGTCCTCAGGTTCGGCCGGTCACGACATGGCGGCGCGCCTCCGGGCCGCAATGAAACAGCACGTCGAGCACCGTCACGCCATGCACGAACTCGCCCCACAGCTGCGCATAGGGCGGATAGGCCGGATAGTCGAACCAGCGCACCGCGATGCCTTCGGCCGCGAACCGGCTCTCGTCGAGGTAGTCGCGTGCGGCGGGGCCCGACAGGTATTCGGTCGCACCGGCCTGGAGGCACAGGTTCAGCAGCTTGTCGGTGCGGTCGCCTTCCAGCGTGTAGTCGGACGACGAAGAAATGCGCGTGGCGATGCCCAGCTGCCGGTTGATCCAGGCCAGCATCGCGAGGTTCAGCGCGCTCAGCGTGTCGTGCCGGCCGTTCAGGTAAAGCGCCTCGAGCTGCTCCGCGTAGCGCGCGAAATGCGGCGCACGCGCGTAGTTCTGCCGCAGCCGCGTCCAGTGCTGCTGTGCCCATTGCGTGCCGTCGATCTCGGTTTCGCGAATGCTCTGGTGATAACGGCCTTTCACCTTGACCGGCACGGTCAGCCACTGCACGCCTTGCGGCGTCTTGATCTGGTTGCGGTTGCGCCAGTCGCGCCGCGTGTACTGCGCGTCGTCGTACAGGATGAACTCATCGGTCGCGGCGATCAGGTCGAAGTACCCCTTCCACGGGATGTAGTTCGACTGGACGATCGCGATGCGCTTCGGCTGCGGATTCATGTCGATCAGGCGGGGATGTGACCGTACCGGTACATGTCGACGAGCTCGGGCGGAATGCCCCAGTCCGTCGCGCCGAGCCGGTCGTGCAGTGCCTCGAGATCCGCGCGGCTCGCGCGTTCGAGCTGTTCGACCATGCGGTTGCGCGCCGGGACGAAGTCGTGCTGGAAAGCCGCGTTGATCTGGTGGCGGACCGTCTTGGCGATCGCCGCTTCGCGCGACAGGTTGCGGATCAGCGGCCGCTCCGGCGCGAGGTCCGCATAACGCGGGTCGATCGGCTCGCCGCGCATCGCCGCGACGAGGTCGCGGCACAGCACCGGCGACAGATGAAAGCCGTCGCGCTTGGTGCCGCCGAGGATCCACAGGTCGCGCACGCTGGTCGCGCCGATCAGCGGATAGAGATCGGATGTCGTCGGGCGCCAGCCGACGTTGACGTTGACGAGATTCGCGCGCGAGAAACGCGTATTGATCTGGTCCATCGCCGATTTGAGCAGCGTATACGCGCTGCCGGCATGCCCGTGTTCGTGCGGCACCGGGCTGATGTAGTTGCTGGCGCCGACGAGCGTGCGGTCCGGGCCGTACGGCGCCGAATAGACGCCGCACGCGAGGCCGCGGTTGGTCGTGCGCACGCAGTGCGTATGCACGTTCTCGCTGCTCTGCAGTTCGATCGACATGCCGATGCCGTAGAACAGCCGCTGCACCGGCAGCTCCGGCACGCTCGCCTGCAGCACGCGCGTCAGGTTCGCGCCGTTGCAGAGCACGAAGCGGTCGGCCTCGACCGTCGAGCCGTCGCTCAGCCGGGCGCCGGTCACGCGCCCGCTCGCGACGTCGATGCGCTCGACTTCGGCCGAAACGAAGGTGACATGGCCTGCCGCGGCCACGCTGGCCTGGAGCGCATCGAGAAACTGTTTCGGGTTCGTCCAGCCTTCGCGCTTCAGATACACCGCGTTCAGCGCGCGGAACTGCGGATGCGGGTGATAGTTCGGGATGCCGGCGGGATCGACGGTCTCGCACGGCTCCTCGAATTCGCGGCAGAAGCGCCGCATCGCCGCGAAGTTCTCGTCGTCGAGCGCGTCGGTGGCCGCGTTGTTGAGCACGTAGGTGCCGAAGCCGTGCGCGACCGCGTGCGCCGGCGTGCAGATCTCGGCGAACACGCCGGGCCAGGCGGCGGTCGCCGCGCGGCTCAGCTCGAACTTGAAGCGGTCGAGCGGCGTGCCGAGCGAATCGCCTTCCAGTTCGGTGAACGAGTTGAGCATCGCGGCGGCCGCGCGCGTCGCGGAACCTGGGCGCTGCGCGGGACCGACGACGACGAGCTCGATGCCCGGCTCGGCGCGCTGCCAGGCACGGGCCGTCATCAGCCCGAGGATGCCGTTGCCGAGGATCGCGATCTTCATGGGCGCACCCCGCCGCCTTCCGGGAACGTCAGATAGCACAGCGACGGATACGATTTCGCCTTGTGGATGCGGTGCGGGTGCTTGCCGAGCAGCTCGCGCACGTAGTGGATCCCTTCGGCCGGCGTCTGGCCGCCGCGCGTGAGCTGCCAGAACGCGACCACGCCGCCGGGCACGAGCCGCTTCATCACGGTCTCGAAGGCGTGGCGCGTCGGTCCCGGCACGTTCAGGTCGAACCACGCGAGCGCGACCGGTTCGCCGGGATGCGCTTCCTCGTAGGCGGCGAGCGTTTCGCGGCAGTCGCCTTCCCACACGTGGTGCTTGCCGTTCACGTGGCCCATCGCGTTGTTGCGTTCGTGCAGCGACAGCAGGTTGCGCAGCAGGTCCGCGTAGTCGCCGGCGAGCGAGTACGTGCCGTCGGAGAACAGCTTGCGATCGCGCGAATCGGTGTCGGAGAAGCCCGCGTAGCCGGTGAACGTATCGAACGCGTGAATCCGGCGCTGGAAGTTCAGCGGCTCGAGGATCGCGCGGAAGTTCTCGCACAGCACGGCGGTCTGCCCGCGCCAGGTGCCCAGATCGAGGATCGAGCCGGGCAACGGCACGATCTGCTCATAGACCTCGTACGTCGCGAGAATCCGCGCGAGCAGCGAGCCGCGCACGAACAGGCCGAGCGAGCGTTCGAGTTCCTCCTGCGTCGCCGGATAGGTCTGCATCAGGTCGAACAGTTCGCGCCGCGCGGCGAGCTGATCGTCGTTCGAGTTGGAGATGATTGAGGACTCGTGCATACACATGGCTCCAGGCGCTGAGGGTGGATTCGAGGGCATCCCCAGCCGCGGGCCGGCAAGCGGCTTGCGCCCGGCGCGATCGTCCGCGCGGTGGACGCCTCCAAGTCTGTGCCCGAGTCTATCGATCCGCGCCCGGATCGAACGGCGGATTAGCGGGCCGTTTCACCCCGCATTTCGACGGATGCCGCCGCGACCGGCGGCCGGGCGGGCGCAGCCGCCGCATGCCGCCGCAATGCCGAAAACCGTTATCCGGCGCGGCCCGGCGCGATCCGGCACCCATGCGCGGCATGCCGTCTCGGCCGACGATCCGCGTTCCGCGCCGCTCGAGCCGCAACCTTGACCGGCGTCATGCCGGCACCCGCGCGGTCACATGAAAAGCGACCAAATCCGGCACCTGCTCCGCCGATTGGAACGACAGGCGCGCGCCGAGAATGCTGGCATGTCGAAGGCCGTCCGCCCGCATGCCGACCGGTATCCGCCCGGGCGTGCCTTCGCGATCACGTGCCGGCCCGCGCGCCGGTGCGCGCGCCCCTATCGAACCCAGGCTGGCTTACCACGATGACTGATCTCACGCTGCCCGACTCCCCCGTCGCCACGATCGAAGCGGCGCTGGCGCTGCACCAGGCCGACCGCCTCGAAGAAGCCGAGACGCTGTACCGGCAACTCCTCGACGCCGACCCCCGGCACGCGGACGCGCTGCACCTGCTCGGCCTGATCGGTCACCAGTACGGGCGCTATCAGGAGGCGTCCGAACTGATCATGGCGGCGATCGAGATCAAGCCCGACGCGATCTACTACTACAACCTCGGCAACGTGATGCAGGCGCACAACCGCCCGGCCGCGGCCGCCGAGTGTTTCCGCCTCGCGATCGAGCTGCGGCCCGACTACGTCGACGCGCACAACAACCTCGGCAACGCGCAGCGGCTGGCGGGCAACGCGCGCGCGGCCGTCGACGCGTTCTGCCAGGCGATCGCGCTGCAGCCCGACCACGGGCAGGCGTACAACAATCTCGGCAATGCGCTGCTCGACCTGAACGAGATTCCGGCCGCGCTCGAGGCGTACCAGCACGCGGTCGCGCTGCGCCCCGAGCTGCCCGAGCCGCGCAGCAACCTGCTGTTCGCGTACCACTACAGCGATGCGTTCGACCAGCAGGCGTATCTCGACGAAGCGGCCCGCTTCGACGCGCTCGTCACCGGCCGCGCGCAACCGTGGTCGACCTGGCTCGTCGACCTGACCGCGCGCATCGGCCGGCCGCTGCGCGTCGGCATCGTATCGGGCGACCTGAAGTCGCATCCGGTCGGCTATTTCATCGAAGGGATGCTCGCGCACCTGAACGGCGCGCGTGTCGAGCTGCATGCGTACCCGACGCGCGACGTCGAGGACGACGTCACCGCGCGCCTCAAGCAGCGCTTCGCGTCGTGGACCCGCCTCGCGGGCCTCGGCGACGCCGCCGCGGCCGCCCGGATCCGCGACGACCGCATCGACGTGCTGATCGATGCGTCGGGCCACACGATCCACAACCGCCTGCCGCTGTTCGCGTGGAAGCCCGCGCCGCTGCAGGTGAGCTGGCCCGGCTATTTCGCGAGCACCGGCATGCGCGCGATCGACTACGTGCTCGGCGACCGCCACGTGATGCCGGACGACGAGGCCGCGCATTTCGTCGAGCGCGCATGGCATTTGCCCGACAGCTACCTGTGCTTCACGCCGCCGGCCGTCGAGCTCGACGCCGGCCCGCTGCCGATGCTCGCGAACGGTTATCCGACCTTCGGCTATTTCGGCAAGCTCGCGAAGCTCACCGACCGCGTGATCGCGGTATGGTCGCGCGTGCTGGCCGACGTGCCGAACGCGAAACTGTTCGTGAAGGCGCCGCATCTGGACGACCCGCGCGAGCAGGACGCGCTGTCGGCCCGCTTCGCGGCGCACGGCATCGGCGCGGCGCGCCTGCTGTTCGAGGGCCGCTCGCCGCGCGACGAATACCTCGCCGCGTACCGGCGCGTCGACCTGATGCTGAGTCCGTTCCCGTACCCGGGCGGCACGACGACGGCCGAAGCGCTGTGGATGGGCGTGCCGGTGCTCGGCCGCCGCGGCGCGCGGTTCCTGTCGCACATCTGCGAAAGCCTGCTGCACGCGGCGCGCCTGCCGGAATGGATCGCCGACGACGATGACGATGCGTACGTCGCGAAAGCCGTCGCGTTCGCGCGCAATCCGGCCGAGCTGGCCGTGCTGCGCACGACGTTGCGCGCGCAGGTGCTCGCCGCGCCGCTGTGCGACGCGCCCCGCTTCGCGCGCCATTTCGAGGACGCGCTGCACGCGATGTGGGCGCGCCACGTCGAGGCCGCGCCGGGAGCCGCGTCGTGAACGGCCGGTCCGTGCTCGTCACCGGCGGTGCGGGCTTTCTCGGCTCGCACCTGTGCGAGCGCCTCGTCGGCGCCGGTTACGACGTGATGTGCGTCGACAACTTCTACACGGGCAGCAAGCACAATGTCGCGCACCTGATCGGGCACGTCAATTTCGAGCTGATCCGCCACGACGTGTGGCTGCCGCTGTACGTCGAAGCCGACCGCGTATTCAACATGGCGTGCCCGGCGAGCCCGGTGCACTACCAGAGCGATCCCGTGTCGACGGTGAAGACGGCCGTGCTCGGCGCGATCAACATGCTCGGCCTCGCGAAGCGCTGCGGCGCACGCATCCTGCAGGCGTCGACGAGCGAGGTGTACGGCGACGCGCAGCAGCATCCTCAGCAGGAAAGCTACTGGGGCAACGTCAATCCGAACGGGCCGCGCGCGTGCTACGACGAAGGCAAGCGCTGCGCCGAGACGCTGTTCTTCGACTATCACCGGCAGCACGGCGTCGACATCCGCGTGGTGCGGATCTTCAACACCTACGGCCCGCGCATGCGCGCCGACGACGGGCGCGTCGTGTCGAACTTCATCATGCAGGCGCTGCGCGGCGAACCGATCACGCTGTACGGCGACGGTAGCCAGACGCGCTCGTTCTGCTACGTCGACGATCTCGTCGAAGGCCTGCTGCGCATGATGGATCAGAACGACGACACCGGCCCGATGAACCTCGGCAATCCGAGCGAGATCACGATCCGCGAGCTGGCCGAATGCGTGCTGCGGCTCACGGGTTCGAAAAGCCGCATCGAATATCGCCCGCTGCCCGCCGACGATCCGCTGCAGCGCCGCCCCGACATCGGTCGTGCGCGTCAGCGCCTCGACTGGCAGCCCGGCGTCGCGCTCGAGGACGGCCTGAAGGAAACGATCGCCTATTTCCGCAAACAGGTGAATGCATGACCCCCGAACTGATCGACGCCACCTGCCCCGTTTGCGCGCATACCGTTGCCGCGCCGTTCTTCCCGGCCGGCGAGCACACGCTCGCGACGCTTGCCTGGCCCGCGTCCGCCGAAGCGGCCCGCCGGCTGCCGCGCCATGTGCTCGACTTCGTCCAGTGCCCGCGGTGCTCGCACGTGTGGAACCACCGCTTCAGCTACGATGCGATTCCGTATCAGAGCAACCCGAACCGGATGTTCAACAGCGGCGGGATCTGGAAGGGCCATCTCGCGGCCACGCGCGACCTGCTGCTCGGCGCGCTGCCGGCCGAACCGGCCGTCGTCGAGATCGGCTGCGGCGAAGGGCATTTCGTGCGCGGGCTCGCCGAAGCGAGCCGCGGCGGCCGCTTCGCCGGCTTCGATCCGAACGCGAGCGCGGGCACCGGCCACGGCATCGAGTTCCATGCGCGGCTGTTCGAGCCGCTCGCCGACATGCCGGCCTTCCGGCCCGATGCGATCGTCATTCGCCACGTGCTCGAACACCTGACCGAACCCGCGAAGCTCGTCGAGCAGCTCGCATGGGGCGCCGTGCGCCAGCCGAACGCCTGCTGGCTGTTCGCGGAAGTGCCGTGCATCGATCGCGTGTTCGAGACCGAGCGCCTCGCCGATTTCTTCTATGAGCACGTGTCGCAGTTCACGACGGAATCGTTCCGCACGCTGATGGCGCGCGCGGGCGAGGTCGTCACGCTCGCGCACGGCTACGACCGCGAAGTCGTCTATGCGCTGGTGCGGCTCGGCGTGCCCGAGCAGGCGCGCAAACGTGCCGATGCGTCGACGCATTTCGCGGCCCGCACGGTCGAGCACCGCGCGGCGATCGCCGGGCAGCTCGCGGCGCTGGCCGAATCGGGGCGGCGTGTCGCGATCTGGGGCGGTACCGGCAAGGCCGCCGCGTTCATCCATCACTTCGATGCCGACGCCGCACGCTTTCCGCTCGTCGTCGATTCCGATCCCGACAAGGTCGGCACCTACGTGCCGGGCACGGGCCAGAAGATCGAATACCGCGACGCGCTGAAAGCGGCGCCGGCCGACGTGATCATCATCCCGACGCAATGGCGCGCACGCGACATCGTCGCCGAGATGTCGCGCGAGGGGATCGCGGCCGCGGCCGTGATGATCGAGCACGAAGGCCGGCTGATCGACTTCGGGCGCGAACCGCATCCGTATTGAGCGGCCCACGCGATGGAGTCGATCGGACCGCAACTGCAGGCTGCACTCGCGCATCACCAGGCCGGCCGTCTCGTGGAAGCGAAGACGCTGTACGACGCGATCCTCACGGCGCAGCCGGGCCAGCCCGACGCGATGCATTTCCTCGGCCTGCTCGCCTGCCAGCTGAAGCAGTACGACGCGGGCCTCGCGCTGATGGAGCGCTCGCTCGCGGCGCGGCCGGACGCGTCGTACTTCAACAACCTCGGCAACATGCTGCGCGAATGCGGCCGGCTCGACGACGCGATCGCGCATTACCGCCGCGCGGTGGCGCTGCGCCCCGAGTTTCCGGAAGCGCACAACAACCTCGGCAACGCGCTGCGCGACGCGCGGGTGCCGGCCGAGGCGATGGCGAGCTGTACGCGCGCGATCGAGCTGCGGCCCGGTTACGCGGAGGCGTACAACAACCTCGGCAACGTGTTGCAGGATCTCGGTGAACTCGACGCGGCGGCGGCCAGTTACGGCAAGGCGATCGCGTTCCACACCGCGTATGCGGAAGCGCACAGCAACCTCGGCCACGTGCTGCGCGCGCAGGACAAGCACACGGAAGCGATCGCGCACTACCGCCGCGCACTCGAACTGAGCCCTGCGCTGCCGGCCGCGCGTCACGGCCTCGGCCTGTCGCTGTGGGCGCTCGGCGAACTCGGCGAAGCCGCGCGGGTGCTGCGTGCCGCCGTCGCGGCCGAACCTGGCGATGCGGACCTGCACAACAACCTGGCCGGCGTGCTGCGCGATGCGGGCGACCTCGACGGCGCCGCGTCGCACTATGGGCGCGCGCTGGAACACGATCCGTCGATGGCGGTCGCGCATGCGAACCTGAGCGGCGTGTTGCGCCGCCAGGCGCGTTACGCGGAGGCGTTGCGGCATGCGCAGCATGCGATCCGGCTGGCGCCCGGTCTCGCCGATGCGCACAACCATGCCGGCAATGCGTATCACGGCCTGAACGATCTCGACGCGGCGGACGCGAGCTACCGCACCGCGCTCGCGCTGAACCCGGCCGATGCCGGCGCCGCCCACAACCTGTCGGTCGTGCTGCTCAAGCGCGAGCGGCACGACGACGCGCTCGCGTATTGCCGGCAGGCGCTGTCGGCCGGCCGCCCGAGCGCGGCGATGCACGTGAATCTCGGCGACATCCTGCGCGGCCAGGGCAACGTCGACGCCGCCGTGCCCGCGTACCGGGACGCGCTGGCGCTGGTGCGCGACGACGCGGACGACGGCGCGGCCGATGTACTGAGCCGCCTGCTGTTCGCGTCGGCCGCGTCGGCGAGCGTGCCGCCCGCCGATTACCTGAACGACGCGCGCCGCTACGGCCGGCATCTGGCGGCCCGTTCGACGCGTTATCCGCACGACGTAAGCGAACGTGCGGCGCGCGCGCGGCACCGCCCGCTGCGCGTCGGTTTCGTGTCGGGCGACCTGCGCCTGCATCCGGTCGGGATCTTTCTCGAAAGCGTGTTCGCGCATCTCGATCGCACGCGCGTCGCACCGCACGTCTATGCGACGTCGGACGAGGAAGACGCGGTCACCGCGCGGCTCAAGCCGCATGCGGCCGCCTGGCGCTCGATCGCCGCGCTCGATCCGCAGGCGGCCGCGCGCACGATTCACGACGACGGCATCGACGTGCTCGTCGACCTCGCGGGCCACACGCAGGCGAGCGGCCTGGCCGTATTCGGCTGGAAGCCCGCGCCGGTGCAAGCGAGCTGGCTCGGCTTCTTCGCGTCGACCGGGTGCGATGCGATCGACTACTTCATCGGCGACGCGTACACGTTGCCGGAAAGCGAAGCCCGTCATTTCGTCGAGGCGCCGTGGCGGCTGCCGGACAGCTACCTGTGCTTCACGCCGCCGGCCGACGACGTGCCGGTCGGCCCGCTGCCGATGGCCGCGAACGGCGGCGTGACGTTCGGCTGTTTCGGCAAGCTGGTGAAGCTCGGCGACGACGTCGTGCGCGTGTGGTCGCGCGTGCTGCACGCGCTGCCGTCGGCCCGGCTGCTGCTGAAGGCGCGCGAACTCGAACACGCGGCCGTGCGCGACGCGACCGCCGCGCGGTTCGCGCGGCACGGGATCGACGCGAGCCGGCTCGCGTTCGAACCCGCATCGCCGCGTGCCGACTATTTCGCCGCGTACAACCGGATCGACATCGCGCTGAGCCCGTTCCCGTACCCGGGCGGCACGACGACGGCCGAGGCGCTGTGGATGGGCGTGCCGGTCCTCGGCATGCGGGGCACGCGCTTCGTCACGCACATCTGCGAGAGCCTGCTGCACGCGGCCGGCGTGAACGACTGGATCGCCGGCGACGAAGACGACTATGTCGCGAAGGCGGTGGCGGCCGCCGCCGACGGGGCGCGCCTGGCGGCGCTGCGCGCGGATTTGCGCGCCACGCTGCTCGCGTCGCCGCTGTGCGACGCGGCGCGTTTCGCACATCATCTCGAAGACGCATTCCACGGCATGTGGGCACGCTATACGGAAACGGCACACGCAGCATGAACGACATCAACGACACCCTGCAACGCGCGCTGGCGCATCACCAGGCCGGCCGTCTCGCTGAAGCGAAGACGCTGTACGACGCGATCCTCACGGCGCAGCCGGGCCAGCCCGACGCGATGCATTTCCTCGGCCTGCTCGCCTGCCAGCTGAAGCAGTACGACGCGGGCCTCGCGCTGATGGAGCGCTCGCTCGCGGCGCGGCCGGACGCGTCGTACTTCAACAACCTCGGCAACATGCTGCGCGAATGCGGCCGGCTCGACGACGCGATCGCGCATTACCGCCGCGCGGTGGCGCTGCGCCCCGAGTTTCCGGAAGCGCACAACAACCTCGGCAACGCGCTGCGCGACGCGCGGGTGCCGGCCGAGGCGATGGCGAGCTGTACGCGCGCGATCGAGCTGCGGCCCGGTTACGCGGAGGCGTACAACAACCTCGGCAACGTGTTGCAGGATCTCGGTGAACTCGACGCGGCGGCGGCCAGTTACGGCAAGGCGATCGCGTTCCACACCGCGTATGCGGAAGCGCACAGCAACCTCGGCCACGTGCTGCGTGCGCAGGAAAAACACACGGAAGCGATCGCGCACTACCGCCGCGCGCTCGAACTGAATCCCGCGCTGCGCGTCGCGCAACGCGGGTTGGGCGCCGCGCTGCGGGCGACCGGCGATTTCGACGGCGCGCTCGCGCATGCACGCGCGGGACTCGAGCCGGACGATGCCGAAGCCCATTGCGCGCTCGGCATCTCGTTGCGCAGCATCAACGATTTCGACGGCGCCGCCCAGTTGTTCGAACGCGCGCGCGAGATCGATCCGCGCTACGCGCCGGCCTGGGCGCGGCTCGGCGAGCTGCGTTGCCAGCAGGGCGAATACGAGGCGTCCGTGCACCTGTGCCGGCGCGCGATCGAGCTCGATCCCGAGCTGGCGGACGCGTACAACTTTCTCGGCCTCGCGTATCACAACCTCGACCGGATGGCGGCCGCGGAGCTGAGCCATCGCCACGCGATCGACCTGAACCCGGACGACGCCGATGCGCACCACAACCTCGCCGCCGCGCTGTTCCGCCTCGACAAGCTCGACGAGGCGATGGACGAATACCGGATCGCACAGGCGCTCGGCATCGATCCGGTGAAGATCCAGCTGACGCTCGGCGACATCCGCTGGGCGAAGCGCGACTTCGCGGGCGCCGTCGCGGCCTTTCGCGAGGCGATCGAGCACGACCCGCATCGCGCGTATGCGCGCCTGCTGTTCAACATGTCGAGCTCGGCGGCGTTCGAGCCGCGGGACTGGGTGGTCGAGGCGCACCGCTACGGCGAACGCCTGGCGCGCGACGTGCAGCCGTTCGAGCACGATCGCGCCCGGCGCGTGCGAGACGCGCGCGGCCGCCCGCTGCGCGTCGGCTTCGTGTCGGGCGACCTGCGCCAGCATCCGGTCGGCATCTTCCTCGAAAGCGTGCTCGCGCATCTCGATCGCACGCGCATCGAGCCGCATGCGTACGTGACCTTCGTGGTCGAGGACGACGTGACGGCGCGGCTGAAGTCGGGCTTCGCGAGCTGGAAGAAACTGACCTGCATGAACCGCGACCAGGCGGCGCGGATGATTCGCGACGACGGCATCGACGTGCTCGTCGACCTCGCCGGGCACACGAACTGGAGCGGGCTGCCGATCTTCGCGCACCGGCCCGCGCCGGTGCAGGCGAGCTGGCTCGGCTTCTTCGCGACGACGGGGGTGCGCGCGATCGACTATTTCGTCGGCGATGCGTACACGCTGCCGGCCGACGAGGCCGAGCACTTCGTCGAGGCGCCGTGGCGGCTGCCGGACAGCTACCTGTGCTTCACGCCACCGGCCTACGACGTGCCGGTCGGCCCGTTGCCGATGGCCGCGAACGGCGGCGTGACGTTCGGCTGCTTCGGCAAGCTCACCAAGATCAGCGACGACGTCGTCGCGCTGTGGTCGCGGCTGCTGCAGGCACTGCCCGATGCACGCCTGCTGCTGAAGGCGCACGAACTCGGCGCGGGCGACCTGAATGCGGCGACGCGCGCGCGCTTCGCGCGGCACGGCATCGACGCGGGCCGGCTGATCCTCGAAGGCGGGTCGCCGCGCGCGGAATACTTCGCCGCGTACAACCGGATCGACATCGCGCTGAGCCCGTTCCCGTACCCGGGCGGCACGACGACGGCCGAAGCGCTGTGGATGGGCGTGCCGGTGATCGGCATGAAGGGCGGGCGCTTCGTCACGCACATCTGCGAGAGTCTGCTGCATGCGGCCGGGATGGGCGACTGGATCGCCGACGGCGAAGCGTCGTATCTCGCCAAGGCCGTCGCGTTCGCACAAGATCGCGACGGGCTGGCTGCGTTGCGCGCGACGTTGCGCGAACGCACGCTCGCGTCGCCGCTGTGCGATGCCGCGCGGTTCGCACGCAATCTCGAGGACGCGTTCCACGGGATGTGGGATCGCTACGCGGCCGGCGAGACGACGGAGCCGCGCGCATGACGGGCCTCGTCGCGGAACGGTTGAACGCGGCGCTCGCGCACCATCAGGCCGGGCGTCTCGACGATGCGCGCGTGTTGTACGAGGCGATTCGCCGCGACGCGCCCGACCAGCCGGACGCGACGCATTTCCTCGGGCTCCTCGCATGCAAGCTCGGCCAGTTTCCGGCCGGCCTCGCGCTGATGGAGCGCGCGATCGCGCTGCGTGCCGATCCCGTCTACCTGAACAACCTCGGCAACATGCTGCGCGCGCACGGCCGGCTCGACGACGCGATCGGCGCCTATCGCCGCGCGATCGCGCTCGCGCCCGGTTATGCGGAAGCGCACAGCAACCTCGGCAACGCGCTGCACGAGGCGGGCGACGCCGACGCCGCGATGCTGAGCTGCGCGCAGGCGCTCGCGCTGCGGCCCGACTATGCGCCGGCCTACAACAACCTCGGCAACGCGCTGCGGGACAAGGGCGAAGCGGATGCCGCGGCGCGCGCGTACGAGAAGGCGCTCGCGCTCGATCCCGCCTATGCGGAAGCGTGTTTCAACCTGGGCAACGTGTGCGGCGCGCAGCATCGGCACGACGACGCGATCGCGCACTACCGCCGTGCGATTGCGCTGCAGCCGGGCCTGCACGCCGCGCATCACGCGCTGGGCATGCTGCTGCTGGAGCGCGGCGAACTCGACGCCGCGATCGCGAGCCTCGCGTGCGCGGCGGAGTCGGGCGACGTCGACTGGTTGTTCGGCCTCGCGGCCGCGCTCGATCACGCGGGAGATCTCGACGGTGCGGTGGCGAGCCTGCGGCGCGCGCTGGCTGTCGCGCCCGATCGCGCCGAACTGCATCACCATCTGGCACAGACGCTTGTGCGGCAGGGCAAGCGGCGCGAGGCGCTCGACAGTTGCCGCGTCGCGCTGTCGTTGCCGAACCCGACCGCGCAGATGCACGCGGTGATGGGCGACATCCTCTGTGCGCTGTGGCATATCGATGCCGGGCTCGCGAGCTACGACCGCGCGCTCGAGCTCGATCCGGCGTTTCGCAACGCGCACTCGGGCCGCATGTTCCACGGCGCCGGCACCGACCGGCTGTCGGCGGCGCAACTGCGCGAACGCGCCTGCGCGTTCGGCGCGCAGATGGCGGCGCTGGCATCGCCGCATCGCCACGCGCCGCGGCCGGCGAACGGGCGCGCGTTGCGGGTCGGCTTCGTATCCGGCGACCTGAAATCGCATCCGGTCGCGGTGTTCCTGCTGAGCGTCGTCGCGGCGCTCGATCGGTCGCGCGTCGAACTGGTGGCCTACGCGACGCAACCGGTCGAGGACGACACGACCGCGGCGCTCAAGCGCCACTTCGCGCTGTGGCGCGACCTCACGCCGCTCGACGACCGTGCGGCCGCCGACCTGATCGCGGCCGACCGCATCGACGTGCTGGTCGACCTGAGCGGTCACACGGCGTCGAACCGGCTGCCGCTGTTCGCGTGGAAGCCGGCGCCGGTTCAGGCGACCTGGCTCGGCTATTTCGCGACGACGGGCGTCGCCGCGATCGACTACGTGATCGGCGATCGCCACGTGCTTCCACCCGACGAGGCGGCGCATTTCGTCGAACGGCCGTGGCGGCTGCCGGACAGCTATCTGTGCTTCACGCCGCCCGCGCTGCCGCTCGACGTCGGGCCGCTGCCGGCCGAGGGAAACGGGTGCGTGACGTTCGGTTGCCTGAACAACGCGAACAAGATCGGCGAGCCGGTCGTCGCGCTGTGGTCGCGCGTGCTGCATGCGGTGCCGGGCTCGCGCCTGCTGCTGAAGTCGGCGCAGCTCGACGAGGCGGCGCTGCGCACGAGTCTCGCCGCGCGCTTCGCCGCGCACGGCATTCCCGCCGAACGGCTGCTGCTGCGCGGCGGCTCGAAGCGGCTCGCGCATATCGGTACGTTCAACGACATCGACATCGTGCTCGATCCGTTCCCGTATCCGGGCGGCACGACGAGCATGGAGGGGCTGTGGATGGGCGCGCCGTTCGTCACGCGGCGCGGCGACCGTTTCCTGTCGCATATCGGTGAAAGCATCCTGCACACGCTCGGCATGCCGGAATGGATCGCGGACGGCGACGACGCTTACGTCGCGAAGGCGGCCGCGTTCGCGAACGACCTGCCGCGCCTGGCCGCCGTGCGGGCCGGGCTGCGCGAGCGGCTCCTGCGCTCGCCGTTGTGCGATGCGCCGCGCTTTGCCCGGCACCTCGAAGCGGCGTTCGCGCAGATGCATGCGGCGGCGGTCGAACAGGCGGCGCGCGGCGCGCACTAGCGTAGGCGCGGCGCCCGGGGGCGCGCAAGGCGCCTCCTTTCGCCCCCTGCCTGCCGGCGAAAAAAGAGCCGCACGCATGCGGCTCGACGATACGACGTCGGCGCCCGCTCGATGGCGGCGCGCGTTGTTGTTCGCAGGCTTACAGCATGCCGGTCGTCTGGTAGGCGCTCGCGGCGCGGATCCGCTCGCGCGATGCGGTGAACTGCTGCGCGAGCCGGTCGCGATCGGCCTGCGCGTCCTGTGTGATCGATGCGTCGATGTCCATGATCCGGCGGATCGTGTCGAGCGCGGCCGGCGTCTGCTCCGGCGCCAGGCTCATCAGCAGCGGAGAGCGCGCGTCGGCCAGCGCGGCGACGCGCTCCCAGTCGCGCAACGCGCTCGCCGACTGCATCGCCTGGGTCAGGTGCAGCGCATGGTTCAGGGCATCGGTCGTCATGGTCATGGTCGTCGTCCGGTGTCGTGCGAAGGGCGCGTTACTTGTTGGTGGCGAGCGCACCCGCGCTGTTGGTGCCGCCGAACAGCTGGGTCAGGTACTTCGTGTTGTTCGCCATCGTCGCCATCAGGTTGTTCAGCGCGGTGAACTGCGCGTTGTACTGCGTGGTCAGCTGGGCCGAGTAGTTCTGCAGTTGCGTCGCCTGGTCCGACAGGCTCTTCAGGTCCGCGTTGATCGCGGTGGTGCGCTGGTCGATCAGGCCGTTGGTCTGCGTGTAGTTGCTGACCAGGTTGTTGAGCGTCTGGCCGACACCGTTCGTCGTGTTGAACAGTGCGCCGACCGCCGGGTTGTTCGACGTGAGCGCGGTGTTCAGCGCGCTCGAGTCCACCTGCAGCGTGCCGTCCGCCTGCAGGCTGATGCCGATGGCCGCCAGCGAATAGGTCGAGCCGCCCGTCGTGACGCCGCCGCTGATCGCGGTCGCGAGTCCGTTCGAGATCGTGTTCAGCATCGAATCGCCGAGCAGCGGGCCGGCCGTCGACGTGTTCGGATCGTACGACGACAGCGACTGCGCGGTCGTCACGTAGGTGTTGTACGCGCTGACGAACGCGTTGATCGCGGTCGTCGTGGCCGTTGTGTCGGGCGACAGCGTGACCGTCTGGGTCGTGTTCAGCGCCTGCGTCGTCAGGTTCAGCGTGACGCCCGTCAGCACGCCCGACACGCTGTTGGACGCGCTCGTCACCGGCGTGCCGTCGACGGTCAGTTTCGCATCGGCGGCCGCCGTCACGGTCGTGTAGCCCGAGGTCAGCTTCGAATTGACGCCGGTGCCGCTCACCGACACAGTGTTGGCCGCGCCGGTGTTGTTCGACTGGATCACGAGATGCTGGCCGTCCGAGCCGGTGATGACCGACGCGGTGACGCCCGGGTTGCCGGCCGTCGTGTTGATCGACTTCGCGATGTCCGACAGCGATGCACCGGCCGCGACGTTGACGTTGAAGGCCGTGCCGGTGCCGAGCGTGATGCTCAGCGAACCGGCGGAGATCGTGTCCGAGGACGTGATGCCGGCCGACGACAGCTTGTTCGCGGTGGCGAGCTGCGTGACGTTGACCGCGTACGAGCCGGCCACCGCGCCGCCGCCGCTCTTGACCGACGCGGTGATGCCGTTGCCGCTCGCGGTTGCCGCGAGGCCGCTCAGCGTCGTGCCGTTCGACAGGCCCGTGATCGCGGTCTGCAGCGCCGACAGCGCGGATTTCAGTTTGCCGACCGCCGACAGTTCGGTGTTGTCGGCCGTCTGCTTGTTCGTGAGGGTGGTCTGCTGGCCGATGGTCTTGGCCTGCACCAGCGACGTGACGAGCGAATTGACGTCGAGCGTCGAATTGGTCGCGCCGCTGATGATCGATTGTCCGGCCTGCGCCAGGATGCTGCCGATATCCGTCGTGCTCGTCGTGGCCATGCGGGTGCTCCAGTCGTTTGCGCGATGACGCGCGTTTCGGCGGGTCGCCGTACTTCGGTTTCAATGCAAGCAGGGAGGCATGCCTCCCTGGAGTGTCGGGTCCGACGAATCGAACCGGCGCCGTCGCGCGCCGCAACGCGGACGACGCCGTGCGCGCGGGCGAATCGCCCGGCGCGGGGTGTTCCCGATTACTGCAGGAGCTTCAGGACTTGCTGCGGCAGCGAGTTCGCTTGCGCGAGCACCGAGATGCCGGCTTGCTGCAGCACTTGCGCCTTGCTCAGGTTCGCCGTTTCCGTCGCGAAGTCCGCGTCGGTGATCTGCGAACGCGCCGCGCTCATGTTCGTTGCCTGGGTTTGCGTCGTCGTGATCGCAGCCTGGAACGTGTTTTGTGCCGCACCCAGCGTTGCCTGGAACGTGTTCACGTTCTTCAGTGCCGCGTCGATCGACGTGATGGCCGACTGTGCGCTCGTCTGGTCGCTGACCGTCAGGCCGCTCAGGCTCAGGCCGCCGCCCGTGCTCGTCCACACCGTCGCGCCGAAGTTGACGGCCACGGTCTGGTTGGCTGCCGCGCCGACCTGGAACGTGACGTTGCCGGCTGCGCTCAGGATGGTCTGGCCGTTGAACGACGTTTGCGTTGCCACGCGGTCGATTTCGCCGAGACGCGTCGTGACTTCAGCCTGCAGGTTCGCACGTGCGTTCGAATCCAGCGAGCCGTCGCCTGCTTCGACTGCCAGCGTACGGATACGCTGCAGGTTGTCGACGGTCGACTGCAGCGCGCCGGCTGCCGTCTGGATCATCGAGATGCCGTTGTTCGCGTTCGACACGCCTTGGGTCAGCGCGTTGATCGCTGCCGTTTGCGACGTCGAGATCGCGAGACCTGCCGCGTCGTCGGCTGCCGTGTTGACGCGCTTGCCGGACGACAGGCGGTTGATCGCTTGCGACAGCGCGTTTTGCGAGCCCGACAGATTCGTCTGCGTCGTCAGCGAAAGGATGTTGGTGTTGATGTTCAGCATTTGCTTCCTCGTTTTGGAAAATGCCTGAGATACAGACAGGTTCTGATTTCGGCGTTGCGCTTTTTCGCGTCTGGCGCTGCCCGCCTTTCCTGGTTGACGGCGGCACCCGGCGAAAACTTTAGAGGGATGTTTGAGGAAATTCGGGACGGAAGAGGGGATTTCGCCGGGAAGGCTCGCCCGGCATGGCGGACAGCGTGGTGGCCAGGGCGAGGAACACCGCCCGGTTGGGTGGAACGTTTGCCCGCGATCGACAAAAGGATGGTTTTGTCTGTGATTCCCTGCTATGATGGCGGGCTGAATTGAGATTTCTGTCACGCCTCTGCCGTTTTCGGCATGTCTGCTGGCAGTCAAACGCGGCGCTGCACGCGGCTGTGAAGCGTACTCGCGGTGCTTTCCGCCTCTCTTTTCCGGCCTCCGAGGCCGTATTTCCGCTCGTTTCGCCTGTTCGTGGGGACGCTCGGATGGCCGGTGCGTGGCGCTTGGCCGCTACGTTTTTGACCGTTTAAGCAATTTAGGAACGACATGACGACGATTCTTCTGAAAGAAAACGAGCCGTTCGAAGTGGCGATTCGCCGCTTTCGTCGCGCTATCGAAAAAAATGGCCTGATCGCTGAACTGCGTGAGCGCCAGTCTTACGAAAAGCCGACCGCAGTCCGCAAGCGCAAGAAGGCAGCAGCCGTCAAGCGCCTGCACAAGCGTCTGCGCAGCCAGATGCTGCCGAAGAAGCTCCACTAAGAGCGTCTGACGGTTCGCCGCGAAACGGCGGAGTGTGCCTCGAAAGAGGCCGCTCCGCCGTTTCGCTTTTGGGGTCCGGGAAAATCCCGAGGCTCGCCGCGGGGCGGCCGTTCCGGCCGGCGGCCGCGGTTGGCGGCCGGCCGGTGCGGCGTCCGGAAGTCGATTTTCGCGGTCAGGCCAGCCGTGCGCGGGTCGCCCGGCTTCAGGTCATCCGCGTACTGATATTCCCGGTAACGGCGGTTCTGCACGCTGCCGATTAGCGCGCGCAGCGTCAAGGCGTGGCGGCCGACCTGCGTCGGGGAGTGCGCCCGCATCGATGGCGAGCCAGCCCGGCGCATCGAGGCCGCCGGTCGCGCGCAGCGGCGTCGCGCCGGCGAATCGTCGGCATGCGCGAGCGAGGCGGCGAAGCAGGCGGGGGCGGCGGCCTCGCGGCGTGGACGGACGGGCGGTCGCGCGAAGCCGACGGTCATGGCGGGTGAGCAAAAATGCGAGTAAGAATCATTCGCATCGCGCTAAAATGTCGCGCATCGTATCAAGACCCGCCGAACGCGCAATATTTCCAGGCCGCGCACAAGGGCATCCGGCCTCGCCTGGCGCGGCCGGCCGGCGCTTGCGCGGCGTTTGACATCAGATGACCTTCCTCCCGTCGACCCGGGGCCGCCGCCTGTGCCGGCCCGTTTTCCCGTCGCCGCGCACGCGATGAATGCGTTCCCGCGACCGTTTCTCGTCCGCCTGCATCGCTGGTTCGGGCTCGCCATCGCGCTGTTCCTGTTCGTCGCGGGGCTCACCGGCGCGCTGATCGCATGGGACCACGAGCTCGACGCGGCGTTGAACCCCGACTTCTACGTCGCGCGCAGCGGCGCCGCGCCGCTTGCGCCGCTCGAACTGGCGACGCGCATCGAGGCTGCCGACCCGCGCGTGCAGGTGACCTATCTGCCGCTCGCGGTCGAGCCGGGGCACACGCTGCAGGCGGGCGTGATACCGCGCACCGACCCGGCGACCGGCCGGCCGTACGCGATCGATTTCAGCCAGATCGCCGTCGATCCCGCGACCGGCGCGGTGCAGGGCCGCCGCGAATGGGGCGCGCCGTCGCTCGCGCGGCTCGACCTGATGCCGTTCATCTACCGGCTGCACTACTCGCTGTTCCTCCCCGAGTACGGCGGGATCAACTTCGGGTTCTGGGTGATGGGCGTCGTCGGTATCGTGTGGGCAATCGACAGCCTGATCGCGCTCGTGCTCGCGTTCCCGAACCTGAAGAGCTGGCGCAAGTCGTTCGCGTTCCGCGTGCGGCGCGGCGGCTATCCGCTCGTATTCGACCTGCACCGCTCCGGCGCCGTATGGGTATGGGGGCTGCTGCTGGTCGTTGCGGTCACATCGATCTCGATGAACCTCGCGGTTCCGGTCGTGCGCCCGCTGGTGTCGCGGCTGTCGCCGCTCGCGCAGACGCCGTACACGAATCCCGAGCGTTTCCCGCCGGCTCCGCCGGGCAGCACCGTGCTGCCGCGCGAGCGAATCGTCGAGATCGCGCGCCCGGCCGGGCGCGACGCGGGAATCACCGCGCCGCCCGGTGCGCTGCTGTTCGCGCCGGCGATGAACGTCTATGCGGTCGGGTTCTTCACGCCCGGCAACGACCACGGGGACGTCGGGCTGGGTAACGCGTGGTTGTACTGGGATGCGGTGACGGGCAAGCCGGTCGCCGCCCAGGTGCCCGGCCGCGGCTCGGCCGGCGACCTGTTCATGCAGGCGCAGTTTCCGCTGCACTCGGGGCGGATCGCCGGTGTCGCGGGCCGCGTCGCGATCAGCGCGCTCGGCATCGTCATCGCGATGCTGAGCGTGACGGGCATCTGCATCTGGGTGAAGAAGCGCAGCGCACGCGTGCGGGCCGCACGAAGCGCACGGTCGGCCGTGCCGGCGTCGTCACGCGCCGCGCGGTAAGCGACGGGTGGTGCCGTGGCCACCGTCGCCGCGGGCGGCGTTGAAGGACGGGTGCCCGGCTGGCGCCGGTGCCTGCGCCTGCGCGGTCAGCCCGCCTTGCGCTTGCGTGCCGGCTGTTTCCGGCCGAGCGCCGCGCACCGCGCGTGGCACGGGCAGCCGATCTCGTGATCGTTGACCATGCCGGTTGCCTGCATCAGTGCATAGCAGATCGTCGAGCCGACGAACTTGCAGCCGTATGCCTTCAGCGCCTTGCTGAGCGCGTCGGACTGTTCCGTCGACGCGGGCGCGTCGCGGTACGACTGCCATGCATTCTGGATCGGCGTATTGCCGACGAACGACCACAAAAATGCGGCGAGCGAACCGTGTTCGTCGCGGATGCGCTGCACGGCGCGCGCATTGGTGACCGCCGATTCGACCTTCGCGCGGTTGCGCACGATGCCCGGATTCTCCAGCAGCTTGTCGATGCGCTTCGGCGTGAAGCGCGCGACGGCGTCGACGTCGAACTCGGCGAACGCGTCGCGATACCCCGCGCGCTTGTTCAGGATCGTCGACCACGACAGCCCGGCCTGCGCGCCTTCCAGGATCAGCATTTCGAACAGGTGGCGATCGTCGTGCGACGGCACGCCCCACTCGGTGTCGTGATAGTGAGCGTCCGCTTCCGTCTTCACCCAGTTGCACCGCTGCGACATCGTCTGCCTCGTTTTCAGTGTCGAATCGATCGTGCCAGCATAGCGGAAGCCCTTTTTGCGGGATAGCCGGCCGAACGGCAGATGGGCGCGCGGCGCCGATCCGGTTAAGCTTGGCGCCTGTTCGAATCAGCGGGATGAAGGCATGGCGGCATTACTTTTTGCGATCGGCATCGACGGCGGCGGCACGGGCACGCGCGCGGTGCTGGCCGACCGGCACGGGCGCGAGCTCGCGCAGGGGCGCGGCGGCCCGTCGGGGCTCGGGCTTGGCATCGAGCGCGCGTGGGCGTCGATCGGTGCGGCGTGCGCGGACGCGTTCACGCAGGCCGGCCTTGCGTTCGACTGGTCGCAGTGCGCGCTCGGCTGCGGGCTCGCGGGCGTCAACAATGCGGCGTGGCTCGCAGCGTTCCGGGCGCAGGCTCCGCTCGGCGCGCTCGCGATCGAGAGCGATGCATATACGACGGTCGTCGGTGCGCACGGCGGCGCGCCGGGGCTCATCGTCGCGCTCGGCACCGGCAGCATCGCGGCGGCGCTCGACGCGGGCGGCGCGTGCCGGATCGCCGGCGGGTTCGGCTTTCCGTCCGGCGACGAGGCGAGCGGCGCGTGGCTCGGCGTGCGCGCGCTCGCATACGCGCAACAGGCGCTCGACGGCCGCGTGCCGCGCGATGCGTTCGCCGATGCGCTGCTCGCGGAAACGGGCGCGCAGGATCGCGACGCGCTCGTCCAGTGGTCGTGCGACGCGAACCAGACGATCTACGCGCGTCTCGCGCCGGTCGTGTTCACGCACCGCACGCATCCGGTGGCGGGCGCGCTGATCGCGCAGGCCGGCGACGAGATCGGCAAGATGATCGACGCGCTCGATCCGCAGCACGCGCTGCCGGTCGCCCTGTGCGGCGGGCTGGCGGATGCACTCGCGCCGGCCGTGCCGGCGCGCCATGCCGCGCGGCTGCGCGCGCCGCTCGACGATTCCGCACATGGCGCGCTGCGGCTCGCGCTGCAGGCGCTGCGGGTGGCGGAAGGCGGCTGAAGCGAGGCAACGCGGGCCAGGGCGGGGTGGAAGGCGCGTCGGCGCAGCGCCGAAGGCGGCTTGACCGGGAACCGCCCGGCGCGCCGCCGGGCACGACGTTAAAATGGCGATTCCGCAGCGTCCTGTGCGCCATTCTCCCGTCCCATGTACAAAGTCATCGCCACCGATCTCGACGGTACCCTGCTGAACAGCGACCACCAGCTCGATCCGTACACGATCGACACCGTCCGCCGGCTCGACCGCGACGGCCTGCAGTTCGTGATCGCGACGGGGCGCCATTACGCGGACGTCGCCGGCATTCGCGACGTGCTCGGCATCCGGCCGTACCTGATCACGTCGAACGGCGCGCGCGTGCATGCGCCGGACGACACGACGATTCACGCGCAGGACATCGATCCCGCGATCGTCCGCAGCCTCGTGCAGCCGGAGGTCACCGGCGCGCATGGCCGCACGATCGTCAACCTGTTCACCAACGACGGCTGGCTGATCGACCGCGACGCGCCGCACCTGCTCGACTTCCACCAGGATTCGGGCTTCCGCTACGACGTGATCGACATGGCCGCGCACGACGGCGCCGATATCGCGAAGGTGCTGTATATCGGCGAGCCGGCCGATCTGGCGGTCGTCGCCGAGCAGATGCGCGTGCGCTTCGGCGATGCGCTGTACGTCACGTATTCGCTGCCCGACTGTCTGGAAGTGATGACCGCGAACGTGTCGAAAGGCCGCGCGCTGCGCACGGTGCTCGGGCGGCTCGGCGTCGATACCGGCCACTGCATCGCGTTCGGCGACAACATGAACGACATCGACCTGCTCGAAACCGCCGGTCACGCGTTCATGATGAACAACGCGAACCCCGACCTGGTCGCGCGGCTGCCGCACATTCCGCGGATCGGCAACAACTTCGATGCAGGGGTCGCCCGGCACCTGCGCTCGCTGTTCTCGCTCGAGGACAACGTCGCCGCTTCCTGAGCGTCCGGCCCCGGGCGCGTGTCCCGTGCGGAAATGAAAAACGGGCGCCAGTGGCGCCCGTCGAAATTGCCTGCCTCGATGTTGTTGGACAGCGTGAGGCTCGCTGCTCTGCTCGCTTGACCCCGTAGTGTTTTATTCGCTTGTGCGAGCCGATGCCGGAAGCAGGTCGACGGCGTCGTCACGCCCGGCGACCAGCGGGTAGATGATCCCTGCGAGTACCGCGCCGATCATCGGCGCCACCCAGAACAGCCAGAGCTGGCCGATCGCGTCGCCGCCGACGAACAGCGCCGGGCCGGTCGAGCGCGCCGGGTTCACCGACGTGTTGGTGACCGGGATCGAGATCAGGTGAATCAGCGTCAGGCACAGGCCGATCGCGATCGGCGCGAAGCCGGCCGGCACACCGCGCTTGTCGGTCGCGCCGAGGATCACGAACAGGAAGAAGCCCGTCATCACGACTTCGCAGATGAACGATGCGCTCAGCGAGTAGTGGCCGGGCGAGCGATCGCCGAAGCCGTTCGTCGCAAAGCCGCTGCCGACGACGTCGAAGCCCGGCTTGCCGGTGGCGATCAGGTACAGCACGAACGCGCCGAGCGTGGCGCCGACGACCTGCGCGACGATGTACGGAGCGAGATCGCGTGCCGGGAAGCGGCCGGCGACCGTCAGGCCGACGCTGACCGCCGGATTCAGGTGGCAACCCGAGATGTGGCCGATTGCGAATGCCATCGTCAGCACGGTCAGGCCGAAGGCAAGTGCGACGCCGGCAAAGCCGATGCCGAGGCCCGGAAAGGCGGCGGCCAGCACGGCGCTTCCGCACCCGCCGAGCACCAGCCAGAACGTGCCGAATACCTCTGCAGCGAGACGCTGAGAAAGATTCATGTAAGGACCTCGTTCAAGTGGGTTGAAGACCACCGGACGACACTGCGGATTTAATCCCTCGCCCGGAATTGGTCTGGATTATAGGAAATGAATCGCGTCCGGGAGGGTCAACGATTGTTAAATTTGAATGGCTGACGAATGCCTTTTATTAGAATAAGTCCGCATTCTCGATAAAGCCGAATCGGTTAAAGATGACAGTATTTATTTCGAAGGGCAGGGCGGCAGTGCGGATGACGTAACGGGTGTTGGCGTCCCGGCCGGATTCGCCGGGGCCGCATCATCGAAAAGGGGAGTCGAAAAATGTCTCAATACGCGAAACTCAAGGCGCAGATCGCTGATCTGCAGGCTCAGGCGGACGACGTGCGCCGCCAGGAAGTGGCGGCGGTCATTGCCGACGTCCAGCGAATGATTGCGGAATACGGCCTGACGGCCCAGGACCTGGGCTTCGCGGAACGGGCACGGCGCGGGCGCCCGCCGAAGAAGGCGCCGCTGCCGCCGAAATACCGCGATCCGAAGTCGGGTGCCACCTGGAGCGGGCGCGGCAAGCCGCCGAATTGGATCGTCGGGAAAAACCGCGATCGTTTCCTGATCGAATGACCGGAAGCCGAAAAGAAAGAGCCGCATCGTCGATGCGGCTCTTTTGTTTTACGCGCCGATTTCGGCGCGGATTTTGCTGAGTATTTCCGCGCGGATTTCCGCGTCAGGCGCTCGCGACCCGGCGCAATACCGGTTGCTTGGCCGCCGCGCAAAGCGATTCGTAAGTTTCGACATAACGCTGCGCCATTGCCTTCGAGCTGAAGCGCGTGTCGAAACGCTGGCGGATCGCGGTGCGCGACAGCGTGTCGATCCGGTGCAGCGCCCCGACCGCGCCCTGCACGTCCTCGACGATGAAGCCGGTCACGCCGTCCTCGATCACTTCCGGCACCGAGCCGCGGTTGAACGCGACGACCGGCGTGCCGCAGGCCATCGCCTCGATCATCACCAGGCCGAACGGCTCCGGCCAGTCGATCGGGAACAGCAGCGCCTTCGCGCCGGACAGGAACGCGGGCTTCTGCGCCTCGTTGATCTCGCCGATGAATTCGACGTGCGCCTGGCCGAGCAGCGGCTCGATCACTTCCTTGAAATAGTCGGCGTCGGCCTTGTCGACCTTCGCGGCGATCTTCAGCGGCAGCCCGCTTTGCGCGGCGATCCGGATCGCGGTGTCGACGCGCTTTTCGGGACAGATCCGGCCGAGGAACGCGAGGTATTCGGGTTTCACGCCCGGCTGCGGCGTCAGCAGCGTGTCGGGCAGCCCGTGATACACGGTGCCGGCCCACGCGGCCTGCGGCAGCGGCTTGCGCTGGTTGTTCGAGATCGACACGACCGGCGCGTCCGGGAACGCGTCGAACACCGGCTGCAGCTCGGGCAGGTCGAGGCGGCCGTGCAGCGTCGTCACGTACGGCGTGTCGAGGCGCGACATCAGCGGGAACGGCAGGTAGTCGAGGTGGAAATGCAGCACGTCGAATTCGTGCGCGACCCGGGCCACCTGCTCGAGGAGCCGCATGTGGGGTGCCATCGAATCGCGGATCGACGGGTCGAGCCGCAGGGCGCGCGGCCACGCCGCCTCGAGACGGGCCGACGTGACGGAGTCGCCGCTGGCGAACAGCGTCACGTCGTGGCCGAGTTCGACGAGCGCCTCGGTGAGGTAGGACACGACACGCTCGGTGCCGCCGTAGAGTTTCGGCGGAACGGCTTCGTAAAGCGGCGCGATCTGGGCAATTCGCATCGGTGTTCTCCGGTTTTCGATCCGTGGGCGCCATCGCGCCGACGCGGATCCCATACAACGTTGCGGAACTCGCCGACGCACGCGTCTGGCGTACGTGGCCGGGCCCTGGACGGGGTGCGCGGGGCGCCGGACGGCAAGCTGCGGGGCGGGCCGGCACGGCTCGCGCCGCCGCCCATTGGAGTCCATTATCGATATCGCCCTGCGGGGTTCGAGTGTTTTTTCAAACACTTAAGGCTTGTTACACGATGAAATACGCGAAAACCCCGAGAAAAAGGGCGCGGAATCATGAATCGAGATGGCCGCAACTATTGTTGCGCGATCGTGAAAAACCACTATAATTTTTACCGATCCGATTGTCGGCAGCCCTGCCGGCAAGCCTTCCGCCACCGAGCGGGCGGCCATCGGCACCCTCGCAGCCGAATGCGCGCTGTCATCCGCTTTCCCGATTGCCCCTTTCAATTCGCTTTGTCGGAAAAATTCCTACACGGTTTACAGACAAATCCTGCATGGCATACGCCACTTCGCTGATACCGACATAAATGGCGTTTGGCCAAAATTCGCCCTGTAAGACTATAAACGAGCCGACAGTGCGCCAGGAGCGCTCCGATCGAGCAAACGTTTTCATAACACGAATGGCCAAAGCAAAGCTCTTATAACGGGGGAATCATGAGCGCTACCAGCGAAATGCTCAGTGAGATCAAAGAGGTCAACCTGTCGTACCTCCTCCTCGCGCAGCGCCTGCTGCGGGAAGACAAGGCGATGGGCATGTTCCGCATGGGAATTTCCCAGGAACTCGCCGACGTGCTCGCCAACCTCACGCTCGCACAGACCGTGAAGCTTGCCGCGTCGAACCAGATGCTGTGCCGCTTCCGCTTCGACGATCACGCGCTGCTGTCGTCGCTCGCCGACAAGGGCCGTAGCGATGTCGTCGCGCACGCCCACTCGGCCATCCTGATGGCCGGGCAGCAGGTCGAAGGCGTCCGCTGATCCATCCCGCCTTGCGTTGTGTCCCGGCGTACCGCGCCGGAGGGCAGCGTATTGGCCATCCATTCGAACAACGTCAAGCGGACGGTTATCACCATGGCAAGCAAAAGCGTCGTGATCGAGGTGAAGGAAATCACCCTCGCCATCGAACTGATCGAACTGGGCGCCCGGCTGCAGCTGCTGGAGGCGGAGACGAGCCTGTCGCGGGACCGTCTGATCAAGCTGTACAAGGAACTGAAGGGCGTGTCGCCGCCGAAGGGGATGCTGCCGTTCTCGACCGACTGGTTCATGACGTGGCAGCCGAACATCCACTCGTCGCTGTTCTACAACATCTACCGGTTCATGCAGGACCACGGCCGCTGCGAGCCGATCCAGTCGATCGTGAAGGCGTACCGGCTCTATCAGGAGCACGTGAACCTGTCCGGCGACGAGGCCGCGCTGAGCCTCACGCGGGCATGGACGCTCGTGCGCTTCTTCGATTCGGGGATGCTGCAGATGACCCCGTGCACGCGCTGCGGCGGCCACTTCGTCGCGCATGCGCATGATCCGCATCAAGGTTTCGTGTGCGGCCTCTGCCAGCCGCCGTCGCGTGCCGGCAAGACCCGCAAGGCCGCCGCCGCGCGCGCCGAACTGGCTGCCACCGCGGCCTGAGCGCCGCCGGGCGGGGCGCGGGCGGTTGCCGCGGGCCGCGCGAATCGTCCGTGCCGTGCTGGTAAACACTGCCGGGCCGCCGCCGGGCGGCCGCGAAAGTTTTCCTGCCGACTGCCGTAAACCTGTTTAACGGCGGTCTTCCCGCCGGTCTTTCGTGAGGGACAGGCAGTGCTGATTATCGTGGGAACACTCGTGACGCTGTTGTCCGTCTTCGGCGGCTATGCGCTGGCAGGCGGGCATCTGGGCGCATTGATCCAGCCGGTCGAGATCCTGATGATCGTGGGCGCCGGCGTCGGCGCATTCATCCTCGGCAACGGCGGCAAGACCATCAAGGCCACGCTGCGCGTGCTGCCGACCCTCTTCAAAGGGTCGAAGTACACGAAGGACGTCTACATGGAGCTGATGGCGCTGCTCTACGTGCTGCTGGCGAAGGCGCGCAAGGAAGGCACGCTGACGCTCGAGGCCGACATCGACGATCCGGAAAAGAGCCCAATTTTCACGCAATACCCGAAGATCCTCGCCGATCATCACATCGTCGAGTTCCTGACCGACTACCTGCGCCTGATGGTGGGCGGCAACATGAACGCGTTCGAGATCGAGAGCCTGATGGACGAGGAGATCGAGACGCACCACGCGGAAGGCGAAGGCCCCGCGCACGCGCTGATGCGCGTCGGCGACGCGATGCCGGCGTTCGGCATCGTCGCGGCCGTGATGGGCGTGGTCCACACGATGGCGTCGGCCGACAAGCCGCCCGCGGTGCTCGGCGCGATGATCGCGCAGGCGCTGGTCGGCACCTTCCTCGGGATCCTGCTGTCGTACGGGCTGATCGGGCCGCTCGCGAGCCTGGCGGAGCAGCGCGTCGCCGAGTCGACGAAGATGTTCCAGTGCATCAAGGTGACGATCCTCGCGACGCTGAACGGCTATGCGCCGGCGATTGCCGTCGAGTTCGGCCGCAAGGTGCTGTTCTCGACCGAGCGCCCGTCGTTCTCGGAGCTCGAAGAGCACGTGCGCCGGGTGAAGGCGAAGTGACGCGGAGCGCACGATGAGCAAGAGCAAGGATCGCGCGATCGTCGTCAAGCGGGTGGCCCCGGCGAAGAAGGGCCACCACGGCGGCGCATGGAAGCTCGCGTACGCGGATTTCATGACCGCGATGATGGCGTTCTTCCTGTTGATGTGGCTGCTGAGCTCGGTCACGCCGGTGCAGCTGAAGGGCATCGCCGAATACTTCAACACGCCGCTGAAGGCCGCGCTGTTCGGCAGCGGCGACCGCAATTCGCAGGACTCCAGCATCCTCAACGCCGGCGGCCGCGACCTGTCGAGCGTCGACGCCGGCACGCTGCGCCGCACCGACGGCTCGACGCAGCTCGCCGATCGCGTCGCGAAGGCCGGCGACGACAACACGCGCTCGCAGGCGCAGGGCGCGCAGGACCGGCTCGAGCAGGCGCGCCTGCACGACCTGCAGATCAAGCTGATGGCCGCGATCGAGGCGAATCCGACGTTGCGCCAGTTCAAGCAGCAGATCCGCATCGATTCGACGCTGATGGGGCTGCGCATCGAGATCGTCGATTCGCAGAAGCGGCCGATGTTCGCGATGTCGAGCGACCGCGTCGAGCCGTACATGCGCGACATCCTGCGCGAGATCGGCAAGACGCTGAACGACGTGCCGAACCGGATCATCGTCCAGGGCCATACCGACGCCGTGCCGTACGCGGGCGGCGAGGGCGGCTACAGCAACTGGGAGCTGTCGGCCGATCGCGCGAACGCGTCGCGCCGCGAGCTGATCTCCGGCGGCATGGACGAGGCGAAAGTGCTGCGCGTGCTCGGCCTCGCGTCGACGCAGAACCTGAACAAGGCCGACCCGCTCGATCCGGAAAACCGCCGGATCAGCGTGATCGTGCTGAACCGCAAATCCGAAGAGGCGCTGATGCGCGATGACGCGACGACCACGACGCTGTCGGCCGATGCGGCCGGCTCGAAGCAGCTCGCGCAGCAGCTCGGCGCGGCGCCGGCCGTGCGCCCCGCGCTCGCGGCGTCCGCCGTCGCGGTGCCGAAACCCTGATATCGACAAGACCCGCTCCGAGACAGACATGATCCGAACCATTCTCGCCATCGACGACTCCGCGACCATGCGCGCCCTGCTGCAGGCGACGCTTGCACAGGCCGGCTATGACGTGACGGTGGCGCCGGACGGCGAAGCCGGCTTCGACATGGCCGCGACCGCGCCGTACGACCTGGTGCTGACCGACCAGAACATGCCGCGCAAGAACGGGCTCGAGGTGATCGCCGCGCTGCGCAAGCTGACCGCGTATGCGGACACGCCGATCCTCGTGCTGACGACCGAGGGCAGCGATGCCTTCAAGGATGCCGCGCGCGACGCGGGCGCGACGGGCTGGATCGAGAAGCCGATCGACCCGGCCGTGCTGGTCGACCTGGTCGCGACGCTCTCCGAGCCGGCCGCATCCTGACATGAACGCGACGAATTCAACCGGTGACCGGGCATGACTCTCGACATCACTCAGTTCTACCAGACCTTTTTCGACGAAGCGGACGAGCTGCTCGCGCAGATGGAGCAGTTGCTGCTGAACCTCGACGTCGACTCGCCCGACCCCGAAGACCTGGCCGCGATCTTCCGCGCCGCGCATTCGATCAAGGGCGGCGCGGCGACGTTCGGCTTTTCCGCGCTGACCGATACGACGCACATCCTCGAATCGCTGCTCGACCGCGCGCGCAACCACGAGTTGACGCTGACCAAGGAGATGGTCGACGCGTTCCTCGAGACCAAGGACGTGCTGTCCGACCAGCTCGCGGACTACCGCGCGAGCGCCGAACCGGACGCGGCGGCTGCCGCGACGATCTGCGCGAAGCTCGAACGGCTGAAGGCCGAGAGCGGCGCGGGTGAACCGGCGGCGGCCGCCGCGCCGGCACCTGCGCCCGCTGCCGCACCCGCTGCCGCCGCTCCGGCCGCGGAACCCGCCGCCGGTGGCGAGCGCGCGCCCGATCACGTGGTCGAGCAGGCCGTCGCGGCCGCGCATCCGGCGGGTGACGCGGACGCGGGCGCGGGCGGCCCGCACCTGAAGATCACGCTGGTGGGCGTCGACGCGAAGGACCAGGCGCTGCTTACCGAGGAACTCGGCAACCTCGGCCGGATCGTCGGCCGCGAGGCAGCGGGCGCCGACCTGTCGCTGTGGCTCGAATCCGATGTGCCGTCCGACGACATCGTCGCCGTGTGCTGCTTCGTGATCGACGAAAGCCAGATCCGCGTCGCGCACGGCACGGCGCCGGCCGCACCGGCCGCGCCGGCTGCCGCGCAGGACACGGTGGCGCCGGTTGCCGAACCGGCCGCCGCCGCGCAACCGGCGCGCGTCGAGGTGTTCGCGCCGCCGGCCGCCGCGCCGCAACCGGCCGCGCCGGCGCCCGCCGAGCCGGCCGCCGCGGCCGCACCGGCCCAGCCGCCGCAACCCGCGCCGCAACCGCCGGCCGAACACGCGGCGCCGGCCGCCGCGCACCACGACGACAAGCGTGCGCGCCCGGCCGCGGCCGCCGCCGCGGGCGCCGAAGGCAGCTCGATCCGCGTCGGCGTGGAGAAGGTCGACCAGCTGATCAACCTCGTCGGCGAGCTCGTGATCACGCAGGCGATGCTCGCGGAAACCGCGAGCGCATTCGATCCGGCGCTGCACGACCGCCTGTTCAACGGGATGGCGCAGCTCGAGCGCAACGCGCGCGACCTGCAGGAAGCGGTGATGTCGATCCGCATGATGCCGATGGACTACGTGTTCAGTCGCTTCCCGCGCCTCGTGCGCGACCTCGCCGGCAAGCTCGGCAAGCAGGTCGAGCTCGTCACGTTCGGCCAGGCGACCGAGCTCGACAAGAGCCTGATCGAGCGGATCATCGATCCGCTCACCCACCTCGTGCGCAACAGCCTCGACCACGGGATCGAAACCGTCGACAAGCGCGTCGCCGCCGGCAAGGATGCGGTCGGCCAGCTCGTGCTGTCGGCCGCGCATCACGGCGGCAACATCGTGATCGAGGTGAGCGACGACGGCGCGGGCCTGAACCGCGAGCGGATCCTCGCGAAGGCCGCGAAGCAGGGCATGCAGGTGTCCGACAACATCAGCGACGACGAAGTCTGGCAGCTGATCTTCGCGCCGGGCTTCTCGACGGCCGAGACGGTGACCGACGTGTCGGGCCGCGGCGTCGGGATGGACGTCGTGAAGCGCAACATCCAGTCGATGGGCGGCCACGTCGAGATCACGTCGCAAGCCGGCCGCGGCACGACCACGCGGATCGTGCTGCCGCTCACGCTCGCGATCCTCGACGGGATGTCGGTGAAGGTCGGCAGCGAGATCTTCATCCTGCCGCTGAACTTCGTGATGGAGTCGCTGCAGCCGTCGACCGACGACATCTACACGGTCGGCAACGGCGAGCGCGTGGTGCGCGTGCGCGGCGAATACCTGCCGCTGGTCGCGCTGCACGAGGTGTTCTCGGTCGAGGACGCGCGCACCGACCCGACGCAGGGGATCGTCACGATCATGGAAACCGAGGGCCGCCGCTTCGCGATGCTGATCGACGAGCTGGTCGGCCAGCAGCAGGTGGTCGTGAAGAACCTCGAAACCAACTACCGCAAGGTCCACGGCATCTCGGCGGCGACCATCCTCGGCGACGGCAGCGTCGCCCTGATCGTCGACGTCGCGGCGCTCAACCGTGAAACCCGTGCGACGCACGGCGCCCGTGCCGGCGCCGAGCTCGCGATGTTCTGACTCTCGCCATTAACCGATTGGGGGCAAACGTGTCTGCTGAAGTCCAAATGATCAATCCGGCCGCGGCGAACGCGGCAACGAGCCGCCGCGACGCGGAGCAGGGCGACGCGACGGGCCAGGAATTCCTCGTGTTCACGCTCGGCGACGAGGAATACGGGATCGACATCCTGAAAGTGCAGGAAATCCGCGGCTACGACAGCGTCACGCGCATCGCGAACGCGCCGGAGTTCATCAAGGGCGTGATCAACCTGCGCGGGATCATCGTGCCGATCGTCGACATGCGGATCAAGTTCCATCTCGGCCGCGTCGAGTACGACCACCAGACCGTCGTGATCATCCTGAACGTGTCGAACCGCGTGGTCGGGATGGTGGTCGACGGCGTGTCGGACGTGCTGACGCTGCAGACCGACCAGATCATGCCGGCGCCGGAATTCGGCGCGACGCTGACGACCGAGTACCTGACCGGCCTCGGCACGGTCGACGGCCGGATGCTGATCCTGATGGACATCGAGAAGCTGATGTCGAGCCGTGAAATGGCGCTGATCGAGACACTCGGCGGGTAAGCGCGCCGCGCGCGCAGCAATTTCGGGAGAATCTGCAATGTTGCACAACTGGTCGATCCGTACGACGCTCACCGCGGTCGGACTCATTCTCGTGTGCCTGGCCGCCGCGGTCGGCGGGCTCGGCCTCTACGCGCTCAATCACGCGAGCCGTTCGCTCGACGAAATCGCGCACGTCGACCTGCCGGCGATTCACACGCTGGACGACACGGCCGCGCACCTGCTGCGCTCGCGCGTCGCGCTCGACCGCTTCCGTACGCTGACCGAAGGCGGCAATGCGGCCGACGCGGCGAAGGTGCTCGACCGCGCGCAGGAGCTGTTCGCGAAGTCGAACCAGAACTGGCAGGCGTTCCAGTCGTTGCCGAAGCTCGGCGTCGAGCAGGCGCTCCTCGACGAGCTCACCGCCCGCTACACGACGATCGTGAAGGAAGGCGTCGAGCCCGAATTCGCGGCGGCGCGCGCGGGCGACATGGCGGCGTACCACGCGATTGCCGACGCGAAGATCAGCCCGATGTTCGTCGCGTTCGACCAGACGGCGGCGGCCGTGATCGCATCGCTGCAGAAGCGCGCGGAAGAGCGTCAGGCCGCGACGCAGTCGCAGATCTCGCTGATGGTCGCGCTGATCGCCGCCGGCATCGCGATCGCGTTCGTCGTCGTGATCGCGATCCGCTTCGTCCTGCGCGGCCTGATCGTGAAGCCGATCGAGGACGCGATCGCGCACTTCGAGCGCATCGCCGGCGGCGACCTCACGCAGCCGGTGAGCGTGTTCAGCACGAACGAGATCGGCCGCCTGTTCGGCGGCATCAAGCGGATGCAGGACGCGGTGACGACGATGGTGCAGGCCGTGCATCGCGGCACCGAGTCGATCGACGTCGGCGCGCGCGAGATCGCGACCGGCAACATCGACCTGTCGCAGCGCACCGAGGAGCAGGCCGCGTCGCTGCAGGAAACCGCGTCGAGCATGGAGCAGCTGACGGGCACCGTGCGGCAGAACGCGGAGAACGCGCGGCAGGCGAGCCAGCTCGCGGTGAACGCGTCGGACATCGCGACGCAGGGCGGCGACGTGGTCGGCCAGGTCGTGTCGACGATGCAGGACATCGCGGCCAGCTCGGGCAAGGTCGTCGACATCATCGGCACGATCGAGGGCATCGCGTTCCAGACCAACATCCTCGCGCTGAACGCGGCGGTCGAAGCCGCGCGCGCGGGCGAACAGGGCCGCGGCTTCGCGGTGGTCGCGGGCGAGGTGCGCTCGCTCGCGCAGCGCAGCGCGAGCGCCGCAAAGGAAATCAAGCAGCTGATCGGCGATTCGACCGAGAAGGTCGACAGCGGGTCGGCGCTCGTGGCGCGTGCCGGCGCGACGATGGAAGAGATCGTGCAGGCCGTGCGCCGCGTGACCGACATCATGGGCGAGATCAGCGCGGCGTCCGACGAGCAGTCGACCGGCATCGAGCAGGTCAACCGCGCGGTCGGCCAGATGGATTCGGTCACGCAGCAGAACGCGGCGCTCGTCGAGCAGGCGGCGGCGGCCGCCGCGTCGCTCGAGGAGCAGACGCGCCAGATGAAGGCGATCGTGTCGGGCTGGCGCGTCGCGGGCGGCATCGCGCTCGCGCCGGCGCGCAGCGTCGCGCGGCCGGTCGCGCACGAACCGGCGGCCGTGCCTGCGTTGCCGTCGGAGCCGCGTCACGACGCGGCGCCGGTCGCCGCGCTGCCGGCGCCTCAGGCGGCGGCACAACCGGCACGGCGCGCCGCGCCGGCCGCCCGTGCGGCCGCGTCGGGCGCCGGCGCCGAACCGAAGCGCACGGCCGACACCGCGCGCACGCAGAAGGATGCAACGGCTTCCCGCGGCACCGCCGCGGGCGGCTATGGCCCGCGCCTCGCGAAGTCGGCCGCACCGGCGGACAAGCCGGCCGCGAAGCCCGCGCTCGTGCGCCCGGCGCTGAACGGCGAGAAGCCGGCGCTGGCGGCGGCCGGCGCGTCCGACGACGACTGGGAGACCTTCTAAGCCATGTCGCACGCGCGCGCGCCGTTTCGACCCGATGCACCGGATGCCTCGCCTCGCGCAGGGGATCCGGGGCGCGACTTCGCGTTCACGGGCGTGGATTTCGCACGCATTCGCGCGCTGATCCATCAACGCGCGGGGATCTCGCTGTCCGAGCACAAGCGCGACATGGCGTACAGCCGTCTCGCCCGGCGGCTGCGTGCGCGCGGCCTCGACACGTTCCGCGACTACCTCGACCTGCTCGAGCAGGAGGACGATCCGCTCGAGTGGGAAGCGTTCACCAACGCGCTGACGACCAACCTGACCGCGTTCTTCCGCGAGTCGCACCATTTCCCGATCCTGTCGGATTTCGTGAAAGGGCGCCCGGCGCCGGTGTCGGTCTGGTGCTCGGCGGCGTCGACCGGCGAGGAGCCGTATTCGATCGCGATCACGCTGATCGAGGCACTCGGCGAATCGGCGGCGCGCGGCGCGTCGATCCTCGCGACCGATCTCGACACGCAGGTGCTCGCGAAGGCGGAGGCCGGCATCTACACGTACGACCAGGTCAAGCACCTGTCGCCGGAGCGGCTCAAGCGCTTCTTCCTGAAAGGCACGGGTCCGCAGTCAGGCCGTGTGAAGGTGCGCCCCGAGCTGCGCGCGATGATCCGTTTCGAGCAACTGAACCTGACCGATGCGGACTACGGGATCGCGAAGCCGTTCGACGCGATCTTCTGCCGCAACGTGATGATCTATTTCGACAAGCCGACGCAGGGGCAGGTGCTGTCGCGCTTCGAGCCGCTCGTGAAGCCGGGCGGCCTGCTGTTCGCCGGCCATTCGGAAAACTTCACGTACGTGACGCAGGCGTTCCGGCTGCGCGGGCAGACGGTGTACGAACTGACACGCGACGCCGCGCAGGGTGCGCGGCCGCGCGGCGCGCAGGCGCCCGCGGCGGCCGCGATGCCGTCGCCCGTGCGCGCGCGGGCCGCGGGCGCCGTGCCTGCCTATGGAGAGCGCGGATGAGCGCACTGCCGATCGCGACCAATCGCTATTTCGACAGCCACTTCGGCCTTCCCGGCGTGAAGCTGTTGCCGAACGAGTTCTACACGACCGCCGAGGACATGGTGCTGATGACCGTGCTCGGCTCGTGCGTCGCCGCGTGCATTCACGATCCGTACGCGGGCATCGGCGGGATGAACCACTTCATGCTGCCCGACGACGGCGCCGATGCGGGCGCGGCCGCGTCCGAATCGATGCGCTATGGCGCGTACGCGATGGAAGTGCTGATCAACGAACTGATCAAGGCCGGCGGGCGCCGTGAACGCCTCGAGGCGAAGGTGTTCGGCGGCGCGGCCGTGCTGGCCGGGATGACAACGATCAACATCGGCGATCGCAACGCGGATTTCGTGCGCCGCTACCTCGCGCTCGAACGCATCCGCATCACCGCGGAGGACTTGCAGGACGTCCATCCGCGCAAGGTCGCGTTCATGCCGCGCACGGGGCGCGCGATGGTGAAGAAGTTGCGGCTGCAGGTGCCGGGCGTGACCGAGCGCGAAGCCGCGCTGGCGCGCGAGGCCGACCGCTTGCGCGCGGCGCGCCCGCGCGCGCACGTCGAGCTGTTCCAGGCGAAACGGCCGGCCGCGCCGCAACCGGCGCGCCCGCGCATCGAGCTGTTCGGCGCGCGCGGCGCCGCGCCGGCCGGCAGCGGCAGCGCGGGCGGTGCCGGCGGCGTGCGGGCGGCGAACCCGTATGCGGCGAACCTATCAAGAAAGCAGGAGGCATGACCGCAGTGCAGAAGATCAAAGTATTGTGCGTCGACGATTCGGCGCTGATCCGCAGCCTGATGACCGAGATCATCAACAGCCAGCCCGACATGACGGTGTGCGCGACCGCGCCCGATCCGCTCGTCGCGCGCGAGCTCATCAAGCAGCACAACCCCGACGTGCTCACGCTCGACGTCGAAATGCCGCGCATGGACGGGCTCGACTTCCTCGAGAAGCTGATGCGCCTGCGGCCGATGCCGGTCGTGATGGTGTCGTCGCTGACCGAGCGCGGCTCCGAAATCACGCTGCGCGCGCTCGAACTCGGCGCGGTGGATTTCGTCACGAAGCCGCGCGTCGGGATTCGCGACGGGATGCTCGACTACGCGGAAAAGCTCGCCGACAAGATCCGCGCGGCGTCGCGCGCGCGCGTGCGCCAGGCGCCGCAGCCGCAAGCCGCCGCGCGCTCGGCCGACAGCCCCGCGGCCGCGCCGATGATCAACAACCCGCTCGTCAGTACCGAGAAGCTGCTCATCATCGGCGCGTCGACGGGCGGCACCGAAGCGATTCGCGAAGTGCTGACGCCGCTGCCGCCGGATGCGCCGGCCGTGCTGATCGCGCAGCACATGCCGCCGGGCTTCACGAAGTCGTTCGCGCAGCGGCTGAACGGCCTGTGCCGGATCGCGGTGAAGGAAGCCGAGCACGGCGAGCGCGTGCTGCCGGGCCATGCGTATATCGCGCCGGGCCACGCGCACCTGTTGCTTGCGAGAAGCGGGGCGAACTATATTGCGCAACTGTCGGACGAGCCGCCGGTGAACCGGCACCGCCCGTCGGTCGACGTGCTGTTCCGTTCGGCGGCGACGCACGCGGGCAAGAACGCGATCGGCGTGATCCTCACCGGGATGGGCCGTGACGGCGCGGCCGGCCTGCTGGGAATGAAGCGCGCGGGCGCCTACACGTTCGCGCAGGACGAAGCGAGCTGCATCGTGTTCGGGATGCCGCGCGAGGCGATCGCGCTCGGCGGCGCGGACGAGGTCGCGCCGCTCGCCGACATGAGCCGCCGCGTGATGGCGCGCCTGGCGACGATGGGCGACCGCGTGCAGCGCGTTTGAATGGAATGTCACGGGGCGCGTGCCACGATACGCGTCCCGACGGAAACGAATCTGGAAAGGAACGACGATGGACAAAAGCATGAAAATCCTGGTGGTGGACGATTTCCCGACGATGCGCCGGATTGTCCGCAACCTGCTGAAGGAACTGGGCTATTCGAACGTCGACGAGGCCGAGGACGGCCTGGCCGGCCTCGCGCGGCTGCGCGGCGGCGGCTACGACTTCGTGATCTCGGACTGGAACATGCCGAACCTCGACGGCCTCGCGATGCTGAAGGAAATCCGCGCGGACGCGACGCTCACGCACCTGCCGGTGCTGATGGTCACGGCCGAGTCGAAGAAGGAGAACATCATCGCGGCCGCGCAGGCCGGTGCGAGCGGCTACGTCGTGAAACCGTTCACGGCCGCGACGCTCGACGAGAAGCTGAACAAGATCATCGACAAGATGGCGAAGGCCGGGAGCTGACGTGAACGAGCCGATCCATGCGGCGCTCGCCGGCGCGGGATTCAGCGCCGACAGCCAGCCAGAAGGCGCCGATTTCGCGAGCGACCGCATCCTCGCGCGCATCGGCCACGTCACGCGCACGCTGCGCGACTCGATGCGCGAGCTCGGGCTCGACAAGCACGTCGAGCGCGCGGCGGAGGCCGTGCCCGATGCGCGCGACCGGCTGCGCTACGTCGCGACGATGACCGAGCAGGCCGCCGTGCGCGTGCTGAATGCGATCGAGGTCGCGAAGCCGATGCAGGCGCGCATCCAGAACGAGGCCGAGGCGCTCGACGCGCGCTGGACGCAGTGGTATGCGGCGCCGATCGAGCACGCGGAAGTGCGCGAGCTGATGGACGATACGCGCGCGTTCCTGCGCACGTTGCCCGAGGCGACGTCGGCCACCAGCGCGCAGCTGCTCGAGATCATGCTCGCGCAGGATTTCCAGGATCTCACCGGGCAGGTGATCAAGAAGATCATGGACATGGTCTACCTGATCGAGCAGCAGCTCCTCACCGTGCTCGTCGAGAACATCGCGCCCGAGCGGCGCGAACAGTTCGCGGCCACCGCGGCCGCGCTCGCGGCCGAGCAGATGAGTGCGACCGGCAGCCCCGAGTCGCTGCTCAACGGCCCGCAGATCGCGCCGGAAGGCAAATCCGACGTGGTCCAGGACCAGGGGCAGGTCGACGACCTGCTCGCGAGCCTCGGCTTCTGACCTTGCCGCCACGCGTCGGCGCGCCCCGTTTCGCGGGGCGCCCGCCGCGCGCCTTTCCCGTTCCCGCCTCGTTTCCCCGTGCGCGCCGCGTCCCTGCGGCGCGGCGTGATCCTGCGTCGAATTGACACTTGGTCACACTCAGCAGGCATACTACGCGTCAGCAGCAACGTAGCGTCATTCGTACGAATCATCGGTTGGCAGGCGGCGCAGGCCCGATGGCGGCGCCGCCGCAACGAAGCCAATCCCTTAGGGGGGAACGTGAAGCTGAAACGCTTGGGCTGGACCGTCGCACAGGCGGCGGCCGCAATGGGTGTGCTGTGGGCCGTCCACGCACATGCTGAACTGGGCGGCGCGCCGATGTCGCCGCCCGCGGACGATCAGGCCGCCACCGTGCGCGCGCTGCAGCGCGCGATGCGTTCGGCGGACGGCGTGCAGACGAGCACGGCCGGCTATACCGTCCGCGAGATCACGCTCGGGTCGGGCACCGTCATCCACGAATACACGTCGGCCGCCGGCAGCGTGTTCGGCCTCGCGTGGAGCGGGCCGACGATGCCGGATCTCGCGTCGCTGCTCGGCAGCTATTTCCCGCAGTACACCGCAGGCGTCCAGGCGGCGCACAAGGCGCGCGGCTGGCGTGCGCCCGTGGCCGTCGACACGAGCGGCCTCGTGATCCGGACGGGCGGCCACATGGGCGCGTTCTCGGGGCAGGCGTGGCTGCCGGCGGCGCTGCCGGCCGGCCTGGCCGGCACCGACATCCAGTGACAGCGGGAGAGCGATCTTGAGCATTCATCGTACATTCAAGCGCTGGCTCGGCGTGCTGGGCCTCGCGGCCGCGACGGCCGTGCTCGTCACCGCATGCGGCGGCGGCGACGGCGGCGGCGGCAGCAACACGGGCAACAACGGCAACAACGGATCCGGCGGATCGGACGGCAATTCCGGAAATACCGCCGTCATCACGGTCGCCACGGGCGTCGCGAACGTGATCAACATCCCGACCATCAGCGTGAAGGTCTGCGCGCCGGGCACGTCGAACTGCCAGGTGGTCAACAACGTGCTGGTCGATACCGCGTCCTACGGGCTGCGGCTCGTCGGCAGCGCGGTGTCGGGCGTGCTGGGCAGCCTGCCGCAGGTGACGAGCGGCGGCGCGCCGGTGGCCGAGTGCGGCAAGTTCGTGTCGAGCTACACGTGGGGATCGGTACGCACGGTCGACCTGTCGATCGGCACCGAGCAGGCGAGCGCGCTGCCCGTACAGATCATCGGCGACCTCGGCACGACCAACGTGCCGAGCTCGTGCACGAACGGCGGCGCGTCGGCCAACTCGGCGGGTGCGCTGGGCGCGAACGGGATCCTCGGCATCGGGCCCGCGCCGTACGACTGCGGCACGACCTGCGCGACGTCGACGTCGTCGAGCAACAACTACTACGCGTGCCCGAACGGCGACAACGCGAGCTGCACGGTGGCGCTCGTGCCGCTGTCGCAGCAGGTGGCCAACCCGGTCCATCGTTTCGCGAACAGCGACGGCGTGAGCGTGCAGATGCCGGCCATCTCGAGCAACGGGCAGGCGAGCGCGACCGGGACGCTGACGTTCGGCCTGCCGAGCCTGAGCGGCAAGACGGTCCTGACGTCGACCACGACGGGCGACGTCAGCGCGACGTTCCTCGGGCGCAACGTGACCGCGTTCTTCGATACGGGCTCGAACGCGTATTTCTTCAACGATTCGGCGCAGACGGTCTGTTCGCGGAACACGGAGTTCTACTGCCCGTCGTCCGCGACGACCTACTCGGCGACGCTGAGCGGCCAGAACGGCGCGTCGGGTGTCGTGTCGATGCCCGTCTCGAACGCCGATTCGCTGTTCTCGAACCCGTCGACGTTCGCGTTCAACGACATCGCGGGCCCGTTCGGCTCGACCAGCTGGCTGGACATCGGCATGCCGCACTTCTACGGCAAGACGATCTACTTCGGGATGGACAAGACCGCGAGCGGCGGCGCGCCGCCGTTCGTCGCGTTCTGACAGGGCGCGGCGGCACGCGGGAACAAAGGGGGCGAGCGATCGCCCCCTTTTTTTTATCGCGCCGCCGTGCGTGTCCGATGGGCCGGATTTCCGCCGCGCGCGGGCGCAGCGCCTACGATGTAAGACCGGCACCGGTGCCGGCACGACATCGAGGAGACAACGTCATGAACCCGCGTATCCAGCGCATCACGCCGTTCCTGTGGTTCGACCGCGACGCCGAGGCGGCGGCCGGCTTCTACGTGTCGGTGTTCGACAACGCGCGCATCGTGCACGTCGCGCGCTACGGCAAGGCCGGCGCGCACGCGTCCGGCAGCGCGGAGGGCGCGGTGATGACCGTCGCGTTCGAGCTCGACGGGCAGGCGTTCGTCGCGCTGAACGGCGGCCCCGTGTTCCAGATCACGCCGGCCGTGTCGTTCGTCGTCAACTGCCGCGACCAGGACGAGATCGATCATTACTGGGCACGCCTGTCCGAAGGCGGCGACGAGCGCGCGCAGCAGTGCGGCTGGTTGCGCGACCGCTTCGGCGTGTCGTGGCAGGTCGTGCCGGTGCAGATGGCCGAACTGATGACGGGCGACCCGGCGCGCGCCGAGCGCGTGATGGCGCAGGTGATGACGATGAAGAAGCTCGACCTCGCCGCGCTGCAGCAGGCGGCGGATCAGGCCGGATAATCGAATGCCGCGCACGTCACGCGATTATCGTTGGTGCGCGGTTTCATTCGAATGTAATCAAATGCCGGATTATCGGGGGCTGTCGTTTCTGTCAGGTCTTCAAGATTATTAAAATGACGCGGCATGCAAGGCCGCGGTACCGCATTATGCTTAAGCGGCCTTTCCCGCGCGGCATCGGCGTCCATGCGAACGGGCGAGCGCCGGCCGGCAGGCGAAAGAGATGGAGTCCGGTGAAAATCAAACATATAATGCCGGCGTTGTTTCCGGGGTGCCAATATAAAACAGGAGGGTAATAAGATGGGTTTTTCCGAAGCCGTTCGTACCGCACTCAATAAATACGCGACATTCGAAGGCCGTGCGCGTCGTGCCGAATACTGGTATTTCACGCTGCTGAGCGTCATTCTTTCGATCGCGGCCCAGGTCATCGGCGCGGCCGGCCGCGATGGCGGCCTGATCACGCTGCTGCTGCTCGGCGTCATCTGCCTGGTCTCGCTGGCGCTGCTCGTTCCCGGCATCGCGGTCAGCGTGCGCCGCCTGCACGATACGGGCCGCTCGGGCTGGTTCCTGCTGATCGCGCTGATTCCGGTGGTCGGCGGCATCCTGCTGCTCGTGTGGATGTGCTCGCGCGGCACCGACGGCCCGAACCGCTTCGGCGCCGATCCGATTCCGGCCGTCTGACCGGCCCCGCCCCGGCGCGCGAGCGTCGCGCCGGGGCCTGAATATCCCGCCTTTCCCGCCCGTCGGTTCACCGCAGTCGTTTCACCCTTTTCCCCGCTTCCCGCCGTCGGCGTCCTGCCCGCGGCCGACCCCTCGCCATCGCGCCGATCGGCACGTTTTTCCGCGTTGCCGCGCGTCGCTGCGCCCCCGCGCCAGCCGCGTTCGCACCGGCTCGCCCGATTCTCCGAAATACCCCCCTTTCCCGGCTTTGCTCGACCGATCGGCGTTTGACGCCTGCATGAATAATCGGTGTCACTGGAAAGCGGCATTCCGCCGTACCCGACTGGAGGCCCCGTGGCAGACGAGAGCGATCTCGACAAGACCGAAGCCGCCACTCCCAGGCGCCGCGAGAAGGCGCGCGAGGAGGGGCAGGTCGCGCGTTCGCGCGAGCTGGCTTCGTTCGCGCTGCTCGCGGCCGGGTTCTACGGCGCATGGCTGCTCGCGGGCCCGTCGGGCGCGCATCTGCAGACGATGCTGCGCGGCGCGTTCACGTTCGATCGCGCGACCGCATTCGACACGAACCGGATGCTGTCGGCGGCCGGCAGCGCGAGCCTCGAGGGCCTCACCGCGCTGCTGCCGATCCTCGCGCTCACCGGTCTCGCCGCGCTGCTCGCGCCGATGGCGCTCGGCGGCTGGCTGATCTCGCAGAAGACGTTCGAGCTGAAGTTCGACCGCCTGAACCCGATCTCGGGCCTCGGCCGGATCTTCTCGATCCAGGGGCCGATCCAGCTCGGGATGTCGGTCGCGAAGACGATCGTCGTCGGCGGGATCGGCGGCGTCGCGATCTGGCGCAGCAAGGACGAACTGCTCGGCCTCGCGACGCAGCCGCTCGGCGTCGCGCTCCCCGACGCGCTGCACCTGGTCGCCGTGTGCTGCGGCACGACGGTCGCCGGGATGCTGGTGGTCGCCGCGCTCGATGTGCCTTACCAAATCTGGCAGTACAACAAGAAGTTGCGCATGACGAAGGAAGAAGTGAAGCGCGAGCATCGCGAGAACGAAGGCGATCCGCACGTGAAGGGGCGGATCCGCCAGCAGCAGCGCGCGATCGCGCGCCGCCGGATGATGGCGGCCGTGCCGAAGGCCGACGTGGTCGTCACGAACCCGACCCACTTCGCCGTTGCGCTGCAATACACGGACGGCGAGATGCGCGCGCCGAAGGTCGTCGCGAAGGGCGTGAACCTCGTCGCGGCGCGCATCCGCGAACTCGCGGCCGAACACAACGTGCCGCTGCTCGAGGCGCCGCCGCTCGCGCGTGCGCTGTATCACAACGTCGAACTCGAGCGCGAGATCCCCGGCTCGCTGTACTCGGCCGTCGCCGAGGTGCTCGCGTGGGTCTACCAGCTCAAGCGCTTCCGCTCGGAAGGCGGCGCGTTTCCGGCGGTGCCGGTCGATCTCGACGTGCCGGCCGAACTCGACAAGGGCACGTCGGTCGCCGCCGGCGACGAACGCGAGGAAGCCGAGGACACGCTCGGCCAGCAAGGAGCGTCGCAATGATCCGCCCCCACGCTCACCCGTGCGCGCCGTTCCCCGTAGCGGCTACCGCCCCTGACGCGGCCCGGCCGGAGGCAGCATGAGCACCCCGACCACCGGCCTGTTCGCCAAGCGCCAGAACCCGTTCGCCGGCACGAACCTGCGCGCGCTCGCGGGCCCGATCCTCATCTGCATGATTCTGGGGATGATGATCCTGCCGCTGCCGCCGATGCTGCTGGATCTGCTGTTCACGTTCAACATCGCGCTGTCGGTGATGGTGCTGCTCGTCAGCATGTACACGATGAAGCCGCTCGACTTCGCGGCGTTCCCGAGCGTGCTGCTGTTCTCGACGCTGCTGCGCCTGTCGCTGAACGTCGCGTCGACGCGCGTCGTGCTGCTCGAGGGCCACACCGGGCCGGACGCCGCCGGCCAGGTGATCGAGGCGTTCGGCCACTTCCTCGTCGGCGGCAATTTCGCGGTCGGCATCGTCGTGTTCGTGATCCTGATGATCATCAACTTCATGGTGATCACGAAGGGCGCGGGGCGGATCGCCGAAGTGTCCGCGCGCTTCACGCTCGACGCGATGCCCGGCAAGCAGATGGCGATCGACGCCGACCTGAACGCGGGCCTCATCAACGAGGAACAGGCGCGCAAGCGGCGTCTCGCCGTGTCGCAGGAAGCCGAGTTCTACGGGTCGATGGACGGCGCGTCGAAGTTCGTGCGCGGCGATGCGATCGCCGGCCTGATCATCATGGCGATCAACGTGATCGGCGGGCTGATCGTCGGGATGGTCCAGCACGACATGTCGTTCGCCGCGGCCGGCACGAACTACACGCTGCTGACGATCGGCGACGGCCTCGTCGCGCAGATCCCGTCGCTCGTGATCTCGACTGCAGCCGGCGTGATCGTGTCGCGTGTCGCGACCGACGAGGACATCGGCACGCAGATCACCGGCCAACTGTTCACGAACCCGCGCGTGCTGACGATCACCGGCGTGATCATCGTGGTCATGGGGCTGATCCCCGGGATGCCGCACTTCGCGTTTCTCGCGCTCGGCGGCGGCGCGATCTGGCTGGCCCGCACGCTGACCCGGCGCGCGGCGGCCCGCAAGGCGGCCGGCGACGTGACCGACATCGCGCCGCCCGCGGTGCTGCCGTCCGACAGCCACGAGGCAACCTGGGACGACGTGCAGCTGATCGATCCGCTCGGCCTCGAAGTCGGCTACCGGCTGATCCCGCTTGTCGACAAGGGCAGCGACGGCGAGCTGCTCAAGCGCATCAAGAGCATCCGCAAGAAATTCGCGCAGGAAATCGGCTTCCTGCCGCCGGTGATCCATATCCGCGACAACCTCGAGCTGCGGCCGAATGCGTACCGGATCGCGCTGAAGGGCGTCGAGATCGGCGTCGGCGAAGTGTTCCCGGGCCAGTGGCTCGCGATCAACCCGGGCCAGGTGACGGCCGCGCTGCCGGGCGCGGTCACGCAGGATCCCGCGTTCGGGCTGCCGGCCGTGTGGATCGACGTCGCGCTGCGCGAGCAGGCGCAGGTGTACGGCTACACGGTGGTCGACGCGAGCACGGTCGTCGCGACGCACCTGAACCATCTCGTCGTCCAGCATGCGGCCGAACTGCTCGGCCGCCAGGAAGTGCAGGCGCTCATCGAGCGCACCGGCAAGGACGCGCCGTCGCTCGTCGAGGACCTCGTGCCGAAGACGATCTCGCTGACGACGCTGCAGAAGGTGCTGCAGAACCTGCTCGAGGAAGGCGTGCCGATCCGCGACATGCGCACGATCCTCGAGGCCGTGTCCGAACACGCGGGCCGCGGCGACGCGTACGAGATCACGGCCGCGGTGCGGCTCTCGCTCGGCCGCGCGATCACGCAGCAGTGGTATCCGGGCGCCGGCGAAATGCAGGTGATGGGCCTCGATGCGAATCTCGAGCGCGTGCTGTCGCAGGCGCTCGCCACCGGCGCGAACCCGGGCCTCGAACCCGGCCTCGCGCACAACCTTCTGACCGGCACGCAGCAAGCGATGCTGCGTCAACAGAATCTCGGGCTGCCGCCCGTGCTGCTCGTGCAGCACGCGCTGCGCGCGATGCTCGCGCGTTTCCTGCGCCGCAGCCTGCCGCAATTGAAAGTGCTGTCGTATGCCGAAGTGCCGGACACACGCACGATCAAGGTCGTTAACGTCATCGGGGGTTCCGCTTGAACATTCGCAAATTCACCGGCGCAACGAGCCGCGACGCACTTCGTCTCGTGCGCGAGGCGCTCGGCGCCGACGCGGTCGTGCTGTCGAACCGCACGCTCGATGACGGCAGCGTCGAAATCGTTGCACTCGCCGATTCGGACCTGGCCGCGGTGACGCCGCCGGCCGCCCGCTCGCGCCTCGCCACGCCGCGCCTGCCGGAATCCGTGCCGGCCGCCGCCGTGCCGGGCATCGTGTCGCGCCCGGGCGCGGTACCGGCGCGCCCGGTCATGAATCCTTATGCCGCCGGCGAAGGCGGGCTGCCGGACGTGTTCTCGTCCGTGTTCGGCGCGAGCGCCGACGCGGAGGAGCCGGACGCGCACGCGTCGGCGCTCGATGCGGATGCGCCGGCCATGCCGCCGGCTGCGGCCTCGCCGCCGATCGCCACGTCCGCCGCCGGCATCGCCGCCGACACCCCGGCCGCCGGCGCGGCCGAACCTGCCCCCTGGCTGGTCGAGCACGCGAAGCGCCTGACGCAGCAGCGCGACGCGCTGATCGCACGCGCGCAGGCGCCGGCCACGCCGCCCGCGAGCGCACCCGCGCCGCAGGCCGCCGCGCGCGCGACGCCGCCCGACTGGGCGCGCGACATCGTGCGCGACGCCGAGCGCCGGATGCCGGCCGCCTCCCGCGCGCCCGACACGGGCGCCGCGCACGCGGCAAAGACGGCCGAGCGCGCGCGCCTGTCCGCCGACACGGCCGCCGCGGTGGCCGACGCGGTGAAGTCGCGCATCGAGCGGATCGTCAACGACACGGTGATGCAGGAACTCGGCGAACTGCGCGGGATGATGGAAGAGCAGTTCGACAGCCTGAAGTGGCACGACCGCCAGCGTCGCAGCGCCGTGCACGGCGCGCTGACGAAGCACCTGTTCGCGGCCGGTTTCTCCGCGCAGCTCGTGCGGATGCTGGTCGACAACCTGCCGTCCGGCGACGGCACGCAGACCTTCGAACAGGCCGCCGAATGGGCGCAGTCGGTGCTCGCGTCGAACCTGCCGGTGCTCGACAGCGAGGATGCGCTGATGGAGCGCGGCGGCGTGTTCGCGCTGATGGGGCCGACGGGCGTCGGCAAGACGACCACCACCGCGAAGCTGGCCGCGCGCTGCGTGATGCGCTTCGGCGCGAGCAAGGTCGCGCTGCTGACCACCGACAGCTACCGGATCGGCGGCCACGAGCAGTTGCGCATCTTCGGCAAGATCCTCGGCGTGCCGGTGCACGCGGTGAAGGATGCGGGCGATCTCGCGCTCGCGCTGTCCGAGCTGCGCAACAAGCACATCGTGCTGATCGACACGATCGGCATGAGCCAGCGCGACCGCGCGGTGTCCGACCAGATCGCGATGCTGCACGGCGCGAACGCGCCGGTGCAGCGCTTGCTGCTGCTCAACGCGACGAGCCACGGCGACACGCTCAACGAAGTCGTGCAGGCATACCGCAGCGCGGGCGAGCATCCGCACGCGGCATCCTCCGATCTCGCCGGCTGCATCCTCACGAAGCTCGACGAGGCGACCCACCTCGGCGGCGTGCTCGACACGGTGATCCGCTACAAGCTGCCGGTCCACTACGTGTCGACCGGCCAGAAGGTGCCGGAGAACCTGTACGTCGCCTCGACCAAATTCCTGCTGAAGAGCGCGTTCTGTGTGCCGCGCGACGGCTCCCCCTTCGTGCCGCAAGACGAGGACATGCCGACGCTGCTTTCCGCACTGACCGCACGTTCCACCGCCGAGCTGCACGAGGTGCGATTTGGATAAACGGATCATCGACCAGGCCGAAGGGCTGCGGCGCCTGCTGGCCGGGCGCGCGTCGCGCATCGTCGCGGTGACGGGCGGGCCGACGGGGGTGGGCTGCACGTCCGCCATCGTGAATCTGGCGACGGCGCTTGCGTCGCTCGGCAAGGACGTGCTCGTCGTCGACGAACGCGCCGACGTGCATTCGGCCAGCGCGACCCTGGCGGGCGCGTGGCTGCGCGACGGCGAACGCACGCGGGTGGCCGCCGGCTTCGGCCTGTGCGCGGCCGCGCGGCTCGCGCGTGCCGGCTACAGCGACGCGCAGTTGAGCGATTTCATCGACGGCCCGGCCGACATCGTGCTGGTCGACGCGCAGCTCGGCGCCGACGGTTCGTTCTCGGCGCTCGCCCGCGAGGCCCACGACGTGCTGGTCGTCACGCGGGTCGCCGCGCAGGCGATCACCGAGGCGTACGCATGCATGAAGCGGCTGCATTTCGCGCACGCGTTCGCGCAGTTCCGCGTGCTGACCAATCACGTCGGCAGCCACGCGGACGCGAAGACGGCCTTCGACAACCTCGCGGGCGTCGCGAGCCGCTACCTGACCGTGTCGATCGCCGACGCGGGCTGCGTGAGCGCCGATCCGCTCGTCGAGCATGCGCGCGAACTGATGCACGCGGTGGTCGATGCGTTCCCGTCGTCGCCGGCCGCGCGCGACTACCGGCAGATTGCCGCCGACCTGCTGTACTGGCCGATGCGCCCGCGGCCGGGCACGGGGCGCGCGGTCCACGCGGGCGGCAAGCCGTCGTATGAGGCCGGCGCGGCACACGCCGCGTGAGCGCCACCGGAAGGAGAGAGCCATGATGTACAACGCTCAAGGAAAGATGTCCCAAGCCGACGTGCTCGCGCAATATGCGCCGCTCGTGCGTCGCCTCGGGCTGCAGCTCGTCGCGAAGATGCCGGCGAGCGTCGACCTCGACGATCTGATCCAGGCCGGCATGATCGGCCTGATGGACGCGGCCGGCCGCTACAAGGAAGACCAGGGCGCGCAGTTCGAGACCTACGCGACGCAGCGCATCCGCGGCGCGATGCTCGACGAGCTGCGCAGCAACGACTGGCTGCCGCGCAGCCTGCGCAAGACGTCGCGCGAGGTCGAGCACGCGGTGCACCAGGTCGAGCAGCATCTCGGCCGCTCGGCGAGCGAGACCGAGATCGCCGAGCACCTGAAGATGCCGCTCGACGAATACCAGGGGATGCTGCAGGACCTGCACGGCAGCCAGCTCATCTACTACGAGGATTTCGACCGCGCGGCCGACGACGAGCCGTTTCTCGACCGCTATCGCGTCGATCACGCCGATCCGCTGTCGGCGCTGCTCGACGAGCACCTGCGCGAGGCGCTCGTCGAGGCGATCGAGCGGCTGCCGGAGCGCGAGAAGCTGCTGATGTCGCTGTACTACGAACGGGGTCTGAATCTGCGCGAGATCGGCGCGGTGCTCGAAGTGAGCGAGTCGCGCGTGTGCCAGCTGCACAGCCAGGCCGTCGCGCGCCTGCGCGCGCGGCTGCGCGAACAGGCCTGGGTCGGCGCGGAGTCCTGACCCTGTCAGGGCGGCCACGCGCGCCGACGCCGCGCGCTTGTGCCGTGCTTGCGTCGCGGTGCTCGCGCATTTTGCGCGCCGATTTGCTACAATCCCCTCCGTTTTCCGAGGAGCGTTGCGACGGACCGTCCGTGTCCGCCAGGCTCGGAAGGCTTCACCAAGCAGCCGTGCGGCGCGTTCAGCGATCGTCGCGCCGGCCCCGCTTCCTGAACGGCGCTCACGTCACCAATCTAGAACTTTTTTAGAAAGGAGGGCGTGATGAACGCCATTATCGATTCCAAGGCTTCCCACGATTACGTCGTCGCCGACATGGCACTGGCCGGCTGGGGCCGCAAGGAACTCAACATCGCCGAGACCGAAATGCCGGGCCTCGTGCAGATCCGCGACGAATACAAGGCGCAGCAGCCGCTGAAGGGCGCGCGCATCGCCGGTTCGCTGCACATGACGATCCAGACGGGCGTGCTGATCGAGACGCTGAAGGCGCTCGGCGCGGACGTCCGCTGGGCCTCGTGCAACATCTTCTCGACGCAGGATCACGCCGCGGCCGCGATCGTCGAAGCCGGCACGCCGGTGTTCGCGTTCAAGGGCGAGTCGCTCGACGAATACTGGGAGTTCTCGCACCGCATCTTCGAATGGCCGAACGGCGAATTCGCGAACATGATCCTGGACGACGGCGGCGACGCAACGCTGCTGCTGATCCTCGGCGCGAAGGCCGAGAAGGACCGTTCGGTGATCGCGAAGCCGACCAACGAGGAAGAAGTCGCGCTGTACAAGTCGATCGCGAAGCACCTCGACATCGATGCGACCTGGTACTCGAAGCGCCTCGCGCACATCAAGGGCGTGACCGAGGAAACCACGACCGGCGTGCACCGCCTGTACCAGATGGAAAAGGACGGCCGCCTGCCGTTCCCGGCGTTCAACGTGAACGATTCGGTCACGAAGTCGAAGTTCGACAACCTGTACGGCTGCCGCGAATCGCTGGTCGACGGCATCAAGCGCGCGACCGACGTGATGATCGCGGGCAAGGTCGCGGTCGTCGCGGGCTACGGCGACGTGGGCAAGGGCTGCGCGCAGTCGCTGCGCGGCCTGGGCGCGACCGTGTGGGTCACCGAAATCGATCCGATCTGCGCGCTGCAGGCGGCGATGGAAGGCTACCGCGTCGTGACGATGGAATACGCGGCCGACAAGGCCGACATCTTCGTGACGGCGACCGGCAACTACCACGTGATCAACCACGATCACATGAAGGCGATGCGCCACAACGCGATCGTCTGCAACATCGGCCACTTCGACTCGGAAATCGACGTCGCGTCGACGCGCCAGTACCAGTGGGAAAACATCAAGCCGCAGGTCGACCACATCATCTTCCCGGACGGCAAGCGCGTGATCCTGCTGGCGGAAGGCCGCCTCGTGAACCTCGGCTGCGCGACCGGCCACCCGTCGTTCGTGATGTCGAACTCGTTCGCGAACCAGACGCTCGCGCAGATCGAGCTGTTCGTGCGCGGCAACGAGTACGAGAACAAGGTGTACGTGCTGCCGAAGCATCTCGATGAAAAGGTCGCGCGCCTGCACCTCGCGCGCATCGGCGCGAACCTGTCCGTGCTGTCGGACGAGCAGGCTTCGTACATCGGCGTGCAGAAGGACGGCCCGTTCAAGCCGAACCACTACCGCTACTGATGCGTCGCGGCCGCCGCCGTGCCGTGCGCGCCCCGCTGCGGGACGCACGGTGCGGCAGCGGCCCGGCGCCGGATCGCCGGCTTGCCGCGCGGCGCCTTCGGGCCCGCGCGGCGGCCGGCGGCGGCCACTGATCGTACAGATCGACAACCGAACCGGAGCACTCCATGAGCGTCATCCTCACCTGGGTCATCAACGCGCTCGCGCTGCTGATCATCACGTATCTCGTGCCGTCGATCCACATCAAGAGCTTCGGCACCGCGCTGATCATCGCGGTCGTGCTCGGCCTGATCAACACGGTGATCCGTCCGGTGCTGATCCTGCTGACGCTGCCCGTGACGATCGTCACGCTGGGGGTGTTCATCCTCGTCGTGAACGCGCTGTGCTTCTGGTTCGCGTCGTCGCTGCTGAAGGGCTTCGAGGTGTCGGGATTCTGGTCCGCGTTCTTCGGGTCGATCCTGTACAGCATCGTGTCGTGGCTGCTGTCCGCCCTGATCTTCGGCCAGCGCGACATCGGCTGAGGGCTGAACCCACCGAATCATGAAACCGATCGAACTCTCGTTTGAATTCTTCCCGCCGAAGACGGCGGACGGCGTCGAAAAGCTGCGCGCGACGCGTGCGCAACTGCTGCCGCTGAAGCCGAAATTCGTCTCCGTGACGTTCGGCGCCGGCGGCTCGACGCAGCAGGGCACGCTCGATACCGTGCTCGACATGCAGAAGGACGGCCTCGAGGCCGCGCCGCACCTGTCGTGCATCGGCTCGTCGCGCGACAGCCTGCGCGCGATCCTCGACCAGTACCGCTCGCACGGCATCCGGCACATCGTCGCGCTGCGCGGCGACCTGCCGTCGGGTATGGGCGAGGTCGGCGAGCTGCGTTATGCGTCCGAGCTCGTCAGCTTCATCCGCGCCGAGCATGGCGACTGGTTCCACATCGAAGTCGCCGGCTACCCGGAGTATCACCCGCAGTCGCGTTCGCCGAAGGCCGATCTCGAGAATTTCGCGCGCAAGGTGAAAGCCGGCGCGAATTCCGCGATCACGCAGTACTTCTTCAACGCCGACGCGTATTTCCGCTTCGTCGACGATACGCGCAAGCTGGGCGTGGACGTGCCGATCGTGCCGGGCATCATGCCGATCACGAACTTCTCGCAGCTGATGCGCTTCTCCGAGATGTGCGGCGCCGAAGTGCCGCGCTGGGTCGCGCGCCGGCTCGAAAGCTTCGGCGACGATCGCGAGTCGATCCGCGCGTTCGGCGCGGACGTCGTCACGGGCCTGTGCCAGCGCCTGATCGATGCGGGCGTGCCTGGGCTGCATTTCTATACGCTGAACGCAGCGACCGCCACGCGGACGATCTGCGAACGGCTCGCCGTGTAAGCGCGGTCGCGCGGTTGCATGCGCCAAAACCCCGCCGGGTTCCCGGCGGGGTTTTTTTTCGTGACGCGTGGCGCAAGCGCCGGCGCGTCAGCGCTGCGCCTGCATCAGCGGCGGGCGGCGATCGAACCACGGCCGCGCCTGCTCGAGCTGCCGCGCGAGCCTGAGCAGCAGCGCGTCGTCGGCGTGGCGCGCGGCGAACTGCACGCCGATCGGCAGCCCGCGCGCATTCCAGTAGAGCGGCACCGACATCGCCGGCTGGCCGGTCAGGTTGAACAGCTCGGTACAGCCGGCCCACGCGAACGCCTTTTCCGACGACTTCGCGAGCATTTCCTTCAGCAGCGGCTTGACGGGCAGCGCGGCGACCAGCTTCATCTGCGCGGATTCGAACGGCGTCGGCTGCAGCTCGCCGATCTTCACCGGCGGCGCCGCGAGCGACGCGCACAGGATCGCGTCGTAGCGCGAGACGAGACCGGAAACCTGCACGGTCAGCTGGCGCTGCCATTCGAGCACGTCCGGCAGGCGCGTGCGGGCGAGGCGCCGGCCGACCACGGCCATCGCCCACGTCGCGGCCTCGAATTCGCCGCGCCGCGGCGTGCGGCCGGTCAATGCGCGCGCGCCGAGCACCATCTCCTCGGCGATCGTCGCCCACAGCGTGAGGAAGGTTTCGGCGGCGCGGGCGTAGTCGACGTTCAGCGTCGCCGGTTCGACATGGTGACCGAGCGATTCGAGCAGCGCGGCCGCATCGTCGAGCGCCGCCCGCGTGTCGTCGGCGAGTGCCGGCGCGAGCATCGGATCGACGACGAAGCCGATCCGCAGCGGGCCGGGCGGCGTGTCGATCGCGCGGAGGAAGGTGCCCGGCGCGCCGGCCGGCAGCGTCTGGCCGGTCGTCACGTCGAGCAGCAGCGCGCTGTCGCGCACGCTGCGCGACACCGCATGCTGGACGACGAGTTCGCCGTTCGACGGCTGGTCGACGAGCACCGGGTTGCGGCTCGGCTTCAGGCCGAACAGCCCGCAGCACGACGCGGGAATCCGGATCGAGCCGCCGCCGTCGGACGCATGCGCGAGCGGCACGATGCCGGCCGCGACCGCCGCCGCGGCGCCGCCGCTCGAGCCGCCGGGCGTGTGGTCGAGATTCCACGGGTTGCGGCACGCGCCGAACAGCTCGGGTTCGGTGTACGGCATCTGGCCGATTTCCGACGTGTTGGTCTTGCCGAACAGGTTCAGGCCCGCCGCGCGGCTGCGCGCGATCACCGGGGAATCGTCGGCCGGCACGAAATAGCGGTAGTGCCGGCTGCCCATCGACAGCGGCAGCCCGGCGACCGCCGCGCCGAGATCCTTGACGAGATAAGGCACGCCCGCGAACGGCGCATCGGCGCCGGGTTCGGGCGCGGCGCCCGCGCGCTGGCGCGCGGCTTCGTAGTCCTGCAGCACGATCGCGTTGATCGCGCCGTTGACCGCTTCGGCCTGCCCGATCGCGGCGTCGAGCAGTTCGCGCGGGCTGGCCTTGCGGCCGCGCACGAGCGCCGCGAGGCCGATCGCGTCATGCGCGAGATAGTCCGAGTGCATCGCTGTCACCCCCGTTGTGACTCGTGGCGATGAGGGGAGCATAACGCGGGCCCGGTGCGCCGGGCCCGCGGCCGGGCATGTTTACAGGTGCTCGGCGAGGAACGTCAGCGTGCGGCCGTGCGCGAGCGCCGCCGCGCGCTGGTTGTACGACGCGCGGTCCGTGCAGTTGAAGCCGTGCTCGGCGCCCGCGTACACGTGGAAGGACGCGTGGCCATGGCCGGCGAACGCGGCCTTCACCGCATCGACGGCCGTGATCGGAATCCCGTGATCGTTTTCCGCGTAGTGGAACAGGATCGGCTGCGTGACCTTGCCGGCCAGGTCGAGCGCGTTCTGGATGCCGCCGCCGTAGTAGGACACGGCCGCGTCGAGCTTGCCGGTCGCGGCCGCGCGGTATGCGAGCTGGCCGCCGAAGCAGTAGCCGATCGCGGCGACCTTGCCGGCTACTTCGGGGCGGGCGCGCAACGCGTCGGCCGCCGCGCCGATGTCGGCAACCGCGAGACCCACGTCGGTCTTCTTCATCAGCTCGATGCCCTTGTCGCGATCCGCGCCTTCGTAGGTCAGCTCGACGCGCGGCTGCGTGCGCCAGAACACGTCCGGCGCGAGCGCGACGAAGCCGTCGGACGCGTACTGGTCGGCGACCGCGCGGATGTGCGCGTTCACGCCGAAGATCTCCTGGATGATGATGACGGCAGGGCCCTTGCCGCGCTTGGGCAGCGCGAGATAGCCGCCGAAGCTGTCGTTACCGGTCGGGATGTCGATCCATTGGGCAGTCACGTTCTGAACTCCTGGCGAACGGGATGCGCGATGCGCACCCCGGGGTGAAAGAGGGCGGCCTAGTGTGCCACCAATCGCCGGGTGCTGCAGCGCACGCGCCGGCTTCTCGCGCAGCGATCGTTTCGATCTCGATTATTCATTTTTCGGCGCCGAGCGGCTTCGATAGAGTCGATGTACCGGCATTTACAAAGCGCTTTCGCGCATCGTTCATCGAAGGATTCGCCATGTCTGCCCGTCTGTTTGCCACGCCCTTTTCCGAACGCTTCGGCCTGCGCCTGCCGCTCGTGCAGGCGCCGATGGTCGGCGCGACCACGACCGCGATGGTCGCCGCCGCATCGAACGCGGGCGCGCTCGGCAGCCTCGGCGCCGCCGCGTTCGCGCCCGAGCGCCTCGCCACCGAAGTCGACGCCATTCGCGCGGCGACCGATCGCCCGTTCGCGGTCAACCTGTTCGTGCTGCCGGACGCCACGCCCGACGCGGCGACCGTCGCGCGCGCACTGGCCGCGATCGACCCGCTGAACGCGGCGCTCGGCTTGCCGCCGGGCACCGCGCCGGCCCGCTACGCGCCCGACTTCCGCGCGCAGCTCGACGCGCTCGTCGCGCTGCGCGTGCCGGTCGCGAGCTTCACGTTCGGCGTGCTCGACGCGGCCGACGTCGCGCGGCTGAAGGCGGCCGGCACCTATGTGATCGGCACCGCGACGCACGTGGCCGAAGGGCTCGCGTGGCAGGCGGCCGGCGCCGACGCGCTGTCCGCGCAGGGCGCCGAGGCGGGCGGCCATCGCGGCACGTTCATCGGTTGCGCCGACGATGCGCTGATCGGCACGCTCGCGCTCGTGCCGCAGCTCGTCGACGCGACCGGCCTGCCCGTGCTCGCCGCGGGCGGCATCATGGACGGCCGCGGGATCGCGGCCGCGCTCGCGCTCGGCGCGCAGGGCGCCCAGCTCGGCACCGCGTTCCTCACCTGCATGGAAAGCGCGATCGCGGCGGACTGGAAGGCGCGCCTGCTCGCGAGCACCGATACGTCGACGCAGGTCACCCGTGCGATCACCGGCCGCCATGCGCGCGGGTTGCGCAACACGCTGATGGCGCGGCTCGGCGCACACGTGGCCGACGTCGCGCCGTACCCGGTGCAGAACGCGCTGACGCAGCCGCTGCGTCAGGCCGCCGCGCGCGCGAACGACGGCGACTACCTGTCGCTGTGGGCCGGACAGGGCGCGCCGCTCGCGCGGCGCCGCGGCGATGCGCTGACGACGTCGCAGCTCGTCGCGGCGCTCGATGCCGAATGGCGCGCATCGGCCGCCTGAATGGTTCATGCCGGACGACGAAGCGCGCGTGTTGTCACGCGCGTTTCATTCAATGATCCCGGGCACAAAATACCGAATCGAAATGACCCGGGAATCTTTTGAATCGATCTGTCGGGAAGCTGCCGGAAATTAGCGGAAACCCTTATCCGGCGGGGCTTGCGGCGATATTCGAGTCACCCTTCCAAAGTGCGCATATCGGTAGTGTTACCACTACCCCAAAAAAGTCCCACAAATTAATTTGATCGCCTACACTTGCGCGCAAGTACGGACGGGGGCGGCTGCTAAAAGCGGCTGTTTTCACGTGCTTGAGGCCAAGTGCATGAACGATGCATCCGGCGAATCGTCCAGTGATTGCAAACACAGGGATGGCAGCGGGGCACCGGGCGATGGCGTTTATTGGGACCGAACTGGAGACTTACATGAATATCAAGATGCAAAAGCTGTTGCCGATCACCGCCGCAGCAATGCTGTGCGCTGCAGCTGCAAGCAACGCGTCCGCCGATCAAGTCGTCAAGATCGGCCACGTCGCGCCGTTGACGGGCGGCATTGCACACCTGGGCAAGGACAACGAAAACGGTGCGCGTCTCGCAGTCGAGGAGATCAACGCGAAGGGTCTCACGATCGGCGGCCAGAAGATCACGCTGCAACTCGACCCGCAGGATGACGCGGCCGACCCGCGGCAGGCCACGCAGGTTGCGCAGAAGCTCGTCGACGACAAGGTCGTCGCCGTGGTCGGCCACCTGAACTCGGGCACGTCGATCCCGGCCTCGAAGATCTACAGCGATGCGGGCATCGTGCAGATCTCGCCGTCGGCGACCAACCCGGCCTATACGCAGCAAGGCTTCAAGACCACGTACCGCGTGGTCGCGACCGATGCGCAACAGGGCCCGGCACTGGCGAACTACGCGCACTCGAAGGGCATCAAGAGCGTGGCGGTGGTCGACGATTCGACCGCATACGGCCAGGGTCTCGCGAACGAGTTCGAGAAGAAGGCGAAGGCGCTCGGCCTGAAGGTGATGTCGCATGACGCGACGAACGACAAGGCGGTCGACTTCCGCGCGATTCTGACCAAGATCAAGGGCGAGAACCCCGACGCGATCATGTACGGCGGCATGGACGCCACCGGCGGCCCGTTCGCGAAACAGGCGAAGCAGCTCGGCCTGCGCGCGAAGATCTTCGCGGGCGACGGCGTGTGCACGGAAAAGCTGGCCGACCTGGCCGGCGATGCGACCGACAACGTGGTGTGCTCGGAAGCCGGTGCCTCGCTCGAGAAGATGGCGGGCGGCGCGGCGTTCAAGGCGAAGTACGAGAAGCGCTTCGGCCAGCCGATCCAGATCTACGCACCGTTCACGTATGACGCCGTGTACATCATCGTCGACGCGATGAAGCGCGCGAACTCGACGGACCCGGCGAAGATCCTCGCGGCGATGCCGACGACGAACTACTCGGGCGTGATCGGCACGACGACCTTCGACTCGAAGGGCGACCTGCAGCACGGCGTGATCTCGCTGTACAACTACAAGGGCGGCAAGAAGTCGCTGCTCGACGAAGTGAAGATGTAACGCGACAAGCGGTCAACAGAAGGGGTGAAAACGCGCATGCGGCAACGCATGCGCGTTTTCTTTTGGTTTTCTTTGGGCCGTTCGGGGCGGTGTGCGTCGTACCGTCAGATCTTCAGATGGGCGAGCACCCTCGGCGCGACGAGCGCGACGAGTGCCGCGCACAGCGCGACGACCGACAGGCCGATCGTCAGGTTCGCGGCCTGCGCGACCGCACCGATCACGACCGGACCGAACAGCAGTCCGAAATACGCGAGCCCCGCCACGTGCGCGAGCCCTTCGGCCGCGTGGATGCCCTTCACGCGCGCGGCGGCCGCGAACAGCACGGGCATCATGTTCGCGAGGCCGAGGCCCATCAGCGTGAAGCCGGTCAGCACCGCGGCCGGATTCGGCAGCAGCAGCGCACCGATCATCCCCGCGCATGCGAGCGACGCGCTCGCGAATACGAGCTGCGGCGCGCCGAAGCGCGCACGCACGGCGTCGCCCGCGAAGCGCGCGACGGCCATCCCGCCCGAGAACGCGGCATACGCGGCGCTCGCGAGCGCGGGGCTCGCCGCGACGACGTCGCGCATGTAGACCGTCGCCCAGTCGTACATCGCGCCTTCGGCGACCAGTGCGATCAGCGCGATGCCGCCGAGCATCCACAACGCGGGCGAGCGCCAGCGGTTGCCGCCGCCGTGCGCGTGTTCGTGGTGCGGCACGTGCGGCAGCACGGCCGGGCTGGCGGCCACGAGCACCGCCGCGCTCACGGCCGCCGCGAGTGCGAGGTGCACGGCCGGCGCCATGCCCGCCGACAGCAGCGCGCCGCCGGCGGCCGCGCCCGCCATCCCGCCGATGCTGAACATCCCGTGCAGCGACGACATGATCGGCTTGCCGAGCGCGATCTCGACCGCGCTCGCCTCGGCGTTCATCGCGACGTCGAGCGTGGCCATCGAGAAGCCGAACAGCGCGAGCACCGCGAGCAGCATCCAGTAGTCGGGCACGACGAGGATCAGCGCCGCGCACGCTGACATCACGAGCCCGCCGGCGAGGCACGCGGTGCGCGAGCCGACGCGGGTGATCCAGTGCGCGATGGTCAGCATCGCGGCGATCGATCCGCCGGCGACCGCGAACAGCGCGATCGACAGCAGGCCGGGGCTCAGCGCGAACTTGTCGCGCACGGTCGGCACGTGCACGCCCCAGGACGCGTACATCATGCCGGCGACGAAGAACAGCGCCATCGACGCCGTGCGCGCGCGCTGGAGGGCCGGCAGCGGCAGCACGCGGTGCGCGTCGGGCGGCGCGGCGAACGGGGACGACGATTCGGGAGAAGAGGATTCGGACACGGAAAGGCTCGCCAGGAGAAATGCGCGGACGCACGCGGCGTCCGTCGGAATCGTCCGATTCTATCGAACCGCTTACGATCGTGCCGGGCACTGCCGTTCGGCCGACGATCGGACGGCCGGGCCGCATTGGCCATTCGGTCGATGCGCGGCGCGTCGCGCCGGCGGGTAACATCGAATCGTATGCGGCATGAACGACGCGCCGCCCTTCGACCGCAGGAGTCCTCTTGAACATCGATCCCGCCCTCGCGCTGCATTTGCTGCACCGTTGCGCGCTCGGCACGCTCGCCACTCATACGCGCGAACCACAGGGTTTCCCGTATCCGACGGTCGTCCCGTTTGCACCCGATGCAAGCCATCGGCCCGTGATCCTCGTCAGCGGCCTGGCCGAGCACACGCGCAATCTCGCCGCCGATCCGCGCGCGGGCTTCCTGGTCGTCGACGCGCCGGATGGCGACGTGCTGAACGCCGAGCGTGCGACGCTGCTCGGCCGGTTCGTGCCGCTCGGCGACGATCCGCATGTCGCCGCGCGCTACCAGCGCTATGAGCCGGACGCCGCGCGCTATCTCGCACTCGGCGATTTCGCGTTCTGGGCGCTCGAGATCGAGCGGCTGCGCTATATCGGCGGTTTCGGGCGGATGGGCTGGGTCGACGGCCCGCATCTCGATGCACGGCCGCCGCTCGCGTTCGACGACGAGCAGGCGCTGTGGAACGCCTACGAGACGGGCGAGGCGCGCCGCGACGGGCTCGACCTGCTCGGCGTCGATTGCCACGGCGCCGACTGGCGATACGACGGCCGCCGGGTGCGTACGCCCTTCGATGCGCCGTCGGCCGATCTCGGCGCGCTGCGCGACCGGCTGACGGCATGCGCACGCGGTGTGACGTGACGTCGCGGGTCAGTGATTTGTCCGTTTAGCAAACCGCGTCATGTGGTTTTCGCAAAGCTGTCGTCCGATGAAAGCTTCTATTTTCCCGAATACAGGGTAATTGCGTATGTTGATAGTCCGAATAGGCAATCGCTAATGTCCTAATCTCTGTACGGAGACGTAAAAATTTGAGAAAAGGCCGCGGCCGGTCAAAATGACATGCGCGAATTACAATTGATCTCGGGATTTTCGTGAATCTCGCTTCTATCAAATCTTTTTTGTGCTAATCTCTGCCTTCGAAAATCCGAGGCACATATATTTCATGAATGGTGAGCTGGCTGCAGACCGGCGCCATTAGTCAGATAGAAAGGGAAACTATGTCTTCTTACAAGGACCTGCTGGCCCAGCGGGAGAAGCTGGAGAAGCAAATCGAAGAAGCGAAGTCGCGTGAATACGCTGAAGTGCTGAATGACGTGAAGCAGAAAATTGCCGACTACGGCTTTTCGCTCGCCGAACTCGGTCTCAGCCGCGCGAAGGCAGGCAAGGTTGGCCGTCCGCGCGCAGGCGTGGCCGCGAAGTACCGCGATCCGGAAACGGGCGCGACGTGGTCGGGCCGTGGCAAGCCGCCGCGCTGGATTGCAGGCAAGAACCGCGAACAGTTTGCGATTTAAACGTTTGTTTAAGTCGTCTGCGCTTCGAAAGAGCCGCGTGTCCGTTCAGGAGCGCGGCTTTTTTGTTTCCGGACGCAGCCGCCCTGCAAACATTGTCATGAAAATGTAATAATCGCCATGTGAATGAAAATGCGACACGTTCGTATAAGCGATTGATTTGAATAAGAAATTTTCGGGTATTGAGCGGGTTCGCGACGCGCTTTTGATAGAATTGCGTATCGCACACCGATATCTCATATTTCATGTCCACGTTTTCCGGCGACGCGCAGAGCGCAGATAAGCACACGGTTGCGCGCAAGAGCACGCTCGTCAGTATTGTGCTGAATGTGGTGCTCGCCACATTTCAGATCGTCGTCGGTACGATTGCGCATTCGCAGGCGTTGATTGCCGACGGTGTGCATTCGATATCCGATTTGATCTCGGATTTTGTCGTGCTGGTTGCGAATCGTCATAGTGGCGCATCGCCCGATGCCGACCACAATTACGGTCATAGCCGCTACGAGACGGTCGCATCATTGTTTCTCGGCGCGATCCTGATCGCGGTCGGGATCGGCATGCTCTGGCGCGCCGGCGACCGCCTCGTCAATCTCGACAATATCCCCGCCGTCCATTTTTCCGCGCTGGTCGTGGCGCTGACGGTACTCGTGTCGAAAGAGGCGCTGTTTCGCTACATGCTGCGCGAGGCGCGGCGCGTGCGTTCGGCGATGCTCGTCGCGAATGCATGGCATGCGCGTTCGGATGCCGCCTCGTCGCTGGTCGTCGCGATCGGCATCGTCGGCAGCCTGGCCGGCGTGAAGCTGCTCGACCCGATCGCGGCCGCGATCGTCGGCTTCATGGTCGCGCGGATGGGCTGGACGTTCGGCTATGACGCGCTGCAGGACCTGTCCGACCGCGCGCTCGATATGGGCGATACGGCCGAGATCCGCGCGCTGCTCGCGGCGACGCCGGGCGTACGCGACGTGCACGACCTGCGCACGCGCAAGATGGGCGATGCCGCGCTCGTCGACGCGCACATCCTCGTCGATCCGAAGATTTCCGTATCCGAAGGGCACTACATTGCCGAAACCGCGCGTGCGCGTGTGCTGTCCGACCCGCGCGTGCTCGACGCGCTGATCCATGTCGATCCGGAGAACGACGCGGCGCGCCGTCCGGCGCTCGCGCTGCCGCCGCGCGGTGAGATCGCGGCACGGCTCGAGGCCGCGCTCGCGCAGCGCGGGCTGCAGGCGGCGGCGATCAACCTGCATTACCTGAGTACGGGGCTCGAGATCGATGTGACGCTCGTCAGCGATCCGCACGATACCGATGCGGCGCTGGCCGGCCGGATCGACGTCGGTGCGCTGGAGCGCGAGTTCGGCGCGCGCCGGATCGGCTTCACGCGCGCGATGCCCGCGCGTGCGTGACCGGCGGCCGGCGGCCGCGCACCGGCCGGGCCGGCCCGCGCGTTACAGCGGCAGTTGCGTGTCGAACTTGATTTCGCGCAGCACGACGCTCGTGCGCACCTGCGACACGGCGGGGATCTTGAAGATGCGCTCGTGCAGGAACACGTCGTATGCCTTGATGTCCGGCGCGACGATCTTGAGGATGTAATCGGCTTCGCCCGTCGTGCTGTAGCACTCGGTGACTTCCGGGCAGGTCGCGATCTCGCGCTCGAACTGCTCGACGCCGCCTTCGTTGTGGCGTGTCAGGTGCACGTGCGCGAGCGCGCAGACGTGCAGGCCGAGCTTCTCGCGATCGAGCAGCGCCGTGTAGCGCTGGATCACGCCCGACTGTTCCATGTCCTTGATGCGGCGCCAGCACGGCGTGCTCGACAGGCCGACCTGGTCGGAAATTTCCTGAACGGAACGGCGCGCGTCGAGCTGCAACAGGCGAAGGATTTTTTGCGAAAAGGAATCGAGCGTCACCTGCGCCTCCATGCGGCAGCAACAACATGCTGAATGTTAGAGGGCCGGGAAAGGAAAGGCAATCTGGCGTGGCGCTGGTGAGCGAGATTCGCTAATTTGCTCGCGGATCCGTGGGATTTTGTCCCGCCCCCGCGCGCTCCGACCGATCGGTGTCCGATACGGCGAGGCCGGCGAGCGCGGCCTGCTGGCGGCGCAGGTCGGCGAGCATGTTGCAGAACAGCGCGCCTTGCTCGATCGCGTCGTCGAGCGCGACGTGCGTGTGCGGATGGTCGTCGAACCAGTGCTTCGGAAAGCGCGGCTTGATCGCTTTGCGGTACGGCAGGCCCGTCATCGCGAACGCGAGCGTCTTGATGTCGAGCGCGGACCACGAGAACGGGCAACGTCCCGCGAAGCGCATCATGTACCAGAACATGAACGTGAAATCGAAGCCGGCCGGCATCGCGACGAACACGGGCTTGCCGGGCAGCGCCTCGACCCAGTCGACGTACGCGACCAGCGCCGCCTCGGGCGCCTGCAGGTCGCGCCGGCACGCGGCCCAGGCTTCCGGTTCGGTCTTCCACCACGCTTCCTGCACCGGGTGCGCCTGCGCGCCGGGCAGCGTCTCGAGGTTGGCCGAGAACGTCGCGATCAGCTGCTTGTCCTCGGTATAGGCGGCCGACGCGAAGCTCAGCATCGAGTGCGGGCCGGGAATCGGGCCGTCGGCCTCGACGTCGGTGCTGACGTAGATTTCCGGGATGGCGGTCTGGTTCATCCGAATACCTTGTCTGACACGAACGGGTTCGTGCGGCGCTCGTCGCCGAACGTCGACACCGGGCCGTGGCCCGGCACGAACGTGACGTCGTCGCCGAGCGGCCACAGCTTCTCCTTGATCGAACGGACGAGATCCTCGTGGTTGCCGCGCGGGAAATCGGTCCGGCCGATCGAGCCCGCGAACAGCACGTCGCCGACGATCGCGATGCGGTGTGCGCGGCTGAAGAACACGACGTGGCCGGGCGTGTGGCCCGGGCAGTGATAGACCTCGAGCGTCTCGTCGCCGAACTGCACGGTGTCGCCGTCGTTCAGCCAGCGGTCGGGCTCGAAGGTGTCGGCGGCCGGAAAGCCGAAGCGCTCGCTCTGCATCGGCAGCTTCTCGATCCAGAAGCGTTCTTCTTCCTGCGGCCCCTCGATGGGCACGCCGTAGTGCGTCGCGAGCGTCTTCGCGCCCGCGCAGTGATCGATGTGCCCGTGCGTGAGCAGCACTTTCTCGACCTGCACGTTCTGCCGCGCGATTTCCTGCTGGATCCGGTCGAGATCGCCGCCCGGATCGACGACGGCGGCACGGCCCGTTTTCTCGCAGACGAGCAGCGAGCAGTTCTGCTGGAACGGCGTGACCGGAATGAGCGTGACTTTCATGGAGGCACCGGCGGCTAAAAGGAGCGATTGTACCGGTCGCGCGCGCCGCCTGCCGCTCGTGCGATGCGTGCCGCGGCGCGCGGGTGAGGGCATTCCCGGAGCATGCCGATTGTTACAGCCATAGTGAGAATCAATGGTCCGTCGGGGGTGCTTTTCGAGATGGCGTTTTGATTTATGTATAATGCGCCCCATTGCGCGTGAATTTCACGCCATTCGCTGGTGTTTCGGCCCCGTTAAAAGAGGCGTCCGATTCACCGTCAAGCATCAGCCGCCGGGGAGTCCGGCGGTGTATCCAGCACCGAGCATTCGGTGCTCACGTCTTGTCCGGCCGGGTGCTGCGCGCCCGCCTGCGGCCCTGCTGCCGCGCCGCCGGATGAGGCCTGTGCCGCCGTTCCTGTGCGTTGGTCGTATCGACGCGCGCGAACGTGGAGCCATGTTCGATGGCGGCATGTGGGGTCTGGTCAGGCTGTTGGGGACAGGTTGCGCCAGACGTGAAAACTAATCAGGACGGTTGCGGCATAGACGAAAGCCGCGCCCATGCTAGCCGCCTGCTCGCATCCGAGCGGGGCGTGCACGCATTTGCCGTCCGGGCCGCGTATCTGCGTTGTGAAGCAGCGTTGTATCGGAGCGGCCCGAACCAGAAGGCGACACGTCGATGAATTTACGTTTTCCGAGTCGATTCGGAACCATTGCATTGTTTTTTGCGCTGACGGGCTGCGCGGTGCCATCCAGCCAGACCACCGGCAGCGTGAACCAGAAGAAGGCGGTCGACAAGACGGCCGCGGCCGCCAAGGCGGACGACGACAAGCAGCCGCTCAATTTCGATTCCGCGCTGGCATCGCTGCCGGCCGCGGACAGCAAGGACGCGAAGAAGCCGTCGCTGGCCGACGCCGAGCCGATCGACGGCAAGGATGTATCCGACTTCCGCCAGACGGGCCGCGCTTCGTGGTACGGGCGGGATTTCCACGGCCGCCGCACCGCGAACGGCGAGCGCTTCAACATGAACGCGCTTACCGCCGCGCACCGCACGCTGCCGCTGTCGTCGTACATCAAGGTGACGAATGCGTCGACCGGCAAGTGGGTCGTCGTGAAGGTCAACGATCGCGGGCCGTTCAAGCGCGGCCGTGTGCTCGACCTGTCGTATGCCGCTGCCAAGCTGATCGGCCTCGTGCATGCCGGCACGGGCCGCGTGAAGATCGAGGGGCTGTCGCCGCAGGAAGCGCGCGAGGCGCGCGACGAAATGCTCGCGTCGATCTCGGCGAAGTAACGCGGCGGTTCGTCCGCTCACGCGTCGAGCATCAAGTGCAAAGGGCTGCCTTCCGGCAGCCCTTTGTCGTTTCGGCGCGGCGTCGTTCCGCGTCAGCCTTCCTTCAGCGCGAGCGCACGCGCATACAGCGTGTTGCGCGATGCGCCCGTCAGCGCGGCCGCGAGCTTGGCCGCGCTCTTCACCGGCACTTCTTCCAGCAGCAGCCTGAGCAGCGCGTCGTGCGCGGTGTCGTCGGCTTCGCCGCTCGACGCCGGCGCGCCTTCGACGACCAGCACGAACTCGCCGCGCTGCCGGTTCGCATCGCCGGCCAGCCAGGTCTGTCCTTCGGACAGGGTGCCCTGGAACAGCTGCTCGTGTAGCTTGGTGAGTTCGCGCGCGATCAGCAGCCGGCGCGCGGGGCCGAATGCATCGGCGAGCGCGGCGACGGTTTCGGCGATCCGGTGCGGCGCTTCGTAGAACACCAGTGCATACGGGTGCGACACCAGCGCCTGCAGCGCGCTGGCGCGCTGCTTGGCCTTCGGCGGCAGGAAGCCCGCGAACGTGAACGCGCCGGCCCAGTCGCCGGCCACGCTCAGCGCGGTCACGGCCGCGCTCGCGCCCGGCAGCGGGATCACCGCGAAGCCGGCCTCGCGCACCGCGTCGACGAGCCGCGCGCCGGGGTCCGAGATGCCGGGCGTGCCGGCGTCCGAGACGTAAGCCACGCGTTCGCCGCCACGCAGCAGTTCGATCACGCGCTGCGCGGCTTCGCGTTCGTTGTGTTCGTGCACGGCCAGGAGCGGCTTCGAGATCCCGTAGCGGGCGAGCAGCTGGCCGGTGTTGCGGGTGTCTTCGGCCGCGATGCGGTCGGCGAGGCCGAGCACGTGCAGCGCGCGCAGCGTGATGTCGGCCGTATTGCCGATCGGCGTGGCGACCACGTAAAGCGCGGCGTCCGGGTAGTGCTGCGTGTGCGCGAGTTCGAGGAGGGCAGTCATGGCAGGCAATGCACGCAATCGCGGCGCAAGCGGAACAAGGTCGGCATTGTGCCACGCGGCGCCGGCCAGCCCGGGCGACGGGCGCGGATTGCCGCACGCGGGCGACAACTTTTCCGGCGCGGCACGATCCAAACCGGTCGGTGCGGCGTTCGAGCAGCGCGCGCGGCAGTTTCTCGAGCGCCGCGGCCTCGGGTTCGTCGCGGCGAACGTGACGATGCGCGGCGGCGAGCTCGATCTCGTGATGCGCGAGCCCGACGGCATGCTCGTGTTCGTCGAGGTGCGCGCACGGCGCAGTGTCCGGCACGGCGGCGCGGCCGCGAGCGTCGGCTGGCGCAAGCGGCGGCGCCTCGTGGCGGCGGCGCTGCAGTTCTGGGCGCGGCACGGTGCCGGTGCCGCGTGCCGGTTCGATGTCGTCGCGTTCGAGGCCGGCCGGCTCGCGTGGCTGCGCGACGCATTTCGTACCGACGATGCGTAGCCGCGACGTGTGACGAGATGTAAAGAGTTCTTGCCCGACCCCCGGAGAGGGTGCCGGAGTACGGTAAACTCGCCGCACCCACGATGTCGCGCGAAATGTGCCACGCGCCCAGTTCACCAGGAATCGATGTCAGTCGAACGTATTCAGCAACAATTCCACGACAGCGCCGCGCTTCACGCTGAAGCGGCCGACGCGCTGTCGTTGCCGATCGCAGCCGCGGTCGATGCGATGTTCGCCGCGCTGGCGAACGGCAACAAGATCGTCGCGTGCGGTGACGGCCCGTCGGCTGCTGCCGCGCAGTATCTCGCCGCGTCGCTCGTCGGCGGCTTCGAGCGCGAGCGTCCGGGCCTGCCGGCGATCGCGCTGGCCACCGATGCGTCGCAGGCCGGCCTCATGGGGGCGGCGGCCGCCGAGCAGCTGTTCGCGCAGCAGGTGCGCGTGCTCGGCCAGACCGGCGACATCCTGCTGGTGCTCGATGCGGGTGGCGCGTCGCCGCGCGTGCTGGCGGCGATCGACGAGGCGCACGAGCGCGAGATGACCGTCGTCGCGCTGACGGGCGGCAATGGCCATGCAGTCGCGGCCGCGCTGTCCGATACCGATATTCCGATCAGCGTGCACGCCGTTCGCGCGGCACGCATCCACGAAGTCCATCTGCTGACCATCCACTGCCTGTGCGACGGCATCGACGCGATGCTGCTGGGTGAGGATTGAACGAAGGAGAGCCGTCGATGAATCAAAGCCGCGTCAAACAGACGCTCGTCAGAACCACGCTGCTCGCCGCGCTGACGGCGGGCCTCGCCGTGTCGCTGCAGGGTTGTGTGCTCGGAGTCGTGGGTGCAGCGGCCGGCGGCGGCGCGCTGATCGCGACCGATCGCCGGACGCTCGGCGCGCAGACGGAGGACCGCGAGATCCAGGTCAAGGCGCTTTCGCAGATCAACAACGGGCTACCGGACCAGTCGCACGTGAATGTGACGGTGTTCAACCGCCGCGTGCTGCTGACGGGTGAAGTGCCGAACGATGCGTCGAAGCAGCGCGCCGAGGAAATCGTGCGCGGCATCAACAACGTGAACGGCATCGTCAACGAGCTGTCGGTCGAGCCGGCGTCGTCGTTGTCGTCGCGCGCGAACGACTCGTATCTCGAAGGGCGCGTGAAGTCCGAGCTGATCGCGACGAAGGGCATCTCGGCGAACTACTACAAGGTCGTCAGCGAACGCGGCAACCTTTACCTGATGGGCCTCGTGACGGTGGACGAAGGCAATCGCGGCGCGGAAGCCGCGAGCCAGGTGCCGGGCGTCGAGAAGGTCGTGAAGGTGTTCCAGTACGTGAAGCCGCAGGACGCGCAGGCGCTGCAGGCCGCCTCGCCCGCGAGCGGCGCATCCGGCGTGTCGGCTGCCGCCGCGCCGGCGGACAGCGCGACGGTCGGCGCGGTACCCGACGCGTCGGTGCAGTCCGCGCCGCTGCAGTCGCCCGCCCCGATCTCGAATTCGTCGAGCGTGCACCCGGGCAACCCGAAGGCGCCGGCGCAATGAAGGGCGCGCGGATGAAGCAGATGAAACAGTGGATGGTGCAGGGCGCCGCCGGCGCGGCGCTCGTGGTCGGCACGCTGGGCGCAGCGCACGCGGACGTCGGCGATGGCCTGAAGGTTGCGCGCAGCAACGCCTGCATGGGCTGTCACGCGGTCGACCGCAAGCTCGTCGGCCCGTCGTTCAAGGATATTGCTGCGCGCTACAAGTCCGATCCGCAGGCCGTCGCGAAGCTGTCGAAGAAGGTGAAGGACGGCGGCTCGGGCGTCTGGGGCGCGATTCCGATGCCCGCGCATCCGCGCATGAGCGACGCCGATGTCCGTTCGGTGGTCGAATGGGTGCTGGCCGGCGCGCCGTCAAAGTAACGCTTCAGGGGGATGTAACCCCTATTGCCAAGCGCAGAAATGCGTGTGTATGATGGTCGACTGTTGGGGCGGTAGCTCAGCTGGGAGAGCGTCGCGTTCGCAATGCGAAGGTCGGGAGTTCGATCCTCCTCCGCTCCACCAACGGAATTCGAAAGGCCCGATCGCGAGATCGGGCCTTTTTGTTTTTGCGGGTCCGATAGCCGGCGGACTACGTCGCCAGATCCTGAACCAACCGGAACGTCGGCACCGACAACACGGCCGCCCCCACCGTAACGACCGCGAGAATCGCCGTTCTTTTCCGCAGCAGCGCGCCGACGACGATCGATAGCGCATAGAACGTGCAGGTCAGCAGAATGATCCACCATAGCGCTGCGTAACCGGCACCGCCTTCGAAATTCGATACGTTGCGCGTAATCCGAGCTGCGACATAGCTGGCGACGGTCACGCTCGCCGGCAGACACAACACCGAATACAGCATGAAGACGATGATTTGCCGAAGTGTCGGATCGGATGACGTCATGGAGAGCGTTCTTTCGCGGATGAGCGGGAGCGCCCGACCATCCGCCGCGCGGGCCGATCCGGGCAGCCGGCAGGATGCGGCCGTTTTCGGCATTTGGCAACCGCCACCCGTCATCCCGCCTTCCCCTCACCCCCGCCCGAAACTCGGCCGCTTCGGATCGTAAGCCCACCCCGGCACCAGATAGCGCATCGCGACCGCGTCATCTCGCGCGGTGCCGCCCACCGCGTTGTACAACGCATGCGCCGCCTCGACCTGCGCCATGTCGAGCTCGATCCCGAGCCCCGGCCGTTCCGGCACGGCCACCTTGCCGCCGACGATCGCGAGCGGCTCGCGCGTGAGCCGCGCGTCGCCTTCCTGCCAGATCCAGTGCGTATCGATCGCGGTGATCGTGCCGGGCGCGGCGGCGGCCGCGTGCGTGAACATCGCGAGCGACACGTCGAAGTGGTTGTTCGAGTGCGACCCCCACGTGAGCCCCCAGTCGCGGCACAGCTGCGCGAGCCGCACCGAGCCCTGCATCGTCCAGAAATGCGGGTCGGCGAGCGGGATGTCGACCGCCTGCAGCCGCACCGCGTGATCCATCTGCCGCCAGTCGGTCGCGATCATGTTGGTCGCGGTCGGGATCCCCGTCGCGCGGCGGAATTCGGCCATGACCTCGCGGCCCGAATAGCCGCCTTCGGGCCCGCACGGATCTTCCGCATACGCGAGCAGGTGGCCCTGCCCACGGCACAGCGCGACGGCTTCGTCGAGCGACCACGCGCCGTTCGGGTCGAGCGTCGCGCGCGAATCGGGGAAGCGCGCCTTGATCGCCGCGATCGCTTCCAGCTCGTCGGCGCCGGCCATCACGCCGCCCTTCAGCTTGAAATCGGCGAAGCCGTAGCGGTCGACCGCGGCTTCGGCCTGCCGCGCGATGTCGGCCGGCGCGAGCGCCGTTTCGTTGCGCAGCCGGAACCACGCGTTCGCCGCATGCGCGTCGTCGCGATACGGCAGGTCGGTGCGGCGCCGGTCGCCGATATAGAACAGGTACGCGAGCATCGGCACCGCTTCGCGCTGCTGGCCTTCGCCGAGCAGCGCCGCGACCGGTACGTCGAGGTGCTGGCCGAGCAGGTCGAGCAGCGCGGCCTCGATCGCGGTGATCACGTTGTCGAGCCGCAGGTTGATCTCGTGCGGCTGCCGCAGCACCGCGGCCTCGCCGGCCGACGTCACCTCGTGCCGGATCGTGCGGCCCGCCCCGGCACCCGCGCCGGACAGCGCCGCACGCACCGCGTTGAGGGTCGCCTGGTAGCGGCCGATCGACTGGCCGACCACGAGATCCGTCATGCGCTCGAGCGCGTGGCGGATGCCTTCGCCGCCCGGCACTTCGCCGACGCCCGTATGCCCGCTGCTGTCGTCGAGGATCACCAGGTTGCGCGTGAAGTACGGCGCGTGCGCGCCGCACAGGTTGAGCAGCATGCTGTCGCGGCCGGCGACGGGAATCACCTGCATGCGCGTGACGCGCGGCGTGCCCGCGCGGCTGGGTTCGGACATCGGTTCGCTCCTGGTTCCGGTGGCGCGCGGGCCGCCGGACGCGCCGGCGCGGCCCGCGCCGTTCATTGAAGCTCGACGCGGCGGATCTCGCCGACGACGAACAGGTAGCAGATCACGGCGACGAGCGCGTGCGCGACGACATAGACGAGCGCGCCGTTGAACGAGCCGCTGCGGTCGACGATGTAGCCGATCGCGATCGGCGTCGTGATGCTGGAGAGGTTGCCGCAGGTGTTGAGCAGCGCGCCGCTCAGCCCGGCGATCTGGCGCGGCGCGGTGTCTGCGTTGACCGCCCAGCCGAGCGCGCCGAGCCCCTTGCCGAAGAACGACAGCGCCATGAACAGCACGACGAGCACGTGCGAATCGGTGTAGTTGCAGACGATCATCGACATCGACAGCAGCATGCCGGCCACGATCGGCACCTTGCGCGCGACCGACAGCGACCGGCCCTGCTTGAGCAGCGCGTCGGACACGACGCCGCCGAGAATCCCGCCGAGGAACCCGCACACGGCCGGGATCGACGCGACGAGCCCCGCGTTGAGGATCGACATCCCGCGCGCCTGCACGAGATAGACGGGAAACCACGTGATGAAGAAATAGGTGAGCGCGTTGATGCAGTACTGCGCGACGTACACGCCGATCAGCATCCGGTTCTTCAGCAGCGCCTTCACGTGACGCATCGACGGGCCGCCGTCGCGTCCGCCCGTCGCCTGGTCGATGTTGACGAGCGCGCCGCCTTCGGCGAGGTAGTCGAGTTCCGCGCGGTTGACGTTCGGGTGGTCCTTCGGGTCGTACATCGTGCGGTTCCACACCATGACGAACGCGAAACCGAGCACGCCCATCACCGCGAACACCGACTGCCAGCCGAACGCGTGCACGAGCCAGCCCATCAGCGGCGCGAACACGACGGTCGCCGCGTACTGCGCGGCGTTGAAGATCGCGGACGCGGTGCCGCGCTCGGCAGCCGGGAACCACGCGGACACGATTCGGCTGTTGGCCGGGAACGACGGCGCCTCGGCCGCGCCGACGAGGAAGCGCAGCCCGAACAGCAGCGCGAACGCGGCCGCGCCGCCGAAGAAACCGATCGCGCCCTGCAGCAGCGTGAACAGCGACCAGAAGAAGATGCTGAACGCGTAGACGATGCGCGACCCGTAGCGGTCGAGCAGCCAGCCGCCCGGCAGTTGCGCGACCACGTACGACCAGCCGAACGCGGAGAAGATGAAGCCGATCTGCACGTGGCTCAGGTGCAGCGCGCGGGCAAGGCTCGGGCCCGCGATCGCGATCGCCGCCCGGTCCGCGTAGTTGATTGTCGTGACCGCGAACAGGACGGCCAGCACGAGCCAGCGCACGCGCGTGCGCCGGACCGTTGCCGACGCGGACGCCGGCAGCGCGTGAAGCGGATTCATGACTTGTCTCCTCCGAAGGACGGAAGGTGCCGTCGTGCGGCGGGCGCGTCGGCGCGCGCGTGATGTTGTCGTATGGGTGCCGCCGGCCGGAGGCAGGGCACCGGGCGCCGAGTCGGGCAAGGCGTCCGGGCCATTCTGTCATGTCGAAAACTTCGCTTTCATGCCAATTGCTGACTTGATCGATTCAGCATTTGAATCGATCGGTCCGGCGCGCGCGTCGTCCGCGCCAGCCGGCAGGACGCGCGCGAGCGTGCCGGACGCCAGCGCGGAGCGCCGTCGGCGGTGTCGCCGTCGCGTTGCAGCCGCCCTGGTTGCCCGTCCGGGCGGCCTGACCGGCGCCGTGGTCGCCCGAGGGGGAGGCACTGCCGTCAAATTTTTACCCGGATAATATTGACATCCAATTAATACCCGGATAAAAATAGCGCCATTCTGATCCCGGCCTGCGGGCGACCACGATGACAACCTCCACGCTTCTTCCTTCGTACACGGCCTTCGACGGCCACCGGCGGCTCGCGTCGGGGCCGCTCGCGACAGTTGCGCTCGCGGTCCGGCAGGCGGCCGGCGACGCGACGCACGGCACGATCCTGATCTTCGACGACGCGACGGGCCGCTCGATCGACCTCGACCTGCGGGGCACGGACGACGACATCCGCGTGCGCTATGCGCCGCCGTCGGGCGACGTGCCCGGCGCCGCCGGCGCGCCGGCAGGCGCGGGCGAGCAGCGCGGCCGCGGTCGGCCGAAGCTTGGCGTCGTATCGCGTGAGGTCACGCTGCTGCCGCGTCACTGGGAATGGCTTGGCGCGCAGCCGGGCGGCGCGTCGGTCGCGCTGCGCAAGCTGGTCGAGGACGCGCGGCGCACGCATGCGGCGGCCGACCGGCACCGCGACGCGCAGGCGCGCGCCTATCACTTCATGTCGGCGATGGCGGGCGACCTGCCCGGTTTCGAGGAAGCCGCGCGGGCGCTGTACGCGAACGAGCCGGCGCGGCTGGCCGAACTGGTTGCCGGCTGGCCGGACGACGTGCGCGACCACGCGCTCGCGCTGGCGCGCGGCGACATGCCGCCGTCCGCCGAAGACTGCTGACGGAGCGCCGACGCGATGACCGCATTCGACCTGAACCACGGCGCGATCGCGCCGGTCGCCGACGAAGTCGATGTCGTCGACCTGCGCGTGACGGGCGCCATCCCGCGCGAACTCGACGGCACGTTGCTGCGCAACGGCCCGAATCCGCCGGGCGGCCGCTTCGAAGGCAACGACATGCTGTCGTGGTGGCCGGAAGCCGCGATGCTGCACGCGATCGCGTTCGACCGTGGCCGCGCGACCGGCTACCGGAACCGCTGGGCGCGCACGCAGCGCTGGGCCGCCGTGCATGCGCCGGGGCAGGTGCCGCATCTGCCCGACACCAATCCCAACGTGAACGTGCTGCAGCATGCGGGCGAATTGCTCGCGCTGGCCGAGGGCGGCGCGCCCCTCGCGATCACGCCCGCGCTCGATTCGCTCGGCGCGGCGGCGCGGCACGCGGGCTTCGGCGGCGGAATGACCGCGCATCCGAAGGTCGATCCGGTGACCGGCGAACTGATCGCGTTCCGTGCGGACTGGCGCGCGCCGTGGCTGCGCTACGGCGTGATCGACGCGCACGGCGTGCAGCGCGTCGACGTCGAAATCGACCTGAATGCGCCGTCGATGATGCACGACCTCGCGATCACCGAAACCCGCAGCCTGCTGCTCGACCTGAACGTCGGCTACGACTTCTCGCTGCTGAAGCAGGGCCACCGGATGCCGCTGCGCTGGCACGACGACCGGCCCGCGCGCATCGGCGTGATGCCGCGGCACGGCGGCGCCGTGCGCTGGTTCGGTGTCGAGCCGTGCTTCATCCAGCACGTCGTGAACGCATATGACTGCGACGCGTCGTGCATCGTGCTCGACGCGGTGCGCTATCCGTCGTTCCTGCGGTTCGATGCGCGCACGGGCCGCTTCGCCGACAACCCGGTCGGCGAGCTGTGGCGCTACGTGATCGACACGGCGAACGGGCTGGTCGACGAAGGGCCGCTCGCCGACGGCGGCATCGAATTGCCGCGCATCAACGACAGCCGGACGGGGCGCCGCTACTGCTACCTGTATGCGGTCGAGCAGCCGAACAACGCGGAAATGCGCGGCGTGATGCGCTTCGATCACGCGCGCGGCACGACGACGCATTACGCCGTGCCGCCCGGCGACCAGAACGGCGAGCCGGTGTTCGTGCCGCGCCCGGGCGGCACCGACGAGGACGACGGCTGGCTGCTGGTGATGGTCTACCGCGCGGCGACCGACGCGAGCGACGTGGTGATCCTCGATGCGCGCGCGATCGATGACGAACCAGTCGCGACCGTGCACCTGCCGCGCCGCGTGCCGGCCGGGTTCCACGGCGCATGGGTACCGCGCGAGCGTTGAACGTGAGCGGCGGCGCGCGTCACTGCGCGCGCAGCGCGTCGACGATCTTCAGCCGCGCGGCGCGCATCGCCGGCAGGAACCCGCCGACGAGCCCCATCACGAGCGAGAACAGCAGCGTCTTCACGACGATCGCGGGCGTCAGCACGAAGCGGAACGACAGGTCCGAGAAGGTCTGGAAGTTGGTGGTCGAGAACGACGCGAACTGCATCAGCGACGCGCACGCGAGCCCCGCGACGCCGCCGACGAAGCCGAGCAGCAGCGCTTCGAGCAGGAACGCGGCGAGCACGTTCCTGCGCTTGAAGCCGAGCGCGCGCAGCGTGCCGATCTCGGCCACGCGGTTCGCGACCGACGCATACATCGTGATCATCGCGCCGATCATCGCGGCGATCGAGAAGATCGTCGACAGCGTGATGCCGAGGATGTTGATGAACGTCGACAGCGACTTCGACTGGTCGCCGTAGAACGTCTGCTCGCGTTTCGCCTCGTCGGTCAGCCGCGGGTCGACGTCGATGTCGGCCTTGAAGCGCGCGAAGCCGTCGGCGCCCGGGATGCGCAGCACCATCGACGAATAGCTGGTGCGCCGGAACGACTGCATCAGCTGGTCGACGTCGCCCCAGATTTCCGAATCGAAACCGCTGCCGCCCGCGTCGAAGATGCCGACGATGGTCCAGTCGCGCTGCGCGAAATGCAGGCTGTCGCCGAGCTGCGTGCCGCTGAAGCCTTTCGCGATCGCGCTGCCGACGACGATCTCCGACGAGCCCGGCGCGAACATCCGGCCGGCCACGCGCTTCACGTGCGGGCGCAGCGCGAGCCCGGCCGGCGACACGCCGCGGATCACGACGTTCGACGGTTTGCCGCTCGACGTCTTCACGAGCGAGATCAGCACGACCGCTTCCCTCGACACGAGCGGCCGGCCGTCGGGGCCGAGCGCGACGGCCGGGTGCATCTCGAGCGCGTTGGCCTGCTGGTGGTCGATCGAACTCTGGATCTCGGTCTCGGCGCCCTTGCGGATCACCACCGCGTTGTCGGCTTCGCCGGTCGACACGAGCGTCTGCGTGAGCCCCGCGTCGAGCATCTGCACGGTCGCGAACACGAAGATCACGAGCGCCATCCCGCCGGCGGTGAGCGCGGTGGTGAGGCGCCGGGTCCACAGGTTGCGCGCGATGTAGGTGAGCGGGATCGCCATGCGCGTCGTTACCCGATCGCCCGCAGGCCTTCGACGACGCGCACGCGTGCGGCCTGCCACGCCGGCACGAGCGCGGCCGCGAGGCCGACCGCGACCGAGCATGCGGCCTGCAGCGCGACCGTCCCGGCCGACACCCTGAACACCGGGAAGATGCCGCCGGCCGCCTGCTTGAACAGGCTCGCGGCGGGCGGTGTCGCGAGGATCCCGAGGCCGCCGCCGGCCAGCGCGATCACGACCGATTCGCCGAACACGATCAGCGCGAGAAAGCCGGGGCCGAAGCCGAGCGCCTTCAGCGTCGCGTACTCGGCCGTGCGTTCGCGCGCGCTCATCGCCATCGCGTTGGCCATCACGGCCATGATGATCAGGATCACCACGTAGGACACGAGGCGAATCGCCGCGATGATCTGGTTCGACATCGCGACGAAGCCGAGCTGGAACGCCTGCTCGGTCTCGGTCAGCGTCTCGGCGAGCGAGTTCTTGAACACCGCGTCGACGTTGCGTGCGATCGACGCGCCGTCGTCGGGGTTCGCTACGCCGAGCACGAACACGCCGACCTGGTCGGCCTGCTTCGGCGTGCGCTGGCGCACCGTCTCGTTCAGGTAATCCCAGTGGAACACCAGTTGGCGCGTGATCGTCGAGTCGTCGCGGCCGTCGAGGATCCCGCGCACGACGAAATCCCACGTGCCGGGATAGATCGTGCCCTTCAACGGGATCACGTCGCCGATCTTGAAGCCGAACTGCGTGGCGAGCTGGCGGCCGACCAGGCAGCCGCGGCGGTCGCGGTCGTAGTCGGCGCGCTGCTGCGCCGGGATGATGAATTCCGGATACAGGTCGAGATAGTTGTCCGACACCGCGAAGCTCGCGAAGAAGTTCTTCGGGTCGCGGTAGATGCCGCCGAACCAGTTCGAGCGGACCACGGCCGTCACGCCGTCGACGCCGCGGATCCGGTTCTCGTAGCTGACGGGCAGCGGAAACACCAGCGAGATCGCGTTGCGCGTGACGAGCCGCCCGCTGGACGCGGCGGCCGCGCCCGCGTACCACGCGTCGACCACCGTATGCAGCAGCCCGAACGCCAGTACGGCGATGGTCAGCCCGAGCACGGTCAGCAGCGTGCGCAGCCGGTGGCGCAGCGCGTTGCGTGCGATCAGCTTTAGCACGTACATCGCGCGCGCTCCCGCCGCCGCTCAGCCGGCGTGCCCATCGATCAGCTCCCCTTTTTCCAGATGCACGAGCGACTGGGCGGCGCTGGCCGCATGCGCGTCGTGCGTCACCATGATGATCGTCTTGCCGAGCTCGGCGTTCATCCGCTGCAGCATCGCGAGCACGTCGGTGGCCGACGCGCGGTCGAGGTCGCCGGTCGGCTCGTCGGCGACGATCAGCACGGGATCGGTGATCAGCGCGCGGGCGATCGCGACGCGCTGCTGCTGGCCGCCCGACAGCTCGGACGGATAGTGGCTGGTCCGGTCGCCGAGGTTCACCATGTCGAGCACGAGCTCGACGCGCTCGCGCCGCTCGCGGCGCGACAGGTGCGTGAGCATCAGCGGCAGCTCGACGTTCTCGAACGCGGTGAGCACCGGCATCAGGTTGTAGAACTGGAAGATGAAGCCGACGTTCGCCGCGCGCCATTCGGCGAGCTGCGCCTCCGCGAGCTGCGAGATGTCGAGGCCGCCGACGCGCAGCTCGCCGCTGTCGGGCCGGTCGATGCCGGCCACCAGGTTCAGCAGCGTGCTCTTGCCGGAGCCCGACGGCCCCATCAGCGCGACGAAGTCGCCTGCGCCGATGTCGAGCGTGATGTCGGTCAGCACGGGCACGATCTGGTTGCCGCGCCGGTACGACTTCGCGACGTGGCTGATCTCGACGAGGGGCGGCGGTGCGTCGTTCACGCGCGCTACTTTTTCGCGACGGTCACTTTCGCGCCGTCCTTCAGCTTCGCGCCCGGTGCGAGCACGACCGTGTCGCCGGGTTTCACGCCGCGGATCGCCACCAGTTCGCCGATCCGCAGGCCGCGCGTCACGGCCGCCGCGTGCACGGTGTCGTCCTTCACGACGAACACGACCGGCCGGCCGTCGCGCTCGACCACCGCGCTCGCCTGCACGGCCGTGACGGGCTGCCGGTCCTGCGCCGACACGGGTTTCGACAGGAATGCGATCTTCGCGCTCATGTCGGGCAGCACGCGCTCGTCGCGGTCGACGAAACGCACCTTCACGAGCACGGTGGCCTTCGAGCGGTCGACGGTCGGCACGATGCGCGACACGCGGCCCGCGAAGCGCATGTCGGGCAGCGCGTCGAGCTGGATCTCGCACGGCTGCTCGGCGCGGATCTTCGCGATGTTCGATTCGGCGACGTCGGCCTCGACCTCGAGCGTGTCCATGTCGGCGATCGTCACGACCGCGCCCTTGCTGTCCGACGCGGACGAGAACGGCGTGATGTTGTCGCCGACGTTCGCGTGTTTCGCCAGCACGATGCCGTCGAACGGCGCGCGGATCACCGTCTGGTCGACCGCGACCTGCGCGGCCTGCGCATTCGCTTCGGCCGACGCGATCGCCGCCTGGTCGCTGCCGACCGACGCGCGCGCCTTGTTCACGCGGGCCGTGTCGATGTCGAGCTGCGCGGCCGGCACGGCGCCCTTCGGCGCGAGCGCGGCGGTGCGGCGCAGCGCGATTTCGGCGTCCTTCTGCTCGGCCAGCGCCACGCCGAGGTTGGCGCGGGAGACCTGCACCTGCGCGCGCGCCTGCGCGAGCGACGCTTCCACGTCGCGGCTTTCGAGGCGCGCGATGATGTCGTCCTTCTTCACGCGCGTGCCTTCGAGCACGCCGAGCCATTCGACGCGCCCCTGGCCCTTCGACGCGACCGCGGCCTTGCGCTGCGGCACGACGTAGCCGGTCGCATTGAGCTGCGTGTCGTTCTGGTACGGGTAGGCGGACGTGACGGACGTGGTTTCGACCGTCGGCCGGCCGCTGAGCGCGATGCCGGCGGCGATCGCGACGACGACGGCCGCGGCGGCGGCGGCCACGCGGGCCCACCGGCGCCGACGGGGCGCCGGTGCGATCGGACGCCGGTCGATTTTCAGTTTGTCCAGATTGTGATCGGGCAATTTGAGCGCCTCGAGACGGCGGCGGTCTGGCGACCGGCCGCGATCCGGTTTCCGGGGAAAGGGACGGATGGACGCCAGTATAAGCGCCGCCCCGACGGTGCGCGAGCCGGTTTGCGGCGCGACGCGGCGGCAGCCGGAGCGGCTCGCCGGCGCGGGACGACGAGCCGGCCCCCGGGGAAACCCGAAGGTGCAAGCAACGTGTCAACTTGCCGCGAACACGGTGCGTTATGGAACCAGTGCGTCAGGTTTTGTCGCGGCGGACCGGCGAAAGCCGGCCTCGCGGCCTGGGGCTCCGATGCGAATGCCTCGCATCTTTACTTACCGGTACGTTTGATTTTTTCTCCGCTAAAGGAAGAACAATGAAGAAGACGCTCGCTTCGATCATCGCCGCGGCATTCGCGCTCGCATCGGTTTCGGCATTCGCACAGGCGTCCGCGCCGGCAGCCGACACGTCGGCAGCCGCTCCGGCACCGGCCAAGAAGGATCACAGCAAGCCGAAGCACCAGCTGAAGCACCACGGTTCGAAGAAGGGCCAGGCGAAGGCTGCAGCCGCATCGGCCGCCGGCACGAACGACGCAGGCACGCAGAACTAAGCACGCTGCCTGGCGACGGCAGGCGTAGCCGGCCGTCCGTCGAACAACCCCGCATGCTCCGGCATGCGGGGTTTTGTTTTTTCAGGCGCCGCGTTCGCCGGACGGCAGTGGCGATGGCCGTGACGGCGTACGCATCGCGTCGACCACCGCACGCATGCGCCGCCAGTGCGAGCCTTCCCAGAACACGCGCCGGCACACGTCGCACGCGGCGAAGCGCCGGTGCCGCTGCCGGACCCCGTCCGGCACGCGCGGCGCGGCGGCGGCCGCGTCGAGCGGGTGCAGCGGCGCATTGCAGCGCAGGCACAGCCGGAACGGCCGCATGTGCGGCGCGAGATCGAGCCGCTCGAACAGCTCGCGCAACTGGTCGGCCGGCTGCAGCGCATGCAGGTAGCAGCCGCGCACGACCGCGCGCCGCTTGAGCAGCTCGCGGTCTCGCGTCAGCACGATCCGGCCCTCCCGCTCGGCCAGCGCCGCGAGTTCGTCGTCGCGGTAGTGGTTGTCGTAGCAGGTGTCGAAGCCGGCGAGGCACAGCAACTGAGCGAGGCCGCCGAGATGCGCGTCGGCGACGAAGCGCCACGGCACCGGCGGCGGCGCGGTGGCCCCGTTCGCCGCCGGCCGGGCGCGTTCCGGAAAGGCTTCGACGCGGTCGCCGTCGCAAAGCGGCCGGTCGAGCGCGGCGGGCAGATCGTTCACGCAAAGCCGGCCGATTTCGGTATGCGGGATACCGAGCGCCTCGATCGCATGCTTCACCGTCGCGTCGCGCGCACAGGCGCGCCCGAACGCGCGGTCGCGCCGCGCGCGCGGGAGAAACGCGTTCAGTTCGCCATGGAAGCGGAAGGTCGCGATCGCCATCCGTGCAGTATCGCACCGCGCCCGGCCGGCGGCAGGCGCTGCAGACGGCCGGCATCTGTGTTTAACTCGCGGCTTCACGGAGCGAAGGAGCGGGCAATGGATCTCGGGTTTATCGGGCTGGGCGAAATGGGGCAGGCGATCGCGACGAACCTGCTGAAGGCGGGCCACACGGTGCGGGTCTGGAACCGGTCGCGCGAGCGCGCCGAGCCGCTCGCGGCGTTCGGCGCGCAGATCGTCGACACCCCGGCCGATGCGTTTCGCGGCGACGCGGTGTTCTCGATGCTCGGCGACGATGCCGCCGCGCGCGCGGTGTTCGACGACGCGCTGCTCGCGCAGGCGCCGCGCGGGCTGATCCACGTCAACATGGCGACGGTGTCGGTCGCGCTCGCCGAATCGCTCGCGCACGCGCACGCGTCGCGCGGTATCGACTACGTCGCCGCGCCGGTGATGGGGCGGCCCGACGTGGCCGCCGCCGCACGCCTGACGATCATGGCCGGCGGCCCGGCCGAGGCGATCGACCGCGTGCAGCCGCTGTTCGACGCGATCGGCCAGAAGACCTGGCGGTTCGGCTCGCTGCCGCAGCACGCGAACGTCGCGAAGATCGCCGCGAACTTCACGCTCGCGTCGGCGATCGAGACGCTCGGCGAGGCGTCGGCGCTGCTGGGCGCGCACGGCGTCGCGATGCGCGACTTCCTCGACGTGATCACCAACAGCGTGTTTCCGGGGCCGGTCTACGAGGGCTACGGCTCGATGATCGCGGAGCGGCGCTACGAGCCCGCGCGCTTCAAGGCGCGCCTCGGGCTGAAGGATGTCCGCCTCGCGCTGGAAGCCGGCGACGCGACGTCGGTGCCGCTGCCGGTGGCGAGCGTCGTGCGCGACAGCCTGCTCGACGCGCTCGCGCATGGCGGCGGCGACCAGGATTTCGCGGTGCTCGGCGAGGTCGCGCTGCGCCGCGCCGGCCGCTGACGCGCGACACAAGCGCCATGCTCGCGGCATAATCGGCATTTCGTTTTCCCTGCATTCCCTACATTCAGAGGCGGTCATGAACCTGCATACGTGGTGGCTTTTCGTGGCGACGGTGTTCGTCGTATCGGCGATCCCGGGCCCGAACATGCTGCTCGTGATGACGCACGGCGCGCGCCACGGGCTGCGCCGCTCGGCGTCGACGATGGCCGGTTGCCTGAGCGCGCTGGTGCTGATGCTGTCGGTGTCGGCGGCGGGCCTCGGCGCGGTGCTCGAGGCGTGGCCGGCGATGTTCAACACGCTGCGCTTCGCGGGTGCGGCTTACCTGATCTACCTCGGCGTGAAGGCATGGCGCGCGCGTGCCGACGATGTCCCGGCGGCCGGCGCCGAGCCGGCGGCGGGCCAGACGGCGGCCGCATCGCGCGGGACGCTGTTCCGCAACGGTTTCCTGGTCGCGGGCAGCAACCCGAAGGCGATCCTGTTCGCGGCCGCCTTGCTGCCGCAGTTCATCAACGCGGCCGAGCCGACGCTGCCGCAATTCGGCATCCTCGTCGTCACGTTCGCGGTGATCGAGGTGAGCTGGTATCTCGTCTACGCGTCGTTCGGCACGCGCATCGGCACGACGCTGAAGAGCCAGAGCGTCGCGAAGGTGTTCAACCGGCTGACGGGCGGGCTGTTCGTCGGCTTCGGCGCGATGATGGCGCTCGTGCGTCACTGATTTCGACCCGACCTGATTCCGGCGCGCCGAACGCCCCGTCCCTTGCATGAGGGCGGGGCGTTCGGCTTTTCGGGGCCGCTTCAGGCCCGCTGCACCGCCGCTCATGCACGCGGGCGAGTCAATGCCGCCGCGCCGGCCCCGCGCCCGGCCGCGAGACCGAACCCGGCGGCCGTGCCGGCGAACGCGAACCCCACGCCGCACACCGCGTTCCATCCGCCCCAGGCCCAGGCGCTGCCCGCGAGCGCCGCGCCGAGTGCGCCGCCGACGAAGAACAGGCCGACGAACAGCCCGTTCAGGCGGCCGCGTGCGGCCGGGTCCAGCAGGTTGATCGCGCGGCGGCCGATCGTCTGGTCGACGATGACGCCCGCGTCCAGCAATGCCGCACCGCTGGCCAGCAGCGCGAGTGCGACGCCGCGATGCGCATGTGTGTCGAAACCGAACCAGCCGGCCCCGGCGATGCCCAGCACGACGAGCGCCGCGAGCATCGTGCCGTGCGCGATCCGCTGCGCGGCCGGGCCGTGGCCATGGTCGCCGGCGCGGCCGGCCAGCGGCGTGACGATCGCGCCGCTGGCGCCCGCGAACGCGAACAGCGCGATTCCGTGCAGGTCGAGCGCGAACGGCGGCTGCGCGAGCCGCAGCCCGACGGCCGTCCAGAATGCGCTGAACGCGGCCATCGCGAGCGCGGCCGACAGCGCATGCCGGCGCAGCACCGGTTCGTCGGCGAGCAGGCGCCCCAGCGACGCGAGCAGCGTGCGGTAGCCGGCCGTGATCGACGGCGTGCGCGCCGGCAGGCGCAGCGCGAGCACGACGGCGATCGCCGCATTCGCGACCGCGGCCAGCAGGTAGAACGCGCGCCACCCGGCCGAACCCGCGATCAGGCTCGCGAGCGGCCGCGACAGCAGGATGCCGAGCATCAGCCCGCTCATCACGTTGCCGACCGCGCGGCCGCGCTGCGCTTCGGGCGCCATCGACGCGGCCATCGGCACGAGCATCTGGATCACGCTCGACGCCGCGCCGGCCGCCAACGTCGCCAGCAGGAACACGGTGCCCGATTGCGTGAACGCGGGCAGCGCGAGCGCCGCGGCACACGCGGCGAGCGTCGTGACGATCAGGCGGCGGTTCTCGAGCAGGTCGACCAGCGGCACGAGCAGCACGAGCCCGGCCGCGTAGCCCAGCTGCGGCAGCATCGCGACGAGGCCGGCGAGGCCGGGCGGCAGGTGCAGGTCGGCGCTGATCGGGCCCGTCAGCGGTTGCGCGGCGAACAGGTCCATCACGATCACGCCGACCGTCGCGGCGAAGAACAGCGTCATCCCGGTGCTCAGCGCGGGCGGCGCGGCGACAGACGGGGGAACGGAGGCGGGACAACGGTGGGCAGGGCAGTTCATCGGAAGCCTGGGAGAGGGAGCGAAGGAATCCCCATCGTAGGTGCCCGATGTTTATGCGACAATTGAAATATGTCTAACATGATTATGCGAGTTTGTTTTGAATACGCGTGATCTCCTGGCGTTCGTGGCGGTGGTCGACAGCGGGTCGATGGTCGCCGCGGCCGCGAAGCTCCACCTGACGCAGCCGGGCCTGACGCGGCGTGTGCAGAACCTCGAAACGCTGCTCGGCGTGCCGCTGCTCGAGCGGCAAAGCAAGCCGCTGAAGCCGACCGCCACCGGGCGCGACGTCTACGCGCTCGCGCGCAACGTGCTGGGTGCGGTCGACGAACTGATGGCGGCGGGCGCGCCGGACAGCGAGCCGTCCGGCGAGCTGCGCATCGGCGTGCCGCCGTTCCTGTCCGAGCTCGCGCTCGAGCGGCCGATCGATCGGCTGCGCGACGCGTTCCCGCGCCTCACGCTGCGCGTGACGGCCGGCTGGTCGCCGGCGCTGATGCAGGGCATCGAGCGCGGTGCGCTCGACGTCGCGGCCGTGATGGTGCCGGCCAGTACGGTGCTGCCCGACGCGTTCGCCGCGACGCTGCTCGCGACGCAGCCGACGGTGCTCGTTGCCGCGCGCGACTTTCCGCTGCCGGACGGTCCGCTGTCGCTCGACACGCTGTCGGGTTTTCCGTGGGTGCTGAGCCAGGACGGCTGCGGGATGCGCTCGGCGCTGAGCCGCGCGCTCGGCGCGGCCGGGCTGCCGTTCGACGTCGCGGTCGAGGCGTTCGGCTCGGAGCTGCAGCTCTCACTCGTCGCGCGCGGCGCCGGGATCGGCATCGCCGCGCCGAATGCGCTGGCACGCAGTGCGCATCGCGACGCATTGAGGGTGGTGGAAACGGCGGGGCTGGAAACGCGGATCAACGTGTGGATCGTGCAGGGCACGCTGCCGGGCCGGCTGGTGCGGCCTGTCGCGCTGCTGCGCGACGCGCTGGGCGAGGTGCTCGACCGCGAGAACGGGGGAGGGTCAGATGCGGCAATGGCGAACTAGAGGCAGCGTTCGAGGGAAAATCCTTATTTTCTCTACGGAAATGTTGCAATGCGGAAATCGATTCGATATAGTGACACCTGTCTCCTCCATGTCTCCTCTGATATGGATTCAGCCCGCCGGTTAGGCGGGCTTTTTTTTGCCTGCGATTTTGCCGCGGCGATCCATTCGTCGGCGCGCGCCGGCGTCAGAACTTGTACGTCATCCCGACGTAGCTGATGATCGGGTCCGCCTTCAGGTCCGATTTCGATTCCGCGAGCACCGAACCGTCGGCCGCCTTGATCGTCACCGTCGACGTCGTCTTCAGCGGGATGTACGTCACCGATGCGATCAGCCCGAAGTGCTCCGTCATGTTGTACTGCAGGCCCGCGTTGAACACCGGCTGCCATGACGACGACGCCTTCGCTTCCACCGATGTCGTCCCCGGCTTGCCCGCGCCCGCCGCGAGGATCGCGCCGAGGTTGTCCTGCGTCTGCTTGATGAAGTTCGTGTTGAGCTGCAGGTCGCTGAACCAGTTGTACGACACGCCGAGGCCGAGGAACGGCCGGAACTTCGCGGTCGCCTGCCCGAAGTAGTACTGCAGGATCACCGCCGGGCTCCACTGCCGCACGCTCTTCACGATCGGGTTGACCGACGCCAGCCCGATGTTCTGCGTGCCGAGCGCGCCGGCAGGTCCCGGCGGCTTGATCGTGCCCTGGCCCGACACCTTGAACACCGGCGGCACGCCCGCCACCGACGTGACCGCGATGTGGTCGGTCAGGAAGTGGCTGACCGTCAGGCCGACGGTGTCGGCGCCGCTCGTGTGCAGCCCCGTGCCCGCCGACGTGAACGACGGCGGCAGCCGCAACGGCGTGTTGATCGGCGTCGGCGCGACGTTGGTCGTCATCGGCGTGCTGCTCTGCTGCGGCATGATGTGGAACCAGCCCAGCGTGACGACGTTGCTGCCGGCGCTCTGCGCGTGCGCCGCGAGCGGCGCCAGCACGGCGGCGCCGGCCGCCGCGCGGAGAAGGGTTGTCTTCATCACGGCTTTTCCCTCCGCTTACTGGACGAATGCGCCGATCGTGAAATACGGCGTCGATCCCGCGTTGTCGAGGAAACCGAACACGCCACCCGAGAAGATGAACTTGCCGGTCGGCGACGTGCTGCTTGCGCCCGTGTGGGTCGTCGTGACCGTGCCCGGCACCTTCTGCGTGTAGTCGAGGTCGAGCACGCGCGTGAGCGACGCCTGGGACGGCTGGAACGGATCGAGCAGCGTCGCCTGGGTGTTGATCAGCGCGGTGGTCCGGTAGTTGAACTCGCTGTCGACGCCGATGTACTCGCCGTTCTGCGAACCGGCCGCGATCGCCGTCTGCGGCGCGAGGATCGAGATGCTCGATTCGTCGTCCGCGGTGAGGCCCGGCACGCCGTTGCTGTCCGGCGTCGGGTTCGGGTTCGCGACGCCCGTGCGCACGAGGATCGGCACGAGCTGGTTGCGCAGCTTGCCGACGATCATGAAGCCCTTGCCCTGCGGCGTGGCCGACAGCGTCGGCTTCAGCTGGCTCTGGTAGTTGTTCGACTGGAACGCGCCGCTGCCGTCGGCGGACAGCGCGAAGTTCGAGCCCTGCTGCGTGCACGCGCCGCCGGCGAACTGGCCGGTCGAGTCGCACTTGGTCCACGAGCCGTCCGCGTTGATCGTCACCTTCGCGTCGATCGACGCCGGCGCGAACTTCTGCGACGGCACTTCGCCGAAGCCGGTGTGGCTGTACGTGCCGGCGACCTTCGTGATGTCGGTCTCGATCGACGAGAAGCCGATGAACGGGTAGTACGGGAATTTCGTGTCGGGCACCGCGGCCTGGCCGAGCACGCCGTCGAACTGGATTTCCTTGCCGGGGATCGTGCCGCCCGCGACGCCGAAGCCGACGAAGATCCGCGCCGGGCGCGATGCGTCGAGGCTCGCGCCGTTCAGCCGGAACGCGCACTGGTTCAGCTTGTTGGTCGGCAGCAGCGTTTCCTGCGTGAGCGTGCCGCTGTCGACGGTGCCCGCGCGGGTCGGCGTGACCGTGCCGGTCGTGCGCGGCACGGCCGATTCGACGTACGTCACCTGCCAGGTCATCTTGGTCGTGTCGAGCTGGACCTTCGCGAGTTCGCCGCTGCCCGCGCCGCCCGTGAACACGGTGCTGTAGTCGAGCGTGGCGGGACAGAGCCGGTCTTCGACGAGCGGCGGCGGGTTGTCGCTGCCGCCGCCGCAGGCGGAAAGAAGGGGGGCGGCAAGGGCCGCCGCCAGAATGAGGTTGCGCTTCATGTTGCTCCTCCAGATTTGTCTTGTACGGCGGCCAGCTCCCTGTCGGCCGCTTCTGTTCGTCGTGCTCGTCCTGCTCGCGCCGTGCCGCGCGCGTCGTGCGTTACGCGACGGCGGACGGGCCGCCGCCGCGTCCCCGTTCGCTACTTGCTGATCTGCGCGCCCACGCCGAAGTACGGTGTCGACGAAGTCGTCGAGTTCGCCGACGTCGACGTGACGCCGCCGTTCACCGTGCCCTGGATCAGTGCCGCGTACAGGCCGCCCGTCGCGATCACCACGCCCGATGCGGACGGGTAGTTCGTGCCGGACGGCGGCCTCGGTGTCGTCGTCGCGTTCAGCAGGCCCGGCGTCGTCTGGCCGTAGTCGAGCGTGAAACCGTCTTCCTCGACCTGCGTGGACGGATTGATGAACGACGCGTTGCCGCCGCGGATCAGCGCGGCCGTGTACTTGAAGTTCGAGTCCGCGCCCGCGTAGCCGCCGTCGATCGTGCCCGACTGGATCGCCGTCGCCGCACCGAGCACCGCGATGCCCGATTCGTCGTCGACCTGCGCGTCGACGTGCAGCGGCGGCGTGCCGAGGTTCACGTTGCCCGTGCGCACGATCACCGGCACCGTCGCGCCGTTGAGCTGGCCGATCACCATGTGCGCGGTCGCCGACTTGCCGGTCGCGCCGACGATCGGCAATTGCGTCTGCGGCAGCGTCTGCGGCGCCTTCGTGCTGTCGAAGTAGCCGCCGTTCGCGCTCGTCTTCCACGGGTCGCCGGTCGTCTGGCAGCCGCCCGAGCCGCTCGACGTGCACGCGCCGTTCGCATCGAACGTCTCGCTCGAATTCGTGCCCTTCGTCGCGTAGTCGCCCGACGGCACGAGGTGGTAGATCAGCGCGTTGTACGTGCCCGGCAGCTTCGACAGGTCGGTCGTCGTGTTCGCGAAGCCGAGGAACGGATAGAAGTCGAAATGACGGTTGGGCACCTTGCCGACGTCCTTTGCCACCACGATCGGGCCGACGGCGATCGTCAGTCCGTCGTACTGGATCGTCGCGCCCGGAATGCCGCCGCCCGCGACGCCCATGCCGACCAGCAGCATCGGCGGGTTCGCCTGGTTGAAGTCGGCGGCCGTCGAATAGGTCGAGCCGTCCGGCGCGGGGCCCGTGCCCGGCGTGAGGACGAATGCGCAACGCGTCTGCTCGGCGGTCGGCAGCGTGCCGGTCGGCGGGTGGATGACCTTGCCGGTGATGGTCGTGCCGACGCGGCTCGGCGTGACGGTGCCCGTCTTCAGCGGAATCGGCGATTCGAGCCACTTGAGCGTGTACGTCATCGCGACCGCGTCGATGTTGACGCTGACGATCTCGCCGCTACCGGCGCCGCCGAGATACGTGCTCTTCACGATGTCGGCGTTGGCCGGGCACAGCGCGCCGTTGATGGGCTGCGACGGCGGCGGCCCTTGCGTGCCGCAACTCGATCCGGAACATTGGGGCGCGTTGATCGGCGCGAGCGCGCCGCCGGAGTCCCCTCCACCACATGCAACCAGGAAAGGGGCGATGGCAAAGGCCGTTGCCACCCCCTTCGATAAGGCGTGCGACATGCCGCTGTCTCCAATCGTTTAATTGTGCGAGCTAATGTCGCTGCCTGGGTTTTTGCTGTCAATTGATGAACCCGTCTAAAAAAGGCGATTGAAACGGGAATCGTGTTTTGAGTCCTTGCCTGACATGGCATTCGGTAAGAATTTAAACGTGCGGCGGGCCGAGAAAAGCTTCCTGAGTGGGGGATGCGCGACGCCCGGCACGCTCTCGGCGCGCCTTCCTGCGGATAACGGCAGCGTTTAAAGCGACGGTATCCGGTTTATCCCTATTCGGGATTGACTGGAGCAGGATCGGGGGATTTAATTCGCCGGTAATCGCACAATGGAAAGCTTGTAAATATTTGTAAATGCGCGATCAGGGATTTTTATTTATTGCCTGATATGGATAAATAAAAAGCCGGCCACTGGCCGGCTTTGCATTGCATGCGATGCTGAATCAGCGTTTGAGACCTGCGTCCTCGGCCGCGCCGATGTTCAGGTTCATGCACTGGATCGCGGCGCCCGACGCGCCCTTGCCGAGGTTGTCGAGGCGCGCGACCGTGACGAAGCGCTCGGCATTGCCGAACACGAACAGGTCGACACGGTTCGTATCGTTGTTCGCCTGTACGTCGAAGAAGCCGCCGTCGAGGTTCGCGTCCGCATCGAACGGTGCGACGCGCACGAACGCTTCGTCCGCGTAGTACTCGGCGAACACACGCTGCACGTCCTGCGGCGTGGCGCGCTTCGCGAGCTGCTCGGCCGTGAAGTAGGTCGTCACCGCGAGCCCCTTCAGGAACGGGCCGACGATCGGCGTGAAGATCGGTGCGTTCGCGAGGCCCGTGTGCGCGGCCATTTCCGGAAGGTGTTTGTGCGTGAGGCCGAGCGCATACGGGCGCGGGCTCGCGAGCTTGCCGCCGGGCGCCGCGCTTTCGTATTCGGCGATCATCGACTTGCCGCCGCCGCTGTAGCCGGTGATCGAGTAGCTGTGCGCGGCGAACGTCGGCGCGACGATCCCTGCGTCGACGAGCGGGCGCATCGCGAGCACGAACGCCGAGGCGTGGCAGCCGGGCACGGCGATGCGCTTCGACGTCCGAATCTTCTCGCGCTGCGCGCGGGTCAGCTCGGGCAGGCCGTAGGCCCAGTCGGCGCTCGTGCGGAATGCGGTGCTCGCGTCGATCAGCGTCGTGTTCGGGTTCTCGACGAGCGAGGCCGATTCGCGCGACGCGACGTCCGGCAGGCACAGGAACGTGACGTCCGACGCGTTGATCAGGCGGCGGCGCTCGTCGACGTCCTTGCGCTTCGCTTCATCGATACGCAGGATCTCGATGTCGTTGCGTGCCGACAGGTATTCGAAGATCTTGAGGCCGGTCGTGCCTTCCTGGCCGTCGACAAAAACTTTGGTGCTCATTTCGCTCTCACTGGATGAAACGCGGGCCCGCGCCCGGAAACCGCCATTTTAAGACGTCATCCGGCGGGTCTGCGCCGCGCGGGGCGAAAAAAGACGGCCGCCGGCCGTCTTGTGTCCCTTTGCGACGCCCGCCGGTGCGGGCGTCAGGGGCGTGTTCAGCGGGCGCCGGCGTCCCAGCGTGCGGTCGCTTCGGCCACGCGCCGGCCGAATGCCTTGCCGGTCTCGAGGTCGCCCGGCAGCGGGCCTTCGTCGGGCGTCGCGTCGGCCGGCGATTGCGCGAGCAGGCCCGTGGAGCCGCCGAGGTAGTTGATGTCGTTGCGCGTGGCCGCCTTCGAGTTGGCCGGCATCAGGCTCGTGCCGACCCATACCATCCCGTGCTGCATCGCCAGCGTGACGAAATATTGAATCGTCGAGAACTTGTCGCCGTTCATCGTCGCGGAGTTCGTGAAGCCCGCGGCGACCTTGTCCTTCCACTTCTGCGTGAACCACGCTTTCGACGTGGCATCGGCGAATTGCTTGAACTGCGCCGACGGGCCGCCCATGTAGGTCGGCGCGCCGAAGATGATCGCGTCGGCCGCGTCGAGGGCGGCCCAGCCCGCGTCGTCGAGGTCGCCGACGGCGATCAGGCGCACGTTCGCGCCGGCGTCCTGCGCGCCGGCATGCACGGCCTCGGCCAGTTTCTGCGTGTGACCGTAGCCGCTGTGATAGACGATGACGATGTTCGACATGAAGCGTTCTCCGGAAAGGGACGGGAACGGCGGACCGCAGGCTCGCCGCGTCACGCGCCGCCTGCCGGCGGCGCGACGGTCGCGCGGCAGGAATTGCCGCGGCCGGTGACGACGAGTCTAGCAAGCCGAAATGACGAGACAACGTGCGCGCGCGGCGCACTGAAATTCGCGGCGGACGGCCATCGCGGCGGCGCCGTCTGGCGGCGCATGGCGCCGCTACTGGCCGTAAGTGACCGTGAATTGCGCGGTGCCGATCGCCAGCGTGCCGATCTCGTGCTCGAACATCGGCGCGGGGCGGCCCTGCGACACGCGCAGGTCGGTGCCTTTCAGCGCGTAGACGGTGATCACGTAGCGGTGCGGCTTGCCGGGCGGCGGGCACGGGCCGCCGTAGCCGTCGCTGCCGAAGTCGTTGCGCGCCTCGCTCGCGCCGATGCGCCGCAGGAAGCCGGATGCGCTCGCGTCGGCCGGCAGGCTCGTGACGGTGGCCGGGATGCCCGCGACGGCCCAGTGCCACCAGCCGTGGCCGGGCGCATCGGGATCGAAGATCGTGACCGCATAGCCGCGCGTGCCGGCCGGCGGGTTGTGCCATGCGAGCTGCGGCGAGCGGTTCGCGCCCTTGCAGTCGCCGCGGTCGAATACGTTCGCGGCGCGCACGCGCCCGCCGGGCGTCAGGTCGTCGCTCGTCACGGTGAACGGGCTTTCCGCGTGTGCGGGCAGCGCCGCGAACACGGCGGCGCAGAGCAGGACGAAGCGGATGGACGGAGACGGGTGACCCGATGGCGCAGGCGGAGTGGTCCGGCGATCCACACGCATATGGCGCTTCTCCCGTCACGTGGGCCGGCCCGATGCTCCCGGCGTTGTTGGCGTTGTGTGTTGCCCGCGCAGCTGATGGCGGCGATGGTTCAAGTCTAGCATTAGGGTTCGATGAACGACGCACGCCGCAGCCCGCGATTGCGCCCGGTCATCGTGCGGATCGGCGGACGAAAAAAAACCGCCCGCGATCGGGCGGGCGGTTTTTTCGGCCAGGACGCCGGCATGCAGGCCGGCGCGGCGTCATTCCTTCGGGGCCGTCGCGCCGCCGTGCGCCGCCGACCACTCGGCCGGCGCGTGCAGGAATTTCTCGACTTCGTCGAGCGTCTTCGTTTCGAAGTAGCCGGAGGCCTTCGCGACGCGCAGCACGTCCCACCACGTCGCCAGCGCATGCAGGTCGACGTCGATATCCTTCAGGACCGACACGCTTTCCTTGAAGATGTTGTAGTGGAACAGCACGAAGCAGTGGTTCACCGTCGCGCCCGCGGTGCGCAGCGCGTTGACGAAGTTGATCTTGCTGCGGCTGTCGGTCGTCAGGTCTTCCACCAGCAGCACGCGCGAGCCTTCTTCCAGATGGCCTTCGATCTGCGCGTTGCGGCCGAAACCCTTCGGCTTCTTGCGCACGTACTGCATCGGCACCATCATCCGGTCCGCGATCCAGGCCGCGAACGGGATGCCGGCCGTCTCGCCGCCCGCCACCGCGTCGATCTGCTCGAAGCCGATGTCGCGCGTGATCGTCGTTTCCGCCATTTCCATCAGCGCCCGGCGCACGCGCGGGTACGAGATCAGCTTGCGGCAGTCGATATAGACGGGGCTTGCCCAGCCGGACGTGAAGATGAACGGTTTTTCGGCGTTGAAGTGCACCGCCTGCACTTCGAGCAGGATTTTGGCGGTCGTATCCGAGATCGACTGACGATCGTAGCCTGTCATGGGCATTCCTTGGGTGATGAGCGAGGAGCGGGCGCGGGCCCGGTGGCGCAGCAAGGGGAACCTGCCCAGGGGGCCGGGGCGCGATCGGAGGACCAATCGCATCGCTGCGCGCGTAGCCGGCTATTTTACCCGATTCAGGCCGGTTTTCGGCGGAATTCGCGCAGGTTCGCGTGGCCCCTCACCACCGGCGAAACAAACGGGGCGCGACCGACCCGGTGCCGATGCCTGGGATGCGGCGCTGCACCAACGGGCGTCATTTAGGGGGTGTACACTAGGCGACCCTTAGAAATCGTTCAGTACTTTGTACTTTCCTCTTGCCACCCGCCAAGGTTCGATGGCGTGCCGACCCGGCGCGTCGCGTGCCGTCTCGCAGTCGACCACCCCCTCGATTCAAGCAGACGCGGCCGAAGGTGCTGTGTACTGAGCCGTCAATATTTCGCATGTCTCTCGCAGGTCAATCATGGACGAACAACTGAAGCAGGCCGCTCTCGCTTATCACCTGAATCCGAAACCCGGCAAGATTTCGGTCACCCCCACCAAGCCGCTGTCGAACCAGCTCGATCTGTCGCTCGCGTATTCGCCGGGCGTCGCCGCCGCGTGCGAGGCGATCCACGCCGATCCGCTCGACGCGCAGAAGTACACGTCGCGCGGCAACCTGGTCGGCGTGATCACGAACGGCACGGCCGTGCTCGGCCTCGGCAACATCGGCCCGCTCGCCGCGAAACCGGTGATGGAAGGCAAGGGCTGCCTCTTCAAGAAATTCGCGGGCATCGACGTGTTCGACATCGAACTGTCGGAGTCCGACCCCGACAAGCTCGTCGAGGCGATCGCGATGCTCGAGCCGACGCTCGGCGGCATCAACCTCGAGGACATCAAGGCGCCGGAATGCTTCTACATCGAGCAGAAGCTGCGCGAGCGCATGAAGATCCCCGTCTTCCACGATGACCAGCACGGCACCGCGATCATCGCGTCGGCCGCGATCCTGAACGGCCTGAAGGTCGTCGGCAAGAAGCTGTCCGACGTGAAGCTCGTGTGCTCGGGTGCCGGCGCCGCGGCCATCGCGTGCCTGGACCTGCTGGTGAACCTCGGCCTGACGAAGTCGAACATCCTGGTCGCCGATTCGAAGGGCGTGATCTACGAAGGGCGCGGCAACCTCGACCCGTCGAAGCAGCGCTACGCGGCCACCACCGACGCGCGCACGCTCGCCGACGCGATCGTCGGCGCGGACGTGTTCCTCGGCTGCTCGAGCGCGGGCGTGCTGAAGCAGGACATGGTCAAGACGATGGGCGAGTGCCCGCTGATCCTGGCGCTCGCGAACCCGGAACCGGAAATCCGCCCGGAAGACGCGAAGGCCGTGCGCCCGGACGCGATCGTCGCGACCGGCCGTTCGGACTACCCGAACCAGGTCAACAACGTGCTGTGCTTCCCGTTCATCTTCCGCGGCGCGCTCGACGTCGGCGCGACGACGATCACGGAAGAAATGAAGCTCGCGTGCGTGCGCGCGATCGCCGAGCTGGCGCAAGAAACCGACCAGAGCGAGGAAGTCGCGAAGGCGTACGAAGGCCACTCGCTCGAATTCGGGCCGGACTACCTGATCCCGAAGCCGTTCGACCCGCGCCTGATCATCAAGATCGCGCCGGCCGTCGCGCAAGCCGCGATGGATTCGGGTGTCGCCACGCGCCCGATCCAGGACATGGACGCGTACCGCGAGCAACTCGGCGCGACCGTCTACCGCACCGGCATGGTGATGCGCCCGGTGTTCGCGACCGCGAAGCAGAAGCAGGCCCGCATCGTGTTCGCCGAGGGCGAGGACGAGCGCGTGCTGCGCGCCGCGCAGTTCGTGCTGCAGGAAAAGATCGCCAGGCCGATCATCGTCGGCCGTCCGTCGGTCGTCGACATGCGCCTGCAGAAGATCGGCTCGAAGCTGAAGGCCGGCGTCGATTTCGAAATCGTCGATCCGGAAGACGATGCGCGCTACCACCGCTACTGGCAGGCGTATCAGGAGATCGGCGCGCGCGACGGCGTGACGCCGGAAGTCGCGAAGGCCGCGATGCGCAAGTTCAACACGCTGATCGGCACGATGCTCGTGCACCTGGGCGACGCGGACGGGATGATCTGCGGGATGATCGACACGTTCCACAGCCACCTGAAGTTCATCGAGCAGGTGCTGGGCCGCGCGAAGGGCGCCGAGCACTTCGCCGCGATGAACCTGCTGATGCTGCCGGGCCGCAACCTGTTCGTGTGCGACACGTACGTGAACGAGCTGCCGAGCGCCGAACAGCTGGCCGACATGACGATCCAGGCCGCGGCTGAGATCGAGCGCTTCGGCATCGCGCCGAAGGCCGCGCTGCTGTCGAACTCGAACTTCGGCAGCGCGCCGTCGGCGTCGTCGCGCCGGATGGGCGAGGCCCGCAAACTGATCGTCGAACGCGCACCGAACCTGGAAGTCGACGGTGAAATGCACGGCGACGCGGCACTGTCGGAAGTGATCCGCAAGCAGGCGTTCCCGGGCACGACGCTGTCGGGCGAAGCGAACCTGCTGATCATGCCGAACGTCGAGGCGGCGAACATCGCGTACAACCTGCTGAAGATGGTCGGCGGCGAAGGCGTGACGGTCGGCCCGTTCCTGCTCGGCGCGGCGAAGCCGGTCCACATCCTGACGCCGGCCGCGACCGTGCGCCGGATCATCAACATGACGGCCGTTGCCGCCGCGAACGTGAACACGAAGTAAGTTCGCGCCCGCGTGTGCCGCGCTCGATGCGCGGCGCAATGAAAAACGCCACGGAACCTGCGTTCCGTGGCGTTTTTTTTCGCATGAACCGCAACGGCGGGGCGGGCGGGGCGTCCCGAGCGCGAACGCCTCGCCTGCCGCGTCCCGTTACGCGACCTGCTGGTGCGACTGGCCGCCTGCCGGCGAACGCCACTTCGTCAGCAGCGTGTCCCACTTCCGGCGTACCGCGCGCAGGTTGTTCTCCTTCACGTGGCCGTAGCCGCGAATGCCGTCCGGCAGCGCCGCGAGCTCGAGCGCGAGCGGGCGGTTGGCCGCGTTCAGTTTGCCGAGCACCTCGCCGATCAGCGCTTCGTACTCGCCGATCAGCGCGCGCTCGGTGCGGCGCTCCTCGGTGCGGCCGAACGGATCGAGCCCCGTGCCGCGCAGGAACTTCGCTTTCGCGAGCAGCCGGAACGCCGACATCATCCACGGGCCGTACGCCTTCTTCACGAGATGGCCGTGAGCATCCGTCTTCGCGAACAGCGGCGGCGCGAGGTGGAATTTCAGCTTCCAGTCGCCTTCGAACTGCGCGCTCAGGCGCGCGAGGAACGCGGGGTCGGACTGCAGTCGCGCGACCTCGTATTCGTCCTTGTACGCCATCAGCTTGAACAGGTTGCGCGCGACCGCTTCGGTCAGTTGCTCCTGCACCGTGTCGCCGTCCGCCAGCGCGCGTTCGGCGGCGCGCACCTTGTCGACGAAGGCCGCATAACGCGAGGCGTACGCGGCATCCTGGTACGCGGTGAGGAATTCCACACGCTTCGCGATCAACGCGTCGACCGCCTTCTTCGTGTGCAGCGCGATCACCGTGGCGCCTTGCGCGGGACGTGCGTCGCCGGCCGCGGCCTGCTTCACGCTGGCGAGGTCGTACGCGGCGCGGCGGCCCCAGTCGAATGCCGCACGGTTCTTCTCGACCGACACCGCATTCAACTCGATCGCACGTTCGAGCGACGCGAGCGTGAGCGGCAGCCAGCCTTTCTGCCACGCGTAGCCGAGCACGAACGGGTTCGTGTAGATCGCGTCGCCGAGCAGCGCGACCGCGAAGCGGTTCGCGTCGATGAAGTCGACCGCGGCGCCTGCCGCCGCGCGGATGTCGTTCTCCGCGGACAGCCCCGGGAATGCCCAGTTCGGGTTCTTGATGAACTCGGCGGTCGGCGTCTGCGCGCTGTTGACGACCACGCGCGTCGTGTCGTGCCGCATCCGCGACGTGCACTCGTCGCCGGCCGTGACGATCGCGTCGCAGCCGATCACGAGGTCGGCTTCGCCCATCGCGATCCGCGTCGCATGGATGTCGGTCGGCGCGTGCGAGATCTGCACGTGGCTCATCACGGCGCCACCCTTCTGCGCGAGGCCGGTGACGTCGAGCACGGTCACGCCCTTGTTTTCCAGATGCGCGGCCATCCCGAGCAGCGCGCCGATCGTGACGACGCCCGTGCCGCCGACGCCCGTCACGAGCACGCCGTACGCACGGTCGATCTCGGGCAGCGTCGGTTCCGGGATCGGCGGCAGCGCGTTGCCGTCGACCGAAACCGCCTTCGGCTTCTTCAACTGGCCGCCCTCGACCGTGACGAAGCTCGGGCAGAAGCCCTTCACGCACGAGAAATCCTTGTTGCAGCTCGACTGGTTGATCTGGCGCTTCGTGCCGAATTCGGTTTCCAGCGGCTCGACCGACAGGCAGTTCGACTGCACCGAGCAGTCGCCGCAGCCTTCGCACACCGCGTCGTTGATCACGACGCGTTTGGCCGGATCCGGATACGTGCCGCGCTTGCGGCGACGGCGCTTCTCGGTCGCGCAGGTCTGGTCGTAGATCAGGATCGTCGTGCCTTCGATCTCGCGCAGCTCGCGCTGCACGTCGTCGAGCTGGTCGCGGTGATGGACCGTCACGCCCGGCGCGAGCAGCGCCTTCTGGCTGTCGTACTTCTCCGGCTCGTCGGTCACGATCACGATCTTCTTCGCGCCTTCGGACGCGAGCTGGTGCGTGATCTGCGGCACCGTCAGCACGCCGTCGACCGGCTGGCCGCCCGTCATCGCGACGGCGTCGTTGTAGAGGATCTTGTAGGTGATGTTCGCCTTCGACGAAATCGCCGCGCGCACGGCCAGCAGGCCCGAGTGGAAGTAGGTGCCATCGCCGAGGTTCGCGAACACGTGCTTCTCGTCCGTGAACGGCGCCTGGCCGATCCACGGCACGCCTTCGCCGCCCATCTGGCTGAAGGTGCTCGTGCTGCGGTCCATCCACACGGTCATGTAGTGGCAGCCGATGCCGGCGATCGCCCGCGAGCCTTCCGGCACGTTGGTCGACGTGTTGTGCGGGCAGCCCGAGCAGAACCACGGCTTGCGCTCGGTCTGCACATGCGGCTTCGCGAGCGCCATTTCCTTCGCGTTGATCACCGCGAGCCGCGCGGCGATGCGCGCGCGCACGTCGGACGGCAGCTCGAACTTCTCGAGGCGCGTCGCGATCGCCTTCGCGATGATCGCCGGCGACAGTTCGTAGTGCGCGGGCAGCAGCCAGTTGCCCATCGGCACCGACCATTCGCCGCCGGCGCCGTCCTTCTCGTCGAACTTGCCGAACACGCGCGGGCGCTGGCCGTCCGGCCAGTTGTACAGCTCTTCCTTGATCGCGTATTCGAGAATCTGGCGCTTTTCCTCGACGACCAGGATTTCGTCGAGGCCGCGCGCGAACGCCTGCGCGCCCTGTGCTTCGAGCGGCCATACGCAGCCGACCTTGTAGAGCCGGATGCCGATCCGCGCGCAGGTGTCGTCGTCGAGGCCGAGATCGGTCAGCGCCTGGCGCACGTCGAGATACGCCTTGCCGCCCGTCATGATCCCGAAGCGCGCGTTCGGCGAATCGATCTCGATCCGGTCGAGCTTGTTCGCGCGCACATAAGCGAGCGCGGCATACCACTTGTAGTCGAGCAGCCGCGCTTCCTGCACGAGCGGCGGGTCGGGCCAGCGGATGTTCAGCCCGCCTTCCGGCAGGATGAAATCGGTCGGCAGCACGATCTCGGTGCGATGCGGGTCGATGTCGACCGACGCCGACGATTCGACGACGTCCGTCACGCACTTGAGCGCGACCCACAGGCCCGAGTAGCGGCTCATCGCCCAGCCGTGCAGGCCGAAATCGAGATATTCCTGCACGTTGGACGGGAACAGCACGGGCAGGCCGCACGCCTTGAAGATGTGTTCGGACTGGTGCGCGAGCGTCGACGATTTCGCCGCGTGGTCGTCGCCGGCGAGCACCAGCACGCCGCCGTGCTGCGACGAGCCGGCCGAGTTCGCGTGCTTGAAGACGTCGCCGGTGCGGTCGACGCCCGGGCCCTTGCCGTACCACATGCCGAACACGCCGTCGTGCTTCGCGCCGGGGTACAGGTTCACCTGCTGCGAGCCCCATACGGCGGTGGCGGCGAGATCTTCGTTGAGGCCGGGCTGGAAGACGATCTGGTGGGCCGCCAGATGCTGCTTGGCTTTCCAGAGCGACAGATCGAGGCCGCCGAGCGGCGAGCCGCGGTAGCCGGAGATGAAGCCGGCCGTATTGAGACCGGCGGCGCGGTCGCGTTCCTGCTGGAGCATCGGCAGGCGCACGAGGGCCTGGATGCCGCTCATGTACGCGCGACCGCGCTCGAGTGTGTATTTGTCGTCAAGCGTGACGGACTTCAGCGCGGCTTCTAGCGACGCGCGTTGGTCTGCGTCTAGCGGGGCATTCATTAACTGTCTCCTCCACCCGGTCTGGGATCACCAAAACTTCGGTTGCGTCGGCATCTTTTGGATGCGTCGGCAGTGGCCGGCATGTTCGCCGGTTTTAAGCGATGGTAGCACTGGGGCAAACCCGCCGCCCATCGGTTCGAATGCGGTTGGAAGGCAGGTGGAATGGCGGCGGCGCACCGAAAAAAGGGGCGTGATGATGCGTTACATCATGTAAAAGCATGTAAAGCCGCGTCCATCTGCGAGCAAATGCCGTTAATCTTGTCGGCCTGCCGGAGGTGCCCGGTCGCGTTGGCTCGTTTCGACGCAATCGGGGAGGCGCCGGCAGTTTTACAGGAGGTGCAATGAACACACGTCATATCCAGAGTTTCCTGATCGTGTCCGCCGCGTTTTTCGCGATGACCGGCCCGGTGCGCGCGCAAGGCGCGAGCGCACTGGCGGCAGCCGGCGCGCAGATGCGTCAGATCGTGCCGGCCCAGGACGCCGCCGCGCAGCCGTCGGCCGAGCGCGCCGTCGAGTCGAAGGCGAACGCGCGTTGATCCGGTCGCGCGGCCGGCAGGCCGCGCCGGAATGAGAGAAGGGCGGGAATCCTCGGATTCCCGCCCTTTTTCTTTGCGCCGCCGGATCGTGCGGCCGGCCCGGTTGCCCGAGGCCGCCGCTTGCCGAGTGCGTCAGGCCTTGTCCTGCACGACGCCGCGGCGGATCTGGTCGAGTTCGATCGACTCGAACAGCGCCTTGAAGTTGCCTTCGCCGAAGCCCTGGTTGCCCTTGCGCTGGATGATCTCGAAGAAGATCGGCCCGATCTGGTTCTCGGTGAAGATCTGCAGCAGCAGGTCGTCGCGCGCGCCGTCGATCAGGATCTTGCGCTTCTTCAGTTCGTCCAGCGATTCGCCGTGGTTCGGCACGCGGCGGTCGACCAGCTCGTAATACGTGTCGATCGTGTCGAGCAGTTTCACTTCCTTGCTGCGCAGGCCGTCGACCGCCTGGTAGATGTCGCTCGCGCCGAGCGCGATGTGCTGGATCCCTTCGCCGTGGTACGCGTCCAGGTATTCCTGGATCTGGCCGGCCGTTTCCGAGCCTTCCTCGTTGATCGGGATGCGGATCTTGCCGCACGGCGACGTCATCGCCTTCGACTTCACGCCCGTCACCTTGCCTTCGATGTCGAAGTAACGCACTTCGCGGAAGTTGAACAGGCGCTCGTAGAACTCGGCCCATTCCTGCATGCGGCCGCGGTGCACGTTGTGCGTCAGGTGGTCGATGTAGGTCAGGCCGTGGCCGACCGGGTTCGGGTTCGCGCCGGCGATCGGCTCGAAGTCGACGTCATAGATGCTGATGTCGCCGATCGCGCCCGGCTGCGCGCCGTTCTTGCCGCGCCAGCGGTCGACGAAATAGATCAGCGAATCGCCGATGCCCTTGATCGCCGGGATGTTCAGCTCCATCGGGCCCGTCTTGTTGTCGAAGCCCCACGCGCCGAGGTCGAGCGCGCGCTGGTACGCCTTCGCGGCGTCCTGCACGCGGAATGCGATCGCGCAGATCGACGGGCCGTGCAGGCGCGCGAAGCGTTGCGCGAACGAGTCGGGTTCGGCGTTGATGATGAAGTTGATGTCGCCCTGGCGGTACACCGTCACGTCCTTGTGGCGGTGGCGTGCGATCGCGGTGAAACCCATCCGCTCGAACAGTTGTCCGAGCGCTTTCGGGTCCGGCGCCGTGTATTCGATGAATTCGAAGCCGTCGGTGCCGACGGGGTTGTCCCAGTTGGGGATCTGCATGTCGTGTCTCCTGTGCGGGGCGGTCGGCCCGGGGCGACGTCCGCCTGCCTGGCCTGGTTCGATGTCGACGGCCGCACATGCCCGGGCGTGCGCGGCGAATCGATACATGCGACAGAGTGTAGCGGGCGGGCACGAGCGGAAACTTGCGAACTTAATCGCCGCTCCCTACGATGACGCAATTTCCAGCCTTGAAACAATCATTGGAGGGCAGAAGATGGCGCAAGCCGAACTGGATGCCATCGACCGGCGGATTCTCGCGATTCTTCAGGAGAACGGGCGCCTGTCGAACCAGGAGATCGCCGAGCGCGTGAACCTGTCGCCGAGCCCGTGCCTGCGGCGGATCCGGCGGCTCGAGGAGATCGGCGTGATCACCGGTTATGTCGCGCTGCTGAACCCGCAGAAGCTCGGGCTCGACCTGCTCGCGTACGTGAGCGTGCGGCTCGAGAAGCGCGGCGGCCTGGCGCCGATGCGGGTCGACGAGACGTCGGCGCGCGCGGGCGCGACCCATGCGGAGCTGTTCCGCGCGGCCGTGCAGACCTGGCCGGAAGTGGTCGCGTGCCATGCGATGACGGGGGACATGGATTACCTGCTGCGCGTGCAGGTGGAGGACATGGCGCATTTCTCCCGCTTCGTGCAGGAGCACTTGCTGCATCACCCGTCGGTGATCGACGTGAAGACGAGTTTTTCGCTCGAATGCTTCAAGGAGACGACGGCGTTGCCGATTCGCTCGGTGCGCTAGTGTGGAGGGAAGGGCGGGAACCGGGCGCGCCGCTGGCGCACCCGGCCGGCCGATGTCAGGCCGTCAGTGCGGCGGGCATCAGCGATTCGATGAACTTCGTCGTGCGGCGCGCCTGGCGCTTCATCGCGTAGTCGAACACCGCAGCCTGTTCCTGCAGCATCTCGGCGATGATCGTCGAGTGGTCGGCCGGCGGCAGCGACAGGTACGCATCGGCTTCGCCGTACGCGTACTCGATTCGCATCCCGGACTTCTTCGCGATGTGCATCATCGTCGCGTTACGCGACAGGCAATGCATGTACAGCATCGTCACGTGCGTATTGCGGCTGCGGATCGCCGCGCGCTCGAACAGCTTCGAGCCGACGCCGCGGCCGCGTGCGCTTTCGAGCACCGACACGCCGAATTCGGCCGTGCGCTTGTCGCCCTCGGCCGGCAGGTAGGCCAGGTGGCCGACGCCGATCAGTTCGAGGTCGTGGTCGAACACGCCGAACACGGTGTCGCGACCGAAGTCGATCGTGCGGACATAGTTCTCGATCACGTGGTCGGGCACCATCTGGCCGAAGCGCAGCAGGCGGTCCTCTTCGCCGAGCGAGAGAAAGTGGGTGAGCATCTGCTCACGGTCTTTGGAAGCCAGTTCCCTGACGAGAACCGGCGCACTGCCGACCGTGCCGGCGACTGCGGCGGGGCCGTTGAATTGCGTGTTCATCGTGGGTTCCTCAGTGTGTGGCTGCACAAGCGGGTTGTGCAATGCAACAGCATTTTACCCGACAGGGGTTGGGGAAAACCCGTATTTGACGTTGTTTGTGCCGAGGAGAAATTCTAAACCCGCTTAGTTCATTTACTATCTATCTGATTTTTAACGGATTTAAAATTCATCATATGAAACGCGCGACGGGCGATCGCAGTGTACCCGTCACGCAACGCATGCTGCTGCGCGGCAATCAGGCCGCCGTCGACAGCCCGCGTTCGATCAGGTCGATCACCTGCTCCGCGAAGTCGCGATAGCCGAGGCGGCCGCCCGGCTTCAGCCACGTGAACGTCCAGTTGATCATTCCGAACACCATCATCGTCACCGATGTCTGGTTTTCCTTCGAGATGCGGTCCGGGTACGCGCGGGCGAGCTGCCGCGTGAATGCCGCGACGATGTCGCGCTGGCGGTCGAGCACGATTTCGCGCTGCGCGTCCTCGAGATACTTCACGTCGTTGAGCAGCGCGACGTGTCGGCTGTGCGACGTCTCGTATTCGGCGAGGAACGCGCGCACGAGCTCGGCGAACGCGTCGCGTTCGCTCAGGCCGCGCCGCTGGCTCGCGCCTTCGACCTCGGCGATGATCAGCATCAGCCGTTTGGTATAGCGGTCGAGCAGGTCGAACAGGATCGCTTCCTTGCTCTCGTAATAGTGATAGAGGCGTGCCTTCGACGTGCCGCTCGCGGTCGCGAGATCGGACATCGACGTGCTCGGATAGCTCGTCTGCGCGAATTTCTCGGCGGCCAGATCGAGGATCTGTTCGCGCTGGGATTCGTGGTCGGGCGCTCGGGTACGGGCCATGGTCGAATGGGGAAGATTAGCGGTGCGCGAAAGCCGCGCGGGCCGCGCGCACCTGCGTGGAAGAGAGGGCGTCGGGCGCGTCGTCCTGCAACTCGAGCCGGCCGGCTGCCGCCAGTGCGCGGCAGCGCCACCAGGCGATCGAATCGCTGACGAACAGCCCGCCGCGGTCGGCGGCGGCCATGATGCTGCCGACGAGGCGCCGCGCGGGCAGCCAGTCGGTTTCGGCGTGCGAGACGATCAGCGCGTCGAGATCGGCATAGTAGCCGCTCTTGATCGTGTTGCTGACCCAGTAGCGCAGTTCGGCGTTCAGGTGTTTCGCCTCCTGCCATTCGAGTGCGAGGCGGCCGATGCGCAGCACCGAGACCGGCGCGGCCGCCGGGCGTTTGCGCGCCAGTTCCGCGGGCGAGAACATCCCGGTCGAGCATGCCTGGTCGGTGCGCGACAGCGCCCTGCGCTGCGCCGGGTCGAAATCGGCGGCCGACAGCCGTACCTCGTTCAGGCGCTGCGGCACGTTGCGCAGGTGGTAGGCGACGCGGCGCAGCAGCAGCTTGTCGCCGACGCTCGGCGCGTGCCATACGACCACCTGGCCCGTGTCCATCGCGAGTTGGTCGAGACGCGCGAATTCGCCCTCGATTTCCGCGTTCCAGTCGGGGATCTGGTCGCCGAGCACGTCGTGCCAGAAGGCGGCGCGCGTGTCGGGCGTCTCGTCGGCGCCCTTGAGTGGTCCGACGCCGAGATCGTCGAGCAAACCGACGACGTGCTCGTCGCGCCCGGCTTGCGCGAGTGCCTCGCGCAGCGACGCGGCGGCGGTGCCGCCCTGAATCACATGAATGGTACTCATCGGCCTGTCGTCAACAAAAGAAAACCGCCGGCCGGGCGGACGTTGTGATGTCCAGCCGGCCGGCGGCCCCTAGTGTAAGCGAGATGTGTGACGGCGAGAAACCGCCCGGCGCCGCGGCGCAATGCCGCTCAACGCTCGTCGTAGCTCACGACGACCTTGTCGCTGATCGGGTGGCACTGGCACGTGAGCACGAAACCGTCCTTCACTTCGTGCTCCTCGAGCGTGTAGTTCTTCTCCATGCGCACCTCGCCTTCGATCACCTTCGCGCGGCACGTGCAGCACACGCCGCCCTTGCACGCGTACGGCAGCGCGAGGCCCGCGCGCAGGCCGACATCCAGCAGGCTCACGCCTTCGTACGGCAGGCGCAGCTTGCGCTTCTTGCCGTCGAGCACGATTTCGAGGTCGGCGGCCGGCGTCTGCTCGGTGATTTCGACGGCCGGTGCGCCGGCTTGCGGCAGCGGCGTGCCGAAGCGCTCGACATGCACCTTCGCCTGCGGCACGCCGGCCGCCTTCAGCGCGGCTTCCGCCGCGTCCATCATCGGCGCCGGGCCGCAGATGAACGCTTCGTCGATTGCGTCGGCGGGCGTCAGCGTGCGGAGGAATTCCGCGCATTTCGCCTGGTCGAGCACGCCGTTGAACAGCTCCACGTCCTGCAGGTCGTCCGACAGCACGTGATAGAGGACGAAGCGGTTCATGTAGCGGTTCTTCAGGTCCTCGAGCTCCTCCGCGAACATGATCGCGTCGACGCTGCGGTTCCCGTAGATCAGTGTGAAGGTGCTGCGCGGCTCGAGTTCGAGCGTCGTCTTCACGATCGCGAGCACCGGCGTGATCCCCGAGCCGCCGGAAAACGCGACGTACTGCTTGCCGTGGTCGGCGTTCAGGTGCGTGAAGAAGCGGCCGTCCGGCGTCATCACGTCGATCGTGTGGCCGGGTTTCAGCGTGTCGAACGCGAAGTTCGAGAAGCGGCCGCCGCGCACGCGCTTGATGCCGATGCGCAGTTCGCCGTCGCGGTCGTAATCCGTCGTGCCGACGCAGATCGAATACGAGCGGCGCGTTTCCTCGCCGTCGATGTGGGTCTTCAGCGTGACGAACTGGCCCTGCGTGAAGCGGTACGCGTCGCGCAGCTCGGGCGGCACGTCGAACGAGACGGTGACGGCGTCGGCGGTCTCGGGCCGCACGTCGCGGATACGCAGCGGATGAAATTGCGGGGTCGCCATATTCAGTAGGGTTTGAAGTAGTCGAAGGGTTCGCGGCAGTCGACGCAGCGATACAGCGCCTTGCAGGCCGTGGACGCGAATTGCGCGAGACGCTCGGTGCGGGCGGAGCCGCAGCGCGGGCAGGCGGGCGCCGCGACCGGCCGCGGCACGAAGCGCACGACGTTTTCCCGTGGCGCGGCGCTGCCGCACTGGCCGACCGGCGGCGCGATGCCGTACGCGCGCAGCTTGTCGCGCGCCTCCTGCGTGATCCAGTCGGTCGTCCACGCGGGCGCGAGCACCGTCTCGATCCGGTGCGGCGGCAGGTCGGCGGCCTGCAGCGCGGCGGCGATGTCCTCGGCGATCTGCGACATGGCCGGGCAGCCCGAGTAGGTCGGCGTGATCACGACCTCGAGCTGGCCGTCGTCCGCGCGGCGGACGTCGCGCAGGATGCCGAGTTCGCGGATCGACACGACCGGAATCTCGGGATCGGGCACGGCTTCCAGCACGTCCCACGCGCGGGCGAGCAGCGGATCGTCGTGGCGCGCGGCGGGTGTGGCGTGGGAGGGGGCAGCGGTCTGGACGGACATCGTCGGGCTCCGTGGCGTTGGCCGGTTACCAGGTCGCGCCGGGATGCTGGCGCGCGAGGCTCTGCATTTCGGCGAGCAGGTAGCCCATGTGCTCCGAGTGCTCGCCCTGCTTGCCGGTCGTCACGTGCTTCACGGGCGCCGGCAGCGCGAGCGTCGCCTCGGCGAGCGCATCGTCCACGTCCGCGCGCCACGCGGCTTCGAGCGCGGCCGGCGCCGGGCCGATGCCCGAAGCGGCGATCGCGTTGTCGATCGCATCGGCCGCGAAGCATTCGCGCGTGTACGGCATCAGGTAGTCGAGCGCATCCTGCGCGCGGCGATGCGATGCGTCGGTGCCGTCGCCGAGGCGCACGAGCCACTCGCGGGCGTGCTGCACGTGATAGCGGGTTTCCTTCACCGATTTCGCGGCGATCGCGGCGAGCTGCGTGTCGGTCGACGTTTCCAGTGCGCTCCATACGTGCAGCATCAATGCCGCGTACAGGAAGTTGCGCACGATCGTCACCGCATAGTCCTTGTCGGCGTGCGCGGTGCCGGAGACCGGGCCGTAGTGCGGCAGCTCGGCGAGCGTGAAGTTCGCGAATTCGCGCTCGGTACGGAAGTACGCGTAGTCGTCCTCGGTCTTCGTCGTGCCGTTGAGCTGGCGCTCGAGCTCGGCCGCGTGCATATACAGCATGCGCGCCTGGCCGATGAGGTCGAGGCTCATGTTGGTGAGCGCGATGTCTTCCTCGAGGATCGGGCCGTGGCCGCACCATTCGGCGTTGCGCTGACCGAGGATCAGCGCGTTGTCCGCGAGGCGCAGCACGTAGGAGAGGTGTTCGGGCGTGATCGTCATGGCGCGGGCGTTACATGTGGTTGACTTCGTCGGGCAGCGTGTAGAACGTCGGGTGACGGTAGATCTTGTCGCCCGCCGGTTCGAACAGCTCGGCCTTCTCGTTCGGGTCCGACGCGGTGATCGCCGACGACGGCACCACCCAGATGCTCACGCCTTCCTGGCGCCGCGTGTAGACGTCGCGCGCCATGCGCAGCGCCATCGTCGCGTCGGCGGCGTGCAGACTGCCGCAATGCTTGTGGTCGAGGCCCTGCTTGCTGCGCACGAACACTTCCCAGATCGGCCATTCCTTGTTCATCACTTTCTCCTGATTCCTGAATTCGGGTGTTGCCGCTCAGGCGGCGTGCTGTTCGGCGCGGGCGCGGCGCTTCGCCTCGTGCGCGAGCGCGGCTTCGCGTACCCATGCGCCGTCCTCGTGCGCTTTCACGCGGGTCGCGAGGCGTTCCTTGTTGCAAGGGCCGTCGCCGTTGACCACGCGCCAGAATTCGTCCCAGTCGATCGTGCCGTAGTCGTGGTGGCCGCGCGCTTCGTTCCATTTCAGGTCGGGGTCGGGCAGCGTCACGCCGAGCACCTTCGCCTGGTCGACCGTCGCGTCGACGAATTTCTGCCGCAGGTCGTCGTTCGAGATCCGCTTGATGCCCCATTTCGCGGACTGGCTGCTATGGACCGAGTCGGCGTCGCTCGGGCCGAACATCATCAGCACCGGCCACCACCAGCGGTCCACGGCCTGCTGGACCATCGCGCGCTGGGCGTCGCTGCCCTTCATCATCGACAGCAGTGCGTCGAAACCCTGACGCTGGTGGAACGACTCTTCCTTGCACACGCGGATCATCGCGCGAGCGTAGGGGCCATACGTGCAGCGGCACAGCGGGATCTGGTTCATGATCGCGGCGCCGTCGACCAGCCAGCCGATCACGCCGACGTCGGCCCAGGTCGGCGTCGGGTAGTTGAAGATGCTCGAATATTTCGCCTTGCCGGCGTGCAGTGCGTCGATCAGCGAATCGCGCGACACGCCGAGCGTTTCGGCCGCGCTATAAAGATAGAGGCCGTGGCCGGCTTCGTCCTGGACCTTCGCGAGCAGGATCGCCTTGCGCTTCAGGCTCGGCGCGCGCGAGATCCAGTTGCCTTCCGGCAGCATGCCGACGACTTCCGAATGCGCGTGCTGCGAGATCTGGCGTACCAGCGTCTTGCGGTATGCGTCGGGCATCCAGTCCTGCGGTTCGATCTTGCCGTCGGCTGCCATCACCGCGTCGAACCGCGCCTGCTCGGGCGACTCGGCTGCGGCGTCGAGCGGTGCGACGTTGCCGGGGATGTCGAGGGATTGCGTGTACATGGCGAGACTCTCGTCCGGTTGAATGTGTGCGAAGTATAAACCAACCGACCGGTCGGTTAATAAATTTCTTGCGGATTTGCGGCGAGACTCGGGTAAACGAGGGACGTCGGGGCGCGATCGGGCGACGCAAGCGCGTTCCCGCACGCGAGCCTCGCGCCTTCTGCGGCACAATGCCCGCTTTCCGATGAGGATTTTGCCGATGTCATTCCGAAGCAGTTTCGCCGCGGCCCTGCTGGGTGCGGCCGTTCTCGTGTCGCCGCTTGCTGCGTTCGCCGCGCCGGCCGGATGGGTTGCCGCGTGGGCCACCGCGCTGCAGCCGATTCCCGACCTTGCTGCGCCGCCGCCGCTCTATCGCGCGCCCGACGTGGCCGGGCGCGCCGTGCGCCAGATCGTGTACCCGACGGTGTCGGGGCGCGCCGCGCGGATTCGCGTCAGCAATGCGTACAGCCGTGCGCCGCTGGTCATCGAGGCCGCGAGCCTCGCGCGCGCCGGCGAGGGGGCGGCGCTCGCCGGCGGCGCGGTCGCGCCGGTCCGGTTCGGCGGCAAGCCGTCCGTGACGCTCGCGCCCGGCCAGGAGATCGAAAGCGATCCGGTGGCCATCGACGTGGCGTCCGCGCAGCCGTATGCGATCAGTCTCCAGATGGGGCCAAACCAGCGGATGACGGTCTGGCACCGCGTGTCGAACCAGTTCAACTATGTGTCTGCGCCGGGCGATCACGTGAACGATCCCGGCGCCGCCGCGTTCCGTACCCGTTTTACTCAATATGCCTGGGTGACCGAGCTGGCAGTCGAAACAGGTCCCGCGCGCGCCAGTATCGCCGCGATCGGCGACTCGATCACCGACGGGCTGCGCTCCAGCGTGAACCGGAACCGCCGCTGGCCTGACGCACTCGCGCGCCGGCTGACGGCGTCGGGGGCCGATTCGGTCGGTGTCGTGAATCTGGGCATCAGCGGGAACCGGCTGCTCAGCGATTCCGCGTGCTACGGCACGTCGCTGGCGTCGCGGTTCGAGCGCGATGCGCTGTCGCGTGCGGGTGTGAAGGCGGCGGTCGTGCTGATCGGCATCAACGACATCAACTTCGCGGCGATGCCGCCGCGCGCGGGGCTCGATTGCGACCACCCGCATACGCAGGTGACGGCCGCGTCGCTGATCGACGGCTACCGCCGGCTGATCGAGGCGGCGCACCGCCAGGGCGTGAAGGTTTACGGCGCGACGCTCACGCCGGCGGCGTTGCCGGCCGGGCGTGAAGCGATCCGGCTCGAGGTGAACCGGTGGATCCGGAGCGGCGGCGGGTTCGACGGCGTGGTCGATTTCGATGCGGTGCTGCGCGATCCGGCGCGCCCGAGCGTGCTGCAGCGCCGATATGACAGCGGCGACGGTATTCATCCGAGCGACGCGGGCTACACGGCGATGGCCGACGCGGTGCCGATCGAGCAGCTGCAGGCTGCGGCCGGCGGCAAGTGATGAGGCTCTATATATAGAGAGAAGTGTGGTCGGCGACGGTGCGGGCGTCGTTGTCGCGTCGCCCGTCGAACCCCCAGCCCCCGTGCGCGGCAGCGCACGGGGGCTTTTTCAAACTTTTTTCACAAAGGGCTTGCGTGGGCGGCGCGAGGTGCATAGAATC
>NZ_CADFDK010000009.1 GCF_902832885.1 Burkholderia seminalis DSM 23518
GGGTGCTGGCCGACTGAGCCGGATGCGACCGCGCGCGCCGCAGCCGGCGCGCGAACCGAACGAAGACGGAGTGGACACGAGATGCTTCTGGGACGTACTGCAAGCGGGCTCTACTGGATGTACCGCTATATCGAGCGCGCGGAGAACATCGCGCGCATCGTCGATGCCGGGTTGCGGATGGCGCTCACGCGCACGTCCGACGCGCCGGCCGAATGGTCGTCGGTGCTCGTCAGCTCGGGCGCGGACGACGGCTACCGGGAGAAATACGACGCGTATGCGGCCGATACGGTGACCGACTACCTGCTGCGCGACCGCGACAACCCGTCGAGCGTGCTGTCGTGCATCGAGGCCGCGCGCTCGAACGCGCGGATGGTGCGCACGGCGCTCACGCGCGAGGCGTGGGAAAGCGTGAACGGCGCGTGGCTCGCGCTGCGCCGCGCGCTGGCGCAGCCGGTGCCGGAGAGCGAGCTGCCGGCCGTGCTCGACGAAGTGAAGCGCGAAACCGCGCTGATCCTCGGCAGCTTCTACAGCACGATGCTGCGCAACGAGATCTTCGATTTCGCGCAGATCGGCGCATTCATCGAGCGCGCGGACAACACCGCGCGGATCATCGACGTGAAGTACCACCTGCTGCTGCCGTCGGTGTCGCACGTCGGCACGATCCTCGACAACTACCAGTGGGAGACGATCCTGCGCTGCGTCGCCGCGCACCGTTCGTACCGCTGGGTGTACGACGTGCAGTACAAGCCGATGAACATCGCCGACTACCTTATCCTGAACGGCCGCATGCCGCGTTCGCTGCGTTATTGCTACGGGCGCGTCGTGTCGAGCCTGAACCTGCTTGCAAAGGATTACGGCGTGACACACCCGTGTCACGACACGGCCACGAAGATCCTGCAAATGCTGTCCGATACCTCGGTCGAGCGGATCTTCAAGAGCGGGCTGCACGAGTTCCTGACCGACTTCATCGGCCGCAACAACAGCCTTGGGCTCGAAATCGCCCAGGCTTACAACTTCGACTGAGACTTGCCATGCGACTCGCCATTCGACACATTTCGCGTTATCAGTTCGACGATCAAGCCACCCATGCGCTGCAACGGCTGCGGCTGCGCCCGCAGTCGGGCCCCGGGCAGACGGTGCGCGCGTGGCAGGTCACGATCGACGGCGTCGAGCCGTCGCTGTCTTACGCCGACGGGCTCGGCAACCGGATCGACCTCGTGCGTCACGACCGCGGCGCGAAGGCCGAGATCGTCGTCGTCGCGGCCGGCGTCGTCGAGACGCAGGACCGCGCGGGCATTCTCGGGAATCCGGAAGGCTATGCGCCGCCGTGGATCTTCGAGCGCGAGACCGCGCTCACGAAGGCGGGCAATACCGTGCGCGAACTCACGGAAGCGCTGCCGATCGAGCCGCACGGCCTCGACGCATTGCACTGGCTGATGACGGAAGTGCACGACCGCATCGCGTATGCGCCGAACCTGGCCGCCGACGTGCCTGTCGACGCGGAAACCGCGCTGCAAAGCGGCGAGGGCACGAGCCGCGACCATGCGCATGCGTTCATCGCGGCCGCGCGCGTGCTGAAGATTCCCGCGCGCTACATCTCGGGCTACGTGCTCGCCGACAGCGCGATGCAGCGCATCGCCGATGCGAAGCAGAACGCGGGCGACGTCGAGGAGGAGGAAGCGCTCGCGCTGCAGAGCGGCGAGGGCATGCAGCAGATGCTCGGCGCATCGCATGCCGCGCAATCGCAAGGGCTGCCGCAACCGGCGCTCGGCGCGCAGCCGCAGGCCGCCGCGCTGATGCAGCAGCCGGCCGGCCATGCATGGGCCGAGGCGTACGTGGAAGGGCTCGGCTGGGTCGGGTTCGATCCGTTCATGAACCGCTGCCCGGACGAGCGCTACGTGCGCATCGCGGTCGGCCTCGATTATCGCGACGCGCAGCCGGTGACGGGGCTCGGCGCGACGGCCGTCGGCGTCGAGATCAGCGTCGTGCAGTCGCCCGAGCTCGTCTGACCCCGCGCACGCTTTCGCCGAATCCGCCATGCCGGGCCGCCGCGTCGAGTGCGACGCGGCGCGCGCGGCCGGCCCAACCCGAACCGAGTTCCCATGTCCATCCACGTCGCGCTGCATCACACCACCCGCTATCGCTACGACCGGCTCGTCAACCTCGGCCCGCAGGTCGTGCGGCTGCGGCCCGCGCCGCATTGCCGGACGCCGATTCTTGCGTACTCGATGACGGTCGAGCCCGCGCAGCACTTCATCAACTGGCAGCAGGACCCGTTCTCGAACTATCTCGCGCGGCTCGTGTTTCCGGAGCGCACCGAGCACTTCGAGATCACGATCGATCTCGTCGCCGAGATGTCGGTGTACAACCCGTTCGACTTCTTCCTCGAAGCGAGCGCCGAGCAATACCCGTTCAGCTATGACGATGCGCTGAAGACCGAGCTCGCGCCGTATCTCGTGTGCGATCCGCAGACGAGCGCGTCGCCGTTGTTCCGTACGTATCTCGACGGCGTCGATCGCACGCCGGCCGGCACCGTGAACTTCCTCGTCGCGCTGAACCAGCAGCTTCAGCACGACATCGGCTATCTCGTGCGGATGGAGCCCGGCGTGCAGACGCCCGAGCAGACGCTCGAGCTCGCGTCCGGCTCGTGCCGCGACAGCGCGTGGCTGCTCGTGCAGCTGTGCCGTCATCTCGGCATCGCCGCGCGTTTCGTGTCGGGCTACCTGATCCAGCTCACGCCCGACGTGAAGTCGCTCGATGGCCCGAGCGGCACGTCGGTGGACTTCACCGACCTGCACGCGTGGTGCGAGGTGTACCTCCCGGGCGCCGGCTGGATCGGCTTCGACCCGACGTCGGGCCTGCTCGCGGGCGAAGGGCATATTCCGCTCGCCTGCACGCCGCAGCCGACGAGCGCCGCGCCGGTCGAAGGGCTGATCGACGAGTGCGAGGTGTCGTTCGAGCACGAGATGACCGTGACGCGCGTGTACGAATCGCCGCGCGTGACGAAACCGTATACGGAATCGCAGTGGGACGCCGTGCTGGCGCTCGGCACGCAGGTCGACGGCGCGCTGGCGGCCGGCGACGTGCGGCTCACGCAGGGCGGCGAGCCGACCTTCGTGTCGATCGACGATCGCGACGGCGCCGAGTGGAACACCGATGCGCTCGGCCCGACCAAGCGCGGCTACGCGACCGAACTCGTGCAGCGGCTGCGCGCCGAGTACGGCGACGGCGGTTTCCTGCATTTCGGGCAGGGCAAGTGGTATCCGGGCGAGCAGCTGCCGCGCTGGGCATTGTCGATCTTCTGGCGCGCGGACGGCCAGCCCGTGTGGCACGATCCGTCGCTGTTCGCCGACGAGCGCGAGCCGTCCGCGTACACGACCGACGACGCGAAGCGCTTCATCGATGCGCTCGCCGCGCGGCTGAACCTGACCGACGAATTCATCCAGCCCGGCTACGAGGATGTCTGGTACTACCTGTGGCGCGAGCGCCGGCTGCCCGTCAACGTCGATCCGTTCGACTCGCGACTCGACGACGAGCTCGAGCGCGCGCGGCTGCGCAAGGTGTTCGACCAGCAGCTCGACAGCGTGGTCGGCTACGTGCTGCCGGTCAAGCGCACGGACGATGCACCGGGTCTCGACGGGCCGCGCTGGCAGACGGGGCCGTGGTTCTTCCGCGACGAGCGGATGTATCTCGTGCCGGGCGATTCGCCGATGGGCTATCGACTGCCGCTCGATTCGCTGCCGTGGGCCTCGCGCGCCGACCATCCGTACCTGGTCGAACGCGATCCGTTCGCGCCGCGCAGCGCGCTGCCGGACGCCGCCGCGATCCGTGCGCGCTACGCGGGCCCGGCCGACGCGCCGCGCTACCTGTCCGGCGTGCATCGCGAAGCGCCTGCGCAGACGGTCATGCAGTGGCGTGACGACGGCACGGCCGCGGGCGGGCGCGCGTCAGCGCACGATCCGCAGCGCCGGCCCGAGCGCTTCGAATCGGCCGCGTGGATCACGCGCACCGCGCTGTGCGCCGAGGTGCGCAACGGCATCCTGTACCTGTTCATGCCGCCGCTCGCCGCGCTCGAGGATTATCTCGACCTGCTCGGCGCGATCGAGCTGACCGCGCACGCGCTCGGCGTGAAGCTCGTGCTCGAAGGCTATCCGCCGCCGCGCGATGCGCGGCTGAAGCTGCTGCAGGTGACGCCCGATCCCGGCGTGATCGAGGTGAACATCCATCCGGCCGCGAGCTTCGACGAACTCGTCGACCACACGGAATTCCTGTACGACGCCGCGTGGCAGTCGCGGCTGTGCAGCGAGAAATTCATGGTCGACGGCCGTCACGTCGGCACGGGCGGCGGCAACCACTTCGTGCTCGGCGGTGCGACGCCGGCCGACAGCCCGTTCCTGCGCCGCCCGGACCTGCTCGCGAGCCTGATCGCGTACTGGCACAACCATCCGTCGCTGTCGTACCTGTTCTCGGGGCTGTTCATCGGGCCGACGAGCCAGGCACCGCGCGTCGACGAGGCGCGCAACGACCAGCTGTACGAACTCGACATCGCGTTCGCCGAGATCCAGCGCAACAAGCTGCTGTTCGGGCAGGACATGCCGCCGTGGCTCGTCGACCGCGTGCTGCGCAACCTGCTGATCGACGTGACGGGCAACACGCACCGCAGCGAGTTCTGCATCGACAAGCTGTATTCGCCCGATTCGTCGACCGGCCGGCTCGGCCTGCTCGAGCTGCGTGCGTTCGAGATGCCGCCGCACGCACGGATGAGCATCGTGCAGCAACTGTTGCTGCGCGCCCTGGTCGCGCGTTTCTGGGCCGCGCCGTACACGACGCCGCTCACGCGCTGGGGCACCGCGCTGCACGACCGCTTCATGCTGCCCGAGTTTCTTCAGATGGATTTCGACGATGTGCTGGCCGAACTGCGCGAGGCCGGTTTTGCGTTCGATCCGGCGTGGTTCGCACCGCACTTCGAATTCCGCTTCCCGCTGTTCGGCCAGATCGCGGTGAACGGCATGCAGCTGTCGTTGCGCGGCGCACTGGAACCGTGGCACGTGATGGGCGAGGAGGGCGCGCCCGGCGGCACGGTCCGTTACGTCGATTCGTCGGTCGAACGGCTCGAGGTGCGCGTGACGGGGCTGAACGACAACCGGCACGTCGTGACCGTCAACGGCCGCGCGCTGCCGCTGCAGCCGACCGGCACCGTCGGCGAGTACGTCGCGGGCGTGCGCTACAAGGCGTGGTCGCCGCCGTCCGCGCTGCATCCGACCATCGGCGTGCATGCGCCGCTCACGTTCGACATCGTCGATACGTGGCTGCAGCGCTCGCTCGGCGGCTGTCGTTATCACGTCGCGCATCCGGGCGGGCGCAACTACGCGACGTTCCCGGTCAATGCATACGAAGCCGAGAGCCGCCGGCTCGCACGCTTCGTCGAGATGGGGCATACGCCGGGGCGGATGGATGTCGCGGCTGCCGCGCCGAGCCGCGAATTCCCGTTCACGCTCGACTTGCGGCGGCCGTGATCCAGTAACGACGGGGCGGACGACGATGCGCGGCTCGCGATCTCCCGGCGGCCTCGCCGGAATGCTAGGATGCGGGCAGATTGCGGCCGCGCGCCGTGGCTTGCCGCCCCGATGGCGGCGCGCGTGCGCGGCCGCACCCTGACGACGGAACGACATCGTGCCGCCCATTGATACCGACCATCTCGCCGCCCTCGACGCGATGCCCACGCTTTTCGATACCGGCGCGCAGCCGGACGCCGCCGAACTGGCCGCCGCGCTCGCGGCGCCGGCGGCCGCCGGCCGCTACGACGAACTGCGCGGCAGCGCGGCCGGCCTGATCGCGCCTGCGCTCGCGCCCGCGTGGCGCAGCTTCTTTACGTCGATCGGCAGCGACGGCGTGGCCGATCTCGATCGCCGCGCCGATGCGCTGCACCGGAGCATGCGCGAGAACGGCCTGTTCTACCAGCTGCACGAGCAGCGCGCCGGCGACGGCGCGGCCGGCCCGTGGTCGCTCGACCTGCTGCCGATGATCGTCACGCCCGACGACTGGGTCGCGATCGAGCGCGGCGTGCTGCAGCGCGTGCGGCTGCTCAACGCGACGCTGGCCGACCTGTACGGGCCGCAGACCATCCTGCAGCGCGGGCTGCTGCCGCCCGCGCTCGTCACCGGCCACCCCGGCTACCTGCGCGCGATGCGCGGCGCGCGCGTGCCGGGCGATACCTGGCTGCACGTCGTCGCGTTCGATCTCGCGCGCGGCCCGGACGGGCAGTGGCGGATCGTCGCGCAGCATACGCAGGGCGCGGCCGGGCTCGGCTACCTGCTCGAAAACCGCCTGATCGTGTCGCGGCTCTTTCCGCGCGGGTTTCGCGGGCTGCGCGTGCAGCGCCTCGCGTCCGCGTATCGCGCGCTGCTGCAGAGCATGCAGTCGCTCAGCCCGGCCCGCAAGAACTCGCGGATCGTGCTGCTGACGCCGGGGCCGCACAGCGCGACGTATTTCGAACATGCGTATCTCGCACGCTATCTCGGCCTCACGCTCGTCGAGGGCGGCGACCTGACCGCGCGCGACAACCGCGTCTTCCTGAAGACGCTGCGCGGGCTCGAACCGGTGCACGGCATCCTGCGGCGCGTCGACGACGCGTGGCTCGATCCGCTCGAACTGCGGCCCGATTCGATGCTCGGCGTGCCGGGGCTGCTGCAGGCCGTGCGCGCGGGCAACGTGCTGCTCGCGAACGCACCGGGCTCGGGCTTCCTCGAATCGCCGGCGATGCTCGGCTTCATGCCGCGCCTCGCCGAAGCGCTGCTCGGCGAAACGTTGACGCTGCCGGCCGTGCATTCGTGGTGGTGCGGCGAGGCGGCTGCCTGCGACGATGCGCTGCCGCAGCTTGCGCGCGGCATCGTGAAGGCCTCCTATCCACCCGAGGTGCAGGCCGGCGGCGCGTTCGAGCCGGTGATCGGCGCACGGCTCACGCAGGCGCAGCTGGCCGCATGGCGCGCCCGGATCCTCGCGCGGCCCGAACACTACACGGTGCAGGCCGACCTGCCGCTGTCGCAGGCGCCGACCTGGCCGCGGCCCGACACGCCCGAGGGCAACGGCAGCGCACGCATCGTGCCGAAGCCGCTGCTGCTGCGCGTGTTCGCGCTCGCCGACGGCGCGCAGCGCTGGCGGCTCCTGCCCGGCGGGCTGTCGCGGGTCGGCACGCGCGACACGCTGTTCAATGCGCCGATGCCGCACGGCGGCAGCACCGTCGATACCTGGGTGATGACCGAGGGCATCGTCGATTCGACGACGCTGCTGCAAACGCACCTCGGCCCCGACGACCTCGTCGAGCGACCGCGCGCGATCGCGAGCCGTGCGGCCGAGAACCTGTTCTGGCTCGGCCGTTACACCGAACGCGCGACCAACCTGATGCGCCTCGCGCGCGCCGCGCTCGAAAGGCTGCGCGGCGAAGACGACGTCGACAGCCCCGCGCATCTGGAACTGATCGATACGCTGTGCCGCGACACGGGCCTGATCGCGGCCGACGCACCGAATGCCGTCGACGCGCCGCGCGCGTTCCAGCATGCGCTTGCGACGTCGCTGACGCGCGGCGCCGATCGCACGTCGGGCATCGCGTCGTGCCTGTTCGGGATGCGCGGCGCCGCCGCCGCGATCCGCGAACGGCTGTCCAGCGATCAGTGGCGGTTGATCGACGACGCGACGCAACTGTTCGCGGACAGCGCCGGGCAGCCGGAGGCCGAGGAGCAGATCGGTAACGAGGCGCTGCAGCTGCTGGAGCGCCTCGGCCTGCTGCTCGGCGCGATCACCGGTGCGCAGACCGACAACATGACGCGCGACGACGGCTGGCGCCTGCTGTCGATCGGCCGGCAGATCGACCGGCTGGACTTCCTGTGCAGCGTGCTGAAGTTCGCCTTCGAGGAGGGTGTCGTGCACCGGCAGGACGGTTTCGAACTCGTGCTGGAGCTGTTCGACAGCACGATCACGTTCCGCTCGCGTTTCCAGCGCGGCTTCGACGTCGCGCCGCTGCTGTCGCTCGTCGTGCTCGACACCGACAATCCGCGTTCGCTCGGCTGGGTCGTGCAGGCGCTGCGCGGCCGGCTGACGAAGGTCGAGCGCAGCGAAGGCTATGCGCTGTCCGAGCTGGCCGAGACGATTCCGGACGTGCCCGCGTGGTCGCTGCACGAACTGTGCGAAACCGTTGACGGCGGCCGGCACGACAAGCTGCTCGATGCGCTCGATACGACCGTGAAGGCGGTCTGGGAACTGTCGAACCGCATCGGCGAACGCTACTTCAGCCACGTGCGCGAGGCGGGCAGGACGCTATGGTGACGACGAAAGGCGCGGTGAAGGCGCCGTCCGGTGCAGGCAAGACACGACCGGCAGCCGCGCCGGCCGCCATGGCGCCCGGCCGGTTGCTGCGTGTCACGCACGACACCGAATACCGTTACGCGGCGCGCGTCGAATCCGCGCAGCACCAGGCACGCCTGCAACCGCTCGTGACGCCGCGCCAGCAGGTGCTGTCGTTCTCGCTCGACATCGAGCCCGTGCCGGAATCGGTCTGCACGGAGATCGATGCGTTCGGCAACGCGCGCGCGTCGTTCGCACTGAACCAGCCGCACGACGCGCTGCTCGTGCGCAGCCGCAGCACGGTGCGCGTGACGCCGCCCGTGTGGTCGCTTGGCGCCCGCGGCGAGCCGCCGCCCGCGATCGCGCATCCCGACGCAAGGCAGGCGACCGAATGGGAAGCCGTGCGCGACCGCTTGCGGTTTCGTGCGGGGCAGCCTTACGACGCGGCGAGCGAATTCCTGTTCGTGTCGCCGCACGTCGCCTGCGATCCCGAGCTCGCCGCTTATGCGGCCGCGAGCTTCACGCCGCAACGGCCGCTCGTGCAGGCCGCCTGGGACCTGATGCGGCGCGTGCACGCCGATTTCGCCTATACACCGAACAGCACCGACATCACGACGTCGGCGCTCGATGCGCTGCGGTTGCGCAAGGGCGTCTGCCAGGATTTCGCGCACGTGATGATCGGCGCGCTGCGCTCGCTCGGGCTGGCCGCGCGTTACGTCAGCGGCTACCTGCTCACGCAGCCGCCGCCCGGGCAACCGCGGCTGATCGGTGCCGATGCGTCGCATGCGTGGGTCGAGGTGTACGACCCGGCATGGCCCGAGGACAACGGCTGGCTGCAGCTCGATCCGACCAACGACCGCTCGCCGGGCGACGACTACGTGATGCTGTCGGTCGGTCGCGACTATGCGGACGTCACGCCGCTGCGCGGCGTGATCCGCGGCGGCGGTGCGGATCAGGAGCTGAAGGTCGGCGTGACGGTCGAGCCGCTCGATGCGCCGTAACGCGGGCCTCCCGTGAGGGCGGTTTCCGGTTTAAGTCTTCGTTAATACTGCACGCCTAGCATGGTGATGCCGGTGGACGGCCCGGACTCCGGTCCGGCGCGCCGGCGGCACGCGCGGGTGCGTCGACGTCACGGCGCCGCGCCGTCGCGCGTCGCCATTTCCTTGCAACGGCGGCAGACCATGATCAAGCACTTCGACTACACGCTCGGCGGCGAGACGATCTCGCTCTGCGCGAGCTTCGGCGCGGGCCCGGCATTCCGCCGCGTGCTCGTGAGCCGCGCGGATTCGATGGAGACGCTGGTGGTGCTCGACGCGCGCGGCCTGTCGGGCCTGCTGAAGGTGGCGACCGAAGAACCGGAGGGGCTGCTCGACGACGCAATCCGCAAGGTCGGCGACGAGCAGCTTGTCGAGCGCGCGATCAGCGGCAGGACGATCGTCGAAGCCGCGCTTTGATCGCGGCGGCGCGTAGGCGTGCCGGCAGGCATCGCAGCACGCACTGCGATGCGTTGCACCCTATGGACTACGCGGCGAACCGGTCCGTCGCCGCGATCAACGCTTCGAGGATCCCCGGCTCGTTGTAGGCGTGCCCGGCGCCGGGCACGATCTCGAACGTCGCCTCCGGCCACGCCTTCGACAGTTCCCATGCGGTGCGTGCTGGCGTCGCGACGTCGTAGCGGCCCTGCACGATCACGCCCGGAATGCCGGCGAGGCGATGCGCGTCGCGCAGCAACTGACCTTCCTCGACGAAGCCCTCGTTCACGAAGTAGTGGTTTTCGATTCGCGCGAACGCGAGCGCGTAGTGGCCGTCCGCGAAGTGCGCGGCGAGCGCCGGGTCGGGCAGCAGCGTGATCGTGCGGCCTTCCCAGATGCTCCATGCGCGAGCCGCCTCGAGCTTCGCGGCTTCGTCGTCGCCGGTCAGCCGGCGATGGTAGGCGGCCATCAGGTCACCGCGCTCGGCTTCCGGAATCGGCGCAACGAAGTCCTCCCACAGATCCGGGAACAGCCACGACGCGCCTTCCTGGTAGTACCACAGCAGTTCCGCGCGCCGCATCGTGAAGATGCCGCGCACGATCAGCGCGCTCACGCGTTCGGGGTGCGTTTCCGCGTACGCGATCGCCAGCGCGCTGCCCCAGGAACCGCCGAACACGAGCCATTGCTCGGCGCCGACCATCTCGCGCAGGCGTTCGATATCGGCGACCAGATGCCACGTCGTGTTGTTCTCGAGGCTCGCATGCGGCGTCGAGCGCCCGCAGCCGCGCTGGTCGAACAGCAGGATGTCGTAGCGCTCGGGGTCGAACAGGCGGCGATGGTCGGGGCCGCAGCCGGCGCCGGGGCCGCCGTGCAGGAACACGGCGGGCTTGCCGGCCGGGTTGCCGCAGCGCTCCCAGTAGATGCGATGGCCGTCGCCGGTGTCGAGGTGGCCGTGGGCGTAGGGTTCGATCGGTGGGTACACAGGCAGGCTCCGGATGAGGGTCGACTGGAGGCGGACGAGTGCGGGCCGGTATCCGTGCGGGGGCGGTACTTCGGATGTTGCTGCGCCGCAAAAACGTTGCGTGGGCATCGGCCCGGTCGTCGCCGGGCAAGGCTTGTCATTATGCCCATTCGCCGCGCCGGGCGCCGGCTCGTTCGGACGTGTGCGGCCGCAGCTGGCGGCGCGGCGATTTTTGAAGCAATTTCATTCCGATATTTTTCATACAAAATCCCGGCGGCATATCGGCATGCCAGTCGGCGCGCCGGTCATCTCCTGTTTCTAACCCGTGCCAACGGAAACCAGCCGATGAACCATCGCGTCACGCAGTTGACCGGGTTGCGCGCCGTCGCGGTCGCGATGGTGGTGGTCGGACACGCCGAACATGTGCTGCCGGGCGGCTACACGGGCTGGTATGCGCCGTTGCGGCTGATTGCCGACGGCCGGCTCGGGGTCCTGATCTTCTTCGTCCTGAGCGGTTTCCTGATCACCAACGTGCTGCGCGCCGAGTTCGCGCGCACCGGCGGCATTGCGTTGACGTCGTTCTACGTGCGTCGCGCGCTGCGGATCTGGCCGGCCTGCTACGTCTATCTCGCGGCCGTTGCGGTCGTCGCGTTCGCCGGCTGGTTCGACGTCGATCGCCGGCAGTGGCTGTATGCGGCGCTGCATCTGTGGAATTACTCGGCGTGGTTCGGGCTGACCGGCGACAACGCGCTGCATCCGGACGGCGCCTGGTATCTCGGTCATTTCTGGTCGCTCGCGCTCGAAGAGCAGTTCTACTGGTTCTGGCCGCTGCTGTTCGGGTTCGGCATGCGCCGCGCCGGCACGCGCTGGCTGGCCGCGTTGATCCTGATCGTGCCGCTGGTGCGCGCCGTCACGTATTTCGTTGCGCCGGCGCTGCGCGGGCAACTCGGGATGATGCTTCACACCGGCGTCGATCCGATCCTGATCGGGTGTTATGCGTCGCTCAACCGGGAACGGCTCGAAGCGTGGATCGGCGCGTGGCGAGGCGAGGCGCGCATCGTGACGGCGATCGTCATCGTCGTGCTGCTCGGCATGCCGCTCGCCGAACACCGGCTCGGCGGCTTCTGGAACGCGACTTACGGCGTGACGCTCGAAGCCGCGTTGATCGCGATCGTGATCGTCGTGCTGAATTTCCGCGGCGAGTTCTGGTGCGCGCGCTGGCTGCGCGCGCGGCCGGTCGTGTTCATCGGCACGATCTCGTTCAGTCTGTATCTGTGGCAGCAGCCGTTCGCGAATCCCGATCTGCCGGTCGTGCATGCGTTTCCGCTCGGCATCGTGTGGGCGCTGCTGGCCGCGACGGCCAGCTACTTCCTCGTCGAGAAACCGTTCCTGCGGTTGAAGGATCGCTATACGGCACGCGAGGCGCGACGTGTGCGGGACGATGCGCTGCGGATGCCCGCGTCGGGCGACGGGATCGGGCCGAAGGTGGCGGAGTAGGCGGGCGCGGGCTGACGCGCCGTTACTTGAAGCGCTGCATCGCGGCGGGCGGATACCAGAAGTTTCGGAACATGTCGATGCCGTATGACTTGCCGTCGTAGCGGACGATCGTGCGTGCGGTGCGCTTGCCCGTCTCGGCGTATTCGTTGTCCTTGCGTTGGCTCTTCGTGATGCGTGCGGTGATCGACAGGTCTGCGAAGCCGTGGCTGGCGGTCTTTTCGACGGCGATCGTCATGTGGGCATCCTCGCTGATCGCGTCACCCATGCCGGCACCGCACGCCGCACCTTCGACGCTGACCCAGCCGTAGAGATTGGTGCCGAACACCGGGCGGATGCGGTTGCCTTCGCGCACCCACAGCGTCAATTCTTCGCTGGCGTCCGCATCCGGACAGCTCGGCCCGCGCGCGCTGCTCGTGAACACGACGCCAAATGCGCGGACCTCGGGCGACAGGCGGTACGGCGCCGTATCGATGCGATAGCTGTTCTCGCCGATCTCGGTCGCCGCATCCTCCTGAACCACCGACTTGTCGGCCGCGACGACCTTGTCGCCCTCGACGAGCGCGACGACCTGCAGCTTGTCGCTTTCGTCCGGATTCTTGCTTTTGGGCAGCGAATCGAACGCGACGGCCGCGATCGTCGTGCCCGGCGCGTTCGGCATGACCTTGCACGCGGACGCGACGACGAGCCGGTTCGCGTCGCGCGTCGCGATGCGTGCGCTCGCGATGCCGGCCCAACGGGCGACGGCCGTGACGGCAGCGTCGCTGCAAGGTTGGCTGTCGGCGGCGTGGGCGGTGGGTACGGCGGCGAGCGCCAGCAAGGGAACGAAGTGATGGATTCTCATGGTCTCGATGAAAAAACGGGTTCTTCCAAGCTCATTCGGGTGCGCGGGGTAGAGCGTCGATTGTCAGCCATGCTCGGCCGCCCGTCGCGGTCGGCACATCGTCATTCGCGCGTCCGTTCATGCCATTCAGCCTGTCTGGGAGACTACGTTGATGCGCGGGAACGAGCCGCGGGTTGCCGCCGCAATGCTTCGGCAATATCCGCTGCTGCTTTTTGCAGCTCGGGCACATAGCGGCGAGTGGCATCCTCGAGACTGACGGCGCGTGACAGGAAGGCGACATTGAGACTAGCGATCACGCGTTCGTCCGCGCTGATCGCGACCGCCACCGCACCGATTTTCGCCTGCGCGGTCCAGTCGCCGTGATTCGATCCGAAACCGTCCTCGCGCACCCGTCGGATCAGCTTGCGCACGAGCGCATCGTTTTTCGCGAACGCCTGTTGCTCTTCACCGCCGGCACCGGAGCGCAACAGTTCCAGAATATCCTCGCGCTCCTCGTCGGGGCACATCGCGAAGTAGGCACGGCCAGCCGCAGTCAGCAAGATAGGCAAACGCCGCCCGACCATCGAGCGATGAAACGACAGCCGGCTGAAGCGATGTGTCGTCTCGCGGATGATCATTGCGTCGCCGTCGGGTGTGGTCAGATCGGATGGCCACGCGACGCGCTGCAGGAGCTGCCCCATGATCGGCGGCGCCACGGTGGCGATGCGCTCGGTATCGGTGAAGCCCTCGCTCAAGGAACGTACGGCGAGCGTCAGGCGGAAACTGTCGTCCGACGTGCTGCGGCGCACGAATCCTTCGTCCATCAAGGTTTCGAGCAGGCGGCGCACCGTGGTGCGATGCAGGCCGGTCAGATCGGCGATCTGCTGGCTCGTTGCACGCCCGTCTTCCATCGCATTCAGCGTCCGCAGCACCTGGAGGCCGCGCGCCAGTCCGCGCACGTTCGTGTAGGTTGTCACGTAAAAATCCCATTGGAATCAATCATGTGCATTCTATGCACATTCCGGAGATTTTGTTGAGGGTGTTTTCCGCCCTCCATAAACTGCGTGCATAAGTTGAACGATCGAGCGCCAGGCGCTTCGTCGGTTCAGCACATCGGACAAGCCCAGTCAGGAGACAAGCATGCGCCCCGCCTTTGAACCGGTGGCCGGCAACGGCCGCGCTCATCCTCACGAAACGACACATCGTTCGATCGACGCCGATGTCGCCATCATCGGCGCGGGCCCGGTCGGCCTGATGATCGCGAACCTGCTCGGCCTGCAGGGCGTGCGCGTCGTCCTCATCGAGAAGCTCGCGCAGATCATCGACTATCCGCGGGCGATCGGCCTCGACGACGAAGCGCTGCGCGTATTCCAGTCGGTCGGCCTGGTCGACGAACTGCTTCCGCACACCACGCCGAATCACTGGATGCGCTTCACGCTGAAAGGGAAGTGCTTCGCGTCGATCGAGCCGCGCACCGACGAGTTCGGCTGGCCGCGCCGCAATGCGTTCATCCAGCCGCTCGCCGATCGGATTCTGTACGGCGGTCTCGAGCGTTTCGGGAATGTGTCGACGCTGCTTGGCCACGGCGTCGACAGCTTCGCGCAGGACGAGTGCGGTGTGACCATAGAGGCGACAGACGCGCACGGTGCAAAGACGACGATCCGCGCCGCATACATGGTCGGCGCGGACGGCGGCAACAGTTTCGTGCGTCGCACGCTCGACGTGCCGTTCGAAGGCCGCACGAAGCCGAATCAATGGATCGTGATCGACGTGCGCAACGACCCGATCGGCTCTCCGCATGTCTATCTGCATTGCGACGCGCGGCGTCCGTACGTGTCGGCGGCGCTGCCGCACGGGATCCGGCGCTTCGAATTCATGGTGATGCCGGGCGAGACGGAGGAGGAACTGTCGAAGCCGGAGAACATGGCGGCGTTGGTGCGCGGGGTGGTCGACGATCCCGACAAGGTCGACTACATCCGCCAGCGGGTCTATACGCACAACGCGCGGCTCGCGAGCACGTTCCGCGTCAAGCGCATCCTGCTCGCGGGAGACGCCGCGCACATCATGCCGGTGTGGCAGGGGCAGGGCTACAACAGCGGCATTCGCGACGCGAGCAATCTCGGCTGGAAGCTGGCGATGGTCGTGAAAGGCACCGCGCGCGACACGCTGCTCGATACCTACACGATGGAGCGGCGCGCCCATGCACGCTCGATGATCCACCTCTCGGAAGTCGCGGGCGATATCTTCGCGCCGACGAGCTTCGTCGGATCGAAAGTGCGTGACGCGTTCGTGCGCTGCTTCGATGTGCTGCCCGCCATGCAGCGCTATTTCGTCGAGATGCGCTTCAAGCCGATGCCGCGCTATGAAGAAGGTGTCGTGCTGCTGGCGCGCCGCGCGCGGTCCGAAGGGCTGCTCGCGCGCATGATCGCGAAGCGCGGACACGGCGCGTTCGGGCGGCTGGTCGGTCTGATGAGCGAGAAACGTGAATCGCTGATCGGGCGGATGGTGCATGGCCGCGATGCGGAGGCTGGCACCCCCGTGGGCCGCATGTTCATCCAGCCGCGCGTGCGTCGCGTGGATGGCAGCATCGTCCGGCTCGACGATGCGATCGGCAACCGCTTCGCGATCGTGGGATGGGGCTCGGACCCGACGTTCGGCCTGACGCCCGAGGCGCGCCGCATCTGGACCGCGCTTGGGGGGTGTTTCGTGATCGCCAAGCCCGACCCGCAGCTCGCGTTCCACGATGACGTGCCCGAAGACGTGATCGCCATTGGCGATGTCGATTCGCGCCTGCGCGACTGGTTCGCGCGCGTGCCGGAATCGGTCGTGCTGTTGCGGCCCGACCGCTTCGTGGCCGGCATGTGCTCGCCGCAAAGCGTATCGGGTTGCGTGTCGCAGCTTGCGCAAAGGCTGTCGCTTGCCGTGACGACGGGCGCGACGATCAACGACGCGACGTTCCCGCATGCCGCCGATCTGGTAGGGGCCTGAAATGCCGATCCATCTCGAATGCATGTCGCACTCGCCGCTGCACGGCTACTTCGATCCGGCGCCGGCGGTCGTCGCGGAAGTCGAGCAGGTGCAGCGCGCGGCGCGCGAGCGGGTCGACGCGTTCGATCCGGAGTTGGTGATCGTGTTCGCGCCTGACCACTACAACGGATTTTTCTACGACGTGATGCCGCAGTTCTGCATCGGCGTGAGCGCGACGGCCATCGGCGATTTCGGCAGCGCGGCCGGCCCGTTGCCCGTCGACCGCGATGTGGCGCTCGCGCTTGCCGATGCGACGCTCGCGAGCGATATCGACGTCGCCGTGTCGTATCGCATGCAGGTCGATCACGGCTGCGCGCAGGCACTCGAGGTACTCACGGGCGGCATCGACCGCTATCCCGTGGTGCCCGTTTTCATCAACTCGGTCGCGCCGCCGATGGCGTCGTGCCGCCGCGCGCGACTGCTCGGCGATGCGATCGGCCGTACCGTCGCGCGCATGAACCGGCGCGTGTTGCTGATCGGCTCGGGCGGCATTTCGCATGAGCCGCCGGTGCCGGAAATCGCGGGCGCGGACGATATCGTCGCGGAACGGCTGATCGCTGGGCGCAACCCGTCACCGGCGTCGCGCGATGCGCGGCAATCCCGTACCGTCGCGGCGGCCAAGGCATTCGCAGCGGGCGACAGCCGCCTGCATCCGCTCAATCCCGCATGGGACCACATGTTTCTCGAATGGCTCGAACGCGGTGAACTCACCGCAGCCGATGGCCTCACGAACGAAGCGATCACGCGCGATGCAGGCAAGTCCGCGCACGAGATTCGCACGTGGGTCGCCGCATTCGGTGCACTTGCGGCGAGCGGTCCTTACGCGGCTTCGATCGATTACTACCGCGCGATTCCGGAATGGATCGCCGGCTTCGGCGCGATGCACGCGCGAGAACAGGCCCTTTCCAGGAGATAGAACCATGTCGGATGACAACAGCATGCTTTCGATGGCCGCGCGCCTGCGTGAAGCGCAGGCCTCGCGCCGGACGATCGCGCCGCTGCGCGAGACGTGTCCCGAAGGCGACGCGACACTCGCCTACGCGATCCAGCAGATCAACAACGACTTGCGCACGGCGAACGGCGAGCGCGTCGTCGGCAGGAAGATCGGCCTGACTTCGCCCGCGGTGCAGAAGCAGCTTGGCGTCGATCAGCCCGACTTCGGCGCGTTGTTCGCGTCGATGGCGTACGGCGACAGCCAGCCGATGCCGCTCGCCTCGTTGATTCAGCCGAAGGTCGAAGCGGAGATCGCGCTCGTGCTCGAACGCGACCTGACCGCCGAAAAACACACCTACGCGGATCTGATTTCAGCGACCGCGTATGCGGTGGCCGCGATCGAGGTGGTCGACAGTCGCATCCGCGACTGGGACATCCGGTTTTTCGACACTGTCGCGGACAACGCGTCGAGCGCGCTGTTCGTGCTCGGCAGCCGCCCGGTCCTGCTGCGCGATATCGAGCTGACCGCTTGTGCAATGACGCTCACGCAGGACGGCGAAGTCCTGTCACGCGGCAATGGCGGCGCGTGCCTCGGCAATCCGCTGAATGCGGCGGCGTGGCTCGCGGACCGGATGGTTCGACTCGGCACGCCGCTGCGCGCGGGCGACATCGTGCTGACGGGCGCGCTTGGCCCGATGGTCGCGGTGAAGGCGGCCGGCACTTATACGGCGCATATCGAAGGGCTCGGCAGTGTGCGCGCCAGTTTCAGCGAATGACGGACGGAGACATTCCCATGGCAACAGAGAACACCAGGTGCAAAGCCGCGATCATCGGATCCGGCAACATCGGCACCGACCTGATGATCAAGATCATGCGCCGCAGCAGGCATCTCGAAGTCGCGGCGATGGTCGGCATCGATCCTGCCTCGGACGGCCTCGCGCGCGCCGCAAGGCTCGGGGTGGCGACGACGCATGAAGGCGTGGAAGGGCTGGCGCGCCTGCCCGTGTTCGACGAGATCGACTTCGTGTTCGATGCGACGTCGGCCGGCGCGCATGTGAAGAACGACGCGTTCCTGCGCGCGCTCAAGCCCGGCATTCGCGTGATCGACCTGACGCCCGCCGCCATCGGCCCGTACTGCGTACCGGTGGTGAACCTCGACGCGCATCTCGATGCGCCGAACGTGAACATGGTCACGTGCGGCGGACAGGCGACGATTCCAATGGTCGCCGCCGTGTCGCGGGTCGCAAGGGTGCATTACGCGGAGATCGTCGCATCGATCAGCAGCAAGTCGGCAGGACCCGGCACGCGCGCCAACATCGACGAGTTCACGGAGACGACGTCGAAGGCGATCGAAGCGGTCGGCCGCGCCGGCAAGGGCAAGGCGATCATCGTGCTCAACCCGGCCGAGCCTCCGCTGATGATGCGCGACACGGTCTATGTGCTGTCCGAGGCGGCAGACCGGGCGCTGATCGAAACGTCGGTTGGCGAGATGGCCGCTGCCATCCAGTCCTATGTGCCCGGCTATCGCCTGAAGCAGTCCGTGCAGTTCGACGACATCCCCTCCGACGCGCCGTTGCATATTCCCGGACTCGGCCATTTCAGCGGACTGAAGACCTCGATCTTCATCGAAGTGGAAGGCGCGGCCCATTATCTGCCGGCCTACGCGGGCAATCTCGACATCATGACTTCCGCCGCGCTGGCAACGGCCGAACGCATGGCCGCGTCGGTTGTGAACGCCTGAAGCAGGGAGCACCCGATCATGGACAAGAAACTCTATATCTCCGACGTGACGCTGCGCGACGGCATGCACGCGATCCGTCATCAGTATTCGATTCGGAACGTGCAGGACATTGCCCGCGCGCTGGACGAGGCGAAGGTCGACAGCATCGAGGTCGCACACGGTGACGGCCTGCAGGGTTCGAGCTTCAACTATGGCTTCGGCGCGCACAGTGATCTGGAATGGATCGAGGTGGTGGCCGATGTGGTCAAGCACGCGAAAATCGCGACACTGCTGCTGCCCGGCATCGGCACGATCCACGACCTGAAGGCCGCGTACGACGCGGGCGCGCGTGTCGTCCGTGTCGCGACCCATTGCACGGAAGCGGACATTTCGAAGCAGCACATCGAGTATGCGCGCAGCCTCGGCATGGACACCGTCGGCTTTCTGATGATGAGCCACATGACCACGCCTGACCACCTCGCGATTGAGGCGAGGAAGATGGAAAGCTATGGCGCGACCTGCGTGTACGTGGTCGATTCGGGCGGCGCGATGAACATGCACGACATTCGTGCGCGCTTCAAGGCGCTCAAGGCCGTGCTTCGCCCCGAGACCCACACGGGCATGCATGCCCATCACAACCTGAGCCTCGGCGTGGCCAACTCGATCGTTGCGGTCGAGGAGGGCTGCGACCGCATCGATGCGAGTCTGGCGGGCATGGGGGCGGGTGCGGGCAATGCCCCGCTCGAAGTGTTCGTCGCGGCGGCCGAGCGCCTTGGCTGGCATCACGGCACCGATCTATATCGCCTGCTCGACGCGGCCGACGATCTCGTGCGCCCGTTGCAGGACCGGCCGGTGCGCGTGGACCGCGAAACGCTCGCGCTCGGCTATGCGGGCGTGTATTCGAGCTTCCTGCGGCATGCCGAAATCGCGGCGAAGAAGTACGGCCTGAAAGCGGTCGACATTCTCGTCGAACTGGGCAAGCGACGCATGGTGGGCGGTCAGGAAGACATGATCGTCGACGTTGCGCTCGATCTGAAGAAGCGCGAAGCCAGCGCCTGAACCACACGCGTATGCCAGGCGCCGTGAAGAGCGCCGCATCGTTCAACCTGGAGACATCAATGAAAACGTCAACGGCTTCTCCCCCGCGTGCCGGCGGCGCCATCACCATCGGGCTGTGCCTCGCGGTTGCCCTCCTCGAGGGTCTCGACCTGCAATCCACCGGCGTCGCCGCGCCGCGCATGGCACACGAGTTCCATCTCGCCGTCGCGCAGCTCGGCTGGGCATTCGGCATCGGCGCGCTCGGCCTGTTGCCGGGTGCGGCGATTGGCGGCAGGCTCGCGGATCGCATTGGCCGCAAGCGCGTGCTGATGATGTCGGTCGCGCTGTTCGGGATATTTTCGATTGCAACGACTCAGGTGTGGGATCTGCAGAGCCTGCTCATCGCGCGTTTTCTCACGGGCCTCGGCCTGGGCGCCGCGATGCCGAACCTGATCGCGCTGTGCGCGGAAGCGGCGGCGCCCGGGCGACGCAGCACGGCGGTCGGTGCGATGTACTGCGGCATGCCGTTCGGTGCGGCGCTCGCGGCAGTGATCGGCATCGTCAGCCCGGGCGCCGAGGGCTGGCGGCACATCTTCTATGTCGGCGGGATCGGGCCGCTGCTGACCTTGCCGCTGCTGGCGATTTTCCTGAAGGAGTCGACGTACTTCGTCGCGGCAAGCCGGGGCGCGACCCGCGAGTCGAAGGACGGCATCGTGCGCGCGCTCTTCAGTGACGGGCGCGCGGCGACGACCCTCTCGCTGTGGATCAGCTATCTGGGGACGCTGATCGTGCTGTACTTCCTGATGAACTGGCTGCCATCGATGGTGCTCTCGCGCGGCCTCACGCCGGTACAGGCGAGCATCGTGCAGATGATGTTCAACATCGGCGGTGGCGTCGGCGCAATCGTGATCGCGGGGTTGATGGATCGCATTGGCAAGCGGCCGGTCGTGGTCGGCATGTACACGGGCATCGCGACTGCGTTACTGGCGCTCGCCAGCGCGACGGGCAGCGTGTCGATGGCATGGGGCGGCCTGCTGGCGGGGCTGTTTCTCGTCGGCACGCAGTCGGTGCTGTATGCGCTCGCCGGTGCAACGTATCCGACGCGCGTGCGCGGCACGGGTGTCGGCGCGGCGGTGGCCGTTGGCCGGGTGGGATCGATGGTCGGCCCGCTGATCGCCGGGCAACTGCTGGCGTTAGGCCAGAGCGCGTCGATGCTCGTGATCTCGAGCATTCCGCTCATCGTGATCGCGGCGCTCGGTGCGCTCACCGTGGTCGCGAAATCTCCGCGCGAGTCGACCAACGGCTCGCACACCCTTGGAACCGAATCGATCTGACGAAGGACATCGACATGACTGACACCGTGATTCATACCGAAGCCGCGACCAGCAAGTACATGAACGTGATGGAAGGCGGCAGGGAACTGCGTGTGCACTACAACGACACCGGCGCGGGCGGGCAAGCGCTCGTTCTGCTGCACGGCTCCGGTCCGGGCGCGAGCGGCTGGGCGAACTTCCATCGCAATGTGGACGCGTTCGCGAATGCGGGTTATCGCGTGATCCTCGTCGACTGTCCCGGCTGGGGCAAGAGCGACTCGATCGTCTGTACCGGCTCTCGCTCCGACCTCAACGCGCGCGTGCTGAAGGGCGTGCTGGATGCGCTCGGCGTCGAGCGCGCGCATCTCGTCGGCAACTCGATGGGCGGGCATAGCGCGGTGGCCTTCGCGCTGTCGTATCCCGAGTGCGTCGGCAAGCTGGTGCTGATGGGCGGCGGCACGGGCGGTCCGAGCCAGTTTGTGCCGATGCCGACCGAAGGCATCAAGCTGCTGCAAGGGTTGTATCGCGCCCCGACGCTCGAGAACCTGAAGAAGATGCTCAATGTGTTCGTCTACGACGCGAGCACGATGACCGAAGAGCTGATGCAGACGCGGCTCGATAATATGCTCGCGCGGCGCGATCATCTCGAGAATTTCGTGAAGAGTCTGGCGGCCAATCCGAAGCAGTTTCCGGACTACGGTCACCGACTGAACGAGATTCAGGCGCCGGCGCTCGTGATCTGGGGACGCGATGACCGTTTCGTGCCCATGGATGTCGGGCTGCGGCTCGTTTGGGGGATGCCGAACGCCGATCTGACCGTGTTCGGGCGCTGCGGGCACTGGGCGCAATGGGAGCACGCGGAGCGATTCAACCGGATGGTGCTGGAGTTCCTGCACCAATGACAAAGGGTTGCATCGGTGCTGGCCGTTTGGCGTCCTCGCCCTCCTTTCGACGGGAGGGGGCGGTGCTTTGGAAGCGGCCGGCGTCGTACGACCGAGATGGGTCGACGCACGACACCCGTGGAATTCCTCGAACCAGAAAAAAGGCCCTTGCGGGCCTTCGATCGACGAGAAAGGGCGGCCGTTTAACGCGTCAGCGCCGTAAACCCTTCCAGCAACCGCTCGACGTCAGCCGCCTGAATCGCGCCCATCGTCGAGATCCGGAACAGTTCCTTCGACAACCCGCCTTGCCCCGCGTAAATCACGAAGCCGCGCGCCTTCAGCCCGTCGTGCAGCGCTTCGTACGTGACGCCTTGCGGCAGCCGATACGCGCGCAGCACGACCGACGACGCGCCTTCCGGCAGCACCAGCGGCATCCCGCGCGCAGCGAGCCCGGCCTGCGCCTGATCGGCGAGCGCCTTGTAATGCGCATGGCGCGCACGCCAGCCGCCGGCTTCATCAAATTCGCGCAGCGCCTCGACGAGCGCATAGTACGCATGCACGGACGGCGTAAACGGCGTGTTCCGCTGATCCTGCAGCTTCGCGAGACGGCCGAGATCGAGATAGTAAGTACGGCTTGCAGCCTTCGCGAGCGCGCGGCGTCGCACGATCACGAACGCCGCGCCAGGCACCCCGTGCAGGCACTTGTTTGCGGTCGCGGCAACCGCATCGATGTCGCCACCGGCGAAGTCGATCGCTTCCGCGCCGAAGCTGCTGACGCCGTCGACGAGCATCTTCACGCCGCGCGCGCGGCAGACTTCCGCGATCGCGCCGAGGTCGTTCAGGCGGCCCGTCGTCGTTTCGTGATGGATCACCGCGACGTGCGTGTAGCCGCCCGCGTCGAGGCGCGCGGCAATCTGCGCGGGATCCGGGGCCTGCATCCATTCATGCTTCAGCACGTCGTGCGCGATGCCGTACTGCGTCGCGATCTGCGTGATCCGCTCGCCGTACACGCCGTTCTCGATCACGAGCAGCTTGCCGTCCTGCGGCACGAGCGCCGCGATCATGCTTTCGACGGCCGCCGTGCCCGAGCCCGTCATCAGCACGGCCGTCCATTCGGCCGGGTCGAGTTCGTACGCGGCGACGAGGCGCGCACGCGCCTCATCCTGCAGATCGAAGAATTCGCTTTCGCGGTGGCACAGATCGGGTTGCAGCAGGCTGCGGCGCACGCGCTCGGTGAGCGTGACCGGGCCGGGGTTCAGCAGCAGCATCAATGGGCTCCTTCAACGTGTGCTTCGGTCTGCGTGGCGCCGATGTGCCGCATCAGACGGGTCTTGACCTCGACCGGCGTGACGGTCGGGCGGGGCAGGCCGTCGGGCACGCCCGTGCGGATCGCGACGCGCACGAACTGGGCGCCGTCGCCCGATGCGGCCAGCGTCGCATCGAGCACGTCGAGCGTGTCGCCTTCGAGCGCCGACGCATAGCCGCATGCGGCCGCGACGCCCGCGAACGACACATGCTGCGATACGGTTGCCTGGCCGCCCGTCGATTCGTGCGCGCCGTTGTCGAGCAGCACGTGCGTGAGGTTGGCCGGGCCGTAGGTGCCGAGCGTCGCGAACACGCCCATGCGCATCAGCGCGGCGCCGTCGCCGTCGACGGCGACCACGCGCAGGTCGGGGCGCGCGAGCGCGAGGCCGAGCGCGAGCGGCGTCACGCAGCCCATCGAGCCGACCATGTACAACTGGTTCGGGCGATCGTCGAGCGCGTAGAGTTCGCGGCCGCAGAAGCCGGTCGACGCGAGCACGACGGTCGAATCGACCGGCGTGTGCGCGATCACGCGCCGCAGCGCGTCGTGACGGGTCGGCCATGCATCGGCCGACACGGCGCGCGACGACGATTGCGCGGCGACATGCGCGCGCGGCTTGGCGGCCGGGTTCGCCTTCAGTTCATACGGCGCGACGCTGCCTTTCTGCATCACGAGCGCGTACGGGCGGCCCGTCGCGTCCATGTGCGCGATCGCGCGGTCGAGTGCCGGGCCGACCTGTTCGGGGTCGGTCGGGAACGTCTCCCACGGAATCTCCATCGTGTCGAGCATCGCGGGCGTGATCGGGCCCATCAGCGCATGCTGCGGCTCGTCGGCGACGCCCGGCTGGCCGCGCCACGTGACGATCAGCAGCTGCGGCAGGCGGAACGTCCAGGTCAGCGACGTGAGCGGGCTCACCGCGTTGCCGAGCCCCGAGTTCTGCATCATCGCGATCCCGCGCTTGCCGCCGAGCGTCGCGCCCGCGATCAGCGCGACCGCGTCGCCTTCGTTCGCGGCCGACACGTAGTTCAGCGTCGGGTCCTGCAGCACGTAGTTGATGAACGGCGTCAGGTACGAGCAGGGCACGCCCGCGTACCAGTCGAAGCCGCGTTCGCGCGCGGCCTCGACGAACTGGGCCGCTTCGATCATTGCGCGCCCCCGTTGCCGGCGCCCGGTTCGGACAGCGGCGTCTGGCCGTGCGCGAAGTCGCCCGCGCGGCGGAAGTCCTCGAGGTCGTTGACCCCGCGCCAGTGGCCGTGCACGTACTGCACCTCAATCTTCTCGCCGGCGGCGATCAGTTCGTTGAGCAGCGACGGAATGTCGAGCGTGTCGAAATCAGGGCGCGCCTGCAGCGTCGCGAGCATCGCCTTCAGGCGCTCGACACCGGCGCCGCGCACGTTCAGCAGGCCGATCCAGCGGCCGTGCGGCGTGCCCGCGGCAACGTCGCTCGACACGCGCTGCAGGTAGGTCTTCTGGCCGAACAGGCCGCGATCGTCGGCGGCCGAGCAGAGGGCGAAGTCGCGCACGCTCTGATTGGTCTCGGTGAGCGACGAATCGACCACCACGCTGAACTCGGCCTCGCTCTCCGCGAGGTCGCGCACGATGTAGCTGCGGAACAGCAGGTCGCCGTACGAGATCACGGTGTCGCCCGTCAGGCGTTCGGCCGCGCAGGCGAGCGACGCGAGCTCGCCGGTCTGCGCGTGGCGCTCGTTGACGACGAGCTTGATGCCCGACGTATCGATCGCATCGGCGCGATAGCCGCCAACCACGGTGATGTCGTTCACGCCGTGCGTCTTGAAGCCGTCGACGAGCCAGCGCAGCAGCGGCTTGCCGGCGACCGGCAGCATGACCTTCGGCTTGTCTTCGGTCACGGCTTCGAGGCCCTTGCCGCGGCTCGCGGCGAGCACGATCGCGGCATTCGACGCGCGCGACGACGACGACAGGTAGATACGCTCGGCCGCCGAGTACTCGTCGGCGTCCTGCAGGCGGAAGATCTCGTTGACCGATGCCACGCGGTCCTCGACGTTGATCAGCGTTTCGCTTTCGTGGATCTCGCGCGCGGTCGCCTGCATCGCGGATGCCGACGCGCGGATCAGATGATTCGCCCAGATCACGGTGCTGATGCCGGCCTGGCGGAACACGTCGGTCGGCGTGCTGTAGTACTTGGTCGGCACGATCACGAGCGGCGCCTTGCCGCTCCATTCGCGCGCGAACTGCAGGATCTCGTCCGGGCGCGACAGCTTGCTGTGGATCAGGATCGCGTCGGCGCCGGCTTCCGCATACGCGTTCGCGCGGCGCAGCGCCTCGTCCATACCCCAGCCGGCGATCAGCGCCTCGACGCGCGCGACGATCGAGAAGTCGGGATCGGTCTGCGAATCCTTGCCGGCCTTGATCTTGCCGCAGAACTCGTCGATTTCCGCGAGCGGCTGGCGCTCGCCGCCGATGAAGCTGTTCGTCTTCGGGAACTGCTTGTCCTCGATGCACACGCCCGCGATGCCGCGCTGTTCGAGCTTCTTCACGAGGCGGCGCACGTTGTTGAAGTTGCCGTAGCCGGTGTCGCCGTCGAGCAGGATCGGCAGGTCGCTCGCGTCGGCCATGAATTCGAGCACGTCGACGACCTGCGTCCAGCTCGCTTCGTTGTTGTCGCGCACGCCGAACTGCGCGGAGATCGCGAGGCCCGACGCCCAGATCCCCTTGAAGCCGGCTTCGCGGACGATGCGCGCGGACAGGCCGTTGTGCGCTTCCATCAGGAATTCGAGGTCGCTGCTGACGAGCATGCGGCGCAGGCGCGCGCTGCGCGATTCGGTGAAGTTGGGTTCGCGTGCGTTCATCGTGCGGCTCCTGCGGTCGTGCGTTGAATCAGGGGGAGGATGTCTTGGGTCGCGCGGGCGACGTCGTTCGGGAAGTCGATCTCGATCCACGGCGAGCCGGTGACGTCGGCCACGTCGAACGAATGGCCGCCTTCGAGCAGCAGGTCGCGCACGGCTTCCTCGTGCGGCAGGTTCGCGCGGCCGCTGTCGACGTAACCCGCGACGATCGTCGCGAGGCGGCGGGCGGTGCCTTCGGTGAAGCGGAAGAAGCCGACCGATTCGCCGATCGTGTCGTAGTCGAGGTCGACCGCGAGCTGCTTGCGCAGTTCGACCGGCACGCCGTTCTTCAGGCACAGCTTGACGGGCTCGTCGCCGGCCTCGAAGTCGCGGTCGATCAGCAGGCGGTCGACCGCCTGGTCGGCATCGGCCACCAGCGCATGCAGGATGTTCTCGTCGTACAGCACGTCCGCGTCCATCAGCAGCACGTCGCCGCCGCGCGTCATCGCATCGGCGACGGTATGCACGGTCAGCACGCTGCCGAGGTCGTAGCGGTCGTTGATCACGATCTCGGCCTGGCGGCCGAGGCGCTTCATTTCCTGCTCGACCTTCTCGTGCTGAAAGCCGAGCCCGAGCACGATCTCGTCGACGCCCGCGGCGTCGAGTACGCGCAGATGGCGCTCGAGCAGCGACACGTCGTCGAAGCGCAGCAGGCACTTCGGGAACTGCGCTTCGGGCGGTTGTTGCAGGCGCAAGCCGAGGCCTGCCGCAAGAATGATGGCTCGCATGGGTTCTCCAACCAAAAAGCCGGCGATCTGAACGATCAGTCGGCGAGCGGCTGCGGCGCACGGCGCCGCTGCCAGTTTCTTTCACTGAAATGCAGATAGAGCAGCCCGGGCAGGCCGAGCGCGAGTTCGCGCGCGCGCTTCGCGAGCGACAGCGCGAGCGCCGCGTCGGGCGGCAGTCCGACCAGCGGGGCGAGCAGCAGGTAGCCGCCTTCCTGCGCACCGAGCGAGCCGGGGATCGCGAAGGCCGCGCCGCGGATCGCCTGGCCGACGCTTTCCAGCAGCAGCGCGTCGAGCCAGCTCACCGGGTGCCCGAGGAAGTGCAGGGCGAGCCACACTTCCGCGGTGCCGACGATCCAGCCGACGAGGCTCAGCGCGAACGTCTTCGCGACCTTCGCGCGATCGCGGTACAGCGCGCCGACCGCGTCGTCGATCGCATCGGCGCGCGTGGCCAGCGACGACCAGTCGCGCGGGCCGAGCAGCTTCGACGCGAGGCGCAGGCCGCGGCCGAACAGCCCGCGCCGCTGCGCCGCGTAGAACAGCAACGCAAGCGCGCCGAGCACGCCGGTCGCGATCAGCGCGGGCGTGCGCAGGTGCGCGACCGACTCGTGCGTCGCATACAGGCTGAATGCGGCGACGCCGATCAACGCGAAGGCCATTTGGGCAAGCGCCTGCATCGTCGTGCTGACGGTTACGGCCGCCGCCGCGTCGGCCATTCGCGTGCCGCGCTGCGCGAGGTGGCGCACCATCAGCACGGGGCCGCCGATCTGCCCGGCGGGCAGCAGGCTGTTGACCGATTCGCCGACCCAGCGCGCGCGCAGCGCGTTGCCGAGATCGGCACCGGGCTGCCCGCGGCGGAACATGGCGGAGATCGCCGTCGCATCGATCACGAGCGGCACGACATGGAACGCCGCGACGAGCGCGAGACCCCAGCCGGCCGCGAGGAACGTGGACGCGACCGCGCCGATGCCCTGCCAGGCAAGGAGTGCAATGAAGAGTGCGGTCCCGAGGGACAGCAGGATGAGGCCCGCGCGCGTCATGACCCGGTCGTGCGTCGCGTCGCCAGTTGCTTGAACACCTGGCGGAAACCGAAATACGCGATCGCGTCCTTCATGTTCGAGATGAAGCGCTTCCACGGCCGCATGCCGGGGTTCGTCACGTATTCGAACGTGAGCGACACGCGCATCTCGTTCTGGCCGAGCGGCGTGATGCGGTGACGCAGCTTGTCGCCGTCGAACAGCACGATGCCGCCGTCGGCGATCTGCACCGAGCCCGGTTCGTCGGCGACGTCCGGGTTGCGCGTGTGCAGCTCGTAGTCGAGCCGGCACGACGATTCGTCGATCACGCCGATCAGCAGCGTGTAGCGACGGCCATCGTAGTACGACGTGTCGTAATGCCAGCCGATGTGGTCGCCGGGCTTCGTGTAGTAATACAGCGCGTACGCGTGCGGATCGTCGTCCGGCGACAGCATCAGCTTGTCGCCCGTGACTTTCTCGAGGAAGCCGATCAGCGCCTTCGAGCGATAGAGCTCGGCGATGTACGGCGCCTGCTCGTCGATCGTATGACGGCTCACGCTGCCGCCCTGCTTGTGGCCGGGCAGGTAATTGCGGTTCAGGCCGGCCTGCATCGCGCGGGCGGCGCTCGCGAGTTTCGCGTGCGCGTCGGCGGGCAGGAACGTGTCGAGGTACAGGAACGAGCCCTGGCGCGTGTAGTCGCCGCGCAGGCGGTCGAGGTCGAGCCGGCCGACGCGGTCGGCCACGGTGCGATCGGGGTCGGCCGCGGCCGCGCGCACGGGCGCGGGGCGTGCCGGGCTCAGCACGGAGTCGTCGCGCGTGCTAGGAGTCATTTGGAAGCCTGGATTTCGGTTGAATTCTGCGGAGCGTTGCCACGGCGGACGATGCGCCACCAGTCGATCACGACCCATGCGGCGAACAGCGGGGCGCCGATCGATGCCGCGAGCAGGAACGGCTCGACGCCGTCGACGAGCGTCACGATCGGCAGCAGGTACAGCACGTCTTCGGTTTCGAAGCCGCCTGCGAACGCCTGCTTGGTGCCGGCCTTGCCGGCGATCGATTCGATCCGCATGCGCAGGAAGAAGATCAGCGCGACGGCCGCACCGGCCACCGCGCCCAGCAGCACCGGCGACGCGGCCATCTGGCCGCCCTGGGCGACGATGCCGAGCCCCATGCTGACGAACAGCGCGACCGTGACGAGCGCATCGGCCGCGAGATCGTAAAAATGACCGATCATGCTGGACTTGCCGCTGATGCGCGCGAGTTCGCCGTCGGTGTGGTCGACGAAGTTCGACAGCACGATCAGGAACGCGCCGGCATTGCTCCAGCCGAAGCCGCCGTGCGCAAGGCACCAGGCACCGGCGAGGCCGATCAGCAGACGAAGGGTAGTCAGGTGATTCGGGGTGACCGGCGTATCGACGAGCGGTCGGACAAGCGAGCGCGCGAGCCGCGCATCCCAGGTGCGTGGCAGGGGGGGGGCTCGGCGCGTGTGGCGGTTTTTCTTTGGTCCATCGGCGAAATATATACGGAATTGTAATTTGTTGCTTTTTATTCGATCAATGTCCTGACATGCGGGAGTGTTACCGCGTCTTGCACGTATCGGCCCGCCGAAGCCGGATGCGCGACAGGGCGGCCGATCGGGATGGCAGGCGGCGTCGCCGGGCCCGTCTTCCAGTGTGGTTCGCGTCACGCCGCTGTCAAGGACGGGCGGGCCTCGCGGGCCGATGCGGCGGAGATTTTCGCGCGCGGCGGCGAGCCGTGCGCAGCGCATGCGACGTTGACGTGCGTCAGGTCCGGCAAAGCATCGTCGGGCGACAATCGGCCGCGCCGCGACTTCATCGGCCATTGCCGATGTCGGGCGGCGAATTGCAATGGAAATCCGCCGATTGATGCGCGACGGTTGGCGATCGTCGTCCGGCCATTCGCTCCGATGCTTTCGCGCACCTTTCGGGTGCATCGGGAGGCGCGGATCGACTGTCACAGAACGGTCGTTCGATACCCGGCATATTCGGTAAGGATCTTTTGCATCCAGCGGACATTTCGCGGCGACGGCCTCTGCGATACTCCGGCCATGCCTGTGGTGCCGGCCGCCCCGCGCGGCCCCAAGGGCTTCATGTCGCTCAGGAGACACCCCCCGCGACGTCAACGACAGACCCCAGCGTCAGAAACCTGCCATGTCTTCATCACGCATCCTCGCTCCCGCCCTGCGTTCGCTCGTCCGCACCGCCGACGAAGCCGCCGCGCTGATCCGTCCCGGCATGACCGTCGCCATGAGCGGCTTCACCGGTTCGGGCTATCCGAAGGCCGTCCCGGCCGCGCTTGCCGCCCATATCGACGCGGCGCACGCGCGCGGCGAGGACTTCCGGATCAACGTGCTGACCGGCGCGTCGACCGCGCCCGAACTCGACGGCGCGCTCGCCCGCACCAACGGCATCTCGATGCGGCTGCCTTACCAGTCCGACCCGACGCTGCGCGACAAGATCAACGGCGGCGAAGTCGATTACCAGGACGTCCACCTGAGCCACGTCGCGCAGTACGCATGGTTCGGGCTGTACGGCGATCTCGACGTCGCGATCGTCGAGGTCGCGGGCATCCGCGAGGACGGGCTGCTGATCCCGTCCGCGTCGATCGGCAACAACAAGACCTGGCTCGAACGCGCGAAGCACGTGATCCTCGAGGTGAATGCGCGCCAGCCGCTCGGCCTTGACGGGATGCACGACATCTATTACGGCACCGCGCTGCCGCCGCATCGCAAGCCGATTCCGCTGACGAAGAGCGACGACCGCATCGGCGAGCCGTACCTGCGCTGCCCGGCCGACAAGATCGTCGCGATCGTCGAGACCGACGCGCCCGATCGCAGCAATGCGTTCTCCGCGCCGGACGCGACGTCGAAGCAGATCGCGCTGCAACTGATCGACTTCCTGCGCCACGAAGTGAAGCGCGGCCGCCTGCCGGAAAACCTGCTGCCGCTGCAGTCGGGCGTCGGCAACATTACGAACGCGGTGCTCGCGGAGCTCAGCTCGGCCGGCTTCTCGAACCTGACGGCCTATACCGAAGTGATCCAGGACGGCATGCTCGACCTGCTCGACGACGGCACGTTGAGCTTCGCGTCGGCCACCGCGTTGTCGCTGAGCCCGGCCGCCGTGCAGCGCTTCGCCGACGAAATCGCGACGTTCCGCGAAAAGATCGTGCTGCGCCCGCAGGAGATCAGCAACCATCCGGAGCTCGTGCGCCGCCTCGGCTGCATCGCGATGAACGGGATGATCGAGGCCGACATCTACGGCAACGTGAACTCGACGCACGTGATGGGCACGAAGATCCAGAACGGTATCGGCGGCTCGGGCGACTTCGCGCGCAATGGCTATCTGTCGTGCTTCATGTCGGCGAGCACCGCGAAGGGCGGCGCGATCTCGCGGATCGTGCCGATGGCGAGCCACGTCGACCATACCGAGCACGACGTCGCGGTGGTCGTCACCGAGCAGGGCCTGGCCGACCTGCGCGGCCTGTCGCCGAAGCAGCGCGCGCGCAAGATCATCGCGACCTGCGCGCATCCCGACTACCGGCCGATGCTCGAGGACTACTTCGAGCGCGCGTCGCGCGAGAGCTTCGGCAAGCACACGCCGCACCTGCTCGCCGAGGCGCTGTCGTGGCACGAGCGCTACGTGCGGACCGGCACGATGAAGGTCTGACGCGGCGTCGGACGGGCGCATGCGCGCCCGTCAGTCCATCGCCGCGTGCGCGACGTCGACGCTCGCCGTTTTCTGCGGCGGGCGGATCAGCAGCAACAGCGGGATCATCAGCAGCGTCGCCACGAACATCAGCTTGAAGTCGTTCAGGTAAGCGATCATCGCCGCCTGCTGGTTGATCGTGCGATCGAGCAGCGCGATGTCGAGGCGGCTGCCGGCCAGCGCCTGCACGGCCGGGTCGAACGGCGTGATGTGGGTCGCGAGGTCGGCATGCGCGACCTGCGTGTTGCGCGTCATCAGCGTCTGCACGATCGAGATGCCGATACTGCTGCCGATGTTGCGCATCAGGCTGTAGGTGGCCGTGCCGTCCGCGCGCAACTCCGGCGGCAGCGTCGAGAACGACAGCGCGCTCAGCGGCACGAACACGAGCCCCAGCCCGAAGCCCTGGACCACGCCCGGCCACACGATGTCCGATTCGGACAGCACGACCGTGTACTGCATCATCTGCCATAGCGCGAGCGCGGAAATCGCGAGCCCCGCGAGCAGCAGCATCCGTGCATCCACGTATTTCAGCAGCCTGCCGACGAGCAGCATCGCGATCATCGTGCCGGCGCCGCTCGGCGCGGTGACGAGGCCCGTCGTCGCGACCGGGTAGCCCATCAGGTTCTGCAGCATCGGCGGCAGCAGGGCGCGCGTCGCGTACAACACCGCGCCGACGACGAAGATGAACAGCGTACCCGTCGCGAAGTTCGGGTCGCGCAGCAGCTCCGACTTGAAGAACGATGCCTTGCCGACGGTCGCCGTATGCACGAGGAAGAACGCGAAGCTGAGCGCCGCGACGAGCGCCTCGATGCGGATCTCGTACGAACCGAACCAGTCGAGCTGTTCGCCGCGGTCGAGCATGGCCTGGAACGCGCCGATCGCGAGCGCCAGCGTCGCGAAGCCGAACGCATCGAATTTCACGTGCGGGCGCGGCGCGCGTGCCGGCAGGAAGGTCATCACGCCGGCGAGCGCGAACGCGCCGATCGGCACGTTGATGAAGAACACCCAGCGCCAGTTGTAGCTGTCCGTGAGCCAGCCGCCGAGCGTCGGGCCGAGGATCGGGCCGACCATCACGCCCATCCCCCAGATCGCCATCGCCTGGCCTTGTTTCTCGCGCGGGTTGATGTCGAGCAGGATCGACTGCGACAGCGGCACCAGCGCGGCGCCGAACACGCCCTGCAGCAGCCGCGCGCCGACGATCTGCACGAGCGTCTCGGACAGCCCGCACAGCGCCGACGCCACCGTGAAACCCGCGATCGACACGATCAGCAGCCGCTTGACGCTCAACCGGTCGGACAGCCAGCCGGTGAGCGGCGTCGCGATCGCCGCGGCGACGATGTAGGAGGTCAGCACCCACGTGATTTCGTCCTGCGACGCGGACAGCGTGCCCTGCATGTGCGGCAGCGCGACGTTCGCGATCGTGCTGTCGAGGGTCTGGATCAGCGTGGCGAGCATGATCGACAGGGTCAGCATCGGCCGGTTCAGGGCGGGCGAGGCGGGGGCGTCGGCGGCGGGGTTCAAGCGGGTGTCTCCGTCGGGCGATCGCCGTGGGCGGCGATCCGGTATGGTTCAAATTATAAGCATGCTTATTATAAAGCCACTTATCGCCTGGGAGCGAGCCGCGGCCCGCCGGCGGCTTGACCCTATAATCGGCGGATGGACAAGACTTACGAGAACCGGATCGGTTACCTGATCGCCGACGTGGCTCGCCTGAACGGACGCCTGTTCGACCGGCGCGCGAAGCGCATCGGGCTGACGCGGGCACAAAGCCGCGTGCTCGCGTACCTGACGTGGAAGGGCGAGATGAACCAGGCGCGGCTGGCCGAATGGCTCGAGATCACGCCGATCTCGCTGACGCGCCTGCTCGACCGGATGGAAAGCTACGGCTGGATCGAACGCATCGCGAACGACGACGACCGCCGCGCGTTCGTGATCCGGTTGACCGACAAGGCGCGGGAGATCTTTCCGCAGATGCTCGAAGTGGGCGATACCGTCGCCGACGACGGGCTGCGCGGCTTCACGTCCGACGAGCGCGATACGCTGGTGCGGCTGCTCGGACGCGTGCGTCACAACCTGATCGATTGCGGCGGGGAGTGACGCGGGCGCCCGTTCGGGCGCACCGGCGGCCGGCTGAGCGAGCGCTACCCGGCGCGGCTCGTGTCATGCCGGGTGTTCAACGGACCGGCACCGCGAGCGCGAACACCGCGACCCAGGGACCCGCCCCGTACGATGGCCGCTGCGTGGCGCGGCGCAATACGGGGCGGTTTCATGGCGTTTCCGGCTTGCGTTCGCGTAGTCGAGTCACTATCTTGCAACTTCAAGTTCACTTGAGGTCAAGCATGAGCTGTCTGGACATTGCCGAGGTGGCGCGGCGCTCGGGATTGCCCGCGTCGACGCTGCGCTACTACGAGGAAAAAGGGTTGATCGTTCCGGTCGGCCGGCACGGGCTGCGGCGGCAATACGACGAATCGGTGCTGGAGCGTCTGGCACTGATCGCGCTCGGCCGCGAGGCCGGTTTCTCGCTCGACGACATCCTCGCGATGGTCGGCACGGACGGCCAGCCCGCGATCGATCGCGCGAAGCTCGACGGCAAGGCCGACGAACTCGACCGCACGATCCGCCGTCTCGGCGCCGTGCGCGACATGCTGCGGCACGCGGCCGTGTGCCCGGCGCCGAGCCACCTCGAATGTCCGTCGTTCCGGAAGCTGCTGCGCATCGCCGCGCATCGTCATCCGGCGCGTCGCACGAAGACGGACGGTGCGTAGGCCGTGAGCGCGCGCGATGCGCGGGTGGCAGTCGCAGTCCGGCCGAAAGTCGAAAACGAACACGGAAAACAACGGGGTTGCCGCGTGTCGATATTGCTCGTGCCATTGCTTGTGCTTTATGTGCTTCCGGCCGCGTATGCGGCATCGAAGGTCGGGCCGCATTACGGGTTTCTCGCGGGGTGCGCGACGATGGCGGGGGTGCTGGCGGCGCAGACCATGCTGCTGACGTGGGGCGCCGCGGCGGTGAAACGGCGGCGTGGGGCCGGCGGGCAGCCTGGGGCGACCGTACCGGCCGAACCCGCCGATGGCCGCGAGGCCGAGCCCGAAGACGAGGCGGGCGACGCGCCCGGCGTGCAGCTTCGATACGGCGAGCATGCGCGATTCAAGCAACTGGTTCTGATTGCCGGCGCCGCGCACAGCGGCGTCGCGCGTCGTTTCTACGACAAGGCGAAGCAGGCGATCGAAGCGTTCGTGGAAGTCGAGGCGGGGCGCGACGGTTCGGGCGCGGCGATGGTGCGGGCGGCCGAACTGGCGCCGGCGGACGGCCTGTCGCCGCCGGCGGACGAAACGCTGACCGTGTTCGTGTCGGACGACGGCGCGTGGTCGGGGTTTCGCGTGGGCGACGACAGCTTCCGGTTTCGCCACGGTGCGATCACGGGGCTGCGACTCACGATGGTGATGCCGGTTCGCTGGAACGGCGACTACATGGTGACGTTCCGGTTCGACGTGCCGAAACGGGGAGCGGTCGGCGCATACGTCACGCATTCGACGTGGTTCGATCTCGGCGTGGCACATGCCGAACGCCGGTCACGCGCGCTCATCCGTGCCTGTCGCGAGATCGCGTCCGTGCTCGACGTGGCGTTCGACGTCGACGAAACCTCGGACGACTGACTCATCCCGCGTAATACACGCGGCATTCCATCTCGCGTCCGCGCACGATGCGCTTGCCGACGAGCGAGCCGTACGTTTCGGTGAAGACGGTGCGCTGGTGCTCGCGCTGCACGGCGTCGTAGAAATAGAGCGAGACCCAGTCCGTCGGGCGGTCGGCCTCCGGCGTGCGCATCGCGGCATGCAGGCTCAGCGCGGTGAAATGCCAGCCGCCCTTGGTCATGTGCATCACCGGCGGCGGCACATAGCCGTCCGCGTTCAGGCGCCGGTGCGCGAGCGTCGGCAGCATGCCGGCGGCCGCCTTGTGGCGGTACTGGCGGTCGATATAGAGCAGCAGTTCGACGGGCGGCTCCGTGCCGGGGCCGGCATGTTGCATGTGACCCTGCCAGCGCCGGCGCCGGCTCAGCACGTCGTCGAGCGCGGTGCGGATGCCGGCCGCGCGCCGCGGGCCGACCCCCGCGATCGTTTCGAGCTGGCCGTTGCGAGCCGCGCGTTCGAGTTCCTCGAGCGTATCGATGTGCAGCAGGTCGTGGATGCGCAGCGCGAGCGCATGGCCGATGCCCGGCACGGCTTCGAACGCGGACGCGCGCTGGGCGTCGCCGCACAGCCGGTCGAGCTGGCGCCAGCGGCCCGTCACCAGCAACTCGGCGATCGCCTGCGCGACGCCCGTGCCGATTTCGGGCAGCGCGCCGAGCGCGTCGATGCCGCCGGATTCGAACACGGTGCGGATATCGCGGTCGAGCGCCTCGACCGTCTCGGCCGACGCGCGGTAGGCGGCGACCCGGTAAGGATTCGCGCCCTGGTCGGCCAGCCGCTGCGCGGCCTCGCGCAGGCAGGTCGCGATGTGGCGGTTTTCCTCGAACGTTTGGCTGGCGGTCGTCTGCATGGCGAGGGACCTGGGGAAGCTCAAACGGAATGGACGCGGCGAACGATGCGCCGGTCGGCCTTTTCCACCATTGTCGCGGCACGCGACGAAGAAAACTTGATGCACGTCAATGGCAAACGTAGCACATGCGCGAAGCGCACGGTCGTGCCGGTTGGCGGCACGACCGTGCGGCGCGGGTGCGCTTACGCGTCGAGGAACGACTGCGCGTTCTCGGCCTCGGCTGCCGTGCGCAGCGCGGCGAGCGCCCGTTTCTCGATCTGCCGCACGCGTTCGCGCGACATGCCCGCGTCCTGCGCGATCGCGTCGTACGTATCGGGCTCGGCGCCGCCGAGGCCGAACCGCCGGCTCAGCACGTCGGCCTCGGCCGGCGTGACCGACCGGAGCAGCGACCGCACGCAGTCGCGCATGCGGGTGTCGGCCAGTCGCTCGAACGGGCTGGCCGAGGTTTGATCCTCGATCAGTTCCACGAGCCCGGTGTCCGCGTCGGGCAGCGGCGTGTCGAGCGACACCGGTTCGGCCGGCAGGGCGAGCACCGCGCGCAGTTTGTCCTCGGCCAGGCCGGTTTCGGCCGCGAGCTCGGCAGGCGTCGCCCGCCGGCCCGTGCGCTGGCGAAAGCGCAGCGCATGCCGCTGCACGCGCTGGTACTGGTCGCCGACGTGTACCGGCACGCGGATCGTGCGCGAGCGATCGGCAACGGCACGCGTGATCGCCTGACGAATCCACCAGGTCGCATAGGTCGAGAACTTGAACCCGCGCCGGTATTCGAACTTCTCGATCGCGCGCATCAGGCCGAGGCAACCGTCCTGCACGAGATCGGACAGGTCGACGCCGCGGTTCATGTGCTTGCGCGCGATCGACAGCACGAGCCGCAGGTTTGCCTCGAGCATCGCGCGCGTCGCGTCGCGCACTTTCTGCTGGCCGTCGCGCAGCGCGGCCCCCAATGCCCGCCGCGCGACCGCGTCGAAGCGGGCGGCTTCGCCCGTCGCGGCGTCGTGCGGCGCGGTCGCGAGCGCGTGCACGGCGCGGCTGGCGTCGTCGATGGCCGGGGCCGCCCATGGCAGCGAACCGAGCAGGGCGGCCATGGCGTTGCGCGCGTCGCGATAGGCGTCGGAACGGAAGCCATGCGCGTGCAACGCGTCGCGCAACGTCGAGACGGCTGCCTGCAGCACGTCGTAGCGGGCGGGTTCGGACGTGTCGCCGTCTTCGTCCTCAGTCGTGCCGGTGGCAGCCGCCGCACCCGTTGCCCGGTGGCGCGCAAGCAGCGCGTCGACCGCCGCCGGATACCCCGCGATCGCGTGCAGCACCTGATGGCGCCCCGTCTCGATTTCGCGGGCGAGCACGATTTCGCCTTCGCGCGTCAGCAGCGGCACCGCCTGCATGCGCCGCATGTAGAGCGCGAGCGGATCGGTCGACGCACTCGTGCCGCGTGCGAGTTCGCCGAGCATGGCCCGGCCTTCGTCGAGCGTGTCGCGATCGACGTCGACCGGCGCCGCGGCGGCGAACGGTGCGGGCGCGGCCGGCTCGTCGAGCACGGCGATGCCGATGTCGGCAAGCGCGGCGCGCACGACGTCGAGCGCATCGGGGCTGTCGCTTTCGGGCGGCAGCGCGTCGACGAGGTCGGCGTGTGTCAGATAACCCTGTTCGCCGGCAAGCGCCAGCAACTGGATGATCGGATCGAGCGGTGTGTCCGCCCGGGAAGTGGGGCGTGGCGTAGTCATGTCGATGGCGGCGCGAGCCGCGTTCCTGTCGGGGCGGGCCGAAGCTCGCCGGTTTGCGGTGGCCGGTTGCTCGCGAACGCTCGTCCGCGCCGGTCAGCCTGACATCGTTCAAGTTGAGGGCATTTGCGCCAACTTCAACGTGGGCGCCGCGGACGAGCAGCACACCGCGTGCCCGCGCCATCCGGGCCAGGAAACAAAAAGTAACCGATCATACGCGCGGAAATCTGCAGGGGACGTAAGCTAGAGTCAGGCGCGCGCCCGGCGGCGGCGCGCGGATTCTGCCGGAGCACGAGATGAACCCGATTCCCGCCGCGAGGCCTGCCGTCATCGCGCTGGCCGCGCTGACGCTCGGCGGCTGCTACTACACGAGCCCGTACGGTTATGCGCCTTATTACGCACCGGCGCCCGCGACGGTGTCACAGCGTGAAATTCCGGTTGCGCCGGCCACGCCCGGTCCGGCCCCTTCCACGGTACCAGCCACCCCGGACTACGTCGAAGCGCCGGCGCCGGTATATGTCGCGCCGGCCTATGTGCCGGCGCCGTATCCATACTACGCCCCCGCGTATTACCCGGGCTGGTACGGGCCACCCGTCACGATCGGCTTCTGGGGCCGCTGGGGCGGCGGCGGATACTGGGGCGGGCGCGGCGGCTACTGGCATCGTCCGTGGGGCGGCGGGCATTGGGGTGGCGGCCACTGGGGCGGCGGCCATCGGCACTGATCGGCATCGGCCGGCGCGCGGCGGCACCGCGCGGGAGAGCATCATGAGAAATACGTTTGTCCGCAGCCTGTGCGTCGTCCTGGTGGGCCTGGCGGCCGCGCCGGGCATGGCCGACGCGCAGAGCAGCGCTTACACGAATTCGCCGGCCGAGCTGTTTGCCGGGCCGGCGCCCGATTATCCGGTGGTCGCGCAGATCCCGCCCGATACCGCGCTGGACGTATTCGGCTGCCTGAGCGATTACTCGTGGTGCGACGTCGCGCTGCCGGGCGTGCGCGGCTGGATCGATGCGCAGTTGCTCGAATATCCGTACCAGGGCAGCTACGTACCGTTGCTCGAATACGGCGCGATCATCGGGGTCCCGGTGACGGGATTCGCGATCGCCGCGTACTGGGATCGCTATTACCGGCACCGGCCGTGGTACCACGACCGCGATCGCTGGGCGCATCGTCCGGAGCCGCGGCTCGGCCCCGGCGGCATGCCGCCGGGACAAGGCCGTCCGCAGCCGGGCGGGCCGATGCAGGGTGCGCCGGGCGGCCCGCCGCCCGTGCACGACGCGCGGCCGTCGGCCGCACGCGGCGGCTGGAACGGCGCGATTCGCACACCGCCACCGGCAGCGCCGGCGCCTTCACCGATGCCGGGAGGCGCGGGCAACGCGCGTCCCGCCAACCCGCCGCCGGCCGTGGTGCGCCCGCAGCCCGCGCCGGGTGGCGAGGCGCGGCCGATGCCGCCGCCGGTGCGCCAGGGAGGCGGGGGCGGCGGCGGTTACGCGCGGCCTCAAGGCGGCGGAAACGGCGGCGGTAACCACGGCGGCGGAGGCGGCGGGGGCGGTGGCGGCCCCGAGGAATTCCGTCATTGACGTCGCCGGCGCCGCGGATCTCCCCGTGCGCCGGACGAAAAAAAGCCGCTCCGGAGAGCGGCTTTCGATTCGGGCTTGCGGTCGGTTGCGTGGCCGGCAACCGATCGCCGGCATGCGCCCTTTGCGTCAGTCGTCGAGCAGCGACAGGTCGCGCACGGCGCCCTTGTCGGCCGACATGACCAGTTTCGCGTACGCCTTCAGTGCGGCGGACACCTTGCGCGGACGCGGCTGCGCCGGCTTCCAGCCCTTCGCGTTCTGCTCCTCGCGGCGGCGCGCCAGTTCCTCGTCCGACACCAGCACGTTGATCGTGCGGTTCGGGATGTCGATGCGGATCTTGTCGCCGTCGCGCACGAGGCCGATCGCGCCGCCTGCTGCCGCTTCCGGCGAGCAGTGACCGATCGACAGGCCCGACGTACCGCCCGAGAAGCGGCCGTCCGTCAGCAGCGCGCAGGCCTTGCCGAGGCCCTTCGACTTGATGTAGCTGGTCGGGTAGAGCATTTCCTGCATGCCGGGGCCGCCCTTCGGGCCTTCGTAGCGCACGATCACCACGTCGCCGGCCTTGACCTTGTCGTTCAGGATGTTTTCGACTGCCTCATCCTGCGATTCGGTCACATGCGCCGTGCCTTCGAGCACGAGGATGCTCTCGTCGACGCCGGCCGTCTTCACCACGCAGCCGTCGAGTGCGATGTTGCCCGTCAATACGGCGAGGCCGCCTTCCTTCGAGAACGCATGCTCGTACGAGCGGATGCAGCCTTCGGCCCGATCGAGGTCGAGGCTCGGCCAGCGCGTGTTCTGGCTGAACGCGACCTGCGTCGGGATGCCGGCCGGGCCGGCCTGGTAGAACGTGCGGACCGCTTCGTCCTGCGTGCGGACGATGTCCCACTGGTCGAGCGCGTCCTTCAGCGTCGGCGCGTGGATGGTCGGCACGTCGGTGTGCAGCTTGCCGGCGCGGTCGAGCTCGCCGAGGATCGCCATGATGCCGCCGGCGCGATGCACGTCCTCGATGTGGTACTTGTTCGTGTTCGGCGCGACCTTGCACAGCTGCGGCACGACGCGCGACAGGCGGTCGATGTCCTTCATCGTGAAGTCGATGCCGGCTTCCTGCGCGATCGCCAGCAGGTGCAGGATCGTGTTGGTCGAGCCGCCCATCGCGATGTCGAGCGTCATCGCGTTTTCGAACGCCTTGAAGCCGACCGAGCGCGGCAGCACGCGTTCGTCGTCCTGCTCGTAGTGCTGGCGCGTCAGTTCGACGATGCGGCGGCCGGCACGCTTGAACAGCTGTTCGCGATCGGCGTGCGTGGCCACCACGGTGCCGTTGCCGGGCAGCGACAGGCCGAGCGCTTCGGTCAGGCAGTTCATCGAGTTCGCGGTGAACATGCCCGAGCACGAACCGCAGGTCGGGCAGGCCGAGCGTTCGACTTCGGCGACTTCGGCGTCGGAATACGACGGATCGACCGCGATCACCATCGCGTCGACGAGGTCGAGCTTCTTCACTTCGATGGCCTTGGTGACCGGGTTCGCGAGACGCGTCTTGCCGGCTTCCATCGGGCCGCCCGACACGAAGATCACCGGAATGTTCAGGCGCATCGCGGCCATCAGCATCCCCGGGGTGATCTTGTCGCAGTTCGAGATGCACACCATTGCGTCCGCGCAGTGCGCGTTCACCATGTACTCGACCGAGTCGGCGATGATGTCGCGGCTCGGCAGCGAATACAGCATGCCGTCGTGGCCCATCGCGATGCCGTCGTCGACCGCGATCGTGTTGAATTCCTTCGCGACGCCGCCGGCGGCTTCGATCTCGCGCGCGACGAGCTGGCCGAGATCCTTCAGGTGCACGTGCCCGGGCACGAACTGCGTGAACGAGTTGACGACCGCGATGATCGGCTTCGAGAAATCGTCGTCTTTCATGCCGGTGGCGCGCCACAGCGAGCGCGCACCTGCCATGTTGCGGCCGGCGGTGGAGGTTTTGGAACGGTAAGTGGGCATTGTGGTTGCTGAAGAAAGATCGCGGGAAAAGGGTGGAGGCACGGGAATAAAGGCCTCTCTCGCGCCCGTGCGAACAACCTCTTGAGCTGCGCCCTGGGCAAACCCGTCAATTATCCCACAGCCGCCGCGGGCGTGGCGGCCATGGGCCGGCGACGGGCCGGTGCCGCGCGACGGGCGGGGCGGCGGCGTGCTGCCCGCCTGGCCGGTTCGGGAAGCGGCGCAGACGCCTGCGCGTCGACGACGAATGCGCGCCGCCCCCGCGCCCGGGCGTCAGTCGAGCAGCGTCAGGATCTCGTCGTACAGTGCCTTCGGAACCCGCACGCCGTTCGCGATGCTGCGCGCGCGGGCGTCGAAGCGCCGCTGCGACGGCAGCCGCGCACCCTGCGCGACGATCGACTCGAACATCCGTTCGCCGCGTGCGAGCCCCGCGTCGAGATCGTCGCCGAGGAACACCTTCGGGTCGAACGCGATCACGAGCTCGCCGTGGCACGGCGTCGCGCCGACGCCTTCGTCGAAATCCATCGATTCGCGGCTCGTCATGTCGCCGATCAGCGCGCCGCCGAGCAATTCGACCATCGCCGCGAGCGCCGAGCCCTTGTGGCCGCCGAAGGTGCGCATCGCGCCCTGCAGCGCGGCCTTCGGATCGGTGGTCGGCCGGCCGTCGGCGTCGATCGCCCAGTGCGACGGAATCGCCTTGCCCTGCTTGGCGTGCAGCTCGATGTCGCCGCGCGCGATCGCGCTCGTCGCGAAATCGAACACGAACGGCTCGCCGCCCGGGCGCGGCCACGCGAACGCGATCGGATTGGTGCCGAACACGGGTTCGCGGCCGCCTTCCGGTGCGACCCAGCTATGGCTCGGGTTCATCGCGATGCCGACCAGCCCTTCGGCGGCGATCGCCTCGACTTCGGGCCACAGCGCCGAGAAGTGGTAGCAGTGGTTGATCGTCATCGCGGCGATCCCGTGCTGCTTCGCCATCTCGACGAGCACCGGCAGCCCGGTTTCGAAGCTCAGCAGCGAGAAGCCGCGATGCGCGTCGACGGAGACGATCGACGACGACAGCTTGCGCAGCGTCGGCACGGCTTGCGGATCGACCTTGCCCTTTTTCAGCGAGCGCACGCAGACGAGCAGCCGGTACACGCCGTGCGAATGGCACTCGTCGCGCTGGCCTTGCGTGATCACGCTGGCGATGGCCCGCGCATGCGCGTCGGACATCCCGTGGTGCGTCAGCACGCGCAGCGCGAGCGCATGGACTTCAGCGAGCGACAGGACGACTTCGGCGGTTTGCTCAGTCATGATTCACCTCGCGCGGCGCGGGCACGCCGTCGATGCGCTGCGGCACGTGCAGCGGATTGCCGTCGCGCAGCGCGTCCGGCAGCAGCGCATCCGGCAGGTCCTGGTACGACACCGGGCGCAGGAAGCGCTCGATCGCGCGTGCGCCGACGGACGTCGTGCGCGTGTCGGACGTCGCCGGGAACGGGCCGCCGTGCACCATCGCGTGGCCGACCTCGACGCCCGTGCCGAAGCCGTTGACGAGAATGCGGCCGGCCTTGCGTTCGAGCGTCGGGCGCAGCGCGGCGAACAGCGCCGCGTCGCCGTCGGCCAGGTGCGCGGCGATCGTCAATTGGCCTTCGAGCGACTTCAGCACGCGATGCAGCGTATCGGCATCCGCGCAGCGGACGATCAGCGATGCGGGACCGAACACTTCGTCGCGCAGTTCAGGGTGCGCGATGAACGCGTCGGCCGAGGTCGCGAACAGCGCCGCACGGGCCTGATGGCGGCCGCCTTCCACGCCTTCGGCCAGCAGCTCGACCGCATCGTGATGGCGTAGCGCCGCGACGCCTTGCGCATAGCTCGCATGAATGGGCGGCGTCAGCATCGTCTGTGCGGCCGCCGTGCGCACGGCATCGGCCGCCGCGGCTTCGAACGCGCGCAGCGCGGGGCCGTCGACGGCGAGCACCAGGCCGGGGTTCGTGCAGAACTGGCCGGCGCCGAGCGTGAGCGATGCGACGAATTGCGGCGCGATCGTTTCGTGGCGCGCCTCGAGCGCGGCGGGGCACAGCAGCACGGGATTGATCGAGCTCATTTCCGCATAGACCGGAATCGGCTCGGGGCGCGCGGCCGCGATATGCATCAGCGCGACGCCGCCGCGGCGCGAGCCGGTGAAGCCGACGGCCTTGATGCGCGGATCGGCGACGAGCGCCTGGCCGATCTCGCGCGATGCGTCGAACAGCAGCGAGAACACGCCGGCCGGCATCCCGCATTCGCGGGCGGCCTGCTGGATCGCGCGGCCAACGCGTTCCGACGTGCCCGGATGCGCGGAATGGGCCTTCACGATCACCGGGCAGCCGGCCGCGAGCGCCGACGCCGTATCGCCGCCGGCGACCGAGAACGCGAGCGGGAAGTTCGACGCGCCGAACACGGCGACGGGCCCCACCGCGACGTTGCGCAGCCGCAGGTCGACACGCGGCAGCGGCTTGCGCTCGGGGCGCGCCGGATCGATCCGCGCGTCGAGAAACCCGCCGTCGCGCACGAGCGACGCGAACAGCGCGAGCTGGCCGACCGTGCGGCCGCGTTCGCCTTCGACGCGTGCGCGCGGCAGCCCCGTCTCGATGACGCAACGCTCGATCAGGTCGTCGCCGAGCGCCATGATGTGGCGGCCGATCGCGTCGAGAAACGCGGCGCGGGCGTCGAGCGACGTTTCGCGATAGATGTCGAACGCGTCGTCGGCGAGCGCGCAGGCCGTCTCCAGGTCGTGCAGGCTCGCGCCGCCGAAAGCCGGTTCGAGCGGTTCGCCGGTGGCGGCGGCGATCGCGTGGAGGGTGCCGTTCTGTCCGGTGACGGCGGACTGGCCGATCAGCAGTTGACCTGTGAGTTGCATGGTTTTCCTCGGAAAAAGCAGGGACCGGGCGTGGTGCGCCCGGCCGCGGGGAGCATGGAAAAGGGCGCGGGCGCGTCAGTCCTCGTCGTCGTCGAGCCGCAGCTTGTCGGCACGCACGCCGGTGCGGGCGCCCCAGTAGTAGATGACGAGCGCGACGGCCGCGACGACGGCCGTGTCGTACGGATGCGCGAGGCGGCCCGTGCCGCCGAAGCCGCCGAGATACGACAGCACGATCATCGCGGCATAGAACGCGATCAGCCACGCCGACGAGCGCACTTGCTCGGCGAGGCTCAGGTGCGCGGTCGGCACCCAGCGGCGGCACGCGAGATAGATGACGAACATCGCGATCTGCAGGCCCAGCAGCCAGGACACGGTGCTCCAGCCCGACCAGTAGACGATCAGCGCGGCGATCACGAACGAAGCGGGGCCGGTGAGGCCGAATGCGCTCGCACGGAACGGCCGCGGCAGGTCGGGCGCGGTGCGGCGCAGCGCGGCGACCGAGACCGGCGCGACCGCATAGCTCAGCACGAGCGCGGCCGATACGATGTTGATCAGCGCTTCCCACGACGGAAACGGCAGCGTCCAGAAGATCGCGAGGCCGAAGGTGAGCCACAGGCCCGCACGCGGGATGCCCGACGCTTCGTCGACGCGCGTGAACACCTTGAAGAACGTGCCCGTCTTCGCCCAGCCGTAGACGACACGCGGCGTCGCGTTCATGTAGATGTTGCCGCAGCCGCTCGGCGAGATCATCGCGTCGGCGACGACCATCACCGCGAGCCAGCCGACGCCGAGCGCGAGCGCGATGTCGCGGTACGGCAGCGAGAACGCCTTGCTTACGTCGTGCCAGCCGGCGGCGAGCATCGCCGTGGGAATGCTGCCGATGAACGCGAGCTGCAGCAGCACGTAGATCAGTGTCGACAGCAGGATCGACAGGATCAGCGCGATCGGGATCGTGCGCTGCGGATTGCGCACCTCGCTCGCGACCGACACGATCGGCGTGAGCCCGAGGTACGCGAAGATGATGCCGCCGGCGGACACGGCCATCTCGATGCCCGGCATGCCGAACGGCGCGAAGCCTTGCACGGTCAGGTTCGCGGGCTTGAAGAACGTGAACAGCACGCCGATCACCGCGAGCGGCACGATGAACTTGAAGATGCTGATGATGTTGTTCGCCTTCGCGAACGTCTTCACGCTCGAATAGTTCAGGTAAAAGAAGAAGCAGAGCAGCGCGGCCTGCACGAGCCAGCCGAGCGTCGTCGGGTCGCTCGAGCCTTCGGCCGTCAGGCCCGGAAACCACGCGGCCGCGTACTGGCGCGCGGCGACGACTTCGATCGCGATCAGGCTCGAAAAGGCGATCAGCGTGATGAAGCCCATCAGGTAGCCGAGCAGCGGGCCGTGCGAGAACACCGGATAACGCACGACGCCGCCGGCGCGCGGCAGCGCGGCGCCGAGTTCGCAGTAGACGATGCCGAGCAGCAGCACCGCGAAGCCGCCGAGCAGCCACGAGAAGATGCCGGCCGGGCCCGCGATCGTCGACACGTGACTCGCGGCGAACAGCCACCCCGAACCGAAAATGGCGCCGAGACCGATGAACGTGAGATCGGTCAGCGACAGCTGTTTCTTGAATTTGCCGTGACCCGCGTCGGGGGCCGCGGAACGGGAAAGCGGGACAGACGGGTGAGCGTTGCCTTGGCCTGGCATGGGCTTGTCTCCTGGGGGGAAGGGCGGTGCCGGCGCGAGCCGCGCGCGCTCCGACGGAGCAGCGCGCACGCCGGCCGGCCGGCGTCGCCCGGTTCGAACGACCGGGGCGGGCCGCGGGCCGTTCACGTGCGGCGCGGGCGGGCGCCGGCGCAAACGGGCCCGCGGGCCAATGCCGGACCGGAGGCGGCGTGCGGCCTGGGAAGCCTGCGTGCCGCCGCGGAGGCGTCGATCAGAGACCGACGTCGGGCAGTGCCGGGCGCGTGTCGAGCGCCTTCGCGACGATCGCCTTCACTTCGGCGAGCGTGTCGCCCTGCAGCGCGAGGCGCGGCGGACGCGTGATCGCGCTGCCGCGGCCGACCAGTTCTTCGCACAGCTTGATGCACTGCACGAGGTCGGGGCGGGCATCGAGGTGCAGCAGCGGCATGAACCAGCGGTACAGCGCGAGCGCTTCGTCGAAACGCTTTTGCTTCGCGAGGCGGAACAGCGTCTCGCCTTCCTTCGGGAACGCGTTCGACATGCCCGACACCCAGCCTTCGGCGCCGACCGCGATGCTCTCGACCACGACGTCGTCGAGGCCCGCGAACAGCACGAAGCGATCGCCGACCGCGTTGCGCAGGTCGATGAAGCGGCGCGTATCGCCCGACGAATCCTTGAAGCAGACGATGTTCTCGCAATCCTGCAGCGCGATCAGCACGTCGGGCGTCACGTCGTTCTTGTAGATCGGCGGGTTGTTGTAGACCATCACCGGCAGGTCGGTGCTCGTAGCGACCGCGCGGAAGTGCGCGGCGGTTTCGTGCGGCTTCGCCGAGTACACGAGCGCGGGCATCACCATCACGCCGTCGACGCCGACGCGCTGCGCTTCGCGCACCGTGTTGCGCGCGAATTCGGTGGTGAATTCGGCGATGCCGGCGATCACCGGGATCTTGCCGCCGGCCGCGTCGCGCGCGGCCTCGATTACCTGGAGCTTCTCGCTCGTCGACAGCGACGTGTTTTCGCCGACCGTGCCGCAGACCACGAGGCCCGACACGCCGTCGTTCACCAGGTTCTTGACCACGCGGTGCGTGGCGTCGATGTCGAGGGAAAAGTCCGGCTTGAACTGGGTGCTGACGGCCGGGAAAACCCCGGTCCACTGAATGGCTTTGCGGCTCACTGAAATCTCCTACGTTCGTATCGGTCGGCCGACAGGGGTGTCGGTGTGGCAACCAGTATCGCCGCGCAAACGCCCATCACGCTTGAGTCGTATCGCGGAGCAAAATGACGAAATCGGCACAGCGGCCGGCAGGGGCGCGAGGGGCGCGCCGCACTATGCCGATTTCGTCGTCGTCCTCATCGAAAAGCCACAAGCGGACGGACGCGCGACGGAGGAAGCTATGCTCCTTTCCCCACTTCGGACGGCTCATGATGAAGCGCATCCAGATCATCGATTCGCACACGGGCGGCGAACCCACTCGGCTCGTCGTGTCCGGTTTCCCGTCGCTCGGCAGCGGCACGATGGCCGAGCGCCGCGACGTGCTCGCGCGCGAGCACGACCGTTACCGCACCGCGTGCATCCTCGAGCCGCGCGGCAGCGACGTGCTGGTCGGCGCGCTGCTGTGCGAACCCGTGTCGCCGGATGCGGCGGCCGGCGTGATCTTCTTCAACAATAGCGGCTATCTCGGGATGTGCGGGCACGGCACGATCGGCGTCGTGCGCACGCTGCATCACATGGGCCGCATCGCACCCGGCGTGCACCGGATCGAGACGCCCGTCGGCACCGTCGAGGCGACGCTGCACGACGACCTGTCGGTCAGCGTGCGCAACGTGCCCGCGTATCGCCATGCGCAGGGCGTCGCGCTCGACGTGCCGGGATATGGCCCCGTGAAGGGCGACATCGCGTGGGGCGGCAACTGGTTCTTCCTGATCAGCGACCACGGGCAGCGCGTCGCCGGCGACAACGTCGCGGCGCTCACCGCGTACGCGTCGGCCGTGCGCGAAGGGCTCGAACGCGCGGGCATCACCGGCGCGAACGGCGGCGAGATCGACCACATCGAGCTGTTCGCCGACGATCCCGAGCACGACAGCCGCAGCTTCGTGCTGTGCCCGGGCCTCGCGTACGACCGTTCGCCGTGCGGCACCGGCACCAGCGCGAAGCTCGCGTGCCTCGCGGCCGACGGCAAGCTCGCGCCGGGCGCCGTGTGGCGGCAGGCGAGCGTGATCGGCAGCGTGTTCCACGCCAGCTACGAGCAGGCCGACGGCGGCATCGTCCCGACGATTCGCGGCAGCGCGCACCTGAGCGCCGAAGCGACGCTGCTGATCGAGGAAGACGATCCGTTCGGCTGGGGCATCGGGTCGTGAGCGACACGAAGACCGACGTCGTCGTGATCGGCGCCGGCATCGTCGGCGCGGCGTGCGCGCACGAACTCGCCCAGCGCGGGCTGCGCGTGCTGGTCGTCGACGATGCGAGCGGCGGCGCGACCGGGGCGGGCATGGGCCACCTCGTCGCGATGGACGACAACGCGGCCGAGCTTGCGCTGAGCCATTACTCGATCGAACTGTGGCAGGCGTTGAGCGGCGAGATGCCCGAAGGCTGCGCGTACCGTGATTGCGGCACGCTGTGGCTCGCGGCCGATGCGCACGAGATGGATCTGGCACGCGCGAAGCAGGCGACGCTTGCCGCGCACGGCGTGGCCGGCGAGTTGATCGACGCGGCGACGCTCGCGCGACTGGAGCCGATGCTGCGCACGGGGCTCGGCGGTGCGCTGAAGGTTCCGGGCGACGCGATTCTCTACGCGCCGGTGACCGCGACCTGGCTGTTGCAGCGCGCACCGCGCATCACGTTGCGCCGCGACCGGGCCGTCGCCGTCGACGGGCCGAGCGTGACGCTCGCGAGCGGCGACACGCTGCGCGCGGAGCGTGTGGTGGTCGCGAACGGCGTTGCGGCGCGCACGCTGCTGCCCGAGTTGCCGCTGCGCCCGAAAAAGGGCCATCTGCTGATTACCGATCGCTATCCGGGCCACGTGTCGCACCAGCTCGTCGAGCTCGGTTATGCGGCAAGCGCGCATGCGAGCGACGGCACGTCGGTCGCGTTCAACGTGCAGCCGCGGCCGACCGGCCAGTTGCTGATCGGCTCGTCGCGCCAGTTCGACACCGAGGATGCGCGTGTCGAGCCGCCCGTGCTCGCGCGGATGCTGCGCCGCGCGGTGGGCTACCTGCCCGGTCTGGCCGACCTGAACGGCATCCGATCGTGGACGGGCTTCCGTTCCGCGAGCCCCGACGGCCTGCCGTTGCTCGGCGAGCACCCGGCGCGCCCGGGCGTGTGGCTCGCGGTCGGGCACGAAGGGCTCGGCGTGACGACCGCGCCGGGCAGCGCGCGGCTCGTCGCCGCGCTGATGGCCGGCGAGCGGCCGCCGATCGATGTCGAACCGTATTTGCCGGGACGTTTCCTGACGACGTCCCCCGTAGCCGGAGCGCTTTCATGATCATTCACCTGGACGGCCGCGCGCTGACGGTGGCCGACGGCGCGACCGTCGCGGCCGCCGTCGCGGCGAGCGGCGACGACACGACCCGCGTGTCGTGCACGGGCGCGGCGCGTGCGCCGTTTTGCGGGATGGGCATCTGCCAGGAATGCCGGATGACGATCGACGGCCGGCGCCGGCTGGCTTGCCAGACGCTGTGCCGTGACGGGATGCAGGTGGAGCGTACGCGATGAAACAGGAACGACTGAGCGTCGACGTCGCGATCGTCGGCGCGGGCCCGGCCGGGTTGTCGGCCGCACGGGCCGCCGCGCAAGGCGGCGCGACGGTCGCGATCGTCGACGACAATCCGCGCGCGGGCGGGCAGATCTGGCGGCAAGGGGCGGCGGCCGCGCCGGTGCCGGCCGCCGCCGAACGGCTCGCCGTGCTGCGGCAACCGAACGTCACGCATCTCGCGGCGACGCGCATCGTCGCCGAAACGCAGCCGGGCACGCTGCTGCTCGAGGACGACGAACGCGGGCTGCTGCTCGATTTCCGGACGCTGATTCTTTGCTGCGGCGCGCGTGAGCTGCTGCTGCCGTTTCCGGGCTGGACGCTGCCGGGCGTCACCGGTGCGGGCGGTTTGCAGGCGCTGATCAAGTACGGCCTCGACGTGCGCGGGCAGCGCACGGTCGTCGCAGGCAGCGGGCCGCTGCTGCTGGCGAGCGCGGCGACGGCCCGCCAGGCCGGCGCGCGTGTGTCGCACGTGCTCGAACAGGCCGCATGGGGCGACGTGGCCGGTTTCGGCGCGGGATTGTGGCGCTGGCCGTCGAAGCTCGCGCAGGCCGCGAAGCTCGTCACGGCCGTGTACCGGCCCGATGCGCACGTCGTCGAGGCGTTCGGCGACACGCGGCTCGAACGTGTACGGATCCGTCAGGGCGATCGCGCGTTCGACGTCGACTGCGACCGGCTCGCGTGCGGTTTCGGCCTCGTGCCGAATACGGTGCTGCCGAGCCATCTCGGCTGCCGGATCGAGAACGGCGCGGTGGCGGTCGATGCGCACCAGCGGACGAGCCGCGACGGCTGCTTCGCGGCCGGCGAGTGCACGGGCGTCGGCGGCAGCGAACTCGCGATGGTCGAAGGCGAGATCGCCGGGCTGGCGGCGACCGGGCAGACGGCGCAACTGGCCGCGCGCGTCGCACGGCGCGCGCACTGGCAGGCTTTTGCGGATGCCGTGCGCGCGCGCTTTGCGATCCGCGAGCCGGTTCGCCGGCTCGCGCGGCCGGAGACGCTGCTGTGCCGCTGCGAGGATGTGCGTTTCGGCGCCGTCGCGCAGGCGCCCGGCTGGACGGCTGCGAAGCTGCAGTCGCGTTGCGGGATGGGGGCGTGCCAGGGCCGCGTATGCGGCGCGGCCGCGCAGGCGCTGTTCGGCTGGACGCCGCCGGTGCCGCGCACGCCGCTCGTGCCCGCGCGGGTCGGTACGCTGATGCTCGACGGCACGGCGTCCTGCGACGGCGCGTGACGCTGCGCGTCGGGGTGGCCCGGTTCGCGCCGGGCCGCCCCGATTACTCGACCTTCACTTTCTCCCATCCGCCGACTTGCGGCGCCGCACGGGCGCGCAGGCACTCGATCGTGGTTCCGTGCTTTCTGATCGTTGCGATCGACGGGTTCGATACCGGTAAAGGTGTATGGCGAGGGTGTTAGCAGGCACGCGGTAGGTGTCAATAGTATATAGATCGATATAATATTGGCTCTTTAATTGATGTCCTGCCTCGATGAACGACGCGCTTCCCGCCGGGCTGCCCGAGCCCGATCAGATGCGCGCCGCCGCGGAATCGGCGTGCGCGCTCCTCAAGGTGCTGTCGAATCCCGACCGGCTGCTGCTGCTGTGCGAACTGTCGCAGGGCGAGCGCTGCGTCGGCGATCTCGAAACGCGGCTGGACATCCGCCAGCCGACGCTGTCCCAGCAACTCGGCGTGTTGCGGGACAACGCGCTGGTCCGGACGCGCCGCGACGGCAAGAACATTCACTATTCGCTCGACAGCCCGGCCGCGATCGCGGTGATGGGCGTGCTGTACGAGCAGTTCTGCGGTGCGGCCGCGAAGGAGAAGCGCGATGCAGCTTGATGCGCTTCATTTCACGCCATGGCTGTCGCTGGCCGGCGGCGCGCTGATCGGGCTCGCGGCCGCGTGGCTCGTCGCGTTCAACGGCCGGATCGCCGGCATCAGCGGCATCGTCGGCGGCCTGTTGACGGCGGGTTCGGGGGAGCGCGGCTGGCGTATCGCGTTCGTCGGCGGATTGATCGTCGCGCCAGTCGTGATGCACGTCGTCGGCGCCGGGCTGACGCCGCAGGTCGACGCCGGCTGGCCCGAACTGCTGGCGGCCGGCCTGCTGGTCGGAATCGGCACGCGGTACGCGGGCGGCTGCACGAGCGGCCACGGTGTGTGCGGGATGTCGCGCGGCGCGCTGCGGTCGGTGGTCGCGACGGCGACCTTCATGGCCGCGGGTTTCGCGACCGTCTTCGTGCGGCTGCACGTGCTGGGAGGCTGACATGCAGGCAGCATTCGCGTTTCTGGCCGGCCTGCTGTTCGGCGTCGGCCTCATCGTGTCGGGCATGGCCAATCCGCAGAAGGTGCTCGGTTTTCTCGACCTGGCGGGCCGCTGGGATCCGTCGCTCGCGTTCGTGATGGCCGGCGCGACGGGCGTGGCCGTGTTCGCGTTCGCGTGGGCGAAGCGCCGGACACGGTCGTGGCTCGGCCTGCCGATCCGGTTGCCGGCGCTGCGCGCGATCACCGTGCGCCTGGTCGCAGGCAGTGCGGTGTTCGGTATCGGCTGGGGGATGGCGGGGTTCTGTCCGGGGCCCGCGATCGTGTCGATCGGCTTCGGGTCGGTCAAGGGGATCGCGTTCGTCGTCGCGATGCTGGCCGGGATGGCGATGTTCGAATGGGTCGAGCGCCGCCGGAACGGCCATTGATGTGGCCGCCGCCGCATGCCGGGCAGGTTGCGGCGGTCGCAAGGCGGCATGGAGCCGAACGCGTCCTTCGGTCGGCTGCGATGATGGGGGATCTGCCAACCGCGTATCGAGGCGGGGCAGGTTCCGATATCAGGAATGCTCGCGCACGTGACGGCCACCACGCACTCGCCCGGACAGCCGGCGCAGGAGCCCGCGCCACGCCGCGCGCAAGCCTCGCGGGCTCGAAGGCGCCACGACCGTCGTACTGACCGCGCCGGCCCCGCCGGCCGACAACGCCACGTGGCCGGCCGTGTCGAACGTCAGACACTCGCCTTCGTCGAGCACGCGACGGATGTATTGCGGCGCGTCGGGCAGCCACTCGAGCCCGCCGTGACGCAACGTGACCGCGAGCGCGCCGTCCAGCACGATCACCTGGCTGCCCTTGTCGAACCACGCAAAGTGGCTTTGTCCTGCGTCGAGCCGGATGTGTTGCGTCCGCATGGCGATTCCTTTTTCCCGGTTGCGCGGCCTCGCGATGGCGAAGCGATTGCGTGCAGTCAGGTTAGGGAAACGGGCGCAGTCGCGACAGATTCAGGGGACGGGAATCTGTTGCGGTGCAAGCGTCGATTTCGTACGGCTGTATCGGCGGTTTTTTCGCGGATCTGTATCTGGCGCGCGCTGGGCCGCGCGGGCACGATCGTTCGATGACGCCTTTCACCGACACTTCCCGTACGCCATTACCGCTGGGCGGCGAGCCGCTTTACGAACGGCTCGCCGAGCATTACCGGCGCATCATCGCGGCCGGCACGCTGTCGCCCGGCGACCGGATGCCGTCGGTGCGTGCGTTCATGGCGCAGCACGGCGTGAGCCTGTCGACCGCCACGCAGACGTATCGGCGGCTCGAGGATACGGGCTGGTGCGAGGCGAGGCCGCGGTCGGGCTACTTTGTGCGGCGCCGCGCGGCGGCCACGCTCGCCATGCTGCCGGAAAGCGACGGGCCGCCGTTGCGCGTCGAGCCGCCGTTCGCGGGCCTGCACGAACGCGTGTCGCGCGTGATCGATCGCGCGAACACGGTGCCCGACGCGTTGAATTTCGGCGGCGCATCTGCGCTCGCCACGTTGTATCCGGCCGAGCGCCTGCAGGCTCTGGCCATCCGGCTGCTGCGGCGCAAACCCACGTTGCTCACCGACGCGGGGCCTGTCGGCGGTTCGCCCGAATTCCGGCAGACGATGGCCAAACGCGCGCTGTCGTATGGCGTGACGGTGACGCCGGACGACGTGATGTCGACGAGCGGTGGCGTCGATGCCGTGAATCTCGCGTTGCGCGCGGTGGCGCGCCCCGGCGACACGATCGCGATCGAATCGCCGGCCTTTTTCGGTCTGATCCAGCTGCTCGAAAGCCTTGGCCTGCGTGCGCTGGAAATCCCGGCGAGCCCGACGACCGGGTTATCGATCGAGGCGCTCGAAGTGGCGCTGACCGTGTATCCGGATATTCGGGCCGTGGTCGTCGTGCCGAACCTGCAGAACCCGCTCGGTTGCGTGATGCCCGACGACCGCAAGGCCGCGCTCGTCGCGCTGTGCTCGCGCCAAGGCGTGGCCGTGATCGAGGACGAGCCGTATCGCGAGCTCGTCGAAGCGCCCTGGCCGGTCAAGCCGGTCAAGGCATGGGACCGCGACGGCACGGTGATCTACTGCCCGTCGCTCAACAAGGTGCTGGCTCCCGGGATGCGGCTCGGCTGGATGAGTGCGGGACGCTGGCATGCGCGCGTGAGGATGCTGAAGTTCGCGCATAGTCGGCACAACGCCGCGCTGTTGCAGGCCGTGGCGGCCGAATTCGTCGGCTCGGGTGCGTTCGACCGCCATCTGCATCGCTTTCGTGAGCAACTGCGTGTGCAGCGCGACGTGACGATCGACGCGATCGCACGACATTTCCCGGCCGGCACACGGATGAACCAGCCGCTGGGCGGGATGCTGCTGTGGATCGCCTTGCCGGACGGCGTGCGCTCCGAGGCGCTGTTCGATGCCGCGCTGGCGCGCGGGATCAGGATCGCGCCCGGGTCGATCTTCTCGAATTCCGACCGCTTCGACGGCTATATCCGGCTGGCCTGCACGCGCGTGTTCGATGCGGCGCACGAAGCGGCGTTCGAAACGCTCGGCCGCCTCGTCCGGGGGGGGCCACGGCGGCAGCATAGGCGCGGCGGCAACCGGCCGGACTGGCGAATACGCGAGCCCTCCGGCTTGCCGAGACGCCGCAGTGGCAAGCCGCCGCCATTTCATCGGCTGGCCGAATGTGTGGCGAGGTGCTGGCGGATCAGCGACAGGTAGCGATCGCCGACCGAGAAATCGCGTGCGGCGCGCGGCCGGTCGGCCTGACGCAGCGTGGCCGGCGCGCTCATGCCCAGATACCGGCACACGGCGGACGGAAAGGGCTTGCGCGTATGCCCGAGCTGGCGAGCCGCGCGCTCGACGCGGGCATCGCCGACCTGGGCGCGAAGCCATGCCAGCACTTGGCGATCGGCTTCGTTGACGATACGGACCAGATGTTCCATCTCGCACCTCACTGTTCATAAATACAGTACTGTAAATATAACCAGTGTTTGCGGTGACCGCAAGCGGGTGCGCGTGCGATTGGCCGTCCGGCCAGGGTCAACGCGCTGGCGCGGCGGTACGCGTCATCCGGGCAGCGGGCGCCTGGGCGGCCGCGACCGCCGTGTAGCGCGCGTCGGTCAGCGCGCCGAGGAACGCGACGATGTCGTCGATTTCCGCATCGGTCAGCGCGGGCGGCGTGCCGGGCCGGCGGTTCATCGGCGTCGAGTTGACGTTGATGTTGACGCGATAGGCGGCCGGCACGTCGTCGAACCTGTTGGCGCCGTGATACCAGAAGCCGGGATCGGTCGAGCGCGTGTTGTAGAACGCGACCGCGTCGCGCAGTGTCGTGAACACGCCGTTGTGCATGAACGTCTGCTTGACCGCGACGTTGCGCAGCCCCGGCGTGCGCAGGTAGCCGCACCACTGCGTCGGCTCGGGCCAGCGCAGCCGACGGGCGGTGTCGCACAGCCCGTTGTCGAAATGGCGCGGGTCGCGGTTCGCCGGCAGCGCGCGGTTACGCGGCACCGCGATTGCGTCGTAGCCGAAATCGGTGAACAGCGAGCGTTCCGGGCGGCTCGACGTATCCGACAGCGTATGGCAGGTCATGCAGTTGCCCTTGTCCGGATTCCGGAACAGCGCGAGGCCGCGCATCTCGGCTGGCGCCAGCGGCGTGCGCGTGCGCAGGAACGCGTCGAAGCGCGACGTGAACGGCGCCATCTCGTCGCTCTGCAGATAGGCCTCGACGGCCGAACCCAGCGCGCGCACCAGTTGCCCGGGATCGCGCCGCACCGGCGCGCCGAAGCGCGCGGCGAGATCGGCCGCGAGTTCCGTCGCGTTGACCTTGCGCAGCAGCGCGGCCGGCGACCGGTTGTTCATCTCGTTCGGATCGAACAGCGGCCCGCGAATCTGCTCGGCGAGCGTATCCGCGCGGCCGTCACCGAACAGGCCGCCGAACGGCGACGGCGCGGGCGCATCGTCGTCCTGGTAGAAGTGGCGGCGCGGCACGTAGCGCACGTAGAGCAGGGACGGCGCGTTGCGCTGGCTGAAGCGCCCGGGCCGGCTGCCTTCCGGCACGCCGGGCCCGGCGAGCGACGCGGCCGACAGCGTCGGCGCGAATGCGCGGCCCGGATCGTGGCAGCCCGCGCACGACAGGCCGCGCGGCTCGGACAGCCGCGGGTCGAAGAAGATCCGCCGGCCGAGCGCGACGAGCGTCGGGTCGGGCGCGAAGCGCGCGGCGGCCGTATCGATCTTGCCGGTCACCTGCGGCGTGCCGGTGCCGATCGTGTCGACGACGCGCGACGGCGGCGCACCCGGGAGCAGTACCGTTTCGGCCGGCGCGGCATGGGCCGCGAGCGTCAGGCCGGCGAGCACGGCGACGGAAAGCGTGTGCAGCGCCTGCCGGCCGCGCACCACGCGGCCGTTACGTCGGACGGCTTCACTCACGGCGCAATGAACCCCGTCTTGTCGCAGGCGAGCGTCGTGCCGGACTGGTCGCACGACGCGAGCAGCTTGCCCGCCGCCGAATACGCATGGAACACCCAGCCCGTCGCGGGCGCCGCGCGGCGCTCCATGATCAGGAAGCCGAAGCTGTTGTTGTGCGACAGCCGCTCGATCACGGCGCCCGGTGCGGGCGTCAGGCCGGCCGGGAGCGGATCGGGCAGCGCGACGTCGAGGTTGTCGCCGCCGTTGCCGGACACGATCGTCGCCGGGTGTCCGGACGAGAAGTTGATCGCCTGGAAGTCGTGCACGTGGCCGTGCAGCGCGACATGCACGCCCGGCGGATAGTACGCCTGCGCGTTGAGGCTCGACATGACCGACTGCAGGGCGAGGTTGCCCGGCGCGGGCGTGCTGCCGGCGATCGGCGCGAACGCGAGGATCGGATGATGGTTCGTGAAGATCGTCGTCGTCATGCCGGCCTTCGACGCGAGCGATGCGACCGTCTGGAACTGCTTCTGGTAAATGCCGAATTGCGCGTCGGTCGTCTTGAGCGGCGTGCGGCCGACCTTCGCGGTATCGAACACGATCACCTGCGAGCCGCCGCCGAGCGATACCGCGTAGGGTTCCGAATAGTTCGCGTTGTTGTCGTTGGCCGGATCGTCGCACGAGCGGGCCGCCGCATACGGACGCGGATCGAGGAAGCGGAACCAGCCCTGGCCCGCGCGCGCGCATTCCTCGTGGTTGCCCCGCACGACGACCCACGGCGCCTTCGCGAGCAGCGGCGCGGCCGGGCGGAACAGGTCGGCCTGCCACGTATCCCAGCCGTAGCCCCACGGGCTGTCCTTGCAGCCGGCGATGTCCGGCGGGCACGCGTTCTCGCGATAGTGGTAGTCGCCGATGTGCAGGACGAGATCGGGCGACAGCTTCGCGACGCTGGCCGCGATCGTGTTCAGCGGCCAGACCGTCGCGTCGTTGCACGCCTGCCATGCGTTGTCGGCCTTTTTCATCCGGCAGCCGGTGTCCGCGATGATCGCGATGCGCTGCGGCTGCGCTTTCGGCAGCGGCAGCGTGCGGCCTGCGACGCTCGCCGCCTGCGCGCCGGCCGGCAGCGTCGTTTCGCAGACGGAGACCGGGAAGCTCGACGGCTTCGAATCGGCCGGATCGCTGGCGGTCGGCCGCTGGGCCGGCGTTGCGGCGCCCGCGCGCAGCGCCATGCGCGACAGCTTGCCGTCGACGGTCAGTTGCGGGCACAGGGGCTCGCTGGCCGACGCGGGCGTGTAGTTCGTGATGACGCGCGCGATCGCCTGGTTCGCCTCGCCGATCTCGACCCAGGCGGCCTGGACGTTGGCCGAGGCGCTGGCCGGATCGTCCGGCGTATCGATGTGATTCGAGCACGCGGCAAGCGCGGCGAGGGCAACAACGGGAGCGCAGCGCACGAGCAGGGTGCGCGTGAGGAATCGTCGCATGAGAGGCACCGTAGGAAAGCCGTCAACGATACGCAGCGCGAATGTAAGAAATGTGAAAAGCAGGATGCGGCGGCGCGCGCATACCGGCGGGCCTTGACTTCAAGCCGGCTTGAAGCAGCACAGTCCGGTTCATCATTCACGAACCAGAAGGGAGTCGACGATGGAAACCAGCCGGCCCAACGAAGCGCAGTCCGCCCTGTGGAACGGCCCGTCGGGGCGCGCGTGGGTCGACGTGCAGGAAACGATCGACCGGATGTTCGCGCCGCTCGAGACGTTGCTTGCGGATGCGGAGGCCGTGTCACCCGGCAGCAATGTGCTCGACGTCGGCTGCGGCACCGGCGCCGTCACGCTCGCGATCGCGCGGCGGCTCGGCGCGAATGCGCACTGCACGGGCATCGATATCTCGGCGCGGATGATCGACGCCGCGCGGGCGCGTGCCGAACGCAGCGGCGTGCATGCGCGATTCGTGCGCGCGGACGTGCAGACGCATGCATTCGAGCCCGCGAGCGTCGACCTGATCGTGTCGCGCCTCGGCGTGATGTTCTTCGACGACCCGGTCCGGGCGTTCGCGAACCTGCGGCAGGCGGCGCGGCCGGACGCGCGGATGCGGTTCGTCGCGTGGCGCGGTGCGGCCGACAACCCGTTCATGACGACGGCCGAGCGGGCCGCCGCGCCGCTGCTGCCGAACTTGCCCGCACGGCAGCCCGGCGCGCCGGGCCAGTTCGCGTTCGGCGACCGGCAGCGGATCGTGGCGGTGCTGGCGGACAGCGGCTGGGCCGACGTGGAGATCGAGCCGGTCGACAGGGCATGCGTGCTGCCCGCGGCCGCGCTGGACGAGTACATCGCCCGGCTGGGTCCGGTCGGCCTTGCCCTGCTGGAGGCGGACGAAGCTACCCGGCGGCGCGTGGTCGACACGGTGCGTGCCGCGTTCGAGCATTACGTGCGCGGCGCCGAGGTGCGCTTCGATGCGGCGTGCTGGCTCGTGACGGCGCGCGCGCCGTCCGCGTAGCGTGATGGCGATAAAACGGAGCAGCGCGCATCGGTGCCGGCATGGCCCGCTTGCGCGGCGCCGTTCACGCCTGAGGAAACCGCGCTGCGCGGTGCGTGCGTGTCAGGGTTTCCTCGCGCGCAGCATCAGCCACGCGCAACCGCCGGCCACCAGCGCGAGGCCGAGCAGGACCGCCTCGACGCCAAGCGCGAAACCGGGCGGCATTTCACCGGTGTCGGGCACGGGCGACAGGTTGCCGCCCGTTGCGACGGCGCCGCCCGTCAGCAGTGCCATGCAGACGATCCAGTAGATCTTGCCGCGTGCTGCGGCCGCGCGGATTCGCCACAGCGCGATGCAGGCGCCGCCGAGATACAGCAGCGCGAGCGTGCCGAGCGCGACGAGGTCGGCGGAGCGGCTTTGCAGGAGCGCATTCATCGCGACGCTCCGTCGGGCGTGGCCGACCGGTACGGCGAAACGATGCGAGCCGCGTGCGTGCTCATTCGGCCTCCGTCGCATGTCCCGGCGCGCGGCTCAGCAGATGCGTGCGCTTGTCGGCGGCGAGCGACACGTAGCGTTCGTACTGGCGCAGCACGTCGGCGATCACCTCGTCGCCGCGCAGGTATTCGACGTCGTAGCCGAGCCGGCCGTCCTCGAAGAACGTGACGATCCCGTACACGTGCTCGCGTGCCGCATCGGGCTCGGCCGCCTCGCGCACGAGAAACGCCGCCGCGGATTTCGCCGTCACGCGCACGCCGTACACGAAGTCGCGATGCTCGGCGGTCGGCACGGTAAGCCGCACCGCATCGTCGCTGTCGCGCTGCACGTGCGCATCGACGCCGCTCGCGCGCAATTCGGCGGCAACCTTGCGCAGCGCCGGCTCGACCGTTTCCGCGACGAACTGGCGCGCTTCGGCCTCGGTCGTCTGCCGCAGGATGTGCGTCAACCGATGGCGCCAGTGCTGGCCGGTCCAGAAGCTCGTTGCCGGCGCCACGTCCTGCGAATAGTGCGCACGATCGGCCGCGAGCCCGCGCCACAGCCCGTAGCACAGCGCGAGCATGATGATCGCGACCGGCAGCGCGGCGATCAGCGTCATCGCCTGCAGCGCGCCGAGCCCGCCCGCGACGAGCAGCACCGCCGCCGTCACGCCGAGCAGCACGGCCCAGAACAGCCGCTGCCACACGGGCGAGTGTGCGTTGCCGCGGGTCGCGATCTGGTCGATCACGAAGGCGCCCGAATCGGCGGACGTGACGAAGAACACGGCGATCAGCACGATCGCGGCGATCGACAGCAGTTGCGTCAACGGCAGGAAATCGAAGAAGCGGAACAGCAGCGCGTCGACGTTGGTGGCCGTTTGCGCAAGCGCGCCGGCCGCGCCGTGCGTATCGAGCCAGATCGCGCTGTTGCCGAACACGGTCATCCACACGAGGTTGAACGCGGTCGGCACGAGCAGCACGCCGATCACGAACTGGCGGATCGTGCGGCCGCGCGAAATGCGCGCGATGAACATCCCGACGAACGGCGACCACGACACCCACCACGCCCAGTAGAGGATCGTCCAGCCGCCGAACCAGCCTTCCTCGCGCGGCGACGCATACGCGTAAGTGCGGAACGACAGGTCGACGAGGCTCGACAGGTACTGGCCGACGTTGTCGACGAGCGCGCGGAACAGGAACAGCGTCGGGCCGGCGACGGCCACGAAGGCGAGCAGCAGGAACGCGAGCAGCAGGTTCAGTTCGGACAGCCGCCGCACACCCTTGTCGAGACCGGTCGCGGCCGACACGCCCGCGAGGATCACGACGACCGCGACGAGCCCGATGCGGAATACGTTGCTGCCGGTGTCCCAGCCGCCGACCGTATGCAGGCCCGCGCTCAGCTGCATCACGCCGTAGCCGAGCGTCGTCGCGATGCCGGCGACCGTGCCGACCAGCGCGAATGCGTCGACGGTGTGACCGATCCAGCCGTCGATGCGCTCGCGCAGCACCGGATACAGCCCCGAGCGCAGCGTCAGCGGCAAGTTGTAGCGAAAGCCGAAGTACGCGAGCACGAGCCCCATCAGCCCGTAGATCGCCCACGCATGGAAGCCCCAGTGGAAGAACGTCATCAGCATCGCTTCGCGCGCCGCGGCGGGCGTGCCGGGATCGACGGTCGGCGGTTTCAGGAAATGCTGCATCGGCTCGCCGACGCCGAAATACATCAGGCCGATGCCCATGCCGGCCGCGAACAGCATGGCCGTCCACGATACGAAGCTGAATTCGGGTTCGGCATCGTCGGGACCGAGGCGGATGTTGCCGAAGCCGCTGGCGGCGATCAGCACGAGAAACACGAGGAAGCCGGTGACGGCGAGCACGTAGAACCAGTCGAAACGTGCGATGACCCACTGCTGGCCGGCGGAGAACAACGCGCCGGCTTCGCTCGGGTGCAGCGCGCACACGACGAGCAGCGCGCCGATCACGGCGAGCGCGGGCAGGACGACTTGCGGCTTGAACGTCGTGCGGGGCGAGGGACGGGAATCCGGCATGGCGGGCATCCAGTTGTGGGCGCAACGAGGCGCAACGCCGCCCGGCGCGGGTGTCGCGCGTCGGACCCTGATACGGCGTGCGTCGAGTGTACCGCGGTGTCAGGACTGCAAGAAGGGGCATGCAGAAGGGATTAATCTGACGAATTGTAAGGTATCGGCGCGATCCGGCAAACCTGCGCGGTGGCGCGGCAGGCGGACGGGACGGGGAACACGGCGCGGCGGCCGGACATCGGGCGCCCGGACGGCGCATGCGGAATGCGCATCGTCCGGGGCGTCGGCAGCGCGCTGGAGGCGCTGCCGGCAGGTTCAGAACGTGACGGCGATGCCGGCCATGCCGACGAACTGGCCGTGCGTGGTCGACGGCGTGAGCTGCTGCGAATCGCCCACGATCGGCGCCGCGTCGACGATGTGGCCGGCGCCTTGCGCGCCGAGCGTCTGTCCGCTCGAATGCGTGTACGCCTGCAGCGCATAGAGCGTCGTGCGTTTCGACAGGCTGTACGACTCCTTCAGCGAGTACTGCTGGTAGCGGGCCGCGCTCGCGACGCCGTTCGCTTTCGACGCGAGCGTGTAAGCGAACGCGCCGGCCACCGAGAACGCCGGCGTGAAGCGGTACGCGGCAAGCGCGCCGTAGGTATTGAACACGGCCGTGTCGGTGAATGCCGAGCCGTTGCCGGGCAGGTATTTCACGTTCGAATAGTTGAGGCCCATCGTGAGGTCGCCGAGCGTGTAGTTGCCGGCCGCCGCGACCTGTTCGACGGCCTTCGCGGTCAGGTAGCCCTGGTTCAGCACGGACACCGCGAAGCTGCCCGACGCCGCGGTGGCCGGGTTCAGGAAGCCGGCCGACGAGCCCGAGCTGTTGATCCGGAGGTAGCCGGCCGCGATCCCGACCGGCCCGTTCGCGTAGCGCAGCGCGGCGCTGAACGTGTTGCCCTTGCCGGTCGCGCCGGCGATGCCGCCGAATGCGTACATCGCGCTCGCGGACAGCCCCGAGAAAATCGGCGACGTATAGGTGACCGAGTTGTTCACGCGGATCGTCGTGTCGAGACCGTCGATGTCGCCCGGATGCGCGCCCGTCGCGCCGGTCAGCCAGCTGCTCGATGCGTACGGGCCGACGAACAGGAAGTAGGGCGTGTACTGGCGGCCGGCCGTCAGCGTGCCGTAGTGATCGTTGCGCAGGCCGACGAACGCCTGGCGGTTGAACAGCGTGCCGGCGGCGGCCTGCGCGCCCGTGTTCAGGTTGAAGCCGGACTGCAGGTCGAAGATCGCGTGCGTGCCGCCGCCGAGATCTTCGTCGCCGCGCAGGCCGAACTTCGACGCATACAGGTTGCCGTCGCGCATGTAGATGTTCGAATGGCCCTGCTGGTTGTTCACGTACGCGATCGAATCGTCGACGACGCCGTACAGCGTCACGCTGCTCTGCGCGTGGGCGGCGGTCGTGCCGAGCGAGGCGGCCGATAAAATCAGGATTGCATAACGGTTGACGGGTGCTTTCATTGTCGATCTCCAGGTCTCTTCATCTTTCCAACGGGGCGGGAGGCTGGGGTGCCTCCTCTGTGGCGGACGGCGGGCCGCGCGAACGGCCCGCCTGATCGGGCTTGCGTCAGTCGTCGAACGCGACGACGATGCGGCGCCATGCGCCGTCCTGCGCATCCTGCTCGACGCGCGCGCCGCGCACGGCGACGGGGCCTTGCAGCGACGCCGGCAGCAGGATCTCGACGCGCTCGGCCGGGCGGGCCGGGCGGCCGTCCCAGCGCACCGACACGCCGAGCGCGCCGGATGCCTCGCGGCCGGTTTCGATCCGCCACAGTCCGTATTCGCCGTCGCGCCAGGCTTCCGTTTCGCCGTCGTCCTCGACGCATTCGCCGGACGCGACGCCGTCCTCGATGCGCGGCGCGACGAGGAAGCCGCGCGTGTCGCCGCGCGCGCCGAAGTGCTGGGCCGCGACGTTCAGCGGCAGCACGCGGCCTTCGCGCAGCAGCATCACCGGCGTGTCGAGCGGGGCGGGCAGCGTCACGCTTGCGCCGCCGTCGAACGCCTGCGCGCTCGCGCAGCACATCCAGCGCGCGCCGGACGGCAGGTAAACCGTGCGCGCCGTCTGGCCGGGATCGACGACCGGCGCGACGAGCAGCGCGTCGCCGAGCATCATGTCGTCGCAGGCGTCGTAGCAGCGCGCATCGCCGGGGAAATCGGCGAGGGTCGGTCGCAGCACGGGCTCGTAGCGCGTCGTCGACAGCCACAGCAGGTGGTAGAGGTAGGGCAGCAGCCGGTAGCGCTGCTTGATCAGCGACGCGATCTGCGCGGTGATCTCCGGATACATCCACGGCTCGTTGACGGTGCCGTCGTCGTTCCACGAATGGATGCTGAAGCGCGGCATGAAGGTGCCGAACTGCACCCAGCGCAGCAGCAGCTCGGGCGACGGCGCGGGGCCGGAGAAGCCGCCGATGTCGTGGCCGATGTTCGACACGCCCGACAGCGCGAGCCCGAGACCCATCTTCAGGTTGTAGCGCAGCGTTTCCCATGACGTGTAGTTGTCGCCGGACCAGGTCTGCACGTAGCGCTGCATGCCCGCGCCGCCGGCGCGCGACACGAGGAACGGCCGCCGCGCCGGCGCATGCGCACGCTGCGCGTCGCGCGACGCGCGCATCATCAGCATCGTCTGCAGCACCTTCGCCTCGCGCGCCGGGAACGGCTGGCCGAAGCCGTGCGCGATCGCGTCGGGCGACCAGATCTCGTATTCGTTGTTGTCGTTCCAGGTCGATTCGATTCCATAGTCGAGCAGCGCCGAGGTGACCTGCTCGCGCCACCAGCGGTACGCATCCGGCTGCGTGAAGTCGATATAGGCGCCGACCTCGTCCCAGAACTGCACCCATGCGGGCTCGCCGGACGCCGAGCGGATCAGCAGCCCGCGCTTCGCGGCATCGTCGAACGCGGGATGGTCGCGCAGCAGGCACGGCTTGATGTTCGCGCACAGGCGGATGCCGTGGTCGCGGTAATGCTGCACGAAACCCTTCGCGTCGGGAAACTTGTCGCGATTCCAGTTGAACACGTAGCGCTTCGCGCCGATCGACGTGTAGCCCGACGACAGGTGGAACGAATCGCACAGGATGTCGTGCGTGTCGCACTGCTCGACGAACTGGTTCATCTGCTGCTGCGCGTCCGGCGCGTCGGTGTAGCTCATCGTCGAGCCCGAATAGCCGAGCCCCCATTTCGGCGTGCGCGCGGGGCGCCCGGTGAGCCACGTGAAGCGCCGCGCGGCCGCGAGCGGCGTGTCGGGCGAGGCGATGAAGTAGTAGTCGAGATCGCCGTGCTCGGCGACGAAATAGCGGTACGGGCCGTGATAGTTGTCGAGTTCGCGGCCCATGTCGAACGTGCAGTCCGACAGCGTGTCGTAGAACAGCCCGAAGCCCTGGCACGCGTCGGGCGACCACGTGATGTAGAACGGGATGTGCTTGTACAGCGGGTCCGTATGCTTCGCGCTGTAGCCCATCGCGTCGATGTTGCGCATCTCGAAGCGCGCGCCCGTGCGGTCGAGTTCGCCCGCGCGTTCGCCGAGGCCGAAGACCTTGTCGCCGCGTTCGCGCGCGACGTAGTGATACGTGCGATCGTCCCACCAGCCGAAGTTGTACGCCTGCGTCGCACGGTCGGCGAGCGCGACGCGCCAGGCGCCGTCCGCCCCGCGCATCGACCACGTGCAATGGCCGCCTTGCCGGCGCACCGCGAGCCGGATCTGCGCGGTTTCGACCAACAGGACGTCATCGTCCTCGGCGAGGGAAAAGGCGGGCAGCGTGAAGCCGTCGAGGTCGAGGCGGTCGCGCCCGTCGAGCGGCACGTCGTCGAGGCCCGGCGCGATCGTCCACGTGCGCGGGTTGCGCGCGGTCGCGTCGGGCAGCACGCGCACCCGCACGATGTCGTCCTCGAGCACGAAGATCTCGACGGTGGCGCCCGTTTCGGACGCGAGCAGCACGCGGTTCGCGTGCGTGGCGACGACGCGGAACACGGGCGGATGAAGAAGCGAAGTCATGGATGCGATTCCTGGTGAGAGCGAATGTCAGGCGTGCTGCGCGAGCAGGCGTTCCTGCTTCGACTGCCCGCGGATCAGCACCGCGAGCAACGTCACGCCGATGATGTCGAACAGGCCGAGGCACGCGAACAGCGGCGCGTAGCCGATCTTGTCGGCGAGCGCGCCGACCAGCAGCGAGAAACCGAGCCCGCCGATCCACGCGGCCATTCCCGCGAAGCCGCTCGCGGTGCCGACTTCCTCGGAATCGAACACGTCGGCCGACAGCGTGTTGACGAGCGCGGAGATCATCTGGTGCGCGAAACCGCCGACGCAGAACAGCGCGATGGCCGTGTACGGCGACGACACGAGGCCGATCATCGCGGGCCCGAGCATCAGCACCGCGCCGAGCGCGACGCCGGCGACGCGCGACCACACGAGCGGCAGCTTGAAGCGCTTCGCGAGATACGGCGACAGGTAGCCGCCCGCGATGCCGCCGGCGTCGGCCGCGAGGAACGGCATCCACGCGAAGATCGCGATCTGCGTGAGCGGCATGTGGCGCTCGGTCGCGAGGTACAGCGGAATCCAGAAGCTGAAGGTCTGCCAGGCGGGTTCGGCGAAGAAGCGCGGCAGCGCGATGGCCCAGAAGCGCCGCGCGGTGACGACGTCGCGGATACGGCGCTTCGACACGGGCGGCATCGTCGCCTGGCCGTCGCGGATCAGCGTGCGTTCCTGCGGCGAGATGCGCGGATGATCGGCGGGCGACCGGTACTGCGTGTACCAGAGCGCGGCCCATACGAACCCGAGCGCGCCGGTGGCCATGAACGCGGCCTGCCAGCCGAACCGCATCGACAGGAACACGACGAGCGGCGGGGCGATCGCGGCGCCGAGCGACGTGCCTGCATTGAAGTAGCCGACCGCGACGGACTTCTCGCGATCGGGAAACCATTCGGCGACAGCCTTCATCCCCGACGGAATCGCGGCGGCTTCGAACAGCCCCAGGAAACCGCGCAGGATGCCGAGCGACAACCAGCCCGACGCGAAACCATGCGCGACGCCGACCACCGACCACAGCATCGCGAACAGCGCGAAGCCGAGCCGCAGCCCGATCAGGTCGACGATGAATCCGCATACCGGCTGCATGATCGTGTAGCCGATCTGGAAGGCCCCGACGATGTACGAATACTGTTGCGTCGAGATCGCAAACACCTGCTTCAGCTCGGGCGCGAGCACCGCGAGGGAATTCCGTGCGAGGTAGTTGAGGATCGTGCCGAGACACACGAGCACGATGATCCACCAGCGCAATGCCTTGACTGTTTTCACTGCTGTCTCCTGTTGGGCAGGGCGGGCATGCGACACCTGCCTTGAACCATGCGAGTCGTCCGATCAGGACGGCTCTTTCACCTTATTTGTACGATGTCCGATCATCTTGAACACCGGTTTCCATCGGTTTATATCGAAATCAAGCGGTTCGAGCGAACATTTCGTGACCGTCTGGCGTCTTTGTTATCTGACGACTGATCATTTTCGAGCATCCTATGTTCGAATTCGAATCCGGTCAACGTGAATTTGCATTCGAACGAACATGATCGGGGTTTTCCCGATAAGCGGACGGCAGCGGCGCACGAAGACGGCCGCGGCGCGTGCCGAATGCCCGCGTGGCGGGGCTGTGCGACGGCTGGACGCGCGGCGCCCGTCGGATGGGGCGTGACAACCCTGATGAAAATTTATTTCTTTCCGGAATCTGGATTGTGTAAATTGATTTTCATCATCCTTGCAACGACCCTTCGCATGACGCCTCTCGTTCCGCCCGATGCCATTCACGACGAACCCGCGATCGCCGAGCGGATCGCGTCGGCGATGCCGTTGATGACGCCGATTCACCGGCGCATGGGCGAGTTCGTGCTCGCGAACCCGTTTCGCGCGGCGACGATGCGGATCGACGAGCTCGCGCAGGCCGTGAATGCGTCGATCGCGACCGCGAACCGCTTCGCGAAGGCGCTCGGTTTCGACGGCTATCCGGCGATGCGCGCGGCGCTCGTGCGCGGCTTCGAGGCGACGCTCGGGCCGGTCGAGCGGCTGCGTTCCGCGCAGGAGCAGGAGCCCGGCGTACGCGGCGCGGTATGGATCGACGCGGTATTCGACCAGGCCGTCGCGAACATCGGGAGCACGCGCGCGCAACTCGATGCGGCCGACGTCGAGGCCGCGGTCGAGGCGATCGTCGGCGCGCGGCGCGTGCTGATCCTCGGCGCCGGGTCGAGCGCGTTCCTGGCCGGGCTGATGGAGCACGGGCTGTCCGTGTGCCATGACAGCGTGCAGTCGCTCGCGCTGCTCGGCGGCCCTTCGCACGCGGCACGGCGCCTGTACACGGCCGATTCGCGCGACCTCGTGATCGCGCTCGCGTTTCCGCGCTACGTGAAGGACACGGTCGAGCTGGCCCGTCGTGCGGCGGCGCGCGGCGCGCGCGTGCTCGGCATCTCGGACGGTCCGCAATCGCCGCTGGCGCCGATCGCGTCGTTGAACCTGTACGTCAAGGCCGAACGGCGTTTCGCCGCCACGTCGGAAGCCGCCGTGCTCACGATGATCGAGGCGTTGATCGACGCGGTCGCGCTGCGTACGCACCGGTCCGCGAAATCCGCCGCCGAAATGACCGAATTCCTGCTGCCTTGGCTCGTGCAGCCGCAGGCGGCGTTGCCGGCCGTCAACCCTTCTTCCCCCGGTCCGAAAAAATCATGACTTCACCCGCGATCGTCGCGATTCACGGCGGCGCAGGCACGATCCTGCGCGAAGCGATGGATACCGACACCGAACGCCGATACCGTGGCGAACTGACCGCGATCCTGCAGGCCGCGCAGCAGGTGCTGGCCGACGGCGGCAGCGCGCTCGACGCCGTCACCGTCGCCGTGCGCATGCTCGAGGACTGCCCGCTGTTCAACGCCGGGCGCGGCGCCGTCTACACGGCCGAAGGCAAGCACGAACTCGACGCGGCGGTCATGGACGGCGCGACGCTCGGCGCCGGCGCGATCTGCTGCGCGACGCGCGTGCGCAATCCGGTGCTGGCCGCACGACGCGTGATGGAGGCGAGCGAGCACGTGCTGTTCGCCGGCGCGGGCGCCGATGCGTTCGCGGCCGCGCAGGGGCTCGAGCTTGCGGAACCCGGCTACTTCGACACCGAAGCGCGGCATGCGCAGTGGCTCAAGGCGCGTGCGACGGCCGGTGCGATGCTCGACCACGATGCGGCGACGTTCGCGTTCGGCAAGTCGCAGCCGGCCGAGCCGCTCGATCCGGACCGCAAGCACGGCACGGTCGGCGCGGTCGCGTGCGACCTGCACGGCCACATCGCGGCGGCGACGTCGACGGGCGGCATCACGAACAAGCAGCCGGGGCGGGTGGGCGATTCGCCGATCATCGGCGCGGGCTGTTATGCCGACGACGCGACTTGCGCGGTATCGTCGACGGGTACCGGCGAAATGTTCATCCGGCTCGCGACCGCGCACGACGTCGCCGCGCAGATGGCGTATCGCGGCGCGTCGCTCGCCGACGCGGCACACGACGTCGTGATGAACAAGCTGCCGCGCCTGGCTGGCCGCGGCGGGATCATCGCGGTCGATGCTCAGGGCAACGTCGCGATGCCGTTCAACACCGAAGGGATGTACCGCGGTTACGCGCGCGTCGGGGAGGCGCCGGTCGTCGGCATCTACCGCGACGATGCGGCCTGATTCCGGATCGCACGAGGAGAACCCCGCATGACTTCGAGCCGAACCCCATCCGGCCTCGTGCTGCCCGAACAGCGCGTGGTGGCCGTCGACGACCTGTCGGTCACGTTCCGCCGCGAAGGCGCGACGTTCGACGCGGTGCGCAACGTGTCGTTTCACGTCGACCGCGGCGAGACGCTCGCGATCGTCGGCGAATCGGGCTCCGGCAAATCGGTCACGTCGCTCGCGCTGATGCGGCTCGTCGAGCACGGCGGCGGCGCGATCACGGGCGGCCGGATCGCGTTCCGGCGCCGCGGCGGCGCGCTCGTCGATCTGGCGCAGGCGAGCGCCGCGACGATGCGCGGCATTCGCGGCGCGGACATCGCGATGATCTTCCAGGAGCCGATGACGTCGCTGAACCCGGTGTTCACGGTCGGCGACCAGATCAGCGAGGCGATCGCGCTGCACCAGTCGAAGAGCGCGGCCGAAGCGCGCGCGGAAGCGCTGCGGCTGCTCGATCTCGTGCGCATTCCGGAAGCGCGCCGCGTGTTCGCGCGTTATCCCCACCAGCTGTCGGGCGGGATGCGGCAGCGCGTGATGATTGCGATGGCGCTGTCGTGCCGGCCCGCGCTGCTGATCGCCGACGAACCGACGACCGCGCTCGACGTGACGATCCAGGCGCAGATCCTGCAACTGGTGCGCGGGCTGCAGGACGAAATGAACATGGGCGTGATCTTCATCACGCACGACATGGGCGTGGTCGCCGAAGTGGCCGATCGCGTGCTCGTGATGTATCGCGGTGAGAAGGTCGAGGAGGGCGAGTCGGACCGCATCTTCGCGGCGCCGGCGCATCGCTACACGCGGGCGCTGCTCGCGGCCGTGCCGCGGCTCGGCTCGATGCAGGGCACCGACGCGCCCGAGAAATTCCCGTTGCTGAAGGTGGACGCGAGCACGACGGCACCGGCGCCGGCCACGGCGCCCGCCGCGAACGACGATGCGCAGCCGCCCGTCGATCGCGCCGCGCCGCCGATCCTGCGCGTGCGCGATCTCGTCACGCGCTTTCCGGTGAGAAGCGGCGTGTTCGGCCGCGTGTCGCAGTACGTGCATGCGGTCGAGCGCGTGAGTTTCGAGCTGCGCGCGGGCGAGACGCTTGCGCTCGTCGGCGAATCGGGCTGCGGCAAGTCGACCACCGGCCGCTCGCTGCTGCGCCTCGTCGAATCGCAGAGCGGTTCGATCGAATTCGACGGCCGCGACATCAGCGCGATGAAGGGCGCGGACCTGCAGGCGCTGCGCCGGAACATCCAGTTCATCTTCCAGGATCCGTTCGCGTCGCTGAACCCGCGCCTGACGGTCGGCTTCTCGATCATGGAGCCGCTGCTCGTGCACGGCGTCGCGAGCGGCAGCGAGGCGCAGGCGCGCGTCGACTGGCTGCTCGACAAGGTCGGCCTGCCGCCCGAGGCCGCGCGCCGCTATCCGCACGAATTCTCGGGCGGCCAGCGCCAGCGGATCGCGATCGCGCGTGCGCTCGCGCTGAACCCGAAGGTCGTGATCGCCGACGAGTCGGTGTCGGCGCTCGATGTGTCGGTGCAGGCGCAGATCGTCAACCTGATGCTCGACCTGCAGCGCGAGCTCGGCGTCGCGTACCTGTTCATCTCGCACGACATGGCGGTGGTCGAGCGCATCAGCCATCGCGTCGCGGTGATGTATCTCGGCCAGATCGTCGAGATCGGCCCGCGCCGCGCGGTGTTCGAGGCGCCGCAGCATCCGTACACGAAGAAGCTGATGAGCGCGGTGCCGGTGGCCGACCCCGCGCGCCGGCATGCGCCGCGCCAGCTCGCGGCGGACGAAATCCCGAGCCCGATCCGCGCGATCGGCGACGACCCGGTCGTCGCGCCGCTCGTCGCGGTCGGCCCCGATCATTACGTCGCGACGCATCGCGTCGGCGGCGCGTATTGAGCGCGCGGCAGGTTGCATATGGACCGCAGCTGCGCACGAGCGAGACAACGGCGTCTTTATCCCGAGCAGGTGCAGTCACGCCGCGATTTCCACCACGCGTTACCGAATCATCCACAGGAGCCCAGCAAGATGAACAAGCCGTATTCGTTCCCGATGTTCCGTCCGCGCGCGCTGTTCGCGGCGGGGGCCGGCGCGCTCGCGCTGTCGGTCGCGGTGCCCGCGTTCGCGCAGCAGAATGTCGTGGTCGCCGTGTACTCGACGTTCACGACGATGGACCCGTACGACGCGAACGATACCGTGTCGCAGGCCGTCGTCAAGTCGTTCTACGAGGGGCTGTTCGGTTTCGACCGAAACATGAAGCTCGTCAACGTCCTGGCGACCAGCTACACGGCGTCGCCGGACGCGAAGGTGTACACGGTCAAGCTGCGCGAGGGCGTGAAATTCCACGACGGCACCGACTTCAACGCGGCCGCGGTGAAGGCGAACTTCGATCGCGTGACCGACCCGGCGAACAAGCTGAAGCGTTACGGCCTGTTCCGCGTGATCGAAAAGACCGAGGTGGTCGATCCGACCACGGTGCGGTTCACGTTGCGCGAGCCGTTCTCGGCGTTCATCAATACGCTCGCGCACCCGTCGGCGGTGATGATCTCGCCGGCCGCGCTGAAGAAGTGGGGGCGCGACGTGTCGCTGCATCCGGTCGGCACCGGGCCGTTCGAATTCGTCGAATGGAAGCAGACCGACGACATGAAGGTGAAGAAATTCGCCGGCTACTGGAAGAAGGGTTATCCGAAGGTCGACACCATCGACTGGAAACCGGTGGTCGACAACAACACGCGCGCCGCACTGATCAAGACGGGCGAGGCGGATTTCGCGTTCACGATTCCGTTCGAGCAGGCGAGCGACCTCAAGAGCAACCCGAAGATCGAGCTGATCGAGTCGCCGTCGATTATCCAGCGCTACATCTCGCTGAACACGCAGCAGAAGCCGTTCGACAACCCGAAGGTGCGTGAAGCGCTGAACTACGCGGTCAACAAGGAAGCGCTCGCGAAGGTCGTGTTCGCCGGCTATGCGACACCTCAGACCGGCGTGGTGCCGATGGGCGTCGAATATGGAACGAAGCTCGGGCCCTGGCCGTACGACCCGGCGAAGGCGCGTGCGTTGCTGAAGGAAGCCGGTTATCCGGACGGATTCGAATCGACGCTCTGGTCCGCGTACAACCATTCGACGGCGCAGAAGCTGATCCAGTTCGTCCAGCAGCAGCTTGCGCAGGTCGGCGTGAAGGTGCGCGTGCAGGCACTCGAGGCCGGCGAGCGGGTCGCGAAGGTCGAGAGCGCGCAGGATCCGGCAGCCGCGCCGGTGCGGATGTACTACAGCGGCTGGTCGGCATCGACGGGCGAAGCGAACTGGGCACTGACGCCGCTGCTCGCGTCGGCATCGGCGCCGCCGAAGCTCTACAACACCGCGTACTACAAGAGCACCGCCGTCGACGACGATCTCGCGAAGGCGCTGGAGACGACCGACCGTGCGAAGAAGGCCGCGCTTTACGCCGACGCGCAGAAGCAGGTGTGGACCGACGCGCCGTGGATTTTCCTGGTGCAGGAGAAGATCGTCTATGCGCGCAACAAGCGATTGCACGGCATGTACGTGATGCCGGACGGTTCGTTCAACTTCGACGAAATCTCGGTGAAATGACGGCGGCTTGCCCGCCACGCGGTGCCGGCGGCGCAAGCCGCCGGTGCGCTGATTCGATCGGTGCCCCATGCTGAATTTCCTCGTCAAACGCCTGTTCGGCCTGCTGCCCACGCTCGCGATCGTCGCGGTGCTGGTGTTCCTGTTCGTGCACCTGCTGCCGGGCGACCCGGCGCGGCTCGCGGCCGGCCCCGAAGCAGACGACGCGACGGTCGCGCTCGTGCGTGCCGATCTCGGGCTCGACCGGCCGCTGCCCGCGCAATTCGTGAATTTCTTCGCGAAGATCGCGCACGGCGATTTCGGCACGTCGACGCGCAGCAAGCGGCCGGTCTCGACCGAGATCGGCGAACGTTTCATGCCGACGCTGATGCTGACGCTCGTCAGCATGGTGTGGTCGACGCTGTTCGGGATGGCGATCGGGATTGCGTCGGCGGTCTGGCGCAATCGCTGGCCCGACCGTCTCGGCATGACGATCGCGGTGTCGGGTATCTCGTTTCCGGCGTTCGCGCTCGGCATGCTGCTGATGGAAGTCTTCTCGGTGAAGCTCGGCTGGCTGCCGGTCGTGCCGGACGGCTCGTGGAAGAGCTACGTGCTGCCGTCGCTGACGCTCGGCGCGGCGGTCGCGGCCGTGATGGCGCGCTTCACGCGCGCGTCGTTCGTCGAGGTGCTGAACGAGGACTTCGTGCGCACCGCGCGAGCGAAGGGTGTGCACGAGCCGATGGTCGTGCTCAAGCACTGCCTGCGCAACGCGATGATCCCGGTCGTCACGATGATGGGGCTGCAGTTCGGCTTCCTGCTCGGCGGCTCGATCGTCGTCGAGGTCGTGTTCAACTGGCCGGGCCTCGGCCGCCTGCTCGTCGATGCGGTGACGATGCGCGACTACCCGGTGATCCAGGCGATCGTGCTGCTGTTCTCGCTCGAATTCATCCTGATCAACCTGACCGTCGACGTGCTGTACGCGGTCATCAACCCGACCATCCGGTTCAAGTGAGGCGCGCATGAACGCGACTGTCCAGACCGCGGCGCCGGCCGCATCGAGCGCGATCCGCACGCCGTGGCGCGAATTCTGGCGCAAGTTCCGCAAGCAGACCGTCGCGCTCGTCGCGGGCGGCTTCGTGCTCGCGCTCGTCGTGCTGGCGTTCGTCGGCCCGCACATCGTGCCGTTCGACCCGGAGAACTATTTCGACTACGACGCGCTGAACGCGGGGCCGTCGGCCGTGCACTGGTTCGGCGTCGATTCGCTCGGCCGCGACATCTTCAGCCGGATCGTCACGGGCACCCGCATCTCGCTCGCGGCCGGCTTCTTCTCCGTTGCGCTCGGCGCGGTGATCGGCACGTTCTTCGGGCTGCTCGCCGGCTACTACGAAGGCTGGTGGGACCGCATCACGATGCGTATCGCCGACGTGCTGTTCGCGTTCCCGGGCATCCTGCTCGCGATCGGCGTGGTGGCGATCCTCGGCAACGGGATGGTCAACGTGATCTGCGCGGTCGCGATCTTCAGCATCCCGGCGTTCGCGCGGCTCGTGCGCGGCAACACGCTGATGCTCAAGCACATGACCTACGTCGAGGCCGCGCGCAGCATCGGCGCGTCGGACTGGACGATCATCGTGCGGCACATCCTGCCGGGCACCGTGTCGTCGGTCGTCGTCTACTTCACGATGCGGATCGGCACGTCGATCATCACGGCCGCGAGCCTGTCGTTCCTCGGGCTCGGCGCGCAGCCGCCGACGCCGGAGTGGGGCGCGATGCTCAACGAGGCGCGCGCGGACATGGTGACGGCGCCGCACATCGCCATTTTTCCGAGTCTCGCGATCTTCCTGACCGTCCTTGCGTTCAACCTGCTCGGCGACGGGCTGCGCGACGCGCTCGATCCGAAGCTGGAGCGCCGCTGATGCGGGTGGCGCCGATGTGGAGTGCCACGTTGCCGGCCGGGCCGCGCGGCACGATCGCCGACGTGCCGGGCGTGACGGTCGGCCATTGCACGCTCGATGCCGGGGACGTGCAGACGGGCGTGACCGTCGTGAAGCCGCATCCGGGCGACGTGTACCGCAGCAAGGTGCCGGCGGGCGTGGCCGTGATCAACGGCTTCGGCAAGAGCGTCGGGCTCGTGCAGGTCGGCGAACTCGGCACGCTCGAGACGCCGATCGCGCTGACCAATACGTTCGGCGTCGGCGCGGTGGCCCAGGCGCAGATCCGTGCGGCGATCGCCGCGAATCCGCGGATCGGCCGCGACTGGTCGACCGTCAATCCGCTCGTGTTCGAGTGCAACGACGGTTACCTGAACGATATCCAGGCATTCGCGGTCACGGCCGCGCATTACGACGACGCGTGCCGCACGGCCTCCCGCGACGTCGCACGCGGTGCGGTGGGGGCCGGGCGCGGGATGTCGTGTTTCGACCTGAAGGGCGGGATCGGCTCCGCATCACGCGTGGCGTTCGCGGCTGGCCGGCCCTACACGGTCGGTGCGCTCGTGCTCGCGAATTTCGGCCGACTGCCGATGCTGACGCTCGGCGGCTTGCCGCTCGGGCGCGTCGTCGCGCAACGGCGTGCGGCCGAAGCCGCGCATGCGGCGCCGCCCGAGCAGGGTTCGATCATCCTGTTGCTGGCCACCGATGCGCCGCTCGACGCGCGGCAGTTGTCGCGCCTCGCGCGCCGCGCAGGCGCGGGGCTGGCGCGTACCGGTTCCGTCTACGGGCACGGCAGCGGCGATATCGCGCTTGCATTCTCGACGGCCTGCACGATCGCGCACGACGCAACGACGATCGCGTTGCCGGCCCTCGTGGCCGATGCGGCGCTCGATCCGCTGTTCATGGCCGCGGCCGAAAGCGTCGAGCACGCGATCGCCGACGCGTTGCTGCAGGCCGTGACGGTCGCCGGGCGCGACGGGCACGTGCGGCAATCGCTGCGTGACGCAGTGCCCGATCTCGACCGCTTGTTCAACGAAAATAACGAAGGGCATCCGACCCAGTCATGAAAATTCTGATCTCGACCGACATCGAGGGCGTCGCCGGCGTATTCGCCATCGAGCAGACGCGCGCGGGTAATCCGGAGTACGAACGCGCGCGCCGCTGGATGACCGCCGAGGCGAACGCGGCGATCGAAGGCGCGTTCGCGGGCGGCGCGCAGGCCGTGTGGGTCAACGATTCGCACGGCGGCTATCGCAACCTGCTGCCCGACGGGCTCGATGCGCGCGCCCGCGTCGTGCTCGGCAAGCCGCGCATGCTCGGGATGATGGCGGGCCTGGAACAGCAGCCCGACCTCGTGTTCATGATCGGCTATCACGCGAAATCGCAGACGCGCGGCGTGCTTGCGCACACGATCAACAGCTTCGCGTTCACGCAGGTGTGGCTGAACGGCGTCGAGCTCGGCGAAGCCGGGCTGTACGGCGCGCTGGCGCACGAATATGGCGCGCGCGTCGCGCTCGCCACGGGCGACGACGTGTTCGCCGGGGAAACGCAGCCGCTGTTTCCGGATGCCCGTTTCGAGACGGTCAAGACGGCCGGCGGCGCATCGAGCGGTGATACGCTCACGCCCTCCGCGTCGTGTGCGCGGATCGCGGCCGCCGCGCGCGAGACGGTCGCGCACGCGCTGTCGGCGGGGTGGCACGCGGGTGCCCATCGGCCCGCGCCGGCTGCTTGCACGCTGCGCGTGCAGACGGCCGCGCAGGCCGACCTGTTCGGCGTGCTGCCGTCGCTCGAGCGCGTCGATGCGGTGACGCTGCGCTTCGACGGGCCGTCGGTCGAGCACGTGGTGCGCACGCTGAACAGCCTGTCGGCCATGTCGTTCATGCTGCGGTGATGCGCGCCGCCACGATGCCGCGTGCGTGCGGCCGGTCAGTCGACGACGGCGGGGCGGGCCGTCGCGGCGAGCAGGAACGCTTCCATCGCCGCGACCAGCGCGAGCGGCGTCTCGTTCATCGGATAGTGGCCCGCGTTGCGCAGCACGTCGACGGTCGCGAGCGGATAGCGCCGCAGGTAGGTGCGGGCCATCAGCGCCGCGTCGAACGCCGGATCGTGTTCGCCGATCAGCACTTTGACCGGATGCGTACCGGCGATCTCGCTGCTGAAATCCGTATCGGCCCACGCGCGGAAGTACGCGCCGAAAGCCTGCGCCGACGAACAGGCTGCCGAATACGCGGCTTTCCACTCGACCCAGGCGGCGGGCAGGCGGCCGCCGGTGCTGCGGTCGATGATGGTTCGGCGATCGGCGACGTGGTCGGCGGCGCGCTCGAATAACGCGCGTCGTGCGGTGTCGAACGGCAGGCCGCCGCACGGCACGGGCGCGATCGGCACCAGCGCGCGCACCCGGTCGGGCGCGATGGCGGCGATCTTCTCGATCGCCATGCCGCCCATCGAATGGCCGACGAGGCTGAAGGTCGGGAAGCCGAGCGCGTCGGCGAGCGCGAGCGTGTCGGCGGCGATTTCGTCGATCGTATAGTCGCCGCGTGCGTCGCGCATGCGGCCGTAGCCTCGGTAGTCCATGAAGACATAACTGAAATGCTCGCGCGACAGCCACGCTTCGACGGGGTCGAATGCGCGGGCGTCGCCGAACCAGCCGTGCAGCACGAGAACAGGGTGGGGGCCGTCCCCCACGCGATGAAACGTATTCGGCATGTCCGCTCCGATGAGGTTGCAATCCGGCCGATCAGGCCGACGGGTCTTGCGGCCGGGAGGCCGCGCAACGGTGGAGCGGATCGTAGATCGATCGAAGGCGACCCGCCTTCGATATCGGGTCATTGATGATGGAATTCGGGCCGTGAGAAATACGCTGCTAGATCCCTACGAACACCTTCCGCGGAGCGTGGTCGTGACCGCCAACGACTATGCGGCCGGCACGACGTTTCCGGAGCACGCGCATGGGCGCGGGCAATTCGCGTTCGCGTCGCGCGGCACGATCAGCGTGTCGACGCCGCACGGGCGCTGGCTGGTGCCGCCGCAGCGCGCGTGCTGGGTGCCGGCCGGCGTGCGGCACGAAATGACGATGACCGGGCCGGTCACGATGCTCAACACGTTCGTGTCCGCCGATGCCGCGCAGGCGGCCGGTTTGCCCGGGCAGTGCGGCGTCTATGGCGTGTCGCCGCTGCTGCGGCAACTGATCGACGACGCGATCGACCTGCCGGCCCTGTACGACGTCGACGGGCGTGCCGGCAAGCTGATGGACCTGCTGGTCGCGGAAATCGCGACGATGCCGCGCCTGTCGCTGCATGCGCCGCTGCCGTCCGATGCAAGGCTCGCGAAAGTGTGCCGGCACCTGTTCGCGTCGCCGTCGATCGCGGCCGATCTCGACCAGGTCGCGGCCGACGCGGGCGTGAGCCGGCGGACGTTCACGCGGCAGTTCCGCGCGCAGACGGGCGTGAGTTTTGCCGCGTGGCGCCAGCAGGTGTGCATGCTCGCGGCGATTGCCCGCCTGACCGACGGGCAGCCGGTGACGCGCGTCGCGCTCGATCTCGGGTATGCGAGCGCAAGCGCGTTCACGTCGGCGTTCCGCCGCATCCTCGGCGATACGCCGAGCCGGTATCTGGAGATCCGGCGCTAGCCGGCCGCAACCGCAAAAAAATACGCGCCCGCCAAATTCGGTCGGACGCGTTTAAAGGCACTCGGTCAGAAAAAAATGCGCGAACAACCCGTTGGGCCGTTTCGCGCATTACCTGTGTAATTGTTGCCTCTTCAGATTTAATCCTTGTTGCTCGTTGCGGATAACGAAGGATACGCCGCATAACGCGCAAACGATATCCCGTTGGTTCGACGATCCATGTGCGGTCGCAGCATGCGTTTCGATCACGCGTTTGAAGTCGGGGCAAGACGCCACGGCCAACAGGCATTCGCGGCCGCCACGCGCCACGATGCGACGCATCATCGAATGATGGCGACGGCGCATGAAAAACGCCGCGTGATGCGATGCCTGTCGGTATCGCGCCACGCGGCGGGCGGTTGCGTGCGACGCCGGCGTGTGCCGGCGCAAGCGTCAAACGTCGAAGAACACCGTTTCGTCGGGCCCCTGCATGCGGATGTCGAAGCGGTAGACGACCGGACGGCCCGGTTGCGCGTCGCGTTTCGCGACGAGCGTCGCGCGGCGCTCGGCCGGCACCGCGTTCAGCACGGGGTCGGTGGCGTTCGCCGCGGCTTCGTCGTCGAAGTACACGCGCGTGAACGCATGGGTGAGGATCCCGCGCATCATCACGGTCACGTTGATGTGCGGTGCCTCGTCGGCGGCGATGCGGCCCGGCTTCACCGTCTCGACGACGAAGCGTTGTTGCGCGTCGGTGCCCGTGCCGACCCGCGCGAAACCCGTGAAGCCGGAGGCCGCGATGTCGGCGCGCGAGGCCGGGTAGCGGCCCGCGCTGTCCACCTGCGTGAATTCGAGCACCGCGTCGCCGACGACGTTGCCGTCGCCGTCGAACACCTGGCCGACCAGCAGCACGTGCTCGCCTTCGGCGTGCGCCGCGGCGATCGTCGGCGTGAACAGGCTCTTCAGGTCATAGTCGTATTGCTGCGGGCACAGGCCGTACGCGAAGTAGGGGCCGACCGTCTGCGAAGGGGTTTGCTTCAGCGTCGTCATGGTTCAGCGCTCCATCGGGGTGGCGTCGCGGCCGCGCAGCACGATGTCGAATTCGTAGCCGAGCGCATAGCCTTCTTCGGTGATGTCCATCGAGAAGCGCGAGATCAGGCGATCGCGCGCGGCCTCGGGCGTGCCCTGGAAGATCGGGTCGTACGCGAGCAGCGGATCGCCGGGGAAGTACATCTGCGTGACGAGACGCGAGCCGAAGTAATCGCCGAACAGCGAGAAGTGGATGTGATTCGGGCGCCACGCGTTCGGATGGTTGCCCCACGGATACGCGCCGGGCTTGATCGTCAGGAAGCGGTAGCGGCCTTCGTCGTCGGTCAGGCAGCGGCCGGCGCCGAGGAAGTTCGGGTCGAGCGGCGCGTCGTGCTGGTCGACCTTGTGCACGTAGCGGCCGGCCGCGTTCGCCTGCCACACCTCGACGAGCGTGTTGCGCACGGGCTTGCCGCCTTCATCGAGCACGCGGCCCGTGACGACCATGCGCTCACCGAGCGGCTCGCCGTTCTTCACGGCGTTCTTCGTCAGGTCGTGGTCGAGCGCGCCGAGATCCTCGGCGCCGTAGACGGGCGCGTACTGGTCGCGCAGCTTCTCTTTCAGCGGGATCAGCGGGCGGGTCGGGCCGCGCTTCACCGACGAGCGGTACTCGGGGTGGACATAGGCCGGATGCGACGGCCAGTCGCGCGGCGTGAGGATCGTGGGGGAATCCATCGGGCGTCTCCTGTTAGGTTTTTCGCAAAGTGGATGGCATGACTTTAGCCAATCCGGAAAGTTATGCAAAATGACCTTTTTTCGTCGGACGCATAACCATTCGTTATGGACGACACGCCCATGAAAAATCCGCCGGACAGGATGCCTGTCCGGCGGATGAAAGCGATCGGGCTTCGCGTCGTCGATGACGACCCCGTGCACGGCCCTCCAGCCAGCCCGTCGCTATTTTTTGTCGTTTGTTCTTGTCGTTATGCGGTCTCCCTGAGCGCGCCCGTTGTCAGCGGCGGGCGGGATCGAACACGATCCCGTCGAATTCGAGCGACAGCGCGTCGCTGCGCAACAGCGCGGCCGGCGTCGCGGTCCGCTCGGCACCCAGCACGTCGAATACGTATTGCGCGCAGAATCCGCGCCGCACCCGCGGGTTGAAGCGATGGCCGAGCAGTGCGTCGATGCGCTGTTCGGCCATCGCGTGCGTCTGGCGCTGAGCGTCGGCCGACGGCGCCGCGATACGGCGTGCCAGCGCGATGCGCCCGCCTTCGGTATGGGCGACGAAGCGCGACAGCGGCGTGAGCTTCGTCCACGCCAATGCAGCGGATTCGGCGATCACCGGTTCGTCGCCCGACGTATCGACGACGATGCCGAAGCGGTTGGTCCACGCACCCGCCGAAGCCGTCGTGCCTGCCGCGTCGCTCGGCGCCCTTGCCGGCACGCGGATGAATACGAGATCGCCGACATGCGCGCCGGCGGCCAGCGTGCGGACGGTCGCAAGCGGCAACGTGCGATCGGTGTCGCGTGCCTCGCGCGGGGCTGTGTCATGCGGTGGGTACGCGGCGGTTTCGGTTCGGGTGGTCATTTCGGCTTCGTCGTCGAGTGACAGGACGGAGCGGATTATGCAGACAAGTAACGATAAGTGTTAATTTGCCTGTGCGAGTAGCCTAATATTCGACCTGGAGCATCATTTTTCGATACCAAAATGACCGAAACCGCCCAACTCATCGACACGCTGAAGCGCCAGTTGAAGGCGCAGGGCATGACCTACCGCGACGTCGCGCGGGTGCTCGACGTCTCCGAGACGAGCGTGAAACGGCTGTTCGCCAGCGGCCGATTCACGCTGGAGCGTCTGGCGGAGATCGCGCAACTGCTCGGCTATACGCTGGCCGAGCTCGTGCAGGAGGCGTCGGTATCGGCGCCGCGGCTGCACGTGCTGACCGAACAGCAGGAGGCGCTGCTCGTGTCGGACGAGAAACTGCTGCTCGTGGCCGTCTGCGCGATCAACTACTGGACCGTGCAGGACATCGTGTCGGCCTATCAGGTGACGAAGGCCGAGTGCGTGAAATACCTGCTGATGCTCGACCGGATGAACGTCGTCGCGCTGCTGCCGGGCGACCGGATTCGCGTGCGCGTCGCGCGCGACTTCGACTGGCTGCCGGGCGGGCCGATCCGCCGGTACTTCCATGCGCATGCGCTCGGCGATTTTCTCGACAGCCGCTTCGACGGCTCCGGCGAGACGATGACGTTCTCGCAAGGGATGCTGACCGAGGCCGCCGCCGCGGAGCTCGAACTGGAGTTGCGCCGGCTGCGCAACAAGGCGGCCGCGCTGCATGCGGAATCGTCGTCCGCGCCGCTCGGGCAGAAGCATGGCACGGGCCTGCTGATCGCGAAGCGGATCTGGGAGCCGGCTGGGTTCCACGCGCTGCGACGCGGCACGTGATATCGCGCCGAGTGCTTGGGGCTATCCGAAAAGTTATGCAAAATGGCATTTCATCGTCATCTGCATAACCGCCCGTTATGAATAATCGTATCGCCGACGGCCGCGTCAAGTTCCGGCACCTGCAGTGTTTTCTCGCGGTCGCGCAGTTGGGCGGCGTGCAGAAGGCCGCCGAAAGCCTGTCGATCACGCAGCCGGCCGTGTCGAAGACGATCGCCGAACTGGAGGCGATCCTCGGCGTGAAGCTGTTCGAACGCGGCCGGCAGGGTGCACAGCCGACCCGCGAAGCGCGGTTGTTCATGCCGCACGCGAACGCCTGCGTGCTGGCATTGCGGCAAGGCGTCGGGCTGCTCGCGCGCGAGGGCGGGGCCGCCGCGGCGACGCTCGAAATCGGCATGCTGCCGACCGTCGCGGCCTCGCTCGCGCCCGCGCTGATGAAGGCGCTGGCCGCACGCTGGCCGCGCGTCGTCGTGCGGATCGCGACGGCCGCGAACGCCGATCTGCTCGAGCGCCTGAAATCCGGCGCGATCGAGTGCGCGATCGGGCGCCTGTCGGAGCCGGAGCGGATGATCGGGCTCGCGTTCGAGCAGTTGTACAACGAGCCGCTCGTCGCGGTGGTGCGGGCCGGGCATCCGCTGCTCGCGAGCGCGGCGCCCGCTGCCGAACTCGCACGCTATCCGGTCGTGCTGCCGCCGTTCGGCACGCTGATCCGGCAGTCGGCCGAGCAACTGCTCGGCGCATGCGGCGCACCGCCGCTGGATTCGTTCATCGAGGTGCTGTCGGTATCGGTCGCCCGCGCGCTGGCGCTCGAGAACGACGCAGTCTGGTTCGTGCCGCTCTATGCAGCCGAATACGACCTGTCGGCCGGTGCGCTGGCGCGCCTGCCGCTGCCGTCCGCGGGCACCGACGAGCCGGTCGGGCTCGTGCTGCGTACCGATGCGCAGCCGTCGCCGGTTGCGCGAACGCTGATCGACGCGGTGCGCGACATCGCGCGGTCGCGGTTCGGCGAGGCGGGCGCGCACCGCGCGCCCCGTGCCGCGCGCAAGCCAGCCCGCAACGGCGATTGATCCGTCGGGCTGCACGGGCCGTGCGATGCGATCCGTTTTCCCGCGGCCGGATCGGCCATTCGGCCAGTAGCGATCCACATGGTGCTTGGCATATCGTACCGTTTTTGGTACGATCGGTGACAAGACGATGGCGAGACAGCAGATCCAGGTCACGCTCGGCGTGCGGTTCTTCCGCACGGCCCGTGGCAACGAGCCGGTGCGCGAATGGCTCAACGCGCTCGGGCAAGCGGAGCGAAGGGCGATCGGCGAGGAGATCAAGACCGTGCAGCTCGGCTGGCCGCTCGGCATGCCGCTGGTCCGGAAGATGGCGAAGGATCTGTGGGAGATCCGGGTGATGCTGCCGGGGCGGAGTGTCCGCGTGCTGTTCACGGTCTCCGGCGGCACGATGGTCCTGTTGCACGGCTTCTTCAAGCAGTCGCGGGCCACGCCGCCGGACGATCTTGCCGTCACCGTCGCGCGCCTGAAAGCGCTGGCGCACGCCACCTGAATTCCCCGGTTGCGCCGGAATGCCTCGCCCCGACGGTCGGGCAGCCGGCAACGCCCTGCACTGGAGTACGACATGACGACCACGAACAACCCGTATATCGGCAGCGATTTCGATGCCTTCCTCGAGGCGGAAGGCAATCTCGGGGCGGCCACCGCGACCGCGATCAAGCGCGTGATCGCGTGGCAGATCGGCGAGGAAATGAAGGCGCAGCACATCACGAAAACCGCGATGGCGGCGCGGATGAAAACCAGTCGCGCCGCGCTCAACCGGCTGCTCGACGAATCCGACACGAGCCTCACGCTGGCGACGCTCGCGAGCGCGGCCGCCGCACTCGGCAAGCGGCTCAGTTTCGCGCTGGTGCCGGCCTGACCGGCGTGAAGTCGTCGCGCCCGGCGTTCGGGACGGCGCCCCTCGCAGGCGGCTGGCCACAAGCGGGCACGCGTCGGCCCGCTTGCCCCGGGTCATTTGCGTGACGCGGTCACCTGCAGATAAAGCAGCGCAGCGCCCGCGAGCAGCAGCGGGCACAGGAAATACCATCCGGTCGTGAGGAACAACCCGGCGACCGCGACCAGCGAAACCCACGCGCAGCGGTACGCGATCCCGCCGCGCGGCAACAACTTCAACGCGGCCGCGGCGCCAAGCCCGTACACCATCACGAAACATCCGGACGTGACGAGCACGAGCGGCTTGGGGCCGACGTCCGAGAGCGTCGTCGCGGCCAGCGCGACGGCTGCAAGCAAGGCGATCACGCCGAGGCTGCGGCGCGGCACGCCGCCGACCTGGCTGCCCTGCGCGAGCCAAGCGGGCAATGCGCCGTCGCGTCCGAGCGCCGCGCCGAGCTTGGCCGCGCCCGCGAAATACGCGTTCATCGTGCCGAGCGTGAGCAGCAGCGCGGCGGCCGCCGCCAGCACCTGCGCATGGCCGCCGATACCGCCCGCGATCAGCTCGGCGAGCGGCGCCCCTGATGCGCCGGCCGACGGCCCGAGCACCATCACGCTCGCGGCGGCGACCGACAGGTACAGGAACCCGACGACCACGACCGCGATACCGGCCGAGCGCGGCATGTCGTGCGCGGGCCGGCGGAATTCGGCCGCGAGATGCGTGATCGCTTCCCAGCCGGCGAAGCTCCACACCAGCAGCGCGGCGGCCTGACCGACCGCGAGCCAGCCGTGCGGGGCGAACGGCTGCAGGTTCGCGGAGCGCGCATGCGGCGCGGACGCCAGCACCGCGGCGAGCAGCAGCGTGACGAGCAGCGCCGACAGCACGAGTTGCATGCGGCCCGATACGGTCACGCCGAACGCGTTCGCGGCCGACACGGTCGCGATCAGCGCCGCGGCCGTGACGATGATCGTCGTGTGCCCGCCGCCCGTGACGGCCGCGACGTAGGCGCCGCCGAACATCGCGGCGGCCGGTGCGCCGGCCGGCACCGCGAAATAGAAGCACCAGCCGACGATGGCCGCGGCTTTCGGGCCGAATGCGCGCCGTGCGTAGGTCGAGACACCGCCGGAATCGGGATAACGTGCGCCGAGCGCGGCGAAGGTGGCCGCAAGCGGCCCCGACAGCACGACGAGTGCGGCCCATGCAAGCAGCGAGGCCGGGCCCGCGACCTCCGCGGCAAGCGCGGGCAGCGCGATCACGCCCGTGCCGAGCACGGCGCCGATATACAGCGCGGCGCCCTGGAAAATGGTCAATGAGCCCGCGTGACGAGCGGCGGGCGAATCGGCATGCGACGACATGAGCGGCAGTCTCCGGAAGGCTTGTTGTGTGCGGGTGATCGCGCGCAAAGCCCGCGCGGTCAGTCGCTCGATGCTACCGGAACGATCGCGGCAATGCGGCGTGGCGATCAGTAGTCCGTGTGACGTGCGTGTCAGCCGATGTCAGCAGTGGCGCGCGAGCCGCAGGCGCGCGTCCTCGCGCGCGGCGGGCGGCAGGTCGGGCGCATAGTGGAACGTGCCCGACACGAGCGACGCGATGGGCACGCCGTCGCGGAACAGCACGCGATTGCCGGCCAGCGCCGGCACCTTGTCGCCGGGCAGCAGCGTGCCGGCGAGGTTCAGCGGGTCGGCGCCCGTCACGCACACGTATTGCCCGTCGCCCGGTTGCCGCCTGAGTTCGCGCAGGATCGGGATGGCCTCGGGCAGCGCGAACTGCTCGCCGGCGAGTCCGGCCACGAAACGTCCGCCGCGAATCTCGCCGCGCGCTTCGAGCCGTTGCAGCACGCGCACGAGTTCGCGCCAGCTCGGCAGCCAGTCGGCCTCGCGTTCGAGCAGCCGCCAGAACACGACGCCGTAACGGCGCAGCAGCGTCCAGACGATGTGTTCGAGTGCGTCGGGATCGGTCGTGGCCGGCCCGCGTTTCGGCGTGGGGCCGTCGACCGGCGGCGCGTGATGCTGCACGAGTGCCCAGCGGCCCGCGTCGTCCATCCCGCCGATCAGCGCGCCGCCGCGTCGCGTGCGCGGTGCATAGGTCGCGCCGCGCTTCACGGCCGGTTTCAGCAACGCGCGCAGGCCGGCGTAGCTGTCCGCGTTCACGAGGCCGGCCGACACGAGTTCGCCGAGCGCCTGCTCGAGCTCGACGGGCAGCATGTGCAGGTCGTCGAGCAAGGCATCGAAGAACATCGCGCCGTGCGCGGCGAGTGCCTCGCGTACCTGCGTGGCGCGTGCCGACAGCGCCGGTTGCGCATCGGGATCGCGCAGCGCTTGCCAGGCGGAAAGATGGCGGCGCGGCAGCAGCACGATCGGCGTCGTTTTCACGGGCGTGCCGGCCGCCCGTGCGGGTGCGCCGATGCGTGTCCAGACCAGCTTGCCCGAGCGGCACAGCTCGTCGAGGCCGCCGGCCATGTAGTCGGTCAGCCGCGCGGGCAGCAGCGCGTCTTCCCACGCGCTCGCCGCGGCCTCGTAGCCTTCGAGCTGTTCGACCACGGCCGCGAGTGCGTCGCGGCCCGTGCCGCGCGTGTCGGGTGTCAGGTGCTGCCAGTGGAACAGGAAGCGCATGAAATCGGCGCGTTCGACCGGTTCGATCTCGCGGCGCAGCCGCTTTACCGTATAGCGATGAATGCGCGCAAGCAGATGACGTTCGCACCATTCGTCGGTCGTCGCGCCGGGCGTGAAGCGGCCGCGCATCACGTAGCCTTCGCGCTCCAGCGCAGCGAGTGCCGTCGCGATCGCCGAAGCCGGCAGGCCGAGCGGTGCGGCGATCGCGTCGAGCGCGAGCGGCCCGAAGCCCGTGAGCCGTGCACGGATCACGTCGACGAGGGCCGCATCCGCGTCCCATGGCTGTGCGCAGGCGGCCGGTACCTTGAGCGCCGGCGTCGGGCGCGCATCGGGATGCAGCGCGCGCACGCACACGAGCCGCTCGACCGGTACCCACAGCACGGCGCCGCCCGGCGTAACGAGCTTCGTCGCGCGGCGGCGTTCGGCGAGCGCCGCGAGCAGGTCGGGCCAGCCTGCGTGTGCGTGCGCTTCGCCGTCGGTGATGCACGCGAGCGTGAGCAGCGCATCGTGCATTTCATCGGCGTCGCGCACGAGCGGCCAGGCTTCGTCGCGCACCGCGTCGATCGCGTCGGCGTCGAGCGCGCCGAGATCGTCGGCCGATTCGGGGTCGCTCCAGCGGCGCGACTGCACGGCCTGCGTGCGGCGCTCCTCGAGCGGCGCGTCGTCGAGGAACGCGTAGGGCTTCGCGTTCAGGATTTCGGCCGCGAGCGGCGACGGCGCGGACAGGTCGCGCGCGACGAGCTCGATCGCGCCGCTTTCGATCCGGCGCAGCAGCGCGAGCCAGCCGTCGGTGTCCATTGCATCGTGCAGGCAGTCGTCGAGTGTCTGGTCGACGAGCGGGTGGTGCGGAATCTCGCGTTCGCCGACGATGTTCTCGAGGCACGCGACCTGATCGGGGAACACGGTCGCGAGCAAGTCCTCGCTCTTCATCCGCTGCAGTTGCGGCGCGGTGCGCCGGCCGCCGGTGAAGCGCGGGAGCGCGAGCGCGGTCGTCGCATTCCAGCGCCAGCGCACGCCGAACATCGGCGCGTCGAGCAGCGCCTGGACCAGCACGTGCTCGGCGCTGGCCGAACGCAGGTAGCGCCACACGTCGTCGAGCGCGAAGCTGTGCGCGAGCGACAGCGACAGGATGATCGCGTCGTCGGTCGCGGCGGCCTGCAGCTCGAAGTTGAAGCTGCGGCAGAAGCGCTTGCGCAGCGCGAGCCCCCAGGCGCGATTGATGCGGCTGCCGAACGGCGAGTGGATCACGAGCTGCGTGCCGCCCGATTCGTCGAAGAAACGCTCCATCACGAGCGTGTCCTGCGTGGGCAGCGCACCGAGCGCGGCGCGGGCACGGGCGAGGTAGTCGACGATCTGGCGCGCGGCGTCCGGCGACAGGCCGAGCGCGTCGACGAGCCAGCGCAAGGCGGGCGCGAGGCGGCTTTCGGCGGAGGAGAGCGCGGTGCCCGCTTCGGCTGTCGCGTCGGGTTTCGCGTCGCTCGCGGCCTGGCCGGCCGCACGCTTGCGCCCACCGGTGCGGGCGCCTTCGCCGGCCAGCCGGTCGCCGTCGGCGAACAGCCCGTCGAGCCGCGCGCGCAGCCGGCCGACCGCCGCCGACAGTTCGTCGCTGCGCCCCGGTGCCTCGCCGAGCCAGAACGGAATGTTCGGCGACTGGCCTTGGGCGTCCTCGACGCGCACGCGGCCCGTTTCCACGCGAATGATCCGGTACGACTGGTTGCCGAGCTGGAACACGTCGCCAGCCAGGCTTTCGATCGCGAAATCCTCGTTGACGGTGCCGACCTGGATGCCCTGCGGTTCGAGCAGGACCGCGTAGTCGGCCATGTCGGGGATCGTGCCGCCCGACGTGGTCGCGGTCATCATCGCATTGCGGCGCCCGCGCACGGTGCCGCCGACCACGTCGCGATGCAGGTACGCGCCGCGCACGCCGCGACGGCTCGTGAAGCCTTCGGCGAGCATCTTCATCACTTCGTCGAAGCGCTCGCGTGTCAGCCTTGCGTACGGCGCGGCACGCGTGAAGCTCGCGTACAGCGCGTCTTCCTGCCACTCCGCACATGCGACTTCGGCCACGATCTGCTGCGCGAGCACGTCGAGCGGCGCTTCGGGAATCCGCAACGCGTCGAGTTCGCCGCGTTGCACGCAGTCGAGCAGTGCCGCGCATTCGACGAGCTCGTCGCGCGACAGCGGGAAGAGGCGCCCCTTCGGCACGCCGCCGACGTGGTGCCCCGAACGGCCGACGCGCTGCAGGAACGGCGCGATGCCGCGCGGCGAGCCGACCTGGCAGACGAGATCGACGTCGCCGATGTCGATGCCGAGTTCGAGCGACGCGGTCGCGACGAGCAGCTTCAGTTCGCCGCGCTTCAGGCGTTGCTCGGCATCGAAGCGGTGTTCCTTGGCCAGGCTGCCGTGATGCGCGGCGATCGCATCCTTGCCGAGCCGGTCGGCGAGATGGCGCGCCATGCGCTCGGCGGTGCGCCGCGTGTTGACGAACACGAGCGTCGTGCGATGCGCGGCGGCGAGCCCGGCGATGCGGTCGTACACCTGTTCCCACACGTCGGTGGCCATCACCGGTTCGAGCGGCACGTTCGGCAGTTCGAGCGCGAGGTCGCGCTCGCGCGTGTGGCCGGTGTCGACGATCGTACAGTCGCGCGGCGCATCGGCCGGGCCGCCGACCAGGAAGCGCGCGACCGCGTCGATCGGTTTTTGCGTTGCCGACAGCCCGATGCGCGGCAGCGCGCGGCCGGCCAGCGCGTCTAGGCGTTCGAGCGACAGCGCGAGATGGCTGCCGCGCTTGGACGACGCGAGTGCGTGGATCTCGTCGACGATCACCGAGCGCACGTTCGACAGCATCTGCCGCCCCGAGGTGGACGACAGCAGCACGTACAGCGATTCGGGCGTGGTGACGAGGATGTGCGGCGCGCGCTTGCGCAGTGCGGCACGCTCGGCCTGCGTGGTGTCGCCGGTACGTACCGCGGTGCGGATCGCCGGCACCGGCAGGCCGTGTTGCGCGAGCGATTCGGCGATGCCGGCGAGCGGCGCGTCGAGGTTCACATGGATGTCGTTCGACAGCGCCTTCAAAGGCGACACGTAGACGACCAGCGTGGCATCGGGCAGCGTGCCGTCGTGCGCCAGCGCATCGCGCACCAGATCGTCGAGCGCGCACAGGAACGCGGTGAGCGTCTTGCCGGAGCCGGTCGGCGCGGCGACGAGCGTCGACCGGCCGGCCTTGATGTGGGGCCACGCGAGCGCCTGCGCGCCGGTCGGCGCGGCAAACGTGCGGCGGAACCACGCGGCCACGGCCGGGTGGAACACGTCGAGCGCACGGGCGGCAGGGCGGGTAGCGGTGACGTCCATCGGAGCGTTGAAATGGGGTGCGAGTGCGCGGGCGAACCGCGCATGAATCGAATCGTCAGTGTGCCAGACGTCGCGGGTGCGTGCCGGGCAGGCCTATCGACGATTCATCTTCAGATGGGGGCTCGCGGCGCGCTTTCAACGAACCGAAAGTTGCGTGCCATTCTTCGCGTCGAATGGCGACGGATTGCAACTAAACGCGATGCAGCCAGCCGAGCCAGTGTTCGAGCAGCGGCGCGCGCGACCACAGCGATTGCGCGAGCCACAGCGTGCCGCCCCAGGCGGCGGCCACGACGATCAGGTCGCAATGCCCGCTGTTCCACAGGTTGAGCGAGTGACGCCGCCAGATCCACGGCACGCCGAGCGGGTTCGGCCAGTCGGCGAGCAGGTGCATCACGCCGCCGCAGGCGAAGCCGAACAGCGGTGCGGCCCACAGCGGATGCGGATGATGAGTCAGCCCGTGCCATCCGAGCGCAAGCAGCGCGACCCAGCCGATGCCCCAGTGCGTGACGGTGCGATGCGTGATCCACAGGCGGCGCTTGCGGGTCCACCAGGCGACTTCGAGCCAGTCGGGTGCGGTGCCGCCGGCGACGCCCGCGACGAACGCGGCGAGCATGCCGGTGTGCCAGGGGCCGGTGGCGCCGGTTTGCGCGACGAGGACGGCGGCGGCGACGCCGGCCGCGAAGCCGGACGCATGATGTGCGTTGTGTGATGCCATAGGGAGCGAGACAAGCAAACGTGAAGCGGCACGTGAACGAAACAGCGATGTCGTGCGAAAGCGGGGCGCTATCTTCTCAGATCGACCCGCGCTGCGGGAGGAGCGTGTGCAGATTTTTTTGAGTGTGCCGCGTGGCAGGCGGCGAGGTTCGCAACTTTCGGTTTTGCGCGCTGCGTGACGGCGTGCATCGGGCGCGCAACGCATGCCGTTTCGACCGATTCGTTTGGCCGTCGCGGCGCCGCAATGTGACCGCGCGCACACGATCGGCATGCCGTCGTTGCATGCCGCGTGTTCGACCCTTATTGTCCCCCTATACTACGAAGCCGGCCGATCGCCGCCGGCGCGCCGGCGGTCATCGACGGATCAGGTGCCTTTCCTGCCTGAAGGAGATCCACATGGGGGACATGCAATGACTACGCTGAATCGCTTCAAATCATCCGCTGCCGTGCTTGCGACGATGGCCGGCATCGGGTTTATGCCGAACGCGCCCGCTTATGCGAAAGGGCCGCAGCCGGCGGTCCTGACGAGTTCGGCCGTTGCGGTGGCCGACAAGTACAGCGCGGATGCCGCGGAGCGGATCTTCAAGGAAGGCGGCAACGCGATCGATGCGGCGGTTGCGATCGCCTTCACGCTCGCCGTCACGTATCCGGAAGCCGGCAACATCGGCGGCGGCGGCTTCATGACGATCTACAAGGACGGCAAGCCGTACTTCATCGACTACCGCGAGCGCGCGCCGCTCGCCGCGACGAAGGACATGTACCTCGACAAGGACGGCAACGTCGTCAAGGGCATGAGCCTGTACGGTCCGCGCGCGGTCGGCGTGCCGGGCACGGTCGCCGGCATGTGGGAAGCGCAGAAGCGCTTCGGCAAGCTGAAGTGGAAGCAGGTGCTCGCGCCGGCGATCCACTATGCGCGCGACGGTTTCGTCGTCGACGAGCAACTCGCGCAGCGCGGCGTCGATGCATCGAAGGAATTCGGTGGCAAGACCAACTTCGACAAATACTTCTCCGGGCTGAAGGCCGGCGCGAACTTCAAGCAACCCGACCTCGCCGACGTGCTCACGCGCATCGCGAACGACGGCGCGGGAGGTTTCTACAAGGGCAAGACGGCCGAACTGATCGCCGCGTCGATGAAGACCGGCGACGGCAACGGGCTGATCACCACCGAGGATCTCGCGCAGTATCGTGCGGTGTGGCGCCAGCCGGTGCAGGCGAAGTGGAACGGCTACGACGTGATCACCGCGCCGCCGCCGAGCTCGGGCGGCATCGGCCTTGTGCAGTTGCTGAAGATGAAGGCCGACCTCAAGCAGGACTTCGAGGGCGTGAAGCTCAATTCGCCGCAGTACATCCACCTCGTCGCGGAAATCGAGAAACGCGTGTTCGCGGACCGTGCGCAGTATCTCGGCGATCCCGACTTCTACAAGGTGCCGATCGCGCAGCTGACCGACGACGCCTACATCGCGAAGCGGGCGGCCGAGGTCAACCCGAAGGAGCCGTCGGACACGAAGAGCGTGCAGCCGGGCCTCGGCACGACGATGCCGGAGAAGGCCGAAACGACGCACTTCTCGGTCGTCGACAAGTGGGGCAACGCGGTGTCGAACACGTACACGATCAACGGATACTTCGGCTCGGGCGTGATCGCCGACGGCACGGGCATCGTGCTGAACGACGAGATGGACGACTTCTCCGCGAAGCCGGGTGTCGCGAACATGTTCGGCGTGGTCGGCAGCGACGCGAACGCGATCGAACCGAAGAAGCGCCCGCTGTCGTCGATGTCGCCGACGATCATGACGAAGGACGGCAAGGTGTCGCTCGTGATCGGCACGCCGGGCGGCTCTCGCATCTTCACGTCGATCTTCCAGGTGATCAACAACATCTATGACTTCAAGATGCCGTTGAAGGAAGCGGTCGGCGCGATGCGCTTCCATCACCAGCTGCTGCCGCCGAACACGATCTTCTGGGAGCCGTACCACCCGATCGAAGGCGAGCTCGCGAAGCAGATCGAGGCGCGCGGCTACACGCTGAAGGGGCAGGATTTCAGCGGCGACATCCAGGTCATCAAGATCGACGGCAAGACGCCGGAAGCGATGGCCGATCCGCGCGGGCGCGGTGTGACACGGGTTATTCGCTGACGGGAGCCTGTTGCGTGATCGCCGCGGCGGTCGCGCGAACGGCGCTTGACGTCGGGCAAGAGTCCGGCGCGGATAAGACGGTGAGCCCGATCCCCACCGAGCAGACTACGCCGAGTGGGGTCGGGCGATTTTGCGTTGCCGTTGCACTGCTGCTGTTCTGCCGGAACGGAACTTGCGTCGATCCAGACCCAAGGTGGGAGCGCGGTGTGTCGTATCCGGTCTGTACCCCCGCGTCAATCCCGCAGTCGCGTACGTGCTATTGCCCCAGTCTCGGAATCATCGTGACAGTGGGGGCGACGGTATAGGCCACCGTCATTGCGTCGCCCGACTTGAGATCGATCATTCCGTTCGTCAAGCCGCTCGCATAGGCGGCTTGCCCGTTTCGGGAGACATTGATTGACAAGACGGTGCCTCCGGCGATCGACATGCTGACCGCGCTCAGGTTGTTGTTCGTGAACGTCCACGGCGAAGCGCCGACTGTCGGAAAAACGAGATCCATCTGCACATAGGGAGCGGCAAACCCGTTTTGGGCGAAATTGTCTTCATTCCACGATATGTTGTTCCACGAAGCAGCATAAATAAAGTTGCCGACTGCTCGGGGATAATTGACCGGTTGAGCCAGATAATTTCCTCTCAATTTGAGGGATGCCCCTGCCGAGAGTGTTGCGATCGTGATAAGACAGCCAAATGCGTTGCAGCAACCGATGTTTTCTCCAATGTTGCTATTAATGTCCGTAGAATGCGAGCACGAACCATCGAAATAAATACCGTCCTTCGCGATACCGGATAGTTGATTATTCGAAACGATACACTCGCTAGTGGCAGACAGGAAGATTCCGGCGGATGTGCTCAATGAACCTGTTCCGGTGAATGTAATGGATGCGCCGTTTGCAATTCCGCTGCCGGTGAAATTGTTGGACAGCGTGACGGTCGGGCCATTTCCGTTACCGGAGACCGACGCCACGTAAGTGCCGACCGGGATATTCGTTCCGGATACGCCTTGTCCCACCGCACAGCCGCGTGCCGACGGATACGGTGTAAACGTCAGCGTATTGGTCCCTGCCGCCGCTGCGGCCGAGGTCGTGATCGTTTGAGATGTCGTGCAGACCATCGGCGTAAAGACGATGGATGCACCGCTCGCGACGGTGCCGGTCGTCGCCTTGCTGAGCGTCACCGAGGTCGCCGTCACACCAGTCACGAAGGTGCCGGCCGCGATGTTGGTCCCGCTGACGCTTTGTCCGATCGACACGCCTGTCGTTTCGTTGCCGGGCGACCCGAAACCGTAGTTGTCGTTATAGGTGACGCCGGTTGTCGAGGCGAATGTCAACGACGTAGCGGCACTCGCAGTGGAAGCGGTTGTCACGATCGTCGCACCGAACAGTCCGACACCGGAAAAGACCACGATTCCGCCACTCGGTACGGTTGCATTCTGGCTCAGCGTGACTGTCGATACACCTGCCGATACGACCGTGCCTATCGCTATGCTCGTCGATCCATTGAAATACCACGCCGTCATCCCGACCGCGACACCCGGGGTATTGGCGAAGTTCAGCGTCGTCGATGCCGAGGTCGCACTGATCGTCGTCAACGTGAATCCGTTCTTGTTGTTCGGATCCCAGCCATTGACTATCGCGTTCTGTGAAATGTTGACCTGAATATGGGTGCCGCCGGATGCCCCTAAAAAGATCGGATATCCCGCCGAATTCTTGATCGTGTTGTTGATGATTGAAATGTTGGAGTTGTTGGATCCATTGGCTGTGGTTAAATGCAACGCCCCGTAAGAATTTGGGGCGTTCGGAAGGTTGGGGCGGGCGACGATATCGGATGATATGCCGCACGTATCCAGGATGTTGTCGGTTACTTTTATATTGTCGTTGCCGTACGTTTGATAGCCGGATTCCGAGGCAATATAAATTCCCGCGCACTGGGAGTTATAAATATGGTTTCCGGAGACCGTCAGGTCTTGAGCGCCAACAATGGCAATGCCGCGTGCATATTTGGTCTGATCGACACGATTGTTTGCAATGATGATGCGGCGGGGGCGGGCACGATCGCTTTGATATCCGACAATAGCAAACGCGTCATCGCCACCATTGATCACTTCGTTGTTTACGATCGTAATGTCCGAACTTGCTCCGGTAACATGGAAGCCGTCGTGCCAGATATTGAGCACCGTATTTCCGAATACTTTCCCGTTCACACAGGCACGCATCATGATAGCCTGACTCGCGGCGTTGTTGATCTGGCATCCGGATATCTCGAACTGGCTGCACGCTTCCAAATTGATTGGCCCGGCGTTTTCGTTGGCATAGTATCCGGTCGCGTTTTTCGAGAAAAACCGCAAATTCTGGATTTTTAAATTGCTGATGTTTTTCCAGTATATTGATGAATTTTGGCCTTGCGATGTAGTGCACTGGAGAACTGAATTCAAGCCGGCCCCGATAATCGATGCGGTTGCAGTCAGTGTATTGCTGTATAGATAGACGCCGGGAGGGAAATAAAGAGGCGTCCCGGCATTGAATGCTACTTGGAGCGCTGCTGTATCGTCGGTCACGCCGTCGCCCATGACGCCGAACCGTCTTACACTCGTCGGAAGGTCGACCAACTCCTGTAAAAGCGTGCGCGGAATCAGTCCGGTTGCCGTGCCTACGATATAGGTTGCCGGGATTTCTGTTGTCATTGGAATACTCCTTGTTATCGCAATTAATCAACGGGAATTAAAATGAGATTTTTTAATGATCGGCGACCATTCCGATTGAATTCACCGTTTGAGCGGTACGGGAAAAATTGACCCTTGCAATGGAGTTCGCCGATTCATCTTCGAGATTTCAAGATCGATACTCCGTTCATTTGATTAAATGAAAAGATGCGAGCAGGATTCATGATACGTCTTGAGTCCGAGGTGGGCGTGATTTATTTGAGAACGGTGCGGAAGACAACAGATTATATTTCCGGGCGGAGCGGACGATTATATTTGCGGCGACTACTGGTCGCCTTAAACGTACGCCAGCATGACAATGGATGTCCGCTGTAATGGTACGTCGTCGACAGGCACCGAAAATTGCCCGGCGCGATTGGTGTCCGCACCGGAATCCAATCCGGTGAATGGTCGCCGGAAGGAAACGCGTTGCGAAGCTTGCTCCGGCGATGACCGGCGTTCAAGCGGTGGCCCGGATGAAGCCGGCGATCCGCTTGGCGATGGTGTCGGGCGCATCCTCGAAGCAGTAGTGCCCGACGCCCGCCAGCCGCTCGACGGGCGCGGACGGAAACAACGCGGTGAAAAGCGGCAGGAAGTGTTCCGCGCCGAGCGTCCGGTCGGCATCTCCCCAGAGCGCGAGCGCGGGTTTGCCGCGTATCGCGCGCAGTGCCGCCGCATCGGGCTCCTCGAACCGGTGCGCGCCGGCGGCAAAGCCGCGGGCCCAGCCGATCGCGCCGAGACAGTCGGCCGGTTGCGCGAACGGCGCTCCGTACGCGGCGATCCACGTGTCGGTGATGACCGCGTGGTTCTCGAACCCGTTCAGCTTCAGCGTGCTCAGGATGTTGAAGCCGAGCTGACCGAGCACCGTTTCGAGCGTATCGTCGGCCGCCGCGCGCATGATCCACTGGAACCACGGCGCCTCGCGAGCATTCGCATTCAGGCGCTCGACGAGATCGGGCTGGCCGAACGGCGTTGGTCCGTTCGCCGACACGATGCGCCGGATCCGGTCCGGATGACGTGCGGCGAGCCCCATGCCAACCGGGCCGCCGAAATCGTGCATCACGAGCGTGATGCGCTCGAGGCCGCGCGCGAGCACGAAGCGCTCGAGGTTGTCGATGTGGTCCTGCAGCCAGTAGCTGCGGTCCCGCGGCGTCGCGCTTTTGCCGAATCCCATGTGATCGGGCACGACGACGCGGTACGTCGGACGCAGCGTTGTCACCAGATGGCGGAACAGGTAACCCCACGTAGGTTCGCCATGCAGGCACAGGACGGTTTCGCCGTCGCGCGGTCCTTCGTCCACGTAGTGCATCCGGAAGCCGGATGCATCGTCGAAATGCGGGGCGAAGGGAAAGGTGCCGTCGAACGCGGCATCGGACCGGATCATCGAACGCTCCTTCGGTAGTCGAGTAGTTTGGTTTCAATGTGAAACCGAATGGAAGCGTAGGACATGAGGTTTCAAGTTGCAACCAGAAGCGCGATCCGGTCGACTGCCGCCGGGTGTCGTCGTTGATGCGTGGCGAAGCGTCGGAAAGCGATGATGGCGTGATTGACGAATCAATCGGCTTGAATCTCAGGCCAATCGGAGTCGAAACCTCCGCGCCGTTCGCCGATCGCGAACAGTCGGGTTTGCCCCATTGATCTTTGGGTAGACGGGTTTTATATTGCAACCATTCATTTCAGTGGAAAACGACTGCCGCTCAGCCTGACCACAGGGAACGGCGTAACCGCACGCACCGATGAACCGACGAACCACGCACGAAGATTCCCTTTGCGGCGTTGCCCGCCCGCTCGATGCGATCGGCGACGGGTGGTCGCTGCTGATCGTGCGTGACGCGTTCGACGGGCTGAGCCGTTTCGGCGAATTCCAGAAAAACCTCGGCCTCGCGAAGAACATCCTGGCCGCCCGTCTGCGCAATCTGGTCGCGCAGGGGATCATGGACATCGTGCCGGCCGCCGACTGCGGCGCGCATCACGAGTACGTGCTGACCGAGAAGGGGCGCGGGCTGTTTCCGCTGCTGGTCGCATTGCGGCAGTGGGGTGAGGATTTCTGCTTCGAACCGGACGAGGCGCACGTGCTGCTCGTCGACCGGAAAACCGGACTGCCGATCAGGAAGCTGGAGCTTCGTTCGCAGGACGGGCGCGTGCTCGGGCCGGAAGACACGGTCGTGCTGCCGCCGCCCGGCTGACATGCGGGATCGCCTTCCGGCTGCATGCTGGCCGCTTGAAGCGGCTTCTCGCAGGCCTCGGCGAAGCGCTTCGTCGCTCTGCGGTAGCGGCCGCGCCGCGCCGGTTTTTCCAGTCGGGGGCCGCCGCGGCATTCGCAGCGGACCCGCCGGCGAGGCACACGCAACACCAGCGGGTTTCGAACCGCGGCAGATCGTGCATGCATCGAGCCGCCGTCAGCTCCGGTCGTTCGCCGCGTTGCTTTCGAGAAAGCTGTCCACCGCGATCAGCGACTGCTCGTCGAGCGTGCCGAGCACGCTTTTCAGCTTCAGTTGCAGCTTCAGCGCATCGAGGTAACTGTCGAACAGCTTCTGCCGGATACCCGAGATGTCCCGCCGCAGGTTCAGCGTTTCGTACGTCGTGCTGTAACCGACCTGATGCGCTTTCATCGACGAATCGTACGCGAGCCGCGCGGCCTGCAGCGACTGCTGCAGCGCGCGGATGCGCTTGCCGACCGATTCGAGCGCGGACAGCGCCTCGCGATGATCGGTGCCCAGTTGCTCCTCGACCTCGCGCAGCCGGTTGCGGTATTGCTCGGTCACGTGCTCGGCTTCCACCTGCCGGTAGTACACGCTGCCGCCGGAGAAGATCGGAATCGTCACCTGCACGCCGAACGCGCTCTGATGGAAGTCGGACCGATCGGTGAGCCCGCGCAGGTTCGGGTTGAGCCCGCGCGAATACGACGCGAACAGGTCGACGGTCGGCAAGTGCTCGGCGCCGACGCGCTTGGCGGCGAGCCGCGCGACCTGTACGTCGCGATACGCCTGACGGTACGCGGGGTTGTCCTGCGGCGCGTAGTCGCCGGACGGAATGCGCGGCGACGACCCGCGCATCGCGAGCCGGGGCCAGCGCGTGAAGTCGATCGTCGAGCCGAGCAGTGTCTCGTAGCGTGCGCGCCGCGCGTCGACGTCGGTCTGCGCGAGCGCTTCGTCGGATTGGGCGAGGCTGCGGCGCGCCTCGATTTCGGCGGTGTCGCCGATCGTCTTCATCCCGAGTTGCGCCATGCGCCGCGTGTCGCTTTCGAGCCGTGCCAGCGCGCTGACCTCGTCGTCGGCCGACTGCAGTTTCTCGCGCGCGCTCAGCAGGTCGAAGCACGCGTTCGCGACGCGCAGGATCAGGTCCTGCTTCGCGACCTCGAGTTTCTGCTTCGCCGATTCCTCGTACTCGGTCGCGCGCCGCATGTCGTACAGGTAGGGCACGTTGAACAGGGCCTGCGTGATCTGGGCGGAACCGTATGCGGCATTGCTCGAGCCGCTGACGTCGATGCCGAACAGGTTCGCATGCGTACCGTAGCGCCCCCATTCGAGTTGCGCGGCGGCTTGCGGCAGCATCTGCGCGCGCGCTTCGGGGAATTTCTGGCGGGCCGCGTCGTATTCGCTGCGCGCCTGCAGATAGCGCGGATCGTGCACGGATGCGTACTGGTAGGCGGTGTCGAGGCAGAACGCGTGCGCGTTCGTGGTCGTACCGATAACCGTTACAGCGATCAGTGTCATGGTTGCAAGTCGGGGATTCCACCTAGTTGGAAATCTTGATAAGGAAATACCCGCATTCCGCGTTGCCGATCCGCCATTCGCGCGCCTCGTTTCAAACATCGCCGTCTCCGTCTCCTGCCCGTGCCGCAACGCATTGCGGCGGGATTTAAACGTTTTGAAATTGAAATTCAAAAAAACATGAATGTCGCTTAGCCGTCATACATCGGAAATTGCGACTGTAAGAGTGTGTCCTCCATTGAACTCCGATGCGACAGCATGATAGCCTGATTTCGGCTGGTAATCGCGGTGATTATTAGATTAACAAGTCGCTAGGGATTAAAAGCCGTTTGTCTTTCAATGAAGGTTCTTTGCATCATCTTTATTTTTTACGAGGAGAGAATGATGAAGGTCATGACGACGGAACAGGTCAGGAATGTGCATGGCGGCGGGGCGATCAGCTCGCTGGGCAGCCTCGCCGTTGACGCCGCGCCGGTGGTGACCGCGCTCGGCCAGTTCCTGCCGAGCCTCGGCAATTACCTGCAGAACCCGAAGACGTTCAACAACACCGGCAAGTAACCGCCGTGCGCGGGGAGGCGCCCCCCGCGCGAGATGCCGCGAAACAGAAGGAAAAGAATCGATCGCCGCAGAGGCAATTAAGCGACTCCGGAATGCATTATTTCGGAATCGGGCGATTATCAGGAGGCAGGAGTGCCGGATTATCTCCGTAATAAAGTAAACGGTCATTGAGTTTTCGATTGGCTGACGGCTGCAGGCATTCCGACAATATAAAGGCCACAACAAATGCGAGACATCACGGAAGAACAGGCCCGCCAGATTCGTGGCGGCGCGTCGCTTTACTCCAATTCGGCTGCCTATACGGTCGATCTCGTCAACCAGTCGATCGGGACCACGCTGCAGGGCCTGATGACCCAGTACCAGGCCCGCGCCGTCGAACAGTTCCGGATGTCGCTCGGCTCGTCGCGCTGAGCGGCCGGTAACACCGGTCTTCCGCCGCAGCCGGCAGTGCGCCGGCTGCGCCCATGCGTATCGCGCACGACCCGCCACGGGCCCGCACGGCAGGCCCGGGCGGCGTGTCGTCGCGCCCCGGGTGCCCGACCATGCTCTTCAATACGCGCAAAGTCCGTCCGGTCCTGCAGGACGAGGTGACGGAGTGCGGCCTGGCCTGCCTCGCGATGATCGCGTCGTGGCACGGGCGCGAAACGACGTTGCGCACGCTGCGCAATCGCTATCCGGTGCGGATCGATTCCGGGCTGTCGTTCTTCGACCTGATGGAGATCTCGAACGATCTCGGGCTGCGCGCGCGCGGGTTGCAGTTCGACGCGGGAGAACTCGACGCGCTCAAGACGCCGTGCATCCTGCATTGGGGGATGAACCACTATGTCGTGCTGACGAAGGTCGGCTACGGCAGCGTGCACATCGTCGACCCCGCGCTCGGCGAGACGAAGCTGCCGCTCGCGCAGGCGCTCACGCACATCACCGGTTATGCGCTCGAACTGAATCCGGACATCGGCTTCACGCGAGCGGGACCGACCGACCGGATCCGGTTGCGCGACTACCTCGCAGGGCTGACGGGCATCCGCAAGAGCCTCGCGATCGGCATCGCGGGCGGCGTCGCCGCGCAGCTCCTGCTGCTGCTCGGCCCGTCGTACGTGCAGCTGACGATCGACGAGGCGCTGAAGAAGACCGACGTCGACATCCTGTACCTGCTGACGATCCTGTTCGCGATCGTGTTCCTGTTCGACACGCTGTACGCGAACCTCGTCGGCAACATCAAGAGCTACCTGCGCAACATCGTGTCGCAGCAGCTGTCGGCGAACATGGTCGGCCATCTCGCGCGGCTGCCGATCGGCTATTTCCTGTTCCACAACACCGGCGATTCGATTTCGCGCGTGTCATCGGTGTCGGAGGTCGGGCGCTTTCTCGTCGACGGGCTGGTCGGCGGGCTGCTGAATATCGTCACCTGCACGCTGACGCTCGTGCTGATGTTGTACTACAGCCCGGTGCTGGCCGGCATCAGCCTCGCGGGGATGGTGCTGTTCGCGCTGAGCCGGCTCGCGATCCAGCCGCGGCTGCAGGACGCGATGTCGCAGATCCTCACGCGCGGCGCGCAAGCCGATGCGCTGCTGATCGAGAACATCCGTTCCGCGCATTCGATCAAGCTGCTGTCGGCCGAGACCGCGCGCAGCAGCCTGTGGGTCAACGCGTTCACGCAGAAGCTGCAGGCGATGCGCCAGCAGGAGCGGCTGCAACTGCTGTTCGATGCGATCTCGAAAGGGATCGTGCACGTCGAGCAACTCGTGATCGTCACGTACGGCGCGTGGCTCGTGATGCACGGACAGAGCACGATCGGCGTGATCTACGCGTTCATCCAGTACAAGAACCTGTTCGCGGACAAGTTCATCGATTCGATCCAGCTCCATGTGCGCCGCAAGGTGCTGCAGGTGCACATGGACCGCGTCGCCGACGTGCTGCAGACCGAGACCGAGGAGCCCGCGCCGGATGCGGTCGTACGGCCGGTCGACGGATTCGACGGTGCGCTGTCGATCCGCGCGCTGTCGTACACGCCGAAGGGCGGCAACCGTCCGATCCTGCGCGACATCGCGCTCGACGTGCCGGCCGGCGCCAAGATCGCGATCGTCGGCCGCACCGGCAGCGGCAAGACGACGCTGTTGAACCTGATCTGCGGGCTCGTGCGCCCGGACCCGGGCACGCTGTTCGTCGGCGGCGTCGATCTCGCGGAAGTGAACCTGCGGCAGTACCGCAAGCATCTCGCGGCCGTCATGCAGTCCGACCAGCTGTTTCGCGGGACGATCCGCGACAACATCACGAACTTCGCGCCGGCGCCGCGGATCGGCGCGATGTTCGACGCGGCGAAGCTCGCCTGCATCCACGACGAGATCGAGCGGCTCGACCATCGCTACGACACGCCGCTCGGCGATACGCAGAAGTTCCTGTCGGCCGGCCAGATGCAACGGCTGCTGATCGCGCGGGCGCTGTATTGCGAGCCGCGCCTGCTGATCCTCGACGAGTTTTCGTCGAACCTCGACCAGGCGACGACGCACGAGATCTGCCGCAACGTGTTGACGCTGCCGTGCACGATCGTGCTCGTCACGCACGACGCGTCGATCCTGTCGATGGTCGACCGCATCTACCAGATGCACGACGGCGTATTGACCGACGCGACCGGCGCGTGGCACGCGGCCGAGGAGGCACGGTGATGCTCGGGCGGCTCTTCCTGCTCAATCCGTTCTCGTATGCGTTCCTGCTGCGCCGCGCGGTGCGTGCGGTCGCGCTGCGTACGTCGCCCGCGTTCGGGCTGCGGCTGATGCGCTGGTGCTCGGGCGCATGCCTGCGCTGCTTTCCGCCCATTCGCGAATCGATCGAACGCGCGGTCGCCTACATGCTGAGCGCGCACCTGAACGACGATCCGCGGCGCGTGCGGGAAGTTTCGGCCGCGATCGTGCGCGAGCTGTTCGAGGCCGAGTTCGCCGGACTCAAGCTGCGCACGCACAGCCTCGCGTCGATGAAGTCGATGATCGACGGGATGGCGTGCGAAGGCGACGATCAATTGCGCGCGGCGCTCGCACGCGGCGGCCCGCTGATGCTCGCGGGGCTGCACTTCGGCAACCTGATGCTGTTCGTCACGAAACTGCGCTTCATGATTCCCGACGACCGCAAGCTGATGGTGATCCTGCATCGCGACGCGCCCGGCGCGTTCTTCGACGATGCGCTGCGGCTCGTCGCCGAGTACGGCGCGGGCGACGTCGAGTTCATCGACATCGAGGAGCGCGTGCATCTGCGGCGGCTGATCACGAGCCTGCGGCGCGAAGCGCCCGTGTTCCTGCTGTTTTCCGACCTGCACGGCAAGTTCGGCAAGACCAACCGCTGCCGGCTCGGCGGGCGCTGGGTGCGGATGGCCGGCGGCGGCGTGAAGCTCGCGGTCGAACAGGGGATTCCGCTGCTCGTCGCGTATGCGACGGGCGTGCCGTTTCGCGATCGCTGCGCGGTGCATTTCACCGGGCTCGCGGCCAGCCCGCTCGCGCCGATGCTCGGGGCGGACGACGACGCATCGCCGGTGCGCGCGACGCACCAGCGCATCGTCGACCGCCTCGAACAGGCGCTCGTGCGCCAGCCCGAGCAATGGCATTTCTGGGAACACTTCACGCCTTACCTGATGCCGACGCCGCTGCTCGATGCGGCCGCGCGGCGTCGCGCCTGACGAGCCTGCCCCATGCCGATCTGGAATTCCGCCCTCCAAGAACAGAAGCCGTCGCGCAAGCTCGCGCGCGGCACCACTTTCGGCACCGTGATCCACGGCGTCGTCGACGTGCCGGTGTCGATGCGGTTTTTCTGCTACCTGTCGCTGGCGATGTTCGCGATGTTCGTGACGGCGCTCGTCGAACTGAGCTACGCGAATACCGAGAGCGTGTCGGGGATGCTGACGCCGCGCTCGGGGCTGATCGGCGTCGGCGCGCCGCCGGGCTGGGCGGTGCGCGACATCTACGTCGGCAAGGACCAGCAGGTGAAGGCCGGCCAGCGGCTGATGGCGGTGACGCGCGACACGAGCTTCGTCAGCCAGGCGAACAACGTGCAGGGCATGCGTGCGGCGCTCGACCGGCAACGCGTGGAGGTGACGCAGCAGATCGACGCGGCACGGCTCGAATACCGGTCGTCGGTGCAGCAGATCAACCAGCAGATCGCCGCGCAAGGCGAGAGCCGTGGGCTGATCGATCGGCAGATCCAGGACCAGAAGCGCATCGTCGACGAGTACGGCGAACGGCGCGCACGCGTGAAGCAGCTGCTCGACGAGCAGGTCGTGACGCTCGAACAGTACAACCAGGTCAACACGCAGTACCTGCAGGCCGGGCAGGCGTACCAGGACCTGCTGCTGCGCCGCGCCGAGCTCGCGAAGAACGCGATGAAGCTGCGCGGCGACCTCGACACGATGCAGAGCAAGTACGACGGCGCGAACGCGGAACTGAAGATCAAGCAGGAGGAGCTGAACGCGAAGGAATACAACATCGACGAGAACGTGAACCAGGTGCTGTACGCGCCGGCCGACGGGCAGATCGTGCGGCTCGACGTCGTGCAGGGCGGTGTGATCGACCCGCCGGGCACGCGCGTCGTCGAGATCCTGCCCGCGCAGGCCGACGGGCTGATCGCCGAGGTCTACATTCCGTCGTCGAAGGCCGGCTTCGTGAAGAAGGGGCAGGAAGTGAAGGTTGCGTACGCAAGCTATCCGGTCGAGAAGTTCGGCACCTATCGCGGCAAGGTGCTGTCGATCTCGCCGGTCGCGTTTTCGGCGAAGGAGCTGAACCTGCCGGGCGATGCGGCCGCGCCGCAGACCTACTTCAAGACCTGGGTCGAACTCGCCGATCGAACGCCGTCCTTCGAGGGGCGGCCGCTGTCGCTGCGGGCCGGGATGATGCTGAAGGCCGACGTCGTGCTGGAGCGGCGCAGCCTGCTCGAATGGCTGTTCGAGCCGCTGTACCGGATCCGCCAGCGCCTGTTCGGCGTGCCGGCCTGAGCCGATGGCGAATCGCGACATTACCCGCCGCCGCGCGCGGCCGGGCGCCGTGCGTCCGTTGTCGCGCTGGCTCGGCGCGACGCTGTTCGCGTGCGCGGCTGCCGCGCACGGCGCGCCGCAGCCGGACGGCGATGCCGCGCCGCGCTGGCAGGCCGGTGCCGACGGGATCGGCTTCTGGCCGGGCGGCGATGCGGACGGGTTCGACGCGAGCGCGTGGGCGACCGATGCAGGGCTGGCGCGCGGCGGGCGCGATGGCGCTGCGGCCGGCGTGCCGCCGCTCGACGCCGTCCCGTTGAGCGCACGCAAGATCACGCTCGGGCAGCGCACCGGTGAAGCGGGGCGCGCGTGCGCGGGAGCGCGCGACGATGGCGTCGACGGTATCGGCTTCGACGACAACGGCGCGGACGACGGCTGCGCGCCGGCCGCGCCGCGCGAGGCAACGGCGGATGACGCATCGGCTGGCGGCGTGGTCCACGCCGGCCGGATGCCGTACGAACTGCATCCGGTCGATCCGTCGCGGCTGCCCGATCTGCCGGCCGCGCAGGCGCCGCCGTTGCTCGAGCAGCTGATGGGCGACGACCGCAACATGGTCGGCCTCGGCTGGCACTTCGTCGGGACGACCGGCCGGTCGACGCCCGTGACGACGCATACCGACGCGCTCGGGCTGAACAGCTTCCAGAACGCCGGGTCGAGCCTGTCGCTCAGCAATACGAACACGCTGGCGTTCACGTTCACCCACTTTTTATCGGAGAACTGGGCGGCCGAACTCGGCGCGGGCATTCCGCCGGTGCTGACGCTGCGCGGGCACGGCAGCATCGCGCTGCCGCTCGAGCGCATCTTTGCCGGCGTCCAGGGGCGTCTTCCGCTGATCGACCTTGCGAACACGCAAAGCAATCCGCTCGCGACCACGCGCGCGTGGCTCGGGTCCGTCGTGTTCAAGTACTACCTCGGCGAGCGCGACGATCGCTTCCGGCCGTTCGCGGGCATCGGCGTCAGCTACACGCGCTTCACGAACACGAACCTGAACCCCGTGTTCCAGCGCAAGCTCGCGTCGCTCGGCGGGCTGCTCGCGGCAGGCGCGGACATCGGCAGCCTGCAGTCGCTGTTGCTCGACCCGGCGATGTTCCAGCGGATCTGGGATGCCGGCGGCGACCTGCTGCTGTCGGGGCGGACCAATGTATCGGCGAAGGTGAAGAGCGTCTGGGAGCCGGTGTTCACCGTCGGCGCGAGCTACCAGATCACGCGCCGGCTCTGGATCACGGGGATGGTCACCTATATCCCGCTGCGGACGAAGATCACGCTCGACATCAGCCAGCCGAACCGGACGCTTGCATCGAACACCTTCGATATTTCGGCCAATCCGGTGCTGGCCAGCGTGCTGCTGAACTTCCGCTTCTGACGGTCCCGGCGGCCGGTTTTCATCAATTTGACGCGCGACGCTGGGATAATGGCGAAGTTTGGCCGCGTCAATGATGGAAGGAGGCCCCATGGGCGACAAAGATACCCGCACCGAGACCGACAACCTTGCCGATTCGAGCTCGATGGAAGCGCGTCAGCGCCGCTTCGAGGAAGATCTCGTCGACGCATACGACGAAGAACTCGAAATGGAACTCGACGACCGTCGCTTCGACGACGGCGACGACTTGCTGTTTTCGCAGGCGCGTCGCGAGGCACGCAAGCAGTATTTCCGCGAGCTGTTCCGGCTGCAGGGCGAACTCGTGAAACTGCAGGACTGGGTCGTGAGCACCGGGCACCGGCTCGTCGTCATTTTCGAAGGGCGCGACGCGGCCGGCAAAGGTGGCGTGATCAAGCGGATCACGCAGCGCCTGAATCCGCGCGTGTGCCGTGTCGCCGCGCTGCCCGCGCCGAACAACCGCGAGCGCACGCAATGGTACTTCCAGCGCTACGTCGCGCATCTGCCGGCCGGCGGCGAGATCGTGCTGTTCGACCGCAGCTGGTACAACCGCGCGGGCGTCGAGCGCGTGATGAATTTCTGTACCGACGACGAGTACGAGGAGTTCTTCCGGTCGGTACCCGAGTTCGAGAAGATGCTCGTGCGCAGCGGCATCCAGATCGTCAAGTACTGGTTCTCGATCACCGATCACGAGCAGGAAGTGCGTTTCCAGGCGCGGATCCAGGATCCGCTGAAGCAGTGGAAGCTGAGCCCGATGGACCTCGAAAGCCGGCGCCGCTGGGAGGCTTATACGGCCGCGAAGGAGGAGATGCTGCAGCGCACGCATATTCCCGAGGCGCCGTGGTGGGTCGTGCAGGCCGTCGACAAGAAGCGCGCGCGGCTGAACTGCATCCACCATCTGCTGGGCCAGGTGCCGTATCACGAGGTGCCGCACCCGTCGATCGACCTGCCGCCGCGCGAGCATCACGAGGACTACATCCGCCGGCCGACGCCGGACGACATGATCGTGCCGGATACTTACTGACGCAGGAATGCGCCTGGCAGCGTCAGGCAAAGCGGGGAAGGCAGGTGCCTTGCCCGCGCGTCACAGGTCCGGAAACCCCGAGCGCCCCTGGGTCAGGTCGAACAATTCGGCCCTCGCATCGGCCTCGGCGGTTTCCGGCAGCTTGATCACCAGTTTCACCGTCATGCCGTACGTGCTGTCCACCAGTTCGTATCCGGCCTGTTCGATCCAGCGGCGCACGCGCGCCTCCTCCGGGTAGCCGATCTCGATCGCGAGCCGCGTCTGGCGAATGCGCTCGATGCGCTCGGCATCGAGCAGCGCCGAGGCGATCGCATCCGTATAGGCGCGCACCAGTCCGCCCGCGCCGAGCTTCACCCCGCCGTAGTAACGCACGACCGCGCCGAGCACGCCGTCGAGATCGTGATGGCGCAGCACTTCGAGAATGGGCCGGCCGGCCGTGCCCGACGGCTCGCCGTCGTCCGACATGCCCGACTGGCCGCCGGCCAGCAGCGCCCAGCACACATGGGTGGCCGTCGGATGCGCGTCGCGCAGGCGTTGCAGCGCCTGCATCGCGGCATCGCGGTCGTCGACCGGGATCGCGAGCCCGATGAAGCGGCTCTTGCGGATCTCGAGTTCGCGGATATAGGTGGTGGCGAGCGTGTAACTCATGCGCCGCGAGCAACAGGTAAGGAAGTCAAGGTGATGATGGCCTGGCGATGCTGGGATATCGGCCCGCACGTGGATGGCACCTGCACGCGCGGACGGGACGAAACGGGAATTTTACCGTGGTGCGCATCGAAGCATTTCGATGCGGTCGAAACCCGGCTCGGGCGATGTGCCGGATACGAAGACGCAGACGAAGATGGCCACCGTGCGCGAGCATGCCGCCCGTCGAACGACCGTGGGCTCCCGAGGTCGATCGCGTGGATAGCTGAAGGGCGGCCCCGCGCTCGTTGAACCGGTCGCGCAGCGGGCGCATGGTTTTCCCCGTGAGAGGTTCGGAACGCACCCGTGCGTGCGACGTCAACGTACCCCGATCGACGACCGCAGCGCCGCGCCGAGCGTGCGCAGTGCCTGCCGGGCGCGCGCGTCGGTCAGGCTGGAATGGAGCACCACGTCGCGCGCCGGCAACGGCGGCAGCCCGTATCGCGTTCCGACGTCGACCGTGCCGGCGGGCGCCACGCGATGCCCGAGCGCCGCGACGGCCAGCCCCGCGGATACCGCCGCGCCGATCGTCGCGATACCGCCGCCGACGAACACCTCGGTCCACGGAACACCGGCCTCGTCCAGTGCGCCAACGGCCATGCGCCGCACGCTGCAAGGTTCGGCCTGCGTGGCCAGCCGCAGCGGTTGCGGCGGATGGTACTCGAAATCGGCTGCGGCCATCCAGCCGAACGATTCCGACAGGATGGTCTCGCCGTCGAGCCGCCGGCTGTCGTGCTGCAGCGCGACGGCCGCGTCGAGCTGGCCGCGGTCGAATGCATCGAGCACGTCGCGCGACGCCGCGACGCGGATCTCCAGCACGAGTGTCGGCTCCGCTTCGCTCATGCGTCGCAGCAGCATCGGCAGATCGGCGCCGACGACATGGTGGCTGACGCCGATCACCAGCCGCCGCTGGCCCGTGCCGAACGCGCCGATTGCGCCGTGGTGCGCGGCCACCAGCTCGCGCGCCGGCTCGAGGAACGCGGTGCCGTCGGCCGACAGGCGGACCTGCCGCGGCGTGCGCTCCAGCAGGCGGCGGCCGAGCCCCTCTTCGAGCCGCTTGATCTTCAGGCTCACGGCCGATTGCGTCGTGTCCATCGCTTCCGCGGCTCGCGTGAAGCTCTTGAGGTCGGCGGTCAGCACGAACGCTTGCACGGCTTCGATGTCGAGCGTTTTCATCGCGCACTCATCCATTTAAGAATCGAATCATTGAAATATGATGCCATCGTCTTTTCAAATGATTCAAGGTCTTCTACGCTGTTCGCACGTTTTCCTGAATGTCACCCGTTGCTTTCGCCAGGAGTCGACCATGCTGACCGCGTACTACGTGCACCGCCTGCCGGCGGACTACGACCTCGACATCATCCGCAACCGCGTGCGCGAACGCGGCGCGCTCTGGGACGACACGCCCGATCTGCTGTTCAAGGGGTTCCTGCTGCGCGAGGCCGGCCGTTACGGCGCGACGGAAAACGGCTATGCGTCTTTTTATCTGTGGCGTCACGAACAGGCGTTCGCGCGGTTCGTGACGGCCGGCCGCTATCGGGTCGTGACGGACAGCTTCGGGCGCGCGCCGATCGAAACCCAGGTCGTGCTCGAGGCGCGCAAGGGCCGTGCGTCGACGGGACGCTTCGCGCGTCTGGAAACCCTCGATATTCCGCCGGATGCCGACCTCGACGCGACGCTTGCAGGAGAGATCGCGCGCAATCGCGAAACGGCGGCACGGCAGGGCGTGGTGGCCGCTGTCGTCAGTCTCGACCCGCTGCGCTGGCGACTGACGCGGGCCGTCGTCACGGAGCACGAACCGGACGAGGGTGGCGCGGGTACGGTGTATCAGGTCCTGCACCTGGCGCGGCCGTTGCTCGATACGCTGGAAGCGGGTGGTGCGTGATGGCCGGCATCGGGTCGCGATTGCCGGCCGGCCTGGTGGTTGCCGCGCATCTGGCCGGCGTGGCCGCGGCGATCGTCGCGATGGCCGCGCTCGCGGCGGTGCTGGCGCTGCTGCTCCGGTAACGCCGCTCGAACGATCGGCAAAGACGGGGAGCCGGGCACGCGGCTCCCCGCGGGTTCACCGGCGATCAGTTGCCTTGAAGCCGGATATCGCGCGACGACGCACCGACATACACCGTCCCGCCCGAGACGACCCGCCAGCCGTTACGCGACGTGTCCCACACGCTTTGCATCCGCGGCGACACGGTCACGCGCACGCGCCGCGCTTCGCCCGGATTCAGCCGGATCTTCTCCCAGCCGACCAGCCGTTTCGGCGGCTCGTCCTTGTACGGCACGCCGAGATAGACCTGCGGCGTTTCCGCGCCGGCGACACGCCCGTCGTTGCGCACCGTGAATGCGACGCTCAGCGAGCCGTCCCATTGTCTCGACACCGACAGTCCCGAGTACGCGAAGTGCGTATAGGACAGCCCGTAGCCGAACTCGAACATCGGCTTGATGTTGCGCGCGTCGTACCAGCGATAGCCCATGTTCAGCTTTTCCGCGTAGACGGGATCGTTGTCGAACGCGCCGTTTTGCCCCCAGGTCGGCGAGTCCTGATCGCGCGCCGGGAACGTGACGGGCAGCTTGCCGGACGGATTCACCGCGCCGAACAGCACGTTCGCGATCGCCTTGCCGCCGGCTTCGCCCGGATACCACGCCTCGACGATCGCCGATACGTTGTCCTTCCAAGGCATCAGCACCGGATTGCCGCTCTGGACGACGACGATCGTGTGCGGATTCGCACGCGCGACGGCTTCGACGAGCGCATCCTGGTTCGACGGATTCGCGAGGCTCAGGCTCTGCAGGTCGCCGAAATCCTCGCCGGCCGGTTGCGCGACCACGACGATCGCGACGTCCGAGCGGCCCGCGAGCGCCGCGGCCTGGTCGATCTCCTGCTGCGTGTACGCGCGGAACGGCGACTGCTGATCGCTGTTGCCCGCGTACGTGACCTGCGCGGCCGGCGCGAGCGCGCGAATGGCCGCGACGATCGGCACGTCGACCTTCAGCCACGGATTGCGCCACCAGCTGCAGCCCGTCGACGACCCGAACGTCAGGCCGCCGCAGCCCGCGAACGAACCCGAAACCGGATCGCGCGTGTTGCCGGAGCCGCCGCCGGACAGCACGGCCGCATCCGCGTGGCCGCCGATCACGGCGATACGCGACAGCGCCGCCGCGGCCAGCGGCAACTGGTTGCCGTCGTTCTTCAGCAGCACGATCGACTGCTCGGCGGCTGCCTGCGCGAACCGGTTCGCGGACGCGAAATCGATCGTGCCGCCGCCCTTGGCCGGATCGTCCATCACGCCGACGCGGATCATCACGGCGAGCTTGCGGCGCACCATGTCGTCGAGGCGCGCGGTCGACACCGAGCCGTTCGCGATCGCCTGCTTGACGGCCGCCGGGGTGAGGTAGACGGTCGGCCCGACGTCTTCTTCCTCGTCGAGCCCGGCGTTGATCGCGGCCGCGGTGCTGTGCGCGGCGCCCCAGTCGGACTGCACCTGGCCCTGGAAGCCCCATTCGTTCTTCAGCACGTCGTTCAGCAGGTGAGGGTTTTCGCACGCATACGTGCCGTTCAGGCGGTTGTAGCTGCACATCACGCTGCCGGGGCGGCCGCGCTTCGCGGCGATCTCGAACGGCAGCAGGTAAAGCTCGCGCAGCGTGCGTTCGTCGATCTGCGTGTTGCCGCCCATCCGGCCGTGCTCCTGTTCGTTGCCGGCGTAGTGCTTGATCGTCGCGATGACCTTCTGCCGCTGCGTGGCGAGCGTGCGTTCGGCGAGCAGGTCGCCGGCAAGCAGCGGATCTTCGCCGAGATACTCGAACAGGCGGCCGCCGCGCGGCTCGCGCGCGAGATTGGTGCCGCCCGCGAGGCCCATGCCGAATCCTTGCGCGCGCAACTGGATCGCGACCTGCTTGCCATAGTCGTACGACAGCCGGCGATCCCAGCTCGCGGCGACGGCGATCGTCGCCGGGAACGTGGTGCTGGCCTGCGAGGTGCTGCCGGAGCCCGTCGCCGAATCCACCATGTTGAGATCGGGAATGCCGAGCCGAGGCACACCCTGGATGTAGCCGGCACCGCCGCCCGGCACCTTTGACATTTCGTATTGCGAATGAATGAACTGGAGCTTCTCGTCGAGCGTCATCTTGCGCACGAGCAGGTCGGCGCGCCGCTGCGCGGCGGCTGACGCGAATGCGTCGGTCGCGTCGCCCTGCGAATTGAAATCGGCGTTGCCGGCGTAGGCGGTGGTGCAGAGGGTCGCTGCCAGCACGACGGCCGGCCAGAGGGTGTCCCGCATGTTGCTCTCCATGATCGTATTGCCGGTTGTTCGAATGATGTCTGGAGCTGCGCACGTCCGATGGATTCGCACCGGACGTATTCGGCTGGCGATGCAGGGTGGTTGCGCGTCGGCATGCCAGGCCGGGCGGGGAATCGTTACGGCCGGTTGGGCCCGATCGAACATCGAGGACGGCGACGCGGACCGTCCGACACTGCCGAATCGGATGTAGCGATTCTCTGCATCGACCAATCGTACGAATGTAGTTTGACTACAGCATCGGTGTTTGTACCGATACGTACGATCTTTTTTCGACGCGGTGGAGCGGTGGGAGGAAAAGGCGGTCAACGTTCCCGATGGGGATCGGATGGCGGGGTAAGAAGTACCTGGATACAGGTGTTTTCATGCGGCAATGCAGCGGTGCAGGAGACCCGTCTCGTTGCGCGTGCATCGAATTGACTCCAGCCGTCGCTAGCGGGCCGCGGTTCGCGGTTCGGTCGTCGGGCGAACGCGCGCGAGCGGATTCGCGATATAGCGAATCGCGCGGTCGCTGAGCGTCGACGATGGCAGCAGGCACGCGAGAGACAGGCCGGTGACGGCCAGTTTCTTGAACGGCCGCCAGAACGGATTGCGCAGCACGGTATGCCAGTAGCGTCCCGAATCGGACAGGAACCAGCGCCAGCGGCGCGCGAGCGGCGCGCGGTACAGCGTGCTCGCGAAGTGCGCCTTTTCGATCGAGAAGTCGAACGGTTCGCCCGGCAGCGCTTCGTGAAGCCGCGAGCCGGCAATGGCACGCAGCGTCGACCATCGGCGCGCCGCCTTCAACGCACCCGTGGCCGCATCTTCCGCATTGGCAAATGCAAGATCGGCCGTGTCGCGGTTGACTTCGCTATCGGCAGGGGTAGCCGGCCGATGAACACGATAGCCGCCGAGCGTCGCGTCGATCATGTGAATGGCACCGAGCAGCGCGATCCCGTAGATCGCATAGAAATCGGCGCCGTGCAGGTTGTCGGGCGTGACGGGTACCGGGAAGATGCGCCTGAGCGCGTCGCTCCGGTATGCGTTACCCGACGCAGGCGGCGACGGATAAAGCCAGCCCGCGCGCAGCAGGCGGCCGCAATCGGTGGCCACGCCCGACTGTGGGACCGTGACGCCCGTCGCGATGCCTTCCCGCGTCATCACGTCGAGCCGGAAATGCACCTTCACGAAGTCGCCGGAGGCGAACGCGGCCAGCACGCGGGCGGCCGCGTCGCGGTAGAGCAGGTCGTCCGCGTCGAGCAGCAGCACGTAAGGGGTCAGGACATGCTCCAGCGCGCGGTTGTAGGCGGCGACCTGGCCGCAATTCTCCTGGAAGACTGCCACGATGCGATCCCCGTACGAGCGGATGATGTCGCGGGAGTCGTCGGTCGAACCGTCGTCGACCACGAGGACGCGGATGTCGTTGGTGGTCTGGGCAAGCGCGGAGTCGATCGCGGCACGCAGATAGACGCCGTGGTTGTAGTTGCAGATTGCAATGGTCAGGTCTGCCATGAGCGGCTCCCGCGTGAATTCGGTTCAGGCATTTCGGCGCGGGGAACGGGTGCCACGCCATCGTGCGGCCGCGTGCTAGCGGCGCGCAATGGAACTGCCGGGCAGCGGAATGCCGGCGCGATAGACGACGGCCGCGAGCGCGGCGGCGACTGCGGCCTCCGCGAGCAGAACGGCGGCCGCGGCACCCAGTTCCGCAAAGTACTTCGCGAGGACGGGAAGCAGCACGATGTTCAGGATGCCGGACGACATCAGGATACGCGTGAATGCCGTCTTCATGCCGAGTGGCAGCATGGTCTGCACGCCGAACAGGTCGGTCATGCCGGCCATGAACGGGATGAATGCCATCCAGCGCAGTACGTGAACCGTCGGCTCGTACGAGGGGCCATACAGGATACGCACGGCCAGCGGCGCCCCGAAGAAAATCACGAGCGAGATGCCGAGCACCATCACGACCTGTACGACGAACAGTTTGCGCAGGAACGAGAACGCGTCGTTGCGCGCGTGCCGCATCAGGTAGTTGATGCGCGGATAGGTGGCGGCCTTCAGCGGCTGGAGCAGGCTGAGCGCCGCGCGGATCAGCTTGTCGCCGGCCGCGAAGTAGCCGGCCGCGACGTTGCCCGACACGAAGCCGAGCAACACGGTGTTGGTCGACGCATAGAACGCAATCGACGTCGACGCGAGAAACACTTGCCAGCCGCCTTTCAGCGATTCGGCGATGTCGGCCACGCCGACGCGGACGAAGTCGATTTCGCGATGAAAGTACAGGTAGACGGCCAGCGCGATCGCCGATAGCACCGGCACAGCGGCGTTGACGATCATCGCGCGATCGATGTCCGCCGGGCTGTGTACGAGCGCGAACATCGCGGGCAGGCTCAACACCCGGCCGACGAACAGGATCACGCTGAGTGCGCGCAGCTTCTCCATGCCCTGGAAATACCAGCCGGGCGTGAATGCGACGCCGGCCACCATGCCGAAGCCGATCAGCAGCAGGTCGCGGTCATCGCCGAAGCGCCCGATCAGCAGGGTCAGCAGCACCAGCACGACGAAGCAGATGGCCGCGATTCCGATCTGCGCATACAGCGTCGCCCAGAAGATGCGTGAGCGCTCGGCGCGGTCGTCGCGTGCGAGTGCTATGCGCGGCGTGGCGGTCGGGTCGAAGCTGTAGCTCGTGCAGTTGGTGAGATACGCGATCACCGCCAGCGAGAACGCGAGCTGGCCATAGCCTTCCGGGCCCAGTGCGTGCGTCAGCAGCGGCGCGATCAGCAGCGGCACCGCATACATCGAAATCTGCAGCGTCAGCAGCAGCAGGAAGTTCTTCTTGAGGTTTGACATTCGCTCGGTCGGCGCCGTTGGGTATCGCATGGCGGCGGGTTGCGTGCAGCCGTACGGATGCGCGGCCGGTCGGCGCTGACCCGGCTGCGAGGATTCGCGAACCGTTCCGGTGCCGGTTTCGACCGGCGATGCCGGCACGGCCACATCGGATGGTGGCCATGATACGGGGCGAGCAACGCGGCATTGTTCGCGAGCCTACCGTTCGCGGATTCCGTTCGCATGACGGAACGAATCGCTAAAGGGGCACGGCGTTGCGTCGTGTCGGTGATGAATGCATTTGTAAGCTGGCGCACCGAAGCCCGATCGGGCCCAATGATCTAATCACACGCATGGAACACGGCAAGCGGGCCGCGCAGGGGCGCGGCGGATGACTGCGGCCGGTTCCTGCCAGCACCGGCCAGCGGCCGGAGTCGCGACATCGTGTATTCCGGTGTCGCCGCTGGCACGGTTGTGCACGGAATAACAAATACTGCTCCGAGGAGTACCGAGTGAAGCCGATAACGTTCGGCAGCTGCGTTGGGTGGCTGCACGAAGGACAGACGGCGCAGGGCGTGATCCTGTGCGAATCGCTGGGCCACGAAGCTGCATGGACGCACAAGCTCATGCGGGCCGTCGCGGAGCGTCTCGCCCGTGCGGGCGTGACGGTGTTGCGGTTCAACTATCCATGCGCCGGCGATTCGCCCGGCGACGACCTCGATGCCGGGCGGCATGCCGCCAGCATCGACAGCATTCATCGTGCGATCGACCTGTTGCGGGACGAAGCCGGCGTGACCACCGTGACGCTCGTCGGCATTCGGGCGGGCGCGCTGTTCGCGATGCTGGCCGCTGCAGGTCGGTGCACGTTGCCGCGCGTCGATGCGGTGGTCGCGCTGTCGCCGGTCGTGCGCGGCCGTGCGTACCTGCGCGAGCTGTCGTTCGTGCATCGTCAGTGGCTCGATACGATGCCGCCTGCGACCCGCGCCGCGCATCGCGACGAACCGTGCATGAACGTGCTCGGACATCGCTTCCCGGCCGAATTTGTCGATGCGCTGAAGGCCGTCGATCTGTGCGACGTCGTGCGCGATGCGCTGGCGCTGCCCGGCGCGATGCTGCTGATCCAGCCGGAGCAGGGCGACGGACCGGCGTTGCGCGACGCACTGCTGGCGCGCGGCGTGAACGTGACGTGCGAACCGTTCCGTGAATGGCCGACGACGATGCTGGACGGCACGCGCTCGCACCTGCCACACGCGGCGATCGACACGGTGGTGAACTGGGTCGTCGCGCGTGCTCCGGGCCGGGGCGTCGCTGCCGGCGTTCCGCCACGCGCCGCCCACGCATGGAGTGGTGAGTCGGCCGTTGCGCTCGACATGGGCGACATGACGGAGCAAGTCGTCGCGGTCGGCCCGGGCCGGCTGGTTGGCGTGCTGTGCCGCCCGGCCGACATGCCGCCTGCCACGCCGGTCGGTCCGGCGCTCGTGATCGCGAACACGTCGACGAATCCACGCAGTGGCGAAGGGCGCTTTGGCGTGCGACTGGCCCGCACGCTGGCGCGGGCCGGCGTGACGACGTTGCGGATCGACGTGAATGGTGTCGGCGACAGCGGGCCCGATGCACCGGACGACCAGTCGGGCGTCGTGTATTCGCCGCAGGCGATCGACGACGTCGCGGCAGCGGCGGACTGGTTGCGCGCGCTCGGTCATCCGGACGTCGTCGCGGCCGGCATCTGTTCGGGCGCCTATGCGGCGTTGCATGCGGCAGTGAAAACGGTATCGCTCGGCGGCGTGATCGCGATCAACCTCGCGCGTTTCGTGTGGCCGGCCGGGCTCACGCTCGAAGCGGCGCAGAAGCAGCGGATCAACTCGGTGCGCGGCTACTGGCTGTCGGTGCGTGACTGGCGGCGCTGGAAGCGGCTCGTCCTCGAACGGCGCGACGTGCGCCCGATCCTGCGCGCGGTGGCCGCCAACGTTATCGCGCGCGTCAGCGTGCCCGTGAAGACGGCGGCCGCGCGCGTCGGCTGGAAGCCGCGCGCCGGTACGCCGCGCGGCGTGATGCGCGAACTTGCGCAACGCAACGTCCGGACGATGCTCGTCTACGGTGCACTCGATCCCGGTATCGACGACGTCCGGCGTCACTTCGGCGCGGTCGAACATGCGTTTCGGCGCTCGCGCCACGTGCGCCTGCACCTGATGCCGCAGGTCGACCACGCCTTGTATGGCATTGCGGGAACCGCCGCCGTGATCGATCTCTGCACGCAGGCGTTGAGCGGCGACTGGGGCTGGATGGTAGTACGCGACGCCAATCCGTCGGCACCCGACACGGCCGATCGACCTTATGCGAACGTGTCGGTCAGAAGTTCCTGATGCGCGTCGCGCGACGCTGGGCGGTTAGCGGGGTGCGATCCTCGTTCGTATGAAGATCGGCTTTCGGTGGGCTTGATCACAGACGTGCCTGTCGCGCTGGTGTCCAATCCCGTATCGGCGCCCGAGCCATTGCGTCGGCGCGCGACGGGGCGGCTTCAGTTCGTGTCACCACGTTGCGTATAGGGCGAAGCGGTGTACGGCGATGCGTACAGCGTGCCGGTATCCCATGCGCCATCGCCGGGTGCGCTGGCCTCTTTCGGGCGGCCCGGCCGCTTCGGCACGAGCGGCCGGCGCAGCGCCCCGCGGGCACGCGATTCCGGCTCCGCGTCGGCGTGGATGCCGGGAAGCGCAAGGCCGGGCGCAGCGGAATCGGAATTCGGCGTCGCGGAGCTGACCGTCGCGGTCTGGGCGGAACGTTGCCGGGGGATCGGCAGGGCCGGCGAGACTGCCCTCGGCGAGATGAAGGTCGACGTATCGGCCGGGTCGGGGTGCAACGATTGGGCATCGGCGGCGCAGGCGATGCCGGCCGACAGGATGCAGATGAGCGACGAAAGCGATAAAGAGCAGTTCATGACGAATCGTACGGAAGACGTGCGGTGACGAGGGGTGCGCGGCACCGCAATGCGAGCCGCGCAGGCAAGCGTAATGCCGGAACCTGCCGCATTCGGCGGGTTACCGCACAGTTTCGGAAGGACACCATGTCAACGACGACGCAAAGGCAATCGACATACGCGATGCGGCAGTCACGCACGCGCTGGCTGTCGCACGTGGCGCTGGCGGCGACCGTGTGCACGCTGAGCGCGTGTGCGCTTTCACCGGGCATGACGTATCACCCGCCGGCCGAACGCGACGCGAACGCGCGCGTGAGCGCCGACGCATCGGGCGCGGGCGGCCTCGACGGCGTGCAGAACGTGTCGAGCGAAGACCTGATCGAGATCACACCGGCATTCGTCGAGCAGCAGCATGCGGCACAGCATGCGAACGTCGACGCCGAAATCCGCCAGTTGTTCGGTACGCCGAAGCCCTACGTGATTGGCCCCGGCGACGTGCTGAACATCGTCGTGTGGGATCACCCCGAACTGAACCTGCCGACGACCCAGACGACGGGCGGCGGCGATGGCGTGGGCGCGAGTTCGGTCGCGACCGGCTACACGGTGGACGCAAGCGGCAGCGTGCAATTCGCGTATGCCGGCCTCGTGCACGTGGCGGGGCTGACCGAGGCGCAAGCGCGCGCGGTGCTGACCAAGCGGCTCGGCGAGTACGTGCGCAATCCGCAGATCGCGGTGCGCGTCCAGGCGTATCGCAGCAAGCGCGTCTATCTCGACGGCGAAGTACGCACTCCGGGGCTGCAGATCGTCAACGACATGCCGATGACGCTGCCCGAGGCAATCGACCGCGCAGGCGGATTTACCGCGACGGCCGACCGCTCGCAGGTATCAGTGACGCGCGGCGACAAGACCGTGATGGTGAGCCTTCCGGCGATGCTGGCCGCAGGCATCAACCCGACGAACATCCTGCTGCGGGACGGTGATCTCGTGCGCGTGCGCGCGGCGAGCGACAGCAAGGTGTTCGTGCTAGGCGAAGTGTCGCGTCCGGCGACGCTGACGCTGACCGATGGCCGGATGAGCCTTGGCGAAGCGCTCGGCGACACGGGCGGCGTCAGCCAGTACACCGCGGATGCGCGGCAGGTGTTCGTGGTGCGGCGCGGGCCCGGCAACCGGCCGCAGGTCTATCACCTCGACGGACGCTCGCCGGCGTCGTTCGCGCTGGCCGACCGGTTCCCGCTCGAGCGCCGCGATGTGGTGTTCGTCGACGCGTCGTCGCTGGTGCGCTGGAGCCGCGTCGTCAACTTGCTGATTCCGTCGTCCGCGCAGGGTGCGCTGACGGCCAAGGCCATTTCGCCGTGAACCTCGTGACGGATCGCATTATCGCGATGCGTCGCGTCTACGGGACCGATCCTGTATGAACGCTCAGACTCTCCCCGACCCGCACGACGGACCCACGTTGCGGCCGTCCTATCCGTACCGCCGCTACTGGGCCATGCTCCATGGTGGGCGGCGGCTGATTCTGTGCACGGCGCTCGCCGGTGCGCTGGCCGGGACCCTCTATGCGCTCTGCGCGCGCCCGGTCTACCGGACCGACATCCTGTTTCAGGTCGAGCAGAGCCCGACCGAGTCGAAAACGAACTCGCCGCCCGGCGATCCGTCTTCGGTGTTCGACCTGAAAACCGATGCATCGACCGAGATCGAGGTGCTGAAATCGCGAGCGGTGATGGCGCGTGCGGTCGACGATACCAATCTGGCCATCGATGCGCGGCCGCATTACCTGCCGGTCATCGGCTGGCGGCTGGTGAACGCGGCCGACGGGCTGTCGTCGCCGCTGCCCGGCGGTTACGTGTATGGCACGGAGCGCATCGACGTCCCGACCTTCGACGTGCCGAAGCGTTTCGTCGGTAAGCGTTTCGCACTCGTCGTCGGCAACGGCGGCACCTATACGCTGCAGCGCACGGGGTGGCTCGGCAGGAGCGGGCCCGTCTGGCAGGGCAGGATCGGCCAACCACTGCACGTCGAGACACCGCAGGGGCCGCTCGACGTGTTCGTGCGCGAAGTCGCGGGCGAGCCGGGCGCACGCTTCGACTTGACGCGCTACGGCGACGAAGAGGCGACCGCGTGGCTGCAGAAGAACGCACTGATCTCGGAGCGCGGCAAGCAGTCGAACATGATCGGCGTGACGCTCGACGGCCCCGATCCCGTGCACGACAGCCGCGTGCTCAATGCGGTCGGCGACGCGTATCTGGCGCAGAACACGCAGCGCAAGTCCGAAGCGGCCGACAAGCTGATCCGCTTCATGGATGCACAGCTGCCGCAACTGAAGGCGCAACTCGAAAAGGCCGAAAGCCGCTTCAACGCGTTTCGCGCATCGCACGGCACAGTCAATACGAGCGATGAAGGGCTCGCGTTGCGTCAGCAGTCGGTCGACATCGAGACGCGCGTGCAGACGCTGCAGCAGCGCCGCGAGGAATTGCTGACGCGGTTCATGCCCAAGCATCCGGCCGTCGTGGCCGTCGATGCGCAGCTCGCCGATGCGCAACACTCGCTCGACACGGTGCGCAAGCAGATCCAGCAACTGCCGACCGTCGAGCAGGGCGTGCTGCAGCTGCAGCGTGACGTGGCCGTCGATACCGCGCTCTATACGAACCTGCTCAACACGCGTCAGCAGATGATCCTCGCGCGGGCCAGCAAGACAGGAACGGTGCGCATCGTCGATGCGGCAAGGATCGCCGAGACGCCCACCGGGCCGCATCGCGGGATGGCCGTGATCGCGTCGTTGCTTCTCGGCCTGCTGGCGGGCGCCGCGATCGTGATCGTGCGACAGCGCGTTGCCGGCACGATCGGTGATGCCGAGGAAATCGAATGGTCGACGGGCCTGACGGTGTTCGCGGCGGTGCCACACAGCCCGCCGTCTGGACAGAACCCGCCGCCGTCGAAGGCCGCGCGGCGGCGCAACGGGCGCCAGCCGTCACTGCCGACGGCACCGGAGGGCGCGGCGCTCGAAAGCCTGCGCAATTTCCGCACGGCGCTGCAACTGGCGATGCCCGACGCGCCGAATCGCATCGTGCTGATCTCAGGGCCGACGACGGGCGTCGGCAAGTCGTTCGTCGCGGCGAATCTCGCGTCGCTGGCGGGCGCCGCGAAACGGCGCGTGCTGTTGATCGACGCGGATCTGCGGAAGGGTTCACTGCACGAGCAGTTCCGCTTCAGTCGTGCGCCGGGCCTGTCGGATGTCGTGGGCGGCACGCACGGGTTCGACCAGGCGCTCAAGCGCGACGCGATGCCCGGTCTCGATTTCATGCCGATGGGCAACGTCGTGCCCGACCCGGGTGAATTGCTGCTCCAGCCCGCGTTCACCGAACTGATCGAGCGCGCCGCGTCACATTACGACATGGTCGTGATCGACGGTCCGCCGCTGCTGCCGGTGGCCGACGCGCTGGTACTTGGGCGCCTGGCCGGAACCGTGTTTCTCGTCGCGCGCAGCGGCGTGACGACGCTGACGGAACTCGACGAAAGCGCGCGACGGCTCGAGCACGCGCAAATCGCCGTACGCGGCGTGATCCTGAACGACTTCAAGGGCTCGCCGGGGCGGTACGACTACGGTTACACGCATGAGAACACTCATCAGGCCGCATCCGGCTACGCAGGCGTAATGGGCGCGCGCGGCCCGGCCCGCTGAGCGGCGGATGCGTGGCGTCGCCCGGCGAGGCGCATGTGCGTGAAGCAATGGAACGGACATCATGAACAAACGAGTGGCGGCCGGCTCGCGAGCGCGACTGCAGCGGCCGGCGAGGCGCGGCGGAGCGGCGCACACCGGCCGCGCGGCCGGTTACGCAGGTTACTGGTGGGAGGATCCGGCACGGCTCGTGCTGCTCTTCATCCTGCCGTTGTACGGGCTGCTTTCGATGAGCCTGCTCGGCGATCAGAAGTCGATCGCGCGCATCTATTTCGACGGGTATTCCGCGTTTGCGGGCGGCCTGTTCCTGCTGGTGCTGACAGCGGCCGCGTGGTTCGCGACGACCGATGCGCAGGTCCGGAAGGGGCCAGGCGACAGAGCGGCCGAGCTGTCGCCGCACGTGCTCGATTTCGTGTTCGCGCTCGCGCTGTTCGGCTATCTCGTGATGATGAGCGGCGTGCTTGCACATCCGGCCGTGCTGCTGTCGTTCCTCACCGGCACGGCGAACACGTTCGAGCTGATCGAACTGAAAGGGCGCGTCACGGGCCTGAGTTCGTTCACGCAGGCTACGGCACCGTTCGTCGCGCTCTATTTCTACGTATTCAGGACGCCGGTCAAGGGCTTCAACCGCTACAAGGCGTACCTGGCCGTGCTGGTCGTACTGACGCTGTTGCGCAGTTTCATCTTCGCGGAGCGGCTCGCGATCATCGAGGTTGCGCTGCCGTTCGCGCTGATGGTCGTGCGGTTCCGGCTCGGCCGCAAGCGGCTGCGACTGCTGGCGCTTGGGCCGTACGCGGCGATCCCGCTGCTGCTCGGCCTGTTCATCGTGAACGAATACAACCGGTCGTGGGAAACCTACTACATCAACATCTACGACAACATCCTCGATTTCGCACTCGAACGCCTGGGCCTGTACTACTCGACGTCGCTGAACAACGGTGCCGGGATCCTCAACGTGCTCGGCTGGGGCAGCGGGCATCCGATGTTCACGTTCGACTGGCTGTTGCACTTTCCGCTGATCGGCGCGACGCTCCAGCCGTGGCTCGACTCGGGCGACAGTGTCGACCTGTTCCTGAACAGCTATGCCGATCCCGAGTTCAACAACCCATCCGGCATCTTCGTCCACTTCTACGAGTGGGGCTGGTTCGGGCTGTTGAACGCGGCGTTCGCCGGCTGGGTGTTCGGGCGCGGCTACGCGGGGTGGCGTCGCGGGAGCGGATTCTGGTGCTGCGCGCACGCGGTGCTGTACGTGTCTCTGATGGAAATACTGCGGATTCCAAACCTGTTCAGTGGCCGGGACTTCGTGCCGATCGTGCTGCTGGTCGTCGTGTTCCGATACTTCGTAAAGCGGCCGGAACGGACATCGTCCGTGGCCGTACGCGGCGCAGCGATCCGGCACACGCCCGACATCGGCTAACTGTCGTCCAGCCCACAGTATTCCGCGGCGAGCGTGCATAGAGTGGAGCTTCTCACGACCATTCGCCACGCGCGCGGGCCCGGACGGGGCCGCGGCATCCACCTTTACATGAATACGACTGCTCGCGAAACCAGCCTGGATGTCGCCCGCGGCGCCGGCATCATTCTTGTCGTATACGGGCACGTCCTGCGCGGCGCCGTTTCGTCGGGGCTCGTGCCGGCCGGCGTGCCCGATACCGTGTTTGCGTGGACCGACTACGTGATCTACACGTTTCACATGCCACTGTTCTTCTTCCTGTCCGGGCTGCACGTCTGCCACTCGTTGCGTGGCGCGCCGAAACGGTTCATCGGATCGAAAGTGCGCACGATCGTCTATCCGTACCTGCTGTGGTCGGTCCTGCAAGGCGGCGTGCAGATTGCGATGGCGTCGCGTGGCACCAATCATCCGTTCACGTTCGGAGACCTGCTCTCGATCGGATGGCGGCCGTTCGCGCAGTTCTGGTTCCTGTACGCGCTGATGCTATGCATGATCGCCGCGTGGCTGTTTGCACGATGGGTGCCGGTGTTCCCCCAGGTGCCGATGGCGCCGCGCATCCGTGGTGCGCTCCTGGCAAGCGCGGTGCTCGGGCTCGCGATCGGAACGGTGACGCAATGGGGCATCGTGTCGACCGCGCTGATGAACTGGCCGTTCTTCGTGGCCGGCGTCGTCGCGTCGCATGCGTTGCCGGGCTGGCTCGAACGCAACAGCCATCCTGCGATGTGCGGGCTGACGGCGGTCGCCTTTGTCGCGGCAGTCGCCTTCGCGCACGGCGTCGGAAGCGCGACGAGCATTTGGGCCGTTCCCGCCGCGTTCGCCGGCATCACGCTGATGCTGCAGCTTGCATACCGCCATGCAGCGTCGTCCGCGCGTGCCGGCTGGCTCGCGGCGATCGGCTACGCGTCGATGCCGATCTACCTGATGCATATCCTGGTGATGGCCGGCGTGCGCATCGTGCTGATGCGCGTCGGCGTCGGCAGTCTCGCGACGCACCTCGTGCTCGGTACGCTCGCCGGCGTGGCGGTGCCGATGATGGCTTATCTGATTGCGCTGCGCACTGGCACCGCGCGTATCGCCGGCTTTCCGGCGTGGCCTGGGCGCGGCGCGGCTGCGCGTCCGCAACCGGCATGACACGCGTGGGCTTGACTCACAAGACCGGGCGCCGATGCCGTTCCCGTCTTTGCTGTGTGATGCTTGGTATGTGGATGATCACCGGTCCCACCGTCACGGTCCACGCTGGGACGGCATTTCAAACCGAACAGACGTCGATCGGCTCGGCCGTGCCGGATGCCCGTGTCGCCCCGGCGCCCGACGGCGCCGATCAGGCCGACGCACTGCAACGCGCGCTGGATGCGCTGCAGCCGGGCCAGCGACTCGTGTTCGCGCCGGGGCGCTACATCGTTGACCGCTCGCTCGTCGTTCGGCAGGCGCAGGTCGTGCTGTCGGGCTACGGCGCGACGCTGATCGCGACCGTGCCGGACGACCAGACGATCGAGATGCGCGGCACCGGCACGACGATCGCCGGATTCAGGCTGGTGGGAACGGGTACGACGCGGATGGGCACGCCCGGGTCGACCAAGATCGAAGTGACGGGGCACGACGTGCAGGTGCTCGACAACGCGATCGACGGTGGTGGTGGCGGCATCTTCGTATTCGGCGGAACGGACGTCGCGATCGTCGGCAACGAGGTGCTGTCGACGCTGGCCGACGGCATCCACATCACGCATGGCGCGCGTAACGTGCTGGTCAAGGGCAACCTCGTGCGCGGCACCGGCGACGACATGATCGCCGTGGTGAGCTACCAGGGCGACGGCGTGCTCAGCCGCAACGTGCTGATCACCGGCAACTCGCTCGAAGGTAACGCGTGGGGGCGCGGCATCACGGTGGTCGGCGGTGCCGACGTGACGATCGAGAACAACGTCGTGCGCAACGTGCAGGTGAGCGCGGGCATTCTCGTCGCGCAGGAGGACAGCTTCCGGACTTACGGCGCGTCCGGCGTGCTGGTCGAGAACAACGAGATTTCGGATATCCAGAACGCGGCCGTGCGTACCGATCCGCGCCCGCTCACGCAGCAGGCCGCGATCGACGTCAGCACGTGGTCGGGCTCGGTGACGCGCGTGGCCGTGATCGGCAACCGCGTGTCGCGCGCACGGTTCGCCGGAATTCGCGTGTGGGGAAACGTATCGCAGTACCGGATCGCGGACAACCGCTTCTCCGCGATCGGCGGCATGCCCGTGCAGGTAGGCGGGGGCGGAGGCTGCCCCTCGGGTGGCGCGCAGGCCGGGTCGTGCGGGGCGCAGGTTGTGCAGCAAGCATTGGCCGACAAGGTCGGGGCGGACCCCTCGGCGTTGCCGCGCGTGCGTGAAGCGCTCAGGCAGGCGCGCCCGTCGCGGCGCGGCATCGATTGACGACTCGATGCACGCGCCGGCAGGCGCGGCCTGCGATTAGCGGACGACGTCTCCCTCCACCACTTGCACGTTCGACACCGCGTGCCGTTCCGGCAGCGTGTCGACGACGGGGCGCCCGTACTGGTCGTCGAAGCGCACGATGTCGTCCTCGCCGAGATAGTTGCCCGACTGCACCTCGATGATTTCCAGCGGAATCCGGCCGGGATTCTCGAGACGATGGACTTCGCCGACGGCGATGTACGTCGACTCGTTCTCGCTGAGCAGAAAGGTCTCGTTGCCGCGCGTCACCTTCGCGGTGCCGCGCACGACGATCCAGTGCTCGGCGCGGTGATAGTGCATCTGCAACGACAGCCGCTTGCCCGGTTCGACGACGATCCGCTTCACCTGGAACCGCTCGCCGAGATCGATCGAATCGTAGTGCCCCCACGGACGCTGCACCTTGCGGTGCTCGCTCGCCTGCGGGCGCCGGTCGCTCTTCAGGCGCGCGACGATGTTCTTCACGCGCTGCACGTCGTGCTTGTTCGCGACGAGCACCGCGTCGGGCGTTTCGATCACGACGACATCCTTCATCCCGACGCACGCGACGAGACGACCCTCGGAGCGCACGAGGCTGTCCTGCGTGTCCTCGAACACGATCGGGCCGCGGGCGACGTTGCCGTGATCGTCCTTCGGCATGATTTCCCAGATCGCATCCCACGTGCCGACGTCCGACCAGCCGGCCGAAAGCGGCACCACGATGCCCTCGATGCCGAGTTCGCTGTGGTCGGCGAGACGCTCCATGACCGCGTAGTCGATCGAGTCGGACGGGCAGGCGTCGAAGGCCGCCGCGTCGATCCGGAAGAACGGATCCTCGGCGACGCCCGCTCGCCATGCCGACTCGCAGGCCGTGTGGATCTCGGGCGCCAGCGCGCGAATCGCGTTGAGCCAGACCGAGGCGCGCGTGACGAAAATCCCGCTGTTCCACCAGTAGTCGCCCGATTGCAGGTAGCGCTCGGCGAGCACCGCGTCGGGTTTCTCGACGAAGCGTCCGATCGAATAGCCGCCTTGACCGCCATGGCGGCTCGTCCGCGGCTCGCCCACCCGGATATAGCCGTAGCCCGTTTCCGCGCGGCGCGGCAGCACGCCGAGCGTGACGATCGCGCCTTCCTGCGCGTAACGCGCCGCGCGTGCGATCGAGTCCTGGAACGCGCCGACATCGGCGATCACGTGATCGGCCGGCATCACGGCGAGCACGGGATCGTCCGCGAGCGCGCTGGCGTCGAGCGCGGCGAGCGTCAGCGCCGGTGCCGTATTGCGCGCGGCCGGTTCGAGCAGGATGCGCGCGGGCGCCGCACGGTCGACCACTTGAGCGGCGCTCATGATGCGATGCTGTTCGCCGCATACCAGCAACAGCGTGTCGCCCAGCGCCGCGTTCGCGATGCCGTTCAGGCGGCGTGCGGTCGCCGACAGCGGCGATTCGTTCGACGTCAGTTCGATCAGCTGCTTCGGATACTGTTCGCGCGACAGCGGCCAAAGGCGCGTGCCGGAACCGCCGGCGAGGATGACCGGCAGGATGCGTGGCAGGTCAGGCTCAGGAACCGGGCGTAGGGTGCGGGTCATCGGTTGGCTCCGGTATCGGCGGGCAGCCGGTTGTGTACGCGGCCGTCGGCGCGCGCGTCTTCGGTTCGGGGCCGGGCGGTCGAGACGGCCCGGGACAGCAGCTGGCGCAACGCGCCGGCGGCGCGGTCGGCCGGCCGGATCATGCCGACGAACGGCGCGCCCTGTTCGAGATACGGTCCGTATGCCTTGCGGAATCCGAAACGTTTGTAGAACGCCTGGCGCGGCTCGGGGACGTGCATGCGCAGCGCGGCGTCCGGCCACGCGGCCAGCGCGGCGGTCAGGGCACGTTCGAGCAGATGCTCGAGCGTATCGCCGTCGCGGCACGCTTCGCTCGTCAGTACCTTGTCGATCACGACGTCCGGATCGATGTCGTCTCCGGGCAGGATCCGTGCGTAGGCCGCGACTTCCGCCGTGTCGCCGTTGCACACGGTCGCATAGACGTGCAATGCGCCCGCGTCCTTGCCGTCGATGTCGAGATGGGTATGCGCATCCTCGACGACCAGCACGGCGTTGCGTGCGCGCAGGATTGCATAGAGATCGACGGCGCTCAGATGTTCGAATTCACAACAATGCCATTCCATGATGCGGTCCTCGTGTGAAACCTTCAGCACGCCGTGCCGCACGGACGCGTTCGTTCCGTGCGGTGTGGCGATGACCATGATGCGGATGGCGTGCGCGCCGGTCTGTTCGAAAGCGCACTCACGGTCCGGTTTGTCGTCCCGCTCGCAGTCCGGCAAACCGGACCGTGAACGGCACGACGGTTCCGGCGCGCCGACAGCAGCGCAATGTGCGATAGCACACATCGGTCGTGGCGGGGCTTTCCGATAATTGGCACGACATGGGGCCGTGTTGCGCGGCTGACCCATATCGAACGTCAATGAAGAATCGGGAGCGGTACTTGAAGATTGCGATCGTTCATGACTGGCTGGTCGTGCCTGGCGGCGCCGAACGCGTGCTGGCGCACATGATCGACTGCTTTCCGCAGGCCGACGTCTACAGCCTCGTCGATTTCCTCGAGGATCGTGACTGCCTGCGCGGCCGCGCGGTGCGCACGTCCTTCATCCAGAAGCTGCCGTTCGCGCGCACGCGCTACCGCAGCTACCTGCCGTTGTTTCCGCTGGCGATCGAGCAGTTCGACCTGTCGGCCTACGACGTCGTGCTGTCGAGCTCGTATGCGGTCGCGAAGGGCGTGCTGACCGGCCCGGACCAGTTTCACGCCAGCTACGTGCATTCGCCCGTGCGCTACGCATGGGACCTGCAGCACCAGTACCTGAACGAGGCCGGGCTCGCGCGCGGGCCGAAATCGGCGATCGCGCGGGCCCTCCTGCATTACATCCGCAACTGGGATGCGCGCTCGGCGAACGGCGTCGATCGCGTGGCCGCGAATTCGCACTTCATCGCACGCCGCATTCGCAAGACCTACCGGCGCGACGCGACGGTGATCTATCCGCCGGTCGACGTCGACCACCTGTCGCTGCGCCCGGACAAGGACGCGTTCTACCTGACCGCGTCGCGGCTCGTGCCGTACAAGCGGATCGACCTGATCGTCGAGGCGTTCTCGCGTACGCCCGAACGCCGCCTGGTCGTGATCGGCGACGGGCCGGAGATGGCGAAAATCCGCGCGCTGGCCGGGCCGAACGTCACGCTGCTCGGCTACCAGCCGTTCGACGTGCTGCACGACCACCTGCAGCGCGCGCGCGCATTCGTGTTCGCGGCGGAAGAGGATTTCGGCATTTCGCCGGTCGAGGCACAGGCCTGCGGCACGCCGGTGATCGCGTACGGGAAGGGCGGCGTGCGCGAATCGGTGCGTGCATGGCCGGGCACCGGTGCAACGGGGCTGTTCTACCGCGCACAGACGGTCGACGCGCTGCTCGACGCACTGGCCCGTTTCGAAGCGCTGCCGCGCGGGTCGATCGATCCGCATGCATGTCGCGCGAATGCCGAATTCTTCGGCTCGGCGCGCTTTCGGGGCGAGTTTACGCGCTTCGTGATGGACGGCTATGCTGCGTTACAGGAGGAAATGGCCGGCCCCGCCGGTTTCACGCCGGGCGACGACGCATCGGCCGTGGACGGCATGCGCGACCGGCCGGTCCGGCAGGGCGAGACGGCACTGTGAGCCCGGGCGGCGATCGTGCCGGTTGATTACGGTATGTAACGGTCGGGCGACCCGCGCGCGGCGCCGAGACGGCCCGGCCGGCCGGCGGCACGCACGATTATGCGGTACATGGAATGCGGTGCCGGTTTTTTTCTCGGATTTCGATGAAAATCACATCCAATCGACGGCGCCAATCTCGCGGAAAAGTAGTATTTGGCACTGATTGACGGGAATGCTCGTAGATAATCAAATCTCAGTGGCCAAAGGGGTGTCGCGCGGGGCGACCCGGCTGCGTAACCGCCTGATTCAGGATTATCTTTTGGTAACAAGACCATCGCGAAACGGGGTGTAAATTCACGAACGGATCACATGCGGCGGTCATTCCGCAAGCGGGTTGGCCGCCGTCCGGTTCAGCATCGGGCGCGACTGTCGTGTACGACGCGACGCACATGCGGACGGATGTTCCGTTTGCCGACGTGTCCCGCCTGACGGCGGGTCGCTTCAAAGCCGGAATGTCGCGGCTCCCGCAGCCGCGCGTTCCGTTCGAGTTCGATGACAACGAGGCCGGGTGACACATCCGGCTCGACCTCCGGGGGTTCTCGCCGTGTGCAGATTCGATCTTCGCCAAGACTGCGGCAACGCAGCGCGAAAAGGCGGCCATGCGCCGCCGGCCGCGGCGCACACGAACGGGTCACGGAGTGAAGAAAGTGATGGGTCGTTATGAATATGCCAATAACGCGCGATAAGAGCGCCGGCGCGGGGAGCGGTAACGGGCAGCGTCCGCTGATCTACTGGACGCAGTCGCCTTCCGTGATGCTGCGAAAGGAATTGTCGCGCCGCGACTGGAAAGTGTCGGTCGTCGCGCATGCGAACGAGTTGCGCGACACGTCCGGCGAAATCACCTGCGGCATCCTCGATCTCAGCGGCGGCCATGCCGATGCGATCGGCAGCATCGCGTCGACCTGCGCGTCGATGCGCGACGTCGTGTGGGTCGCGCTCGTCGACGTCGGCCAGACCGCGTCGCCGAACGTGCGCGCGCTGTTGCGCGACTATTGCTTCGACTACGTCACGTTGCCCGCGTCGCATCAGCGGATCGCCGATACGGTCGGCCATGCGTACGGCATGGAGTGCCTGTTTGCCCGCGACCGCGAACAGCTCGAATCGGAGGAGAAGGGCATCGTCGGCACCTGCAGCGCGATGCTGCGGCTGTTCGATACGGTGCGGCGTTTCGCGCGCACCGACGCACCGGTATTCGTGTTCGGCGAAACGGGCACCGGCAAGGAACTGACGGCCGTCGCGATCCATCGCCATTCGGAACGGCGCAACGGCCCGTTCGTCGCGGTCAACTGCGGCGCGATTCCGCCGCATCTGCTGCAGTCCGAGTTGTTCGGCTACGAGCGCGGCGCGTTTACCGGCGCGAACGCGCGCAAGATCGGTTATGTCGAAGCCGCGAACGGCGGCACGCTGCTGCTCGACGAAATCGGCGACCTGCCGCACGAGAGCCAGGCGAGCCTGCTGCGGTTTTTGCAGGAGCGTTCGATTCACCGGCTCGGCGGCAGCGATCCGGTGCCGGTCGACGTCCGGATCGTGTCGGCCACGCACGTCGACCTGCGCGATGCGATGGAGGAGGGCCGTTTTCGTGCCGACCTGTTCCACCGTCTGTGCGTGATGCGTATCGACCAGCCGCCGCTGCGCGCGCGCGGCAAGGACATCGAACTGCTCGCGCATCACATGCTCGAACGTTTCCGCGGCGACGCGCGCCATCGCGTGCGCGGTTTCTCGACCGATGCGATCACCGCGCTGTACAAGCACGACTGGCCGGGTAATGTCCGCGAATTGATCAACCGCGTGCGCCGTGCGGTCGTGATGACGGAAGGGCGGCTGATCACCGCGCGGGATCTCGAGCTCGAATACTGTCTCGATGCGGCGTCGCCGTCGGTGGCCGACATCCGCAAGTCGATCGAGCGCGAGGCGATCGAAACGGCGCTGCTGCGCACGCGCGGCCGCGTCGCGGCTTCCGCGCGCGAACTCGGCGTGTCGCGCGCGACGCTGTATCGCTGGATGGAGGCGTACGGCATCGAGCGGCCGCGCGGGACGGGCTCGTCCGACTGAGCGGTTCGATCGGGCGGGGATGGAACACGCTCGCGGCACACGGCGGCCGCGAGCGCCGCATCAACCGGCGTGCGTCGCGCGCACCGCGCGCGCGGCATTCACTGCACGGATGTCCACCGCAGGCGGCACGTCGTCGCTCGCCGGGTTGTGCCCGGCCGATTGCAGCGGAACGAGCGCGACGCGCGCCGGCGTGCCCGGCGCGAGGTGGAACCAGTCGTCGCGCGGCATGAAGCCCGGTGCGTCGATCTGCACGTGGCGCGCGACGTGCCGCGTGTCGATGTCGACATGCCACGTGCCACCGGTGCGCGATACGCACGCCTCGATTCCGAGTTCGCGGCGCGCCAGTACGGCCGGATGGGTGCGGGACGGGAAATGGAACGCCTGCGACAGCAGGGTGCCGTCGTCGGTGCGCAGCGTCGCGACAACGGTGTCGTGTTCGCAGGGCCCGAAACGGTATGCATAGGTCCAGTCGAAGAAACGGCCGAGCAGGTCGGCCGAGCCGATCCGCATCGCGTCGTGCGCGGCGATCCGCACCGGGCAGCCGGCCCGCGCGACCGGCGTGCGGCCGTCGCGCAGCGCGACCAGCTCGATCGCCGCCGACAGCGGCGCCGGGTGCTCGTTGACCACGTGCACGTCGAGCCCGTTCAAGCCTTCGTCGACGAGCAGCACCTGGACTGGCTGAAGCACCTGCCGCAGCGCATACCACGCCGATTTCGGCCGGTGCGCGGCGTCGATCACCCCCCATCCTGCTCCGGGCATCACGTCCTGGAACTGCCACACGAGCGCGCCGGCGCAGCGCGAGCCGGTGCGCCGCCACTCCGAGAACGTTTCGCGCATCAGGTCGGCGATCACCGCGCGCGACAGCTCGAAGTAGCGGGCCGGATCCTCGCGCCGCAGCCGGTCGGGCGCGACGTCGTACAGCGTCCGCAGATAGTGGTCGCGGACATCCTCGAAATCCCACGACGTGCCGGGGTCGCGCGGCACGGCCGTCTTCCAGCGCGGCTCGTGCACGCCGGGCCAGCCGAGCACCGCGAGCGTCGCATCGCACGGCACGTTCGCGAACGCGAGGCATTCGCTCGCGAAGCGCACGTCGGCGCGGCGCGCGTCGTCGAGCGGGCGCAGGTACGCGCCGACGCCGTAGTAGTGCGACACGCGTTCGCGCGGCGTGAACGGCAGCACGCCGCCGTCGGGCGAATCGGGCACGTACGGGACGTCGGGACGGCGTGCGGCCGCATGGCCGGCCAGCCGCTCGGCCGTCAGCTCGAGGAAGCGCTGCTTCGGCGCGAGTCCCGACATCGCGGCCTGTTGTGCGATCTCGCTGCCGCCGCACAGCACCGCCAGCGACGGCGAAGCGCCGCGGCGCGCGAGAAACTGATCCGCCTCGCGATCGACGTTGTCCGCGAACGCGGGATCGTCGAGCGCGTAGTCGAAGTTCGCGAACATGAAGTCCTGCCAGACCAGCAGCCCGAGCCGGTCGCACCATGCGTGGAACGCGTCGGCCTCATAGGTCATCGTGCCGCCGACGCGGATCATGTTGAAGCCGGCGTCGCGTGCGAGCCCGAGCAGGCGGCCGTAGGCCGCGTCGTCCGCGTGCAGCGCGAGCGGGGCGGCGCTGCTCCAGCACGCGCCGCGCGCGAACACCGGTACGCCGTTGATGCGCAACCCGAAGCCCTTGCCGTCGGCGCCGCCGTCGACCTCGATCGTGCGGAAGCCGGTCGAGCCGAGCGGCCGCCGTTCGTCGCCGATATGCAGCGTGATCTCGTAGAGTGCCGGTTCGCCGTGCGTATGCGGCCACCAGCGGCGCACGCTGGGCACGGCGACGCTGGCGCGCAGGCGGTCGGTGCCGGTGCGTTCCAGCGTCGCATGATGCTCGCCGCACGACAGCCGCGCGGCGATGCTGTCGGGCAGCGGCGCGGCGAACGCCAGTTCCGCGTCGAGCCAGCCCGTGTCGCCTTCGATGCGCGCCTGCAGGCGCGCATCGACCAGGACGGGGCCGTTGGCCGGATCGAGCACCTCGACGGGCCGCCACGGGCCGGCCGGTACCGCTGGCGGAAACCAGCCCGGCATGTGCCCGAACAACGATGCGCGGACCGTGCGCAACGCGGCCGGCTCGGCGAGCCGCGTGCGCCAGCGCGCCCGGCGCGGCGCGCGCGCGTCGCGCAGCCGCGGCGCGAGCGCGCGAAAGCAGAGCGTCAGCCGGTGCGTGCCGTCGAGCGACACGGGTACGTCGTGCGTGACGAACATGCTGTCGGAGCGGAGGATCGGCGTGTCGTCGAGCCAGGCCTGCGCGAGCGTCGCGAGGCCGTGGAAGCGCAGCACGCGCGGCCCGTGCCCGCGCAGCTCGATCCGGTACCAGTGGTCGCGCTCGTCGAGCGAGCGCGCATCGTCGACCCGGCCGGCCAGCGTGAGCGCCTGCGCGACCGTGCCGGGCACGGGCGCCGCGATCCAGCCGGCGTCATCCGCCGGAAGGTCGCACGGTTCCCGCACGGCGCCCGCGGCCGTCGCGAGCATCGACCACGCGGGCAGGGCTCGCGCGCGCGTCACCGCATGACCGGCACGGGCGCCGCGTCGCTGCGCACGGGCGCGACATGTCGCAGCGGCGCGCCGATCTGCCGCGCGCAGGCGACGAGGTCGGCATACGCGGCCTCGATCGCCTCGAGCGTCGAGTCGCCGCGTTCTTCCTTGCCGCGCGCGCAGGCGCGCGCAAGCCGGAATTCCAGCACCATCGCTTCCGACGCGATGCGATCGCACGCGGCGCGGATCTCGGCGAACGGCCCGACGCAGCCGCTGGCCTGCAGCCAGCGTGCGTAGTGGCCGAACAGTTCGAAGTTTGCGCCGAGCTGCCGCACCGAATTGAACGAGTATGCGTGGAAGTGCTCGAGCGGTGCATCGGCGAGGGTCCGTGCGTCGGTCTGCAACTGCCGCCGGAAGGCGGCGATCGGATTGACGACCGGCAGGCGCCGCAGGTGACGCTGCAGCGCGGCGAGCGATGCGTCGCAGAGCGCGCGCTCGTCGAGCGGCGTAAACCGCCGTTTCGCGCATTCGACGTACGGCGGCAGCGTCATCGGCGAACTGCCGCCGACGAGCCCGTTGTAGTCGAAATCCTCGGCCACGTAGTAACCGCTATTGTGGAAATAGCCGATCTGGTGCTTCACGCGGTCGATGGCGTCGATGCCGATCGTCGTCTTCGTGTGTTGTGTGCGATAGCTGCTGCCGCGCGTGTCGGGCAGGAACCACGCGTCGACCTCGACGATCATCAGGTGGCCGCGCGCGACCTGGGTCTCGATGTGCTGGTCGAGCGGTTCGTAGATCGAATGTTCCTGCACGACGATCCCGTAGAGCCGCTCCAGTTCGTCGTGCGGAAACTTGAAGAACGTGAACTGGTCGCCCTCGAAATCGAGCGCGATCGTAAACGGCAGCGCCGCGTACGGATTCAGGCCCCACCACCGGAGCACCTCGAGCCACATGTCGACGTAGCAGTTGGTCTGCTTCCAGACCATCTCCTGACTGTGCAGCGGGTGCGGCCGGTAGTGGCGTGCGCGGTGGCGCACGTCCTCGAACGACGCGTCTTCGCCGTCGCGGGAGACGAACCTCATCGCGCGCCCCACAGTACGTCGCGCACCTCGACCGGCCATGCGTCGATGTCGAAGCCGTGGTGGCGGAACAGCGCGAGCGTGAGCCGTTCGAGGCCGAAGCCGACGCAGCCCGTGTGCGCGACGTCGTCCGTTGCGGTGCGGATGTTCCACAGCAGGCCGAAATGGTCCATGTGGTAGTTGAAGCTCAGGCACGCGGTCTGACGGTCGTCGTGCTCGATCGGGATCAGCAGCTCGAACTTCAGGTTCTGCTCGCGCTGGCTGTTCGCGACGATCTTGCCGCCCCGGCCGAAGAACGGATCGTTGGCGAGATCGATCGCATTCGGCAGGCGCAGCGCCTCGATCATCCGCGTGCCGCGCTCGATCCATGTTTCGCGGAACGCGACGATCTGTTCGGGCGTGCCGATGCGCACGTACTCGCGCATCCGGAACAGCTGCATGCGGGTCGGGTCGAGCGACGGCTCGTGCCGGAAGCAGTACGAGAACACGTCGACGATCCGGCCGTCGGCGGGCAGCGCCCCCGCGCGCGCGACGACCGGATAGACCGGGTAGCACGCGGCCGGCGTCATCACGACGTAGGTCGGCTTCTGGCTTTCGGTCCAGTCGTCGCCGCGATCGAGGCACTGCAGCACGCGCTGGTGCTGGTGTTCGTCGCCGCAGAACGCGTGCACGCTGCCAGCCAGCTGCGGGAAGCTCTTCATGTATTCGCTGCGCTCGAACTCGATGCGGCTCATCGCCGGCGGGAAGCGCAGCACTTCGGCTTGCTGGTCGGCGCCGACGCGCGTGACGAATGCGTCGAGCGCTTCGACGACGCGCTCGAATCGTTCGCTGCGGCCGAACAGGCCCTGGATGCCGGTCGAGACCAGCAGGCCCGCGTCGATCAGTTCGTCGCGCAGCGGGTTGACGCCCGCGCGGTCGAGCGGCGCGTCGGCGGGAGTGGAGGCGGCGGAGGGCACGGCGAGGCGATCGTTCACGTATGTTTCTCCAGCGTCGCAGGACGCAGCGCGAGCAGCAGGCTCGCAGTGTTGGCGGCAATGCGGTCGTTGCTGATCATCAGCGGCGCCGCGAGCAGGTCGCGAATGTGACGGCCGATGCTGAACGGCGTGCCTTGCTTGTAGCCGGCCATCCCGCAGATCATCATCGCCTGGTGCGCGACTTCGAGCGCGGTCGTCGACACGTAGGTCTTCAGCGTGTTGATCTCGGCGGCCCGGGCCATGCTGGCCGACCACGAGCTGGTCGACGCGTTCGCGTGGAGGCGCAGCACGGCGTCGACACGGGCCTGCATCGCCTGCATCAGCGCGAGCGATTCGGCGATGCGCCGCGCCGCGGGCGACGGCGCGCCGTCGGTCTGGCGCGCCTGTGCGCGGAAGAACTGGTGCGCGCGATGGAACGCGTCGCCGGCCACGCCGATCCAGACGGCGGCCCACAGGATGTGCGACACCGGCACCATCGTTTCTTCGGCGATCTTCGCGAACGGGACCGGCAGGCACTGGACGGCGGCGCCTTGCGCATCGAGCACGAAGCCGTTGCTGCAGGTGCCGCGCATCCCGAGCGTGTCCCATTCGCCGCGGCGCGTGAGCGTATAGCCGTCGCGCAGCAGCGTGACGAGCACCTGCTCGGAGGCCGGGGCGTCGGCGTCGCGGCGTGCGGTCGCGAGGATGCCGTCCGCATAGTCGCCGTACGAGATCGTCGGCGCGGATTTGCGCAGCCGGAACCCGCCGCCGTCGGTTTCGAGCGCGCACTGGCTTGCGCGCAGGTTGCCGCCGACGCCGTCTTCCGACGTCGCCGACGCGAGCAGCCACTGGTGGCGCACGAGCTGTTGCAGGAACAGCTTGTGCCAGCCCTGGTCGGCAGCATGGTCGACGATGCAGGCGACCTGGATCTGGTGCATCGCGAACACCATCGCCGACGACGCGCAGGCCTGGCCGAGGATCGAGCAGGCCGACGCGATATCTTCCAGCGACGCGCCCGCACCGCCGAGATGGGTCGGCACCATCGCGCCGAGCAGCCGGCGCGCGCGCATTGCCTCGATCGCCTCGACGGGGCAGCGCGCGTCGCGATCGACCGCATCCGCGTGCTGCGCGGCGATCTGTGCGACGGCGTGCGCGGCCTCGTCGAGCCGATGCGATTCGCTGTCGGCCGCGAGTTCGGGAAGCGGCGCGCTCATGCGGAATGCTCGGTGCGTTGCAGGGTGGCGATCGTGTCCGCGAGTGCGTCGATGCTGCGGAACAGGTTGCGGTTCAGCATCTCGTCGGGAATCTCGATGTTGAACTGCTTCTCGATCGCGAGCATCAGCTGGATCGTGTCGAGCGAGGAGAGGCCCGCTTCGTAGAGGTCGTCCCCGTCGCCGATCGAATCGATCGCGGCTTCGAGGTGGGCGACGTGCTTGAGGATGGTTCTGATTTCGTTTTTCACGTGCTGCTCCGGCGTGCGTGGTGTCGTCCGCTCGGGCAGACGCGCGATGTGCGCTGACGTCCCCCCGGCAGTCCGGCATCAGTAGACCATTGGCAGGCACGGCGTTCTGTTCGCCACCCTACAATCGGCTGACCCGGCGTGCTCGCGGTGCCGGGCCGGTCCGTCGATCACGCGCGCGATGCGGCCGGCACGCCCGAGTCGGCCGACAGAATGCGCTTCATTTCGTCGCGCACGATCGCGCGGCAGCCACACGACATCCTTTCGAGGCCGTCGAGGTCGGCAAGCTCGATCGAGCTGCGGTATTGCCGGATCAGGCCGAGCTTCTGGATTTCGCCGGCGGCATCCGTGACCGTTTCGCGCCGCACGCCGAGCATCTGCGCGAGCATGCTGTGCGTCACCTGGATCTCGATGCTGCGCGTGCGGTCGTACGCGAGCAGGAACCATCTGCATAGCTGATGTTTCAGCACGTGATGCCGGCTGCAGAACGTGATCTGCGACACCTGCGCCATCAGCAGACGCACGCAGACGAACACGAGATGGCGGATCACCGGCGATGCGTCGAACGCGGCGGCGAATACGCGCCGGTCGAGCCGGTAGACGAAGCCGTCGCGGCAGGCCACCGCACGGCAGGGCATCCGGCCGCTGCCGCCGATCACGTCGTCGCAGACCACGCTCTCGCTGCCGATCTCCGCCACCTCCAGCGTCATGCCGCCGGACGACACGTACTGCAGCGAGATCGCCGTCGTGACCGGCAGGTACACCGCGGTGAGCATTTCACCGGGTTCGCACAGCACTTGCCCCGATTTCAGGTGAACGAGCTGCAGGTGGGGTGCCAGCGTGGCGAGTTCGTCGCGGTCGATGGCCGCGAGAAACCGGTTGGCATCGAAGCTGTGGGAAAGCTCGATCATGCCGTTCGCGTAGGCGACGGCGTCGTTGGCCTGGAGAGTCACGGCACATCCTCGTAGGGTGGCGATCTCGCGTCGTCGTGGCGGTCCCGTGAAAACGGGATTCAGCACGATCGTGCGAATTTGTGTTCATCGAAAATCGAATGACGATGCTGCGAAAAGGCTAGCACGCGATTGAAATCGATCAATTGCACATTACGTCATCTTGCAAAGTTTGACGATTTTGGTCGAGTGCAAACGTCATGCGGATTTAATGGTTCATTTCCGTCGAATTAATCATCCGGAAATGGAATGCCGAGCGGGTCCGTCATTCAATCTTGTTCGGGAATCAATCGGATGACGGTGTGCATCGTACGTGAAAATCATCGGGCGCACGTTGAACATTATTTGACAAATAAACGGGGTCTGCCTGAATGTCCATCAGGATCAATGGCTTGCGTGCGATGTGTGCGACAGGTTACAGAACGGGGAATGCGTACGCCGATTCAAATTTGAGACAGTTTCAAACGAACGTGTGAAGCACGGCGACACCGGGAAGCGTGGTCCTGAACATCACGGAAACAATTGAAAATAGGCTGTAAGTGTTTGAACGACAAGCTTCGCGGCCCCGATCCGTTTGCCCCGGCTCGATGCAGAAGAATTGTTCAGTCAAATCAATTGCGGTGTCCGTCGCCGGAAGAGTGTCCGGAAATGAGACGCTTTTTATGGTGCGAGGCCGAATATTCGGGCGATCCAAATCGAGTGTGATTCATATATTAAGGATGGGCGGCTATTGGCACGTAAATCGCTTATTCGAATTCGCGTGTCGAAACGGGGCGGCCGACTCAATTCGGCGGTAACAAGTCGATGGTCGGTCGGAATCAGGGTTGTGGGCCGCAACCGTTGTCAACGTCCGGACGCGCATTGCGATAACGAGTTCCGTGCACGCGGCTGCAGGCGGTGCGGACAATAAAGGGATACAGACATGCTTCATCTTCACTCGAGCTACACGGCGAACGCCATCCTCGATGCACTCCCGGAGGACAGCATCCGCACTATCGCACCGCATCTCGAACTGGTCCGGATCAAGGCCGGCATGCTCGACCGGGTCGGCGAGCCGATGCGCCATCTGTATTTTCCGACGACGGCGATGATGTCGGTGCAGCACCTGATGGAGGACGGCGCGATGGTCGAGGTGGCGGTGGTCGGCCGTGAAGGCGTGGTCGGCCTCGGGACGCTGGTGGGCGGCATCGCGGCGTCGAACCGGGTCGAGGTGCGCATCGGCGGGATGGCGTATCGCGTGCCGAGTTGCGTGATGCGTGCCGAATTCGAGCGATCGCCGCAGACGTACCGGCTGCTGCTCAACTACTGCCAGGCGACGATGGCGCAGATCTCGCGCAGCGCGCTGTGCAACCGTCATCACTCGGTCAGCGAGCAGTTGAGCCGCTGGCTGCTGCTCGCGCACGACCGCATCGACGGCGACGAGCTGGCCGTCACGCAGCAGACGATCGCGAACATGCTCGGCGTGCGGCGCGAAGGCGTGACGGAGGCCGCCGGCAACCTGCAGGAAGCCGGATTGATCCGGCAGCGCCGCGGCCGCATCACGGTGCTCGACCGCGACGGGCTCGAACACCACGCGTGCGAATGCTACGACCTGATTCGCGCCGACTATCGCCGGTTGCTCGGGGCGCGCGGGAATGCGAGGCCGGCGCCGGTTCGTCCGCGCCTGCCGGAGGTGCATCGCGGATTCCCGGCACATGGTGCATGACGATGCAGTCGACGTCCGGTGGAACGAATGCGATGCGGCGTGCCGCGATCGCGGCGCTCGATGTCGTGCTCGTGCTGGCGGGGGCGCTTGCGGCGCAGGCCGCGTCCGGCCTCGCATGGCGTGAGTTGTCCGATGCGCAGCGCGGTGCGATCGCGCTGCTGTGCGTGCTGACGGTGGCGCTGCTGCCGCGCTACCTGCGCGCCGTGCGTGGCGGCGTGGCGGTGCGGGGCGGCGCGCACGTGCTGACGCAGACGATGGTGGCGGTCGTCTGCGCGAGCGTGCTGACGGTGGCCGCCGCGATGTGGATCATGAATCGAGGCGGCACCGTCACGACACGCTGGCTCGTGCACACGGTGCTGGCCGGCGACGCGGCGTTGCTGCTCGGCCGCGCCGCGCTGCTGGCCGTCGTGCTGACACGCAACGACCCGCGTGCGCGGCAACGCCGTGTCGCCGTGGTCGGCGCAACGGCATACGGGCGCGTGGCGGTCGAGCGGATGCAGCTCGCGCCGAACGGCCCGTTCGTGGCGGCATGCGTCTTCGATGACGACGCACCGGCCGCCGCGAACGGCATCGGCGGCGTGCCGGTGATCGACGACTGGGCCACGCTGCGCGACATGATCCGCAACGGCGAGATCGACGAAGTGTGGCTCACGCTGCCGATGTCGCACGAATGGCGGATCCAGCGCATCGTGCGCGAGTTGCGCGACGAGTTCGTCGAGCTGCGGCTGCTGCCCGATGTGCGGCAGATGGCGGTCGTCGATCGCTCCGCGACCGACGTGCTCGGCATGCCGGCGATCAATCTCGCGACCACGCCGAGCTCGGCGCCGGAGCTGTGGGCGAAGTTCGTGTTCGACCGGCTGTTCGCGTTCGGCGTGCTGATTCCGTTGCTGCCGCTGCTGTCGATCCTGGCGATCGCGGTCAAGCTGTCGTCACCGGGGCCCGTGCTGTTCAGGCAGCGCCGCAAGGGCGTGGACGGCCGCGAGTTCGACATCCTGAAGTTCCGGACGATGCGTGTGCATCGCGCGCAGCCGGGCGTCTTGCGGCAGGCCTCGCGCAACGACGCGCGCATCACGCGCGTCGGCGCATTCCTGCGGCGCACGTCGCTCGACGAGCTGCCGCAGTTCTTCAACGTGCTGTTCGGGCAGATGTCGGTCGTCGGGCCGCGCCCGCACGCGATCGAACACGACGACCTCTATCGGCAACTGATCGACTGCTACATGTACCGCTATCGCGTGCGTCCGGGCATCACCGGATGGGCGCAGGTGAACGGCTATCGCGGCGAGACGCGCAAGGTCGAGGCGATGGCGGCGCGCGTGAAATTCGATCTTTTCTACATGCAGAACTGGAGCTTCTGGTTCGACATGAAGATCATCCTGTTGACGGTCGTGCGCGGCTTCATCGGCCGCAACGCTTTCTGAGGATGGCGAATCGTCCGGAAAGCCGGGCGTTGTGCGGTCGAACGTACCGACCGGATCGGCGGCGGCGGACACACTGACGGCACAGCAGCATTCCGCTCAGCGGGGTGTCCGGCGGCGCCTCATCGTGCCGCAGCCATCGGAACAGTCACGATCATGTCAACGTCGATTCGGGAGCGCAGCGCACCGGTACTGCAGGAAGCGCGCGCGGAACGGGGCGTCGGCGCCGCCGCGCAAACCGCGCGGTTGCGGCGCCTCGCAATCAACGGAAAATTCACGGCGCAGCGCATGACCGGCGTTCAGCGCGTGGCCTACGAACTGACGGCCGAACTCGCGCGCCTCGCGAATGCCGGTGACGAACCGTCGCTCGTCGTGCCGGTCGATCACGATCCGGCGGCCATGCCGGCCGGCGCACGACCGCAGACCGTCGGGCGCCGGCACGGCGCGCTGTGGGAGCAATGGACGCTGCCGCGCACGACGCGCGGCCGAACCCTGTTGAGCCTGTGCAACATCGGCCCGCTGGTGAAGCGCGATCAGCTGCTGATGATTCACGATGCGGCGGTCTTCGATCTGCCGGCCGGTTATTCGCTCGCATTCCGTCTGTGGTACCGCTTCGCGTTCTCGATCCTGAAGCGGCGCGCGCGTCATATCGTGACGGTGTCGCATTTTTCGCGGGCACGGCTGGCCGCCCGGCTCGGGGTACCGCCGGCGCGCCTGTCCGTCGTACCGGGCGCGGTCGATCACATCGACCGGATCGACGCCGATCCCGGCGTGCTGTCGCGCCTGAATCTCGAGACGGACGGCTATGTGCTGTTCGTCGGGTCGCTCGCGCCGGGCAAGAATCTCGTGCGCGCACTGGCCGCGATCGCGTTGATGCGGGCGTCGCACCCGACGTTGCGCTTCGTGATCGCGGGCGGCGCCAATGCGAAGATATTCGGGGTACGGGAGGCAGGCCTGCGCGAGGACGATCCCTATGTCACGTGGGCCGGTTACGTGACCGATGGCGAACTGAAAGCGCTGTACGAGCACGCCGGATGCTTCGTTTTCCCATCGTTGTACGAAGGATTTGGCTTGCCGCCGCTCGAGGCGATGCGGTGCGGTTGCCCCGTCATCGTGTCGCACGAGGGCTCGCTGCCGGAAGTCTGCGGCGGCGCTGCGCTGTTCTGCGATGCCTATTCGCCGCCGGACATCGCCGCCGCAATCGCTCGCGTGATGGACGATCCCGAACTGCGGGCGCGGCTGCGCACGACGGGCCGCGAGCATGCGCGGCGGTACAGCTGGCAGCGCTCGGCGCGCGCGTTGCTCGATATCGTCCGCGCCGATACCTGACGGGCGGTGACGCGGTCCGACGCAACGGCTGGGTCGATCCCGGCGGCGTCTGCGTCGGACGAATCCGGCGAGGCCGCGTTTCACATCCGTCCCCGATTTTCGGGCGTGCGGACGGCCTGCTGATTCCGGTCAACACACGCGTGTTCAATGGGTTTATCCTGCGTCGAATGCGTCTGGCGCTTCGTGCTGCCGGGCGCGTATCCGGACGCGCGGCGACGGCGGTCACGCAGTTTCGCCGCGCACCGGAGCGACACCGCGCGCCGTACGCTTTCGCGCGGAACCCGGAACAGGAGAGACGGCCATGGCGCTCGACCCACAACAACGGCAGACGCTGAAACAGCGGCTGAACGAGAGCGAGCAGGCGCTGCGTGCGGAGATCCGCGCGAGCGAGGACCAGCGCGCGTCGGAATCCTACGCGGACCTTGCCGGCGCGGCGCCGGACGAGGGCGACGAGGCGAACGCGGACCTGTTCGTCGACGTCGATCACGCATTGATCGGCATGAGGCTGACCGAACTGCGCGCGATCGGCCGCGCCCTGCAGCGGATGCGCGACGGCAGCTACGGCGAATGCATCGATTGCGACGGCGCGGTGGGCTACGAGCGGCTGCTGGCGCGCCCGGCCGCCGAGCGCTGCACGCATTGCCAGTCGATCTACGAGCGGCACTACGCGACGACCCCGCGCGCTTCCCTCTGACGTCGCGGCCGCAACGGCGCTGCACGCGATGCGCAGCGGGCGTACGATGAAGGACGGGCGCCGGTGGCGTCGACCTGCGATGCCGACGGGCGGGCAGGCGCCGTGGCGCCAGTACGCGGCGCCATCCACGTGGAAGGGAGCCACGCCGATCATGCCGATCCACAATGCCGAGTGCGCGGCCGTATTCGCCGAGATCGCCGACATGCTCGAGATCCAGGGCGCCAATCCGTTTCGCGTGCGGGCCTACCGCAACGCCGCACGGACGATTGCCGACTACGGTCGCGATATTCCGACGATGATCGCGAACGGCGACGATCTCGGCAAGATTCCGTCGATCGGTCCGGATCTTGCGTCGAAGCTGCGCGAGATCGCCGCGACCGGCACCTGCGAGCTGCAGCAAACGCTGCGCCATGCGTTGCCGGGTGCGATCGTCGAGTTGCTCGACGTGCCGGGGCTGGGCGCGAAACGCGTGAAGGCGCTGCATGATGCGCTGCACGTCGATTCGCTCGAACAGTTGCGTGCCGAAGCGAAAAACGGTCACGTGCGCGAGCTGCCGGGCTTCGGCGCGAAAACCGAAGCCCATCTGCTCGAAGCGATCGACGATCGCCTGCAGCGCGAGCCGCAACGCTTCCTGCTGCCCGACGCCGCGCGGTCGCTGATGCCGTTGCTCGACCGCCTGCGCGCGGTCGCGGGCGTCGGCAAGGCCGTGCCGGCCGGCAGTTTTCGTCGTCGCCGCGAAACCGTCGGCGATCTCGACATCCTCGTCACCGCACGCGACCCGGCCGCCGTCGCCGATGCGTTCGTCGGCCATGGCGACGTGGCGCGTGTGCTCGCGCACGGCAAGACGAAGTCGAGCGTCGTACTCGCCAACGGTTTGCAGGTCGACCTGCGCGTGGTCGATGCCGATGCGTTCGGCGCGGCGCTCGTCTACTTCACCGGATCGAAGGCGCACAATATTGCGCTGCGCAGGATCGCGCAGGCCGGCGGGCTGAAGATCAACGAATACGGCGTGTTTCGCGGCGACGAGCGGATTGCCGGCGACACGGAGGCCTCGGTCTATGCCGCCATCGGGTTGCACGAGGTGCCGCCCGAGCTGCGCGAGGATCGCGGCGAGATCGATGCGTCGCGCGCCGGCACGCTGCCGGCCCTGGTCGAACGCAGGCATCTCCACGGCGACCTGCATGCGCATACCGACGCGTCGGGCGGCCGCGACGGCCTGCGCGCGATGGCCGACGCGGCCCGTGCGCGCGGGCTCGCTTATCTGGCGATCACCGATCGTGCACCGCCTGCCGACGGCGGCCGCCACGACTTCGAGTGGCTTGCGCGACAGCTGGACGAGATCGATCGCATCAATGCGTCGTTCGACGATTTCGTGCTGCTCAGGGGCGTGGAGGCCGGTATTCGCGAGGACGGCAGCCTCGATGTGCCCGACGCGATGCTCGGCCGGCTCGATCTCGTGGTCGGAGCCGTCCGCGATCACTTCGACTTGCCGCGCCAGGCACAGACCGATCGCCTGCTGCGCGCGATGGACCACCCGCATTTCACGATTCTCGCGCACCCGACCGGCCGCATGCTCGGCGAACGCGAGGCAGTCGAACTCGACGTGCCGCGCGTGATTGCCCAGGCCGCGGCGCGCGGCTGCTTCGTCGAACTCGATGCACAGCCGCGGCGGCTCGATTTGCCCGACATCTGGTGCCGCGAGGCCGCGCGGGCCGGCGTGCGGGTCGCGATCGGTTCCGATGCGTACGGCACGGACGAATTCGACAATCTCGCGTACGGCATCGATCAGGCGCGGCGCGGCTGGCTCACGCGGCGGGATGTGCTGAACACGTGCACGCTCGCGCAACTGCGGCCGCTGCTGGCACGGACGATGGGCGAGGGCGGCGGGACGAAGCGGAGCCGGTCGAAGGGGGGATGAACGCGGGCGGCAACGCATGCTGCCCGCCGTGCGTTCATGTCATTCCGGCACGGTCACGCGAGCATGCCGGTCGCCGGCACATAGGGCAGGCCGAGCGCCAGCGCGACCGCTTCGTACGTGATGTGCCCGTCGCAGACGTTCAGGCCCGCGCGCAGATGCGGATCGTCGGTCATCGCCTGCTTCCAGCCCTTGTCGGCGAGCGCGAGCGCATGCCCGAGCGTCGCGTTGTTCAGCGCGAAGGTCGACGTGCGCGCGACCGCGCCGGGCATGTTCGCGACGCAGTAGTGCACGACGCCGTCGACGACGAAGGTCGGGTCGGCATGCGTCGTCGCATGCGAGGTCTCGAAGCAGCCGCCCTGGTCGATCGCGACGTCGACGACGACGGCACCCTTGCGCATCGTCGCGATCATGTCGCGCGTGACGAGGCGCGGCGCCGATGCGCCCGGCACGAGCACCGCACCGATCACGACGTCGGCGTCGCGCACGGCTGCGTCGACCGTATGCGCATTCGAGCAGACGGTCGAAATCCGGTTGGCGAACACGAGGTCGAGCTGGCGCAACCGGTTGACGTTGTTGTCGAGCACGGTGACGCGTGCGCCGAGGCCGACCGCCATCTGCAGCGCGCCGGTGCCCACGACACCCGCGCCGAGCACGACGACGTGCGCGGCCGGCACGCCGGGCACGCCGGCCATCAGCAGGCCGCGGCCGCCGCGCGGGCTTTCGAGGTGGGTTGCCGCGACCTGGATCGACATGCGTCCGGCCACCTCGCTCATCGGCGCGAGCAGCGGCAGGCCGCCGCCGGGGCCCGTCACGGTTTCGTACGCGACGCAGACCGCGCCGGATTTCACGAGCGCGGCCGCCTGGTCGGGATCGGGCGCGAGATGCAGGTACGCGTAGAGGATCTGGCCGCGTCGCAGCATCGCGCATTCGGCCGGCTGCGGCTCCTTGACCTTGATGATCATGTCGGCGCACGCGAAGACTTCGTCGGCGCCGTCGCAGAGCGATGCGCCGGCGGCGGTGTAGTCGTCGTCGAGCAGGCCGATCGCGGTGCCCGCGCCGCGCTGCACGAGCACGCGATGGCCGTGCCGCGTGAGTTCGTGCGCGCCGGCCGGCGTGAGGCCGACGCGATATTCGTGGTTCTTGATCTCCTTCGGCACACCGATCAGCATGAGTCGCCTCCATGGCCTTCGTTATCGTTGTCGTGCGGTCGGTACGATGCTGCGGCGTGCCGACCGCGGTACTGGAATAACAGGGTAGTAGCGCGCGAAGGGAAGTCAAGCGGCCGGCCCGGGCGACCGGCACGCGCACTGCATCGCACCACGTGCTGCCACGGGTTGCGACCGCAGGTCGCAATGCACGCGTTGCCGGGTTTCGGTATCGTCATGCGTGGCGCGGGCCGGGGCCGCGCGCCGAAACCCTTCCGGCAGAACAACGAGACAAGGACACGAACGACATGACCGGCGCGTATTTCAGCGTGCCGACGCTTTGCGCGATCGCGCTCGTACACGTCTACTGGGCGTTGGGCGGGCGGCGCGGCAAGCGTGCGGCGATTCCGGAACTGGATGGCGTGCCGCTGCTGCGGCCGACCGCGATCGGCACGCTTGCCGTCGCGGCGGCGCTGCTGGGCGGCGCATGCGTGGTGGCCGCGCGTGCCGGCTGGCTGGGGCGTAACGCGTATCCCGGCACGATCGCGTTCGCGGTCGTTGCGCTCGCACTGATCTTCGCGGTGCGCGCCGTCGGCGATTTCCGCTACGTCGGCTTCTTCAAGCGCATTCGCGGGTCGCGTTTCGCACGGATGGACTCGCTGTATTACTCGCCGCTGTGCGCGGCGCTGGCGCTGTCCATCGCGTCGATGTTCTGGCCGCGGTGAGCGGCGGGCGGTTCAACCCGCGGGCGCATCGATCGGCGCAAGGCATTCGGCCGGCACGGCGTCGGTCAGCCAGACGCCGTTTTCGGCAATGAAGAACGTGCGGCCCTGCCGGTGCATGCGCTGCGCGTCGACCTCGAGAATCACCGGCACGCCGTAGCGCGCGCCAACCGCCCGTGCCGTCCCGATGTCGGCCGACAGGTGCACGTGATGCCGGGCGCCGGGTTTCAGTCCTTGCGCACGAATCGAATCGAGGAAGCGCGTCGCCGTGCCGTGATAGAGGCGCTCGGGCGGCTGCGCGGCCGGATAACGCCGTTGCACGACGGGCGTCGAATGGCCCTGCACCGCGCGAATGCGCTGACCGTCGTCGGAAAGCGCGAAGCGCTGCTTGTCGCTGGTTGCACAGACGCTTTCGATCGTCGCGCGATCGAGCCGGTGTCCGTGACGGGCGGCGCCGGCAATCAACCGACCGATATCGGCCCAGCCTTGCGCATCGAGTTGCAGGCCGATCGCCTGCGGCTCGTGGCGTAGCAGGTAGCTCAGATATTTGCTGATGCTGGTCGAATCGGGCGCCAGCGATTTGTTTTTCCGGGTATTCATGAGAGGCGGAGGCTACCAGGGTACGGCGCGCTCCGGCGCCGTCGCGTGGTGCCGCGTGACTGGAAAGAGGCAGCTCTCCGGGTACGTCCTCCAGGCAACGAACGCCTGCCTGCCCCCTTCATCCACCTGCGATCGCGCGCATCCTTGCGCATTCCGGTTTTCAGATTTTTCAATTGTTGCGATTTTCGATGCATTGAATTGCATCGAACCCTGTAGCAATGGAACCGGTTCCAGCTATAATTCGCCGCACTCGTCGCCGGGCCCTAAAGAGGGTCGTGCACGTTGCGCTTGCCGTCGGCAAACGCGGCGTCTAAGTTGAACAAGGGTCATGGCGATGGCAGCAGATGCCGGTCGAAAGGCCGCTATTTGTCTGACGATAGGGCCCGTTAAGAGGTCGATCCGTGCAGCGCGCCGCCGTCGCCGGCGCGACGCGCGGCCGCATGAAGGCGTCACCGTGCATCGCGCGGCCGTTGCCCGCATCGAGGTTGTTCGCAACATATGAAGAACAGGACGGCCAGCCGCATGCGGCACGGCTTCCGGCCGGCCACGCGGCATGCGGAATGCGCGTGGCCGGCGCCGATCCCCAACGATCAACATCCGACCATGTCCACGCCACCTGACAAACCCAACTCGCGCCGCCGTTTCCTGCGCACGTCGGTCGCGCTCGTGCCGATCGCGTCGGTCGCCGGCTGCGACCTGCGCTCGTCGTCGCCGTCCGCGACGACGGCCGGCAGCGCGCCCGCCGCATCGTCCAGCGCCGAGCGCGCCCCGTACAAGCCGACCTTCTTCGATGCGAAGGAGTGGGCGTTCGTCCAGGCCGCCGTCGACCGGCTCATCCCGGCCGACGCCGAAGGCCCCGGCGCGCTCGAATCGGGCGTGCCCGAATTCATCGACCGCCAGATGGAGACGCCGTATGCGCACGGCGCGACGTGGTACATGCAGGGGCCGTTCCAGCAGGGCGTGCCCGAGCTGGGTTACCAGTTGAAGCTGGTGCCCCGCGACATCTACCGGCTCGGCATCGCGGCCGTCAACCGTTATTGCGAAAAGGCGCACGGCAAGGCGTTCGCGGATCTCGACGCACCGGCGCGCGACACCGTGCTCGGCGCGCTGGAGAAGGGCGCCGCGCAGATCGACGACGTCCCGCCCGGCGTGTTCTTCGGCCAGTTGCTGCAGAACACGCGCGAAGGTTATTTCTGCGATCCGGTGCACGGCGGCAATCACGACATGGCCGCGTGGAAGATGATCGGCTTTCCGGGCGCACGCGCGGACTTCATGGATTTCGTCAACCAGAGCGGCAAGCCCTATCCGTACGGGCCCGTCTCGATCAACGGGGAGCGCAGCTGATGGCCGCAGAGAAAAAGCCGCATGTCGATGCGGTGATCGTCGGCTTCGGCTGGACCGGTGCGATTCTCGCGAAGGAACTGACCGAAGCGGGCCTGAAGGTCGTCGCGCTCGAGCGCGGCGAATATCGCGATACGTACCCGGACGGCGCGTATCCGAACACGATCGACGAGCTGACGTACAACATCCGCAAGAAGCTGTTCCTCGACCTGTCGAAGACGACCGTGTCGATCCGCCACGGCCTGCAGGACACCGCGCTGCCGTACCGGCAGCTCGCCGCGTTCCTGCCGGGCGAAGGCGTCGGCGGCGCGGGGCTGCACTGGTCGGGCGTGCATTTCCGGATCACGCCGGAAGAGCTGCGCCTGCGCAGCCACTATGAAGAGCGCTACGGCCGGAAGTTCATCCCCGAAGGGATGACGATCCAGGATACGGGCGTGACCTACGACGAGCTCGAGCCGCATTTCGACTTCGCCGAGAAGGTGTTCGGCACGTCGGGGCAGGCGTACAAGGTCGGCGGCAAGGTGGTCGGCGACGGCAACGTGTTCGAGGCGAACCGCAGCGACAACTTCCCGCTGCCCGCGCAGCTCAATACGTATTCGGCGCAGCGCTTCTTCGACGCCGCCAAGTCGCTCGGCCTGCATCCGTACCGGCTGCCGTCGGCGAACACGTCGGGCCCGTACACGAACCCGTACGGCGTGCAGATGGGCCCGTGCAACTTCTGCGGCTACTGCAGCGGTTACGCGTGCTACATGTACTCGAAGGCGTCGCCGAACCTGAACATCCTGCCCGCGCTGAAGCAGGCGCCGAACTTCGAGCTGCGCTCGAAGTGCCACGTGCTGCGGGTCGACCTCGACGACACGAAGAAGCGCGCGACCGGCGTGACCTACGTCGATCCGGCCGGGCGCGAAGTGCACCAGCCGGCCGATCTCGTGATCGTGGCCGCGTTCCAGTATCACAACGTGCACCTGCTGCTGCTGTCGGGCATCGGCAAGCCGTACGATCCGGTCTCGGGCGAGGGTGTCGTGGGCCGCAATTTCGCGTACCAGAACCTGTCGACGATCAAGGCGTTTTTCGACAAGGATACCTACACGAATCCGTTCATCGGCGCGGGCGGCAACGGCGTCGCGGTGGACGATTTCAACGCGGACAACTTCGACCACGGCCCGCTCGGCTTCGTCGGCGGTTCGCCGCTGTGGGTGAACCAGGCCGGCGTGAAGCCGATCAGCGGCATCGCGACGCCGCCCGGCACGCCGCAGTGGGGTTCCGCGTGGAAGAAGGCCGTCAAGGACAACTACGCGCACACGATCTCGATGGACGCGCACGGCACCAACATGTCGTACCGCGACGTGTATCTCGACCTCGACCCGACCTATCGCGATTCGTACGGTCAGCCGCTGTTGCGGATGACGTTCGACTGGAAGGACAACGACATCAAGATGGCGCAATACGTGACCGGGCAGATGAAGAAGATCGCGGAAGCGATGGGGCCGAAGGCGATCAGCGTGTCGACGCGCGAGTTCGGCAAGCACTTCGATTCGCGCGCCTACCAGACGACCCACCTCGTCGGCGGCGCGATCATGGGCACCGACCCGAAGACGAGCGTGCTGAACCGCTACCTGCAGTGCTGGGACGTGCACAACGTGTTCGTGATGGGCGCGTCCGCGCTGCCGCAGGGCATCGGCTACAACCCGACCGGGATCATCGCGGCGCTGGCCTACTGGTCGGCACGCGCGATCCGCGAGCAATACCTGAAAAATCCTGCCCCGCTGGTGACCGTATGAAGAGGACGATGAATTCCCTCGCCACGCGCCGCATGTCCTCGTGGTCGCGTGCCCTCGCGGCCGCGGCGAGCTGGGTCGTGTTCGGCCTCGCCGGCACGACGGCCGTCGCGCAACCGGCGGCGCCCGCCGCGGCTTCCGGCCCGGCGGCTGCACCGGTGGCCCGGTCGGCCGACGCGAGCCTGGTCAAGCGCGGCGAATACCTCGCGCGCGCCGGCGACTGTATCGCATGCCACACCGCGAGCGGCGGCAAGCCGTTCGCCGGCGGGCTGAAGTTCGACACGCCGATCGGCGGCATCTACTCGACGAACATCACGCCGGACCCGAAGACGGGTCTCGGCGGCTGGACTTACGAGGACTTCACGCGCGCGGTGCGCGAGGGCGTGCGCAAGAACGGCGACACGATGTATCCGGCCATGCCGTTCCCGTCGTATTCGCGCCTGACCGACGACGACATGAAGGCGCTGTACGCGTACTTCATGCACGGCGTCGCGCCCGTCGAGCACGAGAACCGCGCGGTCGACATCGTGTGGCCGCTGTCGATGCGCTGGCCGCTCGGGATCTGGCGCAAGCTGTTCGCGCCGGCGCCGAAGCCGTTCGATGCGGCGCCGTACACCGATCCGGTGGTCGCGCGCGGCGCGTATCTCGTACAGGGCCTCGGCCACTGCGGCGCGTGCCACACGCCGCGCGCGCCGACGATGCAGGAGCGCGGGCTGACCGATGCGGACGGCCCGGACTTCCTGGCCGGCGGCGCAGCGATCGACGGCTGGGTGCCGACGAGCCTGCGCGGCGAGCCGCGCACGGGCCTGGGGACGTGGAACGAAGCCGAGATCGTGCAGTTCCTGAAGACGGGCCGCACGCTGCGCACGGCCGCGTTCGGCGGGATGACGGACGTGGTCGGCCACAGCATGCAGCACATGACCGACGACGACCTGAACGCGATCGCGCGCTACCTGAAGACGCTGCCGCCGCGCGTGCAGGGCGAGCAGCCGCACGTATACGACGCGGCCGCCGCGAAGGCGCTGCAGACGGGCGACGCGAGCAAGCCGGGCGCGGCCGTCTATCGCGACAACTGCATGGCCTGCCACCGCAGCGACGGCCACGGCTACACGCGCGTGTTCCCGGCGCTGGCCGGCAACCCGGTCGTGCAGGGGGACGATCCGACCTCGCTGATCCACGTCGTGCTGGAAGGCAGCGCGCTGGAGGGGACGCGCACCGCGCCGTCGACCTTCACGATGCCGCCGTTCGGCTGGCGCCTGTCGGACCAGGAAGTCGCCGACGTGTCGAACTTCGTGCGCACGAGCTGGGGCAACACGGGGGCGCCGGTGACGGCCGCGCAGGTCGCTAAGGTGCGCAAGAGCGTGCCGTCGACGCGGCCGGAGCCGCCGCCGGGCGCGCGGTTCCCGCAAGCGTCGCGCTGACGCGGGCGGCGGGGCGCCGGCCCCGCCGGTCCGACCCGTTTCACGGCGCCGGCCGCGACGTGCGGCGCCCGTCGTTTCGCCGGGGTTGCACCCCGCAAAAGCGCGCGGCCGCGTGAATTTTTCGCGGCCGCGCGCCATTCTTCCGCCTCATCCCTTATCCTTTCACTCTTGAACCTTACTAAATAGTTACAAGAGCTTGGGAGGGGGGATGCCTCATGACGTCAGCCTGATTGCGTTGCTCGCGGCCGGTTTCGGTCTCGCGATGATCTTCGGTTACCTCGCGTCGCTGCTGAAAATGCCGCCGCTGGTCGGCTATCTGCTTGCCGGGATCGTGATCGGCCCCGGCACGCCCGGTTTCGTCGGCGACCTGTCGCTCGCGCAGCAGCTCGCGGAAGTGGGCGTCATGCTGCTGATGTTCGGCGTCGGCCTGCATTTTTCGCTCGGCGATCTGCTCGCGGTGCGCAAGATCGCGCTGCCGGGCGCGGTCGTCCAGATTACCGTCGCGACGCTGCTCGGCGGCGGGCTCGCGCTCACGTGGGGCTGGAGCCTCGGCGCGGCGCTGGTGTTCGGGCTCGCCTTGTCGGTCGCGAGTACCGTCGTGCTGCTGCGCGCGCTGGAAGGACGCGGGCTCGTCGAGACGGTCAACGGGCGCATCGCGGTCGGCTGGCTGGTCGTCGAGGATCTCGTCATGGTGCTCGTGCTGGTGCTGCTGCCGCCCGTCGCGGGGCTGCTCGGCGGCACGCCGCCCGGCGATACGCATGCGGCGGGCGGCAGCGTGTGGGGCACGCTCGGCGTCACGATGCTGAAGGTCGCGGCGTTCATCGCGCTGATGCTGGTGGTCGGCAAGCGCGTGTTTCCGCGCATTCTGTGGCTCGTCGCGCGCACCGGCTCGCGCGAGCTGTTCACGCTGTGCATGATCGCGGCCGCGGTCGGGATCGCGTTCGGCGCGGCGAAGCTGTTCGACGTGTCGTTCGCGCTCGGCGCGTTCTTCGCCGGGATGATGATGCGCGAGTCGGAATTCAGTCGGCGCGCGGCCGATGAGACCTTGCCGCTGCGCGACGCGTTCTCGGTGCTGTTCTTCATCTCGGTCGGCATGCTGTTCGACCCGAAGGTGCTGCTCGAGGAGCCGCTGCACGTGATCGAGGTCGCGGCGATCGTGCTGGTCGGCAAGACGCTCGCGGCCGTCGCGCTCGTGATCGCGTTCCGCTATCCGCTGAACACCGCGCTGACGGTCGGCGCGGGCCTCGCGCAGATCGGCGAATTCTCGTTCATTCTCGCGGGGCTCGGGCGTGCGCTCGGGCTCTTGTCGGCCGAGGGGCAGAGCCTGATCCTGGCGGTCGCGCTGATTTCGATCGCGATGAACACGCTGCTGTTCGCGATGATCGACCCGGCGCTCGTGTGGATCCGCAAGCATTCGGCGTTCGCGCGCAAGCTCGAGGCGCGCGACGATCCGCTCGCCGCGCTGCCGATGTCGACGCCGCAGACCCACTTGACGGGGCAGGTCGTGATCGTCGGCTACGGCAAGGTCGGCACGCGGATCGCGCATGCGCTGGACGAGCGCGGGATCGCCTATGTCGTCGTCGAGCAGAATCGCGAGCTCGTCGAGAAGCTGCGCGCGGACGGCATCGCGGCCGTGTCGGGCGACGCGATCGAGCCGATCGTGCTCGTGCAGGCGCATATCGCGCGGGCCGGGATGCTGGTCGTCACGCTGCCCGACGTGTTCGACGTGCGGCAGATCGTCGAGATCTCGCGCACGCTCAACCCGACGCTCGAAGTCGTGCTGTGCACCAACAGCGGCGACGAGGCCGCGCTGCTGTCCAGCGAGGGTGTCGGCACCGTGTTCATGGGCGAGACCGAACTCGCGCGCGGGATGACCGAGCACGTGCTCGGCCGGATGGTGAAGCCGGTCGCGGCCGCGCATTGACGGCGCGCGGCATCGCGCCGCGCACCGGGCAGCGCGCGGCGGCCCGGGCGGCCGCCGGCCCTGCGGGCTTCGGTGTCAGTAGAACGTCTCGAGCGTCGGTTCCCGCGCCATCACCACGCGATTGCCGGCCAGCAGGCCGCCGCCCACCGGCAGCGCGACGCCGGTGATGATCCGAGCGGCCGGCGAACTCAGGAACGGCGCGGCCTGCGCGACGTCGTCGGGCGTCGCGAAATCGTCGGGCGGATACCCCTTTCTCGATTGCTCGAACACCTGCGGATTGCGCCGCACGCGCGCTTCCGACGCGGGTGTCTTCACCGTGCCGGGCAGCACGATGTTCGCGCGCGCGCCGTCGCGGCCCTATTCGATCGCCAGCGATTTCGTGTCGCTGATCAGCCCGGCCTTGGCCGCGCTGTAGGCCGGATGTTGTAGTCGGGCGCACCGGCAAGGCCGCCTGCGGCGCGCAAATATTGCAGGAGGACGCGGCGGGAACCCTCAAATGATGCGGGGCGTTCCTGGAACGTGGGATGAAAGCAGGGAAGGGCGACGCGCATCCGGCATCGCCCGGACGGCGACGTCAGCCTGCGGCAGCCTTCGCCGGCGCGGCCGTGCCGGATCGTGCGGCCGTCTCGAGCGGCGCGGATGGTTTCCGCGCGGCAGCCGTCCGGGCCGGCGAGGCCTTCGGCGCGGCTACCGTCTTCTGCGGCGCAGCCGCTTTTGCCGGCGCATTCTTCTCGGGCTCGACCGGCGCATCGGGCGGTACGCCGAGCAATTGCAGCGAGCCGCTCGTGACCGACGCGAACACCGGGCCGGCCACCGTGCCGCCGTAGTAGCCCTTGCCGCGCGGCTCGTCGATCATCACGGCGACGATCAGGCGCGGGTTGCTCATCGGCGCCATCCCCGCGAACAGCGCGCGGTACTTGCCCTTTGCATAGGTCGCGCCGACCTGCTTGCGCGCGGTACCGGTCTTGCCGCCGATCCGGTAGCCGTCGACGCGCGCGCGGCGCCCCGTACCGCCTTCGCCGACCGCCATCTCGAGCATCGAGCGGATCGACGCGGCCGTTTGCGGCGACGTCACGCGGTGGCCACGATGCGCGTCGATCGTCTGCTGATCGGTGCCGTTCTTCAGCAGCGACACCGGGTGCAGCGTGCCGTCGCCCGCATAAGCCGTGTAGGTCTGCGCGATCTGCAGCAGCGACATCGACAGGCCGTAGCCGTAAGCCATCGTCGCCTGCTCGATCGGCCGCCAGCGCTTGTAGCCGCGCAGCCGGCCCGACGCCACGCCCGGGAACGTCAGTTCCGGCGCGCGGCCGATCCCGTACTCCTGGTATTTGTTCCAGATCGTTTCGGCGGGCAGGTTCAGCGCGAGCTTCGCGAGCGCGACGTTGCTCGACTTCTGCAGCGCCTGCGAAACCGTCAGCGACCCGTGGTTCGACGTGTCGTGAATCACGGCCGGGCCGATCTTGTAGGTGCCGGGCGACGTGTTGATGATCGTGTTCGGCGTGACCTTGCGTTCGTCGATCGACAGCGCGACGACGAGCGGCTTGATCGTCGAGCCCGGTTCGAACGTGTCGATCACCGCGCGGTTGCGCAACTGCTGGCCGGTCAGGCGGGCACGATCGTTCGGGTCGAAGGTCGGGTAGTTCGCGAGCGCGAGGATCTCGCCGTTCTGCGCGTCGAGCACGACGACGCTGCCTGCCACCGCGTTGTTCTCGATCACGGCGGCCTTGAGCTGGCTGTACGCGAGCTGCTGGATGCGGCGATCGATCGTCAGCTCGATCGTCGCGCCGTGCTGCGCGGGGACGAGCGGGCGCGTATCCGACACGATGCGGCCGAGCCGATCGCGGATCACCTCGCGTTGCCCCGACGTGCCTTGCAGGCGTGCATTCGCCGCGAGTTCGACGCCTTCCTGGCCCTTGTCCTCGACGTTCGTGAAGCCGACCACGTGCGCGGCCGATTCGCCTTCCGGATAGAAGCGCTTCGAATCGGCGATCTGCGTGATGCCGTCGATCGCGAGCTTGTCGAGGCGGCCCGCGGTATCGGCGTCCACTTGCCGCTTGAGCAGCACGAAGGTCTTCTCGTTGCCCAGACGCCGCTTCACCTCGACGAGCGGCATGTCGAGCAGCTTGGCGATCTGCGGGTAGTCGGTATCGGCGACCTGTTTCGGGTTCGCCCAGATTTCATAGGTCGACAGGCTGACCGCGAGCATCGCGCCGTTGCGGTCGACGATGCGACCGCGCATCGCGTCGAGCTCGATCGTGCGCTGGTAGCGCTTCTGGCCCTGTCCGACATAGAAATCCTGGTTCGCGACCTGCACCCAGAAGGCCCGCGCGATCAGCGCGGCGAACGCGAGGAACACGACGATCACGATCAACCTCGAGCGCCACATCGGCAGGCGCGACGCGAGCATCGGATTCTTGGTCGCGGCCGCGTACGGATCGGCGGGGTGGGTCTTCTTTTTCACGCTCATGCAATGGCCGGTTCGGGCCGCCCGTCGGCGGCAAATCAGTCTGGATAATGCGATTGTAATAAATGAGTAAACGTCGTGTGGGGAAAGTGTGTTCCGGCCCCGTGAAAAAACGTCAAAACGGCGACTTGGCCGGACATGAAAAACGAAGGCAGCAAAAAAGCACGGCGAAAGCGGGCGGCCGACGTCACGGCAGGCAACGGGGGGATGCTCGGCAGGGGGGCGATCCGGGGAGGCGGATTCGGGTGCCGGTCGAGCGCGACCGCCGACGCAGCGCGATCAATTGCCCGGGCCTCGATTATTTCTTTATGCCCGAAAATGAGAAACGCCCCGAAAGGGGGCGTCGATAATCATGAATATCGAAATGAATATCACTGGCACCGGAATAAACCCGAAAACCGCAGACGATTTACCTCGATGAATGCTATCGGGCAACGGAAATGAATTCCCGGTATTCCGGCTGGGTCGTGCAGCGATCGACCGCCTGCAGCCGCCATGCACCGGCGTGGTCGCCGGCGAGGACGGCAGGGCCCTGTTCGCGCTGCGTCGCGCCGAACGACAGCCCCTTCAGCTGGCACACGGCGTTGCCGCCATCGGCCGCGCAGAGCGCCATCGCGCCCTCGACGTCGCGGACCTTGCCCCAGGCCGGGAGATCGATGCCCTGATGTGCCTCGCGCGACCACAGTCCCTCGTCGGTATCGACCCATAGAACTGCGAAAGCGTGCCGGGTTGCCGATTCGCTGCCATTAATCCGAATGGTGAGGCGCATTGTGATCGTCTCCTGAAAAATTGACGCATTCGACCGTTTTGACTTGATCAGTCTAGATAGACTGGTGTGAAACGCAAGTGATAATCCTCAAACAATCCTTATTGAGTTCATTCCGGTTTCAGATGGAACGACGTCTGACGATTCATGGTCGTTTCGGAGGCACTTGCCATCACGGGCGTTAGCGGAGATCGTGGTGTCGAGAGGCGCGTCGAAGGCGGTCGGGAGATGGGATGACCCGCGCGCGGGGCGCGTCGATCTGTCGCGCGCGACCGGCCACCGAAACGGTGCCGACGGATGCGACATGGCGCAGTCGGGACACCGACCGGGCGGACGTTTCGTCGTGCCGACGGCGGGTCCGGCACGACACACTCCGACAATCGCGTACAAATCGGCACACTTTCACGAAACTTTCGGGACAGACTTGCATTCGGTCGGGCCCCACACTGGGAAGGTCCCGATCCTGTGCCGCGGACGCCCGTCCGCGGCGGCTGCCGCCATCTCGTGCCAGAGAGCGATCGACGCGATCGCAGGCCGCACGCCCGATCGGGACTGCCGGGGCCGCGTCAGCCCCGGCCCGGCCGTGAGCCGTGCGCGGCCCGCAACCGCGGGCACCGCGCCGCCCGGCCGATTCTTCGAAGGAGACTATCGTGCTGATCTGGAAAACCGCGTTGTCGCTCAACTGGCGGACGAGCCTCGTGTCGCCGGCCAGCGCACCGGTCGCGGCGGCGAACGTCGGGCGCCTGGTGCTGACCGGCGCAACCGGCTTCATCGGCAGTACCGTGCTGACGGCGCTCGTCAATGCGGGGCTGCTCGAACGCATCGTGTGCGTCGTGCGCGCGCAGGATCGCGGCCACGCCGTCGCGCGGCTGCGCGAGGCGGCGCTGCGCGCGGGGCTTGCGCCGTACTGGGCGTCGCGCCTGACCGATGCGAACGTGATCGTCGGCGCGCTCGGCGACGTGTGGCACGGCGCCGATGCGCCGCGCCTCGCCGGGGCGACGCACGTGATTCACTGCGCCGGCCATGCGTCGCCGGCCGACGGCGCGCATCTGCGGGCCGACATCGCCGATGCGGTGCATTTCGCCGAACGCTTCGCGCGCGCGCCGCGCCTGCAGCGCTTCGTGTACGTCGGCACGGCCTATGCGCACGCGGGCCGCGGCGGGATCGTGCAGGAACAGGCGGCGGGCGCTGCGGCGAACGACCCGGCGCACGACGACGAAGGCCTGCCGGGTGCGGTGCTCGCGGCCGATTATCTGCACGCGAAGGCCGAAACCGAACAGCGCCTGCGCGCGCTCGGGCTGCCGCTCGTCGTCGTGCGGCCGTCGCATGTGGTCGGTCATACGGTGCTCGGCACGCGGCCCGCGCCGAATTCGTTCTGGATGTTCCGCCTCGCGCATGCCGCGCGTCGCTTCACCGCGCGGCCGATGACGCGCATCGACATCGTGTCGGTGGACGACGTGGCGCGCGCGACGATGCTGCTGGCCGTGAAGCCGACGCTCGCCCACGACGTCTATCACGTGTCGGCCGGCGACGAGGCGCCGCAGGTCGCGCAGATCGTGCGGGCGATGGACGAGGCGGCGGGGATGACGGGTGCGCCGCGCTACGCCGCGTGTGCGCCGGCGGAACTGCCGCTCGTGGTGCGAGACGTGCTCGGGCGGGCCGATCCGGCACTCGAACGCGTGATCGGCCGTGCATTGCAGCGCTGCGGGGAATTCGCGACGGTCGATCGCGTGTTCGACAACCGTCGCGTGCGCGACGAAATCGATTTCGAGCCGTTGCCGTTCATCGATTACGTCGAGGAGTGCATGCGCACGTCGCGCGGCGTGGCCGTGACCGAGTTGATGCGCGGCGCGTTGCACTGACTGCCCGTACCGCACCGCACCCGTTCCCGCGCGCGGCGGGAGCGGGTGCTTTCCTTATGCGTTGCCGCCGAGTTCGATGAGCCGGTCGAGCGCGCGGTAGATGTCTTCCAGGCCGTCCTCGCCGAAGCGCGACTCGAGCTGCCGGTATTGCTCGTCGATGCGCGGACCGATCTCCGTCACCAGTTTCCTGCTTTGCGGCGTCAGGCTGACCAGCAGCCGGCGCTGATCTTCCTGCGCGCGCGTGCGCGTGATCAGGCCGTCGCGCTCCATCCGTTCCAGCACGCCGGTGAGGCTCGGGCTCAGGATGCAGCAGCGCCTGGCGATCTGTCCCGCCTCGAGCGCCTGCGCCGGTTCGCCGTCGAGCACGCGGATGATCCGCCATTGCTGTTCGGTCAACGCGAATTCCTTGAGAATGGGGCGAAACAGACCCATCAGCGTTTCGCGGGCCTCGAGCAGCAGCATGGCCAGGTTGCGATGGTCGAGCGTACGGTTCATCGGGGTGGGTAAAGGACGGGGACGTATCAATCTTAACAGCCGAAGGAGATGGATTTCGCGTATCAGGGTAATCGAGGTTGCCAGCGTTCGATTGTTTACTTAAGATATTAACTATTGACGATGCGCCGCGACGCGCGGCAGGGGAATGACGCATGGAGCTGTCTTGCACGACCGCCGCGGCGCCGCCGTTGCCGGTCGCCATCGGTACCGTCTATGGCGCACTGCTCAACGAGCGCGTCGCGCTCGACGCGCTCGGCGACGCCGTGAACGCGCCGCCTTACGGCCGCCCGCCGCAGGCGCCGATCCTGTACATCAAACCCGCCAACACGCATGCGGGCGACGGCGCCGCCGTCGTCGTGCCGGCCGGCGTCGACGCGCTGGAAATCGGCGCGTCGGTGGCCGTCGTGTTCGCCCGGCGCGCGACGCGCGTGCCGGCCGCGCAGGCGCTCGACTACGTGCACGGCTTCACGCTCGCGAGCGACGTGTCGGTGCCGCACCCCGATTACTACCGCCCGGCCGTGCGCTTCAAGTGCCGTGACGGCTTCTGCCCGCTGGGCCCGGCCATCGTGCCGGCCGCCGCGCTCGGCGACGTCGACGCGATCGGCCTGACGGTGCGGATCGACGGCGAACTGGCCGTGTCCGCGTCGACCGCCACGCTGATCCGCCCGGTGCGCGAACTGATCGCCGATGTGACCGCGTTCATGTCGTTCGACGCGGGCGACGTGCTGTTGCTCGGCGTCGCGGGCGGCGCACCGCGCGCCCGCGCGGGCAGCACGATCGAGATTTCGGCCGCCGGGATCGGCACGCTGCGGCATACGCTGATTGCGGAGGAAGCACCATGAAGACGGCGCGCGTGATCTACAACGGCGCACTGCATGCGGCCGAACCGGCCGGCGACGGCACGATCCGCCTCGATACGGGGCGCGTGGTCGCCGAGGAGGCGGTGGCGTGGCTGCCGCCCGTCGCGCCGCGCACGACGTTCGCGCTCGGCCTCAACTACGCCGACCACGCGAAGGAACTCGCGTTCAAGGCGCCGAGCGAGCCGCTGATCTTCCTGAAGGGACCGAACACGTTCATCGGCCACCGGTCGCGCACCATGCGCCCGGCGGATGCGACGCACATGCACTACGAGTGCGAACTGGCCGTCGTGATCGGCCGGCCCGCGCGCAACGTGAGCCGTGCGCAGGCCGTCGACTACGTGGCCGGCTACACGGTCGCGAACGACTACGCGATCCGCGACTATCTCGAGAACTACTATCGCCCGAACCTGCGCGTGAAGAACCGCGATACCTGCACGCCGCTCGGGCCGTGGTTCGTCAGCCGCGACGAGATCGGCGACGCGGGCGACCTGATGCTGCGCACGACCGTGAACGGCCACGAGACGCAGCGCGGCAGCACGCGCGACATGATCTTCGACGTGCCGGCGCTGATCGAGCACATCAGCGGCTTCATGACGCTCGCGCCGGGCGACCTGATCCTGACCGGCACGCCCGAGGGGCTGGCGGACACGCAGCCGGGCGACGAGGTCGTGACCGAGATCGAAGGGATTGGCCGGCTCGTGAACACGATCGTCGGCGAAGCAGACTACTATCGCGCCGGCTGAGCCCGTCGCCCAAGGAGAGCACATGACCATCAAGCACTGGATCGACGGCCGCGAAGTCGAGAGCCGCGAGACCTTCACGACGCTGAACCCCGCGACGGGCGACGTCATCACCGACGTCGCGTCGGGCGGCGAGGCCGAGGTCGACGCGGCCGTGCGCGCGGCGAAGGCGGCGTTCCCGAAATGGGCGAACACGCCCGCGAAGGCGCGCGCGAAGCTGATGCGCAAGCTCGGCGAGCTGATCGAGAAGAACGTGCCGATGCTCGCGGCGCTGGAGACGCAGGACACCGGCCTGCCGATCGCGCAGACGAGCAAGCAGCTGATTCCGCGCGCCTCGGAGAACTTCAATTTCTTCGCGGAAGTGTGCGTGCAGATGAACGGCCGCACGTATCCGGTCGACGACCAGATGCTGAACTACACGCTGTACCAGCCGGTGGGCGTGTGCGCGCTGGTGTCGCCATGGAACGTGCCGTTCATGACGGCCACGTGGAAGACGGCGCCGTGCCTCGCGCTCGGCAATACGGCCGTGCTGAAGATGTCGGAACTGTCGCCGCTGACGGCCGACCAGCTCGGCCGGCTCGCGCTCGAAGCCGGCATTCCGCCCGGCGTGCTGAACGTCGTGCAGGGCTACGGCGCGACGGCCGGCGACGCGCTCGTGCGCCATCCCGACGTGCGCGCGGTGTCGTTCACCGGCGGCACCGTGACGGGCAAGCGGATCATGGAGCGCGCGGGCCTCAAGAAGTATTCGATGGAGCTCGGCGGCAAGTCGCCGGTGCTGATCTTCGACGACGCCGATTTCGACCGTGCGCTCGACGCGTCGCTGTTCACGATCTTCTCGATCAACGGCGAACGGTGCACCGCCGGTTCGCGGATCTTCGTGCAGCGCACGATCTACGACCGCTTCGTGCAGGAATTCGCGCGCCGCGCGAACAACCTGGTGGTCGGCGACCCGGCCGATCCGGGCACGAATCTCGGCGCGATGATCACGCGCCAGCACTGGGAGAAGGTGACGGGCTACATCCGCATCGGCGAGCAGGAAGGCGCGCGCGTGGTCGCGGGCGGCGCGGACAAGCCGGCCGGGCTGCCCGCGCATCTGCGCAACGGCAACTTCGTGCGCCCGACCGTGTTCGCCGACGTCGACAACCGGATGCGTATCGCGCAGGAAGAGATCTTCGGGCCGGTCGCCTGCATCATTCCGTTCGAGGACGAAGACGAAGGGCTGCGGCTCGCGAACGACACCGCGTATGGCCTTGCGTCGTATATCTGGACGCAGGACGTCGGCAAGGTGCATCGTCTCGCACGCGGGATCGAGGCCGGGATGGTGTTCGTGAACAGTCAGAACGTGCGCGACCTGCGCCAGCCGTTCGGCGGCGTGAAGGAGTCGGGCACCGGGCGCGAGGGCGGCGAGTACAGTTTCGAGGTGTTCGCGGAGATCAAGAACGTGTGCATCTCGATGGGTTCGCACCACATCCCGCGCTGGGGCGTGTGACGGTCGTTTCGCCGCGATAACGAACCAAACGGAGACTGAACGATGGGCAAACTGTCCCTCGCCGCGAAGATCACGCACGTGCCGTCGATGTATCTGTCGGAACTGCCCGGCAGGCATCACGGTTGCCGCGAGGCGGCGATCCGCGGCCACCAGCTGATCGGCGAGCGCTGCCGCGCGCTCGGCGTCGACACGATCGTCGTGTCGGACGTGCACTGGCTCGTCAATGCCGGTTATCACGTGAACTGCAACGCGCGGTTCTCGGGCACGTACACGAGCAACGAGCTGCCGCATTTCATCCGCGACATGACGTACGCGTATCCGGGCAACCCGGCGCTCGGCCGGCTGATCGCCGAGACGGCCACCGGGCGCGGCATCGCGACGCGCGCGCACGAGATCGACAGCCTGGAACTCGAATACGGCACGCTCGTGCCGATGCGCTACATGAACGGCGACCAGCATTTCAAGGTCGTGTCGATCGCCGGCTGGTGCATGTGGCATCAGCTCGACGAAAGCCGCCGCTTCGGCGAGGCGCTGCTCGAGGCGATCGAGAAGAGCGATTCGAACGTCGCGTTCCTCGCGAGCGGCTCGTTGTCGCGCCGCTTCAACGACAACGGCAGCCCCGAGGAATCGATCCACCAGATCAGCCGCGAATTCTTCCGCCAGGTCGACCTGCGCGTGGTCGAGCTGTGGAGGCAGGGCGATTTCAAGACCTTCTGCGCGATGCTGCCCGAGTACAACCTCCATTGCCACGGCGAAGGCGGGATGCACGACACGGCGATGCTGCTCGGGCTGCTCGGCTGGGATCGTTACGACAAGCCCGTCGAGATCGTCACCGACTATTTCGCGAGTTCGGGCACCGGGCAGATCAACGCGATCTTTCCGCTCGCCTGAGCGCTGCCGCCTGCCAAGCAATCGAATCCGAACGGAGATTTGCCATGCCACACATCGTCGTCGAATACACCGCGAACATCCGCGACGACGCGCGCATTCCCGCGCTGCTGCGCACGATCAACGCGACGCTGATCGCGCAGGGCGGCGTGTTCCCGACCGGCGGCATCCGCTCGCGCGCGCTCGAACTGCAGGACTACTGCGTCGCCGACGGCACGGAGGACGACGCCTTCGTCCACGTGACGCTGAAGATCGGCTCGGGGCGTACCGACGCGCAGAAGAAGGCCGCGTGCGATGCGCTGTTCGATGCGATCAAGGCGCATTTCGCCGAGCTGTACGCGAAACGCTACCTCGCGCTGTCGATGGAACTGACCGAGTTCAGCGAAAGCGGCTCGTACAAGCACAACAACATCCACGCCCGCTACAAGCGGGCCGGCTGAACCCCATTCCCGATCCGACCATGCTCGAACCCGCCCTCATCGACCAGCTCGCGCGGCGTCTGCACGACGCCGAGCGCGAGCGCACGCAGATCCGCCAGATCTCGCTCGACCATCCCGACATCACGATCGACGACGCGTATGCGATCCAGCGCGCGTGGGTGACCCTCAAGCTCGCGGAAGGCCGCACGCTGAAGGGGCACAAGATCGGCCTCACGTCGAAGGCGATGCAGAACACGTCGCAGATCGACGAGCCCGATTACGGCGCGCTGCTCGACGACATGTTCTTCGACGACGGCGGCACGATCCCGACCGGCCGCTTCATCGTGCCGCGCGTCGAGGTCGAACTCGCGTTCGTGCTCGGCAAGCGGCTCTCGGGCCCGAACTGCACGATCTTCGACGTGTACGACGCGGTCGATTACGTCGTGCCCGCGCTCGAGATCATCGACGCGCGCAGCCAGTCCATCGACCCCGATACGAAACGGCCGCGCAAGGTGTTCGACACGATCGCCGACAACGCCGCGAACGCGGGCGTCGTGATCGGCGGCCGGCCGGTGCGGCCGCAGGACGTCGACCTGCGCTGGGTCGCGGCGATCATGTCGCGCAACGGCGTGGTCGAGGAAACGGGCGTCGCGGCCGGCGTGCTGAACCATCCGGCGAACGGCGTCGCGTGGCTCGCGAACCGGCTGTCGCGTTTCGGCGTCGCGCTGGAACCCGGGCAGATCGTGCTCGGCGGGTCGTTCACGCGGCCGTGTGCGGCGCGGCCGGGCGATACGTTCAGCGTCGACTACGGCCCGCTCGGGACGATCCAGTGCCATTTCGAGTGAGGTAGCGAACGATGCAGATTCCGTCGAATGTCTTCAAGGCCGCGCTCGCGCGCGGCGACGCGCAGATCGGGCTGTGGCTCGGGCTCGCGAATCCGTACAGCGCCGAGGTCGTCGCGGGCGCGGGATTCGACTGGTTGCTGATCGACGGCGAGCATGCGCCGAACACGGTGCCGACGATCCTCGCGCAGTTGCAGGCGATCGCGCCGTATCCGTCGCATCCGGTCGTGCGCGTGCCGTGGAACGATCCGGTGATCGTCAAGCAGGTGCTCGATCTCGGGGCGCAGACGCTGCTGGTGCCGATGGTGCAGAGCGCCGACGAAGCGCGCGCGGCCGTGGCCGCGACGCGTTACCCGCCGCACGGGATGCGCGGCGTCGGCAGTTCGCTGGCACGCGCGTCGCGGTGGAATCGTGTGGGCGACTACCTGCATCGCGCGAACGACGAGATGGCCGTGCTCGTGCAGGTCGAGACACGCGCGGGGCTCGATGCGATCGATGCGATCGCGCGGGTCGAAGGCGTCGACGGCGTGTTCATCGGGCCGGCTGACCTGGCCGCCGATCTCGGGCATCTCGGCAATCCGGGCCACCCGGTCGTGCAGGCCGCGATCGACGGCGCGATCCGGATGATCAAGGCGGCCGGCAAGGCGCCGGGCATTCTGAGCGCGGATGAGGCGGCCGCGCGACGCTATCTGGACGCGGGCGCGCTGTTCGTCGCGGTCGGGGTCGATACGACGCTGCTCGCGAGGAGCGCGGAGCGGCTGGCGGCGCAGTTCAAGGGGAAGGGGGGCAAGGCCGCGGAGAAGGGCGACGGCACGTATTGAACGAAACGGACAGACCGTTTATAGAGGGCGATATCACTTTTCGTTTATTGCGAAAAAATCATGCCATCCAGAACCCCGGTTTGGAGCGCGCGATGCCCCACACCACGATGTCCGCTACGATCTGCCCGTCGAGCGCGAGATGCGGGCGGCTGTCGAAGGGCAGCGCGCCTACCGGACGATCATCTGAATTGAACCGGATTCCGCGAATCGTTTGACGTTTCAAGCCGGTCGCGTGTTGTTACCGTGCGTCGATTGTCGATGTCCCCCCGTTCTCCATATACCGTCCAGGCGTCGTCCCCAACGCCCGCCGGAACATGTCGATGAACGCGCTCACGTTGTCGTACCCGAGATCGAGCGCGATCGTCGTCACCGGCACGTCATCGGCGATTCTCTCCAGCGCCCGCAGCAACCTGGCCTGCTGACGCCACTGCGCGAACGTCAGCCCCGTCTCGGCGACGAAGCGGCGGCTCATCGTTCGCGCACTGATGCCGGCCCATGCGGCCCATTCCTCCAGCCGCCGGTTGTCCGCGAGATTCGTGGCCAGCGCATCGGTGATCTTCATCAGCCGCGCGTCTCGCGGCCGTACCAGTCCCAGCGCCTCGACCTCCGACGACGCGATTTCGTCGAGGATCACGTCGGCGATGCGCGTTTGCGCGGCATCCAGTTCCGAATCGCCCCAGCTTGCCGCGCGCTGCACGGCTTCACGCAGCAGCGGTGTCGTGCGGATCGCGCGCGGCGCGGCCGGCAGTGCCGCGCAGCGTGCTTCGGCGACGAACGCCGACCAGCCGGAAATCGGCCCGAACGAACGCAACGAATGCCGGCAATGCGGCGGAATCCAGATCGCGTGAATGGCCGGCACGACCCAGGCCTGGTCATCGAGGCCGATCGTCAGCAGCCCGCTCAGCGCGCCGACGAGCTGGCCGCGCGCATGCGAATGCGGCGCGGTCACGCGCGGGTCGCGTTGCGACAGCACGGCGGCGACCACGAACGGGCCGTCGTCGGACGTGACGAATCGGGCGGGCAGAAGCGGATCGGACATGGCCGGATATCGGTATCGAATGGCTGTTATACCGGAGATTGGCCGGCTTCGCACGCCTACACTGCATCCATCGATGACAACCGGAGTACGACGCGATGCGAGCCGAACAGATGCTTCCCGACCATGCCGACCGGATCGAAACCGGCGGAACGACAATCCGCAAGGGGACCGTCGGCGCGTTCCTGGTCAACGCGCGCGTGTTGACCGACCCGCACGCCGAGCCCGCCGACCGGGCGCGCGCGGAGGCCGACGCGATCGACGCATTGCCGGCGCTGCGCGCGCTCGGCCTGTTCGACGTGCTGGAAGTGCGCGATCCCGCGCTGCGCGCGTGGCTCGACGCACGCTGATGCGCAGCTGAACCGTCGATCGAGATCCCCGATTCAAGGAGTCACCATGAAAGCAGCAGTCGTGACGGGCGCCGGCGAGCGTCCCGTTCAGATGGAATTCGATGCGCCGCGCGCGATGCCGGGCCACAGCCTGATCGACGTGACGGCGTCCGCGCTGAGCCGGCTCGCGCAGGCGCGCGCGGCCGGCACGCATTACTCGTCGGACGGGCGTTATCCGTTCGTCGTCGGCGTCGACGGGGTGGGTCGCCGTCTCGACGACGGGCAGCGCGTCTACTTCTTCGGCGCACCCGCCCCGTTCGGCGCGATGGCCGAGCGGACGATCGCGCCCGATACGCGGTGCGTGCCGCTGCCCGATTCGCTCGACGACGTCACGGCGGCGGCGATCGCGATTCCCGGGATGTCGTCGTGGGCGGCGCTGACCGAGCGCGCGCGGCTCGTCGCGGGCGAGACGGTACTCGTCAACGGTGCGACGGGTACGTCGGGGCGGCTGGCAGTGCGGATCGCGAAGCATCTCGGCGCCGCGAAGGTGATCGCGACGGGCCGCAACGCAGCCGCGCTGCAGGCGTTGCCGAGCGCCGGTGCGGATGCGGTCGTGTCGCTGCAGCAGGACGACGCACATCTGGCACGCGCGCTCGAACCGCATTTCCGTGAAGGTGTGGACGTCGTGCTCGACTATCTGTGGGGCGCCAGCGCGCAGACGCTGTTGCTTGCCGCCGCGAAGGCGACGCCCGACGGCCGCCGGCTGCGATTCGTGCAGATCGGCTCGATCGGCGGCGCGGACGTGCTGCTGCCAGGCGCGGTGCTGCGGGCGACCGCGATCGAACTGATGGGCAGCGGCATCGGCAGCGTATCGCTGCCCCGCTTGCTGGCGTCGGTGCGCGGTGTGTTCGACGCGGCCGGGCCGGCCGGCCTCGCGATCGACACGCGCACGGTGCCGCTGTCGGCCGTGGGCGAACACTGGGGCGATACGAACAGTCTCGTGCGCCCGGTGTTCACGATGCGCGGCGAGTGAGCGGCGCATCGAAACGCAGCGCGCCGGACGTGACGCGAGGGGCACGCTGGGCGGCGGCGGCCGGCGGTTCGCCGCGATGCCGCCGCGCGTGGCCTGGCTGAACGGCGGTCGACCGACTGCCGCCGCCCGCCGGCCCGGGTGTCAGAACCGCTGCTGGATCCCCGCCGTGACGCCGACCTGGGTCGTGCCGTATCCCGCGAAATCGCGCGACACGCCAACCTTCTGGTCGTGTTTCGCGATCGCGAACGCGCCGGCCGCGTACAGCACCGTGCGCTTCGACAGCGCGTAGTTCGCGCGCATCGACACCAGCGTCGGATCGGCATCGCTGCCGCCCTTGATGTTCTGGTGATAGACGGCCGCGATCAGCGAGAACGCCGGCGTGAACTGATACGACCCGCCGAGCCAGTACGTGTCGCTCAGCTGGTTCGCCGCCGTGGTGCGGAACGTGCGTTTGTAGTTGCGGTAGCCGGCCATCGTCTTCAGGTTGCCGAAGTCGTAGCTCAGGCCGGCATGGACGCCCTGGATATAGTTGACCGTATCGGCCGGCGTGACGCTGTCGGCCGCGCCGTTCTGCCGATCGAACGTGACGACCGCCGCGAACGGGCCTTTCTCGTAGCCGACCGCGAAGTCGTATTTCGAGCTGGTCTTCACGCTGCCCGGCACGTTGCCGAAGCCGTACAACGCGCCGAACTTGAAGCCGCTGAATTCGCCGTCGTAGCGCACCGCGTTCGACGAGCGCGTGAACATGCCGTCCTTGCGGCCGCCCGTCGCCGTCGACGCCGAGGCCCACGAGTAGTTCTGCGCGTAACCCATCGGGTCGAACGGCAGCATGTAGTCGTAGGTGACGGTGTAGTTGCGGCCGAGCGTCAGTTCGCCCCATTTGCTCTTCAGGCCGACCGTCGCGCGGCGCGCGAAGATCGAGTCGGGGCCGTCGTCGAGCGCGCCGTTCGCGAGGTCGATCCCGCTTTCGAGTCGGAACACGGCCTTCAGCCCGCCGCCGAGATCCTCGACGCCGCGCAAGCCCCAGCGCGAGGTGTTCTTGTTGCCCGACTTGAGCTTGACCGAACTGCCGCCTTCGGGCGCCGCATGGTTCGTGTATTCGATGCCGGCATCCATGATCCCGTACATCGTGACCGACGACTGCGCGTGCGCGGCGCCTGCCGCGAGTCCGGCGACGGCGGCCGATCCGGTCAGGACGGCGGCGCGAAGGGAACGCTCTGCGCGTGATTTCATTGACGGTGTCTCCTTGGTTCTTGTGGGTTGGGTGAGTCGGTTAGGCGCGCATCCGCCCGCGGCGGACACCGGGAGGCGTCCGCCGGACGGGAAGTCCATGCGTGGCGGGATGCGCGGCGGCACGTGAGCCGCCGCGACCGGGTCAGCCCGCTTTCGCGAACGCCCAGCAGTCGTTGGTCGGGAATTCGATCCAGTGCTTGCCGGCCGCGCGCGGCACGTGGCCGAACGCGCGCAGGCGCATGTCGCCGCAATGGAACAGGTATTCCCAGCGGTCGCCGAGATACATCGACGTGACGAGGTCGGCCTGCAGCCGGTTCGCGCCCGGGCCGTCGGTGACCTGCACGCGTTCGAGGCGGATCACGGCCTGCGCGTCCTGGCCCGGCGCGAGCGTGTCGCGGGCCAGCGCCCGCAGTTCCCAGCCGTCGCCGGCGAGCGTCACGCATTCGCCGTCGATCGCGGCGACGCGCGCATCGATCCGGTTGTTGCTGCCCATGAATTCGGCGGTGTACAGCGAGCGCGGCGCGCCGTACAGCTCGGCCGGCGTGCCTTCCTGTTCGATGCGGCCGTTGCGCAGCAGCAGGATGCGGTCGGACATCGCCATCGCCTCGGTCTGGTCGTGCGTCACGCACAGGGCCGACAGCCCGAGCGACACGATCAGCTCGCGCAGCCACGCACGCGCTTCCTCGCGCAGCTTCGCGTCGAGGTTCGACAGCGGCTCGTCGAGCAGGATCACCGGCGGGTTGTAGACGAGCGCGCGTGCGATCGCGACGCGCTGCTGCTGGCCGCCCGACAGCTGGTGCGGAAAACGTTCCGCGAGATGGCCGAGGCCGAGCTGATCGAGCGCGGTCTGCACGCGGCGCTTCTGTTCGGCCAGGGCGACGCGGCGCAGCTTCAGTCCGTAGCCGACGTTGTCGGCGACGGTGCGGTGCGGCCACAGCGCGTACGACTGGAACACGAGGCCGAGCGAGCGCTGCTCGACGGGCAGGTCGACGCGTTTCGCGCCGTCGAAGAACACGCGGTCGTCGAGCTGGATGCGGCCGTCGGACGGCTGTTCGAGGCCGGCCACCGCGCGCAGCAGCGTGGTCTTGCCGCTGCCCGACGCGCCGAGCAGGCACACGACTTCGCCGGCCTTCAGTTCGAACGACACGCCCTTGAGGATCGGATTGGCGCCGTAGCTGAGGTGCAGGTCGTCGACGATGAGCTTATCCATGAAGTTTCACTCCGAAGCGCAGGGCCACGCCAAGACCGGCGCCGACCATCGCGATGTTGATGACAGAAAGCGCGGCGACCTGGTCGACGGCGCCGGTCGCCCACAGCGACACGAGCAGCGCGCCGATCACTTCGGTGCCGGGCGACAGCAGGTAGACGGCCGTCGAGTATTCGCGCTCGAAGATCATGAAGATCAGCAGCCACGCGGCGAGCAGGCCGAAGCGCACGAGCGGCAGTGTCACGTCGAGCGACACGCGGCTGCGCGTCGCGCCGACGCTGCGGCCGGCTTCCTCGAGTTCCGGGCCGACCTGCAGCAGCGCGCTCTGGATGAGGCGCATCCCGTACGCGAGCCACACGACCGTGTACGCGATCCAGATGCTCCACATCGAGTTCTTCAGTTCGCGCAGGCCTGGCACGAACAGGAAGATCCACAGGAACGCGAGACCGGCGAGCAGGCCCGGCACCGCGCGCGGCAGCAGCACGAGGTAGTCGAGCAGCTTGGTCGCCCAGTCGGGGCGGCGGTGGCCGGCGAACGCGACGAGCGAGTAGAAGCCGATCGCGAGCGCGCCGCCGATCACGCCGATGCCGAGCGTGTTGACGATCGCGCGCACCAGGTTGTCCTGCTCGAACAGCTCGATGAAGTTCGACAGCGTCAGCACTTCGGCGAGCGCGACGCCTTCGCCCCAGTTGGTCACGAATGCGCGCAGCACGATGCCCGAGATCGGCACGATCACGGTCAGCATCAGCCACAGTACGACGATCGCGAGCGCGACCCAGCGCCACACGCCGAGCGGCAGCACCGTCGTCCGGCCGGCCTTGCCCTTCACGGTGACGAAGCGGTTCGCGGTCTTCAGCAGGCGGCGCTGCAGCAGCACGAGCGGGAACGTGATCGCGACGATGCACACGGCGACCGCGGCCATCAGGTGATACGACGGCACGCCGAGCTTGTTGGTCAGCTTGTACAGGTAGGTCGCGAGCACCAGGTGGCCTTCCGGATCGCCGAGCACGAGCGGCAGCCCGAACACTTCGAAGCCGAGGAAGAACACGAGCACGCCGGCGAACAGCAGCGCGGGCATCGTCATCGGCAGGCTCACGTCGAGCGCGACGCGGAACGGGCGGGCGCCCGCCACGCGCGCGGCTTCCTCGACGTCCGAGCCGAGGTTGCGCAACGCGGCCGACGAATACAGGTACACGTGCGGCACGTGCGTGAGGCCGACGATCACCGTGATCGCGAAGACCGAGTACACGTTCCAGGGGATGTTCTGTACCCCGAACAGTTCCTTGAACCACACCGAGTAGAAGCCGACCGGTCCGGCCGCGACCACGTAGCCGAACGCGAGCACCATCGGCGACACGAACACGGGCGTGAGCAGCAGCGGTTCGAGCCAGCGACGGCCGGGCAGGTCGGTGCGCACCATCAGGAACGCGAGGATGCCGCCGAGCGGGATCGAGATGAACAGCATCCCGCCGGCGATGATGAACGAGTTCTTCACGGCCGACCAGAAATCGGGATCGCTGAAGACGAAACGGAAGCCGTCGATGCCGAGCGTCTTGTTCGCGTCGAAGAACGGCGCGGACAGCAGGCTCTGGAACAGGATGAAGCCGAGCGGCAGTGCGACCGCGATGGTGAGTACCGCGACGACGATCCAGCGCAGCATGCCGGCGAGCGGCTGCAGGCTGTTGACCGGCAGCGCGGGAATCGCGTCGCGCGGGCCGGCGGCGGGTGGCGCGGCCGGTGCCGTGCCGGGGGTGCTGGTTGAAAGCATGAGTTCGCCCCTGCGGCCATCCGGATGGCCGCCTCAAGGAAGTCGGTAAGGGGAAGGGCCGCCCGCGCGACGTGCGGCGGGCGGCCGTGGGTCGGCCGGAGCCGGTCAGCGGATCAGCTCTTGATCGCCTGCTGCCATTGCTTCAGGAACGCGAGCCGCTTCGACTGGTCCAGATAGACGAGCAGGCCGGTGCCGATCTGGATCGGCTTCAGCGAATCGCCGAGTTCCTTCGTGAGGCTCGCGGCCGACGTCTCGCCGGTCACGTCCGTGCGGATCGCGTACAGGTTCGCCTGGTTCGCGATCATGGTCTGGCCGCGTTTCGACAGCAGGTAGTCCACCCACAGCTTGGCGGCGTTCGGGTTTTTCGCCTTCTTCGAGATGGTGGCGAGGCGGCTCACGATCTGCGTGTAGTCCTTCGGAAACACGTATCCGATGGACTTGTCCTTCTTCGCCTTCGCGTACGCATACGAACCGATGATGTTGTAGCCGATCAGGTTCTCGCCCGACGAGATGCGCTCCATCATCGCGCCGGTGCTCGACTGCAGCTTCGGGCCCGTCGCGCCGATCGCCTTCACGAGTTCCCACGTGACCTTCTCGTTCAGGTGCGCGTCCTGCGTCAGCGCGTTGAAGCCGACGCCGGATTTCTCGACGTCGTACGTCGTGAGCTTGCCCTTGAACTTGTCCGGTTGCGACGCGAGCAGCTTGATCAGCTCGGCGCGCGTCTTCGGCACTTCGTTCTCGGGGATCAGGCGCTTGTTGTAGACGATCGCGAGCGGCTCGAAGGTCGTGCCGTACGCCTGCTTCTGGTACTGCGCCCATTGCGGCACGTTCGGGCTTTCGGGCGAATCGTAGGCCGCCATCAGGCCGTCGTTGACGAGCTTGACCTGCAGGTCCATCGCGGAGCTCCACAGCACGTCGGCGCTGGTGCTGCTCGCCGCGTTTTCGCTGATGTAGCGGTTGTACAGCTCGGTGCTGTTCATGTCGTTGTACTCGACCTTCACGCCGTACAGGCTTTCGAAGTCCTTGATCAGCGGGCGCACGAGGCCCGTGTCGGTCGTCGAGTAGACGATCAGCTTGCCTTCCTTCTTCGCGGCGTCGATCACGCCCTGGTAATTACCCGGATACCCGGCCGGAACCTGCGCGACGGCGCCGCCGGCGGCAGTGCCCAGGACGATCGCCAGTGCGGCGGCAACGCGCTTCGGTGCAAACGACATGTCTTCCTCCAGTTATGCGTGGTGTTGTTCGAGTGACGCGGATGTTAATTGCGGGGCACTTTCAGCCTGCTTTCATTCCCGTTCACAATCGCGTCGTTTGCGTCATGGATTTCCCGAGGTCGCGGCGGCCGCCGCCGCGGGTTGCGCGGCGTGCGGCATGGTTCGGACGGGAACAGAAGCGGGGCCGGGCAGGCGCGGGAACGCCCGCAACGACCGCTAGGCGGAGGCCGCCAGCAACTGGCCGAGGATCCGGCCGCCATGCCGTGCATGCGCGGCCGTCAGCGCGGAATATCCGACGACGACACCCGCTTCACGCCGGGCGCTTCGGCAGAATTCGCGGATCGGCTGCAACGCGATGCCGGCCGCGCGGGCCCGGGCGACAACCGTCGCGTCGTCCGTCCCGGGCGGCAGCCACAGCACGAAATGAAAGCCCGCGTGCTCGCCGGATACCGCGAACCGTCCGCCGGCGTGCTTCGCCAGCTGCTCGAGCACGATGTCGCGCCGCTGGCGGTACGCGTGCCGCGCGGCGCGCAGGTGCTTCGCGAAATCGCCGCTGGCGATGAAGCGGGCCAGCGCCAGTTGCGGCGCTGCGCCGACCGCGCGCGCGGTCGCATGCCACACGGCCGACAGCGCCGGCCGCAGCGCTTTCGGTACGACCATGAAGCCGATGCGCAGCCCCGAGAACAGCGTCTTGTTGAACGAGCCGCAGTAGATCACGCGGTCGCACGCGTCGAGCGATTTCAGCGCGGGCAGCGGGGCGGTCTGGTAGCTGAATTCGCCGTCGTAGTCGTCTTCGACGATCCACGCGCGGCCGCGCTGCGCCCAGTCGAGCAGTTCGAGCCGGCGCGACACCGACATCGTGACGCCGAGCGGTGCCTGATGCGCGGGCGTCACGTAGACGGCACGCGCATCGGGATGCCGGTGCAGCGACGCCGTGTCGATGCCTTCCCGATCGACCGGCACGTCGATCACGGTCGCGCCCGCGATCGTGAAGATCTGCCACGCCGACACGTAGCCGGGATCTTCCATCAGCACCGTCGAGCCCGGCGCGAGCACCGTGCGCGCGACGAGGTCGATCGAATGGCGGATGCCGGTCGTGATGAAGATGTCGCCGGCGTCGCACGGAATGCCGCGATATTCGCGCAGGTACGCGGCGATTTCGTCGCGGAGGCTGTCGACGCCTTGCGCGGGCGTCGCGCCGAGCTCGTTGGCCGTCGCGGCAAGCAGGCTCGCGCCGAGCGCCTTCTTCCATTGCTGCATCGGCATCAGGCCGGGATCGGCGAGCCGCGCGACGAACGGGACGCCCGGGCGCACGCCGTGTTCGGATTCGGACTCGTCCGGGCCGCCTGCCGGCTCGCGGTGTGCGTTGCCGGGACGAGGCTGCGCGGCCGCGCGCAGATAGCTGTCCGGCACCACCGCGCAGACGCGCGTGCCGGACCCTCGCGTGCGGGCGATGTAGCCCTCGGCGCACAGGATGTCGTACGCCGCTTCGACGGTGCCGCGCGCGATGTCCCAGCGCACGGCCAGCGTCCGGCTGGACGGCAGCGGGCTGTCGGCAGGCAGCAGGCGCTTCAGGATCGCGTCGCGAATCGTGTCGGCAATGCATTCCTGCTTCGACGACGGGCTGCCGGCCGACAGCCCGGAAGGGCGCGGCAGATCGAGCGGAATCGCGGCTTTGCCTCGCGGCATAGTGGTCCAGTCGGTGGTCGATTTAATGGTCCTTCAGCTTATATCACTTTCCCCTTAGATTGCTGTCGACCCTTTCTCCTCGGACCGGAAACGGACTTGCCGCATGAAGACACGCTCATTGCCCCAGCGGGGCTGGTTGTTCCTGTTGATGCTCGTCGTGTGCCTGCCGCGCGTCACGATCGATGCATACCTGCCGTCGCTGCCCGCGATGGCGGACGCGCTGCACGGCACCGACGCCCAATTGCAGCTCACGCTCACCCTCTACATGGTCGGCTATGCGCTGTCGATGCTGGTGTCGGGGCCGTTGTCCGACCGTTACGGGCGCCGTCCCGTGCTGCTCGGCGGTCTGTGCGTGTACGTCGTCGCGAGCGTGGCGTGCGCGCTGTCGAGCGGCGTCGCGGCCCTCATCGTCGCGCGCATCTTTCAGGCGCTCGGCGGCTGCACCGGCACGGTGATCGGCCGCGTCATCGTGCGCGAGCGCTTTCCGGCCGCGACGCAGGCCACGATGCTCGGCCATATCTCGGCCGGCATGGCGCTGTCGCCGGTGGTCGCGCCGCTGGCCGGCAGCGCGATCGCCGCGTGGCTCGGCTGGCGCGGCGTGTTCGGATGGCTCGCGGCGGGCGGGCTGGTCGCGACCGCGATGGTGCTGCGCGTGCTGCCCGAGACGCGCGAACAGGCCGCGCGGCCGGCGCCGGGCCCCGGGCTCCTGCGGACCTACGCCGGCCTGCTGCGCGAGCGACGTTTCCTGCGCTACTCGCTCGCGATCAGCTTCGTTTACTGCACGTACTACCCGTTCATCGCGGAATCGTCGACGCTGTTCCAGCGGCAGATCGGCGTGTCCGGCCCGGTCTATGCGGCGATCTTCGGCGTGACCGTGTTCGGCTACCTGATCGGCTCGAGCGCGTTCGCGCGGACCGGCGGGCGCTGGCAAGCCGATTCGGTCATCGCGGCGGCGGCCGCCGTGAATCTGGCCGGCGCCGCCATGCTGTGGGCCGGCGGCGCGCTCGCCCCGATGTCGGTGGCCGCGCTGGTCGTGCCGATGTTCGTCGTGATGATCGCGGTCGGGATCGCGATTCCGGCGTGCCAGTTCGCGGTGATGCAGCCGTATACGCAGATCGCCGGCACCGCATCGGGGCTGTTCTTCTTTATCCAGATGGCGATCACGGCCGCGTGCGGCGGCGTGCTGGCGTGGCTGTCGGACGGCACCGCGCACCCGATGATCGTCGTGACGGCCGGCGCGAGCGTCGCGTTCGTCGCGGTGGTCGTCGGCTTTCGCGAGCGGCGCGCGGCCGGCGATGCGCGCTTCGCGGCGCCCGGTCATCCCGCGGCGGAACGCTGAGCGGCGGCCGCCGGCGGCGCGCGCGGCGGCTTGGCGGCCCCCGCGCAACCCGTGTTTCCGCGAGGCGTCGACATGGAAAGGATCATGTAATGTAGCGGCCTGTCGCTGACCTTACCGGAATCCCCATGCGCGTGCTGCTCGTCGAAGACAATCCGAACCTGGCCCAGTCGCTGAGCGATGCGCTGAGCGCCGCGCGCTTCGCGGTCGATCACATGGCGGACGGCGAGGCGGCGGACCACGTGCTGCGCACGCAGGATTACGCGCTGGTGATCCTCGATCTCGGGCTGCCGAAGCTCGACGGGCTGGAGGTGCTGCGGCGGCTGCGCGCGCGCCGCAACCCGGTGCCGGTGCTGATCCTCACCGCGCACGGGTCGGTCGAGGACCGCGTGAAGGGGCTCGATCTCGGCGCCGACGACTATCTCGCGAAGCCGTTCGAGCTGACCGAGCTGGAGGCGCGCGCCCGCGCGCTGATCCGGCGCAGCCTCGGCCACGAGCATTCGCTCGTGGCATGCGGGCCGCTTTCGTACGACAGCATCGATCGCAGCTTCCATCTCGCGGGCGAGCCGCTGTCGCTCACGCCGCGCGAGCGCTCGGTGCTCGAGGTGCTGATCCTGCGCAACGGCCGCGCGATCAACAAGGACACGCTGTCGGAGAAGATCTTCGGGCTCGACGAGTCGGTCAATGCCGATGCGATCGAAATCTACGTGTACCGGTTGCGCAAGAAGCTGGAGAACACGGGTGTCGCGATCGTCACGCTGCGCGGGCTCGGTTATCTGCTCGAAGCGAAGGCGGAGAACGACGAATGATTCGCCCGAACCTGCGCACGCAGGTCGCGCTGTGGCTGCTGCTGCCGCTGCTCGGGCTGCTCGCGCTCGACTCGTGGCTCACGTACCAGCGCGCGATGAACGCCGCGCACGTCGCATTCGACCGTACGCTGTCGTCGTCGCTGAAGTCGATCCGCGAAGGCGTGCGGCTCAACGACGGCGAGATCGAGGTCGACCTGCCGTATCTCGCGCTCGAAATGCTCGAATCGAGCGACGGCGGCAAGATCTACTACCTGATCCGCGAGGACAACGGCCACACGATCACCGGCTACCCGGACCTGCCGCTGCCGCAGGGACGCGACGCGGGCGACGGCGAACTGTTCGTCACGCGTTACTACGACGTCGTGTATCGCGGCGAGCAGTTGCGGATGGCCGCGCTGCGCATCCCGGTGCACGACGTGCCGACCGCGCAGTCGCGCATCGTGTGGGTGATGGTCGGCGAGACGATCGAGGCGCGCCAGGCGCTCGCGCGCGAGATCCTGGTCGGGTCGCTGCTGCAGGAGGGGCTGCTCGTCGTGCTCGCGCTCGGGATCGTGTGGCTCGGCGTCGGGCGCGGGCTGCGGCCGCTGAACCGGCTGTCGGCCACCGTGGCCGCGCGCAGCGAGGACGACACGACGCCGCTCGATACCGGTGCGATGCCGAGCGAGCTCACGCCGCTCGTCGATTCGATCAACCAGTACATCGGCCGCACGCAGCGGATGCAGGTTGCGCGGCGCCGCTTCTTCGCCGATGCGGCCCATCAGCTGAAGACGCCGCTCGCGGCCGTGCAGGCCGGCGTCGAACTCGCGCTGCGGCCCGACGAGCAGCCGCGCGCGAACGGGCACCTGCGGCGTGCGAACGGCGCGGTGCGGCAGGCCGCGAAGATCGTCCAGCAACTGCTGTCGCTGTCGCGGCTCGATTCGGACAGCGGCCATGCGATCGCGCACAAGCCGGTCGAACTGCACCGGCTCGCGCGCAGCGTGACGCTCGACTGGTCGCCGGTCGCCCGGGCGCGCGACATCGATCTCGGCTTCGAGCACGAGGCCGATGTCGACGTGCTCGGGCAGCCCGATCTGCTCGGCGAGATGGTCGGCAACCTGATCGACAACGCGATCCGCTATGCGGGCGACCACGCGGTGATCACGGTGCGCGTGTCGCGCGACGGCGAGCACGCGCGGCTCGACGTGATCGACAACGGGCCGGGCATCCCGGCGGACGAGCGCGACGCGGTGTTCGAGCGTTTCCATCGCGGCAGCAAGACGCAGACGGTCGAGGGAACGGGGCTCGGGTTGTCGATCGTGCGGGAGATCGCACGCGTGCATCAGGGCAGCGTGACGCTGGCCGATGCGGCCGGCGGCGGACTGATCGTGACGATCCGGCTACCGGCGGCGGCGACCGAGGCGGTGCCGCGCGCCGCGTGATCGCGCGTGAGGAGGCGGGACGGGAAAGGGCGGTGGTCCGGCTCAGTCGCCGAACCCGATCTCCGCTTCGACCGGCTGGCCGATTTCGAGCCACGCACCGGCGCCTTCGACGACGATCGCATTGATGCCGAACGTCAGCGCGTCGTCGTGGTTCGGGTTCGCGCGATAGGTCTGCAGCGTGTCGGTCGGCTCGTGCGGCCAGGCGGGGTCGGGCGCGCCGGTGGCCTGGTCGATCGTCGGCATCGGGCAGCGCGTGCACAGCTTCACGAGGCGCAGCCGCACCGGCGTGTCGCCGTCGGCGTCGAGGTGTTCGACGAAATCCTCCTCGTACGCGTCGAGATCCGACACGACGATGTTCGGGCGGAAGCGGTTCATCGGAATCGCCGGCGCGCCTTTCGCGGCGAGCCGCGCGTTCAGGTCGTCGAGCGACGACTGCCCGATCACGAGCAGCGGATAGCCGTCCGCGAACTGCGTGTGCGTTTCGATCTCGCCGGTCCATTTGCGGTTGCAGCCGCGGCGCGCGTCGGGCCCGAAGCGCGCGAGCTTCGTCGGCGTACCGAGGTATTCGGTGAGCCACGCGGCCGTGTCGGCGCCCGTGTCGATCGCGTCGACGGTGTCGCGCCAGACGGTCGCCGCCATCCCGGGCGTCGCGGGCGAAGCGTCGCCGTCGAGCGGCGTGCGGATTTCCGGCATGCCCGGCGCGTTCAGCACGAGCGCGTCGTTGTCGAATGCCGTGCGGATCAGCGCGAGGCGCGGGTGCGTGCGCTGCGTGATCATCTGCCCGTCGGGATCGGTGATCAGCCAGTGGCGGTCGTACGCGAGGCCCGTTTCGAGCAGTTGCGCACGCGTCAGCGCGATGCCGGCGCAGGATTTGATCGGATAGACGAAGAGTTCGGTGATGGCTGGCATGACGCTGGCTGAACGCGGGATGGTCGAATCGCGATTGTGCCAGATCGTGCCGAAGCCGTTTGGGCCGTTGCACGCTGCCGCGCGGCCGTTCAGGCGAGCGGAAAGCCCGTATCGAACGTCGTGCGCACGTCGAGCGGCTGGCGCAGCAGCCCGGCCTTCAGGTAGAAGTCGGCCGTGCGCTGCTGTTCGGCGATCACCGTCGCGTCGATCGGCAGCCAGCGCGTGTTGCGGCGCTCGAACTGCAGCTTCGCGGCGGCCGGCGGAATGCCGATGATGCGCGCGAGCGCCGCCGAATACGCGTCGACGTGCCGGTACGACCACGTCTGCGCGCGCACGACGCGCCGCAGGAAATCGTGCAGCACGTCGCGCTTCGACGCGATCGCCGCGTCGGTCGCCGCGAGATAGCTGAGGCCCGACCACAGCCCGCGGCCGTTGACCAGCACGCGTGCGCGGCCGCTCGTTTCGGCGAGCGCCGTGTAGGGCTCCCAGGTCGCCCATGCGTCGATCGAACCGGTGGCGAGCGCCAGCATCGTGTCGGCCGGCGGCAGGAAGCGGAACGACACCGCATCGGGCGGCAGGCCGGCCGCGTCGAGCGCCTTCAGCGTGACGAAATGGCCGATCGAGCCGCGCGTGGTGCCGATGCGCTTGCCCTTCAGGTCGGCCGCGCCTTTCAGCGCCGCGTCGGGTTGCACGAGCACGGCCGTGCCGTACGGATCGGAACGGTTCGCGCCGATCACCTTGATGCGGGCGCCCGACGCGAGCGCGAAGATCACCGGCGCGTCGCCGATCGGGCCGCAGTCGACGGCCGCCGCGTTCAGGGCTTCGGCGAGCGGCGCGGCGGCCGGGAATTCGGTCCACGCGATGTCGTACGCGAGGCCGTTCAGTTCGCCGGCCGCTTCGAGCAGCGCGCGCAGCCCGCCTTTCTGGTCGCCGGCGCGCAGCAGCGGCCGTGCGCCCGATTGCGCGCGCAGTGCGGCAGGCGCCGCGGCGATCGTGGCGAGGGCGCTCGCCTGTGCGAGGAAATGGCGTCGGGTCGGATTCATCGTGGAGTTCGGTTGGAAGAACGGGTTCAGGGATTCAATGCGGGAGCCCGGCCTGCACGTCGCGCACGGGTTCGGTGTCGACGCGCAGCAGCAGTGCGGTCAGCGCGTCGCCGCCGGCGGCCGGCACGGTCGGTCGTGCCGCCGCACTCGAGCGGCACAGCAGGTCGGCATCCGACCAGCCGGCGCTGCCCGGCAACGCGCGCGCCCGCAGCCAGCCTCGGCGATCGGCGAGCAGTTGCGTGCCGCCGAGCGCATCGGGCGCGATGCCGGCAATCGTGGCGAACGCGCGCCACGTATCGGGCGTCGTCGCGACGCAGTTCGCGCGCGTGCCGATCGAGGGCGCCGCGACGGACGCGCCGCGTTCGGTGACGAGCAAGGTTTGCCAGCGCGCGTCTTCCGGCGGCGGCGTCGCGCCCGGCGCGAGCGCGACGATCCGCACGCGCTGGCCTTCGCGCCAGCGATCGAGCGGTTGCGGCGCGGCGTCGCCGCAGCGCACGTCGAGCGCCGGCAGCGGGACGGGCACCGGCCATGCGCCTTCCGCCTGCGCGCCGCTGCCCGCGGCCAGCGCCTTCAGGTAGTCGAGCACGGCCCACGTGTCCTGCGGGCCGAGTGTCGCGGCGAACCCGGGCATCGTCGACGCGCCGTGCTCGTCGCGTGTGCCGTGCCGCACGCGCCAGAACAGTTCGCCGTCGAGGCGCCGCGCGAGCAGCGTGCCGGCAAAGGTCGGCGGCCAGTGCGCGAGCGTGGCCGCGAGCGGCCCTTCGCCACGGCCGTCCGCGCCATGGCACGCGGCGCAGTGTTGCGCATACAGGTGCGCGCCGCGCATCACGCTCGATACGGAAAACGGCGCGGGATCGCGCTGGAAGCTCGTCGGCACGGCCGGCGCGAGCCACAGCGACGAAGGCGGCCACGGCGCGAACCACGCGACGGCCAGCGCGGCGAGCGCGGAGGCGACACGCCGCCTGCGCGAAACGAGCGCGATGCAGGCGAGCACGACCGCCAGTGCCGTCGCTGCGCACGCGAACGCGAGTTGCCGCGTCAGTCCGGCATCGATGCGCAGCGTTTCGAGCGCGATACGGTGCGCCCATGGCCACGCGCCCTGACCGTCCGCGTCCGCCGTCAGGCCGAGCGCGTGCAGCACACGTGCCAGCGCGATTTGCGCGCGATACAGCAGTTGCAGGAACGCGATCGCCCAGTCGGAGAAGAGCGGTGCGTTCATCGCACGCGCCAGAGCCGGGCAGCGACCGGACGTCGAACGGCACCCGGCATCTACCAGCTCGCGTCGAGTCCGAGATGCCGCAGCGCGTCGTGGCGCAATTCGGCGAGGCGCGGGTCGCCGCGATGGCGCGGGTAGGGCAGGTCGACGTGCAATTCGGCGACGATCCGTGCCGGGCGGGGACCGAACACGATCACGCGCTGCGCGAGGAACAGCGCTTCCTCGACGTCGTGCGTGACGAGCAGCGCGGAGAAACCGTCGCGTTGCCACAGCGCGGTCAGCTCGGCCTGCATCGTGAGCCGCGTCAGCGAATCGAGCTTGCCGAGCGGCTCGTCGAGAATCAGCAGGCGCGGATCGTTGACGAGCGCGCGGGCGAGCGCGACGCGTTGCGCCATCCCGCCGGACAGCTGATGCGGGAACACGTTCGCGAAGTCCTGCAGCCCGACGCGCGCGAGCGCATCGTCGACGCGATGCTGCGCGGTGCGCGCCACGCCGCGCGCTTCGAGGCCGAGTGCGACGTTCGCGCGCACGCGCCGCCACGGGTACAGCGTCGGATCCTGGAACACGACGATGCGCGACGGATCGGGGCGCTCGATCGGCACGCCGTCCTGCGCGATGCCGCCTTGCCGTGCCGCGTCGAGCCCCGCGACGAGGCGCAGCAGCGTCGATTTTCCGCAACCGCTCGGGCCGAGCAGCGCGACGAATTCGCCGGCCGCGACCGACAGCGTGACGTCGTCGAGCACCGGCAGCGCACCGCCGGGCCCGTCGAACGCATGGCTCACGCGGCGAATGTCGATGCGCGCGCCGCGTGGCGCGGTGACGGCGGGTGCGGCGGCAACGGGGGAGTCCAGCACGGCGGCGCTTACCATTTGACGGTTCCTTTCTGCCACGCGAGCACGCGGTCGCGCACCGCGAACAGCAGCGCGATCAGCCCGGAAAACAGCAGCGCCATCACGATCAGCGCCGCATACATGTTCACGTACGACGCCCAGCCCTGCGCCCAGCTCAGGTACCAGCCGAGCCCCGACTTCACGCCCATCATTTCCGCGACGACCAGCACCGTGAACGACGCGCTCAGCCCCATGAAGATGCCGACGAACACGTGCGGCAGCGCGGCCGGAATCGCGACGCGCAGCACGAGGAAGCGCGCGTTCGCGCCGAGCGTGCGCGCGACGTCGTAGTACTGCTTGTTGACGCTCGCGACGCCCGACCACGTGAGCACCGCGACCGGGAAGCCGGTGGCGAGCGCGATCAGGAACGCGGCGGCCGAATAGCTCGACGGGAAGAAGTAGAACGTGAGGGGCAGCAGCGCGGTGGCCGGCACGGGGCCGAGCACGCGCAGCACCGGATGCACCCAGTAGCCGATCCGGCGCGACCAGCCGATCGACACGCCCACCGCGAAGCCGACCGCGACGCCGTACGCAAACCCGAGCGCGAGCAGCCTCAGCGTATTGCCGGCGCTGCCCGCGAGTCGCGGCCAGTCGTCGACGTAGACCTCGATCAGCGCCTGCGGCGGCGCGAAGAACGGCGTCGGCAGCCAGCCGGTTTTCGCGGTGACGATCTCCCACGCGGCGAGCACGAGCGGCAACGCGACGAGCCACGGCCCGGCCGGGCGTACGCGGGCGAGCCGCGTGCGCGTGGCGGGGACGAGATGGCCGAGCGTCGCGGCGGCCAGCAGCAGTGCGGCGATCGTCCACGCGGCCGTGCCGAACGTGTCGGTGTACGCCCAGTCGCTGAAGCCGACGATGCGGTTCGGCCACAGTTGCGTGAGCGCGCCGAGCGCGGCCCACGCGAATGCGGCGACGATCCCGGTCGGCCAGAGGCGCGCGCGGCGCGTTTCGGCGGCCTGCGTGGCTTCGCAGGCCGTGCAGGCGACGCGCGCGGACGGGGCGGCACTGCCGCCGGCAGGTGCCGGCGCAGTGCGGGCGGCGGAAGCGTGTTCGATCGTCGACATCGCGTTACCCCAGTACGTTGGCGTAGACCTGCTGCGCGAAGCGCTGCGGGTCCGTGCTCTTCTTCAGCACGCTGATGCGGCGGAAGTCGTCCGCATAGAATGCGATCTCCTGCTGCAGGTCGACGTTGGTCGGGTGATGCGTATAGGTGAGCGTCGCGTACAGCTTGCGCAGATCCTCGGGGTCGATCTTCGGCGAGTATTTCGCGAACACCTTCGCGGCTTCGTTCGGGTTGTCGTGCGTGTATTCGGTGGCCTGCACGATCGAGCGCGCGAGTGCGGCGGCCGACGGCCGGTCGTTGCGGACGAGATCGCCGCGCGCGCCGATCACGCAGCACACCTTGCGCGCGTATTCGCCGGACAGGTTCGTCGCGAGTTCCGTGTACGCGCCGTTGCTGCGCTTCTCGAGCAGATAGAGGTTCGGGTCGCCGTCGGCGATCGCGTGAATCTCGCCCTTGTCGACCGCGACGCCGAGCAGGTCGGCCGGATACTGCCGCCACGTGATGTCGCGCTCGGGATCGATCCCGTTCTTCGCGAGCAGGATCGAGAAGAAGTGCTTGCCGGGCGCGGCCAGATCGCTGACGCCGACCGTCTTGCCCTTCAGCGCCTGCAGCGTCGTGACGCCGGCCGCCTTCGCGCCGAGCAGCCGCACGCAACCGCCGTGCGAACTGCCGATGATCTTCACGTCGAAGCCGGCTTCGAGCGGCTTGAGCCAGCGGTGGATCATCCCGACCGCCGCATCGGCCTTGCCGGTCGCGATCGATTCGAGCAGCTGGTCGGTCGAGCCGCTGTAGTTGATCAGCTCGACCTTCAGGCCGTTTTTCTCGAAGAAGCCGCGCTCCTGCGCGACGACGATCGGCGTCAGGCAGAACGCGTTCTGGTTCCACGCGAACGTGAGCTTCTTCAGCGGCGGCGCGGACCATGCCTTGCGGCCGAGCGTGATCGCCGGCGCGGCGAGCGCGGCGGCGCCGGCCGCGCGCAGCAGCCGGCGGCGTTTGTCGTCGTGCGCGCCGGCGGGCGCGGGTGCGGTGGTGTGGGTCATCGTCTGGTCTCCGGTCTTGCGGAAAGGCGCTCAGTCGAGCAGGTCGGGTTCGTCGGCGAGGACGCGCGCGAACAGGCTGTCGAACGCATGCAGCGCACCGTCGGGGCCGCCGATCTGGCCGTGCGTGTGGCGCGCGGTGGCGTGATCGATCGGCTGCGGCGTGCCGGCCGCTTCCGCCAGCAACTGCGTGTGCGCGACGTTGTCGAGCGCGATGTACCACCATGCGGCGGCCTCGACCGTCGGGCCGGCCGTCAGGATCCCGTGGTTCTTCAGGATCACGCCCTTGTGCGTGCTGCCGTCCGGTTTCGCGAGCGCATCGGCGATCCGTGCGCCTTCGCTGGTATCGACGACCATCCCCGTGAAATCGCCGAACAGCGCGTGATCCTCGTAGAACACGCATGCGTCCTGCGTGAGCGGATCGAGCGGACGGCCGAGTGTCGACCACGCCTTGCCGTAGGTCGAGTGCGTGTGCGCCGCGGCGACGACGTGCGGATGGGCTTCGTGGATCGCCGCATGGATCGCGAATGCGGCCTTGTTCAGCGGCCGCGTGCCGATCGCGGTCTCGCCGCGGGCATTCACGAGCAGCAGGTCGGACACCTTGATCTGCGAGAAATGCACGCCGAGCGGGTTCACCCAGAAGTGATCGGGCAACTCCGGATCGCGCGCGGTGATGTGGCCGGCGAGGCCCGACGCGAAACCGAAGCGCGCGAACAGGCGGAACGCGGCCGCGAGCCGCTCCTGCCGGTGGCGGCGCTCGGCGGCGACGTCGATGCGCGGCGCGGTCGGGTCGAACCAGAAATGCTGGCGCGGCGCTTCGGCGAGTTCGAGGCCCGATGCGGTGCGCACGGGCGAGGACAGGACGGCGGACATGATGAGGTATCGCTCCGTTGGGCTCAGGCGGCGCGACGTGCGGCGTCGCGGGCGGCGACGGCGCCGCGCACGCGCGGAATCAGTTCGCGGCCGTAGTCGATCGCGTCTTCCAGCGGGTCGAAGCCGCGGATCAGGAAGGTCGTCACGCCGAGGTCGTAGTAGTCGAGCAGCGCATCGGCGACCTGCTCGGGTGTGCCGACGAGCGCCGTCGAGTTCGAGCGCGCGCCGGTGAGCTTCGCGATCTCGGTCCACAGCCGCTTGTCGACGCGCGAGCCGCGATCGGCCGCGGCAAGCAGGCGGCGCGCGCCTTCACTCTGCTGCGGGCCGCCGGCGCCGAGGCCGGCCGCTTCGCGCAGGCGGCGCGTTTCGTCGAGGATGCGGTGCGCGCGCGCCCACGCTTCGTCTTCGGTCGCGGCGAGGATCGGGCGGAACGACACCGAGAAGCGCACCTGCCGGCCGTGCTTCGCGGCTTCGGCGCGCACGCGGGTGGTCAGGTCGCGCACCTGGTCGAGCGACTCGCCCCACAGCGCATAGACGTCCGCGTGCTTGCCGGCCACCGCGAGCGCGGCTTCCGACGCGCCGCCGAAGTAGATCGGCACATGCGGCTGCTGGAACGGCTTCACTTCCGAAAAACCCTGCGTGAACCGGTAGTGCGCGCCGTCGTGATCGAACGGCTGCGCTTCGGTCCAGATCCGCCGCAGGATGCCGAGGTATTCGTCGGTGCGTGCATAACGCGCGTCATGGTCGAGGAAATCGCCGTCGCGCTGCTGCTCGCTGTCCGAGCCGCCGGAGATGAAGTGCACGGCGAGCCGGCCGCGGCTGAACTGGTCGAGCGTCGCGATCTGCCGCGCGGCGAGCGTCGGCGCGGTGAAGCCCGGACGATGCGCGAGCATGAAGTGGATGCGCTCGGTCGCGGCCGCGGCGAACGCGATCGTCAGCGTCGCCGACGGGCCGGTCGAATGATGCGGCACGAGGATCCGGTCGAAGCCGGCCGTTTCGTGGGCGCGCGCGAAGTCGCGCACGTAGTCGGGATCGACCACGGGGCCGGACGCCGGGTGGATTTCCGATTGCTTCTGGCTCTGGATCATGCCGATGAATTCGACGCTCATCTGGGTCTCCGGTGCGGGGATGTCCCGGCGCACGGCCGGGCAGGAATGGAGCGCAGGTTAACGCCGGGATCATGCGGAACGGAAATAATCAATCCCGATTTGAATATCAGATTTGCATGGTTTGGGCCGGATTGCGTTACGCATACGCTGTGGGCTCGTGAATGATCGGGCGCGCGTTGGCGCCGTGTTTGCACTCCCCAGGGAATCCGTCTCGATGTCCGCCAGCCTTGCCGCTTCCTCGCCGTCCCCGCAGCCTGCGCTGCGTCTCCTGCCTGCCGACCCGGCCGACGATGCGAACGACGCACGCGTCGCCGCGCTGCTCGACCGCCTCGCGCCCGACCTGGCCGCCGATGCGGCCCGCAACGACGCCGACGGCCGTTTTCCGCACGAGAACTTCGCGCGGCTGCATCGCGCGGGGCTGATCGCGCAGGTCGTGCCGCGCGAGCATGGCGGCGCCGGTGCGACGCTCGCGCAGGCGAGCCGGATCGTGGCCGCCGTCGCGCGGGCCGATCCGGCGACCGCGCTGGTGCTGACGATGACCTATCTGCAGCATCGCGCGCTCGGCCGCGCCGACAACCGCTGGCCGGCCCCGGTGCGGCGCGCGGTGTTCGACAGCGCGGTTGCGCACGGCGCGCTGATCAACGCGCTGCGCGTCGAGCCGGCGCTCGGATCGCCGTCGCGCGGCGGGCTGCCGGCCACGATCGCGCGCCGCGACGGCGACGGCTGGCGGCTGTCCGGCCACAAGCTCTACAGCACCGGCATTCCGGCACTGCGCTGGCTGGCCGTGTGGGCGCGCACCGACGAACGGGAGCCGCGCGTCGGCGTGTTCCTCGTGCCGCGCGACCGTGACGCCGATGGCGAGCGCATCCGCGTGATCGAAAGCTGGAACCACCTCGGCTTGCGCGCATCGGGCAGCCACGAAGTCGTCTTCGACGACGTGCGGCTGCCGGCCGATCACGCGGTCGACGTGCGTGCACCGGGAGAGTGGGCCGTGTCGGCCGCGACCCATGCGGATGCCGACGCGCAGGCCGACCAGCAGGCGTGGATGGTCGTGCTGCTCGGCAGCCTGTACGACGCGGTCGCGCGGGCGTCGCGCGACTGGCTGGTCGAATTCGCGACGACGCGTGCGCCGAGCGGGCTCGGTGCGCCGCTCGCGACGTTGCCGCGCGTGCAGGAAGCGGTCGGCGAAATCGAGGGCTGGCTGCACACGAACCGCGTGCTGCTCGACGATCTCGTCGCGCGCACCGATGCGGGCAATGCGCCGTCGGTCACGACGAGCGGCCTCGTCAAGCGAACCGTGACCGAGCACGCGATCCGCACGGTCGAGCAGGCGTTGAAGCTGTCGGGCAATCATGGGCTGAGCCGCGCCAATCCGCTCGAACGCCACTATCGCGACGTGCTGTGCAGCCGCGTGCATACGCCGCAGGACGACGCGATCGCGGTGGCGGCGGGGCGGGCAGCGCTCGACGCGGCGAGCGCGAGCGACACGACGGCCGGGGCGGGCGCAGCGCCACGCGACGACGCCGAACGCGGTCGACCCGATGCGTGAGCGCGGCAGGGTTGCCGCGCAGGGAAGCCGGGCGGCGCGCAGCAGGCGCCGCCCCGTCCGGTCAAGCGGCCTTGCCGTGCGACTGCTCGGGTACCGCGAACGCCGTGCGCGCATGCGCGGCAACGGCCGCGAGCGGCGCGTCGAAGCGGGCCGCATCGTGCCGGCGCAGCAGCCACAGATCGATCTGCGGCTTGAAATCGGCGAGCGGCACGATGTCGAGCGCGTCGCGCAACGGGCTGCCTTCGACGAGCGGCAGCGGCATCAGCCCGATACCGAAGCCGTTCGCGACGCTCTGCAGTTGCAGGTCGCGGCCGTAGGCGTCGAGCGTGACCGGCATCGGCAGGCCCTGCGCGTCGAGCGCGCGCCGCAGCCCCGCGCGAAAGCCGCAGCCGTCGGGATTGAGCACCCAGCCGCGCGCGTGGCAATCGGCGAGCCGGTAGCTGCGGCGCGGCCAGTCGCCCTTGCGGCCGACCGCGACGAGCCGCGTGGCCAGCAGCCGTTCACCCTCGACGTGCGCCGGCAGCACCATCTCGCGTGCGAGGAACACGAGCGCCGCGTCGAGTTCGCGGCGCGCGACGCGCTCGACGAGCGCGCCGCCCCAGGCCGTCGCGACCTGGGTCGCGAGCGCCGGCCACTGCGCGGCGAGTTCGGCGATCAGGACGGGCAGCATCAGTTCGCCGAGTCCCTGCGTGAGCCCGATCCGGAATTCGCCGGCGGGCGGCTGCTCGCCGGCCGTCAGCTCGCGCAGCGCATCGACCTCGCGCAGGATCGCGCGACACTGCTCGAAGACCCGCTGGCCGATGTCGGTCGGGCGCGGCGGCTTCGTATTGCGGTCGAGCAGGGTCACGCCGAGCGCTTCCTCGAGATTCTGGACGCGCCGCGTGATCGCGGGCTGCGTCATCCCGAGCTCGGCCGCGGCCTGGCTCAGGGTCTGGCAGCGGACGACCGCTGCAAAAGCATCGATATCGCTAATTTTCATGTTTGTTCTGCATGGTCTTTCGGGTGCATCATGACGATCCATCATATTCGGCATCATATTCGAGGAGACGGCCGATGAGTACGCTTTCGTTGCAGCAGACGCCGCTGCGTCCGTTCGTCGACGGTCTGGGCACGCTGCTCGCGTCCGGCGCGAACGAGGCGCGCATTCTCGACGAGGGCGGCGCGCTGCTCGCCGCGCTCGTCGAACACGACGACTGGTTGCCCGACGCGTTCGCGCAGCCCGATCCCGAGCGCTATCGGCAATACCTGCTGCATCTCGACCCGGACGAGCGGTTCTCGGTCGTCAGCTTCGTGTGGGGGCCCGGCCAGACGACGCCGATCCACAACCACACGGTGTGGGGGCTGATCGGGATGCTGCGCGGCGGCGAGTTCTCGCAGCCTTACCGGTTCGACGCGGCAGGCAAGCCGGTGCCGGCCGGCGACGCCGTGCGGCTGGCGCCGGGCGAGGTCGAAGCCGTGTCGCCGCGCATCGGCGACGTGCATCGCGTGACCAACGCGTTCGCCGATCGCGTGTCGATCAGCATCCACGTGTACGGCGCGAACATCGGCAAGGTCGAGCGTGCCGTGTTCCTGGACGACGGCACCGTGAAGCCTTTCGTGTCGGGCTATTCGAATGCCTGACGCGGAGCCCGTCGGCGCGGCCCGTTGCGAGCATGCGCCGGCAGCACCAGAATCGACCCGTTTCGCTTTTTTCACCGACTTTAACGTTTTCAGAGACATCGTGACGCAATCCGCCGATTCCCTTTCCCGTTTTCCCGTCGCGTCGTACCAGGAGGTGCGCGCGCGGCTGCTGGCCCGCGACGAGCTCGCGCTGATCGACGTACGCGAGGAAGATCCGTACGCGCGGGGCCATCCGCTGTGGGCCGCCAATTTTCCGCTGTCGAAACTCGAACTCGACGCGTGGACGCGGATTCCGCGCCGCGACACGCCGATCGTCGTGTTCGGCGAAGCGGGCGGCGAGGATCTCGCGCCGCGCGCGGCCGAGAAGCTCGCGCAGCTCGGCTACACCGACGTGCGGTTGCTCGACGGCGGTCTCGCCGGCTGGCTGGCCGCGGGCGGCGAACAGTTCATCGACGTGAACGTGCCGAGCAAGTCGTTCGGCGAATGGGTCGAGGCCGAGCGTCATACGCCGTCGCTTTCGGCGCAGGAGGTGCAGGCGCTGATCGATGCGAAGGCCGACGTCGTGATCGTCGACGCGCGCCGGTTCGACGAATACCAGACGATGACCATCCCGACGTCGACGAGCGTGCCGGGCGCGGAGCTCGTGCTGCGCGTGCGCGCGCTCGCGCCGGATCCGGCGACGCAGGTGATCGTCAACTGCGCGGGCCGCACGCGCAGCATCATCGGCACGCAGTCGCTCGTCAACGCGGGGCTGCCGAATCCGGTCGCGGCACTGCGCAACGGCACGATCGGCTGGACGCTGGCCGGCCAGACGCTCGAGCATGGCGCGGCGCGCCGCTTTCCGGACGAGATCGACGCGACGCAGCGCGCGCAAGCGCGCCAGGCCGCCCGGGCGGTGGCCGAACGCGCCGGCGTGCCGCGGATCGCGCTGGCCGACGTCGCGGCGCTCGACGAGCCGGGCCGCACGCTGTACCGCTTCGACGTGCGCACGCCGGAGGAATACGAGGCCGGCCACCTGCCGGGCTTCCTGAGCACGCCGGGCGGCCAGCTCGTGCAGGAGACCGATCATCACGCGGCCGTGCGCGGCGCGCGGATCGTGCTCGCCGACGACGACGGCGTGCGCGCGGACATGACCGCGTCGTGGCTCGCGCAGATGGGCTGGGACGTGCGCGTCGTGGAACCGGCCGGCGCGGCGGCGTTCGGCGAGCGCGGCCAGCCGCCGCGCGACGTGCCGGCGACGCCGCCCGCGACCGAGGTGTCGCCCGCGACGCTCGCGGGCTGGCTGAAGGAAGCGGCGCCCGGCGAACTCGCGATCGTCGACGTGACGGCCAGCGCGAATTACGTGAAGCGCCATGTTCCGGGCGCGTGGTTCGCCGTGCGTGCGCAGTTGCGTGACGCGCTTGCCGCGATCCCGCCGGCGAAGCGCTATGTGTTCACGTGCGGATCGAGCCTGCTGGCGCGGTTCGCGGCGGACGATGCGCGTGCGCTGCTGCCGGCGTCGGCCGGCATCTCGGTGCTGACCGGCGGCACGGCCGCGTGGATCGACGCCGGACTGCCGCTCGAAAGCGGCGAGACGCGTCTCGCGTCGCCGCGCGTCGACCGCTACCGGCGCCCGTACGAAGGCACCGACAATGCGGCCGCCGCGATGCAGGCGTATCTCGACTGGGAATACGGGCTGGTCGACCAGTTGAAGCGGGGCGGCACGCACCACTTCAACGTGATCTGACCGATACGGTGCGACCGGGCGCGCCGCGCCCGGTTCGCGCGTGTCAGCGCTTGAACGTATCGACGGCCGTGCGGCCGACGGCCGGATCGTCGGTGAAGAAGCCGTCGATACCCGCGCGCAGGTACGCCTGGATCTCGCGCACCGAGCCCGCCGTGTTGCGCGTGGCCGGCGTGCCGCCATCCTTCAGCGACGCGGGCAGGAAGTTGTTCTCCGGGCGGAACGTGTACGGATGCACGACGAGGCCGGCCTCGTGCGCGTCGCGCACGTACGGTGTCGGCTGCTGCAGCGTGCCGTCCGCGGCGACCGCGATGATCGACGTCTTGTACGGCCCCACGCCGTTCGCATAGGTTGCGATCTCGCGCATGCCGTCGCGCGTCGACAGGTCGCCGTAGGTGCGCTTGTCGTTCGCCTTCACGAAGTCGTACGGGCGCTGGCCGGCTTCGTCCATCAGCTGCACGAGCTTCCAGTTCGGCTGGGTCGACTTGATCCGGTTGCGGATCGTCTTCAGGTTCGCGACCTCGAACGACTGGATGTAGACGGTCGCCGTGCGCGACGTATAGGTATCCTTCAGCAGCGCGTCGACGAGACGGTCCTCGAGCGACAGGTTGATCGACTGGAAGTAGGTGGGATGCTTGGTTTCCGGATACAGGTGGATCGTGCGGCCGGTCTGCGCGGACATCTGCTTCGCGAGCGCGACGATCTCGTCGAACGTCGGGATTTCGAACTGGTCGTTGTACGCGGTGTTCGCGGGGCGCACCTGCGGAATGCGCTCGCGTGCGCGCAGCGTCTTCAGTTCGGCGAGCGTGAAATCCTCGGTGAACCAGCCGGTCAGCTGCGCGCCGTCGATCGTCTTGGTCGCCTTGCGGCTCGCGAACTGCGGCAGCGCGGACACGTTCGTCGTGCCCGAGATCTCGTTCTCGTGGCGCGCGACGAGCACGCCGTCGCGCGTCGACACGAGGTCGGGCTCGATCACGTCCGCGCCGTCCTCGATCGCCTTGCGGTACGACGCCAGCGTGTGTTCGGGGCGCAGCGCGCTCGCGCCGCGATGGCCGACCACCTGGACCTTCGCGGAAATCGGCTGGGCGGGATCGCGCGTCAGATCGTCGCCGCCGCACGCGGCGAGCAGGAACGCGGCGGCACAGGCGAACGGGACGTAGCGCGGAGAGGTCGGGCGCTTGAAGAGCATGTCGATGAACCTTCGAAACGGGAGTCGGAAAAGGGGCGGTCGGTCCGTCGGCGCGGCAGGGGGCCGTGCCGCACGGGATCGAACGGTGCGCGATCGTCGCACCGAATAATTACATATGTATTACTTCGACCTTTCCATTCTGCTTTTTCAGGTCGCGATGCGCGTGGCGGGGGCGTCGACGATGGCCTGGCGGGCGCCGCGATCCGGCCGCCGCCGGCGGCCCGCGCGCCGGATGCACTAAACTTGCGGGAATTTTGCATCGCCGCGCCGGGGCGGACGCCCGCCTGACGCGACGATGCGGCGACTCGCGGCCGGCGCGGGCGCCCGGCGCCCGTGGGCGTCCGGGGCCCGCGCCGGCCGATTTTCCCCGACCCATGACGACTCGAACCGATTCCGCCTTCCTGCTCGGCGACCTGCTGAAGAACGTTTCCCGCTCCTTCTACCTGACGCTGCGCGTGCTGCCCGACGGCATGCGCGACCCGGTCGGCCTCGCGTACCTGCTCGCGCGCGCGGCCGACACGATCGCCGACACCGCGCTCGTTGCGCCCGATCGTCGTGCGGCGCTGCTGACCGGCCTGCGCGACGAGATCGAGCGCCTCGGCGACGGCGTGGCGTTGTCGCGCGCGCTCGAGGACGTGACGCGGATGCAGACCGATTCGCACGAGCATGTGCTGCTCGGCTCGATGGCGCCGATGCTCGCGCTGTTGCGCGCGCAGCCGGATGCGGATCGCGCGTCGATCCGCAAGGTCGTCGCGACGCTCACGTCGGGGATGGAATTCGATCTGCGCACGTTCCCCGACGAGCAGTCGGGGCAGGTCGCGTCGCTGCCGACGCGCGACGCGCTCGACCGCTACACGTACCTCGTCGCCGGCTGCGTCGGCGAGTTCTGGACCGACATGACGGGCGCGCACACGCGCGCCGCGCGCAGCTGGGACCTGCCGGACATGCGCGGGAAGGGCATCCGGTTCGGCAAGGCGCTGCAGATGACCAACATCCTGCGCGACTGCGCGAAGGACCTGCGCATCGGCCGCTGCTATCTGCCGGACGACGTGCTGGGCGCGCACGGGCTGAGCGTGGCCGACCTGATGCAACCGGACGCGTCGGCGCGCGCGCGCGGCGTGCTGGTCGACCTGTTGCGCGTGACGCTCGACCAGTATCGCGACGCCTGCCGGTACACACTCGCGATCCCGCGCCGTTTCGTGCGGCTGCGGCTCGCGTGCCTGTGGCCGATCATGATCGGCCTCGAAACGCTCGAGCTGCTGGCCGGCCACGATGCCTGGCTCGATCCGGCCAAGCCGGCCAAGGTGCCGAGAAAGCGCATCTACCGGATCATGGCGTCGTCGCTCGCGCTGGTCGGCTCGAACGCGGCGATCCGGGCGCGCACGACCGCGCTGGCGGACGCGGTGGCCGCGCGGCTCGCCGGCCCGGCATCACGCTGACACGCGCCGGCGCGGCGCGCCGGCATCTCCTTCGGCCCGCGTTCGCCGGGCCCGTCCTGTCCGATTTTCCCCACACGAACTGAAACGTTTTCATGATTTCGTTTCGCGAAACATGGGTGTCATGAACGTCAGCGATCCTGCGCGGCGGCGTGAATCGCGGCGTCAGCTGCGATCGCGCATTTGTAAGATGATTTTTTGCCGAAGGCGTCTGACAACATCGGACGGTCGTGTTGCACCAGTAAAAATGTAAAGCTAGGGTTTTCACCGGGAAATGCCGGAAAGGCCCACCGCGTAAGCGTTTTCAGGTGTTATGTAACCGCTTGGTGAACCCGCGCGTTGCGTCGATCATACGATGACCGACTGCACATGTTGGGAAACGATTGGTAATCCGTCAGAATCGCGTCGGCATGTACTCGCACATGTGTCAGTCATAAAACCACACCAGAAAAGAAATCATTCTTTGAGGACGGAGAATCAATGAAAAAGCGCGTCGCTTTCGCCATGACGGCAGTGGGCCTTGCAGCCGCTACCGCCGCCCACGCCCAGAGCAGCGTGACCCTGTACGGTATCGTCGACAACGGTATCGCTTGGCAGAACAACTCGTCGAGCACCGGCGCGGTCTCGGGTGGTCACTCGAAGGTGCAAATGTCCACCGGCGTGCGGGCAGGCAGCCGCTTCGGCCTGAAGGGCAGCGAAGATCTCGGCGGCGGCACGAAGGCGATTTTCCAGTTGGAAGCCGGCGTCAATACGGCTAACGGCTCGTCGCAGTGGACCAACGGCATCTTCACGCGTCAGGCATGGGTCGGGATGACCAACGCCACGTACGGTACGCTGACGGCCGGCCGCCAGTACACCGCGTACTACACGCTGCTGTCGCCGTACAGCCCGACGACCTGGCTGACCGGCTATTACGGCGCGCACCCGGGCGATATCGATTCGCTGGATACCAGCTACCGCGCGAACAACTCGCTCGTCTACATGTCGCCGAAGTTCTACGGCTTCACGGTCGGCGGTTCGTACTCGTTCGGCGGCGTGGCAGGCGCGACGAACCGCGGCTCGACGTGGAGCGCGGCGATCCAGTACCTGAACGGCCCGGCAGGCATCGCGGTCGGCTACCAGAAGGTCAACAACGCGACGCTGGGTGGCGGCGTGTGGGGCGCGAACTCGACGGTCCAGAACGGCCTGACGGCAACGGGCGACGGCAACCAGCCGGCAGTCTCGTCGATCAACAACGGCTACGCGACCGCGCAATCGCAGCAACGTGTCGCCGTGACGGCGGGCTACCAGTTCACGCCGGCATGGGATATTTCGGCGTCGTACTCGAACGTCCAGTACACGCCGGGCGTCGGTTCGTCGTTCCGCAACACGGCGATCTTCAACACGGCTGGCGCCGTGCTGCACTGGAAGGCAGCGGCTCAGTGGGACTTCGCGGCGGGCTACTCGTACACGGCGGCAACGCAGTCGAACGGCATCACGAGCTCGGCCAAGTACCACCAGGTCACGCTGTCGCAGTACTACAGCCTGTCGAAGCGCACGGGCCTGTACGCGGTCGAGGCTTACCAGCACGCCAGCGGCAACACGCTGAGCAAGACTGGCGGCGTCCAGGTGGCCACGACGTCGATCGGCGACGGCGTGGGCGCAGGTTCGAAGCAGAACCAGATCGGCGTCGGCGTCGGCCTGATCCACCGCTTCTGATGTCGCGCGGCGCGCGAGCGCCGCTTGCGGTATGCGGTACGAAAAAACCGGCCTTCGGGCCGGTTTTTTCATGGGTGCTGCCGTCTCGTTCATTTCACCGTCTCGTCCGTCCAGTTCCCCGCCAGCGCCTGGAGCAACGCCGCCGTATCGGCCAGCCGGTCGGCCTGCGCGCGCGTGCGGTCGAGCGCCGTCTGCAGCGCCTGCCGCTGTGCATCGAGCAGCTCGAACGTGCCGATCCCGCCCGCCGCGTAGCGGTCGCCGGCAATCGCATGGGTGGCGGCCGCTTCCCGTGCGGCCGTGTCCCGCGCCTGCAAGGCGGCCGCATCGTGTTCGACCGCGCGCATCGCGTCGGCCACCTGTTGAAGCGCCAGCAATACGGTTTCCCGATAACTCGCGAATGCCGCGTCGTAGGCCGCCTCCGCCGCGCGCTTTCTCGCGCGCAGTTCGCCGCCGTGGAAAAGCGGCTGCGTGAGACCGAGGCCGACATTCCATACATTGAGCCCGTCGACGATATCCGCGATGCGCGTGCGCTCCGAACCGATTCCCGCCGAAATCGAGAAACGCGGATACAGGTTCGCGGTGGCCACGCCGACGTTCGCGCTCGCCTGATGCAGCACGGCTTCCGCCGCGCGGATGTCGGGCCGTTCGCGGGCGAGCGTCGACGGCAGCGCGACGGGCAGCGCGCGCGGCAGCGCCAGCGCATCGAGCGCGAGTTCGGGCAGCACGGCATCCGATGGCGCCGCGCCGAGCAGGATCGCGAGCCGGTGGCCGGCCTGCCCGAGGCGGGTCGCGAGCGGCGGCAGCGACGCCTGCGTCTGCGCGAGCAGCGCGCGTTGCGCGTGCACATCGGCTTGCGACACGCCGCCTGCCGCATAACGCGCTTCGACGATGCGCAACTGCCGCGCCTGCGCGTCGACGAGCTGCCGCGTGAGCGCGACCTGTTGCGCGAGCGAGGCGCGCAGGATCGCGGTGGCGACGACGTTGCCCGCAAGCGTCAGCCGTGCGGCGTCGAGCGTGTAGGCCTGATAGTCGACCTGCGCACGCAGTGCTTCGAGCGCGCGCCGGTTGCCGCCGAACACATCGAGCACGTACGACACGCTGACCGACGCGTCGTACAGCGTAAACGGCCCGGGGTTCGGCACGTTGGCCGGCAGCCCGAACGCGGTGGTATCGACTTGCTCGCGCGTGGCGGACAGGTTCGCGTCGACACGCGGCAGCATCGTCGCGCCGGCTTCGGCCGCATGGTTCTGCCGCGCTTCGTCGAGCCGCGCGCGGGCTTCGGCGAGCGTCGGGCTGTTTTGCCACGCGGTGTCGACGAGCCGGTTCAACGGTTCGGAGCCGAACCGTGTCCACCAGCGCCGCGGCGTGTGGTCGGCCGACGAGAAAATCTGCGCGTCGCCGGCCGGGCCGCTGGCGGCGGCCGTCGTCGCGGGCAGCTCGCCGCGCGTGTACTGCCGCGCGGCCGGTGCGGCGGGCGGGCGGAAGTCCGGCCCGACCGCGCATCCGGCGACGAGCAGCGCCGCGGCGGCCAATGCGCAGCCGGCGGCAGTGCGGAAGGGGCGATGCGGGGCCGGTGTCATCGCATGCCGCCTAATCGAGCGTGCGCCGGTAGAAGCGCAGCGCGACGCCCATCACGACGACGGTGAACAGCGCGACCGGCCACACGGACGGCCACAGGTCGGCCCAGCCGTTGCCTTTCAGCAGGATGCCGCGCACGAGGCGGTTGAAGTAGGTGAGCGGCAGCAGGTTGCCGATGACCTGCGCCCACTTCGGCATGCCGGCGAACGGGAACATGAAACCCGACAGCAGGATGTTCGGCAGGAAGTAGAACACCGCGAGCTGCATCGCCTGCAACTGGTTCTGCGCGAGCGACGACAGCGTGATGCCGACCGTCAGGTTCGCGGCGATGAACAGCAGTGCCGACAGGTACAGCGCGAACACGCCGCCGACGAACGGCACGTCGAACACGAAGCGCGACGCGGCGACGATGATCGACACCTGGATCAGCCCGATCAGCACGTACGGGACGATCTTGCCCGTCATCACCTCGAGCGGCCGCACGGGCGTCGCGAGCAGGTTCTCCATCGTGCCGCGCTCGCGTTCGCGCGTGATCGCGAGACCCGTCATCATCACCATCGTCATCGTCAGGATCACGCCCATCAGGCCCGGCACGACGTTGTACTGCGTGATGCCTTCCGGGTTGTACAGCCGGTGCAGCACGACGTCGAACGCGGCCGGGCGACCGTTCAGGTGCGCGAGCGGCCCCGTCAGGTCCTTGTTGGCGACCGGTTGCACGAGGCCCGGCAGCGCGCCGATCGCCGACGCCGTGGCGACGGGGTCGGTCGCGTCCGCCTCGACCAGCAGCGCCGGGCGCTCGCCGCGCAGCAGCCGCCGCGAGAAATCGGCCGGCACGCTCAGCACGAACTGCACGTCGCCGCGTGCGAGCGCACGGCGGCCGGCCGCCTCGTCGGGCAAGGTGTCGACGATGTCGAAGTACGCGGAATTGCGCATCGCGGCGATGAAGCTGCGCGCGAACGGGCTGCCGTCGGCGACGATCACGGCGGTCGGCAGGTGCTTCGGATCGGTGTTGATCGCGAAGCCGAACAGCGCGAGCTGGATGATCGGCACGCCGACGATCATCGCGAAGGTCACGCGATCGCGGCGCAGCTGCAGGAACTCCTTCAGCACGATGCTCCACCAGCGCGCGACCGAGAACGATCCGCGCAGGCCCGCCCACGCATTCATGGCGACACCCGGCCGGGCGGCGCGGACGCGCGGCCCATCATGTAGATGAACACGTCCTTGAGCCCGGTGTCGATCGGCACGACCTGCAGCGGCGTATCGCGGGCGACCTGTTCGAGCGTCGCGTCGAGCCGCGCGTGGTCGCGGCCGCTCACGTGCAGCGCCGAGCCGAACACGACCGTCTGGTCGACGCCCGGCATCGTGCGCAGCCGCGCGGACAATTCGGTCAGGTGCTCGCCGGCGATCGCGCGGGTCGCAAGCCCTTGCGATGCGAGGATCTCGGCCGACGTGCCTTGCGCGAGCAGTTCGCCGTACGCGATGTACGCGAGCTTGTGGCAGCGCTCGGCCTCGTCCATGTAGTGCGTGCTGACGAGCACCGAGATCCCGCGCGCGGCGAGCCGGTGCAGCTCCTCCCAGAAATCGCGGCGCGCGGCCGGGTCGACGCCGGCGGTCGGCTCGTCGAGCAGCAGCAGCTCGGGCTCGTGCAGCATGCATGCGGCCAGCGCGAGGCGCTGCTTCCAGCCGCCCGACAGCGCGCCCGTGAGCTGGTCGGCGCGGCTCGCGAGGCCGAGCCCGTCGAGCGCGCGCGCGACGGCCGCCTTGCGGTCGCGCATCCCGTACACGCGGGCGACGAAGTCGAGGTTCTCGCGGATCGACAGGTCTTCCCAGTACGAGAAGCGCTGCGTCATGTAGCCGACGCGCCGCTTGATCTGCGCGCTGTCGCGCACGATGTCGTAGCCGAGGCAGGTTCCGCTGCCCGCATCCGGCGTGAGCAATCCGCACATCATCCGGATCGACGTCGTCTTGCCGCTGCCGTTCGGTCCGAGAAAACCGAAGATCTCGCCGCGCGCGACGCGCAGCGACACGTCCTTCACGACGTGCTTGTCGCCGAACCGCTTGTTCAACCGGTCGACGTCGATCGCGTACGGGGCGGGCGGCGCGTTCATCGCACGCTCACGGCGACGGGCTGGCCCGGATGCAGCTTCGGCGCATCGGCGGCGGCGGGGCGCGCCTCGATCATGAACACGAGCTTGGTGCGGCTCTCGTTGCTGTAGATGACGGGCGGCGTGTATTCGGCCTCGCTCGACACATAGGTGATGCGCGCGGGCACGTCGGCCGCGCAGCCGTCGCAATGGATCGCGACCGTGTGCCCCGGCGCGAGCGAGGCGATGGCCGCTTCCGGCACGAAGAAGCGCACCTTCAGGTTCTGCGGCGGCAACATCTGCACGACCGGGTTGCCGGCCTGCACCCATTCGCCGACGCGGTACAGCGTGTCGTACACGCGTCCGGCGCCCGGCGCGGCAACGCGCTTCTGGTCGAGCTTCCATTGCGCTTCGGCCACGGCCGCCTGCGCGGCGTCGACCTGTGCGGCTTGCGCGGCGACCTGTTGCGCGCGGCCCGGCAGGCGCGCGACGTCGACCTGCTTTTGCAGCTCGCGCATCTGCGCGGCCGTCGTCTGCGCGGCCGTGCGCGAATCGTCGAGTTGCTGCTTCGACAGGCCGCCGGCCGCGTACTGGCGTTCGTCGCGCGCGAGTTGCGCGGCGGCCCGCGCAGCTTGTGCGCTGGCCTGCGCGAGCTGCGCCTGCGTGACGGCGATTTCCGGCGGACGCTTGCCGGTCTGCAGGTCGGCCAGCTGCGCGCGTGCGGCCTCGAGCTGATGCTGCGCCTGGCGCAGCGCGGCCGTTTCGCTGACGGCTTCGAGCGAGAACGCCGGCGTGCCGGCGGCGACGGCCTGACCCCGCTCGACCGCCAGTTGCGTGAGCGTGCCCGACTGCGACGACGACAGGTACACGAATTCGCCTTCGACATAACCCTGGTAGGTCGTGCCGCTACCCGTCGAGCGTTCGCAGCCGGCGAGCAGCGCGATCGCGGCGGCCAGCGCCGGCAGGCGCGAGCGGGTCGCGTTCACGACGGCCTCCGCGGCGACGGGCCGCGTGCGCGCGGCGCGGCCGCGGGCGGCTGCATGCCCGAGCCGAGCAGCGCGCGCACGTGCCGGTGCAACGTGTCGCGGTCGATCGGCGGCAGGCCGCGCGCGCTGTGCCACAGCTTCGCGGTGGCGAGCGGCAGCATCACGAGCGCGATGATCGAGTGGAACAGGAACGCCGGTTCGAGCGCGGGATTCAGCGTGCCGGCCTGCTGCGCGGCGCGGATGCGTTCGGCGAAGCCGCCGATATGGTCGAGCGGGATGCGCCGGACCATCCGCTCGCGCAGCAACCCGCCTTCGTGGACGATCTCGCGCAGCCAGATCGACGGCAGCCACGGCATGCGGTGCGTGACGTCGAAGAAGCGGTCGACGAGTTCGGCGACGAGCGCGAACGGATCGTTCTCGATCCGCGGTTCGGTCGGCCGCCACACGAACGCGATGACCTGCGCGAGCCGCTCCTCGACGATCGCGTCGAGCAACTGCTCGCGGTTCGTGAAGTAGTAGTGGACCATCGCCGACGTGACGCCGGCGGCCGCCGCGATCTGCGCGACCGTCGTCGCGGCGATGCCGCGCTCGGCGAACAACGCGATCGCGACGTCGAGCATATGGCCGCGCAGGTCGAAATCGTCCACCGACGGGCGGCGCCCGCGCGGCCTGGCGACGGTGGCTTTCGCGTTCATGAAATCGACGCTAATTGATGAGTTAGTTAATTTCAAGGAAGGGTTTTCGCCGCCCTTGATCTCGATCAGGCGCGCGTCGAATCCGGCCACGGACGCGCGGGGCGCCACGTCGCGGCACGCAGTGCGCCGCCGGTGGCATGTAGGGAGCAGTTAACGGGGAAAAGGGCGAGCGGGCGCGCGCCAGCGGTAGCGCACGCGCCCCGCCAAGGGGTTACCGATCGATCGGCGACTTCAGCGGTTCGTGCTCGCCGGTCAGGCCGAACACGACGAGCTGCGCGGGCTCGGTCGCGCTTGCGTTGCGCGACACCGGGTGGCGCGAGCCGGGTGCCTCGTACCAGCCCTCGCCGGCGCGGTAGCGGCGCAGCGGGCCGTCGTTCACCTGCGACAGCACTTCGCCTTTCGACACGACGGCAAACACCGAGCCGAGGTGCCGGTGTGGGGCGGACGCCTGGCCGGGCGCATAGTCGACGGTCGCGACGACGACGCGCTTGCCGGGCGCTTCGGGCACGGCCTGCTGCATGATCGCGTGAACGCTGTCGCCGGCATCGTGCGCGAAGGCGGCGGCCGGCAGCGCGGCGCCGAGCACGAGCGCGGCGCCCAGAACGGTGCGATGGAGCGGGGAGCGGGTCATTGCCGGTTCCTTACTCGGGCATCTTGCGGAACGCGATCGCGAAGCGGTTCCACGTGTTGATCGTCGCGATCAGCATCGACAGGTCGAACAGTTCCTCGTCGGTGAAGTGCGGCTTGACGGCTTCCCAGACGGCGTCCGGCACGTGGTTGTCGGCCACCAGCGTCAGCGCCTCGGTCCATTCCAGCGCCGCGCGTTCGCGCTCGGTGAAGAACGGCGTTTCGCGCCACACGACGACGGTCGCGAGACGGCGGTCGGTTTCGCCGCCCTTGCGCGCGTCGGTCGTGTGCATGTCGACACAGAATGCACAGCCGTTGATCTGCGACGCGCGCAGGCGGACGAGTTCGGCGAGCGGCTTCTCGATCGAGCTCTTCGCGATGAAGTCCTCGGCGTTGCGCATCACCTTGATGGCGTTCGGGCTGGCGGTATAGAAGTTCAGGCGCGGTTGCATGGCAGGTCCTTTTCGGTGGGTGGCGCCGTGGCGGCGCGACAGGACCCACTTTACGAAACCGACTGGCCTGCTTGAATAGCCAATTCTGTGGAAATTCAGGTAACCAGTGATGGTCCGCCGGCCGCGCCCGCACCGAGCAGCCCGGCCAGTTTCGCGAGCGCCGTGTCGATGCGCAGCGCGTCGATCCCGCCATAGCCGAACAGCAGCCCCGCGCGCACCGGCACGCCGACGTGAAACGCCGAGATTCCGTACAGGCCGATGTCCTGCGCACGCGCCGCGAGGACGAGCGCCGCTTCGTCGAGGCCCGGCTTCAGGTGCGCGGCGAGGTGGATGCCGGCGGTCGGCACGATCGCGTCGAACCACGGCGCGAGTTCGCCGCGCAGATGCGCGATCAGCATCTTGCGTCGCGCGTCGTAGTGCTTCTGCACGCGCTTCAGGTGCCGGGCGAAATCGCCTTCGAGCATGAAGCGCGCGAGCGCCGCCTGCGTCAGCGTGCAGGTGTGCCAGTCGACGATTTGCTTCGCCTTGGCCAGCGCGCCGCGCAGCGCGCGCGGCGGAATCGCGTAGCCGATCCGCAGTTCGGGAAAGATCGTCTTCGAGAACGTGCCGACGTACGCGACGAGGCCCGTGCGGTCGAGGCTCTTCAGCGATTCGACCGGCCGGCCCTCGAAGCGGAATTCGCCGTCGTAGTCGTCCTCGATGATCACCGCGCGGCGGCGCTGCGCCCATTCGAGCAGCGCGATGCGCCGTTCCAGCGTCATCGGCATCCCGAGCGGGAACTGGTGCGACGGCGTCACGTAGACGAGCCGGGCTTCGTCGGGCAGGCGGCCGGTGACGAGGCCGTGCGCGTCGACAGGTACGCCGATCACGGTCGCGCCGAGCGATGCGAACGCGGCGCGCGCGGGCGGATAACCGGGATCCTCGACCGCGACCACGTCGCCAGGCCGCACGACGACACGCGCGAGCAGGTCGAGCGCCTGTTGCGCGCCGTGCGTGACGAGCACGTCGTCCCAGCCGCACGCGACCGCGCGGCTGAACGCGACGTAGCGCGCGATCGCGCCGCGCAGCTGCGGGTCGCCGGCCGGGTCGTGATACTGGCCGCGGCCGCGCGCCTGCTGGCGCAGCGCGTGATGCAGGCAGCGCCGCCACGCGTCGAACGGGAACAGCGTCTTGTCGGTCACGCCGCCGCGGAAGTCGAAGCCCGGCGCATCCTGCGGCGCGGGCATCGCGAGCGCGTCGGGCAGGTCGTTCCACAGCGCGCGGGCGTCGACCGCATCGACACGCGGCGTGGCGTCGACGATCGACGGCGCCGGCATCGCCGCCGCGTGCGGCACGCGCGCGAGGCCGTCCGCGATGAACGTGCCGTCGCCCGCGCGCGTAGTCAGGTAGCCCTCGGCGACGAGGCGCTCGAACGCGTCGAGCGTCGTCTTGCGCGACACGCCGAGCTGTTTCGCGAGATCGCGCGTCGACGGCAGCCGCGCGCCGCCTTCGAGGCGCCCGTCGACGATCGCCGTGCGCAGCTGCCGGAAGATCTGCCCCGTCAGGTCGTGACGGCCTTCGATGCGGATCGCGATGTCCATCGCAGTGGTAACCTCGATCGTGACGATTCAATGCCAATCAGGATACCGGAAGTCGGCGGACGGATCGGCAGCGTGCCGGTGCGAGCGCCCCCCCGCATCGCGCGATTGGACCGCAGGCCGCTGCTGCCTTACGATCCACGACACCCTTACCCCTGGAGCGACCTCATGCTGTCCGAAGACGAACTGGCGCTGCTCGACGCGATCCGTGCCACCGGCAGCCTGTCGCGTGCGGCCGCGCGGCTCGGCAAGGCGCCGTCGACGGTGTCGCACGCGGCGCGCCAGCTCGAAACGCGGTTCGACGCGCTGCTGTTCGACCGGCGCGGCTACCGACTGCAGCTCACGCCGGCCGGACAGGTGCTGGCCGACGAGGCGGCACGGCTGGCGCTGGACGTCGCGCGGCTCACGCAGCGCGTCCGGCAGATCGCGAGCGGCTGGGAGGACCGGCTGTGGATCGTCAGCGACGAGGTGCTGGAGTTCGACACGCTGCTGCCGGTCGTCCGCGCGTTCGACGCGCTCGATTCCGGCGTGTCGCTGCGCTTCACGCACGAAGTGCTCGGCGGCACCTGGGAAGCGCTGCGCGACGGCCGCGCGGACCTGGTGGTCGGCGCGACCAACGAGCCGCCGGCGATTCCCGGCTTCAAATGGTTCGAGCTCGGCGCGATGGAATGGGTATTCGCGGTGTCGCCGCGCCATCCGCTGGCCGCCGCGGGCGGCGTGCTGACGCGCGACGCGATCGGCGCGCATCGCGCGGTCGTCGTCGCCGATTCGTCGCGGCGCGCGGCCGGCCGTGCGTACGGGCTGCTCGGCGGCCAGCCCGTGCTCGCGGTGCCGTCGATGCGCGCGAAGATCCTCGCGCAGCGCGACGCGCTCGGGGTCGGCTGGGTGCCGCGCCGGCGTGTCACGTCGCTGCTTGCGCGCGGCGAACTGGTCGAGAAACAGACGGCCGATCCGCGCGAGCCGAATCTGCTGTACGTGGCGTGGCATGGCGAACGCGACGGCCGCGCGCTGCAATGGTGGCTCGAGCAACTGCGCGAGCCGCGCCTTGCGCAGCGGCTGCTCGACGGGATCGACGTCGTCGGCTGAAGCGGCCGCCCAAACATGTTCGATGTTTTCGAACATGTTCGTCGCGCCCGTCGTACGGCAAGGCCGCACGCCGGGCGCATCCTGTGTTCACGGTCAACTCACCGGTTCACAGGAGAACATCATGCAACGCTTCGAAGGAAAAACGGTCCTCGTCACGGGCGGCAACAGCGGCATCGGCCTGGCGGCCGCCAAGGCATTCGCGGCCGAAGGCGCGCGGGTCATCATCACCGGGCGCGACGCCCAGACGCTGGAAGCCGCCCGGCAATCGCTCGGCGAAGGCGCGCTGGCGATCCGCAACGAGGCCGGCAGCGTCGCGTCGGCGCGCGCGCTGGCCGACGCGATCGCGACGGCGGGCGCCCGGCTCGACGCCGTGTTCATCAACGCGGGCGTCGCGAAGCTCGCGCCGTTCGCCGACAGCGACGAGGCCATGTGGGACCTCGTGTTCAACACCAACGTGAAGGGCGCGTATTTCCAGATCCAGTCGCTGGTGCCGCTGCTGAACCGCGGCGCGTCGATCGTGATCAACGGTTCGATCAACGCGCACATCGGGATGCCCGGCTCGTCGGTGTACGCGGCGAGCAAGGCGGCCGTCAATTCGTTCGCGAAGACGCTGTCGACGGAACTGTTGCCGCACGGCGTGCGCGTGAACGTCGTCAGCCCGGGACCGGTGCAGACGCCGCTGTACGGCAAGCTCGGGCTCGATGCGGCGACGCTCGACGAGACGGCCGACAAGATCAAGGGCCTCGTCCCGGTCGGTCGTTTCGGTACGCCGGAAGAAATCGCGTCGACGGTGCTGCACCTGAGCGCGGCGGAATCGGCGTTCATCGTCGGCGCGGAAATCATCGCGTCGGGCGGGATGGGCCTGCTCTGATCCGCGACACCGACGAAGGCCGTTCGCCGGGCGCCGCGGCGCCCGGCGGACGGCCCCGCCACGCGCGGGACGGAGCAGGCGAATCGCGCCTAGCGGGCGGCGCAGGCGCCGGCCTCGAGCTGCGTTACCGTGAGCCCGGAGAATGTCGCGCGGCCGTGCTCGGCGAACACGGCGACGCGGTCCGCATCGAGCGGCGGAAAGACCAGGTCGGTCAGCGCCACGCGGCCGCCGTTCGCGAACACTTCGACCGAGCCGCGATCGACGACGATCTCGAGCCGCACTTGGCCGCGCTCGAGCGGCAGGTCCACGATGTGCTCGCGGCTGAACTTGTCGGCGAAATGCGTTTCGCCCGAGCGGGAACGGTCGAGCGTCAGCGTGCGTTTCGCCGTGTCGTAGACGATCCGGGTGCCGGTCGACCCGTCGGCGGAACCCCGGACGATCAGGCCGGCGCGCGCCGCTTGCCGCGGCGCCATCGTCACCGTGATGCGCTGGACCACGCCGCGTGTCGCGGCCGGCAGCACGCGCGTCGCGGAGTCGACCGTGAGGTCGCCTTCGTGCACGACGGGCCGGCTGTCCGCCCACGCATCGAATGCGGCCGCCGGCGTGACGAAGAGCGTCGGCTCGCCGTCGATCGTCTTCAGCGACAGTTCGCGCGGCAGGGTGGTCGCGCCGCGCCACGGCGCAGTCGGCGCTTTCGCCGCGTAATCCCAGTTGCTCATCCACGCGATCGCGACGGGCCGCGCGCCGGGCGCGCCCGAGAACGTGCCGGCCGCGTAGAAGTCCGCGCCGTGATCGACCCAGCGGAATTGCGCGGGATCGGAGCCGGCGGGCGCAATGTGGTCGGGCACGAACGTGCGGCCGTCGAAATCGCCGACGAAATACATCGCCCCGGAACCGCCCGCGATCGACCACGGGTTGACGTTGACGATCATGACCCACCTGATGCGTTGCGGATCGTCGTCGAGCGGCAGCGGCACGAGGTCCGGCATTTCCCACAGCGCGCCGTCGTGCGGCACGCCCGGCCGCGTGAAGTCGCTCAGGAAATTCCAGTGGATCAGGTCGTCGGAGCGATAGAGCTTCACGACGTGCGCGTCGGCGACGACCGTCGTCATCAGCCAGTAGCCGCCCGGCGCATACCACGACACTTTCGGGTCGCGAAATTCCTTCGATTCCGGATCGAGCGTGAGCACCGGGTTGTGCGCATACGGCTGCCAGGTCGTGCCCTGGTCGAGGCTGTACGCGAGCGACTGGGCCTGGACGCCCGGTGCGTGACCCGAGCCGGGCTTGTAGACGCTCGTATACAGCGCGACGAGCGGCGTGCGGCCCGGTTGGCCGAGACCGGACGTGTTCAGCGTGTCGGCGACGATCGAGCCGGAGAAGATTTCCTCCGATGCGTTCGCGCGCATCGCGACCGGCTCTTCGCGCCAGTGGACGAGATCGGTGCTCGTCGCATGGCCCCACGACATGTTGCCCCAGTCGTTGCCGAGCGGATTGTATTGATAGAACAGGTGATAACGACCGTTGTCGTAGACGAGCCCGTTCGGATCGTTCATCCAGTTGCGCTGCGGCGTGTAGTGAAGCGCGGGCCGCCATTGCGGCGTGCCCTGGCCGGCCGGTGCGTCGCACGGGGCGGCGGCGACCTGCGAGCACGCCAGGCAGGCGAGCAGCAACCGGGCGATCCGGAAGGTAAGGCGGAAAGACGTCGAATTCATGCGCGGTACCGTGCTTCGTCGGGCGAAGCGGGCAAGGGGCGCATGCCGCGTTCAACGGCGGCACGCGCGTGTGTTCGAAGAAAAAAGGGAGGCGCACACGCGACACGCGCGATATGCGCCTCCTCGACCCCGGGCCTTTACCAGCTTTCTTTATAGTTGGTTATCCTAATTGACATGGCTGCTGCCGTCGTTGTGGCCGGCCCCGGTTGCAGGCAGGTTCGCGGGGATGTCGCCGTAGCCGCCGAGCCCGCCGCTTCCGTAGGCGCGGTCGACCGCCGTCGACGTGCCGTTGATGCGCACTTTCACCGTCGGCGCGAGCGTGCCGCCGCGGCGCGGGCCGATCGCATCGATGAACGACTCGACGAGCCCGCCCGGCATCACGTAGTGCGAATACGACTGGAATTCGCGCGGGTTCTGGTTCGGATCCTGCGAATACGGCGCACCGGCCGGCGCGGAGAAGTCGGTCGGGTTGCCGAGCACGAGCCCGCTGCCGCCGTTCAGCGGCAGGAAGTCGCTGCGGATCCCGTTGCCGACGAAGCCGTACACGCCGTCCGGGCCGTCGACGCCGGCCGCCATCGTCGTGCGGTGGCTGATCGTGAACAGGTAGTACTTGCCGTCCTTCAGGTAGATCTGCGGCCGCTCGGTCTGGTCGTCGACGCAGTTCGCCGACAGGATCGGCGGCAGGAACTTCCACTCGGTCAGTTGCGGGTTCGTGGCGATCGCGAGGCCGACATTGGCCTTTTGATACACTGCGCCCGAATTCATCACCGCGTTGAGATCCTCCTTGTACGGATCGTTCGCCGCGTAGCCCAGGTCGGCGTCGGTACAGGTGCGCGCGCCGCGCGGGCCGCCCGTGTTGCCTTCGAAGACCATGTAGGTCTTGCCCGGATGCGCGGGGTCGGTGAACACGAACGGATCGCGGAACGAGAAGTAGGTGTTCTGCTGGCCGGTCTGGTAGTACTTGCCGTCGGGCTCCAGCAGCGCCTTGTGATCGTCGAAGCCGCTGAACCACACGTGCTTGTCGTCGGCATGGATGTGGCCGTCGGTGCGCGTGATGATCGCCTGCGGCGGCGTGATGTCGGCGCCGCCGGGTGCCGAGCGGTTGAACGACGTCGCGGTGTAGTAGAGGCTGACGTTGTCACCGTGCGTGAGGCGAGCCGAGCCCGACCATTCGGCGTTGTTGGTCATCGGCGCGGTGCCGAACACCCTGGCGCTCGCGCCGTCCGGGAACAGGTGGCCGCCCCAGGTCCAGCCGCCGTTCGCGGGGCGCTGCGACGCGGGGATGCCCGCGCGGCGGTAGAAGAAGCCGATGCGCGCATGGACGTGACGGTCGTCGAACGTGTAGCCCGCGTGCGGATCGGCGGTGAGCGAAAAGATCACCTCCCAGCCCTTGTAGCTGAGCTGGTTGGCGCGCAGGTCGGCCAGCGGCCAGGTGTCCCACACCCACACGTTCGAGTTGATCAGCGGGAAATCCTGCGGGATGTCCGGCATCGTCAGCGCTTGCGGCAGCGAGTTCCGGTCGGCGCCGGCGGTGTGCGATTGCGCGACGATCTGGCGGATGTCCGCGCGCGTCCAGCGCATCGTGAAGTTGCCTTCGGGATCGTAGGCTTGCTGGGAGTGAGGCGTGGGCATGGGCGCGCCCGTGCCGCCGGACTGCGCGTGCGCGACGGACGCGAAGGCGGCGAGTGCGCCGCCAGCGAGCAGCAAACGCCGGGTCGTCGCCGGGCGGAAAAAGGGAAAGTATGTCATCTCGTCGTCGTTTCCTGGGAAGGTGAAAGTGAACGGCTGAGTGGGCATCGATGTCCAAACCGGTTTGGATGCTATTTCAAACCGGTTTGGACGTCAAAAGATAATTATTTGACGGTAATCACTACCGACAGGAAACAATTGCCGCCAATCGGCATGCCGTGCGGCGCATGAAGGGCGAGGAACGACGGTGAAGGTGAATCTGAAGGCGCTATCGGATGCGCTCGGGCTGTCGCGCACGACGGTCAGCCGCGCGTTGAACGGTTACGACGACGTCAGCGAGGCAACCCGCGAACGCGTCGCGCGGGCGGCGCGGGAAATGGGCTACGTGGCCGATCCGACCGCGCGCCGGCTGGCGACCGGTCGAGCGGACATGATCGGAATCGTTTATCCGTTCGGTGCGGGCGATCTTGGCGATCCGCGTTTCGGCGAGGTTGTCGCGGGCATGACCGAGCGGCTCGCCGAGCGCAATCTCGATTTCATCATCGCGTCCGCGCGACCGAACGCGGAGCTGGAGACCTATCGGCGGATCGTCGACGGCAAACTGGTCGACGGGCTGATCGTCGCGCGCACGCTCGTCGACGATCCGCGCATCGCGTACCTGCAATCGAGCGCGTTTCCGTACGTCGCGTACGGCCGCACGCAGGCGGCCGAACCGTACGCGTGGTTCGATTTCGACAACGAGGCCGGCGCGCGCGATGCGGTGCGCAGGCTGATCGCCTTCGGGCATCGGCGCATCGCGATGATCAGCGCGCCGCTGGTGCTGAATTTCGCCGCACAGCGGCGCGCCGGTTTTCTGTCGGCGTTGCGCGAAGCGGGCATCGAACCCGATCCGGCGCTGCTCGTCGAGTGCCCGTTCACGCACGATGGCGGGTGGCAGGCCATGCGGGCATTGCTCGCGCGAGACGAGCGGCCGACGGCGCTGCTCGTCGACAACAACATCGCGGGCGGCGGCGCGTTCCGTGTGCTCGCGGACAGCGGGTTGCGCCTGGGCGCGGACATGTCGCTGATCGTCTATGACGGCGTGCCGCCGGACGTCACGCATCCGTATCGCGTGACGGCCGTCGTGCAGCCGACCGGGCATGCGTCGGGGCGCGCGCTGGCGGAACTCATGCTGCGGCTGCTGGGCGACGGCGTGCACGAGCATCGGCTCGAGGCGCCGGTCATCGAGACCGGCGACACCGACGGCCCGCTGCGCGGCTAGCCGGCGCGGGAACGGTGCGGGGCGTGATCGGCCCCGCGCGCGTTGCCGGGCCGGGTCCAGCATCGGGCGTGATGGAAAGGCCATGACGGCGGCAGGGGCGAATGCCCGTTTTTCTAGACGACCGGTCTAATCCGTCCTATCATCCGTCCTCATGAATGCGACGGCGTATTCGGGCGTGGACGACACGGACGCGAAAATGCCATTTCGTGCTGCGATGCTGTCCATGCGGCGAGACGCCGTCGTTTTATTTGGCTCATTTCTAGACGACTGGTCTAATAGAGGCGTGGTATTCGGCGCGATCGATCGCACGATGACGCGCCAGCGCTGACTAACCGACAGGCGTACCGCGCCGACCGGCCATCGCCGGTTGCGCGGCCCTGTTCCCCCGTTCATTTTCGAAGGAGTGTCCGATCATGAAGATTCTGGTTGTCCTGACCTCGCACGACACGCTCGGCGACACCGGCAAGAAGACCGGCTTCTGGCTCGAGGAACTGGCCGCGCCGTACTACGCGTTCAAGGATGCGGGCGTCGAACTGACGCTCGCATCGCCGAAGGGCGGCCAGCCGCCGCTCGACCCGAAAAGCAGCGATCCGTCCGCGCAGACCGACGCCACGCGCCGCTTCGACGCCGATGCGGCAGCCAAGGCGCAGCTCGCGTCGACGCACAAGCTGACCGACGTGTCGGTGGACGACTACGACGCCGTGTTCTACCCGGGCGGCCACGGCCCGCTGTGGGATCTCGCCGAGGATCTGCATTCGATCGGCCTGATCGAGCGCGCGCTCGCCGCCGGCAAGCCGGTCGCGGCCGTCTGCCACGCGCCGGGCGTGTTGCGCCACGTGAAGAACCCGCAGACCGGCGAATCGGTGGTGCGCGGCAAGCGCGCGACGGGTTTCACCAACAGCGAGGAAGCCGCCGTCGAACTGACGGAAGTCGTGCCGTTCCTCGTCGAGGACATGCTGAAGACCAACGGCGCGGAATTCGAGCGCAGCGCCGACTGGGCGCCGCACGTCGTCACCGACGGGCTGCTGATCACGGGGCAGAACCCCGCGTCGTCGGCGCCCGCTGCCGAGGCATTGCTCGCCAAGCTCGGCCGCCGCTGACCGCATGGCGCCGGCCGGTCCGGCGCCGTTCCCGTTTCGTCGCCGGGCACGGCCGGCCCGCCGACGGCCCGTATCGTTCCGCCGTGCGCATCGCGCGGCGCGTTCCCTGTCGTTTTGCAGAACCAAGCAAAGGAGTCGTGGATGTCTGCCCTGTTCGAACCGTTCAAACTCAAGGATGTCACGCTGCGCAACCGTATCGCGGTGCCGCCGATGTGCCAGTACGTCGCCGAAGACGGCGTCGTCAACGACTGGCATCACGTGCATCTGGCCGGCATCGCGCGCGGCGGCGCGGGTCTCGTGATCGCGGAGGCGACGGCCGTGTCCCCGGAAGGGCGCATCACGCCGGGCTGCGCGGGGCTGTGGAACGATGCGCAGGCCGAAGCGTTCGCGCCGTCCGTCGCGGCGATCAAGGCGGCCGGCTCGGTACCCGGCATCCAGATCGCGCATGCGGGCCGCAAGGCGAGCGCGAACCGTCCGTGGGAAGGCGACGACCATATCGCCGACGGCGATCCGCGCGGCTGGCAGACCATCGCACCGTCGGCCGTGCCGTTCGGCGCGCACCTGCCGAAAGTGCCGCGTGAAATGACGCACGACGATATCGTCCGCGTGCAGGCCGATTTCGTCGCATCGGCGAAGCGTGCGCGCGATCTCGGCTTCGAGTGGCTCGAACTGCACTTCGCGCACGGTTACCTGGGCCAGAGCTTCTTCTCGGTGCATTCGAACCACCGCACCGACGAATATGGCGGCTCGGCGGAGAATCGCGGCCGCTTCCTCGTCGACACGCTCGCGGCCGTGCGCAAGGTCTGGCCCGAGCACCTGCCGTTGACCGCGCGCCTTGGCGTGATCGAATACGACGGCCGTGACGAAGAGACGCTTGCCGAGTCGATCGCGCTCACGCAGCGGATGAAGCGGGAAGGGCTCGACATGCTGAGCGTGTCGGTCGGCTTCTCGACACCCGCCGCGCAGATTCCATGGGGCCCGGCGTTCCTCGCGCCGATCGCCGAGCGCGTGCGCCGCGAGGCCGGGCTGCCGGTGTCGTCCGCATGGGGGATCGACACGCCGCAACTGGCGAACCGCGTGGTGGCCGACGCGCAGCTCGATCTCGTGATGGTCGGCCGCGCGCATCTGGCCGATCCGCACTGGCCGTACTACGCGGCCAAGCAGCTCGGCGTCGAGCGTCCGTCGTGGACGCTGCCCGCGCCGTACGCGCACTGGCTCGAGCGTTACCGGATCGCCGACAAGGCGGCCTGAGCCGCCTTCACGACACGGCGCGCGCATATTGCGCGTCGCCGATCCGGCGCCGATGGATAGAATGGCGGTTCATGCAGGCCGGTTGCCTGCGCGAACCGCCATTTTTCATTTCGACAGAGGTGCCATGGGCGCACATGTCCCGTCGTCTCCCGATTCCGCCGCACGGCCGCGCGCGCAGCAGATTGCCCGCGTCGTGCTGTATGCGGCGCTGCTGGTGCTCGCGCTGTGGATCATCCGCGACTTCATTCCCGCCATCGCATGGGCCTGCGTGATCGCCATCGCGATGTGGCCGCTGCTCAAACGCTTCGAATCGCATCGGCTGTTCCGTGACCGGCCGACGCTGATCGCGACCGTCATCACGGCCGCGATCTCGTTGCTCGTCGTGCTGCCGGTCGCGGTCGCGACCATCCAGGCGATCGGGCAGGCGCACGACCTGCGCGAGTGGTTGAAGTCGGTCCAGGACAGCGGCATTCCGTTGCCGGACGTCGTCAGCCGGCTGCCTTACGGCTCGGCGCAGATCACCGAATGGTGGCAGGCCAATCTCGGCCATCCGCTGCATGCGGCCAGCGCGATGCACGGCGTCAGCAGCGAGAAATTCCTCGCGTACGGGCGGCAGTTCGGCACGAAGGTCGCGCATGTGCTGCTCGAATTCGGCTTCATGCTCGTCACGCTGTTCGTGATCCTGCGCGCGGGCCACAAGCTGTCGGGCGCATTGCTGCAGGGCGCGCGGCGCGCGTTCGGGCACAACGGCGCGGAACTGATCGACCGGATGGTCAAGGCCGTGTACGGCACCGTGACGGGGCTCGTCGTCGTCGGGCTCGGCGAGGGTGCGCTGCTCGGCATCGCGTATGCGTTGGCCGGCGTCCCGCACGCGGCGCTGCTCGGCCTCGTCACGGCGATTGCCGCGATGCTGCCGTTCTGCGCGCCGATCGTGTTCTGCGGCGCGGCGCTCTGGTTGTTCGTGCAGGGTGCGACGGTGTGGGCCGTCGTGGTGGCCGTGCTCGGTTTCGTCGTCGTGTTCGTCGCCGAGCATTTCGTGCGGCCGGTGCTGATCGGCGGCTCGACGCGGCTGCCATTCCTGCTGGTGCTGTTCGGCATCCTCGGCGGCGCCGAGACGTTCGGCCTGATCGGGCTGTTCGTCGGCCCCGCGCTGATGACGGTGCTGACGATGCTGTGGGCCGAGTGGATCGCGTGACGATGCGCGACGTTGTGCCGATTTGACGCATCGGCGCGGCGGGTTCGATGCGCGTACAAGCATGCGCGGGCCGCAACGACCGGGCTTGCGCGCGGGCATGACCTGCAGGGATTTGTATAAAGATCTCTACATTTCTTTTCGATCCGGACCCAAAGGTCGAGTAGCATGGGGCTTTCGATCACGCCGGCATGGCGCAGCAGATTTTCCCCAAGCATGCGATTGATTCCGATGTCCCGTCCCGCAGCGATGCTGTCTCTGGCCGCAGGCTGCCTGATGTTGCACGGTTGCGCCTGGTTCGACGCGTGGCTGCCGTTCTCGTATTCGCGCACGCCGCTTGCGCGGGCCGCGTCGCGGCACGGCGCGACGCGCGCCGATGTCGTCCGCGCGGCCGGCAACCCGCGCAGCGTCTGGATGGTCCGCAACGGCAGCGGCGTCTGCTACAACTACTTCATCGAGCACGGCAACGATCACCGGACGTACTTCGTCGTGTTCGACAAGGCCGGCGTCGTCACGCAGCACGGCTTCGACACCTGCATGGACGCCGATCGCAAGGGCGCGCTCCAGCCGGGCAAGGCCGCTTCGCGCTAGTGCGCGGCGGCCCGCGGGCGCCGGCCGTTACGCAATCGTATCGACCACGCCGCCATCGACACGCAGCGCGGCGCCGGTCGTCGCCGAAGCCTGCGGCGAGCACACGTAGACCACCAGGTTCGCGACTTCCTCGGGCGTCGCGGGCCGCTGGATGATCGAGCTCGAGCGGTGATTGCGCACGAACTCCACGGCCACGTCGTCGACGCTGCGGCCGGATGCGTCGGCCGTTTCCTTCAGCATCGCGCGCACGCCGTCCGACATCGTCGGCCCCGGCAGCACCGAATTGACGGTGACGCTGGTGCCGGCGGCGAGCTTCGCGAGGCCGCGCGCGATCGACAGTTGCGCGGTTTTCGTGAACCCGTAATGAATCATGTCGACCGGGATGTTCAGGCCCGATTCCGACGAAATGAACACGACGCGCCCGGCATTGCGTTCGATCATCCCCTTCAGGTAATGCCGTGCGAGCCGCACGCCGGACATCACGTTCATCTGGAAGTAATGTTCCCACTCGGCGTCGTCGATCTCGAAGAACGCCTTCAGGCCGTAGATGCCCGCATTGTTGACGAGGATGTCGGCCTCGGGCGTGTGCTGCGTGATGCGCGCGACGCCGGCTGCGTCGGACAGGTCGGCGGCGACGCCCTCGAAGCTTGCGCCGGGCACTGCCGCGCGCAGTTGCGCGAGCGCCGATTGCACCGACGCGTCGCTGCGGCCGTTGACGACGACGCGCGCATCGGCGCGCGCGAGCCCTTCGGCGATCGCGAGCCCGATGCCGGCGGTGGAAGCGGTGACGACCGCGGTCTTGCCTTTCAGATCGATGTGCATGAGCGTGACGGGAGAGGAGTGAACGGGAACCGCCGCGTGTGCCGCGGCGGACGAAACTCAAAGCTTAGGAGAATTTCGAGCAACAGGCCATCCCGCCCGTGGGGCGGCGGCGTTGACGCACACACTCCGGATGCGGACGTGAAGCGCTGCCCGTTCGTGAGTCGCGGGTGCGCGAGATCCCGGTCGGCTCAGGTTGGCTGAGCGCGAGACCGGGATCGCGCGCGTGCTTCGCCCGCGGGGAACCCCGCCAATGACGCGTTTGCGGGCTGCGATGGCGGCATGTGTGCATCCGGTGCGGATGGATCGGCGCCACAGCCGACGCTGGCGGATGTCGCGGATGCCGCCGGTCCGTCTTGTGCCCCTTGCTCGCAGCCTTTGCGAAGCACGCCAATGGCAGGCAAATATCACGAGCACATGACGAACCAGTCCCACCAGTAATATCCCACCAGCTCCTGTGTACTTCGTTCCAGCGTATAGAGTCCGAAGCAGGCGCCAAGCGTTTCTATCCCGCTCGTTCGTGCCTTGGCACCGATGCTGACGAAAGTGTGCGACTTCTTCAGCGGCGGCAGGCCGTCGGACGTTTCAGGGTTCAGCTGCACGGCCGTCACTTCAAGGAAGTCCTGCGTGAACTGGTTGAAAACCTGCTGGCCGAAGAGGTGCGAAACCTGATAAACGAGCACGGCCTCGTCCGCGTTCCCATAGAGGGACACCGCCCTGAGTGAAACGGTGTCGCCCGGTAACAGCGTCAGACGTGATTCAGCGGCGCCATTTCCGATCGCCCCACCGCGTGCCCCGGTGTAAAGCAGGCGTACGGCGCGATGGTCGATGGCGGTCGGTGCCCCGGGCTGCTTGCTCGGATTCGGGTACCTCGTCTTGATGTATTCCGTGTCGATTACGGCCAGGATGTCGATTTGCTGCGCGGTCGGGTCGAGATTGATGCTTCCAAGATCGGCTGTCATACGTGGTGCTCCATTCGAGTTCTGTCGCGGAAAGGGGCGGCGCCCGGTCAGGCGCCGTGCAAGACTTGCCGGCTGGATCGCCTCCGTCCGGCTTCGGAGCGAGTGGCCGGGGCGCTTGCCTCAACTGGCGGTGGCTTGCCAGGTCCAGAAGAAGTAGCCGAACAACGTCTTCTTGTTTTGATCCCGCGTATAAAGTGCAAAACACGCACCGAGGTTCTCGGATCCGGAAGAACCTGCTACGGCATTGAGGCTTTGAAACGCCTGGGATTGCGCCGAGATCGCGATGACGTCGGGCGTCTCCGCGGCGCTCGGTGCGTCGGCCTCGACGATGTTGTGCACGGCAAACCGGCTGAAGACCCGATCCCCCGAGAAGTGCCGCACGTCGTAGATCACCGCCGCATCGCCCGAGATGTCGGACAGCGACGTCCCCATCAGGGATACGCTGTCGTGAACCTGCAGCTTCAGGCCCAGCGTTCCCGTTCCTTCCGAACTGCTCACGCCCGGCAGGCGGCTGCTGAGCATGAACGCGGCATTGCTGGTGATGGCCGTCGGGGCGGATGCGTTCCTGCTCGGGTTGGGATAATGTGCCTTGACATAATGCGTGTCGATAACCGCAAGAATGTGAATGAATTGAGCGGTCTTTTCCAGGTTGATGCTGTCCAGGTCGACTTTCATTGGAATGCCTCCGTGGTAGGTCAATTGCCCGTTTGGTGCGAATGGCGCATCGGCGATGCGCTCTTTCAGTATCGTCAATTTATATTCATCTTTGTACCTGTCAGGTTTGATGGGGGATCTATTTTAGTAGCGCGTATTTTATTTATTTAGGGGCGGGAGGTGGTTCTGGCGAGGTCGTGGAATCAACGTGCTGGCGGGGATGGTGTGATCCTTCCATTACGTGTTCGCGCGATATTGTTTGTGAGCAGGGCGCGGGTGCGCTTCGACTTGTGTAATTGGCTGTAATTGATTTTTGTGATTTTCCTGCTACCGGAAATTGGATTATTGATTGTGGGCTGCAATGATCGTTATCGTGTAATTGGTTGTAATTGATTGTTCCGGTCAAAATAAGGATATTGATCGTGACGCACTAATGACGTGTCGTCGGATTTCAATTGCCAACGTTGAATGATTGGAGGTTAACCATGGCTTCCGAAGTCACCCTTGCATCAAGCGCGCAGGACATCAACATCATCGTGGTTATCGACACGGAATGGGTCAAGAGAACGTACCCGACTCCGAGCCAGAACCCGGGCAGTCCGACGGGCATCGCTCACAATGGCCAGTTCATGATTTGCACCGGCGCGCGCGGCATCAAGGGGCAGGGTACGGCCGACCTGGAAATCACCGCCTACCCGCGTGACCGCATCATGTTCACCGGCGTGTCGATCTACGACAACTCCGACGACGCCGTGATCATCTACGACATCAAGCACTACAAGGGTGATCAGGTGTTCAACCAGTTCAACTGCAACACGGTCGTCCGCAACGGTGCGGTGGAACCCGATCCGGAATCGCATACCCGAAATGGCCTCCCGGCCAAGCAGAAGCAGCTCACGTTCGCGACCTTCGACTCGTCGGTCAGGAACAGCGGCACCGAGTATTTCGGCGTTTGCTTCGCGCTTTACAAGCTCGTCGGCGGGCAGAAGCAGGAACTGTTCGGCTACTACTGGTGGGATCCGAAGATCTACGTTCCGGCCTGACCTCATCCACTCGACTCGAGCGCGGGGGCAACGGGAAATGCGTGTCGACACCGGGCGAAGCGCGGGCATGTGGGAGCCGTGTCTTCGTCAGTGTCGAGGCGTCGGCTGAGGCAGGGTTGTGCCCACGGGAATTTCCGTGGGCACAATGCACGTTTGACGGCAGCCCGTTCGTTTTTGTTTGCCGCCGCGAATCCTGCAGGCGGGCGCAGGTTGCGCGGCGCCGCACAGTCTTGTACGGTGAGCGTTCGCCGTCCGAACCGGGAGCCCGCCGCGTGAGCCGTACCGCCAACCGATCCATCGATCCGTCGCCGTTCTGGCGCGATGCGGCGCTGCCGTTCATCGAAGCGCGCACCGTCGACGACGGCCGCGAGATCTGTTACGCGAAACATACGCACGACACGTTTTCGGTGGGCGCGATCGTCGGCGGCACGAGCACCTACGTGAACGGCGCGACGCGCGCGCACGTCGGGCGCGGCGTGCTCGTCATCATCGATCCGGAACAGGTGCATGCGTGCAACCCGTACGGCCCCGACGCGTGGGCGTACCGGATGGTCTATGTCGACGTGCCGTGGCTCACACGGCTGCAGCATGCGCTGGGCCGTGATCCGAATGGCGATTTTCGCGGGTTTTCGCCGAAATTGACGGAACGGGGCGACCTGTTCGCGCAATTTGGCGGTTTCTATCGCACGCTCGTGGCGCCTGCCGTCGATCCGCTCGGCAAGGAAAGCGCGGCGGTCGAATTCTTCACGCAACTGCACGGCGCGCTCGATCGCGAGCCGCCCGACCCGCGGCCGGGCGACGACAACGCCAAGCTCGCGCGCGCGGCCGACTACATCGCGGCACATTGCCGCGAGGGCGTGACGCTCGATGCGATCTGCGCGGCCGCCGACCTGTCGCCGTCGTACCTGATCCGCGCGTTCAACGCGCGCTACGGGATGACGCCGCACGCGTTCCTGATCGATCGCCGTGTCCAGTACGGCCGTACCGAGCTGCGCCGCGGCCGGCCGATCGCCGAAGTCGCGCTCGACGCCGGTTTTGCCGACCAGGCCCATTTCCAGCGCGCGTTCCGGCGCATCGCGGCCGCGACGCCCGGACAGTACCGCAGCGCGATGCGCTGACCGGCGGCGCGGCTACACGTCCAGCAGGAACAGCGCGCTGCCCGCGAGCAGCAGCGCCATCAACCGGTTGAACACGCGCATGCGCCGCGCGTTCGCGAGCCGGTGCCGCAGCGACGCGCCCGCGTACGCCCAGCAGGCGATCGACGCGAAGCAGATCACCAGATACAGCGCGGCGAATTGCCAGACCTGTGCACGGTCGCCATCGGCCGCGTACGCGCCCATCGCGGCCACGCACGCGAGCCATGCCTTCGGATTGAGCCACTGCATCGCGGCGCCGGCCGCCGCCGACGGGCCGGCCACGTCCGGGTCGGCCGACAGCCGGCCGTCGTCGAGCGCGAGCCGCAGCGCCAGGTAGAGCAGGAACGCGATTCCCGACCACTGCGTGGCCGTCGTCAGCATCGGCCAGCGCGCGAGCGCGGCGTGCAGCCCGAGGCCGATCAGCAGGAACAGCGCGACGAAGCCGAGCGTCGCGCCGGCCGCATACCGCAGGCTTGCGCCGAGACCGTGGCGCGCGCCCGCGCTGAGCGCGACGATGTTGACGGGACCGGGCGTGATCGAGGACGCCAGCGCGAACGCGGCCATCGAAACCAGCATGCTCATTGATTGCCTCCATGCGAATGTCAAAGTCGCATCGAGACTAAAGAAGCCGCGCGTGCCGGTATTGAAGAAAACTGCCCTCGGCGGCGCTGCCGGGATTCGGGTAACGCCGAACCGGGCACAGCGCTCACCGGCGCTCGAAAGTCGTTGGACGCAGGTGTTGCAACCGAAGGCATCGCGTCTCACGTCACGGACGGGCGGCCGCCGCGAGCGCGTCGAACACGTCCGCTTCCGGAAGCCGCAGCCACGATTCCGGGCCCGCGTCGATTTCCTCGACCGTCAGCAGGCACGCATCGAGTTCGCGACGCAACCGGTCGTGATCGACCGACTGCCCGATGAACACGATTTCCTGCCGACAATCCCCTGCCGGCTCCTCCCATTTCTTCAGCACGCCGTCGCGGCGATAGTCGTCGAGCGGCCAGTCCGACTGCGGGATGAATCGCCACCATCGCCCGACGTAACCCCACTGGAACGCGCCGCCCGTCTGCACCAGCATGGCGATGTCGGTATACCGGTGCGCAGCCCAGACATAACCCTTGCAGCGCAGCAGCCGGCCGTTGTCCCACGGACGACGCAGCCAGGCGAGCAGGCGCGCCGGATGAAACGGCGCACGTTCGCGATAGGTCCACGACGCGATCCCGTACGCATCCGATTCCGACGGACGTTCGTCGATCTGCATGCGCTGCATCCATCCCGGCGATTCGACCAGCGCCGGCAGATCGAAGCGCCGGGTATCCAGCACGTCCGACGGATCGACCTTGCCGTGCTGCATCGGCAGGATTCGCGCAGCCGGATTCAGCGACGCAAGCATCGCGCGCAGCCGGTCGAAACCCGCATGGCCGATCCGGTCGAGACGGCTCACGAGGATCACGTTCGCGTATTCGACTTGCTCGAGCAGCAGGTCCGACAGCTTGCGCGGCGGGCCGGAATGGCCGTCGTTCGCGAGCGCCGCGTCGTGCGCGACCGGTTCGGCCGACGCGATCATGTCCTCGAACGTCTCGCCGTCGACCACCGTGACGAGCGTGTCCAGCCGTGCCAGCTCGCTCAGGCTGAAACCGTCCCGATCGAGAAACGCAAACGTCTCCGCGACCGGCATCGGCTCCGAGATGCCGGTCGATTCGATCAGCAGATAATCGAAGCGGCGCTGCCGCGCGAGCGTGCTGATCTGCTCGAGCAGGTCGGCGCGCAGCGTGCAGCAGATGCAGCCGTTGCTCATCTCGACCAGTTCGTCCTCGCCTCGATGCAGCTCGACGTTGCGCCGCACGTCGTCGGCGTCGATGTTCACTTCGCTCATGTCGTTGACGATCACGGCGACCTTCAGTCCTGCGCGATTGCGCAGGATGTGGTTCAGCAACGTCGTTTTCCCGGCGCCGAGGAAGCCGGACAGCACGGTGACCGGAATCCTCGGGCCGGGGGCGGCCGGCGCGCCTGGCGTCCCCGGCGTCGTCATGCGCTTGGCCCGGACGCGCGATCCAGGTAGCCTTCGAACAGGTCGACCACGACGTAGCCGTCGTCGGCGGCGTCGCCCCACAGATCCTTCACGCGGAACTCGACATGGTAGGTCGGCTGATGCGCGGCGCCGGTGTCGCCGTGGCCGATCGCGTCCGGGAAGGGCCACGATTCGGTCGTCCGGTGCAGCACGACGCCTTCCTTGCCGCGAACGTAGCCCGGCGCGCGGATGTGTCCGCTGACGTATTCGTCGCGAACGACGACACGCTCGCCGACCTCGAACCGCGTCGAGTCGGGCGGAGCCGCGCGGCCGCCGGATGTCGGCGGGTTCGCGAGCCGGAAATGCGAACCGAGCGCGCGGTCGAGTTCATCCTGCGTGAGCACGCCGGTTTCGACGAGCAATGTCGCCGTCGCGATCACGTAGCGCTCGTAGTAGCGCGTGCCGACATGCTGGCGTACATCGATGCGTTCGACCGCGTGACGTACCTCGTCGACGCTGAATTTTTTCAGTTGGTCCACGCCGACGAACATCAGGCTGTACGCGAGATGTTCCCAGTCTTCCTTGAAGACCGGCTTGTAGCCGAGACTGTTGATCGTATGCGGCACCGGGCCGAAACCCTGGAAGCCGCCGAGGTCGTGAAAGCCGTCCATATGTGATCTCCGAGATGAAGGACGAAAGCGAAACGGGGGGCGAGTCAGTGCGCGCGCGGCAGCGCGACGCCGATCAGCACGTCCTTCGTGACGAGCGTGCGCAGTTGTTCCTCGCTCATCTGCTCGCTGCCGGCCGGCCGCACGGGCAGCACGAGATAGCGGGTTTCGGCGGTCGTATCCCAGACCTTCACGACGACGTCGTCGGGCAGGTCGGTGCCGAGTTCGCGCAGCACAGTGCGGCCCTCGCGGACGAGTCGCGCACGATATTCGAAGCCCTTGTACCACTCGGGCGGCAGCCCGAGGACCGGCCAGTTCGTGCATGAGCACAGGCTGCAGACGATCACGTTCTTCAGCGTGGGCGTGTCTTCGAGCGCGACGATGTATTCGCCCTGCGGGCCGGTGTAGCCGAATTGCGCGCATGCGGCCGTGCCGTCCTTCAGCAGCAGTTCGCGAAACGCCGGGTCGACCCACGCACGCGCGACGATGCGCGCGCCGTTGGCCGGATCCCAGGTCGTGGACATCAGCTCGGTCAGGCCTTCGATATAGCCGTCGGGAATCAGGTTCTTCTCTTTCATCACGCGAAACAGCGCCCAGGCACGTTCGCCGGGCGTCGAGACCGTTTCCGCGGAAGGGGTCGTACTCATCGTGGGGGCTCCTTGTGGTGGTTCGGGTTGACCGCCGCCACGGCGTCGGGACGGCCCTGGCGGGGGTGGCCGCGTGGTGTCGGTCACGCTCGACGAGCAGGGTAAGAAGAGAAAAAGCACGGTTCTTTGCCGGCACGGATCGGAAACTATGCTGAGACGGCCCCGTGGCGCGGCGTGGGGCCGGCGCGCACGGATGCACGGCGATGGACGGCAATGGGCGGGGCACCCGACACGAAAACCGTGGCAGCCGGCGCACGTTTTGCGACCGCTGCATGACATCGGAAGCGCAGGTCCGCCACAGCCAATTTCTTGTTCCGCCGGAAAACAGAACTGCGGATTTTGCCTTCCTATTCTCATCCTCAAGCGACGGCCGTTCGATGTCGCGAATCGCCGGCATCCCCGATGGACCGGCGGAACAACAGTCAGCCAGCACCCCCGCGATTCCACCATCCGGCGACGGTTCCCGTTCGTCGTGCGTCGAGCGTGGCGGTGTCTGCGCAACCAGGTGAGGAGCATGATGGACAACGTCAACAGAATGAAACTGAAGCGAATCGCGCGCTGGATCGGTTTGTCGCTGATCGCCGTCGCATCGCATTACGCGGGCGCGGTCGAGGTCGATCCCGGCGACTACGAGCAGTATCCGGCCGGCGCGACGATCGGCGTGCTGTACTACAACTATTCCGCGACGAACGCGTACTACGCGAACGGCCACCGGACGTCGGATTTCGACCTGCAGTCGAATGTCGGCATCGCCCGCCTGCTGCACGTGTTCCAGCTCACCGACAGGCTCACGATCGATCCGCAGGTGTTGCTGCCGTTCGGTCACATCAGCAGCTTCGGCAACGCCGGCGCGCTTGGCAGTACGAACGGTGTCGGCGACGTGATCCTGACCGCGCCGTTGAAATTCCGCCTCAACGACGCGAAGGACGTCGTCGCCGCGACGGTCTACGTCTACGCGCCGACCGGGAGCTACGACCAGAACCGCGGTCTCAATCTCGGCGCCAACCGCTGGTCGCTCGATTTCCAGGCGGCCTACATCAAGCACTTTTCGCCGCAGTGGGCGCTCGATCTCGTCGGCGACGCGATCTGGTACGGCAACAACACGTCGTACGGCGCGAGCGGCGCGACGCTGCATCAGCGGATGAGCTACAGCGCACAGGCGATGGTGCGTTACATGCCCGATCCGGGCACGTCGCTCGCGGTCGGCATCACCCAGCTCTGGGGCGGTGAAACGAGCGTCGACGGTGCGGACAACAACGACGCGCTTCGCACGACGCGCCTGCGGCTCACCGCGGCGAAATTCGTGACGAAGTCCGATCAGGTGCAAATCCAGCTCGGCACCGACCTGAGCGTGCGCAACGGCCCGAAGAACAGTGTGCTCGCGGGCCTGCGCTACGCGCACATCTTCTGACCGGCCGCATGCGCCGGGATACGCCCGGTGCATGTCGCTCCGTGTCCCCAACGTCGATACCTCGACACCCGATTCCCTTTCCAGAGAGGTCATGCATGGAATCCGCCATCGACAAACACCTGGTCTGCCCGCGGACGCTGTCGCGCCGCGTCGCCGATGACTACCAGCCGCCGTTCCCGATGTACGTCGCCCGGGCCGCCGAAGACCTGAGCCAGGTCGTGATGGGCTATTTCGGCGTGCAATACAGCGGCGCCGACAAGCGCGCGGCGGCGCTGGCCGCGTTGCGCCGGATCGTCGCCGATTTCGGCGTGCAGGACGGCCCGAACAACTTCGATCTGACGCAACACACCGACGACCAGGGTTACGAGAACCTGATCGCCGTCGGCTACTGGCGCGATCCGGCCGCGTATGCGCGCTGGATCGCGTCGCCGGCACTCGTCGAATGGTGGACCTCCGACGCGCGCCTCGCGGACGGCATCGGCTACTTCCGGGAAATCGTCGCGCCGCGCGCCGAGCAGTTCGAGACGCTCTACGCATTCACGAACGATTTCCCCGGCGTCGGCGCGATCATGGACGGCGTCAGCGGCGAGATCGAGGAGCACGGTTACTGGGGATCGATGCGCGACCGGTTCCCGATCTCGCAGACGGACTGGATGCGCGCGGACGGCGAGTTGCGCATCGTCGAGGGCGATCCGGCCCGCGGCGGCCGCGTGGTCGTGCTGGCGCACGACAACATCGCGCTGATTCGCTCCGGCCAGGACTGGCGCGCGGCCGAACACGACGAGCGCCGGCTGTATCTCGAGGAGATCGAGCCGACGCTGCGCAGCGGAATGGACTTCCTGCGCGACAACGGCACGGACGTCGGCTGCTACAGCAACCGCTACGTGCGCTCGATCGATCTCGACGGCAACGTGCTCGACGAGAGCTACAACATCGGCCACTGGCGCTCGCTCGACCGCCTCGAACGATGGGCCGAATCCCATCCGACGCACCTGCGGATCTTCGTCACCTTCTTCCGCGTCGTCACCGGGTTGTCGAAACTGCGGCTGTATCACGAGGTTTCCGTCTTCGACGCGAAGCATCAGGTCTACGAATACGTGAACTGCCATCCGCGCACCGGGATGATGCGCGACGCCGTCGCCATCGCCCGCTGAATCCCGCCGGCACCGCCGGGGCCGGCGGTGCCGCTTACCGAACTGGAGAACGTCGATGGCCATCAAACGCCCGACCCGCGAACAACTGTCCGATATTGCAGCCGGCTTCGGCTTTCATCTCGATTCCCGCCAACTCGCCGACTACGACGATGCGCTGCAGGCGAACTTCGACGCCTACGATGCGATCGACGCGCTGCCCGACTATCTGCCCGTCGTCGCGTATCCGCGCACGCCCGGCTACCGCCCGGAAGGCGACGAGAACCGTTACGGCGCGTGGGCGCGCAAGAGCACGATCCACGGCGCCGCCGACGGCAAGCTGCGCGGCAAGACGGTGGTCGTGAAAGACAACATCTGCGTCGCCGGCGTACCGATGCGCAATGGCTCGACCACGTTCGAGGGCTACGTGCCCGACGTCGATGCGACCGTCGTCACGCGGGTGCTCGACGCCGGCGGCACGATCGCCGGCAAGTCGACCTGCGAGTACTACTGCTTTTCCGGCGGCTCGCACACGAGCGCGTCGGGGCCGGTGCACAATCCGCGCAAGGCAGGGCACTCGTCCGGCGGCTCGTCGTCGGGCAGCGGCGCGCTCGTTGCGAGCGGCGAGGTCGACATGGCGCTCGGCGGCGACCAGGGCGGCTCGGTCCGGATCCCGTCCGCCTATTGCGGCATCTACGGGATGAAGCCGACGCACGGGCTCGTGCCGTATACCGGCGCGATGCCGATCGAGGCGACCGTCGATCATCTGGGACCGATGACGGGCAACGTGCTCGACAACGCGCTGCTGCTCGACGTGATCGCGGGCGACGACGGGCTCGATCCGCGCCAGCGGGCGCTGCCGCCGCGCGCCGATTATCTCGGCGCGATCCGCGACGGCATCGCGGGACTGCGGATCGGCATCCTGCGCGAGGCGTTCGGGCTCGCGAATTCGGAGAACGTGGTCGACGAGGCCGTGCGGGCCGCCGCGTACCGGTTGCACAAGCTCGGCGCGCGCGTCGACGAAGTGTCGGTGCCGCTGCATGCGGCCGGCACCGCGATCTGGCTGCCGATCGCGGCCGAGGGGGCGACGCAGCAGATGATGAAGGGCAACAGCCACGGTTTCAACTGGGGCGGCCTGTACGTGACCGGCATGATCGATCACCACGCGGGCTGGCGCGAGCGCGCCGACGAGTTGCCGGATACCGTGAAGGTGACGATGCTGCTCGGCGAATATTTCACGAGCCGGTATCGCGGGCGCTACTACGCGAAGAGCCAGAACCTCGCGCGGCGCTTGCGATCGGCTTACGACGCGGCGCTGCAGTCGTATGACGTATTGCTGATGCCGACCGTGCCGATGCGCGCGTCGAAGCTGCCGGCGCCCGGTTGCGCGATGTCCGAGTCGCTGACGCGGGCGTTCGAGATGCTCGCGAATACCGCGCCGTTCGACGTGTCCGGGCATCCGGCGATGTCGCTGCCGTGCGGGGTCGCCGACGACCTGCCGATCGGGCTGCAACTGGTCGGGCGCCGTTTCGACGAAGCGACGCTCTACCGCGTGGCGTATGCGTATGAACAGTCGTCCGACTGGCGTCGGACGACGTACGCATGACATGCCCGGCGCGGTAGCGCGCGGCCGCCGCGCCGCGTGCCGGTTCGACCGGCAACGCGGCGTGCGCGGTCATCGATTGGACAAGGCGCTTTTGAACGGGCACGCTATCGGCTGCGTGTTTGCCAACCCCTGTAGGGCACGATCATGACGATGCGTCCTCTCCCGCGCGCCGCAAGCGGCGACGCGCCCGGTCCGGCGTCCGGCAGCCCGCTGGACGAACGGACGAACGCGGCCATCGAGGTGCCGATCGACGGCTCGGTCAGCCAGCGTATCGAATTCTGGCGCGAGACGATTCTGCGCCTGTTCGCGGACGTGCAGATCGCCGCCGTGCAGAAAGCCGATTTCTTCGGCCGGGTGCGGCAGCGCAAGTGCGAAAAGATGCGAATCTCGGAAATCCACGCGAGCGAGCAGGCCGTGATCCGGCGTTATCGCCAGGCGCGCAGCGAGTACGAGGACAAGTATTTCGGGGTCTTGATGCTCGAGGGTAGCCAGTCGGTCGAGCAGGACGGCAAGATCGTCACGCTGCACCCCGGGGATTTCGCGATCTACGACGCGACACGGCCTCACCACCTGCAGTTCGGCCAGTCGTGGCGCGAGATCGTCGTCAGCATTCCCCGCGCGACCCTGAACCAGCTCGTCGTCGGGATGGAGCACCGCACGGCGTGCCCGACGCAAACCGGGGACGGCGTCGGCAGCGTCATGCGTGCGTTTCTCGAGCAGATGTCGTCGCAGATCCGCAGCGTGACCGAGGACGAGATGCGGCAGTTGTCGGATACCGCGATCTCGCTGATCGCGATGACGCTGGGGGGGCATGCAGCGCAACGACCTCGCGCAGTCGAGGATGAAGGCGTTGACGCTGACGCGCGTGAAGCGGCATGTGCTCGAGCACCTGCACGACCCGGAGCTGAACCCGATGCTGATCGAGCAGTCGATCGGGATTTCGTCGCGGTACATCAACAAGCTGTTCGAGGCCGAGGAGGCGTCGCTGATGCGTTACGTGTGGAACCTGCGGCTCGAACGGTGCGCGCAGGATCTCGCGAATCCGCAATGCGCGGCGCTGCGCGTGTCCGACGTCGCATTGCGCTGGGGATTCAACGACATGTCGCATTTCAGCCGCGTGTTTCGCGAGCGGTTCGCGATGTCGCCGCGGGCGTGGCGCGAGCAGAGCGGCAAGCCGCGCGCGTAATGCGTCCCGGGCCGCGTTCGTGGCCGGCCAGCGCCGATCGCGGCGGCCGGACGTCGACAGGCTCGGCCGACTTCAGTGCAGCGCCCGCGGCGCGTGCGCCGACCGCGAATCGGCGGAGTCGACCACGCCGGTTGCACCGGTTGCGTCGCCCGCGCGCAGCGGTCCGCCCGCGCAGGGTTCCGTCGACACCGAGAAGCCGAACGTATTGACGCCGCCCGCGCACGCGACGAACACGCCGCCGCCGTGCATCTCGGCCACGGCCTTGACGATCGACAGTCCGAGCCCGTGGTTCTCCTTGCTGTTCGCGCGTGCTTCCTCGAGCCGGTAGAAGCGCTCGAACACGTGCGAGCGCTGCACCGGATCGATCGGCTCGCCGGGGTTCGACACGGCCATCTCGACGAGCGTGTCGCGCCGCGTGATCGTCACTTGTAACGTCGCGCCGGGCGCGGAATGCTGGATCGCGTTGATCAGCAGGTTCGTCATCGCGCGGCGGAACAGCGACGGATCGACGGCCGCGCGCGCATCGCCGTGCAGTTCGGCGTGCAATTGCGCCTCGTCGAGCGGGATCTCGAGGAAATCGAGCATGCGCCGCACCTCGTCGGCGAGCGACACGTCCTTCAGGTCGGCCGCGCGTTCGCCGCGGTCGCTGCGCGACAGGAACAGCATGTCGTTGATGATCACGCGCAGCCGCTCGAATTCCTCGAGGTTCGACTGCAGCGTCTGGCGCATCCGGTCGACCGAGCGGTCACGGCTCGTCAGCGCGACCTGGGTCTGGCCGATCAGGATGCTGATCGGCGTGCGCAGCTCGTGTGCGACATCCGCGTTGAACGCCTCGAGTCGCGCGTAGGTTTGCTGGATCCGTTCGAGCGCGCCGTTGAACGATGTCGCGAGATCGCGCAGCTCGGTGGGCAGCGCGTCGGTCTGCAGCCGCTGGCGGCGGTTCGTCGCGCTCACGCTCGCCGCGTCCTGCGACAGCCGGTCGAGCGGCGCGAGCCCGAAGCGCGCGACCGCGCGGCTCAGCAGCAGCGTGATGACGGTCGCTGTCGCGATCAGCGCGGCCAGCGTCCAGCCGAAGCGGCGCAGCATCCGCTGCGTGCGTTCGCACGAGGTCGCGACGACCAGCTGCAGCGTCGGCCGCTCGTCGGCGCCGGGCAGCGTGACGGTCTTGGTCATCACCGCGTAGCTGCTGTCGTTGAGCTGGTAGCGCTGGAACGCGCCGAACGGCGGGTCGAGCGGCACGCCGTCGACGGGGCTGCCGAAGCGGAACGCGGGGTTGTCGCTGACGACCTGATAATGCGTCGAACCGTCGGGCGGTTCGAGATCGGCGAGTTTTTCCTGCATCAGGCGGCCGCGCGCGGCCGTGGTCGCGTGCGACACGATCATCGCGGCGACCTTGGCGCGCGTGTCGAGCGTCGCGCGCAACTCGGCGAACAGCTGGCGCTCCATCATCACGAACAGCCCGCAGCCGACCAGCGTGAACACGAGCAGCGACACGATGCCGAACATCGCCGAGAGCCGCAGGATGATCGAGCGCTTCATGCCCGCCGCTCCGTGTCGCCGTCCTCGCGTGCCTCGAGCACGTAGCCCATCCCGCGGATCGTGTGCAGCAGCTTGTCCGCGAACGGGCCGTCGAGCTTCGCGCGCAGCCGCTTGATCGCCGTCTCGACGACGTTCGCGTTGCTGTCGAAGTTCACGTCCCATACGAGTTCGGCGATCGTCGTCTTCGACAGCACCTCGCCGCTGCGCCGGGCCAGCACGCCGAGCAGCTGGAATTCCTGCGCGGTCAGGTCGAGCCGCGTGCCGTCGCGCGTCGCGCGGCGGCCGATCAGGTCGACGCGCAGGTCGCCGATCGAGATCAGCGTCGACTCCTGCACGCGCGCGCGGCGTGTCAGCGCGCGCAGCCGTTCGATCAGCTCGAGAAACGAGAAGGGCTTGGTCAGGTAGTCGTCGGCGCCGCCGCGCAGCCCGCGCACGCGATCGTCGACGCGGTCGCGCGCGGTCAGCATGATGACGGGCGTCTGCTTCTGCGTGCGCAGCGCGCGCAGCACGCCGAAGCCGTCGAGCTTCGGCAGCATCACGTCGAGCACGACCACGTCGTAGTCGAATTCGACGGCTTTCCAGGCGCCGTCCTCGCCGTCGAGCGCGGTATCGACGACCCAGCCTTCCTCGGTCAGGCCGCTCTTCAGGTATTCGACGACTTTCGGTTCGTCTTCGACGATCAGGACTTTCATGAGGTTGTCCGCCTAATCGGGTTAAGGGCCGACGCTCTCGGCGCGCGGCGGGGCCGCGGCCGCGACGTCGGACGGCGCGGCGCCGTCCCAGCCGCCGCCGAGCGCCTTCGCGAGAAACACGACGAGCGCCGCGCGCTGGCCCTGGATCTGCACGGCCTGGCGCTCGCTCGTCAGGAGTTGCTGCTGGGCCGTCAGCACGTCGATGAACGGCGTCAGGCCGCCCGCGTAGCGGTCCTGCGCGAGCGACACGAGCTTGCGCGCGTCGTCGACGGCCGCCGATGCCTGCTGCGCGGCGTCGGCGAGCACCGACAGGCCCGTGACCGCATTTTGCACCTCCTGGAACGCGGTGAGCACGGTTTGCCGGTAGCTGGCCTGCGCGGCGACGTAGCCGGCCTGCGCGAAATCGACGCCGGCCTTCAGCCTGCCGCCTTCGAACAGCGGCTGGCTGAGCGACCCGCCGACCGACCACAGCAGCGCCGGCACGGTGAACAGGCCCGCGAACCGCGTCGCGTCCCAGCCGATGTCCGGCGACAGCGTGATGCGCGGGAAATACGCGGCGCGCGCGACGCCGATCTGCGCGTTCGCGGCGGCCATCGCGCGCTCGGCCGACGCGACGTCGGGCCGCCGCTGCAGCAGGTCGCTCGGCATGCCGGTCGGCAGCGCGGGCGCGTTGATCGGCACCACGCGCGGGGGCAGCGAGAAGGCGGGGGCCGGCGTGCCGACCAGCGTCGCGATCGCGGTTTCGACCTGCGCGCGCTGCTGGATCAGCAACTGCGCCTGCGTGCGCGTCGCGTCGAGCTGCGCGCGCTGCTGCAGCAGATCGAGACCCGACACCGCGCCGAGGTCGTGGCGCGCGCTCACGTAGTCGAGCGCCTTCTGCTGCAGGTCGATCGACCGCTTGACGACGTCGATCTCGGTATCGAGCTCGCGCAGCGCGAAATAGCTCGACGCAAGATCGGCGCTCAGCACGAGGCGCGCGTTCGCGAAATCGTCGCGCGCCTGCTCGGTGGTCGCCTGCGCCGATTCGACGCTGCGCCGCACGCGACCGAACAGGTCGAGTTCGTAGCTGACGGCCGCGCCGACCTGGACGTCGTTCTGCACGGTCGACATGCTTTGCGTCGCGTAGTTGGTCTGCGGCCGGTCGGCGGAGATCTTGAAGCGCTGGCCGCTCGCGGTCAGGCCGACGGCCGGATACTGGGCCGACGCGACCGACGCGAGCGTCGCTTTCGCCTGGTCGTAGCGCGCGGCCACGGCCTTCAGGTTCTGGTTGTTGCGCAGCGCGTCGGTTTCGAGTGCGTCGAGTTGCGGATCGCCGAACGCGGTCCACCACGCGGGGTCGAGCGGCGCGCGGGCCGGCGCGGCCGGGTGCCAGTACGCGTCGGCCGGGTCGAGCCGCCATGCGGCCGGCGTGTCGACGGCCGGGCGCTGGTAGTCGGGGCCGACCGTGCAGCCGGCGAGGACGGTTGCCGCCGCGACGGCGGCGAGCGCCGCGGGCCGCATGCGTGCGCGCAACGCGATCACGACTTTGCTCCCGCGACGGAAGAAGCGGGCTGCGCGGCCGGCGCCTGCACGACGACCTTGTCGCCGTTCGCGAGCGCGTCGCTCGGGTTCGCGACGAGGCGGTCGTTCGGCGTGAGCGGGCCGTCGACCTCGAGCGTCTGGCCGATCGTGCGCACGACCGTCACCTGCTTCAGGTGGACCTGGCCGTTCGCATCGACGGTCGCGACCGTCGGGCCTTCGCCGCGGAACAGCAGCGTATTGGCCGGCACCTGCAGGCGGCCGATCGGCGTCATCGGCAGCGTGGCCTGCACGTACGCGCCGGGCAGCAGCCGCCCGTCGGGGTTCGGCAGCGTGATCTCGATCTGCAGCGAGCGCGTCGCGACGTCGATCGCCTCGGACGTGCGCGTGATCGTGCCGTCGAAGGTCCGGCCCGGCAGCTCGGCCTGCGCGACGCTCACGTGCTGGCCGACCTTCACCTGCTGCGCGTAGGCCTGCGGCACCTGGACGTACAGGCGCAGCCGGTCGGCCTGCACGACCGTGAACAGCGCACGGCCCGCGTTGCCGGAACTGACGAGATCGCCGACGTCGACGTTGCGCTGCGTGACGATCCCGTCGATCGGCGCGGCGATCCGCTGGAAACCCTTCAGCTCGGTGAGCCGGCGCATGTTCGCATCGGCCGCGGCGAGGTTCGCGGTGCCCTGGTTGAACGCGCCTTGCCGGTCGTCGAGTTCCTGCTGCGACACGGCATCGCGCTGGCGCAGCTGCTGCGCGCGGTCGAACGACGTCTTCGCGAGCGCGAGCGCGGCCTGCGCCTGCTGGCGTTGCGCGGTGGCCTGCGCGAGTTCCTGGTTCAACTCGGGCGTGTCGAGTTCGGCGAGCGTTTGCCCCTGCTTCACGTGCGTGCCGATGTCGGCCTGCCAGCGCAGCACGTAGCCGCTCGCTCGCGCATAGATCGGTGCCTCGACGAAGCCGCGCAGCGTGCCGGGCAGCGTCAGCTTGCCGCCGGTGGCCGCGTCGACCGGGTGCACGACGGTCACGTACTGGCGCGTGTTCTGCTCGGCGACAGCGTCGAGCCGGTGGCCGTTCAGCACGTTGACGACGATCGTCCGCGCGGCGCCGGCGGCCAGCAGCACGCCGATCACGATCAGGACGATGCGCCCGCGCCGCGACACCGACGTGCGCGTCGGCAGATGCATGCCGTGTTCGTCCACCTGGATGCCGACGGCGCTGTGATGTTTCTCTTCCATGAATTCAACCAATTCAACCGGGTAGGGGGGACGAAAGTCAGTGTCCGGCCTGACGCGCACGGCGGCGGGCCAGCCGCGCATGCACGCCGCCGAACACGAGCGGCACGAACAGCAACGTCGAAACGGTCGCGAACAGCAGTCCGCCGATCACCGCGCGGCCGAGCGGCGCGTTCTGCTCGGCGCCTTCGCCGAGACCGAGCGCCATCGGCACCATCCCGATGATCATCGCGAGCGCCGTCATCAGCACCGGCCGGATCCGCGTCGCGCCGGCCTCCAGCGCGGCCGTGAGCGGCGGCGCGCCGGCCGCGAGGCGCTGGCGCGCGAACGACACGACCAGGATGCTGTTCGCGGTCGCGACGCCGACCGTCATGATCGCGCCGGTCAGCGCGGGCACGCTCAGGTGCGTGCCGGTGATGAACAGCATCCACGCGATGCCGGCGAGCGCGGCCGGCATCGCGCTGATGATGATCAGCGGGTCGAGCCACGACTGGAAGTTGACGACGATCAGCAGGTAGACGAGCACGATCGCCATCGCGACGCCCGCGCCGAGGCCGAGATACGACGTGCGCATCGTCTCGATCTGGCCGCGCATCGTCAGGTCGGTGCCGCGCGGCAGCGTCGCGCGCGCATCCGCCACGATGCGGTCGATCTCGCCCGCGACCGCGCCGAGGTCGCGGCCCTCGACGCTCACGTACACGTCGATCGCGGGGCGGATGTTGTAGTGCGTGATCACGGCCGGGTTCGCGGTGCTGCGCACCTGCACGAGGTTGCCGAGCAGCTGCAGCGGCGTGCCCGTGCGGCCGCTCGCCGAGATCGGCGTGCCGAGCAGGTCGTCGACCGACGAGATGCTGTATTGCGGGGTCTGGATCTGCAGCGGGTACTGCACGCCGGTGCGCGGGTTGATCCAGAACGACGGCGTCGTCTGCGAACTGCCGGACAACGAGATCAGCATGTTCTGCGCGACGTTCTGCGCGGAGAGGTTGAGCTGCTGCATGCGCGTACGATCCATGTCGGCCAGCAGGGTCGGTTCGTCGTTGCGTTGCAGCACGTGCACGTCGACGGCGCCGGGGATTTGCCTGAACTTTTTCATCAGGCTGCTCGCGATGGTCATGTTACTCGCGAGATCGTTGCCGAGCACCTGCACGTCGATCGCGGCCGGCTGACCGAAGTTGAGGATCTGCGTGATGATGTCCGACGGCTGGAAGAAGAACTCGACGCCCGGGAAGCGCTGGGGCAGCAGCGTGCGCAGCGTCTGCACGTAGTGCTGGGTCGCGCGGTGGCCCGGTTTCAGCGCGATCAGCAGCTCGCCGTCGAGCGTACCGATCGTGCCGGCGTTGCTGTACGACAGGTTGATGCCGCTCACCGGCAGGCCGAGGTTGTCGACGATTGCGCCGAGCTCGTCGGCCGGCACGGTTTCGCGGATCACGCGCTCGACCTGGTCGGCGAGGCGCGCGGTTTCCTCGATCCGGTAGCCGGTCGGCGCGCGCATGTGCAGGCGGATGTTGCCGGAATCGGCGTTCGGGAAGAAGTCGCGCCCGAGCACGAAAACCAGGCCCGTCGACAGCACGCAGAAGCCGAGGAAGCACATCGCGTAGAAGCGGCGGCGCACCAGCAGGATGCTCAGCAGCACGATGTACCACGCACGCAGCCGCTCGAACGCGCGGTTGAACGCGTGATGGATGCGCGCGAAGCGCGACGTCGAATGGTCGGGGCCGGTGCCCGCCTGCTGCGGGCGGAACAGCAGCATCGCGAGCGTCGGCACCAGCGTGCGCGACAGCACGTACGACGCGAGCATCGCGAACACGACGGCTTCGGCGAGCGGCACGAACAGGAAGCGCGCGACGCCCGTCAGGAAGAACATCGGCACGAACACGATGCAGATGCACAGCGTCGACACGAACGCGGGCACCGCGATCTCGCCCGCGCCTTCGAGGATCGCGTCGTGCAGGTTGGTGCCGAGATGCAGGTGCCGCTCGATGTTCTCGATCGTGACGGTCGCGTCGTCGACGAGAATGCCGACCGCGAGCGCGAGCCCGCCGAGCGTCATGATGTTGATGGTCTCGCCGAGCGCGGACAGCGCGATCAGCGACGTGAAGATCGACAGCGGGATCGAGATCGCGATGATCAGCGTGCTGCGCCAGTTGCCGAGGAACAGCAGGATCATCATTGCGGTCAGCACGGCGGCGATCAGTGCCTCGTGGATCACGCCCTGGACGGCCGCGTTGACGAACACCGACTGGTCGAACAACGGCGTGATCGTGAGCCCTTCGGGCAGCGTCGGGATCACCTTCGGCAGCAGCGCCTTCAGGTCCGACACGACCTTCAGCGTGGACGCGTCGCCGCTTTTCAGGATCGAGATGAGCACGCCGCGCTGGCCGTTCTGCCGCACGACGTTGGTCTGCGGCGCGAAGCCGTCGCGCACCGCCGCGACCTCGCGCAGGTAGGTCGTCGCGCCGTTGACGGTCTGGATCGGCAGGTTGCTGATGTCGGCGACGGTGTCGGCCGACGCGTTCGTGTCGATCCGGTATTCGGTCGGGCCCATCTTCGCGGTGCCGGTCGGCAGCACGAGATTCTGCGCGTTCACCGCGTTGACGATGTCGGCCGGCGTCAGGCCTTTCGCCTGCAGCGCCTGCGGATCGAGGTCGATCGCGACCACGCGCGTGCGGCCGCCGTACGGGAACGGGATCTGCACGCCGGGCACCGTGATCAGCTGCGGGCGCAGGAAGTTGAGCGCGATGTCGGCGAGCGACTGTTCGCTGAGCGTCTTGCTCGACAGCCCGAGCTGGATCACCGGGATGCTCGACGCCGAATAGGTGATCACGAGCGGCGGCGTCGCCCCCTGCGGCATCTGCCGCACGATCGCCTGCGCGGAGGACACCGTCTGCGCGATCGCCGTCTGCACGTTGGCGCCTGGCTGCAGGAACACCTTCACGACGGCGATGCCGGGCAGCGACGTCGATTCGACGTGCTGGATGTTGTTGACGGTCGTCGTCAGGATCCGTTCATGGACGGACGTGATCCGGTTGGTCATCTCCGTCGCGGAGAAGCCGCTGTAATTCCAGATGACGCTGATCACGGGGATGTTGATCGCGGGCAGCACGTCGACCGGTGTGCGCATCAGCGCCAGCGGGGTGGCCAGCACGATCATGATGGCCATGACGATGAACGTGTAGGGGCGCCTGAGCGCGAGATTGACGATCCACATGGAGGCGGCGGGACAGGCGGTGATCAGGCGTCGGTGAAGGGAACCCGAATGATAGGCGTCGGCGTGGAACGGGTTACTGTCGCGAAACTGGCGGAACTGTCAGGTTGGGGCGGGCGGGTGGTCGGCCGATTCCGCAGACGGAAGGCATGCGTCGCGATGGCGGCGGTTTCGCCGATCGTGCCGCGTTCACAGCTGCTCCATCCCGAAGCGCGCGAGCGCGCGCAGATCGACGACCTCGATCTGGTTGTACGCGAGCCGCAACGCGCCGAGCTTCTCGAGCTGCTGCAGCGCCTGGTTGATCCGTTGCCGCGACACGCCGACGAGCATCCCCAGTTCCTCCTGCGAGATCGACAGCGACGGGCCGGTGTCCGGATACAGGTCGGGGTTGAACAGCTGCGCGAGCGCCTGCGCGACGCGCGCGTCGACGTCGAGCAGCCGGCTGTTCTGGATCGACGCGATGAATTCGCCCATCCGGTTGTTCAGCTGATGAATCACGAAGCGCGTGAACGGCAGGCTGGTATCGAGCAGCGCGTGGAAGGTGTCGACCGGCACGAACAGCACGGTCGAGCGCTGGATCGCGACGACCTCGTACTTGCGCAGCTCGCGCTTGATCACGCTGCCTTCGCCGAACCAGCCGCCCGACGGCACGCCGGAAAACGTGCAGCCGCGCCCCGACACGTTGAAGATCGCGAGCTTCAGCAGCCCCTGGTGCACGCCGATCCAGTATTCGGACGGCGCGAGCCGGTGCGCGATCACGTCGCCGGCCTCGCATTGCTCGACGTGCGACTGCGCGAGCACGAGCGCCTGGTGCTCGGGCGCGAGCGTGCGGAACCACGCACACTGGCCGAACAGCGTCGCCAGGGCGGGCAGCGGGCCCGGTTCGGGAAGCGGGTCGGCCGCGTCGGGCGGCGCTACGGGGTGATCGTGCATGGGTGCGGGTTTGCGAGGATAGGGATAACGCGCAGCGCTCGAAAGGCACTCTGTCGTTTCGATGACAGACGGCTCACAATAACGCCCGTTAGGCTGTCGGCAATTGAACCACATCAAAACGATCCGGGGTGCATGCACGCCGGTCGGCAGAATACGGGAGACAGGATCATGACGCAGATGTTCGAGGCCGGACTCGGCCGCCGCGACGCCAATTACGTGCCGCTCACCCCGATCGACTTCCTGGTCCGGACGGCCGAAGTCTACGGCGAGCGCGCGGCGATCGTGCACGGCGACGTGCGGCGCACGTGGGGCGAGACCTACACGCGTGCGAAGCAACTCGCGAGCGCGCTTGCGCGGGCCGGCGTCGAGCGCGGCGACACGGTCGCGGCGATGCTGCCGAACATCCCGGCGATGGTCGAGGCGCACTTTGGCGTGCCGATGGCCGGCGCGGTGCTCAACACGATCAACACGCGCCTCGACGTGCCGTCGGTGCTGTTCATGCTTCGTCACGGCGAGGCGAAGGTGCTGATCGTCGACACCGAGTACGCGGAGTTCGCGCATCGCGCGGCGCTCGAGGTGCCGGGCCTGAAGATCGTCAGCGTGGCCGACGCGATGCCGGCCGATCCCGAGCGGTTCGCGGGCGCGACCGACTACGAGGCGTTCGTGGCCGGCGGCGATGCCGACTACGCGTGGACGCCGCCCGCCGACGAGTGGGACGCGATCGCGCTGAACTACACGTCCGGCACGACCGGCGACCCGAAGGGCGTCGTCTACCATCACCGCGGCGCGTATCTCGCGGCGGTCAGCAACCTCCTCGAATGGGACATGCCGAAGCACGCGGTGTATCTGTGGACGCTGCCGATGTTCCACTGCAACGGCTGGTGCTTCCCGTGGGCGGTCGCCGCGCGCGCGGGCGTGAACGTGTGCCTGCGCAGGTTCGACGCGAAGACCGTGTTCGACCTGATCCGCCGCGAGCGCGTCACGCATTACTGCGGCGCGCCGATCGTGCAGAGCGCGATCGCGAACGCGCCGGCGGAATTCCGCGCCGGAATCGACCACACGGTGCACGCGATGGTCGCGGGTGCGGCGCCCGCGCCGGCCGTGATCGCGAAGATGAAGGAGATCGGCTTCGACCTGCTGCACGTGTACGGGCTGACCGAGGTCTACGGCCCGGCGACCGTCTGCGCGAAGCAGGCGCACTGGGACGAGCTGCCCGACGAGGACCGCGCCCGGCTCAATGCGCGCCAGGGCGTGCGCTACCACCTCGAGGCGGGCGCGACGGTGCTCGATCCCGACACGATGACGCCGGTGCCGGCCGACGGCGAGACGCTCGGCGAGATCATGTTCCGCGGCAACATCTGCATGAAGGGCTACCTGAAGAACCCGAAGGCGACCGACGAGGCGTTCCACGGCGGCTGGTTCCATACGGGCGATCTCGCGGTGCTGATGCCGGACGGTTATATCCGGATCAAGGATCGCAAGAAGGACATCATCATCTCGGGCGGCGAGAACATCTCGAGCATCGAGGTCGAGGACGCGCTGTACCGCCATCCGGCCGTCGCCGTCGCGGCGGTCGTCGCGATGCCCGACCCGAAATGGGGCGAGGTGCCGTGCGCGTTCGTCGAGCTGCGCGAAGGCGCGAGCGCCACCGAGGCGGAGATCGTCGCGCATTGCCGGCAACTGCTGGCGGGCTTCAAGGTGCCGAAGGCCGTGCGCTTCGGCGAGCTGCCGAAGACGTCGACCGGCAAGATCCAGAAGTTCCAGCTGCGCAACGCGGTCGGCTCGGACAAGGCGATCGACCTGGCGGGCGACAAGAAGTAGGCGCGGCGCCGGGCCCCGGCCGATCATCCGGCGTCCGTCACGCGTCGCGTTCGAGCCGGAACACGCTGACCGCGTCCGACAGCTGCGCGGCCTGGTCGCGCAGCGCGACGGCCGCGCGCTCGGCGTCCGAGATCAGCATCGCGTTCTGCTGCGTCGCGTCGCCGATCTGCGTGACGGCGAGGTTGACCTGCTCGATGCCGGTCGATTGCTCGCGCGACGCGGCGCTGATCTCGCCGATCAGCGTGCGGACCTGGTCGACCCGCGCGACGATCTCGCGCATCGTGCCGCGCGCGGCGTCCGCGATCCGGTAACCCTGTTCGACCGTCGTCGACGATTCGGCGCTCAGCGCGTCGATCTCCTTGACGGCGGCCGCGCTGCGCTGTGCAAGCGCGCGCACCTCGGCCGCGACCACCGCGAACCCCTTGCCGTGCTCGCCCGCACGGGCGGCCTCGACGGCCGCGTTCAGCGCGAGGATGTTGGTCTGGAACGCGATGCCTTCGATCGTACCGGTGATCTCGGCGATCCGGCGCGTCGCGCGGCCGATGTCGTCCATCGTCGCGGCCACGCGCTGCACCGCGGCGTCGCCGTTCGTCGCGGCGGCCGACGCGTCCGCGACCAGCATGTTGGCTTGCGCCGCATGCTCGGCGCTCTGCTGCACGGCGGCGGTGATCTGTTCCATGCTGGCGGCCGTCTGTTCGACGCTGCTCGCCTGCGTCGCGATCCGGGCGGCGATGTCGCCGCTGCCGGCCGCGATGCCGACCGTGCCGTGCGCGATGTCGGCCGAGCTGTTGCGTACCTGCGCGACGATCCGCGCGAGGCCGTCGCCGATGCCGTCGACCGCCTGCACGAGCCGGCCGATCTCGTCGTTGCCGGCGCTGCCGCGCGCGTGCGCGCCGTCGCGGATGCGCACGCTGAGATCGCCCGCCGCGTAGCGCTCGGAGGCGCGGGCGGCGGCTTCCAGCGGCCGGCTCACGACACGCCGCACGACGATCACGAACAGCGTCGCGAACGCCGCGACGAGCACCGCGCCGATCATCAGGAAGCGGTTGCGGGTGGCGCGCATGGCGGCGAGCAGTTCGTCGTCGAGCGCGATGCCGCCGACGAGCCACTGCCACTGCGGAATCGTCGTGAACGACACGAATTTCGCGGTCGGGCCGCTGTCGTGCGCGGCCGGGTCGGTCGACGTGTACGCGAGCCGCCCCTGGCCGGCCGCGAGCATCCGCGCATACGGCGCACGCGTGTCGTCGGCGGGTTGGCCGGCCGCATCGGGATGCACGACGAAGGTGCCGCGCGACGGGCCCTGCGACGCATCGAGCACGAAGTAGTAGCCGTTGTCGCCGATCTTCAGCGAGCGGATGCCGTCTTCGACGAGCTTGAGTTCGTTGCCGATGTCGAGGCCGACGAACAGCGCGCCGATCACGCGGCCGCTCGCGTCGGTCACCGGCTTGTACTGCGTGATGTACGGCCGGCCGAACAGCCTCGCGAGGCCGGTATAGCTGCGCCCGGCGACCAGCGGCGCATACGCGGGCCCGGCGCGGTCGAGCCGGGTGCCGACGGCGCGCGCGCCGTCCTGCTTCTTCAGCGACGTCGTGATGCGCACGAAATCGTCGCCGTCGCGCGCGAAGATCGTCGCGATCGCGCCGCTTTTCTTCAGGAACTGGTCGGGAATCGCGTAGTCGAGGTCGAGCGGCTGGCCGCCCGCGAGGAGGGTCGGCGCGGCGACGCCGCCGATGTCGACCGTGCGGGCCGCGTCGAGCGAGAAATCGGCCGGCAGGAAGCTCGCGAACAGCGTCATCGAGCGGTTCGCTTCGGCGGTCAGGGCCTTGTCGAACAGGTCGACCATCGCGCGGATCGACTGCTCCTTGTCGGCGATCCGCAGATGGGCTTCTTCAGCGAGCTGCTGGCCGGCGAAATGGGCGAGCGTCCACGCGAACACGGTAAACAGCAGGGCGACGAGCACGCACGCCAGCGCGGCCAGACGCGCGCCGACGCTCACCCGGCCCAATTGGGTCGATCTCATGAAACATCCTGAGTGGGGAGAGTGAGAGGGGCGGAACGCACGCGTCACCGCAGTCCGTAAGGAAAACGGCAGATTCGGCGAAATCTTTAGCGGGACGAAGCCGGCGGCGCCGCGAACGGGCGTTGCCGGAGGTCGGCGGCGCGCGTCGGCCGGTCAGCGGGTCAGTGCGTCACGAGCCACGCGACGGCCAGGTAGCGGCCGACTTTCGCGATCGTCACGATGACGAGAAAGGTCGGCAGCGGCTCGCGCAGCACGCCGGCGATCATTGTCAGCGGATCGCCGATGACCGGCGCCCAGCTGAGCAGCAGCGACCAGCGGCCGTAGCGCCCGTACCAGCGCTCGGCGCGCGCGAGCGCGGACGGCTTGACCGGAAACCAGCGGCGGTCGCGGAAGTGCTCGATGCCGCGCCCGAGCGCCCAGTTGATCACCGAGCCGGCGACGTTGCCGATGCTCGCGACGAGCACCAGCGCCCACACGGGTTCGCGCCCGGCGAGCAGCAGGCCCGCGAGCACGGCTTCGGACTGGAGCGGGAACAGGGTCGCGGCGACCATCGACACGGCGAACAGGCCGCCGTAAGTGAGCAATTCGGACATCGCGCGATTGTACCGGCCGAATGCCGACCGGCCCGGATCAGGCGATCACGGGCGCACGATGCTAGGTGGCGCCGGTCGTGCCGAACAGCAGGTGCGAGATCAACGATTTGTCGACCGGTTCGTCGTTGAGCGTGCTGGCGAGCAGTTCGCCCGCGAGTTGCTGCGGCGAGAACACCATGTCGGGTTTCAGCAGGCGCAGCCGTTCGAGGTTGCGCTGCTGGTTCACGAGCGCGACCGTTCGCACCGTCGACGCGATCTCGCGGATCGCGAGGATGACGAACGCGTTTTCGGCGTCGTCGGAGCGCAGCGCGAGCACGGCACGCGCGGTCGCCGCGCCGGCGCTTTCCAGCACCGCATGATCGGCCGCGTCGCCGACGATCAGGTCGGTCGAGGCCGCGTAGTTGTGCTCGACGCCGGCCGGCACGACGACGGTCACCGCGTAGCCGCGCTTGCGCAGCCCGTCGTGTACCGCGTGCGCAACCGGCGTCGCGCCGACGATCAGGAAATGATGCTTGCGGATCACGTTCGACAGGCCTCCCTTGACGATCCGTTTCAGATTGCCGCCGATCACGGGGCCGACGACCGCGCTGATCGATGTCGCGAACACGGTGATGCCGAGCACGATCACCGAGGCGGTGAACAGCCGCGCGGTCGGCGCGTGCGGGACGATGTCGCCGTAGCCGACCGTCGACATCGACACGATCGAGAAATAGACGGCGGTGGCGAGATCGTGGACGGGCGGCGTGAATTCGTCGCCGAGGTACAGCACGCCGAAGGTCGCGTAGATCAGCAGCGACACGATGCTCAGCAACGCGAACAGGCTGCTCGCGGCGATGCTCGCGCGGTCGAAGTGCCGCCAGTAATAGAGCAGCGCGACGACCAGCACGGCCGTGTAGACGAACACCGCGTGGCTGCGATAGCCGCCGAGCATGCTGATCGCGGCGGCCGCGACCAGCAGCACGATTGACAGCACCCACGCGACGCGGGCGCGTAGCACGATGCCGATGGCCATCGTCGCGAGGCCGGCCGCGACGACGACTTGCGGCAGCACGACGAGCCCCGCGGTGTCGACGAGGTTCAGCGCATCGGCGAGCCACGCGTGATGCAGGCCGAGCCGCGCATGCTCGACGACGGGGCGCAGCACCATCAACGCATCGAGCGCGAGAAGGAGGGCGAGATACCAGTGCAGGCCGATCGGCGCGAACAGGCGCCGCAGGCGGGTAGTGACGTGCTTCATTCAGTCGCCCGGCGGGCCGGGCATGTCCAACGAACCAGCCGCTACCCTAAAGCATTCGGCGAGCGGCTGCTTTTTCGCGGGGCTCGACGGCGGCCGCGACGAAGCCGGCAGACCGGACCGTTCAGTTCCACCCGACCATGATCGCGCCCATTCCGACGAGCAGCCCGCCCGTCACGCGGTTCATCGCGCGCATCCGCGCCGGCCGCTGCAGCGCGCGGCTCAGCCGGTGCGAGAACAGCGCCATCGACGCGACGCCGCCCGCGAACAGCAACGCGAACGTCGTCGCGAGCAGCAGGAATTGAAGGTTCAGGCTCCAGTCGGCATTCGGGCTGATGAACTGCGGAAAGAACGACGGAAAGAACAGCAGCGTTTTCGGATTCAGGCCGGAGGTCGCGACGCCGCGCCAGAACAGCGCGCGGTCGGTGTCGGTGTCCTGCCGGGCGATTGCGGCTCCGGCCGCGGCATCGGTGGACGGAGCGGATGCGTTGGCCGGCGCCCGGCTGAGCCATTGCCTGGCGCCGAGCCACACGAGATACGCGGCGCCGGCCCAGCGCAGCGCGGTCAAGGCATGCGCGCTGACATGCACCAGCGAATTCAGGCACAGCGCGGTCAGCGCGAGTTGCAGCAGCACCGCGAGCGTGCCGCCCCACACGCACGGCAGCGCGCGGCGCCAGCCGGCGCGCAGCGCCTGGTTCATCGTGAGCAGGTTGACGGGACCGGGGGCGTAGATCAGGACGACGGAAGCAGCGAGGAACGACAGATAAAGCTTGAACGACATGACGGGAGTGCAGGAACAGGGCCGCGGGCACCGGCCCCGCACGCGGTCGGATAGGCGTGCGGGCGGCGGGGAATCGCATGCCTGCGGCCCGGCACCGCAACTCGTGATTGCGGCCGTGCGTCCCGCTGCGAAGGGGTGGTCGCGGGGAGCGTGCCGGGCAGCAGGCATGGTGAAAATGTATCAAGCGGCCCGGTTAAAAGGCTTCCTGTTTTCCGGCTAAACGGGCCTGAAACCGGAATCCTGTTCAGCTAGAATGCTGATTTTAAGTAGAAGATTCTTTTCATCATGGCTACCCGCGAACGCACGCCGAGAACGCTCGACAACCAGGACCGCAAGATCCTGGGCGCATTGCAGAAAAACGCGCGCCTGTCGAACGCCGAACTCGCCGAACAGATCGGCATGTCGACCACCGCCTGCTGGAACCGCACGCGGCAACTCGAACTCGACGGCTACATCGACGGGTACGTCGCGCTGGTCAACCAGCGCATGCTCGGCTACGCGGACATCGTGATCCTCGAAGTCACGCTCGATCGCCACGAGGACGACGCGCTCGCGCGTTTCGGTTCGGAGCTGGCGGCGCTGCCGGAAGTGCTCGAGGCGTATCTGGTGTCCGGCGAGTACGACTACTGGATCAAGGTCGCGGTGGACGGCACGGCCGGCTACGAGCGCTTCCTGCGCGAAAAGCTGTACCGGATTTCGAGCATCCGCCACAGCCGCTCGATGTTCGCGCTGCGCTGCATGAAGGACGTGCCTTCGATCCAGGTGTGATGGGGTGCGGAGGGCGGCCGTCGTTGAAACGACGGCGCGTGCGGCTGCGGGCGGGGCGCGGAGAAAACCGCCAAAGGGCCGACAGGCAACGCTTGCCGGCAGAGTCGGCAGGCGAGCGCGGAAAACGGATGAATCTTCCGGCGGCGGCGGTCCGGCGCAATCGTGCGCCGGCTATCGGCCTTGAAGCGGCCTCGAGATGACCTTCAAACGCTCGCGGCGCGGTGAGCTCGGCCGGCCGGCACGAGCCCGGCCTGTTTCCACGCCGGCACCGCCATGTTCCGATGCCCGACGCAGCGGCCGCTGGCGGCCGGTCGGCCTGCTCAGCGCGGCAGGCGCGCGTGTGCTTGCGCGATGATTTCGCAGTTCTCGAGGTGGAGCGCCCACGCTTCTGCAAGCAGCTCGCTCACACGTGCGAGCCAGCCGGTGGATTGGGTGGAACGGTTGGAGACGTTGGACGTTTGCATGGTGAAGCCCCGTATAGGTGGCGAGTTAGGGATAACCCTAATCATAGCGGAGCATCACCGCCTTGTGAAATGCGATTTCGTTATATGAGAATTCCTGACACTTTATGTTGCTGCCGCGCAACATGCATGTCTGACCGCGTTTGCGTCGCGGACAGGCGTGCCGAGGCCGTCCCGGCCAGGCTTCGCGGGAAGCGGGACAAGGGAAGGCGAGCGTAGGGGAAACGGGGCGCGATTACCGGCCGATCCACCCGAACCGCCAGGACAGTCGCCGCGTCGCGGCGAGCAGCGCCTGTGCGAGGTCGCTGTCCGGCCCGCGCGGGAAGCCGCGCGACGAGCCGATGATCGCGATCACGAGCCGGATGCTGCCGGTGTGATCGAACACGGGCGCGGCGACCGTGCCGATGCCCGGCACCGGCGCGTCGAATGCGAAATCGAGTTCGTCCGCGCGAATCGCCGCGAGCCGCGCACGGAATGCGGCGTCGTCCGGCGCGGTGCGGCTGCCCGCGAGGCGCACGGGCTCGTTGGCGAGCAGGTCGGCCAGCACGTCCTCGGACATGCCGGACGCGAAGATCCGGCCGATCGCCGTATTGACGAGCGACATCACGGTGCCGACCTGCAGGCTCACGTGCTGCGGCCGTGCCGATTCCTCGAGACGGATCACGGTCGGGCCGAGCGGGCCGAGCGTCGCGGCGGCGACGCTCATGTCGGTCGCGGCGGCCAGCGCGACGATCTCGGCTTCCGCGTCGCGCGTCGGCGACACGCGCTGCATCGCGATCAGGCCGAGCGCCTGCGCGAGCGGGCCGCCGTCGAAGCAGCCGGCGTCGTCGCGGCTCAGCAGGCCGATCTTCTGCAGGCTGACGAGATGGGGGAACGCCTTCGCGGCCGGCATGCCGGCTGCCGCCGCGAGATCGCGCAACGGCAGCGCGCGGCCCGCCGACACCAGCGCGAGCAGCAGGTCGCCGGTGCTGTCGAGCGCGTTGATCCCGCGTTGCGCCTTCGCGTCGTCGGCCAGTGCCGGTGGCACGCGAGCCGGGCCCGCTGCCGGCGCGGGCAGCGGTTCGGCCTGGTTCGCCCTTTCCGCGCCGAGCGACGCGGTGGCCTGCCGCGCTGCTTCGCGCAAGGCCGTCGCAATCGGGCCGTGCCAGTCGACATCGATCGACCCGCTCGAACCGATCACCGTCAACGCAAGCTGCAGACGCCCGTGCGCGTCGAGGACGGGCACGCACATCGCGCTGACGCCGGGGCTCGGCCGGTCGATGCCGCGTTCGATGCCGCGTGCGCGGATCGCCTCGCGTTCGGCCTGCTGCACGTCCGCGTCCGGCGCCGGCTGCACGCCCTCGGCGCCCGCGAGCGTCTCGCCCGCGCCGGCCTGGCTCGCCGCCATCGCGTCGAGCTGCGCGGGTTCGCCGAATGCGCGGAACACGCGGCCGGTCGCCGTCGTGTCGAGCGACATCACCGAGCCGACGTGCAGGTTCACATGCAACGGATAACCACCGTGCTCGATGCGCACGATCGTCGGGCCGAGCGCGCCCGGCACCGACAGCGCGACGCTCAGGCCCACGGCTTCGGCGAGTCGCACCGCGTGCGGCAGCGTCGCGCGGTAGGCCGGTTGACGCTCGATCGACATCAGCCCGAGCCGCAGCGACAGCGGGCCCGGCTCGTAGTTGCCGGTGATCGCGTCGCGCTTCACGAGCGCGAGCCGCGTCAGGCTGACGAGATAGGTATGCGCCTGCGCGGTCGACAGGTCGGCCGCCGCGGCCAGTTCCGACAGCCCGAGCGGCTTGCGCCGGCGCGCGAGCGCGTCGAGCAGCCGGCCGCCGACCTCGACACTCTGGATGCCGCGCTGCGCCTTGGGCGGCGCATCGTCCGCGCTGACTTCGTGGTTCTGCACGCGATGATTCTTCCTTGACGAAACCCCGCATGGTATCCGACGCCATTTATCGCGCCAGCCCGCAGGTTTACCCGTATTAGACAATAGCAAGCGACTTTGTCATTGACAAATATTCCATGCGGGAAGATGATCCGCTCACTCCCCTCAACACATGGCTCGCAGCCACGGAACGCAACATGGCCAAAGCATTCGCCTCCCAAGCCGATCTGGAAGAGAAGAAAGTCACCTGGACGAAGCTGTCCGAGAACGCCTACGCGTACACCGCCGAAGGCGACCCGAACTCGGGCGTGATCATCGGCGACGACAGCGTGCTGATCGTCGACACGACCGCGACGCCCGCGATGGCGCAGGACCTGATCGCGAAGATCCGCAGCGTGACCGACAAGCCGATCAAGCACGTGGTACTGTCGCATTACCACGCGGTGCGCGTGCTCGGCGCGTCCGCGTATTTCGACGAAGGCGCGCAGCACGTGATCGCGAGCCGCGGCACGTACGAGATGATCGTCGAGCGCGGTGAGGCCGACATGAAGTCGGAGATCGAACGCTTCCCGCGCCTGTTCGCCGGCGTCGAGACGGTGCCGGGCCTGACCTGGCCGACGCTCGTGTTCGAGCGCGAGATCACGCTGTTCCTCGGCAAGCTCGAGGTGAAGATCATGCACGTCGGCTCGGGCCACACGAAGGGCGACACGATCGTCTGGCTGCCGTCGCAGAAGGTGCTGTTCTCGGGCGACCTCGTCGAGTACGACGCCGCGTGCTACTGCGGCGATGCGCAGCTCGAACAGTGGCCGGCCACGCTCGAGGCGCTGCGCGCGCTCGGCGCCGAGAAGCTCGTGCCGGGCCGCGGCCCCGCGCTGCTGAACCCGGCGGAGGTGAACAAGGGCCTCGACTACACGAAGGATTTCGTCACGACGCTGCTCGCGCAGGGCCGCAAGGCCGTCGAGCGCAATCTCGACCTGAAGGCGGCGATGGCGCTCACGCGCGAAGCGATGGACCCGAAGTTCGGCCACGTGTTCATCTACGAACACTGCCTGCCGTTCGACGTGTCGCGCGCCTTCGACGAAGCGAGCGGCATCGCGCATCCGCGCATCTGGACCGCGCAGCGCGACAAGGACATGTGGGCCGCGCTGCAGGACTGAGCGGCACACGACGGCGAGCGCTGACGTAGGCATCGCCGTTTCCCCGACGGTTGCGGCATCCGCGGCGGCAGTGCGCCGCGGTGCCGGCAGCCGGATCCGGTCTCACAAGAAAGCAGGGCGCACGCACGCCCTCGGAGACTGCCGCGCGCGCGAATCGCGCGGCCCGTTTGGAGAGAGACATGCCCCAATCGCTTCCCGCCGGAGCGACGCTCGCGCACGCGCGTGCGTCGGCTTCGGTATCCGAATTCAGCGACGCGCAACTGTTCCGCAAGATCGCGTGGCGGATCGTCCCGTTCCTGTTCCTCTGCTACGTCGTGTCGTTTCTCGACCGCATCAACATCGGCTTCGCGCAGTTGCAGATGAAGCACGATCTCGGCTTCAGCGATGCGATGTACGGCCTCGGCGCCGCGGTGTTCTACGTCGGCTACGTATTCTGCGAAGTGCCGAGCAACATGCTGCTCGCGCGCTTCGGCGCGCGCCGGACATTCATGCGGATCATGCTGCTGTGGGGTCTCGCGTCGACCGGGATGATGTTCGTGTCGCAGCCGTCGCACTTCTACGTGCTGCGCTTCCTGCTCGGCGTGTTCGAAGCCGGCTTCTTCCCCGGCATCGTGCTGTACCTGACCTACTGGTTCCCGGCGAACCGGCGCGCGGCGGCGATCTCGGTGTTCTTCGCGGGCGTCGCGGTGGCCGGCGTGCTCGGCGGCCTGCTGTCGGGCTGGATCATGCGCGACATGAGCGGCGTGCTCGGGCTGCACGGCTGGCAATGGATGTTCGCGATCGAAGGCGCGCCGGCGATCCTGCTCGCGTTCGCCGCGTTCACGTTCCTGGTCGACCGGCCGCAGGACGCCGCATGGCTCACGGCCGACGACAAGGCGCGCGTCGCCGCGCTGTGCGCCGAAGGCCGCGGGCACGGCAGCGCGTACGACGGGCGCAGCGTGATGGCCGCGCTCGCGAACCCGCGCGTGTACCTGTTCGCGTTCATCTATTTTTCGCTGACCTGCGCGTCGCTGACGCTCAACTTCTGGATGCCGCTGATGATCCGCGACTTCGGCGTGACCGATGTCGTCGCGGTGAGCCTCTACACGGTCGTGCCGAACGCGGTCGGCGCGGTCGGGCTGGTGCTGATCGCGCGCCGCTCGGACCGCACCGGCGAGCGCCGCAAGCACTTCGCGTGCTGCACGATCGGCGGCGGGCTCGCGCTCGCGGCGCTGACGCTGCACCTGCACAGCTTCGCGGCGATGCTCGCGTGCCTGTCGATCGCGGCGACGCTGATCTTCGCCGCGCTGCCGATCTTCTGGGCCGTACCGACCCGCTACCTGTCGGGCAACGCGGCCGCGGCCGGGATCGCGCTGATCAGCAGCCTCGGGATCACGAGCGGCATCGTCAGCCCGTGGGTGATCGGGATGATCCGCACGCGCACCGGCAGCATGGATCTCGCCGTGTACCTGCTCGCCGCGCTGCTGGTGGCCAGCGGCGCCGCGCTGATGCTCGGCGTGAAGGGCGAAAGCGCGCCACGCGGCTGAGCACGTGACGACCGGTCGCGGCCCGCGGGCGGCGGCGGCAGGCGCTTCCTCTTCGCCCGCACCCGAATCCATCGAGGAGACGATCGATGTCAGCCCCTCTTCACGCGCACGCCGCACCGGCCGCCGTGTCCGCCGCCGGTTCGACGGATGCGGCCGGCGACGATGCGCTGTACCGCCGTATCGGCCTGCGGATCGTGCCGTTCCTGTTCATCTGCTACATCGTGTCGATCCTCGATCGCAGCAACATCGGCTTCGCGCAGTTGCAGATGCGGCAGGATCTCGGCCTGACCGACGCGATGTACAGCCTCGGCGCGGTGCTGTTCTTCGTCGGCTACGTGCTGTTCGAGGTGCCGAGCAACGCGCTGCTGCGCCGCTTCGGCGCGCGCCGCACGTTCGCGCGGATCATGTGCCTGTGGGGCGCGGTGTCGGTCGCGATGATCACCGTCGACAGCGCCCGGCACTTCTACGTGCTGCGCTTCCTGCTCGGGCTGTTCGAGGCCGGGTTCTTTCCGGGCGTGGTGTTCTACCTGACGTACTGGTACCCGGCGCGGCGGCGCGCGTCGGTGCTGTCGATCTTCTACGCGGGCGTCGCGGTGGCCGGGATGGTCGGCGGGCTGCTGTCGGGCTGGCTCATGCGCGGGATGTCCGGCGTGATGGGGCTGCACGGCTGGCAATGGATGTTCGCGATCGAAGGCGCGCCCGCGATCCTGCTCGGCGTGGTCGCGTGGTTCTGGCTGTGCGACCGGCCGGAGCACGCGCGCTGGCTGTCCGACGCCGAGCGCGAGCGGCTGGCGGCGGACCTGGCCGCCGACCGCGCCCGCACGGGCGCGCCGGCGCCGCATTCGCTGCGGCAGGTGCTGGCCGAACCGCGCACGTACCTGTTCGCGTTCATCTACTTCTCGTTGACCACCGCGCTGCTGATGCTGCTGTTCTGGATGCCGCTGATGATCCGCGAATTCGGCATTCACGACATCGTGCGGATCAGCCTGCTGTCGGTCGTGCCGAATGCGATCGGCGCGGCCGGTCTGATCGCGATCGCGCGGCGCTCGGACCGCAAGCGCGAACGGCGCCGCCACTTCGCCGCCTGTGCGTTCGGCGGCGCGGCGGCGCTCGCGCTGCTGACGCTGCACCTGCCGAGCATCGTCGCGATGATGGCGCTGCTGTCGATCGCGGCGACGCTGATCTTCGCCGCGCATCCGGTGTTCTGGACCGTGCCGTCCGCGTATTTCTCGGGCGCCGGCGCGGCGGGCGGGATCGCGCTGATCAGCAGCATCGGCGTGTCGAGCGGGATGATCACGCCCTGGCTCGTCGGGCTGATCCGTACGCGAACCGGCAGCATGGATCCGGCGATGCTGATGATCGCGGCGCTGCTGGCCGCGTGCGCGATCGCGATGCTGCTGGGCGTGCGGCGCGGCGAGGCGGGTGCGCGGGCGGACGCCGCGCCTTGACGGCGAGGCCGCGTGACCGGGCGGCGGCGGGATGCCGTCGTCCCGTTCCCGGCGGAAGCGGGCGCCGCGGCTACGCCCGATACACCTCGATCCGGTTGCGGCCGCGTTCCTTCGCGAGATAGAGCGCCTTGTCGGCGCGCGACAGCGCCTGGTAGGCACCCAGGTCCGACTCCCGCATCGCGTCGATGCCGATGCTGACGGTCAGCACGATCTGCTCGTCCTCGTGCGTGAGCTGCGTCTGCCGCGCGCGCTGCTGCACGCGCCGCGCAAAGGCCAGCGCCGTCTCGAGGTCCGATCCCGGCAGCACGATCGCGAACTCCTCGCCGCCGACCCGGCCCACGATGCAGTCCGGCCCGGTTTCCGCGAGCAGCAGCCGCGCGAAATGCCGCAGCGCGCGGTCGCCGAGCGGGTGGCCCCAGCGGTCGTTCAGCGCCTTGAAGTGATCGAGGTCGAGCATCAGCACGGCGGCAGCGTGGCCGGTCGCGCGTACGCCGCGTAGCGCCGCTTCGCTTTGCCGCATGAACGCATGGCGATTCGACAGTTGCGTCAGATGGTCGGTCGTCGCCATCCGGTGCAATTCGGCCTCGATGTGCTTGCGGTCGGTCGCATCGGTGATGAAGCCGTGCCACACGGTGCCGCCGTCGATCGTGCGCTGCGGGCGCGCATCGCCTTCGCGCCAGCGCAGGCCCTGCCCGGGCAGCAGCACGCGATACTCGAGACGCCACGGCGTCAGGTGCACCGACGATTCCTGCAGCGACTGCCGATAGGCGGCCAGGTCGGCCGGATGGATCCGCGTCTCGACCGTGTCCGCCTGGCGGGCGAGCTGCTCGGACGTCAGTTCGTAGATGTCGCGGACACCGGCGCTCGCATACGAGAAGAAGCGGCGCCCGCCGGCGGTCTGCCGCAACTGGAATACGAGCCCGGGAACCTGGTCGGTGAGGTCCGTGACGAGCGCGGCCGAGTCGAGCAGCCGCTCGGCGAGCTCGCGCAGCGCGGTGATGTCCGTGGTCGTGCCGACCATCCGCAGCGCGCGGCCGTTGCCGTCGCGCGCGATCACCTTGCCGCGGCTGCGGATCCACTTGTACGTGCCGTCCTTGCAGCGGATGCGGTGCTCGACTTCGTAGCTGTCGGTCCGGCTCTCGAAATGGGCGAGCATCGCGGCCTTCACGTCGTCGGCGTCGTCCGGGTGCAGGCGTTCGTAAGCGTCCTCGATCCGGTTGCTCAGCTCGTGCGGCGCGTAGCCGAGCATCGCCTTCCACGCCGGCGAATAATGGATCTCGCCGGTTTCCACGTTGCGATCCCACACGCCGGTGCCGCTTTCGGTCAGCGCCAGCGCCGTCAGCGTGCTGTGCTCCTCGACGCGCGCCAGCCGTTCGCGCAACGCGGTTTCCGTGAGGGCGCGGGCCAGCGCGCGCTCGGCCACGACCGCGAGGTCGAGCAGCAGCGCGCATGGCGTGCCGTCGAGCGTCAGGGGGGTGTCGTTGGCGATGCACAGCGTGCCGAGCGTCGTGCCGTCGGCGGTGGTCAGCTCACAGGCCGCGACGATCTGCGGCGCGTGCGGCGGGCCGTCGTCGCATCGCAGGTCGTGTATGACGTAGCGTCTGCCGGCGGACGGATCGCGTTCGACGTGCGCTGGAAAACAGTCGGCCGGAAGCGGGTCGGGCACGGCTCCGTCGGCCGCCAGCACGCGTTGCGTGCCGCGGCCGGCGCGCGCGACGAACGCGCCGGCCGCGCGTGCATGCGCACGCGCAATACGGCAGACGGCGACGAGTTCGGGCAGCGCCGCAAGCGCCGGCTGCTTGTCGGCGGGATCGCGTGCGGCGGCCGGCGCGTCGCCGGTCTCGGTGATGAACATACGGAACCGCCTGGTCGAATTCCGCAACGGACGATTGCCCTCGTGATCGGACGAGGTTGCGTGGGGACTGCAATCGCAGAGCTTACTGTCGCGCGGAATGCGTGGCAAGCGTGTCGGAATCGATGGGTGGCACCGGTCATTTGTGCCGTCGGAGAACGAATTCGCGAGAGCGTTCCCGCAGACGAATCGAGCGTTCCGCGCCGGCCCGTCAACCTGCCGCCGAACGCCGGGCGACCATCGGTCGAGTCGTCGCCGGGCATCGCCGTGTTCCGTCACGTTTGCCGGCGTTCGATCCGTTGGCCGGCCCCGCTCGGCGCGGGGCCGGCGCGATCGATCAGCTCGCGTAGCGCGGTGCGGGCGTATCGGACGACAGGTGCGGCGCCATCGTGCGGCGTGCGGTCTCGTATGCGTCCCATTCGTCGCCCGCGTGCAGCGACGGGATCGTCACGAGTTCGCCGCGATCGAAGCCGACGAGTGCCGCGTCGACCATGTCGGGCGCCGTCATCACGATTTCCTTCGGCAGGTGCTCGAGCGGCAGGCCGCCCGTCTGCCAGAAATCGGTGGCCGTCGCGCCCGGCAGCACGGCCTGCACCCGTACGCCCTTGTCGGCGAGTTCGTGATGCAGCGACTGGCTGAACGCGAGCACGAACGCCTTGCTGCCGCCATACACGCCGTTCAGCGTTTCCGGCGAGATCGCGACGATCGACGAAATGTTGATCACGGCGCCGCCGCCGCGCGCGACGAAGCCGGGCACGGCCGCGTAGGTCAGGCGCGTGAGCGCCGTCACGTTCAGGTCGATCATCCGCGTCATCGCGTCGACGTCGCTGTCGAGCAGCGGCGCATGCGTGCCGATGCCCGCGTTGTTCACGAGCAGCGTGATGCTCGCGTCCTGCTTGAGCTTCGCCTCGACGGCGGCGAGCGCCGCGCGGTCGTTGAGGTCCGCGTCGACGATCTCGACGCTGCGCTGCGTGTCGTTCGTGATGCGCTCGGCGAGGGCGCTCAGCCGGTCGCGATTGCGCGCGACCAGGATCAGGTCGTAGCCGCGGCGCGCGAGGCGGTCCGCGTAGACGGCGCCGATGCCCGACGAGGCGCCGGTAATGAGGGCGGTACCGCGATGTGCTTGCGTCATGATGTGCTCCGTTTCGGTGGGAATGGCCGGATGGCGTGAAGCCATTCTGGCGCCGAAGTGCGGCGACACAAATGACGTAGATGGGTATGATTCAGGACATCGGGCCGATGACCGCGCCCGGGACCGGAGAATCCTCATGCACCGAATCGGCTTTCTGATCAGCGACGGCTTCCAGATCATGGCGCTCGCCGCGCAGTCGGTGTTCGAGTACGCGAACATGGGCACGCGCGAGCCGTTCTACGTGATGGACAGCTATTCGGTCGACGGCGGCGACGTGCGCTCGTCGCTCGGGCTGACGGTCGCGACGCGCGCGCTGCGCGGGCGGATCGACGTCGATACGTGGATCGTCGCGGGCGTCAACGATCCGCTCGTCTCGCCGGCGCCGGCCGGCGTCGTCACCTACCTGAGGCGCGCGAATGCGCGCGCGCGGCGGATCGCCGGCATCTGCACGGGCGCGTTCGTGCTGGCCGAGGCCGGGCTGCTCGCGCAGCGCCGCGCGACCACGCACTGGGCGTTCGGCCGCGACATGCAGCGGCACTACCCGGAGATTCGCGTCGAGGAAGACCGGATCTACATCGTCGACGGGCCGATCTGGACCTCGGCCGGGATGACGGCCGGGCTGGACCTCGCGCTCGCGATGGTGGAAAAGGACCTGGGCGCCGACGCCGCGCGCTCGGTCGCGCACAAGCTCGTGATGCACCAGCGCCGCGGCGGCGGCCAGTCGCAGCATTCCGAAATGCTCGATCTCGCGCCGAAATCCGACCGGATCCAGAACGCGCTGAACTATGCGCGGCGCAACCTCGGCCGCGCGCTGACCGTCGAGGAACTCGCCGAAGCCGTCCACCTGAGCCCGCGCCAGTTCAGCCGGGTGTTCACGCTCGAAACGGGGCAGTCGCCGGCGAAGGCGATCGAACGGCTGCGGCTCGAATCCGCGCGGCTGATGATCGAGCAGAGCCGCCATCCGCTCGACGTGATCGCGAAGGAGAACGGCTTTCGCGACCGCCGGCACATGCGCGAGGCGTTCGTGCGCGGGTTCGGCGTGCCGCCGCAGGCGATGCGGCGCGACGCGCGGCTGGACGAACGGGAAACGGGCTGACGCGGGCGCCAGCGCGGCCCGGGAAAAGCGCGCAAAATCTCCGGCACCCTTCGTGAGGAGACACCATGCCCGCCGAGCCGTTCCGCATTGCGATACCCGACCATGCGCTGGACGACCTGCGCCGGCGCCTGCGCGACAGCCGCCCGCCGCTGCTGACCCCCGCCGAGCCGTGGCAGCAGGGCGTCGACGGCGCGTGGCTGCGCGAACTGGTTGCATACTGGGCCGAAGGCTTCGACTGGCGTGCGGTGGAGCGTGCGCTGAACCGGTTGCCGCAGTTCGTTGCCGACGTAAGCGGGCAGCGCGTGCATTTCATTCACCGGCGCGGGGCGGGACCGAAACCTTATCCGCTCGTCATCACGCACGGCTGGCCGGGCTCCGTGTTCGAATTCGACGCGCTGATCGACCGCCTGTGCGACCCGGCGGCCTTCGGCGGCGATCCCGACGACGCGTTCGACGTCGTCGTGCCGTCGTTGCCCGGCTTCCTGTTTTCGCCCGCGCCCGCGGCGCCGGGCATGGCGGCATTCCAGGTCGCCGACCGCTGGGCGGCGTTGATGTCCGGTCTCGGTTATCGGCGCTTCGGTGCGCAGGGCGGCGATCTCGGCGCGGGCGTGTCGATCGCGCTCGGCGTGCGACATGCCGACCGGGTGGACGGCATCCATCTGAACTACCTGCCCGGCAGTTACGAGCCGCCGGCCGACGCGGCGTTGCCGTTGACCGGAGACGAGCAGGCCTTCCTGACGCAGCGCGGCGAGTGGGCCGCGCTGGAAGGCGGATACGCCCATATGCACATGACCAAGCCGCAGACGCTGGCCGTCGCGCTCAACGATTCGCCGGCCGGGCTGGCCGCATGGATCGCCGAGAAATTCCGCGCGTGGAGCGATTGCGACGGCGACGTCGCGCGGCGGTTTTCGCACGATACGCTGCTGACCGGCATCTCGCTCTACTGGTTCACCGGCTGCATCGGCTCGTCGATGCAGATGTATTGGGAAAACCGGCTGCAGCCGATGCGCTTCGCGGCCGGGCAACGCGTGGCGGTGCCCGTCGCGTATGCGCGTTTCCCGAAGGAAATCGGCCGGCCGCCGCGCAGCTGGCTCGAACGCGTATTCGACGTCGTGCAGTGGACCGACATGCCGAGCGGCGGCCATTTTGCCGCGATGGAGGAGCCGGATCTGCTGGCCGACGACGTGCGGCGATTCTTCCGGCGGTTTCGGTAATGCGCGGCCGGGCCGTCTGGCTTACCGCGTGACGAACGGCGCGGCGTCGTCCGGCGCGGTGCGCGCATGCTTGCGCTGGCGCAGCAGCGCGACGCGGCAATTCTCGCGCGCGGTCTCGCGGCCGTCGTCGTCGAGCAGCACGAGGTCGCCGCGCATCACGTTCAGCGTGATCACGTCCTCGCCCGGCGCGCCGAGCGTTTCCGGCGTATGCACCGAGCCGGCCGGTTCGAGCACGGTCGAGCCGGCGTGCGCGACCCAGTCGTACTCCCGGTAGCGCCACGCACCCTGCAGCGTATGGACGAACACCTCGCCGTCGTGACGGTGGCGCGGCAGCGTGCCGCCGGCCGGCATCTTCAGCAGCGCGGTGAGCGTGTCCTCGGCCGCATTGATGTGCAGGTACTTGATCGCGAGCCCCGGCAGGTCGGCGCTCATCGGCAGCCACGGCAGCGCGTCGCCGGGCAGGCACGAGATCGGCGGCAGGTCGGTGGGGGGCAGGGCGGGCGGCTGCGTCATGGCGGGAGGCGGAGCGGAAATGGGGAGTCAGCATTATCGCAGAGCAACTTCGCACGGCGGAACGCGGCCGTTCTCGGCGACGCGGGTCTGGCCGGGCCCACGATCCTGACAACCTGAAATATACAGCCAAACTGTACAGTTAAACTGTCGATGTGATATCGTGGCGCCATGAACACGCGATCGTCCCCCTCCGATACGCGCCCGCTTGCCGGGCTCGCCGGCGAACTCCGCATCTCGGTCGGCAAGCTGATACGGCGCATGCGGGAGCAGACCCATCCGAACGACCTCACTTCATCGCAGAAATCGGTGCTGCTGCGGCTCGACCGCGACGGCCCGGCTACCGTATCGGCGCTGGCCCGTGCCGAAAGCGTGCGCCCGCAGTCGATGCGCGTGACGGTCGCGACGCTCGAGGCGCTCGGCGCCGTCAGCGGCGCGCCCGACCCGACCGACGGCCGGCAGACGCTGATCGCGCTCACTCCCGGGTTTCGCAAGATGCTGCAGGCCAACCGTGCAGCCAAGGACGACTGGCTGTTCCGCGCGCTGCACGCGCAGCTGTCGGCGGCGGAACAGGCCGAGCTCGCCGCTGCCGTGAAGCTGCTGCAGCGGCTCGCCGAATTTCAGGATCCCGCCCGCCCGTGAACCGCCTCGGCCCGCACGCCGAAAGGACCGCCCGACCATGAACCTCCTGCATCTCGTGTCGTACTTCTTCGGCGGCGCGTTTCTCGCGAACGTCGTGCCGCATCTCGTCAGCGGGCTGCGCGGCGAGCCGTTCCAGACGCCGTTCGCGAATCCGTCCGGCCGCGGGCTGTCGTCGTCCACCGTGAATGTCGTGTGGGGCGTCGTGAACCTCGCGATCGCCTACGCGCTCGTGTGCCGCGTCGGCGATTTCGACCTGAGAAGCACGGCCGACGCCGCGGCGCTCGGGCTCGGCATCCTCGCGCTCGGCCTGTTCCTCGCGTGGCACTTCGGCACCCTGCACGGCGGCAACGAGCCCGGCCGGAAGCGGCCATGAGCGTGCCGGCGGCGGGCGTGTTCCGCTCGCTTCGCAGCTTCAACTATCGGGTCTGGGCGATCGGCTCGCTGGTGTCGAACATCGGCACCTGGGTGCAGCGTACCGCGCAGGACTGGCTCGTCCTCACGCAGCTCACGCATCACGACGCGTCGGCCGTCGGCACGGTGATGGCGCTGCAGTTCGGGCCGCAGCTGCTGCTGTTGCCGTGGACCGGCTATGCGGCCGACCGCTTCGACCAGCGCAAGCTGCTGATGACGACCCAGGCGCTGATGGGCGTGCTGGCGTTGGCGCTCGGCATGCTGACGGTCACGGGCGCCGCACGGCTCGAGCACGTGTACGTTTTTGCGTTCCTGTTCGGCTGTGCGTCGGCGTTCGACGCGCCGGTGCGGCAAACCTTCGTCGCGGAACTGGTCGGCGATCGCGAGCTGGCGAATGCGGTCGCGCTCAATTCGACGTCGTTCAACGCCGCGCGGATGATCGGCCCGGCGGCGGCGGGATTCATGATCGCGTCGGTCGGCACGGGCTGGGCATTCGTTGCCAACGGGCTCAGCTTCTTCGCGGTGCTGGCATCGCTGCTGCTGCTCCGGGAGGACGAACTGCGCGCGAACCTGCGCGCGGGCCGCTCGCGTGGCGGGCTGCTCGACGGCTTCCGCTACGTGTGGCACCGCGAGGACCTGAAGGCGATCCTCGTGATGCTGTTCCTGATCGGCACGTTCGGGCTCAACTTCCAGCTGTTCATCTCGACGATGGCCGCCAGCGTGTTTCACGTCGATGCGCGCGGGTTCGGGTTCCTGTCGTCGATGATGGCGGTCGGCACGGTGTCCGGCGCGCTGCTGGCGGCCCGCCGCGAGCAGCCGCGCTTCGGGCATCTGTGGTTCGGCGCGGCGCTGTTCGGGCTCGGTTGCACGTTCGCCGCGCTGGCGCCCGGCTACTGGCTGTTCGCGGCCGCGCTCGTGCTGACGGGCGTCGCCGCGATCACCTTCATGAACTCGACCAACAGCCTGATGCAGCTGTCCACCGAGCCGGCGATGCGCGGCCGCGTGATGGCGCTGCGCCTCGCGGTCGCGCTCGGCGGCACGCCGATCGGCGCGCCGGTGGCCGGCTGGGTCGCGAACCATCTCGGCCCGCGCTGGGCGCTCGGCGTCGGCGCGGCGTCCGGTTTTGCCGCGGCGCTCGTCGCGACGCATTTCGTGAAGCGCAACCGCGACACGCTGCGCGCGGGACGCGCGGTCGAACAGCGCGACGCCGCCTGATGCACGCAAGGCGGCGGGCGGCGCGTCCGCCCGTCATGCGATGCCGCCGCCGGGATGACCCGCGCGAGCTGTCTACGCCGCCGGCCGCACGGCCGCATGCGCGGCTTCCAGGCACGACTGGAACAGCAGCGCGGCCCGCGACGGCCGCGGCGAGCGCCGCAGCAGGCTCACGAACCGGCACCGGTAATTGAACCGGTGCGGCGCGATCGGCTGCATCAGCCCCTTGTTTTCGAAACTTTCCGCGTAGTGGTCGGGCAGGAAGCCGAGGTAGCGGCCGGACAGGATCAGCGTCGCGATCGACTCCTGGTCCGACGCGGTCGCGCTGCGCGTGAGCTTCGCGCGATGACTCAGCTCCATGTTCGGTGAATGGAAGCCGAGCCCGGCGAACGCGTGGTTGCGGATCGTCGTCCACGTGAGCTTGCCGTGCGGCGCATCGAACAGCGGATGCTGACGGCCGCAGTAGAGCAGCATCCGTTCGTCGAACAGCTCCGCATACTCGAGGCTGCCCGAATTGCGGTGCGCGGGAATGATCCCGACCTGATAGCTGCCGTCGATGATCCCGCGCTCGACTTCGTTGATCGACGCGACATGCAGGTTCAGCGTGACGTCGGGCGCCTCGTCGGCGAACTGGCGGATCGCGTCGCCGAGGCGCGCATGCGGGTTGGTGGCCGTCTTGTCGAACACGGCGACGTGCAATTCTCCGCCCATCTTGTCGTGAATGCCGTCGATCCTGCTGCGAAATGCTTCCATCGACGCCAGCAGGCGCAGCGTCTCCTCGTACACCGTCTGGCCTTCCGGCGTCAGCGTGAAGCCGGCGCGGCCGCGCCGGCACAGCACCAGGCCGAGGCGCGTTTCGAGATCCTTCACGTGCCGGCTGATCGTCGAGATGCCGATATTCAGTTCCAGTTCGGCCGCCGCCATCCCGCCGCACTGCACGACGCCCTTGAAGACCCGCAGCAGGCGCAGGTCCATGTCGCTGAGCTGCCCCAGCAGCGCGCGGCTCTTCGGTTTCTTTGCTTGCATAGTTGAGCAAGTGAACATTGATATTGCGATATTCAAAAGACTAATTGTCGTCCCGACAATGTGCAACATCATCACAAGGAAGAGGGGCGCGCCGCGCCGACCGACATGACCGACATCACCACCGCCCAGCACGACGACACGAACCTGCGCACCGACGCCGCGTGGCTCGACGCGCACTGGATGCCGTTCACGGCCAATCGCCAGTTCAAGGCCGATCCGCGCATGATCGTGTCGGGCAAGGGCGCGTATTACACGGACGCCGAAGGCCGCAAGATCTTCGACGGCCTGTCGGGCCTCTGGTGCACGGGCCTCGGTCACGGCCGCACGGAGATCGTCGAGGCCGTGAGCCGCCAGATCGCGCAGCTCGACTACGCGCCGGCATTCCAGTTCGGCCACCCGAAATCGTTCGAACTCGCGAACAAGATCAAGGAGCTGACGCCGGCCGGCCTCGACTACGTGTTCTTCACGGGCTCGGGTTCGGAAGCCGCCGACACGTCGCTGAAGCTGGCCCGCGCATACTGGCGCGCGAAGGGCAAGGGCACGAAGACGCGCCTGATCGGCCGCGAGAAGGGCTACCACGGCGTGAACTTCGGCGGCATCTCGGTCGGCGGGATCGGGCCGAACCGCAAGCTGTTCGGCCAGGGCCTCGACGCCGATTTCCTGCCGCACACGCAACTCGCCGAGAACAAGTTCTCGCGCGGGATGCCCGAGCACGGCGCCGAGCTGGCCGACCGCCTGCTCGAGCTGATCGCGCTGCACGACGCGTCGAACATCGCGGCCGTGATCGTCGAGCCGTTTTCCGGTTCGGCGGGCGTGGTCGTGCCGCCGAAGGGCTATCTGAAGCGCCTGCGCGACATCTGTACCGCGCACGACATCCTGCTGATCTTCGACGAGGTCATCACGGGCTTCGGCCGTGCCGGCGCGATGACGGGCGCCGACGCATTCGGCGTGGTGCCGGACATCATGAACTTCGCGAAGCAGGTGACGAACGGCGCGCAGCCGCTCGGCGGCGTGATCGCGACGAAGGAGATCTACGACACGTTCATGGCCGCGGGCGGCCCCGAGTACATGCTCGAGTTCCCGCACGGCTACACGTATTCGGCGCACCCGGTCGCGTGCGCGGCCGGCGTCGCGGCGCTGGACCTGCTGGTGAAGGAGGACGCGGTGGCCCGCGTGCGCGATCTCGCGCCGCATTTCGAGGCGGCCGTGCACGGGCTGAAGGGCCAGCGCCACATCGCGGACATCCGCAACTACGGGCTGGCGGCCGGCCTGACGATCGCGGCACTGCCGGGCGAGCCGGCACGACGTCCGTACGAGATCGCGATGCGCTGCTGGGCGAAGGGCTTCTACGTGCGCTACGGCGGCGACACGATCCAGCTCGCGCCGCCGTTCATCGCCGAGAAGCGCGAGATCGACAACCTGGTCAACGCGCTGTCCGACGCACTGAACGAAGTGGACTGAGCCGCGGCTCGCCCCCGCGACAACCGCATTCACGAAAGAGCCTCAACGATGAAACACGACAGCAACGTCACCTCCACCATCGGCCACCTGATCGACGGCAAGCGCGTCGACGGCGGCCACCGCGTCCAGCCGGTGTTCGACCCGGCCACCGGCGATTCGGACAAGAGCGTCGCGCTCGCCAACAAGGCGACCGTCGAAGCCGCGATCGCGTCCGCGCAGGCCGCGTTCCCGGCGTGGCGCAACACGCCGCCGCTGAAGCGCGCGCGCGTGATGAGCCGCTTCAAGACGCTGCTCGAAGAGCATGCCGACGAGCTGTGCGCGCTGATCACGGCCGAGCACGGCAAGGTGCTCGCCGACGCGATGGGGGAACTGCAGCGCGGGATCGAGAACGTCGAATACGCGACGTACGTGCCCGAGCTGCTGAAGGGTGAGCACAGCAAGAACGTCGGCCCCGCGATCGATTCGTGGAGCGAGTTCCAGGCGCTCGGCGTCGTCTCCGGCATCACGCCGTTCAACTTCCCGGTGATGGTGCCGCTGTGGATGTGGCCGATGGCCGTCGCGTGCGGCAACACGTTCGTGCTGAAGCCGTCCGAGCGCACGCCGTCGTCGACGCTGCGCATGGCCGAGCTCGCGCTCGAGGCCGGCCTGCCGCCGGGCGTGCTGAACGTCGTGAACGGCGACAAGGAAGCGGTCGACACGATCCTGACCGACCCGCGCGTGAAAGCCGTGAGCTTCGTCGGCTCGACGCCGATCGCCGAATACATCTACTCGACCGGCTGCGCGCACGGCAAGCGCGTGCAGGCGCTCGGCGGCGCGAAGAACTTCGCGGTCGTGATGCCGGACGCCGACATCGGCAATGCGGTGAACGCGCTGATGGGCGCCGCGTACGGCTCGTGCGGCGAGCGCTGCATGGCGATTCCGCTCGTCGTCGCGATCGGCGACGAGACGGGCGACCAGGTCGTCGCGGGGTTGAAGGCCGAGATCGAGAAGATGAAGGTCGGCCCGGGCAACGGCGCGGGTGTCGACATGGGCCCGCTCGTGACGCGGCAGCACTTCGAGAAGGTGACGGGCTTCGTCGATGCGGGCGTCGCGGCGGGCGCGACGCTCGTCGTCGACGGCCGCGGCGTGAAGGTCGACGGCCACGACGGCGGCTACTACCTCGGCCCGTGCCTGTTCGACAACGTGAAGCCCGGCATGCCGATCTACCAGCACGAGATCTTCGGGCCCGTGCTCGGCGTGATCCGCCTGAAGTCGCTCGACGAGGCGATGGCGCTGATCGACGCGCACGAATACGGCAACGGCACGTGCCTGTTCACGCGCGACGGCGAGGCCGCGCGTTACTTCAGCGACAACATCCAGATCGGCATGGTCGGCATCAACGTGCCGCTGCCGGTGCCGGTCGCGTACCACTCGTTCGGCGGCTGGAAGCGTTCGCTGTTCGGCGACCTGCACGCATACGGCCCGGACGCCGTGCGTTTCTACACGAAACGCAAGACGATCACGCAGCGCTGGCCGTCGGCCGGCGTGCGCGAAGGGACGGTATTCAGCTTCCCGTCGAGCCGCTGACGCGCAAGCCGGCTGCACGCAGCCGGCGCGACGTGCCGAAGCCTGCCCCGGTCGACGATCGGGGCAGGCTTTTTGGCTTGTGCACGGATCGTGCGGAAGGCGGCGGAAGGACGCTTACGGCGCAACCACGTGCCACATGTTCTTGAAGTTGTCGCCGTTGCGGTCGCCCTGTTTCATGTCCTTCGAGAAGAAGTACAGCGGCTTGCCCTTGTAGGCCCATTGCGGGCTGCCGTCGTCGCGCTTGACGATCGTGTAGGGGCCGACCGGGACGTCGGTCGCGCTGGCCTTGTAGGGCGGCCAGAAGGATTCGCACTGGCCCGTGCAGGCGCTGGTGCCGGCATTGGGTTTGTCGTGGTCGAACGTGTAGACGGTCATCCCGTTGGCGGCGACGAGCGCGCCGTTTTCTTCCTTCGTGATGGAACCCTGGGCCGTAGCCGAAGCGGATGCAATGGCGAGCAGAGCGGAGCTGACGAGCAGCACGGCTTTCATGTGTGCCTCCTGATAGTCCGGTGGGCGGCCGCAACCGCGCGCACGGGCAAGCGTGCGCGACGATCGCGATGAATGGTGCCGGAACGCGATGCCGTTGCCGTTCGCGAGCTTGACGCGGGATCGCATGGCGGCAAACGGGGCGCCTTCTTCACGATAGGCGGTTTTGCGCGGGGCTGCGAGAAGATCGGGGGGCATATCGGCCGCGCGTAGGCATCGCGCAACGGCGCGGCAATTGCCTGCACGCCGGTATTCCGCATCCGTCCCCGAACGCGCGGCGCACGCCGGCGCGTCAGCGTCTGGCGCGATTGGTCAGCGCGACGCCCGTGATCACGAGCACGCCGCCGGCCAGTATCGACGGCGACAGCGGTTCGCCGAGCAGCGCGACCGACAGCAGCACGCCGAACACGGGCACCCGGTTCGTGAACACGGCGGCGCGGGCTACACCCACAGCCGGTACATCCAGAACGATTCGTCGTCGGCGAAGCGCCGCACGAATTCGGTCGGCGCAAAGCCCGTGATGCGCCGCGTCGCGCGGCTCAGGTGGGCCTGGTCGGCAAAGCCTTCGTCCAGCGCCAGCGCCGCCCAGTCGACCGGCTCGCCGGCTTCCTGCCGCGCCCGCGCGGCAAAGAACGCGCCTTCGCTGCGCACCAGCGTATGCCAGTCGCGCAACGAACGCCCGCTGTACGCCTTGATGCGCCGCTCGACCTGGCGCGCGCTGTGCGTGTGCCGCCATTCGCGTGCCTGCAGCGCGAGCCGTTCGGCCCAGCTGCGGCCCGCGTCACGCAGCGACGACAGCGGCGTCGTGCCGCCGCGCAGCGCGCGCCAGCGCGGCGCCAGGTGGCGGTCGAGCGCGGCCAGCGCCGCGGCGTCGCCGTCCGCCTCGGCCAATGCGTCGAGCAGCGGCCGCCAGCCGTCGTCGAGCGCGACACGCGCATCGACGAAGCGGTCGTGAATCTCGGGCAGCCCGATCCCGAACAGCACGCGGGCCGCGTCGGCATGGAAGCAGACGATGCCGCCCTGACCGGTGGTCGGCGCCCAGCTGACGGTCGGCGCCGACTGGCTGCCGGACAGCGTCGCCGACGCGCCGAACGCGCGCCAGCGCGGGCCGTCGGGCGCGCTCTCGACGAGCCCCGCGTCGAGAGCGCGATACCACGCGAGACAGACGAGCGGTGACGCCGGGAAGTGCGTCAGCCGCTGCGCTGCGTCCAGCGCGAAGCCGCGCGTGTCGCGGCAGATGATCGCGACCACCGCGCCTTGCAACGCGGCCGGCGCCGGATACAGCCGCGCATGCGGCGCGCGGCCGCCGCGCAGCACGCGCGGCGCGCGCGCGAGCGGATCGGGGCATGACGGCAGGATCGGGGGCGGGCCGGAGCACATGACGCCGGAGTATAGGGACGGCCTGCATGCGTGTCGATGTCGTTTGCGTTCAAGACCGCCGCCGCGTCGCCGCGGACAATCCGCCGCATGAACCCGCGAACCTCCTCCCCATGTCCCTTCCATGCGGGCGCCGCAGCACCGGCGCCCGTGCTTCACCCGCCCGGCGTATGGCCGCCGGGGCCGCGCGCCGGCCTGACGGGGTGGTCATTGCTGCGCGCGATGTCGCGCGACCTGCTCGGCACGCTCGCGGGCTGGCAGCGCGAGCATGGCGACGTCGTGCACTTGCGCATGTGGCCCGAGCACGTGGTGGCCGTGACCGATCCCGCGCTCGTGCGCGAACTGCTGGTCACGCATCACGATGCGCTCGTGCGCTGGGAGCGCGGCATCCGCGTGTTCTCGCAGGTACACGGGCACAGCGTGCTGGTGGCCGAAGGCGACGCATGGCGCGACAAGCGGCACGCGTTGCAGCCGAATTTCATGCCGAAGCCGGTACAGGCGTTCGTTCCGGCGATCGCCGCGACGGCGGCCCATGCGCTCGCGCAATGGCCCGCGCACGACGCGCGTTGGCCGATCGAAAGCGCGCTGACGTCGCTCGCGATGGACGTGATCATGCGCGCGATGTTTTCCGATGCGATCGGCGAGGATGCGCGCGTGGCCGAGGCCGCCGTGCGCACGGTGAGCGCCGTGTCCAATGCCGAGTTCTACCAGCCGGTGAGCGCACCGGACTGGATGCCGTGGAAGCGCGGCAAGGCGCGGGCGCTCGCGGTGCTGAACGGGCTGATCGACCGGCAACTGCATGCGCGTCTCGACCGTCCCGAGCACGGCTGGCCCGACGATCTGCTGTCGCGCCTGCTGCGGCTGCATCGCGCCGACGCGCGCGTCTGGCCGCTGCAGGCCGTGCGCGACGAATGCATGACGGCGTTCCTGGCCGGACACGAGACGGCCGCGGCCACGTTGACCTGGTGGGCGTGGAGCATGGCGGCGCATCCGGACGTGCAGGCTGCCGCGCGGGACGAGGTCGTGCGCGTGCTGGACGGCCGCGCGCCGAGCGCCGACACGCGCGCGGCATTGCGCTACCTGACGCAGACGCTCGAGGAAACGATGCGGCTGTACCCGGCGGCGCCGATCCTGATCAGCCGCCGCGCATCGCGGCCGGTTGCGCTGGGCGCCTGGCAGTTTCCCGCGCGGACGCTGTTCATGCTGCCGTTGCAGTTGATGCATCTCGACGAACGCTGGTTTCCCGAGCCGCATGCGTTCCGGCCGGCGCGCTTCGCCGACGACGCGCCGCCGCTGCCGCGCGGCGCATACATGCCGTTCGGCACCGGCCCGCGCGTGTGCCTTGGGCAGCATCTGGCGATGACGGAGATGACCGTGGTGGCCGCGATGCTCCTGCAGCGCTACGTGCTGTCGGTTCCGCCCGGCATGGCGCCGCCGCGACCGGTGTTGAACGTGACGCTGCGGCCGCGGCAGGCGTTGCATCTGGCGATCGCGTCGCCGGGGCTGACGGCCGAGGCGGCCTCGGCACAAGGGCCGGCGTGACCGAGCCGGTCACGCGCGCATCGCGCGAGTGACGACCGTGCGAGCGATGCCGTGTCGTCGAATCGTCGGAACGTGAATGCATGCCGGCAACGGTGTTCGGCGCCCTGGCGCGGCGTCGCGCAGCACCTATGCTTGAAGGGCCCAGGCCGGGCGGACCCAACGGAGGACGGTCATGCGCATGCTTCTCAACATACGAATTCCTCACGAGCCGTTCAATACGCTGGTGCGCGACGGCAGCGTCGGCGACGTGATCTCGCGAATACTCGAGGCGGTCAAGCCGGAGGCCGTGTATTTCACGGAGCAGAGCGGCGGGCGCGGCGCGGTCGTGATCGTCAATCTGGACGACCCGTCGCAAATCCCGGCGCTCGCGGAGCCGTGGCTCCTGATGTTGAATGCGGACTGCGAGTTCCGCGTGGTGATGCTGCCGGACGATCTGCGGAACGCCGGGCTCGCGCAACTCGGCGCGAAGTGGCGGTAGCAGGATGCCGCGCGTGGCCGTGCCCCTGCCCGACAACGGGGCGGGAGGCATGGCGCGGCGTTCGCGTGCCGACTATCGCGCAGGCCGCGACGGCTCGACGGGTGCCGCCGGCCGGTCTTTCGGCCGGCACAGCAACAGCAGGCCGCTCAGCGCCGCCGCGCCGAGGAAAACGAAAAAGCACCGCGCGTTCCATGCGTTCAGGCTGTCGGATGCCACGCCGCCGGCATTTCCGGCCGTGGTGCCGGCTTCGAGCAGGAACGTGAAGACCGCCGGCACCGGCGCGGAGCCCAGGTAGGCGAGGAATGCGAACTGCAGCCGGCCGCGCGTCAGGATCGACCAGACGTCCTTGCCCATCAGGCAGGCGGCCAGCACCACGGGCGGCACGAGCACGATCGAAGCGGCGCTGACGGCGCACAGCAGCAGCCAGCCAAGTCCGATGAGCGGAACGAGCGACATGAATCGGGTCTCCTGTATCGGGGCGGCCGCGTGGTCGGCGAAACCTCCGTGCCTGCTTCACCGGCCGATCACGGCGCGAATCGATGCACGGATAGTGCCCGATTCCGCGCCCGTTGCCATCTACCGCGATCGAGGCGTTCACCCGGCCGCATCTTCCCCGAGCGCCCGGATGAACCGCGAAAACAGCTCGGGCTGCGATGAAATCCCGAGCTTCGCGTACAGATGGCGCCGATGCACCTTCACCGTTTCGGGCGATATCGCCAGCCGCTCGGCGATCGCCTTCGACGAATTGCCGCGCAGCACCATGCGCGCGATCGACATCTCGCGGTCGGTCAGCACGCCCGCGCCGAAGCGCGCGAGCGCCTGCTCGACGCGCGCGCCGAGATCGGCGTCGGGCGTCGCGCGTGCGGCGTCGCCCACCAGCCGCCAGTGCTGCCGCATCGCCGCGAGCACCCACGGCATCGCGGCCGTCAGCTTGCCGAGCGGCTCGACGTCGAAGCGCGCGGCCGCGCCGAGCGACAACGACAGCAGCGTATCGGCGTTCGGCCGCACGAGTATCTGGATCTCGTCGTCGCCGACCGCATCGCGGAAATAGCTGAGGAAATATTCGCTTTGCCGGAACAGGTCGGGCGCGACTTCCTCGAGCCGGTAGCAGCCGTCGGCGAGCCCGTCGTGCGCGGCCTGCAGGAACGGGTCGAGCAGATACACGCCGTTCAGGTAGAGCGGCACGGGCGATGCGTTGTCGGTGCCGCCGGTGTCGTATTCGTCGAGCACGAGCGGCACGCCGTCGCGGCCGACCGCGGTCGCGAGCGCGTTGTCGAACGGCACCATTTCGTTGAGCAGCAGCACCAGGAACCGCCAGAAGCGCGGCTGGCCGAGATGATCGATTGCGCGGCCAAGCGCCTGATGCATCGCGATTTCGGAAAAGAGACGATCCATACCACCACCGGAAGGGCGTAACACGAAGGGGGAATAGCGGTCCTGAAATTGGCTTCCTAGACTGCCACGCAATCAATCGGGCCCGAGTATGGGTGTTCAAAAATTGGCAGCAAAGGAGCACAGGAGAACGAAATGGCGATGATGTCGGAATCGACGGGTAGCCTGCAAGCGGCGCCTGCAACGGAAGACGCGCCGCGCGCGCTGTCGCAGACGCTCAGCGTGCGCGACGCGGTGATGATCACCGTATCGGGCGTGACGCCTGCCAGCTCGATCTTCGTGATCGCGCCGTTCGCGATCCAGCAGGCCGGCAGCGGTGCCGTGCTGTCGTTCGTGCTCGGCGGCGTGCTTGCACTGGCGTTCGCGCTTTGCTACGCGGAGCTCAGCGCCGCGCACCGCAGCGCGGGCGGCGAATACGTGATGGCCAAGCGCGTGTTCGGCACGCTGCCCGGCTACCTGACCTTCATCACGGTGCTGTCCGTCAGCGTGTTCATCCCGGCCGTGCTCGCGAGCGGCGCCGCGCCCTACCTGAACAACGCGCTCGGCACGCACTTCGGCAACCAGTCGGTCGCGCTGACGATCGTGCTGCTCAGCTATCTGCTCGGCATGCTGAACATCAAGACGAACGCGTGGATCACCGGCGCGTTCCTGGTCGTCGAGATCGGCGTGCTGATGCTGATCGCGGGGCTCGGCTTCGGTTCGCCGCATCGCGGCGCCGACGTGCTGATCGCGCCGGTCGTCGCGAGCGGCAACGCGCTCGTGCCGGCGACGCTCGCGGCCATCGTGCCGGCGATCGGCACTGCGATCTTCTGCTACAACGGCTTCGGCTCGGCTGCGTATCTCGCGGAAGACCTGCGCGGCGGCAACCGCAACGTCGCGAAGGCGGTGATCTATTCGCTGCTCGTGATCCTCGTCGTCGAACTGGTGCCGCTCACGGCGATCGTGCTCGGCGCGCCGTCGCTCACGGAACTGACGAAGAGTGCCGACCCGATCGGCTATGTGGTGCGTTCGCTGAGCAACCCGGCCGTGTCGCGCGTGGTCAGCGGCGGGATCTTCCTGTCGGTGTTCAACGCGATCATCGCGATCGTGATCACGATGGGCCGCCTGCTGTACAGCAGCGGCCGGCATGCACTCTGGTCGCGCGCCTGCAACCGCGCATTCTCGACGATCCATCCGCGCCTCGAATCGCCGTGGCTCGCGACGCTCGCGCTGGCGGTGCCGTCGGCCGGGCTCGTGTTCGTGTCGAGCCTCGACGAACTGACCGCGTTCACGGTCGACCTGCTGCTGCTGATCTACCTGGTCGTCGGGCTGGCCGCGCTCGCGAGCCGGTTCGTGCGTCGCGACGTCGAGCATCATTACCGGATGCCGCTGTGGCCCGTGACGCCGCTCGTCGCGGTGGCCGGCGCGGCCTACACGCTGTACACGACGCTGGCGACCGCGACGAAGTCGACCGACCTGATCATCATCGCGGGGCTGCTGGCCGCCGCACTCGTGATGTACGGGGTATGGGCGCGCCACAGCGAAGCGTTCCGCGCGCTCTGAGCGGCGGATCGACACCTTGCAGCATCGACATACCGAACCACGGAAAGACTGGAGGAACTGCATCATGCGCACGAGGGATCTCGGCATCCGCATCGGGCTCGGCACGCCGGGCCGCTTCAACGCGATCACGGACGTACCGGGCGTGCGGGTCGGACATTGCACGCTGAACGTCGAGAACGGCGACGCATCGATCCGCACCGGCGTGACCGTCATCGAGCCGCGCGCGGGCGCCGCGCACGATTCGCCGTGCTTCGCGGGTGTGCACGTGCTGAACGGCAACGGCGACGCGACGGGGCTCGAATGGATCCGCGAGGCCGGCCTGCTGACGACGCCGATCGCCTATACGAACACGCACAGCGTCGGCACGGTGCGCGACGCGCTCGTCGCGAACGAGCGTGCAGCGGCGGCCGGCCGCGTGTACTGGTGCATGCCGGTCGTGATGGAAACCTACGACGGGCTGCTGAACGACATCTGGGGGCAGCACGTGAGCGCCGCGCACCTGCAGCGCGCGCTGGCCGCCGCGCAGTCGGGGCCGGTCGCGGAAGGCGGCGTCGGCGGCGGCACGGGGATGATCTGCCACGAGTTCAAGGGCGGCATCGGCACCGCCTCGCGCGTGCTCGCGAACGATGCGGGCGGCTGGACCGTCGGCGCGCTCGTCCAGGCAAACTACGGCGTGCGCGAAATGCTGCGGGTGGCCGGCTACCCGGTCGGCGAGGTGCTGCGGCACGTGCATTCGCCGTTCCGCGACCAGGGCGCCAAAGGCGAGCCGGGCATGGGATCGATCGTCGTGACGCTCGCGACCGATGCGCCGCTTCTGCCGCATCAGTGCACGCGCCTCGCGCAGCGCGCGAGCGTCGGGCTCGCACGCGTCGGCGGCGGTACCGAGGATTCGAGCGGCGACGTCTTCCTGGCATTCGCAACGGGCAACGACGGCCTGCCCGCGGCGAACTACGGCAGCAAGGGCGCGCCGACCACCGATCTGAAGATGGTCAACAACGACCACATTTCCGCGCTGTTCGTCGCGGCGGCGGAAGCGGTGGAGGAAGCGATCGTGAATGCGCTGGTCGCGGGCGGCGACGTCGAATCGCGCGGTGCGCGGGTCGAGGGGCTCGGGCAGGCGCGCCTGCTCGATGCGTTGCGCGAAGTGGGGTGGCGGCCGGGGCGCGGCGCCTGAAACGGCGAGCGCCGCTTCAATCGAAGCGGCGTGGAACGGGGCGGCGATGCGGCGATCGGCCGGACCGCCGTCCGCCCGCGCATGCGATGCATGCCGTGCGGGCGATGCGGGCCTGGCCGTGACGACGCGGCGTCATGCTCAGCTGCCGAAGTAGATGTTGCAGAAGCTGACCGGGCCGACACAGGCGTTCGGGTCTTCCTGCTTCGATTGCGAACGATCGACACGGCCCGCGGCCTTGACGGCTTCGGCGCGGTTCGCCTGTTGCGGTGCGGCGTCCGCCGGCGCCGGCTGTGCGTGGGCGACAGCGGCGGTGAGCGACAGGGCAACGAGGGCGAGGTGCAGCGGCTTCATTTTGGGTTCTCCTGGGTGAGTGCCAGTCGCGCTGGCAGTGAGGAAACTATAGGCTCGCACTGCTTAAAGATTAATCACCGGGGCTGTAGAGCTTATTTCCATCCGGAACAAGGATCCCGTTGCGCACGCATCGATCCTCAATGGCGGCGCCGGTTGAACGGCGCATCCTTGTCGAGCAGCGCGGTGCGCATGAAGTGCAGGCAGCCGACGATCCGCTGCATGCTCCGGCGCGCATCGGGCACCGCGTACCAGGCCTGCAGCGTGTGCTGCGCCGCGCGGATCGCGAGATTCACCGATTTCAGCGTGCGTGCGTGATGGCCGGGCGTCGGGTCGTCGAAGAAGCGCGGCAGCTCGTGCAGCACCGCGTCGATCGAGGTGGTCCAGCGCAGCGTCTGCGGCGGTTTCGAGGCACTGAACGCGCGCAGCTCGTCGCGCAGGTCGATCACGGCGTGGCCGACCTCGAGCGTCGACAGCATCCAGCGCATGGCGTCGCGGTGCTGCCGGGTACGCCGCACGAGCAGCGTGCGCAGTTGCGCCATCAGGTCGTGCGTACTCGACTGGAAACGCTGCGCGAGGCCGACCGGCGCGCCTTCGCACGCGAGCGTGACCTGGCGGCGCAGGTCGTGGGCGATGCGGCCGGTGAGCCACGGCATGTGGGTCGGGAAGACGACCGCGAACACGAGCGAGCACGCGAGCATCGCGACGACGATCGCCAGCCCGTTGTTGATCAGCACTTCGGGCGTATACGCGATCGCGTTGTCGGGGCCGGCGAGCAGGCAGAAGAACACCGCGAAGCCGATTCCGTAGCCGGACAGGCCGGGCCGCATGGCGAGGAACGCGCCGAGGCCGAGCACCGGCGCGAGTGTCGCGCACAGCAGCGGGAAGCCGTCGATGTTCGGATACACGTAGCACAGGAACACGTAGCCGACGGCGGTCGCGAACGCCGCGCCGACGCTCATCTGCGCGACGAACTTCGGCGCGCGCGGCGACGTCGAGCTGAGCGCGCACGCGATCGCGGTGGCGATCACGGCGAGCGAGCCGCTCGGCCATTCGGACGCGATCCAGAACGCACTCATCGCGCCGACGGCCACTACCGTGCGCAGGAACGCGAAGCCGACGAAGAACGCATTGGTCTTCACTGCGTAATGCGTGACGGAGCGCTCGAACGCGTGATCGTCCTGGTCGAGCGACGCGTAGGTATCGGCGTAGCCGAGGTATTCGCCGATGAAGCGGTACATCAGCTCGATCGCGGTATCGAAGTCGAGCAGGCCGCCCGCGGCATGTTCCTCGATGGTTCGGCGCGACGCGCGCGCGGCCTTCGGCAATGCACCGTGGAAGCGACGCAGTTCGAGCAGCGCGCCGGTGGCCGGCGTGATGCCGCGCGGCCGCTCGTCGCGCAGTGCCGCGAAGCGCAGGGCGAGCGCGTCGACGTGCGGCGCGAGCGCAGCGAGCACCGCGTCCGACTGGTTCGCGCGCAGGCGCTTGACGAGCTGGTGCAGCGCGTGCAGTCGCGTGCAGGCATTCATGAACTCGCTGTTCAGCCGCGCAAGGCGGCGGCTGCGCGCGCGAATGTGCGGATCCTCGAACGACGCGAACGCGCGGTTGGCCTCGAAACCGACGATGTCGTCGACGAAATCGGCGAAGCGCCGCTCGAAATCGCCGCGCGCGACGTCGCCAGCCAGCGCACCGGCGGCGAACGCCGCGAATGTCGCATGGCGCGCGCTCAGCGAGCGCATCAGCGCCTTCGCGGAACTCAGCGGCAGGATCAGCGCGCTGACCGCGCCCGAGCAGGCGATGCCGAGCGCGACTTCCGCGGCGCGGGTGAGCGCGGACTGGAACAGCGTCTGCGGCGTCATCACGGCCGGCAGGCCGATCAGCGCGGCCGTGTAGCCGGCGAGCACGAAGCCGTACCAGCGGAAGTGGCGGTTGCGTACCGCGAGCGCGATACAGCCGCCGATCCACAGCGTGATGCCGGCCATGTACAGCTCGGGCTGCTGCGCGAACAGTCCGCCGAGCGCGAGCGCGGCGACGAGGCCGGCCGCCGTGCCGAGCACGCGATAGAAGCTCTTCGCGAACACCATGCCCGAGAGCGGCTGCATCAGCACGAACACGGTCGTCATCGCCGTGCGCGGCTGGGACATCTCGAGGCGCATCGCGATGCCCATCGCCAGCAGTGCCGCAAGCACGGTTTTCGCGAGATGCAGCCAGATCAGCCCGTCGCGGGTCGCCCAGTCGCGCGCGGCGTCGCCGAGCGGTTCGAGCCAGGCCCTCCATCGCGCGGGTTCGATGGAAGATTGCTCGATCGCAGGTGGTGGCTTCATGAAAAGAGGGGGCCGAGGCGGGGCCGGGGCGGGGCCGCGGCGCATCCGAACGGGTCCGTTCGACTGGTGAGGCGCCGATTGTAGGAGTGCGGCGCGTGCGCATTAACGCAGCTCCGGGGAAACGATAGTTGCAGCCGGAGTAACAATCTGTCGCATCCAGTGGAGGAAAATAGCGGTTCCGCTACAGGTTGCTCACAGGAATGGATACCCTACAAAACATGCGGGTGTTTTCGCGCGTCGTCGAGACGGGCAGCTTCACGGCCGCGGCGCAATCGCTGAATTCGACGACGGGCGCGATGTCGCGCGCGGTGTCGGAACTCGAGGCGCGGCTGCGTACCCGTCTGATGAATCGCTCGACACGCCGTCTCGCGCTCACGTCGGCCGGCGAAAGCTATCTGCGGCGCTGCCGCCAGATCCTCGCCGACGTCGACCGTGCGGAAGAAGAAGCGAGTTGCGCGCACGAACGGCCGGCCGGCGTGTTGCGCATGCACAGCTTCGCGAGCGTCGGTCACCACTACGTATTGCCCGCGCTGACGCGTTATCACGCGCAGTTCCCGGACGTGTCGATCGAGCTGTCGCTGTCGCAGCGCATGCCCGACCTGTTCGACGGCACCAGCGACATGGCCGTCGTGACCGCGTCGTCACTGCCCGATTCGGAACTTGTGTCGCACCTGCTCGGCTCCACGTTCAGCATCCTGTGCGCGTCGCCCGACTATGTGAAACGGCACGGTGCGCCGGCCCGTCCGCAGGATCTCGCCGCGCATGCGTGCCTGACGCTGTGCACGCCCGCGTTCCCGACGCACGAGTGGGTGCTCGAGGGCCCCGAAGGCGTCGAGCAGATCCACGTCTCGGGGCCGGTGCAGACCAATACGGCCGAATCGCTCGCACTGGCGATCCGCGACGGCATCGGGATCGGCATGCTGCCGCTGTACGCGGCGATCGACGCACTGCGCGACGGCACGCTCGTGCGCGTGCTGCCCGCGCACATCCTGCAGAAGATGAACGTGTACGCGCTGTATCCGTCGCGCCGTTTCGTCGATGCGAAGGTGCGGACCTGGGTCGAGATGCTGCGTGCGCAGGTGCCGGGCATGATCGCGCGCGACGTCGAGATGCTGAACGCGATCGACCGCGAACCGCAGGCTGCCTGAAGGCCTGCACGCCGGGCGCACACGGGGGCGCCGTGTCCTGTCCGGCTTCTTCACGCATGCGCGAGACGCGCGTTGCCCGCGGAACATCCCTCTCGCGGGCGAGGCGCGTCGTCACGTCGTCACGGCGCGGGCTTCGCCGCCGCGCCGGATTCGGTGGCCGGCTGGCCGGCCGGGCCGTACGCGGCCTGCGCGGCCTTGTGTTCCGCGAGGCGCTTCGCCTGCAGCCGTTGCTGCGCGGCCATGATGTCGTCCGGATAGTTGTCGGCTTCACCGCGCGCCGGGTTGTAGCCGACCGATTCCAGATCGATCAGTTCCTGCAGCACCTGCGCGCGCGTGACGGGCGCCTGTGCCTGCTGGGCGAACGACAGGGCCGGTGCGGCAAGCAGGACGGCAGCGGCGGCGGTAACGACGAGCGATTTCACGGGGTTCTCCTGAATACGGGGTAGGTGGACGGATCGATGCGTGATGCATGACCCGAGCCTTCGACGCCAGTCTACGTAGCGGTCGCACGCACAAAAACCCCGATTCCCGGCAGGCTGCCTTCCAGATGGAACAACATTGGCGGCGCGTCGCGCGTGGCGCACGAACCGACGTTCCGTGCGCCACGCGCGACGCGGCATCACGCCGTTCAGAAGCGCGTGCGCATGCCGATCGTGCCGACGACCTGGTTCGCCGTGCTCGATGCGCCGCCCGACGTGTTGATGAACGCCTGGTAGCCGCGGCCCGACGCGTGCTGAAACATCGCTTCCGCGTACAGGTCGGTGCGGCGCGACAGCTTGTACACAGCCTGCAGGTCGACCTGGTGCCACTTCGGATCCGAGCCGTGCTTGCTGTCGGGATTCGACACGCTGGCGTCCGTGTACACGTAGGCGACGCCGAGGCTGACCGCCGGGGTGACCGCGTAGCGCACGTTCACGTCGTAGTTGTTGAATGCGACCTGGCCGGTGGCGCCGAACGAGCCCGTGTTGTCGTACTGCGAGCGCGTGTAGACGAAGCCGACCGTCGCCGGGCCGAACACGTAGCCGACGCCGCCGCCGTAGGCGCGCATGCGGTCCGAACCGATCGACCAGCCGCCCTGGTTCACGCTCTTTGCCTCGGCCGAATCGGTCGCGCCGGGGCTCGCGCTCGTCGAGCCCTTCGTGCCGTTCATCTGCAGGTACGCGCCGGCCAGCTTGAGCGGGCCGTTCGTGTAACTCGCCGCGACGCTGTACGCGCGGTTGGCGCTGAAGTTCGTCGAGTTCGAGAACGCGTACATCGCGCCGACCTTGAAACCGGCGAGCGAATCGCTCGTGTACTTGACCGCGTTGTTGATGCGCAGCGAGTGGTTCAGGTTGTCGTTGTCGAACGGATGCGCGAAGCCCGCATCGCCGAAATCGCCGGCCGTCGCGGACAGCGGCGCGACGAAGTCGACCATCGTGTCGTACTGGCGGCCGAGCGTCAGCGTGCCGTAGCCGGCCTGGCTCAGGCCGACGTACGCGTGACGGCCGAACAGCTTGCCGTCCTGGCCGAGGCCGCCGTTGTTCACGTTGAAGCCGTTCTCGAGCACGAATAGCGCCTTCAGGCCGCCGCCGAGATCCTCGGTGCCGCGCAGGCCGAAACGGCTGCCGTTGACCGTGCCGCTGGCCATGCGCCACTGCGACGCGCCGTTCACGTTGTTGGTATAGGCGATGCCGGCGTCGATCAGGCCGTACAGCGTGACCGAGCTCTGCGCATGGGCGAGCGGCGCGAACAGGGCGGCCGCGCATGCACCGGCGATCAGGGTTTTTTTCATGGTGAAGCTCCTGCGTGTGGGAGGGGAAACCAAAGTTCGGCGCAAGTATAGGAACGCCCTGCGCGCGCGCGGCCGCCGGCGCGGCGAGCGCACCTTTCCGGATCCGGCAAGAGTCCTTCACAAAACCGACATGTCGCGCGGCGTGCGCGCGAGGCCGGCGGTTTTCACGTGATCGCCGACGCCGGGCTTCCGTCCGGCCGTGGCCGGCTGTCGTGCCGACGCAACATGCGCGGCGCGTGCGCGCATCGATGTTTTTCATCCATACTGGTCACCGGGATCGCACGGCCGCCGGCGCCAATCGCGCGGCGCGCGTCATGCATACAACAAGGGGCCTCCACATGAATCTGTTCAACGTACGCTTGCGCGGCCGCGACGGCCTGTTCACGATCGGCATCGACGGCGGCACGATCGCGCGGATCGATGCGCAATCCGCGCCGATCGCGCCGGCGAACCCCGGCGATATCGACGGCGGCGGCCGGCTCGCGATTCCGCCGCTCGTCGAGCCGCATATCCACCTCGATGCGGTGCTGACGGCCGGCGAGCCGGCATGGAACATGAGCGGCACGCTGTTCGAGGGCATCGAGCGCTGGGCCGAACGCAAGGCGACGATCACGCACGAGGACACGAAAGCGCGCGCGCATGCGGCGATCGGCATGCTGCGCGACCACGGAATCCAGCACGTGCGCACGCACGTCGACGTGACCGATCCGACGCTCGCCGCGCTGAAGGCGATGCTGGAAGTGAAGGACGAGGCGCGCGGGCTGATCGACCTGCAGATCGTCGCGTTTCCGCAGGAGGGCATCGAATCGTTCGACGGCGGCCGCGCGTTGATGGAGCAGGCGATCGACCTCGGCGCGGATGTCGTCGGCGGCATTCCGCATTTCGAGAACACGCGCGAGCAGGGCGTCAGCTCGATCGGCTTCCTGATGGACCTCGCGGAACGCACCGGCTGCCTCGTCGACGTGCATTGCGACGAGACCGACGACCCGCATTCGCGCTTTCTGGAAGTGCTCGCCGAAGCCGCGCGCGTGCGCGGGATGGGCGCCCGCGTGACCGCGAGCCACACGACCGCGATGGGCTCGTACGACAACGCGTACTGCTCGAAGCTGTTCCGGCTGCTGAAGCGCGCGGGCCTGAACTTCATCTCGTGCCCGACCGAGAGCATCCACCTGCAAGGACGCTTCGATACGTTTCCGAAGCGGCGCGGCGTCACGCGCGTCGCCGAACTCGACCGTGCCGGGCTCAACGTGTGCTTCGGGCAGGATTCGATCAAGGATCCGTGGTATCCGCTCGGCAACGGCAACATCCTGCGCGTGCTCGACGCGGGCCTCCATATCTGCCACATGATGGGTTACGAGGACCTGCAGCGCTGCCTCGACTTCGTGACCGACCACAGCGCGACGGCGCTGCATCTCGGCGACGGCTACGGCATCGCGGCCGGGCGTCCGGCGAATCTCGTGGTGCTCGACGCGGACAGCGACTACGAAGCCGTGCGCCGGCAGGCGAAGGCCACGCTGTCGGTTCGCCACGGGAAGGTGATCATGCGGCGCGAACCGGAGCGCGTGACGTATCCGGACTGACGCGGAAGGCGGGGCGCACGGCCTCGTCCGATCTCATGTATTCATCAGATGCATGAGTCGATGCTAAAAATACGTTTGTCTCATGATCGGTGCGGGCCTACGATGCGGTCCTGACGACGGTGCGCGTGTTGCGCGCCGTCCTTTCGATCCCGTTCGCCGACCTCATGCGCCTCGATCTGCCGTCCGCTCCCGCCTCCTCTCCGCCGCCTGCCAGCCCGTTCGCGCGGATGGCCGTCGTCACGGTCCTGACCGGTCTTGGCGCGGGCCTGGGCGGCATGCTGCTCGCGCTGCTGCTGCATGCGATCCAGCACATCGCGTACGGCTACAGCATCGCGCACGTGATCGGTTCCGAGAGCTTCCTCGACGGGGTGACCGGCGCCGATCCGCTGCGCCGGGTCGCGGTGCTGACCGTCTGCGGAATCGTCGCCGGTGGCGGCTGGTGGGCGCTCTACCGGTATGGCCGGCCGCTCGTCAGCATCCGCCGCGCGGTGCGTGCGGCCGATCCGCGGATGCCGTTCGTCAGCACGACGATTCACGCGCTGCTGCAGATCGTCACCGTTGCGCTCGGCTCGCCGCTGGGCCGCGAAGTCGCACCGCGCGAGATCGGTTCGCTGCTGGCCGGGCGGTTTGCGCACGCCGCGGGGCTCACGCCCGACGACTGCCGGCTGATGGTCGCGTGCGGCGCCGGCGCGGGCCTCGCGGCGGTCTACAACGTGCCGCTCGGCGGCGCGATCTTCGTGCTCGAAGTGCTGCTCGGCACGTTCGAGCTGCGTGCGCTGGTCGTCGCGGTCGTGACCTCGGCGATCGCGGCGGCCGTCGCGTGGATCGGCCTCGGCAACGAGCACCAGTACACGGTGCCGCCGTTCGTGCTGAGCACGCCGCTCGTCGCGTGGTCGATCGTCTGCGGGCCGCTGTTCGGTTTCGCCGCATACGGTTTCGTGCGGCTCACGACCCGCGCGCGGGCGAACGCGCCGAAAGACTGGCGGCTGCCCCTGTTCGCGCTGGTCAATTTCATGGTGATCGGTGTGCTCGCGATGGGGTTTCCTCAACTGCTCGGCAACGGCAAGGGGCCGGCGTCGCTGGGTTTCGACGGCACGCTGACGATCGGCCTGGCCGCTGCGTTGCTCGTGCTGAAGGTGCTGATCGAGGCCGGCAGCCTGCGGGCCGGCGCGGAGGGCGGGCTGCTGACGCCGGGCCTGGCGAACGGCGCACTGATCGGCGTCGTGCTCGGCGGGCTGTGGAGCCTCGTGTGGCCGGGCGCGTCGATCGGCGGGTGTGCGCTGATCGGCGCGACCGCGTTCCTGGCCGCGTCGATGCAGATGCCGATCACGGCCGTCGTGCTGCTGCTCGAATTCACGCGCGCGAATCACGACAGCCTCGTGCCGATGCTGCTGGCCGTGGCCGGCTCGCTCGTTGCGTACCGGTTCGCGCAGCGGCTGGCGGAGCGACGGGCGAGTGCGGTTGCCGCCGTGAACGCGCCTGCGACGACGGTACGCTGACGCGCCCGAGCGGCTGAGGGCGGGCCACGTCGTCTGTGTCGATTCGGCGCCGCTTACCGGGGCGCCGAGGTGTCGCGGCGCGGTGCGCGGGGTTCCTCGTGCTGCGTTTCGTGCAAAAGGGCCCGCGCTCGAGGTCATGGGATACGTCGTGACGACGCGCCAGTTTTCGGGCGCGGGGTGTGTGGCGCGGATGGATCTGTTCTGATCGAGCGGGGCGAGATCCGGGCGGCGTGCTCCGTCCGCATCTCGCCATCCCGGATCCGGCCCGCCGTCAGCCGTGCGATCGTGCGGCCCGGCGTTCGTGCCCGTGACGCAACGCGAGACTCGCGAACGCGGCGACGAGGAGCGCGGCGGCCAGCAGCGTCAGCCCGTTCTTCGCATTGCCGGTGGCCTGTTCGATCGCGCCGACGACGGTCGGCCCGACGAAGCCGCCGAGCAACCCGCACGTATTCACGAGCCCGAGTCCGCCCGCCAGTGCGCTACCGGCCAGCCGCGACGCGGGAAACGTGAAGACGATCGATTGCACGACGAAGAACATCGATGCGGCCACGCACACGCACAGGAGCCCCGCAACCGGCGACGTATGCGCCGCGCCGACCATCCCGGCCGCCATCACGACCAGCCCCGCGCACAGCATCCGGCGCGCATGCCGTGACTCGCGTGCAAAGCGCGGCAGCGTTGCGGCGCCGCATGCGGCGGCGAGCCAGGGCAGCGCGGTCAACAACCCCACCGCGAACGGCGAGAAGCGTCCCGAGGCGCCGATGATGCCCGGCAGGAAGAAAATCACCGTATAGATGGTCAACTGATGGCAGAAGTACACGAAGATCGCGAGCCAGATCTGCGGATCGCGCAGTGCCGCGCCGAACGCATGCCCGCCGTGCGTGCCGACGCCCGCATCCTGCTCGGCGGCCAGCGCGCGTTCGAGTGCGCGTCCGGTCTCCGGGGCAAGCCACGGCGCGGTGCCCGGACGATCCGGCAACCGTGCCCACACGACGAAGGCGAGCAGGATCGCCGGAATCCCTTCGACGACGAACAGCCATTGCCAGCCGTGGAAACCGAGTGTGCCGTCGAGTTCGATCAGCGCGCCGGCCAGCGGGCCGCCGACGATGTTTGCGATGCACACCCCGAGCAGGAAGTAGCCGGTGGCGCGCGCACGCTCCTCGCGACCGAACCAGTACGTCAGGTACAGCATCACGCCGGGAAACAGCCCGGCTTCGGCGGCCCCGAGCAGCAGGCGCATCACGTAGAACGACGTCTCGCCGCGGACGAACGCCATCGCGATCGACAGCGCGCCCCAGGTGATCATGATCCGCGTGATCCAGAAGCGGGCGCCGACGCGATGCATGATCAGGTTGCTCGGAATTTCGAAGAGCGCATAGGTCAGGAAGAACAGCCCCGCGCCGAGTCCGTACGCGGCCGATGAAATGCCGAGATCGACCCCCATCGAATGTTTGGCGAACGCGATGTTGGTGCGGTCGAGAAAGCTGATCACGTATGCGGCGATCAGCAACGGCATGAGTTTGCGGAACAGCAGCCGGTTCAGCGACGCGCTCGCGTCGCCGGCGGCGGAAGGCAGGGCCTGGGCGTGATGAGTGGACATGCGGACGACTCCGGTAAGGGCGAACCGGCGCGCACGGCAAGCACGGTGCGCCGCGTTCGGCAAATGCCGCTGCGGGGCATGCAGCGGATGGGCAGACGACGGAGCCGCGCCGGCGGCGCTCGAACGGAGCGGGGCGATGATGGGCGTCCGGGCGCCGGCCGGCTCGGGCCGGCGCCTTGTCACTGCGCTTGCGGGTTCGGGGGCGGGGCGCGACCCGCGGTCAGAAATTCACCGCGTCGCCGCCCTTGAGTGCGAGCATCGCGCGCGCTTCGGCCGGTGTCGCGATCTCCAGCGATAGACCTTCGAGCACCTGGCGCATTTTCAGCACCTGCGCGGCGCTCGATTCCGCGAGCTTGCCCGGCGCGATCCACAGCGAATCCTCGAGCCCGACGCGCACGTTCGCGCCTTGTGCCGCGCCGATCGTCGCGAGCGGAATCTGGTTGCGGCCGGCACCGAGGATCGACCACACGTAGTCGCCGCCGAACAGGCGGTCGGCCGTGCGGCGCATGTGCATCAGGTCTTCCGGATGGGCACCGATCCCGCCGAGCAGGCCGAACACGCTTTGCACGAAGAACGGCGGCTTCGCGAGCCCGCGGTCGACAAAATGCGCAAGGTTGTACAGGTGTGAAATGTCGTAGCACTCGAATTCGAAACGCGTACCGTTCGCTCCGCAGCGCGTGAGGATCGTCTCGATGTCGGCGAAAGTGTTCTTGAACACCAGGTCGCGGCTCTTCTCGAGGTGTTCGCGTTCCCACGGATGCTTCAGCTCCCGAAAGCGCTCGAGCATCGGGTACAGCCCGAAGTTCATCGACCCCATGTTCAGCGAAGCGACCTCGGGCTGGAAATGCAGCGCGGGCTGCAGCCGTTCGTCGACCGTCATGTGCGGGCTACCGCCCGACGTGAGGTTGATCACCGCGTCGGTTTGCGCCTTGATGCGCGGCAGGAATTCGGCGAACACCGCCGGATCCTGGGTCGGCTTGCCGTCGGACGGATGGCGCGCGTGGAGGTGCAGGATCGCCGCGCCGGCCTCGGCGGCCGCGACGGCGGCCGTTTCGATCTCGTGCGGCGTCACGGGCAGGTACGGCGACATCGACGGCGTGTGGATCGCGCCGGTGGGCGCACAGGTGATGATGACTTTGCGAGCGTTTGCCACGGATGGATTCCTTTCGGTGAACGATGCCGGGTGCGTCACAGCACTTCGACGTTGCCGCAGACGGAGATGGCCTGCCCCGTGATTCCGTGCCCGCCCGGCGAGCACAGGAACAGCGCGGTCGCGGCGATTTCGGCCGGGTCGGTCATGCGCCGCAGCGAGATCTTCTCGAGATAGCGCTTCTCCATTTCGTCGTAACCGATGCCCAGTTGCTGCGCGCGTGCGTCGATCACGCGGCGCATCCGCGGGCCGCGCACGATGCCGGGCTGAATCGCGTTCACGCGGATGCCGAGCGGGCCCAGTTCGATCGCGAGGCTCTTCACGAGGCCGACCACGGCCCATTTCGTCGCGGCGTACGGCGTGCGGAACGCGTAGCCGAGCCGCCCGGCGACCGACGACAGCGCGATGATCGCGCCGCCATGTTTCGCGTCGCGCAGCAGCGGCACCGCACGGCGCGCGAACTGGAACTGTGCGTTCAGGTTGATCGCGACGGTTTGTTCCCACTGCACGGGGTCGATCTCGTCGATGCCGCCGGTCGGGCCGGCGATCCCCGCGTTGTTGACCAGCACGTCGAGGCCGCCGAGCGTTGCCGCGACGTCGTCGAACACGCGTTCGACGGCGGCCGGATCGGATACGTCCGCCAGCGTCGCGCTGATCGCACCGGCCCCGGCGCGCGGCGGCCGGTCGGCGAGTGCGGCCAGCGCGGCTGGCGACGCGTCGCACACATGCACGCGGGCGCCGCACTCGGCGAACGCGTCGGCGATGTCGAGGCCGATGCCCGATGCGCCGCCCGTCACGAGGACGCGCAGGCCGTCATAGGGTTTCAGCAGGTCGGAAGCTGTCATGCCGGGTTGTCTCCATCGTTGATGTTGTAGGATCGCAGCCGCCCGCGGCGGGCGGCCGCTACGGCTTTGCGTTCACGGTTCGCGGGGCCTGTTCGGCCCGCAAGGTTTCGGCGAGATCGTGTGCGGCGCCGCCGATGTCGAGCGCGATGCCGGCCCGCACGCCGGTGCCGTCGCGCCGTTCGAGGGCGTCGACGATCGCGCGGTGCGCGTCCATCGAGCGCCGCATGTGCGGGATGTCGAGCGCGACCATGTTCAGGAACGGCCCGACCCGCATCCACAAGTTCTCGACGATCGCGAGCGTGCTTTCGCTGGCGCCGTGCGCGTAGATCGCGCTGTGGAAGGCGAAATTGCTTTGCAGGTAAGCGCGCGAGCGGCCGGCTTCGACGTGCGCCTGCATCGTCTCGCAGGTCTTGCGCACGGCCGCGATCTGCGCGTCGCTCATTCGTCCGCACGCACGCTCGGCGATGCAGCCCTCGAGTGCGATCCGCACGTCGCGCAGTTCGTCGAGCATGTCGAGCGTCATCGGCGGCACGACGAGCGCGCGATTCGGGCCGTCGACCAGCGCGCGCTCGGCGCGCAGCCGCGTGAGCGCGGCGCGCACGGGCATCGTCGACGAACCGACCGCCTCGGCGACGCTGCGCAGGCTCAACGCCTGGCCGGGCGCGAAACGGCCGCTCATCAGCGCTTCGCGCAGTTGCTGGTAGACCTTGTCGGCCATCGTTTCCTGTTCGATGGCTTTCAGTGCGGGCGGGACGATACGAGGCGCCAAGGCGGGGGTTCTCCTGGGTTTGATCTGCGATCTGTGATCACACTTGCGATAGGCGAAGTGTTGACGATGCGGCGGGCGGAGTCAAGACGAACGGGATCGGGGAAAACGCCGAGGAAGGGCGGACGAAGGTTGAAGGCCAGGTACCGCTTCGGAGCATGCGCCGGACGTCATTCACGCACGGGTGGCGAAGCATCTGGCGCGGGATTATCGACATCCGGTCGTCGAAACGGATGTCGGCGACGTGAAGTTCGACTACCTGAAGTGCGTCGATCTGTACCACGGCAAAGCACGGGACGCCGCGGCGAAACAACGCGTGTGCACCCGAACGGTACCTATCGGACCAAGAAGCCGCAGAAGCCGCGCTGACGATCAAACGCCGTCGTACACCGCGCCTTCCGCGCCTCGAACCCTACTCGAGCGTCCTGATCGAATTGCTGATGCCGCGCGCGCAGTCGATCACGGCCGGCGCGAGCTTGCGGCGCGCGTCGTCGAAGGTCCAGCGGCTCGTCGGCGCAACCACGTGCACGGCCGCCACCGGCTGCCCCTGGCTGCCGAGCACGGGCGCCGCGATCGACATGTCGCCGATGAACAGTTCTTCCTGGTTGGTGGCGTAGCCTTCGCGCCGCGCGCCGTCGAGCAGCGCGACCAGTTCGTCGAGCGCCGTGACCGTGCGCGGCGTGTGCGGCGGGCGCGCCATGGCGTCGAGACGCGCGCGCGCGTCGCCGGGCGGCAGCGCGCTCAGGAATGCGCGGCCGCAGCCGGTGCAATACATCGGGATGCGGCTGCCGATCGGCATGTGGATCGGCACGAACTTCGTCGACACGAAACGCGCGACGTACACCATCTCGTCCTCGTCCGGCTCGGTGAGGTTGGTGGTTTCGCCGGTCAGGTTCGTGAGCTCCGACAGAAACGGATTCGCCACGTCGATCAGCGTATCGGCCGCGAGATAGTTGAAGCCGATCCGCATCACGTGCGGCGTGAGCTGGTAGCGCCGCGTGACCGGATGCTTGCGGATGTAGCCGAGCTTCTCGAGCGTATAGACCATGCGCTGCGCCGAGCTTTTCGTCATGCCCGCGGCGTCGGCCACTTCCGCCAGCGTCATCGTGCGCCGCTTCGCGCTGAACGCGCGCAACACGTTCAGCCCTTTCTCCAGCGACTGGTTGAACAGCAGGTCGTTTGACTGATCGGGCGACGTTTCCATGGGCAAGGGGCCGAATCGATTCGATAACGCATCATATCGTATCGCATATCGATACTCAAAAATCTTTTCTCGATATTTTTGATTCGTTTTAAGATCGAGTCATCGTCGCAGTGTCGATCCGCGACCAGTCGGCGCACCGAAGTATTCGAGAAGGAGGCACCATGGTTTCGTTCATCAAGCGGTTCGGCGCACTGGCCGCCGGTTTCGCCACCTGCATCGCGCTCGGCGCGGCATCGCCCGGCGCCGCCGCGGCCGAGCCGACGCTGAAGGTCGGCGCGACGGCCACTGGCGTGCCGTTCACGTTTCTCGACGTCAAGAGCAATTCGATCCAGGGGATGATGGTCGATGCGATCACCGCGGCCGGGCAGTCGGCCGGCTTTCGCGTCGACGTGCAGCAGACCGTGTTCTCGGCGCTGATCCCGTCGCTCACCACGCAGAAGATCGACATCATCTCGGCCGCGATGCTGAAGACGCCGGCGCGCCAGCAGGTCGTCGACTTTTCCGACACGGTCTATTCGTTCGGCGAAGGCCTGATCGTGAAGGCGGACGACCCGGGCCGCTACACGTCGATGGACGATTTCAAGGGGCAGGTGGTCGGCGCGCAGGTCGGTACGGCGTTCGTCGACGCGCTCAACAAGAAGGGCATCTTCAAGGAAGTCCGGACCTACGATTCGATCGCGGACATCATGCGCGACGTCGCGCTCGGGCGCATCAAGGCCGGCTTCGCCGACCAGCCGATCGTCGCGTACCAGATCGAACACGGCGTCAACCGTCAGGTGCGGCTCGTGCCCGAATACCAGAGCGTCGTGAAGGGGCAGGTCTGCTTCATCGTGCGCAAGGGCGACACGGCAACGCTCGAGCAGCTCAACGGCGCGATCCGCAAGATGAAGAGCGACGGCACGCTGCAGCAGATCCTGCAGAAGTGGCACATGAGCTGAGCGCCCGTCCGGGAGGCCCGGACGGTATCGCCCGCGTGTCGCGGGCACCCACTGCGGCGCGTCGCCAGGCCGTCGCATAGGAGACCTCATGTTTTTTCAGAACGCGATCGATTTCCTGCCGATCCTGCTGAAGGGCGCGGTGGTCACGATCGAGATCACGGCATGCGCGTTCGTGCTCAGCTCGGTGCTCGGGCTGATCCTCGCATTGCTGAAGGTGTCGCGCAACCGTGTCGTGGCGACGGCCGGCAGCACGGTCGTCAACGTGATCCGCGGGCTGCCGATCATCGTGCAGCTGTTCTACATGTACTTCGTGCTGCCCGATCTCGGCATCCAGCTGTCGGCGTTCCAGGCCGGCGTGCTCGGCCTCGGCATCGCGTACTCCGCCTATCAGGCGGAAAACTTCCGCGCCGGCATCGAGGCGATCGACCGCGGCCAGATCGAGGCCGCGCACGCGATCGGCATGCGCGGCCCGATGATCATGCGGCGCGTGGTGCTGCCGCAGGCGTTCCGCATCGCGCTGCCGCCGTACGGCAACACGCTCGTGATGCTGCTGAAGGATTCATCGGTCGCATCGACGATCACGGTCGCGGAGATCACGCGCGCCGGGCAGCTGATCGCGTCGTCGACGTTCCAGAACATGAGCGTCTATACGCTCGTCGCGTTGCTGTACCTCGCGCTGGGCTTGCCGCTGATGTTCGGCGTGAACCGGCTCGGCAAGCGGCTCTCGCTGAGGAGAAGCACATGATCCGGATCGATGCGATACACAAGCGTTTCCAGCAGCACGCCGTGCTGAAGGGCGTGAGCCTCGACGTGCAGCAGGGTGAGGTCGTGTGCCTGATCGGGCCGTCCGGCTCGGGCAAGTCGACCGTGCTGCGCTGTATCAACGGCTTCGAGACTTACGACGAAGGGTCGATCACGATCGACGGCGTGAAGGTCGATGCGCATTCGAAACGCATTCACGAGCTGCGGATGCGGGTCGGCATGGTCTTCCAGCGCTTCAACCTGTTCGCGCACCGCACGGCGCTCGAGAACGTGATGGAGGGGCCCGTCCACGTGCGGCGCAGGCCGGCCGCGCAAGCGCGCGAGCAGGCCCGCGCGCCGCTCGACAAGGTCGGGCTCGCGCACCGGATGAACGCATACCCGTCCGAACTGTCGGGCGGGCAGCAGCAGCGCGTCGCGATCGCACGCGCGCTCGCGATGGAGCCGCAGGCGATCCTGTTCGACGAACCGACCTCGGCGCTCGACCCCGAACTCGTCGGCGAGGTGCTCGGCGTGATGCGCGGGCTCGCGCGCGACGGCATGACCATGGTGGTCGTCACGCACGAAATGGCGTTCGCCCGCGAGGTGGCCGATCGCGTGTGCTTCCTGCACGACGGCACCATCTGCGAAAGCGGCGCCGCGCGCGACGTGCTCACGCAGCCGAAGCATCCCCGCACGCAGGAATTCCTGCGTCGCCTGCTGGCGTCGGACGACGCCGCCAACCCGGATCGAACATGAGTGCAAGGAACGCGGCACCCGGATGGCCCGACACGCAGTGGCCCGATTCGCTGTGGGCGGCGACCGCCGCGCCGGCGCCCGATACCCCCGCGCTCGATACGTCCGCGTCGTGCGACGTCGCGATCGTCGGCGCCGGCTTCACAGGCCTGTCGACCGCGCTCCATCTGGCCGAACGCGGCGTGAACGTGCGCGTGATCGACGGCGCGCAGCCGGGCTGGGGGGTGCCCCTATGTGTTTCGTCAAGCGTTAGGGGCTGACTTGGGTTGGTAAATGGTGCCGTCGCGCAGCATGGCGAACAGGACGTCGCA
>NZ_CADFDK010000010.1 GCF_902832885.1 Burkholderia seminalis DSM 23518
AGACGTCCCAGCCGCCGCGCCTCGGTGAGGAAATCCTGCGCGTCGATCACGTTTGCCGCGGCTTCAACAAGACGCAGGGCGAATTGCTCGTGCTCGACGATGCGAACCTGTCGCTGCGCGAAGGCGAGATCGTCGGGCTGCTCGGCCGTTCCGGCTCGGGCAAGTCGACGCTGCTGCGCATCATCGCCGGCCTGATCGAACCGACCGGCGGCGAGGTGACCTACCTCGGCAAGCCGCTGACCGGCCCGGCCGAAGGCGTCGCGATGGTGTTCCAGACCTTCGCGCTGTTCCCGTGGCTCACCGTGCTGCAGAACGTGGAAGCCGGCCTCGAGGCGCTCGGCGTCGGCGCGCGCGAGCGGCGCGAGCGCGCGCTGGCCGCGATCGACCTGATCGGTCTGGACGGCTTCGAGAACGCGTACCCGCGCGAGCTGTCGGGCGGCATGCGCCAGCGCGTCGGTTTTGCGCGCGCGCTCGTGGTCGACCCGACGATCCTGCTGATGGACGAGCCGTTCTCGGCGCTCGACGTGCTGACGGCCGAAACGCTGCGTACCGACCTGCTCGATCTGTGGACGCAGGGCCGCATGCCGATCAAGTCGGTGCTGATCGTCACGCACAACATCGAGGAAGCCGTGTTCATGTGCGACCGAATCCTCGTGCTGTCGTCGAACCCGGGCCGCGTGATCGCCGAGATCAAGGTGCCGTTCAAGCATCCGCGCAACCGGCTCGACCCGGCGTTCCGCAAGCTCGTCGACGACATCTACGCGAAGATGACGGCGCGCCAGACCGGCGAGGCGACGAAGAAGGGACTCGAACTCGGCAGCTGGCTGCCGCAGGTGTCGACCAACCTGATGGCCGGCCTGATCGAGACGCTCGCGATGGCGCCGTACCACGGCCGCGCGGACATGCCGGAAATCGCGCGTACGCTGCATCTGGAAGTCGACGACCTGTTCCCGATCGCCGAAGTGCTGCAGTACCTCGGTTTCGCGGACGTGCGCGAAGGCGATGTGTTCCTGACGCCGCCGGGGCGCGTGTTCGCGGAATTCGGCACGCAGGAGCGCAAGCTGATGTTTGCCGATCACCTGCTGAAGCACGTGCCGCTGGCGGCCCGGATCAAGAAGGTGCTGAACGAGCGCCCGGGCCATCGCGCGCCGCGCGTGCGCTTCGAGCAGGAGCTGGAGGATTCGCTGTCGGACGGCGCGGCCGAGGAAACGCTCGACGCGGTGATCGACTGGGGCCGTTACGGCGAGATCTTCTCGTACAACGACCAGACCGAGATCTTCAGTCTCGAGGACGTCGAGTCCTGATCGACGATGCCGGGCCGTCGGCCCGGCATTCGCAGGCGCCGCGCGTGACGCGGCGCGCATCGTCCGTTACTGCAGGTTCCCCCACCGGTCGACCGCCGGCTCCGCCGACGCCCACTTCCAGTGCGTGCCTTGCTGGCATGCATTCGCGAAATACCAGTCGGCCTTGTCGCCGTCCTTCACCGAGAACGCGAATTCCTTGCAGATCGCGAGCGCCGACGCGTACGCGCGCGTGACGCGCACTTCGCCTTCGCCGTTTTCCAGCGGCAGCGTGTTCTTCACCTTCCACGGCTTCACTTCGCCGACGGCCAGGCCGCCGGCCGTCTTCGCGATCGCGTCCTGCTGGTTCTGATGGAGTTGCTTCATCGTGCGGTTGACGGCCTCGTCGGTCGCGGCCTGCACGGCGATCCCGACGCCGACGCCGACCGCCGGATTCGCGGTGACGAGGCCCGTCGCCGCGCCGGCCAGCGCGCCGCTTGCCGCGCCGACCGAGCCGCAGCCGGACAGCGCGGCGGTTGCCGCGCACAGCGCGCCGATCGCCGCGAGACGGAGGGCGACGCTCATTGCAGCGCGCCCCAGCGCTCGGTCGCCGGCTCGGCGGACGCCCATTTCCATGCGGGGCCGTCGCGGCAGATGGTGGCGACGTAGAACGCCGATTGCGCGGCCTTGTCGGCCTTCGCCGGCGTGTCGACCGCGAACACGATTTCCTTGCAGTCGAGCGGGCCGACGCTGATCATCCGGCTGACCGTCACGCGGCCCTGTTCGTCGTCCTCGATCGGGAACGAGTGGTGCGTCGACCACGGCGCGACGCCGCCCACATCGAGCGGGCCGGCCGCCTTCGCGATCTGTTCCTGGGTGTAACGGTGGGCGACGCGCTGCGAGTACTGGACCCCGGCCCGCGCGCCGGCCACGGCGCCGAGGCCGATACCCGTCGCGACGGCGGCGTTGTTCGTGACCTTGGACGCGATCGCGGCGCCCGCGATACCGGCGCCGGCCGTCGCGCCTTCGCTGTACAGCGAGTTGCAGCCTGACAGCAGTGCGGCCGTGGCGATGACGGCCAGCACGATGCGCGCCGGCATGGCCCGACGCGGCGATTCGAAGCGAATGTTCATCCCTGAGTGCAAGTCCTGTCTGGGTGAGCGGCGGCGCATGCACGCCCTGATGCCGCATCATTGTTTCGCAATTGTCATAGGAAAATTGCAAAGCTTTGACAAATCGCCGGCCGGCATGCCGCGCGCACGCGCGGCGCTATTGTCGGATAGATGATTGGCGAGGGGTCGAAACGTTACAAATTGAAGGTAATTGTTACCTTGGCGTGCCGCGAACCGACCTAGACTGTTTTGCTATGGAATGTTTCTCCGACGGCCTCGAGCCGCGCCGCACATGAGACACCCAGCCATGCGCCGTTCAAAACGGTTGTCACACCGGCCGCCCGACGCGGGAGCAGACCGCCCGCGTCCGCGGACCGACGCGCCACCGGCGCCGCCCGCCGGCGCGCCCGACGAGACGCCGTCCGACGGCGATCACAACCAGGGCGGCGCTCGCCCGGAAGGGCTCGACTATCAACGCGACCTCGGTCAGGAGCAGGACGCTTGATGTCGTCGGCGTTGCATTCCACCGCCGTATTTCATTGCATTTCTCGGAACTGAATCGCCGCGCGGCCGCCTTCGGGCCGCCGCGCCCGCTTCGGCGCGCGCCGCGCGCGAGCTTATCGAATCGAGGAGGGAAACCGCATGAGCAGATTGATCGTGGTATCGAACCGTGTCGCCGCCGGCGAGGACACGCGCCCGAGCGCGGGCGGCCTGGCCGTCGGCGTGATGGACGCGCTGAAGGAAAGCGGGGGCGTCTGGTTCGGCTGGAACGGCGAGATCGTCGGCGCGCCCGACGCCGAACCCGCGATCCAGCGGGACGGCAACGTCACGTACGCGACGGTCGGCCTGACCCGGCGCGACTACGACCAGTACTACCGCGGTTTCTCGAACGCGACGCTGTGGCCGGTGTTCCACTACCGCGGCGATCTCGCGCGCTTCGATCGTCAGGAGTACGCCGGTTATCTGCGCGTGAACGCGATGCTCGCGAAGCAGCTCGCCGCGCTGCTGCGGCCCGACGACCTGATCTGGGTGCACGACTACCATCTGCTGCCGTTCGCGCATTATCTGCGCGAGCTCGGCGTGAAGAACCCGATCGGCTTCTTCCTGCACATCCCGTTTCCGTCGCCCGACATGCTGCGCCTCGTGCCGCCGCACGAGGAACTCGTGAAGTTCATGTGCGCGTACGACGTCGCGGGCTTCCAGACCGACGCCGACAAGCAGGCGTTCACCGACTATATCGAACGGCGCGGAATCGGCGCGGCCAGCGACGACGGGATGCTGCATGCGCACGGCCGTGTCGTGAAGGTCGCCGCCTATCCGATCGGCGTGCATCCCGACGCGATCGCGCAGGCGGCCGTCCAGTACGGCACGCGCAAGCCGGTGAAGATGCTGCGCGAGGCGCTCGACGGCCGCAAGCTCGTGATGAGCGTCGACCGTCTCGACTACTCGAAGGGGCTCGTGGAACGTTTCCAGTCGTTCGAGCGGATGCTCGCGAACGCGCCGGGCTGGCAGGGGCGCGTGTCGCTGTTGCAGATCGCGCCGCCGACGCGTTCGGACGTGCAGACCTACCAGGACATTCGCGAAACGCTCGAAGGCGAAGCCGGCCGCATCAACGGCCGCTTCTCGCAACTCGACTGGACGCCGATCCAGTACCTGAACCGCAAGTACGAACGCAACCTGTTGATGGCGTTTTTCCGGATGTCGCAGGTCGGCTACGTGACGCCGCTGCGCGACGGGATGAACCTCGTCGCGAAGGAGTACGTCGCAGCCCAGGATCCGGCCGATCCCGGCGTGCTGGTGCTGTCGGAGTTTGCCGGTGCGGCGGCCGAGCTGACCGGTGCGCTGCTCGTCAATCCGTACGACCTGTCGCAGATGGCGGAAGCGCTCGAACGTGCGCTGTCGATGCCGCTCGCGGAACGGCAGGCGCGTCACGAGGAAAACCTCGCGCGGCTCCGTGAAAACGACCTGTCGGTCTGGCGCGACACGTTCGTCGCCGACTTGCGCAGTGTCGCGGCGGCCGCGTCGGTCACGCGGCGCGCGGGCCGGCGCGTCGCGCATGCGTGAGTTCGCCCCGGGCGCGGGTGCCGAGGACGAAGAGACGGACGCCGCCGGCCGTTTCTTCGTCGTGACGGGCGGCCCGGGTTCGGGCAAGAGCACGCTGCTCGATGCGCTGGAGCGCGCCGGCTTTGCGCGCTCGCAGGAAGCCGGGCGCGGCGTGATCCGCGACCAGATGGCGATCGACGGCCTCGCGCTGCCGTGGCGCGACCCGGCGGCGTTCGCCGAGCTGATGCTGAGCTGGGAGATGCGTTCGTACCACCTCGCGCGGCAGGCGCGCGGGCCCGTGTTCTTCGATCGCGGCGTGCCGGACGTGGTCGGCTACCTGCGGCTGACGGGCCTGCCGGTCCCCGCGCACGCGGAAGCGGCGGCCCGCCGTTTTCGCTATCACCGGCGTGTGTTCATCGCGCCGCCGTGGCCCGACATCTATATGCAGGACACCGAGCGCCGGCAGGATTTCGCGGAAGCCGAGCGGACCTACGACGCGATGGTCGAGTGCTACACGTCGTACGGCTACCGGCTGATCGAGTTGCCGCGCGTCGGCGTCAAGGCGCGCGTGCGCTTCGTGATGGACGCGCTCGACGGCGCGTGACGCCCGTCGCGCGGTAGTCTCAGGTCGCCGTGTCCGGCCTTGGCGACGTGATGCGCAGCATGCTCACGACGGCCGCCACCGCCGCGAATGCCGTGGCGACATAGAGCGCGATCGTCGGCCCGCGATCGGGCGACAGCCCGAAAATCAGCGCGACCAGCGCGGCGCCGAGCGTCTGGCCGGTCAGGCGCGCGGTGCTCAGCATGCCGCCCGCGCCGCCGCTGCGCTCGCGTGGCGCGGACGACAGCATCGCGCGGTTGTTCGGCGACTGGAACAGCCCGAAGCCCGCGCCGCACAGCGCCATCCGCCACACGATGTCGACGGTGCCCGGATGCGCGCCGATCGTCGCGAGCGACAGCAGCCCGGCCGCGAACAGCGCGAGCCCGATCCCGCCGAGGATGCCGGCCGAATAGCGGTCCGACAGCACGCCCGCGAGCGGCGCGGCGAACACGATCACGAGCGGCCACGGCGTCATGTACAGGCCCGTCTCGACCTGCGAGAAGCCGAGCGAGTTCTGCAGCCAGAACGGCAGCGCGACGAACGCAAGCATCTGCGACGTGAACGATGCCATCGACGTGTAGATCGACAGCGCGAACATCGGGATGCGCATCAGGTCGACGGGCAGCAGCGGCGCCGGCTGCGACAGCTGGCGCTTCACGAAGAAGTAGCCGACGACGAACGCCACCGCCAGCTCGGCCGCGACGTACGCATGGCGTTCGCCGTGGCCGAGCCCGTCGACGGCCGTGATCAGCAGGCCGAACACGCACGCGTTCATCAGCGCGCTCGGGAAATCGTAAGGCGCGTCGTGCAGCGGGTTGGCCGGCAGCGCGCGCAGGCTGCCGAGGACCGCGGCGATGCCGATCGGCACGTTGACCGCGAACAGCCACGGCCACGATGCGAACGACAGGATCGCGGAGGCGACCGTCGGCCCGATCGCCGACGACAGCGCGACGACCATCGCATTGATCGACAGCCCGCGCCCGAGCATCGACGACGGGTAGATCATCCGCACGAGCGCCGCGTTGACGCTCATGATGCCGGCCGCGCCGAACCCCTGGATCACGCGCATCACGGCCAGCATCGGCAGCGAGCCGGCCAGCGCGCAGCCGAGCGAGGCCGCGGTGAACAGCGCGAGCCCGGCGATGTAGATGCGGCGATAGCCGATGCGCTCGCCGAGCGACGCGAGCGGCAGCAGCGTGATCGTGACCGCGAGCTGGTACGCGTTGACGATCCAGATCGATGCGGCGTCGGACGCGTGGAGGTCGCGCGCGATCGTCGGCAGCGCGACGTTCGCGATGGCGCCGTCGAGCACGGCGAGCGTGATGCCCAGGGCGACGCAGACGATCGCCCAGTAGCGTTGCGGAAGCGGCAGGCCGGTATCGGCGTTCATGACGGGAGCGAGAGCTTGGTTGTCCGCGCACCCGGTTGCCGGTTGCGTGCGCAACCATGCGCGAGGGTGGCGGCGATGAACGGCCCGCTCGGTGCGGCGGCACCGGAACGGGGCCGGTCGAGTGTATCACCGGGCCGCATGACGCGACGCCGGCATGCTCGGCCGCGGGCCGGCGCGGGCACTCAGCCTTCGAAGTCGAGGCCGCCGAGCCGCACGAGCGGATCGGCCTGCGTGCGCGACGCGAGATCGATGTCGCGCGCGCCCTGCCACGCGCCCAGCTTTCTCGGCAGCGCGGCCAGGTAGTGCTCGAAGCGCTGCGGGCCGTCCGGCTCCATCAGCCGCTCGATTTCGTCGGTGTCCCAGGTCAGCTCGAGATTCAGCGGATGCTCGAAGCCGCTCACATGCTCGTGCGGCGCGCTGCGGATCTGCACGCGCGTCGGATGCCCGTGGCCACCGTACGGGACGACGTCGGTCAGTACGTGCTCGGCGAAGAAGGCGGCGATTGCCTGCGCGATGCGCGGCGCGAATTCGGTATCGAAACGGCGGGCGGTTTCGGGCTGCATGAAGGCGTCTCCTGTGTGCCGAAAATCGTAGCACGGCGGCGCGGCGTTCCGGTGGGCCCGATGCCGGTAATCGCGCGTTACCACTTGCTGCATCTATTACGGCCGCGTGCCGCCACAATGCATCGCATCCAGTACCACTTCGCGTGGGAGTCCATCATGAAAAAGATTGCCGCAGTGTGTGTCCTCGCCGGTTCGCTCGCCATCGCGGGCCCGGCGTCCGCGCATGGCCGCGACGGCGGCGCCGTCATCGGCGCATTGATCGGCGGCGCGGTGCTGGGCGCGATCGTGACGTCCGCGATGAATCCGCCCGTCGCGTATCAGGCGCCCGCCTACCAGGCACCGGCCTATCAGCCGCCGACGTACTACCAGGCGCCGGCATACCAGCAGCCGGCGTATCCGACCTATCAGCAGGCGCAGTACCAGGACGACGGCCCGAACTATTGCTACGACCGTTACCAGCGCGCGTATGTGTGCGGTGCGCCGGTGCGGGGCGGCTACGCGCAGCCGGCCGGCTGGTAAGCGGGCGCACGCGACGCGTGAACGGACAGGGCGCCGGCAGGCCGGCACCCGCCGGGGTTCATTCGCGGGACCGGACGACAAAAGGCCCTCGCTTCATGCGAGGGCCGGTGCTTTTGTGCGACCGTCCGTTTGCCTGCGTGACGCGCGACCGGCCACCGGCGGGCCGTGCGCGGATACAAACGGTTGCAATTGCGCGTCAGTGACGATGGCCGCCACCGCCGTCACCGCGCCCGCCGCCGTCGTTCCAGTCGCCGCGGCGTCCGCCGCGTCCCCAGCCGTTGCCGCGGTTGCCGCGATCGCCGTCCCAGCGGTGGTAGTCGCGCCGGCCGCGATCCCAGTCGCGCCCGCCGCCACCGCCCCAGATGTTGACCGTGCCGTACACGGGCGACGGCGCGTACGCGTAGCCGGGATCGGAATAATAGGGCTGTCCGTAGCCGTATCCGGCGTCCGGGGCGACGACGCAGCCGGCCAGCAAGGTGGCGACGCCGGCGGCAGCAATGAGCTTCAGCATGATGTTCTCCGTTGGTTGCCGTATAAGTACCGCGCACGGGAACCGACAGCTGTTTGCAATTGTGTCCGCAAATTACAGCTCAGTAAGGTCTTGATGCGAAAGTGTTAGGATCCGGGGCTCTTTTGTTTTTCAGGAGCACATCGATGAAATTCGCGATCCGGGCCGCCCTGGCCGCTATCTGCGTAACGACTGCCGCCGCGTGCGTGGCGAGCCCCGCATCGGCGCCCGCCGTGCCGGCCGAGTCGATCAAGATGTTTCCGCAGGCGGCGGCCGGCCAGCAGCGCGTCGTGATCGGGCTGCCCGCGCTCGAGAACGAAGGCGATGCGCGTGTCGAGCTGATGATCGGCAAGACGCTGCAGACCGACTGCAACCAGCAATGGTTCGGCGGCGAGCTGACCGCCGAGGACGTGAAGGGCTGGGGCTATACGTACTACCAGCTCACCGACGTGAAGGGGCCGGCATCGACGCTGATGGCATGCCCGGGCCAGGCGCCGCAGCAACGGTTCGTGCAGATGCGCGGCGACGGACAGCTGCTGCGCTACAACAGCCGCCTGCCGCTCGTCGTCTACGTGCCGGACGGCTTCGAGGTGCGCTATCGCGTGTGGCATGCGTCGAAGGACGTGCAGCAGGCCACGAAGCAGTAAGCCACCCGCCGGCGCGGTTGCGTGCGGCAGTGTCCAGACGCTACGCGCCGCCCGTGCTGCCCGCACCGACGAGCGCGGGCCATGCGCCCAGCGCGGCCTGCGCGATGGCCTCCAGATCGCGGCGGCTCGCGCCGTCGCGCGCCTGGATCGACATGCCCTGTTGAACCGTCACGTAGTAACGGGCGATTGCATCGAGGTTCGCGTGCGCCGAGATCTCGCCGGTCGCGACGCCTTGCCGGAGACGATCCCGCAGCGCCTCGACCGTGCCCTCGCGCATCCCGATCAGCGTTTGCCGGACCGTGTCGGAACGTTCGGCCGGATGCAGCGCCGACAGCACGATCAGGCAGCCGGGCGGCTTCGAGCGCCGGGTGAACACGCGCGCCGTATCCATCAGGTAGTTCCGCACGGCGTCGTGTGCGCTGTCCGCCCGTTCGACGCCACCCCAGATTTCCCGTCCCTCCGTCGCGACGTAGTGCTCGAGCGCCTGCCGGAACAACGCTTCCTTGCTGCCGAACGCCGCATACAGGCTCGGCGACGCGATGCCCATCGCGGCCGTCAGGTCCGTCATCGACGCACCTTCGTAGCCGAGGCGCCAGAACACCTCCATCGCGCGATCCAGCGCCGCTTCCTTGTCGAAGCTTCTCGGTCGGCCCCGTTCAGCCATTGCGTCCATCCCTGCGTCGATTTCTGTATCGATCGATAAAATAAATCAATTGACTGTGCGACGCAACTCGCTACATTCTGTGTCGGTCGTTACATAAATAAGGAAAGGAACCGACATGAACCGACTTCAGGGCAAGCGTGCACTCATCACCGGCGGCAGCCGCGGCATCGGCGCGGCAATCGCGAAACGGCTGGCGGACGAGGGCGCGGACGTCGCGATCACGTACGAGAAATCGGCCGAGCGGGCGCAGGCCGTCGTCGCGGGCATCGAGGCGCAGGGCCGCCGCGCCGTCGCGATCCAGGCCGACAGCGCCGATCCGGTTGCCGTGCGCGACGCGGTCGACCGTGCCGCGGAGGCGCTCGGCGGCCTCGACATCCTCGTCAACAACGCGGGGATTTTCCGGGCCGGCGCGCTGGACGACCTCACGCTCGACGACATCGACGCGACGCTGAACGTGAACGTGCGCGCGGTGATCGTCGCGTCGCAGGCGGCGGCGCGCCATCTCGGGGAGGGCGGGCGCATCGTGTCGACCGGCAGTTGCCTCGCGACGCGCGTGCCCGATGCGGGAATGAGTCTCTATGCGGCGAGCAAGGCCGCGCTGATCGGCTGGACGCAGGGGCTCGCACGCGACCTCGGCTCGCGCGGCATCACGGTCAATATCGTGCATCCGGGTTCGACGGATACCGACATGAATCCGGCCGACGGCGAACACGCCAGTGCCCAGCGTTCGCGCATGGCGATTCCGCAGTACGGCAAGGCCGATGACGTCGCCGCGCTCGTGGCCTTCGTCGTCGGGCCGGAAGGGCGGTCGATCAACGGCACGGGCCTGACGATCGACGGCGGTGCGAACGCGTAAGGGCCGCGCCCGGCGGGATCCGGCCGGGCGGCGCGACGTTCGTTATCGGCAGCCGAGCCGTTGATGCTCGGTTTCGAGGTCGGCCCGTTTGTCGTAGGCGTGCAGTTCGTTGCGCGGCTTGCCGTCCGGGCCGACGCGGCGCACGACCTTGTGGCCGCGGTCGGGGGCGTGCGTGACCGCGTCGATGCGCGCGGCCAGTTCGCGGCAGCGTGCGTCGGGCGATGTGCTGTCCCGAAGTGGTGCTGCCGCCGTCGTGACGTTGGCGATGCCCGGGCTGACATAGCGCGGCGTGGCGCGAGCCGTGCCGATATCGGTGTCGGTGGCGTTCGCCGTGCAGGTCAGCGCCGAAAGGGCGGCCAGTGCCGCGATGGTTCGAATCATGATCGGGTCCGGTGCGAGCGAAGGTTCGGGATTCTACGCAATGCGCGGTGCCTCACCGTGGTGCACGGACAAAGTGCGATCACATGTCGCATGACACGGCGATGAATCGGAGGGGCGCGCCAACGGTTCGTGCGTCGGACATACAGTGCGCCGGGGCGGACGAAGGCCTCATTTACAAAGGCGCGACGCATCCTTAGGATGACGCCACCTCCGGTCCGTCAGAAATCCTATGCATATAGTCGATCGCGCGATGCTCGCCGCGCTTTGCCTTGGCGTTGCCGCGTGCGGCGGTGGCGGCGACAGTGCGGCGCCGCCCGCGCAGACCGTTGCGGGCACACCCGTTCCGCCGGCATCGCCTGCCGAGCCTGCCAGCGCGGCGTCCGGCGGCTCGCCGTCGTCGGCGAATCCCGCCAGCCCCGTGCCCGCGTCCACCGCGGCCGGTACGACGCCCGGCGCGGCGCGCGCGCCCACGCAGGGTGCCAATTCCGGGCTCGTCGCGGATGTGACCGTCTATCCGGCAGCCAACGGCGGCGATCAGGCCGACGCGCTGCAAAAGGCATTCGACAGCCTGAAAGCCGGCCAGCGCCTCGTCATCTCGCCGGGGCGTTACGTCGTCGGGCATTCGCTCACGGTCAGCGTGCCGCAGGCGGTGATTTCCGGATACGGCGCGACGCTGGCCGCCACGAATCCCGCGGACCAGACGATCGTGATGAGTGGCACAGGTTCGACGCTCGTGGGCGTGACGCTGGTCGGTACCGGCACGACGCGGCTCACGACGCCGGCCTCAACCAAGGTCGACGTGACCGGTGCGGGCGTCCAGGTGCTGCGCGTGACGATCCAGGGCGGCGCCAGCGCCGGGATCTTCGTGTTCGGCGGCAGCGACGTCGCGATTGTCGGCAATACGGTGAGCGCCACACTGGCGGACGGGATCCATACGACCAACGGATCGATCAACGTGCTCGTGCAGAACAATACGGTGACGGCCACCGGCGACGACATGATCGCGGTCGTCAGCTATCGGGGGGACGGCCGCGTCAGCAGCAATGTGCTGATCGACCATAACGCGGTGTCCGGCAACGTGTGGGGGCGCGGCATGGCGGTGGTCGGCGGCCAGGCCGTGACGATCTCGAACAATACGGTCGACGGCGTGCAGAAGGCGGCGGGCATCCTGGTGGCGCAGGAGGACAGTTGGAACTCGTTCGGTGCGTCGAACGTGATGATTAGCGGCAACGTCGTGACCAACATCCAGAACTCGAACGCGAACAACGGGCTGCAGCCGACGCAGCAGGCGGCGCTCGAACTGGACACGTCGACGGGCACGGTGACGAATGTCGCGGTGACGGGCAACAGCGTGTCCGGCTCCGGTTATGCGGGTTTCCGGGCGTATGGGAACGTGTGCTCGTTCAGCGTGACGGGGAACACGTTCTCGTCGATCGCCGGTTCGCCCGTGTCGCTGCTGGCGAGCGGGTGTGCGGCGAGCCAGATGGTCGTCGATGCGAATCGGTTGGGCGATGGCAGCTTGCTGGCGCAGCCGGCGGGGGTGTCGGCTGCGAAAGGGGCGTTTTCCGTGACGGGGGCGGATGCGAGTTTGATGCCGCAGGTGAGGACGGGGTTGATGTGAGAGCGGACTGGGCAGGGTGAGGCTGGCGGGGGGAATGTTGGTCCCCCGACAGAATTCATGTCTGTACGATGGGATTTGGCTTGAGAGATATTTTTTGTAATTGTGCCCCCAAAAATGCCCCGAACGATTCGGCGCTCACTCAGAGCACGATGCGCGAATCGCCCGATACAATCATTTGGCGGCACGTAAGCGCCGCCCTCAGCAGGCCGAAGTCCAAAAAACGCAACATTGAGAGAGACCACTTTATGAAACGGATCATCGCAGCCCTGCTTTGTGCCGCCTTGGTGGCGCCCACCATCGTCCTCGCGCGCGGTGGCCACTATGCCGGCGGCCACGGATCTTCTCACAAGGGCGGCAAATACAAGAACGCTCGCACCGGAGATCGTTACGAGCATCGCAAGTAGCCCCCTGGGATAGAGCCGCCTGTAGGGGCTCGTTCGATAGAGGAGTGCTCGCCATCTTGGTGATCACGCCACTCGAAAATGGGGAACAATCCGGGCTGTCCCAAGCGAGCAGGAAAGGGGGGAAAGTAGGGGAAATTCCTTGAAAACTTGGGCAGGCAACCGCATAATAGTCCCGTAGCGGTATCACGGTTTAAATACGCCTGGACCAGCCCTGCGACAAATCGATACCGTCAATCGTAAGCGTACTGTAAGTACGTCAGGCCCGGGTACCACCTCTTCTCAATAGCCTCCCTTGCGGAGGCTATTTTCATATGGCGAAAACAATATACTTGGACGAGAGCGGGTGTCTGGGCTGGAGCCTCGACCAGCCATACGGCCGCGGGGGATCGAGTCGCTATTTCACGTTAGCCGCCGCCGTAATCCCTGACGACCATGAAAAGGCGCTGAATCGAGTCATACGTGGCCTGTACAAGAAGAGGAGGCGGTCCACGGACAATGAATTAAAGTCCGTATCGCTATCGTCCGGTGAACGTGACCATTTCGCTACGCAACTTTCTGGGATCAAGCAAAACTATCCTGGCATCACGTTTGCGACAATCACCGTTCGAAAAGAGCATGTCCAAGATGGCTTCCGGCGCCATCCAAATGGCCTGTATAACTACATGGTGAAATTGCTCCTCCTCAAGCTTATGGCTCAGGAGGAGGCGGTGCATTTCATTCCTGATGCGCGCACAATTAAGGTAGAGCTCAAGCACTCGATGCACGACTACCTACGGACCGAACTGGCCGCATGTGGGTCGGGAGCGTTCTTACAAACTACACCGTGGGAAAGCAAGGACTGCCTTCCGCTGCAATTTGTCGACATTCTGGCTGGCGTTGTATGGGGGCACCATGAGTTCAAGAGTAGCCAGGCGTACAAGACGCTCAGTCCACACGTGATGCAGAAGAGTTTGTTTTTCAACCCACCTCAACCAGAGCCATTGTGGGTCGACTATGCGCCATATCGCTGGTGGATCAACAACCAAGGCTGACGACGCCCCTGCCTGTTCGCACTCCCCGCCTCGAGCGGGGCTTTTCATATCTGCCTCCGTTTGATCGGCCTGCTATGCTGAACTCCTTTGCCCTCCAACTCGGCTCGTTCGTCATCTATCTCGGCGTGCTCGCGGGCGCGATATGGGCTGGTGTGCGTGCACGCCGACTGAGCGGGCGTTTTTGGGTCGGCGTGCTGACGTTCGTCGTTCTGTTCTTCGGAGTTAGTGCCCTTCTCGCGCTCGGCGGGTTGCCGGCACCTGGCGGCTATGCGAATGACGATTGATGTGATTTGCCGAGTCTAAGGAGGCGTTACCGCAGCGCCGAAGTCGCTCGCATGCGTCGAGCATGGCGCGGAGCGAATGCCATCACTGCTGTGCGCGTTTGAGCTTCGGCATGAGAGTTGATTCGACGACAAGCATCGTACGTCGACGCTCGCGCGTGGCGGGGTGCGCGGTTCACGTGCATGTCGTGCACCAATTGCTACCGTGACGTCGCGCAGCGCTATGTTGGACCGACGAGACATCTGGATGCGACCATTGCATGATGGACTATATCGATTCGTGCGTTTTGTCAGAGGCGCGGGCCCTAATTGCCGACGCTGGTATGGCCGATTTCCTCCCGGCAAGTGCGGCGCCGGCGAGTACTGGCGGTGAACTGGTTGCGATCGATTTGATCGATTCGCCTCGGAGGAATGCTGGCACTCCAAACTTCAACAAACCCGATCCTGACAGGCCTGGCGTGATTCGAAGCACGAGCATCCTAGACGCAGTGAGGGATGGTGTTCCATTGCCGCCATTGATGCTGTACCAACGGTCAGGGGAACCACGCTACGAATTGCTCGCAGGGTTTCATAGGTATCACTTGTTTGCAGCACTCGGCTATACGCATGTGTACGCCGAGGTGACAAACTGGAAGCTCGAATAGTGATTTCGCCGCGGCGAGGTTGCTACTGAGCAATCTATTTCCTTCCATGAACTGAGTAGTACTCCTAGAAAATTGAAGTGTGGCGACGGACGAGCCTCGATGTCGGTGGCGGCTCATGACCTTTCATAACTGCTTGTCTCGGGGCTGTGATATTTCTTGACATTAGACCCTAGGGGTCTAATATTGTGTTCGTGTGGTAGTGCACTTTGCGCAGCCCTCATCCCGAAAGGAAAGACCATGAAGTTCCTGTTTCACGCTCGCCCATTCGAGGCACACCGCAATGCTGTACATCCCCCCGACGACGAAGAACCTTGCCGATCTCAAGCACGAGCTGGGATATACCGGTAAGCAGCTTGCCGAGCTATTCGGCCTAGCTGGCGATCACCAGTGGCGCAAATATACGGGCGGAAACACACCGCGCCCAATGGGGCCGCAGATGCTGTTCTTTGCGGCGGCTCGGCTTGAATTGGATGAAAAGACGCTCAATCGCGTACTTAAACGTATGCAGGACATCGGCGCGACCATCGATCTCAACGCCGAAGTGCTGGACTCCACCCACGAGGAATAACTGCGATAGCGGCAGCTTCGCAGCGTCGCCGTTGTCGCGAGGAGTGCCTTGCTGTGGGGCGCCGAATACGATATCCGGCGTCATCGTGCAGAGTCATTTCGACGTATCTAGCAACGAAGAGCGGCGGCCAAGGTGTTGGCGCACCAAGACCGCCTGACCGCAACACGACCTGTAATGGAGGTTCGTATCATGGCTAACGCAGATTCTACCGAACGCGTTCTCATAGACGGATTTGAACCTGTGTCCGTCGATGACATCGAATACACCGCAAACATCACCTACGAGCAGGCCGAGGCGATGAGTGCAATCTTTCGCAGCATTTCCCGGCTGACGAGCGACCGCGAAATCAAGGTTCTTTGTGAGCACGGTGCTCTGCAAGCAGACCTACAGGCGAACGATATCGATGGAATTCGCGAAAGAGCGGCGAAGGCGGGTTTCGACGCGCGCGGGGTTCGTCATGGCAAGTAGCAACTCTACCGAAGCACAGTCTGGCACGCCGCCTTTACCGCGCATGGCCGACCATGGGCGAATGAACGAAATCGAGAACAACGCGCTTAAGTTACGTGCACTGCTGTGGAACATGCATCGCGATGCCGCGGCAGCAGCCGGCAGAGAAGAGGACGCCACGCTCTTGTGGCTGGCGAGTGACCTTGTCGGCGATATTTTGCGCGTCGCCGGTGAGGCGGATTGCATGCAGTAATTTGGAGATATGGATCTCTATGGTCCGGCGCTGCCAAGGGAGCTTCGGATCGAAAGCGTGAATGAAGGCCCATCACTGATCCACCTCCCACGAGCACCATGAAGCCCCGCCTGCGCGGGGCTCTTTAGTAGCGCATCAATCTCGTGTCCGTGGCTGACGCTTCGGCTTCTCTCGATTGTCTAGCGCCCCAACGACCTTTTCCGCGATGTGCTCAGCGAACAAATCAAGTGTTCGATCGTCGATATGAAGGCCCCCATCTTCGCCGCCAGTCGAAAAGCTCGCTTCCAATCGGGCAACCACTTCCGCGGTCAAGGACCGTCTCTTTTGGGTTGACGCGGCATCCAACCGCTCTTTCAATTCGAGCGGGATGCGAAGGTTGATTTGCGGATCGTCTCGGGCCATGCGGGCATTGTAATGTAGCACCGTGCTTGAAATCAATAAAGCACCGTGCTACATTTCGATCAAGGCGATTCAACAGAGGCGGTTCGGCGCTTCAGACGACCATGCAAGAAGAACAATTCCTCATCCGCGATCGAGCCTACGGCGTGTGGCATCGGACGCGTTCGATCAGCCGGTTCATCGGCACACGTGAGGCCAAGGCATTGACGATGGCTGATCTGGACAGTGTGCTTTTTGTCGAGTTCGGTTGCTCGAACAAGCTGCCTCTGGCACTGGTAGAGGTCGCACGAGACATCGGACAAGACAAGGCAACCGGTGTGATCCACCAGCTTGCACGTATGGCTGGGCTTCCGGCATTCGTGGCTCTATACAGTCCAGCGTCGAAGGCAAATCCGGCCAGCCCCGCTTGGCACGATATTGAAGAATTTCGGGTGCGGCGCGTATGGCCGAAACCCGAAAAACGTTGGCGCCGGCTGTCACCAGCCGAATGGGCCGCTGCGCTCGTTCAGATTCGGGATTGGCAGCTCAAGCGCTTCTCGTCACAACACGCCGCCAATGACTCGGCGTACTAGGGGAACAACATGCGAATCAATCAAGAATCGTCTCCGGCATCTTCCGGCGCAACGGTATCTGACGACAACGATGCTGTCCGAGTGCGGCAGTGGAGAGCGGGGGACAACGCCGCGGTGAAGCATGTTAGAGAGCTGTTGATGACCAAATCAGCGGAAGCATGGAAGATCTATAACGTACTCTCCTTCATGGTAGAAGCGCTTCCCGAAGACAACCCGGGCGAACTCCCAGTGCATTGCACTCTTGTCGACCTTCGTGAAGAGATCGAGAAGCTGGCAAGCGGATTGATGGAAATCACTGACAATGGGACGGTGGCTACCGCGAGTTGATCTAACGGCAGTTGGAGTTGGCTCCAGCGGCACCGTCAGATCGACCGCAAACTGAGCTATCGCGCCACGCTTGTCACACCGGAGTCGATACGTTCACGAACATCTTGTGGCGGCTCATTTTCCGATAGGCGAGCCACGAACAGACACCCTTGATTAGCCCGACGGGGCGAAAACCGGTTCCCTCGCCGGCCGTCAGGGGTGCCCGACCTCTGAGGGGATTGCGCGAGGGCGCATGATGGGTTTGAACTCCGGACCGCCTATTGCCGCCGACGATCTCCAAGCGTTGATGGCTTTCCCCACCGATGAAGCCGCGCGTAGAGCGTTCGGCCTCTACCTTCGTCACGATCGCGCGGCACTGAAGGGGGAGCGTATCGGGTTATCCGCGGAGGATTACCTGTTTCTGACTTCCTGCTCACAGGTGTCCCGTCCAGAGATATTGGAGCGAGTTAAGAAGGCGACAAGGCGAGGCATGGCGGCCGCTTGGCCGTTTGTCGATATGTTCCAGTCCCCCGCCGATTCCAAGCCGTCGCTTGCGAAGGCTTATCGCAAAGCGCAAGAGTTCAAGCAGGCGAACTACGCGGACACGAAGAAGCGTCTTACGGACGTGTACCCGGACCTGGATTCGGACCAGATGGAGCGGAAGTACTTCGAGGAAGTGAAACGCGAGTTTGCTACCGTCCTGCATTTCTGGATGGCGCATCTGATCATAAACTCGGCGACCGACCGTGGGCCGGATGCCAGTGATCCACAACAATTCCTCAAATTCTTGCTGGGCGCGGAGCGGTGCGCGGAGTACCTTGCGTCCATCCGGTATTCAAACCGGCATCCGGCTATCGACGTTACCAAACTTCATCGAATCCCCATCATCGCCCGCTGAGCCTTATCGGGCGGGGCTTCGATAGGGAAAGTGAAGTTCCCTCACTTCATCGCCTGTTTAGGTTCTGACATCTTGTCACGCATGCAAACGACGCCAAGGAGCGACAAAGCATGCGTGCAAATGCCGAAACCAACAAGGCCCTCGCGACGCTTCCCGCGGTCGGCTTCTCACGCTGGAATCAGCTTCAGCTGTTCATTCCGGTGAGCCGTGAAACGTGGCGCAAGTTAGTGAAAGAAGGTCGCGCCCCGCAGCCGCAGCGCTGGACTGAACGGTGCACGGTTTACAGCAATGAGGAAGTGCACCGCTGGATGAAGAACCCAGCCGCCTACCAAGCGCAAGCGATGGCTGCTGCGTAAGGGGGCGTCGATGACAAACAATAAAAAAGCCGCGACCCTCGAAGGTGCGGCTCAAAACAAAGCTCAAGCCCACTATAGCAGCAACGATGCCGCAGCTCAACGGCATCGAATTCTTGATTTCCTGCATCAATACGGCTCGCTATCGACGTTAGATGCGCGGCACAAAATTGACGTCATGCATCCGGCGGCGCGGATCATGGAACTGCGGCGCATCGGGGTCGAGATCTCGACTGTTTGGACCCAGGAAGCTACGCCCGAAGGTAGTTGGCATCGCGTTGCACGCTACCACCTGATGCGGGAGGTAGCGGCATGACGCGGCCGTCATTCCAGTTCTATCCAGGCGACTGGCAGGCGAACAGCAACCTCCGACGCTGTACTCATGCTGAGAAGGGCGTCTGGATCGACGTGATGTGCCTCCTGCACGATTCCGAAGAGTACGGCGTTCTCCGCTGGCCGCTCAAAGAAATTGCGCAGGCGATCGGTGCTCCGCTCGCGATGCTCAGATCGATCATCACCAAGGGCGTGCTGAAGGGAGCCGACAAAGGGCAGACGTGTGCTGCGTTCATCTACGTTCCGAGATCCGGTCGACGTGACGGTGATCCCGTAACGCTCATCGCGGAGCAGGAAGGGCCGATCTGGTACTCCTCGAGGATGGTCAAGGACGAGCATGTGCGCTCGGTCCGTGGTGAGTCGTCTCGCTTCCCAATCGATGGCGATGATGCACTGAAGGCAGCACCAAAGGTGGCCTTGGGCGATAGCACCAAAGCTTCACCAAAGCCCCCCTTAGGTGACGGCTCTTCATCTTCATCTTCATCTTCGTCTTCAAACAAACAAAAACAACGCGCTCCGCGCTTCGATGCGCAGGCGCATCTCGAGTCTTTCGGCGTTCCGCCTGAGATCGCGAAGGACTGGCTTGCAGTTCGCAAAACCAAGCGTCTGGCGCCGACTGTGACGGCTTTCGATGATGCAAAAGCCGAGGCAGACAAGGCGGGGATCTCGATGGCGGACGCAGTGCGCACCTGCGTCATTCGTGGATGGGGAGGCTTCAACGCATCGTGGTTGAGCGAGCCGTCCGGACGCGTTAATGGCCATCAGGCCGAAGGGATCTTCGGATGATAGCCATGAAGCCGCGCTTCCCCCGTAACTCGGCCGAGCTGATAGCTATGCGCAAGAGCGGCAACGTGCCGGAACTACCGGTGTTGGTCACGCTTGTCGGCCCGTTGTCATGGGCGAATGTGACGCTCAGCGCGACGCCAAGCGAGCGTTACGACTGGCGACCGGTTACAGCATTGGACGTCGAGGTGTTCGCGTCCATACACGTGCCGTGGAGTGACCTTCTGAGCACGCTGTCGGATATCGCCGCTGCAGTACCTGACACGCTGGTGCTGACCTTCCGCGAAGGTCCGCGTGTGCATTGCGGCGAGGCGCATGTTGTCCCTGGACAGGATTTCGCGCTGTTTGACTGGTTCCCGATGGCGATCGCACCGATCTGTTGGCCCGCGTCGCACGTACTTGCTCGACGCCTGTTCGACGTATTGGGCGACACGATTCCGAATCCGTACGACGACGCCTGCGACCTCGCAATGCAGGTGGTCGCCGAAGCTCATGAGAATGCCAAGGAGGTGGCCTGATGGCCCGAACGATTCCCGATTCGATCGACTGGAACGCCTATCTCAACGATACAGACGACGGCCGAGCGGACGTGCGCCGCGCGAGCGAGTTTATCGAGGACCTGGTCGAGCACCTGCACAGCCCGAAGGAAGTCGCGCCCGGTACCGAGTCGCCTTGGGCCACCGTTGGCGATTCGCTCCGCTTCCGCGAGGGCGAGGTGACGCTGTGGGGCGGCGTGAACGGCCACGGCAAGTCCGCCGTCCTCGGCGAGGTGATGCTTCATGCCATGTCGGCCGGCGACCGGGTATGCATCGCGTCGATGGAAATGCGCCCGATCGCGACGATGGAGCGCCTCGCGCGCCAGGCGGCGGCCACTGATAAGCCGGCTCCTGAATTCATCCGCGGCTTCGGTCGCTGGACGGACGAGCGGCTTTGGCTGTACGCCCACGTTGGTACCGTGGAACGAACCCGCATGCTCGCCGTAGCCCGGTACTGCCGCAAGGAGCTTGGCGTGCACCACGTCGTGATCGACAGCCTGCTCAAGTGCGGCATCGCTCCGGACGACTATGGCGGCCAGAAAGCGTTTGTCGATTCGCTGTGTTCGCTGGCGCGCGACACCGGCGTGCACATCCACCTCGTGCATCACGCGCGCAAGGGCGAGAAGGAAGCCGTCGTGCCGGACAAGTTCGATATGAAGGGCGCCGGCGAGATCACGGATTTGGTGGACAACGTTCTGATCGTCCATCGCAACAAGTCCAAGGAGGCGCTGCTCCGCAAGGAGATGCTTTCTGACGAGAAGCGCGAAGAAGCCGAGCAGCAGGCCGATACAGCGTTGATCTGCGCGAAGCAGCGCCACCACACGTGGGAAGGCACCGTGCGCCTCTGGTTCGACATGGCCAGCCTGCAGTTTCGTGACGTACGTGCTGGCGGCGCGCGGTATCTGGATCTGCATTCCGGTACGTGGATGCAGGGCTGGCAGCGGTGATTTGGGTCGCTGAGACTGAATTTAGCAGGAGAAAATCAGGGCAATGACCCAGTTCAGGAAAGGGCAGAGCGGCAATCCCGCGGGGAAACCGAAGGGTGCGCGTGACAAGCGCACGGCGCTGCGCGAGTTGCTCCAGCCGCATGCCGCCGATTTGGTGAAGAAGGCCGTGGAGCTGGCGCTGGCCGGCGACACGACGGCGCTGCGGATTTGCATCGACCGGTGCATCCCGACGATCAAGGCGAAGGATCAGCCAATCAGCCTCAAGAGCTTGGGTGGCTCGCCAGCACAGATGGGCGAAACAGTTTTACGGGCGATGGCGGCGGGAGAAATCACGCCCGATGAGGCAGCCGCAGTGATGCAGGTCGTTACCGCGCAGATGAGGATTGTCGAGGTCGATGATCTTGTGAAACGCATCGAGGCTTTGGAGGGCAACGGCGATGGCGAGCAACAACAATCTTAAGGCGCGCGTTGCGTGCTTGGAACAACGACGGGACACGAGTGATCCGCCGATCATCATTCGCCGAATCATCGCTTCGGAAGACGAAAGCTATTTCGACGGCGTTACGGTGAATGGAGCCTATGTGCCGTGTGCACCCGGTCAGTCTGCATCCGAGTTGGAGCAGCAGTTGATCGCGGAAATCAAGCGTCAACGTGTAGCAGGCAGGTTTCTCGTTCGCAAGGAGAGGGCCGGCGCCGTAACCAACGCGGGACGACATGCCGAGTCGTGATCATTGGAGAGCAATGCAATGGCAAACATCAACCTCAGAACGCGTGTTGAGCGCCTCGAGCAACGGCAGCCTGAGTCGTACGCCGTAGACACGATTGTGATTACTGACCTCGAGGATAAGGAGTGCCTCCCGCACCTCATTTGGACGCTTGGACGTAGCGGCTTTGAGGAAGTCCCCGAAGGGACGACGTGGGCGGACGTTCAATGTGGGGCGATTGGAGGTGGCAAATGAAAGATGCAGACGAACAAATCCAGCTTGCGAATATGGAGCTTGTGTTGAACGTCGCGCTGGCTCAATTGAGGGTCATCCATGCGCACATACAACCGGTGGCAGACCAATTTGATGAATCGAGCGAGGAGCGCCGGTATCTGATGGCTGGTGTCGTTGAAATGGTGAACCTCCACGGCTACCTGACGAATCGCCTTAACGAATTGACGACGGGAATCGCAGATCCAGTCGAGGCGGCGAAGGTCATTGTCGATGGAGCAAAGCGATGCGCACAGCAGATGCAAACCGATGCTGATGCCGACAAGGCATTGCTTCAGCGGGACGCTGACGGCGAGCGTTCGGACATCTTGATTCATTAACAGGGGAATCTCATGGGACTGTTGGACGCTCTTTCTACAAGCAGCGAATCGGATCAGGTGCCTGCGTTCGGAGGAGGCCTGATGGGAATGATGGCGAATCCGAACACCGCCGGCCTGATGGGCATGGCTGGCGCGCTGCTGCAAGCGTCGGGTGCATCCCGATTGCCCGTGACGAACGGCGCGGCACTGGGCATGGGTTTGCAGGGGGGCATGCAGGGAGCCCAGGATGCCTTCGCAATGCAACGGCAACTGATGGGGTTGCGGATGGTGCAGGGACTGATGGCCGGGAACACAAACGCGGCTGCTGCGCCGACCGCCACGCAAGAATCCGTCGCTCCCGCACCGGCCCTTGTCGGTTCGGCAAACGTGCCCGGTTTGTCCGGGATATCGGCCGGAATGGGGGCATACGCGTCCTCTCCGCAAGTAGCAGCGGACTCCGCGGCTTCCCTCTATCCGACGCAAGCGCAGGCGAAGGATTCGAATGTCAGACGCATCCTGAACCAGGGATTGGGACTCAGCATGATGGGTGTGCCCGGCGGGATGGATTACGCAAAGGAGCAGCTTCAGTATGATCCGTCGGTACAGATGGCATTGCCGACGGACGTCCAGCGCAATGCAGCCGCCGCGTATGGCAATGGGACGCCCGAATATCAGAATGCACTGCGCGGCATCCTGACGAAGGACGGAATCGTCTCGCTGCGCCCTGGCGCGCCATTCGTTATGAATGGCAAGCTCGTGACTACGCCTGGTGCGGCACCCGCCGGGTACATGAACAGCTACGACAATGCGACCGGCCAATGGTCGGTCACGCCAGTTGCGGGCGGCGCGGAGGCCGTTCGCGGTAGTTCGGCCGCGCAGGCTGGCGGCAAGGCGCAGTACAACCTGCAACAGGTCTGGGACCCGTCGGCGAATGGCGGTCAGGGCGGCTTCGTTTTCCAGTCCACTGCAAATGTCGCAGACGCGTCGAATGGTGGCGCTTCCACCGGCGCGGGAGCGGTGCCCGGTTTAACGCCGTTCCAGAACGCCATCCGCCAGGTCGAGAGCGGTGGCAATCCGATGGCTGTTAATCCGGCGTCCGGCGCATCGGGAAGCATGCAGACAATGGGCTCGACTCTGACGAACCCGGGCTTTGGCGTGACACCTGCGCGTGACAATTCTCCGGCCGAGAAGCAGCGAGTCGGTGCTGATTATGCGACCGCCATGCAGCAGCGCTACGGCAACTATACGGATGCGGCCGTCGCCTATAACTGGGGGCCGCAGAACGCCGACAAATGGATCGCCGCTGGTCGGCCGTGGAAGATGCTGCCCACCGAGACGCAGGGCTTCGTCGGTCAGGTGCACGCGCAAATGCAGAACTACAACGGCGCACCGGCGCAAGGTTCGCCAGCGATGCCCCAGTCCGCCCATCCGATGGCAGCGCAACCTCCCCTTGGCGCCCAGGCCGACGCCACCGCACAGGCGAAAGGCCAGGTCGACACTATGAACGCCTCGTACAAGGAGGCGCGACAAGCCCGGTCCACCGGTCAGTACGCGCTGACGATGCTCGACGACATGTCGAACTTCGCCCAGACGAAGAGCCCGGCACTCGCGAACAAGCTATACAACGTGCAGGGCATCTTTTCGTCGGACGCCCAGTTGTTCGACAAAGCGCGCGACAACCTCATTACGCAGGTATCGAACTCGAGCGGCATGAGCACTGACGCTGCCCGGGCGATCGTCGACGGCGCCATCCCATCGTACGGCATGAATCCGCAGGCGATCCAGACCGGCCTGGGCCAGATCAAGGCGCAGGTACAGATGCGGATGGTCAAGGGTGACTATCTTTCCGATGCGTACGCCAACGGAAATGCGCAGGCCTACAACCAGCGCGAAAACCAGTTCGACCAGGTGATGACGCCCACCGCCGCCGCAATTATCAAGATGCCGTCCGGCCCAGCCCGCAATCAGGCAATCGCTGCGGCCAAAAACAATCCGCAGGACGCACAGGCCCTCCGCTGGGGCTTGAACGTCGGCCTGCTGCGCTAAGGAGGTCGCCATGCCCTACCAATACGGCTTCATCACTCCCGGCGCTGGCGCAGGAGCGCAACCGCCGCAAATGCCCGCGAGCGGCGCTGATCCGCTCGATGCATTCATCTCGTCCCAGGGCGGCCTGGCGGGCGGCAGATCCTCCAGGAATACCGCGGCAACGCCGCCAGCCAACGCTGCGGACCCGCTTGACACCTTCATCGCGTCGCAGGGTGGTTTGCCAAAGGCCACTGCGCCAGCGGCGCGCGCAGCGTCGCCGGTGCTCGCGCAGGACCTCGCGGCAGGCGGTGCGTCGCCTGACACATGGAGCAATCTGCAGCAGATCGGCTCCGGCGCTTGGCACGGCATTTCGAGTCTCGCGAGCAACGCCGCCAACCTCGTCGAGAAAGGTATCTCCGCCGGGGTGAACGCGATTCCCGGCGTGCGCGGCTCGGCAGCGGGCAACTGGCTGGCCAACACCGCGAACAACGATGTTTCGGCCCAATCAGCAGCGGACCAACAGTTCAGGCAAACGGCCTCGCCCGGCGCGCAGGCATCGGCCATCGTGGCGCCGATGCTCTTGCCGATGGGCGGCGCGCTGCGCGTGGGAAATGCGATTCGGGATGGCATCACGGCGCTTCCGGCAATGGGCGGCACAGTCGGCCGTATGGTTGGCACTGGGATCGGAAACGCTGCGACGGGTGCCGCGCTTTCGGCAGGCACGGCGATCGATCCCAATCAACCGTATTGGCCTCAGGTCGGGCGTAATGCCCTAGTGGGCGCAGGTATGGGTGTCGCCGCGCCGGCTGTCGTCGGGGGCCTGCTTGGAGCAGGCCGCGCTGCTTATAACGCAGCGGTGCCGCTGCTGAATCCACGCGGCTACGTTGGGCAGCAATTCGCCAATGCAATCGGAAATGACGCTGCACAGGTGGCGACCAATATCCGCACCGCACCGGTATATGTGCCTGGTTCGATGCCGACGACTGCTCAGGTCGGGGCGACACCCTTCTTGGCCCAGACAGAGACGGCGATGGCGAACAGCAATCCGGCATTCAAGACAGCGCTCGAGCAGCGCGCGATCGACAACAACGATGCTCGATGGCAAGCGCTGATGAATGTCGCGCAGACGCCGGAAGCATTACAGGCCGCTCGTACGGCTCGAGAAGATGCAACGTTCCCACTCTATTCGACTGCTGGCGACCAGACGGCGAACGCAGGGAAGGCACTTATTAATCTGTTCCAGCGTCCTGCAATGCGACAGGCCGCTCAACAGGCGGACCAACTCGCGGCGAATCGCGGCGAAACCCTTGTCTGGCCGCAGCAGGGCGGCGATATGTCGATCAATGGTCGTGCACTCGACTACACGAATCGTGCGCTCGGGGACATGATCGGAAGTGCCAAAGCATCAGGCAACAAGGAACTCGCGTCCGGGCTTGCTGACGCCCAATCTCAGCTCCAAGCATGGACGAGTCGCTACATTCCGGCGCAGCGTCAAGCAACGCAGATGTATGCACAGATGAGCGTGCCGGTGAACACGATGGAAGTGGGGCAGCAAATTGCCAATGGACTGGGCACGCGCGCAATGAATGCCGGTCAGGTTCCCCAGATCCAACTAATGCCGTACCGCAGTGCTTTGCGGCAAGCGATGAATGGTGCTCCTTATGGGATTGACGCGAACGCCATGAACGCCTTGCAAGGGATCGGCCAAGATCTCCAGCGTGCGACGGTATCAAACTCGATCCGGGCGCCCGGCAGCGATACAGCGTACAACCTTACCGCAAACGGCTGGCTCGCGCGGCAACTGTACGGACGCGATTTCCAGGGCGGCATGGTCGGTAGTGTTCTCGGAAATGCTGCGCAGGCGGCGGGCGCAGCTGGCGGCGCGGCGATGTTCGGGCCGGCTGGCGCCGGCGTCGGGGCGGCGCTCGGTAGCGGCGTTGGTGGCTTGCTGAACGGCTCTCGAGTTGGCACACGGTTGAACGAGCACTTGGCTGGACTGCTGCTCAATCCGCATGAGTTCCTGCCGTACCTCGATGCTCGCGCTGTGGGCGCACCCGCCCCAGTCGCTGGAGGACTTATGCAAGGTTTGTCGGGCCGTTTGCAGTACATCCCGGCACTTGCCGTCCCGCAACTCGCTGGTCCTCGAGGGAATCCGTAACCACCAGATTGATCGGCCTATCGTCCCCAGCGGGAACCACGGCCGGTCAACTTTGGTACTTCCCGCACTTCCGTCACCTCGCCGTCGATTGTCATTGGATGCTCAGTGACGAGGGGGGCCGAATTCTTGGATTCCCCGTCCATCACATCCCAGTCCGGTGGCGCGGGCTTTAGCTCGGGCTCCGGCTTCCCGGCCAACAGCGGGACCAGACCGATCAACCCGAAGAGAATTGCCGCGCCGATGTAGATGAACACGCGGTCGGTAAGTGTGAAGCCGGCTGCACTCGTCGCGGCAGCGGTTCCGGCAATGGCAGGGGCGAGGCTCATGAGGTATATCCCAGACGATCCCACTGAGGATAGGCGACGGAGAAACGAGCCGCAACGCGGATCGAGATCCGCCGAGCGTCCATGACCGGCGCCCCGTCGTCTACCGTCCTACCTGAGGTAACGACAATACGAACTGACCGGCAACCTCCTCTGCAATGGCAAAGGCCAGATCGTGTCGCCGGTAACCTTCCTCTGGTTCGCACGTTTTCCGCCACGCTTCGAGTGAGTTTTCCGGCAACCCCGTCGGAACAGCCGCGATCCGAAAGCCGAAGATCTCCGGCCGGCCATTTATGCCGGCGAACCCGTGGTTCTTTACTTCGACGTAGAGATAGACGTCGTAACCGTTGATGTTCCGATAGAACATGGTCGTGCTCCAAGCAAAGGGCTCCTTGAGAATACATGCTCTCCCTGGTGCCCACTGGGATGAAGAGATTGGGCGAGCGCGGGCCGGGGGAAGTAGCGGTCACCGCGAGCCACACTGTGTCGAAACTGCAACGTGTAATTTCGGCGTCGACTGCGGCGTCACTTTGCGAATCGGCCAGCAAAGCGATGCGCATCAGGAAATGTATCGTGCGTCACTCTGTAGGCGTGACCACCATTCTTCTGCGCTGGCCAGGGACCGCTGAAAAACTGTTGCCAAGCCGTATTTGCCTCGCTAATCTTGCTTCACACCTAGCCCGGGTTAAAGGGCATCGACTGCAAGACCTAGCTGTTGAACAGCCATATGTAAGCCCGCTCTGCGGGCACGGTGACTCGATCACCGAATGAACTGAGTAGGGCCCACGCCCAAAATCCGTCCATCGTTTCCTGATGGGCTCGTGACTGCTTCGCCGCTTGGCGAGACCTTCCATCGCCTTTTGCTTCCTGCGAAAGGCGCGATGTGCAATCCCCGTATGCCGCTCCCGCGGCAATCAATCCGTGACGTGCGCTCCCCAGCGCTAACGCCGTGCCTTGCTGCGCCCGTCTCAATCGTCCTCGTGACGATCGACGGCGTGCTCGGCCTCGGCGTCTGAAATTTCGCACCGACTCGCTCGGTACGCATCAACTCGCGCGGTCGGGGCATTGGCGCCCCCCGATCGGTCGCAAAGCCAAAACACGGATCAAACGGGGGAAGCGTCTTCCCGCCACGCGTCGAACCTCATCGGGTTCATGCGTGCCGGGCTGCGCCGGCTTGCTGGCGTAGAACGCTCCCAATCTCACCAGGCCGAGGCTCGTGCCCCCGTTTGTTGTCTCCCGGCTGCATTTTCGCGGCCCCGTCCAGCGGACAGGGAGACAACTGGGGGTCGAGCCTCACGTCATGGATTCGGGGTACGCATGTCGCACAAATCTCTCACGGCCGACCTGTGCCGTGCTGCGCGCGGGGCGCGTGGCAAACAGGCAAACTCGACCTCCAACGGTCGAGAGAAGTCGCTCGCCCGTTTCGCTCGGTTTCTGTGGGACACGGGCTTCCAGGTTCACACGACCGGTCAGCTCAAAGAGAAGCATCTGATCGCCTGGTCGAATGACATGACGGGCCGAGGGCGCTCGAAGCGGACGGCCATCAACAACATGACGCACATCCGAACGGCACTCGAAGGGATCGGTCGCCGGCCATTTGCCGACAAGATGAGCAATGCGGCGCTCGGTCTGTCGGGCGCGAGCAGGGCCGGAACGAAGCGGCCGATGATGCGCGACGAGCTGGAGCCATACCGCGCTGCCGCTGCTGCGATCGACCCGGGTATTGCGGTTGTGCTTGAGCTGCAGCTCGAACTTGGGCTGCGAGCGAGGGAGGCGGTTCAAAGCATCAAATCGCTGGCTGATTGGCGGCGCGCGCTTTCGAGCCCGATCGGGGATGGCTTCGTGACCATCATCCACGGGACGAAGGGTGGCAAGACGCGACGGAGTCCGCCATTGGATCGGCAGCGCGCTGCCGAGTTGGTGGGGCGTGCGATTGAACTGTCGAACGAGTACGGCGGCAAGCTGGTGCGCAAGCCGGATCTGAGGCGGGCGATGGAACGTTACCACTACGTGGTGCGCAAGGTTGGCATGACCGATGAGCGCGCGCCGCATAGCCTCCGCTACGCATACGCAACCGAGCATCTGGAGCGACAGAAGGCTGCCGGCGTATCGCGCCGGGAGGCGGCCGCAGGCGTGTCGACATGGCTCGGCCACGGGGACGGACGCGGGACATGGGTGGAGCGGGTCTACGGGCGCGAGGTGCTTGCTGGGGTGGAGGTGCGCCATGCATAAGCACGTCGACACGCTGCCCGAGGTGGGTCACTCGCGCTGGAGGCAAATCGCTCCGTTTGTGGGCGTGTGCCGAGAGACATGGCGAAAGCTGTGTTTGGCTGGACGCGCACCGCAACCGATTCAATTGTCACCGCGGTGCACGGTTTGGCGAAATGACCAGGTACACCAGTATCTGGCGGACCCACTGCAATATAAGGCGGAGTAAAAATGCGCTAGCTTTATGGCCCGAGGAGATCAAGATTCATACTCGAAGGCCGATATCGGAACTATACGTTTCTTTACCTTGGGAGTTGCGTGACATGAAGTGCCATCGCTTCAATATCGGGAATCTCGAAAATGGTGGAGATGTCAACGAATGGTGGGCCGAGAATGTCCGGCGCGGCGTAATCACGGCAGGTTTTGATGGCGAGCCCGGTGATGAGGGCGAGAAACACTTGCGAGCGATGGACGAGGGGGACCGAGTTCTCGCTTATGCAAGTGGCTATGGCTATGTTGGAGCCGGATGCGTACTTAGAGATAGTACGTACCGCTTGCATGCCAATGTGCCGCTCGGATCGGTATCGACACATCAGCACGAGCGAGGTGTCCGGTGGGAATTCGTGATCTGCGATGTCCGGGACGCCATCAGCGAAGAGGAGGCTCGCCTCTACCATCCGATGAAAACCCGCTTACCGGTTGCGAATGCGTTCGAGGCGGACCATCTCATGGCCTTGCTGAAGGAGAGAGGAATTCGGCAGGAAATCGACCTAGCCACTCTTCAGGCTGATTTTGGTGAGGCGGTAAGGCGGTCCAGTTTCGATTCGCGAACTGCACGACAGGCACGGCTAAAAGCCGCACCCAAGCTACCTGAAAGGATCACTGTTTCCACAGACGTCTATCTTCGGAATCCGGACGTGGTTGCGGAGGTGTTGGATCTAGCGCAAGGACAATGTCAAGAATGCGGGAAGTCCGCACCATTCGCGAGGAAAAGTGATGGCAGTCCATACTTGGAGGTGCATCATCGTGTGCGACTGGCAGATGGTGGTGAGGACACGATCGAAAATGCCGTTGCGCTGTGCCCGAATTGTCATCGGGAGCTGCATTTCGGGAGACGCCTAGAGGCGGGCAAGTAGCCTGAATGCTGAAGGGCCTCGGGTCGTCGTACGTATTGCTGTTGTGGCGATTGACGAAGGCAGTCCGGCGTCGTTGCGAGAGCTTGATCGCCGGAGCCGCATCGATAGGGAAATCCCTAATTCGACTGAGGGTGTGGAAATGGTGTCGAATCAGGTGTTCCCGTGTGTTTTCCCTATGTAACATCCCTTGTAGTTCATGGGGAGTAGCCCATAATAACTAGGAAGGCTATGTGCTCGTACAACCTCAAATGGCATCCTGCAGCTAAGGCCGAGATTATCCAGCTGGCCAATGCAGATCCTGATGACGCGACGGACATCTTTGTGTTGGTGAAGCGAATGGCGACACGTCAAATTGACGAGAGTGCGTGGTACCACCATGATCGTGGATTCAAGTTCTACAAGCGACGCCCTGCTACGAGCTACGTCGTTTTTGTCCTCAGAAGGCCTCCGACCGGGGCAAATGCTGGAGGGGATCTCGAGGTACTGGCAATCGCGGATGATGTGGCTGCTGTGACGGCCGCTGCTGTCCAACGCGCGTAGGAGGCAACTATGGTTATGAAAATATCAAGCGTTGACGATCTTGAGGCGGCCATTCTCAATGACCCGCGTCTTAGTGCTCGGGCCGCATTGCGAAACAGCTTGGTTGATTTGGGCGATGCGCTGAGAAGAGTCCGGGTAGAGCAGGGCCTGAGTCAGTCGACGGTGGCGGAGCTGGCGCACATCGATCAAGGTGATATTAGCCGGCTGGAAAACGGCGAAGGAAAGCACGGACCGACCCTTGAGACGCTCGTCAGATATGCTCACGCGGTTGGCGCGGGATTGGTTGTTGGCCTCGTGCCACCGAAAAGCGCTGATTCAGGAGCCGCAGTTCAGAAGAAGCGGTCTTCGGCTCATGTTCCACCAGTTACGGAAAAAACATGGGTGCAAATGTGACCGCTCGACTTATTGAGTATGTCGCCGAGTCGATGTCGCTTGCTAGCGCAGTTGCTGTTGTCATTCCGGCAATTCGATTCTCTCGTTTGCAAGGGCACAGCAAGCAAATGGCCGACATCAAGGAGGGCGCAGTTCAGCAAGGAGATTTACCTACTAGCGAAATTGCGGATGCGATCGGAAACGCCAAGCGTAGGAAGTCGGACGGGTTGTATTGGTGGGACCTCCTTTGTCTTTGGATGGGGATCGCACTTGCGATTGGCGCCTCGAGTATCAAACTGCTTTGGGTACTCCCCAATGCGGGGTGAGGGTGTCAAACGGTGTGCATCCCAGTACAAGGAGCTTTGCTGCCTTGGCGGAATCTCGCAAAATCTACGACAGGATTCGCTGGATGCGGAGTCCAGCGAACTCCTATCGTGCGACGTCGAGGGGGATGATCGCGGCCCCCGCCTCAAGTGCATCTAAATAGTCGGCCCAGTGCTGCATCATTTTTCGACGTTCAGGCAGAAACTCAGCATGCACGTATGCCGCGGTGACTTGATTGCGCTCTGCGTGGGCAAGCTGACGATCGACAACATCGCGGCTATAACCGAGTTCGCGAAGCACGGTAGCGGCCAGACCGCGGAATCCGTGTCCGGTCATTCGCGACTTGTAGCCCATGCGGTAGAGCGCATAGAGCATCGTGTTGTTCGAGATGTGGCTTCGGCCCTGGATGCTATAGAACACATGCCGGTGGGCGCCGTTTAGTTCGCGCAACGCGGCCAGTGTGTCGAGCGCTTGGCGCGAAAGCGGGACGATGTGTGGATCGCGCATCTTCATGCGCTCGGGCGGAATCCGCCATTCGGCCGCGCGCTCGTCGAACTCGTCCCACTCCGCGTTGATCATCTCGGTTGTCCGAGTGAACGTCAGAGCCATGAAGCGGAGCGCCAGCCGCGTGACGAGATCGCCTTGGTACGCTGCGATGTCTCTCATGAGCTGCGGGATTTCGATGGGCTTGACCCGTGCCATGTGTTTGACGCCGGTGCCTTTCTTGAGAACGGTCTCGGCGTCAATGTCTGCAGCCGGATTGCGAGGGCATCGCCCGGTCATGATTCCGTACTGGAACACCGCCCGTGAGCGCTGGAGGATGCGTTTAGCCGTCTCGCGTACACCGCGGGATTCGACGGCCCTCAGGATCTCTAGCATGTCAGGCGCCTCGATGTCTCGGATCGGGCGATGGCCGACTTTAGGAAAGACATCGACTTCAAGCGAACTGATCACCTTGGCCGCGTACACCTCGGTCCATCCGTCTTTCTGAGCAGCAAACCACTCGCGCGCGACAGCCTCAAACGTCGACGCTGCTTCGATCGCCCGAGCGCGTTTGACTTCCCGCTTCTGTTCGGTCGGATCGGTGCCGGCGGCGAGTTGCTTCCGTGCATTGAGGCAGGCCTGTCGAGCCTCGGCCAGTGTCACCTCTGGATAGACGCCAAAGGCGGCGCGCTTCTCTTTGCCGTCGAAGCGGTACTTCATCCGCCAGTAGCGTGACCCGTTCGGCATGACCTCCAGATACAACCCTTTGCCGTCAGCCAGGCGATACGGCTTCTCGGCCGGCTTGGCCTTGCGGATCTGCATCTCGGTCAGCGGGGTAGCGCGCTTCGGCATGGCATGGGGGCATCGAGTTTGGGGGCATGGAGGCATGTCCCAAAAGATGCCCCCAAGTTAGGTTGCTTGTACTGGGCAACCTTGGGCAATGATGGCAGCAAAAGTCCAGGCGACACAAGGCTGTGCGCGACTTTTTGGGCAAACTTGGGAAGTGTTGGGAACTTAGATGGTCCCCCCGACAGGAATCGAACCTGTATCTAGCGCTTAGGAGGCGCTTGTTCTATCCATTGAACTACGGGGAGCGGATAGTTTGAGCGGGATGGACTGAACCCGTGTGAATCAGGCTCTTAGCCTTGTCCCGTGTGCCTTTCCGGGATTTTCGTCTTTCCGCACATGACGCGAAATGACGGGTTGTGAAGCATAGTTTAACGCCCCGCCTGCTACAATTCTGCTACAAATCGACCCTGTAGCAGCGTATGTGGATGACGCATTGCTACAGTCCACAAACGGGGTGTTTCATGGCTTCGATCCTCAAGATCGGCGACCGCTGGCGTGCTCAAGTCCGCCGGCGGGGACAGAGTATATCAAAGACGTTTCGAACCAAGGGCGCGGCAGAAGCATGGGCGCGAGAGATCGAGGGCGGTATCGACAAGGGGCAAGCCGCCGTCGACGAGCACACGATCACGGTCGGCGAGTTGGTGCGCTTGTATCGAAACGCTCGCAACGATTCCGGCCGGCCGGTCGCCGAGAAGTCGAACGAAGACTACATGCTCAAGCGGCTGGAAAGTCACTTTGATGATGAGGTGGCGGCGAAGTTGTCGACCAAGCGGCTGGTCAAGTTTGCCCAGGAGCGCAAGAAAGAGGGGGCGGGGCAGTACACGATCGACATGGACATATCCAAACTCGGGACGGTGTACAAACACATGGCCTCGTTACTGGATCTCCGGTTGCCGCATGCTCCGAGCATCGCGCGGCCGACCCTCGATCACCTGCAGCTCATCGGGCCGGGGAAGCATCGCGACCGGCGGCCGACACGTGAAGAGATCGTGAAGATCTTCGAGTGGTTTTCTGAACATCCAGAGCGCGAACAGGCGGTGCCGGATGTTATCCGCGTTGCGATGAAGAGCGCATTCCGGCGTGGCGAGCTATTTCGGTTGACGTGGTCGGATCTCGACGTCGAGCGCCGGCTCGCGCTCGTCCGCGATCGCAAACATCCGCGACAGAAGAAGGGCAACGACGAGTGGGTGCCGCTGATCGGCGACTCGCTCGAAGTGCTGCTGCGTCAGGCGCGATATCCGGTGCCGCCTGCATACGAGGCGAAGCGCAGGGCGGACCCGAAGATCGAGCCGCATCCGAACGAGTACATCTTTCGGTTCGACAAGAGCACGGCGAGCAAGTACTTCAAGCTGGCCTGCGTCGACAAGGGCATCGTCGACCTTCGATTGCACGATCTGCGGCACGAAGCGACGAGTGCGCTCTTCGAGGACGGGTGGGATATTCCGGAGGTCGCGGCCGTGACAGGCCACAAGGATTGGCGCAACCTGAAGCGCTACACGAATCTGCGGCCGGATCAGGTTGCGAAGAAGGGGCAATTGAAGTTGGTGAATGAGTAGACTGAGTTACGCTTCTACGTCAACGTCCAGCAATTCGGGCACGCCGTCATAAACTGGAACCGGAATCATCAGGTTCGAAATGGCAAGTTCGCGAGCGGTGCGACTTGATTTGACGTTGTAGTCGAGATAGATCGGCTGAACCGTATTTGCGGCGTACAGTTCGCGAATACGAGGGTGGTCATCATAGCTCAACAGCCACGGATAGCCTTGAGTTTGTAGAAACTGAGCAAGGGCAATGTGGTCTGCGTCTGTATAGTGGTGTCGATAAAGCTTCGGGCCTTGTTGATAATATGGCGGATCGACGTATACAAACGAAAAACCCGTTGCGATTTCCTCTGCATTAGTGCGCATGAAGGAAATTGCGTCATCGCAATAAATTCTAACTCGGTCGGCAAAGCGAGCCACTGAGCGAATCTGTCGGATTATTTTTTCTTTGTTGAAGCGACAGTCAATCTTGTAGCGAGAAGCTTGGGCTTCTCCGCCGATTGGCCCTGCTCCGAGAATACCGGAAAAATTTGTTCGATTGTAGAATAGGCCAGCTACACCGAGCTGCAAGATCGTAAACTGCCCGTCTGCCGGATAGGCTACCTCTCTTGTGGGTTGTAGCTGGGCCCATGTCTCCATGGTGACCGGGCATGCATTGACGGCTGCGCAGAGGTCTTCAGTGATATTGAAGACACACCACCAGAACGCGTATACCAATGGATCGCGCTCGATCAGTACTGCACTAGAGATAAAGCCTAGACGAAGCAGTTCCAGCGAAACCGAGGCGCCGCCCGCAAATGGCTCATAAAAGGTGCAACCATTCAGATAATTTTCTTCGATGACACCACTGATATAGGCGGCTAGCCGTGCCTTCCCGCCTGGATATCGCAGTGGACTAAGAGGTTCCTTGCGAGGGAGGAGTTTCTTGGGCATGTTCAGTTTCCTTCCAAAATATACTGAATGACGCCACGAATGTTGTTTGCAATTGTTTCCAGTGTCGGTGCGTCGGCCTGTTGATACTTGAGGTGCGTCATCGAGTCGAGATAGTCTTTGGCTTGCTTCGTGGTGCCGGCGGAGAGAACTCGACAAATCTTATTCTCCAAGAACACCCCGTTATGGAAGTTCGAACAAAAGCTGATCATGCTTGCGAGCGCGGGGTCGCGGCCCGGTTGCTTTTCGAGCTTCATGAGTTCGCCCCATTTTTTGGCCTTTTTAATTTGATAAACCAATGCGCATTCGAATAGCGCCCGAAGAATTAAAGACGCCGAAATTGGTGTGGTCTTGTGGTTGATCCCACGAATTTCCCGAGTTAATGCAATCAAATTGTCATCGGTTACGTGACACTCAAGCTTCTCGAAGAAAATAGATATCTTTTGCGTTTTTGGACGCGGTGCGCCGCCACCGGGGCCGCCTGCAGGTTGATCCGGTGCTTTGGGGTCTTTGCCGTCGCCTTTGGGTTGCTGACGTGGCTCTGCAGGTTTGACGTGCTTCTTGCCTTCGGGCGATTCGAGAAACCGTTCAAAATACTTCATCGGTTCCGTACGGGTATCGCAACGTGGCTTGCCTTTCTCGGGGTCTGGGAGCAGAAAGTCGCGTGCTATTGCGATCATCTGCTCTTTGAAGACTTTCGGAGGCAGGGCGCTGACAGGGTTCTGATCGGCGTCGAACGATAACTGCAAGATACGCTGGGTGTCTGCCAACGTGAAGAAGCGCGTATAGGGGTTCGTGACAAGTTTTTCGTTCTCGAGCACTGCGCGTTCGTCGTCAGTCCATGTGTCGAGATCGAGCGCGAACTTGAGAAGTCTGTACGGCTTCACAAGTTTTCGAATTTGGCCCGGCGTTGTGCCGAGCGCTTCAGCAACTTTGTCTATTGGGGCGTGCTCGAGCATGCGCACGGCTCGGCGCATCTTCGCTACCGGCGACCAAGGTTTTGCGCTGCGCTCCGTATGGCGCTTCGTCAACACCGGATCGGCTGCTTCTCGGTTCGGCGCTACGTCGGCGCTCAGTTTGCGCAGTGTAGCTTTGACAGCGGGTGGGGCGGCAGGGAATCGGCCGACAAACTCCTCAGGAATGAGCGATGGGTCTAGCAGCATTTGGCAAGCGGCGACGCGGCGATTCCCTTCGAGGACGACGTGCTTCCCTCCCTCAACAACGGTGATGATGCGCTCGCCATGAAAGAGACCTTCGTTCCGAATGATTCCTCGTGCCAGGTCAAGCACGTCTTCGAATCTCAGAAGTTTCGCGCGAATCTCGGCCGGCTTGGCGTTCGGTTCAATTTCGATACGTGGATTGCGTAGGTCCAGTTGAATCTTCTTGGGATCGAGTTCTGCGGTCGACCACTGCTCGCTAACTGCCATCTTTCGCCCCGGATATTATTAAGTTGGTGAGGATATACATGATTTTAACGCGGCGCGCCACCAGTCGCGCCCGACGTGGACTATGCGGCTTCTGCGCGGGCGCGACGGGACATATCATCGAGGTAGTCCGCGACTGCATCGTATGCGGCAAATCGGCCGCCACCTTCCTTGTAAGTGGGTATCGGGAACGTCTCGGCACTGATTTGATTGCGGATGGTCCCCTCCGACATCAGCAGCAGCTGTGCGAGCTGCGCCAGTGTCATGCGCGGGCCGTACTTCTCAAGTATGTATGCGCGGGTCAGCAGGCTCACAGCGCCCTCCCGTTCAGATTGTTGGTTGCAGGGTGAAGTCGCGCTTCGGCGCGCATGTTGATTAGGCGGTTGATAGCTTCAGCCAGCGCCTCGTCGGGGGTGTGCGACGGGATCATCGGTGACAGCAACGCGAAAAGCGCGCTGCCCACGTTCGCGAGACCTGCGATGGTCCGCTCATCATTCGGCTCGAATGCTAGGTCAGCATCGTAGACAGCGTGGAAATGGTCGATTGCCCGTGTTGCATGAAGGTATCGCTCCGCCTGCTCCATCAGATCGATGCAGTCGATGTGAGCGGCACGCAGGCGCTTCACGGCCGCGACCACGATCTCACGAGCTTTGGAGATGTGTGCGGCATAGAGAGCTTGATCAGTCATGTTGAGTTGCCTGTGTGATGGGGTTGGGGAACGCGCGTGCGAGTTGCATGAGGCCGGTTTCGAGCGTGATGCCGGCGGTTGCTGCCCAGGTGCGCGCGTCCTGCGCCGCCTTGTGGCGGGCGAACGAGCCGCTCTCGTCGGCCATTAGGTCCAGCAACTCGACGTCGGCCGCGTGCGAGATCTCGGTGATCAACGCGCGGATCTCGGTGCGAAGGGCGTCGAACCGCGCGAGCCTGCCTTGGCGGGTGTCCGCCAAGGCTTCGTTCGCCTGGATAGGTTTGCGCCGCGCGAGCGGCGCTTCGTCCTTCTGGATCGCTTTTGCGGGCGTCAGCCCGTCGTTGTCCGACTGCATTGAAGTGCCGTTGACGCTCGCCAGTGCGATAGCCGGGCGCTTCTTCGCGTGTTCCCGCTTTCGCGGCAGCGGACGTGGGGTAGAAAGGGCCGGGCGCGGGGTCAATTTGCGGCTCCAGTCGGGAATGGCCATGCGGACGCGGGATCGAGAGCGGGCTTTGCTTTCCGTGCAGGGAATGCGGCATCGAGCAGTGCCTTGTTCGACGAGATCCGCTGCTTGTGCCCAATGGCAGTCAACACATCGGACAGATCGGGGCGTTCCCCCTTGGCGGTGGCGGCGGAGAATTCGGCGGTCATGTCGGGGTCAGGCATGCCGATGATCTCGTTCGCCCATTCGAGAATGCGCTTAAACGATGCTTGCTCTGCCTTCGATCGCCCGTGGACCGGCGATTTGATAGTCTCGATGAGCCGCGCTGCGCCGGAGCGAATCGCTTGGGCGCGCGTCCATACCGCGCGCGTCTGGTGCGATACCTTCAGCGGTTCACTCGCAAAGCTGGTGCCGGTGTTGTATTCGATCGCGTAGATCCATGCGCCGGGTGCGGGCTGTGCGACGCGAATGTATGCGAGCGGCCCCTTAATTCTTCCGGTTCGCTCAGGTCCGCATACCGTATCGACAGGCTCGCAGCAGCCGTTTGCATCCGGCTCGGACACCGGCCAAACCTTTGGGGTTGAGGGGCGGCCGAGTAGATCGGCGAGCGGCATCAGCGCGGTATGAACTGCTTCGATCGTCGGCTTTGCCAGTCGGCCGAAGTTCTTGTCATGGAGTACAGCCTGCAGTGCCTGCAAAAGTTGCTTTGACTGCTTCTCGCTGATCTTGGTGGGGGCGCTTTGCCGCGATGCTGCCTGCATCGGTGCCTGCGTCTCGATCGTGGCATCCGCGGCCGTCGACGCGACGAGCGGTGCGGCGTGAGCGTCGGTGTCGATGCCGCTGTTGACGGCTGCAGGGACTGCGCGCTCGGGCGACGGTTCCTGGTCCGAATGCGTATCGAGCAGGGGCACCGCTTCGAGGTACTTCTTCGTTACCTTCGTCTTGCCGGCTTCAGCGGCTTTGGAGATCCCGACGACGATGCGTTCGAGCGCTTTGTCGCCGCCGTGCAGGCGGATCTGCTCGATGGCCAGTGTGCCGGTACATTGACCGATCCGAATGAGCTGATGCAGTTCGGCCGGTGCCCGTTCGAGCAGGCCGACGTCGCGGATCGTTTGATCGGTGACGTTCAAGCGCTTGCAGATGGCGGCAAGCGTCATGCCATGAATGTCGCGCAGCTCCGCGACGGCAGCGGCCAGATCAAGCGGCGACGACTGCTTGCCGTTGTTGCTGAGATAGCCGTCGATCACCATTTCAGCGCGGTTGACCGTCTTGGCGTCGCGGACGACGACCGGGATCTTGCCGATGTCCTTGCCGGCTTCGATTGCCTTTCCGGCCGCAAGGTAGCGGTGCTGCCCCTTGTACACGAACAGCAGATCCTTGCCCGCGACCTTTCGCGCGTAGCAATGGAGAGGTGAACCCTTGTCGTACCCGTTTTCCATCATCAGTGCAGTGAGGTGTTTCACCCACTCCGGGTCAACCGGTCGGATGTTGTCGGACGGGTCGTAGTGAAGCTGTCCGTAGGGGACCATCCATAGGTCCGCTGATGTTGCGCCGGCTGCAGCGGCTGCCGCCTTGATGTTGCCGGTCGGGATCGGCGCGGTGAGGTCGAGCTGTTGCGTGCGGTCGTCCATTACGCGACCTCCCGTGCCGCAGGGGTGCGCGCCTTGCCTGCCTTCTTCGCTTTATCGATCGCATTCGATGCCGCCACGCCAGCCGCACGCTTTGCGTCGCGCAGGCGCTTGATCGCGGTTGCGCAGTCGCCCTCGCTCGGGATCGAGATCTGTTTGTGGGCGATTTCGATGCCGTCAAGGATCAGGTACTCCGTATGCACGCTATCGGCCAAGGGGCGGCGACCGACGATGTACTTGCCGACGAGGATCTGAGTCGACGGACGGCGTGCGTTCCGGTCGTAACGCGTGATGGTGCGAAGTGAGAGGGTGTCGCGACGCTCGACGTCGACGAGGGGGAGGGTTCGGGCTTTGATTCGCGGCATGGTGGTCTCCATGACGCCGGGGGCGCACGCCCCGGCAAGGTCGGGGCGGCTTAAACGCTGACGTGATAAGCGGTAGTCGGAGCGACTACCGGATCGTCCTGGAACACATTCACGACGACAAACAGCAGGGCGGCGATGACCGTCCAGCGGAAGATCTTCGATTTTTCAAAGTTGCTTTGGCGAGCGGGTTCGGACGGCGTGATGCGGGGCGTGCTTTCCTCACGAAGCCATTCGTGGCGGTCTGTGGACTGATGGTCGAGCATTTTCATGGGCTTCTCCGAAGGCTGCGCAAGCGGCAGCGATGAAGCCGAATGTTAGGCATTCCTTCTTCATTGCGCAATAGGAGTGCCTAACTATTTTTTCCGTAACATTGCCCTTTGCTCACGAGGCGGCCCGGGAGAATGCGGTGAACCTTGCTGAAAGGTGTTGTATTCTTCCGACCAAATACTGTATGTTTATACAGTGGTTAAGCGAAAATATTGCCGAGGGGAGGTTGTTGCGGGGATATGTCAACAGGGGAATTGCGCTGCAAACCGGGCGATGTGGCGATCGTCAGTCGATGCCGAAACCGGTCGCGTATCGGCATGCTGGTACGGATCATCGGCCCGCATGGCAGCGATGACTTCGATTGGGATGTTGAGATTCTGGGTGGCCTGATCAGAGGGCGCGGGATACGTTCAGGGTGCGTCGGAACGCACCGCAGAGCCGCTGTATTCGACTGGAACCTTACCCCTCTTCCGGGTCAGGTGCATTCAGATCGAGAAGGTCATCGGACTGCTGTCCGCGTAGATCTTCAAACACCTTGAGGGTTTCGAGCAGCGCGATAAATGCTGTCGATGGCAATCCAACCTTGTCTGCTTTGGCGAGTGCGTCGACCAGCGTCTGAGCGTGCGCGCCGAGCATCTCCTGTCTTTGTGGGGCGGGCGCATTGGCTCGGCGCACCATCTGACCTTCGCCAGTGGCGAGCCACCACGGGTCAACGTTCAGGAATTCGGCCGCGAGCAGCAAGTTCGCGCCCTCCATCTTTTTGGTTTTCCCGCTTAACCAATCGCTGACCGAGGGCGCTCGCACTCGGCACGCTCGCGCCAGATCTGCTGCCTTTTTCTCAGGCGGCAACTTCATTGCCTGTTCCAGGCGTTCGGCTAGTGTCGTCATTAGGAAAGCCTAACTGAATGGGCGTAAGGAATGCCTTGCTTTTAGTGTAAGGAACGCCTAACATGGCGGCATGAATACGCTCCTGAATCGAGACCCGTACGCGTGCGCCGTGATCGATGCATTCGGTGGAACGGCCGCGACTGCCCAACTGTGCGAAGTCCGGATGCCGTCCGTATCCGAATGGCGTCGGAACGGCATTCCGCGAGCGCGTCTGTTGTTCTTGAAGCTCGCGCGTCCTGACCTGTTTGCCTCTCTAGACGCACACGACGATTCGTTGTCACCGCCCATCGACGCGTGACAGGCGTAGTTACGCACCTCATGAGCTGGATCTTAGTTGCGACCCCGTGCGCGCGACAGGATGAAAGCCACTCTCTACCAATCTCCCGCTATGACCTGCCGATACGACAGTACCGAATGGCTGGACGTGCTTTATACGTCCGTTCGCAACACGCCCGGCGGTGTCGCCGACGCGGCGAACCACCTCACGATCAGGCGCGGTAAGAACATCACGCCGGAATCCCTTCGCCTTCGCTTGCGTGGTGTTGGCGACAGTCGCTTGTCGATGGAAATGTTCGAGCTGCTGATCGAGTGGATGCAGGAAAAGGCAGAGGGCGAGGCGTACGCGCTCGACGCGCTGCATGCATTGAACGCACGCTTCGGGCTGGTTGCCGAACACGTCGACGACCATGCCGCTGACGACGTCAGCGAACCCGGCACGCTGCGCCTTGTTTCGACGGCGCTGCACCTGCAGGCGCATGTTGGCCTCGTCGCCGACGACGTGACGCGTGCGCTGGCTGATCAGCGGATCGACGACCAACACGCCGAGAAGATCATCGCGACCGGCCGCAAGGGCCAGCGTCTGTTCCAGCGTTTGATTCACGCTGCTCGCAACCTCGCCGCGCGTCGACGTCGTCGTCATGGAGCGGTTTAAGCCCGGTATGGGGTGCTGTCGTCCCGACCGTGAGCATATCGGCCTTTGCTGCTCGCCCGAGCAGCAATTGGCATGCGCTGTCACGACACTCGCATCCCGATTCGAGTATGCCCCCGCCGAAGCGGGGCGCTTGCTGTCCGAATTGCTCGCCACGTTCCCCGATCGCCTTGCTCCGATTCTTGCGGAAGCGAACGCAACGGGGCGCGTGCGCTTGTTCATCGAGCGAGCTGCGCGCGCATGCGCCACGCTCGCGACCAAGGCGGAACGTCACGCGTTCCGCGACCAGCTTACCGATCGTTTCTGCGCGCTGGACCTTGCCGCGTTCGACGATCTCATGTCGGCGGAATGGCGTCGACTGCGCGGCAAATAACCGGAGACCCATGTGAACGTGAACGGAATCAGTAGCGCGTTGCGACGCGGTGCATCGCAGTACAGCCGCTCGCCGAGCGGACGACAGTGCTACGCGGCAGGGCGAGCCGCATGGCGAAGCTTATCTCACAAGGTCGAGCGCGACCGTCGTCTCGTCGAGCTGGAGGCGGCTCGTCGTGCGAGCTAACAGCGCATAGCGCAACCAATTGTGATCTGGCCGCGACATGCGGCCAAAGTAACTTTGATCGAGGGAATTCTTGTATGGCGACACTGGACCAGATTATTCAGCAATTGCGTGCTGCGGGGCATCCCGACCTGCCCGCCGGCCATCCGATCGCGGACGGCAAACATCATCGGTATGGGCCGCGCAAGAAATACTGGTATCAGCTTCGCGAGGTCATCAGCAAGGGCGCGGTAATCGGCTATGGCGGCACGTTCGGACATTTCTCGGGCGACGATCCCGGCACGGAGCGCTTCGAATGGAGCGGCGCACCGATGAGCGAGGAAGTGCTCGCGGAGACGCGTCGCCGGCAGGAAGCGGCCGACCGTGAGCAGGCCGAGCGCGATGCGCGTCAGGCAAAGCTCGCCGCGAACCGCGCGCGCGATCAGTGGAACCGTGCAGCAGAGCATGGCGAGTCTGCCTATCTCGAACGCAAGCGCATCACGGCCGAAGGCGTGCGTTTCGACGCGGACGGCACGATCTTCGTGCCGATGTATCAGTACGGCGACGACGCTCGGCTCGTCGGTCTGCAGAAGATCACGCCGGACGGCGCGAAGCGCTTCAACAAAGGCATGGAGAAGAAGGGCGCGACGTATCTGCTCGGCGAGGTCGGCGCAGACGATCAGATCGTGCTGGTCGCCGAAGGCTACGCGACCGCGCGATCGATCCGCATGGCGATCGACGAGGCGTTCGCAGTCGATGTCTGCTTCGACGCTGGCGGCATCCTCCCGGCCGTGCGCTACCTGCGTGCGACGTATCCGGATGTGCATGTGCTGGTCTGCGCCGACGACGACTGGAAGATCGTGCAGCGCATGCGCGACTGGCTCGCCGACGAGTTCGCCTTCAGTGGTGAGCTGGTATTCGGTGCTGATCCGGTACGGATCGAGGCGAAGAACACGTGGTACATGGTCGCCGCGTCACGCCGTCGTGACGACAATGGCGTGCCGTATGTTGAGGTGAGCTACGGAAACGATGTGATGCCGTTGCGACGTAAGCGCTTCGATAACACGGGCCTGAAGCGCGCGTACGAGGCGGCAGCCACGGTCGCCGACGTAAGCGTCGTCTATCCGGCATTCGCCAATCGCGGCGAGCGCAAGCTGACCGATTTCAACGACCTGCACGTCGAAGAGGGCATCGACCCCGTCCAGGCGCAGGTGCAGGCGGCAATCCTGCGCGTCATCGCGCCAGCGAACGAAGAGATCCGGCCGGCGACGGTTACAGTGGCGACCGCGGACGCTACGGCGACGAAACCTGTCGCGACGTCCGCTGCCGCGAAACAGCCGGAATGGGATGGCCGCGAGGCAGAGAACGGCGCACACACCTGGGAGCAGGATCTCGCGCGGTCGGACAAGGGCACGCTGCTGCCGACGCTCGGCAACGTGCACATGATCCTGTCCAATCACAAGGCGTGGCAGGGCGTCATCGAGCAGGACGACTTCGGTGGCCGCGTGATGAAGCGCAAAGCGCCGCCGTTCCCGCAAGGCGTGAAGGGCGAGTGGACCGACATGGACGATCAGCGCTGCGCGCTCTGGTTGTCGCAGCGCTACGGTCTCTCGGTGCGCACCGATATCGTGATGAACGCGGTTCTGTTGGTGGCGGATGCGACGCACTTTCATGAAGTGCGCGAATACCTCGAAGGGCTGGAATGGGACGGCGTGCCGCGTGTGCGCACGATGCCGTCGACATACCTGCGTGTCGCCGACAGCGAGTATGTGCAGCTCGCGTTCATGAAGTGGATGATCGCGGCCGTCGCGCGCGTGATGGAGCCCGGCTGCAAAGTCGACAACGTCCTGATCCTCGAAGGCAAGCAGGGGCATCGCAAATCGACGGCGCTGAAGGTGCTGGCCGGCGCACCGTGGTTCACCGATACGCCGATCCAGATCGGCAACAAAGACACGTACGCGGTGCTGGCCGGGAAGTGGGTGATCGAGCTGGCCGAGCTGGATTCGCTGAACAAGGCCGACTCGTCGGCGGTGAAGAGCTTCTTCGCGACGGCCGTCGACCGGTTCCGCAACTTCTACGGCAAGCGGGCGACGGACGTCCCGCGTCAATGCGTGTTCGCTGGCTCGGTCAACTTCGACACGTACCTGAAAGACGAATCGGGCAACCGGCGTTACTGGCCGCTGCGTGTCGGCGGTCTGGTCGACATCGACGGCATTCTCGCCGTTCGGGAACAACTATGGGCGGAAGCCGTACACCTGTATCGCTCGGGCGTCGTGTGGCACGTCGAAGAGCATGAGCGCCCGCTGTTCGAGATCGAGCAGGCGGAGCGCTACGAAGGCGACGTGTACGAGGACAAGATCGCCAAGGCCCTGGAATTCGTGTCGCGCACGACGATGGAAGAGATCCTCGCGGACATTCTGAAGCTCGACACGTCTAAGTGGACGCTGGCCGAGCAGCGCCGCATCGGCAAGGCGTTGAAGTCGCTCGGGTGGGTGCGCAAGCGCGAGTCGACCGGATCGCGCGGTTGGTACTACGTGAAGGAAGAGCAAGAGCCGGAAGCGGAGCGCGAACTGGTCGCGGCGGGTGATGACGACAGTCCGTTGTGATTGCGTGGCGCGCTGTGCCTGCACGGCAAGCGCGCCACTTGGCCCGTCTTGGCGCGCTGCGGACGTCCCATGTCCCAATGTCCCAAGGCGCGGCCTCGGGCGCGTGTGCGGGGGCGCGACATGCGCGACGTGAGCGGCGCATGTCGCGCATGTCGCAGGCGCGCACCCCCACAAGCCTTTTCCCTTGGGACATTGAGACATTAGGACGAGTAGGAGAGAGTCATGATCGATTTGAAAGAGCGGGTGGGCGTTGCGATGAGCGTTCGTGGTCAGTTCACCGACCCGATTGCCGATCCTAAAGTTACTTTGGGCGCGCTCGCCTTTGCGAACGATCTCGGGAGCTTGCTGGCCCGAATCAAAGCCGGGCCGCTGCCGACGCCTGCGATGGTTCGACGTGCAACGTTGCTGTTGGCGCAGATGATCCGGACGTCGGGCCGATTCAAGCGTGCGCGGTTCACTGGCCTGTCGCGCGACGAGCGCCGCGACCAACGTGCGGGGCACGCTGTCGAGCGTTCGAAGGTCGACATCGTTGAGCGGTTCGCGCTGCGGTTGCTGGATGAGTGGGTGAACGATCAGTGTTTCGAGTGCGAAGGGCGTGGCGTCGTGCGTCGCGCGCGTGCCGTCACGACATCAACGCACGCGTGTGATGCATGCGGGGGCAGCGGGAAGGTGTGTGTATCGGAGGAGCGTATCCCGTTCTTCGAAGGGCGTAACGGGCCGCTGGTCTTTCGGGAATACGAACCTTGCGACGACTGTGGTGGGATGGGGCGGATCGCGGCGTCGCCCGCTCCGGATGCGAAGGGCCGGCACATTTGCCCCGACTGTTCCGGTACCGGCAAGCGGCAGGTCGACGACGCTGGCCGGGCGCACGCGCTCGGCGTATCGCTCGACGAGTATCGGAAGAACTGGTCGTGGCGCTTTCACGACATGCTTGCACTGCTGGATACGGTCGATGGATCGGTGTACGACACATTGCGTCGACAATTGCGAGGATGAAACGTATTCCATTTCAAGAGCGGATCGCGTAAACTTTGCACATCCTTTACCGCGTCACTGGATAAATGCGCGACCGCATACTCGTGTCGCAACCTTCGCCCGACAGGCATACTGAATCGCGGGAGCGCCGCGACCAACAACGATAACTGTCTGCCGGGATCTGTTGGGAGGGCGTTCGCCCTTACGAAATGAATATCGAAGCCCTGAGTGCGCAAGCCCTCAGGGCTTTTTGCATTGGGGCGCTGAAATGCGAATCGAGTCGACGAGCGCCGGGCCGAGTGAGGTCTGGTCGACGTGGGATGAAGATCGGAGCATGGGGCGCGTGACTGCGCGGTGCTTCGTGTTTGACGATGCGATGGACCGAATCGTGTGGGCGATGGACCGGGCCCGCGATCGCGCGATCGCGGATGTCACGGTGGGCGCCGACACGTCCAATAGTTAGGTCCTTCGTGGATTTCCGCAGACGTCTCTTGCGGCCCCGGAGGAATAGATCACCTATGTGCGACGTGCGGCATAGAACCGAGTTGAATTGATGGTGTGGTCCGACCGATGCATCGTTCGCGTCAATAGGAATCTATGTGCGGGGCACGGTGACAAGAGACTGCACGGTTTGCGCGATCATCGTCCAGGAAACAGGTTTCTGGAGGAATGCGTGCCATAGCCCTTCGTCCGTGGGAGCCTGATTTGCAGACATCAACACGATCGGAAGCCGGGAAAACGTAGGATGTGTGCGGAGTGCCCGACAAAGCGTTACCCCATCCATGCCGGGCATTGACCAGTCGGTTATCACAAGGTCCACTGCAATTTCCAATATCTTGGCGAGGGCTTCCTGACCGTTCCGAGCCAAAATAACTCGGTAGCCAGCATGTTCAAGTAGCAGTGAAAACGCATGCAGGGTTGCTTCGTCGTCTTCGACGAGAAGGATCGTCGCCATATCCGCATCCATGGTTGCGAGAGTGCAAACGCGGCCCCTAGGCCCGCAGCCAGCCTCCAGTTTGCCTCGTACATTGCGCGCGTACCAGTTCTGGTTTTTACGCGTTCGATTAGTAGTGTGCACAAATTACCGAGGCGCAATATTTGGGCCCGGTTGCGTATGAACGTAGGCATCTCTCCCGACGTTCCCTCGGAAGTCCGGGATGAGCCATTGATAGGCAAGCGGGGGACCCTGTAAGAGGCCCCGCATGCGGGGGCTCGCACCCGCGTTTTTTCTCTACTGGCGACTTCTCATAGGGGGTCATATTCATGCCAACTCAGCAGCAGATCGCTGACCATCTCGACCTTGACCAGTCGGCCGTTTCGCGGTTCGTCGACAAGGTCCAGCTCGATTACCGCGTGGCGTCGATCGACGAGATCCGCGTCGCGTACATCCGGCATTTGCGCGAGGTCGCGGCCGGCCGGTCTAGCGGTACGGGAATCGATCTCGTCGCCGAACGGGCGAAGACCGAGATCGTCGATCGGGAGATCAAGCTCCTGACGCTGGCCGAGAAGAAGGGGCAGCTCGTCAATGCGGCGCAGCTCGAACAGGCGTACGGCCTGATGGTCGGCGCATTTCAAACGGAGCTGCTGTCGCTGTCCGACAAGCTGGTGCAGGAGCTGCGCACGCTATACGGCGTCGAGGTGGACGTCGAATGGTTGAACGAGCATATATATGGATGCCTTGAGCAGCTTTCTGAATACGACCCAGACAGTCCACGCGGTGATTCGCCGGATCGCGACGATGCTGCGTCCGCCGGAGCGGATTGGGACGACGGATTGGGCGCGCAAACATCGTAGGTTGAGCGCGAAGGGTTCTGCTAGCCCCGGCCGGTATAACCCGAACATCACGCCGTGGGTGTTCGGTATGCACGACGCGCTGGACGATCCGACCGTGCAGAAGATCGTGTGTATGAAGTCGGCGCAGGTCGCGTGGACAGATGGCGTGCTGCTGAACTACATCGGCAAGCGGATCGACGTTGACCCGTGCCCGATGATCGTCATGTTCCCGAAAGAGAAGACGGCGAAGAAGTTCAACCTGGAGAAGTTCGAGCCGATGGTCGAGGTGACGCCTCGCCTCTCGGCGAAATTGCCGGTTCACGCGGCCCGCGACAAAAACAACTTGTGGGATCACAAGACGTTCGCACGTGGCTTCCTGAAGTTCATCACGTCGAACGCGCCGGACGAAGTGAAGTCGACGCCGGCCCCGGTCGTTGCGGTTGAGGAGCCGGACGACGCGAATACGAACGTTCGCGAGCAGGGCGATTCGATCACGCTGCTGGAGGAGCGGAACAAGAGCTACTCGGCCCGGCGACGCAAGATGATCTTGGGCGGCACGCCGACCATCGACGGCCTGTCGCGCATCCAGCAGGCTTACGCGGCATCGGATCAGCGCGTGTATCTGGTGCCGTGCCCTGATTGTGACGAGGAGCATGAGCTGGCGTGGGAAAACGTCACGTGGAGCGAGGGCGCCGAAGTCGTACATGAGGTCTACGGCCGCGCACAACCGGAGACGGCCCGTTACACCTGCCCGCATTGCGGCTCTTTGTGGGACGACGCGACGCGTATTCGCGCTGTCCGTCGCGGGCGATGGGTTGCGACGGCACCGTTTCACGGCGTTGCCGGCTTCCGCATCAACGAACTGGTGTCGCCGTTCCCTGGCTCGAACATGGCCGAGCTGGTCAAGAAGTGGCTGACGGCCGACAAGGCGCTGCGCGAGGGCGACGATACGAAGATGCGTTCGTTCGTGAACAACTCGCAGGGCCGGGCGTACAAGTACAAGACCGATCTGCCCGAGCTGGACGTGCTCGCGCAACGTGCGCTGCCGTACGCGGAGCTGACCGTGCCACTCGGCGGTTTGGTGTTGACGCTTGGCGTCGACGTGCAGCACGACCGGCTCGCGATCGTCCTGCGTGCATGGGGGCGCGGCGAGGAAAGCTGGCTCGTCGCATGGGGCGAGATCTACGGCAACGTGACGGAGCAACAGCAAGACCCGATGACAGGCGGTGTATGGGGCGCATTGACGATGCTGTTGTCGCACGCATACCGGCATGAGAACGGCTGGCTGCTGCGTGTACGAGCAGCGTCGATCGACTCGTCGGACGGCGCTACGTCGGACGCGGTATACAAGTATGTGCGCGCTGCGCAGCACGCCGGCTACAACGTCATGGCCGTCAAGGGCAGCAGTAATGTCGATGCGGAGATCTTCAGCGTACCGAAGGCGTCGATCGACTCGACGCGCAACAACAGCAAGGCTGCGAAGTACGGGCTGCGGCCGTATATGGTCGGCGTCAGCCGCGCGAAGGATCTGATCCTCGAAAACCGGCTGAAGCTCGAAGGCGATGGGCCGGGCCGCATGCACTGGTATAGCGGCGTACGCAGCGACTACCTGTCGCAGCTCACTGCAGAGGTCAAGGTGCCGGGGCCACGTGGCGGCAAGCGCGTGTGGAAGAAGATCAGCCCGCGCAACGAGGCACTGGATTGCGAAGGCTACGCGCTGCACGCGGCCCGCAGCGTGAAGGTGCACCTGATGACGGAGGCGCACTGGCAGGTCGAGCAGCATCGTGCGTCGCAGGTCTCGCTGTTCGATGCGGTGCCGGTGCTGGAGGCGTTGCCGTCAGCGCTGCCTGCCGAGGTGCTTCCCGATCCGCCGGTTGAAGAGACCGTTACAGAGACTCCGCGGCCGTCGCCGCAAGTAGCAAAACCCACCGAAACCCCGCCACCGAGCGGGGTTTCGCGCATTCAGGGGCGTCGTGTTGGTCGCTCGACGTACCTGAAGCGGCGCTAAACGAGGGAATGGCATGGCATACACAAAACAGGATCTGCAGAACATCCAGTCTGCAATCGCGAAGGGCGAGCTGGAAGTCCAGTATGCCGACCGGCGCGTGAAATATCGCTCGATCGGCGAGCTGCGGGAGGCACGCACCGAGATCATTCGCGATCTGAACGGCGCGGCCGGACGTTCGTCGATCGTCCGGATTCGCCACGCCGGCAAGGGGGTGCGATGAAGGGGGGCTTTCCGTCACTCGCGCGGCGCGGATTCGTGGTGCCCACGCGGCTGAAGGCGGCGGCATATGAGTCGGCGAGCACGACGGGCGCACGGGCGAAGTCGTGGCGTGCGTCGAGCGCGGGGCCGAACGCGGCGGCGGCGCAAAACCTGCCGCTGCTGCGCTCGCGCGCTCGCGACGCGATTCGCAACGATCCGTGGGCGAAGACGGCGATCGCGCGACTCGTATCGAACACGATCGGCAACGGCATCCAAGCGCACCCAAAGCATCCGAACGCTGCGGTGCGAAAGATGCAAAAGCAACTTTGGGAGGATAGCTGCGAGGAGATCGACGCGGACGAGCTGTTCGACATGGCGGGCGTGCAGACGCTTGCCGCGCGGGCGTTTTTCAGTGACGGGGAGGTACTGGTTCGTCGCCAGTTCCGCAGCCCCAGCGAAGGGTTGGCGGTCCCGATGCAGATCCGGCTGCTCGAAGGCGATCTGCTGCCGATGGAGAAGAACGAGATCGTTCCCGGCGGAGGCGAGATCGTCAACGGAGTCGAGTTCAATGCGGACGGTCGACGCGTTGCGTATCACCTGCTGCAGCGTCATCCCGGTGAGTACGGGCGCGCATCGACGTCCAACATGCAGACGGTTCGCGTGCCGGCCGACGAGATCGCGCACGTGTTTCTCGCGCTGCGGCCCGGCCAGGTGCGCGGCGTTCCCGAACTGTCGACCGTGCTGCTGCGGCTCAAGTCGCTGGACAACTTCGACGACGCCGTGTTGTTCCGGCAGGAGGTCAGCAACCTCTTTGCCGGATTCATCACGAAGCCGCCCGCCGAGCCGGGCTTTCCGGGAGACCCCGTCACGGGCGGGGAAATGCAGTACGACGTCGACGGCTTTTCGCCGGTCGTTTCGCTTGAACCGGGGAGCATGCAGGAGCTAGCCCCCGGCGAGGACGTCAAGTTTGCGGAGCCGCCGGGCGCGGGGACCGACTACGGCCCCTTCATGCGTCAGCAACTGATGGCTGCTGCGGCGTCGGTCGGCATGCCGTACGAAGTCCTGACGGGCGATCTGCGCGACGTGAGCGATCGGGTGCTGCGGGTGATCTTGAACGAGTTCCGGCGGTCGATCGAGCAGTTCCAGTGGAACGTGTTCATTCACCAGTTTTGCCGGAAGGTGTGGCGTTGGTGGGTCGACGCCTGCGCGTTGTCGGGAGCGATGCCGATGGCGGACTACTACCGACGCCGTCGCGACTATCTGCGGGTGCGGTGGGTGCCGCAGGGCTGGCCGTATATCCATCCGGTGCAGGACGTCACGGCCAAGCGGATGGAGATCCGGTCTGGGCTGGCAAGCCGGACAGGGGCAGTTCTCTCGCGTGGTGACGATCCGGAGCAGGTCGATCAGGAGAACGCGGACGATCTCGCGCGCGAGCGCCGGCTCGGGATTCGATATGACACGCTCGATCCGGTCGACGGGGCGAGCGATCTTTCTAATGGGGATGGCGAATGAAAGAGAAGAAGCGGTGGTGGGACATCCGTGCGCAGGCGAATGCGACGGGCGGCAGCGAGGTAGAGATCCGGATCTATGGCGAAATCGGATTCTGGGGCACCGACGCCGAGATGTTCGCCGCGAAGCTCGATGAGGTGGCGTCGACAGCGACATCGATCGTCGTCGCGATCAACTCGCTGGGTGGCGACGTGTTCGACGCGTTCGCGATCTACAACGCTGTGCGGCGGTACGCCGGCAAGGTGACGGGGCGCGTCGACGGTGTGGCTGCGTCGGCAGCGTCGCTGATCCTGATGGCATGCGACACGATCGAGATGCCTTCGAATGCGCGGCTGATGATTCACAACCCGCATACGTTCGCGGCAGGCGAGGCCGGGGATCTGCGCAGGCTTGCGGATCTGCTGGACAGTACGTCCGACAGTATGTTGGCGGCATACGTCGAGCGCAGCGGCCGGACGGCGGAGGAGGTCCGCACGATCATGGATGCTGAGACCTGGCTCACGGCCGCGCAAGCGAAGGAGCAAGGGTTTTGCGACACGATTGTCGATCCGGTCCGCATTGCCGCATACGCGGGCGCAGCGCGGCACGCGGCACGCTTCACGTCGGTGCCCGCCGAAATCATGGCCGCGCTGGAGAGTGACGGCGAGGTGCCTCCGGTCAATCCGCCGGCCGATCCTGCGCCGCAGCCGCAGCCGCAGCCGCAGCCGCCGGCAGCGCCGGACGTTGCGGCGCTGGCGTCACATGTGTACGCGGCATGCCGTGACGCGCGCATCGAGCACTGCGCCGAAGGCATCGTGCTGGCGACCGGCCTGCGGGATCGCGCGACAGTCGACGCGGCAATCCGCAACGCACAGGACATCGCGGGCATCTGTCTGGCCGCGAGCCTGACCGAACTGACAGCCGGTTTTGTCTCGGATGGTCTGTCGCCCGATCAGGTGCGAGCGCGGCTGTTCGAGCGCGTGACGGCCTCGCAGAAGCCGATCAACCATCGTGCTGCCCCGGTTGCGTCGCAAGACGCCCCCGTGGTCGCGAATGCGCCGCGTGCGGCGTCCATCTACGCGGCTCGCAAGAGCGGCAAGTAACTTTGACGTAACCCGAGGAGGGGAAAACTCATGTCGAACTGGAAGGTACAGGCAAATCTCCCGGCCGAATTTCTCGTGTCGGAGGGTAACGGGCAGATCTCGCGCGAGCGGATCATCGTGAAGGCAGGTCCGGCGCTGCCGGCCGGGCAGGTGCTCGGCGTGACCAGTACCGGCGAATACGCCCCGTACGACAACGCCGCGAACGACGGTTCTGAAGTCGCCGCAGCGGTGCTCTACGCGCCGCTGGCGGCGTCCGAAGCGCCGCGACCGGCGACGGGCGTCGTCCGGCTGGCTGAAGTCGCTGGCGGGCTGCTCACGGGGCTCGATGCAGCCGGTCGCGGGGATCTCGCCGAGCGACACGTGATCGTCCGCTGATCGCATCACACCCCATTCAAGGCCACGCCGACCGCGTGGCCTTTTTTGTATCCATTTTCATGTCGGAGGTTGTATGGCGGATATCGCCCTGTTTCAAGACGACGCGTTTTCGCTGTCGTCCCTGAGTGCTGCGATCAACGAGCAGCCGTATGTTCCCGGCCGGATCGGCACGCTCGGGCTGTTCGAAGAGGACGGCATCACCACGACGACGATCCAGATCGAGCGCGACGGCGACACGCTGTCGCTCGTCGCGTCTGGCCAGCGCGGTGCCCCCGCCGCTGTTGTCGCGGGCAGCAAGCGCAACATGATCCCGTTCAACACGGTGCATCTGCCGCAGCGCGCGGTGATCATGGCCGACGAGATCGCGAATCTGCGTGCGTTCGGTTCCGAAACGGAGCTGGAGGCGCTGCAGACCGTCGTGAATCGCCGACTCGCGAAGATGCGTAAGCAGCTCGATGCGACGCACGAATTCCACCGCATCGGCGCAATCAAGGGCGCAGTGCTCGACGCGGACGGCAAGACGGTGCTGATCGATCTGCTGAAGTACTTCGGTATCGACCAGACGGTCATTCCGTTCGAACTGTCGACCGCGACCACCGAGATTCGCCAGAAGTGCGTCGAGGTGCAGGACGCGATCGAAGATGCGCTCGGCGCGATGACGTACACGGGTGTGCGCGTGCTCTGCGGACGCGAGTTCTGGAACAAGCTGATCGTCGCGAAATCGGTGAAGGAAACGTATCTCGCGTCCGTGATGGCTGCGCAGCTGCGTGGCGATGCACGCGACGCGTTCGACTTCGGCGGTTGCACGTTCGAACGTTATCGCGGTCGCGTCGGCGATGTCGGGTATGTCGCGGACGACGAAGCGCATGCAGTGCCGGAGGGCGTGTCCGATCTGTTCATCACGCGCTTCGCGCCGGCCGACTACGTCGAAGCGGTGAACACGACCGGGATTCCGTACTACGCGAAGCAGGAACTGATGCCCTTCGGCAAGGGCGTCGAGATCGAGGCGCAGTCGAACCCGATCCACCTGTGCACGCGCCCGAAGGCGCTGGTCAAGCTGAAGGCGTGAGATGGCGTTCCGGGATCTGATGGCCGACGTCGATACGGCCGTGAAGCGAGACCTGTCGGATGACGTCAAGATCGACGGCAAACCGTTGCAGGGCATGTTCAAGGCGCCTTGGCTCGGCCCGGATCTCGGAACGCAACGCACGCAGCTCGTTGCACCGATCCTCGACATCACGGACGACGATGCGGCACGCGTGCGCGAAGGCAGCATCGTTGAAGCGGGTGGCGAGCGGTTCCGCGTTTTGGCGATCCGCCCGGCTGGCACGGGCTGGACGATCCTGATTCTGAGGTGACGATGGATCTGCTGAAGGTCGAGATCGACGTAAGGGGCGCGCTCGAAGCGCTCGCGGGCCTGCCGCCTGCATCAATGCAGGCGGCATGGCGTCGGACGCTACGCAAGACGGGCGCATGGATACGCAGCCAGACAGCGAAAGAGGTCAGCGGCGCTACGGGCATCCAGCAGAAGCTGCTGCGGCAGCGGATGTACTTCTTCATGCGATCGCTCGATACGGGCAAGGTGTGGCTCGGGCTGAACCCGCTCGAGGCGCATCGGCTCGGCGGGGTCCGGCGCACGAAGAAGGGCATCCGGGCCGGCAAATCGCTGTTCGAGGGCGCGTGGCGCAAAACGACGAAACAGCCTGACGGGCCGATCTATCGCCGGACCGGGAAGGCACGAACGCCGTTCGAGGTCGTGACGGTCGAGTGGTCGCAGACCGGCGATCCGGCATTCCGGAGGGCTGCCCGTGCGTGCGAAGCGCGCCTGATGACGGTGCTGCGGCAAGAGGTCAACTATGAACTGCAAAAGGCGGTGAACCGTGCTCGCTAACCTGAAACAACTGCACGACGGCATCGAGGCGGGATTGCGCGAACGACTGCCGGATCTCGAACGCATCCATGCGTATCCGAAGGTCGGCAAGTCGATCGACACCCCCTTCATTGCGATCGAACTGACGGAGCTGGAACCGGGGCACGACGACGGCACAGGCCGGGTGCCGCTGATCGCGCGCATGCAGGCCCGCGTGATCGTCGACCCGCTGGTGGAGGGTGCCGAGGTTCAGGTGCGCGAGCTGTCCGCGCGCGTGCTGCAAACGGTGCACGGGGCGACCTGGGGATTACCCATGACGCCCGGCAAACAGGTCGGGTCGGCCGGTGAAGATCCGTTTCGGCCCGAGCTGGATACGTATCTCGTCTGGCTCGTCGAGTGGGTGCACGAATTCGACCTGGGCGATGCGTACGAGCCGCCGACGAAGGGGCGCACGGTGTTGTGGGGTGTCGATCCTGAGACGGGGCCGGGGTACGAAGGCCGTTACTGGAATCCGGCGGAACAGGGAGCGGGGTGACGTGTGAGCGACTTCGAGCTTGGCGAGATGGATCGCCGTATGGCGTGCCTGACGCAATCCGCGGTCGTGGAGGCGATCACGTACGATCCGCCGCGCGTGAAAGTCCGTGTCGGCGATTGGGTGAGCGACTGGCTCAAATGGCAGGCCGGTGCCGCCGGCAAGGTACGGCATTGGCGTCCGCCGTCCGTCGACGAAGAGGTCGCGCTGTGGGCACCGTCCGGTGATCTCGCGAGTGCGTTCGTCGCGCCCGGCTACTACACGGAGCAGCACGGCGGGTCCGGTCGGTCGAGTCCCGACGAGACCGCGACCGACTTCCCGGACGGCGCATTCGAGCAATACAACCATGCGAGCCATGAATACGTGCTGTCGGTGCCGGCCGGTGGTCGGATCGTGTTCCGCATCGGTGGCACGGAGTTCGAGCTGAAGGCGGACGGCGCAACACTGCGCAGCGCGAAGTTGCTGGCAGATGTACCGGACTCGACGTTCACGGGGAACACGACGACCGAACAACTGCTGACGTTCAACGGCGGCATGCAGGGCAAGCCGGGCGAGGGTGGCGGTGTCGCGATGAAGATCGCGGGCGGTGCCGAATACACCGACGACGTTGTTGCCGGCGGACGGTCGCTTACGAAGCACAGGCACCGCGAGCAAGGCGACGGCGAGCTGGTTGGCCCGCCAGTGTGAGCGCAGCAAAGTAACTTTCGACCCCGCCCGCGCGGGGTTTTTCGTTTGTGGGGGTAGTTATGGCGAAAGACGCACAGCAAGGCGGGGCGGCGGCTCCTGTGACATTCATCGATACCGAGTTTCGCAGCCGCGTGATCGTGTTTCCGGACGGCTCACACGTTGCCGTGCTGGCCGGCAAAACGGAGGTGACGGAGCCCGAGCACATCGCATATCTCGAATCGCGCGAGTGCTTCAAGCGCATTCCGACGAAGGCGCAGTAATGGTCGCGCTGGTCGGTATGTGTCGCCGCACGGGCCGACTGATCGGCGGAGTCGAGCATCTGGTGCAGAGCATCGCGGACATTCTGAGCACGCGCAAGGGAACCCGTCGCCAGCGGCCCGATTACGGCTCGGATCTCCCTGCGATGGTCGACCTGCCGGTCACGCGCGGATGGATATCGGCAGCACAGGCCGAAGCCGCGCGTGCAATCGGACGGTGGGAGCCGCGTATCGCGCTGGATAGCGTGAAGGCGCTGTCTGTTGTGGACGGCAAAGTAACTTTTCGGATCGCTGGGCAGTACGACGGCGATGACGTTGTGTTCGAGGTGACGATATGACAGTGATCGATCTGTCGGCGCTTGATCCGCCGGATCTCGTCGAAACGCTCGACTTCGAGGAGGTGTATCAGCGCAAGCTGGAGCACTTCAAGCGGATCTATCCGGATTGGTCGGCAGCGCTCGAATCCGACCCGGTCGTGAAGCTGCTGGAGCTGGCCGCGTACGAGGAAATCCGGTTTCGGGCGCGTGTCAACGATGCCGGACGTGCCGTGCTGCTGGCCTATGCAACGGGGGCGGATCTCGAACACCTCGCGGCGCTCTGGAACCTGAAGAAGGAGATCGTCGATCCCGGAGATCCGGAGGCGCACCCGCCGATTCCGGTCACGTACGAGCGTGACGAGCGCTTGCGACTGCGTACCCAGATGGGGATCGAGCGGGCGTCGACGGCTGGGCCGTTCGGCTCGTATCGATCGCTCGCGATGGACGCGTCAGCGGATGTCGCGGACGCGCGCGTCGACCGTCCCGAGCCGGGTGTTGTGCGCGTGGTCGTGAAGTCGTATTCGAACGACGGGATCGCAAGTGCTGCGCTGCTCGACACGGTGCGCCGCGCGCTTACGCCAGAGGATCGTCGGCCGCTCAACGACACGCTGCTTGTCGTACGGGCACGCCCGGTCAATTACTCGATCGTCGCTGACGTCTACATCGGCCGGGGGCCTGATCCGGGCGTTGTGCTAGCTGCGCGACGGCAGGATCTCGATATCGCTGTTGCGGCAGGTGGGGGATTGCGGGTCGGTATGCCGAGGTCGGCAATAGCCGGGGCGCTGCATCCGAAGGAATCGGGCGTCGTGCGGGTCGATCTGCAATTCCCTGCGGCCGATGTCGTGTGTGCGATCGACGAGTTCGCACGCTGCACGTCGATCGTGCTCAATCCAAAGGTGAACGATGACGACTGAAGCATTGCTGCCGACGAACCAGACGAGCCTTGAGGCAGCGCTCGCGGAGGTAATGCGCCCGAGCGTCGACCCTGACGTGATCCGCACGCTCTGGGATGCGGATCGGTGCCCGGTTGCATTTCTGCCGTGGCTCGCGTGGTCGCTCGCGGTCGACGGGTGGGAGCTGGCGGAGTCCGAAGACGCGCGACGCGCACTGATCAAGTCATCGCTGGCGATCTACCAGCGCAAGGGTACGCCGTGGGCGATTCGCGAGATCGTGCGGCGGCTCGGTTTCGGCGAGATCGATATTCAGGAGGGGCGTCAGATCAAGCGCCGCGACGGATCGTTCAAGCGGAACGGCCGGTACCGGTACGGCGGCTCGACTGCTTGGGCCGAGTACATCGTGACGCTGCGGCAACCGGTGACGCGGGATCAGGGGGAAAACCTGAAGCGGGCTATCGAACGCTACGCGCCGGCCCGCAGTGCGCTGGCGTGGCTCGATTTTTCGGAGGTTGCGATCCGGCATAACGGACGCGCGACGCGCAATGGTCAATATACGCGAGGGGTGATCGGAACATGGCCGATTTGAAGGAAGAGAGTAAGTGGGAGCCGGGGATTCGCCAGTTCGAGACGGAAGACCCGGTGCAGGGTGGCCCGGACGGCGTCGACAACATCGCACTCAAGCAACTTGGCAACCGGACGCGATACCTCAAAGATCGCGCGGACGCGGCCGACAAGGTCGTCGCGGGTCTCGGGAGCGGGAAGCTGGACAAGTCGGGCGGTGCGGTGTCGGGGGCGCTGCTCGGGAAGCCCGGTGCGATCGCTGGCAACAATCCGAAAAACGTCGGGTATGCGTTCGATGGCGATCCCGATACGGGCATGTTCTCGCCGGCAGATGGCCATCTGCAGCTCGGGGCGAACGGCGTGCCGTACGTCGTCATGCTCGGCAACAATTTGACGCTCGGCTCGCCGGGTTTGATTGCGTTCTTAACCAACGGTGTCGAGCGTGGTCGATTCACGCCTGAGGGCCGACTGTTGCTCGGATCGATGGCGGACAACGGGCGGGACGGGCTGCAGGTCGCTTATCGAGCATCGTTTGCGAACGGCCTCCAAATCACCGGGATGGAGGGGCCTGATGGCGGACACCTTCGTACGACCGATCCTAACTATGGGGTGCTGTTGCGTCACGACGGTATGTCGGCGTACTGGCTGCAGACGAAGAAGGGTGATCCGCTCGGCACGTGGAACACGTATCGGCCGTTTGCGTGGTCACTCGATACCGGGTACGTCACGATTGACGGTACCGGCTTGGGAACACGGATCGGAGGTCAGTTGTCGGTGGGGCCGGCGGCCGGCGAAGGTCAGATCAAGGTCGGGGCGGCAGACGGCTACTTCTACGGCAATGCCACTTCGGTGGGTTGGTGGGGCGGCAATGCCGGGTCGTTCCAATACTGCGCGGCGGACGGATCGTTTCGTATCAACGGCAAACCGGCCTGGCATTCGGGAAACCTGACGCCGCTCGATCTCAATGTCGGCGGAACTATGAAGGGCACGCTCTCGTTTGCTCCGGGGGGCGCGCATCGTCCTGTCCGAAGGTACGCCGCAGAATCCGTCGCTGACGTTCGACAAGGACGGTGCGCCGGATACCGGTCTGTACCACATCGCCGACGGCGAGTTTGGCGTGACCTGCAACGGTCTGGTCAACGTACGATTCACGGCCAACAAGGGCACGATCTTCGACCGTGCGGTACAGGTTCCGACTCCTGCCGCCGGTGACAGGTCGAACAACGCAGCGTCGACAGCGTACGTCGTCGACGCGATCGCATCGGCGTCGATCGGTCAGATCATTTTCGAATCCCGGACAGCGCCGCGTGCAGGATGCCTCACGTTGAACGGTACCTTGCTGAATCGCGCCGACTACCCGGCGTTATGGGCATATGCGCAAGGTAGCGGCACGCTGGTCGAAGACAAGGATTGGGGGAACGGAAACTTCGGCTCGTTCTCGACTGGCGACGGAGCTACCACGTTCCGGATTCCGGAGTTTCGGGGTGAGGGCATTCGGTGTGCCGACGCGGGTCGAGGTGCCGATCCAGGCCGGCGAGTCGGGACGTGGCAGGACAGCCAGAATCGCTCGCACGCGCACGGTGCTTCTGCTGCTGCGGTCGGAGATCACGTGCACGGCGCTTGGACTGACTCGCAGGGCTTTCATGCACACCACGGCAACACGGTCGGCGCTGGTAGCCACGATCACCAGATCAATTATCCGCTTCCTCAATACGGCGGGGACACTGATCGAGGCGGTGTAGCTAGCGTCTTCTCGATTGATAACGAGGTCCGCAATGCGCGTACGTCTGCGGTCGGCGACCACGCACACGCGTTCGACACGGACGGTGCTGGGGCGCATGGGCACAACATCGGTATGAACGGAGCCGGGGCACACAGTCACGCCATCACGGTGGCGGCAGATGGTGGCGCAGAGGCGCGCATGCGCAACATCGCCGTGCTCGCCATGATCCGGGCATTCTAATTAGTGAGGTAGAGCATGCTTTGCAATCAATACGACAGTCTGACGGGCCAGTACATCGTGAGTTTTCTGGCCGACGTCGATCCGATGAATTCCAGCCGCTATCTGGTGCCCGCGTTCTGCACGCTCGAACCGCTGCCCGAGCGTGCGCCACGTACGTGGCCGTTCTGGCGCAACGACAAATGGGAAATGCTGCCGGACTATCGCGGCGTGCGCCTCTATCGCACCGAGTCCGGCGCAGTGGCTGAAATCACGGTCGCCGGTGTGACGCCGGACGAGGTGGGACTGAGCGAAGTCTCGCGCCCGTCCGATGCGCATGTGTGGCGTGATGGTGCATGGGCGATCGACGAAGAGATCGTGGCGGGCAAGGTTCGTGAAGCCGCGATGAACGACTTCTTCGCGAGACTGGAGAAGGCACGGAAGCAGAATCTCGGCAAATCGGACGCACGCGTGACGGGTCGGCTGTCGGATCTCGAAGCGGCAACGTTCGATGCGTGGACTGACTATCAGGTCGCACTGGTGCGTGTTGTCGAGTCGCCGGATTTTCCGGCGCAGATCGCGTGGCCGAATGAACCCGATCCGGATGCCATTCTCGCGAAGGTGCAGGCAGAGCGGGCGGAGAAAGCGGCTCTCGAAGCCGACGAAGCTGCGAAGCGCGAAGCGGAAGCGAAGCAGGCCGAAGCAGATCGCGCGGCAGCAGAGGCAGCGACGCCGACTCATGTCGACGACGCTGAACCGCTGCCCGAGTCGGGCGAGACCACCAAAAAGTAACTTTGCCGACGCCACTCGTTCGGGTGGCGTCGTTTCGTTTCAAGCCGCTCCGATGAGCGGCTTTTTTATTTCCGGAGATCCGCATGGCAGCGACTTCCTTTTTCCACGGCATCACGACGACGATCGTCGACAGCGGCCCGCGCACGATCGCGGTGCCGTCGTCGTCGGTTGTTGGTATGGCCGACACGTACACGCCCGGTCCCGATCTGGCGCAGCCGAACGTCCCCGTCCAACTGACCAGCTACGGCGAGGCGGTTCGTGCGTTTGGCGAAAACAGCGCGATCGCGCGGGCCGCCCGCGCGATCTACGCGCAGAGCAGCGCGGTTGTGATTGCGGTTGGCGTGCCGGCAGCGGCGGACGTGGCGCAGCTCACGTCGGCGATCATCGGCGGTGTCTCGGCCGGTGGCGCACGCACGGGCATGCAGGCGCTGCTCGACGCGAAGTCGCGTTTCAACGCACAACCGCGTCTGCTGATCGCACCTGGGCACACGTCCAAGCAGCCGGTCGCGACGGCGGCTGACTCGCTCGCCGGCAAGCTGCGTGCGATGGCCGTGATCGACGGTCCGAACGTCGACGACGAGGCTGCGATCGCGTACGCGAAGAATTTCGGCAGCAAGCGCCTGTACATGGTCGACCCCGGCGCGAAGGCGTGGGACAACGCGACGAACGGCGAGATCGCACTGCCGGCGTCGACATACGCAGCGGGGCTCTTCTGCCAGACCGACGCGAAGATCGGCTTCTGGGCGTCGCCGTCGAACAAGGAGATCGTCGAGATCACGGGCACGGGCCGGCCGATCGAATACCTCGACGGCGACGAGACGTGTCGCGCGAACCTGCTCAACAACGCGAACATCACGACGATCATTCGCGACGGCGGTTATCGCCTCTGGGGGAACCGCACGCTGTCGGCCGATCCGAAATGGAAGTTCGTCACGCGCGTGCGCACGCTCGACATCGTGATGGACGCCGTGCAGGCCGGCCACAAGTGGGCAGTCGATCGCGGCATCACGGCGACGTACGTCAGCGACGTGACCGAAGGGCTGCAGGCTTTCATGCGCGACCTGAAGCGCCAGGGCGCCGTGATCAACTTCGAGGTCTATCCGGACCCGCTGCTGAACACGGCCAGCCAGCTCGAAGACGGCAAGGTGTACTGGAACATCCGATTCACGGACGTCCCGCCGGCCGAAAACCCGATTTTCCGCTTCGAGGTCACGAATCAGTGGCTGACCGAAGTGCTGGATAACCAGATCTAAGGGAGGAACGATGATTCCGGAAACTCTGTACAACTGTAACGCGCATGTCGACGGCCGCGGATATGCGGGGCGTGCGACGAGCATGACGCCGCCGAAGCTGAAGATCAAGACGGACGACTTCCGCGCGGGCGGGATGGACGCGACGGTCAAGGTCGATCAGGGCATGGAAGCGCTCGATGCGTCGTTCTCTATGTCGACGATGGAATACGAAGTGCTGCGCTTCTTCGGTCTGGTGGATCAGGGGGCGTTCAACGCCGTTTTCCGCGCGGTCTTCATGGATCGCAGCGGGAAGACGAAGAACGTCGCCGTGTATCTGCGCGGCATGCTCCACGAAGTCGATCCGGGCGACTGGAAGCCGGGCGACAAGTACGAGGCGAAATTCTCGGTGTCGTGCGACTACTACAAGCTGGAGATCGCCGGAGCGATCGTGCACGAGATCGATGTCTTCGCGTCCAAGCGCGTGATCAACGGCGTCGATCAGCTCGCCGAAGTTCGCAAGGGTCTCGGCATGTAATTGCCACGTCGACGTCACTCGACGGACACGCGTCAATGCTACTTTGTTTAATCAATGGCGGGCCGACGGCTCGCCATTTTTTCATTTCAGGAATCGCAATGGAAAAGGTCACGGTCCCGCTCGCTTATCCGATCAAACTCAATGGTGTCGAGTGCGACAAATTCACGATGCGCCGGCCGAAGGTGCGCGACATGCGTGGTGCGCAGAAGCTCGCGCCGAACGACGCCGAGCAACAGGAGCTGATCCTGTTCGCGAATCTCGCCGACGTCTCGCCCGACGACATCGAAGACATGGACATGGCTGATTACGAGCGCGTGCAGGACGCGTACTACTCCTTTCGATCCGTACGCGAAGCTGGACCGAAAGACGCTCAAGGCGCTGGCGAAGCGGCTGGTGCGTGAATGCGGCATGTCGCCGACGTCGATCGACGAGATGACGGTCGACGACATGCTCTGGTGGTTGACGGATTGAGGGGGCCGGGATGGCGAAAGACTTAGCGCTTGGCATCGTGATCGGCGGGGCCGTCTCGGCAACGTTCGGGAAGGCGATCACCGACACTTCGTCGAAGATCGACGCGATGAAGAAGCGGGCGAACGACTCGCGGCTCTGGCAGCGCCAGATCGGCGAGACGATGCGCCTGCAGGACGAGTTCCGCCGGTTGCATTCGGCGGGCGACAGCGCGGCGGACGGCATTCGCCGCAAGCTCGACAGCAATCTGAAATCGCTGCGAGACGCTGGCATCGAGGTCGGCCGGCTCGATCGGGCGTATGCGCAGCTCGGGCGAACCGCTCGCGGGCTGGATCTGAAGGTGGCCGGCCGCGAGCGGTTGGCAGCCGGGCAAGAGGCCGGTCGCGGCGTGATCGGCGATGCGATGAAGCTGACGGCGGCCGTCGCGGTGCCGGCGACGATCTCGGCGAACTATCAGGCGATCATCCGCGACATCGCGATCAAGGCCGGCATCGCGCGCACGCAGGAAGAAGCCGCGATGGGGGCGCGGATCAGGCGTGACGCCGGGGCGAACGGTATCGGCCGCAACGAGCTGGCCGACGCCGTCAACCAGATGGTCGCGGGCGGCATGGATCTGGATCGCGCGCTCAACTTCGCGCCGCTGGTTGCGAAGTTCTCGATCGGCCAAGGGGCGACAACTGTCGAGACCGCGAAGATGATCCAAGCGCTGCAGCAGAACGCGGAGATCGTCGACCCGAAGCAGATGTCGAAGGCGCTGGAATCGATCGCGTATCTCGGCAAGGAAGGGTCGTTCGAGTCCGTCGACATGGCGCGGTGGTTCCCGGTGCTGCTCGCCGAAATGAAGAAGATCGGCATCACCGGGCAGGACTCGGTGACGCAGCTCGGGGCGATGCTCCAGGTGCAGATGAAGACGGCCGGCAGTTCGGACGAAGCCGCGAACAACCTGAAGAACTGGTTTTCGAAGATTGGCTCGGGCGAAACCGAGCGCAACTATGCGAAGGCCGGCGTCGACTATCAGGCAAAGATGCGCGAGGCGATCGGCAAGGGCTGGTCGACGCTGGAAGCGTCGTTCGTGCTCGCTCGCGCGTACATCGAGCGTGTCGACCCGGCCAAGGCGAAGCAGCTCGCGGCTGCGGCGAAGCAGTTCAATTCGGAGATGGACCCCGCCAAGCGACAGACGCAGATGGCCGCGTTCGCCGAGACGATGAAGACCGGCGACCTGTTCAACGACATGCAGGTCAAGGCGGCGCTGACGGCGTACATGCAGAACGCCGAGCTGTATTCGAACCTGAAGCGCAACGCGCAGCAGGCGAGCGGCGAGATCCAGAAGGATCTGGAAGCGCGTCGGGAGACGTCCAAACAGATCTGGAGCGAGGTTGGGCAGCGGTGGGACGACGCGATGCGCAGCATTGGCGACGCGTTGCGTCCGATCACGGATCGCGTCGGCGAGGCGGCGAAGGGGGCCGGCAGCGGTATCCAGTCCGCAGCAGACAGCGCCCCGAAGGCGACTGCCGCTGTCGTCGGCATTGCCGGCACGGTGCTGGCGGTGCGCGGAGCAAAGGCACTTTGGAGCATCGGTCGCGGCATGTTCGATATCGCGCGCGGGACCTTGCTGGCGCGTGGTGGTCGAGGGGCTGCGGGGCGTGCAGGTGGTGCAGGTGCTGCGGGCGGTGCTGTCGGGCGCGCGCTGGACGCGATCGGCGGGGCTGCGAGCGCGGCTGGGGGCGTGCAGCGCGTGTTTGTCGTGAACATGCCCGGCGGTGGCGTCGGAGGTGGTGGCCTTGGCGATCTGATGGGCGGTGGGCGTGCCGGTCGAGCCGCACGTCGTGCGGCAGCTCGGGCGGGGCGGCTCGGGAGGATCGGGCGGGTCGTCAACGCGGGGCGTGCGCTCTTCGGTCGGGTTGCGCCGTGGGCTGGGAAGCTGGCCGTCGCGGGGACCGTCCTGAAGTTCGGCCTTGCGGCTCGCGAAGCGTATGCCGTCGCGTCGAGCACTGATACGAACGAGCGGAAGGCGAGCCGCTTCGCCGGCATCGCCGGCAGTCTCGCGGGTGGCGTGATCGGCGCGAAGGTCGGGGCGACGATTGGTGCGCTCGGCGGGCCAATCGGGTCTGCGGTCGTCGGCGTGATTGGCGGGGCTCTCGGGACGTTCGTCGGCGACAAGGCATTGAGCGCCATCGCGAGCAAGTTTCTGAGCAGGAAACCGGACGAGGTGCCCGCGAACGCCGAAGCGGTTGCCAAGGCAGCGAAGGCTGCTGAGAGTCCGGCGGCAGATAGCCGCTTCGGGCCGCGTATCGATCAGAAGAACACGTTCGCGCCGGTCTTCCACGTGAAGATCGAAGCGAGCGATGCCGACATGACGAACAAGTTCCTCGCGCAGGTCAGTCCGCTGCTGACGCGGGCGCTGGACGAGCATCAACGCAAGGCGAACAGTCGAACGGCAATGTTCGACGCGCCGCATATGTAAGGGAGGCGCTATGGATGTGATCCGCCAGATCACGGGGGCCGCGACGCAGGCGGGAATCGCGACTGAGCGCGTGCGCCAGATGGTTCGCATATTCGACCGGAACCGTGCGGCCAGCATGGCGACAGTCGACGTGCTGCAGCGTCTCGCGACCGGCAATCTCAGCAGCGCGGCCGAGCTGCTGACGGGCGCGACGAGCGCGCTGTCGGTGGCGTCGGATTTGTTTCCGCAGGTCGGCGCGGTCATGCGCAGCTTCAATGCGACGCAGGCGTCGATCGGCTCGATTCTGAAGGCCGTCGACGGATCGAATTTCCCCCTTGTGCGGGCTGCCGCTGACAGCGTGAAGTCTGCATTGGGTGGGGCATGGAATCAGTTCAACGCGGCGGTTGGCCTGAAGGACTCGGCGGTGATGGATGTGATCAAGTCGACGGGCATCGGGTCGATGCTGTCGGGTCTGGTCGACGGGGCGTCGTCGAGCACGCCGCACCTGATGACGATGACGACGGATGCAGGCGACGCCTTCCACTTCAACCTGTCGACGGCTGCTCACGACAAGTTGCGGCGGGCGACGCGGTATCGAGTCGCGTCTCAGGAGCGCCTGAATCGTCAGGAGGCGCTGCAGCCGGTCAGTGAAGGGGGCGAGACGATCACGCTGTCGGGCGTCGTGTTTCCGTCACTCGGTGCCGGCACGAAGCAGATCAGCCGGCTGCGTGCGATCGGCGGCCGGATGAAGCCCGTGCAGCTCACGACGGGCGACGGCGAAGTGCTCGGCCGCTGGCTGTTGCAGGCGATCGAGGAGGAACAGGACGCGCTGCTCGCGGACGGCATGCCGCGCAAACAAACATTCTCGGTGGAGTTCGGCCGCTATGGCGAAGACTTTAAGAACGTCTGACGGCGACGTGCTCGACACGCTCTGCTATCGGTACTACGGAACGCTGCAGGGCACCGTCGAGGCCGTCTACGACGCGAATCCGGGGCTGGCGAATCAACGGCAGCCGTTTGCGTCTGGTGTCGAGATCGTGATGCCGGATCTCGATGCGCCGCGCGTCGAGTCGGTCCAGCTCTGGACTTAGCGAGGGGCGATGGAAGCGATTTTTCAGGTGGTCGCAAACGGCTCGGACGTGACGAAGGTGATTCAGGACCGCGTGCTGGAGATCCGGGCGATCGACAAACCCGGTCTAGACGCCGACGAGTGCACGATCACGCTCGACGATCGTGACGGCCGCATCGAATTCCCGCCGAAGGGCGCGACGTTGAAGGTGTCGATCGGATGGGACGGTATGGGGCTGTCGATGCTCGGCGAGTACGCCGTCGACGAGGTCGGATTGCGCGGGCCGCCGGCCAGTGTCGTGATCCGGGGGAAGCCCGCGAACATGCGCGCGACGTCGAAGACGCAGCGATACGGGAGCTGGTCGAACGCGAAGCTGGCCGACATCGTCGGAGACGTCGCGCGTCGTAACAAGTGGTCGGCCGCGTGCGACGTCGACGTCGTCGTGCCGCGCATCGACCAGTTCGGCGAGAGCGATCTGCACTTCATCACGCGCGTGGCTCGGCAGTACGGTGCGACGGCGACGGTCAAGGCCGGCAAGCTGATCGTCCTGCCGCGCGGCGGCGGCAAGAGCGCGAGCGGCAAGCCGCTGCCGATCGTCACGCTCACGCCGGGCGACCTGCTCGATTACGACATCAATTTCCCGGATCGCGCGAGCTTCGCGGCCGTGCGCACGAAGGTGCATGACCGCAAGACGGGGAAGAAGATCGACCTGACGATCCCGAATCCGGACGCCCCGCCAGGTGCGTCCGCGGTGCATACCGAGCGTCACGCATTTGCCAGTCCAGAAGCCGCGAAAGCGGGGGCAACATCGCGAATGGCGACGCTCAACCGACACACGTCGACGAGCCGGCTGACGATGCGCGGCCGCGCCGATCTGTCGGCCGAGAAGACGATCGCGCTGCAGGGATTCAAGAAGGGCGTGGACGGCGAGTTTCTGATCGAGTCGGTCGAACACACATTCGCGTCACGCGGGTGGATCACGGTCGTCACATTGAATGGAGGGAACAAGGGGAAAGCGAAGGTCGGACACGGGAAGAAGAAGGGCAAGAAGATCGATCTGGTGGTGCCGGCGCCGAAGTAACGCCGCGCACTGTTATTTGAAGGCCGCTCACGGGCAACCGGAGCGGCCTTTCTTTTTATCGGGCAAGGGGAACCGATGCAAGACCATGAAAAGACGATTCTGGAGCTGATCATCATGGGCGGTTTGATTGGCATCGCGAAGGTGTTGGTGGGCAACGAACATTTGACGCTCCGGCTCGTTGCCGGCCGTGCCGTGTTGGGGTCGGCGACGTCGATGGTGGCCGGGCTTGCGCTGCTGCAGATCCCGGATCTGCCGCCGATCGCGCTGCTCGGGCTCGGTAGTGCGCTCGGCATTGTCGGGTCGCAGTACCTCGAAGTGCTGCTGCGGCGGCACGCGAAGCGTGTGTTTGGGGAGAAGTAACGATGGCGCGAATCAGTGTTGCCGCCGCAGGCGGAAAGAACCGTGTGGCGTTTCTCGACACGGTCGCGGTGAGCGAGATCGGCGCGGCGTTGCTGGCGAAGTCGGACGACGGCTACAACGTGCTGGTCGGTTCGACCGCGTCGCGTCCGCTGCTGTTCTCCAGCTACGTGTCACATCCGAATGTGCTCAACCGGCAGATCCGTGTGCCGTCGACGGCGGCTGGCCGCTATCAGATCCTGACGCGCTGGTGGCGGATCTATCAAGCGCAGATGAAGCTGCCCGACTTCGGGCCGGTGTCGCAGGACCGGTACGCGTTGCAGCAACTGCGCGAGCACGGCGCATTGCCGTTGATCGACGCGGGACGGTTTCGTGAAGCCATCGCCAAGGTGTCGAACGTATGGGCCAGTTTGCCGGGGGCCGGCTACGGCCAGCATGAGAACGACATCGAGCATTTGCTGGCCGCGTATCGCGCGGCCGGCGGGGAGGTGGTCGCATGACATGGATCGATCCGCGTATCTGGCTGCTCGTCGTTGCCGGCGTCGTTGCCGGCTCGGCCTGCGGTTACTTCAAGGGACACCGTGACGCTGATCAATCCGCGAAGGTCGCGGATCAGGCGAGGCAGATCGATGACCTTCGGAACGAACGAAACGAGATTCGCCGCCGGCTGGCGGCACAAGAGGGGATCGCAACCGATGCTGCAAAGAAACGTGATCAGGCGGTCGCTGATGCCGCTACTGCCGATGCTGCTGCTGACGGCCTGCGCAAGCAGGTCGCAGTGCTCGTTGCCGACGTCCGGCGTGCCAGCGCTTCGGCCGGAAGCCCGGCAGCCGGCGACGCCCTCGATCTGCTTGCCGACGTGTTCGGCCGGGCTGACGAGCGCGCGGGAGAGCTGGCGAAGATCGCTGACGAGCGGGGCATCGCCGGCCAGCAGTGCGAGCGCAGTTATGACGCGTTGATCGGCGACGCGCAATCCAATCTGCCGCAGTAGCGCGACGATCGAGGCCGAGCGGTCTCGAAAGAAACAGGGCGACCGGGGGAATGTTCGCGCATTTACCCGGTCGCCTTTCCACTGTCTGAGCCAGTGAATCAGCCAAGGCCCTGTTTACCTACGTAGGCGGGCCGGATTCTACACCAAGTTTAAAAACGGCTTTCACAATGGCAAATCCCATCATTCCTTGGATCGGCGGTAAGCGCCGTCTCGCAGATCACCTCATCCCGCGTTTCCCGGCGCACGACTGCTATGTCGAAGTATTCGCGGGCGGGGCTGCACTGTATTTTCTGCGGCCGCCGGCCAAGGTCGAAGTCATCAACGACGTGAACGGTGAGCTGGTCAACCTATATCGCGTCGTACAGCATCACCTGGAGGAGTTCGTGCGTCAGTTCAAATGGGCGTTGACGAGCCGGCAGGTATTCGAGTGGCTGAAGCACACGGTCCCGGAAACGCTCACCGATATCCAGCGTGCTGCGCGGTTTTACTACCTGCAGAAAAGTTGCTTTGGGGCGAAGCTCGAAGGTCAGACATTCGGCACGGCGACAACTGCGCCGCCCGGTCTGAACCTGCTGCGTATTGAGGAGGAACTGTCTGCAGCCCACCTACGGCTTGCGAACGCGTTCATCGAGCGGCTGGATTGGGCTGCTTGCATTGATCGATACGATCGCCCGCATACGCTGTTCTACTTGGACCCACCGTATTACGAGACGGAAGGGTACGGCGTGGCGTTTCCGTTCGGCGAGTACGAGAAAATGGCGCACCGCCTGCGGTCGATCAAGGGGCGCGCGATCGTGAGCCTCAATGACCATCCCGACATTCGGCGCGTGTTCGACGGCTTCCACATCGAGACCGTGCCGATTCAATACACGGTTGGCGGTGGGAGGGGCGTCGAGCGAAACGAGCTGATCATTTTCAGTTGGGACGACGCGGCGCAGCCGGTCGGTCTGTTCTAGCGGACGGCTCGGCCGCAGGTCCGTTCCGATGGCGTACCCCGCAATTCTGCGGGGTTGTTTGGCGGTAGGCGCATTGGCTAAATGTCACATTTGGTCAAGTCGCCTTCCGACGCTCGACAACCGCCTGTTGCTCGGGTAATAGTCGGATCATTAGAAACCGAGAGGGCCTGCGTGTGAAGCGGAACTATCTCCGTGTCGGAGATCATTCGACCAGCGGCGGGGTGGTCGTCGACAGCATTCCGACTATGAGTTGCCAAGGGGTTGGGCTTACCTACGTTGGAGCCAAAGTAACTTGTCCGGCGTGCAAGCGTGTCGGCGTCATCGTTGCAGAGGGGCCGCGTTGGCCGGGCAATTTGATGGGGCACCAAGCTGCGCTGGAAGGCGATAAGGTCGCATGCGGGTGCAGTCCGCTCCCGACCATGATCGCATCGCAGTCTGAGATGTTTCAGTCCTTCGAGTCGGATGCACTCGTCAAAATGGGTTTCTCTGCGACAGGAGGTCCGGTCGCGCTGGAACTCGCTGCCCCAAAGCCATCAGAGGGATTCTGTCTCTCGTGCATGGTTGCTGCTGCCAGGAACGCGGCTGCGATGATCGTTCGCGGGTGAGCAGCGATGGGCATTCAAGATATCTATTCGGCGGTGCAGGAGCGGGCGAGCCTTCCGGTTCGTCTGTTTGCGCTTGTGGATGGTCTGTTGTATTCCGAGCTGGTCGGTTCCGAGCCGCGCAGGGTGCGTGATTCGGCAATGGCGTTGCTTGATGCAACACCGGACGCCTCGCTCGCGGATGCCGGCCCTTGGCTATTCGACTTCGCGGCTGTCGACGGTGATTGCCGGCGCGCGCTCGGGCAGTTGGCGCAGAGCGAATATGGGGTGAACTGGATCATCAGCGCCTATGGACCGAGCCAGCTTGCGGCCGAGCTTCGGGAGAGATTGGACGGTACGCTGCCGGACGGTCGATCGGTAATGCTTCGCTACTATGACGCGCGCGTGATGCGCCATTTCGCGCCGGCACTCAGTTCAACCGAGTTGACGATGTTCTTTTCCCCGACGTTCGATTGGCTGTTAGAAATCGACGGACAGCTCTTCAGGGCGCACCCCTATGCCGCTTAATCTCACCCCGGCGCACCTGTCGGCACTCGCTGAAGGTGAAGCGCGCAATTTCGTCGATGGCGTGCGGCGCGATCTGATCAAAGCCGATCCCACCCTGGGACAGGATATCGACCTTCACCATCGTCTATGGGATGCGTATCGAGCAGCGCGGACGCTCGGCATCCAACAAAGCGATCACCTCGTCCAGTTCCTTAAAATCGAGGCGTATTCGCCGAGCTTCTACGACAAGCCTGCGACATGGGCTTGGCTGACGAAGCCCGGTCGCGACGCTGACGAGCGTTTCCAAGTCTACGTCCAAGAGATCACTTGGCGATCACAACATCCCGATAGCTTGAAAGGAGTCCCGCATGGCGGCACCGTTAATCCCCCTAGTGACAGCCGCAGCGGCGGAAGCGGGGCCGGCATTGTCGGCTATTGGAAGCGTATTACTGGGGGGCGCGGCAGTAGCGGGGATAGGTAGCCTTCGGGGTGACGTTAGCAAGATGGACGAGCAGACGAAGGCAAAAACGGAATCGCGGACAATGTCCGACTCCACTGCGCCCTGCAAGAAATGCCCGCCCGAACAGACCGGCAAACTTGTGCGTAGCCGACACGGCGCCAACTGGCCTGCGTATCGATATCAGGCGCGAGTAACCGGCTTCGCGTTCGATGCGGAGAGCTGCCTGTGGAGCGACGAGTGGGAGTGGCTTGGGATCGATTTTGACGGATTCAAGCCACAAGAGTGTTTGCTGCAGGAAGCGAAGGGGAACTACGACCAGTTTCTTGATGGATCTATTCCGAAGTCCGAACAGTTCTTCAAGGGCTTTCGCCACATGCGCGATCAGGCGATCAAGCGTGCGTTGAGGGTCAAGGCGAACCCACCAACGCGGCTACGGTACTATTTCCAAGGACCGCTGACCTATAAGCGAATGGCGGTATGGTTCAAGACCATGTCGATTGAGTCGGAGTATTTTCCGTAACTTCCTACCATCATGAAAATTGATTCCTTCATCAAGGCCGGCGGGATCGAGGTGTTCGCATTCGCGCAAACACTTGCGAAGGTCGGCGCAATTGTTGATGTAATGGCGGCCGCGGCTCCGGATCTGGCGCGTCCGAAGTGGCGTATGCAGGGCGATACGCTCGAAGAGGCGCAGGCTGGCGAGGTGTATGCGGCCGATGGCCAGCCTAGTAGCGCGGCGGTAACGGCGCTGGAGAATGAATACCGAGGCGAGGAAACGTCGTCGCTCGGGATATGGGACGGTAGCACGGACGATTCCATTGGCGCATCGGTCGAGGTCTTCGCGTGCGGTGGGCACTTCCCTGACACGGTCTCGCTCGGCGCTCGCGGGGCGTTCATCGAGCACAAAGATACTGTGGCGAGTATTGTGGTCAAGACCGCACAGGAGTTTTTGCCGGCCGTGATCTCGGCCGCGCCGGACGGTTATTCGGAGAAGCAGGCGTTTCAGGATCGTCCCGGTGTCGGATGGATGATCTATCTGCCGGTGGAGCTGACCGTGCAACAGATCCCTGAAGCGCAGGAGATCATTCCCGTGTTGTCCGCAGATGGGAAGAGGCGGCTCGGGACGATCCTTGTCAGCATCAAGGATGAGGTGTTCTCGGCCGACAATGAGGAGCACCTGGCCGTGGCACACAATATCGAGGCGCGACTGATTTCGATGGATCTCCTCCCGCTTCTTGCCGAGATTTGAACGCTGCCGATGCCGGTCGTAATGCCGGCTTCAGTCGAAGCGAGCGCTGTCGATCATTCGGCGAAGCTGGTCGAGCGCGAACGAATCCGGATAGCCGTTCTTCTTCAACTCCAGCTCGGCCGCGCAGACCATTTTTTCCATGAGCCGCAGTGTTCGGCGGACATGCACAACTTCCAGCACGAAACGCTGTTCGAGCGTCGGCAGCTTGTTTTTCTTGAACGGGGTCGCGCTCCACGCGTCGCGTAGCTCGGCCCATGTCAGCCGCTGAAACTCCGGCAACTTGGTGGCCTTATCGGAACCGGGGTCCGGCTCGCCGGGCGTGTCGTACAGTCTGCGCTTCATCTCTTCGCGTGCCCGCCACTCGTCAGAGAACGGCGCGACCGGCGCACGTGGGTTGCCTATTCGGCCAGCCCGCGTAATCTCTTTGTCGATCTTGTTCGACAAGCGTCGCAGCGGGGCCGCGTATTTCAACGTGTCCGCTTGCTCCAGGTACGCGATCATGCGTTTGGCATCGTCCGTGAGCGAATCCATTTCCCTCAGCGTAATCCGCAGGTGCAGCACCTCCAGAATAAGGCGATGAACCTCGGCGTAGGTGCACGTGTTCCACCATTTCGACAGCTCGTCGAAGCGCGGCGGACTAAATGGGGGCAATATCATGATGCGGGGATAATACTGTATGGATATACAGTTTATCTTGTGCCAAGATGGTGCCGTCAAGTCCCAAAAATAGGGATCGAGGAGCGGCGCAGTAAGATCTGAAGAGGGAGGCCACCGGACGGAGGGTGATATGTTGCGACCCATGACAGCCGTGCAATCGGCATTCGTCGACATGTGTATTGCAGATGCCAAATACCATATCCTAAGCCTCATGGAAGTCACGGTCATAGGGTACGAAGCGCGGTGCTGCAACGATCTCGGAGGGAATATCGTCGTGGGGAAATATGGCTTCTGCGAGCATCAGGTGACGCTCGGCCGAGAATTGTTCCCCGACGCGCCGGGCCAGCCCGAAGGCTCCGGGTTCGATGAGGTCTATTACGACATCATTTGCACCGCGCTGGACGATTGGCTCAGCGGCCCCGTTATACCGCTGGAGCAGATTCAATCGCCTCCACCGCTGGGTTATGACTAGCCGAACACTGGCGTCTCGGACAACCAGAGGACGTGAACTGTGTGCACCAATTACGTCGCGCCGGGCGAAGATCCGGGCCTGAGCGAGCTGAAGATTGACAGCTTCCGTGACCTGTACCGGTGGACGCCATGGAAGCCTGAGATCTACCAAGACTACGACGCCCCGATCGTCGGATATGTCCACGGGCAGTTCAAGCCGTTGATTGCGGGCTTCGGCTTCGTGCCGCGTGCGATCCAGAAGGAGCGGATCGAAGCGGCAAAGGCGGCCGGCAAGAAGCCGGACATCATGCGTACGCTGATGAACGTGCGTGATGACAACGTGGGGAAGTCGCGGCTATTCGCTCCAACATGGCGAGCCGGGGGCCGCTGCCTCATACCGGCCAAGTACGTCGTCGAGCCATCGTATCCAGACGCCTATCAAGGCAACGATGGCAAATGGGTGCTCGGGCCATGCGTGTGGCAGCGCATTGGCGTAATCGATCGCCCGACGATGTGCGTCGCCGGCATTTGGCAAACGCTGCGTCGCCGGGACGGCACGGACGTTAATGCGATGGCGATGCTTACCGTTAACGCCGACGGCCATCCGCTGATGTCGCGTATGCACAAGCCGGCTGACGAAAAGAGGTCGGTCGTGATCCTGCGACAGGACGACTGGGAAGAGTGGCTGACGACGCCGAACGTCGAAGCTGCACGTGCGATGCTACAGCTCTATCCGGCTCAAGAGATGGTTTCGATGCCAAAGTGACTTTGAGTCGAGGATCTTCAGCAGAAGTGACGACGCCGCTTAGCGCTTCTTCTCCGTGGCCGTTGCAAACGCAAGTGCGAATGTCGTCGAATTGCACTGCGTTGTTTCCATGACCTGAGCAGTTTCTGTCGCTGGCTTCTCATCGCCGCTGAGCAGAACGCTCGCGCCGTATTTGTTCACTGGGTCTGAGAGCACGATGCCGCCGTGGGTCTTGTCGTCCTTCCGGTAACGATATTCGATGTCTTTGAGTAACCCGCCAAGCTGAGTACGCGCGTCAAGCCAATGCTCAGATGTATGTGTCTTGATTGAGTAGTGCTTCGCACAGCACACTTCCGCAGCAATTGGAAACAGTACAGCCGACGTTAAGAGATCGGCCATTTGTAGACCTGCATGATTGTCGCTGTGCCCGAACAGAGGCAATTCGACAAGACGCGGGTATGGATCCCCCTTCAGTCGACGACGCTGCGTGAAGATGGAGTGCGCGACGTTGACGTTTGGACGATGCCCCCTGCTGTCGGCGACGATGAGGCCGGATTCCCGCTCTGTTTCGAGGAAGTGGTGAAAGTGACTTGCGATCGATTGAACACTCGCGGTGTATACGGCCTTGCCGTCAAGCGGTTGGCCGATCGGTTTAACGTACACGCGAGCGACAAACTTCGCATTAACTTTGCCGAGAGCTTTCAGGCTATTGATTGCATAGCCCATAGCATGTCGCCGGTTGTTGCGTCCCGAATCCCGCATCATGTTGCGGATCGTTGATCCCTTGATCTCTGCAGCCATCCAATCGAATGCACGCGCATTAGCGGGCAGATTGTTGGGGAAATACTTCTTCTTCAGGGCGAGGAGTTCCCTCGTCAAGTCGTCAACTTGGTCCTTGTGGACAAACAGCCCGGCGATTGCAAAGATAGGGGTCGGTTGTGCGTCCGTTGCGCTCTGGATAGCGCCGAGGCAGCCCGACTCGTCGATGTAACAGATGTACATATGCCCCGTATAAGCAACTAGGGCCACCCGAAGGTGGCCCTAGGATTTGCCGCCGCAGGCTCTCGCCTCGAACGACACAAAAAGTTGTCGAGGTGAATTCTGCCACGATGGATCCACAGTGTGATTTATTTGTTCTATCAAAAAGATAATAACAATATTGGGGGCACATCAAATCTCGTCGCCTGTGTGCTCACGGTGCCGATCGTGTTAGGGCTGGCTCCCCGGCTTGCAGCTCTACAGATTGGGCGGTCGCTGTGGGGCGGCCTGCATCCGCATTGAACGACGATGCTACGTATCCAGCATGTCCCATTCGTCCCCCAGAATCCATCGGAGTGCGGACAGCTTCCCGTTGATCATGCCCCAATCGAAGTCGTTCCAGGGACCAAGGTTGTCAATGCCTACCTCGTCTTCCGTTCTTTTCGCAGCGGCGAGTGCACCTTCCCAAATAGTATCCAGTGTCTGGTCTGCTCGAAACGGGTTCCGGTTGTACTCCTTCTCTGAGACTAGGCGATGGTGTCCGGCTTCGATTTCATGGCGAAGGGAGCAGTGCCTGTTGTACCAAACCTGCCGGAACAATAGGTGCTCAGCTTCGAGGATCTCCGATAGGCGTCGAGCTTCTTGCGAGTAGTTGAATTCAAAGTCATGGTCGCCAAGCAGCTCCGGGCTGTGATCCTTCAGGAACTCGACCATCGAGATCCAGTAGGAAGACTTTGATGTTTCGAACAGGTACGTTAGGTCGGCGTGCGGCTTACGGAAGTCGCCGTCCACGTTGCTGAAGTCTTTCGTGTTATGAGTGATGAAGGCGCAAGGTGAGTCTGCGGCCGCTGTTGACGCGACGTCGAGGTACATTTCCACGAGAATGGCGTCGCCCACGCTATTTTTTGCGCGGTGATAAGGCGCCTTCTTCGCGAGCGCTCGCTCGGTGACGCGTTGCTTAACGTCGTTGCTAGTCGGGCGAGCGGGGATGCGACGCAAGAGCTTGTCGATACGTTCGATCGATCCGCCGACTGCGTCACCATTCACACCGATTTTATGGTCGACCTCGTTCAGGCCGGCCAGCAGATCAGCTTTTTGAGCGTCGGCACCGAACTGGTTGATTGCCTGCCTGACCAAGCGGAAATGCGATTGCAGTCCGCGCCGCGCTTCGTCGACGATGCGCGCCTTGTTGCGGTCAAATTCGTCGAGCACCTGCTGCGGTACGATCAGCTCTACCTCGCCGCTTTCCACCAACTCTTCAAGTGCGCTGACGACAGGCTGCTCTCGATGGTCCTTTGCAAGGTCGAGCCAGACGCAGGTGTCGACCAAAAGCCGCGTAGCCATGTCGCGCCTCGTTTGTGGGAATTCGAGAATTCTACGGCAGGGTGCATGAAGGACACGCGTCGTTGAACGATCATTGGGCGTGGGCACGCCTGCTACTTGGAGGCAGGGGGCGATTAAAAGAACAAGTGGAGTAAGTTTGCATCAAGGTCGCGGGACCGATGCTCACAAACACGAAAGCCCGCTACGAGCGGGCTTTTTTATGTGCTACAAATTTGCTACAGCAAGGGGTGGGAGCCTTGCTGGACAAGCCTTGCGCTTATCATTCCATCCCCTGAACTACGGGGAGAGCCATATCCAGTCGATCACGCGAAAAACGCGAACCGGACGGCGGTGTGGACAGCGCGCAGAGTATAGCAAACGCGCGGCGCGTCGGCGGCGCGGAATGCGTGCCGACGCGCGTATCGCGGAATCACCCGCGATCGGAACGAACCATCAGAAATCGACGACCACGAAATCTTCCTTGCCCACGTCGCACAACGGGCAGCGCCAGTCGGCGGGAATGTCGGCGAAACGGGTGCCGGCCGCGATGCCCTCGTCGGGCAGCCCTTCGGCTTCGTTGTAGACCCACCCGCAAATCAGGCAGACCCAGCTCTGGTATTCGGTTACTTCGCTCATGTGGTGCTCGGGAAAAATGGAAACTCGGTAATGCCGTCCGCACCCTGTCCAGCGGACGAAAGGCGCAATAGTACCGGAATTTCGCCGAACACCTAGGCAACGTCGTTTTAAACGTACGCATCGCGAACAACGGGCATCATCGCGTGGCGCGGGCATGCAGTGTATGCTTCGTGGGCCTGTCAATCTGAAGGAGGAAAACGATGCTCAACAGAAAGTGGATCGCGGGTGTGGTGTGTGTCGCGGCGCTGGCCGTGTCGACGCTCGCGCGTGCCGAAGCGCGCGTGTTCTTCGTCGAGCCGCAGGACGGCGCGACGGTGTCGAGCCCCGTGCACGTGAAGTTCGGTCTCGACGGCATGGAGCTCAAGCCCGCCGGCGACATGACGCCGGATACCGGCCACCATCACCTGCTGATCGACGGCAAGCCGGTGCCGAAGGGCGACGTGATCCCGGCGAGCGACCATTCGCTGCATTTCGGCAAGGGCCAGACCGAAACCGACGTGAAGCTGGCACCCGGCAAGCACACGCTGACGCTGCAGCTCGGCGACGGCGCCCACCGTTCGTACGGCCCCGAAATCAGCTCGACGATCACCGTCAACGTGAAGTAATCGCACGTCTCGCGCGGGCGCCCGGTGTGCCGCGCGCGGGATCGCCGATCGGCCGGCCACGGGCATCGGGCCGGCCTTCGCCCGTTCGTGCGGGCACGCAACCCGCACGGCGGTTTTCGGCCCGGATACCGGCCGCCAGCCACGCGTCGCACCGCGCCGGCGCGTTTCGCGTACCGGTTGCAATGCTCGTCCATCCAGCCATGCCGGTGCCGGCCTCCGCGCCCGGTACAATGGGCGCTTCCGATTCCTCTCTTCGCCGTCTCCCCATGTCGCTCTATTCCATTACCGGCGCGCAGCTCGCGTTCGGTCACGTCGCGTTGCTCGATCACGCGGATTTCTCGCTGGAAGCCGGCGAACGCGTCGGCCTGATCGGCCGCAACGGCGCGGGTAAGTCGTCGCTGCTGAAGATCGTCGCCGGCCTCGCGAAGCCCGATGACGGCCTGATCACGCGCCAGCAGGAGCTCGTGACCGTCTACGTGCCGCAGGAGCCCGAGTTCGAACCGGGCGCGACGGTGTTCGACGCGGTCGCGTCGGGGCTCGCGCACACGCGCGAACTGCTCGAAGAATACGATTCGATCGCGCATCGTCTCGCCGATACGCCGGAAGGCGCCGAGCACGACGCGCTGCTCGCGCGGATGAACGCGCTGCAGTCGTCGCTCGACGCGCACGACGCATGGAACTGGCGCACGCGCGTGGCGATGACGCTCGCGCAGATCGGCCTGCAGGACGGCGACGCGAGCGTCGACGCGCTGTCGGGCGGGATGCAGAAGCGCGTCGCGCTGGCGCGCGCGCTGGTGCTGCAGCCCGACGTGCTGCTGCTCGACGAGCCGACCAACCACCTCGACTTCGACGGCATCCGCTGGCTGGAAGAACTGCTCGTCTCGCAGCGCGCGGGCCTGCTGTTCATCACCCACGATCGCGCGTTCCTCGATCGCGTCGCGACGCGCATCGTCGAGCTCGATCGCGGCCGGCTGCTGTCGTACCCGGGCAATTTCTCCGCGTACCAGACGCGCAAGGCGCAGCAGCTCGAAGTCGAACGCGTGGAAAACGAGAAGTTCGACAAGCTGCTCGCGCAGGAAGAAGTGTGGATCCGCAAGGGCGTCGAGGCGCGCCGCACGCGCAGCGTCGGCCGCATCGCGCGGCTCGTGCAGATGCGCAACGAGCGCGCGGAGCGCCGCAATGCGCAGGGCAACGTGCGGCTCGACGTCGCGCAGGGCGAGAAGTCCGGCAAGATCGTCGCGGAGCTGACCGACGTGACGAAGCGCTACGGCGGCCGCACGGTCGTCGACCGCTTCTCGGCGACGGTCATGCGCGGCGACAAGATCGGCTTCGTCGGCCCGAACGGCGCGGGCAAGACCACGCTGCTCAAGCTGATCCTCGGCGAGCTGAAGCCCGACGAGGGCACCGTGCGCACCGGCACGAACCTGCAGGTCGCGTATTTCGACCAGATGCGCGCGCAGCTCGACCAGGACAAGAGCCTCGCCGATACGATCAGCCCCGGCAGCGAGTGGGTCGAGATCGGCGGCGTGCGCAAGCACGTGATGAGCTATCTCGGCGATTTCCTGTTCGCGCCGGAGCGCGCGCGTTCGCCGGTGAAGTCGCTGTCGGGCGGCGAGCGCAACCGGCTGCTGCTCGCGCGCCTGTTCGCACGCCCGGCCAACGTGCTGGTGCTCGACGAACCGACCAACGACCTCGACATCCCGACGCTCGAGCTGCTCGAGGAGCTGCTGGCCGACTACGACGGCACGGTGCTGCTCGTCAGCCACGATCGCGCGTTCCTCGACAACGTCGTGACGTCGGTGATCGCGGCCGAGGGCGACGGCAAGTGGCGCGAATACGTCGGCGGCTTCAGCGACTGGCAGATCCAGAGCGAGCGTTCGGAGCAACTCGCGCAACAGGAAGCCGCGAAGCGCGCGGTCAAGGAAGCGGTGCCGGTGAAGGAAGACGCGGCGAAGAGCGCCCCGGGCCGCAACGCGCAGCGCACGGTGAAGCTGTCGTTTAACGAGCAGCGCGAGCTCGATTCGCTGCCGGAGAAGATCGCCGCGCTCGAAGCGGAGCAGAAGACGATCAATGCGCGGCTCGAGGACGGTTCGATTTTCGCGAAGGATCCGCAGGAAGGCACGCGCCTGACCGAGCGCTTCGCGGCGATCGACGACGAACTGCTCACCGCGCTCGAACGGTGGGAAACGCTCGAGGCGAAGCGCAAGCCGGCGTGACGCGTGCGGCGCGCGCCGATCCCGCGATTGGCGCGCCACGCGGAACCAGTAAAATACCGCGCGTTCAGGGCCGCGCAGCGCACGCCGCGCGCCCGCTTTCGGAGCAGTCCAAGCACACCGTTGTTTCGATTCGCTTTTTTACGGAACTCAACGTTTTGTCCACGATGTTATCCACACGAGGTGTGGACAACGTCCCGATGAATGACGAAATTCAGCGCCTATGTCAACGAAGAAACCCAGCGCGGCCTATAGCGAAGCATCGATCAAGGTGCTCAAGGGTCTCGAGCCGGTCAAGCAGCGGCCCGGCATGTACACCCGTACCGAGAATCCGCTGCACATCATCCAGGAAGTCATCGACAACGCGTCCGACGAGGCGCTCGGCGGCTACGGCAAGCAGATCACGGTCACGCTGCACGCCGACCAGTCGGTCTCGGTCGAGGACGACGGCCGCGGCATCCCGTTCGGCATGCACCCCGAAGAGGGCGTCCCGGTCGTCGAGATCGTGTTCACGCGTCTGCACGCAGGCGGCAAGTTCGACAAGGCCGCCGGCGGCGCCTATACGTTCTCGGGCGGCCTGCACGGCGTCGGCGTGTCGGTGACGAACGCGCTCGCGACGCGCCTCGACGTGACGGTGTGGCGCGACGGCAAGATCGCCGAGCTCGGCTTTGCCGAAGGCGACGTCGTCAAGCCGCTCGCGACGCAGGCCGCGGGCCGCGGCGAGAAGAAGTCCGGCACGCGCGTGCAGGTGTGGCCGAATCCGAAGTACTTCGATTCGCCGAACCTGCCGCTCGGCGAGCTGCAGCGCCTGCTGCGCTCGAAGGCCGTGCTGCTGCCGGGCGTCGAGGTCGTGCTCGTCAACGAGAAGACCGGCGAGCGCCAGGCGTGGAAGTATGAAGACGGCCTGCGCGGTTACCTGCTCGACGAAATGAACGGCAGCGAGCTGCTGATCCCGCTGTTCGAAGGCGAGCGGTTCGCCGATTCGCGTTCGGGCGACGATTCGTTCGCCGAAGGCGAGGGCGCATCGTGGGTCGTCGCCTGGAGCGAGGAAGGGTCGCTCGTGCGCGAGTCGTACGTGAACCTGATCCCGACGCCGGCCGGCGGCACGCACGAATCCGGCCTGCGCGATGGCCTGTACCAGGCCGTGAAGAGCTTCGTCGAGCTGCACAACCTGCAGCCGAAGGGCGTGAAGCTGCTCGCGGAAGACGTGTTCGCGCGCGTGTCGTTCGTGCTGTCCGCGAAGGTGCTCGATCCGCAGTTCCAGGGGCAGATCAAGGAGCGCCTGAACAGCCGCGACGCGGTGAAGCTCGTGTCGTCGTTCTCGCGCCCGGCGCTTGAACTGTGGCTGAACCAGCACGTCGAGCACGGCAAGAAGCTCGCCGAGCTCGTGATCAAGCAGGCGCAGGCGCGCACGCGGGCGGGCCAGAAGGTCGAGAAGCGCAAGAGCTCGGGCGTCGCGGTGCTGCCCGGCAAGCTGACCGACTGCGAAACCGAGGACATCGCGCGCAACGAACTGTTCCTCGTCGAGGGCGACTCGGCGGGCGGCTCCGCGAAGATGGGCCGCGACAAGGAATACCAGGCGATCCTGCCGTTGCGCGGCAAGGTGCTGAACACATGGGAAACCGAGCGCGACCGCCTGTTCGCGAACAACGAGGTGCACGACATCTCGGTGGCGATCGGCGTCGATCCGCACAGCCCCGACGACACCGTCGACCTGTCGAACCTGCGTTACGGCAAGATCTGCATCCTGTCGGACGCGGACGTCGACGGCTCGCACATCCAGGTGCTGCTGCTCACGCTGTTCTTCAAGCATTTCCCGCAGCTGATCGAGCGCGGCCACGTGTATGTCGCCCGTCCGCCGCTGTTCCGCGTCGATGCGCCCGCGCGCGGCAAGAAGCCCGCGCAGAAGCTCTACGCGCTCGACGACGGCGAACTCGAGGCGACGCTCGACAAGCTGCGCAAGGACGGCGTGCGCGAGACGCAGTGGAGCATCAGCCGCTTCAAGGGTCTCGGCGAAATGAGCGCCGAGCAGCTGTGGGACACGACGATGAACCCCGATACGCGCCGCCTGATGCCCGTGAAGCTCGGCGAGCTCGACTACGAGGCAACCGTCGCGCGCATGACGATGCTGATGGGCAAGGGCGAGGCAGCCGCGCGGCGCGGCTGGCTCGAGGAAAAGGGCAACGACGTCGAAGCGGACATCTAAGCCACGCATCCGCGCGGCCGGGCATGACGCCCGGCCCGGCCTCACGCCACTTACGAATACGGAATTCTGATGGACGACAATACTTCCGATCTCTTCGCCGGGTCCGATGCACCGGACGCCGAAGCGCTGACGCTCGGCAACTACGCGGAGCAGGCGTATCTCAGCTACGCGGTCAGCGTCGTGAAGAGCCGCGCGCTGCCCGACGTGTGCGACGGCCAGAAGCCGGTGCAGCGCCGGATCCTGTTCGCGATGAACGAAATGGGTCTTGGGCCCGATGCGAAGCCGGTGAAGTCGGCGCGCGTGGTCGGCGACGTGCTCGGTAAATACCACCCGCACGGCGACCAGTCGGCGTACGACGCGCTCGTGCGTCTCGCGCAGGATTTCTCGCTGCGCTACCCGCTGATCGACGGGCAAGGCAACTTCGGCTCGCGCGACGGCGACGGCGCGGCGGCGATGCGTTACACGGAAGCGCGCCTCACGCCGATCGCGAAGCTGCTGCTCGACGAGATCGACCAGGGCACGGTCGACTTCATGCCGAACTACGACGGCTCGTTCGAGGAACCGAAGACGCTGCCGAGCCGCATGCCGTTCGTGCTGCTGAACGGCGCGTCGGGCATCGCGGTCGGCCTCGCGACCGAAATCCCGTCGCACAACCTGCGCGAAGTCGCGGCCGCTGCGGTCGCATTGATCCGCAATCCGAAGCTCACGCACGCGGAGCTGATGAACCTGATTCCGGGCCCGGATTTCCCGGGCGGCGGCCAGATCATCTCGAGCGACGCCGAAATCGCGGCGGCCTATGAAACCGGCCGCGGCAGCCTGAAGGTGCGCGCGAAGTGGAAGATCGAGGATCTCGCGCGCGGCCAGTGGCAGCTCGTCGTGACCGAGCTGCCGCCGAGCACGTCGGGCCAGAAGGTGCTCGAGGAAATCGAGGAACTGACCAACCCGAAGCTCAAGCTCGGCAAGAAGACGCTGACGCCCGAGCAGCTCAACACGAAGAAGGCGATGCTCGACCTGCTCGACGCGGTGCGCGACGAGTCGGGCAAGGAAGCGGCGGTGCGGCTCGTGTTCGAGCCGAAGTCGCGCACGATCGACCAGACGGAATTCGTGAACACGCTGCTCGCGTACACGAGCCTCGAGTCGAACGCGACGCTGAACCTCGTGATGATCGGCGCCGACGGCCGGCCGGGCCAGAAGGGCCTGCTGACGATCCTCGACGAGTGGGTGAAGTTCCGCCAGCTGACGATGACGCGCCGTTGCCGCCATCGTCTCGCGAAGGTCGACGACCGCATCCACATCCTCGAAGGGCGGATGATCGTCTTCCTGAACATCGACGAGGTGATCCGCATCATCCGCGAGTCGGACGAGCCGAAGGCCGCGCTGATGAGCGCGTTCGGCCTCAGCGAGCGGCAGGCGGAAGACATCCTCGAAATCCGGCTGCGTCAGCTCGCGCGGCTCGAGAAGATCAAGATCGAGAAGGAACTCGACGCGCTGCGCGACGAGAAGGCGAAGCTCGAGGAACTGCTCGCGAACGAAAGCGCGATGAAGCGGCTGATGATCAAGGAGATCGAGGCCGACGCGAAACAGTACGGCGACGATCGCCGCACGCTGATCCAGCAGGAAAAGCGCGCGACGTTCGAGGCGAAGGTGGTCGACGAGCCGGTGACGGTCGTCGTGTCGCAGAAGGGCTGGGTGCGCGCGCTGAAGGGCCACGGGCTCGACCCGGCCGCGTTCTCGTTCAAGGCGGGCGACAGCCTGTACGCGGCGTTCCAGTGCCGCACGCCGGATCGGCTGATCGCGTGGGGCAGCAGCGGCCGCGTGTACTCGGTCGACGTGTCGGTGCTGCCGGGCGGGCGCGGTGACGGCGTGCCCGTCACGTCGCTGATCGAGCTCGAATCGGGCTCGCACCTGATGCACTACTACGCGGCGTCGGCCGACCAGCAATTGCTGCTCGCGTCGAGCAACGGCTTCGGCTTCCTCGCGAAGGTCGGCGACATGGTGAGCCGCGTGAAGGCCGGCAAGGCGTTCATGACGATCGACGCCGGTGCGGTGCCGCTTGCACCGATGCCGGTCCTGCCGAACGCGACGCAGGTCGCATGCCTGTCGAGCGGCGGCCGCTTGCTCGTATTCGGGATGGACGAGATGAAGACGCTGTCCGGCGGCGGGCGCGGCGTGATCCTGATGGCGCTCGACGACAAGGAAACGCTCGTGCAGGCGCTGGCGATCGATCCGGCCGGCGTCGTGCTGATCGGTACCGGCCGCGGCGGCAAGGCGCAGGACGAGACGCTGTCGTACGCCGGGCTCGCGCCGCACATCGGCAAGCGCGCACGCAAGGGCCGCGCGCCGGAGACGAAGCTCAAGGTCGTCAACGAACTGCGCCCGCTGCTCGGCTGACGCCGGGCCCGGTTCGGCCGCGATCGACAGGCCGCCCATCCGCTTCGGCGGGTGGGCGGCCTTTTGTTTTGATGCGGCGATTCGGGTAAGCCACGTGTGGCGCTGTCACGCGGAACTTGCAAAATAATGTGAAATCGCGCCGGGGGTCTGAACCGGGACGCAATTGGCCGGTCGAACGTCGCTTGATGCCGCGCGCGACGCGGCCGTTCGCTGGTCCCCACTCATCACAGGATTGTCGCCATGTCCCACGCTGTTGCCGTCGCGCTGTTTCTTCACCTGCTGGCCGTTGCCGTGTGGGTGGGCGGGATGGTTTTCGCGCACTTCTGCCTGCGCCCGGCGCTGTCCGACCTGTCGCCGCAGCTCCGGTTGCCGCTGATCGAAGGCGTGTTCGGCCGTTTCTTCAATTGGGTGGCCGGTTCCGTGATCGTGATCCTGCTGTCCGGCGGCTTCCTGCTCGTGGAATTCGGCGGCGCGCACGCGACGTGGTCGCTGCACGCGATGGCCGGGCTCGGCGTCGTGATGATGCTGATCTTCGGCCATATCCGCTTCGCGCTGTTCCCGCGCATCCGCCGCGCGGTGCAGGCGCAGAACTGGCCGGACGGCGCGCGCGCGGTGAATGCCGTGCGCCTGCTCGTCGTCGTCAATCTCGTGCTCGGCGTCGTCACGATCGGCGCGGCCGTGCTGTCGCGCGGGTTCTGATCGCTCGCCGCGGGCTGCCGGCCGGGTCGCTCGCGCCGCTACGCGGCCAGCATCGCATCGAGCAACCACGCGCCGGCCGGGCCGAGCGGCCGGTTGCGCGACCAGACCGCATCCACGCGCACGCGGCGCGGCCAGCCGCGTGAGCGCAGCTCGCACAGGCGATCGCGCGCGAAGTGCTCGACCATCCAGCGCGGCAGTTCCGCCCAGCCGAACCCCAGTACGGCCATCTCCAGCAGCATCAGGTAGCTGGGCGCCAGCCAGTGCTGCGTGCCGACGACGATCCGGTCGTCAGTGCCGCGGCCTTCCGTTTTCACATAGGTATTGAGGCGCAGCTCGCGCACGTCGCGCAGCGCCGCGTGCGGCACCTCGGCGTCGCCGTATTCGGCGAGCGCATGCGTGCGCCCGACGAACAGCCCGATCTCCGATTCCTCCGCCACCGTCGCAGCGCCGATATCGGCCGGGTAGGCCGCGCGCGCGGCCATCAGCCCGAGCTGCGCGCGGCCCTGCTGTATCAGGTCGAGCACGTCCTCGTGTTCGGCGATCTGGCATTCGAGCTCGAGCGCCGGAAAGCGCCGCTCGAGCGCCATCAGCGTTTCCTCGTAGCGTTTCGACTGGTACGTGTCGGACACGACGAGCGTCAGCCGCGCTTCCTCGCCGTGCGCGAGCCGCGCGGCCGTTCGGTCGATCGCCGCGCTGGCCTCGAGCGCGCGCTGCACCTGCGGCAACAGCGCGCGGCCGGCGTCGGTCAGGGTCGGCGCGCGCGTCGAGCGGTCGAACAGCTGCACGCCGAGATCGATTTCGAGGTTCGCGATGGCTTCCGAAATGGTCGACTGGCGTTTGCCGAGCTTGCGTGCGGCGGCCGTAAACGAGCCGAGCAGCGCGGCCTCGGCGAATGCGAGCAGGGCTTCGGGGGCGTGGTGCATGCGGTGCTCCAGACTTCTTGTTATCGGCAAAACCGATGATAACAAACTGGATTCAACCGGTATCGCCGATCAAAATGGCCGACATGCATGACGTAACGAATAGGAGGGCATCATGAAACAGGTGAACAAAACGGTGACGGAACGGCTGCTGCACGCGCTGACGTTCGAGCTGGTCGCGATCGCGCTGTGCGCGCCGATCGGTGCATGGCTGCTGGACATGCCGGTGTCGCACGTCGGCGTGCTGACGGTGATGGTGTCGCTGATCGCGATGGCGTGGAACATGGCGTTCAACACGCTGTTCGACCGCTTCGAGCGTCGCGCGGGATTGAAGCGCACGCTCGGCATGCGGATCGCGCACGCGGTCATGTTCGAGCTCGGCCTCGTCGCGATGGTGGTGCCGGTGGCCGCGTGGTGGCTGAACGTGAGCCTCGTCGAGGCACTGCTGCTCGACCTCGGCATCGTGCTGTTCTTCCTGCCTTACACGTTCTGCTTCAATCTCGCGTATGACGCGCTGCGGGCCCGCTGGATGGCTCGCCGGGTCGCGGTGCAGGCCGGTTGAGGAGGGGCGGCGCGCCGGTGGCGGCCGGTGGAGCAGGGCTGCGGGGGCCTGTCAGTGCGAGGCGGCCCACAGCCACACGCCGCACGCCACGGCGACCGCGCCGTAGACGGCATAGACGGGCACCTTGAAGCGCGCGAAGCACAGCGTCGCGAAGGCGCCCGTCAGCCAGTAAACCGGGTCGGCCGGCTCGCGATGCAGGATCTTCGCGACGGCGACGACAAGAAAGCCCGTGGTCGCCGCGCGCAGCAGGCGCATGCCGTGCTCGAAGCGCGCGTGGCGCTTGAGCCGGGACAGGTGGTTCTGCGCAAACACGACGAGGCATCCCGACGGGATGAACAGCGCGGCCGTCGCGAGCAGCGCGCCGACCCAGCCGTCGGTCAGGTAGCCGAGAAACGGCACGACGTTCAGCAGCGGGCCCGGCGCCACCGGCGACAGCGCGAACGCCAGCGTGAAGTCATGATCGGAGATGCCCGTCGCCGGCGACACGAACAGCGTCTTGAGCACCGGCAGCGCGGAAAAGCCGCCGCCGAACAGCGTCATGCCGGCGCCTGCGAGGCGCGGCCACAGTAGCTGCGCCTGGTAATCGCCTGGCAGCGGCACCGCGAACAGCGCGACGAGCACACCGAGCAGCACGAGCAGGTTGCGGTCGCGCTTCGACAGCGTGAATTCGACCGCGTCGCGCTGGGTCGGCCCCGTCAGCCAGCCCGCTGCAAACGCGGCGAAGAGAATCCCGACGAAAGCGGCGGGAGTATGCGCGAAAGCGAGCAGAATCGTCGACAGCGCGGCGATCGCCTGCTCGAGCCGCGTGCGCGCGAGCGCGCGCAGCTGCTTGACCCACGTGACGCCGATCAGCGCGGCGAGCACCATCCCGAAGTGATTGATCAGCATCGGCGCGGCCAGCGAGCGCACGAGCGGCGTCTGATAAAAGATCGCGAACAGCGTCATCAGGATCGAGAACGGCAGCACGCTCGCGATACCGGCAACCCAGGCGCCGGCGCGGCCGTGCAGCGTCTGGCCGACCTGCACCGCCACGTTGCAGCCGACCGGGCCCGGCACGAGCCAGGCGAGCGCGACGAGATCGCCGAATACGTGCGGTTCGATGCGCTGCAGCCGTTCAACGTAGTGGCGTTCGAGCTGCGCCATCATCGAAAGCCCGCCCCACGAGAGCGCGGAAATACCGGCGACGACCTTGAACAAGGTCCATAGGGATGCCTGTGCCTCTTCGACACGAGCGGTCGCTTCGACTTCGACGGTAGTCATGGTTGTGTGGTTGGCGCAGGGCCGGATCTCTCGCGTATGGCCATGCCGGCGGCCCGCCGACACGTAGGCCCTCCCGATTGTCCGCCGCGCATCGTGACACTGCCATGCGCGAAAACGCTAGTTAATGAACTAAACGATCGGATCGGGAAACGCAACAATTGCGGCGGTGCGCAACGCGCGCCGTGATAGCGGCGGTTTCGCCGCTCAGGCGCCCGTGCTGCCGGTCGCGCGATGGGCGATGACGTTCGGATGGTCGCCGCGCACGCCGAAGCGCGCGATCAGGGCGGGAATCGCGTCGGCCGGCACCGGGCGCGAGAACAGGAAGCCCTGTGCCTCGATCTCGCCGAGCGCGGACAGCCAGGTGATCTGCTCCTCGGTTTCCGTGCCTTCGACGACGACGGTCAGGCCGAGCGAGCGGGCGAGATGCACGATCGACGACACCATCACGCACACACTGCGATCGTTCGGGATTGCCTGCACGAACGAGCGGTCGACCTTCAGCGTGTCGACCGAGAAGCGGTGCAGGTACGACAGCGACGAATAGCCGGTGCCGAAATCGTCGAGCGCGATGCGGATGCCGAGCTTCTTCAGCGCGACGATCTTCTCGGACACGAGCTCCGGATATTCCATCATCGCGGTCTCGGTGATTTCGAGTTCGAGCCGGTTCGCGTCGATGCCGGTTTCCAGCAGCGTGCGCGAGATCGTCTCGATCAGGTCGCCGCGCCAGAACTGCACGGGCGAGATGTTGACCGCGAGCGTCAGCGTGTCGTGGCCCTCGTCGCGCCAGCGCGCGATCTGCTCGCACGCGGTGCGGATCACGAAGTCGCCGATCGGCACGATCAGGCCCGTCGATTCTGCGATCGAAATGAATTCGTTCGCCGAGATGATCCCGTGCTCGGGGTGATCCCAGCGCGCGAGCGCCTCGAAGCCGGTGATGTACCGGTGCGTGAGGTCGATCTTCGGCTGGTACGCGAGGAACAGCTGCCCCTCGGCGAGCGCGACGCGCAATTGCTGTTCCCAGCGCATCAGGTGATCGGCGCGGTGCGACAGGTGCGGCGCATAGAACTGGTAGCAGTTCTTGCCGGCGTCCTTCGCGCTGTACATCGCGAGGTCGGCCTTCTTCAGCAGGTCGATCTCGCTTTCGTTCGCGACGGTGTGCAGCGCGATGCCGATGCTCGCATGCAGCACGAACGAACTGCCGCGCACGTCGAACGGCTCGCCGAACATCCGGATGATCGCTTCGGCGAGCCGCACCGCGCGCCGCTCGACGTCGTCGCCCTTCATCACGACGACGAACTCGTCGCCGCCGATGCGCGCGAGCGAGCCTTCGTCGCCGACCGCATCGGCCAGGCGCGACGCGGTCATCTGCAGCACGATGTCGCCGGCGTTGTGGCCGAGCGTGTCGTTGACGGTCTTGAAGTTGTCGAGATCGATGAACAGCAGGCCGAGCCGCGACAGGCTCGCCGGCATCGACACGTCGTTGCGCAGCCCGCGCAGCGTCGCGTAGCGGTTCGCGAGGCCGGTGAGCAGGTCGTATTCGGCAAGCTGCGTCATCTCGCGCTCGCGGCCGAGCAGCTTGCCGATCAGGCCCGTCGCGACGCCGAAGAACGCGAGCATCGCGAGCGTGATGAAGCTCGTCATCAACAGGTAGACGTTGCGCGTGTGGTAGTAGTCCGCGAACTCTTCCGTCTGCGACAGCCCGACCATCACGGCGAGCGGATAGCCGTCGAGGTGGCGGTACGACACGATGCGCGTCACGCCGTCGATCGGGTCGATGATCGTGCCCGTCACGCGCTCGGCGATCGGGTAGACGCCCGATGCCGAAAACGCGCCGGGCGCGTTGTTCAGCGAACCCGTGCGCCGCGCGAGCACCGTACCCGTGTCGGACACCACCGCGATCACGCCTTCCTTGCCGATCGCCGCGTTGTTGTAGAAGTCGTTGGTGAAGTAGCTCGGGTCTTCCGACACGACGACGATGCCCGCGAAGCTGCCGTCCGGGTTGTTCAGGCGCCGCGTCATCTGCAGCGTCCAGTGGCTCGACACGCGGCCGAGCACGGGTTTGCTGATGAACAGGCGGTCGTCGTTGTGCGCGAGGTGGACCTTGAAGTGCTCGCGGTCGGACAGGTTGATCGGCTGCGGATGAAGTTCGGCCGTGTTCGCGAACAGGATGCCCTTCGCGTTGACCAGCGACACCTGGATCAGCGTATCGCTCGGCACGACGCCTTTTTCGACGGCGCTCGCGAGGTTGAAGTGCGCGGGGGACTTCTCGAATTCGAACTTGACGAAGCGGGTGATCTGGTCGACCTGGTGGATCGCCTTGACCGTATGCTGCTCGAGCGCGGAGGAGAGGATCGCGGCGGAGGCCGCCGCTTCCTTGTACGCGCTGTCCTTTTCCACCGACAGCCGCGCGATGATCACGGCCCACAGCAACGCGAGCGCCAGCATCCCGAGCAGCGGGATCGCAAATAGCGCCCGCCGGCGCGATTTGCGCGGCGTGCGCAGCGGCCGGTTCGGCGGCGTGTGGTTGGACCGGGCGGAGCTCATCGAAGCGGGTGGCGTCCTGCTCGCGTGCGCCATCCGTCCGGATGGCTGGCTTGGGTTGGGGTTATCCCGGCGTCTGTTCGTTCGCGGGATGCGCAACCATGGACAGACGTCCGAAACAACGGATTAGGCCCGATATTACTGGCTGGAACGTTTTTGCGATAGTTGGGCGAAGCGTAGGGCGCCGAACGAGCCGGCGCCATCGCACATCGCGGAATGTCAGGCAGGCGACCGGAAGGTGCCGTCGACGACCGTCACGACGTCGCCGCCGATCCATGTCGTGCCGTCTTCGTCGTAGCGGACGGCGATACGGCCGTCGCGGCCGATCGCCGTGCCCTGGCGGGCCGTGTACGACGGGCCGGGGCGGCGATTCTGCCGCGTCAGCAGCCCGGCCAGCGCGGCGTTCGCGCTGCCGGTGACGGGATCCTCGCCGGGGGTGCCGAACTGGCCGCCCGTCATCAGGCAGCGGATCTCGAACGTCGCGGGGCCGCCTTCGGCGTGCGGCGCGTAGGCGGCGAGGCCGTCCACGCCGTAGCGGCGGGTCAGCGCTTCCAGCGCGACCGGATCGGGCGACAGGCCGATGCACGCGTCGGCCGACTTCAGCCGCACGACCAGCCACGGCGCGCCGTTGTCGACCGCGCACGGCTCGGCATCGAGGTCGAGCGCGTCGCTGCGCAGCGCGGCGGCCAGCGCCGCGTAGTCCGAACGGTCGAGCGGCGTGACGCGTGCCGGCGGCGCGGCGAACGCCCAGCCGCCGGCCTGCTCGCGCAGCGCGACCCGGCCGACCCCGCACTGCTGGATCAGCCGGCCCGGCGTGCGCGGCCGCGCACCGCTTTCCAGGAACGCATGCGCGGTGCCGAGCGTCGGGTGGCCGGCGAACGGCAATTCGCCGCCCGTCGTGAAGATCCGGACGCGGTAGTCGGCTTCCGGATCGGTCGGCGTGCAGAGGAACGTCGTTTCCGACAGGTTCGTCCAGCGGGCGATCTCGAGCATGGCGTCGTCGCCGAGCGAATCGGCGTCGAACACCACGGCCAGCGGATTGCCCTTGAACGGCACCGACGAGAACACGTCGACCTGCTTGAAGCGGACGAGGCGGCCGGACATCGTGCCGGGCCCGTTACGCGACTTCGGCGATCAGCTCGATCTCGACGCATGCGCCGAGCGGGATCTGCGCGACGCCGAAGGCCGAGCGGGCGTGCTTGCCGGCGTCGCCGAACACCTCGGCGATCAGCTCCGACGCGCCGTTCGTCACGACGTGCTGTTCCGTGAAGTCGAGCGTCGAGTTGACGAGGCTCATCAGCTTCACGATGCGCGTGACCTTGTTCAGGTCGCCGGTATGCGCGTGCAGCGTCGCGAGCAGGTCGATCGCGATCGCGCGCGCGGCCGCCTTGCCGTCTTCCGTCTGCAGGTCGGCGCCGAGCTTGCCGGCCCAGACCTTGCCGTCCTTCTTCGCGATGTGGCCCGACAGGTACACCGTGTTGCCGCTTTGCGCGCTCATCACGTAGGCGGCGGCCGGTGCGCCGGCGGTCGGGAGCTCGATGCCGAGCGACTTCAGCTTGTCGTAGACGTTAGCCATGTAATCGATTCCTCGTAGAGAGTCGTGACAGGAAAAAGGGGATCAGAGGCGCTCGCGCAGCAGCTTGCCGAGGCGCGCGACGCCTTCCTCGATCTTCTCGGGCGGCACCGTCACGAACGACAGGCGCAGCGTGTTCTGCTGCGCGTCGTCCGCGAAGAACGGCGCGCCCGGCACGAAGGCGACGTGGTTGTCGACGGCCGCGGCGAGCAGCTTCATGCTGTCGATCTGCGCGGGCAGGTTCACCCAGATGAACATCCCGCCTTCCGGGCGGTTCCACGTGACGCCTTCCGGCATGTGACGCGCCAGCGCGCCGAGCATCGCGTCGCACTGCGCGCTGTACAGCTCGCGGATCGTCGGGATGTGCTCGTCGAGGAAGCCGTCCTTGATCACTTCGTGCGCGATGCGCTGCGTGAGCGTCGGCGTGTGCAGATCGGTGGCCTGCTTGGCCTGCACGAGCTTGAAGTGGAGTTCCTCGGGCGCGATGATGTAGCCGATCCGCAGGCCCGGTGCGAGCACCTTCGAGAACGTGCCGAGGTGCACGACGTGGTCGGGCGCCATCGACAGCATCGTCGGCAGCGGTTCGCCGCGATAGTTCAGCGCGCCGTACGGATCGTCCTCCAGCACCGGGAACGGGCTCGACTGCGCGAACGCGGCGAGCGCGCGGCGGCGCTCGACGGGCAGGCGGCGGCCGGTCGGGTTCTGGAAGTTCGGTTGCGCGTACAGCAGGCGCGCGCCTTGCGTGAGTTCGGGTGTCAGGCCTTCCGGCAGCAGGCCCTGTTCGTCGGTCGGCACCTGCACGTAGCGCGGCTCGTACAGCGAGAACGACTGCAGCGCGCCGAGGTAGGTCGGCGTTTCGACCAGGATCGGGCTGCCCGGATCGACGAGCGCCTTGCCGAGCAGGTCGAGCGCCTGCTGCGAGCCGGTCGTGATCAGCACCTGCGACACGCGCACGCTGTAGCGCTCGGCGATCCATTCGCGCAGCGGCAGGTAGCCTTCGGTCGCGCTGTACTGGAGCGCGGCGGCCGGCGCGTCGCGCAGCACGCGGTCGGCGGCGGCGCGCATGCGCTCGGCCGGGAACGTCGCGGGGGCGGGCAGGCCGCCGGCGAACGAGATGACCTCGGGGCGTTCCGTGACCTTCAGGATCTCGCGGATCGCAGAGCTCGTCAGCTTGCGGGCGCGTTCGGAAAGCTGCCAGTGCGGCGGATGCAGGTCGCTCGGATTCATAGTCTCCTCGTTCGGATATCGTGGTCAGTCAAGAAAGGTCGTTCGGGCGAATCGTTTCGACACCGCCGGGTGGGCAGGCGCGAGCGCGATCGAGCCTTCGCGGCCGGGTGGGCAAAACCGATCAGGCAAAACAAACATTATGGCGCACCTCATCAACCGGCGCGAGCGGGACGCGGGGCCGTGGCCACTGCCGAGCGGCGCCCGAGCACCACGGTGGCGATCACGGCCGCCGCGAACAGCCACGTCGACGGCGTGACGGTCTCGCCGAACAGCAGGGCGGAAAAGGCGATCGTGAAGAAAATCTGCAGCAGCTGCACCTGGCCGACACGTGCGGTGCCCCCCATCGCGAGCCCCGCATACCAGGCGAAAAAGCCGATGAATTGCGAAAAAAGGGTCACGTAACCGAACGCGAGCCACGTGCGCGGCGCGAGCGGGCCCGGATGCGCGGCATGCTGCATCCACGCGAGCCAGCCGACCGGCAGCACGAGGAACGGCGCCGACACGACGAGCGCCCAGCAGATCACCTGCCAGCCGCCGATCTGGCGCGCGAGGCGCGCGCCTTCCGCGTAGCCGAGCGCGCCGATGCCGACCGCGACGAGCATCAGCGCGTCGCCGGCCTGCAGGGTGCCGCCGCCGTCGCGCAGCGCGAACGCGATCACGAGCGCGCTGCCCGCGACCGCGCTGGCCCAGAACGCCTTCGACGGCCGCTCGTGCGACAGCCACGCCGCGTACAGCGCGACGAACAGCGGCTGCAGCCCGTTGACGACCGCGCCGTGCGACGCCGGCACCGATTTCATCGCCCACGCGGAGAACACCGGATACGCGATGATCACGCCGGCCGACGTGATCGCGAGACTTTTCAGTTGCGCGCGGGTCGGCAGCGCCTCGCGGCGCCACCACAGCAGCAGGCCGGCCGGCACGGCGGCGGCGAGCGCGCGGCCGAGCCCGTTGAGCAGCGGGTTGAGTTCGGACACGACGATTCGCGTCATCGGCAGCGTCAGGCTGAAGATCATCACGCCGATCAGGCCGAGCAGCATGCCCCGGGTTTCGCGCGAATTCATGTGGCGGTGTCTCCGTATTGCAGGTCGTTGTCGTCGGGAACGCGGCGGCGCGTTCAGCGCAGCGTACGTGCGCCTTGCGGCGTATCGAATTCGGCCACGAGCGCGGGCGGACCTTCACCCGCGTCGAGATCGAGCAGGTGGGCGGCACCGAGCCAGTCGAGCTGCTCGCGGATGACGTCGGCACGCGGGTGGGTGCCCTTGAGCGCCTTCAGCGCGACGCCGTTGCCCGGCAGCGACTCGGCCGGGTGGCGCGGGCTGTCCCACTGGATCAGCGACGGCGCGAGCCCGTCGCCCGAGCCCTGCCAGGCGGGGAAGCTGCCGTCGTCGGGCACCGTGAGGCCCCAGCGCAGGTCGCCGCGGCTCATCGCGACCACGGGCGCGATGCGGGCCGGGTACTGGCTCTGCCACAGGGCAAGCTGGCGCGGGCGGTCGACGCGCGCGACCCAGTGCGCGAGGAACGGGCCCTGCGCGAGCCGTGCGTGCATCGCCGGATCGTCGAGGCCGAACAGCCGTGCGCGCGGCGGCTTCGCGCCGTCGTCCGCGGCAGGCGCGTCGAGGTCGATCGCGATCACTTCGAGGTAGAGCCCGCCCCACGCGCCGAACAGCGCATTGTGGGTCCGCATCAGCGGGTGGCGGCCGCCGCCGGCCGGATCGATGCCGAGCGCGTCGGCGACATGGCGAACGCCTTCGTCGAGCGTGCGCGCGGCGATCACGAGATGGTCGAGTGTCAGGGAGCGGGCTGGCATGAACGTCGGTCGGGAAGCGAAAGTGTCATGGTAGGCGGGCGAGGCGCCGGGCGGTAGCCGGCCTGGCCGGCGCACCGGCCGCGACGCGGGCCGGGCGGCGCGGCGCCAGTGCGGCGGGGCCGGAGCAACGGCCGCACACGCGCCATTCCGGTCAACTGTAATCGGCGTTACCGGCACAGTAACGGTACAATCGGCGCGATAGCCTTCGGTACAGTTGGAGCTGCCGCCCATGTCCATCGTCCCACTCGCCCAGATTCCCGCGCCGCACGACACGGCCACGCTCACGCTCGTCGACCAGCTGGTCCAGTGGGCGCGGCGGCGCATCGACGAACGCGTGTTCCGTCCCGGCATGCGGATGCCGTCGATCCGCAAGCTCGCGCTCGACAAGAGCGTGTCGCGTTTCACCGTCGTCGAGGCGTACGAGCGCCTCGTCGCACAGGGCTACCTCGACTCGCGGCGCGGCTCGGGCTTCTACGTGCGCGAGCGCACGGGCGCCGGCCCGCAGCCGGCCGACGGCGTCGCGCGCGTGGCCGAGGCCGCGCCCGTGCACAACACGATCGACGTCGTCTGGCTGCTGCGCAACATGCTGCACACCGTCAGCCCGGAGAAGGGGCCGGGCCTCGGCTACCTGCCGGGCCGCTGGCTCGACGGCGAGCTGATCACCGGCGCGCTGCGCGCGCTGGGGCGCCAGTCGGGCGCGCAGATGCTCGGTTTCGGCACCGCGCAGGGCTTCCTGCCGCTGCGCCAGCAACTGCAGACGCGCCTCGCCGAAGTCGAGATCGGCGCGAAACCCGAGCAGATCGTGCTCGTCTCGGGGATCACGCAGGCGATCGACCTGATTTCGCGGATCTACATGCGGCCCGGCGACGCGGTGATCGTCGGCGATCCCGCGTGGTTCCAGATGTTCGGGCGCTTCGCGGCGCAGGGCGCGCAGCTCGTCGGGATGCCGTACACGCCCGACGGCCCCGATCTCGACGCGCTCGAAACGCTGGTGCAGATGTGGCGGCCGAAGATGCTCGTGATCAACTCGGTGCTGCAGAACCCGACCGGCACGTCGTTGTCGGCCGCGCAGGCGTTCCGGATCCTGAAGCTCGCGGAGGCGTACGATTTCCTCGTCGTCGAGGACGACGTGTACGGCGACCTGTGCCCGCCGAGTTATCCGGCCACGCGCCTCGCGAGCCTCGACCAGTTGAAGCGCGTGATCTACCTCGGCAGCTATTCGAAGACGCTCGCGGCGAACCTGCGGGTCGGTTACGTGGCGTGCGCGCCGGAGATCGCGAAGGCGGTCACCGACCAGAAAATGCTGGTCGGGATGACGACGCCCGAGCTCAACGAGCGCGTGCTGTACAAGATCCTGACCGAAGGGCATTACCGGCGCCACGTCGAGCGGCTGCGCGCGCGGCTCGACGGCGTGCGCGACAAGACCGCGCGGATGCTCGAGCGCACCGGGCTCGGGCTGTTCACGATGCCGGCGGCCGGGATGTTCCTGTGGGCCGACACGGGCGTCGATTCGGACGCGCTCGCGGCGGTCGCGCACGAGGCCGGCTTCCTGCTGACGCCGGGCAGCCTGTTCTCGCCGCAGCAGTCGCCGTCGACCTGGATGCGCTTCAATGTCGCGAACTGCGGCGATCCGGCGCTGCCGGGGCTGCTGGCCGGCTATATCGACTCGGCGGTGCGGCGCGCGTCGTGACGCGGCGCGTCGTGTCTTGAAATCGCGCGCGCCGTCCCCAGATACGCGCGCAAACCGCTGGCGCCGGGCGGTCGTCCTCCACGGACTCGCGGGCATCGCGCCCCGGGCGCCTGCGCCACACCATCCCTGTTCAAGTAAGAGGAAACAGCATCCATGGCACATGAAACGATGAGCTTTCAGGCAGAGGTCAAGCAACTCCTCCACCTGATGATCCATTCGCTCTACAGCAACAAGGAAATCTTCCTGCGCGAACTGGTGTCGAACGCGTCCGACGCGGTCGACAAGCTGCGTTTCGAAGCGCTCGCGGACAACGCGCTGTACGAGAACGATCCGAACCTGCGCATCCGCATCGGCTACGACAAGGCCGCGCGCACCATCACGATCGACGACAACGGCATCGGCATGAGCCGCGACGAGGCGATCGCGAACCTCGGCACGATCGCGCGCTCGGGCACCAAGGAATTCTTCACGAAGCTGTCGGGCGACCAGCAGAAGGACGCGGCGCTGATCGGCCAGTTCGGCGTCGGTTTCTACTCGGGCTTCATCGTCGCGGACAAGATCACCGTCGAGACGCGCCGCGCCGGCCTGCCGGCGAACCAAGCCGTGCGCTGGGAAAGCGCGGGCGAGGGCGACTTCACGATCGACGCGATCGAGCGCGCGCAGCGCGGCACGACGATCACGCTGCACCTGCGCGAGGGCGAGGACGAGCTGCTGTCGTCGCACCGCCTGCGGTCGATCATCCAGAAGTACTCCGACCACATCGCGCTGCCGATCCTGATGCGCAAGGAAGAATGGGATCAGGAAAAGGGCGAGATGGTCCTGAAGGACGAGGACGAGACCGTCAACCAGGCGAGCGCGTTGTGGACGCGTTCGAAGAGCGACGTCACCGACGAGCAGTACACGCAGTTCTACCAGCACATCGCGCACGATCACCAGGATCCGCTCACCTGGACGCACAACCGCGTCGAGGGCCGCAGCGAATACACGCAACTGCTGTTCGTGCCGTCGCACGCGCCGTTCGACCTGTGGAACCGCGACTATCGCGGCGGCCTGAAGCTGTACGTGAAGCGCGTGTTCATCATGGACGACGCCGAGCAGCTGCTGCCGCAATACCTGCGTTTCGTGAAGGGCGTCGTCGATTCGGCCGACCTGCCGCTGAACGTGTCGCGCGAGATCCTGCAGGAAAGCCGCGACGTGAAGGCGATCCGCGAAGGCGTGACCAAGCGCGCGCTGTCGATGCTCGAGGAGCTCGCCAATGCGGAAGACGAAACCGGCAAGGAAAAGTACAAGACGTTCTGGGGCGCGTTCGGCCAGGTGCTGAAGGAAGGCCTCGGCGAGGATCACGCGAACCGCGAGCGCATCGCGAAGCTGCTGCGCTTCGCGTCGACGCACGGCGACACCGACGCTCAGGACGTGTCGCTCGCCGACTACGTGTCGCGCATGAAGCCCGAGCAGAGCAAGATCTACTACGTGACCGCCGATACGTGGCAGGCCGCGAAGAACAGCCCGCACCTCGAAGTGTTCCGGAAGAAGGGCGTCGAGGTGCTGCTGCTGACCGATCGCGTCGACGAATGGATGCTGTCGTTCCTGCATGAATTCGACGGCAAGCCGCTCGCGAGCGTGGCCCGCGGCGATCTCGATCTCGGCGAGCTGAACGACGAGGAGAAGAAGGCGCAGGAGCAGGCGGGCGAAGCGATCAAGCCGGTCGTCGAGAAGATGAAGGAAGCGCTCGGCGACAAGGTGAAGGAAGTGCGCGTCACGTTCCGCCTGACCGATTCGCCGTCGTGCCTCGTCGCGGACGACAACGACATGAGCGGCTACCTGCAGCGGATGCTGAAGGCCGCAGGGCAGAACGCGCCGGCGATGCAGCCGATCCTCGAGATCAATCCCGAGCACGCGCTCGTGAAGCAGCTGAACGCCGACGGCGCCGATTTCGGCGACTGGTGCCATCTGCTGTTCGATCAGGCGCTGCTGGCCGAAGGCGGCATGCTCGACGATCCGGCGAGCTTCGTGAAGCGCACCAACGCGCTGCTGCTGTCGCGCGCCGCGTGAATCCGCGCATGCGATTCGACGGCGGTCAGGCCGGCTGGCGCGAGACGCCGCGGCCGGGCTGCTCGCTCGACCAGCGCGACTGGCTGACGCGCGGCGGATCGTTGACGGCCCATCTCGCGCGGCTCGGCCGCGTGAGCGTGCGCGTGACGCGCGAGGCCGTCGACGGTCCGTGGTTCGACGAGCCGGACGCGCTTGCCTGTGCGCCGCGCGCGCCGATGTGGGTGCGCGAGGTGATCCTGTCGGTCGACGGCGTGCCGTACGTCGCCGCGCACAGCATCGCGCCGCTCGCGGCCAGCAAGGGCGTGTGGCAGGCGATGCGGCGGCTGCGCACGCGGCCGCTCGCGGAGCTGCTGTACAGCGATCCGCAGGTCGAGCGCTCGGCGCTCGTCAGCCGGCGCGTGATCGCCGGTCATCCGCTGTATGCGCTCGCGAGCCATGCGCTCGGCATCGGCGCGCGCGCGCCGCATGCGTTCGCGGCGCGGCGTTCGGTGTTTCAGCGTCACGGCAAGCCGCTGATGGTCACCGAGTGCATGCTGCCGGCGCTGTGGCGCCATCTCGCCGCGCACGGCGACGGGCCGCGCTCCGTCGGGCCGCGTGGGGACGCGTGATGCTGCGGGGTTTTCCGCCGGTCGTCGCGCCGGATACGCACACGATGATCCTCGGGAGCTTTCCGGGCGAGGCGTCGCTCGATGCCGCGCAGTACTACGCGCATCCACGCAACCAGTTCTGGCGGCTGCTCGGCGCGGTGCTCGGCGAACCCGGGCTGCACGAACTCGCGTATGACGCACGGCTCGAACGCGTGCTTGCGCACGGCATCGGCGTCTGGGACGTGCTCGATGCCTGCCATCGACAAGGCAGTCTCGATTCGGCGATCCGGAATGCGAAGCCGAACGACTTTGCTTCGTTGCGCGAGCACGCGCCGTTGCTGAAGAAAGTCTGCTTCAACGGCAAGACGGCGGGGCGGTTTGCCGATGTAATCGGCGCGGCGGGTTATGAAACGCTCGTGTTGCCTTCGTCGAGTCCAGCGAACGCGACGTTGTCGTTCGAACAGAAACTGGTGCTCTGGCGTGCACTTCGCACCTGAGGCGCGGTGGAGGCCGGGTCGGTGAAGCAGCGCTATCAGGCGGGCGGCGGCAGGTGCCTGACGCCCCTGGCCGCGGTGATGCGACCCTGTGCGGCGACGAGTGGGTCGTCGGTGGTCGCCACCAGCCACAGACGCGCGTGCTCTTCGATCCGGCGGTTGTGGTCCTTCAACGGGCCCATCGCGGCAGCGGCCTTCCAGACCACCGGGCCGATTCGGCTACTCCTGCCCGACGGCGCGCCCACCAGCAGGCAGTAAGGTCCCAGCGGAAGCGAGACGAACGGAAGTGCCGGACTGGCGATCACGCGCCAGTCGATGAAGGGTGTATCGCTGATCAGCAGCGGCGTGGGCAAGCCGTAGAGCACACTGAAGTCGTACAGCGCCAGCTGCTCTCGCATGGCGACGTACGTTCGCCGGATGTCGTCGACGACCGCCGCGCGGATCTCGTCCTCGAACATGGGTTCCTGCGCGTAGCGGGCAAATGCCTGTCGAGCCTCCCATTGATACGCGCTGAACAGGCCGATTTCCACGCAGTCCTGCACCGCACGCTGAACCTCCGCTACGGAACCGGCTTCCCCTGGCGTTCCCAGTTGCGCGGCCCGCAAAAAGCGGGCAAGTCCTTCCTCGTAGATCGCGGGGCCCTCCGCGGATGCGTCGTCGTCAGTGTTCTTGCCCAGCGGCACGTAGATATATTGCTCGGCAGCGAAATGCGATTTCTTGCCTGCATCGAACTTGATTTCGCCATCGACGCAGTCGAGATAGCGCGTCCCGATCCGGCCGTGCTCCCAAACCCAATTTTTCAGGAACGGACGGAGTGGATGCAGTCTGTCGTGATCGGCCATCGCAACCTCCAAGTTTCCCCGCATGAGCCATTCCGGCCACTCGCCGCACCCGCCGCGCCGTCGCAGCGGCCCGCACTACAAGGCGAGCGTGCCCAGCTCCTCGTAAGTACGATGCAGCCAGACCTTGACGCGCTGCCGCTCCAGCAAGCCGAGCCCCGTGGCGGCGCGGTCGGGATGATTGACCGCCGCCCAGAAGCTCGCGCTTTGACGATCGATCTTCTGCATCGTCGTATCGGGCAGGCGGCGCAGCGTAATCACGCTGGCGCCGAGGGCCTCGGCCCGCTCGCGTTCGCCGGACGCCTCCAGAATCTCGAAGCGATCGCCGCGAACTTCATTCAGTACCAGCGCCAGCTTGATTCGTCCACCGAATTCGTCGAGCCATTGCCGCAGCAGATCGACCGAATCGCGCCCGGTGTCCATCACGTGCCACCACGTCAACGTGAGGCCGTGTTCTGCGGCAAAATCGAGCACGTCCGAATCGTCGAGCCATCTTGCGAGCGACTGCCGCGTCTGGGCCGCGAGGTCGACCAGTATGCGCCGCTGCGGATCTTCGAGCGCCGATTCCATGACCGGATCGAGGCTGTCGTGCTGGTCGAGCACGGCAGGCGCGGCAAAATCGGCATAGAACCGCAGTAGCGCGCCGTGCGATCGGTCGGTATCGAAGCCCACGAAGGGCACGCTCCGATCGATGAAATACTGGGCCAGCACACGGGCGGCGAGCGATTTGCCGACGCCGCCTTTTTCCCCGCCGATGAAGTGGATGTGACTCATGAATGCGAAATCCCGTGTGATGGAGCAGGTATGGCCGGAACGGATGTTGGCAGGCTTCGATGACGTTACTGCGTACAGGTCACGTCGAAAGAGCATGCAGGTGCGACAGCAGCATGCTGTCTGACCGACGCCGATGTCAAACTGAACAAAATGGCAACCCGTTCTGGCGGCTGCTCGGCGAGCCGATGCTGCATGCGCTGTCGTACGACGCGCGGCTCGTGTGCGTGCCTTCGCATGGCATCGGCATTCGGGACGTGCTCGATGCCTGCCATCGCCAGGGCAGTCTCGATTCGGCGATCCGGAAAGCAAGACCGAACGATTTCGATTCGTTGCGCGAGCATGCGCCGCGGCTGAAGCGCGTGTGCTTCAACGGCAAGATGGCGGGGCGCTTTGCCGACGTGATCGGCCAGGCCGGGTACGAGACGCTCGTGCTGCCTTCGTCGAGCCCGGCGAAGGCAATGCCGTCGTTCGAGCGGGAGCTGGAATTCCGGTGTCGACGGCCGATGCCGGTTCGGCACGATCGTCAATCGTCCTCGCCCCATCGCCACCGGGGCTTCTCGCCTTTGAGCCAGCACACCGCAATCAGCAGCGCGACCCACACCGCGATGCAAACGGCGTATGCAAGCGGCGAGCGTTGCGGCGGCACCCGCCACGCAGTCGCGATGATGCCGGCCGCGAACAGCAGCAGCACGACCCAGCCCTGCCACGCGACCGGCAAACCCCATCCCCAGCCGTAGCGTTTCGCCGGAAACCAGATCTTCCTGTCGTTCGATGTCATGTGTCCTCCTTCGATCGGTGAAGGCAGCCTCGCGTCGACGGCATCCGGGATCGTGCACCGCGCGTCGCGGCCGCCATCACGCACCAATGCTATCCTCTCGTCCGCCAAAACCAGCATCACCCAGCGAGATTCAATCATGACCCGACTGATCAAGCGCGCGTCCGCCGAGGCGCGTGCATTCAAGCAAGGCAAGCCGTCCTCGTACAACGGCTCCGAAAAGCTCCAGCCGCCGCGCGTGAAGTGTCGCCCGGACATCGACGAACACGACGACGTGCCGGTGCTCGAAGCGCCGCGCAAGCCGCGCTTCGCGCCCGTTACGTTCTCCGAAGAAGGCGGCGTGCGCTTCCTGCACTTCGGTACCGAATGGGTGCAGGGCGCGATGCGGATCTCGAAGCCGCTCGCCATCGAGCTCGAATACGCGCAGCAGATGATGGCATGGCTGCTGTTCCTCGAAACGCCCGAGCGGATCGTCCAGCTCGGGCTCGGCACCGGCGCGCTGACCAAGTTCTCGCACCGTTTCCTGCCGGACGCGAAGGTCGAGGCCGTCGAACTGAATCCGGCCGTGATCGTCGCCGCGCGCACGATGTTCGCGCTGCCGCCCGACGACGCGCGCCTCGTCGTGCATGAAGCCGACGCGTGGGACTTCGTCAACGACCCGGCCAACCGCGGCACGACGGGCGCGATCCAGATCGACCTGTACGACGCGACCGCGCGCGGCCCCGTGCTCGACAGCGTCGCGTTCTACCGCGCGGTGCGCGGCTGTCTCGCGGAGGCGGGCATCGCGACGATCAACCTGTTCGGCGATCATCCGAGCTTCGTGCGCAACATGAAGCACCTGAACGCGGCGTTCGATCATCGCGTGATCGCGCTGCCCGAAGTGCACGACGGCAACCGGATCGCGATCGCGTTCTCGGGCCCGGCGCTCGACGTGCCGTTCGCGCAGCTCGACGCCCGCGCGAAGCTGATCGAGGACACGCTGAAGCTGCCCGCGCGCAAGTGGGTGAAAGCTTTGAAAGAAACGACCGGCGCACGCGACGCCTCGTTCGCGATCTGACGCTTCACGCACCGGCGGCAGCCCGGTGCAACCATGCGACAAGGGGCGGATCACCTCGGGTTCGCCCCTGCTTGACCGCGTGCTCGCGGCTCCTATACTGGCGCGAAGCCAGGGGAGCCGCAGCCTACCCGTTTCGCCGCTCCTCCCGGCGCCGTACCCGCTCAACAAGATCGATATCCGGGAAAGAAGAGGAGACGTCATGGCTCACGATGCCGACGCCAACCGGGCCGCGAAGCGCTGGCTCTGGCTGCTGGTACTGCCGCTGATTGCGATGGTCTGGGTACCGTCGTACAGCAAGATCGAACCGCAGATGTTCGGTTTTCCGTTTTTCTACTGGTATCAGCTGCTTTGGGTCTTCATCAGCGCGGTGATCACCGCGTTCGTGTACTTCAAGACCAAGAACGCGTGGAAGGCGGGCGGCCCGCAGGGAGGTGCGCGATGAATCTCGGCGCAACCTTCGTCTTCGTCCTGCTGTTCATCGGCGTCACGATCATCGGTTTCCTGGCCGCGAACTGGCGGCGCGGCGATCTCGCCCATCTCGACGAATGGGGCCTCGGCGGACGCCGCTTCGGCACGATCGTCACGTGGTTCCTGCTCGGCGGCGACCTCTACACGGCCTACACGTTCGTCGCGGTGCCCGCGCTCGTGTTCGGCGCCGGCGCGATGGGCTTCTTCGCGCTGCCTTATACGATCCTGATCTATCCGTTCGCGTTCGTCGTGTTCCCGAAGCTGTGGAGCATCGCGAAGCGGCACGGCTACGTGACGTCCGCCGACTTCGTCAACGCGCGCTACGGCAGCCGGATGCTCGCGCTGGCGATCGCGGTGACGGGCATCGTCGCGACGATGCCGTACATCGCGCTGCAGCTCGTCGGCATCGAAGTGGTGATCGGCGCGCTCGGCTTCGACACGACCGGCTTCGTCGGCGACCTGCCGCTGATCATCGCGTTCGCGATCCTCGCCGCGTACACGTACACGTCGGGGCTGCGTGCCCCGGCCATGATCGCGATCGTGAAGGACATCCTGATCTACATCACGATCGCGGCGGCCGTCGTCGTGATCCCGGCGAAGCTCGGCGGCTTCGGGCACATCTTCGCGAGCGTGCCGCCGGCGAAGCTGCTGCTGAAGGCGCCCGATGCGGCGAGCCTGAACGGCTACAGCGCGTACGCGACGCTCGCGATCGGCTCGGCGCTCGCGCTGTTCCTGTACCCGCACTCGGTCACGGCGATCCTGTCGTCGTCGTCGGGCAACTCGATTCGCCGCAACATGGCGATGCTGCCCGCGTACTCGTTCGTGCTCGGCCTGCTCGCGCTGCTCGGCTACATGGCGCTCGCGTCGGGCGTGAAGGACATGCCGCAGTACGCGCCGTACTTCAAGGCGTTCGGTCCGAACTTCGCGGTGCCCGCGCTGTTCCTCGAGTACTTCCCGTCGTGGTTCGTCGGTGTCGCGTTCGCGGCGATCGGCATCGGTGCGCTGGTGCCGGCGGCGATCATGTCGATCGCGGCCGCGAACCTGTACACGCGCAACATCCACCGCGAGTTCGTGAACCGCAACATGACGCACGAGCAGGAGACGCACGTCGCGAAGCTCGTGTCGCTGATCGTGAAGGTCGGCGCGGTCGCGTTCATCCTCGGGCTGCCGCTGACCTACGCGATCCAGCTGCAGCTGCTCGGCGGGATCTGGATCATCCAGACGCTGCCTGCGATCGTGCTCGGCCTGTACACGCGCATGCTCGACCATCGCGGTTTGCTGGCCGGCTGGGCGGCAGGCATCGTGTGCGGCACGTGGATGGCGATTTCGCTGAAGCTGGCCGGCTCGATCTTCACGATCCACCTGTTCGGCCTCGCGATTCCCGGCTACGCGGCCGTCTGGTCGCTGATCGTGAACCTGGTGGTGGCGGTGGCGGTGAGCGTGCTGGTGCGCGTGATGGGCATGGCGCACGCGGAAGACCGCACGCGGCCGGAGGACTATCTCGACGTCGTCGAGGGCTGACGGCGGCGGCATGCGCGGCGGTGTGCCGCGCATGCGTCGCGCGGCAACGAAAACGCCCGCCACCGCAACGTGGCGGGCGTTCCTCTTGCATCAGCCCTGCGCGTGTTTCGCGAGTGCCTCGCGTTGCGACAGGTCCTCGACGTTGACCATCCAGTGCACGCCGAAACGATCCTTCGCCATCCCGAAGCCGAGCGCCCAGAACGTCTTGCCGAACGGCATCGTCACTTCGCCACCGTCGGCGAGCGCATTGAACAGCTTCTGCCCTTCGTCGACCGTCGCCGGGTTCAGCGACAGCGAATAACCGGCGTGCGCGGCGCCGGCCGGCTGGCTGCAGTCGCCGTCCGAGCACATGATCATCGAGTCGCCGATCGTGAAGCTCGCGTGCATCACCTTGTCGGCCATCTCCGGCGACATCGGGTGGTCGGGGTTCGGCGGCCCATCCTTGAAGTGCATCTTGAACATCGTCTTCGCACCGAGCGCCTTTTCGTAGAACTGAAGGGCTTCGTCGGCGCGACCGTAGAACGTCAGGTACGGTTGGACTTGCATCGTTGTCTCCTGTAATGGGCCGTGCCAGCGCGTCGGCGCGGGTTCGGCGTCGTGCAAGATTGACTGGGGAAGGGCGCATCGGGAGGCGGCCGCCGCACCCGTGACGTGGATTGTAGTGCGCGCGCTTGACGATGGAATGAAAAATAAAAACGGCCGCGAACATCCCGTTCGCGGCCGTGTGCGGCGTGCTTGCCGACGGCTGTTGCCCGTGTTGCTGACAGCCGCTGACGCGCGTGGCGGGTCAGCGCAGCGCGTCGATCAGCTTCTCGAGCTTCACCGCGTCGGCGGCGAATACGCGGATGCCCTCCGCGAGCTTCTCGGTCGCCATCGCTTCGTCGTTCAGCTGGAAGCGGAACGACGCCTCGTCGATCGCGACGCGCTCGGACGGCTTGTCCTGCAGCGATTCCGGCGACAGCTTGCGCGCGACCGTCTCGTTGCTGTCCTGCAGCTTCTGCAGCAAATCGGGACTGATGGTCAGCAGGTCGCAGCCGGCGAGTTCGGTGATCTGGCTCGTGGTGCGGAAGCTCGCGCCCATCACTTCGGTCTTGTAGCCGAACGTCTTGTAGTACGTGTAGATGCGGCGCACCGACTGCACGCCCGGATCGTTCGCGCCGCCGTCCTTCTCTTCGTTCCATTCCGCGCCGGCCTGTTTCTTGTACCAGTCGTAGATGCGGCCGACGAACGGCGAGATCAGTTGCGCGCCGGCTTCCGCGCACGCGGCGGCCTGCACGAGCGAGAAAAGCAGGGTCATGTTGCACTTGATCCCTTCCTTCTGCAGCACCTCGGCCGCGCGGATGCCTTCCCACGTCGATGCGAGCTTGATCAGGATGCGGTCGCGGCCGATGCCGGCTGCTTCGTACAGCTTGATGAGCTCGCGGCCCTTGTCGATCGAGCGTTGCGTGTCGAACGACAGGCGCGCGTCGACTTCGGTCGACACACGGCCCGGGATCAGCTTCAGGATCTCGGTGCCGAAGGCGATCAGCAGGCGGTCGATGATGAAATCGGTGCTTTCGTTGCGGTGATCGCGGACGGTTTTCTCGAGGATCGGCTTGTACGCATCCTTCTGGACGGCCTTCAGGATCAGCGACGGGTTCGTGGTCGCGTCCTGCGGCTTGTATTGCGCAAGCTGCTGGAAGTCGCCCGTGTCGGCGACGACGGTCGTGTACTGCTTCAGCTGGTCGAGTGCGGTAGTCATGGCGATTCGGAAGAAGGGCGCGGGGCGCCGGGTTCTCACGGGCCGCGCGAGCGCGGCGGCGAAGCGAAGCGGCGCGTGGCGCCGCTTCCGGATCCATCATTTTAGGCCCGATTCGTGTCGAGCACGTTTTGGCGTGCCCGAGGCACGCCGCGACAGGCCGTGAGCCGCGTCACGCGGGGCGCCGCGCGTTCAGGATCACCTGCGTGACGATCCCCGCGACGAGCCCCCAGAACGCCGAGCCGATCGACAGCAGCGTGAGGCCCGACGCGGTGACCATGAACGTGACGAGCGCGGCCTCGCGCTGCTTCACGTCCTGCATCGCGTTCGCGAGCCCGCTCATGATCGAGCCGAACAGCGCGAGCGCGGCGACCGATACCACGAGCGCCTTCGGCAGCGCCGCGAACAGCGCGGCGATCGTCGCGCCGAAGATGCCGGCGACCAGGTAGAACATGCCGCACCACACGGCGGCCGTGTAGCGCTTCGCGTGATCCTCGTGCGCTTCGGGGCCCGTACAGATCGCGGCCGTGATCGCCGCGAGGTTCACGCCGTGCGAGCCGAACGGCGCGAGCAGCAGCGACGCGAGGCCGGTCGTCGCGATCAGCGGCGACGACGGTGTCGGGTAGCCGTCCGCGCGCAGCACCGCGATGCCCGGCACGTTCTGCGACGCCATCGCGACGACGAACAGCGGAATGCCGATGCTGACGATCGACGCGATCGAGAGCGCGGGCATCGTGAACACCGGTTGCGCGAGCGCGATGTGGAAGCGGCTGAAGTCGAGCAGGCCGAGGCCGCCGGCCACCGCCGTGCCGACGATCAGCGTGGTCACGATCGCATAACGCGGCGCGAGCCGCTTGACGATCAGGTAGGTGAAGAACATCGCGAGCACGAGCGCGGTCTGGAACTGCGCGGCGCGAAAGATCTCGATGCCGATCTCGAACAGGATGCCCGCGAGCAGCGCGGCGGCGATGCCGGCCGGAATCCGGCGCATCAGCGTGTCGAACAGGCCGCTCATGCCGACGGCCGTCAGCAGCAGCGCGCACACGACGAACGCGCCGATCGCCTCGGCGTAGGGCACGCCGGGCAGCGACGCGATCAGCAGCGCGGCGCCGGGCGTCGACCACGCGACGACGACGGGCGCGCGAAACCGCAGCGACAGGCCGATCGTCGTCAGCGCCATGCCGATCGACAGCGCCCAGATCCACGACGAGATCTGCGCATCGGTGAGGTGGGCGGCGCGGCCGGCCTGGAACATCAGCACGAGCGAACTCGTGTAGCCGGTCATCATCGCGACGAAGCCGGCGACGAGTGCCGACACGGACGTATCGGCGAAAAAGCGGCGGCCGCCGGCGCGGCTGGCGCTCGCGGTGGGCGAGGGATTCATGCTATCTCCGGGGGAGGCCGCTCGGACGCGGCGCTTGTTTGGTGCGAGTGGGGTGGCGTTACTTGCTGAGTGCGCGCATCGCGGTTTCGAGGCCCGCGAGCGTGAGCGGATACATGCGATGGCCGAGCAGGTCGCGGATCACCGCGACCGACTGCCGGTACTCCCATAGCCGCTCGGGCTCGGGGTTCAGCCATGCATGATGGGGGAACTGGTCGGCCAGCCGGCGCAGCCATACGGCGCCGGCCTCCGGGTTGTTGTATTCGACCGAGCCGCCGGGCTGCAGCACTTCGTACGGGCTCATCGTCGCGTCGCCGACGAAGATCAGCTTGTAGTCGGGCGTGAACTTGTGCAGCACGTCCCACGTCGCGGTGCGCTCCGAGTGGCGGCGGCGGTTGTTCTTCCACAGGTGGTCGTACACGCAGTTGTGGAAGTAGAAGAATTCGAGATGCTTGAATTCGGCCTTCGCGGCCGAGAACAGCTCTTCGGTGCGCTTGATGTGGTCGTCCATCGAGCCGCCGACGTCGAGCAGCATCAGCACCTTCACGTTGTTGTGGCGCTCGGGCACCATCCGCAGGTCGAGCCAGCCCGCGTTCGCGGCCGTGCTGCGGATCGTGCCGGGCAGGTCGAGCTCTTCCGCCGCGCCTTCGCGCGCGAAGCGGCGCAGCCGCCGCAGCGCGACCTTGATGTTGCGCGTGCCGATCTCGACCGAATCGTCGTAGTCGCGATAGGCGCGTGCCTCCCACACCTTCACCGCGGTGCGGTTGCCGTTCGACGGGCCGCCGATACGCACGCCTTCGGGGTTGTAGCCGCCGTGCCCGAACGGCGACGTGCCGCCCGTGCCGATCCACTTGTTGCCGCCTTCGTGGCGTTCCTTCTGCTCGTCGAGCAGCGCCTTCAGCCGCTCCATCAGCTTGTCGAGCCCGCCCATCGCCTCGATCTGCGCCTTTTCCTCCGGCGACAGCTCGCGCTCGAGGCGCTTCTCGAGCCAGTCGAGCGGAATGTCGAACGCCTCGGACGGCAGCGCGGACACGCCGTGGAAATACGCGCCGAACGCCTGGTCGAACTTGTCGAAATACTGCTCGTCCTTGACGAGCGTCATCCGCGCGAGGAAGTAGAACGCGTCGATCGACGGCGAGATCAGCCCGGCCTTCAGCGATTCGAGCAGCGTCAGGTATTCCTTCACCGAGACGGGCAGCTTGGCTGCGCGCAGCGCGTAGAAGAAATTGAGCAGCATGGCCGGGCCTTCGCGGGTGAGTGGATTACCGGTTGTGCCGGTTCATGTAGACGAGCCGTTCGAGCAGGCTCAGATCCTGCTCGTTCTTCAGCAGCGCGCCCGCGAGCGGCGGCACGATCTGCTTCGCGTCCGCGCCGCGCAGCGCGTCGGCCGGGATGTTCTCGGCGAGCAGCAGCTTGAGCCAGTCGAGCAGCTCGGACGTCGACGGCTTCTTCTTCAGGCCCGACACGCCGCGCAATTCGAAGAAACTCTCGAGCGCCGCGCGCAGCAGCTCCTCGCGGATGTCGGGAAAGTGCACCGCGACGATCTTCTGCATCGTCGACGGGTCGGGAAACTGGATGTAGTGGAAGAAGCAGCGGCGCAGGAACGCGTCGGGCAGCTCCTTTTCGTTGTTCGACGTGATGATCACGAGCGGGCGGTGCTTCGCGCGCACCGTCTCGCGCGTCTCGTACACGTGGAATTCCATCCGGTCGAGCTCGCGCAGCAGGTCGTTCGGGAATTCGATGTCGGCCTTGTCGATCTCGTCGATCAGCAGCACGCTCGGATGCTCGGCGTCGAACGCCTGCCACAGCACGCCCTTCACGATGTAGTTCGAGATGTCCTTCACGCGCTCGTCGCCGAGCTGCGAATCGCGCAGCCGCGACACCGCGTCGTATTCGTACAGGCCCTGCTGCGCCTTGGTGGTCGACTTGATGTGCCACTGCAGCAGCGGCATGTCGAGCGCGGCGGCCACTTCCTCGGCGAGCATGGTCTTGCCGGTGCCGGGCTCGCCCTTGATCAGCAGCGGGCGTTGCAGCGTCAGCGCGGCATTGACCGCGAGCTTCAGATCGTCGGTGGCGACGTAGTGCGAGGACCCTTCGAAACGCATGGCGGCGCTCTTCTTCATCGGGAAAAAAACCCAGTATAAGTCAGAAGGGCTGTCCGGTTGGGCCGCGCCCGCGTATCGTTGCGGGGCTGTGGCGGGGCGAACGGGGGCGCCGTATGGACGCGTTCCCTGCCGACGCGGTACAATCTGGCCGTTTTTTTTGGCCTGCGTGGCGACCGACAAGCAAAACGGCGCGGGCCGTTGCCGCTTCGGCGCCAGTTTCCCCTCAAGCTAGGTTACAAGAGCTATGAACAAATTCGTCGGCAAACACGTCGTTGTCGCAGCGCTCGTGGCGCTCGCGGGCAGCGCGCAGGCGGCCGGTGTGGTCGGCAACCCGAAGGACGGGGCGAGCAAGGCCGCCATGTGTATCGGTTGCCACGGCATCCAGGACTACCGCGCGGCGTATCCGGAGGTCTACCGGGTGCCTGTCCTGGGCGGCCAGAACCAGCAATACCTCGAGAACGCGCTGAAGGCCTACCGCAAGAAGGATCGTCACTTCCCGTCGATGAATGCGATCGCCGGTTCGCTGACGGACCAGGACATCGCGGATCTGGCGGCCTACTACGCCGCCCAGAAGGCCGACACGAAGGACAATCCCTACAAGTAAAGCGCGCGCCGCCGATCTTCCCGGCGGGACAGGAGCATTCATGAACAACGCATTCAAGACGGCGGCGGTTGCACTGGCGGCCGGCCTCGCGATCGGTACCGCGCACGCAGCGGATATCTCGAAGGGCAAGGAACTGGTCGAGTCGCACAACTGCGCGGCCTGCCACGGCGCGCAGCTGAACAAGCCGATCAACGCCGAATATCCGCGCCTGGCCGGCCAGCACGCCGACTACCTCGTGTGGTCGATGCGCCAGTACCAGATGGGGCTGACGAACCCGCTGCTCGGCCGCAACAACGCGATCATGCAGGCCCAGGTGCAGAACCTGTCGGTCAGCGACATGAAGGACATCGCGGCCTACATCGAGTCGCTGAAGGAAACCGACCTCGTGTTCAAGAAGTAAGCGTGCCGGGCCTCGGCGGCCCGCGCAGCAAGCATGCCCCGCTTCGGCGGGGTATTTTTTTGTCCGCGATCGGGCCGGTCCCGGCGCTCAGTCGCGGGACGCGCGGCGCAGGATGCGCTGCAGGTACGCGTCGGTATCGGGCGGCGTGTTCGTGCGCTGCGCTTCCCAGATCGTCTCGCCGAGGCATTCCATGATCGCGTGTTGCGCGTCGTGGGTCGAGTCGAGCTTCGCGGCCAGCTTGTCGTGCGCGGCGCGGATGCCGGGCGGCTGGTCGATCGACAACTGCTCGCTGATCGCGAGGTGCATCGACAGGTGCAGGAACGGGTTCGTCCGGCCTTCCTCGGGCGTGTAGTTGCGCGCGGCCGCGCCGTCGGCGTCGGCGAGTTCGTCGTGGTATTCGGGATGCTCGACGATCCAGTCGGCGGCCATCGCTTCCAGCGGCGTCAGGATCTCGCCCGCGCGCTGCTTGCGCCAGGTCTCGGTGAAAAAGCGACGCACGTCGTCGCGACTTGGATTGAACATGGTGGGGAAACGTCGTGATTCGGGCGGCCTCATGCCGCGTCGGGCATTGTACGCCGGGTCGGCGGACGGCGCTGGCGGCGCGGCGGTGCCGCCAGCACCGGTCGCGGCTGCCCCGCGCGGCGCGGCGGGCAAGCGCGGGCTAGGCGGGCGGCCGCCGCGCCGCTACACTCCGACGGTTCCCGCCCCGGCGCCTCGCTCGCCCGTTTCATCATGACCGCCACCGCCCGCCCGTCGTCCGCCGCCCTGCAGGGCGCGCTTTATGTCGCGCTGTCCGCGGCCGCGTTCGGCGCGATGGCGATTTTCGGCCGCTACGCGTATGCGGCCGGTGTCGACGTGCTCGGGCTGCTGATCGTGCGCTTCGCGATCGGCGGCGCGGTGCTGGCCGCGATCGCGCGACATCGTCGCGTCGCCTGGCCGCGCGGACGCGCGCTCGTGCCGCTCGTCGCGATGGGCGCGCTCGGCTACGTCGGGCAGTCGTTCTGCTATTTCAGCGCGCTGCAGCACGCGCAGGCGAGCCTCGTCGCGCTGCTGCTGTACCTGTATCCGGCGTTCGTCACGCTGCTGGCCGCGTGGTGGCTGGGCGAGCGCCTGACGCGCGCGAAGGCCGTCGCGCTCGTGCTGTGCGTCGCGGGTTCCGCGCTGATGGTCGGCGGCGGGCATGGCGAGCCGCTCGGGATCGCGCTCGCGCTGGCGGCCGCGGTGATCTATTCGCTGTACATCGTCGGCGGCACGAAGGCGACGCGCGGCGTCGATCCGCTCGCGACGACGGCGATCATCTGCCTGTCGGCGACCGCCACGCTCGTGGTGATCGCCGTCGTGCGGACCGCCGCGTTCAGCGCGCCACCGCGCTGGCCCGCGACGAGCGGCGGCTGGGCGGCGATGCTCGCGATCGCGCTGGTGTCGACGGTCGCGGCCATGCTCGCGTTCTTCTCCGGGCTCGAACGGCTCGGGGCCGCGCGGACGTCGATGCTGTCGACGCTCGAGCCGGTCGTGACGGTCGCGCTCGCGGCGCTGCTGTTCGGGGAAGCGTTGTCGCCGCTGCAGTGGGCGGGCGGCGTCGCGATTCTGGCGGCGGTGCTGGCGCTCGTGCGCGCAGGCGGCGCGGCCGCCGACGATGCGACCGCGACGTCGAACGCGTAGTCGGGGAGGGGCGCGACGCGGGCGCCGCGTCGGCGCCTGCGGTGCCGGCCCGCATCGCGTGTCGCCGGCGGGCCTGACGCTTACTCGTTGGGCGGCGGCGTCTTCGGCCGGAATTCGCACAACGGCTCGATCGCGCAGTGCCAGCATTCGGGCTTGCGGGCCTTGCACACATAGCGCCCGTGCAGGATCAGCCAGTGATGCGCGTCCTGCAGGAATTCCTTCGGCGTGAACTTCTCGAGTGCGGTCTCGACGGCCCGCACGTCCTTGCCCGGCGCGAGCCCCGTGCGGTTCGCGACGCGGAAGATGTGCGTGTCGACCGCGATCGTCGGCTGGCCGAACGCGGTGTTCAGCACGACGTTCGCGGTCTTGCGGCCGACGCCCGGCAAGCCTTCGAGCGCTTCGCGATCGGCCGGCACCTCACCGTCGTAGCGCTCGAGCAGGATCCGGCTCGTCGCGACCACGTTCTTCGCCTTGGTCCGGTACAGGCCGATCGTCTTGATGTACTCGGTGACGCCTTCCTCGCCAAGCGCGACGATTTGTCGCGGGGTGTTCGCGACCGGGAACATCTTCCGCATCGCCTTGTTGACCGACACGTCGGTCGCCTGCGCGGACAGCATCACGGCGATCAGCAACTCGAACGGCGTCGAGTATTCGAGTTCGGTGGTGGGATGCGGATTGAGGCTCTGCAGCGTTTCGTAGATCGCGCGTCGTTTGCTGGCGTTCATGGGGCGTTCTGGTCGGGCGGCGCGGATGGGCTGCCTGGGTCGTCATTGCCTGCGTCGTTCGGTTGATCGTTGCCGCTTGCCGCCGCGGCGTCGGCGTCGGCGTCGCGCCGCGCCTGCTGTTCGGCGAGCCGTTTGCGGCGCGCCTCGGCCGCGTCGATCTGGGCCTGGACGGCTGCGCTCACGCCTTCGGTGTTCTTCGGCCCGGCGCCTTGCCCGGACAGTTCTTCCTTCTTCTTGCGCGCGCGTTCGAGCGCGGCGGCGATGATCGCGCGTTTCTTCGCTTCGGCGTCGTCGGCGGCCGGGGCGTCCGGCGGGGCCGCCGGGTGGGGGCCCGCGGCCGGCTTCGCGACACTGGCCGCGCGGCGGGCGGCGGCGCGGGCCTCGGCGGCTTCGCGTTCGCGGCGCTGGCGTGCGAGCCGCAGGTCGTGGCGTTCGCGCGCGGCGTCGGCCTGCTCCTGCGACCACGCATCCCAGCCGGTGCGCTCGCCCGTCACGGGCAGCATCGCGATGCAGTCGACCGGGCACGGCGGCACGCACAGATCGCAACCGGTGCACTGCGCTTCGATGATCGTGTGCATCTGCTTCGGCGCGCCGACGATCGCGTCGACCGGGCACGCCTGCATGCACAGCGTGCAACCGATGCACAGGCTTTCGTCGATGAAGGCGACCGCGCGCGGATGTTCGCTGCCATTGACGGGATTCAGCGGAATCACCGGCTTGCCGAGCAGGCCCGCGAGGCGCGCGATGCCTTCGGCGCCGCCGGGCGGGCACTGGTTGTAGTTCGCGTCGCCGGCGGCGATCGCCTCGGCGTACGGACGGCAGCCGTTATAGCCGCACTTCGTGCATTGCGTCTGGGGCAGCAGATCTTCGATGCGATCCGCGAGGGTTTTGGAATCGGTCACGGTGACAACGGGCGCAGCAGCGCCGAATGGCTCTCGGCCGTGCGGGGCGCGGCCGGAAAGGTTTGCCAAAGCTCGATTATCGCCGATTTCCCGCATTGCGCTGGACGCCGTCTGTGCGCATAATCGAACCGCTTTTTTGCAGGGGCTCAGCAGGAGGGCGGCCGCACGCGGCGCGCCCGTTCCAGGGCGGCCGGCGCCGAGGCGGTGGGGGTGCCGGTCCGGATCAAGCGGCTCACATAGCAAAACGCCACCATGAATCAGCCAAAAATCAAAAGAGATCCTGAAGGTACGCGCCGCCGCATCTTGATGGCGGCCGCCGAAGAGTTCGCGAGTGGAGGGCTGTTCGGCGCACGCGTCGACCAGATTGCGCGCCGGGCCGAAACCAACGAGCGCATGCTCTATTACTACTTCGGCAGCAAGGAACAGCTGTTCACGGCCGTGCTCGAACACGCGTTCTCCGCGCTGACCGAGGCCGAGCGCGTGCTCGATCTCGACGGCGTCGCGCCGGTCGAAGCCGTCACGCGGCTCGCGCATTTCGTTTGGGACTACTACCGCGACCATCCGGAGCTGCTCAGGCTCATCAACAACGAGAACCTGCACGAAGCGCGCTACCTGCACAAGTCGACGCGGATCCGCGAGATGATGTCGCCGATCGTCGCGAAGCTCGGCAACGTGCTGATGCGCGGCCAGAAGGCCGGGCTGTTCCGCGGCGACGTCGATCCGCTGCGCTTCTACGTGACGCTGTCGGGGCTCGGTTACTACATCGTGTCGAACCGCTTCACGCTCGCCGCGACGCTCGGTCGCGACTTCACCGATACCGACGAGCGCGCGGAGATGGTCCGGATGAACACCGAGGTGCTGCTCGCGTACCTGCTGCGGCGCTGACGCGCCGGCGAGCGGGCGCCGCATGTAAAAACGCCGCCGTGCGCAGGCAACGGCGGCGTTTTTGCGTCGGAACGCAGCGCGTCAGGCTGCCTTGCGCGTGCGGACGGTTTTTGCGCGCGGGGTTTCGGCGGCCCGCTTCGCGGCCGGTGCGGCCTTGGCGGGGGCGGCGGCCTTGGCCGGCGCCTTGGCGCGCGTGCGCTTCGCGACCGTGGCGCGTGTCGCCTCGGTCGGTGCGTTGGCGGCCGGCACGGCCGCGAGCGTCGTGGCCGCCGGCGCGTCCGGATGATCCTTCGTCGTGCCGTGTTTCGGCTCCGGCGCATGCTCGCGGATGAAGTCGCGCAGTTGCGGGTAGATGATCGTGCGCCAGCGGCGGCCGGAGAAGATCCCGTAGTGGCCGCATTTCTCGGCGGTCAGGGTGCGGCGATCGTCTTGCGGGATGCCCGTGCACAGCTCGTGCGCGACGTGCGTCTGGCCGCTGCCCGAGATGTCGTCGAGTTCGCCCTCGATCGTCATCAGCGCGGTGTGCTTGATGTCCTGCGGCCGCACGCGTTCGCCTTCGACGTCCCACGTGCCTTCCGCGAGCCGGAATTCCTGGAACACGACGCGGATCGTCTCGAGGTAATACTCGGCGGCCATGTCGAGCACCGCGTTGTACTCGTCGTAGAAGCGGCGGTGCGCCTCGGCGTCGTCCTCGTCACCGCGCAGCAGGCTCTGGTAGAAATCCCAATGCGATTGCGCGTGTCGTTCCGGGTTCATCGCGACGAAGCCCGTATGCTGCAGGAAGCCCGGATACACCTGGCGGCCTTCGCCCGGATAGTTCGCGGGCACCGTGTGGATCACGTTGTTCTCGAACCACGCGGTCGAGTGCTGCGTGGCGAGCGAGTTCACCGACGTCGGGCTGCGGCGCGCGTCGATCGGGCCGCCCATCATCGTCATCGTGAGCGGCGTATCCTCGCCGCGGCTCGCCATCAGCGAGATCGCCGCGAGCACCGGCACCGTCGGCTGGCACACCGAGATCACATGCAGGTTGCGCGCGCCGATGTGACGGATGAAATCCTGGATGTACGCGATGTAGTCGTGCAGGTGGAACGGACCCGTCTCGACCGGCACCATCCGCGCGTCGATCCAGTCGGTGATGTAGACCTTGTGGTCCTGCAGCAGCGTGCGCACCGTGTCGCGCAGCAGCGTCGAGTGGTGGCCCGACAGCGGCGCGCAGACCAGCACGACCGGCTCGTCCTTCAGTTGCGTGACGGCGTCGGCGTCGTCCGAATAGCGCTTGAAGCGCAGCAGCCGGCAGAACGGCTTCTCGACGATCGTCTGCTCGACGATCGGGATGTTGTGGCCGTCCTTGACGATCTGATGAATGTTGAATTCGGGCTTCTCGTAATCCTTGCCGAGCCGGTACATCAGTTCGTACGCGGCGGCCATGCGCGGCGCGCCGGGCATCAGCGAGAACGGGCTGGACGGGTTGGCGAACGATTTGGACGCGGCCTGGGCCCAGGCCGTCAGCGGGCTCAGCATGGCGCGCTGGAATTCGTGCAATTGGTAAAGCATGCAGACTACTCCCGCGTGGGGGACGGAGCGCAAGGGCGGCGTGGGGCGTCGCGGCGTGCCGTGTGGGTCAGCGGCCGGCCATATTGCAGTGCGGCCGGACAATCGCGTCGATCATATCGGACAACGATGGGTGGTGCAATGCAACATTTCCCCGATTTTTCATCAAAATTTTGCGATTTGACGATCTCTGACCAAGCCGCCCGCGCCGCCGCCCGACACCCCGCCAACGTCCGTCAACGCCCGGTCGCCACGGCCGGCGCGGGCTGGCCGGCGGCCCGCGCCATCGCGTCCTCGTGGTGCATCAGGTTCATCGCGGTATGCACGAGCGCCACGTGCGAGAACGCCTGCGGGAAGTTGCCGACGAGCCGCCCGGCGACCGGGTCGTACTCCTCCGCGAGCAGCCCGAGGTCGTTCGACAGCGCGAGCAGCCGGCTGAACAGCCGGTGCGCGTCGTCGATCCGGCCGAGCAGCGCGTAGTTGTCGACCAGCCAGAAGCTGCACGCGAGAAACGTGCCTTCGCCGGGCGGCAGGCCGTCGTCGTACTCGGTCGTCCGGTAGCGCATCACGAGCCCGTCGTGCAGCAGTTCGCGCTCGATCGCCTCGACCGTGCCGACGATGCGCGGGTCTTCCGGCGGCAGGAAACCGAGCAGCGGCATCAGCAGCACGCTCGCGTCGAGCTCGTCGCTGCCGTAGCTCTGCGCGAACGCCTGTTTGCCCGCGTGCCAGGCGTTGGCGCAGACGTCGGCATGGATCCGCTCGCGCAGCGCGCGCCAGCGGTCGAGCGAGCCGGGCAGCCGGAACATTTCCGCAGACTTGATCGCGCGGTCGAACGCGACCCATGCCATCACCTTCGAGAACGTGAAATGCAGGCGGCCGCCGCGCGTTTCCCAGATCCCTTCGTCGGGTTCCTGCCAGATCTTCTCGAGATGGTCGAGCAGCGCGCACTGCACGGACCAGACCGTGTCGTCGGCCTGCAGGCCGCCCACGCGCGCGAGGTGCAGCGCGGCCATCACCTCGCCGAACACGTCGAGCTGGAGCTGGTTCGCGGCGCCGTTGCCGACGCGGACCGGTTTCGAATCCTGGTAGCCGGGCAGCCAGTCGAGCTCCATTTCCGGCAGCCGGCGCTCGCCGGCGATCCCGTACATGATCTGGATCTGCTCGGGCGAGCCGGCCATCACGCGGCCGAGCCATGTGCGCCATGCGCGCGCCTCGTCGTAGTAGCCGCCGCGCATCAGCGCGAGCAGCGTGATCGTCGCGTCGCGCAGCCAGCAGTAGCGGTAGTCCCAGTTGCGGTTGCCGCCGATCTTTTCGGGCAGCGACGTGGTCGGCGCCGCGACGATGCCGCCGGTCGGCTCGTACGCGAGCGCCTTCAGCGTGATCAGCGAGCGGCGCACGGCCGCCGCGTAGCGGCCCTGCACCTGGCAGCGGCCCGACCACTCGAGCCAGTAGTTCTCGGTTCGTGCGAGCATCGACAGCGGATCGCGCGCGGGCGGCAGCCGCATGTGCGAGGCCGCGTAGCTGAGCGAGAACGGCACGCGCTGGTCGGCGCCGACCGTGAATTCCGCGAGCGTATGGAGATTCTTGCCGGTGAGCGGCACCGGCGTGCGCAGCACGACGGTGTCGGGGCCCGCGATCGCCTTCATGCCGTCCTCGCGAGTCAGTTGCGTGACCCACGGGATCGAGAAACCGTAGTCGAAGCGCAACACGAGCTCCATGCGCATCTTCATCGTGCCGTGACGGCCGACGACGATCCGCACGAGTTCGGACCAGCCGTTGCCGGGCGGCATGAAGTCGATCACGGTGACGGCGCCGTCGGCGCTTTCGTAATCCGTTTCGAGAATCAGCGTGTCGCCGCGATAGCGGCGCGTGGTGTGCGTGACTGCGGCGTCGGCGGCAGGCGCAAGCAGCCAGCGGCCGTGCTCGGGGGTGCCGAGAAGTGCCGCGAAGCAGGCGCCCGAATCGAAGCGGGGCCAGCACAGCCAGTCGACGGAGCCGTCTTTCGAGATCAGCGCGGCCGTGTGGCCGTCGCCGACGAGGGCGTAGTCTTCGATCAGGGCAGGCATGGGCAGGCGGTCCTTGGGTATCGAGTTCACAATGCGGACGGCGGCGGCCGGGCTTCACGCCCGGGCGTCGCGCCCCGTATACTCGGCCGGGCGGCGGAGCGCATGAACGGCCGGCGTTTCGTCCTATCTCAACACTTGAAGCGACTCGATGCAAGGAGGATTCAATGCCCAACCGTTTACGCGAGCGTGACGCACACGCTTCGACACGAGGGTTCCCGCTTAGGCTCGCTCACTGGATGAAAGGTTTCGCGATCGTGCTTTCCCTGTCCGCGACCCATGCATTTGCGCAGCAATCGCCCGCACCGGCCGACGGCGTCTACAACCTGCTGGTCGGCACCTACACGGGCGGCGGCAGCGACGGGATCTATGTTTACCGCTTCGATACTAAAAATGGCAGCGTTGCGCCCGTATCGTCGGCGAAGACCGTGAATCCGTCGTATCTGTTGCCGAGCCGCGACGGTCGCACCGTCTACGCGGTCAACGAACTGCCCGGCGACGACGGGCCGGCGTCGCAGCGCGGGGGCGTCAGCGCGTTCCGCTTCGACGCGAAGACGGGCGCGCTGAGCTTCATCGACCGCGTGTCGTCGGAAGGGAACGATCCTTGCTATCTCGCGCTGTCGCCGGACGGCAAGTATCTCGTGACGGCCAACTACTCGGTCGCGAAGGATCCGGGCGGCAGCTTCGCGGTGTTTCCGCTGCGCGACGACGGTGCGCTCGGCGAGGCCGTGCTGGCCGTGCACCACGAAGGCACCGGGCCCGTGAAGGGCCGTCAGGACGGCGCGCACGTGCATTCGACGGTGTTTTCGCCGGACGGCCGCTACCTGTTCGTGCAGGATCTCGGCGCGGACAAGATCTACGGCTACCGCTACACGGTGGACGGCAGCCGCGGGCTGATCAGCCCGACCGACACGCGCTACACGCCGGTGAAGGCCGGCTCGGGCCCGCGTCACATGGTGTTCGGCGCCGACGGCCGGTTCGCGTACGTGACGAGCGAGCTCAACGCGTCGGTCGAGGTGCTCGGTTATCACGACGGCAAGCTGACGCCGGTCCAGACGGTGTCGATGACGGCGCCGGGCTTCAAGGGCAAGGTCGGCGGCGGCGCGATCCACCTGTCGCCGGACGGCCGCTTCCTGTACGCGAGCAACCGCGGCGACGCGAACGACCTCGTGATCTACTCGGTGAACCAGGCCGACGGCCGGCTCAAGCAGGTCGGCCGCCAGTCGAGCCTCGGCAAGACGCCGCGCGAGTTCCTGATCGATCCGACCGGCAAGTGGCTGATCGTCGGCAACCAGGACAGCGACACGTTCTACGTGTTCAGCCGCGATGTCGAAACGGGGCAGCTCGGCGCGAATCCGCAGAAGGTCGCGGTCGGCAAGCCGGTCGATTTCAAACTGGTGCCGGTGCAGTCGATGTAAATGCGGTAAATGAAACGGGCGCTGCGGATGCAGCGCCCGTTTTTTTCGGTGCGCCCGGTTTCCCGGTGCGCCCGTATCGGTCGACGGCGGCCGTTCGGCCGCCGCCGCGCTCAGTCGGCCGCGGCCGGCACCAGCACCTCGCGGCTGCCGTTGATGCCCATCGCCGACACGAGCCCGGCCGCTTCCATCTGCTCGACGAGGCGTGCCGCGCGGTTGTAGCCGATGCGCAACTGCCGCTGCACCGACGAGATCGACGCGCGCCGCGTGCGCACGACGAACGCGACGGCTTCGTCGTACAGCGGATCGGCTTCCGCGTCCGGCGCTTCGCCGAACAGGTCCTGCGTCGCGCCGTCGGCGGCCGGGCCGTCGAGGATGCCTTCCTCGTACTGCGGCTCGCCGAACTGCTTCAGATACTCAACGATCCGGTGCACTTCCTCGTCGGCGACGAACGCGCCGTGCACGCGCTGCGGATAACCGGTGCCCGGCGGCAGGAACAGCATGTCGCCCATCCCGAGCAGCGACTCCGCGCCCATCTGGTCGAGGATCGTGCGCGAGTCGATCTTCGACGACACCTGGAACGCGACGCGCGTCGGGATGTTCGCCTTGATCAGGCCCGTGATCACGTCGACGGACGGACGCTGCGTCGCGAGGATCAGGTGGATGCCGGCCGCGCGCGCCTTCTGCGCGAGGCGTGCGATCAGCTCCTCGATCTTCTTGCCGGCGACCATCATCAGGTCGGCCAGCTCGTCGATGACGACGACGATCAGCGGCAGCTTCGACAGCGGCTCGGGATCCTCGGGCGTCAGCGAGAACGGGTTGCCGATCTTCTTCTCCTTCGCTTCCGCATCGCGGATCTTCTGGTTGAAACCCGCGAGGTTGCGCACGCCGACAGCCGACATCAGCCGGTAGCGCTTCTCCATTTCGCCGACGCACCAGTTCAGCGCGTTCGCCGCGAGCTTCATGTCGGTGACGACCGGCGCGAGCAGGTGCGGGATGCCTTCGTAGACGGACAGCTCCAGCATCTTCGGGTCGATCATGATGAGCCGTACGTCTTCCGGCGTCGCCTTGTACAGCAGCGACAGGATCATCGCGTTGATCGCGACCGACTTGCCCGAACCCGTCGTGCCGGCGACGAGCATGTGCGGCGCCTTCGCGAGATCCGTGACGACCGGGCGGCCCGTGATGTCCTTGCCCATCGCGATCGTCAGTTGCGATTGCGAATGCTGATACTCGCGCGACGCGAGGATTTCCGACAGGCGGATCATCTGGCGCTTCGCGTTCGGCAGCTCGAGGCCCATGCAGGTCTTGCCGGGAATCGTCTCGACGACGCGGATCGACGTGAGGCCGAGGCCGCGCGACAGATCCTTCATCAGCCCGACGATCTGGCTGCCGCGCACGCCGAGCGCCGGCTCGATCTCGAAGCGCGTGATCACGGGGCCGGCCGAGGCGCCGACCACCGTCACCGGCACCTTGAATTCCTGCAGCCGCTGTTCGATCACCTGGGCCGTTTGCGCGAGATGTTCCTCGGTGATCGTTTCGACGTCGTCGGATGCGGGCTCGAGCAGGTCGAGCGTCGGCAGTTCGACGCTGAACGACGCGGGTGCGTGGAATTCGAACGCGTTCGGGCGCGGCTGGCGCACGGGGGCGTCGGGGGCTGCGGTGTCGGTTGCGGCCGGCTCGGCCGTCACGGCGGCGGTTGCGCCGGTCGGCGGGGCAACCGGGAGCGCCGGCGCAGCAACGATCGCTGCCGGCACTGACAGGCTTGCGCCCGGGAGCGGGGCGGCCGGTTGCGGCGCCGCGGACACGTCGTTCGGCACGGACCAGCTTGCCGGCGACGCGGCGGGGGCGGGCGCCGTCGTGAACGTCGTGGTGGCGGCCGGCGTGGCAGCGACCGACGGAGTCGGCGACGCGGCCGCTGCACCGATGGAGGCGAGCGATCCGACCGCAGCGGAAGCGGCCGGCGGCACGGGAAGGCGGGTTGCCGGTTGCGCGGCGGTTGCGCCGAACGAGCCGGATCCGTCGATTGCCGTGCCGCTCGACGAGGTTGCCGTGCCGGCCTGGAGCGCCGGTGTCGGCACGGACGGTTGTGCCGCAAGCGGGGCGGACGTGAAACTCACGGGCGCCGGTGCCGCGGGCGCTTGCGCGGCCGAACCCGGCGCGCCGGTCGTCGACGGTGCCGCGGCGGGCGTGGCGGTTGTCTCGGGCATCGATGCGCGGCCGAACGCACCGTAGCTCATGTCCGGGACACCGATCGGCGCTGCCGGCGCAACGGAGGCGCCGGTCGATGCCGATACGGCCGGTTGCGACGGCGAAACCGATGCCGTGCCGGTCATGCCGGCCGTCGATGGTGTCGCGGCGGGTATGGCGGCGACGGGCGCAACACCCGGAGCGGAGGCAGGTACCGGTGCGGTCGAACCGAGGGCCGTGCCGACGAACGGCGACGCAGCCGCGGCAGAAGCGGTCGGTGTCGCGGCAAACGGTTGAATCGTCGGCGATTCAGGCAATTCCGCGGAAGCCGCCGCAGGTGTCGTTGCGGGTTGCACCGGCGGCGCCCAATGCGTGACGGGCGTGCCGCCTTCAGCGATGGCCGACAGCGATGCACTACGCTCCGCCCCTGCCGGTTGGGCGGCCTCCGGAACGAGGTTCGATGCAGGGCGTGCCGACGTTGCCGTAATCGGCGTCGTTCCGGTCATGGCGCGTGCCGATGTCGCAGCGATCGACGAAGAGGGGAGCGCCGCGAACGGCGCGATGCCACCGGCGGGCTTCAGGTCGTCATGTGCGCCATCGACACCCGGTGGCAGGTAAGCCGATGCAGGGCGTTCGATCGCCGGGGCGGCGGTATCGGAGAATGCTGCCGGATTGCGTGCGGGGGCTTCGTCGACCGCTGCTTCGTCAGCTTGTTGCGCGAAGGCGGCGTGGGCCGGCTCCGGTTGCGTTGCGTCTGCCGGTGATTCAGCGATCGGATGCGCGGGCGATGCTTCGAACGCGGAAACCGACGGGCGGCCGAGGTCCTCCCACGGCGCGAGATTGACCGGGGCGTCGAACGACGGCGCCGGCGGGATCCCATGTGCAGGTGCAGGTGCAGGTGCGTGTGCGGCGGGCGCAGCGTCGACGTGACGGATGTCATCGTCGGTTTGATGCGACGACACGGCATCGTCGCTGCCGGCGCCCGTGTCAGCATTCGGCAGCGCGTGCGGTGCGGCGCCGTTGAGCGCCGGGGTGGCCCAATCGGCAATCGTCGCGGGGATGCCGGGCTCCGCCGGCATGAACGCATCCAGTACGATCGGCGCGCTGTCGTCGCGTGCGGGCGCGGCATCGTGCTGGACCCGAGCACCAGTGTCACGGGCCGCGATACCGTGCGTTGCCGAAACGAATGCGTTCGACACGGCCGCCGCTGCCGGCGCGGCGACGCTGCCTGCTGTCGCAGCCATTCCAGCCGCGGCTGCGGCGGCCGTCGCGGCGTGCGTCGCATCGGTCGACTGTGCGCCGCCGAGTGTGGCCCATTGCGCGGTGCTGGCTTCGATCGAACGCAGCGTGTCGTGAACGCTCGGCGCCGGCGTGATCGGCGTCGCGGGTTTTTCAGTCCAGGCATAGAGCGGCGCGCGCGCCGGCGTCGACGGCACCGGACGGCGTCGCGTCGTGTCCGGCGACACGCCGGCTGCGGCCGTTCCCGCGACCGGGCGTGCCGGCGGACGCTGCGGTGGCGCGGCGGCCGGGCGCGGCGTGACCGTCGCACGCGGTGGCGTCTGTTTCAGCGCGGCGGTGGCCGGTCGCACGGCAGTCGGCCGCGGCCGGACGGGTTCGAATCCGACAGGAAGCGGGGCCGGATCGGGGCGCGGCACTTGCGAGTTGGCTGCCGCGCGCGCGAGGCTCGCGGTGCTGCCGGTCGTCGGCGGCGGCATCGCGCCGGCCGGAATCGGCGCGGCGGGCGCCACCGGCGTGCGCTGCGGCACGGTCGGCTTCAGCCAGCCCGACGGCGCGACGGGTTCCGTGTGCGGCCGCGGCGGCATCTTGCCGCGCGGCTTCGGCCGCGCCTGCGGATCGGGTTTCCACAGCGTCGGGCGTGAATACCGGCCGTTCTGGCGCGGCGCCATCGAGTTGACGGTATGCGCGGTGGTTGGCTGCACGAGGTCGTCGTCGCGATGCAGCGCGCTGCGCGGCAGGTCGGCGATCCCGCGCGCGTCGTCGTCGCCGCCGTCGCGCGACAGCTTGACGCCGAACGACGTGTCGACCCACGCGGCGAACTGCCGCCAGCCGATGCCGGTCAGCCAGGGCAACCCGGCGAAGAACAGGACGACCATCGCGACCGGCGTGCCGATCGGACCGAGTACGTGTGCGAAGCCCGCCGAGAACGCATGGCCGAGCGCGTTCGTGTCGGGGCCCGACAGCGGGCTCGTCAGCGTGCAGCTCGCGACGAATACCGCGACGAAGCCGAGCCACAGGCGGATCGAGCCGCGGCCGGCGAGCCCGCCGCCGCCGGGCAGCATCGCCTGCACGAGACGCCAGAAGAGAAGGAGGAACCAGACGGCGGAGATGCCGAACCAGCCGAAGACTACCGTGTGCATGCTTTGAAACAGGAGTAGGGAGGGGCGCGCGAGGCGCGACCCGCCGAGTTTAACCGGCCGGCGAACAAGATTCCCGGGCGACGTGAATTCGGTTCACGCCGTGCGGCGCGTGCGGTCGGCACACGCGCGCGACACGCGACGCGAAGGCGGTCGGCCGGCCTTCGCGTGCGTGATGCATCAAGGGCTCCGGTGCGTGAAAACGAGCGTTGCGCCGGCGCTGGTCACGATCTGCAATTGCTGCGGCTCGCGCATCTGCACGCCGGTCTTGTCGACGTGCGCAAGCGCGTCGAGGTACGCGCGCTCGAGCTGGCCGCCGAGCGAATTCGGGCAGGCCATCCGCGTGCCGGCGAGCGGCCCGAAGCTCAGCAGGCCGTTCTTGATCGCGTAGGTGCCCGTGTAGCGGTTGCAGCCCGAGAACCCGCTGGCGCGCCGGATGCCCGACTCGGTCGACAGCGCGAGCTTGATCGGCTCGCCGTTGTCGCCGTGCGGGATCGCGCGCGGCGTGCCGTCGGCATTCGTCCAGCTGGTGAGTTCCCAGCTCGTGTCGTCGAGCAGCTGGACGGCGGCCGGGTTGTACGGGTCGGGCGCGGGGGCGGCGGAATCGGGATGGGTCGGCATCGCGCAGGCGGCGAGAAGCGTGGCAAGCGTCAACGCGCAGAGCGGCGCGCGCAACGGGCGAAGCAGGCCGGTGCGTGCGCGTGCGGCGGCGGACAGGTGGGACATGAGCCTCGTTCCTCATCGGATTCTGATCAAGGCGTAAGAGTAACGCACCCGCCCCGCGGCAGGCGAGCCGACACTTCACGCATGAAAACGTTCGCAGCGTGCCTGCGCGTCGTGCGCGGTCGGGCGCCGGCGCGTCGAAACGCCCCCAACCGGCATCATCGCGCGTGTTAACATCGGAGCCGTTTTCGTCCTCCACCAGAAGCGGGAAATCACATGCAGATCGGTCAGCGGCTCGGTACGCCGCTTTCACCCTCGGCCACGCGCGTCATGCTGCTCGGCGCGGGCGAGCTCGGCAAGGAAGTCATCATCGCGTTGCAGCGTCTCGGTGTCGAAGTCATCGCGGTCGACCGCTATCCGGATGCGCCGGGCCATCAGGTCGCGCATCGCGCGCACGTGATCGACATGACTGACGCCGCCGCGCTGCGTGCGATCGTCGAGGCCGAGCGTCCGCACCTGATCGTGCCGGAGATCGAGGCGATCGCCACCGACGCGCTCGCGGCGATCGAGACGGCCGGTCTTGCCGAGGTGATCCCGACCGCGCGCGCGACACAGCTCACGATGAATCGCGAAGGGATCCGCCGGCTCGCGGCCGAGGAGCTTGGCCTGCCGACGTCGCCGTATGCGTTCGCGGATTCGTTCGAGGCCTTCAGCGCGGCGGTCGCGAAGATCGGCATGCCATGCGTCGTGAAGCCCGTGATGTCGTCGTCGGGCAAGGGGCAGTCGGTCGTGAAGACCGGCGCCGACGTGAAGGCCGCGTGGGACTACGCGATGGCGGGCGGGCGCGTGAACCACGGCCGCGTGATCGTCGAGGGCTTCATCGATTTCGACTACGAGATCACGCAGCTGACCGTGCGCGCGATCGATCCGGCGACGCTCGCCACGCGCACCTACTTCTGCGAGCCGGTCGGCCACGTGCAGGTCGCGGGCGACTACGTCGAATCGTGGCAGCCGCAGCCGATGAGCGCGGTGGCGCTCGAGAAGTCGCGCGAGATCGCGCACAAGGTCACCGAGGCGCTCGGCGGGCGCGGGCTGTTCGGCGTCGAGCTGTTCGTGCGCGGCGACGACGTGTGGTTCTCGGAAGTGAGCCCGCGGCCGCACGATACGGGCCTCGTCACGCTCGCGTCGCAGCGCCAGTCGGAATTCGAGCTGCATGCGCGCGCGATTCTCGGGCTGCCGGTCGATCCGGCGCTCGGGACCCCGGCCGCGTCGGCCGTGATCTACGGCGGGCTCGACGAGCGCGGGATCGCGTTCGAAGGCGTACGCGACGCGCTCGCGGTGCCGGGCGCGGACCTGCGCCTGTTCGGCAAGCCGGAAAGTTTTGCGAAGCGGCGCATGGGCGTCGCGCTGGCGACCGGCGCGACCGTCGACGAAGCCCGCGAACGCGCGAAGCGCGCCGCCGCGGCCGTCCGGCCCGTGTCGGCCCGCTGACGGAACGAGGAGAGGGCGATGGCGTCGAGGTGGTTGCGTATCGGCAAGCTGGGCGCCGCGCTGGCGCTCGTCGCGAGTCTCGCGGGTTGCGGCCTCGCGGCCGCGCCGTGCCGGGTGGCTTCGGCCGGGCTCAAGATCGTGCCGCTCGTCGGCCACGTCGCGGCGGCGCCGACCGACGCGTGCGCCGACGTCATCGATCCCTGATCCCCGCCAGCCGGGGCGCTCGCCCGTCAACAGTAATCGCGCGCCCCGGGAGGGCGCGCTTCCACCCGTCTCGTGAGAGGACCTGCATGATTCGCCACACCCTTGCCGCGCTCGCGCTTGCGGGCACTGCCGTTTCCGTCGCGCACGCCGCGCAGCTGACCGTCGAGGAAATCGATGCCGATGCGCGCCAGCAGGCCGTCTACCAGTGCGCGAACCAGAAGCAGCCCGTGCGCGTGTCGTACTGGCTCGCGGGCAACGGCCAGAGCTTCGCGCTCGTGCCGGTCAACGGGAAGCAGATGCTGTTCGTCGACACCGTGTCGGCGTCGGGCGCGCGCTACCAGGCCGGCCGCTATACGTGGTGGACGAAGGGCAAGGAAGCGACGCTGCGCGACGAGATCGCCGACCCGAATTCGCCGCCGCTGCTGGGCGATTGCGCGCAGGTCGAGAAGAAAAAGAAGAAGGGCTGAGCGCCGGGCGCGGTCGCGGACCGTACGCGCCGCTCGCATCGACCGGCTGCCGGGCCTGGCCGCCCGTTCGCCCGTTCCGCGGGCAGGCGGCGGGCCTCCGGACGCGACACTCCGCGATCAGTCCCCTGATATTGCCGCCGGCCGATCGGGATAGCCCGCGCGGGCCGTCCGTCGCCCCGCGCGGGCCTGTACCGGCCGGCCGCGCGAACCGCCGGTGCGGCCGTTCGCGGCGTTGTCACGGACAGACGGCCGCACAGTGCTACAATACGGCCCTTTCCGCCGGCATTCGCGCCGAACGGAGTCCGCACGGCCTGGCGTCCAGCGTTCGCATTGAACCGGTCCCAAGCGCCAGAGCGGCGCCGCGCGGCGCGCCGCGGCTCCGTCTATTTCCGAATTGTGATGAGCGCAGGCCCGGCCGGCCTGACGCACGATGTCCCCGCCGCGCCTTTTGAGCGAAACGCCACCATGTCCGATTCTGTCGCCAAGCCCGTCGACGCAACCTTCGACCAATTCGGCCTTGCCGCCGATATCCTGAAAGCCATTGCGGAGCAGGGTTATACGACGCCGACGCCGATCCAGGCGCAGGCCATTCCGGTCGTGCTCGCCGGCCGCGACGTCATGGGCGCCGCGCAAACGGGCACCGGCAAGACCGCGAGCTTCTCGCTGCCGATCATCCAGCGCCTGCTGCCGCAGGCCAACACGAGCGCGTCACCGGCGCGCCACCCCGTGCGTGCGCTGATCCTCACGCCGACCCGCGAACTCGCCGACCAGGTCGCCGCGAACGTGCACGCGTATGCGAAGCACACGCCGCTGCGCAGCGCGGTCGTGTTCGGCGGCGTCGACATGAACCCGCAGTCGGCGGAGCTGCGCCGCGGCGTCGAGATCCTGATCGCGACACCGGGCCGCCTGCTCGACCACGTGCAGCAGAAGACCGCGAACCTCGGCCAGGTGCAGATCCTCGTGCTCGACGAAGCCGACCGGATGCTCGACATGGGCTTCCTGCCCGATCTGCAGCGCATCCTGAACCTGCTGCCGAAGGAGCGCCAGACGCTGCTGTTCTCGGCCACGTTCTCGCCTGAAATCAAGAAGCTCGCGTCGACCTACCTGCGCAGCCCGCAGACGATCGAGGTCGCGCGCAGCAACTCGACGAACGCGAACGTCACGCAGATCGTCTACGACGTCGCCGAAGGCGACAAGCAGGCGGCCGTCGTGCAGTTGCTGCGCGATCGCGGCCTGAAACAGGTGATCGTGTTCTGCAACAGCAAGATCGGCGCGAGCCGCCTGGCGCGCAATCTCGAGCGCGACGGTGTCGTCGCGTCGGCGATTCACGGCGACAAGACGCAGATCGAGCGGATGCAGGCACTCGACGCGTTCAAGCGCGGCGAGATCGAGGCACTGGTCGCGACCGACGTGGCCGCGCGCGGCCTCGACATCGCCGAGCTGCCGGCCGTGATCAACTTCGACCTGCCGTTCAGCGCGGAAGACTACGTGCACCGGATCGGCCGTACCGGCCGCGCGGGCGCGACGGGCGATGCGCTGTCGCTGTGCAGCCCGAACGAGCGCAAGCAGCTTGCCGATATCGAGAAGCTGATCAAGCGTCCGCTCGACGTGCAGACGCTCACGCTCGACAAGCCGGCGCGCCATCGTCACGACGACCGCGGCGGCGAGCGCGGTGGTGACCGTGGCGGCGATCGCAACAGCGAACGCGGTGGCGAACGAGGCGGCCGTCGCGATCGCGACGAGCATCGCGGCGCATCGGGGCGCCGGTCGGGCGGTTCCGAGCGCGGCGGTCATCACCGTCGCCACGAAGCGCCGGTCGATGATTTCTTCCTGAAGCCGTATGAGCCGTCGGCGCCGGCGAAGCAGGCGGACGACGCACAACCCGCGCAACAGCCCGAGAAGAAAGGGCCGAAGCGTCAGGTTGCGGCGCTGCTCGGCGGGTTCGGGATGCCGCGCAAGCCGTCGGCGTAAGGTCGGCGGAAGGCAGGGGCGGCGCGCGAGCGCTGCCGGACGAGCGGGTGCATGCGACAAGCATGTGCCCGTTTTTCATTGGGGGTGCGGCTGGGGGATCGTGGCGCGGCAGGCGACGCATCCGTCATGGGGCGCCGGCCGCGATTGCCGCGAAGCCGGCTCGCTGCACGCGCGTCAGCCGGCCGGCGGGCCGAAGCGCCGCGCCCACGCTGCCGTCGCGGCGGCGTAGAACGCCTCCAGCGTCGCGCCGGGCAGCGCACCGTCGGGCGCGAGGCCCAGGTGCGCTGCCGCGGCCTGCAGCGCGGGCAGCGGGGCTGCGCGTTCGAGCGCGGTCGCGCCCGTCTGCTTGCTGAGTTTCTCGCCGTTTGCATCGACGACGACGGGCACGTGCAGATACCGTGGCGTCGGCACCCCGAGGCAGTGTTGCAGATGGATCTGGCGCGCGGTCGAATCGAGCAGGTCGGCGCCGCGCACGACATGCGTGATACGCGCGGCGGCGTCGTCGACGACGACCGCGAGCTGATAGGCCCATTGGCCATCCGCGCGCTTCAGCACGAAATCGCCGACTTCGGTCGCGAGGTTCTGCGATTGCGTGTGCTGCCAGCGGTCGTCGAACGCGACGATCGCGTCGCCGCCGTCCGGCACGCGCAGCCGCCACGCGCGCGCGGGCTTGCCGTGCAGGCCGGTGCGGCACGTGCCCGGGTACGCGAGCGTCGTGTGGCGTTCGTGCGCGGCACGCAGCGAATCGGCGATTTCCCTGCGCGTGCAGCCGCACGGATAGACGAGCCCTGCCGCGACGAGCTGTTCGAGCGCGGCCGTGTAGGCCGCGTCGCGCGTGCTTTGCCACACGGGCGGTTCGTCGGGCGTCATGCCGAAATGCGCGAGCGTCGCGAGGATGTCGTCGGCCGCGCCGGGTACCGTGCGCGGACCGTCGAGATCCTCGATGCGCACGAGCCACGCGCCGCCGTGCGCGCGTGCGTCGAGCCAGCTCGCGAGCGCGCCGACCAGCGAGCCGAAGTGCAGCGGGCCGGTGGGCGACGGCGCGAAGCGGCCGCGATAGTCGTTCATCGGAACGCCGGTTGCGCGCTTACGCGGCGCTGGCTGCCTGCGCGCAGGCCGGGCACGACTTGCCGGGCACGTAGCTCGGCGATTGTTGCGCTTCCGGCGTGACGACCGCGCGGCACGCGAAGCAGGTGACGTTCTCGGTCGGCTGGAGTTGCGGGTTCAGCGCGGTGCGGTAGTCGAACACGAAGCAGTCGCCGTGATAGTGCGCGCCGCCGACTTCCTCGAAGTACTTCAGGATCCCGCCTTCGAGCTGGTACACGTTCTCGATGCCGATTTCCTTCATGTGGATCGCGGCCTTCTCGCAGCGGATGCCGCCGGTGCAGAACGACACGACCGTCTTGCCTTCGAGGTCGGCGCGGTTCGCGTCGATCACTTCGGGGAATTCGCTGAACTTGTCGATCCGGTAATCGAGCGCGTTGTCGAACGTGCCGACGTCGACCTCGAACGCGTTGCGCGTGTCGAGCATCACGACCGGGCGCCCCGTGTCGTCGTGGCCGCGGTCGAGCCACGCCTTCAGCGTGTGCGCGTCGACGAACGGCGCACGGCCGAGCTCCGGCTTGATCGCGGGTTTCTTCATCGTGATGATCTCGCGCTTCAGGCGCACGAGCATGCGGCGGAACGGCTGCGAGTCGGACAGGCTTTCCTTGAACTGCAGCGACGCGAACTTGCCTTCGAACAGCGGATCGTGGCGGAGGTACGCGATGAACGCGTCGGTGGCGTCGCGCGTGCCGGCGATGAACAGGTTGATGCCTTCCGGGGCGAGCAGGATCGTGCCGCGCAGGCCGAGTTCGTTGCAGCGGGCGGTGACGAGCGGGCGCCATTGTTCGTTCGCGTCGAGCGACACGAAGTGGTAGGCGGCGAGGTTGACGATGGTCATGATGGTCCGACGGGAAAACGGCCGCACGGCGGCCCGCAAAATAGGGTGCGAAGCCGGGGCGTTGATTCGAAAACCCGTATTATCCCGCAAACCGCGCGGGCATCGGCACCCGGCTGTCCGGCCGGCCGCGCGACGTGTCGCCGCGCGCATCGGCCGAACGGCCGGCGCGGGGATTTTTTGGGCAGCCTGCGCGGCGGGGCGGCTACAATAGCGCCCATGTCAGATCCCCGCTTCGTCCATCTTCGCGTTCACTCCGAATTCTCGATTGCCGACGGCATCGTGCGCATTGACGACATCGTCAAGGCGGCGGCCGCGGACGGTCAGGGCGCGCTCGCGCTCACCGATCTCGGCAACGCATTCGGCCTCGTCCGTTTCTACCAGGAAGCCCGCGGCAAGGGCATCAAGCCGATCGCCGGCTGCGACGTCTGGATCGCCAATCCCGACGATCGCGACAAGCCGTCGCGGCTGCTGCTGCTCGTCAAGGACAAGGTCGGCTACCTGAATCTCTGCGAGCTGCTGTCGAAGGCATGGCTCACGAACCAGTACCGCGGCCGCGCGGAACTCGACGCGAGCTGGCTCGACGGCCCGCTTTCGCAGGGGCTGCTCGCGCTGTCGGGCGCGCAGCAGGGCGACATCGGGCTCGCGCTGGCCGCCGGCAACGAGGACGCCGCGCGCCGTCACGCCGAGCGCTGGGCGAAGGTATTCCCGGGCGGCTTCTACATCGAGCTGCAGCGTTACGGCCAGCCGGGCGCGGAGGCGTACATCCAGCAGGCCGCGACGCTCGCCGCGGCGCTGAAGCTGCCGGTCGTCGCGACGCACCCGACGCAGTTCATGACCGACGACGATTTCACCGCGCACGAAGCGCGCGTGTGTATCTCGGAAGGCGACATCCTCGCGAATCCGCGGCGCCAGAAGCGGTTCACGACCGACCAGTACTTCCGCACGCAGGACGACATGGTCGCGCTGTTCGCCGACCTGCCGTCGGCGGTCGCGAACACGGTCGAGATCGCGAAGCGCTGCAACCTGAAGCTCGAGCTCGGCAAGCCGAAGCTGCCGCTGTTCCCGACGCCCGACGGCATGTCGCTCGACGACTACCTCGTCCAGCTGTCGAAGGAAGGGCTCGAGACCCGTCTCGCGCAGCTGTATCCGGTCGAAGCCGAGCGCGACGCGCAGCGCGACACCTACTACAAGCGCCTCGAATTCGAGTGCGGGACCATCACGAAGATGGGCTTTCCCGGCTACTTCCTGATCGTCGCGGACTTCATCAACTGGGCAAAGAACAACGGCGTGCCGGTCGGCCCGGGCCGCGGCTCGGGCGCCGGTTCGCTGGTCGCGTATGCGCTCGGCATTACCGATCTCGATCCGCTGCGCTACAACCTGCTGTTCGAGCGCTTCCTGAATCCGGAACGCGTGTCGATGCCCGACTTCGACATCGACTTCTGCCAGCACGGCCGCGATCGCGTGATCCAGTACGTGAAGGAAAAATACGGCGCGGACGCCGTGTCGCAGATCGCCACCTTCGGCACGATGGCCGCGAAGGCGGCCGTGCGCGACATCGGCCGCGTGCTCGACCTCGGCTACATGTTCACCGACGGCGTCGCGAAGCTGATCCCGTTCAAGCCGGGCAAGCACGTGACCATCGCCGACGCGATGAAGGAAGAGCCGCAGCTTCAGGAGCGCTACGACCACGAGGACGAAGTCCACCAACTGCTCGATCTCGCGCAGCGCGTCGAGGGCCTCACGCGTAACGTCGGGATGCACGCGGGCGGCGTGCTGATCGCGCCCGGCAAGCTGACCGATTTCTGCCCGCTGTACACGCAGGGCGACGAAGGCGGTGTCGTCAGCCAGTACGACAAGGACGACGTCGAAGCCGTCGGCCTCGTGAAGTTCGACTTTCTGGGTCTCACGACGCTGACGATCCTCGACTGGGCCGAGCGCTACATTCGCCGCCTCGATCCGTCGAAGGCCGACTGGTCGCTCGCGCAGGTGCCGCTCGACGATCCGGCTTCGTTCCAGATCCTGAAGAAGGCCAACACGGTCGCGGTGTTCCAGCTGGAAAGCCGCGGGATGCAGGGCATGCTGAAGGATGCGCAGCCCGACCGCTTCGAGGACATCATCGCGCTCGTGTCGTTGTACCGTCCGGGCCCGATGGACCTGATCCCGAGTTTCTGCGCACGGAAGCACGGCCGCGAGAAGGTCGAGTATCCGGATCCGCGCGTCGAACCTGTCCTGAAAGAGACCTACGGCATCATGGTCTATCAGGAGCAGGTGATGCAGATGGCGCAGATCATCGGCGGCTACTCGCTCGGCGGCGCCGACTTGCTGCGTCGCGCGATGGGCAAGAAGAAGCCCGAGGAGATGGTCAAGCACCGCGAGATCTTCGCCGAGGGTGCGGCGAAGAACGGCCTCTCGCGCGAGAAGTCCGACGAGATCTTCGACCTGATGGAGAAGTTCGCGGGCTACGGCTTCAACAAGTCGCACGCGGCTGCCTACGCACTGCTCGCGTATTACACCGCGTGGCTGAAGGCGCACCATCCGGCCGAATTCATGGCGGCCAACATGACGCTCGCGATGGACGACACCGACAAGGTGAAGATCCTGTTCGACGACTGCGTCGTGAACAACCTCGCCGTGCTGCCGCCCGACATCAACCAGTCGCATTACCGGTTCGAGCCGGTCGCCGAAGCCGACGGCAAGCGTTCGCGCACGATCCGCTACGGCCTCGGCGCGGTGAAGGGCAGCGGCCAGAACGCGATCGAGGAAATCCTGCGCGCTCGCGAGGAGAAGGCGTTCACCGACCTGTTCGACTTCTGCGAACGGATCGACCGTCGCGTCGTCAATCGCCGCACGGTCGAGGCGCTGATCCGCGCCGGCGCGTTCGACTCGCTGAATGCGAACCGCGCGCAGCTGATCGCGTCGGTGCCGCTCGCGATGGAAGCGGCCGACCAGGCCGCGGCGAACGCGATGCAGGCCGGCCTGTTCGACATGGGCGCCGAGTCGCCGCACGCGCATGCGCTCGTCGACGAGCCCGCCTGGGACGACAAGCGCCGCCTGCAGGAGGAAAAGGGGGCGCTCGGCTTCTACCTGTCCGGCCACCTGTTCGACGCATATCGTGACGAAGTGCGCCGCTTCGTGCGGCAGAAGGTCGGCGACCTGAAGGAAGGGCGCGACAAGCTCGTCGCGGGCATCATCGCGTCGCTGCGCACGCAGATGACCCAGCGCGGCAAGATGCTGATCGCGCTGCTCGACGACGGGTCGGGCCAGTGCGAGATCACGATCTTCAACGAACAGTTCGAGGCCAACAAGGCGCTGTTCAAGGAAGACGAACTGCTGATCGTGCAGGGGCAGGCGCGCAATGACGCGTTCACCGGCGGCATCCGCTTCACGGCCGATACCGTGATGGATCTCGAACGCGCACGCAGCCGTTATGCGCAGGCCGTGCGGCTGACGATGAACGGCAACGCCGACGCGGTCGCGCTGCGCCGCGTGCTCGAGCCGCACGTGTCGAAGGACGATCCGGCGGCCGCGACCGCGGTCGAAGCGCCGGCGCCGCGCGGCGGCGGGCGCGATGGCGGCCGTCGCCCGCAGGCGCCGCTGCCGAACGGGCTCGCGGTCCAGATCCAGTACAGCAATGCGCGGGCGCAAGGCGAAATGCGTCTGGGCGACGCGTGGCGCGTGAAGCCGAGCGACGTGCTGCTCGCGGAACTGCGCGCGGCGTTCGACGGCAGCGTCGTCGAAATCACGTACTGATCGCGTCCTGTTTAGACGGCTGTCGCGACAGACGGCCCGGCGCATCGCCATCGCGCGGTGCGGCGGGCCGTTTTCTTTCATCCGAGGGTAATCGGGCCTTGGGCCGGTCATCCGGACGCTATACAATCGCGCGCTGGCCGCATGTATGCGGCGCCTGCCGCGGGTTCGCGCGGCGAACGGCACCGCCGTCGTGTGTCGTGTGCATGCACGGGGGCGGTCTGCGGGACGCGCGACAGGATCACCCTGGATCGGGATGCCGTGGAACGGCCCGTCGCGACGATAAAAAACTGACTGTCACCACATGACCATGGCCAATCGGAACCCGACGCGGCGGATCCTCGTGATCCGGATCGATTTTCTCGGCGACATGCTGTGTACAACGGCATTTCTCGGCGCGCTGAAGGCGCGTTGGCCCGGTGCGGAGCTCCATGTGGTCGCGAACCGCTACAACGCGGCCGCGCTGGCCGGCAACCCGGACGTGCACGCGGTCCACACCTACGTGTACAGCCGCCAGTGCGAGCGCAACGACCGTCCCGGGCGGATGCGCGCATTCTTCGACCGGCTGCGGCTCGTGCGCCGCCTGCGTCGCCTGCGGTTCGACCTCGTGGTCGTCCCGAACGGCGGCATGCATCGCAGCAGCATGCAGTTCGCGCGCCAGCTTCGCGCGAAGGATTGCCGCTGGCACGATGCCGACAGCGAATTCGACGATCGCAAGCCCGAGCACGTTGCGCAGCGGCAGATGTGTCACGAGGCGCTGTCGGGTTTCCGGCTGGTGCCCGAACTGGGCCGTGCCGATCTCGACCGCCTCGAACTGTCGGTTCATCCCGACCGTACGCTGCAGGACACGTGGTACCGCCTGCTCGGCGCGCGCACGAAGCCGCGCGTCGGATTGTTCGTGTCGAACAAGGCGGTCGAGCGCCGCTGGCCCGCGGACCGCTGGCGCGACCTCGGCCTGCGGCTTGCACCGTGCGCCGACGTGATCGTGTTCCGCGACCCGGCGATCGGCACGTGCGGCGAGGACGATGCGTGGCGCGACGTGAATGCGCGGCACGTGGCGCCGTCGTCGGTTGCCGAACTGATGGCTGCCGCGAGCCTGCTCGACGTGATCGTGTCGGCCGACAGCGCGCCCGTGCATCTCGCGTCGGCGCTCGGCGTGCCGGTCGCCGCGCTGTTCGAGGACCGCCCCGAGAAATACCTGCGCTGGCACCCGCTCGGCGTGCCGCATGTGATCCTGCGCGCCGGCGCGACCGTCGACGCGATCGGCGTCGACGCGGTCGAGCGGGCGGTGCGCCATCTGCTGCCGCGGGCCGGCCATCGCGACGAGCCGGTGGCTGCTGCGGGACACGAGCAGCCGGCTGCCGCCGCGCCCGCGATCGCGACGATCGCGTCGTAGCGGGCGCACCCGTACGGCGCTGACGGTGGGCGCGGCCCGCCGGCGGGGCCGCATCAGGGCCGTTTCAGGACGGCATGCACGGCCGGTGCGCCACGCTGCGCCGGCTGCGGCAAAATCCTGTACATTGCCAGCCTTGTTCAGCCAGCTAGACAGATCGATCGCCGTGGCCCTGTTTTCTTCTGCCCGCCCGCCCAGAACCATCCTCGTTGCCGCGCCGCGCCGGATCGGCGACGTCCTGCTGACGACGCCGCTCGTCCGTTCGCTGAAGGCCCGCTGGCCGGATGCGCAGATCGACATGCTGGTATTTCGCGGCACCGAGGGGGTGCTCGAGCACAATCCCGACGTACGCCGCGTGATCGTCGTCGCGCAGCGAGCGGGATTCCGCGAGCGGCTGCGCGACGCGTTGTCGATGTGGCGCCGCTACGATCTCGCGTGCGCGGCGCTGAGTTCCGACCGGCCGCGTTTCTACAGCTGGTTCGCCGGCCGCAAGCGGGTCGGCCTCGTCGATCCGGATCGTGTCACATGGCTCACGCGAATGATGCTGAACGGGATCGCGATCAATCATCACGCATCCGCGCATACGGTCGTCAGCACGCTCGCACTCGCGCCGGTGATCGGCATCGAGCCGGTGTCCGAGGTCGTTGCGCCCGGCATCGGCGACGATCCCGCGCGGCGCGCGCGCTTCGACGCGCGGCTCGCGGAGTCGCCGGCGATTCGCGCCGGCCAGCCGCTGGTCGTCCTGCATCCGTATCCGATGTTCCGCTACAAGCAATGGCGGCTCGACGGCTGGGTCGAGATGATCGGCTGGCTGCGCGAGCACGGCTTCGCGGTCGCGCTGTCGGGCGGGCCGGCGGACAGCGAACGCGAGTATGCGGAGCAGGTCGCGGCCGAAGCGGGCGGCGACGTGCTGAACCTGGTCGGCCGGCTGACGTTCGGCGAGAGCGCGGAGCTCGTGCGGCGCGCGCGGCTCTTCATCGGGCCCGACACTGGCGCGACCCACGTGGCGGCCGCGACGGGCACCGACACGATCGCGCTGTTCGGCCCGTCCGATCCGGTGCGCTGGGGGCCGTGGCCGCAGCACTGGCCCGCGACCGAGAATCCCTGGCCGTTGCGCGGCTCGGGACGGCACGGGAATGTATGGCTGCTGCAGGGGGAGGGCGATTGCGTGCCGTGCCGGCACGAAGGCTGCGAGCGCAAGGTCGACAGCCGCAGCGACTGCCTCGCCAATCTCGGCGCGCAGCGCGTGAAGGCCGCGGCGGCCGAGATGCTCGGGCTGAATCCGCCGGGTGTGGCCCACGCGATCGTCGACACGTCGCGACTGCCTCGCGCCGGGTCCGACTGACGCGCGCGCGAGGCGCGCGCTTTTCCGCTTTCGAAGGGGCGCCGTGCCGAGGCGGCGCAGCCCGCTCGCGTCGGCGTGATGTGCGGGCGCTGCCGCCGGAGCGGGCCGGCAGCGGAACCCGTTTCGTCATGCGTTACGCGCTGCGCCGGATCGCCGACGTTTCGCGCGGCAACGCCTCGCTGCGTTCGCCGCAACCGAGCAGGATGCCGGCCAGCAGCACGATCAGGTGCCCTTCGGCGAAATCGAGCAGCAGCGAGTTCGCGAGACTGCCGATCGCGAAGATCGCGAGCCACCCGAGCAGCAGGTGCCGCGAGCGCGGATCGAGCGCGCGGCTGCCGCGCGCGATCTGCACGATCAGGTTGACGAACAGCAGCAGGCCGACCGAGCCGAGCTGGACGGCCATCAGCAGGTATTCGTTGTGCGGGTTCGACGTGAGCTGGCCTTCGGCCGCCGTCTTGCCGGCCGAGAGCTTCTGGAACTCGACCTCGAGGCCGCCCGCACCGTAGCCGATCACGGGGCGCTGGCTGAACAGCTCGAGCCCTCTCTTGTACCATTCGAGGCGCAGGCCGGATGACGTGACGGCATCGCTCTGCCGATATTGCTGCACTTCCGTCACGACCTCCGCGAGCCGGCCGTTGTGAACCGTACACGCTGCGACGACCAGTGCAATGCCGGACAGGACGAGCACGCCGGCGGCCAGCCCGGCGCGCAGCGCCGACTGCCGACGCAGCAACAGCACGAAACGCACCGCGACAACGAGAATCAGCAGTAGCGCGATGACCTGCCCCGTGCGTCCCTGCAGCATCACGAACACGTTGACGAGCGTCCATGCGGCGACAACCGCATAGGCAATGCGCGACAGCGCCGTGCGAGCCGCCAGCGCGAGATCCGCAGCCTGGTAGAACAGCAGTGCGCCGAACATGCCGGCGGCGATGTGGTTCTTGAACACCCACGCGCGCGATACCGGCAGCGCGGACGCATACGCGGGCCCGATCGCGGTCAACCCGAGATAGTTGGTCGTCGACAGCAACAGGATGACGCACAGCGTGCCGAACCAGCAGCGCTGCACGATCGGCGCCCAGTTCGAATGACGGAACGCGAGCACGGCAAATGGCAGCAACAGCAGCTTGTCGTACTTCGCGACCCAGTTCCATGCCTTGTTGTGCGGCGCGATCGTATACGTGACGCTGACGGCGAGCGCCGCGAGGATCAGCAGTGCCGCGAGCGAAGCCGGATCGGTGAAGAACGAGCGCAGGTTGCGCCAGAATTCGGGAGAGATCACGAGCGCGGCGGCGAACAGCCCGCAGAACACATTGGTCAGCGCGGTCGAGACGGGCACCATGCAGAGCGCGGCAACGGCGAATGCGCGTGCGGCGGTCAGGCGCCGCGAGGCGGGAGCGGAAAACGAAAGCATCGGAACCTGTCGAATGGACGAATGCGGCTGGCGGACATCCTGCTGCACGTCGCCGCGCGTCCCGACGGGAGATTCGGGACGAACCGCAAAGTATACGCGAAGCGGGACGGGTTTCCGTGCCGTTTTCGGGGCCCGATCAGCTGAAGGCGCGCTTGATCCGCGAGCGCAGCAGCGCGCGCTTCAGGCGGCCTTCCACGGCCGGCGTGTCGAGCGTGATGTTCGGGCCGGCGGGCTCGCCGCGATGCAGGTAGTAGCGGTCGAACGTCGCCTGGGTCATGCCCCATTTATTGAGAAACTGGCGGCGGCCGTCGTTCTTGACGATCTTGCCCGTGCTTTTCTGCTGGAAGTGATAGACGAGGCTGTCGCCGACGCCGAGGAAGATCCGGCAGCCGGCGTCCCAGAATTTCATCGAGAAGTCGTTGTCGCTGCTCATGCCGGGCGACAGTTCGCTGCTGTAGCCGCCAATGCGGTTCCACCAGTCGCGGTGCACGAGCGTCGGCGGCCAGGTCGACCCGAGCCAGTCCGCGCGGGCGAGCTTCGGCGTCGCGGCGACGAGGCCCGCCGCGTCGAATTGCTCGGCGTCACGGCCGAAATTGCTGACGACGACGCACGGGTTGCGCGTGTCGACCGGCTCGACCATCGTGCCCGACAGCATGAAGAGATCGGTCGGCATCTGCTCGATACGGCGCACGAGGGCCGTGTCCCAGCCGGGGCAGCAGAACATGTCGTCGTTCATGTAGACGACGTAATCGCGCGTCGCCCGGGCGGCGGCCAGGTTCACCGCATGGCAGATGCCGATATTGGCCGGTGACGCGGTGTGTTCGATGCCTTCGCCGCGCACCCAGTCGAGCGTGCCGTCCGAGCCGTCGTTCACGTGCACGATGATCTGGTGATCGTACGCGGAGTGGCGGCGCAGGCTGTCGACGACGAGCTTGAGGTACGGCAGGTTGTTCCAGGTCGGAATGATGATGGAGAACATGGCGGTCGGATTCGGTGGTCGTCGTGGCGGGCGGCGGCGCCTTCGGGCGGGCACGCGCGGCGCGGGCAGCCCGGCATTGTAACGCCGGGCCGCCCGCACGCCGGCGGTGTGCGGGGCGGGCGCTCAGCGCGCGGCTTCGTGGCCGAGCTTCAGGAAGCGGTAATACACGGTTTCCGCGTTGAATACGGCGATCATGAAGCCGGCGCGACCGTCGAGGAACCCGCGCCGCAGCACGTAGGTGCGCACGAACGCCCACGCGCCGCGCGCGAGCGCCTTGCCGAAGCCGCCGCGCTGGCCGGCCGCGCGGCGCTGGCGCGCGCCGGCCGTCGAATACGCGTCGAGCTTGCGCACGACGGTCTCGAAGTCCTCGTACGAATAGTGCATCAGCTTGCCGGCCAGGCGCTGCGCGGCGCCGTCGAACACGAGGCGCTCGTGCACGAGGTCGTCCGAGAACCGCGCGGTGCCGCGCCGGAACAGGCGCGGCACCCAGTCCGGATACCAGCCGCTGTGATGGATCCACTGGCCGCAGAAGCTCGACAGCCGGTCGACCGCATAGACCTGCGCGGCCGGCGCGCGGATCGCGTCGCGAATCGACCGGGCGAGTTCCGGCGTGACGACTTCGTCGGTGTCGAGCGACAGGATCCAGTCGGTGCCGAGCGCGTCGAGCGCGCGGTTCTTCTGCGGGCCGAAGCCCGGCCAGTCGCGCTCGACGATCACGCGCGCGCCGTGCGCCTGCGCGATCGCGACGGTATCGTCGGTGCTGCCGCCGTCGATGACGACGACGTCGTCGGCGAACGACAGCGCGCCGAGGCACTGCGCGAGCCGCGCGGACGCGTTGAGGGCGATGAGGGCGACGCCGAGGGAGGGTTCAGCCATGAAATCGTCGGAAAGGCGGTGAAAACGGTGAGCGGCAGTATACCCGCGGCCCGGCCGCGGGCCGCATCGTCCCTGCCCGTGCCGGCGGGGGCGGTGCGGCTATAATGTTGAGCCCTTTTAGGCACCCGCCCGACAGGGGCGAACGCCCGGGCGGCCACGCGCCGGGCGCCGCATCGCGGCTCAAGAAGGATTGCCTTGGAAACCCAGAACACACTTCGCAAACCGATGGACGGCACCGGCACCTCGCCGGTCACGGTCCTCAAGCGCCTGTGGCCGTACATCCGGCCGCTGATCGGCATCGTGGTGCTCGCCGTGATGACGATGGGCGTCGTCGCGGCCACCGAGGCCGGTATCCCGGCGCTGCTCAAGCCGCTGCTCGACCACGGTTTCGGCGCGCACGGCAGCGACAACGCGAAATGGTACGTGCCGATCGCGGTGATCGGCCTCGCGCTCGTGCGCGGCGTGTCGCAGTACACGTCGAATTACCTGCTCAACTACGTATCGAACCGCATCCTGCTGCAACTACGGCTCGAGATGTTCCAGCGGATGCTCCACACCGGCGCGTCGTTCTTCCAGCGCGAAACCGCCAGCACGGTGATCAACGCGATCGTGTTCGAGGTCAACCAGATCCTGTCGGTGCTGACCGGCGTGATGGTCACGCTCGTGCGCGATTCGCTGACCGTGATCTTCCTGCTCGGCTATCTGTTCTACCTGAACTGGCGGCTCACGCTGATCGTCGCGGTGATCCTGCCCGGCATCGGCTGGCTCGTCAGCAAGATCAACCGCCGCCTGCGCCGCCTGAACCGCGAGCACCAGACGCTCACCAACGAGTTGTCGTACATCGTCGAGGAGACGGTCGGCGGCTACAAGGTCGTCAAGGTGCACAACGGCGAAGCGTACGAGATGGACCGCTTCACGACGATGAGCAAGCGCCTGCGCGGCTACGCGATGCGCATGACGATCTCGGGCGGCCTCGCGCAGCCGCTCACGCAGTTCCTCGCGTCGATCGCGCTCGCGGTCGTGATCACGATCGCGGTCGTGCAGTCGTCGAACGACCAGACGACGGTCGGCGGTTTCGTCGCGTTCGTCACGTCGATGCTGCTGGTGATCTCGCCGCTCAAGCACCTGATCGACGTCAACCAGCCGCTGCAGCGCGGGATGACGGCCGCCGAGCTGATCTTCGGGCTGATCGACGAGCCGGCCGAACCGCAGGGCGGCGGCCGGCCGCTGGCGCACGCGCGCGGCGAGATCGAATTCCGCAACGTGTCGTTCGACTACGGCGCGGCCGAACGGCCGACGCTCGACCGCATCTCGTTCAAGGTCGCGCCGGGCGAGATGATCGCGCTGGCCGGCCCGTCCGGCAGCGGCAAGACGACGCTCGTGAACCTGCTGCCGCGCTTCTTCGACCCGACCGACGGTGCGATCCTGGTCGACGGCGTGCCGGTTTCCGACTACGACCTCCATGCGCTGCGCGGCCAGATGGCGATGGTCAGCCAGGACGTCGTGCTGTTCAACGACACGATCGCCGCGAACGTCGCGTACGGGCAGACGCCCGATCGCGCGCGCGTGCAGGCCGCACTCGAGGCCGCCAACCTCGCCGATGCGGTCGCCGCGATGCCCGAGGGCCTCGACACGCTCGTCGGCGGCAACGGGATGCGGCTGTCCGGCGGCCAGCGCCAGCGGCTCGCGATCGCGCGCGCGATCTACAAGGACGCGCCGATCCTGATCCTCGACGAAGCGACGTCGGCGCTCGACTCGGAATCGGAGCGCCACGTGCAGGCCGCGCTCGAACGGCTGATGGAAGGCCGCACGACGCTCGTGATCGCGCACCGGCTGTCGACGATCGAGCGTGCGGACCGCATCCTCGTGCTCGAGGCAGGCAAGATCGTCGAGGAGGGCAGCCATGACGAACTGCTGCGCCACGGCGGCCTCTACGCGCACCTGCACCGGATCCAGTACCAGCAGCAGGCCGCGTAACGCGCGGTCATGCGGCCGCGCGGTGCCGTGTGCTAGTCTTCATCGGGCAGTTCGAGTGGTTTCGTTCGACGTGACGACACGGAGGGGAGCGCGATGAGGAAGATGCACGGGATGATGCTGGCCGCGATGATCGCGGCGGGTTGCGCCGCGCCGGCCGCGATGGCGCAGGACCACGGCAACCACGACGACCGGGGCGGCCACGGCATGCAGCATGGCCACGGCCCGAAACACATGCCGCCCGGCCAGATGCGCCATGAGGACGACGTGCCGCCGCGCTGGGCCGACCAGCCGCGCCGCGAGTGGCACAAGGGCGACCGGCTTCCCCCCGAATTCCGCGATCGCCAGTACGTGATCGACGACTGGCGCGGCTATCGCCTGAGCCCGCCGCCGCGCGGCTATCAATGGGTTGGCGTCGGCGGGGATCACCTGCTGGTGCAGATCGGTTCCGGCATCGTGCTGCGGATCGGCGACTGACCTTGCCGAGCGCCCGGCACGTATCGCGATGCCGCGATGCGCGCCGGGCAGCCGCGTCACTTCGCTTGCGCGCGGCGGAACCAGCGCCGCTCGATTCTCGACATCACCCAGCACACGCCCAGCGCACAGACGGTGCCGAGCGTCACTTCGCCGAGCCGCACCAGCGGGATGTCCCACAGCGGGCCGTTGCCCGGGAACAGCATCACGATCGTCGCGGTCACGCCGCCGAGCCGTGCCGCGCTGCCGACGTTCAGGCACCAGCAGCAGACGATCACGACCGCGACCGTGATCGCATACGTGACGAGGCGATCGCCGCCGACCGCCGCACCGGCGAAGCCCAGCATGCCGCCGACCATTGCGCCGATGAACTGGTCGCGCGACAGCGACATCGTGTCCGAGTAGTTGTGCTGCGTGACGGCGATCGCGGTGATCGCCGCCCATACGGCCTGCTCGGTATGCATCGCGCGGCCGATCGCATACGCGAGGCACGCGCCGCAGACGGCCTGGAGCGCCATCAGCCCGCCTTGCGCGAGCCGTTCGCTGAATGACAGCCCCTTGAACAGATCGAAGATCGACTGCTGGATCTGCTGGCGGGCTTCGTTGAGTGTCCTGATCGTATCCATCGTGAGTCGGCCAAGAAGCGGGTAACGGCGGCGCGCCGCGTTCAGTGCGCCTGTTCGGGCGAGGCGGCAGCCGGCTCGTCGGTTGCCGCCTCGCCGTTTGCGACACGCGTTTCGGGCATCACGAGCCAGACCAGCAGCACCGCGAGCGCGCCGGCGCCCGCGAGCCCGAAGAAGCTGACCGCGTTGCCGAAGTGATCGGCGACGTAGCCGGCCGCGGCCGTGCTGAGGGTCGCGCCGATTCCGGCCGCGAGCCCGAACAGCCCGATGCACAGGTTGTAGCGGCCCTTGCCGCCCGCGACGTCGGCCGCGATCAGCGGCAGCATCACGCCGAACACGGCGGCGCTGATGCCGTCGAGCATCTGCACCGGCACGAGCAGGTACGGGCTGCTCACGCCGGCGAACAGCAGCGCGCGCACGGGCAGCGCGGAGAAGCCGAGCAGCAGGATCGGCCGGCGCCCCCAGCGTTGCGCGGAGCGGCCGACCCACGGCGACAGCATCGCGACGATCGCCTGCGGCACGATGATGCGCGCGGCGATCACGAGCTGCACGTTTTCGCCCATCCCGGCCGTGACTTCGCCGGCCGCGAGGTTCAGCATCGCCGCGTTCGACAGGTGGAACAGCACGACGCACGCCGCGAAGATCAGCATCCGGCGGTCGCGCAGCAGTTCGAGCAGCGTTTCGCGTTCGCCGGTTTCGTCGTGGTGATCGTCGGGCTTCGACGATTGCGGGATCACTTCGTGGGTCGGCTGGATCATCGCGAGCGCGAACAGCGCGGGCAGCGCCAGCACGGCGGTCAGCCAGAACACCGCGCGCGCGGAGAAGTATTCGCCGGTGAGCCCCATCAGGCCTGCCGCGACCGCACTGCCGATCGATGCCCAGCGCGCGTTGCGGCCGAGCCGGTCGCCGAGGTCGGCGCGGCCGACGAGCGAGAACGAGATCGCGGCCATCGCCGGCACGAGCATGCAGCTCGCGAAACCGTGGAATACCTCGGCGGCGATCACCGGCACGATCGTCGGGCTCGACGCGAGCAGCACCGCCGACAGGATGATGGCCGCGATCGCCCAGGCGGCCGCGCCTTTCTTGTTCTTCAGCGCATCGACGGCCGCGCCGCCCGGCACCTGGCTGACCATCGCGCTGATCGTGCCGATCGACAGCACCATGCCGATTTCGCCCTGCGTCCACTTGTGCGATGCGAGGTAGGACGCGATGAACGGGCCGAAGCCGGTTTGAACGTTTGCAACGAAGAAGTTGAGCCAGTCGAGGGACCGCAGACTGCGTACGCTGACGGAATGCTTGATCGTCATCGGGCAGCACTCGCAGAGGAAGCCGGGGCCGGCGCGACGGGCGGGTAGACCGCGACGACCGGCTTGTCGGCCGCGTAGGGCGGCGACGCCTTGATCTGCGCGTCGTTCAGGTCGAGCTGCGGGTGCAGCGCCTTGTCGCGCGTGACGAAGCGCAGCGCGCCCCAGCTCGCGGCGATCGAGCGGCGGTCGGTGTTGACGAGGCCGCCGAGGTCGAGCACGACCGCCTGCGGCTGCGCGGCGCGGTCGATCAGCACGTCGACGATGCGGCCGATCTTCGTGCCGTTCGGGCGCTCGACGTCGCTGTCGAGCATCGGCAGCCGCGTCGCGGGCGACGCCGCGGCCGAACCCGACAGCGGCACGGCCTTCGGCCGCGCGGCCGGCGGCAGGTCGCCCGACGGCACGTCGAGCACGATCGGCTCCTGTTTGCCGCCCGGCGTGAAGCGGAACACGTTCCACGGGAAGACGACCTTGCGGTCGCCGACGCCCATGAAGCCCTGCAGGTTGACGATCATCTCGCGCGGCTTGCCGCTTCCGTCCACCACCATGTCGACCGCGCGACCGACCACCTTGCCGTTGCGGCGCGCGACTTCGCTGTCGAGCAGCGCGTGGATCTGGGTGCGGTCGAGCGGGCGCGTCGCGACGATCGGCGGGGGCGGCGGCGGTGGCGGTGTCGGCGATTCGGGCCGCTGCACGGGCTTCGGCCGCGTCACTTCGCGGTGCGGCTTCTTCGGTGCTTCCGGTGCCTCGGGTTGCGTCGGCGCCGGCACGGGCGGCATCGTCAGCGGCTCGCCGGCGGTTTCCTCGATGGGCTCGACGAGCGCCTCGCTGATCGGCGCGGGCGGGTTCTGGACCGGCAGCAGCCCGCAGCCGGACAGCAGCGCGACGGCGGCGAGAATCAGGAAGACCGTCGAGGACGGCAACGACTTGCGGGATGCGGGAAACGGAAGTCCGCCGCTCATTGACACTCACTCCATGGGTCGGGGGCGGCCCGAGGGCACGCGGCTGGCGATGGATGGCGGGTGCGGGCGGCGCACCACGCGAGGTGAGAGTTTAACGTGTCTTGCTTTCAGGACCGATTTCGACGGCTTGTCGCAGGCTGACCGTCGGGAAAAGGAAGGGATCGGTGGCGGGCGAGGTGAAGCGAAGCGCGGCGCCGCGGCGCCCGGTCATCGGCGACGATGCGGGCGCCGCGCATGGCCCGATGCGCGGCGCAGGAAACCGGAAGGTCAGGCGTCCGGATACCACGCGTCGGTGAAATCGCTGACCTTGACGTCCGTCAGTTCCGGACGGGCGGCCAGCCAGCCGCGCACGAGCTCGCGATCGGCGTCGGTCGTCGTGCCGCGCGGCGCGCCGGAGATCACGTAGGCGCCGATGCCTTCGTCCGCGGATGCGACGGTCATCAGCCCGTTCGCCTCGACGAAGTCGATGAACGCGTCGATCAGTTCGCCGCGCGCGAGATCGGTCATGTCGTTGCGGTAGTGCGCGGTGGCGTTGAACGCGAGTTCCTGGAACTCGCCGATATGGAGTTTCTTGCGCTGGCGGCGGTTGTGGCCTTGGCTCATGGTGGGTGATGAATGCGAAAAGGGGTGAATGAAAGGGCGGCGGCGGGCGCCGGCGCGACAGGCGCGAGCGGCCCGGGCACCGCATCCGGACGCCGCGCGGCGATGCCGGCGGCGCAGGGGCGGAGCGCTACATCAGCACGATATCGTACTGCTCCTGACTCAAATTCGACTCGACCTGCAGCGATACCGGCTTGCCGATGAAGTCGATCAGCATCGCGAGATGCTGCGACTCTTCGTCGAGGAACAGGTCGATCACCTGCTGCGCGGCGATCACGCGGAATTCACGCGGATTGAACTGCCGCGACTCGCGCAGGATCTCGCGCAGGATGTCGTAGCACACGGTGCGCGACGTCTTGACCTGGCCCTTGCCCTGGCAGGTCGGGCACGGCTCGCACAGCACGTGCGCGAGCGATTCGCGCGTGCGCTTGCGCGTCATCTCGACGAGCCCGAGCTGCGAGAAGCCGTTGACCGTCACGCGCGTGCGGTCGCGCGACAGCGCCTTCTTCAACTCCGACAGCACCGCGTCGCGATGCTCGGCGTTCTCCATGTCGATGAAGTCGATGATGATGATCCCGCCGAGATTGCGCAGCCGCAGCTGGCGCGCGATCGTATGCGCGGCCTCGAGATTGGTCTTGAAGATCGTGTCGTCGAAGTTGCGCGCGCCGACGTAGCCGCCCGTGTTCACGTCGATCGTCGTCATCGCCTCGGTCTGGTCGATCATCAGGTAGCCGCCCGACTTCAGGTCGACGCGGCGCGACAGCGCACGCTGGATCTCCGTCTCGATGTTGTACAGGTCGAACAGCGGCCGCTCGCCGGTGTAGTGGTGCAGCTTCGGGCTCACGGCCGGCGTGAACTCGCCCGCGAATTCCGCGAGGCGCTGGTACGTCTCGCGCGAATCGACCTGGATGCGCGTCGTGTCGTCGTTCGCGAAATCGCGCAGCACGCGCTGCGCGAGATCGAGATCCTGGTACAGCAGGCTCGTCGCCGGCAAGCGCTGCGCCTGCGCGACGATCGTCGCCCACGTCTTGCGCAGGTACGTGACGTCGCCGGCCAGTTCGTCGGAGGTCGCATCCTCGGCGATCGTGCGCACGATGTAGCCGCCTTTCTCGTCCGGCGGGATCACGGCCGTCAGGCGCGCACGCACGGCCTCGCGCTCGGCTTCGCTCTCGATCTTCTGCGAGATGCCGATATGCGGCTCCTGCGGCAGGTAGACGAGCGTGCGGCCCGCGATACTGACCTGCGTCGACAGCCGCGCGCCCTTCGTGCCGATCGGATCCTTGATCACCTGGACCATCAACGTCTGGCCTTCGAACACGATCTTCTCGATCGGCTGGTGCGGCGTGCCCGACTGCGGTTCGCCGGCGAGGCGCGGATGCCAGATATCGGCGACGTGCAGGAATGCCGCGCGCTCGAGGCCGATGTCGATGAACGCCGACTGCATGCCCGGCAGCACGCGCACGACCTTGCCGAGATAGATGTTGCCGACCCGCCCGCGCGACAGCGTGCGCTCGACGTGAAGCTCCTGCACCGCGCCTTGCTGCACGAGTGCGACCCGCGTTTCCTGCGGCGTGAGGTTGATCAGGATTTCTTCGTTCATGGTGGGCTTCAGAAGGCGACACGCGCGGTGCGCAACAGCGCCGCGGTCTCAAAAAGGGGCAGACCCATGATACCCGAATGGGAACCGTCGATCCGCTCGATGAATTCGGCGGCGCGTCCCTGGATCGCATACGCGCCGGCCTTGCCGAACGGCTCGCCGGTTTCGACGTAACGCGCGTAGGCGTCGCGCGACGCGGCCGCGAAACGCACCGACGAGCGCGACAGCGCGGGCGGCAGCAGTTCGCCGCCGGCATCGATCACGGCGACGGCGGTCAGCACCGCGTGTTCGCGGCCCGCGAGGCGCATGAGCATCGCGAGCGCGTCGTTCGCGTCGGCCGGCTTGCCGAGGATCGCGCCGTCGATCGTCACGGTCGTGTCGGCGACCAGCACCGGCGCGGCCGGCTTGCCGCTCGCGACGAGGCGCGCACGCGCGGCCTCGGCCTTCGCGATGGTCACGCGCCGCACGTAGGCGTCGGCGGCTTCGCCGGGCAGCTCGGCCTCGAGCGCTTCGGCATCTTCGTCGGGGCGCGGCAGCAGCAGTTCGAAGCGAACGCCGATCTGCTGCAGCAGCTCCTGGCGGCGCGGGCTTTGCGAAGCGAGGTAAAGGATCGGGAAAAGCGCGGGGGACGTGCTGGACGGCATGGTGTCGTTATCTCGGTGTGCGCGCGCGGCGCGCGTCTCGAGGACGACACGTCATGCGCGGTGGTAGGGGTGATTCTGCGTGATGCTCCACGCCCGGTAAAGCTGTTCGGCGAGCAGCACGCGCACCATCCCGTGCGGCAGCGTCATGCTCGAGATGCGCAGCAGCACGTCGGCGCGCGCTTTCAGTTCCGGATCGAGCCCGTCGGCGCCGCCGATCACGAACGCGACGTCGCGGCCGTCCTGCTGCCAGCCGGGCAGCGCCTGCGCGAGCTGCATCGTGGTCCAGTCGCGGCCGCGCTCGTCGAGCGCGACGAGGCGCGCGCCCTTCGGCAGCGCGGCTTCGATCTTCTGCCGCTCGGCCGCCATCACGCTTTCGGCGCTGCGGCCGCCCGAACGCAGTTCGGGCTTGATTTCGCGCAACTCGATGCGCAGCTCGGGCGGCATCCGCTTCGTGTATTCGTCGAAGCCGGATGCGATCCAGCCCGGCATCTTGTGGCCGACCGCGAGGATGAAAAGCTTCATCGGAACACGCGTGACGGCTTAACGGCGGCGGGCGGCCGTCTTGCGCGCCGGGCGTGCGGGCGCGGCTTCCTCGTCGTCCTCGTCGCCTTCGCTGGCCGTGGCAAAGCCGTTCGGGCCCTTGTCGCCGCCGAGCTTCATCCGCACGGGCTTGTCGCCCCAGATTTCCTCGAGGTTGTAGTACTGGCGCAGGGCCGGCTGCAGGATGTGCACGACCGCGTCGCCGCAATCGACCAGCACCCATTCGCCGGTGTCTTCGCCTTCGGAGCTGACGATGTCGCCGCCGGCTTCCTTGACCTTGTCGCGCACGCTCGAGGCGAGTGCCTTGGTCTGGCGGTTGGACGTGCCCGATGCGACGACCACGCGGTCGAACAGTTCGGTCAGGTGGCTGGTGTTGAACACCTTGATGTCTTGCGCCTTGACGTCTTCGAGGGCGTCGACGATCACGCGCTGCAGTTTGCGAATATCCATGGATTCAGGAATGGTAGAGGCGATGTTGAAGAATATAGGCCCATACGGCGGCCGGCACATGCTCGGCCGACGCATCGGGCATTTGCGCATGGCGCGCGATGCATTCGCGCAGGTGCGCGCGGATGTCGGTCGCGGCGATGTCGAACGAAAGGGTCGTATCGATCAGCAGGTGGCCGGCCGGCGTGGCCTTCAGCACGTCGGCGCCGGCCTGCCGCGCGGCGATTTCCCGCGCGACGTCCGGCGGCGCGGTGCCCAGGTCGAAACCCGGGCGCGTCGACACGCAGATGTGCGCGAAGTCGAACAGCTTGCGCCAGTCGCGCCACGTGTCGAGCCGCACGAGCTGGTCGGCGCCGATCAGCAGCGACAGCGAGGCATCCGCACCGATGCGCTCACGCCAGCGCGCGAGCGTCTCGACCGTGTAGGTCGGGCCGGCGTGCTCGATCTCGTCGGTGGCGACGGTCACGGTCACGCCCGGCAGGGACAGCGAGCCGGCGGCCGCGCGCGTCATCGCGAGCCGGTGCTCGGCGGCCGACACGTCGCGCTTCTGGTACGGCTGCCCGGCGGGCAGCAGCACGAGTTCGGTCAGGCCGAGCAACTCGGCGAACCGGCGCGCGAGCGCGAGATGGCCGTCGTGGATCGGGTCGAAAGTACCGCCCAGCAAGCCGATACGACGCGGCAGCGGGGCGGGGCGGGCGGTGGTGTCCAGAAACGCGTCCTTTCCTTGGGGCAGCGGGGCGCGCGGGCTCACACCCAGTCGCGCGGCACGATGAAGTCGCTGTACAGGCGCGCTTCGGGCGTTCCCGGCTCGGGCTGCCAGTTGTAGCGCCAGTTCGCGACCGGCGGCATCGACATCAGGATCGACTCGGTCCGGCCGCCGCTTTGCAGGCCGAACAGCGTGCCGCGGTCGAACACGAGGTTGAATTCGACGTAACGGCCGCGGCGATACGCCTGGAAGTCGCGCTCGCGCTCGCCGTACGGCAGCCCGGCGCGGCGCTCGACGATCGGCAGGTAGGCCTGCAGGAACGCATCGCCGACGCTTTGCATCAGGTCAAACGAGCGTTCGAAACCGGGCTCGGAGAAATCGTCGAAGAAGATCCCGCCGATGCCGCGCATTTCGTTGCGGTGCTTCAGGAAGAAATACTCGTCGCACCATTTCTTGAAGCGCGGGTAGAGTTCGGCGCCGAACGGGTCGAGCGCATCCTTGCAGGTCTGGTGGAAATGCCGCGCGTCGTCCTCGAAACCGTAAACGGGTGTCAGATCCATGCCGCCGCCGAACCAGAACACGGGCGCCTCGCCCGGTTTCGTCGCGATCAGCATCCGCACGTTCATGTGGACGGTCGGGCAGTACGGATTGCGCGGGTGCAGTACCAGCGACACGCCGAGCGCCTCGAAGCCGCGGCCCGCGAGCTGCGGGCGCGCCGCGCTCGCCGACGGCGGCAGCGCGTCGCCCGCGACGTCGGAAAAGCCGATCCCCGCGCGTTCGAACACGCGGCCGCCTTCGAGAATCCGCGTGCAGCCGCCGCCGCGCAGGCGTTCGGCCGGCCCGCGCTGCCACGTGTCGGTCGCGAGCGGCGTGCCGTCGAGCGCACCGAGCGCGTCGGCGATGCGTGTTTGCAGGCCCTGGAGGTACGTGCGCACGCGCGCCACGTCGTAGGTCGAATCGGTCATGTCTGGACTGGGCGCCCCCGCCCGAAGCGGGGGCCGTAAAAAAAGGCCTCTGCCGGGCATTCTATCGAACCCCGGCAGAGGAGCCGCCGCCGCGCGGGGGCGGGGCGGCGATTGCGACGTCACGCGCTCTTGCGGTTGAGCGCGCGGAAGCCGATGTCGCGGCGGTACTGCATGCCTTCGAAATTGATCTGGTTGATCGTGTCGTACGCATGCTGCTGCGCTTCGCGCACGGAATCGGCAAGGCCGACCACGCACAGCACGCGGCCGCCGGACGTCACGAGCTTGTCGCCGTCGCCGAGCGTGGTGCCCGCATGGAACGTCACGGCCTGCTCGGTCTCGGCCGGGATCCCGTTGATGCGGTCGCCCTTGCGCGGCGCGTCCGGATAACCGTGCGCGGCCAGCACGACGCCGAGCGCGGTGCGACGGTCCCAGTCGAGCTCGACCGTGTCGAGCGTGCCCGCGATCGCCTGCTCGACGACCTTCGAGAAATCGCTCTTCAGGCGCGCCATGATCGGCTGCGTTTCCGGGTCGCCCATCCGGCAGTTGAACTCGAGCGTGCGCGGATTGCCGTCCTTGTCGATCATCAGGCCCGCGTACAGGAAGCCCGTGAAGCGGATGCCGTCCTTCTCCATCCCGCGCACGGTCGGCATGATGATCTCGCGCATCACGCGTGCGTGCATCTGCGGCGTGACGATCGGCGCGGGCGAATACGCGCCCATGCCGCCGGTGTTCGGGCCGCGGTCTTCGTCGAGCAGGCGCTTGTGGTCCTGGCTCGAAGCCAGCGCCAGCGCGTGCTTGCCGTCGACCATCACGATGAAGCTCGCTTCCTCGCCGTCGAGGAATTCCTCGATCACGACGCGCGCGCCGGCATCGCCGAGCTTGTTGCCCGACAGCATCATGTCGACGGCGGCGTGCGCTTCTTCCAGCGTCATCGCGACCACGACGCCCTTGCCGGCCGCGAGGCCGTCGGCCTTCACGACGATCGGCGCACCCTTCGCGTCGATGTACGCGTGGGCGGCGGCCGCGTCGGCGAAGGTTTCGTAGTCGGCCGTCGGGATGCCGTGGCGCTTCATGAACGCCTTCGCGAAATCCTTCGAGCTTTCGAGCTGCGCGGCTTCGCGGGTCGGGCCGAAGACCTTCAGGCCGCGTGCGCGGAACAGGTTGACGATGCCGGCCGCGAGCGGTGCTTCCGGCCCGACGAGCGTGAACGCGACGCCTTCGCTTTCCGCGAAATCGGCGAGTGCGTCGAGCGACGTGATATCGACGTTCTTCAGACGCTCGTCCTGCGCCGTGCCGCCATTGCCGGGCGCGACGTAGACCATCTGGACGCGCGGCGACTGCGCGAGCTTCCACGCCAGCGCATGTTCGCGGCCGCCGGAACCGACGACGAGTAGTTTCATGGGATTCCCCGCAGACTAGAAAACAGGGCGGCCGGCACGCTCAGGCGCGCCGGCCGCGGAATCGGTCGGGCCGCCGCCCGCGACAGGCGAGCGGCGGCCGGCATCTCATTCCTCGACGATGACGGCGTTCGTGTACACGTCCTGCACGTCGTCGAGGTTCTCGAGCGCGTCCAGGAGCTTCTGCATCTTCGCCGCGTCGTCGCCGGTGAATTCGACTTCGTTCTGCGGCTTCATCGTCACTTCGGCGAGTTCGGCCTTGAAGCCGCCGGCTTCGAGCGCGTCCTTCACCTTCGAGAATTCCTGCCAGTCGCACAGCACTTCGATCGAGCCGTCGTCGTTCGTGTTCACGTCGTTCGCGCCGGCTTCGAGCGCGGCTTCCATCAGCGCGTCTTCCGACGTGCCGGGCGCGAACAGGAACTGGCCGACGTGATCGAACATGAACGCGACCGAGCCGTCGGTGCCCATGTTGCCGCCGAACTTCGAGAACGCGTGGCGAACTTCCGCGACCGTCCGCGTGCGGTTGTCGGTCAGCGTGTCGACGATGATCGCCGCGCCGCTGATGCCGTAGCCTTCGTAACGGATCTCTTCGTAGTTCGCGCCGTCCGCGCCGCCGACGCCGCGATCGATCGCGCGCTTGACGTTGTCCTTCGGCATGTTCGCGTCGGCCGCCTTGTCGACCGCGAGGCGCAGGCGCGGGTTCGAGTTGACGTCGCCGCCGCCGAGGCGCGCCGCGACCTGGATTTCCTTGATCAGGCGGGTCCAGATCTTGCCGCGCTTCGCGTCGGCCGCTGCCTTCTTATGCTTGATGTTGGCCCATTTCGAATGACCAGCCATACCTTTCTCCGTGCCCGGGCGCGCGGCGCGGGCGATTGTTTCAGTGTGTCGTTGAGTCGGCGGCCGTGTCGGCGGGCATGAAGCCGCGGGGCCGCGCGTATCGAGTGGATCGTGATTTTATCACGCGGCGACCGCCGGTTCGGGGCCGCCGCGCCTGGCCGAACGGCCGGGCAGGCCGTCGCGGACCGGACCGCGCGCCGCGCGGCCGTGCGGGCACTCAGTTCTTGGTGCCGAACAGGCGGTCGCCCGCGTCGCCGAGGCCCGGCACGATGTACGCGTGCTCGTTCAGGTGCGAATCGAGCGACGCGACGAACAGCTTCACGTCCGGGTGCGCGTCCTGGAACACCTGGACGCCCTCGGGCGCGGCGACCAGCGCGACGAACATGATGTTCGCGGCCGGCACGTTGCGGCGCTTGAGCACGTCGACCGCATGCACGGCCGAATAGCCGGTCGCGACCATCGGGTCGCACAGGATGAAGATGCGGTCTTCGAGGTCCGGCAGGCGCACCAGGTATTCGACCGGGCGGTGGTCCTCGGCGCGATACACGCCGATGTGGCCGACGCGTGCGGACGGCACCAGGTCGAGCAGGCCGTCCGACATCCCGATGCCCGCGCGCAGCACGGGCACGATCGCGAGTTTCTTGCCCGCGATCACGGGCGCGTCGACTGCCACCAGCGGGGTTTCGACCCGTTTGGTCGTGATCGGCAGGTTGCGGGTGATCTCGTAGCCCATCAGCAGCGTGATCTCGCGCAGCAGTTCGCGGAACGTGCGCGTGGACGTGTCCTTGTCGCGCATGTGCGTGAGCTTGTGCTGGATCAGCGGGTGATCGGTGATGAAGAGGTTCGGGAAACGGCTGTCCTGTTTCATGACGGAGGCGCCTTGGCGGCAAAAGGGGATCGGGGCGGCGGCGGGCGAACGCCGGCCGCCGCTTATGGCCGCAATTTTACCAAGGCGCGCCGCATGATCCGGATATTATCGACGTCTCACGACAATCCGCGCGCCGCGCCCGCCCGTTCGCCCGTCCACCGGCGCGGCGGGGCCGTCCCGGCGCGCGTCGCCACCAGGGAGTCGACGATGGATCTCGGTATCGAAGGAAAGACCGCGCTCGTATGCGCGGCGAGCAAGGGGCTCGGTCGCGGCTGCGCGGAAGCGCTGGCCGCCGAGGGCGTGAACCTCGTGATCGTCGCGCGCACGCGCGACACGCTGGAGGAAACCGCGGAGGAGATCCGCGCGGCGTCGAACGTGTCGATCACCCCGGTCGCGTGCGACATCACGACGCCGGAAGGCCGCGCGGCCGCGCTCGCCGCGTGCCCGCAACCGGACATTCTCGTGAACAATGCCGGCGGCCCGCCGCCCGGCGACTTCCGCGACTTCTCGCACGACGACTGGATCCGCGCGCTCGAGTCGAACATGCTGACGCCGATCGAGCTGATCCGCGCGACCCTCGACGGGATGATCGCGCGCCGCTTCGGCCGCATCGTCAACATCACCAGTTCCGCCGTGAAGGCGCCGATCGACGTGCTCGCGCTGTCGAACGGCGCGCGCTCGGGGCTGACCGGCTTCGTCGCGGGGCTGTCGCGCAAGGTCGCGGGCCAGGGCGTGACGATCAACAACCTGCTGCCGGGGCTGTTCGACACCGACCGGATCGCGACCACGCTCGCCGCCTCGGCGCGGGCGCAGGGCGTGACGGTCGACGACCTGCGCGCGCGGCGCACGAAGGACATCCCGGCCGGCCGCCTCGGCACGCGCGCCGAATTCGGCGCGGCATGCGCGTTCCTGTGCAGCGTGCATGCCGGCTACATCACCGGGCAGAACTGGCTGCTCGACGGCGGCGCGTATCCGGGCACGTTCTGACGCGCGGCTTTTCGATTCACGATCACGACAACAACCGGACGACGAAGGAACTGGAGATGAGCAAACCCCGCATCGCATTGATTGCGCACGACGCGAAGAAGGACGAGATCGTCGCGCTCGCGGGCGAATACCGCGCGACGCTCGCGCAATGCCGGCTGGTCGGGACGGGCACGACGGGCGGCCGCATCGCGGCCGCGCACGGGCTCGAGGTCGAGCGCAAGCTGTCGGGCCCGCTCGGCGGCGACCTGCAGATCGGCGCGGAACTGGCCGAGGGCCGCGTCGACATCGTCGTGTTCCTGCGCGATCCGATGACCGCGCAGCCGCACGATCCCGACATCACCGCGCTCGTGCGCGCGTGCGACGTGCACGACGTGCCGGTCGCGACCAACGTCGCCACCGCGCGGATGCTGCTCGACGACCTGGCGCGCACCATGCAGGACGTGTGCTAGGCGCGGGCCGCGCCCGATTGCCCCTGCCGGCGGCAGGGCCATGCACGCACGGCGGCAACGCGCGAGAATCGTGCGTCTCGATGCGCACCCGCAGCCCGGTTCCTGGATGAACCGGCCGGCCCGCGCATCGGCGACCCGGATTTTTTCCTGACCGATAGACAGACGAGGAGCGAAACGATGCCGAAAGCAATCCGATACGACCAGCCGGGCGGCCCGGAGGTGATGAAGTGGGTCGATGTCGAGGTCGGCGAGCCGCAGGCGGGCGAAGTCCGCATCCGGCAGCACGCGGTCGGGCTCAACTACATCGACGTGTATTTCCGCACCGGCCTTTATCCGCAACCGCTGCCCGGCGGCCTCGGGATGGAGGCGGCGGGCGAGGTGACGGCCGTCGGCGACGGCGTGACCGCGTTCAAGGTCGGCGACCGCGTGGCGTATGTCGGGCAGCCGCCCGGCGCGTATGCGCAGGAGCGCGTGATGCCGGTCGGGCGGCTCGTGAAGCTGCCGGACGGCATCGGCTACGACGATGCGGCATCGGTGATGCTGCAGGGCCTGACCGCGCACTACCTGCTGCGTCGCACGTACCCGGTGAAGGCCGGCGACACGATCCTGATCCACGCGGCGGCCGGCGGCGTCGGCCTGCTCGTGTGCCAGTGGGCGAAGGCGCTCGGCGCGACCGTGATCGGGACGGTCGGTTCCGACGAAAAGGCCGCGCTCGCGAAGGCGCACGGCTGCGATCACCCGATCGTCTACACGCGCGAGAACTTCACGCAGCGCGTGAAGGAGATCACGCACGGCGCGGGCGTGCCGGTCGTCTACGATTCGATCGGCAAGGACACCTACATCGGCTCGCTCGACTGCCTCGCGCCGCTCGGTTATTTCGTCAGCTTCGGCAACGCGTCGGGCCCGCTGCCGCCGATCGATTCGAAGGAGTTCTCGTCGCGCGGGTCGCTGTTCTTCACGCGACCGACGCTGTTCTCGTACATCGCGAAGCGCGCCGATCTCGAATCCGCGGCCGCCGAGCTGTTCGACGTGATCCTGTCGGGCAAGGTGAAGACCAGCATCAACCAGCGTTATCCGCTCGCGGAAGTCGGCCGCGCGCATGCCGAGCTCGAAGCGCGCAAGACCACCGGCTCGACGATCCTCGTTCCCTGACCCGATTCTCCGTGCCGGCGCCGCGCCGGCACGCGCCCTCGCGGGCGGCGCCCCGGCGCCGCCCGTCCCGCCTTCCGGTTCGCTTCGTCCGCGTGTTTACACGTTTTTTATATCCGCCCCGATACCTTTGACCCGTCCTTTACGTGCGTTCCCATAAGGTTCTAGTCGTCTGATTTCGACGACGGAGAACACAAAAATGGATGGGGTTTTCATCGGCGCTCTGGTGCTCTTCACCACGCTGATCCTCGGCTTGGTTGCCGGTTGCGACAAGCTCGTGCAATACGGTCGCGGGGGGCGGGCATGACCTGGATGCTTTGGCTGGCGGGCGCCTCGACGGCCCTGCTGTTCGCGTATCTCGTCTTTGCGCTGCTGCGCGCGGAGGACATCGAATGAACGCGAACAACCTGTTGCAGACGCTGCTGTTCATCGTCGTGCTGCTCGCGGCGGCCGTGCCGGTCGCGCGCTACCTGAGCGCGGTGATGGACGGCAGCTCGCGCGTCGTGCGCGTGTTCGGGCCGCTCGAACGCGCGCTGTACCGCATTGCCGGCGTCGATGCCGGCAGCGAGATGAACTGGAAACAGTACGCGATCGCGACGATCGCGTTCAACGCGCTCGGCGCGCTGTTCCTCTACGGCCTGTTGCGCCTGCAGGGCCTCCTGCCCGGCAACCCGCAGCAATTCGGCGCGATGACGGTCGACGGCGCGTTCAACACGGCCGTCAGCTTCGTCACCAACACGAACTGGCAGGACTACACGCCCGAGCAGACCGTCAGCTACCTGACGCAGATGCTCGGCCTGACCGTGCAGAACTTCCTGTCGGCGGCGACCGGCATCGTCGTCGTGATCGCGCTGATCCGCGGCTTCGCACGTCACACCGCGCAGACGATCGGCAACTTCTGGGTCGACCTGACGCGCGTGACGATGTACGTGCTCGTGCCGATGTCGGTCGTGATCGCCGCGCTGCTGATGAGCCAGGGCGTGATCCAGAACATGAAGGCCTACCAGGACGTGCCGGTGCTGCAGACGAGCACCTACGCGGCGCCGAAGCTCGACGCGCAGGGCAATCCGGTGAAGGACGACAAGGGGAATGCGGTCACGGTGCCGACGCCGCTGACCAGGCAGACGCTCGCGATGGGTCCGGTCGCGTCGCAGGAAGCGATCAAGATGCTCGGCACCAACGGCGGCGGATTCTTCAACGCGAACTCCGCCCATCCGTACGAGAACCCGACGCCGTTCGCGAACTTCATCCAGATCTTCGCGATCCTGATCATTCCTGCCGCGCTGTGTCTCGTGTTCGGCCGCATGATCGGCGACCGCCGGCAGGGCATCGCGGTGCTCGCGGCGATGACGGTCGCGTTCGTGATCGCGATCGGCGTCGAGGTGAATGCCGAGCAGGGCGGCAACCCGACGCTCGCCGCGCTGCACGTCGATCAGTCGGCAAGCGCGCTGCAGCCGGGCGGCAACATGGAAGGCAAGGAAACGCGCTTCGGCATCGCGCAGACCGGCATCTTCACGGTCGCGACGACGGCCGCGTCGTGCGGCGCGGTCGACACGATGCACGATTCGCTGACGCCGCTCGGCGGCCTCGTGCCGATGCTGCTGATGCAGCTGGGCGAGGTGGTCTACGGCGGGGTCGGTTCGGGCCTCTACGGGATGCTCGTGTTCGCGCTGCTCGCGGTGTTCGTCGCGGGCCTGATGATCGGCCGCACGCCGGAGTACGTCGGCAAGAAGATCGAGGCGTACGAGATGAAGATGGTGTCGATCGTCGTATTGCTCACGCCGCTGCTCGTGCTGGTCGGCACGTCGATCGCCGTGCTCGCCGATGCGGGCAAGGCCGGCATCGCGAATCCCGGCCCGCACGGCTTCTCGGAAATCCTGTACGCGTTCAGCTCGGCCGCGAACAACAACGGCAGCGCGTTCGCGGGCCTGACGGTCGGCACGCCGTTCTACAACTGGATGACCGCGATCGCGATGTGGTTCGGCCGCTTCGGCACGATCGTGCCGGTGCTGGCGATCGCCGGTTCGCTCGCCGCGAAGAAGCGCATCGCGGTGACGAGCGGCACGCTGCCGACGCACGGTCCGCTGTTCGTCGTGCTGCTGCTGGGCACCGTGCTGCTGGTGGGCGCGCTGACCTACGTGCCGGCGCTCGCGCTCGGCCCGGGCGTCGAGCACCTGATGATGTGGCTGGGCGCATGACGCGCGGCGACACGTTGAAAAGACTGAAGAGATTGAAGAGATCGCAATGACTCAACATTCCGCAACACGGTCCATGTTCGATCCGGCGCTGCTGCGCCCGGCGATCGTGGACTCGTTCAAGAAACTCACGCCGCGCACGCAGTTCCGCAACCCGGTGATGTTCTGCGTGTACGTCGGCAGCATCCTGACCACGATCCTGTGGATCGCGGCGCTCGCCGGCCAGGCCGAGGCGCCCGCGGGCTTCATCCTCGCGATCGCGCTGTGGCTGTGGTTCACCGTGCTGTTCGCGAACTTCGCCGAGGCGCTTGCCGAAGGGCGCTCGAAAGCGCAGGCCGCGTCGCTGCGCAGCGCGAAGAAGGACGTGATGGCGAAGAAGCTCAACGAGCCGCATCCGAAGTCGCCGATCCGCGTCACGACCGCGTCGGATCTGCGTAAGGGCGACGTCGTGCTGGTCGAGGCCGGCGACGTGATCCCGGCCGACGGCGAGGTCGTCGACGGCGTCGCGTCGGTCGACGAATCGGCGATCACCGGCGAATCCGCGCCGGTGATCCGCGAATCGGGCGGCGACTTCTCGTCGGTGACGGGCGGCACGCGCGTGCTGTCCGACTGGATCGTCGTCAAGGTCACCGCGAACCCGGGCGAGGCGTTCCTCGACCGGATGATCGCGATGGTCGAAGGCGCGAAGCGCAAGAAGACGCCGAACGAGATCGCGCTGACGATCCTGCTGGTCGCGCTGACGATCGTGATGCTGCTCGCCACGGCGACGCTGCTGCCGTTCTCGATGTTCTCGGTCGATGCGATGAAGGCCGGCCACGTGGTGACGATCACCGCGCTCGTCGCGCTGCTCGTGTGCCTGATCCCGACGACGATCGGCGGCTTGCTGTCCGCGATCGGCGTGGCGGGGATGAGCCGGATGATGCAGGCGAACGTGATCGCGACGTCGGGCCGCGCGGTGGAAGCGGCCGGCGACGTCGACGTGCTGCTGCTCGACAAGACCGGCACGATCACGCTCGGCAACCGCCAGGCGTCGACGTTCGTGCCGGCGCTGGGCGTGACCGAGGAAGCGCTGGCCGACGCCGCGCAACTGTCGTCGCTCGCCGACGAAACGCCGGAAGGCCGCAGCATCGTCGTGCTCGCGAAGGAGCGCTTCAACATCCGCCAGCGCGACATGGCGCAACTGCACGCGACGTTCCTCGGCTTTTCCGCGCAGACGAGGATGAGCGGCGTCGACCTGCCGGGCCGCGAGATCCGCAAGGGCGCGGCCGACGCGATCCGCCGCTACGTCGAGGCGCATGGCAGCCGCTTCCCGGAAGACGTGCGCCGCGCGGTGGACGACGTCGCGCGCCGCGGCAGCACGCCGCTCGTCGTGGCCGACCTGCACGAAGGGGCGGCGCGCGTGCTCGGCGTGATCGAGCTGAAGGACATCGTGAAGGGCGGCATCAAGGAGCGCTTCGCGGAGCTGCGCAAGATGGGCATCAAGACCGTGATGGTGACGGGCGACAACCGGCTGACGGCCGCGGCGATCGCGGCGGAAGCGGGCGTCGACGACTTCCTCGCGGAAGCGACGCCGGAAACCAAGCTCGCGACGATCCGCGAGCACCAGGCGGCCGGGCGGCTCGTCGCGATGACGGGCGACGGCACGAACGACGCGCCGGCGCTCGCGCAGGCCGACGTGGCCGTCGCGATGAATACGGGCACGCAGGCCGCGAAGGAAGCCGGCAACATGGTCGACCTCGACTCGAACCCGACGAAGCTGATCGAGATCGTCGAGATCGGCAAGCAGATGCTGATGACGCGCGGCTCGCTGACGACGTTCTCGATCGCGAACGACATCGCGAAGTACTTCGCGATCATCCCGGCCGCGTTCGTGACGACCTACCCGCAATTGCGCGTGCTCGACATCATGCACCTGACGTCGCCGGCGTCCGCGATCCTGTCGGCGGTGATCTTCAACGCGCTGATCATCGTCGCGCTGATCCCGCTCGCTCTGAAGGGCGTCACGTACCGGCCGCTCGGTGCCGCGTCGCTGCTGCGCCGCAACCTGCTGGTCTACGGTCTCGGCGGCGTGCTGCTGCCGTTCCCGTTCATCAAGCTGATCGACATGGCGCTCGCCGCACTCGGCTGGGCCTGAGCCGGCCGTCCTTGAAGGAAACATCATGAAAACGTTGATTCGCCCGCTCGTCGTGCTCTTTGTGGTCCTGACCGCCGTGACGGGCCTGGCCTACCCGGCCGTGATGACCGTGTTCGGCCAGGCCGTGTTCCCGTCGCAGGCGAACGGCAGCCTGATCGAGAAGAACGGCCAGGCGGTCGGCTCCGCGCTGATCGGCCAGTCGTTCGATGCGCCGAAGTATTTCTGGGGCCGGCTGTCGGCCACCGCGCCGATGCCGTACAACGCGACCGGCTCCGGCGGCTCGAACCTCGGCCCGCTGAATCCGTCGCTCGCCGACCAGGTGAAGGGGCGCATCGCCGCGCTGCGCGACGCCGGGACCGACATGTCGAAGCCTGTGCCGGTCGACCTCGTGACGGCGTCGGCGAGCGGTCTCGATCCGGAGATCACGCCGGCTGCGGCCGCATACCAGGTCGAACGCGTTGCAAAGGCGCGCAACCTGACGCCGGACGCGGTCGCGCAGCTGGTCGCCGCGAACACGACGGGCCGCCAGTTCGGCGTGCTCGGCGAGCCGCGCGTGAACGTGCTGAAGCTGAACCTCGCGCTCGACGCGGCGCAGGCCGCGCACTGATTCGGGTACCCGACGACCGGCGTCCGGCGCGGCATGACCCGCGCCGGACGCATTCATTCCCGACGGCGCATGCGCCGTCTTTGCCTTTTGCGGCGATTTGGCACAACAATGCTCGTACTCGCGCGCATCCGGGCGCTCCGCTTTCCTGACGCATGAACCGTCCCGATCCAGACCAACTCCTCGACAAGCTGCAGCGAGACGAAGAAAAGCAGCGGCGCGGCCAGCTCAAGATCTTCTTCGGCGCGTCGGCCGGTGTCGGCAAGACCTACGCGATGCTGCAGGCCGCGCGCCAGCGCCTGCAGGAAGGCGTCGACGTCGTCGTCGGCATCGTCGAGACCCACGGCCGTGGCGAGACCGCCGCGCTGCTCGACGGCCTCGACGTATTGCCGCTCGCGCGCATCGACTATCGCGGCCGCACGCTCGCCGAATTCGACCTCGACGGTGCGCTTGCCCGCCAGCCGCAACTGATCCTCGTCGACGAACTCGCGCATTCGAACGTGCAGGGCGCGCGGCACCTGAAGCGCTGGCAGGACGTCTACGAACTGCTCGACGCGGGCATCGACGTCTATACGACCGTCAACGTCCAGCATCTCGAAAGCCTGAACGACGTGGTCGGCGCGATCACCGGCATCCGCGTGTGGGAGACCGTGCCCGACCGCGTGTTCGACGCGGCCGACGAGGTCACGCTCGTCGACCTGCCGGCCGAGGAGCTGCTCGAGCGGATGCGCGACGGCAAGGTCTATCTCGCGCAGCAGGCCGAGCGCGCGGTGCGCAACTTCTTCCGCAAGGGCAACCTGATCGCGCTGCGTGAACTCGCGCTGCGCCGCACGGCGGATCGGGTCGATGCGCAAATGCGCGAATACCGCGCCGACCGTTCGATCCAGCGCATCTGGCAGGCGCGCGAGCGGCTGCTCGTGTGCGTCGGGCCGGGCGCCGAAGCGCCGACGCTCGTGCGCGCGGCCGCGCGGCTCGCCGCGAGCCTGAAGGCCGACTGGCTTGCCGTGTACGTGGAGACGCCGCGCCTGCAGCGGCTGCCCGACGCGCGGCGGCAGCGCACGCTCGATGCGCTGAAGCTCGCCGCCGAGCTCGGCGCGGAAACGGCCACGCTCGCGGGCGCCGACGCGGTGGCCGCGCTGATCGGCTATGCGAAGGTGCGCAACGTGTCGAAGATCGTCGCGGGCGGCTCGCCGAAGGCCGGGCTCTTGCGCCGCCTCGCGCGGCCGTTCGGCGAGCAGCTCGCCGAACGCGCGGGCGACGTCGACCTGATGCTGATCCGCGCGTCCGCGAGCGACGAGGCGCGCGCCGCGCCGCTCGACGCGCGGGCGCGCGACTGGCGCGATGCGTTCGCGCAGTTCGGCACGCACCGTTCGCCGCCGCGCCACTACGTCTATGCGGCCGCGATCTGCACGGCGATCACGGTCGTCGCGAGTCTCGTGTCCGAGCGGCTCGACCTGACGAACCTCGTGATGCTGTACCTGCTCGGCGTGGTGTTCTCGGCCGTGCGGCTCGGGCGCGGCCCGGGCGTGCTGCAGTCGTTCCTGTCGGTGGCCGCGTTCGATTACTTCTTCGTGCCGCCGCGCATGTCGTTCTCGGTCAGCGACACGCAATACCTGCTGACCTTCTTCGGGATGCTGCTGACGTCGCTCGTGATTAGCCACCTGACGTCGACGCTGACGCGCCAGGCGAGTGTCGCGCAGCGCCGCGAGCGCCGCACCGGCGCGATCTACGCGATGGCGCGCGAGCTTGGCGCGGCGCTCACCACCGAGCAGATCGTCGAGATCGGCAGCCGCCACGTGGGCGAGGTGTTCCGCGCCCGCGTCGCGTTCCTGCTGCCCGACAGCGCGGACAAGGTGCGGCAGAAGATCGAGGAGCCGGACGCCGCCGTCACGCTGACGGGTGCCGACCTCGACAGCGACGTCGGCCAGTGGGTGTACGACCAGCAGAAGCCGGCCGGCCGCGGCACCGACACCTTGCCCGCGACGGCCGCGCTGTACCTGCCGCTGAAGGCGCCGATGCGCACGCGCGGCGTGCTGGCGGTCGCGTCGCGCGAGCCGCGCGAGCTCGAGGTGCCCGAGCAGCAGCGGATGCTCGACGCGTTCGCCGCGCAGATCGCGCTCGCGCTCGAGCGCGTGCACTACGTCGAGATCGCGCGCGACGCGCTCGTCAACATGGAGTCCGAGCGGCTGCGCAACTCGCTGCTGTCCGCGATCTCGCACGACCTGCGCACGCCGCTGACGACGATCGTCGGCTTCTCGTCGATGCTCGCGAACGGGCGCGCGGCCGCGCAGGGCGGCGACGCGGCGGCGGCCGAGCGTTTCGCGCAGCGCGAGGGCGAGCTGGTCGACGCGATCCACGACGAGGCGCTGCGCATGACGGGCATCGTCACGAACCTGCTCGACATGGCGCGGCTGCAGGCCGGCAGCCTGCAGCTCAAGCGCCAGTGGTCGCTGCTCGAGGAGACCGTCGGCGCCGCGCTCGCCGCGTGCAAGCGCGTGCTCGCGCGTCATCCCGCGCGCGTCGCGCTGCCGGCCGACCTGCCGCTGCTGCAGATGGACGCGGTGCTGATGGAGCGCCTGTTCACCAACCTGTTCGAGAACGCCGCGAAGTACACGCCGCCCGATACGTCGATCGAGATCGGCGCGGAGCGCGTGACCGACGACGGGCTGCCGTTCGTGCGCGTGCATGTCGACGATCACGGCCCGGGCTTGCCGGCCGGGATGGAAACGCGCATCTTCGACAAGTTCACGCGCGGCGAGAAGGAGTCGGCGACGCCGGGCATCGGGCTCGGTCTCGCGATCTGCCGGGCGATCGTCGAGGCGCACGGCGGTAAAATCGGCGCGCTCAACCGCACCGCGCCCGACGGCCACGTGACGGGCGCGCGCTTCTGGTTCACGTTGCCGGTCGAGACGCCGCCGGCCGCGCCCGCCGTGCCCGACGACGAATCCGACCTGCCGGGCGCCTCGTCCCCATCCGAGTCATTGCCAGACCATGAGTGAACCCAGCCTGACCGTCGTCCTGATCGAGGACGAAAAGCAGATCCGCCGTTTCGTGCGCGCCGCGCTCGAGGAGGAGGACATCGCGGTGTTCGAGGCCGAGACCGGCAAGCAGGGGTTGATCGACGCGGCCACGCGCAAGCCCGACCTCGTGATCGTCGACCTCGGCCTGCCCGACACCGACGGCCTCGACGTGATCCGCGAACTGCGCGGCTGGTCCGAGGTGCCGGTGATCGTGCTGTCCGCGCGCACGCAGGAAGAGGAGAAGGTCGCCGCGCTCGACGCGGGCGCCGACGACTACCTGACCAAGCCGTTCGGCGTGTCCGAGCTGCGCGCGCGGATCCGCGCGCAACTGCGCCGGCGCAACCAGGGCGGCGCGAACGAGTCGCCGAAGGTGAGCTTCGGCACCGTGACCGTCGATCTCGCGCTGCGCCAGGTGTGGCGCGACGGCGAGATCGTGCACCTGACGCCGCTCGAATACCGGCTGCTCGCGACGCTCGTGCGGCACGCGGGGCGTGTGCTCACGCACCGCCAGCTGCTGCGCGACGTGTGGGGGCCGTCGCACGTCGAAAGCCATCACTACCTGCGCATCTACATGGCGCACCTGCGGCAGAAGCTCGAACTCGACCCCGCGCAGCCCGAGTACATCGTCACCGAGACGGGCGTCGGCTACCGGCTCGTCGGCGCCGCGTGACGGCGCGGCGAGGGCGCTGGCGGCATCCCCGCGCCGGACGTCGCGCGCCGGCAGGGTTGCGCCGGCGCGACAATCTCGCGCCGCGCGCCGGCCTCGCACACCGTCCGCTCATTCCCCGTTATCCTGACCGTTCCGCGAACGAAAACGAGGAGCGTGCAATGTCCGTCCGTCTGGTCGTCATCTGTGCGCTGGCGCTTGCTGCGCCCGGCGCGTTCGCCCAGCCGCTGCCGCCCGGGCAGCAGCCGCCCGCCCAGGCGGCGCTGGCCAACCCGGCGTCGGTCAACTGCGAGAAGCTCGGCGGCCGCCACGTGGTCCGCAGCCTGCCGCGCGGGCAGGTCGGGATGTGCATGTTCAAGGATGGCCGCGTGTGCGAGGAGTGGGCGCTGTACCGCGACGACCGCTGCGTCGGCGGCGGCGCGCCCAAGCGCGTGTCGAACTGACCGAACTGGCCGGGCCCGGCCGATCGCGCCCCGGATCGGCCGTTGGGCTGCCCCGCCGCGGCGGTCCGTAAGCAACTTGTTATACTCGGCGCCGCCCGGGGACGACCCCGGGTCATTCGCTTCAACGGGGACGGCCCCATCCGATACGGAGTACGTCGAGATGGCGTGGGTATGGTTGTTGATTGCCGGTTTGCTGGAAGTGGCCTGGGCGGCCGGCCTGAAATCGTCGGACGGCTTCACGAAGCTTGGTCCGTCGGTGTTCACGATCGTGACGGCGCTGGCCAGCTTCGGGCTGCTCGCGGTCGCGATGCGCCAGTTGCCGCTCGGCACCGCGTACGCGGTGTGGACGGGCATCGGCGCGGTCGGCGCGTTCGTGTTCGGCATCGTGATGATGGGCGAGGCGCTGACCGCCGCGCGCGTCGCGAGCGCCGCGCTGATCGTCGCGGGGCTGGTCGGCCTCAAGCTGTCGTCGGCCGCCTGACGCCGGCGTCAGGGCGTCGATACCGCGGCACCGGCATCCGGCCGCGCGTGTGCCCGGCATGTCGCGCTGCGGAATTGCGCCGGTCACCCGGATAGCCTGTCTATAATGGAACGCATTCGGGCCTGAATACCGTCGTGCCTCTCGCGGCACGCGGTGCCGGTCGCCACGCGCCGCGCGGCCGGCCTGTCCGACCCGATCCGGTCAATCGGCAAATCGCACGGAAAGTGCAAGGAGAGGGCGATGATCGAAGCCATTTCGCTCGGCGCGGGGCTCGCGTGGGCGAGCGGGCTGCGCCTGTACCTGACGGTGCTGATCGCCGGCGTGCTCGCGCGGGTCGGCTGGCTCCATCTGCCCGATACGCTGGCCGTCCTGATGTCGCCGTGGGTCATCGGCGCGGCGGCCGTGCTCACCCTCACCGAATTCCTGGCCGACAAGATTCCCGCATTCGACTCGCTGTGGGATGCCGTGCATACCTTCATCCGCATTCCCGCCGGTGCCGTCCTGGCCGCCGGCGCGCTCGGCCATGCCGATCCGACCGTGCTCGCGGTCGCGGGGCTCGCCGGCGGCTCGCTGGCCGGCGCCGCGCACGTCGCGAAGGCCGGCACGCGTGCGCTGATCAACCTGTCCCCCGAGCCGATTTCGAACTGGGTCGCGTCGTCGACCGAGGACGGCCTCGTCGTCGGCGGGCTCGTGCTCGCGTTCTTCGTTCCGCTCGCGTTCCTCGTGCTGCTCGCCGCGTTCATCGCGGCGTCGGCGTGGGCGCTGCCGCGTCTGTGGCGCGGCGTGTCGGGCGGCTTCCGCGGGATGGCGAACCACATGGTGTCGCGGCTCAATTCGATCGGGGGCAAGCGCGATTGAACGAGCGGCGACACGCGGCGCAGCCGCCGGCCGGGCAGCCCGGCCATGACGGGCCCGCGCAGGCAGGCCGCTTCGGCCTGCACGACCTGATCCGCCAGGCTGCCCGGATGACCGCGCGCGACTGGCGCGCGGGCGAGTTGACGTTGCTCGTCCTCGCGCTGGTGCTGGCGGTCGCGGCGCTGACGAGCGTCGGTTTTCTGGCCGACCGGCTGCGCCAGGGGCTCGAGCGCGATGCACGCCAGATGCTCGGCGCCGATTTCGTCGTGCGCGCCGATCGTCCCGTCGATCCGTCGTTCGACCGGCAGGCCCGGGCGCTCGGCCTGCGCACCGCGACGACCGCCATCTTCCCGAGCATGATCGCGTCCGCCGCGGGCGGCCAGGCAGCCGATGCCGCGCCGTCGCGCCTCGCGGCCGTGAAGGCCGTGTCGCCCGGGTATCCGCTGCGCGGCGCCGTGGACATCGTGCCGGCCGGCGCGACCGCCGCGCAGAAGGCGGCCGCGATTCCCGCGCCCGGCACCGTGTGGGCCGATCCCGCGTTGCTCGACGCGTTGCACCTGAAGGCGGGCGACACCGTGCGCGTCGGTCTGCGCACGTTCACGGTCGCCGCGTCGATTTCCCGCGAACTCGATCGCGGTTTTTCGTTCGTCAATTTTTCGCCGCGGCTGATGATGCGCGCGGACGACCTCGCCGCGACGGGGCTGACGGGCTACGGCAGCCGCGTCACCTACCGGCTGCTGGTCGCCGGCGACGCACCGGCCGTCGCGCGTTTCGAAGCCTACGCGCACGCGCGCGTCGATGGCGGGAAACTGCGCGGCGTCGGGCTCGAGTCGTTGCAGGAGGGGCAGCCGCAGGTGCGGCAGACGCTGGACCGCGCGCGCCATTTCCTGACGCTCGTCGCGCTGCTGACCGCGCTGCTCGCGGCGGTCGCGATCGCGATGGCCGCCCAGCGCTACATGCGGCGCCATCTCGACGGTTGCGCGACGATGCGCTGCCTCGGCGTGAGCCGCCGCACGCTCGGCGCGCTGTTCGCGCTCGAATTCGCCGGGGTCGGCATCGTCTCGGGCGCCGCGGGCGCGGTGCTCGGCTACGGCGGCCACTGGGCGTTGCTGGCCGCGCTCGGCGGCCTGATCGACGTCGCGCTGCCGCCGCCGACGCTGTGGCCGGCGCTGATCGGCATGGGCGCGGCGCTCGTGCTGCTGCTCGGCTTCGCGCTGCCGCCGCTCGTGCCGCTCACGCGCGTGCCGCCGGTGCGCGTGCTGCGCCGCGAGTGGGGCGACGCGTCGCGCACCGCGTGGGCCGCGTATGCGATCGGCGTCGTGCTGTTCGCGGGGCTGCTGATCGTGGCGGCCGGCAACCTGAAGCTCGGCCTGATCGTCGCGGGCGGCTTCGCCGGCGCGCTGGTCGGTTTCGCCCTGATCGCGCGGCTCGTGCTGTTCGCGGCGGCACGTGCGGTACGCAACGCGCGCGTGGCCGCCGGCGTCGGCTGGCGCTACGCGCTGGCGTCGCTGCACCGGCGCGGCACGGCGAGCGCGCTGCAGATCACCGCGCTCGCGCTCGGCCTGATGTGCCTGCTGCTGATCGCGATCACGCGCAACGATCTCGTCGCGGGCTGGCGGCAGTCGACGCCGCCCGATGCGCCGAACCAGTTCCTGATCGATATCCAGCCCGACCAGCGCGACGACGTCGCGGCCTATCTGGCCGCGCACGGCGTGCGCGACGCGGTGCCCGCGCCGATGGTGCGCGGCCGCCTCGTCGCGATCAACGGCAAGCCGGTGAATCCGGACGCGTATCCGTCCGACGAGGCGCGCCGGCTCGTCGACCGCGAGTTCAACCTGTCGTATACGACCGAACTGCCGTCCGACAACCGGATCGTCGAGGGCGACTGGTTCGGCACCGCGGCGACGCCGCAGATCTCGATCGAGGCCGGCCTCGCGAAGACGCTGAACGTGAAGCCGGGCGACACGCTGCGTTTCGACGTGACGGGGCTGACGGTCGACGCGCCGATCACGAGCGTGCGCAAGCTCGACTGGGGTTCGTTCCGCGTGAACTTCTTCGTGCTGATGCCGCCGCCGGTGCTGAAGGATTTCCCGGCCGTCTACCTGACGAGCTTCCATTTGCCCGCATCGAACGCCGCGCTGCTCGATCCGCTGATCGCGCGCTATCCGAACCTGACCGCGATCGACGTCGCGCCGATCCTCGCGCAGTTGCAGCGGATGATGCTGCAGGTGGTCGGCGCGGTGCAGTTCCTGTTCGCGTTCACGCTCGCGGCCGGCGTGCTCGTGCTGTATACGGCGCTTGCCGGCTCGCGCGACGAGCGCGTGCGCGAGGCCGCGCTGCTGCGCGCGCTCGGCGCGTCGCGCGCGCAGGTCAATGCGGTACAGCGCGCGGAATTCGTCGTGGTCGGCGCGCTGGCCGGCGTGCTGGCTTCGGCGGGCGCGATCGCGGTCGGCTGGGTGCTCGCGTCGCGCGTGTTCGATTTCCAGCTCGCCGTCGATCCGTGGCTCGTGCCGGCCGGCATCGCGGCCGGTGTCGCCTGCGCCGGTGCGGCCGGCTGGCTGAGCCTGCATAATGTGTTGCGGCGCCCCGCGCTGCAGTCGCTGCGCGACGCATGAGCGTTGCCGGCGGCCCCGAAGATTCCGTTTTCCGACTATCCGTATGACCGATGTGAATGACGATGCGCCGTCGCAGCCGACGGCGTTCGAACTCGTGGGCGGCGAAGCCCGCGTGCGCGAAATGGTGGACCGCTTCTACGACCTGATGGACCTCGAGCCGGAGTTCGCGCAGATTCGCGCGCTGCATCCGCAGTCGCTCGACGGCTCGCGCGACAAGCTGTTCTGGTTCCTGTGCGGCTGGCTCGGCGGCCCCGACCACTACATCAGCCGGTTCGGCCATCCGCGGCTGCGCGCGCGGCACCTGCCGTTCCCGATCGCGTCGGTCGAGCGCGACCAGTGGCTGCGCTGCATGGCGTGGGCGATGGAGGATGTCGGGCTGGCCGAGCCGCTGCGCGAGCGGCTGATGCATTCGTTCTACGACACGGCCGACTGGATGCGCAACCGGCCCGGTTGATCGACCGGTACGCCGCTGTCCGTGCGCCGGACGATCTGCGTCTGGGCGCGCGGGAGGCATCGCGCGACACTGGCCGTTTCCCCCACCGATACGAGGCTCGCCCGATGAGGACACAAGCGCTGTTTCGCGAAGACGCGTACCTCACGCAATGTGACGCGGTCGTCCGGGCCATCGGCGACGAGGGCATCCGGCTCGACCGCACGGTGTTCTATCCGCTCGGCGGCGGCCAGGCCGGCGACACCGGCACGCTGACGCTGCCCGACGGCGGCACGATCGTGATCGCCGACACGCGCAAGGCGAAGTTCGACGGCGCGACGCCCGACGACGCCGTCCACGTGCCGGCGCCGGGGCAGGAGGCCCGCGTCGCGGCGCTCGCGCCCGGCACGCGCGTGATCGCGGAGATCGACTGGCTGCGCCGCTACCGGCACATGCGTTTGCACACGGCCGCGCACCTGATGTGCGCGGTGCTGCCGTACGCGGTCGATGGCTGCAGCGTGACGGCCGACTACGTGCGGCTCGATTTCGCGACGTCCGATGCGATCGACCGCGACGACGTCGAACGGCGTCTCGCGGCGCTGGTCGGCGGCGCGCATCCGGTCACGACCGAATGGATCACCGACGACGAGATGGCCGAGCGGCCCGAACTCGTGCGCACGATGAGCGTGAAGCCGCCGATGGGCCTCGGCCGCGTGCGGCTGCTGCGGATCGAGCAAGTCGACCTGCAGCCGTGCGGCGGCACGCATGTGCGCAACACGTCCGAAATCGGCGCGCTGCGGGTCGCGAAACTGGAAAAGAAGAGCGCGCGTACACGGCGCCTCGTCCTGGCGTTTGCATGACGATCGATACCGGCCACGCCGGCGCGGCAGCGCTGGATCCGCAAGCACGGGAGATTCTGGATGTCTGGTTCGGCGAGCCGGGCTCGGCCGAATTCGGGCGGCAACGCAAGGTGTGGTTCAACGGCGGCGCCGCCTTCGACGATCTGCTGCGCGCACGCTATGGCGCGTTGCTCGACGCCGCATGCGACGGCGCCTGCGATCACTGGGCCGGCTCGCCGTCGGGTGCGCTGGCGTTGATCGTCGTGCTGGACCAGTTCTCGCGCAACATCCATCGCGGCACGCCGCGCGCGTTTGCCGCCGATCCGAAGGCGCTCGCGATCGCCCGCCGTGTCGTCGCGACCGGCTGGGACGCACGGCTGCCGAGCGGGCATCATCGTGCGTTCGCGTACCTGCCGTTCGAGCACGACGAGTCGGTCGAGAGCCAGCGCGAAGCCGTGCGCCTGTGCGCGGGCATTCGCGACGAGGCCGGGTGCGAGCGTTATCACCGCTTCGCCGTGCTGCACGCGGCGGTCGTCGAGCGCTTCGGCCGTTTCCCGCACCGGAACGCGATCCTCGGCCGCGCGTCGACCGACGAGGAAACGGCGTTCCTGCGCGAGCCCGGTTCGTCGTTCTGAAGATCCAGGCCGTGGTGTAAAGGGGAGTGCGAGCCCGCGGCTTGATGCGGGGGCGTCAAGGATGGATATCGCGCAGAGGTTGCGCGCCGGCCGACCGGGCGGGCGCGACCGGTGCGAAAGATGAAGGCGGGCAGGGCGGCGCACCGCCCTGTGTCACTGCAGGTGCTGTTCGGGCGTCCGCACGTACACGCGCAGCAGTTCCTCGTTGTCGCCCGGGCGGGCGCCGGTCCAGAACAGTTGCCATTCGCTGCCGGGTGCCGGATCGACGGCACGCACGCCCTGGACGATCATCCATGTGCAGCGCGTCGACTTCGCGTCGTCGATCGGCGTGTGCTGGATGCCGGAGAAGTAGTACAGCATCGGCGCTTCCGATTCGCCGAGCCCGTGCAGGCTCGCCATGCAGTCGCCGTCGTTCCATTCGAGCGCGAGATGCGCGTTCAGGTCGTCGAACACCGAGCGGTAGCTCTTCGCGACGTCGAGCCACGGCAGCAGCAGCGTATAGACGAGGCCCCACGCGACGAGCGCGCCGGCGCCCCACGACAGCGCGCCGCGCCACAGGCCCGTCGAGCGCAACTTCGGCAACAGTGTCAGCCAGCCGATGGTCAGCGCGAGCGCACCGATCACGAGCGCGGGCCGGATCGGCATCGTCCAGTCGAGCGGCAGCCAGCGGCCGAGCAGCGCGAGATCGGCGCGCGACGCGGCCGGATCGGCCATCACGGCCCAGATCGCCCACGCGAGCGCGACGGTCGTGCCGAACAGCACGCGGCTGAAGTAATCCCACGCGAGATGCAACCGGCGCGGCAGGCGGTCGATCGCCTGCGCGGCAACCAGCGCGAGCGGCGCGAAGAACGGCAGGATGTAGAGCTGGCGCGACGTCGCGGATATTTGCAGCACCACGAGCCCGATACCGGCGAACAGCACCGGCAGCGCGACGCGCGGCGTGCGCCAGTCGCGCCATGCGCCGCGCGCGACGGCGACGATCGCGAGCGGCGCGACCGGGAAGCCGACGAGCAGGAACGCACGCAGGATGAAGAACGGCTTGTCGTTTTCCGCGCCGAGTTCGGGGACGGAGAAGCCGAAGAACCGGCCGACGTTGTTGTCCCAGAACCACGTCATGAACAGCGTTTCGGAGCGCAGGAACAGCGCGGTCGGCCAGATCAGCGCGAACGGCGCGAACACGAGCGCGGCGACACCGAGCGCGCGCGCGAACGAGCGGGTGCGGCAGGCCGGGTAGAGCACCAGCGTGCAGACGAGCGTGGCCGCGAACACGAGCGGCACGAACAGCCCCTTCGTCATCAGCGCGATGCCGACGCCCGCGCCGAAGAGCGGCGCGGCCCAGCGGCCCGACGGCCGGACCGGCAGCCCGTGCCGCATCTGCTGCGCGCGCGCGACGTGCTGCATCACGAGTTCGAGCAGCCCGCAGAAGCCCATCGCCGTGCCGGCGAACAGCGCGACGTCCGTCATCATGTCGTGCAGGTGCTTGATGACGACGAGCGTGCTCGCGCTCAGCACGACGGGGCCGATCACGCGCAGGTCGAACCAGCTGTCCGCGCGGCTGGCGACGCGCGCCGCACGTGCGATGAAGCCGAACGCGAGCGTGGCGAACAGCGCGCTGGCGAGTCGCGCCGCATCGTGCAGCGGCATCACGCGCTGCAGCAGCCAGGCGAGGCTCGTCGCGACCCATGCGTAAAGCGGCGGCTTTTCCATGAACGGCAGGCCGGCATTGGTCGGCACGACGAAGTCGCCGGTTTCGAGCATGTGCTGGATGATGCCGAACGTATAGGTTTCGTCCTGTTTCCACGGATCGTGGCCGAGCACGCCCGGCAGCGTGTACGCGCAGACCAGCACGGCGACGAGCAGCCAGGCCCGCCAGCCGAGCAGGGCCGCGCGGTCGCGCGCGGTGCGGGTAGCGGTGGTCGACGCCACGACGGGCGTGCCGGCGGCGTCGAGCGTCGCGGGGGCGTCGGTGTCGGCTGTCGAGCGGGTGTGCTGAGCCGGCGCGGGCACAGACGTGCGTCGCCGGCTGGGCGCTGCGGTTCCAGGCATGGAAAAGATCTCGGGTCGAGTCGAGCCGGTCCGCTACTTGGGCGGGACCGATAAGGGCCACATCAGGGTGGCGGAGACTTGGCGTAGACGACGCCTGTCTGATTGCCCGCTAGTAGAGCACGGAACTGTTACGAATGTTTACTGAAACCGTCACGAAATTGTGGAGATTTGTGGTGTCGTGACGACAGGGCATGCCTAGCGGCGCTTCGGGGGCGCCGGGCCGGCGAGATTACCGGCCGCCGCCGACGTCGAGCAGGGCGCCCGTCGTGTACGACGCCGCGTCGCCGAGCAGCCAGACGATCGCTTCGGCGATCTCCGGTGCCTCGCCCGCGCGGCCGAGCGGCGTTTGCGCGCCGAGGCGCGCTGCCCGGCCGGGCTGGCCGCCGCTGGCGTGAATGTCGGTCTCGATCAGGCCGGGGCGCACCGCGTTGACGCGCACGCCGTGCGGGCCGAGTTCCTTCGCCAGACCGATCGTCAACGCGTCGACCGCGCCTTTCGACCCCGCATAATCGACGTATTCGTTCGGCGAACCGAGCCGCGATGCGATCGACGACACGTTGACGATCGCGCCGCCGCGGCCGCCCCGGTCGGTGGACAGCCGGCGCGCGGCTTCGCGCGCGCACAGGTACGCGCCGAGCACGTTGGTATCGAACATTCGCCGCAGCCGGTCGGCCGTCATGTCGGCGAGCGGCATCGACGGCGCGACGATGCCCGCGTTGTTGACGAGCGCGTCGAGCCGTCCGAACGCGGCCGTGACGGTGTCGAACATCGCGATGACGTCCGCCTCGTTCGCGACATCGCCCGCGACGATGCACGCGCGGCCGCCCGCGTCGCGGACAGCCTGCGCGGTGAGCTCGGCCGCCGCCGCGTCGCGCGCGTAGTTGATGCCGACGTCCCAGCCGCGTTCGGCCGCGAGCACGGCGGTCGCGCGGCCTATGCCCCGGCTCGCGCCGGTGATGAGGACGGCCTTGCGATCGGACGGTGCGGCCATGGCGTGCGGTTTCCGGTGACGGTTACTTCGCTGCGTCGGGCGCCCACTTGTCGCGGGCGGGCGGCTGGTAGCGGCGCAGCCGCTCGATCAGTTCGACGGGTTCGGATTCGACGCACAGCGCGTCGAAATAGGCCGGACGCATGAAGCCTTCGTCGACCGTATGGCGCAGCAGCGCGATCAACGGATCGTAGAACGAATCGATGTTGTAGACCGCGACGGGCTTGCGGTGATAACCGAGCTGCGCCCACGTGTAGACCTCGAAGAGCTCTTCGAGCGTCCCGGCGCCGCCGGGCATCGCGACGAACGCGTCGGAGAGGTCGGCCATCATTTTCTTGCGGTGATGCATGTCGGGCACGACGTGCAGTTCCGACAGCCCCGTGTGACCGACTTCCTTGTCGACGAGCAGCTCGGGGATCACGCCGACCGCATGGCCGCCGGCTGCCATCACCTCGTCGGCGATCACGCCCATCAGGCCGACGCGGCCGCCGCCGTAGACGAGCGTGAGGCCCGCCTCGACGAGCGCGCGGCCGAATGCGCGCGCGGCGGCGGCATAGACGGGCCGCACGCCGGGCGACGAGCCGCAATAAACGCAGACTGCCTTCATTGCTTGGAATCCTTGGCGGAGGCCTGCCCGAGGGTGACGGGGCTGTCGGCCGGGCGCGGCGAGCCGTCGCGCGGCGGCAGGTAGTCGGTGAACTGGCGCTTGGGCAGCTTGCCCGAGACCAGATCGTCGAACAACTGGCGCGAACGGCCGCGCAGGTACGGCGCCATCACGGAGATCACGTGCATGCTGACCTGGTGCAGTTCTTCGCGAATCGCGTCCTGGTCGTTGTATTTGCGCGGATGCATCACGTACTGATACGACAGCCAGTAGGTCGAGATCACGGCCATGTTGGTCGCGATGACTTCGATCTCGGCGGGCGTCGCGACCATTTCGGCGTCGGACACGAGCAGCTCGCACATCTCGCGCGCGAAGCGCACCTTGTGGCTGATGATCTGCTTGAAGTGCGTCTCGAGCGTGCGGTTGCGGGCGAGCAGGTCGTTGAGGTCGCGGTACAGGAACCGGTAGGTCCACATGAAATCGGCCATGTACTGCAGGTACGACCAGGTTTCGTCGATCGTCGGACGATGATCTTCGGGGAAGCGCAGCCGCCGTTCGATCTGCTGCTCGAACTGCGCGAAGATGCTGTTGATGATGTCGTCCTTGTTGCGGAAATGGTAGTACAGGTTGCCTGGACTGATTTCCATTTCCTCGGCGATCGTCGTGGTCGTGACGTTCGGCTCGCCGATCTCGTTGAAGAGTTTCAACGACAACTCGAGAATCCGTTCGCGGGTGCGGCGGGGAGGTTTCGCTTCCATGTCGTCCGGCCCTGTGTGTGCCGGACTGGCGGGCGCTGCAATCGATGCTGCGTGATTCGTCCGGCGCGGGTTGCTGTTCTATGTCTAGCGGACGATTATAAACCGGGGTTTCGCCACATCGGGGGCATTTCGTGATCGCGCCCCCGCGCGGCGCATGGTGCAGCGCCGCACGCGGGCGGCCCGCGGCGCGCGCGCCCGGTCCCCGTCTAGAAGCCGAGCCAGCGTGCGACGACGGGGCCGAGCACGAAGCCCCACGTCGTCACGCACGCGAACAGCGCGACCGTCACGGCCGCGCTGCCGAGATCCTTCGCACGCTTGGAGAGTTCGTGACGCTCGAGCGAGATGCGGTCGATCGCGGCCTCGACGCTCGAGTTCAGCAGCTCGACGATCAGCACGAGCAGCACCGAGCCGATCAGCAGCGCGCGCGACGCGGCCGGCACCGGCGCGAATGCGCCGATCGGGAGCATCAGCGCGGCGAGCGTGAGTTCCTGGCGAAACGCGCTCTCCTCGCGGATCGCGACGCGAAAGCCGTTCAGCGAATGCTTGAGGGCATACCACGCGCGCGTGATGCCGCGGTGGCGCTTGTACGGGTTCGGCGGCAGCGGCGACAATGGGTCGTCGGGGCCGAGCGGCTCGTGCGCGTGCACGTCCGCTTCGGCATGCGGCTCGTCCTCGTCGAACGGACGGTGCCGTTGCGGCGTGGAGGCGGGAGGCGGGATCTTGTCGTTCAGGTCTCGTTTCAAACGGCGGCACCTTCGGCTGGCGAGTACGCGGTCTTCGGCAGCGGCTTCAGATGCGACGCGAACTGCTCGGATGCCGCGCGCCACGAGAAGCGTTCGGCCCACGCGCGCGCGGTCGTGCGTTCGATCTTCAGCGCTTCGAGGCAGGCTTCCTGCAGGTCCTCGTGCATCGCGCCCGCGTCGCCTTCGCCGAGCACGTCGATCGGGCCCGTGACGGGATACGCGGCCACCGGCGTGCCGCAGGCGAGCGCCTCGAGGAGCACGAGGCCGAACGTGTCGGTGCGACTCGGGAACACGAACACGTCGGCCGCAGCATACACCTTTGCAAGCTCGGCCTGTGACAGCACGCCGAGATAGTTCGCCTCCGGATAGCGCGACTTCAGTTCCGCGAGCGCGGGGCCTTCGCCCGCGACCCACTTCGAGCCGGGCAGGTCGAGGCGCAGGAACGCCTCGACGTTCTTTTCGATCGCGACGCGGCCCACGTACAGGAAGATCGGCCGCGCGGTGTTGAGCACCTTCGACTCCATCGGGCGGAAGATCTCGAGGTCGACGCCGCGGGTCCACAGCACGACGTTCGTGAAGCCGAATTTCTCGAGGTCCTGCTTGACGACCGGCGTCGGCGCCATCACCGCGAGCGACGGGCCGTGGAACCAGTGCAGGAAGCGGTAGGTCGCGGCCAGCGGGATGCCGAAACGCGCCTGCACGTATTCCGGAAAGCGCGTGTGGTACGCGGTCGTGTACGGCAGCTTGCGCGCGCGCGCATAACGCCGTGCGGCGAGGCCGAGCGGGCCTTCGGTCGCGATGTGCAGCGCGTCGGGCGCGAACGCATCGATCCGCGCGCGCAGCTTGCGGTACGGCAGGATCGACAGGCGGATCTCGGGGTAGGTCGGGCAGGGCACCGTGCGGAATTCCAGCGGCGTCAGCAGTTCGACGCGGTGGCCGAGCGCGGTGAGCTCGCGCGACGTGCTCTTCAGCGTGCGCACGACACCGTTGACCTGCGGTTCCCACGCGTCGGTGACGATCATGATCTTCATCGCGGCTTTGTCCTGTAAGTAGGGTTGTGTCAGGCAGTGGCCTTGGCCTTGCGCGACGTGGTCTCCGACGGTGCGGAGCGCATCACCGTCCAGTAGACGATCTTCAGTTCGCCTTCCATCGTTTCGACGAGCGCGGACAGGCTTTCGACCCAGTCGCCGTCGTTGCAGTACAGCACGCCGTCGATGTCGCGGATCTCCGCCTTGTGGATGTGGCCGCATACCACGCCGTCGCAGCCGCGGCGGCGCGCCTCGTCGGTCATCACGGTCTCGAACTGCGAAATGAAGTTGACCGCGTTCTTGACCTGGTGCTTCAGGTACTGCGACAGCGACCAGTACTGGAAGCCGAGCCGGCTGCGGATCCGGTTGAACCAGCGGTTCAGCACGAGGATCAGCGTGTACAGCGTGTCGCCGAGATACGCGAGCCATTTCGCGTGCTGGATCACGCCGTCGAACAGGTCGCCGTGCACGATCCACAAACGTTTGCCCGCAATCGTCGTGTGGAAGGCCTCGCCGCGCACCTGGATGTCGCCGAACGCGAGGTCGCAGAACTGCCGCGCGCCCTCGTCGTGATTGCCGGGGATGTAGACGACCTGCGTGCCCTTGCGCGCCTTGCGCAGGATCTTCTGCACGACGTCGTTGTGCGCCTGCGGCCAGTACCAGCCTTTCTTCAACTGCCAGCCGTCGATGATGTCGCCGACGAGATACAGGTATTCCGAATCGTTGTGGCGCAGGAAGTCGAGCAGGTACGGCGCCTGGCAGCCGCTCGAGCCGAGGTGGATGTCGGACAGCCAGATGGTGCGGTAGCGATGGGCGGACGGGTCGGGATCGTCGTGCCGCGCGGGATGCGTGGCAGGCGGTTCTTGCGACGCCAGGTCATCGGTTGCAGCCGAACCGGACAGGAAGGCGGTGGCGGCGCGGGCGCCGATAGGGTGACGGAACAGGGAGGTCGCGGACGTTTTCTGGCCCATGCATGACTCGCGCCGGTTGACATTATCGGCATTCCGCCATGCGGGCATGACTGTGCCGTGACAGTCACGAGACGTTCTTATTACGACCGCTGCCGGGTGTTTAGCAGTGAATCACGGCCCTTGCGTGACCTGCCGCACGGAACGGCCGGCGGTTGTCCGGCAGCGCCGTCTGGCCGGATGACGGAAGGCGGGACGAGCGGTTTTCGTCTGAGGAGTGCGGCGCGTCAGCGCGGTATCGCGACGACGCGGGTGCGCGCGATCCGGTCGTGCGGAAATTGGCGGCCGGCATGCAGCCGGGCCGCGCCGGCCCAGATGACGATCCACGCGGCCGTGAGCGCGAGCGTGACGGGCACCGACAGGCCGAGGAGCGGATGCAGCGCGAGCGGAGGCAGGAACCACAGCCAGCCGAGCGCATAGCGGACGAGCGCGTGGCCGGCGCTCAGCGGCCGGCCGTTCGACGATTCGAGGCGCAGCCGCCAGGTCTTCATCGGCAGCGTCTGGCCGCCGTGGGTCCAGAACCAGACGAAGTACGCGCCGACGACGAGCGCGATCCACGCGGCGAGGAGGTTGTGATGGACGAGGCCGTTGCGTTGCTGCGTCGCGAGGCCGAATGCGAGCCCGGCGAAGAACACGACACCGAACAGCAGCACGCCTTCGTAGAGCAGCGCGGCGAGGCGCCGCCGCACGGAGGGCGCGGCGGCCGGGATCTCGGGGGCGCGGGCGTCTGCCACGGCCGCTCAGGAGCCCTTGAACAGCGACGGTGCGTCGGCGGGCGACACCGGCGCCACGGCGGCCGGCGCGGACGCGGTGCCGGCCGTCGACGACGCGGGCACCGGCTGCGCGGCGGCGCCGCCCGAGGCAGGCGCCGGTGCGGCTGCGGCGCCGCTTGCCGGATGTTCGTGCGAATTGACGAGGCGGCGGACGTCACGGTCGGCGACGGTCGGCGGTGCGCTGACGACGCTCGGCCTGCGGCGGCGCTCGGCGGCCGCGAGACGTTCCTTCTGCTCCTCGGGGAGTTGCTGGTAGGCCTTCCACGCGCGCTCGCGCGCCTGCGCGGACAGCTCTTTCGCGCTCTGGTAGTTTTCGCGCGCGACGCGGCGCTGCTCGGGCGTCATCTTGGCCCATTCGGCCATCCGGTCCTGCAGGCGCTTCTGGTCATCGGGCGACAACTTCGCGAAACGCGACGCGATCTTCAGCCATTTTCGCTTGCGGGCGTCGCTGAAGCCATCCCACTGATCGGCGAACGGCGCGAGTGCCGCGTGCTGCGCCGGCGTGAGGCGCGCCCACGACAGCGGGCCGGTGGCGGCCGGCAGCGGCAGGGGCAGCGGCGGGAGTTCGGTGGCCAGCCCGGTCGCGGCCGAGGCAGGCGCGGCGGGGCTGACGGCCGCGACGGTGGTCGTCGCGGGGGCCGGGTGAAATCGGGAATAGGTGGCGACGTAGGAAACGGCGATCGCGATCACGCATCCGAAAAATACGGCCAGGCCGCGCTTCTGACTCACCCGTGCGATCCCCTCGTTATTGTCTGTTAGTGAGCGCGCGAAAGATACGCGTTGAACCCGTGATCGAGATACGCGTTGAGCGGCAGGTCGTCGCTGAGCATCGCTGCGTCGATGTCGGCGAGTTCGGCGGTGCGCTGCATGTCTTCCCAGTAGGCGATGCCGACGAGCCCCGCGAGCAGCAGCGCAAGCGGCCACGCGCGCAGCAGGCGGCGCGCGAACGACGCTTTCGGGCGGTTCACGGGCGCCGGTCCGTAGGCACCGGCCGCGCCGGCGAAGGCCGGCACGAACACCGGCGCGGTCGCGGCTTCGGGTTTCTTGCGCGCGAGCGCGGCCCGGCGGGCGATGGCCAGACGATCGGTGGTCGCGGCAGGCAGCGCGGCCGCACGCTCGTCAAGCGCGCGGCGCACCTTCAGCGCGAATTCGTGTTCTCGGTTTGCGGGAGCGGAGCTCATAGCGTGATTCCTTTGGCCTTGAGCGCTTGCGCCAGGGTATGGGTGGCCCGCGAGCAGTGCGTCTTCACGCTGCCCTCGGAGCACCCCATTGCGGCGGCAGTCTCGGCGACATCCATATCTTCCCAATAACGCATCAGGAACGCTTCCCGTTGACGCGCCGGAAGCTTCTGGATTTCTTCGTCGATCAGGGCCAGAACCTGCTCTCTTTCGAGGCGGTGCTCGCTGCTCTCGACGCCCGCGTTGTCGTCCGCGGATTCGAGTGTTTCGAGCGGGTCGAAGTCTTCGTCGTCGGTATTGTTCAGCGACGAGAAGAGCGTGACCCACGTGTTGCGGACCTTCTGCCGGCGAAACCAGTCGTGGACCGTATTCTGCAGGATCCGCTGAAAAAGCAGCGGCAATTCGGCCGCCGGCCGGTCGCCGTACTTTTCCGCAAGCTTGATCATCGCGTCCTGCACGATGTCGAGCGACGCATCGTCGTCACGCACGGCGTACGCAGCCTGCTTGAACGCGCGCCTTTCGACGCCCGCCAGAAAGTCGGCGAGTTCCTTGTCTGATGCCATTCCGTGAAGGTATGCGCTGCGGGCCGCTGCGTGGTGTAAAAGGTCGAAAAATTTCGTAAAACCCGCGGATGCTATCAAATTTTCGTGCCGCTTGGCACCGGGTCGGGCGCCGCACGTTGCGCGCGAGCCGCGGCGGCGGGGCGCCGGGCGGCGCGCATGATGCGGTGCGGGATATTTTGCTTGACGACCCAACCACGACCCGCTATCGTCAACGATTCGCAACATGAAGTGATGGTCTCATTTGAGGCTGGCCCAAGAAGCCCGCCCTTCAAACTGGACGCGCCGCTTGAACCCGAGCCACAAGCCCGGCAGAGAGCACCCGATCAATTTTTTGCCGAAAATTCGAAAGGTCAAAATGAACATGCCCAGCGCGGAATTCTCCACGTCGGAACCCCTTTCCCCTCCCGATAGCGACTCCATCGGCGGCACCGTGCTGATGAAGGCACTCGCCGACGAAAACGTCGAATTCATCTGGGGCTATCCCGGCGGCTCGGTTCTCTATATCTACGACGAGCTGTACAAGCAGGACAAGATTCAGCACGTGCTGGTGCGCCACGAACAGGCGGCCGTGCACGCAGCCGATGCGTATGCGCGTTCCACCGGCAATGTCGGCGTCTGCCTCGTGACGTCGGGCCCCGGTGTCACCAACGCGGTGACCGGCATCGCAACGGCCTACATGGATTCGATCCCGATGGTCGTGATCAGCGGCCAGGTGCCGACTGCCGCGATCGGCCAGGACGCTTTCCAGGAGTGCGACACCGTCGGCATCACGCGTCCGTGCGTGAAGCACAACTTCCTCGTGAAGGACGTGCGCGACCTCGCGGAAACCGTCAAGAAGGCGTTCTACATCGCCCGCACCGGCCGTCCGGGCCCAGTGCTGATCGACATCCCGAAGGACATCTCGAAGACGCCGTGCCAGTACGAGCCCGTCAAGAGCGTGTCGCTGCGTTCGTACAACCCCGTCACGAAGGGCCATTCGGGCCAGATCCGCAAGGCCGTGTCGCTGCTGCTGACGGCGAAGCGTCCTTACATCTACACGGGTGGCGGCATCATCCTCGCCGACGCGTCGCGTGAACTGAACCAGTTCGCGGACCTGCTCGGCTACCCGGTCACGAACACGCTGATGGGCCTCGGCGGCTATCGCGCGTCGGACAAGAAATTCCTCGGCATGCTCGGCATGCACGGCACCTACGAAGCGAACATGGCGATGCAGCACTGCGACGTGCTGATCGCGATCGGTGCCCGCTTCGACGACCGCGTGATCGGCGACCCGGCGCACTTCGCGTCGCGTCCGCGCAAGATCATCCACATCGACATCGACCCGTCGTCGATCTCGAAGCGCGTGAAGGTCGACATCCCGATCGTCGGCGACGTGAAGGAAGTGCTCAAGGAGCTGATCGAGCAGCTGCAGACGGCCGAGCACGGCCCCGACACCGAGGCGCTCGCGCAATGGTGGAAGGACATCGAGGGCTGGCGCGCGAAGGACTGCCTGAAGTACGACCGCGAAAGCGAGATCATCAAGCCGCAGTACGTGGTGGAGAAGGCGTGGGAGCTGACGGACGGCAATGCGTTCGTGTGCTCGGACGTCGGCCAGCACCAGATGTGGGCCGCGCAGTTCTACCGTTTCAACAAGCCGCGTCGCTGGATCAACTCCGGCGGCCTCGGCACGATGGGCTTCGGCCTGCCGGCGGCGATGGGCGTCAAGATGGCGCACCCGGACGACGACGTGCTGTGCATCACGGGCGAAGGCTCGATCCAGATGTGCATCCAGGAGTTGTCGACCTGCCTGCAGTACGACACGCCCGTGAAGATCATTTCGCTGAACAACCGCTACCTCGGCATGGTCCGCCAGTGGCAGCAGATCGAATACAGCAAGCGCTATTCGCATTCGTACATGGATGCGCTGCCCGATTTCGTGAAGCTCGCCGAAGCGTACGGCCATGTCGGCTTGCGGATCGAAAAGACCTCGGATGTGGAGCCGGCGCTGAAGGAAGCGCTGCGCCTGAAGGACCGCACCGTGTTTCTCGACTTCCAGACCGATCCGACCGAAAACGTCTGGCCGATGGTACAGGCCGGCAAGGGCATCACCGAGATGCTGCTCGGATCGGAAGATCTGTAACGGCGCGACGCGCGCCTGGCCCGAGGCGGCCGCCTTCACGAAGGGCGGTGCGGCACGCGGCGGCGCGCGGCGCGAGTGAATCGACACGGACACATTCTGGAAGAAGCGAACATGAGACACATCATTTCCGTCCTGCTGGAGAACGAACCGGGCGCGCTGTCGCGCGTGGTCGGTCTGTTTTCCGCACGCGGCTACAACATCGAAACCTTGACGGTGGCGCCGACCGAAGACCAATCGCTGTCGCGGCTCACCATCGTTTCCATTGGCTCCGACGACGTGATCGAACAGATCACGAAGCATCTGAACCGCCTGATCGAGGTGGTGAAAGTGGTGGACCTGACCGACGGTGCACACATCGAACGCGAGCTGATGCTGATCAAGGTACGTGCAGTGGGCAAGGAGCGCGAAGAAATGAAGCGGATGTCGGACATTTTCCGCGGCCGCATCATCGACGTGACCGAGAAGACCTACACGATCGAATTGACGGGCGCGAGCGACAAGCTCGACGCATTCATCCAGGGGCTGGACGCGGGCGCGATCCTCGAGACCGTGCGCACCGGCAGCTCCGGCATCGGACGCGGCGAGCGCATCCTGAAGGTGTGATGCCGAATTTGCCAGACCGGCACGCCGGGTGCGCCGTCATGTCCCGGCCCGCAGTACTCCATCCGAACGAATTGTTGAATTTTTGAATTAGCGAAGGAACCATCATGAACGTTTTCTACGACAAAGACGCCGACCTCTCCCTCATCAAGGGCAAGCAAGTCACGATCATCGGCTACGGCTCGCAAGGCCATGCGCACGCGCTGAACCTGAAGGAAAGCGGCGTGAACGTGACGGTCGGCCTGCGCAAGGACGGCGCGTCGTGGAGCAAGGCCGAAAACGCCGGCCTGTCGGTCAAGGAAGTCGCGGAAGCGGTGAAGGGCGCGGACGTCGTCATGATGCTGCTGCCGGACGAGCAGATCGCCGACGTGTACGCGAAGGAAGTGCACGCGAACATCAAGCAAGGCGCGGCGCTGGCATTCGCGCACGGCTTCAACGTCCACTACGGCCAGGTGATCCCGCGCGCCGATCTCGACGTGATCATGATCGCGCCGAAGGCACCGGGCCACACCGTGCGCGGCACGTACTCGCAAGGCGGCGGCGTGCCGCACCTGATCGCGGTTGCGCAGAACAAGTCGGGCGCGGCACGCGACATCGCGCTGTCGTACGCGGCGGCGAACGGCGGCGGCCGTGCCGGCATCATCGAGACGAACTTCCGTGAAGAGACCGAAACCGACCTGTTCGGCGAGCAGGCCGTGCTGTGCGGCGGTACCGTCGAGCTGATCAAGGCGGGCTTCGAGACGCTGGTCGAAGCAGGCTACGCGCCGGAAATGGCGTACTTCGAGTGCCTGCACGAACTGAAGCTGATCGTCGACCTGATCTACGAAGGCGGCATCGCGAACATGAACTACTCGATCTCGAACAACGCCGAGTACGGCGAGTACGTGACGGGCCCGCGCGTCGTCACGGAAGAGACGAAGAAGGCGATGAAGCAGTGCCTGACCGACATCCAGACCGGCGAGTACGCGAAGAGCTTCATTCTCGAGAACAAGGCAGGCGCCCCGACGCTGCAGTCGCGCCGTCGCCTGACGGCCGAGCACCAGATCGAACAGGTCGGTGCGAAGCTGCGTGCGATGATGCCGTGGATCGCGAAGAACAAGCTCGTCGACCAGACGAAGAACTAAGCTCCGCGAGCTGTTCCGGCCCTTCGAGTGGAGGGTCGGTTTCAAAAAGCCGTCCGAAGGCAGCAGTGCCCCGGGCGGCTTTTGCTATCCTACGGGCTTTGCAATTCACCGAACACAGAACGAATCCATGAACTATCCTCATCCGATCATCGCGCGCGAAGGCTGGCCGTTCATCGCGATTGCTGCCGTCATCGCGCTGTTGATCCACGCCGTCGGGGGCTTCGGCTTCGCGTGGCCGTTCTGGCTGCTGCTCGTCTTCGTCGTCCAGTTCTTCCGCGATCCGCAGCGCCCGATCCCCGCGCAGCCGAACGCGGTGCTGTGCCCGGCAGACGGCCGCATCGTCGCGGTCGAGACCGCACAAGACCCGTACGCGAACCGTGAAGCGCTGAAGATCAGCGTGTTCATGAACGTATTCAATGTCCATTCGCAGCGTTCGCCGGTCGACGGCGCGATCACCAAGGTCGAGTACTTCCCGGGCGCGTTCCTGAACGCGGCGATCGACAAGGCCTCGACCGAGAACGAGCGCAATGCGGTCGTGATCCAGACGGCGAGCGGCAAGACCGTCACCGCCGTGCAGATCGCGGGCCTCGTCGCCCGCCGGATTCTCTGTTACGTGCGTGCCGGCGAGCCGCTGTCGCGCGGGCAGCGCTACGGTTTCATCCGCTTCGGCTCGCGCGTCGACGTGTACCTGCCGCTCGGCAGCCGCGCGAAGGTGTCGATCGGCGAGAAGGTCTACGCGTCGTCGACGATCCTCGCCGAGCTCGAGCAGTAAGCGGCGGGGCGCACGATGGCCGCATTCAAACCGCGTCGGCCGCGTAACGGCTCCGGCCAGACGCCACGACCGTTCCGCCGCAACAAGGGGATGGCGCCCGATCCGGCGCCGCTCGAGAGCCGTCGCGCCGCGCGCCAGCGGTTCCTGAAGACGCGCGGCATCTACCTGCTGCCGAACGCATTCACGACCGCCGCGCTGTTCTGCGGCTTTTTCGCGGTCGTGCAGGCGATGAACGTGCGCTTCGAGATCGCCGCGATCGCGATTTTCGTCGCGATGGTGCTCGACGGGATGGACGGGCGCGTCGCGCGCATGACGCACACGCAGAGCGCGTTCGGCGAGCAGTTCGACAGCCTGTCGGACATGGTGTCGTTCGGCGTCGCGCCCGCGCTCGTGATGTACGAGTGGGTGCTGAAGGATCTCGGCCGCTGGGGCTGGCTGGCCGCGTTCGTCTACTGCTCGGGTGCTGCGCTGCGCCTCGCGCGCTTCAACACGAACATCGGCGTGGTCGACAAGCGCTTCTTCCAGGGGCTGCCGAGCCCGGCCGCCGCCGCGCTGATCGCGGGCTTCGTGTGGCTCGCGACCGACAACCGCGTGCCGATGAAGCTCGGCTGGTTGCCGTGGGTCGCGTTCGTGCTGACGATCTACGCCGGCGTGACGATGGTGTCGAATGCGCCGTTCTACAGCGGCAAGGCGCTCGACGTGCGGCACCGCGTGCCGTTCGCGGCGATCCTGCTGGTCGTCGTCGCGTTCGTGCTCGTGTCGTCCGATCCGCCGCTGATGCTGTTCTGCCTGTTCGTGCTGTACGGGCTGTCCGGCTACGTGTTCTGGGCCTACATGGCCGTCCGCGGGCGCGCGAATCCGGCGCGCTCGTCTCAGCGCGATCACTGACGTGCGATCGACCGGAAACGGCGGCCTCACGGCCGCCGTTTTCATTTGCCCCTTTTCCGCGCCGGGCGGCCGGAATCCCCGGGCGGCGTCCGATTGCGCGGCCAGCGGAATGCCGCTATAGTCTTTGGCATGACTGCATTTTCCCGCCTCTCCCTCCTTCTAGCCGGTGCGCCGCTACGCGCGCTAGCTTTGGCGCGCCTGCCGCGCTGACCGTTCTCGCCCTCCGTCAAGCCTCGTCTGTTGTTGAGCGTCGCCAGCGGTGGCGCGATCTCATTACGTTTGACTTCCGTATAAAGAGCCCTGGAGCCCCCCATGACAGACAAGCTGATCATTTTCGATACGACGTTGCGTGACGGCGAACAATCGCCCGGCGCGTCGATGACGAAGGAAGAGAAAATCCGCATCGCGAAGAATCTCGAGCGGATGAAGGTCGACGTGATCGAGGCCGGCTTCGCGGCCAGCTCGAACGGCGACTTCGACGCGATCCACACGATCGCCGGTCTGGTGAAGGACAGCACGATCTGCTCGCTGGCGCGGGCCAACGACAAGGACATCCAGCGCGCGGCCGACGCGCTGAAGCCGGCCAACAGCTTCCGGATCCACACGTTCATCGCGACGTCGCCGCTGCACATGGAGAAGAAGCTGCGGATGACGCCCGACCAGGTGTTCGAGCAGGCGCGCCTCGCGGTGCGTTTCGCGCGCAAGTTCACCGACAACGTCGAGTTCTCGCCGGAAGACGGCAGCCGCTCCGACATGGATTTCCTGTGCCGCGTGCTGGAAGCCGTGATCGCCGAAGGCGCGACGACGATCAACATCGCCGACACGGTCGGCTACGGCGTGCCCGAGCTCTACGGCAACCTCGTGAAGACGCTGCGCGAGCGCATTCCGAACTCGGACAAGGCGATCTTCTCGGTGCACTGCCACAACGACCTCGGCATGGCCGTCGCGAACTCGCTCGCCGGCGTGAAGATCGGCGGCGCGCGTCAGGTCGAGTGCACGATCAACGGTCTCGGCGAGCGCGCGGGCAACACGTCGCTCGAAGAAATCGTGATGGCCGTGAAGACGCGCAAGGACTACTTCGGTCTCGACGTCGGCATCGACACGTCGCAGATCGTGCCGACGTCGAAGCTCGTGTCGCAGATCACCGGCTTCGTCGTGCAGCCGAACAAGGCGGTGGTCGGCGCGAACGCGTTCGCGCACGCGTCGGGCATTCACCAGGATGGCGTGCTGAAGGCGCGCGACACCTACGAGATCATGCGCGCGGAAGACGTGGGCTGGACCGCGAACAAGATCGTGCTCGGCAAGCTGTCGGGCCGTAACGCGTTCAAGCAGCGCCTGCAGGAGCTCGGCGTGTCGCTCGACAGCGAAGCCGAACTGAATGCCGCATTCATGCGCTTCAAGGACCTGGCCGACCGCAAGGCCGAGATCTTCGACGAGGACATCATCGCGATCGTCTCCGAGGAGTCGGCACTCGCGCACGAGCAGGAGCACTACAAGTTCGTGTCGCTGGCGCAGCGCTCGGAAACCGGCGAGCAGCCGCAGGCGAAGGTCGTGTTCGCGGTCGAAGGCCGGGAAGTGACGGGCGAGGCACGCGGCAACGGCCCGGTCGACGCAACGTTCAATGCGATCGAGGGTGAAGTCGGCAGCGGTTCCGAGCTGCTGCTGTACTCGGTGAACGCGATCACGACCGGCACGCAGGCGCAGGGCGAAGTGACCGTCCGGCTGTCGAAGAGCGGGCGGATCGTCAACGGCGTCGGCACCGATCCGGACATCGTCGCCGCATCGGCGAAGGCGTACATTTCCGCGCTGAACAAGCTGCACTCGAAGGACGACAAGCTCAACCCGCAGCGCGCGTAAGCGCCGCGCGCAGCGCACCACCGAAACGCCCCGCGCGGCCGTGTGCCGCCGGGGCGTTTTTTCATCGGCCGCTCATTCGGCCGCGGGGGCGCGGAACAGCCAGCGGCGCGCGGCGGGGCGCTGCGCCGGGCTGCGCCGGCGGAACTCGACCGCGATCCCGCGCCGCGGCGCGTCGGCGACGAACGCGTCGAGCAGTTCGAGCACGTCGTGATCGATGTAGTCGGCGCGCGTCGCGTCGATGATCACGGCCGCGCGATCCGGAATGTGCCGCAGGTGGTGCTTGACCTGCACCTTGCCGAGGAACGACACGTCCTTGCGGAACGACAGCAGGAAGTGGTCGTCGTGCTGCGCGAGCGTGACGGGGCTCTTCAGGTTCGCGACCGCGACGGCCAGCACGCTGCACGCGAGGCCGAGCGCGATGCCGAACAGCAGGTCGACCGCGAGCACGCCGACGATCGTCGCCGCGAACGGCACGAAGGCGGCCGGCCCTTGCTTCATCACCGAACGGAACAGCGCCGGCTTCGCGAGCTTGAAGCCCGTATGGATCAGGATCGCGGCCAGGCTCGCGAGCGGGATCAGGTTGATGAGGCCGGTGAGCGCGAACACGCTCGCGAGCAGCAGCATCCCGTGGACGATGGCCGACATCCGGCTTTGCGCGCCCGCGTTGACGTTCACCGAGCTGCGCACGATCACCGACGTGATCGGCAGTCCGCCGACCGCGCCCGCGACGAGATTGCCGACGCCCTGCGCCTTCAGCTCGCGATCGGGCTGGGTCGGCCGGCGCTTCGGATCGATCTGCTCGACCGCTTCGAGGCTCAGCAGCGTCTCGAGGCTCGCGACGACCGCGAGCGTGATCGCGACGCGCCACACGTCCGGATTGACGAGCTGCGCGAAGTTCGGGCCGAGCTCCGCGTGCTTGAGCGAGGCCGCGAACGCCGCGAACGATCCGAGCTCGGGCAGCGTCACGCGATGGGCCGCGCCCGGCGCCACGGCCGGCGCGACGAAGCCCAGCACGAGCGTCGCGCCGATCCCGAGCACGACGACCGCGAGCGGCGCGGGCACCGCGCGCACCAGCGCGAAGCGGCGCAGCGCGGGCGTGTCCCAGGCGATCAGCAGCGCGAGCGACGCGAGCGCGATGGCCGTGGCGGCCCATGCGACCGGCAGGTCCGGCCAGTTCGCAAACGATTGCGCGGCCGAGCCGCCGATGCCGAACGCGAACGGCATCTGCTTCACGATCAGCAGCAGGCCGATTGCGGCGAGCATGCCCTTGATGACGGGCGACGGCACGTAGGCGGCGAAGCGGCCGGCGCGCAGCATGCCGAACCCGAACTGCAGCACGCCGGACAGCAGCACCGCGAGCAGGAACGCGGAGAAGCTGCCGAGTTGCGCGATCCCTTCGACGACGATCACGACGAGGCCGGCGGCCGGCCCGCTGACGGACAGCGACGAGCCGCTCAGCAGCGCGACGACGATGCCGCCGACGATGCCGGACACGAGCCCGGCGAACGGCTCGACGCCGGAGGCGTTGGCGATGCCGAGACAGAGCGGCAGCGCGACGAGGAAAACGACGATGCCGGCGACGATGTCGCGCGGCAGGGTGGAGAGGCGCTCGTTCAGTTTCATGGTTGGGGCGTTTTCGTGGGCGTTGGGGCGGGGGATGAATCAGCCGAGCGCGGCGGCGGTCGTGGCCAGCGCGGGTTCGACGTCGACGGGTGGGGCCGCGTAGCCGGAATCGAGCTCCAGCAGGCGACCGTCGGCGAGCGAGAAGATCCAGCCATGCACGAGCGGCGGCCGTTCGCGGCCGCGCACGATCGGCGATGCGCGCAGCAGCCGCACCTGTTCGAGGACGTTCAGTTCGGCGAGGCGGTCGGCGGCGGCCGTGTCGTCGAGGCCGTCGAGCGTGTCGCGATGGCGCCGCGCGAGCGCGCAGAGCGGCGCGATGCGGCGCGCGACGTGCGGCAGGTCGGCCGGCGGCGGCAGCAGCGATGCGCGCACGCCGCCGCAGCCGTAGTGCCCGCACACGATCACGTGGTCGACCTTCAGCACCCGCACCGCGTACTCGAGCACGCTGGCGGAGTTGTCGTCGTCGGGATGGAACAGGTTCGCGATGTTGCGATGGACGAACAGTTCGCCGGGCGCGCAGTGCGTGATGGTTTCGGCCGGCACGCGGCTGTCGGCGCAGCCGATCCACAGCACGCGCGGGTTCTGGCCGCGCGCGAGCGCGTCGAAGAAACCGGGCGTGTGTTCACGCGTCTCGCGGGCCCAGGCAATGTTGGCAACCAGCATGCTCTTGGGGCGATTCATGAGGACTCCTTTGTAATAAAGGCAAATCAATATCGATCGAAATGACGCAACCCCATTCTTTCTAAATTGAAAGGTTGGATTTCGACTGATATTAGGGGTATGCCCTAGCATTCCGGTGGCATTGAAACAAATTGTTTCAAATTGATTTGGCGCAGTGCATTGCTTGCACCAACCCGACGCACGACAGGCACCGGGCATGACAGTATCCGCGCAGACGACCGCATGACGGGGCGTTCAGCGGATTGCCATCGGGATGTCATCGACCGGAAAAGTTTTCCGTCATATTCCGTGAATTAAATAGCGGATCGGAAAAAACGAAATGGCCATTCACGCAATAATTCGTGAATGGCCATGGTGAAAATTGCGCGTAAATGCGTAATCGGTCAGAACAGGTTGCGACGATCGGGATCGTGCATCGGGTCCGGTGTTTTCTGCGTGATGCGCAGGATGCCCTGCGGATCGAAATAGAAGCTGTACATCATGTACCAGACGTTGTCCTCGAGATACCGGTACGTCCATACCTCGCGCTTCATCAGCGGGAAGTAGGACGTCTCGACCGGGCGTCCGAAATTGACGAGCACGTCGGTCTTCGTCCACTTGCCGATCTCCGCGCGATAGAACTCGCTCGGCTGCAGCACCTGGCGCACGTTGACGATCTTGTGGGCCGCGTCGACGTCGGCCGCGATCGTGATTTCGCCCATCGGCTGGGTCGGCCACATCAGCCGCTTGCCGCCGCCGGGCAGGTCGTAGATCTCGCGCGGCGGGCCCATGCGCGCGACGATCGCCGATTCGTCCTGGCCGGCCTGGTATTGCTGCCACGGTTGCGCGCAACCGGCCAGCAGTGCCGCGGCGCCGGCGACCAGCACCGGCAGGCGCGCGGGAATGCGAATGCGCATGGGATCCTCCAGAACACGGAAACAGGCCCCGTTGTATCACGGACGGCGCGTGCCGGTGCATCGCGCGGAAAAAATCGGTGCGGATCGGCGGCGCGGCGAGGCTTGCGGGCGGCGGGCGCGCCGGCCTATGATCCGCGCTTCTCGGGCAAATCGAAGGGCAGGTGGCCGATGCAGGGGTGGAAGCGGTACGCGCTCGCGTTGAGCGCAGGATGGGTGCTGGCTGCGTCCGCGTTCGCCGGCGGCGAGCCGGTGCGGATCGCGCTGATCGAAGGGATGTCGGGCCCGTTCGCGAACGCGGGCGCGGCGGTCGAGCGCAACCTGCGCTTCGGCGTCGAGCAGGTCAACGCGGCGGGCGGCGTGAAGTTGCGCGACGGCGCGCACCCGCTCGAACTCGTCGTGCTCGACAGCAAGGGCAGCCCGGAGGAGGCGCTCGTGCAACTGCGCGCGGCCGCGGACCGCCATATCGGCTTCGTTGCGCAGGGCAACAGCTCGGCCGTCGCGGCCGCGCTGGTCGCGGCGCTCGACAAGCTGAACGCGCGCGACCCCGACAACCGGATGCTGTTCCTGAACTATTCGGCCGACGATCCGGCGCTCACCGGCGCGCGCTGCAGCTTCTGGCATTTCCGCTTCGACGCGCACGCGGGGATGCGGATGGCCGCGCTCGCGGACGTGATGGCGCGCGACCGCGCGCTGCGCAAGGTCTACCTGCTGAACCAGGACTACAGCTTCGGTCACGACGTCAGCACGCTCGCGCGGCAGGCGCTGGCCGCGCGGCGCCCGGACGTGACGATCGCCGGCGACGAATTCCACCCGATCGGCCGGATCAAGGATTTCTCGCCGTACATCGCGAAAATCCGCGCGAGCGGCGCGGATGCCGTCGTGACCGGCAACTGGGGCAACGACCTCACGCTGCTCGTGAAGGCGGCGCGCGAGCAGGGGCTGAACGCGAAGTTCTATACGTTCTACGGCAACAGCCTCGGTGCGCCGGCCGCCCTTGGCGATGCCGGCGTCGGGCGCGTCGTGGCCGTGGCCGACTGGCACCCGAATGCGGGCGGCGCGAAATCCGACGCGTTCTACCGCGCGTTCCGGACCCGTTTCCCGGCCGCGCAGGACGACTATCCGGTGCGGCGCATGAGCCTGATGATCGAGATGCTGGCCGCGGCGATGAACCGGGCGGGGGCGGCCGACCCCGTCGCGGTCGCGCGGTCGCTCGAGGGCCTGTCGTTCGACGACGGTTTCCATGCGTCGCGGATGCGCGCGCAGGATCACCAGCTGATCCAACCCCTTTACGTGATGGAGATGGACAAGGCCGGCGCGCCGGGCGTGCGCTTCGACAACGAGGGGTCGGGTTATGGCTTCCGGACGGTGCTGGCGGTGCCGGCGCAGCGCACGGAGATGCCGTCGGCGTGCTCGATGACGCGTCCGTGACAGGAGGCGGTAAGAACGGCGGGGAGTTGTGCTACAATGCCCGCCGGTTGTAAGTCACGGCACGGCCATTCTTCCGTGTCCGCCTGTTCAGTTAGAAAGGAAATCACATGTCTGTTGCAGATATCAAGAAGTCGGAAGTTGTTGCTCAGTTCGCCCGCGGTACCAACGACACGGGGTCGCCCGAAGTCCAGGTCGCACTGCTGACCGCACGTATCGTCGAACTGACGGGTCACTTCAAGACCCACGCGAAGGATCACCACAGCCGCCGCGGCCTGCTGCGCATGGTGAGCCGCCGCCGCAAGCTGCTCGACTACCTCAAGGGCAAGGATGCCGACCGTTACCGCGCACTGATCGAGAAGCTGGGTCTGCGTAAGTAATCGAGGCGATTGCCGCCAGCAAGATGCCTGTGTCAGTCCGCTGATACAGGCATTTTGTTTTTGCGCGGTGCGTAGCGTCACGCGCATCGCAGGCTGTCCGGCACGTTCGTGCGGGGCCGCCGCAACGACTGATTCCGGGGCAGGATTTGTGTCATTCCAGCGCGCTGCTGCACGAGCGCCGCGCTGGAATGGCATAAAAAACACACCTTGCTCCGGGTGATTCGGTCGAGACGCCGCCGTGCCGGATGGCCGGCGCGGCGAATGAAATGCATGAATACAAAGGAGCAACCATGTCCATGTTCAACAAGGTCGTGAAGGAATTCCAGTGGGGCCAGCACAAGGTGCGCCTCGAAACCGGTGAAGTCGCTCGCCAGGCGAGCGGTGCGGTGATCGTCGACGTCGAAGACACCGTCGTGCTGGCAACCGTCGTCGGCGCGAAGTCGGCGAAGCCGGGCCAGGATTTCTTCCCGCTGACCGTCGATTACCTCGAGAAGACCTACTCGGCCGGCAAGATCCCGGGCGGCTTCTTCCGCCGCGAAGGCCGTCCGTCGGAGCATGAGACGCTGACGTCGCGCCTGATCGACCGCCCGCTGCGCCCGCTGTTCCCGGAAGGCTTCTACAACGAAGTCCAGGTCGTGATCCACGTGCTGTCCGTGAACCCGGAAATCCCGGCGGACGTCCCCGCGCTGATCGGCGCATCGGCCGCGCTCGCCGTGTCGGGCCTGCCGTTCAACGGCCCGGTCGGTGCCGCACGCGTGGCGTACATCGACAATGCGTACGTGCTGAACCCGACGCGTGACCAGATCAAGGCATCGAGCCTCGACCTCGTCGTCGCGGGTACCGAGCGCGCCGTGCTGATGGTCGAATCGGAAGCCGACCAGCTGTCGGAAGAAGTGATGCTGGGCGCGGTCGTGTTCGGTCACGAGCAGATGCAGGTCGCGATCGACGCGATCCACGAACTGGTGCGCGAAGGCGGCAAGCCCGAGTGGGACTGGCAGCCGGCGCCGAAGAACGAGGCGCTGATCGCCCGCGTGACCGAACTGGCGCAGAACGACCTGCTCGCCGCCTACCAGCTCCGCGACAAGCAAGCGCGTTCGGCGAAGCTGAAGGAAGTCTACTCGGCCACCTCGGCGAAGCTCGAGGAAGAAGCGCTGGCGGCCGGTACGGCTGCGGCCGACAAGGCCACCGTCGGCAACGTGCTGTTCGACATCGAGGCAAAGATCGTCCGTTCGCAGATCCTGAACGGCGAGCCGCGTATCGACGGCCGCGACACGCGCACCGTGCGCCCGATCGAAATCCGCACCGGCGTGCTGCCGCGCACCCACGGCTCCGCGCTGTTCACCCGCGGCGAGACGCAGGCGCTGGTCGTCGCGACGCTCGGCACGAAGGGTGACGAGCAGATCATCGACGCGCTCGAAGGCGAATACCGCGAGCGCTTCATGCTCCACTACAACATGCCCCCGTTCGCCACCGGCGAAACGGGCCGCGTCGGCTCGCCGAAGCGCCGCGAAATCGGCCACGGCCGCCTCGCGAAGCGCGCGCTGGTCAAGTGCCTGCCGAGCGCCGACGAATTCGGCTACTCGATCCGCGTCGTGTCGGAAATCACCGAGTCGAACGGTTCGTCGTCGATGGCGTCGGTGTGCGGCGGCTGCCTCGCGCTGATGGACGCCGGCGTGCCGATGAAGGCGCACGTCGCGGGTATCGCGATGGGCCTGATCCTCGAAGGCAACAAGTTCGCGGTGCTGACCGACATCCTCGGCGACGAAGATCACCTCGGCGACATGGACTTCAAGGTGGCCGGCACGGAACAAGGCGTGACTGCGCTGCAGATGGACATCAAGATCCAGGGCATCACGAAGGAAATCATGCAGGTCGCGCTCGCGCAGGCGAAGGAAGGCCGCATGCACATCCTCGGCAAGATGACCTCGGCGGTCTCGGGTGCGAACACGCAGCTGTCGGAATTCGCGCCGCGCATGATCACGATCAAGATCAACCCGGAAAAGATCCGCGACGTGATCGGCAAGGGCGGTTCGGTGATCCGCGCGCTGACGGAAGAAACGGGCACGACCATCGACATCTCGGATGACGGCGTCGTGACGATCGCGAGCACCAGCAGCGAAGGCATGGCCGAAGCGAAGAAGCGCATCGAGCAAATCACGGCCGAGATCGAAGTCGGCCAGGTGTACGAAGGCACGGTGCTCAAGCTGCTCGATTTCGGCGCGATCGTGAACCTGCTGCCGGGCAAGGACGGCCTGCTGCACATCTCGGAAATCGTCAACGAGCGTGTGAAGGACATCAACGACTACCTGAAGGAAGGTCAGCAGGTCAAGGTCAAGGTCATTCAGACGGACGAGAAGGGCCGTGTGCGCCTGTCGGCCAAGGCGCTGCTGAACGAAGCCGCCGCGGCAGCGCAGTCGGATACGCCGCCGCAGCAGTAAGCGGACGGGCGGACCAGCGGCCGGCAGTGCGAAAGCGTGCCGGCCGTTTTTTCTGTAGCATCGTTGTGCGGCGCAGCAGCGCCGGCAAGGCGTCCGTGCCGCGTGCGCGGGCGGGCCATCCGATTCCGATCCTGGAGCCTCCTTCACCATGAAAGCCATCGAAATCACCGAATTCGGCGCCCCCGACGTGCTGAAGCTCGCGGAGCGCCCGCGCCCCGAACCGAAGCGCGGCGAGGTGCTGATCAAGGTGGCGGCTTCCGGTGTAAACCGGCCCGACGTGTTCCAGCGCAAGGGCGGCTATGCGCCGCCGCCGGGGGCGTCGGATCTGCCGGGCCTCGAGGTGGCGGGCGAGATCGTCGGCGGCGACTTGTCCGACGCCGCGCTGAACCCGTTCGGCCTGAAGCTGGGCGATCGCGTGTGCGCGTTGCTCGCGGGCGGTGGTTATGCCGAATACGCGGTCGCGCCGCTGCCGCAGTGCCTGCCGGTGCCTGACGGGCTCACCGATATCGAGGCCGCGTCGCTGCCCGAGACGTTCTTCACCGTGTGGAGCAACGTGTTCGACCGTGCGCGGCTCGGCGCGGGCGAGGGCGGCGAGCAGGAGACGCTGCTCGTGCAGGGCGGCTCGAGCGGCATCGGCGTGACGGCGATCCAGATCGCGCACGCGCTCGGCTTTCGCGTGTTCGCGACGGCTGGCACCGCCGACAAGTGCCGCGCGTGCGAGGCGCTCGGCGCCGAACGCGCGATCAACTACAAGACCGAGGATTTCGTCGAGGTCGTGAAGTCGCTGACGCACGATCGCGGCGTCGACGTGATCCTCGACATGGTGGCGGGCTCGTACGTGCCGCGCGAGCTGTCCGCGCTCGCGGACGGCGGCCGTCTCGTGCTGATCGCGCTGCTCGGCGGCGCGAAGGCCGACGTCAACCTGAGCGAGATCCTGCGCCGCCGGCTGACCGTCACGGGTTCGACGCTGCGCCCGCGTCCGGTCGAGTTCAAGGCGCGCATCGCCGCGCAACTGAAGGCGCGCGTGTGGCCGCTGATCGCCGACGGGCGCATCAAGCCGGTGATCTACCGCGTGTTGCCGGCCGCGGACGCCGCGCAGGCGCATGCTCTGATGGAAAGCAGCGAGCACACCGGCAAGATCGTGCTCGATTGGGGTACGAACGCCTGACGGCCCGCGTGGCCGGACTTGACATGCGCGGTTTGACCGGTTCAAGCCGTGCGCAGTAAAATCGCGGGTTTGCTTCGCCAGATCAAACCTGACGGCCGGTTTCCGGCGCGTCAATGACACAGCGGTGACGAGACAGACACGATGTCGAAACAGAGAACGAAGCGGGTGATCGGCAACTGGAAGATGCACGGCCGGCTGGCCGGCAACCAGGCGTTGCTGAACGAAGTGGTGCAGGGCGCGGGCGCGGTGGCGGCCGATACGTCGGTCGGCGTGTGCGTGCCGTTCCCGTATCTCGCGCAGGTTCAGGCGCAGCTGGGTGACGGTCGTGTCGTCTTCGGCGCGCAGGACGTGTCCGCGCACGAACAGGGCGCGTTCACCGGCGAAGTGGCGGCCGCGATGGTCGCCGAGTTCGGCGCGCGTTATGCGATCGTCGGTCACTCGGAGCGTCGCGCGTATCACGGCGAAAGCAACGAGACGGTCGCGGCGAAGACGCGGCGCGCGCTCGCAGCCGGGCTCACGCCGGTCGTGTGCGTCGGCGAGACGCTCGACGAGCGCGAATCGGGCGCGACCGAGCAGGTCGTCGGTGCGCAGCTCGACGCGGTGCTGGCCGTGCTGACGGCTGACGAGGCCGCGCGCATCGTCGTCGCGTACGAACCGGTCTGGGCGATCGGCACGGGCAGGAGCGCGACGTCGGCGCAGGCGCAGGACGTGCACGCGTTCCTGCGCGCGCGTCTCGCGGCGAAGGGGGCGGAGGACGTGTCCGTGCTGTACGGCGGCAGCGTGAAGCCGGACAACGCGGAAGAGCTGTTCGCGCAGCCGGACATCGACGGCGGCCTGATCGGCGGCGCGTCGCTGAAGGCGGAAGATTTCCTGGCGATCTGCCGGGCCGCGCGATAAGCGGTCCGAGATCGAATTGAACCATGACGGCGGCCGGACGGTCCGGTCGCCCGATCCAATCGGGTGGGTGTGATGCTGTTATTCAAGACGCTGATTATTGTGGTGCAGGTACTGTCTGCGCTCGGTGTGATTGGTCTCGTGCTGCTGCAGCACGGCAAGGGTGCCGACATGGGCGCCGCGTTCGGCAGCGGCGCGTCGGGCAGCCTGTTCGGTGCGACGGGCTCGGCGAACTTCCTGTCGCGCACGACGGGCATCCTCGCGACGATTTTCTTCGTCGCGACGCTCGCGCTGACGTATCTCGGTTCGTACAAATCGACGCCGTCGGCCGGCGTGCTCGGCTCGGCAGCGACCGCGCCGGCACCTGCAGCATCGACGCCGGCCGTCGCGGCATCCGCGGCCGTCGCGGGCTCGGCGGCAAGCGCGCCGGGCCAGGATGTCCCGAAATAAAAAGTTAATTTTTTTGCGGTTGTGCGTTGAACAAATCTGGAACTCGGGTTAGAATTTAATTCTTGAAGCGATTCGCGGGAAACAAGCAGCACAACCCGAGTTGCATGCAGTGCCGACGTGGTGAAATTGGTAGACACGCTATCTTGAGGGGGTAGTGGCGAAAGCTGTGCGAGTTCGAGTCTCGCCGTCGGCACCAAAGTTACTCAATGCCAGCCGCTTCTAGTGGCTGGCATTTTTCATTTCTGGGGTGTGCTTGCGGTTGTCTTGCGATCGCCTGCACTCCGAAATGATTCCTTCCGCCGGAAGTGGTATTCTCCGGACGCTCAGAACCAACCGATAGAGGATTGCCTTGAACCTCGCAGCCTATTACCCCGTCTTGTTGTTCCTTCTCGTGGGCACTGGTTTAGGTATAGCGCTGGTCAGCATCGGCAAGCTCCTGGGTCCCAACAAGCCGGACGTCGAGAAGAACGCACCATACGAGTGCGGCTTCGAAGCCTTTGAAGACGCCCGGATGAAATTCGACGTCCGGTATTACCTCGTCGCCATCCTGTTCATCATCTTCGATCTCGAAACCGCATTCCTGTTCCCGTGGGGCGTCGCGCTCCGGGACATCGGCTGGCCGGGTTTCATCGCAATGATGATTTTTCTGCTCGAATTCCTGCTGGGCTTTGCCTATATCTGGAAGAAAGGCGGGCTCGACTGGGAGTGATGGGTTAATCGCCGGTTTGCATGGGCGGCCACGCTCGGTCGCTCGTCTGGAGTGGAAAGCAAATGAGTATCGAAGGGGTCTTGAAGGAAGGGTTTGTCACCACGACGGCTGACAAGCTGATCAACTGGACGCGTACCGGCTCGCTGTGGCCGATGACGTTCGGGCTCGCGTGTTGCGCCGTCGAGATGATGCATGCGGGCGCGGCCCGTTATGACCTGGACCGGTTCGGCGTCGTGTTCCGTCCGAGTCCGCGTCAGTCGGACGTGATGATCGTCGCCGGCACGCTCTGCAACAAGATGGCGCCCGCGCTGCGCCGCGTGTACGACCAGATGGCCGAGCCGCGCTGGGTGATCTCGATGGGGTCGTGCGCGAACGGCGGTGGTTATTACCACTACTCGTATTCGGTGGTTCGCGGCTGCGACCGGATCGTGCCGGTCGACGTCTACGTGCCGGGCTGTCCGCCCACGGCCGAGGCGTTGGTCTACGGCGTGATCCAGCTTCAGGCGAAGATCCGTCGCACCAACACCATTGCCCGTCAATAAAGCCCCGAGCGTCCCCTCAATATGGCAAGCAAAATCGAGACCCTCAAGGCAAACCTCGAAGCCGCGCTCGGCGCGCGCGTGGTGAGCCTCACCGAAGCGATCGGTGAACTGACGCTCGTCGTGAAGGCGAGCGATTACCTCGAAGTCGCAAAGACGCTGCGCGACGATCCGAAGCTCCGATTCGAGCAGTTGCTCGACCTCTGCGGTGTCGATTACCAGACCTTCGGCGACGGTGCCTACGACGGCCCGCGCTTCGCGGCCGTGTCGCACCTGCTGTCGGTCACGAACAACTGGCGCCTGCGCCTGCGCGTATTCGCGCCGGACGACGACCTGCCGATCGTGGCATCGCTGGTCGACACCTGGACCTCCGCGAACTGGTACGAGCGCGAAGCGTTCGACCTGTATGGCATCGTGTTCGAAGGCCACCCCGACCTGCGCCGCATCCTCACCGACTACGGCTTCATCGGCCACCCGTTCCGCAAGGACTTCCCGGTGTCGGGCTACGTCGAAATGCGTTACGACCCGGAAGAGAAGCGGGTCGTGTACCAGCCGGTGACGATCGAGCCGCGCGAAATCACGCCGCGCGTGATCCGCGAGGATCGCTATGGCGGTCTGAAACATTAAGGGGGCGTCATGGCAGAAATCAAGAACTACACGCTCAACTTCGGCCCGCAGCACCCGGCAGCGCACGGCGTGCTGCGCCTCGTGCTCGAGCTCGACGGCGAAGTCATCCAGCGTGCCGATCCGCACATCGGCCTGCTGCACCGCGCGACGGAAAAGCTCGCGGAATCCAAGACCTTCATCCAGTCCGTGCCGTACATGGACCGTCTCGACTACGTGTCGATGATGGTCAACGAGCACGGCTACGTGCTCGCGATCGAGAAGCTGCTCGGCATTGAAGTGCCGGAGCGCGCGCAGTACATCCGCGTGCTGTTCGACGAGATCACGCGCGTGCTGAACCACCTGATGTGGATCGGCGCGCATGCGCTCGACGTCGGCGCGATGGCCGTGTTCCTGTACGCCTTCCGCGAACGCGAAGACCTGATGGACGTGTACGAAGCGGTGTCCGGCGCCCGGATGCACGCGGCGTACTACCGTCCGGGCGGCGTCTACCGCGACCTGCCTGACGTGATGCCGCAATACAAGGCGTCGAAGATTCGCAACGAGAAGGCGCTCGCGAAGATGAACGAAGCGCGCAGCGGCTCGGTGCTCGACTTCATCGACGACTTCTTCACGCGCTTCCCGAAGTGCGTCGACGAATACGAAACGCTGCTCACCGACAACCGGATCTGGAAACAGCGCCTGGTCGGGATCGGCGTGGTCAGCCCGGAACGTGCGCTGCAGATGGGCCTGACGGGCCCGATGCTGCGCGGCTCGGGTATCGCCTGGGATCTGCGCAAGAAGCAGCCGTACGAAGTGTACGATCGCATGGATTTCGACGTGCCGGTCGGCGTGAACGGCGATTGCTACGACCGCTATCTGGTGCGCGTCGAGGAAATGCGCCAGTCGATCCGCATCGCGAAACAGTGTATTGAGTGGCTCCGCAAGAATCCGGGCCCGGTGATGACGGACAATCACAAGGTTGCCCCGCCGTCGCGCGTCGGCATGAAGACCAACATGGAAGACTTGATTCACCACTTCAAGCTCTTCACCGAAGGTTTCCATGTGCCGGAAGGCGAAGCGTACGCGGCGGTCGAGCATCCGAAGGGTGAATTCGGCATCTACCTCGTGTCGGACGGCGCCAACAAGCCGTATCGCCTCAAGATTCGCGCGCCGGGTTTCGCGCACCTGGCGTCGCTCGACGAAATGGCGCGCGGTCACATGATCGCCGACGCCGTCACGATCATCGGTACGCAGGACATCGTGTTCGGCGAGATCGATCGCTAATGGTTGCGCCGCCCGCGCGAGCGGGCGGCGAAGCAGTAAGTCACACGCGATGCGCGCTGAACCGGCGCGGCTTCGCAAGCTGTCAACAGAGTGAGCGCCAGGTCTGCCGTCCATGCACCCCAGTGTGCGGCAGGTTGTTCGTTCGGTAGGAATTGAAAGAGTCGTGTCTGAAAATGATCTCAGCTGAAGGCCTGAAGGAAATCGATCGAGCGTTGACGAAGTATCCCGCCGATCAGAAACAGTCCGCCGTGATGTCGGCGTTGGCCGTTGCTCAGGAAGAGCACGGCTGGCTGTCGCCCGAACTGATGCAGTTCGTCGCGGACTATCTCGGCATGCCGGCCGTTGCCGTGCAGGAAGTCGCGACGTTCTACACGATGTACGAGCTCAACCCGGTCGGCAAGCACAAGATCACGCTCTGTACGAACCTGCCGTGCCAGCTCGGCCCGCACGGCGGCGCGGAAGCGACTGCCGACTACCTGAAACAGAAGCTCGGCATCGGCTTCGGCGAGACGACGCCCGACGGCAAGTTCACGCTGAAGGAAGGCGAATGCATGGGCTCGTGCGGCGATGCGCCGGTGCTGCTGGTGAACAATCACAGAATGTGCAGCTTCATGAGCCGCGAGAAGATCGACCAGCTGCTTGAGGAGCTCTCGAAATGACGTCCCTCCACGACCGTCACATCAAACCGCTGATCCTCGCTGGTCTGAACGGCGAGAACTGGCATCTCGAAGATTACGTCGCGCGCGGCGGCTACAAGCAGCTGCGCCGCATTCTCGAAGAAAAGATTCCGCCCGAGCAGGTGATCGCCGACGTGAAGGCGTCGGGCCTGCGCGGCCGCGGCGGTGCGGGCTTCCCGACCGGCCTGAAGTGGAGCTTCATGCCGCGCCAGTTCCCGGGGCAGAAGTACCTCGTCTGCAACTCGGACGAAGGCGAGCCGGGCACGTTCAAGGATCGCGACATCCTGCGCTGGAACCCGCACGCGCTGATCGAAGGCATGGCCATCGGCGCGTACGCGATGGGCATCACCGTCGGCTACAACTACATCCACGGCGAAATCTTCGAAGTGTATCGACGCTTCGAAGCCGCGCTCGACGAAGCGCGCGCGGCCGGGTTCCTCGGCGACAACATCATGGGCTCGGAATTCTCGTTCCAGCTGCACGCGCACCACGGTTACGGCGCGTACATCTGCGGCGAGGAAACGGCGCTGCTCGAATCGCTCGAAGGCAAGAAGGGCCAGCCTCGCTTCAAGCCGCCGTTCCCGGCGAGCTTCGGCGTGTACGGCAAGCCGACCACGATCAACAACACCGAGACGTTCGCCGCGGTGCCGTTCCTGCTGTCCATCGGGCCGCAGAACTACCTCGAGATCGGCAAGCCGAACAACGGCGGCACGAAGATCTTCTCGGTGTCGGGCGACGTCGAGCGTCCGGGCAACTACGAAGTGCCGCTCGGCACGCCGTTCGCGACGCTGATGGAGCTCGCCGGCGGGATGCGCGGCGGCAAGAAGATCAAGGCCGTGATTCCGGGCGGCTCGTCGGCGCCGGTGATCCCGGGCGACATCATGATGCAGACGGATCTCGACTACGATTCGATCGCGAAGGCGGGCTCGATGCTCGGTTCCGGCGCGGTGATCGTGATGGACGAGACGCGCTGCATGGTGCGCTCGCTGCTGCGCCTGTCGTACTTCTACTACGAGGAATCGTGCGGCCAGTGCACGCCGTGCCGTGAAGGCACCGGCTGGCTGTATCGCGTCGTAAACCGTATCGAGCACGGCGAAGGCCGCCAGGAAGATCTGGACCTGCTGAACTCGGTGGCCGAGAACATCATGGGTCGCACGATCTGTGCGCTCGGCGATGCGGCGGCGATGCCGGTACGCGGGATGCTCAAGCACTACTGGGACGAATTCGCGTACCACGTCGAGCACAAGCACTGCATGGTCGGCGGCCACGCGCACGCGGCGGCGGCCTGAAGCGAACCCGGTTGCGGAATTTGAGCGCACGGTCGGGCCAAGGCGCGAACGGGCGGAAATAGGTTAAGGACCATTCACCATCATGGTTGAACTTGAAATAGACGGCAAGAAGGTCGAGGTGCCCGAAGGCAGCATGGTGATCCAGGCTGCGCACAAGGCGGATACGTACATTCCTCACTTCTGCTATCACAAGAAACTGTCGGTTGCGGCCAACTGCCGGATGTGTCTCGTCGAAGTCGAGAAGATGCCGAAGGCCGTGCCTGCCTGCGCGACCCCCGTGTCGGCCGGCATGATCGTCCACACGCAGTCCGACAAGGCCGTGAAGGCGCAGCAGTCGGTGATGGAATTCCTCCTCATCAATCACCCGCTCGATTGCCCGATCTGCGATCAGGGCGGCGAATGCCAGCTGCAGGATCTGGCGGTCGGCTACGGCAAGTCGTCGTCGCGCTACTCGGAAGAAAAGCGCGTGGTGTTCCACAAGAACGTGGGCCCGCTGATCTCGATGGAAGAAATGTCGCGCTGCATCCACTGCACGCGCTGCGTCCGCTTCGGCCAGGAAATCGCCGGCGTGATGGAGTTCGGCATGCTGGGCCGCGGCGAGCACTCGGAAATCACGACGTTCGTCGGCAAGACGGTCGATTCCGAAATGTCGGGCAACATGATCGACCTGTGCCCGGTCGGCGCGCTGACCAGCAAGCCGTTCCGCTACAGCGCCCGTACGTGGGAGCTGTCGCGCCGCAAGTCGGTGAGCCCGCACGATTCCGTCGGCGCGAACCTCGTCGTGCAGGTGAAGAACAACCGCGTGATGCGCGTGCTGCCGTTCGAGAACGAAGCGATCAACGAATGCTGGATCTCGGACAAGGACCGCTTCTCGTATGAAGGCCTCAACAGCGAAGAGCGCCTGACGAAGCCGATGCTGAAGCAGGGCGGCCAGTGGATCGAAACCGACTGGCAGACCGCGCTCGAATACGTCGCGAAGGGCCTGAAGGGCATCGCCGCGGATCACGGCGCGAACGCGCTGGCGATGCTCGCGAGCGCGCACAGCACCGCTGAAGAGCTGTTCCTCGTGAAGCAGCTCGCCAACGAACTGAAGACGCCGAACGTCGACTTCCGTCTGCGTCAGCAGGATTTCTCGGCGCCGGTCCAGGGCGCGCCGTGGCTCGGCATGCCGATCGCCGACCTGTCGAACGTGGACGCCGCGTTCGTCGTCGGTTCGTTCCTGCGCCGCGACCACCCGCTGTTCGCGTCGCGCCTGCGTCAGGCCGCGAAGAACGGCGCGAAGCTGCATTTCCTGCACGCGACCGCTGACGACGCACTGATCCCGGCCGCGCAACGCATCGTGGCCGCACCGTCCGCGTGGCTCGACGAGCTGGCCGGCATCGCCGCGGCCATCGCGCAACTGCGCGGCGTCGCGCTGCCCGACGCGCTGGCAGGCGTCACCGCATCGCCGGCCGCGCAGGCTGTCGCGCAGTCGCTGTCGAACGGCGAACGCCGCGCGGTGCTGCTCGGCAACGTCGCGGTCCGCCACCCCGAATTCGCGAAGCTGCATGCCGTCGCCAAGTGGATCGCCGACAACACCGGCGCCACGTTCGGCTTCCTGACGGAAGCGGCGAACACGGTCGGCGCGCACGTCGTCGGCGCATTGCCGGGCGAAGGCGGCCTGAACGCACGCGAAGCGTTCGCGCAGCCGCGCAAGGGCTACGTGCTGCTGAACGTCGAGCCGGAATTCGACACGGCCGATCCGGCCCAGGCGCTGGCCGCGCTGAACCAGGCGGAAATGGTCGTCGTGATGTCGCCGTTCAAGCACGGCCTCGACTACGCCGACGTGCTGCTGCCGGTTGCGCCGTTCACCGAAACGGCCGGCACGTACGTGAACGCGGAAGGCACCGTGCAGAGCTTCAACGGCGTCGTGCGCCCGCTCGGCGACACGCGTCCGGGCTGGAAGGTGCTGCGCGTGCTCGGCAGCCTGCTCGGCCTGCCGAACTTCGAATACGAGACCGCGGAAGAAGTGCGTCTCGCCGCGCTCGGCGACGCCGGCGTCGCGGGCCGTCTGTCGAACCAAACGTCGGTCGCGCCGGTGCGTGCCGCGGCGAATGCCGCGAACGGCGGTTTCGAGCGCCTGGCCGATGTGCCGATCTATCACGCCGACGCGCTCGTGCGCCGCGCGGGTGCGCTGCACCTGACGGCTGCCGCGAAGGCGGCGAATGCCGCAGCCCTGCCGGCCGCGCTGTTCGACAAGCTGGGCTTGAAGGAAGGCGACGCCGTGCGCGTGCGCCAGGGCGAGCGTGCGGTGCAGTTGCCGGCCGTGCGCGACGCGAATCTTGCGGAGACGGTCGTTCGCGTGTCGGCGGCGACGCCTGCCGGCGCAGCGCTCGGCAGCCTGTCCGGTGAACTGGTGGTGGAGAAGGCGTAAATGAGCTTGTTCGATACGATCAACGCGGGCGGGGCCGAGCTTCTCGGCTTCGCGTGGCCGACGGTGTGGGCAGTCGTGCGCATCCTCGTCGTCTCCGTCGTCATCCTGCTGTGCGTCGCGTACCTGATTCTGTGGGAACGCAAGCTGATCGGCTGGATGCACGTGCGTCTCGGCCCGAACCGCGTCGGCCCCGGCGGCCTGCTGCAGCCGATCGCCGACGTGCTGAAGCTGCTGCTGAAGGAAGTCATTCAGCCGAGCGCCGCCAGCCGCTGGCTGTACCTGATCGCGCCGGTGATGACCGTCGTGCCGGCATTCGCCGTGTGGGCCGTGATCCCGTTCCAGGCCGAAGCGGTCCTCGCGAACGTGAACGCGGGCCTGCTGTACGCGATGGCGATCTCGTCGATCGGCGTGTACGCGGTGATTCTCGCGGGCTGGGCATCGAACTCGAAGTACGCGTTCCTCGGCGCGATGCGCGCCGCGGCACAGATGGTGTCGTACGAAATCTCGATGGGCTTCGCGCTGGTGCTCGTGCTGATGACGGCCGGCAGCCTGAACCTGTCGGAGATCGTCGGTTCGCAACAGCACGGCTTCTTCGCCGGCCACGGCGTGAACTTCCTGTCGTGGAACTGGCTGCCGCTGCTGCCGGCGTTCGTCGTGTACTTCATCTCGGGCATCGCCGAAACGAACCGCCACCCGTTCGACGTGGTGGAAGGGGAGTCGGAAATCGTCGCGGGTCACATGATCGACTACTCGGGCATGGCGTTCGCGCTGTTCTTCCTCGCCGAGTACATCAACATGATCGTGATCTCGGCGCTGGCTGCGACGCTGTTCCTCGGCGGCTGGGATGCGCCGTTCGAATTCCTGTCGTTCATCCCGGGCATCTTCTGGCTGGTGCTGAAGGTATTCGCACTGCTGTCGGTGTTCATCTGGGTCCGCGCGACGTTCCCGCGCTACCGTTACGACCAGATCATGCGTCTGGGCTGGAAGGTGTTCCTGCCCGTCACGGTGATCTGGGTGGTCGTGGTCGGCTGCTGGATGATGTCGCCGCTGAACATCTGGGTGAAGTAAGGACGAAATCATGACGGCTATCCAACACTTCTTTAAGACCTTCTTCCTGACCGAGCTGCTGAAGGGGCTCGCGCTGACCGGTCGTTACACGTTCAAGCGCAAGTTCACCGTGCAGTTCCCGGAAGAGAAGACCCCGATCTCGCCGCGTTTCCGCGGGCTGCATGCACTGCGCCGCTACGAAAACGGCGAAGAGCGCTGCATCGCGTGCAAGCTGTGCGAGGCCGTGTGCCCCGCGATGGCGATCACGATCGAATCGGAAACGCGCGCGGACAACACGCGCCGCACGACGCGCTACGACATCGACCTGACGAAGTGCATCTTCTGCGGTTTCTGCGAAGAGAGCTGCCCGGTCGATTCGATCGTCGAGACGCAGATTCTCGAGTACCACGGCGAAAAGCGCGGCGACCTGTATTTCACGAAGGAAATGCTGCTCGCGGTGGGCGATCGCTACGAGAAGGACATCGCCGCGGCGAAGGCTGCCGACGCGCCGTATCGTTGATTGTGTTTGCAGTGCCGGCCCGCAGCCAGGGCCGAGCCGCCGCGACAGGTGCGGCACGCGAGAGCGTCCCGCAAGTCGCGCCTGACTATGGCCTAACGATGAACCGGTAATCATGGAATTCACGACCGTACTGTTCTACATCTTCGCGCTGCTCCTGGTGGTATCAGGGCTGAAGGTGATCACTTCGCGCAACCCGGTGGCGTCTGCGCTTTTCCTTGTGCTGGCGTTCTTCAACGCCGCCGCGATCTGGATGCTGCTGGAAGCGGAGTTCCTCGCGATCCTGCTGGTGCTGGTCTACGTGGGCGCCGTGATGGTGCTGTTCCTGTTCGTCGTGATGATGCTGGATATCAACATCGACTACCTGCGCCGCGACTTCAAGCGCTTCGTGCCGATGGCGACCGTGGTCGGCGCGATCATCGTGATCGAGACCGCGCTGATCCTGTGGCGCGGTTACGGCGACACGCACACCGTGCATGCGATGGCGACGGGCGAGATGGCCAACTGGTCGAACACGCGCCTGATCGGCAAGGTCATCTACACCGACTACATCTTCGCGTTCGAAATCGCCGGTCTCGTGCTGCTGGTCGCGATCATCGCCGCGATCGGGCTGACCGAGCGCAAGGGCAAGGACAGCAAGCGCCAGCGCGTGTCGGATCAGGTCAAGGTGCGCCGCAACGACCGCGTGCGCCTCGTGAAGATGGAAGCGGACAAGCCGCAGCCGGAAACGGCGCAGAGCGAAGCCGGTTCGGGCACCAACGGCTAAGCGGAGGAAAAGAAAATCATGCTGACTCTTGCTCACTACCTTGTGCTCGGCGCGATCCTGTTTGCGATCGCGATCGTCGGGATCTTCCTGAACCGCCGCAACGTCATCATCATCCTGATGTCGATCGAACTGATGCTGCTGGCGGTGAATACCAACTTCGTCGCGTTCTCGCATTACCTCGGCGACGTGCACGGCCAGATCTTCGTGTTCTTCGTGCTGACCGTCGCGGCAGCGGAAGCCGCGATCGGTCTTGCGATTCTGGTGACCCTGTTCCGTAAGCTCGACACGATCAATGTCGAGGATCTCGATCAGCTCAAAGGTTAATTTCAGGCAACGCTGTTATGTCAACGACACTCAATGAAAACCTGCTGCTGGCGATTCCGCTCGCTCCGCTGGCCGGCTCGCTGATTGCGGGGCTGTTCGGGAACGCAGTCGGGCGCAAGGGCGCACACCGGATCACGATCCTCGGCGTGATGATCGCGTTCCTCCTGTCGGCGAAAGTCTTCCTCGACGTGATGGGCGGCGCAAGCTTCAACGCGACCGTCTACGAATGGATGAACGTCGGCTCGCTGAAACTCGAAGTCGGCTTCCTCGTCGATTCGCTGACCGCGATGATGATGGTCGTCGTGACCTTCGTCTCGCTGATGGTGCACGTGTACACGATCGGCTACATGGCGGAAGAAGACGGCTACCAGCGCTTCTTCTCGTACATCTCGCTGTTCACGTTCTCGATGCTGATGCTCGTGATGAGCAACAACTTCCTGCAGCTGTTCTTCGGCTGGGAAGCGGTGGGTCTGGTGTCGTACCTGCTGATCGGCTTCTACTTCACGCGTGAGAGCGCGATCTACGCGAACATGAAGGCGTTCCTCGTGAACCGCGTGGGCGACTTCGGCTTCCTGCTCGGCATCGGCCTGCTGCTCGCGTTCGCCGGCTCGATGAACTACGGCGAAGTGTTCGCGAAGCGCGCGGAACTCGCGAGCCTGCACTTCCCGGGCACCGACTGGGGCCTGCTGACCGTGGCCTGTATCTGCCTGTTCATCGGCGCGATGGGCAAGTCGGCACAGTTCCCGCTGCACGTGTGGCTGCCGGACTCGATGGAAGGTCCGACGCCGATTTCGGCGCTGATTCACGCGGCGACGATGGTGACGGCCGGCATCTTCATGGTGTCGCGCATGTCGCCGCTGTTCGAGCTGTCGGATACCGCGCTGTCGTTCATCACGGTGATCGGCGCGATCACGGCGCTCTTCATGGGCTTCCTCGGCATCGTCCAGAACGACATCAAGCGCGTGGTCGCGTACTCGACGCTGTCGCAGCTCGGCTACATGACCGTCGCGCTCGGCGTGTCCGCCTACCCGGTCGCCGTGTTCCACCTGATGACGCACGCGTTCTTCAAGGCGCTGCTGTTCCTCGGCGCCGGCTCGGTCATCATGGGCATGCACCACGACCAGGACATGCGCAACATGGGCGGCCTGCGCAAGTACATGCCGATCACGTGGATCACGTCGCTCGTCGGTTCGCTCGCGCTGATCGGCACGCCGTTCTTCTCGGGCTTCTACTCGAAGGATTCGATCATCGACGCGGTGAAGCTGTCGCACCTGCCGGGTTCGGGCTTCGCGTACTTCGCGGTCGTCGCGAGCGTGTTCGTCACGGCGCTGTACTCGTTCCGCATGTACTTCCTGGTGTTCCACGGCGAGGAGCGCTTCCGCAAGCCGAAGCATCCGGAGTCGCCGATGGGCATGGCGGCCGCGCACGGCCACGACGATCACGGCCATGGCCACGGTCATGACGACCACGCGCACGAGCCGCACGAGACCCCGTGGGTCGTGTGGGTGCCGCTGGTCCTGCTGGCGATCCCGTCGGTGATCATCGGTGCGATCGCGATCAGCCCGATGCTGTTCGGCGATTTCTTCCAGCATGGCGTCGCCTTCGACAAGGTGATCTTCATCGGCGAAAACCACCCGGCGCTCGCCGAGATGGCCGAAGAGTTCCACGGCTGGGTGGGCATGGGCCTGCACTCGGTGTCGGGCCTGCCGGTCTGGCTCGCGCTCGCCGGCGTCGTGGTCGCCTGGTTCCTGTACCTGAAGCGTCCGGAACTGCCGGCGTCGATCCGCCGCGCGTTCGGCCCGATCTACACGCTGCTGGACAACAAGTACTACCTGGACAAGATCAACGAAGTGGTGTTCGCCCGTGGTTCGGTGGCGATCGGCCGCGGCCTGTGGAAGGAAGGCGACGTCGTGGTGATCGACGGCCTCGTCAACGGCAGCGCCCGGTTCATCGGCTGGTTCGCCGGCGTGATCCGCTTCCTCCAATCCGGTTACATCTATCACTACGCGTTCGCCATGATCATCGGCATGCTGGGGCTCCTGACCCTGTTTGTAACGCTCGGCGGCAAATAAGGCGAGGGGACAAGAACAATGCACGCTTTTCCGATTCTCAGTACCGCGATCTGGTTGCCGATCGTTTTCGGCCTCCTGGTACTCGCGGTAGGTAACGACAAAAATCCGGGGACGGCCCGCTGGATCGCGCTGATCGGCTCGCTGCTCGGTCTCGCGGTCACGATCCCGCTGATCACGGGCTTCGACTCGAGCACGGCCGCGCTGCAGTTCGTCGAGAAGTCGACCTGGATCGAACGCTTCGACATCGCGTATCACCTCGGCGTCGACGGTATCTCGATGTGGTTCGTCGTGCTGACCGCGCTGATCACGGTGATCGTCGTGATCGCCGCGTGGGAAGTGATCACCGAGAACGTCGCGCAGTACCTCGCGGCGTTCCTGATCCTGTCCGGGATCATGATCGGCGTGTTCTCGGCGGCCGACGGCCTGCTGTTCTACGTGTTCTTCGAGGCGACCCTGATCCCGATGTACATCATCATCGGCGTGTGGGGCGGCCCGAACCGCGTGTACGCGGCGTTCAAGTTCTTCCTGTACACGCTGGCCGGCTCGCTGCTGATGCTGGTCGCGCTGATCTACCTGTACACGGAAACGCACTCGTTCGACCTCGCGACGTGGCAGAACGCGAAGATCGCGATGACGCCGCAGATCCTGTTGTTCATCGCCTTCTTCCTCGCCTTCGCGGTGAAGGTGCCGATGTGGCCGGTGCACACGTGGCTGCCGGACGCGCACGTGGAAGCGCCGACGGGCGGCTCGGTCGTGCTGGCCGCGATCATGCTGAAGCTCGGCGCCTACGGTTTCCTGCGCTTCTCGCTGCCGATCACGCCTGACGCGAGCCACTTCCTGGCACCGGTCGTGATCACGCTGTCGCTGATCGCGGTGATCTACATCGGCCTCGTCGCGATGGTGCAGGCCGACATGAAGAAGCTGGTCGCGTATTCGTCGATCGCGCACATGGGCTTCGTCACGCTCGGCTTCTTCATCTTCAACCAGCTCGGCGTCGAAGGCGCGATCATCCAGATGATCTCGCACGGCTTCGTGTCGGGCGCGATGTTCCTCTGCATCGGCGTGCTGTACGACCGCGTGCACTCGCGCCAGATCGCCGATTACGGCGGCGTCGTCAACGTGATGCCGAAGTTCGCGGCATTCGCGATGCTGTTCTCGATGGCCAACTGCGGCCTGCCGGGTACGTCGGGTTTCGTCGGCGAGTTCATGGTGATTCTCGCGGCCGTCCAGTACAACTTCTGGATCGCCTTCGGCGCGGCGTTCACGCTGATCCTCGGTGCGGCCTACACGCTGTGGATGTACAAGCGCGTGTACTTCGGCGCGGTGGCGAACGATCACGTTGCCAAGCTGAAGGACATCGGCCGTCGCGAATTCCTGATGCTGGCCGTGCTCGCCGCGTTCACGCTGCTGATGGGTCTTTATCCGAAGCCTTTCACGGACGTGATGCACGTTTCCGTGGAAAACCTCCTCTCCCACGTCGCGCAGTCGAAGCTGCCGCTGGCCCAGTAATCGCGAGCGGAGGAAACCAAGATCATGAATGCTCCTATGAATGTCCTGTTGCCTGACGCGCTGGTGATGGCCGCCATCGTCGTCGCATGGCTGAACGACACCTTTACCGGTGCTTCCGGCCGCCGCCTGACCTATCTGATCGCGGTCGTTTCGTCGGTCGTCGCGGGCGTGTGGTTCGCGGTGCAGGCACTCGACCCGCAGCAGTACTACTTCTTCTCGAAGATGGTCGTCGTCGACTCGTTCGCGAGCACGATGAAGGCCGTCGTGTCGTTCGGTTTCGCGGTCTCGCTGGTCTATTCGCGCAAGTACCTCGAAGATCGCGACATGTTCCGCGGCGACGTGTTCCTGCTCGGCATGTTCTCGCTGCTCGGCCAGCTGGTCATGGTGTCGGGCAACAACTTCCTGACGCTGTACCTCGGTCTCGAACTGATGTCGCTGTCGCTGTATGCCGTGATCGCGCTGCGCCGCGACGCCGCGCAGTCGAGCGAAGCCGCGATGAAGTACTACGTGCTGGGCGCGCTCGCGTCGGGCTTCGTGCTGTACGGCATCTCGATGCTCTACGGCGCGACCGGCTCGCTCGAGCTGGGCGAGGTGTACAAGGCCGTCGGCGGCAACACCGACGCGGCCGTGCTGATGTTCGGCGTGGTCTTCATCGTCGCCGGTATCGCGTTCAAGCTGGGTGCCGTGCCGTTCCACATGTGGGTGCCGGACGTCTACCAGGGCGCACCGACCGCGATGACGCTGTTCGTCGGCGGCGGCCCGAAGGTTGCCGCCTTCGCGTGGGGCCTGCGTTTCCTGGTGATGGGCCTGCTGCCGCTCGCTCAGAACTGGCAGACCGCGCTCGTGATCCTCGCCGCGCTGTCGCTGATCGTCGGCAACATCACCGGTATCGTCCAGCGCAACATCAAGCGGATGCTCGCCTACTCGGCGATCTCGAACATGGGCTTCGTGCTGCTCGGCCTGCTCGCGGGCATTGTGAAGGGCGACGCGGCGGCACCGGCGAACGCCTACAGCTCGGCGATGTTCTACGCGATCGTCTACCTGATCACGACGCTCGGCTCGTTCGGCGTGGTGATGCTGCTCGCACGCCGCGATTTCGAAGCGGAAACGATCGACGACTTCAAGGGCCTCAACAAGCGCAGCCCGGTGTTCGCGTTCGTGATGATGGTCATGATGTTCTCGCTGGCCGGCATCCCGCCGACCGTCGGCTTCTATGCGAAGCTGGCCGTGCTCGAGGCGACCGTCAACGCGGGCCTCACGTGGCTGGCCGTGCTGGCCGTGATCACGTCGCTGTTCGGCGCGTTCTACTACCTGCGCATCGTGAAGCTGATGTATTTCGATGCACCGCAGGATTCGACGCCGATCACGGGTGATTTCTGCAAGCGCACGATCCTCGTGCTGAACGGCTTGGCGGTCGTCGTGCTCGGCCTGATTCCGAGCCCGCTGCTGACGGCCTGCCTGCAGGCAATTCGTCACACGCTGCCGCTGTAATGTCGGCAGCCGGCTGGTTTATCGTGCTGTTGGCGCTCGTATGCGCCAACCTCCCGTTCCTGAACCAACGCCTCTTCGCCGTCGTGCCGTTCGGCGCGGCGAAGAAGAGCGCGTGGGTGCGGATCGGCGAGCTGATCGTGCTGTATTTCATCGTCGGCGCGCTCGGCTTCTGGCTCGAATCGCGTGCCGGCAACCGCTTTGAACAGGGCTGGCAGTTTTACGCGATCACGTTCAGTCTGTTCGTCGTGTTCGCGTTCCCCGGCTTCACGTTCCAGTATCTCGTCAAACGACGCTGACGGCCCCCGGCCGTCCGTCGTGCTCATCCAGGAGCCGCCGATGGCCGAACTACCCAATCACGACGCCGCACTGACCGAAACCTGCCTCGAGAGCGAGGCGATTTTCGAAGGCGCGTTCCTCAAGCTCAAGCGCGACACCGTCCGTCTGCCGGACGGCAAGAAGGCCACGCGCGAATACGTCCAGCATCCGGGCGCGGTGATGGTGATCCCGCTGTTCGACGACGGCCGCGTGCTGATGGAAAGCCAGTATCGCTATCCGATCGGCAAGGTGATGGCCGAATTCCCGGCCGGCAAGCTCGATCCGGACGAAGGCGCGCTCGCGTGCGCGGTGCGCGAACTGCGCGAGGAAACGGGCTACACGGCGCGTGAATACGTGTTCCTGGCCCGCATTCACCCGATCATTTCCTATTCGACCGAATTCATCGACCTGTACCTTGCGCGTGGGCTGACGGCCGGCGAGCGCAAGCTCGACGAAGGCGAATTCCTCGAGACCTTCACCGCGACGCAGGCCGACCTGCAGGAGTGGGTGCGCACGGGCCAGATCACCGACGTGAAGACGATCATCGGCATGATGTGGCTCGACAAGGTGCTGTCCGGCGCCTGGCCGCTCGGGCCGGTCCTGACGCCCTGAGCGTCGCGCCAACGGCGGGCGGGGCGCCGCGTTACAATCCGGTGACGCGGTGCATTCGTCCCGCGCGATCGGGATTTAGCACGATCGTTCACAAAACCGCAATTTGCGCTACACTCGTCACACGCCCTGATTCAGCATGAAGGTCCTCGATTTACAGTGCCCGCACGGTCATCGGTTCGAAGGCTGGTTCGCTTCCGCCGATGAATTCGAAGCGCAGTTGTCCCGCAAGCTGGTCGAATGTCCGGTGTGCGGAACGACCGAGGTCAACCGTCTGCCGTCGGCGCCGCGCCTGAACTTGTCGGGCGCGACGCAGGCCCGGCCGGCCGATCCGCGTGCGCTGCAGGCGCAGGTGATGCGTGCGCTGCGCGAGGTGCTGGAGAAAACCGAGAATGTGGGCGAGCGCTTCGCCGAGGAAGCGCGGCGCATCCATTACAACGAGGCGCCCGCACGCAGCATTCGTGGCGTCACGACGCCGGAAGATGCGCAATCCTTGGCCGAAGAAGGCATCGACGTGATGCCGCTGCCGATTCCTGCCGCGCTGAAAGAACCGCTGCAATGACGCATGCAGCGGATCCTTGCCGGGGCGGACGGCCGCGGCGAGCGTCTGCATGAGACCGGAGCAACCGCTGAAGCGCGCACTCCGGCCGACAGGAGACACTGCGCATGGATCTGGATTATTCCCCCGCCGACGACGCGTTCCGCGCCGACGTCCGCGCCTGGCTCGAGGCCAACCTGCCTCACGCGCTGCGCGCCAAAGTACTCGATCACAAACGACTCGACCGCGAGGATTTCGCGAGCTGGCACCGGATTCTCGGCCAGCGCGGCTGGTCCGCGCCCGCGTGGCCCGTCGAATACGGCGGCCCGGGCTGGAACGCGACGCAGCGACACATCTGGGATGAGGAGTGCGCGCGGATCGGCGCGCCCACCGTGCTGCCGTTCGGCGTGTCGATGGTCGCACCGGTGCTGATGAAGTACGGCAGCGAGGCGCAGAAACGCCACTATCTGCCGCGCATACTCGACGGTTCCGACTGGTGGTGCCAGGGTTACTCGGAGCCCGGTTCGGGGTCCGATCTCGCATCGCTGCGCACGCGCGCCGAGCGCCATGGCGACCACTACGTCGTCAACGGCCAGAAGACCTGGACGACGCTCGGCCAGCACGCCGACATGATGTTCTGCCTCGTCCGGACCGATCCGGCCGCGAAGAAGCAGGAGGGCATCTCGTTCCTGCTGATCGACATGAAGACGCCCGGCATCACCGTGCGCCCGATCGTCATGCTCGACGAGGACCACGAGGTCAACGAAGTGTTCTTCGAGGACGTGAAGGTGCCGGTCGAGAACCTCGTCGGCGACGAGAACCGCGGCTGGACCTACGCGAAATACCTGCTCGGCCACGAGCGCACCGGCATCGCACGCGTCGGTGCGTCGAAACGCGAGCTCGCGTTCCTGAAGCGCGTGGCGTCGAACCAGCGCAAGAACGGCAAGCCGTTGCTCGCCGATCCGGTATTTGCCGCGAAGGTCGCGGCGCTCGAAGTCGAGCTGATGGCGCTCGAGGTGACGGTGCTGCGTGTCGTCAGCCGCGAGACGAGCGGCAAGGGCCCCGGCCCCGAGGCATCGATGCTGAAGATCAAGGGCACCGAGGTGCAGCAGGCGCTCACCGAACTGATGGTCGATGCGATCGGCCCGCTCGCCGCGCCGTTCGACGTGCCGTTCCTCGACGGCGAGCGCGAGCACAGCATCGCGGGCGACGACGATGCGGCGCCGCTTGCCGCGTACTACTTCAATTACCGGAAGACGTCGATCTACGGTGGCTCGAACGAGATCCAGAAGAACATCATCGCGCAGATGATTCTGGGGCTGTGATCAGGGAACGGAGACAACCATGGATTTCAGCTTTACCGATGAGCAGCAGCAGTTCGCCGACGCGCTGCGCCGGTATCTCGGCGAGCAATACGGCTTCGACGCGCGTCAGGCGATCGTGCGCGGCGACACGGGCGTCTCGGACGCGCAATGGCGCGCATTCACCGAACTGGGGTTGACCGCATTGCCGGTGCCCGACGCCCAGGGCGGCTTCGGCGGCGGTCCGGTCGACATGCTGGTCGTGATGCAGGAGCTCGGCCGCGCGCTCGTGATCGAGCCGTACTGGGCCACGGCGGTCGGCGTCGAGGCACTGCGCATCGCCGGCTCCGGCGCGGGCGACGATGCCGCGTTGCTGGAGGCGGTGGCGCAGGGACAGAAACGGCTGGCGGTTGCGTTCCATGAGCCGCAGGCGCGCTACGATTTGTACGAGCTCGACACGCATGCGCGCGAGCACGGCGGCACGTACCGGCTGACCGGCATCAAGTCGGTCGTTCAGCACGGCGCACAGGCGCATGCGTGGATCGTGCCCGCGCGTGTCGATGGCGGCGGCATCGGCCTGTTCGTCGTCGAACGCGACGCGGCGAACGCGAAGGTGAGCGACTACCGGACGATCGACGGCCAGCGTGCCGCGACGATCGAATTCAACGCAACGCCGGCCCGGCTGCTGACGGGCGGTGCGCGCGACGCGGCGGCGCTCGAGCAGGTTGCCGATTACGCGACGTTCCTGCTGTGCGCGGAAGCGGTCGGCGCACTCGACGAGCTGAATCGCGCGACGGTCGAATACACGAAGACGCGCGAGCAGTTCGGCGTGCCGATCGCGCGTTTTCAGGCACTGCAGCACCGGATGGTCGACATGCTGATCCATGCGGAGCAGGCGCGCTCGCTGACCTATCTGGCGGCGGTGCGCTACGCGAGCGGCGACGCCGATGCGCGGCGCAAGGCCGTGTCCGCCGCGAAGGCACGTGTCGGCGCGGCCGCGCGTTTCGTCGGCCAGCAGGCCATTCAGTTGCATGGTGGCATGGGCGTGACCAACGAGGTCGCCGCCGCGCATTTGTTCAAGCGGCTGACGATCATCGAGACGACGCTCGGCGACACCGACCATCATCTTGCCCGGATCGCGGCGCTGCCCGATTTCGCGCAGGCCGACGCGGCATGACGGCGACGCGCGAGCGCGCCAGACAAGGAGACTTGCAAGTGGGTATCAGTTACGAAGACCTGGTGGTCGGCAGCACGACCGAAGTGGGCCGCTACACGTTCGAGCCCGACGACATCAAGGCGTTCGCGCAGCGCTACGATCCGCAACCGTTCCATCTCGACGAGGCGGCCGGGAAGGCATCGCATTTCGGCGGCCTCGTCGCGAGCGGCTGGCATACGTGCTCGGTGTTCATGAGCCTGCTCGTCCGGAAGCTCGGGCCGGATTCGACCAGCATGGGCTCGCCGGGCATCGACTCGATCCGCTGGCTCAAGCCGGTGCGGGCCGGCGACACGATCACGATGTACCAGAAGGTTCACGACAAGCGCGTGTCGGAGAGCAAGCCTGACCGCGGCATCGTGTCGACGGAGTGGGTCGGCGTGAACGAAGCCGGCGAGACGGTGATCAGCGTGCATACGAAGGTGCTTTTCGGGCTGCGCCATCCGGGAGGGGCGAGCGCATGACGGACGTGACCTTGCCGCTGATCGCGTCGGCCGAGGCGTTGCAGGCACGGGTCGGCGCAGAGCCGCTCGCGAGCGGCTGGATCGCGATCGACCAGCATCGCGTCGACGGTTTCGCCGACGCGACCGGCGATCATCAATGGATTCACGTCGATCCCGAGCGCGCCCGACGCGAGTCGCCGTTCGGCGGACCGATCGCGCACGGGTTCCTGACGCTGTCGCTGATTCCCGCGTTGATGACCGATGCGATGCGCTTCGAGCAGAAGATGGGCGTGAACTACGGGCTGAATCGCGTGCGATTCCTGAAGCCGGTGCCGGTCGGTGCACGCGTGCGTGCGCTCTTCGCGGTGAAGGAAACCGCCGGCGCCGCGCAGGGCGGGGTGCAGGTGACGTGGTCGGTGTCGATCCAGGTCGAGCGTCCCGATGCGCCGCTGCTGGTGTGCGCGGCGGAGTTCATCACGCTGCACTACTTCTGACGCGCGGGGCGGCAGGCACGCTTGCCGCCCCGTCCGTCACCTGCGTGTCAGTGCTTCGCGTACTGCGTCGCGCCGAACAGCACTTCTCGAGCCTTGTCGTCCTGCAGTGCCTTGCGCATCGACGCGAGCACCTCGACGCCGCGCTGCACGGCGGGTCGCGCGGCGATCGCGTCGTACCAGCGCTTCACGTTCGGCAACTCGTCGAGCACGATGCCCTGGTTTTGCCACGAACGCGTCCACGGGAACGTCGCAATGTCTGCGATCGTGTACGCGTCGCCCGCGAGATATTCGGATTCGCCGAGGCGTTTGTCCATCACGTTGTACAGGCGTTTCGCTTCGTTCGTGTAGCGGTTGACCGCGTATTCGATCTTCTCCGGCGCGTACAGGCGGAAGTGGTGCGCCTGCCCGAGCATCGGGCCGACGCCGCCCATCTGGAACATCAGCCACTCGAGCGTTGCATAGCGCGCGGCCGGATCGGTCGGCAGGAACTTGCCGGTCTTCTCCGCGAGATAGATCAGGATCGCGCCCGATTCGAACAGCGAGATCGGTTTGCCGCCGGGACCGTCCGGATCGACGATGGCCGGGATCTTGTTGTTCGGGCTGATCTTCAGGAAGTCGGGCTTGAACTGGTCGCCTGCGCCGATATCGACCGGATGTGCACGGTATGCGAGGCCCGTTTCCTCGAGCATGATGTGCACCTTGTGGCCGTTCGGGGTCGCCCAGCTATAGACGTCGATCATCGTCAACTCCTCGGTTGCATGCGCGAAAACGGCGCCGGGGGCGCCGCGACAGGCGGACATTAGAGCATGGATCGACGCGGGCTGCTGGCGACGGAAACGTGCCTGGCGATGCGTGTGCGCAGGCGGCGTGAAGCGCGCCGCCGACGTCGGGCGCGACGTGCGTCAGTGCATTTCTTGCGCGGTATCGAGCGCCGTTACGACCGGGCGGCGTCGCGTCGTCACGGGAGAAGGCTGGCTCGATCAGCGCTTGTAACGCGGCTGGCGTTTCTCGAGAAACGCGGTGATGCCTTCGAGCCCGTCCGCATGATGCAGCGACGCGACGAAATGATCGCGCTCGGTACCGAGATGCGGTTCGAGCGATTGCGTCGTCGCATCGTCGAGCAGCGACTTGATGCGTGTGAGGGCGTTCGGCGAGATGCCGGCGAGTGCGTCGGCCCACGCGAGCGCGTCGGTCAGTGCCGCGCCGGGCACGGCGAGCCGGTTGACGACGCCGAGCGCATGCAGGCGTTCGGCCGTGACCGGCTTGCCTTCGAACAGAAGTTCGGCCGCCATCGCGCGCGGCAGTGCGCGCGCGAGGAACCACGAACCGCCGCCGTCCGGCGTGAGGCCCACACGCGCATACGACATCACGAATTTCGCGTCGTGCGCGGCGACGATCAGGTCGCACGCGAGCGCGAGCGAGAAACCCGCGCCGGCCGCGGCGCCTTCGACGGCTGCGATCACCGGTTTCGTCGACGCGCGGATCGCCGTGACCCAAGCGGCGAGCTGGTCGATGCTGTCGGCCTGGTAGGACGGATCCTTCGAACGGTTCTCGAGCAGCCGGTTCAGGTTGCCGCCCGCGCAGAAGAAGCGATCGGCACCGGTCAGGACGACTGCTCGAATCGCGGGATCGCGATCGGCGGTGGCAATCGCCTCGATGCCGGCCGCGTACATGTCGGGATGCAGCGCATTGCGCGCGCCGGGATTGGACAGCGTGAGGACGAGCGTCGAATCGCTCTCGGGCGGACGCGAGGCCAGCAGTTCAGCACTCATGCGAGCGTGTCTCCATCGGATGGCGGGGCGGCTGCGCCGCGCATGTTGCGCGAACAGCCGGAATGGCTGCCGCAGCGGATGTAATGTTGTCGTGACGAACGCAAAACTTGCTTTAGACTAGCACGAACGTGCTTTTCGGCGCGACGAATCTCGATGCGGCCGGCACCGTTACGGCCGCGCTTCAGCAAGGAAGGAGACCCTGATGCTACAGCTGTGCGGTATGCCGTTGTCCAACTATTACAACAAGGTGAAGTTCGTGCTGCTCGAGCACGACATTCCGTTCGAGGAGTCGGTGTGCGGTTTGCCGATCAGCGATCCGGCCCGGCTCGTCGATTCGCCGCTCGGCAAGATTCCGTTCCTGAAGACCGAGGAAGGCGCATTGTTCGAGTCGCAGGCGATCGTCGAATACCTGGCCGCGCGCTATCCCGAAAAAGGCATTTTCCCGGCGAGTCCGTTCGCGGCCGCGAAGGTGCGCGAACTGGTCGAGACGCTCGAGCTGTATCTCGAATGGATGACGCGCGAGGTCTATACGGAGGCATTTTTCGGCGGCAAGGTCAGCGACGGGACGAAGGCGCACGTCGAGAAGCGCCTGCCGCGCGCGATCGATGCGTTCAAGCAGATGACGCGGTTTTCGCCGTATGTGCTCGGCGAGTCGTTCGGCCTCGCGGACATCGCCGCGTGGGTTCATCTGCCGGTCATCGGGATGGCGACGAAGGCGATATTCGGGCGCGATTTCCTGCTCGACGCCGGCATCGACTGGAAGGCGCACGCGAAGCAGGTCGGCGAGCGTCCGGCCGCGCAGCGCGTGGCCGCCGAGCGCAAGGCGTATATCGAAGCGACGCGCGTCGCGCGCTCGTAAGCGCGGTTCCGGCAGGGCGGCGGGGGCCGCCCATACGGGATTTACAGGCGGGCGAGCCGTTCGAGCGCGGACGCGAGCGTGCTTTCCTGCTTCGCGAAGCAGAAGCGTACGACGCCCGATTCATGCGGCTCGTGATAGAACGCCGACACCGGAATGGCGGCCACGCCGATCTCCGACGTGAGCCACTTCGAGAATTCCGCCTCGGGCAGGTCGCTGATCGCCGAGTAATCGACGCACTGAAAGTACGTGCCCGTGCACGGCAGCAGCTTGAAGCGCGTGCGCTCGAGGCCCGCACGGAAGAAGTCGCGCTTCTTCTGGTAGAAACCGGCCAGCGACAGATACGGTGCCGGGTCGCGCAGGTAGTCGGCGAGCCCGATCTGCATCGGCGTGTTCACCGTGAAGACGTTGAACTGGTGGACCTTGCGGAATTCCGCGGTCAGCGCGGCAGGCGCCGCGACGTAGCCGACCTTCCAGCCCGTCACGTGATAGGTCTTGCCGAAGCTCGACACGATGAAGCTGCGTGCGGCGAGTTCCGGGTAGCGCGCAACGCTTTCGTGGCGTGCACCGTCGTAGACCATGTGCTCGTACACTTCGTCGGACAGGATCAGCACGTTGGTGCCGCGCACGATGTCCGCGAGCTTGCGCATGTCCGCCTCGCGCCACACGGTACCCGTCGGGTTGTGCGGCGTATTGATCAGGATCATTCGCGTTTTCGGCGTGATCGCGGCCGCGAGGCGGTCGAACGGGATCGCATAATCGGGCGCCTCGAGCGTGACGAACACGGGCTTGCCGCCCGCGAGCTCGATCGACGGCAGGTAGCTGTCGTAGGTCGGTTCGACGACGATCACTTCATCGCCCGGATGCACCGCGCACAGGATCGCCGTCAGCAGCGCCTGCGTCGCGCCGGCCGTCACCGTGATCTCGGTGGCCGGATCGTAGCGCCGGCCATAGACCTGCGCGATCTTGTCGGCGATCGCGTCGCGCAGCGGTGCGACGCCGGCCATCGGCGGATACTGGTTGTGCCCGTTGCGCATCGCGGTCGCGACCGCATCGACGATGCGCGGATCGCAATCGAAATCCGGGAAGCCCTGGCCGAGGTTCACCGCGCCTTTTTCGGCGGCAAGCGCGCTCATGACCGTGAAGATCGTCGTGCCGACGTTCGGCAGGCGCGAGGGGAAAACGGGAGTCGTTGGCATGTCTGAAGGAGCGTTCATCGATACGGTCGGATTCGGGTGGTGCGGCGCAGGTCAGGCCGGCGTGGTCGTCGTGTCCGGTGCGGCGTCGAGCGCGCAGGCCTCGGCAAACGGCGCGGGCTGCGCGATCCGGAAGCCGAAGTCGCGTGCGGTGCGCTTCGCGAGTTTCAGCAGCGCGCGGTCTTTCGATACGAGCCACTCGGCCTGCGCGGCGCGGGCAAGTTCGAGAAACTTCTGGTCGTCGCGGTCCTTGCACTTCGGCAGCGGCGGCGCGTCGGCGTCGACAGGCGGCGGCTCGACGAGGCTCGCGAGGCGGGCGACGGTCGCGAGTGCGGCCGCCTTGTCGATCGCGCGCGACTGGAACTGCGGATAGTCGAGCACGTATTCGAGCTCGGTCAGGCAGCGGCCGTCGATCACGGCGGCAAGCGCGCCGCTTTCCAGCGCGGCCCGGATCGGGCGCGTAGCGGGGTCGTCGAATACGAGGATGTCGATCCAGACGTTCGAGTCGAGCACGACGCGGTGCGCGGCGTGCGGGGCGAGAGAGCGGGTCATTCGTTACAATCGGTGGTTTTCGTCTGACCGCAAGGCACGGCGTGCCAGCGAGCCTCTATGATAATCGTTCTCTCTCCAGCCAAATCCCTCGACTACGATACGCCCGCGCACGTCCAGTCTTACACGAAGCCTGCATTCGTCGACGACGCGTCCGAGCTGATCGACGGCCTGCGCAAGCTGTCGCCGCAGGACATCGCGACGCTGATGGATATCTCCGATCCGCTTGCGCGCCTGAATTTCCAGCGCTATGCCGACTGGTCGCGGTCCTTCACGCCGGCCAATGCGAAGCAGGCCGTGCTCGCGTTCAACGGCGACGTCTATGAAGGTTTCGACGCGAAATCGCTGTCGTCGGCCGATCTCGACTATGCGCAGCAGCACGTGCGCGTGCTGTCGGGCCTGTACGGATTGCTGCGTCCGCTCGACCTGCTGCAGCCGTACCGGCTCGAGATGGGCACGCGCTTCGCGAACGCGCGCGGCAAGGATCTGTACGCGTTCTGGGGCGACCGCATCACGCGGGCGCTGAACGAGCAGCTCGAGACGCGCAGCGGCGCGGCGCGTGTGCTGGTCAACTGCGCGTCGACCGAATACTTCAAGTCGGTCAAGCCGAAGCTGCTGGCCGCGCCGGTCGTCACGCCGGTGTTCGAGGACTGGAAGGGCGGCCGCTACAAGATCATCAGCTTCCATGCGAAGCGCGCGCGCGGGCTGATGGCGCGTTTTGTCGTCGAGAACCGGATTGCCGACCCGAAGGCACTGAAGGATTTTGCGACGGAAGGCTATGCGTTCGACGCGGCTGCGTCGAACGATTCGACGTACGTATATCGCCGGCGAGTCGGCGAGTGACCCGGCCGGCCGTTCACGAGACGGCCGGCACGTGCATGAGGCCCGGCGCGCGGCATACCGTGCGTTCGGCCGCCCGCTTTACATGGGACCGGTGCGAGCGTCAAAGCGCTCACGCCGATCGACAAAGGAGAGACAGATGGCCCTTTCGATCACCAGCAATTTCGACGCAGGCGCGATCGACGTCGTGTCGTGCGACAGCCCCGACGCGATCCGGCTGCGCGTGCGCGGCGACAATCGCTCGGAATTCGCGCAATGGTTTTACTACCGGCTGACGGGCGCGCGCGGCGAGCGGTGCGTGATGACGTTCGAGAACGCGGCCGAATGCGCGTATCCGTCGGGCTGGCGCAACTACCAGGCGGTGGCGAGCTACGATCGGGTCGACTGGTTTCGCGTGCCGACGACGTTCGACGGCAAGACGATGACCATCGACCATACGCCGGAGTTCGACAGCATCTACTACGCGTATTTCGAGCCGTATTCGGAAGAGCGTCATGCGGCGTTTCTCGGCGCGGTCCAGCAGCTGCCGCAGGCGAGCGTCGTCGAACTTGGCCGTACGGTCGAAGGCCGTCCGATGTCGCTGCTGACGCTCGGCACGCCGGAAACCGGCGACGCGCCGAAGAAGAAGGTATGGATCATCGCGCGCCAGCATCCGGGCGAGTCGATGGCCGAGTGGTTCGTCGAGGGCCTCGTCAAGCGGCTGGCGGGATGGGGCGACTGGGCTGGCGATCCGGTCGCGCGCAAGCTCTACGATCGCGTGACGTTCCACATCGTCCCGAACATGAACCCGGACGGCAGCGTGCATGGCAACCTGCGCACCAATGCGGCAGGCGCGAACCTGAATCGCGAGTGGATGGCGCCGGATGCCGAGCGCAGCCCCGAAGTGCTGGCCGTGCGTGACGCGATCCATGCGATCGGCTGCGACATGTTCTTCGACATTCACGGCGACGAGGATCTGCCGTACGTGTTCGTCGCCGGTTCGGAGATGCTGCCGAGCTTTACCGCGCAGCAGGGCAAGGAACAGGCCGCGTTCATCGACGCGTTCAAGGTCGCGAGTCCCGACTTCCAGACCGAGCACGGCTATGCGGCAAGCAAGTATAAGGAAGATGCGCTCAAGCTGGCGTCGAAATACATCGGCCACCAGTTCGGTTGCCTGTCGCTGACGCTCGAGATGCCGTTCAAGGACAACGCGAACCTGCCCGACGAGCGCGTCGGCTGGAACGGCGAGCGCAGCGCGGCGCTTGGCGCGGCGATGCTGGCCGCGATTCTGGTGCACGTCGACACGTTCGCGTAAGCGTATCGTCGTCATATGAAAAAAGCCGGGGCATCACAGGATGCCCCGGCTTTTTTGCGTCTGTCGTTGCCGCTCGGTCGTATCAGGACTTCTTCGCGGTTTTTTTCTTGACGGCTTTCTTCTGGCCGCTCGATTTCTTCGTGGTCACGGCCTTCTTGCCGGTGCGGCCCGATGCCTTCGCCTTGGCCTTGCCGCGGTGCGACTTGCCCTTGAACTTCTTCGTCGACGACGAGCGTTCCACGCGCGGCTTCAGCGGTGGGACGGGGTCGTTCCAGCTGAACGCGAGCATTTGCTGGCCGACATAACCGCAACGGAATTTCAGCGGCGTCGGGTCGCTGCCGTCGCTGTGAATGCCTTGCCCGTCGACCGTGACGATGTTGTCGACCTTCACGCGCTGCTTGCCCTGGTCGAACGAGTCGTTCCACGGCGTGATCGTCGCGTTGCCGCTGTCGAATGCGTTCGGCGCGAAGTCGACGCGGTCGAACGCTGTCGAGGTACTGGCGATGAAGCTGCCGTGCGCCGCACAATCGGCGGCGAGCGGATCGGCATGCATCTCGTTGACGAATTTGTTGATCAGTTCGGAGCGCTGGTCGAGCAGGTCGGCGAATGCCGGTGTGGGAAGCGCAAGCGACAGGCCCGCGATACAGGCTGCCAGCTTGCCGAGCGCCCGGAAAATCCGGAGCGAGGCAGGTGAGCTGTCCATCTGGTTATTGGTGAGGAGCGAATGAGACATCGGGCTCCTATAGATGCCCGATGAAGAACAGGAGTTCAATCTTAGCGTAAAAAAGTTGTGCGGCAGTAGACGGCCTGTTCTGCCGCGCCGCGGAAGAGGCGTGCGGCATGCGTGGACGGTGTGTGAATCCGGAGGAAATTCAGGCGCGCGGGCCGCCGAGGCGATAGCGCCGGACGTCGAAGGTCGTGACCCACGCAGGGCGGTAGACGGCAATGAGTGCCGTCGCCATGCCGGTGAACCACGCTTCGCCGAGCGCGAGCAGCGCGGTGTTCAGTAGATAGCCGGCCGGAATGACGACGGGCACGCCGTCCGCGAGCGCGAGCTGGACACCGGCCGCCGCTGCGGCGACCGCGACGATCGCGATGGCCGGCGACAGGAACCCCTGCCCGGTGATGAACGATGCGAGGTTGTGCGGCAACCACGCGAGCGCGGCGCGCTGCAGCAACGCCGACACGGCGACAGGGAGCGCCCCGTAGATCAGATAGGTCAGGCCAATGCCCTGCCACGGCGCGTCGAAGATGATCGCGGCAACCGCCGTGACGGCGCCCATTGCGATCAGCGCGAGTGTCCAGTCGAACAGTGTGACGAGCAGCGTGGCGCCAAGCAGATGCATGACGATGCCGTCTTCGAGCCAGGCATTCGATGCCCAGAGGACCGAAATTGCGGTGACGAGCGCGAGCCACACGTGCTGCAGCGTGGCATCCTGCAGGCGTACGAACGGGCGATTCCAGATCGCGAGCGCGAGCAGGGCCGCGGCGGCGATCCAGCCACCGATGCCAACCCAGAGCGGAAGCGGTGTGAAAAGAAAACCCATGCGTTCATATTACTCGTTGAGCATCAAAGGTGGGAATCCACACATACCGACCGTCGCAATATCGAGACTGTTTGCCTAGCGCCCGCGCCGGAACCGTGCTGGTGGCTCGGCGGCGAGTGGCAGGTCTTGCGTGCCGGCGTTCACGGCCGGCAATGGGTACGGATGGTCGTTCCGTTGTGCACGCAGCGGAACCGGACCGCGTTCGCCGATGTTCGGTTTGCGTGCGCGGTTGCGGTTCGCCAGCAGCACCTCGAGGTGCGGCGAGAGCCAGCCGTTGTAGATCGCGACCGCGGCGGCGCGGTTTGCGGCACCGAGCTGCTGGAAGATGCTGGCGAGGTGGATCTTCACGGTGCCTTCGCTGATGCCGAGCGTCCGGGCGATCATCTTGTTCGTGCTGCCCATGTGGACGAAGCGCATGATCTGCGCTTGCCGCGGCGACAGGAGGCCGCTGGGCGGGCGGCGGGGAAGCGATCCGGCAAGCGTCTGGAAATGGGCATCGTGGCGTGCCGCGGCCACGGAGGGCAGCAGACTCAGCGCGCTCGGCGGAATGTAGTGGCCGCCCAGCAGCACGATCTCGAGCGCCCGCACGATCAGGTGCGGCCGCGTGGAGTGCGGGATCACGCCCGCGACACCATGGTTGAAGAAGCGCTGGACGGCATCGGGTGGCGCTTCGTCGACCAGCACGGCGGCCGGTGTCGGGGAGCACGCGCTGCAGATCGCCTGAAGCTCGCCGAGCCGGCCTACGTCGAGCCAGTCGATCGCGACGAGGTCGAAGCGCTGGGCACGCAGCAGGCGGCGCGCCTGGAAACTGTCGGGCGCATCGTTGATGCTGGCGTGACGGTCGATCTGCCGCAGCAGGGCCTTCAGTCCATCACGCCGCTCGGCGTCTGAATTGAGCATCAGGAACCGCATATTCAATCTCCGTTAGGTTGAGTCATTGATTGCTGTCGGGCATGCGTTGATTCCGATCATGACAAAGACCTTACACGATGTCTGCTAGGCTGAAAGGCTTAGGAGTTGTCCGAAATTTCGGGCGGAAAAGGATCGGACAAGAAAAAAAGCCGCTCCGGCGGGAACCGGGAGCGGCTTCGGACCGACAGGCCGTGGCGGCCTGCGGCGTCGGATCAGTGGAAGTGCGGCTGGGCGGGCGATGCGTCTTCCGGCATTTCCGCATGGACGATTTCGCCGAGCGGATCCGCGTAGAGCGGCACGCCGCAGTCGTCGCAGTATTCCGGTTCGAAGCGGCCCGCGTGCCTGCGGACGTCGGTTACGCCGCATTCCTTCAGCAGGCTCACGATTTCCTCGAGCGGTCCTTCCATCGGCGCTTCGTCTTCGAGCGTCGCGTTGTCGATCGACACGTCGCCGTTTTCGCGGCCGTACAGCGGCCAGACGACGCCGTAGATCACGTCGTTGCTGGCGCGCCGCGTGAAGCCGACGCGATACTCGTCGATGCGGCGTTCGCCGAAGCCGGCGACCACCGCGCGCAACTCCTGCGGCGCCGCACCAAGTGTGTCAAACAGATAACGAATGGCCGTTCGTACCGTGTGCGGACGGATACGCTCGTCCGCATCGCGGCAGGCCGAGTAGTACGCGTCCGGAAGCAGGCATTCGAATTCGCAGCCGGGCAGGGCGATCGACAGGTTCGGGCCGCCCTGGGCCGTCCACTGCTCGAGACACTGGCCGCGTTCGATCCGGCTGCCGTTCTCCTCTTCCTGCCAGCGGAACAGCGGCGCGCCGGCAGGCGCGGCGACGACCGCAAGGAGGAAGCGGGGATCGGCCAGGATCGGCGACGTTTCGGGCAGGTCGCCGAAGCCCAGTTTGGGCGTGTGCTGGCCGATCGCCGCATGCGCGAGCTGCTGCGCAAGGCGGTAGGTCTCGACGTGGTGCCGCGGCAGCTGGTCGATGCTGTAGAGGAACGGCGCCAGCCCGACGAGCGTGCCGTTCGCGAGGACGTGTGCCTGCAGGTGCGTTCGCAGCGCGTCGGTAACGTCGCCCTTGAGCGGACCCGACGGAATCATGTAGCGCGTCCACGCGAGCACTGGAACCGCGACCAGCAGCGCATCGTACGGCTGGCCGTCGTGCTCGATCACCATCGACTCGCTGTGCGTCTCGGCCATGTCGGCCAGTGCACCGTACGCATCGGGGTGATTCTGCTGAAGATGATCGAGTGCTGCGTCGAGCGTGGTCTGGTTGCCGTTGCGGACGATCTTGGCGAGCAGCGCATCGAGCTTCGCTTCCCAGAAGCGATCCTCGATGCGGCTGCCCGAGGCGAAGAGCGCAAGCGACAGACCGACCAGTTTGTCGGCATCGGGGGGGGGGCGTTTGGCGATTCGCTGGCGCATATTAAAGACGTATATAGAAAGAGGCGAAGAACCTCACATTCTAGTCCGTTCTGTGCACCATAAGCGGTCTCGTGCCGGGACATGCGTGGCGGGCCGAAATGCGGCTTTCGTAGAAAAAGTTGCGTCGAGCCCCTTGCGCGATTGCCGACGGGTGCATAGAATCACGCCTCTTTCGCGCTTACGGAAACGCGGCGCGGAAGGAAGGGAAGCAGTGCGGTTGGGGCTTGGCGGGAACGGCCTCGGCGGTACGGAAGTTGAGCCCCGCGGTCGCAACGACGTAGTGCAAAAAGTTGTTGACGAGCTGCGAAACACGGTTCATAATCTCGCTTCTCTGCTGCTGAAAACGCAGCGCTGCCGGGAAACACGATGTTCCTCGCAGATTGCTCTTTAAAAATTAACAGCCGATAAGTGTGGGCGCTTGATG
>NZ_CADFDK010000011.1:0-207500 GCF_902832885.1 Burkholderia seminalis DSM 23518
CTCCGATCGCGATGGAAGAAGGTCTGCGCTTCGCAATCCGCGAAGGCGGCCGTACGGTCGGCGCCGGCGTCGTCGCCAAGATCATCGAGTAAGCCAGTTATTCGTTGATCGACAGTTTTGGGGCTGGCAACAGCCGGCCCCAACATGGTTTAGGGGTATAGCTCAACTGGCAGAGCGTCGGTCTCCAAAACCGAAGGTTGGGGGTTCGATTCCCTCTGCCCCTGCCAAAAATAGCCACGTGTCCTACGTGGCATTTGTTTTAAGGTGTTATGGCGAATCCATCCGTCGAAACTGTAAATACCTCCGGCGATAAGCTGATGCTGGCCCTGGGTGTATTGCTGGTGTTGGCCGGATTCGTGGGCTTCTTCTGGCTGGCCAATCAGCAGTGGTATGTCCGCGGTGCCGCGTTGGCGGTAGGGATCATCGCCGGTGTGGCCGTCGGGCTGATGTCGGCCCCTGGCAAGAGCCTCATCGCTTTTGCCAAGGATTCGTACAAGGAAGTCCGGAAGGTCGTTTGGCCCACCCGCAAGGAAGCAACGCAAACCACGCTCGTCGTGTTCGGTTTCGTGCTCGTGATGGCGATTTTCCTCTGGTTGAGTGACAAATCGATCGAATGGGTGATTTTCTCGGCGATTCTGGGTTGGAAATGATATGAGCGATACTCCGGCATCCCCGAGCGGAAAACGTTGGTACGTCGTGCACGCCTACTCCGGTATGGAGAAGAGCGTGCAACGTGCGCTTCAGGAGCGCATCGAACGTGCTGGCATGCAGGACAAATTCGGTCAGATCCTGGTCCCGACCGAAGAAGTGGTTGAAGTCAAGGGCGGTCACAAGGCGGTGACCGAGCGTCGTTTCTTCCCCGGCTACGTGCTGGTGGAAATGGAGATGACGGACGAAACGTGGCACCTCGTGAAGAACACCGCGAAGGTCACCGGCTTCGTCGGCGGTGCGCGTAACCGCCCGACCCCGATTTCCCCGAAGGAAGTCGAGAAGATCATGTCGCAGATGCAGGAAGGCGTCGAGAAGCCGCGCCCGAAGACCCTGTTCGAAGTCGGCGAGATGGTGCGTGTCAAGGAAGGCCCGTTCACGGACTTCAACGGCACCGTCGAAGAAGTCAACTACGAAAAATCGCGCGTGCGTGTGTCGGTCACCATCTTTGGTCGATCCACCCCGGTCGAACTCGAATTCGGCCAGGTCGAAAAAGTTTGATCCCGATTCGGTGGGCAGCCTCGGCTGCCCACCTTCGCGCTTACGGCCCGCGTCATGGCCGTTGAGGAGCGTCAGTAGCCAGCGGCGAACGCGCGTTATTACTCACCGAACGCCCTTTCGGCGTTCCAATGAGGTTCACAAATGGCAAAGAAGATTATCGGCTTTATCAAGCTGCAGATCCCTGCAGGTAAAGCCAACCCGTCGCCGCCGGTCGGTCCGGCACTGGGCCAGCGCGGCCTGAACATCATGGAGTTCTGCAAGGCGTTCAACGCGCAGACTCAAGGCATGGAGCCGGGTCTGCCGGTGCCGGTGGTCATCACGGCATTCGCTGACAAGAGCTTCACGTTCGTGATGAAGACGCCGCCGGCAACCGTCCTGATCAAGAAGGCGGCGAAGGTGGACAAGGGCTCGAGCAAGCCGCACACCGACAAGGTCGGTTCGATCACGCGCGCTCAAGCCGAAGAAATCGCGAAGACCAAGATGCCGGACCTTACGGCAGCTGATCTGGACGCAGCCGTTCGCACCATCGCTGGTAGCGCACGCTCGATGGGCATCACTGTGGAGGGCGTGTAAATGGCTAAGATCTCCAAGCGCCGTCAGGCATTTGCCGCCAAGGTTGATCGTCAGAAGCTGTACGCGATCGAAGACGCACTGAGCCTCGTGAAGGAATGCGCGAGCGCGAAGTTCGACGAGTCGATCGACGTCGCAGTCCAGCTCGGCATCGATGCAAAGAAGTCGGACCAGGTCGTTCGTGGTTCGGTCGTTCTGCCGGCCGGTACGGGCAAGTCGGTTCGCGTTGCCGTGTTCGCGCAAGGCGAAAAGGCCGAGCAGGCACGTGCAGCAGGCGCGGAAATCGTCGGTATGGAAGACCTGGCTGAGCAGATCAAGGCTGGCCAGATGGACTTCGACATCGTGATCGCTTCGCCGGACACGATGCGTATCGTCGGTACGCTGGGCCAGATCCTCGGCCCGCGCGGCCTGATGCCGAACCCGAAGGTCGGTACGGTCACGCCGGACGTCGCAACCGCCGTCAAGAACGCGAAGGCTGGTCAGGTGCAATTCCGTGTCGACAAGGCCGGTATCATCCACGCGACCATCGGCCGTGCATCGTTCGAGCCGACCGCACTGCGTTCGAACCTGTCGGCGCTGATCGAAGCGCTGCAGAAGGCCAAGCCGGCAACGAGCAAGGGCGTGTACCTGCGCAAGATCGCACTGTCGAGCACGATGGGCGTCGGCGTGCGTGTCGACCAGGCTACGCTGGCAGCACAGTAAGCAAGTATTCGGGCCGCTTCGTTCGCGAAGCGGCCTACATGGGCTTTGGGCGGTTGCTCGTGCAGCAAGGCGAGCAACCGGTTATCAAAGACCGTTGGTGGGGCGCAGCAGTCAGGTGATCCCTTAATTCAAGCCAACGCAGATGGCGAACCCGAAAAAGTTTTGCAGTGGTGAAGCCGCAGGCCGTGAAGCGATTCGCGGCGTGAGGTGGAAATACTCCTAACGAGGTCGGACGCCGTTGTTGAACGAGGTACGTGAGGTTTCGGCCATACCGGCCGCGCCGAACGTATCGTTTCTGGAGGCTAACCGTGCCGCTTAATAGAGAAGACAAGCAAGCCGTCGTCGCTGAGGTTTCCGCGCAAGTCGCGAAGGCCCAGACCGTTGTGCTGGCTGAGTATCGTGGAATTGCGGTTGGCGATCTGACCAAGCTGCGCGCGCAAGCGCGTGAGCAGAAGGTTTACCTGCGCGTGTTGAAGAACACGCTGGCGCGTCGCGCTGTTGAAGGTACGCCGTTTGCTCCGCTGGCAGAGCAGATGACTGGTCCGTTGATCTACGGCATCTCGGAAGATGCAATTGCTGCTGCTAAGGTCGTCAACGACTTCAGCAAGGGCAATGACAAGTTGGTCATCAAGGCTGGTTCGTTCGATGGCAAGGTGATGGACAAGGCTGGCGTGCAAGCGCTGGCAAGCATCCCGAGCCGCGAAGAACTGCTCTCGAAGCTGCTGTTCGTTATGCAATCGCCTGTTTCGGGCTTCGCGCGTGCTCTGGCAGCGCTGGCCGAGAAGAAGCAAGCGGAAGCTGCATAAGCGAGCGTGCATCAGCGTTACTGATCGCTGGCTGTATCCGAATTCAATTTAGGAGTATTTCAAATGGCAATCGCAAAAGAAGACATCCTGGCAGCAGTCGAAGGGATGACCGTTCTGGAACTGAACGAACTGGTCAAGGCGTTCGAAGAGAAGTTTGGCGTGTCGGCAGCTGCAGTGGCAGTCGCTGGCCCGGCAGGCGGCGGCGCTGCTGCTGCTGCAGAAGAGAAGACCGAATTCACGGTCGTCCTGGCTGAAGCCGGCGCCAACAAGGTTTCGGTCATCAAGGCCGTTCGCGAACTGACGGGCCTGGGCCTGAAGGAAGCGAAGGACCTGGTTGACGGTGCACCGAAGCCCGTCAAGGAAGGCGTCGACAAGGCTGCTGCTGAAGAAGCCAAGAAGAAGCTGGAAGAAGCTGGCGCGAAGGTCGAAGTCAAGTAAGTTTCGACGCGCTGTGCGAAGGCTGGCGGTATTTTCACCGCCGGCCTTTTTGTGCTTTGTGGGGACGTTATTCTGGCACTCATTCGGGAGCCCGAATAATCGGCCCCAGAAGCCAAAGAAAACCGCCTGATCGTTGTGAAAGATCACGCACGATTGGCGGTTCTCTTTGTCTTCTGAAGCGACTGCAGAAGGCAAGTTTGGTCGGGTAGCGGGCAACACAGGCATCCGCTGCCGTCAGCCAGCGGTTGGTAGCGGCCAACCACCAAGCTTCTCGGCTCGTTCAAGCCGTCGAACGGCCATCGGGTCTCAGTCGGTGAACACTCGGGTTTGAAACGTCCAGGTATTCCGCCTCGATAGCACCCGCCGTGATTCGGAGATCGTATGCAATATTCCTTCACCGAGAAGAAGCGCATTCGCAAGAGTTTCGCGAAGCGCCCCATCGTTCACCAAGTTCCGTTCTTGCTGGCTACCCAGCTTGAATCATTCAGCACGTTTCTGCAAGCCGATGTGCCGGCGACGCAACGCAAGCCTGAAGGTTTGCAGGCCGCGTTCACATCGGTATTTCCCATTGTTTCGCACAACGGTTTCGCGCGCCTCGAGTTCGTGAGCTATGCGCTGTCCTCGCCGGCATTCAACATCAAGGAATGCCAGCAGCGTGGCCTGACGTACTGCTCCGCGCTGCGCGCGAAGGTCCGCCTTGTCATCCTCGACAAGGAATCGCCGAACAAGCCGGTCGTCAAGGAAGTGAAGGAGCAGGAAGTGTACATGGGCGAAATTCCGCTCATGACGCCGACGGGCTCGTTCGTCATCAACGGCACCGAGCGTGTCATCGTCTCGCAGCTGCACCGTTCGCCGGGCGTGTTCTTCGAACACGACAAGGGCAAGACGCACAGCTCGGGCAAGCTGCTGTTCTCGGCACGGATCATTCCGTACCGCGGCTCGTGGCTCGACTTCGAATTCGATCCGAAGGACATCCTGTACTTCCGCGTCGACCGTCGCCGCAAGATGCCGGTCACGATCCTGCTGAAGGCCATCGGCCTGACGCCGGAACAGATCCTCGCGAACTTCTTCGTGTTCGACAACTTCACGCTGATGGACGAAGGCGCGCAACTCGAGTTCGTGCCCGAGCGCCTGCGTGGTGAAGTCGCGCGTTTCGACATCACGGATCGTGATGGCAAGGTCATCGTCCAGAAGGACAAGCGGATCAACGCGAAGCACATTCGCGACCTCGAAGCCGCGAAGACCAAGTTCATCTCGGTGCCGGAAGACTATCTGCTCGGCCGCGTGCTGGCGAAGAACGTCGTCGACGGCGACACCGGCGAAGTGATCGCGAGCGCGAACGACGAAGTCACGGAAAGCGTGCTCGAGAAGCTGCGCGAAGCGGGCATCAAGGACATCCAGACGCTCTACACGAACGACCTGGACCAGGGCCCGTACATCTCGTCGACGCTGCGTGTCGACGAAACGACCGACAAGACGGCCGCGCGCATCGCGATCTACCGCATGATGCGTCCGGGCGAGCCGCCGACCGAAGAAGCGGTCGAGGCGCTGTTCAACCGTCTGTTCTACAGCGAGGAAGCGTACGACCTGTCGAAGGTCGGCCGCATGAAGTTCAACCGCCGCGTCGGCCGTGACGAGATCGTCGGCCCGATGACGCTGCAGGACGACGACATCCTCGCGACGATCAAGATCCTCGTCGAGCTGCGCAACGGCAAGGGCGAAGTGGACGACATCGACCACCTCGGCAACCGTCGCGTGCGTTGCGTCGGCGAACTGGCGGAAAACCAGTTCCGCGCGGGTCTCGTGCGTGTCGAGCGCGCGGTCAAGGAACGCCTCGGCCAGGCTGAAAGCGAAAACCTGATGCCGCACGACCTGATCAACTCGAAGCCGATTTCGTCGGCGATCCGCGAGTTCTTCGGTTCGTCGCAGCTGTCGCAGTTCATGGACCAGACCAACCCGCTGTCGGAAATCACGCACAAGCGCCGCGTTTCCGCACTGGGCCTGGGCGGTCTGACGCGCGAACGCGCAGGCTTCGAAGTCCGCGACGTGCACCCGACCCACTACGGCCGCGTGTGCCCGATCGAAACGCCGGAAGGTCCGAACATCGGCCTGATCAACTCGCTCGCACTGTACGCGCACCTGAACGAATACGGCTTCCTCGAGACGCCGTACCGCAAGGTCGTGGACAGCAAGGTGACCGACCAGATCGACTACCTGTCGGCGATCGAGGAAGGCCGCTACATGATCGCGCAGGCGAACGCCGCGATCGACGAGAACGGCCAGCTGATCGACGAACTCGTGTCGTCGCGTGAAGCCGGCGAAACGATGATGGTCACGCCGGACCGTATCCAGTACATGGACGTCGCGCCGTCGCAGATCGTGTCGGTGGCAGCCTCGCTGATTCCGTTCCTCGAGCACGATGACGCGAACCGTGCACTGATGGGTTCGAACATGCAGCGTCAGGCGGTGCCGTGTCTGCGTCCGGAAAAGCCGGTCGTCGGTACGGGCATCGAGCGCACCTGCGCGGTCGACTCGGGTACGACGGTTCAGGCGTTCCGCGGCGGCGTCGTCGACTATGTCGACGCGGGCCGTATCGTGATTCGCGTGAACGACGACGAAGCGGTCGCAGGTGAAGTCGGTGTCGACATCTACAACCTGATCAAGTACACGCGTTCGAACCAGAACACGAACATCAACCAGCGTCCGATCGTGAAGATGGGCGACAAGGTCTCGCGCGGCGACGTGCTGGCCGACGGCGCCTCGACGGACCTGGGCGAGCTCGCGCTTGGCCAGAACATGCTGATCGCGTTCATGCCGTGGAACGGCTACAACTTCGAGGATTCGATCCTGATCTCGGAGAAGGTGGTCGCGGACGATCGCTACACGTCGATCCACATCGAAGAGCTGAACGTCGTTGCACGCGACACGAAGCTCGGGCCGGAAGAAATCACGCGCGACATCTCGAACCTGGCGGAAGTCCAGCTCGGCCGTCTCGACGAATCGGGCATCGTGTACATCGGTGCCGAAGTCGAAGCAGGCGACGTGCTGGTCGGCAAGGTCACGCCGAAGGGCGAGACCCAGCTGACGCCGGAAGAGAAGCTGCTGCGCGCGATCTTCGGCGAGAAGGCTTCGGACGTGAAGGACACGTCGCTGCGCGTGCCGTCGGGCATGAGCGGCACCGTGATCGACGTCCAGGTGTTCACGCGTGAAGGCATCCAGCGCGACAAGCGTGCGCAACAGATCATCGACGACGAACTGAAGCGCTACCGCCTCGACCTGAACGACCAGCTGCGCATCGTGGAAGGCGACGCGTTCCAGCGTCTCGCCCGCATGCTCGTGGGCAAGGTCGCGAACGGCGGCCCGAAGAAGCTCGCGAAGGGCACGAAGATCGACCAGGCTTACCTGGAAGACCTCGACCACTACCACTGGTTCGACATCCGCCTGGCGGACGACGAGGCAGCGGCGCAGCTCGAAGCGATCAAGAACTCGATCGAGGAAAAGCGTCACCAGTTCGACCTCGCGTTCGAAGAGAAGCGCAAGAAGCTCACGCAAGGCGACGAACTGCCGCCGGGCGTGCTGAAGATGGTCAAGGTGTACCTCGCGGTGAAGCGCCGTCTGCAGCCTGGCGACAAGATGGCAGGCCGTCACGGTAACAAGGGTGTCGTGTCGAAGATCGTTCCGATCGAAGACATGCCGTACATGGCCGACGGCCGTCCGGCAGACGTCGTGCTGAACCCGCTCGGCGTGCCGTCGCGGATGAACGTGGGTCAGGTTCTCGAAGTGCACCTCGGCTGGGCCGCGAAGGGCCTCGGCTGGCGTATCGGCGAAATGCTGCAGCGTCAGGCGAAGATCGAGGAACTGCGCGTGTTCCTGACGAAGATCTACAACGAGTCGGGCCGCCAGGAAGACCTGGAAAGCTTCACCGACGACGAGATCCTCGAACTCGCGAAGAACCTGCGCGAAGGCGTGCCGTTCGCGACGCCGGTGTTCGACGGTGCGACCGAGGAAGAAATGGGCAAGATGCTCGACCTCGCGTTCCCGGACGACATCGCCGAACAGCTCGGCATGAACCCGTCGAAGAACCAGGTCCGTCTGTACGACGGCCGCACGGGTGAAATGTTCGAACGTCGCGTGACGCTCGGCTACATGCACTACCTGAAGCTGCACCACTTGGTCGACGACAAGATGCACGCGCGTTCGACCGGCCCGTACTCGCTCGTCACGCAGCAGCCGCTGGGTGGTAAGGCGCAGTTCGGTGGCCAGCGTTTCGGTGAAATGGAAGTGTGGGCACTCGAAGCGTACGGCGCGTCCTACGTGCTGCAGGAAATGCTGACGGTGAAGTCGGACGACGTGACCGGCCGGACGAAGGTGTACGAAAACCTCGTCAAGGGCGATCACGTGATCGATGCAGGCATGCCGGAATCCTTCAACGTGCTCGTGAAGGAAATCCGCTCGCTCGGTATCGATATCGATCTCGACCGCAATTAATCGGACTACGGAGAGAAAGCAATGAAAGCTCTGCTCGATCTATTCAAGCAAGTCCAACAGGAAGAAGTTTTCGACGCGATCAAGATCGGTCTGGCCTCGCCGGACAAGATCCGTTCGTGGTCGTTCGGCGAAGTGAAGAAGCCGGAGACCATCAACTACCGTACGTTCAAGCCGGAACGCGATGGTCTCTTCTGCGCGAAGATCTTCGGGCCGATCAAGGACTACGAGTGCCTGTGCGGCAAGTACAAGCGTCTGAAGCACCGCGGCGTGATCTGCGAGAAGTGCGGCGTCGAAGTGACGCTGGCGAAGGTGCGTCGCGAACGGATGGGCCACATCGAACTGGCCTCGCCGGTCGCGCACATCTGGTTCCTGAAGTCGCTGCCGTCGCGTCTGGGCATGGTGCTCGACATGACGCTGCGCGACATCGAACGCGTGCTGTACTTCGAAGCCTATGTGGTGATCGAACCGGGCATGACGCCGCTGAAGGCGCGGCAGATCATGACCGAAGAGGATTACTACAACAAGGTCGAGGAATACGGCGACGAATTCCGTGCCGAGATGGGCGCGGAAGGCGTGCGTGAACTGCTGCGCGCGATCAACATCGACGAGCAGGTCGAGACGCTGCGCACCGAGCTGAAGAACACCGGCTCGGAAGCGAAGATCAAGAAGTACGCGAAGCGCCTGAAGGTCCTCGAGGCATTCCAGCGCTCGGGCATCAAGCCCGAGTGGATGATCCTCGAAGTGCTGCCGGTGCTGCCGCCGGAACTGCGTCCGCTCGTGCCGCTGGACGGCGGCCGCTTCGCGACGTCGGACCTGAACGACCTGTATCGCCGCGTGATCAACCGTAACAACCGGTTGAAGCGTCTGCTTGAGCTGAAGGCGCCTGAAATCATCGTCCGCAACGAAAAGCGGATGCTGCAGGAAGCCGTCGACTCGCTGCTCGACAACGGCCGTCGCGGCAAGGCGATGACGGGCGCGAACAAGCGTCCGCTGAAGTCGCTCGCCGACATGATCAAGGGCAAGGGCGGTCGTTTCCGTCAGAACCTGCTGGGCAAGCGCGTCGACTACTCGGGCCGTTCGGTCATCGTGGTCGGCCCGACGCTGAAGCTGCACCAGTGCGGTCTGCCGAAGCTGATGGCGCTCGAGCTGTTCAAGCCGTTCATCTTCAACAAGCTGGAAGTGATGGGCGTCGCGACGACCATCAAGGCTGCGAAGAAGGAAGTCGAGAACCAGACGCCGGTGGTGTGGGACATCCTCGAAGAGGTGATCCGCGAGCACCCGGTGATGCTGAACCGTGCGCCGACGCTGCACCGTCTCGGTATCCAGGCGTTCGAGCCGGTGCTGATCGAAGGCAAGGCAATCCAGCTGCACCCGCTCGTTTGCGCGGCGTTCAACGCCGACTTCGACGGTGACCAGATGGCCGTTCACGTGCCGCTGTCGCTCGAAGCGCAGATGGAAGCGCGTACGCTGATGCTGGCGTCGAACAACGTGCTGTTCCCGGCCAACGGCGATCCGTCGATCGTGCCGTCGCAGGATATCGTGCTGGGTCTGTACTACGCGACCCGCGAAGCCGTCAACGCGAAGGGCGAAGGCCTGTCGTTCACGGGCGTGTCGGAAGTGATCCGCGCGTACGAGAACAAGGAAGTCGAGCTGGCCTCGCGCGTCAACGTGCGGATCACCGAAATGGTCCGCAACGAGGACACGTCGGAAGGCGCGCCGGAATTCGTGCCGAAGATCTCGCTGTACGCGACGACCGTCGGCCGCGCGATCCTGTCGGAGATCCTGCCGCACGGCCTGCCGTTCTCGGTGCTGAACAAGCCGCTGAAGAAGAAGGAAATCTCGCGCCTGATCAACACGGCGTTCCGCAAGTGCGGTCTGCGCGCGACGGTGGTGTTCGCCGACCAGCTGATGCAGTCGGGTTTCCGTCTCGCGACGCGTGCCGGCATTTCGATCTGCGTGGACGACATGCTCGTGCCGCCGCAGAAGGAAACGATCGTCGGCGACGCCGCGAAGAAGGTGAAGGAGTACGACCGCCAGTACATGTCCGGTCTCGTCACCGCGCAGGAACGCTACAACAACGTGGTCGACATCTGGTCGGCAACGTCGGAAGCGGTCGGCAAGGCGATGATGGAGCAGCTGTCGACGGAGCCGGTGACGGACCGCGACGGCAAGGAAACGCGCCAGGAGTCGTTCAACTCGATCTACATGATGGCCGACTCGGGCGCCCGGGGTTCGGCGGTTCAGATTCGTCAGCTGGCCGGTATGCGCGGCCTGATGGCGAAGCCGGACGGCTCGATTATCGAGACGCCGATTACCGCGAACTTCCGCGAAGGTCTGAACGTGTTGCAGTACTTCATCTCGACCCACGGTGCACGTAAGGGTCTGGCTGATACGGCACTGAAGACCGCGAACTCGGGTTACCTGACGCGTCGTCTCGTCGACGTCACGCAGGATCTGGTCGTGGTGGAAGACGATTGCGGCACGTCGAACGGCGTCGCGATGAAGGCGCTGGTCGAAGGCGGTGAAGTCGTCGAAGCGCTGCGCGACCGTATCCTCGGCCGCGTCGCGGTCGCGGACGTCGTGAACCCGGAAACGCAGGAAACGGTGTACGAATCGGGCACGCTGCTCGACGAAACGGCGGTCGAGGAAATCGAACGCCTCGGCATCGACGAAGTGCGCGTGCGCACGCCGCTGACCTGCGAAACGCGCTACGGCCTGTGCGCGGCCTGCTACGGCCGTGACCTCGGCCGCGGCTCGCTCGTGAACGTCGGCGAAGCAGTCGGCGTGATCGCCGCACAGTCGATCGGTGAGCCGGGCACGCAGCTGACGATGCGTACCTTCCACATCGGTGGTGCGGCATCGCGTGCGGCAGTGGCTTCGTCGGTCGAAGCGAAGAGCAACGGTATCGTGCGCTTCACGGCGACGATGCGCTACGTCACGAACGCGAAGGGCGAGCAGATCGTCATTTCCCGCTCGGGCGAAGCGATGATCACCGACGACTTCGGTCGCGAGCGCGAGCGTCACAAAGTGCCGTACGGCGCGACGCTGCTGCAGCTCGACGGCGCGACGATCAAGGCCGGCACGCAGCTCGCCACGTGGGATCCGCTGACGCGTCCGATCATCACCGAGTACGGTGGTACGGTGAAGTTCGAGAACGTCGAGGAAGGCGTGACCGTCGCGAAGCAGATCGACGACGTGACCGGCCTGTCGACGCTGGTCGTGATCGACGTGAAGCGTCGCGGTTCGCAGGCTTCGAAGAGCGTGCGTCCGCAGGTGAAGCTGCTCGACGCGAACGGCGACGAAGTGAAGATTCCGGGCACGGAGCACGCGGTGCAGATCGGCTTCCAGGTCGGCGCACTGATCACCGTGAAGGACGGCCAGCAGGTGCAGGTCGGTGAAGTGCTCGCACGTATCCCGACCGAAGCGCAGAAGACGCGTGACATTACCGGCGGTCTGCCGCGGGTGGCGGAACTGTTCGAAGCGCGTTCGCCGAAGGATGCCGGCATTCTCGCGGAAGTCACGGGTACGACGTCGTTCGGCAAGGACACGAAGGGCAAGCAGCGTCTCGTCATCACGGATCTCGAGGGCAACCAGCACGAGTTCCTGATCGCGAAGGAAAAGCAGGTTCTGGTTCACGATGCCCAGGTCGTCAACAAGGGCGAAATGATCGTGGACGGTCCGGCCGATCCGCACGACATCCTGCGTCTGCAGGGTATCGAGGCGCTGTCGCGCTACATCGTCGACGAAGTGCAGGACGTGTATCGTCTGCAGGGCGTGAAGATCAACGACAAGCACATCGAGGTGATCGTTCGCCAGATGCTGCGTCGTGTGCAGATCACCGACAACGGCGATACGCGCTTCATCCCGGGCGAACAGGTCGAGCGTTCCGACATGCTGGACGAGAACGATCGCATGATCGCCGAGGGCAAGCGCCCGGCTTCGTACGACAACGTGCTGCTCGGTATCACGAAGGCATCGCTGTCGACCGACTCGTTCATCTCTGCGGCATCGTTCCAGGAAACGACCCGCGTGCTGACCGAAGCGGCGATCATGGGCAAGCGCGACGATCTGCGCGGCCTGAAGGAAAACGTGATCGTCGGCCGTCTGATTCCGGCCGGTACGGGTCTCGCGTTCCACAAGGCACGCAAGGCGAAGGAATCGTCGGATCGCGAGCGTTTCGACCAGATCGCAGCGGAAGAGGCATTCGACTTCGGCACGCCGAGCGCGCCGGCGGAAGAGCCGCAACACCCGGCAGCCGAGTAAGTGCGGGCGGCGCAAGCCGCCTCACCTCGCTGTCACCGAAACCGTCCGGTTCCGCCGGGCGGTTTTTTTTCATCCGTCGTTCACGTGCATGACGTGCCTGAGCCGCGCCCGCGCATGCCCGCAATCGCCGGCCGCGCGGCCGCGACAGGCCCGCGATGCACGCGAACGGACCCTGACCGAACGGCCAACAACGCTCGATTCGCCACGCGCCGCGCAAGCGGGTTGTTAAAATCGCGATCATCGTTCAGCCGTCCTTGTTCCCATTCATGTCCCGCGCCCTCGAAATCCTCGACGAAGTCTTTGGTTATTCCGCCTTTCGCGGCCAGCAGGGCGAGATCGTCGAGCACGTCGCCGGCGGCGGCGATTGTCTCGTGCTGATGCCCACGGGCGGCGGCAAGTCGTTGTGCTACCAGATCCCGGCGCTGCTGCGCCGCGAGGCCGGGCAGGGCGCCGGCATCGTCGTGTCGCCGTTGATCGCGCTGATGCAGGACCAGGTCGCCGCGCTGCGCGAAGTCGGCGTGCGCGCGGCCTACCTGAATTCGACGCTGTCGGGCGCCGAGGCCGCGGCCACCGAGCGCGCGCTGCGCGAAGGCGAGATCGACCTGCTGTACGTCGCACCGGAGCGGCTGATGACCGGGCGCTTCCTCGACCTGCTCGAACGCGCGAAGATCGGCCTGTTCGCGATCGACGAAGCGCACTGCGTGTCGCAATGGGGGCACGATTTCCGTCCGGAATACATCCAGCTGTCGGTGCTTCACGAGCGCTTCCCGTCGGTGCCGCGCATCGCGCTGACGGCCACGGCCGACGCGATCACGCGCGACGAGATCATCCATCGTCTCGCGCTCGACGACGCACGCGTGTTCGTATCGAGCTTCGATCGCCCCAACATCCGCTACCGGATCGTCGAGAAGGACAACGCGCGCGCGCAGCTGCTCGACTTCATCCGCGCGGAGCACACGAATGCCGACGGCACGACCGACGCCGGCGTCGTCTATTGCCTGTCGCGTCGCAAGGTCGAGGAAACCGCCGAATGGCTGAAGGCGCAAGGCGTGCGGGCGCTGCCCTATCACGCCGGGATGGAGTTCGAGGTGCGGCAGAAGCACCAGGAAATGTTCCAGCGCGAAGAGGGTATCGTGATGTGCGCGACGATCGCGTTCGGCATGGGCATCGACAAGCCCGACGTGCGCTTCGTCGCGCACCTGGATCTGCCGAAGAGCGTCGAAGGCTACTACCAGGAAACGGGCCGTGCGGGCCGCGACGGGATGCCCGCGAATGCGTGGATGGCGTACGGCCTCGGCGACGTCGTCCAGCAGCGCAAGATGATCGACGAATCGGATGCGGACGACGCACACAAGCGCGTGCAGACGTCGAAGCTCGACGCGCTGCTCGGGCTGTGCGAGACGATTTCGTGCCGCCGCGTGCGGCTGCTGAACTACTTCGGCGAAGAGAGCCGGCCGTGCGGCAACTGCGACACCTGCCTCGAGCCGCCCGCGTCGTGGGACGCCACGCGCGAGGCGCAGATGGCGTTGTCGTGCGTGTTCCGCGCGCAGCGCGCGAGCGGTTTCAATTTCGGCTCGAGCCACCTGATCGAGATCCTGCGCGGCGGGCGCACCGAGAAGGTGTTGCAGCGCGGCCACGACCAGCTCAGCACGTTCGGGATCGGCGCGGCGCTGTCCGAACCGGAATGGCGCGCGATTTTCAGGCAGCTCGTCGCGTACGGCTACCTGGCGGTCGACCATGGCGGCTTTGGCGCGCTGATGCTGACGGAGGCCGCGAAGGCCGTGCTGAAGAACGAGGAGAAGGTCACGCTGCGCCGCTACGTGAAGCCGCAGCGCACGCGCCAGTCGTCGAGCCGCAGCGGCACGCGCGTCGATCCGACCGCCGGCATGGGCACGCGCGAGCGCGCACGGTGGGACGCGTTGCGCGCGTGGCGCGCGGAAACCGCGAAGACCGACGGCGTGCCGGCCTACGTGATCTTCCACGATGCGACGCTCGCGGAAATCGCGCGCAACGCACCGGAGTCGATCGACGACCTGCGCCACATCCCCGGCATGGGCGTACGCAAGCTCGAACGCTTCGGCGACGAGATCATCGACGTGGTCGAATCGGCCTGACACAGGTGTTCGGACCCTTCCTGTAAACCACGCGGTCGACCGGCAAATCACGCAACCCGTTGACTTAGTTGGTATTTCCGGACTATTATGCTGGGTTCCGGTATTCGGTGGGCTGTGTCGCGTTCGAAAGCGCGCGCCCGATTCGCCGGTGCGGAAGTCAACTGTGCGCCGATTCTCGCTTTGCCCGAAATCGATGCGCAGATTTTGTTCAATTTCAGGAATAAACAATGCCAACCATCAACCAACTGGTTCGCAAAGGCCGTCAGTCGGAAACGACGAAGAGCAAGAGCCCGGCCCTGCAGGACTGCCCCCAGCGTCGCGGCGTGTGCACCCGTGTGTACACGACGACGCCGAAGAAGCCGAACTCGGCACTCCGTAAGGTCGCCAAGGTTCGTCTGACGAACGGCTTCGAAGTGATTTCGTACATCGGCGGTGAAGGCCACAACCTGCAGGAACACTCGGTTGTGCTGATCCGCGGCGGCCGTGTGAAGGACTTGCCGGGTGTGCGTTACCACATGGTTCGCGGCTCGCTGGATACCCAGGGCGTCAAGGACCGTAAGCAAGCGCGCTCGAAGTACGGCGCGAAGCGTGCAAAGGCTGCCAAGTAAGCAGTTTTTGATCAGGGATCGCCGCAGGGCGGTCAAGGCGGGAGTGCCGGATTGCCGGTGCTGTCGAGTAAGTGGTCACCCGGCCAAGCTGGTTAGTCGTGAAGATGTGATCGGGTTTGTTGGTGGCCGCGGAGCTGGAACCAGCTCCAACTGAACAAGTAAAGGAAGAATCATGCCGCGTCGTCGCGAAGTCCCCAAGCGGGAAGTGTTGCCGGATCCGAAGTTCGGCAACGTTGATGTTGCCAAGTTCATGAACATGCTGATGCTGTCCGGCAAGAAGTCGGTCGCAGAGCGCATCGTTTATGGCGCATTCGAACAAATCCAGACCAAGGGTGGCAAGGACCCGCTGGAAGTGTTCACGGTTGCGCTCAACAACGTGAAGCCGGTGGTCGAAGTGAAGAGCCGTCGCGTTGGTGGTGCCAACTATCAAGTTCCGGTCGAAGTGCGCCCGTCGCGTCGTATGGCATTGGCGATGCGCTGGCTGCGTGAGGCTGCGAAGAAGCGCAGCGAGAAGTCGATGGCCCTGCGCCTGGCAGGTGAACTCTCCGAAGCGGCCGAAGGCCGTGGCGGCGCGATGAAGAAGCGCGACGAAGTTCACCGCATGGCAGAAGCCAACCGCGCGTTCTCGCATTTCCGTTTCTAAGCGCCTGGCTGGGCTGTTAGCGGAAATAAATTCCGGGCGGGTGCGCTTTTCAGGCGCCTCGCCCGTTTGTGTTGAAGCATGATGCAGCCGGGCTGCATCGTGTTATCCCAGTAGAGGATCAAAGTGGCTCGCAAGACTCCTATCGAGCGCTACCGCAATATCGGTATTAGCGCTCACATCGACGCCGGCAAAACGACGACGACCGAGCGCATTCTGTTTTACACCGGTGTGAACCACAAGATCGGTGAAGTCCACGACGGCGCAGCCACGATGGACTGGATGGAGCAGGAACAGGAACGTGGCATCACGATCACGTCCGCTGCTACCACGGCCTTCTGGAAGGGCATGGGCGGCAACTATCCGGAACACCGCATCAACATCATCGACACCCCGGGCCACGTCGACTTCACGATCGAAGTCGAGCGCTCGATGCGCGTGCTCGACGGCGCGTGCATGGTGTACTGCGCAGTGGGCGGCGTGCAGCCGCAGTCGGAAACGGTGTGGCGCCAGGCGAACAAGTACAAGGTGCCGCGTCTCGCGTTCGTCAACAAGATGGACCGTACCGGCGCGAACTTCTTCAAGGTCTACGACCAGCTCCGTCTGCGCCTGAAGGCGAACCCGGTTCCGGTCGTGGTGCCGATCGGCGCGGAAGAAAACTTCAAGGGCGTCGTCGACCTGATCAAGATGAAGGCGATCATTTGGGACGAAGCGTCGCAAGGCACGAAGTTCGACTACGTCGACATCCCGGCCGAGCTCGCGGAGACCTGCAAGGAATGGCGCGAGAAGATGGTCGAAGTGGCTGCCGAAGCCAGCGAAGACCTGATGAACAAGTACCTGGAAGAAGGTGATCTGCCGGAAGCCGACATCGTCAAGGCGCTGCGCGACCGTACGATCGCGTGCGAAATCCAGCCGATGCTGTGCGGTACCGCGTTCAAGAACAAGGGCGTGCAGCGTATGCTCGACGCCGTGATCGACTTCCTGCCGTCGCCGGTCGACATCCCGCCGGTCAAGGGCGAGCTCGAAAACGGTGAAGAAGCGGAGCGCAAGGCGTCGGACGAAGAGAAGTTCTCGTCGCTCGCGTTCAAGATCATGACCGACCCGTTCGTCGGCCAGCTGATCTTCTTCCGTGTGTACTCGGGCGTCGTCAATTCGGGCGACACGCTGCTGAACTCGACCAAGGGCAAGAAGGAACGCCTCGGCCGTATTCTGCAGATGCACGCGAACCAGCGTGAGGAAATCAAGGAAGTTCGCGCAGGCGACATCGCTGCTGCGGTCGGCCTGAAGGAAGCGACCACGGGCGACACGCTGTGCGACCCGGCGAACCCGATCGTTCTCGAGCGCATGGTGTTCCCGGAGCCGGTGATCTCGCAGGCTGTCGAGCCGAAGACCAAGGCTGACCAGGAAAAGATGGGCCTCGCACTGAACCGTCTGGCTCAGGAAGACCCGTCGTTCCGCGTGCAGACCGACGAAGAATCGGGCCAGACCATCATTTCGGGCATGGGCGAGCTCCACCTCGAAATTCTGGTCGACCGGATGAAGCGTGAATTCGGCGTGGAAGCAACCGTCGGCAAGCCGCAGGTTGCGTACCGCGAGACGATCCGCTCGACGGCGAAGGATGTCGACGGCAAGTTCGTCAAGCAATCGGGTGGTCGCGGCCAGTACGGTCACGCGGTCATCACGCTCGAGCCGAACGAACAAGGCAAGGGCTACGAGTTCTTCGACGAGATCAAGGGTGGTGTGATTCCGCGTGAATACATCCCGGCGGTCGACAAGGGTATCCAGGACACGCTGAAGTCGGGCGTGCTGGCTGGCTTCCCGGTCGTCGACGTGAAGGTTCACCTGACGTTCGGTTCGTACCACGACGTTGACTCGAACGAAAACGCGTTCCGCATGGCCGGTTCGATGGCGTTCAAGGAAGCGATGCGCAAGGCGAACCCGGTCGTCCTCGAGCCGATGATGGCCGTCGAAGTCGAGACGCCGGAAGACTACATGGGCAACGTGATGGGCGACCTGTCGGGCCGTCGCGGTATCGTCCAGGGCATGGAAGACATGGTCGGCGGCGGCAAGATCGTTCGCGCCGAAGTGCCGCTGTCGGAAATGTTCGGTTACTCGACGTCGCTGCGCTCGCTGACGCAAGGTCGCGCAACGTACACGATGGAGTTCAAGCACTACGCTGAAGCTCCGCGCAACGTTGCCGAAGCGATCATCAGCGCGAAGTCGAAGTAAATCTGCAGCTACCAACTGATTATTTTTTGAAAGAAGAGAACCATGGCAAAAGAAAAGTTTGAGCGGACCAAGCCGCACGTGAACGTTGGTGCGATTGGTCACGTTGACCACGGCAAGACGACGCTGACGGCAGCGATCACGACGGTTCTGACGAAGAAGTTCGGCGGCGAAGCGAAGGCGTACGACCAGATCGACGCGGCACCGGAAGAAAAGGCGCGCGGCATCACGATCAACACGGCACACGTCGAGTATGAAACGGCGAACCGCCACTACGCACACGTCGACTGCCCGGGCCACGCTGACTATGTGAAGAACATGATCACGGGCGCAGCGCAGATGGACGGCGCGATCCTGGTTTGCTCGGCAGCTGACGGCCCGATGCCGCAGACGCGTGAGCACATCCTGCTGGCGCGTCAGGTTGGCGTTCCGTACATCATCGTGTTCCTGAACAAGTGCGACATGGTGGACGACGCTGAACTGCTCGAGCTGGTCGAGATGGAAGTTCGCGAGCTGCTGTCGAAGTACGACTTCCCGGGCGACGACACGCCGATCGTGAAGGGTTCGGCGAAGCTGGCGCTGGAAGGCGACACGGGCGAGCTGGGCGAAGTGGCGATCATGAGCCTGGCCGACGCGCTGGACACGTACATCCCGACGCCGGAGCGTGCAGTTGACGGCGCGTTCCTGATGCCGGTGGAAGACGTGTTCTCGATCTCGGGCCGTGGTACGGTGGTGACGGGTCGTGTCGAGCGCGGCATCGTGAAGGTCGGCGAGGAAATCGAAATCGTCGGTATCAAGCCGACGGTGAAGACGACCTGCACGGGCGTTGAAATGTTCCGCAAGCTGCTGGACCAAGGTCAGGCAGGCGACAACGTGGGTATCCTGCTGCGCGGCACGAAGCGTGAAGACGTGGAGCGTGGCCAGGTTCTGGCGAAGCCGGGTTCGATCACGCCGCACACGCACTTCACGGCTGAAGTGTACGTGCTGAGCAAGGACGAAGGCGGCCGTCACACGCCGTTCTTCAACAACTACCGTCCGCAGTTCTACTTCCGTACGACGGACGTGACGGGCTCGATCGAGCTGCCGAAGGACAAGGAAATGGTGATGCCGGGCGACAACGTGTCGATCACGGTGAAGCTGATCGCTCCGATCGCGATGGAAGAAGGTCTGCGCTTCGCAATCCGCGAAGGCGGCCGTACGGTCGGCGCCGGCGTCGTCGCCAAGATCATCGAGTAACATCGACGATCCGCGGATCCCGACGGGGTCCGCGATTCCGCGGTACGCGGTTGTGCCGTCGAAACCGGGTGTCCAGCTTGTGCTGGCACCCGGTTTTGTTTTTCCGGCGGCGCGTTGCGCGGGCCGTGAAATGCACGCCACGGTTTCAGAATTTCGTGTAGAATCGCCGGCTTAGCAGTGGAAGTACTGTCCGGAACCTGATGCTTCGCTCCCCGCTGGCGTCATGTTTCACGTTCTTTTAGTGTCCGGCGATGCAACATCGCCTCGCTCTTTTCAAGGAATCGTCATGCAGCAACAGAAAATCCGCATTCGCCTGAAGGCATTCGACTATCGTCTGATCGATCAATCGGCTGCCGAGATCGTCGATACCGCGAAGCGGACTGGCGCAATCGTCCGTGGCCCGGTGCCGCTGCCGACGCGCATTCAGCGTTTTGACATCCTGCGTTCGCCGCACGTCAACAAGACGTCGCGCGATCAGCTCGAAATCCGCACCCACCAGCGCCTGATGGACATCGTCGACCCGACGGACAAGACCGTCGACGCGCTGATGAAGCTCGACCTGCCGGCTGGCGTCGACGTGGAAATCAAGCTGCAGTAAGGCTTCCGGCGCCGATCGGCATGCCGGGCGGCGCTAAGTCTTTGTATTGCTTGCGGAAATGGAAAAGTCGGGCTATACTGCTTGGCTTTTCGCGTATTCGCGTAAAAAAGTTGGGCCTTGCGTGCCCGGCATTTTGTAAATCAGCCCCGACCAATCGCAGTCGGGAATGGAGAAAATGATGAGCCTTGGACTCGTAGGTCGCAAGGTTGGCATGACCCGTATCTTCACGGCTGAAGGGGATTCGATTCCCGTCACCGTGCTGGACGTGTCGGACAACCGCGTGACGCAGATCAAGACTGTTGAAACCGACGGCTACACGGCCGTGCAGGTTGCATTCGGCTCCCGTCGTGCATCGCGCGTGACGAAGCCGCTGGCAGGTCATCTCGCCAAAGCCGGTGTCGAAGCCGGTGAAATCCTCAAGGAATTCCGCATTGATGCGGCCAAGGCAGCCGAGCTGTCGAATGGCGCCGTGGTCGGTGCAGATCTTTTCGAAGTGGGCCAGAAGGTCGACGTGCAAGGCGTGTCGATCGGTAAGGGCTACGCCGGTACGATCAAGCGTTACAACTTCTCCTCCGGCCGTGCCACGCACGGTAACTCGCGCTCGCACAACGTGCCGGGCTCGATCGGTATGGCGCAGGATCCGGGTCGTGTTTTCCCGGGTAAACGCATGACGGGTCACATGGGTGACGTGACGGTGACGGTGCAGAACCTCGAAATCGCTCGTATCGACGCAGAGCGCAAGCTGCTGCTCGTGAAGGGTGCGATTCCGGGCGCGAAGGGCGGCAAGGTCTTCGTGACGCCGGCCGTCAAGACCAAGGGGGCGAAATAATGGAACTCAAGCTCCTGAACGAAAATGGTCAGGAAGGTGCAGTGGTCAACGCATCGGACGTCGTGTTCGGTCGTGACTACAACGAAGCGCTGATCCACCAGGTCGTCGTCGCTTACCAGGCGAATGCTCGCCAGGGTAACCGCGCACAGAAGGACCGTGAGCAAGTCAAGCACACGACCAAGAAGCCGTGGCGCCAGAAGGGTACGGGCCGTGCTCGTGCCGGTATGTCGTCGAGCCCGTTGTGGCGTGGCGGTGGTCGTATCTTCCCGAATTCGCCGGAAGAAAACTTCTCGCACAAGGTCAACAAGAAGATGCATCGCGCAGGTCTCTGCTCGATCTTCTCGCAGCTGGCCCGTGAAGGCCGCCTGTCGGTCGTCGAGGACATCATCCTCGAAGCGCCGAAGACCAAGCTGCTGGCCGACAAATTCAAGACCATGGGTCTCGACTCCGTGCTGATCATCACCGACACGGTTGACGAAAACCTGTACCTGGCATCGCGCAACCTGCCGCACGTGGCAATTGTCGAGCCGCGCTACGCTGACCCGCTGTCGCTGATCTACTTCAAGAAAGTGCTGGTCACGAAGGCTGCGGTCGCCCAGATCGAGGAGTTGCTGTCATGAGCGAGATTCGCAAGAACGATCATCGTTTGATGCAGGTCCTGCTCGCACCGGTGATCTCGGAAAAGGCGACGCTGGTTGCCGACAAGAACGAGCAAGTCGTGTTCGAAGTCGCACCGGATGCCACGAAGCAGGAAGTGAAGGCGGCCGTCGAGCTGCTGTTCAAGGTTGAAGTTGATTCCGTCAACGTGCTGGTTCAGAAGGGCAAGCAAAAGCGCTTTGGCCGTTCGATGGGCCGCCGCAAGGACGTGAAGAAGGCGTACGTTTGCCTGAAGCCCGGCCAGGAAATCAACTTTGAAGCGGAGGCCAAGTAATCATGGCAATCGTTAAAGTTAAGCCGACATCGCCGGGTCGCCGCGCGATGGTCAAGGTGGTCAACAAGAACCTGCACCAGGGCAAGCCGTTCGCGGCACTGCTCGACTCGCAGAGCTCGACCGCCGGCCGTAACAACAACGGTCGTATCACCACGCGTCACAAGGGTGGTGGTCACAAGCAGCACTACCGTATCGTCGATTTCCGTCGCACGAAGGATGGCATCCCGGCAAAGGTCGAGCGTCTCGAGTACGACCCGAACCGCAGCGCGAACATCGCGCTGGTGCTCTACGCAGACGGCGAGCGTCGCTACATCATCGCCCCGAAGGGCCTGACCGTCGGCCAACAGCTGATGTCGGGTTCGGAAGCGCCGATCCGTGCAGGCAACACGCTGCCGATCCGCAACATTCCGGTCGGTACGACGATCCACTGCATCGAGATGCTGCCGGGCAAGGGCGCGCAAATGGCGCGTTCGGCTGGCACGTCGGCCATGCTGCTGGCACGTGAAGGCGTCTACGCGCAGGTTCGTCTGCGTTCGGGCGAAATCCGCCGCGTGCACATCGAGTGCCGTGCAACGATCGGTGAAGTCGGTAACGAAGAGCATAGCCTGCGCCAGATCGGCAAGGCTGGCGCGAACCGCTGGCGCGGTATCCGCCCGACGGTGCGTGGCGTTGCGATGAACCCGGTTGATCACCCGCACGGTGGTGGTGAGGGCAAGACGGCTGCAGGTCGCGATCCGGTGAGCCCGTGGGGTACGCCGGCTAAGGGTTACCGCACCCGCAGCAACAAGCGCACGACGACGATGATCGTCCAGCGCCGTCACAAGCGTTAAGGAGTAGGCAATGGCACGTTCTGTTAAAAAAGGTCCGTTCTGCGACGCCCATTTGCTGAAGAAAGTTGAGGCGGCTGCAGCTTCGCGCGACAAAAAGCCGATCAAGACCTGGTCGCGTCGCTCGACGATTCTGCCGGATTTCATCGGCCTGACGATCGCTGTTCACAACGGCCGTCAACACGTTCCGGTGTACATCTCGGAAAACATGGTCGGCCACAAGCTTGGCGAGTTCGCACTGACCCGTACGTTCAAGGGTCACGCAGCCGACAAGAAGGCCAAGAAATAAGGGGCAATCAAGATGGAAGTGAAAGCAATTCATCGCGGTGCCCGCATCTCGGCGCAAAAAACGCGCCTTGTGGCTGACCAGATCCGCGGTTTGCCGGTCGACAAGGCGCTGAACGTTCTGACGTTCTCGCCGAAGAAGGCGGCTGGCATCGTGAAGAAGGTTGTGCTGTCGGCAATCGCGAATGCGGAGCACAACGAAGGCGCCGATATCGACGAGCTCAAGATCAAGAGCATCTACGTCGACAAGGCTGCATCGCTCAAGCGTTTCACCGCGCGTGCCAAGGGCCGCGGTAACCGCATCGAGAAGCAATCCTGTCACATCACTGTGACGGTCGGGAATTAAGGAGCCATACGATGGGACAGAAAATTCATCCGACTGGCTTCCGCCTGGCTGTCAGCCGCAATTGGGCTTCGCGTTGGTACGCGAACAACAACAATTTCGCGGCGATGCTGCAGGAAGACATCGGTGTTCGTGAATACCTGAAGAAGAAGCTGAAGAACGCTTCGGTCGGTCGGGTCGTCATCGAGCGTCCGGCGAAGAACGCGCGCATCACGATTTACAGCTCGCGTCCGGGCGTGGTCATCGGCAAGAAGGGCGAGGATATCGAGCAGCTGAAGACGGAACTGCAACGCCGCATGGGCGTGCCGGTTCACGTCAACATCGAGGAAATCCGCAAGCCGGAAACCGATGCTCAGCTGATCGCTGACTCGATCACGCAACAGCTCGAGCGCCGGATCATGTTCCGTCGCGCGATGAAGCGTGCGATGCAGAACGCGATGCGTCTGGGTGCCCAAGGCATCAAGATCATGAGCGCGGGCCGTCTGAACGGTATCGAAATCGCTCGTACGGAGTGGTATCGCGAAGGTCGCGTGCCCCTTCACACGCTGCGTGCTGATATCGACTACGCGACTTCGGAAGCGAAGACGACTTACGGGATCATCGGCGTCAAGGTGTGGGTCTACAAGGGCGATACGCTCGGCCGCAACGACGCACCGGTGGTGGAAGAAGTAGCCGAAGACAAGCGTCCGCGTCGCAATGCGCGTCCGGGCGACCGTCGTCCGCGCCGTGACGGCGAAGGCGGCGCTCCGGGTGCTCGTCGTGGCGCACCGCGCCGCGGCGCCGGCAAGCCCGAAGACGGCAAGACTGGAGAATAACGATGCTGCAACCGAAACGCAGAAAGTATCGTAAAGAGCAGAAGGGTCGTAACACCGGCAAGGCGACGCGCGGCAACGCAGTGTCGTTCGGTGAATTCGGCCTGAAGGCGATCGGTCGCGGTCGTTTGACCGCACGCCAGATTGAAGCGGCGCGTCGTGCAATGACGCGTCACATCAAGCGTGGCGGCCGCATCTGGATCCGGATCTTCCCGGACAAGCCGATTTCGCAGAAGCCGGCCGAAGTGCGTATGGGTAACGGTAAGGGTAACCCGGAGTACTACGTCGCCGAGATTCAGCCGGGCAAGATGCTCTATGAAATGGACGGCGTAACCGAAGAACTGGCACGCGAAGCGTTCCGTCTGGCTGCAGCCAAGCTGCCGCTGAAGACGGCATTCATCGTGCGCCAGCTCGGCGCCTAAGGAGAAAACATGAAGGCTTCCGAACTTCTCCAGAAAGACCAGGCCGCGCTCAACAAGGAGCTGGCGGACCTGCTGAAGGCGCAATTCGGCCTGCGCATGCAACTCGCGACCCAGCAGCTCACGAACACGAGCCAGCTGAAGAAGGTTCGTCGCGACATCGCACGTGTGCGGACCGTCATGACTCAGAAGGCGAACCAGAAATGAACGATAGCGTGAAAACCTCGCTGAAGCGGACGCTGGTCGGTCGGGTCGTCAGCAACAAGATGGACAAGACCGTCACCGTGCTGATCGAGCACCGCGTCAAGCACCCGATCTACGGCAAGTATGTCGTGCGCTCGAAGAAGTACCACGCGCATGATGAAGCGAACACCTGCAACGAAGGCGATCTCGTCGAAATCCAGGAAACTCGTCCTGTTTCGAAGACGAAGGCCTGGACGGTGTCGCGCCTCGTCGAAGCCGCTCGCGTCATCTAAGCGGGCAGCGCAGTAGGCAGTAACAGGCACCTCTCCTCGAAGTGCTTGAAATCGCAAAGTTTTTGCTTGCGTGACCAGGATTATTTGTTATAATCCTGGTCTTCCCTCTTTATGGGAGCCCCGTCGCGGGCGAAGTTGGTGGGGGAAGCGGACTGGCGCCTGCCTGTCCGAAAGATTCACCGAATTGCGATGGCGGGTTTCGTTTGCCGTCGCTGCTGTTCCAACCCAAGCAGCCGATTGGCTGACGGGACCAAGACTGACCGAATGCATCATGGTGGTGCATCCGGATTAAGTTGGGAAAGACAAACCATGATCCAGACCGAATCTCGGCTCGAAGTAGCCGACAACACGGGTGCGCGTGAAGTCATGTGCATCAAGGTGCTCGGCGGCTCGAAGCGTCGTTATGCCGGCATTGGCGACATCATCAAGGTGACCGTCAAAGAGGCAACGCCGCGCGGGCGCGTGAAGAAAGGCGAAATTTACAACGCCGTGGTGGTCCGCACCGCCAAGGGCGTGCGCCGTCAAGACGGCTCGCTGATCAAGTTCGACGGCAACGCCGCTGTGCTTTTGAATAACAAGCTCGAGCCGATCGGCACCCGTATCTTCGGGCCGGTGACGCGTGAGCTGCGTAGCGAACGATTCATGAAGATCGTTTCGCTGGCGCCGGAAGTGCTGTAAGGAGTCGCGATGAACAAGATTCGCAAAGGCGACGAAGTGATCGTCGTCACTGGCAAGGACAAGGGCAAGCGCGGCGTCGTGCTGGCTGTCGGTGCTGAGCATGTGACGGTTGAGGGTATCAACCTCGTCAAGAAGCATGTGAAGCCGAACCCGATGAAGGGTACGACGGGTGGCGTGGAAGCGAAGACGATGCCCCTGCATATTTCGAACGTCGCACTGGTCGACGCGAATGGCAAGGCGTCGCGTGTTGGCATCAAGGTCGAGGAAGGCAAGAAGGTTCGCTTCCTGAAGACGACCGGTGCCGTACTGAGCGCCTGACGCAGCGGAGTAAAAAATGGCTCGTTTTCAAGAGTTTTACAAAGAAAAGGTTGTGCCCGGCCTGATCGAGAAGTTCGGTTACAAGTCGGTCATGGAAGTGCCGCGCATCACCAAGATCACGCTGAACATGGGTCTTGGCGAAGCGATCGCTGACAAGAAGATCATCGAGAACGCCGTTGGCGACCTCACGAAGATCGCCGGCCAGAAGCCGGTCGTCACGAAGGCACGCAAGGCAATCGCTGGCTTCAAGATCCGCCAGGGTTACCCGATCGGCGCGATGGTGACGCTGCGTGGCCAGGCGATGTACGAATTCCTCGACCGTTTCGTGACCGTTGCCCTGCCCCGCGTGCGAGATTTCCGCGGTGTGTCGGGTCGTGCGTTCGATGGCCGTGGCAACTACAACATCGGTGTGAAAGAGCAGATCATTTTCCCCGAAATCGACTACGACAAGATCGACGCACTGCGTGGGCTGAACATCAGCATCACGACGACTGCGAAGACCGACGACGAAGCAAAGGCTCTGCTCGCCAGCTTCAAGTTCCCGTTCAGAAACTGAGGTTACCGTGGCTAAACTGGCACTGATCGAACGTGAAAAGAAGCGCGCCCGCCTGGTCGCGAAGTTCGCAGCAAAGCGCGAAGCGCTGAAGGCGATCGTCGAAGACCAAAGCAAGTCGGAAGAAGAGCGCTACGAAGCACGCCTGGAGCTGCAGCAACTGCCCCGCAACGCAAACCCGACCCGCCAGCGTAACCGCTGCGCGATCACGGGCCGTCCGCGTGGCACGTTCCGTAAATTCGGCCTCGCGCGTAACAAGATTCGTGAAATCGCATTCCGTGGCGAGATTCCTGGCCTGACCAAGGCGAGCTGGTAATAGGAGAAACGTAAATGAGCATGAGTGATCCTATCGCCGATATGCTGACTCGCATCCGCAACGCGCAGATGGTCGAGAAGGTATCGGTTGCGATGCCCTCGTCGAAGGTCAAGGTTGCAATCGCGCAAGTCCTCAAGGACGAAGGTTATATCGACGATTTCGCCGTGAAGGCGGAAGGTGCGAAGTCCGAACTGAATATCGCGCTGAAGTACTACGCAGGTCGCCCGGTCATCGAACGCCTCGAGCGCGTGTCGAAGCCTGGTCTGCGCGTGTACCGCGGCCGTAACGACATTCCGCAGGTCATGAACGGCCTCGGCGTGGCTATCGTGTCGACGCCGAAGGGCGTGATGACCGACCGCAAGGCGCGCGCTACCGGCGTCGGCGGCGAAGTCATCTGCTACGTCGCTTAAAGCCGAGGAGAGAGAAACATGTCTCGAGTAGGTAAGAGCCCGATCGCGCTGCAAGGCGCGGAAGTCAAGCTGGCCGACGGTGCTATCACCGTCAAGGGCCCGCTGGGCACCATCACGCAAGCGATCAATCCGCTCGTGAACGTGGCGAACAACGACGGCACGCTGAATCTGTCGCCGGTCGACGAAAGCCGCGAAGCAAATGCACTGTCGGGCACGATGCGCGCGATCATCGCGAATGCCGTGCACGGCGTGACCAAGGGTTTCGAGCGCAAGCTGACGCTGGTTGGCGTCGGTTACCGTGCGCAAGCGCAAGGCGACAAGCTGAACCTGTCGCTGGGTTTCTCGCACCCGGTGGTGCACCAGATGCCGGAAGGCGTCAAGGCTGAAACCCCGACGCAAACCGAAATCGTGATCAAGGGGATCAACAAGCAACAAGTCGGTCAAGTGGCTGCGGAAGTCCGCGGTTACCGTCCGCCGGAGCCCTACAAGGGCAAGGGCGTGCGTTATGCCGACGAGGTTGTGATCCTCAAAGAAACGAAGAAGAAGTAAGGGTGCGCAATCATGGATAAGACTCAATCTCGCCTGCGCCGCGCTCGCCAGACGCGTATCAAGATCGCTGAGCTGCAGGTCGCGCGTCTCGCCGTGCATCGCACGAACACGCACATCTACGCTCAAGTGTTCTCGCCCTGCGGCACCAAGGTGCTCGCCAGCGCGTCGACGCTCGAAGCAGAAGTGCGCGCCGAACTGGCCGACAAGTCGGGCAAGGGCGGCAACGTGAATGCCGCGACGCTGATCGGCAAGCGTATTGCCGAGAAGGCAAAGGCTGCCGGCATCGAATCCGTCGCCTTCGACCGCTCGGGCTTCCGCTACCACGGCCGCGTCAAGGCGCTGGCTGAGGCAGCTCGCGAAGCTGGGCTCAAGTTCTAAGGAAGGAATTCGTCATGGCAAAGATGCAAGCGAAAGTTCAGGCTGACGAGCGCGACGACGGCCTTCGCGAAAAGATGATTTCGGTCAATCGCGTGACCAAGGTCGTGAAGGGTGGCCGTATTCTCGGCTTCGCCGCACTGACCGTGGTTGGCGACGGTGATGGCCGCATCGGTATGGGCAAGGGCAAGGCGAAGGAAGTGCCGGTCGCTGTCCAGAAGGCAATGGAACAAGCTCGCCGCAACATGTTCAAGGTGCCGCTCAAGAACGGCACGCTGCAACACGAAGTGCACGGCAAGCACGGCGCATCGGCCGTCCTCCTCGCTCCGGCGAAGGCAGGTACGGGCGTGATCGCCGGCGGCCCGATGCGCGCAGTGTTCGACGTGATGGGCGTTCAGAACGTCGTGGCGAAGAGCCACGGTTCGACGAACCCGTACAACCTCGTTCGCGCCACGCTGGACGGCCTGCGCAAGCAGTCCACCCCGGCAGACATCGCGGCGAAGCGCGGCAAGTCCGTCGAAGAAATTTTGGGCTAAGCCCGGGTGGTCACCATGTCTGAAAAAACTGTCAAGGTTCAGCTCGTTAAGAGCCTGATCGGGACCCGCGAATCGCACCGCGCGACCGTGCGTGGTCTGGGCCTGCGCCGACTCAATTCGGTCAGCGAGCTCCAGGACACGCCGGCGGTCCGCGGCATGATCAACAAGGTCTCGTACCTCGTTAAGGTCATCGCGTAAGCGGCCCTACGGATCAAGGAGTTGATATGGAATTGAATAACCTGAAGCCGGCCGCTGGCGCCAAGCACGCCAAGCGTCGCGTCGGTCGTGGCATCGGTTCGGGCCTCGGCAAGACGGCTGGCCGTGGTCACAAGGGTCAGAAATCGCGTTCGGGCGGCTTCCACAAAGTCGGTTTCGAAGGCGGTCAGATGCCGCTGCAACGTCGTCTGCCGAAGCGCGGCTTCACGTCGCTGACGAAGGAATTCGTCGGTGAAGTGCGCCTGGGCGACCTCGAGAAGCTGCCGGTCGACGAGATCGATCTGCTCGCACTGAAGCAAGCCGGCCTGGTCGGCGAGCTGACGAAGAGCGCAAAGATCATCGCGACGGGCGAACTGAAGCGCAAGATCGTCGTGAAGGGTCTCGGTGCCACCAAGGGTGCGCGCGCTGCGATCGAAGCGGCCGGCGGTTCGTTCGCCGAGTGACACGCGTAGCGCGTCGTCACTTGCATTCATCGGAGAAGGTACTTGGCTAACAGCCCGAGTCTTGCAAAACCCGGTCGAAGCACGGCGAAATTCGGCGATCTGCGTCGGCGAGCGATGTTCCTGCTCCTGGCGCTGATCGTCTATCGCATCGGCGCGCACATTCCCGTGCCGGGCATCGATCCGGATCAACTGGCTAAGCTGTTCCAGAGCCAGGCGGGCGGCATCCTGGGCATGTTCAACATGTTCTCGGGTGGCGCGCTTTCCCGCTTCACGATCTTTGCGCTGGGGATCATGCCGTACATTTCGGCGTCGATCATCATGCAGTTGCTGGCGATCGTATCGCCGCAGCTCGAGGCGCTGAAGAAGGAAGGGCAGGCAGGGCAACGGAAGATCACGCAGTACACGCGGTATTTCACCGTGGTGCTCGCGACCTTCCAGGCGTTCGGTATCGCGGCCGCGCTGGAAAACCAGCCGGGCCTCGTCACCGACCCCGGCATGCTGTTCCGTCTGACGACGGTCGTGACGCTGGTTACCGGTACGATGTTCCTGATGTGGCTCGGCGAGCAGATTACCGAGCGTGGTCTGGGCAACGGTATCTCGATCATCATCTTCGGCGGGATCGCAGCAGGGTTCCCGAATGCCGTGGGTGGGTTGTTCGAGCTGGTGCGTACGGGTTCGATGAGCATCATTTCGGCGATCATCATCGTCGTTCTGATCGCCGCGGTGACTTACCTGGTCGTGTTCATCGAACGCGGTCAGCGCAAGATCCTCGTGAACTACGCGAAGCGCCAGGTCGGCAACAAGATCTACGGTGGGCAGTCGTCGCATCTGCCGCTGAAGTTGAACATGTCGGGCGTGATTCCGCCGATCTTTGCATCGTCGATCATCCTGTTCCCGGCGACGATTCTCGGCTGGTTCAGTACCGGTCAGCCGACGGGAAGCTGGATTTCCAATACGTTGCATAACGTAGCGGAAGCGCTGAAGCCGGGCCAGCCGGTCTATGTGCTGCTGTACACGCTGGCGATCGTGTTTTTCTGCTTCTTCTACACCGCACTGGTGTTCAACAGCAGGGAAACCGCGGACAACCTGAAGAAGAGCGGCGCGTTTGTTCCGGGCATCCGTCCGGGCGATCAGACCGCACGATATATCGACCGCATCCTCACGCGTCTGACGCTGGCCGGTGCGATCTACATCGTCTTCGTGTGTCTGCTGCCGGAATTTCTGGTGCTGCGCTGGAACGTGCCGTTTTATTTTGGTGGAACGTCGCTGCTGATCATTGTCGTCGTCACGATGGACTTTATGGCGCAGGTGCAGTCGTACGTTATGTCGCAACAGTATGAGTCTCTGCTCAAGAAGGCGAACTTCAAGGGCGGCAACATCCCGATGCGTTAAGGACTATGGCCAAAGACGATGTAATCCAGATGCAGGGAGAGGTGATTGAAAACCTCCCGAATGCGACCTTCCGTGTGAAGCTGGAAAACGGCCATGTCGTATTGGGACATATTTCCGGGAAGATGCGGATGCACTACATCCGTATCCTGCCGGGCGACAAGGTGACGGTTGAGTTGACGCCTTACGATCTGTCTCGTGCGCGGATCGTGTTCCGGGCGAAGTGATTTGAAAAAAGGGTATTATCATGAAAGTGATGGCATCGGTTAAGCGCATTTGCCGCAATTGCAAGATCATCAAGCGCAAAGGCGTCGTTCGCGTGATCTGCAGCTCGGATCCGCGCCACAAGCAGCGCCAAGGCTGACCGCGCGTTTGTTTGCGCTTTTTGTTTGAGGAAAAACAATGGCTCGTATCGCAGGGGTTAACATCCCGAATCACCAGCACACCGAGATCGGCCTGACGGCTATCTTTGGTGTCGGCCGCACCCGTTCGCGCAGCATCTGCGTGGCAGCTGGCGTCGATTTTTCGAAGAAGGTCAAGGATCTGACCGACGCAGACCTGGAAAAGCTGCGTGAAGAAGTGGGCAAGTTTGTCGTCGAAGGCGATCTGCGCCGTGAAGTGACGATGAACATCAAGCGCCTGATGGACCTCGGTTGCTACCGTGGCGTCCGTCATCGCAAGGGCCTGCCGATGCGCGGTCAGCGTACGCGTACGAACGCACGTACCCGTAAGGGTCCGCGTCGTGCAGCGCAAGCGCTGAAGAAGTAAGCGGAACTGACAGTTACAGGAAAACGTAATGGCTAAGGCTTCGAACACCGCGGCGCAACGCGTTCGCAAGAAGGTTAAGAAGAACGTCGCTGAAGGCGTGGTTCACGTTCACGCGTCGTTCAACAATACGATCATCACGATCACCGATCGCCAAGGCAACGCTCTGGCATGGGCGACGTCGGGCGGTCAGGGCTTCAAGGGCTCGCGCAAATCGACGCCGTTCGCTGCTCAGGTCGCAGCCGAGTCGGCTGGCCGCGTCGCGATGGAATACGGCGTGAAGAATCTGGAAGTGCGGATCAAGGGCCCGGGCCCGGGTCGCGAGTCGGCAGTGCGCGCACTGCACGGCCTCGGCATCAAGATCACCGCGATTTCGGACGTCACCCCGATTCCGCACAACGGCTGCCGTCCGCCGAAGCGTCGTCGTATCTAAGGATGTGCTGGCACGTTCGTGCTAGCGCATTGCCTGTCGCCGCTCAGCGTCGACGGGCGTTGCTTTTTTGATTGACTAAGCCCACCGTTCGCCCCAAAGGGAGCGGACTAGCGCGGATTTCGGTTCGCGTGACTGATTGATAAAGGAATGCAAAGTGGCACGTTATATCGGCCCCAAAGCCAAGCTGTCCCGCCGTGAAGGCACCGACCTGTTCCTGAAGAGCGCACGCCGCTCGCTCGCCGACAAGTGCAAGCTCGACAGCAAGCCGGGCCAGCACGGCCGTACCTCGGGCGCACGTACGTCCGACTACGGTACGCAGCTGCGTGAAAAGCAGAAGGTCAAGCGCATCTACGGCGTGCTGGAGCGTCAGTTCCGCCGCTACTTCGCTGAAGCCGACCGCCGCAAGGGCAACACGGGTGAAAACCTGCTGCAACTGCTCGAGTCGCGCCTCGACAACGTCGTGTATCGCATGGGCTTCGGCTCGACCCGCGCTGAAGCGCGTCAGCTGGTGAGCCACAAGTCGATCACCGTGAACGGCGTCGTCGCAAACGTCCCGTCGCAGCAAGTGAAGGCAGGTGACGTCGTCGCGATCCGCGAAAAGGCGAAGAAGCAAGCGCGTATCGTCGAAGCGCTGTCGCTGGCCGAGCAAGGCGGCATGCCGAGCTGGGTTGCAGTCGATGCGAAGAAGTTCGAAGGCACGTTCAAGCAAATGCCGGAACGCGCCGAGATCGCAGGCGACATCAACGAAAGCCTGATCGTCGAATTGTATTCGCGTTAATCCGATTGACGGCCGAGGTACCCCGATTGCGTTGCGCAAGGAAGGGCCTCGGCTGTTTATTTTCTGGTTGTTACCGGTCAGCCTTATCGGTGTAACGAGCCGAGGGTATTGAAAAGGAAAACCCATGCAAACCAGTTTGCTGAAACCCAAGATCATCGCCGTGGAATCGCTGGGCGAGAACCACGCGCGGGTGGTCATGGAACCGTTCGAACGCGGTTACGGCCATACCTTGGGCAATGCGCTTCGCCGCGTGCTGCTGTCGTCGATGGTTGGCTACGCGCCGACCGAAGTCACGATCGCAGGCGTGGTGCACGAGTACTCGACGCTGGACGGCGTGCAGGAAGACGTCGTCAACCTGCTGCTGAACCTGAAGGGCGTGGTGTTCAAGCTGCATAACCGTGACGAAGTGACGGTTACGCTGCGCAAGGAAGGTGAAGGCGTTGTCACGGCCGGCGATATCGAACTGGCCCACGATTGCGAAGTCATAAACCCGAATCACGTGATTGCGCACCTGTCGAAGGGCGGCAAGCTCGACGTTCAGATCAAGATCGAAAAGGGTCGCGGCTATGTGCCCGGCAACGTCCGTCGTTATGGCGAAGACACGGCCAAGATCATCGGCCGCATCGTCCTCGACGCATCGTTCTCGCCGGTTCGCCGCGTGAGCTACGCGGTCGAAAGCGCACGTGTCGAGCAGCGTACCGACCTCGACAAGCTCGTGATGAACATCGAGACGAGCGGCGTGATCACGCCGGAAGAAGCGATCCGTCAATCGGCCCGCATCCTGGTCGACCAGCTGTCCGTGTTCGCGGCGCTGGAAGGCACGGAAACGGCAGCCGAAGCACCGTCGCGCGCGCCGCAGATCGACCCGATCCTGCTGCGTCCGGTGGACGATCTCGAGCTGACGGTTCGTTCGGCGAACTGCCTGAAGGCCGAGAACATCTACTACATCGGCGACCTGATCCAGCGCACGGAAAACGAGCTGCTGAAGACGCCGAACCTCGGTCGCAAGTCGCTCAACGAGATCAAGGAAGTGCTCGCTTCGCGCGGTCTCACGCTGGGCATGAAGCTCGAGAACTGGCCGCCGGCTGGTCTCGACAAGTAAGCCCGGTTGTTGCTGTAGTTGGCAAAGATGCGGATTTTCCTTTAAAATCCGCATCTTGCTTTTTTTCGCTACCGGCCCGTGCACCCTCGGGGTGCGATAGAAGAGCTGGATCAAAACTTTGAATCAAGGAAACTGAAATGCGCCATCGTCATGGTCTGCGGAAACTGAACCGCACGAGCAGCCACCGTCTGGCTATGCTCCGTAACATGTCCAACTCGCTGATCGAGCACGAAGTCATCAAGACGACGCTGCCGAAGGCGAAGGAACTCCGTAAAGTCGTCGAGCCGCTGATCACGCTCGGCAAGAAGCCGTCGCTGGCAAACCGTCGCCTGGCGTTCAACCGCCTGCGCGATCGTGACTCGGTGGCGAAGCTGTTCGACGTGCTCGGTCCGCGTTTCGCGAACCGTCCGGGCGGCTACCTGCGCGTGCTGAAGTTCGGCTTCCGCGTGGGCGACAACGCACCGATGGCACTGGTCGAACTGCTCGACCGTCCGGAAGTCGACGAAACGGAAAACGTGCAAGAAGCCGAGTAAGCTTCCGGTACGCCGCAGTATCTGAAAAGGGCCGAGCAATTGCTTGGCCCTTTTTGTTTTCGAGATGCCGGCTGCGATCGATTGTCGCAGGCCGGCGCCGGCAGCATTGCGCGGGCTGCGCTACGATACGGGCAGCCGACGCGATCCGAGGACAGGCAATCCGCGCCGGCCGGAGCCGGTAGACCAGCCAGGAGGGCGCGGATGATAGTGGTGCTGATGCTGACGACGGTGCCCGATGCGGCGACGGCCGCGGCGCTGTCCGATGGCGCGCTCGACGCGCGGCTGGCCGCATGCGTGTCGGAGCTCGGCGCGATCAAGTCGCGCTATCACTGGCAGGGCAAGGTCGAAACGGCCGACGAGATCCAGTTGCTGTTCAAGACGAGCCCCGTGCGGGCGCTCGAACTGGAGCGATTTATTCTCGCGCATCATCCGTACGAGACGCCCGAAATCGTCTCGTGGCAAACGACGGCGTCGGCCGCGTATGGCCAGTGGGTGACCAGCGAAACTCAACGTCTATTTCATGTTTAACGGTATGGCGCTTTCCGTGCGCGTGCGCGCGCTGCGGTTCCTGGCAGTCCTGTTGTCGTTCGCGGTCATGCTGGGCGGCCTGTCGGTCGCGCGCGCGGCCGACGATTTCCTCGATCCGTCGGTCGCGTTCAAGTTCAGCGCGAGCGAGTCGCCGGGGCAGGTGGACGTCCGCTTCAAGGTCGCCAACGGCTATTACCTGTACCGCGAGCGGTTCGCGTTCGCGGTGAAGAGCGGACAGGCGACGCTTGGCGAGCCGCAATTCCCGGCCGGCCACGTGAAGTTCGACCAGACGTTCCAGAAGAACGTCGAGACCTATCGCGACGAAGTCGTCATCCACGTGCCGGTGAAGCAGGCGGCCGGGCCGTTCGACCTCGCGGTGACGTCGCAGGGCTGTGCGGACGAAGGGATCTGCTATCCGCCGGCCGAGCACGTCGTGAAGGTCGGCGGTGCGGCGCTCGGCGCCGCGTCGTCGTCCGGTGGAGACGCGGCGGCCGCGGGCAGCTGGTTCGACAAGGTCACGAGCGCCGATTTCGCGCAGTCGCTGCTCGAAGGCCACGGCTTCTTCACGATCGTCGCCCTGTATTTCGTCGCGGGTGTCGTGCTGAGCCTCCTGCCCTGCTCGTACCCGATGATCCCGATTGTGTCCGCGATCATCATCGGCCAGGGCACGCGGGCGACACATGCACGCGGCCTCGCGCTGTCGCTGACCTATGTGGTCGGCATGGCGCTCGTCTACACGGTGCTCGGCATTGCCGCGGCACTGGTCGGCCAGAGCCTCGGCGCGTGGCTGCAGAACCCGTGGGTGCTCGGCGCGTTCGGCGTGCTGCTGACCGCGTTCGCGGTATCGCTGATCTCGGGCAAGGACATTGCGTTGCCCGCACGCTGGCAGAACGGCGCGGCCGAAGCCTCGAGCGCGCGACAGGGCGGCCACTTCGTCGCGGTCGCGGCGATGGGCGCGTTGTCGGCGCTGGTCGTCGGCGCATGCATGACGGCGCCGCTGTTCGCCGTGCTCGCCTTCATTGCGCACACCGGCAATGCACTGCTCGGCGGGGCGGCGCTGTTCGCGATGGGGCTGGGGCTCGGCGTGCCGCTGCTGGTCGTCGGCGTCGGTGCCGGGACGGTGCTGCCGCGCGCAGGCGCGTGGATGGACGGCGTGAAGGTGTTCTTCGGCATCGTGCTGCTCGCGGCCGCGCTGTGGATCGTGTGGCCGGTGCTGGCAGGCGGCCTGAAGATGGTGCTCGCCGCGTTGTGGCTGCTGGTCGCGGCCGCGGCGCTCGGCCTGTTCACGCCGAATGCCGGCGCCGCGTCGATCTGGCGCCGCCTCGGCAGGGGCCTTGGCGCCGCGCTCGCGATCTGGGCCGCGACGCTGCTCGTCGGCCTGGCGGCCGGCTCGACGGATCCCGTGAAGCCGCTGGCCGTGCTGGCGGCACGCACGGCGGCGTCCGGCGGCGCTGCGGCTGCCGGCGCGGCCGCCGCGCAGGACGGCCCCGCGTTTGCGTCGGTGCGCTCCAGCGGCGAACTCGACGCGCTGCTGAAGACGTCTGGCAAGCCCGTGATGCTCGACTTCTACGCGGACTGGTGCGTGAGCTGCAAGGAGATGGAGCATCTGACGTTTACCGACGCTCGCGTGCAGGCGCGTCTCGCACAGCTCCACCTCGTGCGCGCGGACGTCACCGCGAACAATCCGGACGACCAGGCGCTGCTCAAGCGCTTCAACCTGTTCGGGCCGCCGGGCATCATCTTCTTCGATCGCAGCGGCAACGAGATCGGGCGCGTGGTCGGTTATCAGGCGGCCGAGACGTTCCTGCGCAGCCTCGACCGCGCCGCCGTCCCGACGGTGTAGCGAACGAGGGCGTTCGACGCGGCATCGGCTTCGATCGCCGGTAAACAAAAAACGGCGGAACACCGAAGTGTCCCGCCGTTTTTCGTTGGGCCTGCCGGCGCGCGATCAGCGCTGCGCTTTCAGCAGGCGTGCGGCGTCGAGCGCGAAGTACGTGAGCACGCCGTCGGCGCCGGCGCGCTTGAACGCGAGCAGCGATTCGAGCACGACCTTGTCGTGGTCGAGCCAGCCGTTCATCGCGGCCGCCTTCAGCATCGCGTATTCGCCGCTCACCTGGTACACGTAGGTCGGGAAGCGGAACTCGTCCTTCACGCGGCGCACGATGTCGAGATACGGCATGCCGGGCTTGACCATCACCATGTCGGCGCCTTCGTCGATGTCGAGGCGCACTTCGCGCAGCGCTTCGTCGCTGTTCGCCGGATCCATCTGGTAGGTCATCTTGTTGCCCTTGCCCAGGTTGGATGCCGAGCCGACCGCATCGCGGAACGGACCGTAGAACGCCGACGCGAACTTGGCCGAATAGGCCATGATCCGCGTGTGGATGTGGCCGTCGCTTTCCAGCATTTCGCGGATCGCGCCGATGCGGCCGTCCATCATGTCCGACGGCGCGACGATGTCGACGCCGGCTTCAGCCTGCGCGCGCGCCTGATCGATCAGGATCTCGATCGTGTCGTCGTTGATCACGTAGCCGTTCTCGTCGAGCACGCCGTCCTGGCCGTGGCTCGTGTACGGGTCGAGCGCGACGTCGGTCAGCACGCCGAGCTCGGGGAAGCGTTTCTTCAGCTCGCGCACCGCGCGCGGAATCAGGCCTTCCGGATTGGCTGCCTCGCGGCCGTCGGGCGTCTTCACCGACGGCTCGATGGCGGGGAACAGCGACAGCACGGGCACGCCGAGTTCGACGCATTGCTCGGCGACGTGCATCAGCAGATCGACCGACACGCGCTCGACGCCGGGCATCGACGGCACCGGCTGCCGTTCGTTGGTGCCTTCGACGACGAACACCGGGTAGATCAGGTCGTCGGTGGTCAGGCGGTTTTCGCGCATCAGGCGGCGGGAGAAGTCGTCGCGGCGCATCCGGCGCGGACGATGAAGCGGATGGAAGCTCATGGCGATTTGGCAGAAATCAGGGCGGTAAGGACCTTACGGAACCCTTAGGTGATTTTTGAGAGCGTTGGTATATGATAGCGATCGAGCGGCACGCGTCGCGTGCAGCTCCCCGCTTCTCCTCCCTGAGCGGGTGCCTGTCGTTTTTCGATTAGGCTGTTTGACCCGCCGTCCAACGGCGGGTTTTTTTATGAGCCGGCCGAATCCGCAGGCGCCATCAGGTGCGCGCCGCCGATCCCGGCCGCGCGTTGCCCGATCATTGTGCTACAGGCTCGCCTTTTTCGTCGGCGACGGACGGCCGCACCCAGCTCTCGATCAGCTCATGTGCCTCGTCGAGCCCCGTGCGCTTCAGCGCGGAGAACAGCTGGACCGTCAGCTTGCCCTGGACGCCCTGGTCGCGATACGCATCGAGCCCCTTTTGCGTGGTCCGCAGCGCGTTGATGCTTTCCTGGCGCGTCAATTTGTCGCACTTGGTCAGCAGCGTGTGGATCGGCTTGCCGGTCGGCGTGAACCACTCGATCATGCGGCGATCGAGGTCGGTCAGCGGACGGCGCGAATCCATCATCAGGATCAGGCCGCAGAGCTGCGAACGCGTCGCGAGGTAGGACGACAGCAGCATCTCCCAGTGCGCCTTGGCGGCGCCGGGCACTTCCGCATAGCCGTAGCCGGGCAGGTCGACGAGGTTCGCGACGGGCTCGGCGGCCGGGCCGACGGAGAAGTAGTTGATATGCTGCGTGCGGCCGGGCGTCTTCGACGCGAAGGCCAGCCGCTTCTGGTTGCACAGCACGTTGATCGCCGTCGACTTGCCGGCATTCGAGCGGCCCGCGAACGCGATTTCCGGCTGGACCGTCGGCGGCAGGTCGCGCAGATGGTTGACGGTCGTGTAGAAGCGGGCTTGATGGAGCAGAAAGGCCATGGGAACCGGAAGGACGGGCGGCGCGAGCCGCTTGGTGGAGGCGGGGTAGCCCCGATAGGCGCGGGAGCTTTCAACGCGATATTGTACAATACGGCGGTTTTACCGAAGGCCACCCGGCGCCTGCCTCGCGCTTTTATGTGGCTTCTGCGGTAGACTGGTCGCCGTCGTTTTTTGCAGAACCTCAAATTCCCACAAGACGAAACAGGGTGTGCGAATGAATCGACTGTGCAAGTCTCTGATGGTGCTTCAGGTTGCAGCAGGGTTCGTAGGTTTCGTAGCGGAGGCAAACGCGGCGGATGCGGCAAAGCCGGATCTCGACCGCGGCAAGGCGATTGCCGGGCAGGTCTGCGCGTCGTGTCACGGCGCCGACGGCAATAGCGCATCGGCCAGTTTCCCGAAGCTGGCCGGCCAGCATCCCGAATATCTGGTCAAGCAACTGAACGACTTCAAGACGCAGCCGGGCGCGAAGGGGCCGGCGCGCAACAACGCGGTGATGGTCGGATTCGCGAGCGCGTTGAGCGCGGACGACATGCGCAACGTCGCCGCGTACTACGGGTCGCAGACGACGAAGCTCGGTACCGCACGCGACGCGGCGACCGTGCCGGTCGGCCAGAAGATCTATCGCGGCGGCATCGCGGAGAAGGGCGTCCCTGCCTGCGCGAGCTGTCACGGGCCGACGGGGCAGGGGATGCCGGTCCAGTATCCGCGTCTGTCGGGGCAGTGGGCCGATTACACGGTCGCGCAGTTGACCGCGTTCCAGCAGGGTGCCGGCGCGCGCAACAACAACGAGGCGATGCATCAGATCGCCACGCGCCTGTCGGACAACGAGATCAAGGCCGTCGCGGATTACATCGCGGGCCTGCGTTGACCGGCCGGTCGCGAACCGAATGACCGGTCGCCCGCAGGGCGGCCGGAGCCAGAACAAGAAAAGGGTGGGGCGCCGCGCCAGTGCGGCCGCCTTGCCCTTTTTTGTTGTCAGTTGGAGTTTGAATGAGCGTTACCACGTCGGGGTTGCAGTCGAAGTCGGGTCAGGGTGCGTCGAGGCGCGCGGTCGAGTTGCTGAGCTCGATGCGCTTCGCGATCGCGCTGCTGGTGGTGCTGTCGATCGCGAGCATCATCGGGACGGTCCTGACCCAGGACGATCCGTATCCGAACTACGTGAACCAGTTCGGGCCGTTCTGGGCGGACATCTTCCGCTCGCTCGGCCTGTACAACGTGTACAGCGCGTGGTGGTTCATGCTGATCCTGATCTTCCTCGTCGTGTCGATCTCGCTGTGCGTGATCCGCAACGCGCCGAAGATGCTCGCCGATGCGAAGAGCTGGAAGGACAAGGTCCGCGAAGGCAGCCTGCGCGCGTTCCACCACAAGGCCGAGTACTCGGCTTCCGGCACGCGCGCGAGCGTCGCGGCGACGGTCGCCACCTTCGTCACCAAGGCCGGCTACAAGCACGTCGTGCGTGAAAACGACGGCGCGACGCTGATCTCCGCGAAGCGCGGCGCGATGACCAAGTGGGGCTACATCTCCGCCCACCTCGCGATCGTCGTGATCTGTATCGGCGGCCTGCTCGACAGCAACCTGCCGATCAAATTCCAGATGTGGATGTTCGGCAAGAGCCCGGTCAACACGAGCGCGACGATCAGCGAGATCTCGCCCGACCATCGGCTGTCCGCGTCGAACCCGACGTTCCGCGGCTACGCGTGGGTGCCCGAGGGCCAGTTCGTGTCGACCGCGATCCTGAACCAGCCGAGCGGCTCGCTGATCCAGGATCTGCCGTTCTCGATCCAGCTGAACAAGTTCATCGTCGACTACTACACGACGGGCATGCCGAAGCTGTTCGCGAGCGACATCGTCGTGATCGATCGCGAGACCGGCCAGAAGATCCCGGCGCGCGTCGAGGTCAACAAGCCGTTCACGTACAAGGGCGTGTCGATCTACCAGTCGAGCTTCCAGGACGGCGGCTCGCAGATGCAGATGACGGCCTACCCGATGACGGGCGGCAGCGCGACGACCCTCCCCGTGAAGGGCACGATCGGCAGTTCGGCGCCGCTGCAGGTGCCCGGCGCCGACGGCGACACGATCGAGTTCTCCGATTTCCGCGCGATCAACGTCGAGAACATGGCCGACGCGAACGGCAAGCCGGACGTGCGCGGCGTCGCGACGACGAGCTCGCTGAAGGAAGTGTTCGACGAGCGGCTCGGCTCGGGCGCGAAGACGTCGAAGCCGACGCAGCTCCACAACATCGGCCCGTCGGTGCAGTACAAGATCCGCGGCAAGGACGGCCAGGCGCGCGAATTCAACAACTACATGCTGCCCGTCGACATGAACGGCGAGCGCGTGTTCCTCGCCGGCGTGCGCGCGAGCCCGAACGATCCGTTCCGCTACATGCGGATCCCGGCCGACAGCCAGGATTCGATCGGCGAATGGATGCGCCTGCGCGCCGCGCTGGAGGATCCGGCCGTGCGCGCCGAGGCCGCCGCGCGCTTCGCGCAGCGTTCGCTGCCGGGCACCGACGCATCGCTGCGCGGCCGCCTGCAGGACAGCGCATCGAAGGTGCTGACCCTTTTTGCTGCAAGCGACGACAGCGTCGGCCGCGGTGCCGACGGCCAGCCGGTCGGCGGCTTCCAGGCGGTGGCGACGTTCATCGACCGCTCGGTGCCGAAGGCCGAGCAGGAGAAGGCGGCGAGCCTGCTGCTGCGGATGCTCGAAGGCTCGATGTGGGAGGTCTGGCAGATCGCGCGCGAGCGTGCCGGCGAGCCGGCCGCCCAGCAGGGCACCGAGACGATCCGCTTCGTGCAGAACGCGATCAATGCGCTATCCGACAGCTTTTTGTATGGATCGCCGGTCTATTTGCAGCTTGACTCATTCAAGCAAGTGCAAGCTTCGGTATTTCAGTTGACGCGCGCACCCGGCAAGAATCTGGTGTATCTTGGCAGCCTGCTGCTGGTCGCCGGCATCTTCTCGATGTTCTACGTGCGCGAGCGGCGCCTCTGGTTCTGGCTGAAGGACGCCGGTTCGGGCGTCGATGTGGTGATGGCGATGTCCACGGCCCGCAAGACCTTCGATTTCGAGAAAGAATTCGTGCAGACGCGCGACGCGGCCGGCGTCGCCTTGCGCGCCGCACCTCGCGACGCCGCGCCCGCCGGTGCGGCATCGACGGCCCGCCCGCCTGCCGGCGGCGGTTCCGATTCCGAGAATTCCACCCGGTAACATCATGGATCTCACGCAAGTTTCCTCTTCCCGTGCGGCGTCGGCCCAGGCGCCGGTTTCGTCGCCGCTGTTCGACGACCGTCCTTTCCTCGCGCGCCTGTCGCTGTTCGACTGGCTGTTCGCTCTGGCGCTCGTGGCGGGCGCGGGCTATGCGCTCGTGCACTACAACGCGCACATGGATTACTACGACAAGGCGGTGATGATCGGCACCGTGCCGGCGCTCGTCGCGCTCGGCTGGCGCTGGAAGCCCGCGCGGCTGATGATGGCGTCGATCGCCGTGCTGTCGCTGCTGTCGATCCAGATCTACCAGGGCGATCTCGCGCGCGCCGATTCGGCGTTCTTCCTCAAGTACTTCCTGTCGAGCCAGTCGGCGATCCTGTGGATGAGCGCGCTGTTCGTGCTCGCGACGATCTTCTACTGGATCGGCCTGCTCGCGCGCTCGGAAACGGGCGCCGCGATCGGCCAGAAGCTCACGTGGGTCGCCGTGCTGATGGGCTTCACGGGGCTGATGGTGCGCTGGTACGAGTCCTACCTGATCGGCTCGGACGTCGGCCACATCCCGGTTTCGAACCTCTATGAAGTGTTCGTGCTGTTCAGCCTGATTACCGCATTGCTGTACCTGTATTACGAAGGCCACTACGGCACGCGTTCGCTCGGCGCGTTCGTGCTGCTGGTGATCAGCGCGGCGGTCGGCTTCCTGATGTGGTACTCGGTCGCGCGCGATGCGCAGCAGATCCAGCCGCTCGTGCCGGCGCTGCAGAGCTGGTGGATGAAGATCCACGTGCCGGCGAACTTCATCGGCTACGGCAGCTTCGCGCTGTCGGCGATGGTGTCGGTCGCGTACCTGATGAAGGAGCGCGGCGTGCTCGCCGATCGCCTGCCGACGCTCGAAGTGCTCGACGACGTGATGTACAAGTCGATCGCGGTCGGTTTCGCGTTCTTCACGATCGCGACGATCCTCGGTGCGCTGTGGGCAGCCGAGGCATGGGGCGGCTACTGGAGCTGGGACCCGAAGGAAACCTGGGCGCTGATCGTATGGCTGAACTACGCGGCGTGGCTGCACATGCGGCTGATGAAGGGCCTGCGCGGCGCGGTCGCTGCATGGTGGGCGCTCACCGGCCTGCTGGTCACGACGTTTGCGTTCCTCGGCGTCAACATGTTCCTGTCGGGGCTGCACAGCTACGGCAAGTTGTAAGATTTCCGCCGCTCGTCCGACTATCGAACCGCCGGTGCACTGCGTGCCCGGCGGTTTTGTTTTGTAACGGGCGGGCGAACCGGGCGTCGAACGGCGCACGACGGGCCGGGTCGAACGCTCATGAAGCATGCGCGCCGCGCATGCAGGAGGAACAGCACGATGTGGATCAAACGCCCTTTGCGGAACGTACTGACCGGCGGTGATATTTCGTCCAGCGAGGTCACGCCGCGCGCGGTATTCGAGAACCGGCGGCGCGTATTGCAGGCGGCCGGCCTCGCGGCGGCGGGCGGGCTGCTCGGCGGCAGCGGCGCGGCATTCGCCGCGTATGCGTCGCCCGACGCGCGGGCGACGAAGCTCGCGGCAAAAACGAATCCGAAGTTCGTCGCCGCCGACAAGGTGACGCCGTTCAAGGACATCACGTCCTACAACAACTTCTACGAGTTCGGCACCGACAAGAGCGACCCGGCGCAGAACGCCGGCACGTTGCGGCCGCGCCCGTGGCGTGTGAGCGTCGAGGGCGAGGTGCTGCACCCGAAGGTGTTCGATCTCGACGAACTGATGAAGCTCGCGCCGCTCGAGGAGCGCGTGTACCGGCTGCGCTGCGTCGAGGGATGGTCGATGGTGATTCCGTGGATCGGTGTGCCGCTGTCCGAGCTGATCAAGCGCGTGCAGCCGACCGGCAACGCGAAATACGTGCAGTTCATCACGCTGGCCGATCCGTCGCAGATGCCCGGTCTGTCGACGCCCGTCCTCGACTGGCCGTATTCGGAAGGGCTGCGGATGGACGAGGCGATGAACCCGCTGACGCTGCTGACGATGGGCGTCTACGGGCAGGTGCTGCCGAACCAGAACGGCGCGCCGGTGCGGATCGTCGTGCCTTGGAAGTACGGCTTCAAGAGCGCGAAGTCGCTCGTGAAGATCCGCTTCGTCGACAAGCAGCCGAAGACGAGCTGGAACACCTACGCGTCGAACGAGTACGGCTTTTATTCGAACGTGAATCCGAACGTCGATCATCCGCGCTGGAGCCAGGCGACCGAGCGGCGCATCGGCGAGGACGGCTTCTTCACGCCGAAGCGCAAGACGCTGATGTTCAACGGCTACGGCGATCTCGTCGCGTCGATGTATCAGGGCATGGACCTGAAGAAGAACTTCTGAACGCGACCGTGAGAAACGACATGCCTCCTCCGACGCTCACGCCCGCGCGTGCCGCGGGCGCCGGGCCGGCCGCGCGCGCGGCGCGAAACGGTGCGGTCCGACCCGCCGCGCCGCGCTGGCTCGTGCCGGCCAAGGTGCTGGTGTTCGCGGCCGGCCTCTATCCGCTCGCGCGTCTCGTGCTGTTCGGGCTGACCGACCGGCTCGGCGCGAATCCGATCGAATTCATCACGCGTTCGACGGGCCTCTGGACGCTCGTCTTGTTGTGCATCACGCTCGCCGTCACGCCGCTGCGGCGCATGACGGGGTTCGCCGCGCTGCTGCGTTTTCGCCGGATGATCGGGCTGTTCGCGTTCTTCTACGCGACGCTGCACTTCACGACCTACCTGTGGTTCGACAAGTGGTTCGACGTCGTCGCGATCCTGAAGGACGTCGGCAAGCGTCCGTTCATCACGGTCGGCTTTGCCGCGTTCGTGCTGCTGATCCCGCTCGCCGCGACATCGACGCGCGCGATGGTGCGCCGGCTCGGCCGCCACTGGGCGACGCTGCATCGCACGATCTACGCGATCGCGCTGTTCGGCGTGCTGCACTTCTGGTGGATGCGGGCCGGCAAGCACAATCTCGCGCAGCCGAAGCTCTATGCGGCCATCGTCGCCGTGCTGCTCGGCTGGCGGCTGATCGCATGGGGATGGCGGCGCGTGCGTGCGTGACGGCGCGGCCTGGAAAAACAAAAGGCGATGACTGGAAGTCATCGCCTCGTTTCGCCGGCCGCGCGTGCGGCCTCGCGTCGTTACTTCGCGGCGGCCGGGCTCGATGCCGGCGCGGGCATGGTCGATGCGCCGCTCGACAGCTCGGGCGACAGCGTGAGCGGCGAGCCCGACGTGTCGGGTGTGTCGTCGGACGACGCGTTTTCATCGGTCGGTTTCACGTCCGACGGCGGCGTATCCTGCTGCTGGAGCGGCTTGGGCATCGGAGGCACGGTGGGCAGATAGAGCGCGCCGCTTTGACCGCAGCCGGCAAGAATCGCCAAAGCCGCTACAATCGCGCTCATCCGGAAAACGACTCGCATGATCGTCCCTGAACAATTGAACCGATAGAGTTTAGCATGTCCGATACCGAATACCTGACCCGTGCCGAGGCCGTGCTGATGGCCGTCGAGCGTACTGTCGACGCCGCGAACGACGGCGACCACGACATCGATCTGGAGCGTAACGGCAGCGTCCTGACGCTGACGTTCGAGAACGGCTCGAAGATCATCGTCAACCTGCAGCCGCCGATGAAGGAAGTGTGGATCGCCGCGAAGGCGGGCGGATTCCACTACCGTTTCGTCGACGGTCAATGGCGCGATACGCGCACGGGCACCGAGTTCTTCTCGGCGCTCTCCGAATACGCGACCCAGCAGGCCGGCTTGCCGATCACGTTCAGCCTGTGACGTGCCGGGGCGCCGGAGCCCGAGCGTTGCCGCCAAAGAAAAAGCGCCCCGCGGGGCGCTTTTTTCATGTCCGGGCCGTGTGTCAGTGGCCGCGGAACAGGTTCATGATGTCCTGCTTTTCCTGTTCGTCGACGTGCGGGACCGCTTCGTCGACGCCCTGCGCGGCCGGTGCCTGCGGTACGCCGACCGTCGACACGAAGCCGTGACCCGGCGTGAATTCGGTGAAGTACAGCTCGCTGCCGAGCGATTCGACACCGTCGGGCATCGTCGGCTTGAACTCGGGCACGCCCTTCAGCGCCGCGCCCATGTAGTCGATCCAGACCGGCAGCGACAGGCCGCCGCCCGTTTCGCGATCGCCGAGGCTGCGCGGGTTGTCGTAGCCGATCCACGCGATCGCGGCGAGCGTGTGCTGGTAGCCGGCGAACCACGCGTCGTGCGAATCGTTCGTCGTGCCGGTCTTGCCCGCGAGGTCGGTGCGCTTCAGGATGTTGGTCCGTGCGCCCGTGCCGCGCTGCGCGACGCTCTGCAGCAGGCTGTTCATCACGTACGCGTTGCGCGCGTCGATCGCGCGCGGCGCGTTCTGCTCGGCGACGAGCGGTTGCGCGCGGGCGACGATCGCGCCGTTCGGATCGGTGACTTCGGCGATCAGGTAAGGATTGACGCGGTAGCCGCCGTTCGCGAACACCGAGTACGCGCCGGCCATCTGCAGCGGCGTGACCTGGCCGGCGCCGAGTGCCATCGGCAGGTAGGCCGGATGGCGCTCGGCGTCGAAGCCGAAGCGCGTGATGTACTGCTGCGCGTACTTCGTGCCGATGTGGTTCAGGATCCGGATCGACACGAGGTTGCGCGAGCGCTGCAGCGCGGTGCGCATCGACATCGGGCCTTCGAAGCCGCCGCCGTAGTTCTTCGGCTCCCACGGCTGGCCGCCCGTTTCCGCGGCACTGAAATACAGCGGGCCGTCGTTGATCACGGTGGCCGGCCCGAGGCCCTTGTCGAGGGACGCCGAGTAGATGAACGGCTTGAACGACGAACCCGGTTGCCGCCACGCCTGCGTGACGTGGTTGAACTTGTTCTTGTTGTAGTCGAAGCCGCCGACGAGCGAGCGGATCGCGCCGTCCTGCGGGACGATTGACAGGAACGCGCCTTCGACCTGCGGCAATTGCGTGATCGACCACTTGCCGGTGTCGTTCTTCACGACGCGCACTATCGCGCCGGGGCGGATGCGGCGGTTCGGCTGCGCGTTGGCCGACAGCGCGCCCGACGCGAAGCGCAGGTTGTCGCCCTCGACCGTCGCCGTGCTGCCGTCGATGAATGCCACCGTGATCTGGCGCGGGCTCGCGGCCGTGACGACCGCGGCAATCAGCTCGCCGTTGTCGGGATGTTCGAGCAGCGCGTCGTCGATCGCCTGTTCGCGGTCGTCGGCACCGGCGGGCAGCTCGATGAAGCCTTCCGGCCCGCGATAGCCGTGGCGGCGCTCGTAATCCATGATGCCCTTGCGCAGCGCGGTGTACGCGACCTGCTGGTCCGCGGAATCGATCGTCGTGACGACGTTGAAGCCGCGTGTGTAGGTTTCCTCGCGGTACTGCGCGTACATCATCTGTCTGACCATTTCCGCGACGTACTCGGCGTGCACGCTGAAATCGCGTCCCGGGCCCTTGACGACGAGCGGTTGCGCGACGGCTTCGTCGTACTGCTCGCGCGTGATGAAGTTCAGCTCGAGCATCCGCTGCAGGATGTATTCCTGGCGCACCTTCGCGCGTTTCGGATTGACGACCGGGTTGTACGCGGACGGCGCCTTCGGCAGCCCCGCCAGCATCGCGGCTTCCGCGAGGCTGATGTCCTTCAGGTCCTTGCCGAAATAGACCCGCGCGGCGCTCGCGAAGCCGTACGCGCGCTGGCCGAGATAGATCTGATTCATGTAGACCTCGAGAATCTGATCCTTCGTCAGCGCGCGCTCGATCCGGTACGCGAGCAGCATCTCGTAGATCTTGCGCGTGTAGGTCTTCTCGCTCGACAGGAAGAAGTTGCGGGCGACCTGCATCGTGATCGTGCTCGCGCCCTGCGACGCGTGGCCGTTCGTCAGCGCGACGAAGCCGGCGCGGATGATGCCGGTGAGGTCGACGCCGCCGTGATCGTAGAAGCGCGCGTCCTCGATCGCGAGGATCGCCTTCTTCAGCGAGTCGGGCACGTCCTTGAAATGCACGACGTCGCGGCGCTCCTCGCCGAATTCGCCGATCAGCACGTGATCGGACGTATAGATGCGCAGCGGCACCTTCGGGCGATAGTCCGTCAGCGCGTCGAGCGACGGCATGTTGGGCCAGGCGATGACGAGGGCATAGCCGAGCACGAGGCCGCCGGCCACGACGGCGGCCACGCACATCGCGGCGAAGCCGAGCAGGACTTTTTGCCACCAGGGCCGCTTCTTCTTCGGCTCCGGGGCGGGAGGCGGGGACGTAGGAGTCGTGGATTGCATAGGCACACCGGAAAACAGTCCCGCGATTATAGCTGCCCGGTAACACCGGTCCTGGCGCGGGGGGGGCGCCCGCCGGCAAGCCGCGGGTCGGCGGGCCGCCAGTATGACCCGCGCACGGCCGCCGCCGGCCGCTGCTGGCCGTTTGGCCGACTGTCGGCCCTGCAAGCCGCTTTGCAGAATCAGGTCTCGGCAACGTGGCGTGGGCCGCGACGATTTCGGGAGGCTGGGATGGCGGGACGATGGGTAGCGCGGTTGGCGCAGGGCAAGCACCGGTCGACGGGGATCGACATCGGCGCGGACGAGCTGAGGGTGGTCGTGCTGAGCCGGCGCGGCCGGGGCGCGGACGTGCGGGTCGAGGGGCTCGAGCGGGAGCCTGTCGGATTGTGCGGCGGCCCGGAAGACGCGCGCTGGGCCGCGGTCGCGCGGGCGCTGGCGGCAGCCGTCGCGCGGCTGTCGGCGGCCGACGTGCGGTGTGACACGCGCGGCGTGATGGCGTTGCGCGATGACGAGATACGTACCGCGACGCTCGACCTGGCCGGGCGTCACGACATCCCGGACGCCGCGCGGCAGGCGGCCGAGCGCATCTCGGGGCTGGCGCCGGACAGTTTCGCGTTCGACTGGCGGCAGCACGGCGGCGCGCGATCCGGTGAAATCGCGGTCGCCGTGGCCCCGCTGGCGCTGCTGGAGCGGCGGATCGACGTGGCCGCCCAGGCCGGTATCGACCTGACCGCGGTCGACGGCGAGTCGGCCGCGATGCTGCGCGCGTTGCGCTATGCCGCTCAGTTCGAACTCGACGCGCAGGGTTCGTACGCCGCGCTCTGGTTCCGCGACTCGGAGGTGCGAGGCTGGCGAATCGAAGGGCCGCTGGCGGTTCCGGTGCTCACGCTGTCCGGCCTCCCTCCGGAGGCGCTTCCCGATGCGCTGCGCCGGTGCGCGCTCGGCGCCGTGCGCCGTGTGTTCGTCGCCGGGGACGAGCGAAGCATCGCGTGCTTCGATACGTCCGTCGCGGAGATTGGCGACGTGCTTGGCTCGGCGGTGGTGCCGTTCGACTGCACGGGCTGGGACGGGCAGCCATGCGCGCCCGGCGGCATGCCGGGCGGCCCGGCATTCGCCGTTGCATTCGGGCTGGCGTTGCGCGGGGTGTGGGAATGATGGCCGACCAGGCGGCACTCGGCGGCTTCAACCTGCTGCCGTACCGCGAGCGGCGGGCGCACGCGTTGCGGCGTCGCCGGGCTGTGCAGTGCGGGGCGGCGATCCTGCTCGGCGTGCTCGGCGCCGCACTGTGGACGGGCGCGGCCACCTGGATGCGGTGGCGCGCGGACGCCGCGCGCATAGGCGTGGAGACGCGGCTGCGGCAGTTGCAGCCGCGGGTGCATGCCGCGACGCGCGCCGCCGATGCGGCGGCAGTCATCGCGCGGCGCGATGCACAGGTCGCCGCGCTTGCCGCACCGTACGAGCGCGCCGCGGGGCTGCTGGCGACACTGGCGCGGGTGCGCGACGACGGCGTCCGGCTCGACACGCTGCGCACGACGCCGGCCGGGGCCGTGCTCGAGGTGCGTGCCACGAGCTATCGGGCAGCCGCGCGATGGCTTGCCGGGATGGCGCGCGAGCAGCGCGACTGGCGGATCGACGTGGATGCATTGAAACCCGTGTCGAGCAGCGCGCCGGTCCCACTGGCCGGGTTGCCGCTGCGGTTTTCGGTTCAATTGCGCTGGCACGACGCGATGCTGTCGCGGACCGCGACGGGAGACGGCGCATGACGGCGATCACGCATTGGCCTGCGCCGCGTGGCGATGCGTGGCCAGGCGGCATGCGGCGGGTCTCGCCGGGGGCCCTGCATGCCGCCGGCTGCGTGCTGACGTTCGTGGCCGTGCTGGCGGGCGGCATTCATCTGACGAATACGGCCGACTGGAGCGGGCTCGCGCAGAGTCGCGCGTTGCTCGCCGCCGCGCAGGGGCGTGTGGTCGACGCGCAGCGCGTACTCGGGGCTGCGGAGCAAAGGCACGAGACCCGTTTGCCGCCGGCGCATGGCGACCGCGCGCCGGAATGGGCGGCGCTGATGCTGGAATTGGCCGATCTTGCCGCGTCGAGCGGGCTGCACGGCGTATCGATCGAGCCGCAGCCCACCGACGGCGCGGCGCGGGATGGCCGGCGCGCCGTGCGTATCGTTGCCGACGGCGGCTTTCGCGCGCTGTCGACGATGGTCGGCGGGCTGGCGCGCTTTCCGGTGCTGGCGGTGCCGTCGGCGCTGCGTGTCGAGCGAGGCATGCAGTCGACACGGGTGGACATGTCTATCGACGTGTATCCGGCGCTGCCGACGGCATCGTCCGCACGCGGCACGATGCCGCTTCAGGCCGCTGCGCTCGACGCCGATCCGTTCGGCGGGGAAGCCGACGGGAGGGCGGTCCGCCTCGCCGGCACGATTCGCGACGCGCGTGCCGGTCTCGCGTTGTTCGACGACGGAGACGGCGTGTTCACCGCCGTGGCGCCCGGCGAAGCGCTGGGGGCAGTGCGCGTGGTGCGCGTCGAGCCCGCGGCGGTGATGCTCGCGACGGCGGACGGCGCGCACCGGGTCGTCCTGGACGACGGAGGGCGGCCATGATGAAGCACGGCTGTCGGGTACTCGCCGTCTGGGCCGGATTGACGGCGGCCGGTGCGGGCGCGTCGTTGCCGCCGCTGCCGGCAGTCTGGCCCGCCGCGTCGGTGGAGGCGCCGGCGCCGGGTCTGCCGCTGCCGCACGGGAGCGTGGACGGCGCGGACAGCGCGGCTCCCGAGGAAGCCGGCCCGCCGCCGTCCGGCCAGGCTGCTCGCGCGGTGCTTCAGGCGGAGCCCGCTCCACCGGCGCCGCAACTGGAGGGGCCGCCGATTCCGTTGGCGCCGCCGGCCCGAATGAGCGACGCCGCTGCGCGGCAACCCGACGATGCGGACGACGCGCGACGAATCTCGCTGAATCTGCAGGGCGCCGGGCTCGCGGCCGCGTTCGACGCATTCGCGCGGTTCACGGGGCTCAATATCGTCGTCGGCGAGCAGGTGCGAGGCACCGTCACGTTACGTCTGAACAATGTGCGCTGGCGCGATGCATTCGACACGCTGCTCGACACGCACGGGCTCGCGATGTCCCGGCGCGGCAACGTGATCTGGGTCACGCCGGCGGCCGAGCTGGCCGCCCGGGAGCGCGAGCGCTTCGAAATGCATGCGCGGGCCGCCGATCTGGAGCCGCTCGCGAGCCGCACGTTCGCGCTGCACTACCCGCGCGCGCAGGACGTGCAGCGGCTGCTGGCCGGCGCGACCGGCCAGCGCCTGCTGTCGAAACGCGGCGCCGCGGCGGCCGATCCGCGCACGAACCTGCTGTTCGTCACCGATCTCGCGCCGCGCCTCGCGCAGATCGCGAGCCTGATCGACGCGATCGACCGGCCGTCGCGGCAGGTCCGGATCGAGGCCCGCATCGTCGAGGGCGAGCAGGGCTTCTCGCGCAACCTCGGTGCACGCGTCGCGCTGCGGGCGCAGGGGCGTCCGTCGGGGGGGCGAGAGCGCCACGTTCACGGCCGACGCGCGCAACGCGCTCGACCTCGCCGCGCGGCCGCTCGGCGGCTTCGACGCGGCGACCGCCGGCTTCACGCTGTTCGCCGCGCCGCTCAGCCGTGTCCTCGACGTCGAGCTGAGCGCGCTGGAGGCGCAGGGGCGGGGCCAGATCGTCTCGCGGCCGCGCGTGGTGACGGCCGACCGCGTCAAGGCCATCGTCGAGCAGGGTTCGGAGCTGCCGTACCAGGCGAAGGTGGGCAATGGCGTGAGCGGCGTGCAGTTCCGCCGTGCGACGCTCAAGCTGGAGGTCGAGCCGCAGATCACGCCGGACGGGCGCGTGGTGCTGGATCTCGATGTGACGAAGGACAGCGTCGGCGAGCCGACGGCGGCCGGCCCGGCCATCCATACGAAGCATGTGCGGACGCGTGTCGAGGTCGAGAATGGCGGGACGGTCGCGATCGGCGGCATCTATGAACAACTGAACCGGAACGATGTGACGCGCGTGCCGCTCTTGGGCAAAATACCGTTTCTGGGCGCGCTTTTCCGGCATCGCGCGCAGCGCGACCAGCGCAACGAACTGGTCGTGTTCATCACGCCGACCGTCGTCGATGCGCGTTGCGATGGGCGCGACGCGGGCGATGCGGATCCCGATAAAACGGGGCCAGAAGGCGCCGGCGCAGGCTCGACAAGGCAGCCGCTTTGCCAGTAAGCTGCGCCACACACCAGCAAGATTGAAGCAGAGGAAGCCGTTGCAAGCGCGGGACCCACATGCAAACGTATTTTTCGTCGGCCTTATGGGAGCGGGTAAGACCACCGTGGGCCGTGCGGTCGCGCGTCGTCTCGACAGGACGTTCTTCGACTCCGACCACGAAATCGAGGCCCGCACGGGCGCGCGCATTCCGGTGATCTTCGAGCTGGAGGGCGAGGCGGGGTTTCGCGATCGCGAAACGCAGGTGATCGCCGATCTCACCCAGCGCGAGAACATCGTGCTCGCGACGGGCGGCGGCGCGGTGTTGCGCCCGGAAAATCGCGACTGCCTCAAAAGCAACGGCATCGTCGTCTACCTGCGCGCCAATCCGCACGATTTGTGGCTGCGCACGCGCAAGGACAAGAACCGCCCGCTGCTGCAGACCGACGATCCGAAGGGGCGTCTCGAGGCGCTGTACGAAGTACGCGACCCGCTGTACCGCGAATGCGCGGATTTCGTCATCGAGACCGGCCGTCCGTCGGTCAACGGTCTCGTCAACATGGTGCTGATGCAACTCGAACTGGCCGGCGTCATCGCCAAGCCGCTACAAGCATGATTACTGTCAACGTCGATCTGGGCGACCGAGCCTATCCGATTCACATTGGTGCCGGCCTGATCGGCCGCACCGAGCTGTTCGCGCCTCACATCAAGGGTTCGTCCGTCACGATCGTCACGAACACGACGGTCGATCCGCTCTACGGCGACGCGCTGCGCGCGGCGCTCGCGCCGCTCGGCAAGCGCGTATCGACGGTTGTGCTGCCGGACGGCGAGGCGTACAAGAACTGGGAAACGCTGAACCTGATCTTCGACGGCCTGCTGACGGATCGCGCCGATCGCAAGACGACGCTCGTCGCGCTCGGCGGCGGCGTGATCGGCGACATGACGGGCTTTGCCGCCGCGTGCTACATGCGCGGCGTGCCGTTCATCCAGGTGCCGACCACATTGCTGTCGCAGGTCGATTCGTCGGTCGGCGGCAAGACGGGCATCAACCACCCGCTCGGCAAGAACATGATCGGCGCGTTCTACCAGCCGCAGGCCGTGATCGCGGACATCGGCGCGCTGACGACGCTGCCCGATCGCGAACTGGCGGCCGGCGTTGCCGAGATCATCAAGACCGGCGCGATCGCCGACGCGGCGTTCTTCGACTGGATCGAGGCGAACGTCGACGCGCTGAACCGTCGCGAGCCGGCTGCGCTCGCGCATGCCGTGAAGCGTTCGTGCGAGATCAAGGCGAGCGTGGTCGCGGCCGACGAGCGCGAAGGCGGTCTGCGCGCGATCCTGAATTTCGGCCACACGTTCGGCCATGCGATCGAGGCCGGGCTCGGCTACGGCGAGTGGCTGCACGGCGAGGCGGTCGGCTGCGGGATGGTGATGGCCGGCGACCTGTCGGCACGGCTCGGCCTGCTCGACGAAGCGTCGCGGCAGCGCCTCGACGCGGTGATCGCGGCCGCGCATCTGCCGACGCGCGGGCCCGCCCTCGGCGACGCGCGCTACATGGACCTGATGCGCGTCGACAAGAAGGCGGAGGCCGGCGCGATCAAGTTCATCCTGCTGAAGCGATTCGGCGATACGCTGATCACGGAAGCGCCAGACGAAGCCGTGTTCGCTACACTGGCGCAGACGACCCGATAACGGTGGCCCGGATGCCCCGGCGCCCCTGACATGGAGGAGACGTGAGCGAGACATCCAGCAGCACCTTGCCCGAAGCCGGCCGCGCATCCGCTGCGCCGGTGGCCGAGCCGCCGACGCTGGCGGCGCTGGAAGCCCATCTCGCTCCGTATGCCGCGCACGCGTCGCAATCGCGCGGCCGCCGCCATCCGGAAACCCCGCCGGCGGCGCGCACCGAATTCCAGCGCGATCGCGACCGCATCGTCCATTCGACCGCGTTCCGCCGGCTCGAATACAAGACGCAGGTCTTCGTGAATCACGAAGGCGACCTGTTCCGCACCCGCCTCACGCACAGCCTCGAAGTCGCGCAGATCGCCCGCTCGGTTGCCCGCAACCTGCGCCTGAACGAGGATCTCGTCGAAGCGATCTCGCTCGCGCACGATCTCGGCCACACGCCGTTCGGCCATGCCGGCCAGGACGCGCTGAATGCATGCATGCGCGACCACGGCGGCTTCGAGCACAACCTGCAGAGCCTCGCGGTCGTCGACGAGCTGGAGGAGCACTACGGCGCATTCAACGGGCTGAACCTGTGCTTCGAGACGCGCGAAGGTATCCTGAAGCATTGCTCGCGCGAGCATGCGCGCAAGCTCGGCGCGCTCGGCGAACGTTTCCTGCACGGCCGCCAGCCGTCGCTCGAAGCGCAGCTCGCGAACATCGCCGACGAAATCGCATACAACAACCACGACGTCGACGACGGCCTGCGTTCCGGCCTGATCACGATCGAGCAGCTTGCGGAAGTCGAGCTTTGGCAGCGTCACTACGAGGCGGCGCTCGCCGAATTCCCGCACCTCGAAGGCCGCCGGCTCGTGCACGAGACGGTGCGCCGCATCATCAACACGCTGATCGTCGACTTGATCGACGAAACGACGCGCAACCTCGTGCGCGTCGCGCCCGCGTCGCTCGACGACGTGCGCGCCGCGCCGCCGCTCGTGTCGCACAGCGCGACGGTCGCCGCTCAGGCAGCCGCGCTCAAGCGCTTCCTCTTCAAGAACCTGTACCGCCACTACAAGGTGATGCGCATGGCGAGCAAGGCGCAGCGCGTCGTCACGGGGCTGTTCGACGCATTCATCGACGATCCGCGCCTGCTGCCGCCGCCGTACCAGTCCGACGACGCGGCACATCAGCCCCGCCTCGTTGCGCACTACATCGCCGGCATGACCGACCGCTTCGCGCTGAAGGAATATCAGCGCCTGTTCGTCATCAACGACAACTGACTGTCACAAACGATCACTAGACTTCGCCGGTTCAATGGCGACGGGAATGTTGCACACGCTGTTGGTAACGTTTTCATAGGAGAGAGGTCGATGAAGAAGAAGCCTGCGGGGACACTGGTTCGTTCGATCGCGCTCGGCGGCGCGCTGATGTTCGGGGTGCAGCACGTGGCGCTCGCCGCGACGGAAATTCAGTTCTGGCATGCGATGGAGGCCGCGCTCGGCGAGCGGGTCAATGCGATCGCCGACCAGTTCAATGCGTCGCAAAGCGACTACAAGATCGTGCCGGTCTTCAAGGGCACCTACGACCAGGCGCTCGCGGCCGGCATCGCCGCGTATCGCAGCGGCAATGCGCCGGCGATCCTCCAGGTCTACGAAGTCGGCACGGCCACGATGATGCAGGCGAAGAAGGCCGTCGTGCCGGTCTACGACGTGTTCAAGCAGGCCGGCGTGCCGCTCGACGAAAAGGCGTTCGTGCCGACCATCGCGAGCTATTACAGCGACGCGAAGACGGGCCATCTCGTATCGATGCCGTTCAACAGCTCGACGCCGGTGCTTTACTACAACAAGGACGCGTTCAAGAAGGCCGGCCTCGATCCGAACCAGCCGCCGAAGACGTGGGCCGACGTGCAGGCCGATGCCGAGAAGCTGCGCAAGTCGGGGATGGCGTGCGGCTTCACGACCGGCTGGCAGGGCTGGATCCAGCTCGAGAACTACAGCGCGTGGCACGGGCTGCCGTTCGCGAGCCGCAACAACGGCTTCGACGGTACCGACGCGGTGCTCGAATTCAACAAGCCGCAGCAGATCGCGCACGTCGCGTTCCTGCAGCAGATGGCGAAGGACGGCACGTTCACGTACGCGGGCCGCAAGGATGAAGCGTCGGCGAAGTTCTACAGCGGCGATTGCGGGATCATGACGACGTCGTCGGGCGCGCTCGCGAACGTGCAGAAGTTCGCGAAGTTCAGCTACGGCACCGGCATGATGCCGTACGACGCGAACGTGAAGGGTGCACCGCAGAACGCGATCATCGGCGGCGCGAGCCTGTGGGTGCTGGCCGGCAAGGATCCGGCGACCTACAAGGGCGTCGCGAAATTCCTCGCGTACCTCGCTTCGCCGGCGGTCGCCGCGAAGTGGCATCAGGACACGGGCTACCTGCCCGTCACCAAGGCGGCCTACGACCTGACGCGCGAACAGGGCTTCTACGCGAAGAACCCGAGCGCCGAAACCGCGATCAAGCAGATGCTGAACAAGCCGCCGCTGCCGTACACGAAGGGGCTGCGCCTGGGCAACATGCCGCAGATCCGCACGGTGGTCGACGAGGAGTTCGAACAGGTCTGGGCGCAGAAGAAGTCGCCGAAGGACGCGCTCGATTCGGCCGCCTCGCGTGGCGACGAGCTGCTGCGCCGCTTCGAGAAGTCGGGCGGCTGAGCACGCATCGCGTCGTGCCGCCGGCGGCCCCGCGCATGAGCGCGTGCCGTCCGGCGGCACGGTTTCCTTTCCGTTTCGCCTGACCGGATATCCGCGATGCAATCCCGTTCCCGTTTCGGTACGAGCCTGTTGCCGTACCTGCTGATCGCGCCGCAGCTCGCGATCACCGCCGTGTTCTTCCTGTGGCCGGCGGGCGTCGCGCTGTGGCAGTCGACGCAGACGCAGGACGCGTTCGGCACGTCGAGCGAATTCGTCGGCTTCGCGAACTTCGCGCACCTGTTCGCCGATCCGCTGTATCTCGATTCGTTCCGCACGACGCTCGTGTTCAGCTCGCTCGTCACGGTGAGCGGGCTCGTCGTGTCGCTGCTGCTCGCCGCCTGCGCCGATCGCGTGATCCGCGGCGCGCGCGCGTACCGCACGCTGCTGATCTGGCCGTACGCGGTCGCGCCGACGATCGCGGCCGTGCTGTGGGCGTTCCTGTTCAACCCGAGCATCGGCCTGATCACCTACGCGCTCGCGAAGAGCGGCATCGTGTGGAATCACGCGCTGAACGGCGGCCAGGCGATGTTCCTGGTCGTGCTGGCATCGGTATGGAAGCAGGTGAGCTACAACTTCCTGTTCTTTTACGCGGGCCTGCAGGCGATCCCGCGCTCGCTGATCGAGGCGGCGGCGATCGACGGGGCCGGGCCGGTGCGGCGCTTCTTCAACATCGTGCTGCCGCTGCTGTCGCCGACGAGTTTCTTCCTGCTGGTCGTGAACCTCGTCTACGCGTTCTTCGACACGTTCCCGGTGATCGACGCGGCCACCGGCGGCGGCCCGGCGCAAAGCACCAAGACGCTGATCTACAAGATCTTCACGGAGGGCTTCCAGGGGCTCGACATCGGCAGCTCGGGCGCGCAGTCGGTCGTGTTGATGATCATCGTCGTCGGGCTCACGGTGATCCAGTTCCGCTTCGTCGAACGCAGGGTGCAATACGCATGATCGAAAATCGCAAGGGCTTCGACCTGTTCTGCCACGCGGTGCTGATCGCGGGCGTCGTGCTGATCGTGTTCCCCGTCTACGTCGCGTTCTGCGCGGCGACGATGAACGCGCAGGAAGTGTTCACGGTGCCGCTGTCGCTCGTGCCGAGCACGCACCTGTTCGAGAACATCGCGTACATCTGGGGGCACGGCAGCGGCGGCACGACGGCGCCGTTCGGCCGCCTGCTCGTGAACAGCTTCGCGATGGCGCTCGGCATCGCGGTCGGCAAGATCGCGGTGTCGATCCTGTCCGCGTACGCGATCGTCTATTTCCGCTTCCCGTTCCGCAACACGGCGTTCTGGCTGATTTTCGTCACGCTGATGCTGCCGGTGGAAGTGCGGATCTTCCCGACCGTGCAGGTCGTGTCGACGCTGCACCTGACGAACACGTACGCCGGGCTCACGATGCCGCTGATCGCATCGGCGACCGCTACGTTCCTGTTCCGCCAGTTCTTCATGACGCTGCCCGACGAGCTGATGGACGCCGCGCGCATCGACGGCGCCGGGGCGCTGCGCTTCTTCTGGGACGTGGTGCTGCCGCTGTCGAAGACGAGCATCGCGGCGCTGTTCGTGATCACGTTCATCTACGGCTGGAACCAGTATCTTTGGCCGATCCTGATCACGACGGAAGCGTCGCTGTCGACGGCGGTGGTGGGCATCAAGACGATGATCGCGAGCGGCGACGCCGCGACCGAATGGCAATACGTGATGGCGGCGACGCTGCTGGCGATGATCCCGCCGCTCGTCGTCGTGCTGGCGATGCAGCGCTGGTTCGTGCGCGGCCTCGTCGATTCCGAGAAATGAACCATGGACGGTAACCGGGAGAAGGACCAGGTATGGCTGCGCTGAGCTTGAAGGGCGTCAGGAAATCCTACGACGGCAAGCAGCATGTGCTGCACGGCATCGACGTGGAGATCGCGGACGGCGAATTCATCGTGCTGGTCGGCCCGTCGGGCTGCGGCAAGTCGACGTTGCTGCGGATGATCGCGGGGCTCGAGTCCGTGACGGACGGCGAGATCGCGATCGGCGAGCGCGTCGTCAACACGCTGGAGCCGAAGGATCGCGACATCGCGATGGTGTTCCAGAACTATGCGCTGTATCCGCACATGACGGTCGCGCAGAACATGGGCTACGGGCTGAAGATCCGTGGAATCGAGCGCGCGACGATCGATTCGCGGGTGGCCGCGGCCGCGAAGATCCTCGAGCTCGAGCCGCTGCTGGCACGGCGGCCGCGCGAACTGTCGGGCGGCCAGCGGCAGCGTGTCGCGATGGGGCGCGCGATCGTGCGCGAGCCGTCGGTGTTCCTGTTCGACGAGCCGTTGCCCAACCTCGACGCGAAGCTGCGCGTGCAGATGCGGCTCGAGATCCAGCGGCTGCATGCGCGGCTGGCGACGACGAGCGTCTACGTGACGCACGACCAGATCGAGGCGATGACGCTCGCGCAGCGCGTGATCGTGATGAACCGCGGCTACGCGGAACAGATCGGCGCGCCGGTCGACGTGTACGAGAAGCCGGCGACGGTGTTCGTCGCGGGCTTCATCGGCTCGCCGGCGATGAACCTGATGCACGGCCGGCTGTCGGATGACGGCGCGACCTTCACGGTCGCGGGCGGCGGCCCCGCGCTGCCGGTCGCCGGTGCGCCAGGCATCGGCGCGGAGATCGCCACCGGGCGCGACTGGGTGCTCGGCGTGCGTCCCGAGCACATGACGCCGCAGCCGGGCGTCGCGCAGGCGACGCTGCCGGTCGACTCGTGCGAGCTGCTGGGCGCGGACAACCTCGCGCACGGCCGCTGGGGCAACCACGACATCGCGGTGCGCCTGCCGCATGCGGACCGTCCCGCACGCGGCACGGCGCTCGCGGCCGCGCTGCCCGCGCACCGGCTGCATTTCTTCGATCCCGAAACCGGCAAGCGTGCCGGTTGAACCTGCTGCACTTGCCGAGAGACCGACGATGACCCTCCGCACCGACTGGCCCTATCCGCGCGTCGTCGCCCATCGCGGCGGCGGCACGCTCGCGCCGGAGAACACGCTTGCCGCGCTCGACGAGGGGGCGCGTCGCGGGCACCGGATGGTCGAGTTCGACGCGAAGCTGTCGGCCGACGACGTGACGTTCCTGCTGCACGACGACACGGTCGACCGGACGTCGAACGGCCACGGGCCGGCGGCGGGCATGCGTTATGCGGCGCTCGCCGCGCTCGACGCGGGCGCGTGGCGCGACGCGCGCTTCGCGGGCGAACGGATGCCGACGCTCGAGGCGGCGGCGGCGCGCTGCATCGCGCACGGGCTCGCCGCGAACGTCGAGATCAAGCCGTGCCCGGGGCGCGAGCGCGAGACCGGGCAACGCGTGGCGGCCGACGCGGCTGCGTACTGGCGCGACGCCGCGGTGCCGCCGCTGCTGTCGTCGTTCTCGTTCGATGCGCTGCAGCAGGCACGCGCGACCGAGCCGGCGCTGCCGCGCGGGATGCTCTACGAAGCCGTGCCGGACGACTGGCACGCGCAGGTCGTCGGCGCGCTCGGCTGCGTATCGTTGCACGCAGACCACAAACGGCTCGACGAACCGCTCGTGCGCGCGATCAAGGCGGCCGGTCTGCGCATCCTGGTTTACACGGTGAACGATCTCGAACGGGCGCGCGAACTCGCGCGCTGGGGCGTCGACGCGGTCTGCACGGACCGGATCGACCTGATCGCCCCCGATGCGCTGGACGACATCGCCGTCGTCTGACGATCACGGCAACGCCACGGCGCGGCTCGAGCGGGAACGTGCCTGACGCGAAAAAACAACGCCCCGGCGGGATTTCCGCCGGGGCGTTGTGCATCGTGGAGACGTTACGTCAGGAAAAATCCGCTACAAATTGCAGCAGGATTAACCATTCCCCAAATATTCGACTACGCTTAGAAACGGTAGCCGACGTTCAGGTACGTGACGATCGGGTTGAGCGAGATCTTCGCTTTCGACGTTTCGGTCAGGGTGCCGACCGGCGTCCGGCGGGCCGTCGTGAAGGTCGCGGTCACGCTGACCGGGATGTACGAGATCGACAGGCCCCCGAACCAGTGTTTCGTGAAGTTGTACGTGAAGCCGGCGTTGAATACGGGCGCCCACTGGTTGCTGGTCGTCGCGCTGGTCGGGCCGCCGAGCACGCCGTTCTCGAAGCTGCTGTTCGTGATCTTTGCGCCGGTGAACCAGACATACGTCGCGCCGACGCCGACATACGGACGGAACTTCGCGTTGGCGTCGTTGAAGTGGTAGCGAAGCAACACGGCGGGGCTCCACTGGTACGCACGGCCGAGTACGCCGAACTTATCGAACTGACCCTTGCCGGTGATGTCGAACTTCGGCGGTATCCCCATGACGAGCTCGGTGGAGATGTGGTCGGTGACGAAGTAGCCCGCTGCGAGCCCAAGCGTATCGGCGTCGTTGATGCCGGCGCCCGTGTTGGGAATCGATTGGTTGATGGGCGTGCCGCCGACGCGATACAGGAACAGCGGATCGCTGCTGTCCTGCGGCGACAGGTGCAGCCAGCCGGTGCTGACGTAGAAATCACCTGCGGATTGTGCTTGTGCCGTACCGCCCGCAAACGTGAATGCGAGCGCTGCGGCCCCCGTAATGGCCAGTTTTCGTTTCATTGTGTCTCCTCCGATGTAAGGCGTGCTCATTATGACGACTGCGTTTAAAACCAAACAAGCTCGTAAGTTAGAGTTTTCACCCTAGGATTAGTACGACCGTACGCTTACGCGCGCCGCAGGGACAGGCATTCTACGCAGGTGCGCACTTTCGGACCTTCGGGTATTTCCTAACGCGTTCAAACGGACATTCAGCATGGCACGGTTAGCACGACTCTACGTTCCCGACCAGCCGCAGCACGTGATACTGCGCGGCCTGGATCAGCAACCCGCGTTCGTCGACGACCAGGACTACGAACTCTTCATCGATTGCCTGAAGGCCGCCGCGCGCGATCATCACCTGTCGGTGCACGCCTACGTGCTGCTGCCGCGCCAGGTGCAACTCCTCGTGACGCCGAGCGACGAGGCGAGCCTGCCGAAAGCGATGCAGGCCGTCGGCCGCCGCTACGTCGCGCATTTCAACCGGCGCTACTCGCGGCGCGGCACGCTGTGGGAAGGCCGCTACCGCGCGACCGTGATCGAAGGCGAGCGCTATTTCCTGCTCGCGAGCCGCGTGGTCGAGATGAGCCCGGTGCGGTCGCAACTCGTCGCGACGCCCGAGGCCTATCGCTGGTCGAGCTACCGGCATCACGTCGGGCTCACCGTCGACAGCCTGATCACCGACCATCCGCTGTACTGGGCGCTCGGCAATACGCCGTTCGACCGTCAGCGCGCGTACAAGGAGCTGTGCGAGCAGCCGCTCGACGAGCGGCAGGCCGACCAGCTGCAGCAGGCGACGCTCAAGGGCTGGGTGCTCGGCGGCGAGCATTACCGCGAGTGGGCGGCGCGTACCGCGAACCGGCGCGTGTCGCCGTTGCCGCGCGGACGCCCCAGAAAGGTGCGTGAGAACACGCCGCCGATCCAGCAGTAATGCCGGAAAGGCGGGCCGGAAGCGGCGCTGCGGGCGCCGCTTCTTTTTGCACCAAAACGATACGTCCCCAATAAAACAGCACCAGATCGATGCGTCTGATTAATTGGGGTTCGATCAAGCGGTTTTTGTTGCTATTTCCTTGATTCGTCGCGTATATTCCGAATTCCGGTGGCCCGGGCGAAGCCTGCCCAACCACTGTCGGCCGCGCCGTCTCCCGTCGGGAGCGGGATCGGCGGCAACAAGAAAACGGTTCAACGGCCTCCAGGCCCCCTTTACGACGGTGTCCCCATGAACGACCACCAGCAGCCGCTCGCCGCGGTGCCCGCCGCACAAGGTCTGTACGACCCGCAAAACGAACACGACGCCTGCGGCGTCGGCTTCGTCGCTCACATCAAGGGCAAGAAGAGCCACGAGATCATCCAGCAGGGCCTGAAGATCCTCGAGAACCTCGACCACCGCGGCGCGGTCGGTGCCGATCCGCTGATGGGCGACGGCGCGGGCATCCTGATCCAGATTCCGGACGCGTTCTATCGCGAGGAGATGGCCAAGCAGGGCGTGGACCTGCCGCCGGCCGGAGAATATGGGGTCGGGATGATCTTCCTGCCGAAGGAGAACGCGTCGCGTCTCGCGTGCGAGCAGGAGCTCGAGCGGACGGTGAAGGCGGAAGGCCAGGTCGTGCTCGGCTGGCGCGACGTGCCGGTCGACCATGCGATGCCGATTTCGCCGACCGTGAAGGCGAGCGAGCCGCTGATTCGCCAGATCTTCATCGGCCGCGGCAAGGACATCATGGTGACGGACGCGCTCGAGCGGAAGCTGTACGTGATCCGCAAGACCGCGAGCCACCGCATCCAGGCGCTGAAGCTCAAGCACGGCAAGGAATACTTCGTGCCGTCGATGTCGGCGCGCACGATCGTCTACAAGGGCCTGCTGCTGGCCGGCCAGGTCGGCGTGTACTACCGCGACCTGCAGGACGCGCGCGTCGTGTCGGCGCTCGCGCTCGTGCACCAGCGCTTCTCGACCAACACGTTCCCGGCATGGGAACTCGCTCACCCGTACCGGATGATCGCGCACAACGGCGAGATCAACACCGTGAAGGGCAACGTGAACTGGCTGAACGCGCGTACCGGCGCGATCGCGTCGCACGTGCTCGCCGACGACCTGCCGAAGCTGTGGCCGCTGATCTACCCGGGCCAGTCCGATACCGCATCGTTCGACAACTGTCTCGAACTGCTGGTGATGGCCGGTTATCCGCTCGTGCACGCGGTGATGATGATGATTCCGGAAGCGTGGGAGCAGCACACGCTGATGGACGAGAACCGCCGCGCGTTCTACGAATACCACGCCGCGATGATGGAGCCGTGGGACGGCCCGGCCGCGATCGCGTTCACCGACGGCCGCCAGATCGGCGCGACGCTTGACCGTAACGGCCTGCGTCCGGCGCGCTACATCGTGACCGACGACGATCTCGTGATCATGGCGTCGGAAGCCGGCACGCTGCCGATCCCCGAATCGAAGATCGTCAAGAAGTGGCGCCTGCAGCCGGGCAAGATGTTCCTGATCGACATGGAGCACGGCCGCATCATCGACGACAAGGAGCTGAAGGACAACCTCGCGAACGCGAAGCCGTACAAGAGCTGGATCGACGCCGTGCGCATCAAGCTCGACGAGATCGAGCCGAAGGCCGAGGAAGTCGCGGCCGGCCGTACGCAGGGCGCCGCGCTGCTCGACCGCCAGCAGGCGTTCGGCTATACGCAGGAAGACCTGAAGTTCCTGATGGCGCCGATGGCGCAGCAGGGCGAGGAAGCCGTCGGTTCGATGGGCAACGACTCGCCGCTCGCGGTGATGTCGAACAAGAACAAGACGCTCTATCACTACTTCAAGCAGCTGTTCGCGCAGGTCACGAACCCGCCGATCGACCCGATCCGTGAAAACATGGTCATGTCGCTCGTGTCGTTCATCGGCCCGAAGCCGAACCTGCTCGACACGAACAACATCAACCCGCCGATGCGTCTCGAAGTGTCGCAGCCGGTGCTCGACTTCAAGGACATCGCGAAGATCCGCGCGATCGACCAGTACACGGGCGGCAAGTTCAGCGCGTACGAACTGAACATCTGCTACCCGGTCGCATGGGGCAAGGAAGGCATCGAGGCGCGTCTCGCGTCGCTGTGCGCGGAAGCCGTCGACGCGGTGAAGTCGGGCTACAACATGCTGATCGTGTCGGACCGCAAGACCGACGCCGAGCATGTCGCGATCCCGGCGCTGCTCGCCACGTCGGCGATCCACACGCACCTCGTCCAGCAAGGGCTGCGCACGAGCACGGGCCTCGTCGTCGAGACGGGCTCCGCGCGTGAAACGCACCACTTCGCGCTGCTCGCGGGCTACGGCGCGGAAGCCGTGCACCCGTACCTCGCGATGGAAACGCTCGCGAAGATGGCCGAGGGCCTGCCGGGCGACCTGTCGCCGGAGAAGGCCGTCTACAACTTCACGAAGGCGGTCGGCAAGGGCCTGCAGAAGGTGATGTCGAAGATGGGCATCTCGACGTACATGTCGTACACGGGCGCGCAGATCTTCGAAGCGCTCGGCCTGTCGAGCGACCTCGTCGAGAAGTACTTCAAGGGCACGGCGTCGAAGGTCGGCGGCATCGGCCTGTTCGAAGTCGCGGAAGAGGCGATCCGCCTGCACCGCGACGCGTTCGGCGACAGCCCGGTCCTGCGCGACATGCTCGACGCGGGCGGCGAGTACGCATACCGCGTGCGCGGCGAAGACCACATGTGGACGCCGGATTCGATCGCGAAGCTGCAGCACGCGACGCGTAGCAACTCGTACCAGACGTACAAGGAATACGCGCACCTGATCAACGACCAGACCAAGCGTCACATGACGTTCCGCGGCCTGTTCGAGTTCAAGGTCGAGCCGACCAAGGCGATCCCGATCGACGACGTCGAGCCGGCGAAGGAGATCGTCAAGCGCTTCGCGACGGGCGCGATGTCGCTCGGTTCGATCAGCACCGAAGCGCACGCGACGCTCGCGATCGCGATGAACCGGATCGGCGGCAAGTCGAACACCGGCGAAGGCGGCGAGGACGAGAAGCGCTATCGCAACGAACTGCGCGGTATTCCGATCAAGTCGGGCGAGACGCTGAAGTCGGTGATCGGCGACGAGATCGTCAGCGACATTCCGCTGAAGGACGGCGATTCGCTGCGCTCGAAGATCAAGCAGGTCGCGTCGGGCCGCTTCGGCGTCACCGCCGAGTACCTCGCGTCGGCCGACCAGATCCAGATCAAGATGGCGCAGGGCGCGAAGCCGGGCGAAGGCGGCCAGCTGCCGGGCCACAAGGTGTCCGAGTACATCGGCAAGCTGCGTTACTCGGTGCCGGGCGTCGGCCTGATCTCGCCGCCGCCGCACCACGACATCTACTCGATCGAGGATCTGGCGCAGCTGATCCACGACCTGAAGAACGTGAACCCGAGCGCGAGCATCTCCGTGAAGCTCGTGTCGGAAGTGGGCGTCGGCACGGTCGCGGCAGGCGTGGCGAAGGCGAAGGCCGATCACGTCGTGATCGCCGGCCATGACGGCGGCACGGGCGCATCGCCGCTGTCGTCGGTCAAGCACGCCGGCACGCCGTGGGAGCTGGGCCTGGCCGAAACGCAGCAGACGCTGGTGCTGAACCGCCTGCGCGGCCGGATCCGCGTGCAGGCCGACGGCCAGATGAAGACGGGTCGCGACGTCGTGATCGGCGCGCTGCTCGGCGCGGACGAATTCGGCTTCGCGACGGCGCCGCTCGTCGTCGAGGGCTGCATCATGATGCGCAAGTGCCACCTGAACACGTGTCCGGTCGGCGTCGCGACGCAGGATCCGGTGCTGCGCGCGAAGTTCAAGGGCCAGCCCGAGCACGTCGTGAACTACTTCTTCTTCGTCGCCGAGGAAGTGCGCGAGATCATGGCGCAGCTCGGCGTCGCGAAGTTCGACGACCTGATCGGCCGCGCCGACCTGCTCGATACGCGCAAGGGCATCGAGCACTGGAAGGCGAAGGGCCTCGACTTCTCGCGCGTGTTCTACCAGCCGGAAGAGTGCGAGGACGTCGCGCCGCGTCACGTCGACGTGCAGGATCACGGCCTCGAGCGCGCGCTCGACCACGTGCTGATCGAGAAGGCGAAGGCCGCGATCGAGAACGGCGAGCATGTGTCGTTCATCCAGCCGGTGCGCAACGTGAACCGTACGGTCGGCGCGATGCTGTCGGGCGTGATCGCGAAGAAGCACGGCCACGAAGGCCTCGCCGACGACGCGGTGCACATCCAGCTGAAGGGCACGGCCGGCCAGAGCTTCGGCGCGTTCCTCGCGAAGGGCGTGACGCTCGACCTCGTAGGCGACGGCAACGACTACGTCGGCAAGGGCCTGTCGGGCGGCCGGATCATCATCCGTCCGACCAACGACTTCCGCGGCAAGTCCGAGGAAAACATCATCTGCGGCAACACGGTGATGTACGGCGCGATCGAAGGCGAATCGTTCTTCCGCGGCGTCGCGGGCGAGCGCTTCTGCGTGCGCAACTCGGGCGCGACGGCGGTCGTCGAAGGCACGGGCGACCACGGCTGCGAATACATGACGGGCGGTACGGTCGTCGTGCTCGGCGAGACGGGGCGCAACTTCGCGGCCGGCATGTCGGGCGGCCTCGCTTACATCTACGATCCGGACGGCACGTTCGCGGCGAAGTGCAACAAGTCGATGGTCGCGCTCGAGCCGGTGCTGCAGCAGGCCGAGCAGGAGCGCACGGTCGATCGCGCGCTCTGGCACGCAGGCACGACGGACGAAGCGCTGCTCAAGGGGCTCGTCGAGCGTCATTTCCAGTTCACGGGTTCGCCGCGCGCGAAGTCGCTGCTGGAAAACTGGGACGCGGCGCGCCGCCAGTTCGTGAAGGTGTTCCCGCACGAATACAAGCGCGCGCTGGGCGAGATCGGTGCGAAGAAGGCGGCGAAGGAAGTGCTGGCCGCCTGAGCGACGAACGACATAGCGAATGCCGCGCGCGCGTGATTGCCGCGCGCGGCTCCCCCACCCGATACACCGAACAGAAGAGCACCTTATGGGCAAGGCAACCGGTTTTCTGGAGTTCGAACGCCGCCACGAGGCGTACGAAGCACCGCTCACGCGCGTGAAGCACTACAAGGAATTCGTCGCGGCACTGACCGACGCGGACGCGAAGGTCCAGGGCGCGCGCTGCATGGATTGCGGCATCCCGTTCTGCAACAACGGCTGCCCGGTCAACAACATCATTCCGGACTTCAACGATCTCGTTTACCGCCAGGACTGGCAGCAGGCGATCGAAGTCCTGCACTCGACCAACAACTTCCCGGAATTCACGGGCCGCATCTGCCCGGCGCCGTGCGAGGCGGCGTGCACGCTCGGGATCAACAACGACCCGGTCGGCATCAAGTCGATCGAGCACGCGATCATCGACAAGGCCTGGGCGGAAGGCTGGGTGAAGCCGCAGCCGGCCGAGCACAAGACCGGCAAGAAGGTCGCGGTCGTCGGTTCGGGCCCCGCGGGCCTCGCCGCCGCGCAGCAGCTCGCGCGCGCGGGCCACGACGTGACGGTGTTCGAGAAGAACGACCGCGTCGGCGGCCTGCTGCGTTACGGGATTCCCGACTTCAAGCTCGAGAAGTGGCTGATCGACCGCCGCATGCGCCAGATGGAAGCGGAAGGCGTGACGTTCCGCACCAGCGTGTTCATCGGCAAGGATCCGCTGCCCGAGTCGATCGGCAGTCTCGCGAAGGAAACGATTTCACCGGACACGCTGAAGGAAGAATTCGACGCGGTCGTGATCGCGGGCGGTTCGGAAACGCCGCGCGACCTGCCGGTGCCGGGCCGCGAGCTCGCGGGCGTCCATTTCGCGATGGACTTCCTGCCGCAGCAGAACCGCGTGAATGCCGGCGACAAGCTCGTCGACCAGCTGCTCGCGAAGGGCAAGCACGTGATCGTGATCGGCGGCGGCGATACGGGTTCGGACTGCGTCGGCACGTCGAACCGTCACGGCGCGAAGCAGGTCACGCAGTTCGAGCTGCTGCCGCAGCCGCCGGAAGAGGAAAACAAGCCGCTCGTGTGGCCGTACTGGCCGATCAAGCTGCGCACGTCGTCATCGCACGAGGAAGGTTGCGAGCGCGATTGGGCGGTCGCGACGAAGCGTCTCGAAGGCAAGAACGGCAAGGTCGAGAAGCTGATCGCGGTGCGCGTCGAGTGGAAGGACGGCAAGATGCAGGAAGTGCCGGGCTCCGAATTCGAGATGAAGGCCGACCTCGTGCTGCTCGCGATGGGCTTCACGCAGCCGGCGGCGCCGGTGCTCGACGCGTTCGGCGTCGCGAAGGATGCGCGCGGCAATGCGCGTGCGGCGACCGAAGGCGATCGCTCGTACTACACGTCGGTCGACAAGGTGTTCGCGGCGGGCGACATGCGCCGCGGCCAGTCGCTCGTGGTGTGGGCGATCCGCGAAGGCCGCCAGTGCGCACGCTCGGTCGATGCGTACCTGATGGGACATTCGGAACTGCCGCGCTGAGCTGGATCGCGCGGGTTTCGACGGAAGCCGGGCGTCCGAAAGGGCGCCCGGTTTTTTTATGGCTGGCGCCTGCCGGGGCGCGCCGGTTTCGCGTGCGCGGCGACGCCGTCCGATCGGGTTGCCGTGCCCGCCGGTACGCATCATTTTCGCGAAGCATCGCCTAACCTGATGACATCCAGGCGCGATTTCCCGATATCTCAAATCCTTTCGTTTTGTAATATTCCTTGAAAACTGTCATATCATGTCGCCCCTCGGGCCGCGTTCGCGGCCGACGCACCTGACTGACCCTATTTACAAGGAAACCGGATGGAAGCACTCCTGCAAGCGCTGATCGACGCCGTCAACGGCGTGTTGTGGAATTACGTGCTGATCGCGCTGCTGCTCGGCGCCGGCGCGTGGTTCACGCTGCGGTTCCGGATGATCCAGCTGAAGGCGCTGCTCCTCAGCATGAAACTGGTCGGCAGCAAGGGCGAGCCGGGCAGTATCTCGTCGTTCCAGGCGTTCGCGACGGGGCTCGCGAGCCGCGTCGGCACCGGCAACATCGCCGGCGTCGCGGTCGCGCTGACGGTCGGCGGCCCGGGCGCGATCTTCTGGATGTGGATGACCGCGCTCGTCGGGATGTCGTCCGCGTTCGTCGAGGCGACGCTCGCGCAGATCTTCAAGGTGTCGCATCCGGACGGCAGCTTCCGCGGCGGCCCCGCGTACTACATCCAGACGGGCCTGCGTTCGCGCGGCTTCGGCGTGCTGTTCTCGCTGTCGCTGATCCTCGCGTTCGGTTTCGTGTTCAACGCGGTGCAGGCCAACGCGATCGCCGACGCATTTCATACGTCGTTCGGCTGGAGCCGCGAGACGGTCGGCCTCGGCCTCGTGCTGCTGTCCGCACCGATCATCTTCGGGGGGATCCGCCGCATCGCGACGGTCGCGCAGGTGATCGTGCCGCTGATGGCGATCGGCTACCTCGCGCTCGCGGTCTACGCGGTCGCGACGCACATCGCGCTGGTGCCGGACGTGATCGTGCTGATCGTGAAGAGCGCGTTCGGCCTCGAGCAGGCAGCGGGCGGCCTGACCGGCTATGCGGTGAGCCAGGCGATCGCGATCGGCGTGAAGCGCGGGCTGTTCTCGAACGAGGCGGGGATGGGCAGCGCGCCGAACGCGGCCGCGACCGCGAGCACGCGGCACCCGGTCACGCAGGGGCTGATCCAGATGCTCGGCGTGTTCGTCGACACGATCGTGATCTGCAGCGCGACCGCGTTCGTGATCCTGCTGTCGGGCCAGTACGAACTCGGCACCGGAATGGAAGGCGCGGCGCTCACGCAGCGCGCGATCTCGAGCCACGTCGGCGACTGGGGCGGCATCTACATGGCCGTCGCGATCTTCTTTCTCGCGTTCTCGTCGGTGATCGGCAACTACGCGTATGCGGAAGGCAACGTCGAATTCATCACGAAGCGGCGCGGCGTGCTGCCGCTGTTCCGCGTCGCGGTGCTCGCGATGGTGATGTTCGGCAGCGTCGGGCAACTGCCGCTCGTCTGGGCGATGGCCGATACGAGCATGGGGCTGATGGCGATCATCAACCTGATCGCCATCATCGCGCTCGGCAAGTACGCGCACGCCGCGTGGGCCGACTATCGCCGCCAGCGCGCGGCGGGCATCGCCGATCCGGTGTTCACGCGCAACACGATCCCCGAACTCGCGCGCGTGCTGCCGGCCGACGTGTGGGGCGATCACGGGCCGCTGCCGCAGCGTCCGGCGGCGTCGGCCGACGCGGCCAGCGCGCCGCGCGGCGCGGTACGCGGGTCATGAACGGCGACCGGCTCCGTGCGTTCGTCGCGCTGATGCCCGATGCGGCGTCGCGCGACGCGCTGCACGCGTTGCCGGTCACCCGTGGCGCGCGACGCACGCTGCCCGCGCAACTGCACGTGACGCTCGCATTCATCGGCGCGATCGAGCGCGAACGGTGCGACGCGCTGGCCGCGCACCTGCCCGCGCTCGCGGCGGCCCATGCGCTGCCGCCGCTGCCGGTCGAGCGGATCGCGTGGTGGCCGAGCCTGCCGCGCGCGCGGCTGATCGTCGCGGAACTCGCGGCCGATCCCGCGTGCGTCGCGCTGAATGCCGGGTTGTCGGCGGTGCTGCGCGAACTCGGCGTGCTGGCCGACCGGCGGCCGTTCCGCCCGCACGTGACGCTCGCGCGGCTGCCGCATGACGCGGTCGGCCAGCCCGCGCACGGCGGCGCGCCGGGGCGACAGGTCGTGCTGCGTGTCGACGCGCTGACGCTGTTCGAAAGCCGGCTGTCGCATGAAGGCGTGTCGCATCGGCCGATCGCGTCGGCGCCGGTTGCGTGCGCGGATGGTCACGCCGCGCGCTGAGCGGTTTCCGCGATGCGGGGCGAAGGCCGGCCATCATCGACAGCTTGCCGGACAAACCGTCTGGACCCGATGGGGCGACGCCGCCGCCCGACGTCCGGCCTGCTGCGTTCTAACGTCGGTAGCGCGCGAGCGTCAGGCCGGACAGATCGATCTCCGGCTCGTGTCCGGTGACGAGGTCCGCCAGCACCTTCCCCGAACCCATCGACATCGCCCAGCCCGTCGAGCCGTGGCCGACGTTGAGCCAGAGCCCGTCGATCCCGCTGGCGCCCAGCAGCGGAGGCCCGTCGGGCGTCATCGGCCGGCGGCCGACCCAGAAGCGCGCCGAGGCCCGATCGGCGGCCGCCGGAAACCAGTCGTCGAGCACCTTCATCAGCGTATCGAGCGCCTGCTGACGCAGCGCCGCGCGCCGGTTGCCGAGTTCCGCGGTGCCCGCGACGCGCAGCGTCGGGCCGAAGCGCGTGATCGCCGTCTTCAGTGATTCGTCCATCAGCGCGGCGCACGGCGCTTTTTCCTCGTCGACGACTTCGAGCGTGGCGGAATAGCCTTTCACCGGATACAGCGGCACGTCGATTCCATGCGGCCGCAGCAGGCCGGCGCTGTCGACGCCAAGCGCGACGACGATCGCGTCGGCGGCGAGCATCGCATCGCGTGGCGTGGCATCGCCCGCGGCGCGCGAATCGACCCGCACGCCGCGCACCTTGCCGCCCGCGACGTCGAGCGCGCGGATCTCGGTGCGAAAGCGGAACGTCACGCCGTTCGCCTCGCACAGCGCCCGCAGTTCGCGCGTGAAGCGGGCGCAGTCGCCGGCTTCGTCGTCGGGCAGGTAGATGCCGCCGACAGGCGCCTGTCGCGCCCAGCGCAGGCCCGGCTCGATCGCCGTGCAGCCGGCCGCGTCGAGTTCGCGAAACGCGATGCCGGCGTCGCGCAGCACCTTCAGCGCGGGCTGCACCATCTCGACGTCGAACGCGCCGCGCAGCAGTTGCAGGTAGCCGCGGCTCGCGCCGTAGTCGAACGGATAACGCTCGCGAAACGCATGCAGGCATGCGCGGCTGTAATACGCGACGCGCTGCATCCGCTGCTTGTTCACGCGGAACCGTTCGAACTCGCATTCGCGCAGCCAGCGCGCGATCCAGCGCCACTGCGCGGCATCGAGCGTCGGCCGGAAGATCAGCGGCGACGCGGGCTTGAACAGGTACTTGAGGATCTTGCCGGGCATCCCGGGCGCGGCCCACGGCGTCACGTAGCCGGGCGCGATCACGCCCGCGTTGCCGAGGCTCGTCGCTCGCGCGACGTCGGCCTCGCGTTCGATCACGGTGACGTCGCAGCCTGCTTCGCGCAGGTGCCAGGCGGTGGTGACGCCGATCACGCCGGCGCCCAGAACGATCACGTGCATGCGGTTTCCTGGGCGAAGCAGTTGATCACGACGCGACGGCCGGATCGTCGACGAGCGACTTGCCGCGCGTTTCCGGCAGCACGAGCGCGGCGACGATCACGAGCAGGTAGCCGCCGCCCGCCACGAGGCCGATCGCCTTCACGAGCGACATCGACTGCGACAGCGCGCCGACGAGGATCGGGAAGAACGAGCCGAGCCCGCGGCCAAGGTTGTAGCAGAAGCCCTGGCCCGAGCCGCGGATCGCGCCCGGATACAGTTCCGACAGGTACGCGCCGACGCCCGCGAAAATCCCCTGCACGACGATGCCGAGCGGGAAGCCGAGCAGCAGCATCGCGGTATCGGTGATCGGCAGCATCGTGTATGCCATGCCGAGCGAGAACGAGCCGATCGCGAACAGGATGAACGACGCGCGGCGGCCGAGCCGGTCGGACAGGATCGCGCCGACCACGTAGCCGACGAACGAGCCGACGATCAGCACGACCAGATAGCCGCTCGTGTTGAACACCGACAGGTGGCGGACGGTTTTCAGGTAGGTGGGCAGCCACGTCGTGATCGCGTAGTAGCCGCCGAGCATGCCGGTGCACAGCGCGCTGCCGAACAGCGTCGCGCGCAGGTGCGGCGGCGAGAAGATCTCGAGGAAGTGGCCCGACACGCGGCCCTCGTCGCGCGCGCGGCGCGTGGCCGTGTAGATGTCGGGATCGTTGACGTTGCGGCGGATGTACAGGATCCACAGCGCGGGCGCGATGCCGATCCAGAAGCACGCGCGCCACGCGAGCTGCTCGGGCAGCAGCGCGAAGAATGCCCAGTAGAGGATCGCGGCCGCGCCCCAGCCGAACGACCAGCTGCTCTGCACGGTGCCGACGGCCTTTGCGCGATGCTCGGGCGAGCGGATCGTCTCGGCCATCATGATCGTCACGACCGACCATTCGCCGCCGAAGCCGAAGCCCTGCAGCGTGCGGGTGGCGAGCAGCTGCCAGAACGAATGCGTGAACCCGGACAGGCACGTGAACAGCGCGAACGTCGCGATCGTCCACTGCAGCACGCGCACGCGGCCATAGCGGTCGGCGAGGATGCCGGCGACCCAGCCGCCGATCGCCGACGAGATCAGCGAACTCGTCGCGATCATCCCCGCCTCGCTCTTCGACATGCCCCAGGTCGCGATCAGCGTCGGAATCAGGAACGAATAGATCATGAAGTCGAACGCATCGACCGCGTAGCCGCCGAAGCCGGCGTACAGCGTCCGGCGCTCGCGCGTCGACAGTTCGTTGAACCACTGGAATGCCTGCATGCTTGCCGCCCCCTCTCGTCTTGTCTCGCGCTGCCGCGTGGCGGTTATTTTACGGGCGCGGCCCCGCGCGCCAAAAAGGCGGGGACGGGTTCGTGCGGGCAAGGAGGGGGAGGGAAGGACGCGTCAGAGCGTCAGGCCGCCGTCGACGTGAATGACCTGGCCGGTGATCTGCCGCGCCGCATCGGACAACAGGAATGCGATCAGCGCGGCGACATCGTCGGGTTCGGCGATCCGGCCGAGCGGTGTCGCCTGTTCGGCCTGCGCCCACGCGGCGGCGTTGCCGGCGCTCGGGCCGTGGTCCTTGCGCGTGAAGCCCGGCGCGACGGCGTTCACGGTGATGCCGCGCGCGGCGAATTCGGCGGCCGCCGAGCGCACGAGCGATTCGAGCGCGGCTTTCGCGGCGGCGGTCGCCGCGAACGGCGCATCGGCGCGGTAACGGTGCGCGACGAACGAGCTGACCGCGACGATGCGCGGGGCGACCGACGCTTCGAGCAGCGGCCGCGCGCGGCCCGCGAGCGCCGAGAACGCGCCGGGCATCGCCGTGAAGGCGCACGCGAGCGTGTCCGCGGAAAGATCGGAAAAGGATTGCCGCGCGGCGAAGCCGGCGTTCGCGACGAGCTGGTCGAGCCCGCCGAAGCGCGTGGCGGTGGTATCGACGAGCGCGGCGGCAAGACCCGGTTCGCCGAGATCGCCGGTCAGCGTGATGCATTCGGCGCCGGCCGTCGTGCACGCACGGGCGACTTCGGCGAGCCGCGCCCGCGCGGAATCGTCCGCGCCGCGCGCATGCAGCGCCAGCGCGATGCCGGGCGCCGCGAGCCGTCGTGCGAGCGCCGCGCCGATCCCCGCGCCTGCGCCGGTGATCAGCGCGATGCGCGCGCGTGCGCTCACGCGGCGACCTTGTCGCCGGCGTTCGCGCGTTCGACGTTGATCGTGCCGACGTGGAACGCGGCCAGCGACTCGCGGTGCGCGATGCTGACGATCGCGGCCTTCGGCAGCCGTTCGGCGAACAGGTGATACAGGCGTGCCTCGTTGTCGGCGTCGAGCGCGCTGGTGGCTTCGTCGAGGAACAGGAAGTCGGGCTTGTGCAGCAGCACGCGCGCGCCGGCAAGACGCTGCTGCTCGCCGGGCGACAGCACGCGCGTCCAGTGCGCGGTCTCGTCTAGGCGCTCGACGTAATCCTCGAGGCGGCACGCGCGCAGCGCGTCGCGGCAGGCTTCGTCGCTGAACGTGTCGGGTGTCGCCGGATAGGTGAGCGCGGCCTTCAGCGTGCCGATCGGCAGGTAGCTCGTCTGCGGCACGAACATCATCCGCGCGCCGACCGGCGCATCGATCGCACCGTCGCCGAACGGCCACAGGCCCGCGAGCGCGCGCATGAACGTGCTCTTGCCGGAACCCGACTTGCCGATCACGAGCCAGCGCGAGCCCGGCTCGATCGTCACGTTGCCGATGTCGGCGAGCGCGTTGCCGTTCGGCAGCGCGAGCTTCAGCGCCGACGTCGACAGCTTCGCGTCGTCGATGTAGTGCAGGTTGATGCCGCCGTGCTCGGTCGCGGGCGACAGGCTTTCCTTCAGGTGCGACGTGCCCATCACGCGCTTGAATTCGCGCAGACGGTTGACGGTGGCGCGCCATTCGACAAGGGTCGAGTAGCTGTTGATGAACCACGAGAACGAATCGCTGACGGTGCCGAACGCGGACGAGATCTGCATCAGCACGCCGAACGAGAACGCGCCCGCGAAATAGCGCGGCGCGGCGACGACGAGCGGGAAGATGATCGCGATCTGCCCGTAGAAGCTCAGCACGAACGTGAGCCGCTTCGTGTACTTCATCACGCGCCACCAGTTGTCGCGGATGCGCATGAAGAGGCCCTGCGCGTTGGCCGCCTCGGTCTTCTCGCCGTCGTAGAACGCGATCTGCTCGGCGTTCTCGCGCACGCGGATCAGCCCGAAGCGGAAATCGGCCTCGACGCGCTGCTGCTGGTAGTTGATCGACACCAACGGATGGCCGACCTTCTGGATGATCAGCGAGCCGATCACCGCGTACAGCGCGGCCGCCCACACCATGTAGCCGGGAATCGAGATCGGCGTCGCGCCGAGCGTGAACGTCAGCGCACCGGCGAGCGACCACAGGATCGTGATGAACGACACGAGCGTGACGACCGTCGACAGCAGGTCGAGCGACAGCGCGAGCGTCGTGGTCGCGAACGACTGGAGGTCGTCGGTGATCCGCTGGTCGGGGTTGTCCGCGAGGCGGTCGCGTTCGATCCGGTAGAACGCGCGATCGCCGAGCCACTGGCCGAGGAAGCGGTCGGTGAGCCACTGGCGCCAGCGGAAGCCGAGCAGCTGCCGCAGGTAGCGGCCGTACACCGCGAGGATGATGAACGCGAACGCGAGCGCGGAGAACTGCATCAGCAGATTCGGGAAGTCGTGGACGTCCTTCGACTGCAGCGCGTTGTAGAACTCGGCGTTCCACTTGTTCAGCCGGACGTTGATCCAGACCACGCAGAGGTTGATCGCGATGATCGTGACCAGCAGGCCCCACGCGATTTTCCATTCGGACGATACCCAGTAGGGCTTGATGAGGCTCCATGCGGATACCGGGCGCTCGTCCTGCGGCGCGTCGGAGGCGGAGCGGACGGGATCGATCGATTGGGTCATGTGCTTCCTGATGAGTAGCCGGCGCGCGGGCCGGGCGAAGCCGGGCGCGCGCCGCGATACGGCATGCCGGGGCGCGGCGCCGACGGACGGCGGGCGCAGCGATGGTCGCCCGCGCGTCTTAAACGGCGCTTAAGGGCCGGCGGTGACGCGGCAACCGGCCGCTCGCGCGGCCGGCCTGCGGGCATTGTGCCAGAGCGGCGCGGGCCGACGGCGAATTTGCCCCACGGGGACAGTTTGCGGCGCTTTCGGCTTTTATGGTCTAATGGCCGACGACGAAACAGGGGTGCTTCGTGGCGCGGCCGGCGGATGTTCCGGGCGGCGCGGCGAGGCTGAGAAAAACCCTTTGCACCCGATCCGGGTAATACCGGCGAGGGAAGTTTCTGATCCCGCCGGGCCGCGCTGGCCGCCATCCCATATGGTCAGCGCCCGAGTCCCGCCCGGCCGGCCTTTGCTGCCGGTTTCGTCCTTTTGGGTACGCGCATTGCGCGTTACGGAAGGAATGATGACCGCACAATCTTCAGTCTTTTGCTTGATTCCCGCCCCGATGCCGCACGCGTTCGCATGGGGCGGCGCGCGCGCGTCGACGCTCGTCGTGCGTATTCGCGCGGAGGGCGCGCGATGAACGTCCAGGATGCACGGCCCGATTTCGCGGTGCTCGGCGGCGGCCTCGTCGGCCGCCTGATCGCGTGGCGGCTCGCGGGCGACGGGCATCGCGTCGCGCTGTACGAGCGCGGCGGCCCGGACGGCGAGCAGTCGGCTGCCTGGATCGCGGCCGCGATGCTCGCGCCGCTCGCGGAAGCGGCGAGCGCGGAACGGCTGATCACCGAGCTCGGCGCCGCGTCGCTCGAACGCTGGCCGCAATGGCTCGCGGAACTGCCCGAACCCGTTTTTTTCCAGCATCACGGCACGCTCGTCGTCTGGCACCACGCGGACCGCGCGGAGGCGCCGCTGTTCGAGCGGCGGGTGCGCGCGAACGCGCCGGCCGACCTGCTCGACGGCGGTTTCGTGACGCTCGCCGGCGCGCAGGTCGATGCGGCCGAGCCCACGCTCGCGGGCCGTTTCGCCCGCGGCCTGCTGCTGCCGCGCGAAGGGCAGCTCGACAATCGCCAGGCGCTGCGCGCGCTGGCGGCGGGCCTCGCCGAACGCGGCGTCGATCTCCGCTGGCACGTCGCGATCGACGATGCCAACCTGCCCGCCGCGCATTTCACGATCGATTGCCGCGGGCTCGGCGCGAAATCCGCGCTGCCCGCGCTGCGCGGCATCCGCGGCGAAGTCGCGCGCGTGCATGCGCCCGGCATCGGGCTCACGCGGCCCGTGCGGCTGCTGCATCCGCGCTACCCGCTGTACATCGCGCCGAAGCAGGACGATCTCTATGTGATCGGCGCGACCGAGGTGGAGGGCGAGGACATGTCGCCCGTCAGCGTGCGCTCCGCGCTCGAACTGCTGAGCGCGGCGTTCTCCGTGCATCCGGCGTTCGGCGAGGCACGCATTCTCGAACTCAACGCGCAGTGCCGGCCGACGCTGCCCGATCACCGCCCGGCGGTGATCTGGGACGGCGCATCGACACTCGCCGTCAACGGCCTGTACCGGCACGGCTTCATGATCGCGCCGGAAGTCGCGCAGGCAGCCGTCGCGTGCGCGCAAGCCGCGCTCGGCGGCGCGCTGGGCGATGCCGACGCGTTCGCCGCGTGGCGCGACGCCGCGCGTTGGCCGACGCTCCTTCATCACCGCAGCGACGCGCGCCAGCCGGCCTGACGCGCGCCGCCGACCGAATCCGACCGAGCCTCATGGATATCCAGATCAACCAACAGACGCTGACGCTGCCCGACGGCGCGACGGTGGCCGACGCGCTCGCCGCGTACGGCGCGCGGCCGCCGTACGCGGTCGCGCTGAACGGCAATTTCGTCGCGCGCACGCAGCATGCGGCGCGCGCGCTCGCGGCGGGCGACAAGCTCGACGTCGTGCACCCCGTCGCGGGCGGCTGAGCGCCGCCGGTTCGTCCCCGCTCTTCCAGGAAAACGACATGACGTCCCTCACCTCCGCCGACGCGCTGACGCTGTACGGCGAAACCTTCGCAAGCCGCGTGCTGCTCGGCACGTCGCGTTATCCGTCGCTGCAGTCGCTGTCCGATTCGATCGACGCGTCGCGTCCCGGGATGGTGACGGTCGCGCTGCGCCGCCAGATGACGGGCGGCACCGCAGAAGCCGGCTTCTTCGACCTGCTCAAGCGCCACGCGGTGCCGCTGCTGCCGAACACGGCCGGCTGCCAGACCGTCGCCGAGGCCGTGACGACCGCGCACATGGCGCGCGAGGTGTTCGGCACCGACTGGATCAAGCTCGAGCTGATCGGCGACGACTACACGCTGCAGCCCGATCCGGTCGGGTTGATCGAGGCCGCCGCGCAACTGGTCAAGGACGGCTTCAAGGTGCTGCCGTACTGCACCGAGGATCTCGTGATCGGCCGGCGCCTGCTCGACGTCGGCTGCGAGGCGCTGATGCCGTGGGGCGCGCCGATCGGCACGGGCAAGGGCATCGTGAACCCGTACGGCCTGCGCGTGCTGCGCGAGCGGCTGCCGGACGTGCCGCTGATCGTCGATGCGGGGCTCGGCGTACCGTCGCACGCGTGCCAGGTGATGGAGTGGGGCTTCGACGGCGTGCTGCTGAACACGGCCGTGTCGCAGGCCACGCACCCGGAGATCATGGCGCGCGCGTTCGCGCAGGGCGTCGAGGCGGGGCGCGCCGCGTACCTGGCCGGGCCGATGGACGCACGCGAGACCGCGCACGCGAGCACGCCGGTCGTCGGGATGCCGTTCTGGCACCAGGACGGGGGCGGCGCATGAGCGCGCGCTTCGCCGACGCATTCTGGCCGCCGGCCGACGAGCTGGCCGAAGCGGCCGAACGGATTCGCGCCCGCCTCGGCGACTGGCCGGACGGCGCGGCGCCGTGGCGGCTCTGCGTGGCGGCGCCCGACGTGCCGTCCGACGGCGACGTGCTGATCGTGTCCGCCGGCGACCGCGCCGCGCAGGCGCGCGCGTCGGCCGCGTCGCGGCCGGCCTCGCCGGAGGCGGTCGCGATCGAATTCGACGAGCAGGGTGCGGTGCTGCATGCGGCGGGCGCGCGTTACGCGCTCGAAGCCGCGCATCCGCTCGCGGACGACTGGATCGCGGCGCTCGCCGCCTTCCTCGATTGCGGCTTCGCGCCGGTCGACGCGCTGGTGCTCGCGCTGGCGTGGCAAGACGGCGACGAGACGCGTGCCGCCGACGCGTGGCCGGTCGATGCCGCGCGGTTTCCGCGTGTCGCCGGGCTGCCGCCCGCGCCGGAGCCGGCATTCGCGCCGTGCCCCGCGCAACTCGGCCTCTATCCGGTCGTGCCGGACGCGGCGTGGGTCGAGCGCGTGCTCGAGGGCGGTGCGCGGACCGTGCAACTGCGCGTGAAAGGCGCGACGCCGGACGCGCTGCGCCGCGAAATCGCGCGTGCGGTCGCGGCGGGGCGTCGTTATCCCGATGCGCGCGTGTTCATCAACGATCACTGGCAGATCGCGGTAGATGAAGGCGCGTACGGCGTTCATCTGGGTCAGGAGGACCTCGAAACGGCCGATCTGGCCGCGATCGCGCGCGCGGGCCTGCGGCTCGGACTTTCGAGCCACAGTTATTACGAGATGTTGCGAGCGTTGCACGCGCGCCCGAGCTACCTCGCGCTCGGCCCCGTCTACGCGACCGCCACGAAGGCCGTCGCCGCGCCGCCCCAGGGCCTCGCGCGGATTGCCCGCTACGCGCGCTTCGCCAGCGCGCGGGCGCCGCTCGTCGCGATCGGCGGGGTGGGGCTCGACACGCTGCCGGCCGTGCTGGCGACGGGCGTCGGCAGCGTCGCGGTGGTCAGCGCGGTCACGGGCGCCGCCGATTATCGGACGGCGCTTATTGCGCTGCAGCAATGTTTTCCCGGACAATTTGACAATCATTGACCGCCGGGCCCGGAACGGCGTCACGACATCATTCCAATGCAGGCCCTATAATTCGGCGTTCTGCGTAAAAGGACTGTCAGCTCCGTGAGCCCCACTCCTACCGAGACCCTGCTGGAACTTCGCGACGTCGACTTTGGCTACGGCGACCGCCTCGTCCTGTCCAACCTGAACCTGCGCTTCGGGCGCGGGCAGGTCGTCGCGGTCATGGGCGGCTCGGGTTGCGGCAAGACCACCGTGCTGCGCCTGATCGGCGGCCTCGTGCGCGCGCGCCGCGGCCAGGTGCTGTTCGACGGCGCCGACGTCGGCGCGCAAACGCGCGACGGCCTGTACGCGCTGCGCCGCAAGATGGGCATGCTGTTCCAGTTCGGCGCGTTGTTTACCGACATGTCGGTGTTCGAGAACGTCGCGTTCGCGCTGCGCGAGCATACCGACCTGCCCGAAGACCTGATCCGCGACCTCGTGCTGATGAAGCTCAACGCGGTCGGCCTGCGCGGCGCGCGCGACCTGATGCCGTCCGAGGTGTCGGGCGGGATGGCGCGCCGGATCGCGCTCGCCCGCGCGATCGCGCTCGATCCGCAGCTCATCATGTACGACGAGCCGTTCGCCGGCCTCGACCCGATCTCGCTCGGCATCACCGCGAACCTGATCCGCACGCTGAACCAGGCGCTCGGCGCGACCTCGATCCTCGTCACGCACGACGTGCCGGAATCGTTCGCGATCGCCGACTACGTGTACTTTCTGGCCAACGGCGGCGTGCTCGCGCAGGGCACACCCGACGAGCTGCGCGCGTCGACCGATCCGAGCGTGCGGCAGTTCATCGACGGCGCGCCGGACGGCCCGTTCAAATTTCATTACACGAGCCCGCCGCTTGCAGCGGATTTCGGGCTCGGCGGAGGGCGCGCATGATCAGCGCGATCGGACGTTACGTCATCGGCGGCCTCGAGCGCGCGGGCTACGGCACGCGGCTGTTCGCACGCCTCGTGCTGCAATTCTTCCCGCTGCTGCGCCGGCCGCGGCTGGTCACGAAGCAGATCCACTTCCTCGGCAACTATTCGTTCGTGATCATTGCCGTGTCGGGGCTGTTCGTCGGCTTCGTGCTCGGCCTGCAGGGCTATTACACGCTGAACCGCTACGGGTCCGAGCAGGCGCTCGGCCTGCTGGTCGCGCTGTCGCTCGTGCGCGAGCTCGGCCCGGTCGTCACCGCGCTGCTGTTCGCGGGCCGCGCGGGCACGTCGCTCACGGCCGAGATCGGCCTGATGAAGGCCGGCGAGCAGCTCACCGCGCTCGAAATGATGGCGGTGGACCCGATCAAGACGGTGATCGCGCCGCGCATGTGGGCGGGCATCATCGCGATGCCGCTGCTCGCGGCGATCTTCAACGCGGTCGGTGTGCTCGGCGGCTACTTCGTCGGCGTCGTGCTGATCGGCGTCGATCCGGGCGCGTTCTGGTCGCAGATGCAGGGCGGGGTCCAGGTCTGGGCCGACGTCGGCAACGGCGTGCTGAAGAGCATCGTGTTCGGGTTCGCCGTGACCTTCATTGCGCTGTATCAGGGGTATGAAGCGAAGCCCACGCCCGAAGGCGTGTCGCGCGCGACCACCAAGACGGTCGTGTTCGCGTCGCTCGCCGTACTCGGCCTCGATTTCCTGCTGACCGCGCTGATGTTCAGCTAAGCCTCAGTCAAGCCAAATTTTGGGATGACGATGAAAAAGACTGCTCTCGACTTCTGGGTCGGCCTGTTCGTGGTGGTGGGCTTCCTTGCGGTGCTGTTCCTGGCGCTGAAGGTCGGCAACATGAGCTCGCTGTCGTTTCAGCCGACCTACTCGGTCCGGATGAAATTCGACAATATCGGCGGGCTGAAGCCGCGCGCGGCCGTGAAGAGTGCCGGCGTCGTGGTCGGCCGCGTGAAGTCGATCGGCTTCGACACGAACACGTACCAGGCGCTGGTGACGATCGACATCGACGGCCAGTACCCGTTCCCGAAGGATTCGTCGGCGAAGATCCTGACGTCGGGCCTGCTCGGCGAGCAATACATCGGCCTCGATCCGGGCGGCGACACGGAAATGCTGAAGTCGGGCGATACGATCTCGATGACGCAGTCGGCGATCGTGCTCGAGAACCTGATCGGCCAGTTCCTGTACAGCAAGGCCGCCGATGCGGGCGGTGCGAAGCCGGCAGCCGGCGCGGCGGCTCCGGTGGCGGTGCCGGCGTCGGCGTCGGCGGTGTCCGCCGCGTCCGGTTCGGCGGCCCAATAACCACACGAGAGAATAGAAGAGGGTAATGACCATGCAGACGATCCGCATCAGGCACGCCGCGCTGGCGATAGCGGCAGCCGCCGCGTTGAGCGGCTGCGCGACCGTGCAGACGCCGACCAAGGGCGATCCGCTCGAAGGCTTCAACCGGACGATGTACAAGTTCAACGACACGGTCGACACCTACGCGCTGAAACCGGTCGCGAAGGGCTACCAGTACGTGGTGCCGCAGCCGGTGCGCGACAGCGTGACGAACTTCTTCTCGAACATCGGCGACGTCTACATCGCGGCGAACAACATCGTGCAGCTGCGGATCGCGGACGGCGTCGGCGACATCATGCGCGTCGTGATCAACACGGTGTTCGGCGTCGGCGGCCTGTTCGACGTCGCGACGATCGCGAAGCTGCCGAAGCACACGGCCGATTTCGGGATCACGATGGGCCGCTACGGCATGCCGTCGGGCCCGTACCTCGTGCTGCCGCTGCTCGGCCCGAGCACGCTGCGCGACACGGCCGGCCTCGGCGTCGACTACGTCGGCAATCCGCTCACCTACGTGAAGCCGGACGGCCTGAGCTGGGGCCTGTTCGGCGTCAACCTCGTCAACACGCGTGCGAACCTGCTCGGCGCGGGCGACGTGCTGGATGCCGCGGCGCTCGACAAGTATTCGTTCGTGCGCAACGCGTACCTGCAGCGCCGCCAGATGCTGATCAGCAACGCGCGCGGCGAGGCCGCCGCGACGTCGAGCAACGACGCGCTGCCGAAGTACGATCTGCCGGACGACGGCGCGGCACCGGCGGCGGCCGGTACGGCGGGCGCGGCAGCGGTGAGCGGCGCGACCGCGCCGGCGGGGGCATCGGGCGCGGCGGTTGCCGCGCCGGCCTCGGGCACGGCCGAAGGACCGAATCCGGCCAGCGAAACGAACGTGCCGGCGATGCAGGTGGCGCCGCCGTCGCCGGGCGGGTTCCGCTTCCCGAGCATCCGGCTGCACTGACGGATTTACATTCGTTACAGCCGGAAACGATTCAGTCGGTAGCGTGCGCGAACTTGCGCGTAAGCTACCTGCTCCAACCTTCGCATCGACTCATTCATGCAGGTCACTATGATGAAAAAACTGTTCCTGATCCCCGTATTCGCGGCGCTGTTCTCGTTCGGCAGCGCGGCTCACGCGCAAGTCGACCAGTCGAACCCGCAGTCGCTGATCAAGACGGCGACGCAGCAGGTGCTCGACGAAGTCAAGCAGCAGACGATCAAGCAGGGCGACACCAACCGCATCATCTCGATCGTCAACAAGGACATCCTGCCGTACACCGATTTCCGCCGCACCACGCAGCTCGCGATGGGCCGCAACTGGCGCACGGCAACGGCCGAGCAGCAGCAGCAGGTTCAGGAGCAGTTCAAGCTGCTGCTGATCCGCACGTACTCGGGCGCGCTGGCGCAGCTGAAGCCGGACCAGCAGATCCAGTACCCGCCGTTCCGCGCCGATCCGGCCGATACCGATGTCGTGGTCAAGACGGTCGCGATGAACAACGGCCAGCCGGTCCAGATCGATTACCGCCTGTACAAGTCGGCGAACGGCTGGAAGGTGTATGACCTGAACGTGCTCGGCGCGTGGCTGATCCAGACGTACCAGCAGCAGTTCAACGAAAAGATCCAGCAAAGCGGCGTGGACGGCCTGATCCAGTTCCTGACGCAGCGCAACCAGCAACTTGCCGCCGGCAAGCAAGCGTCGTGAGCGGCTTCGAAGCCGGCTCCTCGCTGACCGTCGCGAGCGCGAAGTCCGCGCTCGCGGACGGTCTTGCGCGCATCGGCGCGGGCGCCACCGCCGTCGATTGCGCGGCGCTGACGCAGTTCGACTCGTCCGCGCTCGCCGTGCTGCTCGCATGGCAACGTGCCGCCATGTCGCGCGGCGCGACCCTCGACATCCTCAATCTCCCGCCGAAGCTCGCCAGCCTCGCGCGCGCCTACGGCGTCGACGCGCTCATCGACGGCACCGGGCGACATTGACCCTGTCCGACCGGAGCCTGCCGCGCCAGCTGGCGCGCGCACGCGTCAGGCCGCGCGCCTCCGGCGCCGGCTCCCCCAGCCGGTTTGCCCTATAATCAAGCGTTTTGCGGGGCAGCCAATCGGCGTCCGGCCCCCATTTTCTTTCGCAGCAAGCACAGAATAGGCGTCGCGGCCCTGGCGTCGCGCACAGTCATGTCAGCCATAGAAATCCGTCACGTCAAGAAGCGCTACAAGTCGCTTCAGGCGCTCAAGGGCGTCAGCCTGTCGGTCGAGGAAGGCGAGTTTTTCGGTCTGCTCGGCCCCAACGGCGCAGGCAAGACCACGCTCATCAGTATCCTCGCCGGGCTCGCCCGGGCCGACGAAGGCAGTATCTCGGTGCGCGGCCACGACGTCGTCAAGGACTTCCGCGGTGCGCGCCGCGCGCTGGGTGTCGTCCCGCAGGAACTCGTCTTCGACCCGTTCTTCACCGTCCGCGAGACGCTGCGGATCCAGTCCGGCTATTTCGGGCTGCGCCGCAACGACGACTGGATCGACGAAGTGATGGCCAATCTCGACCTCACCGAGAAGGCCGACGCGAACATGCGCGCGCTGTCGGGCGGGATGAAGCGCCGCGTGCTCGTCGCGCAGGCGCTCGTGCACCGGCCGCCCGTGATCGTGCTCGACGAGCCGACCGCCGGCGTCGACGTCGAATTGCGCCAGACGCTGTGGAAATTCATCTCGCGCCTGAACCGCGAGGGTCACACGATCGTGCTGACCACCCATTACCTCGAGGAAGCCGAGTCGCTGTGCGACCGCATCGCGATGCTGCGCCGTGGCGAGGTGGTCGCGCTCGACCGCACCGACGCGCTGCTGCGCCGCTTCGCGGGGCTGCAGCTCTATCTGCGGCTCGCGACGGGCGCGCTGCCGGCCGAGCTGCGCGGGCTGGAGACCGACCCCGCCGCGCGCGCGCCGGGCGAGCACCTGCTGCGTCTCACGAGCTACGACGATGTCGAACGCATTCTCGCGCAATGCCGCGCGGCAGGCTGCACGTTCGACGAGATCGAGGTCCGCAAGGCCGACCTCGAGGATGTGTTCGTCCAGGTGATGAACGGGGCCGAGGTGATCGAGGGTCTGGCATGAATCAACAATCCCCGCGCGAACTGCGTTCGCTGCCGGCCGAAGGGGCGCTGGGCACGGCCCGGCGCGTGCCGGGCAGCGGCTTCCGGACGCTGTTCTACAAGGAACTGCTGCGTTTCTGGAAAGTGTCGTTCCAGACGGTGCTCGCGCCGATCGTCACGGCGCTGCTGTACCTGACGATCTTCGGTCATGCGCTGTCGGGCCGCGTCGAGGTGTATCCGGGCGTCGAGTACGTGAGCTTTCTCGTGCCGGGCCTCGTGATGATGAGCGTGTTGCAGAACGCGTTCGCGAACAGCTCGTCGTCGCTGATCCAGTCGAAGATCACCGGCAACCTCGTGTTCATGCTGCTGCCGCCGCTGTCGTACCGCGACATCTTCGGCGCGTACGTGCTCGCGTCGGTCGTGCGCGGGCTCGCGGTCGGCACCGGCGTGTTCGTCGTGACGATCTGGTTTATCCCGATGCATTTCGCGGCGCCGCTGTTCATCATTGCGTTCGCGCTGCTCGGCTCGGCGATCCTCGGCACGCTCGGCCTGATCGCCGGGATCTGGGCCGAGAAGTTCGACCAGCTCGCCGCGTTCCAGAACTTCCTGATCATGCCGCTGACGTTCCTGTCGGGCGTGTTCTATTCGACGCACTCGCTGCCGCCCGTGTGGCGCGAGATCTCGCGTCTCAATCCGTTTTTCTACATGATCGACGGCTTTCGTTTCGGGTTCTTCGGCGCGTCCGACATCAACCCGTTCGCGAGCCTCGCGATCGTTACCGGTTTCCTCGTGCTGCTCGCGCTGATCGCGATGCGGCTGCTCGCGACCGGCTACAAACTGCGTCATTGATATCGACAGGCTGCGGCCGCCTCCCGGGGCGCCGCCGCCGACAGGAGCCTTACACCATGTTGCCGACTCCCGAACAGGTCAAGCAATACATCGCCGGCGGTCTCGCCTGCACGCATCTGGAAGTCGAAGGCGACGGCCAGCATTTCTTCGCGACGATCGTGTCGGCGGCCTTCGAGGGCAAGCGGCCGATCCAGCGGCACCAGCTCGTCTATGCGGCGCTCGGCGATCGCATGAAGCAGGAAATCCACGCGCTCAGCATGAAGACGCTGACGCCCGCCGAATGGCAGAACGCATAACCGGAAATCACTGAGTGCAAGTCACCGTCAACGAGCGCGACGCCGTCAAGAGCGTCGCCACGGCACACCCGGCCGCCAACGGGGAATCGCAGGGACAGGGGATGGACAAGCTCGTGATCGAAGGCGGTAACCGTCTGTCCGGCGAGATCGTCGTGTCGGGCGCGAAGAACGCCGCACTGCCGATCCTGTGCGCGGGGCTGCTCACCGCCGATCCGGTCGATCTCGACAACGTGCCGAACCTGAAGGACGTGCGCACCACGCTGAAGGTGCTGAACCAGATGGGCGTGAAGAGCGAGACCGACGGCTGCCGCGTGCAGCTCGACGCGTCGCGCGTCGACAACCTCGTCGCGCCGTACGAGCTCGTGAAGACGATGCGCGCGTCGATCCTCGTGCTCGGCCCGCTGCTCGCGCGCTTCGGCGAGGCGAAGGTGTCGCTGCCGGGGGGCTGCGCGATCGGCGCGCGTCCGGTCGACCAGCACATCAAGGGGCTGCAGGCGATGGGCGCCGAGATCAGCATCGAGCACGGCTTCATCGAAGCGCGCGCGAAGCGCCTGAAGGGCGCGCGCATCGTGACCGACATGATCACGGTGACGGGCACGGAAAACCTGCTGATGGCCGCGACGCTGGCAGACGGCGAGACGGTGATCGAAAACGCCGCGCGCGAGCCGGAAGTGAGCGATCTCGCCCACCTGCTGGTCGCGATGGGCGCGAAGATCGACGGTATCGGCACCGATCGCCTCGTGATCCAGGGCGTCGAGCGGCTGCACGGCGCGCGCCATTCGGTGATCCCCGACCGCATCGAGGCCGGCACGTTCCTGTGCGCGGTCGCGGCGGCCGGCGGCGACGTGATGCTGACGGGCGTGCGCCCGCACATTCTCGACGCGGTGATCGACAAGCTGCGCGAAGCCGGCGTGTCGATCGAGGAAGGCGACAGCTGGCTGCGCGTGAAGATGGACCGCCGCCCGTCGGCCGTGACGATCCGCACGTCGGAATACCCGGCGTTCCCGACCGACATGCAGGCGCAGTTCATGGCCCTCAATACGGTCGCGACGGGCACCGCGCAGGTCGTCGAAACCATTTTCGAGAACCGCTTCATGCACGTGCAGGAGCTGAACCGGCTCGGCGCGAACATCACGATCGACGGCAATACCGCGCTCGTGACGGGCGTCGAGAAGCTGTCCGGCGCGAACGTGATGGCGACCGACCTGCGTGCGTCGGCGAGCCTCGTGATCGCCGGGCTGCGCGCCGACGGGGAAACGCTCGTCGACCGGATCTATCACCTGGACCGCGGCTACGACCGCATGGAAGCCAAACTGACCGCCGTCGGCGCGAACGTGCGCCGCCTTTCCGGGAGCCAAGCATGACCGCGCCGCTGACCCTCGCCCTGTCGAAGGGCCGGATTTTCGAGGAAACCCTGCCGTTGCTCGCCGCGGCCGGCGTGCAGGTGACCGAGGATCCGGAAACGTCGCGCAAGCTGATCCTGCCGACGACGAACCCGGACCTGCGCGTGATCATCGTGCGCGCGAGCGACGTGCCGACCTACGTCGAATACGGCGCGGCCGATTTCGGCGTGGCCGGCAAGGACGTGCTGGTCGAGCACGGCGGCTCGGGCCTGTACCAGCCGATCGATCTGAACATCGCGCGCTGCCGGATGTCGGTGGCGGTGTCGGCCGGCTTCGATTACGCGAGCGCCGTGCGCCAGGGCGCACGCCTGCGCGTCGCGACGAAGTACGTCGAAACGGCGCGCGAACACTTCGCCGCGAAGGGCGTGCACGTCGACCTGATCAAGCTGTACGGCTCGATGGAGCTCGCGCCGCTGGTCGGGCTGGCCGACGCGATCGTCGACCTCGTCAGCTCGGGCGGCACGCTGAAGGCGAACAATCTGGTCGAGGTCGAGGAGATCATGGCGATCTCGTCGCGCCTCGTCGTGAACCAGGCCGCGCTGAAGTTGAAGCGCGCGGCGCTCAAGCCGATCCTCGACGCGTTCGAACGCGCGTCGCAGAATGGCGGTTGAGCGCATCACCGTAACGGAACTCCCATGTCCATCACCATCCGCAAGCTCGATTCGACGAACGAAGGCTTCGGCGCCGCGCTGCGCGCGTTGCTCGCGTTCGAGGCAAGCGAAGACGAAGCGATCGAGCAATCGGTCGCGAAGATCCTCGCCGACGTGAAGTCGCGCGGCGACGCCGCGGTGCTCGAGTACACGAACCGCTTCGACCGGCTGAGCGCGAACAGCGTCGCCGCGCTCGAACTGCCGCAGGACGCGCTGCAGACGGCGCTCGACGGTCTCGCGCCGAAGGCGCGCGCGGCGCTGGAAGCGGCCGCGGCGCGTGTGCGCGCGTACCACGAGAAGCAGAAGATCGAGTGCGGCACGCATAGCTGGCAGTACACGGAAAGCGACGGCACGGTGCTCGGCCAGAAGGTCACGCCGCTCGACCGCGTCGGCCTGTACGTGCCGGGCGGCAAGGCCGCGTATCCGTCGTCGGTGCTGATGAACGCGATTCCCGCGCGCGTCGCGGGCGTCGGCGAGATCGTGATGGTCGTGCCGACGCCGGACGGCGTGAAGAACGACCTCGTGCTCGCCGCGGCGCTGCTCGGCGGCGTCGACCGCGTGTTCACGATCGGCGGCGCGCAGGCGGTCGGCGCGCTCGCGTACGGCACGGCGACGGTGCCGGCCGTCGACAAGATCTGCGGCCCCGGCAATGCGTACGTCGCGTCGGCGAAGCGCCGCGTGTTCGGCACGGTCGGTATCGACATGATCGCCGGGCCATCGGAAATCCTCGTGCTGTGCGACGGCACGACCGATCCGAACTGGGTCGCGATGGACCTGTTCTCGCAGGCCGAGCACGACGAGCTCGCGCAGTCGATCCTGCTGTGCCCGGACGGCGCGTTCCTCGACCGTGTCGAGAAGGCGATCGACGAGCTGCTGCCGTCGATGCCGCGCCGGGACGTGATCCGCGCATCGCTCGAAGGGCGCGGCGCGCTGATCAAGGTGCGCGACATGGCCGAAGCGTGCCGGATCGCGAACGACATCGCGCCCGAGCACCTCGAAATCTCGGCACTGGAACCGCAACAATGGGGCCAGCAGATCCGCCACGCAGGCGCGATCTTCCTCGGCCGCTACACGAGCGAAAGCCTCGGCGACTACTGCGCGGGGCCGAACCACGTGCTGCCGACGTCGCGCACCGCGCGTTTCTCGTCGCCGCTCGGCGTGTACGACTTCATCAAGCGTTCGAGCCTGATCGAGGTCAGCGCGGAAGGCGCGCAGACCCTCGGCGAGATCGCCTCCGAGCTCGCGTACGGCGAAGGGCTGCAGGCGCACGCGAAGAGCGCCGAGTTCCGGATGAAGGGCTGACCACGCACCACGCGGGGCCGAGCCGGGGCGGGCGCCGATGCGCCGGCGCCGGCCGCACCGCGGAGCGCGGCTGGAGACCAGTGCAGGGCGGCAGCCGCCGCCTTGCCGACCATTTGATGCCGGCGCGACGCACGCCGGCTTGAGACCATGACGACGCCACAAGACATCATCCGCCGCGACGTGCTCGCGATGACGAGCTATCCGGTGCCCGACGCGAGCGGGTTCGTGAAGCTCGACGCGATGGAGAATCCGTATCCGCTGCCCGAACCGCTGGCGGCGGCGCTCGGCGAGCGTCTCGCGCAGGTCGCGCTGAACCGCTACCCGGCGCCGCGCCCGGCCGCGCTGCTCGACAAGCTGCGCCACGCGATGGGCGTGCCGGCCGGTTGCGACGTGCTGCTCGGCAACGGTTCCGACGAAATCATCAGCATGATCTCGGTCGCGTGCGCGCAGCCGGGCGCGAAGGTGCTCGCGCCGGTGCCGGGTTTCGTGATGTACGAGCTGTCGGCGAAGCTCGCGCAGCTCGAATTCGTCGGCGTGCCGCTGCAGGCCGACCTGACGCTCGACGTCGACGCGATGCTCGCGGCGATCGCCGGGCACCGGCCCGCGATCGTCTATCTCGCGTACCCGAACAACCCGACCGGCACGCTGTACGACGATGCCGACGTCGAACGGATCATTGCCGCCGCGCGGCACAGCCTGATCGTGATCGACGAGGCGTACCAGCCGTTCGCCGAGCGCTCGTGGCTGCCGCGCGCCGCCGAATTCGACAACGTCGTCGTGATGCGCACGGTGTCGAAGCTCGGTCTCGCGGGCATCCGCCTCGGCTATCTCGTCGGGCGGCACGCGTGGCTGACCGAATTCGACAAGGTGCGCCCGCCGTACAACATCAACGTGCTGACCCAGGCGACCGCCGATTTCCTGCTCGACCACCTCGACGTGCTCGATGCGCAGGCGGCCGAACTGCGCGCGGAACGCACGCGTCTCGCGCAGGCCGTGGCCGCGCTGCCGGGCACGACGGTGTTCCCGAGCGCCGGCAATTTCCTGCTGGTGCGCGTGCCGGACGCGGCCGCCGTGTTCGATGCGCTGCTCACCGAACGGGTGCTGGTCAAAAACGTGAGTAAAATGCATCCATTGCTGGCCGAATGCGTGCGGCTGACCGTCGGTTCTCCCGACGAAAACGCCCGCCTGCTGGCCGCCTTGAAACTCGCGCTGCCCGGTTGAGCCCAGGGCGCGGCGGCGCGCGACGATCAATCCCCATTTACCTCAGACTCAATCAAGGAATTGCCATGCGTGTGGCGGAAGTCGTTCGCAATACCAGCGAAACGCAGATCCGTGTGAAGCTCGATCTCGACGGCACCGGCCAGCAGAAGCTGGCCACCGGCGTGCCGTTTCTCGACCATATGCTCGACCAGATCGCGCGGCATGGTCTGGTCGATCTCGAGGTCGAAGCGCATGGCGACACGCATATCGACGACCACCACACGGTCGAGGATGTCGGCATCACGCTCGGTCAGGCCGTCGCGAAGGCGATCGGCGACCGGAAGGGCATCCGCCGCTACGGCCATTCGTACGTGCCGCTCGACGAGGCGCTGTCGCGCGTCGTGATCGACTTCTCCGGCCGGCCGGGCCTCGAATTCCACGTGCCGTTCACGCGTGCGCGGATCGGCACGTTCGACGTCGACCTGTCGATCGAGTTCTTCCGCGGTTTCGTGAACCACGCGGGCGTCACGCTGCACATCGACAACCTGCGCGGGATCAACGCGCACCATCAGCTCGAGACGGTGTTCAAGGCCTTCGGCCGTGCGCTGCGCGCGGCGGTGGAGCTCGACGAGCGTGCGGCGGGGCAGATTCCGTCGACGAAAGGCAGCCTCTGATCGTCCGGATGGGCGGACGCTAAGGACAACCTCACGGCTTCGGCGCGCGGCGCCGGCTTGCGATGGATCTGCTCAAATCGTTCATTTCGCTGCTGGCGCTGATCAACCCGGTCGGCGCGGTGCCGTTCTTCCTGAGCCTGACGGCGCAGCAGACGGACGGCGAGCGGCGTCGCACGATCCGGATCGCATCGGTGTCGGTATTCTGCGTGATGACGGTGACCGCGCTGCTCGGGCAGCAGATCATCAACTTCTTCGGCATTTCGGTCGGGTCGCTCGAAGTGGGCGGCGGGATCATCATGCTGCTGATGGCGATCAACATGCTGAACGCGCAGATCGGCAACACGCGATCGACGCCGGAAGAGCGCCACGAAGCCGAGCTGAAGGACAACATCGCGGTCGTGCCGCTGGCGATTCCGCTGCTCACGGGCCCCGGCTCGATCAGCACGGTGATCATCTATGCGGCGAACGCGCATCACTGGTATGAACAGGCCGGGCTGGTCGCGATCGGCGCGGCCCTGGCTTTTCTGTGTTTCGTCGCGATGCGGCTCGCCGAGCCGATCGCGAACTGGATCGGCCGCACGGGCATCAACATCGCCACGCGGCTGATGGGTCTGATGCTGTCGGCGCTGGCGGTGGAATTCATCGTCAATGGACTGAGGGCGCTACTGCCTGCACTGAGATGAAAACTTCGATTGCGATTGTGGATTATGGGATGGGCAACCTGCGCTCGGTCGCGCAGGCGCTCAAGAAGGCCGAACCGGCCGCCGACGTGGCGATCGTCGACACGCCGGCCGCGATTCGCGCGGCCGACCGCGTCGTGCTGCCCGGCCAGGGCGCGATGCCCGACTGCATGCGCTGCCTCGGCGAATCGGGCCTGCAGGAGGCCGTGATCGAGGCGTCGCGCACGAAGCCGCTGCTCGGCGTGTGCGTCGGCGAGCAGATGTTGTTCGACTGGAGCGCGGAAGGCGACACGAAGGGCCTCGGCCTGTTGCCCGGCAAGGTCGTGCGCTTTGAGCTCGACGGCCGCGTGCAGGACGACGGCTCGCGCTTCAAGGTGCCGCAGATGGGCTGGAACCGCGTGCGCCAGTCGCAGCCGCACCCGCTGTGGGACGGCGTGCCCGACGACGCGTATTTCTACTTCGTGCACAGCTACTACGTGACGCCGGACAACCCGGCACATACGGTCGGCGAAACGGCATATGGTGCGCCGTTTACGTCCGCGGTCGCGCGGGACAACCTCTTCGCGACCCAATTCCACCCGGAGAAAAGCGCGGAGGTCGGGTTGCGTCTGTACCGCAACTTCGTACACTGGAAACCGTGAACGTGGTGCGCGAACCACAGTCGACGGGCCGCGGAGGCCCGTCTTGCGGGGCTCGCGCGCCTAGGCGCCGAAAGAGTTGTACTAAACTAGCGAGACGGCGCGGTACCGGATTGGCCGGTACGCGCCGGATTCTTTTCTTCTTCCACGACGACACCCGATTGCTATGTTGCTGATTCCGGCCATCGATCTAAAAGACGGTCAGTGTGTGCGCCTCAAACAGGGCGACATGGACCAGGCCACGATTTTTTCCGAGGACCCGGCGGCGATGGCCCGCAAGTGGGTCGATCTCGGCGCCCGGCGGCTCCATCTGGTCGACCTGAACGGCGCATTCGCCGGCAAGCCGAAGAATCTCGAGGCGATCGAAGCGATCCTCGACGAAGTCGGCGAAGAAATCCCCGTCCAGCTCGGCGGCGGCATCCGCAGCCTCGAGACGATCGAGAAGTATCTCGACGCGGGCCTGTCCTACGTGATCATCGGCACGGCGGCCGTGAAGAACCCGGGCTTCCTGCAGGACGCGTGCACCGCGTTCTCCGGCAGCATCATCGTCGGGCTCGACGCGAAGGACGGCAAGGTCGCGACCGACGGCTGGAGCAAGCTGACCGGCCACGAAGTGGTCGATCTCGCGAAGAAGTTCGAGGACTACGGCGTCGAATCGATCGTCTATACCGACATCGGGCGCGACGGAATGCTGCAGGGCATCAACATCGAGGCGACCGTGAAGCTCGCGCAGGCGGTCGGCATTCCGGTGATCGCCAGCGGCGGCCTGTCGAACCTCACGGACATCGAGAACCTGTGCGAAGTGGAAGAGCACGGCGTCGAAGGCGTGATCTGCGGCCGCGCGATCTACTCCGGCGATCTCGATTTCGCGGCCGCGCAAAGGCGCGCGGACGAACTGAACGGCGAACTCGACAACGCGTAACGCGGTTTCCCGTTCGCCGGGGCCGCCCGCAGGCGGCCCCGACCGGAAGTCTCGTGCGAGGCTTCCGCAACCGGCCGTCCCAGCGCGGCATTTGGCGCAACATCATGGCTCTAGCTAAACGCATCATCCCCTGCCTGGACGTGACTGCCGGGCGTGTCGTCAAGGGCGTCAACTTCGTCGAGCTGCGCGATGCCGGCGATCCCGTCGAAATCGCCCGCCGCTACGACGACCAGGGCGCCGACGAACTGACGTTCCTCGACATCACCGCGACGTCCGACCAGCGCGACCTGATCCTGCCGATCATCGAAGCCGTCGCGTCGCAGGTCTTCATTCCGCTGACCGTCGGCGGCGGCGTGCGCGCGGTCGAGGACGTGCGGCGTCTGCTGAACGCGGGCGCGGACAAGGTCAGCATGAATTCGTCGGCGGTCGCGAACCCGCAGCTCGTGCGCGATGCGGCCGACAAGTACGGCTCGCAGTGCATCGTCGTCGCGATCGACGCGAAGCGCGTGTCGGCCGACGGCGAGACGCCGCGCTGGGAAGTCTTCACGCACGGCGGCCGCAAGAACACGGGCCTCGACGCGATCGAATGGGCGCGCAAGATGGCCGAGCTCGGCGCGGGCGAGATCCTGCTCACGAGCATGGACCGCGACGGCACCAAGTCGGGCTTCGACCTCGCGCTCACGCGCGGCGTGTCGGACGCGGTGCCGGTGCCGGTGATCGCATCGGGCGGCGTCGGTTCGCTGCAGCATCTGGCAGACGGCATCAAGGACGGCCGCGCCGACGCGGTGCTGGCCGCGAGCATCTTCCACTACGGCGAGCACACGGTCGGCGAGGCGAAGCGCTTCATGGCCGACCAGGGCATCCCGGTGAGGCTGTAATGAATACGGAAACGAAATCCCTGCCCGCGTGGCTCGACAAGGTCCGCTGGGACGACAACGGCCTCGTGCCGGTGATCGCGCAGGAAGCAGCGACGAACGACGTGCTGATGTTCGCGTGGATGAACCGCGAGGCACTGGCGAAGACGATCGAGACGCAGCGCGCGGTCTACTATTCGCGCTCGCGCAAGCGGTTGTGGTTCAAGGGCGAGGAGTCGGGCCACGTGCAGCACGTGCACGAGGTGCGGCTCGACTGCGACGAGGACGTCGTGCTGCTGAAGGTCGAGCAGGTATCGGGCATCGCGTGCCACACCGGCCGGCATTCGTGCTTTTTCCAGAAATTCGAGGGCACCGTCGACCACGGCGACTGGGTCGCGGTCGAACCGGTGCTGAAAGATCCCGAACACATCTACAAATGACGCAATCGACCGAAGACACGCTGCTGCGCCTCGCGGCCGTGATCGATAGCCGCAAGGGCGGCGACCCCGATCAATCGTACGTATCGCGCCTGTTCCACAAGGGCGACGACGCGGTGCTGAAGAAGATCGGCGAAGAGGCGACGGAAGTCGTGCTGGCCGCGAAGGACGTGCGCCAGGGCGGCGCGCCGAGCGCGCTCGTCGGCGAGGTGGCCGACCTGTGGTTCCACTGCCTCGTGATGCTGTCGCACTTCGAGCTGAGCCCGGCCGACGTGATCGCCGAACTCGAGCGCCGCGAGGGGCTGTCGGGCATCGAGGAAAAGGCGCTGCGCAAGCGCCGCGAGCGCGAGGAAAACGGCGGCTGATGCGCATCGTCCCGCCGCGGTGGCAGCAGTGCGGTAAGCTGTAAGAATTGTCATCTTACGGGGGTAGCATCATGAACGATACGTCGAACCAGTTTCCGACGCCCGCGGTGCCGGGGGCGGCGGATGCCGAGCGCCTGAACGGGCTGCGCACGCTGACTCACGTGCTCTACGGTCTTTATGCATTTCACTGGCTGACGGGCGGCGTCACGGGCATCATCGCGATCATCATCAACTACGTGAAGCGCGGGGACGTGGCCGGCACGCCGTATGCCGACCATTTCGAGTGGCAGATCCGCACGTTCTGGCGCGCGCTGATCGCGTACGTCATCGGGTTCGCGCTGGCATTCGTCGTGGTCGGATTCGCAGTGATGTTTGTCACGTGGATTTGGACGCTGTACCGTATCATCAAGGGTTGGCTGTACCTGAACGACAACAAGACGCTCGATCCGCAGGCGTGGTTCTGACCGGCGCGCGCGGGCGTTTCGCAGGAGCAACATGAGTCACGATCCGAATTGCCTGTTCTGCAAGATCGCGGCAGGCGAGATCCCGAGCACGAAGGTGCACGAGGACGACGAATTCGTCGCGTTCCGCGACATCCGCCCGGCGGCCGAGACGCACGTGCTCGTGATTCCGCGCCGGCACCTGCCGACGCTGTCGGCGGCGAGCGCGGACGATGTGCCGATGCTCGGCCGACTGATGCTGCTCGTCGCGCGCCTTGCCGACCAGCTCGGCGTCGCGTACACGGGCGGCGAGACCGGTTTTCGCACGGTGATCAATACGGGCCCGGGCGGCGGGCAGGAGGTCTACCACCTGCACGCGCATATCCTGGCCGGTCCGCGCCCCTGGCAGCGGATGGGTTGACGGCGCGGGGCGTTTCCCCGCATCGATAGTCGAAGCCGGCGCGTCGCCGGCGATTTGCGCCGCCCGGCGGCGTGGTTGAGGAGAGGTTTCATCATGGGTGGATTGAGCATTTGGCACTGGCTGATCGTGCTGCTGATCGTCGCGCTGGTTTTCGGTACGAAGAAGCTGCGCAACATCGGCAACGATCTCGGCAGCGCCGTGAAGGGTTTCAAGGACGGCATGAAGGAAGGCGAAACGCCGGCCGACGCGCAGCAGCTGCCGCGCTCCGGCTCGGTCGACGTCAACGCGAAGGAAACGACGCGTTCCGATTCGAACAAGGCGTAACGCCGGCCCGCTGACAGGCATTCGCGATGCTGGATCTCGGTCTTTCGAAGATGGCGCTGATCGGCGTCGTCGCGCTCGTGGTGCTCGGCCCCGAGCGCCTGCCGCGCGTCGCGCGTACGGCAGGCGCGCTGTTCGGTCGTGCGCAGCGGTACATCAACGACGTGAAGGCCGAGGTCTCGCGCGAAATCGAACTCGACGCGTTGCGGACGATGAAGACCGATTTCGAATCGGCCGCGCGCAATGTCGAGACGACGATTCACGACAACCTGCGCGAGCACGAGAAGGAACTCAACGACACGTGGCATTCCGCGGTCGGCGGTCTTGACGAAGCGTCGGGCGCCGCCGGGTCCTACGGTTCCGACGCGCCTGCTGCGCCGTCGTGGCGCGGCAGTCCGGCCGCGCTCGCGACGAAGCGCCGCAACTGGCGCGTGAAGCAGGCGGCGACGCCTGTCTGGTACAAGCGCGCGACCACCCGCCGCACGCACGTGCAGTCGGGCGCCGCGCGTGTCGCGCGCCACCAGCCGGCCAGCCTGCGCCGGCCGACGCGCTTCTTCTGAGCCGAGCGCATGCTCGCTCGTCAATCCTACCGAGGGCCGGTGTGAGCGACCCCCAGCAGAACCCGGGCGACGCCCCGGAAGAAACCTTCATTTCCCATCTCGTCGAGCTTCGCGACCGCATCATTCGCGCGGGGCTGGCCGTGATCGTCGTGTTCCTCGGGCTCGTCTACTGGGCGCCCGACATCTTCCGGCTGCTCGCGCGGCCGCTGATGGAGAATCTGCCGAAGGACGGCAAGATGATCGTCACCGACGTCACCGGCTCGTTCTTCGTGCCGATGAAGGTCACGATGCTCGTCGCGCTCGTGATCGCGCTGCCGGTCGTGCTGTACCAGATCTGGGCGTTCGTCGCGCCGGGGCTGTACCAGCACGAGAAGAAACTCGTCACGCCGCTCGTCGGCAGCAGCTACGTGCTGTTCCTGTGCGGGATGGCATTCGCGTACTTCCTCGTGTTCCCGACGATCTTCCGCGTGATGGCGCACTACAACGCGCCGCTCGGGGCCGAGATGACGACCGACATCGACAACTACCTGAGCTTCGTGCTCGGGATGTTCATCGCGTTCGGGGTCACGTTCGAGGTGCCGATCGTCGTCGTGCTGCTCGTCCGGATGGGCGTGCTGACGGTGAAGAAACTGAAGGAAATCCGCCCGTACGTGATCGTCGGCGCGTTCGTCGTCGCGGCGGTCGTCACGCCGCCGGACGTGTTCTCGCAACTGATGCTCGCGCTGCCGCTGATCGTGCTGTATGAAGCCGGGATCCTGGCCGCGCGGTTCTTCGTGCCGAAGAAGCCGGCCGAAGAGGGCGAGGCGGGGAACGGCGAAGCCGCGGGCTGACGGCGGCGCACCGGGCGGCGGGCCGGCTCTTCCGGTCAGCTCGAACGGTGCGGCGATGCCGTGGCCGAGCCGGCAAGCGTGTGGCATTGCCCCCTTCCCGGGCAATACGGATCGGTCGAAGCAAAGCAAAAGGGCAGCCAACCGGCTGCCCTTTTTCATTTCCACCGACGACAACGGGCGCGTGATCTCGCGCGACCCGCCTGCCCAACCTCATTCGGTATCGCTGTCCTGCTCGTCGAGCGTCTGCTTCGGCGGCGGCGGGCGCTTGCCGATCACGACGCTCACGTCGAACTCCTTGCCCTTGCGCACGACGTGCACCTTGGTCGGCGTGCCGGGCTTGATCTGCGCGACGACGTTCAGCAGCTTGGTCGTGTCCGTGATGTCCTCGCCGTTGACCGTGACCAGGATATCGCCCGGCTTGATGCCGGCCTTGTCGGCCGGGCCGCCCTGCAGCACGCCGGCGACGATCGCGCCCGATTTCTGCTGGAGCCCGAACGACTCGGCGATCTCCGGCGTGACGTCCTGCGGTTCGACGCCGATCCAGCCGCGCGTGACCGAGCCCGTCGTGATGATGCTCTCGAGCACCGTGCGCGCGGTCGACACCGGAATCGCGAAGCCGATGCCGAGCGAGCCGCCCGAACGCGAGTAGATCGCCGTGTTGATGCCAAGCAGGTTGCCGTTCACGTCGACCAGCGCACCGCCCGAGTTGCCGGGGTTGATCGGTGCGTCGGTCTGGATGAAGTTCTCGAACGTGTTGATGCCGAGGTGATTGCGGCCGAGCGCGCTGATGATCCCCATCGTGACCGTCTGGCCGACGCCGAACGGGTTGCCGATCGCGAGCACGACATCGCCGACGCGCGACTGGTCGGAGCGGCCGAGCGTGATCGTCGGCAGGTTCGTCACGTTGATCTTCAGCACGGCCAGATCGGTCTCGGGATCGCTGCCGATCACCTTCGCGGTGGCCGTGCGGCCGTCGGCGAGCGCGACTTCGATCTGGTCGGCGCCGTCCACGACGTGCTGGTTCGTTAGAATGTAACCTTCCGGGCTCACGATAACGCCCGAGCCGAGGTTGGCTGCCGGTTCGTCCTGCTGCTTGCGGGCGTTGCGGTCGCCGAAGAAGTAGCGGAACAGCGGATCTTTCGCGCGCGGGTCGGGCGGCAGCGAGCCGTCCTTGCTGGAGAACACGTTGACGACGGCCGGCATCGCCTTCTGCGCGGCTTCCGCGTACGACGTGGTCGCCGGCGCGCCGCCGATGCCGGGCGCGACCTCCCGCAGCGCAACGATCGGCGTGGCGAGCTGCTTGCCGAGCTGTCCTTGCCGTTGCAGCCATTGCGGCTTGAGCGTCACGACGATGAACATCAGCGCGAGCAGCACGGTAACCGCCTGCGCGAAGAACAGCCAGAAGCGTCTAAGCATCTGAATGGATTAGAGGTTTATATGGATCAGATCGAACTTGAATTGTACTTGAACAATACCCTCGAAACCGCGCGCTTCAAGGACTATTGCCCGAACGGCCTCCAGGTCGAGGGGCGCCGCAAGGTCGAGAAGATCGCCACCGGCGTGACGGCGTCGGTCGCGTTCCTCGAGGCCGCGCTCGAATGGGGGGCGGATGCCGTGCTCGTCCATCACGGTTATTTCTGGCGCAACGAGGCGCCGCAGATCACGGGCCGCAAGTACCAGCGCCTGAAGCTGCTGCTCGCGAACGACCTGAACCTGTTCGCGTTCCACCTGCCGCTCGACGCGCATCCCGAATTCGGCAACAACGCGCAGCTCGGCGCGAAGCTCGGGCTGATCGGCGAGCAGCGTTTCGGCGAAGGCAACCTCGGCTGGATGGCGACGCTGCCGATGCCCGTCACGCTCGAGCACTTCGTCGCGAAGGTCGAGAACACGCTCGGCCGCACGCCGCTCGTGCTCGGTGACCCGGAGATGCAGCTGCGCCGTATCGCGTGGTGCACCGGCGCCGCGCAAAGCTATTTCGACGCGGCGATCGATGCCGGCGCGGACGTGTACCTGACCGGCGAGGTGTCCGAATACGTGACGCACACGGCTGCCGAGAGCGGCGTCGCGTTCGTTGCGGCGGGGCACCATGCGACCGAACGTTACGGAATCCAGGCGCTGGGCGCCCACTTGTCCGAAGAATTCGATATCGAGCACCTTTTTATCGATATTCACAATCCGGTCTGAGCGACGAATTTGCGGCGGTGCATCGAAATTTCGCAATGTAGCGAATGCTTAAAAGTGAAATGATTTAATCGCTCCGATAGTGGGGGATAACCCTTAACTATCAAACACTTCGAAGGGATTTTCATCTCCGGGCCTTGTAAATGGCGACTCCATTCGAGCAAACTAGCGGCGGAATGGAAAGTCGTGACGGAAAATCCAACTCAGAAGTGGGGCGTGTGATGCGAGACAAGGAAGAGAAACGCGTCGACAGCGGCCGCCGTACCTGGCTGATTGCGACATCCGTAGCAGGTGGCGTGGGAGGCGTAGCCACCGTCATACCTTTCGCGGCGTCGCTTGCGCCGTCCGCGAAAGCGAAAGCGGCCGGTGCCCCGGTCGAGGTTGATATCAGCGGCCTGAAGCCTGGCGAAATGGTCACCGTGCCGTGGCGCGGCAAGCCCGTCTGGATCCTGAATCGCACCGATTCGATGCTGGCCGACGTGGTCAAGGCCGACAAGGAAGTCGCGGATCCGACCACGAAATCCCCGTATTCGATGCCGTTGCCCGCGTATTGCGCCAACGAATATCGCTCGCGGGCCGATCGCAAGAACATTCTCGTCGTGATGGCCGTGTGTACGCACCTCGGCTGCACGCCTAGCCAACGCTTCACGCCGGGTCCGCAGCCGAACCTGCCGGACGACTGGCCGGGCGGTTTCCTGTGCCCGTGCCACGGTTCGACCTACGACCTCGCCGGCCGTGTGTTCAAGAACAAGCCGGCGCCTCAGAATCTCGACATCCCGCCCTACATGTTCACGTCGGCGACGACCCTCGTGATTGGCAAGGACGAGAAAGGAGAAGCGTGATGGCCGCCGACAACAAAGAAGTCTCCACGACAGGTCTCACCGGCTGGATCGATCAGCGCTTCCCGCTCACGTCCACCTGGAAGAAGCACGTTTCCGAGTACTACGCGCCGAAGAACTTCAACTTCTGGTACTTCTTCGGCTCCCTCGCGCTGCTGGTGCTCGTCAACCAGATCGTCACGGGCATCTTCCTGACGATGAACTACAAGCCCGACTCGATGCTCGCGTTCGCGTCGGTCGAGTACATCATGCGCGAGGTGCCGTGGGGCTGGCTGATCCGCTACATGCACTCGACCGGTGCATCGATGTTCTTCGTGGTCGTCTACCTGCACATGTTCCGCGGGCTGCTGTACGGGTCGTACCGCAAGCCGCGCGAGCTCGTGTGGATCTTCGGCTGCGCGATCTTCCTGTGCCTGATGGCCGAGGCGTTCTTCGGCTACCTGCTGCCGTGGGGCCAGATGTCGTTCTGGGGTGCGCAGGTGATCGTGAACCTGTTCTCGGCGATCCCGTTCGTCGGCCCGGACCTGTCGCTGTGGATTCGCGGCGACTACGTCGTGTCCGACGTCACGCTGAACCGTTTCTTCGCGTTCCACGTGATCGCGATTCCGCTCGTGCTGGTCGGTCTCGTGATCGCGCACCTCGTCGCACTGCACGAAGTGGGGTCGAATAACCCGGACGGCATCGAGATCAAGGCGAAGAAGGACGAGAACGGCATCCCGCTCGACGGCATCCCGTTCCATCCCTACTACTCGGTGCACGATTTCCTCGGCGTGTGCGTGTTCCTGATGATCTTCGCGCTGATCGTGTTCTTCTCGCCGGAGATGGGCGGCTACTTCCTCGAGGCGAACAACTTCGTCCCCGCGAACCCGCTGCAGACGCCGCCCGAGATCGCACCGGTCTGGTACTTCACCGCGTTCTACGCGATGCTGCGCGCGACCACCGACCCGTTCAAGATCGTGCTGATGATCGTGATCGCGCTGCTCGGCGTGCTCGCGCTGATCCGCGCGCGCGGCAAGTGGAAGGCCGGCCTGCCAGTGCTGGCCGCGGCGATCGTCGTGTTCATGTACCTGACGGAGTCGAAGTTCTGGGGCGTCGTCGTGATGGGCTCGGCGGTGATCACGTTGTTCTTCCTGCCGTGGCTGGATCGCAGCCCGGTGAAGTCGATCCGCTACCGGCCGCTGTTCCACAAGGTGTTCCTCGGGATCTTCGTCGCGGCGTTCCTGACCCTCGCGTTCCTCGGCACGCGGCCGCCATCGCCGGCTGCGACGCTGATCGCGCAGGCCTGCGCGCTGATCTACTTCGCGTTCTTCCTCGGCATGCCCGTCTGGACGCCGCTTGGCACGTTCAAGCAGCCGCCGGAGCGGGTGCGCTTCAAGCCCCATTAACGTGAGCGAGGAGAGAACGACATGAAGAAACTGCTTTCGACACTCGCGCTGATCGGGGCGACCGCGTGCGCGCTGCTGGCGGCGCCGGCCGTGCGGGCGGAAGGTAATTTTCCGCTCGACCGGGCGCCCGATAACACGGAAAATCTCGTTTCGCTTCAGCACGGCGCGCAATTGTTTGTAAACTATTGCCTGAACTGCCACAGCGCGAACCTGATGCGCTACAACCGTCTGACGGATCTGGGCATATCCCAGAAGGAGATCGAAAAGAATCTCCTGTTCACGACCGACAAGGTCGGCAACACGATGTCCGTCGCGATGCGGCCCGAAGACGCGAAGAACTGGCTCGGCACCACGCCGCCCGACCTGTCGGTCGAGGAGCGCGCGCGCGGCCGCGACTGGCTGTATACATATCTGCGGAGTTTCTACCGCGACGATACGCGGCCGACCGGCTGGAACAACGCGGTGTTCGAGAACGTCGGCATGCCCCATGTGTTGTGGCAGCTGCAGGGGCAGCGCATTGCCAAATTCGAAGACAAGACGGACGAGGAGACGGGCGAGAAGGTCCACACGCTCGTCGGCTTCCAGCAGGTCACGCCGGGCACGCTGTCGTCGCCCGACTATGATGCTGCGGTGGCCGACCTGGTGGCCTATATGACATGGATGTCCGAGCCGGCCCAGCAGACCCGCAAACGCCTCGGCGTGTGGGTGCTGATCTTTCTCGGTGTCCTGACTTTCCTGGCCTGGCGGCTCAATGCCGCGTACTGGAAAGATATCAAGTAAACACGCCTGACCGGCGTGGGGCCGGCGCAAGGCGGAACCCGTGAAAGGGGTTGCGCCGCGTGCCGGCCCTCGGCTTTTTTGAGGAAACGCAAATATGATGGTTCTGTATTCCGGCACAACTTGCCCGTTCTCCCAGCGTTGCCGGCTGGTGCTGTTCGAGAAGGGCATGGACTTCGAAATCCGCGACGTCGACCTGTTCAACAAGCCGGAAGACATTTCGGTGATGAACCCGTACGGTCAGGTGCCGATCCTGGTCGAGCGCGACCTGATCCTGTACGAATCGAACATCATCAACGAGTACATCGACGAGCGCTTCCCGCATCCGCAGCTGATGCCGGCCGACCCGGTGCAGCGCGCCCGTGCGCGCCTGTTCCTGCTCAACTTCGAGAAGGAACTGTTCGTCCACGTCAGCACGCTCGAGAACGAGAAGGGCAAGGCGGCGGAGAAGAACCACGAGAAGGCACGCCTCGCGATCCGCGATCGCCTGACGCAGCTCGCGCCGATCTTCGTGAAGAACAAGTACATGCTCGGCGAAGAGTTCTCGATGCTCGACGTCGCGATCGCTCCGCTGCTGTGGCGCCTGGATCACTACGGCATCGAGCTGTCGAAGAACGCCGCGCCGCTGATGAAGTACGCCGAACGGATCTTCAGCCGTCCGGCCTACATCGAGGCACTGACGCCGTCCGAAAAGGTCATGCGTCGTTGATGTTGCAATGAAGGAATGACGGAGCGGGCGGCGCGGCGTGCCGCGTGCCTGCTCCGGGTTCGAGGATCGTGATGCAAGAGATTTCAACGAAGCCTTATCTGCTGCGCGCGTTGTACGAGTGGTGCACCGATAACGGTTACACGCCGCATATCGCGGTGAGGGTCGACAACTCGACGCGCGTGCCGCGTCAGTTCGTGCGTGACGGCGAGATCGTGCTCAACATCAGCTTCGAGGCGACGAGCCAGTTGCAGATGGGCAACGAGTGGATCGAGTTCACGGCCCGGTTCTCCGGGAAGGCGCACAAGATCGAGATTCCGGTGGCCAACGTGCTCGCGATCTATGCGCGCGAGAACGGGCAGGGCATGGCGTTCCAGGTCGATGCGGTTGCGGGCGAGGGCGCGGATTCGGGTACGTTCGACGATGACGCCGCGCAAGCGGAAGACGGGCAGCGTGACGAGCCTGCGTCGACGTTGACGCCGGTCGCCGACAGCGGCGCGAACGAGGAGCCGTCCGAAGGCGCCGACGAACCGCCGAAAACCGACGGCGACGGCACGAAAGGCGGCAGCAGACCTCGCCTCAAGATCGTGAAATGAGGTAGAATCTCGCGCTTACGCCGGCTTAGCTCATCTGGTAGAGCAGTTGATTTGTAATCATCAGGTGGCGGGTTCGAGTCCTGCAGCCGGCACCATATTGAACGAAGGGCCGGGAGATTGATTCTCCCGGCCCTTTGTCTTTTCTGCGGCCGTCTTTCTGGCCGACGGGGTGTCGCGTGCGCGGTGCCGCGACAAGGGGACTGTCCTTTCGACATCAATCTGCCGCTCACATCTGCCTGAACAATCCCGCATACGCACGACTGACGGGCAGCATCTCCCGCTGCCCGTGCACGCGAATCCGCAACCGTCCCAGCAGATCGCGCTCGATACGATCGATCGCCGCGTACGCGACGATCACACCGCGATGCACTTGCGCGAACCGCGCCGGATCGAGCCGCTGCATCAGGTCCTTCAACGGCGTGCGGATCACGAGCCGTTCGCTGGCCGTGACGATTTCCGTGTATTTTTCCGACGCCTGGAAATACAGCACATCGTCGATCGAAACGAGCCGCGTCGCATCCTTCACGCCCACGGTCAGCCAGCGGATCGGCGCGGCATCCCGCGATTGCACCGCTTGAGCCAACGCTTCGGGATGCCCGACAGCCGGCTCGCCGCGCTGAAGCTTCGCGATACAGCGCAGCAGCCGCTCGTCCGTCACCGGCTTCAGCAAGTAGTCGACCGCTGAGCGATCGAACGCGTCGACTGCATATTCGTCGTAAGCCGTGACAAACACGACATGTATGTCCGGCGCCAGCGCAGCCAGCTTCAATCCGTCGATGCCGGGCATCCGGATGTCGAGGAACGCGATGTCCGGGCGCGGCGACGCATTCAGTGCGGCCAGTGTTTCGATACCGTTGCGCGGCATCGCAACGATCTCCAGTTCAGGCCAGAGCTGCCGCAGTCGTTGCGCGAGCGAAGCGGACAGGTTCGGTTCGTCGTCGGCGATGAGGGCGGTCGGCATGTCAGTCGATCGGAGTCAGCAGGGTGGCGGTGACGCCATGTGCGGCACTCGCGTTCGTTTCGACGGTGACGCTGCCGCGCTCGCCATGCAGCGTCCGGATACGTGCAGCGACGTTGGCGAGCCCGACACCGCCGTACAGGCCAGAGCCGCCCTTGCCGAGGCCGACGCCCGTGTCGATCACGTTCAGTTCGAGCTTGTCGCCCCGCGTCCGGCCGCGAACGACAATCCCGCCGCCGTCGATCGACGGCTCGATCCCGTGCAGCAGCGCATTCTCGACGAGCGGTTGCAGCAGCAGCGGCGAGAACGGCAGCGCGTGCAATTCCTCCGGAACTTCGATCGCATATGACAGCCGCTCGCCGAGCCGGATCGAGGCGATCTTCAGCAACGCGTCGACGAGATCGAGTTCGTCGCCGAGCGTCGACGTCGCATCGCGCGTGCGGCGCAGGCTCGCACGCAGGTAGCGGTTCAGGTGGTCCAGCATCGTCGATGCGCGGGACGGGTCGCGTTCGATCAGGCTCTGCACGTTCGCGAGCGTATTGAACAGGAAGTGCGGCTCGATCTGCGCCTGCAGCAGCGCGAGGCGTGCGGCTGTCTCGGCCTGGCGCGCTTCGGCGGCTTCGCGTCGCTCGGTTTCGAGCGTCGCGCGCATGCGAAGCGACTGAAGGAACAGCGACACGCACACGAACAGCACGGCCGACACCAGGAACGACGGCCCGTAGTTGTCCCACGTTCCGATGCGGGCGTGCCCGAATACGTGCGGCACGTTCCCGCGAATGATGGTCGCGGCGATCTCGAACCCGGCGAACACGCTGACCGGTGCGATCACGATGGCCTTCAGCACGAGCCCCGGCTTGCGCGGCAGCAGCCGATTCGCGGCGCGGCTGAGCAACAGCGCGCAGAAACCGATCGTGTTGGCGACGACGAGGTAGGGCAGCAGCGGTTCGCCGACATGGACGACCCAGAACCCCAGGCCGACGACCGAATTGAAGCACGTGAACGCGAGCAGCGCGGCCGGATTGCGCAGCCGCCGCGGTGCGGCGCCGGCAGGCGGCGGTATCGGTGAAGGATCGGACGTGGCTCGCATGGTGTCGGGGGAGCGTGGCGCGCGATGCGCGTATGCCGTGACTTTAGCGTCACGCGGGCCGACTGCGTGAATGTTGCGACGAACGGCGCGCGGCTTCGACGACGTGCGTCGGCGGCCGACGGCTGGCCGGCTATCGCCACGAGTGTCGCGGAGCGTCGCCCGGAGGGATAGCGGATGGCGCCGGCTCCGCGCCGAGGGGGCCTCACCGGACGACCATCGCCACGACGCGCAACTCGTCCGCGGATTCCGGCCGCCCATCGCAAGCCGCGCCGCGCGCCGAGGCTGCGCGGTACGGTGTCGGCGTGTCCATTCCGATCAGGCGACTTCGACCATGTCCGCGCTCCTTCATCTGAAGCCTTACGTGTACGTGATGTTCTGCGTGCTGCTTTACATCGGCATCAAGCGCTGTTTCCCGCGCGAGGTGCCGGCGATGCGACCGCTGATTTCTCCCGTCGTATTCGGGATGCTCGGCATCGTCAGCCTGAACGGTCTGTTTCCGCACGCCGGTGTCGATGCGAACGCGATTGCGCTGGCGGCCGTGCTGGGCGGCGCGTCGCTGGGCTGGCTGCACGCGAGCCGGTGGCGCCTCGAATACCGCTCGATGCCGTCGGGCCTGCGCGTGCGCCTGCCCGGCGACGCAAGCCTGCTCGTCACGCTGATGGTGACCTTCGTCGCGGAAACCTGCATGCATTATGCAGTGGCCGTGCGGGCGCCATGGGCGGCGACGAGCGGCTTCGAGATGCTGTCGTTCGCCGTCTGGGGCGTGCTCGTCGGAATGACGCTTGGGCGTGCGCTGAACGTGGTCGTGCGCTGCATGCGCCATGCGAGCGGATCGGAGCGCGGCGGCTACCCGTATTCAGTCGATTCGCGATGACGGGCGCGAGCTTGATGCAGTTCGTCGTCAACTGGATCCGCATCGAAACGCCGGCGGCGCGTAATGCGGACTGTTTCGCTCCCGCTTTGCTGTCACGGCCGCGTCACGATACGCCCATAAGGTTGCACGTTTTCATCGCCGCGACCTCGCCCGACGGAGCCGTGCGCAACCCGCCCCGCGGCGACGTGCCCGCCTCGCAGGCCGGGCAACCGGGATCTCGCTCCGGCAGCCTGGCGGCCGCGCATTACACCCTTCCATTCGCAAACACGATCGACGCCGGTTCGAACCGGATCGCGGCCGGTCAGGAGACAAGCACCATGCTGAGTCCGCACGAATTCTCGATGCTGTTGCGCATTGCGCGTGCGCCGGACAGCGTCGATCAATCGAATCCGGCCTTTGCCGTGCTGGTCGAGAAGCGTCTGGTCGACGATACGCAGGCGCGCATGAGCGCCGTGGCGGCGCGTCCGGCGCTGACGCCGATCGGCCAGATGTTGCTGGCGCGCTTCGACGAAGCGGCTTGAGGGGAGGCGTCACGCGTTCATCGAAATGAACGGCGTGACGCATTGAAACGCCGGGCCGCTTATTGCGCGACCGGCACCGTTACATCGCTGCCGAACCAGTGCATCGAGATCTTCTTCAACGTGCCGTCCTTGTGCAGCGAATCGAGCGCGTCGTTGATCGCCTTCTCGAACTTCGGATTGCCCTTGCGGAACGGGATCGCCATTTCCTGCTTGCCGCCGTTCAGCACCGCCCCCGCGCGCAGCGGCAGGTTGGACGTCTTGATCATGTACGGCAGCATCAGCCGATCGTCGAGCGTTGCCTCGATCCGGCCCGCGGCGAGGTCACGCAGTTTCTCCGGCGCGCCCGGATACGTCTGCACCTCGATACCCGGCACGGTGCGCGCCATCTGGTCGTAGTTGGTGCCGAGCGTCACGCCCAGCTTCTTGCCCTTGAAGTCGTCGAGCGACTTGAAGTTGCGCGTGTCGTCCTTGCGCTGGATCAGCTGCGCGGCCGAGTACGTGTACGGCTGGCTGAAGTCGAGCGCTTCCTTGCGTTGCGGCGTGATCGTGACCTGGTTGACGATCACGTCGAACTTGCCGGCCTGCAGGCCGGCGATGATGCCGCTCCATTCGGTCGGGACGAACTGCGTCTTCACGCCGAGCTTGCCGGCGACCGCGTTCGCGACGTCGACGTCGAAACCCTCGAGCTGGCCTGACGTGCCGCGCGAATTGAACGGCGGGTACGTGCCTTCGAGGCCGACGCGCAGCACGCCGGCTTTCTTCACGGAATCGAGCAGGTCTTCCGCGTGTGCGGCGACGGCCGTGAAGCCGAGGGCCGACGCGAGCAGCAGGCCCGACAGCAGGAACTTCGAACGTTTCATCGCAGATCTCCAGTGTTCAGTGTCGTGTAGGGAGCGCCGGGTATCGGTTGGACCCGGATGAGGCCGGAATACGGGCACGTAGACACTACTCGCAACCGCGCCGCGCCGGAAGTCGAATTGGCCCTGATTGCAATCGATTTCACCTGGCGGCGAGGGCGGAACGGTTCGGCGGGCGGCAGCGCAGGCGAAGCGCGGACCGATTGGATGCCGTGTCTTCAAATCCGGCCGGTTTACGAAGATGCCAGTAAATTGTCTGTAAAATCGCGCGAGCGAAGTCCAGTGCTCGCGCCATCCGAGGGCGCGTCAAAAGAAGAAAAGGCCGTAGCCATGAACATGCAGAACACGATCGCCGCGTTGCGTGGCGGGTTGCTTCAGCAGGACCGGTTGCTGAAGCTCGATACGCCCTTGGGGGGCAACGTCCTGACCGTGCAGCGGGCAGTCGGCCGCTCGCGCATCGGGCGTGCGTACGAGTTCACGCTCGACGTGCTGTCGACCGATAGCGATCTGGAACTTAAAAAGCTGATCGCGCAGCCCGTCACGCTGTGGATCGAGCAAGGCGACCGCAGCTATCGGCCGATCAACGGATACGTGCATACCGCGCGCCGGCTGGGCGCCGACGGCGGGCTCACGACCTATCAGCTCACGTTCGCCGATTTCACCCATTTCCTGAAGTTCCGTCGCGACCAGCGGCTCTGGAACGACACGACCGTCGACCAGATCATCAGCGACGTGCTGAACCAGCATCCGCAGGCCAAGGGCCATTTCCGCTTCGCGCTGTCGAAGCCGGTGCCGAATCGCTCGTACACGCGCCAGCACGACACCGACTGGCATTTCGTGCATCGGCTGATGGAGGACGAGGGGCTCTTCTGCGCATGGCAGCAGGCCGACGACGGCAAGTCGCACACGCTCGTGATCACCGACAATCTGCAGGCGTTTGCGCCGCTGTCACCGAAGACGGTGAGCTTCTATCGCGGCGGTGCGGCAAGCGGGGCCGACGCGTTCACGCAATGGTCGGGCACGCGCACGCTGCAGAGCGTCACGCGGTCGACGCGCACGTTCGACTACAAGAATCCCGCGCAACCGTCGAATCCGAAAGGTACGTCGCTGCCGACGATGGCCGGCCAGGGTGAACTGCCGGACCAGCTCGAGGTGTACGAGTACACGGGCGCTTACACGTATCTGGACCAGACGCGCGGCGACCATCTGACGAAGGTACGGATGGAGGAGTGGGAATCGCAGGCGAAGCGCTTCCACGGTGCGGGCGGCGTGCGCGCGATCGACGCCGGCCGGCGCTTCACGCTGGCCGAGCATCCCGAGCACGATCGCGATTCCGCCGATCAGCGCGAATTCGCCGCGATCGAGGTCGCGTGGTGGATCGAGAACAACCTGCCCGTTGCGAGCGACAGCGCGGACTTCCCGTACAGCCTGCGCGAGGCATTGATCCAGGCACAGGACGGTTACGGCGCCGATCCTGCGTTGCGTGTCCCGCACGACGACGGATCGACGGGCTTCTATCTGGTCGAGGTCGAGGCGCAGCGCGTGAGCGTGCCGTATCGCAGCCCGTTCGAGCACAAGAAGCCGGAGATGCACCTCGAAACGGCGATCGTCGTTGGGCCGCAGGGCGAGGAGGTCTATACCGACGAACTGAACCGGATCCGTGTGCAGTTCGTATGGGACCGGTTGAATCCGGCCAACGAGAACGCGTCGTGCTGGGTGCGCGTCGTGCAGTCCGATACGGGCGGCGGCTACGGCGGCGTGCACGTGCCGCGTATCGGCGAGGAAGTGCTGATCGATTACGTGGGCGGCGACTGCGACCGGCCGCTGGCCGTCGGGCGCGTGTACAACGGCGCGAACCAGCCGCAGTGGCACAGCGACGGGATCCTCTCCGGCTACCGGTCGAAGGAGTATTCGGGCGGCGGCTACAACCAGCTCGTGATGGACGACGCGACCGGGCAGAACCGCGTGCAGTTGATGAGCAGCAGCGCGAACAGCCTGCTGCACCTCGGCTACCTCATCGACCAGAACGGCAATTCGCGCGGGTCGTATCTCGGCAGCGGGTTCGACTTGCGCTCGGATGCGTACGGCGCGGTGCGGGCGAGCCAGGGCCTTTACGTGACGACGCACCCGAAGGCGCCGAACAGCCAGCCGCTCGACGTGAAGGAAGCGCAGCAGCAGCTCGTGACGGGTGAAAGCCTCGTCGAAGCGATGTCGGGTGTGAGCGAGCAGCATCAGGCGGAAAGCCTGAAGGAAGCGCACGACACGATGCGCGCGTTCACCGACGCGACGCAGGACAGCAAGTCGGGCAGCGCGTCCGGCGGGCGCACGGCCGGTGGCGGCACCGGAAGCGCGAATGCGTTCAAGGAGCCGGTGATGCTGTTCGGCAGCCCGTCGGGAATCGGGATGTCGACGCAGCAGTCGGTGCATGTGGTCGCGAACGATCACGTGAACGTGGCGAGCGGGCGGAGCGTGCATGTCGCGGCGGGCAAGTCGCTGATCGGGAGCATCGGGCAGAAGCTGAGCCTGTTCGTACAGAACGCGGGGATGAAGCTGTTCGCGGGCAAGGGCAAGGTGGAGATCCAGGCGCAGTCGGACAACATCGAGGTGACCGCGCAGAAGGCGGTGAAGGTCGTGTCGGCGACTGACCGGATCGAGATCGCGGCCGATCAGGGGATTCTGCTGACGAGCGGCGGCGGGTATATCCGCATTCAAGGCGGGAACATCGAGATTCATACGCCGGGTGCGGTCGATGTGAAGGGTGCGTCGCATACGTTCGCGGGGCCGGCGAGCATGGGGTATCCGTTGCCGAGTCCACGGCCGGATCAGCCGGGGCAGCTGGAGCTGTTTCACAAGTACGTGAACGGCGAGGCGGTGAAGGGCGGGCTGTTCACGGTGAAAGACGTGAACGGTGCGGTGCTGAAGAAGGGGGCGCTCGACAACAGCGGCTACACGGTCGTGAGCGGGCTGCCGCCGGGTGCGGTACGTGTCGAGTTCGGGAAGGATCCGCGCGAGTCGGATCAGCCGGCGAACTATTTCAAACAGGCGAAATGGCCAGCGGAGCCGGTCGAGCCGTCGCCGGAGGCGGCCCAGTCAGCAGCAACGGGACAGCTTGCCAGCCAGTTGCAAGGGATGGCCCCTGCTGCTGCGACGGCAGCCATGGGGCTCGTGAGCGGTGGCGGTGCAGGTGCAGCGCTGGGCGGACTGGCGAGTTCCGCGTTGCCGGCTGCGGCGGGCGCGCTGGGTGGGGCAGGTGCAGTCTCCGCGCTGCAGACGGCGTCGAGCCTGGGCAGCGCCGCTAAGCAGGTGGCCGGGATGGTGCAGGCGGCACGGCAAGGCGGACTCGCGGCGCTGGCCGCGCCGGCGGCGAATGCGGCGTCCGGGGCGTTGCAAGGCGCATTGCCGGGCGTCGCCGGTATCGCGGGCAAGGGCGCCACGACCGTCGCCTCGGCCGCGGGCGCGACGGGCATGAAGCTGCCGACGAGCGGGTTTGGCGGACCGCTGAAATCCTGAGAGCGCGGCGGCTCGTCGGCCGCCCGAATATAACGAACTGAACGAAGAACGACATGGCACAACAACTTCCGCCGGGCGCTGAGAAGGAACAGGCCGTTACCTGGCTCAGCGATGTTTCTCCGAAGGATGTCGCCGCGGTCGGCAACCGCTTCGATGCGTGGTTGCGCAAGATCAGCGGCAACCACATCACGTTCGAGGACGTGAAGACTTTTGCCGGTGCGGTACCGATCATCGGCAACATCATGGCAATGGTCGACGCGCTGGGCGATATTGCCGAGATCATCGAGAAGCGCGGCGGCCAGGTGCTCGACTACATGAGCCTTGCGATCAACCTGCTTGGCATCATCCCGGTTCCGCCGACGCTTGCGCCTTTCCGGATGTCGGCGCGCCCGCTGCTTGCGCTCGTTCGCCACGAATTGCTGATGACGCGCAACAACCTCGGCGCGGCGATCATCTCCGTGCTGGTCACGCATATCAACGCGACTTGCGCGACCGAGATCGAGGACTTTCTCAACAAGCTGAAAGCCGGTCTCGTCGAACTGCTCAACGGATGCGCATCGACGTGCCAGGAGCTCATGCTCGCGCTGGCGACCGGCATGGACAAGGCGCTGCACGGGCAACTCTTCGACGCCAACGCGAATCTGAAGCGGCAGCAGGAGCTCGCAAAGAAGATGGCGGACGAGCGGCCGTGGTACAGCCCGAGCCGTGTCGGCGACGGCATCCAGTTTGCGTACGAGGGGACCAAGGCGCTGGGAAAGAAGGTTGTCAACAAGACGGCGGGCACGGTGGCGAAGCTCGCGCCGGATGCGTGGCTCGAGCCGTTTCGCGGCACGGTGACGTTCCTTCGGACCGAAGCGCCGAAGATCGCGGCGTCGATTCGTTCGCTTGCCGGCAGCGAAGAAGGCAAGATGATGTGGCTGGTCTTGCAGCTGATCGAGGCCGTCGGGCGCGTCAAGGCACGCGCGAAGCTTCATGAGCAGAGTACGGACGTCAAGGCGAACGGGAAGAGCCAGGCGAAGAAGACGCGGGAGCAGGAAGGGCTGGAGAAAGTCGACGGACAAGCGCCGGTCGAAGGGGCGGGGAGGAGCACGTGCAAGGCGTGCGGGCTCGGGGCATCGGAGGCATCAATCGATTTCGCGTTCGGCGACGAAACGTTCTCCCACGTGGATTTCGACCTGCCGGGCGCCATGCCGCTCGTTTGGGAGCGTACTTATCGTTCTCGTCTGTCGGCTTATGACAATGGCGAGCTAGGTGCGCGATGGATCACGCCCTATACGACGCGCATCGACATCAAGAACGGTCAGTGGATCTATCGCGATGCGGAAGGGCGCAGCATCGAGTATCCGGCACTCGCGGCCGGCGCGGTGCACGATGATCTGTCGGAGAACCTGACGCTGTCGCGGCTCGACGATACATGGGTGACGATTGCGTACGGCCATGCCGTGCTGCATGTGTACGAGCGCCGCGGTGACGTGTTCCGTCTCGCGATGCAGAAGGACCGTGCCGGCAACACGATCACGCTGGACTACGATGCGCTCGATCGCCTGGCGCGTCTGATCGATTCGAGCGGCAATGTGCTCGCGTTCGAGCACGATCGGCATGGCCGGATCGTGCAGATCGAACACGTGCTCAAGGATGGTGTTCGTCGCACGCTGGCGAGCTACGAATACGATGCCGACGGCGATCTCGTGCGCGCGGTCGATCGCCACGGCAATGCGCGGACGTATCAGTATCGCCGTCACCTTGTGACGCGCTATACCGATCGCACGGGCCGCGGGATGACGCTCGAATGGGATGGCGCGGATGCCGAGGACAACACAAACGCGAAGTGCATTCGTGAATATGCCGACGACGGCAGTCTCGATCTCCGGCTCGCGTGGAATCCGAACATCCGTCTGACCTACGTGACCGATGCGCTCGGACAGATGACGCGGTACTACTTCAACATCCACGGTTACGTGTATCGGATCGTGTATCCGGACGGTAACCAGGAGTGGTTCCGGCGCGATGCTCATCACAATCTGGTACTGCACATCCGGCAGGATGGCAGCATCGAACGGCGCGAATACGACGCGCGCGGCAATCTGGTTCAGCACGAACGGGCGGACGGCAGCGTCGTCGAGATGGCGTACGACGAGAAGGATCAGATGATCCGGCTCGTCGACCCGAACGGGCACGTGTGGCAACGCAAGTACGACGATGCGGGCAACCTCGTCGAGGAAATCGATCCGCTCGAACACTCGACGAAGTACGAATACAACGACAAGGGCTTGCCGACGCAAATCATCGATGCGAAGGGCGGTTCGAAGACGCTCGAGTACAACGACGCGGGGCAGGTCACAAGCTATACGGACTGCTCCGGAAAGAAGACGGAGTGGCGCTATGACGATATCGGGCGCGTGATCGAGACAAAGGACGCGGCCGGTGGCGTGGTGGCCTATCGGTACGGCCCGAACGGGCAACCGACCGAAGTTCGCTCGCCTGCTGGCGTCGAACAGATCCAATACGATGCTGAAGGCCGCTTGCTCCGTCACACGGATCAGCTCAATCGTTCGACGCGATATGGCTACGACGCGGTCGGCCGCATTGCCAGCCGCGCCGATGCGCTCGGGCAGACGGTTGCGTATCGCTATGACCGCCTCGGGCGCCTGACCGCGTTGACCGATGCCAACTTTGCGACGTATCAGTTCCACTACGATCCGGCAGGGCGGCTGATCGAGGAAATCGGCTTCGACGGCAAGTCCACGCGTTATCAGTACGACAGCGAGAGCGGCAGTCTCGTTGCGATCGACGAAGCGGGTTGCGTGACGTCGATCGACGTCGATGTGAACGGTCGGCTGCTGAAGCGCGTCGCGGGGGAAAGCGAAGAGCGGTTTGCCTACGATCGGAGCGGCAAGTTGATCGATGCGGTGAATCGATACGGCCGCGTGCAGTTCTTCTTCGATCCGGTCGGCAATCTCGTGCGCGAACATCATGCGTACGACCTGTTCGGCGAACGACGCAGTTACGTATGGCATCACGAGTACGACGAACTCGGCAATCGGCGGCGTACCGTTCGGCCGGACGGCCATGCGGTCGACTGGCTGATGTATGGGTCCGGGCATGTGCACGGGATGCTGCTCGATGGCGAGGAGCGTGTGCAGTTCGAGCGCGATGACTTGCATCGCGAGACGGTGCGTGTGCTGTCGAGCAAGGTCGGCCAGCGCACGCACTACGATCCGGCTGGACGCGTGTTGCAGCAGACGATTCAGCGATCGACGTCGCCCGCGCCGCTTGCCGAGCGGCGGTATCGCTATGACGTGGTGGGGCAGTTGTCGCGAATCGAGGACAGCCGCAAGGGCGGGACCGACTATCGATACGATCCGGTCGGACGGTTGATCGAGGCGATCAGTCCCATCGCGAAGGAACGGTTTGCGTTCGATCCGGCGAGCAACATCATCGATCCGGTGCGGACTGCGGACATGTCTGCGTCGCGTCCGAGTCCGGTGCGGCCGGAAAGCACGTTGCCGGTTGAGGTGCCAAAGGTGCTTGGTAACCTGCTGAAGGCGTATGCAGGCATGCACTTCGAGTACGACGCGCGCGGGAATCTGGTGCGCAAGCGCACGCCGGCGGGTGAGCAGGAATACGAGTGGGATGAATTCAATCGCTTGCTGTCCGCACGGGTTGCCGAGACGTCGCGGCAGAGTCAGGCGCGGTATTTCTATGACCCGTTCGGTCGGCGTATTGCGAAGGAGGTGAACGGCGAGCGGACGGTGTTCGGGTGGGATGGTGACACGCTGGCGTATGAGAGTGACGGCGAGCGCGGCACGCACTATCTGTACGAGCCGGGAACGTTCGTGCCGCTGGCGCAGTATGTTGCGGGGCCGGTTGAGGGGATCGTGACACCGGAGTGGGAGAGTACCGACCGCTATGTGCCAGAGGAAGATCCGCTGCAGAAGGTGCCGGAGCGTCGAGGCGATGCGGCGGTGTTCTATTACCACTGTGATCAGATCGGTACGCCGCAGTTGTTGACGGATGCTGATGGAGACGTCGTGTGGGAGGCGTCATATAAGGCGTGGGGGGAAGCGCGGGAAGTGATCGCGCGGGTGTCGAAGGCGGCGGGGATCGTGGCGAGGAATCCGCTGCGGTTTCAGGGGCAGCAGGACGATGAAGAGACGGGGCTGCATTACAACCGGTATCGGTACTACGATCCAGAAGTAGGACGGTTCATTAGCAAAGATCCAATTGGACTTGCGGGTGGGCTGAATGCTGTCCAGTACGCGCCTAACCCCATCGGTTGGGTTGATCCGTTGGGGCTCAGATGCGATAGTCCAGCAGAAAAACTTCGTCGGAAGCTTTCAGCGCTTGAAGGAGCACAGGCGACTGCTGATCGAACGCGTGCGCTGCCAGACGGACGTATCCGGTACTACGATAAAGAAGCGTTAGCCAGAACTGCCGGGCCGACGAGAGGACGATCACACGTCACCGAATGGAATCCTGCTACTGGTCAAGTCCGCAGTTGGGAAGAGACGTACGACCATTCTGGAGCAGTGAATCGCGTTCATCCTAAGATGAATGATGGCGAGGTTCTGGATTTACCACACTACCCGCCGACCAAGGCAGATATAGATCAAGGGAAGGCGACGCCGGGCGGCAGAGCAATTAATTGTCCATGTAGGTGCTGATGATGAATCAACGCGATGAAAAACTGAACTTGGTCACGGAAATAATGGAGTTCATCGAAACACAACCCTATGCCCCGGAAACATGTGCTCGATATGTTTATCTCAAGTCGCTTGATGCTAGGGCATATCGCTATGGTGATAAGAGGCTCGACACGCTGCTCGACACGATTGGTGGGATGAGTGCTGGAGAGGAGTTCGTCTATTCAAAGACTGAGCTTCTAGAAATGTTGAAGGCGTACTTGTCAGAAGCGTAGTAACGAAAGGCCGCTCGAGCGGCTCCTGGTATATATGTGATTGTCGAGGTCGGGGGAGATGGAAATCAGGTACGACGGGATCGACCATTTGATCGAGCAAACGGGGGGCGACGGCAAGATGGTGCGCTATGAATACGACGAGGTGGGTTTACGGATCGCGTCACCTTGAGGAAATTACTCAACACCCCGCAGCCAAAGGCGCACCGGCACCTAGCGAGTGGCGCAATGCGACTACGACGCGGGTGGTGTTCTGCTCCCAAGCAATGTGCTTCTCGATTGGGAGAGTGAAGGAGCGCGACTTATAGACGGGGCTCGCCTATAACCGACACAGATACTACGATCCGAGTTCGGGGCGCTTCGTGTCCAAGGACCCGATCGGTCTCGCTGGCGGCAACAACCTCTATCAATACGCGCCCAATCCGACTGGCTGGATCGACCCGCTGGGGCCGGCTCGATGCCCTTGTGATCCGTGCTCGAAGTATGATGTTGGTACGTACGACGATCTCAAGAAGCGTTCAGCTTCTGGCGACGGCCTCGATATTCACCACGCGATGCAAAAACACCCAGCCGCCCAGGTTGTTGCTGGCTACGATCCAAAGACTGGCCCGGCCATAGCTGTTCCTGCTGGTGAACATGAATAAATTCCGACACGTAAGGGCGCGTATACGGAAACGGCGAGAGATTTGCTAGCTAGCGACATCAGAGATCTGAGACAACACACTGGCGCTTCTAACAAGTGCTTGCAACGGCTCATTGCGCTCAACAAGGAAATGTACCCAAAGGCTTTTAAGAAATAGTATTCACGTAAAAAGGACTTCAGTCACGAATACAGAGGAATTCGTTGCTGCGATCCGGACGCATGTACAGGAGCAGGCGACAAGTGATCTTGTGAGAACTTTTACTGCCCCTCCGGGGCGGCGGCCTCGTGATCTGCTGATCAAGGTTTCGGAGTAGCGGGCTCGTTTACCGAGCGATGAACAACGGCTACTCGACGAAGCGATAGCAGAATCGGTTCGCGTTGCATTATTTGGTCTCTTTGCTGTAATCGACGGGTCGAGGGTCGTTGACGAAAATGTGGATCGGTTCATTATTACTGCTGTAGGCCACGACGGAGTTCGAACAGAGCTTAATGAAGATACCGCAGTCGACCTTCACAGTGAGTTTGCGCCTGATTGACGAGAGCCTTCGAAGGGAGCAGTAAAAGAACAAGGGCCGCGTAAGCGGCCCTTGTTGTTTCTGGTCGCTGATGTCCGGAAATAGACCAACGCGCGGTTACTCGTTTCTCCCCTGATAATGCGAGTTCACGCGCTGCGGCTCGAGCCTTTGGATGTGCTAGCGATGACGCAGGGCACCCGATTGCGCGCAACCTTGGCGGTCTTGGTGGCGTTAAGGAAGTCTTTCCTCAGGATCCTAGTACGAATCGAGGGGCGTTCAACCGCTTTGAAAGCCAGATTGCGGACCACGTGGCTAGTGGCGACAATGTAATCGTTCGAGTTGTACCACAGTATGGATCTGGCTCAACCAGACCTGATTCAATTCTCTATCAAGCTAGGATAAATGGTGTTACGCACTCGCGGACGTTTGCGAATCCTTGTCCATGCAAATGCCCATGACTGGAGATGAAATGACGCCCACTGAACGATTGACGACCTTTATAGCGGATATGCTGCGTTGGGAGATAGCGCTTGAGGCGAAGCGACGAGCCCTGAGAGGCAACCAGGACTCATCGGTGCGTGAGCAAATGTTGACCGATGCTAGAGAAGCGCTAAACCAGATTTTTATGGAGCATCTCAGTGCCGAGGCGCTTGCTACGAAGGCGCAAAGTCGCCTCGACTTGTTGCCTTCTGGTCGTCCGCCAGAGTTTGAGCAGCAAGTGCTGGATGATACAGAGAGCAAAGTCGGTAAGACGATCTACATCGAGACGTTCAATGAAAGAGGACTCGCTCAGCGTCTCCGTTACGCGCTCGTAATGGAGCACGGTGAGCCGAAAATTGACGCCGTCTACGATTGGCGTCGGAGTACGGGTAAATGGGACAAGCAGGATTCCATCTAGAGTGAGTCACCGCGCCACATGGTGCGGGTGAAGCAAGGGCGGTTATCAGCAAAGCGGCTCGCAATGTAGGAATCAGGAATCCACTGCGCTTCGCGGACCAATTGAGATGCTGAAACGGGGTCGCTCCAGCTGCACTATAACCGGCATCGGTACTACGACCCGAGCAGCGGCCGCTTCATCTCGAAAGACCCGATCGACCTCGACGGTGGCTTCAACGTCTATCAATATGCGCCCAACCCGACCGGCTGGATCGATCCGTTAGGGCTTTCGAAGCAATGTCCTAAATGCTTGCCTAGCTGCAACGATTACGCGTCTCAGGGGCCGAAAGATTCAACTGAGATGGCCCCAAAGCATATCAACCAAAATTCGGTAACGTTCTCTACGCCCACAACACAAGGCCACATTGATCTGCAAGGGGCATCGCATTTCGATAAGGCCACGGGAACAGATATTCCGACACCTCATGTTCAGACTCGTACAATTAACGTTGGGCCAAACGGCCAAGTGACGACGTCGAAAAAGACAGAGGTTACAAGGGCTGCGACTAAACAAGACGTTCGTGTTGCAAGGGAACTGGCGAGACGAAAGGGGCTGTGCAAATGAGTGATCTGATTGATGCTTTGCAAAACTGGTATACCTCCCAATGCGACGATGTTTGGGAGCACTCTTATGGCGTCGAGATTACCAATATTGACAACCCGGGCTGGAGGGTCAAGGTAAGCGGTGCGTCAGGGAGGAAGCCTGTCGATATGAATGTAGAGCGCGATGAAGAAAATTGGATCACGGTGAAGGCAACCGAAACGGAATTCGTCGGGTACGGTGGTCCTGGTAATCTGAATGAACTACTGGCGCTCGTTGTCGATTGGTTGCGATAAGTACGAAGGGCCGCGAGAGCGGCCCTTGTTGGTGCGATGAGTTGAAGCTCGCCGTTCAGGTGGCGGTAATGGTGAGCTTGCCGTGTTGGACGTGAACGTGGAGCTTCTGTCCGGCGTGGAAACCTGCGTCGTGTGTCAGCCAGCGGCCTGAGATCTTGATAAGGGATTGCGGCCGATGTGCGGGGCTTCGCGTCCAAGGAGCGTGAGACGGGGCTTTATTACAACCGGTATCGGTACTGCGATCCGAGTGGTGGGCGCTTCGTGTCGAAAGATCCGATTGGGTTAGCTGGCGGGGTCAACGTCTATCAATATGCGACGAACCCGGTACAGTGGATTGACCCGCTAGGGCTCACGAAATGCCCTTGCGCCGACGACTGCGAGAAGATTCGCGCCGACGAAGGTGTCGTGACCGGAAGGCACGGTCACCTGAGAAGGATTGGCGGGCAACAAGACTCACATCATATTTACCAAGATGCCGCCGTGAATGGTCTGCCAAACTGGGCATTACGGCTGATACGCTGACTCGTGTGCCAAGGAATGGAAATGGTTCAACCAGGAGATGTTAGTGTGAGCAAATGGATTACAGATGATATGATTTTGGAGATATCCAAGATATGTGAATGTTTTTCGAAAAATATTTTCGAAAAATTGGTTTCGAATGGAAACTTTGACGCCAAAGAGTCGGAGGGGATTAAGAGGAATATTTTGGAATATCTGTGCGGGGATGTTCTGGATGAGAATGCGCTAAAAAGAATTGGAGTCCCTGATCGAGGCTACATCGTTAGTCACGTGAAGTTGTATGAAATTGATCTGGGGGCGCCATCGGGGTCCAGTAAGAGGATGCAACTCGATCTAATAATAGATGGCGTTGAAAGTGACCTTACTCTTGTTGCGCATGCATATAAAATGGCTGAAGGGGATAGGATTTTGATTTACGATGCTCTGACTTTGTAGGGTCGGTTTGCTGCGGAATGAGAGTGGAGGTTTTGCGTTTCCGGGTTATTTTTTTCGATGGGGCGTGCAGTCGCTCAGTTGAGGCGAGGTGATGTTGATACGTATCGATTGGCGTGAATTGTATGTTGATGAGTAAAAATTTTCGATATTGATGCAAGGTGGGTCACCTTCGCTTCTTTTTTTGGATTGGTTCGGGAAGGGGGCAGATGATTGCGTACGATTTCGATTCGGACCTGACCGCCATATTATGTCTATTTGGCTAGGGAGTCTGATGAAGAAGATGGTGACTTCGTAGGTGTGGCGATCACGGAAGTCGTAGTATCTTGCCCAAAGTTCAATCGGCAAAAAGTATAGATGCGGGATGCAGGTTTCAAGTGGTGTTTAGGAGGAACGCGCGGACCGACAGCAACCACCGAGTCCACTGCGCGCATACGGAATTGGCATAATCACGGCTCGCTGATACGAGCGCCGTGACGCAGGCACTTTCGTGCACCTGCCACATCGCTGCTCCTGCGCATTGACTCCAGTCCCGTTACCACTGCAATACCCATGTCGACCACCACCACGACCGAAGTGTCGTTGCAACACATTCTCGAACATCCCGGCGACTTCTCCGGTTGGCTCTGCCTGCCGCCGACGCCGTGGACGCTCGATACAGAGGGCGCATTCACCGAAGACGCCGACGACCCCGAGACCAATACGCCACCGGCCGTCGCACAGCAGCCCGGCTGGCGCGTCACGCTGAACAGCGCGACGATCGAAGACATCGTGATCAACGCGCACGATCAGGTCGACGAACCGAGCGTCGCCCAATTGCTCGACGCGTTCCTTTTCTACGTCGAGAACGACGCATTTATCCTGTTCTGATGACACGCCGGCGAATGCGAACGACGACAGTGATCGAGCAAACAACCGTCGGTAACCGTTCGCACGTGACGGAAGTGACGCGCGACGACCCCGCGCAAGCGATCGCGGCCGTCGAACGACTGAACGGTCGCGATCGCTCGACCATCGCCTTCGACGCGAGCGATGCGACGGTGATGACGATCGGCGGTGGCCATGACGGCAGATATGTCGTCTTCATCGCACCGGATCGACGCCGCATTGCTGAACCTGACGGCACCCGAAGCACCTGCAGACGAAATGATCGAACTCGTGGCGGGCGGCCAGCGAGGTAGCTATTCGGCGCGACAGTGCGTCGATCGTGCAACGGCGACGCAGGCGGCAGCCTATTTCGTATCGACCGGCGGCGCCGATCCGCGGTTATGCTGGCAACCCGGCTGATTCGCCGCGGGACAGGAAGGAAATGAATATTGCACACGATCCGGCAGCATTGCGCGCGCAACAGGAAGCGGATTTGCGCACGCTACGGTCTGCACGCCGCCGAGCCCGAAGAGGGGTACCGTCGCGATGTCGACGCTCGGGCGTATGCCTGTCTATGGCACGCGCATCGCGCTGTCCGAAGGCGACGACGTCGGCTGGTTTTTCCATTGCGGCGAATACTCGGACGCCGCCGATTTCTATCGGCCGTTGCGCACCGCGCACCTGTCGACCTACTTGCCTTCGGTCCTGCCCTATCTGCGGCTGCCAGCCGGCGCGCGTTTCATGATCGACGATGCAGGCTATGAAGATGTCTGGATAGCGTGGCGTATCGGTACGCGATCGAACTTTTTCAGCTGTCCAGAGGATGCGGGGCAGAAACGAAAAAGGACCGCCCGCGGTCCTTTTTCCATGCAGCATCAACGTCGAACGAAGCCCGCCCCTCAAGGCAACGAAATCGTCAAATTAGCCGACTCCGGCCCCACCTTGATCACCTGCGAATAAGGCGCCAACGCCTGCAGCGTCTTGTCCTTGAGATAAGTATTGAGCCCGAGGTACCCGAGCAGCGCCACGAGTGCAAACACCGCCCCGATCGCCCAAACCGGCACCTCACGCTTCAACCGATGCGCGATCTGATCCGGCAACGGCCAATGCGGCGCGAACGGCGCCCGCTTGCCTTTCATATGCGCGATCTCATCGCCCAGCCGCGCGGTGAGGTAAGCGAGCTTCTCCGGCCCTTCGAGCAGATACTTGCCCTGGAACCCGAGCAGCAGACACATATGAAACACCTCGAGCGACTGCAGCCGCGCCGCGCCCTGCGCACGGCAATCCTCGAGATACTGATAGAACTTCTCGCCCGCGAGCTGCTCGCCGAACAGCACGAGCTGCAGCGGCCGGCGTTCCCAGTCGGCCCGGATCTTGAACTGCGACGACAGCACCATCTCGTCGATCGCGGCGCAGAACGCGAATTTCGCGCCGTAGACGTCCTCGGCAGCGATATTCAGCTTCTTCGCACCGCGCTCGAAATCCGACAGGAACTCCTGGATCCGCGTGCTGAACTCGCTCGCGCTGTCCGGTTCCCGCCCGTTCTTGAGCAGGAACAGCATGAAGAAGCCGTCGTACAGCAAATCGAGCAGCGAACGCGCCTGGAACGCGGAGTCCGTCGACGCCGGGGTATGCATGGGTGCCGGCGCATTGTCGCCGAACAGGGAAGGCGCGTAGCTCATGATGTGACCGCGATCAGTTCGAATTTCAGGTCATTGATGCCAGTCGGCGCATAGATCATCGCGGACTGGGCCTGCAGCATGCGCTCGTACAGCGGGCTGCGCGAATCGAGCGCGAAGTAGCACGCGCCCGGCCGCACCGGAATCGCGGGCGGCACCTGCGGCGTGTACGACAGCCGCACGCCGGGCATCGCCGACAGCACGAGCTTGTCGACGTCGTCGGGCGCGCCGACCTTGAAGCGGGCCGGCACGGCATCGACGAGCTCGACGCTCGGCATGTCCGCGGACACGGCCAGATAGAACTCGGTCTTGTCGTCGATCTTGCCGGAGTCGAGGCGGCCCAGGTGGAACGACGGACGTACCTCGTCGAGCGTGATCGCGAAATAGCGCGTCGAGATCACCGTGTCGAGCAGCTCGCGCAGCATCAGGTCGAGACGCGCAAAGCTCGGTCCCGGATCGTCGTGTCGGTAGACGGGCAGGTCGGCGAGCGAATAACCCTTCGAGAACGTCATCAACTGGCCCGCGAGGCGCAGCAGTTCCTGGAACAGCCGCTCCGGATGCAGCGCCGCGTGCTGGTGCAGGTGCGCGAGCGTCGCGAATGCGGCGTTCGCGGTGTGCAGCAGCCAGAACGATGCGATGTCGCCCGAGCGGAACTCGATGATGTTCTTCGACGGCTCGCGGTGGAAACCGTACAGCGCGTTCACCTTCGCCTGCAGCGCGTCGACGAGCTGGCGCAGCCGCTGGTGCAGGATCGGCGATGCCTCGATCGCGAGGCACGGCGGCACGAAGCTGTCGTCGATCTCGAAACCGGAGGTCGCGGTGCGGCGCACGCGGACGAGCGGCACCGACAGCAACTGGTCGCGCGGTTCGCTGTGCGCGATCAGTTTGACCTGCGTCTTCAGGAACGTGATGTCGGCTTCGGCGGCATCGGTGAAGTTGTCGGCGACGCTCGTCTGCTCGCTGACGAAGCGCGTCATGAAGCCGGCGGCCGGATCGTCGCTGTAATTGGTGCCGTTCTCGCGCAGCGGGTGCAGCGCGAGATAGAACACGAATTCGTTGATGCCCTCGGGCAGGGTATCCAGCGCGATCGGTGGCGGCAGGTCGTCGGCCTGCGGCGCGGCATACAGCGCACCGTCCGGAAACACGAGCGCGAGTTCGGCGACCCGCAGCACGTTGCTGCCGAGCGCGTCGCGATCGATGCGCACCGAGCGCACGCCCCAGTTGTACGGCTGGATCGCCTGGATGGACTCGAACAGGCGCGCCTCGTGGTACGCGTCCTGTCGCTGAAAGTGTTGAGGCCGGAGGAACAGCCCTTCCCCCCACAGCACCTTGGCCGAATAACTCATGTCAAATCCGGTTAATGTGGCGTTGCGATGTAATCGATTTGGTCGTGCCCGAATTAAATCGCCAATTGTTAACTCTTGTTAATTGACATTCGTGCGACATGTTTAACCGCAGGACACCGAAGACAGCATATTCAGCGGTTGTGACGGCGCACCCTGCTGCGGTGCAATGACGGTGCCATCGGTGACCGTCATCGCGCAATTGTGCAGGCCGATGATTATGCCGGATTTCTCCGACTTCACCGGATCGAACGTCAGTTTCCATCGCTGGAGTGCGGGATCGCGGAACAGTGCGACGATGCCGAACGCCTGCGCCTCGCGCGAAACCTTCTCGGTCGCCGTATAGCGCTGGCCCGGAATCAGCGTGATTTCACGTACGTTCAGCAGGTCGGCGCCGAGTGCGGCCTTTTCCTTGGTCGGATCGGTGAAGGCGTCGAACGGCGCTTGCTGGAACGACGTCGGGTCCTTCAGCGTATAGAGCCGCACGACGAGCGCGAGCGGCTTGTTGTCGGTCGCGGCATTCAGGTTCGGCGCCGCGGCGAGCGTGATGCCGAGGTTGCGCGGCGGCTTTTGCGCGTCGGGCACCTCGGGCTTGCCGATGCCGGCCGCGGACATCACGGCGCTCGCGGCCGAGCCGAGCAGCGGGGCGGCCGCGCATCCGGCCAGCAGGGCGCACGCAACCAGCGGCAGCGCGTAGCGAATCATGGACGATCTCATGTGTTTCCGGCGTGCCGCCTTTATCCCTGTCAAGACTGCCAGGTATTTCCGCGATCGCTGCGAATCCCCGGCGTTACATTGTTCAACTATTAAGCGCGCCGGCGTCTCGGCGGGCATCCGGAAATTTTTTCCGCCGCCCGGGCGGCGCGTCGTGCGACCAGTAAAACTTGCGCATTCCGGCCGAAAGAAAAACCGCCGCGAGCCTGCGGCGATAGGCCATTCGAGGGGGTAGCGCCCGGTTTTAAAAGGAATTACTCTTCACACGACGATTGAATTATGAAAAATTGATCGGTACTATACCCGCGCGCTTCTTGCAAAGCAAAAGAACCAGATTCTCAACGATTTAAAACTCACGCGCCGGTGGAAATAACGATGAAAGACCGTCTCTTCGCAAAACTGTCTGGGGTAGTAGTGGCTTGCGGCGTGATCGCCGGTTGTGCGAGCCAGCCTCCCGCGCCGCCGACTGCCGAGGTGTTCAACAAGTCGCTGGCCGATGCAGACGCCGTTGCGAAGGCGGGGGACCAGGACAAGGCGCTCGGCCTTTACCAGCAACTCGCGAAGTCGGATCCGACGCGCGAGGAGCCGTGGTCGCGCATTGCGCAAATCCAGTTCGCACAGAACCACTACGGCCAGGCAATCGTTGCCGCGCAGGAAGCGCTGCAACGCGACGCGACCGACCGTCAGGCGAAGAGCGTGCTGGCCGTGGCCGGCCTGCGGATCGCGACGCAGTCGCTCGGCGAGCTGCGCCAGGATGCGTCGCTCGCGGGCGACGCGAAGTCCGATGCGCAGGCGCTCGCGAAGCAGCTGCGCGACACGCTCGGCGAATCGGCGCTGTTCCCGCCTGAAACGAAGGTCGTGAAGCCGCGCCCGCCGCGCCGCGTCGTCCATCGTCCGAAGGGCGTTGCCGCACCGGCCGCCGAAGCGGCGGCAGCCACCACGCCGACGCCGCCCGCCACGCCGCAAAAGGGCAGCGCCGATCCGTTCGGCGCACTGCGCAACTGAAACCGCAACTGACGCGATAACCACAACTAACCTGGGAGCCGTCGAGATGGCCAAGAAAGAAAGCATTCAGAAAAGCTTGCAGAAAATTCGGCCGCCGCGCGTCCAGCTGACCTACGAGGTCGAGAAGGGCGATGCGATCGAGGTGAAGGAACTGCCGTTCGTCGTCGGGGTCGTCGGCGATCTGGCGGGCCAGTCCGAAATCGAGCAGCCGAAGCTGCGCGACCGCAAATTCGTCAACATCGACCGCGACAATTTCGACGACGTGATGAAGGCGATCGAGCCGCGTGCCGCGTTCCAGGTGGAAAACCGCCTGAGCCCGGAAGGCGGCAAGTTCGCGGTCGACCTGAAGTTCCGCTCGCTGTCGGATTTCAGCCCGGACGAAGTCGTCGAACAGGTCGAGCCGCTGCGCCGCCTGCTCGAGGCGCGCTCGAAGCTCGCCGACCTGCGCAACAAGCTCGCCGGCAACGACAAGCTCGAGGATCTGCTGTCCGAGGTGCTGAAGAACACGCAGCAGCTGCAGGAGCTCGCGAAGGGCACCGGCGGCGACAAAGACGGCGAATGACGACGGAGTGTTGAGATGAACCAGCAAACGGCTGCGGCCCAAGCGAGCGGCGCGGAATACGCCGCCGGGACTTCGCTGCTCGACGACATCGTCGAGAAGAGCAAGGTCGCGAAATCCGATTCCGAGCATGCCCGCGCGAAGGACCTGATCGGCGAACTCGCGCACCAGGTGCTCGACGGCACGGTGATCGTGTCGGACAACCTGTCGGCCACGATCGACGCGCGCGTCGCGGAACTCGACCGCCTGATCTCCACGCAGCTTTCCGCGGTGATGCACGCGCCGGAATTCCAGCGCCTCGAGAGCACGTGGCGCGGGATGGACTACCTGGTCAAGGAAAGCAACACGGGCCAGACGATCAAGATCAAGGCGCTGCACGCCCCGAAGCGCGACCTCGTGCGCGACTTCAAGGGCGCGAGCGAGTTCGACCAGAGCGCGCTGTTCAAGAAAGTCTACGAAGAAGAATTCGGCACGTTCGGCGGCTCGCCGTTCGGTGCGCTGATCGGCGATTACGAGATCTCGCGCCAGCCGGAAGACCTGTACTTCATCGAGCAGATGTCGCGTGTCGCGGCGGCTGCCCATGCGCCGTTCATCGCGTCGGCGTCGCCGGAGCTGCTCGGCCTCGAGTCGTTCGCCGACCTCGGCAAGCCGCGCGATCTCGCGAAGGTATTCGACACGGTCGAATATGCGAAGTGGAAGTCGTTCCGCGACTCGGAGGATTCGCGCTACGTCGGCCTGACGCTGCCGCGCTTCCTCGGCCGCCTGCCGTTCAATCCGAAGGACGGCCAGACCGCGGAGCGCTTCAACTTCGTCGAGGACGTCGACGGCACCGAGCACGACAAGTACCTGTGGTGCAACGCGGCGTGGGCCTTCGCAGCCCGCCTGACGGCTGCATTCGACGACTTCGGCTGGTGCGCGGCGATCCGCGGCGTCGAAGGCGGCGGCCTCGTCGAGGATCTGCCGACCCACACGTTCAAGACGGACGACGGCGAAGTCGCGCTGAAGTGCCCGACCGAGATCGCGATCACCGATCGCCGCGAGAAGGAACTGAGCGACCTCGGTTTCATCCCGCTCGTCCATTGCAAGAATTCCGATTACGCCGCGTTCTTCGCCGCGCAGTCGGTGCAGAAAGCGAAGAAGTACAGCACCGACAGCGCCAACGCGAACGCCGTCCTGTCCGCCCAGCTTCAATACATCTTCTCGGTATCGCGTGTTGCGCACTACCTGAAGGCGATGATGCGGGACAAGATCGGCAGCTTCGCCTCGGCGCAGAACGTGGAAACATTCCTCAACCGGTGGATTTCGCAGTACGTGCTGCTCGACGACAACGCGTCGCAGGAGCAGAAGGCGCAATTCCCGCTGCGCGAGGCTTCCATACAAGTGTCGGAGATTCCGGGGAAGCCGGGCTCGTATCGTTCGGTCGCATTCCTGCGCCCGCACTTTCAGCTCGACGAACTCTCGATTTCTCTGCGACTTGTCGCTGATCTGCCCAAATCGGCAAATTCATAAGCGAGCAAAATCGCCCGGGCGGGCCGCCTGGGTAGGACGTTAAAACCACCTCTTTGGGGAGTAGAAGGGCCATGTTACACATTCACTTGCAATTTGGTAGCCCGGCAGTCAAGGGCGAGTCGGCTGACAAGGACCATCAGGGCTGGCTTGAGCTGAAGTCGTGGGATCACTCGATCGTGCAGCCGCGTTCGGCAACGGCGTCGTCGGCCGGCGGCCTGACGCAGACGCGGTGCGAACACGGCGACATGGTGTTCTCGAAGGAAATCGATTCGTCGAGCCCGCTGCTGTACCAGCACGCGTCGGGCGGCACGACGTTCGACGAAGTGACGATCCATTTCTCGCGCGCCGACGGTGAAGGCAAGCGCGTGCAGTATCTGGAAGTCAAGCTCAAGTACGTGATCATCTCGAGCATCGCGCCGAGCGTCCGCGAGGAAGGCCTGCCGATCGAGACGTTCTCGCTGAAGTACGCAGCCGTGCAGTGGAAGCAGACCCAGCAGAAGATCGGCGGCAACCAGGGCGGCAACACGCAGGGCGCCTGGAGCCTGACGAAGAACGACAAGACCTACGCGGTCTAAGGTCGGTTGCGGCAACGGGGCGCACGGCGTCCCGTTGCCGTTTTCGCTGTGCACGCCGGCTGATGAAACGATTCGAACCCAGTTTTCTCGACAAGCTGTTTGACGACGAACCGCACCTGCCGGCCTCGGCAGCGATGCGGCAATTGTCGCTGGACGAGCTCAAGAACACGGTCGCCCGCGACGTCGAGGCGATCCTCAACACGCGTATCGCGCATACCGAGAGCGAGCTGGCGGCGCTGCCCGAATGCCAGAAGTCGGTGCTGACCTACGGGCTGAACGATTTCGCGGGGCTGAGCCTCGCGAGCCACTACGACCGCGCGTTCATCTGCAAGTCGATCCAGCAGGCCATCGCGCGCCATGAGCCGCGCCTGCAGCAGGTGCAGGTGACGTTCGAGCTGAACGAGCAAGCCACCAACGCGCTCTATTTCGCGATCCAGGCGCTGCTCGTCGTGCACCCGGCCGAAGAGCCGGTGAGTTTCGACGCGATGCTGCAACCGTCGACGCTGCAGTATTCGGTCACGCGCGCACGCGCCGCGAGAATGCAGTAAATCAAGCCGCCGAGCGGGCCGGACCGCCCGGTGGTTGATCAGGTCCGGCAGGAAATATTGAGGTTCGGGGTCGTCGATGGAAGAATTGCTGCCGTATTACGAGCGCGAATTATCGTTTTTGCGGCGCTATTCGCGAGATTTCGCCGAACGCTATCCGAAAATCGCGGCGCGGCTCGCGCTGTCCGGCGAGCATTGCGAGGATCCACACGTCGAGCGGATGATCGAGTCGTTCGCGCTGCTCGGCGCGCGCATCAACAAGAAGCTCGACGACGACTACCCCGAGTTCACCGAAGCGCTGCTGGAAGTGCTGTATCCGCACTACCTGCGGCCGTTCCCGTCGTGCTCGATCGCGCAGTTCACGCCAGCTTCGCCCGGCCAGCAGACCGAACCGGTCGTGATCGAGCGCGGCACCGAGCTGAAGAGCCGTCCGATCCGCGGCGTGCAGTGCCGGTTTCGCACCGCCTACGACGTGACGCTCGCGCCGATCCGCATTTCGGAGGCCCGATACACGCCGGTCGCGCTCGCGCCGAGCGCGACGGTGCTGCCGTCGAACGCGACGGGCGTGATCTCGATCACGTTCGAATCGCTCGCCGCGCAGCTCGATCTCGGCGCGCTGAAGCTGTCGACGCTGCGCGCGCACCTGCACGGCGAGCAGTCGTTCGTCGCCGCGCTTACCGACTGCCTGTTCGTCAACGTGCTGGGCGCGTATGTCGAGCCCGAACGCAACGGCCGCTGGACCGCGCTGCGCAAGCTGCCGATCGCGCAAGCCGGTTTCGACGAAGACGACGCGCTGATCGACTATCCGGCGAAATCGCATCCCGCGTATCGCCTGCTCACCGAATACTTCGCGTTCCCCGACAAGTTCGATTTCGTCGATTTCGACCTCGCGGCGATCACGCGCGCGTCGGGCCGCTGCCAGCGCGCGACGCTGCATCTGGTGCTGCAGGACGTGCGCAGCGATTCGCACGTCGCGCGGCTGCTCGAGCTGCTGACGCCGAGTCATTTCCGGCTGTTCTGCACGCCGATCGTCAACCTGTTCCGCCAGCACGGCGAGCCGATCCGCGTCACGCATCGCGCGGTGTCGTATCCGGTGATCGCCGAGGCGCGGCGCGCGTTCGCGTACGAGGTGTACTCGATCGACTCGGTGAAGCTCGTCAGGCAGCAGGCGCACGAGGAGTCGGTGATCGAATTCCGGCCGTTCTACTCGCTGCATCATGGTGAATCGGCGCGGATCGGCCACTACTGGTTCGCGCGCCGCAACGACTGGGTCGCGCAGAAGAGCCCCGGCTACGAAACCGAAATCTCGATCGTCGATATCGACTTCGAGCCGACGTCGCCGCAAACCGACACGCTGAGCCTCGACCTCACCTGCACGAACCGCGATCTGCCGGCGATGCTCGCGTTCGGCCTCGAGGGCGGCGACCTGTTCCAGGAGGGCGGTGCGCAGACGAGCGGCATTTCGATGCTGCGCCGCCCGACGCAGAGCGTGCGCTTCGAGCGCGGCCGCGCCGCGCACTGGCGGCTCGTGTCGCATCTGGCGCTCAATCACGTGTCGCTGGTCGCGCACGGCCTTGCGCCGCTGAAGGAAATGCTGACGCTGTACGACCTGCGGCGCACGGCCGTGTCGATGCGCCAGATCGACGGCCTCGTCGGGGTCGAGCAGCGCGGCGCCGTGCAGTGGCTGCCCGGCAAGCCGTTCGCGACCTTCGTGCGCGGCATCGAGATCCGGCTCACGATCGACGAGGAGCACTTCGTCGGCGCGAGCCTCGCGTCGTTCGTACGCGTGCTCGACAGCTTCTTCGGGCTGTACGTCCATCTCAACAGTTTCGTTCAATTGGTCGTCGTGTCGAAGCGCACCGGCGAGGAGATCATCCGATGCAAGCCCCGAACCGGCGAATCGATCCTGGCGTAGTCGACGCGCTGCTCGACGAGCCGCACCGCTTCGAATTCTTCCAGGCGGTGCGCGTGCTCGAAGGGCTGTTCGCACGGCAGGCGTCGGACGCGCCCGGCGCATGGCGGCAGGGCGACGTGGTCGCGCAGCGCATCGAGTTCCGCAATACGCTGTCGCTCGGTTTTCCGCCGAGCGAGATCGAAGGCGTGCGCTCGTTCGACGACGGCGGCGCGCTGCTCGATTCGGGCGAGCAGCGTACCGCCGCGCTCGCGGCCGGCGAGCTCGGCCACGTCGAGCTGACGCCCGCGTTCTTCGGGCTGCTCGGCGGCCAGGGGGCGCTGCCGCTGCATTACACCGAGCAGATCGTCGCGCGGGAGTACCTGCGGCGCGATCATGCGGCGCGCGCGTTCTTCGACGTGTTCTCGAACCGCGCGACCGCGCTGTTCTACGCGGCGTGGAAGAAATACCGGCTGCCGTTCCATTACGAGCTCGATCGCGACGAGCGCTATCTGCCGCTGCTGCTCGCGATCGCGGGCGTACCGAGCGACGAGGTGCGCGACAGCCTCGCGGCCGGCCCGGGCGGCGTGCTCGACGAAGCCGTCGCCGGTTACGCGCTGGCCGCACGGCACCGGCCGATGTCGGCCGCGTACCTGCAGCGCGCGCTGTCCGATTACTTCCGCGTGCCGGTGAAAATCGACCAGTTCGTCGGCAAGTGGTACGACGTGCCGCCCGACCAGTTGAGCGTGCTCGGCGAAGTCAACGCGGTGCTCGGCGCGACGGCGCTCGTCGGCGAACGCGTCTGGCAGCGCGACATGCGCGCACGGATCGTCGTCGGTCCGCTGTCCAAGCGCGATTACGAGGCCTTCCTGCCTGGCGGCGCGCACGCCGTCGCGCTCGAGCGGATGCTGACGCTGCTCGCCGGCGTCACGCTCGAATACGAGGTGAAGCTCGTACTGAAGCGCACCGAGGTCGGCGCGAGCGTGCTGGGCGCGGGCTCACGGCTCGGCTGGGATGCATTCCTCTGCACGCGCGACGCGATCGAGGACCGCTCCGATGCACGCTACGAACTGCACGTGATTCATTGATTCCGAACGACAACAACACGCAATCGAACCTGAGATCGACGCCATGAGCACGCCTCTGAAGACCCTGATCACGAAACTGAATCCGCTGTGCCGGCACGCGACCGAGCGCGCGGCGAGCGCGTGCCTGGCGCGCGGCCATTACGAGGTCGATCTGGAGCACCTGTTCCTCGCGTTGCTCGAGGAGCCCGCCGGCGACCTGCCGCTCGCGCTGCGCGCGAGCCGCGTCGATCCGCATGCGCTGCGTGCCGATCTCGAACGCGAGCTGACGCGGCTGAAGACCGGCAACACGCGTACGCCGGTGTTTTCCGTGCACCTGATCGCGCTGTTCGAGCAGGCATGGCTGATCGCGTCGCTCGATTCGCAGCTTGGCCGCATCCGTTCGGGGCATCTGCTGCTCGCGCTGCTGACCGCGCCGGATCTCGCGCAGTTCGCGCAGCGGATGTCGTCCCAGTTCGCGGAAGTGAACGTGACGGACCTGAAGCACAAGTTCGACGACGTCGTGGCCGGGTCGAGCGAGGCCGAGCCGCGTCAGGCCGATACGGACGACGGCGGCGCGGCGGCGAGCGAGGCCGGTGCGGCACCCGCGGCGGGCCCGTCGAAGACCCCCGCGCTCGACACGTACACGACCAACCTCACGCAGCGCGCGCGCGACGGCAAGATCGATCCGGTGATCGGCCGCGAAGCGGAGATCCGCCAGGCGATCGACATCCTGATGCGCCGCCGCCAGAACAACCCGATCATGACGGGCGAGGCCGGCGTCGGCAAAACCGCGGTCGTCGAGGGGCTCGCGCTGCGGATCGCGGCCGACGACGTGCCGCAGCCGCTGCGCGGCGTCGCGCTGCACGTGCTCGACATGGGGCTGCTGCAGGCCGGTGCGAGCGTGAAGGGCGAGTTCGAGAACCGCCTGAAGAGCGTGATCGAGGAAGTGAAGAAGAGCGCGCATCCGATCATCCTGTTCATCGACGAAGCGCATACGATCATCGGCGCGGGCGGCCAGGCCGGCCAGAACGATGCGGCGAACCTGCTCAAGCCGGCGCTGGCGCGCGGCGAGTTGCGCACGATCGCCGCGACGACGTGGAGCGAATACAAGAAGTACTTCGAGAAGGACGCGGCGCTGGCGCGGCGCTTCCAGGTCGTGAAGGTCGAGGAGCCGAGCGAGCCGCTCGCGGCCGCGATGCTGCGCGGGATGTCGGGCCTGATGGAAAAGCACTTCAACGTGCGGATCCTCGACGATGCGATCACCGAGGCCGTGCGCCTGTCGCACCGTTACATCGGCGGCCGCCAGCTGCCCGACAAGGCGATCAGCGTGCTCGACACCGCGTGCGCGAAGGTCGCGCTCGCGCACAGCGCGACGCCGGCCGCGATCGACGACACGAGGAAGCGGATCGAGCGGATCGACGCGGAAATCGCGTCGCTGGAGCGCGAGGCCGCCGGCGGCGCGCCGCACGACGAGCGGCTTGCCGAACTGCGTGGTGCGCGCGACACGGCACTCGAACAACTCGCGAAGGACGACGCGCGCTACGAAGCCGAGCGTGCGATCGTGGCCGAGATCACCGAGCTGCGCGATACGCTCGACAAGGCGCGCGGCCCGTCGGAAGACGGCCAGCCGGTCGACGTGCCGGCCACCCGCGACAAGCTCGCCGAACGCGTGGCGGCACTGCATGCGCTGCAGGGCGGCGAGCCGATGGTGCCGCTGCAGGTCGACGGCCATGTCGTCGCCGAGATCGTCGCCGCGTGGACGGGTATTCCGCTTGGCCGGATGGTGAAGGACGAGATCGACACCGTCCTGAACCTGCAGCCGCTGCTCACCGCGCGCGTGATCGGCCAGGATCACGCGCTCGACGCGATCGCGCAGCGCGTGCGCACCGCGACCGCGAACCTCGAGGATCCGAACAAGCCGCGCGGCGTGTTCATGTTCGTCGGGCCGTCGGGGGTCGGCAAGACCGAGACGGCGCTCGCGCTGGCCGACATCCTGTACGGCGGCGAACGCAAGATGGTCACGATCAACATGAGCGAGTACCAGGAAGCGCACAGCGTGTCGGGCCTGAAAGGCTCGCCGCCCGGCTACGTCGGTTATGGCGAAGGCGGTGTGCTGACCGAGGCCGTGCGCCGCAACCCGTATTCCGTCGTGCTGCTCGACGAGGTCGAGAAGGCGCACCCCGACGTGCTCGAGATGTTCTTCCAGGTGTTCGACAAGGGCGCGATGGACGATGCGGAAGGGCGTGAGATCGACTTCCGCAACACGCTGATCATCCTGACGTCGAACGTCGGGTCGGCCGCGGTGATGCAGGCGTGCCTGAACAAGCCGGCCGAGGAACTGCCCGATCCGGACGAGCTCGCCGAGACGCTGCGCCCGCAGCTGTACAAGACGTTCAAGCCCGCGTTTCTCGGGCGCATGAAGGTCGTGCCGTACTATCCGATTTCCGACGACGTGCTGGCCGAGATCATCGAGTTGAAGCTCGAACGGATCCGCCGCCGGATCGAGGCGAACCACAAGGCCGCGTTCGAATGGGACGAGTCGCTCGTCGAGGCGGTGCTTGCGCGCTGCACCGAGGTCGACTCGGGCGCCCGCAACGTCGACCATATCCTGAACGGCACGCTGCTGCCGGAGATCGCGGGCCACGTGCTCGGCCGGATCGCCGACGGCGAAGCCATCGCGCGTATCGCGGTGCGTGCGGACGAGGCCGGCGAATTCGCGTACACCGTCGAATGAGCGCGGCCGCGCAACGTCCAAGCATTGATGAACTGACCAAACCATGCCGATCAATCTTCCCGAGCTGCTGACGCCGATCAGCGACGCGTCGCCCAGCGGCGACGACCTGCTGTTTTCGAACGAATTCGACGCGATCCAGGACGCGCGGCGCTACGACGATCCGACGCTCGACCAGGGCGAATGGGTGACCGAGATCAAGGAGGCCGACTGGGGCTTCGTCGTCGATCAGGCAAGCGTGCTGCTGCGTACGCGCACGAAGGACCTGCGGCTCGGCGTGTGGCTGACCGAGGCGCTCGCGCTCGAGGACGGCCTCACCGGCCTCACCGACGGTTATGCGTTGCTCGAGGGCCTGTGCCGTGAGTTCTGGGACACCGTGCACCCGCTGCCCGAAGGCGAGGACACCGAATACCGGCTCGGCAACGTCGCATGGCTCTCCGGCCGCACGGCCGAGCTGCTGCGCGCGGTGCCGATGACGGACGGTGCATCGAACGCGTTCAGCACGCTCGACTGGGAAGTGGCGCAGCACGTCGCGCAGGCGATCAAGCGCGACCCCGATCACGCGGACGAGATCGCGCGCGGCAAGCCGTCGCTCGACCAGATCGATTCGTCGCGGCGCGTGACGCCGATCGCGTTCTACACGACGTTGCTGGCGAACCTGAAGGCGTTCGAATTCGCGCTCGATGCGTTCGAGGAGCGGCTCGTCGAGCGCGCGGGCGATTCGGCGCCGAGCTTCCGTCAGGCGCGCGACGCGTTCGAGACCGTGTACCGGCTCGCCGAGCGTTTTGCGCGCGAGCAAGGCTACACGGGCAGCGCGCCGCACACGCAGGCGGCGCCGCAGGCGCAACCCGAGCGCATCGAGCCGGTGTTCGGCAATTCGATCCAGACCGAGGAGACCCACGTGCAGCAGCAGACCGCGCCGCGCCCTCCGGTGACGCAGATGATCGCCGGCATCCAGAACCGCGCGCAGGCCGTCGACCAGTTGCGTGCGGTCGCGCGCTATTTCCGCCAGACCGAGCCGCACAGCCCGGTCGCGTATCTCGCCGACAAGGCGGCCGAATGGGCCGACATGCCGCTGCACAAGTGGCTCGAGAGCGTCGTGAAGGACGACGGGTCGTTGTCGCATATCCGCGAGCTGCTGGGCGTGCGGCCGGACGAGCAGTCGTAAGCGCCGGGCCTTGCACCTGAGAGCGCGGGCTCGGCGGGCCCGCGGCAGACAAGAACAGGGATTGACGCATGAACGTGACCGAACTGGCCCAGGCGATCCGCGGCGGCCTGGTTCAGCAGGATCGCCTGCTGAAGACCGACCTCCCGTCGCTGCCGAACAATGCGCTGGTGCCGCGCCGCGCCGTGATTCACGCCGAACTGGGACGCGATTTCAACGTGGAGCTCGATCTCGTGTCGAGCGCGAGCGACATTGAGCTCAAGACGCTGATCGCGAAGCCGATCACGCTGTGGATCCAGCAGGCGGACAAATCGTATCTGCCGATCAACGGTCATATCCACACGGCGCGCAGGCTCGGCGCGGACGGCAGCCTGTCGGGCTACCAGCTGGCCGTCGCGTCGTGGATGCATTTTCTCAAGTTCCGCAGCGACATGCGGTACTGGCAGGACCAGACGATCGACACGATCCTGGCCGACGTGTTCGATGCGCATCCGCAGGCCAAGGGCCGATACCAGTTCGCGCTGTCGAAGCCGCTGCCGTCGCGCTCCTACTGTCGCCAGAGCGAAACCGACTGGAACTTCGTGCATCGGCTGATGGAAGACGAAGGGCTGTTCGGCTTCTGGCGCCATGCCGGGGACGGCAGCGCGCACACGCTGGTGATTACCGACGACCTGCATGCGGTCGACGAACTGTCCCCGAATACCGTCAGGTTCGACCGCTCGGGAACGGGCAGCGAAACCACGGGTTTCACGCAATGGGCCGCGTCGCGCACCCTGCAGAGTTCGCTGCACACCACGCGCACGTTCGACTACAAGTCGCCGTCATCCGCCGGCAACCCGAACGGCACGACGCTGCCGACCAAGGCCGATCAGGGCGACCTGCCGGGCCAGACCGAAATCTACGAATACACCGGTGCGTATACGTACGCGGGCCAGGATCGCGGCGAACACCTGTCGAAGATTCGCCTTGAGCAATGGGAGTCCTGCGCGAAGCGCTTTTTCGGCGTGGGCGGCGTGCGTGCGATCGATGCGGGCCGGCGCTTCACGCTGGCGGATCACCCCGAGCACGATCGCGATTCGGCTCAGGACCGGGAATTTGCGGCCGTGAAGGTGTCCCGGTACATCGAGAACAACCTGCCGATCTCGGACCACGAGGCGAACTTCCCGCACAGCCTGCAGGACCGTCTGGCGCAGGTGAAAGCCGGCCACGGTGAAGCCGCGGCCTTCGAGGTGGGGCATGACGACGGTTCGGCCGGGTTCTATCTCGTCGAAGTCGAGGCGCAACGCGCAGCCGTGCCGTATCGCAGCCCGTTCGAGCATCGGAAGCCCGAGATGCAGCTTGAGACGGCCATCGTCGTCGGGCCGAAGGGCGAAGAGGTGTATACGGACGAGCTGAACCGGATCAAGGTCATGTTCGTCTGGGACCGGCAGAACGCGGGCACCGAAACCGCGTCGTGCTGGATGCGCGTCATGCAGTCGGATACCGGCGGCGGCTACGGGGCCGTCCATATTCCGCGTGTCGGCGAGGAAGTGCTGGTCGGCTACATCGGCGGCGACTGCGACCGGCCGATCGTCATGCATCGCGTCTACAACGGAGCGACCAAGCCGCAATGGCATAGCGACGGGATCCTGTCGGGTTTCCGGTCGAAGGAATACGCGGGGTCGGGGCACAACGAGATGGTACTCGACGACGCGACCGGGCAGAACCGTGCGCGCCTGTTCAGCAGCAGCGCGAATTCGCTGCTTCATCTCGGTTACCTGATCGAACAGAACGGCAACACGCGCGGCGCGTATCTCGGCTCGGGGTTCGATTTGCGGACGGATGCGTATGGTGCGGTGCGGGCCGGGCAAGGGCTGTACGTCACGACCCATCCGAAGCAGGCGAACAGCCAGCCGCTCGACGTGCGTGAGGCGCAACAGCAACTGGTCGATGCCGAGGGGCTGATCGAGTCGATGTCGCAGGTCAGCGAGATGCATCAGGCTGAAGCCCTTGGGGCCGGTCACGATGCACTGAAGCAGTTCGTCGATGCGACGCAGAACAGCGTGACGGGGGCGACGTCGGGCGGAAGGACCGCTGGTGGCGGGACGGGCAGCGCGAATGCGTTCACGGAACCGGTGATGTTGTTCGCGAGCCCGGCGGGGATCGGGATGGCGTCGGAGCACAGCACGCACCTGGCTGCGGATCGCCACGTCAACGTCGTGAGCGGGCAGAGCACGCATCTCGCCAGCGGGAAATCGCTGGTGGCGAGCGTCAAGGAGAAGCTCAGTCTGTTTGCGCAGAATGCGGGCATGAAGCTCTTTGCCGGGAAAGGTGCCGTCGAGATACAGGCGCAGAATGACAACGTCGAGATGGTCGCGCAGAAGACGATCAAGGTGCTGTCGGCGACCTCAACGATCGAAGGCGTCGCGAAGGAAGAGATTCTGCTGACTTCCGGCGGCGCGTATGTCCGGATCAAGGGCGGCAACATCGAGATTCATGCACCGGGCAAGATCGACGTGAAGGGCGGGCAGCACACGTTCAGCGGGCCGACGAGCATGCATAAGACGTTCAAGGCGGAAGGCAAGAAGGCAGACATGCGGATTCGATATGTAGATGCCGACGGCAACGTGCCGCACGGGGAACCGATCAAGTTCACGACCGAGGACGGGACCGAGCATAGCGTCGCGCTCGACGCGGAAGGCAAGGCGGAATTGAAGAACATCGATTTTGAAGAGTTCGTGGCCAGTCAGTTCAAACGGACGGGGGAGTGAAAATGGGCAAGCCACTTGTTCAACATAACGTCTGTATTGATCTGCCGGGGGAGCCGGTCAAGTGCGCGGCCGAGACGGAATTGACGGTGCTGTTACGCAAGCATCGGGATGTGGTATTCGATATCCAGCTTCAGGCCGGCGCGACCTATACCGTCACCACGACGCACCCCGATCAACCGAACGGGCGCTTTTATGACACGAAGCGGAAGATGAATGTCGGCAAGACGACGTTCAAAGATGGGGAGCCGTGCCACATCTGGATCGGCCGTACTTTCGAGGGGAGTCTGATTCTCAAGCAGGGCGAGAAGGTGCTTGGGCACTATCCGATTGCCAAAATGGACTGCACAAAGGGCTGTACGGATGATCCGAAGGATAAACCAGCGCCGGTTCTGATTGTGCTCCACAACGATAAGGAGTGGGCGAAGGACCTGATCCGGATTTCGGATGCTGGAGTCCTGGGAAAAGCTGCTGCGGCACCGTCCTTGATGTCCGCTCTGGATCGGGCCCGCCAAGCGCAATCCAAAGGTGATTTATCCGGCCTGATGAGTAATAGCCCGTTCCAATCTAAAAAAACGATGGCGGGTGCGCCCAATGTTTTCTCGGGGGAGGCATTAAATGTTTCCGCGGACGGGCGGGAAATAAAATACTCCGTTCACATGTTTTCCGTAAAGCGGAATGCCGGTGTGGAGGAGCCAAATTGGGTGCTGAGATTCTTCAAAGAGGGTGACAAACCTTACGAATTCAAGCCTAATCCTCACGATGTCATATCGAGGAACTGGCTTCTGATGCAGGTCGGAAATATCGGTGCGTATATCAGGGATGCTTGGTATGGAAATGAGCCTTGGGCAAGGGATTTTTTTAAAAGATCATTTTTTTTAATCAAGCGTGGCGGTGAAACGGTACTTGCATTCTCCACCGTCCCGGAAGATTGGAAAACTCTGGGATTTTTATTGGTTGGCTATGCGCGGGAAGTGCAGCCCGGTACCAAGCTGGCAACGATAGCCGGAGGGGCTGGATCATTGTCATCCGCAGGAGCGGCGGCGTGGAATGCAGCCAAGGGATCCTTTTCCGGGAATGCACTGGTCGCATTCTTTATTGGGGCGGGTATAGACACGATCGTCTGGTTTTCGGATTCAAATCAGGATTTCAGGGATTTAATCGCAATATTGTTGGTGGATGCATTCAAGGCGGCATTGGTTGGTGCTGCAATAAGCTTGGCCAACGCTGGCATAGTTGCCATGGCTGCAGCGACCGGAGTGACTGTAGGTGCTCTGGCGATAGGTGGATTTGTCCTGATTTTGGGTGTTGGTTTGCTTGTTGATTATTTGTTCGATGCCAGTGGGAAGAAATTCGTGAAATTGCTATTTCACAATCCGAAGGCTATCGTGGATGAAATCGATGGCATGGTGCGGAGGGCCGGTAAGGCACTCGAAGAAAAGCTGCCGAAGGATTATGGTGACTATTATTCAGGGTCGCAGTGGATGATGCTTCCCTGAGGATTCACTTCCGGTAATTTTTGAGGATTTTTATCTGACGATGATGGAAGCAAATGTTGATGGCCACCCAGTCGATGACGGTTCGCCGATAGATTTTCATGGAAAGCTGGCTGCGATAGAGTTGGCTATTGGTTTGCTTGTGGCCGCCATATATTACGTATTTTCCAAGTTGGGTGTGATGGCGGATTTGTTGTGGAAATCGATAGTGGTTGTTCAGTTTTGCATATCGATTGTTTTGTTTGTTCATTATGTTATGAATCGGCAGCCTCGAAGGCTCTGGGTTGAGGGTGTTGTTTCGCTGTTTTACCTGGGGCCGTGGTTGATGATCGCATTGTTTTGGTTATTCTATATATCATATGTTCCGATGCCTGGAATTTTGAAGGTTTCCGTGATCGCTGTATGCTTTGCTATTATTGGGTGGCACTCGTTCAAGGTTTTGTTGGATTTTCGTCGCGCCGCTAAAAGCGAATCGGTTGTGAATACAATTTATTATGAAAGTGGTGGGAAATTGGTCTTCCGTAATTCGCTGGGTGGCTATATTGACCAATTGACTTCGCGGAATCCGTTGAAAGGATCCTTGCTTTCAGTGGTTGGTTATTCGATGCCTTTTGCTGCGGCATTTGGGTTGAGTGCTAACCATGTTTTTGGTGAGAACATTGGTCCTCATGTGCTGGGTGTTGTTTTGTCGCTCGTTGGGTTCCCGATGTCGATCTGGATCATTGGAAATGCCTACGTGCGATCGATTTTTTTTCGAGTTTATTTGCCATTGAGGCTTGAACGAAAAACCGGGAAGAAAGTTATTCTGAGTTCATGAATAGCCTGATGCTCGCGGCGGTTTGAAGCGAAATTTCATATCCGCGTGATACCACGCAATTCTCGGAGAGAATCTGGTCGCCGGTGCGGTCCTCATCGTGTGCGCGTATGTGCTCGGAACGCCACTGTTTCTGGTCGATTCGCCGCCGTTGACGATCGCCGCTGACGGAGCAACGAACGATGACTCTTCTGGATTACTTGAAACAGGCGTCCGATCAGTGAATGCCCGATTCTCGGGCTCCGCGCTACGGCGATCAGCTGCATAACATGGGCGGATGCGACCAAGTGTGATCCGCAACCAGTCGTCATATCCGAATCACGAACCGCCGATGCGATTCCGTGCCCGCCGCATATTCACTGGGTGTGGCGGATGGACCGCCGTCGCAGCTCGAAATGTCGATCCAGGATTTCGAGCAGTCGCCGGGCGTTGTCCGTTTGCGTGGGAACGCGCCGTAGCGCATGGTGAGCGGCGTGCCGAGGTCGCCCTCACAAGGTGGTGGCCGCCCCCAAGCCCCCCGCAACCCGCTGCCCGATCCCGGGATGAGATCTTGCGCTGCGGCGAAATGAACGCAGCGCTGTACACTGGCCGGGATGGCGAGAGGGCGATCCTTGAAGTTGGTTTTGAGCATACCCAGATAAGGCACCATTCCTATCAGCTCGCCGGCTTCCTCCGACATGATGGATGAAACTGCATAGAGCAATCCGACAAACTTAATCTGAATCGGCACGCCTTCAATAGCGAGATCCGTGTCGTCCCTGCGTTTGGTCATGCAATACACTGCACCGGAATTCCCCGCGATTGTTCCAGGCCTTCGCGGTACACACGCCGTTCGCGGACGGTTCTCCGCTGCGCTGCGAGTCGCTGCGGCAGGCTTGCTGTTCGTGTCCATGGCGGCGTGCAGCAAGTCGGATCCGACCTACACCAGCATTTCGACCGAGGCGCTGAACTACCTGCCGTACAACCTCGTTCGGTTCACGATCACCGACCAGTTCGGCAACAAGGCACGCGGCGGCGGTGATCTCGAACCTGGGGCAGGGGAGGGCAGCATCGCCTGCTGCTATTTGCTGAAGGGCACCGATTTCAAGGTTCAGTGGACGTATTACGATGCGGACGACTGGCGGCCGGGCGAGCAGGTGAAGAAACAACAGGCGGAGACGGACGTTTCATTGCCGCCGACGAGGGAGCCGGACTCGATCGGCTCACGCATTCTCGAAGTTCACTTCTATCCCGATCGTCATGTCGAACTGGCATTTCCCGGCGAGATGCTGGGCAGTACGCGATTGCCGATCGTCGACGTGTCGCGTGACCTGACGAAACGGTACGGCAAACGGCTCGACGAAAAGTACAAGGACAACGACGCCCAGTTGCACCGCCGGATTGCGAGAACCGTTGCGGAAGCCTGGATCAAGTACCGCTTCACCGATCGCAGCGACCTCGAGCAATACGCGTATTACGCGCTTCTGGTGAATCCTCGGTTCGACGCGCACCAGGAGGCGCAGAAACTCATTCAGTCAAGCAAGGGCAAGCCGGGCGCATTCGCGAAGGCGGTAGCCGCGCTGTCGCCTTCGGTTGTGAAGGAGCTTGGGCGAAACCGATTCCAGGCGGTCGCGGTGCCGTCGATTCCGGCGGGGCTGTTGCCGCCGCCACGTGAGGAGAACAGCCATGGCAGGAGCTAACGATCGAAACGCCATTCGACTCGATCCTGACGATGCTACGCCGCAGAGCGTTCGAATGGCCGTCGACAGGATGGCGACGGCCAACTATCCGAAGGGAGATTGTCTGCCGTGCGGGGCAACGATCCGTATCGGCGTGTTCTTCGTACCGCAAGGTCGTCCCTGATACGCAGGGCGTGAACTTTCTGCCGCATGCGGAGGTATTCCTGCGCTGGATCGCCGTGCGATATCAGGATCCGGAATTCCGTCATTCAGTGACGGATCCGGCGACCGAGTGGCGCAAGGATGTCGAAAAAGCCGACTACGACCGGCGCGATGCCAAGGCAAAGCTCGACTGGGCGATGATGGGCCGCCAGCGGATGGATTCGCCCGAAATTCAAAAGCTGAAGCTCGCGAAGCAGGCGGCGGACAAGCGTTACAACGACCTGTGGAGTGACGTCCCGCCGAGCAACTATACGACGGTCTGGCAGCGCCTCGACAAGGAGGCGAAGGAGATGACCGGCAAGTGGGAGAAGATGCGGCCGGAATACGAGGCCCAACAGCAGCGCCGCTTCATGCAGTCGTTCAACAACAAGCTGACCTATACGCCGCTGTTCCTCGCGCCTGCGTTTGCGCGCCACGTCGAACTGAACGAGGACGAGGTTGCGCTGGTCAAGGCCTGGGAGCAGGGGTATTCGGGGAAGAACCCGCTTCCGGCGGAGGTGATGGCGATGTTCGACATGCTCGTCCACGATACGTTGCTGACGAGTTGGCAAGATCACGTGCTCGCGCCTTCACTGTACTTCAGGACTCGGGACAAGGACGTGTTTGGAAAGACCGACTACGTGAAGGAAGATAAGCAGCGCAAGAGCGACGATCTCACCGCCGAACGGGTCGAGCAGGCGAGCAGGCAGAGCCAGCAATGGGCGAAAAGCTACCAGCGGACGCCGCCCACGCATTGACGTCATTCAGCGGCGCGCAATTATCTATCGCCGACACCCCGCCACACCGGGGCGGCTCATCGCGAGCCGCCTCCCGCAAACTTACTGCCCCACCCGGAACTCGATCCGCCGATTCCTCGCCCGCCCGTCGGCCGTATCGTTCGGCGCGATCGGCTGATCCGGCCCGACGCCCGTCGTCGTCATCTGCTGCGGCGGAATGTTCTTCGTGATCAGGTAACCCTTCACCGCATCCGCGCGCGCCTGGCTCAGCGCGATGTTCGACGTCCGGTTCCCCGAGTTGTCGGTGTGGCCGATGATGTCGACCGTGCGGTTCTGCATCTTCGCGAGCGCGGCCGCCATCTGGTCGAGGATCAGCCGGCCCTGCGGCGTCAGCGTCGCGCTGCCGGTCTCGAACTCGATCGTGCGATTGGCGAGCGTCTGGTCGAGCACGCCCTGCTCGGACGCCGACACGCGCAACCCGTTCTTGATCGTGTACGTCGGGTTCAGCGTGTTCGCCATGTCGCTGGCGAGCTGCTGGCGCTGCGCCTCGTTGTGCACCTCGCCCTTCATCTCGATCTGCGTGCCGTTGATCTTCAACTGCCCCTTGCTGATCTGCTTGAGTTGCGTGCCGAGCAGCTTCTGTACGTTGGCGCTCCAGTTCGGCGGCGTCGCGACGTCGCCGACCTCGATCTGGTCGACGACGTTCGTCGTGCCGTAGGTATCGCGCAGCTTCTGCAGCACGGCGGCCTTGGTCGCCTCGTCGGGCACCTTGCCGCCGACGACGACCTGGCCGGGCGCCGCGTTCGCGGGCGGCGGCGTGATCGTGCCGGCCGTGCCGCGCACCACCGTGCCGGACGCGGTGCCGGCGCTCGGGTTCGACGACGGCAGCGCGGTCGTCGCGACCGTGCCGTTGCCGACCGGCGTGACGGTGGCGCCGGTGTTCTGCGCGAAGGCCGCGCCGCTCGCGACGAGGCCGGCGGCGAAGAGGGCGGCGAGGGCGGGCGAGAGGGCGGCCGAAAGACGGGCGCGCCGGGCGTGAATCGTGCGATGCATCCCGTCAGCCTCCGATGAACGCTTCGCGGAACGCGTCGATGGCGACGCGCAGCGAGAGTTGCGGTTGGTCGAGGTAGCTGACGAGCTTGCTGATCTGCTGATCGTTTTGCGCATGGGCGTCGATCCACTCGGGATCGTCGATGTCGATGTTGTGGGCGGCGTAGGTCTGCGGGTCGACCACGCTCAGCAGCGTCTTGGAAGACGCGCCGTTGAAGCCGATGATCAGCCGTTCGCGTTCGGCGATCGTGCCGATGAAGATCGCGAGCTCGAAGTCGGCCTGCGCGACGAACGGCGTGATGAGTTCGAGCCAGAACGCGGCGACGAGGCTGCGGTAGAACGGATCCACGGGCAGCGGTAGTGTGAGCCCGCGCTCGATGTGCGACGAGCCGCTCTGCATCACGGGCCGCAGCAGCGAGCCGAGCGCGAGCATCGCGCCGCGCAGCCGCACCGGATGGCCGCTTTCGAGCAGCATCTGCTGCAGGCCGTACAGCGACTGATGTTCGACGAAATCGTTGAAGGTACCGTCGTGCGACGTACCGGGGCCGCCGACATCGATCGGCACCTGCGTGTCGCCGAGCGCCTGCAGCGCGCCGGGCGGCTCCTCCTTCGCGAGCAGCGCCGGCATCTGCGCCGCCACGCGCGACCACAGCCGCGCGAACGCGAGCGGGCTGCGCGCGAGGAACGCGAGCGGCTGGTCGACCTCGAGCGCGGTCGCGCCGAGGAACGGGAAGCGGCGCATCGACACGTCGTGGCTCGCCACCATGTGGCCCGCGATCGCGAGCTTGCTGCGCGAGCCGATGAATGCGAAATGCATCGGCTTCGCATCCTCGTAGACGATCTTCCAGCGTGGATCTTCCGCAAGCAGCTCGAGCGCCTGCGCGATCCAGCGATCGAGCGTCTGCAGCAGCTGCGGATTGTGTGCGCTCTTGACGAAGTCGCCGCGCGACGGAATCTTGCCGAAGTAGGCGATTTGCGCCTGGACGGTTTGCGTCATTGCGCCCCCTGTGCATGCGTTGCGTTGGCGGCCGCGACGGCCGGCGCGGCGGCCGGCGTGCCCGTGCCGGCGGACTGCGTTGCGTTCAGCGCCGCGCCCGCGCTCGCGTCGGCGACCGACGACGGCAGCTGCAGGCCGCGCAGGCTCTGCTGCTGCGGCTGGTCACCGCCGCCGCCGGACGGTTGAGACGTGCTGATGATGCGCATCGTTACCGACACGTTCACGCTGCCCTGCGCCCACGTCAGGTCGAAGGTGCCGTCCGGGCGGCGCTTGCGCTGCGCCGAGTTGATCAGCTTCTCGAGACCGTAGCGGCCCGGCTCGTTGACGAGCTGCACCGTGCGGCCGTCGAAGGTCGTCGCGGACAGCGTCGCGCCCGGCGAGCCCTGCGGGTTCGGCCAGACGAAGTTGGTCCACTGCGGCGGCGTGTTGCGGTAGCGCAGTTGCTGGCCGTCGATCGCGATCGTGTATTCCGTCGTGCCCGTGCTTGGCTGCGGCAGAATCTGGAACACGGTCTGCGGCTCGGACGACGCGGCCGCGCTGCCGGCGGCGCCGCCCGCGAGCGGTGCGACCCAGCGTGCGAAGCCGTTCGTGAAGTCCGGCGTGAGCCCGATGCCCATGTCGCCCCACGTGCGGGCGGCGAGCGTGTCGCCGCGGCGTACCGCGAGCGGCCCGAGCGTCGTGCCGACGAACTTCGCGATCGAGCCGTCCGGACCGAACACCTGCGCGATCTCGCCGGCGCCGGCCTCGACCTTGGCGTTCGCCGCGAACGGGTACTTCGTCGCGAGCGAGTTCTGGAACGGCTGGTAGACCTGCGCGTTCCACACCTTGTTGACTTCGGCGCTGGCCGGCTGGATCACGACCGCGAACGCCTGCATCAGCGGCCGCACGAGCAGCGGGCGCAGCGACTTGCGTTGCGAATCGGTGAGGCCCGTCAGCATCTGCTCGTCGACGAGCTTCAGCGAATCGGCGAGCTCCGAACCGTTGCCGTCGAGCGTCTGCTGCATCAGCTGGCGCGCGCCCGGGCCCGGGTCGCCCTGGTTCTTGATCACGTTGAAGCGGGTACGGACCTTCGACAGCGAATCCATGTAGCCCTTGAGCATCGACGTGCCGTCATGCGTCGCGACGATCCGCGCGAGCCCGATGAACTCCTGGCCGATCGGACCCATCGGCACCTCGGCCGGATTGCCGTTGATGTCGATGTTGGCCGCCGCCACCTGGCCGGCCTGCGAGCGCGTGAACAGCTGCTTGACCCAGTTCACCACGCCCGTCTGCGCCTTCTTGATGGCCACGTTCGCGAGCGACGGGTTGTCCCACGACGTCTGGTCGTACGCGGTCTCGAGGATCTTGCGGATCGGCGAATCCTGCGGGTCGCCGAGGCGGTTCATCCCGTCGACGGCCTGGCCGAAGCTGCTGAAGCCCTGCACCGCGATGCCCTGCATGAACTTCTGCCAGTGCTGCGCGTACTCGGTCTTGTACATGCCGACGAGCGTCTTCTGGATCTGCTCGGGGCTGCCCTCGAGCGTCAGGTCGTCCTGCGTCGACGTGTTCAGCACCCAGTCCTTCGCCTGCAGCTCCTTGGTCGCCGCGTCGCGGATCGCCGGCTGCACGTAGTCGAACCACGCTTCGCGCGTGAACGTGCCCGGAATCGCGTAGCTGCCCGCCACGAGCGACTGGTTGCCGTCGCCGACGATGCGCGCGATGGTCATCGGCGCGAAGCGGGTCGACGCGCGCGCCTTGATTTCCTCGTAGACGCGCTGGCGGGCCGGCATGCCGCGCACGACGCGGCGCAGGTTCTCGCGGGTCTGGTCGACGAGCGCGAGGTTCGCGTCGATCATCGGCCAGTCGTCGTCGTTCACGCGGGACAGGTAGAACGAGATCATGCGCTCGGCGCTCTTGATCATCTCGTCGCGCGGCATGTTGCCGCGATTCGTCTCGAGCCAGCCGCGCCAGAAGCGGGCGAGCTGGTCGGTCAGGTGCGCCTGCTCGACGTGGCGCTTGTCGGACAGCATCAGGTACGTCTTCAGCGCGTTGTACGCGTCCTGCACGTTGGTCGGCGACGCGTCGCTGTAGAGGCCGCCCTGCGGTGCGGCGGGCTGTTGCGCGGCGGCCGGCGCGGGGCCGGACGCGGCCAGTGCGGCACCGGCCTGCGGCGCGGCGCCTGCCGCGTTGGTCGAGACCGGCAGCGTGCCGCCCTGCACGGCGCCCGATTCGGGCGGGCGCGTCATCGGCACGAGCTGTTCGGGGTGCGCGTTCACGTCCTTCATGAACGACGCGAGGTTCTGCGACACCGGAGCCAGTAGGATCTGGCGCACGCCGTTGTAGTACTCGGTCAGCAGGTGCTGCTCGAGACGGTCGCCCTGGTACAGGCCGAGCGACACGGACAGCGGCTTGTCGCGGCGGAACTGCTCGAGCTGCTCGATCCGGTCTTCGAGGATGTCCATCGCCTGCAGGCGCGACTGCAGGTCGTTGCGGCCCTGTTGCAGGCGCGTGACGTTGTCGAGGTCGGCCTGCACGTTCGACACGAGTTGCTGGTTGCCGATCGTGGACCAGGTCCAGCCGCCGAGCGCGAGCGCGAGCGCCGCGACGAAGCCGAAGAAGGTGGCGTAACGCAGCCGCGTCTTGGTCGGGCTTGCGAACTGGCGCACCGTCTGGCGGTCGGCGAAGATCACCTTCGAGAACAGGTCGCGCAGGAAGAAGCCGTTCTTCGAGAACGCGCTGTGCGGCTTCGGCAGCGCGTTTCCGTCGAGGCCGAAGCGGTGCGCGATGCGCTGCGCGGCCGCGCTGTTGGTTTCGCCTTCCTGCAGGGCGCTGGTGAAGTAGAAGCCGCGGAAGATCGGCTTGTACTGGAACGGGTTGTTCTCGAACAGCGTCGCGAGGAACGCGCGCAGCGACGGCTTGATCGTCGAGAATTCGAGCGGGAAGCTCAGCTGGCCCGGCGACAGCTGGTTGCCGCGCGACAGCGACAGCTGCGCGACGCTGATCTCCTTCAGCCCTTCGTAGAGTTCCTCGAAGTGCGTATCGAACTGCGCGACCACGTCGCGCTTGTCGTCGGGCTCGTAGGGCAGGGTGGCGCCCCACACGCGGTCGTACTCGTGCTTGTCGCTGCTGCTGAAGAATTCGGTGAAGCCGGTGATCAGGTCGGCCTTCGTGAACATCACGTAGACCGGCGCGAACACTTCCAGCTTTTCCGTCAGCTCCTGAACGCGCTGGCGGAGGTTTTTCGCGAGGTTGATCGCGAATTCGGGGCGGTTGCCGGTGAGTTCGGCGATGCTCGCGGTGACGATGATGCCGTTGATCGGCGCCTTCGGGCGATAGCGCTTGAGCAGGCCGAGGAAGCCGAGCCATTCGCTGCGGTCTTCCTCGTGCACCGAATAGCGGCCGGCCGTGTCGAGCAGGATCCCTTCGGTCGTGAAGAACCAGTCGCAGTTGCGCGTGCCGCCGATGCCGTGGATCACGGCGCTGTTCTTGTCCGCGAACGGGAATTGCAGGCCGGAGTTGAGCACGGCGCTGCTCTTGCCCGCGGCCGGGTTGCCGATCACGATGTACCACGGCAGTTCGTACAGCGCGGAGCCGCCCGACACCTGGCCGATCTTCGACGTCTTGATCGTCTTCACCGCATCCGACAGGCGCGTGCGCAGCACGTCGAGGTCGGCGGTCTTCGAATCGGGGGCGAGCGCGGCTGCGGCGGGCGCGGCGATCTTGCCGGTTTCCGCCTGCTCCTCGAGCACCTGGCCGAGCTGCTGGTTCGCGCGCTTCACGCGCCAGCGGCGCCACAGCGCGACGACGAGCCACAGCGCGAGGATCGCCGCGAACGCGATCGCCGCCCACAGGAGCGGCAGCTGCAGCATGTCGGCGACGATGAAGAGAATCGCCGCTAGCGCGACGATCCCGACAATCGAGAGCGTACGCGGATGAGTCAGCACGTTGAGGATGCGTTGCATAGGACGTTCAGGTTCCGGTGCGATTCGGTGAGGCGACGCAGGCGCGCCGAGCGGCAAGGGTGGCGCCGCGATGTGTCGCCATGCTGTCAAACGGGATGAAGGGGGCTGGCATCAATGCGCCCGCGGCATCGGAGAAGGCGCGCGCATTAATGAAAGGACGCTGTGAGATTTAAAACGGAAGCGGCGGCCGGAAAAAATCGCGCACCGGAATGCCCGATTTTTTGCGTCGCCCGTATCGTTTCCTGCCGGGATATTTAAAAGCCCCATGCCGCCCTCATTATTTCCTGTCCGGCAGCCCTGGCTAGCTGCCGCGTCCCAGTTTAAAACCGGGTTTATGGTATTCCACGTGCCCGAGATCCATCATTTTCCATCGGCCGCCCCAGGTCAGGCCGACTTGCTCGGCGACCTGGCCGTACAACTCGTAGCCGCGCATCGCCCAGGGATCTTTCTCGGAAATGACCAGCTTGCCGTCGCGCAGGAATGCGTTGTCGGCCGCCAGCCCGAATTGGTGATAACTCTGGAAGGCCGCCGCGTTGGTCACGTTGCTGCCCATCTGTGCCAGCCGGTTCTGCCGTTCCGGGCTTCGGTACCCTTCCAGCAGCGCCATCTCATAACCGTGCTGTTCGTGCATGATCTTGTAGACCAGCAGCAGACGCGTACGGAAATCCGGGTCCAGCAGGTTCCAGTCGCGGCTCGCATCCTTGAGTGCCGGGCGTATTTGCTCGACTTCCTTGGTGGCGAAGACTTCCGGCGGCAGCGGCGGCGGCGGTACGAGCTGCTCGCCCTGCAGCAGCGCGGCGATCTTCTCGTCGGGCACGCGCGCCGTGTCGTCATACTGGAACAATTGCCGGCCGCGTAAAGCAATGGCGACCAATGGCGGCGTCGCAAGAATACCTGCCGATACCATAATCATCAAGCGCCGTCGAACCAGTAAATTTTGCACATCGTTTAATGCGCCGCGCGTAACGCTTGCCGATTTAACAATCTGACTCCGCGTGCGCGCGGCGCGATCGTTCGCGCGGCGCGTAAGACGGCCGTGAAACTGGGCGACGGATTCGAAAACGGTCGCGCGGATACCCGGTAAAAGCAACAGTGCCGCAACCGCAACGGCAAGGGCGAAATAGGCGACGAGTGCGACGGCAATCAAGGAAATCCCCGGAAATTGGAATTGATTGTGTTTTGCAATGCTTGCTCTTAGAATCAGGCTGCTTCGAGAGGCCGGGCTATATTATCGCGGTGAATTAAACCAGGATTCAATGAGACGCTGAATGAGTGCGCCGGAAAATTCAAATTCGAAAACTCCGCCCAGCCTGCTGTCCGATACTAAACCGGCAGGCGAGGGAGGACCTCAGCAGTCGCGCATTCTCGCGAATCTGGAAGGACGTGTCACGCCGCCCGCCGAACCCCCGCGCCGTTCGCTGAAGGCGCCGATCGCCGCCGTCGTCGCACTGGTGGTTGCCGTCGGCGGCTGGGGTGCGTGGCGCATGCAGCAGCACTCGGGCGAACCGGTCGCCGCCGTGACGGCCGCCGCCGAGCCCGCGGCCGCCGCGCCGGCCAAGGCCGTACCGGCCAGCAACGCCGTCGCGCAAGTCGCGCAGAATGGCGCATCCGCCGCGTCCGCCGTGCAACCGGCCACGATCGTCAACGACGATTCGGCATCCCAGGCCGTTGCCTCCGCATCGTCCGCGTCCGCCGCCGACGGCAGCCGCCTGTCGCGCGCACTGGCCAATGGCGCCGACGACGCATCGGGCGCAGCCACGGCCGGCGCGGCTGCAGCCGCCACGGCCGCAGCAGCCGCGACGACGAAGACCGCGAAGGCCGACGCCACGAAGAGCACGAAGGTCGCGGCGCACGGCAAGGCCGACACCAAGGCCGAGGCCCGCAAGCATCGCAAGGAACAGGAGGCGGAGCTCGCGCAGGCGAAGAAGCGCCGCGACGCGGCCGCGACCCGTACCGCGAAGGCGGCCGGGAAGGACGATCCGGATGCCGACCTGCTCGCGGCGCTCGTCGCGCGCACGAAGCCGGCCGACAAGAAGCTCGCCGCGCAGAAGGGCCAGGCCGTGCCGACCAAGACGGCCGCGACGTCCGGCTCGCTCGCGTCGCGCGTGAAGGAATGTTCGGAGCGCGGCTTCTTCGAAGATCAGCTGTGCCGCTGGCGTGTGTGTGACGGCCACTGGGGCAAGGACCCCGCGTGCCCGAGCGCCGCACAGTCGGAGACGCGGCAGTAGCGCGCGTTGCGCCTGCCGCCGCGCTTGGTCCGCGCCGCCCGTTGGGCGGCGCGTTGCTTTTGGGGGCGAGCAAGCTGCCGGTATGATGCGGCCTGATGCTGTCACGAGCGCGTCACGCCCGTCGGGCATACGTCTCCATTCCTTTCCCGGCGCGGGCCCGCGACCCGCGATGTGCGGCGCGTCGCGCGCCGCACGACCTTCGACACGATGGACCTGATCGTACAGACTTACGGCGCCGATACGTCCGGCATGGTGTGCGGCTTCCGCTTCGTGCCCGGCGGCGCCGGCGCGACGCTCGACGCCGACGCGGCCGCCGCGTGGCTGCGCACGTGCCGCGAACACGGCACAGGCGCGTCGGGCGATTTCGTCTGGCTGCATTTCAATCTCGCGCATGGCGCGAGCGAGCGCTGGATGCGCACGCATCTCGGGCTGCCCGACAGTTTCTTCGAATTTCTCCACGAGGGGTCGCGTTCGACGCGCATCGAGCAGGAAGACGGCGCGCTGCGCGCGATCGTCAACGACGTGATGTTCAACCTCGAGCTGACGCCGTCGGAGATCGCGACGCTGTTCGTCCACGTCGAGCAGCGCATCATGGTGACGGCGCGGCTCAAGCCGCTGCGCTCGGTCGACACGCTGCGCGCGTGCGTGCGCGATGGCGAGCGGTTCAGGTCGCCCGCGGAGCTGCTCGTGCACCTGCTGCGCGACCAGGCCGACCTGCTGATCCAGATCATGCGGCGCACGAGCGTCGACGTCGACCGCATCGAGGATCGCTTCCTGTCGCAGCGGCTCACGTCGAGCCGTATCGAGCTCGGCGCGATGCGCCGCACGCTGACGCGCCTGCAGCGCATGCTCGCGCCGGAACCCGGGTCGATCTTCCGGCTGCTCGCGAAGCCGCCCGCGTGGCTGCACCTGGAAGACGTGCAGGAGCTGCGCGAATCGACCGAAGAGTTCTCGCTCGTGCTCGCCGACCTGGCGGGGCTCAACGAGCGGATCAAGCTGCTGCAGGAAGAGATCGGCTCGCGTCTCGACGAGCAGAACAACCGGACGCTGTTCACGCTGACGCTCGTGACCGTGATCGCATTGCCGATCAACATCGTCGCCGGTTTCTTCGGGATGAACGTCGGCGGCGTGCCGTTCTCGGAAAACAAGCACGGCTTCTGGCTGATGGTGCTGCTCGTCGCGGGCTTCACCGCGCTCGCCGCCTGGTGGGCATTCCGGCGTCGCGACGACCGCTAGCGACGCATCGGCGCCGCGGCGCGGTCGCGCGTGCGTCGGGCGGACGAAAAAAGGGCCTCGCATGCGAGGCCCGTCAAAGGTCGGAGAAGCCGGTACGCCGTCCGGCGCCGCAGGCTGCGCGGCGCCGGACGGCTGCGCACCGTTACTGCGTCACTACCTTGCGCGGCTTGAAGATGCCCTGGTATTGCAGTGCCGGGCGTTCCTTCGTCGTCAGCTCCACGCCGCCGAAGGTCGGCGTCTGGCGCAGCTTCATCGCGGCCGGCGAAGCGACCGAGCCGATCGACGTCGAGCGCGAAGCCGGCGCGAGATTGTTCGCGACGAGCAGCGCGGCTTCGCTCTTCAGGTTCGCCAGCAGTACCGGATCGGTCGAGCCGTTGACCTGCGTGAGCAGCCCGCTCCAGGCCGCGTCGCTGTAGTTCACGACGTAGTAGTCGAGACCGCTCGGGTCGGCGACCACGCCCGTGCAGCCGTCGATCCGCGTCTGCGTCTGCGTGTCCTTCAGCGCGAGCGTCGTGCGTTTCGCGAGACCCTGGCCGTACGCGAGCGTGATCGGCACCGTCCACTGCAGGCCCGGATACGCGTTCTTGTTCGGGAACGGCTGCTGTTTCAGCGTGACGATGGTCTGGTTCTTCGTCAGGTCGCACTGCGTGTCGAGCGAGATCAGCGGCACGCCGGTCTGACGCACGTAGCTGTCGCCGATCGGGCCGACCGCCTGGCCGCTTTCCTTCGACAGGGCATCCCACAGGCGCTTCGGCGTACCGTTGCCGAACGAGTAGTCGACCAGGTACTGCTGCAGACCCTTGCGCAGCGTCTGCTCGCCGAGATAGTTCTCGAGCGTCTTCAGCACGTGACCGCCCTTGTCGTACGTGAACGCGCTGGCGCTCAGCACGAAGTCGTTCGACGCCCAGCCGTTGAAGTTCGGCGCGACCGGGAATGCGTTCGGGCCGATGTCACGATTGATCACGCGGTACTTGTTCTTCACCTGGTCGAGCCAGCTGAATTCGTCGGGGAAGAACTGGATCGTGGTCTTCGTCTCGAAGAACGTCGCGAACGATTCGTTGAGCCACACGTTGTCCCACCAGTCGGTCGTGACGAGATCGCCGAACCACTGGTGCGCGACTTCGTGCGTCAGCACCTCGTTGCCGTAGTGCGACATCGGCTGGCCCGGCTGCGGCAGGATGTCGTCGGCGAACTCGAGGATCGACCCCCAGTTCTCCATCCCGCCGAAGTTCAGGTCCTTCTGGTCCTTGAACGCGTCGTTCGCGGCCACCGTGTCGAACTTCGTGAGCGGCAGCGCGATGCCCGTGTAGCGGTAGTAGAAGTCGAGCGCCTGCTTGGTGCGGTCCATCGCCGGCTTCGCCCACTCGCTCATGCCCGGCGGCGTGAACACGCGCAGGTGCAGGCCGCCCTTGCCGCCCGGCAGCGGGCTCGTGAAATCGTCCTCGTAGGTGTCGAACATGCCGCCGCCGAAGAACAGCAGGTACGACGGCATCGGCGGGGTCTTCTCGAACTGCACGAGCTTGTAGCCGCCGCCGACGTTGGTCGACGGCTTTTCGGCCGCGTTCGACACGACGCGCCAGCTCGACGGCACTTCGGCCGTCACTTCATAGGTCGGGCGGAAGGCGGGCTCGTCCCAGCCCGGGAACCACTGGCGCGCCAGGTTGGTTTCGCCCTGCGTCAGGATCGCGCCGCTCGTCTTGCCGTCGGTGCCTTTCAGGTCGACCCGGAACACGCCTTCCGCGGCCGAGCAGCCCGGATACGGATCGTCGCCGCAGCTGCCGCCCGTCTTCGTGCCCGGATCGTCATACGACTTGAAGTTGATGATGCCCGACCACTCCATGTGCAGCGAATAGGTGCCCGGCGAGATCGTGCCGCTCACGGGCCGCAACTGATAGAAGTCACCCTTGTCCTGCGGCGTCGCAATCAGCTGGATATTGCCCGGCTGCAGCGTGATGCGGCCGTTCGTGAACTTGATCCGGTGGCCGGCGATCACGATGTTGTTGACCGGCTTCAGCACCTTGATTTCGACGTCGGCGCGGCCGTCGAACGCGTTCAGCGCGTCGTTCGGGCGGAACCACAGCCGGTAGTTCACGGGCACCACGGTGTCCGGCAATTCGACAGGCGATACGCTCTTGTCGACGTTCGATGCGCTCGGCGGCGCGGTGACGGCGGGCGACGAGCCTGAATGCGGCGCGCCGGCGGAGCTGAGCGCGGAAGCGGAGCCCGCACCGCCGTCGTCGCCGCCGCACCCGGCGAGTGCCAGTGCGGCGACGAGCGGCAGATAACGCATCTTGCGAATATGGATCGACATGACTGAAACCTCGATTGTTGAAGGAATCGTTCAGTGCTGCGAAAACGCCGGCAAAAGCCATCCCCTCGCCGTTAATCAGCGGCGAAAAAATGGCAATGGCGGATTATTCGAAAAGACGGTAGCCGACTACGTGAAGGTAATCATGGTTTACTGCCCCCTCTGGATTTCCGGATATTGGTTAACTTGCCAGTTCAAAATGGCCGGACGCGTGTTGTACTGAATTGATTTCGCGCGCACGACACGGGGCCGCGCGCCCGGCGGGGCGCGCAATCCCTTTGAACCGACGACCTACGGGGCTGGCCGGGCCAGGCCGCAGGACGGAAGGAAGGCGGGTTGCCATTCCGTAAATGCGCCGTCATGCGGCTTCAAGGTTTGTCGGCTTGCTCCAAGGATGCGTAAATATACTTGATGGTTTTGGGTAAAGGAAACGAAAAATTTAGAAAGAGCATCTATTGAATTCTCCGTGCTTCATTGAATGCTGGAAGTCATTAATTCGCTTTCCGTTTAGCTGATGATTTCGTAGTTTTAATCTATTAACGATCTTGGACTGCCGCGAAAACTACGAAATCCGGCGTGGAGCGGCACGCTCGGTACAATGCATCGACGACCCGCTCACCGATCGCCGCGAGGAGGCCCTTCCATGCCACGTACCCTGTTCCGTTTCGCGCCGCTGCGCGCCGTGCCGATGCTGTTCGCCGCCGTGCTGCTGCTGCTCGGCGGTTGCGCGGGGCTGACGCGCGACCCCGTGCGCGTGTCGGTCGCGGGGCTCGACCCGCTCGTCGGGCAGGGGCTCGAGATGCGCTTCAACCTGAAGCTGCGCGTGCAGAACCCGAACGATGCGCCGATCGAGTACGACGGCATCTCGGTGTCGCTCGACCTGAACGGCACGCCGTTCGCGAGCGGCGTCAGCGATCGCGCGGGCACCGTGCCGCGTTTCGGCGAAGCGGTGCTCGACGTGCCGGTGTCCGTGTCCGCCTTCGCCGCCGCGCGGCAGGCGTGGAACCTGCCCGGCGCGGCCGCGAACGGCGAACTGCCGTATGCGCTGCGCGGCCGGCTCGCCGGCGGCGTGATCGGCACCGTGCGCTTCAACGACGCGGGCACGCTGCGCATGCCGGTCATGCCGGGGTGGGGCGGGCAGGCCATGCGGTTTCCGGTAACGTCGCTCAAATGTCAACGAAAATTGACGATTTGACGGTCTTCAATGCTTATCGTCGCGTGAGGTCGATTTTTGCGGGCGTTGCCCCTACACTTGCCGATGTCCGAGGGCCGGACATTCTTCCAGGAGCAAACCATGGCGGCAAAATTCGAGATCAAGAAAGCCACGAACGGTCAGTACTACTTCCACCTGAAGTCGGCGAACGGCGAGATCATTCTCGCGAGCGAGCGGTACGAAGAGAAGGGCGGCGCGAAAAACGGGATCGCATCCGTGCGGGAAAATGCGCCGCTGGACGAGCGCTATGAGCGCAAGCTCGCCCACAACGGCGAGCCGATGTTCAACCTGAAGGCGGCCAACCATCAGGTCATCGGCACGAGCGAAACGTACAAGAGCGTGCAGGGCCGCGAGAACGGCATCGCGGCCGTCAAGCGCGATGCGCCCGGCGCGGAAGCCATCGATCTCGACTGACGGTCGATCGCGCCGCGACGCATGCTTTCGGGCGGGCGTCGCGGCGCCCGTTTTGCCGGTCCGGGCAAAGCGCGGTATGGTGTGGTCCGCGCGGTGAATTCCCGCCGCCATCGATGCCAACCGTAACCGAGTTCGCGTGACCGATTTCCCCGTTTTCCACTGGACCGACGCCGACGGCGCCGATCATGCCGTGCGCTGGCGCTCCGAAGCCGGCGTGCCGCCGCCCAAGCGTGCGGTGCCCGCCGACGATCGTCTTGCCGCCGACGCGGCTTACCGCCTTGCTTGCGAGGGCACCGCGCTCGTCTGGCAGGGTGATTTCCAGAATGCGCGCCAGCTCGTGCAGGCGATGGCGCGCCGTGTCGAGCGCAAGCCGAAGAAGGCGAAAGCCGCGGCCGGCGTCGACGCATTCAACCTGCATCGTCTCGCGCAGTCGCAGCGCGCGCGCACGCTCGGGATGCTGCTGATCCCGCTCGACGCCGACTACACGATCCCGCTGCGCCGTGCGCCCGGCGTGCGTGCCGCCTGCGAGGAGGCGTATGGCCCCGGCGGCGCGCCGTCGGTCGTGTCGCTGCGCGAACTGCTCGGTCTCGTCGGTGCGCATGAGTGGCGCAAGAAGGGCGTACCGATTCCGGCGCTCGGCGGCGCGCCGATCCACCCGCACTATGGCGTGTTCTCGCCGGTGCGCGGCGAATACGTCGACCTCGTCGCGCGCGCGCCGCTGCCGGCGACATCGCTCGCGTTCGACATCGGCACCGGCACCGGCGTGCTGGCTGCCGTGCTTGCGTCGCGTGGCGTCGAGCGCGTGGTCGCGACCGACCAGGATCCGCGTGCGCTGGCGTGCGCACGCGAGAACGTCGCGCGGCTCGGCCATGCGAGCCAGGTCGACGTCGTCGAAGCCGACCTGTTTCCGCCCGGCCGCGCGCCGCTCGTCGTCTGCAACCCGCCGTGGGTGCCGGCCCGGCCGAGCGCGCCGATCGAATACGCGGTCTACGACCCCGACAGCCGCATGTTGCGCGGCTTCCTCGCGGGGCTCGCCGCGCATCTCGAGCCGGGCGGCGAGGGCTGGCTGATCCTGTCCGATTTCGCCGAGCATCTCGGCCTGCGGCCGCGCGAAACGCTGCTGCAATGGATCGACGAAGCCGGCCTCGTCGTGCTCGGCCGCGACGACATCCGCCCCGCCCACCCGAAGTCGACGGACGCCGACGATCCGCTGCACGCGGCACGCCGCGCCGAAGTCACGTCGCTGTGGCGGCTCGGCGCACGAGCCTGACCGCGCATTTTCGGTAAACTGTCGCCATTCCTCACGAATTCCCGCCGCCGGGCCGTGGTCGACCGACCGTGGCCCGGCGCCGCATCACGATGTCGAACAAGACCCACGAAATCCGTCCGGAGCAGTCCGTCGAGCTGCTGAAGGAACTGCACATCCTCACCCGCGACGGGAAGCTGAACCAGGACAGCCGCCGCAAGCTGAAGCAGGTCTACCACCTGTTCCAGTTCATCGAGCCGCTGCTCGCCGGCGTGCAGGCCGACCAAGGCAACGTGACGCTCGTCGATCACGGTGCCGGCAAGTCGTATCTCGGCTTCATCCTGTACGACCTGTTCTTCAAGCAGCAGCCGGGGCACGGCACGCCGGCGTTCGCGTCGCACGTGTACGGGATCGAGACGCGCGAGGAGCTCGTCACGCGCTCGACCGAGCTGGCCGCGCGGCTCGGGTTCGGCGGCATGTCGTTCCTGAACCTGTCGGTCGCCGACTCGATCACGTCGCCGCGGCTGCCCGAAACCGTCGACGTCGTCACCGCGCTGCATGCATGCGACACGGCGACCGACGACGCGATCCGCTTCGCGCTCGCGAAGCGCGCGCAGCACATCGTGCTGGTGCCGTGCTGCCAGGCGGAAGTCGCGGGCGTGCTGCGCAAGAACAAGGGCAAGTCGCTCGCGAACGCGCTGACCGAGGTGTGGCGGCATCCGCTGCATACGCGCGAATTCGGCAGCCAGATCACCAACGTGCTGCGCTGCCTGCAGCTCGAGGCGCACGGCTACCAGGTCAGCGTGACCGAACTGGTCGGCTGGGAGCATTCGATGAAGAACGAGCTGATCATCGCGCAGTACAAGAACCTGCCGCGCCGGCGGCCCGGCGAGCGGTTGAACGAGATCCTCGGGATGTTCGGCCTTGCCGAACTGAACGAGCGCTTCTTCGTGGCGCAAGCCGCGGGAGCAGGCGGCGAGGCCGCCGAGCCGGCCGAAGGCTGACGCACGGCCCGCGCGGCGCGTCAGACGTCGTCGCCCGGCCTGCGCATCCATTCGCGCCAGCCGTCATGGCCGAGGCGGCGCAGCGTTTCCTGATTCTTTTCGTAGATCGCGGACGCGTCGGGAAACGCGTCGACCGCGCGTGCGATGCTGTCCTCGCGCAGCAGATGCAGGATCGGGTACGGCGCGCGGTTCGTGTAGTTCTCGATGTCGTCGGGCGCGGTGCCTTCGAATCGGTATTGCGGGTGGAAGCTCGCGATCTGCAGCACGCCGTCGAGCCGCAACTGCTGCACCAGCCGTTCGGCAAAGAACAGTGCGTCGTTGTAATCGACGAAATCGGCAAACGCATGCGGGAAGATCAGCAGCGTCGTATCGACCTGCCGCGGGTCCGCCGCATCGAGCGCGCGCAGCTCGGTCTCGAGTTCGGCGAGCGCATCTTCCAGCGTCGTCGCGTCGCTGATCGCGTAGCGCACCTGTTCCTTCACGTAGACGCTTTTCGCGAACGGGCACAGATTGAGCCCGATCACCGCGCGCGCGAGCCAGTGCCGGGTGGCGGCGAGGATGTCGTCGTGCGATTCGGGGCGGGTGTCGGTCATCGTGAAACCAGTCGGGCGGAAGAACGGCGAGGGCCGCATTGTAGCGGGCGCGCCGCGCGCCGGCGCATGCGCCGCGTCAAGCGCAGGCGGCTTCGATCAACTGCGTGACGAGCGCGGGCGCGGCGCCGATCGGCGTTTCGCCGTGCCGGTACGTCTGGCTCGCCGCATAGATGCCTTCGACCACCAGCGCAAGCGCGTCGGCCAGCGCCTTCGGCTGCCGCGCGCCGGCGCCTTCGCATAGCGAGACGAGCCGTTTCATCAACTGTTCCTTGTTTTGCGCGACGCGCTCGCGCGCCGGGTGCGACGCATCCGGGAATTCGGCGGCCACGTTGACGAACGGGCAGCCGCGATAGTCCTTCTGCGTCGCGCGCTCGGCAAGATCGACGAAATACTGGATCAACTGCGCCTTCGGCTGCCCCGGGTGCTTCGCGGCGCTCGTGTCGAGCCGCTCGAAGAAGCATGCGTCCATCCGTTCGAGATACGCGAGGATCAGCTCGTCCTTCGACGAGAACTGGCGGTACAGGCTCATCTTGTTGACGCCCGCGCGCTCCACGACCGCCTCGACGCCCACCGTTCGCACGCCTTCCCTGTAAAACAGCTCCTCGGCGGCACGCAGCAGGTGCTCCTGTGCGGTGGCGCCGTCGATCGGCCGGCGCGTACGCCGCGCCGGCGGTTTGTCGATCTCGATGCCCGACATGATGACCCTCGACTACGTGATGAATTGCTTGACATGTTACCGACTGGTAACTACGATCGCAACACACTTGTGACCGGTCGGTAACAATCGCGCCGGATCGACAGACGAATGCCAAGCGTCGGCCCGGGTCAGCCGACGTTGCAATGCGCGGCGGAGGTGGCCTGATCGGGGCGGAGCAGGTGCGATGGCGCCGGAGCCGCCAACTGGAGAACGCGAAGATGAACTGGGCAGTGACACGAATCAGCGGGCGCTTCCACTACGGATGGCTCGCGGCGGCGGTGGTATTCCTGATCCTGCTGGCGGCAGCCGGCACGCGTGCGACGCCGAGCGTGCTGATGGTGCCGCTCGAGCGCGAGCTCGGCTGGAGCCGGGCGGCGATTTCGCTGGCGATCTCGGTGAACATCGCGCTGTACGGCCTGACGGGCCCGTTCGCGGCCGCCGCGATGCAGCGCTTCGGGCTGCGCCCGACGATCCTCACCGCGCTGGTGACGATGAGCGCGGGCGTCGCGCTGTCGTCGATGATGACGCAGAGCTGGCAGATGGTGGTGATCTGGGGGCTGATGGTCGGCTGCTCGACGGGCGTCGTCGCGCTGACGCTGTCCGCGACCTTCGTCACGCGCTGGTTCCATGCACGGCGCGGCCTCGTGATGGGGATCCTGACCGCGAGCACGGCCACCGGCCAGCTCGTGTTCCTGCCGATGCTCGCGGCGATCGCGCAGCGCCACGGCTGGCGGCCGGTCGTGCTGGTCGTCGCGGTGGCGGCCGCGATCGTGATTCCGCTGGTGGCGTTCCTGTTGCCCGAGCGGCCGGCCGACGTGAAGCTGCGCCCGTACGGCGAGCCGGCCGACGCGCCGCCCGCGCCCGACGCGACGAAGGAGAACCCGCTCGCGGTCGCGTTCCGCACGCTGCTGATGGCGAGCCGTTCGCGCGACTTCTGGCTGCTGTTCTTCAGCTTCTTCATCTGCGGCGCGAGCACCAACGGCTACGTCGGCACGCACCTGATCGCGATGTGCAGCGACTACGGGATGACCGAAGTGCAGGGCGCATCGCTGCTTGCGGCGATGGGGGTGTTCGACCTGTTCGGCACGACGCTGTCGGGCTGGCTGTCCGACCGTTACGACAACCGCGTGCTGCTGTTCTGGTACTACGGGCTGCGCGGGCTGTCGCTGATCTATCTGCCGCATGCGTTCGGGATCGATTTCTTCGGGCTGCCGCTGTTCGCGATGTTCTACGGGCTCGACTGGATCGCGACCGTGCCGCCGACCGTGCGGCTCGCGACCGATGTGTTCGGCAAGGCCGCGGCGCCGGTCGTGTTCGGCTGGATCGTCGCCGGCCACCAGCTCGGCGCGGCGTTCGCGGCGCTCGGGGCCGGGCTGCTGCGCGCGAGCCTCGGTACCTACACGGTCGCTTCGATGATCTCGGGCGGGCTGTGCATCGCCGGCGCGCTGATCGTGCTGCGGATCAACCGCGGCCCGTCGCGCGCGGCCGCGCAGGCGGCCTGATCGCGGTGAACGCGGCCGGCCGCGCAGCCTGCGGCCGGCCAATGCACGCACGGAGATTTGCATAGCGCGGCGGGAGCGGGCGCGCCGCCGCTCAAGCGGGTATGCTTGCGGTTCGCCGGGCGTTCGCGCCCCTTCATCGATGTCAGCGAGGAACCGCATGTCCGTCAAACCTGCTCCCACCACTGTTTCGATTCACGATCTGATCGCAGGCCGCTGGAGCCCGCGTGCCTATTCGGACGAGCCCGTCAGCGCCGGCGATCTGCACGCCGTGCTCGAAGCGGCGCGCTGGGCGCCGTCCGCGTACAACGCCCAGCCGTGGCGTTTCATCGTATTCGATCGCGCGCATGACGAAGACGCATTCAAGCGCGCGTTCGCGACGCTGGTGCCGTTCAACCAGGGCTGGAATGCGCCGGCGCCCGTGCTGATCGCGGTGACCGCGCACACGTTGACGCCGAAGGGCGAGCCGGCACCGACCGCGTCGTACGACGCGGGCGCCGCCGCGATGTCGCTGGTGCTGCAGGCGCATGCGCTCGGCCTCGCGGCCCACCAGATGAGCGGTTTCGATACGAAGGCGTTTCGCGACGCGTTCGCGATTCCGGCCGACGTCGCGATCCTGTCGATCATCTCGCTCGGCCACTACGGCAACGTCGACAAGCTCGATCCGGTGCTGCGCGATCGCGAAAAGGCGCCGCGTACGCGCCATGCGATCGGCGAAGTCGTCTATGCGGGCGCGTGGAAGAAGGGCTTCGACGCGGCAGCCTGACCCCGCAGGCGGCGGGCTGCGTCCTGCATCCCGCCCGTGTGTGTCCCTGGCGCGCCGCGGCGCGCGCCGTCGCCTGCCGCGCCCGCCGCGCGGCACCGGTGGCCCGCCCCGGTTGTGATCCAGCGGGCTTCATGTTAAAAAGCCCGTCCTTTCCGTTTTCGCGCCGGCCCTGCTGCGGCAATTTCCCATGACTTACTGCGCGATCGATTTCGGCACGTCCAATTCCGCCGTGGCGCTGCCCGACGGCGACGGCATGCGCCTCGCGCCCGTCGAGGGCGACCACCTGACGCTGCCCACGGCGATCTTCTTCAACAACGACGAGGAAACGGTCGAATACGGCCGTGCGGCGCTGGCTTCCTATATCGACGGTTTCGACGGCCGGCTGATGCGCTCGATGAAGAGCATCCTCGGCTCGCCGCTCGCGGAGACGACGACCGATCTCGGCGACGGCAGCGCGATCGCGTACACCGAAATCATCGCGCGCTTCCTGACCCACCTGAAACGCAAGGCCGAAGCGCGCGCGGGCGCGCCGATCGGCCGCGCGGTGCTCGGCCGGCCCGTGTTCTTCGTCGACGACGATCCGCGCGCCGACCGTCTCGCGCAGGATCAGCTCGCGGCGGCCGCGCAATCGGTTGGTTTCGCGGACGTTCACTTCCAGTACGAACCGATTGCCGCCGCGTTCGACTACGAATCGCGCCAGCAGGCCGAGCGCCTCGTGCTCGTCGCGGACATCGGCGGCGGCACGTCCGACTTCTCGCTGGTGCGCGTCGGGCCCGAGCGGATGGCGCGGCTCGAGCGCAAGGACGACGTGCTGGCGCACCACGGCGTGCACGTCGCGGGTACCGACTACGACCGGCGTGTCGAACTGGCGGCGATCCTGCCTGCATTCGGCTACCGTTCGCTCGACCCGGAAGGGCGCGAACTGCCGAACAAGATCTACTTCGATCTCGCGACCTGGCACCTGATCAACACGGTCTACACGCCGAAGCGGCTCGGCGAGCTGAAGCTGATGAAGCACCTGTACCAGGACGTGCGGCAGTACGACCGGCTCACGAGCGTGGTCGAGCAGCGGCTCGGGCATGCGCTGATGGCGCGCGCGGAAGAGGCAAAGATCGGCGTCGCGGCGGGCGGGGAGACGATGATCGACCTGAACGACGTGGAAGAAGACCTGCTGATCGCGTTCGACGCCGATCGCCTCGTCGATGCGAGCCGTGACGACACCACACGCATCGTCGACGCCGCGCGCGAGACGGTGCGGCTTGCGGGCATCGCGCCGCGCGAGGTCGGCGCGCTGTACTTCACCGGCGGTTCGACCGGGCTCGCGTTCCTGTCGGGTGCGCTCGCGGGCGCGTTTCCGGAGGCGCAACCGGTATTCGGCGACCGCCTCGCGAGCGTCGCGACGGGCCTCGGCATTCACGCGCAGCGATTGTTCGGTTGAATGGCGGCAGGCGGAAGGGCGTAGCTGCCATCCCGCATCGGCGCCCAAAAACAAAAAGCCCCGCCGAAGCGGGGCTTTTTTACACGAATTATCGCGCCAAGCTTAGACCGGACGGATGTTCGCAGCTTGCAGACCCTTCGGGCCCGTCTTCACTTCGAATTCAACCTTCTGGTTTTCTTGCAGCGTCTTGAAGCCTTCGACGCGGATTTCCGAGAAGTGCGCGAACAGATCGTCGCCGCCGCCTTCCGGGGTGATGAAGCCGAAGCCCTTTGCGTCATTGAACCACTTGACGGTACCGGTTGCCATGTTACTTGTTCCTAAAAAGATAAAACGGGGCCGAAGCCCATGGGGTGCGGAAAATCAAGGAAGGGGTAATAGGACCACCGGAGTACCGTTGATGGGCGAACTACGAAAGAACCAATTCACTCGCCACCTGAAATCCTGCGAAGTCCTTTATACGGCTAATCGCGCTCATGGTCAACCGTATTCCCATGCTCTCAGGGTTATTGCGTATATCAGGTTTACAAAGCTTGCAGGCGATGCGAATTTTTTGTAGGGGCCGAACGATTTTGGCGGCACGTTCGAGGTGCAACCGTTAAACTACGCGCCGCGCGGACGGGTTGCCCCGATCGGATGATTCGTCCCCCCAAGAATGCGTGCGCGGTGCTGTCCGAGCCGATCCCGGACCGCGGGCCGACCATGCTTTTTGAGACACAGGAGAGGATGTGAAGAGTTCTATTCAACGGAACATCGGCCCGTTTGCATTGATGCTGACGGGGCTGGGTTCGATTATCGGCTCGGGCTGGCTGTTCGGTGCCTGGAAAGCCGCGAAGATCGCCGGTCCGGCGGCGATCTGCGCATGGATCATCGGTGCGGTCGTGATTCTTGCGATTGCACTGACGTACGCCGAACTGGGCGCGATGTTCCCCGAGTCGGGCGGCATGGTGCGCTACGCGCGCTACTCGCACGGTTCGCTGGTCGGTTTCATCAGCGCATGGGCCAACTGGATCGCGATCGTTTCCGTGATCCCGATCGAGGCCGAAGCGTCGATCCAGTACATGAGTACGTGGCCGTATCCATGGGCGCATGCGCTGTTCGTGAACGGCGAGTTGACGACACCCGGCCTGCTGCTGTCGGCCGTGCTGGTCGTCATCTACTTCATGCTGAACTACTGGGGCGTGAAGGCCTTTGCCCGGGCGAACACCGCGATCACGATCTTCAAGTTCCTGATCCCGGGCGCCACGATCCTCGGCCTGATGCTGACGAGCTTCCATTCGGAGAACCTCGGCACCGCGTCGAATGCGAGCTTCGCACCGTATGGCTGGTCGGCCGTGCTGACCGCGGTCGCGACGAGCGGCATCGTGTTCGCGTTCAACGGTTTCCAGAGCCCGGTGAACCTGGCGGGCGAAGCGCGCAATCCGTCGCGCAGCGTGCCGTTCGCGGTGATCACGTCGATCCTGATCGCGCTCGTGATCTACGTGCTGCTGCAGATGGCGTACATCGGCTCGGTGAATCCGGCTGACGTCGCGCAGGGCTGGGCGCACTTCAATTTCTCGTCGCCGTTCGCGGAACTCGCGATCGCGCTGAACCTGAACTGGCTCGCGATCCTGCTGTACATCGACGCGTTCGTCAGCCCGAGCGGCACCGGCACGACCTACATGGCGACGACCACGCGGATGATCTACGCGATGGAGCGCAACAACACGATGCCGAAGATGTTCGGCAACGTCCACCCGATCTACGGTGTGCCGCGCCAGGCGATGTGGTTCAACCTGCTCGTGTCGTTCGTGTTCCTGTTCTTCTTCCGCGGCTGGAGCTCGCTCGCGGCGGTGATCTCGGTTGCAACGGTGATCTCGTACCTGACCGGCCCGATCAGCCTGATGGCGCTGCGCCGCGCGGCGACCGACATCGAGCGCCCGCTGTCGATCCCGCTGATGAAGCTGATCGCACCGTTCGCGTTCGTGTGTGCGTCGCTGATCCTGTATTGGGCGAAGTGGCCGCTCACGGGCGAAATCATCCTGCTGATGATCGTCGCACTGCCGGTGTACTTCTACTTCCAGGCGAAATCGGGCTGGACCGGCTGGGGCGCCGACCTGAAGGCTGCCTGGTGGCTGGTCGCGTACCTGCCGACGATGGCCGTGCTGTCGCTGATCGGCAGCAAGGAATTCGGCGGTCACGGCTACCTGCCGTACGGCTGGGACATGCTGATCGTCGCGGCGATCTCGCTGGTGTTCTACTTCTGGGGTGTGAATACCGGTTACCGGACCCAGTATCTCGACGAGCGCGAGTCGCACGACGAGATCCTCGAAGGGGTCGGTGCCTGACGCATGACCTGTCGCCGGATTCGGCGGCGGCGGGAAGCAGCGGAAAAAGCCCGCCCGAGCGATGCTCGGGCGGGCTTTTTGTTTGCGTCGGCGATGGCGTCGCGGCTCAGGCGTTGGCGCTCGCGAACACGTAGTTCGTCATCGCGAGCACGCGCTGGTAGGTGCCGAGCGACTGGATGCCGAGCTGGTAGTCGTCGTCCGCCGCGCCGAGCGCCGTGAAGGCCGGCAGCAGATGCTCGTCGGTCGGATGCATCAGCACCGCGTGCGGCGCCTGCCGGCGGTAGTCGAGCAGCGCATCGACATCGCGCGCGGCGAGCTTCGCCTCGAACCAGTCGGTGAATTCCGCGACGCGCGGGTCCGCATCCTCGGGCGCGGCACCGAAATCGGCCGCACGCAGGTTATGCGTGATCTGGCCCGAGCCGATCACCATCACGCCTTCGTCACGCAGCGGCCGCAGCGCACGGCCGAGCGCGAAGTGGTGCGTCGCATCCGCGCGCGGCTGGATCGACAGCTGCGCGACCGGCACGTCCGCCTCCGGGAACATCAGCAGCATCGGCACCCACGCGCCGTGGTCGAGGCCGTGCTCGGTCGTCGCGGTCGCGATGCCGGCCGCATTCAGCAGCGTGGCCGCGCGTTCGGCGACGTCGGGCGCGCCCGGCGCCGGATAGCGGATGTCGTACAGCGCCTGCGGGAAACCGTAGAAATCGTGAATCGTTTCCGGATGCGCGGCGACGCTCGCAACCGGCCGTTGCGTGCCCCAGTGCGCGGACAGCATCAGTACCGCGCGCGGGCGCGGCAATTCGGCGCCGAGATGCGTGAATGCGCCGGACGGCAGCGTCGGGTCGATCGGCAGCGTCGGGGCGCCGTGGGACAGGTACAGCGAAGGCAAGCGGTTCATGGTGGTGGCCTGCAAAAAGGGTTTGCCTGTGACTATAGGCGCGCACCGCGTATTGATAAATCCGCGTGGCGGAATTTGATTGGCGCTTGTTTGTTGATAATCGTTGCAACGTAATGCGTGACGGTGTGCGAAATCGTCAGTGCGCGTGCAATCGAGTGAATTGCCGTGAAAATCGGCGAAGATGAGCGAAGAAGGAGGCTTACTGCGCGTGCCGGATGCCGGCCCAGGGTGTCGTCTGCGGCGCGCTGAGCGCGAACAGGTCGAGGACGCGCGTGACGGTCTGGTCGACGAGTTCCTCGATCGTCTTCGGCATCGCGTAGAACGCGGGCAGCGGCGGAAAGACGATGCCGCCCATCTCGGTGACGGCGGTCATGTTGCGCAGATGCGCGAGGTTGAACGGCGTTTCGCGCACCATCAGCACGAGACGGCGACGTTCCTTCAGCGTGACGTCGGCCGCGCGCGTGATCAGGTTGTCGGACAGCCCGTGCGCGACGCTCGCGAGCGTCTTCATCGAACAGGGCGCGATCACCATCCCGTCGGTCGCGAACGAACCCGACGCGATCGTCGCACCGACGTCGCGCACCGAGTGCACGACGTCCGCTCGGCGTTCGACCTCGGCCTTCGGCAGCTTCAGTTCATGCTGGATGTTGAGCCAGCCGGCGTTCGAAATCAGCAGGTGCGTTTCGACGCCGCCCGCGGCGCGCAGCAGATCGAGCAGCCGGACGCCGTAGATCGCGCCGGTGGCGCCGGTGATCGCGACGATCAGCCGGCGTGGCGGCGCGCTGGGAGAGGCCATCGAAAGGGCAGCGGCTGCCGCGTGTCAGGCGGCGGCGAACAGTTGCTGCAGTTCGCCCGACTGGTACATCTCCATCATGATGTCCGAGCCGCCGATGAACTCTCCCTTCACGTAGAGCTGCGGAATGGTCGGCCAGTTCGAGAATGCCTTGATGCCCTGGCGGATTTCGTCGTCTTCCAGCACGTTGACCGTCTTGAACTGGTCGACGCCGCAGGCTTTCAGCACCTGCACGGCGCGGCCCGAGAAGCCGCACATCGGGAATTGCGCGTTGCCCTTCATGAAGAGCACGACCTGGTTTTCGTCGACGATTTGCTTGATACGTTGTTGGGTGTCCATGACTGACCTTGCGTTTGCGGGGCGTTAGATCGAAATGATAGCGGATTTCAACCGGGCGAGCCGGGCGTCAGCCCGGCCGCCGGCCGCCTGTCGTGCGTTCGATCGAGGCGAGATCGGCGAGCGATTCGACCGCGACGAAGCCGTGCGAGGCGAGAATGTCGCGGACGGCTTCGGCCTGATCGTAGCCGTGCTCGATCCAGAGCGTGCCGCCCGGTTTCAAATGGGCGCCGGCGCCCGCGACGATCGTGCGGATCGCGCTGAGGCCGTCGGCGTCGTCGGTGAGTGCGCCGCGCGGCTCGAAACGCAGGTCGCCCTGCGCGAGATGCGGATCGTGCCGCGCGATGTACGGCGGGTTGCTGACGATCGTGTCGAACACGAGCGCCGGATCGAGCGCCGCGTACCAGTCGCTCTGCAGCCACTGCAGCGGGCCGCCGGGGCGGCGTGCGTCGAGCAGCTTGCCTGCGTTGCGCTGCGCGACGACCAGCGCGGCCGGCGAGCGATCGAGCGCCCACACGCGTGCATCGGGGCGCTCGGCGGCGATCGACACGGCAATCGCGCCACTGCCGGTGCCGAGATCGAGCACGGCCGGATGCGGCAGCCCGTCGATCGCATCGAGCGCGGCTTCGACGAGCAGTTCGGTTTCGGGGCGCGGGATCAGCACGTCGGGCGTCACGTCGAACGGGCGGCCGAAGAACTCGCGGATCCCGACCAGTTGCGCGACGGGTTCGCCGGCGACGCGGCGCGCTTCGAGCGCGCGGTAGCGTTCGACCGCGGCCGCATCGAGCGGCGCATCGCCGCGCGTGATCAGCTGTGTGCGGGTCCAGCCGAGCGCGTGCGCGAGCAGCACGCGTGCGTCGACCGCGTCGAGCGGTGACGCGCGCAGCAATTCGGCGGCGGTGGTGTCGGGCATCGCGGCCTCAGTCGGCTTCGCCGAGCGACGCGAGCAGCTCGGCCTGGTGCTCGCTGACGAGCGCGCCGATCAGTTCGTCGAGATCGCCGTCCATGATCGCCTCGAGCCGGTACAGCGTCAGGTTGATCCGGTGGTCGGTCATCCGGCCTTGCGGAAAGTTGTACGTGCGGATCCGTTCGGAACGGTCGCCGGAGCCGATCAGGCTCTTGCGCGTCGCGGCTTCCTTCGCGTGCTGCTCGTGATACTGCTTGTCCTTGATGCGCGCGGCGAGCACCTTCAGCGCGCGGTCCTTGTTCTTGTGCTGCGAGCGGTCGTCCTGGCATTCGACGACGATCCCGGTCGGGATGTGCGTGACGCGCACCGCCGAATCGGTCTTGTTGATGTGCTGGCCGCCCGCGCCGGATGCGCGGAACGTGTCGATCCGCAGGTCGGCCGGGTTGATCTCGACTTCGCCGATTTCGTCGGCTTCCGGCATCACCGCGACCGTGCACGCGGACGTATGGATGCGCCCCTGTGTCTCGGTCGCCGGCACGCGCTGCACGCGATGGCCGCCCGATTCGAACTTCAGGCGCGAAAACGCGCCCTGGCCCGCGATCCGCACGATCACTTCCTTGTAGCCGCCGAGATCCGACGCGCTCTCCGACATCATTTCGACCTGCCAGCGCTGGCGTTCCGCGAAGCGCAGGTACATGCGCAGCAGGTCGCCCGCGAACAGCGCCGATTCGTCGCCGCCCGTGCCCGCGCGGATTTCGAGGAAGATGTTGCGATCGTCGTTCGGATCCTTCGGCAGCAGCATCTTCTGCAGCTCGGTCTCGAGGCGCGCCATATCGTCGCGCGCGCTGCGGATTTCGTCTTCGGCGAAGTCGCGCATCGACGGGTCGGCGAGCAGTTCCTGCGCGGCCTTCTCGTCGCTGCGCGACTGGCGCCACAGCGCGTATTGCTCGACGACCGGGCCGAGTTCCGCATGTTCACGCGTCAGCTTGCGGTACTGGTCGAGGTCGGCCGTGACGTTTTCGCGGCTCAGCAGGTCGTTCAGTTCGGCCAGCCGTGTGGACAGCTGGTCGAGCTTGCGTTGCATGCTCGTTTTCATGGTGTGGAGCGGCGCTCCCGGGCAAGGGGTATTCGGAAAGGATAGGCCGGCGCGCGGCCGGCGGCAGGGCGACCGGGCGGCGCTAGTGGCCGGACTGGTCGTTCGAGCGCGGCGCGTGCTGGTAGAAGCCGCGCATCAGGTCGATCAGCGAATCGCGATCGGCGCCGTTCACGCGGTTGAGCGCGCTCGTCGGGCCGTGGATCAGCTTGTTGGTCAGCGCCTGCGACAACGCCTCGAGTACGGCGGCCGGATCGTCGCCGCGTGCGAGCAGTTTCTGCGCCTTGTCGACTTCGGCGCGGCGCAGCGCGTCGGCCTGCGTATGCATGTGACGAATCACCGGCACGACGCTGCGCGTGTCGAGCCATTGCATGAAATTCTGCACGCGCGTCTCGATGATCGCTTCGGCCTGCGCGACCGCGGCCTGGCGCGACGCGTTGCCTTCGCGCACGATCGCGCCGAGATCGTCGACGGTGTAGAGGAACACGTCCTTCAGCTTGCCGACTTCGGGCTCGATGTCGCGCGGCACCGCGAGGTCGACCATGAAGATCGGGCGGTGGCGGCGTGCCTTCACCGCGCGCTCGACCGCGCCGAGGCCGATGATCGGCAGCGTCGATGCGGTGCACGACACGATGATGTCGAATTCGTGCATGCGGGTCGGCAGGTCGGCCAGCGGCATCGCGCGGCCGTTGAAGCGTTCGGCGAGCCGCTGGCCGCGTTCGGCCGTGCGATTCGCGACGACGAGTTCGCGCGGGCCTTGCGCGGCGAAGTGCGTCGCGCACAGCTCGATCATCTCGCCGGCGCCGATGAACAGTACGCGCTGATCCGACACCTTTTCGAAGATCCGCTGCGCGAGGCGCACCGCGGCGGCGGCCATCGACACCGACTGCGTGCCGATTTCGGTCGTGCCGCGCACTTCCTTCGCCACCGCGAACGTGCGCTGGAACAGCTGGTTCAGATAGGTGCCGAGCGCGCCGGCTTCCGTCGCGGTGCGGACCGCGTCCTTCATCTGGCCCAGAATCTGGGTTTCGCCGAGCACCATCGAATCGAGGCCGGACGCGACGCGGAATGCATGCCGGACCGCTTCCGACTGCGGCAGCGCGTACACATGCGGGGCGAGCTCGTCGACCGGAATCCGGTGATACTCCGACAGCCAGCGGACCGCGCCTTCGCGCGCCGCGCGATCGTCGGTCGCGCAATACAGTTCGGTGCGGTTGCAGGTGGAGAGGATCGCCGCTTCGGGCGTATTGGGTGCCTGGGGGCCGAGAAACACGTTCTTGAACGTGACGAGAGCCGGCTTGATCTGCTCGAGCGGAAACGCCACGCGTTCGCGCAAGGCGACAGGCGCAGTGTGGTGATTGATTCCGATCGTGAGGAGTTGCATATCGAGGGCTATCGTTTAGCCCCATATTATAGCGTTTCAGCGATTTCCTCACTCGCGGCATACCGGGCATCAGCGTGGCGGGGCCGGGAATTTGGGGGTTCGATCGGCACGCGGTCGAGCTGATAGCCGTAGCCGTAGAGCGGCAACAGCCGGTAGCCGCGCTCCGGGAGCAATTGCAACTTGCTGCGCAGCCGGGATGCGTGCGTATCGAGCGTGCGCGACTTCATGTCGCGGCGGCGCCCCCACACGGTTTCGAGGATATGGGCGCGCGACACGGGCCGCGACAGGTTCGTGAACAGCAGCTGGGCGAAACGGAATTCCTTGGGCGTCAGTGAAACGATTGCGTTGCCGAAGCGCACGAGGTCGTGCGTTGCGTCGAATGCGTATTCCCCATACATTTCGCGCGAGCGGGTCGGCGGCCGGCGTACGCCGGCGCGCCGGCTCAGTGCGTTGACGCGCGCAAGCAGCTCGGGGCCGCTCACGGGCCGCGCGAGGCAATCGTCGGCGCCCGCGTGCAGGCACGAGACGATTTCGCTTTCGCGCGGCGACTGCATCACGGTGATGGCCGGCAACCCGGGCAGGACCGTCTGCGCGCGCGGAATGACTTCCTCGGCGGGCTGATCGCCGGCCCAGTGGCCGGTGATCAGCATGTCGCAGGTGTTGTCGGCCGCGAGCCACGCGAAGAAGGCGGTGCTGGACGGAAACGCGTGGCACACGTGACCGCCCGCGAAGAGCAGCCGGTTCAGGAGCGCGGCGCGACGCGACTCGGGATCGATCAGAGCGATTCGCATGAGAGTTTCTTCATTACGGTAGCCGGTGCGCGCTTGCCATAACGTCGAGTCGGCCCCTACACTCGAACGTTCGCGGCACCCGGCTGGTCTCGGGTTCGATGGATGAATCGATGCTAGCCGCTGGTAACGTTCACGCCTATGGGACGAATCTGAATTTATAGAAGGCGTCGAATGAACTGGTTTGGAATCATTGTCCTGGGAGCGGCCGTCGGGCTGTTCGGCCGCTGGCTGCATCCGATGCGGCGCACGAGTCGGCCGGCGTGGTGGATCGCGGTGCTCGCCGGCATCGTCGGTGCGGCCGCCGCCCGCATGGCCGGCAATCTCTCGGGACTGTTTTACGATGGCGAGACGCTCGAATGGCCGGTCTGCACCGGCGTCGCGTTCCTTGCCGTAGCCGTGACGGTCGCGCTGTCGGCCCGTCGCTGAATGCTCTCAGGTGAAATCATGAATGCCCGTCTTCCCGAAGTCTCGCCGGTGCCGGCCCGCCTTGCGCTGTTGCGCGGTGCCATGGCCCGCGAGGACCTGGCCGCCTATCTCGTGCCGTCCGCCGATCCCCATCTGTCCGAGTATCTGCCCGAGCGCTGGCAGGCGCGCCGCTGGCTGTCCGGCTTCACGGGCTCGGTCGGCACGCTGGTCGTGACCGCGGATTTCGCGGGGCTGTGGGTCGACAGCCGCTACTGGGTGCAGGCCGACGCCGAGCTGGCCGGCACGGGCGTGCAGCTGATGAAGATGACGGGCGGCCAGCAGAGCGCGCCGCATGTCGACTGGCTGGCGCAGAACGTGCCGGCCGGCGCGACGGTCGGCGTCGACGGCGCGGTGCTCGGCGTCGCGGCGGCGCGCGGGCTGACGGCCGCGCTGAGCGCGCGCGGCATCGCGCTGCGCACCGATCTCGACCTGCTCGACGCGATCTGGCCGGAGCGGCCGGGGTTGCCCGGCGACGCTGTGTTCGAGCACACGGCGCCGCAGGCCGACACGACACGCGCGAGCAAGCTGGCCGAGGTGCGTCGCGCGATGCACGCGCAGGGCGCGCAGTGGCATTTCGTGTCGACGCTCGACGATCTCGCCTGGCTGTTCAACCTGCGCGGCGCCGACGTCAACTTCAATCCCGTGTTCGTTGCGCACGCAATGATCGGCGCCGATCGCGCGACGCTGTTCATCGCCGACGGCAAGGTGTCGCCGGCGCTGGCCGAGTCGCTCGCGCGGGACGGCGTCGACGTCCGTGCGTACGGCGACGCGCGCGCGTCGCTCGCGGCGTTGCCCGCCGGCGCGACGCTGCTGATCGACCCGCGCCGCGTGACGTTCGGCACGCTCGAGGCCGTGCCGGCCGGCGTGAAGCTCGTCGAGGCGGTGAATCCGTCGACGTTCGCGAAGTCGCGCAAGACGTCCGCCGAGATCGAACACGTGCGCGTGACGATGGAACACGACGGCGCCGCGCTCGCGGAATTCTTCGCATGGTTCGAGCAGGCCGTGAACCGCGAGACGATTACCGAGCTGACGATCGAGGAGAAGCTCACGGCCGCACGCGCACGGCGCCCCGGCTACGTGTCGGCGAGCTTCGCGACGATCGCGGGCTTCAACGCGAACGGCGCGATGCCGCACTACCACGCGACCCGCGAGTCGCACGCGACGATCGCCGGCGACGGCCTGCTGCTGATCGATTCGGGCGGCCAGTACATGACGGGCACGACCGACATCACGCGCGTCGTGCCGGTCGGCACCGTCAGCGACCTGCAGCGGCGCGATTTCACGATCGTGCTGAAATCGATGATGGCGCTGTCGCGCGCACGCTTCCCGCGCGGCATCCGCTCGCCGATGCTCGACGCGATCGCGCGCGCGCCGATGTGGGCGGCCGGGCTCGATTACGGCCACGGCACCGGGCATGGCGTCGGCTATTTCCTGAACGTGCACGAAGGCCCGCAGGTCATCTCGCACTACGCGCCGGCCGAGCCGTACACGGCGATGGAAGAAGGCATGATCACGTCGATCGAGCCTGGCGTATACCGTCCGGGCCAGTGGGGCATCCGGATCGAGAACCTGGTCGTGAACCGCGCGGCCGGAAAGACGGAGTTCGGCGATTTTCTCGCGTTCGAGACGCTGACGCTGTGCCCGATCGACACGCGCTGCGTGCTGATCGAGATGCTGCACGACGAGGAGCGCGCATGGCTGAACACGTATCACGCGACGGTGCGCGAGCGCGTCGGCAGGCACGTGAGCGGCGATGCGAAAGCGTGGCTCGACGCGCGCACGCAGCCGATCTGACGCCGCCGGCGGCAACGGCCGGACCATCAGCCGACATAAGCCGAACGACAGAACCGAGGGCAAGCCATGACGGACACCGCAGTGATCGTGATCGACATGCAGCGCGGGCTGGTGGAGCGGGCGCGGCCTGCCTACCGGCTCGACGAGGTCGTGTCGGGCATCAACCGGTTGACGGCGGCCGCGCGCGCGGCCAACGCGCCCGTCTGTTTCGTGCAGCACGACGGCGATGCGGACGACGACATCGTGCCCGGCACGCCGGGCTGGGAGCTGCATGCGGGGCTGGTCGTCGGCGGCGACGACTGGCGCGTGCGCAAGCAGGTGAGCGATTCGTTCCACGACACGCCGCTCGCGGCGCAGCTCGATCGGCATGGCATCCGTTCGGTGCTGATCTGCGGTTATGCGACGGAGTTCTGCGTCGATTCGGCCGCGCGCCGCGCCGCGCTGCTCGGCTACCGGACGACCGTCGTGTCCGACCTGCACACGACGAACGAGCGTGCGCACCTGTCGGCCGCGCAGATCGTCGCGCACCACCACTTCATCTGGAACAACAACTCGCTGTCGGGCAACGCGGTGACGCCGCGTCCGCTCGCGGAAGTCCTTGCTGCGGAGTTTGCATGACGATCAAGGCCGTGGTGTTCGATTTCGGCGGCGTGCTGATCGACTGGAGCCCCGAGTACCTTTACCGTGAGCTGATTCCAGACGAAACCGAGCGTCGCTGGTTTCTCACGCACGTGTGCGCGATGGACTGGGTGATCCGCCAGGACGGCGGGCAGACGATCGAGGAAGGCACGGCCGAGCTCGTCGCGAAGTTTCCGGAGCACGAGGCGCTGATCCGCGCGTTCTATGCGCGCTGGCACGAGATGATCCGCGGCGTGCTGGAAGAGGGCGCCGCGCTCGTCGACCGGCTGGACGCGCAGGGGATGCCGCTGTTCGGCCTGACGAACTGGTCCGCGCAGACGTTTCCGTACGCGTGGGACAACTTCCCGGTGCTGCGGCGATTCAGGGACATCGTCGTGTCGGGCCGCGTGAAGCTCGTGAAACCCGATCCGGCGATCTATCGCGAGATGCATGCGCGGATCGTGCCGCACCTGCCGGGTATCGCGCCGCACGAGCTCGTGTTCATCGACGACAACGCGAAGAATGCGCAGGCCGCGACGGCGCTCGGCTGGCACGGCATTCATCACACGAGCGCGGCGGCGACCGAGGCACGGTTGCGTGAACTGGGCGCGCTCGCGTAAGCGACAGCGCGCGACCGCGCGGCGATAAAAAAAGCGGGCCACGGGCCCGCTTTTTCGTTCTGCCGATCCGGAAGCGGCCGCCTCGGGCATTCGGCCCCGCGTTGCCGCGGTGCCGGATGCCCAGGCCGGCGTGCCGGTCAGCGGCTGATCGGCTTGTAGCGCAGACGCTTCGGCTTCGCGGCTTCCTCGCCGAGGCGCGCACGCTTGTCGGCTTCGTACTCCTGGTAGTTGCCGTCGAAGAACGTGACCTGCGAATCGCCTTCGAACGCGAGGATGTGCGTCGCGATCCGGTCGAGGAACCAGCGATCGTGCGAGATCACCATCACCGAGCCCGCGAATTCGAGCAGCGCGTCTTCCAGCGCGCGCAGCGTTTCGACGTCGAGGTCGTTCGACGGTTCGTCGAGCAGCAGCACGTTGCCGCCCGAGATCAGCGTCTTCGCGAGGTGCAGACGGCCGCGTTCACCGCCGGACAGGTTGCCGACGATCTTCTGCTGGTCGCCGCCCTTGAAGTTGAAGCGGCCGATGTACGCACGCGACGGTGTTTCGTACTTGCCGACCGTCAGCACGTCGGCGCCGCCCGAGATTTCCTCGAACACCGTCTTCGAGCCGTCGAGCGCGTCGCGGCTCTGGTCGACGTACGCGAGCTTCACCGTCGGGCCCATCACGACTTCACCCGAATCCGGCTGTTCCTTGCCCGTGAGCATCTTGAACAGCGTCGACTTGCCGGCGCCGTTCGGGCCGATGATGCCGACGATCGCGCCGGCCGGAATCTTGAAGCTCAGGTTGTCGATCAGCAGGCGGTCGCCGAACGACTTGCTGACGTTCTTGAACTCGATCACTTCATTGCCGAGGCGTTCGCCGGCCGGAATGAAGATTTCCTGCGTTTCGTTGCGCTTCTGGTATTCCTGGCTGCTCAGTTCCTCGAAGCGCGCGATACGCGCCTTCGACTTCGCCTGACGGCCCTTCGGGTTCTGGCGCACCCACTCCAGTTCCTTCTTGATCGCCTTCTGGCGTGCCGATTCCGATGCTTCTTCCTGCTTCAGGCGCTCTTCCTTCTGGTCGAGCCAGCTGCTGTAGTTGCCCTTCCACGGAATGCCGTGGCCGCGGTCGAGTTCGAGAATCCACTCGGCTGCGTTGTCGAGGAAGTAGCGATCGTGCGTCACGGCGACGACCGTGCCGGGGAAGCGCACCAGGAACTGCTCGAGCCAGTCGACCGATTCGGCGTCGAGGTGGTTGGTCGGTTCGTCGAGCAGCAGCATGTCCGGTTTTTCGAGCAGTAGCTTGCACAGCGCGACGCGGCGCTTTTCACCGCCCGACAGATGCTCGATCTTCGCGTCCCAGGGCGGCAGGCGCAACGCGTCGGCCGCCACTTCGAGCTGCTGCTCGGGGCTGCCGCCGTCGCTCGACGCGAGGATCGCCTCGTACTTCGCCTGCTCGGCCGCGAGTGCGTCGAAATCGGCGTCCGGTTCCGCGTAGGCCGCGTAGATTTCTTCCAGCTTCTTGTTGGCCTGGAACAGGTCGCCGAGGCCTTCCTCGACGGCTTCGCGCACGGTCTTCGTCGGATCGAGCTGCGGTTCCTGCGGCAGGTAGCCGATGTTCAGGTTCGGCATCGGCGTGGCTTCGCCCTCGATGTCCTTGTCGACGCCCGCCATGATGCGGATCAGCGTCGACTTGCCCGAGCCGTTCAGGCCGAGCACGCCGATCTTCGCGCCGGGAAAGAACGACAGCGAGATGTCCTTCAGGATCTGGCGCTTGGGCGGCACGATCTTGCCGACCCGGTTCATCGTGAAAACGTATTGGGCCATTTCGGTGTGAAAGTCAGAAGTGGTTGAGACGGCCGCGCAGCGTGCGGGCGTGGCGGCGTCGGGTGATTCGGTACGGAGCGTGCCGCGCGGGGCGCGGCGGCGGCGCCGCGTGTCGGCGGCGCGAACGCGTATTGTACTTCGCCGCCGGCTGCCGCCGGCTGCCGCCGGCTGCCGCTGGCGCCGCGCAGCCGTCCGGATGCGTCGCGTTACAGCCACGCGGCGACGCCGCCGTGCCCCGAGCACGTGCCGCGTCGATGGCGGCTGAAGCTGTACGTGCCGTCGCGGCAGCGCGCGCTCGCCCCGTCCGGCACGCGGCCCGATTTCGAATGCGCGGGCGCGTGCACGGTCTCGCCGTCGCGGTTGCGATACGTGTCGTGACGGTCGAGATCGGCTTCGTTGCCGTAGCCGGGCGATGCGCGGTACGCGTGTGCGGGGTGGGGCAACGCGGCGCAGGTGACAAGGAAGACGGCGGACAGTGCCGCGATGCGTGTCGCGCGGCGGAACAGGGCAGGCATGGTCTCTCCCGGTCGGTTTGTTGTTATCGATGTCGGGCGGATCGCCCGCGCCGCATGTTAACGGATCGGCGCCCGACCGGTGCCGGCGCCGCGCGGCGGCGCGACGCTACGCCGCGCCGGACATCGACGCCGCGCCGTCCGCCTGCGCGGCCTCGAGAATCCAGCGGCGGAACGCGGCGACCTTCGGCCGCTCGGCGTGATGCGGCGGATAGACGAGGTAGTACGCGAAATCGTCGAGCCAGGCGACCTCGGCAAGCTGCACGAGTCGCCCGCTCGCCAGCTCTCCGCGCACCATCGCGGCCGGCAGCAGCCCGGCGCCCTGGCCGGCGACGATCGCCTGCAGCAGCAGGCCCGAGTCGTCGAACGCGGGGCCGCGCGGCGGCCCGAAATCGTCGATCCGCCGCGCGCCGAACCAGATGTGCCAGCCCTTGCGCTCGGCGTCGTGCAGGTGCGGCCAGCCGACGAGGTCGGCCGGCGTCGCCGGCCTGCCGAGCCGCGCGACGAGTTCGGGCGACGCGAGCGCGACGATCTCCACCGTCAGCAGGCGCTCGCTGCACAGCCCGATGTAGCGCCCGAGGCCGTGACGGATCGCGACATCGACGCCGTCGCGCGAGAAATCCGCGAGCGCGTGGCTCGTGACGACCTGCAGGTCGACGTCCGGGCACGCGTGCCGGAACTGCGCGAGGCGCGGGACGAGCCACGCGGACGCGAAGAACGGCGTGACGCTCACCGTCAGCACGCCGCTGTCGGCGGCGCCCGACACGCGCTGCGACGCGTCGGCGATCTGCCGGAACGCGTTGCGCACGGGCGGCAGGTAGTCGCGGCCGGCGGCCGTCAGCAGGATGCCGCGGTTCACGCGCTCGAACAGCTGCACGCCGAGATGCGCCTCGAGCGTGCGGATCATCTGGCTCACCGCGCCGGGCGTGACCGACAGCTCTTCGGCGGCCGACTTCACCGACAGGTGGCGGGCGGCAGCTTCGAAGGCGCGCAGGGCGTTGAGTGGCGGAAGGCGGGAACGATTCATTCAGTTTTTCTAAAGCGAAAGGCCGACGAAATATCGTTTGAGGCCGCGTGTATGCCCGAGTACCGTTGATGTATCGGATCACACGTTGCGTGGCCGCGTTTCGGTAGCGGATGCGATCAACATAGTTCATCTATATCCATGAGGCAATCCGGGCGCTGCCCGGCGGCCGGTGGAACCTGAGAGGAGCATCGTCATGAACCGCCCGGGCGCACCGCGCCTCTTCTACGGCTGGTACGTGGTCGCGGCCGCGTTCGCCGTCACGTTGGTCGGGTTCGGCAGCGCGTATACGTTCAGCGCGTTCGTCGAGTCGCTGCAGCGGGATTTCGCCGCGTCGCGCGGGCAGATTTCGCTCGTGTTCTCGCTCGCCGGCTTCCTGTATTTCGGTTTCGGCATCGTCAGCGGGCCGCTGGCCGATCGCTTCGGCTCGCGGCGGCTCGCCGTCGCCGGGATGTTGCTGACCGGCGCGGGGCTCGCGGCGGCCGGCGCGGCGCGCACGCTGCTGCAGGTCTATGTCGCGTACGGGCTCGGGGTCGGACTCGGCGTCGGCTGCGCGTACGTGCCGGCCGTCGGTGCCGTGCAGCGCTGGTTCGTGCGCCGGCGCGGCTTCGCATCGGGGCTCGCGGTCGCGGGGATCGGCGTCGGCACGCTCGTGATGCCGCCGCTCGCGTCCGCGCTGATCGCGCATGCCGGCTGGCGCGGCGCGTATTTCACGCTCGCCATGATCGCGGTCGTGCTGGGCGCAGGCATGTCGCTGCTGATCGAGAACGATCCGCGCGGGCGCGGACTGCTGCCCGATGGCGATGCGGCCGACGATGACGGCCAGCATGCCGGTGCCGCCTCGGCCCGTGTGAAGGTGCAGGCCGGGGCGACCGTGCGCGAAGCCGTCACGTCGCGGCCGTTCGCGAGCCTCTACGCGGCATGCCTCGTGTGCTCGTTCGGCGTGTTCGTCCCGTTCGTTCACCTCGTGCCGTACGCGCTCGATCACGGCGTCGCGCCGCCCACGGCCGTGCTGCTGCTCGGGGCGATCGGCGTCGGCAGCACGGCCGGGCGCTTCTTCCTCGGCGGCCTGGCCGACCGCTTCGGCCGCCGCGCGTCGCTGCTGGCGATGTTCGCCGGCATGGCCGTGGCGCTCGTCGCATGGGCGGGGGCAGGCACCGTCGCGACGCTCGCCGCGTTCGCGCTCGTGTTCGGCGTGTTTTATGGCGGCTGGGTCGCCGTGCTGCCGGCGGTCGTGATGGACTATTTCGGCGGGCGCAACGTGAGCGGGATCATCGGCATCCTGTACACGAGCGTCGCGTTCGGCACGCTGATTGGCCCGGCCGCCGCCGGCTTCATCTACGACGCGGGCGGCGGTTATCTCGTGCCGATCCTCGCGAGCGCCGCCGCGAATGCGATCGCGTTCGCGATCGTCGCGAGGACCGGACGGGCGCCGGCGGCCGCGCGCGCAACCGGCGGATAGGCGCATCCGGCTGGGCGTGCCGCGCGATTTCCGGTAGCGTGGCCGGACCGGCAACCATCGGCCAACGGTCAGGGAGGCATCGTGACATTCGACGACGTCCGGCAGATCGCGCTCGCGTGGCGCGGTGTCGAGGAGGGCACGTCGTACGGCACGCCCGCACTCAAGGTGAAGGGCAGGATGCTCGCGCGGCTGCGCGAGGACGGCGACACGCTTGTCGTGAAGGGTGTCGGCCCCGACGAGCGCGCCTGGCTGATCGAATCGGAACCCGACGTGTATTACGTGACCGATCACTATGCCGGCTGGCCGATCGTGCTGGTCCGCCTGTCGGTCGCGCATCCCGACGCCGTGAAAAACCTGCTTCTGCGGGAATGGCACGCGATCGTCCCGGCCAGGTGGCGGGACGAAGCGGCGCACTGACGGCGCGGAATCCGGCACCACGCCGGATCAAGCGTTGCATCGGTTCGCATCGATGCAACGAGTGGTTCCATCGAAATTCTTCAATTGGTTCTTAGTGACGAACCGTTTGATGCTTACACTCCTTCGCTTCGAAGGCGGCTGACGACAGCCGATGGAAAGGGCGCACGCGATGCGCCGGCGTCTTGCACGCCGCATCGCACCCGCAGCTTCGCAGACTGCGCGGGCGCACCGACCCGAACGGCCCCACCTGGCCTCACGCCCGCGTGCGACGCACGCACGGCCGCAGCCGGAATCAAGAACGACAACGCCCCACGCCGCCTTCACGCGACACCCGGTCATACCGGAACCGTTTTTTGGAGAGAGACAGATGAGTGGAAGCAACACGGGCCTCGGCACGGGCCTGAAGCAGCGTCACGTGACGATGATGTCGATTGCCGGCGTCATCGGCGCGGGCTTGTTCGTCGGCTCCGGCCACGCGATCGCGGAAGCCGGTCCGGCATCGATCCTCGCGTATGCGATCGCGGGCGTGCTGGTCGTGCTGGTGATGCGCATGCTCGGCGAAATGGCCGTCGCGCATCCGGACAGCGGGTCGTTCTCGACCTATGCCGATCGCGCGATCGGCCATTGGGCCGGCTTCACGATCGGCTGGCTGTACTGGTGGTTCTGGGTGCTCGTGATCCCGATCGAGGCGACGGCCGCCGCGACCATCCTCAATGCATGGTTCCCGGGCGTCGCGACGTGGATCTTCGCGCTCGGCATCACGCTGCTGCTTACCCTCACCAACCTCTTCTCCGTCAAGAACTACGGCGAATTCGAATTCTGGTTCGCGCTGATCAAGGTCGTCGCGATCGTCGTGTTCCTGTGCATCGGCGGCGCGGCAATCGTCGGAATCATCCCGGCGCCCGCCGTATCGGGCGTGTCGAACCTGTTCGCGCATCACGGCTTCATGCCGAACGGCGCCGGCGCGGTGCTGGCGGCGATGCTGACGACGATGTTCTCGTTCCTCGGCACCGAGATCGTGACGATCGCGGCCGCCGAATCGGACAACCCGCAACGCCAGATCGTGCGCGCGACCAACTCGGTCATCTGGCGCATCACGCTGTTCTATCTCGGCTCGATCCTGATCGTCGCGGCCATCGTGCCGTGGAACGACCCGCTGCTGCCGAAGCACGGCTCGTATCAGCGCGCGATGGAACTGATCGGCGTCCCGAACGCGAAAGCGATCATCGACGTGATCGTGCTCGTGTCGGTCGCCAGTTGCCTGAATTCGGCGCTGTACACCGCGTCGCGGATGCTGTTCTCGCTGTCGAAGCGCAAGGACGCGCAGGCGTTCCTGCATCGCACCGATTCGACCGGCACGCCGCGCGCGGCCGTGCTCGCGTCGACCGCCTTCGGCTTCGTGACCGTGATCGCGAACTACCTGATGCCGGAGCAGGTGTTCGGCTTCCTGCTCGCGACGTCGGGCGCGATCGCGCTGCTCGTGTATCTGGTGATCGCGATCTCGCAACTGCGGATGCGCAAGACGCTCGAATCGACCGGCGCCGACCTGACGCTGCGCATGTGGCTGTTCCCGTGGCTCACGTGGGCGGTGATCCTGTTCATCTGCGGCACGCTGACCGTGATGTTCGTCAGCGAGGAGCATCGGATGGAAGTGGGGGCGACGGCCGTGCTGGCGTTGATCGTGCTGCTGGCGTCGTGGCTGAACAAGCGTGGGCGCGATGCGCAGGCGAGCGCGGGGCGGCGGGTGTCGGCGACCTGATGTCATGACGAAGCGGCGGCGGACGCACGGCGTTCGCCGCTGGCTGGCGGAACGTCCCGCAATGAAAATGGCCCGACGGCGCTTGCCGTCGGGCCATTCGTTTTTCGTGCCGGGCACGTGTTGCGCGATGCCGCGTGATTCACACGGCATCGGTCGATGCAACGCTCAGACGTTGAACAGGAAGTTCATCACGTCGCCGTCGTGCACGACATATTCCTTCCCTTCTGCGCGCATCTTGCCGGCTTCCTTCGCACCCTGTTCACCCTTGTACGCGATGAAGTCGTCGAACGCGATCGTCTGCGCGCGGATGAAGCCGCGCTCGAAGTCGGTGTGGATCACGCCGGCTGCCTGCGGCGCCGTGTCGCCGATATGGATCGTCCACGCGCGCACTTCCTTCACGCCCGCGGTGAAGTAGGTCTGCAGGCCGAGCAGCTTGAAGCCCGCGCGGATCACGCGGTCGAGGCCCGGTTCTTCCATGCCCATGTCGGCGAGGAACGCTTCCTTGTCCGCATCGTCGAGATCGGCGATTTCCGCTTCGATCGCCGCGCACACGGCAACCACCGGCGCATTCTCGCTTTCCGCGTACTTGCGCACCGCCTCGAGGTGCGGGTTGTTCTCGAAGCCGTCGTCCTTCACGTTGGCGACGTACATCGCCGGCTTCGCGGTGATCAGGCAGAACGGCTTGAGCAGCGCCGCTTCGTCGTCCGACAGCGCGAGGCCGCGCACGGCCTTGCCCTGGTCGAGCTGCGCGCGCACTTTCTCGAGCACCGCGACGAGCTTCGCCGCTTCCTTGTCGTTGCCCGACTTCGCGGCCTTCGAATAGCGCGTGAGCGCCTTCTCGACGGTGCCGAGGTCGGCCAGCGCGAGTTCGGTGTTGATCACTTCGATATCGTCGATCGGGCTGACCTTGCCGGCGACGTGAATGACGTTCTCGTCCTCGAAGCAGCGCACGACGTGCGTGATCGCGTCGGTTTCGCGGATGTTCGCGAGGAACTGGTTGCCGAGGCCTTCACCCTTGCTCGCGCCCGCGACGAGGCCCGCGATGTCGACGAATTCGACGACGGCCGGCACGACACGCTCCGGCTTGACGATCTCGGAGAGCGCCTTCAGGCGCGTATCGGGCACTTCGACGATGCCGACGTTCGGTTCGATCGTGCAGAACGGGTAGTTCTCGGCGGCGATGCCGGCCTTGGTCAGCGCATTGAACAGGGTGGACTTGCCGACGTTGGGCAAGCCGACGATGCCGCATTTGAGACTCATGGAATCCTTCGGACGGGTAAGGCGGCGCGGCCGGACAGGGCACGGCGGCGCGGGAAAAAAAGGGCGGCCGGCGCGTGGAGCGCGGCGAGCCGACGGTCAAAGACGCTATTGTACCGTGCCGACGCCCCGGATTCCGGGGTTGCGCCGAACGGCCGATGCGACGGGCCGCCCCGCCGCATCGGCCGCCAGCGATTCTGCTGATTTCCCGCAAAGTCCGGCCGCGTAAGGGTTTGGCCCCGCGGCTATAATGCCCGCCATGACTGCCCACCACTCCTTCGACGTCGCCGTGGTCGGCGGCGGGCTCGTCGGCAAGACGGCCGCGCTCGCGCTGACCCAGTCCGGCTACAAGACCGCCTTGCTTGCCCAGCCGGCCACGCCGCGCCCCGCCGATCTCGCGTTCGACACCCGCGTCTACGCGCTGTCTTCCAGTTCGCAGGCGCTGCTCGAGCGGCTGCGGGTCTGGCAGGCGCTCGACCACGGCCGGCTCGCGCCCGTCTTCGACATGCGCGTGTACGGCGACGCGCATGCGGAACTGCATTTTTCCGCCTACCAGGCCTCCGTGCCGCAACTTGCATGGATCGCCGAATCGTCGCTGGTCGAGACGTCGCTCGACGCCGCCCTGCGGTTCCAGCCGAACCTCACGTGGTTCGACGCGCGCGCACAGGGCTTCGACGTGCGCGACGACGCGGCCGTGCTCACGCTGTCGTCGGGACAGGTGCTCGAAGCCGATCTGGTCGTCGGCGCCGACGGCGCGCATTCGTGGGTGCGTTCCCAAATGGGGGCCCGGGTCGAACGGCGCGATTACCGGCAGACGGGCGTCGTCGCGAACTTCAAGGCGTCGCTGCCGCACCGCGAGACGGCCTACCAGTGGTTCCACGAGGGCGAGATCGTCGCGCTGCTGCCGCTGCCGGACGGCCACGTGTCGCTCGTGTGGTCCGCGCACACCGCGCATGCCGATGAATTGCTCGCGCTCGACCCCGCGCAGCTCGCGGCCGAGGTCGAGCGCGTGTCGCACGGCCAGGTCGGCACGCTCGAATGCGTGACGCCGGCCGCCGGTTTCCCGCTGGCGCTGCAGACGGTCGACAAGCTGATCGCGCCGCGCGTCGCGCTGGTCGGCGATGCCGCTCACCTGATCCACCCGCTCGCCGGGCAGGGGATGAACCTCGGCCTGCGCGACGTCGCGGCGCTCGTCGACGCGATCGCGGGCAAGGAGAGCTTCCGCAACCTCGGCGACACGGTGCTGCTGCGCCGCTACGAGCGTTCGCGCCGCGAGGACATCCGCGCGCTGATGGTCGCGACCGACGGCCTGCAGCGGCTCTTCGCGGTGCCGGGCTCGCTCGCGAAAGCGGTGCGCAATGCGGGCATGGCCTTCGTCGGTGCGCAGCCGCTCGTGAAGCGCTGGCTCGTGTCGGCCGCGCTCGGCTGAACGAACCTTCCGCCGCTTCGCCGGTCGGAGACGGTTCCGTTACGGCGTACACTGTGCCGTGCACACCGATTGAGCTGAAGGAAGATTTCGATGAAAAAAACGATCCGCATCGCGTCGCTGGCGCTGGCCGTCACGATGGCGACGCTTGGCTGCACCGCGCAGGCCGACCAGACCACCGACAAGCTGAAGGCCACGCTGCAAGCCCGTCTCGGCAACGATGCGCCGATCAAGAGCGTGTCGAAATCGCCGGTCGCCGGCCTTTACGAAGTGAACCTCGGCTCGCAGATCATCTATAGCGACGCGGCGGGCGACTACGTGCTGCTCGGCGATCTCGTCGACACCAAGACGCACAAGAACCTGACCGACGCACGCCTGTCCGAAATCAACAAGATCGACTTCGCGAGCCTGCCGTTCGCGAACGCGATCAAGGTCGTCAAGGGCAACGGCGCCCGCAAGATCGCGGTGTTCTCCGATCCGAACTGCCCGTATTGCAAGAAGCTCGAGACGACGCTGCAGTCGGTCGACAACGTCACCGTCTACACGTTCCTGTACCCGGTGCTGTCGCCGGACTCGACCGTGAAGTCGAAGGCGATCTGGTGCGCGACCGACCGTGCGAAGACGTGGGAAGGCTGGATGCTCGACCACCGCACCCCGTCCGGCGCCGGCACCTGCGATACCACCGCGCTCGACAAGAACCTCGCGCTCGGGCGCGGGATGAACGTCACGGGCACGCCGACGATCTTCCTGCCGGACGGCCGCCGCCTGCCGGGCGCGGTCTCGGCCGACCAGCTCAATCAGGCGCTCGCCTCGAGCAAGTAACCGACTACACGCCGGGCACATGGCCCGGCGAGCGAGGGGCGCCCGCATGATCTGCCGGCGCCTCTCTTCGTTTTCGCCGCCGTATTCGACCGACCGATTGCCACGATGACCCAGCCGATCCGCTATTCGATTGTCCCGAAAGATCTTGCCGCGCACCTGTTCGAAGTATCGGTGACGGTCGCCGATCCCGATCCCGAAGGCCAGCGCTTCTCGCTGCCGGTGTGGATTCCGGGCAGCTACCTCGTGCGCGAGTTCGCGCGCAACATCGTGACGCTCGGTGCGTTCAACGACGCGGGCCGCAAGGTCCGCATCGCGAAGACCGACAAGCACACGTGGCAGGCCGCGCCCGTGACCGGCGCGCTGACGCTGCGCTACGACGTGTACGCATGGGACCTGTCGGTGCGCTCCGCGTATCTCGACGAATCGGGCGGCTTCTTCAACGCGACGGCCGTGTTCCTGAGCGTCGCCGGCCGCGAGGCCGCGCCGTGCGAGGTCGACATCGCGAAACCGGCCGGCGCGGCGTTCCGCACGTGGCGCGTCGGCACCGCGCTGCCCGAAGCGCGCGGCACGAAGCGCTACGGTTTCGGCGCGTATCGCGCCGCGAACTACGATGAGCTTTCCGACCATCCGGTGACGATCGGCGAATTCGCGCTCGCGACCTTCGACGCGCATGGCGTGCCGCACGACATCGTGATCGCCGGGCGCGTGACGCAGCTCGACATGGAGCGGCTGCGCACCGACCTGAAGCGCGTGTGCGAAGCGCAGATCGCGCTGTTCGAGCCGAAGTCGAAGAAGGCGCCGATGGACCGCTACGTGTTCATGACGCTCGCGGTCAGCGACGGCTACGGCGGCCTCGAGCATCGTGCGTCGACCGCGCTGATCTGCAACCGCACCGACCTGCCGGTGAAGGGGCGGCCGGAAACGACGGAAGGCTATCGCACCTATCTCGGTCTCTGCAGCCACGAGTACTTCCACACGTGGAACGTGAAGCGCATCAAGCCCGCGGCGTTCGTGCCGTACGACCTGACGCGCGAGAACTACACGTCGCTGCTGTGGCTGTTCGAGGGTTTCACGTCGTATTACGACGACCTGATGCTGGTGCGCAGCGGGCTGATGTCGCAGGACGAATATTTCGCGGCACTGGGCCGGACGATCGGCGGCGTGCTGCGCGGCACGGGCCGGCTCAAGCAGAGCGTCGCGGAAAGCTCGTTCGACGCGTGGATCAAGTACTACCGCCAGGACGAGAATGCGACCAACGCGATCGTCAGCTATTACACGAAGGGTTCGCTCGTCGCGCTCGCGTTCGATCTCGCGATCCGCGCGCAGACGCGCAACCGGAAGTCGCTCGACGACGTGATGCGTCTGCTGTGGCAGCGCTACGGCCGCGACTTCTACCGCGGCAAGCAGGCGGGCGTCGAGGAGAACGAAGTCGACGCACTGATCGAGGAAGCGACGGGCGTCGCGCTCGGCCGCCTGTTCACCGATGCCGTGCACGGCACGCGCGACCTGCCGCTCGCCGAGCTGTTCGCGCCGTTCGGTGTGACGCTGGCGCCCGATGTCGCGAACGGCGCGGCCGCGAAGCCGACGATCGGTGCGCGTCTGCGCGGCGGCACGGACTGCACGTTCGCGGCGGTCTACGAAGGCGGTGCCGCGCATCGCGCGGGGCTGTCGGCCGGCGATACGCTGATCGCGGTCGACGGGCTGCGCGTGACGGGCATGAACCTCGATGCGCTGCTCGCGCGCTACCGGCCGGGCGACAAGGTCGAGGTGCACGCATTCCGCCGCGACGAGCTGCGTACCGCGAAACTGAAGCTCGACGGCCCGGAAGTCACGCGCTACCGGCTGACGGCGGCCGCGAAGCCGGCCGCGGTCTCCAGGGCCCGGGAAACCTGGCTGAAGGGGTGAACGTAAGAAGACGGGTATCAGGGTGCGATCACGGATTGTTCTGCTGCTGCAACAATCCGTCGCCCTGAACCCGCTTTTTCACGGTCATGCGGCCACGCACAATGGCGTCACTCGCGCTACCGAAGCGCAACCCCAACGGAGCCTGACATGACGACCATTCTGCAAATCAATTCCGCTGCGCGTTCGCAAGGTGCGCAATCCACGCTGCTGGCCAACGAACTGACGGCAAAGCTGCAACAATCGAACCCCGGCGCGAAGGTCGTGGTTCGCGACCTGCTGGCCGATGCGCTGCCGCACCTCGACGAATCGGTGCTCGGCGCGTTCTTCACGCCGGCCGACAAGCGCACCGCGGAGCAGAATGCGATCGTCGCGAAGAGCGATGCACTGATCGCCGAGCTGCAAGCCGCCGACGTCATCGTGATCGGCGCCCCGATGTACAACTTCGGCATCTCGTCGCAACTGAAGACGTACTTCGACTGGATCGCCCGTGCCGGCGTCACGTTCCGCTACACCGAGAACGGTCCGGAAGGCCTGATCAAGGGCAAGAAGGTTCACGTCGTGACGGCCCGCGGCGGCAAGTATGCCGGTACGCCGAACGACAGCCAGACGCCGTACCTGCGCACCTTCCTCGGCTTCATCGGCCTGACCGACGTGAGCTTCATCTTCGCCGAAGGCCTGAATCTCGGCCCGGATGCGCAGAGTGCCGCGCTCGCGAGCGCGCGCGAAGCGATCGCCGCCGCGTAAGGAAGGCCGCCGCGGGTGCGACGCACCTGCTGCCTCTGCGCCGCCCGAAAAAAACGCCGCGTTCCCGAAAGGGGCGCGGCGTTTTTGCGTGCTTGCCGGCTCGAAGGAACCGGCAGCGCGTCAAGCGAGCGTTTCGGCGACTTCCGGCAGGCGCCAGTCGATCGGCTCGCGGCCCGCATCGACCAGATAATCGTTCGCGAGCGCGAAATGGCGGCAGCCGAGGAAGCCGCGGTGTGCGGATAGCGGCGACGGATGCGGCGCCTCGAGCACGCAATGCGCGCTCGCGTCGAACAGCGCGCGCTTCGCCTGCGCGTGTGCGCCCCACAGCATGAACACGAGCCCGCGATGACGGCCGGCGAGTTCGCGGATCAGCGTGTCCGTGCATTGCTCCCAGCCGCGCTTCGCATGGCTGGCGGCCGCGCCGCGCTCGACCGTCAGCACGGTGTTGAGCAGCAGCACGCCCTGGCGCGCCCATGTGTCGAGACAGCCGTGGCGCGGCGTGTCGTGACCGAAGTTCGCGGCGATTTCCTTGAAGATGTTGCGCAGCGACGGCGGCGTGCGGACGGCCGGCGGCACCGAGAACGCGAGGCCGTGCGCCTGCGGCGTGCCGCGATCGTCGCCATGGTACGGATCCTGGCCGAGGATCACGACTTTCACGTCGTCGGGGCTCGTCAGGCGCAGCGCGCGGAACACGTCGGTCGGGTAGACCGTCTTGCCGGCTGCGCGCTCGTCGTCGACGAAGCGGCACAGCGGCGCGTACGCGTCGCTGTCGGTGAACGGCTTCAGCACGTCGCGCCAGACGGCCGGCAGCGCGTCGAATTGCGCGGCGAGATGCGGAACGTCGGCGGCGGCGGGCTGCGGTGCCGCCGCGGCGGGGGCCGGTGCCGCGGTTTTCTTCGCGGGTTTGCGCCCGGCCGCGGGCGGCTTGGAAGCCGCGGACGGTATATCGGCCGGTGCCGTTTCCGGCACGGGATCGTCGAACAGCGACGCCTGTTGCGGCGCGCGGGAAGTCTTGCGGGTTGCCATGCGTGATGCGTGTTTATTGCGCGCGCAGCCGGTAGCCGCGCTGCGCCTTGCTGATGTTTTCGGGAGCGAGGCCCGGCAGCGCCTGCTGCAGTTCGGCGGCAAGCGTCGAGAGCGCCGCTTCCGGGCCGTCGATCAGTTCGAGTTCGATTTCGCTGATCGGTTCGCGGCGCGTTTCGTGTTCCGCCTGGACGACGATCTCGCCGAGGTCCACCGCGGCCTCGACGGTCGCACCGCCGATCGCGACGCGCCACAGCGTACGCGAAAAATCCGTGCGGAACAGCGCATGCAGCGCGCCGGCCGCATTATTCAGCGCGGCGGCCGCTTCCGGCACGTCGCAGGCCGCGACGAGCGCGTCGATCTCGAGCGCGTCGCCGGCGACCGGCAGTTCCCATTCGTGGCGGCGATGCAGGCCGCCTTCCGCACTGCCGACCGTCTTGAAGGTCTGCAGCCAGCCGTGCGGCGTGCGACGCACGCGCACCGCGCTCTTCGAGCGCGCCAGCGCGAGATCGGGTGTGTCGTAGTAGACGTTCGCGAGCGTGACGTCGCGGCCGGGTTCGCCGGTCAGCGTCTCGAAGAAGCGTCGCGCGGCGTCGGCCTGACCGGCCGGCAGCGCGAGCTTGATTTCCTTTTCGATCGCCATCAGAAGAACATCCGCGCGAGTTCCTCGCCCGGCTGCTCGGCGCGCATGAACGCTTCGCCGACGAGGAACGTGTTCACGTTCGCCGCGCGCATCGTGTCGACGTCGGTGCGCGACAGGATGCCCGATTCGGTCACGACGATGCGGTCCGCCGGAATCATGTCGAGCATGTCGAGCGTGGTCTGGATCGACGTCTCGAACGTGCGCAGGTTGCGGTTGTTGATGCCGAGCAGCGGTGTCTTGAGCGTCAGCGCCTGTTCCATCTCGTTGCGGTCGTGCACTTCGACCAGCACCGCGAGGCCGAGCGTGTGCGCATACGCCTCGAGGTCCTGCATCAGCGGCGTATCGAGTGCGGCGGCGATCAGCAGGATCGCGTCGGCGCCCATCGCGCGGGCTTCGACGATCTGGTACGCGTCGACGATGAAGTCCTTGCGCAGCACCGGCAGCGTGCAGGCCGCGCGTGCCTCTTCGAGGTAGCGGACGCCGCCCTGGAAGAATTGCTCGTCGGTCAGCACCGACAGGCACGCGGCGCCGTGCGCCGCATACGAGCGTGCGATGTCGGCCGGCACGAAGTGCTCGCGCAGCACGCCCTTCGACGGGCTGGCCTTCTTGATTTCGGCGATTACCGCGGCGTCGCCGGCCGCGTGCTTCGCACGCAGCGCGCCGACGAAGTCGCGCAGGTCGCGCGCGGAGGCGTCCAGCTTCAGTGCCTCGAGCGGCGTGCTGCGCATGGCCGCCGCGACTTCTTCGCGCTTGACGGCGATGATTCGGTCGAGAATGTCGCTCATGGGGATTCCTGCTTGATTCGTAAGGGGAGTCAGCGCTTGAACTGCTGCGTGAAGCGCACGAGTTCGTCGACTTTCGCGCGCGCCTTGCCGCTCGCGATCGCTTCGCGGGCGAGCTGGATGCCGTCCGCGATCGATTCGGCGACGTTCGCCGCATACAGCGCGGTGCCCGCGTTCAGCGTGACGATCTCGCGCGCGACGCCCGGCTGGTTGTCCAGCGCGCCGAGCAGCATCGTGCGCGACTCGTCGGCATTTTCCACCTTCAGCGTGCGGTTAGACACCATCTGCAGGCCGAAATCCTCCGGATGGATCTCGTATTCGTGCACCTTGCCGTCGCGCAATTCGCCGACGAGCGTCGCGGCGCCGAGCGACACCTCGTCCATCCCGTCCTTGCCGTATACGACGAGCACGTGCTGCGCGCCGAGGCGCTGCATCACGCGCACCTGGATACCGACGAGGTCGGGGTGGAACACGCCCATCAGCTGGTTCGGCGCGCCGGCCGGATTGGTCAGCGGGCCGAGGATGTTGAAGATCGTGCGCACGCCGAGTTCGCGCCGCACGGCCGCGATGTTCTTCATCGCCGGGTGATGGTTCGGCGCGAACATGAAGCCCATGCCCGTTTCGGCGATCGACGCGGCGACCTGCTCCGACTGCAGGTCGATGTTCACGCCGAGCGCCTCGAGCACGTCGGCGCTGCCGGACTTGCTCGACACGCCGCGGTTGCCGTGCTTCGCGACCTTCGCGCCGGCCGCGGCCGTGACGAACATCGACGCGGTCGAGATGTTGAACGTATGCGAGCCGTCGCCGCCGGTGCCGACGATGTCGACGAAGTTCGAGTTGTCCTGCACCTCGACATGGTTCGCGAATTCGCGCATCACGGTCGCGGCGGCGGCGATCTCGCCGATCGTCTCCTTCTTCACGCGCAATCCGGTGATGATCGCCGCGGCCATCACCGGCGACATGTCGCCGCGCATGATGAGCCGCATCAGGTGCAGCATCTCGTCGTGGAAGATTTCGCGGTGCTCGATCGTGCGCTGCAGCGCTTCCTGCGGAGTAATCGTCATCGTGGGGCTCCCGTCACGCAGCCTGTGCAGCCGCGGCGCGGGCCTGCTTCAGGAAATTCTCGAGCAGCGCATGGCCGTGCTCGGACAGGATCGATTCCGGATGGAACTGCACGCCTTCGACCGGCAGCGTCTTGTGGCGCACGCCCATGATTTCGCCGTCGTCGGTCCAGGCGGACACTTCGAGGCAGTCCGGCAGCGATTCGCGCTCGATCGCGAGCGAGTGGTAGCGCGTGACGTCGAAATGCTTCGGCAGGTCGGCGAACACGCCGCGACAATCGGTTTCGATCCGGCTCACCTTGCCGTGCATGATGGTCTTCGCGCGCACCACGCGGCCGCCGAATGCCTCGCCGATCGCCTGGTGGCCGAGACACACGCCGAGGATCGGTTTCTTGCCGGCGAACTCGCGCAGCACGTCGAGCGTGATGCCCGCGTGTTGCGGATTGCTCGGGCCCGGCGACAGGCAGATCGCGTCGGGATCCAGGCGCGCGATCTCGTCGAGCGTGATTTCGTCGTTGCGGTAGGTACGCACGTCCTCGCCGAGTTCACCGAAGTACTGGACCAGGTTGTAGGTAAACGAGTCGTAGTTGTCGATCATGAGCAGCATGGTCAGTCTCCGGTCAGAAGTCGCTATCGAGGCCGTCCTGGACCTGTTCGGCCGCACGCAGCACCGCGCGCGCCTTGTTCTCGGTCTCTTGCCATTCGGATTCGGGTACCGAATCCGCGACGACGCCGGCCGCCGCTTGTACATACAGGTTGCCGTTGTGGATCAGCCCCGTGCGGATCGCGATCGCGAGATCCATCTCGCCCGAGAACGACAGGTAGCCGACCGCGCCGCCGTACAGCCCGCGCTTGACCGGCTCGAGCTCGTCGATCAGTTCCATCGCGCGCACCTTCGGCGCGCCGGACAGCGTGCCGGCCGGGAACGTCGCGCGCAGCACGTCGTAGTTCGTCATGCCGGGCTTCAGCTTGCCTTCGACCGAGCTGACGATATGCTGCACGTGCGAGTACTTCTCGATGACCATCTTGTCGGTCACCTGCACCGAGCCGATTTCGGCAATACGGCCGACATCGTTGCGCGCGAGGTCGATCAGCATCACGTGCTCGGCGATCTCCTTCGGATCGTTGAGCAGCTCGGTCGCGAGTTCCGCATCGCGCTCGGGCGTGTTGCCGCGCGGGCGCGTGCCGGCGAGCGGGCGGATCGTGACGATCTGATCCTCGCCGCGCTTTTCCTGGCGCACGAGGATTTCCGGCGACGCACCCACCACGTGGAAATCGCCGAAGTTGTAGTAATACATGTACGGCGACGGGTTCAGCGAACGCAGCGCGCGATACAGCGACAGCGGATTGTCGCGGTACGGCTTCGTCAGCCGCTGGCCGACCTGGATCTGCATCAGTTCGCCGGCCGCGATGTATTCCTTCGCCTGACGCACGGCGGCCAGATAGTCGTCCTTCTTGAACTCGCGGAACGTCTCGGTGCGCACGCTGGCCGACGTGACGGGCGGCTGCACGGTCGTGCGCAGGCGCTGCTTCAGCTCGCGCAGGCGCTGTTTCGCCTTTGCGTAGGCTTCGGGCTGGCCCGGGTCCGCGTAGATGATCAGGTACAGCTTGCCGGCGAGGTTGTCGATGACCGCGACTTCCTCGGTCAGCAGCAGCTGGATGTCGGGCAGGCCGAGATCGTCGCGCGGCGCGGTGTTCGCGAGCTTCTTCTCGATATAGCGCACCGCGTCGTAACCGAAGTAGCCGGCGAGACCGCCGCAGAAGCGCGGCAGGCCCGGGCGCTGCGCGACCTTGAAACGCGCCTGGAACGATTCGATGAACTGGAACGGGTTACCGTCGTGCGTCTCGACGACCTGGCCGTCGCGCACGACTTCCGATACGCCGTTGCGGGTGCGGACGAGCGTGCGGGCCGGCAGGCCGATGAACGAGTAGCGGCCGAAGCGTTCGCCGCCGACCACGGATTCCAGCAGGAACGAGTTGGCGCCCGCGCGTTCGGGCTGGGCCAGCTTCAGGTAGAGGGACAGCGGCGTTTCGAGATCGGCAAGGGCTTCCGCGATCAGCGGGATGCGGTTGAAGCCTTCGTTCGCGAGCGATTGGAATTCGAGTTCGGTCATGTTCCGGTCCTGTTCGGGACGAGCGGCGCGTGCGCCAGGGATCACTTGACGCTGCGCGGGTTGCCGTCGGCGAAAGGGCGGTCGATCGAGAAGTGCCTGTTGCCGGCCGGCATTCCGGGCGTGAACGTCGCGAGCCTGCGGCCGATCCTGAACGCGAGCGTTCGGACGCGGTGGAACTCGAGGTGGTGCGACGATCGGCGCGCGGATGCGCAGCGAGATAAAAAACGGCGCTGAAGACGTGCTTCAGCGTACCTCATCGAAGAGGTTAGCGCGACCAGCGACGCCAGGGCCAGGCTCCCCGGTCGATGCTGCTCAGACTCCGTTTTTTATTCAGAAACATGCGGATGGAAGAAATAATCAGACGGTTGGCCGGCCGGCGTTGTGCGCGGAAATTGCGCGAGCCGCGACCAGCAACGAATCGACTATACCATCCGAATTTATCGTTTGTATAGCTTTGCCGTGGTTGTAGCCGTACGGCACCGTCAGCGTCGCCATTCCGGCCGCGCGGCCGGCCAGCGCGTCGTTTTCCGAGTCGCCGATCGCGACCGCCGCGTCCGGCGGGACGCCGAGCGCGTCGCAGGCCGTCAGCATCGGCAGCGGATCGGGCTTCTTGCGTGCGACGCTGTCGCCGCCGAGCACGATGCCGAAGCAATCGGCCAGCCCGTATTGTTCGAGCAGCTCGACCGCGAAGCGGTGCGGCTTGTTCGTCACGCACGCGAGCCGGATCCCGGCCGCGCGCAGCGCGTCGAGGCCGGCGGCCACTTCCGGATAGAGGCGCGCATGGCGGCCGTTGATCTTCGCGTATTCGGTCTGGTAGATCGCCAGCGCGTCGTCGAAGCGCGCGTGCGCTTCGTCGGCCGGGAAGCGCGGCTTCAGCACGCTCTGGATCAGGTGTTCGGAGCCCTTGCCGACGTAGCCGATCACCTCGTCGCGCGACGTGGCCGGCGCGCCGAGCCGCGCGAGCATCCCGTTCAGGCCGGCCGTGAAATCGTCGGCCGTGTCGACCATCGTGCCGTCGAGGTCGATCAGCGCGGCTTCGATACGCGGCGCGGCAAAGCGGATCGGGGCGGCGTGCGCGGCGTCCGCGGTGGCCCCGGCCGGCGCGTGGCCGGCAAGCGACGAATCGGCCACGGCGTCAGCTCCGCTCGACGGTGGCGAGCGCGGCGCGCATCTCGTCGATCACCTTGCGGTAGTCGGGCTTGCCGAAGATCGCCGAACCCGCGACGAACGTGTCGGCGCCGGCCGCAGCGATTTCCGCGATGTTGTCGGCCTTCACGCCGCCGTCGACCTCGAGCAGGATCTCGCGGCCCGTGCGCTCGGTGTACGCGTCGATGCGCGCGCGTGCTTCGCGCAGCTTGTTCAGCGTTTCCGGAATGAACGACTGGCCGCCGAAGCCCGGGTTGACCGACATCAGCAGCACGAAGTCGAGGCGGTCCATCACGTGGTCGAGGTAGTTCAGCGGCGTGGCCGGGTTGAACACGAGGCCGGCCTTGCAGCCGTGGTCGCGGATCAGCGACAGCGTGCGGTCGATGTGATCGGAGCCTTCCGGGTGGAAGCTGATCAGGTTCGCACCGGCCTTCGCGAAATCGGGCACGATCCGGTCGACCGGGCGCACCATCAGGTGCACGTCGATCGGCACCTGCACGTGCGGGCGGATCGCTTCGCACACGAGCGGGCCGATCGTCAGGTTCGGCACATAATGGTTGTCCATCACGTCGAAGTGGATCCAGTCGGCGCCGGCGGCGACGACGTTGCGGACTTCTTCGCCGAGCCGTGCGAAATCGGCCGACAGGATGCTGGGAGCGATACGGAATTGGGTCATGGCAGGGGAGCGGGGACGTTGCGGCGCAAAACCGTCATTCTACCGTCCGGCGACCCGGTGCGCGGCGGCGGGCCGTGCGGCCGAGGCCCGATTGCGCATAGAATGCCGAACCAATGCGGCGCGCCCGCGGCCCCGTTGCCCATGCCGGCACGGACAGTCACCTTCCACCGGAAACATCATGAGTCAGTATCAGTTCACCGTTTCGGTGAAAACCAGCTACCTGCCGGAACAATCCGACCCCGATCACCGTCAATACGCATTCGCGTACACGCTGACGATCCGCAACACGGGACAGGTCGCGGCGCAGCTGATCGCGCGTCACTGGATCATCACGGACAGCGAGAACCACGTGCAGGAAGTGAAGGGGCTCGGCGTCGTCGGGCACCAGCCGCTGCTGCAGCCGGGCGAACACTTCGAATACACGAGCTGGGCCGTGATCGCGACGCCGGTCGGCACGATGCGGGGCGCGTACTTCTGCGTGGCGGAAGACGGCGAGCGTTTCGAGGCGCCGGTCGACGAGTTCGCACTGCACATGCCGCGCACGCTGCATTGAGCGTGCGAAGCGCGTCAGCGCGGCTGGCGGTCGTTGTTGCCGCGGGCGTGCTTCTTTCTGCCCGACGACGTCCACACGACGATGAAGATCAGCAGGGCAAGCGCTACGAAGGCTTCGAGCGCGAAGATGAGCATCGGATATTGGTCGAGAAAATCTGACATGGCGGTTTCCATCAAGAACGGACATTGTATGTGGTTTGGGCCCCGGTTGGCCGGGTGGGTGGCAGCGGCCGCGGCGGCGGCGCTGCTTGCCGCGTGCGGCAGCGCACCGACGCGGACGTCGTCGCTGAAGCCGCCGACCGGCGCGGCGATCGTGCCGGGGCAGGTCGCCGCGAAGCGGCTCACGCCGGTCGCGTGGCAGCAGGTGCCGGGCTGGCAGGACGATTCGCTGATCGGCGCGACGGCCGCGCTGCGGCAGAACTGCGTGCGGCTCGCGCGCCAGCCGGCCTGGGCGCGCGCGTGCGCGGCCGCCGACCGGCTCGACGAGCTCGACGTCGGCAGCGCGCGCACTTTCTTCGAAACGTATTTCACGCCGTTCCAGCTCGCGAACACCGACGGGACGCTCGACGGGCTCGTGACCGGTTATTACGAGCCGCTGCTGCGCGGTTCGCGCGTGCGCCGCGGCCCGTATCAGTACGCGCTCTATCGCTGGCCGGCCGGCTATCGCGCGGGGGCCGCGCTGCCGGCACGCGCGCAGCTCGAGCGCGCCGGGATCCTGAACGGCAACGAACTCGTGTGGGTCGACGATCCGATCGAGGCCTTCTTCCTGCAGGTGCAGGGCTCGGGGCGCGTGCTGCTCGACGACGGTTCGGTGATGCGGGTCGGCTTCGGCGGCACCAACAACCAGCCGTACCGTTCGATCGGCAAGTGGCTGCTCGATCGCGGCGAGCTGACGCCCGCCCAGGCGACGATGCAGGGCATCAAGGCATGGGCGAAGGCGAACCCGACCCGCGTCGACGCGTTGCTCGACACGAATCCGCGGTTCGTGTTCTTCCGCGACATGCCGACCAAGGAAGATGCGCCGCACGGCGGCGCGGACGGCCCGATCGGCGCGCTTGGCGTGCCGCTGACGCCGGAGCGTTCGATCGCGGTCGACCCGTCGGCGATTCCGCTCGGCACGCCCGTGTTCCTGCAGACTACGCGTCCGCTGACGAATACGCCGATGAACCGGCTCGTGTTCGCGCAGGATACGGGTTCGGCGATCAAGGGCGGCGTGCGGGCCGACTATTTCTGGGGGCTCGGCGACGACGCGGGCGATCAGGCCGGCCGGATGAAGCAGGTCGGCCGGATGTGGCTGCTGTTCCCGAATTCGTGATGCGCAGCGGCGCGGTTGTTCCAGGCGGAATGCTCCACGTGACGTGACTTGACGGGCCGTGCCCCGGGACAAAACAGTCCGACCGGCTCTGGCCGATTCGGACTGTTTCTTTTTGGGGCGGCGCGATGACCGCTCCGCGTCGCTGACCGGCGGCGTCCGGTGTTATCCCTTGCGCTTGTCGACGACGCGGCGTGCCTTGCCGACCGAGCGCTCGATCCCGTTCACGGGCAGCACGTTGATCACGGCCGTCACGCCGATCAGCGACTTGATGTCGTGCGCGAGCGCCTGTTTTGCCGCGTGGATCGCCGCCGTATCGGGTGCGGAGTCGGGGCAGGGCTCGACGTTGAGCGTCAGCACGTCGAGCGGGCCTTCCTTCGTCAGCACGATCTGATAGTGCGGCGCGAGCGCGCGCTGCTTGAGCAACTGCTCCTCGATTTGCGTCGGGAATACGTTGACGCCGCGCACGATCATCATGTCGTCCGAGCGGCCGGTGATCTTCTCCATCCGGCGCATCGTGCGGGCGGTGCCGGGCAACAGGCGCGTGAGATCGCGGGTGCGATAGCGGATGATCGGCAGCGCTTCCTTCGTCAGCGACGTGAACACGAGTTCGCCGAGCTCGCCGTCCGGCAGTACTTCGCCGGTTTCCGGGTCGATGATTTCCGGATAGAAATGGTCTTCCCAGATGGTCGGGCCGTCCTTGGTCTCGACGCATTCGGACGCGACACCGGGCCCCATCACTTCCGACAGCCCGTAGATGTCGACCGCGTCGATGCCCATTCGCTGTTCGATCGCGACGCGCATGTCGTTGGTCCAGGGCTCCGCGCCGAAGATACCGATGCGCAGCGAGCTCTGCACGGGATCGAGGCCCTGGCGTTCGATTTCGTCTGCGATCGACAGCATGTAGCTCGGCGTCACCATGATGATGTCGGGGCGGAAATCCTGGATCAGCTGCACCTGCTTTTCGGTCTGGCCGCCGCCGAACGGGATCACGGTCAGCCCTGCGCGTTCGGCGCCGTAATGCGCGCCGAGCCCGCCCGTGAACAGGCCGTAGCCGTAGCTGACGTGTACCTTGTCGCCGCGGCGTGCACCGGCGGCGCGGATCGAACGCGCGACGAGGTTCGCCCACGTGTCGATGTCGCCGGCCGTATAGCCGACGACCGTCGGCTTGCCGGTCGTGCCCGATGACGCGTGGATGCGCGAGATCCGGTCCTGCGGTACCGCGAACATCCCGAACGGGTAGCTGTCGCGCAGATCGCCCTTCGTCGTGAACGGGAAGCGCGACAGGTCGGCGAGCGTCTTCAGGTCGTCCGGATGCACGCCCGCGTCGTCGAACTTGCGACGATAGACGGGCGAGTGGTCATACGCATGCCGGAGCGACCACTTGAGGCGTTCGAGCTGCAGTGCGATCAGCTCGTCGCGTGAGGCGGTCTCGATCGGCTCGAGCGGTAGCGGGGTAGTCATGCCTGTCTCCAGTGTTTGTTATGTGCGGGCCGTCGGCGTCAGCGGTCTTCCGGGATGACCGTGCCCTTGATCTGGGCGGATTTGCCGCGAAACATCGCGACCGTTTCACCGGTCTGGTTCGTGACGCGGATGTCGTAGATGCCGTGGCGGCCGGCGCGCGCCTGTTCGATCGCCTCGGCCGTCAGCACGTCGTCGCCGTGCACCGGGCGCAGGAATTCGATCGAGCAGCCGGCCGCGACCGTGTTCAGGTTGTACGAGTTGCACGCGAATGCGAAGGTCGAATCGGCGAGCGTGAAGATGATCCCGCCGTGGCAGGTCTGGTGTCCGTTCAGGAATTCGGGCCGCACGCGCATCCGCAGGCGGGCGTAGCCGGCGCGAACCTCGGCGATTTCCATGCCGAACGCGCGGCTGCAGGCGTCGGCTTCGTACATGGCCTGCGCCGTGGCGCGGGCCAGCGAATCGGGGTCGAGCGTGGTGGTGGCGTGCGTCATGTCAACGCCCCTCGAAGCGCGGTGCGCGCTTCTCGATGAACGCCGTCACGCCTTCCGCGTAGTCGTGCGACTGGCCGAGCTTGCGTTGAAGGTCGCGTTCCAGGTCGAGCTGCTGGTCGAGCGTGTTCGTGACGCCGTCGCGCATCGATTGCTTGATCGATGCGATCGCGAGCGTCGGCTGTTGCGCGAGCTGGGTGGCGAGCTGACGGACCGTCGCGACGAGTGCGTCGTCGTCGACCGCACGCCAGATCAAGCCCCATTGCTCGGCCTGCTCGGCGCCGAGCTTGTCGCCGGTCAGCGCGAGCCCCAGCGCGCGAGCCATGCCGACGCGCTGCGGCAGGAACCACGTGCCGCCCGAATCCGGCACGAGCCCGATCTTGACGAAGGCCTGGATGAAACTGCTCGAGCGGGCGGCAAACACGAGATCGCATGCGAGGGCGAGATTCGCGCCGGCGCCGGCCGCCGTGCCGTTGACGGCGGCGATCACCGGAATCGGCAGGCGCTGCAGGCGGCGGATCAGCGGATTGAAGTGCTCGTCGATCAGCGTGCCGAGGTCGGTGGACGCGCCCGGCGTGAAGTCGAGGTCGGCCAGATCCTGGCCCGCGCAGAAGCCGCGCCCCGCCCCTGTCAGAATCAGCGCGCGCGCGCCGGCCGCTTCGACTTCATCGAGTGCCGACTGCAGTTCGCGATGCATCGCCCGCGTGAAGCTGTTCAGCTTGTCGGGGCGGTTGAGGGTGATCGTGGCCACGCGCGCGGCCTGATCGATATCCAGCTGAATCGCCTGATAGGACATGCAGTGTCTCCTTCATGACTTCGTTATAGGCGCGCGGCGGGGCGGTTACACGCGTTCGATTGCGAGGGCGATGCCCTGGCCGACGCCGATGCACATCGTACAGAGCGCAAAGCGGCCGCCCGTACGTTCGAGTTGATGGAGCGCCGTGGTCACGAGCCGGGCCCCCGAAGCGCCGAGCGGATGGCCCAGCGCAATCGCGCCCCCGTTCGGGTTCACGCGCGGATCGTCGTCGGCGACACCGAGCATGCGCAGCACCGCGAGGCCCTGCGACGCGAACGCCTCGTTCAGTTCGATCACGTCGAACTGGTCGATGGTCATGCCGAGCTGGCGCAGCAGCTTTTGCGTGGCCGGCGCGGGGCCGATGCCCATCACGCGGGGTTCCACACCGGCGGTTGCCATGCCGACGACGCGCGCGCGGCGGCGCAGCCCATACTGGTCGGCAGCCTGCGCATTGGCGAGCAGCAGCGCGCACGCGCCGTCGTTGACGCCCGACGCGTTGCCGGCCGTGACGGAGCCGTCCGGACGCACGACACCCTTCAGCTTCGCAAGCGCCTCGAGCGACGTCTCGCGCGGATGTTCGTCGCGCGACACGACGATAGCGTCGCCTTTCTTCTGCGCGATCGTGACCGCGACGATTTCGTCGGCGAGCGTGCCGTCCTGCTGCGCACGCGCGGCCTTCTGCTGGCTGCGCAGCGCGAACAGGTCCTGATCCGCGCGGCTGATGTGGTAGTCGACCGCGACGTTCTCGGCCGTTTCCGGCATCGAGTCGACGCCATGCAGCTGCTTCATCAGCGGATTGACGAAACGCCAGCCGATCGTCGTATCGAAGATGTCGGCCTGGCGCGCGAATGCGCTCGCGGCCTTGCCCATCACGAACGGCGCGCGCGTCATGCTCTCGACGCCGCCGGCGATCATCAGGCGCGCTTCGCCCGACTTGATCGCGCGCGCGGCCGTGCCGACCGCGTCCATTCCGGAGCCGCACAGGCGGTTCAGCGTCGTGCCCGGCACGGCGGTCGGCAGGCCCGCGAGCAGCGCCGACATGCGCGCGACGTTGCGGTTGTCCTCGCCGGCCTGGTTCGCGCAGCCGTAGATCACGTCGTCGATCGCCGACCAGTCGACGTTTCGGTTGCGCTCGGCGAGCGCCTTGAGCGGCACCGCGCCGAGGTCGTCGGCGCGGACGTCTTTCAGGGCGCCGCCGTAGCGGCCGATGGGGGTGCGAATCGCGTCGCAGATGTAGGCGTCTGTCATGGGCGTATCGATGAGCAACGAACCCGCCGGGTGGCGGATTCGTTCATGGTAGAGAACGTGGCGGCGTTTGCACGTCGGCCATTCGGGTTACGCCGTCTGGCCGGCTTCCGCGGGGACTGCTTTCGGGGCAACATGGACGCGGCTTTGCACCACGCGGAAGCGGTTGGCGACGAACGCCGGGTCGGCCAGCGCCGCGTTAGCCGCCGGGTTCGCACCGGTGCCGTGGAAATCGGAGAACGCGGCCGACTGGTTGACGAATACGCCGCCCGTCAGGTTGATCGACAGCGCGACACCGCCGCGTACCGCCGCGTCGTGCGCGGCCTCGACGATCGCGTCGTCGGTGCTGTAGACGGAGAGCGTCAGTGCGCCATGTTCCGCCGCGATTTCACCGGCGAGGTCGAGCGACTGAGCGGTCGAGTCGGTCGCGATCACGAACGAGATCGGGCCGAACCATTCCTGCGTGAATTTGGCGCGATCGGCCACGTCGAGCTGCAGTACGAGCGGCGTACGCACGCGGGCGTCGGGGAAGACCGGATGCTGGAGAGTCTGGCTGTCGGCGAGCACGCGGCCGAGCTGGCGGGCGTCGTCGATGCGCGCGGTCACGCCTTCGTTCTGGATCGCGCCGATCAGTTCGACCGCGCGTGCCGGGTCGCCGGTGAGTTTTTGGACGGAAACGGCGATGGCCTGTGCGACCTCGTCGAAGCTCGCATGACCGTCGGCCGTCCGGATCCCGTCACGCGGCACGTAGATATTTTGCGGCGCCGTGCACATCTGGCCGGAATACAGCGCCAGCGAGAACGCGATGTTCCTGGCGGCGGCCTTCAGGTCGTCGGTCGAGTCGATCACGATCTGGTTGACGCCCGCCTTTTCGGTATAGACCTGTGCCTGGTGGGCATGGCGTTCGAGCCACGTGCCGTTCTGTGTGCTGCCGGTAAAGTCGATCAGCTTGATCTCGGGGCGCAGCGCGAGGTCCTGGACGAGGGCGCCGTCGTTGGGCTCGGTCGCGAGGAGCGTGACGACGTTCGGATCGAATCCGGCCTCGCGCAGTACGTCGCGGGCGATCCGGACCGTGATCGCGAGCGGCAGGATCGCACCCGGATGCGGTTTGACGATCACGGTGTTGCCGGTTGCCAGGTCGGCGAACAGGCCCGGGTAGCCGTTCCAGGTCGGGAACGTGCAGCAGCCGAGCACGAGCCCCGTGCCGCGCGGGACGATCGTGTAGCGCTTGTGCATCGCGAGCGGCGGGTTCTTGCCTTGCGGTTTTTCCCAGTGCGCGTCGGCGGGGATGCGGCGCAGTTCGTCCCATGCATAGGCGACGGCCTCGAGCGCGCGATCCTGCGCGTGCGGGCCACCGGCCTGGAACGCCATCATGAATGCCTGCCCGGTGGTGTGCATCACGCTGTAAGCGATCTCGAAGCTTGCGCGGTTCAGGCGCGCGAGAATCTCGAGGCTGACGCCGATCCATGCGCTCGGGCCGGCTTCGCGCCACGTGCGTTGCGCGGCGGCCGCGGCGGCGATCAGTGCGTCGGGCGTCGATTTCGGATACCGGATGCCGAGCGCGATGCCATAGGGCGACTGCTCGGCACCGACCGTTTCGCCGGACGCCGGCTGGTCGAGTTCGAACGTTTTGTCGAGGTGGGACTTGAATGCGGCCTCGCCATCGGCGTTCGCGCTTTCCCCGTACACTTTGGGGCTCGGCATTTCGGCGAACGGGCTCCAGTACCCGCGGCTCTCGATGGCGGCGAGTGCGTGCTTCAGCGTGTCTTCGTGCTTCGTGAACAGTGCATGGGTCATGGCGGCGGCCTGATGGACATTGAGAGGGGTTGGATCGATTAATTAACCGACCGGTTGGTCGGAGAATGGTAGCATCAAACTATTCGCATGTGCGAGGCGTTTCTCATTTCATTGATCGAGGAGAAATAGATGGCTTACGAGAACATCCTGGTGGAGACCCGGGGGCGTGTCGGGCTGGTTACGCTGAACCGTCCGAAGGCGTTGAATGCGCTGAACGATGCGCTGATGGATGAGTTGGGCGCCGCGCTGAAGGCGTTCGATGCGGATGACGGCATCGGCGCGATCGTCGTGACGGGGAGCGAGAAGGCATTCGCGGCCGGTGCGGATATCGGCATGATGGCGACCTACTCCTATATGGATGTTTATCGGGGCGACTACATCACGCGCAACTGGGAGACGGTCCGCGAGATCCGCAAGCCGATCATTGCGGCGGTTTCGGGCTTCGCGCTGGGAGGCGGCTGCGAGCTTGCGATGATGTGCGACATCATCTTTGCGGCGGATACGGCCAAGTTCGGTCAGCCGGAGATCAAGCTGGGCATCATGCCGGGCGCTGGCGGTACGCAGCGGCTGCCGCGCGCGGTGTCGAAAGCGAAGGCGATGGACATGTGTCTGACGGCACGCTTCATGGACGCCGCCGAAGCCGAGCGGGCCGGGCTCGTGTCGCGCGTGCTGCCGGCCGACAAGTTGCTCGACGAGGCGCTTGCCGCCGCGGCGACGATTGCCGAGTTCTCGCTGCCGGCGGTCATGATGGTCAAGGAGTCCGTGAACCGCGCGTACGAGACGACGCTGGCCGAGGGCGTCCACTTCGAGCGTCGGCTGTTCCATTCGCTGTTCGCGACCGAAGACCAGAAGGAAGGGATGGCGGCCTTCGTCGAGAAGCGGAAGCCGGAGTTCAAGAACCGCTGATCGGGTTCTGCCACGCGCGGTGTCCGACGGCCTGTTGGGCGCCTGTTGTCAGCACGGCGGGTCGTCGCCCGTCGAACCCCCAGCCCCCGTGCGCGGCAGCGCACGGGGGCTTGTTCAAACTTTTTTCACAAAGGGCTTGCGTGGGCGGCGCGAGGTGCATAGAATCACGCCTCTTTCGCGCTCACGGAAACGCGGCGCGGAAGGAAGGGAAGCAGTGCGGTTGAGGCCCGGCAAGAACGGCCCCGACGGTACGGAAGTTGAGCCCCGCGGTCGCAACGACGTAGTGCAAAAAGTTGTTGACGAACTGCGAAACACGGTTCATAATCTCGCTTCTCTGCTGCTGAAAACGCAGCGCTGCCGGGAAGCACGATGTTCCTCGCAGATTGCTCTTTAAAAATTAACAGCCGATAAGTGTGGGCGCTTGATGGCAGCGAGCTGATCCTCGGATCAGATAGCGAAAGTATCAAGAGTCTCACACTAAAGTAAGTCAGGTTTATGAAGTGATTCATATTCCTGTCAGCTTTGAGTGAGCGACCGGTTCTTAACCGAACCGAAAACAGTAACAGGTTTAAACTGAAGAGTTTGATCCTGGCTCAGATTGAACGCTGGCGGCATGCCTTACACATGCAAGTCGAACGGCAGCACGGGTGCTTGCACCTGGTGGCGAGTGGCGAACGGGTGAGTAATACATCGGAACATGTCCTGTAGTGGGGGATAGCCCGGCGAAAGCCGGATTA
>NZ_CADFDK010000011.1:209238-210741 GCF_902832885.1 Burkholderia seminalis DSM 23518
CTGTCGATGAGACAGACTCGTTATAGGGTCAAGCGAACAAGTGCATGTGGTGGATGCCTTGGCGATCACAGGCGATGAAGGACGCGGTAGCCTGCGAAAAGCTACGGGGAGCTGGCAAACGAGCTTTGATCCGTAGATGTCCGAATGGGGAAACCCACTCCTTTTGGAGTATCCATGGCTGAATACATAGGCCATGCGAAGCGAACGCGGTGAACTGAAACATCTAAGTAACCGCAGGAAAAGAAATCAACCGAGATTCCCAAAGTAGTGGCGAGCGAAATGGGATGAGCCTTGCACTCTTTATTTGTATTGTTAGCCGAACGCTCTGGAAAGTGCGGCCATAGCAGGTGATAGCCCTGTAGGCGAAAACAGTATGAAAGAACTAGGTGTGCGACAAGTAGGGCGGGACACGTGAAATCCTGTCTGAAGATGGGGGGACCATCCTCCAAGGCTAAATACTCGTGATCGACCGATAGTGAACCAGTACCGTGAGGGAAAGGCGAAAAGAACCCCGGGAGGGGAGTGAAATAGATCCTGAAACCGCATGCATACAAACAGTCGGAGCCTCGTAAGGGGTGACGGCGTACCTTTTGTATAATGGGTCAGCGACTTACGTTCAGTAGCAAGCTTAACCGTATAGGGCAGGCGTAGCGAAAGCGAGTCCGAATAGGGCGTTCAGTTGCTGGGCGTAGACCCGAAACCAGGTGATCTATCCATGGCCAGGATGAAGGTGCGGTAACACGTACTGGAGGTCCGAACCCACTAACGTTGAAAAGTTAGGGGATGAGCTGTGGATAGGGGTGAAAGGCTAAACAAACCTGGAAATAGCTGGTTCTCTCCGAAAACTATTTAGGTAGTGCCTCGTGTCTCACCTTCGGGGGTAGAGCACTGTCATGGTTGGGGGGTCTATTGCAGATTACCCCGCCATAGCAAACTCCGAATACCGAAGAGTGCAATCACGGGAGACAGACATCGGGTGCTAACGTCCGGTGTCAAGAGGGAAACAACCCAGACCGCCAGCTAAGGTCCCCAAATATAGCTAAGTGGGAAACGAAGTGGGAAGGCTAAAACAGTCAGGAGGTTGGCTTAGAAGCAGCCACCCTTTAAAGAAAGCGTAATAGCTCACTGATCGAGTCGTCCTGCGCGGAAGATGTAACGGGGCTAAGCTATATACCGAAGCTGCGGATGCGTGCTTAGCACGCATGGTAGGAGAGCGTTCCGTAAGCCTGCGAAGGTGCGTTGAAAAGCGTGCTGGAGGTATCGGAAGTGCGAATGCTGACATGAGTAGCGATAAAGGGGGTGAAAGGCCCCCTCGCCGTAAGCCCAAGGTTTCCTACGCAACGTTCATCGGCGTAGGGTGAGTCGGCCCCTAAGGCGAGGCAGAAATGCGTAGCTGATGGGAAGCAGGTCAATATTCCTGCACCATTGTTAGATGCGATGGGGGGACGGATCGCGGAAGGTTGTCCGGGTGTTGGAAGTCCCGGTCGCTGCATTGGAGAAGGC
>NZ_CADFDK010000011.1:210759-216114 GCF_902832885.1 Burkholderia seminalis DSM 23518
AATTCAAGGGTGTGGCGCGAGCTCCTTAGGGAGCGAAGCAATTGGAAGTGGTTCCAAGAAAAGCCTCTAAGCTTCAGTCTAACGATGACCGTACCGCAAACCGACACAGGTGGGCGAGATGAGTATTCTAAGGCGCTTGAGAGAACTCGGGAGAAGGAACTCGGCAAATTGGTACCGTAACTTCGGGATAAGGTACGCCCTTGTAGCTTGACTGGCCTGCGCCAGGAGGGTGAAGGGGTTGCAATAAACTGGTGGCTGCGACTGTTTAATAAAAACACAGCACTCTGCAAACACGAAAGTGGACGTATAGGGTGTGACGCCTGCCCGGTGCCGGAAGATTAAATGATGGGGTGCAAGCTCTTGATTGAAGTCCCGGTAAACGGCGGCCGTAACTATAACGGTCCTAAGGTAGCGAAATTCCTTGTCGGGTAAGTTCCGACCTGCACGAATGGCGTAACGATGGCCACACTGTCTCCTCCCGAGACTCAGCGAAGTTGAAGTGTTTGTGATGATGCAATCTACCCGCGGCTAGACGGAAAGACCCCATGAACCTTTACTGTAGCTTTGCATTGGACTTTGAACCGATCTGTGTAGGATAGGTGGGAGGCTATGAAACCGGAACGCTAGTTTCGGTGGAGCCGTCCTTGAAATACCACCCTGGTTTGTTTGAGGTTCTAACCTTGGCCCGTGATCCGGGTCGGGGACAGTGCATGGTAGGCAGTTTGACTGGGGCGGTCTCCTCCCAAAGCGTAACGGAGGAGTACGAAGGTACGCTAGGTACGGTCGGAAATCGTGCTGATAGTGCAATGGCATAAGCGTGCTTAACTGCGAGACCGACAAGTCGAGCAGGTGCGAAAGCAGGTCATAGTGATCCGGTGGTTCTGTATGGAAGGGCCATCGCTCAACGGATAAAAGGTACTCTGGGGATAACAGGCTGATACCGCCCAAGAGTTCATATCGACGGCGGTGTTTGGCACCTCGATGTCGGCTCATCTCATCCTGGGGCTGTAGCCGGTCCCAAGGGTATGGCTGTTCGCCATTTAAAGAGGTACGTGAGCTGGGTTTAAAACGTCGTGAGACAGTTTGGTCCCTATCTGCCGTGGGCGTTGGATATTTGAAGGGGGCTGCTCCTAGTACGAGAGGACCGGAGTGGACGAACCTCTGGTGTACCGGTTGTCACGCCAGTGGCATCGCCGGGTAGCTATGTTCGGAAGAGATAACCGCTGAAAGCATCTAAGCGGGAAACTCGCCTTAAGATGAGATATCCCTGGGGACTAGATCCCCTTGAAGGGTCGTTCGAGACCAGGACGTTGATAGGTCAGGTGTGTAAGCGCAGTAATGCGTTCAGCTAACTGATACTAATTGCCCGTAAGGCTTGATCCTATAACAAGTCTGCCTTGTAGATCGGCGCCGTGTGAAAGCACTGGCTGCAAGATCCAAAGCGACATGTTGGATTCTCGTGTGTGATACACACAACTCAAAATTACTGCTTCTTCCCAGATTGGTTCTGTTGGCCACGCCAGCAGAACAACCCTCTTTGCCTGATGACCATAGCGAGTCGGTCCCACCCCTTCCCATCCCGAACAGGACCGTGAAACGACTCTACGCCGATGATAGTGCGGATTCCCGTGTGAAAGTAGGTAATCGTCAGGCTCCCTAAGCCAAGAACCCCCGCCCGACCAGGCGGGGGTTTTTGCATTTCGGCGGCGGAAATGCGCGTCGACGCAGAAAACTCATCGCGTCCCGTCACTGCTCGCCAGATCCACCGCTATCCAGCTGCCAGCGCCCGATCGCAGAACGAAACTGCGTGATTTGATACGATCGACATGTCGTCAACGATTGCATTCGTCGACGTTCACGGTCGAAACCGGGGCTTGATGGAGAGGGCAGGGAATGAATATCGGCGATGCGTCACGCGAATCCGGAGTCAGCGCAAAGATGATCCGGTACTACGAACAGGTTGGCCTCCTTGCACCGAGCAAGCGTACCGACGCCGGCTACCGGATTTACGGTGCGGACGAAATCCATATCCTGCGATTCATCCGTCAGGCCCGGCGGCTTGGCTTTCTCGTCGAGGACATCCGCAAACTGCTGATGCTCTGGCAGGATCGCTCCCGTGCGAGTGCCGAAGTGAAGTCGATTGCCCTTGAGCACGTGGCCGAGCTCGACAAACGTATCGCGGAGCTGAGCGACATGCGCAACACGCTGGCCGATCTGGCCGCGCACTGCCATGGTGACGGTCGGCCGGAATGCCCGATTTTGGCGCGCCTTGCCGACCCGGTCGGTGAACCAAATTAGTGCGCGCACTCGAGTCGCAAAACGCGCCCGAATTCAATATCTATAAAAATCAATGGTTTAGGTTTGTTTTGCGATCAGCCATTCCGATTTGGAATGGTCTCCATGCAAGTATTTCACTGGCATCTTGGTGCGGCATCGCTATAATTCGGGATAACCCTATACGGGAAATCCCTGAATCTCGATTCACCAGGGGTCCCTCTTCCTTGGAGAATGTCATGATCGCCTACATCGTCGAAAAGCTGAGCAACTGGTTCGAATCCGCAGAACGTGAGCGCCGTGAGGCTTACCTCGCCACGTCGTCGGACATCGTCCAGCTCGAGAGCCGTATCCGCTCGCTCGAAACCAACGGCTACTCGCTGTAATCGGAGTTACCGTCAGGTGCCGTGTGGCACCGAACGATTAGCAAGCCCCGTATTGACGGGGCTTTGTTTTTTTGTGCACCGGATCTGGCGAAATCGTCAGTGCAGCGCTATGGTATGGGCCTGCTTTTCATCCTGAAGGACACGATCATGCGTTTGCGTCTCGATGTGCGTCGCAGTGCTCGCGCGCGTCTCGTTCTGGGCGCGGCGGTGCTTGTCCATGGCCTTGCAGCCAGTGCCGCAACGTCGTCCAAACCGCTGGTTCTCGATACGCAACGCGGTATCCAGGACGGCAAGGGCGGATTGGTCTTGCAGACAGCACCGCTGTCTGCGGAGCCGATCGTCGAGCCGGCGGGCATGCGCGCCCCGGCCGGGCAGGCGCCGAACACGTCGGTTCCGCTGTTCGTCGCGCCTTATATCAACGTTCCCACGTGGGGCGGGCAGCCAGTCAATCAGCCGCGGCTTGCGCCGAGGCCGCAGCCGTAACGGCCGGTCGCCGGATCAGTTGCCGCGGTGCTCGATCTGACAGCGGGCGCCGCTATCCTGTCCCAGCTTCTCGACCAGATAGGGCAGGGTTTCTTTCATGCTCTGCGCGAGCGTGTACGGCGGATTCAGGATGAACATCCCGCTGCCGTAGAGGCCCAGGCCGTCCGTCGGCGGATTCGATACCGTCAGCGTCAGGTGCAACCAGTTGTTCGGCTGCAGGCGCTTCAACTGCTCGGGAAAGCGCTGCGACTCCAGCCGCGTGACCTGCGGGTACCAGATCGCATAGCAGCCCGTCGCGAATCGCTTCAGGCATTCCGTCACGCAACTCACCGTGCGTGCGTAGTCCTTTTTGTCCTCGTAGGACGGGTCGATCAGCACGAGTGCGCGTCGCGGCGGCGGCGGCAGCAGCGCCTTGATCCCTTCGAAGCCGTCGCCGGCGAAGATCATCGCGCGTCGCCCCGCGTCGCGGAAATTGTGGCGCAGCACGTCGATTTCGGTCGTGTGCATTTCGAACAGGCGCATGCGGTCCTGTTCGCGCATCGATCGCCAGGCGATGTACGGCGAACCGGGATAGAAGCGCAGTTCGCCATCGTCGTTCAGCGCGCGGACTTCGTCGACATACTCGCCCAGCGCTTCCGGCAGGTTCTTTTCGTCCCACAGCCGGCCGATGCCGGTGTCGAATTCCGACGTTTTTGCCGCATAGCCGTCGCGCAACGAGTACACGCCGGCACCCGCATGTGTGTCGATGTACCAGTACGACTTGTCCTTCTTGTTCAGGTAGCGCAGCAGCTGGACGACGACGGCGTGCTTGAGCACGTCCGCGTGGTTGCCTGCGTGAAAACCGTGACGATAACTGAGCATGGCGAGCTGCCTGAAACGAAAGGTGAATCGATGAAAGCGGTCGATCGCGCGCGGCCGTCGGGCCGGGCGCCGATGCGGCCGCGTATTGTACGCGAGTGGCCGTGCATCGCCTTATTCATATGCGTCGCCGACCACCTCCTCGATGCGTTGCTTCACGTCCGGCGTCAGCTTCGCCGCAACGTCGAGCGCGCGCATGTTGTCGCCGATCTGCTCGATCCGCGACGCGCCCGTGATGACCGAACTGACGTGCGGATTCGCGAGTGCCCACGCGATCGCGAGCTGGCCCGTGCTGCAGCCGAGCTCGGCCGCGATTCCGCCGAGCCGCTCGACGATATCGTTGGCAGCCTGATCGGTCAGGCGGTCACGCATCCAGTCGTAACCCTGCAACTGCGCGCGGCTGCCGGGCGGCACGCCGTTGCGGTACTTGCCGGTGAGCAGGCCCGACGCCAGCGGGCTCCAGGTCGTGAGGCCGAGACCGTAATCCTCGTAGAGCCGCGCATATTCGTGCTCGACCCGCGTGCGGTGGAACAGGTTGTACTGCGGCTGTTCGACGACGGGCTTGCGCAGGTGATGCCGTTCGGCGATCTCGCATGCGGCACGGATTTCGTCGGCGCTCCATTCCGACGTGCCCCAGTACAGCGCCTTGCCGCGCACGATCATGTCGCTCATTGCCCAGACGGTTTCCTCGATCGGCGTGTTCGGATCGGGGCGATGGCAATAGACGAGATCGACATAGTCGAGCTGGAGCCGGCGCAGCGAGCCGTCGATGGCGTTCAACAGGTATTTCCGGTTCAGCGTGTGATACTGGTTCGGCGCCTCGGCGAGCCCCCAGAAGAACTTCGTCGACACGATATAGCTGACGCGCGGCCAGTCGAGCGACTTGAGCGCGTGGCCCATGATCTCCTCGGATTTGCCGCCGGCGTAGACCTCGGCGTTGTCGAAGAAATTGACGCCCGCGTCGCGTGCCGCGGCGAGGCATTCGCGCGCGACCCGCTGGTCGACCTGGTTGCCGTACGTGACCCAGGAGCCGAGCGAAAGCGCGCTGATCTGCAGGCCGGAGCGGCCTAGCCGTCGATAGTGCATGTGAATCTCCCGCGTGACGGAACCGACCTTAAGCTTAGACGTTTTGCGCGCGAACGGCGGGGCCGATCGTGCACAATGACGGCTGGCCCGCCGCGTCGCACCGGCGACGAATGCCGAAGGGGCGGGCGCGTACTTTTTCGATCCGATAACGGGAGGAGACGGACATGGCAGCAGATCTGAATGGCAAGACCGCAGTCGTCACGGGCGCCGCGAGCGGCATCGGCAAGGAAATCGCCCTCGAGCTCGCCAAGGCGGGCGCGGCCGTCGC
>NZ_CADFDK010000012.1:0-122587 GCF_902832885.1 Burkholderia seminalis DSM 23518
TCAGCGATCACCAGCCACCCACCAGGCCCGGTGACAACACCCCCCGGATCATGACTGCGACTGGGGGCGAGAATCATGCCGGGCCTGGCTGGCCAAAGCCCCGACAATCGGGGCGTGAAGATAGTAACGGGGGCGGGGGCATTCATGGCGTCTCCAGTCTGTGCACGAGGCATGACCCGATTCTCGATTGATCGAGATTCATTGACAATTCCCTCTTGCCTTTACAAGCTGTCAAGTCTGACTTGACACTGGATGCATTCCGACCGTTAAACGGGATGGATCAGGAGCGAAAACATGGACCTGAACGCGCTGACGCTGCTCGTCGAGATCCTCGACGCCGGCAATCTCAGCAAGGCCGCCCAGCGGCTCAAGATGAGCCGCGCGAACGTCAGCTACCGGCTGAACCAGCTGGAACGCTCGATCGGCCAGCAATTGGTGCGGCGTACGACGCGGCGCATCGAGCCGACCGAGATCGGGCTGAAGCTGTACGAGCACGGCCGGCGCATCCGCAACGAACTGCTCGCCGCGCAGGAATCGGTGACGACGCTCGGCCAGGACCTGCAGGGCCGCGTGCGGCTGTCGGTGCCGAGCGGCTACGGGCAGATGGTGATGTCCGACTGGCTGCTCGCGTTCAAGCGGCTGCACCCGGGCATCGTGCTCGACGTCGTGTTCGAGAATCGCGTCGAAGACCTGATGCGCGACGAAGTCGACATCGCGATCCGCGTGATGTCCGAGCCGCCGCAGAACCTCGTCGCGCGCGACATGGGCGCGGTGCGCTACGTCGCGTGCGCGTCGCCGGCGTTCGCGGCCGCGCACGGGATGCCGTCGAGCCTCGGCGCGCTGGCCGCCGCGCCGGTCGTCACCGCGACGGTGATGGGCCGGCAGCTCCGGATCGCCGCGTATCTCGGCGACGAGCGCCACGAGGTGCTGCTCGAACCCACGTTGATTTCGGAGAACTTCCTGTTCCTGCGCCAGGCGATCCTCGCGGGCATCGGCGTCGGCATCGTGCCCGACTACGTGATGCAGGACGACATGCGGCGCGGCACCGTCGTCACGTCGCTCGACGCGTACCGGCTCAGCATCTTCGGCACGCACATGTACATGCTGTACATGCCGAACCGGCATCACACGCGCGCGACGTCGACGTTCATAGAGTTCATCCTCGAACAGGCCGGAAAGACCGGCCGGGGCGGGCCCGCCGCGATTCGTCAGGGTTTTCTGTCGGATGACAATCCGCCGGCGGCGCGGCGACAATAGCGCGCCGGGCCGGCAGCCGCGTTGCGCCGGCGCCGTCGCCTCATTCGCATTCACTGCTGCCGAGGGTTCAATGTTCGACCGGATTCGCCCGCACCCGCGTCCCTGGACGCTGCTTGCCGCCGTCGCGCTCGTCGCGTTCAACGCCGGCTGCACGTCCCCGTCCGCGCCGTCGGGCGCCGTCGTCCCGGTCGCCGCCGCATCGGGCGCGGCCGTCCCGCTGCCCGGCGTTCACGCGCCCGAACTGTCGTCGGGATGGACCGACAAGCCGGGCTGGACCTCGCAGCACTTCATGATCGCGGCCGCGAACCCGCTTGCGACGCAGGCCGGCTACGACATGCTGAAGGCCGGCGGCACCGCGATCGACGCGGCGATCGCGACGCAGATGGTGCTCGCGCTCGTCGAGCCGCAATCGTCGGGGATCGGCGGCGGCGCGTTCATGCTGTACTTCGACGGCAAGACGGCGCAGGCGTACGACGGCCGCGAGACCGCGCCGGCCGCCGCGACCGACCGGCTGTTCTACGGGCCGACCGGCCAGCCGATGAGCTTCTACGAAGGTGTCGTCGGCGGCCGCTCGGTCGGCACGCCGGGCGTGCTGCGCATGCTCGACGCCGCGCACCGCGCGCACGGCAAGCTGCCGTGGCGCCGGCTGTTCCAGCCGGCCATCCGGCTCGCCGAGCGGGGCTTCACGATCAGCCCGCGGCTCGCGACGCTGATCGCGAACGACCGGTACCTGAAGAACGACCCGGCCGCGCGCGCGTACTTCTACAACGCCGACGGCACGCCGAAGGCGGCCGGCACGGTGCTGAAGAACCCCGCGCTCGCGACCGTGCTGCGCCAGGTCGCCGAGCGCGGCGCGAATGCGTTCTACAGCGGCGCGATCGCGCGCGACATCGTCACGAAGGTGCGCAGGCACCCGACCAACCCGGGCCTGCTGTCGCTGCAGGATCTCGCGCGCTACAAGGCGAAGGTGCGCACGCCGCTGTGCGCCGACTACCGGCGCTCGGTGGTGTGCGGGATGCCGCCGCCGTCGTCGGGCGGCCTCGCGATCGCGCAGATGCTCGGCATCCTCGAGGCGATGCCCGACTGGCAGCAGATCGGCGCGCAGAAGCCGGTGCGCAACGATGTCGGCTACGAGCCGACGCCGTTCGCCGCGCACCTGTTCAGCGAGGCCGGCCGCCTCGCGTATGCGGACCGCGCGCGTTACGTCGCCGATCCCGATTTCGTGCCGCTGCCGGGCGGCAGCTGGGCGAGCCTCACCGACAAAACCTATCTCGCGCAGCGCGCGCGGCTGATCGGCGACACCAGCATGGGCGTCGCGCAGGCCGGCACGCCGCAGGGCGCGACGCTCGCGATGGCCGACGATCGCAGCCCCGAACGGCCGTCGACGTCCGACATCGCGATCGTCGACCGCTACGGCCAGGCGCTGTCGATGACGACCAGCATCGAGGATGCGTTCGGCTCGCGGCTGATGGTGCGCGGCTTCATGCTGAACAACCAGCTCACCGATTTCTCGTTCGTGTCGAACGACAACGGCCGGCCGGTCGCGAACCGCGTGCAGCCGGGCAAGCGGCCGCGCTCGGCGATGTCGCCGGAACTCGTGTTCGACAAGAAGACGAAACAGGTGACGATGGTCGTCGGCTCGGCAGGCGGCCCCGCGATCATCAACCACGTCGCGAAGACGCTGGTCGGCGTGCTCGACTGGGGCATGACGATGCAGCAGGCGATCGCGCTGCCGAACTTCGGGTCGATGAACGGGCCGACGCAACTGGAGCGCGGCCGCGTGTCGGAGGCGCTCGCCGACGGGCTCAAGGGCCGCGGGCACGACGTGCAGGTCGTCGAGATGAACTCCGGGCTGCAGGGGATCCAGCGGCTGAACGTGCAGGGGCAGACGGTGTGGTTCGGCGGCGCGGATCCGCGTCGGGAAGGGGTGGCGATGGGCGAGTGAGGGCGATGAGCGACAACTTCACGTGGCTGATCGACCCGGCGGCTTCGCTCGACGCAGCGCCTGCGCAAGCGCAGAACATGAGCGCGTGATTGCAGGCGGCCGGCATCGCCGGTACGGCGATGCGCGTCGGTGCCCCGACTGCCGCGCGATGCATTCGTCGCCGAATTCACCGCCGCTTACGCCCGGCCGCTGACGGTCGTGCGCCAGCCGATCCGGGCGTGTCGCGCGCTGCTTCAGCCGCGCCCCTTCCACGGCACGACGCGCCGCTCGACCCACCGCATCGCGAGATCGAACAGCCACGCGATCGCGCCGATGATCAGGATGCCCATCACGACGATATCGGTGCGCAGGAAGCTCGACGCATTGAGCACCATCTGCCCGAGCCCGGCCGTCGCGGCGACCATCTCGGCCGCGACGAGCGTCGTCCAGCCGAAGCCGATCGCGATCCGCAGCCCGGTGAGGATTTCCGGCAGCGCGGCCGGCAGCACCACGTGGCGCACGATCTGCGCGAAGCTGCCGCCGAGCGAATATGCGGCGTTGATCTGCTCGACCGTCGCCGCGCGCACGCCGGCGCGTGCGGCCATCGCGATCGGCGCGAAGCAGGCGAGAAAGATCACGACGAGCTTCGCCGTCTCGTCGATGCCGAACCAGATCACGACGAGCGGCAGGTACGCGAGCGGCGGCAGCGGCCGGTAGAACTCCAGCAGCGGATCGAGCACGCCGCGCGCGACGCGGCTCACGCCCATCAGGATGCCGGCCGGCACGCCGATCGCGGTCGCGAGCAGGAATGCGCCGAACACGCGCGCGGCGCTCCACAGCAGATGGTCGGACAGCGGCAGGCCGCCCTGGATGCGCCCGTGCCACGCATCGACGAACGCCGCCCATACGGCTTCCGGCGCGGGCAGGAACAGCGGCGGCAGCCATTGGCGATGCGTCGCGACCCACCACAGCACGGCCAGCGCCGCGACCGTCGCCGCGCTCAGTCGCGCGGTCTTCCCTTCCCCCGGCAGCCGGTAGCGGCGCGACGACGACGCACGACGCACCGCCGCCTCGTGTTCCGTGCGACCGCCCTGCTCGATACCCGCGGCCGCGCGATCGGCCGCCCACGAATCCTGCGTGCTCATGCTGTCCTGCCTGTGCAAAGTGCTGTTCCGGCCGCGCCCGACGGCCGCGCCGTGCCGCGCGAGTTCGCTCGTCATGCGTGCTCCGCGACGGCCTCGTCGCGATGCAGGTACGCGATCAGCCGCTCGCGCCACGCGATGAAATCCGGCGACGACTTCACCGCGCGCGCATCGCGCGATTCGACGTAGCGACGCGCGAACGGCAGCTCGAAGGTTTCCGCGATGCGCCCCGGGCCCGGTGTCATCACGACGAGACGCGTCGCGAGAAACAACGCCTCCTCGACATCGTGCGTGATGAAGAACACGGTCTTGCCGGTACGCGCCCACACGTCGAGCACGAGCGCCTGCATCGAGCCGCGCGTCATCGCGTCGAGCGCGCCCATCGGCTCGTCCATCAGCAGCACGCGCGGGTCGCTCGCGAGCGCACGCGCGATGCCGACACGCTGCTGCATCCCGCCCGACAGCTCGTACACGCGCGCATGCGCATGATGGTCGAGCCCGACGAGCGCGAGCATCTGTCGCGCCCGCGCCTCGCGTTCGGCCTTCTTCACGCGCGCGAAGCGCAGCCCGAGCGCGACGTTGTCGAGCACGTCGAGCCACGGCAGCAACGCGTACTTCTGGAACACGACGCCGCGATCGGCGCCCGGGCCCGTGACGGGCACGCCGTCGACGCGCACGTCGCCCGTCGTCGGCGCGACGAAGCCGGCCATGCAGTTCAGCAGTGTCGTCTTCCCGCACCCGGAGGCGCCGAGCGCGACGACGAATTCACCGGCATCGATACGCAGGTCGACGCGCGCGAGCGCCTGCGTCGTCGGCCTGCCGCGCTCGCCCGGATAGGCAACCGATACCTGACGGACTTCCAGCGTGCTCATGCTCGGGACTCCGCGATGATCGCCGCGCTCAGCGCGCGGCCTTCTGCACGAACTGCGGATCGACGCCGGCCGAATAGTCGGACAGCACCGTCTGGATCGTGCCCTGCGATTTGAGGAACGTGGCCGTGGCCGCGAGCGACTTCGCGGCGCCCGATTGCGCGCCGCCGCCGAGCCACGTCGGCGACGCCTGCTCGGCTGCCGTCGGAAACGCGTAGAGCGCGAGGCTCGCCGGCACGTCCTGCGCGTTCGCGCCCGACACCTTCGCGACCGCGGCGACCTGCGGCGAGCCGACCTTCCATGCCGCCGCATGCGTGCGGTAGTCGGCGTCCGCCGCCGCGAGCACCTTCACGAAGCGCGTGACGAACTCGGGATTCTCGCGCGCGAACTTGCGGCTCACGACGAAGCCGTCGAAGGTCGCCTTGCCACTTTCTTTCGCAACCTGGCCCGACGTCGTCAGCACGGTGCCCGACTGCTTGACCTTCGCGAGCACCGGATCCCAGATGTAGGTCGCGTCGATGTCGCCGCGCGCCCATGCGGCCGCGACTTCGGGCGGACGCAGGTTGACGATCTTCACGTCGTTCGGATTGACGCCCGCTGCCTGCAGCGCGACGAGCGTATGGAAGTGCGACGTCGATACGAACGGCACACCGATCTTCTTGCCCTTCAGCGATGCGACGTTCGTGACGCCCGAGCCGTTGCGCGCGACGAGCGCCTCGGCGTCGTTGATGTTGTCGAGCACCCAGAACAGCGAGATGTCGAGCCCCTGCGACAGACCGGCGGCGATCGGGCTCGACCCGGCTTCGCCGAGCTGCACGGAGCCCGACGCGAGCGCGCGGATCACGTCGGCGCCGCTGTCGAGCTTGCGGAACGTGACCTTGTAGCCGGTCGCCTTTTCGACTTCACCGCTCGCCTGCGCGTAACGCCACGGCACGACCATGTCCTGGTACGCGATCACGACTTCGCGCGATTCGGCGTGCGCCGCGCCGAGCGCGGCAAAGGCGGTCAGCGCGACGACGGCGCGGCGGATGAAGCTGAAACGGGACATGCGGCTCTCCTTCGGAATGCGGGCATTGCTGCGGGAGAGCCGACTTTACGAGCTTTGTGTGCCGCGGGAGCGAACTTATCCTGCGAAGCTATCGATGCCGTTTCAGCTTTGCTTTCCACGTTCGACCGGATCGCGTGTCCGGTCGGGTGGCGATTGCCGTGCGGCAGCACGGACGGCCGGCGCGGCAACGAAAAAGCCCGCATCGCTGCGGGCTTGTTTCGACTGCATGAGACTGCTGCGCGAACGCGGCGCTCAGACCACGCCGGCCCCGTGCGCCTGCAGATCGGCGTGATAGCTCGACCGCACCATCGCGCCGACGGCCGCGTGCGTGAAGCCCATCTTGTACGCCTCTTCCTCGTACATCTTGAACGTGTCCGGATGCACGTACGCGCGCACCGGCAGGTGGTGCTCGGACGGTTGCAGGTACTGGCCGATCGTCAGCATGTCGACGTCGTGCGCGCGCAGGTCGCGCATCACCTGCAGGATTTCCTCCTCCGTCTCGCCGAGGCCGACCATCAGGCCCGATTTCGTCGCGACGTCCGGATGCTGCGCCTTGAAGTCCTTCAGGAGCTTCAGCGAGTGCGCGTAGTCCGAACCCGGGCGCGCTTCCTTGTACAGGCGCGGCACCGTTTCGAGGTTGTGGTTCATCACGTCGGGCGGTGCGGCGTTCAGGATCGAGATCGCGCGGTCGAGACGGCCGCGGAAGTCCGGCGTCAGGATCTCGATGCGCGTTTCCGGCGACTGCTCGCGCACTTCGCGGATGCACTCGACGAAGTGGGCGGCGCCGCCGTCGCGCAGGTCGTCGCGGTCGACGCTCGTGATCACCACGTACTTGAGCTTCAGCGCGGCGATCGTGCGCGCGAGGTTCTTCGGTTCGTCGGCGTCGAGCGGATCGGGGCGGCCGTGGCCGACGTCGCAGAACGGGCAGCGGCGCGTGCACTTGTCGCCCATGATCATGAACGTCGCGGTGCCCTTGCCGAAGCATTCGCCGATGTTCGGGCAGCTCGCTTCCTCGCACACGGTGTGCAGGTTGTGCTCGCGCAGGATCGTCTTGATCTCGTTGAAGCGCGAGCTGCCGGTGGCCGCCTTCACGCGGATCCACTCGGGCTTCTTCAGCTTCTCGATCGGAATGACCTTGATCGGGATGCGCGCCGTCTTCGCCTGCGCCTTCTGCTTGGCGGTCGGATCGTAGGCAGCGGTGGCGGCCGAATCGGCCGGTGCGGGAGAAGCGGTAACGTCAGTCATTCGATTGTTCCAGTGCCTGCGGCTTGTCGGCGGCCGCGGATGCGCCGTCGAGGTTGGCGATCAGACGGCGCACCAGCGTGTGCGCGACGTCGTTCCAGTCGGCGGCAACCTCGAGGCTCGCCATGTCGACGGTTTCCAGTCCGGCATAGCCGCACGGGTTGATCGCAAGAAACGGGCGCAGATCCATCTTCACGTTCAGGCTGAGCCCGTGATAGCTGCAGCCGTTGCGGATCTTCAGGCCGAGGGCCGCGATTTTCGCGCCCTCGTGCACGCCGGATGCCACGTAGATCCCCGGCGCGCCCGCCTTGCGGACCGAAGCGAGATTATACGCCGCGAGGGTTTCGATCACGGCCTCCTCGATCTTCGTCACGAGCGTGCGCACCATCAGCTTGCGCCGGCGCAGGTCCAGCAGCAGGTAGACGACGATCTGGCCGGGGCCGTGGTAGGTGATTTGTCCGCCGCGGTCGACCTTCACGAGCGGCACGCCGCTGTCGGCCACCAGCAGGTGGGCCGGGTCGCCGGCCTGGCCGAGCGTGTAGACGGGCGAATGCTCGACCACCCAGATCTCGTCGCCGGTATCGGCCGTACGCGCGTCGGTGAACGCGCGCATCGCGTCGAAGCTCGTCTCGTAGGCCTCGAGGCCCCGCCAGCGCACGGTGACCGGCTGGGCCGGGGAATCGGCGGGCGATGCGGAAACGGCGACAGGGGTGGACACGATGGAAACCGGCGAAACGGACATGGGCGGTAGTTTACCGAAAACCCATGGGTCTCGCCGGCCTTGGGACGGGGACGGATCGCCGGTATCCGTCGGACGACATGCAGGTCAGACCGTGCGCCAGCCGTCGTGGAACAGTGCGCTCACGCGTTCGCGCAGCCGTGCCAGCCCGCCGAGCGCGACCTCCCGGGGCGGCCGCGACACCGAGAACGCGACGCACGCGCCCTCGCGGCCTTCCGCGCTGAGCCACAGCCGCTCGCCGCGGCGCAGCTTCAGCGTCTCGCCGTCGACCAGGAAGTAGTCGTCGACGTCGTTGCTGCGCGTGGCCCAGACCGGCCCGCATTGAACGATCAGCCGCGTGCTGCGTTGTACCTTCATCGGTACGGTTTCGCCCGCCGGGATTTCGAACGTGATGCTTGAAGAGATTTCTTGCATGATCGACTCCGCCAATAAGTGCTTCGATGGCTACAATCGTAGACACTTCAAGGCGTCCGACAAAACGACCAATTTTCACGTCGATGTGAGGAAAATTAGCAAATGGACCTCCGCCAGCTGCCTGCGCTGAACGCGATTCGCGCGTTCGAAGCCGCCGCCCGTCACGAGAATTTCTCGCGCGCCGCCGACGAGCTGTACGTCACGCACGGCGCGGTCAGCCATCAGGTTCGCGCACTCGAGGAGGAGCTCGGCGTGCAGCTGTTCACACGCAACGGCAAGCGGCTGTGCCTGACCGACGCCGGCATGCGCTACGCGCAGCAGATCCGCACCGCGCTGATGGTGATCGCGGACGCGACGCGCGAGGTGCGCTCGAGCGACCGCGACCGGCGGCTCGTCGTGTCGATGCTGTCGTCGTTCGCCGCGCGCTTCATCACGCCGCGCATCGGCTCGTTCATCGAGCGGCATCCGGAAATCGACGTCGAGCTGCAGTCGACCAACTCGCTCACCGATTTCGCGCGCGACGACGTCGACCTCGCGATCCGCTTCGGCTCCGGCACCTATCCGGGGCTGCACGTCGAGCCGCTGTTCGAGGAGGTGTTCTTTCCGGCCTGTGCGCCGACGCTGAACGGCGGCAAGCTGCCGCAAACGCCCGCCGATCTCGTCCACTACAACCTGCTGCGCTCGGACGACGAGCTGTGGCGGCCGTGGTTCGACGCGGCCGGGCTCGATACGCTGACCGAGCCGAAACGGGGGGGTGCTGTACCAGGATTCGTCGAACCTGCTGCTGGCCGCGATCGACGGCCAGGGCATCGCGCTGGTACGCCGCTCGCTCGCGGTACACGACCTGCTCGACGGGCGCATCGTGCGCCTGTTCGACATCGACGGGCAGAGCCCGTGGCACTATTTTTTCGTGTGCCCGCCGCCGCTTCTGAACACGCCGCGCGTGCAGGCGTTCAGGACCTGGCTGTTCGAGCAGGTCGTGGAATACAAGCGGCTGTGCGACGAGCTGGACGCGCGGCGCGCGGCGGGGAAGACCCCCGCCGAGTGCGCGCGGGAAGGAGGATGGAAAGCGCTCAGGCGGCTGGAAGGCGCTTAAAGGACGACCTTGACCATCGGATGGCCGGTCAGTGCGCGGTAGATGCTGTCGAGCTGCTCCTGGCTCGTCGCGCGCACGGTGATCGTGAGGCCCGTGTAATTGCCGCCGCTCGACGCGCGCTCCTCGATCTTCTCGACATCGATCTCGTTGTCGTGAACGGCCACGACCTTGAAGATCGTGTCCTTGAACTCCGGGTGCGCCTTGCCCATGATCTTGATCGGGAAATCGCACGGAAACTCCAGCAGCGACTCCTTCCGGGTATCGATCGCGCCGGTCACCTCGATGGTTTTGGTCGGTTCGCTCATCACTTTCTCCGGGTTAGGTCAAACTGTTCAAACTCGCGTGCCTTCGCACGCTGGTACGCGTCGTACAACGCCGCGAACACGGGGCCCGGCTTGCCGCCCTGGACGGGCAGGTCGTCGAGCAACGTGACGGGCAGCACTTCCTTCGTGGCCGACGTGATCATGATCTCGTCGGCCGCGCGCAACTCCACTTCGCTGATCTCGCGCGCGACGAACGGGATCTTGCATTCGTCGGCCAGCTGCTCGACCAGCGCGTAGCGGATCCCTTCGAGGATCTTGTTGCTGCGCGGCGGTGCGATCAGCTCGCCGTTCTTCACGATCCACACGTTCGACGACGAACCTTCGGTCAGGTTGCCGTCGCGCAGCTGCAGCGTCTCGAACGCGTCGCGCTCCGCCGCATGCTGCGCCATCAGCACGTTGCCGAGCAGCGAGATCGACTTGATGTCGCAATGCAGCCAGCGGCGATCCTCGGCCGTCACGCAGCGCACGCCCTTCGCGCGCTCCTCTTCCGACGGCAGGCGCAGCGGGCTCGTCATCGCGAACACCGTCGGCACCGCGTCCGCCGGGAACGCATGGCCGCGCTTCGCGACGCCGCGCGTCACCTGCAGGTAGACGAGCGCGTTGCCGTCGCCGAGGCCTTCGGCATTCGCCGCGACCACGTGCTCGATCAGCGCGCGCCAGCCGGCCGCGTCGTGCGGATCGTCGATGCCGATCTTCTTCAGGCTGCGCGCGAGCCGCTCCAGATGCTGATCGATCCGGAACGGCACGTGCGCGCCGTCGTGCGCATAAACGGGCACGACTTCATACACGCCGTCGCCGAAGATGAACCCGCGGTCGAGCACCGGCACACGGGCTTCGGACAGCGGCACCAGTTCCTCCTGCGACGCAACGCTGAGGTAGACGATCGGTTCGAATTCGGCTTGGCTCATAGTGATGACAGATGGGGATGAAGTCGTGAAAACAAAGGCCCGTCGGGCTTACTTCTTCTTGCTGAACATCAGCAGGATCGAGTCCCAGATACGCCCGAAGATACCCGCTTCCGGCACCGCCTGCAGTGCGACGACCGGGAATTCGGACAGCGTCTTGCCGTCGGCGACGATCTTCACGGTGCCGACCTGCTGGCCTTCCGCGAGCGGCGCGATCAGCGGCGCGTTGACGTCGACCTCCGTCTTGACCTTGTCGCCGAGGCCGCGCGGCACGGTCGCCCACTGGTCGCTCTTCACGCCGACCTGCACGGTGTTTTCCTTGCCCTTGTAGAGGCGCGGCGTCGAGATCGCCTGGCCGCCCTTGAACAGGCGCACCGAATCGAACGCGCTGTAGCCGTAGTTCAGCATCTTCATGCTGTCCTGCGTGCGCTCGCCTTCCTTCTGCTCGCCCATCATCACCGACACCAGGCGGCGCTGGCCGTCGACGCCCGGAATCGCGCGCTTCGCCGATGCGATCAGGCAGTAGCCGGCCGCCTGCGTATGGCCCGTCTTCAGGCCGTCGACCGTCGGATCCAGCCACAGCAGGCGGTTGCGGTTGCCCTGGCGGATGTTGTTGTACTTGAATTCCTTCTCCGAGAAGATGCTGTAGTACTGCGGAAAATCGCGGATCAGGTGCGCGGACAGCTTCGCGAGGTCGCCGGCCGTCGTGTAGTGGTTCGGGTCGGGCATGCCGTTCACGTCGGCGAAGTGCGTGCCCTTCATGCCGAGGCGCTGCGCTTCGTCGTTCATCAGCGTGACGAACTGCCCTTCGCTGCCGCCGACGAGTTCGGCCAGCGCGATCGCGGCGTCGTTGCCCGACTGGATGATCATCCCGTACACGAGGTCATGCACGGACACCGGCTTGTTCGCCTCGATGAACATGCGCGACTCGTCGCGGCCGACGCGGCGCACGGCGTCGCTCGGCGTGACGATCTGTTCCATCGAGATCTTCTTCTTGTCGAGCGCCTCGAACACGAGGTACGCGGTCATCAGCTTCGTCAGCGAGGCCGGCTCGACGCGTTCGTCCGCATTGCCCGATGCGAGCACCGTGTTGCTGGTCGCGTCGACGAGCACCCACGAGCGCGCGTTCACGCCCGGCGGCGGCACCGCGCCCGGCATGTAGGTCGCGGGCGCGCCGGTGAACTGCTCGGCGGCCGGCGCCGCATGCGCGGCCTTGGCCTTGGCGGCCGGTTTCGCCTCGGCGACGACGATCGTCGATGCGAGCGCGACGGGCAGCATCACGCCGAGCGCGACGTTGCGCGCGGCGGTGCCGAAGGCGATGGAGGAAGCGAGGGACTTGAGGCCTTGGGAAGACAGACGCATGATCGATTCAGGCTGATGGCAGAAAGTGCGGTGCGAAACGCGCAGGGTTGAACGGCAAGGCGGCGGGCGTTCCGGGCACGCGCCCGACAGCGTCGGGCGGCGCGAAACGCGCCGGTTGGACTCGTGCGGACGCGTTCGGTTCGCGGCCGTCGCGAGCGGGCGGACAGGCGGCGAAACGAGCGCCGCATGGGCCCAGCCGGGCCGCGGGCGACGCGGAATCCGGCCATTATACGTGGCCGCGCAGGGCGTTTTCGCGAACCTTGTGGCGCGTTCGGTGCGAAACGGTGTCGATGTGCCGGCCGACTCGCGCTCGCGGCATCGCGCAAACCGGCGCACCGCCCGGCCGCGCCGGGGCGCCTGGCGATGCCGCCACGGATGCGGAAAGACGGCACATCGAGGGCGGCGGAAGTCGAGCCCCGACCCGTCGGCGGGCAGCGCGCCTCGGCCTCGGGCAGCTGCCGTAGGCGATCGCGCGTGAAGCCCCTCGAAAGGCGCGTGCAGGCGGCGTGCAAGTCGAAGCGAGCGCCGCGTGCGGCGCGATGCCGCGCGGGCGGGTCGCGCCCGCGGCAAGCGCGGGCACGCGCTGCGGGCACCGGCCTGCGGCCGTCACCCCCGCGCGCGGGCGCCGGTTACCGCCACGCGTCGACGATGATGCGCTTCAGCACGTGCAGCTTGCGATGCAGGAAATGCTCGGCGCCGGGGATCACGACGACCGGCAGCTCCTGCGGCCGCGCCCAGTCGTACACCGACGCGATCGGCACCGTGTCGTCGGTTTCGCCGTGGATCACGAGCGTGTTCTCGGGCACGTCGGCCACCTGCCAGCGGCTCGCGGCCGTGCCGACGAACACCATCCGCTCGATCGACTCGCCCGCGTCGCGCAGCCGCTTCGCGACGTGCGACAGCACGAAGGTGCCGAACGAGAAGCCCGCGAGCACGAGCGGCAGGTCCGCGTACGCGGGCTGCGCGCGCATGTGCGCGAGCACCGCGAGCAGGTCGTCGGCTTCGCCGGCGCCGTTGTCGTGCACGCCTTCGGTGGCGCCGACGCCGCGGAAGTTCGACCGGTAGACGACGTAGTTCAGCTGCACGAGCGTGCGCGCGAGCGTCTGCGCGACCTTGTTGTCCATCGTGCCGCCGAACAGCGGATGCGGATGGGCGACGAGCGCGATGCCGCGCGGCGCGGCGCCGCTTTCGCGCACGGCATCCGGCAGGTCGACCGCGATTTCGATCTGCCCGACCGGACCCGCGATCAGCGATTTCTGCGTATGTACGTTCATTCGGCCGGCCCGCTCAGATCTTCAGGCGGTCGACGACCTTGCCGTCGCGCAGGTGCGATTCGACGATCTCGTCGATGTCGGCCTGGTCGACGTACGTGTACCACGTGCCTTCCGGATACACGACCATCACGGGCCCTTCCTCGCAGCGGTCGAGGCAGCCGGCCTTGTTGATGCGAACCTTGCCGGGCCCCGCGAGGCCGAGTTCCTTCACGCGCTTTTTCGCGTACTCCTGCATGGTCTGCGCATCGCATTGCGCGCAGCTCGGACGTTCGGCGCCCGGTTCGCGCTGGTTCAGGCAGAAGAAGACGTGGTGCTGGTAGTAGGAATCCATGGTGGTGACGAGCGGCCCGGCGCGACGCCGTGCCGAAAAGAAGGGCGATGGATTGCCGTTGCGCGGGAGGCAACGGAGGATGCGGACGATTATAGCGACCGGCGCACGCGGCTGCCCGCGCAAGCGCCGCTGCCGCCCCACCCCGGCGGCCCGGTCAGCGGCGCAGCGCGCCCGGCAGCCACGCATGCTCGACGCGCTGGCCGAGCCAGATCAGCGCCGCATAGGGCCAGATCCACGCGAGCCAGCGCGCGATGCTGTTGAAGTGCACGTAGCGGCCCTGCCGCCAGCCCGACAGCGTGAAGTCGAAGAACGGGTTGACCGGCAGCAGGTTCACGAGTGCCACGCCGGCCAGCAGCGCCAGCGCCGCGAGCGCCGCGCGCCAGGTCTGCGGCACGCGCAGCGCGACGAGCGCGGCGGCGAAGCCGAGCTCGATGCCGAGCCGCGCGCCGGGCGTCGCCCACACGACGACGAGGCCGGTGGCCGACTGCATGAACGTCGCGGCCGCCTTCAGCACGAGCGTGACGACGACCAGCGCGACCAGCAGCCGGATGCGCGGCGCGCGCGGCCGCATGGCGAGCGACGCGATCGCCAGCGCGGCGAACAGCATCAGCCCGCCGAGCACGGCCTCCCACGCGGAATCGGACAGCCAGCCGTCGACCCGCTCCGGCCATTCGCTGACGCGCCACGCGGCCGGCAGCCACGCGAGCAGCGCGTCCTGCATCGACGCGTCGGCGCGTTCCCACAGCGCGGCCGGCCAGTCGCCGATGCCGAACAGGAACGGCGACGGAAACAGGATCGCGAACGGCCACAGCGCGGCCAGCAGCAGCGGTGTCGCGCCGTCGGCCTCGAACCACGCGAAACGCAGCCGGCGCAGCGCGCCGCGGTCGAGCAGCGCGCCCGTGGCCGGCGCGACGAGCGCCGCGCCCAGCAATGCGCCGAGCGCGTTGGCGCCGAGATCGAGATTCGACGCGACGCGCGTCGGCAGGTAGGTCTGCAGCGCTTCCATCGCGCCCGACAGCAGCACGCCGAGCGCACCCGCGATCAGCGTCGCGGCCACGCCGCGCCAGCGCGGGTGCAGCGCGAGCACGCCGAGCGCGCCGAACGGCAGATAGCCGAGCACGTTCGTGACCACGTCGAAGGCGGTCACGTAGCGCTGCATCGGTGCGAACAGGTAATCGAACGGCCCGATGCCGAGCGACACCCAGCCGTCGAACGGATACAGCGACGCGTAGACGACGAGCGCCGCGTAAGCGGCGAAGGCCTGCCGCGCGAGCGGCGATGCGCGATGCGTGCCGGTCGCGTTCATCGCGGCTGCGCGGGTCGCGTCACGGCGTGCCCGCGTACGCCTGCATGCCGGCCCATGCGGCGATCTGCGACACGAGCTCGTCGCTCGCCGCCGCGAGCGCGCGCGCCGCCTGCGGCGTCCGGCGTGCTCGACGGTGCCCGCGCGACGAACGTGCGCTGGCCGAGCACCTTGCCGTCGAGCGTCAGCGTCGCGCGCGCGGTCACCGCGCCGTGGCTCTGCGACTGCCCGTCGAACACCTGTTCGAATTCGTTCAGGTCGACCTTGAGGGTCGGCGCGCGCACGCCGTCGGCCCCTTCGAGCACCGCGCCGCGCGACGACAGCGCGCCGCGCAGCCGCTGCGTGAGCAGTTGCGCGGGCGGCGCGGTCCAGCGGCTGTCGCGATAGGCGGCCACGTGCTGCGCATCCGCGTAGGCAAGGCGGTACGCGAACTTGTCCGAGTCGAGCGCGTCGGGCGCGACGACGTCGAGCACCTTCAGCGCGGGGCCCGAACCGGCCGTCACGACCGACGACGGTGGCCCGAGGTCGTAGCGAACATTCGACAGCACCGCGCTGTTGCCGGCGCAGCCGGCCGCCAGCGCGAGCGTCAGCACGGCAAGCGCGGCCGCGGCGGGACGCAGCGCGCGGTCAAGGATTCGTGGCATGGCATGTTCCTGCATGAGGTTTCCGGTTTCGATAGGCGTCATGGCCCGGCCGTTTCCGGCCGGACGGGCAATGGATGCGCGCTTCATTTCCCGGCGGTCGCACCGGGCCAGACGAAGCCTGCTTCGCCGGGCCCCGGCGCCGCGCCGGGCGAACCGAACAACAGACTGCGCGGGTTGCGGCCGAGTTCACCGGCCACGTCCTTCAATTGCCGCGACGCGTCGCCGACGCTGCCGGCCAGCGAATTGAAGCGCGGCAGCGTGTCGTACTGCACGCGCGCGTTCAGGTCGTTCAGCGCGACGCCGACCTGCTCGGCGGCCGTACCGGCCTTGTTCAGGTTCGACACGAGCGGCCCGTTCGGCTGCAGCAGCGTGTTCGCCGACGCCATCGCGCGATTCACCTCGTGCATCGTCTCCGGCAGCGCGGTGACCGCCGGACCGAGCTGCTTCGTCAGCGTCGCCGCGCCGTCGGCCGCGTGCTGCAGGCTCTCTGCCGTCGCACGCAACTGCTCGCGCATCTCGGGCGACATCAGCGCGTTCGCGCTCTTGGCCGCCAGCTCGAGCTGGCGCAGCAGCACGTCGCCGCGCTCCTGGATCTGGTCGAACAGGCTCGGCCGCATCGGGATCTGCGCGATCGACTTCGCCGACGACGGCAGCGGCGCCAGGTCGCGCCCCGTATCCTCGAGCTGCACGAACGCGATGCCCGTCACTCCCTGGAAGCCGAGGCTGCCGTAGGTCGACTGCGTGATCGGCGCGTCGTGGTCGACGAGGATGCGGATCCGGATCTGGCCCGGATGCGTGCGGTCGAAACCGATCGACTGCACCTTGCCGACGTCGAGGCCGCGAAAACGCACGGCCGCGTCCGGGAACAGCCCCGTCACATTGGTGCGCGCGAGCAGGTCGTACGGCACGCGAACGGTGCGGTCGACGTTGAACCAGAACACGGTGCCCGCGATCGCGAGCGTCAGCGCGATCGTGAACAGGCCGGCCCAGAACGCATGTGATTTGTTTTCCATCAGAGGGTTCCTTGTCCTTGCCTGTTACAACTCGACGCTCGACAGCGCCGGTTCGAGGGCCGCCTTCGGCAGCTTCGCGCGCCGCTCGGGCGGCAGCGCCTGCAATGCGCGGCGCCCGCGCAGCCCCAGGAAATATTCGTGAATGAACGGATGGTCGACGTTCGCGGCCTCCTCGACAGGCGCGGCGACCAGCACCTTGCGGTCGGCCAGCACCGCGACGCGGGTCGACAGCGCGACCATCGTGTCGAGATCGTGCGTCACCATCACGACGGTCAGCCCCAGCGTGCGGTGCAGCGTCGCGATCAGTTCGACGAATTCGTCCGACGCCTGCGGATCGAGACCGGCCGTCGGCTCGTCGAGGAACAGCAGCTCGGGCTCGAGCGCGATCGCGCGCGCGATGCCGACCCGCTTCACCATCCCGCCCGACAGCGCGGCCGGCATCTTGGACGCGTGCTTGCACGGCAGGCCGACCATCTCGAGCTTCAGCATCACGATGTCGTGCAGCAGGTCCGGCGGCACGCGGCCGAGCTCGCGCAGCGGCTGCGCGACGTTGTCGAACACCGTCATCGACGAGAACAGCGCGCCCTGCTGGAACAGCATCCCCGAGCGCGTGCGCATCATCCGCGCGCTCGCGTCGTCGATCGTCGCCGTATCCTCGCCGAATACCTTGATCGTGCCCGACGTCGGCCGCTCGAGGCCAAGGATCTGCCGCACGAGCGTCGTCTTGCCGGAGCCCGAGCCGCCGACGATCGACACGATCTCGCCGCGCCGCACGTCGAAGTCGAGCTTCTGGTGAATGATGTTGCGCCCGTAGCGCTTGGTCAGGTTGCGCACCTCGATCACGAGGTCGCCGGCGTCGGCCTCCCCGGCCGGCCGCGGGCCGACCGACCCGGCGCCGATGGCCGCCGCATGCGCGGTCGTTTCGTTCGATGCGTTCATCCGAGCCCCACGTTCTGGAACAGGATCGCGAACACCGCGTCGGCGAGGATCACGACCGTGATCGACGACACGACCGACGTGGTCGTGCCTTCGCCGAGGCTCTGCGAGTTCGCCTTGATCCGGAAGCCGAAATGGCACGCGACCAGTGCGATCAGCATGCCGAACACGACGCCCTTGCCGACGCCGATGTACAGGTTCGCGATCGGCACGACGCCCGGCAGCGAGCGCACGAAATAGTTGACGTCGATCCCGAGCACGAGCTTCGCGGCCAGCGCGCCGCCCGTCAGCGCGATGATGTTGGTCCACATCACGAGCAGCGGCATCGCGATGCCGAGCGCGAGCACGCGCGGCAGGATCAGCCGCAGCCCGTGCGGGATGCCCATCACGCGCATCGCGTCGAGCTCCTCGGTCACGCGCATCACGCCGATCTGCGCGGTGATCGCCGAGCCCGAACGGCCCGCGACGAGGATCGCCGACAGCACGGGGCCGAGCTCGCGGATCACCGACAGCCCGAGGATGTTCACGATGTAGCGGTTCGCGCCGAACATCTGCAGCTGCTGCGCGGACAGGTAGCTGAGCACGATGCCGATCAGGAACGCGACGAGCGCGGTGATCGGCAGCGCCTGCGCGCCGGCGCTGTAGATGTTCGCCGAGGTTTCCTTCCACGGCATCGTCCGCGGGCGGCGCAGCACCGACAGCGCATCGAGGATCACGAGGCCGAACATCGCGATGCCGCCCTGCAGGTGCTCGCCGAACGCGAAGATCGCCTGGCCGAGCCGCGTGACGGGATCGACGCGCACGAGCCGCTCCGGCGCCTCGCGGCCGCTGTCGAGCCGTTCGATGCGCTCGAAGATCGTGCGCTGCGTGGCGCTCAGCGCGACGCCGGCCGGCAGCTTGCGCCCCCATACGCGCCACAGCGCCTGGCCGCCGACGTGGTCGAGCCGCTCGATGCCGGACAGATCCCATTCGCTCACGCGGCCGGTGGCGATGCCCGCGATGCGGCGCGCCACGGCGCCGCGATTGCGCGCGAGCGCGAGCGCGGTCCACTGGCCGTACAGGCGCACCGTCTGGCCCTGGCCGCCGGCGTCGACCGAGAGGCCGGGAGGAGTCTCGAAGTCCAAGGGCAGGTTGTTTGCAAAAGGATGACAGCGGCCATTGTAGCGAACCGCCCGATGCCGCGACGTGACGATTTCCGCGACCGCGCCGGGCGGGGGCGCCCCGCCGCGGCCGCCCGGTCCGGGCCAGCCCGGCGCCGCCGTCTGCCGCGGCCCGATGCCGGCCGCCGGTTGGCGGTTGACCGCTGCCGGCGTCGTGACCTTTCATTCTTCCGTCACGTTTCCTTTCGATACTCTCTCGCGCCGCACATCAGGCCGTCGGCGCGCCGCGCCGCCATTCGCTGCATCCCTCGCGTTTCATAAAACAGAACACCGAACAGGACAACCGATGCGCTTCCCCCCGTTTTCCCGCCGCCACGTACCGGCCGCCGCCGCGCTCGCCAGCCTCGCCTTCGCCCTCGCCGGCTGCGGCGGCGACGACGTCACCGCCACGCAACCGTCACAGCCGCAGACCCAGACGCCCGTCGGTACGACGGCCACGCTCGCGCTGCTCGAGACGACCGACCTGCACACCAACGTGCTGTCATACGACTATTTCAAGCTCGCCGCCGACAATTCGCTCGGTTTCGAGCGCGTGTCGACGCTGATCGCGCAGGCGCGCAAGCAGTACCCGAACACGCTGCTGCTCGACAACGGCGACACGATCCAGGGCACCGCGCTGTCGGACTACCAGGCGCTCGTGAAGCCGATCGGCTGCGACCAGACGCTCGCGATCTACAAGGTGATGAACGCCGCGAAATTCGACGGCGGCGGAATCGGCAACCACGAGTTCAACTACGGGCTGCCGTACCTGTCGCAGGTGACCGGCAACACGTTCGAGGTCGACGGCCTGCCCGCGCCGGCCCAGCAGAAGAAGTGCGCGGGCCCGACCTTCCCGCAGGTGCTCGCGAACGTGATCAGCGCGAAGACCAACGCGCCGCTGTTCACGCCGTACACGATCCTGACGCGGACGGTGACGGCCACGACGCCGGACGGCAGGACGGTCAGCGCGCCCGTGAAGATCGGCATCATCGGCTTCACGCCGCCCGCGATCATGAACTGGGACAAGCGCTGGCTCGACGGCAAGGTCTACACGACCGGCCTGAAGGAAGCCGCCGAGAAGTACATTCCGGAAATGCGCGCGAAGGGCGCCGATCTCGTCGTCGCGATCTCGCACGGCGGCCTCGACAATTCCACGTACTCGCCGACGATGGAAAACGGCAGCTGGTGGCTGTCGAAGGTGACGGGCATCGACGCGATGCTGATCGGCCACTCGCACCAGGTGTTCCCGGACGCGAACAGCACCGTGTCGCAGTTCAACCTGCCGGGCGTCGACAAGGTCAAGGGCACCGTCAACGGCGTGCCGACCGTGATGGCCAACTACTGGGGCAAGCACCTCGGCGTGATCAAGCTCGGCCTGAAGTTCGACGGCAAGACATGGAGCGTCGACCCGTCGCAGACGACCGTCGAGGCGCGGTCGATCCAGAATGCCGACAAGAGCTACGTCGCGCCCGATCCGTCGGTGTCCGCCGCGATCGCCGCCGAGCACCAGGCGACGATCGACTACGTGAAGACGCCGATCGGCTCGACCGACTACCGGATGAACTCGTACTTCGCGGATGTCGGCGATCCGGGCGCGATCCAGATCGTCAACGAGGCGCAGGCCGACTACGTGAAGACCTACGTGCAGGCGAACCTGCCGCAGTACGCGTCGCTGCCGGTGCTGTCGGTCAGCGCGCCGTTCAAGAGCGGCTTCGGCGGCGGCACCGACTACACCGATGTCGCGCCGGGCGCGCTCGCGATCAACAACGCGGCCGACCTGTACCTGTATCCGAACACCGTGTACGCGGTGAAGGTGAGCGGCGCCGACGTGAAGAACTGGCTCGAGACGGCCGCGAAGCGCTTCAACCGGATCGACCCGACCAAGGCGACCGTGCAGCCGCTCGTCAGCACCTTCCCCGGCTACAACTTCGACATGTTCACGTCGGCCGACCTCGCGTATGAAATCGACGTCACGCAGGCCGTCGGCAGCCGCATCAAGAACCTGACGTACAAGGGCGCGCCGATCGATCCGAACGCGCAGTTCATCGTCGCGACCAACAACTACCGCGCGAGCGGCGGCGGCAACTTCCCGGGCCTCGACGGCAGCAAGACGATCTTCGCGTCGCCCGACGCGAACCGCGACGTGCTGATCGCGTTCATCAAGAAACGCGCCGCGATCACGCGTGCGGCCGACGGCGCGCAGCGCAGCTGGCGCTTCACGAAGCTCGCGAGCTCGGTCGCGCACGTGCAGTTCGCGTCCGCGCCGAACCGCCTGGGCGACGCAGCGGCGGCCGGCCTGACCGGCATCACGCAGGTCGCGGCCGACGACGGCTCGGGCAAGAACCTCGCGACCTACGAGATCGACCTCACGCAATGAGACATCCGATGCAACCGATCCGGACGATGCGGCCGGCCGAAACCGGCGTCGCCGCCGCCGCGCGGCGCGTGCTGCGCGCGAAACTCCCGCCGGCCGCCCTGCTCGCGGCGGCGGCCGTGACCGTCGCGGCCGTCGTCGCGGCGACCGGCCTGCGCGGCAACGGCCCCGCGCCGAGCGCCGCGCAGCTCGACGAGTGGCAGGCGATGGTCACGCAGGCCACCGAGCCGCACGCGCTGGCGCAATTGCGCACGCTCGCGCGCCGCGGCTCGGGCGCCGCGCAGGCGGCGCTCGGCATCGCGCTCGTCGACGCGCGCGAACCGGGGCTGCGCGACGAGGGGCGCGGCTGGCTGGAAACGGCCGCGACGGCCGACGGCAAGGCCGACGCGCCGGCTGCGAGGCGCGCGCAGCTCGCGCTCGGCAAGGCGCTGCTGCTCGGCAGCAGCGACATCCCGAAAGACTACGCACGCGCCCGTGCGCTGCTCGGCGCGGCGGCCGGACAGGGCGACCCGGCCGCCGCGTATTACCTCGGGCTGATCTATCGCAGCGGCTACGGCATCGCCGCCGATCCGGTGCAGGCCGCGCACTGGTTCGAGATCGCGTCGCGCGCGGACATCCCGGCCGCGGATTTCATGCTCGCGAACGCGTACCGCGACGGCAGCGGCGTGCCGCGCGACGACGCGCGCGCGCTGGCGCTCTATCGCCGCGCCGCCGAGCACGAGCTGCCGGAGGCCGTGCAGACGCTCGCGATGGCCTATCGCAACGGCGAGCTGGGGCTCAAGCCCGATGCGGATGAATTCCACGCGCAGTGGATCGAGACCGCGCATGCGCTGAAGCATCCGGTTGTCGCGCCGTGACGAAAACCCGGAAAGCGACGCATCGGCTCCGTCGCTTTCCGTTACTTGGCACGTTACCCATCGATGCCGGATGGTGCCAGCCGGTCTCTTGCCGAAGCACCAATGCCGCCTATATCGGCCTGATCGATGGCGTCGTGAGCCAGTGCGCAGCCACGAGCGCGCTCACCAAGGCACCTCGTTGAATTCATGATCTCCCTTCCCCCGGGTCCATTTCCCTCGCATTGGCGCCAGGTGATCTTGCCGAAGAGCGCAACGTCATAGCAGGCGAGCCCGCCACCACTCGCTGCGGCGGGCGGCGCCCGGGCAACAGGCGTCCACCATGACTAACCATGGCATCGACGTACCGCGCGTTCCGGTTTACTGATAGGAAAACGTGATGCTGCTCTTGGCCTTCACGCTGCCGGGGCTGATCTTGGCGTCCGTCTGCACGTACTTCACCTCGAACGGAATCGTGAATATCTGAGCGCCGGACGCGGTATTGCCGACCAGCCACTGGTTGACGTTGCCCTTCCGCGACGAATCCGGACCATACATGATGGGCTGCGTCTCGTCGCGCTTGTACAACCGCAAGCCAACACCCGCGGCGGAAGAGTCCGGGCCGAGACTGAGCGTATTGCCGGTATTGGACGGATTGCTCACGTCCGTCATGGTCGCGTAGACCGCGACGTCCTGATCGCATGCAATGCCGATGGTGAACCGGTTCGACGCGCCCACCGTGGAGCCGACGCCCTTGAAGGCATAGGTGGCAACGGTCGGCAGCGTGATCGCTTGGTTCCCGCCCTGCACGACCTTGCATCCGCGGCTCTTGGCTTCGACTGTGAACGCGCCGAGGGTCAGCGAAAGCGGTGTGGCGACGGGCTTCTTGTTGCCGTCCAGCGCGATCATTTTCGCCACGACTCGCGGTGCGAAAAAATGCGTGCCGGACGGCACCGGGCCTGTCGCAATGAGTTTGATCTGCGTGGTGAATCCCAACGACGTTTGTCCGCCACCGGTCGTCGTGCCAGGCGCCGGATAGGTCTGGGTTTGCGGCGGCGCGACGCTGATCCAGTTGCTCGCATTGGGATCCTTGATGCCGATGACATAGCCGACCCCGGGAATGCCCGTCGGGTAAACCGGATAGGACTCGCCGTCGGACTGATGCGTGAGGCCGTTGATCGGCGCATCCTGCGGAACCGCATTGGCAGTCCAGCCGGGACAGTTGGCGATGTCGAACGCTCGCTTGTCCGCGACCTGACCGCTCCAGCCGCCGATCTGCGCGCCGAGCGGGTTCGCATCGGCCGGCCCACTGAACGTGAGAGGACTCGGAAGCGTGACGATCATCGAGTTCGCCTGGCAGGCGGCAAACGCGGGATGAGCAAGCATCGCGAGCAGCGAGAAAGCGAATGCCTTGATGAAACGCGGCGCCGGCGCGTGGAAATTGAATGTTGCACGCGGCAACAGAAGGGGGGCCGACGCGAGAGGCGATGCAAACGGTACTCGTTTCATATCGATTCCAGAAGGGTGCGGGGGCGTAACCCGCGAATCAAAGCGCCGCGGCATGCGTCTTCGCGCCGCATACGCCCTTGATCGGCTCGAAGGAAGCCGGCTTGTTGTTGCCTTGCTTGACCGGCAACGTGTATTCGATGCGGCAGATCGAGCGGGCGTCGTCTCCCCACTTCACCGCGAGTTCGCCCTGGTCCTTCAGGCCGCGCACGAAGATCTTGCTGGCCTGGCCGACGACGCCGAGGCTCTTGCCGGTATCGTCGGTCACGGCCGCACCGAACGGCAGCGGCGTGCCGTCCGCCCGGCGCGCCTGGATCACGGCGGCGCGCCCGGTATCGGTGTCGAACCTGAGCAGCGGCACGGCGCCGGCGCGCGGCGCGACCTGCTGACTCGTTTCCTTCAGTTCGACATCCATCGAGATGCCTTTCGGGTCGAGTTCGACCGTGTTCATGTTGTACGGCGTGAGGTAAGGCACGATCGCGTAACCGCGGTGGTCGACCCGCGCGCCCGACGCGCTCGTGAGCCGTGCACCCTCCGCGCCCTTGGCCTCGACGATGGCGAACGTTTCCGACAGCGGTTGCGACAGCGTGATGCCGCCGCCGTGCGCGACCGCCGCGCCGCGAATGCCGACCGAACCCTGCCGGTAGTTCGAACTGCCGCCGGCACTGACGTTGAACTCGGCGAAGCGTGCGCGATATGTGACGTTGCCGCTGCCGTCGGTGCTCGCGCTGCCCTGGCCGTTCGTGTGGTTCGCGGCGACGCTGTACGACAACGCGTTGTCGACGCCGAGCGAGCCGGACAGCATCGATTGCAGTTGCGTGCGGCCTTGCGTGTCATGCGACAGGTTGCTGGTCAGCATCGTCGAGCCGGACTTGCCGAACGGAATCGTCGCGCTGGCGTAGTACAGCGTGCTCATGTTGCCGCCGACATTGCGCTGGCGCGTGGCGGACAGGCTGTACGAGATATTCCGGAACGAATTGTTGTAACCGACCGAGTAGTCGATGTCCGAGCCCGAGCGGTTCCAGTAACTGGCGGCCGACGCGGTCAGGCTCAATTGCCCGCCCGATTTGCCGAGGCGCTGGCTGACCATCAGCGATGCGCGATTGCGCTGCCGCCAGACGGTGTCGACCGAATAGCCGTTGCGGACCGAGTCGCGGGCGCTCATCGCGTCGTTGAGGTTGAAATAACCGTTCGTCGAGTAACGGTATGCGGCGATCGATACGTCGGTGCCGGTCGATGCGACGGACTTCGAATAGCTGATCCGCAGGCTCGAGCCGCTGAAGCGTTTCACGCCGGGAACCGACGTGACGGCCTGCGTGAAGTCGAGACCGAGCGCGCCGACCCGCGTAGTGAAGGCGCCACCCAGCATCGCCGCCGTATAACCGGCCGCAACCGTCACGCCACCGTATCCGGTCAGCAGGTTCGTCAGGCCGCGCTGATAGGTGGCTTGCGCGAACAGCGGGTTGCTCGTGCCCTGCTGGTTGCGCAGCGCGCCCGCGACGAAGCTGTAGCGCTGGATACCGGGTCGCAGCGACAGCGGAACCGCCGCATAAGGGACGGAGAACGTATGGACGGAACCGTCCGCCTCGGTGACGGACACGCGCAAGTCGCCGCCATAACCGGTCGGGTACAGGTCGTTGATCTCGAACGGACCGGCCGAGACGGTCGTCTCGTACAGCGTCACGCCGTTCTGGCGGATCGTCACCTTCGCGTTGCTGTTCGCGACGCCGCGTACGACGGGCGCGTAGCCGCGCATCGAGTCGGGCAGCATCCGGTCGTCGGTCGACAGCCGTACGCCGCGAAACTGGGCCGAGTCGAACAGCTCGCCGGACGTGAACGTTTCGCCGAGTACGAGTTGCGACGACAGCGCGGGCAGATCGCGCTGCACGTAGGTCGACACGTTCTGATAGCGGCTGCCGCCGCGCTCGGACCACGAGTACGAACCATTGTGGCGGAAGTGCCAGTTGCCGATATTGACGCCGCTGTTCAGCCCGAGATAACCCTGCGTGTCCGCACGGCTGCCCTTGACCTTCGAACTGTAGACGTTCAGGTTGTAATCGAGCATGCCGACAGGCACGCCGTCGTCCCACTGGTCGGGGCTCACATAGCCTCGCGCACGGCGTACCAGTGACGCCTGCGGGATGCTGAGCGTCAGGCGCTGCTCGCTGAAGTCGAACGACGCGCTTGCCTCGGGCACGAGCTGGCCGATACGCCGGCATTCTCCGTCGATCGTGACGGCCTTGACGGTTTGCGCGGGAAGTTTCGTGAAATCGATGCCGATACGGCGCAGCGTTTTCTCGTCGAAGCAAGGCTGCGCGTCCGGCGTGCCGGGCGCGGCCTTGAATTCGATGTCGTATCGACCGACCCAGTCCTCGCCGACGACGAGATCGACGGTGTAGGTACCCGGCGCGGTGACGTTGCCGCGCGCAAAGCGCGTGATGTCGACTGCCTGGCCTGCGCCGTTGCTCAGGAAGTCGGGGTCGAACTGGGCCTGCGCGACGTCGATCTGCGCGACCTGTAACGCTTCCCGGGCAGCGGGCACCGCGGTGTCGGTGTTTGCGCGGCTGTCGATCGACCAGACGGCAAGGGCGGACAGCATCAGCACGGACATCGGCTTGAGCCGCGGCAATCGGGTCTCATCCGGACGAAGATGTCGGATCGACGATGTCATTCCTGAGGACTCCTATTTGCGTCGGATTGAAATCGAAAACACGGGCCGGGACATGGGCGCCCGATGGGCGCGGATGGCAAGGGCGCTCCGGGAGAGGCAAAAAGGCCATGAAGCGGCGCGCGCCTGCGCAATCACGCACGACGCGTTACACGAGTAGGCGCTGTGTCAGGCAGCCCTGCCGGCGAGCAGCCGGCTCGGCGTCATTGCATCGAAACGGGCATCTCGTGGTTGGCCGAGGCGCCCCAGTCGTTGATGCTGCCGAACCGGACACGCGCATCGGCCGCGGGCGGCGCCTTGAGGTCCGGGACCGGGAAGGCCTGGGTGCCGCCCGGCAGGACGTAGCCCGCGCCCGCATCGTATTGATGGCCGCTCGATTGAAGCTGCACGCTGCCCAGGTTGACGACGTAGGGCGTCGGATTGGTCGCGTTGAGCACGTAATGACCGCCGGTGCCGCGCACGACTTGCCAGCGGACCTGCGCCGGCGCGTTCTGCGCGCTGCCGGGCAGGTTCTGCGGGCGGAACATGATCTTGATGCGCGTCCGGAACGCGACCTGAAGCTGGTTGCGCTCGGCGTTCGCGATCTTCGGGGGGATTTCCAGCACGTTGAGCCAGAACAGCGATTCCTTGTCGGCAGGCAGCGGCTCGTTCGCATACAGCAGCCGCAAGGTTTGCCCCTTGTTCGGCTCCATGCGGAACATCGCCGGCGTCAGCGTGAACGGCACGTCGACGGCTTCCGGCGACGCATGCGCGTCACCTTTGTCGATCCAGGCCTGGATCAGCGCCGGCCCCGGACCATCGTTCGTCAGCTTGATCGTCATCTCGCGCTCGTTGCTCGGAAAAACGACGCGCGTCGCGGAGATCACGACGCTCGCGCAGGCTTGCGAAGCAATCAGGACGGTGGCCAGAGCGACGGTTTGGAGCGATTTTCTGATGACGTTCATGTGAACTCTCGAAGGGTGCTGGTCGTTGATGTCGACGGGCGGCAAGGGGATGGCCCGCGGGGCGGCATGCATCGGCACACCGCCCCGGGCCCGTCGAACGAGCGGGCCGGAGCAAGCGCGAGACTTACTGGTAGATGAGCGAGTACTGGACCTTCGAATTGGCCGAACCGCCGGTCGCCGCGCCCGTCGCCAGGTATTCGGCGAAGAAGTTCAGCTGGGCGGTACCGTCCTCGCCGATCGAGACGACTTGCGAGTTCTGGTCCAGCGAGTTCGCGCCGACCTTGATCGGGGCTTGCTGGTCGTTCAGGACCTGCAGGACGACGTTCTTCGCCTCGGGCGCTTCGATCGTGCCCTTGTCGAGCGACAGCTTGCCGTCGGCCGTCACGTTCGTTGCGTTTTCAAACATGACCTGGACCTTCGTCGGGTTGCCCTTCGAATTGTCGCTATCCACCGCGCAGCCCGTCAGCTTGAAGCCGAAGGCCGTGCGGCCGGCGACCGCGCCCGCGGCGTTCAGCGAGCCCGAGCTGACCGTCGGCATGGCGACCGACTTGTTCGACGTCGCGCCCGCGGCCGTACCGTCGATCTTGCAGGTCGCCGCGGTAACGTTGCCGGTGAACGTAATGGTGCCGTCCGCCGCGTGGGCCGCCGATGCCAGGCCGAGGCCTGCCACGGCCAGAAGGGTCGAAACGATCTTGGTGCTGGTTGCGAGTTTCATGGTATTGATCTCAAACGATGGTTGATGATTTGAAACGTGCATGCATCATTCGGTGCTCGTGTCTAAAAATGACGAAGCGCGATTCGAAGACCATTATCGAAATTTCGGACAATTTATCGAATTGGACGCGACCGATTTGATTTGATTTTCAAATAGGACAAGTACGATATTGAGGTTTTTCGTTTGATGTCCCATATGAGCGGACCCGCGAGCCAAGCCGGTCATCGACCAGGAAGACGCGACCCGTTGTGACCGGAGTGCAGGTTGGGGACGAGTCAGATTTCTTCGATGCTTTTGCGGTATCGCGAGTGCGAACGACCACCCGAAGCCTGCTGTTGGCGAGGATGCTTTTCGTCGGCTTCTTCTGTCCGGTGTATCGCGCGCAGAAGCCCTAGCTTGCGGATACGTCCGAGTCGCGGCGGCAGCGCCGATCGCCCCGGCCGGCGTCTCCGCGTCGCGCGACGCATTGGTACCGGGCACGCTGATCGGCACGCGTGCGCTGAAGACATCGACCACAAATGCGCTGTACAACGACTGTCCGACAGATCGGGGCACAGCGGCCTGACATGGCACATTCGTTCCGAACGTGACGTATGTCCTCGCCGGGCGTTCGCATCCCGTTTATGAAACGGATGCGCCGGGAATCGGATACGCTGCCAGGGCCAATGCGGAGAGTTGGAGCGGAAATCCTCGAATTCATGGGAAGGCAGTGACGCGACGCCCGCCGCAACCCGTGATATCGGACCTGAGAAATGATGGCGCAATCTCGCGGCCCGGCGACTCATCCGCGGTCCTCTTTCATCTCGAATTGGCGAAAATCGCGCAGCCCCCCAAACGCGTGACCGCAAATCGGGAATCAATCACGAAAATTCGAAACCCCGAATAACGATCGTCCCCTTGGCCGACAACGCCACGCGATGGCGTCGAGCATTCAGCGACGACCCGGCCCCGGCACCGCAAGGGGCGTATCCCCGTCTCCCCGCTTCCCGACGCGCCCCCGCCCCCTGTCGCTACAATAGGCGCCATGAACGCCCCCACCTCCTCCGACACGCCCGAATCCGGCGACGCGCACATCGCGCGCAACCGGCTCGAGGCCCATCTGGACGCCGCGCCGCGCGCGTGGCCGCTCGACATCGTCGCCGCCACCGGCTCGACCAATGCCGACGTCTCGGCGCGGCTCAAGGCGCTGCCGCGCAACGCCCAGGCACTGCCCGCGCCGCTCGTGCGCGTCGCGTTCGAGCAGACGGCCGGCCGCGGCCGGCAGGGCCGCCCGTGGTTCGCGCAGCCCGGCAATGCGCTGCTGTGCTCGGTCGGCTGCATCGTGCCGCGCCCCGTCGACGCGCTCGGCGGCCTCAGCATCGCGATCGGCGTCGCGCTCGCCGAAGGGCTGGCCACGCTGCCGCTCGACGCGCGCGCGCGCGTCGTGCTCAAATGGCCGAACGACCTGCTGCTGATGACCGACGACGGTGCGCCGCACATCGTCGGCAAGCTCGCCGGGATCCTGATCGAAACCGTCTGGACCACCGCCGACGCCACCGCCGTCGTGATCGGCTTCGGCATCAACGTGCGCGGCGCGGAAGCCGTCGCCGCGCAGGTCGATGCGCTGCGCGCGCGCGAAGCGACGCTCGCGAGCGGGCTGCCGCCCGCCGCGCTGTCGATCGCATGCGCGTCGGCCAACCTCACCGATACGCTCGCCGCGTCGCTGAACGCACTCACGCCCGCGCTCGCGCAGTTCGGCACCGACGGCCTCGCGCCGTTCCTGCCGCGCTGGCACGCGCTGCACGCGTATGCGGGCCGCGAAGTCGTGCTGCTCGAGCAGGGTGTCGAACGTGCGCGCGGCATCGCGACGGGCATCGACTCGACCGGGCAACTGCTGCTCGACACGCCGGACGGCGTGCAGACGATCGCGGCCGGCGACGTATCGCTGCGTGAAGCGCAATGAGCGAGCCGCACCTGCTGATCGACGCCGGCAACAGCCGGATCAAGTGGGCGCTCGCCGACACGCGGCGCACGCTCGTCGATACGGGCGCGTTCGGCCACACGCGCGACGGCGGCGCTGATCCCGACTGGTCGCGCCTGGCGCGGCCGCACGGCGCGTGGATCTCGAACGTCGCGGGCGCCGACGTCGCCGCGCGGATCGACGCGCTGCTCGACGGGCGCTGGCCGGGCCTGCCGCGCACGACGATCCGCGCGCGGCCCGCGCAATGCGGCGTGACGAACGGCTATACGACACCCGAACAGCTCGGCAGCGACCGCTGGGCCGGCCTGATCGGCGCGCACGCGGCGTTTCCCGGCGAGCATCTGCTGATCGCGACATTCGGCACCGCGACGACGCTCGAGGCGCTGCGCGCGGACGGCCGCTTCACGGGCGGGCTGATCGCGCCGGGCTGGGCGCTGATGATGCGCGCGCTCGGCACGCACACCGCGCAGTTGCCGACGCTGACCACCGATATCGCGAGCGGGCTGCTCGCCGGTGCGCAGGCCGAGCCGTTCCAGGTCGATACGCCGCGCTCGCTGTCGGCCGGGTGCCTGTATGCGCAGGCCGGGCTGATCGAACGCGCGTGGCGCGACCTGGCCGAAGCCTGGCAGGCACCCGTGCGGCTCGTACTGGCCGGCGGTGCGGCGGACGAGGTCGCGCGCGCGCTGACGGTCCCGCACACGCGGCACGATGCATTGATCCTGTCCGGGCTCGCGCTGATCGCGGCCGAGGCCGCGCAGGATTGACGGAACAGGTGCCGGCAGCGCGCCGGTACGTGACGGCGCGGGTCCGGACGGACGCGCGTCACACCGACGATGCGGGGCGCGCGGCGCGGCTGCAATCGCCCGCGCAATCTATCGGCGCGAACCATGAAAAAGCCGGCCATGCGGCCGGCTCGACTGAATGACGTGAACCACGTCGATGACGACAAGGAGTTTCGACGATGCTGCGCTGGCTGATCGCTGTTCTCTTTCTCGCCAACATGCTCGCGTTCGTGGTGGCACGCGGCGTGTTCGGGCCGCTGCCGGCGGCCGGCCCGCGCGAACCCGGCGTGCTGTCGCGGCAGGTGCGGCCCGACGCGCTGCGCGTGACACCGCTCGCGCAGGCGACCGACCAGCCCGTCATCGGCGGCCCGATCGCGCCGCCGGCGGTCACGACCGCACCGCTCGCCACGTCCGCGCCCTGACGGCGCCGGTCCGCGCTCAGGGCTGCTGCGCGCGCACCTTCTTCAGCAGCGCGGTGGTCGAGCGGTCGTGCTCGAACGGAATCGCCAGCGCACGGCCGCCCCAGCCGCGCACGAGCGCCGATTCCGGCAACGCATCCATGTCGTAGTCGCCGCCCTTCACGAGGATGTCCGGACGGACGGCCTCGATCAGCGACACCGGCGTCTTTTCCCCGAACGTCACGACCCAGTCGACGCTTTCCAGCGCCGCGAGCAGTGCCGCGCGGTCTTCTTCGCGATTGATCGGCCGGTCGTCGCCCTTGCCGAGCATGCGCACCGACGCATCGCTGTTCACGCCGACGATCAGGCACGCGCCGAGCGCTTTCGCGTCGGCGAGATACGTGACGTGGCCGCGATGCAGGATGTCGAAGACGCCGTTGGTGAACACGACGGGCGACGGCAGCGACGCGCGCAGTGCGACGAGGGCATCACGGGTGATCAGCTTGCGTTCGAAGGTAGCGGACATGGTGGAGATCGGACGGAATGAACGATGGCCCGCGCAACGGCGGCGCCAGTTAAAAAGCCCGCCGGGCTGGCCAGGCGGGCTTCATGCAACGAATACGCGACGGCGCCGTGCGGCCGGCGCGCATCACGCCGGCGGCGGCACCTGCCGGCCTCAGGCCGGCTGCGCGGCCGACGACGGGCCGCTTTCGGCCTGCAGGCGGCCGGTGACTTCCTTGCGATAGCGGTTCAGCTCCTGCGCGGTCGCGAACGTACGCTCGAACAGGATCGACAGGTTGTGCAGGATCCGCTCGACGACCTTCTTTTCCCACTCCCCGTCGAAACGGATCTGCTCGTCGAGCCAGCGCTCGAGCCATTCCGGATCGGGCAGGCGCGACTGCACGGTGTCGCGCGGGAACAGCGCCTGATTCACGTGCAGGTTGGTCGGATGCAGCGGCTTCTCGGTGCGGCGCGCCGACGCCATCAGCACGCCGATCTTCGCGAACGCGGCGCGTGCGACGTCGCCGCAGTTGTTCAGCGCCTTCTTCATGTAGCGCAGGTAGGCGCCGCCATGACGCGCTTCATCGCGCGAGATCGTTTCGTAGATCTGCTTGATGACGGGCTCGGTGTGCCAGTCGGCCGCGCAGCGGTACCAGTGGTTCAGGCGGATCTCGCCGCAGAAGTGCAGCATCAGCGTCTCGAGCGGCGGCGCCGGGTCGAACTGGAAGCGCACCGCGTGCAGTTCCTCTTCGGTCGGCACCATCTCCGGCTTGAAGCGGCGCAGGTATTCCATCAGCACCAGCGAATGCTTCTGCTCCTCGAAGAACCACACGCTCATGAACGCGGAAAAATCGCTGTCGTGCTGGTTGTCGCGCAGGAACATTTCGGTCGCGGGCAGCGCCGACCATTCGGTGATCGCGTTCATCTTGATCGTCTTCGCCTGCTCGTCGGTGAGCAGCGAAGCGTCGAACTTGTCCCACGGAATGTCCTTCTCCATGTCCCAGCGGACGGCTTCGAGCGACCTGTAAAGTTCCGGATAAAGCATCGTGTTCATGATGGTCCCACCCCTGTTCTGCGCAATGCGACTTCTCTAAACGTGACTGTTGCCGCGCCGGCGCGCCACGCGCGCTTTTTGCAGCCAAGACTCAAATTTTACGCGGGAAACCGACCCGCCGGACGTTGATTCCTCGTCCGGCAGCCGTGCGGCCGCGTCGCCGCCGTTGGGCATGCCGCAGCCGCGCTCCGTTCGGACGGAGCCGGCCACGCTTGCCTGCGTTGGGGGCCGGCGCTGGCCGGCTCGTTGGCGCGCCCGTCCCCTGCCCCAGGCGGGTTCCCCGGAGGGTCCCGTGCGGATGCCGGATCGGCGGGCTGCTCGATATGGTGTATACGGCGGCGGCCATGATATCACGCGTGCATGACGGTTCCGAGACGCTTGCCCGGTCGCGCGCCGCCCACCGCGGTGCGGCGATCGGTCGCGGGCAACCGTCGCGAAAACGCAACCTTACATTCCCCTGCGCGTGTCAGACCCGTATTTTGCCGGCCGCGTGGCCGCCCTCCGGCGGCGTGCCGGCCGCCGTCGCGCCGCTGCCGTCCGCCTGCGCGATCCAGCCGGCAAGCGTGTCGCGCTGCGCGCGCCCGTCGACGTAGCCGAGCTCGATCAGCTCGCGCGTGAATGCCTCCTCGAACAGCAGGTAGCTCGCGAACGACGCGCCGGCCGGCTGGCTGCCGCCGATCGCGCCGAGCAGCCCGCGCATCGTCGCCGGCATCTGCTTCAGGTGCTTCGCGGCGATCAGCTCGATGCGCTCGGACGGCGCGATCGCGAGCACGTCCACGTGCCGCCAGCCGCTGTCGACCTCGACCTGGTGCGGCAGGTGCTCGATCATCCGGTTGATGTGCTCGATGCGTTCGATGTCCGAACCGATCGAGTCGAGGAACACGCTCGCGAGTACCTGCTGGCCGATTTGCGCGAGCGTCGGGTAGCCGCGCACCAGCCCGGCGCCGTTCGCGGCCGGGATTTCGGGGCGCGGGTCGGCCGCGCCGATGACGACGATCCGGTCCGCACCGAAGTGGATGGCCGGCGACAGCGGCGCGATCTGCCGGATCGACCCGTCGCCGAAGTATTCGATCTGCCCGTCGAGCACGAGCGGCACGGCCGGGAACACGAACGGGATGGCCGACGACGCGAGCAGGTGCGACGCCGACAGGTCGACGAGCCGCGCGGTGCGCTGCGCGCGCCGCCATGCCTGGATCGGCTGCGCCGCCTGGTAGAACGTCAGGTGCCGGCCGCTCGAATAGCTGAGCGCGGTGATCGAAAGCGCATGCAGCAGCCGCGCCTCGAGCATCTGCTCGATCCGGTGGAAGCTCAGCTCGCGCTGCAGCAGGTGTGCGAGCGGCGTGTTGTCGAGCAACCCGCGCGGCGAGCGGCGGGCCGCCCAGCCGAACGTCATGGTCGCGAGCCAGCGCGCGCCGGCGGCCGCGATGCCGAGCCAGTCGCTGCGATAGACGTAATCGGCGCGCAGCGGCTCCCAGAACTCGAGCAGGCGCCGCACGCCGTGAGAGAAATCGTCCGCGTGGCTCGCGAGCGACGTCGCGTTGATCGCGCCGGCCGACGAGCCGCACACCACCGCGAACGGCAGCGTGTGCCGCTGCGGATCGGCTTCGCGCGCGATCTCGGCCAGTGCCTTCAGCACGCCGACCTGGTAGGCGGCACGCGCGCCGCCCCCCATCAGAACGAGCGCGAGCCGCATGATCGACCTGCTACCGGCGCCGCGTCACGTCGAGCGCTTCGGCGGACGCGTTTCGGGCGACGAAGCGGCGGCGGCGCGCGCCGCGGCGGAGCCGGACGGCTTTGCGCGCTTCGCGGCGGGCTTGCGCGGCGCGGCGGCCGCCGGCGCCGGCTTCGCGACCGGTTCCGGCGCGGCGGCCGCATCCGGCGGCGCGTCGCCGGGCGCGGCGGGCTGCATGCCCGGCTGCGCCATCGCGAGGCTCGCGAGCTGGTTGAACTGCGACTGCAGCAGGTTCCACCAGCCGGCCGGGTCGAACGCCTGCCCGGCGTCGCCGGCGGGCGCATCGGCGGCATCCGGCGCCGGCGCCGCGTCGCCGGACGGTGCGGCCTTCGCAGCCTGCGCGGCGGCAACGGCCGCGTCCTCGGCCGCCGACATCGAGCTTTGCGCGAACGCGCCGAACGCTCGCAGCGTCGCGAGCGTCGCACGCTGCACCTCGAGCGCCTGGATCGCGGACTGCAGCATCCCGAGGTTGAGCTTCAGCCACTGCTCGACCGCGCGCAGATCGGTGATCCGCTTGTCGAGTTCCTCGACGCTCGTGAGCGGCGCCATCATGTCGGACATGCTCGACAGCGACGGCGGCAGCCCTGTCGCCGCGCCGGGAAACGGCGCCATGCCGCCGAACGGCGACATCCGCATCATGTCCCACATGCGGTCCATCATGTCGGCGGGCTTGAAGCCGGCAAAGCCGGCGAAAGGGTTGGCGTCGGAGGCATCGGTCGTCATACGGGCATCCTGTTTGACTGGGGAAGCGAGGCGGCCGCCATGCGTCGCGCGGCCGCGCGTGAATCGATCATAGCGCGCGCGTCAGAACGGCGCGTCGCCGGGGAACGCGGGCGGGCGCCGCTCGCGCAGCGAGCGGATGCCCTCCTGCACGTCGGGCCCCGAGAAGCCCATGAACTCGAGCGCGAGCGACGTATCGAAGGTCGGCCCGGCCGAGCGCAGCCAGTTGTTCAGCGCGTACTTGGTCCAGCGGATCGCCGACTGCGAACCCTGCGCGAGCCGCTCGGCCACTTCGTACGCCTTCGGCAGCAGGTCGGCCGGCTCGACCGCGAGCGAGACCAGCCCGATCCGCTCGGCCTCCGCGCCGCTCACGGGCTCGCACAGCAGCAGGTAGTACTTCGCCTTCGCCATCCCGCACAGCAGCGGCCACACGATCGCCGCGTGGTCGCCGGCCGCGACGCCGAGCCGCGTATGGCCGTCGATGATGCGCGCATCCCGCGCGGCGATCGAGATGTCGGCGAGCAGCCCGGCGACGAGCCCCGCGCCGACGGCCGGGCCATGCATCGCCGACACGATCGGCTTGCTGCAGTTGATCACGTTGTAGACGAGGTCGCGCGCCTCGCGCCACACGCGGGCGCGCACGTCGAAGTCGTTGGCCATGTCCTCGACGAGCGCGAGATCGCCGCCCGCCGAAAAGCCCTTGCCTTCGCCGCGGATCACCGCGACGCGCGTGTCGGGATCGCGGTCGACGTCGCGCCAGATGTCGGCGAGCTCGCGATGCATGCGCGCGTTCGCGGTCGCGAGGCCGCTGCGGTTCGCGCCCTCGCCGCTCATCACGATGTCGAGCACGCCGTGGTCGCGGCGCGTCACCTTCAGTGCTTCGTAACCGCCGTACGCGGCGAGATCGGCCATGTGCCGCTCCTTGTTCGACGCTCTTGAATCGAGTGTAGCCAAGCCCGCGCGGGCAAACATCGGGCGAAACCCGGCGCGCGGACCGGGGCCGGGTGTCGCGGTACGCGGCTTACGCCGCGCCGTCGGGCGGGGCGACCGACTGCTCGATCGCGCCGAAGATCGACTTGCCGGCCGTGTCGAACATCTCGATGCGCACGGTGTCGCCGTAGCGCATGAATTCGGTCTGCGGCGCGCCGTGCTCGATCGTCTCCAGGCAGCGCTTCTCGGCGATGCAGCAGTAGCCGCGCTTCGCGTCCTTGTTCGACACCGTGCCCGAGCCGACGATCGAGCCGGCACGCAGGTTGCGCGTCTTCGCCGCGTGCGCGATCAACTGGCCGAAGTGGAACACCATGTCGGTGCCCGCATCGGGCTGGCCGACCTTCCTGCCGTTCCAGTGGACGATCATCGGCCGGTGCACGCGGCCTTCGCGCCATTCGTCGCCGAGCTCGTCGGGCGTCACGGCGACCGGCGCGAACGCGGTGGCCGGCTTGCTCTGGAAGAAGCCGAAACCCTTCGCGAGCTCGGCCGGAATCAGGTTGCGCAGCGACACGTCGTTCACGAGCGTGACGAGGCGCACGGCCTTCAACGCGGCGTCGGGCGATGCGCTCATCGGCACGTCGCCGGTGATCACCGCGACTTCCGCCTCGAAATCGATGCCCCATTCCTCCGACGGGCACACGACGTCGTCGCGCGGGCCCAGGAAATCGTCGCTGCCCCCCTGGTACATCAGCGGATCGGTCCAGAATTCGGGCGGCATCTCCGCGCCGCGCGCGCGGCGCACGAGCTCGACGTGGTTCACGTAGGCGGAGCCGTCGGCCCACTGGAACGCGCGCGGCAGCGGCGCCATGCAGTTGGCCGGATCGAACGCGAATGCATGGCGCGCGCGGCCGTGGTTCAGCGCGTCGTACAGGTCGCGCAGCTGCGGCGCGTAGAACGCCCAGTCGTCGAGGACGCGCTGCAGCGTCGGCGCGATCGTGTCGGCGATCGCCGCGGTGTGCAGGTCGCGCGACACGACGATCAGCTGGCCGTCGCGCGTGCCGTCCTTCAGCGAAGCAAGTTTCATAAGGGGGACTCTGCCGTTGTAGTGACGATGGAGGGAATCTATTTTACGATGGTGAATCCATGCGGCGCGCGACGATCGCGCCTGCCGTTTCCGCCCCGATTCCTGCCGCATTTTCGCGCACCCGTTGCCCATGCCCGCCAGCCCGCTTCCCGACGACGATCTCGCCGACTCCGACACCGATGACGCCGCTTCCGGCGAGCACGGGGAGAAAGTCCGTTCCGGCATCCAGTCGATCGAGGTCGGCTTCCGCCTGCTCGACGTGCTGACGAGCGAGCCGCGCGCGATGATGCTGCGCGATCTCGCGCAGCGCGCGGGCATGAGTCCCGCGAAGGCGCACCGCTACCTCGTCAGCTTCTCGCGGCTCGGCGTCGTGTCGCAGGACCCGGTGTCCGGCCGCTACGAGCTGGGCGGTTTCGCGCTGCAGATGGGGCTCGCGCGGCTCGCGCGCGTCGACGGCGTGAAGCTCGCGCGGATCGCGCTGACCGAATTCCGCGACCGCCTCGACCAGACGGTCGGTATCGCGGTGTGGGGCAACCAGGGGCCGACGATCGTGCACTGGATGGAATCGAGCCATCCGGCGAAGGCGTCGCTGAAGCTCGGCGACGTGATGCCGCTGCTCGGCTCGGCGACGGGCCTGCTGTTCGCCGCGTACCTGCCGCGCGGCAAGACCGCCGCGATGCTCGAGCGCGAACTCGCCGATACGCGCCGCTCGCCGCACCACGGCGGCCCGCGCACGCTCGACGAGGTCGACGCGGTGCTCGCCGACGTGCGCCGGCACGAAGCCGCGCGCGTCGAAGGGATGCTGCTGCCGACGATCCACGCGTTCTGCATGCCGGTATTCGATGCGGTCGGCGAACTCGCGCTCGCGCTCGTCGCGCTCGGCCAGGAAGGCTCGTTCGACATCGCGTGGGGCGGCGAGATCGACACCGCGCTGCGCGCATGCGCGCGGAAACTGTCTTACGAACTCGGCTATAGTCCCGACGCACGCGACGCCTGACGCACCGGTACACGTCTCGCATCGCGAACGCGCAGCGCATCCGACGGTCCGATTCCTGTGGCGCGCTTGCGCGCCCGACGTCACGCGACCGCCCCGATCCTGTTCCGATGCCCATTCAGCCCGCCGACATCCGCCCGAGTCACGCCCTGCCCCGCCGCTGGCTGCGCGTGGCCGTCGCGCTCGTCGTCGTGCTGGTGCTGCATGCGCTCGCCGCCGTCTGGCTTATGCGCAGCCGCGAATCGTTCACGCCGCCGCCCGCCGAAATCCCCGTGCAGATCGAGCTGCTGAAACCGCGGCCGATCGAGCGCCAGCCTGCCCCGCCGGCGCCGAAGCCGGTCGAACGCCCGGCCCCCGCCACGCCCAGGGCTGCCGCGCCGAAACCCGCGCCGGCGCCCGAGCCGGTCCTCACGTCGACGCAGACGGCCGAGCACGGCGAACCGCCGCCTGCCGCCACGTCGGCGGCGAGCGGCGTACCGGGTGCGTCGGGCGCGCAAGCCGCATCGGCCGCCGGCGCCGGCAGCGCCGCGACGCCGGGCCCCGCGACGAGCGGCGTGAAGTTCGCCGCGCCGCCGTCCGGCGACCTGCAATACGACACGTTCTACAACGGGATGCAGAACATGATCGGCACGATCCGCTGGCGCACCGACGGGCACACGTACGACCTGTCGGTGTCGATGCCCGTGCCGTTCGTCGGCCCGTTCACCTATCGCAGCGAAGGCCGCATCGACGCGTTCGGCATCGCGCCCGACCGTTACGTCGAGAAGCGCGGCAAGCGGCCGGAAGACATCGCGATCTTCAACCGCGAGATCCGGCAGGTCGTGTTCACGCGCACGCCGAACAACGCACCGCTGCCCGACGGCGTGCAGGACCGCTTCAGCATGCTGATGCAGTTGTCGGGGCTCGTGCGCGGCAATCCGTCCGCGTACAAGCCGGGCGTCACGCAGCAGTTCTTCGTGATCGACAACAACAGCGGCGAGACCTGGCCGATCGCCGTGATCGGCGACGAGCAGGTGCAGACGCAGGCCGGCATTATCGACGCGCGGCACTTCATGCGCCTGCCGCGCCGGGACGGCGATACGCGCCGCATCGACATGTGGCTCGCGCCGTCGCTCGGCTGGCTGCCCGCGCGGCTCATGCAGACCGAGCCGAACGGCGCGCAGATCGAGCTGGTGTGGCATGGCCGCCTCGCGGCGCCGAGCGTGCCGGCCGACGCCGCGCCGCCGGGCGGCGCAACGAACGCGCCCGCCGATGCGCCGGCGCCGGGGGCCTCGCCCACACCGGCCGCGGAACCGGCCCAACCGGTGCCGCCGGCCGCCGTGCAACCGCCCGCCCAACCGGCTGCGCCGCCGGCTGCTTCGACTGTCACACAGTGAACCCGCGCGTAAGCGCACGCGATTCGGCAATTTCGACCGATTACAGATTCCCGTGAAATGGCCGATGACACTCTTTAACAACTATTTCCGTCCACCGGCAGACAATGGGAAACGTTTCATCGATATCGGCTTCTAACCGATACACCCCACGCAAACGGGAACGGGGTGTGCAGCGCAAGCCCCTTGAAACCGGCAAGGCTCGCCCCACCTAGGGGACAACAAGGCCAGATGCCACTGCGAAGAGGAGTGCCGCCATGCAAATGATCTACAACAGCCCCAACTACTGCGTCGTCGAATTCGCGCCGCAGGCCGGCCATCATCTGATGAATGCCGGCGGATACGAAATCGTCGACAAGAACGCGCAGCGCGAAATCTTCATCGACGGCGAGCTTGCCGAACGATTCCGCGCACACGTGAAGCAATTGATCGAGGATGAGCCGTCGCTCGACGAGGTCGACGAATTCCTCGGACAATTCGACAGCCTGATGATGATGCCCGTCGTGCTGCACTGACGACCCGCGGCCCGGCGCCTCGTGCGGCCGGGCCATTCGCCGCGCACGCCGCGCGGCCCCCGCGAGCACTCCGATCACGCCCCCGCCCGGTTCGCCGGCGGGGGTTTTCATTTGGCGGGCCGCCCGCGCGGCGCAAGGCCGGGCGGCGCTCAGGCGCACCGGCTACAATGGCGGTTTTCCGTCTTCGCCGGTCTTCCGCCCATGTCTGCGACCCCTCTCGCCGCTTCCGTCCCGCTCGACGCGCCCTACACGCGCGGCGCCGCACTGCCCGCGCTGCTGAAATCGCGCATCCTGATCCTCGACGGCGCGATGGGCACGATGATCCAGCGCTACAAGCTCGACGAAGCCGCATATCGCGGCGAGCGCTTCAAGGATTTCCCGCGCGACATCAAGGGCAACAACGAACTGCTGTCGCTCACGCAGCCGCAGATCATCCGCGAGATCCACGACCAGTACTTCGCGGCCGGCGCCGACATCGTCGAGACCAACACGTTCGGCGCGACGACCGTCGCGCAGGCCGACTACGGGATGGAAGATCTCGTCGTCGAGATGAACGTCGAGTCGGCGAAGCTCGCGCGCGAATCGGCCGCGAAATACGCGACGCCGGACAAGCCGCGCTTCGTCGCGGGCGCGATCGGGCCGACGCCGAAGACGGCCAGCATCTCGCCCGACGTCAACGATCCGGGCGCGCGCAACGTCACGTTCGACGAGCTGCGCACGTCGTACTACCAGCAGGCGAAGGCGCTGCTCGACGGCGGCGTCGACCTGTTCCTCGTCGAGACGATCTTCGACACGCTGAACGCGAAGGCCGCGCTGTTCGCGCTCGACGAGCTGTTCGAGGATACCGGCGAGCGCCTGCCGATCATGATCTCGGGCACCGTCACCGACGCGTCGGGCCGGATCCTGTCGGGCCAGACGGTCGAGGCGTTCTGGAATTCGCTGCGCCATGCGAAGCCGCTCACGTTCGGCCTGAACTGCGCGCTCGGCGCGGCGCTGATGCGCCCGTACATCGCCGAGCTCGCGAAGCTGTGCGACACCTACGTGTCGTGCTACCCGAACGCGGGCCTGCCGAACCCGATGAGCGATACCGGCTTCGACGAAACGCCGGACGTCACGTCGGGCCTGCTGAAGGAATTCGCGCAGGCCGGGCTCGTGAACCTCGCGGGCGGCTGCTGCGGCACGACGCCCGAACACATCGCCGAAATCGCGAAGGCGCTCGCCGACGTGAAGCCGCGCCGCTGGCCGAACCAGTACAGCGACAACGCCTGACCGCCCCCCACGTCCTTCATCACCAGAATTCGCACCGCCATGACCGATCACATGATGCGCCTTGCCGGCCTCGAGCCGTTCAACGTCACGCCCGGGACGCTCTTCATCAACGTCGGCGAACGCACCAACGTCACCGGCTCGAAGGCGTTCGCCCGGATGATCCTCAACGGCCAGTTCGACGAGGCGCTCGCCGTCGCGCGCCAGCAGGTCGAGAACGGCGCGCAGGTGATCGACATCAACATGGACGAGGCGATGCTCGATTCGAAGGCGGCGATGGTGCGCTTCCTGAACCTGATCGCATCGGAGCCGGACATCGCGCGCGTGCCGATCATGATCGACTCGTCGAAGTGGGAGGTGATCGAGGCCGGCCTCAAGTGCGTGCAGGGCAAGGCGATCGTGAACTCGATCTCGCTGAAGGAAGGCGAGGACGCGTTCCGCCACCACGCGAACCTGATCCGCCGCTACGGCGCGGCCGCGGTCGTGATGGCGTTCGACGAAACGGGCCAGGCCGACACGTTCGAGCGCAAGACCGAGATCTGCAAGCGCTCGTACGACTTCCTCGTGAACGAAGTCGGCTTCCCGCCGGAAGACATCATCTTCGATCCGAACATCTTCGCGGTCGCGACGGGCATCGAGGAGCACAACAACTACGCGGTCGACTTCATCGAGGCGACCCGCTGGATCAAGCAGAACCTGCCGTACGCGAAGGTGAGCGGCGGCGTGTCGAACGTGTCGTTCTCGTTCCGCGGCAACGACCCGGTGCGCGAGGCGATCCACACCGTGTTCCTGTATCACGCGATCCAGGCCGGGATGGACATGGGCATCGTGAACGCGGGCCAGCTCGGCGTGTACGCCGATCTCGACGCGGAACTGCGCGAGCGCGTCGAGGACGTGATCCTGAACCGCCGCGCGGATTCGACCGACCGCCTGCTCGAGATCGCCGACAAGTTCAAGACCGGCGCCGCGAAGAAGGAAGAGAACCTCGAGTGGCGCAACCAGCCGGTCGAGAAGCGCCTCGCGCACGCGCTCGTGCACGGCATCACGAACTTCATCGTCGAGGACACCGAGGAAGCGCGCGCGAAGATCGCCGCGGCCGGCGGCCGTCCGATCAACGTGATCGAAGGGCCGCTGATGGACGGGATGAACGTCGTCGGCGACCTGTTCGGCCAGGGCAAGATGTTCCTGCCGCAGGTCGTGAAGTCGGCGCGCGTGATGAAACAGGCCGTCGCGCACCTGATCCCGTTCATCGAGGAAGAAAAGCGCCTGCTCGCGGAAGCGGGCGGCGACGTGCGCGCGAAGGGCAAGATCGTCATCGCGACCGTGAAGGGCGACGTGCACGACATCGGCAAGAACATCGTGTCGGTCGTGCTCCAGTGCAACAACTTCGAAGTGGTCAACATGGGCGTGATGGTCCCGTGCAACGAGATCCTCGCGAAGGCGAAGGTCGAGGGCGCGGACATCATCGGGCTGTCGGGCCTCATCACGCCGAGCCTCGAGGAAATGGCGTACGTCGCGTCCGAAATGCAGCGCGACGACTACTTCCGCGTGAAGAAGATCCCGCTGCTGATCGGCGGCGCGACGACGTCGCGCGTGCACACGGCCGTGAAGATCGCGCCGCACTACGAAGGCCCGGTCGTCTACGTGCCGGACGCATCGCGCTCGGTGTCGGTCGCGTCGAACCTGCTGTCCGACGAAGGCGCGGCGAAGTACCTCGACGAGCTGAAATCCGACTACGAACGCATCCGCGACCAGCACGCGAACCGCAAGGCGCAGCCGATGGTCACGCTCGCCGAGGCGCGCGCGAACAAGACCCAGGTCGACTGGGCCGGCTATACGCCGGTGAAGCCGAAGTTCATCGGCCGCCGCGTGTTCAAGAACTACGACCTGGGCGAGCTCGCGAACTACATCGACTGGGGCCCGTTCTTCCAGACCTGGGACCTCGCGGGCCCGTACCCGGCGATCCTGAACGACGAGATCGTCGGCGAATCGGCGCGGCGCGTGTTCTCCGACGCAAAGTCGATGCTCGCGCGCCTGATCCAGGGTCGCTGGCTGACCGCGAGCGGCGTGATTGCGCTGCTGCCGGCGAACACCGTCAACGACGACGACATCGAGATCTACAGCGACGAATCGCGCTCGGAAGTGCTGCTCACGTGGCGCAACCTGCGCCAGCAGAGCGTGCGGCCGGTGGTCGACGGCGTGATGCGGCCGAATCGTTCGCTCGCCGACTTCATCGCGCCGAAGGCGTCGGGCGTGGCCGACTACATCGGGATGTTCGCGGTGACGGCCGGCCTCGGCGTCGACGTGAAGGAAAAGCAGTTCGAAGCCGACCACGACGACTACAGCGCGATCATGCTGAAGGCGCTCGCCGACCGCTTCGCGGAAGCGTTCGCCGAAGCGATGCACGCGCGCGTGCGCCGCGAGCTGTGGGGCTACGCGAGCGGCGAGACGCTCGACAACGACGCGCTGATCGCGGAAAAGTACGCGGGCATCCGCCCGGCGCCCGGCTACCCGGCCTGCCCCGATCACCTCGTGAAGCGCGACATGTTCGACGTGCTGCATGCGGACGAGATCGGCATGAGCGTGACCGACTCGCTGGCGATGCTGCCGGCCGCGAGCGTGTCGGGCTTCTACCTCGCGCATCCGGACAGCCGCTATTTCTCGGTCGGAAAAATCGGGCAGGATCAGCTCGAGGATTACGCGCGGCGCATGGCGCTGTCGCTCGACGACGCGCGCCGCGCGCTCGCGCCGCAGCTCTGATCGACGCGGACGGGCGGCCACCCGCCCGTTTGATCAGACAAAAGAAAAAGCCCGCGTTCGAGCGGGCTTTTTCTTGCGTTGCCGGTCTTTCGACCTGCCGGGCAACGAAGCTCAGAAGCCCCAGTGCACGTCGGCCTCGCCGGCCTTCGCCTCGCGCAGCATCGTGAGGAACGGCGCGACGCGCTGTGCCAGGCTCGGCGGCACTTCGTGGTGCGCGTGGTCGGCTTCGTCCTCGTGGAAATGGCCGGCATGCTCGGCGCGTTCCTGCTTCGCCTGCGCAACGGCGCCTTCCAGCTTGGCGATCGCGTGGTCCAGCTCGTCGTGCGTAATCACACCGCGCTCGCCCAGCTGCTTGCCGACGAGGCCCAGCACGTACACGGCGAAATCCTTCAGCACGTCGAGATCCTGTGCCGCCTTGCTCTTGAACGTAATCATGACAATTCCCTTTTCATCTTGTTGTGCCTGCGCGGCGCGGTTGGGGAACGCTGGCAGACCGGCGTCCGGCCTCGCGGACGCGGACCGCCTGAGCGGCATATTAGCACCTGTTAAAATTCTGCGATCCCTGAAACGCGCGCTTAAAAAGCGCGCCGGCGGGCCGGCGTTTCCGGCCGCCACCAACGAAGCCTTCTACCAGCATGCTGCCAGCACACAAACAGACCCTCGAAGCCCTGCTCGCGGATAGCGTCAAGCAGGTCGCACACGCGCTGAAAGGCGCCGATGCGGCGTCCGTCGCCCCGACCATCACGCTGGAGCGTCCGAAGGTCGCCGCACACGGCGACGTCGCGTGCAACGTCGCGATGCAGCTCGCCAAGCCGCTCGGCACGAACCCGCGCCAGCTCGCCGAACAGATCGTCGCCGCGCTCACCGCGCAGCCGGCCGCGCAAGGCCTCGTCGAAGCCGCCGAGATCGCCGGCCCCGGCTTCATCAACCTGCGCCTGTCGGCCGCCGCGAAGCAGGCGGTGATCGCCGCCGTGTTCGACCAGGGCCGCGCGTTCGGCACGTCGGATCGCGAAAAAGGCAAGCAAGTGTTGCTCGAATTCGTGTCGGCGAACCCGACCGGCCCGCTGCACGTCGGCCACGGCCGCCAGGCCGCGCTCGGCGACGTGCTCGCGAATGTGATCGCGAGCCAGGGCTACGCGGTGCACCGCGAGTTCTACTACAACGACGCCGGCGTGCAGATCGGCAACCTCGCGATCTCGACGCAGGCGCGCGCACGCGGCCTGAAGCCGGGCGACGCGGGCTGGCCGGAAGCCGCGTACAACGGCGAATACATCGCCGACATCGCACGCGACTTCCTGAACGGCGAGACGGTCGCCGCGTCGGACGGCGAACCGGTCAAGGGCACGGGCGACGTCGAGGATCTCGACGCGATCCGCAAGTTCGCGGTCACGTACCTGCGTCGCGAGCAGGACATGGACCTGCAGGCGTTCGGCGTGAAGTTCGACCAGTACTACCTCGAGTCGTCGCTGTACAGCGAAGGCCGCGTCGAGAAGACGGTCGACGCGCTGATCAAGGCCGGCATGACCTACGAGCAGGACGGCGCGCTGTGGCTGCGCACGACCGACGAAGGCGACGACAAGGATCGCGTGATGCGCAAGTCGGACGGCACGTACACGTACTTCGTGCCGGACGTCGCGTACCACGTGACGAAGTGGGAGCGCGGCTTCACGAAGGTGATCAACATCCAGGGCTCGGACCACCACGGCACGATCGCGCGCGTGCGCGCCGGCCTGCAGGGGCTGCACATCGGGATTCCGAAGGGCTATCCCGACTACGTGCTGCACAAGATGGTCACCGTGATGCGCGACGGCCAGGAAGTGAAGATCTCGAAGCGCGCGGGCAGCTACGTGACGGTGCGCGACCTGATCGAATGGTCGGGCGGCGCGGCGGCGGGCCAGGAAGCGGCACCCGACCTGATCGACGAGGCCACCATCACGCGCGGCCGCGACGCGGTGCGCTTCTTCCTGATCTCGCGCAAGGCCGATACCGAATTCGTGTTCGACATCGACCTCGCGCTGAAACAGAACGACGAAAACCCGGTCTATTACGTCCAGTACGCGCATGCGCGGATCTGCTCGGTGCTCAACGAACTGAAGTCGCGCTACAGCGTCGACGTCGCGCAGCTGCCGGGCGCCGACCTGTCGCAGCTGACGAGCGCGCAGGCGGCGTCGCTGATGCAGAAGCTGGCCGAGTACCCGGACATGCTCACGCACGCGGCGAACGAGCTGGCGCCGCACGCGGTCGCGTTCTACCTGCGCGATCTCGCTGGCGAATTCCACTCGTTCTACAATGCGGAGCGCGTCCTGGTCGACGACGAAGCGCCGCGCAATGCGCGCGCCGCGCTGCTCGCCGCGACCCGGCAGGTGCTCGAGAACGGCCTGGCGGTGCTCGGCGTGTCCGCGCCCGCCAAGATGTAAGCAGCCCGATCCGGGCAGCGAATGGCCGCGGCAGCGCCTGCCGCGGCCTTTTCACGATTCTTTTTGCAGGTGACTCAAGCAATGGCACAACCACGCCGAACTTCGAAGCAATCGAAACAAGCCGGAGGGACATTTCTTGGAATCGTGCTGGGCCTGATCGTCGGCCTGGCGATCGCCGTGGTGGTGGCGCTCTACATCACGCGTTCGCCGTCTCCGTTCGTGTCGAAGGTCGCGCCGCCGCCGGCCGACAACGGCGCGAGCCAGCCGCAGCAGTTCGACCCGAACCGCGCGCTGCAGGGCAAGACGCCCGGCCAGCCGGTGCCGCAGGCCGCGCAGCCCGCACCGCCGAACACCGCGCCCGGCCAGGCCGCGAACCAGACCCAGGGCAGCCTGCTGCCCGAGCCGCAGATCGTCGAGGTGCCGCCGTCGGGCAACCCGAACGGCACCAGCGGTTCGAACAACACCGCGGCATCGAACAATACGTCGTCGGGCAACGGCGTCGCCGTCGCACCGAAGCCGGCCGACACCACGCCGCCGCCGAAGAAGACGCAACAGGCGCAGCAACAGCAGCAAGGCGGCGAGGATGACCTCGCACGCTTCGCCGCGCAGAAGCAGGCACAGCAGGCCGCCGCGCAAAAGCAGCAACAGCAGCTGGCCGCGAACACGCCGAAGCCGACGTCGTCGGCCGCCGCCGCGGCGGCCGCGAAGCCGCCGACCGCGAACGACGCGAACACCGGCTACTTCCTGCAAGTGGGCGCGTACAAGACCGAAGGCGACGCCGAGCAGCAGCGCGCGCGCCTCGGCTTCCAGGGCTTCGAGTCGAAGGTGTCGAAGCGCGACGTCAGCGGCGTGACCTATTTCCGCGTGCGCGTCGGCCCGTTCTCGAAGTTCGAGGATATGAACTCGGCCCGTCAGCGCCTGTCCGACGCAGGTGTCGACACGGCTGTGATCCGCTTCACGAAGCAGTAAGCCAACCGGCCGAGCCCACGCAGAACCCGTTACGTTCCGTAACCCGAGCAACTGATTCGACGTTCACAACATGAAAAAACTGCTTAGCACGCTCCTTCTGTCCCTGGGCCTGGCCGCCGGCCTCGTCCACGCTTCGCCCGCCGCGCCGGTCGCCGGCAAGGACTTCGAGGTGATGAAGTCGCCGCAGCCGGCGTCCGCGCCGGCCGGCAAGGTCGAGGTGATCGAGTTCTTCTGGTACGGCTGCCCGCACTGCTACGAATTCGAGCCGACGATCGAGGCCTGGGTGAAGAAACAGGGCAACAACATCGACTTCAAGCGCGTGCCGGTCGCGTTCCGCGACGACTTCGTTCCGCACTCGAAACTGTTCTACGCGGTGTCCGCGCTCGGCATCGTCGAGAAGGTCACGCCGGCGATCTTCAACGCGATCCACAAGCAGAAGAACTACCTGCTGACGCCGCAGGCGCAGGCCGACTTCCTGGCCACGCAAGGCGTCGACAAGAAGCAGTTCATGGACGCGTACAACTCGTTCAGCGTGCAGGGCGAGGTGAACCAGTCGGCCAAGCTGTTGAAGGACTACGCGATCGACGGCGTGCCGACGGTCGTCGTCCAGGGCAAGTACAAGACGGGCCCCGCCTACACGAACAGCATCCCGGGCACGGCCCAGGTGCTCGACTTCCTCGTGAAGCAGGTTCAGGACAAGAAGCTCTGATCCCCGTCCGCGCACCGGCATGACTACTCCGCTGAAGGTCTTCATCACCGGTGCGTCGAGCGGCCTCGGCCTCGCGATGGCCGAGGAATACGCCCGCCAGGGCGCCACGCTCGCCCTCGTCGCGCGGCGCACCGATGCCCTCGATGCGTTCGCGCGGCGCTTCCCCAAGCTGTCCATCTCCGTCTATTCCGCCGACGTGCGCGACGCCGACGCGCTCGCGACGGCCGCCGCGTCGTTCATCGCGACGCATGGCTGCCCCGACGTCGTGATCGCGAACGCGGGCATCAGCCAGGGCGCCGTCACGGGCCAGGGCGACCTCGCGACGTTCCGCGACGTGATGGACATCAACTACTACGGGATGGTCGCGACGTTCGAGCCGTTCGTCGGCCCGATGACGGCCGCCCGCCACGGCACGCTGGTCGGCGTCGCGAGTGTCGCCGGCGTGCGCGGCCTGCCGGGCTCCGGCGCGTACAGCGCGTCGAAATCGGCCGCGATCAAGTATCTCGAATCGCTGCGCGTCGAATTGCGCCCGGCCGGCGTCGGCGTCGTGACGATCGCGCCCGGCTACATCCGCACGCCGATGACCGCGCACAACCCGTACCGGATGCCGTTCCTGATGGACGCCGACCGCTTCGCCGCACGCGCGGCGCGCGCGATCGCGCGGCAGCACGCGTTCCGCGTGATTCCGTGGCAGATGGGCGTCGTCGCGAAGGTGCTGCACGTGCTGCCGCGCTGGCTGTACGACCGCCTGTTCGAAAAGGCGCCGCGCAAGCCGAAGGCCGGCGCGCACTGACGAGGCGTCGGCGCGGCCCGCGCGACGTGCGCCGGGCCGTATCGTCGACGCGTCGGTTCCGCGTCACCTTCCGAGGCGCCCTCGCCGCGCCCGTCCGCTTCGCCGTCCGCCCGTCCCCCTCCCCGCGCCTGCGCCGCATCAACACCCGTTCCGTCGCGAACGCAGCCGTTTTTCGGTCAATTCGCCGCGTTCCGGCGCCTTTTTTCACGCGTCGCGCGCTTTGACGGTATGCTATTCGCCAGCCGCGCCGGCCCTGCCCGCTTCCGGGCCGCGCCCGCATCCGTCACCCAGCAAAAAACACAAGCCACGTGGGAGATCCTATGCACGTCAAGCTGTTCGCGGCGGCCGCCGTTGCCGCCGCCCTCGCCGCCCCCCGGCCTCGCCGCCGCCAAGCCGCTCACCGTCTGCACGGAATCGAGCCCGGACGGCTTCGACGTCGTGCAGTACAACTCGCTCGTCACGACCAACGCATCGGCCGACGTGATCTTCAACACGCTCGTGTCCTACGACGAAGCCGCGAAGAAGGTCGTGCCCGCGCTCGCCGACAAATGGGAAGCGAGCGCCGACGGCCTCACGTACACGTTCCACCTGCGCCCGAACGTCGCGTTCCAGACCACCGACTATTTCAAGCCGGGCCGCGCGCTGAACGCGGACGACGTCGTGTTCACGTTCACGCGGATGCTCGACGATTCGAACCCGTGGCACAAGGTGGCCGGCGCGAGCGGCTTCCCGCACGCACAGTCGATGGGCCTCGTGAAGCTCGTGAAGTCGGTCACGAAAGTCGACGACAGCACCGTGAAGTTCGTGCTGAACGAGCCGAACGCGACGTTCGTGCCGATCCTGACGATGGGCTTCGCGTCGATCTATTCGGCCGAATACGCGGACCAGTTGCTGAAGGCCGGCAAGCAGGCCGACCTGAACGCGAAGCCGGTCGGCACCGGCCCGTTCGTGCTGAAGAGCTATACGAAGGACGCGCTGATCCGCTACGACGTGAACCCGACGTACTGGGGCACGAAGCCGAAGGTCGACCGGCTGATCTATGCGATCACGCCCGACCCGTCGGTGCGGCTGCAGAAGGTGAAGGCCGGCGAATGCCAGATCGCGCTGTCGCCGAAGCCGCAGGACGTGCTCGCCGCGAAGGGCGACAGCGCGCTGAAGGTCGTGCAGACGCCCGCGTTCATGACCGCGTTCGTCGCGCTGAACACGCAGAAGAAGCCGCTCGACAACGACAAGGTGCGCGAGGCGCTGAACCTCGCGTTCGACCGCGCGACCTACCTGAAGGTCGTGTTCGACAACACCGCGACGGCCGCGAACAACCCGTACCCGCCGAACACGTGGAGCTATGCGAAGGATGTCGCGCCGTATCCGTACGATCCCGCGAAGGCGAAGCAGCTGCTCGCGCAGGCCGGCTTCCCGAACGGCTTCTCGACGACGATCTGGACGCGCCCGACCGGCAGCGTGCTGAACCCGAACCCGAAGGTCGGCGCGGAACTGCTGCAGGCCGACCTCGCGAAGATCGGCGTGAAGGCCGACGTGAAGGTGATCGAGTGGGGCGAGCTGATCAAGCAGGCGAAGCTCGGCCAGCACGACATGCTGTTCATGGGCTGGGCCGGCGACAACGGCGATCCGGACAACTACCTGTCGCCGCTGTTCAGTTGCAATGCAGTGAAGTCGGGCATCAACTTCGCGCGCTTCTGCGACGCGCAGCTCGACAAGCTGATCGCCGACGGCAAGTCAACGGCCGATCAGGCGAAGCGCGCGAAGCTGTACGAATCGGCGCAGAAGATCATCCACGACCAGGCGCTGTGGATCCCGCTCGGCTACCCGACGGCCGCCGCGCTCACGCGCACGAACGTGGGCGGTTATCACGTGAGTCCGTTCGGACGCCAGAACTTCACGACGGTGGCCGTGCAGTAACCGCGCGTGGCGCGCAAGCGACGGCCCCGCGCCGCTCGCTTGCGACCCGCGCGCGCCGCTTGCTACACTGCGCGCCTGTTCCTCCTACCGGACGCCAGCCAAAGTGAACCACTAAGCCTTCCCGAAATGTTTTCGCCGCCCGTGCCACGCACGCCGCGCGCGAAGGTCTTCACGCATTTTTGGAGGTGCTCATGGCTGCAGCCACGCCCGCCGGCGCGCTCGTCGCGCTTCATCACGTTTCCTTCCGCTTCGACGACGGCGTCACGCTGTTCGATTCGCTCGACCTGACCATCGATCGCACGCCGACCGGCATCGTCGGCCGCAACGGCGTCGGCAAGAGCCTGCTCGCGCAACTGATCGCGGGGCGCCGCGCGCCGAGCGCGGGGACCATCGAGCGGCACACGCCCGTCGTCTACGTCGCGCAGCAGCACGACGCGCTCGCCGCCGCCGGCCCGCGAACCGTCGCGCAGGTCGCCGCGCTCGATGTGCCGCTCGGCGCGCTCGCGCGTCTCGCGCACGGCCGCGCGGAGCCTCAAGATTTCGACTTGATCGGCGATCGCTGGGATCTCGCGGAGCGGCTGCGCACGGCGCTCGATGCGGCGGGCCTGCGCGACGTGCGCCCCGACACGCCCGCTCATGCGCTGAGCGGCGGCCAGCGCGCGCGCGTCGCGCTGACCGGCGCGCTGCTGTCCGGCGCCGGCCTGCTCGTGCTCGACGAACCGACCAACCATCTCGACGCGCCGGGCCGCGCGTGGCTGCGCGCGGCGCTCGACGGCTGGCGCGGCGGCGTCGTCATCGTTAGCCACGATCGTGCGCTGCTCGCCGGCGTGCAGCGCATCGTCGAGCTGACGCCGCACGGTGCGCGCTCGTATGGCGGCAACTACGCGCTCTACCGCGCGCAGCGCGACGCGGCGCAGCAGGCCGCCCAAGCGGCGCTCGACCATGCACGCACCGAGCGCGGGCGCGTACGGCGCAGGCTCGAACAGGAACACGACACGATCCAGCGTCACGCGGCCGCATCGCTGCGCGACGCGAAGACGGCGAACCTGTCGTCGGGGGCGAAGCAAAGCCGCAAGGGGGCGGCGCGCAACATCATGGGGGCCGTCCGGCGTCAACAGGGCGACTTCAAGGCGACGCTCGACGAACGCGTGCAGGAAGCGGCCGCGCGCGTCGAAGAAGATGCCCCCGTGCTCGTATCGCTGCCGGGTACCGAGGTCAGCGCGCGCCGCCAGCTGTTCACGCTCGACCGTGCGCAACCGCCGTGGCGCGTCGCGGGCGGCACCGGCGAAATCACGTGGTCCGCGAGCGGCCCCGTGCGCGTCGCGCTGGCGGGCCCGAACGGCTGCGGCAAATCGACCTTGCTGAGGATGCTCGCGGGCGAACTCGAACCGCGCTCAGGTGCCTGCACGACACACGTCAGCGCCGCCTATCTCGACCAGCGGCTCGCGCTGCTCGACCCCGAGCATTCGATCGTCGAGCAGTTGGGGCTGCTCGATACACCGCTCGCCGAAGGCGACCTGCGCAGCCGTCTCGCGTTGTTGCAGCTCGATGCAACGCGCGCGACGCAGCCCGCCCGGCAGCTGAGCGGCGGCGAACGGCTGAAGGCCGCGCTCGCCTGTGCGTTGTGGCGCGGCACGCCCGCGCAGCTGTTGCTGCTCGACGAGCCGACCAATCACCTCGATCTCGAATCGGTGCGTGCGATCGAAGCCGCGCTGGCCGGTTTCCCCGGCGCAATCGTGGTGGCGTCGCACGACGCCGCGTTTCTCGCCGCGCTCGAGCCGACGCACACGATGCAATGGCATCGCGACGGGTGGCGCTACGAACCCGTCGTGTAAGGACGACGAAGCGCGCTCAGCCGGCGGCGCGGAACCGCAGCACGCCGTCGTCGCCCTGCTCGCGCACGAGCTCGCCCGCGAGCCACAGCAGGTTCAGGTGCGCGAGGGCCTCGCCGAGCGCGAACGTCATCTGGTGGATGTCGAGCTCGCGGCGGCGGAACATGATCGGCACGATGTCGGCCGCGCTCGTCGGCTTTTCCGCGCATGCGACCCGCACTTCGGCGAGCCGCGCATCGTGGTGTTCGCGCAGCTGCGCGATGCGCGTGCGCACGCCGCGGAACGGCTTGCCGTGCGACGGCAGCACGAGCGTGTCGGCCGCCATCGTCTCGTAGCGGCCGAGCGACTGCAGGTACAGCGCGAGCGGGTTCCCTTCCGGCTCGAGGTCGAACACCGACACGTTCGTCGAGATGCGCGGCAGCACCATGTCGCCGGAAATCAGCACGCCGTCCGCTTCGCTGTGCAGCGCGCAATGTTCAGGCGAATGGCCGAAACCGGTGACGACGCGCCACGTGCGCGCCCCGATCCCGACCGCGTCGCCTTCGCGCAGGCGGCGGTAGCGCGGCGGCACGGCCGGCACGAGATCCGAGTAGTAGCCGCGGCGGTTGCGCAGCTTGTCGAGCGCGGCGGGATCGGTCAGCCCGTGGCGCGCGAAATGATCGGCGGCGGCCGCGCCGCCCGCGTTCGAGCCGTTGCCGGCCGCCATCAGGCAGCCGAACATGTATTCGCCGAGCGTCATCCACAGCCGCACGTTCCAGCGGCCCTGGTCGCCGCCTTCGCACAACCAGTTCGCGAGGCCGAAGTGATCGGGGTGGCAGTGCGTGACCAGCACGCGCAGCACCGGCAGGCCGTCGAGATGCGTGTCGAAGATCTGCTCCCAGTGCGCGCGGATCGCGTCCGACGAGATCCCGCAATCGACGATCGTCCAGCCTTGCTGCCCGTCGATCTCGTCGCGCAGCAGCCAGAGATTGATGTGGTCGAGCGAGAACGGCAGCGGCATGCGCAGCCAGCGCACGCCGGGCGCGACCTCGAACGTGTCGCCCGCGGCAGGCAGCGTGTCGGCGAAGGGATAGTCGAGTTGGTGTTCCAGTGCGTTCATCGGTGGGGCGTCTCGTCGTTATCGGTGCGAATGCCCGCCGGCGGCAGGCACGGCGGGCGGTGCGTCGATTCTATCGCCGTCGTGCGGAACGCGTGCCCGGCGGCGGCCGGGCGGTCAAAAAAAGTTCGTGCCAGAATCGGTTCCGTACCCGTATCTTTACGCGAAGATGCACCGAACGGCACGCAACGGTGAACAACGCGCCGATTGGACGCCGTTGGCGCGTCACCCCGAAAGTCATTGAAACGCCGACTTGGGCGCTAAAATGGCGAGTGCTTACAGCCCCTCCCGAACGAGCCTGCACGCGATGAATCACTTCCCCAAACTGCTGTCGTCGCAGATCGGTTTCGACGTCGCGCAGACGATGCTCGAATACTTCGATCGCCATTACCGGATCTTCCGCGAAGCGGCGGTCGAGGCGAAGACGCTGTTCGAGCATTCCGACTGGCACGGGCTGCAGCGGCTCGCACGCGAGCGGATCACGTCATATGACGAGCGCGTGCAGGAATGCGTCGAGCTGCTGGAAGACGAATACGACGCGGAGAACATCGACGACGAAGTGTGGCAGCAGATCAAGCTGCACTACATCGGCCTGCTCACGTCGCACCGCCAGCCCGAGTGCGCGGAAACCTTCTTCAATTCGGTGTGCTGCAAGATCCTGCACCGGTCGTACTTCAGCAACGATTTCATCTTCGTGCGCCCGGCGATCTCGACCGAGTATCTCGAGAACGACGAGCCGGCCGCGAAACCGACCTACCGCGCGTACTATCCGGGCACCGACGGGCTCGCCGCCACGCTCGAGCGCGTCGTCACGAACTTCCAGCTCGAACCGGCGTTCGAGGATCTCCCGCGCGACATCGGCTGCGTGATGCAGGCGATCGACGACGAATTCGGCCGCTTCGACGCGGCGCCGAATTTCCAGATCCACGTGCTGTCCTCGCTGTTCTTCCGCAACAAGAGCGCGTACATCATCGGCCGCATCATCAACGCCGACCGCGTGCTGCCGTTCGCGGTGCCGATCCGCCACGTGCGGCCGGGCCTGCTCGCGCTCGACACGGTGCTGCTGCGCCGCGACCAGTTGCAGATCATCTTCAGCTTCTCGCACTCGTACTTCCTCGTCGACATGGGCGTGCCGTCCGCGTACGTCGACTTCCTGTGCACGATCATGCCGGGCAAGCCGAAGGCCGAGATCTACACGTCGGTCGGCCTGCAGAAGCAGGGCAAGAACCTGTTCTACCGCGACCTGCTGCACCACCTGTCGCATTCGAGCGACCGCTTCATCATCGCGCCCGGGATCAAGGGCCTCGTGATGCTCGTGTTCACGCTGCCGTCGTTCCCGTACGTGTTCAAGATCATCAAGGACCACTTCCCGCCGCCGAAGGAAACGACGCGCGCGCAGATCATGGAGAAGTACCAGCTCGTGAAGCGCCACGACCGCCTCGGGCGGATGGCCGACACGCTCGAGTATTCGAGCGTCGCGCTGCCGCTCGCGCGGCTCGACCACGCGCTCGTGCGCGAGCTCGAGAAGGAAGTGCCGTCGCTGCTCGAATACGAGGACGACAACCTCGTGATCAAGCACCTGTACATCGAGCGCCGGATGACGCCGCTGAACCTGTACCTGCAGAACGGCAGCGACGCGGACGTCGAGCACGGCGTGAAGGAATACGGCAATGCGGTGAAGGAGCTGATGAAGGCGAACATCTTCCCGGGCGACATGCTGTACAAGAACTTCGGCGTCACGCGCCACGGCCGCGTCGTGTTCTACGACTACGACGAGATCGAGTACCTGACCGACTGCAACGTGCGCCGCGTGCCGCCGCCGCGCAACGAGGAAGACGAGCTGTCCGGCGAACCGTGGTATACCGTCGGCCCGCACGACATCTTTCCGGAGACCTACGGACCGTTCCTGCTCGGCGACCCGCGCGTGCGCGACGTGTTCATGAAGCACCACGCGGACTTCTTCGATCCCGCGCTGTGGCAGGCGAGCAAGGACCGCCTGCTGCAGGGCGAATTGCCCGATTTTTATCCGTACGACGCAGCGCTGCGCTTCAACGTGCGCTACCCCGCGCGCTTCGGCGCGACGGACCAGAACGACGGCGAAGGCGACGCGCAGCGCGCCGCCTGACGCCGCGGACACCGAACCTGCCGATCGATCCGATATCGATCCGATTTCCGTCAACGGAATCCACCGATGAATACCCCAGACAATCCGCTCTCACATCTGTTCGACAACAACGAAGCCTGGGTCAAGCGCAAGCTCGAGGACGATCCGCAATTCTTCGCGCGCCTCGCCGACCAGCAGGCGCCGGAGTACCTGTGGATCGGCTGCTCGGATTCGCGCGTGCCCGCGAACCAGATCATCGGCCTGCCGCCGGGCGAAGTGTTCGTGCACCGCAACATCGCGAACGTCGTCGTGCACAGCGACCTGAACTGCCTGTCGGTGATCCAGTTCGCGGTCGACATCCTGCGCGTGAAGCACATCATGGTCGTCGGCCACTACGGCTGCTCCGGCGTGAACGCGGCGCTGCTCAACCGGCGCGTCGGCCTCGCGGACAACTGGCTGCATCACGTGCAGGACGTGCGCGAGCGTCACGCGGCGCTGCTCGAGGACTGGCCGGTCGGCGAAGCGCGCTATCGCCGCCTGATCGAGCTGAACGCGATCGAGCAGGTCGTCAACGTATGCCGCACGACGATCGTCAACGACGCGTGGGCCCGCGGCCAGTCGCTCACCGTGCACGGGCTCGTGTACGGCGTGCACGACGGCCGGATGCGCAACCTCGGGATGGCCGTGTCGAACTTCGACGCGCTCGACGAGACCTACAAGCGCTGCGTGGCCGCGCTCACCGCCGGCGGCAACCATGCGCCGGACAACGACATGATCGCGGCGGACGCCGCGCGGCGGCTCGAAGGCGTCGCGCAGGCGGTCGCCGCCACGCTGAAGCCGTGCGACGACGCGCAGTAACGCGGCATGCGCGTGGCGGCCGCCGTCACGCGGCCGCGACCCATTTCGAACGGATCTGACACCGGCACCGCCCAGGCGGCGCCCAGGAAAGGAGCGACGGGCATGAAAACCGTATTGATCGTCGGCGCATCGCGCGGCCTCGGCCGCGAATTCGTCCGGCAGTACCGGCGCGACGGCTGGAACGTGATCGCGACCGCGCGCGACGAAGCGTCGCTCGACGCGCTGCGCGCGCTCGGCGCGCACGCGCATGCGCTCGACATCGCGCGGCCCGAGCAGATCGCGGCGCTCGGCTGGAAGCTCGACGGCGAACGGCTCGATGCGGCCGTGCTCGTGTCGGGCGTGTACGGGCCGCGCACCGAAGGCGTCGAGACGATCACGGCCGAGGATTTCGACGCGGTGATGCATACGAACGTGCGCGGGCCGATGCAGTTGCTGCCGATCCTGCTGCCGCTCGTCGAGGACGCGCGCGGCGTGCTGGCGGTCGTGTCGAGCCGGATGGGCAGCATCGCCGAGGCGACCGGCACGACCGGCTGGCTGTACCGCGCGAGCAAGGCCGCGCTGAACGATGCGCTGCGCATCGCGTCGCTGCAGACGCGCCATGCCGCGTGCATCTCGCTGCACCCCGGCTGGGTGCGCACCGACATGGGCGGCGCGCAGGCCGCGATCGACCCGGAAACGAGCGTGACCGGCATGCGCCGCGTGATCGCGGAATCCGGTGCGGACGTGTCGCAGGCCAACGGCCGCTTCTTCCAGTACGACGGCATCGAGCTGAGCTGGTGAGCCGAACCGACAACCGAACGTCGTTAATTCCCGTTTCGCATGATTTTGAACCGACCTGACGCGTGCCCGTGCGGCGGCGCGTCCCCCGCGCCCGCCGGCAAAGCGCCGGCACCGCGCTATGCGGCGTGCTGCGGCCGCTTCATCGACGGCGGCGAGGCCGCGCCGACCGCGCTCGAGTTGATGCGCTCGCGGTACAGCGCGTACGTACTCGGCGCGACCGACTACCTGCGCGCAACCTGGGCCGCGCGCACCTGCCCGCCCGATCTCGATACCGACCCCGACGCCCCCGACGCGCCGCGCTGGCTCGGCCTCGCGGTCAAACGCCATGCGCCGCTCGACGAACACCACGCGGAGGTCGAATTCGTGGCCCGCTACAAGGTCGGCGGGCGCGCTCACCGGCTCCACGAGACGAGCCGTTTCGAGCGCGACGAGCACGGTTTCTGGCGTTACGTCGACGGCGAAGTAAGTGATCGCTGACAAATAGTTGCTGTGTCAGACGCCGGGTAATTCCCGCATTGCACAACCCGATTTTGTCGGGCTAGGATGACCTCGAATTGGTCATGTTGCATGGCAGGGCTTACGAATGGCGTTCAGCAAGGTATTGGTGGGATGGATGGCGGCCGGTGCGCTGTCGGCCGCTCAGGCCGGTGCGCTGCCGAACGCAACGCCGGGTGCGGGCGCGAGCGGCTCGCTCGCCCATGCCGAGCGCTTCGATTACGGCGACTCGAACCTGCCGCAGGTCGCGGCCGATCTCAACGAACAGATTCTCCGCATCCCGGCCGACGCTTCGGGCGCCGTCACGCTCGAGGCGACGCTCTTCAAGCCGGACGGCCCCGGCCCGTTCCCGCTCGTCGTCTTCAACCACGGCAAGAACACCGGCGATCTGCATCTGCAGCCGCGCAGCCGGCCGCTCGCGTTCGCGCGCGAATTCGTGCGCCGCGGCTATGCGGTGATCGCACCGAACCGCCAGGGCTTCGCCGGCTCGGGCGGCACGTACCAGCAGGAAGGCTGCAACGTCGGCAAGAACGGCCTCGCGCAGGCCGCCGACGTCGACGCGACGGTGCGCTACATGTCGCACCAGCCGTACGTCGATGCGTCGCGCATCGTCGTCGCCGGCACGTCGCACGGCGGCCTCGCGTCGGTCGCGTACGGCACCGAAGCCGCGCCGGGCGTGCGCGGCATCATCAACTTCTCGGGCGGGCTGCGCCAGGACCTGTGCGACGGCTGGCAGCGCAACCTCGTCGATGCGTTCGACCAGTACGGCGCGCACACGGCCGTGCGCTCGCTGTGGCTGTACGGCGACAACGATTCGGTCTGGACGCCCGCACTCGTCGCGCAGATGCACGACGCGTACGTGTCGCACGGCACCCAGGCGCTGTTCATCGATTTCGGCCGCTACAAGGACGACGCGCACCGGCTGATCGTCGATCGCGACGGCGTGCCCGTGTGGTGGCCGGCCGTGCATGCGTTCCTCGCGGAACTGAACCTGCCGACCTCGGTGCGCTACGCGGTCGCGAACCCGCACGAGCCGAAGGCCACCGGTTATGCGTCGATCGATGCGGTCAACGCGGTGCCGTATGTCGACGAAGCCGGCCGCGAAGGCTATCGCCGCTTCCTGAACCAGCATCCGAGCCGCGCGTTCGCGGTCTCGTCGGAAGGCGCGTGGTCGTGGGCGGAAGGCGGCGACGACCCGATGGCGCTCGCGCTCGACAACTGCGCGAAGCAGGGCGCGGGCGCGTGCCGGCTGTATGCGGTCAACGACCGGGTCGTGTGGAACACGACGCAGACGGCCGACAACGGCGACGCCAACACGCGCGACGCCGATACGCACGCACTCGCTTCGCGCTGACGCGCGGCGGATCGTCCGCCGCGCCCGTTCCGCCCGATCCGGCACCTCCTTCCGCGTTGCCCCTGCTCGCGGCCATGCGGCATGCCGCCCCGCCGGCCACCCCTGTTCGCCGCTGATTCCGTAGACCATTCGGCCACCGCCTCGCGTGCGTGGCGTCACGCCGCCCTCTCGCGCCCGTCTTCGATCCCCGTTTTTCCCGGTCATGCCGGCGCGCGGCCCGCGATTTTTTTCTGTCAGGGGGGCTCACTCGAACGTCGTCATCTACGGTCATTTTCCCGCATCCGCCGCGTTCGGTTCCGAGCCCCCCCGAACTGCGCCGAACTCCCGCCCGGCAAGGCTTTGCGGGGTTTGTAACCGCTAGTGCAACGTCCGGCGGAACACGCTAATCTCACCGCGTTTCGTGTTCCGCCGCGCGGCATCCGTCGATGCCGCGCGGCCGTTTTACCCCCGGAGTCGCCTTGAGTACGCCAGCCACCGACGACTGGGTCGCGCGCAGCCTGCGCGCGGTCTGGCATCCCTGCACCCAGATGAAGCATCACGAGCGCCTGCCGCTCGTCCCCGTCGCACGCGGCGCAGGCGTGTGGCTGTACGACCGTGACGGCCGCCGTTACTTCGACGCGATCAGCTCGTGGTGGGTCAACCTGTTCGGCCATGCAAACCCGGACATCAACGCGGCGCTGAAGGACCAGCTCGACACGCTCGAGCACGCGATGCTCGCCGGCTGCACGCACGAGCCCGCGATCGAGCTCGCCGAACGGCTGCACGCGCTCACCGCGCGCACGCTCGGCCATGCATTCTTCGCGTCGGACGGCGCGTCGGCCGTCGAGATCGCGCTGAAGATGAGCTTCCATGCGTGGCGCAACCGCGGCCGCGCGAACAAGCAGGAATTCGTCTGCGTCGCGAACAGCTATCACGGCGAGACGATCGGCGCGCTCGGCGTGACCGACGTCGCGCTGTTCAAGGATGCGTACGATCCGCTGATCCGCCATGCGCACGTCGTCGCATCGCCCGATGCACGCGGCGCGCTGCCGGGAGAAACGGCCGCCGACGTCGCGGGCCGCGCGCTCGCGGACGTGCGGCGCCTGTTCGTCGAACGCGGCGAGCGCATCGCCGCGCTGATCGTCGAGCCGCTCGTGCAGTGCGCGGCCGGCATGGCGATGCACGATCCGTCGTACGTGCGCGGGCTGCGCGCCCTCTGCGACGAATTCGGCGTGCACCTGATCGCCGACGAGATCGCGGTCGGCTGCGGTCGCACCGGCACCTTCTTCGCGTGCGAGCAGGCCGGCGTCTGGCCCGATTTCATGTGCCTGTCGAAAGGCATCAGCGGCGGCTACCTGCCGCTGTCGCTCGTGCTCACGCGCGACGACGTGTACGCGGCGTTCTACGACGACGACACGACCCGCGGCTTCCTGCACTCGCACTCGTACACCGGCAACCCGCTCGCGTGCCGCGCGGCGGTCGCGACGCTCGACCTGTTCACGCGCGACGACGTGCTCGCGCAAAACATCCGCAAATCGGCAGCGCTGCGCGCGGCGCTGGCGCCGCTCGACGCGCATCCGCGGGTGCGCCACCTGCGCGCGCGCGGCACGCTGTTCGCATTCGACGTCGCGCTCGACGGCGACGCGGCGCGCGGCTTCTCGCGGCGCTTCTTCGAACACGCGCTGGCGCGCGAGCTGCTGCTGCGCCCGATCGGCACGACCGTGTACCTGATGCCGCCGTACGTGATGAGCGACGACGACATCGCGTGGCTCGCGCAGCGCACGCGCGACACGCTCGACGCGACGCTGGAGGACATCGGCCGATGAGCCTGCTCGACACCCTGCAACGCGGCCTCGCCGATCTCGACGCGCAAGGGCTGCGCCGCGCGCGCCGCATCGCCGACACCGCGTGCGACGCACGCATGACCGTGAACGGCCGCGAGATCGTCGGCTTCGCGAGCAACGACTACCTCGGCCTCGCCGCGCATCCCGCGCTCGTCGCCGCGTTCGCCGAAGGCGCGCGGCGCTACGGCTCCGGCAGCGGCGGCTCGCACCTGCTCGGCGGCCATTCGCGCGCGCACGCGACGCTCGAGGACGAACTCGCGGGCTTCGCGGGCGGCTTCTCGGATGCACCGCGCGCGCTGTACTTCAGCACCGGCTACATGGCGAACCTCGCCGCGATGACGGCGCTCGCCGGCCAGGGCGCGACGATCTTCTCCGACGCGCTGAACCACGCATCGCTGATCGACGGCATGCGGCTGTCGCGCGCGAACGTGCAGGTCTATCCGCACGCGGATACGGCCGCGCTCGCCGCGCTGCTCGACGCCTCGGATGCCGAAACGAAACTGATCGTCAGCGATACCGTGTTCAGCATGGACGGCGATCTCGCGCCGCTCGCCGAACTCGTCGCGCTGGCCGAACGCCACGGCGCGTGGCTCGTCGTCGACGATGCGCACGGCTTCGGCGTGCTCGGCCCGCAGGGCCGCGGCGCCCTGGCCGCCGCCGCGCTGCGTTCGCCGCATCTCGTGTACGTCGGCACGCTCGGCAAGGCGGCCGGTGTCGCGGGCGCGTTCGTGATCGCGCATGAAACCGTGATCGAATGGCTGATCCAGCGCGCGCGCAGCTACATCTTCACGACGGCCGCGCCGCCGGCCGTCGCGCATGCGGTATCGGCCAGCCTGAAGGTCATCGCGGGCGACGAAGGAGACGCGCGACGCGCGCACCTCGCCGCGCTGATCGACCGCACCCGCGCGCTGCTGCGCAACACGCGCTGGCAGCCGGTCGACTCGCACACGGCCGTGCAGCCGCTCGTGATCGGCAGCAACGACGCCACGCTCACGGCGATGCGCGCGCTCGACGCGCACGGCCTGTGGGTGCCCGCGATCCGGCCGCCGACCGTGCCGGCCGGCACGTCGCGGCTGCGCGTGTCGCTGTCGGCCGCGCATTCGTTCGACGATCTCGCGCGGCTCGAAGCCGCGTTGATCCAGGCCAGCGAGGAAGCCGCATGAACCCCGCCCCGCTCTCCCTGTTCGTCACCGGCACCGACACCGAGATCGGCAAGACCTTCGTCTCGGCCGCGATGCTGCACGGCTTCGCGCGGCGCGGCCTGCGCGCGGCCGCGCTGAAGCCCGTCGCGGCCGGCGCGTACGAACGCGACGGCGTCTGGCGCAACGAGGACGCCGACCAGCTCGATGCGGCCGCGAACGTCGTGCTGCCGCCCGAGCTGCGCACGCCGTTCCTGCTGAAGGCGCCGGCCGCGCCGCACATCGTCGCCGCGCGGGAAGGCGTGACGCTCGACATCGACACGATCGTCGCGTGCCATCGCGAGGCGCTGACGCGCGCGGACATCGTCGTCGTCGAAGGCGCCGGCGGCTTTCGGGTGCCGCTCACCGACACACGCGACATGGCCGACCTCGCGGTCGCGCTCGGCGTACCGGTCGTGATGGTGGTCGGCGTGCGGCTCGGCTGCATCAGCCACGCGCTGCTGACGGCAGACGCGATTCGCCAGCGCGGCCTCGCGCTCGCGGGCTGGGTCGCGAATCATGTCGACCCGGCGATGTCGTTCCGGGACGAGAACGTCGCGACGCTGCGCGACTGGCTCGCCCGCGAGCATCGCGCCCCGCTCATCGGCCGCATTCCGTACATGGCGCCGGCCGCGCCCGAATCCGCCGCGGCGATGCTCGACATCGACGCGCTCGTCGAGTCGCTGCGCACCGCGCGGCGTTGACCCAACCGAATCCCCATTCCCGCCCAGGACAGGAAACCGAAATGACCCAAGCCCAGACCGCCGCCGTGCAACCCGACGCGATTCCCGTGGCCGCACCGGCCCCGCAGCGCTGGCGCGTCGCCGACGTCGTCGCGCTGTTCGCACTGCCGTTCAACGACCTGATCTTCCGCGCGCAGCAAGTGCATCGCGAACATTTCGACGCGAACGCGGTGCAGCTGTCGACGCTGCTGTCGATCAAGACGGGCGGCTGCGAGGAAGACTGCGGCTACTGCTCGCAATCGTCGCATCACGACACGGGCCTGAAGGCCGAGAAGCTGATGGACGTCGACGCGGTGCTCGACGCCGCGCGCGCCGCGAAGGCGAACGGCGCGAGCCGCTTCTGCATGGGCGCCGCATGGCGCAACCCGAAGGAACGCCACATGCCGGCGCTGACCGAGATGGTGCGCGGCGTGAAGGAACTCGGCCTCGAGACCTGCATGACGCTCGGCATGCTCGAGGACGAACAGGCGCAGCAGCTCGCGAACGCCGGCCTCGACTACTACAACCACAACCTCGACACGTCGCCGGAGTTCTACGGCCAGGTGATCTCGACGCGCACGTACCAGGACCGCCTCGACACGCTCGACCGCGTGCGCGACGCCGGCATCAACGTGTGCTGCGGCGGCATCATCGGGATGGGCGAATCGCGCCGCGAGCGCGCGGGCCTGATCTCGCAGCTCGCGAACCTGAACCCGTATCCGGATTCGGTGCCGATCAACAACCTCGTCGCGATCGAAGGCACGCCGCTCGAAGGCACCGCGCCGCTCGATCCGTTCGAGTTCGTGCGCACCATCGCGGTCGCGCGCATCACGATGCCGAAGGCCGTCGTGCGCCTGTCGGCCGGCCGCGAGCAGCTCGACGACGGGCTGCAGGCGTTGTGCTTCCTCGCCGGCGCGAACTCGATGTTCTACGGCGACCAGCTGCTGACGACCAGCAATCCGCAATCGCAGAAGGACCGCGCGCTGTTCGAGCGCCTCGGCATCCGCGCGAGCGACGCGGACGCGATGTCGGCCAGCGCGTAAGCGACCTCGGCCGGCGGGCCGGGTTCGCCGACGAAACAACCGGGGCACGCCCCGGTTTTTTTTCATCCGATGGTCTGCACCGGGTTGCCGTTCGCGTCGCGGATCACCGTCTTTTCCACGCGCCAGCGCACGCCGTCGAGCCCGTCGATCGCATACTCGCCGGCGCGCGGCTTCAGCGTGCGCGCCAGCGCCCGCACCGTCGCGTCGGTCAGGCGCAGCGTCAGCGTGCCGTCTTCGTCGGTCACGCCGTTCGCGTCGGCGCGCACGAATCGCACCGCGCCGTCATGGCCGACCAGGCGAAACGGCCGGTCGAACGGCAACCGCAACGGCAGCAACGCGACGAGTTCCTCGACCTGCCGTGCGCCGACGGTGATCTCGATCACGGGCGCGCGCAGCAGCCGCTTGCGCGTGCCCCATCCGAGCACGTCGGTGAACAGATAGCCGCTCGCCGAGCCGTCGCGCTGCGTGCCGGCATCGACCTGCTCGCGCACGTCCGCCCGTTCGAGCAGCGACGCGCGGCCGAGATCGGTCACCCAGAGCGGCATGTGCGGCAGCAGCGCGTCGAGCAGCGCGCGCGTGCGCCAGCGCTTCGCGGCGCGCTCTTCGTCGAGCGTGAGCCCGACGACTTGCAGGAACGCGAGACGGCCGTGCGGCGTGTCGATCGCCGGCAGTTCCGGATCGAACGCGAAACCCATCGAGCAGAGCGCCGTGCCGGTATCGAGCGCGATCGGGCCGTTGGCCGTCATCCAGTGGCCATCGTCGAACGCATTGCCGCTCTCGAACACGTAGCGCGCGAGATTCTGCAGGAAGCTGAACACCCAGCGCGGCGGCTCGTCGTCGCCGGCCGCGCACGCGACGCGCATCGTCAGCTCGAACCCGAAGCCGCTGACGGCCGGATCGTCGGACGCCTTCTCGTACAGCTCGCTCAGCCCGTACGTGACGAAGTGCCAGTGCGGCACGGGCGCCGCGCGCTTCCACACGCTGATCCCGTCGAGCGGGTCGGGGCCGCCGAGCCGCCACTTGACCAGCGTGCCGTAGTGCTTCGGCGCCTGGCCCGGATAAAGGCGGGCCAGCGCGCCGTCGATCGCGTCCCAGCCGGGGGCGGCGTCGTCCGGTGTGTCGTGGGTTGCGTCGGTCATGTGGCCCTCGCCCTCGATGTGTGTTCTGGTGCGTGGTGCCGCCGCGCGCGTCACACGTGCGACGTCGCGCCGTCGAGCGCCGCGCGCACGCGCCCGACGCGCTGTTCGTCGACGGGCGCCAGCACCTCGCCGCGCGGCCGCACGCCCGAGCCGAAATGCACCGCGCGCACGCCGGTCGCGCGAACGAAATCGCCGACCGCGTCGATCGTGAGCCCCGAGCCGGCCAGCACCGTGCAGGTCGAACCGGCGGCCTGCCGCACCAGCCGCGTGATCGTCGCGACGGCATCGAGCACCGACGGATGGCCGCCCGACGTCAGCACGGACGTGACGGCCGGCACGCGCAGCAGCGCGTCGAACGCGGCGTTGAGATCGCGTGCGACGTCGAAGGCACGGTGGAACGTGAGCGCCCGGCCGTCCGCGGCGGCCGCGATGCGGGCCAGCGCCTCGAGATCGACGTCGCCGCGCGCGTCGAGCGCGCCGAACACGACACCGTTCGCGCCGGCCGCGACGGCCGCGCGCACGTCGCGCTCGATCACGCGCAGATCGTCGGCGTCATAGACGAACGACCGGCTGTGCGGTCGCACGATCACGTTGACGGGAATCGGCACGGCGGCCACGACGGCCTCGATCAGGCCGACGCTCGGCGTCAGCCCGCCTTCGGTGATCGCGGTCACGAGTTCGAGGCGGTCGGCGCCCGCGCGGGCGGCGGCCCTTGCATCGCCGACGGTCGTGGCGATCACTTCGAGAAGCACGGAAGAAGCGGCATGTCGGTTCATGGGCGGCCCGCGAATCGTCTGGACAATTCGCGCATCCTAGCCGAGCCGCGTGACGGACGCCAGCGTGACGGCGGCCGTCCCGCGCCGCCGCGCCCCGATCGCCGCATGCGATCCGGGCGGTGCTAGCCGGCGTCCGCTTCGTCGTCGACCCAGTCGATATCGCCGCACAGCACGCGCTGCGCATCGCCGACGCGCACGGCCACCGACAGCGTCACGCACGGCTGCGCCTCGTTGATCGACAGGTACGGCCGCGTAACCTGCACGCGTCCCGGCTCGGCGATCGCCGAACGGAAATACGGGCGACGCAGCCAGTTCGCGCCCTGCGCGTCGGCCAGCGGCGAGAAGCGCGCCTCGCTCAGCGCGCGATCGGCGCGCAGCACGACGTTGCGTCCCGACTGGCGGCCGTGCGCGTCGAGCAGGAAGCAGCGCGCGGCCGCGTCGAGCGCGAGGAAGTTCCAGCACACCTCGTCGAGCGGCTCGCCGGCCGCGAGACGCTCGGCCGCCCGCTCGAACGCGCGCAGATACGGCGCGAGCCGCTGCGCGTCGCGCCGCTCGCGCGCTTCGGTCTGCTGACGGAAGCGCTCGGTCAGCTCGCCGATGCAGCCCGTCGCGGTCGCGCTGTCCGGCAGCCCCGGCGCCGGGCGCCCGAAGTAGTAGCCCTGCACGAAATCGGCCTCGCACGACAGCGCGATCTGCGCCTCGTGCTCGGTCTCGATCCCTTCGACGAGCACGAGCTTGCCGGCCTCGTGCAGCAACGTGACGAGCCCGTGCAGGATCGCGGTGAGCCCGGTGCGGTGTGCCGCGTGCGACAGCATGATCCGGTCGAGCTTCACGATGTCCGGGTTCAGCTGCCAGATCCGTTCGAGGTTCGAATGACCGGCGCCGAAATCGTCGAGCGCGATCAGGAAGCCGTGCGTGCGGAATTCACGCACGGCTTCCGCGAGGCGCTCGACGTCTTCCGCGCGCTGCTCGAGCACTTCGAGCACGATGCGGCGCGGCGGCATGCCGAGCCGTTTCAGGTTCGCGAGCAGCGCGGCCGCCTGGAACGGATCGGTCAGCACGCCCGGATGGACGTTGAGAAACAGCCATTCGCGCTCGGCGCCGAGCAGCGCGAAGTTCTCGAGATGCAGCGCCTGCGCGAGCCGGTCGAGCTGCAGCAGCTCGCCCCGGCGGGCGGCTTCGCCGAACACGTCGAGCGGCGACACCGCGCGGTCGAGCGCATCGTGCGCGCGCAACAGCGCCTCGTAGCCGACCGCACGCTGGTGCGACAAGCTGAATATCGGCTGGAATACGGTCGTCAGCGTCAGGTCGTGATGCTGCGTGGCCAGACGTTCGAAGCCGGAACTCATCTCCCGCTCGAACCGGTACGGCGACGCGGCGGACGGACGCTCCTGTTGAACGATCGTCATGCCTTCCTCCTGGTCGCGCCGTCCGACGAAGCGGACAGTACGTGCAATGTCATGGTTGGACCCTCGGTTGCCCGATCGAAGCCGGGCGGCTGCCACCTTCAAGCAAGCTCCGTGCAAGGCGCCGACAACCCATATGCCATGCGGCTGCGCCGGGCCATCGCACCACCTTGGCACACGCCCGACGCACCATCTTCGTGCGCGCGCACCGGCCGCTCGAGCGCAGCCGTCACGTCGGCACGCTACACTCCGTACGATCGTTTCATTCCCCGTATTCGCCGTATCGATGGAAATCGTCTTCACAGTCCTGATTCTGCTGCTGACCGTTGCGCTGTCCGGCGCCGTCACGCGCAACCTGCCTTTGCAACTGCCGCTGCCGCTGATGCAGATCGCGTTCGGCGCGCTGCTCGCATGGCCGAAGCTGAACCTGCACGTCACGTTCGACCCCGAAATCTTCATGCTGCTGTTCATTCCGCCGCTGCTGTTCGCGGACGGCTGGCGGATTCCGAAACGCGAGCTGTACCTGCAGCGCCGCGCGATCCTGATGCTCGCGTTCGGGCTCGTGTTCATGACGGTACTCGCAGTGGGCTACTTCGCGCATTGGCTGATTCCCGAGTTGCCGCTGCCGATCGCGTTCGCGCTCGCGGCCGTGCTGTCGCCGACCGACGCGGTCGCGTTGTCCGGCATCGCCGGCAAGGGCCGGATCCCGCCGCAACTGATGCACATCCTCGAAGGCGAGGCGCTGATGAACGACGCGTCGGGCCTCGTCGCGCTGAAGTTCGCGATCGCGGCCGCGCTGACCGGCGTGTTCTCGCTGCGCGCCGCGTCGGTCACGTTCGTGATCGTCGCCGCCGGCGGCCTCGCGACGGGCGCGATCGTGTCATGGGTGTTCAGTGCGCTGTCGACGCGTTTCCTGAACGCCGAGCAGGAAGGCGATCCGGCCCCCGGCATCGTGATGACGCTGCTCGTGCCGTTCGCGGCCTACCTGTTCGCCGAGCATCTCGATCTGTCGGGCGTGCTCGCGGCCGTGTCGGCGGGGATGATGATGAATTACACGAGCTTCTCGCGCAAAAGCACGGTCGCGTCGCGCGTGCGTGCCGAAAGCACGTGGGCGATGATCGAGTTCGTGTTCAACGGCATGGTGTTCATCATGCTCGGGCTGCAGTTGCCGCACATCATCGGCCGCGCGCTCGTCGATGCGCACCACACGAGCGACGCGCTGGTCGGCCGGATGATCTTCAACGTGTGCGCGATGATGCTCGCGCTGTATGCGATCCGCTTCCTGTGGGTCTGGCTGCTGCGCTGGTTCGCGAGCCGCCGCGCCGCGCGCCAGGGCCTCGCGGGCACGATGGCCGGCGTGCGCACGATCGCGGTGATGACGGTCGGCGGCGTGCGCGGCGCGGTCACGCTCGCGGGCGTGCTGTCGATCCCGGTCGCGCTGTCCGACGGCGCGCCGCTGCCGGGGCGCGACACCGCGATCTTCGTCGCGTCGGCCGTGATCCTCGGCTCGCTGATCGTCGCGGTGATCGGCCTGCCGCTGCTGTTGCGCGGCGTGCGCTCGACGCGCAACCCGCTCGGCGACGAGGAGCGCACCGCGCGCGCGGCCGCCGCGCAGGCCGCGATCCGCGCGATCGATTCGTCGCACGATGCGATCTCGGCCGGTCTCGACGAATCGGGCGCCGCGCGCTGCGCGGACATCTCCGCACGCGTGATGGACCAGTACCGCCGCCGGCTCTCCGCGCTGGCCGAGGACGGCCCCACGCCGCGCGCGGAAGCGAAGCAGGCCGAAACGATGGAGCTGCAGATGCGGATCGCGGCCGTGCGCGCGGAGCGCTCCGCGCTGTACCGGCTGCGCAGCGACAGCAAGATTTCCGACGAGACGCTGACGAAGCTGATCCGCGAGATCGACCTGTCGGAAACCGCGCTGTCGACGCGCAAGAAAGGCATCCTCTGACTGACGGGCCGGAAACGGCCCGCGCACAACGGCCGGGACGCATGAAAAAACGGCGACGCCCAGGCATCGCCGTTTTCACTTCCCCACACGTTCGCGTTACTTCGCGACGACGACCGGAATCCCCTTCAGCATCCCCGCGCCCTTCATCTCGTCGAGCGCGTGCTGCACGGCCGCGCTCGTCGCCGCATCGATGCCGAGCTGCAGCGCGAGCTCGCGCTCCGCGCGCTTCACGCCGGCCAGGTTGCGCACCTTCACGTGACCGAAGCCGCGCACGCGGGCGTGCAGGTCGGCCAGTTGCACGACCTGCGCCGCATTGCCGGCCGTCATCGCGGCGAACGCACGCGCGAGCGTCGTCTCGTAGTCGTCGGCCAGCGCGCGCTCCATCTTGCGCTCGACGGTGCGGCCAAACGGGTCGAGCCAGGTGCCGCGCAGGCTGCGCACGCGCGCCAGCATGCCGAACACCGGCCACATCCACTGGCCGAACACGCGCTTCTTCGGCGCGCTGCCGTCGTGGCCGGCCTTCGCGACCGTCGGCGGCGCGAGGTTGAACTTCACGCGGTACGCCTGCCCCGGCACGCCTTCGAACTGCGCCTCGAGCGCGGTACGGAACGCATCGTCCGTGTACAGCCGCGCGACTTCGTATTCGTCCTTTACCGCGAGCAGCCGGTAGAACGTCGTCGCGACCGCGCGCGTCAGCGCGTCGTCGCCCTTCGCGCGGGCGGCGTTCACGAGCGCACGGTAGCGTTCGACGTAACGCGCGCCGCCGTAGGCGTCGAGACGCGCTTCGCGATCGGCGATCAGCCCGGCGAGCGTCTCGGGCGCCGCATGCACGGCTACCGTGTGACGTGCGTTCCACAACGCGTCGAGGCCCGCCGCGTCGCCGGCCGCCATCCGGCCGATCGAGAACGCGAGCTTGTTCATCGGCACCGCGACGTTGTTCAGCTCGATCGCGCGCATCATCGCGGCGAGCGACACCGGCACGAGGCCGAGCTGCCACGCATAACCGAGCATCAGGATGTTCGCGCCGATCGAATCGCCGAGGAACTTCGCGGCGAGCGCCTGCGCGTCGCAGCTCGACAGGTAGCCGTCGCCGGCCGCGTGATGCATCTTCTCGAGCAGCGCATCCGCATGCAGGTTCGCATCCGGGTTCTGCACGAACGACGCGTTCGGGATCCGGTGCGTGTTGACGACGATCCGCGTGCGCTCGTGACGCACCGTCTGCAGCGCTTCCGCGCTCGCGCCGACGACCATGTCGCACGCGAGCAGCACGTCGGCCTGCTGCGTGTCGATGCGCACCTGGTTCAGCCACCGGTCGCTCGATGCGATCCGCACGAACGACAGCACCGAGCCGCCCTTCTGCGCGAAGCCCATGAAGTCGAGCACCGATGCGCTCTTGCCTTCGAGGTGCGCGGCCATGCTGATCAGCGCGCCGACCGTCACGACGCCCGTGCCGCCCACGCCCGTCACGAGCATGTCGAACGGCGCCGCGTCGAGATGCGTCGCCGGCACCGGCAGCCCGTCGACGCGCGCGGCGAGCGCCGCTTCGTCGAACGCGGCGCCGGCCGCCTTCTTCAGCGCCGCGCCTTCGACCGTCACGAAGCTCGGGCAGAAGCCGTTCACGCACGAATAGTCCTTGTTGCACGACGACTGGTCGATGCGGCGCTTGCGGCCGAGCGGCGTCTCGAGCGGCTCGACCGACAGGCAGTTCGACTGCACGCCGCAGTCGCCGCAGCCTTCGCACACCGCGTCGTTGATGAACAGGCGCTTGTCCGGGTCGGGGAATTCGCCTTTCTTGCGGCGGCGGCGCTTCTCGGCCGCGCAGGTCTGGTCGTAGATCAGCACGGTAACGCCCGGCGTCTCGCGCAGCTCGCGCTGCACCGTGTCGAGCTCGCTGCGGTGATGGAAGGTCGTGCCCGTCGGGAACTGTCCGTGATGGCCGTCGTACTTCTCCGGCTCGTCGGACACGACGACGAAGCGCGACACGCCTTCGGCCTCGACCTGGCGCGCGATCTGCGGCACCGAGATGCTGCCGTCGACCGGCTGGCCGCCCGTCATCGCGACCGCGTCGTTGTAGAGGATCTTGTACGTGATGTTCGCCTTCGCGGCGACTGCCTGGCGGATCGCGAGGATGCCCGAGTGGAAGTAGGTGCCGTCGCCGAGGTTCTGGAACACGTGCTTCGTGTTCGTGAACATCGCGTGCGCGGCCCAGTCGACGCCCTCGCCGCCCATCTGGATCAGCCCCGTCGTGTCGCGCTCCATCCACGACGCCATGAAGTGGCAGCCGATGCCGGCCTGCGCGATCGAGCCTTCCGGCACCTTCGTCGACGTATTGTGCGGACAGCCCGAGCAGAAGTACGGCGTGCGCTTCACCGCGTCGGCCTCGTTCGACAGGATCTGCGGCGCGACCAGATCGACGACGCGCTCGCGCCGGTCGAGCGCCGGCTTGTGGCGCGCGAGCCAGTCGGCGAACACCGGCAGGATGCGCGACGGGCGCAGCTCGCCGAGCTCGGACAGCAGGCAGGCGCCGGCGGCGTCGTGCTTGCCGAGCACGCGCGGGCGCGCGCCTTCGGCGCGGTTGTACAGGTAGTCCTTGATCTGCTGCTCGATGACCGGGCCTTTCTCCTCGATCACGAGCACTTCGTCGAGCCCGTCGACGAAGGTCTCGACGCGCGTCATCTCGAGCGGATACGACAGGCCGACCTTGTAGATCCGCACGCCGGCCGCGTCGAGATCGGCGACCGTCAGGTCGAGACGGCGCAGCGCTTCCATCAGGTCGAGGTGCGCCTTGCCGCAGGTGACGATGCCGACGTTCGCGTGCGCGCTCGGCGCGATCCACTTGTCGATGCTGTTGGTGCGCGCGAAATGGCGCACCGCGTCGAGCTTCGCGGCGAGACGCGCCTCGATCGTCAGGCTCGGCAGGTCGGGCCAGCGGTTGTGCAGCCCGCCCGACGGCGGCGTGAAGCCGGCCGGCGCCGGCCACCGCGTCTGCAGTGCATCGAGGTCGACCGTCGAGCCCGACTCGACCGTTTCCGAGATCGCCTTGAAGCCGACCCACGCGCCCGAGTAGCGCGACAGCGCCCAGCCGTACAGGCCGAACTCGAGCATGTCGGCGATATTCGCCGGGTTCACGACCGGCATGTGCCACGCGATCATCGCGAAGTCGCTCTGGTGCGGCATCGACGACGACACGCAGCCGTGATCGTCGCCCGCGACGACCAGCACGCCGCCGTGCGGCGACGAACCGTATGCGTTGCCGTGCTTCAGCGCGTCGCCGGCGCGATCGACGCCCGGGCCCTTGCCGTACCACATCGCATACACGCCCTCGACCGTGCGCTCGGGATCGGCTTCGACGCGCTGCGTGCCGAGCACGGCCGTGCCGCCGAGTTCCTCGTTGATGGCCGGCAGGAAGCGCACGCTGCTCGCGTCGAGCAGTTTCTTCGCCTTCCACAGCTGCTGGTCGACCATCCCGAGCGGCGAGCCGCGATAGCCGCTGACGAAGCCGGCCGTGTTGAGGCCCTGTTCGGTATCGACCGTGCGCTGCATCAGCAGCAGGCGGATCAGCGCCTGCGTGCCGGTCAGGAAGATCCGGCCGCGCGTCGCGGTCAGGTTGTCGGTCAGTCGGTAATCGGACAGGGTAGGCGTGCCGTCGACGGGCAGGCGGGCAGTCATGGGGGAAGTCTCCGGATTGTGCTGTTCTGGGCTGCGCGGCGGGCCATCGGGCGGCGGGTGACCGGCGGCAGCGAATGGCTCTATTTTTTCTCGCGCAGCCGAGAATGTTTTTTCTCATCTTGCTCGACCGGCGCTTGTGCGAGAAAAACTGCGCAGGTTTTTGCCGTGATTTGAGAGAGTTTTCACGCGAGCGCCGGGCGAGCGGTTGGCGGGACGCCGGGACGGCCGGCTGGCACGACAAAAGGGGCGGCCCACCAGCCCGCGCGTGCCGCAAGGCGCGCCTCGCGCCCGTCGACTGGCGCTCGAACCCCGCGCGACAAGGGTTTCGGGGGAATCGGGCAGCCCCCCTCACCGTTGCAATGCACAGCGTTCCGATTGGTCCGGCGCGCCGGATGTCCACAACGTCGGACCCTTCTCGCCGACCGGGTTCGCGCGCTCACCGTTCGATTGCACAGCGTTTCGAGTAGCGTCGGGACCGGGATATCCACATCCGGAACCGGCACGCGGTTCGCTCGGGCGCCGACCCTCACCGTTGAAAGTCACAGCGCGGCGAGTGGTTGATGGCGGTGGATATCCCCATCTCGGCCTGCTCGTTTCGTCGATCCGCTGTCCACCCTCACCGTTCGAATACACAGGGCCGAGAGTGGCTTTGTCCGTCGGATCCTCACGCCGGAATACGCATGCGCCGCGACCACCGCTTCTCCCTCACCGTCGACATGCACAGGGTTTCGACTGGCCGCGGCGACCGTTTTCCGTGCCTGAACCTGCGTTGCCTTCCGGCCATGCACGCCCCTTCACCGTTGGAAACCACAGCGCTTCGAGTGGCTTGTGACGCCGGATATCCACATCGGAGCGCCTCGGCAGATCGATCGCGAAAGCGTGTTCCAAAGCGCGCCGGCGGGCGGCAAGCCATGCCCGAAGCGGCCTGTCACCCGATCGGACGCCGACCCTCACCGTCGAAAACCACAGTGCCGCGAGTCGTTCCGATGGCCGGATATCCACACTGAAGCGCGCGCGGCGCGCCTGACCGGGCACGTGCCCCCGGCGGCGACGTCGGCCGGACAGCCGCGTCCGGACTGGCTGCCGGCCAGCCGGACGCTCATGCTCACCATCGATTCCCACAGCATGTCGAGTCGCTCGGGAGAGCACGGGCATGCGACGAAAATCGCACGTTGGAAGCCACGCGCCCGCGCTCACCGTTAGAATGCACGACCCTGCGACCGGGATCCGCACCCGGATGCCGGCATCGCGACGCACACGGGGTTCGGTCACGCCTTCGCGCGTTCCGTTAGAATGCGCGGCGCCCCGAATCACGGCAGAGGCCGGCAAGCCTTGCCGGAACGGGCGCCTCGCGCGATCGGGCGGCGACACTCACCAGTGGATTTCACAGCATTTCGCTTCGTCTCGCGGCGAGTTGTCCACACCCCGCTTCGCCTCTTGAGCGGCATCCGGTGATCCTCACCGGTGAAATCCACAGCGCGCCGAGTCGTTTCGAGGCGAGGATATCCACAAGCGGTCGCGCGACGAGACCGCCATGCGCGCATCGGCGAACGCCTCGGCGCACCGCAACCGGAAAAGCCGGAAAGCCTTGTCCGGACGGCCTCAACGGCACCCTCACCATTCAAATGCACAGCGTTTCGAGTCGCTGCGGGGCGAGTTGTCCACATCCGTCCGATGATGCACCGTCGCCCCGACAGGGGCGCCCGGGCAAACGCTACTCCGCAATCGACCGGATGACCTTCGCCGGATTGCCGCCGACCAGCGTATTCGGCGGAACGTCACGCGTGACGACCGCCGCGGCCGCGACGACCGCGTTCTCGCCGACCGTCACGCCGCCGATGATCGTCGCGCCGGCGCCGATCCACACATTCCGTTCGATCACGATCGGCTTCGCAACGACGCAGTCGCGCCGCCGCGAAGGCTCGACCGGATGACCGGACGTGATCAGGCTGACGTTCGGGCCGATCATCACGTCGTCGCCGATCTCGAGTCCGCCCAGGTCGTAGAACGTGCAGTTCTGGTTGACGAACACGTTGCGCCCGAGCTTCATGCCGGTGCCGCCCGTCGCGTGAAACGGCGGGATCAGCACGAAGCCGTCGTCCACTTGCGTGCCGATCAGTTCGCCGAACACTGCGCGCACTGCCGCCGCATCGTCGAACGTCAGACGGTTGAGCCGCGCCGTGATCGCCATCGCGCGTTTGACCTCGGCCACCATCGCCGCCGATTCCGGCGTTCCTCGCGGAATGATCGTGGTGCGATCGTCGTTTGCCATGCGTGACTTGTCCCTGGTGATTTCCGCGTTTCGTGATGCGTCGGCGGTGGTGGTCGAATGCCTGCGAGGCCGTGTGCGAGGATGCAGCGGGACCGGCGGCGACCCCGGGTGGCAACGCCGTTTCCGTCAGGATCACTCTCGATTTTACTAACTAGTCAATATATAACTAGTTATTGCAAAACTTCGTTGTGCCGTCAGGCTTTGCCCGATTTTTCGCCCGATCCGCGCTCGCCATACAACGCCCGAACAGGCTCGCTCGACCGAATGACCCCTGGCCGGGCGCCCCTGGCCGGGCGCCCCTGTCCGAACCTCCTGCGCTCGGGTACGCTTGAGCATCGACCGGACCGACACCTGCACCCACACGCGGAGGCGCGATGAAGCTCTACTACTGGCCGAAGACCCGGGCATTCCGGGCGTTGTGGATGCTCGAGGAAATCGGTGTGGTGTACGAACTCGTGCCGATCGACCTGCGCTCGCACGAACAGGGCAGCGACGCGTTCGTGCAAGTCAACCCGATGGCCAAGCTACCCGCGCTCGACGACGGCAGCGCGCCGTTCGCCGAATCGGGCGCCGTGCTGCTCTACCTCGCCGACCGCTGCCCGGGCGCCGGGCTCGGCATCGCGCCCGACGATCCGCTGCGCGGCCGCTTCCTGCAATGGATGTTCTTCACGCCGACCTGCCTCGAACCGGCGATGGCCGAAAAATTCACCGGCGCGTCGGGCAATCCGGTCGCGTTCGGCTGGGGCAACATCACGCGCGTCCAGCGCGCGCTCGCGCAAGCGCTCGCCCATCGCCCGTGGCTCGTCGGCGAGCGCTTCACCGCGGCCGACCTGCTGCTCGCGAGCACGTTGAAGATCGCGTTCGACGCGCACCTGCTGCCGCACGAAGGCGTGCTCGGCGACTACGTCGCGCGCGCCGAGGATCGCGACGCATTCCGCCGCGCCGTTGCGATCGAACAGCGCGAAGCGGTGCGGTTGCTGCATGCGTGACGGCTGACGGGCCGGCCCGTCGATCACGCCTGCGCGGCCGGCCCCTGCGCCGGTGCATCGGCGTCGATCACCACGCCCGGCGAGCCGCGCTCGTCGGTATCGACGTCGATCGGCACGACTTCGTGAAAATGCGTGTAGTCGATGTGCGTGATGCCGTCCTCGTCGTGCATCAGGTCGACGTAGCGATGACGCCAGCGGATCTCGCCATGCGCCCATGAATGACGCGCCTGCATGACCTGCGCGGTCGTCTCGTCCGAGCCTTCGATCGTGATCAGCAACGACGCGTCGCGCGCGGCCAGCGATTCGGGCGTCTCGCCGAACAGCGCGCTCGACTCGTCGATCACGTGCATCAGGTTCCAGCCGAGCAGGAAGATCGGATGCTCGCTGCGCACGAGCGGCAGGTCGTGGATCTTGCGCAGCGAGTAACCCTCGTGCGTGCCTTCGATGCGCATCAGCCGCAACTTCGCCTGCGCCTCGGCGATCACGTTCTGGCGCGCATTCGCGGCGCGCACCATCAGCGTCATCCGGCCGTTCAGCGGCCGCACGATCGCGTTGCGCGCGAACAGGATCTTCGCCTGCGGCCGCGAAAAGCGCGCAAACACGAGCCCCGTGGCCAGCGCGATGCCCGACATCCCGACGAAGATCTCGAACGTCGCGACGAGGTGGGCGTAAACGGTCTGCGGATGCATGTCGCCGTAGCCGACGGTCGCGAGCGTCTCGACGCTGAAGAAGAACGCGCCGCCGAAGCCGGCCGGCGACTGGTTCGCGATCGGCGCATGGCCGAGCAGATAGAGCGTCGCAAAGCCGCCGTTGAGCAGCAGGAACAGCACCGCGAGCGACAGGAAGAACACGGGCCAGCTCACCGTCAGCGCGCGATGGTAGAAGTCGCGCCAGCCGAGCGGCGGCATCCCGTACGCGATCACCGGGCGGGTGCCCGACCAGATCTTGCGGCCGCGGCCGCGGGGGACTGGGGAAGACGAATCGACGTTCATCGCGCGGCGCCGGTTGCAGGGAGGCGATGAGCGTAGCATGCGCGGCGGCGGCCGGGAACGCGTACCGGCGCGAAACGGAAATCCGCCGCGCCGTGCCGAAAAAAAACCGGCCGCGTGTGCGGCCGGCTGCGTCGTCATCGTGCGGACCCGCGCGCGAGGCGCGCCGCGGTCACTTCCGGTCGACGATCACCTGGTCGAACGTGCCGCCGTCGGCGAAATGCGTCTTTTGCGCGTTCGCCCAGCTGCCGAAAACCTGCTCGACGCTGAACGTCTTCAGCGCCTTGAATTCGGCCGCGTGCTTCTTCAGCACGTTCGCGTCGCGCGGGCGCAGATGGTGCTGCGCGATGATCTCCTGCGCTTCCGGCGTGTACAGGTAGTCGAGATACGCCTGCGCGACCTTGCGCGTGCCCTTCTTGTCGACGACCTTGTCGACGACGGCGACCGGCGGCTCCGCGAGGATGCTCGCCGACGGATACACGGCGTCGAACTGCGCGCCCGATGCGCCGGTGTCCATCAGCGCGACCTCGTTCTCGAACGTCACCAGCACGTCGCCGATGCCGCGCTGCGTGAACGTCGTCGTCGCACCGCGGCCGCCCGAATCGAGCACCGGCACGTTGCGGAAGATCGCCTTCTCGAAGTCGAGCGCCTGCTGGTCGGTCGCACCCTTCAGCTTCTCGAAACCCCATGCGGCGAGATACGCGTAGCGGCCGTTGCCCGACGTCTTCGGGTTCGCGATGATGACCTGGACGCCCGGCTTCGCGAGATCGCTCCAGTCCTTGATCGCCTTCGGATTGCCCTTGCGCACGAGGAACACCATCGTCGTCGAGTACGGCGAGCTGTTGTCCGGGAAGCGTGCGCGCCAGTCCTTCGGCAGCAGCTGGCCGCGCTCGGCGAGCAGGTCGATGTCGTTCGGCTGGTTCATCGTCACGACGTCGGCCTGCAGCCCCTGCAGCACCGACAGCGCCTGCGCGCTCGACGCGCCGTGCGACTGCTTGATCGTGACGGTCTCGCCGGTCTTCTGCTTGTATGCGGCCGCGAAGCCCGTGTTGATGTCCTTGTACAGCTCGCGCGTCACGTCGTACGACACGTTCAGGATCGACGTGTCCGCATGCGCGGCCGTCGCCGCCACGACCAGCGCCGCCGCCGCGCCCGTGTGCAGCCAGCGGCCGATCCCCTTGATGCTTGCCATCGTGATATGCCCCGTTTCCAGTGGTGGTGAATGTGCGTGACGGCACGCGTACGCGCTGTCATCGAAACGTAAGCGGGCATTCTAGCGGCCGGGCGCGGCGCGCCTTCCAATCAGTCGTGGAAAGCAAATCTCGAATCCTGCTAAACGGCGGCCGGCGCTCGCGCGCGCCGCCGATCCGGTGTTAAGATCGCCGCTCAGCCCACTTACGGTTCATCCATGTCCGCTCCCCTGCGCTCGCTTTCGATCCTCGCCGCCGTCGCGGCAGGTACGCGCGCGGCCGGGCTGAAACTGAAAAAACGACTCCTCGACTGACGGGGACGTCGCGTCCCGTCAGGCGAATGCCGGACGGGATGCCCGCAGGTCGTTTCATTCTCCTTGCACGCACGCCTCGCTCCGGCACACCGCCGGCGGAACGGTTCCTTCCCACTCCGTTTCCACCATGAGGCTTTGCATGAACACACGTTTCGAAGGTATCTGGCTGCCGATCATCACGCCGTTTCACCACGGCGAAGTCGACCATGCGGCGCTCGCGCGGCTTGCGCGTCGTTATGCGGCCGCGGGCATCGCGGGCTTCGTCGCGGGCGCGACGACCGGTGAAGGCGTCCTGCTCGACGCGCGCGAACAGGACGCGGTGTTCGCGACGCTGCGCGACGCGGCGCCCGGGCGGCCGATCGTCGTCGGGCTGACCGCGAGCGCGACGCATGTCGCGGCCGCGCGCGCACGCGAACTCGCGGCCCTGCGGCCCGACGGCCTGCTCGTCACGCCGCCCGTCTACGTGCGCCCGACGCAGGACGGCATCCGCCGCCATGTCGAGGCGATCGTCGACGCGGCCGACCTGCCGGTGCTCGTCTACAACATCCCGTACCGCACCGGCGTGAACGTCGAACTGGACACGCTGCAGGCGCTCGCGCGCGACCCGCGCGTCGCGGGCATCAAGGAATGCGGCGGCACGCTCGACCGGATGAGCCGTCTCGTGCACGACACGCCGCTCGCGATCCTGTCCGGCGACGACAACCAGAACTTCGCGGCGATGTGCGCCGGCGCGCACGGCGCGATCGCGAGCAGCGCGCACGTGCTGCCCGAATGGCACGTGCGCATTCATGCGCTACTGCGCGACGGGCGGCTCGCCGACGCGCGGCGCCTGTCGGTCGCGCTGCAGCCGCTCGTCGCAGCGCTGTTCGCGGAGCCGAACCCGGCGCCGGTGAAGGCCGTGCTCGCCGCGCAGGGGTGGTGCGAGGACGGGTTGCGGCTGCCGTTCGTGCCGGCGAGCGAAGCGCTGCGGGAGCGATTGGCAACGATCCGTGCCGCGCTCGAAGCAAGCGAGCCGGACGCCGCCGCGGCATGAGCCGCACCACCGCACATGGCGCCGCCGGCCGATGAATGCCGGCCCGACGCAGCGGCGTATCGAAGTCATCCGCGATTCGGGTCCTTCCCTTGCAGGATTCCGGATCGAATGGGTAGCGAGGCAGGCGCGAGGTGATCGGCAGAGGGGCGAACGAATCGCGCCCGTGGCGGCGACCGACGGTATCGTCAGGCCGCCAGCGCCGCCGCCCCGTCCGTCGCCTCCCTGACCGCCTGCGTCACGATCCGCGCGAGCCGGTCGACCGTCGGCGTCGCCGGCGACGTGCGCCGCAGCAGGATCAGCGGCAGGCTCGGCAGCTCCGGCAACCCGCACGACGCCGCGTCGAGCGCGCGCACCGATGCGGGCAGCCCGTAGCGCGAGCGCACCGTGAGCCCGAGGCCGGCCGCCGCCGCGGCCCACAACCCGGCGAGGCTCGGCGTCGTGAACGCGACGCGCCACGGCGTGCCGGCGCGGTCGAGCGCATCGGCCGCCGCGCCGAAGAACCGGCACGGCCGGTCGAACACGACGAGCGGCAACGGCTCGCCGGGCACGTGCCCGGCGCGGCCGCCCGTTTCATCCGCCTCACCGTCGGCCGCCGCGTCGCCGCCCTCCGGTACCCCGAATCCACCGCTCCCCACCGCGCCGATCCATTGCATCGGCACCTGCGCGATCGTTTCGCTGCCGATCCCCGCGCGCGACCCGAAATCGGCCGACGCCGGATCGCCCCACACGAGCGCCAGATCGAGCTGGTTCGCGTCGAGCCGGTCGAACAGGTCGGCATTGCGCGCCACGCGCGCCTCGATCCTCACCTTCGGATGCGCGCGCGCGAATCGCCCGAGCACATCGGGCAGGATCGCCTCGCCGAAGTCTTCCTGCAGCCCGACACGCACCCAGCCGTCGAGGTTCACGCCGCGCACGGCCGCCGCGGCCTCGTCGTTCAGCGCGATCATGCGCCGCGCATAGCGCAGCATCGCGTCGCCGGCATCGGTCAGCGCGAGCCCGCGCCCGGCCTTCACGAACAGCGGCGTGCCGGCCTGCTCCTCGAGCTTGCGGATCTGCGCACTCACCGCCGACGACGAGCGCGCGACACGGTCGGCCGCCTTCGCAAAACTGCCGAGATCCACGCCCGCGACCAGGCTGCGCAACGCGGCCACGTCGAAATTGGGCCGCGCCAGCGCGGCATCGGCCACGGCGAGCGGCGCGCCGCCGCGCGGAAGGTCTTGTCCGGGCATCTCAATCATCCTGTTTTATCGAACGATTCATCAAAAACTTTCCGATTTTCAGGATGAATGTAGGCCGCCAGACTGTGGATGTCAATTTCCAACCGGGCCTGCCGTCATGGACACCTCGTGCATCGCTTCCCCCTCCTCGCCCGCCCGCGACGTACGCGGCCCGGCTCATCGCTGGCGCGTGCTGGCGGCCGGCGTCGCCGCGAACCTGAGCTTTTCGGCGGCCGCGGCCGGCATTCCGACCACGGCCGTGTGGATGCGCACGGCCTATCGCCTCGACAACGGCGCGCTCGGCCTCGTGCTCGGCGCGCTCGGCTTCGGCGTCGCGCTGTCCGAGCTGCCGTGGGGGATCGCCGCCGACCGCTTCGGCGACCGCCGCGTGCTGCTGACCGGGCTCGTCGCGACGGCCGCGATGCTCGCGCTGATGGTGTGCACGATCGTCCCGAGCGCGCACGCGGTGCCGCCGCTGCTGCGGGTCGTCGCGGCGATGTGCTGCGTCGGCCTGCTCGGCGGCAGCGTCAACGGGTCGAGCGGACGCGCGGTGATGCGCTGGTTCGGCGAGCGCGAACGCGGGCTCGCGATGAGCATCCGCCAGACGGCCGTGCCGCTCGGCGGCGGCATCGGCGCGGCGTTGCTGCCGTCGCTCGCGTCGCATCTCGGCTTTGCCGCGGTGTTCGGTGCGCTGATGCTGCTGTGCGCGGGTTCAGCCGCACTCACGTGGCGCTGGCTGCACGAGCCGCCGGCCGAGCCGGCCGTGGCGCACCTCGTCGCGCATCGCCCCGTCGAGCGTCAGCCGTCCGTCCCGCATGCGCGCACCCCGCTCGCAAGCGGCCCCGTGTGGCGCATCGTGCTCGGCATCGGCCTGCTGTGCGCGCCGCAGTTCGCGGTGCTCACGTTCGCGACGGTGTTCCTGCACGACTTCGGCCGGCTCGGCCTTGCCGGCATCAGCGCGGCGATGGTCGCGCTGCAGCTCGGCGCGATGGTGATGCGCGTGTGGAGCGGCCGCCATACCGACCGGCACGGCAACCGGCGCGCGTATCTGCGCGGGTCGGTACTCGTCGCGGCCGGTTCGTTCGCGCTGCTCGCGGCGGCGACGGCCGGCAGCGCGCACGTGCCGTTCGCCGCGATCGTCGGGATTCTCGTGTTCGCCGGCATCTGCGTGTCGGCGTGGCACGGCGTCGCGTACACGGAGCTCGCGACGCTCGCGGGCGCGAACCACGCGGGCACCGCGCTCGGGATGGCGAACACGATCGTCTACCTCGGGCTGTTCGCGACCCCGCTCGCGATTCCGCCGCTGCTCGCGGTCAGCTCGTGGGGCGTGGTGTGGCTCGCGACCGCGCTGATCGCGGCTGCGACCTATCCGCTGTTCGCGCGATAACCGCGACACCTATGCAGCGCACGCCGTCAGAACTTGTACACGGCCGACAGCATCGCCGAGCGGCCGTCACCGAGTTCGACCGCGGACGATCTCGCCTCGCTCCCCGACACCTGGCGCACACGCTCGACATAGGCGCGGTCGAACAGATTGTCGATGTTCAGCTGAAAGCGCAGCCGGCGGTTCACGTCGTAGCCGGCCATCAGGTTGTGCACCCAGTACGCGCCGAGCGTGCCGTTCCCCTCCGACGTCACGTTGCGCCGGCCGACGAAGTGCGAGCCGTAGCCGAGCGTCCAGCCGGCCGGCAGGCGATAGGTCGTCCAGACATTGAACGCATGGCGCGGCGTATTGCCGAGTGCCTGGCCGTCGCGACGCGGCGACGCCGGCGAACTCAGCGTCACGCTCGCCAGATACGTGTAGTTCGCGAACACGTCCCATTGCGGCGTCACCTTGCCGGCCGCCCCGAGCTCGATGCCGCGCACGCGCTGCCTGCCCGCGAGCGCGTAGCTGCCGTCGGCCATCCGTTCGCGCGCGTTCTTCTTCTCCGTCTGGAACAACGCGCCGTTCAGCGCGAGTCCCGCCGGCCCTTCCCACTTCGCGCCGAGCTCGAGGCTCTCGTTCTTCTCCGGCGCCAGTGCGCCGGTCGCTGCGCTCACGCCGGACCCGGTCGTGACCAGGTATTCGGCCGACGGATTGAACGACGTGCCGTACGCGAAATACGCGCGCCCGTTCTCGGTCGGCTTGAACACCAGCCCCGCGCGCGTGCTCAGGTGCCGGCCGGCGCTGTCCGCACGTTCGGTCGGCTGGCCGGCCGGCGTGCTCCGCGACCAGCCGTCGATCCAGTCGTGGCGCAGCCCCACGTCGATGTTCCAGTATCGGCCGACCACAATCGTATCGAGGGCATAGAGCGCCTTGACGACGAGCGCCGTGTCGTTGCGTCCGCTGTCCCGACGCTGCGCGGGACCGCGCCATTCGCCCGGCGGCGCGGCCAATGAAAAACCGCCCGGCGGATAGAACCGGTTGAGCCCGTACGAGTATGTGGTGCGCCCATAGGTTTCCCGCGAGAGGTCGAAGCCCGCGACGAGTGTATGGCCAAGCCCGAGTGTGTCGAACGCGGCCGTGACGTTCGTTTGGTTGGCCCACATCGCCGTCGACGAATCGCGGCCGTAGCCTTGCGGCCCGGCCGGCCTGTAATGCCCGGGCGGCACCCCCTGGAGATTGACGTGCGATGCGGAGATCGCGGTGTCGCGGCCCAGGTGCGCATACCGGCTCAGGTTCTGCAGCTTCAGGTTCGGCGAAAAGTCGTGCTCGGCCTTCACCGTGACGGCATCCGACGCGATGCGCTCGCGATCGAGGTTGCGCCACCCGAAGTAGCTGTCGCGCGACACGCCGGCCAGCACCTGTCCGCCGCGGGCCGGCAACCCGTAGTCGGGCAGGTTGTTGTCGTACTGATGGAAGTAGCCGAGCGTGACGCGCGTGGGCGTGCCGAGCCCGAAGGCAAGCGAGGGCGCCACGCCCCAGCGCCGCTTGCGGATGTCGTTCCGGCCGGGAACGTCGTTGACGTGCGCCATCGCGTTCAACCGGAATGCCGCACGGCCGTCGGTGCCCGGCAACGGCCGGTTCGCGTCGAGCGTCACGCGCCGGTAGTCGGACGTGCCGAGCACCGTGCCGGCCTCGACGAATGCGTCGCGCTTCGGCGCCTTGCTGACCAGGTTCACGGAGCCGCCGGTCGTGCCCGCGCCGCCGAACACCGAGTTGGGCCCCTTGATGACCTCGACCGCCTCGACGTTGAACAGATCGCTGCGATTGTTCTGCGCGCTGTCGCGCAGGCCGTCGAGCTGCAGGTTCGCATTCGCGCCGAAGCCGCGAATATTGAACATGTCGCCCGACCCGCCGCCCCCCTCGCCCGCATTGAACGTGATGCCGGCGACGTTGGCCAGCGCGTCGCGCAAGCTCGTGACCTGCTGCTCGTCGAGCACCTCGCGCGGCACGACGGTAATCGTCTGCGGCACGTCGAGCAGCGGCGCCGCATACTTCGCCGAACCCGAGCGGTCGACGCGCGAGCCGGCGTCGCGGCTGCCCTGCACGACGATCGGGTCGAGATGCGGCGCCGGCCGCGGATCGGTTTCATCCGCGGACGCGGACGCGCACGTCATCATTGCAAGCGCGACGGAAGCCGTCGCGCGACGCGGCGGTGTCGCGCTCGACCGGATGCGGTATGTCATGGTCACTCCATTTCTTTGATGAGAATGATTCCCATTCAAAAGAAATGACTGCAACATGGCAATTGGACACGTTCGAATTTCGTGATCCGAACGAAATGACAGACCCAGTATCGCGCCGCGCGAGATCCCCAACGTGTCAGCCGGCCTCGCGCGCCAGCGCACGCCGCGCGGCCGGCCGTTCGGCCTCGCGCTGCGCATGGGCCGTCCACGCCGCATGCCGCGTCATGTCGAGTCCGATCGCGGCACCCCAGCGATACAGCACGAACAGGAACGGATCGACGATCGAATGCGCACCCGGTTCGGCCCACGTGCGGCCATCGGCGAGCGCTGCTTCGATCGACGCGTTCGCCGCTTCGATCGTGCCGCGCCCGTGCGCGCTGACCGCGCCGTGCAGCGCCGGATCGCCGATGAAGCGGCCCGGCCGCCACAATGCGCCGTAACCGACACCGTGCACCCAGCCGACCAGCCAGGCAAGCCACTCGTGACACCGCGCCTCGCGCAGCGGCTCGCCGAGCGGCAGCAATTGCGCGTCCGGATAGCGGCGCGCGAGATACGTGAGGATCGCCGGCGTTTCGGTCAGCACGCGCGGCTCGCCCGGAATCGCGAGCACGGGCACGCGCGCCTTCGCGTTGATCGCGAGATAGGGCGCCGCGAGGTTCTGCTGCTTCTGCACCGAGACGATCTCGACGTCGAACGGCGCGCCGGTTTCCTCGAGCGCGATGTGGGCGGCAAGCGAGCAGGCGCCCGGCGAAAGATAGAGACGGTAGGCGTTCATGGTGTGTGCCCCGACGGGGATGTGGAAGACGGAACCGAGTGTAGGAACGCGTACCGACGGGCGGCAAACGATGAATTGTCGTGCTCGGTCATTAGTGTTACTAATACCCGCATGCGACGCATCCACCTCCCTCCGCTGCAGACGCTGCGCGCGTTCGAAACCGCCGTGCGGCTGCAAAGCTTCACGCGCGCGGCCGACGAACTCGCGCTCACGCAAGGCGCGGTCAGCCAGCACATCCGCGCGCTCGAGGCGCAGCTCGGCTATCCGCTCTTCACGCGCGAACGCAACGGCGCGACGCCGACGCACGCCGCGCATGCCCTCGCGCTGCAGGTGCGCCAGGGCCTGAGCGTGCTGGAACGCGCGTTCGAGCCGGCACTCGCGGTACGCCGCCGCCCGCGCACCTGCGACGTGACGCTGAACGTCAGCGTGCTGCCGAGCGTCGCCGAGCGCTGGCTCGCGCCGCGCCTGCCGCGCTTCACGGCCGCGCATCCGCACATCGCGATCGCGCTGCACCCGGACGTGGCGCTCGCGCCGCTGCGCAAGCGCGACCGCATCGACGTCGCGCTGCGTTACGGACCCGGCACCTGGCCGGGCGTCGTCGCCGAAAAACTGATGAACGAGACGATCTTCCCGGTCGCGAGCCCCGCGTACCGCAATCGCGACGGCATCGCACCGCGCACGCCCGCCGATCTCGTGCGCGCGACGCTGCTGCGCCATCCGGCGCAGCCGTGGGAACCGTGGTTCCAGGCGGCACGGCTCGACCTCACCGAATCCGCGCGCGCGCCACGCTTCACCGACGCGAACGCGCTGATCGACGCGACGCGGCAAGGCCGCGGCGTCGCGCTCGCGCGCCGCTCGCTGATCGAGCCCGAACTCGCGGACGGCACGCTCGTGCGCGTGTCGACGGTGCGCATCACCGACGTGTATGCGCATTACGTCGTGTGGCGCCCCGGCCATCCTCACGAAGCGGCGATCCGCACCTGGCTCGACTGGCTGCGCAGCGAAGTGCGACGCAGGACGCCGCGGCGCTGACGCCGCGCGATCGGCCGCGCATGCCCGTCGCGAACGGTCATGCCGTCGCGTATCGCGTTGCGCGTCCGCGTAAAAGTGCCGGGCCCGCCTCGCGCGCCGGGAAATATTGCCGCCCCGCGATCGCGCGAAAGTATTTGGTCAGGCGGGCGAAAGCATTCCGCGATCATGCGCCGGTCGCAAACGATTCACCGAAACGTCGCATCGCATCGGCATACTCGAAAACGTTTCCCGATCAGCCCGCCAGGAGAGAAAGTCATGCGCCGCGTTTCCGTCGCCGTCGTTCTTTGTGCCGCCGTTTTCGTCGCCGCCTGCAGCGACGACGCGCCGCACGACGCTCACGCGACCGACGCCTCCCAGCAAGGCAGCGCATCGGCCGGCTCCGCCAGCGCGTTCAACAGCGAGGCAGCCGCGGGCGGTGCCGCATCCGATGCCGCGCCGCTCGCGCCGCCCGTCGTGCACTACCCGCCCGATGACGACGACGACGCGAAGCCGGCGTCGAACGCGGCCGCGTCGAGCGCCGCGGCGTCGTCGCCGGGCTGATCCCGCCGCTTCCGTCCCCCGACCGCAGAACCGAGGTGAACCACATGACGTCATCGAGCCGCCGCCGTTTCCTGCATACCGTCGCACAATCCGCGGGCGCCGCCGTCGCGCTCAACGCCTTTCCCGAATCGATCCGCCGCGCGCTCGCGATTCCCGCCGCGCGCGGCACCGGCACGATCCGCGATGTCGAGCACATCGTCGTGTTCATGCAGGAGAACCGCTCGTTCGATCATTACTTCGGACACCTGCGCGGCGTGCGCGGCTACAACGACCGCTTCCCGATCCCGCTGCCGAACGGCAAGCCGGTGTGGTATCAGCCGTCGAAGGCCGATCCGGGCAAGCCCGTGCTGCCGTTCCGGCTGAACACGCTGACGACGAGCGCGCAGTGCGTCGGCGATCTCGACCACTCGTGGTACAAGACGCACGCGGCGATCGACGGCGGCCGCTACGACCAGTGGCCCGCGAACAAGACCGACATGACGATGGGCTATCACGTGCGCGAGGACATTCCGTTCCACTACGCGCTCGCCGACGCGTTCACCGTATGCGACCACTACTTCTGCTCGCTGCCGGGCCCGACGCATCCGAACCGTTCCTACCTGATGACGGGCACGGTCGACCCGACCGGCAAGTTCGGCGGCCCGCTGCTCGACAACAGCGACTACGTCGACGGCGACGGGCCGCCCGCCTACCAGCTGCTGTCGTGGACGACCTTTCCCGAGCGTCTCGACGCGCACGGCGTGTCGTGGCAGATCTACCAGCAGGGCACGACGGGCAACGATCCGTACAACGGAAACTACGGCACGAACGTGCTGCAGAACTTCGCGAACTTCATCAACGCGAAGCCCGGTTCCTCGCTGTACCAGCGCGCGCAGACGGTACGCACGCTCGACCACCTGAAGGACGACGTGATCAACGACCGGCTGCCGCAGGTGTCGTGGCTGTGCCCGCCGGCCGCGTTCTCCGAGCATCCGAAATACACGCCGGCGTACGGCGCGAACTACACGTCGCAGATCCTCGATGCGCTCACGTCGAACCCGGACGTGTGGCGCAAGACCGTGCTGTTCATCATGTACGACGAGAACGACGGCTTCTTCGACCACATCGTGCCGCCGCAGCCGCCGACGTCGGCCGCGCAGGGCGCGTCCACCGTGACGACCGACGGCGAGCTGCATACGGTCGTGAATCCCGGCCGCGGCGGCAGCTACACGGCCGACGGCCTGCCGTACGGCCTCGGGCCGCGCGTGCCGATGACGGTCGTGTCGCCGTGGACCAAGGGCGGCTACGTCTGCTCGCAGGTGTTCGACCATACGTCGGTGATCCGCTTCATCGGCGCGCGCTTCGGCATCGACGAACCGAACATCACGCCGTGGCGCCGCACGGTGTGCGGCGACCTCACCGCCGCGTTCGACTTCCGCTCGTCGGATACCGCGTTCCCGCCGCTGCCGGATACCAGCCAGTACCGTTCGATCGCGGACCAGCAGTGCACGTCGCAGCCCGCGCCCACCGTGCCCGCGACGCCGTCGCCGGTCGATCCGCAGGAGCCCGGCGTGCGGCCCGCGCGCGCCCTGCCGTACGAACTGCATGTGAACGCGACCCTCGACGGCGGAACGAAGCTGCGCATCGAATTCGCGAACCGCGGCAACCAGGGCGCGCACTTCCACGTGTACGCGACGAACCGCACCGACGGCCCGTGGCGCTATACGGTCGGCGCGCGCCGCGTGCTGCACGCGGACTTCGACCTGACGGCGACGCACGGCGTGTATGCGTTCGCGGTGTACGGGCCGAACGGGTTCGTGCGGATGTTCTCCGGCAACGTGCCGGCCACGGCCGCGCCGCACCGCAATCCGGCCCAGCCGGAGGTGAAGGCCGGCTACGACGTCGCGAACGGGAACCTGTACCTGAAGCTGCGCAACCACGGTGGCGCGCATGTCACGCTGACGCTGACCGACAACGCATACGGCGCGCCGTCGCGGCAGGTGACGCTGCACGGCGGCGACGAGCGGGTCGAGCCGTGGGCGCTCGCGTCGAGCCACCAGTGGTATGACGTGACGGTCAGCGACGGCGCGAGCGGCACGTTCTCGCGCCGCTTCGCGGGCCACGTCGAAAACGGCCGGCCGAGTTATTCGGATCCGGCCGCCGTCAAGCCCGTCGCCGCGTCGTAAGCCCGACGGCCCGCGCCGTCAGACCGCGTGCGCGAGCGCGCGGTCGACGAGCGCGGCTTCGAAGCCGTCGTCCGCGTCGCGAAAGCGCAGCGGCGCCGCGCAGTGCACCAGCGTATCGATGAAGTATTTCGCGCGCGGCCACGGCCCGAAGCCGGCCGCCGTGTTGATGTGCCCGGCGTCGCCCAGGTTCACGAACGCGCTGCCGAGGCGCTGCGCGAGCGTGCGCGCGTCGGCGAGCGGCATCCACGGATCGGTCTCGCTGCCGACCACGATCGACGGCACCGCGAGCCGGCGTGCGTCGAACGGCCCGGCGAACGTGAATTTCTTCGGGCTGGCCGGCGCGACGAACAGCACGCCCGCGACATCGCCCGTATGCGGCCCCTGCGCGAGCGCATGCGCGGTCGCGAGGCAGCCGAAGCTGTGGGCGGCGAGCACGAACGGCCCGCGCTCGCGTTCGAGCAGTGTGCGCACCGAGTGCGCCCAGCCGGCGAGATCGGGGGCGTCCCAGTCGTCCTGCTCGACGCGCAGCGAACGCGGGAATTGCCGCTCGAGCCAGGTCTGCCAGTGAGCGCCTTCGCTGCCGTGCAGGCCCGGAACGGTGACGAGCCGCGGCGGCCACGCCGATTTGCTGCATGCGCTCATGATTGCCCTCGCTTGCTTGAAGACGAGGTTCGATTGTGGCGCCGCGTCCCCGGCGGCCGAACCAATATTTTGTGCTTTGCTTTTGCGTGGGCGGCCATCCGTGGGCCGGCCATCCCGCGCGGCCATCCGCGTGCCGGCCGCCTGCGCGGGCCCGCGCGACGGCGCAATGTGCCGCGAAACCGTAGAATGTGGGCTTCCCGTCAGCTTCACACCGAGCCGGGCCGGACGCCGATGCGCCGGGCCCGCTCGCCAGGAGACGCCCGATGTTCGCTACGCCCGCCGGCGCGCCGCGCCCGGCTCCGCTCGCCTTGCCCGTGACGCGCCCCGCCGGCGCGCACGCCGTCACGCAATGAAGATCCTGTTCTATTCCCCGCACCAGGAAGCCGGCGCATGGCGCGACGAGATCGCCCACGCGCTGCCGGAAGCCGAGCTGCGCGCGTGGCAGCCGGGCGACACGGCCGCCGCCGACTACGCGCTCGTGTGGCGCGCGCCGCGCGAATTCTTCGCGCCGCGCGACGGCCTGCGCGCGATCTTCAATCTCGGCGCGGGCGTCGACGCGCTGCTCGCGCTCGAGCGCGCGCATCCGGGCACGCTGCCCGCGCACGTGCCGCTGGTGCGGCTGGAAGATTCGGGCATGGCACGGCAGATGGTCGAGTACGTGACGCACGCGGTGCTGCGCTACCTGCGCCGCTTCGACGAATACGACGCGCTGCAGCGCGAGCGCCGCTGGCAGCCGCTCGACCCGCATCCGCGCGCGAGCTTCACCGTCGCCGTGCTCGGCCTCGGCGTGCTCGGCACGCAGGTCGCGCGCGCCCTCGCCGCGCTCGGCCTGCCCGTGCGCGGCTACAGCCGCAGCGCGAAGCAGCTCGACGGCATGACGACCTTCGCCGGCGACGGCGCATTCGACGCCTGCATCGACGGCGCGAAGGTGCTCGTCAACCTGCTGCCGAGCACGCCCGACACCGACGGCATCCTGTCGTCGCGCGCGTTCGCGCGGCTCGCGCCCGGCGCGTACGTCGTCAACGTCGCGCGCGGCGCGCATCTCGTCGAGGCCGACCTGCTCGACGCGCTCGCGAGCGGCCGGATCGCCGCGGCCACGCTCGACGTGTTCCAGCACGAACCGCTGCCGGAAGACCATCCGTTCTGGCATACGCCGCGCATCACGATCACGCCGCACAGCTCGGCCGAGACGCTGCGCGCGGAGGCCGTCGAGCAGATCGCCGGCAAGATCCGCGCGTTCGAGCGCGGCGAACGCGTCAGCGGCGTCGTCGACTACGCGCGCGGCTACTGAATTCCGCCTCGAGAGAAACCAGGAGACAACCATGACGTTCCCCACCGCCGTCAAGATCGTCGAAGTCGGCCCGCGCGACGGGCTGCAGAACGAGAAGACCTTCGTGCCGACCGACGTGAAGATCGCGCTCGTCGACCGGCTGTCGCGCGCCGGCTTCCGCAACATCGAGGCCGCGTCGTTCGTGTCGCCGAAATGGGTGCCCCAAATGGCCGACGGTGCCGACGTGATGGCCGGTATCGAACGCCGCGCGGGCACCGTGTACTCGGTGCTCACGCCGAACCTGAAGGGTTTCGAGAATGCGCTCGCCGCACGCGCGGACGAGGTCGTGATCTTCGGCGCGGCGAGCGAGGCATTCTCGCAGCGGAACATCAACTGCAGCATCGCCGAGAGCATCGCGCGCTTCGAGCCCGTCGCGAAGGCCGCGAAGGATGCGGGCCTGCGGCTGCGCGGCAGCGTGTCGTGCACGCTCGGCTGCCCGTACCAGGGCGAGGTGCCGGTCGCGTCGGTCGTCGACGTCGTCGAGCGCTTCGCGGCGCTCGGCTGCGACGAGATCGACATCGCCGACACGATCGGCGTCGGCACGCCGAAGCGCACGCGCGAGGTGCTCGCGGCCGTCACGCGCGTGTTTCCGCGCGAGCGCCTGTCGGGCCACTTCCACGACACCTACGGCCAGGCGCTCGCGAACATCTACGCGGCGCTGTTCGAAGGGATCGAGATCTTCCACGCCTCGGTCGCGGGTCTCGGCGGCTGCCCGTACGCGAAGGGCGCGACCGGCAACGTCGCGACCGAGGACGTGCTGTACCTGCTGCAGGGCCTCGGCATCGACACCGGCATCGATCTCGCGCAGGTCGTCGCCGCCGGCGACTTCATCTCGAACGCGATCGGCCGCGCGAACGTGTCGCGCGCCGGTCGCGCATTGCTCGCCAAGGCACAAAGCGCGGCCGACGACGCGGCCTGCGTGTAACCACGGCACTCCATGGATTCCTCAACATGACGACACCTGCTTCATTCGATTCCCTCCCCGATTCCGCGCGACGCGTCGCGCTGTTGCTGCGCGAGCGCGGCCACGCGAAAGGCATCGTGATGCTCGCCGAAACCGGCAAGACGTCGGCCGAGGCCGCGGCCGGGCTCGGCTGCTCGGTCGCGCAGATCGCGAAGTCGATCCTGTTTCGCCGGCAGTCGGACGGCGCGCCCGTGCTGGTGGTCGCGAGCGGCGTCAATCGCGTCGACGAGAAGAAGGTTGCCGCGCAAGTCGGCGCGGTCGGCCGCGCGGACGCGAAATTCGTGCGCGACAACACCGGCTACGCGATCGGCGGCGTCTGCCCGATCGGCCATCTCGTCGAACCCGTCACGCTGATCGATGCCGACCTGCTCGCGCTCGACAGCCTGTGGGCGGCCGCCGGCCATCCGCACGCGGTGTTCAACCTGTCGCCGCACGAACTCGTGTCGCTGACCGGCGCGCCGGTCGCGGACGTCGCGTTGCGGGACCCGGCATGAGCGACGTGCCGCTGCCGGTCGGCACGGTCGCGTCGCCGTGCACCGACGTCTGCCGGATCGATCCGCGCACCGACTGGTGCGCGGGCTGCCTGCGCACGCGCGGCGAGATCAAGGGATGGCGCACGTCGGACGACGACGCGAGGCGTGCGCTGCTCGCGCGGCTCGACGCGCGGCGGCGCCTGCTCGCCGGAAGCGAGACATAAAAAAAAGCCGTTCAGCCTCGCGGGCGAACGGCGTCGAGATCGGAATCCTGTGAACGTGATCAACGTCACAGCCCGCATCATACGAGCGACGCGGCCGCATTGCATCGGGTGTTTCCCTACAACTTCTTACAGCGTTTTCCACGCGTGCGCGCGGGCCGCTTTCGCGCGCAATCGTCGTTCCCGAAACGGGCGCCCGGCGGGCGGCGGCGGCATCGTTCGGCCATGCCGAATCGTACGATCGTTTCAGTTGCCGATCGCCGCGCGACGCGCGGGCACGATGCGCCAGCCGAGGTTCACGCCGGCCGCCGCGAGCAGGATCAGCAGCGCGCCAAGCACCTGCGACCACGCGAGCGTCTGCCCGAACGCGAAGTGATCGACGACGATCGCGACGACCGGGTAGACGAACGACAGCGCGCCGGTCATCGCGGTCGGCAGCTTCTGGATCGCGCCGTACAGCAGCACGTACATCAGGCCCGTGTTGACGACGCCGAGCACGATCAGGTCGAGCCACTGCCCGGCCGTCGCGGGCAGCGTGCCGAAGTGCGCGAACGGCGCGAGCAGCACGATGCCGATGCCGGCCTGCAGCAACGCGAGCAGGTGCGGCGGCGTCCCCTTCAGGTGCTTCGTGACGATCGACGAGATCGCGTACAGGAACGCCGCGCCGAGCGACAGCGCCACGCCCTCGAGATACTCGCCGGGCACCGCGAGCACGGACGGCTCGACGCGCACCACGAATACGAGCCCGGCGAAGGCGAGCGCGAGCCACGCGACCGTCGACGCGGTGATCCGTTCGCGGAACACGATCGCGCCGAGCGCGACGAGCATGAACGGCTGGGTGTTGTAGACGGCGGTGGCCATCGAGATCGACGCCCGCGAATACGCGGCGAACAGCAGCAGCCAGTTCGCGACGATCGCGACGCTGCCGAGCGTCGCGAGCGCGAGCATGCGCGGCGAGAACAGCGAGCGGCGCAGGAAGCCGAACGCCGCGCAGACGATCGCGAGCGTCGCGGCGCCGAACAGGCAGCGGAAGAACACGACATTCGTCAGCGGCTGCTGCGACGACATCACGAGCCAGCCGATCGTGCCGGACATCAGCATCGCGACGACCATCTCGGCGCCGCCGCGGCGAATTTCATTCGAGGCCATCATGAACTCCGTTGAAGAGACTGGATGACTTCGATTCTAGAAACTTGCTTTCGCCGAAACCACGGCTAAACTGAAGCGAATCAGCCGATTGACCTTCGAAAGCAAAGCAATCATGCCGAAACGCCTTTCTCCTCCCGCCGTCGCGTCGCTCGACGCGACCGACCGTGCGATCCTCGCGGCGCTCGCCGACGATGCGCGCATCGCGACCAGCGAACTCGCCCGGCAGATCGGGCTGTCGGCGCCCGCCACCGCCGACCGCGTGCGGCGGCTCGAGGCGCAGGGCGTGATCGCCGCGTTCACCGTCGAGCTCGACCCGCGCGCGCTCGGCTACACGTTGCAGGCGATCGTCCGCGTGAAGCCGCTGCCGGGCCAGTTGCACCTGGTCGAGGAGTTGTTGCGGCGCATTCCCGAATTCGTCGAATGCGACAAGGTCACCGGCGAAGACTGCTTCATCTGCCGGCTCTACCTGCGCACGATCGCGCACCTCGACGACATCCTGTCGAAGGTGACCGAGCGCGCGGAGACGAGCACCGCGATCGTGAAATCGACACCGGTGCCGCGACGCCTGCCGCCGCTGGCCGACGACGACCACGCGCAGCGCTGAGCAGCGGGCCGCGCGCGCTGCCCGCACGCACCGCTACGCAGCCGGGTCGCGCGCTTCGAAGAACGCGAGCAGTTCGTCGATCAGCGCGACGGGCGCCTCTTCCGGAATGTAGTGGCCGCAGTCGAGCGCACGGCCGCTGACGTCGCGCGCGACGCGTCGCCATTCGTCGAGCGGATCGAAGCAGCGGCCGACGATCCCGTGCTCGCCCCACAGTACGCGCAGCGGGCACGCGACCTTGTTGCCGCGCTCGAGATCGGCGCGGTCGTGCTCGAGGTCGATCGTCGCCGACGCGCGATAGTCCTCGCACATCGCATGCACGGCGCCCGGCTGCGCGAGCGCCGCGCGATAGGCGTCGAGCGCCGCGGGCGCGAACGGCGCGAGCCCGGCCGAGCGGTTGCCCATCACGCGCTCGATGTAGGCATCGGTATGGGCGCCGATCAGCGTCTCGGGCAGCGGCGCCGGCTGGATCAGGAAGAACCAGTGGAAATACGCGGTCGCGAATGCGCGGTCGGTTTTCTCGTACATCGCGAGCGTCGGCGCGATGTCGAGCAGCATCATCCGCTCGACGGCGTCCGCGTGATCGAGCGCGAGGCGGTGCGCGACCCGCGCGCCGCGATCGTGCGCGCACACGTGGAACTGCTCGAAGCCGAAATGCCGCATCACCGCGACCTGGTCGGCCGCCATCGCCCGTTTCGAATACGGCATGTGCCGCGCGTCGCTCGTCGGCCGGCCCGACGCGCCGTAGCCGCGCAGGTCGGTGGCGATCACCGTGAAATGATTCGCAAGCGTCGCGGCGACGCGATGCCAGATCATGTGGGTTTGCGGATGCCCGTGCAGCAACAGAAGCGGCGGACCCGCGCCTCCTTTGACACCGAAGATGTCGGTGTCCTGCACCGTCACGCGAAACGGTGCAAACGCCTCAAACGACATGGTTTGTTTCTCGTTGGTTTGTTATGGCGGCTATTTTAGGAGCGCCGGTGCGTCTACACAGCGGGATAACCACCCGAAACCGTAGAAAGAGAACACTCCCTCGATTGCCGCCCCACCGCGCATTTTGTTAAGCTCGCGTAGAATCGCACGACCGTTCGTATTAATATGAACGCCATCGAGCGCACCGCGGTTCGCGGCTACACTCGAATCACCGTTCGCACGCCAAGCATGGATGTCGGCGCCACGCGACCGCGCGGGCGCCGACGGCCCCTGGAGACTGGAGACATCACATGGCATTGCCCGCTGTCCTGCAGAACCTGACGCTGCCCGTCATCGCGTCGCCGATGTTCATCGTCAGCTACCCCGAACTCGTGCTCGCGCAATGCAAGGCGGGCATCGTCGGTTCGTTCCCCGCGCTCAACGCGCGTCCGGCCGAGCAGCTCGACGCGTGGCTCACGCAGATCCAGTCGGAGCTGGCCGACCACAAGGCGAAACATCCCGACGCGGTGATCGGCCCGATCGCGGTCAACCAGATCGTCCACCAGTCGAACGCGCGGCTCGAGCACGACGTGCGCGTGTGCGTCGAGCACAAGGTGCCGATCTTCATCACGAGCCTGCGCGCGCCGGCGCGCGAGATCGTCGACGCGGTGCACAGCTACGGCGGCATCGTGCTGCACGACGTGATCAACCTGCGCCACGCGCAGAAGGCGCTCGAAGCCGGCGTCGACGGGCTGATCCTCGTCGCGGCTGGCGCCGGCGGCCACGCGGGCACGACGTCGCCGTTCGCGCTGGTCGGCGAAGTCCGCAAGATCTTCGACGGCCCGATCGTGCTGTCCGGCTCGATCGCGAACGGCGGCTCGATCCTCGCCGCGCAGGCGATGGGCGCTGACCTCGCGTACATGGGCACGCGCTTCATCGCGACGCAGGAAGCGCACGCGGTCGAGGACTACAAGCGCGCGATCGTCAACGCGAAATCGTCGGACATCATCTACACGAACCTCTTCACCGGCGTGCACGGCAACTACATCCGCGAGAGCATCGAGAAAGCCGGCCTCGATCCCGAGGCGCTGCCGGAATCCGACAAGACCAAGATGAATTTCGGCAGCGACAAGACGAAGGCGTGGAAGGACATCTGGGGCGCCGGCCAGGGCGTCGGCCTGATGGACGACCTGCCGAGCGTGGGGGCGCTCGTCGAGCGGCTGAAACGCGAGTACGACGACGCGAAGACGCGGCTCGGCATCCCGCGCTGACGCATGCGGCGGCCCCCGCCGCCGCGATCGACACGCCAACCGTCGGTACCAACAAAAAAGCGCGAACCGCTGCGGTTCGCGCTTTTTTTTGTTGCCCGCCGCGGCGGAATCCGCGGCTCAGACCACCCGCTTCATCCGCGTGATCGGCAGCACGCGCAGGCGCGATTCGATCGACGGGCACAGCGACTGCCCTTCGAAACGCGCCGCGAGGAAATCGACGAACGAGCGCACCTTCGCGGACACGTGACGACGGCTCGCGTACACCGCATAGATCGGCGCTTCGTGCGGCGGCACCGAATCGAGCAGCACCGGCACGAGCCGGCCCGACTCGATGTCGTCGCCGACCACCTCGGTGCCGAGCAGCGCGATGCCCGCGCCGGCGAGCACGGCTGCGCGCAGCCCTTCGAGATGATTCACGATCAGGTTGCCGTTCAGGTTCACGCGCGACGCGGCGGCCGCGTCGATCACCAGCGAATCGAGCATCGTCGAATTCGAATCGCGCCGCAGGTAGTTGTGGTGCGCGAGATCGGCGATCGTCTGCGGCGTGCCGTGCTTCTCGAGATACTCGGGCGACGCGACCAGCAGGATGTGCGCGGTCGCGATCTGCCGCGCGACCAGCGACGACGATTTCAGGCCGTTCGGCGCCGCGCGCACCGCGACGTCGTAGCCTTCCTCGATCAGGTCGACCACGCGATCGGACAGCGTCATGTCGACGGTCACGTCCGGGAAGCGGCCCGCGTAATCGGTGACGGCCTGCATCACGTGCCGCAGCCCGAACGCGGACAGCGACGTCACGCGCAGCCTGCCCTGCGGCACCACGCTCGCGGCGCCGACGGCCTGCCCGGCTTCGTCGAGTTCGGACAGCGCCTGCACGAGGCGCTCGTAGTATTCGCGTCCCGCCTCGGTAGGCGCGACGCGTCGTGTCGTGCGATGCAGCAGGCGCGCGCCGAGCTGCTGCTCGAGATGCATCACGTGCTTGCTCGCCATCGCAGCCGACATCTGCATGCGCTCGGCCGCGCCGACGAAGCTGCCCACTTCGACGACGTAGCGAAACACATTCATGCTGACGAGGGTATCCATCGAACTAGCTCGTAATGACGGGGGGGAATGGTCCAATTACGAGATAGGGTAACAAAGGCGAGGAAACAGAAAGGTCAAGAAAGGCAAAACGGCGCCGCGTGTGGCGGCGCCGTTTCTGGCGGGAAAACATGCAGCCGGAACGCGCGATTTACACGCGCGGCCCGCGCACCGTTCGCGCGTGCGCGTCAGAACTTCGCGCGGATACCGGCACCGAACGTGTTGCCGGTCGACAGGCCGCTGATGTGGTCGTTCATGTAGGCCGCGTAGACGTCCGTGCGCTTGGACAGCGGATAGTCGTAGCCGACGGCCCAGGTCTGGCGCGTCTGGTCGAGGCCGCCCGCGTCGCGCGAGTACGCGTACGACGCCATCGCGTTGCCCACGCCGAGCGGCACCGACACGCCGCCCTGCGCGGTGTTCACGTGCCAGCTTCCCGCGACCTGGTCGTTCTTCGTATACATGTATTGGCCGAACAGCTTCACGAGCTTCAGGTCGTAGGTCGCGCCGACCAGCGCGATCCCCTGACTCTTCATGCCGGCGACGAGCGCGCTCAGATCCTGCGGGCCGTTGTTGAAGTTCACGTACTGATACATCGCGGTCGCCGCGAACGGGCCGTTCGCGTAGTTGAACTGCGCGCTCCACTTCTTCGAACGGTTGTCGCCGGCCTGGTTGCCGAGCGCGTACATCGCGCCGAAGTTCAGGCCGCCGAACGAAGGCGACGTGTACGACAGCGCGTTGTTCCAGCCCGAATCGCCGACCGCGCCCTGGTCGCTCGGATAGGTCGGGAACGTACCGAGGCCGAGGAACACGTGATACACCATCGGCGAGAAGGTGTACGAGTCGTAGAACGGGTTGAACAGGATCGTCGACAGGAACAGGTGCGTCGTCAGGCGGCCGGCCGTCACCGTGCCGTACGGCGAGCTGATGCCGACGTACGCGTTGCGCGCGAAGAACGTGTCGCCCTGGAAGCGGCCGTACTGGCCGTTCTGCGCACGGAAGAAGCTTTCCAGCGTGAAGATCGCCTTGTAGCCGCTGCCCAGATCCTCGGCGCCGTGCAGGCCCCAGTACGACGTCGACATCCCGCCGCCCGACACGTTCCATGCGCGATCGCTGCCCGGGAACTTGGTCGCGCCGACCCATTCGTCGACCTGGCCGTAGAGCGAGACGCTCGATTGCGCGTGGACGGGTGCGGCGGCCGCCACGCAGGCGGCTGCGGCGATCAGCTTGACGGACGTGCGCGAGGCACGGCGAGCGAATCCTTTCATGGGATCTCCAGGTTTTGTCGAATAGTCGATAAGTGGCGCGAGCGTTGTTTTTTGGAGCCGAGTGCTTGCGTCGTATGGGGCGCAGCCATCTTTACGGATCATTCGTCCGGTCAAAATTGCGCACACTTATTGCGGGTATAGCGGCGGCATTAACTTCGCGGGATCGATACATGGCCGGATGCACGGCGGCGGCCCGGCGCGAACGCGGTCGCGCGGCGCAGCGGCGGCGTGGCATACGCGTGCCGGGCGCGAAAGATAGCGCAATGCGACGGGAAAATCAGCGGAAATCTGCGCGCGACTGTGGCGAATTCGCATCAGCCGGCGGGGGGGCGAATGCCGGGGCGCTCAGTTTCGGTAGAACGGGGAGAAAAACGGCGAGTGCGAAGGTTCTTCCTGCGAGCGGGGCGGCGGCATCGGACGGCCGCCGCGCTCCTCGTTGTAGCGCGCAACGTCGGCGCGGATCGACCCGGCACGCAGCGGCACGTTGCCGCCGCCCGGCGGGCGCGGCATCTGGCGCGCCTCGGCGCTGATCGGGCGATACGGGCTTTGCGCGGCGTAGTGGCCGTACGACGGCGTCGGCCGCAGCCCCCAGCGGGAGCCGGAGCCGCTCACGCCGCCGGGGCGCATCCCGCCGGGCGGCGGAACGCGGCGCCAGACCGGCACGCCGCCGGGCCCGCCGCCATTCGGCTGACCGTACGCGCGCATGTCGCCGCCACCGAAGCCGTGGCCGCCGAACCCATGACCGCCGTGGGGCGGTTGCGCGAGCGCGAGCGGCATCAGCAACGTGCCGAGCACGCCTGCCACCCATCGTCCGATCTTCCGTTTCACCCGTTCCGTCATCGTTCAGTGCCCGTCCACGCCCGCCGCCGGCTCCTTTCGGCCGACCCAAGGCTTTCAGCAGTAATTTATGAGCGGCCCGAAACTGTGTCGAGCCAAAAAGTGTTATGTCGCGGGCACCGGTGTAACACCATGTTACTGCTAGGTTTTTTCACTTCAGGGCGCGATCGCGACAGAACATTCTTCTGCCATCCCGCGTGTCGCCGGGCCGCTGCGACAGCCGCCGTTACATGCAATCAGTTCATCAATCGATTCCCACAATGAATTTGTGTAGTGAATCGTCAACCGGGACAATGACGCCATCCGCGCGCGCGACGCGCGCCTCCGTCGTTTCCGAATCGAGTTCCCGATGGCCCGTCCCCGTTTTCTTCCCGACAACTTCACGCTCGCGCTCGTCGGCACCGTCGTGCTCGCGAGCCTGCTGCCCTGCCGCGGCCCGGCCGCCCACGCGTTCAACTGGGCGACCAACATCGCCGTCGGCCTGCTGTTCTTCCTGCACGGCGCGAAGCTGTCGCGCGAAGCCGTCGTCGCGGGCGCGACCCACTGGCGGCTGCACGCGGTCGTGCTGCTCAGCACGTTCGCGCTGTTCCCGCTGCTCGGCCTCGCGCTGAAACCCGTGCTGCAGCCGCTCGTCACGCCGACGCTGTATGCGGGCGTGCTGTTCCTGTGCACGCTGCCGTCGACGGTCCAGTCGTCGATCGCGTTCACGTCGATCGCGAAGGGCAACGTGCCGGCCGCCGTGTGCGCGGCATCCGCGTCGAGCCTGCTCGGGATCTTCGTCACGCCGGCGCTCGTCGGGCTGATGATCACGTCGCAGTCGGCCGGCGCCGCGTCGCCGTGGAGCACCGTCGGCAGCATCGTGATGCAGCTGCTCGTGCCGTTCATCGCCGGTCAGTTGCTGCGCCCCGTGATCGGCGGCTGGATCGACCGCAACCGCGGCGTGCTGCGCTTCGTCGACCAGGGCTCGATCCTGCTGGTCGTCTACGTCGCGTTCAGCGAGGCCGTCAACGAGGGCCTGTGGCACCAGATCCCGCCGCGCGCGCTCGGCGGCCTGCTCGTCGTCAACCTCGTGCTGCTCGCGATCGCGCTGCTGCTGACCGCGTTCGTCAGCAAGCGGCTCGGCTTCAACCGCGCCGACCAGATCACGATCATCTTCTGCGGATCGAAGAAGAGCCTCGCGGCCGGCGTGCCGATGGCGAAGGTGATCTTCTCGGCGAACGCGGTCGGCGCGGTCGTGCTGCCGCTGATGCTGTTCCACCAGATCCAGCTGATGGCGTGCGCGGCGCTCGCGCAGCGCTGGGGCGCGCGCGACATGAGCGGCGAGCACGACGAGGGCGACGCGACGTCCGCGTCCGGCGCGCTGAGCGCGGGCAAGCGCTGACGCGGGGAAGGCAGGACGGCCGCCGGAAGGCCGCCGCCCCTTCTCCTGCCGGCCTTCCGGGCGTGCACCGACACGCGTGCGGCGCGATGCGCCATCGGCGCCCATCGTGTCACGAAATCTTCATTCAATTCCGCGCGAGCGCTGCCGTTAAGCCGGACGTCCCGTCGATTCGGCTGCCCTCGCCCATGCCCGCGCTCCCCACCGACTCCGCTGCCGCCCGCACCACACGCCTGATCGCGGATCGCGCGCTCGCGGCCGTCTTCCAGCCGATCGTCGACCTCCGGTCGGGGACGGTCGTCGGTTACGAAGGGCTGATCCGCGGCCCGCGCGGCTCGGACCTCGAACCGCCCGCCGCGCTGTTCGCACAGGCCGCGCGCGAAGGCGAGACCATCGCGCTCGAGCAGGCCGCCGCGCTCACCTGCCTCGACGCGTTCGCGGCGCTCGGCTGCGACGGCAAGCTGTTCCTCAATTTCAGCGCCGGGACGATCCTCGCGCTCGCCAGCAAACGCGAGCGCGCACGGCAGTTCCTCGGCCGCGCGCGGGTCGGCGCCGAGCGCATCGTGATCGAGCTGACCGAGCAGAATGCGATGCCCGATGTCGCGCACATCGGGCCGGCGGTCGCGTCGCTGCGCGACGCCGGCGTCCAGTTCGCGCTCGACGACTACGGCACCGCGAACGCGAGCATGAACCTGTGGCTGCGCCTGCAGCCGGACGTCGTGAAGATCGACCGCTTCTTCATCCACGACATCGCGCGCGACCCGCTCAAGTTCGAGGCCGTGAAGGCGATGCAGCACTTCGCGCAGGCGAGCGGCGCGCAACTGATCGCGGAAGGCATCGAGAACGAATGCGACCTGATCGTCGTGCGCGACATGGGGATCTGCTGCGTGCAGGGTTTCCTGCTCGGCCGGCCGAACGCGCGGCCGTCGCGCGTCGTCGCGCCGGCCGCGCGCGACGCGATCCGCGCGCCGCACATCGCGGTGTTTCCCGGCGCGACGCGCTCGGTGCGGCCGGCCGGCACGATCGCCGGGAAGATGCTGGTGCCCGCGCCGGCGCTGCCGCGCGACGCGACCAGCAACGACGTGCTCGAGCTGTTCAACCGGATGCCCGACCTGCACGCGGTCGCGCTCGTCGAACGCGGACGGCCCGTCGCGCTCGTGAATCGCCGCGGCTTCATCGACCGCTTCGCGTTGCCGTATCACCGCGAGGTGTTCGGGAAGAAGCCGTGCCTGCAGTTCGCGAACGACGCGCCGCTGATGATCGACAACGCAACGACGTTCGAGCAGCTCGCAAGTCTGCTCGCGAGCCACGACCAGCGCTATCTCGCGGACGGCTTCGTGATCACCGAACACGGCCGCTACGTCGGGCTCGGCACCGGCGAGAGCCTGGTGCGCGCGGTGACCGAGATGCGCATCGAGGCCGCGCGCTACGCGAATCCGCTGACATTCCTGCCCGGCAACATCCCGATCAGCGCGCACATCGACCGCCTGCTGCAGCGCGACGCCGGCTTTCACGCGTGCTACGTCGACCTGAACCAGTTCAAGCCGTTCAACGACCAGTACGGCTACTGGCAGGGCGACGAGGTGCTGAAGTTCGCCGCGACGGTGCTGGCCGGCGTGTGCGATCCGCAGCGCGACTTTCTGGGCCACGTCGGCGGCGACGATTTCCTCGTGCTGTTCCAGCGCGACGACTGGCGCGAACGCGCGGCCGACGCGATCGCGCGCTTCAACGACGGCGCGCGGCTCTTCTACACGCAGGCCGACCGGCAGGCGGGCGGGCTGCACGGCGAGGACCGCCACGGCAACCCGGCGTTCTTCGGCTTCGTGACGATGGCGATCGGCGCGGTCGGCGTACCGGCCGGCGCGCATGGCGCCAAACGGTACGGCAGCGACGAGATCGCATCGGTCGCGGCGCTCGCGAAGCGGCGCGCGAAACAGCAGCCGGACGGGCTGGCGGTCGTCGATCTCGACGCGGGCCGCGCCGCGCTGCGCCATCGCGGCGAACCGCCGGCCGCGGCGGCAGGCTGAGCGGCACGCGGCCGGCGGTTCGCGGCGGCACGGCCGCGTCCCGGGCGATGGCGACGGAGGTCCGCCCGCCGCCGCTGCACCGACCGTGGCGCACCGGCTGCCGGCCTGGCCGTGCAAGCCGTCGCGCATGCCGCCCGGACGTGCGAAGCCCGTTCGCTTCCGGCCCGCCTCCCGGCCGCGGCGCCTCGCACGCGCGCCTTGCCTTTTGCACGTTTTGTTTAGTATTTTTAGTAACGGCGTTTTCGCAGATTAGCCCTTAAAAACCCGTTATTTGCGGGTATTCCCCGGTTATCCGGCCCGAATTCCGCATCGGGTTTTACTATACAATCGCCCCCACCCTAAACAAACCGGACCCGAACGAACGATGGGTACGACCATTCGCGATGTGGCGCGAGCGGCAGAGGTCTCGATCGGCACCGTCTCGCGCGCGCTGAAGAACCAGCCGGGCCTGTCCGAAGCCACGCGGGCGCGGATCGTCGAGATCGCGCAGCGGCTCGGCTACGATCCCGCGCAGTTGCGGCCGCGCATCCGCCGGCTCACCTTCCTGCTGCATCGCCAGCACAACCGCTTTCCCGCCAGCCCGTTCTTCTCGCACGTGCTGCACGGCGTCGAGGACGCGTGCCGCGAGCGCGGCATCGTGCCGACGCTGCTCACGGTCGGTCCGAACGACGACGTGCTGCGCCAGATGCGCCCGCACGCGCCCGACGCGATCGCGGTGGCCGGCTTCATCGAGCCCGAGACGATCGAGGCGCTCGCCGCGACCGGCCGGCCGCTCGTGCTGATCGACCTGTGGGCGCCCGGGCTGCGCTCGGTCAACATCGACAACGCGACGGGCGCCGCGCTCGCGATGCGCCACCTGCTCGCCACCGGCCGCACGCGGATCGCGTTCATCGGCGGCTCGCCCGCGCACTACAGCATCGCGCAGCGCGCGATCGGCTACCGGCGCGCGTTCTTCGAAGCCGGGCGGCTGTTCGACCCCGCGTACGAAGTGACGATCGACGCGGGGCTCGATCCCGACACGGGCGCCGCGCGCGCGATGGAGCAACTGCTCGACGCGCCGGGCCCGCGCCCCGAAGCCGTGTTCGCGTACAACGACGCGGCCGCGCTCGCCGCGCAGCGCGTGTGCACCGCGCGCGGCCTGCGGATTCCGGACGACATCGCGATCGTCGGCTTCGACAACATCCCGGCCGCCGCGCACGCGAGCCCGCCGCTCACGACGCTGTCGGTCGACAAGGAGGCGCTCGGCCGCCGCGGCGTCGAGCTGCTGCTCGCCGAGTCGCCCGAGCGCACCGAGATCTCCCTGCCCGTCGAGCTGATCGTGCGGGCCAGCAGCCAGCCCGCCGGCTCGCCGGCACTCGATACCGCAACGGTCACCGAATCATGAACATGCCCCCGGTCCAACCCTGTACGGCCGCACCGGCCGCCCACACGCCAGACGCACCGTTCGTCGCGAGCTTCCGCGATCCGTCGTTCCTGCTGTCGCACATCGAGGACACGCTGCGCTTCTACGCGACGAACGCATTCGACCCGACGGGCGGCTTCTACCATTACTTCCGCGACGACGGCAGCATCTACAACCGCACGTCGCGCCACCTCGTCAGCAGTTGCCGGTTCGTCTTCAACTACGCGATGGCGTACCGGCATTTCGGCGACCCGCGCCACCTGGAATACGCGCGCCACGGGCTGCGCTTCCTGCGCGACGCGCACTGGGACGACGAACTGCAGGGCTACGACTGGGAACTCGACTGGCGCGACGGCGGCAAGCGCGCGACGCTCGACGGCACGCGCCACTGCTACGGGCTCGCGTTCGTGCTGCTCGCGGCCGCGCATGCGACGATGGCCGGCATCGACGAGGCGCGCCCGCTGATCGCCGCGACCTACGACCTGGCCGAGCACCGCTTCTGGGATGCGGCCGCGGGCCTGTACGCGGACGATGCGACGCCGAACTGGATCGTGTCGTCGTACCGCGGCCAGAACGCGAACATGCACATGACCGAGGCGCTGCTCGCGGCGTACGAGGCGACCGGCCACCTCACATACCTCGATCGCGCGGAAAAGCTCGCGAGCCACGTCACGCAGCGCCAGGCCGCGCTGTCGGGCGGGCTCGTGTGGGAGCACTACCATGCGGACTGGTCGGTCGACTGGGATTACAACAAGGAAGACAGCTCGAACATCTTCCGCCCGTGGGGCTTCCAGCCCGGACACCAGACCGAATGGGCGAAACTGCTGCTGATCCTCGAACGGCACCGCCCGCTCGACTGGCTCGTGCCGCGCGCGGCCGAGCTGTTCGACGCGGCGCTCACGCATGCGTGGGACGCCGACCACGGCGGCCTGTACTACGGTTTCGGCCCCGACTTCACGATCTGCGACCACAACAAGTACTTCTGGGTGCAGGCCGAAACCTTCGCGGCGGCCGCGATGCTCGGCGCGCGCACCGGCAGCGAGCGCTTCTGGGACTGGTACGACGAGATCTGGCGCTACAGCTGGGCCCATTTCGTCGATCACCGCTACGGCGCGTGGTACCGGATCCTCACCTGCGACAACCGCAAGTACAGCGACGAGAAGAGCCCGGCCGGCAAGACCGACTATCACACGATGGGCGCGTGCTACGACGTGCTCGCGACGCTCGCGCGCGCGCAACGCGGCGAACCGACGCAATGAGCGGCGGCACGTTTCCGGCTTTCGTGTCGGCGGGCGACATCCTGACCGACATGGTGCGCGCGGGCGATGCGCAATGGACCTCGGTGCCGGGCGGCGCCGGCTGGAACGTCGCACGCGCGGTCGCGCGGCTCGGCGTGCCGAGCGCGCTCGCGGGTTCGATCGGCGAAGACTGCTTCTCCGACGAACTGTGGCGCACGAGCGAAGCGGCCGGGCTCGACCTGCGCTTCCTGCAGCGGGTCGCGCGGCCGCCGCTGCTCGCGATCGTCCACGAGACCCGCCCGCCCGCCTATTTCTTCATCGGCGAAGCGAGTGCCGATCTCGCGTTCGATCCCGCACGGCTGCCGGCCGGCTGGGCCGACCACGTGAAATGGGCGCATTTCGGCTGCATCAGCCTCGTGCGCGAACCGCTCGCGGGCACGCTGGCCGCGCTGGCAGCCGAGCTGCACGCGCGCGGCGTGAAGATCAGCTTCGATCCGAACGTCCGGAACCTGATGACGGACGCGTACCGGCCGACGCTCGAGAAGATGGCCGCGCTCGCCGACCTGATCAAGGTATCCGACGAGGACCTGCGGCACCTGTTCGGCGGCGACGGCCCCGATGCGATCGCGGCGGTGCGCGCGCTGAACCCGCGCGCGGCCGTGCTCGTCACGCGCGGCGCGCAGGCGGCGACGCTCTACGCGGGCGGCGACGTGCTCGAGGCCAGCCCGCCGCGCGTCGAGGTGGCCGATACCGTCGGCGCGGGCGATGCGTCGATCGGCGGCCTGCTGTTCAGCCTGATGGCCGCCCCGCAGCGGTCGTGGCGCGAGCATCTCGTGTTCGCGCTGGCGGCGGGCGCCGCCGCGTGCCGGCATACGGGCGCGCACGCGCCGACGCTCGACGAGGTCGTCGCGCTGATCGAGCGCTGATAGCGGGACGGTGACCGGCCGCCGCGACCGGACGCCGTTCGGTCACCGATAAGCGACGCTGTACATGCTGCGCCGCAGTGCTACGATGAAGTGTCCTTTTGCGGGAGAGCACGATGGACACGAACACGTTCACGAAAGGCATCTACACGGCCAAGGCGCATACCCAGCATGCGGGCAACGGGCAGTTTCAGGGTTACGTGATCCTCTCGCGCGACGACGGGGACGACACCGAGAACACACGTTACGACGTCCACTCGACGAGCCCCAGCGAGGAAGAAGCGTTCGACGAGGCGAAGGCGCTCGCGCACCGGATCCTCGGCGAGATCGAGCTGTAGCGCGCGCCCCCTCTTTCAGGCGCGGCTCAGAGCAGCCGCGCCACCATCGACAGCAGCATCGTCAGCACCAGCGTCGACATGAACGGGAACGGGTAGCGCCGCCCGCCGAGCGTCAGCGTGACGTCGCCCGGCATCCGCCCGATGCCGAGCTTGCCGAGCCACGGCCAGCAGCGCGTCAGGATCATCACCGCGATGAACGTCGTCAGCAGCCAGCGCAGCATGTCCGCCCTCGCTCAAAGCGCGTGCGAGCGGTCGCCGCGCGCGAACGCGTCGAGCGTGCCGTCGATGCCGCGCGAAAACGCGATCACCTTGAACAGCTCGCCCATCTCCGCTTCCGAGATCAGCTTCTGCACCGCGTTCGCGGCCGGCAGGAACGCGCGGATGTCGGACGGATCGATCGCGGCCAGCGCGTCGGTGATGCCGGCGTTCAGCAGGAAGCGCGCCTGCGACGTGTAGCCGAGCAGGTCGGCGCCGGTCGCGACGGCCGCGTCGTAGATGCCGGTGAATTCGACGTGCGCGGTGATGTCCTGCAGCCCCGGGTACAGGAACGGGTCGTCGTGCGCCTGGTGGCGGTAGTGGCACATCAGCGTGCCGCGGTCGCGCTGCGGATGGTAGTACTCGTGCGCCGGAAAGCCGTAGTCGACCAGCAGCACCGCGCCGCGCGCGAGCATCGTGCAGACGGTGCGCGTGAACGCCAGCGCGGCCTCGTGCGTCTCGGTCACGTAGCCGTCGCCGACGTCGAGCCCCGCGAGCGCCGGCGGCAGGCCGGCCGCGTCGGCGGGCCGGTCGTCGAACACGAACGCCTGGCGCGCGTCAAGCGCGACGCCGCGCTCGTGCCACGCGCCGCCCGCCTTCGCGAACAGCCGCACCGGCATCGCGTCGAGCACCTCGTTGCCGACCACGACGCCGTCGAACCGCTCGGGCAGCGCGTCGAGCCAGCGCACCTTCGCGGCCAGCGCCGGCGCGGCGGCCGCGATCGTGTCGCGCTGCCGTTCGCGCAGTTCGCCGGACAGGTCGACGATCAGGTATTCGTCGAGTTCGACGCGCTGCGCGTCGAGGGCGGCGAGCAGCCCGGCCGCGAGCTTACCCGTGCCCGCGCCGAATTCCATCACGCGGCGCGTGTCACTCGCCGCGAGCGCCTGCGCGACCGGTTGCGCGAGCGTTTGCGCGAACAGCGGCGACAGCTCCGGTGCGGTGACGAAATCGCTGCCGTCGTCGGCGCGGCGCCCGAACTTGCGGGCGCCGCCGCTGTAATAGCCGAGGCCGGGCGCATACAGCGCGCGCTCCATGAAGCGGTCGAACGGCAGCCAGCCGCCGGCCGCCGCGATCTCGTCGCGCAGTTGCGCGGCAAGGGTTTCGGACTGCGCGAGCGCGTCGGGGCCGGGAGCAGGTAAACTAGCGGGTTCGTGAGCTTTCGGGTTCATCCCGGCATTGTAAATGACCGTTTCAGCCGATACGTCGACCCCGCGCGTGGTGCTCGTCACGGGCGCCCTGGGCAGCGCGGCCGACGCCGCGTCGATCGGCCGCGCGCTCGCGACGGGGTTCGCCCGCCGCGGCTGGGACGTCGCGCTGCAGCGCGGCCAGGGCGCGCCGCGCGCGGCCGCCGATGCGCTCGTCGCCGACGTCGCCGCGCTCGGCCGCCGCGCGGTCGTGCTGGACGCCGATCTGGCCCTGGAAACCGATGCGGCCGCGCTCGTCGCCGCGTGCGGCGAAGCGCTCGGCCGGCCCGCGTGCGCGGTGTTCGTCAGCGCCAGCGCGGGCGCCGACGACGCGCGGACGATCGACGGCGCGTCGCTCGCCGGCGCGCTCGCGCGCAACGTGACGGCGCCGCTCGCGCTGGCCCGCGCGCTCGCCGATGCGACGCCCGACGCCGCGCGCGAGCATGAAGCGCTGCGCGCGTGCGCGATTCACGTGCTGGATCAGGCCCTGTTTCACCCGGCACCGGCGCAGCTGTCGCACGCGCTGATGCAGGCCGCGCTGAACCGCGCGACGTCGGCGCTGGCGCTGGCACTCGCGCCGAAGGTGCGGGTCGCGGCGCTCGTGCGCGGTCACGCGCCGCACGCGGACGACATCGCGGCGGCCGCCTGCTATCTCGCGAGCGCGTCCGGCGTCACGGGCGCGACGCTGACCGTCGACGGCGGCGAGCACCTCGTGCCGCCCGCCGCCGGCCCGAATGAATGAACCGCGCGGGCGCGGCCTGACCGCCGCCGCCCGCGCCGCTTTGCGTGCGCGCACGCCAATTTGACTGGGACGACCATGTTTTCCGCTCTCCTGCACCCCCGCCTCGCGGATTGCCGCAGGCTCTACCTGCGCGACTACGAGGTGCACATCAACATCGGGGCCTTCGAACACGAGAAGCGCGGCGAGCAGCGCGTCGTCATCAACGTCGACCTGTTCGTGCCGCTCGCGCTGTCCACCCCCGTCGACGACCGGCTGCATGAAGTCGTCGACTACGATCTGATGAAGCAGAGCGTCGCGCAATGCGTGGCGCGCGGCCACATCCACCTGCAGGAAACGCTGTGCGACGCGATCGCCGCGCACCTGCTGGCGCACGACACCGTGCGCGCGGTACGCGTCTGTACCGAGAAACCGGACGCCTATCCGGACTGCGACGCCGTCGGCGTCGAAGTCTTTCGCATCAAGGACGAGGAGCGCGCATGAACGCCCCCCACACGAATGACACGGCGGCCGCGGCCGCCACCCTCGACGACGCCGCGCCGGCCGGCCGCCAGGCGCTGACGCGCCGCGAGCAGAAGGAAGCGTACGAGAACAACAAGCTGTACAAGCGGATCGTGCGCCAGGTTGGCCAGGCGATCGGCGACTACAACATGATCGAGCACGGCGACAAGGTGATGGTGTGCCTGTCGGGCGGCAAGGACAGCTACGCGATGCTCGACGTGCTGCTGCGCCTGCGCGAGCGCGCGCCGATCGACTTCGACATCGTCGCGGTGAACCTCGACCAGAAGCAGCCGGGCTTCCCCGAGCACGTGCTGCCCGAGTACCTGAAGCAGGTCGGCGTGCCGTTCCACATCGAGAACCAGGACACCTACAGCATCGTCAAGCGGCTCGTCCCCGAAGGCAAGACGACCTGCTCGCTGTGCTCGCGGCTGCGCCGCGGGATCCTGTACCGCGTGGCCGGCGAGCTCGGCGCGACCAAGATCGCGCTCGGCCACCATCGCGACGACATCGTGCAGACGCTGCTGCTCAACATGTTCTACGGCGGCAAGCTGAAGGGGATGCCGCCGAAGCTGCAGTCGGACGACGGCAAGAACATCGTGATCCGCCCGCTCGCGTACGTGAAGGAAACCGATCTCGAGAAATACGCGGAGTTGCGCGAATTTCCGATCATCCCGTGCAACCTGTGCGGCAGCCAGCCGAACCTGAAGCGCGCGGAAATGAAGGCGCTGATCCGCGAATGGGACAAGCGCTTCCCGGGCCGCGTCGACAACATGTTCAACGCGCTCGCGAAGGTCGTGCCGTCGCACCTGATGGACACGACGCTGTACCCGTTCCAGTCGCTGCGCGCGACCGGCGAGGCCGATCCGCAAGGCGACATCGCGTTCGACGAGGAACCGTGCGCATCGGGCGACGATACCGCCGCGCCGGGCGCCGCCCGGCCGATCTCGATCGTCCAGTTCGACGACCTGTAAGCAGGGCCCGAACCCCGCCGGAACAAGGGCCCGCGGCCCCTGTTCCGGCGCTGTCGCCCCGCCGCGACAGGCCCGGAACGGCGGGGGCCGCATGCTAAAATGGACGGCTTCGAACTCCTCAGACAAGTTGGCGCCATGAATATCGTGATTTTGGCGGCAGGCACCGGCAAGCGCATGCGTTCCGCGCTGCCGAAAGTGCTTCACCCCCTGGCCGGCAGGCCGCTTCTCTCCCACGTCATCGACACCGCGCGCACGCTGCAGCCGTCCCGGCTGGTCGTCGTCGTCGGTCACGGGGCCGAGCAGGTCGAAGCCGCCGTCGCCGCGCCCGATGTCCAGTTCGCGGTGCAGGCCGAGCAGCTCGGCACCGGCCACGCGGTGCGCCAGGCCCTGCCGCTCCTCGATCCCGCGCAACCGACGCTCGTGCTGTACGGCGACGTGCCGCTCACGCGCGCGTCGACGCTGCAGCGCCTCGTCGATGCCGCGCGCGAGGGCCGCTACGGGATTCTGACCGTCACGCTCGACGATCCGACCGGCTATGGCCGCATCGTGCGCGATGCGTCGGGCTTCGTCACGCGCATCGTCGAGCAGAAGGACGCCTCGCCGGACGAGCTGAGGATCGCCGAGATCAACACGGGCATCATCGTCACGCCGACGGCCCAGCTGTCGATGTGGCTCGGCGCGCTGAAGAACGAGAACGCGCAGGGCGAGTACTACCTGACCGACGTCGTCGAACTCGCGATCGAGGCCGGCTTCGAGGTCGTCACGTCGCAGCCCGACGAGGACTGGGAAACGCTCGGCGTCAACAGCAAGGCACAGCTCGCGGAACTCGAGCGGATCCACCAGCGCAACATCGCGGACGCGCTGCTCGCCGACGGCGTCACGCTCGCCGATCCGGCGCGCCTCGACGTGCGCGGCACGCTGCGCTGCGGCCGCGACGTGTCGATCGACGTGAACTGCGTGTTCGAAGGCAACGTGACGCTCGCCGACAACGTGACGATCGGCGCGAACTGCGTGATCCGCAACGCGTCGGTCGGCACCGGCACGCGCATCGATGCGTTCACGCACATCGACGGCGCCGAGCTCGGCGCGCACACCGTGATCGGCCCGTACGCGCGGCTGCGCCCCGGCGCGCAGCTCGCGGACGAAGCGCACGTCGGCAACTTCGTCGAGGTGAAGAACGCGGTGATCGGCCACGGCTCGAAGGCGAACCACCTCACCTACATCGGCGACGCCGACATCGGCGCGCGCGTGAACATCGGCGCGGGCACGATCACCTGCAACTACGACGGTGCGAACAAGTTCCGCACCGTGATCGAGGACGACGTGTTCGTCGGCTCCGACACGCAGCTCGTCGCGCCCGTGCGCGTCGGCCGCGGCGTGACGATCGCCGCCGGCACGACGATCTGGAAGGACGTGGCCGACGGCCTGCTCGCGTTGAACGAGAAGACCCAGACCGCGAAGAGCGGCTACGTCCGCCCGGTCAAGAAGAAGAGCTAAACCTTTTGCGGGTGCCCCGGCGGCGCCCGCGTCGACTTACAGGATTGACCATTCATGTGCGGCATTGTCGGCGCAGTTGCGCAGCGTAATATCGTTCCGGTGCTGATCGAAGGATTGCGGCGCCTCGAATACCGTGGCTACGACTCGTGCGGCGTCGCCGTGCTCGAGCCGGGCGCGCCGAAGCGCGCGCGCAGCGTCGCGCGCGTCGCCGATCTCGACACGCAGGTGCGCGAGTCGCATCTCGAAGGCACGACGGGCGTCGCGCACACGCGCTGGGCGACGCACGGCGCGCCCGTCACGCACAACGCGCACCCGATCTTCTCGTCGAACGCGCTGGCGCTCGTGCACAACGGCATCATCGAGAACTTCGAGCCGCTGCGCGAGGCGCTGCGCGCGAAGGGCTACGAATTCGTGTCGCAGACCGACACCGAGGTGATCGCGCACCTCGTGCACAGCCTGTATCGCGGCAACCTGTTCGACGCCGTGCGCGAAGCCGTGCAGCAACTGCACGGCGCGTACGCGATCGCCGTGATCCACAAGGACCAGCCGCATACCGTCGTCGGCGCGCGCCAGGGTTCGCCGCTCGTCGTCGGCCACGGCGACGGCGAGAACTTCCTCGCGTCCGATGCGCTCGCGCTCGCGGGCAGCACCGACCGCTTCACGTTCCTCGAGGAAGGCGACGTGTGCGAGCTGTCGCTCGACGGCGTGACGATCGTCGATCGTCACGGCGCCACCGTGCAGCGCGAGATCCGCGTGGTCAGCGCGTACGGCGGCGCGGTCGAGCTCGGCCCCTATCGCCACTTCATGCAGAAGGAAATCTTCGAGCAGCCGCGCGCGATCAGCGATACCGTGCCGCAGACGGAAGCCTTCGACGCGACGCTGTTCGGCGACGCCGCGCCCGCCGCGTTCGCGGAGATCGACAGCCTGCTGATCCTCGCCTGCGGCACGAGCTACTACTCGGGCCTCACCGCGAAGTACTGGCTCGAATCGATCGCGAAGATCCCGACGCAGGTCGAGATCGCGAGCGAATACCGCTACCGCGAATCGGTGCCGAACCCGCGCCAGCTCGTGCTCGTGATCTCGCAGTCGGGCGAGACGGCCGACACGCTCGCGGCGCTCAAGCACGCGCAGTCGCTCGGCCACACGCACACGCTCGCGGTGTGCAACGTCGCGACGAGCGCGATGGTGCGCCTGACGGAAATGCAGTTCCTCACGCATGCGGGCACCGAGATCGGCGTCGCATCGACGAAGGCGTTCACGACGCAGCTCGTCGCGCTGTTCGTGCTGGCCGCGACGCTCGGCAAGCTGCGCGGGCACGTCGACGCCGCGCAGGAAGCGCAATTCCTGAAGGAGCTGCGCCACCTGCCGGCCGCGCTGAACAGCGTGCTCGCGCTCGAGCCGCAGATCATCGCGTGGTCGGAGGAGTTCGCGCGCAAGGAAAACGCGCTGTTCCTCGGCCGCGGGCTGCACTACCCGATCGCGCTGGAAGGCGCGCTGAAGCTGAAGGAAATCTCGTACATCCACGCCGAGGCCTATCCGGCCGGCGAACTGAAGCACGGGCCGCTCGCGCTCGTCACGGAAGCGATGCCGGTCGTCACGGTCGCGCCGAACGACACGCTGCTCGAGAAACTGAAGTCGAACATGCAGGAAGTGCGCGCGCGCGGCGGCGAGCTGTACGTGTTCGCCGATGCCGATACGCAGATCGTCAACGACGACGGCCTGCACGTGATCCGGATGCCGGAACACTACGGGCAGCTGTCGCCGATCCTGCACGTCGTGCCGCTGCAGCTGCTCGCGTATCACACCGCGTGCGCGCGCGGCACCGACGTCGACAAGCCGCGGAACCTCGCGAAATCGGTGACGGTGGAGTAACGCAGGACGACCGGGATGGCCCGCGCCGGGCCACCCTCATCGCGCCGCGGTGCGAAGCAGGCCATTCGGCCAGGTCGAAGACGGAGAGACAATGGTAAGACTGATTGGATGCGGATTGCTGGCGCTGACGTTCGCGTCGACGGGCTGGGCCGCCGAGCATTACGTCGAGGTCTGGAACCCGCCCGAGGCACGACATCCGGCGGCCCGTCCGCCGGCCGCGCGCACGGGCGCCGACGCGCGTACCGGCAAGAGCGCGGAGAAGCACGCGAGCGTCACGCCGAAAGCCCCCGCGAAGCCGCACAAGCGCCGTGTCGCGCAAGCCGTGAAAGCCGGCCCGCATCACCCGGCCGCCACCGCGACCGAAACGCCGGCCGCGCCGCGCCCCGTCGCACAACCCGCGCCGGGCCGCCTCACGGTGATGCACCCGGCCGGCTCCGACGAGACGCACGCGCTGGGCTTCTCCAACATCCCGCGTCAATACACGCCGGACGGCAACGTGCTGCAGGTCGGCACGCAGGGCCGCGCCGCGGAGGTGACTCGATAATGGAAGCGCAAACCTACCACGGCTACCAGATCTGGGGCCATGCGATCCTGCAGCAGGAGGAGATCATGCAGCCCGACCGCTTCGCGGCGAGCGGCACGATCACGCAGAACAACAAGCTGGTCGAGGCATCCGGCGTGCTCGGCGTCTTCGATACCGAGGACGAGGCGCGCGAAGCGGGGCTCGAATGGGCCCGCGCCTGGATCGACAGCCACCGCTGACCGGCCGCGCCACCGTACGCGTGCCGTGACGGTCGCGGCGCTCACGCATCGCACATGAAAGAAGGGGCGTCGACGACGCCCCTTCTTTCATTCGAACCCGCAACGCTCAGGCGGTCGCGCGCGGCGGCCTCGCCACCTGCCGCGGCCGGCCGACGAGCCGGGCCAGCACGAGGATCGCCGCCAGCGTCGCGACGTACGCGGCGATCTGGATGCCCGCCGGACGCGCGGTATAGCCGATCAGCGTATGCAGCGCCTTGCCGACGATGCTCGACTCCTTGAGCAGCCACGACGTGTCCCAGATCGCGTCGCCCCACGACGGCACGAGCCCCGCGGCCAGCAGGAAGCCGACGCACTGGCTCGCCATCCCCGCCGCGAGCAGCACGATCAGCGCATTGGTGACGGAGAACAGGCGCTTCAGCGGAATCTGCAGCAGGCCCGCATACATCGCATAGCCGAGCCCGGCGCCGCCGAGCACGCCGAGCAGCCCGCCGACGATCATCTGCGGCGTCTGTCCCGGATCGCCCGCCGCGATCCCGTAGAGGAACAGCACGGCCTCGGAGCCTTCGCGCAGCACCGCGACGCCGACCACGATGGCGAGACCCGTCAGCGGCCGGCGGCCGGCCGCGACGGCCCGGCCGACTTCGCCCATGTGCAGCGCCATCTCGCGGCCGTGCCGGCTCATCCAGATGCAGTGCCACGCCAGCATCAGCGTCGCGACGAACATCACGCCCGCGTTGAAGACTTCCTGCCCCATGCCGGACGCCCATTGCGAGATCACGTCGGCGAACGCCGCGATCAGGCCGGCGCCGATCACGCCGCCGGCCAGCCCGCCGCTCACCCACCAGCCGCGCCGCGGCACGCCCTTCGTGGCAGCCATCACGATCGAGACCACCAGCGCGGCCTCGAGCACTTCACGAAAGACGATCAGGGCAGTCGACAGCATGTCGGTTTCCGCTTACTTGACGGTCAGGTGCGTCTTCGACTGCGCTTCGTGATACTCGTCGTGGAACTCATAGGTGCCCGCCTTCAGCGGCCCGACGAGGATCTCGACCGACTTGCCGGCCGGCACGACCTTCTCCGCCTTGAAGTCGTCGCTCTCGAATTCCGCGGGCGTCGCGTCGAGGTTCTTCACGACGAATTTCACCTTCTTGCCGGCGGGGATCGTCACGCCATCGGGTGAAAACGTGTGGTCCTTCAGGGTCAGGTTGACGACGTCGTCGGCAGCGAATGCGGACGTTGCCGATGCGCCCAGCAGGGCCAGCGCGAAGCCGAAAGCAAAACGATTCATGGTCGGAAACGGAGAACGGATCTTGAGGGGAATCGATACTAAGAGCGATTCGCATTTCCACAACGAATGCCCACGTTTTCAATATGGAAATAATGCCCCACATCGTTTCACGGCATGTTGTCCGGAAAGGCTTTTCCCGACGCGCGACGCCGCGCGGCCACGGTCAATCGGGCCAAACACCGACCGGCATGCGCGGCGCCGCGCCGATTCGTCCGACCACCGCCCGACGCGTCATCCATCGGCCGCGCGGTATCCTGCACACAGTGCTTGACCTTCCCACCATGGCAAACTTCATGCTGACGGTGTTCGTCAATCATCCATTCAGGAGAACACGATGGAATTCGAAGTGCAGGACATGACCTGCGGCGGCTGCGCCAATGCGATCACGCGTGCGGTGACGGCCGCCGATCCCGCCGCGAAGCTCGACATCGACGTCGCGGCGAAAATCGTCAAGGTCGAATCGGCGCAAGGCGCCGAGCGCGTGCAGTCGATCATCGAGGCCGCCGGCTTCCATCCCGCGCTGCGCGCCGCCTGACGCGCCCTCGTAAAGGCGGGCGCACCGCCGCACGGCGATGCGCCCGCACACGGCAGCGTCAGCGCAGCCGGATCAGCGTCGACTTCAGCTCGGTGTATTTCTCGAGCGCGTGCAGCGACTTGTCGCGGCCGTTGCCCGACTGCTTGTAGCCGCCGAACGGGAAGTTCATGTCGCCGCCCTCGTCGTAGCAGTTCACCCACACGGTACCCGCACGCAGCCGGCGCGACACGTCGTGCGCGGTCGTCAGGTTCGACGTCCACACGGCCGCGGCCAGCCCGTATTCGGTGTCGTTCGCGATCCGCACGGCCTCGTCGACGTCGTCGAACACGATCACCGACAGCACGGGCCCGAAGATTTCCTCGCGCGCGATCCTCGCATCGGGCTTCACCTCGAACACCGTCGGCTCGACGTAGAAGCCGCCCGTCTCCTCCTTCACGCGCGCCCCGCCCGTGACGAGCCGGCCTTCGCCGCGCCCCGCCTCGATGTATCCGAGCACGCGTTCGAGCTGGATGCCGTCGACGATCGCCCCCATCGACACCGACGGGTCGAGCGGGTTGCCCGGCACGTACGCGCGGGCGGCCGCGACGAGCTTCTCGATGAAGGCGTCCTTGATGTCGCGATGCACGAGCAGCCGCGACCCGGCCGTACACATCTCGCCCATGTTGTAGAAGATCGCGCCGGCCGCCGTTTGCGCGGCACGGTCGAGATCGGGGCAATCGGGCAGCACGATGTTCGGCGACTTGCCGCCGAGCTCGAGCCATGCGCGCTTCAGGTTCGACTGCGCCGCGTACTGCATGATCAGCTTGCCGACGGCCGTCGAGCCCGTGAACGCGATGCAGTCGACGTCGCGATGCAGCGCGAGCAGCTTGCCCGGTTCGCCAGCGCCCGGCACGACGTTGAACACGCCGGCCGGGATGCCGGCTTCGAACGCGAGCTGCGCGACGCGGATCGCGGTCAGCGGCGATTTCTCCGACGGCTTCAGCACGACGCTGTTGCCGGCCGCGAGCGCGGGGCCGAATTTCCACGCGGCCATCAGGATCGGGAAATTCCACGGCACGACGGCCGCCACCACGCCGACCGGCTCGCGCGTGACGAGACCGACCAGATGATGATCGGCCGGCGCGACCTCGCCGCCGACCTTGTCGATCGCTTCCGCGAACCATTCGACGCAGTACGCGGCGCCCGGCACGTCGACCGTCGTCGTGTCGCCGATCGGCTTGCCCGCGTCGAGCGTCTCGAGCAGCGACAGTTCGTCGAGATGCTCGCGCATCAGCGCGGCCCAGCGCAGCAGCACGGCCTTGCGTGCACGCGGGTTCAGGCCGGCCCATACGCCTGCGTCGAACGCCCGGCGTGCCGCCGCGACGGCTGCGTTCACGTCGGCTTCGCCGCAGTCGGCGACCTTCGCGAGCACGCGGCCGTCGATCGGGCTCACGCAGTCGAACGTCTTGCCGCCGTGCGCGTCGCGCGACGCGCCGTCGATGAATGCGCGCCCTTCGATCCGGAGCGACGCCGCCTTGTCCTGCCAGTCAGCCAAAGTCAACTTGTTCATCAGGATGCCTCAATGTTGTGACATTCGCGGTGCGCCGCGCGCCTGACGCGCGGCCGGCCTGCAGCGAATGCGATGACGCGCGGTCAGAAGGTCGCCGGCGAATTGGCCGAGACGACCTCGCAGATCAGTTCCGCGCTGGGATTGCGAAAACGGTGCGGCAAACGGCTTTCGAAGTAGTAGCCGTCTCCGGGGTCGAGCAGCCACGTCGCGCCGTCGACGGTCAGCTCGAGCCGGCCCGACACGACGACACCGCCCTCGTGCCCCGCATGCACGAGCATCTCGGGGCCCGTGTCGGCGTGCGGCTGATAGATCTCGCGCAGGATGCACATGTTGCGGTCCTTCACGCTCGCGCCGACCAGATGAAACGCGAGCGTGTCGTTGCCGAGGTTCGGCATCTCGTCACGACGCGACACGACCGAGCGCGACTCGACGAGCTCGAACGTGAAGAACTCCGCCAGACTCATCGGTATGCATTCGAGCAACTTCTTCAGCGATCCGACCGACGGGCTCACGCGCCCCTGTTCGATCAGCGAGATCGTGCCGTTGGTCACGCCGGCCCGCTTCGCGAGTTCGCGCTGCGACAGGCCATGCTTGTTGCGCACGAAGCGCAGGCGCTCGGCGACTTCGGTGGACATCGATTCGGTTTCGGACACGATAGGTGCGATGACAAAGTGAAACGACGCAGTGGACAGCCGTTGAATATTCTAATCACTTTATGCCGCAGATCAGCGGGGAAAACCCTGAAAGGCGTTCGAAATAATGAACACCTCGCCGACTATTCCGTTTGCGAATCTTTTGTTCGCACTGCTCGGGAAAGCCCTGATGCAGGACCGTTAAAAAACATTTGACGCCGTTTTTGGCTCGTATATGCTGGCTCTCAGGTCAGCGTCATTTTGTTTTCACAGGCAGCAAAAAGCGTTATTGCAACGCAAAAATTGATGCCCATCAATGTAAATGACGCATAACCGGCGCCTTGATTATTTTAAACGCCCAGCGCGTTGAAAAGATCGGGTGTTCAATACTTTCAACAACCCAGTCGAGTGTAATCGTGAGAGTCCGTGGCCCTCTGGTGAGGTGGGATCGTAGCGTGGCGCGAAGTTCGCGCAGCGCGGCATCCCCTTCCGATGGCAGTTGCGGCTGGCATAGTCCTCGCCTGCAGCATCTGTCGATCTACACCATCCTGTCTCGTCGTTCCGTTCGGCGCCACAACGCCGTATCCGCACGCGCATTCGTCGCCGTCGATACCGACGAAGTGGCGTCGCTGCTGCCGTAGCGCCTCTCCTTTCTTTACGCCGTTCGTTTCATCCGCTGATTCGCCAACCGCATGGTCCGTGCGGTGACGGAACGCGTTCGCGCATTCGTTGCCGCGTCGCGTGTCGCAATGAAACGAACGACGGCCTGATCGTCGCGCGCAGCGCGGATCGCCACGCCATCCCGTTGCGCCCATTCACCAGCGGCCTTGCGCCTTGCGCCAGGCTGCGGGGCTGTTGCACGCCCGCGTTTCGCGCCGTCCGGCGAGCCGCACGCAACAACCCTCTGGATAGCTGATAGACGTCATGGAAAGGAAACCCCTCGTCGGCATCACCGCCGACCTCACGCAAATCGGCGCACACGCGTCGCACACGGTCGGCGACAAATACGTCGCCGCGATCGTCGACGGCGCGCACGCGTTCGCGATGGTGCTGCCTGCACTCGGCGAACGCCAGTCGGTCGACGACGTGCTCGCCACGGTCGACGGGCTGCTGTTTACCGGCAGCTATTCGAACGTCGAGCCGCACCGGTACGGCGGCGAACCGAGCGCGCCCGGCACGAAGCACGACCCGGCACGCGACGCGACGACGCTGCCGCTGCTGCGCGCGGCGATCGCCGCGGGCGTACCCGTGCTCGCCGTCTGCCGCGGCTTCCAGGAGCTGAACGTCGTCTGCGGTGGCACGCTGCACCAGCGCGTGCATGAAGTGCCGGGCCTCGCCGATCACCGCGAGGACGACGACGCGCCGATGGACACGCAATACGGCCCCGCGCACGTCGTGCGCCTGACGCCCGGCGGCCGGTTGCATGCACTCGCCGGCGGCCGCGACGAAGTGCACGTGAACTCGCTGCACAAGCAGGGCATCGCGCAGCTCGGCTCCGGCCTCGCCGTCGAAGCCGTCGCGCCGGACGGCCTGATCGAGGCCGTCAGCGTCGTCGACGCACCGGCTTTCGCCCTCGCCGTGCAATGGCACCCCGAATGGCGCCATGCGCAGGACCCGCTGTCGAGCGCGATCTTCCGCGCCTTCGGCGATGCCTGCCGCGCCCGCCGCACTGCCCGCACGCGCGCCATGGCCGCCGCCGCGCTCGCCTGAGCGCGCCGCCCCAAACCCACGAGAACAGACATGCAAGACATCGAAGATTTCCTGAAGCAGCACCGGATCACCGAGATCGAAGCGATCATCCCCGACATGGCCGGCATCGCGCGCGGCAAGATCACGCCGCGCAACAAGTTCACGTCCGGCGAATCGATGCGCCTGCCGCAGGCCGTGATGGTGCAGACCGTCACCGGCGAATATCCGGAAGACGGCTCGCTGACCGGCGTGACCGACCCCGACATGGTGTGCGTGCCCGACACGTCGACGATCCGCCTGATCCCGTGGGCCGTCGACCCGACCGCGCAGGTGATCCACGACTGCGTGCACTTCGACGGCTCGCCGGTCGAGATCTCGCCGCGCTACGTGCTGCGCCGCGTGCTCGACCTGTACAAGGCGAAGGGCTGGAAACCCGTCGTCGCGCCGGAGCTCGAGTTCTATCTCGTCGACATGAACAAGGACCCGGACCTGCCGCTGCGTCCGCCGGTCGGCCGCACGGGCCGCCCCGAAACGGGCCGCCAGTCGTATTCGATCGAGGCCGTCAACGAGTTCGATCCGCTGTTCGAGGACATCTACGAGTACTGCGAATCGCAGAACCTCGACATCGACACGCTGATCCACGAAGTCGGCGCCGCGCAGATGGAGATCAACTTCATGCACGGCGACGCGCTGTCGCTGGCCGACCAGGTGTTCCTGTTCAAGCGCACGGTGCGCGAGGCCGCGCTGCGTCACAACATGTACGCGACCTTCATGGCCAAGCCGATGGAGGACGAACCGGGTTCGGCGATGCACGTGCACCAGAGCATCGTCGACGAGGAAACGGGCCAGAACCTGTTCACGTCGCCGGAAACCGGCGGCGCGACGTCGATGTTCTACAACTACCTCGCGGGCCTGCAGAAGTACACGCCGGCGCTGATGCCGATCTTCGCGCCGTACATCAACTCGTACCGCCGCCTGTCGCGCTTCATGGCCGCGCCGATCAACGTGCAGTGGGGCTACGACAACCGCACGGTCGGCTTCCGCATCCCGCACTCGGGACCGTCGGCACGGCGCATCGAGAACCGCATCCCGGGCGTCGACTGCAACCCGTACCTCGCGCTCGCCGCGACGCTCGCGGCCGGCTATCTCGGCATGACGCAGCGCCTGGAGCCGACCGAGCCGCTCGTCAGCGACGGCTACGACCTGCCGTACCAGCTGCCGCGCAACCTCGAGGAAGGGCTGACGCTGATGGCCGCGTGCGAACCGCTCGGCGAGATCCTCGGCCACAAGTTCCTGAAGGCGTATTTCGCGTTGAAGGAAACCGAATACGAAGCGTTCTTCCGCGTGATCAGCTCGTGGGAACGCCGCCATCTGCTGCTGCACGTCTGAACGTGCGCACAACCGAATACGGAATCACGGAGGAAACATGACTTACCGCAACGAATCTGCCTGGATCCAGCCGGCCGCGCCGGCCGCCGCGCCGCGCGCGACGCAGGCACGCTCGACCGCCGAATACCGCGCGCTCGACGCCGCGCACCACATCCACCCGTTCTCGGACATGGGCGCGCTGAACCGCGCCGGCAGCCGCGTGATCGTGAAGGCCGACGGCGTCTACCTGTGGGATTCGGACGGCAACAAGGTGATCGACGGGATGGCCGGCCTGTGGTGCGTGAACGTCGGCTACGGCCGCAAGGAACTCGCCGACGCCGCGTATCGCCAGCTGCAGGAACTGCCGTTCTACAACACGTTCTTCAAGACCACGCACCCGCCGGTAATCGAGCTGTCCGCGCTGCTCGCGGAACTGACGCCGGCCGGCTTCAACCACTTCTTCTACTG
>NZ_CADFDK010000012.1:123005-214258 GCF_902832885.1 Burkholderia seminalis DSM 23518
GGGCGCGGGCGGCGTGATCTTCCCGCCGTCGACGTACTGGCCGGAAATCCAGCGGATCTGTCGCAAGTACGACATCCTGCTCGTCGCCGACGAGGTGATCGGCGGCTTCGGGCGCACCGGCGAATGGTTCGCGCATCAGCACTTCGGCTTCGAGCCGGACCTGATCACGATGGCCAAGGGCCTCACGTCGGGTTATGTGCCGATGGGGGCGGTCGGCATTCACGAGCGCGTGGCGCGGCCGATCATCGACAACGGCGAATTCAATCACGGCCTCACGTACTCGGGCCATCCGGTCGCGGCGGCCGTCGCGGTCGCGAACCTGAAGCTGCTGCGCGACGAAGGCATCGTCGAGCGCGTGAAGACCGACACGGGCCCGTACTTCCAGGCGCTGATGCGCGAGACCTTCGCGCGTCACCCGATCGTCGGCGAGGTGCATGGTCACGGCCTCGTCGCGAGCCTCCAGCTCGCCGAATCGCCGGCCGATCGCCGCCGCTTCGCGAACGGCGGCGACGTCGGCACGATCTGCCGCGACTTCTGCTTCAACGGCAACCTGATCATGCGCGCGACCGGCGACCGGATGCTGCTGTCGCCGCCGCTCGTGATCACGCGCCAGGAAATCGATGAACTCGTGTCGAAGGCGAAGAAAGCCGTCGATGCAACCGCCCAGCAACTGGGTATTTCGTAACGGCTTTGCCTACAGGCGTGCGGCGGGCGCCGCACGCCGCCATAACCAGGGGAATTCCACCATGCGTGCCAGCTTTCTTCGCCAAGCCTGTTCTGTTGCCGCCCTTGCCGCCGCGGCCGCGTTCACGTCGGTCGCCAGCCCGACGGCGCGTGCCGACGAGCTGAATGTCTACAACTGGTCCGACTACATCGCACCGGACACGATCCCGAACTTCCAGAAGCAGACGGGCATCCACGTCAAGTACGACAACTACGACAGCGACGACACGCTTCAGGCGAAGCTGCTGGCCGGCAGCTCGGGCTACGACATCGTCGTGCCGACGTCGAACTACATGGCCAAGCAGATCCAGGCCGGCGTGTACCAGAAGCTCGACAAGTCGAAGATTCCGAACCTCGCGAACCTCGACCCGCTGCTGATGAAGATGATTGCCGACGCCGATCCGGGCAACCAGTACGGCGTGCCCTGGGCCTACGGCACGGACGGCATCGGCTACAACGCGCAAGCGGTGAAGAAGGCGCTCGGCGACAAGGCGCCGGTCGACAGCTGGGCGCTGGTGTTCGACCCGGCCAACATGGAAAAGCTGAAGAGCTGCGGCGTGTCGTTCCTCGACCAGGCCGTCGACGTGTTCGCCGCCACGCTGCAATACATGGGCAAGAACCCGAACAGCACGAACCCCGGCGACTACCAGGCCGCATTCGAAGTCCTGAAGAAAGTCCGCCCGTACATCACCCAGTTCAACTCGTCCGGCTACATCAACGACCTCGCGAACAACGACGTGTGCGTCGTGCTCGGCTGGTCGGGCGACGTCGGCATCGCGCACCGCCGTTCGGCGGAAGCGAAGCGTTCGTACGACATCAAGTTCTCGAACCCGAAGGAAGGCGGCCTGCTGTGGTTCGACGTGATGGTGATCCCGAAGGATGCGCCGCACCCCGAGGCCGCACTGAAGTGGATCAACTACGTGTCCGATCCGAAGGTCAACGCGGCGATCACCAACACGGTGTTCTACCCGACCGCGAACAAGGCGGCGCACCAGTTCGTCACGCCGGCCGTCGCGCAGGACCCGACCGTCTACCCGCCGGAAGACGTGCTGAAGAAGATGGTGCTGATGAAGCCGATGCCGGCCGACATCCTGCGCCTCGAGAACCGTCTGTGGGCCCAGCTGAAGACGGGCCACTGATCGTCATGCATTACGGCGGCGCAGGCATCGCATCACGCCTGCCCGCCTGAGATTCGCGGACTTCCGTCCGCCCGCGCGCGCCGCGCGCACTGTTCCATCCGGCACGAGCCGTTGTCCGCGAGTCGCGTTGCGCGCCTCGTGCGGGGACGCTCACGCCTGCAATCCGTGAAGAACGAATGGTGACTCCCATGCAATCGATACCCTCTTCCGCTGCTGCACGACAGACCCAACCGGCCGCCGCGGCCCGTCCGCAAAACGACGCGTTCGTGCGCATCGAAAACGTCGTGAAGAAGTTCGGCGACAGCACGGCCGTCGACAACGTGAACCTGACGATCGCGAAGAACGAATTGTTCGCACTGCTCGGCAGCTCGGGCTGCGGCAAGTCGACGCTGCTGCGCATGCTCGCCGGGCTGGAAACGGCGACCTCCGGCAAGATCTTCGTCGACGGCGAGGACCTCGCGTCGCTGCCGCCGTACCGCCGCCCGGTCAACATGATGTTCCAGTCGTACGCGCTGTTTCCGCACATGACGGTCGAATCGAACGTCGCGTTCGGCCTGAAGCAGGAAGGCACGCCGAAAAACGAGATCAAGGAGCGCGTGGCCGATGCGCTCGCGCTCGTGCAGATGGGCAAGTACGCGCAGCGCAAGCCGCACCAGCTCTCCGGCGGCCAGCAGCAGCGCGTCGCGCTGGCCCGCTCGCTGGTCAAGCGCCCGAAGCTGCTGCTGCTCGACGAGCCGATGTCCGCGCTCGACAAGAAGATTCGCCAGAAGACCCAGCTCGAACTCGTGAACATCATCGAGAAGGTCGACGTGACCTGCGTGATGGTCACGCACGACCAGGAAGAGGCGATGACGATGGCCAGCCGCCTCGCGGTGATGAGCGAAGGCAAGATCGTGCAGATCGGCGCGCCGGGCGAGGTGTACGAGTTCCCGAACAGCCGCTTCTCGGCCGAATTCATCGGCTCGACCAACCTGTTCGAGGGCCGCGTCGTCGAGGACGAACCCGATCACATCTTCGTCGAGAGCGACGACCTCGAGGCGCGCATGTACGTGAGCCACGGCGTCACGGGCCCGCTCGGCATGCCGGTCGGCATCTCGGTGCGCCCGGAGCGCATCCACGTATCGCGCGAGAAGCCGGGCTCGAAGCACAACTGGGCGCGCGGCGTCGTGACCGACATCGCGTACATGGGCAGCTACTCGCTGTACCACGTGCGCTTGCCGAGCGGCAAGACGGTCGTGTCGAACCTGTCGAGCTCGCACCTGATGAACGACAACGCGCCGGCGTGGAACGACGACGTGTTCGTGTCGTGGTCGCCGGCCAGCGGCGTCGTGCTGACGCAATGAGGGCGACGCGATGAGAACCTCTGCTTCCACGCCTTCCACGCCGGTGTCGGCCGGCGCCTCGAGCACGGCCGCCGGCCGCTCGCGCCCGGGCCGCTTCGCCGCGCTGTCGCGCTTCCTGCCGTCGGGCCGCAGCGTCGCGATCGGCGTGCCGTTCCTGTGGCTCGCGGTGTTCTTCGCGCTGCCGTTCGTGCTGGTGCTGAAGATCAGCTTCGCCGACCAGGTGATGGGCATTCCGCCGTACACGTCGCTCGTCGAGATCAAGGACGGCGTCGTGCACTTCGCGCTGCAGCTGTCGCACTACGCGTTCCTGCTGCAGGACGACCTGTATATCGCGACCTACCTCAGCTCGCTGAAGATGGCCGCCGTGTCGACGGTGCTGTGCCTGCTGATCGGGTACCCGATGGCGTACTACATCGCGCGCTCGGAGCCGAACCGCCGCAACGTGCTGATGATGGCCGTGATGCTGCCGTTCTGGACGTCGTTCCTGATCCGCGTGTACGCGTGGATCGGGATCCTGAAGGACGACGGCCTCCTGAACCACACGCTGATCGCGCTCGGCATCATCCACACGCCGCTGCGGCTGTACCACAGCGACGCGGGCGTCTACATCGGGATGGTCTATTCGTACCTGCCGTTCATGGTGATGCCGCTGTACGCGCACCTCGTGAAGATGGACCTGACGCTGCTCGAAGCCGCATACGACCTGGGCGCGAAGCCGTGGGTCGCGTTCACGCGGATCACGCTGCCGCTGTCGAAGAACGGGATCATCGCCGGCAGCCTGCTGGTGTTCATCCCGGCGGTGGGCGAGTACGTGATTCCGGAGCTGCTCGGCGGCGCCGACACGCTGATGATCGGCCGCGTGATGTGGGATGAATTCTTCAACAACATGGACTGGCCGATGGCGTCCGCGGTGACGGTCGCGATGGTGCTGCTGTTGCTGGTGCCGATGGCGCTGTTCCAGTACTACCAGGTCAAGGAACTGGAGGAAGCGAAATGATCAAGCCGAGCAAACCGCTGTCGACGGGCGTCCTCGCCTTCGGCTTCCTGTTCCTGTACATCCCGATCATCAGCCTGATCGTGTACTCGTTCAACGAGTCGAAGCTGGTGACGGTGTGGTCGGGCTTCTCGCTGAAGTGGTACGCGGCGCTGCTGGAGGACGACGAGCTGCTGACGGCCGCGTGGCTGTCGCTGAAGATCGGCCTCCTGACGGCGACCGCGTCGGTCGTGATCGGCACGTGGGCGGGCTTCGTGCTCGCGCGCTTCGGCCGCTTCAAGGGCTTCACGCTGTACACGGGGATGATCAACGCGCCGCTGGTGATTCCGGAAGTGATCCAGGGCATCTCGCTGCTGCTGCTGTTCGTGGCGCTGGAGCAGATGTTCGGCTGGCCGAAGGGCCGCGGGATGCTGACGATCTGGATCGGTCACGTGATGCTGTGCGTGTCGTACGTGGCGATCATCGTGCAGTCGCGCGTGAAGGAGATGAACAAGTCGCTGGAAGAAGCGGCGCTCGATCTCGGGGCAACGCCGCTGAAGGTGTTCTTCGTGGTGACGCTGCCGCTGATCTCGCAGGCGCTGCTGTCGGGCTGGCTGCTGTCGTTCACGCTGTCGATCGACGACCTGGTGCTGTCGGCGTTCCTGTCCGGGCCGGGCTCGACGACGCTGCCGCTGGTGGTGTTCTCGCGCGTGCGGCTGGGGCTGAACCCGGAGATGAATGCGCTGGCGACGCTGTTCATCACGGCCGTGACGATCGGCGTGATCGTCGTGAACCGGATGATGATCGCCCGCGAGCGGCGCCGCATGGCCGACCTGAGGGCGGCGTTCGCGGCGGCATGACGGCCCACCCGCTTCGAGGATAACAAGCACGGCAGACAAGCAAGACGCGCTGCCCCAGGGGGGGCGCGCGATTCGATCCCGATTTGACAGGCGCACGACAAGGAGAATCCGCAATGAAGAAGAAACTGATCTGCCTGCTGGTGGCCGGCGCGTTGCCGGGCATCGCGCTGGCCGGTTCCACATCCGCCGAGATCAAGGCGCTGCAGGCGCAGGTCGCGGCACTGCAGAAACAGATGAAGGCGATGCAGGCGCAGCTCGCCGCGAAGCCGGGCGGCACGGCGGTCGCGACTGCCGGCGCGGGTGCAGGCGCCGGCACGGGCGGCGGCGGCAAGGTCGTCGCGGTGGCCGCCGATCCGGGCTCGCCGGATTACGGCAAGGCACAGGCCACGCTGACCAACGACGAGGTCAGCGAAATGAAGCAGCAGATCGCGAACCAGCAGCTGAAGGTCGATTCGCTGACCGACGCGGCCAACACGGGCCCGCTGGCCGGTCTGTCGGTCACGGGCTACATCGACCCGACCTACATCTACAACCGCGCGGCCGGCACGTCGTCGTTCCTGTTCGCGAACCACGAGAACGCGTACAACTACTTCAACAGCACGTTCGGCGATCTCTACCTCGACATCAAGAAGACGTTCGGCGTCGGCCCGATGGCGCCGTCGGCCGAGATCACGCTGATGCCGAACCGCGGCAACGGCATCACGCTGCTGCAGAACTCGCGCGGCTCGATCACCGACAACCTGCTGAACACGGCGGTCGTCAACGTGCCGATCACCGCCACGACGACACTGGTCGCCGGCCTGATCCCGAGCTTCGGCGGCTACGAGGTGCAGCAGTCGAACCAGATGCTCACGCTCACGCACAACCTGCTGTACGATTTCTCCGATCCGGGCAGCTACGTCGGTGTCGGCGCGAACTACACGAAGGGCAACTGGGCGTGGAAGTTCTTCCTCGGCAACGAGCAGTACCGCACGTACGGTTCGGTCACGCAGACGGGCACCAATGCGCTCGGCGATCCGATCACCACCAGCAACAAGGTGCCGACCTTCACCGCGCGCGCGGACTACACGTGGTCGAGCGCGCTCGATATCGGCGGTTCGTTCAACATCGGGCGGCAGACGCTGTCGAGCGCGATCGATGACAACGGTGTCGTCCACTACGGCCCGGGCGGGGCGGCACCGAGCGCATACGGTTCGTTCTTCTTCGGCGAACTCGACGCGACCTACACGCTCGCCGATATTCAGTACAACGCGGAAGTCGACTACGGCCGGCAGCAGCACGCGGCGTTCAACGGCGGGCTCGCGCAGTGGTACGGCCTGTCGCTGCTCGCGCACCGCAAGTTCAACGCGCCGGTGGTCGGCCGCATGGGCGTGACGCTGCGCTACGACCTGCTCGCCAACTCGAAGAACGGCGGCGGCGGCGGCGGCATCGCGCTGAACGGCAACGGGATGGATCCGAGCAACGGCTTCGGCGTCGACGCGGACTGCCTCGCGCAGTCGAAGGCCGGCGGCGGCCTCGGCTTCGAGTGCAAGGGGGCGGTACGCCAGGACGTCGCGCTCGACCTGCTGTTCTATCCGACCCAGCAGATCACCGTGAAGGTCGAATACCGGCACGACTGGGCGAACAACAAGGTGTTCCTGCGCAACGACGGCTCGTACGGCAAGTCCAACGACCTGCTCGCCACGCAGTTCATCTATTCGTTCTGACGCAGCACACGCGGGACGCCGTGCCGCGCGCACGGCGTCCCGTGCCGTTTTCAGGGGTGGCTGCGCGCCGCTTGCCGCCTTTTCGAAGGAGACGTTTTGATGACGCAGTCTTTCACCCGCCGCGCGGATGCGCTCGCGCGCGACTCGTACTACGAAGCAACGGTCGCACGCCCGGTGGCGGACGATCCGGTGCTCGAGGACGCGATCGACGTCGACGTGTGCGTGATCGGCGCCGGCTTCGCGGGCCTGTCGACGGCGCTCGATTGCCGCGCGCGCGGGCTGTCCGTCGCCGTGATCGATGCGCACCGGCCCGGCTGGGGCGCGTCGGGCCGCAACGGCGGCCAGGCGATCACGGGCTTCGCGAAGGACGAGGTGATCGAGCGGCAGCTCGGCGCCGACGGCGCGCGTGCCGCGTGGTCGCTGTCGCTCGACGGCGTCGCGCTGATCGCCGAACGGATCGCGCGCTACGGGATCGACTGCGACTTCACGCGCGGCTACCTGACGGTCGCGACGAAACCGCGCCGTATCGACGACCTGCGCGCGTGGATGGAAGCCGCGACGTCGCGATGGGGCCATCCGTCGCTCGCATGGCTCGATACCGGCGAGATCCGCGCACGCATCGCATCGACACGCTACCTGGCCGGCGTGCACGATCCGCTGTCGGGCCACCTGCATCCGCTCAAGTACTGCCTCGGCCTCGCCGACGCGGCGCGCCGCGAAGGCATCGCGCTGCATGCGCACACGCCGGCGCTCGACATCGTGCGCGGTGCGCGGCCCGTCGTGCGCACGCCGTCGGGCGAGGTGCGCTGCCGCTTCGTCGTGGCGTGCTGCAACGCGGGGCCCGGCGGCATTCTCCCGGCCGCGACCGCCGCCCGCATCGCGCCGATCGCGTCGTACATCATCGCGACCGAGCCGCTCGGGCAGACGCGCGCCGACGCGCTGATCGCCCGCCGCGAAGCCGTGTGCGACAACAATTTCTTCCTCGACTACTTCCGGCTGTCGGCCGACCACCGGATGCTGTTCGGCGGCCGCGCGAACTCGGCCGGCGCATCGCCCGCGGCGCTCGCCGAAGCGATCCGGCAGCGCATGGTCGGCGTGTTCCCGCAGCTCGGCGACGTACGCGTCGACCACGCGTGGGGCGGCTTCGTCGACGTCACGCGCAACCGCGCGCCGGACTTCGGCGCACTCGATCCGAACTTCTTCTACGTCCAGGGCTTCAGCGGCCACGGCGTCGCGCTCACCGGCATCGCCGGACGCGCGATCGCCGGCGCGATCGCGGGCGACACGCAAGCGTTCGACCTGTTCGCACGCTTGCGTCACCGGCGCTTTCCCGGCGGCGACGCATGGCGGCAACCCGCGCTCGAACTCGGGATGCTGTACCACCGCGTGCGCGAGCTGTTCTGAACTCCTTTTCTCCGTACTCCCGATCATGCAGACCTTCGCCAACCAGCCGCACGTCGCGTCGTACTACGCGGCAACCGCCAACGATACGACCCGCCACCCGCCGCTCGCCGGCACGATCGACGCCGACGTGTGCGTGATCGGCGCGGGCCTCACGGGCCTCTCCGCCGCGCTCAACCTCGCCGAGCGCGGCCATTCGGTGGCCGTGCTCGAAGCGTCGCGGGTCGGATGGGCGGCGAGCGGCCGCAACGGCGGCCAGCTGATCGGCGGCTTTGCGTGCGACATCGACACGTTCGGCCAGTTCATGCCGGAAAGCGACGTGAAGCGCATCTGGGACATGGGGCTCGAAACGCTGTCGCTCGTGAAGTCGCGTATCGCGCAGCACGACATCGACTGCGCGCTGGTGCCCGGCTACCTGACCGCCGCGAACACCGAGCGCGACGCCGATTCGCTCAAGCGCTGGCGCGACGACGCCGCGAAACGCTTCGGCTACGACCGCTTCCACTTCGTCGAAGCCGACGAACTCGGCGACTACGTGCAGTCGGCCCGCTATTGCGGCGGGCTGTACGACCCCGACAGCGGCCACCTGCATCCGCTCAACTACACGCTCGGCCTCGCGCGGGCGGCGACCGGCGCGGGCGTGCGCATCCACGAGGACAGTTGCGTGACGCGCGTGCGCGACGTAGCGGGCGGCCACGTCGTCGAGACGCGCGGCGGCAACGTGCGCGCGCGCTTCGTCGTGCTCGCGTGCAACACCTACGTCGGCACGCTCGCGCCCGCGCTGGCGAGGAAGATCATGCCGGTCGGCACCTACGTGATCGCGACCGAGCCGCTCGGCGAAGCGCGCGCCGCCGCGCTGATGCCCGCCCGCGCGGCGATCTGCGACAGCCGCTTCGTGCTCGACTATTTCCGGCCGGCGCCCGACACGCGGCTCGTGTGGGGCGGCAAGGTCAGCTATTCGACGCGGGAACCGCGCGACCTCGCCGCGGCGATGCGTGCGGACATGCTGAAGACGTTCCCGCAGCTCGCGGACGTGAAGGTCGACTACGCGTGGGGCGGCTTCGTCGACATCACGATGAACCGCGCGCCGCACTTCGGCCGCATCGCGCCGACGATGTACTTCGCGCAGGGGTTTTCGGGGCACGGCGTCAACACGACCGCGCTCGCGGGCAAGCTGATCGCCGAAGCGATCGACGGACAGGCGAGCCGCTTCGACCTGTTCGACAAGATCCGGCATCGCGACTTCCCCGGCGGCGAAGCGCTGCGCACGCCGGCGCTGGTGCTCGCGATGAGCTGGTACCGGCTGCTCGACGCGTTCGGCGTGCATTGAGCGGCATGCGCGCCCGCGACGAACGGCTGCGCGCGAACGCCGCCGGTGCCCACGCGCCGGTATGAATGCGCGCCGGGCCCGCTACTCGGCCACCTTCTGCCGCATCGTCACGAATTCCTCCGCCGCGGTCGGGTGAATGCCGATCGTGTCGTCGAACTGCGCCTTCGTCGCGCCCGCGCGAATCGCGATCGCGATGCCCTGGATGATCTCGCCCGCGTCGCGGCCGACCATGTGTGCGCCGACCACGCGCTGGCTGTCGCGCGCGACGACGAGCTTCATCATCGTGCGCTCGTCGCGCCCCGACAGCGTATGGCGCAGCGCCTTGAACGACGTGCGGTAGACGTCGACCTCGCCGTGCGCGTGACGCGCATCGGCCTCGGTCAGACCGACCGTCGCGACTTCGGGCTGACTGAAGACGGCCGACGGCACGCAGGCATGATCGGCCGCGACGCGCGACCCGCCGAACAGCGTGCGCGCGAGCAGCCCGCCGTCGCGCGTCGCGACCGGCGTGAGCTGCGGCCGCGACGTGACGTCGCCGATCGCGTGGATCGACGGCACCGATGTCGCCGAATACGCATCGACGGCGATCGCGCCGCGCGCGTCGAGCATCACGCCCGCCTGCTCGAGCCCGAGCCCGTCGACGTTCGGCACGCGGCCGGTCGCATAGAGCACCTGGTCGTACGGCCCGTGCCATGCATCGCCGACGCGCACGCTCAACGTGCCGTCGTCCGCGCGTTCGATCGACTCGACCACCGCGCGCGCGTGGATCGCGACGCCCTGCTTCGTCATCTCGTCGGTCAGGAACTGGCGCACGTCGTCGTCGAAGCCGCGCAGGATCTTCTCGCCGCGATAGAACAGGTCGACCTGGCTGCCGAAGCCGTTGAAGATGCCCGCGAACTCGACCGCGATATACCCGCCGCCGACCACCGCGATGCGCGCGGGCAGCGCCGGGAGCGACAGCGCCTCGCGCGACGTGATCGCGTGCTCGATACCGGGACGCGGCGGCAACGACGGACGCGAGCCGGTCGCGATCGCGATGTGGCGCGCGCGGAGCGTGCGGCCGCCGATCGCGACGGTATGTGCATCGACGAGCGTCGCGCGGCCCGCGTGCATGTCGACACCCGACTGCGTCAGCAGGTTGATGTAGATGCCGCTGAGCCGGTTGATCTCGCGATCCTTCGCGGCGATCAGCGCGGGCCAGTCGAGCGTGCCGGCGCCGAAGGTCCAGCCGAAGCCCTTCGCGTCCTCGACTTCATGCGGATAGTGCGATGCGTAGACGAGCAGCTTCTTCGGGATGCAGCCGCGCAGCACGCAGGTGCCGCCGATCTGCTCTTCTTCCGCTATGCCGACGCGTGCGCCATATGACGCGGACATCCGCGCGAGCCTCACGCCGCCGGAGCCGGCGCCAATGACGAACAGGTCGTAGTCGAAATCCATCGCATTGCCTCATCGCAGTTCGGATGAACGGACGATAGCAAGATTCGGGGATGCGTGCGGCGCGCGGCGCCGGGCGCGCGCCCAATAAAAAGCGGCGAGAGACGTGGCCTCTCGCCGATCAAACCGGCTGCCGGGTGTGCCATGCGTCACCGATCGACCGCATGCCCGACCCGCCGGCCGCGCGGCACCGGTCCGCCCGGGCGCGCGAGGGGCGCGCCCGCGGCCGGACCGGCCGCCATGCTCATGCCTGCGACGTGTCGCCGCCGTCCGTCGCCTGCGTGTCGTCTGCCTGCTGCGGCTGCTCTTCCTTCTTCTCGAGCATGCCTTCGATCGCTTCGGCGCCCTTGAAGCCGGCCACGGCCGCGGCCGCCTTGGTCAGCAGGCCCGCATCCGGATCAAGCTTCTCCGCGCCTTCCACGGCTGCGATTGCGCCGGCGATTTCACCCACGGTGTTCAGGATACCCATCGTCATCCCCTTCAAGAAAATCGTGAGCGCATCGTCCCACGAAAAAAACCGGCAGACCGCGATTGTCATCGCCGGATACACAAGTTACGCACCTGGCCGGCCGCGCTCGACGCGCGCCACCGGAACGACGCACGCGCGGGCCTGACGGCACGCAACGGGCGATGCACGCAGCGTAGCGGAAAGCCTGCGCGCGTACTGTAAAAGTATGTTCTGGAATGCCGACGGATCGCTTACGGCGCGGGACTTCGGCAATGGAGCGATTACCGAATAGTCGTGCGCGCGTATGAAGGTCGCGGATCGAAAAAAAAGAGGCGCCTCGCGGCGCCTCTTCGATGCGCGCCGGGCGAATGCCGGCGCATGCGTTCCGACGTTCGTCAGAAGATATTGCGCAGGCCGATCGCGATGCCCGTCTGGTTGCTGCGCCCCGGCAGCTCGACGTTCGCCGCGCCGTTCGTCTTGTTGAAGTCGACGGTGCCGTAGACTTCGGTGCGCTTGCTCAGCGCGTACTCGGCGATGCCGACGATCGCATAGCGGTTGCCGCTCGCGAGCGTGCCGTTCGTGGTCATCGCATTGCGCATGTGGTCGTAGTAGAACGCGCCCGTCAGCGTCAGCGGTGCGCTGACCTGCCAGCTCACGCCCGCGAACGGACCGTCGTCGATCCGGCCCGTGCCCTTCGCGACCGGAATCGTCTGCTGCGCCAGCAGGCTGTCGACGAAGCCGGTGTCGTCCTTCGAACGCAGGTAGCCCGCGTAGATCTTCGCCTTGCTGAACGCATACACGACGTTCGCGTGGTAGATCGTCTGCTTGCGTGCCGAGTTGTCGCTGTTCTGCTGCGCGCCGGCCGCGATGCTGAGCGGCCCCATCACGTACGACAGCGACACGCCCCACGCATTGCCCTTGCCGAGCGAGCCCGGAATCTGGCCCGAGAAGCCGCCGGCGCCGGTCGATTCGTAGTTGGTGCCCGTCGAGTACATCGCCTTCGCGGTCAGGCCGTCGAACTTGCCGGTGTACTTGATCTGGTTGTCCGCATACAGGCCGCCGCCGAGTGCCACCGGCAGCCATGCGTTTTCGAGGTAGTTGCCGACCGTGAGCGGATCGTAGGTGTCCGACAGCAGATCGAACAGCGGCGTCTTCTGGCGGCCGAGGGTCACCGTGCCGTACGGGCTCTGCAGGCCGACGTACGCTGCGCGGTTGAACAGGCGGCCGCTGTCGGCGAATGCGCCGTTCTGCAGGTTCACGCCGCTTTCGAGGTTGAACACGGCCTTCAGGCCGCCGCCGAGGTCTTCCGTGCCGTAGATGCCGAAGCGGCTGTTCGTGATCGCGCCGTTGGTCATCGACAGCAGGCCGTCGTTCTTGGCGTTGGCGTTGGTCAGGTAACGGATGCTGGCGTCGGCGACGCCCCAGAGCGTGACCGAGCTTTGCGCGGCCGCGTACTGGCTGGCAAATGCGAGCGCGGCGCCCCCTGCGATGGCTGCGAGTCGGGTGGTCTGCTTCATGAGCTTTCCTGTTTGTTGGAGTCTCCATTCATGGCCGGCCGCGTGCGCAGCCGGGTGGCGATCGCTCGCGTTTTTGGCGCGCGCGATGTGGCCTGAATCATATGACGAGTGCAATCGCTGAAAGAAATTGAAATGCGCGGTAATCGCGGAACTGTCGCCCGCGCACAACGTTACGGGCGTGATGCTTGTCCGGCGGGCGGCGAGCGTCGCGCGGCGGCAACCGGCCGCGAGTTTACGGTGCGTCGGGTTTGTCAGGATCGCGCGACAGGCGCCCCGGAACGGATCGGCGCACGCAAGCGTGCGCCGTGTACGGGGTCACGCCGCCGCCGGCCCGCCGTCGGCCGTATGCCGGCGCCACGCGCGCCGCACGATTTCCGCGAACGCGCCGACGAGCAGCAGCACCGCGCCCCACAGCGCGAGGTCCGGCATGAGCCGCGTCACGAGGCCGCCGGCCACCGCGCCGGCCAGGAAGCAGAAGCTGATCGTCGCGAGCAGCGCCGAGTCGTGCAGCGCGCCCGCGTCGTAGCGCGGGATCAGCCCGACGAACAGCTTCTGCGCGGCGCGCCGCAGGTTGCCGGTCGTCATCACCGACGTGTACGACAGTTCCTCGAGATGGGTGAACGACAGCGTCTGCAGCGTCGCGACGAACGAGATGCCCGGAATCAGCCACGCGCTCGACGCGCCGACGAGCCCGCTCGCGGCGATGCCGAGAAACGCGATCTCGACGAGCAGGCTCGTGAACGCCGTGTGCCGCATCCAGCCGCGCTGCGCGGCAAGGCCGAGCAGGTGCGCGACGAACACCGCGATCACGAAGCCGACGAGCGGCGGCACGTGATGCAGCGCGGCGGCCCATTCGCCGGCCGACAGGTTGATGCCGAGCAGCGCGACGTTGCCGGTCATCGTGTTCGCGAACACGTGGCCGTGGCCGACGTACGTGTACGCGTCGAGGTAGCCGCCGGACAGCGTGAGCAATGCGGCGACGGTGAGATTGCGGCTGGCGCCGTCGAGATCCATCGATCCTCCCGTGGTGCGCCGCCCGGCCATGCGCGGCGGGCGGTGCGAAATTCAGTCCTGCCGGCCGGCGCGAACGCCGCCGGCGCCGAGCGGCCGGGCCTCGCCCGCGTGCCGCGCGCCAATATGATGCTGGCCGTCGGGGGGCCGATTCCCGGCGCGCATCGCCGCGCGCCGGAGCCTCGCGACCGGGCGGGTTGCGTCGCCGGAAGACCGGCCGAGTATACCGGGCCGACCGGCTCCGATCGCGCCACGACTGCACCCCGAGCGCCGCCCCGCGCCGCTTCACCGACCCTTCGAATGACACTCGCGAAGTTCTTCCTGCGCCATACCGTGATCCCGTTCGCCGCGATCGTGCTGGTGGCCGTCCGGGCGTTCAACCGCGAATCGGGCGAGATCGATGCGCGCCAGTACGCGGCGCGGGTGGCCGCCTATCCGTCGTTCACACCGAAGCTGAAGCACGAGGTGGCCGACGCGTTGCGCGGCGGCAAGGTCGGCAAGGCCGATTACGGCGCGATCATGCGCGACGCGCTCGACGCGGGTTTCGTGGTCGACTGGCCGGCGGTGACGGACGACGTCGGCAGCGCGCGCGGCCGGCTGCTCGGCCTCGTGAACGGCGACCTGCCGGCGTCGCGCTAGCCGGCCGGCCGCGGGCCGCTCACTGCCCGATGCCCGTGAGGCCGATCAGCGCGCCGCCGGCGAGCAGCCACAGCGGATGGATGCGCGTGCGCCACGCCAGCACTGCGCACGCGGCCGTGATGCCCCACTGGATCGCCGTGCGGTTCGACGCCTCGGAGATCAGCAGCGCGCTCGCCGCGACGAGCCCGGCCGTGACGGGCATCATCCCCTGCTGCACGTAGCGGCGCCACGGCCGGTCGCGAAAGCGCTCCCACGCATGCAGCGCGAGCACGGTGACGATCGACGACGGCCCGAACTTCGCGAGCGACGCGACCAGCAGCCCCGCCCAGCCGGCCACGTGCCAGCCGACCAGCGACACGATCATCATGTTCGGCCCGGGCGCCGCCTGGGCCAGCGCGAACAGCGCGGTGAACTCGTGCGCGCTCATCCAGTGATGCACGTCGACGACCTGCCGCTGCATCTCCGGCAGGATCGTGTTGCCGCCGCCGAATGCGAGCAGCGACAACTGGCTGAAGATCGTCGCGATGGCGATCAGCGTGTCGTTCATGGCCGGCGCTCCGGTTGCGAGTCGGGTGTGCCCTGCGAATCGTGCGTGCCCCGCGCGGCGGCCGGCGCCGGCTGTGGCGTGCCCGCGTCGCGGCGGCGCGACGCGAGCCACACGCTGACGGGCGTCAGCACGAGCATCGTGGTCAGCAGCGGCAGGCGCACCACCGCGATCGCGACGAACGCCAGCGCCGCGATCGCGGCCGCCGTGCGCGGCGCCCGCAGCAGCGGCTTCGCGACCTTCACGGCCATCGCGACGAGCAGCCCGGCGGCCGCGGCCGCGAGCCCCGCGAACAGGTGCTGCACGTTCGGATCGTTCTGCGTCTTCGCGTACAGCACGCCGAGCGCGACGACGACGAGCGTCGGGCCCGCGATCAGCCCGAGAATGCCGGCGAACGCGCCGGCAACGCCGCGAAAGCGCATGCCGACCGCGACCGACAGGTTGATCACGTTGCCGCCCGGCAGGAACTGGCACAGGCCGAGCAGATCGGTGAATTCGTCGGCGGAGAGCCACTTGCGCTCGTCGACGATGGTGCGCCGCGCGAACGGCAACGCGCCGCCGAACGACATCAGGCCGAGCGACAGGAAACCGGTGAACAGCTCGGCGAGGCCGACGCGGTGGGGCGTCGCGGCGGACGGCGGGGAAACGGATTGCATGGTGCTCCTCACTAAACGGTGAACCGAGGTTACCGCCGTTCGGGAGGATGGCAAAACGATTTTATCGGTGCGCCCTTGTGATCTAGAATCACAAGCATGGCACGCGATCTCCCGCCCTTTTCCGCGCTTCGGGCCTTTGAAGCCGCGGCACGACATGAAAGCTTCAGCGCCGCCGGCGACGAGCTGCATGTGACCCATGGTGCCATCAGCCGGCAGATCGCCGGATTCGAGGCGTGGCTCGGCAAGCCGGTGTTCCACCGCTACGGCAAGCGCGTGAAGCTCACCGACGAAGGCCGCCGCTACCTGGACACCGTGCGGGCGGCGTTCGACAGCATCGCGCACGCGACCGAGCAGTTGCGCCATACCGGCGCGGCGCGCGTGCTGCGCATCAACGCGCTGCCGACCTTCGCGATGAAATGGCTGCTGCCGCGCCTGTCGCGGTTCCAGCGCGACGTGCCGAACGTCGAGCTGAAGCTGTCGACGTCGAATGCGCCGCTCGACACGCTGAACGGCTTCGATGTCGCGATCCGCCGCGGCCCCGGCCACTGGCCGACCTGCACGAGCGGCCACTTCCTCGACGAAAGCGTGATCCCGGTCTGCAGCCCGGCGCTGCTCAGGCGCGCGCCGATTACCCGCGCGGACGATCTCGCGCGGCACGTGCTGCTGCATTCGGATACGCGGCCGGAAGGCTGGCGCGACTGGTTCGCGGCGGCCGGCGTGACGATGAAGGGGCGCAAGCGGCAGTCGTTCGACCACTTCTACCTGGCGCTGCAGGCCGCCGTCGACGGGCTCGGCGTCGCGCTCGGCCCGCTGCCGCTGATCGACGACGAGCTCGCGAGCGGACGGCTCGTGATGCCGCTGGCCGGGCCGCGCATCGCGACGCGCAGCTACTGGTGGATCACGCCGCACGCGCCGGCCGACGATCCGCTCGTCGCGCAGTTCTGCGCGTGGCTGCAGGCGCAGTCGAATACCGGCGCGTGAAGGCGCGCCGGCGGGCGGCAGCGCGCCGCCCGTCCCCGGTCAGACCACCGGGCCCGGTTCCTTTTCCTTGCGCAGGATCGCGTACAGGATGATCGCGCCGAACGTCGCGGTGCCGATCCCGCCGAGGCCGAAGCCGCCGAACTTCAGCGAGAAGTCGCCGGCGCCGAGCACGAGCGTGACGGCCGCGACGATCAGGTTGCGGTTGTCGGAAAAGTCGACCTTGTTGACGACCCAGATCCGCGCGCCCGTCACCGCGATCAGCCCGAACACGACGATCGACACGCCGCCGAGCACGGGGCCCGGGATCGTCTGGATCACCGCGCCGAATTTCGGCGAGAAGCCGAGCCCGATCGCGATCAGGGCGGCGAGCGCGAACACCAGCGTCGAGTAGATCCGCGTGACGGCCATCACGCCGATGTTCTCCGCGTACGTCGTGACGCCCGTGCCGCCGACGCTGCCCGACACGATCGTCGCGAGGCCGTCGCCGATGAACGCGCGGCCGACGTAGCGGTCGAGGTTATGCCCCGTCATCGCGCTGACGGCCTTGATGTGGCCGAGGTTCTCGGCGACGAGGATCACCGCGATCGGCGCGAGCATCAGCATCGCGTGCGGGTCGAACACCGGGGCGCGGAAGGCCGGCACGCCGAACCACGCGGCCTGCCCGACGATCGAGAAGTCGATCGGCTTGCCGAGGCCCATCCCGTTGGTCGCGATCGCATGGATCGCGTAGGCAATCGCGAGCCCGACGAGGATCAGCAGGCGCTGCATCATCCCGCGCGCGAACACCGCGACGCCGCCGACGCACAGCACCGTGACGAGCGCCATCACCGAATCGAAGGTCGACGCCGAGACGCCCTTGACCGCGATCGGCGCGAGGTTCAGCCCGATCACCGCGACCACCGCGCCGGTCACGACCGGCGGCATCAGCGTCTCGATCCAGCGCGTGCCGATCGCCTGCACCAGCGCGCCAAGCGCGACGTAGACGACGCCGCACGCGACGATCCCGCCGAGCGCGACCGGAATGTTCGGGTTCGGGCCGCTGCCGCCGTAGCCCGTCACCGCGATCACGAGGCCGATGAACGCGAAGCTCGAGCCGAGGTAGCTCGGCACGCGGCCGCCGACCAGCACGAAGAACAGCAGCGTGCCGATGCCCGACATGAAGATGCACAGATTCGGGTCGAAGCCCATCAGCAGCGGCGCGAGCACGGTCGAGCCGAACATCGCGACCACGTGCTGCACGCCCATCGCGATCATCTGCGGCCACGCCAGGCGTTCGTCGGGGCCGACCACGCGCGATGCCGCGCCGGTCGATTGGACCCGCCAGCGCGGGAAGTAGGAATCGGACATGGGGAAAGGGCTCCTGTCGGTCGCCGGCTGCCTGGGATGCGCCGGTCTGGAATCTGGCGCGAGTTTACGGAGCGGAGATGGGGCTGGCAAGCGCGCCGGCACGCGCGGCTGACGGGCGTGTGACGTAGTGTCCCGCCTGCGCGGACCGGTGCGCGGCCGCGCGGCCCGGCGAAGCGGCCGCCCGCGCGGGGCACGCGGGCGGCGGAGGGCGCCGGCGCGGACGTAAGCGTGCGCTCACATCGCCGCCGGCGCGCGGTGCATCAGGGGTTGATGTACTGGAACAGCGACATGTTCTGCAGTTGCACGTAGGCCTTCTGCGCGCCGGTCAGCGCGTTCTGCACCTGCAGGTACTGGCTGATCGTCGTGACCATGTTGGTGCTGGTCAGGTCCGACAGGTTGCTGGTCGTCTGCAGCGACGCCGTCTGGTTGACGGCCTGCATCGCCTTGACTTCCTGCTCGCGGCCGCCGACCGATGCCTGGATCGTCGTGACGTTGCGCATCGTGTTGCCGAGCTTGGTCGAGCCGGTCATCAGCGCATTCTTCAGCGCCGCGCCCGCCACCGCATTCGCCGTCACGGGCGTCTTCAGCGCCGAGATCATCGCGTCGAGCGTCGAGAACACGTCGGAGCCGCCGCTCGCCTGCGGCGCGGGCGAGACCGCGAACGTGTCGCCGGCGGCCGGCGTGCCCGATACGGCCACCGTCATCCCGCCGCCGAGCGAGATCGCCGAGCCCGCCGAATAGGCCTGCGCCGGCGTGGTGGTCGGCGGGCTGGCCGAATTGTCGGTCACCGTGTAGGTCGGCGCGGCGGCCGTGCCGCCGAACGTGATCGAGAACTGATGGCCGTTCGTCGCGATCGACGGATTCGTCACCGTGACCGCGCCGATCGTGCCGGTGCCCGTGTTGCCCGCGCCGGCCGACGGCACCGGCGAGCTGCCGATCGCCGGCACCGACATGAAGACGGCCGCGCCCGTGTCGCCCTGCGCCACGGTGCTCGAATCGGCGATCTGCACCTGGCGCGTCCCCGTGTCGCCGACATAGGTGACGCTGCCGCTCGGCGTCGTCGAAAACGGCGCCGCCGAATTCTTCGTGCCGGCGAACAGGTAGTTGCCCGCGCCGTCGTTGGTGTTCGCGAGCGTCATCAACTGGTCGCGGTAACCCTGCAGCTGCGTCGCGAGCGCCGAGCGGTCGCTGTCGGACAACGAACCGTCGCCGGCGCGCACGAGCAGCGTCTGCGCGCTCGTCAGCACGCTGCTCACGCTCTGCAGCGTCTGGTCCTCGGCCTGCAGCGACGCGAGCGCGGTGTTCTGGTTGGTCGCGTACTGCGACAGCGTCGCCGACGTCATCGACAGCTGCACGGCCTGCGCCGCGCCGGCCGGGTTGTCGGCCGCCGTCTGCAGGCTCACGCCGCTCGAGATCTGCTGATACAGCTGCGCGAGCTGGGCCTGCTGATCGTTCATTTGGGAAACGTTCAGCTGGAAGAACTGGGCGCTGGAAATCCGCATCGCTTCTATTCCTCGAATCCGGTCAGTTGAACAGGCCGAGCACGGTCTGGAACAGCGTCGCCGCCGTCTGGATCACCTTCGCGTTCGCCTGGTAGAGCTGCTGGTACTGCATCAGGTTGGCCGCTTCCTCGTTCTGGTTCACGCCCGACACCGACTGCTGCGCCTCGGTGATCTGGCCGATCAGCCCGGTCTGCGCGGCGCTCGACGATTTCAGCTGGGTCGTCGTGTTGCCAATGCCGTTCACGTAGCTCGCATATGCGCCCGTGAGTGTCGTCGTGCCGTTGCCGAGCGCCTTCGCGTTGACCAGCTTCGACAGCGCGAGCGCGTTGGAGCCGTCGCTGGTGCCGCCCGCGTACGGCCCGATCGTGAACGAGTCGCCGGTCGCCGGTGCGCCGGACAGCGTGACGCTCACGCCGTTGAGCGCGCCCGCGGCCGTCCCCGACATCGTCAGCGTCGCGCCGGCCGCCGGGTCGTACGGCACGGTGTCCGTCGGGTTGTTGATCGTGACCGACGTCGGCGGCGTGGTGCCGATCGTCACCGTGGTGCCGACCGGGAAGCCCGTCAGCGTCTTCGCCGTCGCGTCGTAGGTCAGCTTGGTCGTCGGCACCTGGTAGCCCGCGGTCACGCCGCCGAGCGTGATCTTGCCGGTGCCGGTGTTGGTGCTCGCCGCCGACGTGACGGCCGGCGACGCGGCCGCGATCGCCGACGCGCTCGTCGTCGCGAGGCCGAAGCCGTTCAACGCGCCGCGCGTCGGCAGCACGGTGAACTTGTCGCCGGCGTTCATCGTGCCGGACGGGGTCGAGAAATTCAGCCCGCCGAGCGAGACCGGCATCGGCCCCGCCTTCTGGTCGACCACCGCGCCGCTCGCGCGGTCGGTCAGCGTGTAGTTCGTGCCGTCGAACGAGAGCGTGTAGTCGCTCGTCGTCGGCTGCGACGCGTTCGCGAACGACACGGACAACGACGCGTTGCCGGTATTGCCCTGGTTCGAGTACACGGTCGGCGACGGCATCGTGAACAGGTTGCCGCCCGGGTTGCCCGACAGGTCGATGCCGAGCGCATTCTGCGCGTTGACCTGCGCGGCGAAGCTGGTCGCGATCGCGCCGAGCTGGGCCTGCGCGGGATCGAGCGTCTGGCTGCGGAACGCGAGCAGGCCGCCGAGCGTGCCGCCCGACAGCGACGAATCGGGCAGCGCCTGGTTCGGCCCCTGCGGGTTCGCGCCGGCGATCCCCTGCGACACGACGGTCAGCTCGCTCGGATCGGACGACGACGTGACGGCCGCGAGCTGGTAGCTCTTGTCGGCGACGACGAGCGGCTGGCCGCCCGACAGGAACACGCTGTAGCCGCTGTCGTTGCGCACGACCTGGATGCCGGCGAGGCCCGACAGGTTCGACACCGCGAGGTCGCGCTGGTCCATCAGCTGGTTCGGCGGCTGCCCCTGGCTGCTCGCCGCCGCGATCTGCTGGTTCAGCTGCGCGATCTGCGCGGTGTACGTGTTGATCTGCGACACGGTGCTGGTGAGCTGCGTGTTCACGCTCTGGCGCAGCGCGTCGTACTGCTGGCCGGCCGCGTTGATCTGGTTGGCCAGCGTCTGCGCGTTGCTGATCGCGGTCTGGCGCACCGACGGGTCGGACGCGTTGTTCGCGACGTTCTGCAGCCCGGTGAAGTAGCTCGTGATCCCGGTCGAGATCCCCGCCGTCGGGCTGCCGATGTAGTTGTTCAGCTGCGCGACGAGCGTGTACCACGTCGACAGCGCGCCGCCCTGCGTCTGCGCGGTGTTCAGCTGGTCGCTCAGGTACTGGCTGTACTGGCGCTGCACGGTGACGGTGCTCACGCCTTGCGGCATGTAGCCGCTGCCCGTGTACTGGCCGCTCGTTTCGGCATAGACCGGCCGCTCGACCGAATAGCCGGGCGTCGCGGCGTTGCTGATGTTGTTGCCGGTCGTCGTGAGGCCCCAGAGCGCGGCATTCAGGCCGCTGACGCCGAGGTTCATGAGTGTGTTGGACATGCGCGATCCTGATGAGCCGGCCGCGCTGCGGCCGCCGGGTTGCGTGACTCCCGGTATAACGGCCGCCGATCGAAAAAATTGAGGAAAAAATGCACGCGCGACGCGCGCGTGCGCGTCGCCGGTCGAAGCGTCCGGCGGGCAGGGCCGGCGGCGGGTCGCGGGGCGCGCCGGGCAAGGCCGGCGGCCGCGGGCGCGTCAGGCCCGCGCGAGCGAGCGGCGCTTCATTTCGAGCTGCGTGATCAGCCGTTGCAGCGTGTTTTCCGCGCTGCCCGGCAGCGACATGTAGCGAAAGCCGAGCTGGTAGCGCCGCGACCCGTTCGGCATCTGCGTCGAGCGCTGCGACACCAGCTGCAGGTCGAGCGACAGCTTGCCGTGGCCGGTCAGCTCGAGCTCGACGTCCGGCAGCAGCGTGCCGACCTCGAGCGCCTCGACGCGTTCGTCGGCCGTGCGCAGCCCCACGCCGCCGAGCGACAGGTTATGCACCTCGAACAGGAAGCTCTCGCCGTCCGGCAGCTTGCCGCGGCACAGGAACGGATCGACGATCGGCGCGTCGACGCGGAAATATTCGCGGCGCTGGATGCAGACCAGCACGTCGGGGAAATCGGCGACGAACGCGGGCAGCCCCTCGAAGCGCGTCTCGCGCGGCGTGCCCGTGGTGAATTCGACGCGCACGCCCTCCGGCGAAGCCGCGAACGTGCAATGCGACGCGCCGAGGATGCCGGCGTTCTGCTCGGACAGCGCACCCCAGTCGAACGTGAACGTCCGCGCACCGACGTCGACCTCGAGCAGGCGCGTGACGAGCTGGCCGCCCGGGTACTGGACGGTCAGGAAATCGCCGCGGTTCACGAGGTTGCGCAGCTGCACGCCGATTTCCAGCGGATTGCGGCGGGCATAGTCGGGCCCGGAGTGGCCTGCATCCAGGCTGGGGTCCGTCGACGTTTCGATATTCATGGCTAGCCGGTCTTTCTTGTCATGAGCGCCCGGACAACCGGTGCGCAGTAAAACCGGGCCAGATCACGAGCCCGGTCACAGGTCTCTCACACTTAGCGGCAGTGCTGACCGAAAGTTTAGATCGAATTGGCGAATTTTTTCGCGCAAACGTTGAAACCGCGCGCGGCGAGTTGCCGGGCGCGGTCCGAAAGGGGCGAGCGGAGGGCGGCGGGCGCCCGTTTCCGGCGCAACCGGGCGCGGGCCGTCAGCCGATCTGCTGCATGATCGAGATCAGCTTTTTCGCGTAGTTCGGGTCGGTCGCGTAACCGGCCTTCTGCATCCCGTGCGCGAAGCCTTCGACGCTGCGGCTCGCGCTGAGCACGCCCGAGTAGCGCGGGTTGTTCTTCAGCAGGTTCGCGTAGTCGGTCATCGCGTGCTCGTACGAGTCGTACGCCCGGAACTTCGCGACCACGCGGCGCGGCGTGCCGTTCACGTATTCGGTCGTCAGCGCCGACACCGTGCGGCCCGTCCAGCTCTTGTTCGCCTTGATGCCGAACACGTTGTAGCTGGTCGAGCCGTCGGCCGCGCGGATCTCGCGCTTGCCCCAGCCCGACTCGAGCGCGGCCTGGCCGACGATGAAGCGCGCCGGGATGCCGGTCGTCGCGCTGGCCGCCTGCGCGGGGCCCGCGAGCCGGTCGACGAACGCGTCGGCGTCCTGCACGCCGCTCGCGCCCTTCAGCGGCGGCGTCAGCGCGCTGCCGGCCGAATAGCCGCGCGCGCCGGCAAGCCCGCCGTTGTTCGCCGCGTTCGCATAAGCCTTCGCCATCGCGTTCATCGCGGCGAGGCTGCCTTCGTTGCCGGCCGTGCCGAAGCCGGCCGCCCCCAGGCCGCCCGCGCCGGCACCCACGTCGGCCGCCGTGTCGCTGCCGGCACCGGCGCCGGCGTTGCGCAGCAGCTGCTTCATCAGCGCGTCGGCGACGCCCATCCCGCGCGTCGACATCTGCTGCGCGAGCTGCTGGTCGAGCATCGACGTGTACATCTTCGACGTATGCGAATCGAACAGGCCGCCGTCCGGCGACGCGTCGCGCATGCTCTTGAGCATCATCTGCGTGAACATCGCGTCGAACTGGCCCGCGACCGCCTTCGCGCCGGCCTGCGGCGACTGCCTCGCCTGCGCGCGCAGTGCATCGAAACCCTGCACGTCGAGCGCGAAGCGCTGCGTGAGGTCGTTCGCGTTCGGAAGGTTCGCCGCCATTTAGATGACCTCCAGGTCGGCGCGCAACGCGCCGGCCGCCTTCATCGCCTGCAGGATCGACATCAGGTCCGCCGGCGTCGCGCCGAGCGTGTTCAGCGCCTTCACGACGTCGGCGAGGTTCGCGCCGGCCGTCACCATCTTCAGCGCGCCGTTGTCCTGCTTCAGCTGGATCTGCGACTGCTGCGCCACCACGGTCTGCCCGTTCGAGAACGGCCCCGGCTGCGACACGACCGGCTGCGTATTGACGACGACCGACAGGTTGCCGTGCGCGACCGCGCAGCTCTGCAGCGTGACCATCTGGTTCATCACGATCGAACCGGTGCGCGCGTTCAGGATCACCTTCGCCGCGGCCTTGTCCGGACTCACGTCGAGGTTCTGCAGCCGCGCCATGAACGCGACCTGCTGCGCCGAATCGGCCGGCGCCGCGAGCTGGATCGTGCGGCCATCGAGCGCCGTCGCGGTGCCCGGGCCGAAGCTCGAGTTGACCGCGGATACGATCCGCTGCGCGGTGCCGTAGTCCATGTCGTTCAGCTGCAGCTGCAGCACGCCGTTCATCTGCGCGATCGCGTTCGGCACCGCGCGTTCGACGATCGCGCCGCCGACGATCCGGCCGGCCGCGAGCTGGTTCACCTGCACGCGGCTGCCGTTCGCGCTGGCGCCCGCGCCGCCGACCGCCATGTTGCCCTGCGCGAGCGCGTACACCTGCCCGTCCGCGCCCTTCAGCGGCGTGAGCAGCAGCGTGCCGCCGCGCAGGCTCTTCGCGTTGCCGAGCGACGATACCGTCACGTCGAGCGCCTCGCCCGGCCGCGCGAACGGCGGCAGCGTGGCCGTCACCATCACGGCCGCGACGTTCTTCAGCTGCATGTTGTTCAGCGACGACGGGCCGCCGTTCGCCGAACCGTTGTTGATCGAGATGCCGAGGTTCGCGAGCATGTTCGCGAGCGTCTGCGTCGTGAACGGCGTCTGCATCGTCTGGTCGCCCGTGCCGTCGAGGCCGACGACGAGGCCATAGCCGATCAGCGGGTTGTCGCGCACGCCCTGGATCTGCGCGAGGTCCTTCAGGCGTTCCGCCTGCGCGGGCGCCGCGCCGAACACGCAGGCCGCGGCCACGGCCGCGAACGCGACGGCGAGCCGCGCGGCGGCTTGCACGCGGGCCGACAGGCGGCGGATCGGGGTCGTCTGCATCGTCATCACCACGGCGCGATGTTGAGGAAGAAGCGCTGCAGCCAGCCCATCGTCTCGGCTTCGTTGATGTAGCCCTTCGACGAGTATTCGATCTTCGCGTCGGCGACCTGCGTCGAGTAGACGGAGTTCGCGCCCGAGATCGTGTTCGGGTTGACGACGCCCGAGAAGCGCACGAATTCGTTACCCTGGTTGATCAGCATCTGCTTCTCGCCGCTGACCACGAGGTTGCCGTTCGGCAGCACGTTGGTGACGGTCACCGTGATCGTGCCGTTGAACGTGTTCGCCGCGCTCGCGCCGCCGGTCGCCGCGAACTTGTTGGCGCCGGTGGCCGACAGGTTCGCCTTCGCGAACAGTCCGCCGAGGAAGCCGGCCGTCGGCACGTTGAAGTCGGTGTTGCCCTGCCGGTTCGTGTTCGCGCCCGACGACTTGGTCGCGTTGATGTTCTCCGCGATCATGATCGTCAGGATGTCGCCGACGTTGCGCGGCCGCTGGTCCTCGAAGAGCGGCCGCCCCGCGTAGCCCGGGTTGTAGATCGAGCCGGGCGCCTGCATCGACATCGGCATCGGCGGCTGCGCCGTCATCGGCTGCTGGATGATCGGATCGCGCGGAATCTGCGCGCAACCGGCGAGCGCCGCCACCGCGACCGCGCAGGCTGCGCGGACGGGGGCTGACGGGAGGAGGCGGACCTGCTTCATGGCGACGGCGGGACTTTCCGGTTAGCTCTTCATCTGCGTGACGGTCTGCAGCATCTGGTCGGACGTCGTCACGGCCTTGCTGTTGATCTCGTAGGCACGCTGCGTCTGGATCATGTTGACGAGTTCCTGCACGACGTTCACGTTCGACGCCTCGACGTAGCCCTGGTTGAGCACGCCCGCGCCGTTCAGCCCCGGCTGCGACACGTTCGGCGCGCCCGACGACGTCGTTTCCGCGAACAGGTTCTCGCCCTTCGCCTCGAGGCCGGTCGGGTTGATGAAGGTCGCGATCTGCAGCGAGCCGATCTGTACCGCGTTGCTCGAGCCCGGCTGCGTGACCGACACGACACCGTCCTTGCCGATCGTCAGCGACTGCGCGTTCTGCGGCACGGTGATCGCCGGCAGCACCTGGTAGCCGCTCGACGTAACGAGCTGGCCCTGCGCGTTGGTCTGGAACGAGCCGTCGCGCGTGTACGCGTTGGTGCCGTCCGGCATCAGCACCTGGAAGAAGCCCGCGCCGTTGATCGCGACGTCCTTCGAGTTGCCGGTCTGCGTGAGGCCACCCTGCGTGTACAGGCGCTCGGTCGCGACCTGCTGCACGCCGGTGCCGAGTTGCAGGCCCGACGGCAGCTCGGTCTGCTGCGTCGAGTTCGCGCCGGGCTGGCGGATGGTCTGGTACAGCAGATCCTCGAATACCGCGCGCGACGCCTTGAAGCCGTTCGTGCTGGTGTTCGCGAGGTTGTTCGAAATCACGTCCATCTGCGCCTGCTGCGCATTCATGCCGGTGGCGGCGATGTAGAGCGAACGGTTCACTTGTCGATTCTCCTGCGTGGGCTGGCGCGGGCGCTCAGCTGAAGTTGAGCAGCTGGTTCGCCGACTGCTCGTTCTGGTCGGCCGTCTGGATCAGCTTCGACTGAAGCTGGAACGCGCGCGCGTTGTCGATCATCGCGACCATCGCGGTCACCGGGTTGACGTTGCTGCCTTCGAGCGAATTCGGCGTGACGACCACGTTCGGGTCGGCGTCGGCCGGATTGCCGTCGGCGGTGCGGAACAGCCCGTCGTTGCCGCGCGTGAGCGTGGCCGGATCGGGATTGACGAGCTTCATCTGGTCGACGATCGCGACGGCCGTCGGCGGATCGCCCGGCATCAGCGCGGACACCGTGCCGTCCTTGCCGATCGTTACTTCCGCGTTCGGCGGCACCGAGATCGGGCCGCCGTTGCCGATCACCGGCAGGTTGCTCGCGTTGACGAGCTGGCCGTTCTCGTCGACGTGCAGGTTGCCGGCGCGCGTGTACGCCTCGCTGCCGTCGGCCACCTGCACCGACAGCCAGCCGGCGCCCTGCACGGCGACGTCGAGCGGGTTGCCGGTGCGCGTGATCGGGCCCGGTGCGTAATCCGCGCCGGGCGTCGATGCGAGCACGTAGGTGCGCGTCGTCGTCGGGTCGACGTTGCTGCCGTCGCCGAAATTCATCGGCACCGCGCGATACGTCGCGAGCTGCGCGCGAAAGCCCGTCGTCGACGCGTTCGCGAGGTTGTTCGCGACGATCGCCTGCTGGTCGAGCGACTGCGACGCGCCCGTCATCGCCGTGTAGATCAGTCGGTCCATGGCTGCCGGTTATCCGCGCTTACAGGTTGATGAGCGTCTGGTCGACGGTCTGCTGCGTCTTGATCGTCTGCGCGTTGGCCTGGTAGTTGCGCTGCGCGGTGATCAGGTTGACGAGCTGCGACGCGAGGTCGACGTTCGAGTTTTCGAGCGCGCTGCCCTGCAGCGTGCCGTGGTTCGTGCTGCCCGGCGCGGAGATCTGCGGCACGCCCGATGCGGAGGTTTCCGCATACTGGTTGCCGCCGAGGTTCACCAGCCCGTTCGGGTTGTTGAAGTTCGCGAGCGCGATCTGGCCGAGCACGGCGGTCTGGCCGTTCGAGTAGTTGCCGGTCAGCTTGCCGTCGGCGCCGATCGAGTAGGTCGTCAGCGTGCCGCTCGCATAGCCGTTCTGCGCGAGGTTGTTCACGCCGTCCTTGCCGCCGTACTGCGTGGTGCCGGTCAGGTCGAGCGTGAGGCTTTGCGGCGTCGCCGAGCCGTCGGTGTTCGGCACGGTGAACTGGAACTGGCCGAGCGACGTGGTCGGCGTCGGCGGCGTGCCCGTCGTCGTGCTCTTGATCGCGCCCGACGTATCGAACGTGACCGTGCCGAGGTCGGTCGCCGTCGCGGCGCCCTGCACGCCCGCGTACGCTTCCCACGTCCCGGCCGACGACTTCACGAAGTACATGTTGACCGCCTGCGAACCGCCGAGCGAGTCGTACACCTGGATCGACGTCGAGTAGTTGTACGTCGTGTTGTCGGTCGGGTCGAACGGCGTCTTGGTCGGCGTCTTGTCCTGCGAGTTCAGGTTGAACTGGCCGGTGATCTTGGTCGTCGCGGTCGGTGCGATGTTGGTCGTCGGCGCCTGCAGCGCCACGGTCTGCGCGGTGTTGATCACGCCGCCCGCGTTGGCCGCGTAGCCCATCAGGTTGCGGCCCTGCGAGTCGACGATGAAGCCGTTCTTGTCGCGCTGGAACGTGCCGTCGCGCGAGTACGTCGTCACGCCGTTGTTCGACATCTGGAAGAAGCCGTTGCCGTTGATCGCGACGTCGAGCGACGAGTTCGTCGTATTGATCGTGCCCTGGCCGAACTGCTGCTGCACGGCATTCAGCGACGTGCCGATGCCGATCTGCGTGTTGACCGACGTCGCGACCGAGTTCGCGTACATGTCGGCGAACTGCGCGGTGCTCGACTTGAAGCCGACCGTGTTCGCGTTCGCGATGTTGTTGCCGATCACGTCGAGTGCGTTCGAGGCACCGGCGAGGCCGCTCAGACCCTGTTGATAACCCATTTCGATCTCCGTTTCGTGAAAGCTCGATCAGTTGGTGGTGGTGTCGCCGGCCGTGGACGACGTCTTGACGTTCGGGAAGATCGACGCGACCCGGGTGAGCCCGACCGTCGTACCGTTCGACAGCACCAGCCCCGCGGTGCCGTCCGCCTGCTTGATCACGCTCTGCACCGTGGCGGCCGCCAGCACGGTCGGCGCGTAGTTCTTGCCGTCGGTGCCCGTGTACTGCGCGCTGACCGTGTACGCGCCGTCCGGCAGCGCGTTGCCGGCCGCGTCGGTCGGCGTCCAGTTGAACGGCACGGTGCCGGCCGACTGCTTGCCCGCGTTGATCGTGTTGACGACGACGCCCGCGCTGTTCTTCACGGTGATCGTCAGGTTCGACACGTCGCTCGTGAGCGACACGCCGAACGGCGACGCCGCGCCGCTCTTCACCGCGACCGAATTGCCCGGCGCGAGCACGTTCGTGCCGATCAGCAGCGCGGCCTGCGTCTGCTGGCCGGCCGTGAGCTGCGTCGACAGCGACGTCAGCGACGTGTTCAGCTGCGCGATGCCGCTCACCGTGTTGATCTGCGCGAGCTGCGACGTCATCTGCGAGCTGTCGACCGGGCTCGTCGGATCCTGGTTCTGCAGCTGCGTGACGAGCAGCTTCAGGAACGTCGCCTGCAGGTCGCTCGCCGACGTGCCGTTGGTCGACGACACGTTGTTGGTGTTCATCGTGTCGGTCGGCAGGTTCGACACGTTCGTGCCGTTGCTGCCGATCGTCGTGCTGGAGGAAGTCATCCTGGTTGGCCTTCTGTCGGGTCTGTGAGGTCGGCGGGCGAGCGGCTTACGAGCCGATCGTCAGCGTCTTGAGCATCAGCGTCTTCGCGGTGTTCAGCGTCTCGACGTTGGCCTGGTACGAGCGCGACGCCGAGATCATGTTCACCATCTCCTGCACCGGATCGACGTTCGGCATCTGCACGTAGCCGTTCGCGTCGGCGGCCGGGTTCGCCGGGTCGTAGGTCGACTTCATCGGCGACGGGTCGTCCATCACCTTCGTCACGCGCACGCCGCCCACGCCCTGGCCGGACGCGGTGCGCGCGCCGCCGATCGGGTCGGTCGCGAACACAACCTGCTTGGCCTTGTACGGCTTGCCGTCGGGGCCGGTGGCGCTGTCGGCGTTCGCGAGGTTCGACGCGGTGACGTTCAGGCGCTGCGATTGCGCGGACAGCGCCGAACCGGCGACGCCGAAGATGTTCATCAACGAAGGCATGGTGGCTCCTGGTGCGTGTGCTCGGGTACGGTTGCGCTTACGAGTTCGTCGAGATCGCGGCGATCATCGCCTTGATCTGCTGGGTCATCACGGTCATCCCGGTCTCGTAGTGCAGCGCGTTGTTCGCGAACTGCACGCGTTCGACGTCGAGATCGACCGTGTTGCCGTCGAGCGACGGCTGCAGCGGCATCCGGTATTGCGCGCGGCCGTAGTCGTCCGACGGGCCGCCGGTCGGGATCAGCTTCGCGGTGCCGGCCATGTGGCCGGCCGCCGTCGACACCATCGACATGCCGCTCGTCACGCCGGCCGGCTGCGTCATCGGCAACTGCGCGGCGTTGCTCGGCGCCAGGCCGCCGCTCGTCTGCTTCAGCGAGCGCGCGAGCGTCGACGCGAAATCGACGTCGCGGGCCTGGTAGCCCGGCGTGTCGGCGTTCGCGATGTTCGACGACAGCAGTTCCTGCCGGTAGGCGCGCACGTCGAGCGCCTGTCGGCCGAACGCGAATTCCGCATCGAGTTTGTCCAGCATGTGTGCGTCTCTCCGTATGAAGCGCTGCACGCCCCTCGCGCCGGATGGCGACCCGAGAGGCTTTTTTCCATGACAGCGATGGTAGGCGTCGGACGCAACCGGCAATCGGGCGAATAACGCGGCAAAGGCCCCCTCTATTCATCGTTTGCGCGACGGCCCGGCTCCCTAGAATGCAACTCGGATCAACGGATCGAGGACACGGCGATGACGGACAGCGCACTTCGCGGCAGGAACGGGCGGCTCACGCGCGTCCGGCGTGCGTGCGTGCTCGCCGCGGCGCTGTGGATCGCCGCACCGGCCGTGCACGCGGAAGACGGGATGATCGTGATTCCCGGCCGCGGCGAGACGGCGGAAGCCGCGCTCGCGCACGCCAACGCGGCGAACGGCGGCCAGTTCGGCGGGCCAACGGGAATGGCCTCGGGTGCGGGCATCGCGCCGGAAGCGGGCCGCGCGGTTTCGGGTGCGGGTGCCGCGGCCGGCTACGCGGCGCAACCGGCCGGCGCGATGGTCGTGACGACCGTCCCGCCGCCGGCGCCCGCGCCCGTTCGTGCAGCCGCCCGTGCGAACGCCGGCTACGGCGCGCAGCCGCGCGCCGCCGACCCGACCGCGATCGCGACGGTCGTCGCCGGCACGGCCGAATCCGCGTCGAATCCCGTGCGGCCGGCGCCCGCGCCTGCCGCCGCCGCCCGTTTCGCAGCGGCCCGCGCCGCGTCAGCCGCACCGGCGCCGCGCGCGGCAGCGGCTTCCGCGCCTCCGGCCCCGGCCGCCGCCGCGGCGCAGCCCGCGACGCCCCCCGGCCAGCAGGATCCCGAGACGATCCGCCGCGCGGCCCTCGCGTTCCTGCAGCAGCAGATCGCCGGCCTGCCCGGCAAGACCACCGCGACGGTCACGACCGCGTTTCCGCGCGGGCTCGCCGCGTGCACGACGCTCGAGCCGTTCCTGCCGACCGGCGCGCGCCTGTGGGGCCGCACGACGGTCGGCGTGCGCTGCGCGGGCGAGCGGCCGTGGACCGTCTACCTGCAGGCGAAGGTCGCCGTGCAGGCCACCTATTACGTCGCCGCGCGCCAGATCGCGCCCGGCGAGCCGCTCTCCGCGGCCGACCTGGTCGCCCGCGACGGCGACCTGACGGTCATGCCGCTCGCGGTGATCACCGATCCCGCGCAGGCGATCGGCGCGACCGCGCTCGCGCGCATCTCGGCCGGCCTGCCGCTGCGGCAGGACATGCTGAAGAGCGCGGCGTCGGTATCCGCCGGCCAGACGGTGCGGGTCGTCGCGGCCGGGCCCGGCTTCACGATTTCGGCCGAAGGCAGCGTGCTCGCGAACGCGGCGCCGGGCCAGTCGGTGCGGGTGCGGATGGCGGCGGGCCAGATCGTCACGGCGATCGTCAAGGACGCCGGCACCGTGGAAATTCCGCTATAGGGACGGATCAAACGGCAAGAGTGTAAAGAATTGTTTATTCGGAGCATTTCGGGCTCGCGATGCTAAAGTTCGGGCCGACCCGGCCGTTATCTGGGTCAAACCGTACAGGAAACCCATCGTGAAGATCGATTCCACTCCGAACCCGAGCCCCCTGGCGCCGACCGGCAACGGCGCGTCCCGTGCGCAATCCGGCACGGCCCAGTCGTCCGCGCCGGCGGCCGACGCCGGATCGACCGGCGGCGACACGAGCGTGAACCTGTCGGGTCTGTCCGGCCAGCTGCGCTCGGTATCCGCGTCGGGCGACGCCGATATCGATACGGGCCTGGTCCAGTCGATCAAGGACGCGCTGAACAACGGCACGTTGACGATCGACGCAAGCAAGATTGCCGACGGCGTATTGAACACCGCCCGCGAGCTGCTGCAGCAGCAGCGCCCGCAGGGTAACTAAGCCGGCCCAGGCCGGTTCCACCGGTTTGCCGGCGCGCGCCCACCGCGCGCACCGGCGCGACGAGCATGACGCGATGAGAGAAGAGCTGCTGGCCACGGTCAACGACGAACACGCGACGGTCGAAGCGTTCGCGTCCCTGCTCGTCTACGAGGAAAAGGCGCTGACGACGGCCGAGCCGCTCGAGATGCTGCCCGGCATCGTCGAAAGGAAAAGCGCGCTGATCGACCGGCTCGCGCAGCTCGAACGCACGCGCGACACGCAGCTTTCCGCGCTCGGTTTTCCGGCCGGCAAGAAGGGCATGGACCAGGCCGCCGAGCGCGATGCGCGCCTCGCGGGCCGCTGGCAGTTGCTGCAGCAGGCCGCCGAACGCGCGCGCCAGGCCAATGCGAACAACGGAATGCTGATCCGCATCCGGATGGACTACAACGAGCGCGCGCTCGCGGTGCTGCGCTCGGCGCCCGCACCCACCGGCGTCTACGGCCCGGACGGGCGCGTCTCGGCGCTGGCCCGCTGACCGGCCGCCGCCGCCGCACTCACCGCCTCTCGCCGCCGTTCGCGGCCACTCACGATTCTACAGACCGGGCCCGAGCCCGGCACCCACGGTCCCTTCCGATACACGGCCGCGCAACCGCGCCGCCGTCCCGTCACAACAATCAGAAGAGGGCCGCATGCCGTATTTCCGTATTCCGTTGTTTTCCCGTATCGTCGCCGTTTCCGCTGCCGCGGCGCTGGGCGGCGCGCTGACGCTCCCCGCCGCGCGCGCCGCCGGCCCCGCGCCGCTGCCCACGCCGACGGGCGACATGTCGTTGTCGCCGGCCGGCCCCGACGTCGCGCCGCCGGCCGCGTCGGGCACGCCCGGCGCGACGGCGCGCGCCGCGCGCCGCGGGTCCGACACCTACACGTACCTGCGCTGCTGGCACCGGATCGACGCGGATCCGCTGAAGCCGGCCGCGACCTACGAATGGGCGCGCGACCCGGCCGGCGGCGACTGGTATCGCGTGCCCGGCTACTGGTGGGCCGACGGCGCCACGCAGTGGAAGAACATGTTCTACAGCACGACGCCGCAGGACACGCTCGCCGACGTGTGCCGCAAGACGCTGGCCGCGAAAGGTATCCAGGCCGGCCTCACGCAGGCGGTCGCGGCCAACAACGCGCTGTCGTTCAACTACACGGTGTGGACCCTCGACGACGCGCGGCAGGATGCGCGCGTCAACAAGCTGATCGTGTTCGGCGACAGCCTGTCCGACACCCAGAACATGTTCAACGCGAGCCAGTGGAAGCTGCCGAACGGCACGAGCTGGCATGCGGGGCGCTTCAGCAACGGCCCGGTGTGGGCCGAATATCTCGCCAACGCGCTGCGGCTGCCGTTCTACAACTGGGCGATCGGCGGCGCGGCGACCGACCAGCACCTCGTCGTGCCGGGCCTCGTGCAGCAGATCGACTCGTGGCGCGAATACATGGATCGCGCGCCGGACTACCGGCCCGCCAACACGCTGTTCGCGGTGTTCGCGGGCGGCAACGATCTCGTGAACTACGGGCGCTCGCCCGAGCAGGCGGCGAATGCGGTGCGCGACAGCCTCGAGCGGCTCGCCGCGGCCGGCGCGACGCGGATCATGCTCGTCACGCTGCCGGACGTGTCGCGCGCGCCGGTGTTCGCGACCCGCGCCGACACGGCGAGCGTCGCCGCGCAGGTCAGGGACTACAACCGGCGGCTCGTCGACGCGGCCGCCGCGCTGCGCGATCGCTACGGCGCGGCGCTGCGGCTCGAGGTGTTCGACGCCTATGCGCCGTTCGACGACCTGCTGAGCCACCCGGCCCGGTACGGCTTCGACGACGCGACGCGCGCGTGCCTCGACATCCCGAAACCGTCGTCGCTCACCTACCTGGGCGCGCAGACGCCGCGCGCGGACTGCCGCGACCCGGCGCGCTTCGTGTTCTGGGACACGCTGCACCCGACGACGCGCACGCATGCGTGGCTCGCCGAGCGGATCGCGCCGTTCGTGCGCGCGCGCCTGCTGAACTGACCGCCGCGGGCGGCGGTGCCTACAGCAGCGGACACGCGGTGACCTGCGTGCCGCGCTCCACGCACAGCCGCTCGTAGTCGCGCAGGTACGCGCGCTCGCCGTCGTCGAGCAGGTCGAGATCGATCAGGTCCCAGTCGTAGCCGACCGTCACGATGTTCTCGAACGTCACGGTATCCGGCTGCGTGTCGTCGGGCCGGATGATCACGATGTTCTCGATCCGCACGCCGCCCTTGCCCGCCAGGTAGATGCCCGGCTCGACCGAAATCACCGCGTTCGGCACCAGCCCGTACTTCGCGCCGGGCGTGAACCGCACGCCGCCCTCGTGCACGTGAATCCCGACGCCATGCCCGGTGCCGTGGCCGAAATCGTGGCCGTGGTCGCGGCACACCTGCCGCACGAGCGCATCGACGTCGGCGCCCGTCGCCGTGCTCGGGAAGCGCGCGACGAGCCCCTTGATGCAGGCCTTCAGCGCGACGGTGTAGATCTCGCGCTGCCACGGCTGCGCCACCGTATCCGGACGCGTGCGGCGCAGCACGACGCGCGTGCAGTCCGTCGCGAAGCCGGCTTCGTAGTAAGCGCCGCTGTCGAGCAGCACGAGCTCGCCTTCCGTCAGCTCGACGCCGGCGCTCGCCGCCGTGTAGTGCGCGAACGCGCTGTTCGCGCCGTTCGCCGCGATCGACGGAAACGTCAACGCGACGGCCGAACGCGCGCCGTACGCGTCGTTGATCGTGCGCGCCAGGTCGTATTCGGTGTGGCGGGCGCCCGGCTCGCCGGTCTTCGCCCAGCGCATCGTCTCGGCGATCGCCGCGGAGCTGCGCGCGAATGCGTCGCGGAAGCGCTCGAGCACCGCCGGCGTCTTGCTCGCCCGCATCGCCTCGACCGGGTTGAAATCGGCATGCCGCGCGTGCGGCCACACGCGGCTCACCGCGTCGACGAGTGCGCAATTCACCGATTCGAAGCCGTAGCACACGTGCTCGACCGCGAACCGCGCGAGAAAGCGCTCGAGCGCCGCGACATCGCGGCGGATCACGTGCAGCGCCGGATACGAATCGAGCGCGACCGGGCAGCGATCGCAGCCTTCCGGCAGGAACAGCACGACCTGGCCGCCGACCGCGAACAGGAAACCGAGGTGCGACGACGCATTCGGGATGTGATAACCGCGGCTGTTCAGCAGATACGCGAGATCGTCCGACGCGCACGAGAAGAACGCGGTCTTGCCGTCGGCCGCGCCGGTATGCGCGGCGAGCCGGCGGTTCAGCGTGTCGAGGTTCTGCGCGACGCTCAGGCCCGTCATCGATTCCGGCACCTCGAAGATCGGCCGCTCGACGATCCAGCCCGGCAGCGCGATCGCGCGGTCGATCTCGCGATCGGCGAGGCCCGTCCAGTCGAGCGACGCGGCCTGCGTCTGCGCGAATAGCCGGTCGCGCTGCGCGACGCTGATCCGCAGCGCGTCGTAGCCGACCCGCGCGAGCCGGCTCGCATGCGCGACCAGCCAGTCGGCCATCGCCTGCCAGATCGTCACGTTCATCCCGAGCTTCTCGATATGCACGCGCGCCGGATCGCACTGCTGCTCGGCCTGCAGGTGATACCGGCCATCGACGAACAGCACGAACGGCGGCACGCCGAGCGCCTGCGCGGTGGCCGCGCTCAGGAAGATCCCGCAGCCGGCCGACCCGTCGAAGCCCGACAGCGCGTAGCGCGGATTGTTGCTGCGCGGCAGGTACTCGGTCACGTATTCGTCCTGCGACGTGACGACCACCGCGTCGAGGCGCGCGGCGTCGAGCAGGCGCGACAGGCCGGCCTGCGTGTCGGCGACGGACGCGTCGTACGGAGGCAGGCCGGAGAAGCTGTATTTCAGTCGATCGATCATCGTGTGCCCGTTATTCATTGTTGTCGGCGGCCGGCGGCGTGACGCGGCATGGCGCATGCCTGAAGCGACACGCCGCCCTGGCGCGGATCACGCACGGCCCGGCGCGCAGCCGGGCCGCGGTGCCGTTCCGGCAGCAGGCCCTCGGGGAATTTTTGTCTCACTTAACTTTGTTTGATGCGCGACAGAATCTAGAGCACGCTGAAATTGAGGTCAAGCTAAAATTTTCGTAGGACTAAAATCGGCACGACGGCTGCGGATCCCGGCACAGCGCCAGATCGCCCGGCGACACCGCGCGGTACAATGCGCCGGCATCGCCGTCCCGGCGGCCGTGCTTCGTGCGATGCGCGGAAAGCAAGTCCCGGCGACTGCACCGCCTCTCCGCTCGCCTGCCGACTCGTTGCCACGAAAGAGATTCATGGATTCAGACATCATGCGTATCGGCCTGCGCATTCGCCGCCTGCGCCGGGAAGCGAAGAAGACGCTGCTGGAAGTCGCGACCGAGGCGAAGCTGTCGGTCGGGTTCCTGTCGCAGGTCGAGCGGCATCTCACCGGCATCTCGCTGTCTTCGCTCGTCAACGTCGCCAAGGCGCTCGACGTCCCGCTCGGCGCGCTGATCGACCAGCCGCGCCAGGCGCAGCCCGATTCGCACGAAGGCAGCCGCCAGCCGTACGCGCTCGACGCCACGTCGCAGTGGTACGAGCGGCTCTCCACCACCTTCGACGGCAGCCAGGTCAACGCGCTCAAGGTGCGGATGATGGAAGGCTACCGCTCGGAATGGGTGTCGCACGGCGGCGACGAGTTCGTGTACGTGCTGGCCGGCCGCATCTGCTACACGATCGGCAAGAAGGTTTACCCGCTGGCGCCCGGCGATTCGCTGCACTTCGATGCGCGCAAGCGGCATCGGGTCGCGAACGTCGGCGACGGGCCGGCCGAGCTGATCGCGGTCGGCACGCTCCCGCTGTTCGACGACCGGTGTGCCGAACTGGTGTCGGCGACGATGGACATCAGGCAGCCGGCGGCGGGTAAGCCGCGCGTGACCCGACGCGGCGATCGCGGCGCCGATGCGGCACGGCCGGCCAAGGCCGGTACGGCAGACCCGCAGGCTTCGGCGAAGCCGCGCGCGGCCCCCGGCAAACGCGCGGCGGCCGCCACCCCGGCGCGCAAGAAGAAGTCGTAGCGGCCGCGGGCGCGCGCCGCCCGGTTCGCCGCCCTTATTCGCCGATCTCGAGCGCTTGCGCGACGGCCTGGATCCGCGCGCGATGCACGGCATCCTTGATCTTCTCCGCGTCGTTGCCGATGCCGCGCGCGATCGCGCCGGCATCGACGCTGCGCGCCGCCGCGAGCGCGACACGCAACCGCTCGGCCTGCGGATACGGCTGCGTCTCGAGCCCGAGCCGCCCGCGCGCATCCGATTCGCACGCCTGCAGCATCTCGGCGAAACGCGCGGGCTTGCGCAGCGCATCGCTGCGCTCGAACAGCCGCACCAGCGCGGCCGCGCCCATCTCCATCACGCGATGCAGGTTGCCGTGCTCGCGCGCGACCACCAGCGCGAGATCGCGGCACTCGTTCGGCACGCGCAGCCGCTCGCACAACGGCTTGAGCAGGTCGACGCTGCGGCCTTCGTGGCCGACGTGGCGCGGCAGCACGTCGGCGGGCGTCGTCGCCTTGCCGAGATCGTGCGTGAGCGCCGCGAAGCGCACCGGCAGCGAATAGCGCTGCTTCGCCGCATAGTCGACCACCATCATCACGTGCACGCCGGTATCGACTTCCGGGTGGTAGTCGGCCCGCTGCGGCACGCCCCACAGCGCGTCGACCTCGGGCAGGATGCGCACGAGCGCGCCGCACTCGCGCAGCACCGCGAACATCCGCGACGGCTTCGCCTCCATCAGCCCGCGCGCGATTTCCTGCCATACGCGTTCGGGCACGAGCGCGTCGACCTCCCCCGCGTCGACCATCCGGCGCATCAGCGCGAGCGTTTCGTCCGCCACCGTGAAATCCGCGAACCGTGCGGCAAAGCGCGCAATGCGCAGGATCCGCACCGGATCCTCGACGAATGCGTCGCTCACGTGCCGGAACACGCGCGCCCGCAGGTCGGCCTGCCCGTCGAACGGATCGATCACGGGCCCGACCAGCCCGCCTTCCGGGCTCACCTCGCGCGCCATCGCGTTGATCGTCAGGTCGCGCCGCGCGAGATCCTCGTCGAGCGTCACGTCCGGCGCGTAGTGGAACTGGAAGCCGTGATAGCCGGCCGCCGTCTTGCGCTCGGTGCGCGCCAGCGCGTACTCCTCCTGCGTCTGCGGATGCAGGAACACCGGGAAATCCTTGCCGACCGGCCGGAACCCCTGCGCGGCCATCTGCTCGGGCGTCGCGCCCACCACCACGTAGTCGCGGTCCTGCACGGGCACGCCGAGCAATTCGTCGCGGATCGCTCCGCCTACTGCGTAGATATTCATGGCGTCGGCTCGTATTCGGTGATCACGGTCGTTTCGCGGCGCGCGGCGTCGATCCAGCGCTGCACGGCCGGCAGCGCCGTCACGCGCGCCGCGTAGCCGGCCGCTTCCGGCGACAGGCCCGGCGCATACGTGTTGAAGCGCATCACCACCGGCGCGTACATCGCATCGGCGATCCCGAATTCGCCGAACAGGAACGGCCCGCCCGACGCCTCGAGGCACGCGCTCCACAGCGCATCGATGCGCGCGACGTCGGCGAGCGCATCCGGCGTCGCGCCGCGCCCCGGCATCGACGCGCGCACGTTCATGCCCATCTGCGTGCGCAGCGCCGCGAAGCCCGCGTGCATCTCGGCCGACACGCAGCGCGCATGCGCCCGCTCGAGCGGGTCGGCCGGCCACATCGGCAACTGCGGATAGCGCTCGGCGAGCGTCTCGGCGATCGCGAGCGAATCCCAGATCGCGACGCCGTGATCGTCGACGAGGCACGGCACCTTGCCGGACGGCGAATACTCGAGGATGCGCGCGGCGGTGTCGTCGCGGCGCAACTCGACCGCGATCTCGTCGAACGGGATGCCGAAATGCGTAAGCAGCACCCACGGGCGCATCGACCACGACGAGTAGTTCTTGTCACCAATGACGAGTTTCATGACGGTTTTCCGGACAACGCAAAAAGGAAACGGAAAGGGGCTGAACGTCCGCGCCCCGCGCAGCGCGCTAGCGGCGCGAGCGGAACCAGTCGAAGCGCGAGCGCTTCGTCGCTTCGCCGAGATACGCGGGCGCGATGCTTTCGAGACTCGCGGGCGAGATCCCGAGTTCCGGCGCGAGCGGGCCGGACAGCACGTTCGGCACCGACATCGACGCGAGGTTGTCGCGTGTGATCACGGGCTCGCCGGGCAGGCATTCGAACACGCGCGCCTGCAGCCGCGCGAGCGCGTCGGGCAGCCGCACGATGCGTGCCTGCCGGCCGACCAGCGTGCCGCAATAGCGCACCAGCTGCTCGAGCGTATAGACGGTCGGCCCGCCGAGTTCGTAGGTCTTGCCGTGCGCGGCCGCGAGATCGAGGGTGTTGACGAACGCGCGCACGACGTCGCCGACGAACACCGGCTGGAAGCGCGCATCGGGCATCGCGAGCGGCAGCACGGGCACCGTGCGCTGCAGGTTCGCGAACGTGTTGAGGAACGCGTCGCCGGGGCCGAACACGACCGACGGGCGGAAGATCGTCAGCGCGAGCGAATCGGTCGCCGCGACCGCATGCAGCGCGGCTTCGCCGTCGCCCTTCGAGCGCTGGTACATGCTCGGGCCGCGCGAATCGGCGCCGAGCGCGCTCATGTGCAGCAGGCGCCGCACGCCGACCTCGGTGCAGGCGCTCGCGAGCGCGGCCGGCAGCGCGACGTGCGCGCGCTCGAAACCGGGCCCGTACGGCGTGCCGCGGCCGCCATGCAGCACGCCGACCAGGTTGATCGCCGCGTGCGCGCCGGCGACGAAGCGCGCGAGCGTGCGCGTGTCGAGGGCGTCGAGCTCGACGATCTCGACCGGCAGCATCTGGAGGTGGCGCGCGTGGTCGCGCCGGCGCGTGCCTATCCGTACCTGCTTGCCGGCGTCGATCAGCGCATTGACGAGCCGGCTGCCGATGAAGCCGGTGCCGCCCAGCAGCGCGACGGTCTGGCGATCCATGTTCGGAACCTCAAAAGAGCACTGCCGCGTCTCGCGCGGCAGTGTGAAGATTGCGTATCAGGGCGAGATCATGCCTAGACGTTTCTTCAACGACTGCGGTTTGCCCTCGAAGAGCGCCGCGTAGTAGACGGTATTCGACAGCACGTTCTTCACGTAGTCGCGCGTCTCGTTGAACGGAATCGTCTCCGCGAAGATCGCGCCTTCGACCGGCTGCGTCAACACCTGGCGCCACTGGCGCGGCCGGCCCGGGCCCGCGTTGTAGCCGGCGGTGGCGAGCACCGGCGAGCTGTCGAAGTTGTTGTAGATGTCCGCCAGATACCAGGTGCCGAGCTGGATATTGGTATCGATGTCGTGCATCTGCGCACGCGTGATCGTGCCCATGCCGAGCTTCTTCGCGACCATCTGGGCCGTCGCGGGCATCAGCTGCATCAGGCCGCCCGCGCCCACCGACGAACGCGCGCTGATGATGAAGCGCGATTCCTGGCGGATCAGCCCGTACGCCCATTCGACGTCGAGGCCCGTCGATTGCGCATAGCGCTCGACGATGTTGCGGTACGGCGACGGGTAGCGCAGCGTGAAGTCGTGCTCGGCCTTCGTGCGGTCGGCCGTGTTGACCGTGCGGTCGAGCAGCTCGACGCGCTTGCCGTATTCGGCGGCCGCGAGCAGCTGGCGATCGGTCATCCCGCGCAGCGGCCAGTTCCATTCGCGATTGCCTTCGAGGCGCAGGTTCAGCGCGTAGAAGCGCTGCGCGAGCGCGAAGCCCGGAATCTTGCCCATCGCGTCGATCTCGGCGTCGCTCACCTTGGTGCGCGGCGGGATCGACGTGCGCTGGCCGAGCTCTTCGCCGGCGAGCTGCCCGTAGAAGTTGAACTGCCCGGCGACCTGCTCGAATTCCTGGTTCGCCTGCAGCGTGTCGCCGCTCTGCTTGAGCGCGCGCGCATGCCAGTAGATCCACGCCGGATCGTTGCGCAGCGACGGCGGCATCTGCTCGATCGACCAGCGCACCATCGGCCAGTTGCCGGCGAGCAGCGCGGCGCGCGTGCGCCATTCGTAGCCCGGATTCGACAGCGGCGCGTTCGTGGATTTCGCGTACCAGACCGACGCGAGCGGCGAACGCTTGATCGCGCCCTGGTAGCCGATCGCGCCCCACGCGATCGCCTGTTCCTGCTTGGTCAGCGACGGCGCGACCGTCGTCAGCATCCCCGCGGCGGCGTCCGGATCGTTGCGCGCCATGCGGCCGAGTGCGATCAGCGCGAGCTGGTGCGACGTCGCGTCGGCGCCGACGCCGCGCGCGAGGTACAGCGGCGGCGCGCTTGTCGCCTGGTCGAAACCGACCGGGCGCGGGCCGAGCGCGTCGACGATCTTGCCGCCGAGCGTCGTGTAGTTCTGCTCGTAGGCGAGGCGCGCCTGCTGCCACACGTCGTCGCTCGTGAACTGCTGGTTGACGGTGAGCGCGGTGATCAGGTCGACGCACGCGTCGCCGTAGTTCTTCGGCTCGACGAGCAGCGCCCGCGCCGCGTCGGCGACGTTCTCGCCGCGCGCCGCGCGCGATTCGAGCGCGTAGCACTTGACCTGCGTGTCGTCGTCGAGCACGAAGCGCTTGTACTGGTCGTCGAAGTTGCGCCAGTCGTGGCGCGCGCCGAGCACGAGCAGGTAATCGTTGCGCAGGCGGTCGGCGATCGCCTGGCCGTCGTAGCGCTGCAGGAACGACTGCACGGGCGCGTCCGGCGCATCGACGCGCGCGCGTCCCGTCGAATCGAACAGCTGCGGCTTGATCTGGAAATACTCGACGTAGGACGGGACCGGATAGTTCGGGATCATCGACGCGAGCTGCGCGGCTTTCGCGGCGTCGTTGCGGCGTGCGGCTTCGCGAAGCTGTACGAAGATCTGGTCATCCCCGGCGACCGTGTCGTCGTTCGGTGCGGCGCACGCGGCCGTACCGGCGACGAGCGCGGCGGCCGAAAGCGTCAGCGCGACCGCGCGATATACTCGGAAAAGGCTGTTCGACATCGATTTGAATGGAGCACGAAGTGAGCGAAAGCATAGCACGCAACCCTGTGCCGAACCCGAAGGTTGCGCTGCGCAAAACGCTGTCCGGCGCGCGTCGCGACGCCGCGTCGCAGCCCGCCGCGAACGCCGCGCTCGACGCCCGCCTGCGTTTGCTGCTCGACCGTCTGGCGCCGCGCACGGTCGGCTTCTACTGGCCGCTGCCCGGGGAATTCGATGCGCGCGACGCGGTGCTCGCCTGGTGCGCGGCGGGCGCCGGCCGGCGCGCCGCGTTGCCGGTGATCGGCGCGCGTCATGCGCCGCTCGCGTTCCATGCATGGGATGCGCACACGCCGATGCGCGAAGGTCATCACCGGATTCCGGAACCGGCGTCGGGAATCGTCGTCGTGCCCGACCTGTTGCTGATTCCCTGTGTGGGATTCGATCCGGAGCGCTACCGGCTCGGCTACGGCGGCGGCTACTACGACCGCACGCTCGCCGCGTGGCCGGGCGACGCGCCGCCCGTGACGGTCGGCATCGCCTATGAAGCGTGCCGCGTCGACGCGCTGCCGGCCGAAGCGCACGATCTCGCGCTGCGCTGGATCGTGACCGACGGCGCGCTCTACCCGGCCGCCGGATGACGCGGCGCGCGGCGCCGCGATCGTCGACGCCGGCCCGTCAGCGCAACGCCGCGCGCAACCGCTCGGGCAATCGTTTACAGCGACGCCGCCGCGCGCGCGGCCGTGTCGTAGAGGCCCGACGCGTGGCGCAACAACTGCGCCGCGTCGCCGATCTGCTCGTTGGTGAGCCCGCTGTCCTTCAGCGTCTCGATCAGGCAGTGCTCGCGCACCTCGCGGTATTTCAGGCACAGCTCGCGGCCCGCGTCGGTCGCGAAGAAAAAGGCTTCCTTGCCGCTCTTCTCGCTCTTCACATAGCCGCGCGCGATCAGTTTTTTCAGCGCATAGGTCGCGACGTGCGTATCCTCGATATTGAGCACGAAGCAGATGTCGGCGAGCTTCTTCTTGCGTTCGCGATGGCTGACGTGATGCAGCAGCGACACCTCGACCGCCGTCATGTCCTTCGCGCCGGCCGCCGACATGCAGCGCACCATCCAGCGGTTGAATGCGTTGCCGGCCATGATGAGCCCGTATTCGAGCTCCGACAGCTCCGCGCTCGAATCGGAAACGAGGTGTTCGGATGACACGATCTTGGTCGGATGACGCTTCATGGAAAGGCGGCGCAAGCAGGATGTCAGGGTGTGCCGAGTGTACGCCAGAAGCCGCTGTATACGGGCTAGGCGAAAACGCTTATTGGTAACTTATCGATATCTTATTGACAATGTGCGCTAACATTGCCGTCCGAACCGTGCCAGCCCGATGACGCAACCCCGCATTTATCCGCTCGGCGATGCCGCCCTCGTCTGCGAGGTGCCGCCGCCCGCCACGCTCGATTGCCAGCGCCGCGTCTGGGCCGTTGCCGAGGCCGCGCGCGCGTGGCCCGACGTGATCGACGTCGTGCCCGGCATGAACAACCTGACCATCGTGTTCGACGCGCTCGCCGCGACGGCCGAATCGCTCACGCCCGCGCTGCGCGACGCGTGGGAGACGGCCGACGTCGAGCACGCGGACGGCCGCGAGGTCGAGATCCCGGTCGAGTACGGCGGGGCCGCCGGCCCTGACCTGGCGGCCGTCGCCGCGCACACGGGCCTGCCGGCCGACGAGGTCGTCGCCCGCCACGCGGCCGGCGAATACGTCGTGTTCTTCGTCGGCTTCCAGCCGGGCTTCGCGTATCTCGGCGGCCTCGACGCATCGCTGCACACGCCGCGCCGCGCGGCGCCGCGCCTCGAGGTGCCGGCCGGCTCGGTCGGCATCGGCGGCGCGCAGACGGGCATCTACCCGGCCACGTCGCCCGGCGGCTGGCAGCTGATCGGCCGCACGTCGCAGGTGCTGTTCGATCCGGCGCGGCCGCAGCCGACGCTGCTGCTGCCCGGCGATCGCGTGCGCTTCACCATTGCGGGAGTCGACGCGTCATGACCCAGAGCAACGCACCGGGCACCATCGAGGTGTTGCGCGCCGGCCCGCTGTCGACCGTGCAGGATCTCGGGCGCCGCGGCGCACGCCACCTCGGCGTCGCGCAGGGCGGCGCGCTCGACGGCCTCGCGCTCGAGGTCGGCAACCGGCTCGTCGGCAACCGCCCCGATGCGGCGGCCGTCGAGATCACGATCGGCCCCGCCGCGTTCCGCTTCCCGCGCGCGACGCGCATCGCGATCACCGGCACCGAATTCGGCGCGACGCTCGACGGCCGGCGCGTGTATTCGTGGTGGAGCCTGCCGGTCGAGGCCGGCCAGACGCTCGTGCTGCCGGCCGCGAAACGCGGGATGCGCGGCTATCTGTGCATCGCGGGCGGCATCGACGTGCTGCCGATGCTCGGCTCGCGCAGCACCGATCTCGCGTCGCGCTTCGGCGGCCTCGGCGGCCGCACGCTGCGCGACGGCGACCGGCTCCCGGTCGGCGTGCCGCCGGCCGGCGCGGGCTGCCTCGCGGCCGATGCGCCCGAATTCGGCGTGAAGGCGCCCGCGTGGTGCGCCTTCGTGCGCGTCGACGAGCCGCCGCGCCGCCACCGCCCCGCGCATGCGCCGTGGGCGATGCCCGTGCGCGTGCTGCCGGGCCCCGACTACGCCTCGTTCGCGGCCGATTCGCAGCAGGCGTTCTGGGACGAGGAATGGCTCGTCACCGCGAACAGCAACCGGATGGGCTATCGCCTCGCGGGCGCCGAGCTCGTGCGCGAGCAGCCGGTCGAGCTGCTGTCGCACGCGGTGCTGCCCGGTACGATCCAGGTGCCGCCGAACGGCCAGCCGATCGTGCTGATGCACGACGCGCAGACCACCGGCGGCTACCCGAAGATCGGCACGGTGATCCGCGCCGATCTGTGGAAACTCGCACAGGCGCGGCTCAACCTGCCGATCCGCTTCGTGCGCACGACCCCCGACGCCGCGCGCGCCGCCCTCGCCGCGGAACGTGCCTATCTGCGGCAGATCGACGTGGCGATCGACATGCGAGAAGAAGCGCGCCGCCGCGCCCAATCGCGCGCAGCGTGACCCTGGCGGAAGCAGTAACGAAAGACGCGCCACGCCATCAGTGGACGAGGAACATCATGGAAATCGATCTGAATGCCGATCTCGGCGAAGGATGCGGATCCGACGAGGCGCTGCTCGACCTCGTCACGTCGGCGAACATCGCATGCGGCTGGCATGCGGGCGGCGCGAACGCGATGCGCGACTGCGTGCGCTGGGCCGTGCAGAAAGGCGTGTCGATCGGCGCGCACCCGAGCTTTCACGATCCGGAGAATTTCGGCCGCAAGGAAATGCAGCTGCCGGCCGGCGACATCTACGCGGGCGTGCTGTACCAGCTCGGCGCGCTGTCGGCGATCGCGCAGGCCGAAGGCGGGCGCATCGCGCACGTGAAACCGCACGGCGCGCTGTACAACCAGGCCGCGCGCGACCCGATGATCGCCGATGCGGTGGTGTCCGCGATCCACGACTTCGATCCGTCGCTCGCGGTGTTCGGGCTCGCGAACAGCGTGTTCGTCGCGGCCGCGCGGCATGCGGGGCTCGCCGCGGTGGAAGAAGTGTTCGCCGACCGCGGCTACCGCGCGGACGGCTCGCTCGTGCCGCGCAGCCAGCCCGGCGCGTTGATCGACGATGAGGACGCGGTGCTCGCGCGCACGCTCGACATGGTGCGCAACCGGCAGGTGCGTGCCTTGAGCGGCGAATGGGTGCCGCTCAACGCGCAGACCGTCTGCCTGCACGGCGACGGGCCGCATGCGCTGGCGTTCGCGAAACGGATTCGCGCGGCGCTGGAGGCCGCCGGCGTCGACGTGGTGGCCCCCGGCGCGCTGCAGGCCGACGAAGGCGCGTAACGCGCATCGTCATCTCGGCCGCCCAAAAGAAAAAAGCGCCCTCGTGGCGCTTTTCCGTTGGCGCAATCGCTGCGGCTTCGCCGTCTGTCGATTCGCCCCCCGAAACCGTCTTTCGACGGGACCGGAAAAATATTCCGGATTAAAAAACGTCCGCCGCCGCCCGATCACTGCCTTCCCCGGTCAGACGACGGAGCGTCGCTTATCCGCAAGTCGGCCTGCATGTATTGTTGTTGTCCGACGATGATTGGCCCCGCCGTACATGCAGACACTTCCGCGGCCGACACGTGTGCACCACGTGCCGGCAACGCGCTCACCCCGCGCTTTGTTTTCTGCTACCCCGTAGAACTTTTTCTATTCTTTTCAATTTTTCAACTTGTGGATCGAAGAATAGATATTGGCGGAACGGGATGTCAATCGTTTGAAACGCTATTTTCCGACGAATCGAGGGTTTTCCTTATCGAATCGCGTGTACAAACAAGCGTTTGACGTGGCCCGAACGACGTCGATCAAACAGGGGAGGATCGGTTCGGGCGCGACGGCGGCGATCAGTTCGCGTCGACCCTGTAACCTTGTTGACGCAACAATTCGAGCACGCCGCGCGGGCCGCCCAGATGCAGCGCGCCGATCGCGACGAACAGCGGCCGGTTCGGCGCGGCGATTGCAGTCATCCGTGCAACGAAGCGCCGGTTGCGCTCGTACACGATCTTGTTGTCGATCGACGCCGACAGCACCTTCGAACGCGCGAGCCGCTCGCTCTTCGCGACGGCCCACGCGGAGAGCGCGTCGGCGTCTCCAATTCGCCACAGCCGGTGCAGCGCCTTGATGTCGTCGGCGTTCTGCGCGGGTGTCTGCACCATGTCCTGCGCGAGCATCTCGCGCTGCTCGGCCAGCGTCAGCCCGGTGAACGCGCGCATCTGTTCGGCGAGCGTCTCGAGCCCGATCACGCGGCCGCCCTTCTTCTTCAGGAACACGTTCTGCAGCTGGGCCTCGGTGCCGTATTCGGTCTGCAGGCCGGCCGACAGCGAATCGTAGGTCTCGACGACGAGCGCCGCGAGCCACGGCCGCATCTTGCGGATCTCGGCGAGCGCGGCCGGGTTGCCGCGCAGGCGTGCCGCGAGCCGCTGCCACAACGGCTCGGGCAGCAGGCGTTGCAGGCACGGGTAGCGGCACACGCCGTACTTCGACACGTCGTCCTGCGATTCGAGCAGATCGTCGGGCGACAGTTCGAGCGCAAGCGTCGGCGACGCGGCGAGCGCCGCCAGGATGCGCGGCCGGAACGGCTGCGCGCTCGGGTAATCGGACGGGTCGCCGGTATGCAGCGTGCCGAGCACGTACAGCGTGACGTTACCCTTGGTCGCGACGTAGAACGGCATGCGCGCGGGCTGCACGCGCACGGTGCCGCGCGACACCGTGCCGTCCGATACGGACGGCGCGTGGAAGCCCGGCAGGCTCATGCCGGGCGGCGGGACTTGCGACGGATGGATCGGTGACGTGGCCGGCGCGCGCCCTTCGGCGCGCGCGGATTCGACGGGAACCACGAGGCTGGCCGCCACGCACGCGCCGGCCAGCGCCGCGCCCGTGACGGTACGCACGCTCCAGCGCCGCGCGTCGCGGTACGCGCGCATCACGCGCGCCCCGCTTGCCCCCGCACGGCGCACGCCGGACACGCGCGCCGCCAACGCTTCAGGCATTCGCCTCCCCTACCTCCTCGGCGCGATGGCAGGCCACCTGCCGGCCGTCGACCTCGCGCAGCTTCGGCTCCTCCGCGCGGCACCGCTCGACCGCATACGGGCAGCGCTGGTGGAACGCGCAGCCCGACGGCGGATTGAGCGGCGACGGCAGTTCGCCCTGCAGCTTGATCTGCACGCGGCGGTCTTCCTCGAAGATCGCCGGCGTCGCCGACATCAGCGCCCGCGTGTACGGGTGGCGCGGCCGCGCGTAGATCGTCGCCTTGTCGCCGAGCTCGGCGACGCTGCCGAAGTACATCACCATCACGTCGTCCGCGACGTGCTCGACCACCGACAGGTTGTGCGAGATGAACACGTAGCTCGTCTTGAACTGCTCCTGCAGGTCCATGAACAGGTTCAGGATCTGCGCCTGGATCGACACGTCGAGCGCGGACACCGGCTCGTCGGCGACGACGATGCGCGGATCGAGGATCATCGCGCGCGCGATCGCGACACGCTGGCGCTGGCCGCCCGAGAACATGTGCGGATAGCGCTTCGCGTGTTCGGGCCGCAGGCCGACCGTGCGCATGATCTGCGCGATGCGTGCGGCACGCTCGGCAGCCGTCAGGTTCGCGTTGATCTCGAGCGGCTCGGACAGCGTCTGCTCGACGGTCTTGCGCGGATTCAGCGATGCGAACGGGTTCTGGAACACCATCTGCACGCGGCGGCGCAGCTCGGCGATCGTGTCGCGGCTCGCGCCGGCGACATTCTTGCCGTCGATCGTCAGGCTGCCCGACGTGGGCGTCTCGATCATCGTGAGCTGGCGCGCGAGCGTCGACTTCCCGCAGCCCGACTCGCCGACGACGGCGAGCGTCTTGCCGCGTTTCAGCGAGAACGACACGCCGTTCAGCGCCTTCACCGTGCCCTGCCCGAACATCCCGCGCTTCACCGAATAGTGCTTCGCGAGGCCGTCGGCCACCAGGACGTCCTCGTCGGGCGACGCGTGGCGCGTATCTTGGACTGCATTCATCGTGCGCCTCCCGTCAGGTCGAGGTTGGAAACATTGAGCGGCTTGATGCAGCGCGCGCGCATCGCATCGTTGCCCGGCACCAGCGTGTCGAGCGCCGGCCGCGCCTTGCGGCAATCGTCGACGACGTACTTGCAGCGCGGCGCGAACAGGCACCCGGACGGGCGATCATCGCGGCCCGGCACCATGCCCGGCAATGCGGCAAGGCGACGCGCCCCCTGATTGTGCTCGGGAATCGCGGCGAGCAGCGCTTCGGTGTACGGATGATGCGGCGCACGGAAGATGTCGGGCACGCTGTTGGTCTCGATGATCTCGCCCGCGTACATCACCGCGACGCGCTGCGCGACCTCCGACACCACGGCCAGGTCGTGCGAGATCAGCACGAGCGCCATCCCGCGCTCCTTCTGCAGCTTCACGAGCAGATCCATGATCTGCGCCTGGATCGTCACGTCGAGCGCGGTGGTCGGCTCGTCGGCGATCAGGAGCTTCGGGTTGCATGCGACGGCCATCGCGATCATCACGCGCTGGTTCATCCCGCCCGACATCTGGTGCGGGAACGACGCGATGCGGTTCTTCGCGTCGGGAATGCCGACCTGGTCGAGCAGTTCGAGCGCGCGCCGGTTCAGCGCGTCGCCGCGCAGCCCTTCGTGCAGCTTCAGCACCTCCTTGATCTGGTAGCCGACCGTGTAGCTCGGGTTCAGGCTCGTCAGCGCGTCCTGGAACACCATCGCGATGTCCTTGCCGACGATCTTGCGGCGCGCCTTCGGCGACGCCTTCAGCAGGTCGACGCCGTTGAACGTGACCTCGTCGGCCGTCACCTTGCCCGGCGCGTCGATCAGGCCCATCAGCGCCATCATCGTCACGCTCTTGCCCGAGCCCGATTCGCCGACGACGCCCACCACCTCGCCCGGCGCGATCGACAGGTTGATCCGGTCGACGGCAGGCAGGCCGTTGAAATTCACCGCGAGATTGCGGATGGTCAGAAGAGTGCTCATGGTCATGCCATCCGTTTCAGTTTGGGATCGAGCGCGTCGCGCAGCCCGTCGCCGAGCAGGTTGATCGCGAGCACCGAAATCAGGATCGACAGGCCCGGCATCGTCACGATCCACCACGCGTTGTCGATGTAGTCGCGCGCGGAGGCCAGCATCGCGCCCCACTCGGCGGTCGGCGGCTGCACGCCGAGGCCGAGGAAGCCGAGCGCGGCCGCGTCGAGGATCGCCGACGAGAAGCCGAGCGTCGCCTGCACGATCAGCGGCGCCGTGCAGTTGGGCAGCACCTGCGAGAACATCAGGCGCAGCGTGCCGGCACCGGCCACGCGCGACGCCGTCACGTATTCCTTCTGCAGCTCGCCGAGCGCCGATGCGCGCGTGAGGCGCACGTAGGCCGGCAGCGCGACGATCGCGATCGCGAACATCGTGTTGGTGAGGCCCGGGCCGATGATCGCGACGACCGCGACCGCGAGCAGCAGCGACGGCAGCGCGAGCAGCACGTCCATGATGCGCATCACGGGCGTGTCGGCCCACTTCTGGAAGAACGCGGCGACGAGCCCGAGCACGATGCCCGGGATCAGTGCGAGCACGACCGACACGAAGCCGATCCAGAACGACATCCGCGCGCCGAACATCAGCCGCGAAAGGATGTCGCGGCCCGCTTCGTCGGTGCCGAGGATGAATTGCCAGTTGCCGCCGGCGAGCCACGCGGGCGGGATCTTCACGTAGTCGCGGTATTGTTCGACCGGGCTGTGCGGCGCGATCAGCGGCGCGAGCAGCGCGACGAGGATCAGCACGATCACGACGATGCCGGCGCCGACGGCGCCGCGGTTGCGCGAGAAGTTGGCCCAGAACTCGCGCAGCGCGAGCGCACGGCCGCCGGCCGGCGCGGATTCGGTCGGCAGGGTATTTTGCAGATTGCTCATGGAATTACCTCGTGTGGCGGATGCGCGGATTCAGCACGCCGTACAGCAGGTCGACGACCAGGTTCACGACGATCACGAGCGTCGCGATCAACAGGATGCCGCCCTGGACGACCGGATAGTCGCGGCGGCCGATCGCATCGATCAGCCACTTGCCGACACCGGGCCACGAAAAGAGCGTCTCGGTCAGCACCGCGCCCGCGAGCAGCGTGCCGATCTGCAGGCCGATCACGGTGACGACCGGGATCAGCGCGTTGCGCAGCGCATGCACGACGACCACGCGCACGGGCGACAGCCCCTTCGCGCGTGCGGTGCGGATGTAATCCTCGCGCAGCACTTCGAGCATCGACGAGCGCGTCATCCGCGCGATCACCGCGAGCGGGATCGTGCCGAGCACGATCGCGGGCAGGATCAGGTGGCTGACCGCCGACTTGAACGAGCCTTCGTCCGGCGCGAGCAGCGCGTCGATCAGCATGAAGCCCGTCGGATGCGGGAAATCGTATTCGACGGCGATGCGCCCCGACACGGGCGTCCAGCCGAGGTACGACGAAAAGACCATGATGAGGATCAGCCCCCACCAGAAGATCGGCATCGAGTAACCGGTGAGCGCGGTCCCCATCACGCCGTGGTCGATCACCGAGCCGCGCCGCAGCGCGGCGATCACGCCGGCCGGCAGCCCGACCGCGAGCGCGAACACGAGCGCGCACAGCGACAGCTCGACGGTCGCCGGGAAGCGCGCGAAGAATTCGCCCGCGACGCTCGTGTTGGTGATGATCGAGGTGCCGAGGTCGCCATGCAGCGCCCGGCCGATGTAGTGGATGTACTGCATGGGCAGCGGCTGGTCGAGCCCGAGGCGTTTCATCGCCTCCGCATGCATCGCGGGATCGACGCCACGCTCGCCCATCATCACTTCGATGGGGTCGCCCGGTATCAGGTGAATCAGCGCAAACGCCAGGATGGTAATGCCGATGAAGGTCGGGATCACCATGCCCACGCGGCGCAACACGAATCTGAACATGATGCGTCTCGTATTTTCTTGTGGGAAATGTGCGACCGGCGACGGGAAGCTTTTGGCCTCCCGCCGCCGGATGAGTTAGCCGGTCTTCGCGACAGCTTACGACAGGCGCGTTACTTCACGCTAACACCGTCGAAGCGGGCATAGCCGAGCGGTTCGATACGCATGTCGACCACGTTCTTGCGCACCGGCTGGTAGACCGTCGAGTTCGCGATCGGCGAGAACGGCAGCTGTTGCGCGAAGATCTGCTGGGCCTGCGTGTAGAGCTTCGTCCGGGCGTCCTGGCCCGTCGTCGTGCGGCCCTTCTGGACCAGCTCGTCGAACGGCTTGTAGCACCAGTGCGAGAAGTTGTTGCCCTTGATCGCCTCGCAGCCGAGCAGCGTGCCGAGCCAGTTGTCCGGATCGCCGTTGTCGCCCGTCCAGCCGATCAGCATCGTATCCTGCTCGCCCGTGTGCGCGCGCTTGATGTACTCGCCCCACTCGTACGTGACGATCTTCGCCTTCACGCCGATCTTCGCCCAGTCGGCCTGGATCATCTCGGCCATCAGGCGGGCGTTCGGGTTGTACGCGCGCTGCACGGGCATCGCCCACAGCGTGATCTCGAAACCGTTCGGGAAGCCTGCCTTCGCGAGCAGCGCCTTCGCCTTCGCGGTGTCGTAGGCGGCCATCTTCAGGTTCTTGTCGTACGACCATTGGGTCGGCGGCATCGGCGCGGTCGCGGCCTGGCCGGCGCCCTGGTAGACGGACTCGAGGATCGCCTTCTTGTTGATCGCCATGTCGAGCGCCTGACGCACTTCGAGCTTGTCGACCGGCTTGTGCTCGACGTTGTACGCGAGGTAGCCGAGGTTGAAGCCCGCCTGCGACGGCATGTCGACGTTCGCGTCGGCCTTCAGCGTCGCAATGTCGGCCGGACGCGGATAGCTCATCACCTGGCATTCGTTGCGCTTGATCTTCTGCACTCGCACGCCCGGATCCGGCGTGATCGAGAAGATCAGCTTCGACAGCTTCACTTCGCCCTTCTTCCAGTAATCAGGATTGCCGTCGAAACGGATCGTCGCGTCCTTCGTGTAGCTGCGGAAGATGAACGGGCCCGTGCCGATCGGCTTCTGGTTGATGTCGGCGGCCTTGCCGGCCTTCATCAGCTGGTCGCCGTATTCGGCCGACAGGATCGATGCGAATTCCATCGCCATGTTCTGGATGAACGGCGCATTCGGCTCGGCCAGCGTGAACTTCACGGTGTACGGATCGACCTTCTCGACCTTCGTGATCAGCTTGTCGAGGCCCATGTCGGTGAAGTACGGGAACGACACCGGGTACGCCTTGCGGAACGCCTGGTTCGGATCGAGCATGCGCTCGAACGTGAACAGCACGTCGTCCGCGTTGAATTCGCGCGTCGGCTTGAAGAAGTCGGTCGTGTGGAACTTCACGCCGTGGCGCAGATGGAACGTATACACCTTGCCGTCGGACGACACGTCCCACTTCTCGGCAAGGCCCGGCTCGACCTTCGTGCCGCCGCGCTCGAATTCGACGAGACGGTTGTAGACGGTGAACGTGGCGGCGGTGAAATCGACGCCGGTCGTGAATTGCGCGGAATCGAAACCCGCCGGGCTGCCTTCTGAGCAGTAGACGAGCGTTTTGTTCGGGATCTGTGCGAATGCAGAGCCCGCGACGCCGAGCGATGCCGCTGCCACGCCTGCAATGGCTGTAACACGCAGGGTGTGCAACAGACGGTTGTATTCCATGTTTCCTCCAGGTCTCCAGATCGGAACCGTTCCCGCCAGGGTCCGGCGTACGCGGATATTACTTGAGCTAGCGATGCTGCAACAAGCTGGAGAAAAAACTCTTCTCGACGCCCTTGCGCGGGTTTTTGCCGATGTTTCGCCCCCGCGGGAAATGCGAGAACGCGCGCGAACGGCAGATCCGTTCATCCGGCGCAAGTTTCGTTCGACAACTAAACAATTCGGGCGCGAACGCGTGGGGGCGGCGGCTGTTTTCATCGTTTTGCCACCCGTCCATCATTGCGTTTTGCGAAACGATCCGATGACCGTCCTCGATCCGTCATGCGATCACGCCGGCGCATCGAGGTCGGCGCTGCGCGCGGGCACGAACGCGACCGCGACGATCGACAGCGCGATGCCGGCCATCACGTAGTAGGTCGGCGCGAGCGGCGTGCCCGTGACCTTGATCAGCCACGTGACGATGAACTGCCCGAAGCCGCCGAACAGCATCACCGCGACGTTGTATGCGATCGACAGCCCGGTCGAGCGCACGTTGGCCGGGAACAGCTCGGCGATCATCGCGCCGAACGGCCCGTAGTAGCCCGCGAGCGTCACCGACAGCACGGCCTGCACCGCGATCAGCCGCCCGATGCTCGGCGCCGCGTCGAGCCACGCGAACAGCGGATACATCAGCGCGAGCGTCAGCACCAGCGACCACAGCGACAGCCCCTTGCGGCCGATGCGGTCGGACCATGCGCCCGCGACCGGCGACAACACCATCAGCAGCAGGTTGCCGACGATGACCGCGTAGAACGATTCCGCGTACGGCAGCTTCAGCTGTTTCACCGCGAAGGTCGGCAGATAGCTGATCAGCACGTAGATCGTCACCGTCAGCGCGATCACCGAGCCGAGCCCGCACAGCACCTCGCGCGGGTGGCGCGTGAACACTTCGCCGAGCGTCGCGCGGCGCGCGCTCTGCTGCGCATGCAGGAACGCCTCGGAATCGGCGAGATGGCGGCGGATGTAGAAGCCGATCGGGCCGATCAGGAGCCCGAGGACGAACGGCACGCGCCAGCCCCAGCTGCGCAGCGCGTCGTGCGACAGCCCGCGCGTGACGGCCGCGCCGACGAGCGCGCCGATCAGCAGCGCGGCCGCCTGGCTCGCCATCTGCCAGCTGCCGTAGAAGCCGCGTTTCGAGAACGGCGCGGCTTCGATCAGCAGCGCCGTCGCGCTGCCGAATTCGCCGCCCGCGGAAAAGCCCTGCAGCAGCCGGCCGAGCACGATCAGGATCGGGCCGCCGATGCCGATCGCCGCATAGGGCGGCGCGATCGCGAGCAGGAAGATGCCGGCGGTCATCAGCAGGATCACGAGCGACAGCGCGGCCTTGCGGCCCGCGCGATCCGCGTACAGCCCGAACACGATGCCGCCGATCGGGCGCATGAAGAACGCGACGCCGAACGTCGCGGTGGTGAGGAGCAGCGACGAGTATTCGCTGGAGGTCGGGAAGAACAGCTCGGCGATCACGACGGTCATGAAGCCGAACACCGTGAAGTCGTACCACTCGAGCGCGTTGCCGATCACGGCGGCGGCCACCGCGCGGCGGTTCAGCGCACGCTCGGGCCGCACCGTTTTGGTTGAATTCGCAATCGTCGCCATGCGTGTGTCGTCCTCGTGAATTCACCGTATCGGGCGGCGCGTCGCGCGGGTGGGCCGCGGCGCGCAGGTTTGCAGCGAGTGTAGAAAGCGACGGAACCGTTTTCAAGCAATAAAAAACGCCCGCCATCGTTCGACGGCGGGCGTTGTGCGGTTTTCGCCACAATGCGGCATCGCACGATGCCGCACGGGCCTCAACCCATCTTCGAGAAGGCGCTGCACCAGCCCTTCGCCGACACCTGCTTGCCGGGGAAGGCGCCGCACGGGCCCGAAGCCGAGCCCTTCTTGCCCTGGTACAGCATGCAGGCCGCGCAATCCTGGCCCGCGGCGTATTTCGGGTACTTCGTCTTGTCGACCTTGGTGGCATCGGCCTTGTAGCCGAGCGCCACGGCGGTCGGATCCGTCTCCGACAGCATCGGCGCATCGGCCAGCGCTTCGCGCGACAGCGCCAGCGCGGACACGGCACCAATGCTCGTAATCAGGAAACTCCGACGGGATGTTTTCATGGGGGACTCGCTCCAACGTTATCGATTTGAAAGCTGTTCTGGCGACAGCCGTTCGACAGAATAACGCTCAAGCGAATAAATGTGCGCGCCGAAATTCCGGAGATAAGGGATTTCGCACTGCCGTCACGCGCGCCGCGTCAACGGCGGGCGGTCATCTCTCCCACACGCTGCGCGAGCGCGAGCGACGCGGTGAGCCCCGGCGACTCGATGCCGAACAGGTTCACGAGCCCGCGCACGCCATGCTGCGCGGCGCCCTGCACGATGAAATCGGCCGGCGGCTCGCCGGGCCCCGCGAGCTTCGGCCGGATGCCCGCGTACGCCGGCTGCAGCGCGCCGTCGGGCAGGCCCGGCCAGAACGCGCGAATCGACGCGTAGAACGCGCCCGCGCGCGCCGGATCGACTTCGTAGCGCAGCGAATCGCACCACTCGACGTCCGGGCCGAAGCGCGCCTGCCCGCCGAGATCGAGCGTCAGGTGCACGCCGAGCCCCGCGCGATCGGGCATCGGGTAGATCAGGTGCGAGAACGGCGCGCGGCCCGACAGGCTGAAGTAATTGCCGCGCGCGAGATAGAGCGGCGGCACCCAGCGCGGGTCGAGCCCGTGCGTGCGGCGCGCGAGCGCCTGCGCGCCGAGCCCCGCGCTGTTGATCACGCATGCGGCCTCGATCTCGGTCGGCGCGTCGCCGCCCGTGCGCACGACGAAGCGCCCGCCGCGCAGCACGTCGATCGATTCGACCGGGGATTTCAACGCGCACATCGCGCCGTCGCGCTGCGCGTCGCCGAGCAGCGCGAGCATCAGCTGGTGGCTGTCGACGATGCCCGTCGACGGCGAGAACAGCGCCTCCACGCATTCGAGCGCGGGCTCGAGCGTCTGCGCCTCGGCACGCGTGAGCGGCAGCAGGTCGAGCACGCCGTTTTCGACCGCGCGCGCGGCGATCGCCTTCAGCTGCTTCACCTGCGCGGCGCTCGTCGCGACGAGCAGCTTGCCCGCACGCCGGTGCGGCACGTGATGCGTTTCGCAGAATTCGTACAGCATGTCGCGGCCATGCACGCACGACGTCGCCTTCAGCGACCCGCGCGCGTAATAGAGCCCCGCGTGGATCACTTCGCTGTTGCGCGAACTCGTGCCCGTGCCGATCGCGTCGGCCGCCTCGAGTACGATCGTTTCACGCCCGCGCGCGGCCAGTTCCCGCGCGATCGCCAGACCGACGACGCCCGCGCCGATCACGACACAATCCATCTGCTCCATGACATTTCGCGCCGCTAACGCGTCGAAGGGGGAGAAGAGAATTGTACGTCCCGGTTCATTCGCTTGCCGAACCCGGTTGCATCGCGTCGCGACGGGGCCGCCGGCGGAGCGGCGGCGCGTGCAGCGCGCCCACCCCGCGGCCGTGCACGCGCCAGCGCGTCAGAAGCCGATCGGCCGGCGCTTCTGGGCGCCTTCGTCCGCGCGGATGTCGTGCGGCCCGATCGCGTCGCGGCCGTCGAGCCGTGCGGCGCCGAAGGCGTGCAGCAGCGCGCGGCGCATCGTGCGCGGCGGCGTCGCGGCCAGCACGTCGAGCGCGTCGTCGCCGAGCGTGTCGGGGAAGCGCTGCCCCCACGCATGCGACGTGCGGATCTCGTCGTAGATCGTCTGCGCGATCCGGCGCGCGCCGGCCGCATCGGGCGGCGCGATCTCGTAGACGTTCATCCGGTTGAGCAGCGGCTCCGGAATCGCCTGCGCGTCGTTCGCGGTCGCGATCCAGATCACATTGCCCGCATTGATCGGCACTTCCGCGAATTCGTCGACGAACGCGCGCGCCGTGTCGTGCTCGAGCAACGCGTACAGCGCGCCGAGCGGATCGTATTGCGCATCGCTGCCGGCCTTGTCGATCTCGTCGACCGCGATCACCGGGTTCGCGTAGCTGCCGTTCACGAGCGCCTCGAACACCTTGCCGGGCTTCGCGTTCTTCCATTGCGACGACGCGCCCGACAGGATCCAGCCGGCCGTCAGCGAACTCATCGGCACGTAGTGGTACGCGGTGCCGAGCAGGTGCGCGAGCGCCTTCGCGAAATGCGTCTTGCCGATCCCGGGCGGCCCGAGCAGCAGGATCGGCATCAGTTCGAGCCGGTCGTCCGTTTCGAGGCACAGCGCGACCTGCTTGCGCACGTCGTCGAGCGGCTCGCCGAAATTCGGCAATGCTTCGCCGAGCTCATCGAACGACGGCATCCGGTTCGGCTTCACGCAGAAGCGCAGATTCCCCGTCTTGAGCATCCGCTCGTAAGTGGCGCGCAGTGCGTCGCTCGCGCTCTCGTTCAGGTCGCTCAGCGCCGTCTCGACCTGCTCGAGGTCGTACACCGTGCTGAAGGAGGCCACCGCCAGTTCATGTTTCACCATCGCCGTCGTCATACCAACCTCGCTGCACTTGCCATCACATGATCATCAGACCCTTACGATTTCAGTGTAGCGATCCCGCATCACCGCGCAAGCAAGCAGCCGGGCGAGTCTGCTGCTAACACCTCGCGCGCGCTGCACGGCCGCGCGCCGCGGCGTATGATCGTCGGTTCCCCCACCCGCCGCGCCGGCGTTGCCGACGGCGCCCGCGCGGCGCGTCGCCCGATGGCCCGAAGGTATGCCGATGTCCGTCCCCACTGCTTCCCCGCGCGTTCATGCCGATGCGATCGACGCCGTCGACGCGGCGCTCACGTCGCGCCGCGCGATCCGCGCCTTCCTGCCGACGCCCGTGCCGCGCGACACGCTCGAGGCGATCCTCGAAGCCGCGAGCCGCGCGCCGTCGGGCACCAACATCCAGCCGTGGCGCGTGTACGTCGCGACGGGCGCCACGCGCGATGCGCTCGCCGCCGCGCTGACCGCGGCGCACGACGATCCCGCGCGCGACGAGAAATACGTCGCCGAATACGACTACTACCCGCGCGAATGGGTGTCGCCGTATGTCGACCGGCGCCGCAAGGTCGGCTGGGACCTGTACGGGCTGTTGAACATCGGCCGCGACGAGAAGGCGCGCATGCACGCGCAGCATGCGCGCAACTTCCGTTTCTTCGATGCGCCGGTCGCGCTGTTCTTCACGCTCGACCGCGTGATGACGCACGGCGCGTGGCTCGATTGCGGGATGTTCCTGCAGGGCGTGATGACGGCCGCGCGCGCACGCGGGCTCGACACCTGCCCGCAGGCCGCGTTCGTGCCGTTTCACCGGATCATCGCCGAGCACCTCGGCATTCCCGCCAACGAACAGTTCGTCTGCGGGATGTCGCTCGGCCACGCGGACCCCGACGCGATCGAGAACCGCCTCGTCACCGAGCGCGCGCCCGTCGCCGAGTTCGCGCGCTTCTTCGCTTGAAAACGCGTGCGGCGGCCCTACCTTTCCGGCAGGACCGCATCGTGCGGCGAACCTGTCGCCGCCTGTCCTGTCACATCACGATCGAAATCGATCGGGCGTAAGATGTGCGTCCGTTCCCCGTTATCGCGCGTTTCCGGAGACGTTTCATGCTGAAACACGGCCTGGCCGTCCTGCTTGCGAGCGTCGCGCTCGCCGCCCATGCGCAAAGCCCCGCGCCGGCCTCCGTCGCGTGGGAGATCCAGGTGGTGCGCGACGGTCAGACGATCGACACGTTCCAGCAGCGCACCACCGTCGGTCAGAGCCGCACGGATACCCATCGTTATCCGTCCGCCGTGCCGGTCGGCTGCGGCAATGCCGCGCGCGTCGTGCCGGCCGAGCGCACGCGTTCGGTCACCGTCGCGCCGCTCGCCGTCGATGCCGGTGCGAACACGGTGTCGCTCGCGCTCGACGTGCAGGAAACACTCGACGACGAAAACGCGACGCGCAGCGATCCGTGCATACCGGCGTCGCCGCGGCAGATCGTCGCGAGCCATCCCGGCCTGTCGGTCGGCGGCGATGCGTGGACCGACTGGACGCTCGTCGAGCAGCATCCGCACCTCGTGTACCGCGTGCGTGCGCACGTCGCGAAGGACTGAGCGTCATGTCCGCCGACGCCCTGTCCCTGCCGTTCGCCGAACCGCACGCCGCGCCCGACGAAATCACCGCGGTCAGCTGGAACCTGCACAAGGGCCGCTCGCCGCTCGGCTTCACCGCGTGGAACGCGATGCGCAACTGGATGCAGTCGACGCACGCCGACGTGTATTTCCTGCAGGAAGCGATGGCGCGCCGCATGCCGCGCCCCGTGCTCGCGCCCGGCTTCGGTGCGCAGATGGACGACGCGGTCGACGACGTGTGGCATTGCCAGGCCACCGAGATCGCGCATGCGCTCGACTGGCAGATCGCGCTCGGGCCGAACGTCTTCAAGCCATCGTGGCGGCACGGCAACGCGATCCTGTCGCCGCACCCGCTCGACCTCGGCGGCCGCTGGGACATCTCCGCGCACCGCTTCGAGCGGCGCGGGCTGCTCGTCGCGCGCGCGACGCTCGCGGGCGCGCGCCCGGTCACGCTGCTGTGCGCGCACCTCGCGCTCACGCGCGCCGCGCGGCTGCGCCAGATGCACTGGATCGCGCACTGGATCGTGCGCAACGCGGGCGACGGCCCGCTGATGCTCGCCGGCGACTTCAACGACTGGCGCAACGACTCGGTCGCGCTGTTCGGCGAGATCGGGATGTCCGAGGTCGCGACGCTGCTCGGCGAATCGGGCCGCACGTTCCCCGCGTTCTCGCCGGCGCTCGCGCTCGACAAGATGTTCGTGCGCGGCCTGACGCCGCTCGAATGGCGCGCGCCGTCCGGCGAGGCCGCGTGGCTGTCCGACCACCTGCCGTACATCGCGCGCCTGCGGCTCGATCCGCAATAGCGGCCCGCTCGCGCGCCGCCGAAGCGCGGCCGCGCCGCGCGCGCTACAGTAACGGCTTGCCCATTCCGCCCTCGCCCCGCCGCCGGGCCGCGCCGCCATGACCTACCTGCCGATCCTGCTGCAGATCGCCGTCGTCTACCTCGTCGCGGCGATCACGCCCGGCCCGAATTTCTTCATGATTTCGCAACTGTCGCTCGCCGGCCGGCGCAGCCTGGGCGCCGCGTCGGCGCTCGGCGTCGGCACCGCGTCGGTCGCGTGGGCGACGCTCGCGATGCTCGGTCTCGCGGCCGTGCTGCACCAGGTCGAATGGCTGTACGAGGCGATCCGGATCGGCGGCGCCGTGTATCTCGTGTATTTCGGCTTGAAACTGCTGCGCGCGGGCGTGCGCCGCGACGCGGCGCCGGTCGACGCGCCGGACGCCGCCGCGCCGCAGGCCGCGCCGCAGGCGCGCGACTACCTGCGCGCGTACCGCAGCGGCCTGTTCACGTGCCTGACGAACCCGAAGTCGTGCGCGTTCTGGACCAGCGTGTTCGCGGCGATGCTGCCCGCGCACGTGCCGCTGTGGTTCGACGGCGCGGTGCTGGTGACGATCGGCGTGCTGTCGGCCGGCTGGTATTCGTGCGTCGCGTACCTGTTCGCGAGCCCGCGCGCGCAGCGCGGCTACCGGCGCGTGCGGCGCCCGCTCGACGCGCTGTGCGGCGTCGCGCTCGTCGGCCTCGGCGCGAAACTCGCGGCCGATCGCTGAAAGCTCGTTGCAAGCATTTGTTGCGCCAAATCCGCGCAGCCGCGGGGGTCAAGCCCGCGATCGGCGTCAACAGGGTAAAATAACGAGTTCCTCAAACGTCTGTCATCGAGAAGGCGCGTGTCCGACGCGCCGGCCGGCCGATCCAGGATCGGGCCGTCGCACTCGGTTTTTTTGCCCGTTTTTGGGCCCGTTACACGCGTTCGCCACGCGCGTCCGTTTTCAAAGCCATGAGCAAATACGACACCGCCACCGTCCAATCCGTCCATCACTGGACCGACACGCTGTTCAGCTTCACCTGCACCCGTGAGGCGAGCCTGCGCTTCAACAACGGCGAATTCACGATGGTCGGCCTCGAGGTCGACGGCAAGCCGCTCGCGCGCGCCTACTCGATCGTCAGCCCGAACTACGAAGAGCATCTCGAATTCTTCAGCATCAAGGTGCAGAACGGCCCGCTGACGTCGCGCCTGCAGCACCTGAAGGTGGGCGACACCGTGCTGATCGGCAAGAAGCCGACGGGCACGCTGGTCGCCGACAACCTGCTGCCGGGCAAGACGCTGTGGATGCTGTCGACGGGCACGGGCCTCGCGCCGTTCATGTCGATCATCCGCGATCCGGAGATCTACGAGCGCTTCGACAAGGTGATCCTGACGCACACGTGCCGCCTGAAGGGCGAGCTCGCGTACATGGACTACATCAAGCACGACCTGCCGGGCCACGAGTACCTCGGCGACATCATCAAGGAAAAGCTCGTCTACTACCCGACGGTCACGCGCGAAGCGTTCGACAACGAGGGCCGGATCACCGACCTGATCGCGACGGGCAAGCTGTTCACGGATCTCGACGTCCCGCCGTTCTCGCCGGAAAACGACCGCGTGATGCTGTGCGGCAGCACCGCGATGCTGAAGGACACGACCGACCTGCTGAAGCAGGCCGGCCTCGTCGAAGGCAAGAACAGCGCACCGGGCCACTACGTGATCGAGCGCGCGTTCGTGGACTGATCAGTCCCCAGATTTGCGCATCGTCAAGAACCGGAGCAAAAGCTCCGGTTTTTTTTCGTCCGCACTTGGCGAATTCGTAACAAACTGGGACCATCTCATCTCAAATAGTTACATTTGGATACGTCATCGCCGGGTCGTCGGGTGTCAGTGTTTTTCCTACAACAGGTTCATTCCGATTATTCACATTTACCCTTAAATGTCCGCCCGACATGACCTTTTCGGAAATTTTGAGATATTATTCGGCGCGCGTGGTTGTCGTTCGAATGAGAGTGGAAGGGTCGGATGCAAGTGTTACAAGGTGTAACTTTTGTTACCTCGGCATGGAGCGATTCTCTGGCGGCGACCGTCATCGAAACGGCAGCCGATTCACGCAGCCAGCCGGTGTCTGAACCGCTTTCTGACAGCAGGGAGAGTCATGGATACGTCGCTTAACGCGCCCGCGGGCGCCCACGCCCCGTTCCCGTCGCAGCAGCGCGTGCCCAACCGCGCCGCGACTCCGCCCGTTCCCGACACCGCGTCCGGACGCGACGCCTCCGCCGCACGGATCGCGGCCCTGTCCGCCCAATTGCTCGCCGCCGACGAAGCCGCCCGCCGCCATCTGGCCGGCGAGCTGCACGACGGGCTCGGCGCCGAATTGACCGCTGCCCGTTTCGCCCTCGCAAACGTTCAAACGTGGCTGCCGGCCGATGCGCCGGACGGCTGCCTGCGCGCGCTGGAGCTGGCGCAGCAGGCGCTCGACGCCGCCACCGACGCGAATCGCCGGCTGATCGACGAACGCGACACGCCGGCGCTCGACGCGGGCATGATCGGCGCGCTGTCGTCGTGGATCGACACGCACGCGGCGCGCACCGGCCTGCGCACGAGCTTCGTGTGTGCGGCCGACGCGCGCCTCACGCAGATCGCCGGCGCCAGCGCACTCGCGATATTCCGCGTCGCGCAGGAAGCGCTGTCGAACGTCGCGAAGCACGCCCGCGCGACGTCGGTCGACGTACGGATCGTCACCGACGGCACGCATCTGTCACTGATTGTCGCCGACGATGGGACCGGTTTCGCGCGCAGCCGCCGCACCGGCTACGGCCTCGCCGGCATGCGCGCCCGCTGCGAGGCCTTCGGCGGCGGCTTCGAGACGGCCACGCCGGAAAACGGCCGCGGCACGCGCGTCACCGCGCGTTTCGCGTGGGATTCGCTGCTCGCGGTGCCCGTCGCGGCCCGCCGCGCGTCGCTTTCGTGAGGTCGTCATGAGCCTGAACATCCTGCTCGTGGACGATCACGCGATCGTCCGGCAAGGGATTCGCCAGCTGCTGATCGACCGCGGCATCGCGCGCGACGTCACCGAGGCCGAGACCGGCGGCGACGCGATGGCGGCCGTCGACAAGCAGGAATTCGACGTGATCCTGCTCGACATCTCGCTCCCGGACACCAACGGCATCGAGGTGCTCAAGCGCCTCAAGCGCAAGCTGCCGCGCACGCCGGTGCTGATGTTCTCGATGTACCGCGAGGACCAGTACGCGGTACGCGCGCTGAAGGCCGGCGCGGCCGGCTACCTGTCGAAGACGGTCAACGCCGCGCAGATGATCGGCGCGATCCAGCAGGTCGCGGCCGGCCGCAAGTACGTGAGCCCCGCGATGGCCGAGGCGCTCGCCGAATACGTGTCGTTCGAGAACGAGCCACTGCCGCACGAGAAGCTGTCCGACCGCGAATACCAGACGCTCTGCATGCTCGCGTCGGGCAAGCGGCTCACCGACATCGCGAACACGCTGTCGCTGTCCGTGAAGACGGTGAGCGTGTACCGGTCGCGGCTGCTCGAGAAGATGCGGCTGTCGAACAACGCGGAACTCACGTTCTACGTGATGAGCAACCGGCTGGTCGACATGGCGCCCGCGACCGGCGCCTGACCGGCCCGCCGGCGTTGGGCCGGCCCGATTGGCTCGCCACCTCGGATTCGTCCGATTCCACGACGCGGCACGTGCCGCGTCGCCTTCAAACCGCCCCCCGTTTCGCGCGCAAGCGCTTGTTTTTCCGGACGATTCCGCGACACGCCGCTGCGCCGCAGCGGGTCTTGTTCGTCAAATCGGCTAAAATTGCGGGTTTTCACTCAGTCAGCGCGCCGCCCCTGCGCGCGCCGGCGATTCATCCGCAATGTCTCTCTTCCGCAAGAAAAACGTCGATCGCATGATCGCCGGCGCGCACGCCGCCGGGCTCAAGAAAGCGCTCGGCGCGATCGACCTCACCTTCCTCGGCATCGGCGCGATCATCGGCACCGGCATCTTCGTGCTGACCGGCACCGGCGCCGTGCAGGCCGGCCCCGCGCTGATGCTGTCGTTCGTGATCGCCGCGATCGCGTGCGGCCTCGCGGCGCTGTCGTACGCGGAATTCGCGTCGACGATCCCCGTCGCCGGCTCGATCTACACGTATTCGTACGCGACGCTCGGCGAGCTCGTCGCGTGGATCATCGGCTGGGACCTGATGCTCGAATACGGCCTCGCGTCGTCGGCCGTGTCGGTCGGCTGGTCGGGCTACCTGCAGTCGCTGCTGCAGGGCTTCGGACTGTCGCTGCCGACCGTGCTGACGGCCGCGCCCGGCGCCGTGCCGGGCGTCGTCACGTGGTTCAACCTGCCCGCGTTCCTCGTGATGATCGTGATCACGACGCTGCTGTCGATCGGCATCCGCGAGTCGACCCGCATCAACAACATCATGGTGTTCATCAAGGTGTCGGTCGTGCTGCTCGTGATCGCGGTCGGCCTGTTCCACGTGACGCCCGCGAACTGGAAGCCGTTCATGCCGCACGGCTGGAACGGCGTGTTCGGCGCCGCGGCCGTGATGTTCTTCGCGTTCATCGGCTTCGACGCGGTGTCGTCGGCGGCCGAGGAGGTGAAGAACCCGAAACGCGACCTGCCGATCGGCATCATCGCGTCGCTCGCGGTGTGCGCGGTGCTGTACGTGACGGTCGCCGCGGTCGCGACCGGCATCGTGCCGGCGGCCCGGTACGCGAACATCTCGCACCCGATCTCGTACGCGCTGCAGGTTGCCGGCGAGACGTGGGTCGCGGGCTTCATCGATCTCGGCGCGGTGCTCGGCATGCTGACCGTGATTCTCGTGATGAGCTACGGCCAGACGCGCGTGATCTTCGCGATGTCGCGCGACGGGCTGCTGCCGGCGATGCTGTCGCGCGTGCACCCGCGCTACGCGACGCCGTTCCTGACGACCTGGCTCGTCGGCCTGTTCTTCGGGCTGATCGCCGCGCTCGTGCCGCTCAACGTGCTCGCCGAACTGATCAACATCGGCACGCTCGCGGCATTCTCGATGGTGTCGATCGCGGTGCTCGTGCTGCGCCGCACGCACCCCGACCTGCCGCGCGCGTTCCGCTGCCCGGGCGTGCCCGTGGTGCCGATCCTCGCGGTCGCGGCGTGCCTGTTCCTGATGCTGAACCTGCAGCCCGTCACGTGGGCCGCATTCGGCATCTGGCTCGTGATCGGTCTCGCGATCTACTTCCTGTACTCGCGGCACCACTCGAAGCTCGCGCACGGCCACCACGACGCGCACTGAGCGCCGTCGTCGCGCGCCCATGCCGCGCGACGACGAACGCGACAGCCGCGGGGCCGCCACCGGCCCTGCGCGCCCCGTCCCCCGAACCGGCCAGGCGCGGTTCCCGCGCACGATCGCTGTCCGATCGTCGCGATCTCTTGCCCGATTCTCCGGATTTGCCCGCACGGGCCGCCACGCCGCCTGCACGCGTGCGCCGCGCGGTTCATAATCCCGCCATCGAACGACGGTCCCGGGCAAAGGGCCGTCCGGCAACAGGAAAACACGATGGAAAGTGTCGATCTCGATGTACTGAAATCCAGCGCGCGCTGGCTCGAAGAAGGGCGCCGCGTGCTGCTCGTGACGGTCGTGAAGACGTGGGGCTCGTCGCCGCGCCCCGAAGGCGCGATGCTCGCGGTGCGCGAGGACGGCCTGGTGGTCGGCTCCGTGTCCGGCGGCTGCATCGAGGACGACCTGATCGCCCGCGTGCACGCGAGCGGCATCGCGGCCGACGCGCGCCCGGAAGCGCTGAAGTACGGCGTGACGGCCGAGGAGGCGCACCGCTTCGGGCTGCCGTGCGGCGGCACGATCCAGCTCGTGCTCGAGCCGCTCACGCGCGACAGCGGGATTGCCGCGCTGTGCGCGGAAGTCGAGGCCGGCCGCCTCGTCACGCGCACGATGACGCTCGCGACCGGCCGCGCGTCGCTGTCGCCCGCCCAGGCCACCGACGGGCTCGCGTTCGACGGCGAGCGGCTCGTGACGATCCACGGGCCGCGCTACCGGATGCTCGTGATCGGCGCCGGCCAGTTGTCACGCTATCTGTGCCAGATCGCGGTCGGGCTCGACTACCAGGTAACGGTGTGCGATCCGCGCGAGGAATACACGGATGCGTGGGACGTGCCGGGCACGCGCGTCGTGCGCACGATGCCCGACGATACGGTGCTCGAGATGAAGCTCGATGCGCGTTCGGCCGTGATCGCGCTGACGCACGACCCGAAGCTCGACGATCTCGCGCTGATGGAAGCGCTGAAGACGCCCGCGTTCTACGTGGGCGCGCTCGGCTCGCGGCGCAACAATGCGGCGCGGCGCGAACGGCTGCGCGAATTCGACCTGAACGAAGCGGAACTGGGCCGGCTGCACGGGCCGGCCGGCATCTACATCGGCAGCAGGACGCCGCCGGAAATCGCGATCTCGATCCTCGCCGAGGTCACGGCCGCGAAGAATCACGTGTCGCTGCCGACGATCCTGCAGGTCGAAGGCGCGAAAGCCGCCCGCGAGATCGCGGCGAACAGCGGCGCGGCCTGCGGGCTCTGAGCCGCCGCGGCGGCCAACGACGATCGCGCCGGCGACCGCCCGGCGCGAACCCCGATCAGGCCAGGCCGGCGGCCAGCGCCGCGGCGACCGAACCGACCACCAGCACGACGCCGACCGTGCGGCGCTTGTTCAACTCGGTCCACAACAGCACGCCGGTCAGCGACAGCAGGATCAGCGAGCCCGCGATCGTATCCATCAGCAGCACCCAGCCGAGGTTCATCCCGACGCCGCGATGCAGGTTGTTCAGCGTCGTCAGGAACGTATTGCCGGTACGCTTCACCGATACGTAGCCGTTGCCGACCCAGTATTCGGCCTGCAGGTTCTGGTGCGGGCCGAACACGCCGAACTGCCAGTGCTCGGGCTGCATCACGCGTTTGTCGCCCCACGCGACGGCCTGCGCGGGCTCCTTGCGCATGCGGCCCGGCTTGCCGTCGAAATGCAGCTCCTGCTGCAGCCACTTCGTCATCGCGGCGGGCGTCTTCGGCACCGGATCCGGCAGCGCGATCTGCATCTCCTCGACCTGCGGCTCGCCGGTCGGGATCTTCAGCGGCGGCGCGCGGTGATTGAGCAGCACGCCCGTCACGCCGAACAGCAGCCCGAGCACCGCGCCCCACAGCCCGACCCAGCCGTGCACCTTGCGCAGCCACTTGATGAAGGTGGCGCGCCGCGAGCGCTGGCGGCGCGCGGCCAGTTCGTCGTCGCTGAGCGGGCGGCCCGCCGGGTGCAGCACGGTGACGCCGGCGCGCGGCATGCCCGTCTTGGGCGGGTCGATCGTTTCGGGCGCGTTCACGCGAAAGGTTCCATTCGTTCAAAACAACGGCCGGCGCGCAGTGCGTGCGCGCCGGCCGGGCAACATGAAAATGAGAATGGATATCATTACATAAATCGATCGCCGGCTCAATCCGTCACGGTCGCCGGCGGCGGCCCATCATGCATGGAGAGATTCGGCTGATGAGTGCGCGTTGCACGGAGATGCCGATCGATATGCGGCAAATGCCGTCGGACTGGCGCGACACGGCCGAGACAGCATTTCGTAAGAAGTCGCGCGACGCCAGGCGCCTCAGCGCAGCGGCGGCAGCGGAAAGCGCGGCGCGGTGTCGTCCGGCCCGGCCTCGGTGCGATCGAGCGCGTACAGCCACGCCAGCAGATCGGCGACGGCCTGGTAGAGCTGCGGCGGAATCCGGTCGTCGAGATCGACCTGCATCAGCAGCGACACCATCTCCGGCGCCGTATGCACGTACAGCCCCGCGTCGCGCGCGCGTGCGACGATCATCTCGGCGAGCAGGCCATACCCCTTCGCAACCACACGCGGCGCCGTGTCGCCGCCTTTCGGGTCGTAGACGAGCGCGGCCGCGCGCTTGCGGGACGTCATGCTCATCGCGGCGCCTCGTCGTCGGCCACCTGCGTCGGCGGGGCGCCGGCCGCTCCCCGCGCATACGCGGCGGCGGCCGCCTGGGCCGCGAACAGGTCGAAGCCGTCCGGCCCGTCGTCGACCGCGCGGATCGACAGTCCGCCGACCTTGAGCCCCGACCCTTCGAGCCGCTGCCGCAGCGCGGCCTCGTTTCGCGTGAGACGCTCGGCACCCGTCTGGTTCGCGCGCAGCCGCGCGACGAGCTGCGCGCCGTTCAGCACCAGTTCCGCATCGACCGTGCCGAGCGACGGCAGCGTCAGCGTGAGGCGCGTGCGCCAGGCGATGCCGTCGCCCGCGTCGTCCCCTCCGCCGCGCTGCCCGCGGTTGTCCGGCGCGTCGGGCTCGATCGTCCAGTCGAGCCGCGCGCCCGGCCAGGCCTCGCCGGTCCAGCGAAACTGGTCGGTCGCGAGCGCATCGAGCTGCTGCCGGACGATCGGCACGGTGGCCGGATGGACGGTCGCAAGCGTCTGCGCCTGCGGATCGGACGATGCGGCAGCCAGGTCGGCCCGCGCCGGTGTCCAGCGCGTGTCGGCATGCGTGCCCAGCGGATCGGCGGGATCGGGCGGCAACGATGCGCCCTGCCGGGCGGCCGTCGGCAGGGCCTGCGCGGGATCGCGGGCCGCGCCCCCGCCCTGCGCCGGCGTACCCGGCTGCGCGGCCGCCCGCGCGGTCGCAGGCGGCGGCGGACGCTGCGCCAGCAGCTCGTCCAGCACATCGGTCGAACCGGACGGCAACGCATCGGGATCGGCCGGCGCGAGTGCGGCCGTCAGGCGCGCCTGCGGCTCGCGCATCAGCGCCGCGAGCGGACGCTGGCCGGCCAGCCACTGCGCCAGATGGGATTCGTAGAAGAGGCCGCTCTCGCTCACGGCCTGCGCGAGCGCCGCGCGCAGCGCGGCGACCGGCAGCGGCGCGGCCGCTTCACGGGCGGCCGCGGCGGACGATGCCGCCGCGGAGGCCGGCGGGGACGGCGCAGCCGGCGCGGATGCAGCCGACGCGGGGGCGGCGGCAACGGGCGCCGGCACGGCCGGATCGGTCAGCAGCACGGCGGGATCGGCCAGCAGCGGCGTGCGGCCGGCAATCGCGGGCGTCGCATCGCCGCCCGCGCGTGAAATCGCGTCGAGCACGCGCCCGACGTCGGACAGCGCGGTCTGCGTGGAGGCCGGCGGCGCGGCCGGCGGGCTGCCGGCCGGCGACGACGACGGCGCACCGCTGCCCGGCGTGCCGACCTGCGCGGTCGCGCCGCCGCCGGCGGGTGCCGATACGGTGTCGGTCAGCAGGCTGTCGAGGCGGCTTGCCAGCAGCGCGGCCGCAACGGAGTCGATACCGGTCATGATCGGAGCCTGCTCACCTCAGCCACTTCGTTGCGAATCCGGGCACGGCACGCCGGTGCCATCCGCGGGTACGGCGCGCCGGCCTCTCCCGTCGACGGGCCCTAGCCGCGCGCGCGATAGAGATCGGTCAATACCTGGGTCGAGCGCCGCGCCTCGAACAGCGCGGACAGCCGCGCGACGTCCGGGCTCGCGAGATCGCGGATCGCCGCGTCGTCGGCCAGGATGCGGCGGATCAGGTCGAGCTTGCGGCCGAGATCCGATTCGTCGAGCGCGACGCCCGGATCGGCTTCCTTCAGCCCGTCGACAAGCTGCATGAATTCGGCCTGCAACCCCGGCAACGCGCTCCAGTCGGCGCCGCGGGCGGCGCACAGCATGCGCCCCGACACGGCGGCGAGCGCCTCGTAACGTGCGAAGTATTCGGCCTTGTGATTCATCGTGATGCTTCCGCTGCCTGTTGCGCGGCCATCCGCGCGACTTCCGGGGCGATGCCCGTCCAAGCTTCCTCGAGCGTCGCGAGCAGCCCGTCGACCTCGACCAGCATCGCGTCGCTCGCCTGCGCGTTCGCGTCGAGCAGGCGCCGGCCGATATACGCATACAGCGCGCCCAGCCGGTCCGCGATCTCGCCGCCCGCGTCGTGGTTCAACGATGCCTGCAGGCCGCTCTCGACGATCCGGATCGCCTTGCCGATCGCGTCGCCGCGCGCGGGCACGTTGCCCTGCTGCAAATGCATGCGCGCCAGCGCGATCGCTTGCCGCGCGCCCTGGTACAGCATCGCGATCAGCCGGTGCGGGGAGGCGCCCATCACCCCCGTCTCGACGCCGACACGCGCGTATGCACTGGCTCCAGCGTGCCCTGGGGAAAACATGCGCTTCTCCTTGTCTTGCCTTGGCTATACGGTCGCCGCCGCCGTGCATCGCACGGCGCGGCCTTCTCCGGAGTTATCGGAAGGGATTTGAAAACCTTTAGGCGCAAGCGGCGGCCGCCGGCTCGGGAAGCCGGCCCGCCGGCCCCGCCCGGCACGCCCGTCACACCGACATCTGCATGATGTCGTTGTAGGCGCTCACGAGCTTGTTGCGGACCTGGAGTCCGAACTGGAAGCCGATGTTGGCTTTCTGCATGTCGACCATCACGTCGTTCAGCGATACGTTCGGCGCGCCGACCTCGAACGCCTTCGCCTCGCCGAGCGCGTGCTGCTGGTCGCCGCTGATCTTGTCGAGCGACGCCTTCATCGCGCTCGCGAACGTGCTGGCCGTCGCCGCGCCCGAGCCGGCAAGCGCCGCCGTCGGGCTCGCGACGCCGCCGGACGCCTGCGCGGCCATCGACTGCATCTGTTGCAACACCGAACCGATTCCGCTGACGTTCGCAGTCATGCTGTCCCCAGACTTAGAGAAGAGACCCGGACGCACCGGGCGTTCCGCCGGCGCCGCACCACGCGCACCATGCCGGATCGCAAAAAAGGATAGCAGCGCGCCGCCTGTCAAAGCCGAGAAAGTACGGGGGAAACCCCGCTCTTTTCGGTCGATCGGAGTGCGCGTGGGATCCCGATAATCGCATCGTGTCATTGTCCGCCCGCTCGTCCGAGCGGGCTCAGTGGTCCCGCTCCGGAGAAACTCGACGCATGGATTCGCAGGCCAACTCGCTGATCAACCCCGACGCCCGCGCGGGCCTCGCCAGCCCGGCGCCCGGCGCCGCCGCGGCCGCCGCGCTGCCGGGCGCGGGTGTCGCCGGCGCTGACTTCGGGCTGGGCGGCTTCGCGGAACGCATTCCCGGCATCTCGCGGATGAAGGGCAACCCGAAGCTGCCGTTCCTGATCGCCGTCGCGTTCGCGATCGCCGCGATCACCGCGCTCGTGCTGTGGAGCCGCGCGCCCGACTACCGCGTGCTGTACAGCAACCTGTCGGACCGCGACGGCGGCGCGATCATTGCCGCGCTCCAGCAGGCAAACGTTCCCTACAAGTTCGCCGACGCCGGCGGCGCGATCCTCGTGCCGTCGAACCAGGTGCACGAAACGCGCCTGAAGCTCGCCGCGATGGGCCTGCCGAAGGGCGGCTCGGTCGGCTTCGAGCTGATGGACAACCAGAAATTCGGCATCAGCCAGTTCGCCGAGCAGATCAATTACCAGCGCGCGCTCGAAGGCGAGCTGCAGCGCACCATCGAATCGATCAACGCCGTGCGCAGCGCGCGCGTGCATCTCGCGATCCCGAAGCCGTCGGTCTTCGTGCGCGACAAGGAAGCGCCGAGCGCGTCCGTGTTCGTCGACCTCTACCCGGGCCGCGTGCTCGACGAGGGACAGGTCCAGGCGATCACGCGGATGGTGTCGTCCGGCGTGCCCGACATGCCCGCGAAGAACGTGACGATCGTCGACCAGGACGGCAACCTGCTGACCCAGACCGCGTCCGCCTCCGGCCTCGACGCGAGCCAGCTCAAGTACGTGCAGCAGGTCGAGCGCAACACGCAGAAGCGCATCGACGCGATCCTCGCGCCGATCTTCGGCGCCGGCAACGCGCGCTCGCAGGTCAGCGCGGACCTCGATTTCTCGAAGGTCGAGCAGACGTCCGAAAGCTACGGCCCGAACGGCAATCCGCAGCAATCGGCGATCCGCAGCCAGCAGACCAGCAGCTCGACCGAACTCGCGCAGGGCGGCGCCTCCGGCGTGCCGGGCGCGCTGTCGAACACGCCGCCGCAGCCGGCGTCCGCGCCGGTGGTCGCCGGCAACGGCCAGAACGCGCCGCAGACGACGCCGGTCAGCGACCGCAAGGACCAGACGACCAACTACGAACTCGACAAGACGATCCGTCACCTCGAACAGCCGATGGGCAGCGTGAAGCGGCTGTCGGTCGCGGTCGTCGTCAACTACCAGCCGGTCGCCGACGCGAAGGGCCACGTGACGATGCAGCCGCTGCCGCCCGCGAAGCTCGCGCAGGTCGAGCAGCTCGTGAAGGACGCGATGGGCTACGACGAGAAGCGCGGCGACTCGGTGAACGTCGTGAACAGCGCGTTCTCGACCGCGAGCGACCCGTATGCCGACCTGCCGTGGTGGCGCCAGCCCGACATGATCGCGATGGCGAAGGAAGCCGCGAAGTGGCTCGGCATCGCGGCGGCCGCGGCGGCGCTCTACTTCATGTTCGTGCGCCCGGCGATGCGCCGCGCGTTCCCGCCGCCCGAGCCGGCCGCGCCGGCGCTCGCGGCGCCGGAGGATCCGGTCGCGCTCGACGGCCTGCCCGCGCCGGCCAAGACGGAGGAGCCCGACACGATGCTGCTCGGCTTCGAAACCGAGAAGAACCGCTACGAACGCAACCTCGACTACGCGCGCACGATCGCCCGCCAGGATCCGAAGATCGTCGCCACCGTCGTGAAGAACTGGGTGTCCGATGAACGCTGAAGGCTTGACCAAGAGCGCGCTGCTGCTGATGTCGATCGGCGAGGAAGAGGCCGCGCAGGTATTCAAGTTCCTCGCGCCGCGCGAGGTCCAGAAGATCGGCGCCGCGATGGCCGCGCTGAAGAACGTCACGCGCGAGCAGGTCGAGGACGTGCTGCAGGAGTTCGCGAAGGAAGCCGAGCAGCACACCGCGCTGTCGCTCGATTCGAGCGACTACATCCGCTCGGTGCTGACGAAGGCGCTCGGCGAGGACAAGGCCGGCGTGCTGATCGACCGCATCCTGCAGGGCAGCGACACGAGCGGCATCGAGGGCCTGAAGTGGATGGACTCGGGCGCCGTGGCCGAACTGATCAAGAACGAGCATCCGCAGATCATCGCGACGATCCTCGTGCACCTCGACCGCGACCAGGCATCGGAGATCGCATCGTGCTTCACCGAGCGGCTGCGTAACGACGTGCTGCTGCGGATCGCGACGCTCGACGGCATCCAGCCGGCCGCGCTGCGCGAACTCGACGACGTGCTGACGGGCCTGCTGTCCGGCAGCGACAACCTGAAGCGCAGCCCGATGGGCGGCATCCGCACCGCGGCCGAGATCCTGAACTTCATGACGAGCGTGCACGAGGAAGGCGTGCTCGAAAGCGTGCGCCAGTACGACGCCGATCTCGCGCAGAAGATCGTCGACCAGATGTTCGTATTCGAGAACCTGCTCGACCTCGAGGATCGCGCGATCCAGATGGTGCTCAAGGAAGTCGAGTCGGAAACGCTGATCATCGCGCTGAAGGGCGCGCCGCCCGCCCTGCGCCAGAAGTTCCTCGCGAACATGTCGCAGCGCGCGGCCGAACTGCTCGCCGAGGATCTCGACGCGCGCGGCCCGGTGCGCGTGTCCGAAGTGGAGACGCAGCAGCGCCGCATCCTGCAGATCGTGCGCAATCTCGCCGAGAGCGGCCAGATCGTGATCGGCGGCAAGGCGGAAGACGCGTATGTCTGATTCGGCGAGCGATCGCGTGGGCACCCTCACCGCGTACCAGCGGTGGGAGATGGCGTCGTTCGACCCGCCGCCGCCCCCGCCGCCGCCCGACGACGCGGCGGCCGCTGCCGCCGCGCTCGCCAAGGACCTGCAGCGCGTGCGCGACGCCGCGCACGCCGAAGGCCATGCCGCCGGCCACGTCGAAGGCCAGGCGCTCGGCTATCAGGCCGGTTTCGAGCAGGGCCGCGAACAGGGTTTCGAGGCCGGCCAGGCCGACGCGCGCGAACAGGCCGCGCAGCTGGCGGCGCTTGCCGCATCGTTCCGCGAGGCCGTGTCGAACATCGAGCACGATCTCGCGTCCGACATCGCGCAGCTCGCGCTCGACATCGCGCAGCAGGTCGTGCGCCAGCACGTGAAGCATGACCCGGCCGCGCTGGTCGCGGCCGTGCGCGACGTGCTCGCGGCCGAACCCGCGCTGTCCGGCGCGCCACATCTCGCGGTGAATCCGGCCGACCTGCCCGTCGTCGAAGCCTATCTGCAGGACGATCTCGATACGCTCGGCTGGACCGTGCGCACCGACGCGTCGATCGAGCGCGGCGGCTGCCGCGCGCACGCCGCGACCGGCGAGGTCGACGCGACGCTGCCCACCCGCTGGCAGCGCGTCGCCGCCGCGATCGGCAAGGTGAGCACGTGGTAACGCGGCCGCCCGAGGCGCTCGCGCACGACGGCATGACGCCGCTCGAGCGCGAGCTCGCGCTCGCGTCGTTCGGGCCGGCCGCCGCGCACGATACCGCTCACTCCGCCGCGCCGCACGCGGGCGCCGACACCGCTGCCGCCGCCCCGCGCGCGCCGCACAATCCGCATCTCGCGCACTGGCGCACGCACCTGAACGGGCTCGCCGCGCGCAGCCACCGCGCGCTGCCGCTGCGGCCCTGCGGGCGCCTCACGCGCGCGGCCGGCCTCGTGCTCGAGGCGATCGGGCTGCGCCTGTCGGTCGGCGCCGAATGCACGATCGAACTGCCGCCCGGCAGCACGCTGCCGCATGCGGAAGCCGAAGTCGTCGGCTTCGCCGGCGACCGCCTGTTCCTGATGCCGACCACCGACGTCGCCGGCGTCCTGCCCGGCGCGCGCGTGTGGCCGCGGGAGGCCGCGCCCGTTGCCGACCCGCTCGCGGGCGCGAAGCGGCTGCCGGTCGGCTGGGAGATGCTCGGGCGCGTCGTCGACGCGTCGGGCCGCCCGCTCGACGGCCTCGGCCCGCTCACCGCGAAAGTCGATGCGCCGCTGTCGGCGCCGTCGATCAACCCGCTCGATCGGGAGCCGATCCACCACGTGCTCGACGTCGGCGTGCGCGCAATCAACGCGCTGCTCACCGTCGGCCGCGGCCAGCGGATGGGCCTGTTCGCGGGCTCGGGCGTCGGCAAGTCGGTACTGCTCGGCACGATGGCGCGCTACACGAGCGCCGAAGTGATCGTGATCGGGCTGATCGGCGAACGCGGCCGCGAAGTGAAGGAATTCATCGAACAGATCCTCGGCGAGGACGGGCTCGCGCGCTCGGTCGTCGTCGCCGCGCCGGCCGACGTGTCGCCGCTGCTGCGGATGCAGGGCGCCGCGTACGCGACCTCGCTCGCCGAGTATTTCCGCGACCAGGGCAAGCACGTGCTGCTGCTGATGGATTCGCTGACGCGCTACGCGATGGCGCAGCGCGAGATCGCGCTGGCGATCGGCGAGCCGCCCGCGACCAAGGGTTATCCGCCGTCGGTGTTCGCGAAGCTGCCCGCGCTCGTCGAGCGCACCGGCAACGGGCCCGAGGGCGGCGGCTCGATCACCGCGTTCTACACGGTGCTGACCGAAGGCGACGACCAGCAGGATCCGATCGCCGATTCGGCGCGCGCGATCCTCGACGGCCACATCGTGCTGTCGCGCGCGCTCGCCGAGGCCGGCCACTATCCCGCGATCGACATCGAGGCGTCGATCAGCCGCGCGATGACGGCGCTGATCGACGAAGGCCATCTCGATCATGTACGGCAGTTCAAGCAGATGCTGTCGCGCTATCAGCGCAATCGCGACCTGATCGCGGTCGGCGCCTACGCACCCGGCCGCGACGCGCAGCTCGACCGCGCGATCGCGCTCTATCCGCGCATCGAGGCATTCCTGCAGCAGGGCTTTCGCGAATGCGCGCCGTTCGCACCGAGCCTCGCCGCGCTCGATGCGCTGTTCGACGCTTACGGAGGCTGATCCCGATGGCTCACGGCTTTCCCCTTCAACTGCTGCTCGACCGTGCGCAGGACGACCTCGACTCGGCCGCGAAGCAGCTCGGCACCGCGCAGCGCGACCGCACCGCGGCCGCCGAACAGCTCGACGCGCTGCTGCGCTACCGCGACGAATATCACGCACGCTTCGCGCAGTCCGCGCAACACGGGATGCCGGCCGGCAACTGGCGCAATTTCCAGGCGTTCATCGACACGCTCGACGCGGCGATCGCGCAGCAGCGCAACGTGCTGGCCGCCGCCGAAGTCCGCATCGACGAAGCGCGCCCGAACTGGCAGCAAAAGAAACGCACCGTCGGCTCGTATGAAATCCTGCAGGCGCGCGGCGTCGCGCAGGCAGCGACGCGCGAGGCCCGGCGCGAACAGCGCGACGCCGACGAACACGCCGCGAAGATCCTGCGCATGCGGGCCGACGCGGCCCGCTCGTCGTAACCGACCACCGCATTCGAACGAGAGAACCGACATGCCTCCCCTGCCCCTGCTCGGCGCGCTGCTCGATACCGCCGGCGCCGCACTCAAGGCCGCCCGCGGCGCGGGTTCGTCCGCCGCCGGCAACGATGCATCGGCGACCGCGACCGCCGTGCCGTTCGCGCAGACGCTGAAGCAAAGCGTCGTCACGCGTCGCGACGCGTCGAGTACCGCCGCGCCCGATGCGTCGACGACGCAGGCCGCGTCGAAGCCGGCCGCCGGCACGAAGCCGTCGGGCACGGACGACGACGACAAGTCGACCGACGCCGCGAACGCGACGACCAGTCCGGACGCCGCCGCGCTCGCGGCCGCCGCGGCCGTGCAGGCGCAACTGCAGGCGCGCACGGACAACGCGACGACGCCGGCCGATGCGGCTGGCACCGCCGCCGCTGCCGCTGTCGCCGACACGACGCAAAAAACGGCCGTGTCCGGCCAGCCCGACGCCACGGCGACGCTGGCCGATCATGCAACCCGGGATACGGCTGCCCTGCCGCTCGAACCGGCGTCGAGCCGCGACGCGCTGCAAGCCGCGCTCGCCAAGCTGACGGGCGGTGCGGGCGCGATCGCGCTGCCGGCAACCGGCACGTCCGCAGCGGCAACGACCTCGGCGCCGGCGGCTACCGCGTCGAGCGCCGCCGCGCCGCTGACGCCGAAGGTGCCGACGTTCGACCGTACGCTCGCCGATGCGAAAGGCGCGCTCGCCACCCAGCAGGCGCCGGCCCAGGCCACGCCGCAGGCGCTGCAGGCCGACGCGAACGCGCAGTCCGGCGCGCAGCATGCCCTCGCGGCCGCCGGCGACGCGACCGATCCGGCCGCCAGCGCGACGCTCGCGGCCGGCGCAACGGCCGCGGCCGCCGCGCAGGCGAACCTGCAGCTGTCGCCGGCCGCCGGTGCGATCGCCTCCGCCAACGCGCACGTGCTCGCGCCGCACGTCGGCAGCGCCGACTGGACGGACGCCCTGAGCCAGAAGGTCGTGTTCCTGTCGAATGCGCACCAGCAGAGCGCCGAGCTGACGCTCAACCCGCCCGATCTCGGGCCGCTGCAGGTCGTGCTGCGCGTCGCGGACAACCATGCGCACGCGCTGTTCGTGTCGCAGCACGCACAGGTGCGCGAAGCCGTCGAAGCCGCGCTGCCGAAGCTGCGCGAGGCGATGGAAGCGGGCGGGCTCGGGCTCGGCAGCACGACCGTCAGCGACGGCGGCTTCGCTTCCCCGCAGCAGAACCCGCAACAGACCTTCTCCGGCGGCCAGTCGTCGCGGCGCGGAAACGGCGAACCGTCAGCCGTCGATGCACCGGCCGACGTTGCGCAATCCGCACCGGCCGCCGCGAGCGTGAGCCGCGCCGGCCTCGTCGATACGTTTGCCTGAGCATGGCCGCTGCCGTGCGCGCGCCGCGCTCAGCGGCCGTGCACCGCGGCAGCCGCCTCGCCGCGCGGTACCCCGCCCTTGCGCGCCGCGACGATGAAGTCCGCCGCGCGCTCGCCGATCATCACCGACGGCGCATTCGTGTTCCCGCCGACCAGTGTCGGCATCACCGACGCATCGACCACCCGCAGCCCTTCGACGCCGCGCACGCGCAACTGCGGATCGACGACCGCACGCGCATCCGAGCCCATCCGGCACGTGCCGACCGGGTGGTAGATCGTGTCGGCATGCGCGACGATCGTCGCGCGCAGCTCGGCCTCGCTCTGGTCCGCCCGCGTGTACAGCTCGCGCCCGCCCTGCGACGCGAGCGGCGCCTGCGACAGGATGCGGCGCATCGCCTGCGTGCCGCGCACGAGCAGGTCGAGATCGCGTGAATCGCTGAAGAAGCGCGGATCGATCAGCGGCGCGTCGCGCGCATCGCCGCTCGCGAGCGCGACCGTGCCGCGGCTGAACGGCCGCAGCGCGCACACGTGCAGCGAATAGCCGAACCCCCAGTGCATCTTGCGGTTGTGGTCGTCGACGAGCGCCGTGCAGAAATGCAGCTGCAGGTCGGGACGCTCGAGCGACGGATCGCTCTTGATGAAACCGCCGGCCTCCGCGACGTTGCTCGTCATCATTCCCGTGCGGCTCGAGAAATAGCGCGCGAGCGCGGGCGTCATCTTCGCGATCCCGCGCACGCACACGCCGACCAGCTCCGACGAATTCACGCGCGTGTTGATGATGAAGTCGATGTGGTCGATCAGGTTCGTGCCGACGTCCGGCGCATCCTGCACGACCGCGATCCCGTGCCGGCGCAGTTGCTCGGCCGGGCCGATCCCCGAACACATCAGCAGCTGCGGCGAATTGAACGCGCCGGCCGACAGGATCACCTCCGCGCGCGCGCCGAGCGTCTCGACGCGGCCATTGCGCGATACCGCGACACCGACCGCGCGCTTGCCGTCGAAGCCGACGCGCAGCACCGTCGCATCGGTGATCACGTGCAGGTTCGGCCGGTTGCGGCCGTAGATGTACGCGCGCGCCACGCTGCAGCGCGAGCCGTCGCGGTGCGTGACCTGGTAGAAGCCGACGCCTTCCTGCGTCGCGCCGTTGAAGTCGTCGTTCAGCGGATAGCCGGCCGCGTGCGCGGCCTGGATGAATCGTTCGGAGAACGGATTGCGAAAGCGCAGATCCGACACCGTCAGCGGGCCGTCCGCGCCGTGCCATGCATCGGCGCCGCGTTCGTTGCCTTCCGCGCGGCGGAAATACGGCAGCACGTCCTGCCAGCCCCAGCCCGTCGCACCGAGCTGCGCCCACTCGTCGTAGTCGCCCGGATGGCCGCGCGTGTAGATCATCGCGTTGATCGCGCTCGAGCCGCCCATCCCGCGCCCGCGCGGCTGGTAGCCGCGCCGCCCGCCGAGGCCCGGCTGCGGCACCGTCTCGTAGCCGTAGTTCGTGCCGAGCTTGAACGGCACCAGCGCCGCGATGCCGACCGGCATGTTGACGAGCAGGTTGCGCTCCGTATGCGAGCCGGCCTCGATCAGCGCGATCGTCGCATCGGGGCAGGCATCGGCGAGACGGCCGGCCAGGCTCGACCCGCCCGAACCGCCGCCGACGATGATGTAGTCGTATTGCATGTCACGTCTCCGTCGTGTCATGGAGGGCGCCCGGCACCGCCGCGCGACCGCGTCTCCTCTTGTAATGTTCGGGCATTGTAGGAACGGCCGTCGCATGCACGGCGCGCGGATTCAAGAGCGATTCCTCTAAACGCCCGCGTGAACTAAATTTAAGATGTATCGATTCGCTTCGCGCGATACGCCGGCCACGAGAAGCCGGTCCGTCGCGAAACGGGAGGGACGACGATGCAGCGCCGGATTCTGCAGGCCGTGTGCCGACCGGGTGGTCCGGATGTCACGCGCGCGGCCCGCATTTCATTTCAAACGGCCGCCCCCGCGGCGACGCTCGGCATCATGCGCGCGGTCGATCGAAATCGAACGGCACGGGTCGTCGCCGACCGTTTGGATAACGTATCGCCGCAGCCGCACGATGCATCGCGATACGGATCGGCAGACACGTCGCCCGGCGCTGCTTCGGTGCGCCGGCATGCGATCGCGCGGCAGCATCGCACGCCCGCTCGTCACCGCCTCGGGGCGCGCACGCGTGCCGTGCGACACGCGTGTCGACGGCGGACACCGTCGCGCGGATGCGACGCCCGCCGCGGGATGCAACCGGTTTTCGAGTACACGTCGCATCCGGCCCCGCGCCGCGCGACACGCATCACCCGATCCGCGCCGCCGCGCTCGCCGAGCGTGCGGCGTGACGGCCGGCCGGCCCGCCCGGTCCAACTGGAGGAGACGACATGAAGAACGACCTGCCCGAACTGGCCCCGCAAGCACTGCCGTCGGTCGACGCGCTGACGGCGCTGCTGCGCGACCAGCGCGCGGCGTACCTGCGCGCACCGTATCCGGCATGGGAGACGCGCATGCAGCACCTGCGCGCGCTGCGCACGATGCTGATCGACCATGCGGACGCACTCGCCGAGGCGATCAGCGCCGATTTCGGCCATCGCGCGAAGCAGGAAGTGCTGCTGTCGGAAATCTGGATGGCGAAGGAAGAGATCGACGACGCGCTGAAGCACGGCAAGCGCTGGATGAAGCCGATCCGCAAGCCGATGAACAAGTGGCTGCGGCCGGCGCGCGCGAAGGTGATTCCGCAGCCGCTCGGCGTGGTCGGCATCGTCGTGCCGTGGAACTATCCGGTGCTGCTCGCGGCCGGGCCGCTGATCTGCGCGCTCGCGGCCGGCAACCGCGCAATCATCAAGATGTCGGAACTGACGCCGCGCACGTCGGCCCTGTTCGAGCAACTCATCGGCAAGACCTTCACGCGCGACCACGTCGCGGTCGTGAACGGCGACGCGGAGGTCGGCGCCGCGTTCAGCGCGCTGCCGTTCGATCACCTGCTGTTTACCGGTTCGACGCATGTCGGCCGCCACGTGATGCGTGCGGCCGCCGACAACCTGACGCCCGTCACGCTCGAGCTCGGCGGCAAGTCGCCGGCCATCGTCGGCCCGAACGCGCGCTTCGACGCGGCCGTCGACGCGATCGTCGCCGGCAAGTCGCTGAATGCGGGCCAGACCTGCATCGCGCCCGACTACGTGCTGCTGCCGCGCGGGATGGAAGCCGCGTTCATCGAGCGCGCGCGGGCACGCTTCGCGAAGCTGTATCCGAACCTGGCGACGAACGGCGACTACACGACGATCGTGTCGCCGCGTCACTACGCGCGCCTGCAGCAACTCGCGAGCGACGCGCAGGCCGCCGGCGCGCAGTTGCATCCGCTGTCCGACGCACCCTCCGATCCCGCGTCGCGCCGCTTCGTGCCGTGCGCGGTCACGCAAGTGCCGGCCGCGTCGCAGTTGATGCAGGAGGAAATCTTCGGGCCGCTGCTGCCGCTCGTGCCGTACGAGCGGCTCGACGAGGCGATCGCGTACGTGAACGCCCGCCCGCGTCCGCTCGCGCTCTACCTGTTCGACGAGGATGGCGGCACGATCGACCGCGTGATGCGCGAAACGATCTCGGGCGGCGTGACGATCAACGAAGCGCTGATGCACATCGCGTGCGGCAGCTTGCCGTTCGGCGGTGTCGGCGCGAGCGGCATGGGCGCATACCACGGCTACGACGGTTTCGTGACGTTCTCGAAGATGAAGCCCGTGCTCACGCAGGCGCGCCTGAACACGCGCAACCTGCTTGCGCCGCCGTACGGCAAGCGCTTCGCCGCGCTGATCAAGCTGATGCTGAAGCTCTGAGGCAGCCGTATCGGACGGGCCGCGCGCATCGCGCCGCGGCCCTTGCCAGCCTGCCGCGCGGCGGGGATGCCGCGCGTGCCGTCACACGGGCCAGAGCGGCCCTTCCTGCATCGCGCCGATCTGCTCGCGCAACTCGAGCACGCGCGCTTCCCAGTAACGGTGCGTGTTGAACCACGGGAAGGCGGCCGGAAACGCGGGATCGTCCCAGCGCCGCGCAAGCCATGCCGCGTAGTGGATCAGCCGCAGCGTGCGCAGCGCTTCGACCAGATGCAGCTCGCGCGGCTCGAATTCGCAGAAATCCTCGTAACCGGCGAGCAGGTCCGCGAGCGCGCGCGACGCGCCTTCGCGATCGCCCGGCAACAGCAGCCACAGATCCTGGACCGCCGGCGCCATCCGGCTGTCGTCGAAGTCGACGAAATGCGGGCCGGCATCGGTCCACAACACGTTGCTCGGATGGCAGTCGCCGTGCGTGCGCAGCAGGCGGATGTCGCCCGCGCGTTCGAACGCGGCCTCGACGCCCTCGAGCGCGAGCGCGACGGCCGTCTCGTAGGCCGGTCGTACGTCATCCGGAATGAAATCGTGCGCGAGCAGGTAGTCGCGCGGCTCGTAGCCGAACGTATGGATGTCCAGCACGGGACGCGCGACATACGGCTCGGTCGCGCCGACCGCGTGAATCCGGCCGATGAAGCGGCCGAGCCATTCCAGCGTGTCGCTGCGGTCGAGATCGGGGGCGCGCCCGCCGCGCCGCTCGAAAATCGAGAAGCGGAAGCCGTCGAACGCGTGCAGCGTACGGCCGTCGAATGTGCGCGCGGGCACCGCCGGAATCTCGCGCGCGGCGAGTTCGGCGACGAACGCATGCTCTTCGAGAATCGCGTCGTCCGACCAGCGTGCCGGGCGATAGAACTTCGCGACGACCGGCGGGCCGTCTTCGATGCCGACCTGGTAGACGCGGTTTTCGTAGCTGTTGAGGGCGAGCAGGCGCCCGTCGGTGCGCAGGCCGGCCGGTATCAGCACGCTGTCGAGCGCGTCGAGCACGCACTCGGGCGTGAGGCCGGCGAACGGCGGGCTGGCGGGAGAAGCGGGAGCGGAAGTGGCGTCTGTCATGTCCCGCATTGTGCCGCCGGCCGGACCGAAAGACGAGCGTCCGGTGCGGCGCCCGCTTAGTGAAGCGCCGCGCCGGCCGGCAGCACGGATTCGCCGGTGTCGATCAGGTCCTCGAGAAAGAACGGCTCGGTGTTGAGTTCTTTCGACTCACCCGGCACGCCCGCGTACCAGGTCACCATGGCCATGTCGCCCAGGATGCGCTGGACGATGCCGCGCGCGCCCTTCGGCACCGCGATATGGGTAGTGCAGACAATCGACCCGATATGCATGATGGTTCCCCACTCTTGACTCTTGAAACCCGGCCCGCTGGCGGGCCGGCAAATGCACGATCCGCGCCGCTCTCGACGAAGCGTTGCGCGTCATCCCATTGTTCACGGTTTATCGAAGCACGAAAAGAAGAAGAAGCAGGCGAAGTGCCGCGAATTCGTCGAATGTCTCCAATCAACCACTGCGCCGGGCACGTACTTGCCCGCCCGGTTACCCCCATCATACCCTGTCGAATGTGACTGCCCGCCGAAACCGCCCGGCACGCCGGCACGCCGGCACGCACGTGATCGACGCATCGCGTCGTTCGTGATGCGACGCCGCCGACAAGGGTTGCGCTCGATCCTTGCCTTGCGGTACCTTTGGCCCTCATCCGCGTTCAATCGCCATCCGACACGATGCATCCGCTCACGTCCGCCCTCGCCCAATCCCGGCCGCAGTTCGACTCGCGGCCGCAGGCGTGCGCGCATCCGTCGGTCCTGCCTCCTCCTGTCGCACCGCCGCTCGTCGGCGCCGCGCCGCCCCCTCCGGCAGCGCGCGCCGGCTGACCAGCCGGCTGCCGTTTCGTCTTCCATTCGCCCCCGCTGGCCGCAGTGCGTGCGTCGTCACGTACCGCCTGTTGCCGCGCGCGGATGGAACGTTCCGATCCGTTCGACAGGTGGATTCACATGGTTTCGTTCAAACGCGCGCTTGCCGCGCATGGCGCGACGTCGCTCTTCGTGCTGCTGTGGAGCAGCGGCGCGATCTTCTCCGAACTCGGTCTGCGTCACGCGTCCGCATTCGCCTTTCTCACCGCGCGCTTCGCGCTCGCGTCGCTCGTGCTGCTCGCGCTGGCCGTCATGCGCAAACGCTGGCTGCCGCCGCGCGGCGAGCGGCGCATGGCCGCGCTGACCGGCGTGCTGATGATGGGCGGTTATTCGATCTTCTACCTGCTCGCACTCGAGCGCGGAATCGCGCCCGGTGTGCTCGCAACGATCCTCGGCGTACAGCCGATCCTCACGCTCGCGATCGTCGAGCGACGCTGGCAGCCCGTGCGCGTCGCGGGTCTCGCGCTGTCGCTGGCCGGGCTCGCGCTCGTCGTGTGCCGGGGCGCGAGCGGCGGTGCGGGCGGCCTGTCGGCGGCAGGCATCGCGTGCGCGCTCACCTCGCTCGTCGCGCTGACCGCCGGCTCGCTGCTGCAAAAGCGCGTACGCGCGGCGCCCGCCGACGTGCTGCCGCTGCAGAATGCGATCGGCCTTGCGCTGTGCGTCGCGATCGTGCCGTTCCGGCCGGTGTCGTTCGAGACGAGCTGGGCGTTCGTCGTCCCGCTGCTGTGGCTCGGCGTCGTGATTTCGGTGATCGCGCAACTGCTGTTCTACCGGTTGATGCAGCGCGGCGATCTCGTGAACGTGACGAGCCTGTTCTATCTCGTGCCCGTCGTCACCACGCTGATGGATGCCGTGTGGCTCGGCAACCGGCCGGAGCCGCTCGCGCTCGCCGGCATGGGGGCGATCGTCGCGGGGCTCGCGCTCGTGTTCCGCGCATCGGCCGCCCGCGCGCAACCCGAGCGCGCGTAAGCGTGCGGGCCGCCGCGCCGCGCTGCGGCGGCCCGCATCGGACACATGCGCCCAGTGCGCGAAAAACGAAAGGAACGGGAAAGATACGCGCAAGGCGTTCGTCTGGCTTGCGGAAAAAATGCGTGTTTCCGCGGGCTTTCCGCTGATTTTTAATGGTTCGGATAGCGAAAAGCGCCGCCGGTTGCCTATACTCGAATTGACCGCCCCGCTCGCAAACGGGTCGGGCCAACACTAGAAACACCCGGCATGGGGCCGAATCAAGCGCCAACGCGCTGACTCCGGCCGGCACTGGAGACACGCATGACGACCTATTTCACGATCGGCGACTTCATCCTGTTGATTCCGATGGCGCTGGCCGGAGCGCTGTTTCTCGGCGCGGTACCGTGCGCCACCGAATTCCGTCACAACCTGCTGCGCGTGCTCGGCGTCATCCTCGGCGTCGGCGTCGCGGTATTGCTCGTCGAAGGCCTGCCTGCGCTGATCTAGCGCGGCACCCGGCGTTATCGCACGCATCGCTGCGCCGCGGCGATGCGAGGGGTTGCCCGCCCGCCCGCGATACGGCATGCGAGATCGTTTCGCATGCCGTATCGACTGTCGGTCAGATCGCCTGATCGGTGGACGGCTTTTCCCACAGATTGATGCCGCCTTCGGTCGCGTAACGATCGATCTCCGCCAGTTCCTCCGCCGAGAATTCGAGGTTCTTCAACGCGCCGACGTTTTCGCGCACCTGCTCCGCACGGCTCGCGCCGATGAGCGCGGACGTCACGCGGCCATTGCGCAGCACCCACGCCAGCGCCATCTGCGCGAGGCTCTGCCCGCGCCGCTCGGCGATCGCGTTGAGCTTGCGCACGTGCTCGAGGTTGTCCGCACTCAGGTGATCCTGCTTCAGCGAGCCGCCGCCCGGCTTGTTCACGCGCGCGTCGGCCGGCACGCCGTTCAGGTATTTCGACGTGAGCAGGCCCTGCGCGAGCGGCGTGAACGCGATGCTGCCCGCGCCGACGTCGTCGAGCGCGCCGAGCAGGTCGCCCTCGATCCAGCGGTTCAGCATGTTGTACGACGGCTGATGGATCAGCAGTGGCACGCGGTACTGCGCGAGCAGCTCGGCCATCTCGCGCGTCTTCGCGGCCGAATACGACGAGATGCCGATGTAGAGCGCCTTGCCTTGCTGCACGGCCGACGCGAGCGCGCCCGCCGTTTCCTCGAGCGGCGTGTGCGCATCGAAGCGGTGCGAGTAGAAGATGTCGACGTAGTCGAGCCCCATGCGCTGCAGGCTCTGGTCGAGACTCGCGAGCACGTACTTGCGCGACCCGCCGCCGCTGCCGTACGGCCCCGGCCACATGTCCCAGCCGGCCTTCGTCGAGATCAGCAGCTCGTCGCGATACGGCCGGAAATCCTCCTTCAGCAGCCGGCCGAAGTTGGTTTCGGCGCTGCCGTACGGCGGCCCGTAGTTGTTCGCGAGATCGAAGTGGTTGATGCCGAGATCGAACGCGGTGCGCAGGATCTCGCGCTGCGTCGAGATCGGCGTCGAGTCGCCGAAGTTGTGCCACAGGCCAAGCGACAGGGCGGGCAGTTTGAGCCCGGATTTGCCGCAGGTGCGGTATTGCATGCCGGCATAACGTTCGGAAGCTGCTTCGTAGGCCATGAGTAATTCCCGTCAGGACATCGGACAGAAGGACGCGCGCCGGCCGCGCACGGCGCGGCGGCGGCGAAGGAGTCGTACGACGACTATGTTAGCGAAAGCGGCCGGAACGCGCACGGCCGCGTCGCGATGGACGCGACCGCGGTCGTCGCCTACACTGCGGCGTCTCGAATCACCGTTTCAGCGAGGTTGGTATGTCCCGGGTCATCTCGGTTGCATTGCTCGTCGGCGGCGTCGTGCTGCTGTACTTCGGCGGCCAGTCGTTCCATTCGATCAACGACAACGTGTCGCGCTTCTTCACCGGTTCGCCCGCGACGAAGACGATCCTGCTGATCGTCGGCGGGGCCGTCGCATCGCTCGTCGGCCTGATCGGCCTCGCGATGCCGGGCGCCAAGCGCTGATCGCGCGGCCGCACCGCACACGCACGGCCCGCGTCCTGCGATCGGGCCGCACCAAACGAAACGGGCGGCCAGGCCGCCCGTTGCTTCATGCGCCGGCGATGCGCCGCATCGCCCGATACGTCGCGGCATCTGCGCGCCGCCCGATTCGCACCTAGAACTGCACTTCCGGCTTCGACGCCGAGCGCGTGCCGGGCACCGGCCGGTTGCTCGCGCCGTGGTACGTGTACACGAGCGAGAATTTCACCTGGTCGGAGCGGTTCTGTCCGGCCGAATGCAACGTGTTGCAGTGGAAGAACACGACATCGCCCGTCTGCAGCGGCGGGCAGGTCGCCGCGTCGATCAGCTTGCGGTTCTCGGGCAGGTCGCCGCGGAAAAACTTCGCGTCGTCGAACGCTTCCGGCCCGAATTCCGCCGTATGCGAGCCCGGCACGAGCCACAGCGCGCCGTTCTCGTTCGTTTCCGGCCCCAGCGCGAGCCACACCGACACCATGTCGGGACGCGCGAACGACCAGTAACGGAAATCGCGGTGCCACCCCGTCAGGCTGCCGTACGCGGGATGCTTCGTCATCATGCAGTTGTGATGCGCGCGCGACAGCACGGGCTCTTCACCGAAATACTCGCGCATCCACGCGCCGATTTCGGGGGCGATCGCCCGCTCGGCGAATGCCGGATCGCGCGAGTACGCATCGAGCAGCCGCCGCACCGTGTGCCCGCCCGGCGCATGCTTCGACTCGGGCGCGCCCGGGTAGCGAAGATCGGCTTCGAATTCGATCGGCTCGGCGGCCTCGCGCAACTGGCGCTCCGCGATCTGCCTGAGCGTCGCGCACTGCTGCTCGCCGACGAGGCCGCGCGCGACGACGAAGCCGCGCTCGCGCAATTCCGCGACTTGCGCGCGGATCGATTCCGACTGCAATGAAGACGACATGGGATGCCAGACGTTTATTGTGTGAATGTGACGATTGTAAATCGGCGCCGGATGCCGCGAACAGCGCCATTGTCGTGCGCAGGGGCATGCCAATCGCGGATTTGATCCGGCTCAAGGGAACTGTTCGTCGCGGCACCTGCCTCACCGACAGGCGGTATGCGGCACACGCCTTGCGGCTCAAGGGTTTATCGCGACTTTTGCCCGTCATGAATCCCCTGTAGCCTGTCGCGGCCTGTCAATTCTGGCGGGCGCGGCGCGCAGCGAGTTTCGGTAAGATCCGTTGCGCCATCCGAGGCCGTTCATACCAGTGCGCTCTCCAGGGCGCCACCCATACAAGCGAAGCATCGTTCACATGCCATTCCGTCTGACTTCCCGTTTCAACCGCGCTGCGAAGCGCGTCGTGCCGCCCGCTCCTGCCCGCTCGCTGCGCCATCACCGCGCCCGCACGCAGGCGCTGGCCGAGCGTACGCCCGCGCACAGCCGGCTGGACGGTATCCGTGCGTGGTTCCACGCATTTTTCTCGATGATGAGCGCGCAGGCATTCACACGCCGTGCCGGCCTGCGCTCGCTGCTGCAGAAGCCGTCGTCGCTGCGCGCGCTCGCGTTGCGCCGCGCGCTCGGCCCGCAGCGCCGCATCAACCGCCCGCGCCGCCTCGCGGCCAGCAACGGCTGGTTCGGGTTCGGCGCACGCTGAACGCGCGCCGGCGGGCACACCCGCCCCGCCACGATCGCCGCCGTTGCGCCGGCGATCGGCACCCATAAAAAAACCCCGGCAAGCCGGGGTTTTTCTTTGCGGGCGAACGACGCTTACGCGACGCGTGCCGTCGGCTCGACGCCAGCCGCTTCGGCCAGGGCGAGCGCCTTGTCGGTCGCTTCCCACGAGAATTCCGGCTCTTCGCGGCCGAAGTGGCCGTAGGCAGCGGTCTTCTCGTAGATCGGGCGCAGCAGGTCGAGCATCTTGATGATGCCCTTCGGACGCAGGTCGAAATGCTCGCGCACGAGCTTCGTGATCACCGCATCCGACACGCGGCCCGTGCCGAACGTGTTGACCATCACCGAGGTCGGCTCGGCCACGCCGATCGCGTACGACACCTGGATCAGCGCGCGCGACGCGAGGCCGGCGGCGACGATGTTCTTCGCGACGTAGCGGCCTGCATACGCGGCCGAACGGTCGACCTTCGACGGATCCTTGCCCGAGAACGCGCCGCCGCCGTGCGGTGCGGCACCGCCGTACGTGTCGACGATGATCTTGCGGCCGGTCAGGCCGCAATCGCCCTGCGGGCCGCCGATCACGAACCGGCCGGTCGGGTTCACGAGGAACTTGATGTCGCCCTTGATCAGCTCGGCCGGCAGCGTCGGCTTGATGATTTCCTCGATCACGGCTTCGCGCAGCGCCGGCAGTTCGATGTCCGGTGCGTGCTGCGTCGACAGCACGACGGTGTCGATCGAATCGGGCTTGCCGTCGACGTAGCGGACCGTCACCTGCGACTTCGCGTCCGGACGCAGCCATTGCAGGCGGCCGTCGCGGCGCAGGCTGGCCTGGCGCTCGACGAGGCGGTGCGACAGGTAGATCGGCAGCGGCATCAGTTCCGGGGTTTCGTCGCACGCATAGCCGAACATCAGGCCCTGGTCGCCCGCGCCTTGGTCGAGGTTGTCGTCGTGTGCACGATCGACGCCCTGCGCGATGTCCGGCGACTGCTTGTCGTATGCGACGAGCACCGCGCAACCCTTGTAGTCGATGCCGTATTCGGTGTTGTCGTAGCCGATGCGCTTGATGGTGTCGCGCGCGATCTGGATGTAGTCGATGTTGGCCGTCGTGGTGATTTCACCGGCCAGAACGACGAGACCCGTATTGCACAGCGTTTCGGCCGCTACGCGGGAATATTTGTCCTGCTCGAGGATGGCGTCGAGAATCGCGTCCGAGATCTGGTCCGCGACTTTGTCCGGATGGCCTTCGGAGACGGATTCGGACGTGAAGAGATAATCGTTTGCCACTTTTTCAGGCTCCTGTGTGGTTACGGTTGGTTTCACGTAGCCAGCTTCGTTGGGCCTGAAGCGGCGACGCTTTAGCGGATTACCAGGACCGGGCAGTGCGTGTGGCACCTGCCGGCTTCGCCCCGCAAGTTGTCAGTTAACTCGGCGAAGCCCGTATTATAGCGGCTTTCCTGAATTGTCACAGAGCGCCGCCCGTGCTGCATCTTCCGCTGTCTTACCACCCTGTTCTCGACATGCCGGCCAGCCGGTCCCTCGGAGGTTTCGCATGCTAGGTCGTCTAGCCACGCACCTCGCCATCGGCTTGCTGAAACTGCTCGCCCTGCTGCCGTACGGCCTGACCGCACGGTTCGGCGATGGTCTCGGCTGGCTGCTGTACCAGATCCCCAGCCGGCGAAAGCGCATCGTACACACCAATCTGAAACTCTGCTTCCCGGACTGGAGCGACGCGCGGCGCGAGGAAGTGGCGGGCCAGCATTTCCGCCATGCGATCCGCAGCTACGTCGAGCGCAGCGTGCAGTGGTTCGGCTCGGAGAAAAAGCTCGCGAAGCTGATCCAGGTCGACAGCGCGGTCGATCTCGACGATCCCGACCTGCCGCCGACGCTGTTCCTCGGCCTGCACTTCGTCGGCATCGAGGCCGGTTCGATCTGGCTGAATCGTTCGCTGCACCGCCGCTGCGGGTCGCTGTACCAGCCGTTCTCGAATGCGGTGCTCGAGGAAGCGGCGAAGAAGGCGCGCGGGCGCTTCGACGCCGAGATGGTCGGCCGCGCGGACAGCGCGCGCGTCGTGCTGCGCTGGCTGCGCGACCGCAAGCCCGTGATGCTCGGCGCCGACATGGACTACGGGCTGCGCAACTCGACGTTCGTGCCGTTCTTCGGCGTGCCGGCCTGCACGCTGACGGCCGTCGGCCGGCTCGCGAAGACGGGCCGCGCGCAGGTCGTGCCGTTCATCGGCGAGGTGCTGCCGAACTACAAGGGCTACCGTCTGAAGGTATTCAAGCCGTGGGATCACTACCCGACCGGCGACGACGATCTCGACGCGCGGCGGATGAACGCATTCCTCGAGGAGCAGATCCCGCTGATGCCGGAGCAGTATTACTGGGTCCACAAGCGCTTCAAGACGCGCCCGCCCGGCGAGCCGAGCCTGTACTGACCCTGCCGCGCGAAACCCGCGGGCGCGCCGTCACGTGCGCGCCTGCGCTCTCGCCACCTTCGGCGCGCCGCGCGCCCGCCACGGATCGTAGGCCGACTGCTGCGCGAGCCACAGATCGGCCCGCCCCGTTACTATCTTCACGCCCCGATTGTCGGGGCTTTGGCCAGCCAGGCCCGGCATGATTCTCGCCCCCAGTCGCAGTCATGATCCGGGGGGTGTTGTCACCGGGCCTGGTGGGTGGCTGGTGATCGCTGATAGGGGTTTGGCCGGG
>NZ_CADFDK010000013.1 GCF_902832885.1 Burkholderia seminalis DSM 23518
TCGCTGCCCTCGACGAGGTGCACGCCCATCTGGTCGGCGAGGAACGAGTGTTCGTAGTACGCGGAATTGTGGATGCCGGGCGTGAGCACGGCGACGGTCGGGTTGTCGGCGTTGCCGCCCGGCGGGCACACCGCGGCCAGCGACTGGCGCAGCATCTGCGGATAGGTCTCGACCGGGCGCACCTTCACCTGCTGGAACAGCTCCGGGAAGAGCTGCATCATGGTCTCGCGGTTTTCCAGCATGTAGGACACGCCGGAGGGCGTGCGCGCATTGTCCTCCAGCACGTAGAACTGGTTCTCGGCGGTGCGCACGATGTCGACGCCGATGATGTGCGTGTACACGTTGCCGGGCGGCCGGAAGTCGATCATCTCCGGGATGAACGCCTCGTTGTGCGCGATCAGGTGCTTGGGCACGATGCCCGCGCGCACGATTTCCTGGCGGTGGTAGATGTCGTCGAGGAAGGCGTTCAGCGCCATCACGCGCTGCTCGATGCCGAGCGAGAGGCGGCTCCATTCGGCGCCCGAGATGATGCGCGGGACGATGTCGAACGGAATCAGCCGCTCGGCGGCCTCCGCGTCGCCGTAGACGGCGAACGTGATGCCCGTCTTGCGGAACACGCCTTCCGCGTCGTGGGCTTTCTGGGCGAGGCTCGCGGGATTCTGCGTGTCGAGCCATTGCTTCAGGCGCGCGTAGGGCGCCCTTACCATGTCGCCGGATTGCAGCATTTCATCGAATGGCTTCATCGATCTTTTCTCCATCGATCGTTTTCCCCGGCATTGCGCATGCCGGACCGGCGTAATGAATGCTTTGCAAGGAACGTGCCTTGCGCTACCCCCCGATATCCCCCCGTTTTTGCGCCGCGCCGGGCACGCCCGCACGGCATCGCGCACCATAACGGTGCATCACCCGGCGCGGCGGGCGCCCGCATGCGCCGCGAGCGCGCACGGCCGATGCTGCGCCGCGTCCTGCAAACATAGTTCCCCCGCGTGTCACGAATGTGCAATCTGCACTGCACAAAAAAATGGCGCGACCGGGCACCGGATCGCGGCAAGGGAGGCGGGCCGGCACGCACACGGCGCAACCGACCCTGGGGAAGTACCGTCTGCGGCACGCCGGGCGTTCGACGCGGTGAACTATCCGGTTAGCCGGGTCCGGCACCTCAACGCTATGTAGCCGTAATCCCGCCGACAACGCTCATGCATATTTCGACTGACACCGATCGAAAAAAAACATCGGACCGCCCCCGCGAGGCGCGGTACGCTAGAAAACTGGCGCGGCGCAGCGATGCTGTCGCCTTTCAGGCGCCCGACTATAAAAAGCGAAGATCGAAATGGAAGCAAAGTGGCTGGAAGATTTCCTGAGCCTGGCGGATACCAAGAGCTTTTCCCGGGCCGCACGTCATCGGCACCTGACGCAATCGGCATTCAGCAGACGAATCGCCGCCCTCGAAACGTGGATGGACGCGAAGCTGGTCGACCGGAGCATCAATCCGGTTGCGTTGACGCCGGCCGGCCAGATGTTTCGCGGGCTTGCCGCGGACATCCTGCGCAGCATGTATGCGGCGCGCAATCTCGTGAACGGCTATGACCAGTTCGCGGCCAGCGACCAGGTCGTGCGGTTCGCCGTCGCGCATACGCTCGTGTTCACGCTGTTCCCCGAATGGCTCAAGCAGCTCCATGGCGAAGTCGGCCACGTGACCGCCCGCGTCAACGCGGTCAACGTGCCGGAAGGCGTGCAGCAGCTGGTCGAAGGCGAATGCGACCTGCTGCTCGGCTATCACCATCCGCAGCTGCCGATCGTGCTCGATCCGAACCACTTCCCGTTCGTCAGCCTCGGCATCGAACGAATCCTGCCGGTGTCGACGCCCGACGCGCGCGGCAAGCCGGTGTTTCAGCTGCCCGGCACGCCGGACGCCCCGCTCCCGCTGCTCGCGTATTCGTCGGGGGCGTTTCTCGGCAACATCGTCGAGATGCTGCTGCTGAACGCAACCGAGCCGTATGCGGTGCACCGATGCTTCGAGACGCACATGTCCGAGGCGTTGAAAGGCATGGTCGTGGCCGGGCACGGCATCGGCTGGCTGCCGGAAAGCTGCGTCGCGAAGGAGCTCGCCGACGGCACGCTCGTATGCGCGGGCTCGGGAGACTGGATCACCGAACTCGAGATCCGCCTGTATCGATCGGCGCGCAAGCGCGGGCTCGCGGCCGAGCGGTTGTGGACCTACATCATGAACCGGCCGCGCGCGGCGGTCGAAGGCGCGCTCGATGCCGAACAGGCCGCCGCGCCGGCGATGCGCACCGCACGGCGACTCGCCGGCGGCAGCCGCTGATTCCTGCATTCGCGCCGTGCGGGTTCACGGTGCGAATGCGCTTTCTCCAGCCAGCAATCGCCAAGCCCGCCGAAGCCCGTGAAATCCCTGTGCCCGATCTGCAATCGATATCAGACGAAACGCAAACGTTTGCATTCAATATCGTATTTTTTACTGGCACGGCATTACTTCAGAATATTAAGACCGATTTTACGGACGGAAATACCCTGTTACAGAACAAAATAAAAGTTTCCATTTACCTGCAACAACCCAAAATAACAAAAACGTCGCACCCTCTTTTCACGACGCACGACCTGTATCCTGACCTTCATTGTTTCGCGTCGAACACAGCCGCAAGAATTCCTTTTATCAGTCGTTACTTTTCGGCACGAACGTCGATACCTCCGACGTGACTCAATGCGTGCTCGATCATCGCTACCGACCAGCAATAATCATATTCGGCAATATCGACTTTCTTCAGCATTAAACGAATCAGACGAATCCATCGTTATCCTATTTAAATAGGATATTTCCCTTCGTCCCATTCCAGCCACACGCGGTTGTTGATTCAAAAGCCATCGTGTATCAATAGCGTGTCGCAAAAAGAACGCTGCCAAATCTGACTCGGAATAAATGCTCGCCATTGATTCCGGACGGGAGGTTGCAATGTCTTCTTCGTTTCGACTGCCTGCTCGCCCTTTCCTCAGCCTCTTCCTTTCCTCGCTCTGCGTGAACGCGATGGCCGAGGCGCCGGCGTCCGGTCCGGATGCCGGCCGCTACGTGATTTCGTATATCTGCGGCGACGCACGCATCGACGGGACGGCACCGCTTCCTCCCGACGGCCGGCCATACAACCTGGGCGTGTCGTTTGCTTCCGGCCGCACCGGACAACCGCTCGCCAACGTCCAGGTCCGCCTGCGGCGACATGGCCGCGTGCTCGTCGAATTCAACGCCGCGGGATCGCGCTGCCTGTTCAGCGTGCCGGACGCCAGCTACCGGGTCGAAGGGACCTATCAGGGAGCGACCCAGTTCGCGATCGTCGAAACGGGCACGCTCACCACGCAGTTGCGATGGTGAACGCCGCCTGACCCCATCCCGATCGCGTCATCCACCGCAACGCATCGAATCGAGGAGCTTCGAATGACTCGTGCAGAACGACCCGACGGCTCGTCCGCCCGCCCGCCGAAACCCTCCTGGGGTCCTGGAAAGAACGCGGCGCTCAGCTTCGTCGCGTTCGCCGCGATCTTCGGCCTCTTCGCGTATACCGAGCGGGACAAGACCGTCGGCCATGCGAGCGTGACGCACGACATCGCCGGCGCAATCGGCACCGCGGTCGGCAAGTACCGCCAATCCATCGTGGCCGCGACCACCCGCGCGAGCGGCACGTCAGGCCCTCCGGCCTCCGCCGCGCCCGCACCGACGATTGCGCGACAAGCCGCGCCGCCGGGGCCGGCTCCCGCGCCGTCCGCATCGACGCCGCGCGAAGTATCGACCGCGCCCCCGGTCACGCTCGCGGTCGAACCGCACGCCGCGTCGCGGGTCCGGCCCGGCACCGCCGCCCGACACCGGCAGTCGTCCCATTCGCCGCCCGTGACACTGGCCGCCAATACGCGTGGCGCGCCGGCCCACGGCCGCGCCGCCGCACGCTCGACTGACGAACGTCGCGCACCGCGCACCCAGACGCTGGCAGGCACGCGAAGGCGCCTGGATTTCACGCCGAAGGCGCCGCCGTACGGTACCGACGCGGCGCGCATGCAGACGGCAAGCGTCACGCACGAGGCGCTTGAAGGCGCACGTGCGCTGGCAAGGGCCCGCTCGTGCGCGGTGATCGACGAGTGGAACTGCGTGGAGCAAAACGCGAGCCGTGCGCTTGCGATCGACCCGACGAACAGCGAATCGCGCGCGTTGCTGGGACAAGCGATCCGCAATCGACTGTGAGCCGGTCGGATGCCGCCTGGCCGCGCCGCCCGGCGGAGCGACGGCCGGCGGAGCGACGGCCGGCGGCAAGCGTCGTCGGGCGTGCAATCGACGTGATCGTTTCAGAGTGAGGAGACACCGTGGACAACCCTCGGAAACAACCCTGCACCACCGTCGCCCCGTCCAACCGGCGGATCCTCCTGCGTGCGCCGCTGGTGCTGCTGCTCGTCGCGTCCGGCCCGTGCTTTTCCGCCGAAGGCGACGCGGAAGGCGGCGCGAGGGAAATCGCCAGATCCGCGCCGGATGCGCTTGCGCCCGATCGGCAAACGAGCGTGACATCAGTGCAGATCGCCCAGGATTCGGACTCGCTGCCCCCTCATGCGCCGACACCGATCGCACAGGCATCGGATGCGTCGATGCAGATCGCGCAGGCACCGAAGCCGGCCCAGCCGACCACGGTCGTGGTGGACCCGGACGCGCCGCAGCCGGCTGACCGGGGGCCTGGCGCGGCATCGGCCGATACGCAGGCCTCGGTCGCGCAGACGTCGCACGCGCCGATGCGGCTTGCGCAGGCGTCCGGCACCGCGTTTCCGAATACGTCGGCACCGCACGCGCAAACGTCGCATGCCCCGATGCAGCTTGCGCAGGCATCCGACACCGCTCGGGCGAATACGGCCGCACCGATCGCGCCCACGTCGGGCGCCTCGCCGCGGGCCGCACCGACCACAACCACCTCATCGGCCACCACGCCGACGCTGACCGCTCAGGCATCCGGCACCCCGATGCCGAACGCCCCCACCCCCGTCCCGCAGACGCCCGGCTCGCAACCGCCGCCGTCCCAGACGCCGAACGCACCGACGCCCGGCGCCCAACTCCCTGGCGAACCGATCCAGCGATCCCAGGGCCCCGACGTCGAAACACCGAACGCGCAGGCGCCGAATCTCCGCACCGCCGATGCCGCGACGGTACGCAACGACGTGTTCGGCCTCGCGGCGAGCGGCGGCGCGATCAAGGCGCTCGACGAAGCGAAAGCCCGGCCCGATGCGTTCTCCGCCGTCGACATCGCGCAACTGGAAGAACTGTCGATTCGCCAGCAAGTGCGCGGCGGCCGCGACAAGTCGCGTTCGATGACGAGTTCGGACCGCTTCGACGGCCTCGACAACGCGCTGCGCGCGGCCGACGACCTCGACAAGCGGATGCCGGCCACGCCGGAATACACGCCGGTCAGGACGGCGCTCGCGGGCGACCGCACGGTCGCCTACGCGGCACGCGGCGACATGAAGACGGCCGTCGCGACGTTCGAGACGATTCCGTCCAGCGCGGAAATCTCGATCGACGCGCTGGCGGCCGTCGGCGACGCCTACCTGTACCTGAGCGAACCGGCCAAGGCGAACGTCGTCTACCTGCGCGCGCTGAAGCAGGCGTCCGCGTCGCCGACCGACCGCGCGACCCGCGGCTTCCAGTACGGCGTGCGCACGCGCGAGATCGAACTGCGCGAAGGCGTGTTCTGGTCGTACGTCGACCAGGGGCGCGCGGCGCAAGCGAAGCAGGTACTCGACGAGATGGGCAAGTCGCTGCCGCCCGTCAAGGAGGTGCGCAGCGTCGGCCCCGAGGAAGGCGACTACCTGCGCTACTACCGGCTGCGCGCGCAATACCTGATCTTCACGGGCCATGCCGACGAAGGGATCGCCGCGCTCGAACAGCTCGAGAAGCAGGTGCCGTTCAACGCGGAGATCCGTGCCGCGCACGCCGACGCGGTGTCGGGCCAGTCGCACCCGCGCCAGGCGATCTCGATGTATCGCGCGTCGCTGACCGATCACCCGGACAGCGTCGAGATGCTTGCCGGCCTCGGCCGCGCGTCGCTCACGGCGGACGACTACGCGACCGCGAAGACCGTCGACCAGACCCTGGGCGACACGTTCCCGGACAGCGGCGCCGTGCGCGGCTTCAAGCGCGACTACAAGGCCTATCGCAGCCCCGTGTTCACGACCGACCTGAGCTTCGAGCACGGCAACAGCGCGCTGGCCGACAACAGCTTCACGTCGGACAGTTATGTGTATTCGCAACCGTTCGGCGACAACTGGCGCGTCTTCTCGCACACCTTCTTCGGTCATGCGCAAACCGACGGCGGCAACGTCAGCCGCACGCGCACCGGTGTCGGCGGCGACTACCGGCACGGCCCGCTCACCGTGCAGGGCGAAGTCACGCGCTCGTTCGGCGCGGACGGCCGGACCGGCGGCCGCGGAACGATCGCGTACGCGCTGAACGACTACTGGACGGTCGGCGCCGGGCTCGACACCAACGACAACTCGCTGCCGTGGAAGGCCTATGCCGCGCACATCTGGGGCCGCTCGGCGAACGTCGAGGTCGTGTATCGCCAGAACGACCGCCGCGAGATCAGGCTGAGCTACGGCGTGAGCCGCTACAGCGATTCGAACCTGCACCAGGAGATTTCCGCGACCGGCACGCAGCGCGTGTACACGACCGCGACCCAGCTCGTCAACGTATCGCTGAACCTCGGCACGGACAGCAACACGCGCCAGGACGCGCCCTACTTCAGCCCCGGCCGCGACTACGCGGCCGCGGCGACCGTCATGCACCAGCTGACGCTGTGGAAGAAGGGCGACATGGGGCTGCAGCAACGCGTGTCGGTGTCGGGCGGCGTGTACAACGAGCGCGGCTTCGGCACCAGTCCGCTGTGGAGCGCGCGCCTCGAGCACGCGTGGACGTTCAAGCACGACATCACGCTGACCTACGGCGTCGAAGTCAGCAGCCATGCGTACGACGGCCAGCGCGAGCGCTCCGAAACCGGCTTCCTGTCGGTCAACCTGCCGTTCTAGCAAGGAGAGCGTTCATGCACACCAGACGGACCTTCATGTGCGGATGCCTCGGCACGTTTGCCGCCTGTTCGTTGTTCCCGGGCGTGACGAACGCCAAGATGATCGACCTGCTGCCGCCGTCCGATCCGGCCGACGGCAAGACGTTCCGCGTGATCTGCATGCACGACGTGCGCGACAACCTGATGGCGTCGTTTTCGTCGCCGTCGGCGATGGTCGATCCGTTCGCGGTCGATACCGGCACGCTGACCGCGATCTTCTCGTGGCTGCAGACTAACAACTACCACACCATCACGGTCAAGCAGATCGAGGAGTCGCGGCACGGCGGCACGCCGCTGCCGCCGCGCGCGGTGCTGCTCACGTTCGACGACGGCTACCGCAGCCACTACACGAAAGTGTTGCCGCTGCTCGAGCGCTTCAAGTATCCGGCCGTGATGGGCATCGTCACCGCATGGATCGACGCGCCGCCGGATGCGCCGATCCGCATCAGCGACAAGATCCAGGTACCGCGCGACTACTTCATGTCGTGGGACGAAGTGAAGCAGGTCGGCCAGTCCCGTCTCGTCGAACTCGGCTGCCATACCCACAACCTCCATCATGGCGCGATCGCGAATCCGCAAGGCAACGAGTTGCCGGCGACCACGTCGCACCTGTACCTGCAGGATCAGCAACGCTATGAAACCGACGCCGAATTCGCGGCACGCGTGCACAACGACCTGCAGACCTGCGTACGGCAGATCCGCGACCACACGGGCGTCGTCGCGCGCTCGATGGTATGGCCGTACGGCGCGGAAAACCAGCCCGTGCGCCAGATCTCGACGTCGCTCGGCATGGACATCCAGTTCAGCCTCGACGCCGGCCCGAACACGCCGGACGTGCCGCTGGACCGGCTGAGACGGATCCTGATGATGTACGACGTCGACATCGGCGGGTTCGAGCGCTCGATGCGCGAGCCGGCGTCCAACCGCGGCGACGTCGACGTGCCCGAGCGCATCGTGCAGGTCGATCTCGACCAGGTCTACGATCCCGATCCCGCGCGGCAGGAAGCCAATCTCGGCAAGCTGATCGAGCGCATCTACCGGATGCAGCCGAAATCGGTGTACCTGCAGGCCTATGCGGACCCGAAGGGCACGGGCGTGGCCGAATCGGTGTATTTCCCGAACCGGCACCTGCCGATGCGCGCCGACCTGTTCTCGCGCGCCGCGTGGCAGCTCAATACGCGTGCCAACGTGCAGGTGTACGCGTGGATGCCGGTGCTCGCGTTCCGGCCGCCGGCCGACAAGCAGCGCGGGCTCGAGGCCGTCAGCGCCCACGGCGGCGCGCCGGCCCGCGAGAACGGCACGCGCGTGTTCCGGCTGAGCCCGTTCGATCCGGACGCGCGGCTGATGATCCAGCAGATCTACGAGGATCTCAGCAAGCATGCGTCATTCAGCGGCATCCTGTTCAGCGACGACGCCGTGCTCGACGACTACGAGGACGCGGGCCGGCATGCGCTGCGCATCTATGCGCAGTGGGGGCTGCCCGCCGATATCGGCAAGATCCGCGAGAACCCCGAACTGATGAAGCGCTGGACGCGCCAGAAGTCGCGCTACCTGATCGACCTGACCCGGCAGCTCGAGCAGATCGTGCTGGCCCACCAGAACGTCGGCGACGTGCTGACCGCGCGCAACCTCTTCGCGATGCCGGTGCTCAAGCCCGAATCGGAAGCGTGGTATGCGCAGAACTACGACGACTTCCTCGCCGCCTACGACTACGTCGCGCTGATGGCGATGCCGTACATGGAGCAGGCGAAGGACCCCGAGGGCTGGCTGGACCAGCTCGTGCGAGCCGTGCGCGCGAAACAGCGCGGGCTGCAGCGTACCGTGTTCGAACTGCAGTCGTACGACTGGCACGCGCACAAGGACGTGCCGGCCAGCACGCTGCTCACGCAGATGCGGCGGCTGCGCAGCGAGGGCGCCGTGAATTTCGGGTACTACCCGGACAACTTCCTGAACGGCCAGCCGGAACTCGACGCGATGCGCGACGTGATGTCGCTGAAGTCGCGCCTCGACCCCACCTCGATCAACGCGCTGATGCAGATGCAGCAATCGCAGGGGACGAAGACGCCATGACCACCCACAGCCTCATCACGCGCCTGCAGGATTTCGTTTTCTACTACCCGTTCTTCATGTCGTATCTGTGGATGATCGGCGGCGTCGTGCACTACTTCCTGCTGGAAGAAGGCCGCACGCTGTCGACCCGGACGATCGCGGCGAGCGGCATCCCGAAGATCTCGATCGTCGTGCCCTGCTTCAACGAAGCCGCGAACGCACGCAGCGTGATCGGCCACCTGAACGGGATGCAGTATCCGAACTACGACATCATCGCGGTCAACGACGGCAGCCGGGATCGTACCGGCGAGATCCTCAACGCGCTGGCCGTCGAGATCCCGCGGCTGCTCGTGATCCACCACGCGCGCAACGAAGGCAAGGCGGTCGGGCTGACGACCGCGGCGGCCGTGTCGAACGCCGAATACCTGCTGTGCATCGACGGCGATTCGCTGCTCGCGCACGACGCGATCGGCTGGATGCTCGAGCACTTCCTGACCGACCCGGGCGTCGGCGCGGTGACCGGCAACCCGCGCATCCGCACGCGCACGTCGCTGCTCGGCCGCATGCAGGTCGGCGAATTCTCGTCGATCGTCGGGCTGATCAAGCGCACGCAGCAGGTGTACGGCCGCATCTTCACGGTGTCGGGCGTCGTCACGATGTTCCGCAAGACCGCGCTCGCCGACGTCGGCTACTGGAGCTCGGACATGCTGACCGAGGACATCGACATCAGCTGGAAGCTGCAGTGCCGCGACTGGCGCGTCGTGTACGAACCGCATGCGCTGAGCTGGATCCTGATGCCCGAGACGCTCAAGGGGCTCTACCGGCAGCGGCTGCGCTGGTCGAAAGGCGGCATCCAGGTCCTGATGAAATATGCGGGCACGCTCGCGCGGCCGACGCAGATGATGATGTGGCCGCTGTTCGTCGAATACCTGATCGGCATCGCGTGGGCCTATTCGATGTCGTTCATCCTGCTGCTCGCGCTGCTGAACCTCGTCTACCCGCTGCCGCCGAGCTGGCACGTATCGGTCGTGCCGCACTGGCACGGGATGCTGCTGGTCGCGACCTGCATCCTGCAGCTGATCGTCGGCAGCATGATCGATCGTCAGTATGACGAAAAACTCCTGATGTATTTCCTGGACACCATCTGGTATCCCGTTGCTTTCTGGCTGATCAGCATGATCACCACCGTCGTCGCCCTGCCGGCCGTCGTGCTGCGGGGCCGCGGCAAGCGGGCCGTATGGGTCAGCCCCGATCGAGGCATTCAACATGAAAAACGCGCCGATTATTGACCTTTCCCTGCGCACGCCGCGCGAAATGATCACCGAACGCGGCCGCGTCGTCGGCTCCGTGCTGGTCGTCTGGTTCCGCCTCGTGCGGCCGGCTCTGGTCGGAGCCGTGTGGGCATCGATCTGCATCTATACGTACCGCTACCTGCTGCCGTTCAACGAAGCCGAGATGCCGATCGAGCAGATGGTGTTCTACGCGACCTCGATCGCGCTCATCGCGGGCACGATCGTCACGTGGCTGATCGCGGGGCGCGTCGTGCATCCGCTCGCCCACCGGCTGCGCGTGTCGAAGATGCTGCGGCGCTCGGCCAGCGCGAAGGCGCGCTCGGTGCCGTCCACCGCGCTGGCCGGTGCCCGCCGGCGCGGCGCGCGGCGCACGACGCGCATTCTCGTCGCGTCGCATGACGCGAACGGTTCGATTTCCGGCATCGAATGGGTAGCGCACGCGGGGCCGCCGCCCCGCGAGTAAGTCAGCGGAGACGCGCCGCCGCGCACCGGACGCCCCCGTGCCGCGCGGCGCCGCTCCAGACGCCGCGCTGCCATGCATCGCCGGCAGGCCGGCAACTTCTTCTGGACGAGGTGAATCATGTGCGGAATCGTCGGAGCAAGCGGCCTGAACAATCAGGTGCCGCAACTGGTCAATGCGTTGAGCCGGCTCGAGTATCGCGGCTACGATTCGTGCGGCATCGCCGTGCAGGACGACGGCCGCCTGCGCAGCGAACGCACGCTGCGGCGCGTGACGGACCTGCAGGCGCGCGTGCTGACGCTCGGCCTGGAAGCGCAGACCTGCATCGCGCATACGCGCTGGGCGACGCACGGCGCGCCGTCGGAAATGAACGCGCATCCGATCATGTCCGGCGATACGATCGCGGTCGTGCACAACGGGATCATCGAGAACCACGACGCGCTGCGCGCGGAGCTGCGGGAGCGCGGCTACACGTTTCGCGGCCAGACCGATACCGAGGTGATCGCGCACCTGATCCACAGCGTCTATCGCGACGACCTGTTCGACGCGGTCGTGCGCGCCGTCAAGCGGCTGCACGGCGCGTACGCGATCGCGGTCCTCGGCGCGCACGAGCCGCAGCGCCTCGTCGCCGCGCGCGCCGGCTCGCCGCTCGTGATCGGCATCGGCGCCGAGCAGAACTACCTCGCGTCGGACTGCGCGGCGCTGGGCGACCTGACCGACCGCTTCGTCTACCTGGAGGACGGCGACGTCGCGCTGATCACGCCGGAACGCATCGCCGTGGTCGACTCCGGCGGGCACGATGCCCGGCGCCCGCTGTGCCAGGTGAAGGCGCGCGAGGGAGACGCCGCGCTCGGCCCGTACCAGCACTTCATGCAGAAGGAAATCTTCGAGCAGCCGAAGGCGATCGACAGCACGCTCGACGGCATCGACACGATCTCGCCGGCGCTGTTCGACGCGACCGACGGCACGCTCGCGCGGCTGTCGAGCGTCAGGAGCGTGCTGCTGCTCGGTTGCGGCACCAGCTACTACGCCGGACTGACCGCGAAATACTGGCTGGAGAGCATCGCCGGCATTCCCGCGCAGGTGGAGATCGCCAGCGAATTCCGCTACCGCGACACGGTCGCCGATCCACGCACGCTCGTGGTCGGCATCTCGCAGTCCGGCGAAACGGCCGACACGATCGGCGCGATCGAGCAGGCGCGCGCGATGGGCCAGGAACTGTCGCTGGCGATCTGCAACGTCGCGACCAGCACGATCGCGCGCAATGCGCCGCTGCGGTTCCTCACGCGGGCCGGCATCGAGCTCGGCGTCGCGTCGACGAAAGCGTTCACGACGCAGCTCGTCGCGCTGTTCGTGCTGACGCTCACGCTCGCGCAACTGCGCGGCCGGCTCGACGCGGCGCACGCCGCGATGCACCTGAAGCAGCTGCGCGCGCTGTCCGGCCGCATCGGCCATGCGCTTGCGCTCGAAACGCAGGTCATGGGTTGGGCCGCGAAGTTCGCGCGCACCGAGAATGCGTTGTTCCTCGGGCGCGGCATCCACTTCCCGATCGCGCTGGAAGGCGCGCTGAAGCCCAAGGAAGTGTCGTACATCCACGCGGAAGGGTATGCGGCCGGCGAGCTGAAGCACGGCCCGCTCGCGCTCGTCACGAGCGCGATGCCGGTCGTCACGATCGCGCCGGACGACCGCCTGTTCCAGAAGCTGAAGTCCAACATGGCCGAGGTGCGCGCGCGCGGCGGACGGCTCTACGTGCTGGCGGGCAGTCAGCTCGAAATCGACGCCGACCGCGACACGCACCTGATCCGCGTGCGCGAGTCGGGCGACCTGCTGTCGCCGATCGTCAACGTGATCCCGCTGCAACTGCTCGCGTATCACGTCGGCTGCGCGCGCGGCGCCGACGTCGACAAGCCGCGCAACCTCGCGAAATCGGTGACCGTCGAATGAAACGGCGCCCGCGCCCGGTGCCCGCGCCCGCGCGATGCGTCGCGGCCGCGCTCTGCGGTGCGTGCGGCATCGGCGCGGCGCCGCCGGCCGCCGTCGCCGCCGCGCCGGTCGTTCACACGGTCACCGTGCAGGCTTCGCCCTCGCCGCAGGCCACCGGCGACCCGCGCCGCTTCATGCACGGCATCGGCGTGGCCGACGCCGGCGACGGCAAGCGCTGGGTGTTCTTCAGCAGCTCGGGCATCGAGCCGCGTGGCGCGTTGCGCGGCGGCAGCTGGCCGCACGACGTGTACGTCGGCGAATGGCGCCCCGGCGAGCCGCGCCTGCTGCACGTTCACACGTTCATCAGCCGCCCCGAGGCGCAGGAACCGGTATCGATCGCGCAAAACGCGCGCGGCGACATCTTCGTCACGTTCGAGGACGGCTGGAAGGCGCCGCAGGAGGTCAGCCAGCGCTACGGCATCTACCGCCGCGACCTGAAGCCGGTCAAGCCCTACCCGAACGACGTCGAGTCGGGCGGCCATTCGGGGCATGTCGCGACGGTCGGCGAACGCTTCGTCGTGTTCTATTCCGCCGACTGGGTCGACGGCGGCGGCGTCGACAATCTCGGTTCCGGCAACGGCGTCTACCTGAAGACCTACGACGCGGCCGGACACGTGCTGAACCACGTCGCGGTCGCGCCGCACCGCCGCGAATGGTGGCCCGTGATCGCGGGCTCGCCGCGCACCGCGCTGCTCGTGTGGCAGAAATTCATCGAAGGCAGCACCGACGCGACGCTCGAATACGCGATGTTCGATCCCGTCACGGCGAAGCTCGACATGCTCGGGACGCTGAACGACAGGATCCGGTATTACGTGTACTCGTCGGCCTACGTGCCGGAGATCGACCGCTTCATCGTCGTCACGACGACGGCCGACGATCGCGGCATCGCGATGCTGATCGCGCCGGACGGTCGCCGCACGGCGACGCTCGACTGCCTGCCCGCATCGGTGCGCGAATCCGGCATCGGGGTCGCCGGCACGCATGCGTATGTGCCGACCCGCGACGGGCGGCTGCTGACACTGGCGCTCGGGGCCTCGACGATTTCCGCGAGCGGCGTGCAGCGCTCGCCGATTCCGTGGGGCTCGACCGGCATCGCCGGATTCCCGGCCCGCGGGTCGGCCATGCATTTCGTGTCGCTGACGCCGTCGGGCACGCGCGAAGCCGATTTCGAACCCGGGCGCGACACGTCGATGCCGAACGACGCAGCGCGTTGCTCGAGTCATTGACGACAGTCCGGCCCTCGGTCATGTCGTCAGCGCGGGCCGGCCTCGCGCGCCCCTTTCCTCAGCGGAATTCGCCAGCGCCGCGCGTAGCGGATAGACTGTCGCCCGATTCCTTCCATCGCCCGCGGCGCCCGACTCCTGCTGCCGCCGGAACGTCCTTTCCCGGAGAACGAATGCTGAAGCGCCAGTGGTTTTCGCTCGTGCTGCTGACGGTTTGCCTGCTCGGACAACGCGCGTCGGCGCAGTCCACGCTCGAACTCGACACCGACGGCACCGCCCGCCCCCTCACCCGGCAGACGCTGCTCGCGCGCCCCGATGCGGCGGACATCCACGTACCGCGCGACATCGCGTACGGCCGGCCGATGACGTTCCGCGCGGTGCCGTTCGCCGCGCTGCTCGGCGACACGCCGCTGCCGGCCGACGGCGTGCTCGAAACGCGCGCGGCCGACGGCTTCGCCGCGCAACTGCCGCTGGATCTCGTGCGCCCCCACGCCCCGGCCCGCGCCGTCCCGTGGCTCGCGATCGAGGACCCGGCCCATCCGTGGCCGAAGCTGCCCGGCAAGCCGGTCAGCGCCGGGCCGTTCTACCTCGTGTGGCTCGGGCCGGATGCGTCGTCGGTGCGCGGCGAGCAGTGGCCGTACCAGATCGTGCGCGTCACGATCGAATCGTCGCCGCTCGCGCGCTGGCCGTCGCTGGCCGTCGATCCGGCCTTGCCCGCCGACGATCCGGCCCGCGCGGGCCAGCGGCTGTTCGTCACGCAATGCCTCGCCTGCCACCGGCTCGACGGTGCGGGCAGCAGCCACGCCGGCCCCGACCTGAACACGCCGATGAATCCGGTCGACTACTTCCAGCCGGCCGCGCTGCGCCGCTATATCCGCGACCCGGCGTCGGTACGCGACTGGCCGGGCCGCCGCATGCCGGCCTTTCCGCCCGACCAGCTGAGCGACCGGGAACTCGACCAGATCGTCGCGTATCTCGCGTACCGGGCAAAGCGCAAGGCCGGCCAGTAACGGGCAGCCGGATCATCCAGGGGACGTTGATGACATCACGCGACACGCTGTTCACCATCGCGCCGATCGACGCCGCGCAGACGTACCCGCTCAGGGCGACGATCCTGCTCAACGGCGACCTGAACGCATGCGAGCTGGCCGGCGACCATGCGCCGACGACGCTGCATGTCGGCGTGCGCGACCGGTCGGGCATCGTCGCCGTCGCGTCGCTCTGCGAGGAACCGCGCGACGACGATCCCGCGCAGCCGGCGTGGCGGCTTCGCGGAATGGCCGTCCACCCTGCCGTGCGCGGCATGGGATTCGGACGCGTGCTGGTGCAGGTCTGCGTGCGGCACGCGGAAGAACGCGGGGCCGCGCTCGTCTGGTGCACGGCACGCGAAGCGGCGTACCGGTTCTACGAAAAGCTCGGGTTTGCGGCCGATGGTGCGTTGACGACGATGCCGGGCCGCACCGATACGGCGTTCCACGTGATGCGCCGCTACATCGGCCGGCATTCGCGGTCGGTCTGACGCAACGCGCGCGCTGGCGTCACGCCAGACGAACGCCTGCCCGGCCGGCGAAACCCTGCCGCCGGGCCGGGCGCGTCACGCTCAGGCTTCCTGCGCGCTTCGCAGCACCGCGCGCAACAGCACGTCGGCGCCCGCCGCCGCCCATTCGGGCGTGATCGCTTCGGCCTCGTTGTGGCTCAGCCCGTCGACGCACGGCACGAAGATCATCCCGGTCGGCGCGACGCGCGCGACATAACACGCGTCGTGGCCCGCGCCGGACACGATATCCATGTGCGACAGACCGAGCGCCTCGGCCGCGTCGCGCACTGCGTCGATGCAGCGCGGCGCGAACGGAACCGGCGGGTACGTGAAGATCTGCTCGATCCGCGCGCCGAGGCCGGACGCGTCCGCCACGCGTGCGAGTTCCGCGCGCAGCGCCGCGTCCAGTTCGTCGAGTACCGCATCGTCGGGATGGCGGAATTCGACCGTGAAGAAGCAGCCGCCCGGCACCGTATTGCGCGAGTTCGGCCGCGCCTCGATCATCCCGACCGTCGCGCGCGCATGCGGCGCGTAACGACGGCCGAGTTCGTCGAGAAACGAGATCATCCGTGCGGCGCCGACCAGCGCATCGCGACGGAATGCCATCGGCGTCGTGCCCGCGTGCGCGTCGACACCGGTCAACGTCACTTCGTACCAGCGTTGCCCCTGCCCGGCCGTCACGACGCCGATCGTCTTGCCGGCCCGTTCGAGAATCGCGCCCTGCTCGATATGCAGTTCGTACGCCGCGTGCACCGGATAACCGCCGACGGGCGCCGCGCCCGCATAGCCGATCCGCTCGAGCTCGTCGCCGATCGTCCGGCCCGTGCCGTCGGTACGCGACAGCCCGTATTCGAGCGTATAGACGCCGGAAAACACGCCGGCCGACACCATCGCCGGCGCGAAGCGCGAGCCTTCCTCGTTGGTCCAGATCACGACGTCGACCGGGCGCTCGGTCTCGATGCCCGCGTCGTTCAGCGCACGCACGACCTCGAGGCCGCCGAGCACGCCGTAGATGCCGTCGTACTTGCCGCCCGTCGGCTGCGAATCGGCGTGCGAACCGGTCATCACCGGCGCGGCATCGGGATTCCGGCCGGGGCGGCGCGCGAACACGTTGCCCATTTTGTCGACGCGCACCGTGCAGCCGGCCTCTCGCGCCCATTGCACGAACAGGTCGCGCGACTCGCGATCGAGATCGGTCAGCGCGAGGCGGCAGACGCCGCCCTTCGGCGTCGCGCCGATCTGGGCCATCCGCTCGAGCGACGCCCACAGGCGGTCGCCGTCGACGCGCGGTACGTTGATGGTGTTCTCACGCATCGCCGTGCTCCGCGGAACCTTGCAGCGCATAGCGGAAATCGCAACGCTTGCCGCCCTGCATGATCGTGCTCGTGCGCGTGAGCGCGATATCCGGCGCATAACCCTGGATGAAATAGCTGTCGCGCGCGCAGCTGAGCAGGTGCCCGATCTCGCCGAGCCCCATCGCGTGATACATCTCCGCGTAGCGGCAGCGATGCACGTCGTAGTCGTAATGCGTGTCGTCCGCGCGCCGCACCTCGACGTCGAGCGCATCGTCCTTCTCCCACAGCACCTGCAGCGCGATGAACGACTTCACGCTCGTGCCGTCCGGCTCCTGCGCGGCGAACGTGCGGCCCGCGTCGACGGCCGCGCCGCGCACGGCTTCCGCGATCACGGCCTGCGCGCGCTCGGTGCCGAACTCGCGCTTCATGATCTCGTAGATCGGCTTGATGATTTCCGCTTCGATGCGGCGCCGCGCGAGGATCCCGAGGCGCGTGTCCTCGGGTGCGGCGGCGGATGTCGGGCTGGATTCGGTCATGGGGATCGTCTTTGTCTCGTGGGGGTTACTTGGCCGCGGTGCGCGAACCGCCGAGCACGTCGACGACGGCCCACTTGCCGCCGCGCACCTGGTAGATCGTGAAGGCCGGGTCCTTCAGGTTGCCTTCCGGGTCGAACGCGATACGCCCGGTCACGCCCGGCCGGTCGATGGCGCGCACCGCCGCGACGAGCTTCGCCGGCTGCGTCGTGCCGGCCTTCTGCGCGGCGGCGATCAGCGTGGCCGCCGCGTCGTACGCGAACGGCGCATGCAGTTCGATCGGTGCATGAAAGCGTGCCTGGTATTGCGTGTCGAACGCCTGGCCGCCCGGCATCCGGTCGAGCGGCAGGCCCGGTTCGAGCGCCGTCACGCCGTCGCCGTCCTTGCCCGCGAGCGACAGGAAGGTCTGGCTCACGAAGCCGCCCGCGCCGAGCAGCGGCGCATTGATGCCGAGCTGGCGCATCCGTCGGGCGATCGGCGCGGCCTGCGCATCGAGGCCGCCGAAGAACACGAGATCCGCGTGCTTGCCCTTGATCGCGGTCAGCACGCCGCTGAAATCGGTCGTCTTGTCGTTCACGTACTGGCGATCGACGATCGCGCCGCCGTTCGCCTGCACGCCCTTGATGAACTGGTCGGCCAGTCCCGCGCCGAACGACGTGCGATCGTCGATCACCGCGATGCGCTTCGCCTTCAGCGTCTTCACCGCATACGCGCCGGTGAAATTGCCGCCCGCATCGTCGTGGCCCATGATCCGGAACGCCGTCGCGTAGCCCTGCTGCGTGTATTGATGGCCGGTGGACGCCGGCGCGATCTGCGGGATGCCCGCGTCGCGGTACACGCGCGACGCCGGCACGCTGCAGCCCGTGTTCCAGTGACCGACGACGCCGATCACGTGCTGGTCGACGAGCTTCTGCGCCACCGCGACGGCCGTGCGCGGATCGGACTGGTCGTCGGCCGCGACGAGCTTGTAGACGACCGGCTTGCCGCCGATGGTCGGATGCTTGGCGTTCGCGTCGTCGATCGCGAGTTGCGCGCCGTTCTGCAGATCCTTGCCGATCCGCGCGGACGGGCCGGTCAGCGGCACGGCGAGACCGATCAGGATCGTCTGCGGTGCGGATTGCGCGAACGCGGAAACGGAGGCGACCAGGGCGGCCGCGGAGAATGCGAGACTGGCGGAGAGGAAAGCGATTTTCATGTGTGGAGGATCGGTAGGTCGAATCAAAACATGAAAAATATTAAATATTCAACACCCAAGCCCCAAATACCCAATTGTTGGATGCTTATGCCGTTTCCGGAACATTAACGTATACGACTGTATATAAAGCATATTTTCATGTTGTCGCTTACCCTGACTTTTCGATAAAATTCGATACATGAAAAATATCGAACAATTACCGCACGATCCGCCGCTGCGCGCGGTGCGCGCGTTCGAAGCGTTTGCGCGTCTCGGGTCGGTCACCGCGGCGGCGGGCGAACTCGACATCACGCCGTCGGCCGTCAGCCATCAGCTGCAACTGCTGGAAGCGTTCATCCAGACGCCGCTGACGGTCCGCGAAGGCCGGCTGCTCGCGCTCACCGACGAAGGGCGCGACTATTACCGTTCGATCAGCGCGGCGTTCTCGGTGCTGCGCAGCGCGACGCGCTTCGTGCGCGACCGCTCGTCGCTGCGGCAGATCACCGTCAGCCTGATTCCGCTGCTCGGCATCGGCTGGTTCATTCCGCGGCTGCACGCGTTCCTCGCCGACAACACGGACGTCGACGTCACGGTGCTGTACGCCCATCACCGCAACTACCGAAGCGACGCGTCGGACCTGTCGATCCGCTTCGGCACCGGCGACTGGCCCGGCTACCGCTGCGAACGGCTGCTGCCGGGCGCGATGGTGCCGATGTGCAGCCCGTCGTTCCTGACGCGCCACGGGCCGTTCCGCACGCCGGCCGATCTCGCCCGGGCGCCGCTCGTGCACGACGAGGATCGCAGCACGTGGGTCAACTGGCTGCAGGGTGCCGGCGTGCGGCACGTGTCGCACGCGGTGGGGCCGATGTTCGAGGATGGGCAGCTCACGCTGAGCGCCGCGCGTGCGGATCTCGGCGCGGCGCTGCTGCGCGCGCCGCTGGTCGAGCGCGAGCTGGCGAACGGCGAGCTCGTGAAGCTGTTCGATCACGCGCTCGACGACGGGCGCGATTACTACCTTTGCACGCGCGAGGACGCGGACATGCCGGACGGGGCGCGGCGGCTCGCCGAGTGGCTGAGGAAGATGGCGGGGATCTGAGCGGAACGTGCCGCGCCGGCGGAACGACGCTCGGAATGGTAAAAGCGCTCTTCGACACCAACATCCTGATCGACTATTTGGGCGGCGTGGAATCGGCACGCGTGGAACTGGGCCGCTACGACTATCGAGCGATCAGCACGATCTCGTGGATGGAGGTGCTGGCCGGTACGCCCGCACAGGACGAGGCGCCCATCCGCGCATGGCTCTCGTCGTTTGATGTCATCGCGCTCGACCACACCGTTGCGAATCGCGTCGTGACAATCCGTCAGGAGCGGCGCATCCGCCTGCCCGACGCAATTGTCTGGGCATCGGCACAAGTCAACGGGCTCCTGCTCGTGTCGCGCAACACGAAGGATTTCCCCGCCACCGAACCCGACGTCCGCGTTCCCTACACGCTCTGAGCCGCCGCATACCGCGACACCTTGCCCTCCCGTCGCACCGGACACGATCGCGCGAGACGTTCGTCCAGCGCCCGCGCTCGTCCGCATTCGACAGCCATCCGCCCCGCGCTCGACAAGCCGCTCCCCCAGGCCCGCACAATCAAGGGCCGGAAGCAGATAGAAAATCCCGATGCCCCGGATTGAAACAAGCAATTTCACAAGCTCCGGGTGAACCCGGATACTGGCAACACTCCACTCACCACTGAAGACAAGGAATTCTCCAGATGCCGATCATCAACACCCAAATCAAGCCGTTCAAGGCAACCGCTTACCACAACGGCGATTTCGTGCCCGTCTCGGAAGAGAACTTCAAGGGCAAGTGGTCCGTCGTCGTGTTCTACCCGGCCGACTTCACGTTCGTCTGCCCGACCGAGCTGGGCGACCTCGCCGACCGTTACGCGGAATTCCAGAAGCTGGGTGTCGAAATCTACGGCGTGTCGACCGACACGCACTTCACGCACAAGGCATGGCACGACACGTCGGACACGATCGCCAAGATCAAGTACCCGATGATCGGCGACCCGACGCTCACGCTGTCGCGCAACTTCGACGTGCTGATCGAGGAAGAAGGGATGGCCCTGCGCGGCACGTTCGTGATCAACCCGGAAGGCGAGATCAAGCTGTGCGAAATCCACGACAACGGCATCGGCCGCGACGCAGGCGAACTGCTGCGCAAGGTGCAGGCTGCGCAATACATCGCGGCGCACCCGGGTGAAGTGTGCCCGGCCAAGTGGACGCCGGGCGCGGAAACGCTGACCCCGTCGCTCGACCTGATCGGCAAGATCTGACGATCGCGCCGCGCGCCATCGCACGAGGCGCGCGATGGCGGGCCGCCGCGGCACGCGGCCCGCACCCTCCTCCGGCACGACGTGCCCGACCAGCATAATCAATACGGAATCCGAAACGCCATGCTCGACGCCAATCTCAAGAACCAACTCAAAGCGTACCTCGAAAAAATCACGCGCCCGATCGAACTCGTCGCTTCGCTCGACGACAGCGCGAAATCGCGGGAACTGCTGGCGCTGCTGAACGAGATTGCGTCGCTGACGGATCGCGTGACCGTTGCGGAACGCCGCGACGACGCCGAGCGCAAGCCGTCGTTCTCGATCGGCGAACCCGGCAAGCCGGCCGGCATCCGCTTCGCCGGCATCCCGATGGGCCATGAATTCACGTCGCTCGTGCTCGCGTTGCTGCAGACGGGCGGCCACCCGATCAAGCTCGACGACGACGTGATCGAACAGATCCGCGCGCTCGACGGCGATTACGCATTCGAGACGTATTTCTCGCTGTCGTGCCAGAACTGCCCGGAAGTCGTGCAGGCGCTGAACGTGATGTCGCTGATCAACCCGCGCATCCGCCACGTCGCGATCGACGGCGCACTGTTCCAGGATGAAGTCGAGTCGCGCCAGATCATGGCCGTGCCGACGATGTTCCTGAACGGCGCGTCGTTCGGCCAGGGCCGCAGCAGCGTGAAGGAAATCCTCGCGAAGCTCGACACGGGCGCCGGCGAACGCGCGGCGAAGTCGCTCGAAAACAAGCCGGTGTTCGACACGCTGATCGTCGGCGGCGGCCCGGCAGGCGCGGCAGCCGCCATCTACTCGGCGCGCAAGGGCATCGCGACGGGCGTCGTCGCCGAGCGTTTCGGCGGCCAGGTGCTCGACACGATGGCGATCGAGAACTTCGTGTCGGTGCAGGAAACCGAAGGGCCGAAGTTCGCGACCGCGCTCGAGCAGCACGTGAAGCAGTACGACGTCGACATCATGGACGTGCAGCGCGCCGACGCGCTGATTCCGGGCGACGTGCACCAGATCCGCCTCGCGAACGGCGCGGTGCTGAAGGCGAGGACGATCGTGCTCGCGACCGGCGCGCGCTGGCGCGAAATCAACGTGCCGGGCGAGCGCGAGTACCGCAACCGCGGTGTCGCGTACTGCCCGCACTGCGACGGCCCGCTGTTCAAGGGCAAGCGCGTCGCGGTGGTCGGCGGCGGCAACTCGGGCGTCGAGGCCGCGATCGACCTGGCCGGCATCGTGAAGGAAGTCACGCTGATCGAATTCGGCGCGCAACTGCGCGCGGACGAAGTGCTGCAGCGCAAGCTGCGCAGCCTGCCGAACGTGACGATCGTCACGCAGGCGCAGACGACCGAGCTGACCGGCGACGGCAGCAAGCTGAACGGGCTAGTCTACAAGGATCTGCGCTCGGGCGACACGCGGCGCATCGATCTCGAAGGCGTGTTCGTGCAGATCGGCCTCGTGCCGAACACCGAATGGCTGAAAGGGACGGTCGAACTGTCGAAGCACGGCGAGATCGTCGTCGATGCGCGCGGTGCGACGTCGGTGCCGGGCGTGTTCGCGGCCGGCGACGTGACGACGGTGCCGTTCAAGCAGATCGTGATCGCCGTGGGCGAAGGCGCGAAGGCGTCGCTCGGCGCGTTCGACCACCTGATCCGCCAGGACGTGGCGCCGGCCGCCGCGCCGCAGCCGCAAGCGGAAGAAGCGGTCGCCGCATAACGCCCTTCGGCGTACCGGATTGTCTCTCTTGGCCCCGCATGCTTTGGTCGGCATGCGGGGTCCTTTTTATTCGGAAGTTGGCGCGGCTACTTGGTTGCGGTCGGATCGCCGTTCGCGGGCGCGGGTGTCGTCGACTTGAAGTTGCTCGATGCGCGGACCAGTTGCTCGGTCATCGCGGCGGCGACCGGATTCGCGCCGGACGAATTCCCCTGGCGGGACGAACCGGCGCTTGCCGACATCGACGACATCGGCGGCGGCGGCAACGACGGATCGAGCTTCGCCGATTCCCGGACCAGCGCGGCCGTCTCCGGCGTTTCGGATTTCGTCGCGGCCGGCGCGGCGGCTGCATGGCGTTCGAGGCCGTCGCGCTTGCGCGGCGCACGTTGCGCGTCCTGCGCGGATGCGGCCGATGGAGCGGGTTTGACGGCCGGCGCCGGCGGGGTCGAATCCTGCGCATCCACCGTCACCACGTTGACTTTCGGCGGCGGTGCGGCGGGCTTCGTCACCGGTTGCGGCTTGTCGCTGACGACCGGAACCGCGGGCACGGCCGCAGGCGCCGCGTCGATCCGCGCGGTTTCAGCCGGCGCAGGCGTGGGTGCGGACGGAGGCGGCGCGGCCGCGACCTGTTTCGATGCCGTCGCGGCAGCCGGTGCCGGCGGCGCGATGGCGCCCTGCACCGCATGATCGTTGCTCGCGGGTGCCGCGGCGACCGGCGCGGCCGAATCGCCGATGCCGGCGTCTTCGATCGCACGGTGGTCCGCGCGCAGGAGCATCACGTAGCCAGTGCCGGCCGCGGCTACCAGGAGCGCACCGGCGATCATCAAGGTCTTGCGGGTACTCGTCATGCTTGCTCACCGATCATTTCGACGTGAACAAGCCATCATACGCGGCCGTCGGTCATTGATCCCGCATGAATACATTTGGTTGCATTGATGGCGGCCGAGGGCCGCCGATGCGATGCCGCGCGCCCTATCGTCAGACGGAAAAATGCCTGCTCGTCCCCGTCAGATACAGAAAATTGCAACCGCGATCCCGCCGAACAGCAGCCACTTCACGATGTAGTACACGGTGCGATTCCATGCCTTCAATCGCTTGCCGGCGCGGCGAATCGCATACAGGTACCTGAACGCACGATTGAGGCCGCCCGTGCGATCGCCCGTTTCGTTCGGCGACGCCGCCGCGCGCATCAGCAGTTGCCCGAACGCATCGTTGATGCGCTGCGCCCAGCGATATCTCATCGGGCGGTCGATGTCGCAGAACAGGATCACGCGATCGTGCCCGGTGCGGTTTTCGGCCCAGTGCAGGTACGTCTCGTCGAACATCACGGCCTCCCCGTCCCGCCATGCATACGACTCGCCGTCCACGACGATCCGGCACGCGTCGTCGTTCGGCGTATCGAGCCCGAGGTGGTAGCGCAGCGAGCCCGCGTACGGATCGCGATGCAGCCCGAGTTTCCCGCCCGGCGGCAACTGCGCGAACATCGCCGCCTTGATCGACGGAATCCGCGACAGGATCTCGACCGAGCGTGGACACAGCGCCTGCGCGGACGGATGCGGCGCGTCGTACCACTTCAGGTAGAAACGCTTCCAGCCGTGGCGAAAGAACGAATTGAAGCCGATGTCGTTGTACTCGCCGGACGCCTTGATCCGGCTCGCGTCGCGCAACGCGAGCGCTTCGCCGCGAAACGTGCGCCATTCGCGCCGTAGCACCGCGAGCTCCGGAAAGTGATCCGTATCGAGAAACGGCGTGGTCGGCACCGACGAGAACGCGTAAGAAAAGCAGTTCAGCGGTGCGGTGAAGGTCGAGTGATCGGATAGTTGCCTGAACAACCTGTGCCGAACCTTGCCGCGCCGATGCGTGTACACGACACACGCAACGAACACGATCAACAGGACCCAGCGCATCGATATTTCCCCCGTAAGCTGTTTGCCGAAATTCTAGGTAGGGGGAAAAATTCCTGCACTGACGCGCAGGTCGTGCGGCGTGCGTCGTCACCACGCGGCGAATTGCCGGATCGACCGTGCCGAAACGCCGAAAGGCCCGAGAATACGGGCTTTTCGGGCCATCCTGGCGCGCGTGCGGCGTGCTCCCGACGCAGGCGCCGCCGGCGATTATTCCGGAAACGGCAAATCAGTTTGTCCGTCTGCACGCATACCGAACGTGTTCAGCGTCATCGCGACGAGTGCGTAGTAACCGAGCAGCGCGACGAGATTCACCACGGTCTCGTGGCCGAAGCGCGCCTGTGTGCGCGAACGTCGCATCGCTCACGCGGCGCGTGTCGTACAGCTCGCTGGCGAATGCGTATATCAGTGCGTCGTCGTCCGATTCGAATGCGGGCGCGACGCCCAGCCGGATCGCTTCGGCCGTCGCCGCCGGCACACCGGCGTCAAGCGCGATCGGATGATGGATGTGCCACTCGGCCTGCGAGCGCCAGCGCGCGGCCGTTACGAGAATCGCGAGTTCCGACAGGCGCAGCGGCAGGCCCGTGCGATAGCGGCAGAACGCGCCGAGCTTCTGCGCGTGCTGGGCCAGCTCGGGGCTCGCGATCCAGCCGAGGAACGGCCCGTTCAGGTTGCCGCGCGGACCACTGAGGATGTCGGCCAGCACAGCCTTCTGCTCGTCGGTGGCCAATGCGGGATCGAAAGGAGGCAGTCTGTCTGTCATGGTCGGGATTCGATGAAGTCGGGATTCACGCGCCGGCCGACGCGAGCGCCGCGCCAATCGCGCCGGACAGCCGCTCGACGATCGTGTCGATCTGCGGCGCGGTACTGATGAACGGCGGCGCCACCAGGATGTGATCGCCGTGCACGCCGTCGATCGTGCCACCCATCGGGTACACCATCAACCCGCGCTGCATCGCTTCGCGCTTGACCGCCGCATGCAGCCTCAGCGCGGGATCGAACGTCGCCTTGGTGTCGCGATCGCGCACGAGCTCGATGCCGACGAACAGCCCGCGACCGCGCACGTCGCCGACATGCGGATGCGTACCATAATGCTCGCGCAACGATGCACGCAACTGCTCGCCGCGCGCCTTCACGTTGTCGAGCAGTTTCTCTTCGGCGATCACGCGCTGGACTTCGAGCGCGGCCGCGCACGCGGTCGCGTGGCCGAGGTACGTGTGGCCGTGCTGGAAGAAACCCGAGCCGTCGACGATCGTCCGGTAGATGCGGTCGCTCACCAGTGTCGCACCGATCGGCTGGTAGCCCGCGCCGAGCCCCTTCGCGATCGTCAGCAGGTCGGGCGCGACGTCGTCTTCTTCGCACGCGAACAGGTAGCCGGTGCGCCCCATCCCCGCCATGATCTCGTCGAGGATCAGCAGCACGCCGTACTTGTCGCACACCGCGCGGATCTTCTTCAGGTACGTGCGCACCGGCGGCACCGCGCCGGCCGTTGCGCCCACCACCGTCTCCGCGACGAACGCCGCGACGTTTTCCGCGCCGAGTTCGACGATCTTCCGTTCAAGCTCGTCCGCCAGACGCTGCGCGTACGCTTCGTCGGTTTCGCCCGATTGCCGGTCGCGGTACGCATAACACGGGCTCACGTGATGCGCTTCGATCAGCAGCGGCAGGAACGGCTCGCGGCGCCATGCGTTGCCGCCTATCGCGAGTGCGCCGAGCGTGTTGCCGTGGTAGCTCTGCCGCCGCGCGATGAAATGCCGGCGCTGCGGCTCGCCCTTCTCGACGAAATACTGGCGCGCGAGCTTCAGCGCGGCCTCGATCGCCTCGGATCCGCCCGACACGAAATACACGTGTTCGAGGCCGGCCGGCGCGGCGTCGACGAGCCGGTCGGCGAGTTCTTCCGCCACGTCGGTCGTGAAGAACGACGTATGCGCGTACGCCAGTTGCTGCGCCTGCCGCTTGATCGCGTCGATCACGCGCTGGTTGCTGTGGCCCAGACACGACACGGCCGCGCCGCCGCACGCGTCGATATAGCGTTTGCCGGTCGAATCGATGATCTCGATGCCGTCGCCTGCAACGGCAACGGGCAAGGTGGCGCGCGGAGCGCGATGGAAAACGGTCGTCATGCGTGGCCTCATGGATCAGGACGCGTCGGGCGCGCGTCCGGACGGCACGATGCGCGTCGCGAAGCGCCGCGTGCCGTGTTGATGAACGGTGAAATCGATTGATGCCGAGCCAATCGCGAACACGGCGGTTGCCAGCGTATTCTCGCCGTCGGGGTCGGCCGGATCGTCACGGTAGATCGGCAGCCCTTGCGGCGCGCGATCGCCGAGCACGCGCAGCAATGCGCGTTCGTCGACCGCGTCGATGCCGGGCATCAGCGTGTCGACGCGGCGCTGGCGGTCGGCCGACGATTGCGTGACGATCTGCGCTTGCGCGTCGCAACCGGGATGCACCAGATGGTTCGCATGGCCCGACAGTCGCGCGACGTCGACGACCGAACAACGCGCGACGCTCGCCTCGATGCTCAGCAAGCGTTCGTCGCCGGTCGCGCCGAGCGTGTGATGAAAGCCGCTCGCGCGCGCATGCCCGCGCAGCACGTCGGCCGCCGCGTCGAGCGATGTCGCGTCGAGCACCGCGCGCGCGAGGATCATGCGCGGCACGCCGGCTGCCGGCGTGCGGATGCGCAGATTGTTGATCGTCTGCACGATGCCCGCGCGGTTCGCGGCAAACGTATGGCCCGGCAGCGAACCGGGGTAATAGAAACTGACGAAACCCGGCTTGCCGGCCGGCTGCACGTCGACGAGCAGGCAACGCTCGCGCAGGAACGGATCGCCGTCCTCGTTGTGCGCGATCCAGCGCGTACCGTCGGCATCGCGCGCGGCGAGCGTCGTACAGCCGTCCGGCGCGTGATGGATCAGTTCGCCGCGGCAGTTCCACAGGAAGACGTCCTCGGCCGGCCAGCCGATGCCCGCCGCGATCCCGTCCAGTTCCGCGACGAGATCGGGGTAAGCGGCCAGCGCGGCCTGCCGCAGCGCATCGACGAACGGATGGCCGCGCCAGCCTCGCACGGCCTGCCATGCGCTGCTCTGCCGCATGTACGTGTCGAATACGGGGCGGGCAAGCTCGCCGAGGCGCACGCCGATGTCGAACGGCGCACCGGCGATGACGGGAGAAAGGGAAAGCGGCATGTCGGCCATTTCGGTTTCGTTCAGGACACGTGTTTCAGGAATTCCTTCAGGCGCGGCGTCGGCGGACGGTCGATCAGGTCGACCGGATGGCCGTCCTCGGCAATGCCGCCCTGATCCATGAACAGCAGCCGCGTGCCGACCCGCTTCGCAAAGCCGATCTCGTGCGTGACGACGATCATCGTCATCCCCTCGGTTGCGAGATCCTGCATCACTTTCAGCACTTCGTGGCGCAATTCCGGATCGAGCGCCGACGTCGGCTCGTCGAACAGCATCAGCCGCGGCCGGATCGCGAGCGCACGCGCGATCGCCACGCGCTGCTGCTGCCCGCCCGACAGCTCCGACGGGTAATGATTCGCACGCGATTCGAGGCCGACCTTGTCGAGCAGCGCCATCGCCTGGTCGCGCGCGTCGGCACGCGATGCACCGCGCACCTGGATCGGCCCGAACATCACGTTCTCGAGCGCGGTCATCTGCGGAAACAGGTTGAACTGCTGGAACACCATGCCGGCCTCGAGCCGGATGTTGCGGATCGTCGCCGCGTTGCCCCGCACGCTCTGGCCGTCGACGAGCAGCTCGCCGCCGGTGATTTTCTCGAGCGCGTTGATACAGCGCAACATCGTCGACTTGCCCGAACCGGACGGGCCGATCACGACGACCACCTCGCCCGCGTCGATCTTCAGGTCGATATGCTTCAGCACCGGCACGTGGCCGAAGCTCTTCGACACGTTCTGGAATTCGATCATGCTCATAAGATGCGCATCCTTTTCTCGACGATCCGCAGCGTCAGCGTCATGGCGCCGGTCAGCAGCAGATAGATGATCGCCACCGCTGTCCAGATCTCGACCGCCTGGAAATTGCCCGCGATGATTTCCTGCCCCTTGCGCGTCAGCTCGCCGACGCCGATCACGATGAACAGCGACGTGTCCTTCAGGCTCACGATGCACTGGTTGCCGAGCGGCGGAATCAGCCGCCGGAACGCGAGCGGCCCGACCACCTTGAGCAGCACGCGCGGCATCGACAAGCCCATCGCGAGCCCCGCTTCCGTCAGCCCCTTCGGAATCGACAGCAGCGCGCCGCGCACCACTTCCGCGAGATACGCGCCGGAATTCACCGTGATCGCGATGATCGCGGCCGTCAGGCCGTCGATGCGGATATGCGCGAGCAGCGGCAGCGCGAAGTACAGGAACATCACCTGCACGACGATCGGCGTGCCGCGGATCAGTTCAATATAGATCTGGGCGAGCACGTTCATCGCCTTCGGTCCGTATGCGCGGAACATCCCCGCGATCATCCCGACGATGAAGCCGCCCACCAGCCCGAAAAATGCGATGAACACCGTCAACCGGACCCCGTCCATCAGGTCCGGCAACGCCGCCCAGATCGCCGACCAATCGAAATTCACTTGTCGCTCCCCGTTCGAATCAAGACCGGCGCGGCCATCCGGCCGCGCCATGGTGCGCCGTCACGCTCACATCTTCGGCGGCTCGGCACCGAACCACTTCTTGTAGATCTGCGCGTAGCGGCCGTCGGCCTTGATCTTCACGAGCGACGCGTTGACCTTCGGCACGAGCGCGCTGCCCTTCGGGAAGCCGATCCCGTATTTGTCGCCGCTGACCGGCTGACCGGCGACCTTTACCTTGCCCTTGCCTTCGTTGTTCACGAAGAACAGGACGTTCGGCGTGTCGTGCATCGCCGCGTCGACGCGGCCGGCTTCGAGCGCGAGATAGGCCTGGTCGATGTTGGGGAACTGACGGACCTCCTTCGGCTTCAGGTGCGCCTTGATCCAGTCGATCGTCGCGGTGCCCGTCTTCGCGGCGATCACCTTGCCGTTCAGGTCGTCGATCGACTTGATCGACGTGTTGCCCGCCTGCACCATCGCCGCGAGGCCGCTGTCGTAGTAAGGGGCGGAGAAGTCGATCGCTTTCTTGCGCTCCTCCTTGATCGTCATCCCGGACAGCGCGACGTCGATGTTCTGCGTCTGCAGCGCCGGGATCAGGCCCGCGAAATCCATCGGCTGGATCGTGTATTTCCAGCCCTGGTCCTTCGCGATCTCGGCCCACAGGTCGAGATCGAAGCCGACGTACTTGTCGCCCTGCTTGAACTCGAACGGCATGAAGGACGTATCGGTCCCGACGACGAGCGTCTTGGTATCCGCGTGCGCGATGCTTGCGCCGAGCGCGGCGACAACCGCGACGGCTTTCAGGAAGGAACGGCGACTCATGGTTTCTCTCCGCATGATTGAGCGATGTGGCCGGCCAGCCGGCCGGCGGGAACGACGACATCAAGCCGCACCGCAACATGCGATGTCGAATTAGATCTTAGTGCAACAAGTGTTGTCAATGGCGATACTACGACAACAAAAAAGTCCGCAACGAATAAATTCATCGAGACAAATCCGGGCCGCGCGGGCCGGATTGATCGGAGGAAACGGGAGAACGGCGGGGCAGGACGCGCCGCCGGATCGCGCCGCCGCGGGATGGCGGCGCATCGGGAGACAATGGCGGCGCCGTGCGGGGCCGGCCGTGCGCGCCAGGCCGGCAACCGCCGGCGCGGCTCAACGCAGGTTGCGGGGTGCGCGGGACAATACCGGACGACGACGCGCCGGTGTCGCGTCGATCACGCCGCCACCCCGCTCGCCTGATGCGACACGAGCCGCGCATACGCGCCCTGCCGCGCCATCAAGTCCGCGTGGCGTCCCGCCTCGATCACGCTGCCCTGCTCCATCACGAGGATCAGGTCGGCATTGCGTACGGTCGACAGCCGGTGCGCGATGATGATCGACGTGCGCTGCGTCATCAGGTCTTCCAGCGCCGCGCGGATCTGCTGCTCGCTGATCGTGTCCAGATGGGACGTCGCCTCGTCGAGGATCAGCACCGGCGCATCCTTCAGGAACGCACGCGCGATCGCCACGCGCTGGCGCTGGCCGCCCGACAGCTGCACGCCGCGCTCGCCGACGCGCGTCGCCAGCCCGTCCGGCAGCCGCGCGACGAAGTCGCCGAGCGCCGCATGGTCGATCGCGCGCCGCACGTCCGCGTCCGACGCGTCGTTCGCCGCGAGCCGGATGTTCGCTTCGAGCGTGTCGTTGAACAGGTAGGTATCCTGCGCAACCAGCGCGATGTGCTGCCGCAGGTCGTCGAGCCGCAGGTCGCGCAGGTCGACGCCGCCGAGCGTCACGCGGCCCTGTTGCGGATCCCAGAAACGCAGCAACAGGCTCGCGACCGTCGACTTGCCGGCGCCCGATGCGCCGACCAGCGCGACCGTGCTGCCCGGCGGCACCTCGAAGCTCACGCGGTCGATCGCGGGCACGCCGCGGCCCGGATACGTGAACGACGCCGCCTCGAAACGCACGGCCGGATTGCCGGGCATCGCGTGCGTGCCGTCCGTCACGGTCACGGGCTCCTTCTCCAGCGCGCGCAAGCGGCGCGTCGACGCGATCGTGTCCGCAAGCTGGCGCGCGACCTGGCCGATTTCGGCCACCGGCATGAACGCGGCCACCGCAACCAGCACCAGCAGCGGCAACGACTCGTGCGGAAACCAGCCGCGTGCGCACAGCAGCGCACCGAGCGCCGCGACGGCCAGCCCGCCGAGCCCGCTCGCGACTTCCAGCGCGGCGCTTTGCGTCGACAGGTCGTCGAGCAGCTTCGCTCGCTGCAGGCGGTACGCATCGACCTCGGCCAGGAACGCTGCGCGCCGGCGCTCGATCGCCTGGAACGCGGTCAGCTCCGCGAGCCCCTGGATCGTTTCGGTCAGGTGCGCGCCGAGCTGGCCGAGCGCTTCGCGCGCGCCGGTGCCGAGCCGGTCGACATCGCGCCGCGCGAGCACCGGCGCGAGCCCGGCCCACAGCAGGAACGGCAGCAGCACGAGCGCAAGCGGCCATGCGACCGACGCGAGCAGCACCAGCACGCCGGCCGGCACCAGGACCGCGACGAACGCGGGCGCCAGCGTGTGCGCATAGAAATACTCGACGGTCTCGACGTCCTGCGTCGCGAGCGAGACGAGATCGCCGGAACGGCGGCGCAGCAGCCCGGCCGGCGCGAGGCGTTCGAGCGTCGCGAACAGCGCGATGCGCATTTCCGCGAGCAGCCGGTACGCCATGTCGTGCGCGAGCCACGATTCGAGCCAGTGCAGCACGGCCGCCACCGGCGCGATCACGAGCAGCGCGACGACGAGCGACGCACTCACGCGGCCGGACGACACCGCACCGACCACCATCGCGCCGATCACCCCGACGCCGATGAACGCGAGCACGCGGCCGATCCCGAACAGCACGGTCAGCACGACCTTGCCCTTCCACGGCCGCACGAAGCGCAGCAGCGTCTGCAACGTTTCCGCCCAGCCGATCGTCGCCGCGTCGTCGTTCAGCGGCCGCACCTGCGGGCCCGACGACGCGCGCGCGGTCGCACCGGCCGCCGCCGACGCGCCGACGGATTCGGCGACCGCCTCCAGTTGCGGCCCCATCAGCCGGCGATACGGGCCGTCGCGCGCGATCAGCGCCGCATGCGTGCCTTCATCGACCACCTGCCCCTGGTCGAGCACCAGGATGCGGTCAGCGCCGATCACGCTGGACAGCCGATGCGCGAGCACGAGCGTCGTCCGCCCGCGCGTGAGCCGGTCGAGCGCCTGCTGGATCAGCGCTTCATTCTCCGCATCGACCGACGACAGCGCCTCGTCGAGCAGCAGGATCGGCGCATCGCGCAGCAGCGCGCGGGCGATCGCGATGCGCTGGCGCTGGCCGCCCGACAGCATGAGCCCGCGTTCGCCGATGCGCGTCGCGTAGCCGTCGGGCAACGCCGAGATGAAATCGTGCGCGTTGGCGGCGCGCGCGGCCGCGATCATGTCCGCGTCGCTCGCCTCGGGGCGGCCGAGCCGCAGGTTGTCGGCCACACTGCCGTCGAACAGCGTCGCATCCTGCGCGACGACGGCGATCATCTCGCGCACCTGGTCGGCGTCGAGCGTGCGCACGTCGTGGCCGCCGATGCGTACCGCACCGCCCTGCGCATCGTGCTGACGCAGCAACAGGCGCACGATGGTCGACTTGCCCGCGCCGCTCGGCCCGACGATGGCGACCGTCTCGCCTTCGCGAACCGTGAAGCTCAACGCCGCATGCGCATCCGCGCGGCGCCCCGGATACGCGAAGCTGACGTCGTCGAACGCGATCTCCGGCCGCAGGGCCGCGACGCGCGGCGCATCGGCGGCCGGCCCCCGGCTGCCCGCGTCGAGCAGCGCATGGATCGCATTCGCCGCCGACTGGCCGATCATCCCCTGGTGCAGCACCGCACGCAGGTCGCGCAGCGGCCGGAAGATTTCGCTGCCGGCCATCAACACGATCAGCAGCGCTTCGAGGCTCATGTCACCGTGCCGCACGCGCCATGCGCCCACCGCGATCGCCGCGGCCGCGCCCAGGCCCGTGCCGAGATCGGTGAAGAGCCGCGTTAGCAGGCCGAGCGCGAGCACCCAGAACGTGCTGTCGGACAGCGCGCGCGCCTTGGCGGCCAGCTTCGCGCCGAACGCGCTGCTCTGCCCGAACGCCTTCAGCGTCGGCAGGCCCTGCACCGCGTCGAGAAACTCCTCGCCGAACGCCTTGAACGCGGCCGAGCGTGCGAGCGCCGCACGCTTGTCGGCGCGATGCACGAGCTGCGGCAGCGCGAGCGTGACGAGCGCCGCGACCAGCAGGATCGCGGCCGTCGGCACGTCCCACCATGCGAGTACCGCGAAGATCATGACCGGCGCGCAGGCGGCGATCACGAGTTGCGGCAGGTAGACGCCGAAGAAGGTTTGCAGCTGCTCGACGCCGTCGACGACGGCGAGCATCACGCCGCCCGTGCGCTCGCCGCTGAACCACGCGGGGCCGAGCGCGGCGATCCGGTCGAACAGCCGCGCGCGCAGCGTGGCCTGCACGCGCCCGGCCGTATGCTGCGCGAGCACCGTGCGGCGATGATCGAGCCACGCGCGCAGCAGCACGCAGGCCGCCGTTGCAGCGACGGCTTCGCCGATGCCGCGTACCGGCGCACCGGAAAAAACCAGCGCCAGCACGCGGCCGAGAAAGACGAAACGCAGGATGCCGACACCCATCGCGACGAGCCCGAGCGCGACTGCCGCGGCCACCCGCCAGCGCAGTCCGGCCATCATGGCCCATAGTCGTCGGTCGAAATACATGTTGCCTCCAGTCAGTGACGCGTTGCTTTTTTCTTGACCGGATCGAGGCTACCCGCGCCTCCCGCGCGCGGCAAAAGATGATTTTTCAACGGGTGTTGAGTCAACTACAATACCCGGCATGTCGCACCTTCCTCCCCTTAGCGCGCTGCGTGCTTTCGAGGCGACCGTCCGCCTCGGCGGGTTCGCGCGCGCGGCGGTCGAGCTGAACGTGTCGACCAGCGCGGTCAGCCACCAGATCCGCTCGCTCGAGGAAGCGCTGGGTGCACGGCTGCTCGAACGCAGCACGGGCATAGGCGGCATCGGCCTCACGCCGGCCGGCGCCCGCCTGCTGCCGGCCGTCAGCGATGCGCTGTCGCGCCTGACCGACGCCTGCGCGGAGATTCGCGGCACCGCACAACGGCTGACCGTCTCCGCCAACGCGCCGTTTTCGTCGATGTGGCTCGCGCGCCGTCTGGCGGAATTCTCTTCGCTTCATCCCGACACGCCGCTGCATGCCGTCGTGCTCGACGACGAGCCGGATTTCGCGCGCAGCGGCGTCGATCTGGCGATCGTGCACGTGCCCGCGCACCGGCTGCGCGCCGACGACGACATCCTGATGCGGGAAACCGTGTTTCCGGTCTGCAGCCCCGAACTGTTTCCGTACGCATCGGGGTACGTGTGCCGCTCACGGCTGCTGCAGGAGATGCACGAGAACAGCCCCGAGATCGACTGGCGCAACTGGGCGTCGGAATTCGGCTTGCCGGGCGACTTCGAAACGAAGATCGTCCGTTACAGCAGCTTCAGCCAGGTGATCGGCGCGGCCGTCGGCGGTGCGGGCATCGCGCTCGGCCGCGTGCCGCTGATCGAGCCCGAACTGCGCAGCGGACGCCTGGTACCGCTGGTGCCGGGCCTCGCACGCGAGGCGTCGTGGCGCTTCGTGCTGCGCCGCCATCCGTCCACGCGCCACCGGCTGCTCGATCCGTTGATCGCATTCCTGCGCAGCGAAGCGCAAGTGCCGCCGTTCGTCGCAAAGAAGGTTGTGCCCGCATCCAACGACAGTCACGCACGGGGCGCGGGCGGCGCGCCGTAGCGCCGACATGCGCCGCCGGCGCCCGTGCTCACCGGCCGCTTACGGCGCGGCGAGGAACAGCGCGACGACGCACGCCATCCCGCCGAACCACACGAGCGAACGCAGCGACGCCCAGTTCAGCAGGTACATCAACGCATAGACGACGCGGATCGCGACGAACGCCATCGCGAGCTGGTCGACGCGATGCACGTTCGCGCCGTTGTGCCACGCCACCACCAGCGCGGCCGTGAACAGCGCCAGCGCTTCCCATGCGTTCTGATGCGCGGCCTGCGCGCGAGCGCGCCAGCCTTCGAGCCGGGCCAGGTAATCGCGTGGCGCGCGGTTGTCGTAACCCTTGCGGGCCTTGGCCAGGAACGTCATCGGGAACGGCAACAGCGCCACGATGAGCAGGCACAGCTGGGACGTCGTCATAAGTCTCCTCCGTTATGATTACATTGATCAATGACAAGATCGCCGAGAGCTTAGCATTGCGCCGCCCGGTTCGCGCACCGGTTTTCTAGACGGGGGACTCGGCCGCACGGGCCGCGGGCGGCCGCGGCCGATCGGCATGACCGCCAAAATTTCCACCAAATCGCCGACAAATACGTTAATTAAAACTGGTCGAACACCAATAAGATAGCGCTCGACACTGGCTTGGCGCGTTGCGGCGCCAGCCTGCCGTTTCACTCCGCGCCGCCGCGCGCCGAACGACATCGACCCGAGCCATCACCATGCCCCGTCCCATCGTCGCCCATATCCGCCCTGACGCCGTCCGCCACAACCTCGATTTCATCCGCCGCACGGCCGCGCAATCGCGCGTCTGGGCCGTGATCAAGGCCAACGCATACGGCCACGGCATCGAGCGGATCTATCCGGGCCTCGCGGCCGCCGACGGCATCGGGCTGCTCGATCTCGACGAAGCCGTGCGCGTGCGCGAACTCGGCTGGGACAAGCCCGTGCTGCTGCTCGAAGGGATCTTCGAGCCGGCCGACGTCGAACTGGCCGATCGCCACCGGCTGACGGTGAGCGTGCATTGCGACGCGCAGCTCGACCTGCTGATCGCCGCGAAGCCGCAACGGCCGATCGACATCCAGCTCAAGATGAACTCCGGCATGAACCGGCTCGGCTACCGGCCCGCCGCGTTCCGCGCCGCGTGGGAACGCGCGGCGAGCGCACCGTCGATCGGCAGGATCACGCTGATGATGCACTTCGCGAACGCCGACGAAGGCCAGGTCGACTGGCAGCTCGACCAGTTCGATGCGACGACGGCCGGCATTCCCGGCGAACGCTCGGTGTCGAATTCGGCGGCCGTGCTGTGGCATCCGCGCGCCCATCGCGACTGGGTGCGGCCCGGCACGATCCTGTACGGCGCGTCGCCGACGGGTGCGTCGCGGCATATCGCCGACACGCCGCTGATGGCCGCGATGACGCTGACGAGCCGGATCATCGGCGTGCAGACGCTGGCGCCGGACGAGACCGTCGGCTACGGCCGCCGCTTCACGGCCGACCGGCCGATGCGGATCGGCGTGGTCGCATGCGGCTACGCGGACGGCTATCCGCGCCACGCGCCGACCGGCACGCCGATCGCGGTGGACGGCGTGATGACGCGTGTTGTCGGCCGCGTGTCGATGGACATGCTGACCGTAGACCTGACGCCGTGCCCGAACGCGGGTATCGGGTCGAGCGTCGAGCTGTGGGGCGATCAGGTGAAGGTGGACGATGTCGCGGAAGCCAGCGGCACGATCGGCTACGAGCTGATGTGCGCGCTCGCGCCCCGCGTGCCGGTCGTGATCGTGCCGCCCGGCGCATCGACCGTGCAGCCGGCCCTGCGGACGGGAAGCTACGGGCGCTGACCGACGTCGACGTACACGCCGCCCGGATTGCGGGCCGCCTCGGGCGGCCCGTTCGCTTTCCGGCGAGCCGCCGCGCGAGTCAACGGGAACGCGCTACGAGCGCCACGCCGGCTTGCGCTTCTCGAGGAACGCGTCGATGCCCTCGCCGGCATCCTCTTCCATCATGTTGCGCGCCATCACGTCGCCCGCATACGCATAGGCTTCGTCGAGCGGCAACTCGCGCTGGCGATAGAACATCTGCTTGCCGTATCGCACCGCGGCCGGGCTCTTCGCGACGATCTCCGCGACCTTGCGCGCGACGGCCGCGTCGAGCGCGTCCTCGGGCACGGCCTCGTTGACAAGCCCCCACGCGGCGGCCGTCGCCGCATCGACGAAGCGCCCGGTCACGAGCATGTCGAAGGCGCGCTTCGAGGTGACGTTGCGGCTCAACGCGACGGCCGGTGTCGAACAGAACAACCCGACGTTGATACCCGATACCGCGAAGCGCGCGGTATCGGCCGCGATCGCGAGGTCGCACGCGGCGACGAGCTGGCAGCCGGCCGCCGTCGCGATGCCGTGCACGCGCGCGATCACCGGCACCGGCAACGCGCGCATCGCGAGCATCACGCGGCTGCACTGCGCGAACAGCGCGCGGTAGTAGTCGAGTTCGGGCCGGCTGCGCATCTGCCGCAGGTCGTGGCCCGCGCAGAATGCCTTGCCCTCGGCGGCCAGCACGACGCAACGCACGTGCGAATCGGCCGCCAGCGCCTCGAACGCATCATGCAGGCTCGCGAGCATTGCCTCGGACAATGCGTTGAACTGCCGCGGGCGATTCAGCCGCAGCGTGACGACGCCGTCGTGCGCATCGCGCAACAGGATCGGCTCGGCGGTCTCTTGATCGGGTTCCATGGTGTTTCGCTCGACGAAGGGCGGCAGGATGCGTTTCGGCACAGACGGGCGGCCGGCGCAACCGCGCGTGCGCGGCCGGTCGATGAAATGGTCCTCCACATTCCGTGTGACGTCCAGTCACGCCCCTTTCGTCATGCCGGCCGCCCGTGCGGCAAGGGCGGCCGTCGCATACGCCATGCATCCAAGCGCCGCGACCGCCCACAGCGCGTCGGTCAAGTCCGGCAACAGTATCGTCGCGGCGCCCGCGATGGCCACGCCGAACAAGCTTCCGGCCTGCCGCGCCGCGTTGAGGAACCCTGACGCGACGCCCGCCGCCTCCGCGGGCACCTGTTCGAGCACGGTCGCGATCATCGGCGCGACCGACAACGCGGTGCCGGTGCCGAAGGCGGCCATGGCCGCCCAGACCACCAGCCATGGCGCACGCAGCGCGAGCGCGACGGCGATCGCCGGAATGGCCAGCGCCGCCATCCCGAGGCCGCTTGCCATCAGCGTGACCGGGCGCACACGGCCATGCAGTTTTCCCGACAACAGGTTGCCGAGCGACAGGCTCAGCGCGAACGGCAACAGCGTCATCCCCGTCTGCCGCGCACTCATGCCGAAGCGCCCGTGCAGGTACAGGCTCAACACGAACAGCAGCCCGAAGTAGCCGACATAGACGAGGCTGCCCATCAGGTTCATCGCGACGAACACGCGATTGCGAAACCACGCGAGCGGCACCATCGGATGGCGCGCACGCCGCTCGACGACGACCAGCATCGCTGCCGCGAGCGCGGCGGCCAGCAGCGCGCAGCGCACTTCCCCCGCGCCGGGGCCGCGCGTCGGCAATTCGATCACCGCGAAACACAGCGCGCCGAGCGCCGCCGCACCGATACCCTGGCCGGCCCAGTCGAACGGGTGCGCATGCCGCGCGCCCGACGCCCGCACGAGCATTGCCGCCCCGGCAAAGGCGATCGCGCCGGTCGGCACATTGATCAGGAACGCGCTGCGCCAGCCGAAATCGTCGACGAGGATGCCGCCCAGCACCGGCCCCACGGCCACCGCAACCGATGCGATGCCGGCCCAGACCGCAATCGCCCGCGCCCGCTCGGCAGGCACGTCGAAGGTGCCGCGCACGACCGCGAGCGACGCGGGCAAGAATAGCGCGGCACCCATGCCCTGCGCGAAGCGCGCCGCCACGAGGATCGCCACGGACGGCGCAACGCCGCACGCCGCCGATGCGGCGACGAACAGCGCCAGCCCCGCGAGATACACGTGCTTCGCGCCGAACCGGTCGGACAGCGCGCCGCCCGCGAGGATCAACGCGGCGAAGCTGAGCGTATACGCGTCGACGATCCACGCGAGTTCGGCGACCGTCGCGCCGAGGCTCGCGCGCAACGCGGGCAGCGCCACGTTGACGATCGTCGAATCGAGGACCGCCATGAACATGCCGATCGCGACGAGCGCCAGCGTGAAGCGCTGCTCGCGCGCCGTCGGGCGGCTCGCGACGGCCAGGGGGACGGAAACGGACACGGGATTGCAATCGGACATGACACCTCCAGGCAGATGCCGGGAGTCTAGGAACGGCACACGATGCGGAAAAGTGATAATTTCGCATTTGCCTGATGCAGATCTGCATCACCCGTTCCCGTCCGCCGCCGCCCGCCCGATGACACAATCGCTCCGCATGAACTGGGACAACGCCCGCTTCTTCCTCGCGCTGGCGCGCACCGGCACGCTGCGCGGCGCCGCGGCGCAGCTGAATGTCGATCAGGCGACGGTGGGACGCCGGATCGCCGCGCTCGAGGAGGAACTGTCGGCCCGCCTGTTTCTCCGCACGCCGACCCTCTATGTGCTGACGACCGCCGGCGAAGCGCTGCTCGAACCGGCCGAAACGATGGAACGGGCGTCGCTCACGATCGAACGCCGCGTGATGGGGCTCGACGAGCAACTGGCCGGATCCGTGCGGATCGCCACGACCGACTCGCTCGGCAAGCGTTTCGTGGTGCCCGCCATCGCCCGCATGCGGCGCAAACATGCCGGCATCGACGTCGTCTGCGTGACTTCAGCGGAAATCGCCAACCTCACGCGCCGCGAAGCGGACCTCGCGATCCGCACGTTGCGGCCGGAATCGCCGGACCTGATCGTCAGGCGGCTCGGGCATCTCGAAACGGGGATCTATGCCTCGCGCCGCTACCTGGCCGAGCGCGGCGAACCGGTCGCGGGCAGCGCGTTCGACGGGCACGACCTGGTGATGTACCAGCAGCCGGTCGTGCCGACGATGTGGGACGCGCTGTGCGGCGAACCGACGTCGCGCGGCCGCGTGATGTTCCAGACGTCGTCGACGATGATGCTGGTGGAAGCGACGCTGGCGGGGCTCGGCATTGCGGAACTGCCGTGCTTTCGCGCCGATGCCGAGCCGGAACTGGTGCGTCTGATGACGCGGCGCTGCAATCACTTCGACGTATGGCTCGTCGCCCATGCCGATCTCTACAAGACCGCGCGCGTGCAGGCCGTGATCGAAGCCGTCGTCGACGAATTCGCGACCGCCGCGGCGACTGCCCCGTAACGGGCCGCCCGGGCGTCAGCGCGGCCGATACTCGCCATCCGCGGCAGACCATCGAAACGTCCGGCGCCATTTGCCGCCGCGCTCGCGTAACTGCAGGTCCCGGAAGCCGTCCGTCGAAGTCGGCAGCATGCTCAGCGTATTGCTGCCTTCCGTGATGTCGTGATCGCGCGTGCCGTCGCGATGCCAATCGCCGGCGATATCCCGGTAGAACATCATCGGCTGCGCGAACACGACGCGCAGCGTCTTGCCGTCGATCCGGAACAGGTACAGCGCCTCGAACGATGCGCCGCCGCCCGAATAACCGATCGACCAGCTCGCCCGCACCCCGAACGCCGCATCGCCCGCCCGCAGCGTATACGGCGCGAGATCGAACCGCGACCACCGCTCGGGCCGTAACGCGAGATCACCCGGTCGCGTCGTCTGCTCAAGGTAGTCGGGACTGTCGAGATTCGTGTTGCTCCAGTCGGTCGCCTGCTCGAGCGGCTGTTCGGTACGCGCGACGAGGCGCGGCACGCCGTCCGGACCGCGCTCGAACACGCCCAGCCAGACCCGTTCCTTCTGGTCGTCGGCATCGGCGTGGCGCTCGAACCCTTCACACTCGGTGGGTGCACGAAATCGCAGCGCCTCGCGCGCAAGCTCGTCGGTCGGTGCCGCACAAACGATCGCAACGAACGCACCGGGGCGCTGCGGCCACGGTTTCGCGCCGACCAGCACGACACGCGCAAGCGGCTGGCCCGGGACAAGCTGTGCCACCAGCCCTTCCTTCGTGAAGCCGGGCGGCAGGCGCACACCGAAACCGTCCCCTTCCGGCGCGCCGGTCATGTCGCGCGCATACGCGGCGCGGGTTTCGGGAGCATCGAACGTCCCGGGCACCTGGTCGAGCGAATGCGCCGTACCCGCCGCGTGCGCGGCGAAGCCCGCAAATGCAGCGCCGATCGCGACGAGCCACGGCATCAAGCGAATTGTCATGCTGGAAGAGTCCTGTGAAGTAACGAGGCGACGTACTGCGATACCGTACATGCAATCGTGTGCGTGACAACCGGATCGGCCCGCGGCCTCATGACGGAATCCATGATGTTCTGCTTGCGGGGTTCGACACGTTTCGGCGCGCGGCGGGCGATCACCTCCGCTTGCGCCCGCTGCGCCATGCGCGCACGCCCGACCACAACTGACCGACGCCAACGACGAAAAAAACCGCGCCCATCCCGCCGATTGTCAGCGCATCGCCCCAGATCGCGCCGAACGTATTCATCCGTGCGGTCATCCTCGGCGCGTCCGGCGCATAGCGCACCTCGACCGTCGCGCCGTCCTGCACGCTGACGTCGCCGCCCTGCGCGTATTCGACATGCTCACCCGCGTGTGTCGTGAACGCGATCTCGGGATGATGCGGGCCTGCGTTCAGCTTGATGACGCGCCCCGGCACGACGACCGACGTGCGCAGGAATTCGCGCGTCGACTGCGCGCCCAGCGTGGCGCCGATCAGCATGCACGTGCCCAGGACGGTAAAGACGATGCCCTTCGCGATCAGCGTCTCGACGTGCTGGGTTGCGGCGCGGCCGGATGCGGACATCATGCGTCTCGCGCTACGGACGCGACTGATGGAACGACACGTCGATCCGCGACTGCGTCTTGCAGCGGTACATCACGCCGCGCCCCGTTTCGTCGGTCACGCCTTCGTATGGCCCGTTGCACCCCGTGACCTTGTACGGCGCGAACGGGATGCGCTTGCCGTCGGTCGGCCGGACCAGCACCGGAATCCGCCCTGTCGGGCCATCGCCGATCATGCGGACGAGCATCATGCGCGACGCATCGATCGGCGCGGCGGAACGCATGTAGATCGTGCGCCCCTGCGCGTCGGTCGCGCCTTCGACTTCGAGTTCCCGGCTGTCCTGGGCGGCGCTCGTATAAAGCGCGAATGCATAGCGCGTGTTCGGCAGCGCCTGTTTCGTCGCGGGATCGTACAGCACGAAATAGCAGCCGTTGACGCCCCTTCCGGCCGTCGCCTGCCCGTCGACCGGTGTGGGATGGCACGTGTAGGACGAACCGTTGCCGACGTCCGCCTGCGGCGCCTGCTGCCCGGTGCCTGCGCATCCGCCGGCCAGCGCGGCCATCAGCGTCACGCACGCGCGCGGCCTGATCGACTCCGATTTTCATTGGAAGGGATTCCGTTCCCGATTGTTGCAGACGCCGGGCATGCCGCGCCCGATGCGCAGGCTCGCCGCCCTCGGCCTCCGGCAGGATACGGACATCGCGGTACGCTGTAAATCGTTGCGCCCGCAATCGCCGCTGCCACATCACTGCCACACCGCTACCCGCCGCCCGCGACGCGCGCGATCGTCTGCCGCAGCCAGATGTGTGCGGCGTCGCCATGCCGGCGCTCATGCCAGTGCTGCGCGAATTCGAACGAATCGATCGGGAACGGCGGGTCGAACACGCGCAAGCGTGCGTCGTCGCGCACGCGGTCGAGGTTGCGGCGCGCGACGGTCAGCACGAGATCGGTACCCGCGATCAGGTCGTTCGCGACACTCCAGAACGGCAGGATCACCGCGATGTGCCGCTCGTGCCGCAGCCGCGCGAGCGCCCGATCGACCTCGTTGTCCATCCCGTCACGCATCGCGACGAGCGCGTGCGGCCGCGCGAGCCACGCGTCGAGCGCGAGTTCGCCGCGGCGCGGCAGGCGGCTCGCGTCGGCCACGCATGCGAACGACTCCACGAACAGCGGCTGGGCATGCAGGTCGCGCTGCAATGCGGGCAGCACGCCGAGCGCGAGATCGACCTCGCCGTCCATCAACTGCATGCGCATCGCCTCGCGCGTGCCCTGCGACACGATCAGCTCGATGCCCGGCGCGTCGGCGCGCAACGTCTTCACGAGCGCGGGCAGCACGATCCGCGCACCGTAGTCGGACATCGCGATGCGAAAGACGCGCGTGGCCGCGGACGGATCGAACGCCGGCGGCTCGATCAGCGCGCCGAGCCGCCCGAGGACGTCGTTCAGCGGCTCGACCAGTTCGTTCGCGCGCGCGGTCAGCTCGAGCCGGCCCGCGCGCCGCACCAGCAGCGGATCGCCGAAGATCTCGCGCAGCCGCGCGAGCGCGTGGCTCACGGCCGGCTGGCTCCGGTGCAGCCGGAGCGCCGTGCGCGAGATGTGACGTTCGCTCAGCAACACATGCAGCGTGACGAGCAGGTTCAGGTCGATACGGGCCAGATTATTCATTGCACGAATACGAGCCATCCGAAAGACGAATTTCCATTCGCCATCTTAATGGATGACACTCTTTTCGACATCCTTTCAAGACCGACCAAGATGACGACTTCGCTTTCCTTCGCCACGCTCCCGCTCGCCGTCGCGGCTTTCGTCGCCGGCGCGCTCGTGCCGCTGCAGGGCGGCAGCAACGCCGCGCTCGGGCGTGCGCTCGGCCACCCGCTGTGGGCGAGCGTCGCGTCGCTGACGGTCAGCCTGCTCGCGGTGCTGCCGGTGCTGCTGGCGACGCGTGCGCACGCACCGCTCGTCGGCGACGCGCTGCAGCGCCCACTGTGGATGTGGCTCGGCGGCCTCGCGGGCGTGATCTACATCACGCTCGCGCTGATCCTGACGCCGCGGCTCGGCGCGACGACCTTCATCGTCTGCGTCGTCGCCGGGCAGATGCTCGCATCGCTGCTGATCGACCACTACGGGCTGATGGGGCTCGCGCAGCGGCTGGCGACGCCCGGCCGCATCGCGGGCATCGCGCTGATCTTCGCGGGGATGATCGTCGTGCAATGGCAAACGCCCGCGCCGGTTGCGGCAGGCAACGCGGCGGCCGCGCGGCCCGAGCCGCAGCGTTGACCGCGAAGGTCACGGGCCCGCGGCGGCCGGCCGTGCGTCAGCCCGCGAGCTTCTTCAGCGCGTCGAGCACAGCGTCGCCCTTGAACGGCTTCACGATCCAGCCCTTCACGCCGGCCGCCTTGCCGCGCTCCTTCATCGCCGGGCTGCTTTCGGTCGTCAGCATCACGACGTTGACCGCCGTGTTCGCCAGTTCGCCGCGGATCTTCTCGACCATCGTCAGGCCATCCATGTTCGGCATGTTCACGTCGCTGATCACGAGGCGCACGCCGGGCGTCGCCTTGAGCTTCGCGAGCCCGTCCTTGCCGTCGACGGCCGTCGCGACGTCGAGCCCGTGATTGCGCAGGAAACCCGCGACCTCGTCGCGCACCGTGCCCGAATCGTCGACCACCAGAATCTTTGCCATGTCGTATTCCTCCTTCGTTGTTGCTGACTTCAAAACAGTTCGAGTTCACCCGACTCGACCATCGGTCCGACGTCCTGCACCGATTCGCGGAAATCCTCCGGCGACCAGCTGAGGCTGAACACGAAGCGCTGGTCGAGACAGACGGCGCGCCCCGATTGCGGATCGGTCATCCGGTACTTGAAACAAAGCTGCGGACAGTCGCCGCCGAACGAGATGAACTTCTGCTTGTGGTTGACGACGAGCGGCACCTGCACCGGATGGCGCGCCAGCGCCTCGGCGTCGCCGAGATAGCGGTTCTTGAACGCGCCCCACACGAGGTTCGTCAGTTCGCCGAGCACGCTGTTCACGTCGCGGAAATCCGGCGCGCGACCCTCGCCGCGCGTGCCGCCGATCATGTCGAGCAGCGGCTGCTCGCTCGTTTGCAGCAGCATGTAGCCGCGGCACCACGCGCTTTCGAGCGCGATCAGGCTGAACACCTCGCCGAAGATGATCTGGTCGCGGACGATGCACGGCGTTTCGTGCTCGATCGCCATGCCCGGGAACAGGCTGTCGATGCGCGCCTCGGTGATCTCCGAGATGCCGCGCACGAGCGCGTTCGGATAATCGCGGCCGAACAGGTATTCGTCGATCGCGCGCTCGAGCGGCGTCATGTCGTCCGCGACGTAGGCCGCGCAGGCCACGCGCGCGAGCGCATCGGGCAGTCCGTCGCGCGACGCGAGCGATTCGCGGCGCAGGATGATCGGCAGTTCGGGCCGCAGCGCATCGATCTGCGTGGCGATGATCGCGCTCTCGGCCGGCGAACCGCCGTAATCCTCGGCCAGCAGGATCGCGCCGAGGTCGATGTTCGAGCGCAGCACCTTCAGCAGCCGGCTGCGCCGCACAGTCAGGCCGACCAGGTTGTGCTCGTCGCAGAAGCGCTTGATCGCATCGGCGTGCGCGCGGCTGTCGTCGAGCACGAGCACCTTGCTGACGGGTTGGTCTTGGGTCATCTCGCGGATTCCTCGTGGTCGGTCAGAACAGTTCGAGCTCGCCGCCGGTATCCACCGCCGCCGTTTCCGGCACCTGGAAATCGACCGGCGCGTTCGCGCACACGCACAGCGTCGCGCCGACCCGCACGTCGCCGTCGAGCGTGAGGTCGTACGCGGCCACGTAATCGGGTGCGAGCACGGGCAGATAGTCGATGCTCGCGCCGCTCAGCAAATACGGCGTCGACATCCCGAGATCGGGGAACGGCGCGGTCAGCGCCTGGTTGATCGCGCCGCAGCACAGGTTCGCGACTTCCATGAACGCTTCGGGCAGCGGCCGCTGGCTGCCCGTGCCCGCCGTCGTGCCGGCGAAATGGCGTCGTGTCGCGTCGTCGTCGTTGAAGCGCAGCGCGAGCAGCAGGCGGAAATGCAGGGCCGAGATCGTCAGTACCGCGACATGCTCGGGCACCTTCGGCGCCGACCGCGACCTCGCATGCACGCGATCGTGCCCGTCGTGTTCGTCGTGCTCGTGGCCGGCGGCCGGCCGGATGTCGCACGCGCCGCCGGACGCGAGCCGCGTGCGCGCCGCGTCGAAAAAGATCCGTTCGAAACCGGCCCTGGCCTGCGCGCTGATCACGCCGCCTCTCCTTCGATGCGCGCGTGCAGCTGCCCCGCCAGCGTCTCGACGGTCGCGAGCGCGGCCGTGATCATCTTGCCGCCGGCCTGGATGTCCTGGAACGTCGCGGCCGTCACGAGATCGTTGCGGTTCAGGCTGTCGCGATAACTGTTCGACAGTTGCTGCGAACGCGCGGCCAGCCCGCGCACCTCGCTCGCGACGATCGAGAAGCCGCGTCCGGCCGAGCCCGCGCGCGCGGCCTCGATCGACGCGTTCAGCGACACGATCGACACGTGCGCGACGATCGCCGACAGCTCCTGGTTCTTCGCGCGCATGTCGTGGTTCTGCGTGGTCAGCGAGATCATCTGCTCGTGCCAGCGCTCGAACGTGCCGGCGAGCCCGCGCAGGCGCGCGGCTTCGTCGGCGATCTTCATCGCATGCTGCGCGAGCGCCGCGCGCTCGGCAAACAGCGCCTGCCGCGCATCACGCTGCGCGCCGGCCACCGACGCCTCGCGCGCCAGCGCTTCCTCGAGCTGCGCCTCGCGTTGCGCCCAGGCGTCGGCTGCCGCCGCGTGCGCGGACACCGCGGCTTGCGCACGCGCTTCGGCCGCGTCGAGCGCGCCGCGCAACGTGTCCGCGTCATGTTCCATCGCCGCGACGAGCCGCCCGCGCATCACGCGAAACACGATCGCCGCGGCCACCGCGACGACCGCACCGCCCGCCAGCGCGACGGCCGCCTGAATCATCCACGCCTGCACGATCACGTCGTCACTCCGCCGCGCCGATATCCGCGATGCGCGCCCGCTGCTCGTGCGGCGCGTCGTGCGCGGCGCCGTCGGCCGCGAAGCGCACCGGCAGCGACACGATCGTCTCGAACGCGCGGTACGGCGCGCCGGCGCGATCGTCGGTGAAGCGCAGCGCGATATTGCCGCCGTCGCGCTTCAGGAAGTTGCGCACCGCGTCCATGCCGACGCCGCGCCCCGACACCTCGGTCACCGTCTGCGCGGTCGAGAAGCCCGGCCGGAAGATCAGCTCGGCGACATCCTCGTCGGACAGCGCCGCTTCGTTGCCGGCCTCGATCCAGCCGCGCTCGCGCGCGATGCCGCGGATCCGGTCGAGCGCGAGGCCGCGGCCGTCGTCGCCGAGCACGAACCACAGCTCGCCGCCGCCCACGCCGACCGCGATGTCGATCGTGCCGGACGCCGGCTTGCCGGCCGCGCGCCGCTCCTCCGACGATTCGATGCCGTGATCGATCGCGTTGCGCAGCAGGTGCATGAACACGTTCTTCAGCGTCGCGGCGATCTCGCTGCGCACGCGCTGGCCGTGGCTGTCGACATGCACGACGGGCGCCGGCTTGCCGAGTTCGGCCGCGAGCGACGGCAGCGACTCGATCACGCCGCCGAGCGCGTCGCCGATGCCCTGCGTGCCGAGCTGGCTCAGCATGCGGCGCACGGCATCGCGTGCCGCGTGCCAGTCGGCCACGTTCGCCGGATCGGCGCCGTCGAGCACGCGCAGGCTTTCGCTGATGTGCGCGCGTTCGACCATCAGGAACTCGGCGCCGCCCTGCGCCGGCTCACCGCCGCGGCCGAGCGTGACCGCGTTGATCGTCGCGTAGTGTTCGACGGCATCGCGCACGCGCGCGAGGTCGTCCATCAGCGCGTCGCGGTTCCACTCGGGGCCGCCGTCCGCGCGGCGCAGCGATTCGTACGCCTGCTCGGCCTCGTGAACGATGTTCGTCAGGTGCTGCAGGCTGTACGTGCGCGCGTTGCCCTTGATCGTGTGCATGTTGCGGAACAGCGCGGCGACGATCGAATGATCGGCGCGCTCGTGCTGGCGGATCATCCGCTCGTTCTCGCTCAGGAAGCCCTTCGCGCTGTGCACGAAGTCGTGGAACTTGTCCTGGCTGATCGACAGGATCTCGCCGATCATCTCGAGGCGGCGCTGCTGCTCGCCCGCCTGCGCGGTCAACTCGCGGATCTCGGTCACGTCGCGCACGCACAGCATCAGCCGCACGACCGCGTCGGTCTCGTCGGTGATCGCCGACCAGCTCAGGTCGAGCCACTTCTCGCGGCCGTCCGGCATGCGCTTCGCGACTTCGTTGACGAGCAGGTGTTCGTTGAACTCGAAGTTCATGCTGTCCTCGCCGAGGCACGCATGCACGGCCGCATCGACCTGCGAACGCGCGTCGGCGCCGATCGCCGAATCGTCGAACACGAGCGCCATCAGGTCGCGCCCGGCGATGTCGTTCGTCTCGAAGATGGTTTCGAGGTACGCCGAATATTCCGCATGCACGACGCCGCCTTCGACGACGGTCAGGATCCCCTGCTGCATGTTCTGCAGCATCGCCTGGATGTCGGCCGTCTTCTGCTTGAGTTGCGCGGCGTTCTCCTGGATCTTCTCGATCATCCCGTTGAACGCGACGATCGAATGGCCGATCTCGTCCATCCGGCCCACCGGCACGCGGCGCGTGAAATCCTGGCTCGTCGCGATCTCGCTCATCGCCGTCTGCATCCCGATCAGCGGGCGCGTGATCTGGCGATACAGCACGAAGCCGAGCGCAGTCAGCAGCACGATCACCGTGCCGGCGACGCCCGCGATCGCGGTCGCCGTCGTCGCGAGCATCCCGTTCAGCGCGCTGATCGCGTCGTCCTTCTGGCGGTTCTTCTCGACGCGCAGCGTGCCGACGATGCTCTCGAGTTCGTCGCGATACTGCGCGACGTTCGCGAACAGGTAGGCCTGCGCCATCTCGGCCTTGCCGTCCGCCTTCATCTTCACGGTGTCGTCGATCGCCGCGAAATAGTTCGCGGCGCTGTCCTTCGCCTGCGCGACGAGGCCCTCCTGCGCATGGCCGACCGCCGATTTCGCCTGCACGTCGAGTGCGGCGCGCAGCGCGGCCTGCTTCGCCTTCAGCTCGTCGCGCGCCTGCGCGGCCGTGTTCGCGTCGGGCGCGTAGACGAGCGTCATCGTCGCGATCTGGATGTTCTTCACGTCGGCGACGAGATCGGCCGACGCGAGCGCGCTCGGCACGATGCCCTGGGTGACCTGACGCACCTCGGACGCGCTCTTGCGTGTCTGGTACACGGCATAGATGCCGATCGCGGACAGCGCGAAGAACGTCAGGACGACTAGCAGCGTAATGCGATGACGGATGGTCATGAGGCCAGCTCCCCGCAGCGATCCGGCTTCGATCGCCCTTTGGTCTATTGAAAGAATGTGAGCGCCGAATTATCGGGGATGGTGTATGACTGTCCGATGACCGTAAATCAATCGTTCATTGAGGAAATTGCAATGAATAATTGCGTCGGGAAAAGCCTAAAGTTTTTTCCGGATTGGCCGTTAACTTCGCGCCGCCAATGCAGGTATGGCTGCATGATTTGCCGAATTTTTGAAGTGGCGGATATTCATTGTTTTATTCATGATCCGCAAAATCGATTTTATTGAATGCCGGTAAAACGTTTGCGTATTATTTACGAGCCTGTTTGTTTTGGCAGCTCTTGCAATCGAAGCCGCGTTCGCGCCGCAGGTTCGTGAATGTCGAACCGGCACGATCGGCCGTTCAATGTTCGCACGGCCCGGCAAGCCAGTCTTCGAATTGCAGTCGCGGTACCCGCTCGAATTCGCGAACGTTGTGCGTGACAAGCACCAGATGCCGGGCGCGTGCCTGCCCGGCTATCAAGGCATCGTATGGACCGATCGGCGTACCGGCCGCCATCAGGTGCGCACGAATCTCGCCGGCATGCTGAGCATCCTCGACATCGAAGGACACGACCTCGAACTGAAGCGCCTCGACACGCGCGACATTCGCAGCCGCTCGCTGGCTCTTGTACGCGCCGTAATAGAGTTGGTGCGCGACGATCGCCGGCATCCCGAAATCAGCCGGCTGGTAGGAACGCAGGCGGCCCAGCATGGCCGGCTCGCCTTTGAGAACGGCAATCACCGCGTGGGTATCCAGCAGGAATTTCATTCGAACACATCCAGACTCGTGCGCTCCTGCGCGAACGGCTGCGTTGCCGCGGCCGCCTCGAAGTCCGCATCGACCGGGCCGATCAGCGGCGTCAGCCATGCCCAGTCATGCGGCACCGGTTCGAGCACGACCGACGCGCCGTGGCGCCGAATCCGAACCTCGGCCCGATTCATTCCCATCAGGAAACAATCAATCGCCATCCCGGTGATTCCCTCACCGCGCCGGCCGCTCTAGACTGTCGCATCGTTCCCCTTTCCGGACCCACGTGATGACCGACGTCCTGCCGCTGACCACCGACCCCGATTCGGGCCTCCAGTACCGGCTGCGCCCGGCTGCCGGCCGCCCCGCCGCGCGCCTGTTGCTGCTGCACGGCGTCGGCGGCAACGAAACCAACCTGCTGAACGTGACCAGCGTGATCGATCCGCGCATCGAAATCGCGTTCCTGCGCGGGCCGCTGACGTTCGGCCCCAATCAGCACGCGTGGTTTCCGGTGCGCTTCGGCCCGAATGGCCCCGAAATCGATGCGGCCCGCGCCGACGCCAGCCGTATGCAACTGATCACGCTGTTGCGCGCCTTGCGTGCGCGGGATGGCGCGGATGCCGCGTTGCCGACCGTGATCGCCGGCTTCAGCCAGGGCGGCATCATGAGCGCCGGCGTCGGGCTGACTTCGCCGAACGACGTCAGCGCGTTCGCCGTGCTGTGCGGGCGCATCCTGCCGGAAATCGATCCGCTGATCGCGCCGCGCGATGCGCTTCGCCCGCTTCATGCGTTGATCGTCCACGGCCGCTTCGACGACAAGCTGCCGGTCGCCTGGGCCGACACGGCCGATGCGAAACTCACGGCGCTCGGCGTCGCGCACGATACGCGGCTGTACGCGGCCGGCCACGAACTGACGGCGGAAATGGCGGGCGACTTCGGCCGCTGGGTCGGCGAGCGCACCGGGTTGAACTGACCGCACCGGGAACGCCGGCCCGAGCACGGACCGGCGTTCCCGGCGGATGCCGTCACGCGTTCCGCGCGGGATCCGCAACGACGTGCGCGGCTGTGGGCGCGGCAACCGCCTGCTCGCGCAAGGCACCGCGCTTCGTCAGCTTCCAGCCGACCACCAGCGCAAGCACCACGACCGGAATCGTCGCGATCGTCCACGTGCCGCCCGGATAGTCGAACGCCATCAGCACCAGCACGGCGACGAGGAACGCGAGCGTGAGCCACGACGTGAACGGCGCGCCGGGCATCCGGAACGACACGGCCTTCATCTCGCCGCGATTGACCGCGCGGCGGAACAGGATCTGGCACATCACGATGAAACCCCACGTCGTGATGATCCCGAGCGACGCCATGTTCAGCACGATCTCGAACGCCTGCGCCGGGACGATGTAGTTCAGCGGCACGCCGATCGCATTGATCGCGACCGTGATCAGGATCCCGCCGTACGGCACGCCGCGCGCGTTCATCCGCGACACGAATCGCGGCGCCGAGCCGCCCATCGCGAGCGAGCGCAGCACGCGCCCGGTCGAATAGAGGCCGGAGTTCAGGCTCGACAGCGCAGCCGTCAGCACCACCACGTTCATCACCGTGCCGACGTACGGCACGCCGAGCTTGCTGAAGAACGTGACGAACGGGCTTTCGTGCGAGCTGTACGCGGTCCACGGCAGCAGCATCGTCAGCAGCACGACCGAGCCGACGTAGAACAGCGCAATGCGCCACATCACGCTGTTGATGGCCTTCGGCAGCACCTTGCGCGCATCGGCGGTCTCGCCCGCCGCGACGCCGACGAGCTCGATGCTCGCGTACGCGAACACGACGCCCTGCACGATCAGCACGGCCGGCAGGATGCCGTGCGGAAAGATCCCGCCATGGTCGGCGACCAGGTGAAGCCCCGTCGCCTGGCCGGCGACCGGATGGCCGCTCGCGAGGAACACGGCGCCGACCGCGAGAAATACCGCGAGCGTGCCGACCTTGACGAGCGAGAACCAGAATTCCATCTCGCCGAACACCTTCACGCCGATCATGTTCATCACCGACACGATCCCGAGCGCGCCGAGCGCGAACACCCATTGCGGCACGTCGGTGAATACGGCCCAGTACTTCATGTAGATCGCGACCGCGGTGATGTCGACGATGCCGGTCGTCGCCCAGTTCAGGTAGTACATCCAGCCCGCGACGAACGAGGCGCGCTCGCCCATGAATTCGCGCGCATACGACACGAAGCTGCCGCTGGTCGGCCGGTGCATCACGAGCTCGCCGAGCGCGCGCATGATCAGGAACGCGAACACGCCGCACACGAGATACACGAGCGCCAGCGCCGGCCCCGCGCTTTGCAGGCGCCCGCCCGCGCCGAGAAAAAGGCCCGTGCCGATCGCGCCGCCCATTGCGATCATCTGCACGTGCCGCGGCTTCAACTGCTTCGCATAGCCGGCTTCGTGCGACGCGAACATCGCATCGGGATCGGCATGGCGGGAATCCGCGCCGCCGGCCGCATCGGCCGGGCGCTCGCTGGTGTGTTTCATCGAGAGTCTCCGTTGTTTCTTGGTGTGTCGCGCCCCGCTCAGGGGCGCTTTCGGTACGGCCGTGCGCCGGCCGGCGTCAAAGCACGCGCGGCCGGATCAGGGCTTCGGGTTGCAGCGCCTCGTCGAGTTGCGCGGGGGTCATCAGCGCGTGTTCCAGCACGACCTCGCGGATCGATTTGCCGGTGGCGTGCGCTTCGGCGGCGACGGCCGTCGCACGCTTGTAGCCGATGTACGGGTTCAGCGCGGTAGCGAGCGCAACCGAGCGCTCCATCGTTTCGCGCAGCCGCTCGGGATTCGCGGTGATCCCGCTCACGCAGCGCTCCGCCAGCGTCGTGCATGCGGCCGTCAGATGGCTGAAGCTGCGGAACAGCGCGCTCGCGATCACCGGCTCGAACGCGTTGAGCTGAAGCTGTCCGGCCTCGGCCGCGAAGGTCACGGTCAGGTCGTTGCCGAACACCTCGAACGCGACCTGGTTGACGACTTCCGGGATCACCGGATTCACCTTGCCGGGCATGATCGACGAGCCGGCCTGCACCGGCGGCAGGTTGATCTCGCCGAAGCCGGCGCGCGGGCCGCTCGACAGCAGCCGCAGGTCGTTGCAGATCTTCGACAGCTTCACGGCGATCCGCTTGAGCACGCCCGACACCTGCACGAACGCGCCGCAATCCTGCGTCGCCTCGATCAGGTTCGGCGCGGTGCTCAGGTCGAGCCCGGTGATGCGCCGCAGCGCGGCCAGCGCCTTCTCCGCATACTGCGGATGCGCGGTGATCCCCGTGCCGATCGCGGTCGCACCGAGATTGATCTCGCGAATCAGCCAGCCGGCTTCCTGCAGCCGCGCGATGTCTTCCGTCAGCATCACCGCGTAGGTCGAGAATTCCTGGCCGAGCGTCATCGGCACCGCGTCCTGCAACTGCGTGCGGCCGAGCTTCAGCAGCCCGGCGAACGCGTCGGCGCGCTCGGCGAACGCATCGCGCAGCCGCGCCATCGCCTCGAGCAGGTGCTCGACCGCGAAGCACGTCGCGACGCGGATCGCGGTCGGATAGACGTCGTTGGTGCTCTGCGCGAGATTGACGTGCTCGTTCGGGTGCAGGTATTCGTACTGCCCGCGCGCGTGCCCCATGATTTCGAGCGCGCGGTTGCAGATCACCTCGTTCGCATTCATGTTGGTCGACGTGCCGGCGCCGCCCTGGATGACGTCGACGACGAACTGGTCGTGCAGGCGCCCTTCGCGAATCTCGACGCACGCGGCGGCGATCGCATCGCGATACGGCCGCGGCAGCAGCCCGAGCTCGCAGTTGGCGTCGGCCGCCGCTTCCTTCACGGCCGCGAGCGCCAGCACGAGGTACGGCAGCGAAGCAATGGTGCGGCCCGTGATGTCGAAATTCTCTTTCGCGCGCAGCGTATGGACACCGTAATAGGCGTCAGCCGGGATACTTCGTTTACCTAAAAGATCCGCTTCGACGCGGAAGCCGCTTTCTGTCATCGTGCCCTCCTGAGTGTCTCGTGCCGCCCGTCGTCCGCCGCTTCCCGACGCGACGGGTTCGCATTCTATGCCTTTGCAAAAACAAGCTCGCTTCTGTATTATCGAAAGCGGTTTTGCGTGGGACGCAACAGCGAGAAGCGAATGAAAAAAGGCGCGAGAGAAACCGGCATCGATCACCTGGGCGCGATGCGTGCGTTCGTGAGAGTGGTCGAAACGGGGAGTTTTTCGGCGGTCGCGAAGGAGATGCACGTGTCGACGTCGACCGTCGCGCGCAAGGTGACGGCGATCGAGGACGCACTCGGCGTCGCGCTGCTGCATCGTTCGACGCACAGCGTGACGCTCACCGAGGCCGGCCATATCTACCTGGAACGCGCGGTCACGCTGATCGCCGATCTCGACGACACGCTGCGCGTCGTCGCCGAGCTGAATGCGCAGCCGAGCGGCCCGCTGAAGCTCACCGCGCCGGTCGCGTTCGGCCGCCGCCATCTCGCGCCGCTGGTCGCGCCGTTTCTCGCGCGCTATCCGACCATCCAGCTCGACGTACGGCTCACCGACAACCACAACGACCTCGTGGCCGGCGGCTTCGATCTCGACATTCACGAAGGCGAGAATTACCTGGACAACCTGGTCGTCCACCGGCTGTCGCGCAACGACAGCATCCTGTGCGCGACACCCGGCTATCTCGACCGCTGCGGCCGCCCGGCGTCGCCGGACGACCTGAAGCACCACAACTGCCTGCGTTACGTGCATCCGGAAGGCGATCCGCGCTGGGATTTCGTGAACGGCAACGCACGGCACAGCGTGCTGCCGGCCGGCAATCTCGTCACCGATCATTCCGAGTTGCTGCTCGAAGCGACCTGCGCGGGGCTCGGCATCGCGGAGTTCGAGATCTGGCTGGTGCGCGACCTGCTCGCGAGCGGCCGGCTCGAAGCCGTGCTGCCGCGCTATCGGCTGCAGAACCGGCTGACCGGCGAATACATCTACATCGCGTATCTGGCGAACCGGCGCAGCTCGGCGAAGCTGCGCGTGCTGAAGGACTTTCTCGCGGAACACCTCGCGCAGATCGGCGAGCTGTCGGCGCTGGAGCTGGCGAAGATTCGCGGCGCGCGCACGTAGCGCCCGCGCCCGCGTTCACGTCGGCGCCGGCCGGCAGGCATGTGCCCGCCGCCGCGCACGGCCCGGGTCGCGGGCCGTCGGCAGCGGCGCATCCGCGCCGCTCAGACCGCCTGCAATTCGAACGGGAACGTGGCGTGCCCGAACTCGACGCCCTGCGTGTTGAGCATCCGCGGCCGGTGGAAGCCGGCCAGTTGCGCGCGCTGCGCGTCCGTGCCGATCCGCAGCCGCTCGAGGATTTCGCTGACGACCATGTAGAGCACGTCGAGATTGCCGTCCTCGATCTTCACCGAGATGCCGAGCGCGCCATCGGCGCCGAGCTGCCGCGTGCGTTCCGAGGCGCGCACGCCGATCCCGTAGCACGCATCGGCGCCGAGCTTGCCGACCACCTGCCCGTCGAACGCGTTCATCAACACCGTGCAATAGCGCCCGTCGCCCGCGACGAGTTCCGGATAGGCCGTCATCGCACGATGGATACGCGCCAGCGCGCGGACCCGGTCGGTGAGCGCGCCGCCGCCCGCTTCCACCGCGTCCGCACCGTCGGCCAGCGACGCGTAAAGACGCGCGAGGCGATCCAGCGGGAACGCCGGCGTCGGCAGGTTGCACCCGTCGATGCCCCAGTCGACCTCGTCGTCGCGCAACCCGCATGCATCGGCCACCCCATGCTTCACGCGCACCTGCATCGGATGGTCGGGCAGATGGTAGTCGGCGATCGGCGCGCCGATCGCCCGCGCGCCCGCCAGCATCCCGACATGCTTGCCCGAACAGTTGCTGCACACGCCGGTCGGCGTGTAGTCGCGCTTGATCCACGATCGGTACACCGCCTCGGACAGCGGCGGATGGCCGCCGCAACGCAGGTCCGATTCGTGCGCGGCCACCTTCGCGAGCATCGCCCGCGTCCGTTCGATGTGACGCTCCTCGCTGCTGTGCGACGCGCACATCAGCGCGATGTCCGCATCGTCGAAACCGAAGCGCTCCGGCGCGCCCGTCTCGATCACCGACAGCGCCTGCGCCGGCTTGGCGGCCGACCGCGCCAGCGTCATCCGGAACGGATCGCCGAATCGGGCCAGCAGCCTGCCGCGTGCATCGACCACCGCCACATGGGCGACGTGCGTGTTCTCGATCGCGTTGCCGCGGTATGTGACAACCGCTGCGCGTGGGGTCTCCATCGTGTCTTGTCTCCTTGCTCGGGGCTTGATTGCCGGGGCCCGTCCAACCGGTACGGCAGTGTAGCGAGTCGCTGCCGCCGCGCGCCGTCCCGACGATGGAAAGCGGTGTTGCACGCGACGCAAAGGTGATCGCGCCCCCACGAAAGCCTGACCGGATACGTACAACAACCCTTCGATCGTTTACATATTTGATGCCAATCCGTACAATTGCGACCGCAAACGCGAATCATACGCATTTACATTGACGTCTTCCGATGTTTCGGCCCGTGCGGCCCACATCGAGAAAACGCACCCGATCACCGAACCTTCCGCTGCTTCCCGATATGCCCGCCCAGTTCAAGACGAGGCCTCGTGCCCTCGTGTCGGCGCTGACCTGCTCCGTTTTCCTGACACCGCTGCTCGCTTCCGCCGCAACCGCACCCGCTACCGTTCCCGCCCCTGCCGCCGACCGGCCCGCGCCGGCCGCCGACGCACCGGCGACGCTGCCGACGATCGCGGTCCAGTCGTCCGCGCTGTCGGACATGCAGGTGAAGCGCTCGCCGTCGTACAAGTTCACCGCGCCGCTGCTCGATACGCCGCGCTCGGTCACGGTGATCCCCGAGCAGCTGATCAAGGAAAAGAACGTCACGTCGTTCGCGGACGCGCTGCGCTCGGTGCCCGGCATCACGTTCCTCGGCGGCGACGCGGCCGCGAACCCGTCGGCCGACCGCCCGGTGATCCGCGGCTTCGAATCGCGCAACTCGATCTTCGTCGACGGGATGCGCGACTCCGGGCTGCAGAACCGCGAGACGTTCGCGGTCGAGCAGATCAGCGTGATCAAGGGCCCCGATTCGGTCTATGCGGGCCGCGGCTCGGTGGGCGGCAGCGTCGACATCGTCACGAAGACGCCGAAGAACGACAATTTCGTCAACAGCAGCATCGGCTTCGGCACCGACGGCTACAAGCGCGCGACGGTCGACGCGAACCGCAAGATCAACGACACGACGGCCGTGCGGCTGAACGTGATGGGTCACGACGCGAACCAGGCCGGCCGCAACGACGTGTACAACAAGCGCTGGGGCGTCGCGCCATCGATCGTGTTCGGGCTGAACACGCCGACCACGGTCACGGTCAGCTACTACCACATGAACGCGTACGACATGCCGGACTTCAGCGTGCCGTTCCGCGCGTCGGGCGGCACGCCGGTGCCGACCGACCGCGGTCAGTTCTTCGGGCTGAACACGCGCGATTACCGCTACGGGCAGACCGACACCGGCGAAGTACGCGTCGAGCACAAGCTCAACGACGACTGGAAACTGAAGAACACGACGATGTTCGGGCGCACGACGCTCGATTACGTGGCGACGAATCCGCAGATCTCGACCCGGTATCCGGACCGGCTCGGCATGCAGGCCAAGAGCGGCAAGTACGCGACGAACGGCATCGCGAACCAGACCGAGATCACCGGCCGCGTCAACCTGTTCGGCATGCAGCATACGATGACCGCCGGCGTGGAATTCAGCCAGGAGCAGAACCGCTACGAGGGCTACCTCGTCACGGATGCATCGGGCACGAACCTGCGCACCGGCGATATTTGCGTCACGTCGCCCGCGTTCTGCGCGCCGATTTCCGGCGGCTGGAACCCGAACATGCCGTGGACCGGCAACATCGTGCTGAACGGCGACAAGGGTTTCCCCGGCGCGACCACCAACACGCGCACGACCACCGCGTCGGCGTACCTGTTCGATACGGTGAAGCTGACCGAGCAGTGGCTGTTCAACGCGGGGTTGCGCTTCGACCGCTACGACCTGACCGCGAAACAGGCCGGCGCCGCCGACCTGTCGAACACGTCGAACCTGTTCAGCTACCAGTTCGGCCTCGTGTACAAGCCGGTGCGCACCGTGAGCCTGTATGCGTCGTACGGCACGTCGTCGAACCCGCCCGGTTCGAACGGCGGCCTCGGCGGCGGCACCGACCAGATCACCGCGAACAACCAGAACCTGTCGCCCGAGCGCACGCGCAACATCGAGGTCGGCGCGAAGTGGGACGTGATCGACCAGCAACTGTCGCTGACGTCCGCGCTGTTCGACACCGAGAAGACCAACGCGCAGGTCAGCGACGGCCTCGGCCACACGATCAACGCGGGCAAGCAGCGCGTGCGCGGCGCCGAGCTGGGTTTCGCCGGCAACGTGACCGACAAGTGGCACGTGTTCGGCGGCTACACGTACCTGAATGCGGTGACGGTCGATGCGGGCCCCGGCAATCCGGGCGGCTCGGGCCTGCCGATGGTGATGGTGCCGAAGCACAGCTTCACGCTGTGGACGAGCTACGACGTGATGCCGAAGCTGACGCTCGGCGCGGGCGCGACGGTGATGAGCAAGACCTATGCATCGGTGTCGCCGACCGTGAAGAAGTGGACGCCCGGCTATGCGCGCTTCGACGCGGCCGCGACGTGGCGCGTGAACAAAACGATGGACGTGCAGCTGAACGTGCAGAACCTGTTCGACAAGAAGTATTACGCGAGCGCGTACCCGATCTACGCGACGTGGGCGCCGGGCCGCTCGGCGATGGTCACGCTCAACTTCTATCAATGACGCCGCAGGCGGGCGGGCGCGATGCGCCCTGCCCCGCCCTGCTCACCGCGGCAGCGAATACGTCGTCACGTTCGTGAAGCGCTTCATCGCTTCCTGCACGCTTTCCTCGTACCCGAGCCCCGAATCCTTCACGCCGCCGAACGGTGTCGGTTCGAGCCGAGAGCCCGGCACGTCGCGCACGTTCATGCTGCCGACTTCCAGCTCGGTGACGAAGCGCGTGATGTGGTGGAAGCGGTTCGTGCACACCGACGACAGCGCATGGCCGGTGCCGTTCGACATCCGGATCGCTTCGTCGATGCGCGAAGCGCCGGTGTCGGCCGGACACCCGTTCACGCGAGGTGGTAGCGCAGCCAGAAGGTTTCGCGGCACGCGTTGTCGAACGTCAGCCGCGACGGGCTGATCGGTTGCGCATCGGGATGGTGGAGCACGTCGTAGTCGATCCAGCATTCGGCGCACAGCAGATCGGACGGCGCGCGGTCCTGCTCGACCGAGCGGCGCACGATCGCGCCGTTGTCGAAGCGGTATTCGGTTTCGTCGCGCGTGACCTCGACGTCGTCGTCGGTCCAGCGGTCGTGCGACGTGACATGCGACACGATCGACACCGGGCCCGCGAGCCCGTGGATCGCGGCGACGTAGGAAATGAGCTTGTCCATGGCGAGGCGGCGAACGAAGGGATGGCCGCCTCGCGCAACATGGATGGCACGAGGCGGCCCGAGCGGCGAGTATAGCCGCGCGCCGAAGACCTTGCCGCCGGCGGGGTTTCGCGCGCTACGCGTCCAGCGCGAGCAATGCGAACGTCGCGAGCCAGTGCTCTCCCATGTAGTCGCCGGCCACGTGCGCGAGCGCGCTCGCGAGATGCCGGTCGGCCGCGTCGAGCAGCTTCACGCGCCGCGCATCGCCCTCCGGCAGCGCGCCGGCCAGCGCGCGCTGGCACCACGCGCGGCTCAGGTTCAGCCCGTCGAGGTGCGCGATCTTGCCGTCGCTGCGGTCGCTGACCGTCGCCGGCTCGAACAGCGTCGCCGGCTCGCCGCGCGCGAGATCGGGCAGGAAGCGCGCGAACCAGCCGTCGAATTCGGCGGCCGGCAGCACGCGCCGCATCAGCTCGGCCTCCATCAGCGCGGGCGACAGGAATTCGTCGCCCGACGGCTCCCACGCCTGGCACGCGACGTCGTTCAGGTGCCAGCGTTTCGCGGTATCGACGATCAGCGCCGCGAGCCCGTCGCGCTGCGTGTCGCGCGCGAAGTCGAGCGTGAGCGCCAGCGCGAACGCGGTGTTGAAGTGCGTGCCCACGCGCAGCGGATAGGTCGCCTTCGGCAGGAAGGTCTCGAAGCGCGACACGAACAGGTCGGTGAGCGGCGCGATCGTCTTCGCCCAGCGCGCGGCCTGCGGCAGCGCGCCCTTCAGCGCGAGCCGCTCGAGCTGCGCCGACAGCGCGAGCAGCCACGCCCAGCCGTACGGCCGCTCGAAGCCGCTGTTGTGCGGCAGCGCGAGATACGCGCGCTCGCCGGCGACGTTCGCGTCGGTGAAATGCGCATCGACGGTCGCGACGATGCGCTCGGCCTCCGGCAACGCCGGATAGCGTTCGAGCACGCGCAGCACGAGCCAGTAGCCGTGCACGCACGAATGCCAGTCGTAGCTGCCGTAGAAGATCGGGTGCAGCGCGCGCGGCGCCTGCACGTCGTGCGGGCCTGCGAGCGCATGCGTGAGCTTGTTCGGATATTCGCGGGTCAGGTGCGCGAGCGCGAGCGACGCGAATTTCGACGCGAGTTCGGGGGTGAGTCGGTCGGTCATGAGGGTCTCGTCCATCGAATCAGAAGCGGAATGCGAACGCATACATCAGCAGCGTGTTCACGGCGAGCAGCAGCACGGCGGTCGGCCACTGCGCCTTGATCACGCCGTTCTTGTCCTTCAGTTCGAGCAGCGCCGCCGGCACGATGTTGAAGTTCGCGGCCATCGGCGTCATCAGCGTACCGCAGAAACCGCTCAGCATCCCGATCGCGCCGACGATCGCCGGGTTGCCGTGGAACTGGTGGACGATCAACGGCAGGCCGATGCCGGCCGTCATCACCGGGAACGCGGCGAAGCCGTTGCCCATGATCATCGTGAACAGCGCCATGCCGACCGTGTAGGCCGCCACCACCGCGAACGGCGAATCGATCGGCACCCAGTCCTTCACGAGCCCCGACACCACGCCGCCGACGCCCGCGACCGCGAACAGCGCGCCGAGCGCCGCGAGCATCTGCGGCAGGATCGCGGCCCAGCCGACCGCGTCCATCGTATGACGCGCTTCCTTCAGCGCATGCACGGGCGAATCGCGCAGCATCGCGAGCGCGACGACGAACGCGACGATCGTGCCGAGCACGAGCGAAATCAGCGTCACGCTCTTCGGTTCGACGAACGGCACGAGCTTCAGCGCGAACGTGCCGATCAGCGTGACGACCGGAATCAGCAGCGCGGGCAGGAACAGCCGGTTGCCGAAACGCCGCGCGAGCGTCTCGCGCCGCGCGGCCGCCGCGTCGCCGGCTTCGTCGGACTTGCCGCGCCCGAGCTTGCCGGAGCCGGCGATCACCGCCAGCGCGATCGCGAGGCAGCCCGTCACGAAGTGCGGCAGCCGCGCGCCGAGCAGGAACGTGACCGCGTAGATCGCCCAGAACGCGAAATTGACGACGCGGCGCGGGTTCGTGCGATCCGTCAGGTTGAAGTACGCGAACGCGGCGAACATCAGCCCCGCGAGCGTGTACAGCGATTCGAGGCCGATCATCGCGCGCCCTCCTGCTTCACCAGGCCGAAGCCGCGCGTCAGCCGGCGGTCGAGCAGCGCGAGGCGCGTGCAATGGATCAGCAGCGCGGCGATCGCGGTCGGGATCGCCCATACCGACAGGTGCAGCGGCTCGATCGCGATGCCGTTCTGCTCGAGAAAGCCCTTGATCAGCAGGATCGACTGGATCGCGATGAAGATGTCCTCGCCGAAGAACACGGCGACGTTGTCGGCGCCCGACGCATGCGCGCGGATCTGCTGGCGCACCGCGTCGGGCAGCTCGCCGTGCCGGTTGACGGCGGCGGCTTCGGCCATCGGCGCGATCAGCGGCCGCACCATCTGCGCATGGCCGCCGAGCGACGTGAGGCCGAGCGCGGCCGTGGCCTGGCGCAGCACGAAGTACAGCATCAGCACGCGGCCCGTGGTCGCCGCCTGCACGCGCGAGATCATCTGCCGCGCCTGCTCCTTGAGCCCGTTGCGCTCGAGCAGCGCGATCACCGGCAGCGTCAGCCAGATCAGCCCCATGTAGCGGTTTTCGGTGAACGCCTTGCCGAATGCGCTGACGATGTCGACCAGATTCAGGCCGCCCGCCAGCCCGGTCGCGAGCCCCGCGATCGTGACCACCAGCAGCGCGTTGAAGCGCAGCGCGAAACCGATCACCACGATCGGCACCCCAATCAGCACCAGCATTTCCCCTCCTTGTGTCGGATGCGCGGCACCCAGGCAACGCGCTGCCCGCCCGGTTTCGACCGGGCTCGGACGGCGCAATCTAACACGAGACTTTATCGATAAAAAGTCGACAAATTACAGGTTCGGGTAAACGTTGAAACCGGCGAACACCGTGCACGCACCCTGTGTCGGCGGTATTTCATCGGAGGAATCGGGCGGCCGACGCGCGTGGCGGAGCCCATGGCCGCCGACTAAACTGGAAAGCATCGGCAACGGACGGGAGAGCCGCCATGATTGACGTATTCCAGACCATCGGCAGCCGCGCGTTCTCCGCTCATCTGGCGAAGGACGGGATGGTGACGCTGATGGAGCAACGCCATGAAGTCGACCGCGTGACGCTCGCGACGGCCTATGCCGCGCTCGTCGAGGAAGCCGAGCAGGAAAGCGACCTGCGCGACGCGACGGTCGAAGGGATGATGCGCGCGCTGATCCAGGGCTACGCGCGCAGCCATTGACGGCGCGGCCGCGCATCGGCTCGTGCGGCCGGCAGCCCGGTGTGCCCGATCCGGCCCGCTACGCGGCCGGCGTGCCCGCGCCCATGCCGAACCACCGGCCCGCGCGCAGCTGCCGGTAGTCGGCCTGCGTGAAGATCCTCAGCAGGTTGGCGAGCGCGCCGTGACTGGCGCGGTCCAGTTCCGTCATGAAGGCTTCGACCTCGTCGCGGCCGGCAAACAGGATGGTGCTGAAATAGCGCGCGCGCTCCGCGTCGGACAGGTTCGTCGCGCTCAGCTGGTACGGATGGTGAAGTGCCGCGAACAGGAAGTAGTAGCGCTCGGCGTCGTCGCGCAACACGCGCACCGCGTCCGGCTCGACCGGAAAATCGCGGCAGAACGACGCATGTCCGCTCTCGATGAAGATCCGGTACAGCAACCGGCCGGCCCGCTCGATGACGACCGGTGCGTACGGGTCGCGGCTGACGAGTACGGTATCGGGCACGGTCATCAGGCTCTCCTCTTTCTTTTTTGTCGACGCCGGCACGGTAACATGCCGGCTTCCGCACGGCGCGTCGGCACGATCCGTCGCCCCGACATGCACGGCCGGCACCGGGCCGCCGCCCTCAGGCGCCGGAAAACACCGCACCGTCATAGAGGAAAAACACTGAAACGGCGCCATGCGCGAATTTTTCGATTGCCGCCGCTCGCGCCGCATGACAGCATGCGGGCGTCGCCAACCGAAAAAAATTCCGTGCCGTCCGCCCGCCGATGCCGTTCGGCGGCGCCGGACAGGCCATGCTTTCCATGAACCCGGCCCATCTCCAACACTACGAACCGACCGGAGCATTCCGCTTGTGAACATCGGCATCGTCAACGACCTCCCGCTTGCCGTCGAGGCGATGCGCCGCGCGATCGCGCGACGACCCGAGCACCGCGTGCTGTGGGTCGCGACCGACGGCGCGCAGGCCGTCGAACTGTGCGCCGCGCAGCCGCCCGACGTCGTGCTGATGGACCTGATCATGCCGAAGTTCGACGGGATCGAAGCGACGCGGCGGATCATGCGATCCGAACGACCGTGCGCGATCCTGATCGTGACGAGCTGCATCGGCGCGAATGCGTGGCGCGTGTTCGAGGCGATGGGCGCCGGCGCGCTCGACGCGGTCGATACGCCGCGGCTCGGCGCCGGCGCGGCCGGCGACACGACGGCACTCCTGCTCGCGAAGATCGATCAGATCGGCCGGCTGCTCGACGCGCCGGACGGCACGCGCCTCGCCGGTACGGCCGCGCGCGCCGGCGGCGGTCCGCTGATCGCGATCGGTGCGTCGGCCGGCGGCCCGGGCGCGCTCGCATCGATCCTCGGCGGCCTGCCGGCGGATTTCAACGCGCCGATCGTGATCGTGCAGCACGTGGACCGCGCGTTCGCGGAAGGCATGGCGCAATGGCTCGATGGCCAGACGCCGCTCACCGTGCGCGTCGCGCGCGAAGGCGACCGCCCGCAACCGGGCGTCGCGCTGCTCGCCGCCACCGACGACCACCTGCGCATCACCCGCGCCGGCACGCTCGAATACACGCGCGAGCCGGCCGCGACGCCGTATCGTCCGTCGGTCGACGTGTTCTTCAACAGCCTGACCGAGCACTGGTCCGGCCGCGTGATCGGCGTGCTGCTCACGGGAATGGGACGCGACGGCGCGATCGGCCTGAAGGCGCTGCGGATGAAGGGCTACCATACGATCGCGCAGGACGAGGCGACCAGCGCGGTATACGGCATGCCGAAGGCGGCCGCGACGCTCGGCGCGGCGCGCGCGATCCTGCCGCTCGGCCGCATCGCGGGCGAGCTGGCGGCGCTCGCCCGGATCTGAGCCCGATGAACCCGCGCAACACCCATGCCTGCCCTCGCAACACACCGCATCGAACATGACTAGCGACCTGACCCGCCCGCCGGGCAGCCCGACCACGCCGAGCGCCGACGTGCCGGCCATGGTGCTGCTGGTCGACGACCAGACGATCGTCGCGGAAGCCGTCCGGCGCGCGCTCGTCGACGAGGAAGGCATCGACTTCCACTACTGCCCGCGCTCGGACGACGCGCTGACCACCGCGATCGAAACGCGGCCGACCGTGATCCTGCAGGACCTCGTGATGCCCGGCATCGACGGGCTGAGCCTCGTGAAGTCGTACCGCGCGAACGCGGCGACACGCGACGTGCCGATCATCGTGCTGTCGACGCAGGAAGAACCCGTGATCAAGAGCGCCGCGTTCGCGGCCGGCGCGAACGACTATCTCGTGAAGCTGCCCGACCGCATCGAGCTCGTCGCGCGCATCCGCTACCATTCGCGCTCGTACATGAACCTGCTGCAGCGCGACGAGGCCTATCGCGCGCTGCGGCAATCGCAGCAGCAACTGCTCGAAGCCAATCTCGAACTGCGGCGTCTCACGCATTCCGACGGCCTGACCGGGCTGTCGAACCGGCGCTATCTCGACGAATACCTGGCGGCCGAATGGCGCCGCGGCACGCGCGAGCGCAGCGAGCTGTCGCTGCTGATGATCGACGTCGACAATTTCAAGCTGTACAACGACACGTACGGACACGTGTCGGGCGACAGCGTGCTCAAGCAGATCGCGTCGACCCTCGAGCGCTGCCTCGGGCAATCGGGCGATCTCGCCGCGCGCTTCGGCGGCGAGGAGTTCGCGGTCGTGATGCCGGCCACGTCACCGGGCGCCGCGCGGCTGCTCGGCGAGAAGATCCGGCTCGCGGTCGAGGCGCTGCAACTGCGGCACGCGCATTCGTCGACCGGCAACACCGTGACGATCAGCATCGGCGGCGCGAGCATCGTGCCCACGCCCGGCCTGCCGACGACCGTGCTGATCGAGGCGGCCGACCGTGCGTTGTACCGCGCGAAACACGAAGGCAAGAACCGCGTCGAGATCGATTCGTCGCCGCCGCCGCCCGGCGCCGGCGGGTTCGGCGTGCCACGCGACTGAGCCGCCCGTCCGTTTACGCGGCGCCGAGCCGGCGCGCGTAGTCGTTCGGGTCCAGCGGGCGGCTGAACAGGTAGCCCTGCTGCATGTCGCAGCCGATCTGCTGCAGGAACCACGATTGCGCCTGCGTCTCGACGCCCTCCGCCGTCACCTTCATGCCGAGCGAATGCGCCATCGCGACGACGGCCTGCGTGATCGCGACCGAGTCGTGGTGATCGGGCACGCCCGACACGAACGAGCGGTCGACCTTCAGGTTGTGCAGCGGGAAACGCTTCAGGTAAGCGAGCGACGAATAGCCGGTGCCGAAATCGTCGACCGAGATCCGCACGTTCATGTCGGTGAGCGCTTCGAGCATCGGCAGCACGGTATCCGTGTCATTCATCAGCAGTCCTTCGGTAATCTCGAGCTCGAGCGCGGACGGATCGAGCCGCGTTTGCGCGAGACAGCGGCCGACCGACTCGACGAGCCCTTCGTGAAACTGCCGCGGCGACAGGTTGACGGCCAGCATCAGGTCCGGCGCGATCGTGCGGCGCCACTCGGCCATCTGCCTGCAGGCCGTTTCGAGCACCCACTGGCCGATCGCGACGATCAGCCCCGTATCTTCCGCGACCGGGATGAATTCCGCCGGCGACATCGGCCCGAGTTCGGGGCTGGTCCAGCGCAGCAGCGCTTCGGCGCCGACCGTGCGGCCGCTGCGCGCGTCGACGACGGGCTGGTACGCGAGCCGCAGCATGTCCGACGTCAGCGCGCGCCGCAGCGACTGCTCGACCGCGAAGCGGCGCTGCAGCCGCAGGTTGAGCTGCGCGGTGAAGAACGTGAAGTGATTGCGGCCCCGCTGCTTCGCGTCGTACATCGCCGAATCGGCGTTGCGCATCAGCGTGACCGCATCGTCGCCGTCGCGCGGCGCGACGCTGATCCCGATCGACACGCCGAGCCAGTACTCGTTGTTCGCGATCGCGAACGGCTTCGCGATCGCGTCGATCACCTCTCGCGCCAGCACCGCGAGGCGCTCGGGATCGTCGCAGTCGTCGACGAGGATCACGAACTCGTCGCCGCCCACGCGCGTCAGCGCGTAGCGACCGCCCGCGCAGGCCGCGAGCCGCGCCGCGACGCTGCGCAGCAGCGCGTCGCCCGCGTCGTGCCCGGCCGTGTCGTCGACCTTCTTGAACCCGACGAGATCGATGAACAGGATCGCGACGCGTGCCGGCCGGCCCGCATCGTGCCCGCCGAACAGCTCGCGCATGCGCTCGGCGAGCCAGCGGCGGTTGTAGAGGCCCGTCAGCGCATCGCGCGTCGCCAGGTAGCGCAGTTGCTGCTGCGCTTCGCGCACGGGGCCGATGTCGTTGAACGACACGAGCACCGAATCGGCCTGCGTCTCGCCCGGCCGCACGATCGGCACCGCGTTGCCGCGCACCCAGATGATGTCGCCGTCCGCGAGGCCGAAGCCGACCGTGTAGTCGAGCATCGGCGTGGCCGTCTCGAGCGCACGCCGGCTCGGCCAGTCGTGCGGCGCAATCGGCGTGCCGTCCTCGCGCAGCTTGCGCGGGATCAGGGTCGACAGCCGGCGGCCGACGAGATCGCCCTTCGCGCGCAGCATCCGGCTCGCGCTCGGGTTGCTCGCGATCACGATGCCGTCGCGCGATACGACGAGGATGCCTTCGTTCAGGCTGTTGACGACGAGCCGGTGATGTTCCTCGCTGCGCGCGAGCTGCCGCGCGATCCGGTCCTGGTGTACCGCGAGGCCGACGCTGTTGCCGATGTCGCGCAACAGTTCGGTTTCCTCGTCGCTGGGCCGCCGCGGCCGGCGGTGATAGACGGCGAACGCGCCGAGCACGGCACCCGCGTCGTCGACGAACGGCACCGACCAGCATGCGCGCAGGCCCAGCGGCAACGCGACGCCACGGTAGTCGGCCCACAGCGGATCGGTTTCGATGTCCTCGACGGCGACCATCCGGCGCTCGTACATCGCCGTGCCGCACGAGCCGGCCGCGGGGCCGATCGTCGCGCCGTCGATCGCGGCGCTGTACTGCGCGGGCAGCGACGGCGCGGCGCCGACGCGCACGTGCATGCCGTCGGCATCGAGCAGCAGGATCGTGCATGACGCGCCATCGCCGAGCAAAGTCTCGGCGCGCCGGCAGACCTCGACCAACAGTTCCGGCAGCGGTGTATTGCGCGTGATCAGCCTCAGCACGCTTTGCTCGGACGCGAGTACTTCCGCCGCGAGACCGAGGCTGTAACGAGAGCTCTGCGGTTCGGTATTCAAGATGAATCCTGCCGTCTGTCCGATCGGGTCTGATGCGCCCGATTCGTTATCGATCCTTCGTGCCGTTTTCGCTCCGGGTTTACGCCGATGCCCGATGCGCCCCGTTTTCGCGCACCGAGCCAGGGTGCGCCGAAATATATTTAACACCAATACGGGACGCCCCGCGCGTCCGTGTGCATCAGGGGTTACGCTCGGTCGCGATGCCGCTCGCGGCCGGCGGTCAGCCTTCCGAAAGGTTCGCGCGTCTGCGAACGCCTCGGGCATCGTCGGCCGTGCCGGCTGCTATCGGACAGCATCGCGGCCGGCCAGACCGCGTTTTCGTATCCGTGATTCAATGTCGACGGAACCGGCGTCGCGCATTCCGGCGGCCCGGCGATAGGTACCCTCATCGAACGACCTTCACTGGATCACCATGACGAACCCTGCCGAAATCAAGGCGCTCGTTTTCGATGTCTTCGGAACGATCGTCGACTGGAGAAGCGGTGTCGCACGCGGCGCCGCCGCGTTCCTGGAGCGCCACGCGCCGACCCTCGACCCGTTCGTGTTCGCCGATGCCTGGCGCGCCGAATACTCGCCGTCGATGGAAGAAATCCGCAGCGGGCGCCGCCGCTACGTGCGGCTCGACGTGCTGCATCGCGAAAACCTGGTCCGCACGCTCGACCGTTTCGGCATCGACGGCGTGCCCGACGCGGACATCGACACGCTCAACCTCGCATGGCACAGCCTCGACCCGTGGCCCGACGCGGTCGCGGCTCTGCACCGGCTGAAGCGGCGCTTCGTCATCGCGCCGCTGTCGAACGGCAACATCCGGCTGATGGTCGACGTCGCGAAGCGCGCGGGGCTGCCTTGGGATGCGATCCTCGGCGCGGAAGTCGTTCGCGCGTACAAGCCGTCGCCGCAGGTGTACACCGACACCGTCGACCTTCTCGGCCTCGCGCCCGCCGAGCTGTGCCTGGTCGCGGCGCACAACGGCGATCTCGCGGCCGCGCGCCGGCAGGGGCTGTCGACCGCATTCGTGCTGCGGCCGACCGAGCACGGGCCCGGCCAGACGACCGACCTGCAGGCCGACGACGCGTGGGATTTCGACGTCAGGGACCTGAACGAACTCGCGGACCGGCTCGAGTGCCCGGGTTGAGTGCCCGGGTCGAGTGCCGGTTGCACGGCACGCCCCTATGCCGCGATCGTGCGGCGCCGCGCGTTGCGCGCCGCATACCGGCGGGCCGGCGTCGGCGGGATCCACAGGCAGATCCGCCACACCGGCCTGAAGCCCCTCGCGCGCTGAGCACGGTGCTCACCCGACGTCACCCCGCCTCCGTTACTTCACCACCGCGCGCCATGCAATCCGCGCATAGATCAGCAGCAACGGCAGCAGCGCCAGCGCGAACACCATGCAAAGCGCCAGCACCCACACCGGCCATTGCTCCGGGTTCCCGTGCGCCCAGTAGCGGTAAGGCACGCTCAGGAACCCGATTTCCATCAGCAGCGCGCCGAGCGGCACGAGCCCGTTCATCACCGCCGCCATGCCAAAGCGCGCCGCACCGTCGATGTTCTTTCCCGCGCCGTACGCCGCGATCAGGTAGACGAAATACCCGATGATCGCGACCATCAACGCCCCACCGGCCAGCAGGCCGATACTGCGCACGCTGCGTTCATGCAGTTGCGTCGCCCCGGCCGGCAACACCACATCGATCTTCTCGCCGATCTCCGGCACGCCGCCCGAGCGGATGTTGCCCGGCAGCACGACCCGCTTGCCATCCGGCATCACGGCTTCCAGGATCGACGTGTACATGATGCACCGGTAGCGCTCGGTGCGCCCGCTGCTGTCGCGCCGCTCGCAGGTGTCCCACTCGGACTGGTAGGACACGACGGTCGCCTCGTATTTCGGCGACACCGCCAGTTCGCGGAGTTCGTCGCCAATCCAGTACGCGAACGGGAAAAACAGCGACACCAGGCAAAAACACACGAGCCACCAGAACGCGACCGCGCCGCCAGCCCCGCGCTTGCCGCCGGTCTGGCGGCGCACCATGCGCGCGGCGAGCCAGTACGCCGCCACGCCGAATACGGCCACACAAACCACGAAAACCTTGCCCGCATGCGTCAAAGCCATCTGCCCTCCCCTTTCTCCCGCGAGCCGGCCCGATTACCGCCGGCCGTTTTTCCATCGATGCCGATCACGTCGCCGCCGTCGCCATCTCGACGAGCGAGCACGCGCGTCGCTATTCCGCCTCGCCGACGAATTTCAACGTCCCCGCTTCGCCCGACAGCAGCGCGCGATTCGCGTCCGCCGCCGCGCGCAGGTAATCCCACAGCGCGGTCACGCGCCGCAGCTTGCGCAGATCCTCGCGGCACGTCAGCCAGAAACACCGCGTGACGACGACATCGTCCGGCAGCACCGGCACGAGCGCCTGCTGCGTGGCCGCCATGAAGCACGGCAGGATCGCGAGCCCGCCGCCTTGCAGCGCCGCGAAGTACTGCGCGATCACGCTCGTCGTGCGCAGCCCGGCCGTCGCGCCCGGCACCGCGCGATCCAGGTACAGCAGCTCGCTGCTGAACGCGAGATCGTCGACGTAGCTGATGAACGTGTGCCGCGCGAGATCGTCCGTGCACGTGATCGGCGCGTGGTGCGCGAGGTAGTCGCGCGTCGCATAGAGCCGCAACCGGTAGTCGCACAGCTTCGTGACCACGTAAGGCCCGCGCTCGGGCCGCTCGAGCGTGATCGCGAGATCGGCCTCGCGCTTGGGCAGGTTGACGAAATGCGGTACGGGCAGCAGGTCGACCGTCACGTGCGGATGTTCGGCGCGAAACTGCGCGAGCTGCGGCGCGAGGAAGAAGCAGCCGAACCCTTCGGTCGACCCGATCCGCACGTGGCCCGACAGCGCCTCGCCCGTGTTCGCGATCTGGTCGCACGCGGACTGCACGGTCGTCTCCATCGCGTCCGCATACGCGACGAGCCGCTGCCCCTCGGCCGTCAGCGTGAAGCCGCCGGAGCGCGACTTGTCGAACAGCAGCGTGCCCATCGCCGCCTCGAGCGCGCGCACGCGCCGCGCGACGGTCGTGTAATCGACGCCGAGCCGCTTCGCGGCGCCGCTCGCGCGCTGCGTGCGCGCGACTTCGAGGAAGAACCGCAGGTCGTCCCAGTTCAGGTTGCCGGAAACCGGCTCGGTGGCATGTCGCATCGGCGAGGGGAAAAGGGGCTGGTGTCTCGGGGCCGGCCGTCGATATGCATAAATGCACATCCAACCGGTTTCTTTATCGGTACATGATGAATCCGCGCATAACTATACTCGACCCTGACCTGCGGACCATGAGCTGCAGGCAATAAAACCGGAGACACCATGCAGACCCGATCCACCCTCGATGAGCATGCGACCATCGCGACGCCGGCGCCCGAGCGCACCGCGAAGCACTACCTGCTGGCCGGCTGGGCCAGCATGGCCGGCACGACGATCGAGTGGTACGACTTCTTCCTCTACGGCACGGCCGCCGCGCTCGTGTTCAACCGCATCTTCTTCCCGTCGCTGGACCCCGTCGTCGGCACGCTCGCCGCATTCGGCACGTTCGCGGTCGGCTTCATCGGCCGGCCGATGGGCGGCATCGTGTTCGGCCACTTCGGCGACCGCATCGGCCGCAAGTCGATGCTGATGATCACGCTGCTGCTGATGGGCGTGCCGAGCATGATCATCGGGCTGATCCCGTCGTACGACCGCATCGGCTACTGGGCCGCCGCACTGCTGATCGCGATGCGCTTCCTGCAGGGCATGGCGGTCGGCGGCGAATGGGGCGGCGCGGTGCTGATGGCCGTCGAACACGCGCCGAAGGGCCGTAAGGGGCTGTTCGGCAGCCTGCCGCAGACGGGCGTCGGGCTCGGCCTGATCCTGTCGTCGGTCGCGATGGCCGCGGTCGCCGCGCTGCCGGAAGCCGACATGCTGTCGTGGGGCTGGCGCGTGCCGTTCCTCGCGAGCATCGCGCTCGTCGGCCTCGGCTGGTTCATCCGCGCGAAAGTGCCCGAATCGCCCGACTTCGAGAAGATGCAGCGCCAGGGCAAGGCCGAGAAGTCGCCGGTGACGGCCGCGCTGCGCCGCCATCCGCGTGAAGTGCTGACGATCGTCGGCGCACGCGCCGCCGAGAACACGTGGTTCTACATGGTCGTCACGTTCGCGCTGGCTTACGCGACGCAGCAGCTGCATCTGCCGAAGGCGGAGATGCTGCACGCGATCACGGCCGGCGCCGCGCTGTCGCTCGTCACGATGCCGCTGTGCGGCCACCTGAGCGACCGCATCGGCCAGCGCCGGATGTTCGCGATCGGCCTCGTGCTGATGTGCGCGTTCGCCGCGCCGTTCTTCATGATGCTCGGCACGCAGCAGACGTCGTATGCGTGGTGGGCGATCGTGCTCGGCCTCGGCGTCGTGTTCCCGATCCTCTATGCGCCGGAATCGCTGCTGTTCGCGCAGCAGTTCCCGGCGGAAATCCGCTACAGCGGCATCTCGCTGTCGGTGCAGCTGGCCGGCGTGATCGGCGGCGGCTTCGCGCCGATGATCGCGACGTCGCTGCTCAAGGCCGGCGGCGGCCAGCCGCACTACGTGATCGCGTACCTCGTCGGCTTCGGCGTATTCGCGCTCGTGTGTACCGCATTGATGCGTCCGGCGCGCACCTGAGCCTGCCGCCGGCCGCCAGTCGAACCCCTTTCGTCCTGTGCTCCGCCGTGCGTGCACGCGCGGCGGAAGCAGGCGCCCTTTGTCATCGCCCCACCGTTTTCCGGAGAGTTCCATGAACGCCGCAGTTCCCCAGACCACCCTCGCCCTGCCCACCGCCAAGCTGCTGATCGACGGCGCGTTCGTCGACTCGCGAAGCGCCGAATGGGGCGACATCGTCAACCCCGCGACGCAGGAAACGATCGGCCGCGTGCCGTACGCGACGCTCGACGAGGTCGATGCCGCGATCGCGTCCGCGCAGCGCGCGTTCCAGACCTGGAAGACGACGCCGATCGGTGCGCGGCTGCGCATCATGCTGAAATTCCAGGATCTCGTGCGCCGCAATCTCGAACGGATCGCGCATACGCTGACCGCCGAGCAAGGCAAGACGCTGCCCGACGCGCAGGGCGACATCTTCCGCGGCCTCGAAGTCGTCGAGCATGCATGCTCGATCGGCACGCTGCAGCAGGGCGAGTTCGCGGAGAACGTCGCGGGCGGCGTCGACACGTATACGCTGCGCCAGCCGATCGGCGTGTGCGCGGGCATCACGCCGTTCAACTTCCCCGGGATGATCCCGCTGTGGATGTTCCCGATGGCGATCGTCTGCGGCAACACGTTCGTGCTGAAGCCGTCGGAGCAGGACCCGCTGTCGACGATGCAGCTCGTCGAACTCGCGATCGAGGCAGGCGTGCCGCAAGGCGTGCTGAACGTCGTGCACGGCGGCAAGACGGTGGTCGACCGCCTGTGCACGCATCCGGACATCAAGGCGATCTCGTTCGTCGGCTCGACGCGCGTCGGCACGCACGTGTACAACCTCGGCAGCCAGCACGGCAAGCGCGTGCAGTCGATGATGGGCGCGAAGAACCACGCGGTCGTGCTGCCCGATGCGCACCGCGAGCAGTCGATCAACGCGCTCGTCGGCGCGGGCTTCGGCGCGGCCGGCCAGCGCTGCATGGCGACGTCGGTCGTCGTGCTGGTCGGCAAGGCGCGCGACTGGCTGCCCGAGCTCGTCGAGAAGGCGAAGGCGCTGAAGGTCAATGCGGGCCACGAACCGGGCACCGATGTCGGCCCGGTCGTGTCGAAGGCCGCGCATGCGCGCATCACCGCGCTGATCGAAGCAGGCGTGAAGGCCGGCGCGACGCTCGAACTCGACGGCCGCGACGTGAAGGTGCCCGGCTACGAGCAGGGCAACTTCGTCGGCCCGACGATCTTCTCGGGCGTGACGACCGACATGTCGATCTATACGGAAGAAATCTTCGGGCCGGTGGTGGTCGTGCTCGAAGCCGACACGCTCGACGACGCGATCGCGCTCGTCAACCGCAACCCGATGGGCAACGGCGTGGGCCTGTTCACGCAGAGCGGCGCGGCCGCGCGCAAGTTCCAGAGCGAGATCGACATCGGCCAGGTCGGCATCAACATCCCGATCCCGGTGCCAGTGCCCTACTTCAGCTTCACCGGTTCGCGCGGCTCGAAGCTCGGCGATCTCGGGCCGTACGGCAAGCAGGTCGTGCAGTTCTACACGCAGACCAAGACGGTCACCGCGCGCTGGTTCGACGACGACGCGACGGCCGGCGGCGTGAACACGACGATCGCGCTGCGTTGACCGGAGCCTGCACATGGAAATCGCATTCATCGGGCTCGGCAACATGGGCGGCCCCATGGCCGCCAACCTGCTCAAGGCCGGCCATGCGCTGACGGTGTTCGACCTCGACGCGCACGCGGTCGATGCCGCGCTGCGCGCGGGCGCGACGGCGGCCGGCTCGCCGCGCGAAGCGGCGGCGCACGGCGCCGTCGTGATCACGATGCTGCCGGCCGCGCAGCACGTGCGCACCGTCTATCTCGGCGACGACGGCGTGCTGGCCGGCGCACGCGCCGGCGCGACGCTGATCGACTGCAGCACGATCGATCCCGGCACCGTGCGCGCGGTGGCCGACGCCGCCGCGCAACGCGGCTTCCCGCTCGCCGACGCACCGGTATCGGGCGGCACCGGCGGCGCGCAGGCCGGCACGCTGACCTTCATGGTCGGCGCGGACGGTGCGCTGTTCGAGCGCATCCGCCCCGTGCTGCTCGACATGGGCAAGAACGTCGTGCATTGCGGCGGCACGGGTACCGGACAGATCGCGAAGATCTGCAACAACCTGCTGCTCGGGATCTCGATGATGGGCGTGTCGGAAGCGATGGCGCTCGGTGCGGCGCTCGGCATCGATCCGGCCGTGCTGGCCGGCATCATCAACACGTCGACCGGCCGCTGCTGGAGTTCGGATACGTACAACCCGTATCCGGGCGTGAGCGAGACGGCGCCGGCCGCGCGCGGCTATGCGGGCGGCTTCGCGGCGAACCTGATGCTGAAGGACCTCGGGCTCGCGACCGAGGCCGCGCGGAGCGCGCATCAACCGGTGTGGATGGGCGCGCTCGCGCAGCAGCTTTACCAGTCGATGAGCCAGCAGGGGCTCGGCACGCTCGACTTCTCCGCGTGCGTGAAGCTGTACGAGGCGCAGCCGGCCTGACCCGCACGGCCGACGCCGCACGTGCACCGACCCGCGACGGGCGGGTCCGGCCTCGCGGGTCGGTCTGCATACAGGGGGAGGAATGCGGGCGCCGGGCCGGGCGCAGGCGGTGCGACCGCACCGCCGTTCGTTCAGCCGCGCGGGTTCGAGGCCGTCTCGAAGGTCGGATGGCACTCGAACGCGAGTTCGGAGCGCGCGTCGACACGGCGGCCGCCGGTCAGCGATTCCGTCTTCATGCTCGCGCGCATCCCGCGCTGCGTGCAGTAGTTGGTGGCTTCGTTGACGGCCTTCTCGTGGGCGTCGGCCCACGTCGTCGACACGCCGACCGTGCGCGTCGTCACGGTGTACACGTTCGGGTTCGACGTCGCGGTCACGTCGGAAGCGGTCGAACACGCGGCGAGCAAGCATGCGGCAGCCGCGACGGTCAACCATCGCAGGGTTCGAAAAGAGACTGGAAGGGACATGGGGGCAAGCGCACGCCGTCCGACGTGCATTGAGCAACATAGGCGACAGTATGCCTGCCCGATCGCCGGAGATCATGCCCCTTTCAGTGAACACATTGTTTCGAATGGTTAAACGATGGCCGATTCAGGCAAGATTTACAGCCATCGCCAGCGACCGTTTTCGTCGGACAGGTCATTTCGCCCTGCCCCATGCCGGTCCGGCCGCTCACATCGGTGCGACGGTCAATGCACGCCCGCCTGGCGGATCCTCGCTGAGGTTTCCGCCAGATTGCGCCACGCCGGCTGCCCCGGCGCGTAGCGCGCCCGGATGTAGGCGGCCAGCTCGGCCATCTGGCGGTCGTCGAAGGCCTCGCCGAAGCCCGGCATGTAGCCGAGATGGTCGGTCGCCGGCTGGGCGATCCCGTGGTGCAGCACGCGCAGCAGGTTGTCCGGCGCCGCCTGGCTGACGCTCGTGTTGAGCCCCATCAGCGGACGCACGCCGAAATGCCCGACGCCGCCCGATTCCGCATGACAGACCGCGCACGCCGCGTCGAACGCGCGGCGGCCGTTCTCGAGGCCGAGCGTCGCGACGGTTTCCGCGCCGCGCATCTGGCGGGTCGCCGCGTCCGCGGCGAGCGCGGCATCGACGGGCGGCGACAGCGACGCCAGATAGTGCGCGATCGCCCGGACGTCGTGCTCGGGCAGCGCCGCGAGCCCCGCGACGACCGGCGCCATCGGCCCGGCCGCGACGCCGTGCTGCGCCGAGAAGCCCGTGCGCAGATAGTCGAACAACGCGCCTTCGGTCCACGGCACGGGCGAAGCCGGCGACGCGACGAGCGGCGGCGCGACCCATCCCTCGGCTTCGCCGCCCGACAGGTAGGCCAGGCCGCCCTTCTCCGCACCGAGCGCGTTGCGCGGCGTATGGCATGCGCCGCAGTGCCCGGCGCCGTCGACCAGATACTTGCCGCGATTCCACATCGCCGAGCGCGCCGGGTCCGGCGCAAACGGCCGCGCGTCGTGATACAGCCAGTTCCAGCCGGCAACGAGACGCCGCCGGTCGAGCGGGAACGGCAGCTTGGTCGGCGGCGGCACGTGCTTCACCGGCGGCTGCGACATCAGGTACGCATAGAGCGCGAGCAAGTCGGGCTCGCTCAGCTTCGCGAACGCCGTATAAGGGAACGCCGGGTACAGGTGCGTGCCGTCGCGCGAGATGCCTTCTCGCATCGCGCGGGCGAACGCCGGATATGACCAGGCGCCGATGCCGGTTTCCGGATCGGGCGTGAGGTTCGTCGTGTAAATGGTGCCGAACGGCGTATCGAGCGCAAGCCCGCCAGCGTTGGTCGCGCCGCCGGGCGCCGTGTGGCACACCGCGCAATCGCCGGCGAGGGCAACCTGGCGGCCACGTTCGAGGGTCGCGGCGCTCCACATCGCGCCGTCCGCGCCGCCGGGCGCAATCGGTGCAATCGGCGCGTGCCCGGGCAGGATCGCGCACGCCAGCCCGAGCAGCCCGCCGACCACACCGCCCGCCCCTGCGCCGGCCAGCCAGCGGCGCCAGCGCGACGCGCGGCGCGGGCCCGCATGCAACCCGCCGGCGGCATCGACCGGCACCGGTTGCGCAAGCGCCGCGCGAATCCGCGCGGCATCGAACGGCGGCGCACGAAAACGCACGCCCGTCGCGTCGTACAGCGCGTTCGCGATCGCAGCCGCGGCCGGCGCGGCCGCCTGTTCGATCCGCCGCGCATCGTGTCCGGACAGCTCGCCGGGCGCACGGGGCGCCGCTGCGTCGGATACAGCCAGCTCGAGCGCGATCGCGTCCGGCTGCGCGTCGGCCCCGGTTTCGTCATGCGCGGGACGCGCGGTCAGCCGCGTCCCCATCACGCGCGAAATCGCCGCTTCGATCTGCCACGCGGGCACGCCGACCGTCGACGCGTCGCCCGGCTCGCCGACGCCCTGTCCAGCCACGACGCGCCGCACCGCGACGCCGCCCGTCGCACGGTCGACATCGAGATCGACGACCCAGGCGGACCAGTGCGGATCGCCGTCATGACGGGTGTCGCCGGATTCGGCCGCGGGCTCGCCGTCGAAGGCGAAGCCGCGACCGCTGAGCGTCGACGGCGGGGTCGCGCGGGCCGCGACCGGTGCGCCCCACGCGGCGCGCTCGCTGACCATCCGGATGGTCTCGCGCGGCCCCGCATCCCGCGCGGCATCGAGATGCTGCATCCGCAGCGCGACCGGGTCGCGCCGCAACGCGCCGGCGAGCTCGTCGACGAAGGATTCGCGGGCAAAGGCGTGCGCGTGGCCGGGAATCGCTGCGCCGGCATCGGCCAGCTCGATCGACGTCCGCGCGTGCCGGTAGACGAACGGCGACGCCGGGCCCGCATCCGTTCGCGCGTCTTCAGCCCCGCGAGCATCGTGCCCAGCCGCGCCGGCCGCCTGCGCGCGATAGCGCCAGGCCATCATCCGCCCGTCGGGTGCGGTCTGCGTTTCGATATCGAACGATGCACGCGCGTGCGCGTCGCCGATCGGCCATTCGTAGCGCGCGCGGTGCGCATGCGATGCCTCGGCGGCAGTTGCGTCGCGCGTGTCGGGCGCCGCCGCGCGCTCCGGCTGCGCAGGCAGGCGCGCATCACGCTTCATCGCCGTCTCGCAGATAACGTGCGGCGCGATGCACCGCACGGATGATCTCCAGATGCGTGCCGCAGCGACACAGGTTGAAGCGCAACGCGTCGCGGATCGCCGCGTCGTCGGGCGCGCGGTTGCGTTCGAGCAGCACCTTCGCGCTCATGATCATCCCGTTCAGGCAATAACCGCATTGCGCGGCCTGCTCCTCGACGAACGCGCGCTGGATCGGATGCAGCGCGTCGCGCGAGCCGAGCCCTTCGAGCGTCGTGACGTCGCGCCCGTTCGCGGCGGCGGCCGGCACGACGCACGAGCGGGTCGCCTGCCCGTCGACGAGCACCGTGCACGCCCCGCACTGCCCGAGCCCGCAGCCGTATTTCGGGCCGTTGAGCGCGCAGTCGTTGCGCAGGACCAGCAGCAGCGGCGCGTCGGGTGCGGCCTCGTCGAAGGTGTGCGGCGTGCCGTTCACGCGAAACGCCAGCGGCCGCGACGGAGATGCGGGATGGGACATTGAATGGATCCGGAATGCGGCGTGCCGGCCGTGACGGCCGGCGACGGGCACGGCCGCCGGCTGGCACCCGCCGGCGCGCCCCTGACATATAACACGCCGAAATGCGCACGTACCTGCGCGCCACGATTCCCGCGACGGCCAGGCGCCGGCCCGGCGCGGGCACCGTGGACGCGTCAGGCCGCGGCCGCCACGTTGCCGCGCGACGGCGCGACGAGCGGCACGTCGAACACGTCGTAACCGAATACCCACGACGGATCCTCGTTCGTGCGCAGCCACGTATTGTTGTGCGACACGCGCTGCACTTTCGACGCGCGTGCCGCACGGTTCGCCTCGTACAGCGCGAACGCGCCCGCGTAGTCGCCGACGCCGACTTCGTCGAGACAGCGCGCGAGCATCGCGGCATCCTCGATGGCCATCGCCGCGCCCTGCGCCATGTGCGGCTTCATCGGATGGCATGCGTCGCCGAGCAGCACGAGACGGCCACGGCTCCACAACGGCAGCGGATCGCGCTCGAGCAGCGGCCACTTGGTGATCGACGGCGAAACGTCGATCAGGTGCTGGATGTCGGCGTGAAAACCCGCGAACGCCTCGCGCATCTCGTCGCGGCTGCTGTCGACCATCGACACGCCCTCGGGCCACTCGGCCTGCGGCACGCCGGTCACGTAGTAGTACTCGTCGCGCTTCTCGGTCACGTAGTAGACCATCATGTGGCGATCCTCGGACCACCACTTCACGCACATGTCGTACGGCTTGTTGCCGAGCAGCGACGCCGGGAACACCGCGCGGTGCGCGACATAACCCGTGTAGCGCGGCGGTTCCGCGCCGAGCAGATGCTCGCGGATCCGCGAATTCACGCCGTCCGCACCGATCACGATGTCGGCCGTCTCGACGCTGCCGTCGGCGAACGTCAGGCGCACCGCATCGCCGGTGTCCTCGACCGCCGCGAGCCGCTTGCCGAAGCGGATCGTGCCGGGCGTGACCGCCTGCGTCATCAATGCATGGAAATCGCCGCGGTGCACGGTCAGGTAGCTCGCCCCGTACGTCTTGCGCGCGTAGTCGCCGAGCGGGATCTGCGACAGCACGTCGGCCGTCCGCCAGTCGCGGCTGTACCAGCAATCCGGATGCGAACCCATCGTCTCCAGCGCGTCCTCGCAGCCGATGCGCCGCATGATCTTCATCACGTTCGGGCCGAGATGGATGCCCGCGCCGAGGCGCGAAAAAGCGGGCGCCTGCTCGTACAGCGCGACGTCGTAACCGCCGCGCTGCAGCAGCGCAGCCGCGGCCGTGCCGCCGAGACCGGCGCCGATGATTGCGATACGGGGTTTGCTCATGCGGATCTCCTGATCGTGAGCCCGGCGCCGAACACGGCACGGATACGGGCGGATTGAATGGCGTTTATGTAGCGTACACACTCAATTTATTCAGGACAAGCGGATTGTTTGGCGTCTCTGTCACATACGGGAAAACACCAATAATTCCTCGTATATCCATCTATACAAACAGGCATTTCACGCGTGACCTCATTTTGATCCATTGCCATTTTCAAATGTACACACTAGACTTTGCTCGACATCCGGCGATCCCGCACCTGCGTGCCGCCCTCCCTTACCGACACGGAGCCCCCGTCATGAGCAAGACCTACCGCATCGGCCAGATCGTGCCGAGTTCCAACACGACGATGGAAACCGAGATCCCGGCGATGCTGCGGCTGCGCGAAACGATCCGTCCCGAGCGCTTCACGTTCCATTCGAGCCGGATGCGGATGAAGAAGGTCGTCAAGGAAGAACTCGCGGCAATGGATGCCGAATCCGACCGCTGCGCGGTGGAACTGAGCGATGCGCGCGTCGACGTGCTCGGCTACGCCTGCCTCGTCGCGATCATGGCGATGGGGCACGGCTACCACCGCGTGTCGCAGGCGCGCCTCACGAAACACACGGCCGACAACGGCGCGCGGGCGCCCGTGCTGACGAGCGCGGGTGCGCTCGTCGACGCGCTGAAGGTGATCGGCGCGAAGCGCATCGTCGTCGTCGCGCCGTACATGCTGCCGCTGACCGAACTCGTGGTCGACTACATCCGCCACGAAGGCTTCGACGTGCTCGCCTACCGCGCGCTGGAGATTCCCGACAATCTCGACGTCGGCCGCCACGATCCGGCGCGCCTGCCCGACATCGTGAAGACGCTGCCGTACCAGGACGCCGATGCGATCGTGCTGTCCGCGTGCGTGCAGATGCCGTCGCTGCCGGCCGTCGCGAAGGTCGAGGCGATGACGGGCAAGCCGGTCGTCACGGCCGCGATCGCGACCACCTACGCGATGCTGCGCGAGCTCGATCTCGAACCCGTCGTGCCGGGCGCCGGCGCGCTGCTGTCCGGCGCGTACTGAGCGCGCCCTTCGAACGGAGTCCCTTCATGTCCTCGACCTTCCTCTACGGCGCGAACATCCGCGCGAACGGCATCCGCCAGCACTACCTGCGCTATGGCGGCACGGCCGGCGCGCGCGCGTCGCGCCCGGCGATCGTGCTGATCCCCGGCATCACGAGCCCCGCGATCACGTGGGGCTTCGTCGGCGAAACGTTCGGCGCGGCATTCGACACCTACGTGCTCGACGTGCGCGGCCGCGGGCTGTCGGACGCGTCGCCGTCGCTCGACTACAGCCTCGACGCACAGGCGGACGACATCGCGGCGCTGGTCGCCGCGCTCGGCCTGCCGCGCACGAGCCTCGTCGGCCATTCGATGGGCGCGCGGATCGCCGCGCGCGCGACGCGGCGCGGCATCCGCGGGCTCGAATCGGTCGTGCTCGTCGACCCGCCCGTCTCGGGCCCGAACCGCCGCGACTATCCGGGCAAGCTGCCGTGGTACATCGACTCGATGGCGCTGGCCCGCGCGGGCACCGACGCCGACGGGATGCGCGTGTTCTGTCCGACCTGGACCGATGCCGAACTGCAGTTGCGCGCCGAATGGCTGCATACCTGCGACGAACGCGCGGTGCGCGCTTCATACGAGGGATTCCATACCGACGATTTCCACGCGGATGCCGCGCAGCTGGCCGTGCCGTCGCTGCTGATCACGGCCGAGCGCGGCGACGTGGTGCGCGACGACGATGTCGCCGAACTGCAGCGCGCGACGCCGTCGATGCGGCACGTGCGCGTGCCCGACGCCGGCCACATGATTCCATGGGACAACGCGGCGGGCTTCTACGCGGCGTTCGGCGACTTCCTCGGCGCGCCGCTCGCGGCCTGACCGCCCGACGCCCGCCCCTTTTCTTCACGCCATAACCGGAGCCGACGATGCCCGTCAGCGATACCCAACTGATCGACGCGTGGAAGCAGGTGCTCACGCTGTCGCGCCTCGAACCGGGCCAGACCGTCACGATCCTGACGAGCGCGGCCACCCATCCGCAGACGCTGTCGTGCGCGCTGATCGCGACGCAATCGATGGGCGCGATCGTCAACCGGCTCGACCTGCCGCCGGTGAACGGCGACAAGGCATTCAGCCGCGACCCGCTCGCCTATCTCGGCACGACGCCGCTGACCGGCAACAAGGCCGCGATCGCCGCGCTGCGCGAGAGCGACCTCGTGCTCGACCTGATGACGCTGCTGTTCTCGCCCGAACAGCACGCGATCCTGAAATCGGGCACGAAGATCCTGCTCGCGGTCGAGCCGCCCGAAGTGCTCGTGCGGATGGTGCCGACGCCGGCCGACCGCACGCGCGTGCTCGCCGCCGCGAAGACCATCGCCGCCGCCCGCGAGATGCGCGTGACGTCGGCGGCCGGCACCGCGCTCGTGTGCCCGCTCGGCGAATTCCCGCCGACGGCCGAATACGGCTTCGTCGACGCGCCGGGCCGCTGGGACCACTGGCCGAGCGGCTTCGCGCTGACCTACCCGAACGACCGCACCGCGCGCGGCACGATCGTGATCGATCGCGGCGACATCCTGCTGCCGCAGAAGCACTATGTGACCGAACCGATCGCGCTGACGGTCGAGGGCGGTTATGCGACGCGCATCGAAGGCGGCGTCGACGCCGACCTGCTGCGCGACTACATGGAAACGTTCGCCGATCCCGAAGGCTATGCGATTTCGCATATCGGCTGGGGGCTGCAGCCGCGCGCGCGCTGGTCGACGCTCGGGCTGTACGACCGCGAGGCGACGATCGGGATGGATGCGCGCGCGTTCGAAGGCAACTTCCTGTTCTCGCTCGGCCCGAACAACGAAGGCGGCGGCACGCGCACGACCACCTGCCACATCGACATCCCGCTGCGCCGCTGCACGGTCGAACTCGACGGCGAAACCGTCGTGCGCGACGGCCGCGTGACCGACCAACCCGCCTGACCGACGAGCACCCGACACCATGAACGATCTTTCCCGTCACGCCGAAGCGAACGTGTATCGCCAGCAGGGTTTCGGCACGCCGCTGCCGCCGCACGGCAACATCGGCCTGCTGATCGTCGATTTCGTGGTCGGCTTCGCCGATCCCGCGACGTTCGGCGGCGGCAACATCGCGCCCGCGATCGCACGCACGACGCATGCGCTCGCGCTGGCCCGCGCGCGCGGCTGGCCCATCGCGCACAGCCGCATCGTGTATGCCGACGACGGCAGCGACGACAACGTGTTCTCGCTGAAGGTGCCCGGCATGGCGACGCTGACCGAGCATCACCCCAACAGCGCGATCGTGCCCGAACTCACGCCCGCGCCGGGCGAACTCGTCGTGCGCAAGACCGTGCCGTCGGCGTTCTTCGGCACGCAGCTGGCGCCGTGGCTCGCGCAGCGCGCGGTACAGACGCTGCTCGTCGCGGGTGCCGTGACGAGCGGCTGCGTGCGCGCGAGCGTCGTCGACGCGATGTCGCACGGCTTCCGTCCGCTGGTGCTCGCCGATTGCGTCGGCGATCGCGCGATCGCGCCGCACGACGCGAACCTGTTCGACATGCAGCAGAAATATGCAGCCGTGCTGCCGCTCGACGACGCGATCGCGGCGATCGATGCCGCACCGGCCCGCACGCGCTGAGTCGCGACCGGTCGCGGGCGGCACCGGCATCGCCCGCGATTGACGCTGCGCTTTTGGCGGCCTAGATTCGCTTCACGCACGCCGCCGCCCGAACGCTCCCCGACGCCACCGCCCGCGGGCCGCGCCGCCCCCGACAGGACACCTCCCCCGTGAACCGCTCCGAACTGCTCGCGCGCAACGGCTGCCTGACCGTGATCCGGCCACCCGCGCCGCCCGTCAAGCCGGCCCCCGGCCAGCCGGGCAGCCTGTCGTCCTACGTGCCGGCATGGCCCGAAGTCTTCGTCGCGATTCTCGACGACGGCCGCATCCTCGCGTTCAACGGCCACGTCGATCTCGGCACCGGCATCCGCACGTCGCTCGCGCAGATCGTCGCCGAGGAACTCGACGTGCCGGCCGCGCGCGTGACGATGGTGCTCGGCGACACGGCCGCGACACCGAACCAGGGCCCGACCATCGCGAGCGCGACGATCCAGATTTCCGCGACGCCGCTGCGCTGCGCGGCCGCGCAGGCGCGCCATGCGCTGCTGGCCCTTGCCGCCGGGCGATTCGGTGTCGATGCGGCGCGCCTGAGCGTCGACGATGGAACGATTTCGGCCGACGGGCAGGCGATCACGTTCGCCGCGCTCGTCGCCACGCGCCGGATCGCGCTGACGCTCGACCTGACTACGCGCACGAAGGACCCCGCGCATTACCGGCTCGTCGGCCGGTCATCGCCGCGTGTCGACCTGCCCGCGAAGGCGACCGGCGAGCTCACGTTCGTGCACGACATGCGCGTGCCGGGCATGCTGCACGGCCGCGTCGTGCGGCCGCCGTACGCGGGCCACGACAGCGGCGCATTCGTCGGCACGTCGCTCGTCGACATCGACCGTGCATCGGTGGCCGACGTGCCGGGGCTCGTGGCCGTCGTCGCGCTCGGCGATTTCGTCGGCGTCGTCGCCGAGCGCGAGGAACACGCGATCCGCGCGGCGCGCCAGCTGCGCGTGACGTGGCGGCCGCATCCCGCGCTGCCGCCGCTCGACGATCCGGCCGCCGCCATCGCCGCGGCGCCGGCCGCGCGCCGCGTGCTGCTCGACGAAGGCGACGTCGATGCCGCGCGAACGCAACCGGACACGATCACGCTGTCGCGCACCTATGCGTGGCCGTTCCAGATGCACGGCTCGATCGGCCCGTCCTGCGCGCTCGCCGACTATCGCGAACCGGGCGACGGGCGGATCACCGTCTGGTCCGGCACGCAGAACCCCGTGTCGCTGCGCCACGACCTCGCGACGCTCGTCGCGCGCGACGAAGCCGATTTCGACGTCGTGCGGATGGAGGCGGCCGGCTGCTACGGCCGCAACGGCGCGGACGACGTGTGCGGCGATGCGCTGCTGCTGTCGCGCGCGATCGGCCGCCCGGTGCGCGTGCAGTTGTCCCGCGCGGACGAGCACCTGTGGGAACCGAAAGGCACGGCCCAGCTGATGCAGGTCACCGGCACCGTCACACGCGACGGCCGCCTGCTCGGCTACGACTTCACGACACGTTATCCGTCGAACGACGCGCCGCTGCTCGCGGCGCTGCTGACCGGCGCGATCGCGCCCGAGCCGCGCGTGTTCGAAATGGGCGACCGCACGGCCGTGTCGCCGTATGCGAGCCCCCATCGCCGCTTCGTCTGCGAGGATCTCGCGCCGCTCGTGCGCGCGTCATGGCTGCGCGGCGTATCGGCGCTGCCGAACTCGTTCGCGCACGACGCATTCGCCGACGAATGCGCGGCGCTGACCGGCATCGATCCGCTCGCGTTCCGGCTGCGCCATCTGCAGGACGCGCGCGCCGCCGAGCTGCTGCAGGCCGTGGCCGACCGCGCGGGCTGGACGCCGCGCGCGCGGCGCCCGCCTCACGAACACGACGGGTCGCGGCACGTGCGCGGCCGCGGCATCGCCTACGCACGCTACGTACACAGCCGCTTCCCGGGATTCGGCGCGGCGTGGTCGGCGTGGATCGTCGACCTGAGCGTCGATCGCGTATCGGGCGACATCCGCATCGAACGCGTGACGGTCGGCCAGGACACGGGCACGATGATCAATCCGGATGGCGTGCGCCACCAGATCCACGGCAATGTGATCCAGGTCTTGAGCCGTACGCTGAAGGAGCGCGTACGGTTCGCGGACGGCAAGGTCGCGTCGCGCGAATGGGCCGGCTATCCGATCCTGACGTTCGCGGAAGTACCGGACGTCGATGTCGTCCTGATGCCGAGGCAGGGCGAGCCGCCGCTCGGCGCCGGCGAATCGGCGTCGGTGCCGGGCCCCGCCGCGGTTGCCAACGCGTTGTTCGATGCGACCGGCGTGCGGTTCCACGCGCCGCCGTTTACGCCCGAGACGGTGCGCGCCGCGTTGCGCGAAGCCGGCCGGCTGATGCGCGCCGACGAAGCCGGCGCATCCGTCGCGGCGGGCGCGACGTAAGCCGGGCCCGCGCTGCCGGCATGTCACGCGTCGCCGTCTTCGTCCATCATCTTGCGCAGCAGGAACTGCAGCGCGACACGTTCGCCCGGATTGAGCGCGCCGTACGTGCGCTCCGTCACCTGCCGCGCGAACGGCACCGTGCGGTCGATCAGCGCGAGGCCGGGCGCGGTCGCGCGCACGAGCAGCTTGCGGCCGTCGTTCGGGTCGGGCAGCACCTCGATCAGCGCGCGCGCCTTCAGACGCTCGACGACGCCACGGATCGTCGCCTGGTCGATCGCGGTCGCCTTGACGATGTCGTTCAGCGAGCACGCCTGCCGCTCCTTGACCGCGCACAGCGTCACGAACTGCGCGGCCGTGAGGTCCGAATCGGGGATCGCTTCCTGAAAGATCGACACGTGCCGCTGATACGCGCGGCGCAGCAGGTGCCCGACCTGGTCGTGAAAGTCGTAGGAATCCTTGGAAGAAGCCATGAACGTGCAGGCCCGTGCCGCGTGTCAATGAAAGACAAGCAGTGTACACCCTCAAATCGGTGCAATCGGCGGGCGGAGCGTTGCGTCATTGCGGTGCATCAGGATTCGCCGCATCGGGCACGCCCCGCTCCCGACGCTGCCTCCGGCAGCAGCGGATCGCTCGATCACGGCACCCGCTCGACGGCCGCCGCGCGCGTCCGCAGCGGCTGCCGCATGCACACTCGCACGTGATGGCCGGCTTTCGCGCACACACTGCTTTTTTGAGCGCATACGCACGAATTTCGTGCATGCCGCCGTACCCGGATCGATCTTTTAAGCGCACACTAAACATTGCAAAAAACCGCTTCATAAACGCGGTTTTTCACTCGCAAACGCTTTCCTCCCGGCGGCCGGATTCATGCCTGTTCGATTCGGTATTTTCTAGTGTGTACGCTATTTAATTGCCGTGATATACAGACTCCGGGGCGCAGCGAAAACACCGCGCGCGTCGATCGAGCCACCCATTCATCCGTCACACTCGAACAGGGGCAGTCCCATGTCTACCGTACACCCGAGCGCCGCCGTTTCCGCCGACGACGCGCTGCACGGCCCGCTTTATCGCAAGGTCACGCTGCGCCTCATCACCCTCTTCTGCCTGTGCTACTTCGCGGCCTATCTCGACCGCATCAACATCGGCCTCGCGAAACTCCAGATGCTCGACGCGCTGAAGTTCAGCGACACCGTGTACGGCCTCGGCGCCGGCCTGTTCTTCGGCGGCTACATCCTGTTCGAAGTCCCGAGCAACCTGGTGCTGCAACGCGTCGGCGCGAAGCTGTGGATCGCGCGGATCATGATCACGTGGGGCCTGCTGTCGGGTGCAACGATGTTCGTGCATACGCCGATGCAGTTCTACCTCGTGCGCTTCCTGCTCGGCGCCGCCGAGGCCGGCTTCCTGCCGGGCGTGCTGCTGTACCTGACGCAGTGGTATCCCGATGCGCGCCGCGCGCGGATCGTCGCGCTGTTCATGGTCGGCCTGCCGCTGTCGAGCATGATCGGCAGCCCGATCTCCGGCTGGATCATGCGCGCGTTCGACGGCGTGCACGGGCTCGGCGGCTGGCAGTGGCTGTTCCTGCTCGAGGCGCTGCCGTCGGTCCTGCTCGGCTTCGCGGTGCTGCGCTGGCTGCCCAACAACATCGAATCCGCGCAATGGCTGAACGCCGACGAGAAACGCGCGCTGCGCGCGAATCTCGACGCCGATCCCGCCGGCAACAAGAGCCATGCGCTCGGCAAGGCATTCTCCGATCCGAAGGTGTGGGCGCTCGGCCTGATCGACCTGTGCGTCCTGCTCGGCCTGTACGCGGTGAGTTTCTGGCTGCCGACGATCCTGCGCGACACCGGCGTGAAAGACGCGTATCACATCGGCTGGCTGATGGTGATCCCGAATGCCGCCGCCGTGCTCGCCACGCTGTACTGCGGCGCAAGCTCCGATCGTGTGCGCGAACGCCGCTGGCATATCGTCGTGCCGTTCATGGTGTCGGCCGTCGCGCTGGCGGTCGCGGCCTCGTCGCCGCACGGCACGCTCGGAACGGTGCTGCTGTTCTCGCTGATCAACGCGGGCGCGGCGGCCGCGATGCCGGTCGTCTGGGCACTGCCGTCGACGTTCCTGAAGGGCTCTGCCGCTGCCGGCGGGATCGCATTCGCGTGCTCGATCGCGAACCTCGGCGGGTTCGGCAGCACGTACTTCATCGGCTGGCTGCGCGACACGTTCCATTCCCAGAGCGCGGGGCTGTATGGCTTCGCCGCGTACATGGTGGTCGGCTGCGCACTCGCGCTCGCGTATCCGGCCAGGCTCGTGAACCGCTGACGCATCGCGTCGCCCGCGCGACGCTGTCTTTTTTACAACCGCGCCGGCCGCGCGACCCGCCCCGCCCCCCGCCCCTCCCGCGCACGCCGCCGCACCGGCGTGCGCCCCCGCCGTCATCCAGCGGGATTCCCCGCACAGGCACATCGCTTGCGCCATCCCCGCGTCCGCCTTCCCGGCGGTCGACATCCTTCCCTCAACCGGCGCTGCGCACCGCGCGACGCTTCGCGCGGCGGTCCCGCATCGTCAGCAGGTTCCCTGAACGAGAGGACAACATGAAATCAATACGAACGGTAGCGGCCCTGTGCTCAATCGTTTCCGTGCTTGCGGCGTGTGGCGGCGACGACGCCGGCACCGAACTCGGTATCTCGAAGCCGCAGGCGCGCTTCATCAACGCGGTGCCGGCCGGCCCGAATCTCGACTACTACCTGAATGCGAAGATCGACCAGGCGGGCGTCGCCTACAAGGGCGTGACGCGCTATCACGACATCGACTCCGGTACGCAAAACGCGAGCTACGACGTCTCGGGCACGACGACGACCATCGCCGCGCAATCGTTCGGCGCGTCGAACGGCCACCACTACACGACGATCGCGCTGCCGAGCACGACGTCGCTGATCTCCGTGATCGACGATCCGTACGACAAGGGCCTGCTGTCCGACAAGGCGCGCGTGCGCAGCTTCAACGCGTCGCCGAACGCGCAGAACGTCGACGTGTACGTCGTCCCGCCGGGCACCGACATCACGACGCAAAGCCCGACGATGGCGGGCGCGGCCTACCAGAACGCGGTGCCGGCCACGACGCAGGATTCGACCTACCTGAACGGCGGCAGCTACCAGGTGATCGTCACGACGGCCGGCAGCAAGTCGCCGATCCTCAAGACCGCACCGGTGACCATCAACAACAATGCCGACTGGCTGCTGCTGACGATTCCGTCGGGCGGGGTCGGCGACGTGACGCCGAACGACATTCACGTGCTCGTCGCGCAGGGCAACGACGCCGATACGTCCGCGCAGGAGCTCGGTCCGCAATAAGGACCGCCGACGGTCGCGGCGGCCGCCGCGACCGCGCCCCGCGCATCAGTCGACGCGCTCGAGACGGATCACGTGCTCGGCGCGCGTACCGTCGCCGTGTTCGACATCGACATCGCCGACATGGCGCACGCGCCAGCCCGGCCGCGTCGCGATCTGCGGCAGGTTGCCGGACGGCCGGCTCTCGATCCCGGCGAGCCCTTCGTCCGGCGTCTCGACTGCGTCGTCCAGCGACGCGTTCGAGTAAATCACGTTGTCCTGAAGTTCCGACGCACCGGTGCGCGCCTCCATGCCCTTGCCGTCGACATCGACCGTGTTGTCGGTCATCGCCATGTTCGCGTTGTCGAGCGTGACGATCCGGCCGGCGGCCCGGCGCACGGGATCGCCGCTGTCGACCGCATGCGCGTCGACGTCGATCGGCGGCAGGCCGGTCGGCATTTTCCCGGCGATCGCCTCCGGCGTCATCGGATGCCGCGCCACCTGCGCGGCCTGGGTCGCGGCATCCGGCATGTCGCCCGCCGCCGGCGTCTTCACCGGGCTCTTCTCGATCTGTTCCCGTTGCTTTTCCGGGGTCGGGTTTGATTCCGCGTTCTGCATCGCACCTCCTTGCCCGGCCCGCCAGCGCCGGCGTCATGCCGTCGCCGCCGGTCCGGAAAGCGCTACAACCGTCCTTGCAAATCTTTCATGCGGCCGGCCACGCGCACGCACGCCGCCGGGCGCCGCACGCAAAAAAGCGGACGGCACACCCGCACGCAGCCGGCGCGCCGCCCGTCCGGTCAAGCGCTCGTCAGCCGCCGCTGGCGCCGCCCGGCGCGGAGGCCGCGCCCGGCAGGCTCGCGCCGCTGTCTCCGCTGCTGCCGGCCGCTCCGCTGCTCGGCGTGCCCGACGGCGCGGTGGACGGCGCGGCCGACATGCCGCCCGTCGCGCCGGCGTCCGAACTGGCCCCGCCGCCGTTGTCGCCCTTCTTCTGGCAGCCCGCGCCCGCCGCCAGGCCCGCAATCAGGATGCCGGCGAAGACGGCTCGCGATACGTGACGAAATGAATATCGCTGCATGACACCTCCGCTGATGTCGATGTGGATGGAACCCGCTGACCCGCAATTTGCGTGCCGCCGCCCGGCCGCCGCGGCCGCGCGCGCTCCATTCATTTTTCAAATGACACCCAGCCGAATATTTAATTTCCCATCGCCGCGACCGCCTTCCATACTCGCGAACAAATCCGAGACATAACGTCCACGGCGGCCCGGGCCGGCACGGCGTACCCACGCCGCCGGTTTCGCGCCCCGCACATGGAAGGAGACAATGGCGTGCAACTGGAAGCCACCCACCGCCCGGGCATCGTGCTCGGCGCGGACGACGCATCGCATCGAACCGATCCGGCCGCGCGCGACCCCGCGCTGAGCCCGCGGCTGCACAATCCCGACCTCGCGCCGACCCGGGCCGAAGGCCGGACGTGGGGCCGCTACAGCATCTTTGCGCTGTGGACCAACGACGTGCACAACATCGCGAACTACTCGTTCGCGATCGGGCTGTTCGCGCTCGGCCTGTCGGGCTGGCAGATGCTCGCGTCGCTCGCGATCGGCGCGGTGCTCGTGTACTGCTTCATGAACCTCACCGGCTACATGGGCCAGAAGACCGGCGTGCCGTTCCCGGTGATCAGCCGGATGAGCTTCGGCATCTACGGCGCGTTGCTGCCCGCGATGATCCGCGCGGTGATCGCGATCGCGTGGTTCGGCATCCAGACCTATCTCGCGTCCGTCGTGCTGCGCGTGCTGCTTACCGCGATCTGGCCCGGCCTCGCCGCGTTCGACCAGAATGCGATCTTCGGGCTGTCGACGCTCGGCTGGATCACGTTCGTCGCGATCTGGCTCGTGCAGATCGGCATCCTCACGTACGGGATGGAAATGGTCCGCAAGTACGAGGGGCTCGCGGGCCCGGTGATCCTCGTCACGACGCTGTCGCTCGCCGCGTGGATGTTCAGCCGCACGGGCGGCCATCTCGCGATGTCGATCGGCAAGCCGATGACGGGCGTGAAGATGTGGACGGAAATCTTCGCGGGCGGCTCGCTGTGGCTCGCGATCTACGGCACGCTGGTGCTCAACTTCTGCGATTTCGCCCGTTCGTCGCCGAGCGCGAAGACGGTGCGCGTCGGCAACTTCTGGGGCCTGCCGGTCAACATCCTCGTGTTCGCGACGATCAGCTTCGTGCTGGCCGGCGCGCAGTTCAAGCTGAACGGCCACATCATCCACAGCCCGACGGAGATCATCGCGACGGTGCCGAACAAGCTGTTCCTGGTGCTCGGCTGCCTCGCCTTCCTGATCGTGACGGTCGCGGTGAACATCATGGCGAACTTCGTCGCACCGGCCTTCGTGCTCACGAGCCTCGCGCCGCACCGCCTGTCGTTCCGCCGCGCGGGCCTGATCAGCGCGACGATCGCGGTGCTGATCCTGCCATGGAACCTGTACAACAGCCCGATCGTGATCGTCTACTTCCTGTCGGGCCTCGGCGCGCTGCTCGGCCCGCTGTACGGGATCATCACGGTCGACTACTGGCTCGTGCGCAAGCAGCGCGTGAACGTGCCCGACCTCTACACCGAAGCGCCGAGCGGCGCCTACTTCTACACGCGCGGCGTGAACCGCAAGGCGCTCGCGGCGCTCGTGCCGTCCGCGCTGATCTCGATCACGCTCGCGGTCGTGCCGGCCTTCAGTGCGATGACACCGTTCTCCTGGCTGCTCGGCGCGGCGATCGCGGGCAGCGTGTACTGGCTGCTGGCCGATCGCAAACGGCAATACGAGGAGCGCTCGGGCGAACCCATCGCGGTCGACTGCGCGCAACACTGACACACACGCACACGGAGCCACCGATGAGAATCCTGGTAGTCAACGTCAACACGACCGAGTCGATCACCGACGCGATCGCCGCGCAGGCGCGGGCCGTCGCATCGCCCGGCACGGAGATCGTCGGGCTCACGCCGCGCTTCGGCGCGGAATCGATCGAAGGCAACTTCGAGAGCTACCTCGCGGCGATCGCCGTGATGGACCGCGTGTCGAGCTACGACGAACCGTACGACGCGGTGATCCAGGCCGGCTACGGCGAACACGGCCGCGAAGGCCTGCAGGAGCTGCTGACGGTGCCCGTCGTCGACATCACCGAAGCGGCCGCGAGCGTCGCGATGCTGCTCGGCCATCGCTACTCGGTCGTCACGACGCTCGACCGCACGGTGCCGCTGATCGAGGATCGCCTGAAGCTGGCCGGGCTCGATGCGCGCTGCGCGTCGGTGCGTGCCAGCGGCCTCGCGGTGCTCGAACTCGAGGAGAACCCGGCCCGCGCGATCGAGTCGATCGTCGGCCAGGCGCAGCGCGCGGTGCAGGACGACCGCGCGGAAGTGATCTGTCTCGGTTGCGGCGGGATGGCCGGCCTCGACCGGCAGATCGAGGAATGCACGGGCGTGCCGGTCGTCGACGGCGTATCGGCCGCGGTCGCGCTCGCCGAGTCGCTGGTCCGCCTGAAGCTGAAGACGTCGAAGGTCCGCACGTACGCGCCGCCGCGCCCGAAGCGGATCGTCGGCTGGCCGGGAGCCTTCGCAAAATGACACCAGGCCGCCGGCCGGCAGTCGCGTCGCGCGCGGTCACGGTATCGCCGGGAGACGGATCGGCATGCGGGACCCGCTAGACCCGACCACCCTGCCGCGCGACGCGGCCGACGCCACGGGCGCGCTCGACGTGCTCGATGCGCGGCTGATGCGCATCCTGCTCGTGCTGCTGACCGAGCGCACCGTGTCGCGTGCGGCCGTGCGCCTGAACATGTCGCAGCCGGCGACGAGCGCCGCGCTCAAGCGCCTGCGCACGCTGCTCGGCGATCCGCTGCTGGTACGCAGCCGCTACGGGATGGTGCCGACCGAGTTCGGAGCGCGGCTGATCGAGCCGCTGCGCAACGCACTGCGCGTGATCGACTTCATCCGCATCCAGCAGCCGACGTTCGACGCACGCACGTCGGTGCGCACCTACCGGATCGGCTGCCCCGACTACCTGAACGTGCTGTTCGTGCCGAAGCTCGTCGCGCTGTTCCGCGAGCGCGCGCCGAACGCGCAACTCGTCTTCCATCCGCTTGGCGACGGTTTCGACGACGAGCGTGCGCTGGCCGACGGCGAGCTCGACGTCGTGATCGACAACCGCCCCGCACGCCGGTCGCGCTTCCGGCAGGACGACCTGTTCGACGACCGCGTCGTGTGCCTGATGCGCGCGACGCATCCGCTCGCGCGGCGCGGCGCGATGACGGCCGCCGACTTCGTGGCGGCGCCGCAGCTGTGCCCGACGCCGTCGTGGCTCGAAGCGTCCGGCGCGATCGACCGGCAGCTCGAACGCGTGGGCCTGCAACGGCGGATCGTCGTCACGCTGCCGCACTTCGAGCTTGCCGCGCACGCGCTCGTCCGCACCGATATGATCCTCACGACCCCGTACCGGCTCGCGCGGCACTATGCGAAGCTGCTGCCGCTCGCCGCGATCGCGCTGCCGGCCGAACCGCCGGACATCGTGTACCGGATGACGTGGAACGAAGCGGGATCGTGCGCCGAGGGCGTGAGCTGGCTGCGCGGGCTGATCGCGGAGGCGACGCACGCATGGCTCGAGGCTGAAGCGATGCTGCCGGCGGTCGCGGCGGTCGCCGCCGCCGGCTTGCCCGCACCGCTCGCGCCATCCGAGTCCGAACCGCCGCGACGGCCGCGCGCACGCCGGACCACGCGCTGCCGTACCGGGCGGCAGCCGTTCGTCGCGCGTGTCGCGCGTCATGCGCGTCTCACGACGAAATCGCACTGACGCCATTGACGCATACCTCACGTCGTCGCATCGATGGTGCCCGCGCCGCGCGCTGTCGATCGCATGTCAGACTGATCCTATTTACCCGCCCGGGTCCGCCTTGCACAATGCGGACCGACGAACGGCCATGCGTCGTCTCGCACACCGCCGGCCGCATGCGCTGTCGCCGGCAACATACCGAGGAATCCCCGATGAAAGGCCCCCTGACCGCCATCACGCTTGCACTTGCAACGCTCGCCAGCCCGCCCGCGACGGCCGACACGCAGGACTGCGCGACACGCATCCGCGCGCTGCAGACGCAGATCGACTACGCGAAACTGCACGGCAATACGCAACAGGCCATGCGCCAGCAAGCCGCGCTTGACGCGATCGGTGCGAACTGCACGGACGCCGGCCAGCTTGCGCGCGCCGAACGCAAGGTACGCGACGAGCAGCGCGATCTCGCGAAGGCACGCGACGAGGCGCACGAGGCGGAAGCCGCGGTGCGACAAGCGGAAACGCGCGATGACGCGGGCAAGCTCGCGAAGGCGCAGCGCAAGCTCGCCGACAAGCAGCGCAAGCTGCGCGACGCAACGCGTGCGCTGCACGACGCGGAAACCAGCCGCGATGCGCTGAAGCACTGACGAGGCACCGGACAGCGCACCGTGTACGGCGTTACACACCGTCGCGCATCGGTTGCGCAAGCAGCTTGTATGCAACGACGGCCACGCCGAGCGCCAGCACGCCGCTCGCGGTGAGCGCAGCGGCGAACCCGCTTGCGAACGCGACGGGCGCCGCCTTGGCGAGTATGCCCACGGCCGACGGCGGCACGCGGCCGAGTGCCTGCGCCAGGTCGCCGGCCAGCAGGCTCGACATGAACGGCGCATCGGCGAATGCACGCAGGCCGGGCGCGGCGCTCAGCAGCGCGTCGAGCCGCGCGTGCGTGCTCGCTGTCAGCACCGCACCGAGCACGCCGACGGCCGTCACGATCGCCGTGAAGCGCGTCGTCGTGCTGATGCCCGACGCCATGCCCGTGCGGTCCGCCGGGACGCACGCCATGATCGCCTTCTGCGTGTCGCCGTTCATGATGCCGGCGCCGCAGCCCGTCACGAACATGCCGAGCGCGACGAGCCGGTAGTCGCCGCCGGCCGTCAGCGCCGCGGTGACGAGGTTGCCCGCGCCGATCAGCGCGAGCCCGCCCGCCAGCACGCCGCCCGACGACACGCGTGCGGCAAGCGCCGCGCCGAGCGACGGGCCGGCGATCATCGCGAACGCGAACGGCAGCATCCCGAGCCCCGCGTCGATCGCCGACATCCCGAACGCGTTCTGCAGGTACAGCGGCAGGAACGTCATCATCACCTGCGCGCACGCCGCATAACCGAACATCGCGAGCACCGCGCCGACGAAACGCGGCTGGCGGAACAGCGCGAGATCGATCATCGGCCGCGCCTGCCAGCGCTCCGCGCCGATGAACGCCGCCAGCAGCGCCGCGGCAAGCGCGAGCCGGCCGAGCGTCGCGGCCGACAGCCAGCCGTGCGCCGGCGCGCCGATCAGCGCCGCGATCGCGCACGCGAGCGCCGCGCCGAACAGCAGGCTGCCGGCCGCGTCCACGCGTTTCGCGTGCGGATCCCTCGACTCGTGGATCGCGACGCGCGCACCGGCCGCCAGCAGCACACAGACCGGCAGGTTCAGCAGGAACACCCAGCGCCACCCGATCCATTGCGTGATCGCGCCGCCGACGAGCGGCGCGATCGCCGTCGCGATCCCCATGCACATGCCCCAGATCGCCCACGCACGCGCCCGTTCGCGCCCGTCCGGAAAACGGTTCGCGATCACCGCGAGCGCGGCCGTCAGCAGCAGCGCGGCGCCGCCGCCCTTCGCCGCGCGCGCGCCGATCAGCCAGCCGGCCGACGGCGCGACGCCGCAGCCGAGCGACGCGAGACAAAAGAGCGCGAGCCCCGCGAAGAGCATCCGCTTGCGCCCGAAGCGGTCGGCGAGCCCGCCGGCCGGCAGCAGGCACGCGGCGAACGCGGTCATGTACGCACTCACGACCCATTCGATGTCGGCGAAGCTCGCATGAAAGCTGCGCGCGATGCTCGGCAGCGATACGGCGACGACGTTCGTGTCGAGCACGATCAGCGAACAGGTCGCCGACGCGACCGCGAGCGTCGCGGCGGCCGGCAGGCGGGCGCCCGCATGCGGGGCGGCAGCCGCGGCCGCGCGCGACGCGGGTGAGGACTGGGACATCGGCAACTCCGGAGCAGGATGGACAAGCCGTATGCTAGGCTTGCCCGGTATTGCCTGTCATTGACACTCACATGCTGTTTTGTTGACGAAAATTGCAATCATGGACCGGCTCGAATTCCGTCACGTGCGCGCGTTCCTGAGCGTCGCGCAGCACCTGCATTTCGCCCGCGCGGCCGAAGCGCTCGACATGGCGCCGCCCGCGCTCACGCGGCAGATCCAGGAAGCCGAACGCGTGCTCGGCGTGCGGCTCTTTCACCGGTCGCGCCGCGCGGTCACGCTGAGCGCCGCCGGCGAGGCCTATCTCGCCGAAGCACGCGCCGCATGCGAACACCTGCAGCGCGGCCGCGAACTCGCCGCGCTGGCCGAGCGCGGCGAACTCGGCCGGATCGAGATCGGCTACGTGTCGTCCGCCGTCTATTCGGGCACGCTGCAGCGCACGGTCGGCGCGTTCCGCGCCGCGCACCCGCGCATCGAGCTGAACCTGCGCGAAGTGCCGATGGACGACGTCGCGAACCAGCTCGACACGGGCCGGCTCGACCTCGCGTACGTGCGCCCGCCGCTGCCGCTGCCCGGCGGCCTGCGGATCGTCACGCTGCAGCGCGACGTGTTCGTCGCGGCCGTGCCGGCCGATTCGCGCTACGCGGAAGCGTCGACCGTGCGGGCGGCCGACCTCGCCGGCGCGCGCTTCGCGGTGCCGGAACAGGAGCGCGGCACACTCGACGTCGCGCGCCGCGGCCGTTTCGCACCGCTGATCGCCGCGCGGCCGGGCGGCTTGCTCGCCGTGCTCGCCTGTGTGTCCGTGAACGGCTGGGTCGCGGTGATTCCCGATGCGCTCGCCGGCTGCGTGTCGCTGCCGGGCGTCGTGTACCGGCCGATCGCCGGCAAGCCGATCGTGTCGGAGCTGGCGCTCGCGCACCGGCGCTTCGAAAAAGCGCCGGCCGTGCGCGCGTTCCTGCGCACGGTCGTGCCGGCCGGCTCGAACGCCGCCTGAGAACGGCGCCCGCACGCGTCGAGGCCGGCCCGGCAGTCGCCGCGCGAATATGCATTGCACGATTCGATGTTTGTCGGCCGGAAACCGATTCCGTAACCTGCCCGGCAGCCGCGCCGCACGAGCGCGGATCACCCAGGACATGCCGCCGATGAATCCCTCTTCCACCGCAGCGCGCCGCCGCATGCTGCAGCGCCTTGCCGCGCTCGCCGCCGCCCCGCTCGCCGGCGGTATCGCACTGCCGGCTCATGCGGCCGGCGCCGACCTGTCGGGCGTCACGCTCGTGCTCGGCGACCAGGCCGGCGGCCTGCGCGCGCTGGCCGAGGCCGCGCGCGTGCTCGACGGCACGCCCTACCGGTTCCGCTGGGCCAATTTCCAGGGCGCCGCGCCGCTGTTCGAGGCCCAGCGCGCGGGCGCGATCGATCTCGCGCCGGCCGGCGACCTGCCGGTGCTGACGGCCGCGCTCGGCGATCCGTCGCTGCGGATCGTCGCGACGCGCGTCGGCTCGCCGGCGTCGCTCGGCATCGTCGTGCAGCCCGATTCGCCGGTTCGCGCCGTCGCCGACCTGAAAGGGCAGGCCGTCGTCGTGTCGTCGGCGCGCGGCAGCATTTCCCAATACCAGTTGTATGGCGCACTGCGCGAACACGGCCTTGCGCCGCGCGACGTCGACGTGCGCTTCGTGCTGCCCGTCGACGCATTCGCCGCGTTCGAGGCGAAACGGATCCCCATCTGGGCGACCTTCGACCCGTACTACGGGCATGCGGTACGACGCGGCGCGCGCGTCGTCCGGGACGGCAGCGGCATCAATTCGGGGCTCGCTTTCCTCACGTCGCCGATCGAGACGCTGAACGACGCCGCGAAACGCGCGGCGCTCGCGGACGTGCTCGCCCGGCTGGCCCGCGCGGGCCAATGGGCGCTGGCGCACCCGGCCGACTACGCGAACGTCTATGCGTCGCTCACGCGCCTGCCGCCCGACGCAGCCGCCGACATCGCGCACCGCGCGGCGCTCGCGCAGCGCAGCCTCAGCGGCGCCGACATCGACGTGCTGCAGCGCGTCGCCGACCGCGCGGCGGCGGACGCGATCCTGCCGCGGCGCGTCGACGTCGCGTCGATCGCGATTCGCAACGTGTCTGCTTGACGGTTTTCGACGGGGCCGCGGCATGTCCCGGCCGGGCACGGCGCGCGTGTCGGCTTCCGGACTTGCGTGCCCCCTCCGTACGACCGTCGAGTCGGACGACCTTCCCGCCGTCGTGCACGCAGCCGCAACGACTGCGTGCCATGCGCGACATGGTTTCGTCCTGCATCGTCCCGCGATAAGCATAGTTCAAATCGTTTCTTGTCCGCCCCCGTCCCGTCATCGAGAATGATTCGACGGACCGACACGTGTCGCCGCCTCTCCAACGTACTCCTGACCGATCGATTCATGCTCCCACTGCGCCTGCTGCGATCGCTGCTGATCGCGTCCCTCATTACGTTGCCGGCTGCCGCCGCGCATGCCGACAAGCCCGCGACCATCCGCATCGGCGTCGCCCAGCAAGGCACCGGCGATCCACCGACCTTCGGCGGATCGAGCGCCGCCACCGTGCAGTTGCAGCAACTCGTCGAAAAGGAATTCGCCGCCGACGGCATCAAGGTGCAGTGGCTGTTCTTCAAGGGCGCGGGGCCGGCCGTCAACGAGGCAATCGCCAACAAGGCGCTCGACTTCGCGTACCAGGGCGACCTGCCTGCCGTGCTCGCCCGCTCGAACGGGATCAAGACGCACCTGCTGCTCGCGGCCAGCGTGCGCTCGGGCATCAAGATCGCGGTGCCGCCCGACTCGACGATCCGTTCGATCAAGGACCTCAAAGAGCGCCGCGTGTCGATCTTCCGCGGCACCAACCTGCAGCTCGTCGCCGACAACGCGCTCGCGAAGAACGGCCTCGGCGAACGCGACCTGCGCGTGATCAACCTCGACTCCGCCAGCTCGCTCGCCGCGCTCGCGTCGAAAGGCATCGATGCGGCGGTCGGCGACTATCAGCTGTACAAGCTGCGCGACGCGGGGCTCGCGAAGATCATCTACGAATCGCAGAACGACGGCCCGCAGTTGACGCGGCAGACCCACCTGCTCGTGCTCGACGATTTCGAGCGCGCGCACCCGGACATCGTGCAGCGCGTCGTCACCGCGTACGTGAAAGGCGCGCAATGGTCGTCCGACGAGGCGAACCGCGATGCGCTGTTCAAGCTGTGGACGAAAAGCGGCGTGCCGTACACGTCGTGGCAGGCCGACTTTGCGAACCAGCGCCTGAAGGACCGGCTGTCCCCGCTGATCGATCCGTTCGTCATCGCACGCTACAAGGCCGTCGCGCAGGATGCGCTGAACCTGAAGCTGATCCGGCAGCCGGTCGACGTCGACGGCTGGTTCGAGCCGAAGTATCTCGACAACGCGCTGCGCACGCTGAAGCTCGAAAACTACTGGCCACGTTACGACGCCGCCGGCAAACCGCTTTCCTGACCCGGACCTGCGCCGATGAGCGACACCGCGTTTCCCGCCCTGAGATCCGAGCCTCAAGCGCTCGCCGCGCCGCCGCACCGCGCGGCATTCGTGAAGCGGCTCGCATGGCAGCTCGCCCCGTGGGTGCTGCCCGCACTGTTGTTCGTGCTGTGGACCGTCGGCAGCGCGCGCGGCTGGATCGCGCCGCAAATCCTGCCGCCGCCCGAACGCGTGTACGAATCGCTCTCCGACCTCGTGACGAGCGGCGATCTCGCGCGCCACACGCTGATCAGCCTGCAACGCGTGCTGGTCGGCTTCGCGGCCGGCACGCTGCTCGGTTTGTCGATCGGCGTCGCGCTCGGGCTGTCCCGTACGCTGGAAGCTTACGTATTGCCGAGCTTCAACGCGCTCGTGCAGATTCCGGTGCTCGGTTGGTTGCCGTTCCTGCTGCTGCTCGTCGGCGTCGGCGAGCCGCTCAAATACCTGCTGATCGCGCATGCGGCACTCGTCCCCGTCACGCTGAGCACGTTGCAGGGTTTCCGCCAGACACCGCCCGCGCTCGACGAAGTCGCACGCGTGTTCGGCTACACGCGCCGCCAACGCATCGTCCATGTCGTGCTGCCGGCCGCGATCCCGACGCTTGCGACCGGCGTGCGGCTCGCGTTCACGAAGTCGTGGCTCGCGCTCGTCGTCGTCGAGCTCGTCGCCTCGTCGGAAGGGCTCGGCTACCTGATCGTGTACGGGCGCCAACTGTTCCAGCTCGATCTCGTGATGGCGGCCGTGGTCGTGGTCGGCGCGGTCGGCCTGCTGATCAACCGGCTGCTCGACGCGCTCGAGGCGCGCCTGCGCCGCGGCGTGCCGTCCGCGTTTCGCGGTTGAGCCCGCCCGCCCAATCGAAGGAGAGTCACCCGTGCCGCACCCCGCTCCCCCGGCATTCGCGCCGGACGATACGCCGACGCCCGTGCGCCGCCTGCACGCGCCCGACTGGCGCGGCATCGTGCTGCCGCTCGTGGCGATCGCGCTCTGGTGGGCGATCGCTTCCGCGCATCTCGTGAAAAGCGGGCTGCTCGTTAGCCCGTCCGACGTGCTGCGCACCGCATGGGCGCAGGCCACGAGCGGCGCGCTCGGCCGCGCATTGTCCGCATCGCTCGCGCGCGAAGCGTGCGGCTTCGCGATCGGCGCGGCGGGCGGCCTGCTGCTCGGCGCCGCGCTCGGGCTGTCGCGCGTCACCGCACGAATGATCGGCCCGAGCTTCGACACGTTCAAGCAGATCTCGCTGTTCGCATGGATTCCGCTGATTTCCGTCTGGTTCGGCCTGGGCGACGTCGCCAAGGTCGTGTTCCTGTCGCTCGCCGCGCTGCTGCCCGTCGCCGCGCACACGTGCGACGGCATTCACGCGGTGCCGCGCGCGTATGTCGACGTCGCCCGTGCGCTGCGCTACTCGCGGCTCCAGCTCATTCGCCACGTGATCCTGCCGGCCGCGCTGCCGTCGATCTTCACCGGCCTGTATCTCGGCCTGATCTATTCGTGGCTCGCGACGCTCGGCGCCGAATACCTGCTGGTCGCGGGCGCCGGCATCGGCAACACGCTGATCGACGGCAGCGAGCAGTTCCGCATGGATCTCGTGCTGTTCGGGATCATCGTCGTCGGGATCACCGGCTGGGCGCTGAACGCGATCGCGCGGGCGATCGAGCGCAAGGTGCTGGCCCGCCGCGGCGACCTGCCGCGCTGATATTCCGTCCCCTGTCCGTCACCCCTTTCATCGCCCCGCCATGACGACGCTCGCCTCCGATTCGCTCGACATCCTCCATGTGAGCAAGCACTACACACAACGCGGCACGACGCTCGCCGTGCTCGACGACGTCTCGCTGCACGTACGCGCCGGCGAGTTCGTCACGATCGTCGGCGCGAGCGGCTGCGGCAAGTCGACCCTGCTGCGGCTGGTTGCCGGGCTCGACACCGACTATGCCGGCGAGATCCGCGCCGGCGACGAATACGTGCGCGACACGTCGCTGCAGCGCGGGATCGTGTTCCAGGACCACCGGCTGTTCCCGTGGCTGACCGTCGAGCAGAACATTGCCGCCGCGCTGCGCAACGCACCGCTCGACGCGGCCGCGAAGCGGCGCGCGGTCGCGGAACACGTCGCGCTCGTCGGGCTGAACGGCTTCGAGCGCGCCTTCCCGAACCAGTTGTCGGGCGGGATGGCGCAACGCGTCGCGATCGCGCGCGGCCTCGTGAACCGCCCGCGCGTGCTGCTGCTCGACGAGCCGTTCGGCGCGCTCGACGCGCAGACGCGTGCGCGGATGCAGAACGAACTGCTGCGCATCTGGGAACAGGAGCGCATCACGATGATGCTCGTCACGCACGACGTCGACGAAGCCGTCTATCTCGGCGACCGCGTCGTCACGATGGCGCCGCGCCCGGGCCGCATCGAACGCATCGTCGATGTCGCGCTGCCGCGGCCGCGCCGGCGCGATTCGCCGGAATTCGCGCGGTTGCGCGATACCGTGCTCGCCGATTTCGACGAACACGAACCGCCGCACCGCGACGGCACGGGCGGCAAGCCCGTCGACACGCCGCGCCCGCACCGGATCGGCGAATGGCGGCTCGCATGGTAACCGCGTGACCCGAACGGATCGCTTGGCAGCGCATATCGTTCATCGCAGCAGGAACACTAAGGTTGTGACGATTCATCGGTTCCGGTTCCGCGCAGTCCCTGCTTGAATGGAGACTCGACCGACCCGACTCCAGGAGACTCACGATGTCCGAAGTCCAGCACGCCGCACAACCGTCTTCGCCTGTTTCGCACGCCGCGCCGCGCACGGCCGCCGTTCCGCTTCAGCTTCGCCAGGTCGCCGGCCGGATCGGCGCCGAAATCTCCGGCGTCCGGCTGTCGGCCACGCTCGACGACGCGACGTTCGATGCGGTCCAGGCCGCGCTGCTGCGCCACAAGGTGCTGTTCTTCCGCGGCCAGCACCATCTCGACGACACGGCGCAGGAAGCGTTCGCGCGCCGTTTCGGCGACACCGTCGCGCACCCGACCGTGCCGTCCGTCGACGGCAGCGCCCATCTGCTCGAACTCGATTCGGCACACGGCGCACGCGCGAATTCGTGGCACACCGACGTGACATTCGTCGATGCGTACCCGAAGATCTCGATCCTGCGCGCGGTCGTGATTCCGCCGTTCGGCGGCGATACCGTCTGGGCCAATACGGCCGCCGCGTACGCGCATCTCCCCGACCCGCTGCGCGCGCTCGCCGACACGCTGTGGGCGCTGCACACCAACGCATACGACTACGCGTCGACGCATGTCCATGCCGACGACACGCAACTGAAGCGCTACCGCGAAGTGTTCACGTCGACCGTCTATGAAACCGAGCACCCGGTCGTGCGCGTGCATCCGGAAACCGGCGAGCGCACGCTCGTGCTCGGCCACTTCGTCCAGCGGCTCAAGGGGCTGTCGTCGCAGGATTCCGCGCACCTGCTGCAGGTATTCCACGAGCACGTGACGCGTCTCGAGAACACCGTGCGCTGGAACTGGCAGGAAGGCGACGTCGCGATCTGGGACAACCGTGCGACGCAGCACTACGCGATCAACGACTACGGCGATGCGCGCCGCGTCGTGCGCCGCGCGACCGTTCACGGCGACGTGCCGGTCGGCATCGACGGCCGCCAGAGCGTCGTGCTGAAAGGGCCGGGCGCCACGCTGCAGTAACGCCCGTCTCCCGCGGCGGCGGCCTGCGCCGCGCGCCGCCGCACCGTTTCCCACCGAAGATCCGATCATGAGCGTCCCGTCACCGCACCGACACTTGCACGCGCAACGATGTCGGCCCTCCGCCCCGTTCACTTCCGTCAGGAGCGTCGCATGAGCGCCCTACTCGAACCCGCCGCCCAGCCGGTCGACGTGATTCCGCTGTCCGCCCATATCGGCGCGGAAATCCGCGGCGTCGACCTCACCCAGCCGTTGACCACGCCGCAGATCGCCGCGATCCGCGCCGCGCTGCTGAAATGGCGCGTCATCTTCTTTCGCGAACAATTCCTCACGCACGAGCAACACGTCGCGTTCTCCGCGCAGTTCGGCGACCCGACGGTCGGCCACCCGGTATTCGGGCATGTCGACGGCCACCCTGCCGTCTATTCGATCGCGAAACATCGCAAGGCGACCCGTTTCGAAGGCGAACCGGTGCGCCGGCCGTGGACGGGCTGGCACACCGACGTGACGGCCGCCGTGAATCCGCCGTGGGCGTCGATCCTGCGTGGCGTGACGATCCCGCCGTACGGCGGCGACACGCACTGGACGAACCTGGTCCGCGCGTACGAGACGCTGTCCGCGCCGTTGCGCGGCTTCGTCGACGGCTTGCGCGGCATTCACCGCTTCACGCCGCCGGCCGGTGCGCGCGCCACCGGCGCGTTCGACGAGGCCGTCGAACGCCGCCCGCTCGTGACCGAGCATCCGCTCGTGCGCGTGCATCCGGAGACCGGCGAGCGCGCGCTGTACGTCAGCCCGAGCTTCCTGAAATCGATCGTCGGGCTGACGCCGCGCGAGAGCCAGGCGCTGCTCGAACTGCTGTGGGAACACGTGACGCGGCCGGAATTCACGATCCGCTTCAAGTGGGAACCGCGCAGCATCGCGTTCTGGGACAACCGCGCGACCGCGCATCTGGCGCCTGTCGACATCTTCGATCTCGACTTCGACCGGCAACTCTACCGCACGACGCTGACCGGCGACGTGCCGGTCGGCCCCGACGGCCGGCCGTCGGTCGCGCTCGAAGGCTCGCCGGTCGAAACGGCCGCGGCCGTCGCACTCAACTGACCCGACGGATTCGACCGTCCGCTTCCGGCACCGGCGCGCACGCGCGCGCCGGCCGCTTCCCGATCAATCGAGCCACACGCCGTCGAACCGGTGCCCGCCGAGCGGCGAGAACGTCAACCCGTGGACGCGCCGCGAGATCGGCAACGACACGATCGACGTCGCGATCGGCGTGAACGGCACCTGATCCTTGAACACGACCTGCGCCTGCTCGTACAGCGACGTGCGTTTCGCGACATCCGCATTCGAGCGTGCCGCGCTCACGAGCTTTTCGAAATCCAGATTGCACCACTTCGCGAGGTTGCTGCCGTGCACCGCGTCGCAGCCGAGCAGCGTGCCGAGCCAGTTGTCCGGGTCGCCGTTGTCGCCCGACCAGCCGTACAGGATCGCGTCGTGCTGGCCGTCGTGCTTCGCGCGGCGGTTGTATTCGCCCCACTCGTAGCTGACGATCTTCGCGCGCACGCCGATCTTCGCCCAGTCCTGCTGGATCAGCTGCGCCATCAGCTGCGCATTCGGGTTGTACGGGCGCTGCACCGGCATCGCCCACAGCGTCAGGTCGAAACCGTTCGGGAAGCCGGCCTGCGCGAGCAGCGCCTTCGCGGCGGCCGGATCGCGCGGCGCGTCCTTCAGGCGCGGGTTGTACGACCATTGCGCGGGCGGCATCGGGTTCGTCGCGATCGTCGCATCGCCGTTGAACACGGTCTTCACGATCGCCGTCTTGTCGATCGCGATGTCGAGCGCGCGCCGCACGTCGACGCGATCGAGCGGCGGATGCTGCGTGTTGTACGCGACAAAGCCGACGTTGAACCCCACGCCCGAGAACAGCGTCAGCTTCGGGTCGCGCCGCACCGTCTCGAGATCGGCCGGACGCGGGAATGCCGATACCTGGCACTCGCCGGCCACCAGCTTCTGCAGGCGCGCGGCCGGATCGGGCGTGATCGCGAACACGAGGCGCGCGAGCTTCACGTCGTCCGGCTTCCAGTAATCGGGATTCGCGTCGTAGCGGATCAGCGCATCCTTCTGGTACGTGCGCAGCAGGAACGGCCCGGTGCCGACCGGGAACTGGTTGATGTCGGACTCGCGATGGCGCGCGGCAAGCTGCGACGCATATTCGGCCGACAGCACCGACGCGAACGCCATCGCGAGGTTGCGCACGAACACGACATCGGGCGTCTTCAGCGCGAAGCGCACCGTATAGTCGTCGATCTTGTCGATGCGCTCGACGTTGTGGTCGAACCCGAGATCGCTGAAATACGGGAAGCTGACCGGGTAGGCCTTGCGGAACGAATCGTCCGGATCGAGCATGCGGCGGAACGTGAATACGACATCGTCGGCCTGGAACGGCCGCGTCGGCTTGAACCATGCGGTCGTCTGGAATTTCACGCCGCGCCGCAAATGGAACGTGATCGTGCGCTGGTCGGGCGAGACGTCCCAGCTCGTCGCGAGCGACGGTTCGATATCGAGCGTGCCGCGCTTGAACTGCACGAGCCCGTTGTAGATCGTGTACGTGCTCGCGTCGAAATCGGTGCTCGTCGTGTGCTGGCCCGGATCGAAGCCGGCCGGGCTGCCTTCGGTGCAGTACACGAGCGTCTTGCCGGTCGGCGCGGCCAGCGCCGGTGTCGCGGCGCCGGCGAGCAACAGCGACGCGGCGATGCAGCGAAGCGCGGCAACGGCATGCGGGACGCCACGCGCACGACGCGTGGCTGACGAAACGTAAGCGTTCTTCATGGTGGCGGAAAGAAAGGATGGCTGTCATGCGAATGACGACCGCCGATCTTCGCGCGCCTCCCGCCGATCGCTTACCAATTAATTCGGCGTTGCTTATCGTTGCCGACGCATCCCGCTGCCCGTGCATGAATACGTCCACGCGAGCGCCGGCGCGCGATCCGGCGGCCTTTCGCGCCGCCGCCTTCCGGCCCCCTGCAGACTTTCCGGAATGAGCGCATCGTATCGGCTGGTTAACGCCGGCACCGGCGGCGCCGGGATCCGCCCGGCGCCGCCGCACCGCCGCGTCATGGAGGACCCACGATGTCGATCAGCCCCGATACGCCCGCCCGCCCCGTGAAATCGCCGGGCCCCGATCATCCGATCACGGTCGAACCCCATGCGCGGCGCGTGGTGGTCAAGGTGGCCGGCAAGGTCGTCGCCGATACGCGCCGCGCGCTGGTACTGCGCGAGGCCAGCTACCCGGCCGTGCTCTATCTGCCGCGCGAGGACGCCGACCTGTCGCTGCTGCAACGCACCGACCATGCGACCTATTGCCCGTACAAGGGCGACTGCGCGTACTACTCGATTCCGGCGGGCGGCGAACGCTCGATCAACGCGGTCTGGACCTACGAGCAGCCGTACCCGGCCGTCGAGGCGATTCGCGGGCACCTCGCGTTCTATCCGGACCGGGTCGACGCGATCGAGGAAAGCGCCGCCGGCACCGATTGAGCACCGCCGCGCCGCTGATTTGCATATACGCATTCGTTGGTTGGCCACCGGCCGGTGCCGCCGTATCGTCCTGAATCCGGCGCGGGCCGGGCCCGTTGCGTGCATCGCCCGCATCCGGCCCTGCCGTGCGCCGGCCGCGCCGTCCTCGCGCGCGGCCCGTGAACCCGCTCGCAGGATGAACCGATGAACGACACCCCGCTCGCAGACATTGAAACGACCCCGGCGAACCCGCGCCGCCGCCGCTGGCTGCACGGCGCGGCCGCCGGTCTGGCCGGGCTCGCGCTCGGCCCGCTCGCGGCCCGGCCCGCGCTCGCCGACGACACCGGCACGCGGCTGCGCATCGGCTTCCAGAAGTACGGCAACTTCGTCGTGCTCAAGGCACGCGGCACGCTCGAGAAGCGTCTGGCGAGCCAGGGCGTCACCGTGCAATGGCTCGAGTTCCCGGCCGGCCCGCAACTGCTCGAAGGACTGAACGCCGGTGCGATCGACGTCGGCACGGTCGGCGAAACGCCGCCGATCTTCGCGCAGGCGGGCGGCGTCGATTTCGTCTATATCGGCAACGAGCCGCCCGCGCCGCAGGGCGAGGCGATCATCGTGCTGCCCGATTCGCCGATTCGCACCGTCGCGCAACTGCGCGGCAAGAAAGTCGCGTTCAACAAGGGCTCGAACGTCCACTACCTGCTCGTGAAGGCGCTCGAACGCGCGGGCCTCACGTATGCGGACATCCAGCCGATCTACCTGACGCCCGCCGACGCACGTGCCGCGTTCGTGCAGCGCAGTGTCGATGCGTGGGTGATCTGGGATCCGTACTTCGCCGCCGCCGAGCGGCAGCTCGGCGCGCGCGTGGTCGCGAACGGCGACGAGCTCGTGCGCAACACGCAGTACTACCTCGCCGCGCGCAAGTATGCGGCCGCCCACCCGCAGGTGCTGCGCACGCTGCTCGACGAAGTCGACGCGGTCGACCGCTGGGCCCGCGATCACGTGCCCGAGGTCGCCACGCAACTGTCGCCGCTCGTCGGCCTCGACGCGCCGACGCTCGAAATCGCGCTCAAGCGCGCCGGCTACGGCGTGCAGCCCATCACCGATGCGACGGTCGCGTATCAGCAGAACATCGCCGACACGTTCAGCACGCTGAAGCTGATTCCGGGCAAGCTGTCGGTCGCCAGCGCACGCTGACGCGTTACGGCGCGGCCGTGGCGCCGATGCGCCGCCATTCGTCGTAGTCGGTGACGAGGCCCGCGTCGTCGACCGCGATATCGGCCGCATACGTGCCGCTCTCGTAGCGATAGCGCCGCGGTGCCGTGCGCGTGTAGCGCTGCTCGCCGCGCACCAGGTCGACATCCGGAAAGCGCAACCACGCCGTGCGGATCACGGCCGATTCGCCGACGGCGAGCGCGAGCCGCCGGATCGGCAGCGTATTGGTCGACGGGCTGAAACCGAGGTCGATATCGGTCGCACCGGCAAGCGCCGGTGCCTTGACGCCGTCGATCGTCCATTGGCCGGCATCGCAGGCGATGTCCCACTGCTGCCGCGTCGTGCCGGCCCAGCGTGTCACGCGGGCCGAGCGTGTGAGCCAGTCGGCGCCGCATGCGATCGCGTAGTCGACGCGAAACGGCGTGCCGTCGATCGCGCCCGACACCGAACCCGACAGGTCGATGCCCGAGTGCGATTCGGCGAGCCGGCACCATTCGCACGCCTGCCACGTCCGCTCGATCTGCCATGCGACGCAGTGCGTGCGTATCGCTTCGGTCGGTTGCGTCATGTCGTGCTCTCCTGTCGGTCGCGCGCAAGGAAGCCGATTTTCGCTCACGACGCCGCCGAACGCACGCGGCTTCGGCACCGGCCGCCCTCTTGCCGATAGTCACTATCGGCGCCACGCACACCGCCGCACCGCCGCTGCTTTGGTACCATCCGTCGATCGGCAGGAATCGAACCGGAAGACAAAAGGCGCGACTTCATGGATTTGTTGGCGACGATGCGCATCTACGTCAGGGTCGTGGAGCGCGGCACGATGTCCGGCGCGGCGCGGGATCTCGACATGGGCCAGCCGGCCGTCAGCGAACGCATCGAAAAACTCGAAAAGCATCTCGGCACGCGGCTGCTGATGCGCAGTGCACGCACCCTCGCCTGCACGGAGGAAGGCCGCCTCTTCTACGAACGCAGCAAGGCGCTGCTCGAAGCGGCCGAAATGGCGGTCGCATCGGTATCGAAGACGGAAAACGCGCTCGACGGCACGATCCGGCTCGCGGCGCCGCAATGCTTCGGCGAGGTCGTGATGCCGGGTGTGCTCATGCAGATTCGTACCGCCTATCCGAAGCTGCATATCGACCTGGTGCTGAACGACGAAATCGTCGATCCGGTCACCGAGGGCGTCGACATTTCGATCCGGGTCGGCCAGCTGGGCGACGGCGGGTACATCGCGTACGCGCTCGGCGCGGTCGGCCGCGTGCTCGTCGCCGCGCCGTCGTATCTGGACCGGCACGGCCCGATCGAAACGAAGGCCGATCTCGCGCACCACCCGTTCATCCGCGTGAAAGGCGTGTTCGCGAGCGAACAGGTGCCGCTGCAGTGTGACGGCAGCGCGGTCGAATACGCGCGGATCCGGACGGTCATGACCACGAGCCACTGGCGCCCGATGTTCGACACGATCGCGGCGGGCGGCGGCATCGGCGTGGTCCAGCAGCCGGCGTGCGCCGACGCGCTCGCGCACGGCCGGCTGGTCCGGCTCCTGCCGCAATACGCCGTTCCCGACTTCGCGCTCAACGTGCTCGTGCACGCGCAGCGGCCGCTGCCGCCGCGCGTGCGCGCGGTCGTCGACCTGCTGAAGCAGGCACTCCCGCCGCGGCTCACGCAGCACCACCGGTAGCCGTCACCGGCCGCCGGCGGCCGCGCTCACGCCTGCAGCGACTTCCCCGGCTCCTTCACGTGCGCGTCGACTTCCATCTGGTAGAAGCGCGCGCTGACGAAACCGAACAGCGTCCAGCCCAGGAACACGCACAGGCCGCCGAGCATCAGCGCCTGCTCGCCCGAGCTGAACAGCGCATAGAAGCTGTACGCGGTGGCGACCATCGCGATCACGTTCGTCACCAGCGCCTTGCCGGGCGGCACCTTCGCGACCTTCTGGATGGTGATCAGCGCGGCCATCGACATCACGTAGGGCACGAGGTTCGTCACGACCGCGAGATCGACGATCTTCTGGAACTGGCTGCTCAGTTCCGGGCTGATCGTCATCAGCGCCAGCACGACCTGCGCGACGAGCAGGATCACCATGCCGACGATCGGCGTGCCCGTGCGCGTCGCCTTCGCGAACACCGGCAGGAAGTAACCGACGTCCGCCGAGCTCTTGAACACCTGCGCGACCGTGAACTGCCAGCCGAGCAGCGAGCCGATGCACGCGATCACCATCAGCGCGGTGACGATCGTGCCGACGGTCGGCGTGAACATCGTCGCGAAGGCGATGCCGAACGGCGCGTTCGACTTCGCGAGGATCGCGTTGGGCACGATGCCCGCGATCACGTTGGTCGACACGATGTAGAAGATCGCCGACGCGATCGTGCCGCCGAGCACGGCGATCGGCACGTTGCGCTCCGGATTCTCGACGGCGTCCGAGTTCGCGCACGCCGATTCGAGCCCGAGGAAAGCCCACAGCGTCACCGCGATCGAGCTGCCGACGGCCGGCCCGAACGGCAGGTTGCCCGGGTTCCATGCCGCGCCCCAGGTCGCGCCGCTGAACCAGAACCAGCCGATCAGCGACACGACGACGACCGGAATGATCACGCCCCACACGGTCACCGAGCCGATCCGGCCGGTGATGCGCGAGCCGCCGAAGTTCGCGACCGTCGTGAGCACGAGCAGGAAGATCGTCCACAGGCCCGTCTGCAGCGGCGACAGCGTCGCGTCGAACAGCACGGTGCCGTAGCCGACCGCCGTGACGCCGATCGCGACGTTGGCGATCACGAGCGACAGCCCGTACGTGTAGTTCGCCATGTAGTTGCCGGCCTTGCCGAACGCGTACTCCGCGTAGCCGCCCATCCCGCCCGGCTTGCGGCTCAGCATCCCGCAGCGCGCGAACGCGTAGGCCAGCGCGAGCGAGCCGCCGGCCGTGACGATCCACGACAGCAGCGAGATCGTGCCGACCTGCGCGAGCTTCGACGGCAGCAGGATGATGCCGGAGCCCATCATGTTGACCGCCGTGAGAATGGTCAGCTGCCAGACGTTCATCCGGTTCTTCTGCACGGCCGCCGGGGCCGCGTCGGTCATGCGCGCTGCGTTTTCCATGATGTCGATCCTTCGATGTGGGGCCGCCGCGCGGCCGGTCGCTCGTTCGTTCGGGCGCTCACGCGGTCAGGCAGTACACGCGGTACGTGCCGTCCTCGACTTCCACGCCATGCGTGTCGTGCGCAAAACCCGGGAAACGCCGGTCGTACGCCTCGAGCGCCTTCAGGTAGCCGAGCACCGGGCCGCCTGCCGGCCCCGCGTTCTCGCCCGGCATCAAGAGCGGAATGCCCGGCGGATACGGCACGACGCCGGTGGCGACGGTGCGCCCGGCCAGTTCGTCGAGCGTGACCTGCTCGACGCGGCCCTGCACGAGATGCTCGTACGCGCGCACCGGGCTCATCTCCGGCTTCGGCAGGATCGAGAACGCTTCCGACATCAGCCGGGTCGTGCCGAGCTGTTCCATCGCCGCGAACATCGTGTCGGCCAGGTCCTTCAGCCCCATGCCCGCGTAGCGCGCGCCATGCTCCTTCGCGAGCGACGGAATCGCCATGTCGAGCGGCAGGTTCGCGTCGTAGTCGCGCTTGAAGTCGCACAGCGCGCTGACGAGCGAGCCCCACTTGCCCTTCGTGATGCCGATCGAGAACAGGAACAGGATCGTGAAGTCGGTCGTCTTCTCGACGACGATCCCGCGCGCGTCGAGATACGCGGTCACGACGCTCGCCGGGATGCCGACCGGCATCAGGCCGCCGGCCGGTGCGACGCCCGGCGTGACGATCGACACCTTGATCGGATCGAGCATGCAGTAGCCGTCCTCGATGTTGCCGAAGCCGTGCCATTGCGCACCGGGGCGCAGCACCCAGCATGACGGGTCGCTCGCGAGCAGCTCGGCCGGCGCGTCGTGGAACGGCAGCGTACGGCCCGTGCGCGCCTCGAGTACCGTGTCGGGCTGCCAGCATTCGAAGAACCAGTCGCCCTTCGCGCCGAATTCGTTGTTCATCCGCGCGATCATCTGCCGGAACGCGACGGCCTCCTCGATCGACTCGTGCGTCAACGCCGCGCCGCCGGGGCCGTCCATCATCGCCGCCGCGACGTCGTTCGACGCGATGATCGCGTAGTTCGGCGACGTCGACGCATGCATCATGAACGTTTCGTTGAACTGGCCATGCGGAATCGGGCTGCGGCCGTCGCGCACGTGGATGTACGACGCCTGCGACAACGCGGTCAGCAGCTTGTGCGTCGACTGCGTCGCGAACACCGTGGGCCGGTCGGCATGATGGTCGCGCGGGTCGCCGTGCATCGCATGGCGGTCGCGGTAGATCGGGTTGAAACGCGCGTAGCCGTACCAGGCTTCGTCGAAATGCAACCGGTCGACGCTCGCGCCGAGCAGTTCTTCCACGCGCGTGACGTTGTAGCAGAGCCCGTCGTACGTCGAGTTCGTGATGATCGCGTGCTTCGGCTGGCGATCGGCCAGCCCGGCCGTGAGCGGGTTCGACGCGATCGCCTCGCGGATCGCCGTCTGCGTGAGACGCTCGGATGCGATCGGCCCGATGATCCCGTAGCGGTTGCGCGTCGGCACGAGGTAGGTCGGGATCGCGCCCGACATCGTCATCGCGTGCTCCGCCGACTTGTGACAGTTGCGGTCGCACAGCGCGATCTGGTCGCGGCTCACGCTCGCCATCAGGATGATGCGGTTCGACGTCGACGAGCCGTTCGTCACGTGATACGTGCGATGCGCGCCGAACACGCGCGCCGCGTAGCGTTCGCTTTCGCCGATCGGGCCCGAGTGATCGAGCAGCGAGCCGAGTTCGCCGACCGAGATCGACAGGTCCGAGCGGAACAGCGATTCGCCGAAGTATTCGAAGAACGCGCGGCCGACCGGCGATTTCAGGAAGCCCGTGCCGCCCGTATGGCCGGGCGTATGCCACGAATACTCATAGACCCGCGAGAACTTCGCGAGCGCGCCGAACATCGGCGGCAGCACGTTCGCGCGATAGCGTTCGATCGCCGCGTGGATGCGGCCGCCGATGAAGTCGGCCGTATCCTCGAGCAGCCACACGAAATCGTCGACCTGCCCCATCACCGCGGACGGCACCGACGATGCCACGCTGCGGTCGGCCAGCAGGAAGATCGGCACGTTGCCGTTGCGCTGCCGGACCGCGTCGACCACGGCCTCGGACGGCCCGTGGCCGTCCACGCCGAGATCCCAGTCGAGCAGCACGCACTGGATCGACGGATCGGAACGGATCAGCATGATCGCATCGTCGGCGGAGGTCGCCGTGAGCACGTCGATGTCGCGTTGCGCGAGCTCCGCGCTCAGCGTACGAACCGCTCGCCCGGTCGCCGTTTCCTGCGTGATCTCGTCGTCGACCAGCAGCGCGCGCATGCCGAGCCGACGAATGCCACCGGCAGAAGTATTCATGATGTTGCCCTCGCGGTTCCGATGCTTCGATTGTTGTGTTGTTCATCTCACGAGCACGCGAACAGCAGGCCACGGTCCGCGGCGTGAGACGCTCGCAATTCCGGTTTGATTCGCCATCCAATTCGGAGCCGACTATGCCATAGATGTCTTTCGGTGAAAAGCTGACGATTCGGTAAAACCATCGGCGCCTTTCAAAACGGATTTCATAATTGAATCATTTTTATGTGCAATGCAGCACGGCAATTCCCGATTATTTGATCCTTCTCATCCTTGAATGACATTGTCGATTCCGGTCGATTGAATTCGCACGCTTTTGTTGCTACGATCGGCTGCACCGGGCACGGCCCGATCGCGGCCGTGCCGCGCCGCGCAAGGCTCCATTGCGCAGCGCGCATTCGGCCTTCGGCATTCGCGGGAGCGTTTCAATCGGCTGCGGCGCATGTCGGATCAGAGCGACGTGCCGGTGCGAATACGGCTCCCGCTTCCGCACATTTACGGGAGAGTTTGCGTGAGCCTGTTGAAAATCGCAGTCGAGCCGGCGCTGATTGGCGCCTTCCTCACCACGCACGAACAGGTCGACGTATTCCAGACCGATTTCACGAATATCGCGGCAGTCGTCGTCGGAATTGATTCGGCACAAAAGGTGCTGAATACCGTCGAAAGAACCGGTTTCGCGATTCCGTTCTTCGTCGCGGTCGAGCCCGACCAGGAAGTGCCGCCGTCGGTGCTGCCGCGCGCGAGCGGCGTGATCCAGCTCCGGCACGGCGGCCGCCACTACTACGGCCGGCAGATTTCCGCCGCCGCCGACATCTACAGCGAGAACCTGCTGCCGCCGTTCTTCAAGGTCATGCGCGAATACGTGCAGCGCGGCTACGTGGAGTTCGACTGCCCGGGCCACCAGGGCGGCCAGTTCTTCTCCAGTCATCCGCTCGGCCGGATGTTCTTCGACTTCTTCGGCGAAACGATCTTTCGCTCGGACCTCTGCAACGCGGACGTCCGGCTCGGCGACCTGCTGATCCACGAAGGCCCGGCGCTGGAAGCGCAGCGCAATGCCGCGCGGATCTACAACGCGGACAAGACCTGGTTCGTGCTGAACGGCACGTCGACGTCGAACAAGGTCGTCACGAGCGCGTTGCTCGCGCCGGACGATCTCGTGCTGTTCGACCGCAACAATCACAAGTCGGTGCACCTCGGCGCGCTGGTGCTGTCCGGCGCGCGGCCGGTGTACCTCGAAACCGCGCGCAACGCGTGGGGCCTCATCGGCGGCGTCGACAGCGCGGCGCTCGACGAAGCGCGCATTCGTGACGCGATCCGCGACGTCGCGCCCGAGCGCGCGGACCTGCCACGCCCGTTCCGGCTGGCGGTGATCCAGCTCGGCACCTACGACGGCACGATCTACAACGCCCGCGAGATCGTCGACCGGATCGGCCATCTGTGCGACTACATCCTGTTCGATTCGGCGTGGGTCGGCTACGAGCAGTTCATCCCGATGATGCAGGACTGCTCGCCGCTGATGCTGACGCTCGGCCCCGACGATCCCGGCATCTTCGTCACGCAGTCGGTGCACAAGCAGCAGGCCGGCTTCTCGCAAACGTCGCAGATCCACAAGAAGGACAGCCACATCGAAGGCCAGAAGCGCTTCTGCGATCACCGCCGCTTCAACAACGCGTACATGATCCACGCGTCGACGAGCCCGTTCTACCCGATGTTCGCGGCGCTCGACGTCAACGCGCAGATGCACGCGGGCCCGGCCGGCAAGCGTCTGTGGCGCGACTGCGTCGCACACGGTGTCGATACGCGCAAGCTGCTGATGAAGACCTGCCGCCAGATCCGTCCGTTCGTTCCGCAACAGATCGACGGCCGCCCGTGGGCCGACTACCCGACCGAGCAGATCGTCGACGACCTGCGCTTCTTCCGCTTCCACCCGTCCGACACGTGGCACGGCTTCGAAGGTTATGCGGACGACCAGTACTTCGTCGATCCATGCAAGCTGCTGCTGACGACGCCCGGCATCGATCGCGACACGCACGAGTACGCGCCGTTCGGTGCACCGGCGCCGATCCTCGCGCGCTACCTGCGCGAGCACGGCGTCGTGCCCGAGAAAGCCGACCTGTACACGATCCTGTTCCTGCTCACGCCGTCGGAAAGTTTCGGCAAGCTGCAGCATCTGGTCGCGCACCTCGCGCAGTTCGAACGCCATCTCGACCAGGACACGCCGCTGCGCGAAGCGATTCCGTCGCTGTGCGAAGCCTATCCGGAGCTGTACGGCACCATGCGCCTGCGGCAGCTGTGCCAGCGCATGCACGACTTCTACCGCAGCCACGACATGAAGCACCTGCAGAAGCAGATGTTCCGGCGCGCGCAGTTTCCGAAGCAGGTGATGCAACCGCAGGCCGCGAACGCCGAGCTGATCCGCAACAACGTCGAGCTCGTCACGCTCGATCGCATCGAAGGCCGGATCGCGACCGAAGGCGCGCTGCCCTATCCGCCCGGCATCTTCTGCGTGGTGCCCGGCGAAGCCTGGGGCGGCCCGGCGCTCGACTACTTCCGGGCGCTCGAAGCCGGGATCAACGCACTGCCGGGCTTCGAGCCGGAGATCCAGGGCGTGTACCTGCAGACGCGGCCGGACGGCACGAAGCAGGCATCGGCGTACGTGGTGGCGGCCGGCGCCGACGCGTCGCTCGCGTGAACCGGGCCGGCGGCCGCCTGCCGCGTCACCACGCCTGCCGGTAAATCTCCAGCGCGTCGGCCTCCGTCACCTCGCGCGGATTGTTCACGAGCAGGCGCGTCTGCAGCATCGCATCCGACGCCATGCGCGGCAGGTCGCGCTCGCCGATGCCGACTTCGCGCAGCGTGCGCGGAATGCCCGTCGCGACGATCAGCCGGTCGATCTCGGCGATCAGCGCATGCGTGCGCGCTTCGTCGCTGCCGGTCGCCGACGGCGCGACGATCGCCGCGAGTTCCGCGTACAGCGGCGCGGCGGCCGGCGCATTGAAGCGCAGCACATGCGGCAACACCAGCGCATTCGACAGCCCGTGCGGCACGTGGAAAATGCCGCCGACCGGATAGGCCAGCGCATGCACGGCCGCGACCGGCGCGTTCGCGAATGCCTGCCCCGCGAACATCGCACCGACCAGCATCGCCTCGCGCGCGTGCCGGTTGCGGCCGTCGTCGCATGCCGCGAGCAGGTTGCGCGACAGCAGCGTGAGCGCGTGCGTCGCCAGCATGTCGGACACCGGATTCTTCAGCCGCGCGGACGTATACGCCTCGATCGCATGTACCATCGCGTCGATGCCGGTCGCGGCGGTGGCCGCACGCGGCAGGCCGAGCGTGAGTTCCGCGTCGAGGATCGCGACGTCCGCGAACAGGTGCGGCGATACGACACCCATCTTGCGCGCCTCGCCGACCGTCACGATCGACACGGCCGTGACCTCGGAGCCGGTGCCGGCCGTCGTCGGCATCTGCACGAGCGGCAGCCGCGCGCTCGTGATCTTGTCGACGCCGTACATGTCGGCCAGCGCCTGCTGCCGCGGCGCGAGCACCGCGATCAGCTTCGCGACGTCCATCGACGACCCGCCGCCCAGGCCGAGCACGATCTCGGCATCCGCCTCGATGGCGCGCTCGGTCGCTTCGAGCACCACGTGCTCGGGCGGATCGGCGATCACGTCGTCGATCACGGTCACCAGCCAGCCGTGCGCGGCGAGGCTCTCCAGCGCGGGCGCGAGCACGCCGCTGCGATGCAGGAACGCATCGGTGACGACGCACAGCCGCGCGAGCGCCGGAAAGCGTTCGCGCAACAGCGCGCCGAGCCGGCGCGCGGCGCCGAATTCGACGATCTGCGTCGGAACGGTACGGAATTGAAACGGATTCATCGGGTGCCTCCCGGTAGCGTCGCCGTGCCGGTGTCCGGCTGCACCATGAAGCGCGACACTTCGCGGCGATCGAGCAACGGAAAGATCGCACCGATCCCGATCCGCTGGAAATGCGGCGTTTCCCGATGTACGTCGAGGCCGTCCGCCTCGCGGTAGCGCTCGAGGATCACGATGTGGTCGGGATTCTCTGGCGACCGGAAATATTCGTAGTCGAGATTCTTCGGCTCGGCGCGCGTCGCCGTCGCGAGCTCCGCGAGCAGTTCGACCACGCGGCCGCCATTGCCGGGAGACGCGAAGAAGTGCGCGATGACCTGCAGGTAGGGTTGGCTCATGCTGCGCTCCGTGTTTGCGGAAACCTGCCGTGACGGGACGCGCGCAATGCGTCGAACGCGAAGACGCGGCACCGTATCACTGGCTCGTCGTCGCATTGTATTCAATCGGCCATGCGTTCGCAGTACCGCGACCGGGCGCTGAAACCGTCGGGTTCCGCGACGCTTTCAACGCAAGCCGGATCGCAACCGGCCGCCCTTTCCACCCGCCGACGCCACGGCGGCTACCACGGCACCGTGCGCCCCAGATAGTCGAGGTATTCGAGCCCCGGCCGCGCCCGCTTCGCCAGCAGCACGTCGACGAGGCTCGGCACGCTCTCGTCGATGGTCAGGCGCGCCTCGGGCCCGCCGAGCTCGGTGCGCACCCATCCGGGCGCCATCAGCGCCAGCGCACGCCGCTTGTCGGCCTGGCGCGCCGCGAAGCTGCGCATGAACTGGTTCAGCGCCGCCTTGCTGCCGCGATACACCTCTCGCATCCCGCTGACGTTGTTCGCGACGCTGCCCTGCCCCGACGACATCGCGCCGATCAGGCCGTCGTCGGTCACCAGATCCTGCATTGCCTCGATCGTACGCATCGGCGCCAGCGCATTCGTGATCATCACGCGCACGAATTCGTCGGTCGTCACTTCACCGATCGTTTCACCCGGGTCGTTGGTCGTCCCGGCATTCACGAACAGCATGTCGAAGCGCCTGCCTGACAGGCGCTCGCGCAGCGCGGCCAGTTGCGCGGGCTCGCAGATGTCGAGCGTCTCGATGTCGAGCCGGCCGTCGTACCGGCCCGCGAGGTCGTGCAGCTTCGTGCGTCCCGATCCCGCGCGCACGGTGCCCGTCACGTTCCAGCCCTTGTCCAGGAATGCTTCCGCCATCGCCAGCCCGAGGCCGCGCGACGCCGCGACGAGCAGGATCGCGGGGATGTTTCGATTCGATTCGGTCGATTGCATGGGGTCCGCCTTTCCCGGATTGCGTCATGCGCCCACTATAGGCAGGCATTACAGCAGGCGCCAGACGCACCGGATGCAATCCATCGTTGCATCCAACGCCATGTCAGCCGCGCAACGAGCGTATCCTGTCCGGATGGAAGACATCGACCTGAACCTCGTCACCGCCCTCGACGCGCTGCTGTCGGAAAGCAGCGTGACCGGCGCCGCGCGCCGCCTTGGCCTGAGCACGTCCGCGATGAGCCGCACGCTCACGCGGCTGCGGCTGGCCACCGGCGACCCGTTGCTCGTCCGCGCCGGGCGCAGGCTCGTGCCGACGCCGCACGCGGCCGCATTGCGCGATCGCGTGCATGCGCTCGCGAGCGACGCACGCGCCGTGCTGCGGCCGGCCACGGCCGACGTCGACATGGCGACGCTCGCGGCGACGTTCACCATTCGTGCGGCCGCGTCGTTCATGGAAATGCTGTCCGGCCCGGTGGTCGCCGCGCTCGGCGAAATCGCCCCGCACGTGCGTATCCGCTTCGTATCGAAACCCGACCGCGATCCGCAGGCGCTGCGCGACGGCACGGTCGACCTGGAAATCGGCAAGCGCGGCGACGATGCGCCCGAACTGCACACGCGCATGCTCTTTCACGACTGGCACGTCGCGGTGGCGCGCGCCGGGCACCCGCTGTTCGCGTCGGCCCGGATCACGCCGGCGCGCTACGCGGCCTGCCGTCACGTCATCTCGGCCCAGCTCGGCGATTTCAGCGGGCCGGCCGGCGATTCGGCCGATCGAACCGGCTCGGGCCCGCCCGTGCACGTCGTGGTGCCCGGCTACCCCGACGCGATGCGCGTCGCGGCCAGCACCGACCTGATCGCGCTCGTGCCGCGCTCGTGTCTCGGCAACGCCTTCTCGCCGGGGCTCACGGATGCCCTCGGGCTGCGCAGCTTCGAGATCCCGGTTCGCCTGCCGGCCATCCTCGTGTCCGCGCTGTGGCATCCGCGCATGCACGGCGACCCGGTGCAGCGCCGTCTGCGCGACGCGGTCATTGCGGTCTGCCAGCGTGCGTATCCGGATTCCCGGGCGCCGCGCGCGACGGCGCGCGGCGCCGGCACCCGCAAGGCCGGCTGACGCGCGGCCAACCCGCTGACCGCCCGGCGCCGATCCAGCCCCTTTCCTCGCGCCGCCGAATCGCCACCAGCGCAGCGCGCGCCGGCGGCGCGGGCGGGGCCTTCGGCTAAAATGCCGCACTTTCCACCTTGTCCGGCCCGCTCGCCATGCAACCCGCCTCCTCCGCCCAACCCGTCGCCCACGGCGCCGACGCCGCCGATGCGGCCCGCGACCTCGTTTACGGCCCGAACGACCGGCCGGCGCCGATGGTCGCGTTCGTCGCCGCGCTACAGCACCTGCTGGCGATCATCGTGCCGATCGTCACGCCCGGCCTGCTGATCTGCCAGGCGCTCGGCGTGCCCAGCCGCGATACGACCCTGATCGTGTCGATGTCGCTGGTGATTTCCGGCATCGCCACCTTCGTCCAGTGCAAGCGCTTCGGCCCGCTGGGCGCCGGCCTGCTGATCGTCCAGGGCACCAGTTTCAACTTCGTCGGCCCGCTGATCGCGGGCGGCAGCCTGATGGTCAAGCAAGGCACGCCGGTCGAGACCGTGATGGCCGCGATCTTCGGCGTCGTGATCGCCGGTTCGTTCGTCGAGATGGGCGTGTCGCGCATCCTGCCGTTCGTGAAGCGCCTGATCACGCCGCTCGTCACCGGCATCGTCGTGCTGCTGATCGGCCTCACGCTGATCAAGGTCGGCCTCATCAGCATGGGCGGCGGCTACGGCGCGATGGCCAAGGGCACGTTCGCGAGCGCGGAGAACCTGACACTGTCGGGGCTCGTGCTCGGCACGATCATCCTGCTGAACCGCGTGCCGGTCGTCTGGGTACGCAGTACCGCGCTCGTCATCGCGCTCGTGATCGGCTACCTCGCGGCCGCGTTCCTCGGCCGCCTCGACTTCACGGGCATGCACCAGGCCGCGCTGTTCCAGGTGCCGACGCCGCTGCACTTCGGCATCGGCTTCTCGTGGTCGCTGTTCGTGCCGATGCTGATCATCTATCTCGTCACGTCGCTCGAGGCGATCGGCGACGTCACGGCCACCAGCAAGATCTCGAACGAGCCCATCGAAGGCCCGGTGTGGATGCAGCGCATCAAGGGCGGCGTGCTCGTCAACGGCGCGAACTCGCTGCTGGCCGGCGTGTTCAACACGTTCCCGAGCTCGGTGTTCGCGCAGAACAACGGCGTGATCCAGATCACCGGCGTCGCGAGCCGCCACGTCGGCATCTGGATCGCGGGGATGCTCGTGGTGCTCGGCCTGTTCCCGGTCGTCGCCGGCGTGCTGCAGGCCGTGCCGGAGCCCGTGCTCGGCGGTGCGGCGATGGTGATGTTCGGCGCGGTGGCCGCCTCGGGCATCAACATCCTCGCGGGTGTCCAGCTCGATCGTCGCGCGCTGCTGATCATCGCGGTGTCGCTGGCGCTCGGCCTCGGCGTGTCGCAGGTGCCGGACATCCTCAACAGCCTGCCGCACGCGCTGAAGAACGTGCTGGAATCGGGTGTGGCGACGGGCGGCATCTGCGCGCTCGTGATGAACTGGTTCCTGCCGGAAAAGAAATGACCGGACGCGCCGCAGGGCGACGCGGCGTGCCTGACAGGCGGCGCCGCTGCGCGCGAACCTCGACGCGCCGAACGCGACGTCCGGCCGCCCGCTCTGCCGAAGCGCTGACGTGGAACCGGTCAGGATGACTTGCGGCCTGGCCGGTTGCAGCACGCGCGGCACCCGATGCTTGAGCCGCAGCCGGGTAGCCGGCGCGGCATGGCCCCGACGGCGCCTGGGCGCGCCGGCCAGGACAATCAAAAGTCAAACCCGGTCAGGCCACCTTGGTCGATCGATTCGTGCTGGTTAGAATCACGATATGCCCCAAGTCCCCGCCCCCAACAACGCCCCCGCGGCAACGACCGTCCAGGTCAAGGAACGCGCGACCATCGTCTGCTACCGCAACGCGCGCGTGCTGCTCGTCGCGCGCACGGCGTCGCGCTGGGCCTTGCCCGGCGGCACCATCAAACGCGGGGAAACGCCGCTCGAGGCCGCGCATCGCGAGCTGTGCGAAGAAACCGGCATGACCGGCCAGGACCTGACGTATTCGATGCAGTTCACCGGGCTCGCGAAGATCCATCACGTGTTCTTTGCGGAAGTCGGCCCGGACCAGACGCCGCAAGCGAGCAACGAGATCGAGAAATGCAAGTGGTTTCCGATCGACGGTGTCGACGGGCTGCGCGCCAGTATTCCGACGAAGCGAATCGTCGAACTCGTCTACAACCACGAAATCCGCAAGGCGTAAGCGCACCGCGCGCGAGCGTGCGGTCGCCCCGCTCGGGTCGTCGTTCGTGGATCGGCGGCGCGCGAACGCTCAGTGCGTGCGCTGTCTTCGCAATTCGTGCGTGGAATAAACGACGAGAAAGATGCCGAGCATCGCGATGCCGGACGCCATGAAGTCGTTTGCGCTTCCCGCGCCGCGCAGCGACGCCGGGAGAATGCCCAGACTCAATCCTGCCCCAGCAAGAAGCAATCCTGCTGCTACGCCCCAGATCGGTCCGGTGATCTTGTCGGTTTTATTTTTCATACAGCACCCGTCTACAGTCGTGACCTGAACGGCATCGGCAAAAGGCGCCGCGTCTACCCTCAGTGGTTTCACTATAGCCGGAAAATAATTCACTGCGCGTCCGGACATTTACCGATCAAGTTTTACCGGTCGCGACCGCTTGACCGGGAAAATCGTGCCCCGTTCGGCCCGGGGGTCGACAAACGATCCGCGCGCCACCCGGCGCGCCCCTTCCGGTTCGTTCCCGGCGCCAACCAGGCGGCCGCCCGCGGCCCACGTTCCTCGCCCGGCACCGATCGGTCTCACGCCATCGCGCCGGGTGTAATTGCCTGTAATTGCACCGTCGCACCAGACTGCCTAATTTCCACCTGTACCTTCGGCGCATCGATACGGGAAGCCCGCCCGAAGGGTCCGTGAGCGTTTGACCTTGAACCGGCACATGTCCGGCGTAACGCGGTTCGGAAACCCCGCACCTCGACCCGGCCCTCGGTCCGGGGGCGGGGATTCGGGCCGCACCGCGCGCGAATTTCCGCCGGACTCGCATGAAACACCACACGTTCTCAACTGGAGATGGAAATGATCAATATTCAGGACTCCCGAGTCATCAAGTACGACAACGACAGGAAGAGCGTCACCGTCTATCGCGATTTCGCGAACACGAATCTCTGGTACATCGTGCCGAAACCCCAGCTCGCCACCCAGACCGTCGACGGCATCACCCTTCCGGCGTTCGCGCTGACCGAGTTCAGGACGAACAGCGGCTCGGCCGGCACGGTGACGTTTACGGCCGAACTCGTGATCGACCCGGAGGCCTACCAGGCCGTGAAGAACGTCCTGGGCCAAGGCATCGAATTCGGCCAGTTCGTGTGGAACGACGCCCAGGCGTTCCTGACGCTGACGCTTCCGTCCACGGCGCCCGATACGCAGCTCAACGTCACGCCGTCCAATTTCGGCAGCAACGCGGCGACGTTCATCATCGACCTGAAGACCGCCGCCGACGTCAAGGCGATTCGCGACATCTTCGACTCGGGCGTCGGCCTGTCGACCTGGTCGATCCAGTATGTCGCCACGACGCTGAGCCAGCTGCCGGCCGTCAAGGCCACCGTGACCTACGACTGCGCGATCGCCGCCAGCTACCAGAAGACCGTCCACATCGACCGCAACGTCTGGGGCAGCGAGACCGGACGGCGCACCACGATCCGCGAATACATGCAGAAGTCCGATTCCGGCAAGGTCGACCTGGCGTGGTCGGTCCAGCCGTCGGACGAGTTCCGGCAACGCGTCCACGACTGGGCGTTCACGACGCTCGAGGGGCTGGTCCAGGCCGCCGCCGACGATGTCGCGCGCCGCCTCGGCGCGAGCGCGGCCGACGATTTCAGCATCAACTCGATCGGCTCGTTCCAGCGCGTCTACCAGGAAAACGAGGTCATCGACTGGACGATCATGCCGCAGGGCTTCCTGCCGACCTTCGACAAGACGGTCTGGAGCCGGCTGGACAAGACGGTCGACAACCGCACGCTGGATGTGTCCGTGACGATGTCGGCCGACCTGAAGAACGCGGGCATCAGGAAGGTCACCGTGACGATTGACTATCCGGGCAAGGGCCAGCCGGAATCCAACGCATTCACCGCCGACACGGCCAATACCTGGCATTACGAATCCAACGGTTTCTTCGGCGCGAACAAGCAATTCGTATCGGAATACACGTACTGGTACCAGGTCGAGCCCGAAGACGGCGATGCCTTCACGTCGCCGACATTCAAGAGCAGCAGCGACCAGCTCCAGATTTCCAACACCGACCTCGGCTACCAGCAAGCCGAGTTCATCTGCTCGAACATCGCATTCGCATCGGAAAAACCGGGCAACAACGTCGACTTCGTGCTGATCGACTTCACGTACCTGCCGACCGCCGGCTCCAAGCTGTTCGTCGATCAGCGCAAGGTCACCAAGAACGCCCAGGCCGTGCAGTTCCGCAGCCACAGCTATCAGCCGAGCGGCGCGAACTACAGCTATGCGGTCACCTACGTGCTGACGAACGGCGACATCATCGTCAACCAGCCACAGTCGGTGTACCCGGTGGTGAACAGCCAGACCCTGACCGTCTACAGCATGATCGCGCCCGCCGACTTCACGGTCACCGTCATGAACGACACGATTCCGGGGGGCAGTATCGCGCTGCCGGCGATCACCGGCGTCTCGCTGACGACCGGCTACACCGACCAGCCGGACAGCCCGGATCGCCAGACGCACAAGTTCCACGAACTGGGGATCGAGGACTACTACACCGGCACGTGGGAATACCAGGCCGTCAAGCGCAGCACCTCGACCGTCCAGGTCGACGGCACGGTCTATTACCGCGACAAGAACAACACGCGCAAATCCGTCGCGGTCCGCAAGGTGCGCTACGGCAACACGCCGTCGTTCGCACTGGACGTGTTCCCGGTCCAGTTGCCCTTCACGGTGACGTTCGATCCGTCGCTGGTCGACTGGAAGACGTACATCCAGGTCGAAGTCCAGATGTACCGCGCGTCGGGGTCGGGCAAGACCGACATCGACTCCTGCATCTTCAAGCCCACGACGCTGTCGAACGGCACCACGATCCTCCCGTCGCCCTACTACTACACGTTCGCGCGCGAAGTCGATGCGTCGACGGAATTCCAGTACGCGACGACCTACTTCGAAGCCGGGACCAACCGCGGCGTCGAAGGGCCGCAGGGCAGTTACGACAACAACACGCTGGTGCTGCCCCACGATACCAAGGGCGGGACGAAGCCGGTCTATTCGGTACGGCTGCCGGCAAGCGACGTCCTGACCCGCGACCTCGACGAGACCGACAAGGCCGACGAGACCGACCTGGTCTGACCGCCCTCCCGACCGACCCAAGCGCGCGACCATGACAACGCTCACCTACACCGTCAAGCTGGCGACCGAATCCGGCCCCGCATCGCCTCCCGCCCCCCGGCGGGCGACGCTGCTGCTCGAGTTCAAGGATCCGGTACGCAACGCTTACCAGCAAGCGACGCTCGTCCTCGACACCGACACGCCGCGGCGCACGTGGCAGATCGACGTGGCCGCGGCCGACACGGGACAGGCGTTCTACGCCTCGGTGCTCGATTACGAGGCCGGCGAACAGGTCGCGCGCGCTCCGGTCCCCTTCGTCGGCACCGAGGCCACGATCGGCGGCGCCGCCGAACCCGTCTCCGTCACGGCGCTGCTCGACGCGCTCGACTGGACGGCCGTGTCCTCGGTACAGGTCGCCGTCGGGGGACAGTCCCACACCTTCACCCGCGAGCGGCCGTATGCGTGGTGCTTCGCGCTGCCCGGCCCGGGCATCGTCGAATGGGCCGCCGACTACGCGATGACGGACGGCACCCGGCGATCCGGCACGGGCGTGGCCACGCAAGGCATCGCCATCATCCCCGCGCCGCCGGCCGACGTTCGCTTCTCGATCGCCGCCGCCGACGTCGACGCATTCGCGGTGGCTGCCGTCGCGTTGCGCGTGACCGGCTACGACGGCGTGGTCAGGACTGCAGAACTCGCCAAGACGCACCCGAGCGTGACGCTCTCGCTGCCGTTCGCGCCGCCGGAACAGGCATGGTTCGTCTACGACTGGACGGTCACCTATACCGACGGCACGCCTGCGTGGACCGCGCCGGCCCGCGCGAGCGACGGCGCGCGGTCGATCGTGCTCGACGATTTCGGCCGCATCCTGCTGGCCAGCGACGCCATCGACTTCGACGTGGTCGAGAAAGTGACGCTGACCTGGCAGTACGACAACCAACCCAAGACGGCCGAGTTGTCCCGCGCGCAACGGTCGGTCCTGCTGCGCCCCGGCCAGGACTACGATCGTGCGCGGCCGCTGGTGGCCGGCCTGACCTATGTGCTGTCCAGCGGATCGACGAACCTCGAGGGCGAGGCCGTGCCGCAGGGCCGCTTCGAGGTGCCCTATCCGCTCAGCACGCGGCTGGTGCGCGTCTTTGCGCCCGGCATGCTGACCACGCCGCCGCTCTACAGCGCGATGCGCCTCACGTCGGTCCAGACGCTCGAACTGGGCTCCGGCTGGCAACTCCAGACCGGCCTGCCGCAGATCAACCTCACCCCGAGCGCGCCGACCTGGGAAACGCGCGTCGCCGCGGTCGAGCCGGAGCGGGTCGTGCTGAGCTTCGCGGGCACGGCAACGCCCGACGGCGGCGGCAGGCCGAAGCCGATCGCGCTGACCCGATCGCCATTCGAGCTGACGCCCGCCGGGCCGGAGATCGCGCTCGCGACGGTCCAGGTATCGGCGCAGTCCGTCTCCTGGGAGCGCTACGTGCGCGTGGAAGCGAGCCTGTGGACCGGCAGCGATGCCGCACGTGAAAACGAACAGACGATCTCGTTCGACCGCAACAGCGCCGATGCGTGGTGGGCCTACCTGCCGCCATCGGGAACCTACGGCCCGTCGTTCCGATGGTCGGCGACCTACTATCCGGCCGACGGCACGTCGCCACAGCACAAGGCACCGACGTCCAGCGACAACCCGCGCCTGTCGCTGCCGCCGACGCTGTCCTGAGCGCGGCCTTCACGCACGAACGCCCACCATGCCCATGGCCGAACTCCACCCGGCAGTGCAGCGAGCGCTGGCGCTGGCGTCCTCGCACGGGACGCCCGCACGCCAGGCCGCGGCGCCCGCGCCGGACGCCGCGCTGCGGCACCTGCTGCGCGACCGTTCGCCGGCGGAACCCGCCGCCTGGAACGACAGCAAACTGGGACGCAGCGGCTTTCCGGTGGAAATCTCCATCGCGTTCGGCCGCCCGGAACTGCGCTATACCGTGGAGCCCGCCGGCCCCGACACGCCGCCCGCGCGCCGGTTGAGTCGCGCGGGTGCCGCGATCGCCGCGCTGTCGGACGAGTCGATCGAACCCGCGGACCTCGCGGCGATCGCGTCGTTCCAGGACAACGCGGCGCTCGCCTACGGCGCATGGATCGGCGGCCGGCACGGCGACGGCAAGCCCCGCTTCAAGCTCTATGCGGAGGTGCCCGGGCGCGGCGCCGAGCACGCGCTGGCCTGGGGCACCCGCCATCTCGGCGACCTGTCGGGCATCGTCCGGCGCGGCGCGTGGCCCGTCATGGCCGGCTGGCAACCGGCGGGCCGGCGCGCCGAGCTCTACCTCCGCACGCGCCGGCTGTTCCGCGCGGACGTGCCGCTGCTGATGGCGGCGGCACGACTCGAGCACCGCGCAGACGAAGTGCTCGGCCTGCTGCAGGATGCCTGCTGCAGCGCGATCGAGGCCGCGCTGCCGGCGGCCGATTTCGGCGTCAGCATCGGTGCCGGCCCGGACGGCGCGTCGACGTTCACGCTGTATGCGGTCGCCAACGACCTGTTCGGCGGCGACGGCCGCATCCGCGAAACGGTGCTGCGCGTGGCCGCCGCCCGCGGATGGGACACGCACTTCTATCGCGCGCTCAGCGAACCGCTGGCCGGCGCGAGCGGCTTCGTGACCCGGCACGGGATGTTCGGCATCGTCGTGGCATCGGACCAGCCGGCGACCGTGGCCATCGGACTGACGCCGGACCATCCCGAGACGTCGTCATGAGCGCCGCGTTGCCCGCCCGCGCGAGCCGCGCCCCGGTCCACGCGCTCGATGCGCTCCTCTCCGCGCAGGCGCCCGGCGGCGCGTTCCCGTCGCGCGTGACCGTCGGCGACCGGCGCTACGCGGACGAGAACGCCTTCGTCACGGCCCTGGTCCTCGACGCGCTTGCGCGCCTGCCGGCCGGGACGGCCGATCGCGCGATCGCCCGCGGCCTCGACTTCCTCGAAAGCTGCGCCTCGCTCACCTGCCCGGGCGCGTTCCGTTTCTATCCGCCCGGCCGGATGCCGTCCTGGCTGGGCGTCGACCTGCCCGCGGATGCCGACGATACCGCGCTCGCGCTGACGCTGCTTGCCCGCTTCGGACGGCGCACCGCGGCCGAGGCCTGCGACGCGCTGGAGCGTGTGCTGCATCCGTGGCGGCTGCACTACCGCCCGGAGTCCGCCGATCCGTGGATCGCGCAAGGGGCGTGCCGGACCTGGCTCGACCGCCGTGCGGCCCCCAATCCGGTGGATGCATGCGTGAACGCGAACGTCGCGACGGCGCTGACCTCGCTGGGCGGCGCCGGCCACGCCGCCTGCCGCGCGGCGCGCGACACCGTGCTGGACGCCATCGCGTTCGTCGCGGAGAACCCCGCGCATCGCGCGCGGCTGACCGCCTTTTACCCCGACCTGTGGGAACTCGTGCATGCGCTGCGCCGCGGCGCCCGGCACGGCGTCACCGGTTTCGCGCGCGCGGCCGCGCAGCTGGCCGGGATGCTCGGCCCCCACGCCGGCGCGCAGGCCACGGTCTGCTCGTCCACCGACATGCACTGGCGCTGGACAGCGCCCCTGTTGCAAACGGCGCGCACGCTCACGCGCGACACGCCCTAGCCGTCACCGCCCACCCTTTCACTGGAGAGATCCCATGCCTGGCGTTCATACCGTCCCACCGTCGCTGTCCGCTTCGCTCTACGGCAACGCACCCGATCCGAAATCGGGCCTGCAGGTCAGCACCCGTCTGATGGAAAGCTACGAGATCATCCGCCCGGTCACCGGCGCGAGCGACATCTCGACGTTCCTCAATGCCGCCGGGCGCCTCGATATCTATTCGTCCGGCACCGCGCAGAAGGTCTACCGGATCCGCGCGGACAACCAGTCGGACACCGGCTGGACCGAAACCGACCTCGGCGTCACCGCGAGCCAGATCAGCCCCTGTCTCGCGCGCAGCAACGACTACGACAATCCGAATCTCCTCGGCATCGGCGCCAGCGGCAAGCTGACGCTGAGCCGATGGCAGGACGGCCGCTACGCGCAGGCCGACTGCCAGCCCGCCGGCGCGAAACGCCCGCTCAAGCAGATGCTGTCGACCCGGAATTTCGGCAACGTCTACGTCAACGTCGTGCTCGACAACGACGAAGTCGGCAGCAGCTATCTGCGGCCGGACGGCACCTGGGGGTCGACCGACTGGGTACCGATCCGCAAGAGCCAGGGCAGCCCGGACAACGCCACGGTCAAGCGCATCGCAATGTGCGCGAACGATCCGGTGCAGCAGTCGCTGTTCGCCATCGGTCCGGACAACGCCGTGCTGTTCGCGCAGAGCGACTTCCGCTTCTCCTACTTCACGACGCTCGGCTACAAGAAGGCGATCGACCTCGCCGTCGTGGCCGACCAGGAGAAGCGCCTGAACATCTTCATCGTCGATACCGACTTCGGCATCTGGCAAAAGCGCGAGAAGAAATACAGCACGTCGGGCATCCAGTTCGACGACTGGGTGCTGGTCAGCAACGCGGCGCCGGTCACGGGCCTGCGGGCGGTCATCAACGCAGGCGGCCTGCTCGAGGTCTTCGCGATCGGCAAGGATCAGCGGCTCTACCATACGCGGCAGATCAGCAGCGGGCTCAACAAGGTGAGCTGGTCGAGCCTGTTCGAACTCGGCAACCCGGTGCCCAACACGAAATTCACCGTCGGCCGCAACGCCGCCGGCTACTCGGAAGCGTATTCCGTGTCGTCGGACAGCAGGCTGTACCGCTTCTGGCAGGACCCGAAGACGACCCAGTGGACCAACGAGGAAATCCGCCTGCAGGGCACGGGCGAGATGACGTCGGTGCCGACCCATGCCACCGAGATCACGGTGCTGGACGACGCCGGCCAGCTTGCCGTCAACGCCCGGGTGCAGATCGATGCCGCGTCGATGGTGCCGCTGCGCATCAACGGCCTCTACTACCAGGCGAGCCCGGACTACACGATCCCGGTGCTGTCGGGCGGCGGCGGCAAGGTGGTGATCGAGCGCTTCACCAACAGCCTCGCGAGCCCCAGCTACCACGTCCGCACGCAGTTCATGCAGCCGGGCGAAGGCGTCACCGTGGAGCCGAACGGCGCGCTGCAGGAGAAGATGCACGCGGTCGACACCGACGCCGTCTGGAACGCGAAGACCGCCTCCGGCGCCTACCTGCTGGCCGGGGATTTCCGGACCCGCGAAAACGCCGAGAACGTGGCGAAGATCATGCGCCAGTCGATGTCGTTCGGCATGCCGGCCAACGCGTCGGCCCGGAGCCTGCGCTACCTCGGCGCCAACCGCTCGCTCGTCGGGCTGCGGCATACGACGCGTGGCACGGCCGACCCGTTCGCGCTCGTGCCGGAAGACATGCCCGCCCAGCACTGGCGGGTGTCGTTCACCGATACCGGCGTGCACTACGACGACCTGACCGCGGACCAGGCCGGCGCCTACCTGTTGCGCTCCCGCGCGCTCGCGTCGTCCGGCGACGAAACCCTGGCGAATGCCGGCTTTCTCGGCATCGACTGGGGCGACATCTGGAACGCGATCAAGAACGGCGTCGGCCGCATCATCGACGGCCTGAAGGAATTCGTCGTGACGACCATCGTCGATCCGGTCACGCGCCTCGTCAACGAGATCAAGGTCGTCTTCAACTTCCTCATCGACGGCGTGACGTACCTGATCGACAAGACCATCAAGCTCTTCCAGCAGGCGTTCGACATCGTCGAGGGCATCTGGAACAAGCTCAAGGTGTTCTTCAAGGAACTGTACGAGTGGCTGGCCTTCTTCTTCGCGTGGGGCGACATCAAGCGATCGGCGGAGGCCACCCGCCATACGTTCGACGCGACCTTCGACTACCTGCTCCTGGCGGTCGAGGCGGTGAAAGGCCAGGTGGCGGCCGGTTTCGACCACCTGCAGACGGAGATCGACAAGGCCGTCAACACGTTCCTCGCGCAACTCGACCCGAAGCTCGGGATCGGCCAGTACGCGGACGACGTCGATCGCCCGGACCCGCGCATCGGCGAGTCGACCAGCCACAACGTGCTGCTCAACGCCTTTTCGGATAACTACAAATCGACGCGCGTGTTGTCCCGTGGCGATGCGCTGGCCGTCGCCGCCGATCCGCTCCAGGGCCTGTGCGAAAAGCTGAAGGCAGTCGCCGACAACTTCGAGTTCGGCCAGGGCAAGAACGCGTTCCACGACGCCGCCGCCTACTTCGAACAGATCGGCCGCACGCCCGATCGCGTGCTCGACCTGCTGTTCGCCGGCACCGTCAAGGTGATGGAGGCCGTCACCCAGTTCGCGTTGAGCGCGGCCAAGGGCCTGGTCCTGACGATTCTCGACCTGGTCGCCGACGTGATCGGCGCGGTCAAGGACCTGTTCGACACCGAATGGGAAATCCCGTTCGTGTCGCAGCTTTACAAGCTGATCACCGGCTCGTCGCTGAGCTTCAAGGTGCGCGACCTGTTCTCGTACGTCGTCGCCATCCCCGGCACGTTGCTGTACAAGCTCGTGAAGCATGAAGCGCCGTTCCCCGACGCCGCGAGCGTCACCCGCTTCAAGTCGTCGTTCACCGCGCAGTGGCTCGCCGAGCAGAGCGGAATCGCGCCGAAGTCCGAGGTTTCGCTGATGGTCAGCGCCGAGCAGAAATCGGCCATCGCGGTCTTCTTCGGCGTATCGGCGTCGGTCTGCATCTTTGCCGCGACCATTCTCGACACCATCGAGATCGCGCTGCAGACCGAGGAGGTCGAGGTCGAGGCGATCGGCACCGGCTCGCTGTTCATGGGCTTCGGCTCCGCGTTCTTCAGCGTGCCGTGGATGATCGCGAGCGACGCGGGCGGCTTCTCGTGCAACGACGGCAAGGGGCTCAACAACCTGCTCTGGCTGTTGAACACCGTCGTCGGGTACGGACGGGCCGCGGCGCTCAAGATCGCCGGCAAGAAGTACAAGATCCCCGCGGAAGTGGATCAGGTCACGGTGAATCTGTGGGGCTGCGCGCGGCTGGCCCTGACGATCGTGTGGGCCGTGAAGAGCGGCGAGGAACTGGATGGCGTCGAAGCGGCGGAGGCGTTCGTCGACACGATCACCGGTCAGGTGTTCCGCTTCCTGGGCGTCAAGGCGGTGGTCGCCGCGACCGAGGGCATCTCGCTCCTCGCGCTGCTCGTGATCGTCGGCCTGGGCGGCATGACGACGACCGCGCTGCATCTGGCCGCGTCGCTGAAATCCGACGAGGCCGTCGCGCGGCGCCTGCCCGCCCAGGCGCTGGCGTGACGCCGGCCGGTCGTCGCAGCACGATCGGGCAGCGCGACGGCATGAAAGCGACCGCGCGCGGCGGCATCCGGCCCGGCGGGCCGAGGCCGCCGCGCGGCCGCGGTCGACGCGGTGGCGAGCCGTCGTGCCGCGGCGACCGGCCCGTCAGAGAAACAGCAGCGCCTCGTTCAACTCCGTCTCGCGGCTCGGCTGGCCCCGCCAACCCAGTCGAACGGGAACCGAATAGAGCCGTTGCGCGCCGAAGCGCGGCCAGAAATGGCACAGCCCCGGCGCGATCACCTGCACGACGGACAGGCCGAGGTCGGGTCGCGTCTTGTCGACGACGAGCACGTCCATGCCGGCCGCCGCGATGCGCCCGACACCCTGCGCGATCGCAGCCGGCAGCGACGCGGCGCCGGTCGGCTGCCACGTCGAGCGGCTCGTGCGGGGCAAATCGGCCGCCGGATACAGGAATCCGGTGTCCGCCAGCTTGCCGCGATCCCACGGGTCCGGCGCATCCGCGGCGACATCGAGCAACTGGTTGACTTCGGTCAGCGCCCGGTTCACTGCGATGGCGCCGTCCGGATGGCAGCCGAAGCCGATCGAGAAGCGCCCGTCCTGCGGATTTTCCGCGAGCGCGGCCACGGTCGGCACCCCGAGGTCGGCGGTGATGTCGAGCGCCCACAAACGCCATCCGAGCGTCGCGTATTCGCGCACGAGCGCGTCGAAATACGGATCATCGAAACTCGACAATTCGATGCCGGGCCGCGCGATCCGGTTGTACCACCAGATCGCGACCGCATCGCGCTCGATCAATTCGAGCATGCCTTGCAGGATCGCCTCGTCGAGGCTCGAGCCCGCCGCGCAGCCGTTGGGGTTATGCACGCACGCGGCCGGCGCCCGCGCGCTGTCCGGCGTTTCCGCATAGCAGTAGCTCAGCGGCACGAGGTGGCGCCGGCCGGTCACGAGCGACCAGGCCGGCGTCCAGTCGATGACGTCGTGCGCCGTGAAGCGCGGCGGCACCTGTTTCCGGACATCGCGGGTCAACGCGTTGATCGCGTCGCGCGCGTCGAATTGCCGTTCGCTGAACTGCTGAAGGGCGTTCACGTGGATCGGGGCGGCGTCGCATGCGGGATCGGCGAGCAGGCTTTCGAGGCTTCCCGTCAGCGTCGCCTCGTCCCCCTGGTACACGCTGCTGAATCGCTCGAGCGCCTCGCACAGCGCGCTCGCGCGGGCCTGATCGTCGGTACGGCCCTTGCCGGCGCAGATCCTGTCGAAGCGGTTGCTGCCCGGCACGGCCGCCGGGCACACGAGAAAGCCCGACGCGTAGACCTTGCGCAGGCCCGCGTGCCGCTTCGGCATCGGATGCAGGTAAGCGATCGCGCCGCTGACCGGCGAGACCAGATGGGCATGACGCGCGAACACCTGCTGCGGATCGGCGATGCGGTAGCCGCCGTCGGCGCGCGCCAGCGGTTCATGATCGGCGAGACGCGGCGCGCGCGCCGCCTGTTCGCGCATCCACCCGGGATTGCCGCAGCACGGGCATTGCGGACGTTTCAGCACGCGGTGACGCTCGGCGGCCAGCGTGTCGATGCGCTGCGCCACGATATGGGTCTGCGCCCGTGCCGACGCCGCGGGGTTGACGGCGATCTGCTCGACTGTCGCCGCCACGAGCGCCGCCGCGGCAAAGGCCGCCGCACGCGACGCCGCCGGCGGCAGACGCGCCGCGTCGCGGCCGTGATGGCGCGCGAGCAGCGCTTCGACGGGCCGGTTGATGCGAATCCAGTAGCGCACGCATTCGATGCACGGCGCGTCGGCGAGCGCGTCGCCGCCGGCCAGCAACGGTCCGATCAGCGTCTGCACGCCGCCCGTCGTCACGACGAGCAACGCCCCGCCGCGCGCCGCGACGCGGGCGGCGCACGCGGCGAGATCGTCGCGATCGTGCGTATCGGCGATCGCGACGGTCAGCCCGGCCTCCGTCACGACGTCGATGCCGGCTGCGTCGAGCGCGCGCCCGAGCGCCGTATCGTCGACACCGAACCGCTCGATCGCGACACGCAGTTGCGCGACGTGCGCGCAAGCCGCGTCGCCGTCGAGCCCCGCACGCTCGAAGAAGCCGCGCGCCGCATCGTCGTCGTGCGGCAGGTCCGCGCGCACGTACCCGCGACGCACCAGTTGATCGAGACGCGCGAGCACGTCCCATTCGCCGAACGCACCGGCAAGCGACGTCACGGTCTCCGCGATCGTCATCCGCGCCCGCAGGCACGCCGCGATCCGCACGAAAATCGCGCCGGACAGCATCACGCGCTTGAATTCGTCGACGACGAACAAGGTCTCGGGCCCGGCATCGAGCACGAGCAAATGCGGCTTGAAGCGCAACACGCGCGAAGGGTCGTCGAGCATCGTCGGGTTCCATGCGGCGGGTAAACGAACGTCGCGCGGCGCCGGGGCCGCGCGACGGTACACGGCGCGGCCGCGCCGCGTCAGCAGCAGGTGAACAGGTAACTCGGCCCGGCGTCGCAGTAGGCCGCGAGCGCAACGGCCTCCTCGTCGAGGCCCAACGGCTGCTCCGGTATGCCGACCGTCATCACGTTGCGCGGCAGGTGCCAGCTCCCGCCGCCGTTGGCATGGCTCTTCCAGCCATGATCGCCATGGGTCTTGACGACCTCGATGTCGACGATCCACGGACACTGGTAACCGAAGTATTTCGCGAGCGTCTCCAGCGGCCGCTCCAGCAGCTCGTCCTTGAATTCCGGATCCCGCCACGAGAGCGCGATCGCGCGCAGATAGACCTTCTGGAACTCCAGCATCGATTCGAGCGTCGGATTCGCGTTGTTGTTGGCCATGTCGGTTTCCCCGCGGTCATTCCATGATGGTGATGTGGTTCGCGTTGTAGGCGGCCAGCGCCTGCGCGAATTGCGCTTTGTCCGCCGGCGCGGGCGGCAGGTACAGCGTGAGCTTGTTTCTCCGGCCGGCCGTCCAGTCGCCGTTGACGGTCGGCGTCCACTCGGACGATTTCGGCTGCACCTTCAGGTCGAGCCGGAACGGAAAGTGATAGTCGAAATGCTCGCGCAGCGCCTCGATCGGGTCGGCCTCGAGTTCGTCGAGAAACGCCGGCGAATGCCACGCCAGCGCGATCGCCCGGATGACGGTTGCGCGGTATTCCAGAAACTGCTCGTACGTCGGTAGTCGAAGATCCTTGCTCATCTCTCTGTTCTCCTGATGGACGAATGGAACCACTTACGGCAACGACTGCAACAGCGTTCCGGCGAGCCTGGCGACGCGGCCCATGCCCGCCGCTGTTGCAATTTCGACTGCGCGCCGGCACGCGTCCAGCGCGGCCACGCCGCCGCATCGCGGATCGGCCAGGCGCAAGTATTCGCATTTCTTCATCAGCAGTTGCGCTTCGTAATAGCGCTCCCCGGTCGATTCGCACCGTGCGAGGCATTCGTCGATCCGGGCAAGCGCGGCGCCGTACTCGCCGCGCGCGGCATCCAGTTCCGCCAGCAGCGACGCGTAGTAGGTCAGCCCGAGCCGCCCGCCCGATTGCCGCTGCGCGTCGAGATGCTCGACGACACCCGCGCGATCCCCGGTCGCCCACGCGCGAATGATCGCCGCGTAGTGCTCGACCGCGCGCAGCCGGTGAATCTCCGACAGGCGCAGAATCGCGTCCGACAGCGCGAGCGCCGCATCGCGATCGCCCGCAAGCTGGTACGTGCGCGCGAGGTACATCATCGTGACGCCGAGCGTCGGCAAATGGTCGAGGCAGGTCGCGCAATACACCGCGTCGTGCGCCATCGCGAGCGCGGCACGCGGATCGTCGTCCATGCACCAGCGCACGCTTGCGAGCGACGCCATCGTCCATGCACGCGTATCGAGCCCGAGGATGCACCGGTGGTTCGCGTCGCGCCGCACGTCGTAGCCCGCGAGCACCGCCTCGAACGCGGCGCGGGCGCGCGCATAGTGACCGTCGACCCACAGGCTCATGCCGCGCATCGCGTCCGCCGCGACCTGAACGCCGGCATCGCCGCGCTCGGTCGCGAGCGCGTCGAGCCGCAAGCCGATCCCGCGCACGGTGGGACGGTCGCCCGCGACGTGGTAGTAGGTCGACAAGGTCCACAGCGCGCTGATCTCGAGCCCCGGGTCGTCGAGCGTCCGCACCTGCCGCAGCAGCAGCTCGGCATGCTCGCGCGCCTGCGGGTCCGCCCAGCCGAACCGTGCCATCGTCGCGTGCGTCAGCGTCGTGCGGATGCGTGCGCTGTCGTGTTCGCGTTGCGCGTAGTCGGCATTGCCGAGCCATTCGAACACGGCTTGCCCGTAGCGGATCGCGTCGTCGTACCGCGCGCCCTCGAGCGCACGGCGCGCCGCGTCGATGCCGTGCGCGATCGCGTCGGCCAGGGCACCCGCGCGCGCGAAGTGCCCGGCGACACCGAACGTGTGCGCACCGGCGCCCCGATCGGCTTCCGCGATCAATGCGCGGCCGACCCGCGCATGGTTGCCGCGCCGCACGGCGGGCGGCATCGATTCATAGGCCGCGTCGCGGATCAACGCGTGGCGGAATGCATAGAACACCCGATCGCGCCGATGTTGCGCGTACACGATCCGCTCTTCGAGCAGCAGCCGCAGATGCCCGTCGAGCGTGGTCCGATCGTGCGGCGATGCATCGGCGAGCAATTGCGCATCCACCTCGAGCCCGATGGTCGCGGCGAGCTGCGCGGTGTCGCGCGCATCGTCGATCCGGTCGAACGCGAGACCGAGCATGCCGCCGAGACTCAGCGGAAGCGGAAAGGGATCCGTTGCCCGCGGCCCCGCGAGCGCGCCGTCCGCGCCGCTCGTCGTCAACTCGCGCGCGACGGCCTCGATGAACAACGGGATGCCGGCCGTGCGGCGGGCAAGCGGGTCGAGCCAGGCCGGATCGGGCACGCCCTGCCCGAGGTACGCCGACATCAGGCGCTGCGCGTCGGCACGCGGCAGGCGGCGCAGCACCAGGCGCTCGGTCGCGGCGCGCCACCGGCCAAGCTTCTCGGGGCGTGACGTGAAGACGACGGCGAGCGCCGCCGCGCGCGGCGAGCGCTGCAGGTAGGCGAGAAAATCCTCGGTCGCGCGGTCGATCCACTGGACGTCCTCGACGACGAGCAGCACCGGCGCGCCGTTGCCGAGCGACACGATCAACTGTTCGAGGACGTCGAACAGCGCGTGCCGTTCGCGTACGCTCGACCACAGGAACCCCTTCGCATCGCACGGCAGCCCCAGCCAGGTGGCGAGCGCGGCGCGGGCCGCCGCATGATCGCACTCGAGCGGCGCGATCATCGTGTCGATCGCGTCGAGCGCGCCGCCGGCCGGACTGTCGGCGTCGATATGCCAATGCGCGCCGATGAACCTCAGGACCGGAAACAACGCATGATTCTCGCGTTCCGGCAGGCACCCGCAATGCGCGAACGCGTGGCCCTGGATCCGCACGGCCTCGCACAGCTCGTGCACGAGGCGCGACTTGCCGATTCCCGCTTCACCGACGACGAGCCGCGGCACGCCGTGCGGCGCAGGCTCGCCGCGCATCGCGCGACGGTAACGCGCGAGCGTCTCCTGCCAATGGCGCAACAGCGCGTCGAGCTCGTGGGTGCGGCCGACCATCGGTACCCGCACACCGGTGTCGAGCGAATCGAACGGCGTATCGGCGCGGCGCTCGCCGAGCAATTCATGGACCGGCTGCGGCAGGAGGCCCGCGCGCGCCAGCCGCAACGCGGTCGGCCGATGGTCGGCATGCCGATCGAGCGCGAGCCGCGCATCGTCGCTGACCAGGATCTGCCCGGGTCCGGCGAGCCTCAACAATCGCGATGCCGCGGCGGGCGTCGATACGCCCGACATGTGCGATGCATGCGCGAGCACCTGCCCGACGTGAATCGCGGCGGCCACTTCGACCCGCCAGCCGTCGCCGCCGCCGCCGATGCCGCCGGCCGTCGCCGGTACCGGCAGCCGCGCGCGCTCGGCCACCCGCACCATGTCGAGCGCCGCGCGCGCCGCGCGGCGGGCGGGCCGGTCGATGTCGCCCTGCAAGCCGAAATGGAACAGCAGCGTATCGCCGAGCCGCCCGCCCGCGTGCGCGCCGTAGCCGATGGCGATGTCGGCGCACTTGGTCAGCCATTGCTCCTCGTAGCCGTCGAGCAGGTCGCCATGATCGGCTCCCGCGTGGCGTTGCCGGCCCTCCCCGGCAATCGCCACGCAACAGCACAGCGTGGTGACCTGCCGGTACTCGCCGGCCGCCGCGATCGTGTCGCCGCGCGGCGCGAACGGGTGCGGGCGCAGCTGCCGGCCTGCACGGCCGGCGTCGAACTGGCCGACGAGCGCCGCGAAGTTCAGCGCGCGGAACTGCCGCGCCAGTTCGTCGGCCGACGCGGCGCGCTGCTCCGGATTCTTGTTCAGCGCGCGCCGCAGCACCGCGCCGAGCGGATGCGACGCGATCGACGGCGGGAGCGCGACATCCACCGGGCTGAGCTGCTGATAAAGAATGTCGGCCACGCTCGCGCCGTGCATGACGACATTGCCCGTCAGGCATTCGATCACGACCAGGCCCCATGCATAGAGGTCGCTTCTCGGCGTCGGCGGCTCGTTGCGCAGTTGCTCGGGCGCGCAATACGACGGCGAACCGAGCACCTCGGTCGCCAGCGTCGCGGTCTGGCGCGCGACGTCTTCGGCGCCGGGCAGCAATGCGCCGATGCCGAAATCGAGGAGCTTCGCGTGCGGCCCGTCATCGGCGATCGCGATCACGATGTTCTGCGGTTTCAGGTCCCGATGCACGATGCCGCGCCGATGCGCGGCCGCGAGCGCGTCGAGCACTTCCGTCATCAGGCGCCCGGTGTCGACGGCCGACAGCGGCCCCTGCGCCGCGAGCCGGTCGCGCACCGTCAGGCCCTGCACCAGCTCGAATACCGCGAACAGCCGCCCGTCCGGCGCTTCCCCCCGGTCCAGCAGCGCCACGATGTTCGGGTGCCGCAGCGCTTCGCACAGGCTCGTCTCGCGCCGAAAGCGCGCGCGCTGGTGCGCGCGCTCCGACGCGGTCCGCGCGGCATCGTCGCGCATCAGCTTGATCGCGACCGCCTGCCCCGTTTCGCCGCAGGTCGCGCGAAACACCACGCCGTTGCCGCCTTCGCCAAGCAGCGGGCCGAGCCGGTAGTGCCGCTTGCCGGCAAGCTCGGCGAAAGGCGCGACGGGCTGCCGCGATTCGGGCGTGCGGGACACGGTCGGCAACATGGCCTGTTCCCCCGCGTTCACGAGTAATGGACGACCGGGCCCGACACGGGACGAAGTGCGCCGATACGCAGCGCGACGCCCGGCACCGACTGGCATTCGAGATGCTCGCCGCGCATGATGCGGAACGGAAAATCGCCGAAGCGGACGCTGCCGCGCCGGCGCTCGACGAGCTGGCTCGCGTCGAGCCCCGGCAGCGCCGCGAACTGGCTCCGCGCGCGGTGAATCTGCACGTTGACATGGGACGGATCGATACCCAGCATGTGCGCCAGCCGACCGAGGTCGATCCAGCCTTGCGAGACGGCGTCGTAGCCGGCCTGCATGTCGGCCGAGCGGGCACGCGCAAGCGTGACGAGGCTGTAGTGATGAGCCCGTTCGCCGAGGTCGACCACGCCGCCGCGCACGTGCAGCAGCATGCGCACGTGCTCTTCGTTGCGGCTGACGAAAAATTCGAGCAGATGCCCCGGCAGGGCGGGATCGGCGGGCGCGGCGAGCATCATCGTCGAGCCGCGGCTCACGAGCGTCACGCACCACGTGCAGTCGCCGCTCGACACTTCGTCGCCGTCATGGAGCGTGCGTGGCGGCAACGTATCGTCGCACAGCCATTCGCCGGCCGCCGACCGGACGATCGTGACCGGCCGCGCGGCACGGGCAGGCAGGGTCTGGCTCGGCGCAAGCACGATCGGCGGCGCGGCGCCGCGTATCGGCCACAGCGTATCGGCCGGATCGTCGAGCGCATCGACGCGCCACGGCGCGGTACCGGCCTGGCCGAACCGGATCACGTCGCCGGGCCGCAGCACCGCGTGCTCACCGTCGCGCAACGGCACGCCCGATACCGAGGTGCCGTTGCTGCTGTGATCGTGCAGTTCCCACAGACCGCCGCTCCAGCGGATATGGGCATGGACCCGGGACACCGATGCGTCCCGGATGACCGTGTCGCAGCGCGCGGCATCGCGGCCGAACACGTGATACGCGCGCAGCAGGCACGCTTCCCCGGAAGAATCGTTCTTGAGTATCGCCATGACCGCCCCGTGTCGGATTCACCCGGATCGATGGCGTGACGCATCGACATTGCCGGGCAAGCGATTGATTCACCAATTGCGAACGATGCCGCCTGTTCGCCGCCTCTTCACTTTTCTTGTCGTCTTTCCGTCAAACCGTCGCTCATCCGGAACGTGTCATTTACGTTAATTGAATTATCGACCGCTTTGTTTTTTAGGACCGGGCAACGTGATGAAAATCCTGCCAAATAAAACCACGCACAGCAACCGGAATAATCAGTTCTCGATTTCGGAATGCAACGCCTTACATTGTCGACAGATTTCCGGAAAAGTTGAAGGGTCGAGCAGCGCGGCACGCACGGCGCGACGGCGTTGGCATCCTGTCCGCCCGACGTCCGACAATGCGCCCGGCCAAGCTTGCAAACCCGCGTCACAAAACCGGTCCGATCGGAATCGGGATCAAAATCAGTTTGATAGTTTCTGGAAATCGCACAATCACCATTAGCGTTTTGATTGCGATATTCTTCACTTATTCAATTATCGCCGCGCGCCGCCTCAATCCACGAAAGATAATCCTGCTTTACAGGCCGGGCCCACGGCAATTCACCCTTCTTTTATTTCGGGATTCGAATCGGAAAAATTCTGCGGACCCGCGACGGCAGGGATGGATTTTCCTCGTTCGCGACAAGCAACGCGTACGCCGCCTTGCCGTCACCGCTTGACGCTCGGTGCGTGGTTCCCACGAGGAAGATTCGAGACGAGCGAATCAAGACGCGATGCGCCGTGCGGCGCGCACCGATCGCGGGGAATCGCGGGGAATCGCGGTGGCGGAAGGCAGCCAGAGTCGAACTGACCCGGGAGTGTCTGACACCCCCAACCGGGTTTGAAGCCCGGCCGTACCACCGGATACGAATGCCTTCCGTGGGAAAAGAACCCAAGAACAACGAGCGCCTACGCCTGAATACCCACCCAACCGCTGTCAGGCCGCAGGTAGTGAAGATCGCGGTGGAAGCGAGTATACCCAACCCGGTCGAAGAACTCGAGAATCTGGATCGCACGCTTGCGGCCGAGCCCCGTCGCATCACGAAATGTCGCGGCATCGAGCCCGCCGCCGCGCGACGGCGCGAGATGCGCGACCAGCGCCGCCAGCTCGCGCGCGACGTCCGCGTGATAGAACAGGTCGCGCACGACCTGGTGCACGTCGCCGCGCCGCGCGAGCTTGCGCAGCAACGCGCGCACCGCGTCCTCGGCCGCGCCCGTGTCGCGCGCCAGGTCGCGCACCCACGGCGGATCGAAGCGCCCCGCCTGAATCAGCGGCAACAGTTGCCGCGCGAGTGCTTCCTCGCGCGGCTCCAGGCTCACCGAATGCGACGGCAGATGCAGCCACGGCCCGCTGCGCGCGACTTCGCCGCCGGCCACCAGCGCATCGACGAGCGCGCGCCATAGCGCATCGCCGACGAGCGGCGCGGCCATCCGCCGCAGGCGCGCGGCGTCGAGCCCCTGCTCGTCGGGCATGCGTTCGTGATACGTGCGCAGCGTGTCGATCGCCCGCGTCTGCAGCGTGCGCCAGTGCGCATGCGAAATCACCGCGCCGTCGTTCGACGCGGCGTCGCGCTGCCCGATCGCCCGCGCGTCTTCCGGCAACGCCAGCGCATTCGGCGCGAAGCCCGTCAGATGCGTGAGCGTTGCGCGCGCAATGCCGAGCGGAGCCTGCGCGAGCAGCGCATCGAGACGCCCTTCGTCGAGCCACGCGGCCAGCGCATCGAGCCACGCGCGGCGGGCAGGCGTACGACGCTTGCGGGCCGGCCCGAACGGATCGAGCACCCGGCCGCCGCCGACGGTGCGCGTCGCCTGCGGATTACGGACGATGAACCGGTCGCCCGGCAGCGCGAACACCGGCTCGTCGAACACCAGTTGCACGCGCATCCGCTGGCCGGCCGCGAGCGTGTCGCCGTCGAGCAGCGCGACATGGGCGACGCGGTGCAGCGTGCCGAGATGCACGTGCAGCGGCGCCCAGTGCGTGAGCGACAGCCCTGCATCCGCGAGCAGCGTCAGCTCGACGTCCAGACGCGGCGACGTCGCGGCGAGCCGCGCATCGGCGACGGTATCGCCGCGCTCGACGTCGGCCTTGTCGACACCGGCCAGATTCAGCGCGCACCGTTCGCCCGCGCGGCCGATCTCGACCGGCCGGTTCTGCGCATGGATGCTGCGCACACGCGCCGCGCCGCCGGTACGCACGATCGCGAGCGTGTCTCCCGTCGCGACGCGGCCCGCGAACGCGGTGCCCGTCACGACCGTGCCCTGCCCCGCGAGCGTGAACACGCGGTCGACCGCGAGCCGGAACAGCCCGTCGTCGCGGCGCGCGCGCCACGCGATCGCCGCGTCGGCCAGGTGACGCTTCAACGCGGCGACACCCGGATCGTCCGCTGCCGTCGCCTGCGTTTCGAAGATCGGCACGCCGGCCAGCGTCGAGTCGTGCAGCCACGCGGCGATCTCGTCGCGCACCTCGGCCACACGCTCGCCGTCGACGCGATCGCATTTGGTCAGCGCGACGGCACCATGCGTGACGCCGAGCAGTTGCAGGATCGCGAGATGCTCGCGCGTCTGCGGCATCACGCCGTCGTCGGCGGCAATCACGAGCAGCGCGAAATCGATCCCGCACGCGCCCGCCGCCATCGTATGAATCAGCTTCTCGTGGCCCGGCACGTCGATCAGGCCGAGCACGTCGCCGTTGTCGAGTGGCGTATACGCGTAACCGAGCTCGATCGAAATCCCGCGCGCCTTCTCTTCCTTCAGGCGGTCGGTATCGACGCCCGTCAGCGCGCGCACCAGCGTCGTCTTGCCGTGGTCGATGTGTCCCGCGGTCCCGACGATCATGCAGCGGGCCCCGCCAGCGGCGAGCATTGCGCGACGAGCGCCGCTTCGTCGGCGGCTTCGAGGCAGCGCAGGTCGAGCCGCAGCGCGTTGTCCGCGATGCGGCCGATCACCGGACGCGGCCATTCGCGCAACCGCTTCTCGAGCTGCACGAGCGCACGGCCGCCGCGCTTGCCGTCCGCCGTGCGCACGACGAGCCCGGCACTCGGCAACTGGTCGACCGGCAGCGCGCCGCTGCCGATCTGGCTGAACATCGGCTCGACCGTCACGTCGAAACCGCTGCCGAGCGCGGCCTGCAATACCGGGCGCACGCGCTCGGCCGCTTCGGCGATCTCGCGCTGCGGCCGCGTCAGCAGACGCAGCGTCGTGAGCCGGTCGCGCAGGAACTCGGGCGACTGGTACAGGCGCAGCACGGGTTCGAGCGCCGCGAGCGTCAGCTTGCCGACGCGCAGCGCGCGCTTGAGCGGGTGTTTCTTGATCTTCGCGATCAGCGCGCGGTCGCCGACGATCAGGCCGGCCTGCGGCCCGCCGAGCAGTTTGTCGCCGCTGAACGTGACAACGTTTGCCCCGGCGGCGACGGTTTCCTGCACGGTCGTTTCATGCGGCAGCCCCCATTGCGACAGGTCGGCAAGCGTGCCGCTGCCGAGATCGACGGCGACCGGCACGCCGCGCTCGCGCGCGAGCGGCGCGAGTTCGGCGAGCGTCGCCTCCTTCGTGAAGCCGCTGATCGCGTAGTTGCTGCAGTGCACCTTCATCAGCAGCGCCGTGCGCGGGCCGATCGCATCCGCGTAGTCGCGCAGGTGCGTGCGATTGGTCGTGCCGACCTCGCGCAGCTTCGCGCCGGCGCGGCTCATGATGTCGGGAATGCGGAATGCGCCGCCGATCTCGACCAGCTCGCCGCGCGACACGACGACTTCCCGCTTCGTCGCAAGCGCCGACAGCGTCAGCAATACGGCCGCCGCGTTGTTGTTGACGACGGTCGCGGCTTCCGCACCCGTCAGTTCGCACAGCAAAGCGTCGACCAGGTCGTCGCGATCGCCACGGCGGCCCGTGGCGAGATCGAATTCGAGGTTGACGGGCTGCGTGAGCGCGTCGACCACCGCGCGCACCGCGTCGTCGGGCAACAGCGCGCGCCCGAGATTCGTGTGCAGCACGGTGCCGGTCAGGTTGAACACGGCACGCACGGCGCCCGTGCTCTGCGCGGCCAGCGTGCGCGCGAGGGTGGCGGCGATGCGCGGCTCGTCGAGCGGCTCGGCCGCGGCCGGATCGTGCTGCGCGGCGGTGCGCCAACGCTCCAGTTCGGCGCGCACGGCGTTCAATACGCGCGTGCGGCCATAGTCCGCGATCAGCGGTTGCAACGGTGCCGACGACAGCACGCGCTCGACGGACGGCACGCGCGCCAGCACCGCATTCAATTCATTCACACCCGGTTCGGTCACGTCGTTGTGGCTCCAGTCTCATGCTTCGCAGTCGGCCGGCGCTGGCGCTCGCGCGCCGCCCCGGCCCGTGCCGTCAGTCCGCTTCCCGCGCGACGTCCGGCCACAGCAGCGGGTTCGGCGAACTGCGCTGATAGCCGGCCTCGTTCATCAGCAGGTCGAGCGTGAGACTGGCGAGATCGTCCGCCAGCGGCTCGAACTCGTAGTCCTTCTCCTGATAGCCGATCTTGCGATAGGTCTTGCACTCGTCGCACGACTCGGCCTTGACGGCTTCGCTGCCGCCCTCGATCCCGTGGTACGCGATGCCCTTGGTCGAATCGCAGTGCGAGCACTTCGTGCGCACCATGTGCCACTCGGTCGTGCACAGCCCGCACTGCAGGAACCGGTAGCCCTGGTACGGGCCGCCGACCCGCACGACGCTCGCGACCGGATGCGTGCCGCACACGGGGCACAGCCCCGGCTGGTCGAGATACGGGACATCGGCCGGCGTCACGCGGCTCGCGAGGTCCGTCCAGACCACCTGCAGCGCGGCCATCAGGAACGGCGCGGTGGCCGGGTCGACTTCGGCGAAGCGCAGCGCGAGGATCGCGTCGGCCTGCGCGTCGAGTTCGGCGAGCGCCATCAGGCGCAACCGGTCGAGCAGTTTCGCGAGCTGCGGATTGACGAGCCCGGCGCCTTCGACGCGGTCGAGCAGTTCGTACAGCACGGCGCGCCAGCGTGCGTCGCGCTCGCCGTCGAGCGCCGGCAAGAGCGGCATCGAGTGCTCCTGCGCACGCGCGATCGCTTCCTTCGACGGCAGCGGCAGGTCCAGCGTCTGCAGCGTGGCATGCTGCGCGTCGGCGACGGTGGCCATCAGCCGCAGGTAGCCGCTGATCGGGTTCAGGTCGGCAAGCTTGCGCAGCCGCGCGGCGCGCGCCGCGAACGCGGTCGCGCGCTCCGGCAGGCGAAAGCGCGGAATGGCCGAATGATCGAGTGCCGAGATCTCGGTCGGTTCGAGAATGCGTTGTGTCACAGAAATGTCTTCCAAAAAAACAAGCGCCGACGCATCGGCGCTTTCGGGCAGTTCCGGCGAAGGCGCGGAGCGGCCCGCCGCGATCGGCGAGGCGCTCCGCTCCAGTGCGTTATTTCACGCTTTCACGGAACCACTTCGGGTGATGCTTGCGGGCCCAGCCCAGCGTGACGGTGCCGCGCACCATCGCGCCGATCGAGCCCTTCACCCACAACGCTGCGTAAATGTGCACGATGATGCTCGCGATCAGCACGAAGGCCGCCACGGCATGCACGACAGCGGCCGCGCGGATCACCCCGATCGGGAAGTAGAACGAGAAGTAGCGCCGCCAGATCACGACTCCCGACAGCAGGAGCAGCAGCAGGCACGCCACCAACGTAAAGAATAGCAGCTTCTGCCCGGCGTTATAGCGCCCGACAGGCGGCAGCTTGTCTTCCTGGTTGGTCAGCACGTCGCCGATCTGCTTCAGCCACTGGCGATCGTCCGCGTCGAGCGTGTTGTGGTGCCAGAAGCGCACGACGAGGATCGCGAACGACACGAACATCACGAGCCCGACGAACGGATGCAGGATCCGCGTCCACTGGCCGCCGCCGAACAGCGCGGTCAGCCAGAACATCGACGGATGGAACAGCGCGAGCCCGGACAGCGCGAGCAGCACGAACGTGATCGCGGTGATCCAGTGGTTCGTGCGCTCGTTCGCCGAGTAGCGGACGATCAGGTTGGGGTCGTCGTGGTTCATTTCGCGTCCTCCTTGATGCGTCGCGCCTCGTCGCGCGCGGCCGATTCTTCCTCTTCGCTCACCTCGTTCGGACCGACCCGGACATAGTGGAAGAACCCGGCAAGCGCGGTCAGCGCGAGGCCGGCGACCGCGAGCGGTTTCGCGATGCCCTTCCACAGCTTCACCATCGGGCTGATCGACGGGTTGTCGGGCAGCCCGTGGTACAGCGACGGTTTGTCGGCGTGGTGCAGCACGTACATCACGTGCGTACCGCCGACGCCCTGCGGGTCGTACAACCCCGCATGCTCGAAGCCGCGCTCCTTCAGGTCCTCGATCCGCTCGGCCGCGTGCTGCTTCATGTCCTCCTTGGTGCCGAACACGATCGCGCCGGTCGGGCAGGTCTTCACGCAGGCCGGTTCCTGGCCGACCGCGACGCGGTCGGAACAGAGCGTGCACTTGTACGCGCGATGATCCTTCTTCGAGATCCGCGGAACGTTGAACGGGCAACCGGTCACGCAATAGCCGCAACCGATGCAGTTCTCCTCGTGGAAGTCGACGATCCCGTTGTTGTACTGCACGATCGCGCCCGGCGACGGACACGCCTTCAGGCAGCCCGGATCCTCGCAGTGCATGCAGCCGTCCTTGCGGATCAGCCACTCGAGGTCGCCCGCCGGGTTCTCGTATTCGGAGAACCGCATGACCGTCCACGAATGCTCGGTCAGGTCGGCCGGGTTGTCGTACACGCCGACGTTGGTGCCGACCTCGTCACGCAGGTCGTTCCATTCCATGCACGCCGTCTGGCATGCCTTGCAGCCGATGCACTTCGATACGTCGATCAGCTTCGCGACGCTCCCGGTCACCGGTTCGCGCACCGTGGGCGGTGGCGTCGTGGTGGCCGAGACGCGCTTGATATCCAGCGATTGCAATGCCATCTCTTTCCCCTTACGCCTTTTCGACCTTCACCAGGAACGACTTGAATTCCGGCGTGTACGAGTTGCCGTCACCCACGGACGGAGTCAGGGTATTGGCGAGATAGCCGGGCTTCGTCAGACCCTTGAAGCCCCAGTGCAACGGGACGCCGACCGTCTGGACCTTCTTGCCGTCGACCGTCAGCGGCTTGATCCGCTTCGTGACGAGGGCGACCGCGATGATGTAGCCGCGCTTGGACGACACCTTCACGCGCTCGCCGTGCGCGACGCCGACTTCCTTCGCGAGGTCTTCGCCGATCTCGACGAATTGCTCGGGCTGGATGATCGAGTTCAGCCGCGCATGCTTGGTCCAGTAGTGGAAATGCTCGGTCAGCCGGTACGTCGTCGCCACGTGCGGGAACTCCGCCGCCTTGCCGAACGACGCGCGGTCGTCCGCGAACACGCGGGCAGCCGGGTTGTTCAGCGCCTGCGGGTTGTTCGGGTGCAGCGGGTTCGCGTCGAGCGGCGTCTCGAACGGCTCGTAGTGCTCGGGGAACGGACCTTCGTTCATCCCCGCGCGGGCGAAGAAGCGCGCCACGCCTTCCGGGTTCATGATGAACGGCCCCATCCCGTTTTCGGGCGGCTCGTCCGCCTTGAAGTCCGGCACGTCGGCGCCCTTCCACGCGCTGCCGTTCCAGCCGATCAGCTTGCGGGTCGGGTCGAACGGCTTGCCGGCGACGTCGCACGACGCGCGGTTGTACAGGATCCGCCGGTTCGCGGGCCACGCCCACGCCCAGTTCAGCGTCTGGCCGATGCCGGTCGGGTCGGAGTTGTCGCGCCGCCCCATCTGGTTGCCGGCCTGCGTCCACGCGCCGCAGAAGATCCAGCAGCCGCTCGCGGTCGTGCCGTCGTCCTTCAATTGCGCGAACGCGGCCAGCTGCTCGCCCTTCTTCACGAGCGTCTTGGCCGGATCCTTCGGGTCGGGCAGATCGGCGAGCGCCTTGCCGTTGAACTCCATCGCGAGCTCTTCGGGCGTCGGGCTTTCCGGGTTCGCGTACGGCCACGTCAGGTTCACGATCGGGTCCGGATACTTGCCGCCGTCCTTCTGGTACAGCTTGCGCATGCGCAGGAACAGCCCCGACATGATCTCGAGGTCGCTCTTCGCGTCGCCCGGCGGCTCCGCGCCCTTCCAGTGCCACTGCAGCACGCGGCTCGAACTCACGAGCGAGCCGTTTTCCTCCGCGAAGCACGTGGTCGGCAGACGGAACACCTCGGTCTGGATCTTCGACGCATCGACGTCGTTGTAGTCGCCGTGATGCTTCCAGAACTCGGACGTCTCGGTCGCGAGCGGATCCATGATCACGAGCCACTTCAGCTTCGCGAGGCCCGCTGCCGTCTTCACCTTCGACGGCGCCGCCGCGAGCGGGTTGAAGCCCTGGCAGATGTAGCCGTTCATCTTGCCGGCATTCATCAGCTCGATCACCTGCAGCAGGTCGTACTGCTTGTCCAGCTTCGGCAGGTAGTCGTAGCCCCAGTTGTTCTCGGCGGTCGCCGCGTCGCCCCACCACGACTTCATGAAGCTGACGTGGAACGCCTTGTAGTTCTTCCAGTAGCTCAACTGGTTCGGCCGCAGCGGCAGTTGCGTGCGCTTCTTGATGTAGCCGTCGAAATCCTGCTCGGACTGCATCGGCAGCGTCATGTAGCCCGGCAGCAGGTTCGACATCAGCCCGAGGTCGGTCAACCCCTGGATGTTCGAGTGGCCGCGCAGCGCGTTCATCCCGCCGCCGGCGATGCCGATGTTGCCGAGCAGCAACTGCACCATCGCGCCGGTGCGGATGATCTGCGCGCCGGTCGAATGGTGGGTCCAGCCGAGTGCGTACAGCACCGTGCCGGCGCGGCCGGGAACGGCCGTGGTCGCGAGCATCTCGCACACCTTCAGGAATTTCTCCTTCGGCGTGCCGCAGACCTGCTGGACCATGTCCGGCGTATAGCGCGCGTAGTGCTGCTTGAGCAGGTTGTACACGCAACGCGGATGCTGCAGCGTCGGGTCGACCTTCGCGAAGCCGTCGTCGCCGCGCTCGTAGTCCCAGCTCGATTTGTCCGGGTACGCGTGCTTCTCCGCGTCATAACCGGAGTAGATGCCGTCGTTGAACGCGAAATCCTCGCGCACGATGAACGAGAAGTCCGTGTAGTTCTTCACGTACTCGTGCTGGATCTTGTCGTTCGTCAGCAGATAGTTGATGACCCCGCCCAGGAAGACGATGTCGGTGCCGGTGCGGATCGGCGCGTAGTAATCGGCCACCGAGGCCGTACGCGTAAAGCGCGGGTCGACGACGATCAGCCGCGCCTTGCGGTGCGCCTTCGCCTCGGTTACCCACTTGAAACCGCACGGATGGGCCTCGGCTGCATTGCCGCCCATCACGAGAATCACGTCCGCGTTCTTGATGCCGACCCAATGGTTCGTCATCGCTCCACGGCCAAACGTCGGGGCAAGACCTGCCACCGTCGGGCCATGTCAGACACGCGCCTGATTGTCGAATGCGAGCATCCCGAGACTGCGGACAGTCTTGTGCGTCAGGTAGCCGACCTCGTTGCTGCCCGCCGACGCGGCCAGCATGCCGGTCGTGAGCCAGCGGTTGACCTTCGAGCCGTCTTCGGCCGTCTCGACGAAGTTCGCGTCGCGGTCGGCCTTCATCAGATTCGCGATGCGGTCGAGCGCGTCGTTCCACGAAATCGGTTCCCACTTGTCCGAGCCGGGCGCGCGATACTCGGGGTGCGTCAGGCGGTTCGGGCTGTGGATGAAGTCGATCAGGCTGGCGCCCTTCGGGCACAGCGTGCCGCGATTGACGGGATGGTCGGGATCGCCTTCGATGTGGATGATGCTCGGCTGCGCATTCTTCGCGCCGTCTCCGAGGCTGTACATCAGGATGCCGCAACCCACTGAACAGTAAGGACAGGTGTTGCGCGTTTCGACGGTGCGCGCCAGCTTGTACTGTCGGACTTCGGCAAGCGCTTCGGACGGAGAAAAGCCCATCAGGGCAAGACTCGATCCGGCAAGCGACGTGGCCGTCACCTTCAGGAACTGGCGCCGGGACATTTGTAGCATGGCGGTCTCGGCGTTATTGTGGGGTGGGGTGAAACTGAAAGGAATTATAGACAGTTCAGGCAACTATGATCGAATCCTCGGATCAATACCGAATAATCCGATGAACCCCGACGATCCGCGCGCCGCGCACAACCGACCCGTCATGAAACGACAGATCACTTCCGAAGCAACCCGTCTCGCCCAGCAACAGGCCAACTGGGCCCTCACCGCGTTCAAGCGCTTCTCGTCCGACCGCTGCTCCGCGATGGCTGCCGGCATCGCGTTTTTCTCCGCGTTCTCGCTCGCGCCGACGCTCGTGATGGTGATCGCGGTGGCCGGCTGGTTCTACGGCGACGATGCCGCGCGCGGCCAGGTATTCGAGCAGGCGCACCAGCTGATCGGCGACGACGCGGCGGCCAGCATCCAGACCATCGTGCAGAACGCGCACCGCGCGGGCGAGCGCGGCGGGCTGGCCACGCTGATCTCGTTCGCCGCGCTCGCGATCGGCGCGTCGGCCACGTTCGCGTCGCTCAGCGCCGCGCTCAGCGTGATCTGGCCGGCCACCGAGAACCGCTGGTCGAGCATGCTCGGGCTCGTGCGCGTGCGGCTGATCTCGTTCGGACTCGTGCTCGGCGTCGCGTTCCTGCTGATCGTGTCGCTCGTGCTCGATACCGCGATCACGTTCGTCGGCACCTGGCTGCTGGGCAATTCGCCGTATGTGGTCGTCACCAACCTCGTGCAGTTCTTCGTCGGCATCGCGGTGCTCGCGGCCGCGTTCGCGTCGTTGATGAAGTTCCTGCCCGATGCGCGCGTCGCGTGGCGCGACGCCGCGGTCGGCGGCATCGTGTCGGCGATCCTGTTCTCCGGCGGCAAGAAGCTGTTCGCGCTGTACCTCGCGCATGCGGGCACGGCCAGCGCATTCGGCGCGGCCGGATCGTTCGCGGTCCTGCTGATGTGGCTGTACTTCTCCGCGATCGTGCTGCTGCTCGGCGCGGAATTCGCGGCGGCGCGCGGCAACGCGCACCGGCCGGCCGGCGCCGCGGCGGCGGCGGCGGCAGAACCGCAACCCGGTACCGGCAACGACCTCACGCGCGGCGACTGACGGCGCCCGGCACAACGCACGCCCGCCTCCGCGCGCCCCTCCGCCACCCCGCTGCCCCCGCCGCGCCCTTGCGCGGTGGACCCACGCACCTTGCGTGCCCACACGAACATTGCTGCAACGGCAAACGTTTGCATACCCTCGTTTCCATGACGGAACCCCGCAAAACAGGCACCAGGCCGTCCGGTGCATCAACTTTTGAAACAATCGCGACGCAGCAATTGTCAACTATTTCAAAAACAGGAACAGTCGTTGATGTGCTTGATATATATGGACTTTTTCACGCTGTTACCTTTTCGAGACACTTTATTTTTTAAGCTTTCTTGCGTCTATGGCACTGAGCTATTCTCCAATCCGCAACAAATAACGATGAATCACTTGCGTGGAGAAACTCAACGATGAAGAAACTTGCTCTCTCGACCCTCTCGCTCGCCCTGCTGGGCGCTGCCGGTGCTGCTCAGGCTCAGTCGAGCGTGACGCTCTACGGCGTGATCGACACGTCGATCACGTACGTTCACGGTAACGACGGTCAAGGTAACAATTCGTGGTCGATGGGTAGCGGCAACCTGCAAGGCAGCCGCTTCGGCCTCAAGGGTTCCGAAGACCTCGGTGGCGGCCTGAAGGCGATCTTCCAGTTGGAAAACGGCTTCAACTCGGCATCGGGTGCACTGGGCCAGGGTGGCCGCATGTTCGGCCGCCAGGCTTTCGTCGGCCTGGAAAGCAGCCAGTACGGTACGCTGACGCTGGGTCGCCAGTACGACCCGCTGGTCGACCTGGTTCAGGCAGTCACGGCTGACAACTACTTCGGCAGCGTGTTCGCCACGCCGGGCGACGTCGACAACAACGACAACAGCCTGCGCGTCAGCAACGCGATCAAGTACACGTCGCCGGTCTGGGCAGGCCTGCAGGTCGAAGCGATGTACGCACTCGGCGGTGTCGCCGGCGCAACCGGCAAGGGTCAGACGTGGGCGGCAGCTGCAGCCTACAACAACGGCCCGCTCGGCCTGGCTGCTGGCTACTTCCACGCCAACAACTCGTCGCCGCTGAATGCAGTTGGCCAGCGCACCGGCTGGGCCGGCACGTCGGACGCGATCTTCGACGGCTCGGGCAGCTTCATCAACAACGCGTACACGTCGGCATCGTCGATCGGGATCGCGCAAGTCGCCGGCCAGTATGCATTCGGCCCGGTGACGTTCGGCCTCGGCTACAGCAACGCGCAGTACAAGGCTGATGCGAACTCGGGCTTCGGCACGAACCAGAAGTACAACACGGGTCGCGCATTCGTCACGTACCAGGCATCGGCACCGCTGCTGCTGGGCGTCGGCTACATCTACACGAAGGGTAGCGGCCAGACGGACGCCAAGTACCATCAGGTTTCGCTCGGCGCGGACTACTCGCTGTCGAAGCGCACCGACGTGTACCTGGTTGGCGCATACCAGCACGCCAGCGGCCACAACGCCGACGGTACCGATGCGCAAGCGTCGGTCGGCTCGTACGGCATCGCCGGCAAGAGCTCGCAGGAAATCGTCGCGCTCGGCCTGCGTCACAAGTTCTAAGAAGTACGTTTCCGGCGTGCACGGCGTCTCCGATGCCTTGCCGCCGACCTGGAAAGCCAGCCCCGGTTTCGGCCGCGGCTGGCTTTTTTTCGTCCGTCTCCCGCGCGCCGGCAGCCGCTGCACGGGCCGGCGGCCGGAACCCGAGCCCCACGCACGCCGACCGGCCGGCAGCGGCGCCTGACGGCTGCAAAGCGCCGGGAACGCCATTTGCGGAGCACCGGTCGCCATCCGTTCGCCGAGCGACTATCCTCCGCACCGCCGGCGCCGCTCGTCCGGTGCGATCGCGATGTGCCGCAGCGTGTCGATTTCGGCAATCGTCGTCCGTCGTGTCGATGGCGGCACGCGATTCGCGCGTCGCCCCATTCATACAGGAGATACGCCATGACGATTCAGAAGATCACGCCTTTCCTCTGGTATTCGACGGAAGCCGAAGAAGCAGCGGCCTTCTACGCCGGCATCTTTCCGGATTCGCGCATCGTGCGCGTCACGGCAGTACCCGGCACCGACGGCACACGGATGGTCGAATTCGAACTGTTCGGCCAGCCGTTCTTCGCGATGAGCCACCCGCGCACGGAGACGTTCAATCACGCGATCTCGCTGCTGGTCAGTTGCGCCGACCAGGCCGAACTCGACCGCTACTGGAACGCGCTGATCGACAACGGCGGCACGCCCGACGCCTGCGGCTGGCTGAGGGATCGTTATGGCGTGTCGTGGCAGATCGTTCCGGAAGCGCTCATCCCGATGATGGCCGACCGCGACCCGGTCAAGGCGGCGCGCGTGGCCGCGGCGATGATGCGGATGGTCAAGTTCGACGACGCCGCGTTGAAAGCCGCCTTCGCGGGCACGGCGGGCTGACGACACCCGCCGGGCTGCGGCGCATGCGTGGCCGATCGCCGATCGCACGACCGGCATCCGCCGCTACGCCCGCAGCATCGACTCGACGGCCCGCCGTGCGTAGCCGATGAAGGCGGCGAGCGGTTCGCCGGCCAGGATTGCCGCGCCTGCGTCGCCCCCGAGATAGGCGTCGCGTGCGGCGGCCACCACCGGCCGATACGCGTCCGGCAGGCGCGCCAGCACCCATGCCGCGGCAACGTCCTTGGGGGCGATCGTGCCGGTCGCGGCGCTGTACCAGATACGCGCGAGTGCGAGCACCACGTTGCACTCGTCGCCGCGCCAGTCCGGCTCGGCGTTCCATTGCGCAACGGTATCGAGCAGCGCGGCGGCGAAATCGCGCGCGGGCACCGGCTCGAACAGCGCGACCGCGGGCGGCCCGGCCAGCGCGACACTGTGCTGCCGCGCCTTCGTCAGCAGGATCGCCAGATCGTGATCGACGAGCGGCGGTTCGACGATGCCGGCCTCGAGATCGCGGCGCAGCCATTCGCCGAACTGCAGTTCGCGCCGCGCCGGATGACGCCACGGCACCACGTCGCCGTGCGCGACGACGGTGACCTCCAGTGCGCGCAAGCCGCCTGCGCCGTGCGGCGGCGCCGACACGGCGAGCAGATCGCGCATCAACGCGTGCCGCACCGTTTCGTCGGGTCGCGCCGCCACCGTCACCAGCAGGTCGATGTCGCTGCGCGGTTTCAAGCCGCCGTCGAGCGCCGATCCGAACAGGTGGATGGCTGCCAGCGTTGCGCCGAGATGCCGCTCGATCGCGGCGCGTGCCGTGCCGACCTGTCCGGCGATTTCGTCCGGGATGAATTCAGTCACGACTGCGTGCGTTGCGATGCACACGCAACGGTCGCGGCGCGAGCGGCGCATGGCCGGGCTGCGGCGAAACCGCGTCCGGCGCCACTGCGGTTCGCAGTTCGCCATTCGGTATCGCGCGTGGGCGGCACGCGATGCAACGCGCGTCGCACGTCGTGGCGCGCATCGTCGCCGCGCCGCCGCTTCGCCGCCGCGCGAGTGGCGCGGCACAATAAAAATCCCCGCACGCTTTCGCGTACGGGGATCGCTGGACTCCGCAACGGCTGCCGACACGTATTCGGCAGTCGTTGCGCGGCATTACGCTGCCGCGTCCTTCAGCTTCTTCAGCGCACGTGCCTTCACGCGCACGCTGGCCGGCTTCGCCGGGAACCAACGCTCTTCGCCCGAGAACGGATCCTTGCCGAAGCGCTTCTTCTTCGCCGGCACGACTTGTGCCGTGATCTTCAGCAGACCCGGCAGCGTGAATTCGCCTGCGCCCTTCTTGTGGACCGAGCCCAGCACGACGTTCTCGAGTGCGGCGAGCACTGCCTTGACCGCCTTCACTTCGACAGCTGCGCGCTCAGCGATGTGCGTTGCGAGCGATGCCTTCGTGAACTTGTCCTTCAGCGGCGTCGGAGCAGCCGGTGCCGCCTTCGCGACAGCCTTCTTGGCCACTACTTTCTTCGCGGGCGCAGCCTTTTTGGCAGCCACTTTCTTGGTCGCCGGTGCGGCAGCCTTCTTGGCCACCTTTTTTGCGGAAGTCGCCATGTTTCTCCTACCAGGTGTGGTCGTTGGATACACGAAGCGTGCAACGCGCGCGCTTCAACGCCGGATTCTACAAGCGCCTTGACGCTTCGTGCAGTACTTTTATGCGTTTTCGCGGGGTTTCCCGCAGGTTTTGTTGCGCGCGACCGACTTCATCGACGCTCGAGCATCAAAAAACGCCTTCACGTATACGTCGGAACGCGAATTACGTTCGATATTTGCGCACCTATACTGGGCACGCTCAATGCCCGGATGCCTCCATGCGCGAAGTCAGATACGTCAAAGGACTCGACGGCCTGCGAGCCCTCGCCGTCATCCTCGTTTTCCTGTCCCACAAGGGCCACGTCCTTGCCGTCGACGTCGGCAAGCTCGGTGTGTGGACGTTTTTCCTCATCAGCGGATTCCTGATCGTCGGCGAGCTGCATCGCAACCGCCAGGCCGTCGAACGCGGCACCATGACGCGCCGCCACGCGCTCGCGCTGTTCCTCGCGAAGCGCGCGCTGCGGATCTTTCCCGTGTACTACCTGCTGCTCGCCGCGCTCGCGATCGCGCACGCGCTGTTCTACCAGCGCGGCGTCAACCTGGGACTCGCGTGGCACGCGGTGTTCCTGTCGAATTACTGGATCGGTGTCGTGAAGGACGGCTGGCCCGGCTCCACGTCGCACTTCTGGAGCCTCGCGGTTGAACAGCAGTTCTACCTGATCGCGCCGCTCGCGCTGCTCGCGGTACCGGCCGCGCGACACGTCGCGCTCGGCATCGCGGCCGTCGCGCTGTGCGCGCTCGCGCATCTCGCGCTCTACCTGTCCGATGCGTCGCCGGTGCTGATCTACGCGTTTTCCCCGTGGAATTTCGCACTGATCGCGCTCGGCGGCGTCGGCGCGATGGCGCTCGCCGATCGCGGCACGGCCGCCGTGCGTCGCGTGCCGCCCGGCTGGCTCGGCGCGGCCGGCGTCGTGTTCTTCCTCGTGCTGCCCGCGTGCACGACGCTGCCCGACGCGGTCGCGGGGCTCGCGGACCTCGGCCTGTCCGCGTCGCTCGGCGCGCTGATGCTGTGGCTCGTCAGCGAGCCCGACCACCCCGTCGTCGCGCTGCTCGACTGGGGCCCGCTCGTCTATCTCGGCACGATCAGCTACGGCTTCTACCTGTTCCACAACCTGATTCCGACGCGCTTCGGCGTGCTGCCCGCGTCCTTCGCGCACGTGCCGATGCCGGCATTCGTCCGTGAAGCACTGCCCGAGATGCAGCAATTCGCATTCGCCGTGCTGCTTGCGCACCTGTCCTGGCGCTATCTCGAAAAGCGGCTGCTCGACTTCAAGAAGCCGATCGCCACGATGCTCGCCCGGCACTTCGCCACGCAACCGAGCGCGTCGCCGCGCTGAAGGTCACGCAGACGCCCCCGGGCCAACAGAAAGACGGCGCCGCCTTCGCGCTGCCCGGCACTCGTCGAGCGGCGCGGCTTCATCTCGCGACACCCGCCGGCCCGACGCCTTCACGCGCGCACGTCATGTGCGTCACGCTCGTTGAACCGCCGAAGCACGCGCCCGAGCCAGTCCTTCGGCACCGGTTTCAGCCGCGGCGCACCACCGCGCCGGTACCGCGCCCCCGCGCCCCACGCCCGAATCCGGTACGACACACCGCCTTCGCGCACCACGACCGCGCACGCACGTGCGGACGCAAAAAAGCCCCGGCGCCTGAGCGGCCGGGGCCAACGGAACAACCACCACCTGAAACGACGGAGCGCGCAGCGGCCTATGCGACAGCCGCCAGCGCGGGCAAACAGGTACGCAGGTAGGCCTCGAATTCGCGGCTCACTTCCGGATGCTGGAGCGCGAGCTCGACGGTTGCCTTGAGATAGCCGATCTTGCTGCCGCAGTCGAAGCGCGTGCCGAAGTAGCGATACGCGAGCACCTGCTCGTTCGCGAGCAGCGACTGGACCGCGTCGGTCAGCTGCAGTTCGCCGCCGGCGCCCGGCTTGAGCTTGCGCAGATGATCGAAGATCGTCGGCATGAACACGTAGCGGCCGACCACGCCGAGATTCGACGGCGCATCTTCGGGCGCCGGCTTCTCGATGATGCCCGACAGCTTGATGACGTCCTCTTCCCATTCGCGGCCTTCGACGACGCCGTACGAGCGGCTGTCCTCGCGCGCGATCGTCTCGACGCCGATCACCGAGCTGTGATAGTGGTCGAACACGTCGACGAGCTGCTTGAGCACCGGCTGCTCGCCATGCAGCAGGTCGTCGGCGAGGATCACCGCGAACGGCTCGCCGTGCACGAGCTTCTCCGCGCACAGCACCGCATGGCCGAGACCGAGTGCTTCCGGCTGGCGCACGTAGAAGCAGTTGACGTTGCTCGGCTTGATGCCGCGCACCAGTTCGAGCAGCTTTTCCTTGCCGCGCGCCTCGAGTTCGGCCTCGATCTCGTACGACTTGTCGAAGTGATCCTCGATCGCGCGCTTGCTGCGCCCGGTCACGAAGATCATCTCGGTGATACCGGCGTTGATCGCTTCCTCGACCGCGTACTGAATCAGCGGCTTGTCGACGACGGGCAACATTTCCTTCGGGCTCGCCTTCGTTGCCGGGAGGAACCGCGTGCCGAGACCGGCAACGGGGAACACGGCCTTGGTGACTTTCAACATGTTCGCATCCTGATTGCGTTGACTGCGCCGCGTCGACCCGCGACCCGGCGCGATTGTGTTCCGAACGGCATATCGAGAATCGACGGCACTGCCAATTCCACTCCGCTCATTATCGATATGGACGATTGCCCAATGATTCCGAAAAAAATATAATCCCTTCCATTCGGTCGATATTGCCGGACCGAGTGCCGATACAGAAACAAATTACCGATTTTCCGGATACAAATTCTTACGATTCGAATTCCTCGATATAGGGCACGCCGCCCCGTTCGAGACCCGGGCGAATCGGTTCGTTCTTCAGCGCCTCCCGGTACGCCGACAGCACGGCCATGACCAGCAGTACTGCAGCGCTCGCGATCCAATGCATGTCCATCTTGCCGCTCCTTGCATCAATCATCTGGAGCTTCAAACTATCAGAAAAAAATCGGTAAATAATTGACGCGCCCGCGGAACCGCTTTCAGACCGGGATAAATCCATCATGTGGAAAACCGTTATTTCCGGGCAAGATTTTTTTATTCATTGATCGAATTCTTGCGCATTACGATGGGGTGAAACTTCCCCTCCATCCGTCGCAAGGAATCGAATCGCATGCAAGCTTTCAGCGGATCGTCTCTGGCCGCGCCGCCCGTCACCGATCACAAGGAACACGTGATCGACGCGATGCGCGGCTTCGCGGCGCTGCTCGTCGCCTATTTCCACTGCCGGCAGGTCGTCTGGGTCGGCATGCAGAGCTTCCATCAGGCTTACGGTCATGCCCTGAACCCGGGCGTGATCGCCGGCTACCTGACCTTCCCGTTCGCGTGGGGCTCCGCCGGCGTGCCGATCTTCTTCGTGATCAGCGGCTACTGCATCCACCGCAACGCGGCGCTCAAGCTCGCGGCCAATCCCGCGTACCGGCTCGACGCGCCGAACTTCTGGGTGCGCCGGTTCGCGCGCATCTATCCGGTGCTGCTCGCGGCGCTGCTGTTCACGCTCGCGCTCGACTCGGTCAGCCTGCAGATCGAGCCCGTCAGCCACAAGATCCGCGACGTCGGCATCGTCGCGTTCCTCGTGAACCTGTTCTCGCTGCAAGGCGTGGCCGGCTACACGTACGGGTCGAACGGCGCGCTGTGGACGCTGTCGCTCGAGGTGCAGTTCTACGCGATCTACCCGCTGCTGTTCGCGCTGCGCCGGCGCATCGGCATGCCGGCCGTCGTGGCCGCGATCGCGCTCGTCAACGTCGCGTCGGCGTGGTTGCTCGAACGGCACGACCTGCAGTTCTTCACGTCGTACTGGCTGTCCTGGACGATCGGCGCATGGATCGCCGACGTGCGTGCGCAGCAGGCGCGCGGCGCGGCCGCCCCCGTGCCGTCGCGTGCGTGGTACGCCGCGGCCGCCGTGCTGCTGGCCGCCGGCTGCGGCGCGTTCCATTTCGGCCAGTACGGCGCGTTCCAGCTGTGGTCGGCCGGCTTCGCGTGCTTCCTGTACCGCGCGCTCGCCCGCCCGCCGCGCCCGACGCCGCCGCTGCGCGTGCTGAGCTGGTTCGGCGACTTCAGCTACTCGCTGTACCTCGTCCACCTGCCGCTGTTCGTCTGCCTCGGCTCGGTGCTGTTCCACTCCGAGCTGCAGCTGTCGATCTGGCCGTCGTTCGCGTTCATGGCCGCCGCGATCCCCGTCGCGTACCTGTTCTACCGGCTGTTCGAACGGCCGGCGATGATGTGGTCGGCCAGCTTCAAGCCGACGCGCCCGGCCCGCGTCGTCGCGCCGGGGCCCGAACGGGCCGTCTGACACAGTCGGCCGGGTATCGGCGCCCCCGTGCGGCGTGTCGCCGTGCGGGGGCGTTTTCATGGCCGGCACGCGGTTGCATGCCGGGTTGTGCGGGGACGGGCAGCCTGCCGCCGTCCGACCGCGCCAGGGCCCGCCCATGCCGTCCCCGGCCGGTTTCCGCCGCGCGGCTGCCCCGCTTCATGATCGCCACTCAGACGCGATCGTCCGGTCTTGCGCGTCATGCGCACCGCAAACCGCCCGGCCCGGCGCTCGCCGGACCCATCATGCCCGCTGAAAAGCAAAGCCCTCACGCGGCGCACCGCCGCATGAGGGCTCGTTTCCCGCCGGCGCGCGCCGGCAACGGCTACCGCTTCTTCGCCTTCGCGGCCTTCGCCGTATCCGCAAGGATCTTCTCGACGCGCTCCACATAGGTCTCGGTGCCGAAGCGGCGCACCGCCGTCGCGCGCCCGCTCGCGACGAGCCGCTCGCGCAGCGCACCGTCGCGCTTCAGCGTCTCCAGCGCGCTGGCCAGCGCGATCGCATCCCCCGGCTCGCAAAGCAGCCCGTTGTCGCCGTCCTCGATGATCTCGACGACGCCGCCCGCGCGGGCCGCGACGACCGGCCGGCGCGCGAGCATCCCTTCGACGATCACGCGCCCGAACGGCTCCGGCGTGATGGACGTATGCGCGACGACGTCGACCGCCGTCATGCAGGCGGCCACGTCGCGCTGGAACCCGAGGAAATGCACCCGCTCGTCCATCCCGTGTTGCGCGACGAATTCGTGCAGCTGCGCAGCGTATTCGTCCTCGCCGAACAGCGGCGCGCCGACCAGCACCACGTGCATGTCGGGATGCCGTGCGGCGGCCTCCAGCAGCACGTGCTGCCCTTTCCAGCGCGCGAGGCGGCTGAACGAGCCGACGAGCCACGCGTGCTCGGGCAACCCGAGGTGCGTGCGCAGCGCGGCCGGGTTGACGCCTTCCAGCGCGTCGAACGGCTCGGCCGAAATACCGTTGAACACGACGTCGACGTGCTGCGGCGTGAAGCCCGTCAGCGTGCGGAACGCCTGCGCGGACGCGTCGGAGTTCGCGATCACGCGCGTCACGCCCAGCCGTGCGCAATACTTGATCGCCAGCAACTGCTTGCTGCCGAAATGGTCGGTGCTGACGATGTCGCGCAGATGCCAGACGACCGGCTTGCGCGCGAGCCGCCCGGCCAGCGCGGCGACGACCATCGCGCGCTGCGTGTTCGCATAGATCACTTCGGCGCGGCGCGCGCGGCGCGCGACGTCGCGCACCAGCCGCACGAGCTGCTTCACCGCGCCGAACGACACGCCGCCCTGCTTGCGCACGCCGGCGAGCGCGCCCTGGTCGACCACGTCGACACGCGCGCCGATCTCGTCGAGCGCCGCGCGAAACGGGCCGTCGTCGAACAGCAGCACGTCGGCGTTCGCGCGCATGTGCTTCATGATCTCGAGCAGCGACAGCTCGGCGCCGCCGAGCACGCCGCTCTGGTCGAGCACGAGCGTCGCCGGGCCGCGCGCGGCCGGCATCGGTGCGATCGCCGTGCCGCGCTGCGCGGTCGAACCGGGCAGCGCCGCCTCCACGTAGTCGAGGAAACGCCGCCGGAACGTATCGGCGGAGAACCGCTCCGCGTTCGTGCGGCAGGCGCCCGGCGTGAAGCGCTGCGGCGCGCGCTCGAAGTCGTCGACGGCCGCGACGATCGCGTGCGGCGTCTGTTCGTCGAAGAACAGCCCGGTCGGGTTCGGGTTCGACTGCGGGTCGAGCACGGTCTCGAGCGCGCCGCCCTTGCCGTACGCGATCACCGGCGTGCCGCACGCCTGCGCCTCGACGACCGAGATCCCGAAATCCTCCTCGGCCGCGAACACGAACGCCTTCGCGCGCCGCATCCGGTCGTGCAGCACCGCGAACGGCTGATAGCCCATGATCTCGACGTTCGGGCCGGCCTTCGCGCGGATCTTCTGCATCTCGGGGCCGTCGCCGATCACGACGAGCTTGCGCTCGGGCGTGTGCGAGAAAGCCTCGACGATCAGGTCGATCTTCTTGTACGGCACCATCCGCGACGCGGTCAGGTAGAAATCCTCCTTGTCGGCGTTCAGCGAAAACGCGTCGACGTCGACCGGCGGGAAGATCACCGCCGCGTCGCGGTGGTAGACCTTCTTGATGCGTCGCGCGATGAACGCGGAATTCGCGACGAAGCCGTCCACCGCGTTCGCGGTGCGCGTGTCCCAGTTGCGGATGTAGTGGAGAATCATCCGCGCGAGCAGCGATTTCGGCCCGTGCGTGAGATTCGACTGCTCCAGATACTGGTGCTGCAGGTCCCACGCGTAGCGGATCGGCGAATGCACGTAGCTGATGTGCACCTGGTCCGGCCCCGTCAGCACGCCCTTCGCGACCGCGTGGCTGCTCGAGATCACGAGGTCGTACTCGGACACGTCGAGCTGCTCGATCGCGAGCGGCATCAGCGGCAGGTAGCCGCGGTACTTGGTGCGCGCGAACGGCAGCTTCTGGATGAAGGACGTCGTCACCGGCTTGCCGCGCACGAATGCGCGGTCGTCGAGAAAATCGACGAGGCTGAACAGGTCGGCGTCGGGAAAGCACGCGACGATCTGCTCCAGCACGCGCTCGGCGCCGGCATAGGTGACGAGCCAGTCGTGGACGATCGCCACGCGCAGCGCGCGCGACGGCTGCCGCGCGCTGGCGCGCCCGGCCGGCACGGGCCGGCGCAGGGCGGCGACGTCGCCGGCTTCGGCCACGGCGGCATCGGCCGTGGAGAGATTCAATACGGCGTGTTCCGCCAGATCGCGATTCATACGGTTTTCCTCGCATTGAGACGGACAAACAGGTCGCGCACGAGCGCACGCAACCCCGGCGTCATCGTGAGCGACCACGCGACGTTCAGCACCAGTACGACCGCGCACATGCCGATCGACTCGCCGAGCCCCGGCCATGCCTGCGCCAGGAACAGGCTCGCCAGCAGGAAGGCGAGGTGCGCGAGCATGTCGAGCACGATCGCGCGCATCCGGATCGCCGACAGGTACAGCAGCACGCCGTAGTCGACCAGCGCGCGCGCCGCGACGACCACCGCCGCGCCGATCAGCCCGAAGTGATGAATGCCGAACCACAGGCCGCCGACGAAGAACGGCATCTCGACGAGCCCGGCGAATGCCGCGCGGGCCGGATTGACCTGCGACTGGATCAGGATCCGCGTCACGCTCGCCTGGCCGACGAGCCACACGCTGATCACCAGCACGCGGCCGACCGGCGCTGAATGCGCGGCGAGATCGGCGCCGACCCACAGCGTGAGGAACGGCGCGAGCGCGAAGATCGCGACGATGCCGACCGGCGTGAACACGCCGTTCAGGAATTCGAGCGACTGGCGCGCGAGCGTGTCGGCATGGTCGCGGCCGACCGCCGACAGGCGCGGGAACAGCGTGCGCACGAGCGCGTTCGGCAGCATGTTCAGGCGCGTGACGAGGTTCTGCGGCACCGTGTAGTAGGTAACGAACTTCGCGCCCATGCCGGCGCCGAGCATCACGCGGTCGAGCGTGTCGGCGATCATGCTGGTCGTGCTCGCGATCAGCATCCAGCCGCCGAAGTTGAACAGCCCTTTCGCGGTGCCCCACTGCGGCGGATCGATGCGCCGGATGCCGAGCACCTTGATGCTGGCCTGGCCGAGCATCACCGCCGCGATCAGGCGCGCGACGACGGCCGCCGCGAGCACCGTCTGCAGGTTCGGCGCGATCCACCACGCGGCGCCGAGCGGCAGCAGCTGGAACAGGAAGGTGCCGATCGTCTGGTTCGTGTTGAACACGCCGAACCGCTCGGCGCCGTTGATCGCGCCGGCGAACACCCACGACACGTTCGCGAGCGGAATCGCGAGCGCGAGCCACGGCAACGCGAGATACACCTCGTGCTGCATCGCGGCCGACACCTTCGTGAAGTACGCGGTGTAGACGAACGCGCCGAAATAGATCAGCAGCCCGCCGACGATGCCGGTGCCGAGATTCAGCCAGAACGCGCTCCAGAACACGCGCGCGCTTTCGTCGGCATTGCCGCTCGCGAGCGCCTTGGAGATGTGGTTCTGCGCGGCCATGCTCATCCCGAGATCGAGGATCCCGAAATAGCCGATCAGCGTCCACACGAGGCTGACGACGCCATAACGCTCGACGCCGAGCGCGTGGATGTAGGCGGGCACCGTCACCAGCGACACGAAGGTCGGCAGGATCAGCCCGATGAAGTTGATCGAAACGTTCTTGAGTATGCCTTTGTCCATGCTTGAGCCTTGAGTGACGTCGACGACGGCGCGCCGCCCGTCACGGTTTCCAGCGATACATGAGCACCTTGCCGCGCGCGTCTTCCTCGACGAACACGAGGTATTCGCCGTTCTCGCGCCGGAATGCGCTGATGCCGAACGGCACGTCGACCCAGCCGGATGCCTTGCCGACCTCGACGCCCGGGCTCATCACGCCCACTTCCTTGCCGGTGTCCTTGTCGTACACGTGGATCTTGCCGACCGGCTCCACGGTGAAGATGTAGCGGCCCTCGACCGTGATCCCGATCAGGTCGAGGATCGGTTTCGCATCGAGCTGCCACGGCAGCGCGACCGTGTAACGCACCACGGGCGAGCCGGTCGACCACTTGTCGAAGCGCACCAGCACGCGCCCGACTTCCTTGTTGATGCCCGGCTGCGGCGGCGCATCGGCCGTGTAGCCGGTCACGTACAGCGTGTCGGTCTGCGCGTCGTAGATCGCGCGGCGCAGCTGCGTGAACGGCTGCGGCATCGGGTAGGTCGTGACCTTGTCGTACGAGTAGACCGGGTTGCCGGCCTTGTCGAGCCCGCCGTAAGCGAAGCGGTGAATGCCGCGTACGTCGCTCGTGCGCCAGATGTCGCCCTTCGTGTCGACCCACCAGCCCCAGCCGCCCGCCCTCGCCTTGGTCGTCGTGTTGGTCGTGAATTCGTCGGCGTCGAGCCGGCCGTTGCCGTTCGCGTCGCGCCACAGCCAGTCGCCGCCCGGCGGCTTGTTCGGCACCTTGTCGACCGGCCGCGCGCGGCCCGCGATCAGGCCCGACGGAATCGCGACCTCGCCGTCGCGCTTCGCGTCGAAGCGGTAGATCTTCAGGTGATCGGCGTACATGTCGGTCAGGTACAGGAACGTGCGGCCGTCGAGCCGCCGCGCGAGCGGCATGCCGGGATACTGATCGGTGTGAAACACCGGGTCGTCCGGATACTTGAAGCGGTTCGACAGGAAGCCGACGTATTTCCAGTCCTGGCCCGGCGGCTTCGACAGGTCGAGCTCGAAGCGCTTGTTGCCCGTGTACACGCTGTTCGGCCGCGCGGGGTCGAGCCACGCGCCGTCGACGAACAGCAGCCCGTGCACCTGCCAGCGCGGCTTGCCGTCCGGCGTGTAGCTTTCGAGCACCGCGCCGAGCCCGGCGCCGATCGTGTCGTGGCGCGGGCCGATGCCGTTCATCGACACGTAGATGTTGCCCGCGCGGTCGACGCCGACGCCCGTCAGCCCGTTGAAGCGCTGCGGCCCGGGACGCCCCGGCACGGGGCCCGCGAAAATGCCGCCGCGCTCGCCGAACGTGCCGGACTGCGCATAACCCTTGCCGCCTTTCGAGAAAATCAGGATCTGCTGGCGCGGCCCGTTGTCCGCGACGAGCACGCGCCCTTTCGCGTCGACCGCCACGTCCACGGCGTCGGTGCCTTCCGGCAGCGCGGGCGCATCGTCGAGCTTGCGGCCGTCGGCGCGCACGTGCACGAGATGCGCGGGCCCGGTCAGCGTATCGGTCAGCAGCCACAGCGTGCCGTCCCCGGCGAGCGCGATGCGGCCCGGCTCGTGCGCGCTCCACGTCCCCTTCTGCTGCATCGTCTCGGCGTCGTAGACATCCACGACGTCGCGCGACGGATTCGTCGCGAACAACGTCTTGTCGTCGGCCGCGAGGCCGCCCACTTCCGCCTTCGCCTCGCCCACTTCCGAGCGCGTGGGGGCCGGTACCTCGTTCATCATCATGAAGCTCGCGGCCATCCGCGCGCGGCCGGCGTCGGCGCGCCCGCCCGGCGCGACCTGCGGCGACGCGCGAAACGGCGCGGGCTGCTTCATGTCGCCGATCGTGCGCCGCGAGATGCCGAACCACTGCTTGCCCTTGTCCGGCCAGATGCCGGGCGACTGCAGGTGACCGCGCTCGTTGCCGACGCCGATCGCGACATACGCGTACTTGCCGTTCACCGCGATGGCATTGCCGCCGAGATTGCCCCAGCCGTGCGTGCCGCCGGCGAAGCCGAGCATCTTCCCGTCCTGGTAGACGCTCGCCTCGGCCCCGCTCTCGTCCCACGGCGCATTCGTATACACCTTGCCGTCAGGCGTCACCGCGATCGCGCGGATGTCGATTTGCGTCCAGCTGCCATCGCCATAGCCGAACGTGTTGCCGATCCACGACGTCGTCGCGGGCAACACCGTTTCGGCCGGCGCGGTGCTCGTCAGCAGCGCCGCGCCTACCGTCATGCCTACCAGAATCAGACGTCGCAATGCGCTTCTCCAGACTTGATGCAACAGCGGCCGGCGCCGCCGCGGATTACCGCCGGCGCACCCTGCCGCTAAATGGGTTTCAAACGTCGCGATGCAGGTTACAAGCAAAAATAATCACAAGAAATTTGGAAATATTTGGGGATGTTTCTGCCGGAGATATCGAACCGGAACAGGCAGTAATCAGCATCCGAAAACGGCAATATCGACCGCCTTGCGCTCGCCACCGCGTAGAAAATGCCGCTCCGCACCGCCTGCCGCGGGCCTCCGGCGTCAATCTTTCATCTCGCGACCGGAATAATCGGCATTTGAATGTTTTCCGTCAGATAAATGGCGCGCGTTTTTTTGCCGATTTCTTTTCCCTAGAATCGATTTCGACTCGATATTTCATTTAAAGGCATGCATTACGTTCACGCATCGGATGTGCGACACGCCGCGGCCCGCGCCGCGCGTCGCAAAGGAGCGGCGCGATGACGGGCACCTCGCGAACCGCCGACCTGACCCCGCCGCAACACGGCCGCATCGTGCAGCTCGACGGGCTGCGTGCGATCGCGGTGGGCGCCGTGTTCCTGCAGCACGCGCTGAAAGCGCCGCTGTGGATGGGCGTCGACCTGTTCTTCGTGCTGAGCGGCCTGCTGATCACCGGCATCCTGCTCGATCGCAAGGCGCGCGGGCAGTCGTACTTCAGCCACTTCTATGCGCGCCGCGTGCGCCGCATCCTGCCGCCGTACGTGCTGCTGCTGGTGGTGTCGACGCTCCTGTTCGGCGCGAGCTGGCTGCCGCACTGGCCGTGGTTTGCATTTTTCTCGACCAACATCGGCCTGTCGCTCGGCAGCATCGGCCACGACAGCCTGAACGTGCTGTGGTCGCTCGCGGTCGAGGAGCAGTTCTACATCTTCTGGCCGTTCGTCGTGCTGTGGTGCTCGGAGCGCGCGCTGCTGTGGGTCGCCGCCGCGCTGGTCGTCGCCGCGCCGGTGCTGCGCGCGATCGCGACGCCGTGGTTCGATTCGTTCTGGCCGATCTACTACCTGACGCCGTTCCGGATGGACCTGCTCGCGGCAGGCGCCTTGCTCGCGATCGTGCTGCGCCGCGACCGGCGCGCGCTGGAGCCGTTCTACCCGCTCGCGATCGTCGGCGCGCTCGTGTCGCTCGCGATCCTCGGCTGGCTGCACCTGTCGTTCCCGCGCTTTCGCGCCGCGAACACGCCGCTGTCGAATGCGGCGCTCTACAGCATCTCGCTGCTGCTGTGCACGTCGATCGTCGTGATCGCGCTGCGCGGGCGCGGCCTCGTGCAACGCGTGCTGACGAACCCGATGCTCGTCTACGTCGGCACCGTCAGCTACACCGTGTACCTGATCCACCTGAGCGTGCTGTATGCGCTCTGGCCGCTGCACCTGAACCGTTTCGTCACGGCCGCGCTCGCGCTGGCGATCACGCTCGCTTACGCGACCCTGAGCTGGTACGGCTTCGAACGGCGCCTGACGCGCGGCCCCGCACGCCGCGCGCTGCCGGCCGCCGCCGGCACGACCGCCTGAATTTCACCATCCATCGTTTCTACCAGGACAACGCCATGAGCCAAACTCGCAAGAAGGCCATCATCACCGGGATTTCGGGCCAAGACGGTGCGTACCTGACCAAGCTGCTGCTCGACAAGGGCTACGAGGTCACCGGCACCTACCGCCGCACCAGCTCGGTGAATTTCTGGCGCATCGCCGAGCTCGGCGTCGACACGCACCCGAACCTCACGCTTGTCGAACACGACCTGACCGACGCCGGCTCGAGCCTGCGCCTGCTCGAACGCACGCAGCCCGACGAACTGTACAACCTCGCCGCGCAGAGCTTCGTCGGCGTTTCGTTCGACCAGCCGGCGACGACCGCCGAGGTGACCGGCATCGGCCCGCTGAACCTGCTCGAGGCGATCCGCGTCGTGAGCCCGAAAACGCGCTTCTACCAGGCGTCGACGTCGGAGATGTTCGGCAAGGTGCAGGCGATTCCGCAGACCGAAACGACCGCGTTCTATCCGCGCAGCCCGTACGGCGTCGCGAAGCTGTACGCGCACTGGATGACCGTGAACTACCGCGAGTCGTACGGCCTGTTCGGCAGCAGCGGCATCCTGTTCAACCATGAGTCGCCGCTGCGCGGCCGCGAGTTCGTCACGCGCAAGATCACCGACACGATCGCGAAGATCAAGCTCGGCAAGGCGACGCGCCTCGAGCTCGGCAACCTCGATGCGAAACGCGACTGGGGCTTCGCGCTCGAATACGTCGAAGGAATGTGGCGCATGCTGCAGGCCGACGAGCCCGACACCTACGTGCTGGCGACCAATCGCACCGAGACCGTGCGCGACTTCGTGCGGATGGCCTTCGCGGCGGCCGGCTACCAGATCGAATGGGCCGGCAAGGGCGAACAGGAGCGCGGCCTCGACGCGGCGACCGGCAACGTGCTCGTCGAAGTGAATCCGAAGTTCTACCGCCCTGCCGAGGTCGACCTGCTGATCGGCTGCGCGGACAAGGCCAAGGCCAAGCTCGGCTGGGCACCGAAGACGACGCTCGAACAACTTTGCCAGATGATGGTCGAAGCGGATTTGACGCGGAACCAACACCATGACACGTTCTGAAACCGGACGCCCGTCGCGCCGTGCGTTCGTCACGGGCCTGACGGGCTTCACGGGCCGCTACATGGCCGAACGCCTGCAGGCGGCCGGCTATGACGTCTGGGGCACGGTCGCGCCCGGCGCGCCGCGGCCCGACGATCCGGCGTTCGCGCACTGCACGCTGCTACCCGTCGATCTGCTCGACGCCGATGCGATGCGCGCGGCCGCGGCCGACGCGCGTCCCGATGCGGTCGTGCATCTCGCCGCGCGCGCGCACGTCGCGCAGGACGAGCCGTCGCAGACCTACGCGGTCAACATCACCGGCACGCGCAACCTGCTGGCCGCGCTCGCGGGCCTCGACCGCCGCCCGTCGGCCGTGCTGCTGGCCAGCAGCGCGAACATCTACGGCAACTCGACGGCCGGCGTGCTCGACGAAACCGTCGCGCCGGCCCCGGCGAACGACTACGCGGTCAGCAAGCTCGCGATGGAATATGCGGCGAAGCTGTGGGCCGACCGGCTGCCGATCGTGATCGCGCGGCCGTTCAACTACACGGGGGTCGGCCAGAGCGACGCCTACCTGCTGCCGAAGCTCGTCGCGCACTACGCGCGCAACGCCCCGCGGATCTCGCTCGGCAACCTCGACGTGAGCCGCGATTTCTCCGACGTACGCGACGTGACGGCCGCCTATCTGAAGCTGGTCGAAGCCGCACCGGCCGGCGAGACGTTCAACGTGTGCTCGGAGCGCGCGTATTCGCTGAAGGAAGTGCTCGCGATGCTGTCGCGCATCGCTGGTTACGTGATCGACGTGACGATCGATCCGCGCTTCGTGCGGCACAACGAGGTGAAAAGCCTGAGCGGGTCGCGCGACAAGCTGCGGCGCGCGGTGGGCGACTTGCCGGTCACGCCGCTCGACGAAACGCTGCGATGGATGGTCGACGCGATGCGCGACGCGCCGCCCGCGCACGCCGGCTGAACCGGGCAACGAATCGCACGCGCCGTCGCGTGCGCCGAAACGACAACGGGCCGCTCTTTCGAGCGGCCCGTGTCATTCATGCCGGCCCGGAAACCGGCCGCTCGACTCAGCCTTCGAGGCCGCGCGCCAGATCGGCACGAACGTCGGCTGCGTGCTCGAGGCCGACCGCCAGGCGGATCAGCCCTTCGGTGATCCCGGCCGCCGCGCGCGCTTCCGGCGTGATGCGGCCGTGCGTCGTGGTGGCCGGATGCGTGATCGTCGTGCGCGTGTCGCCGAGGTTGCCGGTGATCGACACCAGCTTCGTACTGTCGATCACGCGCCAGGCGTTCTCGCGCTGCTGCTCGGGCGTGTCGCCCTTCAGCTCGAACGACACGATCGCGCCGCCCGCCTTCTGCTGGCGCTTCGCGAGCGCATGCTGCGGGTGCGATTCGAGGCCCGGATAGAACACGCGCGCCACGGCCGGATGCGAATCGAGCCAGCGCGCGATTTCCAGCGCATTCGCCGATTGCTTCTCGACGCGCAGCGACAGCGTCTCCATTCCCTTCAGCAGCACCCATGCGTTGAAGGCCGACAACGTCGGGCCCGCGCTGCGCACGAACGGGAACACCTTGCCCATGATGAATTCCTTCGAGCCGACCAGCGCGCCGCCGAGCACGCGGCCCTGCCCGTCGAGGAATTTCGTCGCCGAGTGCATCACGACATCCGCGCCGAGCTTCAGCGGCTGCTGCAGCACCGGGCTGCAGAAACAGTTGTCAACGACGAACAGCGCGTTCGCGGCCTTCGCGATCTTGCCGATCGCCTCGATGTCGGCGAGTTCGGTCAGCGGGTTCGACGGCGTCTCGAGGAAGAACATCTTCGTTTCCGGCCGCACGGCTTCCTGCCATGCGTTGAGGTCGGTCGGGTCGACGAAGGTCGTCGTGATCCCGAACTTGCTGAAGATCTGCGAGAACATCCCGAGCGTCGAGCCGAACAGGCTGCGCGAGCTGACCAGATGGTCGCCCGCCTGCAGCGCGGACATCACGACCGACATGATCGCGGCCATCCCCGACGCCGTCGCGATGCACGCCTCGCCGCCCTCGAGCGCCGCGAGACGCTCCTGGAACATGGTGACGGTCGGGTTCGTGAAGCGCGAATAGGTGAAGTAGTCTTCCGAGTTCGCGAAGCGCTCGGCCGCATCGGCCGCGCTCGAGAAGCAGAAGCTCGACGTGAGGAACAGCGCTTCCGAGTGCTCGTTGAAGTCGCTGCGCAGCGTGCCTGCGCGCACGGCAAGCGTGTCGAAGTTGAGGGAGTCGTCCATGTTCCGTTTTCCGTATCCGATGGCCGCGCGCGTCGCGCAGGCCAGATCAAAACCAGGCCAAAAAAACAAAAAGCCCGCTATGCGTCGGCATCAGCGGGCTTCGGTGCGGTACGACAGCGATCGACTCGGGCCGGCTGCCGCCGGCCTTCGCTTTAGCTGTTTTGGGAAGGTGCCCCGCGTCCGCAAGCTGATATCAAATCGACGCAAGGCCACATCCTATCACGCCTCGATACAAGCGTGCGCCAGTGTCACTCGACCGACAGCTGCAGGTTCATCTGCGAACGTTCGGTGTCGCCGGCCGTATCGCGATCGGCCTGCGACGCCGGCGCGAGACGCGCGCGCTCGATCGCATCCAGATACTCGGGCGTCACGTCGCCGGTGATGTAGTTGCCGTCGAAGCACGATGCCTCGAAGCGCTCGAGCTTCGGGTTGATGTCGCGCACCGCGCGGCGCAGGTCGTCGACGTCCTGGTAGATCAGGTGGTCGGCGCCGATCATCTTCGCGACTTCCTCGTCGGTGCGGCCATGCGCGACGAGCTCGCCGCGCGTCGGCATGTCGATGCCGTACACGTTCGGGAACTTCACGGGCGGCGCGGCCGACGCGAAGATCACCGACTTCGCGCCCGCATCGCGCGCCATCTGCACGATTTCATGCGAGGTCGTGCCGCGCACGATCGAATCGTCGACGATCAGCACGTTCTTGTCCTTGAACTCGATGCTCATCGCGTTGAGCTTCTGGCGCACCGACTTCTTGCGCACGGCCTGCCCCGGCATGATGAACGTGCGGCCGACGTAGCGGTTCTTGAAGAAGCCTTCGCGATACTCGACGCCGAGCTTCGCGGCGACCTGCATCGCGGCCGGGCGCGACGAATCGGGAATCGGCATCACGACGTCGATCGGCACGTTCGGCAGCTCGCGCTTGATCTTCTCGGCGAGATAGTCGCCCATGCGCAGGCGCACGTTGTAGACGGGCACGCCGTCGAGGCACGAATCCGGACGCGCGAGGTACACGTATTCGAACATGCACGGATTCAGCGTCGGGTTCTCCGCGCACTGCTGGCTGTGGAAATTACCGGCCTTGTCGATGAAGATCGCTTCGCCCGGCTCCAGGTCGCGCACGAATTCGAAACCGATGCCTTCTACCGCCACCGATTCCGACGCGACCATCCATTCGGTACCGTGCTCGGTCTCGAGCTTGCCGATGCAGAGCGGACGAATGCCGAACGGATCGCGGAACGCGAGCAGGCCGTAGCCGGCGATCAGCGACACGATCGCGTACGACCCCTCCAGGCGGCGATGCACGCCCGAGACCGCCTTGAACACCGACGCCGGATCGAGTTCGAGGCCGGTGGTCGACAGTTGCAGCTCGTGCGCGAACACGTTGAGCAGCACTTCGCTGTCGGAATTGGTGTTGATGTGCCGGCGGTCGATCCGGAACATCTCGTCCTTCAGCTGCTGCCAGTTCGTCAGGTTGCCGTTGTGCGCGAGGATGATCCCGAACGGCGCGTTCACGTAGAACGGCTGCGCCTCGGCCTCGCTCGACGCCGAACCGGCCGTCGGGTAGCGCACCTGGCCGATGCCGTAGGTGCCGGGCAGGCTGCGCATGTTGCGCGTGCGGAACACGTCGCGCACCATGCCGTTCGCCTTGTACATGTGGAAATTGCTGCCGTCCGCCGTCGCGATGCCCGCCGCGTCCTGACCGCGATGCTGCAGCAGCAGCAGGCTGTCATAGATCAGCTGATTGACCGGGGATTGGGAGATAACGCCTACGATGCCGCACATGGCATGTCCTTCAGAATGACAAAAACGGTTCCGTCCTGCCCAGCCGCGTCGTCACACGCGTACGTACTGGGCCATGCCGTCGGGCAGGAGCTGCTTCAGCTCGTGCACGCCCTGTTCGGCGAAAGGACGCAATAGCGCATTGCGCCAGAAATCCTGTTTGGGCAGTTCGGTCAGCCCGGCCGCCGCGACCAGCAGCACCACCAGCACACAGCCGCGGACGAGCCCGAACATCATGCCCAGCGAGCGGTCGACGCCGCCCAGGCCACTGGCCTGCGCGATCCGCGACAGCAGCGCGTTGGCGACACCGGCGACCAGCACGACGCCGATCACGAGCAGCGCGAAGGCGATCACCCACTGCGTCAGCGCGCCGCCCGGCCAATTCGCCGGAATGTACGGCACGACCAGCCCGACGTAGCGGCCCGCGATCACGACCGCCGCAATCCAGCCGATCAGCCCGAATATCTCCGATACGAAGCCGCGCCACGCCCCGCGCAGCGCCGACAACACAATCACCGCCAATACAGCGTAGTCGAAAGCCGTCAGCATCGTGTTACTGCGTCAACCCGGCTTCGCGCACCTTCGCGATCGCGGCGGAGGCCGCCGAGCGATCCGCGAACGGGCCCGCACGCAACAGTGTAGCCGTGCTGCCGTCCGCCTGCTTGCGATGCTCGACATATGCGGGCACGCCCGCCGATTTCAATTTGGTTGCCCACGAACGGGCCGTCGCGTCGTCCTTGAACGAACCGAGCTGCACCGCGAAGCGCGCACCGGCCGGCGATGCCGGCGACGACGCGTCGCCGCTGTCCGGGCTCGCGGCGTCGGCATTCGCGACGGGCGCGGGCTTCGGCGCGGCCGGTTTCGCCGCGGGGGCGGCCGGCTTCGGCGGCGTCACGCTCGCCGTGGTCGTCGTATCGGGTTTCGCGGCCGGCTTGGGCGCGGGCGCCGGTACGGGTGCCGGCGCGGCCGCAACGGCCGTGTCGGATGCCGGCGGTTCGTCATGCGCGACGCCTGCCTGCACGTCGGCCGCATCGTCGTCACGCGGCGCGACCGCCTGGTGCGCGGGCCGGTTCGGGATGTCGATCGCGATGTCGTCCGTGACGGGCTTCGGGTGTGAATCGAGCACCATCGGCAGCACGATCACGGCCGCCACGACGAGCGCGATCGCGCCGACGAGGCGACGGCGCGCGCGTTGCTTTTCTGGAAGGGTCGGATCGAGGAGCAGTGCGTCCGATTCCGGACGCTCGGTGCGGCGCGAGCGGCGCTCGACGCGCTCGGTGGTGCGCTCCGTGCGCACGTTCCGGGAGGTCCCGGTGCGACCGCCGCGCCGCGAGGGCGCGTCGTCGTCTTTTTTGCCGAACGAGAAAATTCCCATGAATGGCTGAGTCCGAAACTGCCCGTCAGTCAGTGTTGCTGCGATTTACGGTAGGCCAGCACGCCGGCAACCGTATGGAAACTGCCGAAAACCACGATTCTATCATTCTCGGATGCTCTTTTTAGTGCATCGCGAAACGCTTCTGCCGGCGACGCGTAACGCGTCACGCTCGAATCGGGCCCCTCCTCCACGCCGGCCTTGCGCAGCGCGGCTTCGAGCTGCTCCGCCGAGGCCGCGCGCGGCAGCGGCAGGTCGGTCACGCACCAGTGGTCGATCTCGCCCTTCAGGTGCTGCAGCACGCCGTCGATGTCCTTGTCGTGCATCGCGCCGAACACCGCATACGTGTACGGGAAGAAGCCCATGTTGCCGAGGTTCTGCTCGAGCACGGCCGCTGCGTGCGGGTTGTGCGCGACGTCGAGCACGATCGCCGGCTTGCCGGGCAGCACCTGGAAGCGCCCCGGCAGCTCGACGTTCGCGAGCCCGAGCCGGATGTCCTGCGCGGACACCGGCAGCACCGGGCGCAGCGCCTCCAGCGCGGCGAGCGCGGCCGACGCATTGATCAGCTGATTCGCGCCGCGCAGCGCCGGATACGCGAGCGCCGGATAGCGCTTCTCGCGGCCGAGGTAGCTCCATTGCTGGCGCTCCGCGCCCGCCTGCGCCTCGTAGCGGAAATCGCGGCCGACCAGCCACAGATCGGCGCCGATCGCCTCGGCGTGGGCGATCAGCGTTTGCGGCGCGGCCGGATCGCCGCAGATCGCCGGCTTGCCCGCGCGGAAGATCCCGGCCTTCTCGAACGCGATCTTCTCGCGCGTGTCGCCGAGGTATTCGGTGTGGTCGATGTCGATGCTCGTGACGATCGCGCAATCGGTATCGATGATGTTGACCGCATCGAGCCGGCCGCCGAGGCCGACCTCGAGGATCACCGCATCGAGCCCGCGCGACGCGAACAGGTGCAGGATCGCGAGCGTCGTGAATTCGAAATACGTGAGCGACACGGGCGCGGGCAGCGACGTGCGCGCGGCCTCGACGGCCTCGAAATGCGGCAGCAGTTCGTCGTCGGTGACGTTCTGCCCGTTCACGCGGGCGCGCTCGTTGAATTCGAGCAGGTGCGGCGACGTATGGCAGCCGACCTTGTAGCCCGCGCGCACGAGGATCGTCTCGAGGAACGCGCAGGTCGAGCCCTTGCCGTTCGTGCCGCCGACGGTGATGACGGGGCACGCGAATTCGAGCTGCAGCGCCGCCTTGACCTGCCCGATACGGGTCAGGCCCATGTCGATGCCGACCGGGTGCGCGCGTTCGAGGTGCGAAAGCCACGCGTCGAGAGTGGGAAAAGTGCTCATCGGATCAAATCTGGATCGGTACCGCCACTACGCCAAAAAACGAAGCGCGCCGCCTGACGCTGAAGCCAGGCGACGCGCAGAGTTCACAACCTTGCGCCGGTCAAGCCAGCGCGTCGGCCGGCTGTCGCTGCAGCAGCGCGAGCAACTGCGCGATTTCGTCGCGCATCTTGCGACGGTCGACGATCATGTCGATCGCGCCCGTCTTCAGCAGGAATTCGGCGCGCTGGAAGCCTTCCGGCAGCTTCTCGCGAACCGTCTGCTCGATCACGCGCGGGCCGGCGAAGCCGATCAGCGCCTTCGGCTCGGCGATCACGACATCGCCGAGGAACGCGAAGCTTGCCGACACGCCGCCCATCGTCGGGTCGGTCAGCACCGAGATGAACGGCAGCTTCGCTTCGGCCAGCTTGGTCAGCATCGCGGTGGTTTTCGCCATCTGCATCAGCGACAGCAGGCTTTCCTGCATCCGTGCGCCGCCCGACGCCGTGAAGCAGATGAACGGCACGTGCTGCTCCAGCGCGTTCTGCGCGCCGCGCGCGAAGCGCTCGCCGACGACCGAACCCATCGAGCCGCCCATGAACGAGAACTCGAAGCAGGCCGCGACGACCGGCAGCGTGTGGATCGCCCCGCCCATCACGACCATCGCGTCGGTCTCGCCCGTCTCGTCCATCGCTTCCTTCAGACGATCGGGGTACTTGCGGCTGTCCTTGAACTTCAGCGTGTCGACCGGCACGATTTCCTGACCGATTTCATAACGGCCTTCCGGATCGAGCAGCCCGTCGAGGCGTTCACGCGCGCCGATGCGCATGTGGTGATCGCACTTCGGGCACACGTGCAGGTTCGCATCCACGTCGTTGCGGTACAGCACGGCCTCGCAGGACGGGCACTTGACCCACAGGCCTTCCGGAATGCCCTTGCGGCTTTTCGGATCGGTCTGCTTGATCTTCGGCGGCAACAGTTTGTCGAGCCAGCTCATCGTATGGTTTCCTGTTCCGTGGCGGGCCGGGCCGACTGGCCCGCCCGCTTCCTGTGTTGTGTTTATCGCGCCGCCTTGCCCGCGCCGTCCAGGGCGGCACGCAGCTCGGCGATGAAGGTCTTCAGCGCGGCGGCGGCGGCGTCCGGCGCAGCGCTCTCGAGCAGCTGCACGAGGCGGCTGCCGATCACGACGGCGTCCGACACTTCGGCCACCGCACGCGCCGTTTCGGCGTCGCGGATCCCGAAGCCGACGCCCACCGGAACCGGCACGCGCGACTTGATGGCCGGGATTTTACCCGCAATGCTCGAAACATCCAGATTTCCCGCGCCGGTCACGCCCTTGAGCGACACGTAATACACGTAGCCGCTCGCGATCTTGCCGACGTCGGCGATACGTTCGTCGGTCGACGTGGGCGCCAGCAGGAAGATCGGATCGATCTGCGCGGCACGCATCTTTTCGGCGAATACGCCCGCCTCTTCCGGCGGATAGTCGACCACCAGCACGCCGTCGACACCGGCCGCATGCGCGTCGGCCGCGAACGCGTCGACGCCCATCCGTTCGATCGGGTTCGCATAGCCCATCAGCACGACGGGGGTTTTGGGGTCGGTCTCTCGAAAACGCTTCACGTCGGCGAGCACGCTCTTCAACGTGACGCCGCGCGCGAGCGCGCGCTCCGACGAGCGCTGGATCACGGGGCCGTCGGCCATCGGGTCCGAGAACGGCACGCCGAGCTCGATCACGTCCGCGCCGCCAGCGGCGAGCGCGTGCATGAATTCGACGGTTTTCGCGGGATCGGGGTCGCCGGCCGTGATGAACGGGATCAGGCCCTTACGGCCTTGTTCGGCGAGCGCGGCGAAGGTCTGCTGAATACGGGACATGGCAATTTTCCTGTGTCGATCCGGAGTGGGCGCGTCAGCGCTTGCTCCGGCCCCATACAAAGTATGGCGTTGCGTTCGGCGATGCGGCGGCGCGATTCACGCGCACGCCGGCGCGGCGAGCGCGCTGACGCGCTCGTGCGCGATCGCGCAATAGCTTTCGTTGATCTCGTAGCCGACGAAGTCGCGCCCCTGCCGTGCGCAGGCCACCGCGGTCGTGCCGCTGCCCATGAACGGATCGAGCACGCGGCCGCCCGGCGGGCAGCTTGCGAGCACCATCCGCTCGATGATTTCCAGCGGCTTCTGGGTCGGATGATCGACGCGCTCCGCGTGCTGCCGATGCAGGCGCGAGACCGACCAGACGTCCTTCGGGTTGTAGCCCATCTCCAGCCACTTGCTGCCTTCGAACAGCTTGCGCGAGCGGGCCTTCTTCGTATCGGCGTCGTACGGGATGCGGACCGGATCGAGATCGAAGTAATACGCTTTGGAAACCGCGAAAAAGCCGATGTTGTCGTGCACCGACGTGAAACGGCGCGTCGTGCCGCCCATGCTCGGCACGCGCCGGTCCCAGATGATCTCGTTGACCATCGTGAGCTTCGTCTTCAGGAAACTGAAGATTTCCGGCGCGTACTGCCACGTGCAGAAGATGTACATCGACCCGCTCGGCTTCAGCTTCGGAATCGCGAGCTCGAGCCACTCGCGCGTCCACGCGAGGAAATCGTCGCCCGAACGCTTGTCCGAATCGTTGCCGTAGTCCTTGCCGAGCCCGTACGGCGGATCGGCGACGATCAGGTCGATCGACGCGTCCGGCAGGTGCGCGGCCTCGGTCAGGAAATCGCGGTTATGCAGCTCGATACCGGACGGCAGCGCGCGCGGCGCGGCGGCGGCGGGTTGAACCGCCTCCGCCTCGCTCGCGGCGCCGCCGCCCGGCTCTTCGATCAGGTCACGCATCGGTCGGGGTCAGAGGTCGATGCCCGATCGCTCGGCGACCGTGTGCATGTCCTTGTCGCCGCGGCCCGACAGGTTGACGAGCAGGATATTGTCCTTCGGCAACGTCGGCGCGAGCTTCACGCCATACGCGATCGCGTGGCTCGACTCGAGCGCGGGGATGATCCCCTCGATCCGGCAGCAGTCGTGGAACGCCTTCAGCGCTTCGTCGTCGGTGATCGGCACGTACTGCGCGCGGCCGCTGTCCTTCAGCCAGGCGTGCTCGGGACCGACGCCCGGATAGTCGAGGCCCGCCGATACCGAATGCGTCTCGATGATCTGGCCGTTGTCGTCCTGCAGCAGGTACGTGCGGTTGCCGTGCAGCACGCCCGGGCTGCCGGCGATCAGCGACGCCGCGTGATGGCCCGTGTCGAGGCCGTCGCCAGCCGCCTCGACGCCGATCAGCTGCACCGATTGATCGTCGATGTACGGATAGAAGATCCCCATCGCGTTCGACCCGCCGCCGACGCAGGCGATCACCGCGTCGGGCTGCCGGCCCGCGAGTTCGGGCATCTGCACCTTGCACTCGTCGCCGATCACGCGCTGGAAGTCGCGCACCATCATCGGGTACGGATGCGGGCCCGCGACCGTGCCGATGATGTAGAACGTGCTCTCGATATTCGTGACCCAGTCGCGCATCGCTTCGTTCAGCGCGTCCTTCAGCGTGCGCGAGCCCGACTCGACCGGCACGACCGTCGCGCCGAGCAGCTTCATCCGGTAGACGTTCGCGGCCTGGCGGCGCACGTCCTCGGCGCCCATGTAGACGATGCACTCCATCCCGAAACGGGCGCAGATCGTCGCGGTTGCGACGCCGTGCTGGCCCGCACCGGTTTCGGCGATCACGCGCTTCTTGCCCATGCGCTTCGCGAGCAGCGCCTGGCCGATCACGTTGTTGATCTTGTGCGCGCCGGTGTGGTTCAGGTCTTCGCGCTTCAGGTAAAGCTGCGCGCCGCCGAGCATCTCGCTCCAGCGCTGCGCGTGGTAGATCGGCGACGGACGGCCGACGAAATACTTCAGTTCGCGCTCGTATTCGGCGACGAAGCCGGGATCGTTCCGGAATTTTTCATACGCGTCGCGCAGTTCGTCCAGCGCGTGAATCAGCGTCTCGGCGACGAACACGCCGCCATACGGGCCGAAGTGGCCGCGATCGTCAGGAAGGTTGTACATGATGTCTCTCTCGATCGGTCGGGGCGCCCCGCTTTCGGGGCCGCACCGCTTGCATCACCGGGCGTCCGCTTCGCGCACCGCGCGTACGAACGCCGCCATTCGGGCGTGATCCTTCACGCCCTTTGCGCCCGCCACTTCGATGCCACTCGAGACATCGACAGCAAACGGACGCAGCTGGCGGATCGCATCACCGACGTTTTGCGCGCTCAAGCCACCACTCAAAACGGCCCGATGCGCGAGCTCTGCGGGAATAAGAGACCAATCGAAGACCTTGCCGCTACCGCCGTAATCCGGCACCAGGGTGTCGAACAGGAGGCCGCGCGCTTTCGAATAATGAAGAGCCGATTCTACCAAATCGGACGGCTGCGTCGAGGGGCCGACGCGCACCGCGCGCAACCACGGCAGCCGTGCCGCGCGGCCGAGCGCGTCGCACTGCTCCGGCGTCTCGTCGCCGTGGAACTGCAGCATCGCCAGCGGCACGTCGCGCACGACGGCCTCGATCTCGGCTTCGGTCGCGTTCACGAACAGCCCGACGACCGACACGAACGGCGGCGCGAGGCTCGCCAGCTCGGCCGCCTGTGCGAGGGTCACCGCGCGCGGGCTTTTCGGGTAGAACACGAGGCCGATCGCATCGGCGCCGAGCGCCGCCGCGTGCAGCACGTCCTCGGGGCGCGACAGCCCGCACAGCTTGATGCGCGTGCGCGGCGCCAGGCCGGCGGCGGAAGGCGGGGAAGACACGGCTTGATCCGTCATGATTGAGGGTCCAGATCGGCCCAGACGCTGCTCCACGGCACGCTGCCGAGCTGCGCGGGCGGGACGGCGAATTCCGCCGGGTAGCCGACGTGGGCCAGATACAGTCCGTCGGCCATGAACGTGGGCGCCGCCAGGTTGCGATCGCGCCCGGCCAGCACGTCGGCGAGCCAGTCGGCCGGATAGCGGCCGCGCCCGACCGCGACGAGGCAGCCCATCAGGTTGCGCACCATGTGATGCAGGAACGCGTTCGCACGGAAGCGGAAATGGATGAAATGCCCCGCGCGCCGCACGTCGATCTGATACAGGTGTTTGACCGGCGTCTTCGACTGGCATTCCGACGACCGGAACGACGAAAAATCGTGCTCGCCGATCAGGTGCGCGGCGGCGGCGCGCATCGCGTCGTCGTCGAGCGGCGTGTGGATCCAGCCCGCACGCCCGGCCAGCATCGGCGAGCGCACGGGATGCACGTACAGCGCGTAGTAATAGGTGCGCTCGAACGCCGAGAAACGCGCGTGGAACGTGTCCGGCATCGGCTTCGCCCATTGCACCGAGATGGTCGGCGGCAGGAACGCGTTGGTGCCGCGCACCCACGAGAACACCTCGCGTTCGAGCCCGGTGTCGAAGTGCACGACCTGCCCGAGCCCGTGCACGCCGGTGTCGGTCCGGCCAGCGACCGTCGTATGCAGCGGCACCCGCGCGAACTCGGCCAGCGCGTGCTCGAGCCGGTCCTGCACGGTCTTGCCGTGCGGCTGCGCCTGCCAGCCGCAGAACGCCGCGCCGTCGTACTGGATGCCCAGTGCGATCCGCATCACGCCTCGTCCGCCAGTTTCGCGAGCAACGCGCGCGCATCGTCGCGCGTCGCGGTGTCGTTCGCGTCGATCACTTCCTGCAGCAGCGTCCGCGCGCCGGACAAGTCGCCCAGTTCGACGTACTCCGACGCGAGATCGAGCTTGTTGCGCGCGATGCGGGCGAGCTCGTCCGCGGTCAGCGCGGGCAGCGCGGCGCCCGGCGCGGACGGGAGGTCGAGATCGAAATCGAGCTTCAGCGCGCCGAACTGCGCGCCGCCGAGCGGCGGCAGCGGCGACAGCGCAGACGGGCTGCCCGCGTGGCCGGCGGGCGTTGCCGCGTCCGGATCCCAATCGTACTCGTCGTCCTGGTCGGCCGGATGTTCCGGGGTCGGATGGCGCACGCCAATCGGCGGATGCGATTCGACTTGACCGTTAGTTGCGATTTCATCGATGTCCGACTGCCCTGCCCGCGCGGACAGTTCGTCCGGCGTCAGCGGTGCGTCATCCGACGTTCGCGGCGGCAACGGCATGTCGAGGCTGTTCAGCGCGCTGATCGCGTTCTGCATCAGCGTCGCGTGCTGCGCGTCGGCCGTCGAAGGCGCGGCAGGCGTGTCGGCCGGCTTGGCAGCGGCCGTTTCGGCCGGTTCTGCGCCGTGCGCAGCCTGAGCCGGCGCCACCTCGTTCACCGGCGCCACGGCCGCTTGCGCGGGCGGCAATCCGGGCTGCTCGTCATGCGGCTTCGTGGCCTCCGGCGCCGACGGTGCCTCGGCGACAGCCGGCTCGACCGTTTCAGCCGCGGCGGCAGTCGCCGCGGCAAGATACTGATCCGACGCGGCGTCGCGCGCGACCGGCATCTCGGGCAGGATCGGCAACTCGCGGTCGAGCGACGGCGCCGCTTCGGCCTCCGGGGCCGCGGCAGTACCGGCTGCAGCGGCCACCTCACCCGCATCGCCCGTCTCGCGCCCCTTCCTGCGCTTGCGCCACGCAAAGCCGGCCGCGAGCACGATCACGGCCGCGCCGGCCACGGCGGCCGGACACCAGTCCATCTGCTCGGTACGGCGCGCCGGCGTCGCGACAGGAGCGGCCGGTCGCGCAGGCGCCGATGCCGATGCCGATGCCGATTGCGCCGCGCTGGCGGCGACCGCGGACGCGGCTTCGCTTGCCGCCGGCGCCGCTGCCGACGCACCCGCGTCGTTCGCGGTGCCCGGCTTGCCGATGCCGTGCTTCTGCAATTCCATCAGCACGCGATTCTTCAGCGCCAGCAACTGCTGCAGGCTCGACGGCCGCGGCTGCGACGCGCCGGTCGCGGGCGCCGCACCGGCCGGCTCGCGCGAACCCGAAACCTGGCTGCCCGGCACCGGCTGGACCGCGGCCTCGCTCGCGGACGGCGGCGCGGACTGGATCGCACCGCTCCATACATGCGGGCCGCTCGCGCCCGCGGCAGGTGCCGCCGGCGGCAGGCTGTCGGCCGTCGACGCGCCGTGTGCCGCCGACGCGCCGACCGAAGCCGACGCCCCCGCGCCCGTCGCGACGCTCGCGCCGCTCACCGGCGCCGCATGAACGGCCGGCGTGGCCGGCGCCGATTGCACGGCCGACCCGGGATGCGGCGCGGACGCGCCATGCTGCGCTTCCGCCGCCCCGCCCGATGCGGCGGCAGGCGCGGACGCCACTGCCGCGGCCGAGGCAGCGGCGGCACTGGCCGGCGCGAGCGCCGCGCCGGTCGCGTCGAGCGCGGGCACGGTCAGCGTCGCGCCGACTTTCAGCCGGCTCGCGTCGCGCTTCATGAATGCTTGCGGATTGGCGTCGAACAGCGCGCGGCCGGCGCGCGCGAGCACGCCGGGATCATGCGATTGCGTGGCCGCTTTCGCGATGTCGTTCAGCGACTGGCCCGGCTGGACCGTCACGGTAAGCGGTACGGCGCCGCCGACGGCGGACGCCGGCAGTTCGACGGTGCCGACGGCCCAGGCCGATGCGGCTGCGCCGAGCGCCAGGATCGCCAGCGCGCCACGCACGGCGCGCGACAGACGGGACTGACGCGGAAACAAGGAAATTCGGGACATCGTGGGCTCTATCGCCGCGCGCGGGCGCGGCTCGGATTCGCGGTTGAAGGCGTCAATAAAGTTGCCGCAGAAATGCAAAAGCGTCGCGCGGAACGCGACGCTTTCGGCGGGTCTGTGCGTCGTAACCGCGTAGTTTACTTCACGCGATCGCATTCGGGCCGAATTCGTCGCCGGCCGGTGCAACCCGGCGCGGCCGCCCGGCGATCGGGCCATCGCGCCGCCCGGGTCCGCATGCCGCGGCCGGCCGCCGGGCAGATCGAACACAGCCGCATCAATGGGTGAAAATCATCGCCGCGCCGGGCAGCCCGCGGACGATCAAGACGCGGCAGGCAGTCGACCAGACGCTGCCGAGCATGCGCCGATCCATTCGCACATGAAAAACGCGCCGCGCCAGCCCCGAACCGGGGGCCGACGCGGCGCGTCATCGCGCGCAGTCCGGCCCGCGGGCCGGACATGCTGACAGGCTTACTTGTCGAGCAGGATGCGCAGCATGCGGCGCAGCGGCTCGGCCGCGCCCCACAGCAGCTGGTCGCCGACCGTGAACGCGGACAGGTATTCGCCGCCCATCGCGAGCTTGCGCAGGCGGCCGACCGGCACCGTCAGCGTGCCCGTGATCTTCGCCGGCGACAGGTCGCGCATCGACGCTTCGCGCTCGTTCGGCACGACCTTCACCCAGTCGTTCGCCGACGCGAGGATGCCGTTGATCTCGTCGAGCGGCACATCCTTCTTCAGCTTGATCGTCAGTGCCTGCGAGTGGCAGCGCATCGCGCCGATCCGCACGCACAGGCCGTCGACCGGGATCGAGCCCGGCTCGCCCATGGCCGGCTTGCCGAGGATCTTGTTGGTTTCCGCGCCGCCCTTCCACTCTTCCTTCGACATCCCGTTGCCGAGATCCTTGTCGATCCACGGAATCAGCGAACCGGCCAGCGGCACGCCGAAGTGGCTCGTCGGCATCGCATCGCTGTTCATCGCGGCCAGCACGCGGCGGTCGATGTCGAGGATCGCCGACGCCGGATCGGCCAGCTGTTCCTGCACCGCGCCGTTCAGCGTGCCCATCTGCGACAGCAGCTCGCGCATGTTCTGCGCGCCCGCGCCCGATGCGGCCTGGTAGGTCATCGCCGTCATCCAGTCGACGAGGTTCTCGCGGAACAGGCCGCCGAGCGCCATCAGCATCAGGCTGACCGTGCAGTTGCCGCCGACGAAGTTCTTCGTGCCCTTGACGAGCGCGTCCTTGATCACGTCGAGGTTGACCGGGTCGAGGATGATGACCGCGTCGTCCTTCATCCGCAGCGACGATGCCGCGTCGATCCAGTAGCCGTTCCAGCCGGCCGCGCGCAGCTTCGGGAACACGTCGTTCGTGTAGTCGCCGCCCTGGCACGTGATGATCACGTCGCACTTCTTCAGCTCGTCGACGTTGGTCGCGTCCTTGAGCGTAGTCTCGTTTTTCGCGAACGACGGCGCCTTGCCGCCCGTGTTGCTGGTGCTGAAAAACACCGGTTCGATCAGGTCGAAATCGCCTTCTTCCTGCATGCGCTGCATCAGGACGCTGCCGACCATGCCGCGCCAACCTACGAGACCTACGTTCATGACTAACCCTTTGCTTTGAATGGAGCCTCCCCGCCATTTCCGTCCCCGCGTGACCGCGCGGGGAAACAGGCGGGCACGACGGCGATCAGCGTTTAATGATCGTTTTCGTGGTAATGGTTTTCGTGATGACGATGGCGCGCGCACCCGCACGGGCAGTGTTGCCGTGGAGTTTCAGGACCGGGGAGATCAGGGAAATCAGCGCCATCGTTCGAGTCTACACAAAGCCGGTGGCCCGCACAACGGCCAACCGGGGGCGAACCGGCCGATTTTCCCGGCCTGTTCGCGCCCTTTCTATATTACTGCCGCGTTGCCTTACAGCGCCGCGACCACCGCATCGCCCATCGCCGCCGTGCCGACCTGCCGGCAGCCCGGCGTGGCGATGTCGCCCGTACGGTAGCCCTGTTCGAGCACCGTTTTCACCGCGCGCTCGATGCGATCGGCCTGCTCCGCGCGATTCAGCGAGTAGCGCAGCAGCATCGCGGCCGACAGGATCGTCGCGAGCGGGTTGGCAATGCCCTTGCCCGCGATGTCCGGCGCCGAACCGTGCGACGGCTCGTACAGGCCCTTGTTGTTCTTGTCGAGCGACGCCGACGGCAGCATGCCGATCGAGCCCGTCAGCATCGACGCCTCATCGGACAGGATGTCGCCGAACATGTTGCCCGTGACGATCACGTCGAACTGCTTCGGCGCCTTCGCGAGCTGCATCGCCGCGTTGTCGACGTACATGTGCGACAGCTCGACGTCCGCGTATTCCTTCGACACGTCGATCACGACGTCGCGCCAGAACTGCGACGTTTCGAGCACGTTCGACTTGTCGACCGACAGCAGCTTCTTCGCGCGCTTGCGGGCGGCCTGGAACGCGACGTGCGCGATGCGGCGCACTTCCGGTTCCGAATAGCGCATCGTGTCGAAGCCTTCGCGTTCGCCGGCGAACGGGCCGTCCGGTGCCGCACGCACGCCGCGCGGCTGGCCGAAGTAGATGTCGCCGTTCAGTTCGCGCACGATCAGGATGTCGAGGCCCGCGACGAGTTCCGGCTTCAGCGGCGAGGCATCGACGAGCTGCGGATAGCAGATCGCCGGGCGGAAGTTCGCGAACAGCTCGAGATGCTTGCGCAGCCCGAGGATCGCCTGCTCGGGGCGCAGCGCGCGCTCGAGCGAGTCGTACTTCCAGTCGCCGACCGCGCCGAACAGGATCGCGTCGGCTTCCTTCGCGAGCGCCAGCGTCGCGTCGGGCAGCGGATGGCCGCTCGCCTCGTAGCCGGCGCCGCCGACCGGCGCCTGTTCGAGTTCGAACTTCTCGTCGAGTGCGTTCAGCACCTTCACGGCTTCCTTGACGATTTCCGGACCGATGCCGTCGCCGGGCAGCACTGCAATCTTCATGCGAAATTCCTGACTGGGTAGGTTGTATGAGGCAGGCCGGCGAACGCGCCGCTGGCGCGCCCGCCCGAAAGGCACGATCAGCCGACCAGCTTGGTGTTGAGCCACGGCTGCTTCACGAGCCGCTCCGCTTCGAACTGGCGGATCTTGTCCGCGTGGCGCAGCGTGAGGCCGATGTCGTCGAAGCCGTTCAGCAGGCAGTACTTGCGGAACGCGGTGATCTCGAACGGATACTCGCGGCCGTCGCCCGAGCGCACGACCTGGGCGTCGAGGTCGATCGTCAGTTGAAAGCCGTTGAACGCCGCCGTCTCGTTGAACAGGTGATCGACCTGCTGCTCGGTCAGCACGATCGGCAGCAGGCCGTTCTTGTAGCAGTTGTTGAAGAAGATGTCCGCGAAGCTCGGCGCGATGATCGCGCGGAAGCCGTACTGCTGCAGCGCCCACGGTGCGTGCTCGCGCGAGCTGCCGCAGCCGAAGTTCTTGCGGGCGAGCAGCACCGATGCGCCCTGGTAGCGCGGCTGGTTCAGCACGAAGTCCGGATTCAGCGGACGCTTCGAGTTGTCCTGGCCCGGCTCGCCGTGATCGAGGTAGCGCCATTCGTCGAACGCGTTCGGACCGAAGCCCGTGCGCTTGATCGACTTCAGGAACTGCTTCGGGATGATCGCGTCGGTGTCGACGTTCTCGCGATCGAGCGGCGCCACGACGCCGGTATGTACAGTGAATTTTTCCATGATCCGTCTATCCGGTTGAAGGGCCGGCACGCGGCCGGCACACATCGACAAATTCTCGGTGGCGGTGTCAGTCCGCGGCGCGCTTGAGCGCGTTGCCCGCGGCGTTGACGTCCTCGCCGAAGCCGCGGACGGTATTGCAGCCCGCGAGGCCGAAGCCCAGCCCCGCCAGCGCCAGCGCGGCAACCAGCCGCGCGATGACCTTCGTTGCCGTCACGCGTTACCCCAGCTGGCGAATGTCGACGAAGTGACCTTCGATCGCCGCGGCTGCCGCCATCGCGGGGCTCACGAGGTGCGTGCGACCGCCCGCGCCCTGCCGGCCCTCGAAGTTGCGGTTCGACGTCGACGCGCAGCGCTCGCCCGGATCGAGCCGGTCGGCGTTCATCGCGAGGCACATCGAACAGCCCGGCTCGCGCCATTCGAAGCCCGCATCGGTGAACACCTTGTCGAGCCCTTCGCGCTCGGCCTGCGCCTTCACGAGGCCCGAACCCGGCACGACCATCGCGAGCCGCACGTTCGATGCGATCCGGCGGTTCAGCTTCTTCACGACATACGCGGCCGCGCGGATATCCTCGATCCGTGCGTTCGTGCACGAGCCGATGAAGATCTTGTCGACCTTGATCGATTCGATCGGCGTGTTCGGCTCGAGCGCCATGTAGGCCAGCGCGCGCTCCATCGCGTCGCGCTTGACCGGATCCTTCTCGCGCTCGGGATCGGGCACGCGACCGTCGATCGACGTGACCATTTCCGGCGACGTGCCCCACGTGACCTGCGGGACGATCTCGGCCGCGTTCAGCTCGACCACGCGGTCGAACTGCGCGCCGTCGTCCGACTTGAACTGGCGCCAGTATTCGACGGCCTGATCCCATTCCGCGCCGGTCGGCACGAACGGCCGGCCCTTCAGGTAATCGATCGTCGTGTCGTCCACCGCGACCATGCCCGCGCGCGCGCCGGCTTCGATCGCCATGTTGCAGACGGTCATGCGGCCTTCCATCGTCAGCGCGCGGATCGTCGAGCCGCCGAATTCGATCGCGTAGCCCGTGCCGCCCGCCGTACCGATCTTGCCGATGATCGCGAGCACGATGTCCTTCGCGGTACAGCCGCGCGGCAGTGCGCCCTCGACCTTCACGAGCATGTTCTTGCTCTTCTTCTGCAGCAGGGTTTGCGTCGCGAGCACGTGCTCGACTTCCGACGTGCCGATGCCGTGCGCGAGCGCGCCGAACGCGCCGTGCGTCGACGTGTGCGAATCGCCGCACACGATCGTCATGCCCGGCAGCGTCGCGCCCTGTTCCGGCCCGATGATGTGGACGATGCCCTGGCGCACGTCGTTCATCTTGAACTGCGTGATGCCGAACGCATCGCAGTTCGCGTCGAGCGTGTCGACCTGCAGCTTCGAGACGGGATCGGCGATGCCGTGGCTGCGGTCCGTCGTCGGCACGTTGTGGTCCGACACGGCGAGGTTCGCGCTGATGCGCCACACCGGGCGATGCGTCATCTTCAGCCCTTCGAACGCCTGCGGGCTCGTGACTTCGTGCAGCAGCTGACGGTCGATGTAGAGCAGGGTCGTGCCGTCTTCCTCGGTGTGGACCACGTGGGTGTTCCACAGTTTGTCGTAGAGAGTCTGTGCCATGGGTATGCGGGGTCGTTGTGACTACAAGCCTTGCGGATGAAGTCGATTATGCCACGCAGCGTGCGCCCCGGCTCAGGCCGGGCGCGAAAAAACCCATTAAAAACAGTAGTTTGGCTGGTAGTGCCAATACCTGTATCGGCATTACCCGGCAAAACGGGGCACGCACGATCCGGCGGGCGGCGATCGCGCGGCCGCATCGCCCGGGTCGCGCGCCGCGCCCCGTGGCTGGCGCATCAGCCGTTCGGGTACGCGCGGTTGATCAGGTCGAGCCGCAGCATCGCGAGCTGCATGCCGGCGTTGCCCAGCAGGTAGAGATCGCGCCGCCGCATGGCCGCCATCTGCGCGGACGTGTCGTAGCGCGACGGCAGCGCGAGGCCTGCCGGCACCGCCGCCTGCATCCCCGCGGCATTCGACGCGCGCACGGCGAGCGACGCCTGGTCCCGATGCGTGACGACGCCGACCTTGCCGAGCGCCGCGCTCGCGCCCCCGTTACTATCTTCACGCCCCGATTGTCGGGGCTTTGGCCAGCCAGGCCCGGCATGATTCTCGCCCCCCAGTCGCAGTCATGATCCGGGGGGTGTTGTCACCGGGCCTGGTGGGTGGCTGGTGATCGCTGATAGGGGTTTGGCCGGGATATCCCGACGCCGTCCGTAACGTGGATGCCGAGACTTGCCACCGTTGTTGCAGGCCAATCCGTTCACTCTGCTCATACTTCGATGCAAGACACTCAACAACATGGCGCCGTCGATGTCTTCGTCGGCGTCGACGTCGGTAAAGGCCAGCATCATGCCGTCGCGCTCGATCGGAACGGCAAGCGCCTGTACAACAAGGCGCTACCCAACGACGAGGTCAAGCTGCGAGCCCTCATCGCCGAGCTCAAGACTCACGGTCGACTCCTGTTCGTCGTCGATCAACCGTCCACCATCGGCGCGCTTCCTGTAGCTGTCGCCCGCGCCGAAGGCGTACTCGTCGCCTATCTGCCGGGACTGGCCATGCGCCGCATCGCTGATTTGCACGCTGGCGAAGCCAAGACCGATGCCCGCGATGCCGCGATCATTGCCGAAGCCGCTCGCTCGATGCCGCACACGCTGCGCTCGCTTCGGTTGGCCGACGAGCAGCTCGCCGAACTCACCATGCTGTGCGGCTTCGACGATGATCTCGCCGACCAAGTCACTCAAACCAGTAACCGCATTCGCGGCTTGCTCACCCAGATCCATCCCGCTCTCGAACGCGTTCTCGGACCGCGCCTCGATCATCCAGCGGTACTCAATCTGCTTGAGCGCTACCCGTCGCCCGCCGCACTTGCCGCCACCAGCGAGAAGACGCTCGCCAACCGCCTGACCAAGCTCGCACCGCGCATGGGCAAAGGCTTGGCGACCGAGATCGTTCAGGCGCTGAGCGAACAAGCCGTGACCGTGCCCGGCACGCAAGCTGCCACCATCGTCATGCCTCGCTTGGCCCAACAGCTTGCGGCCTTGCGTAAGCAACGCGACGAGGTCGCCGCCGAAGTTGAGCGACTGGTGCTTGCTCACCCTCTTTGGCCGGTCCTGACCAGCATGCCGGGAGTCGGCGTCAGGACCGCCGCCAGACTCCTGACCGAGGTCGCGCATAAAGCGTTCGCTTCGGCCGCCCACTTGGCGGCCTACGCTGGTCTCGCCCCGGTCACCCGGCGCTCGGGCTCATCCATCCGCGGTGAGCATCCATCCAGACGAGGGAACAAGGTGCTCAAACGCGCCTTGTTCCTATCCGCCTTCGCGGCCTTGCGGGACCCCGTCTCGCGGGCCTACTACGCGCGCAAGATCCAGCAGGGCAAGCGCCACAACCAAGCGCTCATCGCGCTGGCACGGCGACGTTGCGACGTCCTGTTCGCCATGCTGCGCGACGGCACCATTTACCAACCCAAGTCAGCCCCTAACGCTTGACGAAACACATAGGGGCACCCCCC
>NZ_CADFDK010000014.1 GCF_902832885.1 Burkholderia seminalis DSM 23518
AGCGCAGTAATGCGTTCAGCTAACTGATACTAATTGCCCGTAAGGCTTGATCCTATAACAAGTCTGTTTTACAGACAGCGGTTGAATGACCGCGATGTGCTGATACGCACAACCCCAAAATTACTGCTTCTTCCAAGATTGGTTGTGCTGCGAAGTCAGCACAACAACCCTCTTTGCCTGATGACCATAGCGAGTCGGTCCCACCCCTTCCCATCCCGAACAGGACCGTGAAACGACTCTACGCCGATGATAGTGCGGATTCCCGTGTGAAAGTAGGTAATCGTCAGGCTCCCTAAGCCAGAAACCCCCGCCCGAAAAGGCGGGGGTTTTTGCATTTCGGCGACGGAAATGCGCGTCGACGCAGAAAGGTGCTCGATTCATCGCATCCATTCGACGACATCCCGACTCAAGATACGACGACCGTAAATTCGACCCCCGATTCAAAGTCCAGCGTCGTGGTCGAAAACCGCGGATCGTCGTCCAGGTATTGCTTGTAGGGTCGAACGGCATCCTCGGCTGTGTACATGTTGTCGGCAAGCACGACCGATCCCGGGCGCAGCAGGTGCTCGATCTGCTTGAACAGTCTCAGATAAGCGTCGGCCCAAACGTCGATGAATACCAGGTCGAAGGCCCCGTCCAATTCGGCAACGGTCTCGAATACGTCGCCCTCCCGCAAATCGACATAAGCGTCCAGGCCTGCCGTTTTGGCGTGCGCGCGCAGATGTGCGCACTTGAGCGTGTCGCGCTCGGTCGCGACGACCACGCCGCGGCCCAACATGCGCAGCGCCTCCGCGAAATAGAGCGTGGACACGCCGCGGGAACTGCCGAGTTCGAGGATTCGGGCCGGCCGTTGCGAAAGCACCATGTTGCGCAGGAATCTTCCCGTTTCCGCCGACACGGCCAACGATAGCGGGCTGCCTTCCGAGGACTCGAAGTCTTCGCTGGACAACCCGAGCATTTCGAGAAATCGTCCCCGCAGCCGGGGAGCAAGCGCCTCGTATTCGTCGCCGAGCGTCAGGAACGCTTCGTTCGATCCCTGGAACTGCGCGCGTGCGCGCGCGATGATTTCGGCTCGGCTCTCCTCATGAAGCCTTTGCAGAAGAGCGATGGTGGGTGGAGTCATGTGCATTCCCTGGAGAGATTGATGAGGTCGACGACGCATCCAGCGACTGCTCCCTCCGCCGGGTTTCCCGCGCTGAGGTTCGGCCGCCGACCAACCGGCGATGCTACGTGCTTCGGGCGAGCGTGATGGCGCGTTCCGGACACGCCGTCACGCAAAGCCCGCATGACCGGCACGCATGCGCATTCGGCGTGTAGGCGACTTTCATTCCATGCACGCGCAACTTCAGGCGATGCATCATGCCGAGGCCGACGTAGTCGGACTGATCGATGCGCCGGATCTCGAATACGTTTTCCGGGCAAACGGTGACGCAATCCCCCTTGCCTTCGCAACGTTTCAGGTCGACGACCGGCGCAATCACCCCCGGCTTCTGTTTGCAGCTGCCCGTGGATCGTTCGCGCATGTTCACTCTCCCGTGCGCGGGTTGCTGCCCGATCGCCACGCGGCCCGAAAACGCTCGCGCTCTTCCGGCGTCATCGATTCCCACTTGCGCCAGTGGCGTCGGCCGTGCCAGCCACGGTGTCCGCGGAATCCGCCGAACAGAATGCGGCTCAACACCAGCAGGCCCAGCGCATGGGCGAAGTCGATCGTCCGGGCGCCGACGAATAACGCCGGCATCACCCAGTTCCACAGCATCATGACGACCCATCCGAGCACGCCTATGGCGATCACCACGAGCAGTGCCTTGCCGGCACATCTGATTCGAAAATTCATCCGTCGACTCCGTTAGTTGTCCAGTTCGTCATAAATGGGCTGCATCCGGGCGCGCAGATGCAGGACCGCATAGCGTTTGCGCGCGAGCAGGGTATTGAGCGCGATACCGCTTTGCGCGGCCATCTCCTTGAAGGACTGCCCTTCCAGTTCATGCGCGATGAAAACCTCACGCTGATTGGCGGGCAACTCGTCGAGCGCATCCTGCAACGCCTTGAGCACCAGCGTGCGGGCGTAGAGCGCTTCGGGGCCGGCGTCGTGCGCCGGTAGCGCGAGGTCCAGCCGATACTCGCCGTCCGGTTCGTCTTCGGCTTCGAGCAGATCGGTCAGCGGCTGCTCCTTCTTCTTGCGAAAACGATCGATGATGCGGTTGCGCGCGGTACGGAACAGCCACGCGCTCGCCTGCTCGATCGGGGCAGGCAGCCGATACGCCTGCACGAATTCGTAAAACACATCCTGCAGGATGTCCTCGGCATCGTCCGGGTCGCGTATCCGGCGCCGGATGAAGCTCACTAGCCTCGATCGTTCACGCATCACCGTCGCCGTGATGTCGCGGTCTGGGTCGGTCATCATGTGCGAAGTGGGTGGCGATTCCATGCCTGTGAAGACGTTTCAGGCGCCCGGATATTGTGGCGCCGGTGAAAATCCGCTGCTGAACGCTTTCCCTCGACGCACCACGGACAGTCGGCACGATAGTCCGATCTCGCCGAATCGACTCTGTCTTTTCCGACTTCGCAGCCCTGCCAACCTCTCGTCTGAACTGGTCAGGCCAGTCAGGCCTTAAGTTCCCGCCACCGCTGTCGTTAAACAGGACGTTGCCGGCCTTCGGCAACCCCATTCAAATAACGCGGTAACGGAGATCGAAGTCATCATGCTGTCCTCGATTCGTGCTCGGATACTTGCGACCTGCGTCGCCATCGTGGTCACGGCGCTGGCCGTGACGGGCGGACTGGTCTATTACGTCGTCAAGAACCACAACGACGAGGCCATCGACCAGAACCACAAGTCGATCCTCGCCGGCCACGCGCTCGCGATCAACGAATGGGTGGCCAGCAGGGCGCGGGCGACCCAGGCACTCGCCGACACGATCGCGATCGGCGAAGGCGACCCGCTGCCGGCATTGAAACTGCTCGGCAAGTCGGGTGGCTTCGAGGTGCTGACGCTTGGCTTGCCGGACAAGACTGCGTTCTCGAACGTCCCGCTCGCGCCCGGCTACGATCCGACCGCACGGCCCTGGTACAAGCAAGCCGTCAGCGCGGGCCAGCTGGTCGTGACGGCGCTCTACCGTGATGCGACGACCGGCAAGCCGGCCGTCGCGTTCGCGGTGCCCGTGGTGCGCGACGGCGCCGTGAAGGGCGTGCTGGCCGCCAGCCTGTTCATGGAGAGCGTGAGCGCGATCGTCACCTCCGTTCACCCGACACCGGCGAGTTTCGCGTTCCTGGTGGACAAGAGCGGGCGCGTGATCGCGTCGGCGAAGACCGACCTGATCATGAAACCTGCGACCGGCCTTTCGCCTGCGCTCGACTCCGATCACCTCGGCGCGCTGCAAACGGCGTCCGCGCCTGTCGCGGTCGACATCGACGGGGCCACCAAGCTGGTGCGCGCACAGCCGATCGCAGGCACCGACTGGTCGCTGGTCCTCGCGCTCGACAAGGCCGACGTGACGGCCGGCATGCGTGCGGTCGCGACCACGACGCTGGCTGCCATCCTGATCGTCGCCGTCATCGCGGCGGCGCTCGTCGGCGCGATGACGAACGCGGCTTTCAAGCGCATCCTGCTGGTTCGCGATGCGCTCATGGACGTCTCGAGCGGCAGCGGCGACCTGACGAAACGCCTGCCCGCCGACGGCGCGGACGAAGCCGCGCAGATCGCGCATGCGTTCAACCTGTTCGCCGAAAAGATCAGCACGATCCTGCTGCAGATTCGCGAATTCAGCGAATCCGTCAACCTCGCGAGCGCCGAGATCGCACAGGGCAACCAGGATCTGTCGAGCCGGACCGAACATGCGGCGTCGAGCTTGCAGGAGACGGCCGCCGCGCTCGAGGAAATCGCCGGCACGGCCCGCAACTCGGCCGATGCCGCCAGCCAGGTGAGCCGTCTGGCGGAATCCGCGTCGACTGTCGCGTTGCGCGGCGGCTCGGTCGTGAGCGAGGTCGTGTCGACGATGAACGACATCACGCAAGCGTCCGGCGAAATCGCCAACATCGTCGGCGTGATCGACGGCATTGCGTTCCAGACCAACATCCTCGCGTTGAACGCCGCCGTCGAGGCAGCACGTGCGAACGAGCACGGCCGCGGCTTTGCGGTCGTCGCGGGCGAGGTGCGTGCACTCGCACAGCGCAGCGCGCAAGCCGCCAAGGAGATCAAGCAGCTGATTCACTCGTCGGTCGAGAAGATCGAGGGCGGCTCCGGACTCGTCCAGACGGCCGGGGCGACGATGGACGAGATCGTCGAGGGCGTGCGCGGCATCACGGGCGTGATCGCCGAAATGACCGTGGCGGCGAAGGAGCAGAGCACGGGGCTCGAGCAGGTGAATCAGGCCGTGTCGCATCTCGACGACGCGACGCAGCAGAATGCGGCGCTCGTCGAGCAGTCGGCGGCCGCGGCGACGTTGTTGCGCGAGCAGGCTGCCAGGCTCGCGCAGACGGTCGGCGAGTTCAAGCTCGCGGACAATCGTGCGTCGGCGTTGCAGCCCGCTTGACGACGCGCGTATCGGCTACCCGACATTCGCGGCATGGACGGGTGCGACACCTTCACCTGTGCGCGAATGTCCGGACAGCCGGAACCGGGCGCAGCCTACATGACCTGCGAAGCGTGCCCGGCGACGATGCGCCAGCCCGTGCTCGAGCGGCGCCAGAGGCGCGTATAGGCAAACGTGCCGTCGAACGCGATGCCGTCGAAATGGCCGGCGAGTGTCGCTTTCGTCGTGGTCAGGATCATCGCGTCGATCGCGCAGGCGCGCATTTCGTGGACGTCGAGTTTCTCCAGGCGCAGCAGCTTCGCACGATGCACGGACAGGTCGTCTTCCTTGGAAATGATCTGGCCGGTCGGGGCGGTGAACACCAGATCGTCGTCCAGCAGTGTATCGAGCGCGTCGACGTCGTTGACCAGCATCGCCGCACGCAGCGCGGTTTCAAACGGTTCGATGACAGTACGGATTGCATCCATGTCGGATCCTCGCTTCATCCCCGAAGGGTTGCACACGCAGCGGCGGCGGATAAAACCTACCGCGCATTCGACAGCGATTGACGCCGGACCAGCATCACCACGCAGATGCCGATCGACGCGATGACGTTGACGACCGGATAGAACGCGACCGCGCCACGCCACGTGTTCAGTGCCAGCAACGCCAGCGCGTACTTGAGCACGCACAGCGCGAAATAGGCGAGGCTTTCGCTCCACGGATCGCGGATCGTCTTGCGCACGGTCGGGCCGAGGCCGGCAAGCTCGATCAGCGTGACCAGGCAGATCGAGATCGTCGGGTCGTCGGTCAGCATCCACAACGGCACGGCCGACAGCGCCGCGCCCAGAAAAACCCAGTCGAGGCCGGTCCAGCCGCGATCGCCGCGAAAGATGCTCGCCACCAGCGTCAGAAGGCACGTGACGGCAATCGCCGCCGTGCACCATGCGGACGGCCCCGCGCCTGCAGCGAACTGGCCGGCCGCCGCGATCGCGGTGACGACCGACCAGACGAGCCACGTGAACAGATGCGGGCGAACGGTGCGCCGGTAGATCGCGAGCGCGTACGGAACCGCCGCCAGCAGGGACACGGCCGTGCCGATCACGCCAAAGACCGAAGCGGCACCCTGATCGATACTCCCCATCGACGCAACCTCGTGCGGACTGGCCGACCAGTATGTGGTCGGACGGCGCGGGGCGCAACGTCGTGCCGACGCACTGTTGCGTAGCGTTTTCACGCAGGCTCGCACCGGAATGCCGAAGCAATCACCTCCAAAACGAACGGCGCCGCGATCGTGACGCGGCAGGAAAACCCCGCTGCACGACGATCGAATGGATAGAAATAACCTCGTCAGTGAGAAGAAAAACTGTTCTTTCAAATCTCCTTTTGATCACCGACAGTTGGCCGACCGGACGACTGCCGCGATGCACGGCGGTCATGGGCCGAGGTCGTGGCCGCCAACGTCCGTCGTCGGGTAGAAGCCGGGCGGAGCACCCCACACTAGCGCCGGGTCGTCACAACGGAGCCTTGAATGAACCCAACTTCAACAGAAAGCCGTCAGCACGCGGACTGGAGACGTCTCGCGGCGCAGGTCGTCTCGAGAACGCTCGCGCATATCGGCGGGCGCGGCGTGCCGGCCCGCAGCGGGCGGACGTTCGCCGCGATCAATCCGGCGACCGAGGCCGTCATCGCGGAAGTCGCGTCGTGCGGCGCGCCGGACGTCGACGATGCGGTGCGCGCCGCGCGCCACGCGTTCGAATCCGGCGTCTGGTCGCGCTGCGCGCCGGCCGAGCGCAAGCGCGTGCTGTGCCGGCTCGGCGAGCTCATCGCCGCGCATGGCGAAGAGCTCGCGCTGCTCGATTCGCTCAACATGGGCAAGCGCGTCGCGGACGCGTTCGGCATCGACGTGCCGGCCGCGGGCGGCCTGTTCGGTTGGTATGGCGAAGCCGTCGACAAGCTGCACGGCGAAGTCGCGTCGGCCGATCCCGGTAACCTCGCGGTCGTCACGCGCGAACCGCTGGGCGTGGTCGGCGTGGTCGTGCCGTGGAATTTTCCGCTCGACATGGTCGCGTGGAAGGTGGCGCCGGCGCTTGCCGCCGGCAACAGCGTCGTGCTGAAGCCGGCGGAACAGTCGCCGCTGTCCGCGCTGCGTGTCGCGGAGCTGGCGCTCGAGGCCGGCCTGCCGCCCGGCGTGCTGAACGTCGTGCCGGGTGACGGCGAGACCGCGGGGCGCGCGCTCGGACTGCATCCCGACGTCGACGTACTCGCGTTCACGGGATCGACGGCCGTCGGCAAGAAATTCCTCGAGTACGCCGCGCAGTCGAACATGAAGCAGGTGTGGCTCGAATGCGGCGGCAAGAGCCCGAACCTTGTCTTCGACGATGCGGACGATCTCGATCTCGCCGCACGCAAGGCGTGCTTCGGCATCTTCTTCAACCAGGGCGAAGTGTGTTCCGCGAACTCGCGGCTGCTGGTCCAGCGCTCGATCCACGATGCGTTCGTCGACCGGCTGATTGCGCATGCCGCCGCATTCATGCCGGGCGATCCGCTCGATCCGTCGAGCGGGATGGGCGCGATCGTCGATGAGCAGCAGCATCGGCGCGTGCGTGAATGGATCGCGCGCGGCCGCGACAGCGCGACGCTCGCGATCGGCGGCGGCGCACCGCGTGTCGACGGCAAGGGCTACTTCATCGAACCGACGATCTTCATCGACGTGCAGCCGGACGACGCGATCGCGCGCGAGGAAATCTTCGGACCGGTGCTGTCGGTGATGGCGTTCGATACCGAGGACGAGGCCGTGCGGCTCGCGAACGATTCGATCTATGGGCTGGCCGCGTCGGTGTGGACCGGCAGCCTGTCGCGCGCGCATCGCGTATCGGGCCGGCTGCGGGCCGGCACGGTGTCCGTCAACACGGTCGATGCGCTGAGCGCGCAGACGCCGTTCGGCGGGTTCCGCCAGTCGGGCTTCGGCCGCGATCTGTCGCTGCACGCGATCGACAAGTACACGGGCCTGAAGACGACCTGGATCAGCTACTGATTCGGCCCGGCGGGCCGCCAATGGCCGCGCCGGGCGGCACGACCGCGCTTTTATCCCTACAACGCACCGGAGACTTGCCCATGAATGCCCCCCACTTTCCGCATCGTACGACCCAGGACTATCAACGCAGCGACGCCGCGCATCACCTGCATGCATTCGTCGACCAGAAGGCGCTGAACGAGGAGGGCGCGCGCGTGATGGTGCGCGGCGAAGGTGTATATCTATGGGACAACGACGGCAACCGCTATCTGGACGGCATGTCCGGGCTGTGGTGTACCAACGTCGGTTATGGCCGGCCGGAGCTGGTCGACGCCGCCGCGCGGCAGATGAAGGCGCTGTCGTACTACAACATGTTCTTTCATACGACCCACCCGTCGGTGATCGAACTGTCGGAGCGGCTGTTCGCGCTGCTCGGCAATCGCTTCAGCCATGTGGTGTATACCAATTCGGGTTCCGAATCGAATGAGGTACTGATCCGCACGGTACGGCGCTTCTGGGACGTGATGGGCCAGCCGGCGAAGAAGGTGCTGATCGGCCGCGTGAACGGCTATCACGGGTCGACGGTCGGCAGTGCGTCGCTGGGCGGCATGGCGTTCATGCATGAAATGGGCGACCTGCCGATTCCGAACGTCACGCACGTCGACGAACCGTACTGGTACGCGAACGGCGGCGACCTGAGCCCCGAGGCATTCGGCAGGCAGGCGGCGCTGTCGCTCGAGCGCAAGATCCTCGAGATCGGTGCGGACCGCGTCGCCGCCTTCGTCGCGGAGCCGTTCCAGGGGGCGGGCGGGATGATTTTCCCGCCGGACGGCTACTGGCAGGAGATCGAACGCATCTGCCGCCAGTATGACGTGCTGCTTTGCGCGGATGAAGTGATCGGCGGCTTCGGCCGTACCGGCGAGTGGTTCGCGCATCGTCACTTCGGCTTCGAACCCGACCTGATCTGCATGGCCAAGGGGTTGACGTCGGGTTATGTGCCGATGGGCGGCCTGATCATGAGCCGGCGCGTCGGCGATGCGCTGGTCGACAAGGGTGGCGTCTATGCGCACGGGCTGACGTATTCGGGGCACCCGGTCGCGGCCGCCGTCGCGCTGGCGAACCTCGACGTGCTCGAGCGCGAGGGCCTCGTCGAGCGGACGAGGACGGATACGGGCCCGTACCTGCAGAAGGCGCTGCGCGACGCATTCGACGGTCATCCGCTCGTCGGCGAGATTCAGGGTGTGGGCGCGGTCGGTGCGATCCAGTTCGCGAAGGACAAGGCGACGCGCGAGCGCTTCGAGAACGAGGCCGACCTGACCTGGCACAGCCGGACGGTCGGTTTCGAACTCGGTGCGATCGTGCGATCGACCAACGGCCGCCTGATCGTTGCGCCGCCACTGGTGATCGATCATGCGCAGATCGACGAACTGGTCGGCACGATGCGCAAGGCGGTCGATGCGACCGCACGCGAAGTGCTCGGGATCGACTGCTGACCGGTCGAGCGGCGCGCTTTCGTCCGGCGACTGACTGCTCCGCGGCGCCGGTGCCAGCGTGAGGTGACAACCCGAATGTTCGAAGCGCGCCGCGTGCGCTTCGCGCGTCAAGGCTCCGCTTTTGCCGCATGCACGTCGCGGCGAAACGCGCCGGGGCTCGTGCCCGTCCACTTGCGGAACGCGCGATGGAACGCGCTCGGCTCGGTGAAGCCGAGCTCGGCCGCGATCTCCGCGACGCTGAGCGCGTGAGCGCGCAGCAGCGACTGGGCCAGCGCGCCGCGCAGCTCGTCCTTGATCGCCGCGAAGCTCTGCCCTTCGCTGCGCAGGCGCCGTCGCAGCGTCGCCGGCGTCGTGCCGAGGCGCACGGCCAGCGCGTCGAAGTCGGGCCACTCGGCGGCCGGCAGCGCTTTCAGGTGCGCGCGCGTTTTCGCGACCCAGCCGGTGTCGTGCCGGTAGCGAACCAGCAGGTTGCCGGGCGCGCCGCGCAGGAAGGTTTTCAGTGCCTGCTCGGAACGGATCGTCGGCAGCGCGAGATACGCGGCGTTGAACGCGAGCCGGCTGTCGGGCCGGTCGAAATGCACGGGGACGCCGAAGAACTGGTGATAGTCGCTGCGCTGGTCGGGGCTTGGGCACGCGAAATCGATCCGTTGCAGCGGAATGCGCCGGCCGGTCAGCCAGCACGCGACGCCGAGCAGGATCAGCCAGAACGTGCGGTAGGCGAACGCCGGATAGGGTGCGCCCGTCTGCGTCAGCACGATTTGCGCCTGCCCGCCGGCCACGACGAGTTCGCCGTGCGGTTCGTCGAGCACCACGCGAAGGAACTGCAGCGCGCGGCGCAGCGCCTGCTCGAGCGTGCCGGCGTGCAGCACCGCGTGGCACAGCAGCGTGAAGCTGCCTCGTCGCATCGGGCGCGCGGCGAGGCCGAAGAATTCGTCGTCGAGCGTGCCGGCGATCGCCAGCCACAGCCGGCCGTACTGTTGCGGCGTGACGGGCTCGCGCACGGCGGCCGGGAGGCCGGCGGCGTGCAATACCGGTTCCGTCGGCAGGCCTTGCCGGCCCAGGCACGCGAGCGCATCGTCGACGAAATCCGGCGAAATCATCTGCGGCCCCATTTTTCTGCGTCCTCCCGACATGGCAAAAGCGATCACGATTCTAGATTCTGTTTGTCATTGAATGCAATGTGCGGGCTGTCTACTATCGATGTATGCCCCGTCGCGCTCCTGGCTCGACGGCGGCCATAACGTACAGGAGACACGCATGCCTGATGGAGCGACCGCCCGGGCGGTGCCGGCCTACGCCGACGCCGTGGCCCGGTTCAGAATCGAGACCGCCGCCGCGCAGCTGCACGGCGATCTGGAGCGCGGCATGAACGCGTGCGTCGAGTGCTGCGACCGGCACGCGACGGCGGACGCGGTCGCACTCGACTGGATCGACATCGGCGGGCGGCACCACCGCTTCACGTTCGCGCAGATGCAGGCGTGGTCGGCGCGGGTCGCGAACCTGCTCGTCGCGCAGGGCGTGAAGCCGGGCGACGTGGTGGCCGGCCTGCTGCCGCGCACGCCCGAGCTCGTCGCGACGATCCTCGGCACGTGGCGCGCGGGGGCCGTCTATCAGCCGCTGTTCACCGCATTCGGCCCGAAGGCGATCGAACACCGGCTGCGCATGAGCGATGCACGCGTCGTCGTGACCAACGTCGCGAATCGCGCGAAGCTCGACGAGATCGACGATTGCCCGCCGGTCGCGACGGTGCGCGAACCGGGCGACACGCTGCCCGAGCGCGACATCGATTTCCGCGCGGCGCTCGATGCGCAGCCCGATACGTTCGAACCCGTGCCGCGCAAGGGCACGGACCTGTTCATGATGATGTCGACGTCGGGGACGACGGGCTTGCCGAAGGGCGTGCCGGTGCCGCTGTACGCGTTGCTCGCGTTCGGCGCCTACATGCGCGAAGCGGTCGATCTGCGCGCAGGCGACCGATTCTGGAACATCGCCGATCCGGGCTGGGCGTACGGCCTCTATTACGCGATCACGGGCCCGCTCGTGCTCGGCCATGCGACGACGCTCTACGAAGGCAGCTTCACGGTCGAGAGCACGTACGACGTGATCGAACGGCTCGGCATCACGAGCCTGGCCGGCTCGCCGACCGCGTACCGGATGCTGATGGCCGCCGGGCCGGAAGCGGCGGCGCGCGTGAAAGGCAAGCTGCGCGTGGTCAGCAGCGCGGGCGAGCCGCTGAATCCGGAGGTCGTGCGCTGGTTCGACGCGGCGCTCGGCGCGCCGATTTACGATCACTACGGCCAGACCGAGCTCGGGATGGTCGTGAACAACCATCACGGTCTCGCGCACGTGGTGCATGTCGGTTCCGCCGGCCTGGCGATGCCGGGCTACCGTGTCGCGGTACTCGACGAAGCGGGCCGCGAGCTGGGCCCCGGCGAACCGGGCAACCTCGCGATCGACATCGCGCGCTCGCCGCTGCTGTGGTTCCGCGGCTATTGGCGGCAGGACACGCCGGCGATCGCGGGCGGCTATTACCGGACCGGCGACAACGTCGAGCTGGAGCCGGACGGCACCGTGAGCTTCATCGGCCGCGCGGACGACGTGATCACGTCGTCCGGCTACCGGATCGGCCCGTTCGACGTGGAAAGCGCGCTGATCGAGCATAAGGCCGTCAGCGAAGCCGCGGTGATCGGCGTGCCCGATCCGGAGCGTACGGAGATCGTGAAGGCGTTCGTCGTGCTGTCGAAGGGCTTCGACGGCACGCCGGAACTGGCCGAGGAATTGAGCCTGCACGTGAAGCGGCGGCTGTCCGCTCACGCGTATCCGCGCGCGATCGACTTCGTCGGCGCGCTGCCGAAAACCCCGAGCGGCAAGATCCAGCGTTTCGTGCTGCGCAAGATGGAAGCCGAGAAGGCCGCTCAACCCTGAATACGGACTGCGAATGAATATCAAGGATCGCGTTTTTCTGATTACGGGCGCCGGCTCGGGCCTGGGCGCCGCGGTGGCGCGCATGGTCGTCGGGGCCGGCGGCAAGGCCGTGCTGCTGGACGTCAATGACGATGCCGGGACGAACCTCGCGCACGAACTCGGGGCGGCCGCCCGCTTCGTGAAGACCGACGTGACGAACGAAGCCGACGGCCAGGCGGCCGTCGCCGCCGCGCGCGACGCGTTCGGCCGCATCGACGCGCTGGTCAACTGCGCGGGCGTCGCGCCGGGCGAGAAGGTCGTCGGCCGCGACGGCCCGCACTCGCTCGACCGTTTCGTCCGTGCGGTGTCGATCAATCTGGTCGGCACGTTCAACATGATCCGGCTGGCCGCCGAAGCGATGTCGAAGCAGGACGCCGATGCGGAAGGCGAGCGTGGCGTGATCGTCAACACCGCATCGGTCGCGGCGTTCGACGGGCAGATCGGGCAGGCGGCGTATGCTGCATCGAAAAGCGGCGTGGTGGGCATGACGCTGCCGATCGCGCGTGAACTCGCGCGCTTCGGCATCCGCGTCGTGACGGTCGCGCCGGGCATCTTCGCGACGCCGATGATGGCCGGCATGCCGCAGGACGTGCAGGACGCGCTCGGCAAGAGCGTGCCGTTCCCGCCGCGGCTCGGCCGCCCGGAAGAATTTGCGGCGCTGGTGCGCCACATCGCCGAGAACACGATGCTGAACGGCGAAGTTATCCGTCTCGATGGCGCGTTGCGCATGGCACCGCGCTGACACTGGAGGAAGCGAATCATGACGACTCAGGATCCGATCGTAATCGTTGGCACGGCGCGTACGCCGATGGGTGGTTTTCAGGGCGACCTGGCGGGGGCCAGTGCGAGCGACCTCGGCGCGGTCGCGATTCGCGCGGCGCTCGAGCGCGCGAACGTGCCGGCCGAACGCATCGACGAAATCGTGTTCGGCTGCGTGCTGCCGGCCGGCCAGGGCCAGGCGCCGGCACGACAGGCCGCGCTGAAGGCCGGGCTGCCGCTCGGCGCAGGCGCGACCACGGTCAACAAGATGTGCGGTTCGGGGATGAAGGCCGCGATGTTCGCGCATGACCTGCTGCTGGCCGGTTCGGCGGCGGTGGCCGTCGCGGGCGGGATGGAGAGCATGACGAATGCGCCGTACCTGCTGCCGAAGGCGCGCGCCGGGATGCGCATGGGCCACGGTCAGGTGCTCGATCACATGTTCCTCGACGGGCTCGAGGACGCGTACGAGAAGGGCCGCCTGATGGGCACGTTCGCCGAGGATTGCGCGCAGGCGTACCAGTTCACGCGGGAGGCGCAGGATGCGTTCGCGATCGCGTCGCTCACGCGTGCGCAGCGCGCGATCGCGGAGGGGCGTTTCGTATCGGAGATCGCACCGGTGACCGTGAAGGCCGGCAAGACGGAAAGCGTCGTGTCGATCGACGAGCAGCCGGGCAAGGCAAAGCTCGACAAGATCCCGACGCTGAAGCCGGCGTTCCGCGAGGGCGGCACGGTGACGGCCGCGAACGCGTCGTCGATCTCGGACGGGGCGGCCGCGCTCGTGATGATGCGCCGCTCGGAAGCCGAACGTCTCGGCCTCACGCCGAAGGCGGTGATCGTCGGGCATTCGACGTTTGCGGACAAGCCCGGCCTGTTCGCGACCGCGCCGATCGGCGCGCTGCGCAGGCTGTCGGAGAAAACCGGCTGGAACCTGCGCGACGTCGACCTGTTCGAGATCAACGAAGCGTTCGCGGTGGTGCCGATGGCCGCGATGCGCGACCTCGACCTGCCGCACGAGAAGGTCAACGTGCATGGCGGCGCGTGCGCGCTCGGGCATCCGATCGGCGCATCGGGTGCGCGCGTGATGGTGACGCTGCTGGCCGCGCTCGACACGTATGGGCTCAAGCGCGGCGTCGCATCGCTGTGCATCGGCGGGGGCGAGGCGACGGCGATCGCGATCGAACGGGTCGCGTAACGCATCGCGGAATACGCACGCTGCAACGCGGGCGACGGGTCTGGCGCGGGGTGAACCTGCGCGTGACCCGTCGCCCGATTTTCATTCGGGAGAACTTGCCTTCGGCGACACCGCGCCGCACGCACGAATCACGAGCTGCACGACCTGCTCGGTCTTCTCGTCGAACGCCTTCTGCGTGAACGCGCGCTTGCCGCTCAGCGCGCGGATCTGCGCGTCGAAATCCGCGTAGTGCTGGGTGGTCGCCCAGATCAGGTACATCAGCGCGTGCGGGTCGATCGGCGCGAGCAACCCGCGCGCGATCCAGCCGTCGATCACGTTCACGCGGGTGTCGAACCACGGCTTCACGCGTTCCGACAGGATGTCCTGCATGTGCTCCGCGCCCTGGATGATCTCGTTGGCCCACACCTTCGAGCCGAGCGGGCGCCGCCGCGACAGCGCCATCTTCGCGCGCACGTAGCCGCCGATCGCTTCCACCGGATCGTCGCTGGCCTCGAACGAACCGGCCGCGCGATGCCATTCCTCGAACAGGTCGTCGAGCACGCGGCGGTACAGCGCGAGCTTCGTCGGGAAGTAGTAATGCAGGTTCGCTTTCGGCAAGCCGGCGCGTTCCGCGATCGTCGCGGTGCTCGCGCCGTCGAACCCGCGTTCGGCGAACACGGCCTCCGCACAGGCGAGCAGATGCGCTTCGTTGGATTCGCGGATGTGTGCCTTGCGTCGCCGCAAAGGCGCGGACGTCTCGTCGCTGTCGGTGGCTTCGGCTGCGGCCTCGTCATGTCTCATCGTTACCCTCGCGCGGCGGGCGTGCCGCGTTGGGCTTCATTCTAGCCGCTGATCCGCGTCGAACGCACGCATGCGGACAGCGCGTCCGCCGCGATGCTGCGTTGCGATGGCACGTTTCTCGCTCTGTCCATTCCCGCAAGAAAGAGATTGCTTTGGTGATTTTGATCGTCTAAAACCTGTCCAATCGGACAGGATTTGACGGGTTTCGCACACGACACAAGCATGCACCGCCGATGGGCGCGCATGCCCCGAAACCGGCATGACGCGCACCGGCACAGACCGGGCTGACGACATCACCGACCCCACAGGAGCGATACGAATGAATGCGGTATCGGAAACAGTGAAGCGGGCAGCGTTCGACACGTCGATCAAGGTCGACGGGAAGCGGTTGTGGGAGAGCCTGATGGAGGTCGCGAAGATCGGCGCGACGCCGAAAGGCGGCGTGTGCCGCCTCGCGCTGACCGATCTCGACAAGGCCGGCCGCGACCTGATCGTCGGCTGGGCGAAGGCCGCCGGCTGCACGGTGACGGTCGATACGATGGGCAACGTGTTCATGCGCCGCGCGGGCCGCGTGGCCGACGCGGCGCCGGTCGTCACGGGCTCGCACGCGGATTCGCAGCCGACCGGCGGCCGCTTCGACGGCATCTACGGCGTGCTCGGCGGCCTCGAGGTGATTCGCAGTCTCAACGATCACGGGATCGAGACCGAGCATCCGGTCGAGGTCGTGATCTGGACCAACGAGGAAGGCTCGCGTTTCGCGCCCGCGATGGTCGCGTCCGGCGTGTTCGCGGGCGTTTTTTCGCTCGAGTACGGGCTGTCGCGCAAGGACGTGGACGGCAAGACGATCGGCGAGGAACTGGCGCGCATCGGCTACGCGGGCGACGTGCTGTGCGGCGGGCGCAAGCTGCACGCGGCGTTCGAACTGCATATCGAACAGGGACCGATTCTCGAAGCGGAATGCAAGACGATCGGCGTCGTGACCGATGCGCAGGGGCAGCGCTGGTACGAGATCACGTTCACCGGCCAGGAAGCGCACGCGGGGCCCACGCCGATGCCGCGCCGCCGCGATGCGCTGCTCGGTGCGTCGCGCGTCGTCGATCTCGTCAACCGGATCGGCCTCGATCACGCGCCGTTCGGCTGCGCGACGGTCGGCATGATGCAGGTCCACCCGAACTCGCGCAACGTGATTCCGGGCCGCGTGTTCTTCACCGTCGACTTCCGGCATCCGGACGACGCGGTGCTCGCAAAAATGGATGCGGCGCTGCGCGACGGTGTCGCGCGCATCGCGGCCGACATCGGGCTCGACACGGCGCTCGAGCAGATTTTCTATTACAAGCCGGTTGCGTTCGATGCCACCTGCGTCGAGGCCGTGCGCGGCGCGGCCGATCGCTTCGGCTACTCGCATCGTGACATCGTATCGGGTGCCGGACACGACGCATGTTATCTGGCGCAGGTCGCGCCGACCTCGATGGTGTTCGTGCCGTGTGTCGACGGCATCAGCCACAACGAGATCGAGGACGCAACGCCCGCATGGATCGAGGCCGGCGCGAACGTGCTGCTGCACGCGATGCTGTCGCGTGCCTGCGAGCCGGTTTCATGACGCATCGACCGTAGCAGTCGGCAGGCTGCGTATCGCCTGATTGCAGGATGCCTCAGCATGACCGCCCCGACTGTGCGTTCGCAGCCGGCGGGGACGGCTTTGTCTCCACTCAGTCGAAGGAACGCGTATGACCACCAAGCCAACCGGCGATATCGCCGCGCATCGCCTGTCGTCCACGCAACTCTCGTGCGAATTCGCCGATATCGCGCCGCTGCTCGATCCGACTGCCGCGGCGGCCGCCGCGAGCCGCTGCCACTACTGCTACGACGCGCCGTGCGTGCAGGCTTGCCCGACGCAGATCGACATCCCGAGCTTCATCCGCAAGATCGGCAACGGCAACCTGAAGGGCGCCGCGACCGACATCCTGTCCGCGAATCCGCTTGGCGGGATGTGCGCGCGCGTTTGCCCGACCGAGATCCTGTGCGAAGGCGCGTGCGTGCGGAATCACCAGGATGCGCAGCCGGTTGCGATCGGCGCGCTGCAGCGGCACGCGACCGACTGGGCGATGGCGACCGGCGCGGTACAGTTCCGGCGCGCGCCCGACACGGGCCGCCATGTCGCGGTGGTCGGCGCGGGGCCGGCCGGGCTCGCGTGCGCGCACCGCCTCGCGCTCGCCGGGCATCGCGTCACGTTGTTCGACGCGCGCCCGAAGGCCGGCGGCCTCAACGAATACGGAATCGCCGCGTACAAGACCGTCGACGATTTCGCGCAGCGCGAAGTCGAGTGGCTGCTGTCGGTCGGCGGCATCACGCCGGCAACGGGCGTCGCGCTCGGCCGCGACGTGACGCTCGACGCGCTGCGCGAGCAGCACGATGCGGTGTTCCTTGCGATGGGTCTGGGCGGCGTGCGGGCCCTCGCGATCGACGGCGAGCAACTGGGCGGCGTGATGAACGCGGTCGACTTCATCGAGCAGGTGCGGCAGGCCGACGGGCTCGAGAACGTGCCGGTCGGGCGGCGCGTGGTCGTGATCGGCGGCGGCAATACGGCGATCGATGCGGCGGTGCAGAGCCGCAAGCTCGGCGCCGAGCGCGTGACGATGGTGTATCGGCGCGGCGTCGACGCGATGAGCGCGACGTGGGCCGAGCGCGAATTTGCGCAGAAGAGCGGCGTCACGCTCGTCACGCACGCGAAGCCGGTGCGCATCGCGGGCGCGAACGGGCAGGTGACCGGCGTCGAATTCGAGGCGGCGTCGGGCGAGCGCTTCACCGTCGAGGCGGACATGGTGCTGAAGGCGATCGGGCAGACGCTGGTGCCGGACGGAATCGCGGCCGCGTTGCTGACGGCCGACGGCACGCGCATCGCGGTGGCGGCCGACGGGCGTACGGCGCTGCCCGACGTATGGGCCGGCGGCGACTGCGCGGCGACGGACGGCATCGACCTCACGGTGCAGGCGGTGCAGGACGGCAAGCGCGCGGCCGCCTCGATCGATGCGGCGCTGGCGGCGCGCGACGCGAAGGCGGCCTGAACGCGGGACGTATCCAGGCATACCGATCACGACACCATTCTTCTGGAGCCGACCATGGCCGACCTTCGCTGCACCATCGCAGGCATCACTTCGCCGAATCCGTTCTGGCTGGCGTCCGCGCCGCCGACCGACAAGGCCTACAACGTCAACCGCGCCTTCGAGGCGGGCTGGGGCGGCGTCGTCTGGAAGACGCTCGGGCTCGATCCGCACGTCGTCAACGTCAGTTCGCGCTACGGCGCCGTGCAGTGGAACGGCCAGCGCATCGCGGGGCTGAACAACATCGAGCTGATCACCGACCGTCCGCTCGACGTGAACCTGAGAGAGATCGCGCAGGTGAAGCGCGACTGGCCGGACCGCGCGCTGATCGTGTCGCTGATGGTGCCGTGCAACGAACGCGACTGGAAATGGATCCTGCCGCTCGTCGAGGATACCGGGGCCGATGCGGTCGAGCTCAACTTCGGCTGTCCGCACGGGATGAGCGAGCGCGGCATGGGCGCGGCCGTCGGGCAGGTGCCCGAATACGTCGAGATGGTCACGCGCTGGGTGAAGGAAGGCACGAAGCTGCCGTGCCTCGTGAAGCTCACGCCGAACATCAGCGATATCCGGATGGGGTCGCGCGCCGCATACAAGGGCGGCGCGGACGGCGTGTCGCTGATCAACACGATCAACTCGATCGTCGCGGTCGACCTCGATCAGATGGCGCCGATGCCGACGGTCGACGGCAAGGGCACGCACGGCGGCTATTGCGGGCCGGCCGTGAAGCCGATCGCACTGAACATGGTGGCCGAGATCGCACGCGACCCCGAAACGCCGAACCTGCCGATCTCGGGCATCGGCGGCATCTCGTCATGGCGCGACGCGGCCGAGTTCATGGTGCTCGGCGCCGGCAGCGTGCAGGTGTGCACCGCGGCGATGCATTACGGATTCCGGATCGTGTCGGATCTCGCCGACGGGCTGTCGAACTGGATGGACGAGAAGGGCTACGCGACGCTCGACGATATTCGCGGCCGCGCGGTGCCGAACGTGACCGACTGGAAATACCTGAACCTGAAGTACGACATCAAGGCGCGCATCGACCAGGACCGCTGCATCCAGTGCGGGCTGTGCCATATCGCGTGCGAGGACACGTCGCACCAGGCGATCACGGCGACGAAGGACGGCGTGCGGCACTTCGAAGTGGTCGACTCGGAGTGCGTCGGGTGCAATCTTTGCATGCACGTGTGTCCGGTCGAGCAATGCATCACGATGGAGCGTGTCGATTCGGGCGACTACGCGAACTGGACCACGCATCCGAACAATCCGGCGAGTGCCGAAGCCGGTGCGGGCACCGCGGCGCCACCCGAGAAGCATGCGAAGGCGGCCTGACCGGCGTCCGGCGGCGCGCAATGTCCGCGCCGCCGCTTTTCGTGACCCCTGGGCCGGCATCGCACGATGCCGGCGCTGACGTTTTTCGTGGAGTGCGATCGATGACATCCGCAGCGAATCCCGCCGATCCCGACAGCGCCGCGGCGCGGGGCGGCAGCCTGTACAACGACGACCTCGCGCCGACGACGCCGGCGCAGCGCACGTGGAAGTGGTATCACTTCGCGGCGCTGTGGGTCGGGATGGTGATGAACATCGCGTCGTACATGCTCGCGGCCGGGCTGATCCAGGAAGGGATGTCGCCGTGGCAGGCGGTGATGACGGTGCTGCTCGGCAACCTGATCGTGCTCGCGCCGATGCTCCTGATCGGCCATGCGGGCGCGAAGCACGGCATTCCGTACGCGGTGCTCGTGCGCGCGTCGTTCGGCACACAGGGCGCGAAGCTGCCGGCGCTGTTGCGCGCGATCGTCGCGTGCGGCTGGTACGGCATTCAGACCTGGCTCGGCGGCAGCGCGATCTACACGCTGCTGAACATCCTGACCGGCAACGCACTGCACGGCGCGGCGCTGCCGCTCGTCGGCATCTCGTTCGGGCAGCTCGCGTGCTTCCTCGTGTTCTGGGTGCTGCAGCTGTACTTCATCTGGCACGGGACCGATTCGATCCGCTGGCTCGAGAGCTGGTCCGCGCCGATCAAGGTCGTGATGTGCGTGGCGCTCGTGTGGTGGGCGACGTCGAAGGCCGGCGGGTTCGGCTCGATGCTGTCGGCGCCGTCGCAGTTCGCGGCCGGCGGCAAGAAGGCCGGGCTGTTCTGGGCGACGTTCTGGCCGGGCCTGACGGCGATGGTCGGCTTCTGGGCGACGCTCGCGCTGAATATCCCCGATTTCACGCGCTTCGCGCAGTCGCAGCGCGACCAGATGATCGGGCAGTCGATCGGGCTGCCGCTGCCGATGGCGCTGCTGTCGGTGGTGTCGGTCGTCGTGACGTCGGCGACCGTCGTGATCTACGGCAACGCGATCTGGGATCCGATCGACCTGACGAGCCGCATGACGGGCATCGGCGTCGGCATCGCGCTCGTGATCCTCACGCTCGACACGATGTGCTGCAACCTCGCCGCGAATCTCGTCGGCCCGGCGTACGACTTCTCGAGCCTGTGGCCGAAGGCGATCTCGTACCGTACCGGCGGGATGATCACCGCGACGATCGCGATCGTGATGATGCCGTGGAAGATCCTCGCGACGACGGACGGTTACATCTTCACCTGGCTCGTCGGGTACTCGGCGCTGCTCGGGCCGGTCGCCGGCATCATGATGGTCGACTACTTCCTGATCCGTGGCACGCAGCTCGATACGCGCGCGCTGTTCGACGAACGCGGCGGCTTCAGCTACGCGCGGGGCTGGAACCCGGCCGCGCTCGCCGCGCTCGCGGTCGGCGTGCTGCCGAACCTGCCCGGCTTCCTGCATACCGCCTTTCCGGCGTCGTTCCCGAACGTGCCGGCGTTCTTCAACACGCTCTACACGTACGCGTGGTTCGTCGGCCTCGTGCTGGCGTCCGGCGTGTACGGCACCTGGATGAAGTGGCGCGCCGGACAGCGCGCGCAGATCGCGAGCGCATGACGCGCGACATGCGTGTCGAGCGGCACCCGACAGTCAACGAGGAGGCAACCCCATGGCAATCCTGATTCGCGGCGGCACCGTGGTCGATGCGGACCGCTCCTATCGCGCGGACGTGCTTTGCGCGGATCCGCAGGACGGCGGCACGATCCTGCAGATCGCCGAGCAGATCGACGCGCCGGCCGGCGCGAGCGTCGTCGACGCGCACGACCAGTACGTGATGCCGGGCGGCATCGATCCGCATACGCACATGGAACTGCCGTTCATGGGCACGACCGCGAGCGACGATTTCTACTCGGGCACGGCCGCCGGGCTGTCGGGCGGCACGACGAGCATCATCGACTTCGTGATCCCGAGCCCGAAGCAGCCGCTGATGGACGCGTTCCGCGAGTGGCGCGGCTGGGCCGAGAAATCGGCGGCCGACTACGGCTTCCACGTGGCCGTGACGTGGTGGGACGAGAGCGTGCACCGCGACATGGGCACGCTCGTGCGCGAGCATGGCGTGTCGAGTTTCAAGCACTTCATGGCGTACAAGAACGCGATCATGGCCGACGACGAGATTCTCGTGAACAGCTTCACGCGTTCGCTCGAACTCGGCGCGCTGCCGACCGTGCACGCGGAGAACGGCGAGCTCGTGTTCCGGCTGCAGCAGGCGCTGCTCGCGCGCGGCATGACGGGGCCGGAGGCGCATCCGCTGTCGCGGCCGCCGGAGGTCGAAGGCGAGGCCGCGAACCGCGCGATCCGCATCGCGCAGGTGCTCGGCGTGCCCGTGTACATCGTGCATGTGTCGGCCAAGGACGCGGTCGACGTGATCACGCGTGCGCGCGGCGAAGGGCTGCGCGTGTTCGGCGAAGTGCTGCCGGGCCACCTGGTGATCGACGAGGCCGTCTATCGCGACCCGGACTGGACGCGTGCGGCCGCGCACGTGATGAGCCCGCCGTTCCGCTCGGCCGAGCATCGCGAGGCGCTGTGGCGCGGGCTGCAGTCGGGGCAGCTGCATACGACGGCGACCGATCACTGCGTGTTCTGCGCATCGCAGAAGGCGATGGGCCGCAACGATTTCACGAAGATCCCGAACGGTTGCGGCGGTGTCGAGGATCGCATGTCGGTGCTGTGGCATCACGGCGTGAATCATGGCCGCATCACGCCGAACGAGTTCGTGCGGATCACATCGACGAACGCCGCGCAGATCTTCAACCTGTATCCGCGCAAGGGCGCGGTGCAGGTCGGCGCCGATGCCGACCTCGTCGTGTGGGATCCGGCCGCGACGAAGACGATCTCGGTGAAGACCCATCACCAGCAGGTCGACTTCAACGTGTTCGAGGGGATGACGGTGCAGGGCGTCGCGACGCACACGCTCACGCGCGGCGCGCTCGCGTGGGCCGACGGCGAGCTGCGCGCGGTGCGCGGCGCGGGCCGCTACCTGGAGCGTCCGCCGGCGGCCGGCTACTACGAGGCCGCGCGGATCGCGAACCGGTTGCGCGAACCGCATCCGGTCGAGCGCGCGGGTTGAACGACGCGTGTCATGCGGGGCATGTCCGTTCGAGCGGAGAGCGGCATGCCCCGCGTGCGTTTTCCGCCAGCTAGATAGAACAACTGATCAAGTCGGATAGATGCGAAACGGGAAACGATCGATGCGGCTGGTCACGGTGATTTTGTCGGCGTTGCAGGCGCGCGTATCGAGCGAGTAACATCCACCCACCCCATGCAGGGGCCGCGAGCCAGGGCCGCTCGCCGGACAGTTCAAATAGTGAGAAAGGAGCACAAGGTGGATATTCTGCGCAGTCTCCTCGGTATGCTGTTCCTGTTGCTGGTTGCCTATCTGCTGTCGAACAATCGTCGGGCGGTGAGCGGCCGGACGATGATCGCCGCGCTGCTCACGCAGTTCGCGATCGGCGCGCTGGTGCTGTTCGTGCCGTCGGGCCGCGCGGCGCTGGCCGGGGCCGCGAACGGCGTCAATCGCGTGCTCGACATGGGCAATCACGGCATCGCGTTCGTGTTCGGCGGGCTGGTCGACGCGCGGATGTTCCAGCTGTTCGGCGACGGCGGATTCGTGTTCGGCTTGCGCGTGCTGCCGATGATCATCTTCGTCACCGCGCTGATCTCGGTGCTGTACTACATCGGCGTGATGAAGTGGATCGTCGCGATCCTCGGCGCGGGGCTCGCGAAAGTGCTCGGCGTGAGCCGCATCGAGGCATGTTCGGCCGTCGCGACGATCTTCCTCGGGCAGAGCGAGATGCCCGCGCTCGTGAAGCCGTTCGTGCGGAACATGACGAGCGCCGAGATCTTCACGGTGATGGCGAGCGGCATGGCGTCGGTCGCGGGCTCGGTGCTGGTCGGCTATGCCGGCCTCGGCGTGAAGATGGAATACCTGCTCGCCGCGTCGTTCATGGCCGTGCCCGGCGGTCTGCTGTTCGGCAAGCTGCTGTTTCCGACCGTCGAGCCGAGCCGCGTCGTGGTCGACGGTCTCGATTTCGACGACAAGCGCGCCGCGAACGTGATCGAGGCCGCGGCATCCGGCGCGTCGGTCGGACTGCGCATCGCGATCAACGTCGGCGCGATGCTGATCGCGTTCGTCGGGCTGATCGCGCTGATGAACCTGATCGTCGGCGGCGCGGCCGCGTTCGCGGGCTTCCCGCAGGTCACGCTGGTGGGCATCATCGGCCACCTGTTCGCGCCGCTGGCGTGGATCATCGGCGTGCCGTGGCACGATGCGACGCTCGCCGGCAACTTCATCGGCGAGAAGCTGATCTTCAACGAGTTCGTCGCGTACGGCGACCTGTCGCCCTACCTGAAGGGCGGCGAGCACGTCGCGGCGGCCGGCCTGCAGGTGCTCGACCCGAAGACGCTCGCGATCGTGTCGTTCGCGCTGTGCGGCTTCGCGAACTTCTCGTCGATCGCGATTCTCGCGGGCGGCTTCAGCGCGGTCGCGCCGGAGCGCCGCTCGGAAGTCGCGCGGTACGGCCTGCGCGCGCTGACGGCGGCCACGCTGTCGAACCTGATGAGCGCCGCGATTGCCGGGCTGTTCTTTTCGCTGCATTGAATCGTGCAGTAGACTCCGACCGTTCGAAGAGAGGCAACGATGTTTCTACCGCAGGAATTCATTCGCAGGAAGCGCGACGGGCAACCGCTCGATCGCGACGGGATTGCCGCGTTCGTGCGCGGCGTGACAGACGGCAGCGTGACCGAGGGCCAGGTGGCCGCGTTCGCGATGGCCGTGTATTTCAACGACCTGAGCACCGAGGAGCGCGTCGCGCTGACGCTCGCGCAGCGCGACTCGGGCGACGTGCTCGACTGGCGCGCGCTCGATCTCGACGGGCCGGTGATCGACAAGCATTCGACCGGCGGCGTCGGCGATGTGGTGTCGCTGATGCTCGGGCCGATGGTGGCCGCGTGCGGCGGCTACGTGCCGATGATCTCCGGGCGCGGGCTCGGCCATACGGGCGGCACGCTCGACAAGCTCAGCGCGATTCCCGGCTACGACGTGATGCCCGTGACGGATGCGTTTCGTCGCACGGTGCGCGAGGTCGGCGTCGCGATCATCGGGCAGACCGCCCGGCTCGCGTCGGCCGACAAGCGCATCTATGCGATTCGCGACGTGACGGCGACCGTCGAGTCGGTCGCGATGATCACCGCGTCGATCCTGTCGAAGAAACTCGCGGCGGGGCTCGACGGGCTCGTGATGGACGTGAAGGTCGGCTCCGGCGCCTTCATGCCGACCGCGGAGAAATCGGCGGAACTGGCGCGCAGCATCGTCGACGTCGGCAACGGCGCCGGCATGAAGACGACCGCGATCCTCACCGACATGAACCAGTCGCTCGCGCCGTGCGCGGGCAATGCGCTCGAAGTCGCCTGCGCGATCGACTACCTGACGGGCAAGTCGCGCCCGGCGCGCCTGCATGACGTCACGATGGCGCTGTCGGCGGAGCTGCTCGTCACGGGCGGGCTGGCGCGCGACGTCGCGGCGGCGCGCGCGAAGCTGCAGGAGGCGCTCGATTCGGGTGCGGCGGCTGAACGCTTCGCGAGAATGGTCGCGGCGCTCGGCGGCCCCGCGGACCTGATCGACGTGCCCGCCCGGCATCTGGCGCGCGCGGCGGTGATCGTGCCGGTTCCCGCGCCGGCGACCGGCGTGGTGCAGCGGGTCGATTGCCGCGGGCTCGGGCTGGCGGTCGTCGCGCTTGGAGGCGGCCGCACGCGCGCGGAGGACGCGATCGACGTCAGCGTCGGACTGACGGCGCTGGCGGAGATCGGGCAGCGCGTCGAGGCCGGCGAGCCGCTCGGCTACGTGCATGCGCGCGACGGCGCGGCGGCTGCACACGCGGTGGACGCGGTGCGGCGCAGCTACGTGCTCGGCGAGACGGGCGAAGCGCCACCCACCCTTTACCAGCAGATCGGCTGACCCCACTCCCGGAGGCATCATTTCGATGGAACGAGACGAACTGATCGAACAGGCCAGGGCGGCGCGCGAACGCGCGTATGCGCCGTATTCGCGCTTCAAGGTCGGCGCGGCGCTGCAGGCGCGCGACGGGACGGTCTTCCACGGCTGCAACGTCGAGAACGCGTCCTACGGATTGTGCAATTGCGCGGAGCGCACGGCGATGTTCTCGGCGATCGCCGCCGGCTATCGCCCGGGAGACTTCGCGCGGCTCGCGGTGGTCGGCGACACGGACGGCCCGATCGCGCCGTGCGGTGCGTGCCGCCAGGTGATCATCGAGATCGGCTTGCCCGACATCGAAGTGATCCTCGCCAACCTGAAGGGGGCCGTCGAGGTCACGACGGCCCGTGCGTTGCTGCCGGGCGCGTTCAGCCTGTAACGGCGCGCGCCGCGGCGGGTCGCACGCGTCACGCGCCTTCGCGCGTTTCGCGGATCGGGATCACGGTGCGCGCGCCGCACTGGCGCAGCAGGTCGCGCAGCTCGTTGATGACCGGAAACACCTCGTGGTTCCAGTCGGCGCCCTGGCGATCGTGCGCTTCCTGTTCGCGCTCGACGATCCAGCGATCCTCGCGGAAGATGCGCTCGGTGAACCACACGAGCAGCGGCCACGCGAGATCGAGCGCGAACGGGATGCCGGGCTTGTGGATCGACAGCAGGCCGAACGTGCGGTTGGTGCGCTGTTCGGCGTCGAGCGGCACGTAGACGATCCACAGGTCCATCACGAGCGTGCCTTCGCTCGAACGGATCTGCAGCGTCTGGTACGGGTAGCCGGTGCGCACCGTCATCACGCTCTTGTCGGACTGGTCGGCCGGCTTCTTGCTCGCGCCGAACACGAGCGCCTCGCCGACCGGCTGCTTGCCTTCCATCCGCGCGAACGTGTAGTCGACCTCGACCCAGTCGTCGCCGCGGCGACGGCCCACCGAGCGCGCGCGCATCTGCCCCATCTGCTTGCGGTGCAGGAACTGATGGTTCATGTCCATCAGGTTCTCGTGCATGAACGAGTAGTGGCACTTGACCTCGCGGCCGAAACGGCGCGTCTTGTACGCGCGGTTGTCCGCCGATTCGAGGGCGGGGAACGGCCGTTCCTCGGCGAGCGTCGCGTCGCCCGGGAACACGAAGATCAGCCCGTGCGCCTCGCGGCACGGATACGCGCGCACGCCGTTGGGCAAGCGCTCGCGGCCGAGATAGGGCACGTCGACGCAGCGGCCGCTGTCGCACGCGTAGGTCCAGCCGTGATAGCAGCAGCGCAGCGTTTCGCCGCTGACGACGCCCGCGTGCAGCGGCACCTGGCGGTGCGCGCAACGATCCTCGAGCGCGTACACGGCGCCGGACTCGGTGCGCACGAGCACGATCGGCTCGCCGGCGAAGTGCACGCCGAGCGTCTTGCCGCGCTTGAGCTCGCGCGACCACGCGAGCGGGTACCAGTGATCGGGATGAATCGGCACACGGCGCAGGTCGCGCACGGTGGCGCCGGAGGACGATTCTCCAACGGTGTTGCTGTCAGGCAAAGGCACTGCGAGCATGCGTGACGCCTCCTGGGCGGGTAGTCCGGGCGCCGCAAGAAGCGGCGGGGATCTGGAGAAGTCTACGCGAAGTTGCCCGCGACGGCGGACGCGATGCGGGTTTGCCCCGGCATGGCGCGACGGGTTTCGTTGATGCGGCGCAAATCGGGACGCAGGCGGCGCGCGCCGGTCGTGCCCGGCCGCGCGGCGGGCGGTATCCCGTTACGCGGCCGGTGGCGGGTCATGAACGGGCGTCGCGCCACAGCACCGCGTCGGATCGGTACAGCGCCGGGAAACGCTGCTTCAGCCCGGCGACCTTCGGCAGGTCGTTGAACGCGATATACGGCGCGTCGGGATGCAGTTCGAGGTAGTTCTGGTGATACGCCTCGGCCGGATAGAACCCCTTGTAGTCCTCGACCCGCGTGACGACGGGCGCCGGGAACACGTGCGCCGTGCCGAGCTGCGCGATGTACGCGGTCGCGACCGCGCGTTGCTGCGCGGTGGTCGGGAAGATCGCGGACCGGTACTGCGATCCTTCATCGGGGCCCTGCCGGTTGAGTTCGGTCGGATCGTGCGCGACCGAGAAGAACGCCTGCAGCAGCCGGCCGTACGTGATCTGCGTCGGGTCGTAGACGATGCGCACCGATTCCGCGTGCCCCGTCAGCCCCGAGCCGACGAGCGCGTAGTGCGCGGTTTCGGACGCACCGCCCGCATAGCCCGCGGTGACCTGCTTCACGCCCTTGACGTGCTCGAACACGCCCTGTACGCCCCAGAAGCAGCCGCCGGCGAGCACGGCCGTTTCGTCGTGCGACGCGCCGGACGTCTCGTCGAGCGTCGGGGCGGGCACGGTGCGCATCGGCTCGGCGGAATTGACGATACGCTGGTAGCCGAACACGGCGGCGGCCGCGAAGGCGACGGCGCCGATGCGGCGCAGCAAGGTCGCGCGCCGTCGCGCCGCGGCATCACGGGGGGAGATCGGGATCATCATTTGCTCCTTTTCAATGGGTCGGGGACACGGCGCCGGGTGGCGGCGCACGCGATCAACCGAAAGTGAATGCGTACGCATCGACACCGGGATCGAGGAACTCGATCGCGAACGTGCGATCGGCGATCGCTCCCGGCTGCCGCACGAGCTGATACAGGCGCTGGCCGGTGACGGTGCCGTAGCCCCGCGCGTCGACGTCGGTGCCGTGCGCGGCGCCGGGGGCCGCGCCGTCGAGCGTCACGCGAAAGCGCACGGGCTGGCCGTTCGCACCCGGGCCGAGCACGAGGTGCAGGTCGCGCGCATGGAAGCGGTACACGATCCGGCCGTCCGGCGCGGCGAGCGACGCGCGCTCGGCACCGACGTTCCAGGTGCCCGCGAGGCCCCAGTCGTTGAGGTCCGGCCGGGCCGGCGCGTCGTAGCGGTGCGCCGCATCGCGCACGGCGCCGCCCGGCGACATGAAGCTCTCCGCACGCGTGTAGCCGACATAGGTTTCGGGCGAGCGGACGTCCGCGCTGTCGGCCGCCGCGAGCGCCCCGTTCGCGGGCGCACCGGCCAGCCCGAGCGGCACGTTCAGCGCTTCCGGATGGCCGGCTTCCGCGAGCAGCGACTGGATCGCGCGCTCCGACTGCGCGTATTCGCCTTCGCCGAAGTGGTGATGGCGCACGCGCCCTTGCGCGTCGACGAAGTAGTGCGCCGGCCAGTATTCGTTGTTGAATGCGCGCCAGATCGCATAGCCGTTGTCGATCGCGACCGGGTAGTCGATGCCCAGGTCGTGCACGGCCTTCTTCACGTTGCCGATGTCGCGCTCGAACGCGAATTCCGGTGCGTGCACACCGATCACGACGAGCCCGTACGGCGCGTACTTGCGTGCCCACGCGTTCGTGTACGGCATCGTGCGCAGGCAGTTGATGCATGAATACGTCCAGAAATCGACCAGCACGACCTTGCCGCGCAGGCCGGCCGCGGTCAGCGGCGGCGAGTTCAGCCACTGCACGGCGCCGTCGAGCGACGGCAGCGTGCCTTCGACGGGCAGCGCGGACGGCGTCGTGACGGCCGCGCGCATCATCGCACCGCCGCCGGCCGGTGCGCCGTCGGCGGCCGCGGCCATCATCGCGCCGCCGGTTGCGCTGTCGGCAGCGGTGCCGGTCGCGGCCATCGCGGCCGGTGCACCGTTCGAGCGTCCGCCGAGGCGGTCGACCAGCTTCGTCTCGAGGCCACCCGTCGTGACGGTCGACAGCTGCGCAAGTGCGCCGGTGTCGAGGCCGAGCGCGATCGCGCCGACGCCGGCCAGCAGTGCCGCGCCGATCCCGCGCCGGATCCATTCGCCGGCGCCGAGCGAGCGCTTCATCGCGGCGAACACCTTGCCGCCGATCACGAGCGCCACGCCGAGCGAGGTCGCCGCGCCGGCCGCATACGCGACGAGCAGCAGCGTCGTACCGACGCTCGCGCCGCGCAGGGCGGCGCCGGTCAGCACGAGCCCGAGGATCGGGCCCGCGCACGGCGCCCACAGCAGGCCGGTCGCGACGCCGAGCAGCAGCGACGAAGCGGGGCCGGCCGGGCGGCCGTCGCGCTGCGCGAAGCCGGTGAGCCGGTTGCCGGCCGCGACGAGCGGGCGCGTCAGGTGTTCCGCGAAGCGCGGCATCAGCAGCGTCAGGCCGAATACGGCGAGCAGGACGATCGCGATCCAGCGGCCGGCCTGGTTCGCCTGCGCGACCCAGCCGCCGCCGACGGCGGCGAGCGTCGCGACGACGGCGAACGTGAGCGCCATGCCGGCGAGCAGCGGCAGGCCGGTGCGCACGAACGGCTGGTCGGCGCGGGCGAACACGAACGGCAGCACGGGCAGGATGCAGGGGCTCAGGATCGTGAGCACGCCCCCGAGATAGGCAAGGACGATGAGCAGCATGGTGCGTTCTCCAGTCGGTCGGAAGGGGGGCCGGATCAGGCGGCAGCCGGATGGAAGGTGAGCGCGAGGCCGTTCATGCAGTAGCGCAGGCCGGTCGGCTGCGGGCCGTCGTCGAACACGTGGCCGAGGTGCCCGCCGCAGCGCCGGCAGTGCACTTCGGTGCGGACCATTCCGAACGTCGTGTCGGTGTGGGTGTCGACCGCGTGGTCGAGCGGCTTCCAGAAGCTCGGCCAGCCCGTATGGCTGTCGAACTTGGTGGCGGACGAGAACAGCGCGAGCGCGCAGCCGGCGCACGCGAACGTGCCGGCCCGGTGTTCGTCGTTCAGCGGGCTGCTGTACGGCCGCTCGGTGCCGGCTTCGCGCAGGATCGTGTACTGGGCGGGCGTGAGCCGGCGATGCCATTCGGCATCGCTGAGCGTGATCTCGAAAGGGGCCGCCGGTGCGCCGGCCGGCGGCGCGGCGAACGCCCGGCCGACCAGCGCACGCCGTCCGGCGGACGACAGCGCCGCGAGCGCGGCAAGACCTGTGGCGCCGGCGAACAGCAGATGTCTGCGGGTGGGCATGATGGGCTCCTGGAAGCAGGTCCTGAAAACATGCGCCCATCGTAGGCAGCGGCCGGTGTCGAAGTCCTCACGGAAAGTTAAATGAATCGTGACATCTGGGGTGTTCCGAGGGGGGGCGGTGGAATCCGTCGATGTTCCAGCTGGCAAGCGTCTTCGGACGGGTGAGCTGACGATATTTACCGCGCAGCGGTTCGCGCCGCGTTTTTAAGTGTTTTTTTAGTTTTCGTTGAGTTGCGTGGCGAATCCGGAGTCAGATCCGCCTGTCCTCGCAATCCTCGAGCAATTCGCCAAGTGCGTCGAATACCACCCGCACGCGCCCCGGCACGGTCGCCGAGACGGTGCTGCGGCAGCTCGCATCGCGCGCTTTGTCTGCTTGAGTCCGTTGCGACGATCCGTATCACTTCGTCGCGTTGCGTGACGAGCGTGGGTGACCACCCGACAGGGCGGCGCCCGCTCCGCGGACTCGAGCAGCGCGACCCCATGCGTGCGATTGACTTGCGCGACAGTACGATCGCGAGCGATGACCTTGCTCCGACATCCCGAGACTCGCGAACGCCGAATCGCTTTGGAAGCGGTGACATCGGATTACCGACGGCAAAACGGTCGTTCGTTCGCGCAAGCGATCCTCGCGTTCCACCCGTCGACGCGATGGCGTTGTGCTCGGGTTCCTGAAAGACGACGGTGCAACCGGGCAACGACGATGACGAGAAAAACTGCCGTGCGCTACGAGCTAGTGCACTGGAAGCTCGCCGCTGCCTTTACATCTCCACCGATATACTTGGGCCACAGTGGATAGCGGCACAACGGGCGCGTCCTCCCGAGCGTGGCGGCATTGAGGTCGCTCATCGTCAGTGTTTCAGGTGCCTTGCCGCTTTCCACCCATTCATCGAGCGCGGATAGCGAATCGATGGCGGGATGAAACGGGCCCGTGCCATGTCCGACCCCCGGCATCAGATAAAACCGCACGAAGCCGTCGACCGTTCCTTGTCCGAAGCGCTGCACCAGACCGGCGTAATAGTCGGTGCTCGAGTCGGTGCTCACGATCTCGTCGGCAAGGCCGTGCGTCATGATGAGCTTGCCGCCTTTCGCGACATAGGCGCTCAGGTCGGTGCTCGTTGCATCGGTCAGCGCCGAAAGCGCCTGGACGCGCGACTGATACGCACCGGGATTGACCGGATCGAACGTCAACGAATCGAACGTGGGCACGCGCGTGACAAAGTACTTGACCCATTGATCGCCTGTCACCCACTGGTTCGCGTCTTTCTTTCCCGCGGGATTCGCGGGTACTTTCGATTCGCCGAGATCACGCGTCGTGTACGGCCCCGCGAACACCGAACCGGCGAGGATGTTGTAGCCGGCGTATTGCGTCACGCCGTTCGCAAGCGGATAAGGCAATTGCAACGGTGCAGCGATGGTCTGAATGGTCGCGATCTGCGCATCCGACAGACAGGTGTCGCCCGAATCCGCGCCGTTCGGGCAACGCACGGACGCCAGCACCGTCGCCGATTGCGCCTTGCACGCCGCCACGTTGGACACGATGCCGTCGGCGACACCGTCGAGCGCATCGCACGCGCTCATGACGGCATTTTGCAGCAGTACCGTTTTGGCGACATCGAGCCAGCCTGCGCCATTGTTCAGGTAGAGTGCGCGGCCGAGCACGACATTGCTCAAACGCAGCCCGGTATAGTTGAGCGCCGGGCGATTCACGACGATACCGTCATAGTCGGCGGGCCAGCGTTGCGCTTCGCTCAACCCGTCCCGACCGCCTGTAGAACTGCCGAAGAAATAGGTTTTGCCGGGCGCGCTCGCGTAGCGCTTTCTGATGAGCGCCATCGCGACGTCGTGTGTCTTCTTCAGACTCAGGCCGCCGTAGTTCGCCAGCGACTCGTCATTCGCGGCGAACTTGCCGTCGGTGATGCTGGCGCTCTGATGCCCGGAATCGTCGCCGAACGTCGCGTAGCCGTCGGCAAGCGGCGTCGGCGTGCCCGTTGGCGCCATGTCGAGCGCGTCGACGCCGGTAATCAGCGTACCGTCGAAGCCGCCGCCGCCATAATGCAGCGCCTTGCGGTTCCAGTGGGTCGGCAGATTGACCTGAAACCTGATCGACGGCGCCGCGGGATCGACGGGAGCGATGGCCCCATTCACCTGGCAATATTCACCGGCGGCCTCCACCAGCGTGGCGCTCGTGATCGTCGCGCCGCCGGTCGGCTCGGCAATCGACGATGCCGGAATCGCCAGGCCGTTCAATGCCGCACATTGGGCCGCGGCTGACGGCGGTGGCGGCGAGCTTGCCGAAGCGCCGCCGCTCGACTCATTGCCGCCGCACCCGCTGATGCAAAGGCTGAGGGCGAGCGCCCCCCACAACGGTCTGTTGTCCATCGTCGTCTCCAGGATGAATGGATTGCTATTCGACAGCACCGCCTGCCTGCTCGACGCCAGATTCGGCGAGCCGAACGGAGGGGCCGAACAGTGCGCACACGCCGGCCTGCGATACGAACATTGCATCGCCGCTGTGCCCCGCGCCTTGAACTTCATGCAGCACATGCCGCAATGCCGGATGCCGGGCGCGCAGATAGGCGTAGTACGCGCGGCCGCGTGCGAGGCGGTGCGGGCCTTGCATCATCGCCTCGCATGAGCGGTCGAGAGCCGGGTGCGCCGGATCGTCGTCGTGCGCACCGAGCAGATAGGTGACGTCGTGATCGACATAACGACGTTCGAGCGATTGCGCGTCGAGTCCGTCCGCGTAGCGAGGAAGTCGCGACGTGCCGTATTTCCATTCATTGAATCCGGCGCATGCGGTTCGATCGATGCCCTCGCAGTGCGGACGCCACGCGTCGAAATACACATACGACGAAGGATTCGCGATGACGTAACGTACTTTCACACTGCGTGCGAGACAACATGCCGTAGCGTTGCTGAGTATCGCGTGCCGATGCGCGACCTGCGCACCTCCGGAATGTCCCGCGATCACGATCTCGCGCAGCTTCGGATAGCGGCCGCTCTGCATGCCCTGCACGTAATGTTCGACGAGCGCATCGAGCACATCGAACGAGCTGAGCGGCGCTGGACCGACTGCGTCAAGTCCGCCCATCCACGAGGTCCATTCCCAATGCAGACAGGCGTCCGCCAACCGGTGATACGCGACGTCGGCCGTCGCGAGAAATTGCGGCACGGCGAGCATCACGCTTTTCGCATCGGCCGTGGAGGCGTCGAGCGCGCGCTGCGTCGATCGAAGGTATGCGTCGGCGTCGCGCAATCGGCCGTGCAGCATCACGACGACCTGCGTCGCGGTTGCCCGTGCGGCGGTGCCGCCCGTGAACAGCGGCACGTTCGCTGCGCCGCGTGACGTCGAAACGGTCAACCGCTCGCTGGCGACGACCTTGACGGGTACTTCGTTGCGTGGACGCATCTCGGGGTTCCGGGGAAGGCACATCGCGGCGCTCATGCTGTATCACCCGGCCACCGGTCGGGCTCGCGGCGCAAGCGTCGCCCGGACGACGTGAACCCGACCAGCAACAACGAGACGATGCCGGCGAACACCAGATACCACGCCGGTACGATGCGCGAGCCGGTGACGTCGATCAATGTCGAAACGGTGAGCGGCGCGAGTCCGCCAAACAGCGTGACGGCCACGTTGTACGACAGCGCCACGCCCGTCGAACGCATGGCCGTCGGAAACAACTGCGTCAGCATGCCGGGGTGCGCGCCCGACATGACGCTGAGCACGACCGTCGCGATTATCTGCGCGCTGAAGACGCGTTCGGGCGAGGGCGCCGCGAGCACCCATGCGAAAAGCGGATAGGCAGCGCATACCCAGGCGATCGTCACCGGAAAGAACAGCCGATACGCGCCGAAGCGGTCGGCAAGCTTCCCTGCCAGCGGATAGCCGACAATGCCGATCAATCCGGAGATCGCCGTGCCGAACAGCGCATTCTTGAGCGGTAGATGCAACTGGTGTTCGACATAGAGCGGCATATACGAGTGCCACAGATAATTGGTCGCGGCGCCGATGATGATGACGCCCATCGCGCATAGCGCCGCATCGCCGCGCTCGCGAATGAATGTCCGTAGCGACTGGCGTGGCGCATGTCCAAGGCGCTCCCGCAACTGTACGAATTCCGGCGACTCGCCGACCTTGTGGCGGATGTAGAAGCCCACGGGCCCCACCAGCGCGCCGAGCAGAAATGGCACGCGCCAACCCCACGTCACGAGCGACTGGTGCGACAGCTGCGTGGTGAGCAAGTACGAACACAGCGACGACAGAAGCAGCGCGACGGCCTGTGACGTCATCTGAAAACTGCCGAAGAACATCTTGCGCCCTGGCGGTGCGTATTCCGTCAGCATCGCGGCCGCTGTCGCGAACTCGCCGCCCACCGAGAGCCCTTGCAGAATACGGGCGAGGACGACGAGGAGCGGTGCGGCCATGCCGATGGCTGCGTAACTGGGTGTCAGGCCCATCATCAGCGTGCTCGCCGCCATCAGCAGAATCAGCAGCGACAAGGTTTTGCGCCGACCGTAGCGGTCCGCGCATGCGCCTATCACGATGCCGCCTAGCGGCCTCACCACGAAGCCGACCGCGAACGTCGCAAGCGTCAGCGTGATCGACACAAATCCGTTGCCGACAGGGAAAAACACCTGCGCGATGATCTTCGCGAAGTAGCCGTAGATGAGGAAGTCGAACCACTCGAGGCCATTGCCGATGACCGACGCGAGCACCGCGCGGCGGGTTTGCGAACGGCTGAGTACCGTTGCGGCCGACGCGTGCACAGCCGCTTGCAAGGTGGATTGCATGTGTCTCCTTTGATGCGCTTCCAGCTTTTGAAGCAAGCGTACGTGTCGATGTCGTGAATGTAAAATACCGATGAGACACGGTTGCCATATCCAACGCATATACCAGACAAACGATGGAACTCAGACAGCTGCGCTATTTCCTCGCCGTCGCCGAAGAAGGTCAGTTCACTCGGGCCGCCGCGCGACTGCATATCCAGCAGCCGCCGTTGTCGCAGCAGATTCAGGAACTCGAACAGGAACTGGGCTTCGCGCTGTTCGTGCGGCAGCCCCGCGGCGTCGTGTTGACGGCGCCCGGCGAGATCTTCGCCGCACGCGCGCGTACGGTACTGCTCGAACTGAACAACGCCGTCGTCCATGCGCGCCGAGTGGCGCAAGGCCGGATCGGCACGGTGCGTATCGCGCTCACGAGTTCGGCGGCGTTTCACCCCCTTACGCCTACCGCTATTCGCAATTTTCGGGACATGTACCCCGAGATTTCGATCGAGATGAGCGAGGTGAATGCGGCGGAGATCATCGAAATGATGTTGAACGGCCGCGCGGATGCCGCCATTCTCCGCAAACCGGTCGAAACGCCCGCTGACCTACGCTTCGAACTCCTCGCCGAAGAACGCATGTTGCTGGTGCTGCCGGTGGGGCACAGGCTGGTCAGCAGTCGTTCCGTGTCGCTCAAACAGCTCGCGAACGAATCGTTCATCTTCGTGCGTCGGCCGGGTGCGCCCGGCATGTACGCGGACTTCATTCGCGCTTGTCAGGCGAAGGGATTCGAGCCGCACGTCGCGGAAGAGGTGCCGCGCATGGTGACGGCAATCAATCTCGTGGCGGCGGGCGGCGGCGTATCGCTCGTTCCGGCGTCGATGCAACGTTACCATCAGGAAAGCGTGCGCTACTGCCGTGTGGCCGGCGATCATGCGTTTCGCGCGCCGTTGCATCTCGTTACCCGGCATGATTTGCAAAACCCCGCCGCGTCGCATTTCCGTGAAGCGTTGCTGATGTTTGTCCAGCGTCACCCGCATCGCGAATAAGCCTGAGAACGGCAAGCACCTGACGGATGGCGCGGTCTGCCGAGTTCCATTGTGCAATGTCGACAAATTCCCGGACGCTCGGGCTGCCTTCTCGGACGCTCCGTCGCATCGCGTGATCGCGGGGAGCGATCGGTTACAGGTGATGGTCTGTGGCCCGGCGGGGCAAAACGGGTTGCCGGCGGTACAGGATGCGGGTCGCTCCGAAGGCAAAGCCGACCGCAGGGTTTGCCGATTTCACGCTTTTCGTGCATGTATGGCCCCGCCGCCTTTTGCAAGCCTCTTGTTCGGGATGTCGAAACGGTCTACATGCCTCTATCCGGCTCGCCTGATGCGAACGCATGGCCGGAACGCCAATCGTGACGTACTGGCTGTCGCGACACGACCGCGTTCATACGGTCGGACAACGGCGTCGAATCCGTCGTTGCCGGCGCCACGACAGGTTTCTGCCGTGAAGGCGACGTGGTCGCGTGTCATCGTATTCACGAATTGCCCGGCCATCCCGTCAATTTGTGTGCCACGCTGCCTGCAGGCACATTGGCTTTGGCGCGGTGGCACGCCGCGAGCTGTGCCAATAGCGTCGAAACGAGTCCGAACGCAACGCGTCGCATTTTGCCGCTCTCCGGCGACGTCGATATGTCGAATAGGGCGTCGGCGCGACATTGCTGCATCAATTTGGTGCGCCCATCAGGGGTATATCCATATTTAACGAAACGTTTGCGTCGCACCGTTTCGAAATATTCGGTAATTGCACCGCTATTCGAGCGTCGATACAGCACGGGATACTGCGTGGATTTCCAATGACATCGGATGAATATGTCCGTCGCGAACGTTTGCCTCGATATCGAAGCGAATACAAATCGTACTTCGCACCACCCATTCGTGTTCAGCAATTTCCGATCAGGGCTCACACGATTACATCGATTGCCGTCTGCATTACACCCGGGACCCGTGCACGCGACATCGATTTGAACGTGATGCCGAGGTGCACGAATAATCGAGGCAACTGCCCGAATTTGCGGTGGTCCGCACACCCATGCGGTCGCCGAAACATCTTCCCTCATCCAGCCCTGATCCACTGGCTCACGGGCGTCATGCACCGGGCGGCCCGAATTTCGTCGCAATTATCCTGAGCCCGGTAAGTTTCCTGTTATCCCGATCGATATCCGCTGTCGATGACTAGCGTCAATTTTCTATCGAATTTTGAGAATTAATTCACATTCCATCCGGCTATTGTCAATAAACAGGGTCGCATCACGGGCTTGATTGATTCCGACAACAACACGGCGGAAACGGACATTGATAAATCGGCTAACAATCCCAGCCGCATATGATGCGGCGCAGAAATCAAGAAATGTAAGAAATTGTTAAAGGGCCGCAAGATGCAAACAGTATCGAATCATTCGTCGGCGGGGTTAAGCGTGAATCGTGGCAGAGGCTCCGGAACCGGGCATCAACGGGTAAGCGTAATCGTACTGTTGCTCGAGGGTTTTTCGATTATGCAGATGGGCAAGCTGGCGGCAGTGTTCGAACTCGCCAATCAGCTAGGTCGGGCCGAGGGCGCATTCGCCGACCACTACGAATTGCGGCTTTATTCGATCCATGGCGGCCCGGTTCGTTCGTCGTCCGGTGTCGGAATCTGGACGGACGCCACCCGCATGCTCGATGCAAGCACGGTTCACGCGATGTTCGTCCTGAGCGGAGAGGGTGGGATCGATGCTCTCGACGAGCAATTGATCGCGTGGCTCAGGCACGCGCATCAGCGCGCGCGCGTGGTCAGGGGCAGCGGTGGCGGCCGGAAGCTGTTGACGCAGATTCACCTGGCGCAAAAGGAGGCCGAGAAGGTGTTGCCGTCGGCGGACGACGACGGCGCTTCGCACCTCGGACGCGACGACATCGAATGTGCGGGTGACGAAGACGACGGGCCGTTCTCGGACGCGTTGTCGATCGTGCGCGTGGACATGGGTTACGAAATCGCGCAGGAAATCGTGGCGTGCATGGTATCCGGTGCGAACCGCAAGCTGACCGACGTGCTGTTCGGCGCTCGTGTCGCGCGCGCCAGCACCTTGATCCGACGCGCGGCTCATCATCTGCGCGTCAACAGCGAGAATCGGATCTCCATCGCGGACGAGGCGCAGGCCGCCGCGATGAGCGAGCGCAATTTCCTCCGGCGATTCAAGAACGAGATCGGTGTGACGCCAACCGAGTTCGTGTTGAGAATCCGCCTTGAAAAGGCCTGTCGCATGCTGATCGAAACGGACCTTCCGGCCGATAAGGTCGCGAGACGAACCGGCCTTGGCAGCGGCGACCGGATGGCCAAGCTGTTTCGCCAGCACTTGCAGACTTCACCAACCGAGTATCGGGCCGCTGCTCGAAAAGGCGGCGAAGCCTCGGCGGAAATGCTGTATGCGTCGGATCTGAGCAGCTGGATGAACAACGCGACATCGTAGTCGCGAGCGTGCCTTTCGTCACTCGAAACCGATACGTCAATTCATCGTGCCGGGCGTAATGAGTTTCCGGATGAACGGTATTTCAATCGAATGACAGGGCGCTCGATTCGTACTGCAAAATTCGTATATCGGTGGATCGACGCGCAACGACGGCGGATTCGGCCACAATCGTGGCGCCGTCCGACACCCGCCGCCCGAACCGCGTATCCGCTCGATTAGGTTATCGACTGGCCTTTCGAGGAGGCGGCACCCCGGTACTCCTCGGAATTTTGCCTGCCGTGTGTTCGTGAGCGCACCGTGCAGGCCTTTTTATTCCTCGAACCAGCATTCGCGCGGACATTGACCGCCGATGCTCGCTCGTCTGTTCCGCGTGGCACCCGGCGATGAAATCGCCGTCTGGCATGGCGAATGTCACCGGCAACATGAATCCTGCATTGGCGGGAGGCGGCGTAGTGCCGTAGCGGTCGTGATTCGAGAATCACTGAAAAGACGTGCGTCATTTCGCACGGGATGTTATCCGGACAATCGTGAGGGCGATCGGATAAATCCGGCATGGATTCACCCTTGATTCCATCAGCCATCAACAAGGCGAATTCGGACGCAAGCGATAAATGCGCGAGTCGCGATGAATATGATGCACTGCGGAAACACGGAAGTGACGACATTCCGACGGGCACACGGATGGGCACGCTGACCGGCGAGCGCACCGCAGCGTGCCGCGGCACAGCGGAATGACCGCCTCGCGGCGCCATGAGTTCTGACGTGAAGTGCCGGTGCGGAACGCGGATGGATGCTGGACTGAAAATTAGGAGTTCATATCAATGAATTCGTTGATCAATCGAGCGACCGATATCGGGCTGATCGTGCTGGGCGCGTTCATTCCCGCGTTGATCGGTGCCACCGGCGGCGCGCGCGGGACGCTGTTCGACGGCGCGCTCGTCGCGTTTGCCGCCGCGCTGGCCTTGTCGGTATTTCCCGCCTGTGGCATCTACGACGCGGCGCGCACGCGTTCGGCACTGCACGTGCTCGGTCGTACCGTGCTCGCGTGGATCGTCGTGCAGGGCGTGAGCACCGCGCTGCTGTACATGCTGCATCGCGCGCACGTGCTGTCGAGCGAGTGGTTCGTGTACTGGACGCTCGCCAGCGGGATCTGCCTGATCGCGTTCCGTGCGCTGACGCTCGCGCTCTTCGGAATGATCGAGCGTGCCGGCGATCGGATGCGTGCGGCGGCCATCGCGCACGCCGACCTGCGCGGCCAGCGCGAGATCGGCCACCGCGCGGTGGGGCGCGTGAAGCGCATGGTCAAGCGCGGCTTCGACCTGGTGTGCGCGTCGTTGCTGCTCCTGATGCTGGCGCCGGTATTGCTGGGCATCGCGTGGATCGTGCGGCGCGACGGCGGCCCGGCGATCTTCGGGCACGAGCGCGTCGGCCGCGACGGCCGGCGCTTCAAGTGCCTGAAATTCCGCTCGATGGTGACGAACGCCGATGCGGTGCTCAAGGCGCTGCTCGAGCGCGATGCCGACGCCCGCGCGGAATGGGATCGCGAATTCAAGCTGAAGAACGATGTCCGCATCACGCCGATCGGACGCCTGCTCCGCAAGACGAGTCTCGACGAACTGCCGCAGCTGCTGAACGTGCTGAAGGGCGACATGAGCCTCGTCGGGCCGCGCCCGATCGTCGAGGCGGAACTCGAACGCTACGGCACCGACGTGCGCTACTACCTGATGGCGAAACCGGGGATGACCGGACTCTGGCAGGTCAGCGGCCGCAACGACACCGACTATTCGACGCGCGTGTCGCTTGACGTGTCCTACGTGCGCGAATGGTCGCTGCGGCGCGACATCGGCATCCTGTTGCGGACGATCAACGTGGTGGTGCGCGGATCGGGCGCGTATTAGCCGCTGCCGCGCGCACGTCGCGAAGGATGGGCGGCGGCGCGTCACTGTGGCAGGCGCGGCGGGGTTCGGCAGTGAGCAGTGGCGGCAAGCATGTCCGGTCTCGACAGGGGTGCTGTACTCGCGTTCGACACGACGCGGGGCGACCGGTGAAATTTCAAATTAAAAGAGTGCGAGGGTGTAATGCAGAGGTTGCGTCAAATGGAGTCGGCGCGCGCGATCGCGCCGCGCCGGCCAATGCGTGTCGGTTCGCTCGTGATGATCCCGCCGCTGTGTGCGTTGCTGGGCGCGTGCGGCATCGCGCCGGGCATGCGCATGCAGCAGCCGACGTCGATTCCGCTGCAAAGCGTGGCCGCGCAGGCGGAGAGCACCGTGCTGCCGGTGTCGATCACGAACATCGATCTGTCGCTGATCCGGCGCATGCGCGACACCGAACGCAGTACGCGCGGCGAAGCGCGCGATGTCGTCGGGTCGCCGGATGCCTACACGATCGGGCGCGGCGACGTGCTGCAGATCGTCGTCTGGGATCACCCCGAACTCGCGGCGGCGCTCGGCGCGCCGGCGCAAGCCGCGCCGCGCCCGGCCGATGCGCCGCCGGGTTTCGTCGTCGACCAGGACGGCACGCTGCAGTTCCCGTTCGCGGGGCGCCTGCCGGTGGCCGGACTGACGGCCGAGCAGGTTCAGACGCAGCTCACGCGGCGTCTCGACAAGACGTTCAGGAATCCGCAAGTCACGGTGCGCATCGCATCGTTCCGCGCGAAGCAGGTGTATATCGAGGGTGAGGTGCATACGCCGGGCTCGCAACCCGTCAACGACATCCCGATGACGCTGTACGACGCGATCGGGCGGGCCGGCGGCTTCGCGGCGTCGGCCGACCAGAGCCGCGTCGTGCTCGTGCGCGACGGCGTCGAACGCCGGCTCGACCTGACCGAGATGGCCGAGCAGGGGCGCAACCCGTCGACGATCGTGCTGCGCAACGGCGATCTCGTGCGCGTGCTGCCGCGCGACGAGAGCGGCGTGTTCGTGATGGGCGAGGTCAACAAGCCCGTGACGGCGTTGCCGATGCGCAATGGCCGGCTGACGCTGAGCGAGGCGATCTCGCAGGCCGGCAGCTTGAACGCGAACACGGCCGATGCGGCGCAGGTCTACGTGGTGCGCGGGATGCAGGACGAGCAGCCGCAGGTCTATCACCTCGACGCGCGCTCGCCGGTCGCGATGGTGCTGGCGAATCAGTTCCAGCTGAAGCCGCAGGATGTCGTGTACGTCGACGGCAACGGGCTGGTGCGCTTCAGCCGTGTGCTCAGTCTGTTGCTGCCGGCCATCAACGCCGGCCTGACCGCGGCGATTGCGACCAAGTGATGGAATCGATCCTGATCGTCTGCGAGGGCAACATCTGCCGCAGCCCGATGGCCGAAGCGATGCTGCGTGACGCGATGCCCGGGCGCCGCATCGCGTCCGCCGGCCTGAACGCGCTGGTCGGCATGCCGGCCGCGCCGTATGCGCAGGACGTCATGCGGATGCGCGGCTTCGACGTGTCGACGCATCGCGCGCAGCAGATCGGCCGCTCGCTGTGTACCGACGCCGACCTGATCCTCGTGATGGACCGTCGCCAGCGGACGTCACTCGAGAACCAGTTCCCGTTCGTGCGGGGACGCGTGTTCCGTCTCGGCGAGTACACGGATTTCGACGTGCACGACCCTTACCGCCAGCCCCGATTCGTGTTCGAACGCTGCGCGCGGCTGATCGAGCTCGGCGTGTCCGAGTGGTCGAAGCGCCTGCGTATCGTCTGACGCGGCCGCAGGTCGATGCCCCAATGAAACCCCATATGCCTCCCGTCGCTGCCATGACCCAACCCTCCGCCCCGCCGCAGCCCACCGCCGAAGACGGCAGCGAGACCGACTTCGTCGCGGTGCTCGACATCCTGCTGGAAAGCCGTTGGCTGATCGCGATCATCACGTGCGTGCTGCTGGCCGCGGGCCTCGCGTATGCGATGCTCGGCAAGCCCGTGTTCGAAGCCAACATCATGGTCCAGGTCGAGGACAGCCCGGACACGTCGGCCGCCAAGTCGTTGCTCGGCGATGTCTCCGCGCTGTTCGACGTGAAGTCCTCGGCCGCCGCCGAGCAGCAGATCCTCGCGTCGCGCCTCGTCGTCGAACGCGCGGTCGACAAGCTCAACCTGTTCATCGACGCCGAGCCGAAGCGCTTTCCGCTGATCGGCGACTGGATCGCGCGCCATGCCGACGGCCTGTCCGACCCCGGCCTGGCCGGTTTCGGCGGCTACGCATGGGGCCGCGAGCACATCGACGTGCCGCGCTTCGACGTGCCGCGCAAGAACGAAGGCGATGCGTTCTCGCTGACGAACCTCGGCGGCAAGCGCTACCGGCTCGAAGGCGGCGATTTCGATGCGCCGGTCGAGGGCACGGTCGGCACGCTCGAGCATTTCAGCTCGCCGCGCGGGCCGGTCACGCTGCTGGTCGCGTCGATCGCCGCGAAGCCGGGCGCCGCGTTCGTGCTGGTGCGCAACTCGCGGCTGAAGACGATCGAGGACATCCGCGATCGCCTCAACGTGCAGGAGCGCGTGAAGCAATCGGACGTCGTCGTCGCCAGCCTGCAGGACACCGACCCGAAATGGGTCAGCGACACGATGAACGAGATCGGCCGCCAGTACGTGCGGCAGAACATCGAGCGGAAGTCGGCGGAGGCCGCGCAGTCGCTCGAGTTTCTCAGCGGGCAACTGCCGCAGCTCAAGCAGCAGCTGACCGATTCCGAGGCGCGCCTGACGAAGCTGCGCAACGAGCACGGCACGGTCGACCTCACCGAGGAAGCGAAGCTCGCGCTGGCGCAGACCGCCGACGCGAAGACGCGCCTGCTCGAGTTGCAACAGAAGCGTCAGGAGCTGATGTCGCGCTTCACCGAGCGGCATCCGAGCGTCGCGGTGATCGACGAGCAGATCGCCGCGCTGAACGGTTATCGGAATACGGCCGAACAACAGATCCGGCGCCTGCCGGACCTGCAGCAGGATACCGTGCGGCTGATGCTCGACGTGAGGGTCAACACCGACCTCTACACCGCGTTGCTGAACAACATGCAGCAGCTGCAACTCGTGCAGGCCGGCAAGACGGGCAACGTGCGCCTCGTCGACACGGCGGCGGTACCGGAAGTGGCGGTGCGGCCGAAGAAGGCGCTCGTCGCGCTCGCGTCGCTGCTGCTCGGGCTGCTCGCCGGCTGCGGCACCGCGATCACGCGATCGATGCTGTTCCATGGTATCTCCGATCACAACGAGATCGAGCGCCGTCTCGGCCTCGCGGTGTACGCGACGGTGCCGATCAGCGACCATCAGCGCGACCTGGCCGAGGAGGCCGCGCGCAAGCGCGGCCACAAGTCGATCCTGTCGATCGACTTCCCGAACGAACCGGCCGTCGAGTGCCTGCGCAGCCTGCGCACCGCGCTGCAGTTCGCGATGCTCGAGGCGAAGAACAACATCGTGCTGATCGCGGGCCCCGCGCCGGGCGTCGGCAAGACCTTCCTGTCGGCGAACCTCGCGGTCGTGATGGCGAGCGCCGGCAAGCGCGTGCTGCTGATCGACGGCGACATCCGCAAGGGCCGGCTGCATGACTATCTCGGTTTTCCGCGCGGGCGCGGCTTCACGGAGCTGATCGCCGGCAGCGCGCGCGTGGAGGACGTGATTCACCGCGAAGTGGTCGACGGTCTCGACTTCATCTCGACCGGGACGATGCCGAAGAACCCCGCGGAGCTGCTGCTGAACCGCAATCTTGCGGCGCTGATGGACGACCTGTCGTCACGCTACGACATCGTCGTGATCGACTCGGCGCCGGTGCTCGCCGTGCCTGATACCGGCATTCTCGGCGCGGTCGCCGGCACCGCGCTGCTCGTCACGATGGCGGGCAGGACGAAGCTCGGCGAGATCGGCGAATCCGTGAAGCGCTTCGCGCAGAACGGGGTCCGCCTGAGCGGCGTCATCTTCAACGGCGTCAACCCGCGGCTTGGGCAGTACGGATACGGTTCGAAGTACGGCGGGTACCGCTACGTCGCGTATGAATACGGGGCGCAGGATGCGTGACGCGCTCACCGCCGCCGGCGGCCCGGCCCGCGTATCCGGCCGCGCATCGCGCACGGAGGCGAGATGATCAATCCACGGGATTCGATCGTGTCGCTTGCCGGCGTCGTGCTCGGCCAGATCGCGCTGTTCGCCTGCATCTTCGTGATCGGACGGCGCTTCGGGCCCGACTCGCTCGGCCATTTCAACTATCTGCTCGCGCTCGCGACCTTCGTCGGCACGCTGCTCGCGTTCCGCTACGAACTCGCGTGCGTCGACGACAGGCCGGGCGAGTCGTTCAACGCGTTCGTCAACGTGACGGCGCTGAGCCTGGTCGTGACCGCGGCGTTCGGCGTCGTGATTGCCGTCGCCGGGCGCCGGGATCTCTCTCTCGTCGCCGTCTATGCGCTGGCCACGTTCGTGCAACTGGCCGCCGGTTCCTATTTGAACAGCCTCAGGCGTTATGGCTGGATCGCGCTGTCGCGCGTGGTGGTCAACGGCATGTTCCTCGCGGGCCTCGTGCTGTCGCTCGCCTGCCCAGCGTGCGGAAGGGTCGACGTGTTCGCGCTGTACACGTGGGCGACCGCGGCGGTGTCGATCGTGATGACCGCGGCCATTCTGCTTTCCGGCTATCGCGCCGGGTACGCGTTCAGGCTGTCGCGCGCGTTCTTCGTCAGGAACCGCCGTTTCGCGCTGTACATCCTGCCGTCGACGCTGTGCGCGTCGGTGCTGACCTACGCACTGTCGATCGCGATTCCGCACTGGTTCGACGCGCAGAGCGCCGGCTACTTCGCGGCTGCGTACCGGCTCGGCTTCTTTCCGGTGTCGCTGATCGCGCAGAGCGTCGGCGGCGTGTTCCGCCGTGACGCGATCGGTGCGATGGCGCGTCCGGATGCGGGCGCGACCGTGCCGCGCGTGTACCGGACCTACGCCCGCGCGCTCGCGGTGCTCGCGGTCGTGTACATGGCCGGCGGGCTGCTGCTGTTCGCACCGCTCGTGAACCGGTTCTTCGGCCCGAGCTGGCACGGCTCGGTCGGGTTCTATCACAGCCTGATGCCGCTGTTCGCGCTGCAGCTGATCTACGTGCCGCTGTCGCAGATCTTCCTCGCGACGCGCGCGCAGCGCGTCGATTTCCTGTTTCAGCTGACCTGCGGCGTGTGCCTGTCCGGTGCGCTGGGCATCGCGCGGCTGATGAACCTGTCGGCCCCGGCGAGCGTGCAGGTTTTTTCGCTGACCGGCGCGGCGCTGATGGCAGCCGGCATCGCGCTCACGTACCGGGTCCTCGACACGAACCTGTCCCGATCCCGCGCGCTGGCGTGAGATCGCCGCAACGACGAATGAGCACACCATGATCCTGATCGTCATCGATTCCCTCGAGCGCTACTACTTCGCGACCCGGCTCGTGAGCGCGGTGCGGCACGAATACGAGTTCGCGTTCCTGACGAGCGAGCCGGTCGCGCACCTCGGCCTGCTGCTGAGCGGCTATCGCTCGGTGTACCTGAACCGGCTGATGCCGATCGACGTGCCCGACGGGCACGCGGCCGACCGCACGCCGTACCCGTTGTCGATCGAGGTACTGAACGGGCAGATGACCGAGGCGCGCGCGAAGCGCGAGTCGGCGGCGATCTTCCATATCGCATCGGAAGTGCTGCGCGGCCTGCGGATCGAGCAGTGCGTGATGTGGAACGGACAGCAACTGGTGTGCCGCGCGGTGCGGCAGGCGTGCACGGTGTACGGTGTCGCGACCCGCTTCATCGAGATCTCGAACCTGCCGGGCAAGCTGTTCGTCGATTCGCTGGGCGTCAATGCGCTGTCGACGATCAGCCGCCACCCCGAGAGCATCGATCGGTTGCCGCTGCCCGACGAGCACATGCATGCGCGCTGGCTGTCGGCCTACGAGCGCTACAAGCAGATGCCGCTGCCGCAGGCGCGAACGTCGTTCGCGCGCAAGGCCATGTCGGCGACCAACTACGTGATGAAGGTGGTCAGCCGCGGCGTCGGCCGCCGGTGTCTGACGAGCGTGCGGGCGCGCAACGGGATGCCGGCGCCGCGCCAGGCCACGTACATGTCGGCGGACGCGCTGGCGACGAGCCGCTATGTGTTCCTGCCGCTGCAGGTATCCGGCGACACGCAAATCAAGCTGCATTCGGACGTCGACAATCTCGAGGCGATCCGCCGTGCGTTCGCGTTCGCGGCGAACGAGAGCGCCGACCTGTTCGTGAAGCTGCATCCGGCCGAAACCGATGCGGCCGAGATCGAAGCGATCGTGCGCCTGCAGGAGACGTATCACTTCGAAATCGTCACGTCGCCGACGACGGACCTGCTGCGGCACGCGTATGCGGTCGTCACGATCAATTCGACGGTCGGGCTCGAGGCGATGCTGTACGGCAAGCGCGTGGTGTCGCTCGGCCGCTGTTTCTACAAGGAGTTCGATCGCGAGCGGCTGCTGAAGTACATCCATTCGTTCCTGGTCGACGGCATCGACTACTTCGGCGCCGCGCGCATTCCCGCCGATGCGGCCCGGCGCGTGTTCGAGAGGCGGCACTGACATGCGCATCACGTTGCGTCAGACCGCCGAGGCGATCGCCGAAGACTGCCGCCGCAATGCGTTCGTGAAGACGCGCAGCGTGGTGATCTTCTACCGCGTCGTGCACTACCTCGCGTGCCGGAGCCGGTTCACGCTGCTGGCCGGCGCGCCGCTGATCCTGCTCTACATCGTGCTGTGCGACTGGCTGATGGGCATCGAGATTCCGGTGAAGACGAAGATCGGCAAGGGGCTCGCGCTCTATCACGGCACCGGCCTCGTGATCAACGGCTACGCGGTGATCGGCGACTACTGCACGCTGCGGCACGGCGTGACGATCGGCAACACGATCCGGAAGGACGGCACGCTCGGCGGCGTGCCGACGATCGGCGATCACGTGGAGTTCGGCGTGCACAGCGTCGTGCTCGGCGCGGTGCGGGTCGGCGACGGCGTGCGGATCGGCGCGGGCGCGGTGGTGTTGCGTGATGTGCCCGACCGTTGCGTGGCCGTCGGCGTCCCCGCGCGCATTCTCGACAACGAACAGGAACCGACATGAAAGTGTTCATTCTGCATCCCGGCAAGGCGAACTATCCCGAGATAGCCGCTTACCGCAGCCGCCTGGGGAAGCACGGGTTCGAGGTATTCGACGGCGATATCGACGCATACGCGCGCTTTCCCGATCGGGACGTCTGCATCCTGTGGTGCATCATGGGTTTCTATCGCACGCTGCCGCCCGCGCGGTTCGTGATTCACGATTACCGGTCGCTGTCGGTCGGTCGGCTCGCGGCCGTCAAGGATGGCGTGAAACGCGTGCTGAACGTGCGGCCCGATCTGCGGATCTTCCAGAACGAGCAGATGCGCGACGCGATGGCGTTTCGAGATGGCGTGCGCACGTTGCTGTTGCCGATGGGCGTGCCGGACTGGATCTTCGCGCCGGCCGAGGCGGGGAGCGACCGTGTCGCGCCGATGCCGTCCGCCAGGTTCTGCTATATCGGCGAAATGAGCCGCGAACGCGGTTTTCAGAAGGTGCTGGCCGCCTATCGCGACGCGCGTCGCGACGCGTCGGACACGCTCGTGCTGGTCGGCCAGCCGGAGCCCGAGATCCACGCGGCGTTCGTCGATACGCCGGGTATCCGTTTCGTCGGCCGCGTGCCGCAACCGGACGCGCTGCGCATCGTCCGCGACAGCGAATACGCGGTGTGCTTCTTTCCGTATCACCGGCCGCATTGCTTCCAGACGCCGACGAAGCTGCTCGAGTACGCGTCGCTCGGCAAGAAGATCATCTGCAACGACGCGCCGTCCAACGTGCGCACCGCGCACGAACTCGGCATCCAGTGCCACGTCACCGGTGCGGCGATCTTCGACGAACTGTTTCCGCTGTCGCGGGTCCGGGCGACCCGGCCCGACCCGGCGGCAATGCAGTCGCTCGAATGGGGCCGCGTGATCGAGCGCTCGGGCGTGCTCGCGTTTATCGATGCGGTCGCGGGGCGCCGTCCGGGTGCCTGACGACGTCATTCGCCGTCAGCGCGGCGGCTCATCCCTCATGGAACGGATTCCGATGAAGATCGTCCACATGGTCGAATCCAGCGCCACGGGCACGTTGTCGATGGTGTGCCTGATCGCGAATCGCCTGGCATGCGAAGGCCACGACGTGCATGTCGTCTACTCGGTGCGGCCCGATACGCCGCCCGGTCTTGCCGCGATGTTCGACAAGCGGGTGTCGCTGCGCCACGTCCAGATGAAAGGCGCGGGCCTGTTGCGGACCGCGGGCCGGCTGCGCGCGACGCTCAACGAGATCGGCCCGGACGTCGTACACCTGCACTCGTCGTTCGCCGGCTTTCTCGGGCGGCTGTCGACGCTGTTCGCGCTGCCGAAAGCGGCGTTCTTCTACAGCCCGCACTGCATCTCGTTCATGCGCCGCGACATCTCCGGCGTGAAGCGGCTGGCATTCGTCGGTCTCGAATGGGTCGCATGCGTGCGCAAATGCCTGTACGTCGCATGCTCGGAAAGCGAGGGCCGGGCGATCCGCGCATGGCTGCGCCAGCCGGTGGTGGTGGTCGAGAATGCGGTAATCGATCGGCCGTCGTCGGTACCGGCGGGCGACGACGGCCGGCCGGCGGGCGGCCCCCTGCGGGTGGTGACGGTCGGCGGCATTCGCGCGCAAAAGAATCCGGCGCTGTTCGCGCAGATCGCGCACGGCCTGCGTGCGCGCGGCGTGCGCTTCGTCTGGATCGGCGACGGCGACGATGTATCGAAGGCGCGCTTGGCCGAGGCGGGCGTCGAGGTGACCGGATGGTTGCCGCACGACGAGGTCGCGCGGCGGCTTGCCGGCACGGACGTATACCTGTCGACGTCGTCGTGGGAGGGCATGCCGGTGTCGGTCATCGAGGCGATGCTGGCCGGGCGGCCCGTCGTCGTGTCCGGGTGCGCCGGCAATGTGGATGTCGTGCGCCATCTGCAGACCGGTGTGATCTACGCGTCGGCCGCCGACGCGGTCGCGTGGCTGGAGCGTCTCGCCGGCGACGGCGCGCTGCGCCGGGAGCTGGCACGGCGGGCGAGCGGCGAGGTGCGGCACCGCTTCGCCGAGGCGCGCTTGTTGGGCGAGCTCGTGCCGCTCTATGCTGCACGGGCGACCCGCTAACGACAGCATCCCCCATTTCGTGGAGAACCGTATGAATGTAACCCTTACCCCGGATGTCACCGTCGGCAACGACTTGCCGTTTGTCCTGTTCGGCGGCCTCAACGTGCTCGAAAGCCTGGACTTCACGCTCGACGTCTGCGGGACGTTCGTCGAGGTCACGCGCCGTCTCGGCATTCCGCTGGTGTTCAAGGCGTCCTTCGACAAGGCCAACCGCTCGTCGATCCACTCGTATCGCGGCGTCGGATTCGACGAGGGGCTGCGAATCTTCGACGCGGTCAAGCGCCGGTTCGGCGTGCCCGTGATCACCGACGTGCATGAAACCTGGCAGGCCGAGCCGGTGTCGCAGGTCGTCGACGTGCTGCAGGTGCCGGCGTTCCTCGCGCGCCAGACCGACCTGGTGGTCGCGATCGCGCGGACCGGCAACGCGGTCAACATCAAGAAGCCGCAGTTCATGAGTCCGACGCAGGTCGAGCACATCGTGTCGAAGTGCCGCGAAGCCGGCAACGACCGCGTGATCCTGTGCGAGCGCGGCTCGTCGTTCGGTTATGACAATCTCGTCGTCGACATGCTCGGCTTCCGCCAGATGCGCGACACGACGGGCGACTGCCCGGTGATCTTCGACGTCACGCACAGCCTGCAGATGCGCGATCCGGGCGGTGCTGCGTCGGGTGGCCGGCGGCGCCAGGTGCTCGACCTCGCGCGCGCCGGGATGGCGGTCGGGCTGGCCGGGCTGTTCCTCGAAGCGCATCCCGACCCCGACCGCGCGCGCTGCGACGGCCCGAGCGCGCTGCCGCTCGCGCTGCTCGACGCGTTCCTGCAGCAGGTGAAGGCGGTGGACGACCTGGTCAAGCGGCTCCCGCCGCTCGATGTCCGGTGAGCGGCGCGACGTATCGCGGGCCCGTGCGCCTGGTGCTGTTCGACGTCGACGGCGTGCTGACCGACGGCTTGCTGCACGTCACGCACGAAGGCGAGTGCATGAAGAGCTTTCACGCGCACGACGGGGTCGCGGTCGCGCTGCTGCGCGCGCACGGCATCCGCACCGGCATCCTGTCGGGCAAGCACAGCGGCGCGTTGACGTGGCGCGCGGCGCAACTCGGCGTCGACGTGCTCGTGAGCGGCTGCGACGACAAGGGCGCCGGTTATGCGGACATCAAGGCGCGGCAACGGGTCGACGATCATGAAGTCGCGTATGTCGGCGACGACGTGAACGATCTCCCGGTCATCGAACGCGTCGGCGTGTCGTATGCGCCGGCCGATGCGCATCGGCTCGTCCGCACCCGCGTCGACCATGTCGCGCGCGCGGCCGGCGGCCGCGGCGTCGCGCGCGAGGTGGCCGAGCATCTGCTGATGGAGGCCGGGCTGTCGCTCGACGACGCATACCGGCCGTTGCTCGAACAATGGAGCGGTCATGACGTCGTTCAATAACAGGCGGACGGTGCGCGTCGTGATTCCGGCGCGGTACGGTTCGGCGCGGCTGCCGGGCAAGCCGCTCGTCGATCTGGCGGGCGAACCGATGATCGTCCGCGTGCATGCGCGCGTGCGCCGCGCGCTGCCCGATACCGACATCGTCGTCGCGATCGACGACGCACGCATTGCCGAGGTACTCGACGCGCGCGGCATCCGGTTCGCGATGACCGATACCGGTCACGCGTCCGGCACCGACCGCGCGGCGGAACTCGCGCGGGCGTTTGGCTGGCCCGACACCGACGCGGTGCTCAACGTGCAGGGCGACGAACCGCTCGTGCCGACGGCGCTGCTGAGGGCATTCGCCGGATTTTGCGGCGCGGCGCCGGATCTCGGTGTCGCGACGGTCGCCTGCCCGGTCGGGCAAGGCGCGCTGCTCGACGAGCCGGCGATCGTCAAGCTCGTCGTGGATCGCCACGGCCGCGCGCTGTACTTCTCGCGCGCGGCGATCCCGTTCTGCCGCGACGGGCGGCCGGCGGCGGACGGTGCGAGCGGGACCGGGTTTCTGCGCCACATCGGCCTCTACGGCTACGCGAATGCGACGCTGCAGGCGCTGGCGAGCGCGGCACCGTGCGAACTCGAACAGCTGGAGAAGCTCGAGCAGTTGCGCGCGCTGTGGCTCGGCATGCCGATCGACGTGATGCGCTGGCCCGATGCGCCGCCCCCCCCGGCATCGATACGCCCGACGACGTCGCCCGTGTCGTCTCCCTTCTCAAACGGCAAACCCATGATGCGACAGAACCATATTGAATCCGCCCGGCAGGTCTTCGAGATCGAGTCGCGGGCATTGGCCGGCGTGGCCGCGCGGCTCGATGCGAATTTCGAGCAAGCGGTCGAGATCGTCCTCGCGTCGAGCGGCCGCGTCGTCGTATGCGGGATGGGCAAGTCCGGCATTGTCGGCAGGAAGATCGCCGCGACGCTGTCCAGCACGGGTACGCCGGCTTTCTTCATGCATCCGGGCGAGGCCTATCATGGCGACCTCGGCATGGTGACGCCGGACGACGCGTTTCTCGCGATTTCGAATTCCGGCGAAACGGACGAGGTGATCAAGCTGATTCCGTTCCTGCGCGGCAACGGCAACGACCTGATCGCGCTGACCGGCAACCCGGCGTCGACGCTCGCGAGCGCCGCGCGGGTTCATCTGGACATCGGCGTCGAACGCGAGGCGTGCCCGTTGCAGCTCGCGCCGACCGCGTCGACGACGGCAACGATCGCGATGGGCGATGCGCTGGCGGTCACGCTGATGCGGGCGCGCGGCTTCCAGCCGGAACACTTCGCGCGCTTCCATCCGGGCGGCTCGCTCGGCCGCCGGCTGCTGTCGACGGTCGACGACGAAATGGCGCGCGGCAACCTGCCGTTCGTGACGGAGGCGACGTCGACGCTCGACGTGCTCGACGCGATGACGCGCGGCCGGCTCGGGCTCGCGATCGTGAGGCGCGACACCGGCTGGGGCATCGTGACCGATGGCGACATCCGTCGCGCGATCGAGCGGCATGGGGACGGCGTGCTGCGGCGCACGGCCGCCGACATGATGTCGATCGAGCCGTCGACGGTACGGCCCGGGACGCGGGTCGAGGATGCGTTGCTGCTGATGCAGCAGCAGCGCATCGGCGCGTTGCTGGTGGTCGACGGCGGCGACGTCGTCGGCGTGTTCAAGAAATAGCGAACGGGCCGCGCCCGCCGCGTGGGGCGGCGTGCGGGAGACGTGCCGGCACACCGGCGTGCGCTATTGCAGGCTTTGCGTCAGCGCGGCGGATGCCGCGTCCTGACGAAACCGGCGCACGCGCAGGAACGTGACGAAATTCGAGTCGTGCTGGCTCGCGGCGCCGCCTTCCGGGTCGTCGAACGCGACGCGCAGCACCGCGACGAGATCGTTGCCGTCGAATTGCCAGTCGACGTACTGGAAGCCGTGCCGTTTCGGATCGGCGTGCTGCAACACGACGCGCCGCGCGGTCCACTGCCGGAGATCGGGCGACGACAGCAGCACCAGCGTGTTGCGGACGCGTTCGAGGTTCATCCGCCCGGCGCTCTTCGGCACCGCATTCGTGATCGTCCAGTACTGCTTCGACTGCGGATCGAAGCGGATCGTGAACTTCTTCCCGGCGCCGGGCAGGTCGATGAAATCGCGTGCCGGGTCGAACGACAACGTGCGGCCGTCGTTGCCCGTCGCCACCAGCGCGGCCTTCTCCGGGCCGTTCGCGGTGTTCACGCGCAGCACGACGGCGGGCGCGGCGCCTTGCCGGCCGACCACGTTGCCTTCTTCCCATGACTGGAACCTGCCGTCGAGCCAGCGCTTGTCCGACGGCAGGTGCGCGGACGCGCGCCAGTTGCGGGCATCGAGCAGGTCGCGATCGACGGGCGCGGACAGGACCAGTGCACGCAGGTCGCCGTCCTCGACGCTTTCATACGCGCGCCACACGCGTCCGCGATCGACGAGGACCGGCACCGGCCCGGTAATGTAGCGCCCCGCATACGGCAGCAGCCCGGTGGACGCGTCGACCGGCGTGGTCCACGTTTCGCCGCCGTCTTCGGAGCGGCGAATCGTCGGCGTGCCCATCGAGCGGTTGGTCCCCATCAGGTACAGCGCACCGTTCAGCACGAACAGCGACGACCAGTACTGGTCCGACACGTCGCCGAGCTTCGACCAGGTCGCGCCCTTGTCGTGCGACGTGAACACGGACACCCGGTTCTGCGCCGACGCGGCGCCGAATGTATCGAAGCTCGCGACATAGTCGCCGTTCGGCAGCACGGCCAGCGACGGCGAGCCGAGATAGACGCGCGTGGCGGCCGGGCTGTGCGCGATCACCTCGCCGGGCGGCGCGGGCACGGTTTGCGCGCGAACCGCCGTCACCATGCAGCCCAGGCATAGCGCCGCGATCGTCGACCGTTTCAGCGCGCGGAACGTCGAGGCAGGTCGAAGCGAGTTCATGTCAGGTGCGCGAGCGGCTTGCCGCCGGATGGGTTCGGGATGGGACGGGCAACCGCGCGCCGGTTGGGCGCGTCCTGGTCGGCCAGCACGACGAACAGCAGGATGGTGAGCCAGAGCATGCCATAGAGCACGTGATACTTGAACAGCAGGATCGGCAGCAAATAAAGCAGATACTTGCGCCGGCCCTTGCGGCGGAACAGCATGACAAGCGCACCGCCGAACACGACGGAACCGGCGATGCCCGCGGCGAACACGAGGTAGACGTAGAACGAACTGTCCCGCACCTGGTAGCCGCGCAGGTGCGTTTTCCCGACGTTGTTGCGCTCGTCCCAGAACAGGCCACCGCCGAACACGCCCGCGACGACGTCGCGCTCGGTCAGCTCGGTCAGCACGAGCGTCCGGCTGCCGACCGCATCGTAATCGACCGACTGGTTCACCCGCTGATCGTACACGCCGTAGAGCCAGGGCACGCACGCGAGCGCGACGACGACGACGGCGATCCGCGTCCGCAGCCGCCCGCGCCCGGTGAGCACGTGCAGCCCGCACAGCGCCGCGCAGACGACCATCGACGCGACCGAGAAGCTGAGCAGTGCGGTGGCGAACCCGATGACGGGCGCGAGCGTGATGCGTCGCTTCGACAGCAGCAGGATCACCGCGCTCGGGACGACCGTCATCGCATAGAACGACGGTTCGGAATACAGGCCCAGCGCACGGATCGAAATCAGGCTGTCGGACAGCGCCTTGGTCGCATAGAGCGCTTCGGAGTCCGCTTCGCGCACGTAACTGTCGAAATCGATGAAGGTGCCGGTTCCGAGGTAGAAGACGAGCTGGAACGTGAAGAACGCGGCATGCACGTAGATCAGCGTCTTGCACGCGGTGTCGAGCGATGCCCGTGTGAGTACGCCGCCGGCGAACATCCAGTAGCTCAACGCGATGTACGTCTGGATCAGCACGAACTTGATGAAGAAGTTCACGTAGAAATCGCCGAACGCGGACAGGATGAAGGCGAGGCAGGTGCTGATCAGCCAGTACGTGCACACCGGAAACAGATGGCGCTGCCGGTTCATCAGCGTCGGCGCGCGCAGAAAGGCGAGCGCGCACAGCAGCACATACGCGGCGAAGGTGGCCCGCACGCTGAACGCGTTGAGCGAGAAGAACAGTACGCTGGCTGAAAAGAGCAAGGTCGACATGCGTGTGCCCGATCGGAGGCTCCGGATCCGCTGCGTGCCGGCCGTGCCGGCGCCGCGCGGCGAGAGGTCGTGCGGCGCGTGGCAAGGTGCCCGCGGGGAGGGCGGGCATCGTGTCGCGCCGCGTCGCACGCGGAATGTGCGTTCGTCGTCCGGGACGAAGCGCTTCCGGCGACCGAGGATAGACGACTGGACAGTCGGGCGAGCCGGGCCGTCCGATCCGGGCGGCATTCTGTCCGTTTCGGGCGGGGTCGGCGGAGCGCGCGATGTGCCGGAGGCCGGCGAGGGCGTTCGCAGCGTACGGTCCAGGCGCGGCCGTCACGGCTGAAACGCGAATCGCCCGCACAAGAACGGCGAATACAGTTCGATCGCCTCCTGAATCGGCACGTGGCGCCCGTACGCGGCGGCCGACACGGCCAGCAGCGAGCCGACGACGAGCACGCGATAGCGTGCGTCGACACGCGGCGTGCCGTGTCGCCACACGAATGCCAGCGCGACCGCCGAGCCGACGAGCCAGCCGGCGACGACTTCCGATGGCGTGTGCGCGTCGTCGAACACGCGCGCGACGCCGATCAGCGCGCCGAGCGCGAGCCCGAGCCCTAGCGGCAGCGCTCGCGACGCGCTCGCCCGCGGTTGCATGCCACCGCTCAGTGCCAGCACGCACACCATCGGCCAGACTGCGGACGCGAGCATCGTATGCCCGCTGATCACACGAAAATGTATCGGGCGGATCTGGATACCGCAGCCGGCGTACAGCATTTTGGTCGCGCCGACGAGCGCCATGCCGGCCGCGAGCATCAGCGCCCACGACGCCGCGCGATGCCGTCCGGCCGTCGAGCGCACGAGCCACGCGATGCATACGACGGCCAGCGGCAGCGTCAGCGCCGCGTCGCCGAGATCGCTGACGGCGGCCCACATGATCGGATTCGTGATGGCCGCGCCGTCAGGCGGCCAGCAGCGCAGACATGCGGGTGGCCAGATAGCTTTCGAAATCCGCGGCCACTTCGGGGTGCCGCAGCGCGAACTCGACCGTCGCCTTCAGATACCCGAGCTTGCTGCCGCAATCGAAACGCGTGCCGTCGTAGCGATGGGCAAGCACCTGCTCGTCGGACAGCAGCGACTGGATCGCGTCCGTCAACTGCAGCTCGCCGCCGGCACCGGGCCGTAGCGCGCGCAGATGCTCGAACACCTTCGGCTTCAGCACGTAACGGCCGACCACGCCGAAATTCGACGGCGCCTGCGCCGGCTCCGGCTTCTCGACGATGCGGGACAGCTTGAACAGGTTGTCCTCCCAGCGCTTGCCTTCGATCACGCCGTACGACTTCGATGCGTCGGGCGCGATTTCCTCCACGCCGATCACCGACGCGTGATAGTGATCGAACACGTCGATCATCTGGCGCAGCACCGGCGTCGGGCCGTCGAGCAGGTCGTCCGCGAGGATCACGGCGAACGGCTGGTCGCCGACCAGTTTCTCCGCGCACAGCACGGCATGGCCGAGCCCCAGCGCTTCGGCTTGGCGCACGTAGAAACAGTCGACGTGGCTCGGCTTGATGCCGCGAACCAGCGACAGCAGCTTTTCCTTGCCGCGCGCTTCGAGCTCGGCCTCGATCTCGTAGGATTTGTCGAAGTGGTCTTCGATCGCGCGCTTGCTGCGGCCGGTCACGAAAATCATTTCGGTGATGCCCGCGTCGATCGCTTCCTCGACCGCATATTGAATCAGCGGCTTGTCTACGACGGGCAACATTTCTTTCGGGCTGGCTTTGGTCGCCGGCAGAAATCGCGTGCCGAGACCGGCAACCGGAAATACGGCTTTCGTCACTTTCAACATGATTTTCGAATTCCATCCGTTCAGGATCAGGCATCAACAATGCCGAGGGTAACCGGCGATGCGTGCATGCAATCGTCGCGCGCCGGTGCCATATCGTTCGCGCAGCCGGACTCGCGCGCCGTTCGACCATCGTATGAGTGTTCGCGTTTCGAGTGGAGACCGAATCTAGGCTGAATCCGACAGCGATGAGCGGCGAATCGCGAATTGAGATTGCCGAATTCGAATATGTCTGATGCCATCTAGGAATTGTCGGCATGACGTCGATCGCATGACATAGATTCAGGCATCCATTACTGGACGGCCGGTCTCGGCGCCGCGCGTGCGGCATGCGACGATCGCCGTCGGCTCAGGAGCAGTCATGACCGAACGGGGCGATATCTTCGATGCAATTGCGGAATTCAACCGCGCGTATCTCGTGCTCGCGCAGCGCATATTGCGGATCGACTACGAACAGGGCAAGCGGCAATTGGGTATCTCGGATGAAATCGCCGCATCGATCGACGCGTTGACGCTGGATCAGATCGATGAACTCGCGGCCGGCGGCGAACTGGTTTGTGAATTTCGCGCCGAAAACGCGCCGGGCCGCGCTTGATCCGTTTTCAGGCTTTATCGAATGGATGTTCCGGTCGCGCCGTTTCACGAGATCGCATCGTCGCGGCCGTTCGTTTTTTTCACCAACAGAATGTGGAGAAGTTGCATGCCCGGTTATCGCGAATTGAAGGCGCAAGCCGATGAACTGCTGAAGCAGGTCGAGGAAGCCCGGCTCGCCGAACTGGAGGCCGTCATACAGGAGATTCGCACTCGGGTCGCCGAATATGGCCTGACCGCCGGACAGATATTCGGGCGCCGCGGCGGCGCGTCGAAAGCGGCGCCGCGAAAGCGCGCGTCGGCGCCGCGCTATCGCGACCCGAAGACCGGCGCGACGTGGAGCGGGCGCGGGCGCGAGCCGGCCTGGATCAAAGGCGGCCGTCGCGACCGGTTCCTGATCGAGCGCAGTGCCGGTTGAGCGTGAAGACTTTCGACTTCCGCTTCGCGGCGGCGGAGCAGTCGCTTGCGAAGTGTTGGCCCGGGGATTCCGCGACGTATGCATAGGAGACCGGCGTTGCCGGCCTTCTGATACATGCTGTCATCGAATATTTGAACACCGGCCTTGGCGGTGTTCGCGCTCGCGTCACCTGCTGAGTGCGAATTCGCAGGACAGGATTGTTTTTCCCGATCACAATCAGTCTTCCTGTGTCAGCCGAAACAAGACGCCAGCGATAGCGCGAATCTTGGAATGTGCGGCTAGCTGGAATGGATAGGCGACGAAGTACGACAGGTGCGACCGCCATAAGCCGCTCACTCAGAGACTCGAACCCGTCTCCCGCCAGGAAAATAAGCAATACAAATCAATAACCGGAAAGCTACGAGTTCGCGTCGCGGTGATGGTTGTCGAAAATCCGCCTTGCTTCTCGGAAGCGGTCCGCATTCTCGGCGATCCAGGTCCACGGCGGGACCACGCGAACGAGCAGGTCCATGCCCATGTCGGATAACTCGTATTCGACTCTAGCGGGCACCTCATCGAAATCGTGACGGAGCACAAGACCGTCACGTTCGAGTTGTCGTAACGTGCGCGTCAACATCGGCTGAGTCACCCCGTGCATGCGCCTGCCGTACACGCCGAGCGTGTGAAAGCAATGTGGCAGCTGCCAGGAGCGGCTTGTCGGCGGTCGCTGACGGCGCGGAGGATGAGATAACGGGTTAGGGGCGGCATCAGCCGGTCCGACGCTACCGCGATGCCATTCGACCGGGTTCGGCCGGAACCGGCTCTTGGACAAGCAACGCCGAATCGTTGACAATTCGCTTTCTCACATTGGACTTACCACTGCCGAGATAATATGCGCATCAACGTTGCAGTCTCCGATCGCACCGCCCAGTATCAAACAATTGCGCTGATACTGGTCTCGATGTTTTGTTTTGCGGTCGTCGATGCACTGGGCAAAGCGGTAGCCCTCAATTATCCAGCTAACGAGGTGACATTCTTCCGAATGCTGTTCGGGATTGTGCCGGCTGTTCTCGCCAGTCTTCATGGTGGTTCGCTTGGCCCTCGGATCCGAAGGATCGACCTTCGCGGACAGACAATTCGTGCACTCACGCTTCTCGGTGCCTCAGGACTCTTTTTCGCGGGCTTGCCGTATCTGCCGTTGAGCGAGGCAGTGGCAATCGTCTATTCGGAGGCTATTTTTGTTGTTGTCCTCGCCCCTTTCTTGCTTGGGGAACGCTTACTCGCGCGAAATGCCGTTGCCGCGTCCGTAGGCTTTGTCGGGGTCCTTCTAGTAGTCCGACCTCAGGGCAGCTTGTCGAACTTCCTTGGCCCAGGTCTGTTGCTACTGAGCGCTTTGTGCGGTGCTCTTTCTATGATTCAGATTCGCAAGCTCAAAGCTGGCGATGACTCAAGCATTACGGTGCTTTTCTTCACAGCCTTCGGGACTGCCGTTACGGGTGTTTCTTTATTGTTTGCCTGGAGGACTCCGACACTCAAAGACTTATTTATCTTAGTGCTGCTTGCAATATTTGCGACAGTCGGCCAGATTTTATTTACGGTGGCAGTCCGGCGTGACAGCGCTGCGAAACTGGCGCCCTACACTTACACAAGTATCATTTGGGCAACGCTTTTCGGCTTCTTCGTATGGGGCGAAAAGCTAGATGTCGTTCCAGTCGTCGGAATCATTGGGATTGTCGGGAGTGCAATCGCTGTCGCCATCCGGGAAGAGCCACCGGAGGGACCCGCAGTCTAGTCTGACAAGCAGGCTTGGCTGTGATTGGCCGATACGAGTCGATGCACACGCGACAGAACTGTGTCGACCGCGAACGACCGGGATCGAGGAAATTGAAGGCCCCCTATGGGTCGGCTACAGCCGATCGTGTTGGGCGGAAACCGGCCAAACGCGGAAGTTCGCTATGTCAACGTCAACGTCCGATGCAGCCTGCCAAGAGAAGTTGAGCTCGGGCCATCGCATCGAAGCCTTGGCCAGTTGGCAGCACCACTACAACTGGCATCGTGCCCATAGCGCCATCGGCGGCGTTGCGCCGATGGCCAGACTTCCCGCGTCGAGAAACAACCTCTTGACGCTTCACAGCTAGCCGGATCGGCAATGCTGGCGTCGTGACAGCTTGACCGGCCCAATGCGATCGAGTTCGAGGCGTCAGATGACCGACGCCTGCAAACGCCTCACTCGAACGTGATGAACTGTGCCGACGACCATACCTTGCTGTCGTTGCGCTGCCGCCCGAAGAAATAGACGGGGCGATACCCGAACGATGCGTTGTCGGGCGCCACGTCGATGCTGCCCGCGAGATCGACGGGCAGCGGCTTGTCTGTCAGCCGTTCGACCGCGACGAAAAGCTCCGTGCCGCCGAGTGCGTGTGTCGCCGATTCGCGCGCGAGCAACTCCGCGCCGCTGATTTCGAAGCGGAACGCAGGGGCGTGCACGAACGGATTGCGTTCCAGCGGGTCGCCGACCTTCGCGAAGCTGTCGATCGTGCCCTCGACCACGATCGTCGCGGCGGCGAGATTGCCGACGTCGAGTTCGATGCTGTCCGCGTCGCCGTAGGTGTCGCTGCGGAACTCGATGTCGGTCGCGCCGGTGCGCCATGCCGACTCCTCGACATGCTCGAACCCGTTCGACCCGAAACGGTGAATCGTGCCGTTGACGATCCGGATCCGGCCGCGCCACGCAGCCCAGCGATAGCGGTCGCGGATGCGTGCACCGCCCCAGCGGACCCGGACCAGCCGCTCCGCGTAGCCGAGTTCCGCGTGCAGGTTGCGTTCCCACAGCAAGCCATCGTGATCATACGCGGCCACGTATTCCCAGCCCGACTGGCCGAGCAGCCGATAGTCGAGCCGCGCCGGCCCTTCGTGCGCAAACGCGTCGCCTTGCCGGTGATCGCCGCAGCGCACCAGCAGCGCACTGTGCTCGCCGGTCGTCGCCCACGTGCGGCGCGCGCGCAGCGCTGCGCCGACGTGCTTTCGATCGAGCCCGGGCGCCAGCACGCCCGTCAGCCCGCCATGCACGCCGAAGACCTGCACGCCGGGTGCGCCGCCGCCGGGCCGGCCGCGATGTTCGTCGCCGCTGGCCGCGACGCCGAGCTGATAACCCCGTGCGATCACGTCCTGGTACAGCCAGCCGAAATGGCCCCACGACGATGCGATCTCGACGAGCCGCTCGAGCTCCGGATGATGCCAGTCGGGGATATAACGACGACCGCCCACGTGCGGCATGACCAGATGTTGCGCGGCATTGTCCGCATACGCATCCCACAGTTCCTCGACGGGCCAGCGGCCGAGTTCGACCGCATGACCCTTCATGTCTTCGTTCCAGACCAGCGTGCGATTGTGCTCGCCGCGCGCGTTGTATGGGAAATCCGGTTGGTCGTCGCCGAGGAACACCACGTTGTGGTCGCCCCCTGCCGTCGAGCTGCCGCACCATTCCTGCACCGGATACACGACAAACCGGCCCGGTTCGTTGAAGCGCTCGACCGCGTCGACGCCGAGCCGCCAGTTCTCGTCGGTGATCTGGAAGTCGTTCGCGGTGTAGCCGAGCACGTCGATACCGCCGATGTCGCGTGCGTAGCGCGCGTTGTACTCCGGACTGTTGGTACCGACGGTGTCATGTGCGTGCACATGAAGGTCCGCATACAGCGCCCGCGGCACGGGCAGCGACGCATCGACCGTCAGCCACGCTTCGGCCGCACGCACGTCCGGGTGCCCCGGTACGTCGGCGACGATGCGCAGCGTGCCCGCGTCGACCGGCAGGTCGTCCACCGCACAACTCGCAAAGCCTGTATCGGGCAGCGCGTGTTCGCGCCGGTAAACGATCTCGCCGCGGGCATCGTACGCGACGACCCTGGCATGACCGCCGACATCGCGGCACGCGTTGCCCCAGCGGTCCTGAAGCGACAGCCGGAACGGTGCGCGCGTGCCGGGCTGCACGAAGCGCGGGCCGTTCAGCAGCACGTCGGACGGCGCACCGGCACGGATGTCGATCGACACGTCGCCGGGCACGGCGACGAAGCGCGACGTGCCGAGCGGGTCGACGTAGAGCCGGAAGCGGAAGTTGTCTTCGGCGAAGGTCTGCACGCGCGTGCCGGGGCCGCGGCGGCGGTCGCCAAGACGGATCACGATCCGGTCGCCGGCATTCACGTAGCCGTCGACGATGTCGACCATCACGGCCTTCTGGAACGGCCGCTCATGCCCCTTCTGATCGAAGCGCACGTTCAGCGCCTGCACGGTGGCCGGGCTCTGGCCCGGCACGAGCGGCGCCGCGTGGTACTCGGCGCTGATGTAGTTCGCGGCGCTCGGGTCGCTCGTCTGGAACAGCGCCCAGTCGGAATAGAACTTGAAGGTCGCCTTCAGCCAGCCGCCGTCGGCGATGCCGGACGAGCCGACTTCGTAGTCGAGCACGATTTCGCTCCACTCGCCGGCTTCGAGCCGCGTGACGTTGCATTGCACGCGTCCGGCGAACGGCAGGCGTTTGTGGCGTTCGTAGAGCCCGTCGGGCGCAACGTGCGGGCCCAGGCGGTCGCGCAGCGCGGCGGCGCGTGCGTCAATGGTATCGATGGCGTCGTGGGATGCGTTCATTGTGGAATGCAAAATGATGTCGAGGGAAGGCGGCGCGCGTCAATGCGCGAACGGCCAGGGCGCGCTCGCGTCCCAGACGGGAATGCCCATGTATGCGTACCACGGTGCGATCACGCAGAGGCCGTAGACGATCGCGATCAGCACCGACACCGCGCCGACCTTCGCATAATCGGCCGTCGAGAACGCGCCGCTGCTGTACGCGATGACGCCGGCGGTGATCTGCGTCGGCAGCAGATAGGCGAAGCTGTCGGTATCGCTGACGAGCATTGTGAACGCGACCGGATGCAGCCCGAGGCGCGGTGCGAGCGCGAGCGCGATCGGCGCGATCATCGTGACGGCCGCGACGTTGGACAGCATGCCGATACGGATCACGTGCGTGCCGAGCATCACGATCGCGATGGCGAGCCACCAGCCGTGCCCGCGCGCGGCGACGTAGACGTGATCGGCGGCCCAGCTTGCGAGCCCCGACGCACTGATCGCCGACGACAGCGACAACGCACCGGCGAGCAGGAACAGCGTGCCCCAGATCGTGCGCTGTTCGACTTCGGCCCAGCCGAAGCGCAGCACGCCGGGCGCGAACAGCAGCGCCAGCGCGATCAGCGCGACGATTTCCGACGGCAGGTGATGCAGCGGCTCGGTCGCCCACAACACGGCGACGGCCGCGAACAGTGCGAGTACGGCCCAGTCGTTGCGCGCCGCGGGTGGTTGCGTCCCGCGCATCGCCGCGATCGCGCCGGGGCCGCCCGGAATCGCGACGGCGCGCGAGCGGAAATGGAATTGCACCCAGGCTTGCGTGATCGCGAACATCCCGAGGTACGGCCACTGCAGCTTCAGCCACGTCAGGTACGAGATCCGGATGCCGAGCTGTTTCTCGAGCAAGCCGGACACGACCATGTTCGGCAGATGAGCCGTCAGGATGCACATGCCGCTGATCATCGCGCCGTACACGAGCGTCTGGATCACGATCGCCTTGCGCGCGGCGCGTTCGCGCGGCGATTCTCCGAACAGCCGGACGATGCCGTTCGTGACCGGCAGCAGCGTCGCGGCACGTGCATTCGCGGCCGGCACGACGAGCGCCATCACGCAGTTCACCGCGAACATTGCCCAGATCACGCCGTTGGCCGTGCGCACCTTCAGCCGGTCGAGCAGCAGCAGCGCGACGCGGCGGTCGAGCCCGCTTGCCTGCATGATCGCGGAAAACAGGAACGCGGCGAGGCAGAGGAACACGACCGGCGCGGCGAAGCCGCTGGCCGCCTTCGGGAACGACGGGCTCGCGTGCGACAGCACGAGCAGCATCGGCAGCAGGATGCCGCTTACGCCGACGGGAATGGCTTCGGTGATCCATACGATCGCGACCCAGGCGACGACGGCAAGCGTCGCCTTCCCTTCGGCCGACAGATGCGCAGGCGCGGGCAGCCACCATGCGATCGCGAAGAACGCGAGCCACGCGGTGGTGAAGCCGATCGCCGCACGCCACCGTGCACCGCGCGACCGACCCGTCGCGTGCGGATCGATGCGCGGCGCAATGGCCGGTTCGGTTCGTGTCGGCCGGCTGGCCTGCGCGCCATCGAGCGGCGGCGTGCCGATTGCGTTTTCAGTCACTGGTATGCTCCCCGGGCGTCGGGACCGCGAAACGCGGCCCCCGAACGTCTGTCGAGATGTGATAATACGTATTAATACAAGTTGGGCGTTCCAATTGCTTTTCATATCGATATCGGGAGACGCGCATAGCGCGGACCCAGCACGACGAGGAAGGACCAGATGACGCTGGTGCGTGACGACACGACATCGCTTTACGAGCAGCTTGCGACGACACTGCGCGACGAGATCGAACGCGGTGTGTACGAGCCGAGCGGCAAGCTGCCTTCGGAGGCACAGTTGAGCGAGCGTTTTCAGGTCAGCCGCGTGACCGTCAGGCTCGCGCTCGATCGGCTGAGCGACGCGCGCATCGTCGAGCGCAAGCAGGGCAAAGGGACGTTCGCCGCGAAGCAGCGGCTGCGGCATCGGCTCGACGTGCTGCGCGGGCTCCACGATTCGATCGCCGATCAGGGCGCCCGCGCCCGGATGACGTTGCTGCGGTTCGAGGCATGCGACGTGCCGCCGGGCCTGCGCCACGTCTTTGCCGACGACGTCGCGCGTTGCGTCTATCTTGAACGCGTGCATTGGGTCGACGACGAGCCGATCGCGCTCGCGCAGACCTGCCTGCTGCCCGACGCCGCGACCGTCACCTTCGAGCAGGCCGAGCGGATGTCGACCTACGAGGTGCTGGAAAGCGTGCTTGGCTGGCGCATGACGGACGCCGACATGTCGGTCACGGCCGTGGGGGCGCCCGAAGACGTTGCGGAGCGCCTCCGGGTCGGCGCGCATTCGCCGCTACTCGTGCTGCGGCGCACGTCGCGCCTGGCGGACGGCCGTACCTGCGAATCGACGGTGTTCCACATTCGGCCGGAGCGTTTCGACCTCCTCGTGCACAGCGGGGTGGAGGCTAGATTCGTCGGCTGACGGGGTATGCGGCCGCCCGTTCGCCGGCCGCCGTGACGCGCACGGCGTTCCGTACGGTACGCCGGCCGCGTTGTGCGACATGCACGGGATTCGTTATCTGCGCGTGACAGCGAAGCATCACAGCAATCGGTATTTTGCGCGCGCCCGAGGTTGACTAAGATCAAACCCTTGGGCGGATGCCAGTATCGTCAACCGTTCCGCCCGCGCCCGGACCATGGATAACCGCACAGATTCCCCTCCGCTCATTGCGCTGCCGGAAAGCGAGCATCGCCCCCTGTCGGTGCGCGCGAAGGCGCTCGTGTTCGCCGATCCCGCGTCGCGTGCGGTACTGCGCTTCGTCGAACAGATCGGGCCCAGCGCCGCGCCCGCGCTGATTCTCGGCGAGACGGGCACCGGCAAGGAACTGGTCGCGCGCCATATCCACCATGTCAGCGGCCGCACGGGCGCGTTCATCGCGGTCAACTGCGGCGCGATCAACCCGCAGCTTGCGGAGAGCGAGCTGTTCGGTCATGAGGCCGGCGCATTCACGGGCGCGCAGGGGCGCCGCATCGGCTATTTCGAGGAAGCGCACGGCGGCACGATCTTTCTCGACGAGATCGGCGATCTCGCGCCGCCGCTGCAGGCGAAGCTGTTGCGCGTGTTGCAGGAGGGCGAGGTGACACGCGTCGGCGCGACACGTGCGCGGCCGGTCGACGTGCGCGTCGTCGCGGCAACCAACGTCGATCTCGAACAGGCCGTGCTGGCCGGCAATTTCCGGATGGACCTGTTCTACCGCATCAATCTCGCCCGCGTGCGCCTGCCGCCGCTGCGGGAGCGGCCGCAGGACATCCTGCCGCTCGCCGAGCACTTCCGCGGGCGCTATTGCGCGCAGTTGAAGCGGCCGCAGCCGATGCTGTCGGAGGGCACGGTCCAGGCGCTGCAAGCATACCCGTGGCCCGGTAATATCCGCGAGCTGGAAAACGTCATGCACCTGGCGCTGCTCGTGTCGAACGGCAACCTGATTCGGCCGGAGCACCTGAAGTTCTCGGAGGCACTCGCCGGCTATGCGCGCGCGGACGACGCGGCGGCGCTGCCGCAGGACGACATCCGCGCGGGCGTGCGCCGCCTGTTTCGCGCGCCCGGCGAAAGCCTGTTGCGCGACATCGAGGAACTGGTCGTGTGCGAGGCGTTCGAGCACTGCCGGTTCAGCCAGGTGCGCACCGCGGCGCTGCTCGGCGTCACGCGCAATACGATGCGCACGTTGCTCGCGCGTCACGGGCTGCTGAACGAGCCGCGCTCCGAATCGGCGTTCGACGACTGACCGGGCGGCGCCGGCGGCCTCCGTCGCCCCGGCGGCGTTCCCGCCGGTTACGGCAGGCTCGCGCGTGCCAGGCGCGTGCGGACGCGCGGCAATACATCCTCTCCCACGCGCGCCGCTTCCTCGAGGTTCGGATAGGACGACAGCAGGAACGTCTCGATGCCGAGCGCGCGGTACTCGTGGATGCGCGCGGCGACCTGGTCGTAGCTGCCGACGATCGCGGTGCCCGCGCCGCCGCGGATCAGGCCAACGCCGGCCCACAGGTTCGGATACACCTCCAGCTCGCGCAACGAGCGCAGCGCGCCTCGGCTTAGCGCGGTCTGGCGCTGCTGGCCGACCGACTCGTAGGCGGCCAGCTTGCGCTGCGCGTCGACATAGGTCTGGTCGGAAATCTCGCTCAACAACTCGTCGGCGCGCGCCCATGCGGCGCGTTCGGTCTCGCGGGCAATCACGTGCACGCGCAGCCCGAAGCGCAGCCGGCGGCCGTGCATCGCGGCCAGCGCGCGCAGCCGCGCGACCCGCTCGCGCACGGCGTCGGGCGGCTCGCCCCACAGCAGGTATGTATCGGCCTGGCTGGCGGCCACCTGCTCGGCGAGCGTCGACGCGCCGCCGAGATAGAGCGCGGGCGGGGTCGCGAGCGGCACGCCGGCATGCGCGGGGCTCAGCATGTAGTAGCGGCCGGCGACGGAATGCCCGCCGCCTTGCCACAGCCGCCGCAGCACCCGGAGGTATTCGGAGGTCCGCTGGTAGCGCGCGTCGTGATCGAGAAAATCGCCGAGCGCGCGCTGTTCGTAAGCGCTCGAGCCGTTGACCGCGAACAGGCGCAGGCGCGCGCCGCTCATGTGCTGCAGGGTCGCGGCCTTGCGCGCGATCTGTTCGGGCTGCTCGAGCCCGGGCCGGAACGTGACGATCAGCGCGATGCGCTGCGTCGCGCGCGCGAGCTGCGCGCTGACGAGCCACGGATCCTCGAAGCCCGCGGCCATCGGCAGCAGCAGGCTGTCGAAGCCGGCCGACTCGGCCGCGCCGGCGACGCCGCGCAGGTATTCGGGCGTCGCCGGCCGATAGTCCTGCATGAAGGTCGACGGGCGCGGCAGCCCGCTGTTGGCCAGATGCGGCCCGTCGCCGTTGGTGGGCAGGAACCATGCGAAATCGACGCTCATGCATCGCCTCGCCCGTTCGCCGGCTGCGCGGCGCGCGCGCGCCGCGCAGCGTCGAACCGGATCATGCGCCGGAGCACGATGCCGGCCGGTGGCGGCGCGAGGCCGCGTGCGCGATACGCGTGTTCGACGGCCGCCGCGAGCGGCGGCGCGCTCGCGGGCATCAGCAGCCCGTCGCACCACGACGCGACGAACGCGATCTCGTGCCGCTCTGCGACCGACCAGTAGACGGGCGGCCGCTTTGCGACGAGATCTGGCAGGCGCGCATGCTCCGCGCGGTAGTAGGTGCCGCGATACTGCAGCGGCGACTCGGCCGCCCACAGCGCCCGCAGGATCGACAGGAATTCGGCGCTGCGCGCGAGCCGCTGGTCGCGGTTCAGGTGCATCGCGCGGTCGGTCGCATCGACGTCCGGCGCATCGGCTTCGAGTGCGAGCCACGCGCGGCCGCGGCTCAGCGACTGCAGGCTCTGCGCGAGATGCGCGGCGGCGACGGGCAGTATCGCGCCCGCCTGGAGCGTCACCATCACGCGCAGAGCCGGCAGCGCGTCGACGAGCGCCGCGGCTGCCATCCACGGATCGGGGCCGGCGCGCTGCACGGGCAGCAGAATCGCATCGCAGCCGGCCGACACGCCGGCCTCGGCGATCGCGATCCAGTCGGCCGCCGGGTCCGGCCGCGCGGCGTTGGCGCTGATGTCGAGCCGCAGCAGCAGACGCGGCACGCTCATGCCGCGGCCCGCGCCGGCTGCCAGCCGAGCGCCGGCGCAATCGTTTCCGCGAGCGCGCGCAGCCGGGCCAGCGCGTCGTCGAGCGACGCGCTTTCCGATTGCACGACCGGCAGGAAATAGTCGGCGAACGGGAACAGCGCCGGGTCGCCGCGCAGGCTTTCGATCACGTCGTCCGGATGCCCGTAATGGACGTTCAGCAGCCGCACGATCTGCTCGGGCTCGGTCACGTCGGGATGACCGCTCGCCGCGAGCCACGGAATGTGCCGCACGACGTCGGGCGCGAGCGCGGCGAGCGCGGTGCGCCGGTCCCGCGCGGGAAACACCGCGCGCACCACGCCGATGCGGGGCCGCGCTGCGTCGGCGTGCGCGCGTTCGCGCCAGGCGTCGAGATACGCGTGCGCGAGCGGCAACTGCACGGTGCGCGGATCGTGCACGGCGGTGCCGAGCAGCAGGCCGTTGCCGTTCCGTGCGGCGAACCGTGCGCCGTCGGGCGATGCATGCGAATGCCACAGGCGTTCGCGCACGCCCGGCGCCGCGGGCTGCAGCACGAGCGGCGGCGCGTCGGCGGTGCCGCGCGCGACCGGCTGGCCGGCGAGCGCATCCTGCAGGCGTTCGAGCGCGGCCGCGAAGCGCGCCTGGCGCGTGTCGACGTCGAAGCCGAACGCGGCGAACGCGTCGAGGTTCGCGCCGCCGCTGCCGAGCCCGAGTTGCAGCCGGCCGCCGGCCAGCGCATCGAGCACCGCCGCATCCTCGGCGAGCCGCAGCGGATCCTCGAGCGACAGCGTGACGATGCCGGTGCCGAGCTCGATGCGGCGCGTGCGTTGCGCGACGGCGGCCAGCAGCACGAGCGGCGACGGCAGCCGGCCGTACTCCGCGCGGAAATGATGCTGCGCGACGAAGCCGCCGTCGAAGCCGAGTTGTTCCGCCGCGACGAACAGCGTCTCGAGATCCGCGTAGACGCGGCGCGCGTCGCCGGCGCCGTGCACGTGCGTGAGAAAACCGAGCTTGAACGGCCGGCGCGCGGCCGGTGCGGGAGAGGACGAATGGGTCATGTCGGGATCGGATCGGAGGTGAGCGAAGCGGCTTCGGGCCCGGCGGTGGCCGGCGTCCAGCCGAGCGCCGGTGCGATCGCTGTCGCGACGGTTTCGAGTCGCCGCAGCGCATCGCGATGCGAGGTGCTCGCGGTCTGCACTTGCACGACGAGTTCGGTCGCGCCGGGCAGAGCGGGGTCGGCATGCAACGCGGTCACGACGTCGGCGGGCGTGCCGCGCAGCACGCCGAAGCGGTCCAGCAGCGCCGGCACGTCGGCCGGCGCGGGCGCCGGTACGCCGCCGGCCCGCGCGAGCCGCGCGGCGTAACGCAGGATGTCGGAGCCGAGCGCGGTTTCGACGCTCGCTGCATCGTCGCCGGGCACGACCGCTCGTACGAGTGCGACGCGCGGTGCGTGCGGATGCGTCCACGCGCCGCGATAGCGCGCCACGAGTGCCGCTTCGCCGTCCTGATCCGGGCGCGTACGCGCGACGATCAGCCCGTGACCGTTGCGTGCGACCGCCTCGGCCTGGCCGGTCGCCTGCCATAAACGGGCGGCCAGCGTGGGCGCGCCCGGCTGCAGTGTCACACCGGCCGGCCCGAGCGGCGCACCGGCGAGCGCACGCTGCAACGACGCGAGCGCCTCGGCCTGCAGCGCCGCGCGCGCGTCGAAATCGCGGCCGAACGCGGCGAACACGTCCGGCTCGAAGCCGGCGCCGACGCCGAGCTGCAGGCGGCCGTCGGCCAACGCGTCGAGCACGGCCGCATCCTCGGCGACGCGCAGCACCGATTCGAGCGGCAGCACGATCACGCCGGTGCCGAGCGCGATGCGCCGCGTGCGGCGTGCGGCGGCCGCCAGCAGCACGAGCGGCGACGGCAGGCGGCCCGTTTCGCTGCCGAAATGGTGCTGGGCGACCCACGCGCTGTCGAAGCCGAGCGCTTCCGCCGCGTCGATCAGCGCGAGCGTGTCGTGCAGCACGCGCGGCGACGGGGCGGGCGCGTACACGCGCGTGAGCACGCCGAGACGAAACGGGCGCGTCATGCGGCACCTCCGCCGACGGGGGGCGACCGTATCGCCGCGCAGCGACGACGGGCGACGAAAGAAGGGAGGGCGTGGCAGCCCGAGCTGATCGCGCAGCGTCGGGCCTTCGTACTCGGTACGGAACAGCCCGCGGCGCTGCAGTTCGGGCACGACGAGGTCGACGAAATCGTCGAGGCCGCCGGGCACCCATGCGAACGCGACGTTGAACCCGTCGGCGCCGTACGACCGGAACCATTCCTCTAAGCGATCGGCGATGGTCTTCGGCGTGCCGGTCACGACTCCCGCGCTGGCAAAGCGCTCGTAGAGCTGGCGGATCGTCAGATTCTCGCGGCGCGCGAGATCGACGATCAGCTGCTGGCGGCTCTTGCTGCGATTGCTCGGCGGCAGCTCGGGCAGCGGGCCGTCGAGCGGATAGCCGGACAGGTCGAAATCGCCTGCGTTGTCGGCGAGCAGCCGCAGCCCGAGCACCGGGTCGATCAGGTCCTGCAGCGCGCGCAGCTTGTCGCGCGCGTCGGCCTCGGTCGCGCCGACGATCGGCATCACGCCAGGCAGGATCTTCAGGTGCTCGGGGCGGCGGCCGTAATGCACGAGGCGGCCCTTGACGTCCGCATAGAACGCCTGCGCGTCGTCGAGCCGGTGCTGCGCGGTGAAGATCACTTCCGCGCAGCGCGCCGCGAGCTCGCGGCCCGCGTCCGACGAGCCGGCCTGCACGAGCACCGGATGCCCCTGCGGCGCGCGTGCGACGTTCAGCGGGCCGCGCACGCTGAAGTGCGGCCCGTGATGATCGAGCACGTGCAGCTTGCGATGATCGAAATGGAGGCCGGCCGCCTTGTCCTCGATGAATGCATCGTCTTCCCAGCTGTCCCAGAGCCCGGCCACGACGCGCTGGAATTCGTCGGCGCGCGCGTAGCGGTCGGCGTGCGCGAGGTGTGGCGCCGCGCCGAAGTTCGCCGCTTCGTCGGGCACCACCGACGTGACGAGATTCCACCCGGCGCGCCCGCCGCTCAGGTGGTCGAGCGACGCGAACTTGCGGGCGATGTGGTAGGGCGCGTTGTAGGTCGTCGTCGCCGTTGCGATCAGGCCGATGTGGTGCGTGACCGCCGCCAGTGCGGCGAGCAGCGTGAGCGGTTCGAAGGTGTCGGCGCGCGCGCTGCGGCGGAGCGAGTCGATGTGGCTGCCCTGCGTGGCGACCACGTCCGCGACGAACAGCGCATCGAGCTTGCCGCGCTCGGCTGTCTGCGCCATTCGGCGGAAATGGGCGAAGTCGCGGTTGCCGTTGGGCTGCGCGAGCGGATGGCGCCAGCCGACGACGTGGCTGCCGCCGCCGTTCAGCATCGCGTTGAGTTTGAGGGTGTCGGTGCGGTGCGTCATCCGTCGGCTCCTCAATACGTGTAGGTCACGCGCACGCCGACGGTGCGCGGCTGGCCCGCGGCGGCGACGTTGGTGCCGGGCAGGAAGAAGTTCTTCGTCAGGTCGTACTGGCGGTTGAACAGGTTGCGCGCCCACAGTGCGACGTCCCAGTGCCGGTCGGGCGACGTGACGGTCAGGCTCGCGTTGACGAGCCAGTAGCTGTCGACCGTGTAGTTCGGGCCGAGCAGGAGCAATTGCGAATACGCGTCGCGGTAGCTGTAGTTGGTCTCCGCACGCAGCCGGTAGCCGCCGGCGAGCCAGCTGTAGGCGACCTGCCCGCCATAGCTCAGGCGCGGGAAGCTGAGCGCGGTGCCGTTGTAGTCGGTGAACACGTTATGGCCGCTGGCCGCCGACGCCTGCGTGTTGTACGTGACGAACGGCGACGTGTACTTGCCGCTCTTGTAGCCGACGTACTGCGAGATTTCCAGCCCGCGCACCGGCTGCCATTTCAGATCGGTCTCGAAGCCGTCGATGCGCGATTTCGGCGCGTTGACGAACGTGCCGATCAGCGATTGCGAGTTCGGATCGAAGGTGGCCGACAACACCTGCTGGTCGTGATAGTCGTAATGGAACGCCGACGCGTTCCAGCGCAGCGAGCGCGTGAGGTCGGCCTTGAAACCTACTTCGTATGCGGTCAGCGATTCCGGCTTGAACGGTGCGAGCGCGTTCGAATTGCCGGTGTTGTGCGCGGTGAAGCCGCCCGACTTGTAGCCGCGGCTGACGGTCGTGTAAAGCATCGTCGCCGGGGCCAGGTCGAACTCGAGGCCGACCTTGCCGGACGTGCCGTTCGACGTCAGCGACTGGTTCGCGTCGCCGCCCTGGAAGCCCGCGAACGGCACGAACGACGGCGTCAGCATGCCGGACGCGAAGCCGCGCAATTCGCGCTTCTCGTGTTCCTGGCGCACACCGACGATGCCCCGCAGGCGTTTCGTGATGTCGTAGGTCGCCTGGCCGTAGACGCCGAGCGTATCGACCGACTGCCGGTAGCGCGTGAGCGCGATGAAGCCGAGCCGGTCGCTGAAGTCGGAATAGAACTTCTCGTCGAGATCGTCGTGCGAGTAGAACAGGCCGGTGACCCAGCGCAGCCGCGTGTCGCCGCGCGACGACGCGCGCAGCTCCTGCGTGACTTCGTTGACGGTGTCGTCGAAGTATTCGTCGGAGTCGTGGTACTGCGTCGCGTCCCAGTCCGAATACTCGCGGCGGTGCAGGTAGTTGTATGCGGTGATGCTCTTCAGCTCGACCGGGCCCAGGTTCCACGTCGCGGTCAGGTCGACGCCGCCGTTCACGTTGTTGCGCCCCGGCTTCGCGTCGGTCGACAGGCCCGTCACGCGCGAAAACGCGGGACTCACGCCCCAACCCGTCTTCGTGTGATCGGCATCGGCAGGGATCACCTCGCCGGTCTTGGCCGACGTGTACGGCGTAAACAGGTAGAGCCCCGTGTTGTCCGACTTGTCGAAGCCGCCGTGCGCGCCGAAGTGCAACTTGAAAACGCGCGCGACGTCCCAGTCGAGCTGCGCGCGCGCGGCGGCGCTGTCGTGGTTGCCGAGCGTCTGGTTGGTCGCGCGATTGTTCTGCCACGCGCCGAAATCCTGCGTCGTGAACGCGAAACGGCCGCGCACGCGGTCGCTCAGCGGCCCGGACACGTAGCCTTCGGTCGTCAGCAGGTTGTGCGTGCCGTATTCGACGCTCCCGCCGGCTTCGAAATCGCGGGTCGGCTGGTTCGTGATGAAGTTCACCGTGCCGCCCGTCGTGTTGCGGCCGTACAGCGTGCCCTGCGGGCCGCGCAGCACTTCGACGCGCGCGATGTCGAACAGTTGCCCCTGGGTCTGGATCGGCAGCGCGTACGCGACGTCGTCGACGTTGATGCCGACCGTCGACGCGTTGTTCGACGTGTAGTCGTTGAAGCCGACGCCGCGAATCCGGAACTGCGGCTGGCCGCCGCCGAACGCGGGTTCGACTTCGACGCTCGCGGTCGCGTGCTGCAGGTCGTTGACGGTTTCGACGTTCAGTGTCTTCAGGTCGCTGCCCGACAGCACCGACATCGACGTGCCGACGCGCTGCGCCGATTGCCGCCGCCGCTGCGCGGTGACGATCACGTCTTTCAGCTGGGCCTCGGCGACCGGCGCACCGCCGGTCGCGCGCGTCGCGCCGGTTGCCGCCGCCGGGTCGGTCGATGCGGCCGGTGCAGCCGACGCGGCCGGTGTGATCGGTGCAGCCCCGGCCGCCGATGCAGCGACCGGCGCATCGGTCACGGCCGGTTGCTGCTGCGCGTGCAGCGCCGGCGATGCGGCCAGCAGTGCCGACGCGCCGAGGGAGGCGCTCAACATTCTGTATTTCATCCGTAGATCCCCAAATCGAAGCGTTGTTGTGCGTGTGGTCCGGCGCGGTGCCGTGCATCGGATCGATGCCGCCACGGCTCGGCAGTGCGTGAGCGGGCTTTGCAACAGACGTGCCAAGGGGCGGCCGGGCACGACCCGTAAAGGCTCGACGCCGAATGCACCGGCCGGACGACGCAGCGCGCGCGCCTGCGTTCCAGTCGTTTTGCTGGATTTCCAGCAGCGCCGCCGCGCCGCGCGCCGCATGCTGCATTTGCGGCATCTCGCTGGAAATCCAGCGCGCCGCGTGCCGTGCGAAGGCCGCACAGGCCGACAGGGCGGCATTGGCATGGCGCTTGCTGTCGACGGAAGCCATGCTTCTGTCCACGAGGATCTTCATGAACGCTTTCACGTCCGCCGACACGCCGGCCCGCGCGTCGTCCCCGCTGTCCTCCCGTCCACCCGCGAGCCGCATCGCCGACGACGCGCACGCGCTCGAAACCGCGCGCCGGCTCGCCGACGAGCTGGCGCGCGACGCGGCGTTGCGCGACCGCGAGCGGCGCCTGCCGTTCGCGGAGCTCGACCTCTTCTCCGGCAGCGGGCTGTGGGGTATCACGGTGCCGCGCGCGTTCGGCGGCGCGGAGGTGTCGCTCGCGACGCTCGGCGAAGTCGTGCGGACCATCGCGCAGGCGGATCCATCGATCGGTCAGTTGCCGAAGAATCACTTCCACGCGCTCGACGTGATCCGGCTCACGGGCGACGAGGCGCAGCGCCGCAAGTTCTTCGGCCTCGTGCTCGACGGCGCGCGGATCGGCCATGCGGCGTCCGAACGCGGGACCAAGAACGCGCTCGAGATCGGCACGCGGCTGTCGCGGCGCGACGGGCGGCTCGTGCTCGACGGCCAGAAGTTCTATTCGACCGGTGCGCTGTTCGCCGACTGGATCGCGGTGCTCGCGCTCGACGACGACGGCCGCTACGTGCAGGCACTGGTCGAGCGTGACCGGCCGGGGCTCGACATCGTCGACGACTGGAGCGGCTTCGGGCAGCGCACGACGGCGAGCGGCACGCTGACGCTGTCGGGCGTGGAGGTCGACGAACACGACGTGGTCTCGATCCAGGCGGCGTTCGAGCGGCCGACGCTCGCGGGCCCCGTGTCGCAGTACCTGCACGCCAACATAGACGTCGGCATCGCGCGCGCGGCGCTGGCCGACACGCTGGAGTTCGTGCGGACGCGCAGCCGGCCGTGGGCCGACAGCGGGATCGCGCGCGCGTCCGACGATCCGTACGTGATCCGCGACGTCGCGGACGTGCAGGTGCGCCTGCTTGCGACCGAGGCGCTGCTCGACCGTGCCGCCGCGGCGCTCGACGCATTGCCGGCCGAACTCGACGACGCGCAGGTCGCGCACGCCTCGGTGCAGGTCGCGGCCGCGAAAGTGCTGAGCACCGAGCTCGCGATCCTCGCGACCAACAAGCTGTTCGAACTGTCGGGCACGCGCTCGGTGCTGAGCGAATACAACCTCGACCGTCACTGGCGCAATGCGCGCACCCACACGCTGCACGATCCGGTGCGCTGGAAATACCACGCGATCGGCAATTACGTGCTCAACCACGTGAACCCGCCGCGCCACGGCTACCTGTGATGACCGACACGCTCCAGACTCCCTCGCCGTTCGCGCCGAAGGACCCGGCGCGGCGCCGCTATGCGCTCGCCGCCGCGTGGGCCGCGGCCGGGCTCGGCGGCGCGGCCCGCGTGTTCGCGGCGGACGCCGCCGCGGTAGCGCCGGTGCGCGGCGGCACGCTGTCGCTGTTCGCGCAGCCGGAACCGCCGTCGCTCGTCAACGCGCTGACGCCGCACGTCGCGTCGCAATACGTCGGCGGCAAGATCTTCCAGGGTCTGCTCGGCTTCGACCCGCAACTGCGCGCGGTGCCGGTGCTCGCGCGCAGTTGGCGTGCGTCGGCGGACGCGCTGACGTACACGTTCGACCTGCAGCCGGGCGTGCGCTGGCACGACGGGCAGCCGTTCGGCGCGCGGGACGTGGTCGTCACGCTGAAGGAAATCGCGCCGCAGGCGCTGCCGCGCACGAAGGTGACGTTCGACAAGTACGTCGCGTCGATCGACGCGAGCGGCCCGCTGCAGGTGACGATCCGCCTGAAGAAGCCGTACGCGGGACTGATCAATCTGCTCGGCAGCGGGCTCCTGCCGATCCTGCCGGCCCATCTGTACCAGGGCAAGGATCCGCGCGGCAATCCCGCGAACCAGCATCCGGTCGGCACCGGGCCGTTCGTGTTCCGCGAATGGAAGCGCGGCGCATACATCCGTGTCGCGCGCAACCCGGATTACTGGAAGAAGGGGCTGCCGTATCTCGACGGAATCGTGTTCAACGTCGTGCCCGACGCGGCCGCGCGCTCGATCGCGTTCGAACGCGGGCAGATCCATGCGCTGCGCGCGGGTGACGTCGACTACGCGGACATCGCGCGGCTCGCGAAGCTGCCGGGCGTCGCGATCACGACGCAGGGCTGGGAGCTGTTCACCGGGATGGCCTTTCTCGAACTGAACCAGCGCAAGCCGCCGTTCGACAACGTGCTCGTGCGCCAGGCGGTGCTGCACGCGCTCGATCGCCAGTTCATCGTCGACCGGATCTTCTTCGGCTACGGGAAGGTCGCGAACGGCCCGTTCGTGTCGTCGTCGCCGTTCTACGATCCGAACGTGCCGCGCTTCGCGTACGACCCGGAGCGGGCGCGCGCGCTGATCCGGCAGTCGGGCATCGACGTCGGCAAGTTCCCGCTCGTGCTGCTCAACGGCGAGAAGGGCGGCGCGTGGGAGCGGGTGGCCGAATACACGCAGCAGGCGCTCGGCCAGGCCGGTTTCCGGCTGCGCGTGCAGACGACCGACGCGGCCGGCTGGTATGCGCGCGTCGCGAACTGGAATTTCGACCTGAGCTACAACTTCCTGTTCCAGAACGCGGACCCGGATTTCGGCGTCGCGCCGCTGTACCGGATCGACGGCATCTCGAAGGGCTCGCCGTTCGGCAACGTCGAGGGTTACCGCAATCCGCAGGCCGACGCGCTGTGGGACGCGGCCGCGCTGGATACCGATCCGGCCGCGCGCCGCGCGCGCTACGCGCAGCTTCAGACCACGCTCGCGAACGACGCGGCGATCGCGAACATCTTCGAGATGGTGAACCCGACGGTGTACCGGCGCAACGTCCACAACCTGCTGCGCACGGCCACCAGCGTGAACGACAGTCTCGAGGACACGTGGATCGGATGACGCGATGAACACGGCGCTGCGTTTGACGTCGACGGTGCTCCGGGGCCTTGCGGTCGTGCTGGGCGTGCTGGTCGTGAACTTCTTCCTGGTGCGGCTCGCGCCGGGCGATCCCGCGCTGATGCTTGCCGGCGACGCGGGCTCGGGCGATGCCGCGTACGTCGAACGGCTGCGCGCGCAGCTCGGATTGAGCCGGCCGCTCGTCGAGCAGTTCGGGTTGTATCTGCGCGATCTCGCGCACGTCGATTTCGGCTTCTCGTACCGCAACCAGCTGCCGGTGCTGCAGCTCGTCGTCGAGCGCCTGCCCGCGACGCTGCTGCTGATGGCGGCCGCGTTCGTCGTATCGGTCGTCGCGGGCGTGACGGCGGGTGCGATCGCCGCGTATGGCGAGTCGCGAGGCGGTCCATGGGCGCGTCGCATCGCGCGCACGATCGGCGCGCTGGCGGTGATCGTCTATGCGACGCCGCTGTTCTGGCTGTCGCTGATGAGCGTGATCGCGTTCTCGGTGGTGCTCGGCTGGCTGCCGTCGTTCGGGATGGAAAGCGTCGGCGCCGGCTATACGGGGTGGCGCCACGCGCTCGACGTCGCCGCGCACCTGGTGCTGCCGGCCACGACACTCGGGCTCGTGTACGGCGCGATCTACGTGCAGCTCACGCGCGCCGCGATGCTCGAGGTGATCGAACGCGAATTCGTGCGTACTGCGCGCGCGAAGGGCGCATCCGAGCCGCGCGTGATGATCCGCCACGTGCTGCGCAATGCGCTGTTGCCGGTCGTCACGCTCGGCGGGCTGCAACTCGGGCAGCTCGCGGGCGGCGCGCTCGTGACCGAGATCGTATTCGCGTGGCCCGGCCTCGGTGGACTGATGTACGACGCGCTGCTGCAGCGCGACTATCCGGTGCTGCTCGGGCTGCTCGCCGTGGTCGCGGCGCTCGTGGTGCTGTTCAATGCATTGACCGACCTGCTGTACGGGATCGTCGACCCGCGCATCGATCGGCGGGGGGCGCGATGACGAGCGGCATCCTGCGCCGTTTCGTGCGCGCGCGCGGTGCGGCGGCCGGCGTGCTGTTTCTTGCCGTCGTCACGCTTGTCGCGCTGAGCGCGCCGCTGTGGCTGCCGTCGCCGTGGAGCATGGCGGGCGAGCCGTTGCTGCGGCCGCTGCAGGCCGGCCATCCGCTCGGCACCGACATGCTCGGGCGCGACGTGCTGGTCGCGCTGCTATGGAGTGCGCGCGTGTCGCTGTTCATCGGACTCGCGGCGACCGTCGCGACCTTTGCGCTCGGCGTGTCGATCGGTGCGCTCGCGGGCTGGTGCGGCGGCTGGGTCGACCGGGCACTGATGGCAGTCACGACGCTGTTCCAGACCGTGCCGCAATTCGCGGTCGCGGTCACGATCGCGGCCGTGCTCGGTGCGTCGCTCGAATCGACGATCGTGGCGATCGCCGCCGTGTCGTGGCCGGCGATCGCACGGCTCGTGCGCGGCGAATTCATCGGGCTCGCGCAACGGGAGTTCGTGCTCGCGGCGCGGCTTGCCGGCGAGTCGCCGGCTGCGCTCGTGCGGTGCCAGATCCTGCCGCACGTCTGGCCGCCGCTCGCGGTGCTGGCCGCGCTGATGGTCGCGACCGCGATCCTCACCGAATCGGCGCTGTCGTTTCTCGGACTCGGCGATCCGTCGCAGATGAGCTGGGGCTTCATGATCGGCGCGGCGCGCAACGTGGTGCGCGACGCGTGGTGGCTGAGCATCTGGCCGGGGCTCGCGATCGTCGCGACCGCGCTTGCGATCAACCGGGTCGGCGAGGGGTTGCGCCATGCGTCGGCGGTTGCGGAGCAGGGGCGATGAGCGGCGCACCGCTGTTGTCGATCGAGCGGCTCACGCTCGCGTTGCCGCCCGGCGCCGAACGCCGCGACGCGGTGCGCGACGTGTCGCTGACGGTCGAGCCCGGCGAGGTGCTGTGCGTGGTCGGCGCGTCGGGATCGGGCAAGTCGCTGCTCGCGGCCGCGATCGCCGGCCTGTTGCCGCGCGGCGTGCGGCATGCGGCCGGGCGCATCGTGCTGCGGGGCCGGGATCTCGCACGGTGCAGCGATGCCGAACGGCGCGCGGCGCGCGGCCGCGACGTGTCGATGGTCTTCCAGGAACCGCTCGCGGCGCTGAATCCGCTGATGACGGTCGGCGCGCAGGTCGACGAGGTGCTGCGCGTCCATCGCGTGCTGAGCGGCCGCGGCGACGGTGCGGCGCGCGCCGCGCGCGTGACGGCGCTGTTGCGCGACGTCGGCCTGCCGGAACCCGAGCGGTTGCGGCATGCGTATCCCGATGCGCTGTCGGGCGGCCAGCGCCAGCGTGTGCTGATCGCGATGGCGCTCGCGCTCGAACCGGCGCTGCTGATCGCCGACGAACCGACCACCGCGCTCGACGTCACCACGCAGGCGCGCATTCTGGCGCTGATCGAGCAGGCGGCGCGCACGCGGCGAACCGGCGTGCTGCTGATCACGCACGACTTCGGCGTGGTCGCGCGCATCGCCGATCGCGTCGTGGTGCTGCGCGACGGCGAGCCGGTCGAGAGCGGTCGCGCGGCCGACGTGCTGCGCGCGCCGCGCCATCCCTACACGCGCGCGCTGCTCGATGCGGTGCCGCACGGGCGCGTCGAGCAGCGCACCGTCATTCGCAGCGGCGTGCCGCTGCTGGACGTGCACGGCTTGCGCAAGCGCTATGCGCCGCGCCGCGCGTTGCCGTTCCTGCCGGCGCGAGGGCGACGCGGCGTCGATGCGCTGATCGACGTCGGCTTCACGCTGCATGCCGGCGAGACGCTCGGCATCGTCGGCGAATCGGGTTCGGGGAAGTCGACGCTCGCGCGGGCGCTGGTGCGGCTCGCGCGAGTGGATGCGGGGCGCATCGTGCTGCGCGGCGAGCACGATCTCGCGCGTCTGGCGGACCACGCATTGCGGCCGCTGCGCCGCGACATCCAGATGGTGTTCCAGGACCCGTATGCGTCGCTGAATACGCGTCAGACGATCGCGCAGATCGTCGCGACCGGCCTGCTTGCGCACGGTGTCGGCCGTGGTGCGGCGTATCGGCGGGCGGCCGAACTGCTCGCGCAGGTCGGTTTGCCGCCGGATGCGCTCGACCGGTATCCGCACGAATTTTCCGGCGGGCAGCGACAACGGATCAGCCTTGCGCGTGCGCTGGCGCTCGACCCGTCGATCCTCGTGGCCGACGAGATGGTCTCGGGGCTCGACGTGTCGGTGCAGGCGCAGGTGCTCGAACTGCTCGCGTCGGTGCAGCGGCGCCGCGCGATGGCGATCGTGTTCGTCACGCACGACCTGCGCGTCGCCGCGCAGATCTGCGACCGAATCGCGGTGATGCAGGCGGGGCGGGTGGTCGAGCTGGGCGACACCGCGCAAGTATTCGGCGCTGCGCGCCACCCGTACACGCGCGCGTTGCTCGACGCGATGCCGGTATTGCCGGAGCGCGTGGTCGCGATCGGCACGGCGGAGCCCGCCATGCGTGCTCGTCGCATCAACGAGGAACAATCATGACCTCCGATTCGAACTTCGCGGCCGATGCTTCAGCCGTCGTGGCCGGCGTGCCGGTCGAGGTGCGCGCCGGGCGCACGCTGAGTGTCGCGCATCACGCCGCGCCGCGCGGCTCGCCGCATGCGGGGACGGTGCTGTTCTTCGCACACGGTGGCGGCGGCAACAAGAATCAGTGGCGGGCCCAGTGGCGCACGTTCGCCGACGCGGGCTACGCGCTCGTCGCATGGGATTTCCTTGGCCATGGCGATAGCCCTCGGCCATCCGCGCGAAGCGGCGCTTACCACGGCGACGAAACGCTTCGCGACTATCTCGCGCTGTTCGACCGCTACAAGGGCACGCACAACGTGCTGGTCGCGCATTCGCTCGGTACCGGCAGCACGCTCGCGCTGCTCGAGCGGCTTGCGGCGCTCGGGCGGCTGCACGAAGCAAGCGGCGCGCTGCTGCTCGGCACGCAGCTCGCGCGCCCGGTGACACGGCCGCCGGCATTGCCGGGCTGGCTGCTCGAATGGATCAAGCCGATATTCGCGCGGCGGTTCCGGCGGCTCGCGTGGCATCCGCGGGCCGATCCGGCGCTCGTCGCGTACGAGTCGCGCGTGGCGCGCCGCAACCGGATGACGACGTTCCAGGCCGTGCTGCGCGCGGCGCCGTGGCCCGATGCGCAGCGGCTGGCGGCGCTCGACCTGCCGGTCGCGGTGCTGGCCGGCGATGCCGACGGGCTGACGCCGCCGGCCGGCGGGCGTGCGCTGGCCGATGCGTTGCCGAATGCGACGTTCGACGTGCTTTCGGCCTGTGGGCATCAGTTGATGCTCGAGCGGCCCGATGGGGTCGGCGCGGCATTGCGTGCGCTGCTCGAACGCGCGGTTCAGCCGGCGCCGTCGGCGTGAGTGCCGGCGGATGGACCATGACAGACCGGGCCTCGATGCGGGCAACGGTTCGTGAGGAGACGTTTGATGTCTGAAGTCGAAGCTTCGTTGGATCGGCAGGACCGGTTCGTCTATGTGTCGGCCCGAGACCCGCTCACGCGGCCGTTGTTCGACGAGCTGGCGTACGAATACAGCAGCCGTTACGCCGCTTACATTTCCGAGGAAGAACTCGAAAAGGAGCTCGTGCGCTACCCGGTCGAGGCGTTCGCGCCGCCCCAGGGCGCGTTTGTGCTGCTGTTGCGCGCGGGTCGGGCCATCGCGGGCGGTGCCTTCATGCGCCATCACGCCCCGGCCACGGCCGAGTTCAAGCGGATCTGGGTCAGTCGCGCGCATCGCCGGCAGGGGCTGGCCCGGCGTGTGCTGGCCGAGCTCGAGGCGCAGGCTGCGCGGCAAGGCTACACGCGCGTGCATCTGGGAACCGGGCCGCGACAACCCGAAGCGGTCGGCCTTTACCGATCCTCCGGCTACACGCTGCTGTCGTCGCACGATTTCGGCGAGGATGCGCCTCCCGGCGTGTTGTTCGAGAAATATCTGTTGCCGGTTCAGCTGGCGCACGCGAGCAGCCCGGATTGAATCGATGACACGCGACGAGCCGCACGCGTCCGTGCACGCCGAGCCGGCAGATACCGTAGCTCAGGTGCGACCGTCCGGCCGGTTCGGCTGGCCGTCTCGCCGACGCCATGCAAGCGGTGCGTCGCGCGATGCGCGTGTCCGCGCGGACATCGTGCTGGGCATTTGCGTCGCGATGGGCTTCACCACGCTGCTCGATCAGGCGATCTTCACGCTCGCGGTGCCAGCGCTCAGAAGCGGCTTGCGTGCGTCCACAGCCGAAATACAGCTGATCACGTCGGTCTATTCGATCGCGTTCGGCATCGCGCTCGTCCCCGCCGGCCGGCTCGGCGACGCGATCGGGCGCCGCCGGTTGTTTCTGGTCGGGCTCGCGATGTTTACCGGTTTCAGCGCACTCGGCGGGGTGGCGGACGATGCGCGCACGGTGATCGCGGCACGTGTGCTGCAAGGCCTTGGCGCGGGAATGATCAATACGCAGATATTCGGCTTGATCCAGGATTTGTTCCCCGGTGCGGCCCAAGCCAGGGCACTCGGACGATACGCGATGGCCGGCGGATTGTCGGGCCTCGTCGGACCGATTCTCGGCGGCCTCGTGCTCGCATCGGTTCCGTCGGACATCGGCTGGCGGCTGCTGTTCCTCGTCAACGCGCCGTTCGGAGTGGCCGTGTTCTGTCTGGCGTTTCGGTATTTGCCGCGCCAGCGGCTGTCGGATCGGAGGTTTTCGATCGACCTGATCGGGTTGATTCTTCTGTCCGCGATCACGCTTGCGCTCATGCTCGCCACGTTGATCGGGCGTGCCGCCATGCCGTCGCGGCGCGTGTGCCTCGCGGTCGCGCTGGCCGGGCTGCCGTTGTTTCTCGCGTGGGAGGCGGCGTATCAGCGTGGCGGCGGCACGCCGATTCTGTCGCGCGGTCTGCTCGGTTCCAGCGGCTATGTCCTCGGTACGATCGTCGCGATGTGCCAGTTTGCAGCGAGCGTCACACTTGGGATGGTCAGTGCGTTGTTCTTTCTCGATGGTTTGCATCTCGATCCGCTGCTGTATGCCGCGCTGTCGATTCCCGCGGCGCTTGCATCGACTGCATCGGCGATGTGGAGCTGGCGTTTCGTCCGGCGCTTCGGCCGTGGCGGGACGGTGTTCGCGATAGCCTGTCATGCGCTTGCGGTCGCCGCGCAAGGTGGGGCGGCCGAATACTTCGAGGTTCGCTGGGTCGTGCTCACGTATCCCGCGATCGTGTTGCTGCAGGGCGTCGCCGGCGGCCTGATTCATGCGCCGAATCAGGCGATGACGCTCGCGGAAATCGGCCAGGATGAAGGGCGTGGGCTGGCCGCGGGGTTTCTGCAGTTGTCGCAGCGGCTTGCGTGTTCGATCGGCATGTCGTGGGGAACGGGAGTGTTCCTGATGCAGGCATCGTCTTCATCGGATTTGGCGGCATACCGCGATGCGTTCGTCGAAGTGTTGATGCCGATATTGCTGCTGGTCGCCGGTGCGTTCGCGGCGGCATGCGCGGACTGGGCCAGCAGGCGAGAGCAGCATCCGGCGGCGTGAGCGGCAGGGCGAATGGCATTTTCGACGCATTTATATCTTTACGATATGTAATCCTGATTATGTGTATCTGTGTGCATAACGATTTCAAAAATGCTTGGTTTGCACGCGAATGGTTAACGCGCACTATTGGGCCACGCGACACGGGAAATTAACCGTGTCGAACAAATCGATTCAATCCGGAAAAATCAGAGGCAGATGGCTTGAAGCATCTGGCGTATCAGTGACAGACGAAGTAATCGACACATCTCCGCTTGACCCGCTTGCGCTGCCCATGTTCGCCGAGTTGTCGGTCGAGTATGCCACGCGCTATCAGGACTTTCGCGCCGTGCCCGCGGCAGTCGTGCGCGATGAACTCCTGACGTATCCGGCCGCCCTGTTTGCGCCGCCCGACGGAGCCTTCGTGCTGATTCGCCGAGGTGGCGAAGTCGTGGGCGGCGGCGCATTCCAGCGCTACGACGATACGACTGCCGAGCTCAAGCGCATCTGGGCGCATTCCGGCGTGCGTCGCCAGGGCGTTGCACGTCGCGTGGTGGCCGAGCTCGAATCCCGTGCGCTGCAGCAGGGATACCGGCGTGCTTATCTGACGACCGGATTTCGTCAACCGGAGGCATCGGCGCTTTATGCCGGTATCGGCTACACACCACTGTACGATCCGGCGATCGCGCTGGAAGTGCATTGGCGACTGCCTTTTGCGAAGGATCTGCTCGAACCGGGTCGTACCGATCGCTTGCAGGATTTGAAGCCGGACAGGCCGTTGGGTCGGCCGTTCGGCGCATGACGGATGAATACTTCCAAGGGATATCGAAAAATGAATCGTCGTCGCGGAATCGGTCTCGCATTGTCCGGTGCGTTTGCCCTCTGGGCCCTCGGCGTGGCTGGCATCGCACAGTCGGCGCCATCGTTGAATCTGAGTCCGGATCAGCATGATCGCCCGCGCGTCACGCCGGATCCGGCGGCCATCAAGCTGATTCCGGAGAACTTCCGCTTCGTCGAGAAGGGTGTGCTGACCGTCGGGATTTCGGTGGGCGTTCCGCCGATCAGTGTGTATGCAACGGATGCGAAAACGATCGTCGGGGCCGATCCGGATCTCGCGCAACTGGTGGCGGACGAACTCGGCCTGAAGCTCAAGCTCGTGCCGCTCGCATGGGCGGACTGGCCGCTTGCCGTCGCATCGGGCAAGGTCGACGCGGTGCTGTCGAACGTGACCGTGACCGAAGCGCGCAAGCAGAAGTTCGACTTCTCGACCTATCGCCGCGACGTGCTGGGTTTCTATGTCGAGCAGAACAGCGCGATCAAGCAGATCCGCGAGCCGAAGGATATCGCCGGATTGCGAATCATCGGCGACTCCGGCACCAATCAGGAAAAAATCCTGCTGGCATGGGACAAGGAAAATGTCGCACGCGGATTGAAGCCGATTCACGTGCTGTATTACGACGACCCGTCCGTACGCGCGCTGGCGCTGGCATCGGGACGTGCCGACGCGATTTTCAGTGTCAACGCGGTGTTGGCTTACCAGGTGAGTCAGGGCGTGAAGATCAGGCAGGTCGGCACGGTAAGCGGTGGATGGCCTCACACCGCCGAGGTGGCTGTCACGACCCGCAAGGACGGCGGGCTTGCAGCGCCCGTCACCTATGCAATCAACGACCTGATTCAGAACGGTAAATATCGCCAGGTACTGAGCCGCTGGAATCTCGACAGCGAGTCGATCACGAAGGCCTCGACCAATCCCCCAGGACTTCCCGATCTCTGATCGGGTCTTGAGCGGCTGAAACAAGCTGTCGCCTGGAACGACATTTCATTAATCATACGGACTACTACTAAAAGGCATCGCATCGCGTGCCTTCAATCGGCAAAGAGCGGAGAAATCATGCGGCACACACGGGGCGAAGGGGTTTCGCCGAAGACGCGCAGGACAGTGATATCGGTGGCGGTGGCGGCGGGTGTTTTCCATGGCGCGGCCTGGGCGCAGGAAGCGGGAGCGGTGGACGGCGCGGCGGTTGTCGCGGCGCCGTCCAGTGGAGCTGCCGCACCGGCATCGTCGGCTTCGGCCACGCCGGACGGCAAGGTACAGGTTCAGGACCGCGTCGTGATCACGGGTTCGCGCACCGAGACACGAGCAAGCAAGAGCCTGACGCCGATCGATGTGATCGGCGGCGATCAGTTGCGTGCGACGGGGCAGACGAACCTGCGCGACGCGCTGGTGAAACTGTCGCCGTCGATCACGAAGACCTCGTACTCGGGCGATACCGGCGTGCTGACCGACACGCTGTCGCTGCATGGCCTGACGCCCGACCACGTGCTCGTGCTGGTGAATGGCAAGCGCCGCCATACGACCGCGAACATCACGCTGGATCCAGGCCTGAATCAAGGCTCGACCGGCGTGGATATCGATACGATCCCGGTGGGCCTGATCGACCATATCGAAGTGCTGCGTGACGGCGCATCCGCGCAGTACGGTTCCGATGCGATCGCGGGCGTGATCAACATCATCCTGAAGCGCAACGTGCGCGGCGGTGAGCTCGCGACGACCAACGGACAGACGTACTCGGGCGACGGCTTCAAGACCAGCGAATCCGCCACGATCGGCCTGAATCTCGCCGACAAGGGATTCATCGATCTGAGCGCCGGATTCGACCGGCAGAACCATACGATCCGCACGGGGCCCGACGACTATTTCGGACGGTTTCCGCAGGGGCAGGGCTATTACAACCCGATCCTCGGCGACCCGGCCAGTTCGCGCGAAACGGTGGGCTTCAATGCCGGCTACTACCTCGGCGACGACGTCGAGCTCTACGGGTTCGGCACCTATGCGCACCGCAATGGCGAGGCGTACCAGAACTATCGTCCGCCGTCGGTCCTGCCGCAGGTCTACCCGAACGGGTTCGTGCCGGTCGAAACGATCAACGAGAACGATTACTCGGTGACGGCCGGCGTGAAGGGCAAGAACCTGTTCGGCTGGGCATGGGATCTGAGCACGACCTATGGCGGCGACTACAGCGTGTTCGGGATGCGCAATTCCGCCAACACGGGCTTGTACGCTGCCTCGGGCTATACGCCGTCCACCTTTCATCTGTCGACCGTCAGCAACACCCAGCTGACGAACAACCTCGACCTGTCGCGGGCGTTCAATGTCCCGCTGCTGCCCGCACCACTGAATGTCGCCGTGGGTGTCGAACAGCGTCGCGAAACCTATACGATCCGCAATGGCGAACAGGCGTCGTGGATCGACGGCGGCTCGGCCGCGTTGCCGGGCCTGGCGCCGGTCAGCGCGAGCGATATCTCGCGCAACGTGATTGGCACGTACGTCGATCTGTCGACCTACCTGACGCCGAAATGGCAGGTGAATCTGGCCGGCCGTTACGAGCACTACAACGACGTCGGCGACACGACCAACGGCAAGATTTCGACCCGCTACCAGTTCTCGCCGGCCATCGCGGTTCGCGGCAGCGTGAGTTCCGGCTTCCGCGCGCCGTCGCTGGCCCAGGAGTCCTACACCAGCGTGACCACGTCGCCGGCGTCCGTGGGCGGGATCCTGGCAACGACATCGCCCGGCGCGCGCCTGATCGGGGCGCAGGCGCTGAAACCCGAGCAGTCGACCAGCTACAACTTCGGGCTGGTGCTCAACCCCGTTCGCAACCTGCAGCTGACGATCGATGCGTACCAGATCAATATCCGCAACCGGATCGTGCTCGGCGGTACCGCGTCGGGCGCCGCGGCCATCGCCGCGCTCGAAGGGGCGGGCCTGAGCGTGCCGGGCTCGGTGCCGGCGTCGGCGGTCAGCGCAAGTTACTTCACCAACGGCGCCAACACGCGCACGCGCGGGATCGACCTCGCGGGTACGTATCACACCGGTTTCGGCCGCTACGGCCAGGTGGACTGGGATTTCGGCGTGAACTTGAATACGACGTCGGTCACGCACGTGGCGAACGGATCGAACGGGAAGCCGTCGCTGAACGGGCAACAGATCGCGTCGCTGTCCACCACGACACCGAAGAACAAGATCATCGTCGGCGGCACCTGGCGTCTCGACAAGTGGGCGGTGACGTTGCATGAAACGCGCTACGGGAAGACTTCGGGCGAGGGGACGTACTTCGTCGGCCCGAACGCATTCTCGACCTCGCAATTCGTTCACTACGAGGAAGCCGCGCGGTATGTGACCGACCTGGAAGTGCGTTATGACGTGACCAAGCAGTTCCAGATCGCCGCGGGTGCGCAAAACCTGTTCGACGTTCGCCCGAGCAAGCTGCCCTTCGAGACGCAACTGGAAGGTATCCAGTACAGCGGCGGCAGCACGATCGGCGTCAACGGCGGATTTTATTATCTGCGCGCACGCTATCTGTTCTGATCGAACGACCATATCCATAGCAGAAATGACCGTAACGGAAACATGCTCCGTTATCCATAATGAATGACTTGTCCGGCACGTTCAGCTGTATCGGCACTTGCCGGACGCCGCCTGGTTCCGGCGGGTCAGCCGTTCTACAAGGTTGAGCTTCATGTCTTATTCCCTTTCGATTCTCGACAAAAGCCCGATTGCAGAAGGGGCGAGCGCACACGACGCACTGAGTTTCACGATCGCGCTCGCGAAGCGCGCCGAAGCGCTCGGCTACAAGCGCTACTGGATTGCGGAACACCACGGCGCGTCGGGGCTGGCGAGTTCGGCGCCTGAAATCGTCGTGTCGCATGTGCTCGCGCATACGTCCCGGATTCGTGTCGGGTCGGGCGGTGTGATGCTTCAGCATTACAGCCCTTACAAAGTCGCCGAATCGTTTCGCGTGCTGGCTTCCATCGCCCCCGGCCGTGTCGACCTCGGCGTGGGCAAGGCGCCCGGCGGGCTGCCGCTCGCCACGCGCGCATTGCAGTGGTTTCACGACAAGTCGAAGAAACCGGATTTCGCCGGACAACTCGCCGAGCTCGATGCATTTCTCGGCGACGGCGTCGCGCCGGATCATCCGCTCGCCGGTGCGATCGCGCTGCCCGCACCCGCGGAGCCGCCGCAGCGGATCCTGCTGGGCGGCAGCCCGGAAAGTGCCGAACTGGCCGCACGGCACGGCTGGCAGTTCTGCTACGCAGGCCATTTCAACGGGGAGATTGCCAATATCGAGCGGTCGATCGACGTTTATCGCCACGCGACGGGCCACGTGCCGCTGCTCGCGCTGTTCGCGGTGGCCGCGCAATCGTCCGAGGACGCGAAACGGCAGGTCGGCGCGTTGAGGATCTTCAAGCTGCGTTTCGGAAACGGGCAGAGCGTCAACCTGTCGAGCGCGGAGGCGGCGGCCGACTTCGCGCGCCAGATTGGCGTGACCGACTACCGGATCGACGAGCTGCATCCGCAGGTGCTGGCGGGTACGGCGCAAGAGGTGCATCGGGAACTGGATGCGCTGCATGAGCGTTTCGGCGTCGACGAGTTCGTGATCGACAACCCGGTGACGGACCCGGCGAAACGTCTTGCGTCGGTCGAAGCGCTGGCACGCGTCGAGCAACCGATCGCCGTTTGACCGCGATTCGCGCCTTTCCCCTTTCTTGCATGCGGATTTGAACATGACCCAACGTAACCTGACATTCGGACTGATGCTTCACGGCGCCGGCGGCCACATGAATTCGTGGAAGCATCCGGCCGGTCCCGCCGATGCGAGCGTCAATATCGATTTCGTCACCGGCATCGCGCAGAAGGCCGAAGCCAACGGCGTGGCATTCGTGTTCGTCGCGGACGGCCTCTACATCAACGAGAAATCGATCCCGCATTTCCTGAACCGCTTCGAGCCGATCTCGATCCTGTCCGCGCTTGCGACGGCGACCTCCAGGATCGGGCTGGCCGGCACACTGTCCACGTCGTACAGCCATCCGTTCACGGTGGCGCGTCAGTTCGCATCGCTCGACCTGATCAGCGGCGGGCGAGCCGGGTGGAACGTCGTGACGTCGCCGCTCGAAGGGTCCGCGAAGAACTACGGCGGCGAACATCCGGATCACGCGCTGCGTTACGAGATCGCCGACGAATATCTGGAGACGGTGCAAGGCCTGTGGGACAGCTGGGACGACGATGCGTTCGTGCGCGACCGCGCGAGCGGCCGCTTCTTCGACCGCGACAAGCTGCACACGCTGAACCACCAGGGCCGCTTTTTCAACGTGGCCGGGCCGCTGAACATCCAGCGCTCGCCGCAGGGACAACCGGTGATTTTCCAGGCGGGTTCGTCGGATGCGGGCATCGCACTGGCCGGCAAGTATGCCGATGCCGTGTTTACCCACGCTCCGTCGCTCGGCGAGACGCGCGAATTCGCCGAACGCGTGCGCGACAGCGCAGTGGCGCACGGTCGGTCGCGAACCGACGTGAAGATCTTCCCCGGTATCGGGCCGATCGTCGGCGCGACGCGCGAAGAAGCCGACGCGAAATACCGCGCGATTCGCGATCTGCTCACGATCGACGAAGCGTTGGCGTATCTCGGCCGCTTCTTCGAGCATCATGATTTTTCGCAATATCCGCTCGACGCGCCGTTTCCGGAACTGGGCGAGCTCGGCAGGAACAGTTTCCGTTCCACGACCGATCGCATCAAGGAAGAGGCCAGGAAAAACGGCTCGACGCTCAGGGAGGTGGCGCTTGAAGTGGCGACGCCGAAGCCCGGGTTCATCGGCACCGGCGAGGAAGTCGCGGACGAGCTGATCCGCTGGTTCGATGCAGGCGCGGCTGACGGCTTCATCCTTGGCTTCCAGGTGCAGACCGAAGGGCTCGAGGATTTCGTCCGGTATGTGATCCCCGCCCTTGAGGCACGGGGCCGCTACCACCGCGCGTTACCGGGCGTCACGCTTCGCGAACACCTTGGCCTGCCGCGTCGCGCGAGCCGCTACGCCACCGCCGAGACTGCGTGATGAACGATATTTCCCGGATTGTCGGCCACGCGCCGTTCGCACCGGATGCCGCGACGGCGCCGGTGCCCGACTACGCGGATTACCGGGTCGTGCCCGCACGCTATCCGGCGAGAACGGCCGGCACCGTCGCGGCGATCGTGCTGATCGCCGCCGTGCTCTATTCGGTGCTCGGCAATCCGCGCTGGGGCTGGAACGTCTTTGCTCACTGGTTTTTCTCGGAGGCGGTGCTCGCGGGCCTTGGGCAAACGTTGCTGTTGACGGCGCTCGGTGCCGTGCTCGGCTTCGCGCTGGCCATTCCGCTCGCGCTCGCGCGGCTCTCGCGTTCGCCGCTGCTGTCCTCTTGCTCATGGGCGTACATCTGGCTGTTCCGCTCGATCCCGACCATCGTCCTGCTGCTGTTGCTGAACAATCTCGGCTATCTGTACGACACGGTCAGGCTGGGTATCCCGTTCACGGACATCGTGTTCCTGCACGGCCCGACCACGGACCTGATCACGCCGTTCATGGCGGCCATTCTCGGGCTCACGCTGACCCAGGCCGCGTTTGCGGCAGAAGCGATCCGCGGCGGCATCCTGTCGGTCGAACACGGGCAACGCGAGGCCGCGGCCGCGCTCGGCCTGCCGCGCGCGCGGCAGACCTGGCGCATCGTGCTGCCTCAGGCGATGCGCGCGATCCTGCCCGCCGCGTTCAATGACGTGATCGGCCTGGCAAAGGGGACGGCGGTCGTCTATATCCTCGCCATGCCGGATCTGTTCTACACGGTGCAGATCATTTACCACCGCAACCTCGAAGTGATCCCGATGCTGATGGTGGCGACCGTCTGGTATCTGGTCATCCTGACCGCGCTGTCGGCGATCCAGGTGCATATCGAGCGCCACTACGCGCGCGGTGCGACGCGCGACCCGGTCGCCGCATCGGACCTCTCCCGGGTGTTGCGCAGAGGCCGTCTCGCGGTCGACGCGCTGCTGTCATGGGGCGCGGCGGCTGCCGCGCGGCCGGACGCCGCTGCCGCGCCGGGCGCCGAGGCGGCCGGGTGGGCGAAACAGCGTGTCGGTGCGGCCGTCGGCATTCATCGCGTATCGAAGAGCTTCGGGCCGCTGAAGGTGCTCGACAACGTGTCGCTGGCGATCCCGTCGGGGAGCGTGACGGTCGTGCTCGGGCAGTCGGGATCGGGCAAGTCGACGCTGTTGCGCACCATCAACCATCTGGAGCGCGTGGAAGAGGGATTCGTCGACATCGACGGTGAACTGGTCGGCTATCGCCGCGACGGGCGCACGCTTTACGAGCTCAAGGAAAAGGACATCCTGCGCCGCCGCGCCGAAGTCGGCATGGTGTTCCAGAACTTCAACCTGTTCCCGCATTTGACCGTGCTCGAGAACATCGTCGAGGCGCCGGTCGCGGCCGGCCTGTCGCGTGCGCAGGCAGAAGCGGAAGCACGCACGCTGCTTGCCCGGGTGGGCCTGGCCGGCAAGGCCGATGCATGGCCGCGCCAGTTGTCCGGCGGGCAGCAGCAGCGCGTCGCCATCGCGCGCGCGCTTGCGCTGAAGCCCAAGGTGTTGCTGTTCGACGAGCCGACTTCCGCGCTCGATCCGGAACTCGTGAACGAAGTGCTCGACGTGATCCGCCAGCTTGCCCGTTCCGGGACCACGCTGATCATCGTGACGCACGAAATCGGATTCGCGCGAGAGGTGGCGGACACGATCGTTTTCATGGACGGCGGGCGCGTCGTGGAGTCGGGGCCGCCGTCGGCGGTGCTGGCGGCCCCTGCGCATCCGCGTACGCGCGAGTTTCTGTCGAAGGTGCTGTCGTAGTGGTGCCGTGCACGGCGAGCGTCTCTACCGGCGTGTGGCGTGGGCGGCATGCACCGGAATCACGGCAAATGACGAAGGATGAAAAAGGTGAGCAACGTACGCATTGATCATATTGCGTTCCTGACACCGGGAAATTATCCCGACGAGGACGCGCGCGCGGGATTCGAGCGGACGCTCGAACTGTTCCGCGTCGGTGAGGTGCTCGGTTACGACAGCGCGTGGGTTCGGCAGCGCCATCTGGAGCGAGCCGTATCGTCGGCCGCCACGTTTCTCGCGGCGGCGAGCCAGCGCACGACCCGGATCGGACTCGGCGCGGCCGTGATCCAGATGGGCTACGAGAATCCGTTCAGACTGGCCGAGGATCTCGCGACCGTGGACGTGCTGTCGCACGGCCGGCTCAACGTCGGACTCAGTGCGGGCGCACCGAATCATGGCGCGCTGCTGGGCGAGCGGTTGTTCGATACCGACCCGGATCTGGTCGACTTCTCGCATGCGCGCGTGGCGCGCCTGCGTCGCAATCTTGCCGGCGACTGGCTCGGCGACGACGACACGTTCGTGGAATCGGCCGCCGGTCGTGTGCGGCCGCGCGTGAGCCCGTATGCGCCCGGATTGACGGGCCGGCTCTGGTACGGCGGCGGCTCGAGGCGTTCGATCGAGTGGGCCGCCAGAAACGGCTTCAACCTGCTGATCGGCAATCTGACCACGGGCGAGGGGACGGACAGTTACGTCGATGCCCAGCTCCGGCAGCTTGAGCTGTACCGCGCGCACTGGAGCGAAGCCGTCGCTCCCCGCATCGCGCTGGGGCGCGTGATCGTGCCGACCGATGGTGCGAATGCCCGCGAGCGCGAACGTTATCGAGCGTTTGCCGATGCCCGCCATGCGCGCACGCTCGCGCCGCAGGGCGAGCGGCGCACGCTGTTCGCGCCGGATCTCGTTGGCCCCTCCGACGAGATCGTGGAGCGGTTGCTGGCCGACCCGGTGGTCGGACAGGTGCGAGAGCTGCGGCTCGAATTGCCTTACGACCTGCCGTTCGAGAACTACCGGCAGATTCTCGAGGACTTCATCACGCATGTCGCCCCGGCGCTCGGGTGGCAGCCGGTTGGACGGCGAGCATCCGCCGCGGCCTGACGCGATCGACATGACATTCCATCGAATGGCGCACGTGACCGACGTCGGCGATGAACCGGACGCCGCCGGGCACGCCGCCCCTTCGACTTCGTTGCAACTGGACCGAACATGACAACCGTCTCTCAATCCCGGCTCGCGGCAATCGGCCGCCCGCGCCGCTTCGGCAACAAGCAGACTCATCCGGTACGCCGCTTCGGCGGCATCGCGATCGCCATCGTCCTGCATCTCGTCCTGGTCTGGGCGCTCGTGAACGGCCTCGCGACCCGGGTCGTCCAGATCGTCCAGCAACCGATCGAAACCCGGATCATCGTACCGGTGAAACCGCCCCCGCCGCCCCCTCCGCCGAAGCCGGTCGAGAAGGTCGTGTCGAAGCCGCGCGTGGCACCGCCGCCGCCGCCGTTCGTGCCGCCGCCGGAGGTGCGCGTGCAGGCACCGCCGCCGCCGACCATCACGCACCAGGACGTGCCGGCGCCAAGCGCCCCCGTGCACGAGGCGCCGCCGGCGCCGGCGCCGGTGCCGGTCGCGAAGCCGGTGAACCACGAGATCGGCGTGGTCTGCCCGAATTCGGACGAAGTCCGGTCGTCGATCGTCTACCCGACGGAGGCGCAGGACAACAACATCACGGGCGATGTCACGGTCGAATTCACGGTGGACCCGGACGGCCGCGTCACGAACCTCCGGGTCGCGCAGCCGGCCGACCCGGTGCTCAATCGTGCGGCGCTCAACGCGGTCAAGCGGTTTCACTGCATTGCGCAGGGAGAATCCGTGCGCGTGCGCGTACCGTTTTCCTTCAACCTGAATTGACGCGGGCCACGGCAAGCCGTTCGGCCGGGCCGGTTTTTCGAATCGACACATGACGCATACGGAGTCCTTATGAACAAGCGCTTTCGCGCCGCAGTCGCGGCAAGTCTGATGATCTCGGCCGGCATCGGCGGCACGCTGATCGCACCGCAAGCCGTGCTTGCACAGCAAACGGCGGCATCCGCGCCGAGCCAGGCCGCTCCCGGCGCGGCACCGACCTCGGCGGCACCGGCTGCCGCAAGCGCGGCCGATCGTGCGGTGCCGCCGCCCGAGCCCGCGACGTCGGCAACCGTCGAAAATCCGTACGGGCTGGGCGCGCTGTGGGCGAACGGCGACTTTGTCGCCCGCTTCGTGCTCGGACTGCTCGTGGTCATGTCGCTCGGCAGCTGGTACATCATGATCACCAAGTTCGTCGAGCAGGCACGGGCGAACAGCCGGGCGAAATCGGCCGACCAGCAGGTCTGGAATGCGCCGACGCTGGCCGAGGGTGCCGCCCAGCTCGACGATGCGTCGCCGTTTCGCTTCATCGCCGAGAATGCGATCGAGGCGGGCGAACACCACGACACCGCATTGCTCGATTCGGTCGACCGCAATACCTGGATCGACCTGAACATCGAGCGTTCGATCACGAGCGTATCGAACCGGCTGCAGGACGGCCTGGCCTTTCTGGGCACGGTGGGTTCCACCGCGCCGTTCGTCGGCCTGTTCGGCACCGTGTGGGGCATCTATCACGCGCTGACCGCCATCGGCATCGCGGGCCAGGCATCGATCGACAAGGTCGCGGGGCCGGTGGGCGAGGCGCTGATCATGACCGCGATCGGCCTCGCGGTCGCCGTGCCGGCGGTGCTCGGCTACAACTTCCTCGTGCGCCGCAACAAGTCCGTGATGGAACGCGTGCGCGATTTCGGCGCGCAGTTGCACACCGTATTGCTCGCGGGCGGCAGGCGCGCGGCGGGCGGCATCGCGACACCGGCGGCACGGGCGCCGCAGGCGCTGGCGGCTCAGTCGTAAGCGGGGCGCGTCATGGCAATCAGTGTCGGCAGTGACGACAACGACGAGGTCATCTCGGCGATCAACACGACGCCGCTCGTGGACGTGATGCTGGTGTTGCTGATCATCTTCCTGATCACGATCCCGGTGGTGACCCATACGGTCCAGGTGCAGCTGCCGGCGGAGCGCATCCAGCCGCTGCAGACGCAGCCGAAGAGCATCGAGATCGCGGTGAACCGGCAGGGCGACATCTTCTGGGGCACGGAGCATGTGGATTTGCCGACGCTGGTGGCGCGGCTGAAAGACGTGTCGGCGCAGGCGCCGCAACCGGATGTGCACGTGCGCGGCGACCAGGCCACGCCGTATCAGTACATCGGCAAGGTCGTGACCGCGTGCGAACGGGCCGGGATCGGCAAGGTCGCCTTCATCACGCAACCGCCCGCACGCGGCAGCTAAGGAGTTCGAACGATGGGTATGAACGTAGGCGCAGGCGCAGGCCGGGACGACCCCGAAGTGATGGTCGACATCAACACCACGCCGTTGATCGACGTCATGCTGGTGCTGCTGATCATGTTGATCATCACGATCCCGATCCAGATGCATTCGGTGAAGATGAACCTGCCGGTGGGCAATCCGCCCGTGCCGCCGCATCCGCCCCAGGTCGTACAGATCGACATCGGCGCCGACGGCACGGTCAACTGGAACGGCTCGGCAGTGGGCGGTGTGGCCGCGCTGGACGCGAAGTTCCGCGCGGTGGCGGCCGAGGCCGACCAGGACGAGATCCGGTTGCGCCCGGACAAGTCCGCACCCTACAAGGCGGTGGCCGAAGTGCTGGCCTCCGCCCAGCGCGAAGGGGCGACGAAGATCGGGTTGATCGGCAGCGAGCAGTTCACGCAATGAGTCATTCGATGGCGTCGGCGATCGAGCGGGCTTCAGGGCTCGGCGATTGATCGCCGCACGTCGGGCAGTCGCTCTTTCCGCAATCTCGGCACCGATGAAACCGAGGGAGGGGAGGAAGCGCCTTGACATCCAATTTCTGTACAACCAACGAATACCCATCATGAGCGAAACGCAGGCAGTGCGTCAGAACGGACGTGCCAGGCAGATTCATCTTGGCGCGACGATCCACGGTCCGGGCGGACACTACGCCGGGTGGCGCCATCCGGACGCGGTGATCGACGCGAGCATCAATCCGGATTTCGCGAGGCGCGTCGCCCGCGAGGCCGAGGCCGCGAAATTCGATTTCGTGTTCGTGGCGGACGGCCTGCATATCAACGCGAAATCGATCCCGCACTTCCTGAATCGTTTCGAGCCGCTCACGCTGCTGTCGGCACTGTCGGCCGTCACCGAACGGGTCGGGCTGGTGGGAACGCTGTCGACGTCGTACAGCGAGCCGTTCACGGTTGCCCGGCAGTTCGCGAGCCTGGATCACCTGAGCCGGGGGCGTGCAGGCTGGAACGTCGTGACGTCGCCGCTTGAAGGTTCCGCACGGAATTTTTCGCGCACCGAGCATCCCGAACATGACGAACGTTACCGGATCGCCGACGAATATCTCGAGGTGACGAAGGGGCTCTGGGATTCATGGGAGGAAGACGCGTTCGTGCGCGACCGCGCGAGCGGCGTGTTCTTCGATCCGGCCAAGCTCCATACGCTCAATCACAAGGGCAAGTATTTCTCGGTCGAGGGGCCGCTGAACGTCGGGCGTACGCCGCAGGCTCGGCCCATCCTGTTCCAGGCCGGCGCGTCCGACGCCGGCAAGCAGCTCGCGGCCACGCATGCGGATGCCGTCTTCACTCATCACGATACGCTGACCCAGGCACACGAATTCTATGTGGATCTCAAGCGGCAGGTGATCGAACAGGGGCGTCAGCCCGACGAGCTGAAGATTTTCCAGGGGATCGGCGTAATCGTGGGGCGGACGGCCGAGGACGCGGAGCAACAGTACCAGGAGAGCCTGAAGCTGATCACGGTCGGGAGCGCACTCGACCATCTCGGGCGATTTTTCGAACATCACGACTTCGGCCAATATCCGCTCGACGCGCCATTTCCGGAGCTCGGCGACCTCGGCAGCAACAGTTTCCGCAGCGGGACCGACGAGATCAAGCGCAACGCGCGCGAGCGTGGACTGACGCTGCGCCAGGTCGCGCTCGAAGCGGCTGCACCGCGGCCGCGTTTCATCGGTACGCCCGAGCACATCGCGGACGGCTTGCAGGAATGGTTCGAAGCCGACGCCGCGGACGGTTTCATCGTAGGTGGCGGTACGCCGACGGCATTCACCGAGTTCGCGGAACAGGTGGTGCCGATTCTTCGGGAGCGCGGTCTGTTCCGTGTCGAGTATCAAGGAACGACCTTGCGGGACCATCTCGACGTGAGTTATCCGCGCAATCGCTACGCCGTGGCGTAATCCCGCCCGGAATCCGGCCGCCGGTTTCGTCCTCTTCGGGGTAGTCGTCCTGTTCGTGCCCTGCTTCGGAAGCCTTTTGGCGAAACCGCCGGATTCGGGACGAAATGGACGATTACCGCCATTCATGGCCCGTCGGCTGGCGCGGCGCGGCCTCGGCCGGCTCGTGGCGCGGGCCGGCGGGGTCGAACGCGCTCGGAATCCCGGGTCATGGGCATCGGTGGCGCGATCCCGCCCCCGATCGGCCCCGTATGCGCGAGCAGCGATCTTTATCACCGCAGCAGATAAACGTATCCGAATCGCTTCGTTGACGCGTGCCGGCAAGGCCTCGTAGATTCGCGTTTTGACCGAATCAGAGGCCGTGCCGTGACGACTACCGCCATCCGCGATGCCGCAACGCTTTCCGCCGGGCATCCCGCCTTGCGGCCGGACGGCGCGGCGCAGCATTTCGACATCGTGCCGTTCGACGCGCCGCTCGGCGCCGAGGTCATCGGCCTCGACCTGTCGAAACCGCTCGACGCCGACGATTTCGCGCGCATCCATCGCGCGCATCTCGATCACCACGTGCTGGTGTTTCGCGATCAGCGCATCACGCCGGACGAGCACATCGCGTTCAGCCGCCGCTTCGGCCCGCTGCAGATTCACGTGCTCCATCAGTTCGCGCTGGCCGGCCACCCGGAAGTGCTGATCGTGTCGAACATCGTCGAGAACGGCAAACCGGTCGGGCTCGGCGACGCCGGCCATTTCTGGCATTCCGACCTGTCGTACAAGGAAAAACCGAGCCTCGGCTCGCTGCTGCACGCGCAGGAACTGCCGGCGGAAGGCGGCGACACGCTGTTCGCGAACATGCACCTCGCGTGGGACACGCTGCCGGCCCACTTGCGTCGCGCGGTCGAAGGGCGTCGCGCCGAGCATACGTATCTCGCGCGTTATGCGGAACTGCAGGCGCGCAGCCCGTGGCGGCCGAACCTGTCGCCCGAGCAGATCGCGCAGGTCGCGGCGGTCGTTCATCCGGTCGTGCGCACGCATCCGGAAACGGGCCGCAAGGCGCTGTTCGTCAGCGAGCATTTCACGACGCGCATCGTCGGGCTGCCCGACGACGAAAGCCGCGCGCTGCTCGACGAACTGTTCGCGCACAGCGTACGCACCGAGCACCTGTATCGGCACGCATGGCGCGACCACGATCTGGTGTTCTGGGACAACCGTTCGCTGATGCATCTTGCCGCCGGCACGCCCGACCACCTGCGCCGCAAGCTGTACCGCACGACGATCGAAGGCGACGCGCCTTTCTGAGCCGCGCGCCGCGTCATTCATTCCTGCCTCATCCCGACCGGAGTTCCGATGTCGTTTTCGTTCTTGCCGGCGCGTCGCGCGCTGGCGGCCATACTCACCGCCGCGCTCGCCTTCGCGGGCGCGGTGATCCCGCAAGCCGCGCAGGCGGAGGGGCGCATCCGCATCGCCGAGCAGTTCGGCGTCGTCTACCTGATGCTGAACGTCGCGCGCGACCAGCAACTGATCGAGAAGGAAGGGCGCAAGGCCGGTCTCGACATCAAGGTCGACTGGGTGCGGTTGTCGGGCGGTGCGGCCGTCAACGACGCGCTGCTGTCCGGCGCGGTGGACATCGCGGGCGCGGGCGTCGGCCCGCTCCTGACCGTGTGGGACCGCACGCGTGGCCGGCAGAACGTGAAGGGCGTCGCGTCGCTCGGCAATTTTCCGTACTACCTCGTGAGCAGCAACCCGAACGTGAAGACGATCGCCGACCTGAGCGCGAAGGACCGCATCGCGGTGCCGGCGGTCGGCGTGTCGGTGCAGTCGCGTGTGCTGCAGTACGCGGCCGCGAAGCAGTGGGGCGACAAGCAGTTCGACAAGCTCGACCCGCTCACGCAGGCGATTCCGCATCCCGACGCGACGGCCGCGATTCTCGCGAACAGCAACGTGATCACCGGCCACTTCGGCAATCCGCCGTTCCAGGAGCAGGAACTTGCCGGCAACCCGAACGCGCACATCGTGCTGAATTCGTACGACGTGCTCGGCGGCCCGAGTTCCGCGACGGTGCTGTACGCGACCGAGAAATTCCGCGACGACAACCCGAAGACCTATCGTGCGTTCGTCGCCGCGCTGGCCGACGCCGCACGGCAGATCGCGGCCGATCCGGAGCGCGCGGCCGACACCTATATTCGCGTGAACGGTTCGAAGATCGATCGCGCACTGCTGCTGAAGATCCTGCGCAATCCGCAGGTGCAGTTCAAGACCGCGCCGCAGAACACGCTGCCGCTCGCGCAGTTCATGCATCGCACCGGCGCGATCCGCAACGAGCCGAAGTCGTGGCGCGACTACTTCTTCGACGATCCCGCGACCGCCGGCGGTAGTTGAGCGGAGTCGACGCTGCGACGCCGCGATCGACGCTTATGCGTCGGCGCGGTTTCGATATGCGCAATCGATGGTTGGTCCGCGCGACGCCCGGCCGTATGTTGATGTTTTTCCCGCAAGAGATTCGATCGTGAACGCCACTTCTCCCCGAACCTGGTTGCCGCCGTATGCGGCACGCGGCGGCGCGTCGCCGGTCGCATCCGCCGCCCCCGATACAGGCGCCGCCGGGCAGCCGGCAGGGGATGCCGCGCAGGCCGGTGCGCACAGCGAACGCCTGCTGGCCATCGACCAGGTCAGCCTCGAATACCGCAGCGGCGCGCGGATCGTGCGCGCGACGCATCAGGTGAGCTTCGACGTGTACGGCAGCGACCGCTTCGTGCTGCTCGGCCCGTCGGGATGCGGGAAGTCGACGCTGCTGAAGGCAATCGCCGGCTTCATCGAGCCGGTCTCGGGTTCGATCGCGCTCGACGGCCGGCCCGTGCGCGGGCCGGGGCCCGACCGCGTCGTCGTGTTCCAGGAATTCGACCAGTTGCCGCCGTGGAAGACGGTCGTCGAGAACGTCGCGTTTCCGTTGCGTGTCGCCGCCAAGCTGTCGCGCGCCGAAGCACGCGAGCGCGCGCTGCACTATCTCGACAAGGTCGGCCTGGGCGCGTTTGCCGACGCCTATCCGCATACGTTATCGGGCGGCATGAAACAGCGCGTCGCGATCGCGCGGGCGCTGGCGATGCAGCCGCGCGTGCTGCTGATGGACGAACCGTTCGCCGCGCTCGATGCGCTCACGCGCCGCAAGATGCAGGAGGAACTGCTGCGGCTGTGGGACGAATTCCGCTTCACGCTGTTGTTCGTCACGCATTCGATCGAGGAGGCGCTCGTGGTCGGCAACCGGATTCTGCTGCTGTCGCCGCACCCGGGCCGCGTGCGCGCGGAACTCAACAGTCACGAGCATTCGCTCGACAACGTCGACACCGGCGACTTCCGCGACAACGTCGCACGGATCCATCGCCTGCTATTCGACACCGACGCCCCCCATGTACCGACGACGGAGGACGCCGCATCATGAGTACGATCGATCCGGTCCTGCCGCCGCTGCCGCCCGTGCGCGACGAATACACCCGCACGCTCGTCACGCCGCCCGAAGCCGAGCGCGCGGCGCCGGCACCGCTGCTGCGCCGCATCGCCGGGGCCGCGTGGTTTCGCCGCGGCGTCATCGCGCTCGTGCTGATCGCCGCATGGGAGATCGTCGCGCGCATCGTCGCGAACGATCTGCTCGTCCCGACCTTCGGTGCGACGCTGGCCGCATTCGTGCAAGGCATCGAGTCGGGCGAACTGCTGGTCAAGACCGGCATCTCGATGTCGGTGCTGCTGCGCGGCTATGCGCTGGGCGTGCTGCTGGCGTTCGCGCTCACGTCGCTTGCCGTGTCCACGCGCATCGGCCGCGATCTGCTGACGATGCTCACGTCGATGTTCAATCCGCTGCCGTCCATTGCGTTGTTGCCGATCGCGCTGCTGTGGTTCGGGCTCGGCACCGGCAGCCTGCTGTTCGTGCTCGTGCACGCGGTGCTGTGGCCGCTCGCGCTGAGCATGTATACCGGCTTCGCCGGCGTACCGGTCACGCTGAAAATGGCCGGGCGCAACTACGGGCTCACGGGCCTGCGCCAGATCGCGCTGATTCTCGTGCCTGCCGCGCTGCCGTCGATCCTGTCGGGGTTGCGCGTCGGCTGGGCATTCGCGTGGCGCACGCTGATCGCGGCCGAGCTCGTGTTCGGCGCGAGCGCGGGCCAGGGCGGGCTCGGCTGGTACATCTTCCAGAACCGCAACGAGCTGTATACGGATCGCGTGTTCGCGGGCCTCGCGGCCGTCATCGTGATCGGGCTGCTGGTTGAAAACCTCGTGTTCGATACGCTCGAACGCGCGACCGTGCGGCGCTGGGGCATTCAGCACTGAGCATTGACGCGTCCGGACGCGATCAATCCCGGCGCATGCGGAACGTAAGCTGAAGTCGGCTTTTCGCGCGCGGCGGGTGGGTCCCTGTACTTGCGGACGGCGTGTCACGTACGCCGCATAACGGATGCCGCGTCGTGCGCCGCCGCGATGCTCTCCGATCTACGCGAACAAGGATCTGCCGAATGACTGCCCGTGATGCGGTCGATCCGCGCGACGCATGGCGCGACGTGCGCGGGTGCACTGCCCGATGCGGCGGCAAGCGGAGCGAGACGGGTCATAGCTTGCCCGGCCTTGGGTCGGGCACGAAGCCGTCGTGGTTCGGCATCTTCACGCGCGGCAGCGTGCGCGCGTCGAGCCGGGCGTCGCCGGGCACGATGCCGTTCAGGTGGAGGACGTACGCGGTGACCGCGTAGACGTCGTCCGCGCTCAGCGATTGCGGCGCGTTGTACGGCATTGCCCGGCGAATATAGTCGAACAGCGTCGTCGCGTAGGGCCAGTAGCTGCCGACCGTCTTTTTGGGTTTCGCGCTCGCGAGCGAGCCGATGCCGCCCACGAGCGGATCGCCGACACCGCCTTCGCCGCCGGCGCCGTGACACATCGCGCATTTGTCGGCGAACACGTGGCCGCCGCGTGCGACCGTGCCCGCGCCGGGTGGCAGGCCGGTGCCGTCCGGCGCGACGTCGATGTCCCACGCGGCGAGCGCCGCGCGATCGACCGGCTGTCCGAGGCCGAAGCCGGCGCCGAACGCGCCCGACGTCATCGCGCAGCTCGCCAGCAGGCAAACGAGCACCTTACGCATTGCGCACCTCGCCGTCCGTGCCCACGCGCCAATTCTGGATGCCGTTGTAGTGGTACTGCGAGTTCAGGCCGCGTGCGGCGACGAGCGCGTCGCGGGTCGGCTGCACGTAGCCGGTTTCGTCGGTTGCCCGGCTTTGCAGGTCGGCCGGCTCGCCGCGCCATACCCAGTCGGCCTCGAAGCGTGTCAACGCACGATCGCGTACGTCGCCGGCGAGCCGTGCGGGTTGCCACGTGCGACCGCCGTCGGTCGACACGTCGACGGCGCGAATCCGGCCGCGGCCCGACCACGCGTAGCCGCTGATCGGGTAATAGCCGTGCGCGGCGAGCCGATGGCCGGCCGACGGCCGCGTGATCACCGATTTCGCGTCCATCTCGAACACGAACTGGCGCGCGCAGCCGTCGGGCAGCAGATTCGTGTATTTCGACGTTTCCTCGCGCGTCATCTCGGGCGCACGCACCAGCTTCAGCCGTCGCAGCCACTTGATGTTCGTGTTGCCTTCGAAACCCGGCACGATCAGCCGCACCGGGTAGCCGTTCTCGGGGCGCAGCCGTTCGCCGTTCTGCGCATAGACGACCAGCGCGCGCTCGAGGATCCGGTCGAGCGGCAGGCTGCGCGTCATCGCCGCGCAGTCCGCGCCTTCGGCGAGCAGCCAGCGTGCGTCGGGATCGATGCCCGTCTCGTCGAGCAGCGTCGACAGCCGGACGCCGGTCCATTCGCAGCACGACAGCAAGCCGTGCGTGAACTGGACCGGCAGCCCGCTCGGGCCGTTCCATTCGCTGCCCGTGTTACCCGAGCATTCCAGGAAGTGGATCCGCGATTCGGACGGAAAGCGCAGCAGGTCGTCGAGCGTGAAGACGCGCGGCTCGCGCACGAGGCCGTGCACGACGACCCGATGGCGTTGCGCATCGATGTCCGGCACGCCCGCGTGATGACGCTCGTAGACGAGCCCGTTCGGCGTGATGTCGCCGAACAGGTCGGCGAGCGGCGTCATCGACGAGCCGGAACCGGGCAGCGCAGGCGTGCGGGCGCTGCGGCGTATCACGTCGCGCTCGTGCTGCCCCGGCACGCCGTAGGGTGGCGACAGCAGTGGCGCACCGGGCGCACGCGTCCATGGCGGCACCTCGAGCGGCTGGCTCGCGAGCGCGCTGCCGGCAGGCAGCATCGCCGCCGCCCAGCCGCCGGCGAGCTGGCGCAGCGCGGCGCGCCGGCCGGGGCGCGAAGCGCGGGGAGGAAAGCGGGAATCGGTCATGGTCGGGCACGTGTGCACGCGGGAGCCACGCGCGGGGAAACGCACATTCTCGGCAACCGGGCGCGGCGCGGCAAACAACGATTCCCGCTTTGCTTATCGCGACTATTTCGCGGGCGTACAACGCGTGACCGCAGCGGCTGGGCGCTGCGGCGCCATCGCCGGGAGTTGACACGGTTTTCGCGATGCCACGCACGATGACAACCTTATTTTTGTCTACGTCTACGAAGCGCCGAATTGCCGGCCAGCAGACGAGTATGTTGATCCGGGACCGGTTCGGCGGTCGCACATCATCGCCTTCGTGTGGGACGACCTGACGAGCCTCATATGTGAAGACCATCGCGGGGGCTTTCACGTGGGGCGGCGTGCGTCAACCGCAAGCGCCGGATGCCCTGGCCGACCGCGGAGCGGGTGACGCCCATCCGGTCTGCCGCCGCGCGGAAATTCCGTTCTTTCGCGGCCGCAGGGAGCAGCGGCAGAAGATTCGGGTCCATATCATTGTCCAGTTACGCTGACCAACCTGTCACAGCAGGCACACGCGACGCAGCGCGACCGTCCTCAGATACAGCGATTTGCCGAGCCACGGCACGAACACATACTCGTCGTATGCGTCGCAGCCGATCAGGATCCAGTGCGACAGAACGTTGGACATGATGGTCTCCTCGAACCCGCTCGCCGCGAGGGGAAGCGGGGCGGCGCGTCACGAGCGCGATCCGTCGTGCCCGCACACGGTATACCCTGCGCATACGGCGTCTATTCCCGCCGCCGCGCGAAGTGCTTCGCCTGCGGGATGTCGCACGTTGCCGGAATAAACCGGCCCGCGCCGCGGTATGCGGATCAAGTGCCGGACGCATCGACAGGGAGGAGCCATGAGCGACGGGGAGCAGCTACGCGGGGACGTTCCGGACCGGTCATCGTGCGATCGCGGTTCCGCCTCGACGACGAACGACGCGCCACGGTCGCTGGCGTTCCGGGACCACGTGCGCGGTGCCGCGCGAAGGCTGCAGCTCGGGTCCGGCATCATGTTATGGATCTATATTTCCATTCACATGATCAATCACGCGCTCGGCATCTGGTCGATCGACGTCGCCGAGCGCGGCCTGCATCTGGCGATCGGCGTCTGGCAAAGCGTGCCCGGAACGATCCTGCTGTACGGCGCGGCCGGCCTGCATTTCGCGCTGGCGATCCGCACCATCTACGGCCGCCGGCACTGGGCGCTGCCGCCCGCCGAATGGCTGCGTCTGTGGGCCGGACTCAGCCTGCCGCTGCTGTTGATCCGTCACGTCGTCGGCACACGCGTCGCGACGTCGTTCTACGGCTTCGAACCGAACTACGCGCGGGTCGTCGTGGCGTTGCTGACGAGCGGCACGCAGGGCCTGCAGATCGCGCTGCTCGCTCCCGGGTGGGTGCACGGCAGCCTCGGGCTATGGTTTCATTTGCGCCGGCGCGCGTTTTTCCATCGCGCGCGGTTCGTGCTGCTGGGCATGCTCATCCTGCTGCCCGTGCTGTCGGCGGCCGGATTCGTGCAGATGACGCGCGCGGTCGTGCCGGGCAGTCTCGCCGCGCCGGCCCCCGACGCCGCGCTGGTGGCCCATCGCGCCGCGCTCGACAGCTGGCGGCATCTGCTCGTCGCCGGTTACCTGTCGCTGATCGTCGTTGCGTTCGCCGGCGGGCAGTGGCGAAACCGGTTCGCCGGAGGCGTTTCGCGCGAGCAGCCGTGAAGGGCGGCGTGCGCCCGTGACGCCCTCGCCGGCGAGGCGATCCACGTGTGCCGGCTGAGTCTCACGCGAGAGGGTTCCGGCCGCACATAGTCTACTGACAGGAATTGGCACGAGCTTCGGCGATACTGTGCGCTTTCGTATCCGTTGATCCGCGGCGCACACCGGCGCTCTTCCGTCATGACCACTACTCAGGCTGCGGCCCCGCTGAAAGATTCGTTGGGCGAGCAACAATTCCGAACACTGTCCGACCTGCTGCATGCGATCGAACCCGGTTTCGACCGGGTGGCATTTCTGACGACGGCGCTCGACGGCCTCGACGACCTGACGCTGATGGCGCGCGTCAGGCGCGCCAGCGTGGCGATCGATGCGGCGGCGCATGCATTGCCCGGCGGCTACGACGCCGGGCTGGCGTTGCTGCAGGAGGCGGCGCCACGATTGGGCCGCGGATTCGTGTCGCTCATCGCACCCGATTACGTCGGGCAGTACGGTCGGCATGCGTTCGACCGTTCGATGGACGCGCTGAAAGGCTTCACGTCGTTCGGTACGTCGGAATTCGCGGTGCGCGAATTCCTGCGCGTCGATACCGCGCGTGCGCTCGCCACCATGGAAGCCTGGTCGCACGACGCGGACGATGCCGTGCGACGGCTGGCCAGCGAGGGAAGCCGCCCGCGCCTGCCGTGGTCGTTCCGCCTGCGCGACATCGAGGCCGACCCGGCACTCGCGGCGCCGATTCTCGACACGCTGCGCGCGGACCCGAGCGCCTACGTGCGCCGCTCGGTCGCGAATCACCTGAACGACGTGGCGAAGTCGCATCCGGCCTGGGTGCTCGACCGTGCGGAACGCTGGGGCGGTGACCATCCGCATACGCGCTGGATCGTCCGGCATGCGCTGCGCACGCTCGTGAAGCAGGGCGATGCGCGCGCACTCGCGATACTCGGTGCCGAACGCGCGCCGCGGCTTGCCGTCGGCCCGTTCGGCGTGACGCCCGCGCAGGTGGTGCTCGGCGAATCGATCACGCTCGACTGCGAGCTGCATTCCACGGCCGACACCGCGCAGCGGCTCGTCGTCGATTACCGGATCGCGTACGTGAAGCAAAATGGCGAGGCGTCACCGAAAGTGTTCAAGCTGAAGGGGCTGACGCTCGAGCCCGGCGCGCGCGTCGCGCTGCGGCACAGCCGGGCGATCCGCGATTTCACGACGCGGCGGCACTATGCGGGCCGGCACGAGGTCGAGCTGATCGTCAACGGCCAGGTCGTCGCGCGGTCGTTCTTCGAGCTTGCGATGTGAGGATGGCCGTTCGACATCGCCGACCGGATCGTCGACAATCCCCCGCGTGTACCGCATCCGCGCCTGCGTGGCCGCCGAGAGAATCTTCCATGACCGGAATATCCATCAGGACTGCCCATATCGACGATGCGCAGGCGATCGCCGATTTTCACGTGAAGGTCTGGCGGCATACCTATCGGGACCTCGCGCCGGCGCAGGCCCATGCGATTCTCGACGAGCATTACCGCGGCAAGACATGGCGGGAAAAGCTGATGTCGAACGACGGCCGTCAACGGGTGCTCGTGGCACACGCCGGCGGCAGGATCGTCGGCATCGGGATGGCCGGCGCGCCGTCGGAGCCCGTATTCGGCGGCCGCGGCGAAATCAAGTTCCTGTACGTCGATCCCGAATTCAAGCGCCGCGGCATCGGCCGCCAGCTGCTCGCACGACTCGCGACGCATTTGAGTCGCTTGCATTATCCGGGCGCCGCGTTGAGCGTGGTCAAGGGCAACGATGCCGCGCTCGCCTTCTACGCGGCGCTGGATGGCCGGCTCGCGGGCGAGTACGTCGATGCGGGGCCGGTCTGGCGGTCGCACAACGTCGTCATCGTATGGGACGACCTGGCGCGCCTCGCGTCCTGATCGCACCACGGCCGCCGCGGTACCCGCCGGCGGCACGCGTCACACCAGACGGGCGCGCAGCCACGACGTGAACGCGGTCACGAGCGGCGCCTCGGTCAGCTCGTGACGCGTGACGAGATAGTACGCGTGGCGTGACGGCACCGTCTCGCTGAACGGCCGCACGAGCGTGCCGTCGATCAGGTCGTCGCGCACCGACAGGCTGTCGCCGAGCGCGACGCCTTGCCCGTGTACCGCGGCCTCGACGCCGATGTGCGCGTTGCCGATCTCGAGGATGCGGATGCCCGGCAGCCTGTCGGCGTTCGCTTCGGCCAGCCAGCGCATCCACGAGCCCGCATGTTCGCAGAACAGCGTGCGCCCGGCGAGATCCTGCACCTTGCGGATCGCATCGCGCCCGTTCATCAGCGCGGGGCTCACGACCGGGAACAGCGCCGGATGCGCGAGCAGCTCGACATGCCGGTTGCGCCAGTTGCCCTCCCCGTAGCGGATGCAGACGTCGACGTCCGGCGAATGGATCTCGCGCTCGTCGTTCGACGGAATCACTTTCAGATGAATGCCCGGGTAGCGCTCGAGAAAATCGCCGATGTGCCGGGCGAGCCAGCGCGACGTCAGCGACAGCGGCGTCGATACGGCGAGATCGCCGACGGCGGCCGGCGATTCGAGCCTGACGGTGGCGTTCGCGATCATGTCGAACGCGGCGCTGACCGGTTTCAGCAGCCCCTCGCCTTCGGGCGTGAGCTTCACGCGCGCCTTCGATCGGACGAACAGCGCGATGCCGAGCGTGCTTTCGAGAATGCGGATCTGGTGGCTGACCGCGCTCGCGGTCACGTGCAGCTCGTCGGCGGCGGCCGCCACGCTGCCGCGCCGGGCAGCGGCCTCGAAGGCGCGAAGCGGATTCAGCGGGGGCAGGCGGTTGCGCATCGGGGGAGCGTCGGCGGCGACGATACTGAGAAAAATTTCATTTAAGCGGATTCAATTTCTCGCTACAACAAAAAAAATTGAATGCCTACAGTTGGGGGCATCCAACCGAGTCGAGGTCGACCGCAATGAGCCTTACCGAACCGATCGAACGCCTGTGGGGCGGCCGTTTCCAGTCCGAACCGTCCGACGCGTTGCAGAACCTATCGCGTTCCGATCCGAGTTTCTTCCGCCTCGTGCCGTACGACCTGGCCGGCTCGCGCGCGCATGCGCGCGAGTTGAACCGCGCCGGCATCGTGAACGACGACGAACTCGCGCAACTGCTGGCCGCGCTGGACGGCATCGCACGCGATTACGCCGCGGGCGCGATCGCGCCGTCGCTCGCCGACGAGGATGTCCATACGTTTCTCGAACGGGTGCTCACGCAGCGGCTGCCGGCGCTCGGCGGCAAGCTGCGCGCCGGGCGTTCGCGCAACGACCAGGCGGCGAACGACCTGCGCCTGTATCTGCGCGACCACGCACGCCGGCTCGTGCGCGGCGTGCTCGACCTGCAGGATGCGCTGGTCGGCCAGGCGAGCCGGCACGTCGACACGGTGACCGCCGGCTTCACCCATCTGCAGCCCGCGCAGCCGATCGTGTTCGGGCATCAGTTGCTCGCGCACGCGCAGGCGCTGTATCGCGATGCCGACCGCCTGGTCGACTGGGACCGTCGCACTGCGCGTTCGCCGCTCGGCGCCGCTGCGCTCGCCGGCTCGGCGATCTGCGTGCGGCCCGAGCTGTCGGCGCGGGAGCTCGGTTACGACGCACCCTGCGAGAACTCGATCGACGCGGTGGCCGCGCGCGATCACGTCGCCGAATTCGTGTTCGTCACGAGCATGCTGGCCGTGAACCTGTCCCGCCTGTCGGAAGAAGTGATCCTGTGGACGTCGCGGCAATTCCGCTGGGTGGAACTCGACGACAGCTACGCGACCGGCAGCTCGATCATGCCGCAGAAGAAGAACCCCGACATCGCGGAGCTGACGCGCGGCAAGGCGGGGCGCCTGATCGGCAACCTGTCCGGCCTGCTCGCGACGCTGAAATCGCTGCCGCTCGCGTACAACCGCGATCTCGCGGAAGACAAGATCGCCGCGTTCGATTCGATCGATACGCTCGGACTCGTGCTGCCGGCGATGGCGGGGATGATTCGCACGATGCGCGTGAACGTCGACGAGATGCGCCGTCAGGCGCCGCTCGGCTTCACGCTCGCCACCGAGGTCGCGGACTGGCTCGCGCTGACGGGCGTGCCGTTCAGCGAGGCACACGAGATCACCGGCGCGCTCGTGCGCGTGTGCGAGCACGACGGCATCGAACTGGCCGACGCGAGCGCGGAGCAGCTGCAGGCCGTGGATCCGCGCCTCGCGCCGGCGGTGCGCGCGCATCTGACGCTCGACGCGGCCGTGGCGGCGCGCGGCGGCGCGGGCGGCACGTCGCCCGCACGCGTGCGCGAACAGATCGGCCGCCTGAGCGGCGCGATCGAACGCCAGGCCGCGTGGGCGGCCGACTACCGGGGGCCGTCATGCTGAGTGCATCCGATTCGCGGCGCCTCGATGGCGCATCGCCGGTGCCGGCCGGCGCCGCGGCAGACGAGACCGCCGGCCTCGTGCGCGTGCGCCGGCGCTACTGGGGCCGTTATGCCGCCTCGATCGCGATCATCGTCGCGCTCGCCTACGTGGCCGTCGCGTTCGCGCGCGGGCAGATCGAGTGGCGCGTCGTCGGCCAGTTCCTGACCGCGCGCTCGATCTTGACCGGGCTCGGCAACACGATCGTGATGACCGTCCTCGCGATGACGCTCGGCATCGTGCTCGGCGTCGTCACCGCGGTGATGCGGCTGTCGTCGAACCCGGTGCTCGGCGCGATCGCGCAGGGTTACATCTGGCTGTTTCGCGGCACGCCGATCATCCTGCAGCTGCTGCTGTGGTTCAACCTCGCGCTGGTGTTTCCGACCCTCGGCATCCCGGGCATCGCCGAATTCCGGACCGTCGACGTGATGACGCCGTTCCTTGCCGCGCTGCTCGGGCTCGGCATCAACCAGGGCGCGTATACGTCGGAAGTCGTGCGCGCGGGGCTGCTGTCGGTCGATACCGGCCAGTACGAGGCCGCGAAATCGATCGGCATGCCGCACTTGCAGGCGCTGCGCCGCATCATCCTGCCGCAGGCGATGCGCGTGATCGTGCCGCCGATCGGCAACGAGCTGATCGGCATGGTCAAGCTGACCTCGCTCGCGAGCGTCGTCCAGTACGCGGAGATGCTGCACAACGCGCAGAACATCTACTACGCGAACGCCCGCGTGATCGAGCTGCTGATCGTCGCGGGCATCTGGTATCTCGCGGTCGTCACCGTGCTGTCGCTCGCGCAGGCCCGCGTCGAACGGCGCTTCGCGCGCGGCGCGGGCCGTGCGGCAGGCCGCGCATGAGCGACGCGACCGTCAACCATCGGGAGAACGTCATGACGAACGCAGTCGTTCGCGCCGTGGACGTACGCAAGGCGTACGGCGATTTCCAGGCGCTGCACGGTATCACGCTGGACGTCGCGCAGGGCGAAGTGCTGTGCATCATCGGGCCGTCGGGCTCGGGCAAGAGCACGTTCCTGCGCTGCATCAACCAGCTCGAGACGATCAGCGCGGGCGCGCTGTGGGTCAACGGCGAACTGGCCGGCTACCGCCGCACCGGCAACCGGCTCCACGCGCTGTCGGAGCGTCAGGTCGCACGCCAGCGGCTGGCGACGAGCATGGTGTTCCAGCGCTTCAACCTGTTCCCGCACAAGACCGCGCTCGAGAACGTGATCGAGGGCCCCGTGCAGGTGCTCAAGCGCCGCCGCGCGCAAGCCGAGGAGGAGGCGCGCGCGCTGCTGGCGCGCGTCGGGCTCGCGCACAAATGCGACGCGTTTCCGGTCGAGCTGTCGGGCGGCCAGCAGCAACGCGTCGCGATCGCGCGGGCGCTGGCGATGCATCCGCAACTGATCCTGTTCGACGAGCCGACGTCGGCGCTCGATCCCGAACTCGTCGGCGAAGTGCTCGCCGTGATGCGCGATCTCGCGAAGAGCGGCATGACGATGATCGTCGTCACGCACGAGCTCGGCTTCGCGCGCGAGGTGGCCGATCGCGTCGTGTTCATGGACGGCGGCCGGATCGTCGAGAGCGGGCCGCCGGAACAGGTGCTGTCCGCGCCGTCGCATGCGCGCACGCGCGACTTCATCTCGGCCGTGATCGCATGAGCGGGCCGGGCCGCCCGGCCCGCCGCACCCGAGCGAGCCGGCACGCAGACCGGCGCAGCACTTCACTACTCACCATGACAAGGCGACATCCCATGAAAGCATCCGTCCTGACCCGCACGCTGGCCGCTGTCGCGTTCGGCGCACTCGCGCTGCATGCGTCCCACGCAACCGCGCAGGCCGCCGGCGCGAAGCGCACGCTGAACGTCGCGATCGTGCCGAACTATCCGCCGTTCGAATACAAGGATCCGGCCACCGACAAGCTGGCGGGCTTCGACGTCGATCTCGGCGAAGCGCTCGCCGCGAAGATGGGCGCGAAGCTGAACTGGGTCGAGACGAGTTTCGACCAGATGATGAGCGCGGTCGCGACACAACGCGTCGACATGATCCTCTCCGGCATGACCGACCTGCCGACGCGCCGCGACGCGGTGACGTTCGTCGACTACATCGAGACGGGGCCGCAGTTCTACACGCTGAAGACACGCGCCGGCGAGTTCGCGCAGATGAGCGCGCTGTGCGGCAAACGCGTGGGGTCGAGCCGGCGCACGTCGTTCCCGGACAACACGACCGCATGGAGCGCGGAGAACTGCGTGAAGGCCGGCAAGCCGGCGATCGTCGTGGTCGGCACCGACGGCTCGTCGGACGCACGCATGCAGCTGCGCCAGAACCGTATCGACGCGGCCGTGCAGGGCGGCGAGACGCTGCCGTACCAGAACAGCCTCGAGCAGAACGCGTACGCGCCGGTCGGCAAGCCGTTCCTGTCGCAGTACACGGGCATTGGCGTCGCGAAGGGCAATACCGCGCTGAGCGGTGCGCTGAGCACGGCGCTCAACCAGATGATCGCGGACGGGTCGTACCACAAGCTGCTCGCGAAGTGGGGGCTGCAGGAACACGCGGTGGCGAAGGCGATGATCAACGGCACGCACTGAGCGCGCGATGACGGATCTGGCTCCCCGCTGGCCGGACGCGAAGCGTGCATGCGTCGCGCTCGCGTTCGATCTCGACGGTCCGACCGGCGACGCGATGCTCAACGGGTCGATCTGGCGCAACCCCGCGTATTTCACGCTCGGCAGTTACGGGCCGTGGCGCGCGCTCGGCCGGCTGCTCGACGTGCTGGCGTCGTTCGAGGTGCCCGCAACCTTCTTCGTGCCCGCCTGGGTCGCGCGGACGTGGCCGGATCGATGCGCGGCGATCGTCGAGCGCGGCCACGAGATCGGTTATCACGGCTACCGGCACGAAGCCTTCTGGACACTCGAACCGGATCGGCAGCGCGAGATCATGGCGCAGTCGGCCGAGATCCTCGTTCGGATGCTCGGCGTGCGGCCAGTCGGATTCCGCACGCCGTCCGGCGACTGGAGCGCGGCGACGGTGGACGTGCTGCGCGAGGCCGGTGTGCGCTATTCCAGCTCGATGCGCGGCGACGACCGGCCGTATCTTCTGCACGGCGCGGACGGCGAGCCGCCGCTCGTCGAGATACCGGGGCGCTGGGAAACCGACGACTACGCGTCGCTCGCGTACCACCGCAACCCCGACTATCCGGCCGGGCTCGATCGGATCGCCGGCTATGACGCGACGCTCGACAACTGGATGCGCGAGTTCGACGGCGTCTACCGGGAAGGGCTGTGCCTGACGACGCTGCTGCACCCGAAAGTGTGCGGCAAGCCAGGGCGCATCGCGCTGCTCGAGGCGTGGCTCGGCCATATGCGCGCGCGCGATGGCGTATGGTTCGCGCGTTGTCGCGAAGTGGCCGATTGGTGGCTCGCGCAGCATGCGCGAGAGGCGCAAACGCAACGGAGCGGCCGATGACGACCCTTCCCGCGTGGCCGGGCGGCGCGCGCTGCGCGGTCGCGATCACGGTCGATTTCAACGACATTCACGGTATCCAGGCACGCGAGCCGCGTATCGCCGGTCGCGAGAAATCGCTGTCGGTGTGGCGTTACGGCGCGACGCGCGGCGTCGAGCGGTTGCTCGACACCTTCGATGCGTTCGGCGTACCCGCGAGCTGGTTCGTCCCGGGCATCGTCGCCGAGACCCACGCGGCAGCGGTGCGCGAGATCGGCGCGGCGGGCCACGAACTCGGCGTGAGCGGGTATCGCTGCGAAGACTTCGATGCGCTGCCGCTCGCCGCGCAGATCGATGCCTGCCGTGCCGGGCGCGCGGCGCTCGCGGATGCGACCGGCCGCGACGCGGAAGGGTTTCGCTCGTTCACCGGCAACTGGGCTGGCGGCTTCGCGGACTGGCTCGTGGCGGAAGGCTTCACGTGGTCGTCGTCATGGCGCGGCGACGATCTGCCGTACGTGCATCCGCGCGGCGACGGCGGCGCACATGGCGCGCGGCTGGTCGAGCTGCCGCTGCATTACGAGCTCGAAGACGAGCCGTACTTCGAGTTCAACCTGTCGCCGCCGGTGCCGGTCGGCCAGCCGCGCATCGCGGCGTACCGCGACGTGCTCGACAACTGGCGGCGCGATGTCGACGGGTTTCGGCGGTTCGGGCTGTGCTGCGTGGTGCGTCTGCATCCGGAGATCATCGGCACGGCGGGGCGTATCGACCTGCTGCGCGCATTGCTCGCGCACCTGCGCGATGCGGGCGACGCGTGGTTCGCGACCGGGCGCGACATCGCACGCTGGTGGCGTGCGCAGGCGCCCGTCAATCCGCCGGGCCATCCGGTCGACGTATTCGCGCACTGCGTGGCAGACGCGTCCGCGCGATGACGGCGGCGCCGGAAACGCGCGCTACCCGGCTGGCGGCATTCGTCGCGCAAACGGCCGCCGATGCATTGCCGGATGACGTCGTCGCGAAGGCGCGGCGTCATGTGCTCGACACGCTCGGCGCGGCGCTGGCAGGCACGTGTGCCGCCGAGACGCGCAGCGCCCGCGCGCTGACGGGCACGGTCGCGCAGGGCGGCGCGACGCTGTGGGGCACGCGGCACGCCGCGGGCGCGCGCGATGCGGCGTTCGTGAACGGCATTGCCGCGCACGCGCTCGAACTCGACGATTCCGGCGGCTGCGATCATTCGGGCGCGGTGGTGTTGCCGGCCGTGCTGGCCGCGCTGTCGTGCGCGGGCCGCCCGGTGACGGGGCGCGAATGCGTGATGGCGATCGTGCTCGGCTACGACGTCGGCCGGCGCGTGCTCGAAGCGGCGGGCGGCTACGCGGCGCACAACGGGGCGGGCTGGCACTCGACGCTCAGTTGCGGCGTGTTCGGCGCCGCGGCCGCGAGCGCGCGCGTGCTCGGGCTCGACGCCGCGCGCACGCGCGACGCGCTCGGCCATGCGGCGAGTTTCGCGGGCGGCCTGTGGAGTTTCATCCACGACGGTTCGCAGACGAAGCGGCTGCACGCCGGGCGGGCGGCGGAGGGCGGCGTGCTCGCGGCGCTGCTTGCGCGCGAAGGCGTGAGCGGCCCCGCGCGGGTGTTCGACGACGTATGGGGCGGTTTCTTCAGCACGTTCGCCGCGCAGTCGCATGCGCCCGATGCACTGACCGACGGCCTCGGCACTCACTGGAAGCTGATGCGCTGTTCGATCAAGCCGCACGCATCGTGCCGCAGCGCGCATGCGGCCGTCGACGCGGCGCTGCAGCTCGCGAACGGCCGCAGGCTCGATGCGGGCGACATCGAGCGGGTGGTCGTGCGCGCGAGCGCGTTCGTCGTGCGCATGTGCGGCGGTTGCGATCTGACGACGCTGTCGTCCGCGCAGATGAGCCTGCCGTATGCGGTGGCGGCGGCGCTTGCATTCGGGGACACGGGAATCGGCGTGTATCGCGCGGCGCGGCGCAGCGATCCGCGCGTGACCGCACTGCTGGCGCGCATCGCGCTCGAGGTCGACCCGGCGCTTGGCGATCTCGACGAGCCGACGGTGATCCTGCATGGCACGGACGGGCGGCAGGCATCGTGCCATGTGCCGATCGCGCTCGGCGATCCGCGCAATCCGCTGCCGGACGCGGCCTTGCTCGCGAAATATCGCACGCTGGCGGGCATGGCGTTCGACCGGCCGCAGGTCGATGCGCTGGGCGACGCCTGCCTGGCGCTGGATCGGCTGGAGGACGCGCGCGTGATGAACGAATGGCTGGCTGTGAAGCTTCGATAGGTTGGTTCGATGGTTCGTCCGGACGGGGTCCGGGCGACTGGAGGTCGCCAAACCCCCGATCTTCCAGGAACCCGGCCGGATGAACATCCACAAGAATGTCCGACGCGCTTTCGCGCGTCGATTTGAGCTGGTTCGAGAGATCACCGGATCCGGTTCGAGCGTGCCGCACGCGGCACGTCAATCGTTGCCCAACCGGATCCGCTGGGCGAGCAGATCGACGAAGGCGACGACCTTGGGCGAAAGATGACGTCTTGTCGGGTAGAGCGCATAGACCGGAATGTCTTCCCAGGACCAGTCGACGAGCAGGTGCCGCAAGCGCTTCCCGTCGAGATCGTCGGTGCACAAGGCCTTGGGTAACCATGCGATTCCCACGCCGGCGAGAGCGGCCACTCGAACCATCTCGATGTCGTTGGCCATCAGTCGTGGCGTAATGCGGACTTCGGTACGTTTGCTTCCTGATTCCAAAGGCCAGACGCGCGACGTCGCTTTACCGCCAAGGGCGATGCAGGCGTGGTTCGTCAGTTCGGCAGGTGTCTTCGGGACGCCATGGCGTTCGCAGTATTCGGGCGTCGCCACCAGCATGAACTGTGCTGTTCCGAGCTTGCGTGCGACGAGCGACGAATCGACGAGTGCGCCCGCCCGAATCGCGACGTCGAAGCGCTCGTCGACGAGATCGACAAGGCGATCTGAGTTCACCAACTCGATCGCGACGTCGGGATGGCGAGCGAGGTATTCGGCAATGATCGGTCTGAGTGGGCTGAAAGACATCGGCGCCGCGACCCGCAGCACGCCACGGGGCGTCCCACGCATTCCCGCCACTGCGCTCTCCGCCTCTTCGATGTCGCTCATGGCGGGGCCGACGCGTTCGAACAGGACGCGGCCGGCCTCGGTGAGGCTGAGCTTGCGTGTCGTGCGCTGAATGAGCCGCTCGCCGATCCGGTCTTCCAGGTCGGAGATTTTTCGGCTTACCGTGGACTTCGGCAGGTTCAGGCGTCGCGCTGCCTCACTCAGGCTTCCCGCCTGAATGACCCGGATGAAGATCAGGAATTGGTTGAGATCGATTGTTCCACTCATGGAACGATGATACTAAAAATGCCCGTCTTGTTCAACGAAAGGCTCGGACGTATCTTCTGCGGACTGGGAAAACTTCCCGAATCGGATAGCTAAGGAGAAACCGTCATGCCCGATACTTCGCAGATGCTCACGACGCTGGCCCAGGGCCTCAGCACCCCGGTCCGCGCACCGATCCTCCACACGCCGGACGAGTATGGAATGGCGTACGAGGACATCACGTTCCCGTCCCTGGACGGCACTCCGCTGGAGGCGTGGTGGATTCCCCGAGCGGGCTCGAACAAGCTGGTGATCGCCAACCACCCGATGCCGATGAACCGCTACGGCTTCCCCTCGCACCTGCCGCGGTGGCAGTTCGTTCCGGGCAATGACATCGAGGTCAACTACATGCGGGAATATCAGCACCTGCATGAGGCTGGCTACAACGTGCTGACCTACGACGCGCGCAACCACGGCCAGAGCGGCGCGGCCAACGGCAACATCTTCACGTGGGGCCTGTTCGAATCCCGCGACGTCGCCGGTTCGCTGAAGTACGTCAAGTCCCGCCCCGATACCCGTGGCATGAAGCTGGGCCTGCTCAGCCGCTGCATGGGTGCGAACGCCACCTTCGTCGCGAAGACGCGATATCCGGAGCTCTTCGCCGACGTACAGGCGCTTGTTGCCGTGCAGCCGATCTCGATGCGAGCCATGGTCGAGCGCAACCTCGAGTACATGGGGCTTGCGGACCAGTTCGAGGCGATCGACCGCGAGGTGCAGCTGATTACCAGCTTCAGGATCGACCAGGTGTCGCCGCTGGAATACGCGAAGCACTGGCAGGCGCCGGCCTTCCTGCTGCAGGTGCGTAACGACGCGCTGACCAAGCCCGGCGACGTACAGTCGATCTTCGACAACATTCCCGTTGCCGACAAGCAGCTGTTCTGGCTCGAAGGCAGCACCCGGCGCTGGGATGGCTACAACTACTTCTCCGAACACCCGGAGCAGTTGATCGCATGGTTCGACAAGCATGTGAAGTGAGTCCGTTTCACTTCGATCACGCTATGTGAACGCACCACACCGCTACGACTGGGTGCGAGACGAGCGCTGAGGATCCCGCTCCCCGAGCGATGTCCTCGGCTCCTTGGTATCAGCGGCAATCCGCAGAAAACGCAGGAGAATGACCATGTCGGAAAAAACCATTGTCGTGTTTGGCGCGACGGGGCGACAGGGGCAAGGCGTGGTGAATGCGCTGCTCGATCAAGGCGGTTATACCGTCCGGGCGATCAGTCGAGATGTCGGCTCGGATCAGGCCAAACGGCTCGCCGCTCGAGGCGTCGAAGTGGTTGCCGCAGATCTGAACAGGGTAGACACATTGGCGCCCGCGCTCAGCGGAGCCCATGGGGTGTTCCTGGTCACGAATTTCTGGGATCCCGCAACAGGGACGAGCGAATACGATCAGGTAAGGCATGTGGTCGGCGCCGCAAAATCTGCCGGCGTGACTCACATGGTCTGGTCGACGCTACCCGACGCTCACGAAATTTCAGGCGGCCGGTATGAGGTTTCGCACTTCACCCACAAAGCTCGGGCCAACGCCGTGATCGCCGACGCGGGCTTTCCCGATTACAGCTTCGTCGAAGCGCCGTTCTTCTTTCAGAATTTCCTTGGCCAGATGGCGCCGCAACCCACCGGGAACGGGAATCAAAAGGCCTGGGCGGTTCCGATGGATATCAACAGCAAGAGCGTCCATGCCGGCGACATCCACGAACTGGGGAAGTTGGTCAAGGAAGTCTTCGACCATCCGGAGATAGCCGGTCAGGGGCAGATTCTGTCGTTGTGCGCCGACGCTTACAGCTGGCAGGCGTTCGCGGATATCCTGAATGCGCAGGGCCACAACGTGGTGGTGAACCAGGTGCCGGGCAAGGCCTACGAAATGTTCTATCCCGGCGCGGACGAAGTCTGCGCGATGATGGGTTACTTCGAAGACTACAGTTACTTCGGCCCTGACGCGGACGCCAAGAGGGCGCGCGCAGATGCGCTGGTCAACGGGCAGATCACCGGCTTTGCGGAGTGGGCCAAGGTCAACATGCCGGCTTGATCAGCGTGGCAAGAAGTTAGGATGCCGATTCGATATCGTCATGGACGCGGATGATAGGCGGGACCCCAACCGGGTATTGCGCGACGCGCGGGTTGGTCAGCCACTATTCGCTCACTTTCGCACGAGCGGCAAGTCGAAAGAAGACGTGAAAACAAGGATGAATGCCATGACAACAAGCACGACGGGAAGCGAAAACGCCCAGTTTCCGCTCAAGCATGAGCAGCGTTCACGTGGTATCGTCCGCCGCGCGCGCGGGTTGGGCAACGGGTCGATTACGCGGCTGGTGAGTCCCTCTGACCTGGGTCGGTTGATCAAGCCGTTCGTGTTCCTTGATCTCTTCGAGTCCAATGGCAGTCACGCCCGACCGCTTGAATTCGGCTGGCATCCGCACTCCGGCATCGCCACGGTAACGGTCGTCCTTGACGGCGCGGTCCAATATGCGGAAACGACGGGCAACGCCGGGGTGCTGCCCGCGGGTGGTGTGGAATGGATGCAGGCGGGCGGCGGTGTGTGGCACACGGGCACCTTTGACACGGCACCCCTGCGGGGCTTTCAGCTCTGGGTCGCGCTCCCGCCAGATCTGGAGAATGCACCGACCAGGAGCCAATATGTGATGCCGGAGCAGGTTCCGGGCGCGGGCCCCGTGCGCGTGATCCTGGGCACGTACGATGGCATGACGAGCCCTGTCGATGCACCGCCGATGACCTACCTCGTGGTCACGCTGAAGGATGGCGAGCATTGGGCGTTTGTTCCTCCTCCGGGGCAGGACGTCGCGTGGGTTTCCGTGATGGATGGCGCACTGCGTGCGTCATCCCGCATCACGCGTGGAGAGGTCGCGATCTTCGAGCGCGCCGAGACGGCGATCGAACTGGTCGCCGAGGGCGACACGCGCTTCGTGCTGGGTTCCGCCACTCAGCATCCCTACGAACTCGTGCTCGGCCACTACTCCGTGCACACCAGTGTCGACGCGCTTCAGCGCGGAGAGGCCGAGATTCGCCGCATCGGACGTCAACTTCGTGCCGAGGGCAAGCAGAGCGGTGCGCTCCAGTCGATCTGACGCCGGGATCGGAACGCCCGCACCGGGCTGGCCTGAAGGCCGGCCGGAATCGACAGACTCGCTCATACCCGGAATCGAGCCGGCGCAGCAGCGTGTCGAGGCGATCGAGCGACTGTACATTGATCGCGATACAGCCGAACTCGTCAACCGCGCGGTTGCTGCGCACCATGCGAGACGATCGGGTCGACGCCGAGCGGTGTGACCGCTCGCCCGTGTCGATGTCTGCCGTCGATGGCGTCGATCGACAAACACGGCGGCCGCGCCTGACGCACGGCCGCCCGATGGCATGCCTGCGGATGCCCGTACAATCCGGGCCGCGTCCTTCACCGACCCCGCAGCGGTAAATCCTTCCCTGAACCGAAGGTCGCGTTTATGATCCGCCATGCAAGCGGTGGTCGCTGGAATCGCCTGATTGGTCGCACGACCAGTCCGTTCCTTCGGGCACCGCTTTCCTTTTGTGCCCGACCTTCACGCGAATTCACGCAGACCCCGTGTAACGTGTGATCTCGTCACCGCCGAACCGAAAGCGATCTGTAAATAACAATGCTGCCGACAAGCTACAACGCGTTGCTCGTTCTTCTTTCGCTCCTGATCGCCATATTGGCGTCCTACACCGTGCTGGACATGGCCGGGCGCATCAAGACCGCCCAGGGGCGCGCCGCACATTGGTGGCTGGTCGGCGCGGCTTGCGTGATGGGCACGGGCATCTGGTCGATGCATTTCGTCGGCATGCTTGCTTTCGCGTTGCCGATTCCGGTCGGATACGATCCGGCCATCACGTTGCTGTCGCTGCTGATCGCCATCGCCTGCTCCACGTGCGCACTGTGGCTCGTCTGTCGGGATACGCTGAAGTGGCACCGGCTGTGCGGCGGGGCCGTGTTGATGGGGGCCGGCGTCGCGGGAATGCATTACACGGGCATGGCCTCCATGCACATGTCGCCGGGCATCCGGTACGACCTGCTGCTCGTTTGCCTGTCGGTCGCGATCGCCGTGGTCGCGTCGGGCGCCGTGCTGTGGATCGTGTTCATCCGGCGTGCGAACTCGTCCCGCGTGCGCCTGCTCAACCTGGGGTCCGCCGTGCTGATGGGGGCCGCCATCGCCGGCATGCACTATACCGGGATGGCCGCCGCCCGGTTCCCGCTGGGCAGCATCTGCGGCGCAGCCGGCTCGCGCATGGACGCTGGCTGGCTCGCACTGGTCATCATCGTCGCCACGTTGGCCATCCTCGCCATCGCGCTGGTCGTTTCCATCCTCGATCTGCGTCTGGAGTCCCGCACGGCAGTGCTGGCGACGTCGCTGGCCGAAGCCAACCAGGAATTGACGTATCTGGCGTTGCACGACAACCTCACCAAGCTCCCCAATCGCGTGCTGCTCGAAGACCGGATCGATCAGGCGATCCAGGGCACCGACCGCGAGAAAGGATGTTTCGCGCTGATGTTCATGGATCTCGACGGATTCAAGGCGGTCAACGACGCGTATGGCCATCATGTCGGCGATCTGCTGCTGGTCGACGTGGCGCAGCGCATCGGCGCGAACCTGCGCACGCAGGACACGATCGCCCGTCTGGGGGGGCGACGAGTTCGTGCTGGTCGTGTCCGTCGACGAACCCGCGGACGCGGCCGGCGTGGCGGACAAGGTACTGGCGGTGATTCGACAACCGTTCCGCGTGGCCGAGCACGAATTGCGCGTGTCGGCCAGCATCGGAATCGCGCTCTATCCCGGCAACGGCAGCCATTTCCGGGACCTGATGACCAATGCCGATGCAGCGATGTATCACGCGAAGGCGCTCGGCCGAAACGCGTACTGCTTCTTCGAGGCATCGATGAACGCGAATGTCCGCGAGCACCTGAAGATCGTGCAGGAACTCCGCCTGGCGCTGGAGCGGCGTGAACTGGTCCTGCATTACCAGCCGAAGTTCGAAGTGCCGCATGGACCGATCATCGGCGTCGAGGCGCTGTTGCGGTGGATGCACCCGACGCGCGGCCTCATTTCACCCGATCAGTTCATCTCGATCGCGGAAAAGACCGGGTTGATCGTCCCGATCGGCGAGTGGGTACTGGACGAGGCCTGCCGGCAGATGCGCGCGTGGTGCGATGCCGGTCGAACCGACTGGACGATGGCCGTCAACCTGTCGCCGTTGCAATTCGGTCACGCGAGCCTGGTCCAGGTCGTGCAGGCCGCATTGCAGCGGCACGCGCTGGAACCGCGCTGCCTGACGCTGGAAATCACCGAATCGACTGCGATGCGCGATGCCGATGCCAGCTTGAGAATCCTCGAGCAGCTGCACGACATGGGCGTGCGTATTTCCATCGACGACTTCGGAACGGGTTATTCGAGCCTGCTCTATCTGAAACGCCTGCCGGCCAGCGAGCTCAAGATCGACCGCGGGTTCATCCGCGATCTCGAACACGACACCGAGGATGCCGCGATCATTTCCGCGATCGTCGCGCTCGGCCGGGCACTCGACCTGAAGATCGTCGCGGAGGGCGTTGAAACGACGGCGCAGCAGCAGTTCCTGACCACGCTCGGCTGCAATTCGCTGCAAGGTTTCCTGCTCGGGCGTCCGATGCCGGCGGAGCATTTCATCGACATGACCGCGCAAGGCAATGCGATCGGGAGCGCTTGATCCCGTCGTCATGATTCGGTTGTGAAATCCGATGGGCGACAAGCCGACGGCCGGCGCGCGACCGCCGAGCAGCGGTGCGTGAAGTCGCCGAAGCATGCAACGTCGGGCGGTGGCGATCAAGGGCGCAATGCGTGGTCGGGTGCGATGAGTGCATGGATCGGTGCGAGTTAAAGGGCCATATCGAAAGACCTGGCTGGCGTTCGTTTGTAGCGCCCCCGCGGCAGGAAAGCGAATGATCCGTGATGGCCGGCCGACATGTGTTCCGTCGGCGGAACCGATTCCTTCGAAGCCTCGCCGGGAAAGGGGCGCGTGCGGAGATCACACGCGACTTGAACGAGTAAACCGAAACGGTCAGACTGTCGCTGAATCCTCGGCACGGGATTCATGAAACGAATGCTGCTCGATTCAGAAGATAAATTTCGAGAAGACCGCGTCGGCCGGTATGCTTGATGCCGCTGTCCCACGGCCCGACGCCGGATATCGAGTACGGAACCTGGCGATGGAGACAACGTGTTCGCGGCTGCATCAGGGCTGCGCTGTTGATCCAGGTTGACCTGTTTCACCAAGGCCGGGAGCCTGAATTTGGCCACTCGACACTCGGGGCTGAATTTTTCGCGCGGCCGCAACCGACAGTTCACAATATGACATTACAGATTGGGATTCCTCTGGAGATAGCCACCGGCGAACGGCGCGTAGCGACCGTCCCCGAGGTGGTTGAGAAACTGATCAAGCTGGGGTTTTCGGTGGCCGTGCAAAGCGGCGCCGGGGCCGGTGCGAACTTTGACGACGACGCGTATCGTGCGGCCGGCGCGAGCATTGCCGCCACGGCGGCCGAGCTCTGGTCCGGCAGCGACATCGTGTTCAAGGTGCGCCCGCCGACGAGCGACGAAGTGGCGCTGATGCGCGAGGGCGGCACGCTGATCGGCTTCGTGTGGCCCGCGCAGAATCCCGAACTGATGGCGCAGCTGGCCGCCAGGCGCGCCACCGTGCTGGCGATCGATTCGCTGCCGCGCACGTTGTCGCGCGCGCAGAAGATGGACGCGCTCACGTCGATGGCCGGCATCAGCGGCTACCGGGCGGTGATCGAGGCCGCGCACGCGTTCGGCCGCTTCCTGAACGGCCAGGTCACGGCGGCCGGCAAGGTCCCGCCGGCCAAGGTGTTCATCGCCGGTGCCGGCGTGGCCGGTCTCGCCGCGATCGGCACGGCCGCGAGCCTCGGCGCGATCGTGCGTGCGAACGACACGCGCGCCGAAGTGGCCGACCAGGTCAAGTCGCTGGGCGGCGAGTTCGTCAAGGTCGACTACGAAGAGGAAGGCTCGGGCGGCGGCGGCTACGCGAAGGTGATGAGCGAAGGCTTCCAGCAGGCGCAGCGCGCGATGTACGCGCAGCAGGCGAAGGACGCCGACATCATCATCACGACCGCGCTGATTCCCGGCAAGCCGGCGCCGAAGCTCATCACCGCCGAGATGGTGCAGTCGATGAAGCCCGGCAGCGTGATCGTCGACATGGCGGCCGAACAGGGCGGCAACTGCGAACTCACGGTGCCCGGCGAGGCCGTCGTGCGCCATGGCGTGACGATCGTCGGCTACACGGATCTCGCGTCGCGCCTGTCGCGGCAGTCGTCGACGCTGTATGCGACCAACCTGCTGCGTGTGGTCGAGGAGCTGTGCAAGGCCAAGGACGGCACGATCAACGTCGATTTCGACGACGACGCGATCCGCGGCCTCACCGTCATCAAGGACGGCAACATCACGTGGCCGCCGCCGCCGATCAAGCAGGCGGTCGTCGCGCCGAAGCCCCCGGCGGCGCCCGCGGCGGCCGCGCCCGCGAAGTCCAAGGGCCATGGCCACAGCGGCGAGCCGATGTCGGCCAAGGCGCTCGCCATCGTGTTCGCGGTCGGCGCGCTGGCTTTCCTGGTCGTCGGCCAGTACGCGCCGGCGAGCTTCCTGTCGCACTTCACGGTGTTCGTGCTCGCGTGCTTCGTCGGCTACATGGTGATCTGGAACGTCACGCCGTCGCTGCACACGCCGCTGATGAGCGTGACCAACGCGATCTCGTCGATCATCGCGATCGGCGCGCTCGTGCAGGTCGCGCCGCCCCTCGGTGAACTGGCCAACGCGGGCGATCGCCCGTCCGGGCTGATCCTCGGCCTGGCGGTGGGCGCGCTGACGCTCACGGCCGTCAACATGTTCGGCGGCTTCGCGGTGACGCGGCGCATGCTGGCGATGTTCCGCAAATAAGGGGACGACAACAATGACTGCAAACCTGACTACCGTCTCCTATATCGGCGCCGCGATCCTGTTCATCCTCAGCCTCGGCGGGCTGGCCAACCCTGAAACCGCGCGTCGCGGCAACCTGCTCGGCATGATCGGCATGCTGATCGCCGTGCTGGCCACCGTGGCCGGCCCGCGCGTGTCGGCCGCGGGCATTCCGTACGTGGTCGCCGCGCTGGTCGTCGGCGGCGCCGTCGGCCTGTACGCCGCGAAGAAGGTGCAGATGACGCAGATGCCGGAACTGGTCGCGCTGATGCACAGCCTGGTCGGTCTCGCCGCCTGCCTGGTCGGCTTCGCGAGCTACATCGACACGTCGCTGCAGTTCACCGGCGCCGAGAAGGCCATCCACGAAGTGGAGATCTACGTCGGCATCCTGATCGGCGCGGTCACCTTCGCGGGCTCGATCATCGCGTTCGGCAAGCTGTCGGGCAAGATCGGCGGCAAGCCGCTGCTGCTGCCGGCGCGGCACTGGATGAACCTGGCCGCGCTGCTGATCGTGATCTACTTCGGCCGCGCGTTCCTGCATGCGGAAAGCATCCAGGACGGCATGCTGCCGCTCGTCGTGATGACGGTGATCTCGCTGCTGTTCGGCGTGCACATGGTGATGGCGATCGGCGGCGCGGACATGCCGGTCGTGGTGTCGATGCTCAACAGCTACTCGGGGTGGGCGGCGGCGGCCACCGGTTTCATGCTCGGCAACGACCTGCTGATCGTGATCGGCGCGCTGGTCGGCTCGTCCGGTGCGATCCTGTCGTACATCATGTGCCGTGCGATGAACCGCAACTTCATCAGCGTGATCGCGGGCGGCTTCGGCAGCGGCGCAGGCGCGCTGGCGGCAGCCGGCGGCGGCGCGCAGCCGGCCGGCGAGGCGGTCGCGGTGAGCGCGGCGGAAACGGCCGAGCTGCTGCGCGAGGCGAAGCGCGTGATCATCGTACCCGGCTATGGGATGGCGGTGGCGCAGGCCCAGCACACGGTGTTCGAGCTGACGAAGCTGCTGCGTGAAAAGGGCGTCGACGTGCGTTTCGCGATTCACCCGGTCGCGGGCCGCATGCCGGGCCACATGAACGTGCTGCTGGCCGAAGCGAAGGTGCCGTACGACATCGTGCTCGAAATGGACGAGATCAACGGCGACTTCCCGGAGGCCGACGTGTCGATGGTGATCGGCGCGAACGACATCGTGAACCCGGCGGCGCAGGACGACCCGACGAGCCCGATCGCCGGCATGCCGGTGCTGGAGGTGTGGAAGGCGAAGACGTCGATCGTGATGAAGCGCAGCATGGCTTCGGGTTATGCGGGCGTCGACAATCCGCTGTTCTACAAGGACAACAACCGGATGTTGTTCGGCGACGCGAAGTCGATGCTGAGCGAGGTCTTCGGCATGCTGAAGGCCTGATGCGAGCGCGAACTTGAGTCAGTGACGGAGCGCGCGACGGCCGGCAACGCCCGGCCGTCGCCGCCAACACGTGCACCGCGGGGCGAGGCCATGCGCAAGCGCTCCGCGGTCGCCAGCGGTCCGGCCACGGCGCACGATACGTCGTGCGCGAATCGATCGACGTGATCGACCGGACGATCCGGATCATGCACGACCGGGCATGGCGTCGCTCTTCCCCGGGCACGACATCCGAAACATCCCGGGATCCCTGCCTGTCCAGGCTTGTACACGCGCCGCACTGCGCGCGCGACCGATACGCTCCCCGTTCGATTCCACGCCGCTTGCGTCATGCGTCGCGGCCGTCGGTCCATTTTTGTCGCGCTGTCGTATGCAAACGATGGCGAGGCATCCGCCATTTCCAGCGCACCTTGCCGGTATTTAAATCGGTTGACAGGTTTTTTTGGATTGGATTGCGGATTACCGGCCGCCGATATTCACCGCATTCCGATACGCGCTGCAATGTGCGGTGAATCTGTCGTTCAGGCCGCGCTCTCCGGCCGCACCCGTTCCGCAATCGCAACGATCCGGGTGTTCCGTGCCATGTTCCCGTCCGGCGTGCGTTACGGCGCATCGTTACGTAACGGGCGAGAGCGTTTCATCCCCGCAAACGTTAAACACGATTATTTCTATTTATTCATACCTTTTCAATTCCGGACATAGGTCATTGGTTTGTCGAGGTTTTTCTGCGTTGCAGCAAAAGAAAGGGACGCAATGGCACGGATCGTGCGTTAAATGGCACGTGCCGAAGTAGTTAATACCATAACGTTAGACCGATCATGAATCACATCCTTATTCCGATATCCGGACGCGACGCGGGGGCGAAGCGGTCGATTCCGGGCCTTCACGTGATCAATCGCGTTCATGCGCCAATCCGTTCGGGATGGCTCGGACGCGGCATTTTCATTGCCATGCCGGACCGGGCCGACACGCCATCGCGGCGACAGTGCATCGGTGCGGAGGCGTGCGCCTAGGCAATTCGCAGTCCGTTCATCGTCCGGGTCCCTTGCGGGAATCGAATCGCTCGTCCGGTAACCGCGCGTTCCACTACATATAGGAATGCGAATTTATTGATTAATTCATCGATGGACGGGTGACGTCCGGGATGAATGTTGTCGACGTATCGGGATACCGAGGGCGGAGCATGTCCGGCGTCAGCACGGACATGCTCGCAGGCGAGGCAATGGGTGCAAGGGGCAGGCAGTGCCATGCGGTGTCGTGATGGGAAAAGTGGATGTTGAGGAGTACATGAGATGAGTGAAATCGAGTTGATCGACAAGGCGTGCCATGCCGATCCGGGCGTTCAGGATCGGCATCGTGTCGCCGCGGGCGCGGTGGTGCCGGTGGTCCTGGCCGGCGGGTCGGGAACCCGGCTGTGGCCGATGTCCCGCGAGCAGCACCCGAAACAACTCACGCATCTCGTCGGCGACGAAACGCTGCTCGAATCGACGCTGCGCAGGGTGAGCGGACTCGGGTCGGCATTCGAGCTGGCTGCTGCACAGGTCGTATGCGGCGACGCGCATCGGCACACCACGGTGCGGCAGCTTGCGGCCGGCGGCCTGCGGGCGCGCGTGGTCGTCGAGCCGGCGCGCCGCGATACGGCGCCCGCGATGACGCTCGCGGCAGCCCTTGCGCTGGCCGAGCACGGCGACGCCGTGCTGGTCGTCATGCCGGCCGATCACGCGATCCACGACACGTCCGGTTTCGAGCGTGCGATGGCAACCGCATTGCGTTACGCGCAGCTCGGGTGCATCGCGACGCTCGGCGTCCGGCCGACGCATGCCGATTCGGGCTTCGGTTATCTGCGTACCGGTGGCCAGGTCTCGCTGGACGGCGCCGCCGGCGGCTACACGCTCGATGCGTTCGTCGAAAAGCCCGTGCCCGAAATCGCGGCGCAGTACGTCGCGTCGGGCTCGCACTGGTGGAACAGCGGCATTTACGTGGTCCGGGCGAGTGTCTGGCTGCGCGCGATCGAGGCGCTTGCGCCGGACATTCACGCAGCGTGCGTCGCCGCGATCCGCGATGGCCGCGCGGACGACGGCTGCTTTCACCCGGCGCCGGAACCGTTCGCCGCGAGCCCGTCGGATTCGATCGACTACGCGGTCATGGAGCGGCTGGCCGCGATGACCGAACCGCCGGTGGCCGTCGCCGTGCCGCTGGATGCAGGCTGGTCCGACCTCGGGTCGTGGGACGCCGTCTGGGCCGCGCTCGACAAGGACGAGGACGGTAACGCCGGGCGCGGACGCGTGATGTTCGAGGACGCGACTGCGTGCTATGCGCATTCGGAAGGCCGGCTCGTCGCGTGTGTCGGCGTCAGCAACGTGGCGGTGGTGGAAACGCCCGACGCCGTGCTGGTCGTGGACCGGCAGCACGTTCAGGGCGTCAGGTCGCTCGTGGCCCGGATCAAGGCCGAACATGGCGCGGAAGCCGAGACGCACCGGCTCGTGCGGCGCCCGTGGGGCTGGTACGACTCGGTCGACCGCGGCGAACGCTTCCAGGTCAAGCGGATCGTGGTGGATCCCGGCGCGCGGCTGTCGTTGCAGATGCACCATCACCGCGCCGAGCACTGGACCGTCGTGAAGGGCACCGCGACCGTCACGCGCGGCGACGAGCAATTCCTGCTCGGCGAAAACGAATCGACCTACATCCCGATCGGCGTGCGGCACCGGCTCGAGAACCCCGGGCGCTTGCCGCTGGAAATCATCGAAGTGCAGACCGGCAGCTATCTCGGCGAAGACGACATCGTGCGCTTCGACGATGCATACGGGCGCGTGTGACGGCAAATGCGGCGCCGTCGCGCGCCGCCTGGAGAAGAGTCATGTTCGGAGTTCAGTCGATTGTTGCGCGCCTGTTCGATGCACTCGTCGTGGTGCTGGCGGCGGCCGCCGCGTCGCATGTGCGGTTCGATGACGATACGCTCGGCCGGTCGGACGCGATGGTCGTCCCGTTCGTCGCGATGCTGACGCTTGCCGTCTTTCCCGCATTTCAGGTCTACCAGTCGTGGCGCGGGCGGTCGTGGATCGCGATGATCAGCCGCATCAGTGCCGCATGGGTCGCGGTGCAGGCGGGCAATCTCGTGCTGCTGTTCGCGATGCATCGCGTCGATCACGTGTCGCGGCTGTGGTTCGTCTACTGGACGGCGATCGCGGGATGCGGATTCGTCGTGATCCGCCTGGCTGCCTACACGATGCTCGCGCACGTGCGGCATGCCGGCCTGAATCTTCGCAAGGTGGCGATCGTCGGCAACGGCGCGCATGCGGTGCGGGTGATCGAAACGCTCGCGCTGTCCCCTGCGAGCGGGTTCCGCCCGGTGGTGCTCCACGATCCCGCGGGCGGGGCCGGCGGCATCATCCCGGCGATCGCGGATTTCGCCGAGTTCGCCGCGGCCGTGCGCGCCGAAGCCGCGACGGAGATCTGGCTCGCGTTGCCGATCTCCGAGGAACAGACGATCCGGCGGGTCCTGAAGACGTTCGGCGACGACCTGATCAATATCCGCTTCATGCCGGACATGTGCAGCATCGCGCTGCTCGGCGGAACGATGATGGATCTCGTCGGCATGCCCGCGATCAACCTGGTGGCGTCGCCGATGTCGCATCGCGCGTTGATGCAGAAGGCGCTGTTCGACCGTGTGTTCGCGGCCGCGGCGCTCGTCGCGCTGGCGCCGCTGCTCGGGTTGATCGCGCTGGCGGTCAAGTTGTCGTCGCCGGGCCCGGTGCTGTTTACGCAGTATCGGAAGGGCGCCGATGGCCGGGTGTTCAGGATCTACAAGTTCCGCACGATGCGCGTGCACGCCGAACAGGCCGGCATCGTGCGCCAGGCCACGCGCGGCGACGCGCGCATCACGCGCATCGGCGCGTTCCTGCGCCGCACGAGCCTCGACGAGCTGCCGCAGTTCTTCAACGTGCTGCGCGGCGACATGTCGGTCGTCGGGCCGAGGCCGCACGCGATCGAGCACGACGATCTGTACCGGCCGCTCGTCGAGGGCTACATCCATCGTTACCGGATCAAGCCCGGCATCACCGGATGGGCGCAGGTCAACGGCTATCGCGGCGAAACGGATCACCTCGACAAGATGGTCGGCCGCGTGCAGCACGACCTCTATTACCTGCGCAACTGGTCCTTCGGGCTCGACATGAGGATTGTCGCCGCCACGGTGTTGAAGGGCTTCGTTCATCCGAACGCCTACTGAGCCCGGCCATGATCGAACGCATTCTGGTCGTCTGCGACGGCAATGCATGCCGCAGCCCGATGGCGAGCGCGATGCTGGCGCGCGCACTGCCGTCGGTGCACGTGCATTGCGCCGGGCTGATCGCGCTGGCCGGGCGGCCGGCCGCACAGGCCGCGATCGACGTCATGCGCGAACGCGGCTTCGACATCACGTCCCATATCGCGCAGCCGGTGCATCTCGGCCACGTGCGCGCATCGCAGCTGATTCTCGCGATGACGCTCGTGCAATGCCGCGAGATCGAGCGCCGCTATCCGTTCGCGCGGGGTCGCGTATTCCAGCTCGACCATGCGACGAAGCGCGATATCGCGGATCCCGTCGGCAAGTCGGCGGACGTGTTCGATGCGGTAGCGCATCACATCGAGCGCGCGGTCGCGTACTGGATCGCGCGGATTCCGGCGGCCATCGCACGGGGAGGCCGCTGATGCGCGCTCGCCACTTCGCGCTGCTCGCCGGCCTGGCGTGCATGTCGGCCGCGCATGGTAGCGCGCCGGCGGCGCGCCCCGCGACGAGCGCTGCGCCGAATCCGCCGCGGTGGATCACCGGTCTTGTGGACCCCGCGTCACACACGTCGAATCCCTGGCGCGGTTCGATCGCGAAGCCGGCGGCCGCATCCGGCGTCGCCGTGCCGTCGGCCGGCAATTATGCGCCGCTGCCGGTCGAGCGGCAGATGCGTGCGTTGTCGAGCGATGCGCTGGGCATGCCGACCGTGCATCGCGCGCGCAGTGCGCGACGCGTCCCGATTCGGACACCCGCGGGGGCCGGCGGCACGGCGGGCGACTGGCCGGGCATCGTGCCGCCCTGGTCCCGCTCGCCATGGTGATCGATCGGCAGGCACGGGACGGGGGCGAGACGAGTCGCGCCCTCGATCGACGTCATGAAAACAACCGCGAGCAACGCGCCACGGACGGCATGAACGACAGCGCGACAGACGAGGCAGCAATGGGTAATGCATTCGACGTGATATCGACAGGCAGCAGACGGGGGCGCGCGTTGGCGCCGCTCGTGCTGTCCGTGTTCCTGACGGCATGTGCGGTCGCACCCGGCATGCGAATGACCGGTTCGCAGGAACTGCCGGTGGCCAGCACACGTAACGGCGAGCCGGCGCGGTCGCTCGATGTGCCGATCCGGGAAATCGACGTCAACCTGCTGAAATCGATGCGCGACGACAGCGATGCGGCCGAGAACGTCGACACGCTGCTGCGCGAGCGCGCGAAGGGCGGCTATCGGATCGGCGCCGGCGACGTGCTGCAGATCACGGTGTGGGATCACCCCGAGCTGTCCGCCGCGGCGCCGACGAGCCAGTCGTCGTCGACGCAACGGCCGAGCGATCCCGTCAACGGCTTCGTCGTCGATGACACCGGGAGCGTGCAGTTTCCGTATGTCGGCACGATCGCGGTCGCGGGCCGGACGACGACCGAGGTCCGCGATGCGTTTCGCGTCGCGCTGACGAAGACCTTCCGCGATCCGCAGGTCACCGTGCGCGTGACGTCGTACCGCAGCCAGCAGGTGTACGTCGAGGGGGAAGTGCGCAATCCGGGCGGCCAGCCGATCAACGACGTGCCGATGACGCTGATCGAGGCGCTCGATCGCGCGGGCGGCCTGCAACCCACGGCCGACCGTAGCCGGATCGAGCTGATGCGCGGCGACGAGCATTACGTGCTGAATCTGTCGCAGCTCGTTGCACGACGGATCGACCCGGCCCGCATCCTGTTGCGCAACCGGGACGTGCTGCGCGTGCAGTCGCGCGAGGACAGCGGTGCATTCGTGATGGGCGAGGTCGCGAAGCCGACGCTCGCGTTGCCGCTGCGCGACGGTTCGTTGACGCTCGGCGACGCATTGCAGCAGGCCGGCAGCTTCAACAGCGGCACCGCCGACACCGCGCAGGTCTATGTGATTCGCGGTCGCGGCTCGAGCACGCCCGATGTGTTTCATCTCGACGCGAAGTCGCCGGTCGCGATGGTGCTCGCGAACGACTTCAGGCTCGCGCCGAAGGACGTCGTCTACGTCGACGGCAACGGCCTCGTCCGACTCAGCCGCGTGCTGTCGTTGCTGCTGCCCGCCATCAATGCCGGCATGACCGGCGCGCTGGTCGCGAAATGAACCGCCGGAACCCGATAGACACTGGATTTGCCATGACCGACCTTTCCGAAGCACGGCTGTACGACGCGGCGTTGTACGACGAGGCCCCCCTTTCGTCGTACGTCGACATCGTGCTGGCACGGTGGCGGCTGGTACTCGGCATCGCGGCCGGCGTGTTCCTGCTGGGGCTGCTGTACGTCGTGTTCGCGACGCCGATCTACCGGGTCGACGCGACGATCCAGGTCAACGAATCGACGACGGCCGGCAATTCGCCGCTGCACGACATCGCGGCATTGCTCGACAACGGCAGCACCACCGCCGCCGAACTCGAACTCGTGCGCGCGCGCATGGTGATCGACCAGGTCGTGTCGAAGCAGCATCTCAACATCATCGCCGAACCGCGCTATTTCCCGTTGATCGGCCGCTGGGTCGCACGCCGCTACCGGGACGACGGCGTGGCGCCGCCGCTGTGGGGGTTGTCGCGGTTTGCATGGGGCGGCGAGCGGTTCAACGTCGCCGCGTTCGGGACGGTCGGCAAGAAGAGCCACGACGGCATCGACGTGCTGGACGGGATCGGGTTCACCGTGACCGCCGAAGGCGGCGGTCGCTACGTGCTCCGGGACGAGGACGACGACGTCGTCCTGAAGGGCGCGGTGGGCGTGCCGGCGCACGGGGCGTTCAAGGGACAGCCGCTGAGGCTGCTGGTCGCGGATCTCGATGCCCGCCCGGGCACGGTGCTGCGGCTCAAGCGCATCCCGCAGCTCGAGGCGGTGTCGCAACTCCAGGACGATCTGACCGTCGAGGAGAAGGCCAAGCAGTCCGGCATCCTGTCCGTCACGCTCGAGGGTGACGACAAGGCGCGCATCCGGGAAATCCTGAAGGCCGTGGTCGACGGTTATGTCGCGCAGAACCGCGATTACCGGAGCGAGGAGGCCGCCGCGACGCTGAAATCGCTCGAGGCCAGCATGCCGACGGTCGAGAAGACGCTGAAGGATGCCGAGGAACGGTACGCGGCATTTCGTTCGCGTACGCGCACGGTCGACCTCGACGAACAGGGCAAGTTGCTGCTCGGTCAGGAAGTGGACATCGAGACGCGCACGCTCGAACTCAAGCAGAAGCGCGTCGACCTGATCGCGCGATTCGCCGATGGCCATCCGGCCGTGCAGGCCCTCGACGCCAACCTCGCGGAACTGGCGGGCAAGGCACAGGAACTGAAGGCGCTCGAAGCAAGGTTGCCGGGTACGGAGCGGGAAGGTCTCGCGGTGCTGCGCGACGTGCGCGTCAACACCGAGCTGTACACCAACCTGTTGAATACCGCGCAACAGCTCAAGATCGCCCGGCAAAGCGAGATCGGCAACGTGCGGGCCGTCGACGAGCCGGTGCTGCCGGTGAAGCCGGTCAAGCCCAAGCGCCTGCTGCTGGTCGCGCTGTCGCTGTGTGTCGGGCTCGCCCTGGGCGTGGCTGCCCCGTTCGCGCAACGCGCGGTTTGGGGGCGCGTCGAGCACTCCGAGCACCTCGAGCAGGCGCTGGGCGTGCCGGTCTATGCGGTGGTCCCGCACAGCCGCGAGCAGCGACGCCTGGTGCGAAGCCAGCAACGCGCGGCCCAGGGCGCGCATGTGCTCGCGTCGGAAATTCCCGAGGACGTGACCGTCGACGCGATCCGCAGCCTGCGCACGACGCTGCAGTTCACGCTGTCCGAGTCGGGGCACCACGTGATCATGGTCACGAGCCCGCAGCCCAATGCGGGCAAATCGTTCCTTTGCGCGAACCTGGCGTCGCTGTTCGCTTCGGGCGGCAAGCGCGTGCTGCTGATCGACGCGGATATCCGCCGCGGCCAGGCGCACCGTCACTTCGGCTTGCAACCGGCGCCGGGCCTGCCCGACGCGATCGCGAGCGGCACGCTCGAGCGCGGCGTGCAGCGTTCGGCAATCGCCGGCGTCGATGTGCTGGCGCGCGGTGCGGTTGCGCGCACCTCGGAGCTGTTCACCGACGGCCGCTTCAAGGGGCTGCTCGACACGGCGTCGCGGCTCTACGACATCGTCATCGTCGATACGGCGCCGATCCTCGCGCTGCACGACGCGGCGTCCATCGGCCGCCACGGCGCGACGACGCTGCTGTGCGTCCGGCATGGCCGCAGTTCGATGCCGGAGATCCGCGAGGCCGAACGTCGCCTGCGCAACGCGGGCATCGCGATCAGCGGCGTCGTGCTGAACGACGTGCCGCGGCGTCAGGCCGTCTACGGTGCGTATGGCGAAGGGAACTACGCGTATGAAACCGAGCACTGAGCCCGCGCTGCGCGACCTTGCGCCGCGCGCGGCGAACGGCCATGCGTGGTCCGGCGGCGAGCGGCTCGGCGCGCGCACCGTGCGCGGCCTGGCATGGGCGCTGGTGCAGGCCTGGGGCGGCAAGCTCGTCACGCTCGTCACGTACCTGCTGGTCGCGCGCTGGCTCGGCCCGGCCGACGTCGGGCTCGCGGCGGCCGTCACGCTGTCGCTGTCGCTGGTCCTGATGATCGCCGAGGGCGGGCTGGGCGACGCGGTGGTGCAGCGCGCGACGCTCGACGACGACGATCTCGAATGGCCGTTCGTGTTGTCGATCGCGATGGCCGTCGTGCTCGCGGCCGTGCTGTTCGCCATGGCCGGGCATGTCGAGACCTGGCTGGGCGTACCGGGCCTCGCGCCTTACCTGCGGGTGGCCTGCGTGTTCGTCCCGATCGGCTCGGCCAGTTCGTTCCAGGAGGGACTGTACAAGCGGCGGCTGGATTTCCGCACGCTGGCGATGCGTCAACTCGTGGCGGTGAGCGTCGCGGGCGCCGTGGCGGTCGCGCTGGCGGTGGCGGGTGCCGGTGCGTGGAGCCTGATCGCGCAGGCGGCGACCTTCATGACGATGTCCGCGTTCTGGCTCTGGCGCAAACCGGTCTGGCGTCCGCGCGGCCGGCGCAACGCGTCGACTTTCTGGCCCATCGCGCGCTTCGGCGGCCACGTCGTCGCGGCGCGGCTGATCGACTGGTGGGCGACGCGCACCGTCGACCTGATCGTCGTCGCGCTGTACGGCGCGGCCGGGCTGGGCATCTACGCGATCGGCGCGCGGCTCTACCAGACGGCGCTGGAACTGCTGTGCCGCGCCGCGACCGACGTCGCGCTCGCGGTGCTGTCGCGCGTCGCGCACGACGCCGGGAAAATGGCGGCCACCTACCTCGACGTCACGGGGCTGGCCGCGATGGCCGCGGCGCCGCTGTTCGTGCTGATGGCCGTCATGAGCCGCGACATCACCATCGTGCTGTTCGGCGCGCGCTGGGCCGACAGTGCCGCGGTCATGACGCCGCTGATGGCGCTCGGCGCAGTCCAGACGGTCCAGTTCGTCAACGGCGCATTCCTGTCGGCGCGCGGCCGCCCCGGCGTCACGATGTGGCTGACGGTCGTCAAGCTCGTGCTGGTGCTGGGCGCGATGCTGTGCCTGCCGTCGCACGATGTCGCCGGGCTGGCGTGGCTGTACGTCGGTGCGGTGCTGTTCATCACGCCGCTCAGCTTCGGCGCCGTCGTCGTCGAACTGTCGGTCGACCCGGGCCGCCTGCTGGGACGGCTCGTGCCGCCCTATCTGATCGCGCTCGGCTGCGCGCTGCTCGTCTCGCGGCTCGGCGCATGGCTCGGCGGCGTGCCGGTCATGGCCCGGTTGGTCCTGCTGATCGTCTGCTTCGTCGCCGCGTATGCCGGCGCGACCTGGATGCTGCGTCGTCAGGCCGCCCGGCAAACCGTGTCGATGCTGATCGCGTTGCGCGATGCGAGGAAAGCGGCATGAACGGCCTCGTCCGGCAGGTGCCGCGGCAGCATGCGGCGTCGCCCGGTGCGGCGCCGGCCGCGCCGCGCGCGCGCTTCGATCTCGCGGATGCCGTGCTGCTCGTGCTGCTGCTGCTGAACGCGATCCAGTTCCTGAAGATCGGCGGCGCGCAGCTCGGCCAGTTGTTCGCGGTGCTTGTGCTGCCGGTGCTGCTGGTGCGGCGCCGGATCCCTGTCGGCGCATGGGAAATCTGGACCTTCACGCTGTTCGTCGGCGCCGCGCTGTCGACGACGTTCCTGTCCGGCTATCCGCACTTCAAGGCGGCCGAGCAGATCGTGAAATTCGTGTTCGTGATGCCGGCGTTCTATCTGATCGGCCGTTACTACGGCGCACGGGCGCGCCAGCGGCCGCTGCCGTTCGGCTATGTCGCGATCACGGGATTCCTGGCGTTCCAGTATGCGCTGCAGCACTTCGACGTCCCGGTGCTGTACGAGAAAGTCGATTTCATGCAGAACGCGATTCACGGTTCGTTCAAGGAGCGGAACTGGTTCGCCGCGTTCTTCTTCCTGAGCGCCTATGCATGTTTCCTGCAGTCGCCGCGCCGCATTCCCGACGTCGTGAAGTTCGTGGTGCTCGCACTGGTCGTGACGCTGCTGAGCGAATCGAAGACGGTGCTGATCGCGTGCGCGATCGTGATCCTGTTCCAGGTGCGCGGCTACTTCTTCGCGAAAGCGCTGACGATGGCCGCCGGCGCCGGGTTCTATCTGTACATGTTCACGCGCGAGCTGACCGGCGACCAGTTGCAGGTCCGCCTGCAGCAGGAGCGCGGGCTGGCCTTCACGGAATCGATCAAGCTGGTCGGCCGCGACTGGATCGGTCACGGCTTCGGCTTCGTCGAACACTACTTCTCGCACTCGGCCGTCGCCGTGCGCGGGCTCGGCGAGGGCACGAGTGCCGTCTTCTGCGCGCCGCTGGACCTGATGCTGGTCGCCGGCCCGATCGGGCTGCTCGCGTGGGCGGTGTTCTTCGGCGGCCTCGGCCAGGGCCGGCGCGCGATGGTCATGCTGGCGCCGATCGCCGCCTGGTCGCTGATCAACCCGATGCACCAGAGCGAAACGTCGTACCTGTTCATCGGCTACCTCGCGTCGTTCGCCCTCGCTCCTCGGGCGGCACCCCGCAAAGCACGCACCGCGCCGCGCGTCGCGCGGCCCCGATCCTTTTTTCCGTCCGGGTCTATTCGATGAAATTCTCCCTCATCATGGCGACGCTCGGCCGCAGCGACGAGATCGAGCGCATGTTCGACTCGCTGCTGCTGCAGGCCTATGCCGACCTCGAAGTCATCGTCGTCGACCAGAATCCGGACGACCGCGTCGAGCGGATCGTCGACCGGTATCGCGACCGGCTGACCATCGTCCACCTGCGATCGGAGAAGGGCAAGTCGCGCGCGACGAACGTCGGGCTGAAGGCCGTGACGGGCGACGTGGTCGGCTTTCCCGACGACGACTGCTGGTATCGGCCCGGGATGCTCCATGCGGTCGCGGCGCGCCTGTCGGCCGACAGCACGATCGACGGCATGACCGGGATGAGCGTCGACGCCGCGGGCAGGCCGTCGCAAGGACGATGGGCGACGTCGGCGCAGACCGTGAACCGTTTCAACGTGTGGGTGTGCGCGACGTCGTACACGATCTTCCTGCGCCGGACTGCCGTCGCCGCGGCGGGGCAGTTCGACGTCGACCTGGGCGTCGGCGCGACCTCGCGCTGGGGCGCGGGGGAAGAGGTGGATTTCCTGGTCCGCGCGTTGCGGGCCGGATGCCGGATCGACTACGACCCGCACCTGCGCGTGCATCATCCCGAGCCGCTGGCCGTGCTCGACGAGCATGCGTATGCGCGCGGACGACGCTACAACCGCGGGTTTGGGCACGTGCTGCGCATCAATCGTTATCCGCTCGCGTACGTCCTCTACATGATCGCGCGGCCCGTGGCCGGCTGCGTGCTGTCGTGCGCGCGCCGCAATCCCCGCCGGGCGAAGTACTACTGGATCGCCGCATCGCATCGGCTGCTGGGCTGGATGGACTGAACGATGAGCACGATCCTCTCCCCGTCGACGGACAGCGCCGATCGCGCCGGTCGCGTCGAGCGCGCACCGCTCACGGTCTACACCGACACGCGCTGGCCGGTCGGCACCGGCATCCACAACGTGATGGCGGCCTATGCCGAGCGTGCACCGTCGACCGTGCGCATCGCGCCGCTGACGGTCGGCGGCGGTGTCGCGCATCCGTTGTCGCCGCTGGCGTTGAGCCGGGCGCTGCGGCGGCTGCCGGCCCGCAATGCAGTGTTCTGGAATCCCGGGTTCGTTCCGGCCACGTTGCCCGATTTCCCGTCGGTCGTCGTCGTGCACGACCTCACGCATCGCCATTTCTATACGCGCGCGCACCGCTTCTACTACGACACGATCCTCCGGCCGCTGTACCGGCGTTGCACGGCGATCGTCTGCGTGTCCGAGTTCACGCGCGACGAATTCCTGCGCTGGTCGGGCATGCCGCCCGAGCGCGTTCACGCGATCCACAACGGCACCGACGACGCGTACCGGCGCAATCGCGACACGCTCGGCTATCCATTTCCGTACGTGCTGTATCCGGGCAACCGGCGCAACTACAAGAACCTGCACCGGCTGATCGAGGCGTTCGGCGCGAGCGGGCTGTTGCCGCTCGGCGTGCGCCTGATGCTGACCGGCGAACCCGATCCGGCGCTGCTTGCGCATGCCGCGCAGCACCGGTGCGCCGACGGGCTCGTGTTCGCGGGGGTCCTGCCGAACGATGCGATGCCGAAGCTGTACCGCGGCGCGCTGTTCGTCGCGTTCGTATCGCAGTACGAAGGTTTCGGCTTGCCGATTCTCGAGGCGATGGCGTCCGACGTGCCCGTGCTGACGTCGATCGTGTCGGCGATGCCGGAAGTGGCAGGGGCCGCCGCGATGCTCGTCAATCCGCTGTCGGTCGTCGACATCGCGGTCGCGATGCGCCGGCTCGGCACGGAGGCCGCATCGCGCGACGCGCTCGTCGCGCGGGGCCGGGAGCAGATCCACCGGTTCGACTGGAACGCATCGGCGAGCAAGTTCTGGCGGCTCGTCGAGCAGGTCGGCGCGTCGGCATGACGCGCCCGTCAATCAACAGAGCCGGGCAAACCGGCCGACACCATCAATCACGGCGCGGGGTATCACGATGGAAACGGAAGGAAGAATCAGCGTCATCGTCGTCAATTACGGCACGCCCGACCTGACGATACGATGCGTGGCGTCATTGACGTCGTTACGCGTCGCGTTTGCCGACGATATCGTCGTCGTCGAGAATGCGTCGCCGGACGACTCGTATGCGCGGTTGCGACGCGAACTGCCGCACGGCGTGAGGCTGTTGCGTGCCGCATGCAATCGCGGTTTCGGGTCGGGTGTGAACTTCGGCATGGCCGCCTGCCGGCGCGACTACGTGCTGGTGGTCAATCCCGATACGCGTTTCAGCGAGAACGGGCTGGCCAGGGTGCTGGACCTGCTCGACGCGCGCCCGGAGGCCGGGCTCGTCGGGCTCGATCTGCAGTATCCCGACGGCCGCCGCCAGTATTCGGCACGGCGGTTCTACAGCTGGCTCGACATCCTGGCGCGCCGCACCGCGCTCGGCCGCTCGAACCGCTTCCGCGCGCGGATGGCTCGGCATCTGATGATCGATGCCTGGTCGTGCGGCAGTCCGTTCGACGCCGAATGGGTGATGGGAACGGGGTTCGTGGTGCGACGCGACCTGTTCGAGTCGCTCGGCGGCATGGACGAATCGTATTTCCTCTACATGGAGGATGTCGATCTGTGCGCACGGACCTGGCTCGCCGGTTATCGCGTGCTCGGCATGCCGGGCGTCACGCTCGTGCACGAGCATCAGCGGCAGTCGGCGGCGAGCCCCGTCTCCCGTGCGGGACGCCATCATCTGCGCAGCCTGTGGCGGTTCTATCGAAAATTCCACGTGCCGCTGTCGTTGCCGCCCGGCGTGTCGCGGATCGCCCGGCAATGACGTCAGTCCGTCCGTCTCGCGTCGTCCGGTGTGCCGTGGCCGCCGCGCTGTACGCGCTGGTCATGCACGGCGCGGATGGCGCGCAGCCCGTGCCGCCGGAGTCGCGCGTGCTGCTCGCGCGGGACGGCGTCGCGCGCTACGGCGTGCGCGCCGGTGCGGCGGATGCCGTCACACGGCACGCGGCCGACGAGATTGCCGACTACCTGTCGCGCATCAGCGGCGCGTCGTTCGCCGTGTCGGACGACGGCCAGGACCGGACACCCGCGATCGTCGTCGGCGGCGAGCATGCGGCGCAACGATGCGGACCGGCCAACGCGGCGGGGCTCGGCAGCGACGGCTTCGTCGTCTGCCGCAGCGGCGCCGACCTCGTCATCGCCGGTGGGACGCCGCGCGGCACGCTGTTCGGCGCGTACTGGTGGCTCGACCGCAAGCTCGGCGTGAAGTGGCTCGCGCCCGATGCGACCGAAGTGCCCCGGCAGGCGGAACTGCGGGTCGATGCGGCACCGGTGCGGCAGGTTCCGCGCTTCGCGTATCGCGAGGTATTGAGTGCGGAAGGCGAGGACAAGCCGTTTCGCGCGCATAACCTGCTGAACGGCGAGTCGCACGGGACGTCGTACCGCGCGTCCCCGCCCGGGATCGACATGTGGGATCGCAGCTGGCTCGCGCGGGATGGCGACGCCGACTTCTGGACGCTCGTGCCGCGCGACCGCTACGCGGCCGCTCACCCGTCCTGGTATGCGGGCGGGCAACTCGCGATGATGTCGGCCGACGTCCGCGCCACCATGGCCGCCGAGATCGTGAAGCGGCTGAAGCGTTTGCCCGATCCGGGCCGCATCTGGTTCGGCATCCGCGACATGGACTGGGGCTGGGACCCGGATCAGGCGAGTCGCGCGTTCGCCGATACGCACGGTGGCGCGCTGTCGGCCGCGTTTCTCGACATGGTGCGGGACGTGTCGGCGCAGGTCCGGGCCGCGGTGCCGGGCGCGCGTTTCGCGATGCCGGCCTATCACTGGGGCTTCACGCCGCCGGACGGCATGCAGGTGCCGGATCACGTCCGCGTCTATCCGATGACGATCCAGGTCGACTACAGCGTCGCGCTGAACGAGGACCGCAACGCGCGGCTGCGCGACGGCCTGAAGCAATGGAACCAGATCGCGCGGCACGTCACCGTCTGGGATCACGTCGTGAACTTCGGCGGCTACCTGCAGCCGACGCCGAATCTCTATCCGGTCGGCCGCAGCATTGCGTGGCTCGCCACGTTGCCGAACGTCGACGGCTACTTCGCGGAGGGCGACTGGCAGTCGCGCGGCGGCGAATTCGCGAGCCTGCGCGTGTGGCTGATCGCACGGATGCTGTGGACGCCGACGGCGGACCCGCGTGCGCTCGTCCGCGAATATTGCGACGCCTACTACGGTGCGGCGGCCCCGGCCGTCATGCGCTATATCGACCGCATGCATGCGGCGCTGCGCGCGAGCGGCGACGTGCTCGCCGAGCAGACGCCGGTCGGCATGTCGATGTACACGTACGACTTCGTTCGCGAGGCGGAACGCGATTTCGACGCGGCCGCCCGTGCCGTCGACGGCGACGCCGTGCGCGGCGCGCGCGTGCGACAGGCGCGCGTGCCGCTCGATTTCGTGATCCTGGCCCTGCGCGAGCGCTACGCGGCGCGCGCCGCGAAGGACGGCTGGGACCTCGACGTCGGCGCGCGACGCGCCCGTCTCGACGCGGCGATCGCGGCAGCAGGCATTCGTCAGTATCGGCAAAGCGGCAATCTCGCGGCACTCGGCGCGTTGCTCGATATCGACCGGCATCCCGTCGTCGCGCCGCCGCTCGTGGCGGGTCTGGCCGACGGCGACTGGCGCGCGATCGACGTGTCGCGCGTGAACCTTTACGACAGCGCGCGTTTGGTGGCCGATCCGGGTTCGCTCGACGGCGCCGCGATCGCGATGCGCGGCGATTCGGGCGCATGGGCGGTCCAGCTCAAGCTCGACAAGCTGCCGCGCGACGGGCGCTGGGATCTCTACGCATCGGTGCGCGTGCCGGAAGGCGGCGGGGCAGGCGCGGCCGCCGTGCGCGTCGGCGCGTACCCGCCGATGACGCTGCGCACCGACACGCCGGCGCGCACGCTCGACGACGCGCGATTCCGGTGGCTGCCCGTGCCGGGCGGCCCGTTCAGGTACGACGCCGATCACGAGAAAGGCATCTATGTCCACGGCGTCGGCTTCGCGCGAGGACAGTCCGTGCGCGTGGGGGGCGTTCGTCGCCATTCGTCACCGTGCGCCGGACGACACGCCGCCGCCCGCTCCGCTTCAAGGAAACGCTTCATGAAAGTCGCCATCGTTTCGCCGATTCCGCTGTTTCCGGTCAACGCGGGCAATCGCAGTCGCGTCCTGAATCTCGCGCGGGCGGTGAGGTCGCTCGGCTGCGATGTGCATTTCGTCTATCTGGAATCGCGCCAGACGGGCGGCATGGATCTCGACGCGCATCGCGAGGAGTTCGGCGCGGACCGCGTGTCGGTATTGCGTCGCGCGGGCCTGGCGCTGGCGCGCTATCGGTTCAAGCGGGTCGCGTGGCTCGCGCGTCGCCTCGCCGCGAAAGCGGCCGGCAGCCGGCATGCGTATTACACGGGGCTCGACGAGCTGTTCAGCGACAGCTTCTCCGCGCAGTTGCGCGCGCTGCAGCACCGCCACGCGTTCGACGCCGTGTTCGTCGAATACGTGTTCTATTCGCGTGCGCTCGATGCGTTTCCCGATTCGGTCGTGAAGGTCGTCGACACGCACGACATCTTCGCGGACCGGCACGTGCCGTTCATCGGCCGCCCCGGTGCGAAGCGCTACATGTTTTCGATTCCGCCGGAACGGGAATGCGACGGATTGCGCCGTGCGCATGTCGCGCTGGCGATCCAGGCCGAGGAGGGCGACGCGCTGACGGCACGCCTCGGCGGCGGCGACACGCCGTCGGTCGCGGTCCTCAGTCACCTGCTCGCGTTTCCGCCGCAGGTGGACTGCGCCGGGCATGCCGACGCGACCTTTCTCGGCAGCGACAACCAGCCGAACCGCGACGCCGTGAAGTACTTCGTCGACGAGATCCTGCCGCATGTCGTGGCGCGGCTGCCGGCATTTCGCCTGCATCTCGCCGGCACGATCGCGGCGGCCGTGCCGGACGGTCCGCACCTCGTCAAGCGCGGCACCGTCGCCGAGCTGGGCGACGCGTTCGCGATCGCGCCGATCTCGATCAATCCGATGCTGCTCGGCACCGGCATCAACATCAAGCTGCTCGAGAGCATGGCGCTCGGCGTGCCGATCGTCAGCACGCGGACCGGCGCGCGCGGCCTCGGCGAACGGGACCTGCGCGGTGTGACCGTCGTGCGGGACGGCGATCCGCAGGGCTTCTCGGATGCGGTCGTCCGGCTCGCGACGGACCGCGCGCAGCGTGTCGCGCAGGGGGCCGCCGCACGCGCCGCCGCGCTGGCCTGGCACGAAACGCAGCTGGATGTCCTGCGCGAGACGCTCCGGCGGCGGCCGGTTGCAGCGCACGCGTGACGGATGCATCCATCGAAACCATCGAACCAACCAGGGGAATCGAACATGTCGAAACTGGCCGATCTGAAGCAGCGGCTGCGCGTGTGGCTGTACGTCACGCGACTGACGCTGCAATGGCGTCGCGAGGTCGCACGGCGTGCCGCGAGCGACGCCGCCGCGCCCGGCGCCCATCTGCTGGTCCTGCCGTGCGACCCGTGGACGCTGGTCGGCTCGAAAGGCGACGAAGCGATGCTGCGCGCGGTCGTCGAGCGGTTGCGTGTTGCGAACGGCGCGTTGCGGGTGTCGGTCGTCACGGCCACGCCGGAGGCGGCGGACGCCGCGACCCGGCTCGGCTTTCAGGCGGTCGACGCATGGCGCGAGCCGTGGCGCCTGATGGACACCGTCGAACGGCTGGCCGCATTGCAGCCCAGCGCGGTGGTCGTCATCGGCGCGGACGTGATGGACGGCTACTACTCGCCGATGACGTCGCTGCGGTTGCTGGCGACGGCGGACCTGCTGGTCCGGCGCGGCGTGGCCGGCACGATTCTCGGCTTCAGCTTCAACCGCCAGCCGTACCGGCAACTGAGGCATGCATTCGACCAGATCGACGCGCGGCTGCTGGTCAATGTGCGCGACGGCGTGTCGCTCGACCGATTCAGGCGTTTCAGTTCGGCGCCCGCCGAGCTGGTGGCGGATTCCGCATTCATGCTTCAGCCGGACCATGCGTCGGATTGCGTCAGGGGGACGGCATCGTGGGTCGAATCGCGGCGCGCGGCCGGCGACATCGTGATCGCTTTCAACTTGCACCCGATGCTGATTCGTCGGGCCAGCGACACGGATATCGCGGCGCTCGTCGCGTCGGCGCAGGAGGCGCTTCGCGAGCTCGCGGCACGGCATCGCGTCAGCATCGTGCTGCTGTCTCATGACTATCGCGGCCGCGACGGCGACGATACCTGTCTCGAACCACTGCACGACGCCTTGGCCGAGACGATGGGCGACCGGCTGTACTACCCGCGCCCCCGCATGTCGGCGGCCGAGCTGAAGGCCATTTCGGGGCAGGTCGACGGCGTGGTGACGGGCCGCATGCATCTCGCGATCGCCAGTCTTGGCATGGGCGTGCCCGTCGCGGCGCTGACCTACCAGGACAAGTTCCAGGGCCTTTTCAGTCATTTCGGGCTGCCGGACACCTTCCTGATGAAGCCTGACGAAGCGATGCGCGCGACGCGCCTGGCGGCGGTGCTCGACCGCTTCGTGTCGGAGCTTCCCCAGCTGCGCGACCAGGTGCATGCCGCGCTGCCGCGCGTCAAGGAGGCGTCGTGCAGGAACCTGCGCGGCGTGATCCACGCGATTCAGCCGTCGTGAGCGGGTATTCCGCCATTTTTACCCCGTTCGAAGCCGCGCCGCGCCGCGCGGGGTCGAACGGCAACCTGTCGAGTCTCGCTTGAACCTGTCAAATGAAAAGTCCCACCATTCGCGAACTGCAACAGCAACTGGGTCAACTGAACCTGATCGTCGAAGAAGTCCGGCAGAAGGAGAAGCAGGCCCGACTCAAGGAGATCGCCGAGTACGTCCGGCAGTTCAGCATCACCGAAATCGAACTGCTGCGCGCGGCGGGCTTCATCAAGGCGCGGCAACAGAAGGCGCCGGCGAAATACTACGACCCGAACACCGGCCGCTCGTGGTCGGGGAAGGGCGCACGTCCCCGGTGGCTGGCCGGCAAGAATCTCGACGACTACCTGATCCGCGAGACGCCGCAGCCATGGTGGCCGGAAACGCGCTGACGGCCGGTCGGCAACGGCGTCCTGAAGCGACGCCGGGCGATCCGGCATGACTCGAACGAACTGAATTTAGAGGCAATGCGGCATATGCGGAATCCCGACATGGACCCGGTCGCTCCCCCGGACAGCCCGGGACCCAGGAAGAAGACGAGCTATCGCGCCCCGGCGCTCGAGAAAGGCCTCGATATCCTCGAGCTGCTGATCGATCGCCAGTACGGCATGGCGCAGGCGGACATCTGCCGCGCGTTGAAACGCAGCCGAAGCGAGCTGTACCGGATGATGCAGGTGCTCGAGGATCGCGGTTACATCTACCGGGTGGATCGCTATGACCGGTACGCGCTCACCATGAAGCTTTACTTTCTCGGGCAGCATCATGCACCGACCCGATCGCTGGGCGCGCTCGTCACGCCGCTGTTGCAACAGTTCGCATTGCAGACGGTCCAGTCGTGTTACCTGGCGGTATTCGACGGCGACACGATGATCGTCATCGCGACGGCCGGCGCCGAGACGGAATGGAACATCGCGGTCCGCGTCGGCACGCGCATGCCGCTGCACGGCAGCGCGGCGGGCGAGATGTACCTGGCCTTTCAGGACGAAGACGTGCGGGCCCGGTTGTCGCGGGCCGACGGGCACGCCGGTGGGTCGCGCAATCCGCCGCCCGGTGACGACACGTTGCCGCCCCATCTGGTCGACGGCTATCTCTGCCGTCCCAATGCGCGCATTCCCGGCATCACGGATATCGCGACGCCGATCGTCGACAAGTCGGGTTCGGCCATCGCGATCCTCGCGTGCCCGTACCTCGCGCTGTCGGGGGAAGCGGGCGCGATGTCGGTCAAGCAGATCAGCGCGGCGTTGTACGAAACGGCCCAGCGCATCGCCGCGACGGTCGATCAGCGGTTCATGCAATCGGCCGTCGACATGCCGGCGCGCGGCGCGGCATGCACGTAGGGCGACGGGAATCGTCCCGGGTTCCGACGGAGAGGACGAACTTACCGTGAAGCGGCGCCGGCTCTGCGCCAGGCCGCGCTCAGGGCGGTCGCGGTCATGTCGCGGCGCGATGCGTGCTCACGCGTCGCGACGATCGGCAGCCTGCGGTCAGCGGTTCACGACCGAGTACACGAGCGTGCCGGAGAACATCAACAGCACGAGCGAGGCGCCGCGCAGCAGCGTCGACGTTCGACCGGCCCACGCGCGTTGCGAGGTCAGGAGTCCGCCGAGGGACGACCAGCCCACGCCGATCGGCGCGAGCACGACCAGAAAGACGAGGAGCGTCCATGCGAAATAGTGGGCCGACCTGAACGCCTCCAACGGAAACAGCGTGCTCGAGAACAGCAGCGCCTTCGGGTTCATCGTCGTCGCGACGAACACATCGCGAAACCTCACCGGCGCGATCGGTACGTCCTGCGGCACGCGGCTATGCGTCCACATCCTGAGCGCGAGGAAAAAGATGTAGACGGAGCTCGCGAGCTTGACCACGTCATACAGCCAGGGCCGGCCGGCAGCGAACGCGGCCAGGAAGAATCCCCATACGGAAATCGCGATCGCGTAGCCGAGCGCCTCGGCGATCACCAGCGGCCAGGTACCGCGCAGGCCGACCTTCAGCCCGGACGACAGCAGCAACGTATTGGTCGGCCCCGGCACGATCAGCACCAGCGAGACGTACATCGACATCTTCAGCAACGCTTCCTGGATGGGCACGCGGCCTCCTCGATTCGTCGGTGTCGCGGTTCGCGTCCGGCCGAAGCCGGGGCGCCGCTGGAATGCTTCAGTGCAGAGGCGATCCGCTCTTTCGGGAACGTGCCCGTTTTCATTGCATGGCCTTCGTGTCCGCCCGGACACATGATGACGAATTTCTCCGGCGACGAGTCGGATTATTTTCAGGTCGGCATCAAAACTGCCGAAATTCGAAAAGATCGACTTCGTTGTTTTGGAAATGAAGAGGAATTTATTTCTTTCCTGTTAATTAGGTCGGCCATTTCGCGTTTTTTTGTAAAATGAGGTACTTGTTTATGCGATTTAAATAAAAAACAGAATTCATTTGGTTTGAGAAATTAAATCGATCGTTGTGCAGTATTTCGTCGATATTTTGCGGGATTTAGAATTTCTCTGGATAACTTTAGATTGATATGAAATTTTTCTCGGCATGCCGTCCTGAACGCTGTTAAGGTGTGCCGCAGCGGTCAAGTGCATGGCGTATCAATCCTGCTGGCAATCAGGGCAATTGATCATGGCCGTGCACTAACGGCGATCGTCGAATCGGCAAGTCAATCTGCCGAGGCTGAATCCATTGCGCGGTGTGCCGCCGCATTCGATGGGGATTCGCATTGTTGATTGAATTCACTTCAATTAACCGCGTCTTTGCGATTTGACTTGTCATGATGGGTGGCGTCATGTTGTGACGCGTTGCCGAACAATTTGCCGGTTCAATTCGAAAAGGCGGCACTATCCATTCAGGTTTTCAATCCCATGGGAAGCGTGTCATGAGTAATCCGATCAGGAATATCGTCATCGTGGGCGGCGGCACGGCGGGCTGGATGTCTGCCTCGTACCTCGTCCGGGCACTCCAGCAGCAGGCGAACATCACGCTCGTCGAATCCGCGGCGATTCCCCGGATCGGCGTGGGCGAGGCGACCATTCCGAGTCTGCAGAAGGTGTTCTTCGACTTTCTCGGAATACCGGAGCGGGAGTGGATGCCCCAGGTGAATGGCGCGTTCAAGTCTGCCATCCGGTTCGTGAACTGGCGGAAGTCGCCCGACCGCGCGCCCGGCGATCATTTCTATCATCTGTTCGGCAACGTGCCGAACTGCGACGGCGTGCCGCTTACCCACTACTGGCTGCGCAAGCGCGAACAGGGCTTCCAGCAGCCGATGGCGTACGCCTGCTACCCGCAGACCGAGGCGCTGGACGCCAAGCTGGCACCGTGCCTGGCCGACGGCACCCGCCAGATGTCCCACGCGTGGCACTTCGACGCGCACCTGGTGGCCGACTTCCTGAAGCGCTGGGCCGTCGAACGCGGCGTGAAGCGCGTGGTCGACGAGGTCGAGCAGGTTCACCTGGACGATCGCGGCTATATCTCCAGCCTGTCCACCAAGGAGGGGCGGACGCTGGAAGCGGACCTGTTCATCGACTGCTCCGGCATGCGGGGACTCCTGATCAACCAGGCCCTGAAGGAGCCGTTCATCGACATGTCCGACTACCTGCTGTGCGACAGCGCGGTCGCGAGCGCGGTGCCCGCCGACGACGCGCGCGTGGGGATCGAGCCGTACACCTCGGCGATCGCGATGAACTCGGGCTGGACCTGGAAGATCCCGATGCTGGGCCGGTTCGGCAGCGGCTACGTGTTCTCGAGCAAGTTCACGTCGCGCGACCAGGCCACCGCCGACTTCCTCGACCTCTGGGGGCTCTCGGACGAGCAGCCGCTCAACCAGATCAAGTTCCGGGTCGGGCGCAACCGGCGGGCGTGGGTCAACAACTGCGTCTCCATCGGGTTGTCGTCGTGCTTCCTGGAGCCGCTGGAATCGACGGGCATCTACTTCATCTACGCGGCGCTTTACCAGTTGGTGAAGCACTTCCCCGACACGTCGTTCGACCCGCGGTTGACCGACGCATTCAATGCCGAAATCGTCTACATGTTCGACGACTGCCGGGATTTCGTCCAGGCGCACTATTTCACCACGTCGCGCGACGACACACCGTTCTGGCGCGCGAACCGGCACGACCTGCGGCTCTCGGACGCCATCCAGGAAAAGGTCGAGCGCTACAAGGCGGGGCTGCCGCTGACCACCGCGTCGTTCGACGATTCGACGTACTACGACACCTTCGACTACGAATTCAAGAACTTCTGGTTGAACGGCAACTACTACTGCATATTTGCCGGCCTGGGGCTGTTGCCGGACCGGTCGCTGCCGCTCTTGCGGCACCGGCCGGAGTCGATCGACAAGGCGGAGGCGATGTTCGCCCGGATCCGGCGCGAGGCCGAGCATCTGCGAAAGAGCCTGCCGACGAACCACGATTACCTGCGCTCGCTGCGCGAGGGCCACGCGGGGCTGTCTCGCAGCCAGCCCGGGCCGACGCTCGCGGCGCCGGAGATCCTGTAGTGGACAGCACCCAGGCCCGGGTACGCGCCATCGCGGCCACGCACGACGCCGTGGCGGCGTGCGATCCGCTGCAGGCGCGGGCGTTCGTCCTGCAACTGCCCGGCCTGAACCGTCAACGGGACGTGCCCGGCATCGTCGGCCTGTTGCGCGCGTTCCTTCCGGCGCGCGGCATACCCGCGGGCTGGGGCTTCGTCGAAGCCGCGGCCGCGATGCGGGATATCGGGTTCTTCCTCGGGTCGCTCAAGCGGCACGGACACGAGCCAGTGGACGCGGTGCCCGGGCTCGAGCCGATGCTGCTCGACCTGGCGCGCGCGACCGGCCTGCCGCCGCGCGAGACGCTCCTGCATGTGACGGTCTGGAACCCGGCGGCGGCCGACGCGCAGCGCAGCTACACCGGGCTGCGCGACGAAGCGCACCTGCTCGAGAGCGTGCGCCTCTCGATGGCGGCGCTCGAGGCGGCCATCGCGTTGACCGTCGAGCTGTCCGACGTGCCGCTGCAGGCACCCGCGTTCGCGCAAGGGTGCGACGCGCTGGCGGCCTATCTGCGGAAAATGGTCGACTCGATTGTTTACGCGTACCGCTTCATCTCGCTGCAGGTCTTCTACGACGAGCTTCGCCCGTTCTACGAGCCGATTCGAGTGGGGGGCCGCAGCTACCTCGGCCCCGGCGCCGTCGAAATGCCGCTCTTCGTGCTGGAGCACGTGCTGTGGGGGTCGCAATCGGACCACCACGCGTATCGGGAATTCAAGGAGACGTACCTGCCCTACGTGCTGCCCGCATTCAGGGCGATCTACGCGCGGTTCGCCGGGCAGCCGTCGCTCGTCGACCGTGCGCTCGGCGACGCGCAAGCGGCCCGTGCGCGGGGCGAGCCCGTCGCGGCCGGGTTGGCGGCCCTCGACCGCGTATTCGAGGTCCTGCTGCACTTCCGGGCGCCTCACGTCAAATTGGCGGAGCGCGCATACGAAGCCGGTAAAAGCGGCCCGTCGATCGGCAGCGGGGGGTACGCGCCCAGCATGCTCGGCGATCTGCTGACGCTCACGCGTGCCGCGCGATCGCGCGTGCGCGCCGCGCTCGACGAATCCTGCGCCTGACGCGCGCGGCCATGTGTTCCATCTCACCAGGAGAGTGTGCCCCCATGACTCAGCAGAGCCCCGCGAACGGGCGCGACAGCAACCACTTCGATGTGATCATTCTCGGCTCGGGCATGTCGGGCACCCAGATGGGCGCCATCCTGGCCAGGCAACGGTTTCGCGTGCTGATCATCGAGGAGTCGTCGCACCCGCGGTTCACGATCGGCGAATCGTCGATCCCCGAGACGTCCCTGATGAACCGCATCATCGCCGATCGCTATGGCATTCCGGAGCTTGACCACATCACGTCGTTCTATGCGACGCAGCGGTACGTCGCATCGAGCACGGGCATCAAGCGCAACTTCGGCTTCGTATTCCACAAGCCCGGCGAGGAGCACGATCCGAAGGAGTTCACGCAGTGCGTCATCCCCGAACTGCCGTGGGGGCCGGAGAGCCATTATTACCGGCAGGACGTCGACGCCTACCTGTTGCAAGCCGCGATCAAATACGGCTGCACAGTCCGCCAGAAGACGACCGTGACGGAATACCACGCGGACAAGGACGGCGTCGCGGTGGCCACCGCCCAGGGCGAACGGTTCACCGGCCGGTACATGATCGACTGCGGCGGGCCCCGCGCGCCGCTCGCGACCAAGTTCGCGCTGCGCGAAGAGCCGTGCCGCTTCAAGACGCATTCGCGCAGCCTCTACACGCACATGCTCGGGGTCAAGCCGTTCGACGACATCTTCAAGGTCAAGGGGCAGCGCTGGCGTTGGCACGAGGGGACCTTGCACCACATGTTCGAGGGCGGCTGGCTCTGGGTGATTCCGTTCAACAACCACCCGCGGTCGACCAACAACCTGGTGAGCGTCGGCCTGCAGCTCGACCCGCGTGTCCACCCGAAAACGGACATCCCCGCGCAGCAGGAATTCGACGCATTCCTCGCGCGGTTCCCGAGCATCGCGGCGCAGTTCCGCGACGCCGTGCCGGTGCGCGACTGGGTCAGGACCGACCGCCTGCAGTTCTCGTCGCGCGCGTGCGTCGGCGATCGCTACTGCCTGATGCTGCACGCCAACGGGTTCATCGATCCGCTTTTCTCCCGCGGGCTCGAGAACACCGCGGTGACCATCCACGCGCTCGCGGCGCGCCTGATCAAGGCGCTGCGCGACGACGACTTCTCCCCCGAGCGCTTCGAGTACATCGAGCGGCTCCAGCAGAAGCTGCTGGACCACAACGACGACTTCGTCAGCTGCTGCTACACGGCGTTCTCGGATTTTCGCCTGTGGGACGCGTTCCACCGGCTGTGGGCGGTCGGCACGATCCTCGGCCAGTTCCGGCTCGTGCAAGCGCACGCGCGGTTCCGCGCGTCGCGCGACGAGCGCGACCTCGATCGCCTCGACGACGACGCGCCGTACCTCGGGTTCCTGTGCGCGGACATGGAGGGGTACTACCAGTTGTTCAACGACGTCAAGGCCGAGGTCGAGGCCGTGAGCGCCGGGCGCAAGCCGGCCGGGGAGGCCGCGGCGCGGATTCACGCGCTCATCAACGAACGCGAGTTCGCCAAGCCGATGTTCGGCTTCGGATACTGCATCACCGGGGCCAGGCCGCAGCTCAACAACTCGAAGTACAGCCTGCTGCCGGCGATGAAGCTGCTGCACTGGACGCAGACCAGCGCGCCGGCGGAGGTGAAAAGGTATTTCGACTACAACCCGATGTTCGCGCTGCTCAGGGCGTACGTCACGACCCGCATCGGCCTGGCGCTGAAGTAGTCGCTCGACCCCGGAATCGAAATGATCGACGACATTCAATTGAATCAGGTGGGTGCCGGCGCGCATCCGGCGGCGGCATACGACGCGACCACGCGCGTGGCCGCGAGCTGGTACGTCGCGATGCGCACGGCCGACCTCAAGGACAAGCCGGCGGCGTTGACGCTCTTCGGCCAGCCGTGCGTCGCATGGCGCGGCGCGTCGGGACGGGCCGTGGTGATGGACCGCCACTGCGCGCACCTTGGCGCGAACCTGGCCGACGGGCAGGTCGAGGACGGGTGCATCCGGTGCCCGTTTCACCACTGGCGGTACGACGAGCACGGCCAGTGCGTGCATATCCCCGGCCACAGCCCGGCGGTGTGCCGCCTGGAGCCGGTCCCGCGCGGGGCGCGCCAGCCGACGTGGGTCACGGCCGAGCGGTACGGCTACGTGTGGGTCTGGTACGGCTCCGCGCAGCCGCTGCACCCGCTGCCCGAAATCGCCGCGGCCGATGTCGACAACGGCGACTTCATGCACCTGCACTTCGCGTTCGAGACGACGACGGCGGTGTTGCGGATCGTCGAGAATTTCTACGACGCGCAGCACGCGGCGCCCGTCCACGCGCTGCCGATATCGGCCTTCGAGCTCAAGCTCTTCGACGATTGGCGCCCGTGGCCGGAGGTCGAGTCGCTGGCACGGGCGGGCGCGTGGTTCGGTGCCGGGATCGATTTCACCGTGGACCGGTACTTCGGGCCTTTCGGCATGCTGTCGCGCGCGCTCGGCATGAACATGTCGCAGATGAACCTGCACTTCGACGGCTACCCCGGCGGGTGCGTGATGACCGTCGCGCTGGACGGAGACGTCAAATACAAGCTGCTGCAGTGCGTGACGCCGGTGAGCGACGGCAAGAACGTCATGCACATGCTCATCTCGATCCGGAAGGCGGGCGGCCTCCTGCGTCGCGCGACCGACTACCTGCTGTTCGGGCTCCAGACCCGGCAGGCCGCGGGGTACGACGTCAAGATCTGGAACGGGATGAAGCCGGACGGCGGCGGCGCGTACAGCAAGTACGACAAGCTCGTGCTGAAGTACCGCGCGTTCTACCGCGGCTGGGTCGAGCGCGCCGGCGCAAGCGAGCGGCAATACGCGAGCCGGCGGCTCTAGCCGGACCGGGTTCGGCCGCGTCGCGAAGAAGATCTCGCCACGCTGACCGGCTGATTACGGTTTTGTCATCAACGCCGTGCGCGCCTGCACGCAGCGAAGCCGTGGCGCCATTTCCGGGTAACATCGCCGGATGTCCCCACGCTAGCGACGGAGCCGGCCATGCGCATCCTGATAGTCGAAGACGAACCGAAGACGGGCGCTTACCTGAAGAAGGGGCTCGAGGAATCGGGCTTCAGCGTCGATCTCGCAAAGGACGGCGGCGAAGGGCTGATGCTGGCGCAGGAAGAGCGTTACGACGTGATCGTGCTCGACGTGATGCTGCCCGTGCTCGACGGCTGGGCCGTGCTCAAGCGGCTGCGCGACACGCACACGACACCGGTGCTGTTCCTGACCGCGCGCGACGACGTGCAGGACCGTGTGCACGGCCTCGAACTCGGCGCCGACGACTACCTCGTGAAGCCGTTTGCGTTCGTCGAGCTGCTCGCCCGCATCCGCACGCTCGCGCGTCGCGGGCCGCCGCGCGAGACCGAGCACCTGACGGTCGGCGACCTCGAAATCGACGTGGTGCGCCGCCGCGTGAAGCGCGGCGCCACCCGCATCGACCTCACGCCGCGCGAATTCTCGCTGCTGCAACTGCTCGCGCGCCGGCAGGGCGAGGTGCTGAGCCGCACGCAGATCGCATCGTACGTGTGGGACATGAATTTCGACAGCGACACCAATGTCGTCGAGGTCGCGATCCGGCGCCTGCGCGCGAAGATCGACGACGCGTTTTCGGTCAAGCTGATCCATACCGTGCGCGGCGTCGGCTACGTGCTCGAACCGAAGGACGACGCATGATGCGCCCGCGCTCGCTTGCCGCGACGCTCGCGCTCGCGTTCGCCGCGACCACGCTCGCGTCGTTCGCGCTCGTCGGGACGTATGTGTATGCGGGCCTCGAGCGGCAGGTCAACACGCAGGACGACCTCGACATCGTGCTGGCCGCGCGCCACACACGCCGGCTCGCGGGCGAGCTCGAGTCGCTCGAGGCGGTGCGTGCGCACGCGGAGCGGTTGACGAGCCAGGTGCTGGGCAACGAGGCGCTGTCGATGGCCGTCGTCGATGCGCGGGGCGAGGTACTCGCGCGGCACAATGTCCGGCTCGCCGCGCTCGACGACGCGCCTGCCGCCGCATCGGTTCCGCTCGCCGACGTGCAGCTGTTCGCGCCGCACGCGGTGCCGGTTCCGGCAAACGACCGGATCACGGCCGACCGGCTCGTCACGTGGACGGCCGGCGGCGGCACGCCGATGCGCGGCGTCGTGATCGAGGCGGCGCTGGGCGACCGCACGCCGATCCGCATCGCGATCGCGCGCAACATGCGCGACCGGGCCGACCTGCTCGACGGCTATCGCGACCGGCTCGAGCTCGCCGGCGGGCTCGGCGCGCTGTTCGCGCTGCTGCTCGGCTACTGGCTGATCCGCACGGCGCTCGCGCCGCTGCGCGAGATCGTCGACAACACCGGCCGGATCACGGTCGACAAGCTCGACACGCGGCTCGACGCGTCGCGCGCCCCGCCCGAGCTGCGTGCGCTCGTCGATGCGCAGAATGCGATGCTCGGCCGCCTGCAGCAGGCATTCGCGCATCTGTCGCAATTCAGCGCCGACCTCGCGCACGACCTGCGCACCCCGCTGAACAACATGCGCGGCGCCACCGAAGTCGCGCTCGCGCGGCCGCGTTCGGTGGATGAGTACCAGACGCTGCTCGAATCGAATCTCGAGGAATACGACCGCCTCGCACGGATGATCGAGAACGTGCTGTTTCTCGCGCGCGCCGAGCATCCGAGCTTCGTCACGCGGCAGCGCGCGTTCGACGTGCGCGACGAACTCGAGCGCATCGCCGGGTATTTCGAGGGCCTTGCCGACGAAGCGGGCTCGACGTTGCGCGTCGAAGGGCAGGGGCACCTGACCGCCGATGTCGAGCTGTTTCGCCGCGCCGTCGGCAACCTGCTCGCGAACGCACTGCGTTACACGCCGCCCGGCGGCGTCATTACGCTCGGTGTCGACGAAACGGCCGAGGCGGTGAACGTTGTCGTCGAGAATCCGGGCGAGCCGATCGATCCCGCGCTGCTGCCGCGAATCTTCGACCGGTTCGTGCGCGGCGACCCCGCGCGCAGCGGCGGTGTGCCGGGCGGCACGGCCGGGCTCGGCCTCGCGATCGTGCGCTCGGTGATGGAGTTGCACGGCGGCACCGCGGAGGTCGAAAGCGACGCGCGCGGTACGCGCTTCGTGCTCACGTTCAACCGGCCGCCGGCAGCGTGACGGCGGGGGCGGGCTGAGCGGCTGTTGCTCGTTCCATCGTACCGGCTTTCGATACCACGTCCGCGCTCGCCTGCCAGCCGCCGCCCAGCGCCTTCAGCAAGCCGACTTCGGCCTCCATCCGGCGCGCGTCGATCTGATCGGCCGTGCGCCGGTTCGTCAACGCGATCGTCTGCGCGGTCACCACGTCCAGATAGCTGACGGCGCCCGCGTTGAAGCGATTCGTCGTCAGCCGCAGCGACAGGTCGGCCGCGTCGGTCGCGCGCTGCTGGCTGCCGGCTTCGGACGCAAGCGCATCGAGCGCCGACAACTGATCCTCGACCTGCTGGAACGCGACGAGGACGGACTGCCGGTAGTCGGCGACCGCGCCGTCGTACTGCGCGTGCGCGCCGCGCAGCGATGCGCTGCGACGGCCGCCGTCGAACAGCGTGCCGGCGAGTTGCGGGCCGAGCGACCAGAACAGGCTCGGTGCGGCGAGCCACGGCGCGAAGAACGCGCTTTCGAGGCCGGCGCTCGCCGACAGCACGAGATCGGGGAAGAATGCGGCGCGCGCCTCGCCGATCCGCGCGTTCGCGGCCGCGACCCGGCGTTCGGCCGCCGCGATGTCGGGCCGCCGCTCCAGCAGTTGCGACGGCACGCCGGCCGGAATCGCCGGCACGCGGAACGCCTGCACGCGCGGCGGCAGCGCGAACGTCGACGCGCTTTCGCCGACGAGCGTCGCGATCGCGTGCTGCAACTGCGCACGCGACGCGTCGATGTCGGTGTCCTGCGTGCGGGTCGATTCGAGCTGCGTCTCGGCTTGCGCGACCGCCGATGCGTCGATCGCACCGGCCGCGAGCTGCTGCTTGAGCAGCGTCAGCGCATCCGTGTAGGCGCGCACCGTATCGTCGAGCAGCTGCTTCTGCGTGTCGAGCGAGCGCAGCGCGAAATAGTCGGTCGCGAGCTCGGCCGTGACCGACAGCTTCACGGCCTGCAGGTCGGCTGCACTCGCGGCGGCGTTCGCCTGCGCGCCCGCTACGGCGTCGCGCACTCGGCCGAATACGTCGGGTTCCCAGCTCGCGGCCACGCCGGCCTGGTAGTCGGGCGTCGTCTTGCCGGCGAGCGACGAGCCGAGCCGGTTTTGCGACACGCGCGCACGGCTCTGCGCGACGCCTGCCGTGATCGTCGGCAGGAACCCGGCGTGCTGATAGTCGACCATCGCGCGCGCCTGCTGCAGATCGGCGATCGCTTTCTTCACCGTTTGGTTCGACACGTCGACGCGCGCTTCGAGCGCGTTCAGGTCGGCGTCGTCGAACACGGTCCACCACGCGCCGCGCGCGGCGGCGTCGGCGGGCATTGCGACGTGCCAGCCGGCTTGCGCGGCCGGCGCGCCCGCGTAGTGGGCGGGCACCGCGACGGCGGGCGGTGAATAGGGCGGCAGCGTCGAGCAGGCAGTCAGTGCGGCGGCAACGCCGAGCGCGACGATGCGGCGAGCGAACGGGAGCGGATGAAGAAGGCGCATGGCAGGCATCTCGTGGGAGGCGTCGAAGGGTCAGCCGCGGGCGGGCGCCCGAGCGGGCGTTGACGTAGCCGGTGCAACGCCGGCCTCGCGCGGCGGCACGTGGCGCGCACCGGACGCGGACGCCGGTTGATCGGCCAGTGCGGTCCGAGCGGCCTGCGCGGGCGAAGCGGACGAAGCAGCCAATGGCGCCGCATCGTGCGCGGTCGACACGATCGTCACGGCTTCCCCTGCCGTGATCGCATCGCCCGGGTTGTCGATCACGCGATCGGTCGCCGCGAGCCCCGCGACGATCTCCACGCGCGTGCCGAAATCGCGCCCGATCTGCACGGTCTTCAGCGCGGTGCGCCCGTTCGCGCCGACGGTGGCGACCGTCACGCCGCTCGCGCGGAACAGCAGCGCGCTGACCGGCAGGTCGAGCGCCGGCGCCGCGCTCGGCACGACGAGATGCGCCTGCGCATACGCACCGGGCATCAGCGTGCCGTCGCGATTGTCGACGTCGATCTCGACACGCAGCGTGCGCGTGACGGGGTCGATCGCGCCCGCGCTGCGCGCGACCTGCGCGGCGATGCGCCGCCCCGGAAACTGCGGCGTCGTCAGGTAGACCGGCGTGCCGGTCGACACGCCGGCCGCGCTGTCCTGCGGCACGTCGACGAACACGCGCAGCGTGTCCGTCTGTTCGAGGTGGAACAGTTCGCCGGACAGGCCCGGGCTGCCCGGCGTGCCGCCCGCGGTCACCAGCGTGCCGACGTCGACGTTGCGTGCGGTGATCACGCCGTCGAACGGCGCGGCGACGGACTCGTACGACACGAGTTCGGCAAGATGCGCGACGTTCGCCTGCGCGGACGCGAGCATCGCGCGCTTCGCGTTCATGTCCGCGACCTTCGTGTCGGTGTCCTGCTGCGAGACCGACTGCGTTTTCAGCATGTCCTGCCAGCGCTGCGCGGTCGATTTCGCATAATCGTAGTTCGCCTGCGCGCTCGCTTCGTCGGCGCGAGCCTGGCGCAACTGCGCGTCGAGATCCGGCGCCGAGATCCGCGCGAGCGTCTGGCCGGCCTTCACGTGCGTGCCGAGATCGGCGCTCCAGTGCGCGATATAGCCGCTCGTGCGCGCATAGATCGATGCGTCCGCATACGGCATCACCGAGCCGGGCAACGTCAGCGTTTGATCGGCCGGCGCCGTGCCGGGCATGATGACCGCCACCGGCAGCGCCTGCTGCGCGGCCACCTGCATGCGCTGCGCGGCGCGTGCATCGATACGCGGCACGATGCCGAGCGCGAGCAGTCCGGCGGCGAGCGCCGCGGCCGCGAGCGGCACGGCCCGCTTGCGGCCGTGGCGGGCCGGTGCGGTGTCGGGGGCGGCGCCCCGCGCGGCGGGCGGCACGGCTGCTGCCGCGGCTGCCGCGTCGGCGGCGGGCGGCGGGGCGACGGGTTCGATCGAGTCGTTCATGATGGGTCCGGGTCGGGCGAATCGAAGGATGAGAAGAAGGAGGCCATCCGCGCGTCAGCGCAGCGCCGGCGTATCGGGCGCGGACTGCACGCGCCGGGCGGCCGCGGCGTCGCGGCGCCGGGCGAGCCACGCGTGGACGAAGCCGAACAGCACCGGGACGAACAGCAGCGTCGAGAGCGTGCCGAACGCGAGGCCGCCGATCACCGCGCGGCCGAGCGGCGCATTCTGCTCGCCGCCGTCGCCGAGGCCGAGCGCCATCGGCAACATGCCGATCAGCATCGCGAGCGCGGTCATCACGACGGGCCGGAAGCGGTTGAAGCCGGCGTCGAGCGCCGCCTGCCACGGCGATGCGCCGGCCGCGAGCAGCTCGCGCGCCGCGTTCACGACGAGGATGCTGTTCGCGGTCGCGATGCCGATGCACAGGATCGTGCCGGTCAGCGCGGGCACCGACAGCGTGGTGCGCGTGACGAACAGCATCCACGCGATGCCGGCGAGCGACGCCGGCAGCCCGCCGACGATCACGAGCGGATCGAGCCACGACTGGAAGTTCACGACCATCAGCAGGTAGACCAGCGAGATCGCGAGCGCAAGGCCGCCGAGGAGGCCCGCGAACGATTCGTGCATCGCCTGCACCTGGCCGCGCAGCACGATCGACGAGCCGGGCGGCAGTTGCGCGCGCGCGGCGTCGACGAGCTTCGTCACGTCGGCCGTGACGCCGCCGAGGTCGCGCCCCTGCACCGACGCGAAGAGGTCGAGCACCGGCTGCACGTTGTAGTGCGACACCACGGCCTGCTGCGTCGTGCGCGAGAACGAGCCCAACGAGCCGAGCAGGTTCTGCGCGGGCGCGCCCGCGGCCGGGCCGCCGGCCGGCGTCTGCGGCGCGCGCGGTGCCGGCGGGCAGCGGGACGTTCGCGAGCGACTGCAGCGAATTCACCGTGTACTGCGGCGTCTGCACGAGCACCGGGTAGCTGACGCCGTTGCGCGGATCCAGCCAGAAGTTGGGCGTCGTCTGCGAGCTGCCGGACAGCGCGATCAGCAGGTTCTGCGCGACGTCGCGCTGTTCGAGGCCGGCCTGGATCGCCTTCGTGCGGTCCACGTTGACGTTGATCGCGGGTTCGTCGCCGGGCTGCTGGATGCGCGCGTCGACGAGCCCGCGCACGCCGCGCAGCTTCGCGAGCAGCGCATTCGCGACCGCGCGGTTCTGGTCGAGCTTGTTGCCGACGATCTGGATGTCGATCGGCGCGGGCAGCCCGAAGTTGAGGATCTGGCTGACGATGTCGGCCGGCAGGAACGCGAACGTCACGCCGGGGAACGACTGCGCGAGCACGTTGCGCAGCGTCGCGACGGTCGCGGCGGTCGACGCGTGATTCGGCTTCAGCGTGACCAGCACGTCGGCGTCCTCGGTACCGATCGGGTCCGACGAGTCGTACGTGAGGTTGATCCCGCTCACCGGCACGCCGATGTTGTCGAGCACGCTCGCGAGCTGGTTGGCCGGAATCACGTCCCGGATCTTCGCTTCGACCTCGTCGGTCAGTCGCGCGGTTTCCTCGATCCGCGTGCCGGTCGGCGCACGCAGATGCAGGCGGATCTCGCCGGTGTCGACCGACGGGAAGAAGTCCTGCCCGGCGAACGCGTAGAGGCCCGTCGACGCGACGCACGCGAGCAGGAACGCGGCCGCGAAGCGGCGGCGCCGCGCGATCGCCGCCGAGAGCAGCGCGCGATAGCGCAGCCGGACGGCTTCGAAGCGATGCTCGAACGCGGCCTGGAAACGTGCGACGCGCGCGAATACGCCGCGCGGCGGCTGGCCGTTTCCCTTGACGCGCATCAGCACCATCGCGAGCGTCGGCACCAGCGTGCGCGAGAAGAAGTACGACGCGATCATCGCGAAGATCACGGCCTCGGCCAGCGGCACGAACAGGTAGCGCGCGACACCCGTGAGCAGGAACATCGGCACGAACACGATGCAGATCGACAGCGTCGACACGAAGGTCGGCACCGCGATTTCTCCCGAGCCGGTCAGGATCGCGTCCTCGAGCGGCGCGCCGCGCTCGAGATGATGCGTGATGTTCTCGATCGCGACGGTCGCGTCGTCGACCAGGATCCCGACCGCGAGCGCGAGCCCGCCGAGCGTCATGATGTTGATGGTCTGGCCGAGCGCGGACAGCGCGAGCAGCGACGTGAGCACCGCGAGCGGAATCGTGATCGCGATGATCAGCGTCGCGCGCCAGCTGCCGAGAAACAGCAGGATCATCAGCGCGGTCAGGCACGCGGCGATCAGCGCTTCGCGCACGACGCCCTGGACCGCCGCCTTCACGAACACGGACTGATCGTCGAGCGGCGCGATGTGCAGCGCCTTCGGCAGCCCGGCCGCGATCTTCGGCAGCATCGCCTTCACCTGGTCGATGATCGTCAGCGTCGACGTGCTGCCGGTCTTCTCGACCGTCAGCAGCGCCGCGCGCTTGCCGTCCGCCCGCACGATGTTGGTCTGCGGCGCGTAGCCGTCGCGAACGTGCGCGACGTCGCGCACGTACACGACGTTGCCGCCGATCGTCTTCACCGGCAGGTCGTTCAGCGCGGCGACCGTCTGCGTGCTGCCGTTCATCTGCACGTTGTATTCGTGCGTGCCGATTTTCGCGGTGCCGCCCGGCAGGATCAGGTTCTGCGCGTTGATCGCGTTCACGACGTCGATCGGCGCGAGCCCCTTCGCCTGCAGCGCGCGCGTATCGAGGTCGACGACGATCTGGCGGATCTTGCCGCCGAACGGCAGCGGCACCGCCGCGCCCTGGACGGTCGCGAGCTGCGTGCGGATGAAGCTGTTGCCGAGGTCGTACAGCTGCTGCTCGGCGAGCGTGTCGCTCGACAAACCGAGCTGCAGGATCGGCACCGTCGACGCGTTGTACGTGATGATGTTCGGCGGCAGCGTGCCGGGCGGCAGGATGCGCAGGATCGATGCGGCGTTGCTCGCGGCTTCCGCGATCGCGCGATTGATGTCGGCGCCCGGGTGGAAGAAGATCTTCACGACCGACACGCCGTTCAGCGACTGCGACTCGATGTGCTCGATGTCGTCGACGTCGGACGTGAGCGCGCGCTCATAGTTCGACGTGATGCGCTTGGCCATGTCTTCCGCGGAGAAGCCGTTGTACGACCAGACGATGCTGACGACCGGGATGTCGATGTTCGGGAAGATGTCGGTCGGGGTGCGCAGCAGCGCAAGCGGTCCCGCGATGAAGATCAGCAGCGCGAGTACGACGAACGTGTAGGGCCTGCGTAACGCCAGCCGGACGATCCACATGATGGTGCTCCTCGAAGCAGGGCTCGGATTCGCATTCGATGCGACGAGCGTGCAGTCTGCCGGCGCGGCGTTGACCCGACCCTGACCCGAAGATTACGAAACCGTTATCTGTGCCGGCGCGCGGGTGCGCAGCGTCCGACCGGACCGGTTGGCTCGCGGCCGACAGGCGGCAGCCATCAGATGACAAGACCGTAATCGAAGCCTCACCTTCCGGAAAGCGCGCGAATCGCAGAATGGATTCCACTCTTCATCGCATCGATGCGGAGCGACGGCCCGGCCTGGTGTGCGGACGCCAATACGCCATCTTGAGAGGTGAACATCATGAACAACCTGATTCGTGCAGTCCTGCTTTCCTGCGCATTGAGCGCGCCGATCGTCGCCTTCGCGCAAACCGCCGACGGTACGGTCACGCGCGCCGACGTGCGTGCCGATCTCGTTCGGGTCGAAAAGGCCGGTTATCGGCCGGTCGCCAGCGATCCGTACTATCCCGACGACATTCAGGCAGCGGAGGCGAAGATCGCCGCGCAGTCGTCGCAATCGATTGCCGCTCGCCCGTCCGTCGTCGCCGGTGCGGCCGTGTCATCGCTCGCGTCGCTTGACGCGCAGCCGTTGTACGAGCATCACTGAGCGCGATGTTCGACCCCCTTCGCGGCCGCGACGGAAGCGGCTGCGGATTCCAGGTGTGTCGCCCGCCGGTCGCTGTTTCAACGCGGCGCCCCCGAGCCGTGGCGGCTCATCGAAGCGGATCCGGCGGTCCAATCGCTTCGAGAGTGGCCTTGTCGCGACGCTACCGCATACCTTGCGCGAGAACGCGCACGAGTTCTCGATCGGCGATCCGGCGCGGGTGCCTGGCACCGCCGCACGTGACCGGCGCCGCTGCCGACAGGGCAGGCCCCGAGCGCCTTGCAGCGGATCGGTTACCGACGCTTGCCAGTATTGCTCACGACACGGGGCGACTTGGCGAGCGGTTGTCGGCGCAACTAAAGGAAACGACCGGCCGGAATGTCATGTCGGTCCGGAACGCGTCCGGGAGAACGGGAAGGCCCGTGTCTTGAAGAGCGAGAACGGTTGACAGGCAAGCGGTAATGCCCACGGAACCGTGTCAATGATCGTCGCGTGTTCCGTCCAGGCGCTGGCCTAACCAGACGGCCGCAGGCAGCACGACCGCCCAGCCGCATGCGAGCAGCATCCACGCGGTCGGGCTCACGAAGCGCACCGCGCCGAGCGCTGCGCCCGCCCGGAACGAGAGCGGGCCGGCGACGGCGCCCAGCAGCGCGGCGGCCAGCCAGCGCCCGCGCAGCCAGCGCAGCGGGACGTTCAGCTGGGCGGCGAACAGCACCCACAAACCCGCGATCCAGTAAGGCGCCGTTCCGTCCAGCAAGACGCCGTTCGGGTAGTGCAGCGTGCCCGTCGCAACGGGTACGGCATCCCAGCTCCAGCCGATCGCAGCGACGATCGCGATCAACGATACTTCGCGGGCGGGGAAACGGGTGCGCAGCAGGTGGCCGCCCGCCAGCAGTACCGCACACAGCGTCCCGATCCAGCCGCGCCCATGTGCGGCGCTCGACACGCAGACGAGCCAGCCGGCTTGCGACAGCACGAGATACGCGGCGGTTTCGACGGCGGCGGAATGAAGCATGAGTCGCTGCGCGTTCGGCCGGCCGGCGGCCGTCGTCGCACGCTCACATGTTCGGCCCTTGGCGGACCGGGTCGCCAAGCAACTCGCGGCGCAGCGATGCTGCCCGGGTGCGCGGATCGAACCAGATGGCGAAGAACGCGCGCGCGAAGTCCGGATCGGCGACGTCGGACATCAAGCGGTCGTTCTTGTAGAAACGCGCGCCGCGGCCCGGCAGGTAGACGCCGCAGAGCACGTCGCCGCGCAGCACGTCGGTAAAGGCGCCGGCGATGTCGGCGCGCCAGGCGTCGCGGGTCGCCGCCGGCAACGGCGTCGCGGCCAGGCGCTCGATTTCGGCGATGCCGGTGGCGACGAGCCGCTCGCCCTTCACGTCGTGGCGGTACGCGAGCGAAAGGGCGAACGGCGTATCGAATGCCGCGGGCGAACGGGACGCCCAAAGCTGCGCGTCATAAAGGCAAAGCCCGAATACGCAGAATCGGCCGGATCCGATCATCCGCGCCGACGCCACGTCGTCGACGCATCCCGCGTTCGCCACCTGCGTGGCGGCATACGCGGCCACGGCCACGAGGATCGCGAGCCTACGCGTCATGGCGGTCCCCGCTCGAGACGACAAAGTGCATCACGTCGGTGCGCCGTTCGGCAAATCCCGCTTCGCAATACGCCAGGTACAGGCGCCAGGTGCGGATGAAGGTCTCGTCGAATCCTTGCGCGCGGACCGCGTCGAGGCTGGCCTCGAACGCCGCGCGCCATGTGCCCAGCGTGCGCGCATAGTCGAGACCGAACGCATGCACCGGTTCGGCGACGAGGCCCGCGTGCCGGGCCGCGCCGACGAAGCGCTCGGCGCTTGGCAGCATGCCGCCCGGGAAGATGAACTCGCGGATGAAGTCGCTCGATGCACGGTACGCATCGAACTGCGATTCGGCGATCGTGATCGACTGGATCAACGCCCGCGCGCCTGCTTTCAAGCGCTGCCTGAGCGTGTCGAAATACACCGGCCAGAACGCTTCACCCACCGCCTCGAACATTTCGATCGACACGATCGCGTCGTAGCGCCCGTCGATGTCACGGTAGTCGCGCAACTCGAGTGTCGCGAGACCGGACAGCCCCGCCCGCGCGATGCGTTCCGCCGCCAGCGCGTATTGCGACGGCGAGATCGTCAGCGCGTGCACGTGGATCCCCTGGCGGGCCGCATGCATCGCGAAGCCGCCCCAGCCGCACCCGATCTCGAGCACGCGCATGCCGGCGCGCAGGCCGAGCGAATCGACGATGCGCTGATATTTCGCCGTCTGCGCGTCGGCGAGCGAGCGCCGCGCGTCGCCGTCGAAGCACGCGCTCGAATACGTCCACGTTTCGTCGAGCCAAAGCGCGTAGAAGGGGTTGCCGAGATCGTAATGCGCGTGGATGTTGCGGCGGCTGCCGGCGCGCGTATTCGCCCGCAGCCGGTGGCGCAGCGCATACCAGAGGCGGGCGAAGCGGCCGCCCGTCACCGTGCGCGCGATCGCCGGCTCGTTGCGGATCGCCAGACGCAGCAGCGCGACGAGGTCGGGCGTGTCGATGCGGCCCGCGCGATACGCGTCGGCAAAGCCGATGTCGCCGGCGCGCAGGATCGCGCGGCACGCCCGCCAGTCGCGGATTTGCAGCGTCGCGGCCGGCTGGCGGTGCGGATCGCCGAACACGTATTGCGCGCCTTCGGGCGTCACGAGTATCAGGTGGCCGTGCCGCAGCCGCCGCAGCAGCGCGACAAACAACCGCGCGGAAAGCGGCAGCGCGGGTTGCGAGGCATTCGATAACAGGCGCAGCAGGGTCATGGGCGGACCTCGTGGTCGGATACCGCAGGGCGGCATGGCGGCGACACCGGTGCCGACGGGGGCGGCAGCGCACCGGCGCGGGGCGGCCGGGCAGGGGGGCGTCCTGCCGTGGAACGGCACGCGCTTGAGCCAGAGCCGCAGCGCTTGCCAATGGATGCGGACGAGCACGCCGATCGCATTGAACGGCTGCCGCGCGAGCGCGCGCCACGCCCGCGCGGCACTCAGCGGGCCGGCCTGCATGACGAGCGCCGTCCGCAGCAGCGGACCGTCGTCGTCGCGGTAGTCGATGGCGACCAGCAGGTGGTCGCCGCGCTGACGCACGCGAAACGCATACGTCCCGGCGACGTCGCAAAACGGCGATACATGAAACGTCTTGCGGCAGACGAGGACGGTGTCGTCCCCGATCGGCGCGTGCCGCGTCGCGCTCAGCAGGTAGCCGTGGTACGCGCCGAACGTGTTGCGCACATCCGCGTACAACGCGCGGAGGCGGCCCGCGCGGTCGTAGCAGTACCAGAAGCTCACGGGGTTGAACGCATGGCCGAAGAGGCGCGGGATCGTCTGCAGCCAGATCGGGCCGTCGGCCGGAATGCCGGCTTCGGCGAGGCGGGCCCGCAGCCAGGGCGCAAGCGGCTGGCCGTCACGCGGACCGTAGTCGCGCGACGCGAGTCCGAACGGCCGCCAGCGATCGACGCCGAACCAGTGGCCGCCGATTTCGTGAAGCCGCTCGATGTCGCAGCAAACCTGGAACAGCGGATACGTGAACGCATGGTGCACGGGCCGCAGCCGCTCGTGCATCACGTGCCCGACCAGAAGCCGCGCGCCGCTGCCGTCGCTCGCGAACGGCACGTTCATGGCTTGGCCCAGGCCGGCTTCACGCCGAAATCGTCGGCCACGCGCAACGCGGATTTCAGGCCGTCCTCGTGAAAACCGTAGCCCGTCCACGCGCCCGCGAACCACGTGCGGTGCCGCCCCTGCAGCGCAGGCAGGCGATCCTGCGCGTCGACGGCGGCGAGATCGAGCAACGGATGCTCGTAGTCGTAGCGACCGAGCTGCGTGTCGGGCGCGGGCGCGTCGATCGGGTTCAGCGTGACGACGACCGGCGTGCGGAACGGCAGCGGCTGCAACTGGTTGATCAGGTAGCTCACACACACGGGCGCTGCGCCGTCGGCAGCGGGCGCCGCACGACCGCTCAGGTAGTTCCACGCCGACCACACGCGCCGGCGGCGCGGCAGCAAGGCCGTGTCGGTATGCAGCACCGCGACGTTGCGTTGATAGCGCACGGCCCCCAGCACGCCGCGTTCGGCTTCGCTGGCGTCCGCGAGCAGCCGCAGGCTCGTCGGCGCGTGGCACGCGAGCACGATGGCGTCGAACCGCTCGCCGCCGGCCGCGTCGGTCGCCACCGTGACGCCCTGTTCGTCGCGCCGAACGGTACGGACCGGCGCGTTCAGGCGGACGTCGTCGAGCGTCGCGGCGATGCGCTCGACATACTGCCGTGCACCGCCCGCGATCGTGCGCCAGGGCGGGCGGTTGTTGACCTGCAACAGCGCGTGGTTCAGGCAGAAGCGCAGGAACGTGGCGGCCGGAAACCGCAGGATGTCGCCGGCCGCGCTCGACCAGATCGCGGCCGCCATCGGCAGCAGGTAATGATGCTGGAACGGTGCGCCGTACCCGCCCGCGGCGAGCAGTTCGCCGACCGACAGCCGCTGGCGGCTCGCCGCATCGAGGTGGTCGTGCGCGGATGCATTGAAGCGCAGGATATCGCGCAGCATGCCGAGAAACGTCGGCGAAAACAGGTTGCGGCGTTGCGCGAACACGGTGTTGAGGTTGCTGCCGGCCCATTCGAGCCGGCCGCCGTCGACCGACACCGAGAACGACATGTCGCTCGGATGCGCGGCCACGCCGAGTTCGGCGAGCAGCGCGATCAGGTTCGGATAGGTCCGGTCGTTGAAGACGAGGAACCCGGTATCGACCGGGTGGCGCGCGCCGTCGAGTTCGACATCGACGGTGTGCGTGTGGCCGCCGAGGTAGCCGGCCGCCTCGAACAGCGTCACGCGGTGACGACGGGCCAGCAGGTAGGCGCTCGCCAGGCCGGCGATGCCGGCGCCGACGACGGCGATCCGCCGCCCGGGCGGCAAGGCAGTGAGGGGCTGGTGCATCGCGAAGGGTCTCCGTCAGGCGGGTCGGCGGTCTCGGGAAGGGTTGTTCGGAGATACGGAGCAAAGCGGGCGGCGGATGCGCGTGGCCCGCTTCAGTCGCGCTCGCCCGGCGAGGCGAAGCCCGGTTGACCGATCTGCCCCGGTGTTTGCGGCACGCGCCTGAAGCGCGACGTGTCGTAGCCCATCGCATCGAGCCGCGCGAGCAGCGAGCGATACGTCGCGTCGTCCATCGTCGGCTCGCGCGAGAAGATCCATCCGAGCGTCTTGCCCGGGTAGCCGAGGATCGTATGGCGGTAGTCGGGATCGACATAGAGCGTCAACTGCGTGACGTACACCGGCCAGAACAGCCGCACACGCCATTCGCCGCCCCCGCTGCCGGGCTTTGCCGTATCGACGAAGCGATAGCGTTGCTCGGGCCGGTCGAAGCCGCCCTTGCGGCCGACGAACACGTCGTCGATCCGGCCGTCCTCGCGCAGCGTCCACTCGGCACGGCTGCCCACGTAATCGCGTTCCGCGAAGTACGGGATGTTGGCGATCACGTACCAGCGGCCCATGTAGCGCGGCAGGTCGACGGGCACGCTCGACAGGGGCACGGCCGCACGCGGATTCGTGTTCGGCGCATTGCCCGAGCAGCCCGCGGCGATGGCGAGTGCAAGACCTGCCGCGAGCGCGGCGGCGAAGCGGCGGACGATCGGGGACGGCATCACACGTCTCACGCGCGTACCGGCCGCTTGTCGAACAGGTAGTGGGCGACGCCCCATTCCTGGCCGCCGGCATAGCCGAACAGCTCGGCGACCGCCATGTAGAACATGCGCCAGCGCTGGAACCAGATCCGCGCGTCGGCGCTGTAGACCGTTTCGAAAATCGGCATGATCCGGCCGCGCGCGGCGTCGAGCGACGCGAGCCAGTCGTTGGCCGTGCGAGCATAGGCGGTGCCGTCGATCCACCATTGGCGGTCGAGACGGACGTCGTCCTGGAACCGCGGCAGCAGATGGGCCGACGGCATCGTGCCGCCGGTGAAGAAATGGCGCGACATCCAGTCGGTGTCGTCGCGCACCGCGAAGTGATAGGCGAGCAGCTTGTGCGCGAAGACGTGCACGAACAGCTTGCCGTCGTCGTGCATCCAGCGCGCGATTTTCGCGAGCAATTGCCGGTAGTTCTTCATGTGCTCGAACATCTCGATCGACAGCACGCGGTCGAAACCCGCTTCGCCGGGCGCGAAATCGAAGTCGACCACGTTGCCCGTGACGATCCGCAGATTGGTCAGCCCGCGCCGGGCCGCGCATTGCTCGATGAAGTTTCGCTGACCGTGAGCATTCGACAGGCCGACGATCCGCGCGTGCGGATAGCGCTCGGCGAGCCACAGCGACAGCGACCCCCAGCCGCAGCCGAGATCCAGGATGCGCTGGCCGTCCGCGAGACCGGCCCGCTCCGCGTAAAGCGACAGCATCGCGTCCTCGGCTTGCGCGAGCGTTTCGTTGCCGAGCGGGTAATAGCCGCACGAGTATTTCAGCCGGGGGCCGAGATGGGCTTCGAAGAACGCGCCGGGCACTTCGTAATGCTGCGTGTTGGCCGCTTGCGTATCGATCGCGATGGGGCTCGCGTTCAGTTCGTGCACCAGCCGCTCGAAGGCGGCCGCGCGCCGCTCGCCGTCGAGCAGATGTTCGTCGCGCAGGCGCTGCCGCAGCAGGGCGCGCATCCCGGCGCGGATCAGCGGATCCGGCAGCCAGCCGCGTTCGCAGCAGCGGATCAGCCACGTGTCGCCGGGGGCGGGCATCCGGGCGGGCGACGGTTGCGAGGCGGTGGCGGTCATGAGCGCGTACTCCTGTCTTCGGGATGGTCGGGGCGGGCAAGGGGCGGGCACGCGGCCGGCCTGGGCGGCCACGGAACGAGGGCGCTGGTCGTGCGCATGTATTCCCGGTAGCCCGGCCGCGTTCGCACGAGATGCGCCTCGAGCAGCGGCAGGCCGGAGACCCTGAGCAGCAGCCACGCCATCAGGAACGGCGGCATCAGCGTGAGCCAGCCCCACGGCATGCCGATCGCCAGCGCCGCGTAAGCGCACCAGTGCAGGCATTCGAAGAAGTAGTTGGGGTGACGCGAATAGCGCCACCAGCCCACCCGACAGACGCCGTCGCGGCGGCCGGGGGCGGCCAGGAAGTGCTTGAGCTGCCGGTCGGCGGCGGCCTCTCCGGCCACGGCGACGAGCCAGATCGACACGGCGGCGACGGCAGCGGACCGGGACGGCGCGTCCGGACTGTATGCCGGGACGAAGAACGCGACCGACAGCACCATCGAGATCAGCGCCTGCAACTGGAACAGCCAGAACATGTTGCGCGGCGCGGCGTCGCCCCATTGCAGGCGAAATTGCCGATAGCGCCGGTCCTCGGGTTGCCGATGGTTGCGACGCCACAAGTGCCGCGCGAGCCGCAGCCCCCAGATGCCGCCGCCTGTCGCGACGAGTGCGCGGTTCAATACCGGGCCGGTGCCGAGCCCCGCGATGAACATGGCCATGCCGCCGAGCGTCACCGCCCAGACCGGGTCGATCATCCCTGCATTCCGCGAGCGCAATTGGCCGATCCACACCGCCGTGAACGACAGAAACAGTCCGACGAAAGCGAGGAGGGCAACGGCGACGGCAGGCATGCGGGCGGCTCCGGGGACGCGATATCCGTCATATACGGAGCCGAAGGCCAAACGGATGCATCGGGATGCGCCGCGACTTGCGCGCGGACGACAGGGGCGCGCACCGCGCTCTCCCGCGAAGGGCGGTTGCCCGACGCGGGGTGGCGCGGCGCCCGTTATGCCGCGTGCATGGCCCCGGTGGCGAGCACCGGACCGGTGGGTTGACCGCTCGGCGAGCCGCCGCGCGGCTCGATCGACACGGCGAGCACCGCGCGCGCGCTGAGCTGCGCGACGATCGCGGGCGGCAGCGTCATCGACGCCGGCGCGTCCGGCGTGAATACGCCGAGCGAGATCGGCTTCGCATTCGGCGGAATCAGCCAGAGCTCGGTCGAGCGATTCGCGGCGATCGTCGGCTTGTCCGCCGGTACCACGACCATCCGGGCGCGGCGCAGGTCGACCGTGGCGGTCCAGTGTGCGACGCCGTCCGCTCGTGCAATCGTGGCCACCATGTAGCTGCCCGCGACGGCGGCCGCGCGCGGCGGCGCTTCGTTCACCCGGATCAGGTTGACCGCGAGCAGTCCGAGCGCGGCCGCGCTCGCGCCGAGGCCGACCCAGCGCCATAGTCGCAGGCTGTTCCACCATCCGTCCGATGGCGCGGTGCCGTGTGCGGCCGGCGGAACGAAGAAGCCGAGGTCACGCTGGATTCGCGTCCAGACCCGGCCGGGCGGGGCGACGGGGGCGATGTCTTCCGCGAGCGGTGCGAAGCGGCGCTGCCAGCGTGCCAGCGTCGCCTGCAATAGCGGATCGCGTGCGGCGGATGCCTCGAGTGCGCGCCGCGCATCGGCGTCGAGCACGCCGAGCGCGTATTCCGCGCAGCGCAATTCGGGATCGTGATCGGCGGGCGTATTCATTGCTCGAGACATCCCTTCAGCTGCATCAGGCTGCGCCGGATCCAGCTTTTCATGGTTCCGAGCGGCACACGCAGGCGCGCGGCGAGTTCGCTGTAAGTCGCGCCGCTGAAAAAAGCCTCGCGTATTGCGCGGCCCTGAACCGGCTCCAGCCGCTCGAGGCAGCGTTCGAGGCGCTGGCGCTCCTGGCTTGCCTCCGCGAGCGCGGCGGGCGTCGGATCCTCGTCGGGGAGATCCAGCATCTGTTCGTCGTCGAGTGGCGCCTCGCGATGCTGCCGTAACCGGTCGATCGTCCTGTTGCGCGCCAGCGTGGTCAGCCACGTCATCGCACCGCCGCGTGCCGGATCGAATGCGTCGGCCCGTCGCCACACGGCCGTGTAGACCTCCTGGAGCAGATCCTCGGCTTCCCCGCGATCGTGAACCATGCGCACGATGATGCCGAACACCCGCGACGAGCTCAGCCGGTACAGCTCGGCGAAAGCCGCCTGGTCGCCGCTCGCGACCCGCGACATGACCTGGTTCAGGTGTTCGCGACGCACGGCATCGGCGTCGGTTGACGGGTCGAAGCGCTCGGCACCATCCGGCGTGTCGTTCATGCTGAAGAAATGGCGAGAATCGCCATGGCGTGAATGTCGAGCGAAATATAGCACTGCCGGATGCACTTGATCGAGCGATCGACGGCGGACCCGCTGAATGTCGCGCATGGTGGCGAACCGTATGAAGACGTTGCAACGAGATACGAACGAATCGCCCGCCGGGATGCAGACGACCGCTGCACCCGCCGCTGCTGACGCGGCAGGGTGGTTGCATGCACAATGATGCGATTTCGTGGCCGGGAGGGCTTCAATGAAGCGATCTGTTTTTCGTGCGTCCGTGCGGACGGCCGCCGTGGCCGTTGCCGGCGCGGCACTGTTGCTCGCGGGATGCGCGGGCCTCGCGGGCGGCAAGAGCGGCAACGCGCAGGTGCCGCAACCGGCCAAGGCGGTCGATCTCGATCGCTATGTGGGTAGATGGTATGAGTTCGCGCGCTATGAAAACCGTTTCGAGCGCGGTTGCGACGGCGTGACGGCCGACTATGCGAAACGCGACGACGGCCTCATCGGCGTGCGCAATACCTGTCGCGAAGGCGGGCCGGACGGCCCCGCGCGCAGTTCGGACGGAAGGGCGAGGATCGTGGCGAACAGCGGCGACGCGAAATTGAAAGTGTCGTTCTTCGGGCCGTTCTTTCTGGGCGACTACTGGATACTCGATCACGCCGACGATTATTCATGGTCGATCGTCGGCGAGCCGTCCGGGCGATTCCTGTGGATCCTGACGCGCGTCGCGAAGCCGTCGGCCGAGCAAGCCGCCGTGCTCGTCGAGCGCGTACGGACGCTCGGCTACGATACCGCGATGCTGCGCCGCACCGCGCATTGAACGGGCGGCGCCGGCCATCGGTTTGCGCGAGACGCGGCGCGCCTACGCACGGCCGAACTAGACCTGCCCGCGATTGCGTGCGTCCACGGCGACCACCGTGGGCGACTCGGCCAGCGGGACGAAGCGCCGGGTCGCGCCGTCCAGTGCGTCTATCCCGCCCGTCTCGATGTCGTACACCCACCCGTGCAGGTTCATGCGTCCTTGCTCGAGCGCGAGTGCGACGGAGGGATGGGTGCGGAGGTTGGCAAGCTGGGCGATCACGTTTTCACGCACGAGCCCGTCGAGCTTCGCGCCCGGCGTATCGTATTGATGCGCGGCGTTGATGACTTTCGCGGCGTCGGCGTGGCGCAGCCAGTTCGCGACAGCGGGCAAGTGATCGAGGCAGGTGCAACGGGAAATCGCGCCCATCGCGCCGCAATCCGAGTGGCCGCAGATCACGATGTCGCGAACACCGAGGACGGCAACCGCATATTCGACCGTGGCCGACACGCCGCCGGGTTCAGGCCCGTACGACGGCACGATATTGCCCGCGTTGCGGATCACGAAGAGTTCGCCCGGTTCGCGCTGCGTGAGCAGTTCCGGCACGACGCGGCTGTCGGAGCACGTGACGAACAGTGCTTTGGGGTTCTGCGACGTGGCGAGTTGCTTGAAGAGTTCGACGCGTTGCGGGTAGACGTCGCGCTGAAAACGTAGAAAACCGTCGATGATGTCACGCATGCTTGCTCCAGGGCTTCGGATTCGATTCACCGGCGCAGCGAAGGCGGGTCGCTCGCGCGGCGGGCAATATTATGCCGATATCGGGCTCGCGTGGGTATGGTGCCCCTCCGACAAATAGGGCTGGATTCGATGTTTCGATGTCGCGTCGGCGGAGCCGGCCGGCTTCCGGGTTCGCCTGCCGCACGGCTTGCCGCGCATACGGGCGCCAATCGCGTGTTCGAGCGGGACAACTCGTCTGTTGTTTTGGGGGACGGGGCGGAAAGCGTTGAGGGCACTGGCTCGCGGAACGAGGGTGATCAAGAGTTCAACGAAATGTGATCACTTCCCGCGGCAAAATTTTGCACAATGACGGCAGCGCGGCTTTTCCGCCGCGACTCGACCCGGGCCGCCGATCGCCCGCCGACCACCGTTATCGAACCGAGCTTCGACGTGCCGCCGCCCACCGCCATGGACCAACCGAAACGCATCCTGATCGTCGAGGACGACGCCGACATCGCCGACGTGCTGAGCCTGCACCTGCGTGACGAGCGCTATGAAGTCGTGCACAGCGCGGACGGTGCCGAAGGGCTGCGCCTGCTCGAACAGGGCGGTTGGGATGCGCTGATCCTCGACCTGATGTTGCCGGGCGTCGACGGCCTCGAGATCTGCCGGCGCGCCCGCGCGATGACGCGCTACACGCCGATCATCATCACGAGCGCGCGGTCGAGCGAGGTCCACCGGATCCTCGGTCTCGAGCTCGGCGCCGACGACTACCTGGCGAAACCGTTCTCGGTGCTCGAACTCATCGCGCGCGTGAAGGCGCTGCTGCGGCGCGTCGATGCGCTCGCGCGCGATTCGCGCATCGACGCGGGCACGCTCGACGTCGGGGGGCTCGCGCTCGATCCGATCGCGCGCGAGGCGAGCGTCGACGGCGCGCGCATCGACCTCACGCCGCGCGAATTCGACCTGCTGTACTTCTTCGCGCGGCACCCGGGCAAGGTGTTTTCGCGGATGGACCTGCTCAACGCGGTGTGGGGCTACCAGCACGAAGGCTACGAACACACGGTCAACACCCACATCAACCGGCTGCGCGCGAAGATCGAGGTCGATCCGGCCGAACCCGTGCGGATCCTCACCGTGTGGGGACGGGGCTACAAGCTCGCCGCGCCGGGCCAGCGGGACGCATGATGACGCTCACGCTCACCCAGCGGCTGTCGCTCGTGTTCTCGATCCTGCTGCTCGCGTGCTCCGGCGCGTCCGCGTGGCTGCAGATCCGCGCGAACGACATGCGTGAAAAGGAAGTCGTGCAGGCGCTGTCGCGCGACCTGGCCGCGAACATCGCCAACAGTGCGCCGCTGATGGACGCGAACGGGCTGCGCCCGGACGCCGTGCGCACGCTGTTCAGCCAGTTGATGGGCGTGAACCCGAGCGTCGAGGTGTACCTGCTCGACAACGCCGGGCGCATCAAGGGCGACGATGCGCCGCCCGGCCACGTGAAGCGCGACCGTATCGATCTCGCGCCCGTGCAGCAATTCATCGCGGGCCGGCCGCTGCCGATCCTCGGCGACGACCCGCGCAGCCCGGACGCGCGCAAGGTGTTCAGCGCCGCGCCGCTGCAGCGCGCGGGGCAGCCGCCGTTGGGCTACATCTACGTGGTGCTGCTCGGCGAGGCGCACGACCGGCTTGCCGCGCGCGTCGACGCCGGCAACGTGCTGCGCACGACGCTGTGGTCGATGGCGGTGGTCGCGCTGCTCGGCTTGATCGCGGGTCTCACCGCGTTCAGTTTCATCACGCGCCCGCTGCGCCTGCTGACGGAGGCGATGCGCGGCTTCGACGCGAACGGCGCGCCCGACACGCAGCCGCCGGTGCCGCGCTCGCCGGGCCGGCGCGGCGACGACATCGTGGTGCTCGAATCCGCGTTCGCGCAGATGGCCGACCGGATCGGCGACCAGTGGCGCGCGCTGACGCGCCAGGACCAGCAGCGGCGCGAACTGATCACGAACATCTCGCACGACCTGCGTACGCCGCTGACCTCGCTGCACGGCTATCTGGAGACGCTGTCGCTGAAGGCCGACACGCTCGCCGAACCCGAGCGGCGGCGCTATTTGTCGATCGCGCTCGCGCAGAGCGCGAAGGTCGGCCGGCTCGCGCAGGCGCTGTTCGAGCTCGCGCGGCTCGAATCGGGCGGCGTGCAGGCCGAGCGCGAGCCGTTCTCGCTCGTCGATCTCGTGCAGGACGTGTTCCAGAAATTCGAGCTGACCGCGGCGTCGCGCGGCGTCGCGCTGCATGCGCGGATTCCGCCGCGCGTGCCGGTCGTGTCGGCCGATCTCGGGATGATCGAGCGCGTGCTGACCAACCTGCTCGACAACGCGCTGCGGCACACGCCGTCGCACGGCGAGGTCGAGGTCGCGCTGGAGCCGCGGGGCGACCGCGTGGTCGTGACCGTGGCGGATACCGGCGCGGGGATTCCGGCCGCGCGGCGCGAAGGGCTGTTCCAGCGGCCGCAGCGGCCGATGAGCGGCGGCACGGTGACGAGCGGCGGGCTCGGCCTGCTGATCGTGCACCGGATGCTCGCGCTCAACGGCAGCGGCATCCGGCTCGTCGACCGGGCTGGGCGCGGCGCGGTGTTCGAGTTTGCGCTGGCGGTCGCGCCGGCGGCGGCCGGCGACGCGCGCTGACCGCCGTCGGCGGCATCCGCCGTGCTTATCCGCCGCGCTTGCGCCGCACGTCGCTCGGCGTCGTGCCGGTCCAGCGCTTGAACGCGTGGCGGAACCCGACCGCATCGCTGAAGCCGAGGGTCAGCGCGATGTCCTCGGTGCTGAGCGTGGTCGTGCTGAGGTAGTCGATCGCGAGCGCCTTGCGCACGCTCGTCAGCAGCTCGCTGTACGACGTGCCTTCGGCTTCGAGCTTGCGGCGCAACGTGCGCGACGTGATGCACAAGGTGTCCGCGATCGCGTCGATGTCGGGAAACTGCCCGGGCGTGCGCGTGAGTTCCTGGTACACGCGCCGCGTGACGCCGGCCTGGCTGCGCAATGCCTCGAGCAGGCTCGCGCAGTGCGACGACACCTGCGCGGCGGTGATCGGATTCGCGAGCTGCGGCGCGCGCGCGAGCCAGGCGGCCGGATAGCTGAGCACGTGGTGCGGCTGGTCGAACGCGATCGGGCATTCGAGCGCGTCGGCCAGTGCTGCCGCGTGCGGCGGTTCCGGCTGCGCGAACTGCGCGCGCGCCGGCACGCACCACGCGCCCATCACGTCCTTGATGATCGTCACGTGCAGCGCGAACTGCATGTCGATCAGGAAACGGTACAGCGGCGCGTCGAGATCCGGCAGCGCGACTTCGTGCCGGTCCGGAAACAGCCACGACGCGGTGTCGCCCTGTTCGACCCAGCGGATCGCGAGCATGCCGTTCGCGAGGCGGTGATACTTGACCGCCGAATCGAACGCGTGCGCGAGCGATTCCGAGCACAGCATCGCGTAGCCGTACATCCCGTAGCTCGACGCGTGCAGCCGGCGGCCGACGCGCACGCCGAGATCGGTGCCGTCGTAGTGGCCGATCGCATGGCGCGCGGCTGTCAGGAACTGCAGCGGCGACGTGAGCGTGAACGGGTCCGCGACGTCGGTCGGCGTCAGGCCGGTGCCGTCGAGCACCGCGGCCGGGTCGAGGCCGGCCTGGGCGGCCACGTCGAGCAGCACGGCCAGCTTGGCCGGCGTGAAGCGCTGCTCGCGCAGCGCGTGAGCGGGCGCGGCGTCCGGCAGGCGGGCTGCGCGGGTGGCCGTCGGGTTCAAGAGCGCACTGCGCGGCATGGCGGGATCCTGCGTCCGAATCGATATCGTTTACGGCACGCAATTCTGCGCGGGAACGGTCCCATGCGCTACAGGGTTCACCCTGATACGCGCGCCGGCATGACCCGGCGCACCCGGCCTCGACCGGCGTCAGCCGGCCTGGAACACGCCGGCTTGCCATGCGAACGGCTTCGCGAGCCGGTTCCACGTGTTGATTTGCGCGACGATCAGCGTGAGTGTCGCCAGTTCGTCGCGATCGAAGTGCTCGCGTGTCGCGGCGACGAGCGCGTCGTCGATCGCGTGCTCGCTGAGCAACGTGAGCGCTTCGGCCCAGCGCAGTGCGGCCTGCTCTTTCGGGTTGTAGAGATCGGGCGTTTCGTGCCATACCGGCAGCAGGTTGTAGCGCAGCGGATCGTCGCCGGCATGGATGCCTTCCTTGATATGGCGGTCGAGACAATACGCGCAGCCGTTCAGCTGCGACACACGTGCGCGCACCAGTTCGACGAGCTTGAAGTCGTGACCGGTGTGGTTCGCGTATTCCTCGACGTTGAGCACGACGTCGAGCAGTCGGGCGGGAAGCTGTCCAAACGAGATGCGTTCAGGCATGGCGATTGACCTTTGATCGAGTGGTTGACCGAGGAGTCCGGTCTTGTTTCCGTGCACTGCCGGGATAGCTGGCAGTTACGAAGCAATCCTTATCATGAGGATGACGGGTCGACCGGCGTGACCGGGCGACGAGACGGACGTGATTCGTCGTGCGGATGCGCCGGCTTCATCGGCGGCGGTTGCGGAAGGGGGGGGCCGTCGCGAACCGGAAGCGAAGCGATCGTATCAGGCGCGGCCGGCGACCGGAATCGCCCGATCCCGTATGGTGTTCATGCCGGCAGGGCGATAGTCGGACCGCCGCATCGGGTCAGCCCTGAACGTCCGGACGAGCACGCAGGATCGCGTCGGCGAACTCGACGAATCCGCTGCCGCCGGGGCCTTGCGTGATCCATCGCGGCAGGACGGGCAAGTGCTGCAGATAGTCGACCACGGTGCTCATGCCGGCCGTGTGCGTGAAATAGCCGAACATCGGCGCGTCGTTCGTGGAATCGCCGGAATACGCGACGCACGCCGGCGCGGTGTCGGCGTCGACGCCGTAGGTGCCCGACAGCACGCGCAGCGACATCGACAGCTTGTCGTATCCGCCGATCCAGCCGATGATCCACAGATTGTTGATGGTCGCGTCCGCACCGGCCGCGACCAGCGCGTCGAGTATCCGGTCGTCCTGGCCGGAGCCCGTGCGTGCGTACGCGAGCGACGTCAGCCTGAAGTCCTGGTCGTCCGCGAGGCGTGCGGCAGGGACGGCCTTCTCCACATGCCGCGCGATACGCCGGCGTGCGTCACGCGCGTCGGCGAGCGCGTCGTCCGCGTGCCAGTAGCGGCGTTCGACGCCGTGCCCGTCCGGGCCGCGCCGAATGAAGAGTCCGCCATTCTCCGCAATCACGCCGTCGACCGGCCACATGCGCGCCATCTGGTCGCACCAGCCCGCCGGCGCGGCAGTCACGGGAATCACGCGGATGCCGTGCGCCTGCAGCCGCTCGAGGGCCGCATAGGTGTGCGCGGCCAGGCGGCCCCGATGGGTCAGGGTCTCGTCCATGTCGGTCAGCAAAAATCGAACGGACGAGAAGGTGTCGGCGGGAGCGAGGGAAAGCGGCTGCATCGTTGTGGCGAATGAAGGGCGATCGTCGATTATGAAGAAGGGCGGCGGGCGCTGCCATGCCGCTTGATGCTTTGCAATCCGCGTTGCGGAATAAACGGCTGCCCGCCGCGGCAAGCGAGGTTGTCTGGACAAGTGCGCCTGCCCGCATGTCCGTTTCGATCATCTTTTCGGCCGCCCGGATCATTTGCAAAGCGCGTCGCGCGGGCGATAGTCGCCGGTCAGGCGACGGCCCGCGTCCTTTCGGCGTGCAGGCCGCCGTGCGAACGGTGCGCCGGGTGCGCACCGTCCCCCGAGCCGAGGAGTGAGACATGACGAAGAGACACTGGACCGGGTCGTATGGCTCGATCCCCGCCGAGATCGACGCCGATCGCCACCCTTCCGTCAGCGCGCTGCTGGACGATGCGATGCGCCGCTTTGCCGATCGCCCGGCATTCCATGCGTACGGCCGCACGCTCACTTATGCCGACGTCGACCGCCTGTCGACCGCGCTGGCCGCCTATCTGCAACAGGTCGTCGGCGTGCGCAAGGGCGATCGCGTGGCCGTGATGCTGCCGAACGTGCTCGCGTTTCCGGTCGTGTTCGTCGCCGTCGCGAAGATCGGCGCGGTCCAGGTCAACGTGAACCCGCACTACACCGCGCGCGAGCTCGAGCATCAGCTCGACGACGCGGGCGTCGAGGTGGCCGTCGTCTGCGGCGGCTCGATGGGCACGTTCGCCGACGTGGTCGGCGCCACGCGTGTGCGCACCGTGCTGAGCGTGGGGCGCGGCGATCTCGGCGTCGTCGATGCGCCGGCCGGCACGTGCGACGCGCTGCCGCCCAGCTCGATCGCGCTCGCGGACGCGATTGCCGCGGGTGAAGCGCTCGCGTACGCGCCGGTCGCGCTCGGCGGCGCGGACCTGCTGCTGCTGCAATACACCGGCGGCACGACCGGCCTGTCGAAGGGCGCGGCGCTGTCGCACCGCAACCTCGTCGCGAACATCGAACAGTTCGCGGCGATCGTGCCGGCCGCGCGGGCGCCGGGCGAAGAGGTCGTCGTCACGGCGATCCCGCTGTATCACATCTTCGCGCTGACGGTGAACTTCCTGTCCTACTTCGCGATCGGCGCACAGAACTGGCTCGTCGCGAATCCGCGCGACATGGACGGGTTCATCGACGTGCTGAAGGCCGCGCGGCCGACGGTGTTCGTCGGCGTGAACACGCTGTACGCGGGGCTCGCCGGCCATCCGCGGCTGAAGGAAGTCGACTGGTCGCGGCTGAAGCTGTCGGCCGGCGGCGGCGCGGCGGTGATCGACGTGATCTCGTCGCGCTGGAAGGCCGTGACGGGCAATTTCATCCGCGAGGGTTACGGGCTGTCCGAAACGTCGCCGGTCGTGTCGTTCAACCCGCAGTCGATCGATGCCTTCACGGGCACCACGGGCCTGCCGCTGCCGTCGACCGACGTGAAGCTCCTCGACGACCAGGACCGCGAGGTGGCGATCGGCGAAGCGGGCGAGATCTGCGTGAAGGGGCCGCAGGTGATGAGCGGCTACTGGCAGAAGCCGGACGCGAACGCGGCCGCGTTCACCGCGGACGGTTATTTCCGTACCGGCGACGTCGGCGTGTTCGACGAGGCCGGCTTCCTGCGGATCGTCGACCGCAAGAAGGACATGATCATCGTGTCGGGTTTCAACGTGTACCCGAACGAAGTGGAAGCGGTCGCGACCGCGCTGCCGGGCGTCGCCGAATGCGCATGCATCGGCGTGCCGGATCCGCGCACGGGCGAGGCCGTCAAGCTGTTCGTGGTGCGCTTGCCGGATACCGACGTGAGCGAGGCACAACTCGTCGCGCATTGCCGCGCGAGCCTGGCGGCGTACAAGGTGCCGAAGATCGTCCGCTTCGTCGACCGGCTGCCGAAGTCGACGGTCGGCAAGATCCTGCGGCGGGAACTGAGCCGTATCGACTGACGGCGACGATGCGCCGCGCTGCCGCCGCGGCGCGGCCCCGCGCGCCGAAGACCGCGAGGGCCCCGAAGGCCCGGCGCGGGCCGCTCAAGTACAATGCGAGCGGTTCGACCGACGGGGACGCGATGACCGGTTCTGACTCACTTTCCGCCCGGCCCGGGCATGCGCTGCCGTCGCCGAGCGCGACGGTGCCGATCTCGCTCGTCAACGGCTTCCTGGCAAGTGCGGGCGCGCAGCGCGACGTGGTCGAGCGCTACCTGCGCGGCGCCGGCATCCCGCTCGAGCTGCTTGGCGAGCCGCATGCGCGCGTGACGGAGGAGCAGTTCTCGACGCTGTACCGCACGCTCGCGATTGACCTCGACGACGAGATGCCCGGCATCTTCTCGCGCCCGCTGCGCGGCGGCACGCTGAAGTACCTGTGCCTGAGCCTGCTCGATGCGCGCAACCTCGAAACGGCGCTGCATCGTTTCGGGCAATTCTTCCATATCCTGCTCGACGACTTCTTCGTCGAATCGAAGCGCGACGGCCTCGTCGCGCAGGTGCTGCTGCGCCCGAACGACGCGATCGGCCCGATCGGCGCGCTCGGCCAGGAACTGATGCTCAAGCTCGTGCACGGCGTGTGTTCCTGGCTGATCGGACAGAAGATCCCGCTGTTGCAGATCGAGTTCGCGTGCCCGCGGCCGCGCCACGCGGTCGAACACCTGTATTTCTTCACCGGCTCCGTGAAGTTCGACCGCGAGCGCACGCTGATGCGCTTCAGTGCCGACTACCTCGACGCACCGATCCGGCAGAGCAAGCGCAACCTGCGCAAGTTTCTCGCGCGTGCGCCCGGAGACTGGATCTTCGAAACGTTCAGCGAACAGCTCGTGTGCCATCGCGTGCGGCAGTACCTGTCGGCGGCGCTGCCCGACCTGCCCGTGATCGAGCAGGCGGCCGAGCACCTGCATTGTTCGGTGCGCACGCTGAGCCGTCACCTTGCTGCCGAAGGAACGACGTTCCAGGTGCTGAAGGACGAGTTGCGGCGCGACATCGCGATCCAGCGGCTGACGGACACGCCGGACACGATCGCGGCGATCGGCGCCGATATCGGTTTCGACGATCCGAGCGCGTTCCATCGCGCGTTCCGGCACTGGACGGGGAGCACGCCGGGGACTTACCGGCGCCAGGCCTGATACGTGCGGGGGCAGCCGGATTTCGCGGGCGGCTCCCATAACCGGCTGCCATCGGTTGGTCCCATAGCCGGCTCCCTTTATGACGTGGGCATTTGCGAAGGCAAAACGCGATTTGACTCACTGCAGCGCACCGCCACGCGCCCGAAGGGTGTCCATGCGCCGGACGGCAATCGAATCGAATATCGAACCGGCGCGGCCTCGTTTTCGTCAAGCCAAACGTGCGTTTGCGAGAATGGATGTCGAAGAAGCGTGGTGCGGACTGACCGACGGCGTCATCACCTCGTATTCGCTTTCTATGGGGACTTAATGGCGAAAGAGTGCGGCCAGATAGTGGCGCATGGCGTAGAGGTAAATGAGCAAGATGACTGCCGACACTGCGGTGGCTGCCACGCGCTGCGCCGCGGCCGATTTTGACTTGACAGGCGGTCGGGAGGCTGTCCCTTTTTTCCTGATTCGATTTGCCGCAAGCAATACTGCAGCCAATGCCCCGGCTCGAATCACTGCATCGGTCATGGTCATTTTCTATTTGCGTGATGTTTGATCGGTCGAGATGTGCGATTTGAGAGGTATGGTACACGCAGCAGCTGATTTCTCAGGTCGGGTGTACTGTCGAACGCAGGCCGAATCCCTGAAACGCCTTCCCGCCAAACCCGTGTCCAGCCGACCGTTCCCGGCCACACCTCCCCATCCCGTGGCCGGTTTTGTCACTATGTGGGCCGGATATGACAATGAGAATCGGCGACGGCGGCATTACGATGGGTCGTCACGTCGCCCGGGTCTGGCCGGTTCTGCCGTATCCGCCCGCCCGGGCGCGCCTCATTCACCGCCTGATTGGAACATCGACCATGAGCTATAACGCCCCCGTCAAGGACATGCTGTTCGTGCTGAAGGAACTCGCGGGCATCGACGCCGTCGCGCAGTTGCCGGGTTTCGAGGATGCCGGTTACGACACGGCGCAGGCCGTGCTCGAGGAGTCCGCGAAATTCTGCGGCGAGGTGCTGGCGCCGCTGAACGTCGAGGGCGACCGCCACCCGAGCAGCTGGAAGGCCGGTGTGGTGAGCGCGACGCCCGGCTTCGGCGACGCGTTCCGCCAGTTCGTCGAAGGCGGCTGGCAGGGGCTGCAGCATCCGGCCGAGTACGATGGCCAGGGGCTGCCGAAGCTGATCGCGACGCCGTGCAT
>NZ_CADFDK010000015.1 GCF_902832885.1 Burkholderia seminalis DSM 23518
CGCGTCCGCCGGAATGTGCGCCATCTTGTTGTACGCGCCGCGCAGCTTGAACGAGAACACCGGCTGGTTGTCCTCGCGCTTCAGGTAAACGGCATTGCGCAGCCGGGCCGACAGGTTGCGGGCGGGTTCGAGTTCCGTCTCGATCGCGACGTCGTAGACGCGCGCGGTGAGGATTTTCTTCAGGTAATCGTGGGATGCCATGGACGCTCGCGTGCAGTGCGGATGCAGACGGTAAAGGATCAATGATAGCGCCAAGGGTCCGCCCGCATGCAAGCGGCATGCCGGGCGGGCGGCCGCGAAGGGGGGGGCGGGCCGGGCGTTCGCGGCGCCGGGCGCGCCTTCTCTGCCGGCTTAACCGCACGGTTACCGACCGGACGGACGGCGAATGATCGAGCCAAACCGCGCCGAGCCCCGTCCGGTGCGGCTCGCGGCGATAGCCCCACGACCTGTCCGGCGTGCCACGGACGGGCCGATCATGGGTTAGAATTCCGTTTTGAATCAAGGATCGGAAGATGCAGAGGCACCCTCGGATCGCACCGTTGAAGCCGACGCCGCGCGCAGCCAGCCCCGCGGCCGAACGGCATGCGCGCCGCGCGCGATCGTGCTGATCGTTCCGAGTGCCACCAGGCCCTGTCGCCGGCCAGGAGGGGCGAACCGCCCGCTCCGGCCCCATGAAGGACAGCCGCGCGCCTGGTAACAGAACAGATTTCCCCAAGATTGCGCCCACGCGCTTGCCGACGCCCGTGCACGGTGTATCGGCCCTCCGAGTCGTCCGAACATGAACGCACCACAAGTTTTCGATCCGCATGGCGCGGCCGCCGCCGTCGCCGCCGACCCCGCGCCCCGCTTGCGCGAGATTCCCTATAACTACACGTCCTTCTCGGATCGCGAGATCGTGATCCGCCTGCTCGGCGAAGAGGCGTGGTCGGTGCTCGACGAACTGCGTGCCGAGCGCCGCACGGGCCGCTCGGCACGGATGCTGTACGAAGTGCTCGGCGACATCTGGGTCGTGCGCCGCAACCCCTACCTGCAGGACGACCTGCTCGACAATCCGAAGCGCCGCGCGCTGCTGATCGAGGCGCTGAACCACCGCCTGACCGAGATCGGCAAGCGCCGCAGCGCGGATCTCACCGAGCACCGCGACGAGGCGGGCCGCGAGCGCGCATCGCGCGTCGAGATGCTCGAAACCGCCGCGCAGCGGGCGGTCAACGAGTTCGCCGACGAATTCGAGAAGATGGCCGACCTGCGCCGCCGCGCGACCAAGGCGCTCGGCCGCTGCACGGAGAAGGACAATATCCGCTTCGACGGGCTGTCGCGCGTGTCGCACGTGACCGACGCGACCGACTGGCGCGTCGAATACCCGTTCGTCGTGCTGACGCCCGATACCGAGGCCGAGATCGCGGCACTGATCAAGGCCTGCTTCGAGCTCGGCCTGACCGTGATCCCGCGGGGCGGCGGCACCGGCTACACGGGCGGCGCGGTGCCGCTCACGCCGTTCTCGGCCGTCATCAACACCGAAAAGCTCGAACAGCTCGGCGCGGTCGAGCTGACCGAACTGCCGGGCGTCGCGCACAAGGTGCCGACGATCTTCTCCGGCGCGGGCGTCGTCACGCGCCGCGTGACCGAGGCGGCCGAGGCGGCCGGCTACGTGTTCGCGGTCGATCCGACGTCGCTCGATGCGTCGTGCATCGGCGGCAACGTCGCGATGAACGCGGGCGGCAAGAAAGCCGTGCTGTGGGGCACCGCGCTCGACAACCTGGCCTGGTGGCGGATGGTCGACCCGGACGGCAACTGGCTCGAAGTCACGCGCCACGAGCACAACCAGGGCAAGATCCACGACATCGCGGTCGCGCGCTTCGAGCTGAAGTGGTTCGACGGCGCGTACGCGCCGGGCGAGAAGCTGCTCAAGACCGAAATGCTCGAGATCGAGGGCCGCCGGTTCCGCAAGGAAGGGCTCGGCAAGGACGTGACCGACAAGTTCCTCGCCGGCCTGCCGGGCGTGCAGAAGGAAGGCTGCGACGGGCTCATCACGTCCGCGCGCTGGGTGCTGCACAAGATGCCCGCGCACACGCGCACCGTCTGCCTCGAGTTCTTCGGCCAGGCGCGCGAGGCGATCCCGAGCATCGTCGAGATCAAGGACTACCTGTTCGAAACGTCGAAGCAGGGCGGTGCGATCCTCGCGGGCCTCGAGCACCTCGACGAGCGCTACCTGCGCGCGGTCGGCTACGCGACCAAGAGCAAGCGCAACGCATTCCCGAAGATGGTGCTGATCGGCGACATCGTCGGCGATGACGCCGACGCCGTGGCGCACGCGACGTCCGAAGTGATCCGGATGGCGAACGGCAAGAGCGGCGAAGGCTTCGTCGCGATCAGCGCGGAGGCGCGCAAGCGCTTCTGGCTCGACCGCAGCCGCACGGCCGCGATCGCGAAGCACACCAACGCGTTCAAGATCAACGAAGACGTCGTGATCCCGCTGAACCGGATGGGCGAGTACACCGACGGCATCGAGCGGATCAACATCGAGCTGTCGCTGAAGAACAAGCTGCAGCTCGTCGACGCGCTCGAGACGTTCTTCCGCGGCGGCAACCTGCCGCTCGGCAAGACCGACGACGCGAACGAGATCCCGAGCGCGGAGCTGCTGGAAGACCGCGTGCAGCAGGCGCTGGAGCTGCTCAAGCGCGTGCGCGCGCGCTGGGAATTCGTGCGCGACCGGCTCGACCAGCCGCTGCGCGAGGCGCAGCACTACCTCGTGCAGCTCGGCTACGAGGCGCTTGCCGAGAAGTTCGCGGATCGCGCGGACGAACAGCCGGGCGCGACCGTGTTCCACGTCACGCAGGACCGCACGGTCCGCATCTCGTGGAAGCAGGAGATCCGCGCGGAACTGCGCGCGATCTTCAACGGCGGCGCGTTCAAGCAGATCCTCGACGAGGCGCAGGCGATCCACAAGCGCGTGCTGCGCGGCCGCGTGTTCGTCGCACTGCACATGCACGCGGGCGACGGCAACGTCCACACGAACCTCCCGGTCAACTCCGACAACTACGAGATGCTGCAGGACGCGCACGCGGCGGTCGCGCGCATCATGAAGCTCGCGCGCTCGCTCGACGGCGTGATCTCCGGCGAGCACGGGATCGGCATCACGAAGCTCGAGTTCCTGACCGACGACGAGATCGCCGAATTCCGCGCATACAAGCAGCGCGTCGACCCGAACGGCCGCTTCAACAAGGGCAAGCTGCTCGACGGCGCCGACCTGCGCAACGCGTACACGCCCAGCTTCGGGCTGATGGGCTACGAATCGCTGATCATGCAGCAGTCCGACATCGGCGCGATCGCCGATTCGGTGAAGGACTGCCTGCGCTGCGGCAAGTGCAAGCCGGTGTGCGCGACCCACGTGCCGCGCGCGAACCTGCTGTACAGCCCGCGCAACAAGATCCTCGCGACGTCGCTGCTGGTCGAGGCATTCCTGTACGAGGAGCAGACGCGCCGCGGCGTGTCGATCAAGCACTGGGACGAGTTCAACGACGTGGCCGACCACTGCACGGTGTGCCACAAGTGCGCGACGCCGTGCCCGGTGAAGATCGACTTCGGCGACGTCACGATGAACATGCGCAACCTGTTGCGCAAGATGGGCAAGAAGAAGTTCAACGCCGGCAACGCGGCGGGCATGTTCTTCCTGAACGCGACCAATCCGCAGACGATCAACGCCGCGCGCACCGTGATGATGGGCGTCGGCTACAAGGTGCAGCGCTTCGCGAACGACATGCTGAAGAAGGTCGTGACGAAGCAGACGCAGCACCCGCCCGCGACGACCGGCAAGCCGCCCGTCGTCGAGCAGGTGATCCACTTCGTCAACAAGAAGATGCCGGGCAACCTGCCGAAGAAGACGGCGCGCGCGCTGCTCGACATCGAGGACAACAAGATCGTGCCGATCATCCGCAACCCGAAGTCGACGACCGTCGATTCGGAAGCGGTGTTCTACTTCCCGGGCTGCGGCTCCGAGCGCCTGTTCTCGCAGGTCGGCCTCGCGACGCAGGCGATGCTGTGGGAAGCGGGCGTGCAGACGGTGCTGCCGCCGGGCTACCTGTGCTGCGGTTATCCGCAGCGCGGCTCGGGCCAGTACGACAAGGCCGAGAAGATCGTCACCGACAACCGCGTGCTGTTCCACCGGGTCGCGAACACGCTGAACTACCTCGACATCAAGACGGTCGTCGTGTCGTGCGGCACCTGCTACGACCAGCTTGCCGGGTATGAATTCGACAAGATCTTCCCGGGCTGCCGGATCATCGACATCCACGAGTTCCTGCTCGAGAAGGGGATGAAGCTCGACGGCGTGTCGGGTACGCGCTACATGTATCACGACCCGTGCCACACGCCGATCAAGACGATGGACCCGGTGAAGCTCGTCAACGAGCTGATGGGCTCGGAGAAGGACGGCTACAAGATCGAGAAGAACGACCGTTGCTGCGGCGAATCGGGCACGCTCGCGGTCACGCGCCCGGACGTGTCGACGCAGGTGCGCTTCCGCAAGGAAGAGGAGATCCGCAAGGGCGCCGCGAAGCTGCGTGCGATTCCCGTGGTGGCCGGCGCTGCGCCGGCGCCGGCCGCCGCGGCCGCGGCCGCGAACGGGCCGGACGTGAAGATCCTGACGAGCTGCCCGTCGTGCCTGCAGGGCCTGTCGCGCTACAGCGAGGACGCGAATCTCGAGGCCGACTACATCGTGGTCGAAATCGCGCGCCAGGTGCTCGGCGAGAACTGGATGGCCGATTATGTCGCACGTGCGAACAATGGCGGGATCGAGCGCGTGCTGGTCTAATGCGGGCATGACGACCGCCCGACCGGGCCGGAAATGAGCGGGCGCCGGCGCAGTCATGCCGGCGCCCGTCCACATGGGAGCGACGATGGAATGCGTGTTTTGCCGTGAAGACGGCGGCGAGGTGCTCTGGCAGGACGACGTGCTGCGCGTCGTCCTCGCGACGGGCGAGCACGACTATCCGGGCTTCTGCCGGGTGATCTGGGGCACGCACGTGGCCGAGTTCTCCGATCTCGGCGAGCCCGAGCGGGCACATCTGATGCGCGTGGTCTACGCGGTCGAACGGGCCGTGCGCCGCGTGATGCAGCCGAACAAGGTGAATCTCGCGAGCCTCGGCAACATGGTGCCGCACGTGCACTGGCACGTGATCCCGCGCTTTTCCAACGACGCCCATTTCCCGCAGCCCGTCTGGGCGCCGCGCCAGCGCAGCGTGTCCGAGGCGCTGTTGCGCACGCGCGCCGCGCAGGCCTCGCTGCTGCACAATGCGGTGCGCGAGGAAATTCAACGCATGACCGATTCGAGGCAGCCATGAGCGGTTTGACTTCCACGACGCCGATTCCGTCCGGCGTCGTCGTGCACGCGGTATCGCGCGTGCTCGAATTGCAGTACCCGAACGGCGACAGCTACCGGATTCCGTTCGAGCTGATGCGCGTCTATTCGCCGTCGGCCGAGGTGCGCGGCCACGGGCCCGGCCAGGAGACGCTGCAGACCGGCAAGCGCGAGGTGACGATCACGGCGCTCGAGGGCGTCGGCAACTACGCGCTGCAGCCGACGTTCTCCGACGGCCATTCGACCGGCATCTACTCGTGGGACCTGCTGTACGAGCTGGCGACGCAGCAGGACGCGCTGTGGCGCGACTATTTCGACAAACTGAAGGCGGCAGGCGTCGAGCGCGACGCCCCGATGCAGGCGGCCTCCGCGTCGCACGGCCACTGCCACTGAAATCGACGGCGCCCGCTCGGCGCCGTCCTGCCATTTACTGAGGATCAACGCGATGAGCAAAACCCACTTCGGCTTCGAAAGCGTCGAGGAAAACGAAAAAGCGAAGAAAGTGGCGGGCGTGTTCCATTCGGTCGCGAGCAACTACGATCTGATGAACGACCTGATGTCGGCGGGCATGCACCGCGCGTGGAAGGCGTTCACGATCGCGCAGGCGAACGTGCGCCCCGGTTTCAAGGTGCTCGACATCGCGGCCGGCACCGGCGACCTGACGAAGTCGTTCAAGAAGGCGGCCGGCCCGACGGGCGAGGTGTGGCATACGGACATCAACGAATCGATGCTGCGCGTCGGCCGCGACCGGCTGCTCGACAAGGGGATCGTGACGCCGTCGCTGCTGTGCGACGCGGAGAAAATCCCTTTTCCGGACAACTACTTCGATGTGGTCACGGTTGCATTCGGGCTGCGCAACATGACGCACAAGGACGTCGCGCTGGCCGAGATGCGTCGCGTGACGAAGCCCGGCGGCCGCGTGATGGTGCTGGAATTCTCGAAAGTCTGGGATCCGCTGAAAAAAGCGTACGATCTGTATTCTTTCAAAGTATTACCGTGGCTTGGCGACAAGTTCGCGAAAGATGCTGAAAGTTATCGGTATCTTGCTGAATCTATCCGGATGCACCCCGATCAGGACACGCTGAAGACGATGATGGAACAAGCGGGCCTCGATGCCGTCAAATATTACAATTTGTCAGGTGGCGTGGTAGCTTTACACCTAGGAACCAAGTACTAAGGGGTTCTTTCCATACATTCGCCTTACATCTGGAGAAGCTGATGTCCGAAACGCGTCCGTTGTTCAACCGTAGCAAGCCGTCGAAGCCGTGGGCTCGACGGGTCGGCACGCTGCTGATGGTCGGCCTGCTCACGGCCGGCACGTTCGCATCGCTCGACGCTGAAGCCAAGCGCATGGGCGGCGGGCGCAGCATCGGCCGCCAGAACTCCACCGTCACGCAGCGCCAGGCCACGCCGCCCGCGCAGCAGCCGATGCAGCAGGCCGCGCCGTCGCAGGCGCAGCGTGCGAACCCGGCGGCGCCCACGCCGGCCGCGCAGCCCAACCGCTCGCGCTGGCTCGGGCCGATCGCCGGCCTCGCGGCCGGTCTCGGCATCGCGGCGCTGCTGTCGCACTTCGGCCTCGGCGGCGCGTTCGCGAGCATGATGGCGAACGTCATCGTGATCGCGCTGCTCGCGGCGATCGGCATCTGGCTGATCCGCAAGTTCATGAACCGCCGTCGCCCGCAGGAGCCGGCGTACTCGGTCGGCGGTTCGGCGTCGTCGTCGGGCGGCTACTCGCAAAGCCCGTCGTTCCAGCAGGGCAATGCCGGCGGCAGCTACGCGGGCAGCGGCAGCAGCTATGCGAACGAAGCGCAGGGCGTGTTCGGCGGCGGTGCGGCGGCCGCCGGCGCGGCAGCGGCTGCGGCGGCGCCGCTCCAGGTGCCGGCCGGTTTCGATACCGAAGCGTTCCTGCGCAGCGCGAAGGTCTACTTCGTGCGCCTGCAGGCGGCGTGGGACCAGGGCAACCTGGCCGACATCCGCGAGTTCACGACGCCCGAAATGTTCGCGGAGATCAAGATCGACCTCGATTCGCGCGGTAACGAGGCGAACCAGACCGACGTCGTGCAGCTCGACGCGGAGCTGGTCGCAATCGAGGATCGCGGCATCGAGCAGTCGGCGAGCGTGCGCTTCCACGGCCTGATCCGCGAATCGGCGAGCGCGTCGGCCGCCCCGTTCGACGAGGTGTGGAACCTGTCGAAGTCGGGCAGCCAGGGCTGGCTGCTCGCGGGCATCCAGCAGATCAACACGCACTGAGCGTGACCGGCGGCCCGCGCCGCCGGGCACCCGGGCACCCGGGCGACGGCCGCCGCACTGCGACCGCTTGCCGCCCGGGTGTACGGTCGGGCACGGTCTGCCGACGATCCGACGTTACAATAGAAACCCGCGTGGGCGCCCGGCCTGCGCGGGTTTTTTCTTTCCCAGCCCGATGACCTTTGCCGCCAAGCCTTTTGCTGCTGCCGTCAATCACCTGCTCGCGCGCGAATCATGGGCGCGCGATCGCCTGATTCCCTATGCGGGCAAGACTGCCCGGATCGACGTGCCTCCCGTCACGCTCACGCTGCTGGTGCAGCCCGACGGTTATCTGTCGGCCGTCGACGCGCACGATGCGCAACAGGTCGACGTGTCGATCGCGCTCGCGGGCGACACCGTCGCCGCGTTCCTGCAGGGCGGCCAGGCGGCCGTGATGAAGCACGTGAAGATCGAGGGCGACGCGGAGTTCGCGACGCAGATCGCGAAGCTGGCCGAGCACCTGCGCTGGGAACCTGAAGAAGATCTCGCGAAGCTGGTCGGCGACGCGGCGGCATACCGGATCGCGACGGTCGTGCGCGATGCCGGCGCCCGCGCGCGACGCACCGGCCGCAACGTGCTCGAATCCGTCGCCGAATACTGGCTCGACGAAAACCCGCAAGTCGTCCGGCGCGCGTCGCTCGGCGGCTTCGACGCCGATCTGGCGCGCGCACGCGATGCGCTCGCGCGGGTCGAAAAGCGGGTCGAGCGACTCGAACAAAAAATCGGCGCGCGCACGGGCCCAGGCCCGCGCGGCGCGCACTGAGGGCCGCAGGGCATGCGCATTTTCCGTTTCATCAAGATTGTCTACACCGTCATCCGCTTTGGCCTCGACGAAGTGATGCTGTCCCGGATCGACGACCGGCGCGTGAAGCTGCTGCTGCGGATCACGACGATCGGCCGCCGCTATTCCGATCCGCCCGCCGTGCGGCTGCGTCACGCGCTCGAGAGCCTCGGCCCGATCTTCGTGAAGTTCGGCCAGGTGCTGTCGACGCGCCGCGACCTGCTGTCGGTCGATTTCGCGAACGAACTCGCGAAGCTGCAGGACCAGGTACCGCCGTTCGATTCGGCCGTCGCGATCGCGATCATCGAGAAGTCGCTCGGGGCGCCGGTCGACGAGCTGTTCGACGAATTCGAGCGCGAGCCGATCGCGAGCGCGTCGATCGCGCAGGTGCATTTCGCGAAGCTGAAGCAGGGCGTGCACGCGGGCAAGGCCGTCGCGGTGAAGGTGCTGCGCCCGAACATGCTGCCGGTGATCGATTCCGACCTCGCGCTGATGCGCGACATCGCGACATGGACCGAGCGCATGTGGGCCGACGGCCGCCGCCTGAAGCCGCGCGAGGTCGTCGCCGAATTCGACAAGTACCTGCACGACGAGCTCGACCTGATGCGCGAGGCCGCGAACGGCAGCCAGCTGCGCCGCAACTTCGCGGGCCTCGACCTGCTGCTCGTGCCCGAGATGTTCTGGGATTTCTCGACGTCGCAGGTGCTCGTGATGGAGCGCATGACCGGCGTGCCGATCAGCCAGGTCGAGACGCTGCGCTCGGCCGGCGTCGACATCAAGAAGCTCGCGCGCGAAGGCGTCGAGATCTTCTTCACGCAGGTGTTCCGCGACGGCTTCTTCCATGCGGACATGCACCCCGGCAACATCCAGGTGAGCCTCGACCCGAACACGTTCGGCCGCTATATCGCGCTCGATTTCGGGATCGTCGGCGCGCTGTCCGATTTCGACAAGAACTACCTCGCGCAGAACTTCCTCGCGTTCTTCAAGCGCGACTACCACCGCGTCGCGACGCTGCACCTCGAATCGGGCTGGGTGCCGCCCGAGACGCGTGTCGAGGAGCTCGAAAGCGCGATCCGCGCGGTGTGCGAGCCGTATTTCGACCGTGCGCTGAAGGACATCTCGCTCGGCCAAGTGCTGATGCGCCTGTTCTCGACGTCGCGCCGCTTCAACGTCGAGATCCAGCCTCAGCTCGTGCTGCTGCAGAAGACGATGCTGAACGTCGAAGGGCTTGGCCGCTCGCTCGACCCGGAACTCGACCTGTGGAAGACCGCGAAACCGTACCTCGAGCGCTGGATGACCGAGCAGATCGGCCTGCGCGGCTGGTATGAGCGTTTCAAGGTCGAGGCGCCGCAGTGGAGCAAGACGCTGCCGCAACTGCCGCGGCTGATCCATCACGCGATGGCGGCGCGTCACGACGCACCCCGCGCCGCCAGCGAGGAACTGATGCGCCAGATCCTCGTCGAGCAGAAACGGACCAACCGGCTGCTGCAGGCGCTGCTGATCTTCGGCCTGTCGGTCGGTGTCGGGGCGCTGGTCGCGCGGGTGCTGTTCGCGCTCGCATACGGCGCCTGACCGAAAGGAGCACCGCGATGTCCGATCCGAAGCAACCGCCTGTCCCGACCGCCGCCGAGTTCGCGACGCGCGACCCCGGCCACGCGTCGTTCTGGGACGAGCGCTTCGAGCGCGGCGTGACGCCGTGGGAATTCGGCGGCGTGCCCGGCGGCTTTCGCGCGTTCGCGCACCGGCTCGAGCCGTGCACGGTGCTGATTCCCGGCTGCGGCAGCGCGCAGGAGGCGGGGTGGCTCGCGCAGGCCGGCTGGCCGGTGCGCGCGATCGATTTCGCCGCGCAGGCGGTGGCCGCCGCGAAGGCGCAGCTCGGCGCGCATGCGGACGTCGTCGAGCAGGCCGATTTCTTTACGTACCGGCCGCCGTTCGACGTGCAGTGGGTGTACGAGCGCGCGTTCCTGTGCGCGTTGCCGCCGGCCATGCGCGCCGACTATGCGGCACGCATGGCCGAGCTGCTGCCCGCGGACGGCTTGCTGGCCGGCTATTTCTTCGTGACGGCGAAGCCGAAGGGGCCGCCGTTCGGGATCGAGCGCGCGGAACTCGACGCGTTGCTCACGCCGTACTTCGAGCTGATCGAGGATTTGCCCGTGACCGATTCGCTGGCCGTGTTCGAAGGACACGAGCGCTGGTTCACGTGGCGCCGCCGCTGATGCGCGGGCGTCGCTGCGATTGCCGGAGCGCGCCGGGGTTTCAGCTATAATTCAAGGTTTTGCAAGCCGTTTCCAGTTTCTGCGGGAAAAATATCATGCCGATCTACGCCTATCGATGCGAAGCGTGCGGTTTCGCGAAGGACGTGCTCCAGAAGATGAGCGCCGCGCCGCTGTCGCAATGCCCTGAATGCGGGAAGGATGCTTTTCGCAAGCAGGTGACCGCCGCCGGGTTCCAGCTGAAGGGCTCGGGGTGGTATGTCACCGATTTCCGCGGCGGCTCGGGCGGCACCAGCGCACCGGCGACGGCGTCGGGCGACGCGGCGCCGGCAGCACCGGCGGAAGCCGCGCCGGCCGCCGCCGCACCGGCTGCGGCAAGCCCTTCCGCCAGTACGACGACGAGCGCGGCGCCGGCACCGGCTGCAGCGCCCGCCGCCAGCAGTTGACCGTCGCGGCCCGGCCGGGTCGCGACCAACCCGCGCCGCTGGCGCGGTTCATTGACGGCAGATGATGAAAAAGACGACCCTGAAAACGGTGTTTCTGACCGGCCTGCTGGTCCTCGTCCCGCTCGCGATCACGCTGTGGGTGCTCGGCCTCATCATCGGCACGATGGACCAGACGCTGCTCCTGCTGCCCGAATCGTGGCAGCCCGAGCGGATGCTCGGCTTCCATCTGCCGGGAATCGGCGCGGTGCTGACGATCGCGTTCATCTTCGTCGTCGGGCTGGCCACGCAGAATTTCATCGGCCAGAAGCTCGTCACGTGGTGGAATGCGGTCGTGCGTCACATCCCGGTCGTCGGGCCGATCTACACGAGCGTCAAGCAGGTGTCGGACACGCTGCTGTCGAGCAGCGGCAACGCGTTCCGCAAGGCGCTGCTGATCGAATACCCGCGCCGCGGCTCGTATACGATCGCGTTTCTGACCGGTACACCCGGCGGCGACGTGGTCAACCATCTGACGGAAGAGTACGTGAGCGTGTACGTGCCCACGACGCCGAACCCGACGTCGGGCTTCTTCCTGATGCTGCCGAAGAGCGAAGTCGTCGAACTCGACATGTCGGTCGATGCCGCGCTCAAGTACATCGTCTCGATGGGCGTCGTGGCGCCTCCGGCGCCGGTACCGGCGCCCGCCCGCCGCCCCGTCGAGCCGCCGCTGTAAGTAAAGAATCATCGCCCGGGCCGCGCGTTGCGGCGCCCGTTGATCAAACCGAACGAAAGCAAACATCATGTCGATGCGTACTGAATACTGCGGTCTCGTGACCGAACACCTGCTGGGCCAAACCGTGTCGCTGTGCGGCTGGGTGCAGCGCCGCCGCGATCACGGCGGTGTGATCTTCATCGACCTGCGCGATCGTGAAGGCCTCGTGCAGGTGGTGTGCGACCCGGATCGCGCCGAGATGTTCGCGACCGCCGAAGGCGTGCGCAACGAGTTCTGCGTGCAGATCAAGGGCCTCGTGCGCAATCGTCCGGAAGGCACGGTCAACGCCGGCCTGAAGAGCGGCAAGATCGAAGTGCTGTGCCACGAACTGAACGTGCTGAACGCGTCGGTCACGCCGCCGTTCCAGCTCGACGACGACAACCTGTCGGAAACGACCCGCCTCACGCACCGCGTGCTCGACCTGCGCCGTCCGCAGATGCAGCACAACCTGCGCCTGCGCTACCGCGTCGCGATCGAGGCGCGCAAGTACCTCGACGAGCAGGGCTTCATCGACATCGAAACGCCGATGCTGACGAAGAGCACGCCGGAAGGCGCACGCGACTACCTCGTGCCGTCGCGCGTGAACGCGGGCCAGTTCTTCGCGCTGCCGCAGTCGCCGCAGCTGTTCAAGCAGCTGCTGATGGTCGCGAACTTCGACCGTTACTACCAGATCACCAAGTGCTTCCGCGACGAAGACCTCCGCGCCGACCGTCAGCCGGAATTCACGCAGATCGACTGCGAAACGTCGTTCCTCGGCGAGCAGGAAATCCGCGACCTGTTCGAAGACATGATCCGTCATATCTTCAAGACGACGATCGACGTCGAGCTCGACGCGAAATTCCCGGTGATGCCGTATTCGGAAGCGATGGCGCGTTTCGGTTCGGACAAGCCGGACCTGCGCGTGCAGCTCGAGTTCACCGAGCTGACCGACGCGATGAAGGACGTCGATTTCAAGGTGTTCAGCACGCCGGCCAACGCGAAGGACGGCCGTGTCGCGGCGCTGCGCGTGCCGAAGGGCGGCGAGCTGTCGCGCGGCGACATCGACGGCTACACGGAATTCGTGCGCATCTACGGCGCGAAGGGCCTCGCCTGGATCAAGGTCAACGAGAAGGCGAAGGGCCGCGACGGCCTGCAAAGCCCGATCGTCAAGAACCTGCACGACGCATCGATTGCGGCGATCCTCGAGCGCACCGGCGCTGAAGACGGCGACATCATCTTCTTCGCGGCCGACCGCGCGAAGGTCGTCAACGACAGCCTCGGCGCGCTGCGCCTGAAGATCGGCCACTCGGAGTTCGGCAAGGCGAACGGCCTCGTCCAGGCCGGCTGGAAGCCGCTGTGGGTCGTCGACTTCCCGATGTTCGAATACGACGACGAAGACGCCCGCTACGTCGCCGCGCACCACCCGTTCACCAGCCCGAAGGACGAGCATCTCGAGTACCTCGAGACCGACCCGGGCCGCTGCCTCGCGAAGGCGTACGACATGGTGCTGAACGGCTGGGAAATCGGCGGCGGCTCGGTGCGTATCTACCAGGAGGAAGTGCAGAGCAAGGTGTTCCGCGCGCTGAAGATCGGCGCGGAAGAAGCGCAACTGAAGTTCGGCTTCCTGCTCGACGCGCTGCAGTACGGCGCGCCGCCGCACGGCGGTATCGCGTTCGGTCTCGACCGCATCGTCACGATGATGGCCGGCGCCGATTCGATCCGCGACGTGATCGCGTTCCCGAAGACGCAGCGTGCGCAGGATCTGCTCACGCAAGCGCCGAGCCCGGTCGACGAGCGTCAGCTGCGCGAACTGCATATCCGCCTGCGCCAGCCGGAGCAGCCGAAGGCATAACGCGTTCGGCATCCGGTCGCGTGTGCGGTCATGCCCACACGACGCAGATGAAAAAGGCGCAGCGATGCGCCTTTTTCGTTTTTTGCGGTACAGTCGCAGCACTTGCCGTACGTTCGGAGCACATTGCCGTCGCACGGCCCCGTGCCGCATGAAACAACGATGACGAAGCCGCCGAAAATCCCCGAATCCGTTCTTGTCGTGATCTACACGACCGACCTCGATGTGCTCGTGATCAAGCGTGCCGACCAGCCCGATTTCTGGCAATCGGTCACCGGCTCGAAGGACGCACTCGACGAACCGCTCGCGGTGACGGCCGCGCGCGAAGTGGCCGAGGAAACCGGCATCGCCGTCGGCACGCCCGGCGTGCCGGCCGCCGCGCTCGTCGACTGGCGTCACCGGATCGAATACGCGATCTATCCGCAATACCTGCACCGCTATGCACCGGGCGTCACGCGCAACGTCGAGCACTGGTTCGGCCTGTGCGTGCCGGGGCGCGTCGACGTCACGCTGTCGCCGCGCGAGCATGTCGACCATGCGTGGTTGCCGTTCCGCGAGGCGGCCGCGCGTTGTTTCTCGCCGTCGAACGCCGAGGCGATCCTGCAACTGCCCGCGCGCGTGGCCCTGTCGCGCGCGCCGCACGGCTCGTCCGCATGACGGCGGAGGCCCGCAAGCGCTTCGCGCAATTGCGGCAGATGTTCCTGCAGGAACGCGGCTCCGCATCGCGGCTCGCGTTCACGACCGGCAATACCGTGCGGCTGTGCGAAACCGGCGGCGAATTCTTCCACGCGCTGATCGAGCGGATCGATGCGGCGCGCGAGCAGGTGATGCTCGAAACCTACATCTTCTGCGACGACGCGGCCGGCCGGCCGGTGTCGGACGCGCTGATCCGCGCGGCGCAGCGCGGCGTACGTGTGCGCGTGATCACCGACGGCGTCGGCACCGCGCGCCTGCCGCTGTTCGACACGTGGGCCGAGGCCGGTGTCGAGCACTGCATCTACAACCGCTTCCTGTTCGGCCGTTTCGGCTTCTCGCGCACGCACCGCAAGCTCGCGGTGATCGATCATGCGGCCGCGTTCTGCGGCGGCATCAACATCGTCGACGACTACACGCAGGGCAGCGCGACGCTGCCGTTTCCGCGCTGGGATTTCGCGGTCGAGATGGCCGGGCCGGCGGTGTCCGACGTGCGCGCCGCGTTCGAGCTGCAGTGGCACCGGATCCAGTTCGGCCACAAGCCGTATGCGCAGTACGCGGCCGGCCTGCACGGCGGCGAGGCGTTTCCCGACATGTTCCGGCGCTGGATGCGCAGCCACCGGTGGATCAAGGCCGGCGCGCTCAGGGTCGTGACGGAGCCGAGCGTCGCGTTCGTCGCGCGCGACAACGTCGTGAACCGCCGCGCGATCGAAAAGGCGTATCTCGCGGCGATCGGCCAGGCGCGCCAGCGGATCCTGCTCGCGAATCCGTACTTCATGCCGGGCCGCAAGCTGCGCCGCGCGCTGACGGGCGCGGCGCGGCGTGGCGTCGACGTGCGGATCCTGATCGGCCGCAAGGAGTTCGCGGCGCTCGACACGGCCGTGCCGTTCCTCTATCACGCGCTGCTGCGCGCGGGCGTGCGGGTGGCCGAATACGACAAGACGATGCTGCACGGCAAGGTCGCCGTGATCGACGACAACTGGGCGACGGTCGGCTCGTCGAACCTGGACGCGCTGAGCCTGATGCTGAACAATGAAGCGAACGTCGTGCTGGTGCGCTACGATGCAGTCACGAACGAATTGCGCGACGCGATCGCCGCCGCGTTCGCCGATGGCCGGGAAATCGACGCCGCGCGTTTCGCGGCGCGCCCGCGCCTCGAGCGTCTGCTGAACTGGCTCGCGTACACCGCGTATCGTCTCGTGATGAAGGCGCTGACGGTCGGCGGTTACGACTGACGCAGACTAAGCATTCGCTTCAGAATATCTGTCCGCACGTTCGTGCGGAAAAGCCGCTCCGGTCCCGCCGGAATCGCGCAAAATAGCGGCTCGGTTAGACACCGGTTTCTAATAATTTCCTTGTTTCGCGAGCGGCCGCACTCAATAATAGTACGGCCGTTCGATTTTATTCGAACCCCCGAACGGTTACAGAAATAGCTATGCGAAAAGGCGAACAGACGCGTGCCGCGATACTTGAAGCTGCTTTGGACCTCGCCAGCCGTGACGGGCTGGAGGGGCTGACGATCGGCCTGCTGGCCGAGCGCATGCAGATGAGCAAGAGCGGTGTGTTCGCGCACTTCGGATCGCGCGAGGACCTGCAGGTCGAGGTCGTCCGCGAGTATCACCATCGTTTCGAAAACGAGGTGTTCTTTCCGAGCCTGCGCGAGCCGCGAGGCTTGCCGCGCCTTCGGGCGATGCTGGCCCGCTGGACGGAGAAGCGCATCCAGGAGGTGACGACGGGATGCATCTACATCAGCGGTGCCGTCGAGTACGACGACCGGCCTGACAGCCCCGTGCGCGAGCAGTTGATCGCGAGCGTGACGGCCTGGCGTGCCGCGATGCTGCGTGCCATTTCGCAGGCGAAGGAAGAAGGCCATCTGCGTGCGGATACCGATCCGGACCTGATGCTCTTCGAGTTGTACAGCTTCACGCTCGGCCTGCATCACGACGCGCGCTTCCTGCATTCGCCGGACGCCGTGCGCCTCACGTGGGCCGCGCTGGAAAAGACGATTGTTTCGTATCAGAGCGAGAGCCGTTAGCGGCGCGTGACCCGCCCGCCAGGAGCTCGAGCCGTTTTGCCCACCTTTGGAGAGAGTCATGGGACAGTACGCCGCGCCGCTGCGCGACATGCAATTCGTGTTGCACGAGCTTCTGAACGTCGAAGCCGAAGTCAAGCAAATGCCCAAGCATGCGGACCTCGACGCCGACACGATCAACCAGGTCCTCGAGGAAGCGGGCAAGTTCTGCTCCGAGGTACTGTTCCCGCTGAACCAGGTCGGCGACCGCGAAGGCTGCACGTATGAAGGCGACGGCGTCGTGAAGACGCCGACCGGCTTCAAGGAGGCCTACCAGCAATACGTCGAGGCCGGCTGGCCGGCGCTCGGCTGCGATCCGGACTACGGCGGCCAGGGCCTGCCCGCGTTCGTGAACAACGCGCTCTACGAAATGCTGAACTCGGCGAACCAGGCATGGACGATGTATCCGGGCCTGTCGCACGGCGCGTACGAATGCCTGCACGCGCACGGCGCGCCGGAACTCCAGAAGCAATACCTGCCGAAGCTCGTGTCGGGCGAATGGACGGGCACGATGTGCCTGACCGAGCCGCACTGCGGCACCGACCTCGGCATCCTGCGCACCAAGGCCGAACCGAACGGCGACGGCTCGTACTCGATCAGCGGCACGAAGATCTTCATCTCGAGCGGCGAGCACGACATGTCGAAGAACATCGTCCACCTCGTGCTCGCGCGCCTGCCGGACGCGCCGCAAGGCACGAAGGGGATCTCGCTGTTCATCGTGCCGAAGTTCATCCCCGACGCGGCGGGCGAGCCGGGCGAGCGCAACGGCATCAAGTGCGGCTCGATCGAGCACAAGATGGGCATCCACGGCAACTCGACGTGCGTGATGAACCTCGACGGCGCGAAGGGCTGGATGGTCGGCGAGCCGAACAAGGGCTTGAACGCGATGTTCGTGATGATGAATGCCGCGCGCCTCGGCGTCGGCATGCAGGGCCTCGGCCTCACGGAAGTCGCGTACCAGAACTCGCTCACGTATGCGAAGGAACGCCTGCAGATGCGTTCGCTGACGGGCCCGAAGGCACCGGACAAGCCGGCCGACCCGATCATCGTGCACCCGGACGTGCGCCGCATGCTGCTCACGCAGAAAGCCTACGCGGAAGGCGCGCGCGCGTTCACGTACTGGTCCGCGCTGCAGATCGACAAGGAACTGTCGCACGCCGACGAAGCGGTGCGCAAGGAAGCGGCCGACCTCGTCGCGCTGCTCACGCCGATCATCAAGGCGTTCCTGACCGACAACGCGTTCGAGTCGACCAACCACGCGATGCAGATCTACGGCGGCCACGGCTTCATCTCCGAGTGGGGCATGGAGCAGTACGTGCGCGACGCGCGGATCAACATGATCTACGAAGGCACGAACTCGATCCAGTCGCTCGACCTGCTGGGCCGCAAGGTGCTCGGCGACATGGGTGCGAAGCTGAAGAAGTTCGGCAAGCTCGTGACGGAATTCGCGGAAGCCGAAGGCGTGAAGCCGGAAATGGCCGAGTTCATCAACCCGCTCGCCGACATCGGCGACAAGGTGCAGAAGCTGACGATGGAAATCGGCATGAAGGCGATGCAGAACCCCGACGAAGTCGGTGCCGCCGCCGTGCCGTACCTGCGTACCGTCGGCCACCTGGTGTTCTCGTACTTCTGGGCGCGCATGGCACGCCTCGCGCTCGACAACGAAGCGTCGGGCGACCCGTTCTACAAGTCGAAGCTCGCGACGGCCCGCTTCTACTTCGCGCGCCTGCTGCCCGAGACGGCGTCGACGATCCGCGCGGCGCGCGCCGGCTCGAAGACGCTGATGGAAGTCGACGAATCGCTGTTCTGACGCGAGTCCGGGCGGGGCGCGCCGCGCGCCGCCCGAACGCAACGGTTCCTGGTACTCACTTCGCCGTGCAGCCCTCACATCCCGCGCTGCACGACACTATCCGGAGACATCCCGTGAGCAATTTCCTGATTCGCAAGGTCGCCGTGCTGGGCGCCGGCGTGATGGGCGCGCAGATCGCCGCGCACCTCGTCAACGCGCGCGTGCCGGTGCTGCTGTTCGACCTGCCGGCCAAGGAAGGCCCGAAAAACGCGATCGCGCTGAAGGCGATCGAGAACCTGAAGAAGCTGTCGCCCGCGCCGTTCGGCGTGAAGGACGACGCGAAATACCTCGAAGCGGCGAACTACGAGGACGACATCGCGAAGCTGGCCGAATGCGACGTCGTGATCGAAGCGATCGCCGAGCGGATGGACTGGAAGCACGACCTGTACAAGAAGGTCGCGCCGCACATCGCGCCGAACGCGATCTTCGCGACCAACACGTCGGGCCTGTCGATCACGAAGCTGTCCGAAGGGTTCTCGGACGAGCTGAAGTCGCGCTTCTGCGGCGTGCACTTCTTCAACCCGCCGCGCTACATGCACCTCGTCGAACTGATCCCGACCGCGCACACGCGCCCGGAGATCCTCGACCAGCTCGAGACGTTCCTGACGAGCGTCGTCGGCAAGGGCGTCGTGCGCGCGAAGGACACGCCGAACTTCATCGCGAACCGCGTCGGCATCTTCTCGATCCTCGCGGTGATCACCGAGGCCGCGAAGTTCGGCCTGCGCTTCGACGAAGTCGACGACCTGACGGGCAGCCGCCTCGGCCGCGCGAAGTCGGCGACGTTCCGCACCGCGGACGTGGTCGGCCTCGACACGATGGCGCACGTGATCAAGACGATGCAGGACAACCTCGCCGACGATCCGTTCTTCCCGGTCTACCAGACGCCCGCCGTGCTCGCCGAACTGGTGAAGCAGGGCGCGCTCGGCCAGAAGACGGGCGGCGGCTTCTACAAGAAGGAAGGCAAGGCGATCAAGGTGCTCGACGCGAAGACCGGCACCTACGTCGACTCGGGCGCGAAGGCGGACGAAACCGTCGGCCGCATCCTGAAGCGTCCGCCGGCGGAACGCCTGAAGCTGCTGCGCGAAACGGATCATCCGCATGCGCAGTTCCTGTGGTCGATCTTCCGCGACGTGTTCCACTACATCGGCGTGCATCTCGAATCGATCGCCGACAACGCGCGCGACGTCGACCTCGCGATCCGCTGGGGCTTCGGCTGGAACGAAGGCCCGTTCGAAGGCTGGCAGGCCGCCGGCTGGAAGCAGGTCGCCGAGTGGGTACAGGAAGACATCGCGGCCGGCAAGGCGCTGGCAAACGTGCCGCTGCCGTCGTGGGTGCTCGAAGGCCCGGTCGCCGAGAAGGGCGGCGTGCACACGGCCGAAGGCTCGTGGGCGCCCGCCGCGAAGCGCTTCGTGCCGCGTTCGGACCTCGCGGTCTACGACAAGCAGGTGTTCCGCGCGCCGCTCATCGGCGAAGCCGGCGCCGATCCGAAGACCTACGGCAAGACCCTGTTCGAGACCGATGCCGTGCGCGCATGGGTCGACGACCGTGCGGGTGAGGACGACGTCGTGATCGTGTCGTTCAAGTCGAAGATGAACACGATCGGACCGAGCGTGATCGACGGCCTCGTGCAGGCGATCGAGCTCGCGGAGAAGGACTACAAGGGCGTGGTGATCTGGCAGCCGACGTCGCTGAAGCTCGGCACGCCGGGCGGCCCGTTCTCGGCCGGCGCGAACCTCGAGGAGGCGATGCCGGCGTTCATGATGGGCGGCGCGAAGGGTATCGAGCCGTTCGTGAAGAAGTTCCAGGAAGGCATGCTGCGCGTGAAGTACGCGAACGTGCCGGTCGTCGCGGCCGTATCGGGCATCGCGCTCGGCGGCGGGTGCGAGCTGATGCTGCACAGCGCGAAGCGCGTCGTGCACGTCGAGAGCTACATCGGTCTCGTCGAAGTGGGCGTCGGCCTGGTGCCGGCGGGCGGCGGCCTGAAGGAAGCGGCGCTGCGCGCGGCGGATGCCGCGACGGCCGCCAACGCGACCACCGACATCCTGAAGTTCGTCACGAAGTCGTTCGAGAACGCGGCGATGGCGAAGGTCTCGGCGTCCGCGCACGACGCACGCGCGATGGGCTACGTGAAGCCGTCCGACACGATCGTCTTCAACGTGTTCGAACTGCTCGACACCGCGAAGAAGGAAGCGCGCGCGCTGGCCGCCACCGGCTACCGCGCACCGCTGCGCGCGAAGGACGTGCCGGTGGCGGGCCGCTCGGCGATCGCGACGATCAAGGCATCGCTCGTCAACATGCGTGACGGCCGCTTCATCAGCGACCACGACTACCTGATCGCGAGCCGCATCGCCGAAGCCGTGTGCGGCGGCGACGTCGAAGCCGGCAGCCTCGTCGACGAGCAGTGGCTGCTCGCGCTGGAGCGCCGCGCGTTCGTCGAGCTGCTCGGCACGCAGAAGACGCAGGAACGGATCATGGGCATGTTGCAGACCGGCAAGCCGGTGCGTAACTGAGCGAGCAGACAAGGAGTCTGAAATGAGCAAACAACTGCAAGACGCATACATCGTCGCCGCCAGCCGCACCCCGATCGGCAAGGCTCCGCGCGGTGTCTTCAAGAACACGCGCCCCGACGAGCTGCTGGTTCACGCGATCAGGTCGGCGGTCGCGCAGGTGCCGGGCCTCGACACGAAGGTGATCGAGGACGCGATCATCGGCTGCGCGATTCCCGAAGCCGAGCAGGGCCTGAACGTCGCGCGCATGGGCGCGCTGCTCGCGGGCCTGCCGCAGACGGTCGGCGGCGTGACGGTCAACCGCTTCTGCGCGTCGGGCATCACCGCGCTCGCGATGGCGGCCGACCGCATCCGCGTCGGCGAATCGGACGCGCTGCTCGCGGGCGGCTGCGAATCGATGAGCATGGTGCCGATGATGGGCAACAAGCCGTCGATGTCGCCGCACATCTTCGATCGCAGCGAAGACTTCGGCATCGCGTACGGGATGGGCCTGACGGCCGAGCGCGTCGCCGAGCAGTGGAAGGTGAGCCGCGACGACCAGGACGCGTTCTCGGTCGAGTCGCACCGCAAGGCGCTGGCCGCGCAGCAGGCCGGCGAGTTCAACGACGAGATCGCCGCGTACACGATCAGCGAGCGTTTCCCGAACCTCGCGACCGGCGAAGTCGACGTGAAGACGCGCGAGATCAAGCTCGACGAAGGTCCGCGCGCGGACACGTCGCTCGAAGGCCTCGCGAAGCTGCGCACGGTGTTCGCGAACAAGGGCTCGGTCACGGCCGGCAACAGCTCGCAGACGTCGGACGGCGCGGGCGCGCTGCTCGTCGTGTCGGAGAAGGTGCTGAAGGAATTCAACCTGACGCCGCTCGCGCGCTTCGTGAGCTTCGCGGTGCGCGGCGTGCCGCCGGAAATCATGGGGATCGGCCCGAAGGAAGCGATTCCGGCCGCGCTGAAGGCCGCCGGCCTGAAGCAGGACGATCTCGACTGGATCGAGCTGAACGAGGCATTCGCCGCGCAGTCGCTGGCGGTGATGCGCGATCTCGGTCTCGACCCGTCGAAGGTCAACCCGATGGGCGGCGCGATCGCGCTCGGCCACCCGCTCGGCGCGACCGGCGCGATCCGCGCGGCGACCGTCGTGCACGGCCTGCGCCGCCGCAACCTGAAGTACGGGATGGTCACGATGTGCGTCGGCACCGGCATGGGCGCCGCGGGCATCATCGAACGCCTGTAAGCGGGACGCGACGAAAGGCGACGACGGTGCGCGGGCCACGAGCTCTCGCACCGTTTTTTCATTCCGATAGAGGAAAGTCAAGGAGACGGTTGTGGCCGAAATTCAAGTGGAACGCGCCGAAGGCGTGATGACGATCACGATCGCGCGCCCGGCGAAGAAGAACGCGCTGACGGCGGCGATGTACCAGACGATGGCCGATGCGCTCGCCGACGCGCAGGAAGACAAGGCGATTCGCGTGATCCTGCTGCGCGGCAGCGACGGCAATTTCAGCGCGGGGAACGATCTCGAGGATTTCCTGAAGTCGCCGCCGAAGGACGACACCGCGTCGGTGTTCCAGTTTCTCGCGCGGATCAGCAGCGCGAGCAAGCCGATCGTGGCCGCGGTGCCGGGCCTCGCGATCGGCGTCGGCGTGACGATGCTGCTGCACTGCGATCTGGTCTACGCGGCCGACACCGCGACGTTCTCGCTGCCGTTCGCGCAGCTCGGGCTTTGCCCGGAAGCCGCGTCGAGCGTGCTGCTGCCGCGCCTGGCCGGCCATCAGGTCGCCGCCGAGAAGCTGCTGCTCGGCGAGGCGTTCGACGCGCTGGAAGCGCACCGGATCGGCATCGTCAACCGCGTGCTGCCGGCGGCCGAGCTCGACGCGTTCGCGGCGAAGCAGGCGGCCAAGCTCGCGGCGCTGCCGGCGTCGTCGCTGCGGGTGACGAAGGCGCTGCTGAAGGAGACGGGCGGCGTGGCGACGTCGGCGCGGATGGCCGAGGAAGCGGGCCACTTCGCCGCGATGCTGCGCGCGCCGGAAGCGCGCGAGGCGATGACGGCGTTCTTCGAGAAGCGCAAGCCGGATTTTCGTCAGTTCGACTGACGGAGCAGGCCGTGCCGGCGGCGGATCGCCGGCCCGCGCCCGCGCTTGCGGTCACGCCGTGCCGTAGTCGACGTAGCCGGTTTCGCGGCAGAAGCTGACGAGCCGCAGGCCGGCCGCCTTCGCGATCTCGATCGCGAGCGACGACGGCGCGGAGATCGTCGCGACCAGCGGGATGCCTACTCGCGCGGCCTTGCGCACCAGCTCGTAGCTCGCGCGGCTCGACAGGAACACGAAACCGTCGGTGGCGTCGGCGCGCGACAGCACGAGCGAGCCGATCAGCTTGTCGAGCGCGTTGTGGCGGCCGACATCCTCGAATGCCATCCGGATCGCGCCTGTTGCATCGCACCACGCGGCCGCGTGCAGGCCGCCGGTCAGTTTCGTGAGCGCCTGGTGCGACGGCAGCCCGTGCGCCGCGCGCGCGAGCGCGTCGGGCGCGAGGCGTGCCAGAAAGCCGGTGTCGGGCACGCGCTCCGGCGCGAGGTCGAGCAGGTCGATGCTTTCGATCCCGCATACGCCGCAGCCGGTGCGCCCGGCGAGCGCGCGGCGCCGGTCCTTCAGCGCGGCGAATGCCTGCTGGACGACCTCCAGATGCACTTCCGCATGCGGCAGCGGTGCATCGGCGTGCAGGATCACCTCGATGTCCTTGATGTCGCTGCCGCGCGCGACGATCCCTTCCGAGATCGCGAAGCCGACCGCGAACGCCTCGAGGTCGCACGGCGTACACATCATCACCGCGTGCGAAATACCGTTGAACACGAGCGCGACCGGCCATTCCTGGCCCACGTGGTCGTGCGCGGTTTCCACGGTGCCGCCGCGCGTGCGGCGCACGGGCAGTTCGATCGCGCCGCGCGGTTCGTCGCGCAGCGCGTCGCGCGGTTGATCGATCTTGGTCGGATTCACGAGCACTCCCGTTGATTCGAGGCACGGCCGGCGACAATCGTGCCGCCGCCCGCGCGCAGAGGTTCTAAAATACCCCAGGCAGGCCGGCCGCGCCGGCATCCGCCACGTCAGGTAACGACCATGGGACTCAGCGACGCTCCGTTGCTCTTCAACTTCGAACACGATTCGTCGGAAAACTTCACGTACATCCCGATGATCGTGCGTTTCAATCTCGACCGCTTCGGTCTGCGGATTTCGCTCGAACAGTGGCAATTGTTGCCGCTCGAGGACCGCAAGCTGCTCGCGCGCTTCCCGGCCGACGACGACACCGCGATCGAGCCCAACTTCGATCATGCGCTGTTCGAAATGCTGCGCACGCATGCGGATCTGGAACCGTCATGGTTCCAGCCGGACGAGCAGCCGGCCTGGCGCACCGTCGACGCGGTGCCGGAATCGCTCGTGCAGCAGAGCGCGCTGGCCGGGCTGACCGCGCCCGCGCTCGCGCAGTGGCAGCGGCTCGCGCCGTTCCAGCGCTACGTGCTGGTGAAGCTGTCGCGCAAGCCGAAGCTGAATCACGATTTCCTGCCCGCGATGCGGGAGTTCGGGCTGACGGCCACGCACTGACGCGGCCATGCGCCGCGCGGCCGCGGCGCGCGCCGGTCAGAGCGGCGGCAGTGGCCGCGGCTTGCGGTCCGTGCCGGTCGCGACGTACGTGAGCGTCGCTTCGGTGACCTTCACGACTTCGCCCATCAGGCGCATGCGCTGCGCGTACACCTCGACGTCGACCGTGATCGACGTGTTGCCGGTGCGCATGATGGTGGCATAGAAGCTCAGCAGGTCGCCGACGAACACCGGCTGCTTGAACACGAACGAGTTGACCGCGACCGTCGCGACGCGGCCGTTCGCGCGCTGGCTCGCGGGGATCGAGCCGGCGATGTCGACCTGCGACATGATCCATCCGCCGAACACGTCGCCGTGGACGTTCGCGTCGTGCGGCTGCGGGACGACGCGCAGCGCGGGCTGCTTCTGCGGGAGTTCGAGGGTCGAATCGGTCATGACGGGGGCTTTCATCCTGTAATAAATGGGCCGCCGCGCGCAGGCGGGCCGGCGAGGCCGCCGGCAGCGGCGCGAAGCGGCTTCTGCGACAATACAACGTTCGCAAATTGTACGAGAAAGCGCGCGAGCCGGCCGTCGAACCACGTGCCGTGCCTCGCCACAGAGACTCCCCCATGCGCCGATTTCCTGCTTCCGGCGAGCCCGCGCCGGCTTCGACCGGGCCTCGCAACGACTGGCAGACCATCCGGTCGCTGCTGCCGTACCTGGCCACCTACAAATGGCGCGTCGCGCTCGCGCTCGGCTGCCTGATCGGCGCGAAGGTCGCGAACCTCGGCGTGCCGATCGTGATGAAGCGCATCGTCGACCACCTGTCCTACGTGCAGCAGATCACCGCGCTCGGGCGCGCCGAGCAGTCGGCCGGCATCGTGCTCGCGGGCGGCGTCGGGCTGCTGGTCGTCGCGTATGCACTCGTGCGGCTGTCGACGTCGCTGTTCACCGAGCTGCGCGAGATCCTGTTTTCGAAGGTCACCGAAAGCGCGGTGCGCCAGCTCGCGCTGCAGGTGTTCCGGCACCTGCACGGGCTGTCGCTGCGATTCCATCTCGAACGCCAGACGGGCGGCATGTCGCGCGACATCGAACGCGGCACGCGCGGCATCCAGCAACTCATTTCGTATTCGCTGTACAGCATCCTCCCGACGCTCGTCGAGGTCGGGCTCGTACTCGGCTTCTTCGTGGTCAAGTACGAGGCCTATTACGCGTACGTGACGTTCGCGGCGCTGGTCACGTACATCGTGTTTACCGTGAAGGTCACCAACTGGCGCACGCATTTCCGCCGCACGATGAACGAACTCGATTCGCGCGCGAACTCGCGGGCGATCGATTCGCTGATCAACTACGAGACGGTGAAGTACTTCGGCAACGAGGAGTGGGAGGCGCAGCGCTACGACGAGAACCTCAAGCGCTACCGCAAGGCCGCGATCCGCTCGCAGAACTCGCTGTCGGTGCTGAACTTCGGCCAGCAGGCGATCATCGGCACCGGGCTGGTGTTCATCCTGTGGCGCGCGACGCAGGGCGTGCTCGCGGGCAAGCTGACGCTCGGCGATCTCGTGCTGATCAACACGTTCATGCTGCAGCTGTACATTCCGCTGAACTTCCTCGGGGTCGTGTATCGCGAGCTGAAGCAGAGCCTCACCGACATGGACCGGATGTTCGGGCTGTTGTCGGCCGCGAAGGAAGTGGCCGACCGGCCCGATGCGCGGCCGCTCGCGGTGGCCGGCGCGCAGGTGCGCTTCGAGCACGTGAACTTCGCGTACGAGCCGGCGCGGCCGATCCTGCACGACGTGACGTTCACGATCGATGCGGGCACGACGACCGCGGTGGTCGGCCACAGCGGTTCGGGGAAATCGACGCTGTCGCGCCTGCTGTTCCGTTTCTACGATCTCGACCGCCAGGCGGGCGGCGCGATCCGGATCGACGGCCAGGACATCCGCGACGTCACGCAGGATTCGCTGCGCGCGTCGATCGGGATCGTGCCGCAGGACACCGTGCTGTTCAACGACTCGATCTACTACAACATCGCGTACGGCCGGCCGACCGCGACGCGCGACGAGGTGGTCGCGGCGGCGCGCGCCGCGCACATCCACGATTTCATCGAAAGCCTGCCGAAGGGCTATGACACGCCGGTTGGCGAGCGCGGGCTGAAGCTGTCGGGCGGCGAGAAGCAGCGCGTCGCGATCGCGCGCACGCTGCTGAAGGATCCGCCGGTGCTGCTGTTCGACGAGGCGACGTCGGCGCTCGATTCGCGCTCGGAGCGCGCGATCCAGCACGAACTCGACCAGATCGCGCGGCATCGCACGACGCTCGTGATCGCGCACCGGCTGTCGACGGTCGTGCACGCGCAGCAGATCCTCGTGATGGATCACGGCCGGATCGTCGAGCGCGGCACGCACGACGAACTGGTGCGCGCGGACGGGTTGTATGCGCAGATGTGGGCGCTGCAGCAGCAGCGCGCGGCGGCCGGCGGCGAGGAGGCCGAGGCCGTGTAACAACGGGCGGCGCTGCACGACGCGCTGTCGTGCGGGGCGGCCCGCCGTCCGGTCAGCCCGCGGCGCGCAGCCGCGCGTCGAGCTCGCCGAGCTGCGCGGGCGTGCCGACGTTCTCCCAGATACCTTCGTACAATTCGCCGGTCGCGCGGCCGGCTTCGATCGCCGCGCGGTAGTACGGCGTCAGCGCGCGCCGCGTGCCGGGCACGAGATCGCGGAACATCCGCGTGTCGTACAGGCCGATGTTGCCGAATGTGACGCGCGCGGCGCCGTCGAGCGCGAGGCGGCCATCGCCGCCGAGCGCGAAATCGCCGGCCGGGTGGAACGGCGGGTTTGGCACCATCACGAGGTGCATCGCGGGCGTATCGAGCGTGGCCATCCGCGCGGCGTCCGGCGCGAGCGTCCGGTAGTCGAACGCGCAGTACACGTCGCCGCTGACCGCCGCGAACACGGCCGGCTGCCCGTCGCGCTCGATGAGCGGCAGCGCCTGCGCGATGCCGCCGGCCGTTTCCAGCGCGTCGCCCTCGGCGGAATACGCGAGCCGCACGCCCCAGCGCGAACCGTCGCCGAGCGCGGCTTCGATCTGCTCGCCGAGCCACGCGTGGTTGATCACGATCGTCTCGATGCCCGCGCGTGCGAGCGCCTCGATCTGCCACACGATCAGCGGCTTGCCGCCGGCTTCGAGCAGCGGTTTCGGGCGGGTGTCGGTCAGCGGGCGCATCCGTTCGCCGCGCCCGGCGGCGAAGATCATCGCCGTGGTCAGGGTAGTGCTCATGTTCGACTGGGCGTGAGGACGGTCAGAACGTATAGCCGACGTCGGCCGGCGCGTTGCCCTCGAGCTCGTCGAGCAGCTTCGCGAACGGCACGAGCGGGCGGTAGCGCAGCGCGACCTTGCGCGCATAGGTCAGGAAGCGCGGCAGGTCGTTCAGGTAGTGCGGCTTGCCGTCGCGGTAGTTGATGCGCGCGAACAGGCCGAGCACCTTGATGTGGCGCTGCAGCCCCATCCATTCGAGCTGGCGGTAGAACTCGCCGAAATCGGGATCGACCGGCAGGCCGGCCTTTTTCGCCTTTTCCCAGTAGTACGCGAAGCAGTCGAGCTCGAACTCCTCGTCCCAGCTGACGAACGCGTCGCGCAGCAGCGACACGACGTCGTACGTCAACGGCCCGTAGACGGCGTCCTGGAAGTCGAGCACCCCCGGATTCGGCTCGCAGACCATCAGGTTGCGCGGCATGAAATCGCGCAGCATGAAACCCTGCGGCTGCGCATGGGCGCTCGCGACCAGCAGCGCGAACGTGCGGTCGAGCGTGCCGCGCATCGCGTCGGTGACGGGCTTGCCGAGATGACGGCCGACGAACCATTCGGGCAGCAGCTCCATTTCGCGGCGCAGGAACGCTTCGTCGAACGGCGGCAGCACGTCGGGTTTCGACGTGAGCTGGAAGCGGATCAGCGCGTCGAGCGCGTCGCGCATCAGCGGCCGCGCGGCGACCGGGTCGGCCGGGTCGAGCACCGAGATGTACGACGTGCGGCCGAGGTCCGTCACGAGCATGAAGCCCGCGTCGAAATCGTGGGCCAGCACGTCCGGTACGTGGTCGCCGGCCGCGGCGAGCAGCTGCGCGACCTGGACGAATTCCCGGCACTTCTCGGGCGGCGGCGCGTCGACGGCGATCAGCGTGCCGCCGGGGCTCGCGGCCGAGGCGACACGGAAATAGCGGCGGAAACTGGCGTCCGACGACGCGGGCGCGAGGGTCGACAGGTCGAGGGCATAGCGCTCGGCGAGCGGTTGCAGCCACGCGGTCAGGGCGTCGAGGCGGGCGTCGGGCTGGGATGCGGCGGATGGGGGCGTCATGAAACTCGGCGGAGGGGGGAACGTCTTGCCATATAATACCCCACGACTTTTTTGACGCGCCCCGCGTCAGCTTCCGCCGTGCAGGCCCGCTGCCTGTCGCGCCGCCCGCCCGATCGCCTCCCCGGTTTGCGCTCAGCCGCAGTCGCGGTGCGACGGCGCGGCCCGCCGTGCGCGCATGTGCCGTGAAGGCGCGGTTGACAAGGGGCGATTCGCCAAACGATAGATGCCGCCCAAACCGCTATTCCCGAATGTTTTCCCCGGTGACGGGGCGCCGCGCAAACGGCGGCTCGCGCTCGCGCTCCTGGCCGTGCCCGGCCTCGTGCCGGCCGTGTCGTACGCGCAGCTGTCGGGTGCGGCCGCGCAGCCGCAGCCGCTCGACTCGCCGTGGGATCTGCGCCTCGCGCCCCAGCTCGAGGATCATCCGCTGAAGGACGGCGCGAAGCCGGCCGCCTTCGTGATCGCCGACCACACGAGCGGCACCGCCGAGCAGGACCTCGCCGCCAAGGGCTCCGCCGAGCTGCGGCGCGGCGACGCCGTCGTGAAGGCCGACGCGCTCCACTACGATCAGGATACCGACATGGCCGATGCGTACGGCCAGGTCAAGGTGATCAATGGCGGTACGTCGTTCGCGGGCCCCGAGGCGCACCTGAAGATCGAGGCGAACCAGGGCTTCATGACGGCGCCGAAGTACCACTTCAACATGACGGGCGGCTCGGGCAGCGCCGAGCGCGTCGACATGGTCGACAACGAGCGCTCGGTGTTCGTCAACGGCACCTACACCGCGTGCCAGTGCTCGACGAACCCCGCGTGGTACATCAAGGGCAGCCGCTTCGACTTCGATACGGGCGCCGACGAAGGCACCGCGCGCAACGGCGTGCTGTTCTTCCAGGGCGTGCCGATCTTCGCGAGCCCGTGGATGACGTTCCCGCTGTCGGGCGAGCGGCGCAGCGGCCTGCTGCCGCCGACGTTCTCGGTGAACTCGAGCAACGGCTTCGAGCTGACGCTGCCGTACTACTTCAACATCGCGCCGAACCGCGACCTGACGCTCACGCCGCGCATCATCTCGCGGCGCGGCGTGATGACCGAGGCGACGTTCCGCTACCTGTCGCCGTCGTATTCGGGCACCTTCACGGCCAACTACCTGCCGGACGACCGGCTCGAGCACCGCAACCGCTACGCGATCTACTGGCAGCACCAGCAGAACTTCGGCGGCGGTTTCGGCGGCTACGTCTACTACAACAAGGTCTCGGACAACACGTATCCCGAACAACTGGGTTCGATGAACCAGTTCATCAACGGGACGCAGACGTTGTACCAGCAGGAGGCGGGCCTCACGTACAACAACGGTCCGTGGTCGGTGCTCGCGCGCTACCAGCACTGGCAGACGCTGCCGCCGTCGATCGCGCCGTACAGCCGCGAGCCGCAGTTGAACGTGAAGTACACGAAGTACAACGTCGGCGGCTTCGACTTCGGCGCGGAAGCCGATTATTCGCGGTTCCGCATCACGACGGCCGACGCGACCGAAGGCGACCGCATCGTCTTCAACCCGTATATCGCGTACGGCGTGTACGGCCCCGGCTACTTCGTCGTGCCGAAGGTCCAGTATCACTTCGCGTCGTACGACCTGAACTACCTGTCGTCGACCACGCCGAACAACCCGAAGCGCTTCACCGAGTCGATCCCGACCGTGACCTTCGATTCGGGCCTGATCTTCGATCGTTCGGTGCGCCTGTTCGGCCAGGACTTCATCCAGACCCTCGAGCCGCGCCTGTACTACGTGTACACGCCGTATCGCAACCAGTCGAACGCGCCGCTGTTCGACACCGCGGAATCGGATTTCGGCCTCGCGGAGATCTACCAGCCGAACACGTTCGTCGGCAACGACCGGATCGCCGACGCGAACCGGATCACGGCCGGCCTGACGTCGCGCTTCATCGATCCGCGCACCGGCGACGAGCGCGCGCGTTTCGTGATCGCGCAGCAGTACTACTTCGCCGATCAGCGCGTCACGCTGAACCCCGGGCAGAGCGCCGTGCTGGCGCGCCATTCGGACCTGATCGTCGGCGCCGCGCTGAAGCTCGGCTCGGGCTTCATGTCGGAGACGGCGTTCCAGTACAACCAGAACAACAACCAGCTCGTGAAGTCGAGCGTCGGTTTCGGCTACAGCCCGGGCGAGCGCCGCGTGATCAACGTCGGCTATCGCTACACGCGCACGAACACCACGCTCGACAACCAGCCGATCAACCAGTTCCTGGTGTCCGCGCAATGGCCGCTCACGCGCCGCCTGTATGCGATCGGCCGCTTCAACTACGATCTGGCCGGCGATCGCGTGGTCGACGGTCTGGTCGGCTTACAATACGACGCGGATTGCTGGGCGCTCGGGGTCGGGGTGCAACGGGCGGCGAACGGCATCAATTCGTCGGGACAGCAGAACTCGTCGACGCGATTCATGATGCAGCTGACGCTCAAGGGCCTGTCGACCGTCGACAACGGCCTCGTGTCGGCATTCCGCGCCGGGGTACCGGGCTACACGCCGCTGCCGCCGCCGCCGCCGCCGATGTCCCGCTTCAGCAACTACGAGTAACGCCGGCTTGTCTGCACCGGTCAGCACGATTTCAATGGAGTTTCAGTGGCAATGAAGAAAAACCTTCGTTTCGCGGCAGTCGTGTCCAGCCTCGCCGCGTCCGCCGCGCTGCTCGCCGCCGCGCCGGCCGCGGCGCAGGCGCTCGGTTCGCCAGGTGCGCAGCTCGCCGACGAAGTCGTCGCGGTCGTCAACAACGACGTGATCACGGGCCGCGAACTCGACCAGCGTGCCGGCCTGATCGCCCGCCGGCTGCAGCAGCAGAACGCGCCCGTGCCGCCGACCGACCAGCTGCGCGCGCAGGTGCTGAACCAGATGGTGCTCGAGCGTATCCAGGTGCAGAAGGCGAAGGACGACGGCATCCGCATCGACGACGCGACCGTGCAGTCCACGCTGCAGCGTCTCGCGCAGGCGAACGGGATGACGCTCGAGCAGTACCGTGCGCGTCTCGAGGCGCAAGGCGTGCCCTGGAGCATCTTCACGAGCGATGCACGCACCGAGCTGATGCTGTCGAAGCTGCGCGAGCGCGAGGTCGACGGCAAGATCACCGTGTCGGACGCCGAAGTCGCGAACTACATCGCGAGCCAGCGCGGGCCGAACGCGTCGCAGCAGCAGGACCTGCGCTTCCAGCACATCTTCATCAAGGCGCCGACCAACGCGCCGCAGGCCGACATCGAGGCCGCGCAGAAGAAGGCCGAGGCGCTGCTGCAGCAGGCGAAGTCCGGCGCCGACTTCGAGCGCCTCGCGAAGAACAACTCGGAAGCGAACGACGCGAAGAAGGGCGGCGACCTCGGCTTCAAGGCGCCGAGCGCGCTGCCGGCCGACGTCGTCGACGCCGCCTCGAAGCTGCGCCCGGGCCAGGTCAACCCGACGCTGATCCGCGTGCCGGACGGCTTCGAGATCGTGCGTCTCGTCGACCGCCGCCAGAGCCAGGGTGCGACCGCCGCCGCGCCGAAGATCGTCCAGACGCACGTGCGCCACATCCTGCTGCGCGTCGGTGAAGGCAAATCGGAAGGCCAGGCGCGCCAGCAACTGGTCGACATCCGCAACCAGATCGAGGCCGGCGGCGATTTCGCGAAGTTCGCGCGCACCTACTCGCAGGACGGTTCGGCGTCGCAGGGCGGCGATCTCGGCTGGATCAGCCCGGGCGAGACCGTGCCGGAATTCGAGCGGGCGATGAACAGCCTGCAGGACGGCCAGGTCAGCCAGCCGATCCGCACCGAGTACGGTTACCACCTGATCCAGGTGCTGAACCGCCGCGAAGCGGAAGGGTCGGTGCAGCAGCAGATGGACATCGCCCGCCAGGCGATCGGCCAGCGCAAGGCCGAGCAGGCCTACGCCGACTGGCTGCGCGAACTGCGCGATTCGTCGTACGTTCAGTACAAGATCGGCGGCGTCGCCCCGGCGAACTGAGCGAGCTTCGGATGACCACGCCCGCGCTGCAGATCGCGATCACGACCGGCGAACCCGCGGGGGTCGGCCCGGAGCTGACCGTGCAGGCGCTGCGTGACGCCGCGCAGCGCTGGCCCGACGCGCATTTCACCGTGCTCGGCGATGCGGCGCTGCTCGACGCGCGTGCGGCGGCCGTCGGCGCCGAGCGCACCGTGCTGGCCGGCGGTGCACCGGTATCGGTCGCGCACCACGCGCTGGCCGTTCCCGCGCGGGCAGGTACGCTGGACGCGGCGAACGGCCGGTACGTGCTCGGGCTGCTCGACGCGGCGATCGACGGCGCGCTGGCCGGCCGGTACGACGCGATCGTGACCGCGCCGCTGCAGAAGAGCACGATCAACGATGCGGGCGTGCCGTTTACCGGCCATACCGAATACCTGGCGGAGCGCACGCATACGCCGCGCGTCGTGATGATGCTGGCGGGCACCGGCGACAAGCCGCTGCGCGTCGCGCTCGCGACGACGCACCTGCCGCTGAAGGATGTGTCCGCCGCGCTGACGATCGACGGTCTCGTCGAGACGCTCGCGATCATCGACCGCGACCTGCGGCGCGACTTCGGCCTCGCCGCGCCGCGCATCCTGGTGACGGGCCTGAACCCGCACGCGGGCGAGAACGGTTATCTCGGCCGCGAGGAGATCGACGTGATCGCGCCGGCGCTGGCCCGTGCGAACGCGCTGCGCATCGACGCGCGCGGCCCGTATCCGGCCGACACGCTGTTCCAGCCGCGCCATCTGGCCGATGCCGATTGCGTGCTCGCGATGTTCCATGACCAGGGCCTGCCCGTGCTGAAGTATGCGACCTTCGGCGAGGGCATCAACGTGACGCTCGGGCTGCCGATCATCCGTACGTCGGTCGATCACGGTACCGCGCTCGATCTGGCCGGCACGGGTCGCGCCGATCCGGGCAGCATGATCGCCGCGCTCGATACGGCCGTCACGATGGCGCGCCATCGCCGCGCGGCCTGACGCGGCCTCACCTCTTTCGTCGTATTTTTCGTCTTACTCAGTCGATGTCGAACAGCAGACAGCATCAAGGCCATTTCGCGCGCAAGCGCTTCGGGCAGAACTTCCTCGTCGATCACGGCGTGATCGATTCGATCGTGGCGACGATCGGCCCCGCGCGCGGCCAGCGCATGGTCGAGATCGGCCCCGGGCTCGGCGCGCTGACCGAGCCGCTGATCGAGCGCCTCGCGACGCCCGAGTCGCCGCTGCACGCGGTCGAGCTCGACCGCGACCTGATCGGCCGCCTGCAGCAGCGCTTCGGCGCGCTGCTCGAGCTGCATGCGGGCGACGCGCTCGCGTTCGACTTCCGTTCGCTGGCGGCGCCCGGCGACCAGCCGTCGCTGCGCATCGTCGGCAACCTGCCGTACAACATTTCCAGCCCGCTGCTGTTTCACCTGATGACGTTCGCCGATGCGGTCATCGACCAGCATTTCATGCTGCAGAACGAAGTCGTCGAACGGATGGTCGCGGAGCCCGGCACGAAGGCGTTCTCGCGCCTGTCGGTGATGCTGCAGTACCGCTACGTGATGGAAAAGATGCTCGACGTGCCGCCGGAATCGTTCCAGCCGCCGCCGAAGGTCGATTCGGCGATCGTCCGGATGATTCCGTACGAGCCGCACGAACTGCCGGACGTCGATCCCGTGCTGCTCGGCGAAATCGTCACCGCCGCGTTCTCGCAGCGCCGCAAGATGCTGCGCAACACGCTCGGCGACTATCGCCAGACGATCGATTTCGATGCGCTCGGTTTCGATCTCGCGCGTCGTGCCGAGGACGTGAGCGTGGCCGAATACGTCGGCGTCGCGCAGGCGCTCGCGGCAGTGCGCAAGGCCGGCTGACGCGCGGCGCGCGAAGCCGGACCGCAGGTGACGAAAGGGCTGCCCGACGGGCAGCCCTTTTCATTGCACGCGTGTATGTGGCCGGTCGCCTACGCCCGCCTGCGCGGCGGCGCGTTGACGAGCGCGATGCCGGCCAGCACGAGCGCGGCCGCGGACATGAAGCGCCAGCCGACCGACTCGCCGAGCAGCAGCACGCCGAACGCGACGCCGAACAGCGGCGACAGGAACGTGAAGACGGACAGCCGCGACGCACTGTAGCGCGTCAGCAGCCAGAACCACGACAGGTAGCTGACGAACGCGACGATCACCGACTGGTACGCGAGGCTCGCCACCGCGATCGGCGTCACGTGCGCGAACGACACCTGGCCGAACAGCGCGGCGAGCGCGACCAGCACGACCGCCGACACCGCGAGCTGGTAGAACAGCGTCTTGCTCGCGCTCGCCCGCGCGAGCGCCGTCGAGCGCACGACGACCGTCGTCGCGGCCCACATCGCGCCGCCGAGAATCCCGAGCGCGTCGCCGGCCAGCCCGGCCAGCACCGAAGCGCCGGGCGCGCGCGGCGTCAGGAAGCCGTCCGCGAACGCGAGCGCGATGCCGGCGAACGCGAGGCCGACGCCGGCCCATTGCGTGCGCTGCAGCCGCTCGCCCGGTGCGAACAGGTGCAGGCCGAGCGCGGTGAAGCACGGCGCCGTGTACAGGAAGATCGCCATGTGCGATGCGCTCGTCAGCGTGAGCCCGAAGAACACGCAGATGAATTCGCCGGCAAACAGCGCACCGGCCGCGAGGCCCGCGCCGAACGTGCCGTCGGCCCGGAACAGCGGTGTGCCGCGCGCGCGGGCCCAGCCCCACAGCAGCGCGGCGGCGATCACCGAGCGCAGCCCGGCCTGGAACATCGGCGCGATCGCGGCGTTCGTGTACTTGATCGCGACCTGCTGGAAACCCCAGATCGCGCACAGCAGCAACATCAGGCCGGCGGCGCGCAGGTCGAGCGCGCGGCGCACGTGGGCGGCGGCGAGTGGGGTCATCGGCGCGCCTCGCTCGATCGGGACGGCGGCAGCGAGGCCGGGCGGGCGGCGCGTCGGGCGCGCTCGAATTGGCGGTTTCGCACGGCAGTGTGGCGTCAGGGAAGGGTGGGTGGTCGCGTTCGGGTGGTGCGTGGCATGCCCGCTTTTGGTGCGAAGTGGAGGGATGTTACCCGATCGGCACGATCGACGGGGCGAGCCGGACCGTGCCGTTTTCCGCCATTGCGCGCGTGCCCCGATGCGCGGTATCGGCCGCCCGGTCTAGGCGCCCCCGGCTAGGCGCCCCCGGCGAGTTTCACCCGACTCTGGTAGAGTTTCCGGTTCTGGAAAGTCCCCACAGGAGTACAAGACATGCGTTTGCTGCATACGATGCTGCGAGTTGGCGATCTCGACCGCTCGATCAAGTTCTACACCGAATTGCTCGGCATGAAGCTGCTGCGTCGCGAGGATTATCCGGAAGGCAAGTTCACGCTTGCGTTCGTCGGCTACGAAGACGAACGCACCGGCACCGTGATCGAGCTGACCCACAACTGGGATACGCCGTCCTACGATCTCGGCAACGGCTTCGGCCACCTGGCCGTGGCGGTCGAGGATGCGTACGCCGCGTGCGAGAAGATCAAGGCGCAAGGCGGCAAGGTCACGCGCGAAGCAGGCCCGATGAAGCACGGCACGACCGTGATCGCGTTCGTCGAGGATCCGGACGGCTACAAGATCGAGTTCATCCAGAAGAAGTAAGCGCCGGACGAACGGGCCGCCGCGTGCGATGCGCATGGCGGCAAAAAGGGCGATGCGGGGTGACCCGCATCGCCCTTTTGCATCGACGGCGCTGCCGCGCGCGTCATGTCAAAGCGACGGCAGCAGCTCGGGCGGGTGGTGCTTGAGCGTGTGCCGCGCTTCGCGGAACTCGGGGAAGATCGATTCGACGGTCTGCCAGAAGGCCGGGCTGTGGTTCATCTCGCGCAGGTGCGACAGCTCGTGCGCGACGACGTAGTCGATGATCGACATCGGGAAATGGATCAGCCGCCAGTTCAGGCGGATCTTGCCGTCGCTCGAGCAGCTGCCCCAGCGCGTCGCGGCCGACGACAGCGCGTACATCGAATACGTGACGCCCAGTTTTTCCGCGTAGACCGGCAGGCGTTCGCCAAAGATGCGTTTCGCCTCGCCCTGCAGCCAGCCCTGCACGCGATCCTTGATCTGCTGCATGTCGGCCTGCACGGGCAGTGGCAGCGACAGCCGCAGCGCATCGGCGTCGAATGCGACGGCGCCCGCGCCGAGCGCGATCGTCACCGTCTTGCCGAGATACGGCAGCTGCGCGCCGTCGCGCCAGTCGATCTGCGGCAGCGCGCGCTGTTCGGTGCGCGTCTTCCACTCCGCGAGCTTCGCGAAGATCCAGCGCTGCTTCTCCGAGATCGCCGCTTCGATGTCGGCGAGCGTGACCCAGCGCGGCGCGGTGATCGACAGCCCGCTGCCGTCGATCGTGAAGCCGATCGTACGGCGTGCCGACCGCTTCAGCCGGTATTCGAGCACGCGGCTGTCGAGCGCGAACGTGCGCACGCGCGAGCGGTCGGGTGCCGCGCCCGGAGCGGGCGGGGCGGTGGGAGCGGCTTCAGGCGGCGCCGGCGGCGTGGCGGGCGCCGACGGTGCGGCGGCCGGCCCGTCGAAGAGCGGCAGATCCATCTGGCGATGATCGAGGGCCACGACGGCAGGCCGTGGCCGCGGACGCTGTTTCATCAGTTCGCTTCTTTTTGTCGTACGCAACGGCTGCAATCCGGGGGCTTCAGGCACGCGCGGCATCGCGCGTGCCGGCATTGCCCGCCTGGCGATAGGAATCGGGATCGATGCGGCGCATTTCCGCTTCGATCCATGCTTCGACCTGCGAGTTCAATGCATCGGGCGTCAACCCGTCGCTGGGGATCGGCTTGCCGATCGACACGGTGACGATACCCGGAAATTTCGTGAACGAGTTGCGCGGCCAGACCCGACCTGCATTGTGCGCGATCGGCACGACCGGCGTGCCGGTTTCGATCGCGAAGCGTGCGCCGCCCGTCTTGTACTTGCCCTGCTTGCCGACCGGCGTGCGCGTGCCTTCGGGGAACATGATCATCCAGGCGCCTTCCGACAGGCGCTTCTTGCCCTGGCGGATCACCGACGCGAACGCGTTCTTGCCTTCCTTGCGGTTGATGTTGACCATGTGCAACATGCCGAGCGCCCAGCCGAAGAACGGCACGTACAGCAGCTCGCGCTTGAACACGTAGCAGAGCGGCTTCGGCATCAGCGCCGGAAACGCGAGCGTCTCCCACGCCGACTGATGCTTCGACAGCAGCACGGCCGGGCCGTCGGGCAGGTTTTCCATCCCCTCGATCCGGTAGCGGATGCCGTTCAGCCAGCGCACGACCCACAGGGTCGACTTGCACCAGCCGGCGGCCATCCAGTAGCGCGCGTCGGGGCGCATGAACGGGAACGCGATGAAGCACGCGGTGGCGTACGGCACCGTGTACAGGATGAAGTAGATCAGCAGCAGCAGGGAGCGGACGAAGCGCATCGGCGTGAGTCTGGTGTGAGGGAGGATGCGCGCGGCTGCCGCATCACTCGTGTTCGTGTGAAAGAAAGTCGAGCGCGAACGCGCGCAGGTCGTCATGGACCTTCGTGCCGGGCGGCAGGTTGCCCGCGGCGAGCGTCTTCTTGCCCTTGCCGGTCAGCACGAGGTGCGGCTGGAAGCCGACCGCGACGCCGGCCTGCAGGTCGCGCAGCGAATCGCCGACCACCGGCGTGTGACCGGGATCGATCTCGAAGCGCTCGGCGACCATCTGCATCATGCCGGGTTTCGGCTTGCGGCAGTCGCAGTGATCCTCGGCCGTGTGCGGGCAGAAGAACACCGCGTCGATGCGCGCGCCGACCGCGGCCGCCGCGCGATGCATCTTCAGGTGCATCTCGTTGAGCGCGGCCATGTCGAACAGCCCGCGACCGATGCCGGACTGGTTGGTCGCGACGACCACGCGATACCCCGCGTGGTTGAGCCGGGCGATCGCCTCGAGGCTGCCGGGCAGCGCGATCCATTCGTCGGGCGTCTTGATGAACGCATCCGAATCGACGTTGATCACGCCGTCGCGGTCGAGGACGACGAGCTTTCGGTTGGGGCTGATCGGCATCGTGCGGCCCTTATGCGGCGAGCTTCGAGATGTCGGCGACGCAGTTCATCTGCTGGTGCAGCGCGGACAGCAGCGCGAGACGGTTGGCTCGCAGTGCCGGATCTTCCGCATTGACCATCACGTCGTTGAAGAACGTGTCGACCGGCGCGCGCAGCGCGGCGAGCGCCGACAGCGCGCCCGTGTACGCGCGCGCCTCGAGCTGCGACTGCACGTGCGGCGTGACGGCCGCGAGCTGTTCGTGCAGCGCCTTCTCGGCGGCCTCGACGAGCAGCGCCGGCTGCACCGTGCCGTTCGCGCCGCCTTCCGACTTCTTCAGGATGTTCGAGATCCGCTTGTTCGCGGCCGCGAGCGCTTCGGCTTCCGCGAGGCGCGTGAATTCGCGCACCGCGTCGAGGCGCGCGACGAGATCGTCGACGCGCGTCGGGTTCAGGCTCAGCACCGCGTCGATTTCGCCGGCCGAATAACCGCGCTCGCGCAGCAGGCCGCGCAGGCGATCCATGAAGAACGCGAGGATCGCGTCGGTCGATTCGGCGACGCCCGGCACGCCTTCGAAGCGCGCGTGGGCCGTGCGCAGCAGCGACACGAGATCGAGCGGCAGCTGCTTCTCGAGCAGCAGGCGCAGCACGCCGAGCGCGTGGCGGCGCAGCGCGAACGGGTCCTTCTCGCCGGTCGGCGCGAGGCCGATGCCCCAGATGCCGACGATCGTCTCGAGCTTGTCGGCCAGCGCGACGGCCGTCGACACGGGCGTGGTCGGCAGCGCGTCGCCGGAGAAGCGCGGCTGGTAGTGCTCGGCGCACGCGAGCGCGACGTCGTCGGCTTCGCCGTCGTGGCGCGCGTAGTACGTGCCCATCGTGCCCTGCAGTTCGGGGAACTCGCCGACCATGTCGGTCAGCAGGTCGGCCTTCGCGAGGCGCGCGGCGCGCTTCGCGTGCGCGGCGTCGGCGCCGATCGCGGGCGCGATCTCGCCGGCCAGCGCCTCGAGGCGCTCGACGCGCGCGAGCGCCGAGCCGAGCTTGTTGTGATACACGACGTTCGCGAGTTGCGGCACGCGGTCGGCGAGCGGCTTCTTCTTGTCCTGCTCGAAGAAGAACTTCGCATCGGCGAGGCGCGGGCGCACGACGCGCTCGTTGCCTTCGATGATCTCGCCCGGCGTCTTCGTCTCGATGTTCGACACGATCAGGAAGCGCGAGCGCAGCTTGCCGGCGACGTCGGTCAGCGCGAAATACTTCTGGTTCGTCTGCATCGTGAGGATCAGGCATTCCTGCGGAACCTGCAGGAATTCGTCCTCGAAGCGGCACGGGTAGACGACCGGCCATTCGACCAGCGACGTCACTTCGTCGAGCAGCGATTCGGGCATCACGACGGTATCGCCGTTCGCGTGTTCGTTCAGTTGCGTGCGGATCGTTTCGCGGCGATCGGCGAAGTGCGCGATCACGCGGCCCTTGTCGCGCAGCGTGTCGGCGTACGCGCGCGCATGCTGGATCGCGACGAGGCCGTCGGACAGGAAGCGGTGGCCGAGCGTGGTGTCGCCGGCATCGACGCCGAACGCGGTGACGGGCACGATGCGGTCGTCGTGCAGCACGGTCAGGCGATGGACCGGGCGCACGAACTTCACGTCGGAGCCGTCCGGGCGCTGGTACGTCATGAACTTCGGGATCGGCAGCTTCGCGAGCGCTTCGTCGAGCGCGGCCTGCAGGCCGTCCGCGAGCGTGGCGCCGGCCGCAGAGTAGTTGATGAAGAACGCTTCGGCCTTGCCGTCCTGCGCGCGCTCGAGATCGGCGATCGACAGGTTCGGGTGGCCGAGCGCCGCGAGCTTCTTCGCGAGCGGCGCCGTCGGCTTGCCGTCGGCGTCGAGTGCGACCGACACCGGCAGGACTTTTTCGCGGACCTGCTTGTCAGGCGCGACGGCGCGCACGTTCTGCACGACGACGGCGAGGCGGCGCGGCGTGGCGTAGCGTTCGAACACGAGTTCGCCTTCGACGAGGTCGCGCGCCGCGAGGCGTTGCGCGAGACCTTCCGCGAATGCGTCGCCGAGGCGCGCGAGGGCCTTCGGCGGCAGCTCTTCGGTCAGCAGTTCGACGAGCAGGGGGGCGGGATGATTGTGCGTCATGGTTGGAATGATTCTCGTCTCGTCAGTCCTGATCGATCTTGCGTTCGACCTTGAGCGGCGGCGCCCATGCCGGCTGCGCGGCGTCCTGGGCGTCGGTGGTGAGGCCCGGCACGCCCGGCGGGTTGCCGAGCATCGGGAAGCCGAGCTTCTCGCGCGAGTCGTAGTAAGCCTGCGCGACGAGACGCGACAGTGCGCGGATGCGGCCGATGTACGCCGCGCGCTCGGTGACCGAGATCGCGCCGCGGGCGTCGAGCAGGTTGAACGTGTGGCCGGCCTTCAGCACGAGCTCGTACGCGGGCAGCGCGAGCTGCGCGTCGATCATCTTCTTCGCTTCCGCTTCGTAGCTGTTGAAGAACGTGAACAGCAGGTCGACGTTCGCGTGCTCGAAGTTGTAGGTCGACTGCTCGACTTCGTTCTGGTGGTACACGTCGCCATACGACAGGCGGCGCAGCTCGGGGCCGTTCGGGCCCTGCTCTTCCCACTCGGTCCACACGAGGTCGTACACGTTCTCGACCTTCTGCAGGTACATCGCGAGGCGTTCGAGGCCGTACGTGATCTCGCCGAGCACCGGCTTGCATTCGAGGCCGCCGACTTCCTGGAAATACGTGAACTGCGTGACTTCCATCCCGTTCAGCCACACTTCCCAGCCGAGCCCCCACGCGCCGAGCGTCGGGTTTTCCCAGTCGTCCTCGACGAAGCGCACGTCGTTCTGCTTCAGGTCGAAGCCGAGCGCTTCGAGCGAGCCGAGGTACAGGTCGAGGATGTTTTCCGGCGCCGGCTTGAGCACGACCTGGTACTGGTAGTAGTGCTGCAGGCGGTTCGGGTTCTCGCCGTAGCGGCCGTCCTTCGGGCGGCGCGACGGCTGCACGTACGCGGCGCGCCACGGCTCGGGGCCGACCGCGCGCAGGAACGTGTGGACGTGCGACGTGCCCGCGCCGACTTCCATGTCGATGGGCTGGAGCAGGGCGCAACCCTGCTTGTCCCAGTAGGACTGCAGCGTCAGGATGATTTGCTGAAACGTAAGCATGAAGAGCCTTCGTGGCGCTGGCGCTCCGTTGCGGGCGGCGCTCCGGGCGGGGCCCGGAGGGTCGGCTCGCGCGGCGGCGCGGCTTGTTAGTGTGCTGAAACGCGTAATTTTACCGGATCGGCGAGCGGATGCGGCCGGAACGCGGGCGAGGCCGCCGCCGGCGCGCTTCCGGAAGGGGCGCACGAGCGGGCGGCGCGGTCCGTGCGGCCGCCCGCGGGGTTGTCGCGACGCGCATGCCGTGCCGCTTCGCGCGGGCGTTAAGATGCGCATATTGCGGCGCGCGCCACGCGTGCCGCGTCACCGCTTGCCGACGCCGATCGCATGGACGACCCGACCGACCTCCTCATTCCGCTGCTTCCGCCGCTGCTCGCGCTGCTCGGCCAGGCCGCCGACGCGCAGGCGCGCGGCGAGCGCGCCGCGCACGATCTGTGGCTCGCCGCTGCCGCCCATCTGCACGCGGTCGACGCCGATGCGCTCGCGCAGCTCACGACGACGCTCGTCGCGCGGCAGCGCACGGCCGATGCGCTCGCGCTCGCCGAATGCGCGGCGCGCGTGCGGCCGGGCGCGACCGCGTACTTCAATCACGGTTACGCGCTGCAGATGGCCGACCGCCACGCGGATGCCGTCGCGCCGTACCGCGCGGCGCTGGCGATCGATGCGGGCCGGCCGTCGTTGCGCAATAACCTCGCGATCGCGCTGCGGTTGTCGGGCGGCGACCGCGCGGAGGAGATCGCGCTGCTCGACGCGGCCGTGAAGCACGATCCGCAAGACGTGCAGGCGTGGATCAATCTGGTCGTCGCGCGGATCGCGGCGCACGACCTCGACGGCGCGCTCGCGTGCGCCGCGCGGCTGGCCGACCTCGCGCCCGGCAACGCGCTCGCGATGAACAACGTCGCGATGGCGATGAAGGAGGCGCAACGCTGGGACGATGCCGAGCGTTACGCGGCGCGTGCATGCGAGCTGGCGCCCGACGACGCGTCGTTCCGTTTCAACCTCGCGATCATCCAGCTCGTGCGCGGCAACTACGCGGCCGGCTGGCGCGGCCACGAGGCGCGCTGGGACGGCGCGGGCGAACTGCGCGGCCGCCGGCCGGCGCTGCCGGGTCCGCGCTGGCAGGGCGAGCCGCTGGCAGGCAAGACGCTGCTGGTATGGGGCGAACAGGGGCTCGGCGACGTGCTGCAGTTCTGCCGCTACGTCGCGCCGCTCGCCGAGCGCGTGCATCGCGAAGGCGGCCGGCTCGCGTGGAATACGTTCCCGCAGGTCGGCACGCTGATGCAGCGCAGTCTTGGCGCGCACGTGGACGTATTCGGTGCGGGCGGCGGCGTCGACGCGCTGCCGGCATTCGATTACGAGGTGCCGCTGATCGGCCTGCCGCTGATGCTCGGCATGGAGAACGAGACGCTCGGATCGTCGGTGCCTTACCTGCGGGCCGATCCGCACGCGCGCGATGCGTGGCGCGCGCGGCTTGCGGGCGAGCGCCGGCTGAAGGTCGGGCTCGTGTGGACGGGCAGCGCGGGCCACCAGCGCAACCCGTTCCGGCGCGTCGGGCTCGAGCGCTATGCGGACGCGTTTCGCGGGATCGACGGCGTCGCGTTTTATTCGCTGCAGCCGGGCGCGCACGCGGATGTCGCGGCGGCGCGCGCGGCCGGTTTCGCGATCGAGGATTTCACGGCGGAGCTGACGAGCTTCGACGATACGGCCGCATTCATCGGCGCGCTGGATCTGGTGATGACCGTATGCACGTCGGTCGCGCACCTGGCGGGCGCGCTCGGGGCGCGCACGTGGGTGCTGCTCGACGTGAATCCGCACTGGCCGTGGATGCTCGAACGCACGGACAGCCCGTGGTATCCGAGCGCGACGTTGTACCGGCAGCCGGCGTTCGACGCGTGGCAGCCGGTGATGGAGGCGGTGAGTCGCGACCTGCGCAGCCTCGTCGCGCAGCCGGATCGACCGGGTCAGCCGGCCCGGCAGGCCTGAACGGCCGGCAAGCGGTCACCGGCCGCCGCTTGCGTCATTCGGGTTGATCGCCGCCGTTGTTGCGGCCATTGCGCCGGCGCAGCCCCGGCCCGAACGTGAAGCCGAACGCGAGCAGCACGAACGACACCGCGAGCACGATGTTGTTGCCGCTCGTCACGTAAGGCGTGAAGCCGCTCGTGCCTTCGATCCGCACGTCGAGCGAGCCGATCGTGAACGGCTTCAATTGGCCGAGCACGCGCCCGTGCGCGTCGATCGCGGCGGTCATCCCCGTGTTGGTCGAGCGCAGCATCGGCCGGCCCGTTTCGAGCGAGCGCATCCGCGCGATCTGCAGGTGCTGGTCGAGCGCGATCGTGTCGCCGAACCACGCGAGGTTCGTCACGTTGACGAGCACGCCGGGCGGCTGCGGGTTGTCGCGGATCGTCGCGGCGATTTCCTCGCCGAACAAGTCCTCGTAGCAGATGTCGGCCATCACGGGCTGGTTGTGCACGAGGAACGGCTTCTGCACCGGCGCGCCGCGCGCGAAATCGCCGAGCGGCATCTTCATCAGGTCGACGAACCATCGGAAACCCCACGGGATGAATTCGCCGAAGGGCACGAGATGGTGCTTGTCGTAGTGATAGATATCGCGCGAGTTCGGCGTCACGCCGTACAGGCTGTTCGTATAGTCGACGTAGTGGCCGTCCTCGGTCACCGACGCGCCGACCGCGCCGAACAGCACGGCCGAGCCCGTCGTGTCGCTGAACTTGCGGATCGCGACGGCGAACGGCTCGGGCAGTTCCTGGATCATCACGGCGATCGCGGTCTCCGGCGTGACGATCAGGTCGGCCGGCTTCTCGATGATCATCCGCTGGTACATCTTGATCGCCGCGTCGATGCCTTCCTGCTCGAACTTGATGTCCTGCTTCACGTTGCCCTGCAGCAGCCGCACGGTGAGCGGCGCATTCGCGGGCACCGTCCACGTGACCTGCGACAGCCCGAGGCCGGCCGCGACGAGCGCGACCGCCGCGCCGGCCGGCGCGGCGATGCGCACGCGCGGGTTGCCGCCGGCACTCCCGGCGCCGTTGTCACGCGCGGGCGCCGGGCGCGCGGCGACGAGCGCCTGCACGACCAGCGCCGCGAACAGCGCGAGTACCCACGCGATCCCGTATACGCCGACCACCGGCGCGAAGCCCGCGAACGGGCCGTCGACCTGCGGGTAGCCGCTGGCGAGCCACGGAAAGCCGGTAAACAGCGTGCCGCGCAGCCATTCGCCGAAGGCCCACGCGCTCGCGAACGCGAACGCGCCGTGCCAGGTCGGCGAGAACGGACGTGGATCGGGGGTACGGCGATGCCACGCATGGCCCGCGCAGAACGACCACAGCCCGGCCGAGAACGCCGGGTACAGCGACAGGTACAGCGCGAACAGCACGAGCGCGCCGCCCGCGAGCGGCGCGGCCATCTCGCCGTACACGTGCATGCTGATGTAGAGCCACCAGATGCCGCTGATGAAGTTGCCGAAGCCGAATGCGCCGCCGGTGAGCGCGGCGCCGCGCCAGCTCGACGTGCGCGTCAGTTGCGCGAAAAACCAGACGAATACGACGAGTTGCAGCCAGCCGCCGTGCGGCGTCGGTGCGAAGCTGAGCGTATTGGCCGCGCCCGCGAGCAGCGCGGCCGGGTAGTGCCAGCGCGGCAGCGCGCGACCGGGCGCCGGCGCGAGGAGGCCGCCAGCCGGGCGGGACGGGATCGGATCGTCCATGTGAAGCGGAAGTGGGCGAGCGGTTGAAGGAAACGCGGCTGGCGCGGAACGGTCAGTCTTCGTGCGAGGTTTCGGCGCGACGGCTGGCGAGCGGGTTGCGGCGCACCAGCAGCACATGCACCTGGCGTGCATCGCCGCGCTGGATCTCGAACACGAGGTTGCCGAGCTGCAGCTTCTCGCCGCGATGCGGCACGCGTCCGAAATGATGGGTGATCAGGCCGCCGATCGTGTCGACTTCGTCGTCGGGGAAATCGGTGCCGAACGCCTCGTTGAACTGTTCGATCTCGGTGAGCGCACGCACGCGGAAGCGGCCGTCCGGCCCCGAGATGATGTTGCCGGCTTCCTCGTCGAAGTCGTATTCGTCCTCGATGTCGCCGACGATCTGTTCGAGCACGTCCTCGATCGTGATCAGGCCCGCCACGCCGCCGTATTCGTCGACGACGATCGCGAGGTGGTTGCGGTTCACGCGGAAGTCGTGCAGCAGCACGTTCAGGCGCTTCGATTCCGGAATGAACACGGCCGGGCGCAGCATCCCGCGCACGTCGAACTCTTCTTCGGCATAGAAGCGCAGCAGATCCTTCGCGAGCAGCACGCCGATGACGTTGTCGCGGTTCTCCTCGTACACGGGGTAGCGCGAGTGCGCCTTTTCGAGGACGAACGGGATGAAATCCTCGGGCTTGTCGGCGATGTTGATCGCGTCCATCTGCGCGCGCGGCACCATGATGTCGCGGGCGCACAGATCGGAGACCTGGAACACGCCTTCGATCATCGACAGCGAGTCGGCGTCGATCAGGTTGCGTTCGTGGGCGTCCTGGAGGATTTCCAGCAGCTCGCCGCGGGATTCGGGCTCGGGCGAGATGAAGTCGGTCAGGCGCTCGAGCAGCGAGCGCTTTTCTTGCGGTTTGTCGGTTGGCTTACGACTGGGATACGAATCGTTCATGGTGGTGCGCCCGGGTCATGCCGGGGCGCGCTGTCACGGAGTAGGCAAGGATACACCAAGGGCACGACGCGACCGTGTCACCCCGGCCGCACGGCCAGGGCGGGCGGCTCGCGGGCCCCGCTCGCGGACGGCCGCGCCGGGCGCGACCTCGTCCTCGGGTCCATCCTATCCCAGAAAAGGGCGAAGGCGCAGCAGCGCAAAAAACAGGTTCGGGCAGGACGGGGCGGCGCAACGGGGAAAACGACCGGCCGGCCGGTTGGCATCGGCGGCAATCCGCCGCATGCGATCGCGGTCGAAGACGGGGGCGAAAGGGGGCTCGGAAGCGGAAGGGGGGCTCAGAAGCGCATGCCGGCCGAGCAGCCGCCGGCGGCCGCTCCGTTGGTCGCGGCGCCGCCGCAGCCCAGGATCCCGCAGCCGGACAAGGCGACGCTCGCGGCGACGAGCAGCGCGGCGACCTTGCAGCGCGACCAGCGTGACGGTTTCATCGGTGGGCGCCTCGTTCGAATGCGCGGGCGGTGCGGGATCGCGTCACTTGCATCGCGCGAGCAACCCTTCCAGCGCGCGATCGGGAATGCCGCTCGCGCGCAGCGCGTCGACCGTGCGGCTCACGTAGTCGAGCGTCGTGCCGTAGCGGCCGGCCGCGCAGCTGAACACTTCCTTCACGACGGTGTCGGACAGCTTGCCCGTATAGGTCGGTACGTCGCGGCGCATCACGAACGCGAGCGCGTTCACGCGTTCGCCGCTCTCGAGCGTGCAGGGCAGCCACGCGGGCCGGTACGACCCCATCGGCATCTCGCGCTTCCACAGTGTCTCGAGGTGCGGCTGCGCGGTCGGGCCGGACAGCCGGAACGCGATGCCCGAGCACGAGCCGCCGCGATCGAGCGCGAGCACGAGGCCCGGGCGTTCGGGCGTGCCGCGGTTCACGCGCGACCACAGGTAGAGCCCGCGGTGGTAGCCGTGTACCTTGCCGCGCACGGCGGCGACGGTCGGGAGACCGGGGTTCCAGATCAGCGAGCCATAGCCGAACAGCCAGAGATCCTGCCGGCCGTCCCAGTCGCGCATCGTGTGCGCGAGCGAGGCCGCGAGCTCGTCTTCCGTCAGCAGGCGCCCGTCGCCGATCGACGGCGGGTAGGCGGGCGGGAGCATCGCGGCGTTGCGCATCGTGCGAAAGGCTTACTGGTACGGGTTCGGGAAGCCCAGCTTCGCGAGGATGTCGACTTCGAGCGCTTCCATTTCGGCCGCGTCCTCGTCGCTCGTCTCGTGGTCGTAGCCCTGCGCGTGCAGCGCGCCGTGCACCAGCAGGTGCGCGTAGTGGGCCAGGAGCGGCTTGCCCTGCTCGTGCGCTTCCTTCTCGACGACCGGGCAGCACAGCACGAGGTCGCCGATCACGGTGCCGTCGGGCGCCGCGTCGTACGCGAAGGTCAGCACGTTGGTCGGATAGTCCTTGTGGCGGTAGCCGGCGTTCAGCGTGCGCCCTTCGCCTTCGCCGACGAAGCGCACGGTGAGCTGCGCGCTCGCGAACAGCGCCGGCTCGATCCATTCGGCGATCAGCTTGCGCTTGGGCAGCGTCTTGCGCACGTCGCTCGTGATTTCGTCGCCATACTGCACGGACAGGTCGAGTTCCAGCGCGCGCGGTGCGTCGTCGTGGTCGTCCTCGCGCGGCGCGAGCTCGGCCCCCACGTGCAGCGTTACGCTGTCGTAGTGCTCCGGCTGCAGCGCGAGCTTCGCGCGCATCGCCGGATCGTTGTGCTGCGCGACGATCGCGACGGCCGCGTCGCCGGAGCTGCCCGACAGGTCGAACATCAGGCTGCGGCCGTCCGGGAAGTCGATCCGCAGGCCCTGTGCGTTGACGGTGCGGGCCTTGCCCTTCGCGTCGAACAGCGAAAGACGGGGGGATTCGGGCGCGGCGGACTGGGCGCGACCGGACTTGCGGGAACGGGAAGATTTCATGACGCGTACGGCGATTGGGACGCGTCGAGGATACACCAAACGGCCGATCCCACCCGAATTCGACCGGGCAAAAAAAGCCCGGCGCGCCGTGTGGCGGGCCGGGCCGGCAGGGTGGGGGCAGGGCAGGCTGCCGCTCAGCCGTCCTGATGCTGTGCGTGGAACTCGTCGTACGCCTCGACGATGCGGGCGACGAGCGGATGACGCACGACGTCCGCGCTCGTGAAGCGCGTGAGCGCGATGCCGCGCACGCCGCCGAGCACCTGCTGCGCCTCGACGAGGCCGCTCTTGTGGCCGCGCGGCAGGTCGACCTGGCTCGTGTCGCCGGTCACGACGGCCTTCGAGCCGAAGCCGATTCGCGTGAGGAACATCTTCATCTGCTCGGGCGTCGTGTTCTGCGCCTCGTCGAGGATGATGAACGCGTGGTTCAGCGTGCGGCCGCGCATGTAGGCGAGCGGTGCGATCTCGATCATCTGGCGCTCGAACATCTTCGCGGTCTTGTCGAAGCCGAGCAGGTCGTACAGCGCGTCGTACAGCGGGCGCAGGTACGGGTCGACCTTCTGCGCGAGATCGCCCGGCAGGAAGCCGAGCCGCTCGCCGGCCTCGACGGCCGGGCGCGTCAGCACGATCCGCTTGACCTGGTCGCGCTCGAGCGCATCGACCGCGCACGCGACCGCGAGGTAGGTCTTGCCGGTGCCGGCCGGCCCGATGCCGAACGTCACGTCGTGCGACAGGATCTGCTTCAGGTACTCGCGCTGCGCGGGCGTGCGGCCGCGCAGGTCGGCGCGCCGCGTGTACAGCTTCGGCGCGGGTTCCTCGTCCGGCTCGCTGGCGTCGAGCTGCACGACGGGCTCGTCGAACGGATGGTCGGGGTCGCCGCGGAAGCGCACGTCGAGCGTGTCCTGGCGGCCGTTGCCGGTCGTGTGGCGCACCTCGACCAGCGCGAGCTGGATGTCGTCGACCGACAGCGGATCGCGCGCGGTTGTAGAAGTTCTCGAGCGCGGCGAGCGCGAGCTTCGCGCCGCGCCCGCGGATCGTGATCCGGTGGCCGCGCCGCGCGAGCGTGACGTCGAGCGCCTGTTCGATCTGCCGCAGGTTCTCGTCGAGCGGCCCGCAGAGGTTGGCGAGGCGCGCGTTGTCGTCGCGCGGGGCAGTGAATTCCAGTGCTTGGACGGTCTTCAAAGTAGCGTCGGGCTCCTGTTGAGCGTCAATCAGTGGGTGGCCGCGCTCGCATCGCCGCTGACGAGCACGAGCTCGCCGCGCAGCGAATGCGGGTACGCATGGTTGATCCGCACGTCGATCATCTGGCCGATCAGGCGCGGGTGCGCGGCGAGCGGCGCCGGGAAATTCACGACCCGGTTGTTCTCGGTGCGGCCCGCGAGTTCGTTCGGGTCCTTGCGCGACGGGCCCTCGACGAGGATCCGCTCGACCTTCCCGACCATCGACTGGCTGATGCGTGCGACGTTCTCCTCGATGGTCGCCTGCAGATGTTGCAGGCGTTTGAGCTTCACGTCGCGCGGCGTGTCGTCGTGCAGGTTCGCGGCCGGCGTGCCGGGGCGCGGGCTGTAGATGAACGAGAAGCTCGTGTCGTAGCTCATCTCGTGCACCAGGGCCATCATCTTGTCGAAATCGTCCTCGGTCTCGCCGGGGAAACCGACGATCATGTCGGTCGACAGCGAGAGGTCGGGGCGGATCGCGCGCAGCTTGCGGATCACCGACTTGTATTCGAGCACCGTGTAGCCGCGCTTCATCGCCATCAGGATGCGGTCGGAGCCGTGCTGGACCGGCAGGTGCAGGTGGCTCACGAGCTTCGGCACCTTCGCGTAGGTGTCGATCAGGCGCTGCGTGAATTCCTTCGGGTGCGACGTCGTGTAGCGGATCCGCTCGATGCCCGGGATGTCGGCGACGTATTCGATCAGCGTCGCGAAATCGGCGATGTCGGACGAGCCGGCCGCCAGCGCGCCGCGGTACGCGTTCACGTTCTGGCCGAGCAGCGTGACTTCGCGCACGCCCTGGTCGGCGAGGCCGGCCACTTCGGTCAGCACGTCGTCGAGCGGGCGCGACACTTCATCGCCGCGCGTGTACGGCACCACGCAGTAGCTGCAGTACTTCGAGCACCCTTCCATGATCGACACGAACGCGCTCGGCCCCTCGACGCGCGCGGGCGGCAGGTGGTCGAACTTCTCGATTTCCGGGAACGTGATGTCGACCTGCGCGCGGCCGCTCGCGCGGCGCGCGTCGATCATCTGCGGCAGGCGGTGCAGGGTCTGCGGGCCGAACACGAGGTCGACGTACGGCGCGCGCGACACGATCGACGCGCCTTCCTGGCTCGCGACGCAGCCGCCGACGCCGATCAGCAGGCCGGGCTTCGCTTCCTTCAGCTCGCGCACGCGGCCGAGGTCGGAGAACACCTTCTCCTGCGCCTTTTCACGCACCGAGCAGGTGTTGAACAGGATGATGTCCGCGTCTTCGGGCGTATCGGTCTTCTCGAGGCCTTCGGCGGCGTTGAGCACGTCCACCATCTTGTCCGAGTCGTACTCGTTCATCTGGCAGCCGAAGGTCTTTACGTAAACTTTCTTGGTCATGGGGATTCGCCGTTCGCAGTGGTTGACCTGGGGGCGTCGTCAAGGGTGAATCGGGACGGCCGTGCGCGGCACGCGGATGCGCGCGGCGAGCAGGAAAGGCCGTCGGAAAAGCCTTCCATTATAGCTTTTCGCGCCGTCCCGGACGGGCGGCGGGTTGCGGCCGCGCGACGCCGGGTGTCAGGTTCCGACCCCTGAAAGGCCGGGTACCGGCCGTCAGCGGCACGCGTTCAGCAGGTCGTCGAGCGCGGTTTCCTCGCGCGCGAAGCGTTCGGCGAGGAAGTCGAGCAGCACGCGCACGCGCGGCGCCATGTAGCGCTTGCTGTGATAGATCGCGTGCAGCGGCGCGTCCTGGTGCCGCCAGTCGGGCAGCAGCACGCGCAGGCGGCCCGCGCGGACGTCGTCGGCGATGTCCCACAGCGACTTCAGCGCGATGCCGTGGCCGCGCAGCGTCCATTCGCGCGTGAGGCCGCCGTCGTTGGTCTCGAACGCGGTCGACACGGGCACCGTATGGATCTGCACCTCGTCGCCGCGCGTGAAATGCCAGGTGTTCATCGGCCCGGACGCGATCGTGATCACGTTGCATGGAAAACGGGCCAGATCGTGCGGATCGGCCGGCGAGCCGTGACGCTCGACGAACGACGGCGCCGCGCACAGCACGCGCCGGTTGGTGGCGAGCCGGCGGGCGATCAGCGCGCCGTCCGGCGGCGCGGCGAAGCGGATCGCGAGGTCGATCTCGTCCTGCCACAGGTTCGACGACGAATCGGATGCCGTCAGCGCGAACGTGACGTCGGGGTGCAGCGTCGTGAATTCGTCGAGCCAGTCGAGCAGCTGGTTGCGGCCGAAATCGGACGTCGACGACAGCCGCACCTTGCCGCCGACGACGTTGCGGCCTTCCTGCAGCATGGCGTCCGCGTCGTCGAGCGCCTGCAGCGCCTGGCGGCAGCAGTTCAGGTACAGCCTGCCCTCGTCGGTGAGCCGCAACTGCCGCGTCGAGCGTTCGAACAGCCGCGTCGCGATCTTCGCCTCGAGCTTCGCGAGGCGCGCGCTCGCGGCGGCCGGCGTGAGGTTCAGCTTGCGCCCGGCGGCCGACAGGCTGCCTAGCTCCGCGGCTTCGACGAACAGCCGGATATCGCCCAGTCGGTCCATGCGATTTTCCAGAAATTTTTGAAAATGGTTCAAATGCCACGCCAATTATCAAATATAGGCGTCTTCGGGACAATGCGCGCACATCCCGCTTCTTGTGCGGTGCGGCACCGATCGGGCGCCGCGGCCGCCGCCTTCCGGAGAACGTCATGCCCATCCCGTTACTGGCGCTCGCGATCAGCGCCTTCGCCATCGGCACCACCGAATTCATCATCATGGGCCTGCTGCCCGAAGTCGCGCACGACCTCGCCGTGTCGCTGCCGTCGGCCGGCCTGCTCGTCACGGGCTACGCGCTCGGCGTGGCGGTCGGCGCGCCGCTGCTCGCGGTGCTCACGAGCCGCATGCCGCGCAAGGCCGCGCTGCAACTGCTGATGGCGATCTTCATCGTCGGCAACGTGCTGTGCGCGACCGCATCCGGCTACGCGATGCTGATGGTCGCGCGCGTCGTCACGTCGTTCGCGCACGGCTCGTTCTTCGGGATCGGCGCGGTGGTCGCCGCGTCGCTCGTGCCGGCCGACAAGCGCGCGAGCGCGATCGCGCTGATGTTCACGGGGCTCACGCTGTCGAACGTGCTCGGCGTGCCGTTCGGCACCTTCGTCGGCCAGCTGCTCGGCTGGCGCGCGTCGTTCTGGATCGTCGCCGCGCTCGGCGTGCTGTCGCTCGGCGGCGTGGCCGCGCTGGTGCCGAACCGCCACGACAGCGGGCCGGTCGGCCTCGGCCACGAAGTGCGCGTGCTGAAGGAGCCGCAGGTGTGGCTCGCGCTGCTGATGACGGTGCTCGGCTTCGGCGGCGTGTTCGTCGTGTTCACGTACATCGCGCCGATTCTCGAAACCGTGTCGGGCTACGCGCCGCGTTCGGTCGCGCTGATCCTCGTGCTGTTCGGCGCCGGGCTGACGATCGGCAATACGCTCGGCGGCAAGCTCGCCGACCGCGCGCTGATGCCGTCGCTGATCGCGATCCTCGTCGCGCTGATGGCCGTGATGGCCGTGTTCGCGAAGACGAGCCACCTGCCGGTCGCGGCCGCCGTCACCGTATTCGTGTGGGGGATCGCCGCGTTCGCGACGGTGCCGCCGCTGCAGGCGCGCGTGGTCGAGAAGGCCGCGAGCGCGCCGCATCTCGCGTCGACGCTGAACATCGGCGCGTTCAACGTCGGCAACGCCGGCGGCGCGTGGCTCGGCGGCCTCGCGCTGGAGCACGGCCTCGCGCTCGACGCGCTGCCGTGGGTCGCCGTCGCGGTCACGTTCGCGGCGCTGGTCGTCACGTGGCTCGCGATGCGGCTCGACGCGCGCGGCCCGGCACGCGGCGCGGCGCCGGCAGCGCAGTGAGCGCGTCACGGGGCCGGGCGGCGACGCGATAGCGGCAGGAAAAGGTTCGCGAGAAACGCATTCCTCCGCAATGCTGATAACGGTGTGAAGATAACTTCGTTTGCCCGTGCCAGGCCGGGTGATAGCGTCTCGATACGCGCCATGGCTGGCGCAACCCGATTCCGATCCCGGCTTACCCCCTACGCAGGGCCGCACGGCGGCCCGGAGGCAATGCTATGTCTTCATCCCTGGCGCTCGTGCGCGACGTGTCTTCCTTCGAGTCCGGCAACGCGGCCGACCTGCACGCGTCCGCGTCGCTCGACGCCCTCGAGCAGGTCGTCGGCGTGAACCTCGCGCGTTTGCGCGCCGAGCGGCAATTGTCGCTCGATGCGCTCGCGCGGCTGTCCGGCGTATCCCGCGCGATGCTCGCGCAGATCGAGTCGGCGCGCAGCGTGCCGTCGATCAAGGTGCTTTGCAAGATCGCCGCGGCGCTGAAGGTGTCGGTCGCCGCGTTCCTGCGCCGCCACGCGGTAAACGGCTTCGAGCACCTGGCGGCGGAGCGCGCGTCGCGCGTCGTCAGTTCGAACGGGCGTTTCTCCGCACGCGCGCTGTATCCGGAAGGCGAGCCGGCCGCGGCCGAATTCCACGAACTGCGGATCGCGCCGCTGCATACGGAGCCCGGCGCGCGCCGTGCCCCCGGCACGACGATCAACCTCGTCGTCAGCGAAGGCACGCTCGAAGTCAGCGTGCATGACCGCCGTCAGTTGCTGGCGACCGGCGACGCGATCGTGTTCGATGCCGACCAGCCGTACAGCCTGCGCAACCCCGGCGACAGCGAAGCGCGCGCGTTTCGCGTGACGGTGAGCCCCGAGGTGCCGCCGCGCTGGCTCGTGCCCGATGCGGCGCATGCGGCCCACTGACCGCGCGGGCGCGACGCAACGGCCGCTTTGCCGTTGTCTCGCGGGCGTGCGGCCGGAGAGTCGGCCGTTCGGACGATGCCGTTAGACGGAGTCGTCAGTAAGGTTTTAGGTGTGGTGCGCTGCGCTTCGTGCGCAGCTGTTGTATGCTTGGCCCGCCGTTGACGGGGAACCCCCGTCCGGCAATCAGTGCGTCTTCAGGGCGGGGCGAAAATCCCCACCGGCGGTAGGCTGGCGTAAGCCGGCGAGCCCGCGAGCGCCCGCGCATCCGCGCGGGGTCAGCAGATCTGGTCGAATGCCAGAGCCGACGGTCATAGTCCGGATGAGAGAAGATGTGCAGATAGTCATGTCCGTCAGGGCCGCTTCGCGATGCGTGCGAAGCGGGTTGTCGTTCTGTCTGTTTGCAATGCCCTGGAACGTTTTTCGCCCAAATCGTATTTGCGAGGAGCGTTTCACATGTCCTTGATGTCCCGTTCGTCGGCACCGGCCGACGCCTTTGCCGATCTCCCGTTGCTGGATTCCGAACCGGTGCCGCCGCGCATCGCCGCTGCGCTCGACGCGATGCGCGCCGGCCGCGCGGTCGTGCTGCAGGACGACCACGACCGCGAGAACGAAGCCGACCTGATCGTCGCCGCCGAGCGCATCACGCCCGAGACGATGGCGCTGCTGATCCGCGAGTGCAGCGGCATCGTGTGCCTGTGCCTGACCGACGACACGGTGCGCGCGCTCGAGCTGCCGCCGATGGTGCAGACCAACGAGAGCCGCAACGGCACCGCGTTCACGGTGTCGATCGAAGCGCGCGAAGGCGTGCATACCGGTGTGTCGGCGGCCGACCGCGTGACGACGATCCGCGCGGCGATCGCGGAAGGCGCGAAGCCGCACGACATCGTGCGCCCCGGCCACGTGTTTCCGTTGCGTGCGCAACCGGGCGGCGTGCTCGCGCGCCGCGGTCACACCGAAGGCACGGTCGACCTGTCGATCCTCGCGGGCCTGAAGCCGGCCGGCGTGCTGTGCGAGCTGATGAATCCCGACGGCACGATGACGCGCGGCGACGACGTCGAGCGTTTCGCGCAACGGCACGGGCTGCCGATGCTGACGATCGCGGAACTCGTCGAGTTCCGCGAGGCGCTGGCGGCCGCGCGCGAGCGCTGCTGCGAGCCGGTCTGAGTGACGGGAAAGCGGGTGCGTTCGCGCACCCGTAGCGGGCCGGATCGACCTGATCCGGCTTGCATGAATCTCAGGACTGCACGTCGCCGAATTCGCCGCGCATGCCGGCCTCGACAAGCGACGGCAGTTCGTCCATCTTGCGCATGATCCGTGTGATGCCCATCGCGCGCAGCGCGTCCGCGTAATTGTCGGGGATGTGGCTCGCACCGACGAACGCGATCGTCTTCATCCCGGCCGCCCGCGCGGCATTCAACCCCGATACGCTGTCCTCGACGACGATGCAGCGCGCCGGCGCGACGCCGAGCGTCTGCGCCGCGTGCAGGTAAACGTCGGGGTAGGGTTTCGGTCGTGCCACCTGTTCCGAGCTGAACACGCGCTCGCCGAAGATCTCGGTGAGCGACGCGCGCTTCAGCGAATTGCGCACTCGCACGAGCCGGCTGTTCGAGACCACCGCCGCCGGCAGCGTGACCTTCAGCAGCGCATCGCGCACGCCGGAGATCGGTGCGAGCGATTGCGCGAGCGCGACCTCGATGTTGTGTTCGATGGTCTCGATGAAGTTCGCGGGCATCTCGATGCCGAAGCGGGATTCGATCCCGGTGAGGAAGCGCGACGTCTGCTGGCCGAATGCCGACTTCGCGGCGGCTTCGAAATCGAGGTTCGGGAACGTGGCGGACAGCGTGTCGAGCAGCACGCGGTCGGCAATGACTTCGCTGTCGACGAGCACGCCGTCGCAGTCGCAGATGAGGTGATCGAGCATGATGGTGAACAAGCGGACAATCGGCGACGCCGATCAATTCGCCATCATACGTGCTTTCATGCGCGCGCCGCGTGACGTTTCGGCAAATTTGCCCGATGCGGCCGGGTCGTGCCGATCGGTGCGGAGGCCCGCCTGTCAGGCGCGCGGCCGCCGTTGTCGAAGGGCGTGCCGACGGGCGGGCGCGTGCTCGACGAGGACGCGGAAATCCACTCCCATCCGATGCGCATCGCGCGGCTCGCCGCCGCAAGCGGCTTCGGGCGTGCATCGGGATTCGTCTGGGAAATGCGGCTGGAGAGAATGCCGGTCGAGCGCGTGATCGACGTGACGCCGGTCGTAGTCGTGGAGACGAACGTGAAGCGGAAATCGCGGGTGACGGCCGCGAGCGACCGCTAGCGAAAAGGGGGGGGGCGGGGCGAGAGAAGGACGAAGCGCGCGGCGCCGAACGCCACGCGCTTCGTTCAGGCCGCGATCAGATCGTGGCGTGCAGGTGCAGATACAGGCCGGCTGCGGCGGCGCCGCCGAGCAGCGGGCCGACGACGGGCACCCACGCATAGCGCCAGTCGCTGTCGCGCTTGCCGGGGATCGGCAGCAGCGCGTGCATGATGCGCGGCGACAGGTCGCGCGCGGGGCTCATCGCATAGCCGGTCGGGCCGCCGAGCGAGATGCCGATGCCCAGCACGAGCAGGCCGACGGGCAGCGCGTCGAGTGCGCCGAGGCCGACCTGCGGCGACGCGAGGTACAGCACGCCGAGGATCAGCACGAACGTGCAGATCGCTTCGGTCAGTACGTTGTGCGTGACGCTGCGGATCGCCGGCGCCGTGCAGAACACCGCGAGCTTCAGGTCCGCATCGGCTTCCTTCGCGAAGTGCTGGCGATACGCGAGCCACACGAGCAGCGCGCCGGCCATCCCGCCGAGCATCTGCGCGAGGACGTAGCCGCCGACTTTCGACCACGCGAACTTGCCCGCGAGCGCGAGGCTGATCGTGACGATCGGGTTCAGGTGCGCGCCGCTGAACGACGCGGTCACGTACACGGCGACGAACACGGCCATCGCCCAGCCCATCACGATCACGATCAGGTCCGCGCCCTTGCCCTTGGTCTTTGCAAGCAGCACGTTTGCGACCGCGCCGTTGCCGAGCAGCACGAGGATCGCCGTGCCGATGAATTCTGCAATATAAGGTGACATGTTGTCTCTCGTATGTCGCGGCGGACTCGCGCGTGGCGCGGTCCGCCGGTGTTGTTGTATTTCGTTCGGATACCGGAGGATTACTGGGCGTCGTCGGCCCATGCCTTCGCGGCGCGCACCGCGCGTTGCCAGCCGGACATGCAGCGATCGACCTGCTCCTTCGGCATCGACGGCGAGAAGCGGCGATCGAGCTGCCACTGGTCGCGCACTTCGTCGAGGTTCTTCCAGTAGCCGATCGCGAGGCCCGCGAGGTAGGCCGCGCCGAGCGCGGTCGTCTCGGTGATCTGCGGGCGCACCGCATCGACGCCGAGCAGGTCGGCCTGGAACTGCATCAGCAGGTTGTTCGCGCTTGCGCCGCCGTCGACGCGCAGCTCGCCGATGCTGATGCCCGAATCGGCTTCCATCGCGGCCAGCACGTCGAGCGACTGGTACGCGATCGCGTCGAGCGCCGCGCGCGCGAGATGCGCGGAGGTCGTGCCGCGCGTGACGCCGAATACCGAACCGCGCGCCCGTGCGTTCCAGTGCGGCGCGCCGAGGCCGGCGAACGCGGGTACGAGGTAGACGCCGTCGGTATGCGGCACGCTCGCGGCGAGCGCTTCGATTTCCGCGGCCGTCTTGATGATGCCGACGCCGTCGCGCAGCCACTGCACGACCGCGCCCGCGATGAAGATGCTGCCTTCGAGCGCGTACTGCACGTCGTCGCCGATCTGCCACGCGATCGTCGTGACGAGGTTGTTCTTCGACTCGATCGGCTTGTTGCCGGTGTTCATCATCAGGAAGCAGCCGGTGCCGTAGGTGTTCTTCACCATGCCCGACGTCGTGCACATCTGGCCGAACAGCGCCGCGTGCTGGTCGCCGGCGATGCCCGCGAGCGGGATCTTCGACGCGAACACGGTGGTCTTCGTGTGGCCGTAGATTTCCGACGACGCCTTCACTTCCGGCAGCATGCTGCGCGGGATGTCGAGCAGCTCGAGCAGCTCGCTGTCCCACTCGCGCGTGTGGATGTTGAACAGCATCGTGCGCGATGCGTTCGTCACGTCGGTCACGTGCAGTTCGTGCTTCGTGAAGTTCCACACGAGCCAGCTGTCGACGGTGCCGAACGCGAGCTTGCCCTGGCGCGCCTTCTCGCGTGCGCCCGGCACGTTGTCGAGGATCCAGCGGATCTTCGTCGCGGAGAAGTACGAGTCGATCGGCAGGCCGGTCTTCGCGCGCACCTTCGCCTCGAGCCCCTGCTTCTTCAGCGAGTCGCAGAAGTCGGCCGTGCGGCGGTCCTGCCAGACGATCGCGTTGTAGACGGGCTGGCCCGTCTCGCGATCCCAGACGATGGTCGTCTCGCGCTGGTTGGTGATGCCGATCGCGGCGATCGACGTGCCGTTCAGGCCCGTGCGCGTGACGGCTTCCGCGGCGACGCCGGCTTGCGTCGACCAGATTTCCTGCGGGTCGTGCTCGACCCAGCCGGGTTGCGGGTAGATCTGTTCGAATTCCTTCTGGGCGATCGAAACGATATTGCCCTGGCGATCGAACAGCATCGCGCGGGAACTCGTGGTGCCCTGGTCAAGCGCGAGGATGTACTGGTCCTGCATGTCTCTCATCTCCATCCGTGGATTGGCGTAGTTGTGATGCGCGCCGCATGTGGGGCGGCGCGTCGGTGAATCAACGTCGGTACGGCAACTGCAACAGCATCCGGATCACGCGTGCGGCGCGTGCGCGGCGGCGAACCATGCGTCGACCGCGGCCGTCACCGCGTCGAGCGTGCCCGGCGTCACGTGCAGGCCGAGCTTCGAGCGGCGCCACAGCACGTCCTGCGCGCAGGTCGCCCATTCGGCGTCGCGCAGGTAGCGCAGTTCGGCTTCGTGGATGCCCGGCGCGATTTCGGCGCCGAGGTCGGCGAGCGACTTCGCGCCGTCGATCACGCGCTCGGCGCGCGTGCCGTACGCACGCGCATAGCGGCGGGCGAGCGCGGCGGGCAGCCACGGATGGCGTTTTGCGAACGCGTCGGCGAATACGTCGAACTTCGCGTCCGCGATGTCGCCGCCCGGCAGCGCGACGCCGGCGGTCCAGGTTTTCGCGTCGCGGCCGAGCGCGCGGCACAGCATGTCGCCGGCTTCTTCCGCGAGCTTGCGGAACGTCGTGATCTTGCCGCCGAACACCGACAGCAGCGGGGCGCCCGCGCCGTCGTCCAGCTCGAGGCGATAGTCGCGCGTGACGGCCGACGCGTTCGCCGCGTTCTCGTCCTCGAGTAGCGGGCGCACGCCCGAGTAGGTCCAGTGCACGTCGGCCGGCGAGATCTTGCGCTTGAAGTAGCGGTTGATCGAATCGCACAGGTACTGCGTCTCGTCGCGATCGATCGCGACCTTCGCGGGATCGTTCGTGTACTCGACGTCGGTCGTGCCGATCAGCGTGAAGTCGTGCTCGTACGGAATCGCGAAGATGATCCGCTTGTCCGGGTTCTGGAAGATGTATGCGTGATCGTGATCGAACAGGCGGCGCGTGATGATGTGGCTGCCCTTCACGAGCCGCACGCTGTGATGCGCGCCGCGGCCGAGCGCGCCGTGCAGCACTTCGCCGACCCACGGGCCGGCCGCGTTCGCGATCGCGCGCGCATGCACGACCTGGATCGAGCCGTCGGCGTGCTGCAGCCGCGCTTCCCATTCGTCGCCGCGGCGTTCGGCGGAGACGAGCCGGGTGCGCGTCAGGATCTCGGCGCCGCGCTCCTTCGCATCCATCGCGTTCAGCACGACGAGGCGCGCATCGTCGACCCAGCCGTCGGAATAGACGAAACCGCGCTTGATCGAGTCGATCAGCGGCGCGCCGGCCGCGTGGCGGCGCATGTCGATGCCGCGCGAGCCGGGCAGCAGTTCGCGTTTCGCGAGGTGATCGTAGAGGAACAGGCCGATGCGGATCAGCCAGGCCGGGCGCAGGTTCGGCATGTGCGGCATCACGAAGCGTAGCGGCCACATGATGTGCGGCGCCGCGCGCAGCAGCGTCTCGCGCTCCTGCAGCGCCTTGCGCACCAGCCCGAACTCGTTGTACTCGAGGTAACGCAGGCCGCCGTGAATCAGCTTCGTGCTGGACGACGACGTGTGCGACGCGAGGTCGTCCTGCTCGCAGAGCAGGACCGACAGGCCGCGGCCGGCCGCATCGCGCGCGATGCCCGCGCCGTTGATGCCGCCGCCGACGACGAGCAGATCGTAGCGATTCGGTTGGATCACCTGCTGTCCTTATCGTCTGTTGAAATAGAGTGAACACAAAAATGTTCGAATTCGAAATTTAACGAACGAAATCGAAAAAGTAAAGTTCGAAAAAGCGGGGCCAGTAGCGCGTGGCGCGATCCCGGACGATACTGGCGGAATCGACCGTTTCGCGAGGTGAATCATGCGTATTGGGATGTGGACTGGCGTGTGCGCAGTCCTTCTGGCGGGCTGCAGCGCCGGCACGCCGCCGCTCGCCGGCAACTGGCGGGCGCCGTCGTTCGTCGACCTGCAGACGTCGTGCGGCGGTCCGGCGCGCGACTGGGGCGCGGACGCGCAGCCGGTCTACTCGACGCTGTACGACGCGTATGTGGCGAAACGGTATCGCGGGCTGACCGAGGCGAACTATTGTGCGTTCGTAAACGAACTTTCGACCCACTATGTGGCGCCTGACGCGGCGGCGCGCGCCGGCTGGATCGCGTATTTCAACGGGGCGCGCGCGCAGGCCATCAGCTGGCGGGCGGCGGTCGATCCGACGCTGCGCGGCGGTTGAAGCCGGCCGCGGCGAACGGGCGGGGCAAGCGGAAACGACCGCGCGGCCGGAGTCGGCCGCGCGGACGGGTCAGGTCAGGAACAGCGGAATGTCACGAATAGCGGTACTTGATGGATCGCAGCGCGGCGTCGCCGGTCTCGGTCACGCAGTATTTGCGTCCCGAGCCGAGCCCTTCCAGGCGAACGAGCTGCTGTTCGAGCAGGATGTCCAGTTCATCCCGATCCATATCGCGCTGATCAGGCGCGTCCTTCACAAGCAATAGCGTGGCGAATTCATGCGGACTCAGCATCGTTCTCTCCATGGCAATCGGACTGCCCGCGCAGCCGGCGCAAACGCCGGCGCGCGATACCCCGCGGGGTATGGCTTGGGGGGAAAAGCTGCATTCGCCGGCCCTGCAGTTCGCACCGCCCTGGCACAGGCGGATCAGGCGAACGGGCCGGGGAACTGGAGTCTAGTCGAGCGCGCGGGCAACGACAAATCGTGCCCCGTTAATTTTCCGTTTGACAGGAACGGGGGCCGCAAGCGGTTCGCGCGCGGCGCCAACTTCTTGATTTCACTTGAAGTTTCAGGTGCGGTGCAGCATCACGATCGTCATTCCGCGACGTACACCTGGGTGCCGGCCGCGGCCACCGTGTCGGCCATCTCGGGCGGCAGCGGCTTGTCGGTGAAGAGCGCGTGCACCTGGCTCAGGTGGCCCTGGCGCACGAGCGCCGGGCGGCCGACCTTCGAATGATCGGTCACGAGGTAGACCGTGCGCGCATGCTGCATGATCGCCTCGGCCACGCGCACCTCGCGCGTGTCGAAGTCGCGCAGCGTGCCGTCGGCCTCGATCGCCGACGTGCCGATGATCGCGTAGTCGACCTTGAACTGCCGGATGAAGTCGATCGCGAGCTCGCCGACGATGCCCTTGTCCCACGGCCGCACGATGCCGCCCGTGATCAGTACCTCGCAGTCGGGATAGCCGCTCATCATCGACGCGACGTTCAGGTTGTTCGTGATCACGTGCAGCCCGTGATGGCGATTCAGCGCGCGGGCGACTTCCTCGGTCGTCGTGCCGAGGTTGATGAACAACGACGCCTGGTCGGGAATGTGCGACGCCGCGAGCGCCGCGATGCGCCGCTTCTCGTCGTGGAACATCCGCTGGCGCGCGGTGTATGACACGTTCTCCGAACTGGTCGGCAGGCTCGCGCCGCCGTGGTAGCGGCGCAGCAGGTTCAGGTCGGCGAGCCAGTTCACATCGCGGCGGATCGTCTGCGGCGTCACGGCGAAGTGCGCGGCGAGATCGTCGACGGTCACGAAGCCGTCGCGCTGCACCCATTCGAGCAATTCCTGCTGGCGCGCGTTGAGGGTGAGGCGGGGATCTCGGGTCATGGCTCGATGGTCGTGTCGTGAGACGGAGCGGGTATTGTAAGGGCGGCAACGGCATTCGGCCGGCGCGGCGGGCGTCGCGGCGCGTAATTCATGCGGAAATAGCATGGATTCATGTGACAAATGAATTTGTGCGATCGCGCTGATCGCGCTGCAATGGCGGATTGCCTGCGCACGCGGGCGCGCGTTCACTCAGCTTTCGACGAGGTGGCATCGATGACTGGCTTCAACTGGCACAACCCGTATCCGACGACCCGCATTCCGGTATTCGCGCGCAACGTCGTGTCGACGTCGCACCCGCTGGCCGCGCAGGCCGGCCTGCGGATGCTGTGGAAGGGCGGCAATGCGGTCGACGCGGCGCTGGCCGCCGCGGCCGCGATCACCGTCGTCGAACCGGTGTCGTGCGGCCTCGGCGGCGACGCGTTCGCGCTCGTGTGGGACGGCGAGCGGCTGTCCGGGCTGAATGCGTCGGGCGTCGCGCCGGCCGCATGGAACGTCGACTACTTCCGCAAGCGCCACGGCGAGAACGCGCACGGCTTCGCGAACAAGCCGACGCGCGGCTGGGATACCGTGACCGTGCCGGGCGTGATCGCGGGCTGGGAAGCGCTGCACGCGAAATTCGGCTCGCTGCCGTTCGCGGACCTGCTCGAACCGGCGATCGAGATCGCGGAGCGCGGTTATGCGGTGCCGCCGATCGTCGCGCACAAGTGGGCCGCGGCCGTGCCCGAACTGCAGGGCCTGCCGGGCTTCGCGGACACTTTCATGCCGCACGGCCGCGCGCCGCACGTCGGCGAACGCGTGTGCCTGCCCGGTCATGCGCAGACGCTGCGCACGCTGGCGAAGGACGGCGCCCGGGCGTTCTACGAAGGCGCGCTCGCCGAGCGCATCGCCGCGTTCGCGCGCGAAGGCGGCGGCGCGATGACCGAAGCCGACCTGCGTGCGTACCGGCCGGAATGGGTCGAGCCGATCGGCAAGCGCTTCGGCCGCCACACGATTCACGAGATCCCGCCGAACGGGCAGGGCATCGCCGCGCTGATCGCGCTCGGGATCGCCGAGCAGGCGGGCGTGACCGAATGGCCGCTCGATTCGGTCGACTCGCAGCATCTGCAGATCGAGGCGATGAAGCTCGCGTTCGCGGACGTCTATCGTTACGTCGCCGATCCGCGCGCGATGGACGTCACGCCCGAGCAGATGCTCGACGACGCGTATCTCGCCGAACGCGCGAAGCTGATCGATCCCGCGCGCGCGACGCACTTCGGCGCCGGCCGGCCGCATTCGGGCGGCACGATCTACCTGTCGGCCGCCGACGAGCGCGGGATGATGGTGAGCTTTATCCAGTCGAACTACATGGGCTTCGGTTCGGGGCTCGTCGTGCCGGGCACCGGCATCGCGCTGCAGAACCGCGGGCACGGCTTCTCGATGGATCCGGCGTCGCCGAACGTCGTCGCGGGCGGCAAGCGGCCGTTCCACACGATCATCCCGGCGTTCGTCACGGAGGAAGTCGACGGCCGCACCGAGGCCGTGATGAGCTTCGGCGTGATGGGCGGCGACATGCAGCCGCAAGGCCATCTGCAGACCGTCGTGCGGATGCTCGGCTACGGGCAGCAGCCGCAGGCCGCGTGCGATGCGCCGCGCTGGAAGGTCAACCGCGACTTCACGCTCGACGTCGAATCGACGATGAACCGCGCGACCGTCGACGCCCTGGCCGCACGCGGCCATACGATCCAGTCGATCGACGATCCTTACATGGATTTCGGTTCGGGGCAGTTCATCTGGCGTCTCGACCGCGACGATCGCGAGCGCGGCTACGTGGCGGCGAGCGACAGCCGGCGCGACGGCCTGGCGGCCGGTTTCTGACGGATCGCCGCCGTTTTGCGTGCTCGACGGGCGGCCGAACGGCCGCCCGTTTCGTTTGGCGCGGCCCCGTACCGTCGACCGGGCGCAAGCGGTTTGAAGGACTCATCTAACGAACGGCAACGGACGTCGCGGAACTGCGCCTGTCGGGTATGGTCAGTGCTCTGGAGCACGAACCGCAAAGTCCGGCTAAGATGCCAGCATGGTTCGGCCGGACCAATTCACTATAAACGACGTAAAACGCCGCCTGCGGGAAGGCGGGCGCCTGTGCCGAAGGCATGGGCCGGCCCCCGCGCGACGACTGGGAGCGCACCACCATGGACACGAAAACGACGCATGTCATGCCGTGGCGTATCGAGGACATCGACCTGAACCGGATCGATCGTCAGCGTGCCGCCGCGAACGAGGATCTGCTGCTGCTGCTGTGCGCGTCGTCGTTCATCGAAAGCGGCTCGGATCTCTACACGAGCAATCTGAGCACCTTCTTCAATGACGATCCGGAAGTCTCCGCATGGCTCAACAATGCATGGGAGCACGAAGAATTGCAGCACGGCCGCGCGCTGAAGGCGTACATCGCGCACGTGTGGCCCGAGTTCGACTGGGATACCGCGTTCGCGAATTTCTTCGCCGAGTATTCGAAGACCTGCTCGGTCGAGGCGTTCGAGAAGACCCGCGCGCTCGAGATGGTCGCGCGCTGCGTCGTCGAGACGGGTACCGCCACGCTTTATCGCGCGATCAACGAGTGCTCGGACGAGCCGGTGCTGAAGGAAATCACCGACAACATCCGCACCGACGAAGTGCGTCACTACAAGCACTTCTTCAAGTTCTTCAAGAAGTACAACCAGGTCGAGGGCAACGGCCGGCTCGCCGTGCTCGGCGCGCTGGCGCGCCGCGTGATGGAAATCAAGAACGAGGATTCCGAGATCGCGCTGCGCCATGTGTTCGCGATCCGCTATCCCGATCGCGTCGGCGACAATCAGTACAACCGCGAGCGTGCCGCGCGCATCAATTCGCTCGTGCGTCGCAACCTGTCGGCCGACATGTGCGTGAAGATGCTGCTCAAGCCGCTCGACCTGCCCGCGAAGATCCAGCCGGGCGTCCACTATCCGCTCACGAAGATCACGCGGCACGTTTTCCTGCGCTGATCGACGCGGTACGGCCCGTCGCGCGTACGCTGGCGCCTCCTCGTCCGATCCGCTCCAGGGCCACGCCATCATGACCGATACCCCTCGCCACGCACTCGAACAATGGACGTTCGATGCGTGGCCGTCCGCCATCGTGGCGCTGTTCGACGGCACCGCGCTCGAGCGTCATGCCGACCTCGCCGCGTCGCTGATCGTCGCGACCGACGACGGCCAGTTGCGCACGACGCTGCTCGGCGTCGGCGAGATCTATGCGCACGATGCGCGCACGCTGCTGATCGCGCTTTGGCCGCAGTCGCGGGCCGCGCGCGCGATCGCGCAGCGGCGCACGGCCGCGTTGACGCTCGTCGCGGACGGAGCGTTCTTTCAGGCGCAATTGAAGATGACGCCGCTCGAAGGAGACTTCGGCGGCCTCGCCGGATTCGCCGCGACGATCGCGCGGGGCGAGGCGCAGCGGGTCGGCTATGCGCGACTCGCGACGGGTGTCACGTTCACGCTGGAAGGGGAGCGCGCCGCGGTGCTCGCACGCTGGCAACGCCAGGTCGAGCACCTGCGGCGCGCAGCCGCGCGGCTTCAGTGACCGCGCTGGCCGCTGCGCGACGAACGATTGCGGTTCGGGTGCGCGGCGTTGCCATTCGCCGGGCGGGCGCTGTTGCCGCCGCCCGCCGGACGTCCGCCGGTACCGCCGGCGGCGCCTTGCGTGCGCGGCTTCGCGGCCTTCTGCTGCGAGGCTTTCGGTTGCGCGTTGCCGTCGCGTTTCGCGGCCGGCTGGCCTGAGCCGCCCGCCCGCGGCTGGCGATTGCCGCCGCCACCGCCGCCGCCATTACCACCACCGCGCGGCTGTTGCCCGCGACGCTGCTGGATCGGCTCCGGCTTCGCGTTCGGATCGGGTTCGAAGCCCGCGATCACTTCCTGCGGAATCTCGCGCTTGATCAGCCGCTCGATGTCGCGCAGCAACTGCTTCTCGTCGACGCACACGAGCGACACCGCTTCGCCGGTCGCGCCCGCGCGGCCCGTGCGGCCGATCCGGTGCACGTAATCCTCGGGCACGTTCGGCAGGTCGAAGTTGACGACGTGCGGCAACTGGTCGATGTCGATCCCGCGCGCGGCGATATCGGTCGCGACGAGCACCTGCAGCGTGCTGTTCTTGAACTCGGCCAGCGCGCGCGTGCGGGCCGACTGGCTCTTGTTGCCGTGGATCGCCATCGCGCTGATGCCGTCCTTCGTCAACTGCTCGGCGAGCCGGTTCGCGCCGTGCTTGGTGCGCGTGAACACGAGTACCTGGAACCAGTTGTGTTCGCGGATCAGGTGCGTGAGCAGCTCGCGCTTGCGATCGCGGTCGACCGGGTGGATCTTCTGCGCGACGCTTTCGGCCGTCGTGTTGCGGCGTGCGACCTCGATCAGCGCGGGCGAATCGAGCAGGTTGTCCGCGAGTGCCTTGATTTCGTCGGAGAAGGTGGCGGAGAACAGCAGGTTCTGGCGCTCCGGCGGCAGCTTCGCGAGCACGCGCTTGATGTCGTGGATGAAGCCCATGTCGAGCATCCGGTCGGCTTCGTCGAGCACGAGGATGTCGAGATCCGACAGGTCGATGGTCTTCTGCTGCATGTGGTCGAGCAGGCGGCCCGGCGTCGCGACGACGATGTCGACGCCGCGCTTGAGCGCATCGATCTGCGGATTGATGCTGACGCCGCCGAACATCACGGTCGAGCGCAGCTTCAGGTACTTGCTGTACGCACGGACGCTTTCCTCGACCTGCGCGGCGAGTTCGCGTGTCGGCGTGAGGATCAGCGCGCGCACCGCGCGCTTCGCCCCGCGATTGTCGGCGTAGAACGTATGCAGGCGTTGCAGGATCGGCAGCGTGAAGCCGGCGGTCTTGCCGGTGCCCGTTTGCGCGCCGGCGAGCAGGTCGCCGCCGCCGAGGACGGCAGGGATCGCCTGCTGCTGGATCGGGGTCGGCGATGTGTAGCCGAGCTCGTTGACCGCCTTGACCAGCGGTTCGGCCAAGCCGAGAGATTCGAAAGACATAGATACCACTCTTGAGTTTTATGATCGGCGACACCTCGCGCGGCCCGCGCGGGGACTGGCGTCGCAAAAAGCAAAGGGGCGCGGCTGCGGTTTCCCGCAGCCGCGCCCCGTTTGCGTCACGCGTTATTTAGTCAAGCGGCGCGGAACGCAGGTCACTCACCTGTTGCGGCGAGATCGGCGTACCGTTGTTGCCCCACGACATCCGGATGTACGTTACTACAGCTGCGACTTCCTGGTTCGACAGCGACTGCGCGAACGGCGGCATGCCGTACGGACGCGGGTTCTTGAACGTGCTCGGCGGATAGCCGCCATTCAGCACCATGCGGATCGGGTTGACCGCCGATTCCATCATGATCGAGTGGTTGCCCGCGAGCGGCGGATAAGCAGGCGGCTTGCCCGCGCCGGTTTCGGCGTGGCAGGTCGCGCAGTTGTCTGCGTAGATCTTCTTGCCCTGGTCGAACAGCGCGTTGCCGAATTGCTTCGACGGCTCGTACTGCATGTTCTTCGGCGCTTCAGCCTTCTGCGGGATCGACTTCAGGTACGTCGACATCGCGCGCGTATCTTCGTCGGTCATGTACTGCAGGCTGTTGTGGACCACGTCCGCCATCGGGCCGAACACCGCGCCCTTCTGCGACACGCCGGCCTGCAGCAGGTCGGACAGCTCCTGCACGTGCCAGTCGCCGAGGCCGAGTTCCTTGTCGTTCGTCAGCGACGGCGCATACCAGTTCTGCAGCGGGATCAGGCCGCCGGCGAACGCCGACGAACTCACCGGGCCGCCCATCATGTTGATCGAGGTGTGGCACATCGAGCAGTGGCCGAGGCCTTCGACGAGGTACGCGCCGCGGTTCCATTCGACCGACTTCGTCGGATCCGGCTTGTATTCGCCTTCCTTGAAGAACAGCGTGCGCCAGCCGATCAGCAGGTTGCGGTTGTTGAACGGGAACTTCAGTTCGTGCGGACGGCTCGGCACCGACACCGGCGCGACCGAGCGCAGGTACGCGTAGATCGCGTCCGAATCCGCGCGCGTGACCTTCGTGTAGCTCGCGAACGGGAAGCCCGGGTAGAGCAGGCTGCCGTCCTTCGAGCGACCCGTGTGCATCGCGCGGTAGAAGTCGTCCGACGTCCACTTGCCGATACCGTTCTGGTCGTCCGGCGTGATGTTCGGCGTGTACATCGTGCCGAACGGCGTCGCCATCGGCAGGCCGCCCGCGAACGACTTGCCGCCGCGCACGGTGTGGCACGCGATACAGTCGCCGACGCGCGCGAGGTATTCGCCCTTCTTGATCAGCGCGGCCTGGTCGGCCGGCGTGGCCGCGACGGCGGAAGCGCCGTGCAGCGTGTCGTTGCCCGGCCACAGGACCGGCACGAGGGCGGCGGCCGCGACGATCGCGGCGGCCGAGAGTGCAAACAGGGACTTGCGTTTCATTGTGTCTGTCTCCCTTGCCTTATTGCGGTTCGCTGCCGCAGGCGAGCGGAGTCTTCATCGAACGCGCCGGGGCCGGCACGGGGTTGGCGGGCGCCGGTTGCGCGGCGAGCCATGCGGTCACGGCCGTCACGTCTTCGTCGGAAAGCTTCGACGCGATGTCGTGCATGCAATCCGGCGCCTTCGCGTGACGGTTGCCCGAGCGCCAGGCGCCGAGCTGCGCGCTCAGGTAATCGGCGTGCAGGCCGACGAGGCCCGGGATCGCCGGCTGCATGCCGGTCAGCCCTGCGCCGTGGCAGGCCACGCAGGCCGGCAGCTTGCGGGACGGATCGCCCTGCGTGACGAGCTGCTTGCCGCGTGCGAGCGTCGCAGCCGGCAGCGTCGGCTTCGCCGGCGTCGGATACGGCGGACGTTCGGCCGAGAAGTGCTCGGCGATTTCGCGCAGGTAGTCGTCGTTCAGGTACGTCAGCAGGTAGTTCATCGGCGGGTACTTGCGCCGGCCGTCACGGAAGTTGACGAGCTGGTTGTACAGGTACTCGGCCGGCTTGCCGGCAAGACGCGGGAAATAGTCGTTGTCGGTGCCCTGGCCGTGGACGCCGTGGCATGCAGTACAGCCGCGCACACGCTCGGCCATGGTATCGGGTGCCTTGAGCGGCGCCTGCTGGGCGTGCGCTTGCTCCGTGGGCTTGGTCTGCGCTTGGGCAGCGCTCATAAGGCCCGCGCCGCCGATCATCAGAACGGCGAGCAGCGGACGGAAGAGGCGTCTTGAAGACACACGAGACTCCATGATTATTCGTCGGGGACCTTGTCCGGGCTACGATCGGCTCGGCGCATGGACGGCAGGACAGCCGGGCTGCTGCGACGCGGCATTCTATCATCGATGGGTAATGACGGCTATTTGGCAAAAGGACATCGGTTCCTGTCTGTTTGCGACTTGCGACAATTTGACGCGTATTGCGACGCCGCTGTGTGAACCGGCGTGCGTTTTCCCCATCGAAGACCGTACACTCGCGGGTCGCGCGGCGCCGCCTCCGCCGCTGGTCCAGTCATTTCTCCCGTTTCCGGATTCATCAATGACGTTTTCTACCGTGCCGTTGCCTTCCTCACGCCGTCCGTCCCGTTGCCGCCTCGCCGGCCCGTCGCTTTCGGGAGGGTGCGCGCGATGAAGTTCGACAGCTTGTGGATCGGTCAGGTCGCGCTCGCGGCGCTGATGGACGCCGCGTTCGCGATGGCGGTCGGCTCGGCGCTGCTCAAGGCGTGGCTCGGCAAGGACGGCGCACGGCCGGTCATCTCGCCGTCGCATCCGGCGTGGCTGCGCGCGCAACATTCGCTGGTCGCGGCGGCGCTGGCGCTGGTGCTCGCGGATCTCGGCTGGCTCGTCTACGAGGCCGCGACGATGAGCGGCGCGGGGCTCGGCGGCGCGTTCGCCGCGATCCCGGTCATGCTGATGCAGACGCATACGGGCTTTGCGTGGAGCGTCGCGTTCGCCGGCGCCCTGGTGCTCGCGATCGTCGCGCTCGCGAAGCCGGACGGCCCCGTCGCACACGCGGTGCTGTGGTTCGCGGTGATCGTGATCGCGGCCGGCAAGGCTTCCCTCGGCCATGCGGCCGATACGGGCGCACTGTCCGCGGCGGTCGGCGTACAGACGCTGCACCTGCTCGCGACGGCGGTGTGGGGCGGCCTCGTGCTCGCGGGCGGGCTCGCGGTGCTGCCGGCACTCGGCTCGTCGGTCGCGCGCGGCGCGCTGATCCGCATCGGCCAGCACCTGTCGCGCACGTCGATCGCCGCGGTCGTGTTCGTGCTCGGCACGGGCGCGCTCAACGCGATCCGCGGGCTCGGCGGCTCGCTCGCGCCGCTCGACGGCAGCACGTGGGGGCGCGTGCTGTTGCTGAAGCTGCTGCTCGTCGCGCTCGCGCTCGTGCTCGGCGGCCTGAACCGCTTCTCGGCGCTGCCGCGCCTGCGCCGCACCGCGTCGACCGAGGACGCGCACACGTTCCGCAATATCCTGCATCTCGAAGGGATGACGATGATCGGCGTGTTCGTCGCGGCAGCCGTGCTGTCGTTCAGCGTGCCGGGCTTCGCGGCGCTCGGCTGACGGCCCGTTGCGCGCGGCGCCACGCAACGGTGCCGCGCATGCAGGCACGGCCGCCTGTCGGGCGGCCGTGCCGACATCGGGGCGTACCGCGCGGGCCTCGGCCGCGCGCGATGGGCGTCGCGCTTACCACTCGGCGACACTGCCGTCCGCATGGCGCCACACCGGATTGCGCCAGCGGTGGCCGGTCTTCGCCATCTCGCGCACCTTCTCCTCGTTCACGTCGATGCCGAGCCCCGGGCCCTGCGGGATCGCGACGAAGCCGTCCTCGTAGCGGAACACCTCGGGGTTGCGCAGGTAGTCGAGCAGGTCGTTGCCCTGGTTGTAGTGGATGCCGAGGCTTTGTTCCTGGATGAATGCGTTGTAGCTGACCGCGTCGAGCTGCAGGCACGCGGCGAGCGCGATCGGGCCGAGCGGGCAGTGCAGCGCGAGCGCGACGTCGTAGCTTTCCGCGAGCGTCGCGATCTTGCGGCACTCGGTGATGCCGCCCGCGTGCGATGCGTCGGGCTGGATGATGTCCACGTAGCCGCCCGCGAGGATGTGCTTGAAGTCCCAGCGCGAGTACAGCCGTTCGCCGAGCGCGATCGGCGTGTTGGTCTGGTTGACGATGTCGCGCAGTGCCTCGGCGTTCTCCGACAGCACCGGCTCCTCGATGAACATCAGCTTGTACGGGTCGAGCTCCTTCGCGAGCACCTTCGCCATCGGCTTGTGCACGCGGCCGTGGAAGTCGACGCCGATCCCGACGTGCGGGCCGACCGCGTCGCGCACGGCCGAGACGTTCGCGATCACCTGCTCGACCTTGTCGTAGGTATCGACGATCTGCAGTTCCTCGGAGCCGTTCATCTTGACGGCCTTGAAGCCGCGCTCGACGACCGCGCGCGCATTGTTCGCGACGTCGCTCGGCCGGTCGCCGCCGATCCACGAATACACCTTGATGCGATCGCGCACCTGGCCGCCCAGCAGCGCGTGCACCGGCACGCCGTGATGCTTGCCCTTGATGTCCCACAGCGCCTGGTCGACGCCGGCGATCGCGCTCATCGTGATCGGGCCGCCGCGGTAGAAGCCCGCGCGGTACATCACCTGCCAGTGGTCTTCGATCAGCAGCGGGTCGCGGCCGACGAGGTAGTCGGCCAGCTCCTGCACGGCGGCCTCGACCGTGTGCGCGCGGCCTTCGACGACCGGCTCGCCCCAGCCGACGATGCCCTCGTCGGTTTCGATCTTGAGGAACAGCCAGCGCGGCGGGACGACAAAGGTTTCGAGGCGGGTGATTTTCATGACGCGAGTCTCCATGGTTGACCGGCGCGGCCGCTCGGGCGCGGCGCACGGTCGCGTGCTTTCACGGTTATCCTAGCGTAGCCCGATAAAAAATAGTATTAATAGCATTATTGTGCAGATAGTGGGCAGCCGGCCTGCCGGATCAACGGAGAACGACCATTCAACGCGACCTGCATGGACAGACGGCCTTCCAGCTGGCGACGGCGATCCTGCGCGGCGACCATCCGCCCGAATCGCTGCTGCCGAGGGAGCCCGACCTGATGGAGAGGTACGGCGTGAGCCGCACGGTGATGCGCGAGGCGTTGCGCACGCTGACGTCGAAGGGGCTCGTCGAGTCGCGGCCGAAGGTCGGCACGCGCGTGCGGCCGCGCCGTGCGTGGAACCTGCTCGATGCCGACCTGCTCGACTGGTATGCGCGCGTCGCGCCGCCGCTCGCCTTCGCGCTGAAGCTGCAGGAGATGCGCGAGATGATCGAGCCGTACGCGGCCGCGCTGGCCGCGCGCGCGCATACGCCGGAAGCGTTCGCCGCGATCGACGGCGCGGCGCGCGCGATGGCCGCCGCACGCACCGTCGACGAATGGGTGCGCGCCGACCTGCGCTTTCACCTGAGCGTGCTCGAGGCCGGCGGCAACGAACTGCTGGTGCCGCTCGGCACGCTGATCGACCGCACGCTCGAGGCGCAACTGCACCTGAATGCGCGCCGGGCCGACGTCTACAACGCGTCGCTCGCCGAGCACCTGGCCGTCAGCGACGCGATCCGCGTGCGCGACGAGGACGGTGCGCGCCGCGCGATGGCGTCGTTGCTCGCGGTGACGCGCGCGCGGATCGAGATGTCGTGACGGAAAGAGGCGGGCGGCGCGGCGCCGTCAGGCGTTCGCGCAGCCGCCCGGCTTGACGACGCGTTCCGTCGACGCCGGGTATTTCGCGAGCAGGCTCGCCGGCCGGCGCGGGCGCGCGACCAGGTCGCCGCCGCAGTTCGGGCAGCGACCCTTCAGCACGTCGTCGGCGCAGGTCGCGCAGAACGTACATTCGAACGTACAGATGCGCGCCTCCGCCGAATCGGGCGGCAGGTCCTTGTCGCAGCATTCGCAGCCGGGACGCAGTTCGAGCATGATGGTTTTTCCTGGGTCGACGAGGGGCGGGACGCGTGCCGCCCGACGTCGCGGGCGGCGCATGCGAGCGCTACTGTACGCGTTTGGATCGGCCTGGCCAACGGTGTTCGCCCGGATGCCGTGCGAGGCGCGCGCCGCTCCGGGAGACGAACGTGCTGGATCGCGGAAACCGCCGCCGTGCGGCGGCGGCCAACGTCTGCCGTCTCGAGAATGTCTACCTCGACGCGCCGCCCGCCGGGCACGACGATGGCCGCCCGCGCCGAGCGGCGCGCGGCGGCGCGACCGGTCGTGCAGTCATCGGGAATCAGGACGGTTGCGCCGACGCGGCGTCCGGCGCGGGCGTTTCCGCTTGCGGCGCCGGGCCGGCCGTCCGCGTGCCGGTGCCGGCCGGGCGCTCGATCAGCGGCGCGAGCGCCGGCGCCATCGACTTCAGCAACTGCACGGCCATCGCGCTCGTGAAGTCGTAGCGGGCCGCGTAGGGTTCGTGCGCGGTTGCCGTCAGGACCCCGAAGAACCGGTCGCCGATCACGAACACGAACGTGCCGCTGCGGTTGACCTTGCGCGACTCGATCAGCCGCGCGCCGCGCGCGTAGACGTTGAAGCGCTGGTCGCCCGTCCCCGTCTTGCCGTACACCGGGAGCGTCTTGCCGTCGGGCAGCGTGAGGCCGCCCGCGAGGCGGCGCGCGGTGCCGTTCAGCACGACGTCGCGCAGCAGCGTGTGCGCCACGTTGACGACCTCCGGCGGCAGCATCGGCTGCGGTTGCGCGGCCGCGCGCACGAAGCGCGTTTCGTACGGCGTGCCCTTCGCGAAGTCGAGCCGCGTGATCGTCTCGGTCGGCGCCTTCTGGCCGCCGTTCGCGATCAGGCCGATCAGTTTCGCGAGTGCGTCGGGCTGGTCGCCCGACGCGCCGATCGCCGCCGCATAGGACGGCGTGACTTCCGCGAACGGGTAGCCGAGGGCGCGCCACGACTTCGTGATCTCCGCGTACGCGCGCAGCTCGACCATGCGGCGGATGCGCCGGTCCTGCGTCGCGTGGTAGCGCGTCTTGTACAGCCACGAGTACGTGTAGAAACGCGCATCGCGGCTGTCGCGCTGGACCTCGCCGAGCGACGCCGTCGGGTGCGCGCGCAGGTAGTTGAGCGTCCACAGCGCGAGCGGATGCACGCTTGCGATATAACCGCGGTCGTTGAGGTTGAAGCGGCCGATCGCGTACTTCGCGTAGAGCGCGGCGAGATCGTCGTCGGACAGCGTCGCCGCCGGCGTGCCCTTCAGCTGCGCGCGCATCTGCGCATCGAACCAGGCGAGCGATTCGTTCGGCGCGACGCTGCGCAGCACGGTCGCGATCTTCGGCGGCGACTTGCGCACGTCGCGCAGCAGCAGCGCGAGCGCATCGTCGGGTGCCTTGCCCGCGTAGCGCGTGTAATAGCGCCTCACGTAGACCTGGCTTTCGCCGTCGACGAACTGCTGCAGGTAACGCCGGCGCTGGTCGGGATCGCCGAGCCACGACGACGAGGGGCCGGCCGCCTGCAGCATCTCGTAGTGGACGATGTCGCGCATCAGCCGCACGAACACGAGGTTGACCGAGTGCTCGAACGCCGCGTGCAGCGTCAGGATGCGGCCGTTGTCCGACTTTTCGAAGTTCGAGAACACCTGCGCGCCGCCGCCCGTGTAGAACACGTCGGGGCTCGCCGAGTACTTGCGTTCGACGGCCGCGTCGAGCATCGCCTGCAGCGAGCGGTCGCGCGTATGCGACAGGTAGTCGAGCGCCCAGCGCGACAACTGGTCGATCGGGTCGGGCTTCACGCGCGCGAGCTCGGCGTTCGACAGGCTCGCGTAACGCGCATGCAGGTCGGACACGATCTGCAGGTACGTGATCAGCGTGCGCAGCTTCGCGGTCGAGCCGAGGTTGATGCGGCCGCCGCGATTCACGTCGAACGGCTGGTTCACGCTGTCGGTCTGCACGCGCAGCAGGTTCGCGCCGTTGCGGTGTTCGTACAGCGTGAAGCTGTACGTGAGGTGCGACGGGTCGTCCTTCGGCGCGAGCATCTCGAAACCGTACAGGCCGGCGGCCTGCGCGCCGTCGCGCGTCGACGCCTGCGCGAGCCGTTCGGCGACGGCCTGCTGCACGCCGTTGTCGAGCGTGCTGGTCGCCTGCAGGTCGAGCTGGTCGAGCTGGTACAGGTCGCTGATGCCGAGCGCCGACAGCAGCGATGCGCGCGCGGACGTCACGGCCTTGCGCGACACGAACGACTGCACGTGCGCGGCGGCGGGCGGCGCGCTGCGCTCGATCTGCGCGGCGAGCGCGGCATCGCGCAGCGCGGGAGAAATCACGCCGCCGTTCGACAGCAGCCGCAGATAGCTGTCGGTCAGCTTCTGCAGTGCCGGATAACCGCGGTTGAGGAAATACGACGGCGCGCGCTGCGCGATGATCAGCGACAGCACCTCGCGGAACGTCTTGCCCTGTTCGTCGATGTTGTCGCCGGTCGTCGGCGCGGACAGGATCCGGTTCACGTCGTTGAAGTCGCGGCCGTACCACGCGGCGAGACCGTCGCCGATGCCGGTGATTTCGCCGACATGCGGCCGGGCGGCGAGCGGCACCGAGTTCAGGTAGCGCACGACGATCGTGCGGCGCGCGAGCATCGTCTGCGGGCCGTTCAGGTACGCGCGCACCGACGCGGACGCGATCTGCCGCAGCTTTTCGGGCGGCGTCGCGGTGCGGCCTTCGGGCGAATGGCGGAACTTCTCGATCTGCGTCGCGAGCGTGCTGCCGCCCGGGCGCGCCTGGTGACGGTTGACGACGTGCAGCGCCTGGTCGGCGAGCGCGCGGCTGAAGCGACCCCAGTCGATCGCCGGGTTGCGGTTCGGCTCGTTCGCGTCGAGCAGATAGCGATCCTCGATGAACAGCAGCGAATCGACGACCACACGCGGCACCGTGTCGAAGTCGGCGTACACGCGCTGCGGGAACACGGTCGCGAACAGCGGTGCGCCGGTCGAATCGAACAGCATCAGGCCGGCCTGGTCCTTCTCTTCGTAAGGGAGGAACAACCCGCGATCGCCGAGCGACAGCATCCGCTGCGAATCGCGCGCCTGCTTGCCGACGACGAAACCGCGCGCGAGCAGCCGCTGCTGGAATGCCGGAAGCAGCGCGTAGCCGAGGCGCTGGTCGTAGGGGCCGTTCGCGGGGAAGCGGATGTGATCGCTCGGGCCCGTTTCGATCGTGTAGCCGACGTCGCGGGTGAGTTCGGACAGGTAATGCGCCTGCATCCGGGACGTTTCGATCTCGGTCTGCACGAGCCGCGCAACGATCGCCACCGCGATCAGCAGTGCGGCGAGCAAAGACCACTTGACCCACGTCCAGACCGATGCGGGACCGGTCACGCGCGGCAGGATACGATTCAGCGGCCGATTCATGGCGGCGTCTCCCTGAGGGCGCGGTTGTCCGGCCGCACCCCATTAAGGATTAGTGTAGTCCTCCGCAGCGGGCTGCCAAGGGCGTCGACTACCGAGATGCGCCGATGCAACGCGCGTGCCCGTGAGGCGCGGCAACGGGCGCCGCGCCGCGATGGTGCGCGCCGCCGCGGCGTAACGTTTGCGCGTGGCGCGCGGCGTAGCCCGCGCGGCAGGAAGCGGCGGCGGGCAGGCCCGCGTGGCCGGGCCGCCGGACGATGCACGGATTTCGTGCGTCGCGGTGCCGCTGCAATTCGGGCCGGAACCCGCGCGTGGAACGCGCGCCGTCGCCCAGCGACGCTACGGGTTTCCGCGATAGCCGCGCGCGCCGACGGCGAGTACGATCGCCGGAGGTACGGCGCATTTCCGCTTACGCCCGGCGTCCCATGACGATCCATCCCGTCGCGCTCGTGTGCACGGCCATCCTCGGGCTGCTGCCGTTCGGCGGGCTCGGGCTCGTCGTGTCCGTCACGCGCTTTCGGCACACCATCGGAGCCGGGTATGCGCCCGACCCGACGAACGGGCTCCACAAGGTCGCGCGCGCATGGCAAGACAGCCGAATATGCGCCGTTTCTCGCCGTGCTGTTTCTCCATGTCGGCGCGCATGATCCGTCGCGCGTGATCCTCGCGCTGATCGTCGCGGCAACCGTGTGCCGCTGCCTGCTGGTCGTCTTATTGCTCGCCTGGCCGACGATGGCCGACCCGAATCCCGTGCGGTTCACCGGCGCGCTCGGCACCTATCCGTGCGGAGCCGCGCCGTGCATCGCGCTGTTCGCCTGAGCGGCGCCGCTACCGCCACAGCAGCGCCGCGCGATCGTGCCGGCGCACGGCTTCGACGAAGCAGTGGATCAGGTAGTCGCAGGCCAGCGTGTTCAGCGCATCGCGGCGCGTGAGCACGCCGACCGACACGGACGGAATCGTTTCCGCCACGTCGATCGCGACCATCCGCTCGCGGATCCAGTCGACTTCCATGAAGCGCTTCGGCACGCACGACACGGTGTCGGTGTGGACGGACAGTGAAAACGCCGCGCTGAACGACGTGCATTCGACGATCGGCCGCGGCGCCGGATAGCCGTGCGCGACGAACACGTCCTGCAGCAGCCGGCCGATGCTTTCCGGCGATGTGTTGAGGATCCATTGCGCGTCCTGCAACTGCGCCAGCGACGTGCAGTGACGCAGCGGATTGCTCGCGCGCGTCATCAGGATCAGTTCCGATTCGAGCAGCGGCCGGAACGTGAATTCCGGCGACAGCCGTGCCGCATCGACGATCGCGATCACGAAGTCGAGCGAGCCGTCGCGCAGCCGCGGCAGCGCGGTGTCGAGAAACCCTTCCCGCACGTCGAGGCGGATCGTCGGCATCCGCTGGCGAAAGGCGTCGAGCGCGGCCGGCAGGAAGCCGAGCGACACCAGCGGCGTCAGCGCGCATGCGAGCGCGCCTTCCTTGCCGCCCGACAGCTGGATCACGTCGTCGCGCGCGTGCTGCATCTCCGCGAGGATCAGCCGCGCGCGTGCGTAGACGGCCTGCCCGAAACGCGTGAGCTGCGCGCCGCGCGCATTGCGCGTGACGAGCGGCACGCCGAGATCGAGTTCGAGTTCGCGAATCGCCTTCGTCAGCGCGGGCTGAGACAGATGGATCGCGCGCGCGGCCGCGCGCAGGCTGCCGTGTTCGGCGATGGCGGCAAGCGCCCGGAGCTGGTGGTGTTTCACGGCGAGGCGGGGCGCGGCGGCAGTGGCGACGTTCGTATCCTACACCGCGTCGCGGCGGGGAAAGCACGCGATAACCGTGCGTTATCACGATCGAAAAATGTCGCTCCGGGCTGCGTATTTTGAATGCCTAGACTGCGTGCGCAGGCCGTCGAACGGGCCGGGCACACGACACGCGTAACCAGTACGGAGACATACCTTCATGAAGGCGCCCCGAGCAGACAGCATGTTCGGCGGGCATGTCGGCGACGTTGCCGCATCCCCGTCCAATCGTCAGCTGATTGTCGCGATCACGATCGGCAACGGCCTCGAATTCTTCGATCTCACCGTGTTCAGCTTCTTCGCGGTGCTGCTCGGCAAACTGTTCTTTCCCGCGGTCTCCGCGCAGCAGCAATTGCTGATGTCGGTCGCGACCTTCGGCGTCGGCTTCATCGCGCGGCCGGTCGGCGGCGTCGTGATCGGGCTCGTCGCCGACCGCTTCGGCCGCGTGCCCGCGATGAACCTCACGCTCGTCACGATGGCGATCGGCACCGGGATGATCGGCGTGCTGCCGACCCATGCGCAGATCGGCCTCGCGGCGCCCGTGCTGGTCGTCGTCGCGCGGCTGCTGCAGGGCTTTTCGGCCGGCGGCGAGGTCGGCGTGTCGACGTCGCTGCTCGCCGAGCGCGCGCCGGCCGGCGAACGCGGCTACTACACGAGCTGGCAGTTCGCGAGCCAGGGCGCCGCGGCGCTCGCCGGCTCGTTCGTCGGCTTCCTGCTGTCGCATTTCCTCGATACCGCCTCGCTCGAAACGTGGGGCTGGCGCGTGCCGTTCCTGCTGGGCGTGCTGATCGCGCCGATCGGCCTCTACCTGCGCGCACGCTTCAGCGCGATCGAACAGCACGCGCCGGCCGCGGCTGCGCGGCGTTCGTCGGCGGTGCTCGGCACCGTGCTGCGGCGCGACGGCGGTGCCGTGCTGACCGCGCTCGGCCTCGTGGTCGGCGGCACGGCCGCGCACTTCATCGTGCTGTATTACATGTCGACGTACGCGATCAAGGTGCTGCACCTGCCGATGGATACCGCGCTGTGGTGCGGGATCCTCTCCGGCGCGGTGATGTTCGTCGCCGCGCCGATCGGCGGGCGGCTGTCCGACCGCACCGGCAGCAAGCGCGTCGCGCTGTGGTCGCGCGTCGCGCTGACCGTGCTGATCCTGCCGGGCTTCTGGCTGATCCGCGCGGTGCCGTCGATCGCGACGATGTATGCGGTCGTGATGCTGCTCGCCGCACTGCACTCGATCAACGCAGGCGCGAACGGCGTGATCCTCGCCGAGCTGTTCCCGAAGAGCACGCGCGCCACCGCGCTGTCGATCGCGTATGCGGGCGGCGTGTCGATCTTCGGCGGCTTCGCGCAGTTCATCGTCACGTGGATGATCGGCGCGACCGGCAATCCGGCTGGGCCCGCGTGGTACGTGATCGTCTGCGGCGTGCTGTCGCTCGTCGCGCTCGCGTTCGCGTCGGATCGCAGCGAACACGATGCGTGATTGCCGCCGTCTCCTTCTTTCCTCCTCGCGCCGAACCGTATGACCGCCACCGTTTCGCTTTCCTCACCGCCCGCCGACGTCACGGCCGGCGAACTGTGCGACCTGTCCGCCCGCACGATGCTCGACCTGCTGATGACGCGGCAGATCAGCGCGTGCGACCTGCTCGACGCGCATCTCGCCCGGATCGCGACGGTGAACCCTCGCGTGAACGCGCTCGTGACCGTCGTCGATCCCGACCTGCTGCGCGCTCGTGCGCGCGACATCGACGCCGGCTGGATGCGCGGCGCATGGCAGGGGCCGCTGCACGGTCTGCCGGTGTCGCAGAAGGATCTCACCGCGACGCGCGGCGTGCGCACGACGTACGGCTCGGCGTTGTTCGCCGCTCACGTGCCGCAGCATGACGCGCTCGTCGCGCGCCGCTGCGCGAGCGCTGGCGCGTTGATGATCGGCAAGTCGAACACGCCCGAATTCGGCGCCGGGTCGCACACGTTCAACGACGTGTTCGGCGCGACGCGCAACCCGTGGGACCTGACGCGTTCGGCGGGCGGCAGCAGCGGCGGCGCGGCCGCCGCGCTCGCGTGCGGGATGAATCCGCTCGCGTGCGGCAGCGACATGGGCGGGTCGCTGCGCAATCCGGCCGCGTGGAACAACGTGGTCGGATTGCGGCCGTCGCCGGGCCGCGTGCCGCGCGCGCCGGACCTGAACGGCTGGGCGACGCTCGGCGTCGACGGGCCGATGGCGCGCGACGTGGCCGATACCGCGCTGCTGCTGTCGGCGATCGCCGGGCCGAGCGGCGAGACCGCGACCGAACTCGCGGAACCGGGCGTACGCTTCGCGCAGCCGCTCGAACGCGACTTCCGCGGCACTCGCATCGCGATGTCGCGCGGCTTGCCTGGCGTGCCGGTCGATCCGGAGATCGGTCGGGCGGTCGATGCGCAGGCGCGTGTGTTCGCGGCGCTTGGCTGCGAAGTCGAATTCGACGATCCCGACCTGTCCGATGCGGAGGACGTATTCCGCATCGAGCGCGCATGGATGATCGGCACGCTGGTCGACGGATTCGACGAAGCGCAGCGTGCGGCGCTGAAGCCCGAGATTCACGATGAATACCGGCTGCATCGGTCGCTGACGGCCGCCGATCTCGGCCGCATGTTCGTGCGCAAGACGCGGCTGTTCGAGCGGATGCGCGCGTTCATGCAGCGCTACGCGTTCTACGTGCTGCCGGCCACGCAGATGATGCCGTTCGACGTCGACCTGCGCTCGCCTGCGCACGTGCAGGGTGTCGCGAGCACGTCGTACATCGACTGGATGCGCGTGTGCTGGTACCTGTCGTCGACCGAGGCGCCGATCCTGTCGGTGCCGTGCGGCTTCGGCGCGACCGGTTTGCCGATCGGCATGCAGATCGTCGGCCGCTACCGCGACGACTGGGGCGTGCTGCAGTTCGGTCACGCGTACGAAGTCGCGGCCGGCCGCCGCCGGGTTTCGCCCGCCGTCGTCGCCGACGCGATGCGCTAGCCGTCTTCCCCGATTCACCGCTGACCGTTCCGGTATGCACCGGAGCAGGCCGCGCGCCTGCGGGGGACGCGCACGCCTGCGTTTTGCCATTCGACCCGCGCAATGGAGACCTTCCGATGAAAAAACGGCTGTTGGCAGGCGCGGGCGTCGCGCTGATCGCGGGTGCGGCGCACGCACAGAGCAGCGTGACGCTGTACGGCATTATCGACGAGGGGCTGACCTACACGAGCAATCTCGCGGTCGCCGGCCCGAACGGTGCCGTGAGCGGCAAGCCGGCGTGGCGGATGCTCGGTGGCGTGCAGCAGGCGAGCCGCTGGGGGCTGCGCGGCGTCGAGGATCTCGGCGGCGGGCTGGCGGCCGTCTTCACGCTCGAGAACGGCTTCGACCCGAGCACCGGCAAGCTCGGGCAGGGCGGGCTGATCTTCGGCAAGAAGGCGTTCGTCGGGCTGTCGGGGCCGTTCGGCACCGTCACGCTGGGGCGTCAGTACGACACCAACGTCGATTTCCTCGGGCCGCTCGAGGCCGCCGCGCTGTTCGGCGGCTACATGGTTGCGCACCCCGGCGATCTCGATAACGTAAACAACGCGAACTCGACCAACAACGCGATCAAGTTCACGAGCCGCGACTACGGCGGATTCCGCTTCGCGGCCATGTACGGCGTGGGCGGCATCGCGGGCGCGGCGACGCGCAACCAGGTGTGGTCGATGACGGCCGGCTACGCGCGCGGGCCGCTCGTGGTCGCGGCCGGTTACCTGAATGCGCGCAATCCGAACGTGTCGTTCTTCGGCACGACCGGCAGCCCCGCGCCGGTCGTCGGCGGCGTGCCGGGCAACAACATGCTGTCGCCCGTGTATGCCGGTTATGCGTCGGCGCGCACGCTGCAGGTGGCGGCGGCGGGCGGCACCTACGCGATCGGCGCGGTGACGCTCGGCGCGATGTACACGAACACGTCGTTCCGTCGACTCGGCGACCTGTCGTCCGGGCCGAACCCCGGCGGCGTGTCCGGCAACGCGGTGTTCAACAACGTCGAGGCCAGCGTGCGCTACCAGTTCACGCCTTACCTGTTCGGCGGCGTCGCGTACGACTACACGCGCGGCGGTGGCGTGAACGGCCGCGACGGTGCGACGTACCACCAGGTCGCGGCCGGGCTCGACTACTTCCTGTCGAAGCGCACCGACGTGTACCTGACCGCCGTTTATCAGCGCGCATCGGGCACCGACTCGACGGGGCGCGCGGCGGTCGCCGCGATCAACGGCCCCGGCGCGTCGGCGAACGACCGCCAGTTCGAGGCGCGGATCGGCATCCGGCACAAGTTCTGACGGGGGCGGGCGCGGCAACCGGCAGGCGGCCGCCGCGCGCGGTGATATGCTCGCGGAACGTCCGCGACCGACGGGCGGATTCCGATTGCCCGCATGCGGCCGCGTTGCCGCGCCGCGCGGCGTTTCCGAGGGAAGAACCGACACATGAGCCGCAAATTCATTCTGAAAGGCGACACGACCGACCACGGTGGCGTGGTGCTCGAAGGGATCGCCAACTCGTCGTTCGACGGACGCGAACTCGCCTATCTCGGCGCACCGGTGCTCTGCGCCGCGTGCAAGACCACCGGCGTGATCGTGTCGGACGGCGGCGAGCGGACGATGACCGTGATGGGCAAGGTCGTCGCGCTCGAACACGACCTGTGCCAGTGTCTGTGCACGCCGCAGCCGAAGCTGATTCCGTCGCAGGCAACGGGGACGATCACCGGCTGAAGCCCGCCTTCGTCGTACGTCGTCGTCGCGCGGCTGCAGGCCGCCGTCAGACGCTGCCTTCCGTTTCGATCACGAGGATGCGCGCTTCGCCGAGCGGGTGCGCGACATGCTCCATGCCGGCCGTCGCGTGGAAGACATCGCCCGTTTCCAGCACCGCCGCATGCTCGACGCCCGCTTCGCGATAGCGCATCTCGACGCGGCCGTCGAGTACCGCGAACACCTCCTCGCCGTCGTTCACGTGCCATCGATAGGGCGCGTCGGTCCAGTGCAGCCGGACCGTGATGCCGTTCAGTTTCGCGATGTCGAGCGCGCCCCATGCGCGGTCCGCCGTGTAGTCGGCACTCCGGACAATGTTCATCGATGCGTGCTCCGGCGCGAATGCGCGTCGTGTTTCCGTCATTTCATTGGTATCCGCATTCAGCGCGACGTCGCGCGCAGCGCTTGCTCGACGATCGCCTTGCGCTTCGCGAAGCCGGCGGCCGACCGTTCGGTGACGCGCTTCACGACCGCTGCCGGCGCGGTGTCGGGCGAGCCGGCAGCGAACGGCGGCGCGGGCGCGTATTCGAGCTGCAACTGGATCGCCTGCGCTTCTTCGTCGCCCACCAGCTCGGCGGCGATCGTCAGCGCGAAGTCGATGCCGGCCGTCACGCCGCCGCCCGTGATCAGGTTGCCGTCGCGCACCACGCGCTCGCGCACGGGCACCGCACCCAGCGGTTCGAGCAGCGCGTGGAACGCCCAGTGCGTCGTCGCGCGCCGCCCGTGCAGCAGGCCGGCCACGCCGAGCAGCAGCGCACCCGTACAGACCGACGTCACATAGCGTGCGGCGGCCGCGCGCTGCTGCACGAACGCGATCGTTTCGGCGTCGAGCAGCAGTTCGTTGATCCCGATGCCGCCCGGAATGCAGATCACGTCGAGCGGCGGACAGTCGTCGAACGTGCAGGTCGGCGTGAGGGCGAGGCCGCTGCTCGACGCGACGGCGTCGCGCGACTTCCAGACCAGGTGGACGGCTGCGTCGGGCAGCGACGCGAGCACGTCGTGCGGGCCGGTGAGGTCGAGTTGCTGGACGCCCGGAAATACGAGAAGGCCGATATGCAGGGTCATGCGAAGACTCCGAGTGGAAGTGGAGCGCGCCGTTGCCGGCACGGGATGGACAGATCGATTCTAGGCGCGTAGTGTTTGGCGAAATTGCCATATCACCCACGTTTTCAGCCAATCGCCATGCCTGCCGCTCCGCGTTCGATCCTGGTCCTCGCGTTCCCGCGCGCGCAACTGCTCGACGTGTCGGGGCCGCTGCAGGTGTTCGCCTCCGTCAACGAGCTCGCGCTGGAGCGCGGGCAGCCGGCGCCGTATGCGCCGCGCGTCGTGGCGGTCGACGCGGGGCCCGTCGAGACGTCGTCGGGCCTCGTCGTGATGGCCGAGTCGCTGCGCTCGGCTGCCCGCCCTCCCGATACGCTGATCGTCGCCGGCGGCAAGGGTGTGCATGCGGCGTCGAAGGATGCGCGGCTGGTGCGCTGGGTGCGGCAGCAGGCCGGGCGCGCGCGGCGTGTGGCGTCGGTCTGTACCGGCGCATTCCTGCTCGCCGAGGCCGGGCTGCTCGACGGGCGGCGCGCGGTCACGCACTGGGCGCGCTGCGACGAATTCGCGGCGCGCTACCCGAACGTGCGCGTCGAGTCCGATCCGATCTTCATCCGCGAAGGCGCGCTGTGGACGTCGGCCGGCGTGACGGCCGGCATCGATCTCGCGCTCGCGCTGGTCGAGGAGGATCTCGGGCGCGCGACCGCGCTCGACGTCGCACGCGAACTCGTCGTGTTCCTGAAGCGTCCGGGCGGGCAGGCGCAGTTCAGCGCGATGCTGTCGATGCAGCGCACCGACGACCGGTTCGGCGAACTGCATGCATGGATGGCCGAGCACCTGACGGCCGACCTGTCGGTGCCCGCGCTGGCCGAGCGCGTACGCATGAGCGAGCGCAGCTTCGTACGCCACTATCGCGCGGGAACGGGCCGTACGCCCGCACGCGCGGTCGAGCAGATCCGCGTCGAGGCCGCGCAGCGCCTGCTCGGCGAAACGGCGTGGCCCGTCAAGCGGATCGCCGCGCGCTGCGGCTTCGGTTCGGAGGAGACGCTGCGGCGCAGTTTCGTGCGCGTGCTCGGTGTGTCGCCGCAGGGCTATCGCGAACGCTTCGTGCGATGACGTGCGGGGCGTGATCGAGGACGGAGCGGCTGCTGTCCGGAACTGAACGGAAACCGGTCGGTTTCGAATCCGAAATGCCAAAACTATTCAGGATCGGAGAACAATAGGCGGGGGCTTGTGCCGCGCCCGTCGCGCGCTCTATTCTGTTCCGTTGGCGATTCGAAGGGGGAAGCAGGATGGACCGAATCCAGGCAATGGAAGTTTTTACCCGTGTGGTCGACGCGAACAGCTTCACGCGCGCGGCCGATACGCTCGCGATGCCGCGCGCGTCGGTGACGACCATCATCCAGAATCTCGAGGCGCTGCTCGGCGTGCGCCTGATGCACCGGACGACGCGCCGGCTGTCGCTGACGCCGGAGGGCGCCGCGTACTACGAGCATTGCACGAAGATCATCTCGGAGATCGCGGAAGCCGACGCGAGTTTCCAGGCCGGCAACCGCAAGCCGAGCGGCGTGTTGCGCGTTCACATGCCGAGCTCGCTCGGGCGGCGCATCGTGCTGCCGTCGCTGTCGATTTTCCGGCAGCGCTATCCGGACATCACGCTCGAGCTGGGGCTGTCCGATCGCTATGTGGATCCGGTCGAGGAGGGCATCGACTGCATGATCCGCGTCGGGCCGCTCGAGGATTCGTCGATGGTCGCGCGGCGCATCGGCATGCTCAAGCGCGTGACCTGCGCGTCGCCGGAATATCTGGAGCGTCACGGCGAGCCGCACGAGATCGCTGATCTCGCCGAGCACCATGCGGTGAATTTCCGTTCGAGCCACGGCGCGCGGGCGATTCCGTGGGTGTTCATGATCGACGGCAAGCCGTTCGAGGTGCGGATGAACGGCAGCGTGACGGTCAACGATTCGGATGCCTACGTGACGTGCGGGCTCGAAGGGTTCGGGATGATCCAGCCGACGCTGTTCATGGTGCTGCCGAACCTGCTCGACGGTTCGCTGGTCGAGGTGCTGCCGGACTGCAATCCGAAGCCGAAGCCGATTTCGATCGTCTATCCGCACAACCGGCATCTGTCGCAGAAGGTGCGGGTGTTCGCCGACTGGATCGCGGAGGTGTTCGAGTCGACGCCGGCGCTGGAGGGCGGGGAGAACTGGCGGGGGCGGGTGGGGGCGCAGGCGGCGAAGCAGCAGAGAGGGGCGGTAGCGGCGTAAGGCGACGAGACTTGCCGTGAATGCCTCATCCGTCGATCGTCGGGCAGCTGAACCGTCACGTCTTATGGCGGGCCTACCAGCGGATCGCGTACGGATTTTCTCCGAGCGTCCAGTGCCCGTTGTCGTCCCGTTCGAGGAGAATGCCCTTGTGCGCCCAGCCGTCCTCTTCGGGATAAAACGTCAGCGAGCCCAGCAGGTCCGGGTCGGCCAGCCACGGCGTGGCTGGCCGACCCGGCTTCCACAGGAAATTGACCCACGAGACCAGGTGCGGATTGTCGTCGAACGGATTCTTGGACGGCTCCATGAATTTTTTGACGCCACCATAGGTCACGTGCGCGCAGAACAGGTTCACCATGAGCAGCGCCCGTCCACCGGGAACCGACCCGTCGGTCGTCTCGAGTTCCTCGTACCGGTAGAACGACTTTCCGACGGAGGTGAGCGCGATGGGGCTCAACGGGACATGGGTGTCGCGTGATTCGTAGTCCGGATTTCTCACGGTCGGTCGTCCTTTGCCTGCATTGAATTTCGCGGTAATCAGTCCGCGGTTGATCAATGCCTGCACGTCTGATCTCACTACGCCGTCGACCCTCGGCAAATCCTTCGCATTGACGTCCGCAGGAAGTTCGGCGCCGGCCAGGCTGACGCAGGCGTCGGTCGGAGCGGTGTTCTTGTCCGCGAGCGCGGCCTTCAGGATTGCGTCGATCTTGCTTTTGTCCAGGTCGTCTCGCGGTGAAACGACCCGCATGCCAACCAGCACGGCCACCACACCTGCCACCGATCTCGACCGGATTTCGTCGTGGCCGGTTCGCGATCTTGCCTACAGCCGGCGGATGCTGGCGGAGACCGGAGCGGTCGACGCGATGTGATTTCGCCGCGGGAGCGACGAACGTCGGGAAAAAACGGGATGGGTGGGCGGTCGCGACACGCCGGAACGGGCCATGCTGGCGGATGCCATTAAGCGCATGACGGATCCCGATTGCGGAACCCGCTGGACCGGGCGTACGCGATGTTTATCGGCGGGGGCTGCTGCCGGAGCCACGCAGCAATGAAAAAAGCCGCTGTTTCTTTCGAAACAGCGGCTTTTCGCATTTGGTGGCGAATCAGGGATTCGAACCCCGGACCTGCGGATTATGATTCCGTCGCTCTAACCGACTGAGCTAATTCGCCGTGAAGAATTGAATTATGTCGGTCGGCCGCCTGGCTGTCAACAGCTTTTTACATCTCCCGTGAAAAAAGTTGCCGGATGACCCACGACGCCCTCGCGGCAGGGCGGTTTGCCGGTCGCCGGAACACCCGTCCGGCAACCCGCATCCGCCCGCCCGGACAACCTCAATCCTGCGCGTAGATGTTCGAGTCCTTCGTCTCCTTGACGAACAGCAGGCCGATCACGAAGGTGGCCAGCGCGATCACGATCGGATACCAGAGGCCCGAATAGATGTCGCCCTTCGCCGCGACGATCGCGAACGCGGTCGCCGGCAGGAAGCCGCCGAACCAGCCGTTGCCGATGTGATAGGGCAGCGACATCGACGTGTAGCGGATCCGCGTCGGGAACATCTCGACCAGCATCGCGGCGATCGGGCCGTACACCATCGTCACGTAGATCACGAGGATCGTCAGGATCACGATCGTCATCGGCCAGTTGAGCTGCGCCGGGTCGGCCTTCGCCGGGTAGCCGGCCCCCTTCAGCGTCGATGCGAGCGTCTTGTCGAACGCCGCGCCCTGCGCCTTCGCGTCGGCCGCCTTGCCGTCGTAGGTCTGGATCACCGTGTCGCCGACCTTGATCTGGGCCAGCGTGCCGGCCGGTGCCGCGACGTTCTCGTAGTTCAGGCCGGCCTTCGAGAGCGCGCTCTTCGCGATGTCGCACGAGCTGGTGAACTTCGACGTGCCCACCGGGTTGAACTGGAACGAGCAGGTGGCCGGGTCGGCCAGGACCGTGATCGGCGCCTTCTGCGTCGCGAGCTCGAGCTGCGGGTTCGCGTAGTGCGTGAGCGCCTTGAACAGCGGGAAGTAGGTCAGCGCTGCGATCAGGCAGCCCGCGAGGATGATCGGCTTGCGGCCGATCTTGTCCGACAGCGAACCGAAGAACAGGAAGAATGGCGTGCCGATCAGCAGGGCGATCGCGATCAGGATGTTCGCGCTGGCCCCGTCGACCTTCAGCGTCTGCGTCAGGAAGAACAGCGCGTAGAACTGGCCCGTGTACCACACGACGGCCTGGCCGGCCGTCAGGCCGATCAGCGCGAGGATCACGATCTTCAGGTTCTTCCACTGGCCGAATGCTTCGGTCAGCGGCGCCTTCGACGTCTTGCCTTCCGCCTTGATGCGCAGGAACACCGGCGATTCGTTCAGCTGCATCCGGATCCACACCGACACGGCGAGCAGCAGGATCGACGCGACGAACGGCACGCGCCAGCCCCAGCTGCCGAACGCTTCCTCGCCGATGAACGTACGCACGCCGAGGATCACGAGCAGCGACAGGAACAGGCCGAGCGTGGCGGTCGTCTGGATCCACGCGGTGTAGAAGCCGCGACGGTTCGCCGGCGCATGTTCGGCGACGTAGGTCGCCGCGCCGCCGTACTCGCCGCCGAGCGCGAGGCCCTGCAACAGCCGCATCGCGATGAAGATCACGGGCGCGGCGATGCCGATCGACGCGTAGCCGGGCAGGAAGCCGACCACGAACGTCGAGACGCCCATGATCACGATCGTCACGAGGAACGTGTGCTTGCGGCCGACGAGGTCGCCGAGCCGGCCGAACACGATCGCGCCGAACGGCCGCACCGCGAAGCCGGCTGCAAAGCCGAGCAGCGTGAAGATGAACGCGGCGGTCGGATTGACGCCGGAGAAGAAGCTCTTGCTGATGTAGGCCGCGAGCGAGCCGGCCAGGTAAAAGTCGTACCACTCGAACACGGTGCCGAGCGACGACGCGAAGATCACCTTCTTTTCTTCGCCCGTCATCGGCGAGTGCGAAATTTGCCCGCCTAACGTTGCCATGAATCGTCTCCAAGTCCCTTGATATAGATATGCGGCCGCCTTGGGAGGGGCGGGCCTGACGACGATTATTGGCACGGAAACTTACGGCGGACTGACTCGCGCGCACAAAACGACTGCACGTTAACCCGTGCCGAATCGGCCGCTACACGCGTCGATTGTGGCGCGATCGTCCGGTAAATCGCCGGTTTCGACGCATTTGCGCCGGCCGCCGGCGGTGCGCGTCAGGGTTAATCCGGGGCGGTGCCGGTCAGCGGCAGGCTGACACGCACGAGCGTGCCGGCCAGGCGGGGCGCCTGCTGGTAGACGTGATCGTCGAGCGTCAGCGTGCCGCCGTGCTGGGTGGCGATCTCGCGCACGATCGCGAGCCCCAGGCCGCTGCCGTCGCCTTCGCGGCCGAGGATCCGGTAGAAGCGCTCGACGACGCGTTCGCGTTCGGCGGCCGGGATGCCGGGGCCCGTATCCTCGACTTCGAGATGCACGAGCCGCGCCGCCGGGTCGGCATGCACGCGTACGGTGATGCGGCCGCCTTCGGGCGTGTAGCGGATCGCGTTGTCGATCAGGTTGCCGAGCATCTCGCGCAGCATGACCGGATTGCCGTCGACGTCGAGCGGCGCGTCGTCCGGCGGCCCTTCGTAGCCGAGATCCATCCGCTTCGCGAGCGCGGCCTGCACCCAGTCGCGCACCGCGCGCCGCGCGAGCGCGGCGATCTCGACCGGCTCGAACGTGAGGCCGCTCGCGCGGTTCTCGGCGCGCGCGAGCGCCAGCAGCTGCGTGACGAGCCGCGCGGCCTGCTCGGAACTCGTCGCGATCTGTTCGAGCGAGCGCTGTACGTCGGGCGGGACCGGGTGGCGCAGCGCGAACTCGGCCTGCGTGCGCAGGCCCGCGAGCGGCGTCTTCATCTGGTGCGCGGCGTCGGCGATGAAGCGCTTTTGCAGCGCCATGTTCTGTTCGAGGCGCGCGAGCAGGTCGTTGAACGACGTGACGAGCGGTTCGATCTCGGGCGGCGCGCGCTGCGCCTCGACGGGCGACAGGTCGTCGGGCCGCCGCGCGCGGATGTGCGCCTGCAGCGCGTTGAGCGGCGCGAGCCCGCGCGACAGCCCGAACCACACGAGCAGGATCGCGAGCGGCAGGATCACGAACTGCGGCAGGATCACGCCCTTGATGATGTCGTTCGCGAGCGCGTTGCGCTTGTCGAGCGTCTCGCCGACCTGCACGAGCACGGGCTGCGCGCCGCTCGATTGCGGCAGGGCGACCGTCGTATAGGCGACGCGTACGTCGTTGCCGCGCAGCAGGTCGTCGCGAAACACGACGACGCCGGGCGGCGGGCGGTCCTCGTCGCGCGGCAGCGGCATGTCGGCTTCACCGGCGACCAGTTCGCCGCGCGTGCCGAGCACCTGGAAGTAAACGCTGTCGACGTTGTCCGCGCGCAGGAAGTCGCGCGTCTGCTCCGGCAGCGTCAGCTCGGCGACGCCGTTGACCGGATGAATCTGCCGGGCGAGCACGTACGCGTTGGTTTCGAGCGCACGGTCGAACGGGCCGTTCGCGATCGTCTTCGCGACGAGGTAGGTGACGGCGATGCTCATCGGCCACAGCAGCAGCAGCGGCGCGAGCATCCAGTCGAGGATCTCGCCGAACAGCGAGCGCGGGCGCGGCGCCTCGGGCGATTCGGTTTCGTCGGGCGGCGCGAACGGGTTCTCGTAGCGCGCGTCGCGCGCCTCGTCGGCGGCCGACGACGGCGCGCCGGTCGGATGGCGGGAATGGGCCGGCGTGGCCATCGCGGCGCCGCCCGCCGTCAGCGCAGCGGCGTGCCGGCCGTCGCGGGCTGGGGCGCTGCCGTATCGGCCGGCGCGGCGGGCGCGGCCTTCTCGAGGCAATAGCCGAGGCCGCGCACGGTCGAGATCCGCACGCCGCTCGGTTCGATCTTCTTGCGCAGCCGGTGCACGTAGACTTCGATCGCGTTGTTGCTGACTTCCTCGCCCCATTCGCACAGGTGATCGACCAGCTGCTCCTTCGACACGAGCCGGCCGATCCGCTGCAGCAGCACTTCGAGCAGGCCGAGTTCGCGCGCGGAGAGATCGAGCACGTGATCGTTCGCGTACGCGATGCGGCCGACCTGGTCGAACGCGAGCGAGCCGTGGCGCACGACGGTCGGGCCGCCGCCCGCGCCGCGCCGGGTCAGCGCGCGCACGCGCGCCTCGAGCTCGTTGAGCGCGAACGGCTTGGCCATGTAGTCGTCGGCGCCGAGGTCGAGCCCCTTCACGCGTTCGTCGACGCTGTCGGCGGCCGTCAGGATCAGCACGGGGAGGTTGGAGTTGCGCGCGCGCAGGCGCTTGAGCACTTCGAGCCCGGACATTTTCGGGAGTCCGAGATCGAGGATCAGCAGGTCGAAAGTCTGCATCGACAGCGCGGTGTCGGCATCGACGCCGCTCTTCACGTGATCGACCGCATAGCCCGATTGGCGGAGTGACCGGGTGAGGCCGTCCGCGAGTATGCTGTCATCTTCGGCGATGAGGATTCGCATGTTGCTGACCGATGGCCGGCGAGGCGTTCGCGCCGACGCGGCTGTCTCCGGAGTTATTCGTGTACAACGCCCCGCATTGCGGGCTTGCATAAACTACTGTTTTTTTATACAGTGTCTGCATTCGTGGGCGGCGCTTGGAAGCGGGCGCGCCTTTAACAGACGCTGCTCATCATAGCAAAGGACGATTCATGGAAGATAGCAAGAAGGGCTCCGGGATGACCGCCGAGAAGAGCAAGGCGCTGGCGGCCGCACTCGCGCAGATCGAGAAGCAGTTCGGCAAGGGGTCGATCATGCGGATGGGCGACGGCGAAGCGGCCGAGGACATCCAGGTCGTCTCCACGGGCTCGCTGGGTCTCGACATCGCGCTGGGCGTCGGCGGCCTGCCGCGCGGCCGGGTGGTCGAGATCTACGGTCCGGAATCGTCGGGTAAAACCACGCTCACGCTGCAGGTCATCGCCGAACTGCAGAAGCTGGGCGGCACCGCGGCGTTCATCGACGCCGAGCACGCGCTCGACGTCCAATACGCGTCGAAGCTCGGCGTGAACGTGCCGGAACTGCTGATCTCGCAGCCGGACACCGGCGAGCAGGCGCTCGAAATCACCGACGCGCTGGTGCGCTCGGGCTCGATCGACATGATCGTCATCGACTCGGTCGCGGCGCTCGTGCCGAAGGCCGAAATCGAAGGCGAGATGGGCGATTCGCTGCCGGGTCTGCAGGCCCGCCTGATGTCGCAGGCGCTGCGCAAGCTGACCGGCACGATCAAGCGCACGAACTGCCTCGTGATCTTCATCAACCAGATCCGGATGAAGATCGGCGTGATGTTCGGCAACCCGGAAACCACGACGGGCGGCAACGCGCTGAAGTTCTATGCGTCGGTGCGTCTCGATATCCGCCGGATCGGCTCGATCAAGAAGAACGACGAGGTGATCGGCAACGAAACCCGCGTGAAGGTCGTCAAGAACAAGGTGTCGCCGCCGTTCCGCGAAGCGATTTTCGACATCCTGTATGGCGAAGGCATTTCGCGCCAGGGCGAGATCATCGATCTCGGCGTGCAGGCGAAGATCGTCGACAAGGCGGGCGCCTGGTACAGCTACAACGGCGAGAAGATCGGCCAGGGCAAGGACAACGCGCGTGAATTCCTGCGTGAAAATCCGGAAATCGCACGCGAGATCGAGAACCGCATCCGTGAATCGCTCGGTGTCGCCAGCATGCCCGATGGCGTAGTCGGCAACGAAGCCGAGGCGGTGGACGAAGAAGAGTGATGGTTGCGCGCCGAGGTCAGGCTGGCGAGCCGGCGGAGAGCGACGCGCCCGAAGCGGCGGGTCGCTCCGGCCGGCGAGCCGGATCCTCGGGCGCCGACCGGCGGGCCGCGGGCAGCGATGCCGCGAACCGCACCGCGACGAGGGCATCCGGCGATGCCCTCGTTTCGTTTGAGATTGCCGCGCCCGACGATCCGTTCGACGACGACGAATCGTTCGACGCGCACGACCGGTCACGCCGTCGCGTGTCCGGTGTCCGCTTCCCGGGCGATCGCGCAGCCGATGCGTCGGCGCCGGCACGGGAAGACGTCTATACCCGCAGCAGCCAGCATCCGCGCCGCACGCGCCGTGCGTCCGGTGCGTCTTCCGGTACTTCATCCGGCGACACGCCGGGCACCGCCGAACGCAAGTCGTCGAAACCGCCACGTTCATTGAAGGGCCGTGCGCTTGGCTATTTGTCGAGGCGTGAATACAGTCGCGTGGAACTCGCGCGCAAGCTCGCGCCTTACGTCGGCGAAGAAGAATCCGTCGAGCCGGTGCTCGATGCGCTGGAAAAGGACGGCTGGTTGTCCGATGCGCGCTTCGCCGAGAGCCTCGTGCATCGCCGCGCATCGCGCGTCGGCGTCGCGCGCATCGTCAGCGAGCTGAAGCGTCACGCAGTTGGCGACACGCTCGTCGAGGAAGTGAACGCGCAGTTGCGCGAGACCGAATGGGCCCGTGCGCAGGCCGTCTGGCGCAAGAAATTCGGTGCACTGCCGCAAACGCCGGCCGAGCGTGCGAAGCAGGCCCGCTTTCTTGCCGCGCGCGGCTTCTCGAGCGCGACCATCGTGAAGTTGCTGAAGGTCGGCGACGATTTCCCGATCGACGACTGACCGGCCGGTCGCGCGCGTGGCGCGCGATTTTGCTGCAATGCAACCGCCTCCGGACAGGCGGGAATACCCGCCGTCGCGTCAAACTGTCTCAAATACCCAATATGCTAAAATCCATGGGTTTTCCTCTTCGGCCTCAACCTCCAGCATGCCGCTATCCGAGCCCGTGCCCCGTCAGTTGCGACATCGACGCGCAATCCGAGCGGAAGCTTACGAGCGCGGCGACGGCTTGTGGGACATCGAAGCCTGCCTGACCGACCACAAGCCGCGCGATGTCGCGCTTGCGTCGGGCATCCGGCCCCAAGGCCTGCCGATCCACGAACTCTGGCTGCGCGTGACTATCGATCGTGAACTCAATGTCGTCGACGCCGAAGCGTCTTCGGAATGGGTGCCGTATCCCGGTCACTGTCAATCCGCCCCGCCTGCCTACCGGGCCCTCATCGGGCTCAATCTCTTCCGCAATTTCCGCCGCAACGCGAACCGGCTGCTCGCCGGCGTCGCAGGCTGCTCCCATCTCACCGAACTGTGCGCCGTGCTGCCGACGGCGGCGATCCAGGCGTTCGCCGGTGACGTGTGGAACGTGCGCGAGGAGGGCGGCGAAGGGCCGGATCACGACGGCGCGCCCGCCGAACCGCCGTTCCAGCTCGGCCGCTGCCGTGCGCTGCGGTTCGACGGCGAGGTCGTGCGGCAGTACTACCCGCGCTGGTACGGCCCGATTCGGCCGGATATGCCCGGTGACGGCAGCACGAAGGAATGAACGGAAATCATTCGAAGAAGCGTCTTAAGCGACTTTTCATCCAACTCTCAGACTGAAGGGAATCACGCATGAAGATTCACGAGTACCAGGGTAAGGAAATCCTGCGGAAATTCGGAGTCGCGGTACCGCGCGGCAAGCCGGCGTTCTCGGTTGACGAAGCCGTCAAGGTGGCGGAAGAGCTCGGCGGCCCGGTATGGGTCGTGAAGGCTCAGATCCACGCGGGTGGCCGCGGCAAGGGCGGCGGCGTGAAGGTGGCGAAGTCGATCGAGCAGGTGCGCGAATACGCGAACCAGATCCTCGGCATGCAGCTCGTCACGCACCAGACCGGTCCGGAAGGCCAGAAGGTCAACCGTCTGATGATCGAAGAAGGCGCCGACATCAAGCAGGAACTGTATGTCAGCCTCGTCGTCGACCGCATCTCGCAAAAGATCGTGCTGATGGGTTCGAGTGAAGGCGGCATGGACATCGAGGAAGTTGCCGAGAAGCACCCGGAACTGATCCACAAGGTCATCGTCGAGCCGTCGACGGGCCTGCTCGACGCCCAGGCCGACGACCTCGCCGCGAAGATCGGCGTGCCGGCTGCTTCGATCCCGCAAGCGCGCGCGATCCTGCAAGGCCTGTACAAGGCCTTCTGGGAAACCGACGCATCGCTGGCTGAAATCAACCCGCTGAACGTCTCCGGCGACGGCAAGGTCACCGCACTCGACGCGAAGTTCAACTTCGACTCGAACGCGCTGTTCCGCCACCCGGAAATCGTCGCTTACCGCGATCTGGACGAAGAAGATCCGGCTGAAATCGAAGCGTCGAAGTTCGACCTCGCGTACATCTCGCTCGACGGCAACATCGGCTGCCTCGTGAACGGCGCAGGCCTCGCGATGGCCACGATGGACACCATCAAGCTGTTCGGCGGCGAGCCGGCGAACTTCCTGGACGTCGGCGGTGGCGCGACGACCGAGAAGGTCACGGAAGCGTTCAAGCTGATGCTGAAGAACCCGGACCTGAAGGCGATCCTCGTGAACATCTTCGGCGGCATCATGCGCTGCGACGTGATCGCGGAAGGCGTGATCGCCGGTTCGAAGGCCGTGAACCTGAACGTGCCGCTCGTCGTGCGCATGAAGGGCACGAACGAAGACCTCGGCAAGAAGATGCTGGCCGATTCGGGCCTGCCGATCATCTCGGCCGACAGCATGGAAGAGGCTGCGCAGAAGGTCGTCGCGGCTGCCGCAGGCAAGTAAGCACGCGCTAATGAACACGTAGGGCGGCGCGGTTTGCACGCGACGCCCATCGAACAGAGGTCAAAATACATGTCGATTCTGATCAACAAGGACACGAAGGTCATCACGCAGGGCATTACCGGCAAAACCGGTCAGTTCCATACGCGCGCCTGCCGTGAATACGCAAACGGCCGCGAAGCATTCGTCGCGGGCGTGAACCCGAAGAAGGCCGGCGAAGACTTCGAAGGCATTCCGATCTACGCGAGCGTCAAGGAAGCGAAGGCGGAAACCGGCGCGACCGTGTCGGTCATCTACGTTCCGCCGGCAGGCGCGGCGGCTGCGATCTGGGAAGCGGTCGAAGCCGACCTGGATCTCGCGATCTGCATCACGGAAGGCATCCCCGTGCGCGACATGATCGAAGTGAAGGACCGCATGCGTCGCGAAGGCCGCAAGACGCTGCTGCTTGGGCCGAACTGCCCGGGCACGATCACGCCGGACGAGCTGAAGATCGGCATCATGCCGGGCCACATCCACCGCAAGGGCCGCATCGGCGTCGTGTCGCGTTCGGGCACGCTGACGTATGAAGCGGTCGCGCAGCTGACGGCACTGGGCCTCGGCCAGTCGTCGGCGGTCGGTATCGGCGGCGACCCGATCAACGGTCTGAAGCACATCGACGTGATGAAGATGTTCAACGACGATCCGGACACGGATGCGGTCGTGATGATCGGCGAAATCGGCGGTCCGGACGAAGCCAATGCGGCGGAGTGGATCAAGGACAACATGAAGAAGCCGGTGGTCGGCTTCATCGCGGGCGTCACGGCGCCTCCGGGCAAGCGCATGGGCCACGCCGGCGCGCTGATCTCGGGCGGTGCGGATACGGCCGAAGCGAAGCTGGAAATCATGGAAGCGTGTGGCATCACCGTCACGCGCAACCCGTCGGAAATGGGCCGTCTGCTGAAGAAGGCGCTGTAATATTTCCCCGGGGTTCGTCCTGCAGAAAACGCCGGCTTTGCCGGCGTTTTTTGTTATGCTCGCGCAATGAATTCGTAAGCACCGGGCATGCGTCGCGCATGTGCCGGCGATGAACCGGGCCGCCTGCGACGCGGCCGCTGTCCTGTCCTCACCGCCATGCTCGAATTCCTGACATCGCTGCACTGGGGCGCCATTCTCCAGATCATCGTCATCGACATCCTCCTCGGCGGCGACAACGCGGTCGTGATCGCGCTCGCCTGCCGCAACTTGCCGGCCAACCAGCGGTTGCGCGGCGTCGTCTGGGGTACCGCCGGCGCGATCCTGCTGCGCGTCGCGCTGATCACCTTCGCGGTCGCGCTGCTCGACGTGCCGTTCCTGAAGCTCGGCGGCGGGCTGTTGCTGCTGTGGATCGGCATCAAGCTGATGGCGCCGGCCGCCGACGCGCACGACGACATCAAGCCGGCCAGCCGGCTGTGGGACGCCGTGAAGACGATCGTGATCGCCGATGCGGTGATGAGCCTCGACAACGTGATCGCGATCGCCGGCGCGGCCGAGCAGGCCGATCCGTCGCACCGGATCGCGCTGGTGATCTTCGGGCTCGTCGTCAGCGTGCCGATCATCGTGTGGGGCAGCACGCTGGTGCTGAAGCTGCTCGACCGTTTCCCGATCGTCGTGGCGTTCGGCGCCGGGCTGCTCGGCTGGATCGCGGGCGGGTTGATCGTCAACGACCCGGTCGGCGACCGCTGGGCGGTGCTGGATACACAGCCGGTGCTCTACGGCGCGAGCATCGCGGGCGCGCTGTTCGTCGTGGCGATCGGCTACGCACTCAGGAAGCGCCACGGCGCGCCGCACGCGCGCTGACTGGCCGTCCGGCCGACTGCCGGCTTCACGGCCCGCTGGCTACGATCGAAACGCCTGCCTTGATCGGCAGGCGTTTTTCGTTTCCGGAGCCTGCCATGTTCGAAGCCTTTTCCGTTTCCCTGTTCCGTCGCGTGGCCGCCGATCTGCGGCGCGCGAACCGGCCCGCGCCGCGCTGGCGGCCGGCCGGCTTCACGCTGATCGAATTGATGATCGTGCTGGCGATCGTCGGCGTCGTCGCGGCCTATGCGATTCCCGCGTATCAGGATTACCTCGCGCGTTCCCGGGTCGGCGAGGGGCTTGCGCTTGCGTCGTCCGCTCGGCTCGCGGTGGCCGACAACGCGGCGAGCGGCGCGAGCCTCGATGGCGGCTACGGCCCGCCGGCCGCGACCCGCAACGTCGAATCGGTGGCCATCGACGGCAACACCGGCCAGATCACCGTCGCGTTTACCCCCCGCGTCGCCGCGGCCGGCGCGAATACGCTGGTGCTCGTGCCGTCCGTACCCGACAAGGCCGATGCGCCCACCGCGCGCGTGGCGCTTAAAAAGGGTGCGATGCAGGCCGGTGCGATTGCGTGGGAGTGCTTCGCCGCCGGCAAGGACGCGTCGTCGCTGCCGGCGCCGGGGGCCGGGCCGTTGCCGAGCGCCACCGCGACGCTGCCCGCGAAATTCGCGCCCGCGGAGTGCCGCGCATAGCGCCGGAGGCGGCGGTCGGCGGCGCGTACGGCGTGCGGGCCGCCGCTTCGGCCGGCCGGGGGCGTCGTTTCGCGCCCGGCTGCGGCGCGACGGCCCCGCACAGAGGGGGGAAAGTTTTGTATAGTGCGCCGGTTGCTGACATCCGGTTCGCTCATGCCTTCTACTTTTTCCCGTTCGTTGTCGCTCGTTGCGCTGGCTGTCGCCCTGATCGTGCCGTACGCGATCACGAATCACACGTATCCGATCCCGACCTTCTATTCCGAGTTTTCCGCGCTGGTGCTGTATCTGCTGGTGGGGCTGTCCGTCGTGCTGCTCACGCGCACCGACCGGCCGGCCGAGCCGTTTGCCGCGCCGGCCGCGTTCGTCGTGCCGCTCGGGTTTGCCGCCGTGCTGATCGCGCAGACCGCGCTGATCCCGCTCAAGGTGCCGTCGATGAACTGGCTGGCGGTCGGCTACCTCGCGGCCGCGCTGGTCGCGATGCAGGCCGGGTATGCGCTCGCGCGCGACGGGATGGCCGAAGCGGTGTCGCGGATGATGGCCGGCGCGTTGATCGTCGGCGGCGTGTTCGCGGTCGGCACCCAGATCGTGCAGCTGTTTCACCTCGAATCGTCCGTTTCGCCGTTCGTCGTGATGTACAACATCGCGGTCGACCGCCGTCCGTACGGCAACATGGCGCAGGCGAACCACCTGGCCAGCTACATCGCGTTCGCGCTCGCGGGTGCGCTGTACCTCGTGCAGACGCGCCGGCTCGCGGTGTGGGCATGGCTCGCGCTGTCGCTGGTGCTGTCGGTCGGCCTCGCGCTGACGGTGTCGCGCGGGCCGTGGCTGCAGGTCGCGGTGATGGTCGTCGCGGGCTTCTGGATGGCGTGGCTCGAATCGCGCCGTGCGCCGGGCAATGCGCGAGCGTGGCTGATCCCGGTCGTGCTCGCGGTCGCGTTCATCGCGGTGAACGTCGCGGTGCGCTGGGCGAACGTGCACTATCACCTGAATCTCGCGGAATCGGCGGCCGACCGCATGCGCGACGCGGGGCAGATCGCGCCGCGCCTCGCGCTGTGGAAGTACGGGCTTGCGATGTTCCGCGAGCATCCGCTGCTCGGCGTCGGCTGGGGCGAATTCCCGTCGCATCAGTTCGCGCTCGTGCGCACGCTCGGCGGCGTGGAGATCGCGAACAACTCGCACGACATCTTCATCGACCTGCTCGCGAAGTCCGGCCTCGTTGGCCTCGGCATCCTCGTCGTCACGCTCGTGGCGTGGTTCGTGCGGGCGGTGCGCGCGCCGCAGTCGAGCATGCGCGTATTCGGCTTCGCGCTGATCGGCATCCTGCTGATGCACGCGCTGGTCGAGTATCCGCAACAGTACATGTTCTTCCTGCTGCCGGCGATGTTCGTGATCGGGCTGCTCGACGTGAAGCCGTTGCGTATCCTGCCGGGCCGCGCCGCGTTCGGGCTGTTCGCGGTGCTGTCGTTCGGCGGCGTGCTGGCGGCGGTACCCGTGCTGCGCGACTACCAGCGCGCGGAAGTGCTCTATTACGGCAGCGATCCGGCCGCGCAGTACCGCGAGGCGCCGTCGCGGCTGTTCGGCGCGTGGGGCGAGTACGGTGCGGCCACGCTGCTGCCGATTTCGGCGGATGACCTGCCGGCCAAGCTCGCGGCGCACGAGCGCGCGATCGCGCTGCTGCCCGGCGAGACGGTGCTGCGTCGCTACGCGGCGCTGCAGGCGCTGGCGGGCCGCGAAGCCGACGCGCTCGATACCGTCGCACGCCTGCACGTGTTCGCGAAGGAACTGAAGGACTGGCCGCAGCAACTGGCGCTGTTGTACAAGCTTTGCGACCAGCAGCCGGCGCTGAAGACGTTCAAGGCGGCCGTCGTCGCGAAGTACGGGGAAGTGCCGGCCGATGCGGCCGACGATTCGGACGACGACGATTCGGATTGAGGTGCGCCGCGCACGCCGGCGCGTGCCGCAGTGTGATGCAGCGGCGGCGGGCATCGGGCGGGGCGGCCCGGGGAAACGGGACGAACGGGGCGAAGCCCGCCGCATGTCGATTACGTCGCGAATCGTGTGGATTCCGGCTGCATGCGCGCCGATTCGCGTCAACCATTGTCAAATTGCCGCCGTTGACCGGGCGGCGCGTGCACAATGCGCGGAAGCGCTCGCGTGCCCGCGGCCGTCGGGGTTGGCCGGCGGGAAGACAGGCAGCATCCCGGTCATCCGGGAGCGCCGCCGGACAGGATCGCGGCCGAGCATCGTCGGCCGCGCGGCCGTAACGGGGCGCCGGTCCGCTGGCCGCGGCGCAGTGTGACGCACGTGATGCGGCCCGGGGCACGCTTGCGCGGGATGGCGCGTTCGTCCGGAACGGAACAATACCCAGAACGATATTCGACCATGGCTATTCGCTCGACCTACCTGATCCTGCCCGCCGTCGCAATGCTGTTGTCCGGTTGCGCGATGCTGTCGTCGTCGCAGGAGAGCAAGCTGACCTGTCACATCCCGCGCGCCGTCTATCCGGATACCGCGAAGCCGCTCACCCGCCCAGCGACCGTGCTCGTGCGCGCGCTGATGACGACGTCCGGCGAAGCGCAGAACGTCACCGTGACGACGAGCAGCCGCAACGCGGCGGCCGATCGCGCGGCCGTCGACGCGATGACGCACGCGACCTGCGTGCAGACGGGCGCGACCGCGAATCCGTTCCTGCTGACCCAACCGTTCGTGTTCGAGCCGTCACGCGGCCAGTGAAGCGCGGGCAGTGCACGTCGTGCGTCGGCGGCTGCACCGGTTGTGCGTGGCTATCGAAAGTCGATATACGCGGTAGGGGTGCCGAGCGCTCGCGGTTCGTGTGCGCAGCATCTCGGGCGAGCCGTAGCGGGCCGGCTCGCCGTATCGGCGCAGACCGGCCGGCAACGCCCCCAGCACGCGCTCAGAAGGTCCGCTTCTTCAGCGTGAATCCGTGCAGCCAGTACAGCGTATTGGTCTGTGCGTCGAAGTAGCCGCCCTGTGCGGACTTGTCGGTCGTTTTATTCCAAGTCTTGCCGGCGTCGGTGCTGCTGAACGTCAGGTCGATCGGTGCGCCGCCGCCGGTACCGCCGCTTCCGGAGTTCGGATCGGTTGCGTGGACGAGCAGGAGGCCGTTGCGACCGATGCTCATACTGGCGAGCGTGAGCTTCTCGTCGAACGTGCGCAGTTGCTGCACGACCTTGGGATGGTCGGTCGTCCACGTGGAAATGGCGCCCGTCCGGTGGCCATTGTCGTGCCCCTTGCCGTTTTGCGGCTCGTCGAGATGCGACAGCGCGTACACTGAATGACGTGATCCCTTCGGCGTGGTGCCGGGCGCTGTGATGACCTGGCCTGGCATCACGGTATCCGTCACGAATGCGTGCTGCCCCCAGTCGAGCCGGTCGACCGAGCTGTGAGCCGGTGCTTCGGCAGTCTGTGCGACAGGGCAGGCGATCCGCAGAGCACCGTCCGGGCCGAGGCTGATTGCATTGAAATTCTGACGCGTTCCGCTGCCGACGTGCGCGTCGGCCGGCGGATCGATCGCTTGCCACGTGTTTCCGCCGTCCGAAGCCCGCCATATGCGGGGCCCCAGCCGGCCGCGGAGCCGACGCCCGAATCGCGACGGGGGCCCCGCGGTAACCGCATCGGGACGGTCAGAACTGCCGCTTCTTGAGCGTATAGGCGACCAGCGAATACAGCGTGTTCGTTTGGGCGTTGAAATATCCTCCCTGAGTCGGTTTCTCCGTGCTCGAGCTCCAGGTCTTTCCCGCGTCGCTGCTGACGAACGTGAGATCGAGCGGTGTGCCGTTGCGGCTGGAGTCGGTTGCGTAGACGAGCAGCAATCCGTCCCGGCCGACGCTCAGGCTATCGAGCGTCAGCTTGTCGTCAAACGTATGCAACTGCTGAACCTGCTCGGGTGCACTGTTCGTCCAGGTGGAAATGGCACCGACGCGTTGTCCTTTGTCGGCGGGATTGCCGGAATTGAGCGGTTCACCGAGGCGCGACAGGGCGTAGAGCGCATAGCGATTCGACGCGACCGGTGACGAGGACAGGTTGACGATCACCTGTTCAGGCAAAACGGCATCCAGGGCGAACGCGGATTGCTCCCAACCGAGCCGATAGACGACGCTTCCGGCGAAAGCGTGCGCGGATTTCTCGACGTGGTATGCCACGCGCAAGGTACCGTCCGGGCCGAGGTCGATGCCGTCAAATGTGCGGCGAGGTTTGCCGGCCTCCGCGGCGCCCGGCGGCAGTTCGACTTCCCGCCACGATTGACCGCCGTCGGACGTGCGCCACACGTGCGGGCCCCAGCCGATCGCATAGCCGCGCTGCGGATCGAGAAACAACAGGCGACCGATGTTCCGGTCTTCTGGCCACGCGAGCTGCACCCAGTCGCGTCCGCCGTTGGATGACTTCCAGAGCTTGGTCACTTGCGGCGTCAGGCCGTCGGCAGGCTGAGGGGACTTGTAGTCCATCCAGCCGGTGCTGATGAATTCGACCGTCCAATCCTTCGCGTGCCACCAGGCGGCGTTCTGGCCTGCCTGGTTGAAATGGCGCGTCATGTCACCGTTTACCGGGCCCCGCCAGAATTCGACCGACGTCCGGTTCAGCGTTTCACGGCTGTCGTTCATCCAGGCTTCGGTCGGCTCGGCCTTTTCCTTGTCCTTCCATTCGGCGTATGGCTTGAAGGTGATTTCAGGATCGCTGATCTTCAGCGTGATCGCCTCGTTTCCCGATATCGCGAAGTCGCCCCCGCCATAGGGCTTGCTGTTCTTCATGAAAGTGTTGGAAACGACCTGCCAGTCATTCGACATATATGAGTACCCGACAATCAATACAATGAGCGCGACTGCCGCACCCAGCGACAGCTTCAGGAGTTTTCTCGTCATTTCATTTCGGCATCAGTTTTTCGATTGCCTGTGCAACAGGGTCGATGACATGTTCGTTGACCGCATCACCTGCTTTTTTCGCGTATTCCACGGTATTGTCGACGTATTGTTTGCCCACGCCGACACCACTGTCGAATGCTTGGTAGAGCGTTCTGACATCCCCCCATTCCTGAGTGTTGGGTTGCTTCAGGATATAGAACATATCGACAGGCCCGAGCCCGGCCAGACCACCGTCGAGATAGGCGAGAGGATGGGTCTTGAACGCGTATGTCTTGAACGTTTCGTCGTCCAGTTCGAGCGTGTACTGCGGCACGTTCATCACGCAGGCGCCGCTGTTCGGCTTCTTGCCCCTGATGGAAATGGTGTCGCCACGCATGTTCTGCTGCAAACCCTGTTCCAGATAGTGCTGCAGGAACCAGCGTGCGCTTGCCAGCCATGCCTTGCCTTTGTCGCTCAACTCTGGAAGCAGGTATTTACCGTAATTCGAGCAGTAGTAGTAACCATAGCTGACATAGTATCCCGGCGGCTTATGTCCGCACCCGATATGACGCATCATGAAATTACCGTGGCGTGACCAGTCGGAATCAGTGCTTGCGGCTTCTATCAGATTCTCCCGCCGATGCAGCAACTCACGGGCAACTTTCGTGTCTTTCCACGGATCCCATGACGTGGCGAATTTCTTGACGGTCGCCCAGATACTCGATTTGCTGACCTTTTCGACCGTTTCCCAGTACTCGCCATGCAGTGGCCGGTAGTAGTATGGACAGGTTCCGATAATGGAATCGGCCGCCGGCGTTACGTGCTTGTCGCAGATGTTGATCTGCACCTTCGGCCGATCCTGATATCCCGTCGGGGTTAGCATCCCCGCACCGGTGCCGAGCACCTTCTCCTGTTGTCCGTCAGCCATTCGATTTCCCTAGAAACTTGACGACGACGTCATGCGGCACGTGGCTCTGCGTGAGCCCGGTTTCGCCTGCCGCGTTGGTGACGCCTTCCGAGAGCAGCTTGCCGTTCGAGAACATCTGGTACCGCGTGTTCGCGACCGGAATGTCGGTGCCGGCCCAGTGCGCGATGAAGGCCTGGTCGTAGTTGCCGGACGAGTTCGGCAGCGTCGGCATCGTTTGCGACAGGTGCGTGGAGCCGCTGAACGCATGCTGCGCGCCCTTGATGTCGATCGTGCCGGGCGCGTGCACCTCGATGTTGCCGTCCGCGATGCGGATGTAGGCGCCGCCGGACGTCAGTAGGATCTCCTTTGCCGCGGCGCCTTCGATCGATTGCGTGACGGCGATCAACTTCAGCGCCTTCTGCGCGGTCAGCTCGATGTTGTCTGCCTGCGCCTGCACTTCGACCTTGCCCTTGCCGGCGAACAGCTTGATCCCCGCGTTCTGCGCGAACAGACTGATACGGTCGAGGACACTCGCGATCAGCGATTTCCCGGCGGCGACGTGCGTGCTTTGCCCGCTGACGAGGTTGATGTGCTGGTCCGCGGCAAGTTGCGCGGACTGCTGCGTGGACATCCCGATGCCGGCTGGGCTGCCGAACAGCATCACGGGCTCCTTGAACGCATTGGCGCTGCCGGTCCCGCCGCCGGCGGTTCGGCCGCCCGACGTGCCGCCGCTCACGCTGTTCTGCGTCGCGTCGGTGAACTGCTTGAGCGCCGAGTGGCCGGGGTCGAGCGACTCGCCCTGATGCTGCGCGCTGACTTCCGACATGGCCTCCATCAGGCCTTCCGCCCTGACGAGCTGCTGCTGCGTCTCCTGGACGTCGAGTGGCTGGCTCGCCGGCGGTTTCGGATACGTCGTGACGTACAGGCCGCGGTTCGCACGAACCGCACCAAATGCGTCCGAGCGCAGGTCGAAGCCGCTGCCGAGATAACTGCCGCGGTTGTTGCCCGTGTGGTCGATCAGGTAGCCGAGATGCAGATGCGCGTTGGTCTGGCTGCTGTACAGGTGCGCGCGGTTCTGCGAGGTCGCATCGTCGAGCACCAGCTGGTTGTAGCCGGCACCCGCGTATTCCTTCGACCGGTATCCGGACAAGATGCCGTTGCTGTGCCACTGCGGGCTCGTCGCGCCGTTGTACAGCTTGCCGACGACGATCGGGCGATCGCAGTCGCCGCCGAGGAAATCGACCAGCACTTCCTCGCCGGCGCGGTGCGGGTGGACGGCGCCGTAACCGTTGCCCGAGTCCGCCGTCGCGGCGCGCAGCCAGCACGACGCTCGCTCGTCGCCGTCGTTTAGGCGGTCCCAGTGGAAGCGGACCTTGACCCGGTTGAGCTCGTCGGTGTGGACTTCCTCGCCTTGCGGCGCGACGACGATCGCCGATTGCAGCTGCATCGGCGGTTTCGCATGCTCGAGCGGGCTGCGGAACGGGATGGTCGTGCGCTGTACTTCGACGCTGACCTGGAAAAAGCCCTCGCTGCCGTCGGAATGGCGAACGCGCGATGCGTCGCCGGCGCGTGCCTGCGTGATGCCGTCGACTTCGGCCCGCAAGCTATGCGGGAATGTGGCATGGGCGCTTCCGTCCGCGACAGGCAGGTTGTTGACGATGACCCACGCCGTCTCGATTACGGCGAATTCGCGTTGGCCGGCGTCGTCCTTGTCGTGTTCGGGGTGTTCGGTGAACTCGAACGTACGTCCCGCGTCCATGCGCCGCACGCCGCCGACACCGTGAAAGCGCTTGGCGTGCGATTCCTGCTCTTCCATCCAGATCTTCGACAGATGGTCGCCGCGTGACTGCTCGGGATACGTGTAGGCACCCGTATATTCGTAGACTTCGAGCTGCGGCGGCAAATCTCCCTGGTTGGCGATCGTCGGCGTATGGGTGGCTTTCGGATTCGACGCGGTGGGCGGCTGCTTGTAGTCGAACGTGCGCGTGGTGCGCGCGACGCTTCGCAGCGTGCGCGTACCGGTGAACTGGACGAGCGTGTCGGCTTCGTCGCCCATGCCCGCGTGATGAAAGCGCACGGTTCGCGGCGACAGCGCGGGCAACGCGTCGATGCGATCGACGATGACGAGCCGGTGCGACTTGCCGTCCTTGTCCTGTTCCCAGAAACCGTACAGGCCTTCCGATTCCATCAGGCGATGCACGAAATTCCAGTCGTCCTCGTGTTGCATGCAGAACGAGCGAGACGGCAGCGGCTGGTAGAGCTTGAACGTGAAGCGGCCTTTGGCCTGCGGGTGCTGGTTCAGCACGTCGGCGATGATGTCGTCCGCCGAGCGGTTCTGCCAGATGCGCTGGTCGCGGCGGAACTTCAGGAAGTGGAGGAACGACGCAAAGGCGATCTGATAGTGCGTGACGCCGCTGTCCGAGCCGAGTCGGCGCGCCGCATGCACGTAGCCGTTGTGCGGCGCGTACGACCGATCGGTCTGCTGGATCCACAGCGTCACCGGCTGCGCGATCAGTTTCTTGAGTTCGAGGTTATCGGATACCGACACGGTATCGACGGTGAACTCGAAATGGCGTCCGAGCCGTGATCGCCCCGTGACGCGATGCGGCAGCAGGACGTCGGGGCCGAGCGGAGTATCCAATTTGACCAGGCGCTCATGCTGGACCGGTCCGGCCAACAAGGCGCTTCTTAACGCTTGCGAATTCATCACCAGTGCTCGCTTTTGTTGTGCTGGTTCGCACGCTCTCTCGTGCGGAATCCGGTAATTGTATGAGATAAACGGTTTTATCTCGCAATAACGGGCAGGCGGCGCCCGGGCGCTCACTCCGCCGCGTCTCCCGCCTTCCAGTCCCCCGACTTCCCGCCGCGCTTCTCGCGCACGCTCACCTCCGTGATCACCATCCCGCGATCCACCGCCTTGCACATGTCGTAGACGGTCAGCAGCCCGACCTGCACGGCGGTCAGCGCTTCCATCTCGACCCCGGTGCGGCCGAACGTCTCGACCTGCACGACGCAGTGGACGCCCGGCAGCGCGTCGTCGAGTTCGAAGTCGACGGCCACGCGCGTCAGCGCGAGCGGGTGGCACAGCGGGATGAGGTCGGCCGTGCGCTTGGCGCCCTGGATCGCCGCGATGCGTGCGACGCCGAGTACGTCGCCTTTCTTGGCCTTGCCGTCGCGGATCAGCGCGAACGTGGCCGGCAGCATCCGGATCGTGCCGCGCGCGATCGCGATGCGCCGGGTTTCCTGCTTGTCGCCGACATCGACCATGTGCGCATGGCCGGCGGCGTCGAAATGGGTGAGTCCTGACATGTCATGCTCCGTCTCAACGGGCGCTTATCATAGCAGCGGCGTTCGCGTCCTCGGGGGCGCAGATGGCGCATGCGCGGCACGGGACAGTGGCCGCCGCGCCGGTACAATGACCCGAATATTCAGACCAGACGCCGCGATGCGCGCCGGGCGCGCGGGACGGCGTCGTTTTCATCCTGCCATGCGTGTCAAACAGTTGCTTGCCGTGTCGCTGTCGGCCGCGCTCGCGCTGCCGCCGGGCGGCCATGCGCAGAGCACGCCCGCGCCCCCGCTCGAGCCGGCGACGGGCGGCTCCCCGGCGATTTCCACCGTGCCGTCCGGCATCGCGACCGGCGTGTTCGGCACGTACGGCGGCGCGGAGAGCCGGTTCTCGGGCGCCGGCGGCGCGTCGGCGCCGGCCGCGAGCCTGCGCGCGCCGCTTCGTGCGCTGGAGCTGCCCGACCTCGGCGACGGTTCCGGCGGTTCGCTGACGCCGCAGGCCGAGCGCCGGCTCGGCGAGCGCGTGATGCGCGAAGTGCGGCGCGATCCCGACTATCTCGACGACTGGCTCGTGCGCGACTACCTGAACGCGATGGCGGCACGGCTCGCGGCGGCCGCCGCCGCGCGCTTCATCGGCGGCTACACGCCGGATTTCGACCTGTTCCCGGTGCGCGATCCGCAGATCAACGCGTTCTCGATGCCGGGCGGCTTCATCGGAATCAACAGCGGGCTCGTGGTCACGACGCAGACGGAGTCGGAGCTCGCGTCGGTGGTCGGCCACGAGATGGGTCACGTACTGCAGCGGCACATCGCGCGGATGATCGGCGCGAGCGAGAAGAGCGGCTACACGGCGCTCGCGACGATGCTGCTCGGCGTGCTGGCCGGCGTGCTCGCGCGCAGCGGCGATCTCGGCAGCGCGATCGCGATGGGCGGGCAGGCGTACGCGGTCGACAACCAGCTGCGCTTCTCGCGTTCGGCCGAGCGCGAGGCCGATCGCGTCGGTTTCCAGCTGCTCGCGGGCGCGGGTTATGACCCGTACGGGATGCCGGGCTTCTTCGAACGGCTCGACCGCGCGTCGACGGGCGACGCGGGCGTGCCGGCCTACGCGCGTACGCACCCGCTGACCGGCGAGCGGATCGCGGACATGGAGGATCGCGCGCGCCGCGCGCCGTACCGGCAACCGCGCCAGTCGGCCGAATACGGGTTCGTGCGCGCGCGGCTGCGCATCCTGCAGAACCGCGCGCCGACCGACATCTCGGCCGAGGCTCGCCGGATGCAGCTCGAGATCGACGACCGGACGGCGCCGAACGTCGCGGCGAACTGGTACGGCATCGCGCTCGCGGACCTGTTGCTCGGCGAATACGACGCGGCCGGCAACGCACTCGCGTCGGCGCGCGCGGCGTTCGATGCACGCGAGCGGCGCGAGAACGATCCGGACACGAGTTCGCCGAGCCTCGACGTGCTGGCCGCCGAGATCGCGCGCCGCGCGAGCCGGACCGACGACGCGGTGCGGCTCGCGGCGCTCGCGCAGCGGCGCTGGCCGGCGTCGCACGCGGCGATCGTCGCGCATCTGCAGGCGCTGATCGCCGCGCGCCGTTTTGCCGACGCGCAGACGCTCGCGCGGGCGCAGGCGAAGGCCGATCCCGAGCAGCCCGACTGGTGGGACTATCTCGCGAAGGCGAGCGACGGCAAGGGGGACGTGCTCGCGCGGCGCCGCGCGCTCGCGGAGAAACTGGCGCTCGACGGCGCGTGGCCGTCGGCGATCCGGCAGTTGAAGGAAGCGCGCGACGCGAAGGACGTGTCGTTCTACGAGCAGTCGATCATCGGCGCGCGGTTGCTGGAGTTCGAGGCGCGCTACAAGGAAGAGCGCGAGGACGAGAAGAACGGCCACGGATAGCGGCCGTCGCGCGGCTTGTGCGGCTTGTGCGGCTTGCGTGGGCGAGACGGCGGTGCGTCAGTTGCCGCTGCCGGCCGCCTGTCCTGCGTGATGCGCGGGGCTCGCGACATAGCCGAACCGGGCGGGCACGTCCGCGCAGGCGATGCTGCCGAGCGGCAGCGTGCGGTCGTCGCGCCAGCGCAGCACGGGCGGCTCCGCATCGAAATCCGCGTGATCGGCGAACAGCCCGAGGTCGTGATCGTGCAGCGCCGCGATGCGCCGCGTGCCGCCGTCGCGAAACAGCACGCCGCCCGCATCGTCGAGCCACGCTTCGTCCGGCTCGAACGGCGCGCCCGTCTGGTCGGCGAGCACGAGTCGTCCGTCGCGCTCGGCGAGCCGGACGACCCACGGCGTATAGGCGAGCTCGACGTAGACGCGCTGCGGGCCGTTCTGGAAGAACCACTGGCCCTGCGCGTCGCATTCGTAGTTGCGGCCGATGAACGCGTTCAGCGCCGCATGCCGGATCGGCGAGCCGAGCTCGCCGGCCGCCTGGGCCGCGTCGTCGCGCAGCCGCCATTCGCCGCGCCGGTCGAGCAGCAGCCAGCCGGTACAGTGCGGCACGTTGGGCCATTTGGCGAGCGCCTGCCGGACGATGTCATCCATGGTCGACGAATTTCGCGCAATAGCCGAACACCCGCGCCGACAGCCAGTCGAGGCGGCCGGGGAACGGCCCGGTCATGAAGCCCGCGTGCCCGCCGTCCGCCGGCTGGTCGAGCTCGACGGCCGGCGACACGTCGGCCGGGCCGGGCAGCGCCGATTCCGGCAGGAACGGGTCGTTGCGGGCGTTGAGGATCAGCGTCGGCACGTCGATCGCGGGGAGCAGCGGCCGTGTGGTCGCCTTCGTCCAGTAATCGTCGGCGTCCGCGAAGCCGTGCAGCGGCGCGGTCACGACCTCGTCGAAGTCGCGCATCGTCACGGCCTGCAGCATCGCTTCGCGGTCGAACAGCCCCGGGTACTGGTCGAGCTTCGCCAGCGCCTTGCGCTTGAGCGTCTTCAGGAAGCTGCGCGTGTAGACCATCGCGAACCCCTGCGACAGCGCGCGGCCGCCGGCGTGCACGTCGATCGGCGTCGAGATCGCGGCGGCGGCGCGCAGGATCGACGTGTCGCTGCGATGCTCGCCGAGCCAGCGCAGCAGCACGTTGCCGCCGAGCGACACGCCGGCGGCGACCAGCGGCCCGCGATGCTGCGCGGCGAGCCGGCGCAGGATCCAGTCGACTTCGGCGCTGTCCGCGAGATGGTAGAAGCGCGGCTGGCGGTTGAGCTCGCCGCTGCAGCTGCGGAAGTGCGGCACGACGGCGTGCCAGCCCTTCGCGCGCGCGGCGGCCATCATCGCGAGCGCGTAGTGCGAGCCGGAACTGCCTTCGAGGCCGTGGAACAGTACGAACAGCGGCGCGTCGGGCGCGGGCGCCGCGCTGTCGAGATGGGCGACCCAGTCGAGATCGATGAAGTCGTGGTCGGGGGTTTCCCATCGCTCTCGTCGGTAGGCGACGACCGGACGCCGCGCGAACAGCGCGGGCACGATGGTTTGCGCATGGCTGTTCGGCAGCCAGCGCGGTGCGCGATAGCGCAGTGTGTCGTTGTCCGGAGCCGGAGCCCCGGTCAGCGGCGAGGTGGGCGGAGAAGCCGTACTCATGATCGCCCCGCGTATGCGTTGCTTCGTCTTTTCGTCAGTGCAGCGGACCCTGACCGTGACGGATCTTGGCGGCGAACTGCCCGGCCGCCTGTTCGGGAATCGGGCTCGCGTGGATGTGCGCGATGCGCCATTCGCCGCGTTCGTGAATCATCACGTACGTCGCGAAAACCATGTCGGGTTCGGCCGTCAGGTCGGCCTGCTGATGCGCTTCGGCGATCGTATAGACGACCGTGCCGAGGCTGTCGTACACGCGGATGTCGAGCGGCTCGATCGTCACGGGGCGCGTGGCGAGCCGGTTCGCGAGCCCGCTGCGGATCTGGTCGAGGCCGTGCAGATGCTCGCCGTCCGCCCATACGCAGCTGGCGAAATCCTCGTCGATCCACAACGCCAGCAGCGCGTCGAGATTGGCATCGGCGACGGCCTGGTAGTAGGCGTTGAGCGTATCGGCAGCGGCTTCGAAAAGGCGGGCAAAACGTGGCATCGGGGTTATCTCTCGCGCGCGTCGCGCGCCGTATTCAGCACGGCGGCCCGGATGGAGCCGCCGTACACCGGTGAATCGGATTGCCCGGCGCGCCGTGCGACGCTGCCGGTCAGGGTCAGCGCTGCCCGACGAGCATGCCGCGCAAATCGCCGAATACCTGCTCGGGACCGAGTTCGCGCAGGCACTTCAGGTGGCCGAGCGGGCACTCGCGTTCGAAGCAGGGACTGCATTCGAGATGCAGCCATTGTACCTTCGCCAGGTCCGACAGCGGAGGGGTGTGGCGCGGATCGGTCGATCCGTACAGCGCGACGAGCGGCCGGCGCAGCGCGGCCGCGACGTGCATCAGCCCCGAATCGTTGGTGACGACCGCGTTCGCGCGCGCGATCAGCGCGCACGCCTCCGACAGCGACGTCTGCCCGCACAGGTTGCGCACGTTCGGCGCGTGGTCGGCGATCGCCTGCGCGGCGGCCGCGTCCTTCTGCGAGCCGAGCGCGACGATCTGCGTGTACGGGAACGACTGGTGGACGATCGTCGCGAGCGTCGCGAAGTGCTCGGGCGGCCAGCGCTTGGCCGGGCCGTATTCGGCGCCCGGGCAGAACACGACGAGCGGCTTGCGCGTATCGAGATTGAAACGCGCGGACACGCGCGCCGTCTCGTTCAGGTCCGCGTCGAGGCGCGGCGCGGGCAGCGTCTTCATCGACTCGGGCAGCTTCGCGCCCGGCGCGTACGCGAGCGCCGCGTAGTGGGTCGTCATCGGCGGGCGTTCGCCCGACTTGGCCGGATTCGCGTGCCGCACGTTCAGCAGCCCGTAGCGGTGCTCGCCCGTGTAGCCGATCCGCAGCGGAATGTTCGCGAGCCACGGGATCACCGCGGATTTCAGCGAATTCGGCAGCACGTACGCCGCGTCGTAGCCGACGTCGCGCAGGTCGCTCGCGAGCTGCCAGCGGCGCAGCAGCTGCAGCTTGCCGTGGGCGAGATCGGTCGCGTAGACATCGTGGATCTCGGGCATCCGCTCGAGCACGGGCGCGACCCATGAGGGTGCGACCGCATCGATCGCGATGCGGGGATGGAGTTTCTTCAGCAGCGCAAAAAGCGGCTGCGCCATCAATGCGTCACCGATCCAGTTCGGTGCGATAACCAGCGCTCGACGCATCAGGTGGACTTCCGATGTCGTAATGAAGCACGGCGCGCGTCGCGTCGCGTTCGGGTTGCCAGAATGGGGAAGGGCGGCGCGCCGGCTGTCCGGCTGCGCCGCCTTGCGGTCGGCGGGCCCGCGGGCCCGGCCGGCCGGGCTCAGTGGCCCTTGACGACTTCGCCGTCGCGCAGCTTGTAGCGCGTGCCGCAGTACGGGCAGCGCGCCTCGCCGTGCGACACGTCGATGAAGACGCGCGGGTGCGCGCTCCAGCGTGCCATCGCCGGGTTCGGGCAGTAGGCGGGAAGATCCTTGGCCGTCAGCTCGACCAGCGGCATTTCCTTGATTTCACTCATGAGACTTTCTCTTATCACTCTTGTGTGGGGCGGTCGGTGGCGCGGCGCGCTCAGACCTTCGTCAGCCAGTGCGCGTACTTCGCGTTCTTGCCCGACACGATATCGAAAAACGCCGACTGGAGCTTTTCCGTGACGGGGCCGCGCGCGCCGCTGCCGATCGTGCGGTTGTCGAGTTCGCGGATCGGCGTGACTTCGGCGGCCGTGCCGGTGAAGAACGCTTCGTCGGCCGTGTAGACCTCGTCGCGCGTGATGCGCTTCTCGATGACCTCGATGCCGGCGTCGCGCGCGAGCGTGATGATCGTGTCGCGCGTGATGCCGTCGAGGCACGACGCCAGGTCGGGCGTGTACAGCTTGCCGTTGTTCACGAGGAAGAAGTTCTCGCCCGAGCCTTCCGACACGTAGCCGTCGACGTCGAGCAGCAGCGCTTCGTCGTAGCCGTCGGCCGTCGCTTCCTGGTTCGCCAGGATCGAGTTCACGTACCAGCCCGACGCCTTCGCGCGGACCATCGACACGTTCACGTGGTGGCGCGTGAACGACGACGTCTTCACGCGGATGCCCTTCGCGAGGCCGTCCTCGCCGAGGTACGCGCCCCACGGCCACGCGGCGATCGCGACGTGGATCGTGTTGCCCTTCGCGGCCACGCCGAGCTTTTCCGAGCCGACCCAGATGATCGGGCGCAGGTAGCACGACTCGAGCTTGTTCTCGCGCACGACCGCGAGCTGCGCGGCTTCGAGCGTTTCCCGGTCGAACGGCACGTCCATCTGGAAGATCTTCGCCGAATTCAGCAGACGTTTCGTGTGCTCGGGCAGGCGGAAGATCGCGGTGCTGCCGTCGGCCGTCTTGTACGCGCGCACGCCCTCGAAGACACCCATGCCGTAGTGCAGCGTATGGGTCAGGACGTGGATCTTGGCGTCGCGCCAGTCGATCAGCTTGCCGTCCATCCAGATCTTGCCGTCGCGGTCGGCCATTGACATAGATTTCTCCTGGGATGCGGTTGTATGCAGCGTTGAGCCGGAAAGACGCATATTTTAGCGTCATTTGAAGGCGATCCGGTCGGTCGGCGCGGGGCCGGCGCTATAATCGGCCGGTACCGATTCCAATAATGACGGGACGCATCGGCAGGAGGCGCCGGCGTCCCGACGAACCGCCCGCTGCGGCCCGTTTTCCCATGCTCGCTCGATTGTCCGCCACCGACCGCTTCGCGCTGATCCAGGGCGCGCGCGACTATTCCCCGACACTGATGGCGATCCTGTCCTGGGGCCTCGTCACCGGCATCGCGATGAGCAAGTCGGTCATGACGCTCGGGCAGGCGAGCGCGATGTCGCTGCTGGTCTACGCGGGCTCGTCGCAGCTCGCGGTGCTGCCGCTCCTCGCGGCGAAGCTGCCGATCTGGACCGTGCTGCTCACGGCCGCGATGGTCAACACGCGCTTCGTGATCTTCAGCGCCGGGCTGGCGCCCCATTTTTCCTACCTGCCGCTGTGGCGGCGTCTCGCGATCGGCTATTTCAACGGCGACGTGATCTACCTGCTGTTCCAGAAACAGGGCTTCGCCTACGGCCACGTGCCGGGCAAGGAAGCGTATTTCTGGGGGATGGCGCTCGCGAGCTGGGTGTCGTGGCAGGTGTCGTCGCTCGCCGGCATCCTGCTCGCGAGCTTCTTTCCCGCGAGCTGGGGGCTGGAGCTGGCCGGCACGCTCGCGCTGATCCCGATCATGGTGTCGGCGGTCGCGAACCGCTCGACGCTCGCGGCCGTCGCGGTCGCGGGCATCGTGTCGCTGGTCGCGTTCGACCTGCCGTACCGGCTCGCGCTGCCGCTCGCGGTGCTCGCCGCGCTGGCGGCCGGCTGCACGGCCGACTTCTTCGTCGAACGGGCCGACTGGCGGCGCATCCGCACCGAAACCGTGCACGAGAAGGAGATCGAATGAGCGCGACGGAGATCTGGATCGTCATCATCGGGATGACGATCGTCACGGCGGTCACGCGCGCGCTGTTCCTGATCGGCGGCGAGCGCACCGTGCTGCCCGAACGCGCGCAGCGCGCGCTGCGCTACGCGCCGGCCGCCGCGCTCGTCGCCGTCGTGCTGCCCGACGTGCTCGAAACGCCGGCCGGGCTGTCGTTCGCGCTGTCCAACCATCCGTTCTACGCGGCGCTCGCCGGCCTCGGCTGGTTTTTGTGGCGCCGCAGCATGCTCGGCACGATCGTGGTCGGCATGGTCGTGTTCACCGTGCTGCGCCTGATCTTCTGATGAATCGTCGTTCCGGCCTGCCGGGCACGGGTCGCCCGCGGGCGGCCATTGCTGCGCCGCGGCAATGTGCCGGTTTGCGCGCGCGATCCCAAATAGGCGGAATTCGCCGCCCGCGGGTCAGTCTGCCGGGTGGATCGGCTAGAATGCCCGTTCGAGATTTTTTACCCGTGCGCGTCATGCGAACCGCCAGCCACGGCCGCATCCGGCGCCCTTTCGCGGCAGCCCGCGCACGTCCAGCGTGAACCCCCTTTCCCCATCCACTACTTCAATCTGTTCAACATGAGCCAAGTCAAGCGTCTTACCGACCTGATCGCCGCCGGCCAGCTCGCCGGCAAGCGGGTGTTCATCCGCGCCGACCTGAACGTCCCGCAGGACGACCAGGGCAACATCACCGAAGACACCCGCGTGCGCGCGTCCGTGCCGGCCATCCAGGCCGCGCTCGACGCCGGCGCGGCCGTGATGGTCACGTCGCACCTCGGCCGTCCGACCGAAGGCGAATTCAAGCCGGAAGACTCGCTCGCGCCGGTCGCGAAGCGCCTCGCCGAGCTGCTCGGCCGCGACGTGCCGCTGGTGTCGAACTGGGTCGAGAACGGCGTGAACGTCGCGCCGGGCCAGGTCGTGCTGCTCGAGAACTGCCGCGTCAACAAGGGCGAGAAGAAGAATTCGGACGAGCTCGCCCAGAAGATGGCGAAGCTCTGCGACGTGTACGTGAACGACGCGTTCGGCACCGCGCACCGCGCGGAAGCGACCACGCACGGGATCGCGAAGTACGCGCCGGTCGCGTGCGCGGGCCCGCTGCTGGCCGCCGAGCTCGACGCGCTCGGCAAGGCGCTCGGCAACCCGGCCCGCCCGCTGGTGGCGATCGTCGCCGGCTCGAAGGTATCGACCAAGCTCACCATCCTGAAGTCGCTGGCCGGCAAGGTCGACCAGCTGATCGTCGGCGGCGGCATCGCGAATACGTTCATGCTCGCGGCCGGCCTGTCGATCGGCAAGTCGCTCGCGGAAGCCGATCTCGTCGCCGAGGCGAAGGCGATCATCGACGAGGCGCGCGAGCGCGGCGCGTCGGTGCCGATCCCGACCGACGTCGTCACCGCGAAGGAATTCTCGCCGACGGCCGCGGCCACGGTGAAGCAGGTCGCCGACATCGAAGCGGACGACATGATCCTCGACATCGGCCCCGATACGGCCAAGGCGCTCGCGAGCCAGCTCGAGAAGGCCGGCACGATCGTGTGGAACGGCCCGGTCGGCGTGTTCGAGTTCGACCAGTTCGGCAACGGCACCAAGACGCTCGCCGAAGCGATCGCCAAATCGTCCGCGTTCTCGATCGCGGGCGGCGGCGACACGCTCGCGGCCATCGCGAAGTACGGCATCCACGACCAGGTCAGCTACATCTCGACGGGCGGCGGCGCCTTCCTCGAGTTCCTCGAGGGGAAGAAGCTGCCGGCGGTGGAAGTGCTCGAAACGCGGGCGGCCTGAGCGTGGCGGCGCGCGCAGGGGTGACGAAGGCCGCGCGCTCCGCGAAAGCGGAGCCGCCGGCCGGCGCGGGCAAGCGCAAACGCGCGCCCGCGCGGGCGAACACCGCCCCGCGCGCACCGGTGGCCGCCGGCGACGCGGCCGACCAGCACCACGAGATTCAGAACAAAGCGATGCCGGGCGCAAGCACCGGCACGCCCCCCGGAACGGCCGCCGCTGGGCCCGCCGCTTCCGGCTCTCGCAGCGTTTCACCCAGCGCATCCACCTTGATCCAGATGAGGAGTTTCATGCAGCGCGCCACCAAGATAGTCGCCACGATCGGCCCGGCTTCCAGTTCGCCGGAGATTCTGCTGCAGATGATGCAGGCGGGCCTCGACGTCGTGCGGCTCAATTTTTCGCACGGCACGGCCGACGATCACCGCCAGCGCGCCGAGATGGTGCGCGAGGCCGCCCGCAAGGTTGGCCGCGAGATCGCGATCATGGCCGACCTCCAGGGTCCGAAGATCCGCGTCGGCAAGTTCGAGAACGGCAAGACCACGCTCGTGCCGGGGCAGCCGTTCATCCTTGACGCCGCCTGCGAGCTCGGCAACGACGAGCGCGTCGGCCTCGACTACAAGGAACTGCCGCGCGACCTGCGTCCGGGCGACCTGCTGCTGCTGAACGACGGCCTGATCGTGCTGACCGTCGAGCGCGTGCTCGGCGACGAGATCCACACGATCGTCAAGGTGGGCGGAGAGCTGTCGAACAACAAGGGCATCAACCGCCAGGGCGGCGGCCTGTCGGCGCCGGCGCTGACCGCGAAGGACATGGAAGACATCCGCACGGCGATGTCGCTCGGCGCGGACCTCGTCGCGGTGTCGTTCCCGAAGAACGCGACCGACATGGAAATGGCGCGCCAGCTCGCGAACATCGCGGGCGCGCCGTACGGCATCAAGCCGAAGATGATCGCGAAGATCGAGCGCGCGGAAGCGATTCCGGCGCTGCAGAGCATCCTCGACGCGTCCGACGGCATCATGGTCGCGCGCGGCGACCTCGCGGTGGAAGTGGGCAACGCGGCCGTGCCGGCGCTGCAGAAGCGCATGATCCGGATGGCGCGCGAGTCGAACAAGCTCGTGATCACCGCGACGCAGATGATGGAATCGATGATCCACGCACCCGTGCCGACCCGCGCGGAAGTGTCGGACGTCGCGAACGCGGTGCTCGACGGCACCGACGCGGTGATGCTGTCGGCCGAGACGGCCGCCGGCAAGTACCCGGTCGTCACGATCGAGACGATGGCGGCCGTGTGCGTCGAAGCGGAAAAGTCGGAACATGTCGAGCTCGACAAGGATTTCCTCGACCGCACGTTCACGCGGATCGACCAGTCGATCGCGATGGGCGCGCTGTTCACCGCGTACCACCTCGGCGCGAAGGCGATCATCGCGCTGACCGAGTCGGGCGCGACCGCGCTGTGGATGTCGCGTCACTACACGCACGTGCCGATCTTCGCGCTGACGCCGCGCGTCGGCAGCGAGCGCACGATGGCGCTGTACCGCAACGTGACGCCGCTGCACGTCGACTTCAACAGCGACCGCGATTCGGCGCTGCAGGCGGCGCTCGAGATCGTCGTCAAGCAGGGCTACGTGCAGCACGGCGACATGGTCGTGCTGACGGTCGGCGAGCCGATGGGGCAGGCGGGCGGCACCAACACGCTGAAGATCGTGCGGGTCGGCGAACACTACTGAGCGCCCGCTGAGCATCGGGCCGGCCTGGCGGGCCGGCCGCCGGGATCGGCCGGAAGCTGGTCTGGCACCGTTTTTCACGCGAAAGCCGCGTGGGGTTCGAAGCCCCGCGCGGCTTTTTTTCTCTTTTTTGCCCGCATTGTGCCGTGCGAACGTAACAAATTGCGAGTGAGCGCCACCGGGCGGTCGGAATCGGAGGCGCTTCGCGATAAAATGCGGCTATTCGACGCTCAGCCGCGCCGCCTCGCCCCGGGTCGAACGGGGGCGGATGCCGCGCCGGCGTCAGGGCGCACCGGTTTTCATTCCAAGGAGTTCCACAATGCCTCTCGTATCAATGCGTCAATTGCTGGACCACGCGGCGGAGCACGGTTACGGCCTGCCGGCCTTCAACGTGAACAACCTGGAGCAGGTCCAGGCGATCATGGCGGCGGCGGACCAGGTCGGCGCGCCCGTGATCATGCAGGCATCGGCCGGCGCGCGTAAGTACGCGGGCGAGCCGTTCCTGCGCCACCTGATCGAAGCAGCCGTCGAGTCCTACCCGCACATCCCGGTCGTGATGCACCAGGATCACGGCCAGTCGCCGGCGGTCTGCATGGCCGCGATCCGCAGCGGCTTCACGAGCGTGATGATGGACGGTTCGCTCGAGGCCGACGGCAAGACGGTCGCGTCGTACGAGTGCAACGTCGACGTGTCGCGCAAGGTCGTCGAGATGGCGCACTCGATCGGCGTGACGGTCGAAGCGGAACTCGGCGTGCTCGGCTCGCTCGAGACGATGAAGGGCGACAAGGAAGACGGCCACGGCGCGGAAGGCACGATGACCCGCGAGCAGCTGCTGACCGATCCGGAGCAGGCCGCCGACTTCGTGAAGCTCACGCAGTGCGATGCGCTCGCGATCGCGATCGGCACGTCGCACGGCGCGTACAAGTTCTCGAAGAAGCCGACGGGCGACATCCTGTCGATCCAGCGCATCAAGGAAATCCACGCGCGCATCCCGAACACGCACCTCGTGATGCACGGTTCGTCGTCGGTGCCGCAGGAGCTGCTCGCCGAGATCCGCGAATTCGGCGGCGACATGAAGGAAACCTACGGCGTGCCGGTCGAGGAAATCCAGGAAGGCATCAAGCACGGCGTGCGCAAGATCAACATCGACACCGACCTGCGTCTCGCGATCACCGGCGCGATCCGCCGCTACCTGTTCGAGAACCCGGGCAAGTTCGATCCGCGCGACTACCTGAAGCCCGCGCGCGAAGCGGCGAAGCAGGTCTGCGTCGACCGCTACCTCGCGTTCGGCTGCGAAGGCCAGGCCGGCAAGATCAAGCCGGTGGCGCTCGACAAGATCGCCGAGCAGTACAAGTCCGGCGCGCTCGCGCAGGTCGTGCGCTGAGACTGTAGTACGATTGCCCCCGCCCGGTACTGCCGCCGGGCAAGGGCTGGCCGCCCGGTTGCCGGATTCGATCCGGCCCCGGTAGCCGCTCCGTCCGGCCGAACAAGGGCCGGCCGGCAACCGCCGGGCGCCGTCGCCCGCCGGTTCGCCGACGCATTGCAAGACCGCCGTTCCCGCCTGCCGCGGGGAACGGCGTTTCCCTTTTTGTTTGGCTCCTTATCTGCGAAAAGACGATGTCTACCCTTTACGAATCCACGCTCCGCTCGCTGCCGCTCCTCGGTCGCGGCAAGGTCCGCGACAACTACGCGGTCGGCAACGACAAGCTCCTGATCGTCACGACCGACCGCCTGTCGGCGTTCGACGTGGTGATGGGCGAGCCGATTCCGAACAAGGGCCGCGTGCTGAACCAGATGGCGAACTTCTGGTTCGACAAGCTCGCGCACATTGTGCCGAACCACCTGACGGGCGACGCGCCGGAAGCGGTCGTCGCGGCCGACGAGGTCGAGCAGGTGCAGGGCCGCGGCGTGGTCGTCAAGCGCCTCGAGCCGATCATGATCGAAGCGGTCGTGCGCGGCTACCTGGCCGGCAGCGGCTGGAAGGAATACCAGGCATCGGGCGCCGTGTGCGGCGTGCAGCTGCCGGCAGGCCTGCAGAACGCGCAGAAGCTGCCCGAGCCGATCTTCACGCCGGCCGCGAAGGCCGAGATGGGCGAGCACGACGAGAACATCACGTTCGAGGAAACCGAGCGCCGTATCGGCACCGAGCTGGCCGCGACGATCCGCGACATCTCGATCAAGCTGTACAAGGAAGCGGCCGACTACGCGGCGACGCGCGGCATCATCATCGCCGACACGAAGTTCGAATTCGGCCTCGACAACCACGGCAAGCTGTACCTGATGGACGAAGTGCTGACGGCCGATTCGTCGCGCTTCTGGCCGGCCGACCAGTACGAAGTCGGCACGAACCCGCCGTCGTTCGACAAGCAGTTCGTGCGCGACTGGCTCGAGGCGCAGCCGTGGGGCAAGACGGCGCCGGCGCCGGCGCTGCCGGCCGACGTCGTCGAGAAGACGGCCGCGAAGTACCAGGAAGCGCTCGAGCGCATCACGGGCCAGTCGCTCGTCTGAGAGAAGGAAGGAATGCACGACATGAGTGAAGTCCAGACTGCCCACACGCACGGCGCGCCGCTCGTCGGCGTGCTGATGGGTTCGAGTTCCGACTGGGACGTGATGAAGCACGCGGTCGCGATCCTGCAGGAATTCGGCGTACCGTACGAAGCGAAGGTCGTGTCCGCGCACCGGATGCCCGACGAGATGTTCGATTACGCGGAGAAGGCGCGCGAGCGCGGGCTGCGCGCGATCATCGCGGGCGCCGGCGGGGCCGCGCACCTGCCCGGCATGCTGGCCGCGAAGACCACGGTGCCGGTGCTCGGCGTGCCGGTCGCGAGCAAGTACCTGAAGGGCGTCGATTCGCTGCACTCGATCGTGCAGATGCCGAAGGGCGTGCCGGTCGCGACGTTCGCGATCGGCGAGGCCGGCGCCGCGAATGCCGCGCTGTTCGCGGTGTCGATCCTGTCCGGCAACTCGGTCGACTACGCGAACCGGCTCGCCGCGTTCCGCGTGCGCCAGAACGAAGCCGCGCACGCGATGGTGCTGCCGCCGCTCGAATGACGGCGCACCGGCGGCCGCGCGTCGCGGCTGCCTGACTTTCCCACTGCGGCGGGCAGCGCCCGCCGCGACCGACCACTGACATGACCGCAACTCCTGATTCCGTTTCCCCGATCCTGCCCGGCGCGTGGCTGGGCATGGTCGGCGGTGGCCAGCTCGGCCGCATGTTCTGCTTTGCCGCCCAGTCGATGGGCTATCGCGTCGCCGTGCTCGATCCCGATCCGACGAGCCCCGCCGGCACGGTCGCCGACCGCCACCTGCGCGCGGCGTACGACGACGAAGCCGCGCTCGCCGAACTGGCCGACCTGTGCGACGCCGTATCGACGGAGTTCGAGAACGTGCCGGCCGCGAGCCTCGATTTCCTCGCACGCACGACGTTCGTCGCGCCGGCCGGCCGCTGCGTCGCGGTCGCGCAGGACCGGATCGCGGAGAAGCGCTTCATCGAGGCGTCGGGCGTGCCGGTCGCGCCGCACGTCGTGATCGAATCGCCGGCGGCGCTCGCCGCGCTCGACGATGCCGCGCTCGGCGCGGTGCTGCCGGGCATCCTGAAGACGGCGCGCCTCGGCTACGACGGCAAGGGCCAGGTGCGTGTGAGCACCGCGCGGGAAGCGCGCGACGCCCATGCGGCGCTCGGCGGCGTGCCGTGCGTGCTCGAGAAGCGCCTGCCGCTGAAATACGAAGTGTCGGCGCTGATCGCGCGCGGCGCGGACGGCCGCTCGGCCGCGTTCCCGCTCGCCCAGAACGTGCACCACAACGGCATCCTCGCGCTGACGGTCGTGCCGGCGCCGGCCGCCGATGCCGCGCGCGTCGCGGAGGCGCAGCAGGCCGCCGTGCGGATCGCCGATACGCTCGGCTACGTCGGCGTGCTGTGCGTCGAATTCTTCGTGCTGGAAGACGGCTCGTTCGTCGCGAACGAAATGGCGCCGCGCCCGCACAACTCCGGCCACTACACGGTCGATGCGTGCGCAACGAGCCAGTTCGAGCAGCAGGTGCGCACGATGACGCGCATGCCGCTCGGTAATCCGCGCCAGCATTCGCCGGCCGCGATGCTGAACATCCTCGGCGACGTGTGGTTTCCGCACGGTGCGGCGGCCGATGCCGTCACGCCGCCGTGGGACACGGTCGCCGCGATGCCGGCCGCGCACCTGCACCTGTACGGCAAGGAAGAAGCGCGCGTCGGCCGCAAGATGGGCCACGTGAACTTCACGGCCGAGACGCGCGACGAGGCCGTTGCCGCGGCCACCGCGTGCGCGCAGCTGCTGCGCGTGCCGCTCGACTGAGGCGCCGGCCGATGTCCATCGATCTTCCGACCTCCGTGACGCTCGCGCAGATCGACGCGGCCGCCGCGCTGCTCGACGCGGGGCAGCTCGTCGCGTTCCCGACCGAGACCGTCTACGGGCTCGGCGGCGACGCGGCCAATCCCGAAGCCGTCGCGCGCATCTACGCGGCGAAAGGGCGGCCCGCGAACCATCCGGTGATCGTGCACCTGCCGCCGGGCGGTGACCCCGGCTACTGGGCCGACGACGTACCGGCCGACGCGCACGCGTTGATCGATGCATTCTGGCCGGGCCCGCTGACGCTGATCCTGAAGCGCCACGCCCGCATTCCGGATGCCGTGAGCGGCGGACAGGATTCGGTCGGGCTGCGCTGCCCGTCCCATCCGGTCGCGCAGGCGCTGCTGGCCGCGTTCAGCGCGCGGCGCGGCGGCCACGGCGGTGTGGCGGCGCCGTCCGCGAACCGGTTCGGCCACGTGAGCCCGACGACCGCGCAGCACGTGCGCGACGAATTCGGCGACACCGTGCACGTGCTTGACGGCGGCGCATCCGAAGTCGGCATCGAATCGACGATTCTCGATCTGTCGCGCGGTTTCCCGGCGCTGCTGCGCCCGGGCCACGTGACGCCGCAACAGATCGCCGACGTGCTCGGCCGCGCGCCGAAGCTGCCGGACGGCAGCGACGCGACCGCACCGCGCGCGTCGGGCACGCTGAAAGCGCATTACGCGCCGCGCACGCCGCTCGCGCTGCTGCCGTTCGACGCGCTCGAGCCGCTGCTCGCGGCCGCGCAAACCGATGGCGAACGGGTCGCGCTCGTCGCCCGTGCATCGCGCGCGGGGCGCTGGGCGCAAGCCGACGGCGTGCATTTCGTCGCGGCGCCGGAAGATCCGCGGGCCTATGCGCGCGACCTGTACGGGATGCTGCGCGCGCTCGACCGTGCGCAAGTCGCGCGTATCCTCGTCGAGAAGCTGCCCGAGACCGTCGAATGGATCGCGGTCAACGATCGCCTCGGCCGCGCGGCTGCCGCGTTCGAGGCGCGCGACTGACGTTCATCGCGCTTCACGCATGAAAAAACGCCCGACCGGCGAACCGGTCGGGCGTTTTCGTTTGGGCGTGTGGCCGGCGGCTTACTTGCCGACGCCGGACTTCGCGATCTGCTGCTCGACGTACTGCGCGAACAGCGCATGCAGGCGCGTCGTCGGGTGGACCGTGTCGGCGAACATGTAGGTCTGGTCCGCGTTCGCGACCGTGTAGGTCTGCGGCGAGCAGAACAGCGACGAGCCGAAGGCGGTTGCGTTCGCGACGCCGTACTGCGTGGCGGCCTGGACCATTGCCTTCAGGTTGCAGGCGGTGTCGGTGTTCGACACGCTGAAGCCGTTCGCCTGGTAGTTGGCCGCGATGCCGTCCTGCCACGTGAACGAATCGACCACCGCATACTTCGTCGTATCGACCTTCAGCGCGGCGAGCGTGCCGACGAGCGTCTTGTTGAAGAGGCCCGACAGTTGCGTGAACGCGGCCTGCGTGCCGCCTTGCAGCGCGAGCGGCGTGCCGCCGATGTCCGGCACGTTCGCGACGAACACGTGCGTCGCGCCTGCCGCGACGATCTGCTGGACGATCCCGCCGAGCTGCTGCGCGGCCAGGCCGATCGCCTGCGCGGCCGCGAGCTGCGCGGCCGGCGTGTTGCCTTGCGCCTGCGCGACCTGCGCCTGATAGAAGATGTCGTTCGCGCCGCCGTTGATCAGCACGATCTGGCCGGCGTTGAAGCTGCCGTGCTGCGACAGGTACTGCTTGACCTGGTCGGCGATCGGCGTCGTCGTTGCCTGCGCGTAGTCGGCGTTCGGCACGCTGGCGTCCGCGTGGCCGATGCCCGGCTGCAGCGTCACGCGCGAGCCGCCTTGTGCGTAGCCGAGGCCGCCGGTGGCCTGCAGCGGGATGCCGAAGCCGCCCTGGTTCGCGGGCTGCAGCGTGTCGCCGTAGTACTGCGCGACGTTCTGCGTCCACACCTGGCCCGGGTTGGTCGTGAAGCGGCCGCCGCCGAAGCCGAGCTTGATCTGCGAGTAGGTGCCCGCGTCGGACAGGCTGTCGCCGAACGACACGACCTGCATCTTCACGCCCGACGGCGGCGTGTTCGACGAACTGCTGCCGTTGTTGTCGTCACCGCCGCCGCACGCGGCGAGCAGCGCGAGCGCGGCGCCGGCGATCGCGACCTGCGCGGTGCGCAGCATGCGCCGACGGGTGCGGGAAGGTGCGTGTTGTTGTGTCTGCATCGTTCGATCTCCTCGTAGATATGGCCTGATGTGTTTCTCATCTGCCGCGTGCCTGCTCGGTTCCGGGCTGCGCGGCGGCCGTTGGCTGAAACGGTTTATCGGTCACGCGCAGCCGCCAGCGGCACGGTGCGTGGATCCTGGTTCGCGGCCTCGGCAATCTGCGCATGATAAGCGCTCGCCCATTCGGGCGGGCCGAAAATCGCGCGCAGCTTGTTGCCCCATCCGTCGACGCGCAACGCGTCGGACGCCATCGACACCCATTCGTGGAACGTCGCGACGAGCGGGTTGTTCGAGCCGAGCCGCTCGACGATTCCGTACTGCGGCGGGTCGTCGGGCGTTTCCTCGACATAGCTGCCGAACAGGCGATCCCAGATCACCAGGACGCCTGCGTAATTGCGGTCGATGTAGCGCGCGTTGCGCGCATGGTGCGCGCGATGGATCGACGGCGTGTTCAGCACGTATTCGAGCCAGCCGAGCTTGCCGATCGCCTGCGTGTGCACGAAGAACTGGAACGCGAGGTTGATCAGCACGATGCCGACGACCTGTTGCGGCGGAAAGCCGGCGAACGCGAGCGGCAGCCAGAACACCCACATGCCCGCGACGGGGTACATCAGGCTCTGGCGGAACGCGGTCGAGAAATTCATCCGCTCGGACGAGTGGTGCACGACGTGCGCGGCCCACAGCCAGCGCACGCGATGGCTCGCGCGATGAAACACGTAGTAGAGGAAGTCCTGCGCGACGAACAGCACCGCGAACGACAGCCAGCCGTCGTGCCACGTGTAAAGACGATAGTGCCGGTAGCAGTACGCATAGACGGGAATCACGAACAGCCACGCGATCTTGTCGGCGCCCTGGTGCATCAGCGCGAGCGCCGCGTTGCACAGCGTGTCGCGCCACGCATAGACAGGGTCTTGCGCACGTGTGCGGGCGAGGTGCCAGGCCTCCCATGCGATGCAGAGCAGGAAGACGGGCGCCAGCGCGAGCAGAAGCAATTCGACGTCGAATCGCATGGGCGTGTCTCCTTCTTTCCCCTGCAAGCCATGAGGCCGGGCGTGTGGCCCGTTGTAGATATCGGTCAGGCCAACAGCCTACGCAATCGCCACGCGCTAGGCGAGGGGGCAGCGTAGAGGGTTCCCTCTGAGGACAGGGTTTCTACGGAAGCCGCGCGGCACGGGGCCGGGCGGTGCGGCCCTGTTTTACGGGCGCGGCCGGCGCGCGGTGCGGCGCGCGCCGGCGGCGGCGGCGTTTCAAACCGGGCAATGCGAAAGGCGAGCGCGGGCGCGGCGGAAAATCGGCACGGGCCGCCCGCGAGGGCGGCCCGTTGCGCGATGTGCGGTGCGTCAACGCGTCAGTGCGCGCCCGCGTAGATCCACTCGAGCAGCGTGTCGTGCGCGGCGCGCGCGGCTTCCGCGTGATCGTTGTTGATGAAGCTGACGACGATGTAGCTCTGGCCGTCGGCGCCGCCGACGTAGCCCGCGATCGCGCGCACGTCGCGCAGCGTGCCGGTCTTGATGTGCGCGTTGCCGAGCACGCCGGCGTTGGTGAGGCGGTTCTTCATCGTGCCGTCGATGCCGGCGATCGGCAGCGAATCGATGAAGGCCTGCGCGACGGGGCTCGCGTTCGCGGCCTGCAGCAGCGCGGCGAGTGACTGCGCGCTCACGTGCTCTTCGCGCGACAGGCCCGAGCCGTTCTCGAGCACGAGGTCGGGCATCGCGATGCCGTTCTTCTGCAGGAACGCCTGGATCACGCGGCTCGACTGTTCGGGCGTCGCGGGCGGCTTGCCGCCGACCGCGCCGATCGTCAGGAACAGGTTGCGCGCCATCACGTTGTTGCTGAACTTGTTGATGTCGTAGACGATGCTGCCGAGCACCGGGCTGTGGTGCACCGCGAGCGGCCGCGCGGTGGTCGGCACCTTGCCTTCGCTCACGGGGCCGGCGATCGTGCCGCCGTCCTGCTGCCACAGCGCGAGGAAGCCGCGCGCGAAGAACGTCGTGTGATCGAGGATCGCGAGGTTGGTCGTGTGCGCGCCGCAGCGCAGCGGGTAGTCGCCGGCGAACGACGCCGTCATGATCCCGCCGCCGGCCGACAGCGTCGGGCGCGCGGCCGCGGCGGCCGCGCTGCACGAGCCCGAGCCTTCGACGAGCTGGTTGTCGATCGACAGGTTCGCGAGCGGCGGCAGCACGTCGACGGCCACCTTGCCGTCGTCGCCCGGCGTGACCGTGAACGACACGGCCTTGAACGCGTACAGCAGCGGATCGGGGCCGACGTTGTACGGCGCGCTGGCATCGTCGTCGAACGACGGCAGGTCGCGTGTCGACGCCGCGAAATAGCTCTTGTCGAGCACGAGGCCGCCGGCCACGCGCTTGACGCCGGCCTTGCGGAGCTTGTCGACGAGGTCGATCAGCTCCTCGGGCACGAGCTTCGGATCGCCGGTGCCCTTGATGTACAGGTTGCCTTGCAGCGTGCCGTCGGGATCGACCGTGCCGTCCGTGTACGCGGTCGTGCGCCAGCGGTAGTCGGGGCCGAGGATCGACAGGCCCGAGAAGGTCGTCACGAGCTTCATTGTCGAGGCCGGCAGCATCGGCCGGCTCGCATTCCACGCGATCAGCGGCTCGGGATCGCCGACGCGCTCGACGACGACGCTCATCGCCGAGGCCGGCACCTTCGCGCGCTGCAGCGCGACGAGCACGGACGCCGGCAGGCCGGCCGCGCGCGCGGCCGGCGACACGACGGCGGTCTTGCGCGCGTCCTTGTGGGATTTCTTGCGGGCCTGCGCGGGCGGTGCGAACGCGAGGGCCGTGCAGGTGGCGACGACGGCGGCCGCGCGCAGGCACAGGCGGGCGCGGGGGGCGAACCGGGCGGAAAGATCGGAAATCGGCATGGGCGAATACGGGAAAAGCAGGGGCTCGGGCAAGGCGCGCGGCGGCGCCAAAGCGCACATTGTAGAGACAAGTCCGCGCAGGCCCCTTGCAATCCGCCTTACTGTTGCATTGCACGGTGCCGCGCACGCGATTCGCGGCGCTACAATGGTCGGCGTGTTTGACTCGCCCCATGGATACCTGTCCCGATGCGGATACTGCTCGTCGAAGATGATCGAATGATTGCCGAGGGCGTGCGCAAGGCGCTGCGCTCGGACGGCTTTGCGGTCGACTGGGTGCAGGACGGCGACGCGGCGCTCACGGCGCTCGGCGGCGAGACGTACGACCTGCTGCTGCTCGATCTCGGCCTGCCGAAGCGCGACGGCGTCGACGTGCTGCGCACGCTGCGCGCGCGCGGGCTGTCGCTGCCGGTGCTGATCGTCACCGCGCGCGACGCGATCGCCGACCGCGTGAAGGGGCTCGACGCGGGCGCCGACGACTACCTCGTCAAGCCGTTCGACCTCGACGAGCTCGGCGCGCGGATGCGCGCGCTGATCCGCCGCCAGGCCGGGCGCAGCGAGTCGCTGATCCGCCACGGCGCGCTGACGCTCGACCCCGCTTCGCACCAGGTGACGCTCGACGGCGCGCCCGTCGCGCTGTCCGCGCGCGAGTTCGCGCTGCTCGAGGCGCTGCTCGCGCGGCCCGGTGCGGTGCTGTCGAAGAGCCAGCTCGAGGAAAAGATGTACGGCTGGGGCGAGGAGATCGGCAGCAACACCGTCGAGGTCTACATCCACGCGCTGCGCAAGAAGCTCGGCTCGGACCTGATCCGCAACGTGCGCGGGCTCGGCTACATGGTCGTCAAGGAAAGCTGACGCGTGAGGTCGATTCGTCATCAATTGCTGATCTGGCTGCTCGCGATCGTCGTCGCGGGCGTGGGCATCGCGGGCTGGCTCATCTACCGGCAGGCGCTCGCGGAGGCGAACGAGCTGTTCGACTACCAGCTGCAGGAAATCGCCGCGGCGCTGCCGTCGGAGCCGTTCTCGCAGGTGTTCGGCTCGCGCACCAACGGCGACGAAGGCATCGTGATCCAGATCTGGAACCGCAACGGCGTGCTGATGTACTTCTCGCATCCGCGTGCGCCGATCGCGCCGCGCGCGGAACTCGGCTTCTCGACCGAGCGCACCGATCGCGGCGAATGGCGCGTGTACGGCGCGATCGTCGGCGACAACGTCGTGCAGCTCGCGCAGCCGCTGTCGGTGCGCAACCGGCTCGCGGCGAACGTCGCGCTGCGCACGCTGTGGCCGCTGATCGTGTTGCTGCCGTTCCTCGGCGCGGCCGTCTGGGTGATCGTCGGGCGCGGCCTCGCGCCGCTCGGCCGCGTGACGCGCGCGGTCGAGGCGCGCCGGCCGGAAGCGCTCGATCCGCTGCCCGACGCGCGCCTGCCGCTCGAGGTGCAGCCGCTCGTGCGCGCGCTGAACGGGCTGCTCGCGCGGCTGTCGGCCGCGCTCGACACGCAGAAGGCGTTCGTCGCCGACGCCGCGCACGAGTTGCGCACGCCGCTCGCGGCCGTGCAGATCCAGGCGCAGCTCGTCGCCCGCGCGAAGGACGACGCATCGCGCCGCGAGGCGGTCGCGGATCTCCAGGACGGCGTGTCGCGCGCGACGCGCCTCACGGAGCAACTGCTCGCGCTCGCGCGTGCCGAGCCGGACGGCGCGACGATGCGCGAACCGGTCGACCTGCAGGCGCTGCTCGCCGAATGCGTGACCGCGCATGCGCCGCTCGCGCAGCGGCGCGACATCGATCTCGGCTTCGAGGAGACGCGCGCGGCGAGCGTCGTCGCGGACATCGGCGCGCTGCGCGTGATGTTCGGCAACCTGCTCGACAACGCGGTGAAGTACACGCCGGACGGCGGCCGCATCGACGTGTCGCTGACCCGCGACGCGGCCGGCCGCGCGTGCGTCCAGATCGGCGACAGCGGGCCCGGCATCCCGGCCGACGAACGCGAGCGCGTGTTCGACCGCTTCTACCGCGACAGCTCCGCGCGGGCGCGCACCGACGTGGCGGGCAGCGGGCTCGGGCTCGCGATCGTCAAGCGCGTGGCGGCCCAGCAGGGCGCGACGGTGTCGCTCGGCGACGCGGCCGCGGGCGGCCTGCTCGTCAGCGTCGTGTTCCGCGACGCCGAGATGCCGGCCGAGGCGCCGCAGCCTTCCGAATCCGCGTGACGCGTGCCGCCGGGCGGCCGCCGGCGGCCGCTTAAGCCCCGCTTAAGGCTGATTAAGCCTCCTTTAAGTCAGGGTCGTTACGCTGCGTCCTAACAAAGAGGAGGTCCTACGATGAATACCCGATTCCTTGCGCGCGGCACCGTCGCGGTCGCCGTGGCGGCCGCCCTGTCAGCCGGCTATTTCGCCGGTACGCGCCGCGCCGATCCGCAGATCATCACGCCCGCGCAGGCCGCGCTGATGCCGGCCGAAGCGGCCGCCAAGACCGGCATTCCCGATTTCTCCGGGCTCGTCGAGACCTATGGCCCGGCGGTCGTGAACATCAGCGCGAAGCACGTCGTGAAGCAGGTGTCGCGGCGCGTGCCGCAGCCGCAGCTGCCGATCGACCCGAGCGACCCGTTCTACCAGTTCTTCAAGCACTTCTACGGCCAGGTGCCGGGCATGGGCGGCGACGCGCAGCCCGACGACCAGCCGAGCGCGAGCCTCGGTTCCGGGTTCATCATCAGCTCCGACGGGTACATCCTCACCAATGCGCACGTGATCGACGGCGCGAACGTCGTCACGGTCAAGCTGACCGACAAGCGCGAATACAAGGCGAAGGTCGTCGGCGCCGACAAGCAGTCCGACGTCGCGGTGCTGAAGATCGACGCGAGCGGCCTGCCGACCGTGAAGATCGGCGATCCGGCGCAGAGCAAGGTCGGCCAGTGGGTCGTCGCGATCGGCTCGCCGTACGGCTTCGACAACACGGTCACGTCGGGCATCATCAGCGCGAAGTCGCGCGCGCTGCCGGACGAGAACTACACGCCGTTCATCCAGACCGACGTGCCGGTGAACCCCGGCAACTCGGGCGGTCCGCTGTTCAACCTGCAGGGCGAGGTGATCGGCATCAACTCGATGATCTACTCGCAGACGGGCGGCTTCCAGGGCCTGTCGTTCGCGATCCCGATCAACGAGGCGATCAAGGTCAAGGACGAGCTCGTGAAGACCGGCCACGTGAGTCGCGGCCGCCTCGGCGTCGCCGTGCAGGGGCTGAACCAGACGCTCGCCAGTTCGTTCGGGCTGCCGAAGCCGGACGGCGCGCTGGTCAGCTCGGTCGACCCGAACGGCCCGGCCGCGAAGGCCGGCCTGCAGCCGGGCGACGTGATCCTGTCGGTCAACGGTTCGCCGGTCGCCGATTCGACGTCGCTGCCCGCGCAGATCGCGAACCTGAAGCCCGGTTCGAAGGCCGACCTGCAGATCTGGCGCGACAAGTCGAAGAAGTCGATCAGCGTGACGCTCGGCGCGATGGCCGATGCGAAGCTCGCGTCGAACGACGGCGGGCCGGTCGAGCAGGGCCGCCTGGGTGTCGCGGTGCGTCCGCTGTCGCCGCAGGAGCGCAGTGCCGACAACCTGTCGCACGGGCTGATCGTGCAGCAGGCCGGCGGTCCGGCCGCCAATGCGGGTATCCAGCCCGGCGACGTGATCCTCGCGGTCAACGGCCGCCCGGTCACGAGCCCCGAGCAGTTGCGCGACGCGGTCAAGGGCGCGGGCAACAGTCTTGCTCTTCTGATCCAGCGCGATAATGCGCAGATCTTCGTGCCGGTCGACCTGAGCTGACCGGCATGGCCGACGGCCGGCTCGGCCGGCCGCGGCGGGCGCCGCCGCTCGACCGCGTGACGCGGCGCCCCGTATGTGTTCCGACCCCAAGGAGAGAGCCATGCAATATCCACGCAACGTGTCCCGATTTGCCGTCGCCGTGGCGTTGGCCGCCGGCCTCGCAGCCGGTGCGACCGGCGCGTACGCGCAGTCCGACGGCTTGCCGGCCGCGCGCCAGCAGGGTGACGTCACCTTCGTGTCCGGCGGCGTCGGGCAGGACGAATCGACGGCGTTCCAGCACAACGAGGCGAAGTGGCCGCTGGCGCTGCGCTTCACCGGCAAGGGCGGCGAGTTCCTGGCCGACGTCCACGTGCGGATCGTCGACGGCAAGGGCACGGAAGTGCTGAAGACCGACGCGCGCGGGCCATACATGCTCGTGAAGGTGCCGCCGGGACGCTATACGGTGCATGCCTCGTACCAGGGCAACGAGGAATCGCGCGCCGTCACGGTCGGCGCGAAGGGCGGCGCGAAAACCGCGTTCCAGTGGAGCGCGCAGTAGCCCGCCGCGCGCGGCCGCGCCCAGGTCGCGCAATCGGACGAAGTTTCGCCCATAATGAAAGCCACGGCACGCGTGCCGTGGCTTTTTTTCGTTTCCTGCGCCCGGTTTGCCTGCCGGGGCGCCCGAAGGAGAAACGATGTCCGATGCAGCCGACCCTCGACTCGAAATCGTGCCGAACCGCCATCGCGTTCGCGTGATCCATCGCGGCATCACGTATGCCGATTCGCATCGCGCGCTGACCGTGCGCGAAACGGGACTGCCGGACATCCATTACCTGCCGCGCGGCGACGTCAACATGCGCCGGCTCGTGAAGTCGGGTTTCACGACCGCGTGCCCGTTCAGGGGGCCGGCCGTGCATTTCGACTTGCAGACGGAAGACGGCGTGATCGAGAACGCCGCATGGAGTTACGAGGAACCGACGGAGGCAGCGTCCGTGCTTGCGCACTACGTCGCCTTCGATGTCGCGCGGATCGACAGTCTCGTCGAGACGTCCTGATGCGGCGCGGGTTCATCGGGGAGGCGTCATGGAACTGAACGACACGTTACGCGTTGCGCTCGCGCCGCCTGTCGTGCGGGAGGCGTTCGAGGATCTCGCGTTGCTGCGGGCGAGCTTCGACCATTGCGAATCGTTCGTGAAGCTCGCGCACGGCGAGTTCGCGCTGACGATCACGGTGCCGCTCGGCCCGCTGCGCGCGCGCTACGACGTGCGCGCACACGCGGCCGCCGAGCAGGGCGACGCGCAAGGGCGGCCGCGCCGTGTGCTGAGTTTCAAGGCGCGCGCCGACGGCCTCGGCGCGCTGCGCGGCCAGGTCGAACTCGTGCTGATGCCGGATGACGACGCGAACGCGACGCGCATCGAGTACGTGGTCTGGGCGACGGCGAGCGGGCCGCTTGCCGAGCTGCCGGGGCGGCAGATCGACAACGCATTGCGCGAGTGGACCGATGATTTCTTCCAGGAGTTCTGCGCGGTCGTGCAGGCGAAGCACGGCCTCGCGCCGAATCGCGCGCGCTCGGCCGCGCCGCGCCGCCAGCATGTGTTCCTGCGGCCCGCGTCGCTGATGGCCGCGACGAAGCGCGCGCTGCCGCCGCACCTGGGCGGCGCGCTGACCGGGCGCGCCGCCAGCGCGCTCCCGCATCGCGGCTCCGGCACGGTGCCGGTTTGGGCCTGGGCGGCGATGATCGTGTTCGTCGCGCTGCTGCTCTACGCGGCACGCTGGATCAACGGCGGCTGAGCGGCCTTACCGCGCGTCGGCGCCGGCTCAGGCGCCGGCGCCGCGAAATTCCCTTCGATAGGCGGACGGCGACGTGCCGAGCGCGCCCGCGAAATGCTGGCGCAGCGACACGCTCGACCCGTAGCCGGCAGCCTGTGCGATCGCGTCGATCGATTGTCCGGTGGTTTCCAGCAGGTGCTGCGCGCGTGCGAGCCGCTCAGCCTGCAGCCATGCGGTGACGGTCGTACCCGTCGCCTGGCGGAAGTGGCGCGTGAACGTGCGCCGGCTCATCAGCACGCGTTCGGCGAGCGAATCGACGCCATGCGCGGCGTCGAGATGCGCGCGCACCCAGTCGAGCAGGCCCGCGAGCCGCGCATCGCGCGGGTGCGCGGCGACCGGCTGCGGCACGTACTGGGCCTGCCCGCCCTGGCGGTGCGGTGGAATCACGAGGCGGCGCGCGATCCGGTTCGCGGCATCCGAGCCGAAGCGCCGCCGCACCACGTGCAGGCAGCAGTCGAGCCCCGCGGCCGTGCCGGCCGACGTCGTCAGATTGCCGTCGTCGACGTACAGCACGTCGGGATCGAGCTTCACGCGCGGAAAGCGCCGGGCGAAATCGTCGGCCCATGCCCAGTGCGTGGTGGCCGGACGGCCGTCGAGCAGGCCGGCCGCGGCGAGCACGTACGCGCCGAGGCACAGGCCGACGAGCTGCGCGCCGCGGGCGGCGACCGCGCGGACGGCGTCGAGCAGTTCATCGGGCGGCACTTCGTCCGGATCGCGCCAGGAGGGCACGACGACGATGTCCGCGTCGTCGAGCGCATCGAGCCCGTACGGCGCCGCGATCGTGAAGCCGCCCGTCGTCGCGAGCGCGCCGCGCTCGGCCGAGCAGACGCGAAACTCGAACGCGGGCGACGCGGCCGCGTCGCGTTCCTTGCCGAACACGACGGACGGTACCGACAGGTGGAACGGGCTGATGCCGTCGTATGCGATCACGGCGACGACGGTCGGCGCGGGCGGGGCGGGCAACGCGGCAGCGGCCATGACGGGCTCCGGAATGGGGATGGCCCGATTTTATCGAAGAATGGCTATCGGGCCACTGTCCGGGCAAACGCCGTGGCCCGACAATGCATCCCATCGCGCTGCCGGCCGCCCCCTTCCGGGCGGGGTAGCGCTCCCGGACCAGGAGCCCGCCATGTCGAATTCGAACGCCGTCCCGTCTTCCGTTGCTCATCCCGCTGCCCGCCGTGCCCTGATCGTCATCGACGTCCAGAACGAATACGTGACGGGCAACCTGCCGATCGAGTATCCGCCGCTCGACGTGTCGCTCGCGAACATCGGCCGCGCGATCGACGCCGCGCACGCGGCCGGCGTACCCGTGATCGTGGTCCAGCACGTCGCGCCGGCGGGCGCGCCGATTTTCGCGCCCGGCTCCGACGGCGTCGCGCTGCACGCGGTGGTCGCCGGCCGGCCGTACGCGCATCTGGTCGAGAAGACGCAGGCGAGCTCGTTCGCCGGGACCGATCTTGGCACGTGGCTCGATGCGCACGGGATCGACACGCTCGCGGTGGCCGGCTACATGACGCACAACTGCAATGCGTCGACCGTCTATCACGCGGCACATGCGGGGCTGAAGATCGAGTACCTGAACGACGCGACGGGCGCGCTGCCTTACGAGAACGAAGCGGGCACGGCGAGCGCCGAGGAGATTCACCGCGCGTACACGGTGGTGTTCCAGTCGAATTTCGCGGCGGTGATGTCGACCGACGCGTGGATCGCGGGACTGTCTGGCGCGGCGATGCCGGCGCGCGATTCGGTGGCCGCGTCGAACCGGCGAGCCCGCGCGCAACGCGCGAAGGCGGCCTGACGCGGCAGCAGCGGGGCGGTGCGGCGACCGCCGCGCGTCAGCCGCCGTCCTTCAGCATCGCGGGGCTGTAGCGCAGCATGTCGAAACAGCCGTCGACGAGCTTTTCCGCATGCTGCTCGGCGTCGATCTCGTCGGGCAGCATCAGCATGTCGCGCACGAAGCCGCTGACGAGGGTGTGCAGCATCAGCGTCGCGCGCCACGTATCGAGCCGCTCGGGCAGCAGCTTGAGCCGCACGGCCATCGCGAGATCGGCGTCGATCGCGTGCAGCGCCTCGCTCATCCCGGCGCGATTGCGCTGCAGCAGCGGCCCCATGTCCGCGACGTACTCGCACTTCATGAAGAGGATGCTGAACACGCGCCGCAGCTGCGCATCGCGCTGCACGCCGAGCACGCACCAGATCAGGATCTTGCGCACCTTCTCGAGCGGATCGCCGCCCGGTGCGTCGAGCGGCATCCGCTTCAGTTCGTCGATCGGCAGGAACACGCGGTCGAACATCGCGTCGAACAGCTCGCTTTTATTCGCGAAGTGCCAGTAGATCGCGCCGCGCGTCACGCCGGCGTGCTGGGCGATGTCCGCGAGCGACGTGTGCGACACGCCCTTCTCGAAGAACACGTGCTCGGCGGCGTCGAGAATGCGGTTGCGCGTCTCGAGCGCCTCCTCCTTGGTACGTCTGACCATGTGCAGGCCTGATTGGATCGATCGTAGGTGAATTTAGGGTCCGCAACCCCTCGCGGCCATCATTGAGACGGGCTATGCTTGCGACGGGTAACAATCTGTAAGACTGGACAGTCGGCGGAGTACAAACGGGCTTTTTACATACATCCATGAATGTATATACAATACCACCCTACGATCGAATGACCCAAGTGGCAATCAGTTAATATCCCACTCTGCTGATTCCCGCCAAAGTACCAGTCCGCAGTTCGCGGCATCCCGTCGGCATGGAGGTTTCGTGCCGACGTGCTGTATCCAGCAGTCCAGTAATTCAGGTGTTCGATCTGCGCCGCGAGGCGCATCCGTGTTGCGCTCCCGCCGGGTGCTGCACTTATTCCATTGGTTACACACAGAGGTCGCTCCATGCGCGTCGAACGGGTTCCATACCGCTTGATCACTGTCGCGGCAGCCGCGGTTTTCCTGGCTGCCTGCGGAAAAAAAGA
>NZ_CADFDK010000016.1 GCF_902832885.1 Burkholderia seminalis DSM 23518
TGGACGAACCTGGTCGACCTGTACCGCGCGTTGGGCGGCGGCTGGATCCAGCACGCAGGCGAAACGCCGCGCGCGCCGGATGCGCCGGTCGACTACGACAAGGCGGCTGCTCCGGCCGCTGCGTCGGCGGCCGCGACGAACGGGTAAGTGCAACGAAGGGCAGGGGCGGCCAGCCGCGCCTGTCCCTGGAACCGGCTGTATGCGGAAACGAGAACGCCACGGGCCACAATCCGTGGCGTTTTCTTTTTTGTGTCCGCGCCGACGTGCCGGCAATCGCATCGGCGTTCCGCCCACCCGTCCGGCGTCGTTCAACACGCGCAGGTACACTCGCTGCATGAAAACGACCCGGATCATCCTGCTCAACGGCGCGGGCAGTTCAGGCAAGACGTCGCTCGCGCATGCGCTCCAGGCGCTGCTGGCCAGCCCGTACCTGCACGTCCGGATGGATGCGTTTCTCGACATGCTGCCCGCGCGCTATCTGAACGACGCGGCCGGATTCACGTTTTCGTCGTTCGTCGAGGACGGCAGGAACGTGGTGTCGATCAGCAGCGGGCCGGTTGCCCGGCGAGCGATGCAGGGGATGCGCCACGCGATCGTCGCGCTGGCGGAGCAGGGCAACAATCTGATCGTCGACGAGGTGCTGCTGGGCGACGAGAAGGCCGAGTACGCCCGTTTGCTGGCGCCGTTTACGGTCAGCCTGGTCGGCGTCCACTGTCCGCTGGAGGTGCTCGAGGAACGGGAGCGGCGACGGGGCGATCGTCTCGCGGGGCTCGCGCGCTGGCAGTACGACAGGGTGCATGCGGGCATGACCTGCGATGTGAGCGTCGATACCAGCACGGCCACGCCGGAGGCCTGCGCGCGAAACATCATGCGGGCGCTGGCGTTGCACGGAGGCTGACGCGCGGCGCCTCGCGGGGGCGCGTACGTGGCGTCCACGGCGCCACGGCCGCGTGGGCCCAGCCGGGAACAAGCAAAACGCCACGGCATGCCGTGGCGTCTTGCGTTATCGCGTCGCGCCGTCGTCCGGCGCGGGGCGATCAGTGGTGCACGTCGGCGGGACGTCCGTCGAAGTCGTGTCCGGCGCGGCGGATCTCGCAGCGCGCATCCTTCTCGCCTTTCACGCCGTTGAACACGATGTTCAGGATCACGGCCGATGCCGACGCCAGCAGGATGCCGCTGTGCAGGATCGGCGCGAGCGCGGGCGGCAGCTTCGAGAAGAAGTGCGGCGACACGACCGGCACGAGGCCCATGCCGACGCTCACGGCGACGATGAACAGGTTGTGCGCGTTGTTCACGAAGTCGACCTTGGACAGTACCTTGATGCCGTTCGCGGCCACCATCCCGAACATCACGATGCCCGCGCCGCCGAGCACGAACGGCGGCACCGACGCGACGACCTGCGCCATCTTCGGGAACAGGCCGAGCAGCACGAGGATCACGCCGCCCGTCGCACACACGAACCGGCTCTTCACGCCCGTCACGCCGATCAGGCCGACGTTCTGCGAGAACGACGTATGCGGGAACGAGTTGAAGATGCCGCCGATCAGCGTGCCGAGGCCGTCGACGCGCAGGCCGCGCACCAGGCGCTCCTGGTTGACCGGGCGGTCGACCATGTCGCCGACCGCGAGGAACATGCCGGTCGATTCGATGAACGTGACGAACATCACCGTGACCATCGTCACGATCGACAGCGGGTCGAAGTGCGGCAGGCCGAAGTGGAACGGCATCACGAAGCCGACCCACGGCGCGTGTGCGACGCCGTCGGTATTCACGCGGCCGATCGCGAACGCGATCGCGAAGCCGGCGACGATGCCGAGCAGCACCGAGATGTTCGCGACGAAGCCGCGGCCGTACTTGTTGATCAGCAGGATCAGCGTCAACACGAGCAGCGACAGGCCGAGATAGACCGGGCTGCCGTACTCCGGGTTGCCGACGCCGCCGGCCGCCCAGTTGATGCCGACTTCCATCAGCGACAGCCCGATCACCGCGATCACGGTGCCGACGACCACCGGCGGGAAGAACCGCAACAGCTTGCCGATCATCGGCGCGAGCACGATGCCGATGATGCCGGCCGCGATCGTCGAACCGAAGATGTCGAGAATGCCGAGGCCGGGGTTCGTGCCGATCGCGATCATCGGGCCGACCGCCGCGAACGTGCAGCCCATGATGACGGGCAGGCGGATCCCGAAGATCCACAGGCCCAGCGTCTGGATCAGCGTGGCGATACCGCACGAAAACAGGTCGGCGCTGATCAGGAACGCGATCTGGTCTTTCGGCAGCTTGAGTGCGGCGCCAACGATAAGCGGCACGGCAACGGCGCCGGCGTACATGACGAGGACGTGCTGCAGGCCAAGCGTTACCAGCTTGCCGGTCGGCAGCACCTCATCGCACGGATGGACCGTGTTCGATTGCATCTGTCTCACTCCATGATCTTGTTTTCGGGGTGATACGAAGTTATGCGGAATGAATCCACGCAACAAGAGCGCTGGGTACTATTCCGTTCTTTGCTGGTTCGATATGCCGTTTCGGCATGGAGCAGGGTGTCGATCATCGGGAAACTGCCGCAGGAGTGAGGTTCCCCGGTTTTATAGCCCTTCAAAATAGCGCTGACCCCCGTGCCAAATATGCGCTGCTTTATGGTCTGTATCGGGCGGGCCGCATAGTGGCAAAAAGGACCGATGCAAATTCGTGCCGGGTTAACCCGCTAACGCCCGCTTTTGCGTGCGGGTTGCGGCCCGGTGAAACCGGTCGGCCGGCCGCATGTCCGGCGCGCCGGCGTGGCGGCAAAAGCCGGGGCGCACATCGCGATCCCGTTATCATCGACATCCGTTCATTCGAATTCGCCTACCCGTCATGCGCCTGCTCGGAATCGACCTCGGCACCGGCTCCATCAAACTTGTCACGCTCGATGCAGATGGCGTCGAGCGGGCAGTCGCGAGCGAACCTTATGCGCTGTCGTCGCCGCAGCCCGGCTGGGCCGAGATCGCGCCCGATACGTGGTGGCAGGCGCTCGTGCGCGCGGCCGCGCGGCTGCCGGCCGGCGAGCGTGCGCAGGTCGCGGCGATCGGCTTCTCGGGCCAGATGCACGGCGTCGTGCTGATCGACGCGGCCGGACAACCGGTGCGGCCCGCGCTGCTGTGGCCCGACACGCGCGCGGCGCGCGAAGCGGACGCGGCCGGCTGGCCCGTCGCCGGAGTGCCCGTCGCCGGATTGCCCGTCGCCCCGAACCCCGTCGCGCCCGGCATGGCCGGCCCGCTGCTGCGCTGGCTGGCCGCGCACGAACCCGATGCGCTGCGCGCCGCCCGTCGGGCCGTGCAGCCGAAGGACTGGCTGCGCATCGCGCTGGGCGGCGACGTCGCGGCCGACCCGAGCGACGCGTGCGCGACCGCGCTCGCGACGCCCGATGGCGCGTGGGATCGGGCATTGATCGAGGCGCTCGGCTTGCCGGCCGACTGCCTCGCGCCGGTGCGCGCGTCGACCGCGCGCGGCGGCACGCTCGGCGCGCAGGCCGCCGCGGCGCTCGGCCTGCCCGCCGGCGTGCCGCTGGCGACGGGCGCGGCCGACACGGCGTGCGCGGCGCTCGGCAGCGGATTGGTTGCCGCGGGCGACGCGCTGCTGACGACCGGCAGCGGCGGCCAGATCGTCGTGCTCGCGGATACGCTGCCGCCCGCGCGGCGCGGGCTGCACCGCTATCGCACCGCGGCCGGCGGCGGCTACTACACGATGGCCGCGATGCAGAACGTCGGGCTCGCGCTCGAAGCCGTTCGCGGCTGGCTGGGTTATGCGGGATGGGCCGACGCGTATGACGATGCGTTCGCGCGGCCGGCGTCCGAACGGCTGTGCTTCCTGCCGTACCTGACGGGGGAGCGTTCGCCGTGGATGAACCCCGACGCGCGCGGCGGCTGGCTCGGCCTCGGGCTCGGCGACACGCGCGGTGCGATGATGCGCGCGGCGTTCGAAGGCGTCGCGTTCGCGTTGCGTGCGGGGCTCGATGCGATCCGCGATGCCGACCGCCGCGACCCGGTGACGACGCTGCGTCTCGCGGGCGGCGGCTCGGTCGATCCGCGCTGGCGCCAGCTGCTCGCCGACGCGCTCGGCGCGTCGCTGCACGCGATCGACTGCCCGAATGCCGCGACGCGCGGTGCGGCGCTGCTCGCGGGCGTCGCGATCGGGCACTGGCGGGAAGACGCGTTGCGCGCGCTGGCGCCCGCCGCGTCGCCCGTCGCCGCGCCGCGCGAGGACCGCTCGCTGGCCGCGCGTCACGCGCGCTTCATCGATCTGTACGCGCGCACGGATGCATGGTTCACGACGGGCGTTTAAACTCGAACACTTGTTCTTTTGCGTCAGCCATGACGCATCGTGGCAAGCCGACGACCGTTTCCCGCACGCGGTGCGTGCCGGGAGCGGCGATCATGGCGAGCACGGGATTCCGTTGCGGTGCCGCGCACGATGCCGCGCGGCACGGCTTCGACAGCTTTGCATGGAACCCGGCGGGCGCCGCAGCGCGCACCCGGGCCGACCTCACAGACAGACAGGAGTGACACGATGAAAACGAAAGCCGCGATTGCATGGAAGGCGGGTGCGCCGCTGACGATCGAGGAAGTCGATCTCGAAGGGCCGCGCGCCGGCGAAGTGCTGATCGAGGTGAAGGCCACCGGCATCTGCCACACCGACTACTACACGCTGTCGGGCGCCGATCCGGAAGGGATCTTCCCGGCGATCCTCGGCCATGAAGGCGCGGGCGTGGTGGTCGACGTCGGCCCCGGCGTCGGCACCGTGCGCAAGGGCGATCACGTGATTCCGCTCTATACGCCCGAATGCCGCGAGTGCAAGTTCTGCCTGTCGCGCAAGACCAACCTGTGCCAGAAGATCCGCGCGACGCAGGGCAAGGGCCTGATGCCCGACGCGACGTCGCGTTTCTCGCTCGACGGCAAGCCGCTGTTCCACTACATGGGGACGTCGACGTTCTCGAACTACATCGTCGTGCCGGAAATCGCGGTGGCGAAGGTGCGCGAGGACGCGCCGTTCGACAAGATCTGCTACATCGGCTGCGGCGTGACGACGGGCGTCGGCGCGGTCGTGTACTCGGCGAAGGTCGAGGCGGGGGCGAACGTCGTCGTGTTCGGTCTCGGCGGGATCGGCCTGAACGTGATCCAGGGCGCGAAGATGGTCGGCGCGGACAAGATCATCGGCGTCGACATCAACCCGAAGCGCGTGGCGCTCGCGAAGAAGTTCGGGATGACGCACTTCATCAACCCGAACGAAGTCGAGAACGTCGTCGACCACATCGTGCAGTTGACCGACGGCGGCGCCGACTACTCGTTCGAATGCGTGGGCAACGTGAAGCTGATGCGCCAGGCGCTCGAGTGCACGCACAAGGGCTGGGGCCAGTCGTTCATCATCGGCGTGGCCGCGGCGGGCGAGGAAATCAGCACGCGTCCGTTCCAGCTGGTGACGGGCCGCGAGTGGAAGGGCTCGGCGTTCGGCGGCGCGCGCGGCCGCACCGACGTGCCGAAGATCGTCGACTGGTACATGGAAGGCAAGATCAACATCGACGACCTGATCACGCATACGCTGCCGCTCGAGCGGATCAACGAAGGCTTCGACCTGATGAAGGCCGGCGAGTCGATCCGTTCGGTCGTGCTGTACTGAGCGGGAGCGCACCGTCATGCTCGAACTCGTTTCCTCGCATGCGTGCCACGGCGGCGAGCAGCGCTTCTACCGTCACGATTCGGCGGCCATCGGCCTGCCGATGAAGTTCTCGGTGTACCTGCCGCCGCAGGCGGCGCACGGCCGCGTGCCGGCGCTGTTCTACCTCGCGGGCCTCACGTGTACCGACGAGACGTTCGCGATCAAGGGCGGCGCGCAGCAGTACGCGGCGCAGCACGGCATCGCGCTCGTGATGCCCGATACGAGCCCGCGCGGCGCGGGCGTGCCGGGCGAGACCGATGCGTGGGATTTCGGCGTCGGCGCGGGCTTCTACGTCGATGCGACCGAGGCGCCGTGGTCCGCGCATTACCGGATGGAGTCGTACGTGACGGGCGAGCTGCGCGCGCTCGTCGCGGCCGAGCTGCCGATCGACGGCGCGCGGCTCGGGATCTTCGGCCACTCGATGGGCGGGCACGGCGCGCTGACGCTCGCATTGCGCCATCCGGGCCTGTACCGGTCGGTGTCGGCGTTCGCGCCGATCGCCGCGCCGACGCGCTGCCCGTGGGGCGAAAAGGCGTTCTCGGGCTACCTCGGCGACGATCGCGACGCCTGGAAGGCGCACGATGCGAGCGAGCTCGTCGCGCGCGCCGATGCGCCGAAGTTCGCGGAAGGCATCCTCGTCGACCAGGGGCTGGCCGATCAATTCCTCGCGAACCAGCTGAATCCCGACGTGTTCGAGGCCGCCTGCGCGAAGGCCGGCCAGCCGCTGACGCTGCGTCGTCATCCGGGCTACGACCACGGCTACTACTTCATCTCGACGTTCATCGCCGATCACATTGCGCATCATGCGCGTGTGCTGGTTGGGTGAGCGGAGAGGGAAGCCGGTCGCGCACGGGGCGCGCCGCACGAATTCGCGGGCAATAAAAAACGCCGGCGCTGCCTTCGGGCACGCCGGCGTTTTGACTTTGCGTCGGGCGGCGGTCAGTTGCGCCGCAACAGGCTCGCGCCGTACACGAGCGCCGACAGCGCGGTGATCCAGAAGCTCGTCGGCCAGTCGGTGTGATACGCGAGCACGATGCCGGCCCACGCCTCGAACAGTGCGAACAGCGCGGCGAGCAGCACGCCCGTCGACAAGCGCGTCGACACGTTCTGCGCGGCCGCGGCCGGCCCGACCAGCAGCGTGAACACGAGCAGCACGCCGACGATCTGCGTCGCCGCGGCCACCGCGAGCGCGCACACCGCGAGGAACAGCATCGACACCGTGCGCAGCGACACGCCCTTCGCTTCGGCCAGCTCGGGCTGCAGCGACGCGAACAGCAGCGGGCGCGCGATCAGCGCGAGCGCGGCGAGGCTCACCGCGCCGATGCCCGCGAGCACCGCGAGCGTGTCGTGGCTGACCGCGAGCACGTTGCCGAACAGCAGCGCGGTGACCTGCGTCGCGAACGACGTATAGAAATGCAGGAACAGCAGGCCGAAGCCGAGCGCGCCCGACAGGATCACGCCGATCGCGACGTCGCGGCCCGCGAGCTTTTCGCCGAGCGCGCCCATCCCGATCCCGGCCGCGAGCGTGAAGCCGACCATTCCCCAGATCGGCGAGATGCCGAGCAGCACCGCGCCGGTCGCGCCGGTGAAGCCGACGTGCGACAGCGCGTGGCCGGCGAAGGTCTGCCCGCGCAGCACCAGGAAGTAGCCGACGATGCCCGCGAGCACCGCGACGATCCCCGACGCCGCGAAGGCGTTGATCATGAAGTCGTAGTCAAACATCGTGCGAATGCCCGGGATGGGCGTGTCCGTGGTGGTGATGGCCGTGGCCGCCGCCGTGCGAGTGGCCGTCGTCGTCCTCGTGTTCGTGGTCGTGCTTCTCGATCTCGACGTCGCCCGACATCACGAAGATCTTGCCGTTCACGCGCATCACGTCGATCGGCGACCCGTAGAGCCGCGACAGCACGGGCTTCGTGATCACCTCGTCGACGGTGCCGAGCGCCGCGACGCCGTTGCCGAGATACAGCACGCGATCGAGCGCGTTCAGCAGCGGATTCAGTTCGTGCGCGGAGAACAGCACGGTGATGCCGAGCTCGCGCTGCACGGTGCGCACGAGCTCGACGACGCCGCGCTGGTGGTTCGGGTCGAGGCTGATCAGCGGCTCGTCGAGCAGCAGCAGCTTCGGATTGCCGAGCAGGCATTGCGCGAGCAGCAGGCGCTGCCGTTCGCCGCCCGACAGCTCGGACAGCGGCCGGCGCGCGAGCGTCGGGCCGCCGACGAGATCGAGCACGCGGTCGACGTCGCGGCGCGTGGCCGCGTTCGTGTGCGGCAGCCCCCAGCGGTGGCCGTCGGCGGCCATCGCGACGAAGTCGTAGCCGCGCATCCGGCGGTTCGCGAGGCCGCTCCTGATCTGCGGCATGTAGCCGATCGACGGATTGCCGCGCACGACCGGCACGCCGCCGACGGACAGCGTGCCGGCCGACACGGGCACGAGCCCGAGCACCGCGCGCATCAGCGTCGTCTTGCCCGCGCCGTTCGGCCCGAGCACGCCGACGAATTCGCCGGGCTCGATCGAGAAGCTGACGTCGCGCAGGATCGTGCGTCCGCCCAGTTCGAGCGTGACGCGATCGACGGCGAGTGCATGGGGAGTGGCGGTCATGTCGTTACGGTCGTTTATGGCTTGCCGGCGGAAAGCGCGGCGCCGAGCGCGTCGAGCTGGCCGGCCATCCATTGCTGGAAGGTCTTGCCGGCCGGCTGCGTCTCGGTGACGCTGACGGTCGGCACGCCGCCGTCGCGCGCGATCTTCAGCATGCGCCTGGTCATCGGTTCTTCGGCCTGGCTGTTGTAGATCAGCACGCGCACCTGCTTCTTGCGCAGGTCGTTCTCGAACGCGGCGACGTCCTGCGCGCTGGCCTCGGTGTCGTTCATCGTCGCGAGCTGGAACCGCTGGTTGCGCATGTCGAGACCGATCGCGTCGGACATGTAGCCGAATACCGGCTCGGTGGCCGTCACGGGCACGCCCTTGTACTTCGCGCGCAGCGCGGCGACCTGGTCGTCGACGGGCTTCAACGACGCGACGAACTTCTGCAGGTTCGCATCGTATTCGGCCTTGTGCGCCGGATCGGCACGGCCGAGCTCGGCGGCGATCGCGCGCGCGGCGGCGGGCATCGTCGCCGGGTCGTACCACAGGTGCGGGTTGTCGCCGGCCTTCTTGCCGACGAGGTCGGCGACGACGATCGTCGCGCGCTTCGCCTGTTTCGACGCACCGAGCAGCTTGGCCATCCACGGGTCGTAGTCGGCGCCGTTGTAGATCACGACCTGTGCGTGCTGCAGCGCGCGAGCCGTCTTCGGGCTCGCTTCGAACAGGTGTGGATCCTGGTCGGGATTGCTGAGGATGCTCGTGACCGCGACGCGGCTGCCGCCGATCTGCGTCGCGACGTCGCCGTAGAAATTCTCGGCGGCGACGACGTTGACGGTCGCGGCCTGCGCGAACGCGGGCGCCGCGAGCGACAGCGCGGCGAACGTGGCGAACGCGGCGGCGACGCGGCGAACAGGCGACAGGGCACGCCGCGGCGTGCGGCGCTTCAGGGCAATGGACATGGAACTCCTCGTTGGAAGGGCGGCGCGTGCGCCGCGCGATTCGGCGTCAGCGCTGCGCGGGCTTGCGCTTGCAGTGTCCGCACAGGCCGCTCAGCTCGACGACCTGGTGGTGAACTTCGAAACCGTGCGCGGGTTCGCTCGCGGACAACTGCTTCGCGAGGTCGCCGCCGGGAATCTCGACGGTGTCGCCGCACGAATCGCAGATCAGGAACTGGCCTTCGTGCGGCACGCCGATCTCGCAGCATGCGAAGAACGCGTTCTTCGATTCGATCCGGTGGATGAAGCCGTGCTCGACGAGGAAATCCAGCGCGCGATAGACGGTCGTCGGCGGCACGCGGCCGCGTTGCGGTTCGAGTTCGGCGAGCAGGTCGTACGCGCCGATCGGGCGCTGCGCGGCCAGCACGCGCTCGTAGACCTGGCGGCGCAGCGGCGTCCACGCGAGCCCGTGCTCGGCGGCGAATGCGTCGGCCCGGGACAGCCGGGCGTCAATGGACGATGAGGTAGCCATGGCGTAAAGCAGGGCGATGAAACACAGTATCGCGATGATATAACGTATCGTCGCGCCGTGCAGCGTGAATTCCCCGTTTCCTGCCTCGCTCCGTCCCCTTCACCGTCGATCCCACTGCGCCGCACCGCGTGCGCGGCGCCTTGCCGGGCGTGCGCGACGGGCCGCCGTCGAGCGCGGTTGTGCCGCAGCGCGTCATAGAAAGCCGTCGCGTCGCCTTGACAGCATGAATCGCGTATCCGATCATTCGATCACAAACAGAGCAATTGATCGGTTTGCGAGCGTTCGCTCACCTCGCGACCGTCGTACAGCAGAACAAACCGGAGACAGCCAGTGAGACTGGAAGACAAGGTCGCGATCCTGACGGGCGCCGCAAGCGGCATCGGCGAGGCGGTCGCGCAACGCTATCTGGACGAGGGCGCGCGCTGCGTGCTGGTCGATCTGAAGCCCGCCGGCGGCTCGCTCGCGCGGTTGATCGAGGCGAACCCCGGCCGCGCGGTGGCCGTCACCGCGGACGTCACGCGCCGCGACGACATCGAGCGGATCGTCGCCACGGCGGTCGAGCGCTTCGGCGGCGTCGACATCCTGTTCAACAATGCGGCGCTGTTCGACATGCGGCCGCTCCTCGACGAATCGTGGGACGTGTTCGACCGGTTGTTCTCGGTCAACGTGAAGGGGCTGTTCTTCCTGATGCAGGCCGTCGCGCAGCGAATGGTCGAGCAGGGCCGCGGCGGCAAGATCGTCAACATGTCGTCGCAGGCCGGCCGTCGCGGCGAGGCACTCGTTTCGCACTACTGCGCGACCAAGGCCGCGGTGATCAGCTATACGCAGTCGGCCGCGCTCGCGCTCGCGCCGCACCGGATCAACGTGAACGGGATTGCGCCGGGCGTGGTGGACACGCCGATGTGGGAGCAGGTCGATGCGCTGTTCGCGCGCTACGAGAACCGGCCGCTCGGCGAGAAGAAGCGGCTCGTCGGCGAAGCCGTGCCGCTCGGCCGCATGGGCGTGCCGGGCGACCTGACGGGCGCCGCGCTGTTCCTCGCGTCGGCCGACGCCGATTACGTCACCGCCCAGACGCTGAACGTCGACGGCGGCAACTGGATGAGCTGACGTGATGTCGCTCGCACGCGCAACCTGCCGGCCGGCCCGCGACGACGCGGCCGCGGTCGGACGAGGAGGGCACGCCTGATGGCCGAGATCGTCGTGGCCGGCGAACTGCTCGCCGAATTCGTCGCCGCCGAGCGCGGCCAGGGTTTCGATACGCCGGGCCTGTTCGCGGGGCCGTTCCCGAGCGGCGCGCCGGCGATCTTCGCCGACCAGGCCGCGCGGCTCGGCGCGCGCGTCGCGTATGCGGGCTGCGTCGGCCGCGACGCGTTCGGCGACGCGATCGTCGCGCGGCTCGAACGCGACGGCGTCGAGGTTGCGCGCATCCGCCGCGTCGCGCGCCCGACCGGCACCGCGTTCGTCGCGTACCGCGACGACGGCTCGCGCAGCTTCGTCTTCACGCTGTCCACCAGCGCGGCCGCGTGCGTCGATGCGTCCGACGTCGATGCCGCGATGTTCGACGGCTGCCGTTACTTCCACGTGATGGGCTCGTCGCTGACGAGCGAATCGGCGATCGCGGCCGTGCAGCGCGGCGTGATCGAGGCCGCGCGCGCCGGCGCGAAGGTGTCGTTCGATCCGAACGTGCGCCCCGAGATGCTGAGCTTTCGCCCGATGCGCGCGGCGCTCGACGAGATGCTCGCCGCGTGCCACCTGTTCCTGCCGAGCGAGGCCGACCTGCCGTTCTTCTGCGGGCCGCAACCGGCCGAGCGCGCGATCGCGGGCCTGCTCGCGACGCACCCGTTGCTCGAGCGCGTCGTGCTGAGGCGCGGCGCGCAAGGCAGCGTCGCGTTCGATCGCGCGAACCGCGTCGACGCGCCGGCCTTTCCGGTCGACGAAGTCGACCCGACCGGTGCCGGTGACTGCTTCGGCGGCACGCTCGTCGCGAGCCTCGTCGCGGGCGTGCCGATCGATGCCGCGTTGCGCCGCGCGAACGCGGCCGGCGCGATCGCGGTGACGCGGCGCGGCCCGATGGAGGGCAACAGCGATGCGGCCGAGATCGACCGTTTCCTGACCGAACGAGGTATCGCATGTCCGGCCTGACGACCCTTGCCGACCGTCCGCGCACCGCGCACGCGGACGCGGTGCTGCGGATGATCTTCGACGCGAACCGCGCCGACGCGCAGCGCGGCATCTATTCGATCTGCAGCGCGCACCGGCTCGTGCTGGAGGCCGCGTGCGAAGCCGCGCGCGCGGACGGCTCGCCGCTCCTGATCGAGGCGACCTGCAACCAGGTGAACCATCTCGGCGGCTATACGGGCATGACGCCCGCCGATTTTCGCCGCGACGTCGATGCGATCGCCGCGCGTTGCGGGCTCGCGCCGTCGGCGCTCGTGCTCGGCGGCGACCATCTCGGCCCGAACCCGTGGCGGCACCGCCGCGCGGCCGACGCGATGCGCGAGGCGGTCGCGATGGTCGCCGCGTATGTCGAAGCCGGCTTCGAGAAGATCCACCTCGACGCGAGCATGGCGTGCGCGGACGATCCGGTGCGGCTCGACGATCGCACGATCGCCGCGCGCGCGGCCGAGCTGTGCCGCGCGGCGGAAGACGCGGCGGCGCGTGCCGGTCTCGCGCCCGTCTACGTGATCGGCACCGAGGTGCCGACGCCGGGCGGCGAAGTGAGCGGCGGCGCGAACGAAGCGGACGATGCGGCGATCGCGCGGATCTCGGTCACGCGCAGCGACAGCGTCGCGGCGACGCTCGACGCGCACCGCCGCGCGTTCGCGGCGGCCGGCCTCGACGACGCATGGACACGCGTGGTCGCGGTCGTCGCGCAGCCGGGCGTCGACTTCGACGATCGCCACGTGCTCGACTACGACAGCGCGAAGGCGGCGTCGCTCGGCGCGAGTATCCTGCAGACACCGCGCCTCGTGTTCGAGGCGCACTCGACCGATTACCAGACCGAAGGCGCGCTCGCCGCGCTCGTGCGCGACCACTTCGCGGTGCTGAAGGTCGGCCCGGCGCTGACGTTCGCGCTGCGCGAGGCGCTGTTCGCGCTGACGTTCATCGAGGAGGCGCTGATCGACGACGTCGCGCAGCGCTCGCGGCTGCGGGAGGTCGTCGACGCCGCGATGCGCGCGCAGCCCGAGCACTGGGCGCCGTACTACCGCGGCGACGAGGCCGAGCAGCGGCTCGCGCGCCAGTTCAGCTACAGCGACCGGATCCGCTACTACTGGCTGCAGCCGGCCGTCGCGGCCGCGGTCGAGCAGCTGTTCGGCAACCTCGCGCGGCAGCCGGTGCCGGAGACGCTCGTCGCGCAGTGGCTGCCGGACGTCTACGCGGCGTGCCGCGCGGGCGGCCTCGCGCAGGAGCCGCGCGCCTGGGTGCGCCACCGGATACGCGACGTGATCGCGCACTATGCGCGCGCGTGCGGGATGCAGCGGCCGGCATGACGGGCCGCGAAGGAAACGACGCAACACGCAACACCGACGACACTTCGAACAAACACAGGAGACATGCCATGCAACGAAAGATGCTCGACGCCGCCGCACGCTGCCTTGCCGGAGCCGCGCTCGCGACGGCGGCCTGCGCCGCGTCCGCCGGCACGCTGACGATCGCGACGCTGAACAACCCCGACATGATCGAGCTGAAGAAGCTGTCGCCGGCGTTCGAGAAGGCGAACCCCGACATCAAGCTGAACTGGGTGATCCTCGAGGAGAACGTGCTGCGCCAGCGCGCGACGACCGACATCACGACCGGCAGCGGCCAGTTCGACGTGATGGCGATCGGCACCTACGAGACGCCGCAGTGGGGCAAGCGCGGCTGGCTCGCGCCGATCACCGGGCTGCCCGCGGACTACGACCTGAACGACATCGTGAAGACCGCGCGCGACAGCCTGTCGTACAACGGCCAGCTCTACGCGCTGCCGTTCTATGTCGAAAGCTCGATGACGTTCTACCGCAAGGACCTGTTCGCGGCGAAGGGGCTGAAGATGCCCGACCAGCCGACCTACGACCAGATCGCCGAATTCGCGGACAAGCTCACCGACAAGGCGAAGGGCACCTACGGGATCTGCCTGCGCGGCAAGGCCGGCTGGGGCGAGAACATGGCGTACGTGTCGACGGTGGTGAACACGTTCGGCGGGCGCTGGTTCGACGAGAACTGGAACGCGCAGCTCACGTCGCCCGAATGGAAGAAGGCGATCTCGTTCTACGTGAACCTGCTGAAGAAGGACGGCCCGCCGGGAGCGAGCTCGAACGGCTTCAACGAGAACCTGACGCTGACCGCCTCGGGCAAGTGCGCGATGTGGATCGACGCGACGGTCGCGGCCGGCATGCTCTACAACAAGCAGCAGTCGCAGGTGGCCGACAAGATCGGTTTCGCGGCCGCGCCGGTGGCCGCCACGCCGAAGGGTTCGCACTGGCTGTGGGCATGGGCGCTGGCCGTGCCGAAGACGTCGAAGCAGCAGGACGCCGCGCGCAAGTTCATCGCGTGGGCGACGTCGAAGCAGTACATCGAGATGGTCGGCAAGGACGAAGGCTGGGCATCGGTGCCGCCGGGCACGCGCGCGTCGACGTACCAGCGCCCCGAGTACAAGGCCGCCGCGCCGTTCTCCGACTTCGTGCTGAAGGCGATCGAGACGGCCGACCCGAACGATCCGTCGCTGAAGAAGGTGCCGTACACGGGCGTGCAGTACGTCGGGATTCCTGAATTCCAGTCGTTCGGCACGGTGGTCGGCCAGTCGATCGCGGGCGCGGTCGCGGGCCAGATGACGGTCGACCAGGCGCTCGCCGCCGGGCAGGCCGCCGCCGACCGCGCGGTGCGGCAGGCCGGCTACAAGAAGTAACGCGCCGGCAGTCACGCGGCCCGCGGCGTGCGCCGTTGCACACCGCGGGCCGGCGAAGCCGAAAGGCGGGCAGGCCGTTCGCGCCCGCGCATCAACCGGAGGGACTCCGATCATGCGTCACCTGCGTCTTCCCCTGAGTCACGCCCACGCGCCGTCGGTCGGCGACGCGTCGTCGCCGCCGGGCGCGCCGCGCCGCGCGCGCGGCGGCGCGAGCTGGCTCGTGTCGCCGTCCGTCGCGGTGCTGCTGCTGTGGATGTCGATTCCGCTCGCGATGACGATCTGGTATTCGTTCTCGCGCTACAACCTGCTGAATCCGGACGTGAAAGGTTTCGCCGGGTTCGACAACTACCGCTTCCTCGCGACCGATCCGTCGTTCCTGCCCGCGATCTGGCACACGCTCGTGCTGATCGGCGCGGTGCTCGCGATCACGGTGGTCGGCGGCGTGCTGATGGCCGTGCTGTTCGACCGCAAGTTCTACGGGCAGGGCGTCGCGCGGCTGCTCGCGATCGCGCCGTTCTTCGTGATGCCGACGGTCTCCGCGCTGATCTGGAAGAACATGATCCTGCACCCGGTGTACGGGCTCGTCGCGAACGCGATGCGCGCGCTCGGGATGACGCCGATCGACTGGTTCGCCGACTACCCGCTCACCGCGGTGATCATCATCGTCGCGTGGCAGTGGCTGCCGTTCGCGTTCCTGATCCTGTTCACCGCGATCCAGTCGCTCGACCAGGAGCAGAAGGAAGCCGCGCGCATCGACGGCGCGGGCCCGATCGCGATGTTCTTCTACATCACGCTGCCGCACCTGAAGCGTGCGATCGCCGTGGTCGTGATGATGGAGACGATCTTCCTGCTGTCGATCTTCGCGGAAATCTATACGACGACGGGCGGCGGCCCGGGCGACGCGACGACCAACCTGTCCTACCTGATCTACGCGCTGGGCCTGCAGCAGTTCGACGTCGGCCTCGCGTCCGCGGGCGGCATCATCGCCGTGGTGGTCGCGAACGTCGTGTCGTTCTTCCTCGTGCGGATGCTCGCGCGCAACCTGAAGGGAGAGTACGAGAAATGAGCGACCTGACCTTCGAAGGCCGGCGCGGGCCGGCCGTGTTCGACCTCGTGCGGCGCGCGTTGCCCGGCACGCTCGCGTGGCTGATCGCGCTGCTGCTGTTCTTCCCGATCTTCTGGATGGCGATCACCGCGTTCAAGACCGAGCAGCAGGCCTACGCGTCGACGCTGTTCTTCATGCCGACGCTCGACAGCTTCCGCGAGGTGTTCGCGCGCAGCAACTACTTCGCGTTCGCGTGGAATTCGGTGCTGATCTCGGCCGGCGTCACGGTGATCTCGCTGCTGTTCGCGGTGCCGGCCGCCTACGCGATGGCGTTCTTTCCGAACCATCGCACGCAGAAGGTGCTGCTGTGGATGCTGTCGACGAAGATGATGCCGTCGGTCGGCGTGCTCGTGCCGATCTATCTGCTGTGGAAGAACGCGGGGCTGCTCGATACGGTATCGGGGCTCGTGATCGTCTACACGCTGATCAACCTGCCGATCGCGGTGTGGATGACCTTCACGTACTTCAACGAAATCCCGAAGGACATCCTGGAGGCCGGGCGCATCGACGGCGCGTCGACGTGGCAGGAGATCGTCTACCTGCTGATGCCGATGGCGCTGCCGGGGCTCGCGTCCACCGCGCTGCTGCTCGTGATCCTGTCGTGGAACGAGGCGTTCTGGAGCATCAACCTGTCGAGTTCGAACGCCGCGCCGCTGACGGTGTTCATCGCGTCGTACTCGAGCCCCGAAGGGTTGTTCTGGGCGAAGCTGTCCGCCGCTTCCCTGCTCGCGGTCGCGCCGATCCTGATCGTCGGCTGGCTGTCGCAGAAGCAGCTCGTGCGCGGGCTCACGTTCGGGGCGGTCAAATGAGCGCGGCCGGCGAAGGGGCTGCCGGCCACGCCGCGAACGTCCTGATCTGCGATTGCGACGGCGTGCTGATCGACAGCGAGGCCGTGGCCGCCGACGTGATCGTGCGCGAACTCGATGCGCGCTGGCCGGGCGTCGACGCGCGGCCGGCCGTGATGCCGCTGCTCGGGCTGCGCATCGAGCGCGTGCTGGCCGGTGCCGGCGAGGCCGTCGGCCGCACGCTGTCGGCCGCCGACGTCGACGCGATCCGCCGCGCGGTCGAGGCGGCGGCCGTCAATGCGCCGATGGTCGACGGCATCGACACCGCGCTGGCCGCGATCCCGTTGACGACGGCCTGCGCGAGCAACAGCTACCGCGCATACGTCGAGGCGGCGCTCGCGCGCACGGGCCTCGCGCGCTTCTTCGGCGACCGGCTGTTCTGCGCGGATGCCGTCGCGCGGCCCAAGCCCGCGCCCGACGTGTACCTCGCGGCCGCGCACTCGCTCGGCGCGGCGCCCGCGCACTGCCTCGTGGTCGAGGACAGCGTGACGGGCATCACCGCGGCGGCCGCGGCCGGCATGACCGTGCTCGGCTTCGTCGGCGGCGGGCACGCGTCGGCGGCCCAGATCGACGCGCTGCGCGGGATCGGCGCGCGTCACGTATTCGACGACATGCACGAGTTGCCCGGCTACGTCGCGCGCTGGCAGGCGACGGGCGCGGTGCTGCCGAACTAGCAACGATTGCGCGCCGCCGGCGAGGCGGCGCATCACGAACGAACGGAGACAGATCATGGCAAGCGTGCTCCTGCGCAACATCGCGAAGCGCTACGACGACACCGAAGTGCTGCGCAACGTCAACCTCGACATCGCCGACGGCGAATTCGTCGTGTTCGTCGGGCCGAGCGGCTGCGGCAAATCCACGCTGATGCGGATGATCGCGGGCCTCGAGGATATTTCGAACGGCGACCTGCTGATCGACGGCGCGAAGGTCAACGACGTGCCGAGCGCGAAGCGCGGCATCGCGATGGTGTTCCAGTCGTATGCGCTGTACCCGCACATGACGCTGTACGACAACATGGCGTTCGGCCTGAAGCTCGCGGGCGCGAAGAAGCCCGAGATCGACCAGGCCGTGAAGCAGGCCGCGAAGATCCTGCACATCGATCACCTGCTCGACCGCAAGCCGAAGCAGCTGTCGGGCGGCCAGCGGCAGCGCGTCGCGATCGGCCGCGCGATCACGCGCAAGCCCAAGGTGTTCCTGTTCGACGAACCGCTGTCGAACCTCGACGCCGCCTTGCGCGTGAAGATGCGGCTGGAATTCGCGCGGCTGCACGACGAGCTGAAGACGACGATGATCTACGTGACGCACGACCAGGTCGAGGCGATGACGCTCGCGGACAAGATCGTCGTGCTGTCGGGCGGCGCGGTGCAGCAGGTCGGCACGCCGAACACGTTGTATCACGCGCCGGCGAACCAGTTCGTCGCGGGCTTCATCGGCTCGCCGAAGATGAACTTCCTGAAGGGCACGGTCGAATCGGCCGACGCGGGCGGCGTGCTCGTGCGCTTCGACAGCGGCGAGACGCAGCGCGTGGCGGTGGACGCGAGCGCGCTGCAGCGCGGCGCCGCGGTGACCGTCGGCGTGCGGCCCGAGCACCTGCTGGTCGACGCCGCCGCGGACGGGGTGGCCGCGCGGACGATGGCGGTCGAGTCGCTCGGCGATGCCGCCTATCTGTATGCGGAGTCGGCCGCCGCGCCGGACGGACTGATCGCGCGGATTCCGCCGCTCGACACGTACCGCACCGGCGAGGCGCTGCGCGTGCATGCGCAGGCCGAGCACTGCCACCTGTTCGACGAGCAAGGCCACGCGTTCCGCCGGCTGAGCGCGCACGCGAAGGCCGCGTGACGACCGGCGACCGCGCCGCTCAGATGCGCAGGTGGTCGGCCAGGTAGTCGACGAACGCGCGCAGCTTCGGCGTCGGGTGCCGGCCCGACGGCCACAGCACATGGAACGGCGTGCGGCTCGCGACGTGCTCGTCGAGCACCGTGCGCAGCGTGCCGTCGGCCAGCGCGTCGTGCACGAAGAACTCCGGCAGGCACGCGATGCCGCGCCCGCGCAGCACGAAGCACAGGCGCGCTTCCGCGCTGTTGCTGACCATCGTGACCGGCACCTCGGGCGGCGGGCCGTGACGCGGCACGCGCAGCGGCCAGGTCTGGAGCCGGCCGCTGCTCGGGAAGCGGTAGTGCAGGCAGCGGTGACGCGCGAGATCGGCCGGCGTGCGTGGCGTGCCGTGCCGGTCGAGATAGGCGGGCGACGCGACGAGGTGCTGGCGGAAATGGCCGAGCAGCCGCGACGACAGCCGCGAGTCCGACGGCTGGCCGGTGCGCAGCACCGCGTCGAATCCTTCGTCGACGACGTCGACGAGCCGGTCGCTGAAATCGATGTCGAGCTCGATCTCCGGATACGCGGCCATGAAATCGGCGAGCACCGGCAGCAGCAGCGTGCCGATCGTCGGCAGGCTCACGCGCAGCCGCCCGCGCGGCGCTTCGGCACTGTGCGTCAGTTCCTGTTCGGCCGCGTCGAGCTCGGCGATCACGCGCCGGCACCGTTCGAGAAAACGCGCGCCTTCGGCCGTCAGCGTGATGCTGCGCGTGCTGCGGTGAAAGAGCCGCACGTTCAGGCGCGCCTCGAGCCGCGCGATGCGCTTGCCGATCGCCGATGCCGACAGCCCGAGCGCGCGGCCGGCCGCGACGAAGCTGCGCGTTTCCGCGACCTGAACGAACACGACGAAGCCGCCCAGATTTTCCATGCCGGTTCCCGATTGCGGACATCGATGTCCGGATTGTCCGGAACTCTACCCCGGTTTTTCTTCCCGCGCCGGCTCCCTACGATGGGCGTTCCTTCACCGTTCGAGGTCACGCCATGTCATTCCTGCCTGTCACAGCCCGTCGCGTCGAAACCGGGGGCGCGTCATGAGCGATTGCCCGTCGATGGACAGCCGCGTTGCCGGCCGCCCGGTGCAGGCGGCCGAGCGCCTGCCGGTCGCGAACCTGCTGGCGCTCGCCACCGCCGCCTTCATCACGATCCTCACCGAAGCGCTGCCGGCCGGCCTGCTGCCGTTGATGAGCGCCGACCTGCGCGTGCCCGAGGCGCTGATCGGCCAGCTCGTGACCGTGTATGCGCTCGGCTCGATCGTCGCGGCGATCCCGCTTGTCGCCGCGACGCGCGCGATGCGCCGGCGCCGCCTGCTGCTCGCGGCGCTCGCCGGCTTCGTCGTGTCGAACGCGCTGACGGCCGTGTCGCCGTACTACGCGCTCACGCTCGTGGCGCGCTTCGTCGCCGGCATGGCGGCGGGGCTGCTGTGGGCGCTGCTGGCCGGCTACGCGAGCCGGATGGTCGATGCGTCGCTGCGCGGCCGTGCGATCGCGGTGGCGATGCTCGGCGCGCCGGTCGCGATGTCGGTCGGCATTCCGGCCGGTACCGCGCTGGGCGCGGCGCTCGGCTGGCGCGTCGCGTTCGCGCTGATCACGCTGGCGGCGCTCGCGTTGATCGGCTGGATCCGCCTGCGCGTGCCCGATTACGCGGGGCAGCCCGCCGGCGCGCGCGAGCCCGTGCTTGGCGTGATGATGCTGCCCGGCGTGCGGCCGGTGCTGACCGTGATGTTCGCGTACGTGCTCGCGCACAACATGCTGTACACGTATGTCGCGCCGTTCCTGGCAGGGGTGCGGATGGGCACGCAGGTCGATGTGGTGCTGTTCGTGTTCGGCCTCGCGTCGCTGGCGGGCATCGCGCTGACGGGCGCATGGATCGGCGCCGCGCAACGACGGCTGACGCTCGCCAGCATCGCGCTGTTCGCGCTCGCGGCGCTGATGCTCGGCGCCGGGTCCGGGATGGCGATCGTCTATGCGGGCGTCGCGCTGTGGGGGCTCGCGTTCGGCGGCGCGCCGACGCTGTTCCAGACGGCCGCCGCGAACGCGGCGGGGGAATCGGCCGACGTCGCGCAGTCGATGCTCGTGACGGTGTGGAACCTCGCGATCGCCGGCGGCGGCATCGCGGGCGGGATGCTGCTCGGCGCGACGGGCGCCGGCGCGATTCCGTGGGCGCTCGTCGCGCTGCTGGCGGCCGCGTGGATCGGCGCGTGGCGCGCGCGCCGGCACGCGTTCCCGGCGCCGCGCGCGGCCTGAGCGGGCGGCACCGGCGGCGTCAGGCTGCCTTCGCGGCGAGCGCGGCGCGCGCGCAGGTTTCGTCGGTGACGAGCCCCGACAGCCAGCCGCCGCGCAGCGCGGCGATCACCGCGTCATGTTTCTTCGGGCCGCCGGCGAACGCGATCGTCGGCAGCTTCGGCGGCGTCGCGAGCGCGACGCTCGTCACGCGCGCGCTGGTCGACACCGTGATCTGCGTACCCTGCGCGTCGATCGGCACGCCGAGCAGCTCGGCCACCGCGCCGAGCGCGGTCATCTCGTCGCGTTCCTGTTCGGTGATGAAGCCGTCTTCGTAGAGCGGGCAGTGCGGCCCGATGTTGCCGATCCCGACGAACGCGACGTCGGCCTGGCCCGACAGCGCCTCGACGATCCGGTACAGCCGGTGATTGCACCACTGCGCGCGCTCGGCGTCGCTGTCGGCGAACAGCGGCGCGGGCAGCAGGAAATGCTTGCTGCCGGTTTTCTCGGAGATGTACTGCGCGACGTCGTAGCGGTTCGACGAACCGTCGGCCGCGATCGCGCCCACCATCGACACGAGCCGGTGCTGCGGGCGGTCGATCTGCGCGATCTGCGCGACCGCCGCCTTCAGCGTGCGGCCGCTGCTGACCGCGATCACCATCGGCCGCGTTTCGTTCAGGTAGCGCTCCATTACCTGCGCGCCGGCGACCGCGAGCTTGCGGTCGATCGCGTCGGGCGCATCGGCATCGACGGGCACGACTTCGCACATCGCGAGGCCGTAGCGTTTCGACAGCTGCGCGCCGAGATCGAGGCAGTCGGCGAGCCGGTGATCGACGCGCACGCGGATCAGGTTCTTCTCGACCGCGAACGCGACGAGGCGCTGCGCGACCGGGCGCGAGACCTGCAGCTTCTCGGCGATTTCGTTCTGCGTGTCGCCCGCGACGTAGTAGAGCCACGCGGCACGGGTGGCGAGATCGAGTTTTTCTGAGGACTTGGACACGATAGCGATTCGGTTTGGATCAGGGGGCCGCCCCGCGGGCCGGCCGACAGGCCGCACGACGGCGTCCACTGTAACGCATGTCGTGCGCTGCCCCGCGGTCGCGCCTATGCGAGCCGCGTGCGCGACGGTTCGTACAGCGGTTGCACGTGACGGTACAGCGAGCGGAATGCGTCGAGGCGTTCGCGCAGCCGTGCATGGCGGGCGGTGTCCGGCGCGTATTCGGCACGCACCGGCGGCTTGGTCAGCACCGTGTGCGGATCGCCGCCGACGGCCAGCCAGCCGAGCCGCGCCGCACCGAGCGCCGCGCCCGTTTCGCCGCCGCCGATCTGGCGCGTGCGCACGTTCAGCGCGTCGGCGAGCAATTGCGCCCAGAACGCGCTGCGCGCGCCGCCGCCGATCAGCGACAGCTGGTCGGTTTCGACGCCGGCCGCATGCAATGCGTCGAGGCCGTCGGCGAGGCCGAGCGTCACGCCTTCGAGCACCGCGTAGCCGAGATGCGCGCGCTCGGTCGCATGCGTCATGCCGAAGAACACGCCCTGCGCATACGGGTCGTTGTGCGGCGTGCGTTCGCCGGACAGGTAGGGCAGGAACAGCGGCGCCGTCGCGAGCGCGTCGGCGTCGAGCGCTTCGACTTCGGCGAGCAGCGCGGGCTCGTCGGTGCCCGTCAGCTTGCAGACCCAGCGCAGGCAGCTCGCGGCCGACAGCACGACGCTCATCAATTGCCAGCGATCGGGAATCGCATGGCAGAACGCATGGACGGCGGACGCGGGGTTCGGCATGAAACGGTCGCCGACCACGCTCAGCACGCCCGACGTGCCGAGCGACACGAAGCCGTCGCCCGCGTGGATCGCGCCGATGCCGAGCGCGCTCGTCGCGTTGTCGCCGCCGCCGCCCGCGACCACGACGGCCTCCGACAGCCCGAGCGCGCGTGCGACGTCCGCGCGCAGCGTGCCGGACGGCGCGTTGCCCTCGACGATGCGCGGCATCTGGTCGCGCGTCATGTCGCAGGCGGCCAGCAACGCGTCGGACCAGTCGCGGCGCGCGACGTCGAGCCACAGCGTGCCGGCCGCGTCCGACGGGTCGGACACTTTCGCGCCGGTCATCCGGAACCGCAGGTAGTCCTTCGGCATCAGCACGCACGCGGTGGCGGCGAACACGTCGGGTTCGTGCTTCGCGACCCACAGCAGTTTCGGTGCGGTGAAGCCCGGCATCGCGAGATTGCCGGCCAGTGCATGGAGATCGGGCGCGCGCTCGGTGAGCAGCGCGCATTCGTCGGCGCTGCGCATGTCGTTCCACAGGATCGCCGGGCGCAGCACGCGATCGTCGCGGCCGAGCAGCACGGCGCCGTGCATCTGCCCCGACAGGCCGATGCCGCGCACCTGCGCGAACGCGTGCGGGTGCCGCTCGCGCAACGTGGCGAGCGCGGCGAGCGTGCCTTGCCACCAGTCGTCCGGATGCTGTTCCGCCCAACGCGGATGCGGCCGCGACACGGTGAACGGCGTGCCGGCCGTGCCGACGACCGTGCCGTCGGGGGCCAGCAGCAATACCTTCACTTCCGAGGTGCCGAGGTCGATGCCGAGATACATGAGCGATCCGTTCCGTCAGTGGGGAGTCGCTACTTTAGCCGCGCGGCAGCGCACGTGCCAAGGCAGGTTCGCCCGGATGCGCGTCAGCGCTGCGCCAGCCATGCGTCGACCCGCGCGAGCGCGCCGCGCAGCGCCTCGAACAGCGCCGCGTTGCCGGCGAGCGAGCCCCACAGCGCGCGGCTCGCGCCCAGCGCGACGACCGGGTCGTCGGCTTCGGCGATCGCCCGCGCGGCGTCGTCGTCCATCACGCCGTCCTGGTACGCATACGGCAGCAGGCCGCGCGCCCAGCGTTCGAGAAAGCGCAGGAACAACGCGGGCAGCACCGCGGTGGCCACCGGCGCCGCGCCGCGTGCGAACGATTCGACGAGCGTCGGCGCGATGAAGCCGGGGATCTTCGAGAAGCCGTCGGCCGCGACGCGCTGGTTGGTGTCGAGCACGTACGGGTTGCCGAAGCGTTCGAGCACGACGTCGCGGTAGCGCGCGAGATCGAGCGGGCTCGGGCTCAGGCACGGGATCACGTCCTGCGTCACGTAGTCGTGCGCGAAGCGGCGGATCGCCGCGTCGTGCGTGCCTTCGTGAATGTAGGTGTAGCCCGCGAGCGTGCCGGCCCACGCGATGCAGCTGTGCGTCGCGTTGAGGATGCGGATCTTCGCTTCCTCGTACGGGTGCACATCGTCGACGAGTTCGGCGCCGGCCAGTTCCCAGCGCGGCCGGCCGGCCGCGAAGCGGTCCTCGATCACCCACTGGATGAACGATTCGCCCATCACCGGGCATGCATCGTCGATGCCGGTGGCCGCGCGCACGCGTTCGCGCACGTCGGCGGTCGGGCGCGGCGTGATGCGGTCGACCATCGCGCTCGGCGTCGCGACGTGCGCGTCGAACCACGCGAGAAGGGCCGTTTCGCCCCGCCGTTCGAGAAATTCGCGCATCCCCGCGCGAAAGCGCGCGCCGTTGTTGCGCAGGTTGTCGCAGCTCTGCAGCGTGAGCGGGCCCGCGCCGCGCTTCACGCGTTCGGCGAGCAGCGCCGCGAGCGCGCCGTACAGCGTCGTGCGCGCGCCCTGCAGGTCGGCCGCCAGATCGGCGTTCGCGATGTCGAGCCGGTTGTGTTCGTCGAGGTAGTAGCCGCCTTCGGTGACGGTGAACGACACGATCCGGCAGGCCGGATCGGCGCCGGCATCGACCAGCGCGGCGAGGTCGATCGACCACGGCAGCACGCGCGTGATCGCGCGGATCGTCTCGTACGCGCGCTCGCCTTGCGGCGTGACGGTTTCGAGCGTGTAGGCGCCGTGCTGTGCGGCGAGCGCGTCCATCGTCGCGCGCATGTCGTCGCGGATGTTGCCGACGGTCAGCGACCAGCGTTCGTCGGCCGGGACGGCCGCGTTCACGCGATGCAGATACCACGCCTGGTGCGCGCGGTGAAACGAGCCAGCGCCGATGTGCAGCAGCACGGGCGCGCGGGCGGAGGGCGATTCGCTCATCCGTTGTCTCCTGTTCGTGCCAGTCTTCTCAGTCGAATACGATCATTTGCTCTTTATGTGAGCGAATGATCGTATTCGGGCGAGCGAAAGTCAAGGCGGGGAAACGGCATTTCGATGGTGCACTGCGGCGGCGCGGGCACGGCGCGGGAACCGCGCACGCAAAGGGCCGGATGGGAAAACGGTGTCGGCGGCGTGCGGCCGCATGAAGGCAGGGGCGGCCCGCACGTCGTCGTGACGGCGGGCCCATGACGGGCGTTACAGCGTGGTGCGCACGTGCCAGAGTTCGGGGAACAGCACGACGTCGAGCATCTTGCGCAGGTACGGCGCGCCGCTCGTGCCGCCCGTGCCCTGCTTGAAGCCGATGATGCGCTCGACCGTCGTCACGTGACGGAAGCGCCACTGGCGGAACGCATCCTCGAGATCGACGAGTTCCTCGGCCATCTCGTACAGCTCCCAGTGCTGCTGCGGGTGGCGATACACCTCGAGCCATGCGGCTTCGACCGTCTCGTCGTGCCGTGTCGGCTGCGTCCAGTCGCGATCGAGTCGTTGCGCCGCGATCGGGAACCCGCGCCGCGCGAGCAGGCGCACGACTTCGTCGTAGAACGACGGCGCTTCGAGCGTCGCGCGCACCTGTTCGAGGAGGTCGGGCCGGTGCGCATGCGGCTGCAGCATCTGCGCGTTCTTGTTGCCGAGCAGAAATTCGAGCTGGCGATACTGGTACGACTGGAAGCCCGACGACTGGCCCAGGTACGGGCGCATCGCCGAGTATTCGGATGGCGTCATCGTCGACAGCACGTTCCACGCCTGCACCAGTTGCTCGAGGATGCGCGACACGCGCGCGAGCATCTTGAACGCGGGCGGCAGCGCGTCGGTGCGCACCGCGTCGAGCGCGCCGCGCAGCTCGAACAGCGCGAGCTTCATCCACAGCTCGCTCGTCTGATGCTGGATGATGAACAGCATCTCGTTGTGATCGGGCGACAGCGGATGTTGCGCATCGAGGATCGAATTCAGCGACAGGTAGTCGCCATAGCTCATCGACTTCGAGAAATCGAGTTGCGCGTTGTGCCAGCCGGCATCGCCGGGCACGTGCGGCGCTTCGTGCGCGGCCGGTGCCGGTTGGGGGGCGCGTGCGCCCGAGAACGGGCAACCCGCCGGCGCGTCGCCGCCGGGTGGCTGCATATGACCAGAATTCACGACTCTCTCCAGATTTGAATGACGAACGCGCGGCGCGCGCCGGGTAATGACGGTCAGGTCACCGCGCCGCGTTCGGCGAACTCGGGCGCCTTCCACGCGTCGGTGGCGAGGATGTCGCGCAGCGTTTCGACGGCGTCCCACACGTCGGCGAAGCGCGTATAGAGCGGCGTGAAGCCGAAGCGCAGCACGTACGGCTCGCGGTAGTCGCCGATCACGCCGCGCGCGATCAGCGCCTGCATCACTTCGTAGCCGTGCGGATGTTCGAAGCTCGCCTGCGAGCCGCGCTGGTGATGCGCGCGCGGCGTGACGAGCTTCAGCGACAAGCCCGCGCAGCGTGCTTCGACGAGCGCGATGAACGCATCGGTCAGCGCGAGCGACTTGCGGCGGATCGCCTGCATGTCGGTCTGCAGGAACACGTCGAGCCCGCATTCGACCATCGACATCGACACGATCGGCTGCGTGCCGCACAGGAAGCGCGCGATGCCCGGATCGGGCGCGAAGCCCGGCTGCATCGCGAACGGCGCGCGGTGGCCCCACCAGCCGGACAGCGGCTGCGAGAAATGCGCGTGATGGCGCTGCGGCACCCACACGAACGCGGGCGAGCCCGGGCCGCCGTTCAGGTACTTGTACGTGCAGCCGACCGCGCCGTCCGCGCGCGCGCCGTTCAGGTCGACCGGCACCGCGCCGGCCGAGTGCGCGAGATCCCACAGCATCAGCGCGCCCGCGTCGTGCACGAGCTGCGTGACGGCCGGCATGTCGTGCATGTAGCCGGTGCGGTAGTTCACGTGCGTGATCATCGCGACGGCCGTGTCCGCGCCGAGCGCGGCCGGCAGGTCGGCCGGATCGTCGATCAGGCGCAGCTCGTAAGCGCCGCCGAGCTGTTCGATCAGCCCCTGCGCGATATACAGGTCGGTCGGGAAGTTCGAGCGTTCCGACACGATCACGCGGCGTTCGGGCGCGCGCCCGGCCTGGTGGCGCAGCATCGCCGACAGCAGCTTGAACAGGTTGATCGAGATGGTATCGGTGACGACCGTTTCGCCGGGCGCGCCGCCGATCAGCGTCGCGAGCTTGTCGCCGAGACGGCGCGGCAGCGCGAACCAGCCGGCCGTGTTCCAGCTGCGGATCAGGCCTTCGCCCCATTCGGCGCCGATCACCTGCTGCGCACGCGCGGCCGACGCGCGGGGCTGCGCGCCGAGCGAGTTGCCGTCGAGGTAGATCACGCCGTCGGGCAGCGAGAACTGGTCGCGCAGCGGGGCAAGCGGGTCGTCGCGGTCGAGCGCGAGCGCGTCTTCACGGGTCTTGATCATGATGTGGGGTCGTGGGTCGGGGTAATCAGGAAGCATGCGCGGGCAGCGCGCGCAGCACCGCGCGCACGGGGCTCGCGTCGAGCGTCGCGAATTTCAGCGGCAGCGCGATCAGTTCGTAGTCGCCGGGCGGCACGTCGTCGAGCACGATGCCTTCGAGGATCGCCATCCGGTGCGCGCGCACGCGGTGATGCGCGTCCATCGTCTTCGATTCCTGCGGATCGAGCGACGGCGTATCGATGCCGATCAGCTTCACGCCGCGGGCGGCGAGCAGGTCGACGGCCGCGGGCGCGACCGCGCAGAAATCGCTGTCCCACTGCTCGACGCTGGCGCGCGCACAGGTGCGCAGCAGCACGCGCGGCGGCACGCCGTCGAGCGCGGCCGCGATGTCGGCCGGCTGCACGACCGGCGATGCGCCGATGCAATGGATCACGCGGCACGGGCCGAGATAGGTGTCGAGCGGCACGGCGCCGATCGGCGCGCCGTCGGCGTCGTAATGCAGCGGCGCATCGCAGTGCGCGCCGGTGTGCGGCGACAGCGTCACGCGCGCGACGTTGACCGGCGAGCCGGCCTCCATCCGCCATACGCGTTCGACGGAAACCGGCGTATCGCCCGGCCACACGGGCGTGGCGGGGCTGACAGGCGGCGAGATGTCCCAGAGGGTGTCCATGGCATGACGAGTCGGTGAGTCGATGCTTCGAATGATAGGTGGACGCTCGCAGAAAGTGCTTGCGAAATAAACATGGACAATCCGCCGGATTGGCAGATAATTCGACTGAGAGGGAAAACGGGGACCAAAAATGCACGCGATCACGCTCGATGCCACCGACTGCCGGATTCTGGCGGTACTGCAGGAGGAGGGCAGAATCAGCAATCTCGACCTGGCGGAACGCATTTCGCTTTCGCCATCCGCCTGCCTGCGCCGCATGCGCCTGCTCGAGGAGCAGGGCGTGATCGAGCACTATCGCGCGTGCCTGAGCCGCGAGAAGCTCGGCTTCGAGCTCGAGGCGTTCGTACAGGTGTCGATGCGCAACGAAGAGAATCAATGGCACGAGCGCTTCGCGGAAGCGCTGCGCGAATGGCCGGAGGTGGTCGGCGCGTTCGTCGTGACCGGCGAGAGCCACTATCTGCTGCGCGTGCTCGCGCACAACCTCAAGCACTATTCGGATTTCGTGCTGAACCGGCTCTACAAGGCGCCGGGCGTGATGGACATCCGTTCGAACATCGTGCTGCAGACGCTGAAGGATGAAGCCGGCGCGCCGGTCGGGCTGGCGCGCACGGGGGCGATCAAAGCGGTGTGAGGCCGTGGAAGCCGCCGCCGTGGAACACCAGCGGCGGGGTCGCGTCCGATACCGCACGCACGCCGCAGCGTTCGACTTCGCCGACGAAGATCACGTGGTCGCCTTCGTCGTAACGGCTGCGGTTGTGACATTCGAACCACGCGAGCGCGCCGTCGAGCACCGGCATCCCCGAGTTGCCGGCCGCATGCGCGATCCCTTCGAAGCGGTCGCCCTTGTAGGTCGAGAAGCGCTTGCACAGGTCGAGCTGCGACGCCGCGAGCACGTTCACCACGTAATGACTGTTGCCGCGGAACACGGGCGTCGACGCCGATTTGTGCGCGAGACTCCACAGCACCAGCGGCGGATCGAGCGAAACCGAGTTGAACGAGCTCGCGGTGATGCCGATCAGCTGCCCGGACGGTGCGCGCGTCGTGATCACCGTCACGCCCGTCGCGAACTGGCCGAGTGCCTGCCGGAAGGCGGCCGCGTCGAAATCCGGCGGGTTGGCGCGGCTCATCGGGCCACCATCCGGAACGAGACAGGCAGGCGCGGCGCGACGCGGGTGGCGCGGGCACGGCGGACGAAAGGCGACAAGGCGGTCGATTGGGAAGGGGTGCGCATGGCCCGATTTTAGCGGAATCGGGGCTGGCGGGCCCGGCCGGACGGCGCATCGCGGGGGCAGGGTGGCATAGCGAACACTGCGTCGCGCGGCGGGATGCGCTGCCGCGGGCGGGCGGCCTGGCCGTCGTGCCCGTTCGGGTGCGGCGCCGGCGCATCCCGCCGGCCGTCGCTCCCGCGCTATCGCGCCGCCGCCAGTCCGAGCGACAGCGCGCCCGTCACGATCAGGCTCGATGCCCACACGGCATCGAGATTGAACCAGCTCCGCGACACGAACTTCAGCCCGAGATAGCGGTACACGAGCCATGCGAGCCCGCCGCCCGCGGCGATCATCGCGGCCGCGTGCACGGCCGCGACGACGAGTGCCATCCCGAGATGCGCATCGACGAGCACGGTCGCGGCGCGGTGGCCCGCATCGCGGTCGAGGCCGCACAGCCCGAGGTAGACCGGCACCAGCATCAGCCCCGCGCCGTGCGCGATCGCGACCGCGAACGACCACAGGCCGAGTCGCGCCGGCGGGATTCGCGCGAGCGCGCGCGGGTGCCGGCGCCGGATCAGCAGCACGGCGCCGAAGCCGATCACGAGCGCGCTCGCGCCGATCCGGATCGCCGACTGCCACGCGAGCAGCGCGGCGAGCAGCCCGAACGGCAGCATCACCGCGAAGACCGCGAGCGCATGGCCGAGCGCGAGATAGCCGAGCGCCGCGACGAGCGCGGTGCCGCGGCGCGTCATCAGCGCGTTCGATACCGCGAGCGGCCAGCCCATCGCGGGATTGAGCCCGTGATAGACGCCGCTCGCGAGCACGGCCGCCCACAGGGCGACCTGCGCGTGCAGGCCGGCGTTCAACGCCTGACCGACGGATAGCAGAACGAGTCGGTCGAGCAGTCGCCGCCTTCGAGCCGGATCTGGTGCGCGCGATAGCCGTCGGGGAATTCGACCCAGTAGTCGTCGGCGAGCGTCAGCCCGCCGTCCGGCCCCGCATGCGCGAGCACCTGCGCGCCCGGCACGCCGTCCGGATAGAACTGGTCGTCCCACGTCGAATACAGCGAATTGGTCCAGTACACGCGCCGGCCGTCGCGGCTGATCTCGACCATCTGCGGGCCGCCTGCGAACCGGCGGCCGTTCGTGTGCGGCGCACGGCGCGCGATGCCGCCGATGCGTACCGACCCCGCGAGCACCGGGTGGTGCGGATCCGACACGTCGTACTGGCGCATCTCGCCGGTGCCCCAGCACGACACGTACAGGAAGCGGTCGTCGAGCGACAGGTCGATGTCGGTCACGAGCGGCGGCACCGCGCCGAATCCCTGCAGCAGCGGCGGCAGCTCATCGGCCGTGGCCGGCTCGGCGGGAATCGTCGCGGTCTTCTTCACATGGAACTTGCCGTCCTCACGCCACCAGGTCCAGATCGAGCCTTCGAGGTTGGTCGTGTCGACCACGACGCCGACGAACCCGTATTCGCGCGCCGGGTCGTGCGCGGGCCGTACCTCCAGCGCCATCTGGTGCTGCGCGCCGAGATCGATCGTCTGCACGTTGCGCCGCGCGCGCAGGTCCCAGAAATGCAGCCGGTGCCCGTACTTGTTCGCGAGCAGGTCCTCGGGGACGATGCCGTTCTCGAACTGCGGCGGCAGCGCCCATTCGCTCGACACCATGTAGTCGCGCAGCAGGTTCCACCAGAAGTCGTAGTGCTTGTCCTGCGAGCCGCGGTCGATCTCCCAGCGGCCGAGCACGTCGAACGTCTCGCAATCCATGATGAAGATGCCGGGCGCGCCGTCGGTGCCGTCCTTGCCCGCGCCGCCGAGCGTGCTCACGTAGATGCCTTCGGGGCCGCAATGCACGGTGTGCGGGCGCGAGTAGCCGGTCTTCGCGAAGATCTCGTCGGGCTCGATGATCTTGTGGATGCGCGCCTGCGTCGGGTGCGGCTTCGTATCGATCACGTAGATGCGCGACGAGCGCAGGCCCGGGATGATCAGGAAGCGGCGCTCGAGGAACGCATGGCCGGTCAGCGGCGACAGCGACGACGAGCACGCATTCCAGCCGAAGTGGTGAAACTCGTCGCCGGTGTTCGGCATCGTCACCGTATGCACGATTTTTCCGTAGGTCGGCGATCCGGGCTTCACGTCGATCACGGCGAGCGCGTCGGGTCTGGAAAAATCGGGGCTCAGCAACAACGTATAGGCAAATTCCTCCGCCGGCGCCTGCATCGCAAGCTCGGGTGAAGCATGAAACGTCGGGTCAGGCCGCATGCTCATGGTGATGCCCTCTCGATGGGTTCGGATCGTGAACGCACGGCCGTTCGTTGCGGGCGTGCGGGTCGGGATGGCCGCGCGGCGCGCATCGTGCCGGCGGATGCGATCGGCAGGCGGACGCACGTGTCGGTGCCACGCGCGTTGCCATGCATCAGATCGTGAAAGCGGGGAAAGCCGGTAAAGGCAATACGCGGGATCGCCGCGCCGGGGGCGGGACGGACGCGTGGCCTGGCGTTGGTACGGTTGAAGCGGCGGCCCGCGGCGCGACGCCGGCCAGGCGGGCGACGCAGGCGAATTCTGTTAAGGCGTGCATATCGATGTTCCGGCGGATGATGTTTGCATCAGGGTCGGGCATGCATCGGGCGCTGCGTGCGCGGCGACGGGTTTGCCGCCGCTCGCGCGTGCCTCAGTGTAGACGAGAAACGTGCGGCGAGTCGTGCGCGGCACCTGTGCAATCTGCCAGGTTCGCGCGCGAGTGAGATACTTGCCGGAGTGTCGCCGTGCCCCGCATCGCGGGCCGCGCGGCGGCGGGATGGAACGGCGGCAGCCGGCACGGGCGTGCCGCGGCCGTCATCAACGAGGGTCTGAATTCATGGGGAACGAGATGCTTGAAACCGCGACTTTGGGAGGCGGGTGTTTCTGGTGCACGGAGGCCGTGTTTCTCGACGTCGACGGCGTGACGGCCGTCCAGTCGGGTTATGCGGGCGGCCATACGCGCAATCCGGGCTACCGCGAAATCTGCGAAGGCGACACGGGCCACGCGGAAGTCGTCAACGTGACGTTCGATCCGGCGCGCATCGCGTATCGCGAGATCCTCGAGATCTTCTTCGCGACGCACGATCCGACCCAGCTGAACCGGCAGGGCAACGACGTCGGCACGCAGTACCGGTCGGTCGTGTTCACGCATTCGGATGCGCAGCGCGACACGGCGCTCGACGTGATCCGCGAGCTCGAGCGCGAGCAGGTGTTCGGCCAGCCGATCGTCACGCAGGTCGTGCCGCTCGACGGCAACTACTGGCCGGCCGAGGACTATCACCAGAACTATTACGCGCGCAACCCGGGGCAGGGCTACTGCTCGGTCGTGATCGGGCCGAAGCTCGCGAAATTCCGGCAGAAGTTCTCGCACCGGCTGAAGTCGCTGCGCGGCGCGTAAGCGGGTAGCCGGCCGGGCCGGGCGTTACGCCCCCTCCGTTACGCCGCCTCGTTGCGCCACTGCGCGCACGCGGCGGCGATTTCGCGCGCGAGCGCGATGCACGACAGCGGCGCGGAGCCTTCCGCCTTGTTGTTGATCGTGATGATCACCGGCTGCCCGGCCAGCGCGTAGCGCGCGGCCAGTTCGGCGAGCGCCGAGCGCGTGGCCGGATCCTCGTCGACGAGTTTGTCGAACGGCTCGTATTTCGCTTTTGCCTGTTCGTACTTGAAGCCGCCGTGCAGGCTCCAGCGCACGATCAGCGGGCCCGGTGCGTCGCCGTCGAGCAGCGCGAGCGCGGCGGCCTGGCGCAGCGGGTCGGGCATTCGCGCGTGCAGCCCGACGCAGTAGCGCACGCCGAGCGACGCGAGCGCGCGGATGAAGCGCGGCGTGAGCAGGCTCGCGTCACGGATCTCGATCGCGTAACGCGGGCCGTCGGCTGCCGGCGCGAGCGGCGGGAGCGCCGCGAAGAACGCGGTCAGCCGGTCGATCAGCGCGGCCGGTTCGGCAAGCAACGGGTCGGGCAGCGGCGAGAACTGGAACACGAGCACGCCGGCTTTCCGGCCGAGCCCTTCGAGGCATGGCTGCACGAATTCGCGGGTCGCGAGCGCGGCGTCGAGGAAGGTCGGGTTCGGTCCCGACGGTTCGCCGCGGCGGCCGCGGATCACCGCGTCGGTCACCGACGCCGGCGCCTTCACGACGAAACGGAAGTCGTCGGGCACCTGCTGCGCGTAGCGCAGGTAGTCGGCCACCGACAGCGGGCCGTAGAACGACCGGTCGAGGCTCACGCTCCTGAGGAGCGGATGCGCGCCGTACGCTTCGAGCCCTTCGCGCGACAGCTTCGTCTGCGCGAAATCGCCGTCGTAGACGATGCCGTTCCAGCCGGGGAAATACCACGACGACGTGCCGAGCCGGACGTTCGGCGGCAGGCCGGCCGCGGCGTCGGCAACGTCCGCCGAGATCGGCGCGGGCAGCACGCCGCGCTTGCGCCGGCCCTTCTTCGGCGGCGCGGCGGGCGGCGACGGTTCGTCCCACAGCAGCCCCGAGGACGGTGCCGGTTCGTCGTCGGCCGCGCGGGAGGGGGCCCGGGCACGCGGTGCCGGCGACGCTTCGTCCTGCGCCTGCGGCGTCACGGGTTCATCGGTGCGGGCGGGGCGGGGGTCGTCAGTGGGTGACGGCGACGCGCGTGCCGCGTCCGCCGGCACGCCGAACAGGTCGAATTGCCCGTCGGCGTGCGACCCGTCCGTGTCGTCGCGCTGCTGTCGTTCCGGCGGCGTCTTGCGCCGCGTCCTGCCGTCACCCATGCATGCCCAGCGTGAAGCGCCGCCTAGCGCGGCAGCGCGTGTTCGTACATATAGCGCCGCGACCACGGCAGCGTTTTCGCGCTGCGTCCGGCCTTGCGGCACACGATCTGGAAGATCGACACGTCGTCGTGCTCGAATGCATACGCGCAGCCGGCAAGATACACGCGCCAGATGCGGAATTTTTCGTCGTCGACGAGGGCTTTCGCCTGGTCGGCCTTCGCCTCGAAGTTTTCCGTCCAGATGTCGAGCGTGCGCGCATAGTGCCGGCGCAGGCTTTCGACGTCAACCGCTTCGAGCCCGCCGCGCTGCGCCGCTTCGAGCGCGAGGCTGATGTGCGGCAGCTCGCCGTCCGGGAACACGTAGCGGTCGATGAATTCGCCGCCGCCGAGCGCCGTCTCGCCGCTTTCCGCGTCGGTCGACGTGATCCCGTGGTTCATCGCGATGCCGTCGTCGGCGAGCAGGTCATGGATGCGCGAGAAGTAGAGCGGCAGGTTCTTGCGGCCGACGTGCTCGAACATCCCGACGCTCGTGATGCGGTCGAACTGGCCTTCGATCTCGCGGTAATCCTGCAGACGAATCTCGATCCTGTCTTCCAGCCCCGCGGCCTTTACACGCGCGGTCGCCAGGTCGAACTGGTTCTGCGACAGCGTCACGCCGAGACACGTCGCGCCGAACTTCTGCGCGGCGCGCAGCACGAGCGCACCCCAGCCGCAGCCGATGTCGAGCAGGCGCTGGCCGGGCTCGAGCTGGATCTTCGTCAGGATGTGGTCGATCTTCTTGATTTGCGCGGTGGCGAGATCCTCGTCGCCGTTCTCGAAATACGCGCACGAGTACACCATGTTCTCGTCGAGCCACAACTGGTAGAACGCGTTCGAGACGTCGTAGTGGTACTGGATCGCCTTCTTGTCGGTGCTCTTCGAATGATTGAAGTAGCGTTTCACGCGCGCGAGCTTGCTCGCGCTCGTCACGGTGCTGCGGGCGAGCGAGTAGCCGATGTTGATGATGTCCGACAGCTTGCCTTCGATGTCGATCTTGCCCTTCACGTACGCCTCGCCGAGATTGTCGAGGCTCGGTTCGAGCAGCAGCGGCAACGCCGACGCGCTGTTTACCTTCAGCGTGACCTGCGGTGCGCTGAAGGTGCCGAAATCGAGTTGCTCGCCGTTCCACAGCACGAGGCGCGCCGGTATGTTCGCTTTCGCCCGTACTTCGTCCGCCCACTGTGCCAGCTTCTTTTCCCAGAACATTTGGATTCTCCGTTTGTTCGTTGAATCGAATACAGCCAAGTATCTTGACCGGCGCCCGCCGCTTGCGAAGCGGGCGCCCGGATGCAACACGAGACACGACCGGCGTGCGCCGGCGCCGCGCTTACGGCGACAGGCGCGAGATCGTCCAGCCCGCCGCCGTCGAGGCGTCGCGCGTATAGAGCAGGCGGTCGTGCAGCCGCGACGGGCGCCCTTGCCAGAACTCGATCGAGTCGGGCACGAGGCGGTAGCCGCCCCAGTGCGGCGGGCGCGGCGGGTTGTCGCCGTAGCGTTCGCTGACGGCCTGTTCGCGCGCTTCGAGCGTCGCGCGGCTGTCGATCACGGTGCTCTGGTCGGACGCCCATGCGCCGATGCGCGAGCCGAGCGGGCGCGACGCGAAATAGCGGTCGCTTTCTTCCGCACTGGTTTTCTCGATCCGGCCTTCGATGCGCACCTGGCGTTCGAGCTCGATCCAGTAGAACAGCAGCGCGGCTTGCGGATGCACGGCGAGATCGTGCCCCTTGCGGCTTTCGTAATTGGTGAAAAAGACGAACCCGCGCTCGTCGACGCCCTTGATGAGCACGATCCGCGCCGACGGCCGGCCGTCGGCGCCGACGGTCGCGAGCGTCATCGTGTTCGGCTCGGGCAGCTTGGCGGCGAGCGCCTCCTTGAACCAGCGATCGAACTGGGCGAAAGGGCTGGGGGCGGCATCGGCTTCGTCGAGCGAAGCGCGTGAATAGTTGATGCGGAGATCGGCGAGAGTCGTCATGTTATGCAAACGCTTCAATCTGGGGCCAGTATAGCGAACGCGCGGGAATCGTGCGTGCACAGTGGCGCGTGCGAGCGGGGAGTTCAGGCAAAATAGAGGGCTGCACGACTTACGTTTTCCTTGCTGCCATGTCCGCTGCCGACGCTGCCCCGCCCAGTTCTTCTGATCTTACCCCGACCCCGCAAATCCAGCTTGACGTGGATCGCGCGCGGCGCTTCGGCGGCGTCGCGCGCCTGTACGGCGCGCCGGCGGCCGCCGCGTTCGAGCGCGCGCACGTCGCGGTGATCGGCATCGGCGGCGTCGGGTCGTGGGTGGCCGAGGCGCTCGCGCGCAACGCGGTCGGCACGCTGACGCTGATCGATCTCGACAACGTCGCGGAAAGCAATACGAACCGGCAGATCCACGCGCTCGACGGCAATTACGGCAAGCCGAAGGTCGACGCGATGGCCGAGCGGATCGCGTTGATCGATCCCGCGTGCCGTGTGAACCGGATCGAGGATTTCGTCGAGCCCGACAACTTCGACGCGCTGCTCGGCGGCGGCTTCGACTACGTGATCGATGCGATCGACAGCGTGCGCACGAAGGTCGCGCTGATCGCATGGTGCGTCGCGAAGCGGCAGCCGCTGATCGTCGTCGGCGGCGCGGGCGGCCAGCTCGACCCGACGCGCATCCGCATCGACGATCTCGCGCTGACGATCCAGGATCCGCTGCTGTCGAAGGTGCGTGCGCAGTTGCGCAAGCAGCACGGTTTTCCGCGCGGGCCGAAGGCGCGTTTCAAGGTCAGCGCCGTGTATTCGGACGAGCCGCTGATCTATCCGGAAGCGGCCGCGTGCGACCTCGAGGACGGTGCCGAGCCGTCCGCGGCTGCGCATGTCGCGGGGCTCAACTGCGCGGGATTCGGCTCGAGCGTGTGCGTGACCGCGAGCTTCGGGTTCGCGGCCGCCGCGCATGCGCTGCGCGCGATCGCGGCGCGGGCCGCCGGCTGAGCGCGCGACGCGCGCGCATCGACGGTTGAGGGTGCGGCGCGGGTCGTGCGCCGCAAGCGATCCGGCGTCCGGCCGGGCCGTGGCGGCCCGGCTGAATCGCCGTATCGGGTCAGTTGAGCGCCATGCTCAGCTTGCGTCGCCACCCGGCGACGAGATCGGGGCGATCGCCGGCCAGCTCGAACACGGAGATCAACGTGCGGCGGCCGAGATCGTCGCCGTACGCGCGGTCGCGCTTGACGATTTCCAGCAACTGCTCCACCGCGCCTTCGTACGCGCGCCGCGCGATCAGGCTCTGCGCGAGGTCGAAGCGCGCGTCGAGGTCGGCCGGGTTCGCCGCGATGCGGGCTTCGAGCGCGTCGGTCGGCGGCAGGTCGGCCGTGGCGTCGAGCGCGTCGAACCGGGTCTTGATCGCCTGGTAGCGCGGATCGCCGTTCTGCACCGTTTGCGGCGACAGGCGCTCGGTCTCGGCGCGCGCGGCGTCGACCTGGTTGTGCGCGAGCAGCAGTTCGATCAGGTCGAGGCGCGCGTCGTCGAAGCCGGGGTTCAGCGCGAGCGCCGCTTCGAGGTGCGTGAGCGCATCGTCGTAGCGCTGCTCGGCGATCGCGTATTGCGCGGCGCGGCGCTCGGCTTCCTCGGGCGCCGGCAGCAGCCGGTCGAGGAACGCGCGCAACTGGCCTTCGGGCAGGACGCCGACGAATTGATCGACCGGGCGGCCGTCGGCGAACGCGATCACGTGCGGGATGCTGCGCGTCTGGAAGTGCGCGGCCAGTTCCTGGTTCTCGTCGACGTTGACCTTCACGAGCTTCCAGCGGCCTTCGTAGTCGGCTTCGAGCTTTTCCAGCAGCGGGCCGAGCGTCTTGCAGGGGCCGCACCACGGCGCCCAGAAGTCGACCAGCACGGGCGTGTCCAGCGACGCCTCGATGACGTCTTTCTCGAAAGTGGCAAGCGTGGTGTCCATGTCGTTCTCTTCGGTTCGAATATCGTCAGGATGGGGGCGGCGCGCCCCTTTTTCAACGCGGCTTCGGCTCGGGCAGCGGAATCCACTCGGTCTCGCCCGGCACCGTGCCCAGTTCCTGGCGCGTCCACGCTGCTTTCGCGCGCTCGATCGCGTCGCGGCTGCTGGCGACGAAATTCCACTCGATGAAGCGTTCGCCGTCGATCTTGTCGCCGCCGAGCAGCATCGCGCGCGCGCCGCTGCCGCTCGTCAGCGTGACCGTGGCGCCCGGCGCGAGCACGGCCATCTGTTCGGCCGGCACCGGCGTGCCGTCGATCGCGAGCTCGCCGTCGACCACATAGACCGCGCGCTCCTCGTGCGACGCATCGAGTTCGAGCCGGCCGCCGGCCGCGAATTCGGCCGCGACGTACAGCGTGCGCGAGAACGTCGTGACGGGCGAGCGCAGCCCGAATGCGTCGCCGGCGATCACCGTCAGCGCCACGCCGTCTTCGTTGCGCTTGGGCAGCGTGTCGGCCGCATGGTGCTCGAACGACGGCTCGGTCGTCTCGTGCGCCTGCGGCAGCGCGACCCAGGTCTGGATGCCGTGCACCGTATGGCCGCTGGCGCGCTGCGCATCGGGCGTGCGTTCGGAGTGGACGATCCCTCGGCCGGCCGTCATCCAGTTCACGTCGCCCGGCACGATTTCCTGCAGCGAGCCGAGGCTGTCGCGGTGCAGGATCGCGCCGTCGAACAGGTAGGTGACGGTCGCGAGCCCGATGTGCGGATGCGGGCGCACGTCGAGCCCCGTGCCGGCCGGCAGCGTGGCCGGCCCCATGTGATCGAAGAAGATGAACGGGCCGACGAGACGCGCGGCGAGTGCGGGCAGCGTGCGGCGCACCTGCAGGTTGCCGATGTCGCGCACGTGCGGCTTCAGCAGGGCTTTGATCGAGTCGGTCATGGCGGCTCCAGTGGGGCGGCGGGGGATGCCGGTCATTGTACTGGGCGCCCGCCGTCGATTCCATGCGCGCCGCGCGGGTATCGGGCCGCGCGGCGAAACCCGGTAGACTGACGCGCTTCTCGGGAAAACGCCGGGCCGCCCCAGGTTTTCCCGACCCCCTCGGGGGCTGGCGCGAAGCGACAGGACGGGGGCTTTGCACAACGATTCGAATCGAGGAGACGCCGATGATGGCCCCGAAGGACTTGCTGCTTGCGCTGGTCGTGATCCTTGCGTGGGGTGTGAACTTCGTCGTGATCAAGGTCGGCCTGCACGGGATGCCGCCGATGCTGCTCGGCGCGCTGCGCTTCACGCTCGCGGCCGTGCCCGCGGTGTTCTTCGTGCGCCGGCCACGGATTCCGTGGCGCCTGCTGGTGTTGTACGGCGCGACGATCCAGCTCGGCCAGTTCGTGTTCCTGTTCACCGGCATGTACGTCGGCATGCCGGCCGGCCTCGCATCGCTCGTGCTGCAGTCGCAGGCGTTCTTCACGCTCGTGTTCGCGATGCTGTTTCTCGGCGAGCGGCTCCGTGTGCAGAACCTGGTCGGGCTCGCGATCGCCGCCGGCGGGCTCGTCGTGATCGCCGCACAGGGCGGCCGCGCGATGACGCTCGCGGGCTTCCTGCTGACGATCTGCTCGGCCGCGATGTGGGCGTTCGGCAATATCGTCACGAAGAAGGTCGGGAAGGCGAACCTCGTGTCGCTCGTCGTGTGGGCGAGCCTCGTGCCGCCCGTGCCGTTCTTCCTGCTGTCGCTGTGGTTCGAGGGGCCGCAGCGCATCGCGACCGCGCTCGCCGGGCTCGACCGCGCATCGATCTTCGCGGTCGTCTATCTCGCGTTCGTCGCGACGCTGCTCGGCTACGGGCTGTGGAGCCGCCTGCTGTCGCGTTACCCGGCCGCGCAGGTCGCGCAGTTCTCGTTGCTGGTGCCGGTCGTCGGGCTCGCGTCGTCGGCGCTGCTGCTCGACGAACATCTGACGCGCACGCAGCTGATCGGCACCGTGCTCGTGATGGGCGGGCTCGCCGTGAACGTGTTCGGCGGGAAAGTGCTGCGCCGCTTCGCGGCGTCGTGACGCGCCGGCACGCCACGCGTGCCGGCGGCAGGGAAGGGGCGGCCGTCAGGCCATCCGGTTCTTCGCGAGCGGCGGATTCGCGGCGAAGTAACGCTTGATGCCGCGGAAGATCGCGTCGGCCATCTCGTCGCGATAGCTGTCGTCGTTGAGCCTGCGCTCTTCGTCGGGGTTGCTGATGAACGCGGTCTCGACGAGGATCGACGGAATGTCGGGCGCCTTCAGCACCGCGAACCCGGCCTGCTCGACCGAGCCCTTGTGCAGCTTGTTGATGCCGCCGACTTCCTTCAGCACGTAGTTGCCGTAGCGCAGCGAGTCGCGGATTTGCGCGGTCGTCGACATGTCGAACAGCGCGCGGTTCACGGCCGCGTCCGCCGTCTTGATGTTGATGCCGCCGATCAGGTCCGACGAGTTCTCCTTGTTCGCCATCCAGCGCGCCGCGGCGCTCGTCGCGCCGTGGTCGGACAGCGCGAACACCGACGAGCCGCGCGCGGACGGCGTCGTGAACGCGTCCGCGTGAATCGATACGAACAGGTCGGCGCCGACGCGGCGCGCCTTCTGCACGCGCACGTTCAGCGGTACGAAGAAGTCGGCGTCGCGCGTCATCATCGCGCGCATGTTCGGCGCGCCGTCGATCTTCGCGCGCAGCTTCTTCGCGATATCGAGCGCGATGTGCTTCTCGTACGTCCCGGCGCCGCCGATCGCGCCCGGATCCTCGCCGCCGTGGCCCGGATCGATCGCGACCGTCAGCAGGCGTACCGTGCCGCCCTTGCCGGATTTCGGCGCGGTGAACTTGTAGGTGTCGCCGTCGTCGTCGCTGTCGTCGCGGCGCGCGATGACGGGCGGCGGCTTGACGGCCGGCTTCGGCGGTGCCGAAGGCGTGCCGGCGGCCGGCGGCGTGTGCGGCGCGGCCGGCGTGTTCTGCGCGAAACGCTGGAAGAACGCGTCGCTGTTGTCGCCCGTGGAGGGCGGCGTGCCGGGGCCGGACAGCGTGGTCGGCGGTTGCATCTGCTGCGCGCGCGTCGTGTCGTTGAGCGCCTGCTCCTTGCGTTCCGTCTGCGCGATCAGGTCGGACAGCGGATCGGGCGCGACGGCCGGATACAGGTCGAACACGAGCCGGTACTTGTAGGTGCCGACGGGCGGCAGCGTGAACACCTGCGGCTTCACCGAGCCCTTCAGGTCGAACACCATCCGCACGACGTGCGGCTGATACTGGCCGACCCGCACCGACTGGATCTGCGGGTCGTTCGGCGCGATCTTCGACACGAGGTCGCGCAGCGCCTGGTCGAGATCGAGGCCGGTCAGGTCGACGACGAGACGGTCGGGACCCTGCAGCAGCTGTTGGCTATTCTGCAGCGGCTGGTCGGATTCGATCGTGACGCGCGTGTAATCGCGCGCGGGCCACACGCGCACGCCGAGCACCGACGACGCGTGCGCGAGCCGCGGCGCGACGAGACCGAGCACCAGCGTCGACGCGCCCGCGCGCAGGATCTGGCGGCGCCGCCAGTTGTGCGTCGCGGTGGCCGCCGATTCGATCGAGCGGAACGGTTTGATCAACATCTTTCGAGACATGCCTTTCCTGAAGCGCTGTACGCCCGGACGGTGAGGGCGCGGCCGTCGCCATCCACGTCGAGCGAGAAAACCAGATCGGGCACGCCGAGCAGGGCGCCCGCCTGTTGCGGCCATTCGACCAGGCAGATCGAGCTCGAATTGAAATATTCGCGAAAGCCTGCGTCGGACCATTCGGCCGGATCGTTGAATCGATACAGATCGAAGTGATAGACCTCGAGTTCCCCATCGCTGCGTTCGAGCGCGTACGGCTCGACGAGCGTGTAGGTCGGGCTGCGCACGCGGCCCTGATGGCCGAGGCCGCGCAGGATCGCGCGCACGAGGGTCGTCTTGCCCGCGCCGAGATCGCCGACCAGCTGGATCTGGAGCCCGTCGAACGCATGCGCGCGATCGAGCGCGATGCGCGCCGCGTCGAGCGCGTGCGCGAAGCGGGTGCCGAATGCCTCGGTCGCCGCTTCGTCGGCGAGTGCGATCACGCGCTCCGCGAGCGGGGCGGGCAGCGTGGTGGCGTGAGGCGTATGGGACGTGGCTGGCATTCTCGTAAAATAGTGCGATGAACCGATTACCGGAACTCGCCGCATCCGACAGGCCTTCGACTCGTGCCGAAGGCGCGGCGCCGTGCGCGCTCGACGATGCGGCGTTGACTGCGCTCGCCGCGCGCATCAGGGCGTGGGGGCGCGAATTGGGTTTCGGGGCGATCGGCATCAGCGATACCGATCTCTCGGATGCCGAAGCAGGCCTCGCCGCCTGGCTGGAAGCCGGATACCACGGCGAAATGGATTATATGGCGAAACATGGGATGAAACGCGCGCGCCCGGCCGAACTTGTGGCCGGTACGCGACGCGTGATTTCCGTGCGGCTCGCCTATTTGCCGGCCGAAACGCTCGCCGGCGATGCGCGCGGCGGCGCGCCCGGCGCGCTCGTGCCGCACGACTGGCGCGCACGCGAGCGCGCCCGGCTCGACGATCCGCAGGCGGCCGTCGTGTCGATCTATGCACGCGGCCGCGATTATCACAAGGTGCTGCGCAACCGGCTGCAGACGCTCGCGGAGCGCATCGAGCACGAGATCGGCGCGTTCGGCTACCGCGTGTTCACCGATTCGGCGCCGGTGCTCGAGGTCGAACTCGCGCAGAAGGCCGGCGTCGGCTGGCGCGGCAAGCACACGCTGCTGCTGCAGCGCGATGCCGGTTCGCTGTTCTTCCTCGGCGAGATCTACGTCGACCTGCCGCTGCCGACCGACGCGCACACGGCGCCCGACGCCGCGCCCGAGACGCCCGGCGCGCACTGCGGCAGCTGTACGCGCTGCATCGACGCATGCCCGACCGGCGCGATCGTCGAGCCGTATCGCGTCGATGCGCGCCGCTGCATCTCGTACCTGACGATCGAACTGAAAGGCAGCATCCCCGAAGCGCTGCGGCCGATGATCGGCAATCGCGTGTACGGCTGCGACGACTGCCAGCTCGTCTGCCCGTGGAACAAGTTCGCGCAGGCCGCGCCCGTCGCCGATTTCGACGTGCGGCACGGTCTCGACCGCGCGACGCTCGTCGAGCTGTTCGCGTGGGATGCGGACACGTTCGATACGCGGATGCAGGGCAGTGCGATCCGGCGCATCGGTTATGAAAGCTGGCTGCGCAATCTCGCGGTCGGGCTCGGCAATGCGCTGCGCGCGGGCGCGGACCGGCTCGCGCCGCCGGCGCGCGACGCGATCGTCGCCGCGTTGCGCGCGCGGGCCGACGATCCGTCGCCGGTCGTGCGCGAGCACGTCGAATGGGCGCTGCGGGCCGCGTGAAGGCAGCGTAAAGTGTCGTCGGCGCGCGGCAGCGACGCGCGCATTCATCGGTCAGGAGAGGGCAATGTTCAACGCAGTCATCGACGCGCCGTTCGGCAAGGTCGGCATCCGCACGGACGCCGCGGTGGTGCGCGAGATCGTCTATCTGCCCGAATCGGTGAAGTCGGTCGATCCGGATTCGCCGCTCGCGAAGCGTGCGGTCAAGCAGATCGAACGTTATTTCGAGCGTGCGTCGGCGCGCTTCGACCTGCCGCTCGCCGAAGTCGGCAGCGCGTTCCAGCACCGCGTGTGGGACGTGATCAGCGATATCCCGCCCGGCACGGTGCTGACCTACGGCCAGGTCGCGAAGCGGATCGGCAGTGCGCCGCGCGCGGTCGGCCAGGCGTGCGGCGCGAACTACTTCCCGCTCGTGATCCCGTGCCATCGCGTCGTCGCGGCGGGCGGCCTCGGCGGCTTCGCGAACCACGACGACAACGGTTATTACCAGAAAGTGAAGCGCTGGCTGCTGGCGCACGAAGGCGTGCCGTACTGATGAGCGAACCCCTGATGACTTCCGACGCCGACGGCGAGGTCGCCGCGGCCTCGCCCGCGCTGCTCGCGAGCCGCGCGTCGATCGACGTGTTCTGCGATGCGCTGTGGCTCGAGCACGGGCTGGCGCGCAATACGCTCGACGCCTACCGGCGCGATCTGGTGCTGTTTTCACAATGGCTGGCCGAGACGCACGACGCGCCGCTCGACAAGGCCGACGAGGCGATGGTGACGGGCTACATCGCCGCGCGCAGCGACGGCAAGGCGACGTCGTCGAACCGGCGGCTGTCGGTGTTCCGTCGCTATTACGGGTGGGCCGTGCGCGAGCATCGCGCGAGCGCCGACCCGACGCTGCGGATCACGTCCGCGAAACAGGCGGCGCGGTTTCCGTCGACATTGTCCGAGGCGCAGGTCGAGGCGCTGCTCGGCGCCCCCGACACCGGCACGCCGCTCGGCCTGCGCGATCGCACGATGCTGGAACTGATGTACGCGAGCGGGCTGCGCGTGAGCGAGCTCGTGACGCTGAAGACCGTCGAGGTCGGCCTGAACGAAGGCGTCGTGCGCGTGATGGGCAAGGGTTCGAAGGAGCGGCTCGTGCCGTTCGGCGAAGTGGCGCACGGCTGGATCGAGCGTTACCTGCGCGACGCGCGGCCGGCGCTGCTCGGCGCGCGCGCGGCCGATGCGCTGTTCGTGACCGCGCGCGGCGACGGGATGACGCGCCAGCAGTTCTGGAACATCATCAAGCGTCACGCGCGGCAGGCCGACGTGCGCGCGCACCTGTCGCCGCACACGCTGCGGCACGCGTTCGCGACGCACCTGCTGAACCACGGCGCCGACCTGCGCGTCGTGCAGATGCTGCTCGGCCACAGCGACATCTCGACCACGCAGATCTACACGCACGTCGCGCGAGAGCGGCTGAAGACGCTGCACGCGCAGCACCACCCGCGCGGCTAGCGCGCGGTGCGTGCCGCCAGGCGCGCCGGCCGGCGTCAGGCCAGGTCGCGCAGCTTGTGTTTCAGCACCTTGCCGGTCGACGCGGCCGGCAGCGCGTCAAGCACGCGGATGCGGGCCGGGCGCTTGTAAGGCGTGAGCCGCTCCGCGCACCACGCGTGCAGCACCGCTTCGTCCGCACTCGCGCCCGGCACCAGCTCGACGAACGCCAGCACTTCCTCGTTGCCTTCGACCGCGCGGCCGATCACGGCCGCCTGCACGACGTCCGGATGGGCGTTCAGCACCTGCTCGACCTCGACCGGATACACGTTGAAACCCGACCGGATGATCAGCTCCTTGCTGCGGCCCGCGATCGTCACCGCGCCGTCGGCCCCCTGCCGCGCGAGATCGCCGGTGCTCAGCCAGCCGTCCGGCGACACGGCCGCCCGCGTCGCGTCCGCGTTGCGGTAGTAGCCGAGCATCACGTTCGGCCCGCGCACGCGAATCTCGCCGACTTCGCCCGGCGGCACGTCGGTGCCGTCCGGCGCGACGATCCGCAGCTCGACGCCCGGAATCGGCACGCCGACCGAACCGTCGACGCGCGGCGCGTCGAGCGGCGTCTGCGTGATCGTCGGGCTGCTTTCGGTCATCCCGTAGCCGTTGTGGAGCGGCACGCCGTACTGGCGCTCGACGCGCGCCTTCAGGTTCGCGTCGAGCGGCGAGCCGCCCGAATACGCGAAGCGCAGGCGCGGCGCGTGCCACGCGTGGCCGTGCGTGTGCAGGTGTTCGAGAAGCTTCGCGTGCATCGCGGGCACGCCCTGGAAGATCGTGACGCCTTCGTCGGCGAGCGCGACGCGCACGGCTTCCGGCGAGAAGCGCGGCGCGAGCCGCAGCGTCGCGCCGGCGTAAAGGCTGCCGAGGCAGACCGACGCGAGCCCGTACACGTGCGATACGGGCAGCACCGTGTAGACGACGTCGTCGGGCGACACGCGGCGCAGCGCGCTCGACGTAGCCGCGATGAACAGCAGGTTGCGGTGCGACAGCATCACGCCCTTCGGCGTACCCGTCGTGCCGGTCGTATAGATCAGCGCCGCGCATTGCGCGGCGCTGTCGGCGGCGACCGGTTCGGCGGGCGCGCCTGCGTCGACGCGATACGACCACGCGCCGATGTCGACCGGCAGCGCGCCGGCGGGCGTCGCGCCGAGCCGCGCGGCATGCGCGCGCGCGTCGGGCGATGCGTCGGTCGTGAACGCGACCAGCTTCGGGCGCGCATGCGCGGCGATCGCGTCGAGTTCGCCGGCCGACAGCCGCGCGTTCGACACGAGCGCCCATGCGTCGAGGCGGGCGACCGCGAACAGCAGCACGATCTGCGCGATGCAGTTTTCCGCGACGATCATCACGCGGTCGCCGCCTTGCACGCCGAGGCTCGCGAGTCGCGCGGCCGCCGCATCGACGGCCTGCGCCAGCTCGCCGTACGACAGTCGGCGCGCATCCTCGATCAGCGCCGGGTGCGCGGGCGCCTGCGCGGCCCAGCGCGCGGGCACGTCGGCGATGCGGCGCGGCAGCGCGGCGAGCAGGGCGTCGACGTCGAGCGACTCGGATGAACGGATGGGCGAGGGCATGGCGTCTCCAGAAAAGGGGCCGGGCGGCGGCTTGACGATGTTTGCGAACGATCGTGCCATGACGGCGCGCGCGCCACAATCGGCCAATCGGGCAATAGCCCTTCGCGATGTCCGCAATGATGACGGGCGCAATGGCGGCGGCGCAGGCGGCCGCCCGGCGGAAAACGGGCGGCGAGTATACCGTCGGCCGCGCACATCGCCGCCCGCCTGCTGGTCGTTCGCCATTAAAATGCCGCCATGAGCAAATCCAGACACGTGTCCGAAACCCCGGCGACCCAGCTGTTGCGCCGTCATGGCGTTGCGTTCGGCGAGCATCCGTACGACTACGTCGAGCATGGCGGCACCGGCGAATCGGCGCGCCAGCTCGGCGCGGACGAGCACTGCGTCGTGAAGACGCTCGTGATGGAAGACGAGCACGCGAAGCCGCTGATCGTGCTGATGCACGGCGACCGCACCGTGTCGACGAAGAACCTCGCGCGGCAGATCGGCGCGAAGCGCGTCGAGCCGTGCAAGCCGGAGGTCGCGAACCGCCATTCGGGTTATCTCGTCGGCGGTACGTCGCCGTTCGGCACGCGCAAGACGATGCCCGTCTATGTCGAGGCGTCGATCCTCGAGTTGCCGACGATCTACCTGAACGGCGGCCGCCGCGGCTACCTCGTCAGCCTTGCGCCGGCGGTGCTCGTGTCGCTGCTCGGCGCACGGCCCGTGCAGTGCGCGAGCGTCGACTGAGGGTTTCACCTTCGTGGCACCCCGCGCCCGTTCGGTAGAATGGGCGCCGTTTCGGCTCGCCGGCTTGCCGCGCACGGCCGTCCCTTTACCGATACGTTGAAAGAAGAGTCCTCCGCATGCAGATCCTGCTCGCCGCCCTCGTTGCCTACCTGATCGGTTCGGTGTCGTTCGCCGTCGTCGTCAGCGCCGCGATGGGCCTGGCCGACCCGCGCTCGTACGGGTCGAAGAATCCCGGCGCGACCAACGTGCTGCGCAGCGGCAACAAGAAGGCCGCGATCCTGACGCTCGTCGGCGACGCGTTCAAGGGCTGGATTGCCGTCTGGCTCGCGCGGCGCCTGGGCTTGCCCGATGTCGCGATCGCATGGGTCGCGATCGCCGTGTTCCTCGGCCATCTGTATCCGGTGTTCTTCCGCTTCCAGGGCGGCAAGGGCGTCGCGACCGCGGCGGGCGTGCTGCTCGCCGTGCACCCGGTGCTCGGGCTCGCGACCGCGCTGACCTGGCTGATCGTCGCGTTCTTCTTCCGCTATTCGTCGCTCGCGGCGCTGGTGGCGGCCGTGTTCGCGCCGGTGTTCGACGTGTTCCTGTTCGGCACGGGTCACAACCCGGTCGCATGGGCCGTGCTCGCGATGAGCGTGCTGCTTGTGTGGCGTCACCGCGGCAACATTGCGAAGCTGCTCGCGGGGCAGGAGAGCCGGATCGGCGACAAGAAGAAGGCGGCCGCGGACGGCGGCGCGCAGGACGGCGGGCAAGCCTGAGAAAGCGCGGCGGCTGCCGCGGGCCGGGCGCGCCGCGTGCGCGGGGCCCGGCAGGATGACGTGACGGATCGGCCGGCGATCAGTCGCGGAAGTTGTTGAAGTCGAGCGGCGTGTCGGTCACGTCCTTGCGCAGCATCGCGATCACGCTCTGCAGGTCGTCGCGCTTCGTGCCGGCCACGCGCACCGCGTCGCCCTGGATGCTTGCCTGCACCTTGATCTTGCTGTCCTTCACGAGGCGCACGATCTTCTTCGCGAGATCGCCGGTCACACCTTTCTTCACGGTGACGATCTGCTTGACCTTGTCGCCGCCGATCTTCTCGACCTTGCCGTAGTCGAGGAAGCGCACGTCGACGTTGCGCTTGGCCAGCTTGCCGATCAGCACGTCCTTGACCTGGCCGAGCTTGAAATCGTCATCGGCGAACAGCGTGAGCTCGCGTTCCTTCTGCTCGACGCGCGCGTCGGAGCCCTTGAAGTCGAAGCGCGTCGAAATTTCCTTGTTCGACTGCTCGATGGCGTTCTTCACTTCGATCATGTTCGCTTCGGAAACGACGTCGAACGATGGCATGGCATTCTCCCTTGAGGTGCGGGCACCCGGCTGGCGCGCGGGCACTCGCTATAATTGCGGACTGTTTGCCATTTTACCGATGCCCCTCCGTTTGCCCAAGGCCGGCCGTCTGCCGGCCCGGGGCGACGTGACCGCGAATGCCGATGCCTCCTGACGATTCCGCCCTGTCGCTGCTCCCCGACCATCCGCTCGCTGCCCACAACACGTTCGGCATCGCCGCGAACGCGCGCTTCGCCGCACGCATCACGCATGCGGCGCAGTTCGAGGCGCTGCACCGCGACGCGCGCGTCGCGCACCTGCCGCGGCTCGTGCTCGGCGGCGGCAGCAACGTCGTGTTCACGCGCGATTTCGACGGCATCGTGCTGCTCGACGAGATCGCCGGCCGCCGTGTCGTGCGCGAGGACGACGACGCGTGGTACGTCGAGGCCGGCGGCGGCGAGAGCTGGCACGGGTTCGTCGCGTGGACGCTCGAGCACGGGATGCCGGGTCTCGAGAACCTCGCGCTGATTCCCGGCACCGTCGGCGCCGCGCCGATCCAGAACATCGGCGCGTACGGCCTCGAAATGAAGGCGTATTTCGACTCGCTGGTCGCGGTCGAACTGGCGACGGGGCGCCGCGAGCGCTTCGACGCCGCGCGCTGCGCGTTCGGCTACCGCGACAGCTTCTTCAAGCGGGACGGGCGCGGCCGGTTCGCGATCGTGTCCGTGACGTTCCGGCTGCCGAAGCAATGGGCGCCGCGGCTCGGCTACGCGGACGTCACGCGCGAGCTCGACGCACGCGGCATCGCGCCCGATGCGGCGACGCCGCGCGACGTGTTCGACGCGGTCGTCGCGATCCGCCGCGCGAAGCTGCCCGATCCGCTCGTGCTCGGCAATGCGGGCAGTTTCTTCAAGAATCCGGTGATCGGCGCCGCGCAGTTCGAGGCGCTGTGCGCCCGCGCACCCGAGGTCGTGTCGTATCCGCAGCCGGACGGGCACGTGAAGCTCGCGGCCGGCTGGCTGATCGACCGCTGCGGCTGGAAGGGCCGCGCGCTCGGTGCGGCGGCCGTGCACGACCGCCAGGCGCTCGTGCTCGTCAATCGCGGCGGTGCGACGGGCGCGGACGTGCTCGCGCTGGCGCAGGCGATCCAGGCCGACGTGCGTGCGCAATTCGGTGTCGAGCTGGAGGCCGAGCCGGTCTGCCTGTAACGCGGGCTTCGCGCCGTTTCCCGCACGCCCAAACAAAAAGCGCCGATCGACGATCGGCGCTTTTTCATGCGGGTGCGTTCCGGCGGATCGGTATCAGTGCTTGAGGCGGCCGAGCAGCAGGAACTCCATCAGCGCCTTCTGCACGTGCAGCCGGTTTTCCGCCTCGTCCCACACGACGCTCTGCGGGCCGTCGATCACGCCGGCCGTCACTTCCTCGCCGCGGTGCGCGGGCAGGCAGTGCATGAAGAGGGCGTCCGGGTTCGCATGGCCCATCATTTCCTCGTCGACGCACCAGTCGGCGAACGCCTGCTTGCGGGCCTCGTTCTCGGCCTCGAAGCCCATGCTCGTCCACACGTCGGTGGTGACGAGGTCGGCGCCCTTGCACGCTTCGTTCGGATCGTCGAACACCTCGTAAAACGGCGCGCTGTCGGGCGACACGAGCTTCATGTCGAGCGCATAGCCGGGCGGCGTGGACAGGCGCAGCTTGAAGCCGAGGATCTGCGCGGCCTCGATCCACGTGTAGAGCATGTTGTTCGCGTCGCCGACCCATGCGACGGTCTTGCCGGCGATCGGACCACGGTGCTCGTAGTACGTGAAGATGTCGGCGAGCACCTGGCACGGGTGGTACTCGTTCGTCAGGCCGTTGATCACCGGCACGCGGGAGTTGTCCGCGAAGCGCTTGATGACCTCCTGCTCGAACGTGCGGATCATGATGATGTCGACCATCCGCGAGATGACCTGCGCGGAATCCTCGACCGGTTCGCCGCGGCCGAGCTGCGTGTCGCGCGTGCTCATGAAGACGGCGTGGCCGCCGAGCTGGAAGATCCCGGCCTCGAACGACAGGCGCGTGCGCGTCGAGCTCTTCTCGAAGATCATCGCGAGCGTGCGGTCGTGCAGCGGGTGGTAGGTCTCGTAGTTCTTGAACTTGCGCTTCAGGATACCCGTGCGCTCGAGCACGTACTCGTAATCTTCCAGCGAGAAATCCTTGAACTGCAGGTAGTGACGAATGGTTTTGGCGGTCATGAAGCGAAATACGGCGGGTTTCACCCGGCAGCGAGGCCGGACGGCGCCGCCGTCGGGTGTGGATAACTCAAAGCAGCATAAAGGATTTTCTGTGCTTTGACGAGCCGCGGAGCGAAGCGGGGCACGATCGAGGCGGGCGGCGGACAGCACGGGAAGGGGGCGGTCGGGACGACGCGCGATGGCGCGCTGCGGTATAATCCAAAAGTTTTCTTCAGCCCGGCAGGCAAGGCTTTTCGCGCTCTGCCGGACACAAGCCGTGCGCTGCACAAATCCGGTGCAGTCCGCCGGCGGCGCGCACCGGCGTCCCGTTTTCGGGATATCGGAACGCTTGTGCCGCCGTCCGTTCCAGCTTTGTGTTCGCGTATCCAGGCGCTGTTGCCTGGACATCGCCGGGCCGTCACTTGGGTAACCACATGGCTGAAACCCCTCCGACCGAATTCTTCATCCAGGGCATCACGAAAGACGGGAAAAAGTTTCGCCCGAGCGACTGGTCGGAACGTCTGGCCGGTGTGATGGCCTGCTTCGGGCCGGGGGCGAGTGGGCCGAATGCGCGTCTCAAGTATTCGCTGTACGTGCGCCCGACGATGCTCGGCGACCTGAAGTGCGTGATTCTCGATTCGCGGTTGCGCGACATCGAACCGATGGCTTTCGATTTCGTGCTGAATTTCGCGAAGGACAACAACCTCGTCGTCACCGAGGCGTGCGAGCTGCCGGACTACAACACGAAGAAGTGATGCCGGCAGGCGAGGGCGCAGGCTGCGCCCGCCGCGGCAAGACCCGCCGCCCCGCGTGATGCGCGGGCGACAGGCAACAAAAAAGCCCGCCTAGGCGGGCTTTTTTGCGATCGCAGGAAACAGGAACGCCCGCGCGAGCGGGCGCACCGGATTTACGCTGCTGCCTGCAGACCCTTGACGGCTGCGGCGAGGCGGCTCTTGCTGCGAGCGGCCTTGTTCTTGTGAACGATCTTCTTGTCGGCGATCGTGTCGATCGTCTTCACGGCAGCCTTGAACAGCTCGGCAGCCTTTGCTTGGTCGCCGGCTTCAACAGCCTTGCGAACCGACTTGATCGCGGTACGGAATTTCGAGCGCAGCGCCGAGTTGTGCGAGTTTGCCTTCGCGGCCTGGCGGGCGCGCTTGCGTGCTTGTGCGGAGTTAGCCATGACGGTTCCTTATCCTGTCCTGTTTCCAGAGCTTGGAGCCTGACGGCCAAGCGCTGCTTTTCGATCCGTCCCCTGAGAACGATTGCCCAGGGGCGCATAAAAAAACGGTGATTTTAACCGAGGCAGGGACATGAAAACGGCAGTTGCCGCGCATGTACGAGCCCAGAAACCGGCGATTATAGCAACAAAATCAAGCGAGTGGCAAGTTCGAAGTGATACCCGCGGGACGAGGCGCCGGCTGCCGCTGCGCTTTTCGGCGTCGGCCGCTGGCCGGGTCGCGCAACGTCCGTATAATAAGCGCCCCATGAATCTATTCCGAGCCCTGCTGACGGTCAGCGGCTTCACGCTGCTGTCGCGCGTGACCGGACTGGCCCGCGAGACGCTGATCGCCCGTGCGTTCGGCGCCAGTCAATACACCGACGCGTTCTACGTCGCCTTCCGCATTCCGAACCTGCTGCGCCGCCTGTCCGCCGAAGGCGCGTTCTCGCAGGCGTTCGTGCCGATCCTCGCCGAGTTCAAGAACCAGCAGGGGCACGATGCGACGAAGGCGCTCGTCGACGCGATGTCCACCGTGCTCGCGTGGGCGCTTGCCGTGCTGTCGGTCGTCGGGATCGCCGGCGCGTCGTGGGTCGTGTTCGCGGTCGCGTCCGGCCTGCACACCGACGGCCAGGCGTTTCCGCTCGCGGTCACGATGACGCAGATCATGTTCCCGTACATCGTGTTCATCTCGCTGACGACGCTCGCGTCCGGCGTGCTCAACACGTACAAGAGCTTCTCGCTGCCCGCGTTCGCGCCGGTGCTGCTCAACGTCGCGTTCATTGCCGCGGCCGTGTTCGTCGCGCCGCACCTGAAGGTGCCGGTCTACGCGCTCGCGTGGGCCGTCATCGTCGGCGGCGTGCTGCAGTTCCTCGTGCAGCTGCCGGGGCTGAAGAAGATCGACATGGTGCCGCTGATCGGCCTGAACCCGCTGCGCGCGCTGCGTCACCCGGGCGTGAAGCGCGTGCTCGCGAAAATGGTGCCCGCGACGTTCGCGGTGTCGGTCGCGCAACTGTCGCTGATCATCAACACCAATATCGCGTCGCGGCTCGGGCAGGGCGCCGTGTCGTGGATCAACTACGCCGACCGCCTGATGGAATTCCCGACGGCGCTGCTGGGTGTCGCGCTCGGCACGATCCTGCTGCCGAGCCTGTCGAAGGCGCACGTCGACGCCGATTCGCACGAATATTCCGCGCTGCTCGACTGGGGGCTGCGCGTCACGTTCCTGCTCGCGGCGCCGAGCGCACTCGCGCTGTTCTTCTTCGCGACGCCGCTCACCGCGACGCTATTCAACTACGGCAAGTTCGACGCGCATACCGTCACGATGGTCTCGCGCGCGCTCGCGACCTACGGGATCGGCCTTGTCGGCATCATCCTGATCAAGATCCTCGCGCCGGGCTTCTATGCGAAGCAGGACATCAAGACGCCCGTGAAGATCGCGATCGGCGTGCTGATCGTCACGCAGCTCTCGAACTACGTGTTCGTGCCGCTGATCGGCCACGCGGGCCTCACGCTGAGCATCGGCGTCGGCGCGTGCCTGAACTCGCTGCTGCTGTTCTTCGGGCTGCGCAAGCGCGGCATCTACCAGCCTTCGCCGGGCTGGCTGCGCTTCTTCATGCAGCTCGTCGGCGCGGCGCTCGTGCTCGCGGGCCTGATGCACTGGTGCGCGATCAGCTTCGACTGGACCGGGATGCGCACGCAGCCGCTCGAGCGCATTGCGCTGATGGCGGCGTGCCTCGTGCTGTTCGCTGCACTATATTTCGGTATGTTGTGGGTGATGGGCTTCAAATACGCTTACTTCAGAAGGCGCGCAAAGTGACGACCGCAATGACCCGCGTCCTCGACTACTTCAGCACGCTCGTGGCGGACGACGACAGTCTGCCCGTCACGGAAACCGCGCTGTCGCTGGCGCAGGACGCGTATCCCGACCTCGACCTGCAGGGCACGCTGGCCGAACTCGACATGCTGGCGGCGCGATTGCGCCGGCGGCTCGCCGACGATGCGGACCTGAAGGGCCGCGTCGCCGCGCTGAACGATTTCTTCTTCCGCGAACTCGGCTTCGCCTGCAATCACAACGATTACTACGACCCCGATAACAGCCACCTGAACGCCGTGCTGAAGCGGCGGCGCGGGATTCCGATCTCGCTGTCGGTGCTGTACCTGGAGCTCGCCGAGCAGATCGGCGTGCCGGCGCGCGGCGTGTCGTTCCCCGGCCATTTCCTGCTGCGCGTCACGCTGCCGGACGGCGATCTGATCATCGATCCGACCAACGGCCATTCGCTGTCCGAGGCCGAGATGGTCGAGATGCTCGAGCCGTACGTCGCGCGCGCGGCCGGCGCGGTCGACAGCGCGTTGCGCGCGCTGCTGCAACCGGCGACGAGCCGCGAGATCATCGCGCGGATGCTGCGCAACCTGAAGACGATCTATCTGCAGACGGAACGCTGGCAGCGGCTGCTCGCGGTACAGCAGCGGCTCGTGATCCTGTTGCCCGAGCAGCTCGACGAGGTGCGCGACCGCGGCTTCGCGTATGCGCGGCTCGACTACCTGCGCCCCGCGCTCGAGGATCTCGAGCAGTATCTGGGCGAGCGGCCGGAGGCGGACGACGCGACCGTCGTCGAATCGCAGGTCACCGAATTGCGGCAGCGGATGCAACGCGACGGCGAGGACTGAGCCGCCGTCGCACCGTTGCAGGAACGAGCAAGAACGCCCGCATCGCGGGCGTTTTTCTTGTGCGCTTACTTCGGCTGCATCCGGATCGCGCCGTCGAGGCGGATCACTTCGCCGTTGAGCATCGGATTCTCGACGATCTGGCGGACCAGCATCGCGTATTCGGCCGGTTTGCCGAGCCGCGGCGGGAACGGCACCATCGCGCCGAGCGCGTCCTGCACGTCCTGCGGCATGCCGAGCAGCATCGGCGTCTCGAACAGGCCGGGCGCGATCGTCATCACGCGAATGCCGCTGCGCGACAGGTCGCGCGCGATCGGCAGCGTCATGCCGGCGACACCGGCCTTGGATGCCGCGTACGCGGCCTGGCCGATTTGTCCGTCGAAGGCGGCGACCGACGCGGTGCTGACGATCACGCCGCGCTCGCCTTCCGCGGTCGGCGCGGTCGCGGCCATCGCGGCGGCCGCGAGCCGGATCATGTTGAACGTGCCGACGAGGTTCACGTTGATCGTCTTCGCGAACACGTCGAGCGGATGAGCGCCGTCCTTGCCGACGGTTTTCGCGGCCGGCGCGATGCCCGCGCAGTTCACGAGGCCGCGCAGCGTGCCCGCGCGTGTCGCCGCGTCGACGGCGGCCTGTGCGTCGGCCTCGCTCGACACGTCGCAGCGTACGAATATGCCGCCCAGTTCGGTCGCGAGCGCGGTGCCGGCCGCTTCGTTCAGGTCGGCGAGCACGACCGTGCCGCCGGCCTGCGCGAGCATTCGCGCGGTGCCGGCGCCGAGGCCCGATGCACCGCCCGTGATCAGAAACACGTTGCCGCGAATTTCCATGACTGTCTCCGTGTCGACCGCCCTTGGCGCTTCAGCGCCTAGGGAGGTCCCGTGCAAAGCGGTTATTCCGTCCGATGCCGATTGTACGGGGCGTCGTCGCGCGGAGGCGATACAAGCATGGTCCTTCGAATCCCGGCCAGGCGAAAAAAAGCCGCCCGGAAAGGGCGGCTTCTGCGGATGCGCGACGCGTGGCTTACTTCAGCGCGTCAAACGCGCGCTCGCGGATTTCCTCGACGGCGCCAAGACCCGAGATCTTGCGATACTGCGGTGCCTTCAGGCCGTTTTCCTCGCCGCGCCGTGCCCAGTCGCCGTAATACGTGATCAGCGGCTTGGTCTGAGCTTCGTACACTTCGAGACGCTTCTTGACGGTTTCTTCCTTGTCGTCGTCGCGCTGGATCAGCGGTTCGCCCGTCACGTCGTCGTGGCCCTCGACCTTCGGCGGGTTGAACTTGACGTGGTACGTGCGGCCCGATGCCGGGTGCGTGCGGCGGCCGCTCATGCGCTCGATGATTTCCGAGAACGGGACGTCGATCTCGAGCACGTAGTCGATCGCGACGCCGGCTTCCTTCATCGCGTCAGCCTGCGCGATCGTGCGCGGGAAACCGTCGAACAGATAGCCGTTCGCGCAGTCGGATTCCTTCAGGCGCTCCTTGACGAGGCCGATGATCAGCGCGTCCGGCACGAGCTTGCCGGCGTCCATGTAGCCCTTCGCTTCGACGCCGAGCGGCGTGCCGGCCTTCACGGCCGCGCGCAGCATGTCGCCCGTCGAGATTTGCGGGATGCCGAACTTTTCCTTGATGAAGTTTGCCTGGGTGCCCTTTCCCGCGCCGGGCGCGCCCAACAGGATCAAACGCATGGTGATATCTCCAAGTATGTAGATTCGTGTGGCGAGCCTCAAAGGTGTCGGCGACGGCGGGCGCGGGGCTTGCCTGGCGCGCGGCGGGCCGGTCTGATGCGGCGCGTCGACTTGGGCGACGCGCGGCTGCCGGCAAGGCCGCGGGCGGGGTCAAGCGAGAACGCGCTGGTCGCGGACGGCTCGCACAATCGCCTGATTATGCCACGGGTTATTTTGAACCCGGCCGAAAAAGGGCCTGCACGCGCGCGAGATCGGCCGGCGTATCGATCCCGGCTTCGGGCGCGGACTCGGTGATCCGCACCGCGATGCGCTCGCCGTGCCACAGCGCGCGCAGCTGTTCGAGCTGCTCGGCCTGTTCGATCGGCGCCTGCGCGAGCGACGGATAAGTGCGCAGGAAACGTGCGCGATAGGCATAGAGGCCGATGTGCCGATAGACCGGGAAAGCCGGCGCAGGCATGGCCGCGACGTCCGGCCAGTGCGGCTGGTACGCGTCGCGGCTCCACGGAATCGGCGCGCGCGAGAAGTACAGCGCGACGCTTTGCGCGTCGAGCGCGACCTTCACGACGTTCGGGTTGAACACGTCGGCCGCGTCGTGGATCGGGTGGGCGGCGGTCGCGATCGCGCAGGCCGGATGCGCGGCCAGGTGCGACGCTACGTCGCGCACCAGCACGGGGTCGATCAGCGGCTCGTCGCCCTGCACGTTGACGACGACTGTGTCGTCGCTCCACCCGAAGGCCGCCGCGACTTCCGCGAGCCGGTCGGTGCCGGACGGATGGTCGGCACGCGTGAGCACCGCTTCGAAGCCGTGGTCGCGCGCCGCGTCGAGCACGCTCTGCGCGTCGGAGGCGACGAGCACCTGCCGTGCGCCCGCCTCGCGCGCGCGCTCGGCGACACGCACGACCATCGGCTTGCCGCCGAGATCGGCGAGCGGCTTGTTCGGCAGGCGCGTCGACGCGAGCCGGGCGGGAATGACGGCGATGAAGGGTTGCGGGTGAGTCATCGGGGTGAGCGGTGAGAAGAACGGGGCAGGCGGCGCGTCCGGAACCGGGCGGCCGGCAGGGTTCGGCGCCCCGGCCGGGGCGCCGCGGGCGGCTTAGCGGCCGGCCGGATCAACCGGCGTGCCTTCGACGGTCTGGCGCGCTTCGTCGACGAGCATCACAGGGATGCCGTCGCGGATCGGGTAGGCGAGCTTGTCCGCATTGCAGATCAGCTCCTGCGCGGCGCGGTCGTAGTGGAGCGGGCCTTTGCAGATAGGGCACACAATGATTTCAAGCAGGCGAGCGTCCACGGAGTTTCTCCACAACGAGGGCAATGAGGCGAGGGTCGAGCGCGGCTTCGACGGGGACGACCCACAGTCGGGCATCGCGCCAGGAAGCGCCCAATTTTACTGCATCCTTCTCGGTGATCAGGATTGCATCGACCGCGTCGTCGATGAACGGATTGTCGGCGAACGCGTAGTGGTCGGGCAGCGCGCGCGTCGCCGGCGCGAGACCGGCCGCGCGCAGCGTCGCGAAAAAGCGTTCCGGCGCGCCGATGCCGGCCGCGGCGAGCACGCGCTCGTTGGCGAACTGCGACAGCGGACGGCGCAGCGCCGGCTGGTCGAGGTGCCAGGCGGCGCCCGGCGTCAGCGCGAGCGCGTAGGTATCGGGCCACGGCGGCAGCGTGCCGCTGTACGGGTCGTTGACGAGCGTCGCGTCGCGGTGCCGCGACAACGGCTCGCGCAGCGGCCCGGCCGGCAGCAGGAAGCCGTTGCCGCCGAGCCGGTGGTCGAACACGACGAGCTCGACCGTGCGCGCGAGGCGGTAGTGCTGCAGGCCGTCGTCGCTGACGATCACGTCGACGTCCGGGTGCGCGGCGCGCAGCGCCCGCGCGGCCGCGACGCGGTCGGGGCACACCCATACGGGCGCACCGGTGCGGCGGGCGATCAGCAGCGGTTCGTCGCCGGCCGCGCTCGCGCGCGACGCCGGCGTGACGGCGGTCGGCGCCGTCACGTTCGCGCCGTAGCCGCGCGACACGACGCCGGGCGTGAAGCCGGCCGCGCGCAACGCGTCGACGAGTGCGATCACGGTCGGTGTCTTGCCGGTGCCGCCGACGGTCACGTTGCCGACCACGACCACGGGCACGCCGACGTCGACCGGCTTTTTCCAGCCCTGCGTGTAAGCGGTGCGTCGCAGCGCCGCGCACAGGCCGAACACGCAGGCGAACGGCGTGAGCGCCCAGGCGAGCGCGCCGCGCCGCTGCCATTCGCGTGTCAGGTGCGCTTCGAGCCGCGCGAGCGGGCCGCCGGGCGCGCTCATCGGGCCGGGCGCGGCGCATCGTGCGCCGCGGCGTGGGACGGATTCGTCAAGGCGGATTCTCCGTTGGGCGGCGCGTGCCGCGGGGTCTGCGGAAGGCGGCACTCTAGCGCGCCGCGGGCGGCCGCGGCAAGCGCGGCCGGCCGACGCGGCTCGCGGGGCCGGATCGGGACGGGCTGTGGATAACTCTGTGAAAAACTCCCCGCCCGAGCACCTCAAACGCCCGCCGGGCGGGCATCGAATCGGATGAGAATCATTTCGAAAGATTTAAAAATATATAAAAATCAATGCGTTATCGTCAATCGTCTGGGTTTTCCAGCGGTTTTAATGCGTTTTACGCGGAAGATTGCCAGAGTGTGGACACCTTCCGCGTGCCGCGGCGAATGCGGCCGGCGCTGGACGCCGCGCGCGTGTCGGACTATCGTGTCGCCGCCAGCATTCATCCGACCGCCCATGCTTTCCGACACCCCTTTTTCCGCACCCGGCGCGACGCGCGGCGGCGACGACGTGATTCCCGTTTCGGCGCTCAATCGCGCGATTTCGACGATGCTCGAGCGTTCGTTTCCGCTGTTGTGGATTTCGGGCGAAGTGTCGAATTTCACGCGCGCCGCGAGCGGCCACTGGTATTTCTCGATCAAGGACCAGCAGGCGCAGATGCGCTGCGTGATGTTCCGCGGCCGGGCGCAGTATGCGGAATTCACGCCGCGCGAAGGCGACCGGATCGAGGTGCGCGCGGTCGTCACGATGTACGAGCCGCGCGGCGAAGTGCAGCTCAATGTCGAGGCCGTGCGGCGCACCGGGCAGGGGCGCCTGTACGAGGCGTTCCTGCGGCTGAAGGCGCAGCTCGAAGGCGAGGGCCTGTTCGCGCCCGAGCGCAAGCGGCCGCTGCCGGCGCATCCGCGTGCGATCGGCATCGTCACGTCGCTGCAGGCCGCCGCGCTGCGCGACGTGCTGACCACGCTCGCCCGCCGCGCGCCGCACATTCCGGTGATCGTCTATCCGGCGCCCGTGCAGGGCGCCGGGTCCGCCGAGAAGCTCGTCGCGGCCGTCGAGGCCGCGAATGCGCGCCGGGAGGTCGACGTGCTGCTGGTCTGCCGCGGCGGCGGCTCGATCGAGGATCTGTGGTCGTTCAACGACGAAGCGCTGGCGCGCGCGATCGCGGCGAGCGAATTGCCGGTCGTGAGCGGCGTCGGGCACGAAACCGATTTCACGATCGCGGATTTCGCGGCCGACGTGCGCGCGCCGACGCCCACCGGCGCGGCCGAGCTCGCGAGCCCGCAGCGCGCGCTGCTGCTGCGCGAGGTCGACGACCGCCGGCGTGCGCTCGCGCGCGGCATGGCGCGCCGGCTCGAGCAGCGCGCGCAGCAGCTCGACTGGCTCTCGCGCCGGCTCGTGAGCCCGGCCGAGCGGCTGCAGCGGCAGCGTACGCACGTCGAGCAACTCGCGGTGCGGCTTGCGTCGGCGGCGTCGCGGCCGGTGCGCGATGCGCGTGCGCGTTTCGCGCTCGTGCAGCTGCGCTGGCAGCGCGCGCGGCCCGATCCGTCGCAGGCGCGCCAGGCGCTCGCGGGGCTGTCGCAACGGCTCGCGGTTGCGTGGCAGCGCCGTCACGAACGCGACACGGCGCGCGTGTCGGCCTGTGCGGCGCGGCTCGAGGTGCTGAGTCCGCAGCGCACGCTCGAGCGCGGCTATGCGGCGCTGATCGATGCGCAGACGGGCCGCGCGGTGCGCGCGCCGAACGCGCTGAAGCCGCAGCGGCGCCTGACCGTGCATCTCGCCGAAGGCTCGGCCGACGTGTCGCTCGCCGACGTGCAGCCGCGGCTGACCGATACGATCTGACGTAATCGCCGTAAGGCGGGCGAAGGCCGCCGCAACGGACGCATCGTGCGCGGGAACGGATGCTGCGCATCGTCGGGTTCGTCCTGCCGGACGCCGCGCGAACATCGCTTTTCCGCATACCGCGGATAAATGGCCCGCGAGTTTGCGGGGTTATTCGGTCTCGCCTACAATCGGACGCTCGGCAGCATCCAACACGCCCTCCCTACATACTCAACGAAGGAATCGCCATGGCTCATACGCTCCCGCCGCTCCCGTACGCTGAAGACGCACTCGCGCCGACCATCTCGCTCGAGACGATCCAGTACCACTACGGCAAGCACCATCAGGCTTATGTGACGAACCTGAACAATCTGATCCCGGGCACGGAATTCGAAAACCTGTCGCTGGAAGAGATCGTGAAGAAGTCGTCGGGCGGCATCTTCAACAACGCCGCGCAAATCTGGAACCACACGTTCTTCTGGAACAGCCTGTCGCCGAACGGCGGCGGCGCACCGACGGGCGCGCTGGGCGACGCGATCAACGCGAAGTGGGGTTCGTACGACGCCTTCAAGGAAGCGTTCACGAAGGCCGCAGTCGGCACGTTCGGTTCGGGCTGGGCATGGCTCGTGAAGAAGGCTGACGGTTCGCTCGACATCGTGTCGACGAGCAACGCGGCGACGCCGCTGACGACCGCCGACAAGGCACTGCTGACGATCGACGTGTGGGAACACGCGTACTACATCGACTACCGCAACGCACGTCCGAAGTTCGTCGAAGCGTTCTGGAACATCGTGAACTGGGACTTCGCGGCGAAGAACTTCGCGTAAGTCCGGCTGTTCCGTCACAATAAAGTTTGGAAACGGCAACAAAGTTTGGAAAGTTGACGGAGTGACCCGCAACAAACTTTGGAAATCGTAACCGATATGAAAGCCCTCGTCACGAGGGCTTTTTTTCGAAATTTGAATTTCGAAAGTTGTACGTGATCGCTGACTATAGATACAGGGACTAATCGCGTTTACCCCGCGGTGGGAGCGGTCCAACCGAATGGTGTGAGTGCCACGTTGTACGCAGGCGAGTTCGGAGTTGGGTACCCGGACGTCCACTCACGCGGGCGTGCGCCATGTACGGTACTTTCCTGAAATTCTTGCCGCTCGATGCTGCCGTGCTCCGATGCCATGAGTCTCAGACATTTGGCCAAAGTGCCGCGACATACGCCAGCTCAGCATCAATGATGGCCCTCTGTACCGCAGAGTTGGTGCCAAGCGTGTATAGCTTAGATCCACGCACATCCAGAACCCCCATGCGTGTATTTGCGCTTGATTTTTGTCTGAGGCAATGCTCCATGAGTGCGGTAATAAGATCCATTTTGGATTTATTTACATCGTCATCTTTCAAGTAAAGCTTTATGACGTGTGGCGTATCGTTGTAAAGCAATCCAATTTCAGGGTTGACGGAGACCTCGATACCGGAATTTGTATACACGGCCGTTGGTGGAGAAAACCATTGAGGTCTCTTTGCTCCCCACCATTTTCGATATCCTTCAATAATTTCCGGATACGCGGAGCGCTTCTTTACATCTTTAAGGCCATCGAGAATGGAGTCTAGCTCGGATTTGGATTTTCCAGATTGGTGAACGGAAACGATTCCATCGCGCAATGGCTTGTAGAAATCAATCGCCGGGCTGTAGTCATCTCTGTTCTTGATTTGTCTAACTTTTGTTGCCTTCGGGGAGCCCGCCTTCGAAACTACGTCAACTAGATCGGTGAGGGAAAGTCGCGGCATAATTGCTCCAGGATTATGATCGTGGCGTGCAGTCCGTTTGGTAGCATACTCTTGAATTGGATGGATATGTGGTGCTGAGATCGAAGTTCGATGGATTTTATGTGGAACGGAGGTGGGAATAGATTTAAGGAGGTATTTTTTCTACGGAAAACGTTTGAGGGGTGATGTGTTTTCTCGAATGCTACGTTATGGTTAAGTCCAGTTCACTTCAATTGTGAATTGAATTGCGAGTTGGACATCTAGGTGACGGAGGGCGTTGATGGGGACCTTGCACCCATGGAAAAGACGAGTCTTCATTGACACGGAGTTCACGAATTTGGACTCTCCGGCGCTTGTAAGCCTCGCGCTAGTTGCGGAGGATGGCCGCGAATTCTACGTCGAGCTGACAGATTATTTAGTTAGTGACTGTACTGACTTTGTGCGAACGATTGTTGTTCCACAGCTAGGACAATATCCCGATAGAGTGATGTCCAGTGTGGAGGCGGCAAGGGAGTTGAGCAGCTGGATGAACGAACTTAGACAGCGCCGTGAGAAACCCGTGCTTTGCTACGATCATCCTATCGACGTCGAACTGCTGGTGCGGTTGCTTGGAAAGAGACCAACGGGTTGGCAGTTTCAGAATGTAGCAGCAAGGCTTGATGTGAGCGAGCGTGGCCGATACTTAGAACAATCCGGTAGGCATCATCACGCACTGTTCGATGCACGAGCAAATTGCACTTCGTTTCGTTGAGCAAGTTGTACTTCAGTCCGATAGTCATGACTGGCGCCAGCTCAATTTGGTACCTAAGTCCGGCGAGGCAGTGAATATCAAAGACCTGCTTGCGACAGAACAGCCGGTAGACGATCGCGCGAGACCCTCATCGTTTGCGTTCGGGCGAAGATCCAGAACGAACGCAAGCAAGCAGGGAGTACCGGAGCGCCAGATAGATTGTTGGTCCGCGCACACACCTCCGACGTTCGATCGAGAGGGCCATCAAGGCGTTATATAAACTCCTGCTGTTGAATAGGTCACCCTCATTCGGGTACAGAGAAATTCCAAAAAAACGAGAGGCGGATAGTCTCGACCGACTCGGGCGACCATTCAATTCCGATGCACATCGCTTCGTCAAAGGCCGCGTACGAAAGCTTCGTGAAGTCCTCGAGCTGGGCTATATAGCAGGCGTCAACAGTGACCGGCGCTGCGTGAATTGGTACGTCTCCCAAGTGGCCGATAACACTTGCGACGTCGTTCTCACGTCGGTAGTTAAACGCAAGTGCATCCGAAGCATTGCCTGGGCCTTCGCGCAACTGACGAAGCCATGCTGGCGCACTTTGAATCGGGACGAGGATAGCTGGAGTGCCGCCGTTCCGCTGAATCGATTGTACTTGTTCTGCGAGCCAGCCGAGAAAGACGTCAGTGCTTGTATTGGGCAAAGAAGCTGGGCGCTTAGCGTGCAGGTATTTTTCGATGATGGTTGAAGCAACTTGCTCTCCAACCAGCTTGTTATACCACTCGATGGAGTGGTCATGCCCGCTTTCCAGCGGCGGGTCTGTGAAGGGGCCTTTTCTAACGTTCACGACGTTTAACCTCGACAAGTCAGCGGAGCAAGGTTCAGCGATAAACGTTGGAGCAAGGGAAAGCGGAAAAATGGTGCATTGCTTGTCCAAGATGTAGCGTGAAACCGCGGATGACGCTAGCGCCAATCTGCTATTTGCGACCTGTGCGTTAGTGAATACCGCCTGCCGCGCTTCGGCGGCGGCAGTAGCCAATGCATTCAAGTCGCCCGCCAAAGCCGTTTGTGCGTCCTCCGAGCTGGTTGCATTGCCTAGTGCCTTCCGCAGTTTATCGATCAGATCTAGCCGGGATGTGAGGCCTGGTGAATTCAAAGCGTCGCTGAGTTGTCGCGCGAAATGTCGCAACTGTTCAAGTTGGTTCATGTCTCGAGACCGGTACGGCACAGCCGATACTGCGGTGAAGACACCGAAGGGCGTTCGGCCACCCGCAACGGCAAGGAGTAGCTCGATTTGCGTGTTGAGGAGCGACTGCATATCGCTGTCACCCCAGCCGGAAAATATTCGTCCGCCGAGTCGGTCAGGCTCAAGGGCGTCAAACATAGCGCGCACGACTCCGTTGAGCCGATTCTCGTAACGTCGGTCGGCATTTTGCGCGCGAACGAGATGCAGCCAAACCCTGTTGAACTCGGAAATCTCTCGCACCGCTACCGTTCCACCTTCTATGTAGCTACGCCCAGTTAGTAGTGCGACTGCCAATTCAAACGAAAACGTAGAATCGCAGCCCGAGGCGTCAGTCCACGAAACGAGTACAAGTGCAGTGACAAAGCGAATGTCAACCCAGTATCGCCGCAACAATGTCGACGCGAGCGCCTGCGCAATCGCTGGTTCCTCATCCCCTTCTGGGAGGTTCTCCAACGACGAGCGTACAACCGACCAATTATCGTCAATGCACGCGAGCGTGTGGATGGGGAACTCATGTTCGGGCAACGGATGACCATCAAACTGTGATTCCTGGGATGCCCACCACTTTAGGAGCGAGTCCTCGAGATATAGTGCGGCTGTCCGGTCCCCGCGAACGACTGCCCCGGAAAGCATCTTGACCAAGTATCGAAGATACTCCGCAGCGAGCCGTAGTTGCTCTGAGAGCGCCTGCCATGCATTCGCCGCATTGTCGGGGGGCACGCGGATATCCAAATAGCTGCTGGCTTCCCAACCTTCGATAAAAGTCTTTACCGCGGACTCGTACTGCTTTGCCGATGGGATAGGCAAAACGACTGCGTTTGCAGCACCGCGCATCGTGAGGCCTTTGTCGTCAGCCTTCGATTGCCACCACAAGCCGAGTCGATGTGACATCAGTGATGACAGGTTCAGCACATACGAAACGACATCTGGGTGCTGGCCATGAAGCCGGTTGAGCAGGCGGTAAGGTATGTGGCAGCAGCGGCTATAGAACGGCGTTCCAAGATTGACATCTGTAACGGCTGCGATAATGAGTTGCCGGTACCCATTGACCCATTCTTGGTGAAGACGCAAACCACTCAGTTGATACGGGTCTGAGAGCAACGCGGCATTGTCCTTCGTTCCATCATCGGCCACGAACGCCCCTGCTTTAATCAACTCGGCATGGAGATCGACCAGTGCAGATATCGTTTCGGCCGCGGCCTCGAATCGATGTTGCTCGAGCAGCGTGAGCACCTCGGCAGCCAACTCTTCAAAGATGTCGATTGTGGATGTTGAGGGCTTCCTTTGCCCAAGTACGAGCGAGCGACGAATCAGGAGTGCTGCGATGCGGCTTGGTGGTTCCCCGTCCCGCACTGTGCACAAAGTTTCCTCGCCGCTGAGTTGTTCACCAGGCGAGAACGTAAAGGAGAGGCACGGTGACCGGATCGAGACTGAACGTGGATTCCCAGAGGATTTTTCGCGGTGAGCACGAATCCATAGTTCCGTTGCGATGCGAAGCAAACGAAGGCGGACGTCGACAACCGTCTTCGAGCCGCGGACCATCACGGTGACATAGGGTGTACCGTCGGGGAATGGGAGGTACCGCACGCGAGGTTTGCTCGAACGTCTTCCTTCCTCTTCTACCGTATCCCCGACATGGCCCTCTTGGAGAAAAATGCTTCCCTCAAGCCGCCCACGGATATCTGCTGGCAAGGCGTTGCTCACGGCGTAGCGCGTGAAAACGCGCATCCTGGTGCTGTCGTCAAGATAGAGGACGGTCCGATACAGAAACCATGCAGTGAGCACGGTGTTAGCAAAGAACCAGACACAGTCCCCGGCCGCCCCCATGGCAATCCATTCCGCTGAGACGTAGGGGACAGCCAGATACTCAGCGCCCATGGTGGCGACCAGCGCTATCGAACTGATGCCAGCTGTAAGCGCCGCAGCGTCACGCAGGTACAACTGCAAGCTAAGTTTTGCCGTGGCTCGGCGCTGAAGAAGCACTGCCACAAACGCAATGACGATTGGATATACCAGGGCGGCAATTGTTGCCTGTACTGACCAGAGCGTGCCAACATACGCTGCAAATTCCGCGTTGCTCCAGTCGTAGGACGGTACCGTCAGGGCGAGAAATCGAGGGCAGGTCCACCAAAGCAACGCTATGATGAATTTCACGGCGACCAGTACCGACAAACAAACGAATGGCCTCCCGAGCGCAAGGGGGACCAGCTGCCGCCAGCTCGCAATATTGAAGGATATGGATACGCTCTGCTGGCCCAACCACTGGGCGACAATTTTGTTGACCCGGCGTGACAGATTGTCAAATGCGAAGCTGAGCATCGTTGCTCCACTTAAGCTGTCGGGCTCAACTATCTTCAGGTAGTTGAGCCGGATATCGTGTGACCGAAAAGGTGCTAGCGCCGCCGTGTCGGCGTCAAACTGCTATCTGATGACGCACTGCGAAAAATCCCGAGCGAATGCAAATCGAGTACAGCCAGCTATTACAGAAAGATTTAAAAACCTGACGCTGCTTGCGTCCGCGCGGGGCATGTCCATATTTCCGAGGAGGGAAACCGTCGGGGATAGCGGAACATACAGTGCTTGAGGGCTATCCGGGACGAGAAACTCGCCGGCGCCTGGTTCCGCCTCCGTGACGTACCATCGTATACCCTTTAACTGAAGGTGCGTGTAGTCAATGGCACGCTGGATGTGCATTCCGGTTAGCTGCCGGCTACCCATCATGCCATTCTCGTCTATGAACAGGTAATGGTTGCTCTCCAGCCGTTCCTTTTTATCCTTTGTGATTTCATTATCTGGCGTCACACCTTTCAAAATGACTGCAGGTACAGGGTTTGCGCTGTAGTGCACGCGGTGTTTCCATAGAGCGTAGAAAGCAGTGATCGTATCGTTCTCGAGAGCTAACCATCGACGGTCCCCGTAAAGAACGAGGTTGGCGATTTTCTGAAACCGTTTCTCAATTTGCGCCATGTATCCTGACTCGGCGCGTTGGTCCCAGACACGTTTCGCACAGAACATTTCATGCTCGGCCGTAACGCGAAGACGACTTTGGGTTTCACCCAATCGGAGCACGCTTACTTTCCCGTCAAGTCCATAGAAGCGTTCGATAGATTTTCGAGGGAATATATGTTGTCGTTGTACTAAACCGTACGGATTTCCTTTCTGCACGGGTTCGGGCTTGTGTTTGCGGTATTCCACAGGTTCGTCCTCGTGGATATGACTAGGTTTGCCTCGGGTCGCTTGTTAACCTGCGCTTATCGAGAGCCTCATGGCGAGCGATGGCACATACAATCCCCATGCTACCGTGTCGTCGCTGGCGCTCTGTTCTGAGGCTCACCATTCAAAGAGCCTTCTCTATGTACGGCATCATTCATTGCGTCAAGGAAGGAGGAGTTGAACGGGCCTCGCATGAATAGATGCATTCCAGGAACGACAGGTGGAGGAAGCTGGAAGTGCTGTCGCATGACTTCACTGAATTGCTCGCATACCGCAAGCGTTCGATAGACGACGGAATTGATTGCGGGGCGCAAGGGTACGAGATTGTTAGGTTGACGCTCCTGATCCCGCCATATCTTCATACTCTCAAACGGTCGCAGGTGCCCTGAGATTAGGAAATCTGCATCGCCGGAAAAAATGATCTGCATCTGCGATCCGTGATGCACTAAGTTGTCGCGTATTGTTCGGAGTTGGAGAAAGAACGGCGTCACCGCCACGTAGAAGTCGACAAGGGGCAGTGGCAGACCAAATTTTTCGACCAATTTTTCAGCAGTCGCAGGCGCCTCTTGGAACAATGCGACGGCAGCGAAAGAACCCTTCATCGGGCGCTTCGTGTTGGCAGTGCCAGTTAGCGTAACCTTTTGCCATAGCTTATTGATAACCTCTTGCAGCAAGTCGAAGAGGCTCCTGCATACAGACAATACATACTCGACCTCTGTTGCAACCATCCTCGTGATGCCCGACCCGACATTGTCCCGGGATGTGTGCAGTAGTTGAAGCTTTGCCAGCGATGCCGATAGATTCGAGATGTCATCCATCACGCCGGCAACGGCCAATTTCAGTTCAGGAAAGGACGCGTGCTGAGCGATGAAGTCCATGAACCGAAAATGTGCATCGGTTGGTGATTGAGGCTTCTCGGCGAAATAGAATCCTTCCGCAAGTTCCACAATATTCAGTTCAACCAAGGCACCAGTTGCAACGCGGGCCCATGTCCGCCATCGAGTTCCATCGTGAAAGAAGTTGCTCATCACAATGCGCCTGTCAAGGTTGGCGAGATCTACAAAGGGAATGGGCGCCGACGATGGAGTCTCGAAGACTGGATGTACATCGGGAGTTGGCTGGTTCTCGTCTATCATGGTTTCTGAAGACATCTTGGGGTTCTTTGGCAGCAAAGGAGACTCTTGCAATAGAAGAAGTGGACCGTGTGTCGTTCCTTGAGGAGTGTAGACATCGTCCGAATCTCCGGCAACGAAACCGCCGCCGCAATCGATAGATACCCACCCGATGCCACAGCACGGACGGGTATCAGTTTCCCCAGCCGAGTTCGGTTATGAGGAAACCCGTTGCGTGCAGGGCAAGTTCGGCGTCCTCCTTTGACACCTCCCGAAGGTCGTAGCGCTCGCGCTCATTATCTTTTCCTCTCGGGTGAAGAAGATTGACGGTATCAAGTGCAGCACGGATTAGCCGTTGCTCTTTTTCACCGAAATGCTTCTTGACCGCTGTGATGCAACCTCCGAGGTCTTCCTCAAGTATCGTTTTATTTCCAGTCAGAGCATACAGCCATCGAGCGCTGACGACCGCACAAAGATTTCGACACTGGTCAACAACTGAGGTTGGGGAGTCCCTGTACGCTACCTGCATGACACGGTCGTAGGCACTTGATATGGATTTCTGATTCTCCTCCGGAATTTTCTCCAACTTGAGAGCTGGCAGAATGCCAAACGCAGACTCTGCCCGAAGAGTAACCAGCACATCGTGACTGATTGTTTGCTCGGTCTGCAGGATTCGCCAGAGGGAGTGTGCCTGCGTATTGCCTATCGCTAGCTGAAGTCCCTCACCTCGATTGGGACACCCCAAGAGCTCAGTGCAATGGATGAACACATTTAGGTCTTTCTGTATGCGGCCGTAGTCGTTCCTCAGGCGGCTATCAGATTGTAAATTCGGATGCGCCTCTACGAAAACGGACGTGCGATTAGTTTTACCGAATGACTGGAAGATGCGCCCACGCCTCACTCGGGAGACTGGGTCGAACGAGTCCTCCCGGAAAATCCAACGGAACGGGTCGCCTTGCATTCCGCGAGGCAATTTATCGAAATCAGCAGGTGACTCAATGAGTGTGCATTGAGAAATTATTGGCGCAGGGACGGTGAGGTGGTTAGGATTGTCGGTACCCTCATAAATGAGGCCATGGTCGTGTTCGACGCCGAGGCTGGACATGATTTTTTCCGTCAAAGAAACAGCGCCAATATATCGCAGGTCCGAGCCGAAGCGCGATGCCGTATATCTTCCAAGTGATGACGCAGTACGCCGGCGAGGCGAGGTTGGTCAAAGGGAGACGTCGAATCAGCTTTCGATCGGTTCCCCGGGCACATCAGCTAAGCTGATGTAATCCAAGAGGGATGAAATGAGCAGAGCAAGAAGGCACTTTACTGACGAATTCAAACGGGAAGATGTGCGGCCGTGCAGAGAGCCCGGTGCACCGGGCGCAGAGATTGCCCAAGAGAAGGTATCGTCCGGGAAAGCGATGGAGGCCAGTTCGATCTTGCTTGAGGCTGGGTCGCTTTAGATTCTTTCGCGTGCTGCATAGGGCCACAAGACGTCCGGCAAAAAATGTTGCATCATGCTCCTCAATTTTCACCGGTGAAAGTTGAGGAGTACCACTTCTGATGAACTGTGTAGGCCTCGATGGACATCAATATCCAATATATATCGGACTGCAAAATAAACTTGATGACGAAAAACGAGGAGGTGTCTAATGTGACATCACATGGCTCGACACTCAGAGCACATTTTCTCTACTGAAGTTGGTGAACGTAGGAGGCGGTATGTAGAAAAGAAAAAAGCCAATCACGGATGACTGGCTTTGTTTCTTGGCTCTATGAGAGCGCGGTACTGTGAGACTGGACATCCTCAGTATCGTTCTCGAATTCGGCCGAGTCAAGCCCTTTTTGCCTCTGCATTTGCGTATCGCACGCAGGTCCATATTGCGTGCGATTGATGCAAGCGCATTGGCCGTCGGCGTGCCTGATCGCCTCCTGGCGATCTGGTGGGCCGACATCGGCCGGAGACACGAGATGCGAGGAACGATGACGTGGGAGAAGCTGCAGAAGTTGATTGAAGAGGGGGCGGGCCAAGGGCACGGGGAAAGTTACAGGCCGTTCATCGAGGTTCGACGGAGGAATTCGTCACCGAATAGCAACCAGACGGTCGGTCCGCTTCCAGGCCAGAAGCGCCCATTTCATGGGCTGGCTAGGCTCGAACGTCACATTGGAATGCTGTGCTACTGGTTAGGCGCACAGGACGTACGAGAACAGTTCCCTGTTTGGCCCTTTCCGCATTCCCACCCCTTGGCTGGCGCTGCGACCGCAGAGCAATATGAAACAGTCGTTGCACCAGGTTTGCTCGAGATTGCTGAGGACGCAGGCATAGACCACGGTGTTTACGTCGGAACAGGCATTCCCTATGTCGCCACGCTCGATGTGGTGGCGACGGTACTGAGGGAGCACGTGCCTCCGCGACTAGTCGTTTTCTCGTGCAAGCCCTATGAGGCAGTTGCCAACGCCTGTCCAACATCACGGATCCTGGAGCGACTCGAATTAGAACGACGCTACTGCCGTGCGATATCTGCTCGATATCACATCGCGCACGATCTCGCCCTGCCGCGGCAGTTGTTTGCAAATCTCGAAGTATGTGGAACCGGGCTCGCTTGCCGAGACCGAATTTGCTCGGCGCCGCGCTTCGACGAATTTCGAGATGCCTTGATCAGAGGGATGCTTCGGAGACCACTAAGAGAGGCCGTCCGGATAGCTACGGCAAACACGGGATTTTCGAAATGCTTGGCGTGGCCGGCGTTCAGGTTGCTCGCGTGGCAGCTCGATATCGATATCGACCTAAGTGAGCCGATTGCAACGTCGAGCTTGATGGTTCGTGGGGGGCGAGCCATACACGCGCGTCTGCGGGATTCGCTTTTCGAGGGAGGTGGAAAGTGAGCAGAATTCTCGAGAACAGTATTTTTCGCTTCAACGACGCGCCGTCCACATCGTGCGGAACGTATCGAGCACTTCTTCTCAATGTCCCATGTAATCGTGTCTGGGCGATTCAAACTGCTCGCGAGGACAACCGCAAGATCACCTATCATCGCGGCCCCAAGATGTTTTCGCTAGGGCAGATCGAGCTGTCGATTGACGACGGACGTGTGGAAATTGAAACATACATCGCTCCTACCACTTGGTTGCTCTCGGACGAGCAGATCGAGGCAAGGTACGGCCGAAGCGCTGGAAGCGAAAAGTGTGCTCAACTCAGTCGCCGCGATAGAGCGTGGCACGTGATCGAGCCAATCGTCTCTCGGTACTGCCTCCACGATTTGCTGGAACTTGGCATGTTGCGAACGGCAGTTGGTGAGCGCGCATCCGAGTTGGGCGTCAAGAACAAGATCATTCTTGCGATTCTGCATCGATACTGGGCGGGTGCTAGTAATCGCAATGCCTTGTTGGGGAGTCTCAGCAACTGTGGGGGAAAAGGAAAGATCCGTTCGCAGGCTAGGAAGTTGGGCCGTCCGAACGTCGCGATTCGAAGCGATCCATCGGCGTCACCCGGGTACTTGTTGAGCGACGTTGATCGTGAGCAGTTGCAGTTTGGGTGGGAGACATTTCTACGCCCGGGAGTATCGGTTCATGCGGCCTATCTTAGAACGATGGAGGCCTTTTATCGTGCCGAGACCGAGAAACGGGGGGATGCATTGATACCGATGCTGAGACTCCCCGAGAACAGGCCGACGCTGCGCCAGTTTAGATACTGGGGGATGGGCGGTCTGCGGTCGAGAGCAGCCTCTCGGTTGCAACTGATGGGAGGTGAGTTTGACCGGAATCTAAGAGCGCTGCCGGGGACAGCGCGAGACGGAATTCAATGTGTCGGGCAGGTGGCGTACTGCGATGCGACAACGAACGACGTTTATCTTGTGTCTTCAGCGAGCCCCCTACTCGTTGTGGGCACAGCGAATCGGATCATGATTCGCGACGCATACACCGGAATCATCGCCGGATTCTACTGTGGGTTCGATGCGCCGTCTGCGGAGACGGCTATGCAAGCGATCGCTCATGCAGCTCTCGACAAGATGGACTTTTGCTCGCGCTTTGGGCTTGTCGCTTCCTTCGAGGATTGGCCTGCAATAGCGTTCCAACGATACATCTGCGATAACGGCGAATTTCGAGCACAAGAATCCATACAACGCGTCGCGAATTTTGGCAGCACCTTGGAGTTTACGCCGGTGGGGCGCGCCGATCTGAAGTCTCCGGTCGAGACATATCATCATGTCCTTCATTCCGCGTTAGATCATAAGATCCCGGGCACGACTCGCGGTAAGCGTACCGAGCGCGGGCAAAAATCGCCGGTGCTATCCGCATGTCTGACGTACTTCGAGTACGTGAGGAATTTAGTCAAGCGGATTCTTCATCACAATAACGAAGAGCGCTGCGAAAATCTACTGACCACCGAAATGCGCCGAGATAACGTCGTTCCTACGCGGATCTCAATTTACAGATGGTGCATTGAGAACGGGTACACGGCGGGAGGCCCCCCATCGGCAGACTTGGTGAGATCGCATCTGTATCCAAAGTTGCCGGCCGTATTGACCGGATCAGGTGTGTACCTTCTACGACCTGATCGCGGACGAAAAGCTGAAGTCGTGAGAAAAGCCCGCTTCGTCGGAAAAATTCTTCTGGAGCGAGGGTTGATGGAGGAGGCGCGCAGGAATCACGTGCGGCTTGAGGTTCGCGCAGATCCCAACGATCTTCGCAAGATTTGGATAGTCCACGACGGGGTGCACGAACTCACCAACGTTGACGATCACGATCGCCTTGCAGTGACGGAGTGGACATTGCAAGACCATCTTGCCGTACAAGATCACGATCTACTTGAGCGGCATCGAAGCAGAGGGATGTGCGAGCAGCAGGACGTAACCCTCGATGCAGAACTTTTTGCTGACGTGAGCAATGCAAAGGAAGAGAAGAAGGAGCTTATCGAGCGCAGTCGGAAGCGATTTTCTGAGAGGTCTTTGAAGTCGAACATCAGACAGAATCGAAAGTTCGAAAAGAGTATTCTGGCGAGCGTTGCTGAACCACTTTCTCGAACGGACAGCGTCCGAGAAGACACGGTGCCGCCGACGACAAGTGCGAATGGGCCCAATACCGCATCGACACAGACGTCACCGGCCTTGGAGGTGATGAGGCGATTCAACAGAATGCGAGAAGAATCATGACTCGAGTTCATGCCGCGTCATCGTCGGAAGGTGCCGTACCTGTGAACCCGCTGTTGGAGGTACTACCGCTTCCAGTACGCTACGAAGATCTTCCGATGCTCCTGAACCACGAGCCTCTCTTGTCGGTAAGGATGCGGGATTTGCCTCTTGCCGATCGAGAACCATATGCGTCCAAGATCACTACACATTTCGTACCTACACCGGCAGCAGTGGATATTGCAGATGCCATATTTTCGGCAATCTGGGCAGGTTATGAGGATCGAAATCCTGCGACGAAGTCCTTCCTGAGCGAGCGAATGCAGGTGGCCAAAATGGATCCGCTCAAAGGTCTTTCGCTGCAACTGGGGAACGTAAGAAATGCGCGCGGTCTTACTATCAAAGGTATGACGGGACTCGGAAAGTCGACGATCGTTAACCGGGTGCTCAGCCTCCTCCCACAGGTCGTCCAGCACGGTCAGAATCAGCAGTGTGGCTGGGCGTCGCAACTGCAGTTGGTCTGGATCAAAGTAGACATGACATCGGACGGAAGCCGGCATGGCTTCCTGATGCAGATATATGCCGCTGTGGACGCTGCGTTGGGAACCGACTACTTCAGGCAATACTCGGCGAAGAAATGGTCTGTAGAAACGCACATGGTCGTTGTTGCTCAGCTGCTCTTCAATTCGTTCTGTGGTGTCCTGATAGTTGAGGAAATTCAGCTGCGCAATTTCCAAAGTGACGCGTCTCGCAATCTCATGTTGCTGTTCTTCCTTCGCCTCTGCAATCTTGGTATCCCAATCGTTCTCATTGGAAACCCGATTGGGTTCGAAGGATTCGAAGACTTCTCACAAGATGTGCGGCGTATGAGCTCCGGCGGTGCATTTGAGCTGTGGCCCGCGCCCTCGTCGAATGATGTTGAGTGGGTTGAGTTCATCGTCCCGGGCATGCTGAGATTCAATATTCTTCCGAAGCCGCCGCAGCTTGTCGACGCCGCCGAGTTGTTGTTTAGCTTTACCGGCGGCATTTGCGACTTCCTTGCGAAGCTCTTGATCCAGGCACAACTGCTGGCATTGAGATCTGGAAAGGACCACCTGAGCAATGATGAGGTGGTGGCAGCGTTTAGAAGTCCAGTGATGCGCTCGTCGCATGCCCTCATTCGCGGGCTTGTTGAGCGAGACGTCAATGCGTTGAGCAGGTTCCTTGATGTGCCAGCATTGTCGTTTGCATCAATGTGGGAATCCGAACTTGATCCGATGAGGCCAGTAAAAGGCGGTTCTTCGTCTTTGAGCGCTGCTGCTTCTGCCAAGATGGCGCTGACACAAGGCGCAGATATCGCAAGCAAAGGTGGGCGCGCGAGATCATCTGCCAAGGCACCTCGGTTTGTGGCCGCAGCAGCGACATTTCAAGGAAAGAAGACATCGGCTGAGCGCCGCAAGCAAAAAGCGGAGGAGTTGCGAGCATCTCTGTCTCCGGAGGATGTACGAGCGGATGGACGCCAGAATGTGCTGCTTGGGAATTTCCATGAACTGAAGAAGCGGAAGGGTCCGTAGGTTTTTGGTTTCCCGGGAAGCCAGATATGAGATTGCAAACCAAGCAGAGCTACATACGTTGTCTGCGCATTTCTTCGACGATATCGTTGAGAAGTGCTGCGGTGCGTGGCATTTTGGCTAGCTGGACAGCAAAAGGAAGTGGGCCCAGCTCGCGGAGAACCGTGCTCACAGTGATGCGTCGACCTGCGGAAAGGCTGATGCGATCGCGCTGTTCCATTGCTAGTGCATGCAACCGCGCGTCACGTTGAGGCCAATTGACCCACGTGTCGTAGCGACGATTGGGTGGTAGCGGTTTACGACAATTCTTTTCGAGCCAATCCGGATCGTGGCGATATAGCCACCGCCATGGTCCGCCAACATCTCGAGCTATCTGCGATCGTGATGCGCCGGGATGTTCAGTGAGGTAGCGGAGCACGGATGTGACGGCTTCTTGCCGGCGACGGTGTCTTTCCGATGGCGATACTAGCCGCCTTTGTATCGATGACGGACGATAGGTGGCTGACGGAGGTTGTGTCTCGCATTGTTGTGTTGGGGACATGGTGCTCTCCCACTCATATACCGATATGAAATGCTCCCACGTGCCAAACAGCATTCCAATGAGAACGAGGTTTGGCAATGTGTTAGACGTTTCTCGCTTTGAGCGCAGTATGTCGACAAGCGAGACTATTTCTCGTGATAGTTCGGGGCGACAGAGTTGGACACCACGAGGTAGCGAACTCACATGTAGTCTTAGCTTCGATTCGAGTTCGGCGAGCCGCAGTCGTCCGGATCTTGAGAGCAACTGCCTCTCTTTGAGAGCATGCCGGTACGTGTGATACAGAACATGCTGGTCGAACTGCCCGGGAAGCCGGCATTGAAGCGCGGCAGCGGCTAGCTTCGCAAACTGCAGTGTGCTGCTGCTGGATTTGTTCTGGGTGTCGGCAGAGCGCGTCCACGTCAAATCACTCGGTAGAAAAAGCGTTGTTTGCTTACCTTGTCGCATCGACTTCGCAGTTATCAACCCGACTCGATGTGCCGGGCAAACAGCAACTCCTGGAAGTTGCGGTGTCCGGTGCCAATATGCGGCGCCTGCTGATCCAACATCTTCCTCCATGCATTCTGGGCAGGCCTTGATCGGAAGGCTCGCCCCAACCGCGCACGCCTGCAATCCCAATCGCCGCTTCAGCGACGCAACCGTTCCGCTGCAAATCTGTTCGACAGCGCTTTGTGCGAATTTCGGTTCGCGAAATCGAACAAAAAAGGGCAAGCAAGTTGCAGCGATCGCGATGTCCACGGGGCTCGATAGAGGCGGTGGCATCAGCCTTGCCAGGGTGGACAGTCCGTGAGGGTAATCGAAGATCAGTGCCGCTCTTCTGTTGCCAAGTAGTAAGCGACTCAGATCCGTTGACGTTGCTTGAGAAGTCAGCAGCATTGTGCGCGAGAGCAAGCTGAACAACGTCTCGTCATATTGGAGAAGCGGCAGATTTAGGACATGACCAGAATCTTGATAGAGGCGCATAACGCACTCCTGCGTTGAACTCAGATGCTCGCGCTATCTGCCGCAACAAGCAACGCTAGGAGCTTGCATAAAAATATGCAAAAGCGCATAGTCGTTCAATGGACTCCGAAACTGAACAGTTACTTACATGGTTACGTACTGCCGTAGCGGATCGCCGATTGACGCAAGCGGATGTTGCCCAGAAGACCGGCGTCAACCAGTCTCAAATCAGTCGGATATTGCGTGGTCACAACAAGCGAACCTCTGAAAACGTCGCCGTACTGTGCTCGTTCGCGCGGCACGAGATTCAGTCGATGCTTGGCGCGGGAGAGGTGGGTTTGGAGGCCGAAGCGCAAGGGATACTTCGGAATTTAATGAACGGAAGCGATCACGAGCGCCGGCTCGTCGTCGACGTTTTGAGACGACTCAAGGTGCTGCGTGATACCTGGAGGGCTGCTGATGATTCCTCAAAGTGACCGACCGCTGTTTGTGCCGACCATCCCGGATGGCGTGACCTTCTTTTCGCTTGTTGCTGTTACGCATGCTCTGTCGGGCAATACGTCAAAATCCGTAACGAGCTTCCAGCTGTTCGGCTGCGCGACTCCGTTTCCTGCGGCACCCTTCGCGCAGTGCCTTTACCGAGCGCAAGCAAAAAGATGTATCCCAGAGAGCAACTCGTTGCTCGAGCGTGGAACGTTGTTCGGCTTCTACTCATCGGCGATGTCGATGCGCCAAGCGCACGAGTGGCGAATGACGATACGGCCGAAGCGGTTTCAAGGACGTAATACGAGGAGTTTCATCCCGACTTCTTCTCAGAGAAACTTGGCCAAGTACAACATGTATCGTTGTACGGCGTGCATGGAAGTGGATGTGTGCAGATACGGCCTGGCGTATTGGCATACGATCCACCAGGTTCCGGGGATACATCATTGTCCAATCCACGGCCTTCCTCTCCTGGGAGCCTGTAACGCTTGCGGCCGAAGTCAGGGATCTAACAGTGACTGGCATCTCCCTCAACCGAGTTGCCCGCACTGCGGTAATGGCCAGTTCGATTCACGATCTACCATCCTGACGCGCGGTTATCTACGTCACTTGGACTTAACTTCTGAGCTCTTTTCGAGTAACCGCCGGGCGATATCGCCTACCCGGCGGATGGCGTTGTACCGTCGAGCATTTGCGACGGAGCGAAAACGTTATCCGGAACGCATAATTCGGTCGCTGCTGCGAGATTGGGAGTGCACGTCACTGCGTCAACTTTCGAACGTGGTTGGGGCTGAGATTACACCCGCGTTCGTAGAGCGGGCGATAACTGGCAATGACGGTGGTGTGAATCCGATTGGTCAGTTGGTGCTGGTGGCATTAGCCCGTGCGTCCGTTTCTTGACAGGAGTGAGAAGTAGAGCTGAATGGACGTCGCCCCATTGGGCTTTTGAGTGCGGATCTCATGTGCTAACTGTGACGTTGACCGATAGTACCTGACCACAATAGTACTGAGCAGGTTGTAGCAGTTACAACTCAGTGAGCACGAGATGGCAAGATCTGAGTAGACTATGGTGGATACATGCGACTAGCCGCGGACCGCGGAGCATGCTTCGATATTTCTCGCAATTACAGATTTGGCTACCCCATCACCGACAGTTTTCATGACGCTCACTGGAGCGATGAGCCTGTCTTGCTATCAGAGTTGCCTGATCTCTACCATGTGTATGTCATCTGTGACGCGGCCGGGCAACTCAGCGTCGCTATCGATAAGTCGCGAGAGATTACTGGCGCGGCTCGCCCAGTGGACGCTCAGGTTCCGTCATTTCCACCGTGGAGACAGTTCCGCGCGCGGTCACGACCTTGAATAAGGTGTCTGCGTAGCTAATCGGGTTTCGGTAGGCCCAGGCATCGACACCGTTCGCAATTGGTTCAAGGTCGTTGCCCATTAGGTCGGTTCGCTCTTGGCGCAATTCCTGAAGGAGTTCACTGACCTTTAAGGTTTTGGGCTTTTGTTCCCCGCCCTGTGCAGTCAGTAGCTTCCAGACCAAAGGGGCAACCTTTTCGCTAATCATTGTTGGGGCGCGCACGATGACAGTTCGTGCCTCACCCCCGTCAAGCATGATCGGCAGGGAGATGTGTTGGCCGTCTACGGTTTCAAGGTTATCAAACTTACCGCCAACGAAGGTGCGCTTACCGTGCACAATGTTAGATAAGTCCTGGTTCACAATAGAGAGACGGTCCTCGCTCTGATTGGCAATCGTGACTTTCCAGCACAGACCGATTATCCCCATTTTGGGGCCGCCGCTATATTGCACGGCACACTCACCGGTTGGGATGGCTGTCATGGTGAGTGCTTCGCGCTTTGCTTCGTTAGCCTGCCACGAAAAGAACGCGGATGCGCTACCGACAATTAACGCGAGCGAAGCGACGATCGAGTTGATCCATTCGTGCAGGTTTGTGCTTTTTGATGCCATTTATATAGACGGCGCATGAGCCGCTTGTCTAGAACGTTGAGAGATTGTATCGGCAAGAAGAAACCCGCTCGATATCTTCGCTGCTCGAACGCCGGGCTGGCACTGTGGCGTTGACCGAGACGCCGGGAGGGCGGTGACGGCCATCAACGGTCGTTCAGAGCGATGGTGCCGGCGACCAGTCTTAGACTGGCGGCTGTCCGTCCCACGATGCTTGCGAGCGCCAGCAGACGAATTCTGCGGTCATTGCGATTGCGCTCTGAACGGGACCGTCGATTCGGAATCGCGAAGCGTCTGGGGCGGGACGCCGGGATGGTTGCCGGAAGACGCCACTGGCGACGTCTACCCAAAGTCGGCTGAAAGGTTACCGCCATTCTTTTCCACGAACAGGTGGCGGGCGCGGCGGAGAGTTCGTCAGATGGTGCATGGTGTTGGTCGAACTCACGGCGTCTTGAGGCCGCTGTCCAGCGAGACAGTCGCGTTGGCGCAAGGCCGTTTTCGTTACTGTCCCTTAGTACGCAGCGCAAAGGGGCGAGGCCGCCAGGCCGTGCAAAATTCGAACAAAACCCCCGGTACTCTGTATAGACGGTCGCATTCGCTTCCCGAAGGTGACTTCAGTTCACGGAGGCGCAGGATAGCCCCTCCCGTGAACTAAGCTAAGCATCGCATGAACGGCGCGCGACGAGCATAAGTTATTGCTGCATAAAGCTTTTCAAGATATTCTGGCTTGTAGATCCTGCACCTATATCTAGATACACTTTCCTAAAGTCGATAAATTCCGGTTCATCAGCTCAACGTCCGAAAGGAAGGACCAGATGAACAAGGAGTTGCTGCTTTTCTGCTTGGATTGGTTGTCGGCAAACGCGCCGTCGCTGGTCCAGTTGCTCACCGCGCTGGTGCCCGTCATGGCGCTTGGGGTCGCCGGGTACGCGCTTTACCTCGCGTCGAAGAAGGGGGGCCAGAAGTGATCCGATCCTCGCAATGGCATCGACTGCCCTCCGCACCTGTGCTCGCGGCTCTGCCTGAGATGAAATGGAGCACTGCTGACAATGCGAGGCCTGCAGCTGAAACGTCGGCGCTGATGTTGTTTGTTGCGCTCAACTTCATGGCGACGGCATGGCTCGACGAGCAAGGGCGGTACGTGGCAGTCGCCGAAGGGACGTACGTTGATCTTGGCGAGGCGACCGGCTTATCGCGTGCGCTGATCTCGGCAGGACTGCAACGCCTGGTGGCGCTCGGTCTGATTGCGCCTGAGGGTTCGCATCAGAAGCGCCGCTATAAGATCAATTGGCCGGAGGAGCACCGCTTCTTCAAGTTGCCCTGCCATGCGATCGTGGCGGGCAATGTGATCAAGCCGTTCGCGCATTTCACAATGCGCTCGAAGCACGAACTGCACGCTATGAAGCTTTACCTCTACTTCGCGGCGGTTCGTAGCAACCACGCCTATTTTTCGATGGCATCGTACGAAACCATCTCCGAGCGGACTGGCATCTCCGAGCGGGACATCCGCAAGGCGATCAGTCTGCTGATCGGCACCGGGCTGCTGGTCGGAATCAACCGCGACCACAGCCACGTCTCGACTGTGAATGAGCCAAACAAGTACTACCTGACGGGCTATCAGGCGCTGGTGCAACAGAAGAGCGGCACCCCCGACGGAGGGACCGCCGTCACGCCGCCATCGACGGTCGCAGTTGCCATTACCTAGCGTGAGTGGGTGCACCGAGCAGGATTCCCGCGGCGGCTTCGTTCTGCCAACAGAAGAAGGAAACATCGCGGGCATGGCGTGCATGGCGGACAGGACGGAGTATGGGATGCAGGTAAGACAACTGAAGATCAGCAACTTTCGTGGGATCGGTGCACTCGACTGGAAACCGCAGTCTCCGCTCTGCTGTCTCATCGGCGTGGGCGATACCGGTAAATCCACGGTCCTCGACGCCATCGAGGCAGCCCTGTCCTCACGCTGGCTCACCTTCAGCGAAGTTGATTTCCTCGATGGAGATACGGCGACGCCAATCTGCGTCGAGGTCACGGTCGGAGAATTGTCGAAGGCACTGAAGTCAGACGAGCGCTTTGGCCTGTACATCGGCGGCTGGTCGGTAACTGGGACGCTGAACGACGAGCCGGAAGACGGCGATGAACCGGTGCTCACCGTGCGACTAACTGTCGACGCCACGATGGAACCAATATGGGAGCTAGTCCGCGACTCTGCCACCCACCCGCGCACACTCTCGAACAGGGACCGAGCGTTGTTCGGCCTGGTGCGGCTGGCAGGTGACGACGCCCGACACCTGACTTGGGGCCAAGGCTCGGTGCTTGCCAAGCTGACGGGTGATGCCGACGACGCCGCTCGCAACCTCGCCGATGCCTACCGCACGGCGCGCAGCAGCGCGAAGCTCGACAAGGTGACGGCACTTGCGGATGCCGCGAAAGTGGCGCAGGCGCAGGCCTCCTCCCTCGGCGCTTACGTGCAGGATGAGTACGGCCCCGGCCTAGAGCTGCTGCGAGGTGGGTTCTCCACCAGTTCGATCGCACTCCATGACGGCAGCGTCCCTTTGCGGCTCGCGGGCCTAGGAACTCGGCGGCTGGCGACGCTGGCAATTCAGCGTTCCGCCATCACGGAAGGTGCCATCGTCCTTATCGACGAAATCGAACATGGCCTTGAACCGCACCGTGTGATCGGCGCGATTGCACGCCTCAAGGAGGCACAGGCGGCCGCCGCGACGGAGAAGAGGGCGGTGGGACAGCTTCTCATGACCACGCATTCCGATGTCGCTATCGGCGAGATCGAGGCGCGCAGCCTCTATGTCGGGCATCGCGACAGGGCCAGCAAGTGCGTCGAATTCCACGCACCTTCGATGCTCTCATCCTTTGCGAAGTTGATGAAGAAAACGCCGCGGGCTCTGTTCGCGCGCCGCATCGTCATCTGCGAGGGCGTGACAGAGGTGGGTCTGTTGCTTGGCTTTCGCGATCCCTTGTGCTCACGCAATAGGGGTGTCCCCGTCGAACAGCGCGGCGTCGCTTTTGCAGATGGCGAAGGAGCGCAAGCCCCGCAACTGGCAATAGCGCTTGCGGCGCTCGGCTACCCCGTCGCCTTGTATCGGGACTCCGACCGTCCGATGACACCGGACGAGACGCGCGACATCGTAGCCGCCGGCGTCGTAGTCTTCCAGTACGACGGCGCGATGGATACGGAGACGTCGCTGTTCACAGCAGCGAGCGATGCGCAGGTGCAGGCGCTGCTAGACTACGCTCGCGCCGAGAAGACCGAAGAATCGGTCGCTGCGACCCTGAAGGCCAGGGACGCCGAGCTGACGCCTGAGACGACGAGCCTTGCCTTCGACACGTGGCAACTGTTTGTTACCGCAGACGGGGCTGCCCTTCGCGCGACTCTGGCGGAAATTGCATCAAAGAAAAACTGGTTCAAGGAACTGCATTCGGGGCGCGCCATCGCGCCCATCGCATGGGAGATTGTCGAGCAAGCGCCCGCATCGGCTTTCTCGAGGTGCGTACGAGCGCTGGAGGCTTGGCTCTATGCCTGAGGCCCGCATCTTGGCCGAGCTTCCCGTCGGCTCTCTAATCGCACCGGCGGGCCACGGAAAGACCGAAGCCATCGCGAAGACGGCGGCGCTAGGTATCCGGACGCTTATCCTCACACATACACATGCAGGCGTAAACGCGTTGCGCAGCAGGCTGAAGCGTCTCGGCATACCTGCAGGTGCGGCGAACGTGGACACCATCGATGGATGGTGCATGCGCTATGTGCGCGCCTTCCCCAAGCGCGGCCACCCGCCAGCGGGCATGCCCACCGGGGCCGAATGGAGCGCGCTTCGGCAGAACGCCCTCAACGTGCTGAAGATCTCGGCGGTCCGCGACGTGGTGCGATCCTCGTATGACCGTATCCTGATTGACGAGTATCAGGACTGCGATCCCGGCCAGCATGCGCTTGCCATCGCGCTCTCCGAGATTGTTCCTACGATCGTATTCGGCGATCCGATGCAGGGCATCTTCGAATTCGCGAACGCCAGGCTGCGCTGGCAGCGCGATGTTTATCCGATCTTCCCGCTCGCGCTCGAATTGGAAGAGCCGCGCCGCTGGCAGAAGAAAAACCCGGCCCTTGGTGCTTGGATCGCCGAGACGCGCCAGCGCCTCATCCGCGGCGAGCGCATCGATCTGGACTCCGGTCCGGTCACGTTTCGGTACACCGACGAAGCCTTCGACATGGGCGCGTTTTTCGAAGGTATCGGGGATCGCGAGGGAACATCCGCTGCGATCCATTGCCGCCGGGGCATGTGTGACAACCTGGCCCGCGCAACGCGAGGCATGTACCAGTCCATCGAGGAGGTTGCTGCTAGGCGGCTGACGAGATTCGCTTCCGACTGGGATGGCAGCGCAGACGCACAGCAGCGTCTGGACACCGTCTTGGCCCTGAGCAAAGATTGCTTCCATAAGCGCGAGAAGCAACCCAACGAGGAGTTGTCGCCCGACCAAACGCAGGTCATCGACGAAATGAAGACTGCCGCGCGACAACTGGGAGGCGCTGACTGTGCCGAAGCGGCTCGCGAGTTCATGCGGCTCGCGCGGCGTCACCCGCGCTGGCGGTTATTCCGGGGGGAACTATGGCGCGACGCCGAGCGTGCACTGGGCGAACTGGCTGCCGATCGGGCGGCTAACCTCGCCGAAGCCGTGCTGAAGATCCGACTGCGTGTGAGTGCTGCGGGCCGCTCTCTGCAGCGACGGACGATCTCGACGCCCCTGCTGCTCAAGGGCCTGGAGTTCGATCACGTGCTGATTCCCGACGCCTCGCACTTCGGCAACGAGGAGTACGCGCAGGCGAAGCTCTTCTACGTCGCAATCTCCCGAGCGACGCAGAGCCTGACTATCACCGCACCGGGTCGGTATGTTCAATTTCCACGGCCCGATCTATGAGGGGGATGCTCTTTAGGTGGGGCAATCGGGACACCGCGCGCACGACCTTGATGGCCGCTGTTCGTGCCTCGACGGCGGGGTTCTTGTACGGCGGCGGTGGAAGTCGTCGACAACCCAGAGTCTTCCGCAATTAACGCTGGCGGTGTGATCGTCTTTACCCGCCCACTGCGATTGCACAGATGAACAAAAAAGCTAGGAAATATGCTTTCAATGAGATTTCATGTCGGGCTGAAAACGCAGATGACATAGGAAACATACGCAATTTTTTATGATTGAATAGAATTTCATGCGAAATTTGATATAAGGAGCCGATGATTTCCTGTTCCAACCGCGCATGCGCGAGGTTGGTGCGTTCCAAACTTAATTGCGAAACATTCCAGACTTTATTGTCACGGGACACCGGCGCCGGCGTGCCGCCACGGCGCGCAGCACCCCGAAAAAGCCCTCGTTTCGAGGGCTTTTTTGTTTTTTGTCGCGCGGGCAGGCGGCGCGCGTGCCGGATCAGGCGGCCAGCCCGAGCGCCCAGCCGAGTGCCGCGCTCGCAAGCACGACGGCCCATGGCGGCACGCGCCAGAACACCAGCGCGACGTAGGCGACGAGCGCGGCGGCCAGGTCGCGCGGTGCGACGATCGTGTCGGTCCAGACCGGGTGATAGAGCGCGGCGAGCAGCAGCCCGACGACGGCCGCGTTCACGCCCGCGAGCGCGGCCTGCATGCGCGTGCTGCGGCGCAGGCGCTCCCAGAACGGTGCGGTGCCGGCAATCAGCAGGAACGACGGCGCGAAGATCGAGACCAGCGCGAGCGTGCCGCCGAGCCAGCCGTTCGGCGCGTCGCGCAGCGAGGCGCCGAGGAACGCCGAGAACGTGAACAGCGGTCCCGGCACGGCCTGCGCGACGCCGTACCCGGCAAGGAACGTCGAATCGCCGACCCAGCCGGGCGCGACCACGGCCGCCTGCAGCAGCGGCAACACCACGTGCCCGCCGCCGAACACGAGGGCGCCGGTGCGGAAGAACGCATCGACGACGGCGAGCGTATCGGAGTGGAGCGCGCGGGCCGCGAACGGCAGCGCGACGAGCAGCGCCGCGAACAGCGCGAGCCACAGCATGCCCGCGCGGTGCGACACGTGAAGCGGCAACGGTTCGTGCGCGTCGCGTGCCGGTTGCGGCAACAGTGCGAGGCCGGCGGCACCGGCCGCGGCGATCACCGCGATTTGCGTCCACGCGGCCGGCGCGAGCAGTGCGACGCACGCGGCCGCGGCCATCAGCGTGACGCGGCGCGCATCGGGGCACAGCGTGCGCGCCATCCCCCAGACGGCTTGCGCGATCACCGCGACCGACACGATGCGCAGCCCGTGCAGCGCGCCGGCTTCGATCGGTGCGCCCGTCGCGTGAACGCCGAGCGCGAACAGCATCATCAGCAGCGCCGACGGCAACGTGAAGCCGAGCCACGCGGCGAACATGCCCGCATAGCCGGCGCGCGCGAGGCCGATCGCCATCCCGACCTGGCTGCTCGCGGGCCCCGGCAGGAACTGGCACAGCCCGACGAGATCCGCATATGTGCGTTCGCTGAGCCAGCCGCGCCGCGTGACGAATTCGGCGCGGAAGTAGCCGAGATGCGCGACCGGGCCGCCGAACGACGTGAGGCCGAGCCGCAGGAACGCGACGAAGACGGGCCACGGATGACGGTGCGGGGCGGCGGCGGTCGATGGATTCAAGATGGGGCGCGGGGAGATCGGACGAGCCGACACGATAGCGCAACGCGGCGGCGGCGGGGCGGCGTGCGACAGCGCGGTACGCGCTGCTCAGCGCGTGCCGTCGCCCAGCCCGCTCGCGCGGCGCAGCGCGTCGATGTCGACCAGCTCGATCTCGCCGACATGCAGCCGCACGACGCCGTCGGCCTGCAGCGCCTTCAGCAACTGGTTGGTGGTCTGCCGCGTCAGCGACAGCATCGACGCGAGCGTTTCCTGCGACAGCCGCACGCGCGTGCGCCCGGCGCTGATGCCGCCGTAGCCTTCGGCGATCATCAGCAGGCGCGCGGCGAGCCGCTGCGCGGCCGGCATCACGCTCATCGCCTCGACGGTCAGGAAGCTCAGGCGCAGCTTCTGCGCCATCAGCAGCGCGAACTGCCGCCAGTATTGCGGCGTCGCATCGAGGATCGCGAGCAGCGCGGCCTGCGGGACGTGCAGCAGCAGCGCGTCGTCGAGCGCGATGGCGTCGTGCGTGCGCGGCTGGCCGTCGAACAGTGCGATTTCGCCGAACCACGTGACGGGCTCGGCCACCGTCAGCAGCGCTTCCTTGCCCTGCGGGTCGACCGCACCTATCGTGAGTGAACCGGCCAGGACCGCGTACAGCCCGCACGGCGGGTCGCCGCGCCGGAACAGCGCGTGGCCGGCCGGCAGGCGGCGCAGCGCCGCGCCGGCGAGCAGGTCCGCGCGCAACGCGGGCGGCAGCGCGGCGAACCACGGGTTCGCTTCGATCTGCGGCAGGTATGGGGCGAGCAGAGCTGGCATGGGCACGCGATGTCGGGTAGCTGACAGAGGTTGTCGGGCGTGACGCGCATCATAGCGCTCAATAACCGACCAGGAGACGCGATGAAGACGCTCGAAGACCATCTTTCGCAGTATGCGGCCTACCATCGCGACGCGCGCAACATCGCGACGCATCTGGTCGGCATCCCGATGATCGTGTTCGCGGTCGAGGTGCTGCTGTCGCGGCCGGCGGTCGGGATGCTGGCCGGCGTCGCGCTGTCGCCGGCGCTGCTGCTCGCGGTCGCGTTCGTCGTGTTCTACCTGCGCCTCGACCTGCGGTTCGGGATCATGATGACCGCGCTGTTCGCGCTCGGCCTGTGGGCCGCGCAGTCGCTCGCGTTGCTGCCGACCGCGCAATGGCTCGCGATCGGCATCGGCGCGTTCGTCGTCGGCTGGATCGTGCAATTCGTCGGGCACTGGTTCGAAGGGCGCAAGCCCGCGTTCGTCGACGACCTCGTCGGCCTGATGGTCGGGCCGCTGTTCGTCGTCGCCGAAGTCGCGTTCTTCGCGGGGCTGCGCGCCGAGGTGCGCCGCGAAGTCGAGCGGCGCGCGGGCCCCGTGCACGGCGGCGCGCACTCGCATGTCTGATGCGCCGGTCTGCGTGTTCGGCGCAGGTGCCGTCGGCTGTTATCTCGGCGGCCGGCTCGCGGCGGGCGGCGCGCACGTGACGCTCGTCGGCCGCGCGCGGATCGGCGATGCGATTCACCGGCACGGGCTCACGCTGACCGACCGGCGGGGCTATCGCGCGACGCTCGCGGCGGCCGATGTCGCGTTCGCGACCGATCCGGCCGCCGCGGCCGACGCACGGCTCGTGCTGGTCGCGGTGAAGTCGGCCGCCACGCGGGAGGCAGCCGGGCAACTGGCCGGCGTGCTGCGGCCCGGCACGGTCGTGATCAGCTTCCAGAACGGCCTGCACCATGCCGACACGTTGCGCGACGCGCTGCCGCAAGCGACCGTGCTGGCCGGCATGGTGCCGTTCAATGTGATCGAGCGCGGGCCCGGTGCGTTTCACCAGGGTTCGGCCGGCGCGCTCGCGGCCGACGCGTCGTCCGCGCTGCAGCCGTTCGTCGGCGCATTCGCGCGTGCCGGGCTGCCACTCTCGCTGCATCGCGACATGCGAGCCGTGCAGTGGGCGAAGCTGCTGCTCAACCTGAACAATGCGGTCAATGCGCTCGCGAACCTGTCGCTGCGCGACGAGCTTGCGCAACGCGCGTACCGTCGCTGCGTCGCGCTGGCCCAGCGCGAGGCGCTGCACTGGCTGGCACGCGCCGCGATCCGGCCGGCGCGGCTCACGCCGCTGCCGGCCGGCTGGGTCCCTGCCATGCTCGATCTGCCCGACGCGGCTTTCCGTGTGCTCGGCGGCCGGATGCTGGCGATCGACCCGCTTGCGCGCTCGTCGATGTCCGACGATCTTGCGGCGCGCCGTGCGACGGAGGTCGAGTGGATCAACGGCGAGATCGTGCGGCTGGCCGCGCGCTTCGGCGCGCAGGCGCCCGTCAATGCGCGCCTGTGCGCGCTCGTCCACGACGCGGAAGGCGCGGTCGTGCGCCCGGCGTGGCGCGGCGACGCGCTGTGGGCCGAACTGATCGCGCGGGCGCCACGCGCGGGCGACGTGCGGGCCGCGTAGGCCGGGTCGCGCGCGGCGCCGCAGGCCACGCGCAACGGCTAAGATGCGGGGTGCGTCATACGACGCCCTTGCGGAGCACTCACCATGGTGGATCGCCCGACGCTCGACGCGTACGACGCCCATGCCGCGCGATATGCGCAGGACTGGCTCGACCAGGCCGCGCCCGACGACATGTACGCGCTGCTCGAGCAATATTTCTCGCCGGGGCCGACCGCGGACGTTGGCTGCGGCGCCGGCCGCGACACGGCCTGGCTCGCGTCGTGCGGTTTCGACGTCCGCGGCTACGACGCGAGCGCCGCGCTGCTCGACGAGGCGCGCCGGCACCATCCGGACCTGCGCTTCGAGCTTGCCGCGCTGCCGGCGCTGGCCGGTGTGCCGTCCGGCGCGTTTCGCAACGTCCTGTGCGAGACGGTCGTCATGCACCTCGAACAGGCCGATGCGGCAGCGGCGGCCGCGCGGCTGGCCGATCTGCTGATGCCGGGCGGCACGTTGTACCTGAGCTGGCGGGTGGCGGGACACGGCACGTCGCGCGACGAGCGCGGCCGACTCTATACGGCACTGGATTCGGCGCGGATGCATGCGGCACTCGGCGCCGACGTGCAGGTGATCGACGAGCACGAGGTCGTCGGCGCGTCGTCCGGCAAGCGCGTACACCGGCTGATCGTGCGCAAGGCGGGCGGCGCCGCGTGACGGCGGCGCGCCGTCGCGCTTACTCGCGGTTGAGCGCCGCTTCCCAGTTGATGTCGACGCAGAGCACCTGCATGCCGGTCGCCGCGGGCGCGGCGATCGACGCGGTCACGCACAGGTGCGCCTCGTTGATCGACAGGTAGGGCGCCGTCAGGTGCACGCGGCCCGGCGCCCGCATCGCGTCGATGAAGTACGGGCGGCGCTCCCAGCTGGCCCCTTCGGAATGCAGCAGCGGACGGAAGCGCTTCGCGCGTTGCGACACGCTGCCGCGCGCGAGCACGTTGTCGCCGATCTGGCGCCCCGATGCATCGAGCAGGAAGCAGCGCGCGGTTTCCGGCAGCCCGAGCACGGCGGCGGCCGCGTCGGTGAGCGGCGCGTCCGCGCCGAGCTTCTGGCTCGCTTCCTCGAGCGCGGCGACGTACGGCGCGAGCCGTTCCGCCTGCGTGCGTTCGCGTTGCGCGACGCGCAGCCGCAGTGCGGCCGACAGCGTATCCATGCAGCCCGCGGCGGCCTGCGGCTGCACGGGGTCGACGCTCGGCCCCGCGAAATACTGGCCCTGCACGAAATCGACGTCGCATTCGAGTGCGATCAGCGCGTCGCGTTCGGTCGACAGGCCGCCCATCAGCACGAGCTGGCCGGATTCGTGCAGCAGCGACACGAGCCCCGGCAGCACGCGTTCGAGGTGCGAGTGCTCGCTCGCCTGCGCGAGGATGCCGCGGTCGAGCGTGACGATGTCGGGATGCAGGTGCCACACGCGGTCGATGTTCGAATGCTTCGCGCCGAACCCGCCCAGCGCGATCAGGAAGCCGGCCTTGCGCAGCCCGTCGACGATCGCCGCGTAGCGCGGCGTTTCGCCGCCGGCCTGCTCGGGTACCTCGAGCACCACGCGGTGCGGCGGCAGCCCGAGTGCCTTCAGGTTCGCGAGCAGCGCGTCGCCGTAGACGGTGTCCATCAGCGCGGCCGGATGCAGGCTCAGGAAGAGCCATTCGTCGTGACTGTCGAACGCGTGGAAGTTACCGAGATGCAACGATTCGGCGAGCCGGCCGAGTTCGAGGAGGTCGCCGCGCCGCGCCGCCTGCGTGAAAACCTCGTGCGACGCCACCTGGCGGCTTTCCTCGTCGTGCGCACGCAGCGACGCGTGATAGCCGATCGCGCGGCGGTGCGACACCGAGAAAACGGGCTGGAACACGCTGAACACGGTGTATCCGCCGTACAGCACGGTGCGCCGGTTCCCGTCGTCGCCGGCGACGGGGCGGGGCGGCTGAAAGCCGGGGGGATCGATTTCGATCATGCTCATGATGTCGGCCGATGGAAGACTGCCAGTTTACCTAGAGAATAGGCCAGCAAGAAGCATGCACGGCATCGCGCCGCGTGCGGCCGCCCGTCGCGGCCGGGACGGGGCGCATCGGCGCGTGCGTTGCCGGGGGCGGTCTGCACCGTCCTGGTGCGCGCGGCGGCGGCGCGGCCCCCGAAACGGCGCGCGCCGCGCGTCACGCGCGCTCGGACGGGTCGGTCTTGCGCGCGGTGCTGCGGATCTCGGGGGCGAGCTGCGCGAAGATCCACGCCGACGCGGCCGTGATGATCCCGACGCAGATGAAGGTCGCGTGGAACGCCGGCAGCGTATTGCTCGGCGTCACGGTGCGCAGCATGCCCGTGAACGTCGCGAGCAGCGCGCCGGCGACCGTCACGCCGAGGCTCATCGACAGCATCTGCACGAGCGAGAACAGGCTGTTGCCGCTGCTCGCGCCGCCCGTGCCGAGATCCTTCAGCGTCAGCGTGTTCATCGCGGTGAACTGCATCGAGTTGAAGCCGCCGAACAGCGCGAGATGCACGACCTTCACCCACACCGGCACCGAGTCGCGCATCAGCGCGAAGCTTGCCATCATCACGCCGACCATGATCGTGTTCGCGAGCAGCACCTTGCGGTAGCCGTGCTGCGTGATCAGCCGCGTGATGATCCGCTTGGAGAACATCCCGGCCGCCGCGACCGGCAGCATCATCAGCCCCGCCTCGAACGCCGAGTAGCCGAGGCTCACCTGCAGCAGCAGCGGGATCAGGTACGGCATCGCGCCGCTGCCGATCCGCGCGAACAGGTTGCCGAGCAGCCCGACGCTGAACGTGTGGATCCGGAACAGGTCGAGCGAGAAGATCGGTTGCGGCGCACGCACCGCGTACAGCCCGTACGCGACGAAGCACGCGAGGCTCAGGATCAGCAGCACCAGCACGGCGGCGTGCTGCATGCCGAGATCGGCGAGCCCGTCGAGCGACAGCGAGATCGCGACCATGCCGATCGTCAGCAGCAGATAGCCCTTCAGGTCGAAGCGGCCGACGGCCGGGTTGCGTGAATCGGGCATCGAGTAGAAGGTCGCGATGCAGCCCGCGACGCCGACCGGCACGTTGATCAGGAAGATCCAGTGCCACGACGCGATCTTCACGAGCCAGCCGCCGAGGGTCGGTCCGATCAGCGGGCCGATCAGGCCCGGGATCGCGACGAACGACAGCGCGGGCAGATAACGCTCGGCCGGAAAGGTGCGCAGCACCGCGAGCCGCCCGACCGGCAACAGCATCGCGCCGCCGACTCCCTGCACGACGCGGAACGCGACGAGCTGCGAGAGCGTATGCGCATTCGCGCACAGCAGCGAACCGAGCGAGAACACCAGGATCGCGCTGAAGAACACGCGTCGCGTGCCGAAGGTATCGGCGAGCCAGCCCGACACGGGGATCATCACCGCCATCGTCAGCGAGTACGCGATCACGACCGACTGCATCCGCAGCGGCGATTCCCCGAGGCTCGCGGCCATCGACGGCAGCGCCGTGTTGACGATCGTCGAATCGAGGGTCTGCATGAAGAAGCCCGTCGCAACGAGCCAGAGCATCACGGTGAGATTTTTTTCGCCGGGGGCGGCGGCAGGCGGGCGCTGGAACATGGGAGCGGGGCGGTGGCGCGGGACAGCCGACATTGTAGGGAAACCCGATGGGCCGTGCAGGTTCGGCACCCGGCGTGACGCGAAATCCGGCGGTCGGATGCCGTCCTCGTCGCTCGACCAGTACAGTTCAGCTAAAAGTGTCTGCAGCCGTATCTGTCCGCGTGCTGTCACTGTCCGAAATACTGGTGCCATCGAAACCGTGCGACCAGGAGGCTGCCATGCGCGAACTGCGACTTTACGTGATCGACGGCGACGAGCCGGCCGCACGGTGGCGGATCGTCGATCGCACCGCACTGCAGGTGGCGGACGGCGACGTGTGGGTGACCGTCGAGGGCCGGCTCGACGACCACTGGCTGCGCGCCGGCGATTCGCTGACGTTCGAGCCCGGCGTGCGCGTATGGGTCAGCGCGGGGCCACGCGGCGCGACGTTCGCGTTCGGGCCGCACGCGGCACCGGCCGCGCGTGTTGTGCATGCGTGGTGGCGGCCGCTCGTCGCGTGGCGGGACGGCCGGCGCCACGCGGCCGCGTCGCTGCCGATGTAGCGTGCGCGGGGCGCTTGCGCGAACGCGGCGGATGGCGGAGGTACCCGGCGCCGCGGACGGATCTGGCGCCGATCGCGCTTGCCGGCCTCCCGAAGCGCGCCCGCGCATCGATTCGCGCGATCGGGATTGATTGCGCCGGGCGCGAATTCTAGACTCGATTCCGTGTCCTCCATCGCCCCTTCACCATGACGCCGGAACTCGCATTGACGCATCTGTGGCAAAGCGCACACGGCGATCGCGACGCGCTCGCCCGCGTGACCGTGACGGGGCGGGACCCGACGTTGCCGTCGACGTTTCATGTCGGCACGCTCGCGGCAGCGACGATCGCGGCAACCGGGCTCGCGGCGGCCGAATGTCACCGGCTTCGCACGGGCGTCGCGCAATCCGTCGACGTGTCGGTGCGCGATGCGCTGGTCGCGTTCCGCAGCGAACGCTACCTGCGTGTGGACGACGGCCCGCCGCCGGAGTTGCGTCATCCGGTGACGGGCTTCTTCGAGACGGGCGACGGGCGCTGGATCCAGCTGCATGCGAACTTCCCGCATCACCTGCGCGGGATCCTCGCCGTACTCGGTTGCGGCGCGCAGCGCGCCGACGTCGCCGCGGCGATCCGCAGATGGGACGGCGCGGCGCTCGACACCGCGCTGGCCGAGGCCAGCCTGTGCGCGGCATTGATCAGAACCCCTGACGAATGGGCGGCGCACGAGCAGGCGCGCGCGATCGCGTCGCTGCCGTTGTTCGACATCGAGCGGATCGGCGATGCGCCGCTCGAACCGATCGGCCGCGGCGAAGCCGGGCCGCCGCTCGCGGGCGTGCGCGTGCTCGATCTCACGCGCATCATCGCGGGCCCGGTCGCGGGCCGCACGCTCGCGTCGCACGGCGCGCAGACGCTGCTCGTCAACGGGCCGCACCTGCCGAACATCGCGCCGCTCGTGATCGACAACGGGCGCGGCAAACGTTCGACATGGATCGACCTGCGCGATACGGCGGGTGTCGAGACGCTGCACGCGCTCGTGCGCGACGCGGACGTGTTCCTGCAGTCTTACCGGCCCGGCTCGCTCGCCGCCCGCGGTTTCGCGCCGCAGGCGCTGGCGCAGCGGCGGCCCGGCATCGTGTGCGTGTCGATCTCGGCATACGGGCATGCGGGGCCGTGGGCGGGGCGGCGCGGCTTCGACAGTCTCGTGCAGTCGGCGAGCGGGATCGCATGGCGGGAGCAGCAGGCCGCCCATGCGGATGCGCCGCGCCCTCTGCCTTGCCAGGCGCTCGATCATGCGACCGGCTATCTCGCGGCGTTCGGCGCGATGATCGCGCTCGCGCGGCGATCGTGCGAAGGGGGAAGCTGGCACGTGCGGATGTCGCTCGCGCAGACGGGGCGCTGGCTGCAGTCGTTCGGCAATGTGCAGGACGGCCTGCATGCGCCCGATCTCGCGGCTGCCGACGTGCGCGCCCGGATCGATCGCGTCGCGTCGCCGTTCGGCATGCTCGACACCGTGCGCCCGGCCGAGCGGTTGTCGGCCACGCCGCCGGCGTTCGCGCGGCCGCCCGTGCCGCCCGGCACCGACGATGCGCGCTGGCTGTAGATGCCGGCTGCGCGGCCGGCGTTACTTGCGCAGTTCGACGACGAAGTCGTAGTAGTCGTTGCGGCAGTAGGTATCGGTCAGTTCGATGGCGCGCTGGTCCGACGTATAGCCGATCCGCGTGATCAGCAGCAGCGCGTCGTGCGGCGCGATGCCCATCTGTTCGGCGATCTCGTCGGTCGCGTTGACCGCGCGGAAATGCTGCAGCGCGCGCACGATCGGCGTGCCGCGCGCTTCGAGATAGCTGTACAGCGAGCCGGCGATCGCCTGCGGATCGGGAATCAGCGTGGCGGGGAACGTCGAGTTCTCGACGGCCATCACGATGCCGTCGGCGAGACGCAGGCGTTTCAGGCGTGTCACCGATGCGGCCGGCGACAGTCCGAGCTGGATCACTTCGTCGCGGTTCGCCGGCTGGATTTCGCGCGCGAGCCATTGCGAGCTCGGCTTGAAGCCGCGGCGCTCGAGCATTTCGCTGAAGCTCGACAGTCGCGACAGCGGATCCTCGTAGCGCGGCTGGATGAAGTTGCCCGCGCCCTGCGTGCGGCGGATCAAGCCCTGCTCGACGAGCAGCGCGATCGCCTTGCGCGCGGTGATGCGCGATACGCCGAGCGCATCGGACAGCACGCGCTCCGAAGGCAGGGCCTCGCCGGCCGTCCAGCGGTTGTCGTGGATCGCATCGCCGAGCTTGCGGGCGAGCTGCAGGTACAGCGGCGTGTCGTTGTCGGGGTCGGGGCGCAGGTCTTGCCACCGGTCGTCCGTGGGTGCCTTCATGGAATGGGTATCGATCAGGTTGCGGCCATTCTAAGTCATCATGCGGCACCGTTATAGCCGGTTTTTGCCGTGCAATAGGCCGACGCCGCGCCGATTGACTACACTGACACGTCGTATTCCATGCTTCGGCCGCGGTGCGCGGCCACGAATCCGCAACGAGGAACGCATGACAGACACGATCGCCACGGTCGTCCTGCCGGACGGCGAGACGATTCCGAAGCTCGGCCAGGGCACCTGGGAAATGGGCGAGCGGCCGGCCCGCCGGGCGGACGAGATCGCCGCGCTGCGTGAAGGTGTCGAACTCGGGATGACGCTGGTCGATACGGCCGAGATGTACGGCGACGGCGCGACCGAGGCACTCGTCGGCGAGGCGCTCGCGGGCCTGCGCGATGACGTCTTTCTCGTCAGCAAGGTCTATCCGCATCATGCGAGCCGGCGCGGCGTCGTCGCCGCGTGCGACGCGAGCCTCAAGCGATTGCGCACCGATCGCCTCGACTTGTACTTGCTGCACTGGCGGGGCTCGGTGCCGCTCGAGGAGACGGTCGAGGGTTTCGAGACGCTGCGGCGCGCGGGCAAGATTCGTCACTGGGGCGTGAGCAACTTCGATACGGCCGATATGGAGGAGCTCGTCGGCGGGGCGGGCGGCGGCGCCTGCGCGACCAACCAGATCCTCTACAACATTGCGCGGCGCGGCCCGGAATTCGACCTGCTGCCGTGGCTCGCCGACCACCGGATCCCGGCGATGGCATACAGCCCGGTCGACCACGGACGGTTGCCGAAGCGTTCGCCGCTCGACGAGATCGCGCGGCTGCGCGGCGTATCGGTGATGCGCGTCGCGCTGGCTTGGGTGCTCGCGCAGCCGGGCGTATTCGCGATCCCGAAGGCGTCGAGGATCGAGCACGTGCGCGACAATCGCGCCGCGCTCGATCTCGAATTGAGCGAGGACGAGCGCGCGCAGCTTGACGCGTACTTCCGTCCGCCTCGCAGCAAGCGCGCGCTCGAGATGCTCTGACGGCACCCGGCCGGGTAACGCTTCCGGTCAGTGGTTGCCGCCGGACGATCCGCCGTTGCCGTGACCGCCGCCATTGCCGTTGCCGGTACCGTGGCCATTGCCGACACCGTTGGCTCCGCCATTGCCGGCCCCACCACTGCCGTTACCGTTGCCATTGCCGCCGCCGTTACCGTGGCCACCATTGCCGTTGCCTTGGCCACCGTTGCTGCCGGCCCCATTGCCGTTGCCGCCGCCGTTGCCCGAACCGCCGCCGCTGCCATGGCCGCCGTTACCGCCAGCGCCAGCGCCATTGCCGTTGCCAACGCCGTTGGCACCACCGTTGCCAGCGCCGCCACTGCCGTTGCCATTGCCATTGCCGCCGCCGTTACCGTGGCCACCGTTGCCGTTGCCCGAACCGCCATTGCCGCTGCCACTGCCATGGCCGCCGTTACCGCCAGCGCCATTGCCGTTGCCGGCGCCGTTACCGTGGCCACCGTTGCCGTTGCCCGAACCGCCATTGCCGCTGCCACTGCCATGGCCGCCGTTACCGCCAGCGCCATTGCCGTTGCCGCCGCCGTTACCGTGACCACCGTTGCCGTTGCCCGAACCGCCATTACCGCTACCACTGCCATGGCCGCCATTGCCGCCGGCACCATTGCCGTTGCCTGAGCCGCCACTGCCGTTGCCATTGCCGTGACCACCACCGTCACCGTTGCCGTGGCCGCCACCATCGCCGTGACCACCGCCATCGCCGTGGCCGCCACCATTACCGTGGCCACCGCCGTCACCGTGACCACCGCCGTCACCGTGGCCGCCACCGTCGCCGTGGCCGCCGCCGTCACCATGGCCGCCACCATTGCCGTGACCACCACCGTCTCCGTCGCCTCCACCTCCGTGTCCGCCATGGCCTCCGCTTCCAGAAGTACCGCCGCCCGAAGTGCCGCCGCCCGAAGTGCCGCCACCCGAAGTGCCGCCACCCGAAGTGCCGCCACCCGAAGTGCCGCCACCCGAAGTACCGCCACCCGAAGTACCGCCGCCCGAAGTGCCGCCACCCGAAGTACCGCCACCCGAAGTACCGCCGCCCGAAGTACCGCTGCCCGAAGTACCGCTGCCCGAAGTGCCTCCACCTGAACCACCGTTACCGGACGCGTTGCCTCCGCGACCCGTGCCGCTCGTACCGCCGGATGTGCCGCCTGTCGCTCCACCGACACCGGCAGGCCCGACGGCGCCGTTCCCGTTATTTGCACCGCTGCCGCCGCCATTGCCGTTACCCGGCCCGGGACTGCCGCCGCCGCTGCCACTCGGGCCGGCACCTTTACCGCCGCCGATCCCATGACCGGCATGAACCTGCCCCGCACACGCGGCCGGATTGGCGGCGCATGACGAAGCGTCCGCGACCAGCGTCATGATGGTGTCCGCGCTGGCGCTCGCGTCGGGCCCGGAGTCGGGCGTGGTGGTTTGTGCGACGGCATACGAGCAGCAGCACGCCAACGCGGCTGCGGCCAGCAAGGTTGCACGAGGGCGCCGTCCCGCCGGGCGGGACGGTTGTTTCGTCTTATGCATCATGGCCTCCCCTTGCGCGCGATGCCTCGTTGCCGCGCGACTATCTACGTGTGGTGCAGGGGGCCAGCAAGGATTCGTTGTCCGGTCGGCGGCCGATTGCGTTCGGGCCGACGCTTGACGCCAGCCGCGAACGCGGATCGGCACGCGGGCCCGCCGTGCGAATCCCTCTCTGCGAGATTCGTGCCATCGGCCGCTTGTGCCCGTCGCGCAACGCGCACGCGGGCACGCGACGGGCGCATGCAACGTCGTGGGGGTGTTTTGTTTCCGGATTGAAACGTCTGAGCGTTCGCGGGCGGCTCAGCGTGCGGGCGTGTCGGCTGCGCGCTGCCAGCGATGGAACAGGATCGACGCGATCCAGCAGACGAGGAACAGCGCGATGATGCCGTAGCCGATCGAGCCGAAGCGATCGCCGAGCGCATCGAGCGTATCGCGCACGGGGCCCGTCAGCGACAGCTTGTCGGCCAGGAGTCCGGCCGCCTCGATCCCGCCGATCGCCAGTGCAACGGCCGCCGACACGAACGTGATGCTCGCGTTGTAGAGCAGCTTGCGCTGCGGATCGTCCATCGCCCAGCCGTATGCCTGAATCATCAGCACATTGTCGGTCGAGTCGATCAGCGTCATGCCGGCGGTGAACAGCGCGGGAAACAGCATGACCGTGTAGACCGGCAGCCCCTGGCTCGCCTGCGCGGCGGCGATCGCGAGCAGGCCGATTTCGGTTGCAGTATCGAAACCGAGCCCGAACAGCACGCCGACCGGATACATGTGCCAGCTCTTCGACACGAACCGGAACAGCGGCCGCAGCAGTCGCGAGACGAGCCCGGCGGGGCGGTGTACATGCGCATCGTCGTGCGCGTGACCGGATGCGCCGCGATAGCGTCGCCAGACGTCGCGCAGGATCAGCAGGTTCACGCACGCGAGCACGAGCAGGAAGGTGGCCGATACGGCCGTGCCGATCGTGCCGCCGATTTCACGGAACGCATCGAACCGGTCGCGCAGCGCGAACGCGGTCAGCGCGATGCCGAGCGTCGCGGCGATCACGATGGTCGAATGGCCGAGCGAGAAGAACAAACCGACGCTCACCGGACGCTGGCCATCCTGCATCAGCTTGCGCGTCGCGACGTCGATCGCGGCGATGTGATCGGCGTCGACCGCGTGACGCAGCCCGAGCCCGTACGCGATTGCCGCGGTGCCGAGCAGCAGCGGATGGTCGCGCAGCACCGCGAGCGCCCACAGCCAGACCGCGACGTTCGCGGTGATCAGGCCGGCATAAAGGATCAGCAGGCGGCGCAGGGCAGGGGTGGGCGGCATCGGGCGGGTTCCATCTGACAATTCGCCATCCATTGTGGCACGCGAAAAAAATGCCTGGCGTGCCGATCAAAAAGCCGCGAACCCCGCGCGCGCCGGATGAAAAAAAAGCCCGTCCGGAACCGGACGGGCCTTGCGCGCATGCGACGGGGCGCGCGCGCCCGGCGCTTACTTCGTTTTCGCGCTGATCACGCCTTCCGACACGTTGGCCGGCGTTTCCGCGTACTGCTTGAACTCCATCGTGTAGGTCGCGCGGCCCTGCGTGGCCGAACGCAGCGACGTCGAATAGCCGAACATCTCCGCGAGCGGCACTTCGGCGCGCACGAGCTTGCCGCCGCCGCCCGCGATGTCTTCCATCCCCTGCACGATGCCGCGACGGCTCGACAGGTCGCCCATCACGTTGCCCATGAATTCCTCGGGCGTCTCGACTTCGACGGCCATCATCGGCTCGAGCAGCACGGGCTTCGCCTTGCGCATCGCTTCCTTGAACGCCATCGAGCCGGCCATCCGGAACGCGTTTTCGTTCGAGTCGACGTCGTGGTACGAGCCGAACGTCAGGTGCACCTTCACGTCGACGACCGGGTAGCCCGCGAGCACGCCGCTCTTCAGCGTTTCGGTGATGCCCTTGTCGACGGCCGGGATGAACTCGCGCGGAATCACGCCGCCCTTGATCTCGTCGAGGAACTCGTAGCCCTTGCCCGGGTTCGGCTCCAGCGTGATCACCGCATGGCCGTACTGGCCGCGGCCGCCCGACTGCTTGACGAACTTGCCCTCGACGTCGGCGGCCGTCGTGCGCACCGTCTCGCGATACGCGACCTGCGGCTTGCCGACCGTCGCTTCGACGCCGAATTCGCGCTTCATCCGGTCGACCAGGATTTCGAGGTGGAGCTCGCCCATCCCCGAGATGATCGTCTGGCCGGACTCTTCGTCGGTCTGCACGCGGAACGAAGGATCTTCCTGCGCGAGACGGTTCAGCGCGAGGCCCATCTTTTCCTGGTCGGCCTTCGTCTTCGGCTCGACGGCCTGCGAGATCACCGGCTCGGGGAATTCCATCTTCTCGAGGATGATCGGCTTGGCCGGATCGCACAGCGTGTCGCCCGTCGTCGCTTCCTTCAGCCCGACGGCCGCCGCGATGTCGCCCGCGCGCACTTCCTTGATTTCCTTGCGCTCGTTCGCGTGCATCTGCAGGATCCGGCCGAGCCGTTCCTTCTTGTCCTTCGTCGCGTTGAGCACCGTGTCGCCCGACTCGACGACGCCCGAATACACGCGGAAGAAGATCAGCTGGCCGACGAACGGGTCGGTCATGATCTTGAACGCGAGCGACGAGAACGGCTCGTCATCGCTCGGATGACGTTCCGCCGGTTTTTCCGGATCGGCGAAGTCGTGGCCGAGAATCGCGGGCACGTCGACCGGCGACGGCAGGTAGTCGATCACCGCGTCGAGCATGGCCTGCACGCCCTTGTTCTTGAACGCGCTGCCGCACAGCATCGGCACGATCTCGTTCGCGATCGTGCGCTTGCGCAACGCGGCCTTGATCTCGTCCTCGGTCAGCGACTCGTGGTCGTGCAGGTACTTCTCGAGCAATTCCTCGCTCGCTTCGGCCGCCGCCTCGACCATCTTCTCGCGCCATTCGTGCGCGAGCTCGACGAGGTTCGCGGGGATCTCCTCGTACGAGAACTTCACGCCCTGGCTTTCGTCGTCCCACACGATCGCCTTCATCTTCACGAGATCGACGACGCCCTGGAAATGATCTTCGGCGCCGATCGGAATCTGGATCGGCACGGCGACACCCTTCAGGCGCTCGCCGATCTGCTTCTGCACGCGGAAGAAGTCGGCGCCGATGCGGTCCATCTTGTTGACGAACGCGATGCGCGGCACCTTGTACTTGTTCGCCTGGCGCCATACGGTTTCGGACTGCGGCTGCACGCCGCCGACCGAGTCGTAGACCATGCACGCGCCGTCGAGCACGCGCATCGAGCGCTCGACTTCGATCGTGAAGTCGACGTGCCCGGGCGTGTCGATGATGTTGATGCGGTGTTCCGGATAGTTGCCGGCCATGCCCTTCCAGAAGGCCGTGGTCGCCGCCGACGTGATCGTGATGCCGCGTTCCTGCTCCTGCTCCATCCAGTCCATCGTGGCCGCGCCGTCGTGCACTTCACCGATCTTGTGGCTCACGCCGGTGTAAAACAGGATGCGCTCGGTCGTCGTGGTCTTGCCGGCATCGATGTGAGCGCTGATCCCGATATTGCGATAGCGCTCGATGGGGGTTTTGCGGGGCACGTGAACCTCCTGGTGGTTCGGATCTTAAGCGGGCCGACTGGGCCGGCCCGGGCTGGAACAAGCGAGACTTCAAGCATAGCGCTTGCGCGTGGCTTTTGCAGATGCGGCCAGCAGCGGCGGAATCAAGCGGGGCGTTGCCGCCGGCAGGCGAAAAAAAACCGGCGCGCAGCGGGCGGCCGGCTTCGGTCGGTGCGCGGCGCGCCGCCGCGGAAAAGACCGTTACTGGGCCTTCGGCAGGCCGTCGAGCTTCATGCCGGGCTTGATGCCCTTGGCCGCGAACCAGCCCTTGCCCATTTCGAGCGCGTAGACGCCGTTGTTGCGCGGGCAGTGGTTGTCGGTCGTCTCCGCCCGCATCTCGTCGATGTCGGTGATCGTGCCGTCCGCGCGGATGAACGCGATCGACAGCGGGATCAGCGTGTTCTTCATCCAGAAGCAGTGCACGGCGTTCTCGTTGAAGACGAACAGCATGCCTTCGTTGGGCGCGAGCTGCGAACGGTACATCAGCCCCTGTTCGCGGTCGGCGTCGTTCGCGGCGACGGCCGCGTCGATCACGTACATGCCGGCGCGCAGCTTCACGCGCGGGAACTCGCTCGGCTGCTTGGCGCCGGGCGGCACCTGCGCGGCGGCGGCCTGCATGCCGAGCGCGAGGACGGCGAGCGCGGCGGGAAAGACGGCGGCGCGCGCTAGGCGGCCGAGCGACGAGCGCAGGGAGAATTGCACAGCATGGCTCCTGTCTGGAAAACGAGACCCGCATGGTACGCGATGCGCGCCGGCGGGCACAAAAAAGAAAAAGGCAGATCGCCTTGCGGTGATCTGCCTTTCAACGCCGTAAGAACGGCAAGACTGCGTGTTCTTGACTGCGTTATTACAGCTTGCTTACTTAGTTCGAAGCAGCTGCCGGTGCTGCTGCGTCGCTTGCTGCAGCCTTCTTCGATGCCTTGTGGTGCTTCTTGGCAGCGTGGTGCTTCTTGGCAGCGTGCTTAGCCGGTGCCGAAGCAGCTTCTGCTGCTGCCGGAGCAGCTTCCGGAGCCGAAGCTTGTGCGAAAGCAGCCGTTGCGAAGAGGCCAGCGACCAGAGCGGCGATCAGTTTGTTCATGTTGTGTTCCTCAGCTTTAGTTAATTAACCAAATGACCCGGCAATAGGAGTCATGTCGTCTAACGGTGCCATCCACCTTTCGGTTGACAGACGCTTCGAGAAATTTCTCATTGCGCTGCGGGCGCCGAATCGTATTCGAGAAAAACGTCGCTTTCGTGACGCAAACACGGGTTCGGCTGCCAATGCCGGATAGCTAAGGTTGGCATCTGCGTGGTTTAACGCGCGATCTTCGCGGGCGGTTGACGAAAAAGATGACGAAAAATGCGCGCCTCCCGAATTCGTCATCCGGCGGGCGCGAAACCGTCCCATGGCGCGCGCGGCGGCAGTGCGATTGTTTCGCCCGGCGCAATGCCGAGCGCAAATATGTCCAGCGCGCCGATGCCGACACGCACCAGGCGCAACGTCGGGAAGCCGACGGCCGCGGTCATCCGGCGCACCTGCCGGTTCTTGCCCTCGGTGATCGCGAGTTCGATCCACGTGGTCGGGATCGCTGCGCGATAGCGGATCGGCGGCGTGCGCGGCCACAGCGTGTCGGGCGGCTCGATGAATTCGGCGCGGCACGGCCGCGTCACGTAGTCGCCGAGGTCGACGCCGCGCGCGAGCGCCTTCAGGTCGGCCGGGCCGGGCGCGCCCTCGACCTGCGCCCAGTAGCGTTTCACGAGCTTGTGGCGCGGCTCCGCGATGCGCGCCTGCAGCGCGCCGTCGTCGGTGAGCAGCAGCAAGCCTTCGCTGTCCGCGTCCAGCCGGCCGGCCGCATACACGCCGGGCGTTTTTACCCAGTCGCCGAGCGACGGGCGCGTCTCGTGCGCGGAAAACTGGCAAATCGTGCCGAACGGCTTGTTGAGGGCGATCAGGTTCATGGCGGGGCGCCCGCCCGGCGCGCCGCGGGACGCGGAGGCGGGCGGTCTATGGCAAATGGCGGAATCTTAATGCATAATACGGAACGGCAAGTCCTCTGTCTTATATAAGACATAAGTGAGGTCTTGATACGCAGTGCCGCGGTTCATGCCGAAGTGCCCGGTTGGGGCGCTAGAATAGCGGCTCGCTGTTGCCCGTCACGGGGTGGCCATGCCGCGCCCCCGCCGCGCGCGCAGCTTCGACCAGCATCACCTGCTCAGCCACGTCACTGGAGTCGATCATGCCGTATCAGCACATCAAGGTTCCGGAAGGCGGTGACAAGATCACCGTCAACAAGGACTTCTCGCTCAACGTTTCCGATCAGCCGATCATTCCCTATATCGAAGGCGACGGTACGGGCTTCGATATCACGCCGGTCATGATCAAGGTCGTCGACGCGGCGGTCGCGCATGCCTACAAGGGCAAGCGCAAGATCCACTGGATGGAGATCTTCGCGGGCGAGAAGGCGACGAAGGTGTACGGTCCGGACGTGTGGCTGCCGGACGAGACGCTGCAGGTGCTGAAGGAATACGTGGTGTCGATCAAGGGGCCGCTCACGACCCCGGTCGGCGGCGGCATTCGTTCGCTGAACGTCGCGCTGCGCCAGGAACTCGACCTGTACGTGTGCCTGCGCCCGGTCCAGTACTTCAAGGGCGTGCCGTCGCCGGTGCGCGAGCCGCAGAAGATCGACATGGTGATCTTCCGCGAGAACTCGGAAGACATCTACGCGGGCATCGAATGGGCCGCGGGTTCCGAGCAGGCGAAGAAGGTCATCAAGTTCCTGCAGGACGAGATGGGCGTGAAGAAGATCCGCTTCCCGGAAACCTCGGGGATCGGCGTCAAGCCCGTGTCGACGGAAGGCACCGAGCGTCTCGTGCGCAAGGCGATCCAGTACGCGATCGACAACGATCGCAAGTCGGTCACGCTGGTGCACAAGGGCAACATCATGAAGTTCACGGAAGGCCTGTTCCGTGACGCCGGTTACGCGCTGGCCCAGAAGGAATTCGGCGGCGAGCTGATCGACGGCGGCCCGTGGATGCGCGTGAAGAACCCGAAGACGGGCAACGAGATCGTGATCAAGGATTCGATCGCCGACGCGTTCCTGCAGCAGATCCTGCTGCGCCCGGCCGAATACGACGTGATCGCGACGCTGAACCTGAACGGCGACTACATCTCCGACGCACTGGCCGCGCAGGTCGGCGGCATCGGGATCGCGCCGGGCGCGAACCTGTCGGATTCGGTCGCGATGTTCGAGGCGACGCACGGCACGGCGCCGAAGTACGCGGGCAAGGATTACGTGAACCCCGGTTCCGAGATCCTGTCGGCGGAAATGATGCTGCGCCACCTCGGCTGGACGGAAGCGGCCGACACGATCATCGCCGCGATGGAGAAGTCGATCCTGCAGAAGCGCGTCACGTACGACTTCGCGCGCCTGATGGAAGGGGCGACGCAGGTGTCGTGCTCCGGCTTCGGCGAAGTGCTGATCGAGAACATGTAAGACCCCTTCCGGGGTGGGCCGGCGCATGCCGGCCGCTCCGGTGCTGACTGCCGGCGCCGGAGCGTTTCGTGGATGGCAGGTTTGTTGGCAGGGCGGTCCGGCATGCGGGCCGCGGCGCCGCGAAGCGGCCCGGAGGCCCTGCAAGGTAGAACATGACGGCCCTCGCAACACCATCGCCCGGCTGAACCCGGCGCCCCTTTCGCGACCGACCTGGTCGCTCCCCGCCGGTTACCCGCCGGCGCTCCTCAGTCCCATTTCACGTAGCAACGCATCGACCATGTCCACTTCGCCCAAGATCATCTACACCCTCACCGACGAAGCGCCCGCGCTCGCGACCTATTCGCTGCTGCCGATCGTCAAGGCCTTCACGCGCTCGTCCGGCGTCGCCGTCGAAACGCGCGACATCTCGCTCGCCGGCCGCATCATCGCGGCCTTCGCGGACATCCTGCCGCCCGAGCAGAAGGGTTCCGACGATCTGGCCGAGCTGGGCCAGCTCACGCTGAAGCCGGAAGCGAACATCATCAAGCTGCCGAACATCAGCGCATCGGTGCCGCAGCTGAAGGCCGCGATCGCCGAACTGCAGGCGCAGGGCTACAAGCTGCCGGCCTACCCGGAAGACCCGTCGACGGACGAAGAGAAGGCGGTCAAGGCGCGCTACGACAAGATCAAGGGCAGCGCGGTGAACCCGGTGCTGCGCGAAGGCAACTCCGACCGCCGCGCGCCGCTGTCGGTCAAGAACTACGCACGCAAGCATCCGCACAAGATGGGCGCATGGAAGGCGACGTCGAAGGCCCACGTCGCGCACATGAGCGAAGGCGACTTCTACGGCAGCGAGAAGTCGGCGCTGATCGCCGAGGCCGGCAGCGTGAAGATCGAGCTCACGACGACCGACGGCGCGAAGAAGGCGCTGAAGGAAAAGACGGCCGTGAAGGCCGGTGAAGTGATCGACGCATCGGTGATGAGCCGCAATGCGCTGCGCAGCTTCATCGACGCGCAGATCGCCGACGCGAAGGCGCAGGACGTGCTGTTCTCGGTGCACCTGAAGGCGACCATGATGAAGGTCTCGGACCCGATCCTGTTCGGTCACTTCGTGTCGGTGTTCTATCGCGACGCGCTCGCGAAGCACGCGGACGTGCTGGCGCAGGTCGGTTTCAACCCGAACAACGGGATCGGCGACCTGTACGCGCGCCTGAAGGACCTGCCGGCCGACACGCGCGAAGCGATCGAAGCCGACGTGAAGGCCGAATACGCGGTGCGCCCGCGCCTCGCGATGGTCAACTCGGACAAGGGCATCACGAACCTGCACGTGCCGAGCGACGTGATCGTCGACGCGTCGATGCCGGCGATGATCCGCGATTCGGGCGGCATGTGGGGCCCGGACGGCGCGCTGTACGACGCGAAGGCCGTGATTCCGGACCGCTGCTACGCAGGCGTCTACCAGGCCGTGATCGAGGACTGCAAGCAGCACGGCGCATTCGATCCGGTCACGATGGGCAGCGTGCCGAACGTCGGCCTGATGGCGCAGGCGGCCGAAGAATACGGTTCGCATGACAAGACGTTCCAGATCCCGGCGGACGGCGTCGTGCGCGTCACCGACGAAGCCGGCAACGTGCTGCTCGAGCACGCGGTTGAGTCGGGCGACATCTGGCGCATGTGCCAGACCAAGGACGCACCGGTGCAGGACTGGGTCAAGCTCGCGGTGAACCGCGCGCGTGCGACCGGCGCACCGGCCGTGTTCTGGCTCGATCCGGCGCGCGCGCACGATGCGCAGATCATCGCGAAGGTCGAACGCTACCTGAAGGATCACGACACGAACGGTCTCGACATCCGCATCATGACGCCGGTCGACGCGACGCGTTTCTCGCTCGAGCGCATCCGTGCGGGCAAGGACACGATCTCGGTCACCGGCAACGTGCTGCGCGACTACCTGACCGACCTGTTCCCGATCATGGAGCTCGGCACCAGCGCGAAGATGCTGTCGATCGTGCCGCTGATGGCCGGCGGCGGGATGTTCGAAACGGGCGCCGGTGGTTCGGCACCGAAGCACGTGCAGCAGTTCGTCGAGGAAGGCTTCCTGCGCTGGGATTCGCTCGGCGAATTCCTCGCGCTGGCCGCGTCGCTCGAACACCTCGGCAACGCATACCAGAACCCGAAGGCGGTCGTGCTCGCGAAGACGCTCGACCAGGCGACCGGCAAGTTCCTGGACGAGAACAAGTCGCCGGCGCGCAAGGTCGGCGGCCTCGACAACCGCGGCAGCCACTTCTACCTGTGCCTGTACTGGGCGCAGGCGCTGGCCGAGCAGACCGAGGACGCCGCGCTGAAGGCGCAGTTCGAAGGCGTGGCGAAGTCGTTGTCCGACAACGAAGCGCGCATCCTGGAAGAGCTGGCGGCCGCGCAAGGCAAGGCGCAGGCGATCGGCGGCTACTACCGTCCGAACGTCGACCTGACGAGCCAGGCGATGCGCCCGAGCGCGACGCTGAACGGCATCGTCGACGCAGTCGTCTGACGCGGGCCGCGCGATCGCGCGAGCCGATGCGTATGTCGACGCGGCGCGGTTAGCCGTTCGCCGTCCGACATCCAATGAAAACGCCCCGGTCGCCCGGGGCGTTTTTCGTTGCAGGCTTGCCATTCAGACGTGAACGATTTCCCATTCGGCGATTTCGTGCGGCACCTCGAGCGTGGCCGTGTCCAGTTCGGACAGGTGTTCGCAGTCGCCGCGGGAGATGTGGTCGGCCGCGACTTCGGGGCACGAGAATGCGCCGAGCAGGGCGTTGCCGAACGTCGCTTCCCAGCCGCCGTTACCCGGCAGGATGTAGAACGACCCGAGCGCTGAACCAAAGCGAAATCCCTTCATTTCCGTTCTCCCTTTCTGATCACAAGCGATTCTGGTGTGCCGCCTGCCGGCTCGGCCGGCTGTGGCCCGACTGGCTGCTTGCGCCGGGTTCCGTATCGAACGTCGTGGCGAAGCGTCAGTGCATGGAACAAAGTCTACGTCCGCGACCCGGTTGGATGGTGCAACTAGAACGGCTTCTCGAAACAAAAATTCATGTTTAAAAACAACGGATTATTTTCCATGTTCCATATTGCGGAACGTTTTTTGCCATCGCGAAACGGGAAATTTGTGCCCTGCACCACGAATTTTTACAACGCAGGGACTTGTTCCGCATCGTGAAAAATTGGCGGTTTCGTGGAGGGGTGGCGCGACACGCGCCGACCGGGTGGCCGACGGTAGGGGCGAAACGGGCGGCTGGATGCGGCGGCGGGCATGGTTCAGGGCAGGGGCGATCGCTGCCGAAGGGCCGTAAGCAGCAGCGCTGCGGCGTATCGCCGCCCGGCCGGGGCGGCGCCGTTCGAGCGGAGCCAGCGGTTATGATGACGCGGGCATCAGGTTTCGCGTCGCGCACCGGCGGTCCGGCCGGCCGGCGCGTGCGTCGCGGCGGTCGTGCGACGCTGCATGGATAACGAGGATCGATTGATGAGACGGAGAACCTTCCTGTCGCGCGCCATCGGCGTCGCAGCCGCGTCGCTGTTCGCGCGCACCGCGTGGGCGCAGCATGCCGGTCATGCGGGCATGGCCGGCATGGATTCGATGGACGACATGCCGGGCATGTCGGGGATGGCGGACCATGCGGGGCACGGCAAGCCCGCGCCGGCCGCGCTCGCGGCCGCCGACGCGCTGCCGGCCGGCGCGCCGCTCGCGACGTTGCGCACGCTCGCGAACGAAAGCCGCGAACCCGGTACGTTCCGGGCGACGCTGGTCGCGCAACCCGTCGCGCGCCCGATGCTGCGCGGCACGCGGCCGACCACGTTCTGGCAGTTCGGCGCGGGCGCGCAAGGCCCCGTCGTCGGCCCGCTGATCGACGTGCGCGAGGGCGACACCGTCGAAATCAAGTTCGTGAACCGGCTGCCGCAACCGTCGACGATCCACTGGCACGGCCTGCCCGTGCCGCCCGACCAGGACGGCAATCCGTCCGATCCCGTCGCACCCGGCGCGTCGCGCGTGTACCGTTTCACGCTACCGAAGGGCAGCGCCGGCACTTACTGGTACCACCCGCATCCGCACATGATGACGGCCGAGCAGGTATTTCGCGGGCTGGCCGGCCCGTTCATCGTGCGCGCCGCGGACGATCCGCTCGCCGGCTGGCCCGAGCGCAACCTGTTCGTGTCGGACCTGAAGCTTGCGCGCGACGGCACGATTGCGCCGAACGACATGATGGACTGGATGAACGGCCGCGAAGGTCAGTTCGTCCTGGTCAACGGCGCGCGCCGGCCGCGCATCGACATCGCGGGCGACGAGCGCTGGCGCGTGTGGAACGCGTGCAGCGCGCGCTACCTGCGCGTCGCGTTCGACGACGGCCGTGCGTTCGAGCACGTGGGTACCGACGGCGGGCTGTTCGATGCGCCGCGCCGCGTGACGTCGTTGCTGATCGCGCCCGGCGAGCGTGCGGAGCTGCTCGTGCGCGCGGGCGACCGCGCATCGCGCGCGGTGCTGCAGGCGGCCGAATACGACCGCCGCAAGATGGCGATGTCGCACGACGACGGCCACGGCAGCCTGCCGCCCGATCCGGCGCTGGCACTGGCCGATGTCGCGTTCGCGCCCGCCGCCGCGCGCGCGTTGCCGGCCACGCTGCGCACGGTACCGCCGCTGGGCGAACCGGTTGCGCGCAAGACGGTCGAGTTCGGAGAGGAAATGGACATGGACGCGATGATGAAGGGCGCGGCGCACGGCCGGCCGGCCGGCATGCGCTTCATGATCAACGGCGAAACCTATGCGGCGCACCGTGCAACGCTGACGAGCCGCCGCGGCGACGTCGAGCGCTGGGAGATCCGCAACGGCACCGACATGGATCACCCGTTCCACCTGCACGGCACGCAGTTCCAGGTGATCGAGCGCGCGTCGGGCGGCGCGCGCACGACCGAACCGTTGCGCGCATGGCGCGATACCGTGAACGTGCGCAGCGGTGAAACCGTGTCGATTCTCGTCACGCAAGACATGCCCGGAGAGCGCATGTTTCATTGCCACATTCTCGAACACGAGGATCTCGGCATGATGGGCACGCTGAAGGTCGTGTAACGAAGTCGTGAATATGTTTCACGTGCGGGATCGATATCCGATCTGCATGTGTGACAAGACAATGTGTGTTCAATTATCGGGATTGAACGAAAAGGCCGGCCAATCGATTATCGAATGGCCGGCCTCCAAAAAAAGAAACCCGGCGCAATGCGCCGGGTTTCTTCGTCAGATATCCGATGCCTTATACGGCCTGGATGTTCGACGCTTGCTTGCCCTTCGGCCCTTGGACGACGTCAAAGCTCACCTTCTGGCCTTCCTTCAGCGTCTTGAAGCCATTCATGGTGATAGCCGAGAAGTGCGCAAACAGATCCTCACCGCCCTCGTCGGGAGTGATGAAACCGAAGCCCTTCGCGTCGTTGAACCATTTAACGATACCAGTTGCCATTTCCTACTTCCCCTGTCACACAGTCGCTGCTACTTACCACGAGCACGCTCGAAAAGCTAAACGACCGGAAAATGCAGCCGTTCCCCCCTCACAAGCTCACCTCGGCCTCATTCATTTCGCCAACCGGCGAATTGAAAAAAGTGCCAGCTTGATTGTTGGCGCTCTTTATTGGAGTGTCAAGAGGAATTTTTAGACGTTTAGAGGGTCGTTGTAAAGAACCCATTTTCAGGGTTTTTCCGGCTTTGCTTTGCAGCATGCCGCCGAGCGCCGGGGCTTGAAAAGCCGCATAATCGGCTCATATACCAGGCTCGAGTGACACGCGTTCGAGTCGTCCCGGCTTGTGGGATACTGGATGCGGACACGACGCTCCGGTGCAGTTGCCCCCTGACGGTTCGTGTTCCGCGCCACGCGTGAAAGCCGGCACCGCAGCCGGCTTTCGTATGGCACGAAGACGATAGCGTGTTCCGGGATACCGGGGAGGGCGCCGGCCGGTCGGTCGGGTTATGGCAGGATTGCGGGCCTGTCCGAGTTGTTTAGAATGGGTGTATGGCGATTATCCCGGACAAGCAGGACAGTACCGTCCTGGAACGCAAGCAGCAGAAGCTCAAGCCGCCTTCGATGTACAAGGTGGTGCTGCTGAACGACGACTTCACGCCGATGGAATTCGTTGTGATGGTGGTCCAGGAGTATTTCAAGAAGGATCGCGAGACGGCCACGCAGATCATGCTGAAGGTCCATCGCGAAGGGCGAGGGGTATGTGGGGTCTATACGCGGGACATCGCGTCGACCAAGGTTGAGCAAGTCGTTACCCATGCGCGGCAGGCCGGGCATCCGCTGCAGTGCGTGATGGAGGAAGCATGATTGCCCAGGAATTGGAAGTCAGCCTGCACATGGCGTTCATGGAAGCACGCCAGGCGCGCCATGAGTTCATCACGGTCGAGCACCTGCTGCTGGCCCTGCTGGATAATCCGACGGCAGCCGAGGTGTTGCGCGCGTGCGCGGCAAACATCGAGGACTTGCGTCAGAACCTGCGCAATTTCATCCACGACAACACACCGACCGTCCCGGGTACCGACGATGTCGATACCCAGCCGACGCTCGGTTTCCAGCGGGTGATCCAGCGCGCGATCATGCACGTCCAGTCGACGTCGAACGGCAAGAAGGAAGTCACCGGCGCGAACGTGCTGGTCGCGATCTTCGGCGAGAAGGATTCGCACGCCGTGTACTACCTGCAGCAGCAGGGCGTCACGCGCCTCGACGTGGTGAACTTCATTTCGCACGGCATCGCGAAGACGAACAACGGCGAAGCCGCGAAGTCGACCGACGCGAACGCGGAAAGCGAAGACGCGAACGCGCAGAAGGAAACGCCGCTCGCGCAGTTCACGCAGAACCTGAACCAGATGGCGAAGGACGGCCGCATCGATCCGCTGATCGGGCGCGAGCCCGAAGTCGAGCGCGTCGTGCAGGTGCTGTGCCGTCGCCGCAAGAACAATCCGCTGCTCGTCGGCGAAGCCGGCGTGGGCAAGACCGCGATCGCCGAAGGGCTCGCGTATCGCATCACGCGCGGCGAAGTGCCGGACATCCTCGCGAACGCGCAGGTGTACTCGCTCGACATGGGCGCGCTGCTCGCGGGCACCAAGTACCGCGGCGATTTCGAGCAGCGTCTGAAGACGGTGCTGAAGGAACTGAAGGAGCGCCCGCACGCGATCCTGTTCATCGACGAAATCCATACGCTGATCGGCGCGGGCGCCGCGTCGGGCGGCACGCTCGATGCGTCGAACCTGCTGAAGCCGGCGTTGTCGTCGGGCACGCTCAAGTGCATCGGCGCGACGACGTTCACCGAGTATCGCGGCATCTTTGAGAAGGATGCGGCGCTGTCGCGGCGCTTCCAGAAGGTCGACGTGACGGAGCCGAGCGTCGAGCAGACGGTCGCGATCCTGCGCGGGCTGAAATCGCGCTTCGAGGAGCATCACGGCGTCAAGTATTCGTCGGGTGCCTTGTCGGCCGCGGCCGAACTGTCGGCGCGCTTCATCACCGATCGTCACCTGCCGGACAAGGCGATCGACGTGATCGACGAGGCCGGCGCCGCGCAGCGCATCCTGCCGAAGTCGAAGCAGAAGAAGACGATCGGCAAGAGCGAGATCGAGGAAATCATCTCGAAGATCGCACGCGTGCCGGCGCAAAGCGTGTCGCAGGACGATCGCAGCAAGCTGCAGACGCTCGACCGCGACCTGAAGAGCGTCGTGTTCGGCCAGGATCCGGCGATCGACGCGCTCGCGGCCTCGATCAAGATGGCGCGCGCGGGGCTCGGCAAGATGGACAAGCCGATCGGTGCGTTCCTGTTCTCCGGCCCGACGGGCGTCGGCAAGACCGAAGTGGCGCGCCAGCTCGCGTTCACGCTCGGCATCGAGCTGATCCGTTTCGACATGTCGGAATACATGGAGCGTCACGCGGTGAGCCGCCTGATCGGCGCGCCGCCGGGTTACGTCGGGTTCGACCAGGGTGGCCTGCTGACCGAAGCCGTCACGAAGAAGCCGCATTGCGTGCTGCTGCTCGACGAAATCGAGAAGGCGCATCCGGACATCTTCAACGTGCTGCTGCAGGTGATGGACCACGGCACGCTGACGGACAACAACGGCCGCAAGGCGGATTTCCGCAACGTCATCATCATCATGACGACGAACGCGGGCGCCGAGTCGATGCAGAAGGCGACGATCGGCTTCACGACGCGCCGCGAAACGGGCGACGAGATGACCGACATCAAGCGCCTGTTCACGCCGGAGTTCCGCAACCGCCTGGATTCGATCATCAGCTTCCGCTCGCTCGATGAGGAAATCATCATGCGCGTGGTCGACAAGTTCCTGATCCAGCTCGAGGAACAGCTGCACGAGAAGAAGGTCGACGCGCTCTTCACCGACGCGTTGCGCAAGCATCTCGCGAAGCACGGCTTCGACCCGCTGATGGGCGCGCGGCCGATGCAACGGCTGATCCAGGACACGATCCGGCGCGCGCTGGCCGACGAGCTGCTGTTCGGCAAGCTCCTCAACGGCGGTCACGTGACGGTCGACGTCGACGAAAACGACAAGGTGCAGTTGTCGTTCGACAAGCTGGCGAATCCGCCGCACAAGCCGAACGAAGAGACGGTCGAAGTCGAGTAAGCGATAATTCGTTGTTCATGCGAACGGCGCGGGAAGTTCTCCGCGCCGTTTCGTTTTATCCGGCGCCGGCGGCGCGATGGTGGTGCAGGGGAGTGGTAACGCAGTGACACAACAACAACGGTCGTTCGACGATATCGTCGCGCGCGAACAAGGGTTGCGCCACGCGCTGACGTCGGGGCAGATGGCGATGATCGCGATCGGCGGTGCGATCGGCACGGGGCTGTTCCTCGGCAGCGGATTCGCGATCGGGCTCGCGGGCCCGAGCGTGCTCGTGTCCTATGCGATCGGCGCGCTGATCGCGCTGCTGCTGATGGGCGCGCTCGCGGAAATGACGGTCGCGCACCCGACGGCCGGCTCGTTCGGCGCGTATGCCGAGCACTACGTCGGCCCGCTCGCGGGCTTTCTGGTGCGCTATGCGTACTGGTTCGCGGTCGTATTCGCGATCGGTACCGAAATCAGCGCGATCGCCGTGTTCATGAAGTACTGGTTCCCCGCCGTACCCGGCTGGTACTGGGTGATCGGCTTCTCCGCGCTGCTGATCGCCGTGAATCTCGCCAGCGTCACGCTGTACGGCACGGTCGAATACGCGTTCTCGCTGCTGAAGATCGCGGCGATCGTCGTGTTCATCGTGCTCGGCGCGTATCTGGTCTGGTCGGCGCCGGCCGCATCGGGCATCGGTTTCGCCAACTACACCGCGCACGGCGGCTTCATGCCGAAGGGGCCGTGGGGCACCTGGGTCGCGGTGATCGTCGCGATCTTCAGCTACATGAGCATCGAAGCCGTCGCGATCGCAGCCGGCGAGGCGCGCGATCCGCAGCACGCGGTCACGCGCGCGTTCCGCTCGACGGTGTTCCGGCTCGTGCTGTTCTACCTGCTGACGCTGTCGCTGATGCTTGCGATCGTGCCGTGGACGGCGGCCGGTACCGACGAGAGCCCGTTCGTGAAGGTGATGGCCGCGACGCATGTGCCGTACGCGGCCGGCGTGATCAACTTCGTGCTGCTGGTCGCGGCGCTGTCGGCGATGAACAGCCAGCTCTACGTGACGACGCGGATGATGTTCAGCCTGTCGCGCGCACGGCTCGCGCCCGCGGTGTTTGGCCGGCTCGGCGCGAACGGCGTGCCGCGCGCGGCGCTGTGGATCTCGACCAGCGGCGTCGCGGTCGCGGCCGTGCTGGTCGCGCTCGCGCCCGACACCGCGTTCACGGTGATGATGGCGATCGCGATGTTCGGCGCGCTGTTCACGTGGCTGATGATCTTCATCACGCACCTGCGCTTCCGTGCGCGGTATCGCGGCCCCGTGCTCGCGTTCCGGATGTGGGGCCACCCGTTCGGCAGCCTGCTCGGCGCGGCGCTCGTCGCGGCGATCCTGCTCACCACCGCGTTCACGCGCGAATTCCGGATGACGATGGTGGTCGGCGTCGTGTTCGCCGTGCTGCTGACGCTCGCGTACGCGCTGCATTACCGGCACGAACACGCGCGCTGACGGCGCCGGCGTACTCGTGCACCGGCTTCACGTTCGCTAAGGTTCCGTTAAGCCGGCGGCGACTACATTCGATCCTGTCCGCAAGGCGGGCCGGCACGCGCCGGCTCGCCGCTTCCTGCAAATGGGGTTCGAATGAACAAACTTCCCGAAATCACGCTCGCGTTCTGGATCATGAAGATCTGCGCGACGACGCTCGGCGAAACCGGCGGCGACCTGCTGTCGATGACGCTGAACGTCGGCTACGCGGTGAGCTCGATCCTGCTGTTCGGTTTCTTTCTCGTGACGCTGGGCGCCCAGCTCCGGACGACGCGCTATCGCCCGGCGGTCTACTGGGCCGTGATCGTCGCGACGAGCACGGCCGGCACGACGATGTCCGACTTCATGGACCGCACGCTCGGCCTCGGCTACGCAGCCGGTTCGTCGATCCTCGTCGCGATCCTGCTGGCGATCTTCGCGGTCTGGCGCCTGAGCGGCGAATCGCTGTCGGTCGACCTGATCCGCACGCGCAAGGTCGAACTGCTGTACTGGAGCGCGATCCTGTTCTCGAACACGCTCGGCACCGCGCTCGGCGATTTCCTCGCGGACAGCTCGGGGCTCGGCTTCGGCGGCGGCGCGCTGCTGATCGGCGGGCTGCTGGCGGTGATCGTGCTCGCGCACTACGTCACGCGGATCTCCGGCGTGCTGCTGTTCTGGGCCGCGTTCGTGCTCACGCGTCCGTTCGGCGCGACGGTCGGCGACCTGCTGACGAAGCCGGTCGCGAAGGGCGGCCTCGCGCTCGGGACGGTCGGCTCGTCGGCCGTGTTGCTCGGCGTGCTGGTCGCGATGGTGATCTATGCGAGCATCGCGCAGGCGCGGCGGCGCGAACCGGTGCCCGCGCGGATCGCGCAGCCGGCCGGCGAGTGACGATGAACGGAAAAGAAAAAGGGGCCGCGCGGCCCCTTTTTCGTGTGATGCCGATCAGTGGCGGCCGGTGCTGCCGAAGCCGCCTTCGCCGCGATCGCTCTCGGCGAAATCGTCGACGATGTTGAACTGCGCCTGCACGACCGGCACGATCACGAGCTGCGCGAGCCGTTCGAACGGGTTCAGCACGAACTCGGTCTGGCCGCGGTTCCACGTCGAGACCATCAACTGGCCCTGGTAGTCGGAGTCGATCAGGCCGACCAGGTTGCCGAGCACGATCCCGTGCTTGTGGCCGAGGCCCGAGCGCGGCAGGATCAGCGCCGCATAGCCGGGATCGGCGAGGTGGATCGCGAGGCCCGTCGGGACGAGCGTCGTTTCGCCCGGCCGCAGCGTGACCGGGGCGTCGAGGCACGCGCGCAGGTCGAGGCCCGCGCTGCCGGTGGTCGCGTAGGCGGGCAGGTAGTCGCGCATGCGCGCGTCGAGAATCTTCAGGTCGAGTTTCATGCGGTCGTCGAATCGGTCGGGAAGGGCGCGGCGGCCAGCGCCGCCGCGCGGGTGATCAGATCAGGCGGTTGTCGGGCAGGCGCTTCGCGATTTCCGCGACGAGCGCATGCGCGAGTTCGTCCTTCGGGGCGCGCGGCAGGCGCGTGAGGCCGGCCGCTTCGAACAGCACGACTTCGTTGTCGTCGCGGCCGAACGTCAGCGGGCCGAGATTGCCGACGAGCAGCGGCACGTTCTTGCGCTTGCGCTTTTCGTCGCCGTGCACGTCGAGGTCGCCGCTTTCGGCCGCGAAACCGACGCAGAACGGCGGATCGGGCAGCGCCGCGACCGACGCGAGGATGTCGGGGTTCTCGACGAACGCGAGCGCCGGCATCTTGCGGTCGGCCGTCTTCTTCATCTTGTGCTCGGCCGGCTGATCGACGCGCCAGTCGGCCACCGCGGCCACCGCGATGAAGATGTCGGCATCGGCGACCGCATGCATCACCGCGTCGTACATCTGCTGCGCGGTCTGCACGTCCTGGCGGTACACGCCCCACGGCGTGTCGAGCACGACCGGCCCCGCGACGAGATGCACGTCGGCGCCGGCCTGCTGCGCGGCGCGCGCGAGCGCGAAGCCCATCTTGCCGCTCGAGCGGTTCGTCAGGCCACGCACGGGATCGAGCGGTTCGAACGTCGGCCCGGCCGTGATCAGCACGCGCCGGTGCGCGAGCACCTTCGGCGCGAAGTGCGCGACGATGGCTTCATAGATCGCCTCGGGCTCGAGCATGCGGCCGTCGCCGACTTCCCCGCATGCCTGCGCACCCGAATCCGGGCCGAGCACCGACACGCCGTCCGCGCGCAGTTGCGCGGCGTTGCGCTGCGTGGCCGGGTTCTGCCACATCTGGCGGTTCATCGCGGGCACGACGAGCAGCGGACAGTCGCGTGCGACGCACAGCGTCGACAGGAGGTCATCGGCAAACCCGTGCGCGAGCTTCGCGAGGAAGTCCGTCGATGCTGGCGCGATCACGATCGCGTCGGCCTCGCGCGACAGGTCGATGTGCGCCATGTTGTTGTCGACGCGCGCATCCCACTGGCTCGTGTAGACGGGCCGGCCCGACAGCGCCTGCATCGTGACGGGCGTGATGAACTGGGTGGCCGCTTCGGTCATCGCGACCTGCACGGTCGCGCCGGCCTTCACGAGCAGCCGCGTGAGCTCGGCGATCTTGTAGCAGGCGATGCCGCCCGTCAGGCCGAGAACGAGGTGTTTTCCTGCGAGTTCTGCGTGTGCCAACTCAGGCCTCCAAGGGTCAAACGGAACGGCCGGCGCGAAGCCGGCCGTCGACGCCGAGTATGCGCGTTTAGCGCGAGCCGCGCACGCGACGCAGCTCGTCGTAGATCAGCAGCACCGCGCCGACCGTGATCGCGGAATCGGCGAGGTTGAACGCCGGGAAGTGCCAGGCGCCGAGGTGGAAATCGAGGAAGTCGATCACGTGGCCGTAGACGAGCCGGTCGATCACGTTGCCGAGCGCGCCGCCGAGGATCAGCGCGAGCGACAGGCTGAACAGCCGCTGCTGGCCGTGGCGCTTCAGCAGGAAGCAGATCACGAGCGTCGCGCCGATGCCGAGCGCGGTGAACGCCCAGCGCTGCCAGCCGCCGGCGGTCGACAGGAAGCCGAACGCGGCGCCGCGGTTGTACACCAGCACGAGGTTGAAGAACGACGTCAGCGCGTGCTGCGCGCCGTACGCGAACGTTTTCAGGATCGCGATCTTCGACAGCTGGTCGAACAGGATCACGATCAGCGAAATGCCGAGCCAGGGCGCAAGCGCGCCGCTGGCCGGTTTCGACAGGGTTTTCGCCATATTCAAGCAGCGCTCCGGATTTCGCCGTTTTCGAACAGGTTGGAGAAGCAGCGGCCGCACAGCGTCGGATGATCGGCGTGCGCGCCGACATCTTCGCGGTAGTGCCAGCAGCGTTCGCACTTCTGGTACTTCGAGGCGGCCACGTCGACGCTTTCCTGCGCTTCGTCGTCGACCTTGACGACCGTCGCGGCCGACGTGATCAGCACGAACTTCAGGTCGTCGCCGAGGCTCGTGAGCGCGTCGTAACGCGCGCCGCTCGCGTGCACGGCGACTTCGGCCTGCAGCGACGAGCCGATGCGGTTCGCGGTGCGCGCTTCCTCGAGTGCCTTCGTCACGTTGCCGCGCACCTCGCGCAGCAGCGCCCACTTCTCGATCAGCGCGGCCGAGCCGGCGACGTCCGGATACGCATAGTAGGTTTCCGTGAAGATCGTGTCGCTGGCCGGCTGGAACACCTTCCACGCTTCTTCCGCCGTGAACGACAGGAACGGCGCGAGCACGCGCAGCAGGCCGTGCGTCAGGTGGTACAGCGCCGTTTGTGCCGAGCGGCGCGCGCGCGAGTCGGCCGCGCTCGTGTACAGGCGGTCCTTCAGCACGTCGAGGTAGAAGCCGCCGAGATCTTCCGAGCAGTACGTCTGCAGCTTGGCGACGACCGGATGGAATTCGTACTTCTCGTAGTGGCCGAGCAGCTCCGTCTGCAACTGCTGCGAGAACGCGACCGCATAGCGGTCGATCTCGAGCCATTCGTCGACCGGCACCGCGTGCTGCGCGAAGTCGAAGTCCGACAGGTTCGCGAGCAGGAAGCGCAGCGTGTTGCGGATGCGGCGATAACCTTCGGTCACGCGCTTCAGGATTTCCTCGGAGATCGCGAGTTCGCCCGAGTAGTCGGTCGACGCGATCCACAGACGGATGATTTCCGCGCCGAGGCGGTTCGCGACTTCATGCGGGTCGATCCCGTTGCCGAGCGACTTGCTCATCTTGCGGCCTTCGCCGTCGACCGTGAAACCGTGCGTGAGCAGGCCCTTGTACGGCGCGCGGCCGTCGATCATCGACGCGGTCAGCAGCGACGAGTGGAACCAGCCGCGATGCTGGTCCGAGCCTTCGAGGTACAGGTCGGCCGGGAATTGCAGCTGATCCTTGTGCGAGCCGCGCAGCACGTGCCAGTGCGTCGTGCCCGAGTCGAACCACACGTCGAGCGTGTCGCGGTTCTTTTCGTACAGGTTCGCATCGTCGCCGATCAGCTCGCGCGGGTCGAGCGACTGCCACGCCTCGATGCCCGACTGCTCGACGCGCTTCGCGACTTCCTCGAGCAGCTCCAGCGTGCGCGGATGCAGCTCGCCGGTTTCCTTGTGCACGAAGAATGCCATCGGCACGCCCCACTGGCGCTGGCGCGACAGCGTCCAGTCGGGACGGTTCGCGATCATGCTGAACAGGCGCTGCTTGCCCCACGACGGGTAGAACGCGGTTGCGTCGACGCCTTCGAGCGCCGTTTCACGCAGCGTCTTGCCGCCGTCGCGCGGGGTGACGTCCATGCCGGCGAACCACTGCGACGTGGCGCGGTAGATGATCGGCGTCTTGTGGCGCCAGCAGTGCATGTAGCTGTGCGTGTACTTCTCGCTGCGCAGCAGCGAGCCGGCCGCGTTCAGCGCGTCGACGATCTTCGGGTTCGCGTCCCAGATCGACAGGCCGCCGAACAGCGGCAGCGATTCGATGTAGCGGCCGTCGCCCATCACCGGGTTGATGAAGTCCGAATCGGTCATCCCGTGCGCCTTGCACGACATGAAGTCCTCGATGCCGTACGCGGGCGACGAGTGCACGACGCCGGTACCCGTGTCGGTCGTCACGTAGTCGCCGAGGTAGACGGGGGCCGTACGCTTGTAGCCGGGGTGGGCCGATGCGAGCGGGTGGTGGAAGCGCAGGTTGGCGAGCTTCACGCCCGGCGCGGTCGCGACGACGCGGCCCGTCAGCTTGAAGTCGGCCATGCAGGCTTCGACGCGCTCCTGCGCGATGATCAGCAGCCCGCGCTCGGTGTCGACCAGCGCGTAGACGATTTCCGGATGGAGGTTCAGCGCCTGGTTGGCGGGGATCGTCCACGGCGTGGTGGTCCAGATCACGATGCCGCCCTCGGCGCGCGGCAGTGCCGGCAGGCCGAACGCCTGCGCGGTCTTTTCCGGTTCCGCGAACGCGAACATCACGTCGATCGTCGGATCGGTGCGGTCCTTGTACTCGACTTCCGCCTCGGCGAGCGCCGAGCCGCAGTCGAAGCACCAGTTCACCGGCTTCAGCCCGCGGTACACGTAGCCTTTCTCGATGATCTTGCCGAGCGCGCGGATCTCTTCCGCCTCGTTCACGAAGTTCATCGTCTTGTACGGGTTCGCCCAGTCGCCGAGCACGCCGAGGCGCTTGAAGCCGACCTTCTGCTTCTCGATCTGCTCGGTCGCGTACGCACGCGCCTTGCTCATCACTTCGGCTGCCGGCAGCGACTTGCCGAACTGCTTCTCGATCTGGATTTCGATCGGCATGCCGTGGCAATCCCAGCCCGGCACGTACGGCGCGTCGAAGCCGGCCATGTTGCGCGACTTGACGACGATGTCCTTCAGGATCTTGTTGACCGCGTGGCCGAGGTGGATGTCGCCGTTCGCATACGGCGGGCCGTCGTGCAGGATGAACTTCGGCCGGCCCTTGCTGGCCGCGCGGATCTTCTCGTAGAGGCCGCGCTCCTCCCATTCCTTGACCCACTGCGGCTCGCGCTTGGGCAGGTCGCCGCGCATCGGGAACGGCGTGTCGAGCAGGTTGACCGGATACTTGGCCTGCGGTTTCGAATCGGCTTTCTTGTTGCTCATGATGGGATCGCTATCTAAATCGGGAGACGCTCGGGCGTCGTGAATCGGGGATGCGCGCGAGTGGGCGGCGCGAGGGTGCGGCGCCGGGCGCCGCCGTCCGGATCAGCTAATTCGGTCGGTTGCCGACGTCGAGAAGCCCGTGGCGCGGCTGCCCGGCGCACGGTCGCGTTCGATGAAGTACGCGCGCGCGTTCGCGACGTCCAGGGCGATCGCGCGCGACAGCGCCTCGAGGTCGTCGAATTTCGCCTCGTCGCGCAGCTTCTTCAGGAATTCGACGCGGATGAGCTTGCCGTACGCGTCGCCATGCCAGTCGAGCAGGTGCACTTCGAGCAGCACGCGGCCGGAATCGTCGACGGTCGGGCGCAGGCCCAGGCTCGCGACGCCCGGCAGCGGGTCGGGGCCGAGGCCGTGCACTTGCACGACGAAGATGCCCGCGAGCGCCGGCCGCTTGTGCGCGATCGGCAGGTTCAGCGTCGGGAAACCGAGGTCGCGGCCGAGCTTCAGCCCGTGCGCGACGTGGCCGCTGATCGCGTAGCCGTGGCCGAGCGCCTGCGCGGCCGCGTCGAGATCGCCGGCCGCGAGCGCGGCGCGCACACCCGAGCTGGAAATGCGCGTGCCGTCGCTGCCGGCTACCGTGCCCATCTGCTCGACCTCGAAGCCGTACTGCTCGCCGGCCGCCTTCAGCGTGTCGAAGGTGCCCGCGCGTTTCGCGCCGTAGCAGAAATCGTCGCCGACCATCATCCAGCGCGTGTGCAGCCCGTTCACCAGCGTGCGTTCGACGAACGCCTGCGGCGACTGGCTCGCGAAGGTATGGTTGAAGTGCTCGACGACGACGCGGTCGACACCGTGATCGCGCAGCGCCTCGAGCTTGTCGCGCAGCATCGCGATGCGCGGCGGCGCGCCGGCCGGATTGAAGAATTCGCGCGGGTGCGGCTCGAACGTCATCACGCACACGGGCAGGCCGCGCGCGTCCGCTGCCGCGCGCACGCGCGCGAGCAGGGCCTGGTGGCCGCGATGGACACCGTCGAAGTTGCCGATCGTCAGCGCGCACGGGGCACGGCTCTCGGCGTTGGGCAGGCCGCGGAAGACTTTCACGATAGCGGATGCAGCGGTCGGGGAATGGGCGGTGGGATGCCGCAAAGCAGAAGATTATAAACGTTCGGACGGGCCGGCGGCCGAGAAGGCGGGAAACGCGGGGGCGAATGGTAAAATTCGCGGATGAAAAAACTCGTGATCCTGATTTCCGGTCGCGGCAGCAACATGGAGGCCATCGTCCGCGCGTGCGCGCAGGAACGCTGGCCGGCCGAGATTGCCGCCGTGATCGCCAACCGGCCCGATGCGGCCGGCCTGGCTTTTGCCGCGTCGCACGGGGTGGCGACGGCGGTGGTCGACCACCGGTCGTTCGACGGCCGCGACAGCTTTGACGCGGCGCTCGCCGCCGAGATCGACCGTTTCGCCCCCGATCTCGTCGTTCTCGCCGGCTTCATGCGCATCCTCACGCCCGCATTCGTCAGACGATACGAGGGCCGGCTGCTGAACATCCATCCGTCGCTGCTGCCGAGCTTCAAGGGTATCCATACGCATCAGCAGGCGCTCGACGCGGGCGTCGCGCTGCATGGCGCGAGCGTGCATTTCGTCATTCCCGAGCTCGACAGCGGCGCGATCGTCGCGCAGGGCGCGGTGCCCGTGCGCGCCGGCGACGACGCGGCCGCGCTCGCGCGGCGCGTGCTGAGCGTCGAGCATGTGCTGTATCCGCGCGCGGTGCGCTGGTTCGTCGAGGGGCGTCTGCGCCTCGAGAACGGCCGTGCAGTGGTCGCGCCGGAAGAGGCGCGCTGGATTTTCGCGGATCAACCGCATACCGAAACGAGCGAGGGCGTATGAAGCTGCACGGATTCCTGATTGGCCAGACCGAGACTTTGCTGGCCGAGGTGCTGAAATTCGCCGGCCCCGCCGATGCGACGACGAGCCGGTTCTTCCGCGCGCACCCGAAGCTCGGGCACGCCGAGCGCGGCGTGATCGCCGAGGCCGTGTTCGCGGTGCTGCGCCGGAAAATGGAGTTTTCGCACCTCGCCGAAAGCGGCACGGGTACGCCGGCGCGGCGCCTGACGCTGCTCGGCCTGATGCAGACGGTCGGCCGCAATGCGCTGAAGCCGTTCCTGTCCGACACCGAGTCCGCCTGGCTCGAGCACGTGTCGAAGATCGATCCGGCGAGCCTGCCGGTGCGCATTCGCTCGAACCTGCCCGACTGGATCCATCAGGCGCTGTCGGCCCGTTTCGATGGCGAGGAGCTCGCGCAGCTTGCCGCCGCGCTGAACTACCCGGCGCCGCTCGACCTGCGTGCCAACGCGCAGAAGGCGACGCGCGACCAGGTGATCGAAGCGCTGCGCGTGAGCGGCATCGAGGCGGGCGCGACGCCGTTCGCGCCGTTCGGCGTGCGGGTGGTCGGCAAGCCGGCGCTGACGCGCCTGAAGCTGTTCGAGGAAGGCGCGATCGAGGTGCAGGACGAAGGCAGCCAGCTGCTGTGCTCGCTGGTCGCGCCGCGCCGCGGCGAAATGGTCGTCGACTTCTGCGCCGGTGCGGGCGGCAAGACGCTCGCGCTGGGCGCGATGATGCGCTCGACCGGGCGGCTCTATGCGTTCGACGTGTCGGAGAAGCGCCTCGCGAAGCTGAAGCCGCGCCTCGCGCGCAGCGGGCTGTCGAACGTGAACCCGGTGCTGATCGACAGCGAGCACGACGCGAAGATCAAGCGGCTCGCCGGCAAGATCGACCGCGTGCTGGTCGACGCGCCGTGCAGCGGCCTCGGCACGCTGCGCCGCAATCCGGACCTGAAGTGGCGCCAGTCGCGCACGGCGATCGACGAGCTGACACCGAAGCAGGCGTCGATCCTCGCGAGCGCCGCGCGTCTCGTGAAGAAGGGCGGGCGGCTCGTCTATGCGACCTGCAGCGTGCTCGACGCCGAGAACGAGCGCATCGTCGAACAGTTCCTGGCCGATCATCCCGAGTTCGTGCTGGTGCCGGCGCAGAAGGTGCTGGCCGACCAGCGCATCGAACTGGAGACGGGCGACTACCTGTCGCTGTGGCCGCATCGTCACGCGACCGACGGCTTCTTCGCCGCGGTGCTCGAACGGCGCGCCGCGCAGTAACGACTGCCCGGACGGACGATGGAAAATCTGCAGAGCCGCCTGCTGTCGCACCGGCTGGAATCGGTCATTCGTGACTTCCACCAGCCGGTGATGATCTGGCAGGCGGCGATTCTCGTCGGCGCGTTGTGCTTCGCGTGGGTGACCGCGCGCTTCGTGCACGGCCGCATCGATGCGCGCCGCCGGGCGGCCGGACGTGCGCCCGGCGCGGGCGCGCAAAGCCTGAAGCGCGCGTTGTTCCCGTTGTTCGGCAGCGTCTTCGTCGGCGCCGCGCAACTCGCGTTCGACCCGTTCATGTCGACGTCGCTGCTGCAGCTCGCGCTCGTGCCGCTGTTCGGCATCGGGTTGATCTACGTGCTGTTCTTCTTCGCGCGGCGCGTGTTCGCGCGCGACGGCCACACGCATGCGTGGCTGTCGATCGTCGAGAAGGTGGTGTCGACCGTCGTGTGGGCCGCGATGGTGCTGACCGTGCTCGGGATCCAGCGCGACGTGCTCGGCTGGCTCGACAGCGTGCAGTTCCGCGTCGCCAATGCGCATCTCACGCTGCTGTCGGTGATCTCGGGCGCGCTGTGGGTGTGCGTGACGCTGATGGTCGCGATGTGGCTCGGCTCGGTGCTCGAGGATCGCCTCACGCGCGCGAGCACGCTCGACGCGAACCTGAAGGTCGTGCTGTCGCGGGTCGGCCGCGCGCTGCTCGTGTTCGCGGCGATCCTGATCGGGCTGTCGCTGGTCGGCATCGACGTGACCGTGCTCGGCGTGTTCGGCGGCGCGGTGGGCGTCGGTCTCGGCTTCGGGCTGCAGAAGATCGCGAGCAACTACGTGTCGGGCTTCATCATCCTGCTCGACCGCTCGCTGCGGCTCGGCGACGCGATCAGCGTCGGCGGGCTGCAGGGCGTCGTCACGCAGATCCGCACGCGCTACACGGTCGTGCGCGGCCTCGACGGTAACGAGACACTGATCCCGAACGAGAAGCTGATCACCGACGTCGTGCAGAACCAGTCGTCTTACCTGACGCGCGGTTATGCGAAGGTCGCGGTGCAGGTCGCGTACACGAGCGACGTCGAGCACGCGCTCGCGCTGCTCGCCGACGCGGCGAAGGACGTGCCGCGCGTGCTGGCGGAGCCCGCGCCGACGCCGTATCTGGTGAGTTTCGGTGCGGACGGGATCGACCTGGAGCTTGGTTTCTGGATCGAGGATTCCGCGAAAGGCACGTCGGGCGTGCGTTCGAGCGTGAACCGCAACATCTGGCGGTTGTTCAGCGAGCACGGGATCTCGATTCCGTTTCCGCAGCGCGAGGTGCGCGTGGTCGGATTGCCGGACGGTTTTCCCGCCGCCGGTACGACGGCCGGGCCCGATCCGGCGGCCGCGAACGGCGCGGCGAACGGGCGCGCACCGGCTGCATAGCGCGCGCCGGCCGTCAAATGCTTTGACCCCGCGGCCGGAACCGGATCGCACGCCCGTCCAAGTCCGCCCGTGGACTGCTCCGGTTGCGCCAGGGCAAGAAAATATTCATTTTTTACAAAGACTTGGAACGGTTGAAGTAGAATCCAAGTCTATACGCGGTATGCTTTCATTTTTCTGACGCCTGCGCGAGCCGGCGTCGCTCTCATCACAGGTAACTGCCTTGTTGAATTCCCTGCTCGATTTTCTTTCCCACGGGCTCCTGCGTTTTTCGTGGTGGCAGGTCGCGCTGTTCGCGCTCGCCGTCACGCACGTCACGATCATCGGCGTGACGGTCTATCTGCACCGCTGCCAGGCGCATCGTGCGCTGGAACTGCATCCGATCGCGAGCCACTTCTTCCGGCTGTGGCTGTGGATGACGACCGGCATGCTGACGGGCCAGTGGGCCGCGATTCACCGCAAGCACCATGCGAAGTGCGAGACCGAGGAAGATCCGCACAGCCCGCAGACGCGCGGGATCTGGAAGGTGTTCCTCGAGGGCGCGGAACTGTATCGCGCGGAAGCGAAGAACGAAGAGACGATGCGCAAGTTCAGCCACGGCACGCCGAACGACTGGGTCGAGCGCAATGTCTATTCGAAGTACCCGATTCTCGGCATCAGCCTGATGATGGTGATCGACGTCGCGCTGTTCGGCGTGATCGGCCTGACCGTGTGGGCCGTGCAGATGGTCTGGATCCCGTTCTGGGCGGCTGGCGTCGTCAACGGCTTCGGTCACTTCTGGGGCTATCGCAACTTCAACTCGGCCGACGCGAGCACGAACCTGTTCCCGTGGGGCATCGTGATCGGCGGTGAAGAACTGCACAACAACCACCACACGTTCGCGACGTCGGCGAAGCTGTCGAACAAGTGGTACGAGTTCGACATCGGCTGGATGTACATCCGCATCATGTCGGCGTTCGGTCTCGCGAAGGTGAAGAAGGTTGCGCCCACGCCGCGCCTGAACAAGCCGAAGACGGTGCTCGACCAGGAAACGCTGCAGGCCGTGCTGTCGAACCGCTACGAAGTGATGGCGCGCTACGGCAAGGCCGTGAAGCGTGCGTACCGCCAGGAGCTCGCGCACCTGAAGGAACTCGGCTCGAGCGAGAAGTACCAGCTGATGCGCGGTGCGCGCAAGTGGTTCCACAAGGACGCCGACGGCCTCGACGAGCCGCAGAAGAAGCTGCTGCCGGAAATCTTCGCGAACAGCCAGAAGCTGCATACGTACTTCCAGCTGCGCCAGGACCTGGCCGCGATCTGGGATCGTTCGACCGCGTCGCGCGAACAGCTCCTCGCGCAATTGCAGGATTGGTGCCATCGCGCGGAACAAAGCGGCATCAAGGCGCTGCAGGAATTCGCGACGCGCCTGCGTCGCTACGCCTGATTCGAAATCGATTAGAATCTCAGGACGTCACAAACCCCGCGTTGGCGGGGTTTTTTCATTTGGGCCGCCGGTTTTGATGGGCGTTCGGCAGGGCGGATTGGTATGAAGCTTGGGGCGGTGGCGAGCGGGTGCCCCGGGCGAGCAGGGGAGCGGAGCAGGCGCCGAGCACCCCACTCCGGCCGACCGCGAAGCATGGGATCCGAGTGAGCGCCAAAGCGCTCACTCGGATCGACAGGAGATATGGAGATGCAATCGACGATCAAACCCGTCGAGTACGACCGGCCCGTCGCGGCAGGGACCGTGTGCGGCGTGGGGCAGGCATGGGCCAAGGTGCCCGACGCGCCGTCCGCCGAGGAGCGCGCTGCATTGAAGGCGCGCATCAAGACGCTGCTCGCCCGTGAAAAGGCCGTGCTGGTCGCCCACTACTACGTGGATGCCGAGCTGCAGGAGCTGGCCGACGAAACGGGCGGCTGCGTTGCCGATTCGCTCGAAATGGCCCGCTTCGGCCGCGATCACGACGCGCAGACGCTGGTCGTCGCCGGCGTGCGCTTCATGGGCGAAACCGCGAAGATCCTGAGCCCGAACAAACGGATCCTGATGCCCGATCTCGACGCGACCTGTTCGCTCGACCTCGGCTGTCCGGTCGACGAATTCTCGGCGTTCTGCGATGCGCATCCGGACCGCACCGTCGTCGTCTACGCGAACACCAGCGCGGCCGTGAAGGCGCGCGCGGACTGGATGGTCACGTCGTCGATCGGCCTCGAAATCGTGGCCGACCTGCACGCGCGCGGCGAGAAGATCATCTGGGCACCGGACCGCCATCTCGGCAGCTATATCCAGAAGAAAACCGGCGCGGACATGCTGCTGTGGCAAGGCTCGTGCCTCGTCCACGACGAGTTCAAGGGTATCGAGCTCGACCTGCTGCGCGCCGAATATCCGGACGCGAAGGTGCTCGTCCATCCCGAGTCGCCGGAAAACGTCGTCGCGCAGGCGGATGTCGTCGGCTCGACCACGCAACTGATCGATGCGGCGGTCAAGTTCGACGCGACGCACTTCATCGTCGCGACCGATCTCGGCATCCTGCACAAGATGCAGCTCGCCGCGCCCGGCAAGACCTTCATCGCCGCGCCGACGGCCGGCAACAGCGCGACCTGCAAGAGCTGCGCGCACTGCCCGTGGATGGCGATGAACGGCCTCGCGAACCTTGCGGACGTGCTCGAACGCGGCCACAACGAGATCTTCGTCGATCCCGCGATCGGCGAGCGTGCGCGTTTGCCGATCGACCGGATGCTCGAGTTCGCGGCCGCGCACAAGAAGCGCGTGCAGGCGAGCGGTGACCTGCAGCGCGACCAGGGGCTGTTTGCGAACGTGGGGGCCGCATGAGCGACGCCGTATCCCCGCTGTTCGACAGCGTTCGTGAGCAATACGGCGCGGCATTCGACGACGCGATCGCGCGCAACGTGGCCGACGCGATCGCGGAAGACGTCGGCACCGGCGACCAGACCGGGCGGCTCGTGCCGGCCGGCGGGCGCCGCCGGGCGCGGATCATCGTGCGTGAGGAAGCCGTGCTGTGCGGCGTGCCGTGGTTCGAGGCGGTGATCGCCCGGATCGATCCGTCGATCACCGTGCAATGGCGCTATCGCGAAGGCGACCGCATGACGCCCGATTCGACCGTCTGCGAACTCGACGGGCCGGCGCGCGCGCTGCTGACGGCCGAGCGCAACGGGCTGAATTTCCTGCAGCTGCTGTCGGGCGTCGCGACCGCGACGCGCCGCTACGTCGATCGCATCGAAGGCACGCGCGCGAAGATCCTCGATACGCGCAAGACGCTGCCGGGCCTGCGGCTTGCGCAGAAGTATGCGGTGCGCGTCGGCGGCGGCGAGAACCAGCGCCTCGCGCTGTACGACGGCATCCTGATCAAGGAGAACCACATCGCGGCGGCAGGCGGGGTCGGCGAGGCGCTCGATGCGGCATTTGCGCTGGAGTCGGGCGTACCCGTGCAGATCGAGGTCGAGACGCTCGCGCAACTTGACACGGCGCTCGCGCATCGTGCGCAGTCGGTGCTGCTCGACAACTTCACGCTCGACATGATGCGTGAAGCCGTGCGTGTCGCGGCCGGCAAGGCCGTGCTCGAGGTATCGGGCGGCGTCAATTTCGAGACGGTGCGTGCGTTCGCGGAAACGGGCGTCGATCGCATCTCGATCGGCGCGCTGACGAAGGACGTGCGCGCGACCGACTATTCGATGCGGATCGTCGACTGACCGAACGTCGTCGGGTCAGACAAAAAAGCCGCCGGCGCGCAAACGCCAGCGGCTTTTTTCCTGGGCGCTCCCGGCCGTAACCGGGAAGGGCATACGCTCAGCGGCGCGCGCGCGGCGTGAGCACGCTCGGCAATGCCTTCGGCAGCGTATGCGGCCAGTCGCGGCTGTAGTGCAGCCCGCGGCTTTCGCGGCGCGATTGCGCACTCTTCACGATCAGCGTCGCCACATCGACGAGGTTGCGCAGTTCCAGCAGGTCGCGCGTCACGCGGAAGTTCGCGTAGTACTCGTGGATTTCGTCGCGCAGCAGCGACAGCCGGTGCTTGGCGCGTTCGAGGCGCTTGTCGGTGCGCACGATGCCGACGTAGTTCCACATCAGGCGGCGCAGTTCGTCCCAGTTGTGCGCAACGACGACTTCCTCGTCGGCATCCGACACGCGGCTTTCGTCCCATGCGGGCAGCGTCGCCGGCGTGTCGGCGTCGAAGCCGGCCGCCTCGATTGCTTCGGCGGCCGCACGGCCGATCACCAGACATTCGAGCAGCGAGTTGCTCGCGAGCCGGTTCGCGCCGTGCAACCCGGTGCACGACGTCTCGCCGACCGCATACAGGCCCGCGAGATCGGTGCGTCCGGCGAGATCGGTGACGACGCCGCCGCACGTGTAGTGCGCGGCCGGCACGACGGGAATCGGCTGTTTCGCGATGTCGATGCCGAATTCGAGGCAGCGCGCATGGATCGTCGGGAAGTGTTCGCGCAGGAACGCTTCCGGCTGATGGCTGATGTCGAGATACACGCAGTCGATCCCGCGCTTCTTGATCTCGAAGTCGATCGCGCGTGCGACGATGTCGCGCGGCGCGAGCTCGGCGCGCGGGTCGTGCGCGGGCATGAAGCGCGTGCCGTCGGGCAGTTTCAGCAGGCCGCCTTCGCCGCGCACGGCTTCCGAAATCAGGAACGACTTCGCATACGGATGGAACAGGCAGGTCGGGTGAAACTGGATGAATTCCATGTTCGACACGCGGCAGCCCGCGCGCCACGCCATCGCGATGCCGTCGCCGGTCGCGGTGTCGGGGTTCGTCGTGTACAGGTAGACCTTGCCGGCACCGCCCGTGGCGAGCACGGTGTGCGGCGCCTCGATCGTGATCGTGCGGTCGTTGTCGACGTCGAGCGCATACAGGCCGTGACAGCGGCGGCCGGGCAGGCCGAGCCGGTCCGACGTGATCAGGTCGATCGCGTGGTGGTTCTCGAAGAACGTGATGTTCGGATGCTGGCGCGCGCGCTCGGATAGCGTCGCGAGCACCGCATGGCCGGTCGCGTCGGCCGCGTGGATGATCCGGCGGTGGCTGTGGCCGCCTTCGCGCGTCAGGTGAAAGCCGAGTTCGGCCGCGTCGTCCTTCGTGAACGGCACGCCTTGCGAGATCAGCCATTCGATCGCTTCGCGGCCGTGCTCGACGATGTAGCGCGTCGCGCCTTCGTCGCACAGCCCGCCACCGGCGACCAGCGTGTCGTCGACGTGGTTCTCGATACTGTCCGCCGAGTCGAGGACCGCCGCGATACCGCCTTGCGCGTTATCGCTTGCCCCCTCCATCATCGAACGTTTCGCGATCAGCGCGACACGTCGCGTGCTGGCCAGGTTGAGTGCGACCGACAGCCCTGCCAGGCCGCTGCCGACGATCGCCACGTCGAATTTCATGCTGCATCTCCATCGTTTACGCTTTTGATCTTGTGCGTTCCGGCAGCCGTGGCCGCGGAAAGGGAAGAGCATACCGCGTCGGGCCGGAGCGTGCGCGCAAAACAAAAAGCCCCGCAGGAGCGGGGCTTTTCGGTCGCCGTCAGGCTGGCAGAAACCGGAGATTACTTGATCTTGGTTTCTTTGTATTCCACATGCTTGCGGACGACGGGATCGAACTTCTTGATCGCCATCTTTTCCGGCATGTTGCGCTTGTTCTTCGTGGTCGTGTAGAAGTGACCCGTACCAGCGGTGGACTCGAGCTTGATCTTGTCGCGTGCGCCTTTTGCCATGATTGTGCTCCTTGGGCTTAGGCTTCGCCGCGTGCGCGCAGGTCAGCGAGCACGGAATCGATGCCGTTCTTGTCGATCAGGCGCAGGCCGGCGTTCGAAACGCGCAGGCGCACCCAGCGGTTTTCGCTCTCTACCCAGAACCGGCGGTTTTGCAGGTTCGGCAGGAAGCGGCGCTTCGTCTTGTTGTTGGCGTGGGAAACGTTGTTGCCGCTCATCGGCGCTTTCCCAGTTACTTGGCATACGCGTGCCATGAGAGCACTCCTAATACGCTAAATTCGGGGTTCGATCGCCGGTGAAGGTTCCATCGCACCGCCACGTGATCCATGGCTGCACTCAGAACGCCGTAGCCCTTACAGACAAGGCCCTTCGATGGCTAGAACTGGTTGGAAAAAAGACAGACGACGATTCTAGCAGAAAAAGTTCAGAAAAATCAAACCTAATTTCGCTTCGTCGTTGCGGCGCCCCGGGGTGGGCTGCCGCGGCACAGTCTACAGCCAACCGGCGCGTGCGAACGAAAAAGTGTCGCCGGTGCCGACGACGATGTGGTCGAGCAGCCGCACGTCGACGAGTTCGAGCGCATCTTTCAGCACGCGGGTGAGGCGACGGTCTTCCGCGCTGGGCTGTACGGCGCCCGACGGATGGTTGTGCGCGACGATCAGCGACGCGGCGTTGTGCACCATCGCGCGTCGCACGATCTCGCGCGGATAGACGGCCATCCGCGTGAGCGAGCCGCGCGTGATTTCCTCCATGTCGATCAGGCCGTTGCGCGCGTCGAGGTACACCGCGACGAACACCTCGTGCGGACACGTGCCGATCCTCAGCCGCAGGCAATCCTCGACGGCGCGGGGCGAATCGATCGGCGTGCGCACCTGCGCCTTCTCGTTCAGCACGCGCCGGGCGATCTCGATGATCGCGGCCAGCCGCGCGGCACGCGCGGGGCCGATGCCGGGGTGCGCCTCGAAATCGTCGGTGCTCGCTTCGAGCAGCCCGCGCAACGTCCTGAACCGATCGACCAGTGCGCGGGCGGTGATGAAGACATCGTGCCCGGGCTTGCCCGTGCCGAGCAGCAGCGCGATCAGTTCGTCGTCGGTCAGCGCGGCCGGCCCGCGCTCCAGCAAGCGCTCGCGCGGTCGCTCGGGCCGCCAGTCGGCCGGGCGGCGCTTGCGCCGGCGAATCGGGATGACGCGGCCGGGCGGATCGGCCGGTGCATCGGCATTGTCCCGGCATTCGGCCGGCGGCAGGGCGAGGCAGGGTGACAGCATGCTTGGAACTCCATTGGCGGCAGGGTGGTGTGCGCGACGTCGTCGCACTTTCCGCCTTGCTCGCTCAGGTGACTTACAATATTGACTTTGCGCCGGGCCATTCGGCCGTATCGGGCGCCGACTGAACGAGTAATTCATGAGCCTCATCGATCTATCCGAAGTGAAGCCCGGTTCCCACGTCACGTTGCATTACCGGCTGGCACTGGCCGACGGCGCCGACATCGTCAACACCTTCTCCGACAAGCCGGCCACGCTGCTGCTGGGCGCGGGGCAACTGGCGCCCTCGCTCGAACAGATTCTGCTCGGGCTCCGGGTGGGCGACCACTCGACTTTTCAGCTAGCCCCGGAACAGGGGTTCGGTCCCCGCAATCCCGACATGCTCCAGCGCGTGACGCTGTCGACGTTGCGCGAGAACGGGATGGTCGGCGACGATTTCACGCCGGGCGAACTGATCGAGTTCAACGCACCGGACGGCGGCCGGTACGCAGGGGTGCTGAAGGAGGTCGGCGAGACCTCGGCGCTGTTCGACTTCAATCATCCGCTCGCGGGCCAGGCGCTCACGTTCGAAGTGAAAATCATCGGAATCCTGTAATCATGAGCAACACCGATACGCTGTCCGGGCAAACCGTTGCCGCCGATGCCGAAATCCTGCTGGCCCAGCCGCGCGGGTTCTGCGCGGGTGTCGACCGCGCGATCGAGATCGTCGAGCGTGCGATCGCGATGCACGGTGCGCCGATCTACGTCCGTCACGAAATCGTCCACAACAAGTACGTGGTCGAGGATCTGAAGAAGAAAGGCGCGATCTTCGTCGAGGAACTCGAGGAAGTGCCGGCCGGCAACACCGTGATCTTCAGTGCGCACGGCGTGTCGAAGGCCGTGCGCGACGAGGCCGACGTGCGCGGGCTGCGCATTTACGACGCAACCTGCCCGCTCGTCACGAAGGTGCACGTCGAAGTGGCGAAGATGCGCCAGGATGGCGTCGACATCGTCATGATCGGGCACAAGGGCCACCCGGAAGTCGAAGGCACGATGGGGCAGGTCGAGCGCGGCATGCATCTCGTCGAGAGCGTCGAGGACGTGCAGAAGCTCGAACTCGCCGATCCCGAGCGCATCGCGCTCGTCACGCAGACGACGCTGTCCGTCGACGACGCCGCGGAGATCATCGGCGCGCTGAAGGCGAAGTATCCGAAGATCCGCGAGCCGAAGAAGCAGGACATCTGCTATGCGACGCAGAACCGCCAGGACGCGGTGAAGTTCATGGCGCCGCAGTGCGACGTCGTGATCGTCGTCGGGAGCCCCAACAGCTCGAATTCGAGCCGCCTGCGCGAAGTGGCCGAGAAGCGCGGCGTGGCCGCGTACATGGTCGATGCACCCGACCAGATCGATCCGGCATGGGTCGCCGGCAAGCGCCGTATCGGCGTGACGGCCGGCGCGTCGGCGCCGGAAGTGCTCGCCCAGGCCGTGATCGCGCGGCTGCGCGAGCTCGGCGTGCGCAATGTCCGCGCGCTCGACGGCATCGAGGAAAACGTGTCGTTTCCGCTGCCGCGCGGGTTGAACCTGCCGCCTGCCGCCTGATTGCCGCATTGCACCCGCGGAACACCGAAGCGCGCCTCCCGGCGCGCTTTTTTTTGGTGCCTCGAAATCATAATCGCAACCAATATTCGCAAGCATGGTGCAACCCGGTTGCTCCCGATGTTTCCAGCCGTCTCTCAAAATTGGTTGCAATGCAGGAAAACCCCATCGAATCAGGATTATTGGCGTCCTATAAATGGAGTTACAATGCGCCCGTTTTCAAGCCGGAATGGCTTTGAAATCGGGTTTTGGCAAGGCGCGGGAGACCATTCGATGCATGTGAAGTTGGCTTACGCCGAGTCCGCCGCCGCACCGGTTGCAATGCTTGCCGGATGCAGCAAAAAGAGCGGCGACAGGGCGGGCAGGAAGGCTGCGGCGTTCGCGGCGCCGCCGGCCAGCGGCGCGTGCGTCGCCGGACCCGGTCGTGCGGCGCCATCGGCGTGCCGTATCGCGCAATTGGGTAACGACAAGGAATACGGGGCACGTTTGACGATTGACGAAATCAACGCGCTTGGCGTGACGAACGCTCCGGCAGCGGGCATGCCGGTCGTGTCGCGGCAAGCCGCCGGTCGCGGCGCGACGGTGACCGGTCGCGCCGCTCGACGGATGCCGGCCGCTCGCGCCGCCGCGGGCAGCGCGCAGATGTCACCGGCCCCCCTTCATTTCAATTCGATGAAACAGCGTGCCGCCACGACCGATCCGGTCATGGCGCGCGGTCTGGTTCGTACGATGGATTCCGACGCAGTCCTGACGAATGTCGGGTGCGGCGGCCGCCATGTCCTGACGGGCGGCGCGGCGCGGAATCCGATCCGTCCGGGGGGCGGCGCTTGCGTCGCGCCGGACGGGCCAAGGCACGGATGCCGGGAAACCGGACGAAGGCCGTCTCGGCATGCTGCCCCACGACTTCAAGGAGGCCACGAACACCGTCCTCGACGTCGTGACGATTTAGCGACGGGACTCATGACGGCACCGGAACAGTGCGGTGCCGTTTTTGTATCCGCCCCGGCGGCAGGTCCGGCCGTACAGGCCGGGCGGCGCGCGCCGGGACGATCCACCCTTACCGGTATCGACTAGTACCCGCAGTGTCGCCGAGAAGGCGCGATTCCTCGCTTACCCGCGGGGCGCAACGTCCTCCGGCAGCACGGGCCAAGGAGCTTTAAATGGATATTTTCGTCCAGCAGGTTCTCAACGGGCTGGTGCTCGGCAGTGTCTACGCCATCATCGCGTTGGGCTACACGATGGTGTACGGCATTCTCGGCATCATCAACTTCGCGCACGG
>NZ_CADFDK010000017.1 GCF_902832885.1 Burkholderia seminalis DSM 23518
GCGCCCAGCTCCGGCGCTGCAATCTTCGCAAGCGAGCCGCCGAATTTGCCGACCGCGGTTCGCGCGGCCGATACGATCACTACGTCCGTCATGTTCAATTCCTGCATCGAAATCAGTTCGTCGTTCCGACACCGGCACGCGCCGGCTGCAACGGGCGATGGCACCCGTCGCGCCATCCGGCGCGATCACGGTCGCACGCCGCCATGGGGGCGGACGGCGCTCGCGCACACCGGCGGCACACCGGTACGGGCGCCTTGCGGCGAACCGGACGACGGCCGGACCCCGCATGGCACACGCGGCGCCCGACGCCGTCCGGCGCCGATCAAGCGTGTCGCGCTTTCACGCGGCACGCCGTCGTGCGGTTACGCAGCCGATTCGCGCGCGGCAGCGTCCTTGCGCGCGGCGGCAGCCGTCTGCTTGGCGCCGCGCGTGGCCGTTTCGCTGACCGCGTCGAAACCGCTCTGTGCGGCCTCGATCGCCTGCCCCGTCGCCGCGCGCACCGAGTCGGCCGCGGCCGTCGCCGCCGACAGCGCCGAATTCAGCGCAGCCACCACCGGTGCCGAACCCGCCGGCGCGTGCTTCGACAGCTCGCCGAGCACGTCCTTCAGGCGCTTGTCGTTCTGTTCGTACTGCGCCTGCGCGACCTTCGCCCATTCGGACTGCGTCGACACCGCGATGTCGAACAGATGGCGGCCGTACGACACGACCTTGCCGGCCGCTTCTTGCGGTGCGGCAATCTGCTGCGCGAAGCCGGCGGCCGGATTGTTGCCGTTGAAGGCGTTTTTCAGCTTGTCCTCGTACTCTTCCAGCGCCGTCCGGGCCGCTTGCAGGTTGAGTTCGACGACAGCCTCGAAGCCGTGAATCGCCGGACGGGCAATCGCAAACCACGCGGCAATACCGGACTGATAATCGGCGGTGAGTTTTTCGGGGGCAAATACGGACATCGGGCACGCTCCTGTTAGCAATGCGAGAGACGACGTAAAAATGGAAGCTCGATCTCAAACGGCCTCCTTATTGACAACCCGCCACTTATTTGAGTACGGGAAGTTGAAGGAGGTCATTCTAGATCGATTAATTGTCAATTAAATGGCATTAATAGTAGGTGTAAACCCTTATTATCATTTCCGGCAGCTGCTGGAACCCGCCGCACGCCGGTATCACGGAGAAGATTCCACTGGGGCGCGGGTCCCGCAATGTCTTTTTACCTTTCTGCAGGATAGCGCGCCGTGACATCGCGCAACATTTACCAATCCATTATTCCGTTTATTAGAAAACCGACGCGAATTGAAAATGGAGCGGTCACTGATGTAATCGTTTTTTCTGGATTATTATGAAATCGTTTTCTGAATTACTATTGAATAAATCAATGATCTGACGAATTGAGAGTCGAAATGAAAATACGGCCGCATGAAGCGGCCGCGGTCGACACGGGTGAATGCGGAATCAGCCGGCCAGCTCGCGATGCAGCGCGCGGAATTCCTGCGCGAGCTTGTGCCCCGGCTCGAGATGGATCACCGGCTTCGACTGCTGATGCGACTCGCGAATCTTCACCGATGCCGACAGCCTCGACGCGAGCACCGGCAGCCCTTCGTCGACGAGCTCGTCGACCAGCCGTTGCGGCAGGCTCGCGCGCGGCTGGAACTGGTTGATGACGATCCCTTCGACCTCGAGCGCCGCGTTGTGGTCCTGCTGGATTTCCTTCACGTTCTCGAGCAGCGTGTACAGCGCGCGGCGCGAGAAATCGTCGCAGTCGAACGGGATCAGGCAGCGCTCGACCGCGATCAGCGCCGAGCGCGTATAGAAATTCAGCGCGGGCGGCGTGTCGATGTACACGGCGTCGTAGGCGTCGAGTTCGTTCAGCGCGTCGCGCAGCTTGTAGATCTTGTAGCGCGATTCGAGCTTGCCGTGCAGCGTGTCGAGATCCGGATGCGCGGGCATCACGTCGAGCCCTTCGAACGGGGTCGGATGGATGAACGATGCGACGTCGATCGGCCGGAAGTTGAAGGTCAGCGCGGTTTCGAAGAACCCGGCAACGCCCGGTTGCGCGTCGGCGGCCGCATCGCCGAGCAGGTAGCGCGTGGAGTTCGCCTGTGCGTCGAGGTCGATGACGAGCGTGCGCAATCCTTCGCTCGCGCTGATCGCGGCCAGGTTGCAGACGATCGTCGACTTGCCTACGCCGCCCTTCTGGTTGAACACGATCCGCCGCATGGTGCCCCCTCGATCGAACGTCGAAAAGAGCAGCTTAGCCGGTCAATAATGGCGGCCGCATGACGCAGGTCGAATGGCGTGCGGCTTGTGTCCGGCACGCATCAGGTGCGCGGCAGCGCCCCCGACACGTAGCGGTTGCCGGCCACGCACCACCGCCACGGGAAGTCCATGCCGACGCGAATGCCGATGCGCGGCCCGCCCGCCAGGTTCGCGGGCGGCGCCGTGCTGTCGTCGACGATCGCGAACCCTTCGCGCGCAGCGACGAGATCGACGCCATCCCGCGCGCCATCGATGCCCATCGCCTGCGTCAGCCGCGCCGGCCCGCGGCACAGGTCGCGATCGCGCGTCTGCGGCGGCCGGGCCGCACGCATGCGCTCGATTCCGTGCAGCGGTTCCAGCGCGCGGATCAGCACGCCCGTTCCCGCACCGTCAGGACCGCACACGCAGTTGCAGCACCAGTGCATGCCGTACGTGAAATAGACGTACAGATGCCCCGGCGGCCCGAACATCGTCGCATTGCGCGGCGTCCTGCCGCGATAGGTGTGCGCCGCCGGGTCGATCGCGCCGGCATACGCCTCCACTTCGACGATGCGGCCGGCGCGGCCGTCCGCGGCCGCGAGGATCTTGTTGAGCAGGAGCGGTGCGACGTCGGTGGCCGCGCGATCGAAGAACGCGCGCGGCAACACGGTGCCCGGCCAGACGAAAGCGGTCTTATCGCGCCGCATGTCGTGCCGCCGTCGTCGCGGCCAGATAAAGCGGACGGTACGCGTCGACCAGGTCGCCGAGACCGAACGCGAGATTTCTCCCGCTCGGATTGGGGAGCACCCAGACGTTCGCGCCCTGCATGCGGACCGGTTGCAGCCCCCACGCGACTTCGCGTTGCCCCGACAGCGCCGCATACGCGGCCTTGCCGAGAAAGGCGACGAAGCGCGGCCCGTAACGCACGACCTTCTGCTCGAACGCCGCCGCCGCGGCGATGAATTCGGCACGCGACAGTTGCTCGGCACTCGCCGTCGGCCGCTTCACGACCGCCGTCAGGCCGCAGCCGTACCGGAGCAGCATGTGATCGTCCTGCGGTGAAATTTCCGTCGGCGTGAAGCCCGCGAGATGGATCACGCGCCAGAAGCGGTTGTTTCTTCCCGCGAAGTGATGCCCGGTCGCGGCCGCGGTCAGGCCCGGATTGATCCCGCAGAACAGCACGTCGAGATGTTCGGCGATGAGGTCGGGAAGTTCGTCAGCCACGTTTTACCCGGAGCACGACATACGGAAAAAGTGCAGGAACGACGTCAAACGAAGAAAGGCCCGAAGACCCGGGCCAAGCAAGCGGCTTGACTCGGACATTCGGGCCCGTCGTGATGCGGGATGACGACTTGGCGATCAGAACGGAATATCGTCGTCCATCTCGTCGAAGCCGCCGCCGGCCGGTGCGCTCGGACGGCTTTGCGCGCCGCCGCCTGCACCGCCGCGCGCCGCGCCGCCGGCACGACCGCCGCCGCCGCCACCGCGTTCCGCCTGCTCGCCGCGACCGCCGCCACCACCACCGTAGCCGCCGCCGTAACCGCCTTCGTCACCGCCACCGCCGCCGCCCGAACCGCCGCGGCCGCCGAGCATCTGCATCTGGTCGGCCACGATTTCGGTCGAGTAGCGGTCCTGGCCGTCCTGGCCCTGCCACTTGCGCGTGCGGATGCGGCCTTCGATATAGACCGACGAACCCTTCTTCAGGTATTCGCTGACGATTTCCGCCAGACGGCCGAAGAACGCGACGCGATGCCACTCGGTCATTTCCTTGAAATCGCCGCTCGCCTTGTCCTTGTAACGGTCGGTCGTCGCGAGACGGATGTTCGCAACCGCGTCGCCGCTCGGCAGGTAACGGACTTCAGGATCGGCGCCGAGATTGCCGACGAGGATGACCTTGTTGACGGATGCCATGTGTTTCTCCAGTAAATTCGATGCCGGGCCGCCCGCGCCTGTCGCCGGAACGGCCCGCCGGGCAAGCCGGCGCGCGGCCGGTGCCTGCCCGAAATAAGGTTCAGGCCTTGCGCGGCGGCGCTTTCATGCTGGCCGCGATTATAAGCCACGCGGCCACGAGCCCCGAGCACGTATAGAACACCGTGTTCGCGCCGCCGTGCTTCAACAGCCAGCCGCCCACGATGCCGCCGAGCGCGAGCCCGATCGACTGCGTGGTGTTGTAAACACCCGTGGCCGCGCCCTTGCGCGAACCCGGCGCGAGCTTCGACACGAGCGACGGCTGCGACGCTTCCAGGATGTTGAACCCGAGGAAGTAGACGAACAGGATCGCCGCCACAATCAGGATGGTATGCGGCGCGCTGCCCAGCAGCAATTGACCGATCAGGATAGCCAGAATGCCGCCGAGCAGCACCGGCTTCATCTTGCCCCGTTTTTCCGCGACGATGATCGCCGGGACCATCATCACGAACGCGAGCCCCATCACCGGCAGGTAGACCTTCCAGTGCGCGGCGACCGGCAGCCCGCCGTCGACCAGCAGGCGCGGCACGACGAGGAACAGCGCCGTCTGCGTCGCGTGCAGCACCAGCACGCCGAAGTTCAGGCGCAGCAGCTCGACGTTGTGCAGCACCTCGGCGAACGGCGCGGGCACGTGCACGGGTTTCGCGGCGTCGGGCACGATCCACAGCACGACGCCGATCGCGACGATAGACAGCACGCCGACGATCGCGAACAAGCCGCTCATCCCGACCCAGTGGAACACGATCGGCGCGCCGACGATCGCGACCGCGAACGACACGCCGATCGACCCGCCGACCATCGCCATCGCCTTCGTGCGGTTCTGCTCGGAGGTCAGGTCGGCAATGAACGCGAGCACCGCGGACGACACGGCGCCCATCCCCTGGATCACGCGGCCGACGATGATCCACGTGATGTCGTGCGCGAACGCGGCGACGAAGCCGCCGATCGCGAAGATCACGAGGCCCGTGGCGATCACCGGCTTGCGGCCGAACTTGTCGGACGCCCAGCCGTAGAAGATGTAGAACAGCGACTGCGTGACGCCGTAGGCCCCGAGCGCGATACCGACGAGCAGCACGTTGTCGCCGCCCGGGATGGTTTTCGCGTAGACCGAGAACACCGGCATGATCATGAACAGGCCGAGCATGCGCAGCGCGAAGATCGCCGCGAGCGACGTGGTCGCGCGCAGTTCGGGCGCGGTCATGCGGGAAGACGTGGCGGACGGATTGGACATCGGGAATGAATTTCGAATGATCGGGGTGTCCGCCCGGCGGCGGGCGGCGGAAGATCAGGACCGGCGGCCCGGGAGGCCTGGCGGACGACGCGTCGGGGCGCGATGCCGGCAGCCCGCGGGCCGCCCGGAACCGTGCGGCGCGACCGCTTTCCCCGGTGCGGGTGTCGCCTTGCTGCCACCTGCTGTAAAGGCTGGGGGGCCGTAAACGACGGTCTCGAAAAGCCGTTATAGTAGCAGGTTTGGTTCCCTCCATTTTCGCCAGGTTCATGGAACAGATCCGTATCCGTGGGGCACGCACCCACAACCTGAAAAACGTCAATCTCGACCTGCCGCGCCACAAGCTGATCGTGATTACCGGGTTGTCCGGGTCGGGCAAGTCGTCGCTCGCGTTCGACACCCTTTATGCCGAGGGCCAGCGCCGCTACGTCGAAAGCCTGTCCGCGTATGCCCGCCAGTTCCTGCAGTTGATGGAGAAACCCGACGTCGACCTGATCGAGGGCCTGTCGCCCGCGATCTCGATCGAGCAGAAGGCGACGTCCCACAACCCGCGTTCGACCGTCGGCACGGTCACCGAGATCCACGACTACCTGCGACTTTTGTACGCACGTGTCGGCACGCCGTACTGCCCCGACCACGACATCCCGCTCGAGGCGCAGAGCGTGTCGCAGATGGTCGACGCGGCGCTCGCGCTGCCCGAGGAAACCAAGCTGATGATCCTCGCGCCCGTCGTCGCCGACCGCAAGGGCGAGCACGCCGAGCTGTTCGAGGACATGCAGGCGCAGGGCTTCGTGCGCTTTCGCGTGCGCTCGGGCGGCGGCACCGCGAACGAAGGCGTCGCGAAGATCTACGAGGTCGAGTCGCTGCCGAAGCTGAAGAAGAACGACAAGCACACGATCGACGTCGTCGTCGATCGCCTCAAGGTGCGTCCGGACATGAAGCAGCGGCTCGCCGAATCGTTCGAGACGGCGCTGCGCCTCGCCGACGGCCGCGCGATCGCGCTCGAGATGGATACCGACCGCGAGCACCTGTTCAGCTCGAAGTTCGCGTGCCCGATCTGCTCGTACTCGCTGCAGGAGCTCGAGCCGCGCCTGTTCTCGTTCAACAACCCGATGGGCGCGTGCCCGGAATGCGACGGCCTCGGCCAGATCACGTTCTTCGACCCGAAGCGGGTCGTCGCGCACCCGTCGCTGTCGCTCGCCGCCGGCGCCGTGAAGGGCTGGGACCGCCGCAACCAGTTCTACTTCCAGATGCTGCAGAGTCTCGCGGCATTCTACGAATTCGACATCGACGCCGCGTTCGAGGATCTGCCGGAAAAGATCCGGAAGGTGCTGCTGTTCGGCTCGGGCAAGCAGACGATCCCGTTCTCGTACATCAACGAGCGCGGTCGCACGACGATCCGCGAGCACGTGTTCGAGGGGATCATCCCGAATCTCGAGCGCCGCTACCGCGAGACCGATTCGGTCGCGGTGCGCGAAGAGCTGTCGAAGTACCAGAACAACCAGCCGTGCCCGTCGTGCGACGGCACGCGCCTGCGCCGCGAGGCGCGCCACGTGCGGATCGGCACCGGCGACTACGCGCGCGGCATCTATGAAATCAGCGGCTGGCCGCTGCGCGACGCGCTCGGCTATTTCGACGGCCTGACGCTCGAAGGCGCGAAGCGCGAGATCGCCGACAAGGTGATCAAGGAAATCGTCGCGCGCCTGACGTTCCTGAACAACGTCGGCCTCGACTACCTGTCGCTCGAGCGCAGCGCCGAGACCCTGTCGGGCGGCGAGGCGCAGCGCATCCGGCTCGCGTCGCAGATCGGCTCGGGCCTGACGGGCGTGATGTACGTGCTCGACGAGCCGTCGATCGGCCTGCACCAGCGCGACAACGACCGCCTGATCGCGACGCTCAAGCACCTGCGCGATCTCGGCAACTCGGTGATCGTCGTCGAGCACGACGAGGACATGATCCGCACGGCCGACTACGTCGTCGACATGGGCCCCGGCGCGGGCGAGCACGGCGGCGTGATCGTGGCCGAAGGCACGCCGAAGCAGGTGCAGTCGAACCCGCAGTCGCTGACGGGCCAGTACCTGGTCGGCAAGCGCACGATCGAGTACCCGGACGAGCGGCTCGCGCCCGATCCCGAACGGATGCTGCGCATCGTCGACGCGCACGGCAACAACCTGAAGCACGTCGATCTCGACCTGCCGGTCGGCCTGCTGACCTGCATCACCGGCGTGTCGGGCTCCGGCAAGTCGACGCTGATCAACGACACGCTGTATCACGCGGTCGCCCGCCACCTGTACGGCTCGTCGGCCGAGCCGGCGCCGCACGAGGCGATCGAGGGGCTCGAGCACTTCGACAAGGTGATCAACGTCGACCAGTCGCCGATCGGACGCACGCCGCGCTCGAACCCGGCCACGTACACGGGCCTGTTCACGCCGATCCGCGAGCTGTTCTCGGGCGTGCCGACCTCGAAGGAGCGCGGCTACGATCCGGGCCGCTTCTCGTTCAACGTGAAGGGCGGCCGCTGCGAGTCGTGCCAGGGCGACGGCGTGCTGAAGGTCGAGATGCACTTCCTGCCGGACGTCTACGTGCCGTGCGACGTGTGTCACGGCAAGCGCTACAACCGCGAAACGCTCGAAGTGCAGTACAAGGGCAAGAACATCAGCGAAGTGCTCGACATGACGGTCGAGCACGCGTACGAGTTCTTCAGCGCGGTGCCGGTCATCGCGCGCAAGCTGAAGACGCTGCTCGACGTCGGCCTCGGCTACATCCGCCTCGGCCAGTCGGCCACGACGCTGTCGGGCGGCGAGGCGCAGCGCGTGAAGCTGTCGCTCGAGCTGTCGAAGCGCGACACGGGCCGCACGCTGTACATCCTCGACGAGCCGACCACCGGCCTGCACTTCCACGACATCGCGCTGCTGCTGGAAGTGATCCACCGGCTGCGCGACCAGGGCAACACGGTCGTGATCATCGAGCACAACCTCGACGTGATCAAGACGGCCGACTGGGTGATCGACCTCGGCCCCGAAGGCGGTGCCGGCGGCGGCCAGATCATCGCGCAGGGCACGCCCGAGCAGGTCGCGAAAACCAAGGCGAGCTTCACCGGCAAGTACCTCGCGCCGCTGCTCAAGCGCCCGACCCGCAAGGTCGCGGCCGGCTGACGCCGGCCCCCTTCCCGCGCGCGGCCGCCCGGCCGCGCGCGCGTCCCGGCGCCCCGCGCAACCCGCTTCCCCTCGTTTTCCCTTCTGCGTTTACACCACGCGCCAAACCGTCCCGTTGCGGACCATAATGGCAGCTATACTTTACGGTCGTAAGGTTCGCCGCCCGCACCAATCCGGTGCAGAACCGGGCGAACACGGCTCTGCCTCGCATTCCGCGGCATGACACACGAACGACAGGAATCCACAATGGAGAAGCAACCCGACTCGTCTCGCGATACGCACAATCGCGAACCGCACCTGCGCAGCGTGCGGCTGACGAGTGACTTCAGCCTGCCGAAGCTGTCGGCACTCGAGATCGGCAGCTATGCGTTCGCGATCCTTTCCATGTGGCTCGTGATCGAGCTCAAGCTGCTCGGCGGGCTGCTGGCCGGCCTGCTCGTCTACCAGCTGATCCACACGATCGCGCCCGCGATCGAACGCCACACCACGAGCATGCGCGCGCGCTGGGTCGCCGTCGTGCTGCTGTCGATCGCGATCGTCGGCGCATTGACGGGCCTGACGATCGGCATCATCGAACACTTCGAGCGCACGGTGCCGAACCTGCAAAGCCTGCTCGATCAACTGATGCAGATCGTCGAGCAGACCCGCGCGCGCACGCCGGCCTGGATCGCGAACCTGCTGCCCGTCGACGTCGAGCAGATGAAGACCAAGGCCGCCGTGCTGATGCACTCGCACATGGACCAGCTCCAGCAGAGCGGCAAGAGCGTCGCGCGCGGCTTCGGCCACGTGCTGTTCGGGATGATCATCGGCGCGATGATCGCGATCGGCGTCGAGCACGGCAAGGTGCGCCGGCCGCTGTCGACCGCGCTCGTCACGCGCGTGTCGCGCTTCGCCGATGCATTCCGCCGGATCGTGTTCGCGCAGATCAAGATCTCGGCGATCAACGCGGCGTTCACGGGCATCTACCTGCTCGTCGCGCTGCCGATCTTCCACCAGCGGCTGCCGTTGTCGAAGACACTCGTGCTCGTCACGTTCATCGTCGGCCTGCTGCCCGTGATCGGCAACCTGATCTCGAACACGCTGATCGTCGCCGTGTCGCTGTCGGTCAGCATGGGCACGGCGATCGCATCGCTCGCGTTCCTGGTGGTCATCCACAAGCTCGAATACTTCCTGAACGCGAAGATCATCGGCGGCCAGATCGAGTCGCGCGCGTGGGAGCTGCTGCTCGCGATGCTGATCATGGAAGCCGCGTTCGGGCTGCCCGGCGTGATCGCCGCGCCGATCTTCTACGCGTATCTGAAGCGCGAGCTGTACCTGCTGCGGCTGATCTGACGCAGCGCCGCCCGCTCGGGCAACAAAAAACGCCGCACCCCGGAAAGGGTGCGGCGTTTTCGTTTCGAGGCCGTCCGGTGCCCGGCCGATCAGCGGAACACGACCGTCTTCGTCCCGTTCAGCACGATCCGGTGCTCGACGTGCCACTTCACCGCACGCGCGAGCGTCACGCACTCGACGTCGCGGCCGATCGCGGTCAGCTGGTCGGGCGTCATGCTGTGGTCGACGCGCTCGACTTCCTGCTCGATGATCGGGCCTTCGTCGAGATCGGTCGTCACGTAGTGCGCGGTCGCGCCGATCAGCTTCACGCCGCGGTCGAACGCCTGGTAGTACGGCTTCGCGCCCTTGAAGCTCGGCAGGAACGAATGGTGGATGTTGATCGCGCGCCCGGCGAGCTGCTCGCACATGTTCGGCGACAGGATCTGCATGTAGCGCGCGAGCACGACGAGATCGGCCTGGTGCTCGTCGATCACTTCCAGCACGCGCGCTTCCTGCGCGGCCTTCGCGGCATCGGACGAACCGCCGATCAGCGGGAAGTGATGGAACGGGATGTTGTAGCTCGCGGCGAGCTGGTAGAACTCCTTGTGGTTCGACACGATCGCCGGGATCTCGATCGGCAGCTGGCCGGTGCGATAGCGGAACAGCAGGTCGTTCAGGCAATGGCCGATCTTCGACACCATGATCACGACGCGCGGCTTCACGGCCGCGTCGTGCAGCTCCCAGCGCATCGAGAACTGCTCGGCGAGCGGCGCGAATTCCTTGCGCAGCGTGTCGAGCGCCGTCGCGGCATCCGTGCCGTCGCCGTCCTGCTCGAAGTGCACGCGCATGAAGAACTCGCTGGTGCGGCTGTCGCCGAACTGCGCCGAATCGAGGATGTTGTTGCTGCGCTCGAACAGGAAGCCCGAGACCGCGTGGACGATGCCGTGCCGGTCGGGGCACGACAGTTTCAAGATAAAGCTGTGATCGGTCGGCATGACCGCTACTCCCTTTGTTTCCGTATTCGTCAAATTGCCCGTTCGCCCCGCCTGACCGCGCGCCGCGGCGTGCGTCATGCGGCCGGTACGAACAGCGCGTCGATGCCGGCCGCGTCGGCCGCCGGGATCCAGCGGTGGCGCAGCAGCGTGTCGAGCGTCGCGAGGCTCGCATCCATCGTCGCGCGGCCTTCGCGCAGCCAGCCGATCACCTCGGGCACGCCGGCCAGCAGGTGTTCGGCCACTTCGCCGTCCTGGTTGCGCGGCGCGAAGTCGGGCGGCAACGGCAGGTCGTACACGAAGATCAGTTCGGACTGGGTGCCTTCCGGCAGCGAGTTCAGCACCTGCACCGCGCGGCCCGCGATCGCGCGCGCGGCCAGTTCGGGCGGAATGCCGGCTTCTTCCCAGCACTCCTTCGCGAGCGTCTCGTGAACGCCCAGCCCCCAGCCGATGCCGCCCGCGACGACGTTGTCGAGCATGCCGGGGTCGGTGGCCTTGGTCGCGCTGCGGCGGCCGAGCCACATCTGCGGCACGGCCGCGGCGCGCGGCGCGCCCGGCGCAACCGCATATTCTACGATGCCGTTCAGATGCACCGCATAGGTCTGCGTGCCGAAGAAGCGCGACGCCGCGCGCTCGATGTACGCGAGCGGCGGGTCGTCGAAGCGGTTGCGGATCGCGTAGATCTCGTCGCGCCAGCCGGGAATCGCGCCGTCGGCCGCCAGTGCGCCGATCGCGCTTGCGAGCGCCATGCTGCGCGCGTCGACCGAGTCGTAGCGCGCCGACAGCACGACGCGCTCGCCGGTCAGCTCGAACACGTCGGGCCAGCGCGCGAGCTTCGCGACGTCCTGGCGGCGCACCCAGCCGACCGCCTGGCCGGCGATCTCGAAACGCAGGTGCGCGGCCGGATCGAAACGGCGCGCGGCCGCGATGCACGGAAACGTCATCGCGATCAGTCCTTCAGCGCGACGCGGATGCCGATCGCGATGAACGTCGCGCCGGCAATGCGGTCGAGCCACACGCCGGCCTTCGGGCGGCGCTTCAGCCACGTGCCGATCATGCCCGCGCCGACGCCGAACAGCGAGAAGACCACGGCCGTCTGCAGCATGAACAGCGCGCCGAGCTCGAACATCTGCAGCGTCACGCCCTGCGCGCCGTGCGGATCGACGAACTGCGGCAGGAACACGACGAAGAACAGCGTGACCTTCGGATTCATCAGGTTGCCGATCACGCTCTGCCGGAAGATCGTGCCGAGCGGCTGCGGCGGACGCGCATGCGCATTCGCGAGCCCCTGGCTGCGCAGCGCCTTGATGCCGATCCACACGAGGTACGCGGCGCCCGCGAGCTTCAGGATCTGGAACGCGACGGGCGACGAACGCAGCACGGCCGCGACGCCGAGCGCCGCGAGCGTCGTGTGGAACAGGATCCCGGCGGTGAAGCCGAGCGCGGCGACGAAGCCGGCCGCGCGGCCCTGGGAGATGCCGCGCGCGAGCACCTGCAGGTTGTCGGGACCGGGCGCGAACGTGATCGCGATCGACGTGGCGAGAAACAGCATGAAGTTGGGCATCGTGACCTCGCGGGATGACGGACGCTGACGCTCAGTGGCCGCCGAATTCGGTGACGGTATAGACGGGCAACCCGGCGTTGCGCAGCAGCGTCGAGCCACCGAGATCGGGCAGGTCGATGATCGCCGCGCCTTCGACGACCACCGCGCCGAGCCGCTGCAGCAGGTTGCGCCCCGCCATCATCGTGCCGCCGGTCGCGATCAGGTCGTCCATGATGATCACGCGATCGCCGGGACGGCACGCGTCTTCGTGGATCTCGACCGTCGCGCTGCCGTATTCGAGATCGTAGGATTCCGAGCGCGTCTTGTACGGCAGCTTGCCGACCTTGCGGATCGGCACGAAGCCGACGCTCAGCTCGTACGCGACGATCGGCGCGATGATGAAGCCGCGCGCGTCGAGGCCCGCGACATAGTCGAGCTTCGCGTCGACATAACGTTCGACGAACAGGTCGACGAGGATGCGCAGCGCCTTCGGGCTCTGCAGCAGCGTCGTGATGTCGCGGAACTGCACGCCCGGCTGCGGCCAGTCGGGCACCGTACGGATCTGGCTGTGGATGAAGGCGACCGGATCGAGCGGTGCGCCCGGCGACGAGTGCGGCATGAAACTCTCCGAAAAAAACGGTGCGCGAAGATCGGGCACCGTTTCGAATAAATACGGGTCGGGTTGTGAATCGCGACTCAGGCGGCGGCGGCCGGCGGATCGCGCCGATGGCGCGACAGCCGCTCCTCCGCGAGCGCGAGCGCCTCGGGCAGCCCGCGCAGGACGACGATGTCGCTCGCGCGCAGCTTGGTCTGCGGGTCGGGTTCGACGCCGCGGATGCCATGGCGGCGGATCGCCGTGACTTCCAGCCCCAGCGCATACAGCCCGAGTTCTTCCAGCGAACGCCCGACCGCGTCCGCGCGCGCGTCGACCGGCACCGATTGTAGCCGCACCTGCTCGTGGTCGTCGTCGTCCGCATCGTCCGCCCCGCGGAAATAGCCGCGCAGCAGGCTGTAACGCTCGTCGCGCATTTCCTCGACGCGCCGCACGACCTTGCGCATCGGCACGCCGACCAGCACCAGCGTGTGCGACGCGAGCATCAGGCTGCCCTCGACGATCTCGGGAATCACCTCGGTCGCGCCGGCCGCGAGCAGCTTCTCGAGATCGGCGTCGTCGACGGTACGCACGATCGCCGGCAGCGTCGGCTCGAGCTCGTGCACGTGGTGCAGCACGCGCAGCGCCGACGGCGTGTTCGCATAGGTGATCGCGACGGCCGCCGCGCGGTGGATACCGGCCGCGAGCAGCGACTCGCGGCGCGCCGCGTCGCCGAATACCACCGACTCGCCGGCCGCCGCGGCCGCGCTCACGCGATCGGGGTCGAGGTCGAGCGCGACGTACGAAATGCCTTCCTGCTCGAGCATCCGCGCCAGGTTCTGCCCGGCACGGCCGTAGCCGCAGATGATCACGTGGCCGCGCTGCTTCAGGCTTTGCGTCGCGATCCGCGTCATCTGCAGCGACTGCTGCATCCATTCGGTCGACGACAGCCGCATCACGATCCGGTCGGCGTTCTGGATCAGGAACGGCGCGGCGAGCATCGACAGCAGCATCGACGCGAGGATCGCCTGCAGCAGCGTCGAATCGACGAGATGCCGGTCGAGGATCAGGTTCAGCAGCACGAAGCCGAACTCGCCGGCCTGCGCGAGGCCGATGCCGGTGCGCATCGCGACGCCCGGCGTCGCGCCGAACAGCCGCGCGAGCCCCGCGATCATCGTCGCCTTGAACAGGATCTGGCCGACGAAGAAGCCGAGCACGAGGAGCGGGTGCTCCCAGATCACGCGCGGATCGAGCAGCATCCCCGTCGTCACGAAGAACAGGCCGAGCAGCACGTCGCGGAACGGCTTGATGTCCTCTTCCACCTGGTGACGGAACGGCGTCTCGGAGATGAGCATCCCCGCGATGAACGCGCCGAGCGCGAGCGACAGGCCGAAACGGTCGGTGACGAACGCGGCGCCGAGCGTGACGAGCAGCAGGTTCAGCACGAACAGTTCCTGCGAGCGCCGCCGCGCGACGACGTTCAGCCAGCGCGTCATGAAACGCTGGCCGATGACCAGCAGCAGCGTCAGCGCGATCACGATCTTGACCGCCGCGAAGCCGAGCGTGATCGCGAGGTCCTTCGACGATTCGGCGCCGAACGCCGCGATCACGATCAGCAGCGGCACGACCGCGAGATCCTGGAACAGCAGCACGCCGAAGATGTTGCGGCCGTGCTCGGTCTCGATCTCGAGGCGCTCGGCGAGCATCTTCGACACGATCGCCGTCGACGACATCGCGAGCGCGCCGCCGAGCGCGATGCTGCCCTGCCACGTGATGTGCACCCAGCGCTCGAACAGCGCGCCGAGCACGAGCGCGAGCACGAGCGTCGCGACGACCTGCAGCAACCCGAGCCCGAACACGAGCCGCTGCATCGCCCTCAGCTTCGCGAGCGAGAATTCGAGACCGATCGAGAACATCAGGAACACCACGCCGAATTCCGCGAGGTGCTCGGCCCGTTCGAGATCCGCGGCAACGCCGAACGAATGCGGGCCGACCAGGATGCCGACGGTCAGATAGCCGAGCATCGGCGGCAGGTTCAGCGAACGGAATACGACGACGCCCACCACCGAGGCCAGCAGCAGCAGCAGGGTCATTTCGAGCGGGGAAATCACAGGCGAAGCGTCCTCGTTCGTCGGGGCCACGGCAATGCGGGCGCGGGTGGTGGCGGTGGACAGGCGACCTCGGACGAGTCCGAGGGCCCGGCGCGGCGAACAAACGCCTTTGCTATACTCCGCGCATGATAGCGAAAATCAATGATGATCGGGCGCTCGCGCTCGCCCGCGACGTACTCGACATCGAGGCGGACGCCGTGCGCGCGCTGCGCGACCAGCTCGACGGCGGCTTCGTCCAGGCCGTCGCGCTGCTGCTCGGCTGCCGCGGCCGCGTGGTGGTGTCCGGTATCGGCAAATCGGGGCATATCGCCCGCAAGATCGCGGCCACGCTGGCCAGCACCGGTACGCCGGCCTTCTTCGTCCACCCCGCCGAAGCCAGCCACGGCGACCTCGGGATGGTCACCTCCGACGACGTCTTCATCGGCATCTCCTATTCCGGCGAGTCGGAAGAACTCGTCGCGATCCTGCCGCTCGTGAAGCGGATCGGCGCGAAACTGATCGCGATCACGGGCCGCGCGGAGTCGAGCCTCGGGACACTCGCCGACGTGAACCTGAACGCCGCGGTCTCGAAGGAAGCGTGCCCGCTGAACCTCGCGCCCACCGCGAGCACGACCGCCGCGCTCGCGCTCGGCGATGCGCTCGCCGTCGCCGTGCTCGACGCGCGCGGCTTCGGCTCGGAGGATTTCGCGCGCTCGCACCCGGGCGGCGCGCTCGGCCGGCGCCTGCTCACCTACGTGCGCGACGTGATGCGCTCGGGCGACGACGTCCCGTCCGTCGGGCTCGACGCGACGCTGTCGGACGCGCTGTTCCAGATCACCGCGAAACGCCTCGGCATGACGGCCGTGGTCGACGCCGCCGGCAAGGTCGTCGGCATCTTCACGGACGGCGACCTGCGCCGCGTGCTCGCACGCGACGGCGATTTCCGCACGCTGCCGATCACCGACGTGATGACGCGCGACCCGCGCACGATCGCGCCGGATCATCTGGCGGTCGAGGCCGTGGAACTGATGGAGCGCCACCGGATCAACCAGATGCTGGTGGTCGATGCCGACGGCGCGCTGATCGGCGCGCTGAACATGCACGACCTGTTTTCGAAGAAGGTGATCTGATGAGCGCAGCGCTGACTGCGGCCGAACGCGCCAGCCGCGTGAAGCTGATGATTTTCGACGTCGACGGCGTGCTGACCGACGGCGGCCTGCTGTTTACCGCGGCCGGCGACACGATGAAGTCGTTCAATTCGCTCGACGGCCACGGCGTGAAGCTGCTCGGCGAAGCCGGTATCGCGACCGCGATCATCACGGGCCGCCGCTCGGAGATCGTCGCGGCGCGCGCGAAGGAAATGAAGATCGCGCACCTGTTCCAGGGCGTCGAGAACAAGCTCGCCGTGTTCGCCGACCTGATCGCCTCGCTCGGCCTCGCCGCCGACGCATGCGGCTACATGGGCGACGACTGGCCCGACCTGCCGGTGATGCTGCGCTGCGGCTTCGCGACGGCCCCCGCGAATGCGCACCCCGAGGTGATCGCCCGCGCGCACTGGGTGGCCGAGGCCCGTGGCGGCCAGGGCGCCGTGCGCGAAGTCTGCGACGCGATCCTGCGCGCGCAGCGCCGCTACGACGCGCTGCTCGCGGCGGCCTGCGGAGCCTGACGGATGAATACGCATTTCCGCTGGACCCAGCTGCTGCCGCTCGGCGCGGTCGCCGCGCTCGCGGGCGTCACGTGGTGGCTGCTGCAGGCCACGCTGCCGCCGCCCGGCGAGGGCACCGTGCAGCCGAAGCGCCACACGCCCGACTATTTCGCGGACAACTTCTCGGTCACCGAGCTCGACCAGTCCGGCTCGACCCAGTACCGGCTGACGGCCGCGAAGCTGATCCACTACGAAGACACCGAAAGCAGCGACCTGACCGATCCGGCCATGCGCGCGTTCCAGCCCGGCAAGCCGGTCGTCACGACCACCGCGAAGCGCGGCACCGTCAACGGCGACGTGTCGATCGTCGATTTGTACGACGATGCCCGCATCCTGCGCGCGGCCGGCGGCGGCGATCCGCAGATGCAGGCCGATTCCCAGCATTTCCGGATCTTCGTCAATGACGATGTGATCCAGACCGAAAAGCCGGTTAAACTTCAGCGCGGCCTGTCGCTCGTCAACGCGACCGACGGCATGAAGTACAACAACGTCACCCGGGTCATCGAGCTCTACGGCAACGTGCGCGGCACGATTGCCGCCGCGGACACGTCCGGCGGCTCGAAAGGTCAACCCAAGTGACGCATCCCTCACGTGACTGCATGAACGAACCGTTCCCTCGACAGATTTCCGGCGGCGCTGCGCGCGCCGTCCGCGCCGCGCTTGCCGCGACGCTCGTGGCGCTCCCGCTGGTCGGGCTGGCGCCGCTCGCCCATGCCGAGAAGGCCGACCAGAACAAGCCGATCAACGTCGAGGCCGACAACCTGACCTATGACGACCTGAAGCAGGTCACGGTCGCGACCGGCAACGTCGTGATCACGAAGGGCACGATCATCATCAAGGGCGATCGCGTCGAAGTGCGCCAGGACCCGGAAGGCTATCAGTACGCCACCTCGTTCGGCAGCGGCAAGAAGCACGCGACGTTCCGCCAGAAGCGCGAAGGCCTCGACGAATACATCGACGGCGACGCCGAGCGCATCGACTACGACGGCAAGCAGGACCTGACCACGCTCACGACGGCCGCGACCGTGCGCCGCCTGCAGGGCACGTCGACCGTCGCCGATACCGTGCACGGCAGCGTGATCACGTACGACGGCCAGCGCGACTTCTACACCGCGAAGGGCGGCAAGGACGTGGCCGCGCCGGGCAACCCGAACGGCCGCGTGCGCGCGATGCTGTCGCCGAAGAACGGCGGCCCCGCGCCGCTGAACGGCGCGCCGGCGAAGCTGTCGCCGTCGACCACGATCCAGGGAGCGCCGGGCCAATGAACGCGCTACCGAACCGCCAGCCTGCCGGCACCACGAGCTCGCTCGTCGTCCGCAACCTGAAGAAGCGCTACGGCTCGCGCACGGTCGTCAAGGACGTGTCGCTCGACGTGAAGAGCGGCGAGGTCGTCGGCCTGCTCGGCCCGAACGGCGCCGGCAAGACCACGTCGTTCTACATGATCGTCGGCCTCGTGCCGCTCGACGCGGGCGAGATCTCGCTGAACGGCAGCTCGATCAGCCTGCTGCCGATCCACAAGCGCGCGTCGCTCGGCCTGTCGTACCTGCCGCAGGAAGCGTCCGTGTTCCGCAAGCTGACCGTCGAGGAAAACATCCGCGCGGTGCTCGAACTGCAGCACGGCGAAGACGGCAAGCGGCTGTCGAAGGACGCGATCTCGTCGCGCACCGAGGCGCTGCTCGACGAGCTGCAGATCGGCCATCTGCGCGAGAACCCCGCGCTGTCGCTGTCGGGCGGCGAACGGCGCCGCGTCGAGATCGCCCGCGCGCTCGCGACCAACCCGAACTTCATCCTGCTCGACGAACCGTTCGCCGGCGTCGACCCGATCGCGGTGCTCGAGATCCAGAAGATCGTCAAGTTCCTGAAGCAACGCAACATCGGCGTGCTGATCACCGACCACAACGTCCGCGAAACGCTCGGCATCTGCGATCACGCGTACATCATCAGCGACGGCTCGGTGCTCGCCGCCGGCGCGCCGAGCGAAATCATCGAAAACGAAAGCGTGCGCCGCGTGTACCTCGGCGAACACTTCCGCATGTAACTCCCCTCGTGGCTGGCTGCACCCCGCCCGGCATCGCCGCGCGGGGCCGCGCCCTGCTTTGCATCCACGCCCCGCGGGCATGCCCGCGGCCGGGCGGCGCGCCGCGCGTAATCGCGGATGGCTCAATGCGCCTGGGTCGTGGCAAACTGCCGGTATGACTCCCTCCTTGCCATGAAAGCCAGCCTTCAACTCCGCCTGTCGCAACACCTGGCGCTGACGCCGCAGCTGCAGCAGTCGATCCGGCTCCTGCAGTTGTCCACGCTCGAATTGCAGCAGGAAGTCGCGATGGCCGTCGCGCAGAACCCGCTGCTCGAGAACGACGACGAATGGATCGCGAGCCCGCTGCGTGTCGCGGCGGACGGATCGCTGATCGCGCAGACGCCGCCCGCGCAGAACACCGAGCCGGCCTCGGCAAACGGCAGCAGCACGTCCAGCGATCGCGCGGAGCGCGACGAGCCGGCCGGCGCCGACGACTACGACGGTTACGGTTCCGGCGACGGCAACGACGGCCCGCAATGGAATCTCGACGAATTCGGCCGCGCGAGCGGCGCGTCCGACGACGACGACCTCCCGCCGCTGCAGGTGCAGGAAGCCGCGACGTCGCTGCGCGACCACCTGTCCGCGCAGTTGCGCGTCACGCAGGCCGGCCCGCGCGATCGCGCGCTCGTGATGTTCCTGATCGAGTCGCTCGACGACGACGGCTACCTGACCGCGACGCTCGACGAGGTGCTCGCCGACCTGCCGCCCGAGCTGGAGATCGACTGCGACGAACTGAACGCGGCGCTCGCGCTGCTGCACAGCTTCGACCCGCCCGGGGTCGGCGCGCGCTCGGCGTCCGAATGCCTGAAGCTGCAGCTGCTGCGCCTCGATCCGTCCCCGACGCGCACGCTCGCGCTCGAGATCGTGTCGCAGCACCTCGAACTGCTCGCGGCCCGCGATTTCACACGGTTGCGCAAGCACCTGAAGGCGAGCGACGACGCGCTGCGCGACGCGCATGCGCTGATCCGCTCGCTGGAGCCGTTCCCCGGCGCCGCGTACGGCAAGGCCGAGGCCGACTACGTCGTGCCCGACATCATCGTGAAGAAGGCCGGCCAGGGGTGGCTCGCGGAACTCAATCCGGAGGTCGTGCCGCGCCTGCGGATCAACAACCTGTACGCGAACATCCTGCGCAACAGCCGCGGCGATCCGTCGGCCGGTTCGCTGAAGCAGCAGCTCCAGGAAGCGCGCTGGCTGATCAAGAATATCCAGCAGCGTTTCGACACGATCCTGCGAGTCGCGCAGGCTATTGTCGAGCGTCAGAAGAATTTCTTTGCGCACGGTGAAATTGCCATGCGCCCCTTGGTTTTGCGGGAAATAGCTGATACGCTGGGCCTACACGAGTCGACTGTCAGCCGTGTGACAACCGGGAAGTACATGCTGACCCCGTTCGGGACGCTGGAATTTAAGTACTTCTTCGGATCTCACGTTTCGACCGACACCGGTGGCGCCGCCTCGTCGACCGCCATCCGAGCCCTCATCAAGCAACTGATAGGAGCTGAAGACCCAAAATCGCCACTTTCGGACAGCCGCATTGCCGAGCTGCTGGCAGAACAGGGTTTCGTGGTCGCGCGCCGCACGGTTGCGAAATATCGCGAAGCCCTCAAGATCCCGGCAGTGAATCTGCGCAAGTCTCTTTAAGCCTGCTGCCTGCCCGGCGGCAGGCGTGTTCCGGCCACCGCGCACACGGGGAACAGGCCGGGCGACTTGTCCGCGATATGCCGCCTCGTGCGGCAGGGGCAAGTCGACCGGAGCGCCGCCTCGATGCGGCCGGGTGGTCACTCGCTTGGAGAAGCACTATGAACCTGAAGATCAGTGGACATCATCTCGAAGTCACGCCTGCCATTCGCGAATACGTGATCACCAAGCTGGACCGGGTGCTACGGCATAGCGATCAGGTGATCGATGGCACTGTGATCCTCTCGGTCGACAACCACAAGGAAAAGGACAAGCAGCAGCGCGCGGAAATCAACCTGCACCTGAAGGGCAAGGACATCTTCGTCGAAAGCGCGAACGGCAACCTGTACGCTGCGATCGATTTGCTGATCGACAAGCTGGATCGCCAGGTCGTCAAGCACATGGAGCGCCTGCAAACGCACGCGCACGACCCGATCAAGCTTCAACCGTCGATCGACCAGATCGAACTGCCGCCGCAATAACCTTACCGCAACACGCACGCCGCCCGGTTCGCCGGGCGTTTTTTTTGCGACTCCGCGCAGGGGTGCAACCGGTCGGTCCGGGCTGCGCCACGCACGCGGCTGTGCTCTATAATGTTCCGGTTATCGCCGGGGGGCGCTGGGTGCGGTAGCTGCGTTGCAGGTTGCCGATGCCACATGCCTTGATATCGCCGAACATGGAAAATCAGTCTGCCGCAGCAAGGAGACCCCAGGCCGCCCAATCGCCTGCCAACATGAATCGCCTAGCCAAAATCCTGCCCATAGAGAACGTCGTCATCGACCTCTCAGTCACCAGCAAGAAACGCGTCTTCGAACAAGCCGGGCTGATGTTCGAGAATCAGAACGGCATCGCCCGCAGCATCGTCACGGACAACCTGTTCGCGCGCGAGCGCCTCGGTTCGACCGGGCTCGGCGAAGGGGTCGCGATTCCGCACGGCCGCATCAAGGGTCTCAAGCACCCGCTCGCCGCGTTCGTCCGCCTCGCCGATGCGATCCCGTTCGAAGCGCCCGACGGCCAGCCGGTCGGCCTCCTGATCTTCCTGCTCGTCCCCGAGCAAGCCACCCAGCAGCACCTCGAGATCCTGTCGGAAATCGCGCAACTGCTATCCGATCGCGACGCGCGCGAGCGTCTGCACAACGAAACGGATATCGCCGAGTTGCATCGCCTGCTCACTCAGTGGCAACCTTGAGTTGATCCGGGCGGAATATTTTCCGGTACGCGGCGGCACACGCCGCCGTCCAGGGCCGCCCGGCGCCGGCTCGGCATGGCGACGCCCGTCGCCGCGCGCATGCACCGGCTCATTGGAGTGACGAGAGTCATGGATACGTCCAGCATCAACGCCCAGAGCATCTTCGACGACAACGCGGCCACGCTGAAACTGAGCTGGCTGACGGGGCATGAAGGCTGGGAGCGCGGCTTTTCCGCCGACACGGTCGGCAATGCGACCTCGAGCGCCGACCTCGTCGGCCACCTGAACCTGATCCACCCGAACCGGATCCAGGTGCTCGGCGAGGCCGAAATCGACTACTACCAGCGGCAGACCGACGAAGACCGCTCGCGCCACATGGCCGAGCTGATCGCGCTCGAGCCGCCGTTCCTCGTCGTCGCCGGCGGCGCCGCGGCCCCGCCCGAACTCGTGCTGCGCTGCACGCGCTCGTCCACCCCGCTGTTCACGACGCCGATGTCGGCCGCCGCCGTGATCGACAGCCTGCGGCTCTACATGTCGCGCATCCTCGCGCCGCGCGCGACGCTGCACGGCGTGTTCATCGACATCCTCGGGATGGGCGTGCTCCTGACCGGCGATTCGGGCCTCGGCAAGAGCGAACTCGGCCTCGAGCTGATCAGCCGCGGCCACGGCCTCGTCGCCGACGACGCGGTCGATTTCGTCAGACTTGGCCCCGATTTCGTCGAAGGGCGCTGCCCGCCGCTGCTGCAGAACCTGCTCGAAGTGCGCGGCCTCGGCCTGCTCGACATCAAGACGATCTTCGGCGAAACCGCCGTGCGGCGGAAAATGAAGCTGAAGCTGATCGTCCAGCTCGTACGGCGCCCCGACGGCGAATTCCAGCGCCTGCCGCTCGAAAGCCAGACCGTCGACGTGCTCGGCCTGCCGATCAGCAAGGTCACGATCCAGGTCGCGGCCGGCCGCAACCTCGCGGTGCTGGTCGAGGCGGCCGTCCGGAACACGATCCTGCAGTTGCGCGGAATCGACACCTTGCGCGATTTCATGGATCGGCAACGACTCGCGATGCAGGATCCCGACAGTCAGTTCCCCGGCAAACTGGTGTAACCCGCACGCGCCGGCCGCGCAACGCCGACGCGTCGAGCCGGTGCTATGATGAAACGTCAGGATTCACTGCTTCCCATGCGCATCGTCCTTATCACCGGCATCTCCGGCTCAGGCAAGTCCGTCGCGCTGAACGCGCTCGAAGACGCAGGCTATTACTGCGTCGACAACCTGCCGCCGCACGTGCTGCCCGAACTCGCCCGCTACCTCGGCCAGAACGGCCAGCGCCGGCTCGCGGTCGCGATCGACGCGCGCTCGAGCGCGTCGCTCGACGAAATGCCCGGCCTGATCCGCGAACTGTCGGGCGAGCACGACGTGCGCGTGCTGTTCCTCAACGCCAGCACCCAGGCGCTGATCCAGCGCTTCTCCGAAACGCGCCGCCGCCATCCGCTGTCCGGCTCGCTGTCGCACGATGCGGACGTCGGCCTGCTGTCGTCGCTCGAGGAAGCGATCGAGCGCGAGCGCGACCTCGTCGCGCCGCTCGCCGAATTCGGCCACCAGATCGATACGAGCACGCTGCGCGCGAACGTGCTGCGCACGTGGGTCAAGCGCTTCATCGAGCAGAAAGACAACGACCTGATGGTGATGTTCGAGTCGTTCGGCTTCAAGCGCGGCGTGCCGCTCGACGCCGACCTGATGTTCGACGTGCGCGCGCTGCCGAACCCGTACTACGACCACGAGTTGCGCCCGCTCACCGGGCTCGACCGGCCGGTCATCGCCTTTCTCGACGCACTGCCGATCGTCCACCAGATGATCGACGACATCCATGCGTTCCTGATGAAATGGCTGCCGCACTTCCGTGATGACAACCGCAGCTACCTGACCGTCGCCATCGGCTGCACGGGCGGCCAGCATCGCTCGGTGTTCATCGCGGAAACGCTCGCCGCGCGCCTCGCGCACGAGGCGAACGTGATCGTGCGGCATCGTGACGCGCCAGTGGATGTCGACGCGTCGTCGCGGCTCGTCTCCGAGGTCGCCCGACCCTAGCGACACCCGCTCCCTTGTCAGCGCGCCATGTCCTCCCTATCGACCACCCTGATCGACCTGCCGCTGTTTCCACTGCACACGGTACTGTTTCCGGGAGGCCTGCTCCCGCTCAAGGTGTTCGAGGCGCGCTATCTCGACATGTCCCGCGCGTGCCTGCGCGATAACTCACCGTTCGGCGTGTGCCTGCTGAAGAGCGGGCCCGAAGTCGCGCAGGACGGTGCCGTGTCGGTGCCCGAGACCATCGGCTGCATGGCGCGCATCACCGAGTGCGATACCGGTGAATTCGGGATGCTGTATCTGCAGGCGGTCGGCACGCAGCGTTTCGAGCTGCTGTCGTATCGCGTCGAAGGCAACGGGCTGCTGGTCGGCATCGCGGAGCCGCTGCCCGACGACATCCCGCTCGAAGGCGAGCAGACGCTCGCGCAGTTCGGCTCGTGCGCCGAGGTGCTCGAGCGCATCATCAACGCGCTGAAGAAGTCCGATCCGGAGAAGATGCCGTTCGGCGAACCGTTCCGCCTCGACGATCCGAGCTGGGTGTCGAACCGCCTCGCGGAACTGCTGCCGCTCGACCTGCGGGCGCGGCAGAAGCTGATGGAGTTTCCGGACGTCGGCGCACGCATCGACGCCGTGCACCACGTGCTCGACCGGCACGGCTGGCTTTAGGCGGCTTCGGCCCGGCGCGTTCCCGGGCGCGCGGCGCCCTTTCCCTTTCGTTACAGCAGCGGCCCGCTCAGTGCGTCGAGCAGCTTGCGCACGGGCGCCGGGACGCCGTACGCATCGAGCCGGCTCAACGGCACCCAGGCGGTATCCGCGTCGCGCGCGGACGAAGGCAAGCCGCCGCCGTCCGCGATATCGCTCAGCCGCGGTTCGATCTCGAGCCGGAAATGCGTGAAGGTGTGCGTGAGCGGGGCGAGCGGCACCGTGCCGCCGCCGCCGAAACCGCGCGCGAGTTCCGCGAGCGCGGCGTCGCCGTCCGCTTGCGGCAGGCTCCACAGTCCGCCCCAGATCCCGGTCGGCGGGCGGCGCTCCAGCAGCACGGCATCGCCATCGCGCAGCACGAGCATCCAGGTCCTGCGCGTCGGCACGGCCTTCTTCGGCCGCGCGGCCGGCAGTTCGCGCTGGCGGCCCGTCGATTGCGCGACGCAGTCGCCCGCGAACGGGCAGCGCGCGCAATCGGGCTTGCCGCGCACGCACAGCGTCGCGCCAAGATCCATCAGCCCCTGCGTGTAGGCACTCACGTCGGCCGCGTTCGCGGCATCGGGCAATAGCGATTCGGCGAGCGCCCACATGTCGTTCTCGACCCGCTTCTCGCCCGGAAACCCCTCGACGCCGAACACGCGCGCGAGCACGCGCTTCACGTTGCCGTCGAGAATCGTCGCACGCGCGCCGTAGGCGAACGACGCGATCGCGGCAGCCGTCGAGCGGCCGATGCCCGGCAGTTCGGCCAGCGCGTCGGGCGTCGCCGGAAACGCACCGCCGTGTTCGGCGACGACGACCTGCGCGCAGCGATGCAGGTTGCGCGCACGCGAGTAGTAGCCGAGCCCCGCCCACAGCGCCATCACGTCGTCGGCCGGGGCGGCGGCGAGCGCCGCGACGTCGGGGTAGCGTTCGAGAAAGCGCGTGTAGTACGGAATCACGGTCGACACCTGCGTCTGCTGCAGCATGATTTCCGACAGCCAGATCCGGTACGGATCGCGGGTGTTCTGCCACGGCAGGTCGTGGCGGCCGTGCTCGCGCTGCCACGCGACCAGGCGCGTGGCGAACGTGCGGTGCAGCGGCGTGACGGGGAACGGAGCGGGGGCGATGCGGGGCGGCTTCAAGTTATCTAATCGTGAAAAAAGGTTTCAACGCTGGCAGGTCGGACAGAAATAGGTCGACCGCTGGCCCTGCACGATCTGGCGGATCGGCGTGCCGCATACGCGGCACGGCTGGCCCGCCCGGTCGTAGACGAAGCAGTCGAGCTGGAAGTAGCCGCTTTCGCCGTTGCTGCCGACAAAATCGCGCAACGTGCTGCCGCCGCGCTCGATCGCGTCGGCAAGTGTCGCGCGCACCGCGTCGGCCAGCCGCTCGTAGCGCGGCAGCGAGACCTTGCCGGCGGCCGTCGTCGGCCGGATGCCGGCGCGAAACAGGCTCTCCGACGCATAGATGTTGCCGACGCCGACGACCATGTCGCCCGCGAGCAGCGCCTGCTTGACCGACACCGTGCGGCCGCGCGTGCGCGCGTGCAGCAGCGCGCCGGTGAACGCCGGCGAGAACGGCTCGACGCCGAGGCTCGCGAGAAGCGGATGCGCGTGCACGTCGCCTGCTTCGCGCGGGTGCCACAACACGGCGCCGAAGCGGCGCGGGTCGCGGAACCGCAGCACGAATTCGTCGAAGATCCAGTCGATATGGTCGTGCTTCGCGGCGACCGGCACGCCGGCCGCGGGCAGCACGCGCAGCGTGCCCGTCATGCCGAGATGGACGATGAACCAGCCGGCGTCGACCTCGAACAGCAGATACTTGCCGCGACGCTCGACGGCGAGCACCTCGCGCGCGCGCAACTGCTCGGCGAGCCCCGCCGGCACGGGCCAGCGCAACATCTCGGTACGGACGTCGACACGCTCGACGCGGCGGCCCGCGACAAAGGGCTCGATGCCCCGGCGCGTGACTTCGACTTCTGGCAACTCTGGCATGTTTTACGGGTCTGAGGCTGGATTCACGATCGTGCGTGTATTGTAGCGAGCGCGTTACAATCGGTTGAAACATCGAACGGATTTCCATGACTCTGCCCTCGAAGCTGCTTCAGAAGCGCCCCGCCGCCGTGCGCGGCGTGCGCGCCTTCCCGGTCCGCCGTGCACTCGGCGCCGCGCTGTTTGCCGCCTGGACCCTCACCGCCTTCCCGGCCCACGCGCAGGATCCGGCATCGGACGACGCGGAGCCGCAGGGTGCGTTCGAGCATGTGATGCCGGACGAGCGGAAGAATCTCCCCGGCGTGCCGCTGACGAGCCAGATCGTCTACCAGGTGCTCGCCGCCGAGGTCGCGCTCCAGCGCAACCAGCCGGCGCCCGCCTACCAGACCTACCTCGCACTTGCCCGCGACACGCGCGATCCGCGCATGGCGCAGCGCGCGACCGAGATCGCGCTCGGCGCGCAGAGCCCGGCCGACGCGCTGTCCGCCGCGAATCTGTGGCGCCAGTACGCGCCGGATTCGAACCGGGCGTCGCAGGTCGATGCCGCGCTGCTGGTGCTCGCCGGCAAGCCGGCCGACGCGCAGCCGATGCTCGCGCGCGAGCTGGCCCGCGCGACCGGCGAGACGCGCGGCCCGGCGATCCTCGCGCTGCAGGCGCTGCTCGTGCGCGGCCCCGACCGCGTCGGCGGCCTCGCGGTGCTGAAGGACATGCTGAAGAACGACATGAACCGCCCCGAGGCCCAGCTCGCGATCGCACGGCAGCAGCTCGCGGTCGACGACAAGGACGGCGCCGCGCAGTCGCTGAAGCAGGCGCTGGCGCTGCGCCCCGACTACCTGCCGGCGGCGCTGATGCTGTCGCAGATGGGCCCGGCGGAACGCGCGGCCGGCATCGCCTCGTTCGAGAAGTATGTTCAGCAGAATCCGAAGTCGCGCGATGCGCGGCTCGCGCTGTCGCAGCTGTATCTCGCCGACGACCGCCTCGACGACGCGCAGAAGCAGTTCGAGACGATGCGCAAGCTCGACGCGAAGGATCCGACGCCGCTGATGGCGCTCGCGCTGATCAAGATCCAGCAGAAGAAGCTCGACGAAGCGACCGCCTACCTGAAGCAGTACGTGCAGCTCGGCAACAAGCAGCCGAACCTCGACGTCGGCCAGGGCTACATCTACCTCGCGCAGATCGCGATCGACCAGAACAACGACGCGCAGGCGTCGCAATGGCTCGACAAGGTCGACCAGACGAGCCAGCACTACCTGCCCGCGCAAATCACGCGCGCGCAGCTGCTGCAGAAACAGGGCAAGACCGATGAGGCGCGCAAGGTGCTCGACGACCTGCCGATCACCGATCCGCGCGACGCGGCCGTGGTCGCGCGCACCGACGCGTCGATCCTGTTCACAGCGAAACGCTATCCGGAAGCCGAGGCGCGGCTCGGCCAGGCGGTCCAGGACTTCCCCGACGATCCCGACCTGCGCTACGACTACGCGATGGCGGCCGAAAAGACCGGCCACTACACGACGATGGAAAAGCAGTTGCGCGAGCTGATCCGCACGCAGCCCGACAACCCGCAGGCGTACAACGCGCTCGGCTATTCGCTGGCCGACCGCAACCAGCGCCTGCCCGAAGCCAGCAAGCTGATCGACAAGGCGATGGCGCTCGCGCCGAATGACGCGTACATCATGGACAGCCTCGGCTGGGTGAAGTACCGGATGGGCGACACGGCCGGCGCGACGAAGGTCCTGCGGCGCGCGTACGAACTGCAGCCGAACGCCGAAATCGGCGCGCACCTCGGCGAAGTGCTGTGGAAGAGCGGCGCGCAGGACGACGCACGTTCCGCATGGCGCGACGCGCAGAAGCTCGAACCCGACAACGAGACGCTCGTGCAGACGCTGAAGCGCCTCCAGATCAACGGCCTCTGATGCGGATGTTCCCGACGCTTTCCCTGTTCTCCCGCGCGCAGCGCACGCTGGCCGCGGCCGGCGCGGCGCTCGCGCTCGCCGGCTGCGCGAGCACGCCGCCGTCGGCCAGCGCGCCGGCGACCGGCGCGGTGCTGCAAACGGCCGCGTCGCATGCTTACCACGGCCGCTTCGCGGTGCAGTACGACGACCGTCTCGGCAAGCAGCAGCACGTGTACGGCAACTTCGACTGGCAGGAACACGGCGACGACGTGTCGCTCGAGCTGCGCAGCCCGCTCGGCCAGACGCTCGCGATCGTGAAATCGACGCCGCAGGCAGCCTCGCTCGAACTGCCGAACCGTCCGACGCAATACGCGCCGGACGTCGGCGACCTGATGCAGAAGACGCTCGGCTTCGAACTGCCGCTCGCCGGCCTGCGCTACTGGCTGCTGCCGACGGCCGCGCCCGCGACACAGGCGGAAACCGTGCGCGACCCGGCCGACGGCACGCGCGTCAAGCAGATCCGCCAGGACGGCTGGACGATCGACTACCTTGCCTACGCGGACGCCCCGGCCACGGGCGTCAAACGCGTCAACCTCGTGCGCGCGACACCGCCGCTCGACATCAAGCTCGTGCTCGACCAGTGAGCACCGGCCCAGCCCAGACATACGCATGACCGATTCGACCCGCTCGCTGCGCAACTGCCTTGCGCCCGCGAAACTCAACCTGTTCCTGCACATCACCGGCCGTCGCCCGAACGGCTATCACGACCTGCAGAGCGTGTTCCAGCTGCTGAACTGGGGCGATACGCTGCACTTCACGCTGCGCGACGACGGTCGCGTCGCACGCGTCACCGACGTGCCCGGCGTGCCCGAGGAAAGCGATCTCGTCGTGCGCGCGGCCAACCTGCTGAAAACGCATACGGGCACCGCGCACGGCGTCGACATCGAGATCGACAAGTGCCTGCCGATGGGCGCCGGTCTCGGCGGCGGCAGCTCCGACGCGGCGACGACGCTGCTCGCGCTGAACCGCCTGTGGCAGCTCGACCTGCCGCGTGCCGAGCTGCAGTCGCTCGCGGTCAAACTCGGCGCCGACGTCCCGTTTTTTATTTTTGGAAAAAATGCGTTCGCAGAGGGTATCGGAGAAGAATTAGCTGAGGTAGAATTGCCGACTCGCTGGTTCTTGGTTGTGACGCCAAGCGTTCATGTCCCGACCGCTGAAATATTTTCAGATGAGTTGTTGACAAGAGATACGAAGCCCGTCACAATTGCTGACTTTCTTGCACAGCAAACCAGCGATGCGGGATGGCCAGATAGCTTCGGCCGGAACGACATGCAGGAAGTTGTAACAAGGAAGTACGCGGAAGTTGCGCAGGCGGTCAAATGGTTGTATGATGTGACCCCCGCGAGGATGACCGGCTCCGGAGCAAGCGTGTTTGCAGCGTTTCACAGCAAGCACGAGGCAGAAGCGGCGAAAGCCAAGCTGCCCGCCAGCTGGAAGGGCGCAGTTGCCGAGAGTCTGAACGAGCATCCGCTCTTCGCTTTCGCGTCATGAAGTTTTACTTTGCCGAACGGCCTACACGAGTTCGGTGAAGCAGTCAGTTAAGTGTAGGGGAGTCGCCAAGTTGGTCAAGGCACCGGATTTTGATTCCGGCATGCGAGGGTTCGAGTCCTTCCTCCCCTGCCAAAAATTTTCCCGCATTTCCCGCCCCAAGCCTGAAGCAGGTGCACGATGAGCAGCCACAGCCATGATGGCCTGATGGTCTTTACTGGCAACGCGAATCCCGCGCTTGCCCAGGAAGTCGTCAATATCCTTGGTATCCCCCTCGGCAAAGCAATGGTCAGCCGTTTCTCCGACGGCGAGATCCAGGTCGAGATCCAGGAAAACGTGCGTGGCAAGGACGTCTTCGTCCTGCAATCCACGTGCGCACCGGCGAACGACAACCTGATGGAACTGATGATCATGGTCGATGCGCTCAAGCGCGCATCCGCCGGCCGGATCACCGCAGCCATCCCCTACTTCGGCTACGCTCGTCAGGATCGCCGCCCGCGTTCGGCGCGGGTCGCGATCTCGGCGAAGATCGTCGCGAACATGCTGGAAATCGCCGGCGTCGAGCGGATCATCACGATGGATCTGCACGCCGACCAGATTCAGGGCTTCTTCGACATCCCGGTCGACAACATCTACGCAACGCCGATCCTGCTGGGCGACCTGCGCAAGCAGAACTACTCGGATCTGCTCGTCGTGTCGCCGGACGTCGGCGGCGTGGTGCGTGCCCGGGCACTCGCGAAGCAGCTCAACTGCGATCTCGCGATCATCGACAAGCGTCGCCCGAAGGCGAACGTCGCCGAAGTGATGAACATCATCGGTGAAGTCGAAGGCCGCACCTGCGTGATCATGGACGACATGGTCGATACGGCCGGCACGCTCTGCAAGGCCGCACAAGTGCTGAAGGACCGCGGTGCGAAGCAGGTGTTCGCGTACGCGACGCACCCCGTGCTGTCGGGCGGCGCCGCGGATCGCATCGCCGCATCGGCACTCGACGAGCTGGTCGTCACCGACACGATCCCGCTGTCGGCCGAATCGCTGGCCTGCTCGAAGATCCGCTCGCTGACGAGCGCGAGCCTGCTGGCCGAGACGTTCTCGCGGATCCGCCGCGGCGATTCGGTGATGTCGCTGTTCGCGGAATCCTGATCGCGAATCGACGGAACAAAGCATGCGCGGAAAGCGAAGCGGCAACGCTTCGCTTTTTGCACAATCGGACGGGATAGACGAAACCCCGGCCGTTTCATCAGGGGCCGCCGTTTGACGGCCCCGTTTTACTGCCTGGTCGCGGGCAGCTATTGGAGAATCATATGAAAGTCGTCGCTTTCGAGCGCCAACAGCAAGGTACGGGTGCGAGCCGCCGCCTGCGCAACGCTGGCAAGACCACGGGTATCGTTTACGGTGGCGAAGCCGCCCCGCAAAAGATCGAACTGGATCACAACGCCCTGTGGCACGCCCTGAAGAAGGAAGCTTTCCACTCGTCGATCCTCGACCTCGAAGTGGCTGGCCAGTCGCAACAGGTTCTGCTGCGCGACGTGCAATACCACCCGTTCAAGCAACTGGTGCTGCACGTGGACTTCCAGCGCGTTGACGCGAAGAAGAAGCTGCACACGAAGGCACCGCTGCACTTCCTGAACGCGGAAGTCAGCCCGGCCGTGAAGCTGTCGAGCGCGATCGTTTCGCACGTCGCGACGGAAATCGAAATCGAGTGCCTGCCGGCCGACCTGCCGGAGTTCCTCGAAGTCGACCTGTCGAAGATCGAAGCCGGTCAATCGCTGCACGCGAAGGACATCACGCTGCCGAAGGGCGTCGCGCTGGTCGCGCACATCGACGCGGAAAACCCGGTCATCGCTTCGGCGACGGTCCCGGCTGGTGCCGTGTCGGACGCAGCCGAAGGCGAAACGCCGGCTGCCTAAGCGGCTGCCTACGCGCCCCATCGATCCGTTTCACGAAACGGTCGACGCAACCCGCCGCGGCTTGCCCGGCGGGTTTTTCTTTTTCTGCGCCCAGGCGGCCGCTGCCGCCTTCGAAACGTCATGATCAAACTGATCGTCGGCCTCGGCAATCCCGGGGCGGAATACACCGCGACGCGCCACAACGCCGGCTTCTGGCTGATCGACCAGCTCGCCCGCGAAGCCGGCACGACGCTGCGCGACGAACGCCGATTCCACGGCTTCTACGCGAAAGCGCGCCTGCACGGCGAGGAAGTCCATCTGCTCGAGCCGCAGACCTACATGAACCGCTCCGGCCAGTCGGTCGTCGCGCTCGCGCAATTCTTCAAGATCCTGCCCGACGAGATCCTCGTCGCGCACGACGAGCTCGACCTGCCACCCGGCACCGTGAAGCTGAAGCTCGGCGGCGGCAGCGGCGGCCACAACGGCCTGAAGGACATCTCCGCGCACCTGTCGTCGCAGCAGTACTGGCGGCTGCGGATCGGCATCGGCCATCCGCGCGACCTGATTCCGGAAAGCGCACGCGCCGGCGCGAAGCCCGACGTCGCGAACTTCGTGCTGAAGCCGCCGCGCCGCGAGGAGCAGGACGTGATCGACGCGTCGATCGAACGCGCGCTCGCCGTGATGCCGATGGTCGTCAAGGGCGAACTCGACCGCGCGACGATGCAACTGCATCGCAACTGATCGCCGCTCGCACCGGCCCGGTGCATCGGGCCGTCCGGCGTCGCCGGGCGGCTGCGCCCGCCCCACTACGACGCGCACATGCGGTAATCTCGACGTTTTGCCCGACAGGAGCCAAGCGGTGAGCCGTTACTGGAGCGACGTCGTTCAGCAACTCGTGCCTTACGTGCCGGGCGAGCAGCCCGCGCTCGCGCACCCCGTCAAGCTGAACACCAACGAGAATCCCTATCCGCCGTCGCCGCGCGTCGTCGCGGCGATCGCACGCGAACTCGGCACGACCGGCGACACGCTGCGTCGTTATCCCGACCCGGTCGCGCGCGCGCTGCGCGAGACGGTCGCGGCCCATCACCGCATCAAGCCCGAGCAGGTGTTCGTCGGCAACGGCTCCGACGAGGTGCTCGCGCACACGTTCCAGGCGCTGCTGAAGCACGACCGGCCGCTGCGCTTTCCGGACATCACGTACAGCTTCTATCCGACCTACGCGCGTCTGTACGGTGTCGAGACCGCGATCGTGCCGCTCGCGGACGACTTCTCGATCCGTGTCGACGACTACCTCGACGATGCCGGCGGCGTGCTGTTTCCGAACCCGAATGCGCCGACCGGGCGCGCGCTGCCGCTCGCGGATGTCGAGCGGATCGCGGCCGCGAACCCGTCATCGGTCGTCGTGATCGACGAGGCGTATGTCGATTTCGGCGCGCAGTCGGCGATTGCGCTGATCGACCGTCATCCGAACCTGCTCGTCGTGCACACGACGTCGAAGGCGCGCTCGCTCGCCGGCATGCGCGTCGGCTTCGCGTTCGGCGATGCGGCGCTGATCGACGCACTGAACCGCGTGAAGGACAGCTTCAACTCCTATCCGCTCGACCGGCTCGCGCAGGTCGCCGCGCAGGCCGCGTATGAAGACACCGACTATTTCGACGCGACCTGCCGGCGCGTGGTCGACAGCCGGACGCGGCTCACGCACGCGCTCGACGCGCTCGGCTTCGACATCGTGCCGTCGGCGGCGAATTTCGTGTTCGCGCGCCATCCCGCGCACGATGCGGGCACGATCGCGGCGAAACTGAAGGAACGGGAAATTTTCGTGCGGCACTTCCGGCTGCCGAGGATCGACCAGCACCTGCGCATCACGGTCGGCACCGACGCCGAATGCGACGCGCTGGTCGCGGCGTTGCGCGAGTGGCTGGCCTGATACGGAAGAACCGGCGCCGGGTGGCGCCGATCGGGACGCGGAACGCGCGCTCGCCCATCAACGGGCGCGCGTCACCGCCGGATCACGACGCGTCGTCGCCCTTCACGGCGATCAGCGCGTGATACTTCTCCATCAACTGCGCGTGCGATTCGTCATGCTGCGGATCGCGCGGAATGCATTCGACCGGACACACCTGCTGGCACTGCGGTTCGTCGAAATGGCCGACGCACTCGGTGCACTTGTTCGGGTCGATCACGTAGATGTCCGGGCCCATCGAAATCGCGCCGTTCGGGCACTCGGGCTCGCACACGTCGCAATTGATGCACTCGTCGGTAATCATCAAAGCCATGCTGCCACCAACTTTCCTATAAAAAACAATATATTATAGCTTTTCATCCTTCCGCACGGTCGTGCAAATTCCCCGAAATCCATGTTTTTGAGTTGCGGCCGAGTTGCACAGGTGTTGCAGATTTTGCACCGCGCAAAGTCGAGATAGCACGCCACGCCATGAGCAACAAGACGTTTTCCGCACAATTGCGACGTTTGCGAGCCCGAGTGCCCGAACGGCGCGATTTCGATGGGCCCGGACATCTACGTAAGCCGCATTCGCGTGGGGACACTACGGCGAATGTGCTACGCTACCCGCCGATCCAGCCCTTTCAATAATTGACGCCAGGAGCCCAAATGGCCGCCCCCGCTAGCACATCTCAGAAAGAGATCGAAATCACGAAGATCTTCAACGCCGCTCAGGACCGTCTTGTCCTGCAGGCTTCTGATATGTCGTTGGAGACTGTGGCGGCCATGGTTGAGAAGGGAGCAATCGATACGCAGCCGTCGTATCAACGGCGAGAGCGCTGGAGTCCGAAGCGGCAGTCTGCGTTAATCGAGTCGTTCTTATTGAACATCCCGATCCCGCCGGTGTATCTCGCCGAAGAGGCATACGGTAAATACACCGTGATCGATGGGAAACAACGCCTATCCACGATTACCCGGTTCATGCGGAACAAGTTTTCACTGGGTGAGTTGGAGAAATTTACCGCACTAACAGGATTTACGTTTGAGAAGCTACCGACCGAGCCCAAAAATGCGCTCGAAATTCGCCCGTACGTTCGCGTCATCACGCTATTGAAACAGTCCGATCCGGATTTGAAGTACGAGGTTTTTGAGCGTCTCAACACAGGTGGCGAAGCTCTGTTTGCGCAGGAAATTAGAAACGCGGCGTTTCGAGGAAAACTAAACGATCTCTTGTTCCAACTCTCGACCTCGAATTTTCTGCGCCAGCAGCTAAAAATATCAAAGAATACCGAGCCTGCATATCTGCAGATGCAGGATGTGGAATACGTGTTGCGCTTTATGACAATGCGTGATTCATGGGCGAACTTCTCCGGTGACTATCGAAGGTCCATGGATAAGTTCATGGAGAAGAACCGTGATCCGTCTCCCGCCCAGCTTGCGGCTTTCAGGAAAGCATTCCTAGATGCACTAGCCCGATGCGAGATGTTCTGGGGGGCAGACGCCTTCAAGAGATACGACGGAGCATCGACACGAAACCAGTTCCTTGCCGGCATGTACGACGCGCAGATGGTCGCTGTGTCACTGCTGAGTGTAGCAAAGGTAAAAAAGCTTAGCGCGAAGATTCCACAAATTCGCAAGGCGACCAAGAAGCTTTTTGAGGGCGGTGAATTCGAAGGTTGGGTGCGTACCGGCACGAATACTCGCTCCAGTGTTGAGGGTCGTATAGGAGCTATTAAGGGCATGCTGGACACGATAGCGTGAGGTAGAAATGTCGACCGCACGTGATCAACTTGTCGGCAGAATCGCCGCTATACAGACGGTCCTGTCTGATCCTCTGTCAACCGATAGTTCCCCGGTACCTACCCCGAATAGCCCAGCAGTCGTTATACGCAACGGCTGTATGGTAATGCTCTTTAGCGCGCTGGAGGGTTTTCTGCGAGATCGAAGCCTAGAGTGCGCGAGAGCTATTGATCAAACAGCGGTGCCATATACCCACTTGCCCATTGGACTGAAAGCGGCGTCTCTGATTGCGACGTTTGAGGGGCTTGGCAATCTATCTCGTAGTTTGCCAATGAGCGACAAGCTTTCAGAGTTCGAACAAGCCGCCGTTGCTGTTGCAGCGGGTTCATTGGGGTCACCCTATCAGTTCACGGCCTATTCGTTCGGGCGTGACAAATCCAATATTACTTCGGAAGATGTCTCAAAGATTGCGAAAAGTTTTGGTGTCGACAATTTTTGGCGGGCTGCGGGAATTGTGAGTCAGAAGGCCGGCATGGCAATGCCGGGCAACGTTGATGATGTGTTTAAGCAGTTGGCGCGTGAGCGTCACAAGGCTGCACACGTACCATCGTATAACGTGTCGCATAGTCAACTGATGGCGGCACTGCCCCAAGCACTTACGCTTGCTCTCAGCTTTGATGCCCTTGTTTCTGCAGCGACTGAGCGCCTAAGCACATCTCATATTGCCCGTGGTGTGCCACCAGCTTCAATTACCGGCACGGACGTTGATTTTTTGACACTCAAACCACACAGAGCTGGAAATTGGGGCGCATTCCTTCCTAACCGCGCAAGAGCACTGTTCACCGAATCGGACTTTAACGCTGCGTTGGCACGAGCCACGTTAGCTGCAAGATCACGGCAACTCTCAGTAGTTTGCCAGGATTCAACTGGCAGAGCTTCTGTTTGGAAAACGGTTCTGGGCTGACAGCGTTTCACTTCAAGCCCGGCGCCTGGTGATTTAGTCGGCTTGAATTACAGACAATTTGACTTAGCGGGTTCGATGCTCGAGCCTGCACACATCAAAAAGTCTAGCGCATGGCCGAGCAGAACATCACCATTGTCGGTTGACGCACAATTCGAGATCCCGAAACTTAAGGTCGGGTAAAACCATTCAAGGGGCTCCCTCTTCGCACAAATATTTCAAGGGTGATCTGTCGTTGTGGTGGGCACGGCAGTCCTTGCACGGAAGGACGATGACGGCGCCGGTCGGCGTCCAGTCCGAGCAATCGGCTAAGCCATCTTCGGCGTCGCACCCTGCTCTTTTCTGGACGGCGTTGGCTTTCTAGATTCGCACGGCGCGCAAGCATGAGAGCCATGGCAACCCAGGCCGCACCAATTGTCGGTGCGACCGACATTTCCCCTACGGTTGGCCAAACGAGCCATCATGCGTTTCGCTACCAGATCCCACAAAAATTCTTGTGGCTCAACCTATGACTTTGTCCGCCGAAATTGCGGTTCCGCAGGGTAGCACGCGAAGCGAGACACAGCGTCAAACTTTTCTTGATCCCATGCCAGACGGAATACATCCTCCTCTGTATCGAAACGACATAGGAGGAATACATGAGCGCAATCGCAAATCTGAAGATCGTCGCTGCGAAACGGCCCGGTGCGCTGCCGCAGATCGTGCAACGCCGTAACCGACTGATCGCGCAAATTTGGGAACAGACGGAACTCGCCAAGGCTCAACAGGCTGGAACGTCGTTTACACCGACGAAGTTTCGTTCGGTGAAGGATGCAGAAACCGGCGAACGACGTAACTTGGAAGTGCAGAAGCGTGTCCGTGCTTGGTGGTGGACTGCCGAAAACGGCCGCGTTCATATGTTCGTCAAGTACGGTGCTAAGACGCTGGAACTTGCGAAGGTAAGCAGGCTATCGAAGTCGGTACGCTGGACGATCTGATTCCAACGCTCGAAACGCTCAAGGCGGCAGTTGCTGCCGGTGAACTTGATGCTCAGATCGAAGCCGTCAGCGGTCTGATGCGGTCGGGGTTTGTTAGCAAGAAGTGAAGTGCCTGGCAGGTCCGATGTTCGGACCTGCTATTAATCAGTTATCGGTCTGTCGCGGACTCTTTATACATTTTAAATCCCTCGACATGCTTGAGATCGAGCCGCCTGAATCGCATCAACCCTCCTTGAGATGATGGCCAAATACCTTTTATATCTGGCGAAACATGCACGGCATTTACACCGCCGCTAAGTTTTGTCGCATCCCACACACATGAACCGATGGCTTTAGGTTGATAGTTGCCGGGCACGCCTACTAAGGTGATCATTGCTTTACTCATCGCCAGTCCAACCCCAAGGGAAATTTCCGGCAGATTGTAGCGTTCCGCGATTGCGTCATTAATCAGCGTCCTCATACTACCGATACAGTCTTTCGCGGCACGGTATGCAAGCCGAACAGAATTTTCCCTATCGTCCTTGTTTACACTGAACAATACCAATCCGCCATCACCCAAATATTCTGTAACCATGCCATCTTTGAAGCCGCAGGTAACGGCGAAAGCTGGTAGAAGTGCTGACGTTTCGTAGTAAACCCGTTGTAGTCCATTGACTTTCGCATTTTTTATATGCGTCTTGAGTCGTTGGGTGGATCCACGCATGTCAATTACCAGCGCGATAAACTCGTCGACTTGCGGATGATCTGCCGACACAACCCGATAACCCGGGATGTTTGAGTCGGCGCTATCGGCAGCGTATGACTCCATTGACTTTTGTAGCCGTGCCTCTACCAACAAATGACCGACTTTTCTCCAATTGGACTCTGCACGATCGAGGCCTTGCTCGATCGCGGCACGCACCTTCGCAGTCTCATTATTGTTCATCGATTTACTTTCTCGATGTGCGTGCGAACCTTCTTCCATGCTGCCGCCATATCGCGGTTCGGGGCGTCATCGGATAGCTTTGCTGGATAGTCGATGGTTGTTACGCCAGCAAGATCGCTCGGCAGCTTTATAGCCACGCCCTTCGGTTTCATCAAAATGGTTCGGCGGCGGCCAAGCCGTCCCATGAATAATCCAAGCTCGAATATGACATTGTCTCGTGGACTCGGGCTCCTCCCCTTGCGAGATGTTGTCAGATCATCATCTTGTGCAATTGCGATAGCAAAATCGGCCGTTTCAAGATGCTGTTCGAGGTCTTCGAGTGGATAACTACTCACTCCAAAAACGTTGTCAGGCCAGTTCCAGAATCTGATATTTTCTTCATGCTCAAATGCAATGACCCCTGTTTCGGCGACCGGCAGAGCTTCAACTGAGGAAATCGCAAACACATTTACCTTTTGATCTGCGCGGGCAAGTGCCTTGTTGCGTCGTTCCAAGCGGCGCGCTAGCTCAGTAGCAATATGCTTGTATATCCGAGGAAATTGATCTGCCAACTCTATGAACTGAGACTCTGAGAGTTTGGCCGCCACGACAGTGCCATCGGCGACTACAGTTGCGGATCGCGGTAGCGCTTCGATTGCGGCCATTTCACCCACGTGCCTACCCGCATCAACGCGATCAACCTCTTTCTTACCTACGACGATCTTCGTGCCACCGGTCAATAACAAGTAAACGTCGCTTGACTGATCACCCTGCACGATCAGTTTTTCCCCGTCATGAAACTCGACAAGCTCGCAAGTATCGGCCAATCGCTCCGGCAAGTTGGGAATATCCCGACAAACTCCCTGCATTCCAAGCGCGTCGATGAGATTTTGACGACGCGTTTCTCCCTCGAACCGTTCCTTCATTACTACCCCCGTAGCATATAGAGAAATATTCGTTCTTCATTTGACCAATGCACAACTACCGGTCAGTTGCTGTGCAAGTATCCCGCACGGCCGGTCACTCATGGTCTTATTTCGTATAAATACCAGCAGCCAGTGATGGAGACAACACCCATGAGATACCACGAAATCCTGACCCGAGCAGGTCTGCATGAAGTCGCAGACCTTGAGCAGCAGCGCATCAAAGCGCAGAAGCAGGCCGCCAAGCGCCAGACGGTCGCAGCAAAGCGTGCCGACCTGACCCATCGCGTCGACAAGGCGAAGAAGCAGCTCGCCAACCTCAACGCCAAGCCGATCTGATCGATATCCGGTAAATGTCGGTCGAACCGACGTTTACTTGAGGCACAAGCCCTGTCCGTACGCAATCGAACAGGGCTTCGTTATTATAGAGAACCGCATTTTTTGAGGTTTCCCGTGTGTACGGTATACACAAGTTATCAGCGCTTATCCGAGCTTCTTCGCCAGTTCGCTCGCCGACGTGTGGTAATACCGACTCAGCATCTGAACGTTCGAATGTCCCGTCACCGATGCAAGCTCGATCACGTTCGGCAGCTTTTTGGCAAGATTCGTCGTTGCCATGTGCCGGAGATCGTGAAAGTGAAAGTTTTCTATTCCGGCACGTTTGCACGCTCGCGGCCACGCACACAAGACGACGTTCTGACTGATCGGGATAACGCGCTCGTCGATGCGCTCCAAGCTTTCCAGAATTGTGATCGCGGCACTGCTCAACGGAACATACCTATCCTTGCCGTTTTTCGTTATAGGGAGATAGGCCGTGCGTTGATCGAAGTCAACGTGTCTCCATTGCAGAGACAATAATTCTCCTTGTCGCATCGCAGTCTCAAGCGCAAGCTTCACGAGCGGTAGCAACCACTTGCTCCGCAATCCGTGGCGCTCCGCATGCAGTTCATGCAAGAGGCAATCAAGTTCGGCAGGCTTCAATATGCGATTCCGCCCAGGTGGCAATCGGGGCTTTTTCACAAGCTTCGTCGGATTGCTTACTGAGAGTCCCCATTCACGTTGCGCATGGGTGATCACTGCGCTGATCGTCGCGAGTTCACGGCAGACGCACGAGTTGGTAGCCACCTTGAGACGTTGATCGCGGTAATCGGCCAGCAGACTGGCCGTCAGATTGCGCATGCTGTATTCAGCGATCTTGTCGCGCAGCATTTTGCCGATCCGATATTCTTCGCTGCGCCTGCTACGCTTGGTCGGCGTGATCGATTCCTTGTAACGCTCCAGTAGTTTGCCGAAGGTTATGTCGGTCGTACCTGCCGGATCGACCCACGTTCCGTCGTCCATCGACGTTTCGACGGAACGTGCCCAGACTTGCCCTTCTGCCTTCGTCGCAAATGATTTGTACTGCGTAGGAAATCCCTTGCGATTAATTTTGACTTGCCAGCGTCCGCTGCGCTGACTGAATGTCGCCATGTTTTTGCCTCTGAGTTGCAGTTGAGTTGCAAAAACATGATTTCGGACAATTGGAAAAGCTGGAAAGCCTCAGCCCACGGTTAAACCAGCGATATGACCCCAATTTTCAATTGATGCACTCGTCGGTAATCATCAAAGCCATACTGATCTCACTTCTTCAGGCCGGCGGCCGGCTTCGCGACGAAACCGGCCGGCGCCGCATCACGCGGCAGGGCCTCCTCCCATCGCCGTCACTTTCTCGGTCAGCCACTTCTCGACGGACGGGAACACGAACTTGCTGACATCACCGCCCAACTGCGCGATTTCGCGCACGATCGTCCCCGAGATGAACTGGTACTGGTCGGACGGTGTCATGAACATCGTCTCGACGTCGGGCAACAGGTAGCGGTTCATCCCCGCCATCTGGAACTCATATTCGAAATCGGACACGGCACGCAGGCCGCGCACGATCACGCGTGCGTTGTTGGTCCGGACGAAATCCTTCAGGAGACCGGTGAAACTCATCACCTTCACGTTCGGGTAATGGCCGAGCACCTCGTTCGCAATCGTCAGACGTTCTTCGAGCGAGAAAAACGGCTTTTTCGCGCGGCTGTCGGCGACGCCCACGACCAGCGTATCAAAAATGCTCGACGCACGCCGCACGAGGTCTTCGTGCCCGCGCGTCAGCGGATCGAACGTACCGGGATACACGGCGACTACCATGTCGCTCCTCCTGTCATCACGCAAACGGGATGGCAGCCGCGCGATGCGCACGCCACTGCCGAGATGGGCATGCGTCGCCTTTGCGGCGCGCCGCCTCGTATGGAACGCGCATTATTCATCATTTTCGCGCCGCAGCAAATGATAGTGAACCGCGCCGGCCTTGCCGTGCTTCACCACCTCCCAGCCCGCGAGCGCCTCGTGCGCGGCCGGGTCGAGTTCCGCCCCCGTTTCGACGTACAGCGCGCCGCCCGCCGCGACGAGCGGCGCCGCCAGCGCGATCGCGCGATCGAGCACGGCCGGTTCGCCGAACGGCGGATCGAGAAACACGACGTCGAACGCGCCCGGCGTGAGCCCGGCTGCGAGCCGCAGCGCATCGGCCTCGGCAACCTCGACCGAACGGGCGCCGAGCTTGTCCTTGATCGCCCGCAGCTGCTGCGCGGCGCGCGGGTGACGCTCGACCATCACGACGCCCGCCGCGCCGCGCGACGCGGCCTCGAAGCCGAGCGCGCCGGTGCCCGCGAACAGGTCGAGGCAGCGGCGGCCTTCGAGATCCTGGCCGAGCCAGTTGAACAGCGTCTCGCGCACGCGGTCGGGTGTCGGCCGCAGGCCGTCGAGATCGAGCACCGCGAGCGGCGTGCGCTTCCAGTCGCCGCCGATGATGCGGATCGTGTGCGGCTTGCCGCGGGCAGGAGGGGCCGCCGGGCGGCCGGAAGAGAAACGGGACATACGGGATATCGACGACGGAGGGACCGGGCGCGCGCAGGGGCGCACCGCCAAACAGGCGCACGTTACCACAGCGGCGGCGCGCGCTGACGCGAGCGCCACGCCGCACTGATAAAATGCACGGTCTCGGCCGCCGTGCGCCGCGCCCGCGCGAACGCAGAACGGCCCGCCCAGCGCCCCGCCTCTCTCGGCGGGCCTGCCCTCTTCCCGACGTCAGACCATGTTCAGTTTCTTCAAACGATTCAAGAAATCGCAGGAGCCCGATCCGGCGGAATCGCAATCGGCCGACGCGCAGCAAGCGGACGAGCCGTCCGATGCGCCCGCGCCCGTGGCCCCGCCCGCGGCCGACGTGCCGCAGGCACCCGCGCAACCGGCCGCGCCGGCCGTCGTGATGACGGTCACGCCGACCAACGACGGCCGCGACGAGGTCGTCGAGACGGTCGAGATCGTCCCGCCGCCGCTGCAGGACGCGTCCGCGAAGAAGTCGTGGCTCGCGCGCCTGAAAACGGGGCTCGCGAAAACGGGCTCGAGCATCACCGGCGTCTTCGTCAACACGAAGATCGACGAGGATCTGTACGAGGAGCTCGAAACCGCGCTGCTGATGTCCGACGCGGGCGTCGATGCGACCGAGTACCTGCTCGGCGCGCTGCGCGAAAAGGTGCGCACGGGCCGGCTGACCGACCCGCAGCAGGTAAAGGGCGCGCTGCACGACCTGCTCGTCGAACTGCTGACGCCGCTCGAGAAATCGCTGATGCTCGGCCGCGCGCAGCCGCTCGTGATGATGATCGCCGGCGTGAACGGCGCGGGCAAGACGACCAGCATCGGCAAGCTCGCGAAGCATCTGCAGAGCTTCGACCAGTCGGTGCTGCTGGCCGCGGGCGATACGTTCCGCGCGGCCGCGCGCGAGCAGCTCGCGGTCTGGGGCGAACGCAACAACGTGACGGTCGTGCAGCAGGAAAGCGGCGATCCGGCCGCGGTGATCTTCGACGCGGTCAGCGCCGCGCGCGCGCGCAAGATCGACGTGATGATGGCCGATACGGCCGGCCGCCTGCCGACGCAGCTCCACCTGATGGAAGAGCTGAAGAAGGTAAAGCGCGTGATTGCGAAGGCGCACGACGGCGCGCCGCACGAAGTGCTGCTGGTGATCGACGCGAACACCGGCCAGAACGCGCTCACGCAGGTGAAGGCATTCGACGACGCGCTCGGCCTCACGGGCCTGATCGTCACGAAGCTCGACGGCACCGCGAAGGGCGGGATTCTCGCCGCGATCGCGCGGCAACGCCCGGTGCCCGTCTACTTCATCGGCGTCGGCGAAAAGGTCGAGGACCTGCAGCCGTTCAGCGCGGTGGAATTCGCGGACGCGCTGCTCGGCTGACCCTCGCCGGCACGCACCGCACGGGGCGCCTTCGGGCGCCCTTTTTCATGCGCGCCCGCTCGTCACCAGCGGCGCGGCGCGCTCATTCCGCGTCGGGCTGCGCGCCCGGCTCGGCGGCCTTGAACGCGTCGAGCGCCGCGGCGTGGTCGGCGATCCGCTGGATCGTCGGGAAGCGCGTGGTATCGATCGAGAAGCGGTTCGCGTTGAACACCTGCGGCACGAGGCACACGTCGGCGAGCGTCGGCGTGTCGCCGAAGCACAGCTTGCCGGTGCGCGGATCGCTCGCGAGACGCGTCTCGAGCGTCTCGAAGCCGGCCTCGATCCAGTGCCGGTACCACGCGCTCTTCGCCTCCTCGGGCACCTTCATCGTGTGCTTCAGGTACTTCAGCACGCGCAGGTTGTTCAGCGGATGGATTTCGCACGCGATCTGCAGCGCGATCGCGCGCACGTATGCGCGATCGACCGGCTGCTTCGGCAGCAGCGCGGGCTCGGGATGGGTTTCCTCGAGATACTCGATGATCGCGAGCGACTGCTGCAGCGTCGCGTCGCCGTCGACCAGCGTCGGCACGACCGCGTCCGGATTCACTGCGCGGTACGCGTCCTTCAGTTGCTCGCCGCCGTCGCGCAGCATGTGCACGGGAACATAGTCGAACGGCAGCCGCTTCAGGTTCAGGGCAATCCGCACGCGGTACGACGCGGAACTGCGGAAATAGCTGTAGAGCTTCATGGGATGTCTCTGTTGGTCGTATTCGGCCGGCAACGGCACGGGCGCGGCGCAACCGGCGCGCGCACCGCCGGGACCCAGAGTGTAGCGCGGCACGATGCGCGGCCGCGCCCGTGCGATACTCGGGCATTCCTCACCGCTCACCGCGCGGCCCGATGCCGGCCGCCCGCCCCACGCCCCGATGACCGCTTCCCCCGACACCGCCGCCGCTCCGTTCCCTTGCGCCCGCTTCATCAAGGAAATCGGCCGCGGCCCGAACGGCGCGCGCGCGCTGTCCGCCGAGGACACGTTCGCGCTCTATCGCGCGATGCTCGACGCACGCGTGTCGGACGTCGAACTTGGCGCGATCCTGATCGCCTATCGGCTGAAGGGCGAAACCGCCGACGAACTGGCCGCGATGCTCGCCGCCGCGCAGGCGTCGTTCGAGCCCGTGCACGTGCAGGACGCCGCGTTCCGCCCGGTCGCGATCCCGAGCTACAACGGTGCGCGCAAGCAGCCGAACCTCGTGCCGCTGCTCGCGCTGCTGCTCGCGCGCGAAGGCGTACCGGCGCTCGTGCACGGCGTGGAGCGCGATCCCGGTCGCGTGACGAGCGCGGAGATCTTCTCCGCGCTGTCGCTCGCGCCGTCGGCGTCGCACGATGCGATCGAGGACATGCTGGCCGAGCGCCGCGTCGCGTTCGCACCGATCGGCGTCCTGGCGCCGCGCATCGCCCGCCTGCTGTCGATGCGCAGCGTGCTCGGCGTACGCAACTCGACGCACACGCTCGTGAAGATCCTGCAGCCGTTCGCGCCGGCCGGGCTGCGGCTCGTCAACTACACGCATCCGCCGTACCGCGACAGCCTCGCGCAGCTGTTTCGCGATCATCCGGACGCCGCGCTGGGCGGCGCGCTGCTCGCGCGCGGCACCGAGGGCGAAGCCGTCGCCGACACGCGGCGCCAGGTGCAGGTCGACTGGCTGCACGACGGCGTGTGCGACACACTGATCGAGGCCGAGCGTTCGTCGACCGATGCGCCGCCCGTCGCGCTGCCCGAAGCGCGCGATGCGGCGACCACGGCCGCGTGGACGGACGCCGTGCTGCGCGGCGAGGTGCCGGTGCCGGACACGGTGGCGCGGCAGGTCGCGACGATCGTGGAGATCGCGCGCATCGCACGCTGACGACGCGGCCGCGACCGGCCCCTTTGTCCCGACCATTTGACACGCGCCCGCATCCTGGCATAGAGTGACTGCCATGCGTTCCTTTCCGAACACCCTCCGAATTACCTCCGGCCGCCTAGCGCGGCCGCTATCGCTACGACTAGCCTAAGGCTGTCGTAGCGCCGTGTGCTGTCCGCACGGTCCCTCCCAGCAGTTCCTCGCAGTACCCCTCTCGCAGTTTTTACAACCGAAGTCGTCAGCATTCGTCCGTCTATCCGTCGGCCGATTCGCGAAGATCATCCGCATCCGCGGCGCAATGGCGCGCGGCGATGCGAGGCAGCGCCAACCGTCGCTCATGCCGCCCGTCTTCGCTCGCGACTTGAGACCCGAGGTCCAGAAGATGCAGCGCAATCCGCAAGACAAGTACCGTCCGTTCGAACCCGTCCGCCTCAATGGCCGCCGCTGGCCGTCCCGCACCATCGAGCGCGCGCCCGTGTGGATGAGCACCGACCTGCGCGACGGCAACCAGTCGCTGATCGAGCCGATGAGCATCGAGCAGAAGCTCGAATTCTTCGAGATGCTGGTGGCGATCGGGTTCAAGGAGATCGAAGTCGGTTTTCCGTCGGCGTCGCAAACCGACTTCGATTTCGTCCGCAAGCTGATCGACGACCAGCGGATTCCCGACGACGTGACGATCGAGGTGCTCGTGCAGTCGCGCGAGGACCTGATCGCCCGCACGTTCGACGCGCTCGAAGGCGTGCCGCGCGCGATCGTGCACCTGTACAACGCGGTGTGCCCGTCGTTCCGCCGCATCGTGTTCGGGATGTCGAAAAACGACGTGAAGGCGCTCGCGATCGACGGCACGCGCATCATCAAGGCGCACGCCGACGCGCGCCCCGACACGCAGTGGACCTTCCAGTACTCGCCGGAAACCTTCAGCATGACCGAGCTGACGTTTGCACGCGAGATCTGCGACGCGGTCGCGCAGACGTGGCGCCCGACCCGCGACCACAAGATGATCGTCAACCTGCCGGCCACCGTCGAAGCCGCAAGCCCGAACGTGTTCGCCGACCAGATCGAATGGATGGACCGCAACCTCGCGTATCGCGACAGCATCGTGCTGTCGGTGCATCCGCACAACGACCGCGGCACCGCGGTGGCGGCGGCCGAACTCGCGCTGCTCGCGGGCGCCGACCGCATCGAGGGCTGCCTGTTCGGCAACGGCGAACGCACCGGCAACGTCGATCTCGTCACGCTCGCGCTGAACCTCTACACGCAGGGCATCGACCCGGGCCTCGACTTCTCCGACATCGACGCGGTGCGCCGCGTCGTCGAACGCTGCAACCAGATTCCCGTGCACCCGCGCCACCCGTACGCGGGCGACCTCGTGTTCACCGCGTTCTCGGGCTCGCACCAGGACGCGATCCGCAAGGGTTTCGCGCAGCAACGCCCCGACGCGGTCTGGGAAGTGCCGTACCTGCCGATCGACCCGGCCGACCTCGGCCGCAGCTATGACGCGGTGATCCGCGTGAACAGCCAGTCCGGCAAGGGCGGCGCGACGTTCCTGCTCGAACGCGGGATGGGCTTCACGCCGACGCGGCGCGTGCAGATCGAATTCAGCCACGCGGTGCAGACGCTCGCGGACGCATCCGGCGAGGAAGTGACGGGCGACGCGATCTGCGCGCTGTTCACGCGCGAATTCTTCGAGACCGACGGCCCGGCCGCGCGCCACGGCGGCAGCGCGCGCTGGCAGAACCGCGAGATCGCGGCGGCGCCCGCGGCCGCGACCGAGTCGGCGCCGGAGGACGCCGTGCGACGATTCGCCGCGGCCTTCGCGGCGGCGGCCGGCGCCGCGATCGACGTCGCGTCGTGCGAATCGGTGCGCGCGACGGACGGACGGTTCGCGGTATCGGTCGGCTGCCGGGTCGGCGACGCACCGCTGCGGCACGGCGTCGGCCTGCATGCCGATGCGGCGAGCGCCGCGCTCGACGCGGTCGTCAGTGCGATCAACCGATCGGCGTGGCACTGCACGGACCACCGCGCGGCGGCCTGACGGCCGCGCATCGACCGAGCGTTCAAACGTCAGCGAGCGGAACGACCGCCCGTGCGCCGCGCGATCCGCGCCGCACGGGCCAGCAAAAAGCGGCCCAGAAGGCCGCTCGATTCGGGGGCATGAAAAGGAGCGCGACGCGCGCTCATGTCTCGGTCGCGCACCGCGTCGCCTGCCACGCGAGCAGGCACCAGCGCCCCTGTTCCTCGGTGTGGACGGACGTATAGGCGATCGGGAAGACCAGGCCGCCGTTGTTCGTTTCCATCTCGATCAACGCGCGCCCGGTGACGACGCAGGTTTCGCCGCCGACCGGCAGCACGTCCTGCGACTGGATTTCGATCTGGCGATAGCGGCGGCGGCCGGCGACGATGGCATCGATGAACTGCTGCTTGGTTTCGCGTTTGCCGTTGGTGTGCACGAAGAACACCTTGTCCGACAGCAGCGCGCCGAGCGCCTCGCCGTCCCCGTCCACCATCGCCCGGAACCGATCGCGCTCGAGCGCGCGGATCGCATCGATCACCTTCGCCATCGCCTGACTCCTCGGCAACGCGCCCGCCGTGCGCGGGCGTGCGGATCAGAAGTTGTACTGCACGTAGAACTGGTGGAAATTTATACCAGGATTCGGCTCTTTGATACCCGCGTTAGACACATGTTCAAAACGGTAGCCGACCTGATACTGTTGCCGTTGGCCGAACTGCACGCCGACGCCCCCGGTCGGCGCGAACTGGAACGCGGTCGACAGCGAGAAGTTGTTCGAGATCGTCGGATGGGTCAGGAGCCGGACCCCGCCGCCCGCCTCGATGAACGGGCGAATCTCGCCCGTGCTCTTGATGAAGCGGAACAACGGCGTCACGCCGAATTCGCCGATGCTGCCGTGGACGTTGCCGCCCGTGTGCCAGTATCCGGCGTGCCCTTCGACGACGAACGCGAAGTGCCAGCCGCCGACCTGCCACCAGTTCCAGCCCGGATCCCACACGACGCCCAGGTCGCCCTTGTCGATCCCGCGCCGATCCGAAAACCCGCCACCCGCCTGGATCCCCCATCGATCCGCGAACGCCGCACCCGGTCCGCCCAGCAGGGACGCCGCCAGCAACGCATGCAGCGCAAGCCGGCTGCGGGGCCGGCGATTCTTCTTATTGTTCATCTGACACTCCAACTTTTTGGGTTGAATGGAGCCTGCCGCGACGGCCTGGCCCGAGCGAACTGAATGGTATGGTAAAGGACTTTTCGGATCGGCATCACGAAGCGAAATGGCTTGCTTCCAAAACGGCAAAAATCGAAATCGTCTACTGATTACCATCAGAAACAACGGTTTACGGAACTTCGCGTCGCGCCCCGGGTCGCAAATTAGACTATCGATTCGACTTCTTCGATAGAAAAACGGGAACTCGGATGCCCACGTCCGCTCTAAGGATTAGCACTCGTCTTCCGGGAGTGCTAAGATGGCCCACGGAATCTCATTCGAGACCGGGGGTTTGTCCCTGATTCCAAAGGAGTTTTTAGTGAGCAACGCCCTGACCCTCCCGAACACCCTGAGCCCGACGCCGGCCAAGGCCGAATCGGCAGGCTCGCTGGCGCTCGCAGCCCAATCGATGTTGCCCGGCCAGCTCGGCAACATCGACGCGTACATCCAGGCCGTCAACCGCATTCCGCTGCTGACCGCCGAAGAGGAACGCCGGTACGCAACCGAATTCCGCGAGGACAACAACCTCGACTCGGCGCGCCGCCTCGTGCTGTCGCACCTGCGTCTGGTCGTGTCGGTCGCACGCAACTATCTCGGCTACGGCCTGCCGCACGGCGACCTGATCCAGGAAGGCAACATCGGCCTGATGAAGGCGGTGAAGCGTTTCGACCCGGCGCAAAACGTGCGCCTGGTGTCGTACGCGATCCACTGGATCAAGGCCGAGATCCACGAGTACATCCTGCGCAACTGGCGCATGGTGAAGGTCGCGACGACGAAGGCGCAGCGCAAGCTGTTCTTCAACCTGCGCAGCCACAAGAAGTCCATGCAGGCGATGACGCCCGAGGAAATCGACGGTCTCGCGCAGGAACTCAACGTCAAGCGCGAAGACGTGACCGAGATGGAAACGCGCCTGTCGGGCGGCGATATCGCGCTCGAAGGGCAGGTGGAAGACGGCGAGGAATCGTACGCGCCGATCGCCTACCTGGCCGACTCGCACAACGAGCCGACCGCCGTGCTCGCCGCGCGTCAGCGCGACATGCTGCAGACGGACGGCATCGCGCAGGCGCTCGAGGCACTCGACGCGCGCAGCCGCCGCATCATCGAGGCGCGCTGGCTGCACGTCGACGACGACGGCTCGGGCGGCTCGACGCTGCACGATCTCGCCGCCGAATTCGGCGTGTCCGCGGAACGCATCCGCCAGATCGAAGCGAGCGCAATGAAAAAGATGCGCACGGCCCTCGCCGAATACGCGTAAATCGCCGGCGCTCGAGCGCGCCTCGTCGAAAACCGCTGCCCGACCGGCAGCGGTTTTTTTTCGTGCGTCTTTTTCGCGGATTTTCACGCGCTTCCGCATGCGCTTCTCTTCCCGCTTCTCTTCCCGTTTCTCCGCTCGTTTCCCTTCCCGTTTCTCCGCCGATTAATTGAGCTGATTCATCAGGTATTCGGCCATTTGCGGCCCCCTTCCGCATAACCTTGATCTGCCTCAACTTTTGCCCCCCGTTTCGCGACGGTCTGCCGCAGCGCAGCACTCGGCATCGGAAAGCAGTCCTTTTAAAATTGGCATGTCAGGCGCAAAAGGATTAAAACAGCTTCACGGCCGTCATAAATCCGACGTAAAGTCGCCCCAAATCCGACGTAAATCGATTCAGGATAATCACCTTGATCTCGATCAATAAAGAGCCTGCGCCGCCTTCCCCGCGGCCGCCCGGCACGATCGGCTGGCGCGCGCGCATCGCCGCGTGGGCACGCGGACCGACCCTCGCCCGCGACATCACCCTGGTGCTGATCGTCAAGCTGATCCTCCTGATGTCGCTCAAATACGCATTCTTCAATCATCCGCAGGCCGAGCACATGTCGCTTCCGCCTGCCGCCGTCGCCGAGAAGCTGCTCTCGGTACCGGCGCCTGCATCTACCGAGGGAGACCACCATGATAAGTAGCGATGTCGTCGATCTGTCACGTCTGCAGTTCGGCATCACGGCGCTCTACCACTTCCTGTTCGTGCCGCTGACGCTCGGCCTGTCCTGGCTGCTCGTCATCATGGAAGCGGTCTACGTGATGACCGGCAAGCAGGTCTACAAGGACATGACGCAGTTCTGGGGCAAGCTGTTCGGGATCAACTTCGCGATGGGCGTGACGACCGGCATCACGCTCGAATTCCAGTTCGGCACGAACTGGTCGTACTACTCGCACTACGTCGGCGACATCTTCGGCGTGCCGCTCGCGGTCGAGGGGCTGATGGCGTTCTTCCTCGAATCGACCTTCGTCGGCCTGTTCTTCTTCGGCTGGAACCGCCTGTCGAAGGTCAAGCACCTGATCGTCACGTTCCTCGTCGCGCTGGGCTCGAACCTGTCCGCGCTGTGGATCCTCGTCGCGAACGGCTGGATGAACAACCCGGTCGGCGCCGAGTTCAACTACCAGACGATGCGCATGGAGCTGACCAGCCTGTTCGACGTGCTGTTCAACCCGGTCGCGCAGGTGAAGTTCGTGCATACGGTGTCGGCCGGCTACGTGACGGCCGCGATGTTCGTGCTCGGCGTGTCGTCGTGGTACCTGCTGAAGAAGCGCGACGTCGACTTCGCGCTGCGCTCGTTCGCGGTCGCGGCCGGCTTCGGCCTCGCGGCGACGCTGTGCGTGATCGTGCTCGGCGACGAATCGGGCTACACGACCGGCGAAGTGCAGAAGATGAAGCTCGCCGCGATCGAATCCGAATGGGAAACGCAGCCGGCGCCCGCGTCGTTCACGCTGATCGACATTCCGAACCAGGAAGAACAGCGCACCGACTACGCGATCAAGATCCCGTACGCGCTCGGCCTGATCGCGACGCGCTCGATCGACGAGCCCGTGATCGGCCTGCGCGATCTCGCGAAGCACAGCGAGGAGCACATCCAGAGCGGGATGATCGCGTACGGCGCGCTGCAGAAGCTGAAGGAAGGCGACACGAGCGCGGCCACGCGCGCGTTGTTCGACCAGCACAAGCAGTATCTCGGCTACGGGCTGATGCTCAAGCAGTTCACGCCGAACGTCGTCGATGCGACGCCGGAGCAGATCAAGGCCGCCGCGAAGAAGACGATTCCGCCGGTCGCGCCCGTGTTCTTCTCGTTCCGGATCATGGTGTTCCTCGGCTTCCTGTTCCTCGCGACCTTCGTCGCCGCGTTCTGGTTCTGCGCGCGCCGCGAACTGCTGCAGGACAACCGCCGCTGGTTCCTCCGCTATGCGGTGTGGGCGATCCCGCTGCCGTGGCTGGCCGCGGAATTCGGCTGGGTGGTCGCCGAGCTCGGCCGCCAGCCGTGGACGATCGCGGGCATCCTGCCGACGCACCTGTCCGCGTCGAGCCTGCAGCCGAGCGACCTGTACCTGAGTCTCGCGGGTTTCATCCTGTTCTACACCGTCCTGTTCGTCATCGAGATCACGCTGATGTTCAAGTACGCGCGCCTCGGCCCGTCGTCGCTGCATACCGGCCGTTATCACCACGAACTCGCGGCCGCCAGCGAGCGCGCCCCGGCGTGAGCACGCACCCGAAACGGAACAAGGAATCGCTATGGACTATGCAACTCTCAAGCTGATCTGGTGGCTGCTCGTCGGCGTGCTGCTGATCGGCTTCGCCGTCACCGACGGCTTCGACATGGGCGCGACCGCGCTGCTGCCGTTCCTCGGCAAGACCGACGACGAGCGCCGCATCATCGTCAACACCGTCGGCGCGACCTGGGAAGGCAACCAGGTGTGGCTGATCACGGCGGGCGGCGCGATGTTCGCCGCCTGGCCGCTCGTCTACGCGGCGTCGTTCTCCGGCTTCTACTTCGCGATGCTGCTCGTACTGTTCGCGCTGTTCTTCCGGCCGGTGGGCTTCGACTACCGCAGCAAGCGGCCCGACCCGCGCTGGCGTGCCGGCTGGGACTGGGGCCTGTTCGTCGGTGGCTTCGTGCCGGCGCTCGTGTTCGGCGTCGCGTTCGGCAACCTGCTGCAGGGCGTGCCGTTCAAGTTCGACAGCGACCTGCGCGTGACCTACTACGGCGGCTTCTGGGCGCTGCTGAACCCGTTCGCGCTGTTGTGCGGGCTCGTCAGCCTCACGATGCTCGTCGCGCACGGCGCCGCGTTCATCAAGATGAAGACCGACGGCGTGATCGCGCGCCGCGCCTCGATCGCGCTGCGCGTGGCGTCGTTGCTCGCGGTCGTGCTGTTCGTGCTGGCCGGCGTGCTGGTCGCGTCGACCATCGGCGGCTTCCACATCACGCATGCCGCGCCGACCGACACCGTCGCGAACCCGCTGCTCAAGGATGTCGCCGCCGGCTCGGGCCTGTGGCTCGCGAACTACGGCGAATTCCCGTGGATGATCGCCGCCCCCGTGGTCGGCATCGCGGGCGGCCTGCTCGCGCTGCTGCTCGCCGGCTCGAAGCAGGAGAAGACGGCCTTCTTCTGCACGGGGCTGATGATCACCGGCGTGATCCTGACCGCGGGCTTCTCGATGTTCCCGTTCATCATGCCGTCGTCGCTCGACCCGCGCAGCAGCCTGACCGTGTGGGATTCGACGTCGAGCCACCTGACGCTGCAGGTGATGCTGTTCGCGGTGATCGTGTTCCTGCCGATCATCCTGCTCTACACGAGCTGGGTGTATCGCGTGATGCGCGGCAAGGTCACGCGCCAGACGCTCGAAGAGAACAAGCACTCGATGTATTGAAGAACCGGGCCGGGGCGCGCCGCGCCCTCGCCCATCGTTTCGCAAGGAGTCGGATCATGTGGTATTTCAGCTGGATTCTCGGTATCGGCGTCGCGCTGTCGTTCGGCATCGTCAACGCGATGTGGCTCGAAGCACGGCAGAAGGCGCAGGAAGCACCCGCGCGCACCCGCCGCGACTGATGCCCGCCTGACCCGCGTGCGGCCGATCGCGCCGCCGCCGTCCGGAACGAACCTCGCATCACGCGAGGTTTTTTTTCGTCCCGCCCCCGCCGGACGGGCGCCGTGCGTCGATGCCAATTTAGCGCCAGATTGATACCACTTGAATACCAATAAAAGGTTTCATAAGATCGTTGGACACGGCCGCTGACAGGCCGATTCCTTCTTGGGTGGGGGAGACATGCGAATCCCGTGTGGGGCGCGCGCGCGCGCGCCGTGTCGACGTCCGCGTGCGGCGGCGGCGCCCGTCGTGCTCGCGCGCGGCGGCCCGAATCCGGCCGGCCGCGCTCGACTCGCCGCCGTGGCAATGGCGGCGCGCCGCCGATGACCCCACGCACACCGCCGCGCCGATCCGATCGGCACGCGTGCCCGCCTCCCGTTCCGTAACGCACGCCCCCGCGTGCAAATTGCGCGTGGTGCGGCCGCATCGCCCCGCGTGCTGGTATCGCCCGCAGCTCCACTGAAAGACCCGATCGCAGCGACGTCGTCCCACGACGCCGCTACGCCAACTTTTTAGGAGTTCGAATGAAAAACATCTTGTCGTCCCTTCTTGCGAGCCTGCCGATCGCGGTGCTGTCGCCGGCCGCGATCGCGGCTCAACCGGCGCCGGCCACCGCCGGCACGACCGTCGGCACCGCGCCAGCCGCCGCGCGAGCGGCCAGTCTCGCGACGCTGCTGTCGAACGGCCTCGCGCTGCGCGTCGCCGTCGACAACAATCACGCGGCCACGGCCGGCGTGCCGTGCGCCGATCTCGGCGCGGACGGCGCGGCCTGCGCGACGGGCCGCCTGATCCTGCAGAACCGTGGCCACCAGGCGATCGCCGACGGCGGCTGGAAGCTCTATCTGCACAGCATCCGCCGGCTGCTGCGGATCGACCGCCCGGGCTTCGCGCTGCGGCGGCTCACCGGCGACCTGTACGAACTGACGCCGCAGCCGGGCTCGGTGCGGCTCGCGCCCGGCGAGCGCATCGAGCTGCCGTTCGTCGCCGAGTACTGGCTGCTGCGCTACAGCGACGTGATTCCGCGCCCGTATGTCGTGGTCGACGGCGCGCCGCCGGTCGTGCTGCGCTACAACGACACCGACGACGAGCTGCGCTACGTCGAATCGCTGCCGGCCGACGCGCAGAACAACTCGACCGGCAATGCACCGCCGGTGGCTGCACGGCCCGACGCGAGCCGCGCGCTGCCGAGCGTGAAACGCGCACAGCCGCTGCCCGGCACGCTCGAGCTGCGCGGCGTCGAACTCGCGCTGCCGGACCTGGCGGACGCGCAGGTCGCGGCACTGCGCGAACGCGCGGCGACACTCGGGCTCGACGGCGCGCGCACGCCGGTTCGCGGCGCCGTCGCGCCGCGCCGGCTGCCGGCCGACATCGCGACGCCGGGCGGTTACCGGCTCGCGATCGGGCCGCGCGGCGTGCTGATCGAAGGCTACGATCGCGCGGGCCTCTACTACGGCGTGCAAACGCTCTACTCGCTCGTGCCGGCCGGCGGCGGCCCGGTCCCGGCGATGCTCGTCGAGGATGCGCCGCGCTTCACGCACCGCGGGATGCACGTCGACCTCGCGCGCAACTTCAAGCACCCGGCGACGCTGCGCCGCCTGATCGACCAGATGAGCGCGTACAAGCTCAACCGCCTGCACCTGCACCTGTCCGACGACGAAGGCTGGCGCATCGAGATTCCCGGCCTGCCGGAGCTGACCGAAATCGGCGGGCGCCGCTGCCACGACCCGGACGAGACGCGCTGCCTGCTGCCGCAGCTCGGCTCGGGCCCCGACAACCGCTCTGGTGGCGGCTACCTGACGCGCGACGACTACGTGGCGCTCGTGCGCTACGCGGCCGCGCACTTCGTGCAGGTCATCCCCGAGATCGACATGCCCGCGCATGCGCGCGCGGCCGTCGTGACGATGGAGGCGCGCTACCGGCGGCTGCATGCGGCCGGCCGGGACCAGGAAGCGAACGCGTACCGGCTGCTCGATCCGCAGGACACGACGAACCTGACGACCGTGCAGTTCTACGACCGGCGCAGCGACCTGAACCCGTGCGTGCCGGGCGCGCTCAATTTCGCGTCGAAGGTGATCCGCGAGATCGCGGCGATGCATGCGGACGCGCAGGCGCCGCTGCGCACCTGGCACTACGGCGGCGACGAAGCGAAGAACATCTTCCTCGGCGGGGGCTTCCAGCCGCTGAACGGCACCGACCCGAACAAGGGGCGTATCGATCTCGCCGCGCAGGACAAGCCGTGGGCGCGCTCGCCCGCGTGCACGGCGCTGCTCCAGCGCGGCGAGATCAAGTCGATCGACGAGTTGCCGACGCGTTTCGCGAAACAGGTGAGCGCGGCCGTCAGCGCGAACGGGATCGACACGATGGCCGCGTGGCAGGACGGCATCAAGCATGCGAACGGGCCGCAGGACTTCAGCACGCGCCACGTGATGGTGTCGCTGTGGGACACGATCTTCTGGGGGGCGTCGGACAGCGCGCGCGACCTGAGCGGCAAGGGCTACCTGACGGTGCTCGCGCTGCCCGACTACCTGTACTTCGACTTCCCGTACACGCTCAACCCGCGCGAGCGCGGCTACTACTGGGGCTCGCACGCGACCGACGAGTACAAGGTGTTCTCGCTCGCGCCGGAGAACCTGCCGCAGAACGCCGAAGTGATGGGCGACCGTGACGGCAACCCGTTCGAGGCGACCGGCACGGGCCCCGCGCCGCGCATCGAAGGCATGCAGGGCCAGGCATGGGGCGAGGTGATGCGCAACGACACCCTCCTCGAATACATGGCCTATCCGCGGCTGCTCGCGCTCGCCGAGCGCGCGTGGCACCGGGCCGACTGGGAGCTGCCGTATGCGGCCGGCGTGCGCTTCAAGCGCGGCGACACGCATCACGTCGACACGGCCGCGCTGCAGCGCGACTGGGCCGGTTTCGCGACGCTGCTCACGCAACGCGAATTGCCGAAGCTCGACCGCGCCGGTGTCGGCTACCGGAAGCCGACCTTCACGCTGACGAATCCGTGACCGGCTGAGCCGTCTGGCGCTGCGCGCGGCAGTCGACTGCCACGCGCCGTCGCCCCGCTCCAACGAAAAACGGCTTGCGACACATCGCAAGCCGTTTTTCGTTTTACCGCCCGGCCGAACCCGCATCGCGGGTCGGGCCGGTTTCATCGCATCAGGCCGGCTGCGCGGCCGCCCCGCCGGCCGACGGCGGCAGGCGCGCGCCGAGCTGTTCGGCATAACGTGCGGCCGCGTTGCCGCAGACGATGTGGAACGTGTCGAGCGACACCCACGCGACGTCGAGCGCACCGAGGCGATCGCGATCGACCGCCGACGGATCGCGCACGACGACGCGCAGGCGCGTGGTCGCCACCGCATCGAGCGACGCGACGTTGGTCGCGCCGCCGAACACCGCGAGCCAGCGCGTCGGCTCCGGATCGAGCGGGCCGGCGGCCGCGCCCGTGACGGGCTGCGCGGCGGCGGCCGGCGCGGCCGACGCGGCACCGGTCGCGCCGCTGCCGATCGCGGCACGCATTTCGTCGGCGATGATGTCGGCCTCCGGCCCGATGATCACCTGCACGCTGTTGCCGCCGCGCTTGAGCACGCCGCGCGCGCCGATCGACTTCAGTTCAGGTTCCGAGACCTTCTCCGGATCGACGACGGTCAGGCGCAGGCGCGTCGTGCAGGCGTCGACGACCGACAGGTTGCCCGCGCCGCCGAGCGCGGCGATGTAGCGTTGCGCGCGCGGTGCGGCGGCCGTCGCGGCGGCGCCCGCAGCCGGCGCGACGAAGCCGCCCGACGCGTACGATTCGGCAGCCGCATCGGCCGATGCCGGCTCGCGGCCCGGCGTGGCCATGTTGAACTTGCGGATGAAGAAGCGGAACAGCCCGTAGTACGCGACGCCGTACGCAATGCCGAGCGGGATCGCGATCCAGCCCTTCGTCGACAGCCCGTAGTTCAGCACGTAGTCGATCGCGCCGGCCGAGAACGTGAAGCCGAGCTTCACGCCGAGAATCTGGCAGATCGCGAGCGACAGCCCCGTCAGGACCGCGTGGATCACGTACAGCACCGGCGCGAGGAACATGAAGCTGAACTCGATCGGCTCGGTCACGCCGGTCAGGAACGACGTGAGCGCCATCGAGAACAGCAGGCCGCCGACCATCGCGCGGCGTTCCTTGGGCGCTTCGTGCAGCATCGCGAGACACGCCGCCGGCAGGCCGAACATCATGATCGGGAAGAAGCCGGCCATGAAGGTGCCCGCGGTCGGGTCGCCCGCGAAGAAGCGGTGCAGGTCGCCGTGCACGATCTCGCCGCCGGCCGGCGGCGTGAAGTTGCCGAACACGAACCACGCCAGCGAGTTGATGATGTGATGCAGGCCCGTGACGAGCAGCAGGCGGTTCAGGAAGCCGAACACGAACGCACCGATCGCGCCCGCCGTCGTCAGCCACTGGCCGGCCGCGTCGATCAGGTGCTGGACCGGCTGCCACACGTACCCGAACACGATGCCGAGCACCACGCACACCAGCCCCGTGATGATCGGCACGAACCGTTTGCCGCCGAAGAACGCGAGGTAGTCCGGCAGCTTGATGTCCTTGTAGCGGTTGTACAGCAGGCCCGCGACGACACCCGCGATGATCCCGGACAGCACGCCCATGTTCAGCTTGGGATCGATGTCCTTCATGATCGCGGTTTCGATCAGGTAGCCGATCGCGCCCGCGAGCGCCGCCACGCCGTTGTTGTCCTTCGCGAACCCGACCGCCACGCCGATCGCGAACAGCAGCGGCAGGTTGTCGAAGATCGCGCCGCCGGCGTCGGCGATCATCTTGATGTTGAACACGTCCGGCTGGCCGAGTCGCAGCAGGATGCCGGCGACCGGCAGTACCGCGATCGGCAGCATCAGTGCCCGGCCCAGGCCCTGTATTTTCAGAAACGGATTCCCGTTCATTCAGTCCTCCAATCCTTGTCTCTTCGTTAATCGTCGTTGCGCTGATTGCTTTCGTCGTCATACGGGCCACGAACCTGCCGCCGACGTTCAGTCGAGCGGCCAGACCTCGCGGCTTGCTGCCCTTACCGCCTGTGCCGAATCGAGCGCGAGCAGGTCCTGCGCGCGCTGACGGCACAACTGGTAATCGAGACGGCGCACACGCGCCTTGATGCCCGGCACCGATACGGGGTCGACCGACAGTTCGGTCACGCCGAGGCCCACCAGGATCGGCACCGCGAGCGGATCGCCGCCGAGCGCGCCGCACACGCCGACCCACTTGCCGTGCTTCGCCGCGCCGCGCACCGCGATGTCGATCAGGCGCAGCACGGCCGGATGCAGGCCGTCGGATTGCGCGGCCAGGTCGGCCTGGCAGCGGTCCATCGCGAGCGTGTACTGGGTCAGGTCGTTGGTGCCGATCGACAGGAAATCCGCGTGCTGCGCGAGCTGGTCGGCCAGCAGCGCGGCCGACGGCACCTCGATCATCACGCCGACCTCGATCGGCTCGGTGCGGCCCTGCGCGCGCGCGAATTCGTCGATGCGCTTGCGCAGCCGCACGAGTTCGCCGGCGTCGGTAACCATCGGCAGCAGGATGCGCACCGCGCCGAACGGCTTCACCGCGAGCAGGCCCTGCAATTGATCGTCGAGCAGGTCGGGGCGCACCTGCGCGAGGCGGATGCCGCGCAGGCCGAGTGCCGGGTTCGGTTCGGGCGGCAGCGTCAGGTAGTCGACTTCCTTGTCCGCGCCGACGTCGAGCGTGCGGATGATCGCGGTGCGGCCCTGCAGCGCGTCGACGATCGACTGGTAGCTCTGCTGGTGTTCGACGACCGTCGGCGCCGCCTGGCGATGGATGAACATCAGCTCGGTGCGCAGCAGGCCGACCGCGTCGGCGCCGTTGTCGACCGCGGTGTTCGCATCGTCGAGCGTCGCGATGTTCGCGGCGACCTCGATCGCGCGGCCGTCGACCGTCGCGGCGGCCGCACCGGCCAGTTGCCGGTTCGCCTCGCGCACGCCGTCCAGGCGCTGGCGTTCGTGCCGCGCGCGCTCGACGTCGAGTGCGGTCGGCGCGTGTTCGAGCCGGCCCGCGCTCGCATCGACGACGACCTGCGTGCCGTCCGGGATCGCGTACAGCGCATCGCCGACCGCGACCAGTGCCGGAATGCCGAGCTGCCGCGCGATGATCGCCGCGTGCGACGTCGCGCCGCCGCGCGCCATCACGAGCGCGGTCACGCGCTGGCGATCGAGCGACGACAGGTCGGACGGCGTGAATTCCTCGGCCGCGAGCACGGCCTCGTCGGGCAGCGTACGCGCGGCGCCGTTCGTGTGGCCGAGCGCGCGCAGCACGCGCTTCTCGATGTCGCGCAGGTCGGCCGCGCGTTCGGCCAGCAGCGCGTCGTCGAGCTTCGACAGCGTGTCGATCTGCGTGCGGATCGTCGCGCGCCACGCGAAGCCCGCGCTCTTGCCGAGGCTGATCAGGTCGCGCGCCGCGTCGATCAGCGTCGGATCTTCCAGCAGCACGCGATGCACCGCGAAGATGCCCGCTTCGCCGACCGCGCCGCGCGCCGACGCATTGCGCACCGTTTCGTCGAGTTCGGCGTCGACCGCCTTCAGCGCCTGGTCGAGCTGGCGACTTTCGGTGGCCGGCGTGCCGGCGGCCTGTTCGGGCGGCACGATGTCCGCATCGTCCAGACGCACCAGCGCGCCGACCGCGATGCCGGGCGCCGCGCACACGCCCGCGAGCGTGTTCGGGTCCAGCGGTGCGCCGGTGCTGCGCGCAATCGTCCGCGGCACGGGCGACGTCATCCGCGCCGGCTTTTCCTCCACTTCGCCGTGCGCTTCGCGCAGCAGCTCGTGCTCGACCGCGTCGACCGCCTGCTGCGCATGCGCGCCGCGGCCGACCAGTTCGACCGTCGCGCCTTCGCCGGCGCCGAGGCCGAGCAGGCCGACGACGCTCGCGATCGATGCCTTGCGGCCGTCGAACAGCACGTCGACGGTCGCGTCGAACCCGCGCACGGCTTCGCGCGCCCGCGCGGCCGGCCGCGCATGCAGGCCGCCCGGCTGCGCCAGCACGATCTCGCGGCGCACTTCGTTCTGCGCCGCCGCACCGGTCTGCGCGGCCTGCACGGCCGCGTCGCCCTTGCCGCGCAACGTGAGCAGCGGCGTCTCGCCGGCCGTCGCGAAGCCGCTCGCGCGCTCGACGACCTCGAACGCGTCGGAGTTCGCGATCGCGATCACCGACACGAGCGAATGCGCGCTGCGCGCCACCGCATCCTGGTCGAATTCGATCAGCAGCGTGCCCGCTTCGACGCGCGCGCCGGCCTCGACGTGCGCGATGAAGCCCTGCCCGTTCAGCTCGACGGTGTCGATGCCGATGTGCAGCAGCACTTCGGCGCCTTGCGGCGTCGTGATCGTCACCGCGTGGCCCGTGCGCGCGAGATGCGACACGACGCCCGCGCACGGCGCGACGAGCCGGCCCGCGAGCGGGTCGATGCCGATGCCGTCGCCGAACATCCCGCCGGAGAACACCGGATCGGGCACGTCGGCCAGCGCGACGATCGGCCCCGTCAAGGGGCTAAGCAGGACGATCTGATCGGGGGTGGGGCTCTTCAACTGGGACTCCTCGGCGCGTCTCATCGGCTGTCTCGGCTATCAGTGCGTTTCGGTGACTTTGTTCAGGTGGCGCGGCGTGTCGGGATTGCGGCCGCGCGCGACGGCGAGATCCGCCGCCATCACGTAGAACGAAAGAATGGCGGCGATCGGGTCGAGCGCCGAATGGGCGGACTGCGCGAGCGGCAGCATCGCGCCGGGCGTGCCGGCGGGCGCCGCGAGCAGCACGGCGGCGCCGCGGGCGCGCATGTCGTCGGCGAGCTGCAGCAGGCCGGCCTGCTCGGGCCCGGGCGGGGCGAACACGAGCAGCGGATAATCGCGGTCGATCAGCTCCATCGGGCCGTGCCGGACTTCGGCGCTCGAGAATGCCTCGGCCTGGATGCCGGAGGTTTCCTTCAGTTTCAACGCGGCTTCCTGCGCGATGGCGAGGCCAAGGCCGCGGCCGATGACGATCATCCGCTCGATACCGGCGAGCGCGGCGACGGCCTGCGACCAGTCGAGCCGGCCGGCCTGCGCGAGCACGTCGGGCAGCCCGCGCAGCGCGGTCATCAGCGCGGCGTCGCGCTGCCAGTAGGCGACGATCTGCGCGGACAGCGACAGCATCGCGATATAGCTCTTGGTCGCGGCGACCGACAGTTCGGGGCCGGCAAGCAGCGGCAACTGGTGCTCGCATGCGTCGGCGAGCGGCGACGGCAGCACGTTCACGGCGGCGACGGTGCGTGCGCCGGCTTCGCGCAGCGCGGCCATCGTGTTGACGAGGTCGGGGCTCTTGCCCGACTGGGAGAACGCGATCGCGAGTTGGTCCTGCACCTTCAGCGGCGCCTGCTGCAGCGTCGCGACCGACATCGGCAGCGACGCGACCGGCACGCCGAGGCGGCTCATCGTCAGGCTCGCGAAATAGCTCGCGGCGTGATCCGAGCTGCCGCGCGCGACCGTCAGCGCGACGGCCGGCGGGTGATCGAGCAATTGGCCGGCGAGCGCTTCGACGCGCGTGGTGTCGGCGATCTGCGCGGCGACGACCTGGGCGGACTCGCGCGCTTCCTTAAGCATATTCGACAATCGATTCTCCTTCGACGTAGGTCGCGGTGAGGTTCAGGTCGCGGTCGAACACCGCGAGATCGGCCCATGCGCCGCGCTCGAGGCGGCCGCGATCGGCGACGCCGAGGTAATCGGCCGCGTAGCGCGACATCCGGTTCGACACGTCGGCGATCGGCAGGCCGAGCGACACGAGGTTGCGCAGCGCCTGGTCCATCGTCAGCGTGCTGCCGGCGAGCGTGCCGTCGGCGAGCCGCACGCCGCCGAGGCACTTCGTCACGTGCTGGCTGCCGAGCCGGTATTCGCCGTCGGGCATGCCGGTGGCCGACGTGCTGTCGGTCACGACGTACAGGCGCGGAATCGCGCGCAGCGCGGCCCGAATCGCGCCCGGGTGAACGTGCAGCAGGTCGGGGATGATTTCCGCGTATTCGGCGTGCGCAAGCGCCGCGCCCACGAGGCCCGGGTTGCGGTGATGCAGCGGCGACATCGCGTTGAACAGGTGCGTGAAACCGCACGCGCCGTGCTTGAGCGCGGCGACCGCGTCGTCGTAGGTCGCGAGCGAGTGGCCGAGCTGCACGCGCACGCCGCGCGCGGCCATCTCGCCGATGATCTCGATGTGGCCCGCGATTTCCGGTGCCAGCGTGACCACGCGGATCGGCGCGATCGACAGGTACTTCAGCACTTCGTCGAGCACCGCCGACACGGCCGCGTCGGGCTGCGCGCCGAGCTTGCCGGGGTTGATGTACGGCCCTTCGAGGTGCACGCCGAGCACGCGCGCGCCGCCCGGCGTGCGGGTACGCGCGACGGTGCCGAGGTTCGCGACGACCTGCATCAGTTCGTCGCGCGGCGCGGTCATCGTCGTCGCGAGCAGGCTCGTCGTGCCGAATTGCGCGTGCGTGCGCGCGATCGTCTCGATCGCGTCGCCGCCTTCCATCACGTCGGCGCCGCCGCCGCCGTGCACGTGCAGATCGATGAAGCCGGGCAGGATGTACGGCGCGTCGTTCGTCGCGGGATCGACGGGCGCGCCGTCGAGCGTGGTGATGCGGCCGTTCTCGCTATCGAGCGAACCGTGAATCCAGCCGTCGGGGGTGAGGATGTTGCCAGTCAGCATGACGTTTCTCTTGATGATCTGGTGACGCGGGCATCCGCGTCGCGATTTGCCAATTCGTTGCGATTCATCGCGCGCGATTGCGTTCCATCGCGATCGCGCGCGATGCGCGCGCAGTCTCGCGCGTCAGCGTTTCAGTTCGGCGACGAAGTCGTAATAGTCGTCGCGGCAATACGTTTCGGTCACTTCGATCGCGCGCTGGTCGGCACCGTAGCCGATGCGCGTGATCACGAGGAGCGCCGCGCCGGGCTTTACCGCCATCCATTTCGCGATCTCGCGCGTCGCGTTCACCGCGCGAAAGTGCTGCAGCGCGCGCACGACGATCATGCCGCGCGCTTCGAGGTATTCGTACAGCGACGCGCCGAGCGCCTGCGGATCCGGCACCACCGCGGCCGGCAGCGTCGAGTGCTCGACGGCCATCACGATGCCGTCCGCGCGGCGCAGCCGTTCGAGCCGCGCCACCGTCGCACCCGGCGCGAGGCCGAGATGCGTGATCTCGTCGCGGCTCGCGGCGCGCAGCCGGCGCGACAGCCACACCGAATCGGGCACGAAGCCGCGCTGCTGCATCTTCGCGGTGAAGCCGACCAGACGCGACAGCGGATCGGCCACGCGCGGCGTGATGAAACTGCCCGCCCCGCGCGCCCGCTTGATCAACCCCTGCTCGACCAGCAGCGCCAATGCGCGACGCGCCGTGATGCGCGATACGCCGACCGACACCGACAGCAACCGCTCCGACGGCAGCGCCTCGCCGGCCCGCCACGCGCCGCCGTGGATCGCGCTCGCCAGGTTGCGGGCGAGCTGCAGATAGAGCGGCGTGTCGTCGAGGGGATCGGGCGCCAGTTCGGACCAGCCGGTTTCCATGTGCCTCCGGGTATCGGACGACGATCTCGGACCGTCGAAAGTGAACGCATTATATAACCACCATAATACCAGTCAACGAACTGGTATTAGCATCGCGGAAATCGCCGGAAGCCTTGCCCGACAAGCGTTTTAGTGCCGGCAAAGCCTTTGTTTACAAAGCAGTGCGGGATAGGGATTTACCCGAGGTGGTATGCAAGGGGACAGTTCGAGGAGTGGATTTACCGCGTTTTCGGGCTGCGGAAGCAGACCAGGATAGAACCAATTTGAGCGACTGGTATGCATCGCGCGACGGGGGCATGCGGGCCGGGCGGTATCGACGGGAACGCAAGCAGGCGCGCTCGAGAATGACGTCCAGGCGTGCGGCTCACGGCCGCCGAATCCCGCGCTTCGGCACGGCGGCCGGACGCGCTATCCGGCCGTCTTTCTCCACGACCGGAACAGCTCGAGCAGCGCGCGGCACGGTGTGGACGTCGCGCCGCCCCGCCGCCACACCGCGCCGACGTCCATCGTCGGCACGGTCACGCTCAGGTTCCGGCGGCTGATCCGGTTGCCTTCCAGCGACCACGGCCGATAAACGAGATCCGAGAGTATCGTCACCCCGTGCCCGAGCGCGACGAGGCTTCTCACCGCTTCGATCGACTTGCTCTGCATCCAGACGTTCGGCGCGATGCCGTAGCTGCCCCAGTACTTGCCGACCGTTCGCAGGTGCTCGTCCATGTCCAGCAGCAGAAAGTTCTCGCGCGCGACGTCCTCGAGGGTGACGCGACGGGCGTCCTGCAGCGGATGACCGGGGTGGGTCCACAGCCGGCGCGGCGAGCGCAGCATCGTCTCGTATTTCAGGTCGCCGACTTCCGCGGTATTCGACACCAGCAGCAGCGCGATATCGAGGCGGTCGTCGACGAGCATCGTCTCGATCGTTTCGCGTTCGCTTTCGACGATGCTCACGCTCAGGTCGCCGAAGCGCCGGGAAATGGCGGACATCAGCGACGGCATCAGATAGGTCGAGATGGTTTCGGTCATCCCGATCCGGACATGCCCGGAGACCTGCTCCGGGTCCTCCTGCGCGGCCGTGACGACGCGCTCGATCGACGTCGTCGCGTGCTGCACGTGACGCAGGAACCGCTCGCCGGCCGGTGTCAGGCGCACGCCTTTCGGATGACGCAGCAGCAGCGTGACGCCGACCGCCTCCTCGAGGTTCTTCAACGCGATCGTCATCGACGATTGAGACACCGAACAGAGATTGGCCGACTTCGAAATTTGCCCCGTATCGGCAACGGACACGAAGTATTCGATCTGGCGCAGGGTGATGTGCGTGTTCACGGGAAAGGATCCGATAAGGCCGGGCAGCGCCGGATCGGCACGGCCCGAAAGGCCCGAACAGTACGGCAGATCGATGGGCGCGATATTGATTCAATATATACCGGACCATCGAAAGGATGAATTTGTCATCGCTGCCGCCGCTTCCTAGCATAGTCGCAAACATGAAGCGGACGATGCAAACCGATGGAAACGCAGGAAAAGAAGGGCTATTGCACGTTGTGCCGGTCGCGCTGCGGCACGATCAACGTCGTGCGCGGCGACATGATGATCAAGGTCCGGCCCGACGACACGCACCCGACCGGCCACGCGATGTGCATGAAGGGAAAAGCGGCGCCGGAACTCCTGCATCACCCGAACCGCGTGCTGTACCCGATGCGGCGCACGCGTCCGAAGGATGCCGCCGATCCCGGCTGGCAACGCATCGGTTGGGACGAAGCGCTGTCCGAGATCGCGGAGCGTCTCGCGTATTTCAAGCGGGAAAACGGCGCCGAGTCGGTCGCCTTCGGCGTGACCACGCCCAGCGGCACGCCGATGAGCGACAGCATCGACTGGGTCGAGCGATTCGTCTGGTTGTTCGGGAGCCCGAATATTTGCTATGCGACCGAGATCTGCAACTGGCACAAGGACAGCGCGCATGCGTTCACGTTCGGCTGCGGCATTCCCGTCGCGGATTACCGGCATGCCGAGCTCATCGTGCTGTGGGGCAACAACCCCGCCAACACCTGGCTCGCGCAGGCCGACGCGATCGCGGAAGGCCGCCGCAACGGAGCCCGGCTGATCGTCGTCGATCCACGGCCGACCGCGCTCGCACGGGAAGCCGATCTGTGGCTGCGCGTCGCTCCCGGGACCGACGGCGCGCTCGCGATGGCGATCGCGCGGCAGATGATCGCGACCGGCAACATCGACGACGCCTTCGTGCGGGAATGGACCAACGGTCCGTTGCTCGTGCGGACCGACACCGGGCGGTTTTTGCGCGAGCGGGATCTCGACTGCAATGCGCCCGACAACCGTCATGTGCGCTGGAACAAGACGCTCGACCGGCTGGAACTCGCCGGCGAGGAAACCGCGACGCGGCCTGCCGACCTGTTGATGACCGGCGTGCGCCGCGTGACGATCCGGGATGCGGCGGGCCGTTGCGTGGACGTGGACTGCACGCCGGCCTTCGACCTCTATTCGAAGGCGCTCGACGCCTATACGCCGGAACATGCGGCCGCGATCACCGGCGTCGACGCGGCCGACATCGTGAAGGCCGCGCAGCTGCTGCGGCCGCATCAGGCCATTGCCTATCACGCCTGGTCGGGCGTCGGCATGCACACCAATGCGACGCAGACCGAGCGCGCCATCGCGACGTTGTATGCGTTGACGGGTGCGTTCGACACGCGCGGCTCGAACCGGGAATGGACGAAGCAGCCGGCCAACGCGGTCAGCCGCTACGCGATGCTCGACCCGTGGCAACGCGCGAAAGCGCTCGGCCTCGCGGAGCGGCCGCTCGGCCCGCCGGCGCAAGGCTGGGTCACGGCGCGCGACGTCTACCGCGCGATCCTCGACGGCGAACCCTACCGCGTACGCGCGCTGTTCGCGTTCGGCACGAACATGGTGATGTCGCAGGCGGATGGCGGCCTCGCGCACGATGCGCTCCGCGCGCTCGATTTCCATGTTCACTGCGATCTCTTCGAGACACCGTCGTCACGCTATGCGGACATCCTGCTTCCGGTGAACACGCCGTGGGAGCGCGAAGGGCTGCGGCTCGGTTTCGAGATCGACGCGCGCGCGGTCGAACTGGTGCAGCTCAGGCAACGCATGGTGCCGCCGCGCGGCGAGAGCCGCGCCGACTACGACATCGTCTTCGACCTGGCCGTGCGGCTCGGCATGCAGGACGCGTTCTTCGGCGGCAGCATCGAAGCCGGCTGGAATCACGTGCTCGCGCCGCTCGGGCTGGACGTCGCGTCGCTGCGCGCCCATCCGGAAGGCATCTACCGGCCGCTGCCGCAACGCGAACGGCAATACGCGGCGGCGACACCCGACGGCGTGCGCGGTTTCGACACGGAGACGCGGCGCGTCGAGCTGTATTCCGAGAAATTGCATCGTCACGGCTACCCGCCCGTCCCGCAGTACGTGCCGCCGCGGCATGGCGACGATGCGCGCGCGGACAACCGCCGTCGCTTTCCCTGCACGTTGACCTCGATGAAGAACGGCTACTACTGCCACAGCCAGCATCGCGGGCTGCCGAGCCTGCGGCGGCGCGCGCCGTACCCCGTGGCGGAACTCAACGACGCACTGGCGGCGGAGCACGACATCGTCGACGGCGACTGGTGCGTGATCGAAACCACGAACGGCACGGCGCGCTTCAAGGCGCGCGTCGTACCGGAACTGGCGCGCAACGTGATCGTGGCCGAATACGGCTGGTGGCAGGCATGCGACGAGGTCGGCCTCGATGCGTTCCCCGCAAGCGGTCGCGACAACAGCAATTTCAACTCGCTCGTGTCGGCGGCGCAACTCGATCCCGTCAGCGGCTCGTCGCCGTTGCGTTCCGTGCGCTGCCGCATCCGGCGCGACCCGTCGGTCGATCCGGCGCGCCGAGCGTGGAAAGGCTTGCGGGATTTCGTCGTGTCAGCCATCCGAGAGGAAGCGAGCGGCGTACGCACCGTCACGTTTCGCGCCGCGGACGGCGGCGCGCTGCCGGACTACTTGCCCGGTCAGCACGTGACGCTGCACATCCCGTCGCTCGGCGACGGCGGGACGACGCGTGCCTATTCGCTGACGGGCGCCGCCCGCGAAGACGCGCGCCGCAGTTACACGATCTCGGTGCGTCACCAGAAAGGCCGCACCCGCGACGGCACGGCGTTCGAAGGCGTGATGTCGTCCTACATTCACGGCACGCTCGGGGTCGGCGATCCCGTGTTGCTCGGCGCGCCCGGCGGGACGTTCGTCGTGCCGCCGGCGTCGCGCCAGCCCGTCGTGATGTTCGCGGGCGGCATCGGCATCACGCCGTTCATCTCGTACCTGGAATCGATCCGCGATCAGGCGGACCGGGCGCCGGAATCGCTGCTCTTCCATGCAAACCTGAACAGCAGCACGCACGCGTTCCGGGACCGCATCGAGACCCTGAAGCAGCGCCTGCCGACGCTCGAGGTCGTCAACTGCTACAACCAGCCGCACGGCGAGACGCCGGGACGGGACTATCAGCTGCACGGCTACCTGTCGGCCGACGTGGTCGCCGACGACCTGATCCGGCGGCGCGCGCGGTTTTATCTGTGCGGCCCCGAGCCGATGATGGAGGCGATCACGGCGGGACTGATCGCGCGCGGCGTGCCGCCTTTCGACATCTTCAAGGAAGCGTTCAGATCGCCGGCCCGGCCGACGCTCGACCCGTCGAAGCGATACGCGGTGCGGTTCACGCGGTCGCGCCGCACGGCCACCTGGACGCCCGGCGACGGCAGCCTGCTGTCGTTCGCGGAAAGTCTCGGCATCGCGTTGCCGAGCGGCTGCCGGGTCGGACAGTGCGAGAGCTGCGCGGTCAAGGTCGTGGCGGGCGAGGTCACGCATCCGAGCGGACACGGGCCTGACGAAGCCGACATGTGCCTCGCCTGCCAGGCCATTCCGGCCACCGACGTCAGCATCGACGCATAACCCCGTCAACGAAAGGTTCACCATGAAACATTTCGATGCCGTCGCGACACGCGACGCGCTGGATTTCGAATCGCTGGTCGCACGCCTGAGGCAAGCGTTCGTCGACGGCTGCCACGTGCCGCCGCGGCATTCGCACGTCTTCAATGCCGGCAGCGCGGACGAAGGCACGGTGCTCATCATGCCCGCGTGGGAAGACCACGGCTATCTAGGCATCAAGACGGTCAACATCTTCCCCGGCAATGCGGAACACGGCATGCCCGGTTTGCACTCGACCTACGTGCTTTACGACGGGCGGACGGGCAACCCGCTCGCGCAACTGGACGGCAACGAAATCACGTCGCGCCGCACCGCGGCGGCATCGGCGCTGGCCGCTACCTATCTGGCCCGCCCCGATGCATCGCGCCTCGTGCTGCTGGGTGCCGGCCGGGTCGGCAGCCTGGTGCCGCTTGCGTATCGCAGCCAGTTGCCGATCTCGCACGTCGAAGTCTGGGACAAGGATCCCGAAGCGGTGGCGCGACTGGTCGACCGGCTGACGCGCGACGGTTTCGATGCCGCGCCCGTCACGCATCTCGAGGACAGCGTCCGGCGCGCGGACGTCGTCACCTGCGCGACGCTCGCGACGGAGCCGATCGTCCGCGGCCGGTGGCTCGCCCCAGGCTCGCATCTGGACCTGATCGGCAGTTTTACGCCGCGCATGCGCGAAGCGGACGACGACTGCTTCCGGCAGGCGGAGATTTATGTCGATACGGACGAGGCCGCGCAAAAATCCGGCGACCTGCTGGGCCCGCTGGCGCGCAACGTCATTGCGCCCGACCGCCTGAGCCGGACGCTGACGGCGCTGTGCCGCGGCGAAGCGCAGGGCCGCACGAACGACCTTCAGCGCACCGTGTTCAAGGCCGTCGGCACCGCGCTGGAGGATCTGGCCGCGGCCATTCAAATCGTTGAAAAAACGCACTGAACCCGTGACGGGCAAGGAGATCGAGATGAAAGAGCTGATGGACGTGCCGCGCGGCGACGCACCGGCGGTCGAGCGCGAACGCGTGCTGGAACGGATGGCTGCGGGCATGGCGCGCTGGTCGGAGAAGTGGTTTCCGGACGCCTATATCTTCGCCGCGCTCGCGGTGATGATCGTGGCGGCGGGCGCAGTGGCGGCCGGGGCGCCGATCACGCGGGTCGGCGTGGCGTTCGGCGACGGCTTCTGGAGCCTCATCCCGTTCACGATGCAGATGGCGATCGTCGCCATCTCGGGTTATGTCGTCGCGGTGTCGCCGCCTGCGTCGAGGCTGATCGATGCGCTCGCGCGCGTGCCGTCGTCCGGGCGCGCCGCGGTGACGTTCGTCGCGCTCGTCAGCATCGTCGCGTCGTTGTTCAACTGGGCGATCAGCCTGATCTTCAGCGGCCTGCTGGTGCGTGCGCTCGCGCGCCGTACCGCGCTGCGCATGGATTACCGCGCGGCGGGTGCGGCCGCTTATCTCGGAATGGGCGCGACGTGGGCGCTGGGCTTGAGTTCATCCGCGTCGCAACTGCAGGCGAATCCGGACAGTCTGCCCAAGGCGCTGCTGTCGATCTCCGGCGTCATCCCGTTCACCGAGACCATCTTTCTTCCGCAGTCGATGCTGATGGCCGCGGTGCTGACCGTCGCGTCGCTGCTGATCGCGTATCTGTCCGCGCCCGACGGCGCGCGGGCGAAGACCGCGACGGAACTCGGCATTCCGCTCGACGAAAACCATGCCGCGCTCGCCCGCCCGACCCGCCCCGGGGACTGGCTCGAATACAGCCCGCTCGTCACCGTCGTGATCGTGGCGATCGGCGCGATCTGGGCCTGGCACGAGTTCACGACGAAAAATCCGCTGATCGCGATCTCGAACCTGAACACGTACAACTTCGTGTTCCTGCTGCTGGGCATGCTGCTGAACTGGCGGCCGCGGCGATTCCTCAATGCCGTCGCGCGTTCGGTGCCGTCGGTCGCGGGTGTGCTGATCCAGTTTCCGCTGTACGGCGGGATCGCGTACATCCTGACCAAGGCGGCGGCGCCCGCCGGACTGCCGCTCTCCGATCACCTGGCCCACTTCTTCGTCGCGATGTCGTCGCATTCGTCGTTTCCCGCGGTGATGGGCGTGTATTCGGCCGTGCTCGGATTCTTCGTGCCCTCCGGCGGCGGCAAGTGGATCATCGAGGCGCCGTACGTGATCGAAGCGGCAAAACTGCTGCAGGTTCATCTGGGCTGGGCCGTGACGGTCTACAACGCAGCCGAGGCATTGCCGAACCTGATCAACCCGTTCTGGATGCTGCCGCTTCTCGGCGTGCTCGGCTTGCGGGCCCGCGACATCGTCGGCTTCACGTTCACGCAACTGGTGGTGCACCTGCCGCTCGTGATCTTCATGCTGTGGGCGCTCGCGGGCACGCTCGCCTACCATCCGCCGGTGATGCCGTAACGTGCATCGGGGCCGGCTTGCCGCCTTCGGTGCCAGTGCGGCGCGGCGTGGGTCGTGGCGCGCGTGCCGGCGGGGCATGCCGGCCTCAGTGGAATTCGCGGCTCGACGTGCGCAGGCCGCCGAGCAGCGGCGTCAGATCCTCGAAATGCTGCACGACGAGGTGCCGCACGTCGCTCGCGACCTGCCACACGCCGGACGCCGCGAGCAGCCGCGAATCGAGGGTTTCGCGGCGCTGCCGCGCGAGCAGCTCGGGCCGGACGATCAGGTTCACGCAGCCGGTTTCGTCCTCGAGCGTCATGAACATCACGCCTTTCGCGGTACCCGGCATCTGCCGCGCGGTCACGAGCCCGCACGCGCGCGCGAGCCGGCCGTCGGGACGGTCGTGCAGCTCGGCCGCGGACGACAGCCGCCGCGCACGCAGCGCGGGCCGCAGCAGCGCGACCGGGTGGCGGTTCAGCGTGAGGCCGGTGGTGTGATAGTCGGCGAGGATGTCGTCGGCTTCCGACGGCGCGCCGAGCGCGGGCCGCTCCGCTTCGTCGATCGGTGCGGCGGCGAGCAGGTCGCGCTCGGGCGCCGCGGCGACAGCCTGCCACAGCGCGTCGCGGCGATGGCCGGCGAGCGTCGCGAGCGCGTTCGCCGCGGCGAGCGCTTCGAGGTCGCGGCGTTCGAGCTGCGCGCGGCGCGCGAGCGTATCGACGTTGTCGATCGGGCCGGCGGCGCGCGCGGCTTCGATCCGGCGCGCGGCGGCTTCGCCAAGGCCGCGCACGAGCGACAGGCCGAGCCGCACGGCCGGCTGGCCGTGCGGCGGCAGCTGGCCGGGGAGCGCTTCGAGCGACGCCTCCCAGTTGCTTTGCGTCACGTCGATCGGCAGCACCTTCACGCGATGACGCTTCGCGTCCTGCACGAGTTGCGACGGCGGATAGAAGCCCATCGGCTGACTGTTCAGCAGCGCGGCGAGAAAGATCGCCGGTTCGTGGCATTTGAGCCAGCTGCTCGCGTACGCCAGTTTCGCGAAGCTGGCGGCGTGGCTTTCGGGGAAGCCGTATTCGCCGAAGCCCTTGATCTGCTCGAAGATCTGCTCGGCGAATTCGCGTGTGTAGCCGCGCGCGAGCATGCCCTGGACGATCTTGTCGTGGTAGGGGCCGAGATCGCCCCTGCGCTTCCACGCGGCCATCGCACGACGCAGTCGATCGGCTTCGCCGGGTGTAAAACCCGCCGCAACGATCGCGATCTGCATCACCTGTTCCTGGAAGATTGGAATACCGAGCGTGCGTTCGAGCACCTCCTTGAGCGCGTCGCTCGGATAGGTAATTTCCCCTTTTTCCTCCCCCGCCTTGATCTTGCGCCGCTTGAGGTACGGATGGACGGCACCGCCCTGGATCGGCCCTGGTCGCACGATGGAGACCTCAACCACCAGATCGTAGTAATCACGCGGTCGCAAACGCGGCAGCATCGACATCTGCGCGCGCGATTCGATCTGGAACACGCCGACCGTGTCGGCGCGGCAGATCATGTCGTAGGTTTCCTCATCGTCCTGTGGAATGTGTTTCAGCGTGAACGGCTCGCCGTCCTCCGCCGGCCCGCGCCATGCGGTGCGCAGGTCGAACGCCCGATGCAACGCCGACAGCATGCCGAGCGCGAGCACGTCGACCTTCATCAGCTTGAGCGATTCGAGATCGTCCTTGTCCCACTGAATCACGCGCCGCCCGTCCATCGCCGCGTTCTCGACCGGCACGAGCCGCGTGAGCTTGCCGCGGCTGATCACGAAGCCGCCCGAATGCTGCGACAGATGACGCGGAAAGTTGAGCAATCGCCCCGCCAGTTCGGCCCATGTGCGAATCAGCGGCGTTTCGGGATCGAGTCCGGTCGTCGCGAATTGCTGCAACAGGTCGCGGCTGCCGTCGAACCAGCGATGCCCCTTCGCGACGCGATCGACCAGCATCGGATCGATGCCGAGTGCCTTGCCGGTTTCGCGCAGCACGCCGCGCGGGCGATAGGTCGACACGGCTGCCGCGAGCGCGGCGCGATTCTCGCCGTATTTCCGATAGATATGCTGAATGACTTCTTCGCGGCGCTGATGCTCGAAATCGACGTCGATGTCGGGCGGCTCGCCGCGCTCCGCGCTGATGAAACGCTCGAACAGCATCGTGCTCTGATCGGGACTGACTTCGGTGATCTCGAGGCAATAGCAAACAACCGAGTTCGCCGCGGAACCACGCCCCTGGCACAGGATGTTCTGGCTACGTGCAAACTTGACGATGTCGTAGACAGTCAGGAAGAACGGCTCGTAACTCAGTGTCGCGATCAGCGCCAACTCGTAGTCGATCCGTTCCCGGACGTGCTCCGGCGGTTCCCCGGAATAGCGACGGCGCGCGCCTGCCCGGGTTTCCTGCTCCAGATAACTCGTCGGCGTATGACCTTCAGGCACGATCTCGTCCGGATATTCATAGCGCAGCGAATCGAGTTCGAAATCGCACGCATCGAGCATCGCGCATGTCTCCGCGATCTCGTCCGGCGAAAACAGCTTCGCGATCCGCCCGCGCGAACGCAAATGCTGTTCCGCATTCGGCGCCAGCGCATAACCGCATTCCGATACCGGCATCCCGACGCGAATCGCCGTCATCACGTCCTGCAATGCCTTGCACGAGCGCCGGTGCATCGTCACGTCGCCCAGCGCGACGATACGCACGCCCCGCCGCTCGCCCGCCTCGCGAATCTCGTCGCGCTGCGCGCCGTCCAGCGCACGCTGCAACTGCACGAGCCCGAGCCGCGCGCGCGCGCCGAACGTCACGCGAAACCACGCGACCTGCACATCGAGCACGTCCGCGCGTACCGGATACATGGGCACGAGAATCGCGAAGCAGTCGGGCATCCCGCGCAAGTGGGCAAACTCCGCAGGCGGCGCCGACAGCATCCGCGACGTCAGCGTGTAAGTCCCCTTCGGCGACGCCATCCGCCGCCACGAAATCAGCTCCGAAAGATTGCCGTACCCCTCGCGGTTCTGCGCGAGCAACACGAGCCCGAACGCACCGGGGCCCGGATCGTGACCGGGCGCGACGTCGTCCGGCGTGACGTCGAAGTACGAACCGATGACGAGCGGCAGCCCTTTCGCTTGCGCGGCGACATGCATGCGCGGCGCGCCGGCGAGTGAGCACTCGTCGGTGATCGCGATCCCGCGATAGCCGAGTTCCGCCGCACGCTCGACCAGTTCTTCCGCATGCGACGCGCCATGCAGAAACGAAAAGTTCGAGCGGCAAAACAACTCCGCGTAATCGGGCAACCCACTGAAATCCGCAACCATCTCCGTTCACCCGAACAAGCCGTGCAGGAACCAGCGCGGCTCGGCCTCGCTCCCCGCCCGCTCCTTGAACACCCAGTAGCACGCACCGGCTTCGTCCTGCGCGACGTGGTAATCGCGCGCGGCGAACTGACCGTCGAACCAGCCGGCCTCGATCCGCTCCACCGACGACATCATTCTCAGCGGCGTATGAAATACCGGCCGGTTCTCGCGCACCAGCAACGGCAGCGGCTCGGCGAGCAGCCACGCGGGCCTCGGCGGCACCGCCGGCGGCCCGCCGGCCGGCTTGCCCGCCTGCGCATCGAGCGGCAGCCAGCGGTTCGCGGCCTCGGGCCGGTGATCGGCGACGGGCGCCGCGCGCAGCACGTTCTCCGCGCCGAGCCGCGCGACCAGCAGTTCGAACAACCGCTCACGGGTTTCCCGCGTACCGCCCGGTTCGGGAAAAAGATCGTCGGCCGGCGGCGCGACCGACTCGACGCGCGTGGCCTTCAGACGCACCGCGATCACCGCGGCCGGCAACTCGACGCGCGCGAGCCGCTCGCCGAGCAGCCGCATGAAGTGCGCTTCGTCGCGCACGGGTGCGGCGAACGCGAGTTCGAGCGGCGTCGGCGGCACGGCCTGGCGGCCGCGCTCGTGCTCGAGCTCGAACGTCATCGCGGCCAGCGACAGTTGCCGCGCGGCCAGCCACCCGCACAGCTGCACGACGAGCCGCCGCGCGGCGAACAGCACGGCTTCCGCGTATTCGACGCGCTCCGGCAATTCGAGCCGCACGTCGAACACGGGCGGCACCGCCATCCACGCGAGCGGCTCGACCGCGTCGCCGTACGCACGATCGAGCGCGGCCAGCAGCGCGGGGCCGCAACGACGCTGCAACCCCGCACGCGGAAGACCGCGCAGATCGGCGAGCGTGCGGCAGCCGAGGCCGTCGAACCAGCCCGCGTACGGGCGCGCATCGGGCAGCAGCACGCAGGGCAGCCGGTCGAGCGAACGGACGAGCGAAGCCGGGCGCGCAACGCGGCGCCGGAGACGCGCCCGCGCCGACGTGCGCGCGAGCAGCCACGCGCCGCGCCCGGTCGGCGCGGCGGACAGGCGCGCCGCATAACCGAGCGCCGCGAGCGTCGCGCGTACCTGACGGCACAGCGACGGCAGGCCGCCGAACAGCCGCAGGCTCGGGCCGACGTCGACGATCAGCGTGGCTTCGTCGTCGAGCGCGACGCACGGCGAGAAACGCAGCAATGCGAGCGCGACCGCGCGCAGCGCATCGGCTTCGCGCGCGGGATCGCGTTCGACGAGCTGCGTCTCGGGCGCGAGCGTGAGCACGCCGCCGCGCTTCATGCCCGCGCGCACGCCCCGCCGCTGCGCGGCCGCATCGGCGATCAGCACGACACCCTGCTCGAGCACCGCACAGCCTGCGTCGCCGGCCTCGCCGGCCGCTGCGTCAGACGGCGGCGGGACGCACACGTCGAGCGGCAGGCGCGGCAGATGGATGCCGAGCAAGACGCGCATAGCGGCTCTCCACGATGGGCGACGGCAGGTCGAGCACGAGCGGCTCGCCGCGCGCCGGGCCGCGACGCTTGACGATGTCGAGCGACACGCCGCCCGGCACCGGATACAGCGCGACGCGCAGCACGGCCGGCGACGGCTGCCGCGCGGCCGACAGCGGGCGCAGCATCACGAACAGCGTGTCGCCCGTGCGCGCGGCCGCGAGATGCAGGCGCCGCAGCGCATCGGGCCGTGCCTCCTGCCAGAGCAGCAGCGCGCCGCAGCACCCCGTCCGGAGCGCCTGCTCGGCGGCCCACAGCGCATCGGTGCGGCTGCCGGCGCGCAGCCACAGCAGCGCGTCGGCCGGCACGCCGAGACTGGCGAGCGCGGTCGCATGCGGCGATTGCGGCGGCGCGACGAGCGCGAGCGGACGCCGCGCACTGACGGTACGGGCCAGCGCGGGCGCGAGCAGCCGCATCTCGCCGCAGCCCGGCTGCGCGGCCAGCAGTTCGACGAGCCCGCCGACCGGCCAGCCGCCGCCCGGCAATTCGGCCGATAGCGGCGCGAAGCCGGTCTCGATCGTGCGCGGGCCGCCGCGCGCGAGCTGCGAGCCGCGCCAGAGCGACGGATGAAGGGATTCGGGAGAAATGGAGGATGCGAGCATGACGCCACCCACAACTGTATGGATATACAGTATATGGCAATGCGCCCGCGTCGCACAGCACCGGTGCGAAACCGGTTTTCGTCAGAGGAAAGCCGGGAGGAGGCCGGCGCGCGCGTCAGGTCATCGCACGCCGGCCGGCCCCGCCCGTCAGCCGAGCAGCAGCGCGTCGTCGTCGAGCTGCTCGTGACGCACCTTCTCGAACATCTGCAGCAGGTCCGGCACGTCGAGCCCCTTGCGCGCATCGCCCGACACGTCGAGCACGACCTGCCCCTGGTGCAGCATCACCGTGCGGTCGCCGTAGTCGAGCGCCTGCCGCATGCTGTGCGTGACCATCATCGTCGTCAGTTTGCTCTCGGCGACGATGCGCGCGGTCAGCTCCAGCACGAACGCGGCCGTCTTCGGGTCGAGCGCGGCCGTGTGCTCGTCGAGCAGCAGGATCCGCGACGGCCGCAGCGACGCCATCAGCAGGCTCACGGCCTGCCGCTGGCCGCCGGACAGCAGCCCGATCCGGTCGGTCAGCCGGTTCTCGAGGCCGAGGTTCAGGAGCCGCAGCTTGTCGCGGAACAGTTCGCGCGACGGCCGGTCGAGCGCGGCGCGAAAGCCGCGCCGCACGCCGCGCGCCATCGCGAGCGCCATGTTCTCCTCGATCGTCAGCGCCTCGCAGGTGCCGGCCATCGGATCCTGGAACACGCGCGCGACGAGGTGCGCGCGGTCCCACGCGGCCTTGCGCGTCACATCCGCGCCGTCGATCGCGATGCGCCCCGCATCGACCGGCTGGTCGCCGCTGACCGCATTGAGGAAGGTCGACTTGCCGGCGCCGTTCGAGCCGATCACCGCGACGAACTGGCCGTCGGGAATCTCGAGCGACAGCCCGCGCAGCGCGCGCGTCTCGATCGGCGTGCCGGGATTGAACGTGAGTTTGAGATCGTGTGCGGACAGCATGTCATGCTCCTCCGTTCTTGCGCGCGAACAGCTTCTTGCGCGTCGCCGGCAGCACCAGCGCGAGCGTGACGAGCGCGGCCGTCACGAGGTTCAGGTCCTGCGCCTTCAGGCCGATGAATTCGCTGTTCAGCGCGAGCGCGATGAAGAAACGGTAGACGATCGCGCCAAGCACGACCGCGAGCGTCGTCAGCACGAGCCGGCGCGCGGGCAGCAGCGTCTCGCCGATGATCACGGCGGCCAGCCCGATCACGATCGTGCCGATCCCCATCGAGATGTCCGAGCCGCCCTGCGTCTGCGCGAACAGCGCGCCGGCGAGCGCGACGAGCGCGTTCGACAGCGCCATCCCGGCGAGCGTCGCGCGGCCGGTCGCGATGCCTTGCGCGCGCGCCATCCGCGGGTTCGCGCCGGTCGCGCGCATCGCGAGGCCGAGCTGCGACGAGAAGAACCAGTCGAGGCCGAGCTTCGCGACCACGACGACGATCGCGAGCAGCGCCGGGCGCAGCACGTAGTCGGGCATCCAGTCCGGCTGCAGCACGGTGAACAGCGTCGGCTCGGTGATCAGCGGCACGTTCGGGCGGCCCATGATCCGCAGGTTCACCGAGTAGAGCGCGATCATCATCAGGATGCTGGCGAGCAGATCCATGATCTTCAGGCGCACGTTCAGCCAGCCGGTGACGAAGCCGGCCAGCGCACCCGCGACGATCGCGAGCAGCGTCGACGTGAACGGGTCGTAGCCGGCCGAGATCAGCGTCGCGGCGACGGCGCCGCCGAGCGGAAAGCTGCCGTCGACGGTGAGGTCGGGGAAGTTGAGGATGCGGAACGAGATCAGCACCCCGAGGGCGACGAGGCTGAAGATCAGGCCGATCTCCAGTGCGCCCAGAAACGAGAACAGAGACATGGTGGGGAAATCCTGTTGCTTCCCGGCCGGACGTGTACGGCCGGGCGAAGCGAACGGGCGGCCCCGGGTGGGAGCCGCCCGTCCGGCGATGTCGTCGAGGCCCGGATCGGGCCGGCAAGCGCGGCGCGCGTGCCGCGGCTTACTTGATGACCGTCTTCGCTTCCTTGACGAGATCCGGCGACAGCGTGACGCCCTGCTTCGCGGCCGCGCCCGTGTTCGCGAACAGTTCGAGGTTGCTGCTCGTCTCCGACGCGATCGCGCCCGGCTTCTCGCCCTTCAGGATGCGCGCGACGACCTTGCCCGTCTGCCGGCCGAGATCGCCGTAATTGATGCCGAGCGCCGCGATGCCGCCGCGCTTCACGCTGTCGGTGTCGCCGGCGACAAGCGGGATCTTCGCTTCGTTCGCGACCTTCACGAGCGCTTCGTATGCGGACACCACGTTGTTGTCGGTATTCGTGTAGATCACGTCGACCTTGCCGACCAGGCTCTTCGCGGCCGGGCCGATGTCGACGGTACGCGGGGCGGCGGCTTCCTTCAGCGCCATCCCCTGCTTCGCGAGGATCTCCTTGAGCGCCTTCACGACGACGACCGAATTCGCCTCGCCCGGGTTGTAGACCATGCCGACCGTCTTCGCATTCGGCACGACGCGCTTGATCAGCGCAGCCTGGCGATCGAGCGGCAGCTTGTCGGACACGCCCGTCACGTTGGTGCCCGACGGGCCCCAGCCCTTCACGAGCTGCGCGGCGACCGGATCGGTGACGCCCGAATAGACGACCGGCACGCTCTTCGTCGCGGCGACGACCGCCTGCGCGGCCGGCGTCGCGATCGCGACGATCACGTCCGGCTGGTCGCCGACGAACTTGCGCGCGATCTGCGCGGCCGTGCCCGTGTTGCCCTGCGCGCTCTGGTATTCCCACTTGAGCTTGTCATCGCCGTAACCTTCCGCCTTCAGTTCGGCGCGCACGCCGTCGCGGATCGCGTCGAGCGCCGGATGATCGACGATCGACAGCACCTTGACGGTCTGCGCATGCGCGGCGCCGGCCAGCGCGAATGCGGCGACGCCGGCCGCGATCGAACGGATCGCGAAAGTCTTGAATCGCTTCATGGGTGAGTCTCCCCCGTATTGTGTCGGTTCTGGATGATGGATTCCCGCCGCCGTCGGGCGGGCGCCGCCGCGCGTACGACACGCCGGCGATCGGCCCGCGCACGCTCCGGGAAAGCGTGCAGCGGCGAACGCACGAGCATACCATTTCCGCAGACCACCGCCTGACTGAACGCTTTCGCCAGGCACGCCGGATCGCGGCACGCGCCGAAGCCCGAAAATGCGCGCGAAGCCCGGCCGGCGGCGGTGCCGGCCGGTGTCGGCCAACGCGTCAGCCGCGCGCGCGGCTTTACGTTATGCTGTCGGCCGACCCAATCCACGCCATGGAGGGCAGATGAAACGGGGGATCCGAACCATCGCATGCGTGGCCGTCGCGCTGGCGCTGCCCGGTACGGCATGCGCGCTGACCGACGGCAGCGCGCAATACGACGACTGCATGCTCAATGCGCTGCGCGAAAGCCGCAACGGCGCGGCGGCGCAGCTGATCCAGCGTTCGTGCGACGCGCTGTACCGCAACAACGCGATGCTGCTGCCGCGCGAGCGGCGCTTTCACGAGTGCGTCGTGCAGTCGCTGCCGGGCGTGCGCGACAACTACGCGATCCAGCAGATCATGTCGATCTGCTCGCGGCGCGGCGAGATGTGAACGGGCGCCGCGCGCCGGACGCCCATGAAAAAAGGGCCTGCGCGATGCAGGCCCTCGCGATGCAGGCCCTTTTCGTTCAGCGGTACCGGTGCGCGGCGTTCAGAACGACGCGACCATCGAGCCCTTGAACTGCTTCTTGATGAATTCCCGCACTTCCTGCGACTGGTACGCCTTGACCAGCTTCTTCACCCACGGCTGATCCTTGTCCTTCGCGCGCACGGCGATCAGGTTCGCGTACGGGCTCGTCAGCGATTCGAGCGCGATCGCGTCCTTGGTCGGCTGCAGGTTCGCGGCCAGCGCGTAGTTCGTGTTGATCACGGCGGCATCGACGTCCGACAGCACGCGCGGCAGTTGCGCGGCGTCGAGTTCGGAGATCTTCAGCTTCTTCGGGTTCTCGGCGATGTCGAGCACCGTCGCGTTGTTGCCGCCCGTGCCGGCGCCCGCCTTCAGCTTGATCACGCCTTGCGTCTGCAGCAGCAGCAGCGCGCGGTTCTCGTTCGACGGATCGTTCGGCACCGCGAGCTTCGCGCCTTGCGGCAGGTCCTTCAGCGACTTGTACTTCTTCGAGTACACGCCGATCGGCGAGATGTAGGTCAGGCCCGCGCTGACGATCTTGTAGCCGCGCTGCTTCACCTGGCTGTCGAGGTAGGGCTGGTGCTGGAAGCTGTTCGCGTCGAGGTCGCCCGCGTCGAGCGCCGCGTTCGGCTGCACGTAGTCGTTGAACTCGATGACCTTCACGTTCAGGCCTTCCTTCTCCTTCGCGACCTTCTGCACGACTTGCCACACTTCCGCATCCGGGCCGGCGACCGTGCCGACCTTGATCACCTTGTCGTCGGCGCGTGCGCCTGCCGACAGCGTCAGCGCGGCACCGGTGGCCAGTACGGAAAATACCTTCAGGAGACTGCGACGCTTCATCTGTTTCTCGCTTTCTTGCTTGCTAAAAAATGGGGCGCGATACGGGTAAGCCCCGACTCGCAGGAAGGGGCAAATGGTGTCACAGGATCAGCGGGAAGTGAAATACATCCCGCTCATATGGGTATGCACCGGTACAGTGCTGACGGCAGGTGCGGGGTTCGGCCGTTAGTTGCGTTCATGACGCGTCGCGCGTCGGCCGGCACGCTTTACCTCACCGCCGTCTCGCCGGCCGTGTTCGCCCCGAACGCCGGCTCGGCCGCCTGCTCGCCGGCCCGGCGCGGCGCCCGCCCGCCGGCGTCGCCGACCCGGAACGCGCCGACCGCGTCGCGCAGCCGTGCGGCCTGTTCCTGCAGCGACGCGGCAGCCGCGGCGGCTTCCTCGACGAGCGCCGCGTTCTGCTGCGTCACCTGGTCCATCTGCGTGACCGCGCGGCCGACCTGCGTGATGCCGCTCGCCTGCTCCTCGGACGCGGCCGCGATCTCGCCCATGATGTCGGTCACGCGCGCGACGGCCTGCAGGATCTCGCCCATCGTCGTGCCGGCCTGGCCGACCAGCGTCGAGCCGTTGCGTACGCGCTCGACCGAGTCGACGATCAGTTCGCGGATTTCCTTCGCGGCCGTCGCGCTGCGCTGCGCGAGCGAACGCACTTCGCCCGCGACCACCGCGAAACCGCGCCCCTGCTCGCCCGCGCGCGCGGCCTCGACCGCCGCGTTCAGCGCGAGGATGTTGGTCTGGAACGCGATGCCCTCGATCACGCCGATGATGTCGGCGATCTTGCGCGAGCTGTCGTCGATCTCGCCCATCGTGCCGATCACGCGGCTCACGACGTCGCTCCCGGTGCGCGCGATGTCCGACGCGTTGTTCGCGAGCCCGCTCGCCTGCCGCGCGTTGTCGGCGTTCTGCTTCACCGTCGCGGTGAGCTGCTCCATGCTCGCGGCCGTTTCCTCGAGCGACGCGGCCTGCTCCTCGGTGCGCTGCGACAGGTCGTCGTTGCCGGCCGAGATCTGGCGACTTGCCGACGCGATCGACTCCGCCGACTGGCGGATCCCGCCGAGCGTCGCCTGCAGCCGCGCCTGCATGTCGTGCATCGCGGCCATCATGCTGGTGCGGTCGCCCGCGCGCACCGGTACCGGCTGCGTCAGGTCGCCCCGCGCGATGCGCGCCGCGAGCGCGGCCGCTTCGTCGGGCTCGCCGCCCAGGCTGCCGCGCACGTTGCGAATGATCACCAGCATCGCCGCGCTGATCACGAAGCCGATCACGAGCACCACCGCGAGGTGGCCCAGCAGCGTCCGGTAATAGAGGGTGTCGATGTCCTTCAGGAACACCCCGCTCGAGATGTTCCAGTCCCACGGCGCGAACCGCGTGACGTAGCTGATCTTCGGCACGGCCGTCTCGCTGTGCGGCAGCCGCCCGCGATATTCGGCGAAGCCGCTGCCGGTCGCCTTCGCGGCGTTCAGGATCGTCACGAACAGCGGCTTGCCGTCCGGATCGAGATAGTCGCCGACCTGCGTGCCGACGAGCTTCGGCAGCGTCGGGTGCATCAGCACGACCGGCTTCGAGTCCATCACGAACACGTAGCCCGAATCGCCGTAGCGCATCGCGGCGAGGCTCGCGAGCGCGTCGCGCTTCGCGTCGGCCTCGGGCAGCGTGCCGCTCTGCGCGAGGGCGTGATACGCGTTCACGATGCCGGCCGCCGAGTCGACGAGATTCGCGATGCCCGCCTTGCGTTCGTCCAGCATCGTCGCGCGCGTCTCGTACGCGCTCCATGCGCCGACGCCCAGCAGACCGACCCATACCAGCGCAAGCGCGAGCCACAGCTTGCGGTTCAAACTCATTCTGCTCATCTGCGTGCCTTTGTCGATGTCGATGCGCCGATGCGCGCGAACGGCCTGTCCCGCGCAAACGGTTGCTCCTTCAATTACGGCAACGAGGCTTACAACTTGAATACGCGCCGGCGCGACAGCCCGCATCCGCTGTGCTACAAAGACCGCCTGACCGGCGCGCAACGCGCCGGCACCATTCCAGGGCCATCCATGTACGTCATCGACATCCACTACACCGCGTCGCTCGAACGCATCGACGACGCGCTCGAACGCCATCGCGCGTATCTGCAGCCGCAATTCGACAAGGGCATCTTCATCGCGGCGGGACCGAAGGTGCCGCGCGAAGGCGGCATGATCCTCGCGGCCCGCATCGATCGCGACGCACTCGACGCGATCCTCGAGACCGATCCGTTCGTCACCGAGGGGCTCGCCACCTATCGCGTGACCGAATTCCGGATCACGCGTGCCGCGTCCGGCTTCAACGTGCCGGCGCTGCCGTAACGCGCGCGCCGCCCGGCGCTCAGCGCAGGCGGACAGCGGGGAAAGAGGAAAAGCGTGACGGCGCGGGACGGCCGTCACGTGATCGCCGGGCAGGACGCCCGGCGGCGGCCGGTCAGTCGACCAGCAGCTTCAGGTCGTGGACCCACGGGCCGGGGCCCTGGCCGTCGCGCACGAACAGGCGCAGCTTGCCGTCGCGGTCGAACACGTAGCTCGCGGCCGTGTGATCCATCGTGTAGCTGCCGGGCGTCTTGCCGGGTACCTTCGCGTAGTACACGCGGAAGTCCTTCGTCACCTTCTTCAGCGCCGCTTCGTCGGCCGGCCGCAGGCCGATGAACGACGGATCGAACGCGGGCACGTACTGGCCGAGCAGCGCCGGCGTGTCGCGTTCCGGGTCGACGGTGACGAACAGCACCTGCACGCGCTTCGCGGCATCGGGCCCGAGCTGCTTCAATGCTTCGGACAGCTCGGCCATCGTCGTCGGGCACACGTCCGGGCAATGCGTATAGCCGAAGAACATCACGACGGCCTTGCCCTTGAAATCGGCGAGCGTACGCACCTTGCCGGCCGTATCCGGCAGCGAGAAATCGCTGCCGAACTGCGTGTTGCCGGTGATGTCGAGATTCTGGAATTTCGGCGCGTTGTCGCATCCGGCGAGCAGCAGCGCCGCCGCGAATGCGCACGCGAACATCCAGCCTTGGCGCGCGCGGCGCCCGAACCTTGATTGGAGCATTGCGTTCAACCGTGCGGTTACACGCCGAGCAGCGGGCGTGCGTAGTGATCGACGAGCAGCGCGGCGAACAGCAGCGACAGGTAGACGATCGAGTAGCGGAAGGCCTTGCGGGCGAGTTCGTCCGAATAGTCGCGATGGATCTTCCACGCATACGCGAGGAACACCGCGCCGAGCAGCACCGCGCTCGTCAGGTAGACGGCCCCGCTCATCCCGGAGATGAACGGCATCAGCGTGACCGCGAACAGGATCACCGTATACAGCAGGATGTGCAGCCGCGTGAATTTCTCGCCGTGCGTGACCGGCAGCATCGGCAGCCCCGCGTTCTCGTAATCCTTGCGGCGATAGAGCGCGAGCACCCAGAAATGCGGCGGCGTCCACACGAAGATGATCAGCACGAGGATCCACGCGTCGCCCGGCACCGCGCCGGTGACGGCGGCCCAGCCGAGCGCCGGCGGCATCGCGCCCGACGCGCCGCCGATCACGATGTTCTGCGGCGTCATCGGCTTGAGCAGCAGCGTGTAGATCACCGCGTAGCCGACGAACGTCGCGATCGTCAGCCACATCGTCAGCGGGTTCGTGAACGTATAGAGCGTCCATGCGCCGACGCTGCCGAGCACGGCCGAGAACAGCAGGATCTGCGGCGTCGTGATCTCGCCGCGCGCGGACGGGCGCCACGCGGTACGGCGCATCATCGCGTCGATCTTCTGTTCGACGAGGCAGTTGATCGCGAACGCGGCACCGGCCAGCAGCCAGATGCCGATCGTGCCGCCGATCAGCACATGCCACGGCACCATGCCCGGCGTCGCGAGGAACATGCCGATCACCGCGCAGAACACCGCGAGCTGCGTGACACGCGGCTTCGTCAGCGCCATGTACTGGGAAAAGCGGCTACCGGGCGATTGGGAGAGGGTGCTTTGCATGGGGACGGTCACGCCGGGGCGGCGTCGCGCGCAGGCTGCGCGACACGGCCGGGACGGCTTGAAAGGATGCGAAAGTTTAACATGACGACGAGCAGCAGCAGGATCGCGGCCCCGCCGTTGTGCGCGACGGCGACCGGCAGCGGCCACTGCAGCACGATGTTGGTCAGGCCCGTCACGAACTGCAGCAGCACGACCAGCAGCACGCCGTTCGCGGGCCGCCGCAGCGACTCGAAGCGGCGCATCTTCAGCGCGAACGCGACCAGGTACGCGACCACGACGAACGCGAACGTGCGGTGCGTCCAGTGGATCGCGACCAGCGCGTCCTGCGTGATCGCCTCGCCGTCCTTCGTCATCCCGAGCGCGCGCCACAGGTGGAAGCCATGCTGGAAGTCCATCGGCGGGATCCACTGGCCGTTGCAGGTCGGGAAGTCGGTGCAGGCGAGCACCGCGTAGTTGGTGCTCACCCAGCCGCCGAGCGCGATCTGCACGACCAGCAGCACGAGCGCCGCGAGCGCGGCCGCGCGGTAGCGTCCGGCCTCGGGGTCATACGACGGCAGCGGCGTCTGCCGCGCCGCGAGCCAGCCGAGCGTGCCGAGCAGCGTGAGGCCGAGCAGCAGGTGGATCGTGACGATCACCGGCTGCAGCTTCATCGTGACCGTCCACGCGCCGAACGCGCCCTGCACGAGGATCAGCAGCAGCAGGCTCGTCGGCCACCACGGCGACACGTGCAGCGGGCGGCGGCGCAGCCGCGCGGCCCACGCGATCACGACCTGCGCGATGATCAGCACGCCGATCGCCATCGCGAAATAGCGGTGGATCATCTCGATCCACGCCTTCGTCATGCTGACGGGGCCCGTCGGCATCGCCTGGTGCGCGGCCGTGATCGCGGCGTGCGCGATGAACGGCGACGACGTGCCGTAACAGCCGGGCCAGTCGGGGCAGCCGAGCCCCGAATCGGTCAGCCGCGTGAAGCCGCCGAACATCACGAGGTCGAGCGTCAGGAAGGTGGTGATCCACACGAGCTTGCGGAACTTGTCGTCGTCGGCCTTCACCCACACGTACGACAGCGGCAGCAGCGCGATGCACAAGCCGATCAGGCCGAGTTGCAGTAGATACGACATCGGAATGGTGCCTCGTTCTCTTGCCTTAACCGATGCTCGACCACTTCAGCAGCTTCGTCACGTCCGACTTGATCTTGCTGGGATTCGGGTCCTTCGGGAAACGCATCATCAGGTTGCCGTTCGGGTCGACCAGGTAAATGTGGTCGCTGTCCTTCGTGCCGGCATCGGCCGGCAGCCATGCGGCCACCGCGGCCGGATCGGCGACGAGCCGGCGCGTGTCGGGGTACGCGTCGAGCACCTTCTGCGGCATCGCGCCCGCGTCGCTGCGCAGCCACACCATCGTGATCCGGTGCCGCTCGCCCGCCTGCGTGACGCGGATCTGGCGCATGAAATAAAGCTTCTGCGCGCACGCGTCGTCGCACGCGCTGCGGTCGGTCATCACGAACAGCCACACGCCGCGCAGCGACGCCAGCGGCACGGTCTTGCCGGTTTCGTCGGTCACCTGCAGACCGGCCGGGATCGGGCGCTGCGGCTCGATCAGCGTGCCGTAGTTCGTCGACCCGCCCTTCGGCTTGATCACGTAATAGGTGAAGTACGACGCGATCATCGGCGCGGCGCACACGAGACCCAGCAGCACGAGCATCCAGCGGCCGCGCTTGCGGGCCGCCGGCGAGATCGGCGCAGCGGCCGGACCCTGACGGGAAGATTGCATGGACAAATCAGACCTCTCGAAACGAACCCGCGGCGCCGGCGCCGCGTCCTGGGATGGCGCTCATGCGCCGGCCGACTTCTTCGCCGCACGCCGCGCGGCGTACAGGCCGAAGCCGAGCGCGGCCGCCGCCATCGCCCACCACTGAAACATGTAACCGTAATTGCGCTCGACGCCGGTCGTCGCCGCCGGCCAGTCGCGCACGAGTTTGTCGCCGTCGTCGCTCGTCTGCTGGATCACGAACGGCTGCAGCGGCAGCCCCGTTTCCTTCGCATACTCGGCGACGTCCAGGTTCTGCCGGATCTTCTGGTGCGCGGCCGACCCGCCCTCGCCGAGCTCGAACGCACGCGATGCGTCGGCACGCGCGATACCGACGATCTCGACGTCGCCCGCCGGCGTCGCGAACGGCTCGATCGCGGTGCGATCGGCGATATTGCGCGGCAGCCAGCCGCGGTTCACGAGCACGACACCGCCGCCCGTGAGTTTAAACGGCATCACGACGTAAAAACCCGGCTGGTCGTTATACGGCCGATTGTCGAGAAACACCGCCTGCTCGGGCAGGAAACGGCCCCTGGCCCGCACGCGATGGAACTCGATCGACGCAAGCGGCATCGGCTGCGCGCCGACGTCGACGGGCGCCGCCTGCTCGTAGCGCGCGATGCTCGCCTGCAGCGCTTCCTTCTGGTGCGCGCGATCGCGCTGCCAGAAACCGAGCCGGATCGTCACGGCGACGACGACGAGGATCAGGAGCGCGGGCAGCCAGCGGATCTTCATCATGCGGCCCGCCGGGCACATGCGCGAAAGCGAAGTGCGATAATTATCCCCTTCCTTTCGAATGGCCGTCGTCCGGTTCGTGTCATGCACATCCTCGTTCCCATCGCCTTCGTCCTCATCATTGCCAGCATGGGCTCGGCGCTCTACTTCATGATGCACGACCGCGGCCACACGAAACGCATGGTCTGGTCGCTCGCCACCCGTGTCGGGCTGTCGGTGTCGCTGTTCCTGCTCATCCTGATCGCGAACTGGATGGGCTGGATCCATTCGACCGGCCTGCCGATCGGGCGTTGATGCCGTTGCCGCGGCGGCCGCTGTGACATTTCGCCGCACGGTCGCGCCACCAAGCAAAAGCGCCGCCTGACTGAGTCGCGGCGGCGCCAGGGTGGTGTCGGCAGGCAGCGGCGCTACCCGGTCGGCACCAATGAAAACGGCCCGCGCATTGCTGCGCGGGCCGTTTTTCCATTTACAGCCAGTAGACGACGACGTACAGGCCGAGCCAGACGACGTCGACGAAGTGCCAGTACCACGCGGCGCCTTCGAATGCGAAGTGATGATCGGGCTTGAAGTGGCCGCGGATCATCCGCACCAGCACCACCGCGAGCATCGTGCCGCCGAGGAACACGTGGAAACCGTGGAAGCCCGTCAGCAGGAAGAACGTCGAGCCGTACACGCCGGAGTTCAGCGTCAGGTTCAGTTCGTTGTACGCGTGGTAGTACTCGAAGCCCTGCAGGAACAGGAAGCAGATACCGAACACGAGCGTCGCGGCCAGCCATGCGATCGCCTTCTTGCGATGATCGTCACGCAGCGCATGGTGCGAGATCGTCAGCGTCACGCCCGACGACAGCAGGAATGCGGTGTTCAGCGTCGGGATCGGCCACGGGCCCATCGTCTTGAAGTGCCCGGCGAGCGCGGCGGGGCCTTCGTTCGGCCACACGGCGGAGAAGTCCGGCCAGATCAGCTTGTAGTCGAGGCTGCCGAGCTGGTGCAGCGCGATTTCACGCGCATAGAACAGCGCGCCGAAGAACGCGCCGAAGAACATCACTTCCGAGAAGATGAACCAGCTCATGCTCCAGCGGTACGACTTGTCGACGTTCTTGCCGTAATGACCGCCTTCCGATTCGGCGATCGCGTCGCCGAACCAGTGATACAGCGTGAAGAGCAACCACAGCAGGCCGAGCAGCGCCGTAAACGGCGCCCAGTCGTGACCGTTGATCCACAGCGCTACCGAGCCGAGCATGACCAGCAGGCCGATGGCCGCGCTGATCGGATGCTGCGACGGATGCGGCACGAAATAGTACGGGGTCTGGTTTTGACCGCTCATGCTTGATTCTCCACTTCAGTCCAATTTGTGTACCGGAAACCGCTCCGGCTTTATTTCTTGCGCGGCGCGACTGCCACCGCTCTTTCCCGCACGCCGCGCCGTGACGCCGCGCACTGCATTCTTTCGTGGCCGCGGGCCTCAGCCCACGACGGCACGCACGATCAGGATCAGCACGCCGATGAACACGCCGGCCGCGAGCAACGCGACGATCAGCACGTGCAGCGGATTCAGCTGCGTCGCATCGGCCTCCAGGTCGCGCCGCTTGCGCACGCCGAAGAACGACCACAGCACGGCTTTCAGCGCCTGGCCGAACGACCCGCCCCGCTTGACCTCCGTCATCGCCCCGCCTCCGTCGTCATGCGTCCGGCTTCGCCGTGCCCTGCGCCGCGGTACTGCGCTGCGCCGGTGCCGGCGTGGCCGGGGTATTCAGTTCGAAGAACGTGTACGACAGCGTGATCGTCTTCACGTCCTTCGGCAGTTTCGGATCGATCACGAACACCACCGGCATCTTGCGCGACTCGTTCGCGGCCAGCGTCTGCTGCGTAAAGCAAAAGCACTCGATCTTCTTGAAGAACTCCGTCGCCTGCTTCGGCGCGTAGCTCGGAATCGCCTGCGCCACGACCGGCCGGCCCTGCCCGTTCGTCACGTCGTACACGATCGTCATCAGTTCGCCCGGATGCACGTCGAGGCTGTTGTGCTCCGGCTTGAAACCGAGCGGCCCGCGCGCGTTCGCATCGAACTCGACCGACACCGTGCGGCTGTAGTCGACCTGCGAGTTCTTCACCTCGCGCTCGCTGACGTCGCGCTGCACCAGGTTGTTGATGCCGGTGATCTGGCAGATCGCCCGATACATCGGGATCAGCGCGAAGCCGAAACCGAACATCAGTCCGGCCACGACGAAGAGCTTCACCAGCATCGAACGATTGAACGCGCGATCGACGGCGCCCTCTTCCGGCTTCGACATACGACGACTTCCTCGCTACTGCGTCAGTTGCTGCATCAGTGAGTGGACAGCCACCACTGCTTGATCACGACACCCACAAAGAAAACGGCGGCGATGACGAGCAGGGTGAGGCCGAGCCGCTTGTTGCCCGCGCGAATCTGCTCGGGCGTTCGTCTTTCTTGTGGATTCCGGTTCATCTGAAACTTCGCTGAAACCTCAATGCGGCGCCCGCCGCGCCTGCCATCAAGGCAGGCAGCGGCCGGGCGCACCATGAAACTTACTCGACGTGCGGCGGTTGCTCGAACGTGTGGAACGGAGCCGGGCTCGGCACCGTCCACTCGAGGCCCGTCGCGCCGTCCCACGGCTTGTCCGACGCCTTTTCCAGCTCGCCGCCGCCACGGTAGGCCGGCAGCGCGACCGCGAACAGGAAGTACACCTGCGCGAGGCCGAAGCCGAATGCGCCGATCGTCGCCACCTGGTTGAAGTCCGTGAACTGCGCCGGGTAGTCCGCATAACGACGCGGCATGCCGGCCAGACCGACGAAGTGCATCGGGAAGAACGTCAGGTTGAAGAAGATCATCGACGCCCAGAAGTGGATCTTGCCGCGCGTCTCGTTGTACATCCAACCCGTCCACTTCGGCGCCCAGTAGTACCAGCCCGAGAACAGCGCGAACAGCGAGCCGGCCACCAGCACGTAGTGGAAGTGCGCCACCACGAAGTAGGTGCCGTGATACTGGATGTCGAGCGGCGCCATCGCGAGCATCAGGCCCGTCAGGCCGCCGAACGTGAACACGAACAGGAAGCCGATCGCGAACAGCATCGGGGTTTCGAACGTCATCGAGCCGCGCCACATCGTCGCGAGCCAGTTGAACACCTTCACGCCCGTCGGCACGGCGATCAGCATCGTCGCGTACATGAAGAACAGCTGGCCGGTGACCGGCATGCCCGTCGCGAACATGTGGTGCGCCCAGACCATGAACGACAGGATCGCGATCGATGCCGTCGCGTACACCATCGAGCTATAGCCGAACAGCGTCTTGCGTGCGAACGCCGGGATCACCTGCGACACGATCCCGAACGCCGGCAGAATCATGATGTACACCTCGGGGTGGCCGAAGAACCAGAAGATGTGCTGGTACATCACCGGGTCGCCGCCGCCTGCCGCGTTGAAGAACGACGTGCCGAAGTGGCGGTCGAACAGCACCATCGTGATCGCGCCTGCCAGAACCGGCATCACCGCGATCAGCAGGTACGCCGTGATCAGCCACGTCCATGCGAACATCGGCATCTTCATCAGCGTCATGCCCGGTGCGCGCATGTTCAGGATCGTCACGACGATGTTGATCCCGCCCATGATCGACGACGCGCCCATGATGTGGACCGCGAAGATCGCGAAGTCCATGCCCGGGCCCATCTGCGTCGACAGCGGTGCGTACAGCGTCCAGCCGGCAGCCGTCGCGCCGCCCGGCGCGAAGAACGAACCGACCAGCAGCACGGCCGCGACCGGCAGCAGCCAGAAGCTGAAGTTGTTCATCCGCGCGAACGCCATGTCGGATGCGCCGATCTGCAGCGGAATCATCCAGTTCGCGAAGCCGACGAACGCCGGCATGATCGCGCCGAACACCATGATCAGGCCGTGCATCGTCGTGAGTTCGTTGAAGAACTCCGGACGCATGATCTGCAGGCCCGGCTCGAACAGCTCGGCACGGATGCCGAGCGCCATCACGCCGCCCGACAGGAACATGATGAACGAGAACAGCAGGTACAGCGTACCGATGTCCTTGTGGTTGGTGGCGAACAGCCAGCGACGCCAGCCGTGCGGCATTTCGTGCGCGTGGTCGTCGTGCGCGTGGTCCGCGGCTACGTCGTGCCCGATGCTAGACATGAGAATCTCCTAATGCGAATACGTCGACTAACTCAGCGACACGTCAAGCCGCCGGGCCGATCTCGACACGCCGGGCTTCCTTAGCGTCAGCCCCGCCCGTGATCGTTTCCGGCTTTTTCATGATGATGTGGTCTTCCGCCACGCCTGCTGCCTTCAGCGCGTCGCGCACGGCCTGTGCACGATGCTTCGCCAGTTCGGCGTTCGCGTCGGCCGAGCCCGTCTTGTCGGTGAAACCCGACAGCGCGAGCTTCGCGTCCGGATGTGCCTTCGCATAGTCGGCCGCGGCGGCGATCGCCGCTTTCGCGTCGGCCGGCAGCACGCTCTTGCCCGTTTCGAAGTAGATCGTCGACAGCGCGGCCGATGCCGCTGCCGCCGGCTGCTCGGCGGCGCCCGACGCGGCTTGCGCCGGTGCCGATGCCGCTTCCGCCGGTGCCGCTGCCGCGCCTGCCGCGTCTTCCGGCATCTTGCCGTTGCGCGCGTCGGCCACTTGCTTCGGCTGCAGCAGGTCGTTCTTGTGGTTGCCCCACGAGTTGCGTTCGTACGTGATGACCGACGCGATGTCGAGGTCCGACAGCGACGCCCACGACGGCATCGCGCCCTTGCCGTGCAGCACGCGCTCGACGTGGCCGGCGATCGGGCCGTTCACGATCGGGCTGCCGTCCATCGCCGGGAACGCGCCGAGGCCCTTGCCGCTCACCTGGTGGCAGGCCGCGCAGTTCGCCTTGTAGACTTCCTCGCCGTGCGCGACGAGTTCAGCCATCGTGTAGACCTTGTTCGGATCGACCGCCGCGCTGGCCAGCTTGGCCTTCTGCGCCGTGACCCACTTCGCGTAGTCGTCCTCCGACAGCACTTCGACGACGACCGGCATGTACGCGTGTTCCTTGCCGCACAGCTCGGTACAGAAACCGCGGAACGTGCCGACCTTGTCGGCCTTGAACCACGTGTCGCGCACGAAGCCGGGGATCGCATCCTGCTTCACGCCGAACGCGGGCACGTACCACGAGTGGACGACGTCGTTCGCGGTCGTGATGATGCGGATCTTCTTGTTGACCGGCACGACGAGCGGGTTGTCGACTTCCTGCAGATAGGTGTCGGTGATCGGCTTCTTGCCCATCACTTCGTCGCGCGGGGTGGTCAGCGTCGACAGGAAGCCGATGCCCTCGCCCGGGCCCTTCACGTAGTCGTAGCCCCACTTCCACTGGTAGCCGGTGACCTTGATCGTGAGATCGGCGTTCGTCGTGTCCTTCATCGCGACGACGGCCTTCGTCGCCGGCAGCGCCATCAGCACGACGATGACGAACGGCACGATCGTCCAGATGATCTCGACGGTCGTGCTTTCATGGAAATTGGCGGCCTTGTGGCCTTTGGATTTGCGGTGCGCGAAGATCGAATAGAACATCACGCCGAACACGCCGACGAAGATCACCGTACACAGGATCAGCATCATCGTGTGGAGATCGTAGAGCTCCTCGGCGATTTTCGTGACCGGCGGCTGAAAGTTGATCTCGTTGACGCGGGGGCCGCCCGGGCTATCACCGACCGCCAGGGCGGCACCGGCAAAGAGCAATCCGCTGCATGCCAGCACGCCCGTGAGGGCTCGCTTGATTGTTTTCATAGCATCCTTACCCAAAATTTCCATTCAAACCCTCCCCCGTCGCAAGCCGCCGGCCCGTATCGGCCGGTGCCCGCGCCTCGTCAGCCGCAGCGCCTGAGCGACACGCGCAGTTCGTCGGCGAACTGCGCACGCTTGTACTGCGCGAGATGCTGCCCGATCACGACGGTCTGCCCGCGCGATACCAGTCGAATCGGATCGCGTGGCGTCGCACCCGGCTCGACCCGCACCCAGCGCGGGTTGAATTCGATCTGCGTGAGCCGCTCCGCATCCATCCGCTCGATCACGAGCCGATGCGGAAACAGCCTGATGCGCTCGTAATCGACCGCATGGCGAGCATGGATCGCAAATGCGACACCCACTGCCAGCAACTCGATTCCGGTAAAGGGCATGACGAGCCAGGCCCCTCTCCACATCAGCAACGACGCGATCACCAGCGAGAAGCCCGCGAGCGACGCATAAAACAGCACGAACTGGCGTGGCGACACCGAACAGTTGCGTTTGATCAGCCAGTCTTCGAGGACCGGCTCGCCGTTCGTCGTCTCCGCCAAAACCCTCGCTGCTTCCATCGCCGCCTCACGCGAATGGCATGCGATGCATGCCTGCATCGGACTCGTCGCCCCGTATTGCGGGGACCCCGGGACGACAAGCTGACGCATTATAGGCGGGTTCAATGGCATCCACAAGCAAGCGCCTATCGCCCGCCAAGCCAAGCGCGACAAGCTTTTCGGCCATTTTTCGCGCCAATTCGACCCCGCTTTGCGCCGCTAATTTCAGACATAACAAAACCCCTCTTTACCGCTTTACCGATTCTTCGGACGCCCCTTGCCGATATCCTCGATGCGCACGATCCCGTGCCCCTCGGCGGTCGTGCGCGGGACGGCCTTCCATGCGTGGCCGTAGATCACCTCGAAGGTCAGCGGAATCGTGCCGTCCTCGCGCCGGCGCGCCGCCAGCGCGTCGCCGAGCGCCGCGCGAAAGCGCCGCATCGCGTGCCGCGGCGCCGTGCGCTCGAACGGATAGGCGCCCCAGCGGCGCACGTCGGCCAGCAGGGAATCGGGGGATTTGTAGGTGACGGTCAGCACTTCCTGATCCATCACGGGAATCTCGAAGCCGCTCTCGACGAGCATGTCGCCGAGGTCGTGCATGTCGACGAAATCGATCACGCGCGCGGCGGGCGGCGCCATGCCCAGCGCCGCTTCGGCGTCCGCGCAGGCCGCCCGCAGCTCGCGCAGCGTGTCGGGCCCGAGCGTGCTGAACATCAGCAGGCCGTTCACGCGCAGCACGCGCTGCCATTCGGGCAGCACCGCGTCGGGACGCGAATGCCAGTGGAGAGCGAGATTCGACCAGATCAGGTCGAACGCGCCGCCCGGGAACGGCAGCGCGGCGAAATCGGCCTGCGCGACACGCGGCCCGCGCTGGCCCAGCGCGCGGCCGAGCGACGCCGGCAGCCAGCGGCGCCAGTTGGTTTGTTCGACCTCGCGCTGACCGGCCCGCGCGAGCATCGCGCCGGACAGGTCGACGCCGAACACGGGCGCTTCCGGAAAGCGCGCGCGCAGTGCCGGCAGATCGTCGCCCGGGCCGCAGCCGGCATCGAGCACGGCCGTGGGGCTCACCTTGATGTATTCGAGACGCTCGTTCATCCGCTGCGCGATCTCGCGCGGCAGGAACGCGACCGCGTCGAAGATGGCGGCACGGCGGTCGAAGATCCGCCGCAGGCGCCTGGCGTCATTGGCCGGACGGCCGGTTGGAGTCGAAGCTGGGGACATGTCGGGCACACTGGCGAAGAGCCCGAAGTATACTCGCTCGCCCCGGAAGCTTCATTGAGACGGGGTGGCAGGAGTGTTGCGATGACCCGCAGTTCCGCCGGACGCACGATGCGCGTCGTTTTGTCGCAGGTTCGCATGCTGGCGGCGAAAGTCGCCGCGGTCGCGCTGCCGAATCGCTGCGCGCTGTGCGGCAATTTGTCACACGCCGTGATCTGCGACGCTTGCGACGCCGCGTACTGGAATGAAGCGCGATTGCGCTGCGACGCCTGCGCGCTGCCGCTGGGTGTCGGGCAGCCGCGTTCGCGCGGCGGCCGCCGCACCGGTGCCGGCCATCCGGCCGCGTATCGATGCGATGCGTGCCGCACTGCCCCGCCGCCGTTCGACGCGACGCTCGCGCTCGCGGATTACCGCGCGCCGCTCGACGGGCTGGCACGCGGCCTGAAGTTTCACGCGCGGCTCGCACTCGGCGCCGAATTCGCGGCGCGGCTCGCGCGGCTGGTAGACGATACGCGCGGCGCGAGCCGTTTCGACCTGGTCGCGCCGGTGCCGCTGTCGCACCGGCGGCTCGTCGCGCGCGGCTACAACCAGGCGTGGGCGATCGCACGTCCGCTCGCGCGCCGGCTCGGCGTGCGCGCGGATGCGGCGCTGCTCGCGCGCGTCGCCCACACCGCGCCGCAGTCGCGGCTCGACCGGCAGGCGCGGCGCGACAACGTAATGGCGGCGTTCGTGGTGGCCGGTGACGTCGCCGGCCGCCACATCGCGCTCGTCGACGACGTGATGACGTCCGGCGCGACGCTCGCGGCCGCCGCCCACGCGCTGAAGGCGGCGGGCGCCGCGCGCGTGACGAATCTGGTTGCGCTGCGCACCGCCAGGGATTAATTAGATAGAGAGGCCGGCCACGCCTGCGTGGCCGCGGCCGCCACGAACCGGCCGGCCGGGAACGCGCACGTTGCGCGGCCCCGGCCGGCCCAGCCAAACCGAAACATGTTCAACGTCGTCCTCGTCGCTCCCGAAATTCCGCCGAACACCGGCAACGTGATCCGCCTGTGCGCCAATACGGGCGCGCACCTGCACCTGATCGAGCCGCTCGGCTTCCCGCTCGACGACGCACGGATGCGCCGCGCCGGCCTCGACTATCACGAGTATGCGCAGATGCGCGTGCACCGCGACTGGGATGCGTTCGTCGCATCCGAAGCACCCGATCCCGCGCGGATGTTCGCGTTCACGACCCGCGGCTCGGGCCGCTTCCACGATCACGCGTTCCTGCCGGGCGACTGGTTCGTGTTCGGCTCGGAGACCCGCGGCCTGCCCGCCGAGCTGCTCGAGCGCTTTCCGGACGAACAGCGCGTCCGCCTGCCGATGCGGCCGGACAACCGCAGCCTGAACCTGTCCAACACGGTCGCGGTGGTCGTGTTCGAGGCGTGGCGCCAGGCCGGCTTCGAAGGCGGCGCCTGACCCACCGGGCACGCCACCCGCGGCGCGCGATGCGTCAGGTCCGCGTGAGCCGCACGCGATACAGGTCGTAGATGTCGGGGGAAAAGCACGCGAACACCACGCGTGCGAGGTTCGGCGCCTGCGGCAGCATTTCGGCGACGGTGCCGACCGCGATGCCGACGGCCTCCTCGACCGGATAACGATAGATTCCGCAGCTGATTGCCGGGAACGCGATCGACGTCGCGGCGACCTCCTCGGCCAGCTCGATCGCCCGCCGGTAGCACGACGCGAGCAGGTCGGCCTCGCCGCGCCCGCCGCCGTGCCATACGGGGCCGACCGCATGGATCACGTAGCGCGCCGGCAGCCCGTGGCCGCGCGTGAGCTTTGCGTCGCCCGTGTCGCAGCCGCCGAGCGTGCGGCACTCGGCGAGCAGGCCGGGGCCGGCCGCGCGATGGATGGCGCCGTCGACGCCGCCCCCGCCGAGCAGCGAGCCGTTCGCCGCGTTGACGATCGCGTCGACCTCGAGCGTCGTGATGTCGACGACCCGCGCGTCGAGCGTGGTGGAACCGATCTGCAGCATGACACCCTCCCGGAACGCCGGAGACGGTTCAAGCGTAGTCCGCTTTGGTGCCGCGCGCCCGGCGCAACCGCACCGGGAAGCGCCGGTTCGCGCTACTCCGCGCGCGCGTCGCGCCGCAGCAGGCCGCTGACCGCGTCGCGCGGTGCGATGCCGTCGAACAGCACGCCGCACACGGCCTCGGTAATCGGCATTTCGATCGACTGCGCGCGCGCGAGCGCCAGCACGGCCTGCGCGCAGCGCACGCCTTCGGCCACGTGGCCGAGCGCGCCGAGGATGTCGTTCAGCGTGCGGCCGGCCGCCAGTTGCAGGCCGACCGTACGGTTGCGCGACAGGTCGCCCGTCGCGGTGAGGATCAGGTCGCCGAGGCCCGTGAGGCCCGTGAAGGTTTCCGCGCGGCCGCCGAGCGCGACGCCGAGCCGCGACATTTCGGCGAGGCCGCGCGTGATCAGCGCGGCGCGCGCGTTCAGCCCGAGGCCCAGGCCGTCCGAGATGCCGGTCGCGATCGCCAGCACGTTCTTCACCGCGCCGCCGACCTCGACGCCGACCACGTCGTCGCCCGTGTAGATCCGCATGGCGCCGTGATGGAACGCGGCGAGCGTGCGCTCGCGGCATGCGGACGACGTGCTCGCCACCGTCAGCGCGACGGGCAGCGACTGGCCGACCTCGCGCGCGAAGCTCGGGCCCGACAGCACGCCGTTGCTCTGCTGCTCGGGCAGCTCGGCCGCGATCACCTGGTGCGGCAGCAGATGCGTGTCGGCCTCGAAGCCCTTGCAGACCCAGACGATATGCGCGGGCACGCAGCCTGCGTCGCGCATCGCGCGGCACAGCGTGCGCAGCCCGGCCACGGGCGCGGCGATCACGCACAGCGCGTCGTCCGCGGCGCCGTGCGCGAGCGCGGCGCCGAGATCGGCGTCGTAGCGCAACGCGTCGGGCAGCGCGATGCCGTCCAGATAGCGGGCGTTTTCGTGCCGGGCCTGCAGCCCGGCGATGAGCGCGGCGTCGCGCGCCCACAGAAGCGTATCGTGCCGCGCGGCCAGATGGCCCGCGAGCGCGGTGCCCCAGGCACCGGCGCCGAGAACGGCTACTTTCATACCCAGCACCGGTCTGCGTTCAACGTCAGTTCAGCGTCGTGCCGTTCGGCGCGCCTGCCGCGGCGCCGGCCTGCTGCTGAAGCTGCGCGAGGCGCTGCTCGTACAGCGCCTGGAAGTTGATTTCCGCCAGGTGGATCGGCGGGAAGCCCGCGCGCGTGATCGCGTCGGCGATGTTCGAACGCAGGTACGGGAACAGGATCGTCGGGCAAGCGATGCCGACGAGCGGGTCGAGCTGTTCGTCCGGAATGTTGCGGATGTCGAAAATACCGGCCTGCTTCGCTTCGATCAGGAACGCGACCTTGTCCTTCACCTTCGCCGTGACGGTCCCCGACACGACGACTTCGAACACGCTTTCCGCGAGACGGTCGGCCTTCACGTCGACTTCGACTTCAACCGACGGCATGTCCTGCTCGAGGAAGATCGCCGGCGAATTCGGCTGCTCGAGCGACATATCCTTCAGGTAGACGCGCTGGATGTTGAAGAACGGTTGGTTTTCGACGTCGGACATGGTGTTTCCCTAAAAGTGGTGACGGGGCGGCCCGGCTTCTCGCCGGCCGCCACGGATGAATCCTGCGCGCCCAAGCCGCGGCGCGGCCGGCGGCCATTCTGCCCTAATCAGGCCGCTTGCAGAAGCGGCACGAGCCCGCCTTCGCGGTCGAGCTTCGACAGATCGTCGTAACCGCCGACGTGCGTGTCGCCGATATAGATCTGCGGCACCGTGCGGCGCCCCGTGCGCGTCATCATTTCCTCGCGGCGGGCCGGATCGCGATCGATCAGCACCTTCTCGATCTGCTCGACCCCGCGCAGCTTCAGCAGGCGCTCGGCCTGCATGCAATACGGACACACCTGCGTGCTGTACATCAAAACCTTGTTCACTTCGCCACTCCTTGTTTGACGACCGGCATCCCGGCCTGCTGCCAGGCGGCCACGCCGCCCTCGAGCACGTGCACCTCGGCGTAACCGGCCGCCTCGACCTCGCGCGCCGCCTTCTGCGACTGCTGGCCGTTCTGGCAGACGAGCAGCACCGGCGTGCTCTTGTTCTTCGCGACTTGCGCAATTTTCGCGCCGATCTCGCCCGCGGCGACCTGGCGCGCCGACGGCAGGTGGCCGGCGGCGAAATCGGACGCGGCGCGCAGGTCGATCACGACCGCGTTGCGACGGTTGATGAGTTGCGTCGCCTCCGCGGCCGACAGGCCGCCACGGCCGCGGCGCAGTGCGGGCCAGGCCAGCAGGCCGCCGGAGACCACCAGGATCGCGATGAGGGCCAGGTTCGTGTAATCGGTAAAGAACGTCACGGAATTCCGCCGGAAAAAGAGAAATCGGATGAGGACAATCCCGCCATTATAAAATAACCGTCTTGCGCGATGGCGGGCCCCGGTCGGGGCCCGTGCGACGCGCCCCGCTTCCCTATCACTACCGACCGCAAGATCCATGTACAAACTCGTTCTCATCCGCCACGGCGAATCGACGTGGAACAAGGAAAACCGCTTCACCGGCTGGGTCGACGTCGACCTGACCGAACAGGGTCGCAACGAGGCCTACCAGGCCGGCGAATTGCTCAAGGAGGCCGGCTACACGTTCGACATCGCGTACACGTCGGTGCTCAAGCGCGCGATCCGCACGCTGTGGCACGTGCAGGACCGGATGGACCTGATGTACCTGCCAGTCGTCCACTCGTGGCGCCTGAACGAGCGCCACTACGGTGCGCTGTCGGGCCTGAACAAGGCGGAAACGGCCGCGAAGTTCGGCGACGAGCAGGTGCTCGTGTGGCGCCGCAGCTACGACACGCCGCCGCCCGCGCTCGAGCCGACCGACGAGCGCGCGCCGTTCAACGACCCGCGCTACGCGAAGGTGCCGCGCGAGCAGCTGCCGCTCACCGAGTGCCTGAAGGACACGGTCGCGCGCGTGCTGCCGCTGTGGAACGAATCGATCGCGCCGGCCGTCCGTGCCGGCAAGCAGGTGCTGATCGCCGCGCACGGCAACTCGCTGCGCGCGCTGATCAAGTACCTCGACGGCATCTCGGACAGCGACATCGTCGGCCTGAACATCCCGAACGGCGTGCCGCTCGTGTATGAACTCGACGAGAACCTGAAGCCGATCCAGCACTATTACCTCGGCGACCAGGACGCGATCGCGCAGGCGCAGGCCGCCGTCGCGAAGCAGGGCAAGGCGGGCTGACGCCCGTCGCGCCGGGCGGGCCGCGTCCGGCGCGGGGTGCCCGGCCGCGGCCCGCACCCCGCGCGAACCTTCTCGGCCCCGCTGCTGTCGAATCCGCTTTCGAACCCGCAGCGCGGCCGGCGGGGCCCAGCCAGGCCGGCTCCGGGCCGTTTGCGGCGCTTTTCGCGCCGTTCCACTGAGTCTTCGGACGAACAGTTATACTTGTCCGCTACATCCCCGCTACCGCCACGCGCTTCCCGACCGCACCAGATCTCTATGCGAATGAAATTGAAGAACATCGGCCTGATTGCCGCGGGCCTCGCCACGGGCGTGTTCGCCACGCTGCAGGTTTCCGCATCGGCCGAGCAGACCGCCACGGCGCCGCTTCCCCTGGACCAGCTCCGCCTGTTCGCGGAAGTCTTCGGCCAGATCAAGCGCGAGTACGTCGAACCGGTCGACGACAAGAAGCTGCTGACGGCGGCGATCAAGGGCATGGTGTCGAGCCTCGACCCGCACTCGTCGTTCCTCGACAAGACCGACTATGACGAGCTGCAGGAGCAGACGAAGGGCCGCTTCGCGGGTCTCGGCATCGAGATCTCGCAGGAAGACGGCCTCGTCAAGGTGATCTCGCCGATCGAGGATACGCCCGCGTTCCGCGCCGGCATCCGTCCGGGCGACCTGATCACGCGCATCAACGACAAGCCGGTGCGCGGCATGACGCTCGACAAGGCCGTCAAGCAGATGCGCGGCGAGCCGGGCACCAAGGTCACGCTGACGATCTTCCGCAAGAGCGACGACCGCACGTTCCCGGTCACGGTCACGCGCGCGATCATCAAGGTCCAGAGCGTGAAGATGAAGATCCTCGATCCGGGCTACGCGTATGTCCGCATCACGAGCTTCCAGGAGCGCACGACGCCCGACCTCGCGCAGAAGCTGCAGGACATCGCGCGCCAGCAGCCGAACCTGAAGGGCCTCATCCTCGACCTGCGCAACAACGGCGGCGGCCTGCTGCAGAGCGCGGTCGGCGTGGCCGGCGCGTTCCTGCCGCCCGACTCGGTCGTCGTGTCGACCAACGGCCAGATCCCCGATTCGAAGCAGGTCTACCGCGATACGTACGACAACTATCGCCTGCCGTCCTTCGACGGCGATCCGCTGAAGAACCTGCCGCCGGTCTTCAAGACCGTGCCGATGATCGTGCTGACGAACGCCTATTCGGCATCCGCGTCGGAAATCGTCGCGGGTGCGCTGCAGGATTCGAAGCGCGCGCAGATCATGGGCAAGACGACGTTCGGCAAGGGTTCGGTGCAGACGGTCCGCCCGATGACGGCCGACACGGCGCTGCGCCTGACCACCGCGTACTACTACACGCCGAGCGGCCGTTCGATCCAGAACAAGGGCATCACGCCGGACGTGCCGGTCGATCAGTACGCGGACGGCGATCCCGACGACGTGCTCGTGACGCGCGAGGTCGACTACACGAACCACCTCGCGAACACGCAGGACCCGAACGAGAAGAAGGAACAGGAAGAGCGCGAGCAGCGCCGGATGGATCAGCTGCGCATCCTCGAAGAGCAGAACGACAAGAAGACGCCGGAGCAACGCCAGAAGGATCGCGATCGCAAGCCGATCGAGTTCGGCAGCGCCGACGACTTCATGATGCAGCAGGCGCTCAACAAGCTCGAGGGCAAGCCGGTCCAGGAATCGAAGTCGCTGCTCGCCGAGAGCACGAAGAGCCCGACCGGCAAGGCTGCCGCCGTATCGAAGGCATCGGGCGCCAGCGCAAAGCCGGCGTCCGCACCGAAGCCCGCGTCGGCGCCGAAGTAAGCGCCGGCCGGCATCCGACGGGCCATCGCGGGAAGACCGCGATGGCCCGTTTTTCATGCGCGCCTAAAATAACGAAACGTCCGCCCGCCTCGCCCCACGACTCCCCATGAACGACGATCAACTCCTGCGCTACTCCCGACACATCCTCGTCGACGAAATCGGCATCGACGCGCAGCAGCGCTTTCTCGACGCGCATGCGATCGTCGTCGGCGCGGGCGGCCTCGGCTCGCCCGCCGCGATGTACCTCGCGGCATCGGGTGTCGGCACGATCACGCTCGTCGACGCCGATACGGTCGACCTCACGAACCTGCAGCGGCAGATCCTGCACGTGACGGCATCGGTCGGCCGCAGCAAGGTCGAATCGGGGCGCGACGCACTCGCGCAGCTGAACCCCGAGGTGAAGGTGAACGCGGTCGCGGCACGCGTCGACGATGCGTGGCTCGACACGCACGTCCCGCGGGCGACCGTCGTGCTCGACTGCACCGACAACTTCGCGACGCGCCACGCGATCAACCGCGCGTGCGTCGCGCACGGCGTGCCGCTCGTGTCGGGCGCCGCACTGCGTTTCGACGGCCAGATCAGCACGTTCGACTTCCGCGATCCGGCCGCGCCCTGCTATGCGTGCGTGTTCCCGGAAGACCAGCCGTTCGAGGAAGTCGCGTGCGCGACGATGGGCGTGTTCGCACCGACGGTCGGGATCATCGGCGCGATGCAGGCGGCCGAAGCGCTGCGCGTGATCGGCGGCATCGGCAAGACGCTCAACGGGCGGCTGATGATGCTCGATTCGCTGCGAATGGAGTGGACGACGATGAAAATCGCGCGCCAGGCCGACTGCCCCGTGTGCGGGGGCCGGCACTGACGCGCGACGGGCAGGCGCCGAGCGGCGCCTGCGCGACACGGCGACAGCGAGCGGCGACCTGGCCGCCTAGGCGGCCGCATCCGCCCGCGGCTCGGCGACCGACAACCGCTGCAACGCCGCCTGCACCTCTTCCGGCTCGAACGCCGCGAGCACGTCGGCCGTCGGCTTCTCGAGCGCCTTCAGATGCGCGCGCAGGATCTCCTGCTTCACGACGAGCAGCTGGCTCGGGTGCATCGAGAACTCGGTGAGCCCCATCCCGAGCAACAGGCGCGTGAGCGCCGGATCGCCCGCCATCTCCCCGCACACCGACACCGACACGCCCGCGCGCTTCGCTTCGCGCAGCGTATAGGCGATCAGGTGCAGCACGGCCGGATGCAGCGGGTCGTACAGGTGCGCGACCGCGTTGTCGGCGCGGTCGATCGCGAGCGTGTACTGGATCAGGTCGTTCGTGCCGATCGACAGGAAATCGAACCGCTTCAGGAACAGCGGCAGCGCGATCGCCGCGGCCGGAATCTCGATCATCGCGCCGATGCGCACGTTCCGGTCGTACGCGAGCCCCGCATCGTCGAGCTGGCGCTTCGCCTCGCGGATCAGGTCGAGCGTCTGGTCGATTTCCTGCGCGTGCGCGAGCATCGGGATCAGGATCTTCACCTGGCCGAACGCGGACGCGCGCAGGATCGCCCGCAGCTGCGTGAGGAACATCTGCGGCTCGGACAGGCTCCAGCGGATCGCGCGCAGGCCGAGCGCCGGGTTCGGCGCGGTTTCGTAGCCTTCGTCGAGCGCCTCGAGCGGCTTGTCCGCGCCGACGTCGATCGTGCGGATCGTCACCGGCATGCCCTTCATCCACTCGACGGCGCGCTTGTACGCGGCGAACTGCTCCTCCTCTTCCGGCATCTCCTTCTGATGCATGAACAGGAACTCGGAGCGGAACAGGCCGACGCCGACCGCACCGGCCTCGACGGCCGCCTTCGCGTCGTCGGGCAGCTCGATGTTCGCGTACAGCTCGATCTTGGTGCCGCACAAGGTTTGCGTCGGCGAGAACTTCAGCCGCTGCAGCTTGCGCTGCTCCAGCTGCTTCTCGGACTGGCGGTACGAATATTCCTCGAGGACGATCGGCGCGGGATCGACGATCACGATGCCCTGGTCGCCGTCGACGATGATCAGGTCGTCCTGGCGGATCAGCGCGCTCGCGTGCTGCACGCCGACCGCGGCCGGAATGCCGAGACTGCGCGCGACGATCGCCGTGTGCGACGTGCGCCCGCCGAGATCGGTGACGAACGCCTGGAACGACTGCGTCTTGAACTGCATCATGTCGGCCGGCGCGATGTCGTGCGCGACGACGATCATCTCGTTCGTGCCGTTCCTGGCCGCGCGGTCGAGCGCCTGCGACGCGGACGGCGCACCGGCCAAGGCCTTCAGCACGCGCTCGACCACCTGCTCGATGTCGGCCTTGCGCTCGCGCAGGTATTCGTCCTCGATGTCGTCGAAGTGGCGCGTGAGCAGCTCGAGCTGCTCGGTCAGTGCCCATTCGACGTTGTAGCGGCGCGTGCGGATCAGGTCGATGGTTTCCTGCACGAGCATCTCGTCGCTCAGGATCATCGTGTGGACGTCGATGAATGCGCCGACTTCGCTCGGGGTGTCGTCGGTCAGGTCGGCGCGCAGCGCCTCGAGTTCGTGATGCACGACGTCGAGCGCCGTGCGGAATCGCTCGACCTCGGCGTCGATCTGGGGTGCCTCGACCAGGTAATGGGCGACGTCGAGCGCCGCCGGCGCGATCAGATACGCTCGCCCGATCGCGATACCACGTGAGACGGGAATGCCATGCAGCGTGAAGGACACGCGCACCTCCTCTGTACAAGTAAAGCCGCGGCACACTGCTGCGATGCGCTTATGACCCCGGTTAGCGATTATAAATTCCGCGCCCCCCCGCTGACTGCATGCACCGCAGCATTGCGCATTCCGCATCAATGCTGCCGACGAAAAAAATGCCGCGAAATCCGCGGCATTCTGACTGGAAACGGCAACGATCGCGCGTGGCGATCACTGGCCTTCGCCGAACTTGTCGGCGATCAGCTTCAGCAGCGCGTCCATCGCTTCCTGCTCGTCGGACCCTTCGGTCTCGATCGTCACGGTGCTGCCGATCCCCGCCGCCAGCATCATCACGCCCATGATGCTCTTCGCATTGATCTTGCGCCCGTTGCGCGTCATCCAGACTTCCGACTGGAAGTTGCCGGCCAGTTGCGTGAGCTTGGCCGATGCGCGCGCATGGAGCCCCAATTTATTGACGATGGTGGTTTCTTGTTGAAGCATGATTCTCGGTCGGGTCGGTCGAGGCCGCCGGCGGCGCACGCCGGCGGTGTGGTCTAAAACGGAAAACGGGAAATCAGTGCGACTCGGTGCGCGGCTGCGGTTCCGGCGGAATCGGCGCGCATTGGCCGCAGCCGGTTTCCGTCGGCGGCGGCGGTGTGCCGGCCGACACCTCGTGGACGCCCTTCGCGCCGCCGGACAGCGCCTTGTCGACGAGCTTGTCGAGCGGCACGGTACGGTAGCAGACGGCCCGCACGAGCATCGGCAGGTTCACGCCCGCCAGCACGCGCACGTTGTCGAGCTTCGCGAGCTGGCCGGCGATGTTCGCCGGCGTCGCGCCGTACATGTCGGTCAGCACGACCACGCCGTTGTCTTCCCGGAGCCGCGCGAGTTCCGCGTGCGCGAACGCCATCACCTGGGCCGGGTCGCTGTCCGCCATCACGTCGATACAGCCGATGCGGGCAGGCACGCCGCCATAGATGTGCGCGATGCAGTCCCGCAGCGCGGTGGCGAGCGGAGCGTGCGCGATGATCAGGATCCCGGCCATGTCAGATCGCTCCCGGCCGCCCCTGGCGGGCCGACGCCCCGCGGCGGGGCAAGGAGCGTAGCGAGTGTGGGAAACGTTTCATGTTCAGCCTTGCAACAGTATCGGCCCGACCGCCGGGCCTTCGGTGCGCCGAAAACGGCACCTGGCAAGCGGGCATTGTAGCAGGCCGGTCAAGCGGCTCCGGCGACGGGGGGCCTGCGCGGCCGCCGCCGGGGTTGCGCGGAAAGCGGCCTACGCGGCCGCACGCTCCAGCGCGTCGATGAACATCGCGGCGACGTCGAAGCCCGTTTGCTCCATGATCTCGCGGAAGCACGTCGGACTCGTGACGTTCACCTCGGTCAGCCAGTCGCCGATCGCATCGAGGCCGACCAGCAGCAGCCCGCGCGACGCAAGCACGGGCCCGAGCGTGGCCGCGATCTCGCGATCGCGGGCCGTCAGCGGCTGCGCGACGCCGAGCCCGCCCGCGGCGAGATTGCCGCGCACCTCGCTGCCCTGCGGAATCCGCGCGAGCGAATACGGCACGGGCTCGCCGGCGATCAACAGGATGCGCTTGTCGCCCGCCTTGATCTCCGGAATGAACTTCTGGATCATCAGCGAGCGCGTGCCGTCATGGCCGAGCATCTCGATGATCGCGCCGAGATTCATCCCGTCGGCCTTCACGCGGAACACGCCCATCCCGCCCATCCCGTCGAGCGGCTTCACGATCACGTCGCCATGCTCGGCGTGGAATGCACGCAAGCGCGCCGCGTCGCGCGTGACGAGCGTCGGCGCGACGAACTGCGGAAACTCGCCGATCGCCAGCTTCTCCGAGTGATCGCGGATCGACTGCGGCTTGTTGAACACGCGTGCGCCCGCGCGTTCGGCCAGCTCCAGCATCCAGGTGGCCGTCACGTACTCCATGTCGAACGGCGGATCCTTGCGCATCAGCACCGCGCCGAACGACGTCAGTTGACGCGACTCGTGCGCGGCCGCCTCGTACCACGGACGGCGATGCAGGTCGGTCGTGTCGCCGACGATCGTCACGCGCTGCACGTCCGCCTCGACGCCCGAGCCCGTCCACGCGAGCTGGTGCGGCTGGCACGTGTACACCGCATGCCCGCGCCGGGCGGCCTCCGCCATCATCGCGTAGGTCGAATCCTTGTAGATCTTGAAATGCTCGAGCGGGTCGGCGATAAAAAGAATGTCCATGCGGGTCCTGTACGTAGCGAAGGTCCGTTACACCTGGATGGCTTCGGGATCGGTCTTTTCCAGTTCGATCGACGACGCGATCAGCGACAGCCGCGCGACGACGCCGTACATGTAGAAACGGTTCGGCGGCGCGGCGCCGGGCTTCGCGCCGGCATCCGGCAGCGCGGTGTGCTCGAAGCCGAGCGGCACGTAGTGCATGCCGGGCGCGTTCAGGTTCTGGTCGCGCTCGCGGCCGCCGTGCGTGCGGTAGAAGCCGCCGACCACGTAGCGGTCGATCATGTACACGACGGGCTCGGCCACTTCGTCGCCGACGCGCTCGAACGTATAGACGCCTTCCTGCACGATCACGTCGCGCACCGCGAGGCCGGCCTTCGACTCGGCCATCTGCGCGCGCTCCGCCTTCGACATCCGGCCGATCTCGGCCGCGTCGTGCACGGTCATCACGCCGCGCCCCGCCGTGCCCGCGTCGGCCTTCACGACGACGTACGGCTTCTCGCTGATCCCGTATTCGCGATACTTGCGCGCGATCTTCTTCAGCACGCCGTCGATCGCGTCGGCGAGCGCCTGCTCGCCTTCATGCGCCTGCCAGTCGACGCCTTCCACGTGCGCGAAATACGGATTCACCATCCACGGATCGACGCCGACCATCTTCGCGAACTTCTTCGCGACGTCGTCGTAGCACGCGAAGTGCGTCGATTTGCGGCGCACGGCCCAGCCCGCGTGCAGCGGCGGCAGCAGGTACTGCTCGTGCAGGTTTTCCAGCACGGCCGGGATGCCGGCCGACAGGTCGTTGTTCAGCAGGATCGAGCACGGATCGAAATTCTTCAGGCCAAGGCGGCGCGGCGAACGCTCGAGCGGCTCGAGCACGATCTTCTGGCCGTCGGCCAGCGTGATCGGCGTCATGTCGGTGATGCTCGGGTCGAGCGAGCCGAAGCGCACGTTCAGGCCGGCCTGACGCATGATCGTCGCGAGGCGCGCGACGTTTTCGAGGTAGAACGCGTTGCGGGTCGGCAGCTCGGGGATCACGAGCAGGTTCTTCGCGTCCGGGCAGATCTTCTCGATCGCGGCCATCGCGGCCTGCACGGCCAGCGGCAGCACTTCGGACGGCAGGTTGTTGAACGCGCCGGGAAACAGGTTCGCGTCGACGGGCGCCAGCTTGAAGCCGGCATTGCGCAGGTCCACCGAACAATAGAACGGCGGGGTGTGTTCCTGCCATTCGAGCCTGAACCAGCGTTCGATCGCAGGCGTCGCGTCGAGGATCTTCTGCTCGAGTTCGAGCAGCGGACCGTTCAACGCGGTAACGAGGTGGGGAACCATGAATCACTCGCGAGCGGGAGAATGAAGATTGTAGAGCAATTGCCTTGCCCATTTGGGGATTGTTCCCGGCTTCACAAGGATAAGGAGGAAGTTTTCGGCTATTGACCCGATAGAGTGAAGGGTTATCCGCTACGGCAGTGAGTGGCAGGAGAAAAAAAGCCCGCCGGGTAGGCGGGCCGAAGTCGCTGCGCTCATTCGGAGCGGGCGCCGTCGTCGCGGCGGCCCGCTGTTGATTCGTGAGATTTATTCCACGTGCTCGCCGTGCAGGATCACGTCGAGACCTTCGCGCTCTTCCTCTTCGGTCACGCGCAGGCCCATCGTCAGATCGATCAGCTTCAGCAGCACGAAGCTCAGCACGCCGCTGTAGACCAGCGTGATCAGCACGCCCTTCGCCTGCAGCAGCAGGCTGCCGTCGGCGCCGCCGATGTCCTTGACCGCGAACACACCCGTCAGCAGCGCGCCGAGAATCCCGCCGATGCCGTGCACGCCGAACGCGTCGAGCGAATCGTCGTAGCCGAGCTTCGACTTGAGCCAGGTCGCCGACCAGAAGCAGACGACGCCGGCGGCGATACCGATCACCAGTGCGCCCGCCACGCCGACGAAACCGGCGGCCGGCGTGATCGCCACGAGACCCGCGACCGCGCCCGACACGATGCCGAGCACCGACGGCTTGCCCTTCGCGATCCACTCGGCAAACATCCAGCCGAGCGCCGCGCAGGCGGTTGCCACTTGCGTGGTCAGCATCGCGAAGCCGGCACGGCCGTCGGCCGCGACCGCGGAACCCGCGTTGAAGCCGAACCAGCCGACCCACAGCATCGAGCCGCCGATCATCGTCAGCACGAGGTTGTGCGGCGCCATCGATTCGCGACCGTAGCCGACACGCTTGCCGAGCACGAGGCACGACACGAGGCCCGCGATACCGGCGTTGATGTGCACCACCGTGCCGCCCGCGAAGTCGAGCACGCCGTCGGCCGACAGCCAGCCGGTCGGCTCCCACACCATGTGCGCGATCGGCACGTAGACGATCAGCGACCAGAGCGTCATGAACACGAGCATCGCCGAGAACTTCATGCGATCGGCGAACGCGCCGCAGATCAGCGCCGGCGTGATGATCGCGAACGTCATCTGGTAGACGAAGTAGACCGATTCCGGAATCGTCGTCGCGAGATGGCTGACGGTCAGCGTCGTCGCCTTGTCGCCCTTGATGTAGTTCATGCCGTGCAGGAACGCGCGCGACAGGCCGCCGATGAAGCCGTTGCCCGGCGTGAACGCGAGGCTGTAGCCGACCACCGTCCACAGCACCGTGATCACCGCGGTGATCGCGAAGCTCTGCATCACGGTCGCGAGCACGTTCTTCTTGCGGACCATGCCCGCGTAGAACAGCGCGAGGCCCGGGATCGTCATGAACAGCACGAGCGCGGTGGAGGTCAGCATCCACGCGGTGTCGCCCGCGCTGATCTTCGACGAATCGACCGAGAACGGGGCGGTCGGCGCAGCCGGTGCGGCCGGCGCGGACGCGGCGGCGGCGGCCGATGCGTCGGCGGCGCCCGAAGCCGGTGCGGCGGCAGCGGCGGTGGCGGATGCGTCGGCGGCCGGCGCCGAAGCGGCCGGCGCGGCGGCGGCCGATGCGTCGGAAGCCGTGGCGGCGGGCGCGGATGCGGCCGCGGCGGACGCCGCGTCGTCGGCAAGCGCGGAGCCGACGCCGGCCGCCATCAGCGAGCCGGCCATCAGCAGGGACATCAGAAGTTTGCGCATCTTGGGTTTCCTCTTGTCGCTTGTCTTGTCTGTTCTGTTACAGCGCGTCGGCGCCGGTCTCCCCGGTGCGAATCCGGATCACTTGCTCGATCGGCGTGACGAAAATCTTGCCGTCGCCGATTTTCCCGGTGCGCGCGGCCCGCTCGATCGCTTCCACCGCCTGGTCGACGAGATCGTCGGACACGGCCGCCTCGATCTTCATCTTCGGCAGGAAATCGACCACGTATTCGGCGCCGCGATACAGCTCGGTATGCCCCTTCTGGCGGCCGAACCCTTTTACCTCCGTCACCGTGATGCCCGAGACGCCAAGCGCCGACAGCGCCTCGCGCGTCTCATCGAGCTTGAACGGCTTGATGATTGCGGTAATGAGTTTCATGAAGTCCTCTCGCTGAGTTGTCCCGTCGAATTGGTTGGAATGTTGTAACGGACTCTCCTCAGCAACTCGCATGCCATGTTGATCCGAGCACCGTCTCGAAGGGCTCGGGAACGGGGTCGCATCCCCCGATGTAAGGCGCCGAAGCCCGGCCGAATGGCCAACGCGGGCCGGTTTGCTGGCGCGGCGAAAGGAACGTTGCTAGAGTGCACGCACGTCCCGGATTACCGGGCCATTCACCCATGCCGGCGCCATGCCCGGAATTCGCGCCCCCGGCGCACCATTTCCGGTCATGCGTGCATCATGGGCACGTACGCAACTGAAGATGCACAATTTTTGTGCAAGGAAGGGGAATCACATGAAGCAACCCAGCGACGTTTTCAACGATCTGCAGTCGCGCGTCAGCGACCTGCTGAAAAACTCGCCGGCCAAGGACGTCGAGCGCAACGTGAAGGCCATGCTGTCGCAAGGCTTCTCGAAGCTCGATCTCGTCACGCGCGAGGAATTCGACACGCAGGCCCAGGTGCTCGCCCGCACCCGCGTGCGCCTCGAGGAACTCGAAAAGCGCGTCGCGGAACTCGAGCAGAAGCTCGCCGCACCGCAGGCCTGACGCCGCACCCGGCCGCAAGGTCCGGGCGCGGGCCGCCTCGCGCGGCCCGCGCCCGCCACCGCCGAGCCGCCGTTTTCGTCGTAGTTCGTCGTCCGTCGTTCTCCGCAGCACCCCGCTCTTCGCAGTCCATCGCTCTTCGCAGTTCGTCGTTTCGCAGTCCCTCGTTCTTTCCCCGCGCCACGCCGGCACGCGCGCACCGATTTCTCCGATTCCCGCGGCATGCGGCCCCGAACGGCCGTCGTCCGCCTGCTTACAGGAGCCTCGCCATGTCGCTCGCCGTGGTGCGCAGTCGCGCGCCCGCCTCCGGCCGCGCGCCGGACGTTACCGTCGAAGTCCATCTCGCCAACGGGCTGCCGTCGTTCTCGATCGTCGGCCTGCCCGATCTCGAAGTCCGCGAGAGCCGCGAGCGCGTGCGCGCCGCGCTGCAGAACTGCGGCTTCGAATTTCCCGTGCGCCGCATCACCGTGAATCTCGCGCCGGCCGACCTGCCCAAGGAGTCGGGCCGGTTCGACCTGCCGATCGCGCTCGGCATCCTCGCCGCGAACGGCCAGATCCCGGCCGACGCGCTGGCCGGCCGCGAATTCGCCGGCGAACTGTCGCTGACGGGCGCGCTGCGGCCGATGCGCGGCGCGTTCGCGATGGCGTGCGGTGCCGCGCGGGACTGGCGGGCGGGCGAAACCGGATCGGAACCGGGCTCGGGCCCGGACGCCGTCGCGACGCCGGGCTCCGCGGCGGCATCACGCGCGCCGGAGTTGTACCTGCCGTTCGACAGCGCGGCCGAGGCCGCGCTCGTGCCGGGCGTGACCGTGTTCGGCGCGCGCGACCTGCCCGCGCTGTGCGCGCACCTCGCCGATGCGCCGGACGGGCGGCTCACGCCGGTCGCGGCGCCCTGCCTCGACGGCCTGCCGGCGCCGGCCGCGCCCGACCTCGCGGATGTGGTCGGCCAGCGCGGGGCGCGGCGTGCGCTCGAAGTCGCCGCCGCAGGCGGCCATCACATGCTGATGGTCGGGCCGCCGGGGGCCGGCAAGTCGATGCTGGCCGCGCGGCTGGCCGGCCTGCTGCCGCCGCTGACCGACGACGAGGCGCTGACGTCGGCCGCGCTGCTTTCCGCGAGCCGCCTCGGCTTCTCGCCCGCGCAGTGGCGCCGGCGGCCGTTCCGTTCGCCACATCACTCGTCGAGCGCCGCCGCGCTGGTCGGCGGCCGCAATCCGCCGCAGCCGGGCGAAATCACGCTCGCGCATCTCGGCGTGCTGTTTCTCGACGAGCTGCCGGAATTCGACCGGCACGTGCTCGAAATGCTGCGCGAGCCGCTCGAAGCCGGCCGCATCACGATTTCGCGCGCGGCCCAGCAGGCCGACTTCCCGGCCGCGTGCCAGTTGATCGCCGCGATGAATCCGTGCCCGTGCGGCTGGCACGGCGATCCGTCCGGGCGCTGCCGCTGCTCGCCGGACGTCGCCGCGCGCTACCTGCGCAAGCTGTCGGGGCCGCTGCTCGATCGCATCGACATCCAGATCGACCTGCCCGCGCTGTCGCCGGCCGAGCTCGCGTCGCGCACGACGGCGCCCGGCGAGCCGAGCGCGGCGGTGGCCGCGCGCGTCGCGCAGGCGCGGGCGCTGCAGCTCGACCGGCAGGGCAAGACGAATCACATGCTGAGCGGCCGCGAGACCGACGACCTGTGCCGGCCGACCGACGAAGGCGAGCGGCTGTTGCGCGAGGCCGGCGAGCGCTTCGGCTGGTCGGCGCGCGCGTATTTCCGCGTGCTGAAAGTGGCGCGGACGATCGCCGACCTGGCCGGCGACCCGCTGCCGACGGCCGCGCAGATCGCCGAGGCGATCCGCTACCGGCGCGCGCTCACGGCGCTCTAAGCGCCCTCTTAGGACAAAATCCGGCTGTCAAGACTTGACTTATGCACAATTTAGCGAATCCGGCCCCGGATCGCGGCTCGCCGGGGCCGTTGCGTGACGGAATCCGTATCCCTTTGTTTTCATTGATCTTTCCCAAACGGCACGTGCACGGCCAAATGAGCCGGAAGGCCGTCCGGTGAGGCTCGGCGGGAAATCCGGGTGACTTTTCAACAAAGTTATCCACATGCGCTGTGGATAGTCGAAAAAACCTCGCAAAATCCGGTCACTAGCGTCGAAAGCTGCGAATGAACTTTCAGTTGTCACAGCGTGTCCGGGGCGCTCGCGGGCCGCGATCAATCGAGTTTGAACGAGCCGAAAAACTGGTCGAGCTGCTCCTGCGCGAGCGGCCGGTCGGCGATCACGACGGCCTGGTACGCGTGCCGGCCGCGCGCGGCGAGTCGTGCGACGATCGTCTTGCGCGCGCGATCCCCGCCGGCGGCGGCCCCCGCGATACGCAGCTCGATCCCGTCCACCGCGCCGCCGGCCGCGAGCGGCACCGGCACCGATGCCGTCCGCGGCGCGCCTTCGAGGTTGCGCGACAGCCCGGCGCGCAGGAAGTCGAGCGCCGTGCGACGCGTGTCGTCACGGTCGTCCGGCAACGTCAGCGTGCCGACCGCGAACACCGCGCCGTCGACGTGCGCGGCCTGCATCCGCATCGGCATCGACGTGCCGCCGATCGCCACCGGCTGCTCCTCGACGGTCGGCTTCGCCGGCAGGTCGACCGTATAGCCGGCATCGTTGTGCAGCGTGCGCCAGTCGAACGACGGCGAGCACGCGGCCAGCGCGGCGCTGATGCATGCGAGCGCGGCGAAGTGTCGCAGCGGGCGAAAAAGGGGGCGCAACGAATCGATGACTTCCTTCGGCATGGCGTGGATCGGGGACAGGCAAAACCGGCATTATCCGCCGAACCTGACAACCGGAATGCGTGGTGGCCGCCGGTGCGCGCGCCGCATTCGCGCTAAAATGGGCGCCGAATTTCGACGTCCTTTGCATCGACCCGCGTCATCGACCGACTCCGAGAGCACCTGATGAACACCACGCCTCCCGCCCGCCGCAGTGCCGGCCCCGTCCGCTACCTCGTCGCGGCCGCCGTCGTCGCGGCCATCGCCGTCGCCGGTTTCTTCGCGTTCAACGGCAAGTCCAGCGTGCCGGACGCGACGTTCACGCTGCTGTCGGGCCAGAAGGTCTCGACCGCCGGCGACCTGAAGGGCAAGGTCTATCTGGTGAACTTCTGGGCGACGAGCTGCGCGACCTGCATGCAGGAAATGCCGCAGATGGTCGATACCTACAACCGTTTCAAGGGTCGGGGTCTGGAATTCGTCGCGGTCGCGATGAACTACGATCCGCCGATGTACGTCGCGAACTACGCGCAGACGCGCCAGCTGCCGTTCAAGGTCGCGCTCGACGACGGCAGCGTCGCGAAGCAGTTCGGCAACGTGCAGCTCACGCCGACGACCTTCGTCGTCGACAAGGACGGCAAGATCCTCAAGCGCTACGTCGGCGCGCCGCAGTTCGCGGAGCTCGACGCGCTGCTCAAGAAGGCGCTCGACGGCAACGCGGCCTGAGCGCCGCAAGATCCGGCTCGACGGGCCGCGCGCAGCGCCCTTCCCGCCTACACGGACCGTACGGCCGGGCAACCCGGTTCCGCGGTCCGTTTGCTTTTCAGCGCTCGGTTTCGCCTTTCGCCGACAGCCCGTAGCGCTTCATCTTCTCGTACAGCGTCGCCTTGCCGACGTGCAGCCGGTCGGCCGTCGCGGCGACCGCGCCGCCCGTCTGGTTCAGCGCCTCGGCGATTACCGCGCGCTCGAACTGCTCGATGCGCTCCTTCAGCGTCTGGTCGTTGTCCGCGCCGTCGCCGCCCGCGCCCGTTTCCTGCGGCATGTCGGCCACGCCGAGCACGAACCGGTCGGCCGCGTTGCGCAGCTCGCGCACGTTGCCGGGCCAGTCGCGCTGCATCAGGCTCGCGCGCTGGCGGTCGGTCAGCACCGGCGCGGGCCGCCCGTAGCGCACGGCCGCGTCGAGCATGAAGTGCTCGAACAGCGGCACGATGTCCTCGCGGCGCTCGGCGAGCGGCGGCAGCGCGATCGTCACGACGTTGAGCCGGTACAGCAGGTCGCGCCGGAACGTGCCGGCCGCGACGAGCTCGCTCATGTCGCCCTTCGCGGCCGCGACGACGCGGCAGTTCACGCGGATCGGCTGGTTCGAGCCGAGCCGCTCCAGCACGCCGTCCTGCAGCACGCGCAGCAGCTTCACCTGCAGCGCGAGCGGCATGCTTTCGATTTCGTCGAGGAACAGCGTGCCACCGGACGCATATTCGAGCTTGCCGACGCGGCGCTTCGCGGCGCCCGTGAAGGCGCCGGGCTCGTAGCCGAACATCTCCGATTCGAACATCGGCTCGGGCAGCGCGCCGCAATTCACCGCGATGAAGGGCTTGTCGCGGCGCGGCGACAGCTCGTGCAGGCTGCGCGCGATCAGCTCCTTGCCGGCGCCGGTGTCGCCGTTGATCAGCACCGACGCGTCGGTCGGCGCGACGTTCGCGATCAGCTTGCGCACCTGCTCGATCGCGGGGCTGCGGCCGATGATGCGCGGCGCGACGACGTCCTTCCCGGCCAGCTCGCGCCGCAGCGCGTGATTCTCGAGCACGAGCTCGCGGCGCTCGAGCGCGCGGCGCACCGTCTCGATCAGGCGCTCGGCCGCGAACGGTTTTTCGATGAAGTCGTACGCGCCGTCGCGCATCGCCTGCACGGCCATCGAGATGTCGCCGTGCCCGGTGACGAGGATCACCGGCACGTCGGGCACGCGCTCGCGGCACTGCGCGAGCACGTCGAGCCCGCTCGCGCCGGGCAGCCGGATGTCGCTGACGATCGCGCCGGCGGTGTCCGCGACGATCGCCTTCTCGGCCGCTTCGGCCGACTCGAAGCCGGCGACGTCGAAGCCCGCCAGCTGGAGGCTCTGCACGCTCGCCCGGCGAACGAGCGCATCGTCTTCGATATAGATCACTTGCAGCCGGTTGGCCATCGTACTCACTTGCTCCTGACAGGCCGCGCGGCTGTGTCGCGCGCGGCTGCGTTGATGCCGGTCGTGCGCCGACCGGGCCTGCGACGGGTCTAGTGCGAACCCGCCGGCTCGGACACGGAGTCCGGATGATGCGTGCGTGCGCGCCGCAGCGTCAAGACGAACAGCGCGCCGCCCGACGGCGCGTTGCGCGCGGTCAGCGCACCGCCCGCGTCGCTCGCGATCGACGACGAGATCGCGAGGCCGAGACCGAGCCCGCGCCCCATTTCCTTCGTCGTGAAGAACGGTTCGAACAGGCGCGGCAGCAGGTCGGGCGCGATGCCGGAGCCGTTGTCGCGCACTTCGACCGCGAGCGTCGCGGCCGACACCGCGATCGTCACCTCGATCGCCGGCGCCGCGACGCCGGCCACCGCGTCGAGCGCGTTGCCGAGCAGGTTGATCAGCACCTGTTCGAGACGCAAATCCTCGCAGCGCGCGACGAGCGCCGGATAGTCGCGCGCCAGGTCGAGCGGTTCATCGTGCGCGGGCGACACGGTCGCGTCCTGCAGCGTCAGCGTGAGCGCGACGCCGCTCAGGCGCTCGCCGAGCAGCGACAGCACGCTGCGCAGGGCGCGCACGACGAGCGCCTGCTCGTTGCGCGGCTTCGCCCGGCCGACGAACAGCTTCAGCTGGTTCGTGATCTTGCCCATTCGCTCGGTGAGCGCCGCGATCGCCTCGAGGTTCTCGCGCGCGGCCGCCTGCTCGCCGCGATCGAGCAGCACGCGCGTGTTGTCCGAGAAGCTGCGCAGCGCCGCGAGCGGCTGGTTCAGTTCGTGCGTGATGCCGGCCGCCATCTGGCCGAGCGCGGCGAGCTTGCTCGCCTGGATCAGTTCGTCGTGCGCGGCGCGCAGCTCCTGCTCCGCGCGGATCCGGTCGCCGACTTCCTTCTGCAACTGCGCGTTCGCTTCCGACAGGTCGGCCGTACGCTCCTCGACGCGCCGGTTCAGCTCCGCGTACGCCTGCTGCAGCAGCGCGCGGCCGCGGATCATTTCGCGCACGCGCGCGCGGCGCATCCGCCAGTAGAACGCGAGCAGCGCCACCGACACGAAGCCGAAGCCCGTGACGATCGTCGCGTTGCGCGCATCGGTGTCGACGGGCGCGATCGGCGCGAGCGTGACGAGCAGCCAGTCGGGCTCGCCGATCCGGCGCTTGCTGGCAAGGAAACGCGGCGCGCGCCGGCCGGGGCCGAGGCGCACGATCTCCGCATCGGCGCCGAGCGTCTGCTCGATGCGCAGCGGCAGCGGTGTGACCGGTTGCTGCGCGTACTGGCGCGTCTCGTAGATCGACGCGGCCACGGGGCCCGTGAGCGGGCGCAGCGTGTGGTACTTCCACGCGGGCACCGACGACAGGAACACGACGCCGTGATCGTCCGCGACGACGAGCGGCTCGGACGCATCGGCGCCCTGGAACCATTCGAGATTGAGCTTCACGACGACGACGCCCGCGATCCTGCCGTCGCGCCACACGGGCTGCGAGATGTAGTAACCGGGGTCGCGCGAGATCGTGCCGATGCCGAAGAAGCGGCCGACCTGGCCGTTCATCGCGTCGACGAAATACGGGCGGAAGCGGTATTCGATCCCGACGAAGCTGTCGGGCGCGCGCCAGTTGCTGGCCGCGACGCACAGGCCGTCCGCGCCGATCACGTAGGTGACGGTCGCGTGCGCGTGTTCGTTGAGATCTTCGAGATAACGGTTGACGCGCGCGGTGTAGTCGCCGCGCTTCGGCTCGGCGAGCAGGTCCTGCACGTACGGATGGCTGCCCAGCAGGTAGGGCAGCGACTCGTAGCGGTCGAGCGTGCTCTTGAGCGCGTTGGTGGTGCGATCGACGCGCACCGCGGCATTGCGCTGCAGCTCGGCGACGCCGCGCTGCCAGGTGACCGTCCAGGTCAGCGCGCACGCCGCGACGAGCGCGGCGGCAAGCACGGCGAGGATGAGCAGGCGGCGCGTCACGGTCGAGGCTTCCTGGCGATGCGGATCGCCTATTGTGTCATAGGCCTCCGCATCCACGGGTCGAGCGCCGCGCCCCGCGCCGCCGGCGGCGGGCGCCGCCGCCTGCTCCTTCATGACGTCAGACGCCGGCCGTCTCGGTCGGCGTGACCTCCCCGCCGCCCTTCAGCGCCTGGCGCAGCTTGTTGCGGTCGAGCTCCTTCTCCCACGCGGACACGACGATCGTCGCGACGCCGTTGCCGACGATGTTGGTCAGCGCGCGGCATTCGCTCATGAAGCGGTCGATGCCGAGGATCAGCACCATGCCCGACAGCGGGATCGTCGGCACGACGGCCAGCGTCGCGGCGAGCGTGATGAAGCCAGCGCCCGTCACGCCGCTCGCGCCCTTCGACGTCAGCATCGCGACGGCCAGCAGCGTGAGCTGCTGCATCCACGTCAGTTCGATGTTGGTCGCCTGCGCGATGAACAGCACGGCCATCGTCATGTAGATGTTGGTGCCGTCGAGGTTGAACGAATAGCCGGTCGGCACGACGAGGCCGACGACCGAACGCGAGCAGCCCGCCTTCTCGAGCTTTTCCATCAGCTGCGGCAGCGCGGCTTCCGACGAGCTGGTGCCGAGCACGATCAGCAGCTCTTCCTTGATGTAGGACACGAAGCGGATGATCGAGAAGCCCGTGAAGCGGGCGATCGCGCCGAGCACGACGAGCACGAACACGACCGACGTCAGGTAGAACGTGCCGATCAGCTTGAGCAGCGGCACCAGCGAGCCGACGCCGTACTTGCCGATCGTGAACGCCATCGCGCCGAACGCGCCGATCGGGGCCAGCTTCGTGACGATGTGCACGATGCCGAACAACACGCGCGTGAGCCCGTCGATGAAGTCGGTCACGACCTTGCCGCGCTCGCCGAGGTGCGCGAGCACGCTGCCGAACAGCAGCGCGATCAGCAGGATCTGCAGGATTTCGCCCTGCGCGAACGCATCGACCATCGTGTTCGGGATGATGTGCATCAGGAAGTCAACCGTCGACTGCCCGTGCGCCTTCGCCGCGTACGACGCGACGGCCTTGCCGTCGAGCGTCGCCGGATCGATGTTGAAGCCGACGCCCGGACGCAGCAGGTGCGTGGCCGCGAGGCCCAGCAGCAGCGCGAAGGTCGACACGATCTCGAAGTACAGCAGCGCCTTGCCGCCGACGCGGCCCACCTTCTTCATGTCCTCCATGCCGGCAATGCCGGTGACGACCGTACAGAAGATGATCGGACCGATCACCATCTTGATCAGCTTGATGAAGCCGTCGCCGAGCGGCTTCATGTCGGTGGCGAGCGCCGGGTAATAGTGGCCGAGGATCACGCCGACGATGATGGCGAAGATCACTTGCACATAGAGCACTTTGTAGAAGGGTTTCTTCTTCACGATGGTTCCTGCTGAAGTAGATGAGCCGGTGGATACGGCGTCACGCGCGCAGGCGAATGTCTCAGGGGAAAGGCCACTCGCCCGCGCGGCTGCCGTGCCGCAACAAGCGATGCCTCAGGACATCCGGAGGGGGAGGAAGGCGTCGGTCATCGTTGTCTCCTTGCTTGCTGTAGTAGTTCGGCCGGGGGGAATGGCCGTGCGTTTTATATCGCAAGGTCGATGCCAGGTTTCCGGAACCCCTCAAACCGTTGTTTTCATTGTATTTCCCATAATGCGGCAGGCAAGGAAATCCGGGATTCCGGATTTCCGGAAAATATCCGTCCGGCGATCCGGACGGATTCCCTCATTCTTCAGACGAATTAGTGCTGCACGGCGCGGCCGGCCAGCAGGCCCGTCTGCGCATAGAACTCCTGCCGCGCGAACGCGTCGCGCTCGCGCCGGGCGCGCTCGCCGCGATCCGCGAGCGAGCCGACGACGATCCCGACGAACGCGAGCGGCACCGACACGAGCGCCGGGTTGTCGAGGAACACCGGCGCGTGCGCGTGATGCAGCACGTCGACCCACACCGACTTCGACAGCACCGTGAGCACCACCGCCGACGCGAGGCCGAGGCCGCCGCCGAGCACGGCGCCGCGCGTCGTCATCCCGCGCCAGAAGATCGACATCGCGAGCACCGGGAAATTCGCGCTCGCGGCCACCGCCGCGACGAGCCCGACCATGAACGCGACGTTCACGTGCTCGAACAGGATCGACAACCCGATCGCGACGGCCGACAGCACGATCGTCGACGCGCGCGAGATGCGCATCTCCAGCCGCTCGTCGGGCTTGCCGCGCGCCCACATCTGCGCATACAGGTCGTGCGAGATCGTCGTCGCGCCGGCGAGCGTCAGGCCCGCGACCACCGCGAGGATCGTCGCGAACGTGACGGCGGCGATGAATCCGTAGAACCAGTTCCCGCCGACCGCCTGCGCGAGCTTCACCGCGACCATGTTCGAGCCGCCGAGCAGGTCGTGCGTCAGGTTGAACGTGCCGTTCGCGCCGAGCCTGAAGAACTCCGGATGCTGCGCGAGCAGCACGATCGCCGAGAAGCCGATCACGAAGGTCAGCAGGTAGAAGTAGCCGATGAAGCCGGTCGCGTAGAGCACCGACTTGCGCGCCTCCTTCGCGTTCGGCACCGTGAAGAAGCGCATCAGGATGTGCGGGAAGCCGGCCGTGCCGAACATCAGCGCGATGCCGAGCGACAGCGCGTTGGCCGGGTCGCGGATCAGCTTGCCCGGCCCCATGATCGACAGCGCACCCGGATGCACGGCCACCGCGCGGCGGAACATCTCGTCGACGCTGAAGCCGAATTCGCCGAGCGCGAGCAACGCCAGCAGCGTCGCGCCGCACAGCAGCAGCACGGCCTTGATCACCTGCACCCAGGTGGTCGCGGTCATGCCGCCGAAGAACACGTAGACGACCATCAGCACGCCGACGATCAGCTCGGCCGTGCCGTACGACAGCCCGAACAGCAGCTGGATCAGCTTGCCCGCGCCGACCATCTGCACGACGAGGTACAGCACGACGATCGTCAGCGCGTTCGCGGACGTCAGCAGCCGGATCGGCCGCTGCGCGAAGCGGTACGCGACGACATCGACGAACGTGAACTTGCCGAGGTTGCGCAAGGGCTCGGCGATCAGGAACATCACGAACGGCCAGCCGACCAGGAAGCCGATCGAGTAGATCAGCCCGTCGAAGCCGAACATGAACACCATGCCGGACAGCCCGAGGAACGACGCGGCCGACATGTAGTCGCCGGCGATCGCGAGCCCGTTCTGCAGCCCGGTGATGCCGCCGCCGGCCGTGTAGAAGTCGCGCGTCGAGCGCGTGCGCCGCGCGGCCCAGCGCGTGAGCGCGAGCGTCGCGAACACGAACGCGAAGAACATCCCGATCGCGACCGGGTTCAGTTCGACCTTGTCGGGCATCGGGCCCGCGACGGATACCGCTTGCGCGGTGGAGGAAACGAGAACGGCCAGCGCGCCGAGCGCGCTCGAAGTGCGTCGCATGTCGGCCTCCGTCACGAACGCTGCAGGATCGCGTCGACGCGGCGGTCGAACGCACGGTTCGCGCGCAGCACGTAGCACGCGGTCAGGCCGATCGCGACCAGGATGATCGCGACGCCCGCGGCGATGCCGACCGTCGTCGTCGCACCGCGGTACAGCGGCGCCGCGAGCACGTGCGGCGCGAGCGCGACGAGCAGGATGAAGCCGTAGTAGGTCGCGATCATCAGCGCCGTCAGCGTGAAGCTGAAGCGGCGCCGTGCGCGCACGAGCTGCTGGTAGTCGCGGCGCGCCGTGACCGATTCGATGACGGAAAGCTCCATGGTGTCTCCAATGTCCTCTCGTCGATGTGCGAGAAGTGTCTTGTGGATGGCCGGCGCGCCAATCGATCCGCCCGCGCCGTGGCGGCACATCGATGCGTTACACGACGCGATCCGCGCGCAGCCGCGCGACCTCGTCGGCCGACATCCCGAGCCAGCCGCCGAGCACCGCATCCGTATCGGCACCCAGTACCGGCGGCGCACCGCGCACCGGCAGCCGCGCGCCGTCGAAGCGGTACGGCGGCGCCAGCACGTCGACGCCGCCCGCGACCGGATGCGGCTGCCGCGTGACGAGCCCGGCGCGGGTCGCGCGTTCGGACGTCAGTGCCTCGTGCAACCCGAGCACTTCGCCACATGGAATACCGGCATCGGCGAGCGCGGCGAGCAGTGTCGCGCGCGAGCGTCGAGCGAGTTCGCGGCGAATCTCCGGCGGCAGGTCGGCGCGGTTTTCCGAACGGCCGAGGTTGGTCCCGTAACGCGCGTCGGCCGCGAGATCGGGGCGCTCGATCGCGTCGCAGAAGCGTGCGAACTGCGTGTTGTTGCCGACCGTGATCACGAGCGGGCCGTCGGCCGCGTCGAACACGCCGTACGGCACGATCGACGGATGCGCATTGCCGTAGCGCGGCGGGTCCTCGCCCATCAACAGCGCGTCGAGCCCGTAGTACGCGGTGATCATCAGCCCGCAGTCGAACAGCGCCATCTCGAGGCGCCGCCCGCGCCCGGTCGCATGGCGTTCGTAGAGCGCGGCGAGGATCGCCTGCGCCGAGTACATGCCGGTGAACAGGTCGACCGCCGCGACGCCGAACTTCAGCGGCGGCTGGCCGGCCTCGCCGTTCAGCGCCATCAGCCCGGCCTCGCCCTGCACGACGAGGTCGTAGCCCGGCCGCGCGGCCTCGGCGCCCGACCGGTCGTAGCCGGAGATCGCGCAATGCACGAGGCGCGGATTCAGTTCGGCCAGCGCGTCGTAGCCGAGGCCGAGCTTCTCCGCGCCGCCGAACTTGAAGTTGTGGATCACCACGTCGGCCTGCGCGGCCAGTTCGCGCGCGATGCGCTGGCCCGCTTCCGTCTGCAGGTCGAGGCAGATCGAGCGCTTGCTGCGGTTCACGCTGTTGAAATACGTGGTTTCGGTGTCGCCGATCCGCAGCCCCCAGTCGCGCGTGTCGTCGCCGCGCACCGGATGCTCGACCTTGATCACTTCCGCACCGAAATCCGCGAGCACCATCGCGCACCACGGGCCGGCCAGCACGCGCGAGAAATCGAGCACCTTCACGCCGGCCAGCGGCAGCGCGCGCGGGTCGTTCGTCATTCTTGTCTCCTCCATTCGCGTGCTCGTCCTTATTGTTTCGACAGCGCGATGTAGCGCGCGAGATGGTGATCCTCGTCGCCGAGCTGGTGATCGATCATCACGAGCCGCTTCGCGTAATGCGACAGCGGCAGCTCCCAGGTCATGCCGATCCCGCCGTGCAGCTGGATGCTTTCCTCGGCGACCAGCGTGCCGATCCGGCCGATGCTGTACTTGGCCGCGGCCAGCGCGCGTTCGCGCACCGCGCGCGGCGCGTCGAGCTGCGCGGCCGCGTTGATCACGGCCGAGCGCGCCTGCTCGACCTCGAGCAGCAGGTCGGCCATCCGGTGCTGCAGCGCCTGGAAGCTGCCGATCGGCAGCCCGAACTGCTTGCGCGTGCGCAGGTAGTCGAGCGTGTGCTCCTTCGCGACATCCATCGCGCCGAGCGCTTCCGCCGACAGCGCGAGCAGCCCGTAGCCGAGTACGCGTTCGAGCAGCTCGGCGCCCGCTTCGCCGTCGTGCGCGCCGAGCGCCGCATCGGCCGCCAGCGCGACGCGGTCGAAGCGCACCTCGGCCGCGCGGCCGCCGTCGATCTTCCGGTAGTCGCGCAGCGACACGCCCGGCGCATCGGCCGGCACGACGAACAGGCCGATGCCGGCCGCGTCGTCGTCCTGCCCGGACACGCGTGCGCTGACGACGAAGAACGCCGCCTGCGCGGCCTGGTCGACGACGCCCTTCGCGCCCGTCAGCACCCAGCCGTCGCCGGTGCGTTCGGCGCGCGTGCGCACGGTCGTCAGCTCGTAGTGCGAGCCCGGTTCGTCGTGCGCGAACGCGGCGCTCGCGCTGCCGTCGATCAGCGCGGCGAGCCTGTCGCGATGCGCATCGCCGCCGGCGAGCGACAACGCGCGGCCCGCGAGCAGCGCGCCGAGGAACGGCTCGACGACGAGCCCGCGCCCCAGGCATTCGAACACCACGGCGATGTCGAAGCCCGCGCCGCCGAAACCGCCGTCGGCTTCGGGAAACAGCGCGCCGACCGTGCCGAGTTCGGCAAGGCGCTGCCACATCGCGCGATCGAAGCCTTCGGCCGACTGCGCGATGCGGTCGCGCACCGGGAACGGGTACTGTTCGGCGATGAAGCGGTTCAACGTGTCCGCCAGCATCCGGCGGTCTTCTGTGTGCTGGAAATCCATCGTCGCGTCCCTCGTTACAGCCCGAGCATCATCTTCGCGATGATGTTCTTCTGGATCTCGTTCGAGCCGCCGAAGATCGACAGCTTCCGGTTGTTGAAGTACTGCTGCGCGGCGCTCGCGGCTTCGTCCGGGCCGACCGGCTCGCCGTCGTAATCGGCAGCGAGCGCGTCGTCGACGAACGGCAGCGCGTACGGCCCCATCGCACGCCGCATCAGCGCGGTGATTTCCTGGCGGATCTGCGTGCCGCGAATCTTCAGCATCGAGCTTTCCGCGCCCGGCACGCCGCCGCCCGCGACCGCGGCCAGCACGCGCAGGTTGGTCGTGCGCATGTTCTCGAGTTCGATCTCGACGCGCGCGACGCGCGCCGCGAAGAACGGATCGTCGGCGAGCGGCCGCCCGTTCTTCGTGACCTTCGCGGCAACCGCGCGGAGCCGGTCGAGCGCGGCCGTCGAGAAGCCGATCCCCGCGATGTTGGTGCGCTCGTACGTGAGCAGGTATTTCGCGTAGGTCCAGCCGCGGTTCTCCTCGCCGACGAGGTTCTCCACCGGCACGCGCACGTCGGTGAAGAACACCTCGTTCACTTCGTGCTCGCCGTCGAGCGTGATGATCGGGCGGACCTCGACGCCCGGCGTGTTCATGTCGATCAGCAGGAAGCTGATGCCTTCCTGCCTGCGCACGTCGGTCGCGGTGCGCACGAGGCAGAAGATCATGTTCGCGTAGTGGCCGAGCGTGGTCCAGGTCTTCTGGCCGTTCACGACGTAGTGATCGCCATGGCGTACCGCGCTCGTCTTCACCGCCGCGAGATCGGAGCCGGCGCCCGGCTCCGAGTAGCCCTGGCACCACCAGTCGGTGCCGTCGAGAATGCGCGGCAGCCAGTGACGTTTCTGCGCTTCGTCGCCGTACTTGATCAGCACGGGGCCGAGCATGTTCACGCCGAACGGCACGATACGGGGCGCGCCCGCGAGCGCGCATTCGTTGTCGAACAGGAACTTCTGCGCGACGCTCCAGCCGGGGCCGCCGTATTCGCGCGGCCAGTGGCTCGCGAGCCAGCCGCGCGCGTTGAGTGTCGCGTGCCATTCGCGCATGTCGTCGCGCGTGAGATGCAGGCCGCCCTTCACCTTGCGCGCGATGCGCTCGGGCAGTTCGGCTTGCAGGAAGCGCTGCACTTCCGTGCGGAAGGCTTCCTCTTCGGGCGTGAAATTGAGGTCCATCTTCGTTCCGTTGCGAATGCGGTGGGCGTTCAGTCGACGCGGTTCAGGCTCGCGAAATCCGCGCCGCGCGCGACGAGATCGACGAGCAGCGGCGACGGCTTCCAGAACAGCGGATCATCCTTCGCGAACGCGCGGATATCGGCGAGCACGTTCGCGAGGCCGATCGTGTCCGCGTAGTGCATCGGGCCGCCGCGATAGCGCGGGAAGCCGTAGCCGTACAGGAACACCGCGTCGACGTCGAGCGGGCGCAGCGCGATCTTCTCGTGCACGACGTTCGCGCCTTCGTTGATCATCGCGGCGAGGTAGCGGCGCAGGATTTCGTCGGCGGTGAACGTGCGCGGCGTGATGCCCTTCCTCGCACGCTCGGCCGCGACGATCGCGTCGACTTCCGGGTCCGGCGTGCCGACACGCGCGCCGTCCGGGTACAGGTAGTAGCCGCGCGCGGTCTTCTGCCCGAACCAGCCGCGCTCGCACAGCCGGTCGGAAATCTCGACGTAGCGTGCGCGCGGGTCGCGCGTCGCCGCGCGGCGCTTGCGGGTGGCCCAGCCGATGTCGCCGCCCGCGAGGTCGACGACCTGGAACGGGCCCATCGGGAAGCCGAAGTCGCGCACCGCGCGATCGATCTGGTACGGCGACGCACCGTCTTCCATCAGGTAGTCGGCCGCCGTGCGATAGACGGCGAGGATCCGGTTGCCGATGAAGCCGTCGCACACGCCCGCGCGCACCGGCGTCTTCCTCAGTTGCTTCGCCAGCGCGAACGCGGTCGCGACGACGTCCGCGCTCACGCGCGCCGGCACGACGATCTCGAGCAGCTTCATCACGTTGGCCGGCGAGAAGAAATGCAGGCCGATCACGTCGGCCGGCCGGTCGATGCTCGCGGCCAGCGCGTCGATGTCGAGATACGACGTGTTGGTCGCGAGCACCGCGCCCGGCTTGCACACGCGTGCGAGTTCGGCGAACACGGCCTGCTTCACCGCCATGTCCTCGAACACGGCCTCGATCACGACGTCGGCCTGCGCGAGCGCGTCGTACGACGTGCTGCCCTTGAAGCGCGCGAGCCGCGCCGCGTGCGCGGCCGGCGTCATGCGCCCTTTCGCGACGAGGCCGTCGTACACCTTCTCGACGTGCGCACGGCCGCGCGCGAGCGATGCTTCGTCGCGCTCGATCATCGTTACCGGCAAACCCGCGTCGAGCGCCGCGACCGCGATGCCCGCGCCCATCGTGCCGCCGCCGACCACGCCGATCCGCTCGACCGGCCGCGCGCTCGCGCGCCGCGCCTCGGGCGCCTTCGCCGCTTCACGCTCGGCGAAGAACGCATGCACGAGGCCCGCGCGCTGCGGACTGTCGAGGCATTGCAGGAACAGGCCGCGTTCGAACTTCATCCCCGCGTCGAACGACTGCGTGAGCGCGGCCTCGACCGCGTCGACGATCTTCGCCGGCGAGAACAGCCCGCGCGATTTCTTCGGCAACTCCGCACGCGCCGCGTCGATCGCGGCCTGCGCGGCCGCACGGTCGGCAAGGCCCCGCGCATCGCGCGTGCGGCGCACCGGCGCGCCGAGCGACACGAGTTCCTGCGCGTAGGCGAGCCCTTCGGCGAGCGTGTCGTCGCTGTGCGCGACGCGGTCGACCAGGCCGAGCGTGAGCGCTTCCTCGGCGCTCGCATGGCGGCCCGTCAGCATCAGGTCGAGCGCGGCCTTCGCGCCGATCAGGCGCGGCGCACGCTGCGTGCCGCCCGCGCCGGGCAGCAGGCCGAGCGTGACTTCGGGCAGCCCGAGCTTCGCGCCGGGCACCGCGAGCCGGTAATGCGCGGCGAGCGCGACTTCGAGGCCGCCGCCGAGCGTCGCGCCGTGCAGCGCGACCACGACCGGCTTCGTGCCCGATTCGATCCGCTCGCAGACGTCGGGGAGCGACGGCGGCACCGGCGGCTTGCCGAATTCGCGGATGTCGGCGCCCGCGATGAAGTTGCGGCCGGCGCCGACGATCAGCACCGCGCGGATCGCGTCGTCGGCCTGCGCGGCGTCGATCGCGTCGGCCAGGCCGCGCCGCACGTCGGCGGACAGGGCATTGACGGGCGGATGGTCGATCGTGACGACGAGCACCTTGTCGCGGCGCTCGCGCGTGACCGTGCCGGCTTGGGGGGGTGCCCCTATGTGTTTCGTCAAGCGTTAGGGGCTGACTTGGGTTGGTAAATGGTGCCGTCGCGCAGCATGGCGAACAGGACGTCGC
>NZ_CADFDK010000018.1 GCF_902832885.1 Burkholderia seminalis DSM 23518
AACGGGCTGGTGCTCGGCAGTGTCTACGCCATCATCGCGTTGGGCTACACGATGGTGTACGGCATTCTCGGCATCATCAACTTCGCGCACGGCGACGTGCTGATGATCGGCGCGATGGTCGCGCTGTCGGCCATCACCGTGCTGCAGAACCATTTTCCCGGACTCGGCAACGTCGCGACGCTGACGATCGGCCTGGGCATCGCCGCGGTCGTCTGCGCGTTCGTCGGCTTCACGATCGAGCGCGTCGCGTACCGGCCGCTGCGCCGCGCGCCGCGCCTCGCGCCGCTGATCACCGCGATCGGCGTGTCGATCCTGCTGCAGACGGCGGCGATGATCATCTGGTCGCGCAACCCGTTGCCGTTCCCGCAATTGCTGCCGACCGATCCGATCAACGTGATCAAGGCCACCGACACGACGCCGGGCGCCGTGATATCCGTGACTGAAATCGTGATCATCGCGGTCGCGTTCATCGTGATGGGCGGCCTGCTGCTGCTCGTGCACAAGACCAAGCTCGGCCGCGCGATGCGCGCGATCGCCGAAAGCCCGAATACGGCCAGCCTGATGGGCGTGAACCCGAACTTCGTGATCTCCGCGACGTTCATGATCGGCTCCGCGCTCGCCGCGCTGGCCGGCGTGATGATCGCCTCCGAATACGGCAACGTGCACTTCTACATGGGTTTCATTCCCGGCATGAAGGCGTTCACCGCCGCGGTGCTCGGCGGGATCGGCAACCTCGGCGGCGCGATGGTCGGCGGCGTGCTGCTCGGCCTGATCGAGCAGCTCGGGGCCGGCTACATCGGCAACCTCACGGGCGGCGTATTCGGCAGCAACTACCAGGACGTGTTCGCCTTCGTCGTGCTGATCATCGTGCTGGTGTTCCGTCCGTCGGGCCTGCTGGGCGAACGGGTCGCGGATCGCGCGTAACGGAAGGGAGCAAACAACATGACATCCATTCAACCGATCGAATCCTCGACGTCGCTCGTCGAAGAGCGCAACACCGCCAAGACCATCGTCATCGGCCTGCTGACCGCCGTCCTCGTGATCGCGGCGCCGATCGTGATCGGCTCGGCCGGCGGCAACTACTGGGTCCGCGTGCTCGACTTCGCGATGCTGTACGTGATGCTCGCGCTGGGCCTGAACGTGGTGGTCGGCTTCGCCGGCCTGCTCGACCTCGGCTACATCGCGTTCTACGCGGTGGGCGCATACACGGCGGCATTGCTGAGCTCGCCGCACCTGACCTCGCAGTTCGAGTGGATCGCGGCGCTCGCGCCGAACGGCCTGCACGTGCCGTTCCTGATCATCGTGCCGATCGCGATGGCGCTGGCGGCGACCTTCGGGATCCTGCTCGGCGCGCCGACGCTGCGCCTGCGCGGCGACTACCTGGCGATCGTGACGCTCGGCTTCGGTGAAATCGTCCGGATCTTCATGAACAACCTCGACCGTCCGGTGAACATCACCAACGGCCCGAAGGGGATCACGGGCATCGATCCGGTGCATGTCGGCGGCTTCAACCTGTCGCAGACGCACTCGCTGTTCGGCCTGCAGCTGCCGTCGGTCTACATGTACTACTACCTGTTCGTGCTGTGCTCGCTGCTGGTGATCTGGGTCTGTACGCGCCTGCAGCACTCGCGTATCGGCCGTGCGTGGGCAGCGATCCGCGAAGACGAGATCGCGGCGAAGGCGATGGGCATCAACACCCGTAACGTGAAGCTGCTCGCGTTCGCGATGGGCGCGTCGTTCGGCGGCCTGTCGGGCGCGATGTTCGGCTCGTTCCAGGGCTTCGTGTCGCCGGAATCGTTCACGTTCTGGGAATCGATCGTGGTGCTCGCCTGCGTGGTGCTCGGCGGCATGGGCCACATCCCGGGCGTGATCCTGGGTGCGGTGCTGCTCGCGATCTTCCCGGAATTCCTGCGCTCGACGATGAGCCCGCTGCAGCATGCGTTGTTCGGCCACGACATCGTCGATACGGAAGTGATCCGTCAGGCGCTGTACGGCCTCGCGATGGTCGTCATCATGCTGTACCGCTCGGAAGGCCTGTGGCCCGCGCCGAAGCATGAGGACAAGATCGCGAAACTGGCGAAGCGCAACAGCAAGAAGCCGGTGCGCGCTTAATCGACGGACACAGGGGATATACACATGAGCGACAAGCAAATCCGACTGTCCGTGCAGGGCGTGAACAAACGCTTCGGCGGCCTGCAGGCACTGTCAGACGTCGGCCTGCAGATCAAGGAAGGCGAGATCTACGGCCTGATCGGCCCGAACGGCGCCGGCAAGACGACGTTCTTCAACGTGATCACGGGCCTCTACACGCCAGATTCCGGCGACTTCAAGCTGGACGGCCAGAACTACACGCCGACGGCCGTGCACCAGGTGGCCAAGGCCGGCATCGCGCGCACGTTCCAGAACATCCGCCTGTTCGGCGGGATGACGGCGCTCGAGAACGTGATGGTGGGCCGCCACGTGCGCACCAAGCACGGGCTGCTCGGCGCGGTGTTCCAGACGCCGGCCGAGCGCCAGGAAGAGCGCGAGATCAAGGAACGCGCGATCGAGCTGCTCGAGTACGTCGGCGTGCTGCAGTACGCGGACTACACGTCGCGCAACCTGTCGTACGGCCACCAGCGCCGTCTCGAGATCGCGCGCGCGCTGGCCACCGATCCGAAGCTGCTCGCGCTCGACGAGCCGGCGGCCGGGATGAACGCGACCGAGAAGGTCGAACTCACGCGCCTGCTCGACAAGATCCGCTCGGACGGCCGCACGATCCTGCTGATCGAGCACGACGTGAAGCTCGTGATGGGGCTGTGCAACCGGATGACGGTGCTCGATTACGGCAAGGTGATCGCCGAGGGTCTGCCGCAGGACGTGCAGAAGAATCCGAAGGTGATTGAGGCATATCTCGGCGCAGGGGTGCACTGATGGCAGCGGCAATGTTGAAAATCAAGGGCTTGCAGGTCAACTACGGCGGCATCCAGGCCGTCAAGGGCGTTGACATGGAAGTCCGTCAGGGCGAGCTCGTGACGCTGATCGGCGCGAACGGCGCGGGCAAGACCACGACGATGAAGGCGATCACGGGCCTGAAGCCGTACTCGGCGGGCGACATCGAGTACGACGGCAAGTCGATCAAGGGCATTCCGCCGCACGAGCTGCTCAAGCGCGGCCTCGCGATGGTGCCGGAAGGCCGCGGGATCTTCGCGCGGATGTCGATCATCGAGAACATGCAGATGGGCGCGTACCTGCGCAACGACACCGAGCAGATCAAGAAGGACGTCGACCGGATGTTCGGCTTCTTCCCGCGTCTGAAGGAGCGTGCGACGCAGCTCGCGGGCACGCTGTCGGGCGGCGAGCAGCAGATGCTGGCGATGTCGCGCGCGATCCTGAGCAAGCCGAAGCTGCTGCTGCTCGACGAACCGTCGATGGGTCTGTCGCCGATCATGGTCGAGAAGATCTTCGAAGTGGTGCGCGAGATCTCGAAGGAGGGCATCACGGTGCTGCTCGTCGAGCAGAACGCGCGCCTCGCGCTGCAGGCGGCCGACCGCGGCTACGTGATGGATTCGGGCACGGTCACGATGGAAGGCGACGCGAAGCAGATGCTCGACGATCCGAAGGTGCGCGCTGCGTATCTGGGCGAGTAAGCGAGAGAAGGCGCAGGCCCGGTGACGCGCGGCGGCAGATGCCGCGTGCGTTGTGCCAGGGCTGTCGAAAGGCTGTCACGGGATGCCGTGACAGCCTTTTTTTCGTGTTGTGCGATTCGTGCCGAACTGTGTGCGCGGACGCGACTCCATTCGACGGGTGCGGTGCGCATGCGGCGCGGGCATGATGGAGCGCAGCCGGTCGCCCGCAGCCGGTCGCCCGCAAACCGACACACGGGCCGCGTAGCATCGACGGTCCATCCGAACACGGAGAGCACGCATGAGTCTGGACTACGGTTTCGTGAAGGCGAAGGTGACATCGGTGGCGAAGCTGAAGGGCTCGCCGCACGGCAGCGAGATCCAGTATCACATCCACATGACGCTGGCGCTGCCGTCGGGCGACTGGGATGTCGCGATCAACGTCGGCACCAGCGATGCGGACGACCTGTTGAACTACAAGCTCGTCTACGATTTCCACCATCCCGTCACCGAGACGCTCGCGGCCGCGGCCGAAGGCTACACCGACCTCACGGGGCAGGCCGCGCTGCCGGCACTGGACTACCTGCGCAGCGACATCCTGAACGAGACGGGTGCGTGGCGCGCGAGTGCGGTGATGGACGGCACCGAGAATCCGGAGCCGATTCCGTCGCTGCTGCGGCTCGTGAACGCCGCGCAGTCACAGGGCCTCGACGTCGTCGTGTTCGGCCGTACCTATAAGGAAGGCAACGGCATTCATGACACGCACATGAACCAGGGCTCGACGGGCTCGAACTATCTGCATCGCGCGGGCGACGACCATAACGACCACAACGACGTGTGGCAGGACGGCGCACTGATCGTGCGCGTGAGCGCGTCGCAGTGGGCCGCGTATTTCGCGGCGTTCGAGCAGCAGGCCGTGCCGACCGACGCGCTCGGCAATCCGCTGCCGGGCGCGGGGCCGATCACGCGTTGAGAGGGGCCGCTGCCGCCGGCATCACGCCGCCGGCAGCGTCTTGCCGAACGAGATGCGCTCCTCGACGCGATAACCGAGCGCCGCATAGAAGCGGCACGCGTCGTCGTTGCCGGGCAGTACCTGCAGGTTGATCTTCAGGCAGCCGCGCGCGGCGAGCGCGCGTTCCGCATGCGCGATCAGCGCGCGGCCGACGCCGAGCCGGCGCACGTCGTTCGCGACGCCGAACGAGTAGAGCCAGCCGCGATGTCCGTCGAAACCCGCCATCAGCGTGCCGACGACGCGCGCGCCGCTGGTCGCGACGAAGAACAGCTCCGGCTGCGTCGCGAGCTTCAGCGCGATCGATCGCAGCGGATCGCGGTGCGGCGGCGCATCGGCTTCGTCGTATTGCGGGAACGCGTCGCGCCATACCGCGAGCACGGCATCGGTATCGGCGCGGTCGAACGGGCGGATTGCGACAGCATCGGCGGCGGCATCCATCGCGGCGGTCTCCTTAGAGCGTATCGAGGATCGACCGCAGCATCGCCATCATCTGGTCGATTTCGTCGGTCGTCACGTTCAGGGCGGGCATGAAGCGCAGCAGGTTCGGCCGCGCGGCGTTCAGCAGCAGGCCGTCGGGCTGCATGTCGCGCGCCTTCTCGACGATCTGCGGGCCGATGTCCTTGCCGAGCAGCAGCGCGCGCAGCAGGCCTTCGCCGCGTTCGCCTTCGAAGCCGCGCTCCTCCGACAGCTCGAGCAGCTTGCGCTTCAGGTATTCGCCGCGGGCGCGCACGCCTTCGAGGAAGCCGGGCGCGACGAGCTGCGAGATCACCGAGTAGCCGGCCGCCGTCATCAGCGGGTTGCCGTTGTAGGTGCCGCCCTGGTCGCCGGCCTCGAACACCGCGACATCGGCCTTCGACAGCAGCGCCGCGAGCGGCACGCCGCTGCCGATGCCCTTGCCGAGCGTCATGATGTCCGGTTCGATGCCGGCGAGTTCGTACGCGAACAGCGTGCCCGCACGGCCGCAGCCGCTTTGCACTTCGTCGACGATCAGCAGCAGGTTGTGCTGCTTCGTCAGCGCACGCAGCGCCTGCATGAATTCGCGCGTCGCCGGAATCACGCCGCCTTCGCCCTGGATCGGTTCGAGCATCACGGCGACGGTCTTGTCGGTGATCAGCTTCTCGACCGAGTTGATGTTGTTCAGCTCGGCCTTCGGGAAACCCGGCACCTGCGGCGCGTAGATCGTGTCCCAGCCGGGCTTGCCGCTGGCCGACATCGTCGCGAGCGTGCGGCCGTGGAAGCTGTGGTCGAACGTGATGATCTCGTACGCGCCGTTGCGGAACTTGCGGCCCCACTTGCGCGCGAGCTTGATCGCGCCTTCGTTCGCTTCCGCGCCGCTGTTCGTGAAGAACACCTTGTCGAACACGCTGTGCTGCGTGAGCAGGCCCGCGAGCTTCGCCATCGGTTCGTTGTAGAACGCCGGCGACGGGTTCAGCAGTTTTTCGGCCTGCGTCTTCAGCGCTTCGACGACACCGTCGTTGCAGTGGCCGAGGCTGTTGACGGCCCAGCCCTGGATGAAGTCCAGATAGCGCTTGCCCGTGTGATCGTAGAGCCACGAACCCTTGCCGTGGGTAAACACGATGTCGGGGCGGTTCGTGATGTACATCAGCGAGTCGATCGGAAAATCGTTCAGGGGCATGGCAGCAGACTCCAGCGGACGTTGAAAGGGAAACGGGCAATAAAAAAGCCACGGAAGGCCGTGGCTGGTGGGTTCGAACAGCTTGTGCGTAACCGGTGAAGCGGTGTGGGTTACGCGCGAGTCCGTGACGAGCCGGCGGCATCCGGGCGGAGCGGCGAGCGGCGACGTCGAAGGGTGGACAGGAAACAGTTCATGTGCGCAAGCATAAGGCATCCCGCGCCTCACTGTAAACCGCCGCGATGCCGCGAATGTGACATCGCGGCGTGCGGCGCGGGACGCGGGCGGGCCCGCCGCTCAGACCGGATGCGCGAGGTCGGCGGCGCTCGTGAACGAGTCCGCGTAGAACTCGTCGGCCGGCAGCGCGTGGTGCTGCGTGAAGTCGCGCTGCGCGGATTCGACCATGACCGGCGCTCCGCACGCATACACCTGGTAGCCCGACAGATCGGGCAGGTCCTCGATCACCGCGCGATGGACGAAGCCCGTGCGGCCGGTCCATTGATCGCCGGCGTCCGGCTCGGAGAGCACCGGCACGTACTTGAAGTTCGGGATCTCGCGTGCCCACTGCTCGGCGAGTTCGTCGAGGTAGATGTCCTTCTTGCGGCGGGCACCCCAGTAGAGCGTCATCGGGCGCGTGATGCCCGAGTGCTTCACATGCTCGATGATCGCCTTGATCGGCGCGAAGCCCGTGCCCGACGCGAGCAGCACGATCGGCTTGTCGGAGTCCTCGCGCAGGAAGAACGTGCCGAGCGGGCCTTCGAAGCGCAGGATGTCGCGCTCCTTCATCGCGCCGAACACGTGGTCGGTGAACTTGCCGCCCGGCATGTGGCGGATGTGCAGCTCGATCGGGCCTTCCTCGTGCGGCGCGTTCGCCATCGAGTAGCTGCGGCGCGAGCCGTCCTTCAGGATGAACTCGACGTACTGGCCCGCGAGGTACTGGAGGCGCTCGTTGGCGGGCAGCTGCAGCTTCACGACCATCACGTCGTCGGCCTTGCGTTCGAGCGCGGCGATCCGGCACGGCAGCTTCTTGACCTGCACGCCGTCGACGCCGGCGATTTCACGCACGTCGATTTCGAGATCGCACTGGGCCTTCGAGCAGCACAGCAGCGCGAGGCCGCGCGTGCGTTCGTCGTTCGACAGCGCCGATGCGGCGTGCGGGCCCTGTTCGATCTGGCCCGACACGATCTGGCCCTTGCAGGAGCCGCATGCGCCGTTCTTGCAGCCGTACGGCAGATGGACGTTCTGGCGCAGCGCGGCAGCCAGCACGGTTTCGTCCGACTCGACCTGGAATTGCCGGCCGCTTTGCTTGAGAGTGACGTTGAATGCCATAGAACCAAACTAGAACAAAATGGGGGGACCGTGCATGTCGCGCACGGCAGCTACAATGCAAGACCGTTGCGCGTCGCGCAACGGCCGCTACTGATTTCGCAACCAACATGATCGCGACACGAATCCTGCGCCGGCCGCGCGCACTGATCGTCGGCTGCGGCGACGTCGGCATGCGCTGCGTCGCGCAATGGCGCGATACGCGCCGCAACCTGCGGATCTTCGCGCTGACGAGCCACCCGGCCCGCCGCGACGAACTGCGGGCCGCGGGCGCGACGCCGATCGTCGGCGACCTCGATCGCCGGGCGACGCTCGGCCGCCTCGCGGGTCTCGCTCGCACGATCCTGCATCTCGCACCGCCGCAGGCCGACGGCCGTGACGACCGGCGCACGCGTGCGCTGATCGCCGCAACGTCCATGCCCGCGCGTCGGCCAGCGACCCCGCCGGCACCGGCGGTCGGCCGGCTCCGAACGCTGCGCACCGCTGCACGGCAGGCCGGCGCACCCGTTCGGGGAGCGCGTATTGTACCCGACGGCCTTCGCGCGCCGAGGCTCGTCTACGCGAGCACGACGGGCGTATACGGCGACTGCGGCGGCGCGCGCATCGACGAAACGCGGCCGTTGCGCCCCGCGAATCCGCGCGCGTTCCGACGCGTGTCGGCCGAGCGACAACTGCGTGCGGCGACGGTGCGCGGCGTGCTGTCCGCGCGCATCGTGCGCATTCCCGGCATCTACGCGGCGAACCGCCTGCCGGTCGCGCGGCTCGAGCGCGGCACGCCGGCGCTCGAGCCGGCCGACGACGTCTACACGAACCACATCCACGCGGATGATCTCGCGGCGATCCTGCGCCGCGCGGCCGAGCGCGGCAGGCCGGCGCGCGCCGTGCACGCGTCGGACGACAGCGAACTGCGGATGGGGGAGTATTTCGACCGGGTCGCGCGGGTGCTCGGCCTGCCGAGGCCGCCGCGCGTCAGCCGCGCGGACGCCGAACGCCAGCTCGAACCGACGCTGCTGTCGTTCATGCGGGAGTCGCGACGCCTGTCCAACGCACGGCTCAAGGCCGAATTGTGCGTGACGTTGCGCTATCCGACCGTAGACGATTTCCTTCAAACGCTCGCGCCGGGCAGCGCCTCAGGTCAGCGCCGGTAACGCCTCGATCAGCAGGAAGCACAGCAGCGCCCCGATCAGCGCGCCAATCAGGTTCGGATGATATTTGTGCTTCATGTGCATCATGGCCAGCAGGCCGCCGATCACGATGACACCGATGACCGCGAACGCGATCATCACCGACGACAGTTCGAAAGAATGGTTGAGGTTCATGATGTCTCCCCTGCATCGCTGCTCGTGCAGCTTGTGATTTCAGTATAGCGGGGGAACCTGCGGCCCAGACGCGGCCGGGCACCGAACGGTCGTGCGGATTTTCCCTTACAGGGTTTTGACGGGATTGCGCAGCGCTGAAAGGTCGGCGTCGTCGAGCCACCGCCACGCGCCCGGCGCGAGATCGTCCGGCAGCGTGAAGCCGCCGATGCTTTCGCGGTGCAGCAATTCGACGCGATTGCTCGCCGCCGCCACCATGCGCTTGACCTGGTGGTATTTGCCTTCGAGGACGGTCAGCGCGAGCGCGTGCGTGTCGCGCGCGTCGGCGGCGACGGCCGCGATCGGCTTCGGCTCGCCGTGCAGCTGCACGCCGCCGCGCAGCGCGTTCAACTGCGCGTCGTCGAGCGGGTGGCGCACGGTCGCGACGTAGGTCTTCGGCACCTTGCGCTTCGGCGACGTGTACGCATGCACGAACTGGCCGTCGTCGGACAGCAGCAGCAGGCCGGTCGTGTCCTGGTCGAGGCGGCCGACGCACTGCACGCCGCGCGCGACGAGCGGCGCGGGCAGCAGGCTGAACACGCTCGCGTGGTGCTGCGGATCGCGCGAGCATTCGTAGCCGGCCGGCTTGTTGAGCGCGAGATACGCGCGTTCGTGGAACGGCCACGCCGTATCGTCGACCTCGAATACGAGGCCGTCGGTATCGAAGGTGGCGTCCGGATCGGTCGCGGCCATGCCCGCGACGGCGACGCGGCCCGCTTCGATCAGGCCGCGGCACTGGCGGCGCGAGCCGAAGCCCTGGGTGTAGAGAATGCTTTCGAGATCCATAGCGCGCGCATTCTATCAAGCGGCGGCGGATGACCGGCATGAGCGCGCCTGCGCTGGTAAGCTGCCGGAACGCCGCGCGGGGTGCGGCACCCGTTCATGCTTCACGGAAAGTCCATGCGTTTCGATTCATTCCCGTTCGGTCGCCAGGCGGCCGCCGTCATCGTTGCCGCCACCGTCTCGTCGGCTGCTTTCGCGCACGCGCATCTCGCGAAGAGCGATCCGGCGGCGGGCGCGGCGGTGGCCACCGCGCCGGCTGCCGTCACGATCGACTTCACCGAGCCGCTGGAGCCGGCATTCAGCTCGATCGTCGTCGTCGACGGCGGCGGCAAGACGGTGTCGGACGGCCGTGCGCGCATCGACGCGTCGAACCGCAAGCGGATGACGGTGCCGCTCGCGGCAGTCGGCGCCGGTGCCTATACGGTGAAATGGGTGGCCGTCGCGACCGACGGGCACCGCACGCAGGGCGCGTACGGCTTCAGCGTGAAGTGACGCAACGGCGGCGGCAGGCCCGTGCCAGGGTTGTCGTCGCCCTTATCCGACAGGGAGTTTTCCGCATGAATCCGACGACGCTCGATGCACTCGCCGATTTCCCCCGTCAACTCGAAGCGCATTTCGCGGCCGTGCCCGACGGCTATGCGCGCTGGACACCCGACGACTGGGCCGGGATTCCGAGCGAGCATTTCTCGCCGCTCGGGCAGCTCTGCCACGTGCGCGACATCGAGATCGACGGCTATCAGGTGCGGTTGCGGCGGATGCTCGACGAAGACCGGCCGCTGCTCGTGTCGCTCGACGGCGACGCGCTCGCGATCGAGCGCCGCTACACCGATGCGTACGCGTCGGACGTGCTCGCGGCGATCCGCGACGCGCGACGCGAAACGCTGGAGCTGCTGTCGCGCCTCACGCCCGAGCAGTTCGAGCGCACCGGCGAGTTCGAAGGCTACGGTCCGTTGACCGTGCGCGGGCTCGTCCACTACCTGTGCAGCCACGACCAGCAGCATCTGGCCGGCATGCAGTGGCTGCTCGGCAAGATCGACGCGGCGCTTTACGCGCGCTGAAGCGCCGGCCTTCGCAAGCATGATCCGGTGCCGCCGTCGGTACGGCAGACCACGGATTTGCGTCCGGATTGGATCGGTTTTCTGGATAATCCATCCAGCCGCGACCGGCTGACCCGCGCGTGGCGCGTGCCTACACTCCTAGCTTCGCTCAACGAAAAAGGAGTCAACCGTGGCAACTCATACGCTCGCAGACAAGGTCGTCCTGATCGCAGGCGGCGCGAAGAATCTCGGCGGCCTGATCGCCCGGGATCTGGCCGGCCACGGCGCGAAGGCGGTGGCGATTCACTACAACAGCGCGGCGTCGCAGGCCCAGGCCGAGGAAACGGCCGCCGCCGTGCGCGCGGCCGGCGCGGAAGCCGCGACGTTCCAGGGCGACCTGACGACGGCCGCCGCGGTCGAGAAGCTGTTCGACGACGCGAAGCAGCGCTTCGGCAAGATCGACATCGCGATCAACACGGTCGGCAAGGTGCTGAAGAAGCCGTTCACCGAGATCAGCGAGGCCGAGTACGACGAGATGTTCGCGGTCAACAGCAAGTCCGCGTTCTTCTTCATCAAGGAAGCCGGGCGGCATCTCGAGGATCACGGCAAGCTCGTCACGCTCGTGACGTCGCTGCTCGGCGCGTTCACGCCGTTCTATGCGGCGTACGAAGGGTCGAAGGCGCCGGTCGAGCACTTCACGCGCGCGGCGTCGAAGGAATACGGCGCCCGCGGGATCTCGGTGACGGCCGTCGGGCCGGGCCCGATGGATACGCCGTTCTTCTATCCGGCCGAGGGCGCCGACGCGGTCGCGTATCACAAGACGGCGGCCGCGCTGTCGCCGTTCAGCAAGACCGGCCTGACCGACATCGAGGACGTCGTGCCGTTCATCCGCCATCTCGTCACCGACGGCTGGTGGATCACGGGCCAGACGATCCTGATCAACGGCGGGTACACCACGAAGTAACCGGGCCGTTCACGCGCCGCGCGGCGCACCGCAATGGCGCGTTTGCGTGGACAATGAACGGGCGTGCAGCCGCGAGGCCGCGCGCCCGTTTTCGTTGTGCCGCCGGACCGTGCCGCGATGGGCGGCGGCTGGCGGCGACCGCCGTCCGAACCTACGTTCCCCCGCCGATGGACAAGCTGGATCAGGTCAGAATCTTCCTGCAGGTTGCCGAAATGGGCAGCTTCATCAAGGCCGCGCACGCGCTCGACGTGCCGCGCGCAACCGTGTCGGCGGCCGTCCAGCAGCTCGAGACGGGGCTCGGCACGCGCCTCCTGCATCGCACGACGCGCCAGGTGCAGCTCACCGCCGACGGCGCGCTGCTGCTCGAGCGCGGCCGGCGCCTGCTCGCGGAGGCCGACGAACTCGACCGCCTGTTCCGCCGCCGCGATCGCGACGTCGTCGGACGGCTGAACGTCGACGTGCCGAGCCGGATCGCGCGCCGCGTCGTGGCGCCCGCGCTGCCGTCGCTGTTCCGCCGCTACCCGAAGCTGCAACTGTCGCTCGGCTCGACCGACCGCTCGATCGACCTCGTGCAGGAGGGCGTCGACTGCGCGATCCGCGTCGGGCGGCTCGCGGACAGCAGCCTCGTCGTGCGGCCGCTCGGGCAGTTCACGCTGATCAACTGCGCGAGTCCCGACTACCTGCGCGAATGCGGCGTGCCCGAGCATCCGAATGCGCTCGCGCACGGGCACTGGGCGATCGGTTATGCGTCGCCGACGACGGGGCGCGAGCTCGGATGGGAGTACTGCGTCGACGGGCAGACGCACATGCTGACGCTGCCGAGCCGCGTGATCGTCAACAATGCGGAAACCTACATCGCCGGCTGCATTGCCGGCATGGGGCTGATCCAGATTCCGCGGTTCGACGTCGAGCATCTGCTGGAAAGCGGCGCGCTCGTCGACGTGATGCCCGGCCACCGCGCCGCGCCGATGGACGTGTCGGCCGTGTATCCGCATCGCCGGCATCGGTCGCGCCGGCTCAATGCGTTCGTCGAGTGGTTCGGCGAGTTGATGACGGATGCGCTGACGGGGACGGCGGTGGGGCCGGGCACGGAAGGCGACTGACGGCAGCCGGGTGGCGCGGCCGCCGTCGCGCATGTTTCAGCCGTCCGGTGCCGCGAATCGCCTGTCGCGCCCGGCATCCCGCACCGCGTCGATCAATGCCGCGCCTGGGCCGTCGGGCTTCGCGGCAAACGCATAGAAGCGCGCGGCCGGCAGCGCGGGCAGCCCGTCCCGCGGCCCGCATTCGCGCAGGCCGTCGCGCAGCTGGCTGCGTGCAAGCGCGGTGACCGCGAAGCCGGCGAGCGCGGCCGACACGCAGCCGGCCATGCTGCTGCTCTCGAACCGTACGCGGAACGGCCGCAGCGCGGCGGCGAGCGCCGCGACGGCCGCTTCGCGATAGACGCACGGCTGCGGAAACAGCGCGAGCGGCACTTCGCCGTCCGCGTCGAGCGCGCGATCCGACGCGTAGGCCCACACGAGCGGTTCTTCCCACAGCAGTTCGCCCGGTGTATCGACCTGCCGGCACTGCTTGCCGAATACGACGTCGAGCCGGCCGAGCGTCTGTTCGCGCAGCAGCGACGCGGTGATCCCGACCTTCAGCTCGATCGACGTGCGCGGGTAGCGGTCGCGGAACGCGCGCAGCACCTGCGGCAGCCACGCCCCGGCAAAGTCCTCCGACGCGCCGATGCGCAGCGGCCCGTGCGCCGGCGCGCCGCGCAGCCGGGCGCGCACTTCGCGCTCCATGTCGACGATGTTGCGCGCGTAGGCGTACAGCGTGTCGCCGGCCGGCGTGAGCGCGACGCGCCGCGTCGTGCGCGCCAGCAGCACGGTGCCGGCCGCCTGTTCGAGCCGCTTGATGTGGCCGCTGACGGCCGACGGAGTGAGCGCGAGGCGGTCGGCGGCCGGTGCGAACCCGCGGCTGTCGACGACTTCGAGGAAGGTGCGCAGCAGCGTGATGTCGAGCGCGGTCGATGCGGGATCGGTCAGCGGTTCCATCGATCGATTCAACGTGAAATTCAAGGAATGAATCATGATACTCCGTGAATCGTGATGAAATGCCGGCCTACCATCGTGCGCTCAGGCTGGCCCAACGGAGTACACGATGACGACCTATATGCATGCGACGACCGCGTCGCTCGATATTGCCTATCTCGAATGGAATCCGCGCGGCGAGCGCGTGGCCGTGCTGCTGCACGGCTGGCCGGACAGCCCCGTCGGCTGGGCCGCGGTGGCCGAGACGCTTGCCGCGCGCGGCTACCGCGTGCTGGCACCCGCGCTGCGCGGCTTCGCGCCGACGCGCTTTCGCGACGCATCCGTGCCGCGCAGCGGCCAGCTCGCGGCGCTCGGGCGCGACCTGCTCGAATTCGTCGATGCCCTCGGCGTCGCGCGGCCCGTGCTGGTCGGGCACGACTGGGGCGCACGCGCGGTCGCGAACGCGTGCGGGCTGCGCGACGGCGCCGCGTCGCATCTGGTGATGCTGTCGGTCGGGTACGGCACCAACGATCCACGCCAGCCGCTGTCGCTGCAGCAGGCGCGCAACTACTGGTATCACTGGTTCATGGCGACGCCGCGCGGCGAGCAGGCGCTGCGCGACGATCGCCGCGCGTTTGCCCGCCTGATGTGGGACACGTGGTCGCCGGCCGGCTGGTATCGCGACGGCGATTTCGAGGCGGCGGCGGCCGCGTTCGACGGTCCCGACTGGATCGACGTCGTGCTGCATTCGTACCGGCATTGCTGGGGCTTCGCGCCGGGCACGCCGGCTTATGCCGACGACGATGCGAGGCTGAACCCGGCGCCCGTGCTGTCGCTGCCGGCCCTCGTGTTGCACGGCGGCGCGGACACCTGCAACCATCCGGACAGCTCAGCCGGGCGCGAACGGTTCTTCGCCGGCCGCTACGAGCGGCAGATCCTGGACTCGGTCGGACACTTTCCGCAGCGCGAGGCGCCGGCGGCCGTCGCGGACGCGATCCTGCGGTTCTGCGAGCGCGATTGACGCGCTGAGCAGGCCGAAGCCGCTGGACGCACCGGTGACGAGGACAACTTGCTTCATGGTCGATCTCCTGGCGGAAAGATGAGGCGGCTCCGAGCGGTTCGTCAGCACATGCCGCCGTTGGCGCGCAGGATCTGGCCGTTGATCCACGCGCCCTCCGGGCCGGCGAGGAACGCGACGACGCGCGCGATGTCGTCAGGCTGGCCGAGCCGCTCGAGCGGGTTCAGCTTCGCGAGCCGATCGACCAGTTCGGGGCTCTTGCCCTGCAGGAACAGTTCGGTCGCCACCGGCCCCGGCGCGACGGCATTCACACGGATGCCGCGCCCGCGCATTTCCTGCGCGAGCACCTGCGTGAGGCTTTCGACCGCCGCCTTGCTGGCGACGTACACGCCGTAAGTCGGCATGCGCATGCCGATCACGCTGGTCGACAGGTTGATGATGGAGCCACCGTCGCGCACGCGTCTTGCCGCTTCGCGGCATACGTTGAACGTGCCTTTCACGTTGATGGCCATCGTTTCGTCGAAGAGCGCGTCGTCGCAGTCGGCGATCGCCGCCAGCTTCATCACGCCCGCGGAATTGACCACCACGTCGAGGCCGCCGAATACCTCGCGGGCGGCGTCGAACAGTGCGGCCACGGCCGCCGGGTCGGCGACGTTCGCCTGCACCGCGATGGCCTGGCCACCGTCGGCGACGATCGCGTCGACCACTTCGCGGGCCGGCCCGGCGCTGCCGGCATAGTTGACGACGACCCGGAAGCCGTCTCGCGCGAGTGCGCGGGCGATTTCAGCACCGATGCCACGCGACGAACCCGTGACGAGGGCGACCTGTTCCGATGTGCTCATGTCCTGCTCCTGATGAGGGTGGAATGCCGTTCGATCCGGCGACAGGATTGACTGTAGGCTTCCTCGATCAATAAAAATAATGAATAATGATCAGTCAATAAATGACTAAAAGTATGTCTGATGAGATTCGACAGCAGGCTGCTCAGCGGTATCGGCGTGCTCTCCGCGGTGATCGAGGCCGGCACCTTCGCGCGGGCGGGCGAGGCGATGGGGCTGACGCAACCGGCGGTGAGTCGTGCGGTCGCCCGGCTGGAAGAACGGGTCGGCATCCGGATCTTCAACCGGACGGCACGCGCGATCACGTTGACCGACGAAGGGCGACGCTTTTACGAGGCGGTCGCGCCGCTGCTGGCCGGCATCGAGGAGGCGGCGCTCGACGCCGGCCAGTCGAAGGCGCGCGTGAAGGGGCGGCTGCGCGTGAACGTGGACGGCACGTTCGGCCACTACGTGCTCGCGCCGCGGATGGCGGCATTCCTCGACCGCTTTCCCGACCTCGAGGTCGAGATCAGCGCGCGGGACCGAATGGGCGACCTCGTCGCCGACGGCTTCGATGTGGCAGTGCGCTTCGGCATCCCGGAGCCGTCGTCATATCGTGCGCGACTGCTGCTCGAGACGCGCGTGTTGACCTGCGCGTCGGCCGCATACGTCGCGCGGCATGGCGAACCGCGGCACCCTCGCGATCTCGCGGACGGTCACCAGTGCGTGCTGATCCGCGATCCGGTGACGGGGCGACCGTACGAATGGGAATTTCATCGAGGCAAGGAAGTCGTGCCGGTCGACGCCGCCGGCCGGCTGACGGTGAACGATACCGGCGGGCTGCTCGGCGCGTGCCTGGGCGGCGTCGGCATCGCGCAACTGCTCGAACTCTATGCGCGCGACGTCCTTGCCGAAGGGCGATTGGTCCAGTTGCTGCCGGAATGGGCGGACGAGACGTTCCCGCTTTATGCGTATCACCATGCGTCGAACCTGGTCGCCGCGAAAGTGCGGGTGTTTCTCGATTTCGTCCGCGAATTGATGGCCTGAGCACGTCGGGCGGCAGGACGCCATCGGTTCATTCGGTGCGATGCGGAATGTCGTCCGGGAACGGGTAGGGCGCATGCGGCCCCGGCCAGTCGGGCACCGGCGGTTCGCGAAGCAGGTTGCATCCGCCCAGCATGATCGACAGCAGGGCGACGAGCACGCCGACGCGGGTCGGGCGTGAAATCACACGCTTGGACATGGCTTGCCTCCGTGCCGCGTTCCCTGATGCTTGGACTGCCGGGGGCGGGGGCGCGTTGCGGCGCGCATCGCATGCGGACAAAAACAAAAAACCCGCGAAGCGGCGAGCTTGCGCGGGTTTCGAGTGCGCAGCGCATGACGCTGCGAAAGACTGGTGCCCAGGGCCGGAATCGAACCGGCACGCCTTGCGGCGGGGGATTTTGAGTCCCCTGCGTCTACCAATTTCACCACCTGGGCTTGTTCGTGGCCGCGCAGGCGAGTGCGCGGCGAAACGCGGATTATGGCGGAAATCCGGATGCCGGGCAAGCCACCCCGGCATCCGGGCGCCAGTCACTGGCTCAGGTAGACGAACCGGCCTTGCTTCACGATCCCCATCACGCTCGCGCGCTGATCGAGCCCCACGTGATCCTTGTCGCTCGTGTTGACGACGCCGTTCGGCACGACGAGTTCGTGCGCGCGTTCGAGCTCGTGCCGCAGCGCGGCGCGGAACGCGGGCGTGCCGGGTTGCGCCGCCTTCAGCGCGCGGCCGACCGCGTCGGCGAGGCGCGGGTAGACGCCCGCCGCGTCGCCCGCGAACTGCGTGACCGTGCCGGCGCCGTACTTCGCCTCGTACGCGTCGACGAACGCGAGCGCGGCCTTGCGGGCCGGATGGTCGGCCGGCAGCGTGCGCGCGACGACCACCGGCTGGGTCGGGAACAGCGTGCCGTCGACGTCCTTGCCGCCGAGCTTGATGAATTCCGGCGTCGCGATCCCGTGCGTCTGGTAAATCGGGCCCTTGTAGCCGCGCTCGATCAGCGTGCGCTGCGGCAGCACGGCCGGCGTGCCCGAGCCCGCGATCAGGATCGCGTCGGGTTTCGCCGCGATCAGCTTCAGCGCCTGGCCGGTGACGCTCGCGTCGGTGCGGTTGAAGCGCTCGGTCGCGACGACGCGGATCTTGCGGAGATCGGCGAAGCGCGTGAACTCGTTCAGCCAGCTGTCGCCATAGCTGTCCGCGAAGCCGATGAAGCCGACCGTCTTCACGCCGTGGTTCGCCATGTAGCGCGTCATCACGTCGGCCATCGCCCGGTCGCCTTGGGCCATCTTGAACGCCCAGGTGCGCGCGCCTTCCTGCGGCTCGACGATCGCGCCGGAGCCGACCAGCGTGATCATCGGCGTCTGCGCGGTCGCGACCGCGTCGAGCGCCGCGAGCGCGGCCGGCGTGATGTTCGGCCCGACCACGACGTCGACGTGATCCTCGTCGACCAGCTTGCGGATGTTGCGCACCGCGGCGCCCGGATCGGATGCGTCGTCGAGCACCGTCACCTGCACCGGCTGGCCGGCGATCGTCTTCGGCCACATCAGGATCGCGTTCTTGCTGGTGATGCCGATCGCGGCGGCCGGGCCGGTCGACGACAGGTCGACGCCGACCTTCAGGTCGGCATGCGCGGCCGCGCATGCCAGGACGAGGGCGGCGCCGGCGGCGCGGCGCAACAGGGCGGGAAGCGTCATGCGGGAATCTCCGTCGGGCAGCAAAAAGGGGCGCGATATGCGCCCCGCTGTTTATACACACCGGTCAAAGCTCGTACGATTCGGATTCGCCCTTGAGTGCCTGCTCGATCAGCTTGCGGTTCAGGGTCGGCGACAGCAGTTCGACGAGCGTATACACATAGCTGCGCAGGTAGGCGCCCTGCTTGAGCGCGACACGCGTCACGTTGCTGCCGAACAGGTGGCCGACCGGAATCAGCCGCAGGTTGCGGTCGCGCTCCGGGTTGAACGCGATGTCGGCCATGATGCCGACGCCGAGGCCGAGTTCGACGTAGGTCTTGATCACGTCGGCGTCGATCGCCTCCAGCACGATGTCCGGCGACAGCCCGCGCAACGCGAACGCGTGATTGATCTTCTTGCGGCCCGCGAACGCGTCGTCATAGGTGATCAGCGGGTACTGCGCGAGATCGTCGAGCGTCGGCGGCTTGCGTTCGAGCAGCGGATGGTCGGCCGGCACGACGGCCGCATGGTGCCACTGGAAGCAGGGCAGCGACACGAGCTCCTTGTAGTCGGAGATCGCCTCGGTCGCGATCGCGAGATCGGCCTGGTCGTGGATCACCATCTCGGCCACCTGCGTCGGGCTGCCTTGCAGGATCGACAGGTGCACCTTCGGGAAGCGTTTCTTGAATTCGGCGATCGCGGCCGGCAGCGAGTAGCGGGCCTGCGTGTGGGTCGCGGCGATGGTCAGGTTGCCCTGGTCCTGTGCGGCATAATCCTTCCCGACCCTTTTAAGGCTTTCAACCTCCTGGAGGATCCGCTCGACCGACGCGAGGATGATCCTGCCCGGCTCGGTGAGCGAGCGCACGCGCTTGCCATGCCGCGTGAAGATCTCCACGCCGAGCTCGTCCTCGAGCTCGATGATCGCCTTGGATACCCCCGGTTGGGACGTGTAGAGCGCCTTCGCGGCCTCGGTGAGGTTGAAATTCTGCCGGACGGCCTCGCGCACGAAGCGAAATTGGTGCAGGTTCATTTATAACCCTTCCGCATATCAACAGAATTTTTTAGTCGTTTGAAATATAAGGCGAGTTTATTACGATTCACCCGAGTTTTTCAAATATGGATATCTGTTTTCGTCATTAGCAATCCACCCGGTAGCGGATGGGGGCGATGACGGCGGAACGGAGATTCGGGCGCGACGTGGCTAGGACGTCGCGCGGTCACCACGAAAACCCTGGGGTCCCCGAATGTATCAGTACGACCAATACGACCAGACGATCGTCGACGAGCGTGTCGCGCAGTACCGCGATCAGGTGCGCCGCCGGCTGTCGGGCGAGTTGAGCGAGGAAGAATTCCGTCCGCTGCGCCTGCAGAACGGCCTGTACATGCAGCGTCACGCGTACATGCACCGCATCGCGATTCCGTACGGCAACCTGCGCAGCGACCAGCTCCGGATGCTGGCGCGCATCGCCCGCGAACACGACCGCGGCTACGGTCACTTCTCGACCCGCTCGAACATCCAGTTCAACTGGATCGAGCTGGAAGACACGCCCGAGATCCTCGCGAAGCTCGCGTCGGTGCAGATGCACGGCATCCAGACGTCGGGCAACTGCATCCGCAACATCACGGCCGACCAGTTCGCCGGCGTCGCGCAGGACGAGGAGATCGATCCGCGCCCGTGGGCCGAGATCCTGCGCCAGTGGTCGACGTTCCATCCCGAATTCGCGTGGCTGCCGCGCAAGTTCAAGATCGCGGTGTCGGGCTCGAAGGACGACCGCGCGGCCGTGCAGATCCACGACCTCGGCGTGTACCTGAAGAAGAACGCGCAGGGCGAGGTGGTCGCGAGCATCCTCGCGGGCGGCGGCCTCGGCCGTACGCCGATCATCGGCGCGGTGATCAAGGAAGATCTGCCGTGGCAGCACCTGCTGACCTACTGCGAAGCCGTGCTGCGCGTATACAACCGTTACGGCCGGCGCGACAACCTGTACAAGGCGCGCATCAAGATCCTCGTGAAGGCGCTGTCGCCCGCGAAGTTCGCGCAACAGGTCGAGGAAGAGTGGCAGCACCTGAAGGACGGCCCGTCGACGCTCACGCAGGCCGAGCTCGACCGCGTGTCGCAGTATTTCGCGCCGCCCGTCTACGAGAAGCTGGCCGACACCGACGCATCGTTCGAGCAGCACCTGCTCGAGAACAAGGCGTTCGCGCGCTGGGTCGAGCGTAACGTCGCGCCGCACAAGGTGGCCGGTTATGCGGCCGTCACGCTGTCGCTGAAGGATCACCGCGTGGCGCCGGGAGACGCGACCGACGCGCAGATGGAACTGGTGGCCGACTGGGCCGACGCTTACTCGTTCGGCGAGCTGCGCGTGTCGCACGAGCAGAACCTGATTCTCGCGAACGTGAAGAAGCGCGACCTGTTCGCGTTGTGGGAAAAGGCGAAGGCGGCCGGTTTCGCGACGCCGAACATCGGCCTCCTGACCGACGTCATCGCGTGCCCGGGCGGCGATTTCTGCTCGCTCGCGAACGCGAAGTCGATCCCGATCGCGCTGGCGATCCAGCAGCGTTTCGACGATCTCGACTATGTGCACGACCTCGGCGACCTGTCGCTGAACATTTCCGGTTGCATGAACTCGTGCGGCCACCACCACGTCGGCAACATCGGCATCCTCGGCGTCGACAAGGACGGCGCCGAGTGGTACCAGGTGTCGCTCGGCGGCGAGCAGGGCACGGGCCGGAACGGCGCGCGCCTCGGCCGCGTGATCGGGCCGTCGTTCTCGGCGGAAGAAGTGCCGGGCGTCATCGCGAAGCTGATCGACACGTTCGTCGAGGCGCGCATCGACGGCGAGCGCTTCGTCGACACGTACGACCGCATCGGCCTCGCGCCGTTCAAGGAGCGCGTGTATGCGGCGCGCCAGGCAGTGAACGCGTAACCCACCGGCTACAAGGAATTTGCAGATGGCTTCGATTATCAAGAACCGCGCAGTGATCGACGACGCATGGCAGGTCGTGCGCGCGGCGGAAGACGGTGCGCTGCCCGCGGTCGACGCATTGCCGGCCGGCAAGGTGCTGGTGCCGTTCGCGTTGTGGCAGGCCGAGCGCGCGGCGCTCGTCGCCGCGAAGACGAAGGACGAACTCGGCGTGTGGCTCGCGCCGGACAGCGAGCCGGCCGATCTCGCGGCGGATTTCGGCGCGATTTCGCTGATCGCCGTCGATTTCCCGCGCTTCGCGGACGGCCGCGGTTACAGCATCGCGCGCCTGTTGCGCGAGCGTCACGGCTGGACGGGCGAGCTGCGCGCGATTGGCGACGTGCTGCGCGACCAGCTGCTGTACCTGTCGCGTTGCGGTTTCGACGCATTCGCGGTGCGCGCCGACAAGGACATCCACGACGCGCTGAACGCGTTCGCGGAATTCACGCAGCGTTACCAGGGCGCGTTCGACGAGCCGGCGCCGCTGTTCCGCCGCCGCGCGGCCGACGTAGCGACGCCCGACGCGAAGGTGAGCGCATGAGCACCGCCACCGCGCTGACGCCGGAACTCGCCGCGAAGGTCGAGCGCCTCGACGCGCTGCTCGCGCGGATCGGCGCCCGTCACGACAAGGTGAAGTTCGCGAGCAGCCTTGCGGCGGAAGACATGCTGCTCACGCACGCGATCCTGTCGAAGGGCGTGTCGATCGGCATCTTCTCGCTGAATACGGGCCGCCTGCACGCGGAAACGCTCGGCATGATCGACCGCGTGCGCGAGCGCTACGGCTACGAGATCGAGCAGTTCCACCCGCGCCAGGACGCGGTCGACCAGTATGTCGCGGAGCACGGCCTGAACGCGTTCTACGAGAGCGTCGAGCTGCGCAAGTCGTGCTGCCACATCCGCAAGGTCGAGCCGCTGAACCGCGCGCTGGCCGACGTCGGCGCGTGGGTCACCGGCCAGCGCCGCGAGCAGTCGGTCACGCGGGCCGAGCTGCACGAGGAAGAACAGGACGAAGCGCGCGGGATCGCGAAGTACAACCCGCTGGCCGACTGGACGGAAGCCGACGTATGGGCGTACCTCGACGCGTTTGACGTGCCGGTCAACCCGCTGCATGCTCGCGGCTACCCGAGCATCGGCTGCGAGCCGTGCACGCGGGCGATCCGTCCCGGCGAGGACAGCCGGGCGGGCCGCTGGTGGTGGGAATCGCGCGATACGAAGGAATGCGGCCTGCACATCTCGATCACGCCGATTCCCGCGGCGGCCGATGCTGGCGCCGCGCACTGAACGCCTACAAGAAACTGACTATTGCGCCGCCCGCGACAGCGGGCGGCACGAACCCAGAAGAGAAGGACTGAAATCATGAGCACGACGCTCGAGCAATCCGCCTTTGCCCCGGCCTCCGGCGCGGACAGCCGCATGGGCCACCTCGACTGGCTCGAAGCCGAGTCGATCCACATCCTGCGCGAGCTGGTTGCCGAGTGCAGCAAGCCGGCGCTGCTGTTCTCGGGCGGCAAGGATTCGGTCGTCGTGCTGCATCTGGCCCTGAAAGCGTTCGGCCTCGGCGCGAACCGCAAGACGACGCTGCCGTTCCCGCTCGTGCACATCGACACGGGCCACAACTACGAGGAAGTGATCGACTTCCGCGACCGCCGCGCGCAGGAACTGGGCGCCGAGCTCGTCGTCGGGCACGTCGAGGATTCGATCAAGCGCGGTACGGTCGTGCTGCGCCGCGAGACCGATTCGCGCAACGCCGCGCAGGCCGTCACGCTGCTCGAGACGATCGAGGCGCACGGCTACACCGCGCTGATCGGCGGCGCGCGCCGCGACGAAGAGAAGGCGCGTGCGAAGGAACGCATCTTCTCGTTCCGCGACGAATTCGGCCAGTGGGATCCGAAGGCGCAGCGCCCGGAACTGTGGAGCCTGTACAACGCCCGCCTGCACAAGGGCGAGCACCTGCGCGTGTTCCCGATCTCGAACTGGACCGAGCTCGACGTGTGGCAGTACATCGCGCGCGAGAACCTCGAACTGCCGTCGATCTACTACGCGCATCAGCGCGAGATCGTGCGCCGCAACGGGCTGCTCGTGCCCGTAACGCCGCTCACGCCGATGCGTGAAGGCGAGTCGAGCGAGTTCGCGCAGGTGCGCTTCCGCACGGTCGGCGACATCAGCTGCACGTGCCCGGTCGAGAGCGATGCGGACGACGTCGAGAAGATCATCGCCGAGACGGCAGTGACCGAGATCACCGAGCGCGGCGCGACCCGGATGGACGACCAGGCCTCCGAAGCCGCGATGGAACAGCGCAAGAAGCAAGGTTATTTCTGAAGCACACGAGGACATTCACATCATGAGCATCATCGAGAACACCGAAGACCTCGGCGTGCTGCGCTTCATCACCGCAGGCAGCGTCGACGACGGCAAGAGCACGCTGATCGGCCGCCTGCTGTACGACAGCAAGGCCGTGCTGTCCGACCAGCTGTCCGCGCTGTCGCGTGCGAAGAACAAGCGCACCGTCGGCGACGAGCTCGACCTCGCGCTGCTGACCGACGGGCTGGAAGCCGAGCGCGAGCAGGGCATCACGATCGACGTCGCGTACCGCTATTTCGCGACCGCGAAGCGCAAGTTCATCATCGCCGACACGCCGGGCCACGAGCAGTACACGCGCAACATGGTGACCGGCGCGTCGACCGCGCACGCGGCGATCATCCTGATCGACGCGACGCGCGTGACGATCGAGAACGGCGTCGCGGAACTGCTGCCGCAGACCAAGCGCCACAGCGCGATCGTCAAGCTGCTGGGGCTGCAGCACGTGATCGTCGCGATCAACAAGATGGACCTCGTCGACCACAGCGAGGCGCGCTTCAACGAGATCCGCGATGCGTACGTCGCGCTCGCGAAGCAGCTCGGCCTGACCGACGTGCGCTTCGTGCCGGTGTCGGCGCTGAAGGGCGACAACATCGTCGGCGCGAGCGAGCGCATGCCGTGGTACGCGGGCGAGCCGCTCCTCGACGTGCTCGAGTCGCTGCCGGTCGAGACGCAGGCGCATGACGCGCTGCGCTTCCCGGTGCAGTGGGTCGCGCGCCAGGACGGCAGCTCGGCCGACGACTTCCGCGGCTACATGGGCCGGATCGAGTCGGGCGAAGTGAAGGTGGGCGACGAGATCGTCGTGCTGCCGTCGAACCGCACGGCAACGATCGCCGAGATCGTCGCGCCGGTGCCGGGCGGCACCGCGTCGGTCGCGCACGCGTTCGCGGGCCAGACGGTGACGATCCGCCTCGAGGAAGATGTCGACGTGTCGCGCGGCGACATGTTCGTCACGACCGCCGAGCCGGTCGAGCCGGCGAAGAAGCTCGAGGCCGACCTGTGCTGGTTCGACGAAGCGCCGCTGTCGCCGCAGCGCAAGTACCTGCTGAAGCAGACCACGAGCACGGTGTTCGCGAAGATCGGCGCGGTCAAGCAGGTGCTCGACGTGCATACGCTGTCGCACGCGACCGACCGTCAGGACCTGAAGATGAACGACATCGGCCGCGTCGCGCTGACGCTGCAGAAGCCGATCGTCTGCGACACGTACGATGCGCACCCGGGCACCGGCGCGTTCGTGCTGATCGACGAGGCGACGCACCACACGGTCGCCGCCGGCATGATCCGGGCGTTCTCGGCGTAATCGTCAATCTGCGCGGCGAACCGCGCCGCCGCACGGCGGCGCGGGCCGCCCGCAAACGTCCGCAAGGACGAAGCGAAGCGACTAACATGGGCAAGGTGTATCTGATCGGAGCAGGGCCGGGCGCGGCCGACCTCATCACGGTGCGCGGCATGCGGCTGCTCGAGCAAGCCGACGTCGTGCTGCACGACGCGCTCGTCGAGCCGGCGATGCTCGGCTACGCGCCGAACGCGCGAAAGATCGCGGTCGGCAAGCGCTGCGGGCAGCGCTCGACCGCGCAGCATTTCATCAACAAGCAGATCGTCGATGCGGCGCGCGAACACGCGTGCGTCGTGCGGCTGAAGGGCGGCGATCCGATGCTGTTCGGCCGCGCCGAAGAGGAAATGCGTGCGCTCGAGGCGGCCGGCATCGACTACGAGGTCGTGCCGGGCATCACCGCGGCGCTGGCCGGCGCCGCGACGCTGAAGCGATCGCTGACGTTGCGCGGTGTGTCGCGCAGCGTCGCGTTCGCGACGCACAGTCGCGCGCCGGGCAGCGACGAGATTCGCGAAGCCGCGCGCGCCGATTCGATCGTCTACTACATGGGCCGCGACAGCGCGCCCGGCATCGCGCAGGAGCTGATCGACGCCGGCCGGGCGCCGGCGACACCCGTCGCGATCGTTGAGGCGTGCAGCACCGTGCGCGAGCGCTCGCTAACGCTGACGCTCGCGCAGATGGCGGCGGGCGACGCGCAGGCGTGGCTCGATCCCGCCGAACCGAGCCTGCTGATGATCGGCGATGCATTCGCCGAGCGCGTGCGGCTCGCAAAAGACGGCGACGCGTTGCGCAGTGCCGCTTGAGTCGAGCGCGCGGCGCGGCCAAGCGAGGTAGCGATTGCTGCCGGATTGCCGCCGGTTCGCGGGCGTAAAAAAAGCGCCGGCTTTCGAAGCCGGCGCTTTTTTGTTTGGGGCGGCGGATTCGCTCAGGCGTCGTCGCCGAGCTGGCCGAGACAGTAGCGTGCGATCGCGTCGAGCACGCCGTCGTCTTCGCCGACGGCCGTCGCGCAGCGGATCTCGACCGCCGGATGCGCGGTGCGGCAGGCATCGACGAGCTGCGGCAGGTCGCGGCGGACATGGCCGCCCTGGCCGAAGAACACGGGCACCACGGTGATGCGCGTGCAGCCGGCGGCGACTTGCGCGGCAACGGCGTCGGCGAGCGACGGCGTCATCAGCTCGAGGAACGCGAGCGACACGCGCGGGGCAGCGGAGCCTGCGCCGCGCAGCCGCGCGGCGAGCCGCTCGAACGGCTCGGCCCAGCGCGGATCGCGGGCGCCGTGGCCGAACAGGACGATGCCGTGCGAACTCATGTCGATGCCTCCGTCGTCATGCGGCACTCAGTGCCGGTCGACCCACTTGAGCGCGAACAGGCCGAGCGCGAGATAGATCAGACCCGGGGTCGCCGCGGTGAGCGGCGCGGGCCACGTGTTCAGCGTGCCGATGTGCGAGAACAGCGTGTTGAGCAGCTGGAAGCTCATGCCGAGCATGATGCCGCCGAACACCTTCACGCCGACCACACCCGCGCGCGTGTGCAGGTACGCGAACGGCAGCGACAGCACGAGCATCACGAACACCGCGAACGGATACAGCAGCTTGCGCCACAGCGCGATGTCGTAGCGCTGGGTGTCCTGCTGATTCTCGCGCAAGTGCTGGATGTAGCGGAACAGGTTGATGAGCGACATGCGCTCCGGCGACACGAGAAGCACCGACAGGATCTGCGGCGTCAGGTCCGAGCGCAGCCGGTATTCGGGCAGCGACACCTGCTGCGACCGGTACACGGGGTTCAGCGCGTCGGCCGGCTGGCCGCTGACCGGCTTGATCGGCGTGAGCTCCGTCTCGGTGACGCCCTTCAGCAGCCAGTGGCCGGGCGGCTCGTAGCGGCCCGTCTGCGCGATCCGGACGTTCTGCAGCTGGAACTTCGAGTCGAATTCGTAGATGCGCACGTTGCTGATCGTCGAGTCGGGCGACAGGCTGCCGACGTTGACGAAGCGCGTGACCTGCTCGCCGTTTTCGCGGGCCGCGAGCGTGTCCTTCACCCACACGCCCGACTGGAAGTTCGACGACACCGATGCGCCGAGCGCCTGCAGCCGCACGCGTTCGGACAGCTGGTCGGCGTACGGGCCGACGAATTCGCCGATCAGGTAGGTGACGATCACGAGCGGCACGCCGATTTTCAGCAGCGAGCGCAGCGCCTGGTTGGTCGCGAGGCCCGACACGCGGAAGATCGTGAATTCCGAGTTCGCGGCCATCTGCGCGAACACGTAGATCGCGCTGATCAGCGCGGCGACCGGGATGATCTCGTAGAAGCGCGACGGCGTCTGCAGCGCGACGCGCAGCACCGCGTAGCCGAACTTGTAGTTCCCGTGCCCGACCGAGTTCAGTTCGCTGATCAGGTCGAAGAAGAAGAACAGGCCCGAGAACGCGAACAGGATGAAGATGAACGTGACGTAGATCTGTCGCGCGAAGTACTTTTCATAGAGCCGCATCGATCATGCTCCCGAGCGGCCGAACAGCGCGCGTGTCAATAACGGACGATTGCGCACGCGCAACCAGAAGATGAACGCGACGATCGCCGCGACGACCAGGTGCAGGCCGACGAGGCCCACGCCGAACGACATCTTGCCCTGCTCGATCTGCGCCTGCACGACGTTCAGCAGGTTCGAGTACGTGAGGTAGATCAGCACGGCCATCACGAGGTTGATCGTGCGGCTGCGGCGCGGGTTCTGGTACGACAGCGGAATGCCGAGCACCATCAGGTTGATCGCGATCAGCGGCAGCCCCGCGCGCCACGCGAATTCCGCGAGGTTGTCGCGCGTCGGGTTGCGCAGCAGGTCGGGCGTCGGCGTGCTGTTGGTGGTCGGCACGTTGGTGACCGGGGTGCTGGTGATCTTCACGCCGTAGCGCTCGAACTCCATGATCTTGAAGTTCGGCTGGCCGGGCGTGCCGTCGTAGCGGCGGCCGTCTTCCAGGACGACGAAACGGCTGCCGTCGCGCGTCTCCGTATGACCCGTCTGCGACACGACCACGTTGACCTTGCCGTTCTCGGTCGACGTGACGAACACGTTCTGCACCTTGCTCTGGTCGGGCGTCATCTTCTCGATGAAGAACACGCGGTGGTTCGCGGCCGACTCGCGGAACTGGCCCGGCGCGAGCAGCGAGATCTCGTCGCGCTGCTGGAAGCGTGCCTTGATCATCTTGCTCTGCTGGTTCGACCACGGCCAGCCGACGAACGCGAAGAAGGCGATCAGCAGGACGATCGGCGTGGCGAACACGCCGATCGGCTTGATGAGGCGCGTGAGGCTCACGCCCGACGCGAGCCACACCACCATTTCGGAGTCCCGGTACCACCGGGTCAGCACGAACAGGATCGACACGAACAGCGTGACGACGAGCATCACGGCGAGATAGCCGATCACGGTCAGGCCGATCAGCACGAGCACGTCCCGCGGATCGATTTCACCGGACGCGGCGTAGCCGACGATGCGGATCATCATCGTCGTGAGCATGATCGTGAGCAGCACCATGAACACGGCGCCAGCCGTATACGCAAGCTCGCGCTGGAGGGAGCGTTCGAAGATCATTCTTGATGAGAAGAGGGCGGGAGGCGGCGCACGCGTGGTGGAGCGCTCGCGCCGCCACGGGAAAAATAGCGGATAATTGCGGCTTTCATCCTTAGCCCAGATTTTATCCGAGGACAAGCGCGATGGACTTTAGCATAAAAGGCTGTGATTGGAGCAAAGGCGAGGCCAAGGGGTTCCTGACCGGGAAGTCCGACTGCATCGTGCTCGGCATCTTCGAGGCGCAGACGCTTTCGGGCGCGGCGCTCGACATCGACACGGCCACCAAGGGGCTGATTTCGCGCATGGTGAAGGCCGGCGACATGGACGGCAAGCGCGGCAAGACGCTGTTCCTGCACGAAGTGTCGGGCATCGGCGCGTCGCGCGTGCTGCTCGTCGGCCTCGGCAAACAGGATGCTTTCAATCAGAAAGCCTATAACGACGCGGTGACGGCCGCGTGGCGCGCGCTGCTGGCGACCAAGGTTGTCCAGGTCACGTTCTCGCTCGCGCAACTGCCGGTCGACGAGCGCAGCTCCGACTGGGGCGTGCGTGCGGCGATTCTCGCGCTGCGCAACGAGACCTACCGCTTCACGCAGATGAAGAGCAAGCCGGAACCGGCGTCGCACACGCTCAAGCGCGTCGTGTTCAGCGTCGACCCGGCCGACGAGAAGGCCGCGAAGGTCGCGGTCAAGCAGGCCGTCGCGCTCGCGAACGGGATGGATCTGACCCGCGACCTCGGCAACCTGCCCGGCAACGTCTGCACGCCGACCTACCTCGGCAACACCGCGAAGAAGATCGCGAAGGATTGGGGCCTGAAGGCCGAAGTCCTCGGGCTCAAGCAGATCCAGGCGCTGAAGATGGGCTCGTTCCTGTCGGTCGCGCGTGCGTCGGTCGAGCCGCCCCAGTTCATCGTGCTGCACTACCAGGGCGCCGCCGCGAAGGCCGCGCCGGTCGTGCTGGTCGGCAAGGGCATCACGTTCGACACGGGCGGCATCTCGCTGAAGCCGGGCGAGGGCATGGACGAGATGAAGTACGACATGTGCGGCGCCGGTTCCGTGCTCGGCACGATGCGCGCGGTCGCCGAGATGGGGCTGAAGATCAACGTCGTCGCGATCGTGCCGACCTGCGAGAACATGCCGGGCGGCAACGCGACGAAGCCGGGCGACATCGTCACCAGCATGAAGGGCCTGACGATCGAAGTGCTGAACACCGACGCCGAAGGCCGCCTGATCCTGTGCGATGCGCTCACGTATGCCGAGCGCTTCAAGCCGGCGGCGGTGATCGACGTCGCGACGCTGACGGGCGCGTGCGTGATCGCGCTGGGCGGCCACAACAGCGGCCTGTTCTCGACCGACGACGCGCTCGCGGGCGAACTGCTCGACGCGTCGCGCGAGGCGAACGATCCGGCGTGGCGCATGCCGCTCGACGACGAGTACCAGGACCAGCTGAAGTCGAACTTCGCGGATCTCGCGAACATCGGCGGCCGTCCGGCCGGCGCGGTGACGGCCGCGTGTTTCCTGTCGCGCTTCACCGACAGCTACCCGTGGGCCCACCTCGACATCGCGGGCACCGCGTGGAAGGGCGGCGCGGCAAAGGGGGCGACGGGCCGTCCGGTGCCGTTGCTCGCGCAGTTCCTGATCGACCGCGCCGGCCAGTGATGGCGGTGCAGACGACGATGCGGGTACGCGGGCAATGACGCGGATCGATTTCCACTCGAACGTCGGCGATTCGCTCGCGTACGCGTGCCGGCTGCTGCGCAAGGCCTACCAGGCCGGGCAGCCGGTCGTCGTGCTCGCCGAGCCCGCGCGCCTGCGCGCGCTCGACGAGCGGCTCTGGACGTTCTCGCCGCTCGATTTCATCCCGCATTGCGGCGTCGACAGCGAGCACGCAGCCGGCACGCCGATCGTGCTGGCGGCCGATCTCGACCGCGCGCCGCATCACCACGTGCTGCTGAACCTCGGCGCGGCCGTGCCCGCGCAGTTCGCCCGCTTCGAGCGTCTGCTCGAAGTGGTCGGCAATGCGCCGGACGAGCTGGCCGCGGGCCGCGACCGCTACCGGTTCTACCGCGACCGCGGATACGCGCTGAACAACTACAAGCAGGGCAGCTAGCCGAAACCGTCGACGGAGTGTTGCCGTGACACAAGCCGATTCAACCTCGATCCCGATGCTGACCGACGTGCTGGTGCCGGGCAAGCCGGTGCGGGCGCGCGCGTCCGCGCCCGGCGCGCCGCAGCCGCACGAGCGCACGGCGATTCCGGTGCTCACCGACGTGATCGCACCGGGCGATGCCATGAAAACCGGGGCCGACCCCGAAGCCGTCGTGGTCGAGCCGGTGCCGACGCCGCACGTGCCGGCGATCGCGTTGCCGGGCGACGTGGCAACGGCCGAGGCGGCCGCGATGGGCGAAACCGATGCGCCGGCCGAAACCGGCGCCACGGAGCATGTGGTCGCCGAAGACACGGCGGCGATGAATGCACCGCTGCGGTCGTCGCTGGCCGACGACACCGTGCCGCGGCACGCGCTCGCCGCGATGGCGCATGAAGCGGCCGGGCCGGCGCCTGAAACGGCGATGTCGGATGCCGCCGCGGCAGCAGGGCTGACGCCGGAGGATGCGCAGCACATCGCCGAGCGCCTGCGCAATCGGCTGACGAACTATCTGACCGGAGCGGGCCGCGACGCGATCGAGGAACGCTGTCGCGACGCGCTGCATGAGCATTCGGCCTGGCTCGTCGGGCAGGTCACGCGCGAGGTGGCGCTCGCGCTGGAGACCGAGGTCATGGACTGGGTCCGCGACGCGGTCGATGAAGAGATCGCACGCCGCCGCGCCGGCCATTCCGGCTGAACGCGCGGTCGCTCCGCGGCGGGAAAGAGGGCGCGGTCCCGGCAAGTGCCGGTAAGGTGGCCGTCAAGGCACCGGCCGGCCGGTGCAGGGCCGCCTGACGGCAACGCGCGGCACAACGGCGACCGGTGTCCGGGGCATCCGGATCAGCGCACCGACAGCACCCATTGCGCGAGCGTATGGGCTTCGGTATTCGTCAGTTGCGTATTGGCGGGCATCGGCACGCTGCCCCATACGCCGACGCTGCCTTTCACGATCGATTGGGCCAGGTAGTCGACGGCGTCGCCGCGTGCCGCGTACTTGCCGGCGATATCGTGGAACGACGGGCCCATCAGCGGCTTGCTCACCGCGTGGCAGGCCATGCAGTTCTTGCGCTGCGCCAGCGCGAGCCCGTCGGCCTGGTCGGCACGCGCGGCGGCCGCGCCGCCGGCCAGCAGCGTCACGAGCAGCGCGCGCAATATCGTCTGTTTCATGCGGTTCTCCGCCGGCGGGGACAGCCGGCTTCATGGTCCGCGCATTATAGAAGCAAAGGGAAGGCGCGTTTTGCGCGTTCCCCGGCGGCCGTGCCTGTTGGGGCCGCATGCCGCGACGCGCTCACGTCACCCCGTAACGGCCCCCTGGTTCGCCGGCCGGGCGAGCGCCGCGAATTTCGCGAGCACGCCGCGCGTATAGCGGGGCGCCGGCTGGCGCCACGCGGCGCGGCGGCGTGCGAGCTCCGCGTCGTCCACATTCAGCTGCAGCAGCAGCCGGTGCGCGTCGATCGTGATCGAGTCGCCTTCCTGCACGAGCGCGATCGTGCCGCCGACGAACGCCTCCGGCGCGACGTGGCCGACCACCATGCCCCAGGTGCCGCCCGAGAAGCGGCCGTCCGTGATGAAGCCGACCGATTCGCCGAGCCCCTTGCCGATGATCGCGGAGGTCGGCGCGAGCATTTCCGGCATGCCGGGGCCGCCCTGCGGGCCGAGATAGCGCAGCACGAGGATGTCGCCCGCGCGGATCCGGTCGCCGAGGATCGCATCCATCGCGCTCTGTTCGTCGTCGAACACGCGGGCCGGGCCGGTGATCACCGGGTTCTTCAGGCCGGTGATCTTCGCGACCGCGCCGTCTTCCGCGAGATTGCCCTTCAGGATCGCCAGATGGCCTTCCTGGTACAGCGCGCGGTCGATCGGGAAGATCACGTCCTGGTCGGCGCGCGGCACGCTCGGCACGTCCTTCAGTTCGTCGGCGATCGTGCGGCCGGTGATCGTCATGCAGTCGCCGTGCAGCAGCCCCGCGTCGAGCAGGATCTTCAGCACCTGCGGAATCCCGCCGGCGCGGTGCAGGTCGGTCGCCACATACTTCCCTGACGGCTTCAGGTCGCAGATCACGGGCACGCGCTTGCGGATGCGCTCGAAATCGTCGATCGTCCAGTCGACCTCGGCCGCGTGCGCGATCGCGAGATAGTGCAGCACCGCATTGGTCGAGCCGCCCGTGGCCATGATCACCGACACGGCGTTCTCGATCGCTTCCTTCGTGATGATGTCGCGCGGCTTCAGGTCGCGCTTCACGGCCTCGACGAGCACCCGCGCCGAGTCGGCGGACGAATCGACCTTCTCCTGGTCGGGGTTCGCCATCGTCGACGAATACAGCAGCGACATGCCGAGCGCCTCGAACGACGAGCTCATCGTGTTCGCGGTGTACATGCCGCCGCACGAGCCCGACGTCGGGCACGCGTTCTTCTCGACCCCTTCGAAGTCCTCCTGCGACATCCGGCCCGCGGTGAATTCGCCGACGGCCTCGAACGACGACACGATCGTCAGGTCGCGGCCCTTCCAGTTGCCCGGGCGGATCGTGCCGCCGTACACGTAGATGCCCGGCACGTTCAGGCGCGCGAGCGCGATCATGCCGCCCGGCATGTTCTTGTCGCAGCCGCCGACCACCACCACGCCGTCCATCCATTGGCCCTGCACGCAGGTCTCGATGCAGTCGGCGATCACCTCGCGCGACACGAGCGAGTACTTCATCCCCTCGGTGCCCATCGACATGCCGTCCGAAATCGTCGGCGTGCCGAAGATCTGCGGATTCGCGCCGGACGCCTTCACGGCCTCGACGGCCGCGTCCGACAGGCGCTGCAGGCCGGAATTGCATGGCGTGATCGTCGAATGGCCGTTCGCGATGCCGATCATCGGCTTGTCGAAATCGTCCTTCTGGTAGCCGAGGGCGTAATACATCGAGCGGTTCGGCGAACGGGCCACGCCTTGCGTGATGTGCTTCGAGCGACGGTTGTACGACATGGGGGGCTCCATCGTTGTGTGGGCGTCGCTCGTGAGGGCGCGCCGGTTTGGGTCAATCAAGAATGGAGTTTCCGGATTGTGATGTCCAATATATTATTTGTCGCCTATTAAGTCTTTTTTCGAATGAGTCAAGCATGGCCGATCCGACACCCGACTTGCGCCAGTGGCGTTATTTCGCGACCGTGGCCGACGAACGCCATTTCGGCCGCGCGGCCGAGCGCCTGTCGATGACGCAGCCGCCGCTGTCGCAGGCGATCCGCGCGCTCGAGGACGCGCTGGGCGTCGCGTTGTTCGTGCGCACCAAGCGTTCGGTGGCGCTGACGGCGGTCGGCGCGGCGCTGTTGCCCGACGTGCGCCGGCTGCTGGCATCGGCCGATGCGCTGCCGCCGCTCGCGCGGCGGCTCGCGCGCGGCGAGGCCGGCTCGCTGTCGCTCGCGTTCGTGTCGACCGCGGATTACGGGCTGCTGCCGTCGCTGCTGCGCGCGTTCGGCGCACGCTATCCGCAGGTGCGCCTGCAGCTCGCGGAGGCGACGAGCGACGTGCAGATCGATGAACTCGTCGCCGGGCGCATCGACGCGGGGCTCGTCATTCCACCGGTGCCGCCGCGCCACGCAGCCGGCTTGTCGTACCTGCCCGTGGTGCGCGAGCCGCTGGTGGTCGCGATGCCCGCCGCGGCATCCGATGCGGCCGAAGACGTGCCCGTGCACCTCGCCGAAGTGGCCACGCTGCCGCTCGTGATCTTTCCGCGCCGTTTGGCGCCCGGCTTTTATGACATCATTACGGGCTGCTACGGCGCGGCGGGGGAAACCCCGCGCATCGGCCAGGAGGCGATCCAGATGCAGACGATCGTCAGCCTCGTGTCGGCCGGCATGGGCGTCGCACTGGTGCCGCAATCGCTGCGTAACCTGCGGCGCACCGGTGTGGTCTACCGGCCGCTTGCCGGGCACGCGCCGGTCGTCGAGACCGGCCTCGTGTGGCGCACGGGCGACGTGAGTCCCGTGCTGGCCGGCTTCATCGACGTCGTGCGCGCGCACGGCCCCGCCGCGTGACGTGAACGATGGCGCGCCGGTGCCGTCCAATGCGCGGTGCCGCGTAGTGCTGCGCAGCGCGACTGCCGTACCGCATTCGAAAACTTCTTCGCTAACCCATGATCATTCACCCGAATTTCGACCCCGTTGCGATCCATCTCGGGCCGCTGGCCGTGCGCTGGTATGGCCTCATGTATCTCGTCGGCTTCATCGCGGCGATCGTCGTCGGCCGGATCCGCCTGAAGCTGCCGCATGTCGCCGCGCAGGGCTGGACCGCGAAGGACATCGACGACATGATGTTCTACGGCGTGCTCGGCACCGTGCTCGGCGGCCGGCTCGGTTATGTGTTGTTCTACAAGGCCGATTTCTATTTCTCGCATCCGCTCGACGTGTTCAAGGTGTGGGAGGGCGGCATGTCGTTTCACGGCGGCTTCCTCGGCGTCACGCTCGCGATGATGCTGTTCGCGTGGCAGCGCAAGCGCCCGTGGCTGCAGGTCACCGACTTCGTCGCGCCGATGGTGCCGACGGGGCTCGCGGCCGGGCGCCTCGGCAACTTCATCAACGGCGAGCTGTGGGGCCGCGTGACCGACCCCGCCGCACCGTGGGCGATGCTGTTCCCGGGCGCGATGCGCGACGACGCGGCCTGGCTGCCGAAGCATCCGGCGCTCGTCGAGCAGTGGCATCTCGCCGACGTGTTCATGCAATACCAGATGCTGCCGCGCCATCCTTCGCAGCTCTATGAAATCGCGCTCGAAGGCATCGCGCTGTTCTTCGCGTTGTTCTTCTTCGCGCGCAAGCCGCGGCCGATGGGCGCCGTGTCCGCGCTGTTCCTGATCGGCTACGGCCTCGCCCGTTTCACGGTCGAGTTCGCGCGCGAGCCCGACGACTTCCTCGGCCTGCTTGCACTGGGTCTGTCGATGGGGCAGTGGCTGTCGCTGCCGATGATCCTCGCGGGCGTCGCGCTGATGGCCTGGGCGTATCGCCGCCGTGCGGCGAACGCCGCCGCGTAATGTGAAATCGATGCGCGCGCAACCGTCGCGCGCATCGGCAATCTGCAGGCGCATAAAAAACGCCGGCCTTCGGGCCGGCGTTTTTCGTTTCCGACAACGCGTGGCGCGTTACTTCATCTGCACCGAGCCGTTGACGGTGACCGACACGGTCGCCTTGCCGCCTTCGACCGCGATCGGCGCGCTCATCTTCGCGCTGTCCATCGGCGCCGCGGCCATCGCCATCATGCGCGGGTACGGCTGCACGTTGCGGCCGCTGCCGACGTTCACGTCGCGAATCGTGTAGCTGCTGTAGCCGAATGCCTTCGCGGCTTCGTCCGCGCGTGCGCGGAACGACTTGATCGCCTCGGTCGTGAGCTTCTGCTCGGCCGTGCGCTGCGCTTCAGGCGACAGCGAGAACTCGACGTTCGCGACCTGCATCAGGTTCGACAACTGGCCCGCGAGCTTCGACGCCGCGGCGAAATCGCGCGATTCGAGCGCCACCTCGGTACGGCCGCGCCACGCGGAAATCTTGCCGTCGCGATCGGTGCTCGGATACACGGAGAATGCACCCGTGTGTGCGGTGACGCCCGACACGCCCTTTGCCTGCGACAGCGCCGCGTCGGCGCGCTGGTTCAGCTGCGCCGTCAGGCTGCCCGGATCCTTGGCCTGCTGCTCGTAGAACAGCGTGATGTGGATGATGTCCTGCGGCACGTCGGCGCTGGCTTGCGACGACAGCGACAGCACGCCTGCCGGCTCGGGGAAATGCGGGTTGGCGGTTTGCGCGTGCGCGGCCGGCGACGCGAGCGTCAGCGCGACGGGAACGGCGGCGGCGAGGGCGAGCGACAGCGCGAGAGCGGATTTCTTGGTCATTGTTGGACTCCTTGTGCGAGGGCGCGCACGCGGATCACGCGTGCACGACGCGGGCGTACCGCGCGACGAAATGAACGACGGCCGGCCCGATCGGCCGACAGCGGTTGCTTAGGCTGCGCAAAAGTGCCGCGAGTTCCGTGCCGGCCGCGCGTGCTGACCAGATTTGACCTTTGGCGCGCGCCTACTTCATCAGCTTTTCGGTGATGAAGCGCCATTCGGCGCGCGTCACGGGTGTGATCGACAACCGGTTGCCCCGGGCCAGCACGCGCATGTCGGCGAGTTCGTCGTGTTCGCGCAGTGCGGCAAGCGGCACGAGCGGCGACTTCTTCACGTAGCGCACGTCGACGAGCAGCCAGCGCGGCGCTTCCTGCGTCGATTTCGGGTCGTAGTAGGGGCTTTTCGGATCGAACTGCGTGGGATCGGGGTAGGGTGTCGACGACACTTCGGCGAGGCCCGCGATGCCCGGCTCGGGGCAGCTCGAGTGATAGAACAGCACGCCGTCGCCGATCTTCATCGTGTCGCGCATGAAATTGCGCGCCTGATAATTGCGCACGCCGGTCCACGGCAGCGAGCGCTGCGGAGCGTTGGCGAGATCGTCGATGCTTGCTTCGTCCGGTTCGGACTTCATCAGCCAGTATTGCATGGATCGTGATCGACGCAGAAAGGGCTGCTACAAAAGAAAACGGCACCGGGACTCGCCCGATGCCGTTGGATAGGCCCCCGCCTTGGCCGCTAGGCCGGCATCCTGAACCTGGGGTTCAGAATTGGTCGCAGTTAGCAGCACTTCGGGTACATCAGACAGAGTGACGCGCGCGCCCGTGCTACAAATTTCCGCAACCGTGCACATGGCATTGGTTCAAGGAATATATGACCTTGGCGAACCAGGCAGGGAAGCTGACTGAACTGTGATTCGATGCGCCAATTTGACCACCGTTGACCGCCGAGATCAAGGGGAATCGACGCATCGTTTGAAACGTTACTGCGTCTCGTGCTGTGCGAGCACCGCGCCGAGCTGTTCGTTCATCTGGTGCATTGTACGACGGATTTCCTCCGCCGGAAATGCTTCACCGTGCCGCACGCTCGTTTGCAGCCGCAGCAATTCCGATGCGAGCGACAGCGCCGCCATCACCGCAATGCGATCGGTGCCGCGTACCGAACTGTTCGAGCGGATTTTCGACATTTCGGCGTCGACGCGCGCGACGGCCTCGAGCAGTGCCGCTTCGGTCTCGGCCGAACAGGCGAGCCGATAGGCCTGACCGAGAATCGAGACTTCGATCTGCTTGGTGCTCATGCATGTTCTCCGTGGCTGGCCGCGTCATCGCCATCCGGGCGTGCCTGCGCATCCAGCAGGTCGAGCTGGTTGTCGGCTTGCTCCGCGCTTTTCGAGCGCGGCAGCTTTTCGAGAATCGCGTTCAGTTTCACCTGGGCGTCGTCGATCTTTGCCGACAGCGTGTCGCGCTCGGCCGCGAGCGCATTGCGTTCGTCGCGCAGTGCCGCGAGTTCCGCGCGGACCGTGTCCGCTTCCGCGCGCAATTGCGCGACCTGCTCCTCGAGCGCGAGCCGTTCCGCGTGATAGCGCTTGTTCAGCGAAATCAGACGGCCAATATTTTGAGATAAGGTTTCGAGTTCGTTGAGCATTTGCTGCGTCCTCTAAAGACCCAGCATTTTAGCGCGGAATAACGCGCAATCCGACATCTGTAACGTTTCCAGTCGTAACACCCCGGCTTCTTGCCGCGAATCGGTGCTTCCCGTGCGTGTCCGGATGCTTCCTTGACGCTCGCGCGACCGGCTCCTAAACTGGCGCCGCCTCGGTGCTCGCGCGTGGCACGCGCGGTTAAACGGGAAGCAGGGCGTGCGCTCCGGGAGCGTGCCAACCTGCGCTGCCCCCGCAACGGTAAGCGGCCGCGTCCGTCGACGCAGGCCGGCTCGGGCGCGTTTTGCGTGCAGGTGTCGCACGCGGGCGCGGGCCACTGCGCGTGAAACGCGCGGGAAGGCGAGCCGGACCGCCGCCAGCCCGGATACCGGCCGAGACGGGAAGCCCGCACGGGTTTCATGACGCGCGGCCTGCGGGGAGGCGGGGCGCGCAACGCTTCACGGAATGTTCTTCGATGCTGACCCCAATCGTCCGCGCGGCGTCCCCGTCATGTCCGGCGGGCCATCTCGAGCGGATGCGCCGCGCATCATGCGCGCGGCCGTGCACGGCATGAGCGCCGCGCGCGCCGCCGCGATCTGGGCCGCGCTGGCCGCCGCGGTCGCGCTGCTGTTCGTCGCGTCGCTGTCGATCGGCAGCGTGCCGATGTCGCCGTGGCAGGCGCTCGCGTCGCTCGTCCCGCATGGCGGCGACGCGCTGTTCGCCGAGATCGTCCGCACGCTGCGTCTGCCGCGCGCGCTCGCCGGCTTCGCGTGCGGCGCGCTGCTCGCGCTGGCCGGCGCACTGTTGCAGGTGCTGCTGCGCAACCCGCTTGCGGAACCGTACGTGCTCGGCGTGTCCGGCGGCGCGGCCGGCTTCGCGCTCGTCGCGATGATTGCCGGCGGCGCATGGTGGCTCGTCGACGCGTCGGCATTCGCCGGTTCGCTCGTCTCGGTCGCGCTCGTGCTCGGTCTCGCGCGCCGCGCGTTGTGGCGCGGCGATTCGCGCGACGCGTCGCCGCGCCTGCTGCTCACCGGCGTCGTGATCGCGGCCGGGTGGGGCGCGCTCGTCACGCTGTTGCTGTCGCTCGCTCCCGATGCGCGGCTGCGCGGCATCATCTTCTGGCTCACGGGCGACCTGAACGGCGTGACGGCGCCCTGGTTCGCATGGGGGGCGCTGTTGCTGGCCGCATGCGTCGCGCTGCCGGCCGCGCCGCAACTGAACGTGCTGCTGCGCGGCGACGCGACCGCGCAGGCGCTCGGCGTGCCCGTCGCGCGCCTGCGCGTGCGGATCTATCTCGTCGCGTCGCTGGCGGCCGCTGCCGCGGTGACGACGGCCGGCACGATCGGCTTCGTCGGCCTCGTCGTGCCGCATGCGCTGCGGCTCGCGTTCGGCAACGACCAGCGGATGCTGCTGCCGGCCGCGATGCTCGCGGGCGGCGGCGGCGTGATGGCGGCCGACCTGCTCGCGCGCACCGCGATCGCGCCCGCGCAGTTGCCGGTCGGCGTGATGACCGCGTTGATCGGCGTGCCGGTGTTCCTGTGGATGTTGTTGAGGAGGCCGATGCGATGACGGATGCCGCACTGCACGCGGGCGGCGGCGAGCTGCGCTGCATGGCCGTCGACCTGACGCTGAAGGCCGGCGCGCGCACGTTGCTCGACGGGTTCACGCAGGCGTTTCGGCCTGGCGAGATCTGGTGCGTCGCGGGGCCGAACGGCGCCGGCAAGACGACGCTGCTCGCGACGCTCGCGGGGTTGCAGCCGCCGGCCGGCGGACAGGTCGAGATCGACGGCCGGCCGCTGGTCGCGTGGCCGCCCGGGCCCCTCGCGCAGCGTCGCGCGCTGATGCCGCAGCAGCTGCACGACGCGTTCAGCGCGACGGTGCTCGACACGGTGCTGCTTCACCGCTATCCGTATCTCGGCGGCTGGGGCTGGGAGCGCGACGGCGATCGCGCGGCCGCGTACGACGCACTCGCGACGTTCGATCTGACCGCACTCGCGTCGCGCGATGTATTGTCGCTGTCGGGCGGCGAGCGGCAGCGGGTCGCGCTGGCCGCGACGCTGTGCCAGGATGCGCCGCTGATGCTGCTCGACGAACCGCTCGCGCATCTCGACCTGCATCACCAGATCGACTGCCTGACCGCGCTGGGCGCATGGCTCGACCGGGGCCCGCGCACGGTGCTGTTTTCGTGCCACGACCTGAATCTCGCGCGGCGTTTCGCGACGCACGCGTTGCTGCTCGACGGCCGCGGCCGCGCGTCGGCCGGCCCCGTGCACGACGTGCTGACGCCCGAACGCGCGAGCGACGCGTTCGGCTATCCGCTCGTGCTGATCCGCGAGAACGGCCGCGATGCGTTGCTGCCGGCATGGCCTGCGCGACCATGACCTTTCCTTTTCCGATTCCTTCGATGCGCGGCGCGTGCCGCGCCAACGACACGGCTTCCCGATGACGACTTCGACCCCCTTCCCGCCCGCGATCGCGCCGCTCGACGACGCGCTGCGCACGCGCCTGCAGCATGTGATCGACCACAAGACCAAGCCGCCGGGCAGCCTTGGCCAGCTCGAGGCGCTCGCGCTGCAGATCGGCCTGATCCAGCATACCGAGCGACCGGTCGTGCAGCGCCCCGTGACGATCGTGTTCGCCGGCGATCACGGGATCGCCGCCGAGGGTGTCAGCCCTTATCCGCAGGCGGTGACCGCGCAGATGGTCGCGAATTTCCTGGCCGGCGGCGCGGCGATCAACGCGTTCTCGGGCGTCGCGCAGAGCGCGCTCGAGATCGTCGATGCGGGCGTCGCGTCGCCGTTGCCGCTGTCGGACCGGCTGGTGTCGCTGCCGGTCGCGCGCGGCACGCGCAACTTCGCGGCGGAGCCGGCGATGTCGCGCGACGAGGCGATGACGGCGCTCTCCGCCGGCGCGGCGCGCGTGCGCCTGCATGCATCGCTCGGCACGAACGTGATCGGCTTCGGCGAGATGGGGATCGCGAACACGTCGTCGGCCGCGTGCCTGATGAGCCGCCTCCTCGACGTGCCGGTCGACGCATGCGTCGGACGCGGCACGGGCCTCGACGACCAGGGGCTCGCGCACAAGCGCGCGGTGCTCGGCCGCGCGCTCGTCAAGCATTCGCATGCGATCGCGCCGCTCGACGTGCTCGCGACGTTCGGCGGTTTCGAGATCGCGATGATGACGGGCGCGTATCTCGCGGCCGCGAGCGAGCGGATGACGATTCTCGTCGACGGCTTCATCGCGACGGCCGCGCTGCTCGTCGCCGAACGCATCGTGCCCGGCGTGCGCGACTACTGCGTGTTCTCGCATACGTCGCACGAGGCCGGCCACCGGCGCATGCTCGAGCATTTCGGCGCGAAGCCGCTGCTCGCGCTCGACCTGCGGCTCGGCGAAGGCACGGGGGCGGCGCTCGCGCTGCCGCTCGTGCGCGCGGCGGCGGCCTTCCTCAGCGAGATGGCGAGCTTCGAGTCGGCCGGCGTCGACAATCGTGACGCCTGATCGCGTGCGCGGCGTGCGGGCCGAACTGCGCTACTTCTTCGTCGCGCTCGGTTATTTCACGCGCGTGCCGGTGCCGCGTTCGATCGGCTACGCGGCCGGCGATCTCGACCAGGCCGCGCGTTATTTCCCGCTCGTCGGCGCGTGCGTCGGCGCGTGGGGCGCGCTCGTCTATCTCGCCGCGCTGCGGGTGCTGCCCCCGTCGATCGCGGTCGGGCTGTCGATGGCGGCAACCCTGCTTGCGACCGGCGCGTTCCACGAGGACGGCCTCGCCGACAGTTGCGATGCGTTCGGCGGCGGCTATACGCGCGACGACGTGCTGCGCATCATGCACGACTCGCGGATCGGCACGTTCGGCGCGGTCGCGCTCGTGATCACGCTCGGCCTGAAATGGCAGGCGCTTGCGTCGATGCTGCCGCTGCGCGCCGCATGGACGATGATCGCCGCGCATGCGGCGAGCCGCGCGGCGGCCGTGAGCCTGCTGATGACGCTCGACTACGTGCGGCCCGAAGGCAAGGCGAAGCCGGTCGCGCAGCGGATGGGCGGTCGCGCGGCGTGCGTCGCGGCGGTATTCGGATTGCCCTGGCTGTTCTGGCCCGACTGGCGCATGGGCGTTGCCGTGTGCGCGGCGCTCGTGCTCGTGCGCGCATGGGCAGCCCGCTATTTCGTGAAGCGGATCGGCGGTTATACGGGCGACTGTCTCGGCTTCGCGCAGCAACTGTGCGAACTGGCGATCTATCTCGTGGTGCTCGGATGGACGTCGTCCTGATCCGTCATCCGGCCGTCGATATCGAGCCGGGCATCTGCTACGGGCGCAGCGACGTGCCGCTCGCCGCGCCTGCCGACGCCGGCGCGCGGGCCGTGCGTGCGCATCTGTCGGCGCTCGGCGCGCCGTTGCCCCGACAGGTCTGGACGAGCCCGTTGACGCGCTGCGTATCGGTTGCCGAGCGGCTCGCGCAGGTGTTCGACGTGCCGCTGCGGTGCGATGCCGACTGGCAGGAGATGGATTTCGGCGCGTGGGAAATGCAGCGCTGGGACGATATCGATCGCGCGGCGCTCGATGCATGGGCGGCCGACCTGATGCATGCGTGTGCGCACGGCGGCGAAAGTGTCGCGCGGCTCGTCGAACGGGTGGCACGGCGGGCCGATGCGCTTGCGCGGTTCGACGAACCGCAATGGGTCGTCACGCATGCGGGCGTGATCCGCGCGTTCGCGTCTCACGTATTGCGGGTCCCCCTCGAGACGCTGCTGTCGCGGCCGGTGCCGACGGGCGGAGGTGTCTGGCTGCGGGCGGACCACGGCGCGCGAGCATGGGAAGTCATGCACTGGAGCGCATAGGCGCGCAATGCGCCGGCGGCGCGTGACTCAGCGCGCCGGCCGCCGCGCCCGCGCGGCATCGAGATCCTCGCACAGCGCGGCCGCGCCCTGTGCGATCCGCGGCGACGGCCGCGTCAGCAGATCGCCGTCGATCGCGAACAGGTTGTTGCGCGTCACGGCCGTCAGCGCGGGCCACGCGCGCCAGCGCGCCAGGCTCGGCAGCGGTTCGTTCGAACGGGTCGCGCCGGCGCTCGTCGTCACGATCGCTTCCGGATTGGCCGCGAGCACGGCCTCGTCGGTGACGGTCGGTGCGAGCGGCTTGAGCGACGCGAACACGTTGCGGCCGCCGCATAGCTCGATCACCTCGTTGATCAGGTGTGTGCCGTTGAGCGTCGTCAGCGGCCGGTCCCAGACCTGGAAGAACATCGTGACGGGCGCGCGCGCCGCGTAGCGTGTGCGCAGTGCCGCGATGTCGCGCGTATAGGCGGCCGCGGCGACATCGGCCGCCGGCTGCGTGCCGAGCAGCGTGCCGAGCCTGCGCAGCGACGACGACACGTCGTCGAGATGTTTCGGTTCACTGAAGAACAGCGGGATATGCAGCGCACGCAGCGCGTCGGTCTGCCGCTCGGCGTTGCCGTGCCGCCAGACGACGATCAGGTCGGGTTTGAGCGCGGCGATCCGTTCGAGGTCGAGCGCCTTGTTGTCGCCGACGCGCGGCACCGCCTGCGCGGCGGGCGGATAGTCGCTGTACGTGACGGTGCCGACGAGCTTCGCCCCGCCGCCGGCTGCGTAGACGAGTTCGGTCGCGTGCGGCGCGAGGCTGATCACGCGTTGCGCGGCGGCCGGCAGCGTCACGGTGTTGCCGGCATCGTCGCGTGTGGAGACATCGGCGCGGACGAGCGGCGCGTGCGCAAGCGCGGCCAGCATCGCGACCGGCGCCCATCGGCGACATTTGCGCGGACTCATGCGGAGGCCTGTTGCAGCAGCGGCACGCAGTGCGCGAGCGCGTCGCCGAGGCGCCGCCATTCGGCTTCGCTGCCCGGCAGGCCGACGCGTAGGCTCGACGGTGCCGGGAAGTGCCGCGTCCAGATGCCATGCGCCGCGAGCGCCGCGTGCAGTGCCGCGGCGCGCGGGTCGTCGGTCCAGCTGAAGAGCGGCGTTGCACGAACCGCGAAGCCGTGTGCGCGCAGCAGCGCGGCCAGTCGTTCGCCGTCGGCCGCGAGCCGTTCGCGGGCGGCAGCCTGCCACGCGCGATCGTCGAACGCCGCGGTCACGGCATGACGTGCAGGACCGCCGACCGTCCACGCGCCGAGCATGTCGCGCAGCGCGGCGATCCGTTCCGGGCTCGCGAGCACGAAGCCCGCGCGGATGCCGGCGAGCCCGTAGAACTTGCCGACCGAGCGCAGCACGACGAGCCCCGGGCGATCGACCTGCGGCGCGAGCGATTGCGACGCACCCGTATCGGCGAACGCCTCGTCGACGATCAGCGTGCCGCCGCGTGCCGCCAGTTGCGCATGCCAGCCGAGCAGGCGCTCCGCCGGCACGAATTCGGCGGTCGGATTGTTCGGATTCCCGATCATGACGTGGCGCAGCGTTGCCGGCAGCGTATCGGTGCCGATGTCGAGCGGCACGACGCGATGGCCGTGCCGCGCGAAGGCAGGCGCGTATTCGCCGTACGCGAGCGCCGCGACACCGGCGTCGCCGGCCGGCAGCAACGCGGGCAACGCGCGGATCGCGGCCTGGCTGCCGGCGACCGGCAGCACGTGTGCGGGATCGGGCGCGCGGTAGTACCGCGCGGCGCAAGCCGCGAGGCCGTCGCCGTCGTCGGGCAGCCGCCGCCATGCGTCGGCCGGAACCGGCGGCACCGGATAGCCGACCGGATTGATGCCGGTCGACAGGTCGAGCCAGGCGTCGTACGGAATGCCGTGACGGCGGGCGGCTTCATGCAGGTTGCCGCCGTGCGCGATGGGGGTATCAGACATGATGGGTGGCCATGGCGAGTGCGCCGCTCGCGACCAGCAGCGCGAGCCACAGGGCAAGCGTGCGCGTGACGAGCGACTGCGCGGCGACGATGTGAAGGGCGGTGGCCGAGGCGCCCGTGCCGAGCGCCGGGCGATCCTCGATCTCGCCGTGATAGACGGCCGGACCGCCGAGCTGCACGTTCAGGCTGCCGGCGCCCGCTGCCATCACGGGGCCCGCGTTCGGGCTGTCCCAGTGACGCGCCTGCGTGCGCCAGCAGTGCCATGCGGCGGCCGTGTCGCCGAGCAGTGCGTAGCTCGCGGCCGTGAGGCGGGCGGGCAGCCAGTTCAGCGCGTCGTCGAGACGCGCGGCGGCCCAGCCGAAGGTCAGGAAGCGCGGCGTGCGGTAGCCCCACATCGCGTCGAGCGTGTTCGCGAGCCGGAACAGCAGCGCGCCGGGACCGCCCGCGACGACGAACCAGAAGAGCGCGCCGAAGATCGCGTCGTTGCCGTTCTCGAGCGCCGATTCGACGGCCGCGCGCGACAGCGCGCCTTCGTCCGCGTCGCTCGTGTCGCGCGACACGATGCGGGCGGTCAGCGTGCGGGCGGCGGCGAGGTCGTGCCGCAGCAGCGCGGCGGCGATCGGCGCGACATGGTCGGCGAGGCTCTTCGCGCCGAGCGCGAACCACAACAGCGCGACGTGCAGCGCGGCCGCGAACGGCCACGGCAGCACGGTGACGAGCCATGCCGCGACGGCCACCGGCGGCACGACGGCCGCGATCCACGCGGCGACGCCGACCATGCGGCCGCGCCGGCCCGTGTTCAGCGCGCCTTCGAGGCGTGCGGCGAGGCGGCCGAACGCGACGAGCGGATGCCAGCCGGCCGGCTCGCCGAGTGCGCGGTCGACGATCGCGGCCGCGACCGCGAGCATCGCGACGACGGGCAGCGACAGCATCAGCATGACGATGCTCCGGCCTTCAGGTCGAGCGGCAACCCGGCGACGAGCAGCGTCACGCGCGTCGCGAGCGCGGCAACGCGCTGGTTCAGGCGCCCGAGTTCGTCGACGTAGCGGCGCGTGACCGACCCGAGCGGCACGACGCCGAGCCCGATCTCGTTGCTGACGACGATCACCTTCGCGCGTGCGCCGCGCAATGCGTGCTCGAGACGGTCGGCCTGGGCCGCGTACTGCGCATCGTCGAGCGGTGCGCCGTCGGCCGGGCACAGCAGGTTCGTGAGCCACAGCGTCAGGCAGTCGACGAGCAGGCACGCGTGCGGATCGTCGAGCCGCGCGAGGGTGCCCGCGAGATCGACGGGGGCATCGGCGAAGCCCCAGTCGGCCGGCCGGCGCGCGCGGTGATGCGCGATGCGCTGCGCGAATTCGGCATCGGCGGCGATCGCGGTCGCGATGTAGGTGACGGGGCGGCCGCTGTCGGCGGCGAGCCGCTCGGCATGGGCGCTCTTGCCCGAGCGCGCGCCGCCGAGGACGAAGGTGAGGTCGTGCGGAATCATCGCGTGATTGTAACGGCGCGCGCGACCCGTCGCGGGCGATAATGCGGCCTTTGCTTAGCGACGACCTTGACACGATGAATGCACCCGAGCCGCGGCCGCGCGGCACGCTGATGATCCAGGGCACGACGTCCGATGCGGGCAAGAGTACGCTCGTCGCGGGTCTGTGCCGCCTCGCGCGCCGCGCCGGCGCACGCGTGGCGCCGTTCAAGCCGCAGAACATGGCGCTCAACAGCGCGGTGACGGCCGACGGCGGCGAGATCGGTCGCGCGCAGGCGCTGCAGGCGCTGGCCGCGGGCGTCGCGCCGCATACGGATTTCAACCCCGTGCTGCTGAAGCCGACGAGCGACCGCGGTGCGCAGGTGATCATTCACGGCAAGGCGCGCAAGAACCTCGACGCGCGCGCGTATCACGACTACAAGCCGGTCGCGTTCGATGCGGTGCTCGAGTCCTATGCACGCCTGCGCGCCGGTTACGACACGGTGATCGTCGAAGGCGCCGGCAGCCCGGCCGAGATCAACCTGCGCGAAGGCGACATCGCGAACATGGGCTTCGCCGAACGCGTCGACTGTCCGGTCGTGCTGGTCGCCGACATCGACCGCGGCGGCGTGTTCGCGCATCTGGTCGGCACGCTCGCGTGCCTGTCGGACAGCGAACGCGCACGCGTGCGCGGTTTCGTGATCAATCGCTTCCGCGGCGACATCCGGCTGCTCGAGCCGGGGCTCGACTGGCTGCGCGCGCAGACGGGCAAGCCCGTGTTCGGCGTGCTGCCGTACCTGCACGGGCTGTTGCTCGACGCCGAGGACATGCTGCCCGCGCAGGCGCGCAGCGCCGCCGCGCGCGGCGACGCCGGCGTGCTGCGCGTCGTGGTGCCCGCGCTGCCGCGCATCAGCAACCACACCGATTTCGATCCGTTGCGGGCGCACCCGCAGGTGGAATTCACGTACTGGAAGAGCGGCCCCGTGCCGGACGCCGACCTGCTGATCCTGCCCGGTTCGAAGAGCGTGCAGCGCGATCTCGCATGGTTGCGCGACGCGGGCTGGGAGGCGGTGATCCGTCGCCACCTGCGCTACGGCGGCAAGGTGATCGGCATCTGCGGCGGGATGCAGATGCTCGGGCGCACGCTCGACGATCCGCTCGGCCTCGAAGGCGCGCCCGGCAGCGTGCCGGGGCTCGCGCTGCTCGATTTCGACACGACGCTGCGGCCCGACAAGACGCTGAAGAACGTGACGGGGCACCTCGCGCTGCCGGGCGGCGCCGCCGTGCGCGGCTACGAGATCCACATGGGCGACACGCGCGGGCCCGCGCTCGCGGCGCCCGCGCTGACGCTGGCAGCCGGCGGCACGCAGGACGGCGCGCGTCCGGACGGGGCGGTGTCCGCCGACGGCCAGATCCTCGCGACCTACGTGCACGGGCTGTTCGACATGCCCGACGCCTGCGCGGCGCTGCTCGCCTGGGCCGGGCTCGGCGGCGCGGCGCGCATCGACTATCCGGCGCTGCGCGAGGCATCGCTCGAGCGGCTGGCCGACACGTTCGCCGACCATCTCGATCTCGACGCGCTGTACGCCGAATTTCGTTGACGCGCGGGCGGCCGGCTCTCGCTTTTTCCGCCCGATCGCGTACAACAGAGGAGGGCGGAGGTCCGCCCGGAGGTGTGCGACGATGAAGGCTCGATGGTGGTGGAGCGTGCTGCTCGCGGCGCTGCTGGGCGTGTCGGCGGTGGCGCACGCATGCGATTCGCCGGCGCCCGGCGGCCCGTCCGGCTCGGGCGACGCGACTCAAGGCAAGCGCGGCTACTGACGTATCGCAACGGGCATGATCGGTCATGCCCTTTTTTAATCCGATTCGTTCCTGTTTGGAGATAGTTAAAGCGAATTGGCGTGTTTATCGGTCGAAATGATTCGAATAGAGTGCGATCCATTCTCATCCACTCATGAAGGAATCCGCCATGAACGCCAATCGCCTGAACGATTTCGCCGCGACACTGTTGCGAGTCACGCTCGGTGTGCTGTACCTCGCGCACGTCGCGCAGAAGGTGTTCGTCTTCACGCTGCCCGGCACCGCGCAGTTTTTCGCGTCGATCGGCCTGCCGGGCTGGCTCGCCTACCTGACGACGTTCGTCGAGCTGGCGGGCGGCCTCGCGCTGCTCGCGGGCGTGCGCGTGCGCGTCGCCGCGCTCGTGCTGCTGCCGTTCATGCTCGGCGCGACCGCCGCCCATCTGCCGAACGGCTGGAGCTTCGCGTCGCCGCACGGCGGCTGGGAATATCCGGCGTTCTGGGCCGTCACGCTGGCCGTGCAGGCGCTGCTGGGCGGCGGCGCGTTCGCGATCGGCGCGCCGGAGGCCGCGGTCCGGCGCGCGTAAGTCGGACGAAAGTGGTGCGCGGATCGGCGCAACCCGTTCCGGTGACACCCCGTTTGCCGATATCATCGCTCCCTGTATCCGCAATCGAGCGGCGCCAGCCATGCGGCCGGCGCCGCGTGGCTTCTTCGGGGGAATTCATGACGGTGATCGTGGTGGCGAATCCGAAGGGCGGCGTGGGCAAGAGCACGCTGTCCACCAATCTTGCCGGTTATTTCGCGGCGCAGGGCGCATGGGTCGCGCTCGCCGACCTGGACCGGCAGCAGTCCGCGCATGCGTGGCTCGACCTGCGGCCGGCCGGCCTGCCGCCGATCGAGGCGTGGGATCTCGACCCGGACGCGCCGTCGAAGCCGCCGCGCGGCCTCGAATATGCGGTGATCGACACGCCGGCGGGCCTGCACGGCACCCGCCTCAACCTCGCGCTGCAACTGGCCGACAAGGTGATCGTGCCGCTGCAGCCGTCGATGTTCGATATTCTCGCGACCCAGCAGTTTCTGGAGCGCCTGGCCGGCGAGAAGGCCGTGCGCAAGGGCAGCGTCGAGGTCGGGATCGTCGGGATGCGGGTCGACGCGCGCACGCGCTCGTCCGACCAGCTGCACCGCTTCGTCGAAGGGCTCGGCCTGCCGGTGCTCGGCTACGTGCGCGACACGCAGAACTACGTGCAGATCGCCGCGCACGGCCTGACGCTGTGGGACGTCGCGAAGAGCCGCGTCGAGAAGGATCTCGAACAGTGGCGGCCGATCGTCGAATGGGCCGAGCGCCGGCCGCCGAAGGCGGAAAAGGCCGAGAAGGTCGCCAAGGCCTCCTGAGCGCGCAGCCGCCGCGCGCGCACGACGAAACGAAAAGGGCCGGATCCCGTGCAGTACGGGATCCGGCCCTTTGTCCGTGGGCGGCAGCCGGGTTACGTCCAGTTCTGCGTCGGCACGTGATCGCGGTGGCCCTTGATCTTGTTGCCGTCGTCGATGAACACGAGCTTCGGCTTCCAGCCGGCCTGCAGTTCGGCTTCGTCGACCATCGCGAACGCTGCAATGATCACGAGGTCGCCGAGCTGCGCGCGGCGCGCGGCCGAGCCGTTCAGCGAGATCATCCCGCTGCCGCGCTCGCCCTTGATCGCGTACGTCGAGAAGCGCTCGCCGTTGTTGATGTTCCAGATGTCGATTCGTTCGTTTTCGACGATGTTCGAGGCTTCGAGCAGGTCTTCGTCGATCGCGCACGAACCTTCGTAGTGCAGTTCGCAGTGCGTGACCGCCGCACGGTGGATCTTCGATTTGAGCATGTGGCGCTGCATGGTGTCTCCGTGATGCGATATGAGAGGCGCGGGCGGGCCGCCCGTCAGATTTCCAGGTTGTCGATGAGGCGCGTCGCGCCGAGCTTCGCGGCCGCGAGCACGACGAGCGGCTCGCCGGCTTCGAGTTCGGCGGCGCTCGGCGCGATCAGGTTCGCGCGGCGGCGGATCGACAGGTAGTCGGGCGCCCAGCCGCGCTCGGCCAGGTGCGTGCGCGCCTGTTGCTCGAGCTTGCCGAGATCGCGCTCGCCGCCGAGCACGCTTTCGCGCATGCGCTGCAGCGTCTTCGCGAGCTCCGGCGCTTCCTTGCGCTCGTCGGTCGACAGGTAGCGGTTGCGCGACGACAGCGCGAGGCCGTCCTCGTCGCGCACGGTTTCGGCGGCGATGATGTCGACCGGCAGCGCGAGCTGCTGGCACATGCGGCGCACGATCATCAGCTGCTGGTAGTCCTTCTTGCCGAACACGGCGACGCGCGGCTGCACGCAGGCCATCAGCTTCGACACGACCGTGCATACACCGGTGAAGAAGCCGGGCCGGAACTCGCCTTCGAGGATGCCGCCGAGATCGTCTGGCGGCATCACGCGGTATTCCTGCGGTTCCGGGTACATGTCGCGCTCGGTCGGCGCGAACAGCACGTAGACGTTTTCCTTCTGGAGCTTCTCGATATCGTCCTGCAGCGTGCGCGGGTACTTGTCGAAATCCTCGTTCGGGCCGAACTGCAGCCGGTTGACGAAGATGCTCGCCACGACCGGGTCGCCGTGCTGGCGCGCGAGACGCATCAGCGACAGGTGCCCTTCGTGCAGGTTGCCCATCGTCGGCACGAACGCCGTGCGGTTCTGTCCGCGCAGCTGGTCGCGCAGTTCCTGGATCGAGCTGATGACTTTCATGATCGGGTAGCGGGTTTCCTCGCGCATGCGCGCGTTGGCGCCGCGGCAGCGGCGTCGGGGTCGAAGCGGAGCACGCCGGCGCGCGGGCGGCGCATCGGCGTCGGCGGATTGTAGAGGATTTGGCCGCCGGACGCACCGATAAAAGAACGATCGTTCACTTTTTATCCGGGCGTGGCGGAAACCCGCCCGACGGCCAGCCGCCGCGGCGCGGCGGCGAGCGTGGCGAGGCGCCGGGGAACGGGAAGCGGCGGGGGCGGGTGTTACGCGGGCAGGTACGCGAGGCGCACGTAGATCGGCGCGAACGGTTCGGGCTGCGTGATCTCGACGAGCGATTCGCGTGCGAGTTCGAGCATCGCGATGAAGTTCACGACGACGACCGGCACGCCGCGCGACGTGTCGAACAGGTCGGCGAACTCCATGAAGCGCGCGTTCTGCAGCCGGCGCAGGATCAGGCTCATGTGCTCGCGTACCGACAACTCCTCGCGGGAGATCTTGTGGTGCTGGACGAGCTTCGCGCGCTTGAGCACGTCGGCCCATGCGGCGCGCAGGTCGTCCGAGTTCACGTCGGGGAAGCGCGGCGTGATGCTCTGCTCGATGTAGACCTCGGCGCGCAGGAAGTCCCGGCCGAGCTGCGGCAACTGGTCGAGCCGCTGCGCGGCAAGCTTCATCTGCTCGTATTCGAGCAGGCGGCGCACGAGTTCGGCGCGCGGATCTTCCGCTTCCTCGCCGGTGTCGGCCTTCTTGACCGGCAGCAGCATCCGCGACTTGATCTCGATCAGCATCGCGGCCATCAGCAGGTACTCGGCCGCCAGCTCGAGGTTCGACGTGCGGATCTGGTCGACATAACCCAGATACTGCGCGGTGACCTGCGCCATCGGGATGTCGAGCACGTTGAAGTTCTGCTTGCGGATCAGGTACAGCAGCAGGTCGAGCGGGCCCTCGAATGTCTCGAGGAAGATCTCGAGCGCATCGGGCGGGATGTACAGATCCTGCGGCAGCTTGAAGAGCGGCTCGCCGTACAGGCGAGCGAACGCCGCGACACCGTCGACCGTGTCGGGCGTCGAATCGGCGCCCGCGGGCGCGGCGATCGCGTCGTCCTGCCGGGCGGCGCTGGCCTCGTCGGCGGCGCTCACGTCGTCAGAAGTTCTGGTAGTAGACGTACGACGTTTGCTTCACGCGCGATTCCTGCTGCTCGGCGCGCTCTTCGAGATCGATCGGCTGCTTGTCCCACAGCAGGGAACGGCCCTTGCGCTGCTCTTCTTCGAGCGTCGGCTTCTGCTGCTTGAGCTGGTTCAGGAATTGCGTGACGTCGGACTGGTACGGCATGGCTGGATCTTCCGTTTCGGGCGGCGCACGATGCGCCGGATTCGCGATGGCGGGATTTTACCGCATCGCGGGGAACAGCCGGCGCCAATCGCGCGTCGAATCCGCGGGTCGGCCGCCGGCGTGCGGGGTTCGGCGGTCGTGCCGGACCCTGCACTCTTTCACAATCGTTTGGCTTTGGCGCCCGCGCCCTGTGGTCAAATACAGGGTTTTCCACGAAACCGTAACAATCCAGGACGGCGAGGTCATATTTGGCGGGGCAGTCGAACCAGCAAGCACCTACGGTGCATCACGCGGGTCCGCGCGTGGCGCGCGGTCGCGCCGGCGCCGCGGCCGGCATCGCGCGGGCGGCCCTCGCCGGGTGCCTCGCCGCGTGCTTCGCGCTGCCGGCCCACGCGAAGTACGACGTCGACATCGACGCGCCGCGCTCGATCCGCAAGCTCCTCAAGTCGCATCTCGATATCGCGCGCTTCGCGAAGCGCGACGACATCAGCGACGACCAGTTCGACTTCCTCGTGACCGCCACGCCGCAGCAGGTGCGCGACCTGACCGCGACGGCCGGCTATTTCTCGCCGGTCGTGCGGACCGACGTGCGCACGCGCGACGGCAAGCGCGACGTGCGCATCGCGGTCGATCCGGGGAAGCAGACCGTCGTGTCGACGGTCGACCTGACGTTCAAGGGGCCCGTCGACACCGAGGATCCGAAGCAGGAGGCCGCGACCCGTTTCGCGTTCTCGCTGAAGCCGGGCGACCCGTTCACGCAGTCCGACTGGGACGGCGCGAAGGACGCGGCGCTCAGGCAGCTGCAGTCGCGCCGTTATCTCGGCGCGAAGATCGCGTCGTCCGAGGCACGCATCGATCCGCGCACGCAGCGCGCGACGCTCGCGGTCACGTTCGACAGCGGCCCGACGTTCACGATCGGCAAGGTCGACGTGGACGGCGTGCGCCGCTATCCGGAGAAGATCGTCACGAACGTCAATCCGCTGTCGGAAGGCGAGATCTACGACGTGCGGCGGATCACCGAACTGCAGCGGCAGTTGCAGAACACGCCGTACTACGCGAGCGTCGCGATCGACGTCGGCGACGATACGTCGAAGCCCGAGCGCACGCCCGTGCACGTGAAGGTCAGCGAGTTCCCGTACAACAACATCCGCGGCGGCGTCGGCTTCGCCACCGATACCGGGCCGCACGTACAGGGCTCCTACACGTATCTCGACACGTTCGGCGCCGCGTGGCCGCTGACGGTGTCGGGCCGGCTCGACCAGATCCAGCAGTACGGGCAGGTCCAGCTGTCGATGCCGCCGGGCGAGAAGGGTTGGACCAACAGCCTGCTCGCGTCCTATACGAATACCAACGTGTCGGACACGCGCATCTACAGTGCGCGGGTCGGCGCGCAGCGCACGCGCACCGGCCAGTTCATCGACTATTCGTATTCGCTGATGTTCTACCAGGACCGGCTCGACCAGAACAGCGCGGGGCCGACCACGAGCCGCGCGCTGGTGCCGCAATGGGCATGGACGCGCCGCAACGTCGACGATCCGCTGTTCCCGCGTTCGGGGAACCTGATCCACGCGGAGGCCGGCTTCGCGGTGAAGGGCGTGCTGACCGACCAGAGCTTCATCCGCGGCTACGCGCGTGGGCAGCAGTACCTGCCGGTCGGCAAGCGTGACCTGTTCGTGTTCCGCGCGGAGCTCGGCGGCGTCTTCACGAGCGGCAGCTCGACCGGCGTGCCGGCGTCGCTGCTGTTCCGCGCGGGCGGCTCGAACTCGGTGCGCGGCTACGGTTACCAGAGCATCGGCAACAGCGTGGGCGGCTCCGTGCTGCCCACCAAGTACCTGATGACGGGCACCGCCGAATACCAGCACTGGTTCAACCGCGACTGGGGCGCCGCGACCTTCTTCGACATCGGCACCGCGACCGATGCGTGGGGCGAGCGCGTGTTCTACCCGGGTGTTGGCGTCGGCGCGCGCTGGCGCAGCCCCGTCGGCCCGATCAACGTCGACGTCGCGTACGGGCTGCGCAACCATAGCGTGCGCCCGTACCTGACGCTCGGCATCGCTTTCTGACCGTACCGCTTCATCGACGACGAACCGCATGACGAAGGACCCGAACGACACGCCGCCGCCTCACGATCCGGACTCGCCCGACGGCGCGCCCGACACGCCGCCGCGCGCGCCGCGCCGCGGCCGGGTGGTGCGCATCGCCGCATGGACGTTCGCGACGGTCGTGCTGCTCGTCGTGCTGGCGCTGGGGCTCGTGCTGGGCGCGGTGACGACCGAGCGCGGCACGCGGCTCGCGTGGCAGGTGGCCGGGTACGTGCTCGGCGCCCGGCTTGCGGGGACGCTGGAAGGCGGCTCGCTCGCGACCGGCGTGCGGCTGCGCGGCTTCGCGTGGACGAGCCCCGACGGGTCGGGCACCGAGGTTCGGATCGACCGGCTCGACGGCCGCTGGGCGCTCACGCGTGCGCCGTGGCGGCTGTCGATCGCCTATCTGCGCGCCGGCACGATCGACGTGCGGATCGCGCCGGGGCCGTCGACGCCGGGCACGACGCCGCAGGACCTGAGCCTGCCGCTGCAGTTGCGGATCGATGACCTGCGCGTCGATCACCTCGCGATCCACGACGGCGGCTCGACGACGCAGCTCGATCACCTCGCGCTGAGCGGCCGCAGCGACGGGCGCCACCACGAACTCGTGCTCGACGGCGTCGATACGCCGTACGGCGCGCTGACCGCGCGCGCGAAGCTCGACGGCGTGAAGCCGTTCGCGCTGAGCGGCGAGGCGACCTACGCCGGCAAGCTGTCGGACGAGCCGGTCGACGCGCGGGCCCGCGTGTCGGGCTCGCTCGAAGCACTCGTCGCCGACGTCGACGCGAGCGGGATGAAGCTGAACGGGCGTGCGCACGTCGAAGCGGCGCCGTTCGGCGACGTGCCGCTCACGCGCGCATCGCTCGCATTCGATCACGTGAACCCGCAGGCGCTTTCGCCCGGCGCGCCGGCAGCCGATCTCGCGGTACGCGCGGCACTCGCACCGGTGACCGCGCCGGCCGGCGCGGCGCCCGTGAAGGGGTTCGCGGTGACGGGCCCCGTGTCGATCGTCAACGCGAAACCGGGCACGCTCGGCGACCATCTGCTGCCGGTGATCGATGCGCATGCGAACGTGCATCTCGACGCGCACGCGCAGCGGATCGACGATCTCGCGCTGAAACTGATCCGCGACGGCAGCGTGACGGGCAACGGCACGCTGAAGGGCGGCAAGGGCCGCTTCGACCTGAAGGTCGCGAACCTCGACCTGAACGCGTTCGTCGCCGAGCTGCGGCCGATGCGTCTCGGCGGCCCGCTCGGCGTGACGCTCGCGGGCGACGCGACGACCGTCGACTTCAACCTGAACGACCCGAGGCTCGCGCTCGGCGCGCGCGCGAAAGTCGCGCTGACGCCGCAGCAGACCGTGCTGACCGATGCGCGCGTGACGGCCGGCAAGGGGCGTATCGACCTGACGGGCGTGTTCCGCCACGACGCGCATTCGAGCTACGACGCGAAGGCGACGCTGACGGCGTTCGATCCGCTGCTGCTCGCCGCGATGAGCGCCCCGCAGGCCGGCGGCGGCAAGGCGCCCGCCAAGGCGGCCAAGGCGCCGACCAAGCACGGCGAGACGCGCGTGTCGGGCACGCTGACGGCGTCGGGCGCGTTCGCGCCGCAGGTCTCGACGAAGGCGACCTTCAAGCTCGGCGACAGCCTGTACGACGGCGTGCCGCTGACCGGCGCCGGCGTCGTGCAGCTCGCCGGTTCGCGGATCCTGCCGAGCAACGCGAACCTGTCGATCGCGGGCAACCACGTCGACCTGCGCGGCAGCTTCGGCGCGCCCGGCGACCGGCTGCGCTTCGTCGTCGACGCGCCGCAGCTCGACCGGCTCGGTTTCGGCATCGAAGGGCTCGTGCAGGCGCAGGGCGACCTGACGGGCAGCTTCGCGCATCCGAACGTGACGGCCACCTACAAGGCCGAGCGCGTCGTCGTCGGTTCGAACCGGATCGGCGCCGCGCAAGGCCGCGCGGACATCCGCGACGGCGCGCACGGCGCACTCGTGTTCACGGCCGACGCGACCGACATCGCGCTCGGGTCGTTCAAGCTGAAATCGCTGCGCGCGAACCTCGACGGCACGCGCGCGAAACATACGCTCGACGCGTCGGCGCTCGGGATGGCCGACGGCCGCATGATCGACCTGACGCTCGCGGCGAATGGCGGCGTGGTCGAGAATCGCGACGGGATGCGCTGGGACGGCACCGTCACGCGTCTGGCCAATCGCGGTACGCCGGCCGTCGCGCTGCAGGCGCCGCTGACGGTGTCGGCCGGCGCCGGCCGCGTGACGCTCGGCGCGACGCGGCTCACGCTCGAAGGCGCGGCGATCGACCTGAAGTCGTTCGTGTTCGATCACGGCCAGATGCGCTCGGCCGGTTCGGTGAGCGGCGTGTCGGTCGCGCGGTTCCTCGAGGTTCGCCAGGAACTGACCGGCCAGCGGCCGCCGGTGCGGACCGACGTCGTGCTCGACGCCGACTGGGATTTCTCGCTCGGCGCGAACGCGACGGGCCACGTGCAGGTGAAGCGCCGCGGCGGCGACGTGACGATCGAGAGCGGGCGCGGCATCGCGTCGCTCGGGCTCACCGACCTGTCCGCGCGCGCGAGCTTCACGCCCGGCAACCGGCTCAACGTGACGGCGCTCGCGAAGGCGAGCCGGATCGGCACGCTCGATGCGAACGTCACGGTGCCGTTCGCGCTGCGCGACGGCGTGTTCGGGGTCGTCAACGACGGGCCGCTGTCGGGCCGCATCGACGCCGACATTCCGGCGCTGAAGACGACCGGCAACCTGTTCGGGCCGAGCTATCTGCTGGGCGGGCGCGCGGCGCTGAAGCTGACGGTCGCCGGCACGCCCGCGAAGCCGAACCTGTCGGGGATGCTGACGGGCGACGATTTGTCCGCGACGCTGATCGACCAGGGCGTGCAGCTGAAGGACGGCATCGTGCGCGTGAAGCTGTCGGACAACCTCGTCGAATTCCAGCAGGTCGAGTTCCACGGCGGCGACGGCACGCTGCGCGCGCTCGGCCGCGTGCGCCTCGACGGCGAGGCGCCCGACCTGACCGCGAGCATCGTCGCGGACAAGCTCGAACTGTTCGCGGCGCCGGACCGCAAGCTGTCGCTGTCGGGCAAGGCGACCGTCGCGAACGACGGGCCGCGCGGCGCGCTGTCGATCGACGGCAAGTTCGTGGTCGACCGCGCGCTGTTCGACCTGCCCGAGGAATCGGCGCCACACCTGTCCGACGACGTCGTGATCGTGCAGCCGGACGGCACGGTGCGCGGCGAGACGCCCACCGGCACCGCGGCCGCGAAGCCGAAGCCGGCCGGGGACAAGCCGGCGCCGTCGCTGGCGCCGCGCGCGAACATCGACATCGGCCTCGGCAACAACTTCCGCTTCAAGGGCCACGGCGCCGATCTCGGGCTGCGCGGCACGATCACCGTGATGAGCGCGCCGGGCGTGCCGTTGCGCGCGGTCGGCAACGTGCGCGTGACCGAAGGCTCGACGTACACGTCGTTCGGCCGCAAGCTCGCGATCGAGAACGGCTTCTTCACGTTCAACGGCCCGGTGTCGAACCCGGGCGTCAACATCCTCGCGATGCGGCGCAACCAGGAGGTCGAGGCCGGCGTGCAGGTGACGGGCACGATCCAGTCGCTGACGGTCAAGCTCGTGTCGGAGCCGAACGTCACGGACAACGAAAAGCTGTCGTGGCTGCTGTTCGGGCACGGCACCGACCAGGGCAACAACGTCGGCCAGCAGGGTGCGATGACGGCGGCGCTCGGGCTGCTCGGCAGCGTGACCGGCAAGCGCGTCGCGCAGACCTTCGGCCTCGACGAGGTCTCGGTCGGCCGCAGCGAAGTTGGCCTGACCGATCCGCAGGTCGTGCTGGTGTCGAAGGCGATCAACGAGCGGTTCGTGCTCGGCTTCGAGCAGGGGCTGCAGTCGGCGAGCAACGCGTTCAAGGCGACGATCAACCTGACGCGCTTCTGGTCGGTGTCCGCGTACGGCGGCACGTTCCAGGGCGTCGACCTGAACTACACGCGTCGTTTCGACCGGTGGTTCGGCAGCGACGCCGCGCGCACGCGGCGTTCCGAGCAGCCATGAAAAAAACCCCGCACGATGCGTGCGGGGTTTTTCTCTTGCGCCAGCGGCGGCGCGTGCGGCTTACTTCACGCGCATGCCGGGCTTCGCGCCGCTGTGCGGCTCGAGGATGTAGAGGCCCGGCTCCGCCTTCTCGTCGGTGGCCGACGCGGCGAGCACCATCCCTTCGGACAGGCCGAACTTCATCTTGCGCGGCGCGAGGTTCGCGACCATCACCGTCAGCTTGCCGACGAGCTGCTCGGGCTGGTAGGCGGACTTGATGCCCGAGAACACGTTGCGGGTCTTTTCCTCGCCGACGTCGAGCGTGAGCTGCAGCAGCTTGTCCGAGCCTTCGACCGCCTGGCACGCGACGATCTTCGCGATGCGCAGGTCGATCTTCGCGAAATCGTCGATCGAGATCGGTGCGTCGTCGGCGCCGTTCACGGCCGCCTGCTTCGCGTTCGCCTTGGCATTGTTCTTCGCGTCCTTCGCGGCGTTGGCGCCTGCGGCGGCCGCGCCGGTGGCCTCGGCCTGCAGCGAATCGCGGTTCGCGGCGAGCAGCGCCTCGATCTGCTTCGCGTCGACGCGCGTCATCAGGTGCTGGTACGCCTTGATCGGCTGCGCCGACGACAGCGGCTTCGCGGCATCGGCCCACGCGAGCGGCGCGATGCCGAAGAATGCCTCGACGGCTTCGGCGACGCGCGGCATCACCGGCTTCAGCGCGAGCGACAGCAGGCGGAACGACTCGAGGCTCACGCTGCAGGTTTCATGCAGCGCGACCGCGTTGGCCGGATCCTTCGCGAGATCCCACGGCTTCGCGCCGTCGACGTACGCGTTCACTTCGTCCGCGAGCTCCATCGTGTGGCGCAGCGCGCGGCCGTATTCGCGTGCTTCGTAGTGCGCGGCGATCTGCGGAATCGCGTCGCGCAGCTTCGCGACGAGCGGGTGGTTCATCGCGCTGTCCTGCACGCGGCCGTCGAAACGCTTGATCAGGAAGCCGGCCGCGCGGCTCGCGATGTTTACGTACTTGCCGACGAGGTCGCTGTTCACGCGCGCCTGGAAGTCGTCGAGGTTCAGGTCGATGTCTTCCATCGTCGCGTTCAGCTTCGCGGCGAAGTAGTAGCGCAGCCATTCGGGGTTCAGGCCCGTGTCGATGTAGCTCTGCGCGATGATGAACGTGCCGCGCGACTTCGACATCTTCGCGCCGTCGACCGTCAGGAAGCCGTGCGCGAACACGTTGGTCGGCGTGCGGTGGCCCGAGAACTCGAGCATGGCCGGCCAGAACAGCGTATGGAAGTACAGGATGTCCTTGCCGATGAAGTGGTACTGCTCGGCCTTCGAGCCCGGACGAATCCATGCGTCGAAGTCGACGCCGTTGCGATCGCACAGGTTCTTGAAGCTCGCGTAGTAACCGACCGGCGCGTCGAGCCACACGTAGAAATACTTGCCGGGCGCGCCCGGGATCTCGAAGCCGAAATACGGCGCGTCGCGCGAGATGTCCCAGTCGGCGAGCTTGGACTCGCCGGCGTCGCCGAGCCATTCGCGCATCTTGTTGGTCGCTTCGGGTTGCGCGAGGCCGCTCACCCATTCGCGCAGGAACGACTCGCAGCGCGGGTCGGACAGGCGGAAGAAGTAGTGCTTCGACGTCTTGCGCACCGGCGTCGCGCCCGATACGACCGAATACGGGTTCAGCAGTTCGGTGGGCAGGTAGGTCGAACCGCACACTTCGCAGCTGTCGCCGTACTGATCCTTCGCATGGCACTTCGGGCATTCGCCCTTGATGAAGCGGTCCGGCAGGAACATTTCCTTGACCGGGTCGTACGCCTGCTCGATCTCGCGCTCGGCGATCAGGCCGGCTTCCTGCAGCGCCAGATAGATCTTCTCGCTCAGCACGCGGTTCTCGTCCGAATCGGTCGAGTAGAAGTTGTCGAACGACACGCCGAAGCTGTCGAAGTCGCGCTTGTGTTCGGTCCACACGCGCTCGATCAGCTGCTTCGGGGTCAGGCCTTCCTTCTCCGCGCGCAGCATGATGGGCGTGCCGTGCGTGTCGTCGGCGCCGATGTAGTAGACCTCATGGCCATGCATTCGCAGCGTCCGCACCCAGATGTCGGTCTGGATGTACTCGACCAGGTGGCCGATGTGGATCTGCCCGTTGGCATAGGGCAGTGCGGACGTGACGAGGATCTGGCGGCTGCCTTGCGGCGCCGCAGCCTGCACGGAAGTGAGGTCGGATGCGGACATAGGGTCTGTAGAGGAACAGCGGAAAAACGACGGGAAAGTGCGATTCTAGCAGGGGCGCGCATCGGCGCGGCGGGCGGGCGCCGCGGACCGCGCGCCGGAGGCGGCGGAGCAGCGCAAGCGGCGTGCCCGGTGGTGTTGTGCTGCAATGCAGCATGAATTCTGCGGGCAAAAAAACCGGGGCGGATACGGCCCCGGAGCAACAACGACAAGAGGAGAATGGTGACGCGCCGGCAACACCAGCCGCGTACCGTAAATACTGACCACGGCCTGCGACAGAAGTTCGAAAATTTTTTCGATTTGTTACCGGGTCCGCCGGAAGGCTTGTCCGGCGGGGCTGCGCGGGCGGTCTGCCCGCGCCTTCTCCTTGTCGCGTGCTTACTGCGCCTGCGCTGCGCGCAGGTAGATTTCGACGCGGCGGTTCTGTGCGCGGCCGGCTTCGGTCGCGTTGTCCGCGATCGGGTTCGATGCGCCCATGCCTTGCGCCGACAGGCGGCCGGCGTTCACGCCGCGCTGCGCGAGCGCGTTCACGACGCTTTGCGCGCGGTTCTGCGACAGCGTCTGGTTCAGCTGGGCCGAACCCGTGCTGTCGGTGTAGCCGACGATCGAGGCCGTCACTTGCGGGTTCTGGTTCAGCGTCGTGGCCAGGTCGTTCAGCAGCGGCGTGAAGGCCGGCGTGATCGCGTACTGGTTCGTCGCGAACGTGACCGCGCTCGGCGCGTTCAGCTTCAGCGAGCCGTCCGGCTGCTCGGTGACCTGCGTGCCCGTCTTCGCTGCCGACGGTGCGAGCTTGTTCTTGATCGCCTGCCAGTTGTAGCCCGTCACGCCGCCGACCAGCGCGCCGACGCCTGCGCCGATCGCCGCGCCCTTGCCGCCGCCCGCCAGCGCGCCGATGCCCGCGCCCAGCGCCGCACCCGTGCCGGTACCGACGGCCGTGTTGTTGCCTTGCTGCGTGGCGCAGCCTGCCAGCAGTGCGCCGGCCAATGCGAAGACGGACAAGCGGGTCGCGATTTTCATGTTCATCTTGGATTCCTCTCTTGGTTGAACGAGTCGACAACGACGACAACAACAGTTACGGCTCCCTGCGCGGGCCGCCCGAAAAAGGAGGGCAGGCCTGCGCTCGCGGCAGCCGCCGAGGCGGCCGCATGCCCTGTCCGCCAGCGTGGCTGTTCGGACAGCGCGACGCGTCAGCCTCTACAATATAGGCGGTGAGTGGCCGATTTGGCCCTATAGCGTGCCGCACGCGAAGAGTGCGCCGGGTTGCGCGTTCGCGCAATGGCATGCAACAGATTCTTTCACTTTTCCCGATTTTCGCAGCGTAATTTGATATTTTTTGACGTTTGCGCGCGAGAAAAACGTTTTCATGGAGTTTCGATGAGCATTGACCGGGCACAAGTCGACGCCGCACTGGCGGCAGTCGTCGACCCCAATACCGGCCGCCCGTATGCGGCGAACAAGGGCGTGCGCAACGTCGCGATCGACGGCGATGTCGTGACGCTCGACGTGGTGCTCGGTTACCCCGCGCGCAGCCAGCACGACGACGTGCGCGCACGCGTCGCCGCGGCGCTGCAGGCCGTGCCGGGCGTGCGCGACGCGCGCGTCGCCGTGTCGCAGGAGATCGTCGCGCACACGGTGCAGCGCGGCGTGAAGCTGTTGCCGAACGTGAAGAACATCGTCGCGGTCGCGTCGGGCAAGGGCGGCGTCGGCAAGAGCACGACGGCCGTGAACCTCGCGCTCGCGCTCGCGGCGGAAGGCGCGTCGGTCGGGATCCTCGATGCCGACATCTACGGTCCGTCGCTGCCGACGATGCTCGGCATCCACGGCCAGCGCCCCGAGTCGCCGGACAACCAGTCGATGAACCCGCTCGTCGGCCACGGGCTTCAGGCGAACTCGATCGGCTTCCTGATCGAGGAAGACAACCCGATGGTGTGGCGCGGCCCGATGGCGACCTCCGCGCTCGAACAGCTGCTGCGCCAGACCAACTGGCGCGAACTCGACTACCTGATCGTCGACATGCCGCCCGGCACCGGCGACATCCAGCTCACGCTCGCGCAGCGCGTGCCCGTCACCGGCGCGGTGATCGTCACGACGCCGCAGGACATCGCGCTGCTCGACGCGAAGAAGGGGCTGAAGATGTTCGAGAAGGTCGGGATTCCGATCCTCGGCATCGTCGAGAACATGAGCATCCACATCTGCTCGAACTGCGGCCACGAAGAGCACATCTTCGGCGCCGGCGGCGCCGAGCGGATGGCGAAGGACTACGACGTGAACGTGCTCGGCAGCCTGCCGCTCGACATCGCGATCCGGGAGCGCGCCGACAGCGGCACGCCGACGGTGGCGGCCGATCCGGACGGCGCGCTGGCGCGCCGCTACCGCGATATCGCGCGCGGCGTCGCGCTGGCGATTGCCGAGCGATCGCGCGACATGACGTCGAAGTTCCCGTCGATCGTTGTTCAAAATACGTAAAACCCTTGCGGGGCGGGGCCTTACGCTGTTTACGGCGCCGCGAGGCGCGGTATCATGGCGACTTTTCCCGGGTCCCTTTACCCGCCCGGCGCGGCCGTCGTATCAAACGGCCGCCAGCCGGCATGAGGATCGAATGAAACAACGACATCACGGCGTGCGCGCCGGCCGCGCGCAGCGCGCGCTGCTGGCCGCCGCCGCGCTGGGCCTGCTGGCCGGCTGTACCTCCTTTTCCTCGTCGTACGAAAAACGGGCCGACGCACAACTGCAGCCGACGGTCGGCGCGCAGGCGCGCGGCGCGGTGACGTTCGTCGAGCGCCCGGACGGCGTCCAGGTCACCTACAACCTGGCCGGCCTGCCGCCGAACAGCGATCATGCGCTGCAGGTGCACGAACGCGGCGACTGCAACGCGGGCGACGGCTCGAGCGCCGGCCAGGTGTTCGCGCCGGCCGCCGATCGCCTGCGCGCGGGCGCCCGCGTCGCCGGTGATCTCGGCAACATCCATGCGGACGCGAACGGCGTCGCGGCCGGCTTCATCGTCGCGCCCGATCTGGCCCTCGACGGCGTGCGCTCGGCGATGAACCGCGCGGCGCTGGTGCACCGCGACCCGAGCGATCCCGCGTTTCCGCAGCATGGCGCGGGGCCCGCGCTGGCCTGCGGCGTGATCCGTTGACGGCCGCCGCGTGCGGGCGCCGATGATCGCGTAAAATATGCGCCTTTCCCGGCCGCCGCCTTGCGCGCGCGGCCCTTCCTGACTGTCACGCAGCGTTTCCTGGCGCCCCCTATGAGCATCAAGTCCGACAAGTGGATTCGGCGCATGGCCGAAGAGCACAAGATGATCGAGCCGTTCGTGCCCGATCAGGTTCGCGCGTCCGAGGACGGCCGCCGGATCGTCAGCTACGGCACGTCGAGCTACGGCTACGACATCCGCTGCGCAGACGAATTCAAGATCTTCACGAACATCAACTCGACGATCGTCGATCCGAAGAACTTCGACGAAGGCTCGTTCGTCGATTTCAAGGGCGACGTGTGCATCATCCCGCCGAACTCGTTCGCGCTGGCCCGCACCGTCGAATATTTCCGCATCCCGCGCACCGTGCTGACGGTCTGCCTCGGCAAGTCGACCTATGCGCGCTGCGGGATCATCGTCAACGTGACGCCGTTCGAACCCGAGTGGGAAGGCTATGTCACGCTGGAATTCTCGAACACCACGCCGCTGCCCGCGAAGATCTACGCGAACGAAGGCGTTGCGCAGGTGCTCTTCTTCGAGAGCGACGAAGTGTGCGACGTGTCGTACGCCGATCGCGGCGGCAAGTATCAGGGGCAGCGCGGTGTCACGCTGCCGAAAACCTGATCTGGTTGCATAACGTCTCACCAGTTTTCGGGTGACCGCTGCGCGTGACGCGCCGCGGTCGTTCTTTTTGGAGAATCGCCCATGAAGTTTCGTTTTCCCGTCGTCATCATCGACGAAGATTTCCGCTCCGAGAACATCTCGGGCTCCGGCATCCGGGCGTTGGCCGAAGCGATCGAGAAGGAGGGCGTCGAAGTCCTCGGCCTCACGAGCTATGGCGATCTGACGTCGTTCGCGCAGCAGTCGAGCCGCGCGTCGTGCTTCATCCTGTCGATCGACGACGACGAACTCATGCTCGGCGAGACCGGCCAGGACGGCGAGCTGCCCGAACTCGCGACCGCGATCATCGAGCTGCGCGCGTTCGTGACCGAAGTGCGCCGCCGCAACGCGGACATCCCGATCTTCCTGTACGGCGAGACGCGCACGTCGCGCCATCTGCCGAACGACATCCTGCGCGAGCTGCACGGCTTCATCCACATGTTCGAGGACACGCCGGAGTTCGTCGCGCGCCACATCATCCGCGAGGCGAAGGTCTATCTCGACTCGCTCGCGCCGCCGTTCTTCAAGGAACTCGTCAAGTACGCGGACGAAGGCTCGTACTCGTGGCACTGCCCGGGCCACTCGGGCGGCGTCGCGTTCCTGAAGAACCCGCTCGGCCAGATGTTCCACCAGTTCTTCGGCGAGAACATGCTGCGCGCGGACGTCTGCAACGCGGTGGACGAACTCGGCCAGCTGCTCGACCATACGGGCCCGGTCGCGGCGTCCGAGCGCAATGCGGCGCGCATCTTCAGCGCCGACCACCTGTTCTTCGTGACCAACGGCACGTCGACGTCGAACAAGATCGTCTGGCACGCGACGGTCGCGCCGGGCGACATCGTGCTGGTCGACCGCAACTGCCACAAGTCGATCCTGCACGCGATCACGATGACGGGCGCGATCCCCGTGTTCCTCACGCCGACGCGCAACCACTTCGGCATCATCGGGCCGATCCCGCGCGACGAATTCAAGCCGGAGAACATCCGCAAGAAGATCGAGGCGAACCCGTTCGCGCGCGAGGCGCTGCGCGAGAACCCGGACATGAAGCCGCGGATCCTGACGATCACGCAGAGCACGTACGACGGCGTCGTCTACAACGTCGAGATGATCAAGGATCTGCTCGGCGACCTGCTCGACACGCTGCACTTCGACGAAGCGTGGCTGCCGCACGCGACGTTCCACGATTTCTACCGCGACATGCACGCGATCGGCGACGGCCGTCCGCGCACGGGCGCGCTCGTGTTCGCGACGCACTCGACGCACAAGCTGCTCGCGGGCATCTCGCAGGCGTCGCAGATCGTCGTGCAGGACTCCGAGAACCGCACCTTCGACAAGCACCGCTTCAACGAGGCGTACCTGATGCACACGTCGACGAGCCCGCAGTACGCGATCATCGCGTCGTGCGACGTCGCGGCCGCGATGATGGAGCCGCCGGGCGGCACCGCGCTCGTCGAGGAATCGATCGCCGAGGCGATCGACTTCCGCCGCGCGATGCGCAAGGTCGACGCCGAATACGGCGACGACTGGTTCTTCAGCGTGTGGGGCCCGGACAACCTGTCCGAGGAGGGCATCGGTTCGCGCGACGACTGGATGCTGAAGCCGAACGACCACTGGCACGGCTTCGGCCCGCTCGCGGAAGGCTTCAACATGCTCGACCCGATCAAGGCGACGATCATCACGCCGGGGCTGGACGTCGACGGCGAGTTCGGCGAGACGGGCATTCCGGCCGCGATCGTCACGAAGTACCTGGCCGAGCACGGGATCATCGTCGAGAAGACCGGCCTGTACTCGTTCTTCATCATGTTCACGATCGGCATCACGAAGGGCCGCTGGAACTCGATGGTGACCGAGCTGCAGCAGTTCAAGGACGACTACGACAACAACCAGCCGCTGTGGCGCGTGCTGCCGGAATTCGTCGCGCAGCATCCGCGCTACGAGCGCGTCGGCCTGCGCGACCTGTGCACGCAGATCCACGACGTGTACCGCGCGAACGACATCGCCCGCCTGACGACGGAGATGTACCTGTCGGACATGGAGCCCGCAATGAAGCCGTCGGACGCGTTCGCGAAGCTCGCGCACCGCAAGATCGACCGCGTGCCGCTCGACGAGCTCGAAGGCCGCGTGACGAGCATCCTGCTGACGCCGTACCCGCCGGGCATTCCGCTGCTGATCCCGGGCGAGCGCTTCAACAAGACGATCGTGAACTACCTGCGGTTCGCGCGCGACTTCAACGAGCGTTTCCCGGGCTTCCACACCGACATCCACGGCCTCGTCGCGGAAGAAGTGAACGGCCGCGTCGAGTACTTCGTCGACTGCGTGCGCGACTGATGGCGACGCACGGACGAATCCGGGCGACGCGCGCGGCGCTGGCCGCGCTCGTCGTCTGGGCGGCAGGCGCGGCGGGACTGGCAGGGTCGGGCGTCGCGCACGCGGAGGTCGCGGCGGCCGATCCGATCGACGTCGCGATGCGGCAATGCCTCGCGCGGCGCGACCGGTCGTCGCCGGCCGGCCAGATCCAGTGCATGGGCGAAGCGCAGCAGCAGTGGCAGGCCGTGATGGACGGCGCGTACCAGCGCCTGTTGAAGGACGCGCCGGCCGATGCGAAGCGCGGCTGGCAGGACAGCCAGCGCCATTGGCTCACCTGGCGCAAGGACGAAGTGCATTTGCTGAAGGCCGTATACGACACGACGCGCGGCACGTCGTATGCGATGTCGAGCGCCGACCTGCAGTTGCAGCCGGTGCGCGATCGCGCGCTGGCGCTGCGCGGCGCGGCCGATCGTTATGCGCCGCCTGCCGCGGTACCGGTCGCGGGCGCGAGCGGCGCGCAGGGCGGCACGAACGCGGCGCAGGCTGCCGCGGCCACGCCGAACGCGAAGCCGGCGGCAAACGCGCCGCGCGGTCCGGCCGTGCGCCGCGTGCGGCCGTGCGAACAGGATGCCGCGTGCGAGCACGCGCTGTTCGACCTGAACCGCTATTACCAGAAGCTGCGTCGCAAGATGCCGGCCCACTCGGCCGCGACGCTCGTGCGTGCGCAGCGCGCGTGGGTCGGGTTCCGCGACGCGACGGCGCCGCTCGTCGGCGAGGAAGGGCGCGTCGACCTGATCGGTGCGCGCATCGCGACGATGAAGCGGCTGTCCGAGACGGCCGGCAACAAGTAAGGACCATCGCGACGCCGGTCGTTCGGCGGCACGACGAAACGGGCACCCTCGGGTGCCCGTTTTGCATGGCGCGGCGCGCGGTGGCGCCTAGGCAGGTTGCGACGTGCCCTGCAGCCCGAACCACGACGGCACGAGCGCGACCGCATCGTCGAGCGAGGCGAGCACGTGCAGGCTCAGCGCGACGATCTCGGGCGTCGGCGCCTTCAGGTCCGGCACGGTCACGACCGATGCGCCGGCGCCGGCGGCCGACTGCGCGCCGAAGTCGCTGTCCTCGAATGCCACGCAGCGGTGCGCCGGCACGCCGAGGCGTTCGGCCGCGAGCCGGTAGACGGCCGGGTCAGGCTTGCCGCGCGCGACTTCGTCGCCGCCCGCGATCGCGCGGAAGAACGGCAGCACGCCGACCGCATCGAGCCGCGCGCGGATCACGTCGCCCGCGGACGACGACGCGACCGCGCATGGAATGCCGGCTTGCGCGAGCGCATCGAGCAGCGCGAGCGCGCCGGGCTTCAGCGGAAACTTCGGATGCGGCTCGGGCGCCGCGAGTTGTTCGCGCACGCGGGTGCGCACGGCATCGAACGTCTCGGGCTGGCCGATCAGCCGCGCCAGGATGACCTGGCCTTCGGCGAACGAGCGGCCGACGATCTGCAGGTAGTCGGCGACGGTCAGCACGACACCGTGCGCGTTCGACACGTCGATCCACGTGTTCATGATGGTCCGCTCGGAGTCGACGAGCAGGCCGTCCATGTCGAAGAGCGCGGCGGAAAAAGTCATCGGCGGCATCCGGGAAGCAGGGCGGGCGATGGGCGGCGCGACGGCCGCCCGAATGAAAAACGGACGCCGAAGGCGTCCGTCCATGACGGCAGGCGGTTACCGGCCCAGTGCGGCGCGGGCTGCCTTGACGGCCGCACGCACCTGGTCGGGCGCGGTGCCGCCCGGGTGGTTGCGGCTCGCGACCGACCCTTCCAGCGTCAGGTAGCCGAACACGTCGTCGCCGATCAGGTGCGCGACGTTCGGCAGTTCCTGCTTCATCTCGTCGAGCGTCAGGTCGGCGAGGTCGATGCCGCGGTCGTCGCAGATCTTCACCGCGTGCGCGACGGCTTCGTGCGCGTCGCGGAACGGCAGGCCGCGCTTCACGAGGTAGTCGGCGAGGTCGGTGGCGGTCGAGAAGCCCTGCAGCGCGGCCGCGCGCATCGCGTCCGGCTTCACGGTGATGCCCGCGACCATCTCGGCGAAGATCCGCAGCGTGTCGGCAACGGTGTCGACCGTGTCGAACAGCGGTTCCTTGTCTTCCTGGTTGTCCTTGTTGTACGCGAGCGGCTGGCCCTTCATCAGCGTCAGCAGCGCCATCAGGTGGCCGTTCACGCGGCCCGTCTTGCCGCGCGCGAGCTCGGGCACGTCCGGGTTCTTCTTCTGGGGCATGATCGAGCTGCCGGTGCAGAAGCGGTCGGCGATGTCGATGAAGCCGACGCGCGGGCTCATCCACAGCACGAGCTCTTCGGAGAAGCGCGACACGTGCGTCATCACCAGCGCCGAGGCGGCCGTGAATTCGATCGCGAAGTCGCGATCGGACACCGCGTCGAGCGAGTTCGCGCAGATGCCGTCGAAGCCGAGCGTCTTCGCGACCGCATGACGATCGATCGGATAGCTCGTGCCCGCGAGCGCGGCCGCGCCGAGCGGCAGGCGGTTCACGCGCGTGCGGCAGTCGCGCATGCGTTCCGCGTCGCGCGTGAACATCTCGACGTACGCGAGCAAGTGGTGGCCGAACGTGACGGGTTGCGCGACCTGCAGGTGCGTGAAGCCGGGCATGATCGTGTCGGCGTTCTGTTCCGCGAGGTCGATCAGCGCGCCGCGCAGGTCGTTCAGCAGGCCGCCGATGCGGTCGATCTCGCCGCGCAGCCACAGGCGGATGTCGGTCGCGACCTGGTCGTTGCGCGAGCGGCCCGTGTGCAGGCGCTTGCCGGCATCGCCGATCAGCGCGGTCAGGCGCGCCTCGATGTTCAGGTGGACGTCTTCGAGGTCGAGCTGCCATTCGAATTCGCCGCGCTCGATCTCGCCCTTGATCTGTGCCATTCCGCGTTCGATCGCGGCCAGGTCGTCGGCGCTGATGATCTTCTGCGCGGCGAGCATGTTCGCGTGCGCGAGCGAGCCGGCGATGTCGACGAGCGCGAGGCGCTTGTCGAAAAACACCGACGACGTGTAGCGCTTGACCAGTTCCGACATCGGTTCCGAGAAGCGGGCCGACCAGGCCTCGCCCTTTTTGTGCAGTTGGGACGTCATGGCGATTCTTCGAAGGGGAGTTGGGCAGCGTGCGCCGCCGAGGGAATCCCGCAATTCTAACATTCGCGGGCCTGCCGGCCGTGGCCCGCGCGGGCCGGCCCGCTCAGTCGCGCACGAGCACGACCAGCTTCAGGTCCTCGCGGTGCGCGGGCTTCAGCGTGATCTGCTGGTACACGAGGCGGCCGTCGGCCGGATGGTCGAATTCGCGCCGCCCGCCTTCGCGTTCGAACACGTCCTGCGACGCCCAGTACTGCGCGAACGCGTCGCTGCCGGCGGTCAGCGCGTCGATCAGCGCGCGCGTCGGCGCGTCGGCCAGGTGGCGGATCGAATCGGCGCGGAATTCGGCCGCGAGCCGCCGGGCGCGGGTTTCCCAGTCGACGATCAGCGTGCGCGCGGCCGGCGACATGAACGTGAAGCGCAGCAGGTTGCGGTCGTGCTCGCCGTCGAGCCAGCCGGAAAAGAGCGCGGCGGCCGGTGCGTTCCACGCGAGCGCGTTCCATTGCCGGTCGAGCACGTACGCGGGCGTCGCGATCGCCGCGACGGTCGCGGCGAGCGTCGGCGGCAGGTCGCCGCCCGCGACGTCGGGCTCGGCCGGATCGCGCTGCGCGGCCAGCTCGAACAGGTAGGCGCGCTCGGCCTTCGACAGCTGCAGCGCGACGGCGATCCGCGCGAGCGCGTCGGCCGATGCGGACACCGGGCGGCCCTGCTCGATCCACGTGTACCAGGTCGGGCTGACGCCGCACAGCTGCGCGACTTCCTCGCGCCGCAACCCCGGCGTACGGCGGCGCGGGCCGGGCGGCAGCCCGACGGCCTGCGGCGACAGCCGCTCGCGATGGGCACGGATGAATTCGCCGAGCGCACGGGCGGGCGTGGCGTCGAGCGGCGGGACGGAGGCGGAGGACGGCTGGTTCATGCGGAAACGGCGAAAGGGAAGCGGGGGCGCGGCAACGTTCAGGCAGGTGGATTGAATACCAGAATAACTGCTTAACTTGTACTGGTACAGACGCGGGCCTATTGTAGCGGGTCGCACGCTGGCAGGGCAGCGGGCGTCCCACCAAACGTGTTGCAGGGGGCCGGAATGCGCGCTGGCGCATCCATGCCGGCCGCTTGCGCAAGAGAAAGGAGCGAACGATGAAACACCACGACCAGGTCGCCGACGCATTCGGCACGACGGCCGCCGCCTATCTGACGAGCACGGTTCATGCGACGGGTGCCGACCTGCGGACGCTCGCCGACGCGGTGAGTGCGACGCCCGAGGCCGCGGTGCTCGATCTCGGCTGCGGCGCCGGCCACGCGAGCTTCGCGGTCGCGCCGCACGTGCGCGACGTGGTCGCCTACGATCTCGCCGCGCCGATGCTCGCGACCGTCGATGCGGCCGCGCGCGAGCGCGGGCTCGCGAACATCCGCACGCAGCAGGGGCCGGCCGAGCGGCTGCCGTTCGATACCGCGACGTTCGACTGGGTCGTGAGCCGGATGAGCGCGCACCACTGGCACGACCTGCGCGCGGCGCTCGCCGAGGTGCGCCGCGTGCTGAAGCCGGGCGGCCGCGTGCTGATGATCGACATCGCCGGCAACGACCATCCGCTCCTCGACACGTACCTGCAGGCCGCGGAAGTGCTGCGCGACGCATCGCACGTGCGCGACTACCGGGCGGACGAATGGCTCGCGATGTTCCGCGAAGCCGGCTTCGACGCGCAGGTACACAGCCGCTGGCGGCTGCCGATCGATTTCGACACGTGGGTCGCGCGCATCCGCACGCCGGCCGACAGCGTGACCGGCATTCGCGCGCTGTGGGCGCACGCGCCCGACGAGGTGCGCGGCTACTACGCGGTGCAGCCCGACGGTTCGTTCGAGCACGACGCGCTGCTGATCGACGCGCATTGAACGCGCGGCGCGCCGCGCCATGAAAAAAGCCGCGATACGCGCTCGTGCGTATCGCGGCCTTCGCGTCCAGGCCGGCGCGGAACGCGCCCGCGCCGCGGGCGGATCAGCCGGTGTTGCGCAGGCCGGCCGCGATCCCGTTGATCGTCAGGTGGATCCCGCGGCGCAGCCGCGCGTTCGTGTCGCCCGCGCGGTGACGCTTGATCAACTCGACCTGCAGGTGGTTCAGCGGATCGAGATACGGGAAGCGGTTCTTGATCGAGCGCGCGAGCAGCGGGTTGGTCGCGAGGCGGCCTTCCTGCCCGGTGATCTCCGCGAGCGCCTGCGACGTGCGCTCCCATTCCGCGACGATCCGCTCGAACACGTGCTTGCGCAGCTTGCGGTCGGACACGAGCTGCGCATAGCGCGATGCGACCGCGAGATCGGTCTTCGCGAGCACCATGTCCATGTTCGACATCAGGTTCGAGAAGAACGGCCAGGTCTTGTTCATCTTCTTCAGCAGCGTGACGCGCTTCGTGCGTTCGGCGTCGTCCCCGGCGCTGTCGAGATACGCGCTCACCGCGCTGCCGAAGCCGTACCAGCCCGTCAGCAGCAGCCGGCACTGGCCCCACGAGAAGCCCCACGGAATCGCGCGCAGATCCTCGATCCTGCGCTGCTTCGGATCCTGCAGCTTGCGCGATGCCGGGCGGCTGCCGATGTTCAGCTCGGCGATCTCGGTGATCGGCGTCGACGAGAAGAAGTAGTCGGTGAAGCCCGGGGTCTCATAGACGAGCGCGCGGTACGCGGCCATCGCCGAATCGGACAGCGTCTGCATCGCGGCTTCGAACGCGGGCAACTGCGCGGGCGCGTTCGACTGCGGCAGCAGCGACGCCTCGAGCGTCGCGGCGACGACGGTCTCCAGGTTGCGCCGGCCGATCTCGGGGTTCGCGAACTTGCTCGCGATCACCTCGCCCTGTTCGGTCAGGCGGATCTGGCCGTTCACGGTGCCCGGCGGCTGCGACAGGATCGCCTGGTAGGTCGGGCCGCCGCCGCGGCCGACCGTGCCGCCGCGGCCGTGGAACAGCCGCAGCGTGATCTTGCGGGCGCGGAACAGGTCGACGAGCGCGAGTTCCGCGCGGTACAGCTCCCAGTTCGACGTGAGGAAGCCGCCGTCCTTGTTGCTGTCCGAGTAGCCGAGCATCACTTCCTGCTCGGCGCCCTGGTGGGCGATCAGCGCGTCGATGCCCGGCAGTGCGAAGTATTCGCGCATGATGCGCGCGGCGTCGCGCAGGTCGGGGATCGTCTCGAACAGCGGGATCACCATCAGGCTGTTCCTCGCGTCGCCGCCCGGCACGCCGAGCGCGCCCTCGAGCAGCCCCGTCTCCTTCTGCAGCAGCAGGACCTCGACGAGGTCGCTGACGGTTTCCGTATGCGAGATGATGTAGTTGCGCACCGCGCGCGCGCCGAATTGCGCGCGGACTTCGCGCGCCTTCTCGAACACGCCGAGCTCGCTCTGCGCGAGCGCCGAGTATTCGAAGTACGGCGAGCGCAGCGGGCGCGGGTCGGCGAGCGCGGCGAGCAGCACGCGCAGCTTGTCTTCCTCGGCGAGCGCCGCGTAGTTCGCCTCGACGCCCGCGCGCGCGAACAGTTCGGCGACCACCGCTTCGTGGATGTCGGAGCTCTGGCGCAGGTCGATGCTCGCGAGATGGAAGCCGAATACCTCGGCCGCGCGCACGAGCGGCGCGAGGCGCGGCGCGGCGAGCGACGTGCCGTGGTGTTCGTCGAGCGAGGCGGTCAGCACCTTCAGGTCGGCGACGAACGCCTCGGAATCCGCATACGGGATCGCGCGCACCGGCGGCGCGCCGCGGCCCGCGCTGCGCACGGGCACCGTGCCTTCGCCGACGCGCACGCGCGCGCTCGCGGCAAGCCGCGTGTAGATGCCGATCAGCGCGCGGCGATACGGTTCGTCGACGCGGTGCGGCGACTGGTCGGGCGAGGCGGCCGCGAGCGCCTTCACCGCGTCGTTCGCGCCGACCAGCAGGTTCGACACCGACAGCTCGGCGCCGAGCTTGTGCACCTGTTCCAGGTAGTGCTCGAGGATCACCGCGGCCTGGCGGTTGATCGCCTCGTCGAGCGTCGCGGCGGTCACGTTCGGATTGCCGTCGCGGTCGCCGCCGATCCAGCTGCCCATCTGGAAGAACGCGGGCACGCGCGCGGACAGGCCGTGCTCGGCGAGCGCGGCCTCGATGTCGCCGTACAGCGCGGGCAGCTCGTCGAGGAACGTCGCGCGGTAGTAGGACAGCGCGTTCTCGATCTCGTCGCCGACCGTCAGGCGCGCGTCGCGCAGCATGCGGGTCTGCCACAGCGCGGTGACGCGCGCGCGCAGCATCGCTTCGTTGTACTGGCGCTCGCGCGCGGTCAGTTCCTGGTCGCGCTCGGCGAGCAGGCGCGCGATGTCGTGCTGCGCGTCGAGGATGCTCTTGCGCTGCACTTCGGTCGGGTGCGCGGTCAGCACCGGCACGATCAGCGCATCGTCGAAGAAGCGCTGCAGCAGGCGCTTCGACGCGTTGCCGGTCGTCTTCAGCTGTTCGAGCGCGTACGCGACCGTGCCCGGTTGCGACGCCGAGCCCGCCAGCGCATGGATGCGGCGGCGGCGGTTGTGGTGGCGGTCTTCCGCGATGTTCGCGAGATGCGAGAAATAGCTGAACGCGCGCACGACGCTCACCGTCTGTTCCGGCGTCAGCTTGCGCAGTTTCTTCTCGAGCGTCTGCGCGGCTTCGTTGTCGTCCTCGCGGCGGAACTTGACCGCGGTCTGGCGGATCGTCTCGACGACGTCGAATACCGTATCGCCTTCCTGCTCGCGCACGACGTCGCCCAGCAGGCGGCCGAGGAAGCGGATGTCTTCGAACAGCGGACGGTCCTTGTCCTCGCGCGTGCGCGTGCCGGCCTTCGGCGCGGCGGCCGTGCGGGCGGCGGCGCCGGCGGCTTTCGTCACGCGTTTTGTCTGACGTATCGGGTCTTTCGGTTTCGTTGCCGTTTTCGCACGGCCGTTCGCGGCGGTGGCGACGGTGTCCGTCGAGGCGTCGGAGGAGGACAGGGCAGCATTGCGGCGCGCCGTACGCGCCGATCCGGAAGACTTCACGATGGGTTTCCTTGGGAAAGCTCGAGTCAAAAGGAACTGCGGAAACTGCGGGAACTGCGGTCAAGCAACCAGCTACGTGCGGCACATCCGCACATCGGCGCCGCGACCCGCACGGGGGCAGGCCGGGCGCGGGCTCCGGGCCCGGGCGGGCCGGGGCGTGCGTGCTACCATTGTTCGATCTTCAATCCCGTCCTTCGATGTTCCAGCAATGAATTCCGAGACTCCCGCGGCCGGGCCGCGACAGGCACAGCCGCCCGCGACGTTGACGATTGCTTCGCGCGAGAGCCGCCTGGCGATGTGGCAAGCCGAACATGTGCGTGATGCGCTGCGCAAATTATATCCAGCTTGTGACGTGAAAATCCTCGGGATGACGACCCGTGGCGATCAGATTCTCGATCGCACGCTGTCGAAGGTCGGCGGCAAGGGCCTGTTCGTGAAGGAACTGGAGAGCGCGCTGGCCGACGGCCGCGCCGATCTCGCCGTGCATTCGCTGAAGGACGTGCCGATGGCATTGCCCGACGGCTTCTCGCTTGCCGCGATCATGGCGCGCGAAGACCCGCGCGATGCCTTCGTGTCGAACGACTACGCGTCGCTCGACGCGCTGCCCGCCGGCGCGGTCGTCGGCACGTCGAGTCTGCGCCGCGAAGCGATGCTGCGGTCGCGCTATCCGCACCTGGAAGTCCTGCCGCTGCGCGGCAACCTTGACACGCGCCTCGCGAAGCTCGACCGCGGCGACTACGCGGCGATCATCCTCGCGGCCGCCGGCCTGAAACGCCTCGGCCTCGACGCGCGCATCCGCACGCTGATCGACGTCGAAGCCAGCCCGCCCGCGGCCGGCCAGGGCGCGCTCGGCATCGAGATCGCCGCGCGCCGCGACGACGTCGCCGCGTGGCTCGCGCCGCTGCACGACCCGCGCACGGCGCTCGCGGTCGAGGCCGAACGGATGGTGTCGCGCGCGCTCGGCGGCAGCTGCGAGGTGCCGCTCGCCGCGCATGCGGTGTGGCGCGCGGGCGAGCTGTACCTGACGGGCCGCGTGTCGACGACCGACGGCAAGCGCGTGCTGACGGCCGAGGAGCGCGGCGCCGTGATGACGGTCGCCGATGCGCTCGCGCTCGGCCGTGCGGTGTCCGACGAACTCGAGGCGCAAGGCGCGCTCGACATCGTCCAGGCGCTGCTCGCGGCCTCGCAGGCCGGCAAGGGCGACGCCTGATGGCGGGCGGCGCGCGCGCGTTCACCGCTGTCCTGACACGTCCGGACGGCCAGTCCGACGCGCTTGCGTCGCAACTCGCCGAGGCCGGCTGCGACGTGCTCGAATTTCCGCTGATCGACATCGCGCCGGTCGACGACCCGGCGCCGCTCGATGCCGCGTTCGCGGCGCTCGCCGATTACGCGCTGGTGATTTTCGTGTCGCCGAACGCGATCGACCGCGCGCTCGCGCAGTACGGCGCGATCTGGCCGAACGCGCTGCCGGTCGGCGTGGTCGGGCCGGGCAGCGTCGCGGCGCTCGAGCGTCACGGCATCGCGGCGCCCGCGCACCGCGTGATCGCGCCGCAGGCACCGGCCGACGGCGGCGTTCCCCATTACGATTCGGAAAGCCTGTTCGCGTGCATCGAGGCCGCGTTCGGCGGCGCGCAGGCGCTGGCGGGCCAGCGCGTGCTGATCGTGCGCGGCGACGGCGGGCGCGAATGGCTTGCCGACCGGCTGCGCGAGGCCGGCGCGGACGTCACGCTCGTCGCGGCGTACCGGCGCGTCGTGCCGGAGCCGCGCGTCGGCGCGTGGGAGCGCGTGCACGCGCTGCTCGACGGCCAGCCGCACGCGTGGCTCGTCACGAGTTCGGAAGGCGTGCGCAACCTGCACGAGCTGGCCCGCGCGCACCTGAACGATGTGGAGATCGACGCGCTGAAGCATGCGCCGCTCGTCACGCCGCACCCGCGGATCGAGCAGACCGCGCGCGCATTGGGTTTTGATAGGATTACGCTGACCGGCGCGGGCGATGAGCGCATCGTCCGCGCGTTTCGAACGATGGCCGACGAGGCCGTCCAACCGGCGACAGCCGTACCGGTGACTAAACGCATGACAGATACCAACGATTCCAAAAGCGTCGCTTCCCAGTCGGCCGCTGCATCCGCGCCGCCGTCCAGCCCCCCTTATCTCGCGCCCGAGCCGCACGCGCGCCGCGGCGGCAGCGCGGTGCTGTGGTTCGTCGTCGTCGTGCTCGGCTGCGCGGCCGGTGTCGGCGGCTATGCGCTGAACCGCAAGATCGACCGGCTCGACGGCACGTTCGTCGCGCGCCAGAAGGCGCTCGACGCGCAGACGGCGGAAACGCGCATGAAGACCGAGCAGGCGCTCGCCAGTACGCACCAGGTCGACACGCAGCTCGCGCAGCTCGACGGCAAGCTCGCCGACGCGCAGAGCGCGCAGCAGGCGCTGCAGCAGCAATACCAGGACCTGTCGCGCAACCGCGATGCGTGGATGCTCGAGGAAGTCGACCAGATGCTGTCGAGCGCGAGCCAGCAGCTGCAGCTGACCGGCAACACGCAGCTCGCGCTGATCGCGCTGCAGAACGCCGACGCGCGTCTCGCGACGTCGCAGAGCGCGCAGGCCGTCACGGTGCGCAAGGCGCTCGCGCTGGACATCGAAAAACTGAAGGCCGCGCCGGCGGCCGATCTCACGGGCCTCGCGATCAAGCTCGACGACGCGATCGCGAAGATCGACGCGCTGCCGCTGTCCGGCGAGGCGATCGTGCCGCATGCGGCGCCGAAGGCCGCGCCGGTTGAAGCCGCTTCGTCGGCGGTAGCCGGCGAGCCGCGCTGGAAGGTGTGGTGGCACGACTTCTCGGCCGGCCTGGGCCAGCAGCTCAAGGGCCTCGTGCAGGTGCGCCGGATCGACAACGCGGACGCGATGCTCGCGTCGCCCGACCAGGGCTACTTCGTGCGCGAGAACGTGAAGCTGCGCCTGCTCACCGCGCGGCTGTCGCTGCTCGCGCGCAACGACAGCGCGATGAAGGCCGACCTGCACGCCGCGCAGGCGTCGCTCGGGAAGTATTTCGATCAGGCATCGAAGGACACGCAGACCGTCGAGGATCTGCTCAAGCAGGTTGACGGCGCATCGCTGACGGTCGCGGTGCCGAACCTGAACACCAGCCTGAACGCCGTTCAGCAGTTCAAGAGCCGGGGGTAACGATGACGCTTCGAGGAATCGTCTGGCTCGCGGTCCTGTTCGCGATCGCCGCGGCGCTCGCCACCGTCGGCCGTTTCGACGCGGGGCAGGTGCTGCTCGTCTATCCGCCGTACCGGGTCGACGTGTCGCTGAACCTGTTCGTGATCGCCATCGTCGTGCTGTTCATCGTCGTGTACGCGCTGCTGCGCATCGTGCGGAACATCTGGCGCATGCCGCAGCGGGTTGCCGCGTATCGTGCGCGTTCGCGCAACGAGAAGGCGCAGGCGTCGCTGCGCGATGCGATTTCGAACCTGTACGCGGGCCGCTTCTCGCGCGCGGAGAAGGCCGCGCGTGAAGCGCTGTCGGTCGACGCGAACCTGGGCGCCGCGAGTCTCGTCGGCGCCACGGCCGCGCACCGGATGCACGAGTACACGCGCCGCGACGACTGGCTGTCGAAAGTCGATGCGCCGGAATGGCAGGACGCACGGCTGCTCGCCGCGGCCGACATGCGCGCGGATGCGCGCGATGCCGACGGCGCGCTCGCCGCGCTCGCCGACATGCAGGCCGGCGGCAAGCGCATCCATGCGCAGCAGGTCGCGCTGCGTGCGCAGCAGCAGTTGAAGAACTGGGCCGAGGTGCTGAAGCTCGCCAAGGCGCTCGAGAAGCGCGAGGCGCTGCATCCGGCCGCGGCCGTGCGGCTGCGCCAGCAGGCGGCGGAAAACCTGCTGCGCGAACGCCGGCACGACCCGGACGCGCTGCTCGAAGTGTGGCAGTCGCTGTCGCCGGTCGAGCGCCAGTCGCCGCGTCTGGCCGATCTCGCGGCCGACCTGCTTGTGCCGCTCGAGCGTCGCAACGAAGCGCGCCGCATCGTCGAGGACGCGCTCGCGCACAACTGGGATGCACGCCTGTTGCGCCGTTACCCGGATACGGCCGGCGCCGATGCGCTGCCGCTGATCCAGAAGGCGGAAGGGTGGAAGAAGGATCACCCGGACGATGCCGACCTGCTGTTCGCGCTCGGCCGCCTCTGCCAGCAGCAGCAGCTGTGGGGCAAGGCGCAGTCGTTCCTCGAATCGGCGTTGAAGCTGGCCGACAACGACGCGCTGAAGGTGCGGGCGCATCGCGCGCTCGCGCGCCTGTTCGAGCAGCTCGGCGAAACCGACAAGGCGGCGAAGCACTATCGCGAAAGCGCGCTCGCGATCACCGTGGTCTGACGCGGCGGCTGCGCCGCGCAAGACGCCCCGAACGCCAGGCGGCCTTCGGGGCTTTTTTTTGTCCGTCATGCGCCGAGCCTGCGCAGCAGGTCCGCCTCGCTCGCGACGAACCAGACCGACTCCCCGCGATTGGACTCGCGAACGAGCGCGCGCAGCGCTTCGCTGCGCGCGAGCCGGCGGTCGATGTCGCCGACCACGCCGAGCCGGACGCCGTAGTTGACGAGCTTCTGCAGCACGGTGCCGGCCAGCCCGCTGTCGAGCCGGTAGAAGTCGTCGTGCAGCGCGTCCGCGGCGATCGCGATCCAGTCGGCTTCGTGCTCGTGCGCAAGCGCGACGAGGTCGAGCGCATCGCTTTCCCGCCGCACGAGGCCGGCACAAGGATCGCGGACCAGCACGCGGCTGCCGGCTGCCTGAACGATTCGGTGGTGCATGTCGATCGGTTTCGTCGAGATGAGAAACGCGAGCACGTTGTCGCGCTGCCCGCGGATGAAGTGACGCTGCTCGGGAAGCATCAGGACCTGCGCGTGCGGCACGAGACGCGTCAGGCGATCGTGCGTGTCGCGTGAATCGAGCAGCGCGTCGCGACCGCCGACGATCGCCAGGACGGGCGCGGACAGCGTGCGCAGCGTCGCGTCGTCGAATACCGGGATCGGTTCGAGGCGCGGGCGAAACCCGCGATCGACGGCGCGCATCAGTGCGAGCGCGTCACGTTCGGCCGGCGTCGACGCGGGCGGCAGGCGGCCGAGCACGCGCCGTCGCACGCAGGCGCGCCCGACCTCGCCGAGCAGCAGCAGCGGGAGTGCCCACCACAGAAACGGCTTTTGCCGGCCGATGCCGGACGGGCAGAGCAGCACGAGCCGCGTCACGCGCGCGGGCCGGCGCAACGCGAAGTCGAGCGCCGTGCGCGCGCCGAGCGAGATGCCGACGAACGCGGCGCGCGACACCTGCAGGCCGTCCAGCACGTCGTCGAGCCATTGCGCGTACGCGTCGCTTGCCAGCGGCGGGCGCGACGGCGCGCTCGGCCCCGCTTCGCCGATCACGTCGATCGCGTAGAGCCGGAAGTGCGTCGACCATGCGGCCGCGTAGTGCTGCCAGCTGGCCGCCGTCGTCTGCGCGCCATGGATCAGCACGACCGGCGGCGCGTGTTCGGGGCCGCAGGCGATCACGTGCGTCGCGCCGTGGCGCGTTTGCACCGTGATGCGCCGATGGCCGGCCGGCCAGTGCGACAGCGCGGCCGCGTAGGCGGCGCGAATCGCGCGTGCGTGGCGGGGCGACCGGAAGATCGCGCTCATGTCCCGCTTTTCTGCAGCAGCATGTCGAGCGACGACATCAGCGCCGCCGTGTCGGCCGGCGTCGCGGCGACGACGACCTTGACCAGGCTCGAGGCGGGGTCGAACGTGACGTCGATCCGCACGGGATCGACGTACGACGTGCGGCCCGACGCCATCGCGTGCAGCGACCGCGACAGGTACTGGTGCAGCGATTGCGACGCGTCGGGGATGTCGACGATGCTGGTGACGCGCACCGCGCGCGGAGCGGCGGCCGGCGCCGCCGGCGCCGCCGGCGCGAACGCGGCGAGGTCGGTGTCGAGGATGCGGTACGCACGGCCGACCCGCGTCGCGCGCAGCTTGCCGTCGCGAATGAACCGCAGGACGGTCTTCGGATGGACGCGCAGGCGTGCGGCAGTGTCTTCGACGGTGTGGAACATGATCGGCAAATGATTCCCTGAATGTTCTTTATTGTTCCATATATATAGGAGCATAAGGGAATAATTTGATGGATAAGGTGCCATCGTCCGTCTGGCGTGGCGTCCGGTCGATCCGCGTGGCGCCGGTCCGAAAGCAAAAACGCCCCGGCGACCGGACGGATGCCGGTCGCCGGGGCGTTTCGGTGGAGGCAGTCGGTCGGCCGGCGCGCTCCGTGTGCCCGGTGTGCGGTTACGCGCCGCGCATCACTTGTCGACCAGCCGCTTCGGCACCGACAGCGCGAGCAGCCCGCCGAGCACGAGGAACCCGGCGAGCATGTACATGCCCGCATCGTTGGCGCTCGTCGCCTGCTTGAGCCATCCCATCAGGTAGGGGCTCAGGAAGCCGGCGAGGTTGCCGATCGAATTGATCATCGCGATGCCGGCCGCGGCGGCCGTGCCGCCGAGGAAGGCGGTCGGCAGGCTCCAGAACAGCGGCAGCGTCGTCAGGATGCCGATCGTCGCGAGCGTGAGGCCGAACATCGCGAGCGCGGTCTGGTGCGCCCAGATCACCGACAGCACGAGCCCGAGCGCGCCGATCGCCGCCGGAATCGCGAGGTGCCAGCGGCGTTCGCGGCGCTTGTCCGCGCTCCGCGCGATCAGGATCATCGCGACCACCGCGGCCGCATACGGAATCGCCGACAGCAGGCCGATCATGATCGTGTCGGTCACGCCTGTCGCCTTGATGATCGTCGGCAGCCAGAATCCGACGCCGTAGAGCCCCATCACGAACGAGAAATAGATCAGCGCCATCAGCCATACGCGCGGGCTCGACATCACCGCGCCGAGCGACAGGTCCTCCTTGGTCGCTTCCTCCGCGTCGACGTTGCGGGCGAGCAGCGCCTTTTCCTCGTCGGTCAGCCACGTCGCCTTCGCGATCCGCTCGTCGAGCGTGAAGAACACGAGCACGCCGGCGAGCACCGACGGGATGCCTTCGAGCAGGAACAGCCATTGCCAGCCGTGCCAGCCGCTCACGCCGTCGAACGCCTTCAGGATGAAGCCCGAGATCGGCCCGCCGATCACGCCGGACAGGGCGACGGCCGTCATGAAGAACGTCGTCATCCGGCCGCGCCGGTGCGCGGGATACCAATACGTGAGGTAGAGGATCACGCCGGGGAAGAAGCCCGCTTCGGCGACGCCGAGCAGGAAGCGCATCACGTAGAACATCGCGGGCGTCGTGACGAACATCGTCAGGATCGAGATCACGCCCCAGGTCGCCATGATGCGCGCGATCCACACCCGCGCGCCGACCTTGTGCAGGATGATGTTGCTCGGCACTTCGAACAGGAAATAGCCGAAGAAGAAGATCCCGGCGCCGAGCCCGTACACGGTGTCGCTCAGGTTCAGGTCGCTCGCCATCTGCAGTTTCGCGAAGCCGACGTTCACGCGGTCGAGATACGCGACCACGTAGCACAGCAGCAGGAGCGGCACGAGCCGCCACGAGACCTTGCGGTAGGTTGCTTCCTCGAATGCGCCGGACGAGCCCGGCAGCGACTGCGTCGATGTTGCCATGTTGTCTCCAGTCCTTGTAGTTGGCCGGAGCGGGCGCAGCGGCGCCCGATCCGGTTTCGTGCGAAGCAATGGCGTGATTGTCGTGCCGCCCGTTACGACTAGATGCAGCGCCCGCCGTCGACTTCGAGGCACACGCCGGTGATGAACTCGGCCTCGTCGGATGCAAGGTAGAGCGCCGCGTTCGCGATGTCCTGCGGCGTCGAGAAGCGGCCGAGCGGGATCGTCGCGAGAAAGCGGCGGCGGTTTTCCGGCGTGTCCTCGCAGCCCATGAACTCGGTCATCAGCGCCGTCTCGCCGAGCACGGGATTGATGCAGTTCACGCGGATGCGGTCGGCGCCGAGCTCGGCCGCGAGCGACTTGCTCGCGGTGATCATCGCGCCCTTCGTGCTGTTGTACCAGACGAGGCCCGGGCGCGGCCGCACGCCGGCCGTCGACGCGACGTTGACGAACACGCCGCCGCCCTGGGCGCGGAAGTACGGCACGAAGGTCTGCACGCACCAGAACAGGCTCTTCATGTTGACCGCGTACACGCGATCGAACTCGGCTTCCGTCACGTCGAGCACGGGCTTGTTGCGGTGCGTGGTGCCCGCGTTGTTCACGACGATCTGCACCGCGTGGAAATCGTCGAGCGCGGCCTGCAGCAGCGCATGCCAGTCGTCCTGCCTCGACACGTCGCCGGCGACCGCGATCGCCTTGCCGCCCGCGAGCGCGATCTCGCTCGCGACGCGCTCGGCCGCCGCGCCGTTCAGGTCGTTGACGACGACGTTCGCGCCTTCGCGCGCATACGTCTTCGCGATGCCTTCGCCAAAGCCCGAGCCGCCGCCCGTGACGATGGCCGTCTTGCCGCTCAACCGCATGGTGTATCTCCTGTGCCGGTTATCAGAATCGTCGTGCGTCATGTCGCGACCGGCCGCCGCCGGCGCGTTCAGCCGTGGCGGATCGCGATCGTCTTCAGCGCGGTGAAGCCGTACAGCGCCTCGAAGCCTTTTTCACGGCCGTGGCCCGAGTGGCCGACGCCGCCGAACGGCAGCTCGACGCCGCCGCCCGCGCCGTAGTTGTTGATGAACACCTGGCCCGCGCGCAGGCGGCGCGCAAGCCGCATCTGGCGCGCGCCGTCGCGCGTCCAGATGCCCGCGACGAGGCCGTATGGCGTGCCGTTCGCGAGCGCGACGGCTTCGTCCTCGTCGACGAAACGCATCGCGGCGAGCACGGGGCCGAACACTTCCTCCTGCGCGAGGCGGTGCGACGGCGGTACGTCGCGCAACAGCGCCGGGGCCTGGTAGAAGCCGCTTTCGGGCGCATCGGCGACGACCTGCCCGTGCGCGGCCATCGGAATGCCGTCGTGCTGCGCGTCGGACAGGAAATCCCACACGCGCTGCTGCTGCTTCGCGTTGATCAGCGGGCCGCAGTCGAGATCGGCGCGGCTCGGGCCGACGCGCAGCCCGTTGAACGCGGTGGCGAGGCGCTCGACGAGCGGCTCGTACACCGCGCGCTCGATCAGCACGCGGCTGCCGGCCGAGCAGGTCTGCCCGCCGTTCTGCACGATCGCGGACACGAGCACGGGCAGCGCCGCCTCGAGATCGGCATCGGCGAACACGATCTGCGGCGACTTGCCGCCGAGTTCGAGCGTGACGGGCACGTGGTTCTCGGCCGCCATCTGCGTGACCAGCTTGCCGGTGGCCGGCGAACCCGTAAACGAGATGTGGTCGATGCCCGGATGGCGCGCGAGCGCGGCACCGGCTTCGTGGCCGTAGCCGGTGACGATGTTGAGCGCACCGGCCGGCAGGCCGGCTTCGGCGGCGAGCTCGGCGACGCGCAGCACGGACAGGCACGCATCCTCGGCCGGCTTGACGACGCACGCGTTGCCGGCCGCGAGCGCCGCGCCGACGCTGCGCCCGACAATCTGCATCGGGTAGTTCCACGGCACGATGTGGCCCGTGACGCCGTGCGGCTCGCGCACCGTCAGCACCGTGTAGCCGGCCTGGTAGGGGAGGGTTTCGCCGTGCAGCTTGTCGGCGGCGCCCGCGTAGAACTCGAAGTAGCGCGCGAGCGCGGCCGCGTCGGCGCGTGCCTGCTTCAGCGGTTTGCCGGTATCGCGCGCCTCGATCGCGGCGAGTTCCTCGATCGAATCGGTCACGCGCGCCGACAGCCGCATCAGCACGCGGCCGCGTTCGGCGGCGCTCGCGGCGCCCCACGGGCCCGCGAACGCGTCGCGGGCCGCGGCGACCGCGCGCTCGACATCGGGCGCCGTGCCGCGCGCGATGACCGCGAACGGCTGGCCATCGGAGGGATCGACGACCGCGATGGTTTCCAGTTGCGCGGGCAACGTCCATTCGCCCGCGATGAAGTGCTTCGCCTCTTCCATGCCTGCTCCCGTGTACCCGGGTTGGCGCTTCAGCGCCGACGCCGATGCCGTGCCACGCGGCCGGCAGTGCGACGGCCGACCATCCGGAACGATTATCGCGCCGATCGTCATCCGGACGCCACCGGTCGATTGGCTATAATGGCGCATTCCCTTGGGGGGCGCCCGCGCCGGTGCATCGGCCGCTGCGCCCTGTCCCGAATTCCCATCGACCTACAGAGAGTGCTCATGAGCTTCAATCATGTTCCGGCCGGCAAGGACCTGCCGCAAGATTTCAACGTGATCATCGAGATTCCCGCGCAAAGCGACCCGGTGAAGTACGAGGCGGACAAGGAACTGGGCCTTCTCGTCGTCGACCGCTTCATCGGCACGGGCATGCGCTATCCGGTGAACTACGGCTACATCCCGCAGACGCTGTCGGGCGACGGCGATCCGGTCGACGTGCTGGTGATCACGCCGTTCCCGCTGCTGGCAGGCTCGATCGTGCGCTCGCGCGTGCTCGGCATGCTGCAGATGACCGACGAGTCGGGCGTCGACGCGAAGCTGGTCGCCGTGCCGCACGACAAGGTCTGCCCGATGACGGCGAACCTGAAGTCGATCGACGACGTGCCCGAGTACCTGAAGGACCAGATCAAGCACTTCTTCGAGCAATACAAGGCGCTCGAGAAGGGCAAGTGGGTGAAGGTCGAAGGCTGGGCCGGCATCGAAGCCGCGCACAAGGAAATCACCGACGGCGCCGCGAACTACAAGAAGTAAGCGGCGTGCCGGCCGACGGCCGGTTCGTACGGAACGCAGACCGCGCGTGTCTCCTCAGGAGGCCGCGCGGTTTTGTTTTGGGCGCGCGGGTTTCCGGCGTGCGGACGGCGCCGCGGCCGGCGCGGTCTTCGCACGTGTTGCGCGGGGCGGGGCCGCTTCGATGGTTGTCGCGGCCGATGGCCGGCGACGGGCCGGCTCGGAAGCGGCGTTCTTGCGCGTGTTCGCCGCGGGCTGGCCGACGGCGGCCGGGGCCTTCGGTTTCGATGAAGCGGATGCGGGCGGCCTGGTCTTCTTTACCGACATGCCGCGCGACGCGGTCTTTTTTACGGCTGTGGCGCCGTCGGCTTGTGCACGTTTCGCTTCCGGCGCGGCCTTTTTGGCTTTCGTCGCCGCTGGTTTGCGCGTTGCCGCCTTTGCCGGTTTGCCGACTTTCCCGGCCTTCACGTTTTCCGCTGCAGCCGGTTGCGCCGCGGCCGTGTCCGCCAGGTTGTCGGCGTTCTCCGCCTTCGCCTGCTTGCGCCCGCGCGTGCGCACCGGTGAGCCGGCCGCGTCCGCGCTTTCATCGAGCGTCGCCACGACGGGCAACACCGATTCGAGCGTCCGCAACCCGGCCGCCAGCTCCCGCTTCTGCACGGGCGTAAGCCGCTTCACCCAGTATTCCGCCCGCGACGCGCTCGACCGGTCGGGCAGCGGAAACGACGCGAGCACCGCACGCGGCTTGCGCGAGCGCGTGTAGCGCGCGCCCTTGCCGGACGCGTGTTCGTCGAAGCGCGCGGCAACGTCGGTCGTGATGCCCGTATAGACGCTGTCGTCGGCGCATTCGATCAGATACAGAAACCAGGACATGGCAGGGCGGCGGAGTGCGAAGCCGCCAGTGTCTCAGAAAAAACGCGCGTCAACGCCACCGGTCGCCGTGTCCGTCGCGAAAGCGGCTCGGCGCCGCGCCGAGTTCGCGCGTGAAGAAGCGCGTGAACGCGCTCGTCGAACGGAAGCCGACGCGCACGCCGATCTCGCCGATCGGCAACTGCGTGTTCAGCAGCAGGTCGCGTGCTTCGCCGAGTCGCGCCTGCGCGACAAGCGCATGGAACCCGACGGCTTCGCGATGCAGCCGCCGGCGCAGCGTCCAGCGCGACATCGCGAAGCGCGTGCATACGTGCTGCATCAGCGTGTCGGTCGGCACGTCGACTTCGTCGGACGTGCGCAGCCAGTCGCGCACGCACTGCTCGACCGACGAGCCGAACGTCGAGCGTGCCCGCACGCGCTCGCGCGCGGCGTCGGCCGCATGACGCTGGATGCCGGCGAGCGGCGCGTTGTAGCGCTCGAACGGCGTGTCGAGGTGCGCGGAGCGCAGCACGATGCGATTGTGCGCGGCGTCGAACGACATCGGCGCGCCGAGCATGTCGCGCAGCGCGGCGGCGGGCGCGAACGCGCGGCCGGCGAATTCGGCGTCGGCGATGCGTGCGTGCGGATCGTACAGGCGCGCGAGTGCCGCGAGGATCGCGAGGTTGGTGAATGCGCTGCCCGCGTGCCGGCCGTCGCCTTCGTTCACGTACTCGAGCGCGATCGCATCGCGATGCTCGTGCGCGAACACCCAGTCGACGTTGCCGATCAGCTCGCGATAGTGCAGGTAGCCGTGCAGCGCGTCGCGCAGCGTCGCCGCGTTGCACGTGATGCCCGCGAGTTCGGGAAACTGCACGAGCCACGGCACGACTTGCGGCGGCGGGCGACGCCACGACAGCGGCCAGCCGCTCGTCAGCTGCATCGCAGCCACATGCCGGTCGCCCGCGATGCGGCGCGCGTCGTCGGCGAGCTCGGCCGGCCCGATGCCGAGCGTGTCGTAAAGCGGCGCGGGATCGATGCCGTTCGCGCGCGCGTCCTCGCACAGCCAGCGGTAGATCCGTACGGATACCGATTTCTGTTGCAACTCCATGTCTGTCTCCCTGTCGTCATGCCGTTCGGGTTTGTCCCCGCTGCGAGAGGTCAACGCATGCTCCTGCCGGTCAAGCGTGGTGACCGGTCACTTTTTAGACTCGGACGCTGGAGTGTGGCGACAAGTACAACAGAACGATTCTGGAGGATCAATGAAAACTTCGCTGTTCCGGTGTTCGACGATTGCGTCCGCGTGTGCGCTCACGGTGCTGCTCGCGTCGTGCGGCGGCGACGACATCCAGGCGGGCCCGAGCGCGCCGGCCGACCCCGATGTGGCGGCCGACCAGCGCGCGGCCGCGCTCGTCGCGCAACTGACGACCGACGAGAAGCTGCAGCTCGTGCACGGCACGGGCATGCCCGCGCTCGACCTGGGCGGCCCGTTTCCGGCCGACGCGCTGAACGGCGCCAGCTACATCCCCGGCGTGCCGCGGCTCGGCATTCCGGCGCTCAGCAGCGCCGATTCGGCGGGCGGCGTGAACGTGAAGAACGCGCGCGTGACCGCGCTGCCGGCGCCGGTCGCGCTCGCGGCGACCTGGGATCCCGCGCTGGCGGGCACTTACGGCACGCGCATCGCGCTGGAACTGCGCGCGCTCGGTTTCGCGGAAGGGCTCGGCGGCGGCGTGAACCTCGCGCGCGAGCCGCGCAACGGCCGCACGTTCGAATACATGGGCGAGGATCCGGTGCTCGCGGGCACGCTGAGCGCCGCGCGCACGCAGGCGACGCAGGCGCAGAAGGTGATCGCGACGATCAAGCATTTCGCGTTCAACGACCAGGAAACCAACCGGATGACGATCGATTCGGTCGTCGACGAGCGGACCATGCGCGAGGCCGAGCTGCTCGCGTTCGAGATCGGCGTGAAGGACGGTCAGCCGGGCAACGTGATGTGCTCGTACAACAAGCTGAACGGCGTGTATGCCTGCGAGAACCCGTATCTGCTGACGACGGTGCTGAAGAACGAATGGGGCTTCAAGGGCGTCGTGCAGTCCGACTGGGGCGCGACGCACTCGACCGTCGCGGCCGTGCAGGCCGGGCTCGACGAGGAGCAGCCGGGCGCGGCCGACGACGGCAACGCGCCGCTCGGCTCCTACTTCAACTCGAAGCTGCGCGCGGCGCTGCAGGCCGGCAGCGTGTCGGCCGCGCGCCTGAACGACATGGTGCAGCGCAAGCTGCGCACGCTGATCCGCATCGGCGTGATGGATGCGCCGCCGAAGCCGGGCGGTGCGATCGACGAGGCCGCCGGCAACGCCGACGCGCTGGCGATCGCGCGGCAAGCGGCGGTGCTGCTGAAGAACGCGGCCGCGCCCGGCGATGCGCAGCCCGTGCTGCCGCTCGCGGCCGGCGCGCTCAAGTCGGTCGTCGTGATCGGCGGGCATGCGGATGCCGGCGTGCTGTCGGGCGGCGGCTCGGGCGCGGTACCGGCGATCGACGGCAACGCGGTGACGACCTGCGAGCAACCGGCCGGCACGCTGTTCGGCGGCTGCGCGACCTGGTACAAGTCCGCGCCGCTCGCGGCGATCCGCGCGAAGGCGCCGAACGCCTCGGTCAGCTATCTCGACGGGACCGATGCGAATGCCGCGGCGGCCGCGGCCGCGCAGGCCGATGTCGCCATCGTGTTCGCGACGCAGTGGCAAACGGAAGGGCTCGACCTCGCGAGCCTGTCGCTGCCGGATGCGAAGGCCGATCCGTACAACCAGCAATACGACCAGAACGCGCTGATCGCGGCCGTCGCCGCGAAGGCGAAGCGCGTGGTCGTCGTGCTCGAGAACGGCAGCCCGGTGCTGATGCCGTGGCTCGCGAACGTGCACGGCGTGCTCGATGCCTGGTATCCGGGCGCGCAGGGCGGCCAGGCGATCGCCGACCTGCTGTTCGGCGACGCGAATCCGTCGGGCCGGTTGCCGCTGACGTTCCCGAAGCAGGAAGCCGACCTGCCGCAGCCGGCGATCGATCCGTCGCGCACGCAGACCGTCTATGCGGAAGGCCTCGCGTACGGCTATCGCTGGTTCGACGCGAAGGCGATCGAGCCGCTGTTCCCGTTCGGCTACGGGCTGTCGTACACGACGTACGCGATGTCGGGGATGTCGGCGCAGGCCGACGCGGCGGGCAACGTGAAGGTCGGCGTGACGGTGACGAACACGGGCGCGCGTGCCGGTGCGCAGACGGTGCAGATCTACGCGGCGCTGCCCGCTTCGCTCGGCGAGCCGCCGAAGCGGCTCGTCGGCTGGACCAAGGTCGCGCTGCAGCCGGGCGAGGCGCGCACGGTCAGCGTCGCGGTCCCGGCGCAGCGCTTCGCGGTATGGGATGCGAATGCGCATGCGTGGCGGGTCGGCGCGGGGAGCTACGTGCTGTCGGCCGCCGCGTCGTCGCGCGACCCGCAGGCGCTGTCGCAGACGGTGACGCTCGCCGCGCACTGAGCCGGAGGCGGCCGTGCGTCATGCGGCGAGGCCGGTCGTGGCCTCGCCGCATGACGACGTGCCTGCCGGTGCTATTCGGTGCCGCGCCGGAACGGATCGTGTTCGCGCAACTCGTCGACGTACGCGTGGATATGTTCGGTCTCGCGTTCGAGGAAGCGCGCGACCGCATCGGAAAACGCCGGGTGCGCGAGCCAGTGCGCGGAGTGCGTGACGGTCGGCAGGAAGCCGCGCGCGAGCTTGTGCTCGCCTTGCGCGCCGCCTTCGAACGTGTCGAGCCCGGCCTCGATGCAGAATTCGAGCAACTGGTAGTAGGCCGTTTCGAAATGCAGGCAGGGGACGTGTTCGATCGCCCCCCAGTAGCGGCCGTACAGCGTGCCGCCGCCGTGCTCGCCGCGCCGGTACACGGCGAGCGCGCTCGCGATCGGCCGGCCGTCGGCTTCCGCGATCACGAGCAGCAGGTTCTCGGGCATCGTCGCGCCGATCGTGCGGAAGAAATCGAGGTTCAGGTACGGGCTCGAAAAGTGTTCGCGGTAGGTCTGCCGGTAGCAGCGCGAGAAGAAGCGCCAGTCGGCGTCGGTGATCCGGTCGCCGGTCAGCCGCCGGAACGTCACGCCCGCGTCGTGCACCTTGCGTCGCTCCGCGCGGATGTTCTTGCGCTTCTTCTGCTCGAGCGTGCCGAGGAAGTCGTCGAAGTGACGGTAGCCGTCGTTGAGCCAGTGGAACTGCACGCCTTCGCGCAGCATCATTCCCATCGATTCGAGCAGCCGCGCCTCGTCGCCGGTCGGGAACAGCACGTGCAGCGACGACACGTCGCTCTGCTCGGCGAACGCGAGCAGCGTGGCCGCGAGCCGGCGGCGTGCGTCGTCGTCGGCCGCGAGCAGGCGCGTGCCCTGCACGGGCGTGAACGGCACCGCGCACAGCAGCTTCGGGTAGTAGGGCAGGTCGTTGCGCTGATAGGCGTCGGCCCACGCCCAGTCGAACACGTATTCGCCGTAAGAATGCTGCTTCGCGTAGACGGGCGCGGCGGCCGCGAGGCGGCCGGTGCGCTCGTCGGTCAGCGTGACGAAGTGCGGCGACCAGCCGGTCTCGTCGACCGCGCAGCGCGCGACGTGCAGTGCGTCGAGAAATTCGTGGCGCAGGAACGGCGTCGGCTGCGCGTCGCGGGCGAGCAGCGCGTTCCATTCGTCGGCCGGCACCTCGGCGGGGGACGACAGGATGCCCGTGCGATAATCGATGCGTGCGTGTTTCAAGCGTGAATCCGTACCGTTGGATGTTGCCGGATGCGTGCCGCCGCGGCCCGCGTCCGGTTCGATTTCGTCAGCCGTTCCGGGCGCGCCGCCCGATCCCGCCATGAAGACCCGACTCGCTCTTGCCCAGATCAACGTCACCGTCGGCGATTTCGCCGGCAACGTCGCGCGGATCGTCGCGGCCGCACGCGCCGCGCACAACGATGGTGCGCAGCTGATGGTCGCGCCCGAACTCGCGCTGTCCGGCTATCCGCCGGAAGACCTGCTGCTGCGGCCCGCGTTCTACGCGGCGGCGGCATCTGCGCTCGCTGCCCTGGCCGACGCGCTGAAGGCGTTCGACGGGCTCGCGGTGCTGGTCGGCCATCCGTTGCGCGGTCCGGGCAGGGGTCCGGGCAGCGGTGCGGGCGCCGATCCGCACGCGCCAGCCGTCGATGGTAATGCAAACCGCCCGATCGAGCGCGGCGTGCCGCCCACCGATACCTTCAACGCGGTATCGCTGATCGTCGGCGGGGCAATCGTCGGCACCTACCGCAAGCAGGATCTGCCGAACGCCGAGGTGTTCGACGAGAAGCGCTACTTCGCGACGGACGCCGAGCCGCTCGTGTTCGAGCTGAACGGCGTGAAATACGGCGTGATCATCTGCGAGGACGCGTGGCATGCGTCGGCCGCGCAGATCGCGAAGGCGGCCGGCGCACAGGTGCTGCTGATTCCGAACGGCTCGCCGTACCACATGAACAAGGAAGCGGTGCGCATCGACATCCTGCGCGCGCGGATCCGCGAGACCGGGCTGCCGATGGTGTACGTGAACCTCGTCGGCGGCCAGGACGAGCTCGTGTTCGACGGCGGCTCGTTCGTGCTCGACGCGCAGGGCGCGCTCGTCGCGAAGATGCCGCAGTTCGACGAAGGCCATGCGATCGTCGAATTCGACGGCGCGCGGCCGTTGCCCGGCACGATCGCGCCCGAGCTGTCGACGGATGCGCAGGTGTACCGCGCGCTCGTGACCGGCGTGCGCGACTACATCGGCAAGAACGGTTTTCCCGGCGTGCTGATCGGGCTGTCGGGCGGCGTCGATTCGGCGCTGGTGCTGGCCGTCGCGTGCGATGCGCTCGGGCCCGGGCGCGTGCGCGCGGTGATGATGCCGTCGCGCTTCACGGCCGACATCTCGACCACCGACGCGGCGGAGATGGCGCGGCGCGTCGGCGTGCGCTACGACGAGATCGCGATCGAGCCGATGTTCGACGCATTCCGCGCGGCGCTTGCCGGCGAGTTCGCGGGCCGCGCGGAAGACGCGACGGAGGAGAACATCCAGGCGCGCATCCGCGGCACGCTGCTGATGGCGCTGTCGAACAAGTTCGGCTCGATCGTGCTGACGACCGGCAACAAGAGCGAGATGGCGGTCGGCTACTGCACGCTGTACGGCGACATGGCCGGCGGTTTCGCGGTGATCAAGGACATCGCGAAGACGCTGGTCTACCGGCTCTGCCGCTATCGCAACGCCACGGCCGACTACGGGCTGCGCGACGTGATCCCCGAGCGGATCCTCACGCGCGCGCCGTCGGCCGAACTGCGCGATAACCAGACCGACCAGGACAGCCTGCCCCCGTACGACGTGCTCGACGCGATCATGCGGATGTACATGGAAGAAGACCGGCCGCTCGCGGAGATCGTCGCGGCCGGTTATGCGCAGGCCGACGTCGAACGCGTGACGCGGCTCATCAAGATCAACGAATACAAGCGCCGCCAGGCGCCGATCGGCATCCGCGTCACGCATCGCGCGTTCGGGCGCGACTGGCGCTACCCGATCACGTCGCGGTTTACCGAACGTCTCGAGTGAGCCGTGCTGGGCCGGAGGCGGCCCGCAGGCTTACAATCGGGAACGCGATTTTTCATCCAAACGAGCATTGGGGGACAACCACCATGAAACGCATCACCGCCATCATCAAGCCGTTCAAGCTGGACGAAGTCCGCGAAGCGCTCGCCGAAGTGGGTCTCACGGGCCTGACCGTGACGGAAGTGAAGGGTTTCGGCCGCCAGAAGGGCCATACCGAGCTGTATCGCGGCGCCGAATACGTCGTCGACTTCCTGCCGAAGATGAAGATCGAGGTGGTCGTCGCGGAAGCGCAGGTCGACCAGGTGATCGACGCGGTGATCGGCGCGGCGCGTACCGGCAAGATCGGCGACGGCAAGATCTTCGTGTCCGACGTCGAGCGCGTGATCCGCATCCGCACCGGCGAAGAGAACGAAGCGGCCGTCTGAACGCCGTCGCGCGTCGCCGGGCCTGCGCAAGCCCGTGGTTTGCGGGAGCAGGCGCCAAGCCGGCCCGCCCAAGAAAAAACGGTGCGGATACCCGGTTGGGTACCGCACCGATACGCGCCTCTCGCAGCAGCGTGGAAAGTGTTGTCGAATCGTTCTTTGACGGCGCCTGATCAGAACAGGTGTTGGATACCGGCGTAGACGCCGGTCTGGCTGCCGCCCGGATTCGGGTTGCCCGTCGACACGGCCGTGCCTGCACCGTTCGCGTTCAGGCCGAAGTTCGCGTTCTTGCTGTTGCGCACGGTTGCGACCTGCAGGTCGAACAGCGTGCGCTTCGAGATGTTGTACGAGCCGCCGACCGTGTAGATGTTCGCGTTGCCGCCGCCGTGGTTCGCGTTCACGTGATACACGGCTGCGATCAGCGCCGCTGCCGGCGTTGCCTGCCACGTCACGCCGCCCCAGACCTGCTGGGTACCCGTCACGCCGGCGTTCACTGCCGGGCCGCCGCTGCCGTCCGCGCGCGATGCCTGGTAGGCCGCCTGCACCTTGAACTGGCCGAGGAACACGTTCACGCCCGCGAAGTATTCACGCGAGTAGTTGAACACGTCGGAGAAGCGGCCGTTGCTGTCGCGCGTTTCGTCGTAGATGCCGCGCAACTGGAACAGCGAGTTCGTGTAGGTGACCTGACCGCCCATTGCACGGCCCGGTTGGCCGGCCGTCGTGTTGCCGTTGAAGCTGGTCGAGTTCGAGAACGAGAACTGGCCGTAGAAGTCGAGGCCGTAGAGCGACGGCGACTGGTACGACACGTTGTTGCTGGTCTTGTTCCAGTTGCGGCCGCGCACCAGCGAGGCCGTCGACCAGGCCGACTGGCCGAACGGGTCGAAGTCCCACACGCCGTTGGCGATCGCGAGCTCGCGACCCAGCAGCAGCGTACCGTAGCGGTCGTTCGAGATACCGACGGTCGCGAAACGATCCCAGATCGAGCCGCTGAAGCCGCCCGTCATCGTGTTGAACGCGCCTTCGAGGTGGAACAGGACCTTGTTGCCGCCACCGATGTCCTCGCTACCCTTCAAGCCCCACAGGCTCGTGCCCCAGTCGCCGCTTTCCGCGCGCACTTGGTGGCCGTTTTGCAGGCCGTTCAGGTACTCGATGCCCGCATCCAGGCGGCCATACAGCGTGACGCTGCTCTGCGCGTGCGCCGTCACCACCCCAGCAGCCATCAGCGCGGCCGCGACCAAAGCTTTCTTCATCATCTCCTCCATACCCTGTCAAAAAGTCAACCCAGACTGCACGAGATGCCCGGAGCGCGAGCGCCGGGCAAAAGCGGGATAACCAGGGAGACCTCGTGCAGGGCCGGTAAGCGCGGCACGCGGGCAAGCGGACGGAAAACCGTTGAGCGGTCCCGCGCAGCCGGGTCGGCCTGCGGGGTCTCCTTGTAGTGTCGTGAAGCTAAACTACATTTCACGAACTTCGTTTTGCTACTTTGGTTACTAATTTAGCAAAAATACAATTTTGTGGCGATGGAAATCGTTGTTTGACTAACCGCTGTCGCCAAATTGCCATGCAACACGGTGGGCAACAGGTGCACCGAGGGTTGGCAATTAACGGAAAACCCTTGTCCCGCAAGGGAGACACGAATTTTTTGGATAGGGGTCAAGGATTGCCACTATTGACGTTGCGAATGCGCGGGCGTAAGCGCGAAAGTCGCGAAATTGGTAAGTATTTCGTAATGATTCGGGCGGTTTCGGCGAACGCAGGCCGGCGCCTGAAACGCCCGTCGCACAAGGCGCGCGGAACCTAGCGCGGGCCCGGCCGCGCGTCGAGCAACTGCGCGCGAATCCAGCGGTGCGCATCGGTGCGCGCATGCTTCGCGTGCGAGTAGACCTTCACCGTGTAGCGCGGGATTTCGAACGGCGCGGGAAAGATGCGGATCGGCGCCGCGTGCCGCAGCGCCTGCGCGGCGCGGTTCGGCACGGTCATCAGCAATTCGGATTCCGCGATCACGAACGGCGCGGCCAGCACGGTCGGCAACTGCACGGCGACGTGCCGCGCGAGGCCGAGCCGGTCGAGCACGTAGTCGACGACGCCGCGCGATTCGTTCCACGGCGTGACGACCACGTGGCGGGCGGCCAGGTACCGGTCGAGCGTCAGCCGCCGGCGGATCGCCGGATGTGCGGCGCTGGCGATCACGACGTAGTCGTCGGAGAACCAGTCGAAATCCTCGATGCCCGGCGCATCGGCCGCCGATTCCTCGTGATAGCCGAGCGCGAAGTCGATGCGGCCGGCCGCAAGCTCGTCGACGGAGATCTTCCGGTCGGAATGCACGACGCGGATCCGCAGGTGCGGCGCGACGTGCTGGATCCGCGCGAGGAACGCCGGCAGCACCGCGAAGGCCGTGTAGTCGGTCGCGGCGAACACGAACGTGCGGTCGCTTTGCGCGGGATCGAAGCGGCGTGCGCGGGCGAGACCCTTCGACATCGTGTCGAGCGCGTCGCCGGCCCACGTGGCGATGTCGTCGGCGCGCACGGTCGGCTGCATCTCGTTGCCGAGGCGCACGAACAGCGCATCGCCGATCGCGTCGCGCAGCCGCGCGAGCGCGTGGCTCAACGCGGACGGGCTCAACGCGAGCTCATGCGCGGCCGCCGCGACCGACCGGTGGCGGTACAGCGCGTCGAACACGAGCAGCAGGTTCAGGTCGAGACGGCGCAGGTCGGGATGCATCATGTTCAGGTCTGGATGAAGAAACTGCACTTCCTGCAGTCGTTGCGCGAACGTAGCATGACGGTTCGATCGGCGCCAGCGCGCGTGCGCGGCGCTGCTTTCTGTTTCAGAACCGGGCCGGAGGAGGGCTCAACCCGTGCAAATCGATATCCGTTGCGCCACCGTCGCCGACGTGCCGCTGATCCTGCGCTTCATCACCGAGCTGGCCGTCTACGAGAAGGCGGAGCACGAAGTGATCGCGACGCCCGCGTCCCTCGAACGCAGCCTGTTCGGCGATGGGTCGCCCGCGCGCGCGCTGATCTGCGAGGTCGACGGCGAGCCGGCCGGCTTCGCCGTGTATTTCTTCTCGTATTCGACGTGGCTCGCGCGGCAGGGCCTGTATCTGGAGGATCTGTACGTGTCGCCGCGCTTTCGCGGGGCGGGCGCCGGGCTGCGGCTGCTGAAGACGCTTGCACGGATCGCGGTCGAGTCGGGCTGCGGGCGGTTCGAATGGAGCGTGCTCGACTGGAACGAGCCGGCGATCCGCTTCTACGAGAGCGTCGGCGCGGCGCCGCAGAGCGAATGGGTGCGATACCGGCTGGCGGGCGACGCGCTGCGCGCGTTCGCCGACGGCGCGCCGGTGAGCGCCGCGTAAACGCAAAACGGGCGCCGCGGGGCGCCCGTTGGACCGTCGTGCGTTTCGTGCGTGTTACTTGAGGCTGCCCGACAGGAACCCGCGCAGGCGTTCGCTCTTCGGATTGGCAAACACCTCGGCCGGCACGCCTTCTTCCTCGACGCGGCCCTGGTGCAGGAACATCACGTGATTCGACACGTTGCGCGCGAAGCCCATCTCGTGCGTGACGACGATCATCGTGCGGCCTTCCTCGGCCAGCTTCTGCATCACCTTCAGCACTTCGCCCACCAGCTCCGGGTCGAGCGCCGACGTCGGCTCGTCGAACAGCATCACGTCCGGATGCATCGCGAGCGCACGTGCGATCGCGACGCGCTGCTGCTGGCCGCCGGACAAATGCGACGGGTACTGCTTCTCGACGCGCGGCGCGAGGCCGACTTTCTCGAGATACTCGCGCGCGCGGTCCTCGGCTTCCTTCTTCGGGATGCCGAGCACGTTCACGGGCGCTTCCATCACGTTCTCGATCACGTTCATGTGCGACCAGAGATTGAAGTGCTGGAACACCATCGACAGCTTGGTGCGCACGCGCTGCAGCTGTTTCGTATCGGCCGCGCGCAGCGCGCCCGTCTTGTCGAGCGCGGTGCGCACTTCCTCGCCGTCGACGAAGATGCGGCCCGCATTCGGCTGCTCGAGGAAGTTGATACAGCGCAGCATCGTGCTCTTGCCGGAGCCGGACGAGCCGATCACGCTGATCACGTCGCCCGAGTTCGCCCTCAGCGACACGCCCTTGAGCACTTCGTTGTCGCCGTAGCGCTTGTGCAGATCGTCGACGAAAAGCTTCTGAGTCTGGGAGTTCATCAATAGTCCTGCGAAAACTTACTTGCCTTGCGGGCGCAGATACGCGAGCCAGCGACGCTCGGCCTGGCGGAACAGCCACACGAGCGTGAACGAGATCGCGAGGTAGAGCAGGGCGGCAATGCCGAACGCATGGAACGACATGTAGGTCGCCGAGTTGACGTCGCGCGCGATCTTGAGGATGTCCGGCACGGTCGCGGTGAACGCGACGGTGGTCGCATGCAGCATCAGGATCACTTCGTTGCTGTACAGCGGCAGCGCGCGGCGCAGCGCCGACGGCAGGATCACGCGGCGATACATCGTGAACGGGGACATCCCGTACGCGCGCGCGGCTTCGATCTCGCCATACGACGTCGCCTTGATCGCGCCGGCGAAGATCTCGGTGGTGTATGCGCAGGTGTTCAGCGTGAACGCGAGCAGCGTGCAGTGCATCCCGTCGCGGAAGAATGCATCGAGCACCGGCGTGCCGCGCACGGCCTGCAGGCTGTAGAGGCCCGTGTAGCAGAGCAGCAGCTGCACGTAGAGCGGCGTGCCGCGGAACACGTACGTGTACAGCCACACGGCGCTCGACAGCCACTTCTTCTTCGACACGCGCGCCACGGCGAGCGGTATCGACAGGCAGAAGCCGAGGCCGATCGACACGACGAGCAGCCACAGCGTGATCGCGACACCGGTGATGCGATAGCCGTCGGTGTAGAGATAGTTGCGCCAGTATTCTTGGATGAGTTCGATCATAGGTCAGCCTTGCGGACACCGGTCGAGTAGCGCTTTTCGAGCCACATCAGCACGAAGTTCGAGATCGTCGTGATGGCGAGGTAGACCGCGCCCGCGATCAGCGTGAAGAAGAAGAACCGCAGCGTGCCCTTGCCGGCGTCCTGCGAGGCCTTCACGACGTCGGCGAGGCCGATGATCGACACCAGCGCGGTCGACTTCACGAGCACCTGCCAGTTGTTGCCGATGCCCGGCAGCGCGAAGCGCATCATCTGCGGGAACATGATCCGCGTGAACACCTGCCAGTTCGTCATCCCGTATGCGCTGCCGGCCTCGAGCTGGCCGCGCGGCACCGACAGGAACGCACCGCGGAAGGTCTCGGTGAAGTACGCGCCGTAGATGAAGCCGAGCACGAGCACGCCGGCGAGGAACGGGTCGATGTCGATCTGGTCCCAGCCGAGCGCGTCGGTCGCCATGTTCAGCCAGATCTGCAGGCTGTAGAACAGCAGCAGCATCAGCACGAGGTCGGGTACGCCGCGGATCAGCGTCGTGTAGACGGTGCCGATGCCGTTCGTCACGCGGTTGCGCGACAGCTTCGCGCCTGCGCCGAGCAGCCCCAGCAGGAACGACAGCGCGAGCGAAAGCACCGCCAGTTTGACGGTTTGCCAGGTGCCAGCGAGGATCAGCGGGCCGTAACCTTGTAGAAACATATGTGGTCCTTGACGGCGCACGCGGTGCGCCGCGAAAGACGCGCCCGCCAAGCTGCGCGGAACGCCCCGTGCGTATCATGACCGTCCGCCCCGGCAACGGTGCCGGGCGAGCCCGTCGCGCGAGCGGCGGGCAAGGGGGCGGGCGGCGCGTGGTTGACTGCCTTTACTGCGTGGACACGGGGCCGCCCCCGCATCCGTTGCTTCTTCTTGTCGGCGCTTAGCGGGCCGGCGCCGAATAGACGCTGAACGAGAAGTACTTGTGCGACAGCCGGTCGTACGTGCCGTCCTTGTGCATGTCGGCCAGCGCCTGGTTGATCTTGAGCTTCAGGTCCGTATCGTCCTTGCGCAGGCCGATCGCGGTGCCGTCGCCGATCGTCTTCGGATCCTTCACTTCCGGCCCGGCGAACGCGAAGCCCTTGCCGCGCGGCGTGCGCAGGAAGCCGTAGTCGGCCTGCAGCTCGTCCTGCAGCGTCGCATCGAGGCGGCCCGAGCCGAGATCGGTGTAGACCTGGTCCTGGTTCTGGTAAGGAACGATCGTCACGCCCTGCGGTTCCCAGTACGTCTTCGCGTAGGTTTCCTGCGTCGAACCCTGCTCGACGCCGACACGCTTGCCCTTCAGCGACGCGACCGTCGGCAGCAGGGGCGAGCCGGTCTTCGCGATCATCCGGGCCGGCGCGTCATACACCTTGTCGGAGAAGTCGATCTGCTCGCGGCGCTTGTCCGTGACGGTCAGCGACGACACGATGACGTCGTACTTCTTCGCCTTCAGCGCCGGGATGATCCCGTCGAGATCCTGCGCCACCCACACGCATTTCACGTTGATCCGTTTGCAGATTTCCTTGGTGAGATCGACGTCGAAACCGACGATCTCGCCGCTCGGCGCGGTCGACTCGAACGGCGGGTAGCTGGCATCGACGCCGATCCGCACGGTCTTCCACTCCTTCGCGAAGGCGCTGCCCGCCACGAGGGCGAGGGCGGCGCACAGGGCGGCCTTCTTCATTTCCATCCTTCTGTTGCTGACTTTCCGGGGGCGCTCGCGGCCGGCGGGACCGGGCGCCGCGGCGTATTCTAGACGGCCAAAATTCGCCGGACGGCGCTCTGGCGATGGCGCCGCCGGAACGGCGAACGCCAAAAGGGCGGTATTTTACCCGAACGCGATTCCCCGAAAACGGCAATCCGGCGCGACCGATCGATTCTTCGAATCGGCTGTTGCGGCAATCGTGGCATTGACAGCGAATATTTTGGCGATTGGTTGCGCGAACGCAACAATGCTGTGCATTGGCGGCGGATTGTGGCGCGTTCGGTGTCCCCCTACAGTGGCGGTAAACCCGAACAAGTATCTGCCCCCGGAGTGCCCGCGCCATGTTCCAGATCCGCCGCGCCGAAGACCGTTGCCACACGCGCCAAGGCTGGCTCGAATCGAGTCACAGCTTTTCGTCGGCCGGCCGCGCCGCGAACGCGCATCCGCCGGTCGGCGCGCTGCACGTGCTGAGCGAGGACCTGATCGCGCCGACGCGCGGGTTCGGGATGCAGCCGCGTCGCGACGTGGAGATCGTGACCTACGTGCTGGACGGCACGCTCGCGCACCGCGACAGCCTCGGCTGCGGCGCGATCGTCCGCGCCGGCGGCGTCCAGCGGGTGAGTGCCGGGACGGGGCTCGTGCACAGCGAAACCAACGCGTCGCGCGACCGTCCGCTGCATCTGCTGCAGATCTGGCTGCAGCCGGCCGAGCGGGGCGGGCGGCCCGGTTACGAGGAGCGGCATTTCGCCGCCGCCGAGAAACGCGGCCGGCTGCGGCTCGTCGCGGCGCCCGGCGGCGGCGACGGCGCGCTGTCGATGGGGGCGGATGCCCGCATCTTCGCGGGGCTGATCGACGGCGACGAGGGGGTGACCTTCGAGGTCCGCGCGGGGCGCAGCACCTACGTGCACGTGGCGCGCGGCGACATCGAGGTCAACGGCCGCGCGCTGGCCGCCGGCGACGGCGCGCGGATCGGCGGCGTGGACGCGGTGGCGTTCGCGCGCGGCCGGGCGGCCGAAGTACTGCTGTTCGACGTCGCCTAAAACGAAAAAAGGGGACGCGGGCCGGTGCCCGCGTCCCCTTCGGCGCCGCTCCGGGAAGCGGCCCGCCGGCTTACTGCGCCGGCGCCGATGCGCCCTTGGCGGCGCGATGCTGCTCCCAGCGCTCCTTCATCTTCTCGTGGCGCTGTTCCATCTTCGCGTACTGCTGCTTGAGCGCCGTGCTGACCGTCGTCTTCTGCTGGTCGTTCAGCCCGTTGTAGAACGTGAGCCACGCAGCCGACGTCTGCTCGCGCAGTTGCGCGTTCTGCGCTTCGGCCTGCTGGCGTGCCGAATGCATCGCGCTCAGGTCGAGGATCGGCTGGTTCTGCTGCGCCTTGAACTGCTCGCGCACCTGCTCGTGGTTCTTGCGCATCGCGTCATGGTTCTGCTTCATCGTGTTGACGGCCGCCTGCCATTGCTGTTCCTGCGACGCGTTGAGCTTCAGCTGGTCGTGCAGTTTCATGATCGCGCCGAACGGGCCGCCTTCGTGCCCGCCGTGCATCTGGTGCATGCCGGGGCCGCCCGGAGGCGGCATGTCGTTGGGCTGCGCGGCATGCGCGGTGCCGAAGGCGAGAGCGAGCACGGCGGCGGCCGCGATGGCCACGCGGGAAGTCTTCTTATACATTTCAGAAACTCCTTGTATCCAAAGGGTCCGGCGATGCGGTGCCGGAAAAGCCGGGTACCGCATCCGGTAAGACGCAGGTTAGCGATGCAGGCTCCGGCCGGTGTTACGTGGGGCGGCGGCCCGGTTACCGTGCATTACAGTTCCCTTGCGCGGTAACCCGCAGTAACCCTTTCGTCCCTTTGTTTCGTTCTTCGACTCCGCCCTCGCGCGGTAAACTTCGAGCCATGACTACCCAGATCCTCATCGTCGACGACGACCAAGAACTCCGAGACCTGCTGCGCGACTATCTCGTGCGCCAGGGGATGGAAGTGTCCGTGCTGCACGACGCGGCGACGCTCGAGAAGCGCCTCGAGCGCGAGCGGCCCGACCTGATCGTGCTGGACCTGATGATGCCGGGCGTGGACGGCCTGACCGCGCTGCGCCAGTTGCGCGCGGCCGGCGACGACATCCCCGTGATCATGCTCACCGCGCGGGCGGACGACGTCGATCGCATCGTCGGGCTCGAACTCGGCGCGGACGACTACCTCGGCAAGCCGTTCAACCCGCGCGAGCTGCTCGCGCGCGTGCAGGCGGTGCTGCGCCGCCGCCGCGCGACGCCGTCGGCGGCGGCGCCCGAACAGCGCGAGCCGTTCGCGTTCGGCCGTTTCCTGCTCGACTTCCAGGCGCGCACGCTGTCGGTCGACGGCAAGCCGGCCACGCTGTCGAGCAGCGAATTCGCGCTGCTGAAGATCTTCGTGAACCACGCGCTGCGCACGCTCACGCGCGAGCGGCTGCTCGAGCTGCTGCACGGGCCCGAGTACGACGGTACCGACCGCGGCATCGACGTCCAGGTGTGGCGCCTGCGCCGCATCCTAGAAACGGATCCGTCGACGCCGCGCTTCATCCAGACGGTGCGCGGGCGCGGCTACGTGTTCGTGCCCGACGGCGAGGCTCATGCGCAAACCCATTGATTCACTGTTCGGGCGGCTGGCGCTGCTCGTCATCGGTGTCCTGCTCCTGTCGCACTTCGCGTGGTTCTTCGCGATGCGGCTCGAGCGCAACCAGATGCAGACGCGTTATGCGGTCGAGGAAGCCGCGTTCCTTGTCGACGCCGTGCGCCAGCACGTCGAGCGCACGCCCGACCAGCCGCTGCCGTCGCGCGTGCGGCTGGTGCCGCCGGACAGCGCCGACGTCCCGAAGGGCGGCGATTCGGCGTTGCCGCCGCCGCTCAAGCGGTTCCGCGACGACGTGAGCGAGCGCATGCCGCCCGGCACGCAGGTCGAGATCGGCACGCCGGGCCATCCGCCCGTGCTGTGGGTGAAGGAGCCGGCCGATCGCAACTGGATCGTGGTGCCCGTGCAGCCGCTGCGGCCGCCGCGCTCGCTCGACCGGATGCTGCTGTGGCTCGGCACGATCTTCTCGGCCGGCGTGATCGCCGCGCTGTTCGCGGCCTGGCAGCTGCAGCAGCCGCTGCGCTCGCTCGCGCGCGCGGTCGGGCGTTTCGGCCGCGGGCAGCCGGTGCCGCCGCTGCGCGAGCGCGGCCCGCGCGAGCTGCGCCAGCTCACGCACGGCTTCAACCAGATGGTGGAGCAGGTGTCGCAGGCCGAGAACGATCGCGCGGTGATGCTGGCGGGCGTCGCGCACGACCTGCGCACGCCGCTGGCGCGGATGCGCCTGCGGGCGGAAATGATGGACGACGCGCGGTTGCGCGACGGCGTCGTGCGCGATGTCGACTCGATGTCGCACATCGTCGACCAGTTCCTGGTGTTCGCGCACGGCGGGTCCGACCGCAGCGAACCGGTGCCGGTCGACCAGGCATGCGAGCGGATCGCGCGCAGCTATCGCGCGGTCGCGCCGAATGCGCCGACGGTCCAGACCCGGCTTGATGCCGATCCGGGTTTCCGGCTGCCGACGGCCACGCTCGACCGGATCCTGTCGAACCTGCTGGACAACGCGCATGCGTATGGCGCACCGCCGGTGCTTGTCGAAACGGCGCGCACGCCGGCCGGCTATGTGTTGTCGGTCAGCGACAGCGGTGGCGGGATTGCGCCGCGCGATCTGGCGGCCGCGACGCGGCCGTTCGTGCGGCTCGACCCCGCGCGCGGCGGGAACGGCCACAGCGGGCTCGGGCTTGCGATCGTCGAGCGGCTGGTGCTCAGGCTGGGCGGGGCGTGCGACATCGGCAACCGCCCCGAGGGCGGTCTGCGCGTCGCGATGACGTTCCCGTTCGAGGCCGTGCCGAAGGACGAACCCCACGCACAGGCCGCGTAGGCGGCTGCGGCGCCTGCCCGGCCGGGCGGGCGCCGCGCGGCGTCATTCGCCGAACAGCGTGCCGAGCGTCTCGGCCGCGTTGCTGTCGATCGTGTTGTAGGTCACGCTGGTGGCCTCGAAGATGTAGACGGTCGTATACCGGCCGAGGCGCTCCAGGATTTCCTCCTGCAGCGATTCCGGCACGACGTTCATATTCAGGTACCATGCGGTCGACGACAGCCGCGTCTGGAACGACCCGTACTCCTGCATCAGTTCGTAGAACGCGTCGGCATCCTGATCGCGGCAGACGATCACCAAGTTTCCTGCCATTCCCTTTCCTCCCGCTCGTCGGTCGATCCCCAAGGGGGCTAGCCCCGATCATACCCGCTTCACCGTATTCGGCCCCTGATGTCCGACACGGTTTGCGCCCGTGTGGGGCTGGCGGGTTCCCGGCCGGGCCGGATCACGGCATAATTCGGGCCTGCTGCCGGCCGAAGGACTCAGGCCGGGCTGCTCCGTACCGCGCACCGGCCGTCCGCCCGCGCGTCGGGCACGATCGGTGCACCGACCCCGGACGGTTGAACCTGAAATACAGGTTGGTGTAGTGTCGTGCCGTCGCGGGCCGACTCGCCCCCGGGAGCGCGGGCGCAGCGTGCACGCACGGCGCATCGCGCGTGCGCGAGATCGTCAGTCAATCGAGAATTACCGCGCCCGTGCGCTTTGCCATGAATCAACATCGACTGCCGGCTTCGTTCGGCCTTACCGGGGAGGGCGCCTGATGAATGTCGGATTCTTCAATCCGAACCGGACCGCCAACGCGTCCGCGTGGCGCGTTCTGCCGAACCGTTGGGACTTCATCGCGTTTCCGCTGATCATCTGCCTGATCGCGATGGCGATCGTCGGTTTCCACGAAACGATGGCGCCGATCGGCACGCTGCAGACGCAGAAGATCTCGCTCGACCCGTCGAACCTGCCCGAATACGCGTTGCGCACCACGCTGCGGATGCTCGCGGCGATGGTCGCGTCGCTCGCGTTCACGCTCGTCTACGGCACGCTCGCGGCCAAGAGCCGTCGCGCGGGCATGGTGCTGATCCCGATCCTCGACATCCTGCAGTCGGTGCCGGTGCTCGGCTTCATCTCGTTTACCGTCACGTTCTTCCTCGCGCTGTTCCCGAGCCGCGTGCTCGGCGCCGAGCTCGCGGCGATCTTCGCGATCTTCACGAGCCAGGCGTGGAACATGACGTTCAGCTTCTACCAGTCGCTGCGCACGGTGCCGCGCGATCTGGACGAAGTGTCGCGCGGTTTCCACCTGACGTCGTGGCAGCGCTTCTGGAAGCTCGAAGTGCCGTTCTCGATGCCGGGCCTGATCTGGAACATGATGATGTCGATGTCGGGCGGCTGGTTCTTCGTCGTCGCGTCGGAGGCGATCACCGTCGGCAACCAGACGATCACGCTGCCCGGCATCGGCGCGTATCTCGCGCAGGCGATCTCGGACAAGAACTTCGGCGCGATCGGCTGGGTGATCCTCACGATGACGGTCGTGATCCTCGCGTACGACCAGTTCCTGTTCCGGCCGCTCATCGCGTGGGCCGACAAGTTCCGGATGGAGAACACCGCGTCGGGCGATGCGCCGCAATCCTGGCTGCTCGACCTCGTGCGCCGCACGCGCCTGATTCATCAGCTGCTCGTGCCGGCCGGCTGGTTCTTCGCGAAGGCCGCACGGATTCCGCTGCGCCTGCCGCTGTCGGGCGCGATGCGGTTTTCGCTGCCGCGCGTCGAGAAGAAGGCGTCGCGCACCGTCGACATCGCGTGGGCGATCCTTGTGCTGGTCGGCACGGCCTACATCGTGTGGCGCGTCGTGAGCTTCGTCGCGACCGGCGTGACGATGGCCGAGGTCGGCCACGTGATCACGCTCGGGCTCATCACGCTGCTGCGCGTGGTCGTGCTGATCTCGATCGCGTCGGTGATCTGGGTGCCGATCGGCGTATGGATCGGGCTGCGCCCGAAGCTGGCCGAGAAGCTGCAGCCGCTCGCGCAGTTCCTCGCCGCGTTCCCGGCCAACCTGCTGTTCCCGGTGTTCGTGATCGTGATCGCGCGCTTCCACCTGAACGCGGACATCTGGCTGTCGCCGCTGATCGTGCTCGGCACGCAGTGGTATATCCTGTTCAACGTGATCGCCGGTGCCACGTCCTACCCGAACGACTATCGCGAAGCGGCGACGAATTTCCGCATCCGCGGCTGGCAGTGGTGGCGGCAGGCGATCCTGCCCGGCATCTTCCCGTACTACGTGACCGGCGCGATCACCGCGTCGGGCGGCGCATGGAACGCGAGCATCGTGTCGGAAGCCGTGCAGTGGGGCAACACCAAGATCGAGGCGCACGGCCTCGGCGCGTACATCGCGCAGACCACGGCCGCCGGCGATTTCCCGAAGATCATCCTGGGCATCGCCGTGATGTCCCTGTTCGTCACCTTGTTCAACCGCCTGCTGTGGCGGCCGCTGTATGCTTTCGCCGAAGCGAAGCTGCGGCTCGACTGAGATCGATTGAGAGCGAAACGCGATGCACAATCCGAATGCTGTAAACGCCCCCGTCCAGACGTCCCAGCCGCCGCGCCTCGGTGAGGAAATCCTGCGCGTCGATCACGTTTGCCGCGGCTTCAACAAGACGCAGGGCGAATTGCTCGTG
>NZ_CADFDK010000019.1 GCF_902832885.1 Burkholderia seminalis DSM 23518
GGCCACGCCAGCAGAACAACCCTCTTTGCCTGATGACCATAGCGAGTCGGTCCCACCCCTTCCCATCCCGAACAGGACCGTGAAACGACTCTACGCCGATGATAGTGCGGATTCCCGTGTGAAAGTAGGTAATCGTCAGGCTCCCTAAGCCAGAAACCCCCGCCCAAAAGGCGGGGGTTTTTGCATTTGAGCGGCGGAAATATGCGGTGCGCCTAGCGTGGGTTGCCGCTCGTGCTGAAAGGCTACACGGCAGCGGGCCTGAGTGGCCGGCCCGCTGCGATTGCAGCACGATCGTCGCTTGTCACAGTTACTAACGGTGCGGAGTATCGGGCACCGAGCTACCTAGACGGATGGTGACTTGCAACGCCCACCATGGGCAATGCGCCGATCACATCGGCGTGATGATGAGTCGCTGGTGCTCGACAGTAATCCGGACGCGTTCTCCTGCCTCGAATCCCGCATCCTCAAGCCATACGCCCGCCAATTTGATCCACGGGTAATACGTCGTGTTCAGTTTCCGGTGTGCTCTGATGGCACGGAGGACTCTAGACAAGGAGTGATGGCGTGCTGATTCTTGAATCTTGACGAAGCGTTCCGTTACGACGGGGCGTGACTTATGATTGGCGTTAGCCATTTCCGACTCCGATGATGAGTTGGTTGTGGTCAGCGGGTCGTATGGGTGGCAGCCCATGCGGCCCGCGCTTTTTGCGGAACTGCCAATTGAGTCTACACGAGGCAGTATCTCGAATTGCGCAATCAGCGCAGATTAGCTGAAGGGCATAGGTCTCGAACTTCGGCACCCATCGGCATCGATCAGCTCCGAACACTTGTCAATATCCCCATCGTCCAAAAATCGTGACGTGAGCCACCGTCCGTGGTCTGTACACGCGCAAATTGCAAAATATTGTTGCAAAGGTTTAGTATTAGCCCCTCCTGGCCACAATACAAATACTTGGAATCTAGATGGAAACACCGTGGGGGCGGCTCGAAGACCTTGACCTGACAGACCATGATCTGGCGGCAGAAATTCTTGGGGCGGACAAGCATCAGTTGGTCGAGGGGTTGGTCGTTGAATGCCTCTTCGACCAAATCGTGAAGAAGATGCAGACTGATGCGGAACAGAGCGTTCTTCCGCTCGACGTTGAATCGGTTGTTATAGATACAGGACGAGAGACGGAGCGTTGGGTGAGTCTTGTGTGGGCGAGAAGTCGGGGCGTTGGACTCGGGCGCTATTTACTTTCGCTCGAAAGAAGCTTTGTCCCTTATCTTGTGACGTACAGACAAGGAGAGTTCTACGCAGCGCGAGTACGTAACGGAAAAGATCGAGGCGAAAGAATCCCGCTCTTGGAGCTGATGCAAGAATTGTCCGACGGGCGCGTCATGCCGTTTCGGGTTGATTCGATGGTCAAGGACTCGAATAGGCAGAGGCAGGCGTTTTGGGGTTTTATATCGAACTACTATCGCGACGATGTCGGGGCGAAGGTCATATTGCCGCGTATTCTGATTAACTGTGCAATTCAGCCGTATTTTCGATCGGTCTGGAATCTCGACAGAATAATTGTCGTCGGGGACGAAGTCTGGTTGCTTGAAATCAAGCACAAGTATCCGATGAGCGGGCGCAGTTTGCGATTCGGTATAAACGTCGGGGAACTGGGTGTGCTTGATCGGCTAGCTGATGCTGGCGTACATTGTTTGCATACTATTTTGGTGAAACCACAGTGGTCAAAAGATGTTGGGTCGATGTACCTGATGAACGACCTCGACATGCGTGATCGTGCTGCGCTCATTGCGATAGCGCTGAACAAGCATCGAACGACACGGATAATGAAGCAGCAATCCGGGCAATCGGGAGCTCATACGTCGATAACCGGAACCTCGACCCTTTGGTACAAAAATATCGAGGCTTCTGAATTCCACGAGCTGGGCACCCTCTCCGACGGGGCCGAGAGATTGGCATACAGAATGAAGGCCACGATGAGTGGAACAATTGACAGCCCAGTCCGGCGGGAGTGGCTGGAACAGCTGCGGTCCCGAGACGGTGCGCGTGGCTAGAGCTTGGTGAGAATATCGCCCTTTCCAGTGCTACAAGTCCTCCAATTTCTCGCACGACAACATCTTCAAAGACATTCGATGCTTTGAGGGTTCTCCTTCTAGCATCGATTCAGTAACGAATTTCTCGTGCACTGCCATGGCCGCCGAGCGGATCGACGGTGAAAGTCCCCATCTAGTTCATAGCCACGTCCGTCGAACGACGAGGTGTCACTGTATAGGGGCAGAGCGATAGCAGGTCGCTCGATAGTCGAGTGATGCACCTCCAATTTGCATCTTGCTATCTGCATGTTCCTGTCCGGGAAAGACGGCGCTGTCCGGGGCTTAACCGGCTGGTCCGTGAGAGCACGCTACGCGACGAGAACAGTGAGGAGCGGTGCATTGTCCGAGACCGCCCCTGCGTAACTGCTACGCCGAAGTCAGCCGAGACGCTAGGTCCGCCGTACGACATATCGACACGACGCACCAAGAGTCGCAACGATGTGCACGGTAGCACACGAGGGCCTAGCCTCTGCGCAAAGGCGCCGCGCACGAGCAGCGGGTCCTCGATGCTGCATCACGTGCGGTATTCCTAGGTTTCCGAAGCGGTTAGTTGTTTCCCGCTTGACTCTGGGAACACCAACCATCAATATGCAAAAAAATTTCCCAGTGACGCGATGAAATCACCTGACAGCAATTTGGCACTTCAGTACCTGCACGAAGCAGCTCGCTACTTCTCCCGCACGGAGATTGCGCAAAGGCTCGGTGTGGGGCCTTCAACGGTTAGCCGCTGGCTCTCGGCAGAGACCGCGCCGAAGCCCTATGTAGTGGACACCCTCAGGTCGATGCTGCAGCCGTTTGGAGCGTCTGCTACGAAGGCCGATTTCACTTTCATTGACCTGTTTGCGGGCATAGGCGGAATACGCAAGGCATTCGAGCTCAACGGCGGGCAGTGTGTGTTCACCAGCGAATGGGATAGCTACGCGCAGAAGACCTATCACGTGAACTTCCCGGATGGCAGGCCGATTCATGGAGACATCACGGATGTCGACGAAACGAGCGTCCCTGCACATGACGTGCTGCTTGCGGGATTCCCGTGTCAGCCGTTCAGCATTGCTGGCGTATCCAAAAAGAATGCACTTGGGCGGGCCCACGGCTTCCAAGACGAGACGCAGGGCACGTTGTTCTTTGATGTCGCGCGCATCATCCAGGAAAAGCGTCCGAAGGCGTTTGTGCTGGAGAACGTGAAGAACTTGCAGTCCCACGACAAGGGACGGACTTTCGATGTGATTATCCGGACGCTACGGAACGAACTTGGCTATCACGTCCACTACCGAATCATCGATGGTCAGCACTGGACGCCACAACATCGGGAGCGCATCGTGATCGTGGGTTTCCGGGAGCCTACCCCGTTTAGCTGGGAATCACTTCAGTTGCCGGAGAAGGGCAAAGTGAAGATGAAAGATATTCTGCACAAGATCGATGGGAGTGAGCCGTGGCTTGAACATGACGGCGATAGATACTTTGATCATGACGCACGCAAGGTCAACGACAAGTACACACTGACGCCCAATCTCTGGAAGTACCTTCAGGACTATGCCGCGAAGCACAAGGCGAAGGGAAATGGCTTTGGCTATGGTCTCGTGGGAGCGGAGGATATTTCTCGTACGCTTTCTGCTCGGTACTACAAAGATGGATCGGAGATTCTCGTTGCCCAAAGAGGAAAGAATCCTAGGCGCCTTACGCCCCGCGAGTGTGCAAGACTGATGGGATATCCAGATAGCTTCGAGATTCCCGTGTCAGATACGCGTGCGTACAAGCAGTTTGGAAACTCCGTTGTCATGCCAGTGTTCAAGGAAGTCGGGCGAATCGTTAAGCCGTGGATTGTGGAGGACGGCTTTGTACCGGTCATCGGCGATTTCTTTACTGACCAGTCTATTGATCGGCAAGAGGTTTCGGCATGAAGGTATGCCGGTGATTCTTTGGCGACTGTCTAGAGATGCGGAGATGTACGTGACTGATGTTGTAGACAAGGAGACCCGCAGCCGCATGATGTCGGGGATACGTGCCAAGAACACCACGCCCGAGTTGATACTACGGCGCGCGCTACATTCGAAAGGCTTCCGCTATCGGCTGCACTCATCGAAATTGCCGGGTACGCCCGACATGGTATTCCAGAAGTACCGGGCCGTGATATTCGTCCACGGTTGTTTCTGGCACGCGCATGATTGTAAGTACTTCAAGCTTCCTCGAAGTCGAACAGAATTTTGGCAGACGAAGCTGCTTAAAAACAGAGCGAGGGACGAGACGGTACTCGCCAACACACGAAAACTGGGTTGGCGAGTCCTCATTGTTTGGGAGTGCGCAACTCGAGAGTTTCATACCAGAGAGTCGAGTGCATTAATCGAAACCATTGCGCAATGGGTAATTAGCAAGATACCAAGTGCGGAGATTGGAATCGACGGAAAGCTTCGCACACTGGTCGTGTCAGCGGACTCAGATACGTAACATTTGATGGTGTGGTGATGATTTAGGCTGCTTTTTTGTGCAAAACGATGGGGTTGAAAGTCGACACGAACGGTCAGCGAGCTGAATCGAGATCACGGAACTCTACCTGCGCATAGAGTGCTGAAGCTGCTTTTCTTATATCGTTTACGCGCCATTGCGCGCGTCGCTTGCTTTTTGATGGATCTGATGTATGCAGTTTGGGGGCAGGGTCGAGAAAAATCACTCCATCGTGAATCGCTTTGAGCATTTGCTCTGCTGATGTCCGGTGACACCACATCACTCTAGGTGAAAACGTAACTACATACTCGTAGCCATTGCCGCTTTCGATTGGATCTGGGTTCATTTCTTTCGACGCGGGTATGTATACGGTCTCGTTATGTTTGGCGCCCCAACTATTCATAAGTCGTTCAAGACTCCAGCCTGCAGCCACAAATCCGTCGTCGTCCTCAAGGATCACTTCGACTGCATCCATCTTTGACGTTAGCGAGGTATTTGGATCGTATGGTCCAGATATCCAATGATCATTTTCCAATCGGTATTCTCTGAGCCTGAGGGTAAGCCCAGATTTTTCGGATCGAGAGTTTGCTTTGTGAATTCCAGTGACCCTATAGTTGCCATCTTTGTCGAGGTAGCCGTACTTGATCATGAATTCGCTGAAGTTCTTGGCATAGAGACCGAGATCTGGCTCTGGCGTAAACAGAGTTACTTTGAGTTGCGTGTGTGTTTTTAATTCGATACCAAAAAGATCCCCATCTTTTCCCGCATTCGGGACAATGTTCAGTGCATGCTCTAAGGTATAGCCGCAAACTTGGGTTCCCGTGAATGGGAGGGTCTGTCCGGACGAATCCAGCCGACATCCGCGCAGCGGCTTGCCTGCCACCGCGGAAAGCAGCCGCACGAGCTTCTGCGTGTTACCGAGATCGACGGAAAGTTGTCGACAGACTTTTGAGCGTTTGAAGCTCGGAAGCTCTGCGATTTCCCGTTCCAAACTTTCTGAAATGTCGAGGTAAACCATTGCTCGACATGCTCCTTTAGCCGTTCGACCAAGCACAAGGAGACGTTTTCGGTCGTTCATCAATTTCGTGAATGAAACTGAAAGTGACGAGGGTATTGCGTTGTCGGTTGTTTGAAAGCCAGAAAGACGAGCCTCAGGGTACTGTGGATATATGATCGCTTTTACTCGTTTGGCGGGGGAAAGCGATCCATCGCGTTTTACCCAAGCAAAATCGTCAAACGATGCTTCCGGAATCCGTCGCCCCGGCGGCGGATTATCTTTGGTACTAGTGCTCTCGCCTCGCTCAGAAAGTGTCATGGCAAAAAGATCGTACAAAACACCGAAATCTGATGCTATGTATATTTGATTTTTGTCATTCGCATTTTTTGGAAGGATTTTTAACAGGGCAACATCAACTCCATGTGCTATTAAATTAATTTTAATTTCATCGATTGTGGTTGCTACATGCTCAAATTCTAGCGGTGCGATGCTCATTTTGTTTGGATGCGTTATCGGAGGGCGAGTCGTTTCGGAGTTGGTGAAAAATGCGCGTCGATAAATATTTTATAGGCATCAAAATATAGAACTTTATATATAATATGATGCCTTTTTGACAAGTGAGATAGTCCGATAGATTTATTCGCTGGATAGATTTGGCGTCCCAATACGACTAAAATAGGCTCCGAAGCGCTCAACTAAAGATGGAACAAATTGAGGTGCAAGAGATGCGATCCTGTTCGGAACAAGTTGAGCTCGCGCTTCCTCAATTTTCATGGCGTTGAGATGATGAAATTGCACCATCCATGGTCCCAATTCTTCTCCGTTGAGGTTGAATGCGGGAGGGAGGAAGTGTTGCTTCGGCGATCCTTCATGTTGTATGATTTTCCGAATTTTCTCTGCGCCGGTTTTTGATTCTGCACTAATCCCCTTCCATTTCTCGGCAATACTTTCGCATTTCGCCAAAAGTATAGTTTCTATTTTTCCCTCATTGGAGAGGTCGCACCGTGGGGTTACGATAATCCATGATTCATCGTTATAGATAATTATATCGCCTGTATCCAATCTCTCTTTTAGGGGAGGGACAAAGTAAGTTTCCTCGGGATGCGCGACTCCATTGGCTGCATTAAGTAGTGAATCATGTACATGTGCTGCAACATGGCGGGCGAGTGCCTCGGCGAGATTATTTTCTTTGTTGTCAATTTTTGTCCACCGTTCCCAGCGCGGCCAGATTGAACGGAAGAAGATTTTTGCGGTTTCTCGCTCGACTGCTGCGTGCATTTCGCGCAAGATTAAAAATAGGTTCAATTGTTGCGTAAGCCAATCAAATACTTGCTGCAGCCCATCGCCTTTGTCCATCACTTGAACTTGCGGGAATTTTCCAACATCAGCTTGGCCTTTTTGACCGGTATATATAACAATCCCGATTGGTTGTATCTCTACAATCCGGTTGATAAGTTCATTGCCGTCGTCGTTGTCTTCGCCAACACCGACTTCGCTTTGCAGGCGTAGATCCACTATAACTGCGTCGAGTTTTCGCGTTTCTAGAAGTGCAAGTGCTTCTGAAACGGACTTTGCGCTAATTTTTATAATTTGGAATTTATTCTTGTCGGTGTCTGCATTAAATGCATCAACGGCGTCATTCCATTGTTCAATTTTTGAATCTTCGTCTTCGACAAGAAGTACTTGTAGTTCAATGTTGTTCATCTTATTCCCCGTGCGCACGCAGCATCTCGATCACAAATGTAGTGTCGTTTACCTCTGAATCGAATGCCACGTCTCCTTTGCTTGCTCTCATTGCTTCTCTAGCGATCGCGAGTCCGATCCCCGAACCTTCCGGCTTTAGTGTAAATCCCGGAGTAAAGAGACGAGTCGAAAATTTTTCATCAATTATTGGGCCGTTGTTTGAAACAGAAAACCGGACATATTTATTTGAAAACGTGGCCGATATGGTTATTAATCGGGGGGTATTCGCGCTGACGCTTAGCCAATGAACTGCATTATCTATGATATTAAGAAATGCTGCCATCAAGTCGGCTTCGTAGCCTATTGCGCGAGGTAAATGATCCGGAGTCTGGATGCTGACAGAAATTTTATTGGTAGAGATGGAGTCCTTGAATAAGTCCAGGCATCTATCAAGTATGTCTTTTGAGTCAAGTGCCTTGGGGCGACCACGTCTGCGTCCAGAAATGGGATCAAGAGCCTTAAATAATTTATTTAAGTTCGATGCGGAATTGTTGATCGAATTTGCACTCTTTCCGAACGTGTCACGAAAATGCTTACCGAAGGCCGACTGCTCCATTAATCTCGGAGAGCCCTCGGAGAGTTGCTTGGAACGAGTCGCAATGTCGGCAAGGAAGCGACGTCCATCATGGAGAACCTGCGAAACAACTAAGCCTAATGCGGATCGCGACGCAAGCGCTTGTTGATAGGTCTCAAGCTCACCGATAGCAGTTTTAAGAGCAAGACTATCTTGCCTTAATGCACGTTCGACTTTGTCTCTATATCGAGGCGGCAGTGCAGCCGCCGCGCGCTGCGTAGCACGTAGCGAGGCACGTCCTCGAACGTCATCAGTATCACCGGCTTGTCGGCGACTTAACCCAGTCATTTGCCGGAAATCGACGCGAAGCACCTCGATATGAGCCATAAGACTGGTGACGAGTCGCTTCAGGCGAGCAAAATGCGCATTGTGTTCAAGACCTTCTCTACTGCTGCGCTCCACCAGTCCAGAGATAGACTCGCTCGCGATGTCGATAATTCCCCATACTTGATTTAAGCCAAGTTTTCGAGAGGGATTTTGAACCCTCATTCGCTCTAGTTCCAGCCAATCGCTTTCGGCGTCACCATAAGGTCTAATTCTGAATCCGGTTCGATAGAGTCCGATGCCGATATTTTCATCAAGTAATCGCTTGGCATCCATGCGCCCTATAGAATTGAGGCCGAGTTTATGAAACAAATCGGCTATCGCATCACCTTCGCGGTCGTAAATATTCAATGTGACGCTTACTGGGCCGCATGGCAATTCGTCGTCGGAAAGGGCGGGGGCTTCAATCGATAGCGTCTGCGGTCGATCATCTGCGCGTTGATTGGTGAATGTACCCGAAAAATTGCCAGAAGAATCAAATTTCCCCTTCACCATATAGTGATAGATGTTGCTTACACTAAATGGCTTGATCTCCATTGGATCAAGGTTGGCATGATTTTCTGTCAGATTTGCTAGTGCGCCAGAGACCAAAGTTTCCCCGTCAAAGCCGTCGGTATCTTCCCGGAAAGCAGAGAGATCGAGAAATATCTTAAATGCGCTATCCTGCGTTTCGCGAGGAGAGATAAGTCTACGAAGTTCTCTGACGAGGAGTTCAAGCTGCTTTTTGCTCCACGCATCGCGCAAGCCGGTTATATCAAGGTGGACGCCGGACGGTTCGCCGGGAGTTCCCTTTCTCGTCTGGATGCCGATATCTATTTCGTCGAGGTACTTACTACGCTCAAAATCGGACCAATCGATCTGAACTCGGCTGACCTCCAAGGAACCAGATTTCAGCTTGCTAGCGCAAGTGAGAGTTAAGTATTGCCCGAGTCTAGCGGTGGCAAATCGGCCAACGCCCTTGGCTCCCAGCATTGGGCGACCGGTGGGGCTAGTTCTCCGTTCTATCTTATCGGTCGTTGCGGGCTCAAACCACTTTTCGACGAGGTCAGTCGCAGTCATTCCGTGACCTCGATCAGACACGATAATTCGTCCCTCTTGCGCTTTCGATTTGTCGCGTCTCGGTTCGATCGCAATATGGACGCTTGGAGAGTCGGCGTCGTATGCATTTTTTACTAGCTCAATCAGTGCCGCTTCGGGTCCACTGATGAGCTGATCTCCAATGGTTCTGACGATCCTAGCTCTCGGGCGAAGCTTGGCCATTCGACACCACCTTATATTGTTCGACCCGTAGGGTCGATATCCCCGGAAAGTACTCCTCGTGCACGCAAGTACGAGCAGCCACCTGTCCTGTATGGTGGATTAAAACGCTAAAGGGTGCAACAGCCGAGAGATGGCTAGGCGAGCCGATGTTTTGGCTCTCAGCGGAGAACTACGCTCCGAAAGACATCGGAGAAGAATTCGCGGCTGTAGACACACGACTATGCAGTTTGTCGATGCAAAGTGCGAGTACTGACAACCGCGAATCGGTGGCGGTTATATATTTGAGATGAATACTTCGTTGTTCGGCTACTTACCTAAAGATGCATCAAACATCAATATTCCCCGCCCGCAATGCATTAGACTCGATAAACGCCCGCCGCGGCTCCACATCATCCCCCATGAGGGTAGTAAAGATCCCATCCGCCGCAATCGCATCCTCGATCTGCACACGCAGCAGACGCCGCACTGCCGGATCCATCGTCGTTTCCCACAGCTGCTCGGGGTTCATCTCGCCGAGCCCCTTATAGCGTTGTTTCGAGACGTTGCGTTCAGCATCCGCCAGCAGCCACTTCATCGCGCTCTTGAAGTCCGCCACGGCCATGCTGCGCTCACCGCGCTTGATGACCGCACCTTCCCCAATAAGCCCCTTGAACGTATTCGCCGTCGTCACAAGCTGCTGATAATCCGCCGTGTGCTGGAATTCCTGGTCGATGACCGAAACCCGCACATTGCCATGATGAGTGCGTTCGACATGCAGCGCCCGCTGTTCGCGAACCGCGTCATACGAAGGCACAACCCGCACTTCGTTCTTCAGCGCTTCATCATGCAACGCAGCGTGCAGCGCCTTAGCCGAAGCCTCGGTCGAAGCCTCGCTGGAGAGATCGATCACCACCCCATCCATGACCGCTTCCAGCGCAGCCGGGTCATACAACCGGCTCAATCGCTCGATCACGCTCTGCGACAGCAGATACGACCTTGCGAGCTCCCCAAGCGCATCACCCGAAATCGCCGCCGCATTCTCACCCGGCACCAGCTCCGACCCTTGCAGCGCCAACCGCAGCATGTGCGCGTTGAGCTCCACGTCGTCCTTCAGATACCGCTCGTCCTTGCCCGCCTTGATCTTGTAAAGCGGCGGCTGCGCGATATACACGTACCCGCGTTCGATCATGTCCGGCATCTGGCGATACAGGAACGTGAGCAGCAGCGTCCGGATGTGCGCACCGTCCACATCCGCGTCGGTCATGATGATGATGCGGTGATAGCGGAGCTTCTCGAGGTTGTAATCGTCCTTGCCGATCCCGCACCCAAGCGCGGTCACGAGCGTGACGATCTGCTCCGACGACAGCAGCTTGTCGTAACGCGCCTTCTCGACGTTCAGCACCTTGCCGCGCAGCGGCAGGATCGCCTGGAACTTCCGGTCACGCCCTTGCTTCGCGGACCCACCTGCCGAGTCACCCTCGACGATGTAGATTTCGCACTTCGCCGGGTCTTTCTCCTGGCAGTCCGCGAGCTTGCCCGGCAGGCCGACGCCGTCGAGCACGCCCTTGCGTCGCGTCATCTCACGCGCTTTCCGCGCAGCATCACGCGCCCGAGCCGCTTCAACAATCTTCCCGCAAATGATCTTCGCGTCGATCGGCGTTTCCAGCAGGAACTCTTCGAGCGCCTTCGCCACAACTTCCTCAACCGGCGCACGAACCTCGGAAGAAACCAGCTTATCCTTCGTCTGCGAGCTGAACTTCGGCTCCGGCACCTTCACGGACAGCACGCACGACAGCCCTTCGCGCATGTCGTCGCCGGTCGTCTCGACCTTCGCCTTCTTCGCGATTTCGTTGTCGGTGATGTACTTGTTGATGACGCGCGTCATCGCGGCCCGCAGGCCGGTCAGGTGCGTGCCGCCGTCGCGCTGCGGAATGTTGTTCGTGAAGCACAGCACGTTTTCGTTGTAGCTGTCGTTCCACTGCATCGCGACTTCGACGCCCACGCCGTCCTTCTCGCCGTTCGCGAAGAACACCGTCGGGTGCAGGTTGGTCTTCGTCTTGTTGATGTACTCGACGAAGCCCTTCACCCCGCCGGCGAACGCGAAATCGTCTTCCTTGCCCGAGCGCAGGTCCGTGAGACGAATCCGCGCGCCGTTGTTCAGGAACGAAAGCTCGCGCATCCGCTTCGCGAGGATGTCGTAGTGATACTCGACCGTGCCGAAAATCGTCGGATCCGCCATGAAATGCACTTCGGTGCCGCGGTTCTCTGTGTCGCCGGTCACGAGCATCGGCGACACTTCCACGCCGTCCACCACCTCGATCACGCGATCCTGCGCGACGCCGCGGTGGAATTCCATGAAGCGCTTCTTGCCGTCGCGCCGCACGGTGAGGCGCAGCCAGCTCGACAGCGCGTTCACGCACGACACGCCCACGCCGTGCAGACCACCGGACACCTTGTAGCTGTTCTGGTCGAACTTGCCGCCGGCGTGCAGCTCGGTCATCACGATTTCCGCCGCACTGCGCTTCGGCTCGTGCTTGTCGTTCATCTTCACGTCGGTCGGAATCCCGCGGCCGTTGTCGGTCACGGAAATCGAGTTGTCGGCGTGAATCGTCACGTGGATGTCGTTGCAGTACCCGGCCAGCGCTTCGTCGATCGAGTTGTCGAGCACCTCGAACACGAGGTGGTGCAGACCGGTGCCGTCCGACGTGTCGCCGATGTACATCCCGGGGCGCTTGCGCACCGCTTCCAGACCTTCGAGGATCTGGATCGACGAGGCGCCGTAGCTGCTGTTATCGGGTTGCGAATTGTGCTGTTCACTCATGGATATCTTCCGGTTCTGCGAGGCCACTCAGGTGGCGGCGCGGTGCGTTTCAGCGAGAAATCGCCGGGCCGCTCCAGTTTCCTGGCCCGCCCGAAGTGCCGAAAAGGCACTAAAAGGGCGGGTTGTCGGTTCGCCATAAAAACGCCAAAGGGGCTTGCCGCCCCCTGGTGTGTGTCTTGATGTCGTGCGCGTCAGATGCGCATCGGCATCACGACATACTTGAACTCGTCGTTCTCGGGCACGGTGATCAGCGCGCTCGAGCTGGCGTCGCCGAGGCTCACCTGCACGGTGTCGACCTTCAGGTTCGCGAGCACGTCGAGCAGATACGTGACGTTGAAGCCGATGTCGACGGTATCGCCCTGGTAGGCGATTTCGAGTTCTTCCTGCGCCTCTTCCTGATCGGCGTTGGTCGACATGATCTTCAACTGGCCCGGCGCGATGATGCAGCGCACGCCCTTGAACTTGTCCGAGGTCAGGATCGCCGCGCGCTGCAGCGAACGCTGCAGTTCTTCACGGCCGATCTCGAACGTGTTCTTGTGCGCCTTCGGGATCACGCGCTGGAAGTCGGGGAACTTGCCCTCGACGAGTTTCGACACGAGCTCGACCTGGCCGAACGTGAACTTGGCCTGGGTTTGCGCGATGTCGATGGTGACGGTGTCGTCGATGTCCTCGAGCAGGCGCTGCAGCTCGAGAATCGTCTTGCGCGGCACGATGACTTCCTGGCGGCCGAACGTGCCGCCTTCGAGCTTCATCGACGAGAACGCGAGGCGGTGGCCGTCGGTGGCCACGGCCATCAGCTGGTCGCCGTCGACGACGAGCAGCATGCCGTTCAGGTAGTAGCGAATGTCCTGCTGCGCCATCGCGAAGTGCACCATGCCGAGCAGCTGGCGGAACGACTTCTGCGGGACGGTCAGCGTGGCGCCGAAATCCTTGGCCTGCGCGACGGTCGGGAACTCGTCGGCCGCGAGCGTCTGCAGTGCGAAGCGGCTCTTGCCCGATTGAACGGTGAGGCGCTTGTCGGCGAGCGACAGCGTGACCTGGCCGTCAGGCATCGCGCGCAGGATGTCGAGCAGCTTGCGGGCCGCGACGGTGGTCGCGATCTGGTCGCCGCCGACGCCGAAATCGGCGCGCGTGGTGATCTGCAGCTCCAGGTCGGTCGACAGGAATGAAACGTCCGGGCCGTTCTTGGTGATCAGCAGGTTGGCGAGGATCGGCAACGTATGGCGGCGTTCGACGATGCCGCTGACCGTTTGCAGCGGCCTGAGGAGGGTGTCTCGTTCGGTCTTGACCAGTTGCATAGAGTTCCTTCGTTGAGTAACGGCCTGCAGCGCAGCAGCCTCGCAGCGCCCCGCCGGCCGGGCTCTTGGCCCGCCACCACCGGGGCGGTCAAACCAGTATTGTGCCTCAAAACCGAACCGCCCCCCTTAAATTGGGGCGGAGGCCGAATTATCAAGCGCGGTGCGCGCGCTCAGCCCTTCAGCGTCTGTTCCAGCACGTGCAGCTCGTGGTTGAGCTGCGCGTCCTTGCTGCGCTCGTCGGCGATCTTGCGCACCGCGTGCAGCACGGTGGTGTGGTCGCGCCCGCCGAACAGCTCGCCGATTTCCGGCAGGCTCTTCTGCGTGAGTTCCTTCGCCAGGTACATCGCAATCTGCCGCGGCCGCGCGATGTTCGCGGGGCGCTTCTTCGAGTACATGTCCGCGACCTTGATGTTGTAGAAGTCGGCGACGGTCTTCTGGATGTTCTCGACCGAAATCTGCCGGTTCTGCACGGTCAGCAGGTCCTTCAGCGCTTCCTTGGTCAGCTCGATCGAGATCTCGCGGCCATGGAACTTCGAATACGCGAGGATCTTGCGCAGCGCGCCTTCGAGCTCGCGCACGTTCGAGCGCAGGTGCTTCGCGACGAAGAACGCGACGTCCTCCGACAGGTTCACGCCTTCCGACTGCGCCTTGCGCATCAGGATCGCGACGCGCATTTCCAGCTCGGGCGGCTCGATCGCGACGGTCAGGCCCGAGTCGAAGCGCGAGATCAGGCGATCGTCGATGCCCGAGATTTCCTTCGGATACGTGTCGCTGGTGATGATCACCTGCGCCTTGTTCGCGACGAGCGCCTCGAACGCGTAGAAGAATTCCTCTTGCGTGCGCGATTTGCCGGAGAAGAACTGGATATCGTCGATCAGCAGCAGGTCGAGCGAGTGGTAGTAGCGCTTGAAGTCGTCGAACGCCTTGCGCTGGTACGCCTTCACCACGTCCGACACGTACTGTTCCGCATGGATGTAGCGGATTCGCGCGCCGGCCTTGTCGAGCAGCAGCTGGTTGCCGATCGCATGGATCAGGTGGGTCTTGCCGAGGCCGACGCCGCCGTACAGGAACAGCGGGTTGTACGAGATGCCAGGGTTGTCCGCGACCTGGATCGCGGCGGCGCGCGCGAGTTGGTTGGCCTTGCCGGTCACGAAGTTGTCGAACGTGAGCACCGGGTTCAGCTTCGAGCGTTCGTACATCGAATCGGCTTCGCCGCCGTTCGCGGGGGCCGCACCGGGGCCCGGGCGCCACGTGCGGCGGCCGGCCGCCGCTTCGTGCGCGGGCAGGCTCGGCAGGTCGATGTCGGCGTCGTCGGCGTTCAGGTGATGCGCGGCGGCCGCCGACGGCGTCATCGGCACGTCGGCCGGCGCGCTGGGCGCGGCGGCGGCATTCGCGGTCAGGTTGGCGGCGATCGCGGCGACCGTCGCGGCCGGGCCGTTCGGGGTGAGCGGCGCGCGCGGGGCGGCCGGCGCGCTGCCTGCGGGCGCGCTGCGCATGCCGGCCTTCGGATCCAGGACGAACTGGACTTCGATCGGCGCGTTCCAGAAATCCCGGGCCAGATCGGAGATCCGTCCCGAAAACTGGCTCTTGACCCAGTCCAGCTTGAAACGGTTCGGCGCGGCGATGGACAGCGTGTTCGCCGACGCATCGAAGGCCACCGGGGCCAAGGGTTTGATCCACGTCACGTACTGCTGGGGCGTCAGCTCGCGCTCCAGCAGTGCGGAACAGTGTTGCCAGAAATCGTTCATCAAGTAACTGTCGTTTTTTGCGTGCACAGCGCGGCTCGCCGGCGCCCTTGTCGCGGTCGCGCAACAAGGCCCGAAGCGGTCGTGCGAGCGTGCCTCGGACGCCTGCGTCACAGTGTTGGAGGGGCAGGCGCGAGCCGAGGCGGCGTGCGGGATTCTTGGAGATAAGGCGAGATTCTAACGCCAAACGCGGCCACAGCGGGACTTATCCACAGGCTGTGTTTGTGGGGCGCGGGGCCGGATCGGAGCGGCCCGGCACAGGCGAGCGACTCGTAAAGTATTGACCGTCAACGGAAAAACGGTTTAAATAGCGGGTTCCGCGAAAACCAATCCTGTATTCCCGGCGATTGCGTTCGCCCGAATGCCTCCGGTTAAGGGCACGCGGTCCCCTGAATTTCGACATTCTCGAACAAGTGAGAACATCATGAAACGTACTTACCAACCGTCCGTGACGCGCCGCAAGCGCACCCATGGCTTCCGTGTCCGCATGAAGACGGCAGGTGGCCGCAAGGTCATCAACGCTCGCCGCGCGAAGGGCCGCAAGCGCCTCGCCATCTAAGGCAGGTTGCGCGCTGTGTCCGCCGTCCGCAGTCCTGCGGAAGGTGCCGTCGAGCCGGGTGCGAATCCGTCGCAGACGAAAGCCGCCTTCCCGAAAGCTGCGCGACTTCTGAAAACGGATGAATTTTCATCCGTTTTTCGTTTGCGCCCCTGGCGGCGCTCCGCGCACTTCGTGATTTACGGCAAGCCGACCGGTCAGCCTGCACGTCTGGGGCTCGTCATCGGCAAGAAGTATGCGCCGCGAGCGGTGACGCGTAACCTCGTGAAGCGGCTGGCGCGCGATCAGTTTCGCCTGCGCCGGGCCGAATTCGCCGGTTACGACCTGCTGCTGCGGCAGCACACGCGCTTCGACAAGAAAGCGCTGCCGAGCGCGGCTTCCGCCCCGCTCGCGGCGATGTGCGCGGCCGAGATCCGCGAACTGCTCGACAGGGCAGTCCGGGAAATCGCGCGCCGTGCGTCGAAGCCCGCGTCCGAGTGACGCATCCGTGCCCGGTGCGGCGTTCGCGCCCGCCCGGCCGGTTTTGACGCGGCGTCGTACGGCGCCGCCCAAGGTATGGAAACGGTACTGATCGCCTTGCTGCGCTTCTACAAGGTTGCCGTGAGCCCGATGCTCGGCAACCGTTGCCGTTTTTATCCTTCCTGTTCGGATTACGCGCGCGAGGCAATCCAGTATCATGGCGCCGCGCGCGGCACGTATCTCGCCGTCAGGCGCGTGTGCCGATGCCATCCGTTTTCCGCGGGCGGCATCGACCTCGTCCCGCCGCCCAACTCCGACACTCGCGCTCGCGGCGAAGCCGACGCGCGGTCCCATCGACTCTGAGACAACGCATGGATATCAAACGCACCGTCCTATGGGTGATCTTCTTCATGTCAGCTGTCATGCTGTACGACAACTGGCAGCGGTCCCATGGACGCCCGTCGATGTTCTTCCCGAGCGCCACGCAGACGGCCCCCGCGGCCGCGGCCGGCGGCGCATCGGGCACGGGCGCGACGACGACGACCGCAGGTGAAGTGCCTGCCGCCGCGGCCGGCGCCGCACCGACGACGACGGCCCCGGCCGCGCAGGCGCAGCTCGTGAAGTTCTCGACCGACGTGTACGACGGCGAAATCGACACGCGCGGCGGCACGCTCGCGAAGCTGACGCTGAAGAAGCAGGGCGACGGCAAGCAGCCCGACCTGTACATCACGCTGTTCGACCACACGGCCGGCCACACGTATCTCGCGCGCACGGGCCTGCTCGGCGGCGATTTCCCGAACCACAACGACGTCTACACGCAGCTGAACCCCGGCTCGACGTCGCTGACGGGCGACCAGAACACGCTGAAGCTGTCGTTCGAGTCGCCGGTGAAGGGCGGCGTGAAGGTCGTGAAGACCTACACGTTCACGCGCGGCAGCTACGTGATCGGCGTCGACACCAAGATCGACAACGTCGGCACGGCGCCTGTCACGCCGACGGTCTACATGGAACTGGTGCGCGACAACACGGCCGTCGAAACGCCGATGTTCTCGCACACGTTCCTCGGGCCGGCGGTCTACACGGACGCGAAGCACTTCCAGAAGATCAACTTCAGCGACCTCGACAAGAACAAGGCCGACTTCGTGAACTCCGCCGACAACGGCTGGGTCGCGATGGTGCAGCACTACTTCGCGTCGGCGTGGATTCCGCAGCAGGGCGTGAAGCGCGACATCTACGCTGAAAAGATCGATCCGACGCTGTACCGCGTCGGCGTGAAGCAGCCGGTCGCCGCGATCGCGCCGGGCCAGTCGGCCGACGTGCAGGCGCGCCTGTTCGCCGGTCCGGAAGAAGAGCGCATGCTCGAAGGCATCGCGCCGGGTCTGGAGCTCGTGAAGGACTACGGCTGGGTGACGATCATCGCGAAGCCGCTGTTCTGGCTGCTCGAGAAGATCCACAGCTACGTCGGCAACTGGGGCTGGGCGATCGTGCTGCTGACGGTGCTGATCAAGGCCGTGTTCTTCCCGCTGTCGGCCGCGAGCTACAAGTCGATGGCGCGCATGAAGGAAATCACGCCGCGCATGCAGGCGCTGCGCGAACGCTTCAAGAGCGATCCGCAGAAGATGAATGCCGCGCTGATGGAGCTGTACAAGACCGAGAAGGTCAATCCGTTCGGCGGCTGCCTGCCGGTCGTGATCCAGATTCCGGTGTTCATCTCGCTGTACTGGGTGCTGCTCGCCTCGGTCGAAATGCGCGGCGCGCCGTGGATTCTGTGGATTCACGATCTGTCGCAGCGCGATCCGTTCTTCATCCTGCCGGTGCTGATGGCCGTGTCGATGTTCGTGCAGACGAGCCTGAACCCGACGCCGCCGGACCCCGTCCAGGCGAAGATGATGAAGTTCATGCCGATCGCGTTCTCGGTGATGTTCTTCTTCTTCCCGGCCGGCCTGGTGCTGTACTACGTCGTGAACAACGTGCTGTCGATCGCGCAGCAGTACTACATCACGCGCAAGCTCGGCGGCGTCAAGAAGAAGCCTGCCTGACGCCCGTTGCACGCGCGGGCGGCCAGCCGCCCGCGACGCACGCAAAAAAAGCCGCATGGTTCATGACCATGCGGCTTTTTTGTTTCCCGGCGGCGACGGCGGCGCGCCGTTCCCGGTCAGGCTTTCTTCGCTTCGAGTTTCAGATCGCCGTAGAACTGCTCGACCAGTTCCTGCACGAGGTAGCGCTGATGCGGCGACAGCGCCTCGATCTTCGACGCGAGTTCGATCGTCTCGGGCGTCGGCGGGTAGCGCTCGTCGCGGGGCAGCGGTTGCGGCGTCGGGTGTTCGATCACGCTTGGCGACGGCCCGTAGTGCAGCCAGTGCACTTCGACGCGCAACCATTCGGCGAGCGTTTCGAGTTTGTCCGATGTCGGAATCGTGCGCCCCGTCAGCCACTTGTGCGCGGTTTGCGGCGAAACGGGATGCGTTCCGCGGTGGCGCAGATTGAATCGATTCGCCAGCTCGGTCGCGCCGGTGACCTTCTCCGGGCTGCGCCGCAGGGCGAATTTCAGGCGTTCCGAGAACGCGGCTTTTTCTTCGGATGTCGGCATGGGGGAGATTGTGCAATTCCATCGACGCGTTTCAGACAACCATATGAGCTAAACGTATCTCTTTCGGACGAATCGCGACCTTGGCCGGATGGAGTGCGGAAATTTGGGGGCAAATCGTTGGGGCGCTCCAGCGGGCATACTCGTCCGAAACGATGGCAAAGTCATCGCGCTGGACTGATACTCGGCTTATCCCCGGCGGGATAAATTCGGGCGAGTTCGAATCCGGCACGGTGGCCGGTCGCGTGTGAGCCGGCACGCTACAATGCCGGCGTTCCGATGCCCGAACTGTTGTGCGGGCGCACCGTTTTCATCCTGATCACCCGATTCCCATGCTCGCTACCGACTCCGATCCGATCGTCGCCATCGCCACTGCTGCCGGCCGAGGGGGCATCGGGGTCGTCCGCGTATCGTTCGGGCGCGGCGGCGAGGCGGCCGCGCTGCCGCTGATCGACGCGTTGTGCGGGCAGAAGCTGGCGCCGCGCCATGCGAGCTACGTGCCGTTCCTCGACGAGCATGGCGCGCCGCTCGACCGCGGGATCGCGCTGTATTTCCCGGCGCCGCATTCGTACACCGGCGAGCACGTGCTCGAACTGCAGGGGCATGGCGGGCCGATCGTGATGCAACTGCTGCTGCAGCGTTGCCTGGATGCCGGGCGCGGTTTCGGGCTGCGGCTCGCGGAGCCGGGCGAGTTCACGCGCCGCGCGTTCCTGAACGACAAGCTCGACCTCGCGCAGGCCGAGGCCGTCGCCGACCTGATCGAGGCGAGCACGGAGGCCGCGGCGCGCTCGGCGGGGCGTTCGCTCGATGGGGCGTTCTCGCGGCAGATCCATGCGCTCGTCGACGACGTGATCACGTTGCGGATGCTGGTCGAGGCGACGCTCGATTTTCCGGAAGAGGAGATCGACTTCCTCGAGGCGGCCGACGCGCGCGGCAAGCTCGCGAGGATCCGCGCGCAGCTGGCGCATGTGCTCGGCGATGCGCGGCAGGGGGCGCTGCTGCGCGAAGGGCTGTCGGTCGTGCTCGCGGGGCAGCCGAACGTCGGCAAGTCGTCGCTGCTGAATGCGCTGGCCGGCGCGGAGCTGGCGATCGTCACGCCGATCGCCGGGACGACGCGCGACAAGGTCGCGCAGACCATCCAGGTCGAGGGGATTCCGCTGCACATCATCGATACGGCCGGGCTGCGCGAGACCGAGGATGAAGTCGAGCGGATCGGCATCGCGCGCACGTGGAGCGAGATCGAGCGCGCGGATGTCGTGCTGCATCTGCTCGATTCGCGCACGGGAATGACGCCCGATGACGAAGTGATCGCGGCGCGCTTTCCCGGCGGCGTGCCGGTGGTGCGCGTGCTGAACAAGACGGACCTGACCGGCGTGCCGGCGTGCGTCGAGCATCCGGCGGCGGAAGGCGACCTGACCGAGGTGCATCTGTCGGCGAAGCGCGGCGACGGCATCGACATGCTGCGCGCGGAACTGCTGCGGATCGCCGGGTGGCAGGCGGGCGCCGAAGGCGTGTACCTCGCGCGCGAGCGGCATCTGATCGCGCTGCGGGCCGCGCAGGAACACCTGGCGCAGGCGGCGGATCACGCGGAGCAACGCGCTCAGTCGCTCGACCTGTTTGCCGAGGAGCTGCGGCTCGCGCAGGAGCAACTGAATTCGATTACCGGGGAGTTCACGTCGGATGATCTGCTGGGGGTGATTTTCAGCAGGTTCTGCATCGGGAAGTGAGCGGCCGCCTGGGACGAGACGGGCGGCTCTCTTGTCAGGCGATCTCGGTCGCCCTGTTGCTTACGACACTACGCTGCACGACCACCGTGCTTGCGCTCGTCGCGCCGATCGCTTGGCGAAAATCAAACCGTCGACGCATCGATCACGACGGCGCGTCGGCCGTTACGCGAGCGACGCGCCGGAATCCTCGCCAGCATCAATCCCAATGACGATGATGGTGGTAATACCCGTCGCCGTAGTACCCACCGTCAGGCACCACGATACAGCCGCTCAGCAACACGGCGACGCCGGCAATCAGCAAAAGGGTCTTCTTCATGGCGTTCACCTGCTCGGGTTCGATATGAAGCCCAGCATAGCGAGCGCCATCAACACCGGCTGTAAGCGATCGTATCGCCGCTCCGCAATCCGTAACGGCGGATTATTCCGGTCACAATGACCGTAACAAATAGCCAAACAGCAGACGTTTTCACGCGACGACGACCCGGTTTCGCCCCGTATCCTTTGCACGATACAGCGCGGCATCGGCGGCTTCGATCAACGCGTCGGTCGTCGACAGATCGTCGGCCGACACGGTCGCGCAACCGATGCTGACGCTCACGCGTCCGGCCGGCGAATCGGGCATCTCGAGGTTGAGCCGAAGCACGGCTTCGCGCGCTTCGTCGGCCACCACGCGCGCACCGCGCGCACCGGTGTTCGGCAACACGATCGCGAACTCCTCGCCACCGTAACGCGCGACGATATCGGCGGGCCGCCGCACCGCACCGGCCAGCGCATTCGCGACCGCGATCAGGCACGCATCGCCCTTCACGTGACCGAACGTGTCGTTGTAGGCCTTGAAGTGATCGACGTCGACCATCAGCAGCGACAGCGGTTCGCCCTGGCGCCGCGCCTGCAGGAACAGCGTGTGGAAATGGTCGTTGAAGTGGCTGCGGTTGAATGCGCCGGTGAGCCCGTCGCGCGCGGATGAGCGAACCAGCGTTGCATGCGCCTCGAACAGCTGCTGGTACAGCATCGTCACTTCCCACGCGAGCACGCAGACGAGCACGCCCGGCGTGAACATGCTGAACACGCGCGCGACGTACCAGCCGACCGTGAAGCGGTTCGTCGTCAGCAGGTTCAGCGTCGTGTCGGTCAGGCACGCGAGCACCGCGATCGCGAGCCACAGGTCGAGCGTCGTGCGCAGCCGGCCGGTGGCGAGCACCGCGACGAGCGCGAGCGCGTTGAGGAGCCACACGACGAGCGCGATGCCGTTGACGGGCAGCACGGCCGCGTCGCCGGGCGGATGGAACGCCGGCGGCAGCGACACGTTCAGCGCGAGCGCGCACAGCAGCGCCGCGGCGACGGCCGGCCCGCCGACGAGCGCGACCGTCCAGCGGCGCGTCTCGTGCTCGCCGACCGGTGCGCGCGTCAATCGCTCGCGCGCGAACAGCGCGGCCATCACGAAGCACGGGAAGCCGGCATGCCAGAAGATCCACATCCATGCGGCGCTTTGGGGGCGCGCGCCGAGCAGGCCGTGCGGCGCGAATACGCCGGGAAAGGTGAGCAGTTGCAGTGCGACGGCGAGCGCGGTGAACGCATAGGCGCCGCCGAGTGCGCCGAGCACGGGCTGGCGCGTGACGGTGAACTGCGCGCCGAGGAAGAACGCGGCGATGCTCGCGGTCGTGAACACGGTGAGCGCGCACATCGGCATGAACGGCTCGACGGCCGGTAGCGCGACATTCGCGTGCGGCGCGGCGATCCCGAGCGCGAGCAGGATGACGAGCGCCGTCAGCGCGCCGAACCAGAGCTGACGTCGCGTCGTGTGCTGGATCAGGATGCCTTCCATGGAGTCCCCCGGACACGCGTGCCCGCACCCGATCTTGCGCCGGGCGGCACGCCTCCCGGTCGCGGCGCGACCGGTGCGGCCCGATCCTATCGCGTTATCGGCATCCGCTCAAATGCCGAGCCCCGGGCCGAAGTTGCCGGCGACCCAGTGCGTGACGGCATCGACGTCCGCGTAGTCCTGTTCGGGCAGGCCGTCGAGCATCGACAGCACTTCGTTGCTGGCGCCGGCGTCGCGCGCGGCATCGACGATCGCATCCTTGTTCGCCGGGTAGCGGACGGCCGCCAGCACGTCGGCGATCTGCAGGTCGATCGTTTCGTGAGGGATATCGTGAGCAGGGGCAGCGGGCTTGTCGTTCACGTCGGCGTCTCGCGGGTTGGGCGGGAATCGGGTCGAAGGGGCGGTGCAGCGCGCGTTACTTGGCCCGGGGCGTCCGGGCCGGCGCGTGCTGCGGATCGAGGGTGAACCGGCTCAATGGCCGCGTCGCACGCGGCGCCACGGATGCTTCCAGTCGATATGCGGTGCGTTTTCGTCGCGTGGATGCTGGCGCCGGTGTTCTTGCCACAGTTCGTCGGAAAACAGCGCCGCGACGATGACGAGCGGCAGCACGAGGAATATTCCGAGTATGACTTGCTCGATCACGATAGCCTCCTTGCGGTGGCAGGAACCCTTGCTCCCATTCTAGGCTCTGAACCTCGCCCGCGTTCAATTTCTTACAGTGCGGAACGGGCCCGGACGCGGCCGTGCCGCGCGGGCGTTCCGCCCGTGCGCCGGCATCAAACAGGACACCAACATGCAACTCCAGAACGATACCCACACGCTCGCGCTGCGGCCCCTGGAGCGCCAGGACCTGCGCTTCGTCCACGAGCTGAACAACGACGCGAAGATCATGCGCTACTGGTTCGAGGAGCCGTACGAAACCTTCTCGGAACTGTCGCAACTGTACGACCGCCACGTGCACGACCAGCGCGAACGCCGGTTCGTCGCGGTCGATGCGCAACGCGAGCTGGTCGGCCTCGTCGAGCTGATCGAGCTCGACTACATCCACCGCCGCGGCGAGTTCCAGATCATCATCGCGCCGCAATGCCAGGGGCGCGGTTATGCAGGGCAGGCGACGCGCCTCGCGATCGAGTACGCCTTCAAGGTGCTGAACATGCGCAAGCTGTACCTGATCGTCGACACGTCGAATGCGGCGGCGATTCACGTGTACGAGAAATGCGGATTCCAGCACGAAGCCGAATTGAAGGAAGAATTTTTCGGAAACGGCGCGTATCACAACGCCTATCGCATGTGCATTTTCCAGCGCGATTATTTCGAACGCCAGCAATCCAGTCCGAATAAGGCAGGGTAAACACGCTCGCGAAAAACGCTTGCGACGGAACCTTCTCGGGTGCCGAATCCATGCGGGGAACTACGGATAAATACGGATTCGCTTATACCTGGCATTTTTCTTGTGTCGGGTAATGGCGATTCCGCGCTGCGGTAAAGTCGAATCGTTTCGGATGACTTTATGTGCGGCGCATCAAAATGATCGGGATCACGAAATGGATTATCCAAACCGTTCAATTGCCGCCATGTAACTTGGATGAAAGCCTTGTCGGATAACGCTTTCCGCCCGGCGTGACGGGGCTGTCCGCCACGCGACAGGTGTTTTCCGCCGCATGCGCGCGCGAAAAACGGGCTGGGCACGGGGGTGCGACAATCCGCCGCTATTGCGGTCGCACAACAAATGTGCTTGCTATCGTTTGCCGGTCTTCTAAAGTGAAAAACGCGGGTTCACGATCATCTTTAAACGCATAGCTAACCCCAGCCTGGTGCCCGCAGCCTGGAGACAGAACATGATGAAGCGTACCGGTATCCTTTTTGCCCTCGTCGGCGCATTTTGCGCGGTGTCGATTGCCCGGGCCGGCGGCGATTCCGCCGTGAAGCCGAAGCAGGAAATCCAGTTGACGAAGAATGCGTGGGGCTGCCTGTCGAAAGACAATCTGGATTCCGTACTGAATCACGAGCGTGACGGCAAGTCGCAGGCGAAGCAGCAGTACTTCGACGACTTCCGTTGCCTGTCGGTGCCGGAAGGCCAGCGCTTCCGCGTGGTGTCGGTCGACCAGGGCGACGTGCAGTTCGTCAGCGCCGACAACAGCGACCAGCAAGGCCTCTGGACCGATTCGCGCTTCGTGAAGCAGTAACCGATCCATCCCCGCGCAGTCGCACGACGCGCGAGCGCGCCGGCCCGAGGTGCCGGCGGCGCGAACCGAACACGGCCCGGCTGATGCCGGGCCGTTGCGCTGTGGGGCACGCATGACACGCGCCGGGCGGCGCGCATTCGGTATCATCACGGCCCGACCGAACCGAATGCCCGCCCGGGCCGACTCCGCATGGCGCTGAAATCCACGATCTACAAAGCCGAACTGCAAATCGCCGACATGGATCGGCACTACTACGCCGATCACGCGCTGACGGTGGCGCGCCATCCGTCGGAAACCGACGACCGGATGATGGTGCGCATCGTCGCGTTCGCGCTGTTCGCGCACGAGCGGCTCGAATTCTGCAAGGGGCTGTCGGACGTCGACGAACCCGATCTGTGGCAGAAGGACCTGACGGGTGCGATCGACGTGTGGATCGAGGCCGGCCAGCCCGACGAACGGCGCATCTCGAAGGCGGCCGGCCGCGCCGGGCAGGTCACGGTGATCGCGTACGGCGGCAAGACCTCGGATATCTGGTGGCAGGGCGTGCGCAGCAAGGTCGAACGGCTGCGCAACGTGCAGGTGCTGTCGCTCGCCGACGGCGTCGCGAGCGCGCTCGGGCAGCTCGCGGAGCGCACGATGCGCCTGCAGTGCACGGTGCAGGACGGCGCGGCGTGGATCTCGAGCGCGGACCACGATCCCGTTGCGGTCGAATGGACGGTGCTGAAGGCGCGCGCGGACGCGTGACGGCCCGCATGCCGGCCGCGTTCAGCCGATCGCGGGCGGCGGCCCCTTGAATTCGACCATGTTGCCTTCGGGATCGAACAGGTAGATCGACGGCCCGTAGCCGCCGGCGCCGTAGCGGTCGGCCGGGGCGCCCGGGCGCGCGCCGTGCGCGGCGAAATGGGCGATCAATGCGTCGGGGTCGAACGGCTCGACGCGCAGGCACAGGTGATCCAGGTTGCGCCCGGTGCCGGGCGGCCCGCTGTCGGGGCGGTCGATCGGGCCGCCGACGGTCAGCAGGTCGATCAGCGCATCGCCGGCGCGCAACTGCACGAGGCCCAGATCGGGCTGCTCCTTTTCCACATGGCAGCCGACGGCGTCGCAGTAAAAGCGCGTCATCGCCGCCATGTCGGTCACGCGCAGCACGATGTGATCGATCCCGCGGATGGTGGGCTTCATGAACCGATACTCCTTCGCAGTCGACGAGCATCGAGTGTAGACGCATCGCGCCTGCGCCGCCGGCCGGAACACGGCACAATCGACAGACGAAAAAAAGCCCGTTCACGCAGTGCGGAACGGGCTTAATCCATATCAGGAGGAGACATGGAGGAGACAGTTCCAACTATACACACGGCGATGGTGCGACGCAATATTCCGTTTGCAAAAAAACGTCAGGACGGCGATTTGTCGCATCCGCACTGCAGCAAAATGGTGACGGGACGACGACGAAAACCGCGCCGGAGCAGCCGTTTCGGGTGTTTTGTCGGATGGACGGCCGGTCGATGTGTCCCCGGTTCGGCCGCGCGAATCACAGAGCAAGATTCAGGGCGCGACGGCAGGTGCCGATGTCTAGAGTGGGCACCATCTACACTAGAGCGTGCGAGGTTCAGATGAAAACTGCCTATCCGACCGACGATGCCCGCTGGGGCGCCGTGACCAAGCGCGATCCGCATGCGGACGGCGCGTTCTTCTATGCCGTGAGCACGACCGGCGTGTTCTGCCGTCCGACCTGCGCGTCGCGGCTGCCGCGCCGCGGGAACGTGTCGTTCTTCGCCGATCCGGCGGCCGCGCGCGCGGCCGGCTTCCGGCCCTGCAAGCGCTGTCAGCCGGAAGGGCTGCCGCGCGAGCTCGAGATCGTCAACCGCGCGTGCGCGGTGCTCGACGCGCATGCCGAGCGGCTCACGCTGCAGCAACTGAGCGATGCCGTGCACGTGAGCCCGTTCCACCTGCAGCGGCTCTTCAAGCGCGTGGTCGGCGTGTCGCCGCGGCAGTACCAGGCCGCGCAGCGCGGCGCCGCGTTGCGGCAGGCGCTGCAAAGCGGGCAGCCGGTCACGCAGGCGGCCGTCGATGCGGGTTTCAACTCGCCGTCGCGGCTCTATGCGTCGGTGCCGCGCGAGCTCGGGATGGCGCCGTCCGCGTTCCGCCGCCAGGGCGCCGGCCTGACGATCGACTATGCGACCGCGTCGACGTCGCTCGGCACGGTGCTCGTCGCCGCGACCGGGCAGGGCATCTGCCGGATCGCGTTCGGCGACGAACCGGCGGCGCTCGTCGGCGAGCTGAAGGACGCCTTTGCCCGCGCCGAGCTGGTCGAGGCGTCCGCCCGGCTCGCGCCATTCGTCGCGCAGATCCGCGCATACCTGGACGGCACGCGGCACGCATTCGACCTGCCGCTCGACATCGCGCCGACCGCATTTCAGCAGCGCGTGTGGGAAGCGCTCACGCATATTCCGTACGGCGAGACGCGCAGCTACTCCGAGATTGCCGAGGCGCTCGGCTCGCCGCGCGCGGTGCGGGCGGTCGCCTCCGCGTGTGCGTCGAATCCGGTCGCGCTCGCGATCCCGTGCCATCGCGTCGTGCAAAAGGGCGGCGCGCTGGCAGGATATCGCTGGGGCGTGCGCCGCAAGGCAACGCTGCTCGCATCCGAGGCGCGTCATATCCACCCCGATGAAGCCGAAGCCGTGACGGAGGGCAGTGCGGTTTGAGCATCGAAACGACAACGATCACGTCCATCGCGAACGGCGGCCACGTGCCGCCGTCCGCGCAAATGACGCTGCGCTACCAGGCGCCGTACGACTGGGCGCGCGTGCTGCGCTTCTTCAGCGGGCGCGCGATTCCGGGCGTCGAACAGGTCGCGGACGGCGCGTATCGCCGCATCGTCGACCTGCACGGCGATGCGGGCCGGCTCACCGTCACGAAACATCCGCGCAAGCATTGCCTGATCGCGACCGTCGAAGGGGCCGTCGCGCGTCATGTCGACGAGGCGTTCGCCGCGCGCGTCGCGACGATGTTCGACCTCGGCGCCGATCCGGCCGCGATCGGCGGCGGGCTCGGGCGCGATCCGTGGTTCGCGCCGCTCGTCGAGGCCGCGCCGGGGTTGCGCGTGCCGGGTGCGTGGTCCGGGTTCGAACTGGCCGTGCGCGCCATCGTCGGCCAGCAGGTGAGCGTGAAGGCCGCGACGACGATCGTCGGCCGGCTCGTCGAACGGGCGGGCGAGCGCGTGGTGCATGACGACGACGGCGCACCCGCGTGGCGTTTCCCGACGCCCGACGCGCTGGCCGCGTGCGATCTCGACAAGATCGGGATGCCCGGCAAGCGGGTGGCCGCGCTGACGGGCGTGGCGCGCGCGGTGGCGGCCGGCGACGTGCCGGTCGATCGCGCGCATGCCGATCTCGCGACGCTGCGCAGCGCGTGGCTCGATCTGCCGGGCATCGGTCCGTGGACCGTCGAATACATCGCGATGCGCGCGTGGCGCGACCCGGATGCGTGGCCGGCCTCCGATCTCGTGCTGATGCAGTCGATCGCCGCGCGCGATCCGGCGCTCGACCGGCTCGCCAGCCAGAAACGCCGCACCGAAGGCTGGCGGCCGTGGCGCGCGTATGCGGCGCTGCATCTGTGGAATGAGGTGGCCGACCGGGCGGGCGGCGCGCGCGGCGGGTGATCGCGGCGCACCGCGGTCGGGTGCGACCGCAAGAAGGCGGCGCCGCAACCCGCTGCGCACGCGGTGCCGGCATGCGGGGAGTGCCGGCGTGACGCGGCCCGTGAGGGCGATTCCACGCATCCGGCATCGGCCGGATGTCGCGCGTGCGGATGCCTGCGCACGCGTCGTTTCCCGATCCATTCAGCGGCACGGTTGCACCTGCCGCCACCCGTTCGTCGTTCTCGTTCCGTCCGACGAATGGCGGTGACCGGCGTGCGGATCGGCTTCGTCGCGAACGGGTGACACGGGCCCGGACTGCCGCGCCGGCCCCTCCGATGGCCCGCTCAGGCCCGTGTGCCGTGCCCGGCGCCACCTCAAGCGCGTGTTCCGGCGAGATGTTAAAGTGCCCGCTACCAACGAAGCGACCAACAATCCAGCCGGCCGCGCGCGGCGTTCTGCGCGCGGCCGTCACGCACTTGCGTCTCCATGTCGAACACCATGACTCACCGCCAGTCCGAACTGCTGCTGAAACGCCTCGACGCGCTGAGCTCGGGCCCGACGCGGCAGCATCTGCCCGACGGCCTGCGCGGCATCGAGAAGGAAAGCCTGCGCGTGACGCGCGACGGCATGATCGCGTTCACGCCGCATCCGCGCGCGCTCGGTTCGGCGCTCACGCATCCGGCGCTGACGACCGACTATTCCGAAGCGCTGATCGAACTGATCACGCCCGCCGAGCGCGATGCCGCCATCACGCTCGAACGCCTCGACGACCTGCATCGCTACGTCTATGCGTCGCTCGGCGACGAGCTGCTGTGGAACGACTCGATGCCGGGCCTGCTGCCGGCCGACGACCAGATTCCGATCGCCAACTACGGCACGTCGAACATCGGCCGCCTGAAGACGGTGTACCGGCGCGGCCTCGCGTATCGCTACGGCCGCACGATGCAGTGCATCGCCGGCATCCACTACAACTACTCGCTGCACGAGGAGGTGTGGCGGCGCCTGCATGCGGAAGAAGGCTCGACGGCCACGCTCGTCGATTACCAGTCGGAGCGCTATCTCGCGCAGATCCGCAACTTCCGCCGCCGCAGCTGGTTGCTGATGTACCTGTTCGGCGCATCGCCGGTGCTCGACACGAAGTTCCTGCGCGGCAAGCCGCACAAGCTCGACACGTTCGACGCCGACACGCTTTACCTGCCGTATGCGACGAGCCTGCGGATGAGCGATCTCGGCTACTCGAACACGACGGCCCAGGCCGCGCTGCACGTCGACTACAACACGCTGCCCGGTTATCTCGACGCGCTGTCGAAGGCCGTGAGCGAGCCGTATCCGGCATACGAGGCGATCGGCACGCATCGCGACGGCGAGTGGATCCAGATCAACACGAACGTGCTGCAGATCGAGAACGAGTTCTACTCGACGATCCGCCCGAAGCGCGTCACGTACTCGGGCGAGCGGCCGCTGCATGCGCTCGCGTCGCGCGGCGTGCAGTACATCGAAGTGCGTTGCCTCGACATCGATCCGTTCGAGCCGACCGGCATCGCGCTGGAAACCACGCGCTTCATCGACGCATTCCTGCTCGCGTGCGCGCTGGACGACAGTGCGCCGCTCGACTGCGATGCGTACAAGGAAGCGAACGCGAACTTCGGCAGCGTGACGATGGAAGGCCGCAAGCCGGGGCTCGCGCTCACGCGCGACGGCCAGTCGATCTCGCTGCGGCAGTGGGCCGACGCGCTGATGGCCGATATCGAAACCGTCGGCCGCCGCCTCGACGAGATCCGCGGCGGCGACGAGCACGCACGCGCGATTGCCGCGCAGCGCGAGAAGCTCGCCGATCCGGAACGCACGCCGTCCGCGCGCGTGCTGCGCACGATGCGCGACAACGGCCAATCGTTCCTCGCGTTTGCGCTCGCGCAGAGCGAAGCGCATGCCGCGCATTTCCGCGCCCGTCCGCCGTCGGCGGATACGCTGCACACCGAGCAGGCGCTCGCCGCGAAGTCGCTGGCCGAGCAGGCCGAACTCGAAGCGAAGGAGGCCGGATCGTTCGATGCGTTCGTCGCGGCCTATCGCGCCTATACGCTGAACCGCTTCAGCGTCTGACGGTCGCGCGGGCGGCCGGCGCAGCGCGCGCCGCGCCGCCGCGGCGCGATCGTCCGGTTCCTTCCGTCATCGGATCAGTGATGCGCGTACGTGCCGCGATCGATCGCGTGCGGCAGCGCCGGCTTGCCTGATTCCCCGTTCGCCCGGCCGTCGCTGCCGTGACCGGTATCGCCGCCGCGCGCCCGCGCGGCACGCTGCATGATCGCCTGCATGTGCTCCGGAAAGTCGGGACTGCTTGCAAGACTCGTCCGGTAGCCGGCGGCCTGCAATTCAACGAGTTCCTGGCGGACCTGCGCGCGCGTCACCGTCGATGCCGCCTGCGCATGGGCGGCGACGGCCGCGCCGATCAGCAGGAAGGCGCATGCCGCGTGTTGGATCGTCTTCATCGTGTCTGCTCCGAGAGGTTCCGGTGCCGCGCCGTTTCTGGCCCGGCCGGAATCGATGCAGCCAGTCTAGGCGTCGGATGCCGGACGAAACATCCTCGTTGCCGTCAGTCACCTTTGCCGCGCGCGCAACATTGCGCGGTCGACCGCATGACCGGGCTTCCTGTCGAACGCGACAGCCGCCCGCCATCCGCCGGTCATCTGGCGGCGCAACGGCCGTATCGGGTCGTCGCGCATCGGGCTTGTCCCCCTTGTACAAGCGCCGCGCGCCTCCTAACCTCTTTTAAGCGACCGATCGGTTGGCCATGCAACGTCATTGCGTGCGCAAGCGCCCGATCGTGGTCGTGACCACAGGACATCGCCTTGTACCGAACCCGGGGCATCGACACGCCAACCCGGGTCGTCAGCGCAAGGCATGGGACCCGAGTAAGCGCTAAAGCGCCAACTCGGGTCGACATCTGGAGACACGATGAACCCGACCGACGCCCTACCGCCCGGCATCGTCTTCGCGCAGCCGCTGACGCCCGTCGCCCACTCGCTGCTGCTGTCGTTTCTCGTCGCCGCGATCCCGATCGCCGTCGCGCTGATCGCGCTCGGCGTGCTGCGCCGCCCGGCGTGGCAGGCGTCGCTCGCCGGGCTCGTCGCGGGCCTCGCGGTCGCGATCGGCGCGTGGGGCATGCCGGCCGGGCTGGCGTTCAACGCGGTCGGCGCCGGCATGGCGCTCGCGGTCGTGCCGGTGATGTGGATCGTCTTCAACGCGCTGCTGCTGTACAACATCGCGGTGAAGTCGGGCCGCTTCGACCAGTTCCGGCAGTGGATGCTCGACAACCTGCCCGACGACCGCCGCCTCGTGCTGCTCGTCGTCGCGTTCTCGTTCGGGTGCCTGCTCGAAGGGATCTCCGGATTCGGCACGCCGGTCGCGATCACGAGCGCGCTGCTGATCGCATTGGGTTTCCCCGCGCTCGAAGCGCTCACCTATACGCTGCTGTTCAACACGGCGCCGGTCGCGTTCGGCGCGCTCGGCGTGCCGATCACCGTGCTCGGCGCGGTCACGTCGCTGCCGCCCGCGACGCTCGCGCAGATGGTCGGCCGCCAGCTGCCGTTCTTCGCGCTGCTGCTGCCGTTCTACGTGGTCGGCGCGTACGGCGGGCTGCGCTCGATTTCGAAGCTGTGGCCGGCGCTGCTCGTGTCGGGCGGCAGCTTCGCGCTCGCGCAGTTCGTCACGTCGAACTTCCTCGGCTACCAGCTCACCGACGTGCTGTCGTCGCTCACGTCGCTGATCGTGACGATCGGCTTCCTGCAGGTGTGGAAGCCGCAGCCCGATCCGCAATACGCGCTCGCGCGCAGCGTGCCGGCGGCGGCCGGCGCCGCGCGCGCGGGCTTCGGCGGCTGGCTGCCGTGGCTCGTCGTGTCGGTGGTCGTGATCGTGTGGGTGCACGCGAACATCGCGGCGATCGGCGACGTGAAGATCAAGTGGCCGGGCCTGCACAACGCGGTGTTCGTGTCGCTGTACCACAAGCCGTATGCGGCGATCTGGGACTTCCAGCCGCTCGGCACGGGTACCGCGATCCTGGTGTCGGCGCTCATCACGGCCGCGCTGACGCGCACCGGCCCCGGCGCGTTCGTCGAATGCGTGGTGAAGACGTGGCGGCAGACCTGGATCGCGATCGTCACGGTGATGATGATCGTCGGCCTCGCCTACCTGCTGAACTACTCGGGCATCAGCTATACGCTCGGCACCGGCGTCGCGTCGACGGGCGCATTGTTCCCGCTGGTGTCCGCGTCGCTCGGCTGGATCGCCGTGTTCCTGTCCGGCAGCGACACGTCGGGCAACGCGCTGTTCGGCAACCTGCAGGTCGTGGCCGCCCGGCAGCTGGGCCTCGATCCGGTGCTGATGGCCGCGACCAACTCGTCGGGCGGCGTGATGGGCAAGATGATCTCGCCGCAGAACATCGCGACGGGCGTGTCGACGACGGACCTGAAAGGGCAGGAAGGTGTCGTGTTTGCGCGCACCTTCTGGCACAGCGTGATTCTCACGCTGCTGCTCGGCGTGCTGGTGTTCCTGCAGCAGCACGTGCTGACGTGGATGATTCCGGCACTGCCGAAATGAGGTGAGCGCAACGACGGAAGGAAGGCACGAGGCAACACGAGGGAAGGCGCGGGAACAGCGCCGGTCAAGTGCGGAACCGGCGAGCGCGCGGCAGCTCAGCGCGCGTTCGCCCGCCGCGCCGTGCGTCCGGTTTCGTCCGCCGCGGCCGGCTTGCCGCCGTCCGGCAGGATGCACGCGAGGAACGCGTCGATCGCCGGGCTCTGGCGGCGCGCCTTCAGGTAGTACACGTATTCGTCGATCGTCGTTTCGGCGCCGCGCAGCGCGATCACGCGCAGGTCAGGATGGCGTTCGGCCTCGCCGAGCGGAAACAGGCTGCCGCCCACGCCGTGCAGGATCGCCTCGCGGATCGCTTCGCGGCTGCCGATCTCGGCAACCGACACGGCCGCGACACCGGCCGCCGCCAGGATCGTCTCCGTGCAGCGGCGCGTGACCGAACCTTCCTCGCGGATCAGCAGCCGCACGTCGGCGAGTCGAGCCGGATCGATCGCATCGAACCGCGCGAGCGGATGGTTGCGGTGCACGACGAGCACGAGCGGATCGGTCGAGATCACCTTGCGTTCGAGGCCGTCGGCATCGTTGCGCTGCGACGAGACGGCGAGGTCGATGCGGAATTCCTGCAGCGCCTGCAGGATTTCATCGGAGTTGCCGATCCGGCACGTGAGCGCGATCGACGGATGCGCGTGCGAGAAGCGGCCGACCGCATCCATGATGTAGTACGGGCCCGTTGCGCCGATCCGCAGGTGGCCTTCGAACAGGCCGCCGACGTTGCGCAGCATGATGTCGGCCTGCGCCTCGAGCGCGATCATCTGCTCGACGAGCGGCAGCAGCTCGATGCCGGTCTCGGTCACCTCGAGCTTGCGGCCGCTGCGGTAGAACAGCTCGACGCCGTACACCTGCTCGACCTGCCGGATCTGCGCGGCGATCGTCGGCTGGCTCACGCCCAGATGGCGCGCGGCGCGCGTGATGCTGCCCTGCCGGACGGTCGCGTGGAACGCCTTCAGCTGATCGAACACGACTCGGCTTCTCCCCCCTCTTCATCGCGCGTCAGCGTAGCGCACGCGTGTGTCGGCCGCATGAAAGGCGCGTCGTGCGCCGCTTCGAAAAAAACCTGTGGGTCACCCAAAGAATCCTGCGGTAACCGGTCATGGCCGGGACACGCCGGTGCGGGGTAATGGCGGGTAACACACCGACCGCCGGCCCCGCTCGACCGGCCCTCACTCCTACCGACAACAGGGTTCCCTTCATGTCCTCGAACAATCGACGCGATTTCCTGCGCCTTGCCGCGCAGTCGGCCGGCGCGATGGCCGCCTATGCGGGCTTTCCGCCCGCGATCCGCAACGCGCTGGCGATGCCGGCCGCCTATCGCACGGGCACGATCCGCGACGTCGAACACGTCGTGATCTTCATGCAGGAAAACCGTTCGTTCGACCATTACTTCGGCGGGCTGCGCGGCGTGCGCGGCTTCGACGATCCGCGCCCGCACCTGCTGCCGAGCGGTGCGCCGGTATGGCAGCAGCCGCCGGCGTCGGTGTTCACGAAGAACTACCATTCGCGCGGCCTCGATCCGTCGGCGCCGTACGTGCTGCCGTTCTACCTCGATCCGAAGCAGACGACCGAATTCCAGCCGGGCACCAACCACGGCTGGAGCAGCGGCCACCTGTCCTGGAACAACGGCCAGTGGGACCAATGGGTGAACCAGAAGCAGGACGTGCTGACGATGGGCTACCTGAAGCGCCAGGATCTCACGTACCACTACGCGCTGGCCGATGCATTCACGATCTGCGATTCGTACTTCTGCTCCGCGCACGCAGACACCGCGCCGAACCGCATCTACCTGTGGACCGGCACGGTCGACCCGCGCAACGTCTACGGCAACCCGCCGAACGGCCCGGGCATCGGCGAGCGCGACGACGTGAACGGCTACACGTGGACGACCTACGCCGAGCGCCTCGAGAACGCGAAGATCAGCTGGAAGGTGTACCAGGGCGGCACGGGCATCCCGGGCGACCCGACCGACAACTACACCGACAACTCGCTGATGTTCTTCAAGAAGTTCCAGGTGAAGGAAGGCGCGAGCGGCCCGCTGGTCGACAAGGGCGCATCGGACCACACACTCGCCGAGCTGAAGGCCGACGTGCAGGCGAACCGGCTGCCGCAGGTGTCGTGGATCGTGTCGCCGTACAAGTACAGCGAGCACCCGCAGGCGTCGCCGACCGACGGCGCGTTCTACATCAACATGGTGCTCGAGGCGCTGACGTCGAACCCGGAGGTGTGGGCGAAGACGGTGTTCATCCTGAACTACGACGAGAACGACGGGCTGTTCGACCACGTCGTGCCGCCGGTGCCGCCGGTCACGAGCGGCGTGGGCGGCCAGGGCATCGTGTCGTCGAACCTGCTGTCGACCCTCGGCGACGAGCTGCTCGACCTGAACCAGTACCCGGGCGAAATGAGCCCGCTCGTGCCGGGCGCCGACCCGGGCGGCATCCAGCCGATCGGCCTCGGGCCGCGCGTGCCGCTGATCATCATCTCGCCGTGGACGAAGGGCGGCTGGGTCTGCTCGGAAACGTTCGACCACACGTCGGTGCTGCGTTTCCTCGAAGCGCGTTTCGGCGTGAAGGAGCCGAACATCAGTGCATGGCGCCGGTCGATCTGCGGCGATCTCACGTCGGCGTTCGACTTCTCCGCGCGACCCGACACGCGCACGGTGAGCTTCACGGTGCCGCAGCACATCGCGACGGCCGGCCAGGCGTACCAGGTGCCCGCCCGGCAGTCGATGCCGGCGCAGGAGCCCGGCACGCGTCCGGCGCGGGCGCTGCCGTACGAGCTGTTCGTGCATGCCCACGTGCATGGCCGCGACGACAGCGTGTCGCTCGACTTCGCGAACGCCGGTGACGCGGGCGCCGCGTTCTACGTGTACGACCGCCGCAACCCGGCGACGCCGCCGCGCCGCTACGCGGTGTCCGCGCACGACCGCTTCGCCGATACGTGGAGCACGTCGGCCGCGCGCGGCGAGTACCATCTCGCCGCCTACGGCCCGAACGGCTATCTGTGCGAGTTCCAGGGCAACACGCGGCTCGCCGCGGACGGCCGCCACGCGAACCCCGAGGCGAAGATCGGCTACGACGTGCGCAACCGCCACGTGTACCTGCAACTGCGCAACAGCGGCCGCGCGACGTGCCGCGTGACGGTCGACAACGCATACGGGCATGCGCCTGCGCGGACCTACACGCTGGAGCCGGGCGAGCGCATCGAGGACCACTTCGCGCTGTCGTCGAGCCACGGCTGGTACGATCTGACGATCACCGCGACGACGCTGCGCGGCGGCGACGACAAGGTCGTGCGCCGCTTCGCGGGCCACGTCGAAACGGGCCGGCCGAGCCAGAGCGATCCGGGGCCGGTGAAGCGCACGGCCTGACGGCCGGATGTCGCGCGGCCGGGCAGGTTCGGCCGCCGCGTGCGCGCCGCCTGCCGGGCGTGTTCCGGCAGGCGGCATGGATTTTTGGAAACTGAAAACTGTTGACAATGTGTCGGACCGAGGGTATACAAGGATCATTCGCCGATAGGGCGCCCTCGTTTTCACCCGCAGCTCCGCTGCCTGTCCGACCATGACTTCCCCGAACGCGCTCAGCGCCATCGAACTCCTGCAAAGCCAGTCGCTCGCGATGATCGTCCAGGACATGCTCGAGCGCGCGATCGTTTCCGGCGAATACGCGCCCGGCGAAAAGCTCAACGAAGTCGACATCGCGACCAGGCTGAACGTGTCGCGCGGCCCCGTGCGCGAAGCGTTTCGTGCGCTGGAGCAGGCCGGCCTGCTGCGCAACGAGAAGAACCGCGGCGTGACGGTGCGCGTCGTGCCGCTGCGCGAGGCCGAGGAGATCTACGAGGTGCGCGCGATGCTCGACGAGTCGGTCGCGCGCGCGCTCGCGACGCGCATCTCGCCCGACACGCTGAAAGTGCTGAAGGGCATCATCCAGTCGATGAAGGACGCCGCGAAGACGCACGACGTCACGCGCTATACCGAGCTGAACGTGCAGTTCCACGATGCGATGGTGGTCGGCGTCGGCAATACGCACCTCACCGACACCTACCGCCGGCTGGTGCGCCAGCTCGGCCTGCTGCGCCAGGCCGCGATCGAGGCCGAGGAGGATGCGATCGCCGTGTCCGCGGCCGAGCACGACAAGATCGTGCAGGCGCTCGCGGCCGGCGACGGCGAGCAGGCCGTCGCGCTCGTGCGCGAGCACGTCGCGCACGGCCTCGCGCGGATGCGCCGGACGCACGAGCAGGGGCTGCCGGCCGCGGGCAAGGCGGCGCGGGATAAAACCGCGCGCGCATGAGCGTCGGCGGCGCCCGCGCGGGCTGCCGCACACACACAAAGGGACGCTGCGCAGCGTCCCTTTTTCGTTGCGTCGTCAGGTCGACGCGTCGTCACGCCTTGTCGGCCTTGCCGGCCGCGCTCGCAAACTTCGCGAGCCACGTATCGACAGCCGATGGCTGCCGGCTTTCGTCCTCCGCACGCTCCTTGCGACGGATCGCATTGCGCACGACGTGCGCGCCGACGTAACGGATCGGCTCCGGCGGGAAATGGCCGAGCGGGCCGCGCGCGATCGGACTGCGCGTCCATGCGTTGTCGAGGCCGAGCACGAGCGACGACAGGATCTGCCCGCCCATGTAGGTCGGCCCGACGCCGTTGCCCGAATAGCCGAAGCCGTAGAACACGTTCGGCGCGTCGTCGAGGCGGCCGAAGAACGGGAAGCCCGTGACCGAACGATCAGACGGGCCGTTCCAGCTCGCGGTGACCGGCACGCCGGCGAGCGACGGGAAGAACTCGCGCAGGCTGTGCGTGAGTTGCGCCTCGTACGGCGAGCGCCGGTCGAACACCGGCGCGATGCGGCTGCGCCACGAGAACGTGTTGCCGCCCTTGCCGAGCATCAGCCGCCCGTCGGCCGTCGTGCGGTAGTAGTAGACGAAGATCCGCGAATCGAGCACCGACACGCCGTCCACGAGGCCGGTCTTCTCGAGCAGTTCCGGGCATTTCTCGGTGATCACCATGTCGCTCGACACGACCGCGATCGTGCGCTCGAACTGCGGAAAGCGGCTCGCCATCCACGCGTTGATCGCGAACACGAGCGTGCCCGCCGTGACGCTGCCGGACGGCGTGCGCACGACGGCCGGCTGCCCGGGCGTGAAGTCGAGCATCGGCGTGCGCTCGTAGATCCGGATGCCCATCGCGCGCGCGACGCGGCGCAGCCCGCGCACGAGCTTGCCGGGATGCACGGTCGCGGCGATCGCCGAGTAGACGCCGTCGATGTTGCGCGCGGAGCCCGAGCGGCGCGCGACCTCCGCGGGCGGCAGCGGTTCGTAGCTGTGGATGCCGGCTGCGGCGAGCGCGTCGAGCACCGGCGCGAGCGTGCCGACCTGCGCGCGCGACGTCGCGGTGTACAGCGTGCCGTCGAGGCGCAGTTCCGCGTCGATGGCGTGCGCGCGGCAGAAATCGGCGATGTGCTGCACGGCCGCTTCGGATGCCCTCACGAGCCGGATTGCCTCGGCTTCGCCGAACAGGCGCCGTAGCGTCAGGAATTTCGCGGACCACGTGAGCAGGCAGCCGCCGTTGCGTCCGCTCGCGCCGGCGCCGCACAGGTCGGCCTCGAGGATCGCGATGTCGAGCGCGGGGTTCTGCTGCTTCGCCTGGATCGCGGTCCAGAGTCCCGTGAAGCCGCCGCCGACGATGCACACGTCGGCCTGCGTCGCGCCATGCAGCGCGGGGGCGAGATCGCCGTCGTTGAACAGCGCTTGTTCGATCCAGAAGGGTCGCATCGGATGGTTCGTCAATAAGGGTCGAGGCACGTGCCGCGCACGGCCGGGAAACGGGCGGCCGCAGGCGCGTACGCACGCGGCCGGCTGCGTCGCGCTGCGTCGTTAAGCCGCCGCTGCGGCCGAGACGCGGCGCACGCCCATCGCGCGCAGCGTGTCGGCGATCGCGGCGACGGCGCCTGGAATTCCGGCTTCGCCGAAGTGGCCGATACAGCCGACGCGGAACGTCTCGACTTCGGTCAGCTTGCCCGGATACAGAATGTAGCCGCGCTTTTTGACCTCCTGATAAAACCGCTTGAAGTCGTAGTTCGGGTCGTCCGGCGCATGGAACGTGACGATGATCGGCGCCTGGATCGCCGGATCCAGGAACGGCCGGAAGCCGAGCGCGAGCATCCCGTCGAGCAGCGCGCGCGTGTTGCGCTGGTAGCGGCCGCCGCGCGCGGCGAGCCCGCCTTCGTCGACGTATTGCGCGACGGCCGCGTCGAGTGCCGCGACCACGTGCGTCGGCGGCGTGAAGCGCCATTGCGTCGTGCGCTGCATGTAGACCCACTGGTCGTGCAGGTCCATCGCGAGCGAATGGCTGTTGCCTTCGCAGCGTTCGAGCGTGCTGCGCTTCGCGATCACGAAGCCGAGCCCCGGCACGCCTTCGAGGCATTTGCCGGACGCCGCGATCACCGCATCGAACGGCGTCGTGCGCGCATCGATGTCGATCGCGCCGAACGAGCTCATCGCATCGACGATCAGCGCGCGCCCGTGCTGCGCGACGACCTGCGCGATCTCGTGCAGCGGGTTCAGCACGCCGGCGCCGGTCTCGCAGTGGACGAGCGCGACGTGCGTGATGGTCGGATCGGTGGCGAGCGCGCGCTCGACGTCGGCCGGATCGACGCGGCGATCCTCGCGGTAGTCGATCGTCGTCAGCCGGCGGCCGAGCACGCGGCAGATCTTCGCGATGCGCTGGCAATACGCGCCGTTGTTCGGCACGAGCACGTGGCCGTCGCGCGGCACGAGCGTACCGATGGCCGCTTCGACCGAGAACGTGCCGCTGCCTTGCAGCGGCACGCATTCGTGCGTGCCTGCGCCGTGCACGATCCGCAGCAGGCGTTCGCGCAGCCGCGCGGTGATCGCGTTGAAGTCGCTGTCCCACGAACCCCAGTCGCGCAGCATCGCGTCGCGCGTGGTGTCGGAGGTCGTCAGGGGGCCGGGGGTGAGCAGGATCGGCTGGGCGGCGAGCGTCATGGTGTCTCCTTGATGAAGTCGGGACGTCACGTGAATGCGGCGGGAAATCAACGGCGATGCGGGTTGCGCCACGCCTGCGTGCGGCGCAGCAGGCGGTGCGAGATGCAGGCGAACAGCACGCACGCGAACGAGGAGGTCGCGAGCACGAGCGTGGCCATCGCCGCGGCCGGGCCCATCTGGCCCGCGTCGTCGAGGTTCAGGATCGCGACCGACGCGGGCTGCGTGTCCGGCGAGTACAGGAACGCGACGGCCGAGACCGTCGTCATCCCGTTGACGAACAGGTAGCGCGCGATCAGCAGGATCGCGGGCAGGCACACCGGCACCGTCACGCGCAGGAAGGTCTTGTAGAACGGCACCTTCAGCGATGCGGACACGGCCTCGAACTCGCTGTCGATCTGCCGGAGTGCGGTGACGGCGGTGAGGTGGCTCGACGCGTAGTAGTGGACGACCGTGACGATCGCGAGCAGCCACAGCGACCCGTACAGCCCGTTCAGCGGATTGCCGGGCGCGTTGAACAGGAAGATGTAGCTGATGCCGAGCACGAGCCCCGGCACGCCCATCGGCAGGATCGCGCACAGGCTGATGAAGCCGCGCAGCCAGCGCGCGCCGCGCGTCTTCTCGATCAGGTAGGCGCCGCCGAACACGACGATCGTGCCGCCGATCGCCACGGTCGCGGCCATCCGCAGGCTGTTCTGGTACGCATCGAAGATGCCGGCCGCGATCAGCCCCATCCGGTAGTGTTGCAGCCCGAGGCTCATCTGGTACGGCCAGAACTTCACGAACGACGCGAACACCGAGATGCCGACCACCGCGATGAAGAAAGCGCACACGAGCGCGCAATACGCGAGCATCGCGGCGTCGAAGCCGCGCGACGGTTTCGGCTGGTACGGCGTCGAGCGTGCGCCGAGCTGCGACTGCTGGCGGCGGCGGATGAAGAAATCGACGCCGAACGCGACGAGTGCCGGGCACAGCAGCATCAGGCTCACGACCGCGCTGCGGTTGAAGTCCTGCAGCCCGATGATCAGCTTGTAGATGTCGGTCGACAGTACGTTGTACGAGCCGCCGATCACGACCGGCACGCCGAAGTCGTTGATGCACATCGTGAACGCGACCATCGTCGCGCTGATCAGCCCGTACTTCGCGCCGGGCAGCGTGATCGCGAAGAACTTGCGGATGCGGCGCGTGCCCATGGCGTCGGCGGCCTCGTAGAGCCGGCCGTCCGCGAGCGACAGCGCGGTGACGAGGATCATCAGCACGTGCGGGAACGACGCGTACACCATGCTCAGCACGATGCCCGGCAGCCCGTAGATCGAATGGCCGTGCAGCAGCGGCTTCAGCAGCCCCGCGTTGCCGAACCAGTAGATGAACGACACGGCCGACAGCAGCGTCGGCGCGAGCAGCGGCAGCAGCGCGATCGTGCGCGCGGCGTTCTTCAGCGGCATGCACGAGCGCGTCAGCGCATACGCGAACGTGAACGCCATCGGCACGACGATCATCGTGACGAGCGCGCCGACCGTCAGCGAGTGCAGCATCGAGCGCAGCACGCCGCTGTCCTCGAGGTATTCGACGAAGTTGTGCGCGCCGACGAAACGCCCGTCCGCGTCGACGAAGCATTTCTGCACGACGAGCGCGAGCGGCAGCAGCAGGAACAGCGACATCAGCGCGGCCATCGCGACGAGCGCGAGCTGCGCGAGGCGGTCGTGCCAGTGCGTGATCTGCCGCACGTCGGCGGGGGGCGGCGGCGCCGCGGCGGCGCTCGGTCAGGACGGTGCTCATTGCAGTCGCTCCTTCGCGCACGGGAACACGCGGACATGCTCGCGATCGAGCGCGAGGTCGATGCGCGCGCCGGCCTGCACGCCGGTGCGGTCGACGTCGTGATACGACAGGTCGGCGACGATCTCCTGGCCGTCGAGCCCGTCGATCCGGAAGCTCACGCGGCAGAACGCGCCGAGGAATTCGAGCTTCTCGACGCGGCCGGCCAGCACGTTGTCGGCCGTCTCGCCCGGTACGCGGATCCGCAGGTCTTCCGGCCGCACGTAGACCGATACCGCCGCGCCTGGCGCGGGGCGGGCCGTGCCATGACGACAGTCGAGGCCAACCGCGCCCGCGCGCAGCGTGCCGTCCCGCGCGACTTCGGCGGGAATCGTGTTGACCCGGCCGATGAAATCCGCGACGAACGGCGAGGCGGGCTGCCGGTAGATTTCGAGCGGCGTGCCGATCTGCTCGATCACGCCGTGGTTCATCACGACGATGCGGTCGGCCATCGACAGCGCTTCTTCCTGGTCGTGCGTGACCATGATCGTCGTCACGCCGAGCCGTTGCTGCAGCGCGCGGATTTCCTGGCGCAGCCGCACCCGCACGCGCGCGTCGAGCGCGGACAGCGGCTCGTCGAGCAGCAGCAGGCCCGGGGACGTCGCGAGCGCGCGCGCCAGCGCGATCCGCTGCTGCTGGCCGCCGGACAGCTGGCCGGGATGCTTGCGATGGCTGTCGGGCAGGCCGACCAGCGCGAGCAGCGTGTGCACGCGCGCGTGGATCGCGTCGCGCTTCATCTTCCGGTTCACGAGCCCGTACGCGACGTTGTCGTACACGGTGAGGTTCGGGAACAGCGCGTACGACTGGAACACGATGCCGTAGTCGCGCAGTTGCGGCGGCAGCCGCGAGATGTCGCGGCCGTCCTGCATGATCTGGCCGGCGTTCTGCGTCTCGAGCCCCGCGATGATCCGCAGCAGCGTGGTCTTTCCGCAGCCCGACGGCCCCAGGAAGCAGATCATCTCGCCCTTCATCACGCTCAGGTCGATGTCGGTGAGGACCTGCGTGTCGTTGTACCGCTTCTCGATGCGTTCTACGCTCAGATAAGGTGCCATGCGCGCCTCCATGCTGGGGCGGCCCGGGGGCCGGATTCGACGAGGGGAAGGGGCACGGGGCGGCGCGTTGCGCGGCCCCGCTGCCGGTCGCGGCGTGCTGGCCGCGTTATTGCTGGGCCTTCGCCCCGTAGCGCTTCTGCCACGTATCGAGGATCGACTGGCGGTTCTTCGCCGACCACACGAAATCGTTCTTCACGAGCAGGTCCGCGTAGTTGTCGGGGATGCCGGCCAGCTTGCGCGCGACGCCCGGATACGCGACGATCGCCCACCAGCGCGCGGTGATCTGGTTCGCATCCTTGCTCGCCATGAAGTCGGCGAGCTTCTTCGCCGCCTCGGGCTGCTTCGTCGTCTTCATGATCGCCGTGCCTTCCATGTCCCAGCCGAGCCCTTCCTTCGGGAACACGAGGTCGATCGGCGCGCCCTGCGACTGCAGTTCGTGGCCGCGGAACTCGAACGAGATGCCGATGGGGAATTCGCCGGTGCCGGCGAGCGTGCACGGCTTCGAGCCCGAGTGGACGTACTGCGCGACGTTCTTGTCGAGCGCGTCCATGAATTTCCAGCCTTTGTCGTCGCCGAAGGTCTGCAGCCATGCGGTCACGTCGAGGTAGCCGGTGCCCGACGACACGGGGCTCGGCATCACGATCGCGCCTTTGTAGACCGGCTTCGTCAGGTCTTCCCACGACGTCGGTTTCGGGATGTTCTTCGCCTGCGCGGCGACGCGGTTGTAGCAGATCGTCGCGCCCCACACGTCCATGCCGACCCAGTGCGGCGGGTTGTTCGCGTCGCTGTACTTGCGCGTGAGCTGGTCGAAGCCCTTCGGCGCGTACGGCATCAGCATGCCCTGCAGGTCGAGCAGCGTGAGGCTCGACGCGGCGAGGCCGAGCACGACGTCCGCGCGCGGGTTGTTCTTTTCCGCGAGCAGCTTCGCGGTGACCGAGCCGGTCGAGTCGCGCACCCAGCGGATCTCGATGTCGGGGTTCGCTTTCTCGAACGCGTCCTTGTAGGGCTTCATCGCCTCGTCTTCCAGTGCGGTGTAGACGAGCAGCGACGTCCTCGCGTGCGCCGCCTGCGCGACGCCGAGCGCGACCGCCGCGGCCAGCGCGAGGCGGGCCGCGCCCGTCGCCCATGCGTTCAAACGCTTGTTTACCGGCACTTCGTTCATCTTCAGACCCCTTGACTGTGGCGCCGCGGCACACGGCGGATGAGTGGAGACCAGCCCTCTTGCTGCTGCGTTGTTTTGCTTTCTGTTCTCTGCATGTTGTTGACAATCTACAAATCATCCATTTTAATGTCAAGCATGGAAAACACCTCCCTTCGGCGCGGCGCGGGCGCCGACGGCTCAACCCCTTCGAACCGAAAGGAATGAACGTCATGAGTGAAACGCCTGTATCCGTGGAAGTGAACGGCCGCCGCTACAACTGGATGAGCCGGCCCGTGGTGGTGGTCTGCGTCGATGGCTGCGCATACGAATATCTGGAGGAAGCCGCCGAGGCCGGTGTCGCGCCGTTCCTGCGCACGCTGCTGAAGCCGGGCACGGCGCTCAAGGGCGAATGCGTGGTGCCGAGCTTCACGAACCCGAACAACCTGTCGATCGTGACCGGCGTGCCGCCGGCGATTCACGGGATCAGCGGCAACTATTTCTACGATCGCGACACCGGCGCCGAGGTGCTGATGAACGATCCGAAGTACCTGGTCGCGCCCACCGTGCTCGCGACCTTCGCCGAACAGGGTGCACGCGTCGCGGTCGTCACCGCGAAGGACAAGCTGCGCCGCCTGCTCGGCAAGGGGCTGAAGGGCATCTGCTTCTCGTCGGAAAAGGCCGACGAGGCGAGCCTCGAGGAAAACGGCATCGACAACGTGCTCGAGCTGGTCGGCAAGCCGGTGCCGAGCGTGTACAGCGCGGCGCTGTCGGAATTCGTGTTCGCGGCGGGCGTGCGCCTGCTCGAGACGCGCCCGATCGACCTGATGTACCTGTCGACCACCGACTACGTGCAGCACAAGTGCGCGCCCGGCACGCCCGGCGCGAACGCGTTCTACGAGATGATGGACCAGTACCTGCAGCGTCTCGACGCGCTCGGTGCGATCGTCGCGATCACGGCCGACCACGGGATGAACGCGAAGCACGACGACGAGACCGGCGAGCCGAACGTGATCTACCTGCAGGAACTGTTCGACGAGTGGCTCGGCCACGACGCGGCGCGCGTGATCCTGCCGATCACCGATCCGTACGTCGTTCATCACGGCGCGCTCGGCTCGTTCGCGACCGTCTACGTGCCGGCGACGGCCGATGCCGACGCGCTGCGCGCGCGGCTCGCCGCGGTCGACGGCATCGAGGTCGTGCTGACGGGCGCCGAAGGCTGCGCGCGCTTCGAGCTGCCGCCCGCACGGATGGGCGACCTGATCGTGATCTCGAAGCAGGACGTCGTGCTCGGCACGCGCCGCATCAAGCACGACCTGTCGGGCCTCGACGTGCCGCTGCGCTCGCACGGCGGCATCTCCGAGCAGATCGTGCCGCTGATCTTCAGCAAGCCGGTCGCGACCGACGTCGCGGCGCGCGCGCGGCTGCGCAACTTCGACATCATCGACATCGCGCTCAACCATCTGCAGTGATGCACCTGCATCCGCAAGGGGACATACTCATGAACGCCATTGCAGCATCGACGGCCGTCCGCGGGATTCGTCGCGAAGCACTGCGAATCGACGGCGAGCGGATTCATCGGGACGCGGTGATCGACGTGCGCAACCCGTACGACGGCTCGCTGGTCGGCACCGTGCCGAAGGCGACGCTGGACGACGTGCGCCGCGCGTTCGCGGTCGCGCGTGCATACCGGCCGGCGCTCACGCGTCACGATCGAGCGGCGATCCTGCGCCGCGCGGCCGACATCGTGCGTGCGCGCACGGCGGAGATCGCGGCGCTGATCACGGCCGAGGCCGGGTTGTGCCTCAAGGATTCGACGTACGAGGCGGGCCGCGTGGCCGACGTGCTGACGTTCGGCGCGGGCGAAGTGCTGAAGGATGACGGGCAGATCTTCTCGTGCGATCTGACGCCGCACGGCAAGAAACGCCGCGTGTACACGCAGCGCGACCCGCTGCTCGGCGTGATCTCCGCGATCACGCCGTTCAACCATCCGATGAACCAGGTCGCGCACAAGATCGTGCCGTCGATCGCGACCAACAACCGGATCGTCGTGAAGCCGTCGGAAAAGGTGCCGCTGTCGTGTTATCTCTTTGCGGACATCCTGTACGAAGCCGGCTTGCCGCCGCAGATGCTGCAGGTGATCACCGGCGACCCGAAGGAGATCGCCGACGAGCTGATCACGAACCCGGCGATCGACCTCATCACGTTCACGGGCGGCGTGTCGATCGGCAAGTCGATCGCGGCGCGGATGGGCTACCGGCGCGCCGTGCTCGAACTCGGCGGCAACGATCCGATCATCGTGATGGAAGACGCCGATCTCGACGAAGCGAGCACGCTCGCGGTGTCGGGCTCGTACAAGAACTCGGGGCAGCGCTGCACGGCGATCAAGCGGATGCTGGTGCACGAATCGGTGGCCGATCGCTTCACCGAACTCGTCGTCGAGAAGACGCGGGCCTGGTCGTACGGCAATCCGTCCGATCCGGCGGTGGACATGGGCACCGTGATCGACGAGGCGGCCGCGAAGTTCTGCGAGCAGCAGGTGAACGACGCGATCGCGCGTGGGGCGCGGCTGCTGGTCGGCAACGTGCGCGACGGCGCGCTGTATTCGCCGACGGTGATCGACCGCGTGACGCCCGACATGCCGATCGTGAAGTACGAGACGTTCGGCCCGGTGTCGCCGATCCTGCGCTTTCGCGACATCGACGACGCGATCCGGATGTCGAACAGCACCGACTATGCGCTGTCGTCGTCGGTGTGCACGAACCGCTTCGACCACATCACGCGCTTCATCACCGAGCTGGAAGTCGGCAGCGTGAACGTGCGCGAAGTGCCGGGTTACCGGCTCGAACTGACGCCGTTCGGCGGCGTGAAGGATTCGGGGCTCGGATACAAGGAAGGCGTGCAGGAAGCGATGAAGAGCTTCACGAATACGAAGACCTATTCGCTGCCGTGGTAAGCGGCGTGTAAGGCGCCCGCGCCAGTTGCGCGGCCGGTGCGGGCGTTATTCGATCGGCTCATATCGTTAGCGGATTTGCGTGTTTGTCGCGCTCCGGCGCATCGGTAGAATTCGCGGACCTCTCGAACGGCGCATGCGTGCCGGCGGGATGATTTCCTCTAATCATTCGGGGTCCGCACCATGAAATTCCTCCGCTCCATCCTGATCGTCGCGCTGCTGCAGGCCACCACGGCCACCAGCGCGCTGGCCGCCGACGACCTGTCGCAGATCAAGTCGTCCGGCGTGTTCCGGGTCGGCACCGAAGGCACCTATGCGCCGTTCACGTACCACGACGAAACGGGCAAGCTGACCGGTTTCGACGTCGACATCGCAACGGCGATCGCGCAGCGCCTCGGCGTGAAGCCGCAGTTCGTCGAAGGCAAGTGGGACGGCCTGATCGCGGGCCTCGACGTGAACCGCTACGATGCGGTCGTCAATGAAGTGTCGATCACCGACGCGCGCAAGGCGAAATACGATTTCTCGACCCCGTACATCACGTCGCACGCGGTGCTGATCGTGCGCTCGGACAACACGACGATCCGCTCGTTCGACGACCTGAAAGGCAAGAAGTCCGCGAACACGCTGACGAGCAATTTCGGCAAGCTCGCGGCCGCCCATGGCGCCGACGTGGTGCCGGTACAGGGCTTCAACGAATCGATCGATCTGCTGACGTCGGGGCGCGTCGATGCGACGATCAACGATTCGCTGTCGTACCTCGATTTCCGCAAGCACAAGCCCGACGCGAAACTGAAGATCGCGGCGACCGACAAGACCGGCGCCGGCGACGCATCCGGCGTGCTGCTGCGCAAGGGCAGCCCCGCGCTGGTGGCCGCGATCGACAAGGCACTGGCCGACATCAAGGCGGACGGCACCTACGCGAAGATCTCGCAGAAGTACTTCGGCCGCGACGTGTCGCAGCCGTGACGCGAGGCTGAACGATGCCGGCCTGGCTGCACCTGATGGCGGAATCGCTGCGGCCCCTGCTATACGCGGGGCTCGTGTTCACGGTTCCGCTCACGCTCGCGTCGTTCGCGATCGGACTACTGCTCGCGTTCGGCGCGGCGCTCGCGCGGCTGTTCGGGCCGCGCTGGGCGCAGGCCGTCGTGCGTTTCTATATCTGGCTGTTCCGCGGTTCGCCGTTGCTCGTGCAGCTGTTCGTGATCTTCTACGGATTGCCGAACGTCGGCATCGTGCTCGATCCGTTGACGGCGGCCGTGATCGGTTTCTCGCTGAACGTCGGCGCGTACAACGCCGAGGTGATCCGCGGCGTGATCGAATCGATGCCGAAGGGGCAGTGGGAAGCCGCTTATTCGATGGCGATGACGCGCGCGCAGGCGTTGCGCCGCGCGATCCTGCCGCAGGCCGCGCGCGTGGCGCTGCCCGCGCTGTCGAACTCGTTCATCTCGCTCGTGAAGGACACGTCGCTCGCGGCCGTGCTGACCGTGCCCGAGATTTTCCAGGCTGCGCAGCGGATTGCGGCAGTGACCTACGAGCCGCTGATTCTCTATACCGAAGCCGCGCTGATCTACCTGCTGTTCAGCTCGGTGCTGTCCACGTTGCAACGTCGCCTCGAAGCCCGCTTCGGCCGCCACGCGCTGTTCCAGGCGGAGTTGCGATGATCCGTCTCGAACGCATCGACAAGTCGTTCGGCGCGCAGCGCGTGCTGAGCGGAATCGACCTGGCATTGCAGCCGGGCAGCGTGACTGCGCTGATCGGGCCGTCCGGCAGCGGCAAGAGCACGCTGCTGCGCTGCGTGAACCTGCTCGAAGTGCCGGAAGCGGGCACGCTCGCGGTCGGCGACGCGCGCATCGAGTTCGCGCCGGGGCGGCGGCCGTCGCGCGACGCGGTGTTCGCGGTGCGCCGGCAGACCGGCATGGTGTTCCAGAACTTCCAGCTGTTTCCGCACCTGAGCGTCGTGCAGAACGTGATGGAGGGGCTCGTCACCGTGCAACGCTGGCCGCGCGAGCGGGCGCGCCAGCGGGCACTCGCGTTGCTCGACAAGGTCGGCATCGCGGACAAGGCCGACGCATGGCCGGCCACGTTGTCGGGCGGGCAGCAGCAGCGCGTCGCGATCGCACGTGCGCTCGCACCGTCTCCGCAGGTATTGTTGTGCGACGAGCCAACGTCGGCGCTCGATCCGGAGCTGTCCGTCGAAGTGGTCGAGGTGCTGCGCCAGCTCGCACGCGAAGGCACGACGATGCTGATGGCCACGCACGACCTGCGCCTGGCCGCGTCGATCGCACACGACGCGGTGTTCCTCGCCGACGGCCGCATCGTCGAGGCCGGTGCGTCGCGCGACCTGTTCGGCCGGCCGCGCGACCCGCGCACCGCGAAGTTCGTCGCGACGCTCGCGCAGGGCGTGCCGGCGTTCTGACGCGCGGCGCGATGCCGGCGGTGGTCAGCCGGTCACGTGCCCGTCCAGTACCGCGGCGACGATGGCCTCCGGCGCATCTTCCTGGACCAGGTGCCCGGCCCGCGGCACCCTGATCAGCCTGCCGTTCGCGATGCGATCGGCAAGCGCCTGCCCCTGTTCGAGCGGAATCCACGCGTCGTCCTCGCCCCACACGATGCGCACCGGGAAATCCGGCGGCGCGTAGCGCGCCTCGGCTTCCTCGATGTAGCACTGGCGCATCTGCGCGATCTGCCGATAGAACGCGGCCTGGCCGGCCGGCGTGAGCCACGGCGCACGGTAGATCGACAGCGCGTCGTCGCTCAGCGGCCGCGCCACCGCATGGCCGAGATAGGCCGTGAGGAGCGCGTGATGGGCATACGCGGGCAAGCCGGTGAACGCGGCTTCGTGCTGCGCGACGTGCCGCACGAACGGCGACCCTTGCGGCGCGATCGCGACCGGATTCACGAGCGTGAGATCCGCGTACGCGACGCCGTCGAGAAAGTGCGCGCGCAGCACGGTGGCGCCGCCGTAGTCGTGCGCGAGGACACGTGGCCGCGAAAGGCCCCACGCATTCAGCATCGCGCCGAACAGCGCGTTCTGGCGGCCGAGCGACACATCCGCGTCCGGCATGTCGGACTGGCCGTAGCCGAGCAGGTCGTAGCAATACACGCGATGACGCCGCGCGAGCCACGGCGCGATCCGGCGCCACACCTGCGATGAAAACGGCGTGCCGTGCACGAGCACCAGCGGCGGCCCTTCGCCGAACGCGCCCCAGGCAATCCGGTGGCCGTCGACATTGAAGCGATTCGGGAGTTCGAGCATCGGCTTCTCCGTGATAACCTGTTTTGGTTGTTAACAGGTTACGCCGGATCGTCCGGATGTGAAACTGATAGGTGAAAATAAATGGTTACTCGAACCGAGCCGGCGCGACACGCGCATGAATGGCGCGCGGCGGATTTCGTCGGCGGCCATCCGGCGCTCGATTTCCTCAATACGGTGGCCGACACGGGCAAGACTCGCGACGAGGACAAGCTCGTCGACTGGCCGGCCGTGCGCGCGTGGGCGGAGCAGGCCGGATTGCTGGCGCCGGACGATCTGGCGCGGCTGCTGCGTCATCCGCGGCAGGACGGGCCTGACGAACTGGCGGCGCTGCGCCGCTTTCGTGACGATGCGTATGCCGCGATCGCGCACCTGACGGCGGATGGGGGCGGCAGCGCCGGTGCGCGCGCGGCGGGCCGGCTCGCGGTGGCGATCCGCGAAGCGATCGGGCGCAGCGCATTCGATGCGATCGACGGCCGCTTCGCGTGGCGGCCCGACGCGCGCGCCGCGTCGCGCTGGATCGATGCGGCCGCGCTCGGCTTCGAGCAGTTGCTGCGCAGCGACGATTTCGCGCGTGTGCGTCAGTGCGGCCGGTGTACGTGGTTCTTCGTCGATCGCGGCCGTGGTGTCGGGCGCCGCTGGTGCGACATGCGCACGTGCGGGAACCGCGCGAAGGTGGAGGCGTTCAGGGAACGATGAAGCGCACGGCGTGACGGGGCGCGCGCCGTGCGTGCGTCATTGGGCGGCTTCGCGCGGCCGGTGTTCGGGCCACAGCGTCGCGGCGATGAACAGCCCGGCGGCGAGGAACGGCGCACCGATCGCGAACAGGATGGCCGTGAGGCCCCAGCGATCCCAGAAGCGGTCGACGATCGCGCGTTCGGGGGTGACGGGGTCGTACAGCACGTTGACCGTGTCGCCCTCGTGCAGGCCCGGATGCGACGCCGCCGAGCCTTGCGCGAACGTGATCAGCCGCCCGCTGTCGGTCGTGAACGCGACGATGGCCGAATAGAGCGACGTGCGCGAGCGCGACGACCGTCCGTTTTTCGCGATCTCGACGACGTGGCCGGTCGAGCGCGCGTAGTGGTGGACGATCTGCCACTGATGCAGCGCGGTCGCGCCGGCGCCGGCGAAAAAGCCCGTGCCGATCGCGATCGGAATCAGCACGATCGCGACATCCCAGCGGCGCCGCGCCCGTTTGAGCGCGGCGCGGGTCGGCGGCGGCTCGGCCGGCCGGCGCCGCCGCTCGGCGGCAATCAGCAGGCCGCCGATCGCGAACGACGCGACGGCGAGCAGCGCCGGCACGAGCACCGGAAACCAGCGTTGCGCGAAATCGTCGATCAGGGCGGGGCGGTCGGGGTGGGCGGGGTCGAGCAGCACGTCGACGTTCTCGCCGATGTCGTACGCCGGGACGGTCGAGGCGGTATTGCCGGCAATTTCGCGGCGCTGGCCGTCGTTCGCGAGGTACGCGACGATCGGCCGGTACGCGCGCATCGCGTCGCTGTCCTGCACGATGCGCACGACCGTGCCCGGCGCGCGGATCAAGTGGCCGGTTGCGCGGCCGGCCGTGACGGCGAGCACGCCCGCGAGCACGAGCAGCGCGACGCCGAGTGCCAGCGCGACGAGCGCGTCCTTACCCGGCATGGTCCGATCCGGTTCGTGCGTCGCGCGGCGGATTCGGACGGGCTCGGGTGCGCGGCTCGACCCGACGGACAAGCCGATATCGGCGCAACCAGGCCCTCTGAATGGTCGCGTCTCGTTCACATGCTTCCATGTATGACGTCCCATGTTCTCTCAGTGCCGGCAGGCAAACGCCTGGGCCGGTCGTGTGATATTTGTCGGACGATTCTAGCGGAAACGTTGCGCGAGAGGCGCGCGGGTTGCATGCCGAGAAAGGTGTACAACCGTGAAATTCGGCGGCGGAAAAGGAAAAGGCCGGTCAGCTTGCGCTGACCGGCCTTTGAAATTCCTGGTGGGGCGTGAGTGACTCGAACACTCGACCTACGGATTAAGAGTCCGCTGCTCTACCAACTGAGCTAACGCCCCCAACAGAAGAAAGATTATGCCGGGGTTTTCAGGGCATGGCAAGCCCTTTGTGCAAATTTCCTGAAAATATTTCGTCACGCCGGCGGCCGGCGGCGGCGCGGTAACGAGCGATCGCAGTTTGCGCGCTCCCGGTATGATGACGCCATACGTGTTGCGCGGCGGTCGCGCAACGCTTTCTGGACAGTCGAAGATGGACGAAAACGCAGTCCGCGAATTGCTGGATCGCCTGCTGGCCCCGTGGGTCCGCTCGCTGGGTCTGGTCCCCGTGTCGATCGGCGACGACAGCGTCACGCTGCGCCTGCCGTTTTCCGGCGAATTCCGCCATTCGGGTGGCATCATCTGCGGCCAGGTGTTCACGGCGGCCGCCGACACCGCGATGGTGGTCGCGATCTCGTCCGCGCTCGGCGAGTTCCGGCCGATGACGACGGTATCGCTGAACACCAACTTCATGCGTCCCGTGCGCAAGGGCGACGTGCTTGTCACCGCGCGCGTGCTGCGGATGGGCCGCAACCTCGTGTTCGGCGAAGTCGAGCTGTTCGACGAGGACGGCAAGATGGCCGTCCATGCGACGTCGACCTACGCCCTCGTCAGCTGAGCGGCGCGATGTTCGACCAGATCGTTTTTGCGGGCGGCGGCAATCGCTGCTGGTGGCAGGCCGGCTTCTGGGACGTCGCGCAGCCGGCGCTCGGCCTGCGCCCGCGCGTGATCACCGGCATCTCGGCCGGCGCCGCGACCGCGTGCATGCTGTATACACGCGACGCCGCATGGGTGATGCGCTATTACGAAGAGGCGCTGCGCGACAACCGGAAGAACGCGTACTGGGGCAACCTGTTCGGGCGCGAGCCCGTGTTTCCGCATTACCGCATCTATCGCCAGGCGTTGCTCGACATCTACGGCGAGCCGTTCGCGAAGCTGGCCGACGCGCCGGAGATCCGCATCGGCGTGTCGCACGTGCCGCGCTGGCTCGGCGCGCGCAGCGCGGTCGCCGCCGGGCTCGTCGCGTACAACATCGAGAAATACGTGCGCAAGACGCTGCACCCGACGCTCGGGCGCACGCTCGGCTTTCGGCCCGAATTCGTGCGGGCGCAGGCCTGCACGCGCGTCGACGAACTCGCCGACCTGATCCTGCAGTCGTCCTGCACGCCGCCGTTCACGCCGGTATTGCGCCGCGGCGGCCGGCCCGTGCTCGACGGCGGGATGGTCGACAACGTGCCCGTCGACGCGCTCGACCCGTCGCCCGGCGACGTGCTGGTGCTCGTCACGCGGCTGTATCCGCGTCCGCAGATGTTCACGGTCGCGCACGGCGATCAGCGGCGGCTGTACGTGCAGCCGTCGAGCAAGGTACCGATTTCGAGCTGGGATTACACGAGCCCGTCGCAGATGCGGCACGCGTACGATCTCGGGCGGCGCGACGGCGAGCATTTCCTCACGCGCGTCGGCGCGATGACGGGCGGCCGCGCGGCCGCCTGACGATCGGGAAGGGAGAAGCGGGGGCCGCGCGGCGCGCGCGCAGCCCGTGCGATCAGCGCTTGCGGATCGGCGTCAGCGCTTCCGGGTTGGCGACGCTCGACATGTCGCCGTCGTCGAACGCGAGGATGTTGCGGAACGCCGCGCTGAAGTAAAGCTCGTAGCTTTCGCGCTCGACGTAGCCGATGTGCGGCGTGCAGATCACGTTTTCCATCCGCAGCAGGCTGTAGCCCTGCAGGATCGGCTCGCTCTCGAACACGTCGATCGCGACCATCCCCGGACGGTTGTGCGACAGCGCGTTGACGAGCGCGTTTTCCTCCAGCAGCTCGGCGCGGCTCGTGTTGACGAGCAGCGACGTCGGTTTCATTCGCATCAGGTCTTCCTGCTTCACGATCCCGCGCGTGTCGTCGTGCAGGCGCAGGTGCAGCGACAGCACGTCGCTCTGCTCGAACAGCGCTTCGCGGCTCTCGGCCGCCGTGTAGCCGTCGGCGCGCGCGGCTTCGAGCGAATGCTCACGGCCCCAGATCAGCACGTTCATCCCGAAGGCCTTGCCGTAGCCGGCGACGAGCCGGCCGATCTTGCCGTAGCCCCAGATCCCGAGCGTCTGGCCGCGCAGCACCTGGCCGAGGCCGAAGTTCGGCGGCAGCGCCGACGTCTTCAGGCCCGACTGCTGCCAGGCGCCCTGCTTCAGGTTCGCGACGTATTGCGGAATGCGGCGCTGGGCGGCCATCACGAGCGCCCACGTCAGTTCGGCGGGCGCGATCGGCGAACCGGTGCCTTCGAGCACCGCGATGCCGCGGTCGGTACAGGCTTCCAGATCGATGTGGCTCGACACGCGGCCGGTCTGGCTGATCATGCGCAGGTTCGGCAGCTTGGCGAGCAGTTGCGACGTAATCGGGGTCCGTTCACGAATCAGCACGAGCGCCTCGACTTCCGCCAGGCGGCTTGCGAGCTGTCCCAGGCCGCGCACCGTATTGTTGAAGACCTTCACGTCGTGGCCGGCGAGCATCTCGAAGCAGTTCAGCTTGCGGACGGCGTCCTGGTAGTCGTCGAGGATGGCAATTTTCATGGTGAACGGGTGTCGCGCGTTGAAAGCGGCCGTGGCGGCGGCGCACGTTGCGCGCCCGTCCCGCCCGGCCGGGGCCGACATGATGCTACGTCGGCCGCCTTCATGGTGTCTTTTTAACAGGTTGTTACGCTCCGCCGCAATTGGCGGGAGCCTGACCCGGCGCCGCTCGCGCGCAGTGTGGAAGGGTGCGCTGTTGTGTCGCATCAGACACGTCCTTCCTGATTCGGCTGCTTACTCGACGAGGTTCACCCAATTGTTGCTCCAATCAGAATAATTGGATCATCCATCCGCGTAAGGCGAGGATTTTTGACTATTTTTATCGTCAACCGGTGCCTTGTTGAGCAACTCTGCATCATTTCCGCTGTCGTAGGAGAATTACGCATTTGCTTCATCTTTTTGAAGTTGTACTAGCGGCAGGAGTCGTTTATGGATCATTTGCAGTCGATGCGCGTGTTCGTCAAGGTTGCAGATCTCGGCAGTTTCGCGCGGGCCGCGAGCGCAATGGATATCTCCAACGCGGTCGCGACGCGCCATGTCGCCGACCTGGAAGGCCGGCTTGGCACACGTTTGCTCAATCGCACCACGCGCAGCCTCTCCCTGACGGAGTCGGGTCAGGTCTATCTGGAGCGTGCCCGCCAGATCCTCGATGAGCTCGAGGACGTCGAGCAGATGGTCGTCGCGCGCAATCACGAGCCGGTCGGCACGCTGCGCATCGTCGCGCCGGTCGTGTTCGGCCTGCACAACCTCGCGCCCGTGCTGCAGTCGTACACGGAGAATTTCCCGAAAGTGGTGCCGGATCTCACGCTGGTCGACCGGCAGGTCGATCTCGTCGAGGAGGGCTTCGATGTCGGTATCGTCGTCACGCGCCAGATGCGCAGCGCGAGCATCGTCACGCGGCGCCTGACCACCGGCTGCATGACCGTGTGCGCGACGCCGAGCTACCTGGAGAAGCACGGTGTGCCGACGCATCCGGAGCAGCTCGCCGAGCACCCGAGCCTGAGCCTGCCGACCGAATACTGGGGCGACGAGCGCGTGTTCACGGGGCCGGACGGCGAAGTGCGCGTGCGCCCGACCAACGTGATCGTCGCGAACAACACCGCGATGCTGCGCCAGTTCGCGCTGCTCGGCATGGGCGTCGCGATCCTGCCGAGCTACCTGATCGGCAGCGACATCGCGCGCGGCGCGCTGGTGCGGCTGCTGCCGGATTTCCGGCTGCCGCAGGTCGAGATCAACATCGCGTACCCGAGCCGGCGCCATCTGCCTGCGAAGGTTCGGACCTTCATCGACCACCTCGTCGAGCATTTCAGCCACTCGACCGACGCGATGATGGGGGAACAGTGGGCCGCGCAGAGTTCGGCGCTCGCGCCGATCGGCGTCGAGACGCGTGCCGAGCAGCCGGAAGCGGCCGACCCGAACCTGTCGCCGCGCTTGCCGCGTTCGCCGCGCACGCGCGTCGCGGCGCCGTCGCCGCTGTAACGGCGCGACGGCCGGGCGGCGGTTGCCGCCGGCACAAAAGAAAAACGCGGATCGAGCGATCGATCCGCGTTTTTTTCATGGCTGCCTGGCGCAGCCCGATACGCCGGGGAAGGCTCCCGGCGGCCGGGCCGTTACGACCCCGTCTTGCGCGTCGTCGTCTTGCGGGCGGCGGTCTTGGTCGCCGTGGTCTTGGCGGCCGTCTTGCGGGCCGGTGCCGCTTTCTCTTCGGCGCCTTCCGTCACGGTTTCGGCCTCCTTCGTTGCCGATTTTGCCGTCTTCTTCGCGGCGGCGGCCTTCGGTTCCTTCTTCTCGAACTCGAAACCGATCTTGCCGTCCGGCTGCTTCACGAGGAACGCCTTGAAGTTGCGGCCGGTACGCGACGACTTGAAGTTCGGCAGCAGATCCGTGCGGCCGTCGGCCAGCAGCTTGCCCATCTGCTCGCGCGTGATTTCCTGTTGCAGGATCACCTTGCCCGAGCGGAAGTCGCAGGTCTTCGGGTTCGCCACCGAGTGCTCGCACACGTAGCTCATCCCGTGCTCGAACACGCGGCCCTTGCACTTCGGGCACGCGCCGACCGGTTCCTGCGCGGAGAAGTCGGGCGCTTCGCCTTCCTCGCCGCCCTGGTCCTGGCCGAAATCGAACTCGAGCTTGTAGTTCTTCGTCTCGTCGTCGAAGGACAGCTTGAGGATCGCCGAGAACGGGCGGCCCATCTTGCTGCGGAAGCCGGACAGCGGCCCGATTTCCTTCTTCTGCAGCAATTCCTCGACTTCCGGGATCTCGAACTGCCGGCTGCCCGGGATCTTCGAGATCGAGAACTCGCACTTCGTGCACGCGAAGCGGCGGTAGTTTTCCTTCACCTGGCCGCCGCAGTTCGGGCATGGCGTCTCGAGCGTCGCGTAATCGCCGGGGATCGTGTCGGAATCGTATTCCTTCGCGCGCTTGACGATCTGCTGCGTCATGCGGGCGATTTCCTGCATGAACGCGTCCCGCCCGAGATTGCCGCGCTCCATCTGCGACAGCTTGTATTCCCATTCGCCGGTCAGCTCGGGCGCGGTCAGTTCCTTCACGCCGAGCCCGCGCAGCAGCGTCATCAGCTGGAATGCCTTCGCGGTCGGGATCAGCTCGCGGCCTTCGCGCAGCAGGTATTTCTCGCCGAGCAGGCCTTCGATGATCGCCGCACGCGTTGCCGGCGTGCCGAGACCCTTCGCGGCCATCGCCTCGCGCAGCTCGTCGTCCTCGACGAGCTTGCCCGCGCCTTCCATCGCCGACAGCAGCGTCGCTTCCGAATAGCGTGCGGGCGGCTTCGTCACGAGCGCGACGGCGGCGATTTCGTCCGTCTTCACCTTCTCGTCCTTCTGCACCGGCACGAGGTTCGCGTCCGCGCCTTCGGCGTCGCGGCCGTACACCTGCAGCCAGCCCGGCTCGACGAGCACCTTGCCTTCGGTCTTGAAGTGATGGCCGGCGACTTCGGTGATCCGCGTCGTGACGCGGAATTCGGCCGCCGGGAAGAACACGGCGAGGAAGCGCTTCACGACCATGTCGTAGAGCTTCTGCTCCGGCTCGGACAGCGACTTCGGCGCCTGCAGCGTCGGGATGATTGCAAAGTGGTCACTGATCTTCGAGTTGTCGAAGATCCGCTTGTTCGGCTTGACCCAGCCCTTGTCGAGCACCTGCTTCGCGTGCGGCAGGTAGTTGTTGCTCTCCTTGAGCATCTCGAGCGTGGACTCGACCGTCGACAGGTAGTCTTCCGGCAGCGCGCGCGCGTCGGTACGCGGGTAGGTCAGCACCTTGTGCTTTTCATACAGCGCCTGCGCGAGACCGAGCGTGTTCTTCGCGGAGAAGCCGAAGCGGCTGTTCGCCTCGCGCTGCAGGCTCGTCAGGTCGAACAGCAGCGGCGACAGTTGCGTTGACGGCTTCGATTCCTCGGAGACCGTGCCGATCTGGTCGCGGCACGCGGCGACGATCGTTTCGGCGGCCGGCAGGCTCCACAGGCGGGAGTCGCGCTTCTCCGGATCGAATTCGTCGCGCTTGAATTTCGGGTCGAACCACTTGCCTTCGTAGAAGCCGCCGGCGCACGCAAACTCGGCCTTCACTTCCCAGTAGTCGCGCGGAATGAAACGGCGGATTTTCTCTTCACGTTCGACGACGATCGACAGCGTTGGCGTCTGAACGCGGCCGACGGTGGTCAGGAAGAAGCCGCCGCCCTTGCTGTTGAACGCGGTCATCGCGCGGGTGCCGTTGATCCCGACGAGCCAGTCGGCTTCCGAGCGGCAGCGCGCCGCGTCGGCGAGCGGCTGCATGTCGGTGTCGCTGCGCAGGTTCGCGAAACCGTCGCGGATCGCCTGCGGCGTCATCGACTGCAGCCACAGGCGCTGGACCGGCTGCTTCGCCTTCGCGTGCTGCGCGATCAGGCGGAAAATCAGTTCGCCCTCGCGCCCCGCGTCACATGCGTTGATCAGGCGGTCGACGTCCTTGCGCTTCATCAGCTTCGTGAGCACCTTGAGGCGCGACTCGCTTTTTGCGATCGGGTTCAGGTCGAAATGCGGGGGGATGACGGGCAGATGCGCGAAGCTCCATTTCCCGCGCTTGACCTCGTACTCTTCCGGGGCGGCGATTTCCAGCAGGTGGCCGACAGCGGACGAAAGGACGAAATCGTCGCTCTCGTAATACTCGTCATGCTTGGTAAAGCCGCCCAAAGCGCGTGCGATGTCGTTCGCGACAGAAGGCTTTTCCGCAATGATCAGTGCTTTGGACATGACAGGTGTGTGTTGGTAGACCGGGTTCGCCGGTTGTGGGTCGCTTTTACGACCGCTTTATAGCACACGCCGCAGCGACGGCGGCTCGGCGTGTAAAAAGCGGCCCATCATAGAGGGGGGCTGCAACGGCGGCAAGCGCCCCGCCGCGGCGAGGCGCGCAAACACGCGCCCAACCGCTGCGCCGGCCGGCGAATTCAGGCTTCGACGATCAGGACGTTGCGCAATTTCGGTGCGTGCGGCGCGCCGGGTACCGCGCTCAGGTCGGACAGCATCCGCTCGACGATCGCCGCGTGTGGCAGCACCGTGCCGAAGAAACGTGCGGTGTTGGCATCCTCGATCAGGATCGTCGGGAAGTTCTCGACGTCGAGATCGTCGAGCCGGTCGGCATGCGTTTCGATGTCGATCCAGGCGAAACAGGCGTTTGGATGCGCATCGGCGAGTTGGTCGAAGGCCGTCCGGTAGTCACGGCACGTGCCGCACCACTCGGCGCACAGGCAGGCGACGAGCAACGTGCCGGGATCGGCGAGGCGCTCGGCGATCCGATCCGCATCGGTGTCGAGGTTCAGCGCGGGCATGGAATTCCTTGGATATCGTCGGCGGCTTGGCCGCCTCTATGCCGGGGAATGTAGCACGCCGCGCGCGGCCGGGGTGGGCGCGGCGTCAAGCCGCGCGAAGCGTCCGCCGGGGAGGCTGGCGACGCGGCCGGCCAGCTCCAGCGCCAGCAGCGCGCCGTGCAGCACGTCGTCGGGCAGGCCGCTGTGTTCGGCGAGCCACTCGTAGGTAACGGGGCCGTATCCCAAGGCGGCAAGCACGGCTCGGTCCGGCGGGGAGCAGGGTGGCGGGCCGTCGATCCGGGCCGGCGCGATGGCCGCTGCGGCGGAATCCGCTGGTGCGATGGAGGCGGATTCGGAGGCGCGAATTTCGCCGTCTGTCGGGTCACGGCTGTCGGCGCGCGCGGCACCACCCGTCGCGCGCGCTGCCGGTTCGCCCAACCCGTATTCCTCCAGCACGTCGAGCGGCGATGCGGTGAGCTTCGCGCCGTCGCGGATCAGCGCGTGGCAGCCCTGGGCAAGCGGTGCGTGGATCGAGCCCGGCACCGCGAACACGTCGCGCCCCAGTTCGTTCGCGAGCCGCGCGGTGATCAGCGAGCCGGAGCGCGGGGCGGCCTCGACGACGAGCGTGCCGATCGCCAGCGCGGCAATCAGCCGGTTGCGCCGCGGGAAATGCGCGGCACGGGCCGGCGTGCCGAGCGGCCATTCGGACACGATCGCGCCGCGTGCGGCGATCTCGTGCGCGAGTGCGCGATGCCGCGCCGGATAGACGAGATCGGCGCCCGTCGCGATGACGGCGACCGTGCCCGAGCGGCCGTCGAGCCCGCCGCGATGCGCGGCACCGTCGATCCCGAGCGCGAGGCCCGAGACGATCGAGAGCCCTGCGTCGGACAACGCGCGAGCGAAGCCCGTTGCGTCGGCGAGCCCCTGCGGCGTCGCGTGCCGGCTGCCGACCACGGCGAGGCCGCGTGCATGCAGCAGGTCGAGCCGGCCCTTTACATATAGCAGGGGCGGCGGATCGTGCAGGTCGCGCAGCCGCGGCGGGTAGGCCGGATCGTTGAGCGTGACCAGCACATTGCCCGGCGCGTCGAGCCACGCGAGCGCGGCGTCGGTGCACACGTCGAGATCGCCGCGCTCGCTCGCGCGGACGGCTTGCGCGGCGGCGGCGCTGCTCACCGCGGCAATGGCCGGGTCGGATGCGCGCAACAGCGCGGCCGGCGAACCGAAGGTATCGAGCAGGATCTGCAGCACGGCCGGCGCGAGGCCGGGCGCATGCGCGAGCTGCAGCCACGCGCGCAGCGCGGACGGCGTCAGCGCTTGCGGCGACATGAGGCTGCCCTCGAATGCGGCGGCCAGCGAACCGCGTGGCGCCATGATAAAATTTTCATCATCCGAAATACTCGACAGGGCCGCGCGCACAAGCGTCCGGCCGATTGCAGGAGGCGCGATCCGCGGCGTTGATTCGCCACGCATCCGCCCCATCTTCATTGCATCCCGGCGGCGGCACCAGTCGGCCGGACGGCCGATGCGGCACGTCGCTCCACCGAATACCGAACACCATGGCTTTGCTCAATATTCTTCATTACCCCGACAAGCGGCTGCACAAGGTCGCCAAGCCCGTCGACAAGGTCGACGACCGGATCCGCAAGCTCGTCGCCGACATGGCCGAAACCATGTACGCGGCGCCCGGCATCGGCCTGGCGGCCACGCAGGTCGACGTGCACGAGCGCGTGATCGTGATCGACGTCTCCGAGGAGAAGAACGAGTTGCGCGCGTTCATCAACCCCGAGATCGTGTGGTCGAGCGACGCGAAGCAGATCTATGAAGAGGGCTGCCTGTCGGTGCCGGGCATCTACGACGAAGTCGAGCGGCCCGATCACGTGCGCGTGCGCGCGCTCAACGAGCAGGGCGAGACCTTCGAGCTCGACTGCGAAGGCCTGCTCGCCGTGTGCGTCCAGCACGAGATGGATCACCTGATGGGGCGCGTGTTCGTCGAATACCTGTCGCCGCTCAAGCAGACGCGCATCAAGACGAAGATGAAGAAACTCGAACGCGCGATGTAACGCGCGTTCCCCCTGCCCGACCCGAACGCTTTCATGACCCATACGTTGCGCGTGATTTTTGCCGGCACGCCGGAATTCGCCGCGGCTGCCCTTGCCGCGATCCACGAGGCCGGTTTCCCGGTGCCGCTCGTGCTCACCCAGCCCGATCGCCCTGCGGGGCGCGGGATGAAGCTGCAGGCGAGCGCCGTGAAGCGTTACGCCGTCGAGCACGGGATGCCGGTCGCGCAGCCGCCGTCGCTGCGCCGCGCGGGCAAGTACCCGGCCGAGGCGGCCGACGCGATCGAGCTGCTGCGCACGACGCCGCACGACGTGATGGTGGTGGCCGCGTACGGCCTGCTGCTGCCGCAGGAAGTGCTCGACATCCCGCGTGCCGGCTGCATCAACATCCATGCGTCGCTGCTGCCGCGCTGGCGCGGCGCCGCGCCGATCCATCGTGCGATCGAGGCCGGCGACGCCGAGACGGGCGTCACGCTGATGCAGATGGACGTCGGCCTCGACACCGGCGCGATGATCGAGGAAGCCCGCGTCGCGATCGCGGCCGACGATACGACCGCGACGCTGCACGACCGTCTGGCCGCCGACGGCGCGCGGCTGATCGTCGACGCGCTCGTGCGGCTCGAGCGCGACGGCACGCTGCCGGCGACGCCGCAGCCGGCCGACGGCGTGACCTATGCGGAAAAGATCGACAAGCACGAAGCGGCGCTCGACTGGCGCAAGCCTGCCGACGTGCTCGCGCGCCAGGTGCGTGCGTTCGATCCGTTTCCGGGCGGCGTCGCGACGCTCGACGGCGCGGCGATCAAGCTGTGGGCGGCCGAGCCCGTGGCGGCGCGCGGCGACGCGGCGCCCGGCACGATCGTCGAAGCCGCGCCGGAAGGCGTGGTCGTCGCGTGCGGCAGCGGCGCGCTGCGCGTCACGCAGTTGCAGAAGCCGGGCGGCAAGCGGTTGCCCGCGCGCGAATTCCTGGCCGGCTCGCCGCTCGCCGCGGGCCAGCGTTTCGCGTTGCCCGACGCGGCCTGAGCGCCATTCGATCCGACCTGCCCGCCCTGCGCAATCGGCCGAACGGCCGAGTCGCGCGGCGCGGCAGGCGCGCGTAGAATTTCCCTGCGCTCTCCGGTTTCGAGGTTTTCATGTTCGGCATCACCCATTTCGGTTTCTTCGTGCTGGCGGTTTTCTTGCTGAACGTCACGCCCGGCCCCGATACGGCCTACATCGTCGGCCGCAGCGTCGCGCAGGGCCGCGGCGCGGGGCTGATGTCGGCGTTCGGCATTTCGGCCGGCTGCTGCGTGCACGCGCTCGCGTGCGCATTCGGCCTGACCGCGCTGCTCGCGGCGTCGGCCACCGCGTTCACGGTGATCAAGCTGGTTGGCGCGGCCTACCTGATCTACCTCGGCGTGCGGATGATCGTCACGAAGCAGGCCGCCGCGCCGTCGGGCGCCGAAGTCGCGCAGGCCGCGGCCGTCAAGCCGCTGCGCCAGCTGTTCATGCAGGGCTTCTGGACCAACGTGCTGAACCCGAAGGTCGTGCTGTTCTTCGTGTCGTTCTTTCCGCAGTTCGTGTCGGCCGACAGCCCGCACAAGGCATGGGCGTTCCTGACCCTCGGCGCGGTGTTCGTCGCGATGAGCACGGTCTGGACCAGCCTCGTCGCATGGGTGGCGGGCAGCGTCACGCAGCGTTTTTCCGGCAAGCCGGGCGTCAGGAAGTGGCTCGACCGCACGGTCGGCAGCGCGTTCGTCGGCCTCGGGCTGCGTCTTGCGGCATCGCAACGCTGAGATTGAATTTTTCCGGCAAGACCTTATCTAACAAATCGCTTACAATTTTCCGCCGTGCGCTGTGATGCGCGGCGGGTCCCCTGACGGATAAGGAGTGGGTATGTTCAATTGGGTCAAAACGGCGATGCTGATGGCCGCGATCACGGCCCTGTTCATCGTGATCGGCGGGATGATCGGCGGCTCGCGGGGCATGACGATCGCGCTGCTGTTCGCGCTCGCCATGAATTTCTTCTCGTACTGGTTCTCGGACAAGATGGTGCTGCGCATGTACAACGCGCAGGAAGTCGACGAGAACACGGCGCCGCAGTTCTACCGGATGGTGCGCGAGCTGGCCACGCGCGCGAACCTGCCGATGCCGCGCGTCTACCTGATCAACGAGGATGCGCCGAACGCGTTCGCGACGGGCCGCAACCCCGAGCATGCGGCGGTCGCCGCGACGACGGGCATCCTGCGCGTGCTGTCGGAGCGCGAGATGCGCGGCGTGATGGCGCACGAGCTCGCGCACGTGAAGCACCGCGACATCCTGATCTCGACGATCACCGCGACGATGGCGGGCGCGATCTCCGCGCTCGCGAACTTCGCGATGTTCTTCGGCGGGCGCGACGAGAACGGCCGGCCGGCCAACCCGATCGCGGGTATCGCGGTCGCGCTGCTCGCGCCGATCGCCGGCGCGCTGATCCAGATGGCGATTTCGCGGGCCCGCGAGTTCGAGGCCGACCGCGGCGGCGCGCAGATTTCCGGCGATCCGCAGTCGCTCGCGACCGCGCTCGACAAGATCCATCGCTATGCGGCGGGTATCCCGTTCCAGGCGGCCGAGGCCCATCCGGCCACCGCGCAGATGATGATCATGAACCCGCTGCACGGCGGCGGCCTGCAGAACCTGTTCTCGACGCACCCGGCCACCGAGGAGCGCATCGCGCGCCTGATGGAGATGGCGCGTACCGGCCGCTTCGACTGAACCCCGGCGTACCGCGCGGCCGTTGCCGCGCGGGGGCCGTCACGCCACCCCGCACGCTTCGCGCTGCGGGGTGTTTCATTTGCGCGCGCCTTAAAGAGGTCAAAGGGGCCAAAGGGGCCGCGTGGTCGCACGCTACAATGCGCGGTTGGGGATCGCGGGGCCTCGCGGCCGCCGCGATCCTGCCGTTAGCCGTATTTGTTTGCCGCGCCTGATTGCCGATTCCGTACCGATGACACGAACCCGTTCTTCCGCTCCGTCTTCTTCCGGCCGCCCGGCGCGTCTGGCCGCGCTGCATCTGGCGCCCGATTCGCTCGGCTTCGCGCTCGACGCGGCCGCGCAGGCGGTCGATGCGGTACGGCGCGGCACCGCGCTGCCGGCAGCGTTGTCGGCGGTATTCGCGCAGATGGCGTCCGGCGCACAGGCGCTCGCGCGCGGTGCGACACAGGACGTCGCCTACCGGACGATGCGTCGCCTCGGCAGCGCGGACTGGCTGATCGGCAAACTCGTCAGCAAGGCGCCGCCCGCGCACGTGCATGCGGTGCTCGCCGGCGCGCTCGCGCTGCTGCTCGACCCGGCGGACGAGGCCGCGTATCCGGCGTTCACGGTGGTCGACCAGGCCGTCACCGTCATCGGCGCGCGGCGCGAATGCGCGTTCGCGAAGGGCATGGTCAACGCGGTGCTGCGCCGTTTCCTGCGCGAACGCGATGCGCTCGTCGCGGCAATGCAGGACGATCCGGTCGCACGCTGGAATTACCGCGCATGGTGGGTCGATGCGGTGAAGCGTGCAGCGCCCGATGCGTGGCCGGCGATCCTCGCGGCCGGCGAACGACAGGGGCCGCTGACGCTGCGCGTGAATGCGCGCCGCGCGAGCGTCGACGCGTATCTCGAGACGCTGCGTGCGAGCGGGATCGAAGCGACCGCAATCGGCCGGCACGCGGTGCGGCTTGCGTCGGCGCTGCCGGTCGAACGCATTCCGGGGTTCGCCGACGGCGTCGTGTCGGTGCAGGACGCCGGCGCGCAGCTCGCGGCCGAATGGCTCGACGCGCGCGACGGCATGCGCGTGCTCGATGCATGCGCGGCGCCCGGCGGCAAGACCGGCCATATTCTCGAACTCGCTGACGCGGAAGTCGTTGCGCTCGAAAGCGATGCAACGCGCGCGGCGCGCATCGGCGAGAATCTCGTGCGCCTGTCGCTCGAGGCGGACGTGCGCGTCGGCGATGCCGGCGCACCCGACGCGTGGTACGACGGGCGCCCGTTCGACCGGATCCTCGCCGACGTGCCGTGCTCGGCGTCCGGCATCGTGCGGCGGCACCCCGACATCCGCTGGCTGCGCCGCGAGGCCGACATTCCGGCGCTCGTCGCGGAGCAGCGCCGCATCCTGTCGGCGCTGTGGCCGCTCGTGAAGCCGGGCGGCGAACTGCTTTACGTGACCTGCTCGATCTTCCCGGAAGAAGGCGAAATGCAGGCCCGCTGGTTTGAAGCGGCCTGTGAAGATGCGGTACGATTGGACGCCCCCGGCCAGCTGCTGCCGGGCGGCGTGCAGGGACGGGCGGCCGCCGGCGCACTCGACCAGAACACCGATCACGACGGATTTTTCTACGCGCGGTTCCAGAAACGGTGACGATCAAACACCTTTTTCCCTTTCGGCTCGCGGCCGTCCTGCTGGTCGCGTTGATGCTGTGCCTGGCCGTCGTCCGGCCGGCGCATGCCGAATCGATCGCCGTGCAGCGCGCGTCGCTCCAGGCCGACGGAAGCGGCTGGAGCCTCGACGCGCGTTTCGACTTCGAGCTGAATCCGAACCTCGAGGATGCCGTCAACAAGGGCATCCCGCTTTACTTCACGACCGACTTCGAGCTGAGCCGCGCGCGCTGGTACTGGTTCGACGAGCAGCCGGTGGCGGTGACGCAGACGATCCGTCTGTCGTTCCAGCCGCTCACGCGCGAGTACCGCGTGTCGACGGGCGGCCTGCAGCTCGGCTTCCCGTCGCTGAAGGACGCGCTCGCCGTGATCCGGCACATCACGTCGTGGCACGTGATCGACCGCAACCAGGTGCGCGCGGGCGAGACCTACACGGCGTCGGTGCGGATGCAGCTCGACACGGCGCTGATGCCGAAGCCGTTCCAGGTCGATGCCGTGAACAACCGCGACTGGACGCTCGGGTCCGACTGGAAGCGCTTCAACTTCACGGTGACCGAACGTGCTAAATAAAGTGCGCCGCGCGGCCAGCGGGAAGAGCTTCCTCATTCGCGTGATCGTCTCGACCGTCGCGCTGACCGCGTTGCTGCTGCTCGTGCTGCTCGCCGCCGCGAGCGCGAACACCGAGTTCTTCGATCGCTACTACTCGTGGCTGTACGCGACGAACATCGTCGTCGCGCTCGTGTTCCTGCTCGTGGTGCTCGGGCTGATCGGGATGATCGTCGTGCGCCTGAGGAAGGGCAAGTTCGGCACGCGGCTGCTCGCGAAACTCGCGGTGTTCTTCGCGCTCGTCGGCGTGGTGCCGGGCGGGATCATCTACATCGTGTCGTACCAGTTCGTGTCGCGCAGTATCGAGTCGTGGTTCGACGTGAACGTCGAGACGGCGCTGACGGCCGGCCTGAACCTCGGCCGCGGGATGCTCGATGCATCGCTGTCCGATCTGCAGACGAAGGCGCGGCTGATGTCCGACCAGCTCGCGAGCGTCGACGCGAACACGAACGGCACGACGCTCACGCTGCTGCGGCTGCGCGACCAGTTCGGCGTGCAGGACGCGACGATCGTCGAGCCGAGCCGCGGCGGCTCGGGCGCGGCGCCCGACCTGCACATCGTCGCGCAGGCGTCGGGCAATTTCGCGGCGCTGATTCCGGACGACCTGCCGACACCGCTGATGCTGAGCCAGGCGCGCGAACACGGCGCGTACGCGGCGATCGAGGGCGAGGTCGACGGCGACCCGCGCGCGCATGGCGCGAAGGGCGCGCTGCGGCTGCGCGTGGTGCGGCCGATTCCCGATGCGACGACGTCGCTGCTGCAGCCGGCGGAGCGCTTCCTGCAGCTCACGCAGCCGGTGCCGCCGACGCTCGCGCACAACGCGGACGCCGTGCAGCGCGCCTACCGCGAGTACCAGGAAAAGTCGCTCGGCCGCACGGGGCTGCGCAAGATGTATATCGGCACGCTGACGCTCGCGCTGTTCCTCGCGACCTTCATCGCGATGATGCTCGCGCTCGCGCTCGGCCAGCAGCTCGCGCGGCCGCTGTTCCTGCTCGCGCAGGGCACGAAGGAAATCACGGAAGGCGATTACACGCCGAAGCGCGAGATCAAGACGCGCGACGAGCTCGGCTTTCTCACGCAGTCGTTCAACGCGATGACACGGCAGTTGTCCGAGGCACGGCTCGCGGTCGAGAAGAACCGCATCGCGCTCGAGCATTCGAAGACGTATCTCGAGAGCATCCTCGCGAACCTGACGGCCGGCGTGTTCGTGCTCGACCGCCAGTTCCGGCTGACGACGGCCAATCGCGGCGCCGAGCGGATCTTCCGGCAGCCGTTCAACTCGATGATCGGCACGACGCTCGACCGGATCGGCGTGGCCGCGGGGTTCGGCGCGATGGTGCGCAAGGCGTTCGCCGATCGCGAGGCGGCGTCCGACGGCGGCAGCGGCGACCGCGGCCACTGGCAGCAGCAGTTCGCGATCGAGGTGCCGGGCGAAAGCGATCCGCTGACGCTGCTCGTGCGCGGCACGCGCCTCGTGTCGACGGTCGAAGGGCAGGCCGACGATCCGCAGACGTCCGGTTACGTCGTCGTGTTCGACGACATTTCCGACGTGATTTCCGCGCAGCGGTCGGTCGCGTGGGGCGAGGTCGCACGCCGGCTCGCGCACGAGATCAAGAATCCGCTGACGCCGATCCAGCTGTCGGCCGAGCGGCTGCAGATGAAGCTGTCCGACAAGCTCGCGCCGTCCGATGCGGACGTACTCAAGCGCGGCGCGACGATGATCGTGAACCAGGTCGCGGCGATGAAGCGGATGGTCGACGATTTCCGCGAATACGCGCGCACGCCGCCGGCGGTGCTCGCGAACCTGCAGTTGAACGAACTGGCGAGCGAGGTGCTCGGGCTGTATGGTGTCGGCGAAGGCAAGAGCCCGATCGTCGCCGAGCTCGCGCCGTCGCTGCCGGTGATACGCGGAGACGCGACGCAACTGCGCCAGGTGATTCACAACCTGCTGCAGAATGCGCAGGATTCGGTCGCGGAGTCCGCGCATCCGCGTGTGTTGATCGAAACCAAGACAGTAGAATATGGCGATCCCGACGCCGAGGGTAAAACGCGCGTCGCGGTACGTCTTACCGTGTCCGACAACGGGCCCGGTTTTCCGGCACGCATCTTGACCCGCGCGTTCGAGCCTTATGTGACGACGAAGGCGAAGGGCACGGGGCTCGGGTTGGCCACGGTCAAGAAAATCGTCGACGAGCATGGCGCGCGGATCGATCTGCGCAATCGCATGCACGGCGAGACCGTCGAGGGTGCGCAGGTGTCGATCCTGTTCCTGCAGATGGCAAGCGATACGCCAGGCGCCGAACATCGCGCACAGGACGGGGCGACCCCCGCTAAGACAAAAGCAAGTGAGCAGACAAAGGCAGCGTAAATGGCAACCATCCTGGTGGTAGATGATGAAATGGGCATCCGGGAATTGCTCTCGGAGATCCTCAGCGATGAAGGACATGTCGTCGAGGCGGCGGAGAACGCGCAGGCCGCGCGGGAATACCGGCTGAATCAGGCGCCCGATCTCGTGCTGCTCGATATCTGGATGCCCGATACCGACGGCGTGACCTTGCTCAAGGAGTGGGCGGCGCAAGGGCTGCTGACGATGCCCGTGATCATGATGTCCGGGCACGCGACGATCGATACGGCCGTCGAGGCGACGAAGATCGGCGCGCTCGATTTCCTCGAGAAGCCGATCGCGCTGCAGAAGCTGCTGAAGTCCGTCGAGCACGGCCTCGCCCGCGGCGCGGCGCCGGTGTCGGCGAACGCGGCGGCGAAGGCCGGCGCCGGACAGGCCGCAGGGCCCGCGGCGGTTGCGTCCGCGGCCGCGCTGCCGACGCTCGGCGACGACATGGCATCGGCACTCGGCCTGGCGGGCCAGACGGCCGCGATCCCGTTCGACATCCCGTTGCGCGAAGCGCGCGACGCGTTCGAGCGCGCGTACTTCGAATATCACCTCGCGCGAGAGAACGGCAGCATGACGCGCGTCGCGGAGAAGACGGGCCTCGAGCGCACGCACCTGTACCGCAAGCTCAAGCAGCTCGGCGTCGAGCTCGGCAAGAAGCCGACCGAAGGCGCCGTATAAAAATATTTTGTGAAAGCACTTGCTCAGGTACGAATAGCTCGATATACTTTCATTCTTCGTTGGCCCGGTAGCTCAGTTGGTAGAGCAGCGGATTGAAAATCCGCGTGTCGATGGTTCGATTCCGTCCCAGGCCACCAGCATTTAAAACCCCAAGAATCGGAAGGTTCTTGGGGTTTTTCGTTTGTGGTGGGTATCGCGTGTCGTGGGCGGCGTGGCCGGCAGCATTCGCAGGGGCATGATAAAATCCGTGCCCGCTCAATGACTTAGCGCATCGCTTCACGCGCACGGCAGGCTGCGAAGCGCACGCCGCCGCGGCATGCGGCAATGATGCTGCGCGATGGACGGTATAAGCGCGCCGCCGCGTTCGCGGCCGACCGCGCTGCCTATACTGGTCGAGCCGGCGCGGGCCGGCCGCGTCGGGCCGCCCGGCGGCAGCCGGCCCAGGGTCGGAGCGCGACGCGAGCCTACACATTCACGGAGTATCACGGTGACTCGGACAGACGCTAAAGACGGCGCGCTCGTGTTGTTTTCCGGCGGGCAGGACTCGGCCACGTGCGTGGCATGGGCCCTCGAACGCTACCAGACGGTCGAGACGCTCGGCTTCGATTACGGCCAGCGCCATATCGTCGAGCTCGAATGTCGCGAAGGCGTGCGCGAAGCGCTGAAGCGCGATTTTCCCGCATGGTCGGACCGGCTCGGCGACGATCACATGATCGACCTGTCGGTGCTCGGCGCGATCAGCGATACCGCGATGACGCGCACGATCGAGATCGAGACGACGGCGAACGGCCTGCCGAACACGTTCGTGCCGGGCCGCAACCTGATGTTCATGACGATCGCCGCGGCGATCGCCTATCGCCGCGGGCTGCGCGTACTGGTCGGCGGGATGTGCGAGACCGATTTCTCGGGCTATCCCGACTGCCGCGACGACACGATGAAGGCGCTGCAGGTTGCGCTGAATCTCGGGATGGATACGCGCATGGTGCTCGAGACGCCGCTGATGTGGCTCGACAAGGCGCAGACCTGGCAACTGGCCGAGCAGCTCGGCGGCGAAGCGCTCGTCGAACTGATCCGCGTCGAGACGCACACGTGCTACGTGGGCGAGCGCGCGGAACTGCACGACTGGGGCTTCGGCTGCGGCGAGTGCCCGGCCTGCAAGCTGCGCAAGCGCGGCTACGAGGCTTACCTGAAGGGCGAGCGGGTGACCGAAGCGCCGCTGTGACGCGGATGCGCCGGCAGCGCCGCATGAATAACGGATTCTGATCGACAACGAGCGGCGCGAGCCGGACGAAGCACGATGACTTACGCGGTCAAGGAAATTTTCTACACGTTGCAGGGCGAGGGCGCGAATGCGGGCCGGCCGGCCGTGTTCTGCCGGTTCGCCGGCTGCAACCTGTGGTCGGGCCGCGAAGAGGATCGTGCGGAGGCCGTGTGCCGCTTCTGCGATACCGACTTCGTCGGCACCGACGGCGAGAACGGCGGCAAGTTCAAGGACGCCGATGCGCTCGTCGCGACGATCGCCGGCCTGTGGCCGGAGGGCGAGGCGCACCGCTTCGTCGTCTGCACGGGCGGCGAGCCGATGCTGCAGCTCGACCAGCCGCTCGTCGACGCGCTGCACGCGGCCGGCTTCGAGATCGCGATCGAGACCAACGGCTCGCTGCCGGTGCTCGAATCGATCGACTGGATCTGCGTGAGCCCGAAGGCCGACGCGCCGCTCGTCGTCACGAAGGGCAACGAGCTGAAGGTCGTGATCCCCCAGGACAACCAGCGGCTGGCCGACTATGCGAAGCTCGACTTCGAGTACTTCCTGGTCCAGCCGATGGACGGCCCGTCGCGCGACCTCAATACGAAACTCGCGATCGACTGGTGCAAGCGTCATCCGCAGTGGCGGCTGTCGATGCAGACCCACAAATATCTGAACATTCCCTGAGCCCCGGCTTTTGACATCGTGCTGATTACCCGAAAACTCGAATTCGACGCGGGCCACCGCATCCCCGATCACCGCAGCCAGTGCAGGAACCTGCACGGCCATCGCTACGTGCTCGAAATCACGCTGCGCGGCGATCTCGTCGATACCGAGGGGGCGCCCGACCGCGGCATGGTGATGGATTTCGCCGACGTGAAGGCGCTCGCGATGGAGCACCTCGTCAGCAAGTGGGATCACGCGTTCCTGGTCTATGCGCGCGACGAGGTCGTGCGCTCGTTCCTCGAGCAGATGGCCGACCACAAGACCGTCGTGATCGACCGGATCCCGACCGTCGAGAACCTCGCCGCGATCGCGTTCGACCTCCTCGCGAACGTGTACGACGCGCACTACGGCGTGAACCTGCGCCTCGAGCGCGTGCGGCTGTACGAAACGCCGAACTGCTGGGCCGACGTCGAGCGCCAGCCCGGCCGCTGATTTTCCTTCCCGGCAGCCCGCGCCGGCCGGTGCGGGCTGCCCGTCACCGTGCCGTGCGGCTTCGACCCGCGCCGGCGCCGCATCCCGCCTGTTCCCACATTCCGCGTAACCGCGCGCTATGATCGTCGAGTGGCACCGGACACGATGCCCGTGCGCCGTCGTACGGCATGCGCTGTCAGATCGGCTGCCTGTCGCCGACTAACGATTCCAGGGGCGATCCTGGTGCCGCCGCCGTGCCGCACTGCACGACGGGTTGCGTCCCGCCTCGCCTGTTGCTTGTCCCGTTCGATTGCCGTTCCGTCCAGGAGGCCGTATCGATGAGCACGCTCACCAATTCCCTCAAACAACGCCTGCGTGATGGCGACGATCCGCTGTACGGCCTGTGGCTGTCGCTCGGCAGCGAGTCGGCCGCGGAAGCGCTTGCGCATGCCGGCTACGACTGGCTCTGCATCGACATGGAGCATGCGCCGAACGACAGCCGCGACGTGGCCTCGCAGCTGCGCGCGATCGCGGCCGCCCACCTGCCGAGCGAGCCCGTCGTGCGGGTGCCGGCGCGCGAGCCGTGGCTCGTGAAGCGCGCGCTCGACGCCGGCGCGCGCACGCTGATGTTCCCCGGCATCGAGACGCCCGACGAAGCCGCGCACGCGGTGCGGCTCACGCGCTATCCGTCGCCCGATTCGCCCGACGGGCTGCGCGGCGTCGCGGGCATGGTGCGCGCGGCGGCATTCGGCATGCGCCGCGATTACGTGCAGACGGCGAACGCGCAGGTCGCGGTGATCGTGCAGATCGAATCGGCGCGCGGTGTCGACGAAGTCGAGCGGATCGCGGCGACGCCGGGCATCGACTGCCTGTTCGTCGGCCCGGCCGATCTCGCGGCGAGCCTCGGGCATCTCGGCGACATCCGCCACCCGGACGTCGAAACCGCGATGGCGCGCGTGCTGGCGGCCGGCCGGCAGGCCGGCGTCGCGGTCGGCATCTTCGCCGGCGACACGGCGGCCGCGCGCCAGTACCGCGAGGCCGGCTACCGGATGATCACGGTGTCGGCCGACGTGAGCTGGCTGTTGCGCGCGACGCGGCAGGCATTGCAGGAGGTACGGTCATGAACGGCGGCAGCGGTGAATGCGGCGTGCGCGCGCGGATCGGCGTGATGGTCGGCCTGTGGGCCCTGTGTATCGCGGCGGCCGCGCAGGGCACGCCGCAAGCGAAGCCCGATCCGTCGCGCGAGACGCAGTCGGCGGTCGCGGACTACAACGCCGGCGACTATCGCGCGGCGCTGGTGCAGTTCCACGACGCGGCCGAGCGCGGCGATCGTCTCGCGCAATTCAACTACGCGATGATGCTGCTGACGGGCGAGGGCGTGACCGCGAACGTCGACGAAGGGTTGCGCTGGCTGAAGCGCGCGGCCGACGCGAACATGTCGCATGCGCAATACGTGTACGGCCGGATGTTCGACGACGGCGAGTTCGTCGCGCGCGACCCGGCCGAAGCGCATCGCTGGTTCCTGCGGGCGGCGAAGCAGGGGCGCGTGCAGGCCGAGCTGTCGCTCGCGAACCAGTTCCTCGACGGGCGCGGCACGCCGCGCGACAACCGGCAGGCGTTCGGGTGGTACAAGCAGGCCGCCGACGCCGGCGAGCCGACCGCGCAGTACGTGACCGCGTCGTTCTACGAGCGCGGCGGCGACGGCGTCGCGCAGAACCTGAACATCGCGCGGGCGTATTACGCGGCGGCGGCCGCGCAGGGCGACGAGACGGCCGGGCTGAAATTCAAGGAGCTGAGCGCGCGGCTGAAGTCGCAGGGGCCGGCACCGGGCGGCGCGGCGGAGCCGGGCGGGCCGCACGCGCCGCCGCCATGAGCGCACGCGGCGTTGTGGTCCGTTCCATGAAAAACGGCGCCCCGGAGCGCCGTTTTCCTCGACCGCGGGGCAGGCCGCGCGGTCAGCTCTTCATCAGGCGCCGCTGCCGCCCGACGCTCATGATCATCCCGATCGCGATGCCGAGCGTCGTGAGCGCCGTGCCGCCGTAACTCATGAACGGCAGCGGCACGCCGACGACCGGCAGCACGCCGCTCACCATCCCGATGTTGACGAACGCGTAGACGAAGAACGCGAGCGTGAGCGAGCCTGCGAGCAGGCGGCCGAACAGCGTCGCGCCTTGCGCGGCGATGTAGAGCCCGCGCGCGATCAGCGCCATGTACAGCGTCAGCAGCACGAGCCCGCCGACGAGCCCCCATTCCTCCGAGAACACCGCGAAGATGAAGTCGGTGTGCTTTTCCGGAATGAATTCGAGGTGCGCCTGCGTGCCTTTCAGATAGCCCTTGCCGAGCACGCCGCCCGAGCCGATCGCGATCACGGCCTGGATCGTGTGGAAGCCCTTGCCCAGCGGGTCGGAGGTCGGGTCGAGCAGCGTGCACACGCGGTGCTTCTGGTAATCGTGCATCAGCGGCCACTGCACGTCCGGCTGGCAGATGCGCTCCTCGAACACGGCGATCGAGCCGACCGCGATCACGCCCGCGACGAGCACCGGCACGATCAGCTTGAACGACAGGCCGGCGAGGTAGATCACGAAGAAGCCTGCCGCGAACACGAGCAGGCCCGTGCCGAGGTCGGGCTGCTTCGCGATCAGCCCGACCGGCACCATCAGGATCCCGAACGCGGCGACGAAGTCGTACCAGCGCAGCCCGCCCTCGCGGCGCTGGTAGTACCACGCGAGCATCAGCGGTGTCGCGATCTTGAGGATTTCGGACGGCTGGATCACGACGCCGACGTTCAGCCAGCGCTTCGCGCCCTTCTTGGTCATCCCGAACAGCGCGACCGCAACCAGTAGCGCGACCCCGAACGTATAGAGCGGGACCGCGAAGCGCATCAGCGTGGTCGGCGGAATGTTGGCGATCACCCACATCAGCACGAAGGTCAGCAGGATGTTGCGCAGCTGATCCTCGACGCGGCCCGGCATGTCGATCGATGCGCTGTACAGCGTGACGATGCCGACGCACAGCAGCAGGAACACGATGAGGGCGAGCGGGCGGTCGAAGCCCGCGAACATCTGCTTGATCTTGTCGAGCCAGGCGCGCTTGTCGAATTGCATGCCTTTCTCCGTTAATGAGCGGTGCCGGCGTCCGCCGCTTTCGCGGGGGCCGTCGCACGGTGGTTGTCGTCCCGCGGCGCGGCGGCAAGCGGCTGCGCATCGCTGGCGGGCCGGCGCGGCCGGTGCGGGCGCCGGATCGGCGGCAGGCTCGCGGCCCTCGGCGCCGCGGCGCTCGCGTCGGCCGGCTGGGCCGCGCTGGCGGCTGCGTCCGATGCGGCGGCGGCCGAGGCAGCCGATGCCGCATCCGCCGCGCTGGCCGCGGTCGGCACGACCGGCTGCGGCAGCGCCTTGAAGCCGGCCGCGACGGCGGCGGGCTTGGTCGCATCGCCGATCACCGGTGCGCTGATGGGTTCGGTCGCCGACGCGGCGGCCGCCACGGCCGCCGCCTCGTTCTTCGGGTTCTGGCGCTCGACCAGGTAGTAGTCGAGCACGCGGCGCGCGATCGGGCCGGCGGCCTGCGCGCCCCAGCCGCCGTTCTCGACGACCAGCGCGATGGCGATCTGCGGGTGGTCGACCGGCGCGTACGCGATGAACAGCGCGTGGTCGCGCAGGTGCTCGGCGAGCAGGTGGCCCTTGTAGTTCGAGCCCTGCAGCGAGAACACCTGCGCGGTACCGGTCTTGCCGGCCGCGAGGTACGGCGCGCCGCGGAATACCTTGTACGCGGTGCCGGACGGGTTCTCGATCACGTTCTCCATCCCGCGCTTCACGACGTCGATGTCGGCCGCCTTGAGCGGGATCACCTCGCTTTCCTTCGGCACGGTCAGGTGGCGCGCGCGCGTGATCGGATCCTCGACTTCCTTCACGAGGTGAGGCTTCATCACGACGCCGTTGTTCGCGAGCGTCGCGGTCGCGTGAGCCAGCTGCAGGATCGTGAACGAGTTGTAGCCCTGGCCGATCCCGAGGCTGATCGTTTCGCCGTCGAACCACTTCTGCTGCGCGGCCTTCTTGAACGCCTTCTTCTTCCAGTCGGTCGACGGCAGGATCCCGCGCGCCTCGCCCTGGATGTCGATCCCGGTGATCTGGCCGAAGCCGAACGGCTTCATGAAGTTCGCGATCGCGTTCACGCCGAGGTCGCGCGCGAGCATGTAGAAGTAGGTGTCGTTCGACACCATGATCGCCTTGTTCATGTCGACCCAGCCCTGGCCCGAACGCACGTCGTTGCGGAACGTATGGCCGCCGAACGTGAAGTAGCCGGGATCCTGGAAGCCCCAGCCCGGCGTGCGCTTGCCGAGCGTCAGGCCCGCGAGCGCCATGAACGGCTTGTAGGTCGAGCCGGGCGGGTAGGTGCCGTGCAGCGGGCGGTTCAGCAGCGGCTTGTCCGGCGAGTTGTTCAGCTCGTCCCAGGTCTGCTGGTCGATGCCGTCGACGAACGAGTTCGGGTCGAAGCTCGGCGACGACACGAACGCGAGCACGTCGCCCGTTTTCGGCTCGATCGCGACGAGCGCGCCGCGCTTGCCGGCGAACGCCTGCTCGGCGACCTGCTGCAGCCCGATGTCGAGGGACAGCACGAGGTTGTTGCCGGGCGTCGCCTGCGTGCGCGACAGCGTGCGCACCGGCCGGCCGCCGGCCGTCACCTCGACTTCCTCGAAGCCCGTCAGCCCGTGCAGCTCGGTCTCGTAGCTCTGCTCGACGCCGATCTTGCCGATGTAGTCGGTGCCCTTGTAGTTGTTCGCGTCGCGGCGCGGATCGTAGTTTTCCTGGTCGCTGTCGTTGTCGTCGCTCATCGCGTCGATGCGATCCTGGTCGCGCTTCGAGATCCGGCCGATGTAGCCGATCACGTGCGCGGCCGTCATGCCGAGCGGATATTGCCGGAACAGCCGCGCGCGCACGTCGACGCCGGGGAAGCGGAAGCGCTGCGCGGTGAAACGCGCGACTTCCGCGTCGGTGAGCCGCGTGCGGATCGGCAGGCTCTCGAAGTTCTTCGAGTCTTCCTGCAGCTTCTTGAAGCGGCGGCGGTCGCGCGCGTCGATCGGGACGATCTCGGACAGCTTGTCGATCGTGTTGTCGAGCGTGTCGTCGAGCTTCGACGGCGTGATCTCGAGCGTGTACGCCGAATAGTTCTTCGCGAGGATCACGCCGTTGCGGTCGGTGATGATCCCGCGGTTCGGCACGATCGGCGCGACCGAGATGCGGTTCTCCTCGGCCTGCAGCGCGTATTTGCCGTGCTGCATCAGCTGCAGGTAGAAGAAGCGGCTCGCGAGCAGCCCGAAGCAGACGAACACGAACACGCCCGCCGCCGCGACGCGCAGGCGGAACTTCGAGAGCTGCTGTTGGGTGTCGTTGAATTCGGTCATGCGGTTAGGGGCGGTCTGGCCCGCGCGGGCGGGCGAGGTGCCGCCCCTGGGCGCAACGGGCGTGGGGGCGGCGGGTATTCAAGGTCGGTCCGGCTCAGATGGGGCGCGTGTCGTCCGGATCGACCGGGCGGCGTTGCGGCATCAGCAGCAGGTGGCTCGCGATCGGCCACAGCGCGGCTTCGACGAAGCCGTCGACGAGGTAGCGCCAGCCCGGGAACGCCGCGCCCATCAGCAGACGGATCACGAACGGCACGAGCTGCGCGACGACGAGCAGCGGCGTGACATACAGCACCTGCACGCCGATCGGCATCCACAGCACGCGGCGGTGGATCGTGATCGCGCCGTACGACAGCAGCGTATAGGCGAGCGCGTGCTCGCCGAGCAGCCCCGCGTCGTGCACGTCCATCAGGATGCCGAGCGCGAACGCGACGCCCATCCCGACCTTGCGCGGCTGATGGATGTTCCAGAACAGCAGCACGAGCGCGACGAAGTCGGGCACGCCGGGCAGGCGGCCCCACGGCATCAGGTTCAGCAGGAACGCGGCGGCGAGGCTGAAGACGATGAAGTACGGATTGACCGGCTGCAGGATGTATTGCGGGCGGTTCATCGCTGGGCTCCTGGTTGCCCGGCCGCGGGCTTCGCGGGCGCGGCGGCCGGCCTGGCCGGAGCGGCGGGCGCCGCCGGTGCAGGCTTCGCGGCCGGCGGGGGCGCGGCGGCCGGCTTCGCGTTCGCGTCGGCCTTCTCGCCCTTCTCGCCCTTCTCGCCCTTCTCGCCCTTCTCGCCCTTCTCGCCCTTCGCGGCGGCTTTCGCGCCCTTCTTGCCCTTCGCGTTCTTGTCGGCGGCCGGATCGGGCTCGGCCGGGCGCGGCGGGATGTCGTTCTGGTAATGCAGCACGAGCATCTGGCGCGCGCCGCGCACGGCGGCGATCGGCGCGCAGGTCACGCGTGCGAATGCGGTATCGGCGAGCTTGTCGACGCGCGCGACCTTCGCGACCGGCAGGCCGGGCGGATAGACGCCGTCGAGGCCGCTCGTGACGAGTTCGTCGCCGGCGACGAGATCGGCGCTCGTCGGCACGAAGCGCAGGTCGAGCGAATCGCCCTTCGGCGTGCCGTAGATCACGCTGCGCAGGCCGGTGCGCAGCACCTGCACGGGAATCGCGAGATCGCGGTCGGTGACCAGCGTGACTTCGGCCTGCAGCGGGAACACGCGCGTGACCTGGCCGATCACGCCGTCCTCGCTGACGACGGGCGAGCCGTTCTGGATGCCCTGTTGCGAGCCTTGCCCGATCACGATCTTCTGCGTGAACGGATCGCTCGTGTCGTACTGGATCTCGACCGGCGTCGATTGCGTCGCGATGTGCTGGCGCAGCTCGAGCACCGCGCGCAGGTGCGCGTTTTCCTGCGTGAGCACGGCGGCCTGGTTGGCCTGCGTGGACAACTGCAGGTTGCGTTTGCGCAGATCGTCGTTCTCGTGGCGCAGCGACGCGCCGGTGACGGCGATGTCGGCCGCGCCCATGAACAGGTCGCGCGGCACGAGCGCCGCGCGCTGCAGCGGATAGAGCACGGTGCCGAGCACGCCGCGCACGATTTCGAGCGTGCTGAAGCGCGCGTCCGACACGAGGAGCGCGATGGCGAGGGCAACGAAGAAGATGAGCCGCGCGAGCGCGGGCGGACCTTGCTTGAAGAGGGGCGGCGGACTGTATTCCATGGTCGGCGCCGGGCGCGTGTGATCGGTTAAATGATGCTCAGACGCGCAAACGGCGCGGCGGTTCGTTCTGAACGAGCGATCCGGCCACGCCGCGGGTGCGTCATGTCAGGGAACTGCCTAGACGATCACTCGTACGAGAAGATGCTGCCCAGCTTGTCCATGCGCTCGAGCGCCATGCCCGAACCGCGCACGACGCAGGTGAGCGGATCTTCGGCGACGAGCACCGGCAGGCCGGTTTCTTCCGCGAGCAGGCGATCGAGGTCGCGCAGCAGCGCGCCGCCGCCCGTCAGCATCATCCCGCGTTCGGCGATGTCGGCGCCGAGTTCCGGCGGCGTCTGCTCGAGCGCGATCTTCACCGACGACACGATCTGGTTCAGCGGATCGGTCAGCGCCTCGAGGATTTCGTTGCTCGAGATCGTGAAGCTGCGCGGAATGCCTTCCGACAGGTTGCGGCCCTTCACTTCCATTTCCTTGACTTCGGAGCCCGGGAACGCGGAGCCGATTTCCTTCTTGATCGCCTCGGCGGTCTGTTCGCCGATCAGCATCCCGTAGTTGCGGCGGATGTAGTTGACGATCGCCTCGTCGAACTTGTCGCCGCCGACGCGCACCGAACCCTTGTACACGATGCCGCCGAGCGAGATCACGCCGACTTCGGTCGTGCCGCCGCCGATGTCGACGACCATCGAGCCGGTGGCTTCCGACACCGGCAGGCCCGCGCCGATCGCGGCCGCCATCGGCTCCTCGATCAGGTAGACCTGCGATGCGCCGGCGCCGTGCGCGGCTTCCTTGATCGCGCGGCGCTCGACCTGGGTCGAGCCGCACGGCACGCAGATGATGATGCGCGGCGACGGCGAGAACATGCGCGATTCATGAGCGGTCTTGATGAACTGCTTGATCATCTGCTCGGTGACGGTGAAGTCGGCGATCACGCCGTCCTTCATCGGGCGGATCGCCTCGATGTTGCCCGGCACCTTGCCGAGCATCTGCTTGGCTTCCTTGCCGACCGCCTGGATCGTCTTCTTGCCGTTGGGGCCGCCTTCCTGGCGGATCGACACGACGGACGGCTCATCGAGGACGATGCCCTTGCCGCGCATGTAGATCAGGGTGTTTGCGGTGCCGAGGTCGATCGCAAGATCGTTGGAGAAGTAGCTGCGCAAAAAACCGAACATTCAGAATCCTGTTTCGCTCTGGGCCGGCCCTGCTTAGCGGACGCTGAGGGCGGCAGCGGAAAAAATAACAGCCTCGGGAAGCGTGGCGGAAGCGGCCGCCGCGGCGCACGAAGCTGCGAGTGATGTCTACCGGGGATCGCACGAAGCACGCACGGCTTGCCGAAGCGGGGCGAAACGGTGCGGGAAAAGGCTGCCGGGTTTGGGTCGAACGCGTAATGATACCTTATAATTTCACGGTATTTGAATCGAAACGGGCGGTATTTTTGCCGCTTCGGCCCCGATTTTTGAGGGTGGGATCGCACCCTCCAACCCCCCGCCGCAGCGCTGCTTTCGATGCGCTGCGCAGCCTTGTTTTTCCGGTGATCGCATGGCCCTGACCCTGACCGATGTGAAACGCATCGCGCACCTCGCGCGACTCGAAATGGCCGACGCCGACGCCGAGCACATGCTCGGCCAGCTCAATGAATTCTTCGGGCTCGTCGAGCAGATGCAGGCGGTCGATACCGCCGGCATCGCGCCGCTCGCCCACCCGATCGAACAGATCCAGCAAGTCGCGCAGCGCCTGCGCGACGACGCCGTGACGGAAGTCGTCAATCGCGACGACAACCAGCGTCCGGCGCCGGCCGTCCAGGACGGCCTCTACCTCGTGCCGAAGGTGATCGAGTAAGCATTCGATGACAAGCGCGCCGGCCGCCCTGCGCCGCGCGCCACCCAGAATTCCCAGGAAAACCACTCAATGCACGCAAAAAGCCTCACCGAACTGCGCGCCGCGCTCGCCGCCAAGGAGTGCTCGGCCGTCGAGCTCGCGCAGCTCTACCTGAAGCGGATCGACGCCGCACGCGACCTGAACGCGTTCGTCCAGGTCGACGCCGACCTGACCCTCGCGCAGGCGAAAGCCGCCGACGCGGAACTCGCGCGCGGCGCGGGCGGCGCGCTCACCGGCCTGCCGATCGCGCACAAGGACGTCTTCGTCACGCGCGGCTGGCGCTCGACCGCCGGCTCGAAGATGCTCGCGAACTACGAGAGCCCGTTCGACGCGACCGTCGTCGCCCGCCTGCAGGCGGCCGGCATGGTCACGCTCGGCAAGACCAACATGGACGAGTTCGCGATGGGCTCGTCGAACGAGAATTCCGCGTTCGGCGCGGTGAAGAACCCGTGGGACACGAACGCCGTGCCGGGCGGCAGCTCGGGCGGCAGCTCGGCCGCCGTCGCCGCGCGCCTCGCGCCGGCGGCAACCGGCACCGACACCGGCGGCTCGATCCGCCAGCCCGCGTCGTTCGCGGGCGTGACGGGCATCAAGCCGACCTACGGCCGCGTGTCGCGCTACGGGATGATCGCGTTCGCGTCGTCGCTCGACCAGGGCGGCCCGATGGCGCAGAGCGCGTCCGACTGCGCGCTGCTGCTGAACGGGATGGCCGGCTTCGACGAGCGCGACTCGACGAGCCTCGAGCGCGACGACGAGGATTTCACGCGCCACCTCGGCCAGCCGTGGGCGGCCGGCAACGATGCGGGCAAGCCGCTCGCGGGCCTGCGTATCGGCCTGCCGAACGAGTATTTCGGCGACGGCCTCGCCGACGACGTGCGCGCGGCGATCGACGCGGCGCTGAAGCAGTATGAGGCGCTCGGCGCGACGCTCGTGCCGGTGTCGCTGCCGAAGACGGAACTGTCGATCCCCGTGTACTACGTGATCGCGCCGGCGGAAGCGTCGTCGAACCTGTCGCGTTTCGACGGCGTGCGTTTCGGCCATCGTGCCGCGCAGTACGGCGACCTGCTCGACATGTACAAGAAGTCGCGCGCCGAAGGCTTCGGCCCCGAGGTGAAGCGCCGCATCCTGGTCGGCACGTACGTGCTGTCGCACGGCTACTACGACGCGTACTACCTGCAGGCGCAGAAGATCCGCCGCATCATCGCGAACGATTTCCAGGAAGCGTTCAAGACCTGCGACGTGATCATGGGCCCGGCGTCGCCGACGGTCGCATGGGATCTCGGCGCGAAGGGCGACGATCCGGTGCAGATGTATCTCGCGGACATCTACACGCTGTCGGTGAGCCTCGCCGGTCTTCCCGGCATGAGCGTGCCGTGCGGCTTCGGCGCGGGCGCGAACGCGAAGCGCCCGGTCGGCCTGCAGATCATCGGCAACTATTTCAACGAAGCCCGGATGCTGCAGGTCGCCGACGCGTTCCAGCGCGCGACCGACTGGCACAAGCAAGTTCCGGCAGGGGTGTAAGCAATGGCTACTCAATGGGAAGTCGTCATCGGTCTCGAGACGCACGCGCAACTGTCGACCGTCTCGAAGATTTTCTCGGGCGCGTCGACGCAGTTCGGCGCCGAGCCGAACACGCAGGCCTGCCCGGTCGACCTGGCGCTGCCGGGCGTGCTGCCGGTGCTGAACCGCGGTGCGGTCGAGCGGGCGATCCGCTTCGGCCTCGCGATCGGCTCGACCATCGCGCCGCGCAGCATCTTCGCGCGCAAGAATTATTTCTACCCCGATCTGCCGAAGGGTTATCAGATCAGCCAGTACGAGATTCCGGTCGTGCAGGGCGGCCGGATCACGATCCAGGTGCCCGCCAACGAGAAGGCCGGCAAGCCGGCCTACGAGAAGACGGTCAACCTGACCCGTGCGCATCTCGAGGAAGATGCGGGCAAGTCGCTGCATGAGGACTTCGCCGGGATGACGGGGATCGACCTGAACCGCGCGGGCACGCCGCTGCTCGAGATCGTCACCGAGCCGGAAATGCGCAGCGCGGCCGAGGCCGTCGCGTACGCGAAGGCGCTGCACGGGCTCGTCGTGTGGCTCGGCATCTGCGACGGCAACATGCAGGAAGGCTCGTTCCGCTGCGATGCGAACGTGTCGGTACGCCCGGTCGGCCAGGAGAAGTTCGGCACGCGCGCGGAAATCAAGAACCTGAACTCGTTCCGGTTCCTCGAGGAAGCGATCAACTATGAAGTGCGTCGCCAGATCGAGCTGATCGAGGACGGCGGCGAGGTCGTGCAGGAAACGCGCCTCTACGATCCGGACAAGCGCGAGACGCGTTCGATGCGCAGCAAGGAAGACGCGCACGACTACCGCTACTTCCCCGACCCCGACCTGATGCCGCTCGTGATCGGCCAGGACTGGATCGAGCGCGTGCAGTCCGGGATGCCCGAACTGCCGGCCGCGATGCAGCAGCGCTTCGCCGACGAGTACGGCGTGTCCGCGTACGACGCGGGCGTGCTGACGTCGAGCAAGGCGATGGCCGCGTATTTCGAGTCGGTGGTCGCGAAGGCCGGCGCGGCGAACGCGAAGACCGTCGCGAACTGGCTGATGGGCGACGTGTCGTCGCAGCTGAACCGCGACGGCATCGAGATCGACGCGATCCCCGTGTCGGCCGCGCAGCTCGCGCTGTTGCTGCAGCGCATCGCCGACGGCACGATCTCGAACAAGATCGCGAAGGAAATCTTCGCGACGATCTGGGACGAGAAGGCGACCGACGAAGGCGCGGCCGACCGCATCATCGACGCGAAGGGGCTCAAGCAGATCTCCGACACCGGCGCGCTGGAAGCGATCATCGACGACGTGCTCGCGGCGAACGCGAAGTCGGTCGAGGAATTCCGCGCGGGCAAGGAAAAGGCGTTCAACGCGCTGATCGGCCAGGCGATGAAGGCGACCAAGGGCAAGGCCAATCCGCAGCAGGTCAACGAACTGCTGAAGAAGAAGCTCGGCTGAGCATGACCGCGCGCCTGAACCGCGCTTGACGACGGGCCGCCTCGAACCAGTTCGGGGCGGCCCGTTGCGTTTGGCGGATGCGTTATCGTATGCGCCACACCGTCCAACGGAGGAACGAATGGCGAAACAACCGTCTCTCGACGATTTCCGCGTGCCTGAATTCACGCGCGAGAAGGAAGCCGCCGCATTCAAGCTCGATGCGTTCGACCCGGCCGCGAAGCCGTTTTCGTCCGGCTCGAAGGACGCCGACCGCGAACGGCTGTCGGCCGTGTCGACCGAGCTCGACGTCCAGCAGGAGCGCCTGCACACGCAGCAGAAGAAGCGCGTGCTGCTCGTGCTGCAGGGGATGGACACCAGCGGCAAGGACGGCACCGTGCGCGCGGTGTTCCGCGAGGTCGACCCGCTCGGCCTGCGCGTCGTGTCGTTCAAGGCGCCCACGCCGATCGAGGCCGCGCACGATTTCCTGTGGCGCGTGCACGCGCAGGTGCCGGCCGCGGGCGAGCTCGCGATCTTCAACCGCAGCCACTACGAAGACGTGCTGGTGCCGCGCGTGCTCGACGCGATCGACGCGAAGGAGTGCGAGCGCCGCTACCGGCAGATCCGCGATTTCGAGACGATGCTGCACGAAAACGGCACGACGATCGTCAAGTGCTTCCTGCACATCTCGAAGGACGAGCAGCGCGCGCGGCTGCAGGCGCGCATCGACGATCCGACCAAGCACTGGAAGTTCGACATCGCCGATCTCGATGCGCGCAAGCATTGGGACGCCTACCAGTCCGCGTACCGCGACGCGCTCGCCGCGACGTCGGTCGAGCATGCGCCGTGGTACGTGATCCCCGCGAACTCGAAGACGCACCGCAACGTGATGATCGCCGAGCTGCTGCTGCGCACGATGACCGACATGAAGCTGGAATTCCCGCCGCCGAAGCCCGAGCTCGAAGGCGTGAAGATCCGTTAAGCTGCCACCCTGTAAAAACATCGAACTGAACGGAACCCGACATGATGCGAGTGATTACCGCCAACCTGAACGGCATCCGCTCCGCCGCGAAGAAGGGCTTCTTCGACTGGCTCGGCGAACAGAACGCCGATTGCGTGTGCGTGCAGGAAATCAAGGTATCGGCCGACGACCTGCCGGCCGAATTCGTCGAGCCGCACGGCTTCAAGAGCTATTTCCACCACGCCGAGAAGAAGGGCTACAGCGGCGCGGGCGTGTACAGCCGCCGCGAACCCGATGACGTGATCATCGGCTTCGGCAGCAGCGAATTCGATGCCGAAGGGCGCTACGTCGAGGCGCGCTACGGCAAGCTGTCGGTCGTGTCGGTGTACGTGCCGTCCGGTTCGAGCGGCGAGGAGCGCCAGCAGGCGAAGTACCGCTTCATGGACGAATTCATGCCGCACCTCGCGCAGCTCAAGAAGAAGCGCGAGGTGATCCTGTGCGGCGACGTGAACATCGTCCACAAGGAAATCGACATCAAGAACTGGAAGAGCAACCAGAAGAACTCGGGCTGCCTGCCGGAAGAGCGTGAATGGCTCACGAAGCTGTTCGACGACGTCGGTTATGTCGACGTGTTCCGCACGCTCGACCCGCGTCCCGAGCAGTACACGTGGTGGAGCAATCGCGGCCAGGCGTACGCGAAGAACGTCGGGTGGCGGATCGACTACCAGATCGCGACGCCGGGCGTGGCCGGTACCGCGAAACGCACGTCGATCTTCAAGGACATCAAGTTCAGCGATCACGCGCCGCTGACGATCGACTACGACTACGCGAAGTGATTGCCGGCGCTGCGCCGCGTGCGCAGTCGCCGAATGCGAAACGGGCCGCATGTCGAACATGCGGCCCGTTTCGTTTGAGGCGGGGTTTACTGCTTGATCGACGCCATGTCGATCACGAAGCGGTACTTCACGTCGCTCTTCAGCATCCGCTCGTAAGCGGCATTGATCTGCTGCATCGGAATCGTCTCGACATCCGACGTGATCCCGTGCTGCGCGCAGAAGTCGAGCATTTCCTGCGTTTCCGCGATCCCGCCGATCAGCGAGCCTGCGAGGCGGCGGCGCTTGAAGATCAGGTTGAACACCTGCGGCGACGGGTGATCGTGTTCCGGCGCGCCGACGAGCGTCATCGTGCCGTCGCGCTTCAGCAGGTGCAGGAACGGGTTCAGGTCGTGCTGCGCGGCGACCGTGTTCAGGATGAAGTCGAAGCTGTTCAGGTGCGCGTTCATCTGCGCTTCGTCCTTCGAGATCACGACTTCGTGCGCGCCGACGCGCTTGCCGTCCTCGATCTTCGACGGCGACGTCGTGAACAGCACGACGTGCGCGCCCATCGCGCGCGCCAGCTTCACGCCCATGTGGCCGAGGCCGCCGAGCCCGACGATGCCGACCTTCTTGCCGGGGCCGACGTTCCACTGCCGCAGCGGCGAGTAGGTCGTGATCCCCGCGCACAGGAGCGGCGCGGCGCCGGCCGGGTCGAGCGTGTCCGGCACGCGCAGCACGAACGCCTCGTCGACGACGAGTTGCGTCGAATAGCCGCCGTACGTGACGTCGCCCGTCACGCGATCCTGGCCGTTGTAGGTGCCGACGAAGCCGTTCTCGCAATACTGCTCGAGCCCTTCGGCGCAGCTCGGGCAGGTGCGGCACGAATCGACGAGGCAGCCGACGCCGACCAGCTCGCCGACCTTGAAGCGCGAGACCTGCGGGCCGGTCGCCGTCACGCGGCCGACGATCTCATGACCCGGCACGACCGGGTAGATCGTGTTGCGCCATTCGTTGCGCGCCTGGTGCAGGTCCGAGTGGCAGACGCCGCAGTAGAGGACGTCGATCTGGACGTCGAGGTCGCGCAGCGCGCGACGCTGGAATTCGAACGGGGCGAGCGGCGACTGCGAATCGGTCGCCGCGTAGGCATAGGTAGTGCTCATGCGATGGGCTCCTTGTCCGGAACGGATCCGGCGAAACAGACTGCCGTCGCATCATGTGGCGATGCGGCGAGGCAGGACGTCATCGTAAGGATCGCGGCGCGCCGGCGAAATACACGAAGGTCTCGAAGATTTGCCTATTCCTCTTGAACTGCACGCGAACAGCCGTCAAAACGCGTGCAGGCTGCTACATTGCAAGCCAGATTCTCTTGCCGCGCAGGACCACGCCGATGAGCTTCCAACCCCTTTTGGCCGACGCGGGCGACCGCGTGCAGCGCCGCATGATCGAGCTGCACACGCATCTCGCGCCGAACGAGGGCGATACGCTCGCGGCGCTCGACGGCGTGCGCCTGATCCGCGTGAGCCGTCCCGTGCCGCGCCTGCCCGTGCTGTACGAACCGAGCATCATCGTCGTGTGCCAGGGGCGCAAGCTCGGCTATCTCGGCGACCGATCGTTCGTCTACGACGCGCAGCAGTACCTGGTGCTGTCGGTGCCGCTGCCGTTCGAATGCGAGACCTTCGCGAGCATGGACGAGCCGTTTCTCGCGATCTCGATCCGCGTCGACCTCGCGGTGATCGCCGAGCTCGCGATCCTGCTCGACGAGACGCTCGGCGCGGCCGTCAGCGAACCGCTCGGCGTCTATTCGACGCCGCTCGACGCGCCGCTGGCCGACGCGGTCGTGCGGCTGCTCGAAGCGCTTGCATCGCCGCACGACACGCGCGTGCTGGGGCCCGCGATCATGCGCGAGATCGCCTATCGCGTGCTGACGGGCGAGCAGGGCGACGCGATGCGCGCGGCGCTCGTGCAGCAGCATCACTTCGGCCGTATCGCGAAGGCGCTGCGGCGCATCCATGCGGAACTGAACGCCGACCTCGACGTCGAGACGCTCGCGCGCGAGGCCGGAATGAGCCTCGCGGTGTTCCACGCGCAGTTCAAGCACGTGACGGCGACGTCGCCGATGCAGTACGTGAAGGCCGCGCGGCTGCACCAGGCGCGGCTGATGATGGTGCAGGACGGGATGGGCGCCGGCACGGCGGCCGCGCGCGTCGGTTATGCGAGCGCGTCGCAGTTCAGCCGCGAGTTCAAGCGGCTGTTCGGCCGCAGCCCCGGTGACGAGGTGCGCTGGATGCGTGAAAGCGGGGTCCGCCCGGTCGCGACCGGGGTGGACGCGTAGCGTCCGGCGTTACCCGGCGGCGCGCCGGACGACCTTGCGCCGTTGCGCGCTGATGCCCGCATAGTCGGGCAGCGCGTCGACTCGCTTGCCGATCGCCTTCGCATAGAGCGGAATCAGGTCGGGCAGCCGGTTCAGCAGGTCCTGGCGTCGCGCGGTGCTGTACGGGTGCGTGTAGATGAAGCCCGTCGCCTTGTTCGCGCGCGTCGCGACCGCGAGCTTGTCCCACAGCGTGATCGCGGCGCGCGGATCGAAGCCCGCGCGTGCGGCGATGTCGCCGCCGATCACGTCGGCTTCGGTCTCGTCGGTCGGCTCGTAGTGAAGCGACTGCAGGCGCTCGCCGAGATTCAGCGCCTGCGGCAGCGGATCGCCGACGCCGAACAGCGGCGGCAGCGCGGCCGCCCGCAGCGACGTCTGCGACGTCGCGCTGAAGTTGCTGCGCGCGTGTTCGCGCAGCGCGTGCGCGATGCCGTGCGCGAGCAGCACGCCGAGCTCGTCGTCGTTCAGGCGGATGCGGTCGAGCATGCCGCCGTACACGAGCACCTTGCCGCCCGGCAGGCAGGTCAGGCGGATGTCGCGCGAGCGGATCGCGTTGACGTCCCAGGCCCAGCTCTTCACGCGGTCGTTCCACTTCACCGAATACGGCGCGAGCTTCGCGACGATCGCGCGCAGGCGTTTCACGCGCGGCTGGTTCGCGGGCAGCAGCCGGTTGCTGTCGGCGGCCGTCTGCACGATCTGCGCATATTCGTTCGCGGTGAGCTGTTCGAGCAGCGGCGACGGGATCAGCGTGCGGAACGCGATCGCGTTGCCGTAGCGGACCTGCTGCTGAGGCGTTTGCGCATACGCCTTCGCTGGCGCGGCGGCGCCGGTCGGCTGCGCGGCTTCGGCGGCGGACGGTGCCGCGGGCGCGGCGGAAGTCGCCGGCGCGGGCGGTGCGGTGGGCCCGGAGCCCGCCGCGGTCGCGGCGGCGTCGGATGCGTGCGCGAACGACGCCGCAAGTGCCGCGGCGCCGATGCTCAGCGAGGCCGCCGCGCGCGCGACGCGGTGCAGGCGGTCACTGCGCACGGCTGGCCTCGCCGTTGCGGGCGGTACCGTTCCACGGCGCGATCTTGAACAGCAGCAGCATGCCGGGAATCGCGAGCGCGGTACACACGATGAAGTAGTCGAACCAGCCGATCTTCGCGACGATGAAGCCGCTCGCGGCCGACGCGAGCGTGCGCGGCACCGACGCGAGGCTCGTGAACAGCGCGAACTGCGTGGCCGTGTAGCGCGGGTCGGTCGTGCTCGCGATATAGGCGACGAACGCGGCCATCGTCAGGCCCGTCGTGAAGGTTTCGAACCCGTAGACGATCGCGAGCGCGACCGTCATCGGGCTGAATTGCGGCGCGACGGCGATGCCGAACACCGACAGCGCCGATGCGATCGCATGGCTCGTCGAGACGGTGAAGTCGTACAGCATCGCGAGTACCGGTGAGCCGGGGCCGAGCTGCGCGAGCCACGCGAAGCCGAGCGTCGACACCATCTGCAGCGCGCCGAAGATCCACAGCCCGCGACCGATGCCGATCTTCACGAGCCAGATGCCGCCGATGATGCCGCCGGCGACGCTCGCGACGAGCGCGGTGGTCTTCGCGACGATGCCGATCTCGGTGCGCGAGAAGCCGATGTCGAGGAAGAACGACGTCGACAGCGTGGTGGCCATCGTGTCGCCGATCTTGAACAGGAAGATGAACGCGATGACGAGCAGCGCGCCGGCCCAGCCGTCGCGCTGGATGAATTCGCGGAACGGCAGCACGATCGCGTCGCGCAGGTTGCGCGGCGGCGTGCCGACCACTTCGGGCTCGCGCACGAGCAGCGTCATCAGGATGCCCGGCAGCATGAACGCGCCGGTGAGCGCGAATACCGCGTCCCACGGCATGTGGTCGGACAGGATCAGCGCCAGCGAGCCGGGGATCAGCGCGGCGAGCTTGTACGCGTTCACGTGCACCGCGTTGCCGAGGCCCTGCTCGGTGTCGCGCAGCAGCTCGCGGCGGTACGCGTCGATCACGATGTCGGAGCTCGCGCCGAAGAACGCGACGAGCGTCGTGAGCGCGGCGACCGTCCAGATCGAGTCGCGCGGCGACACGAAGCCGAGCGCGGCGATCGCGCCGGCGACCAGCACCTGCGTGAGCAGCATCCAGCCGCGCCGGCGGCCCGGCCGCCAGCCGGGCAGGCGCGGGATGTAGCGGTCCATCAGCGGCGCCCACAGGAACTTCCACGTATACGGGAACTGGATCAGCGCGAACAGGCCGATTTCCTTCAGGTTCACGCCCTCGGAGCGCAGCCATGCCTGCACCAGGTAGACGAGCGTGAAGAGGGGCAGGCCTGACGTGAAGCCGAGGAACACGCAGATCAGCATGTGCGTGTTCAGATAGGCTCGCCAGCCGGGGTGATCCTCGTGAGCGGTGAGTGCGGGCGCCTCGTGTGGCGTTTTCGACATGGACTGGAACTGGGTAGCGTTGACTGATTGCGGCGGCAGCGCGCGGCGGGGGCGGCGCGGGCCGGGCCCGGCGTCCGTCAACGGCCCCCCGGCTCAGCTGCGCTTGACGCGGTAGACAGCAAGACTACCACGCCAGTTCGCTCCCCATCGAATCGGCTGGCCCTCGTGCAGCACGACGCGGTCGAGGATCGTGACGCCGACTTCGGGCGCGAGCGCCTCGAAATCCTTGATCGTCAGCACCCGCACGTTCGGCGTGTTGTGCCACTGGTACGGCAGCGATTTCGACACGGGCATGCGGCCGTGCAGCACCGACAGCCGGTGCGGCCAGTAGCCGAAGTTCGGGAACGACACGATGCACTCGCGGCCGACGCGCGCCGTTTCGCGCAGGATCGCGGCCGTCTGGTGGATCGTCTGCAGCGTTTGCGACAGGATCGCGATGTCGAAGCTGTGGTCCTCGAACAGCCGCAGGCCGTCCTCGAGATTCTGCTGGATCACGTTGATGCCGTTCTTCGCGCTCGCGAGCACGCCCGCGTCGTTCAGCTCGATGCCGTAGCCGGTGACGTCCAGTTCCTCCATCAGCAGCGCCAGCAGCGAGCCGTCGCCGCAGCCGAGGTCGAGGACGGTCGAGCGCGGCTCGACCCAGCGCGCGATCGTGCGGAAATCCGCGCGCGCGGACAGGGAATTCAGCGCTTGCTGGTTCATGCACCCACCTCGTTGGCGATTCGTTCGTAATACGCGCGGATCAGGTTGTGATAGCGCGCGTCGTCGAGCAGGAACGCGTCGTGACCGTGCGGCGCATCGATTTCCGCGTAGCTGACCGTGCGCTTGTTGTCGAGCAGCGCCTTCACGATCTCGCGCGAGCGCGCGGGCGCGAAGCGCCAGTCGGTCGAGAAGCTCGCGATCAGGTACTTCGCCTGCGTGTGCGCGAGCGCGGCCGTCAGGTTGCCGTCGAACGCCTTCGCCGGGTCGAAGTAGTCGAGCGCGCGCGTGATCAGCAGGTACGTGTTCGCGTCGAAGTAGTCGGCGAACTTGTCGCCCTGGTAGCGCAGGTACGATTCGACCTCGAATTCGACGTCGAAGCTGAAGTTGTACGCGTCGAGCGCGCCGTCGGCGCGGCGCAGCGCGCGGCCGAATTTCTCGGCCATGTCGTCGTCGGACAGGTACGTGATGTGGCCGATCATCCGCGCGACGCGCAGGCCGCGCTTCGGTTTCACGCCGTGCGCGTAGTAGTCGCCGCCGTGGAAGTCGGGATCGGACAGGATCGCCGAGCGCGCGACCTCGTTGAACGCGATGTTCTGCGCGGACAGCTTCGGCGTCGACGCGACGTCGATGCAGTGCGCGACGCGCTCCGGATACATCAGGCTCCACGCGAGCGCCTGCATGCCGCCGAGGCTGCCGCCCATCACCGCGGCGAAGCGCTCGATGCCGAACGCGTCGGCGACGCGCGCCTGCGCATGCACCCAGTCCTCGACGGTCACCACCGGGAACTTTGCACCGTACGGCTTGCCGGTCGACGGATCGATGCTCATCGGGCCGGTCGAGCCGAAACACGAGCCGAGGTTGTTCACGCCGATCACGAAGAAGCGGTTGGTGTCGAGCGGCTTGCCGGGGCCGACCATGTTGTCCCACCAGCCGGTGCTGCGCGGATCGTCCGCGTAGACGCCGGCGACGTGGTGCGACGCGTTGAGCGCGTGGCAGACGAGCACCGCGTTCGAGCGCGCGGCGTTGAGCTCGCCGTACGTCTCGACGACGAGCTGATAGTTGCCGATCACGCTGCCGCTTTGCAAGCGCAGCGGTTCGGCGAAGTGCATGGTCTGTGGAGCGACGATGCCGATCGATTCCATTCGTTCCGCCTTATGACTGGGCGGCTAAATGGTGTCGGCGAGGCGCGGAGTCGGAGATGCGCGGCTGACGACCTCTTTAGCCGCATTTGTAGTGAACCGCCGGGACGGAGACATCGTCAACGCCCGGCCGGTTCGCGCGCCCGCAATCGAGTCAGCAAATCGGCGCGCTCCGACCTGCCGCCCGAGGAGCGACAGTCGGCAAAGTATAGCGGAAATTGCGCGGCGCGGATTCCGGCACGCATGGCGCGGCGTGCCGCCGGGCGCCGGTCACTGCAGGATCAGCCGCAGATGCGCATCGGCCTGCTCGCCCGGCGGCTTGTGGAATCCGCCTTTCGCGAAGCGGTGCCAGCGGCCGATCACGTAGCTGACGAGCAGGCTCGCGCGGGCGGCGGGATCGTAGTCGGCCGGCAGCACGAAGGGCGTCGCGCCGTCGGGCGCCTGCGCCTCGGTGCGCGCGACGCGCAGGCATTGCTTGACGGTCGCCTCGATGCGGTCGAGCAGCTGGTTCACGCGCTCGGTCAGCCGCTCGTCCTCGCCGACCAGCGCCTCGCCGGTCAGCACGCGCGTCATCCCGGGGTTCTTCGCGGCGAAATTGAGCATCGTCAGCGCGATCGTTCGGGCCTGCAGCACGCCGTTCGGTTCCTTCGCGACGATCTGGTTGACGAGCCCGAACAGCGCCTGCTCGATGAATTCGATCAGCCCTTCGTACATCTTCGCCTTGCTGGCGAAGTGCCGGTACAGCGCGGCTTCCGACACGTCGAGCCGGGCCGCGAGCGCGGCGGTCGTGATCTTCTCGGGTTTCGGCGCCTCGAGCATCGTCGCGAGCATCTGCAGGATCATGACGCGGCGCTCGCCCGGCTTGGGGCGCGGGCGCGAGGGGGTAGCCTGGCTTTCGGTTACGGCTTGGTCCTGCGGGTAAGTCGGCTGCATTTTTGTCGCCCCGATCGTGTGCCCAGTCGGAGCGATTTTAGCGAACGAATGCGCTGGTCGACATAGTGGGGACGCCCGGTAACGGGCAGATGGCCCGGCAGGTGGCCGGTGATCCATACCGTGCCGATGCCGAGACGCTTGTAGCGCTTCAGGTGGCCGCGCGTATCCTCGACGAGGATCGCGTCGGACAGGCGAGCATGCGCGGCGCGCAGCGTCCGGCGCAGCATCGTGTGATCGGGCTTCGCGCGCCACGTGCGGCGGTCGCGCATGTGCTCGATCGCGATCACGCGCTCGAACAGCCGCTCGATGCGCAGCTCGCGCAGCACCGCGCGCGCATAGTTTTCCGGCGCGTTGGTCAGGATCAGCTTGCGGCCCGGCAGCGCGGCGACGATGCGCGCGAGGCCGCGCTCGGCGCGGACCATCGCGGGCAGGTCGGAAAACGTGTGGACCACGCGCAGGAAGTCGTGCGGGTCGATCGGGTGATGGCGCGTGAGGCCGAGCAGCGCGGCGCCGTAGCGCTCGGTGTAGCCGGTGCGCAGGCGGTCGGCTTCGGCGCGCTCGACCTGCAGCGTGTCGACGATGTACTGCGTCATCGCACGGTTGATCTCGGGAAAGATCGCGTGCGACGCGTGGTGCAGCGTGTTGTCGAGGTCGAACAGCCAGACGGGCGCGCCGGCGCGCGGCCGGCTGCGCGAGATGCGCCGGCGCCGCAGCGGGGCCGGCAGGTCGGGGCCGGGCGACTGGCGGCGTGCGCTCAATGCGAGCGGATCATCGTGCCGAACGGCTGCTCGGTCAGGATTTCCAGCAGCACCGAATGCTCGATCCGGCCGTCGACGATGTGTACCGACTTCACGCCGCTCTTCGCCGCGTCGAGCGCCGACGAGATCTTCGGCAGCATGCCGCCGGAGATCGTGCCGTCCTCGAACAGCGCGTCGATCTCGCGGGCGGACAGATCGGTCAGCAGGTTGCCGTCCTTGTCCATCACGCCGGGGATGTTGGTCATCATCAGCAGCTTCTCGGCGTTCAGCACGGTCGCGAGCTTGCCCGCGACGAGGTCGGCGTTGATGTTGTACGAGAGGCCGTCTTCGCCGAAGCCGATCGGCGAGATCACCGGAATGAACGCGTCGTCCTGCAGCGCCTTCACGACCGCCGGGTTGATCGCCTCGACTTCGCCGACCTGGCCGATGTCGATGTACTCGCCCGGGTTGTCGCGGTCCGGCATCAGCAGCTTGCGCGCGTGGATCAGGCCGCCGTCCTTGCCCGTCAGGCCCACCGCGTGACCGCCGAAGTGGTTGATCAGCATCACGATGTCCTGCTGCACTTCGCCGCCCAGCACCCACTCGACGACTTCCATCGTCTCTTCGTCGGTGACGCGCATGCCCTGGATGAAGGTGCCGGCCTTGCCGATCTTCTTCAGCGCGTGATCGATCTGCGGACCGCCGCCGTGGACGATCACCGGGTTGATGCCGACCAGTTTCAGCAGGATCACGTCGCGCGCGAAGCCCTGCTTGAGCCGCTCTTCCGTCATCGCGTTGCCGCCGTATTTGATGACCACGGTCTTGCCGTGGTAACGGCGGATGTACGGCAGCGCCTCGGCGAGGATTTCTGCTTTCAGCGTCGGGGCGATCTGCGAGAGGTCGATGGGCTCGGACATGGCGGCGGCTCTGGCTGGGAACGGTTGAAACACGGCGAATTGTACAGGAGTGGCGCAGCGCAGCATCGGGTTTTTGGGCGGCCCGGAATGCCGGCGGCGCGAGGCGGCACGGCGTGCGGCGGCCCGCCGGCTATGGCGCGGCGCGATTCCGGCGGCCGGGCGCGCGCGGTCGCGGCAGGGCGATGCGCGCCGGTTGGCGGCGGACGTCGGCCGGGCGGCCGGCGTGCAAAATCCGTGCGCCGCGCTATGCTTGTCGCGTGGGGCGGCTTTCCGCCCGTTTCCGCGATTGCGCCATGACCGACTCCGCCGCCGACGCCCGTTCCGTCCCGCGCCGCGCGCGTTGCCCGCACTGCGGGCGCGGCTTCGACTGCGGCGCGCGTACGCAGCCGTTCGACTGCTGGTGCGCGTCGATGCCGGTGCTGCCCGGCGGCGCCCCGCCGGCGGCCGGCGCACGCTGCCGCTGCCCCGAATGTCTCGCCGACGAGATCGCGCAGCGGCTGGCCGGCACGACCGGCTGACGGCGTCGGCCGTGCCGCGGTTCGCGCCGTCCGTGCGCGCCGATCCGGCCCCGCTAGAGGCGCCGCCCGCTAAACGGGTAAACTGCTCGGATGCAACGAATCACCACTACCGGGCGCGTCAACCTCAGTCACCTGTTCTGGCTTCGCAATCTCGCGATCATCGGCCAGCTCGTGACGATCGGCGTCGTGCAGACCTATTTCGGCGTGCATCTGCCGTTGCCGGCGATGCTGATGGTCATCGCGCTCGAGATCGTTTTCAATGCGCTGACCTGGGTGCGCGTGCTGCGCGCGCGGCCCGAGACCAATTTCGAGCTGCTCGGCCAGCTGTGGGTCGACCTCGGCGCGCTGTCCGCGCTGCTGTTCCTGTCGGGCGGCACGACCAACCCGTTCGTGTCGCTGTACCTGCCGTCGCTCGCGATCGCGGCGGCCGTGCTGCCCTGGCACCTGATGATCTGGCTCGCGGCGTTCGCGGTCGCGTGCTACGCGGCGCTCGGTTTCGATTCGGTGCCGCTCAACATGGACAATCCGGCTAACCTGTTCGACTACTACCGTACCGGCATGTGGGCAAACTTCATGGTGAGCGTCGGGCTGATCGCGTGGTTCGTCGCGCGCATGTCGAATGCGCTGCGCCAGCGCGATGCGGCGCTCGGCGAAGCGCAGCAGCATCTGCTGCGCGACGAGCGGGCCGTTGCGCTCGGCGTGCAGGCGGCCACCGTCGCGCACGAGATGGGCACGCCGCTGTCGACGATCGCGATGCTCGCCGAGGAACTGCGCGACGCGGCGCGTGCCGATCCGGGGCTCGCGCGCTACGAGGCCGACCTGAAGGTGCTCGAGGAGCAGATGACGCTTTGCACGTCGGCGCTCGCGCGCCTGCGCAGCCGCGCGAGCGCGCCGGCGAGCCGCCAGCCGGTGGACGACTGGCTCGACACGTTCGTCGAGCACTGGCGCCTGCGGCATCCGCATGTGCAATTCGAGCTGCTCGGCGCGCGTCCGGCGGGCGTCGCGCTCGACGACACGGTCGCGGCCGGCCAGATCCTGACGATCCTGCTCGACAACGCCGCGCGCGCGAGCCCGCAGCGCGTGACGCTGGCCGCGAAGGTCGCGCATGGCGGCACGGCCGACGAGATCGAATTCGAGGTATGCGACGACGGGCCCGGCATTCCGGCCTCGCTGCGCGAATCGCTCGGCGCGATGCCGGTCGACAGCACGCAGGGCGGGCATGGGGTCGGCCTGTATCTCGCGTTCAGCGCGGCCGCGCGGCTCGGCGGCGAGATCGAGCTGTCCGATGTCACGCCGCGCGCGGCGGGCGGCAACGGGCGGGCCGGCGGTGCGGGCAATGGTCACGCCGCCGCCGCATCGGGACCACGCGCGGGCCAGCGCACGGGCGAACGGGCAGCCGAACGGCCGGCCGGCACGCCGGACAGCCGCGCGACCGCCGCGCGCGGCACGCGGGCCGTGCTGCGCCTGCCGGTCGTGCGCGTCGCGTCGCCGGCCGCCTCAACCAACACGTAGACGGAGAAACCACATGAGCGAGAACAATTTCCTGGTGATCGACGACAACGAGGTGTTCGCGGGCACGCTCGCGCGCGGCCTCGAGCGGCGCGGTTACGCGGTCCAGCAGGCGCACGACAAGGAGGCGGCGCTGCGGCTCGCCGCCGGCGGCAAGTTCCAGTTCATCACCGTCGACCTGCACCTGGGCGAGGATTCGGGCCTGAGCCTGATCGCGCCGCTGTGCGACCTGCAGCCCGACGCGCGGATCCTGGTGCTGACCGGCTACGCGAGCATCGCGACGGCCGTGCAGGCCGTGAAGGAAGGCGCCGACAACTACCTCGCGAAGCCGGCGAACGTCGAGTCGATCCTGGCCGCGCTGCAGACCAACGCGACCGAGGTGCAGGCCGACGAGGCGCTCGAGAACCCGGTCGTGCTGTCGGTCGACCGGCTCGAATGGGAGCACATCCAGCGCGTGCTGGCCGAGAACAACAACAACATCTCGGCGACCGCACGCGCGCTGAACATGCACCGCCGAACGCTGCAGCGCAAGCTCGCGAAAAAGCCGGTGCGCCAGTAAGCGGGCGCACCAACGAAAACGGGCGGCCCGCCGGGCCGCCCGTTTCGTATCCGGTGCCGCGCGCGTTACAACACGTAGCGCGACAGGTCCTCGTCCTGCGACACTTCGCCGAGTGCGCGATCGACATACTTCGCGTCGATCGTCACGCGCTCGCCGGCGTGGTTGCCGGCCGAGAACGACACTTCCTCGAGCAGCTTCTCGATCACCGTGTACAGCCGGCGCGCGCCGATGTTCTCGGTCTTCTCGTTGACCGCGAACGCGATCTCCGCGAGGCGGCGAATGCCGTCTTCGGCGAATTCGAGCTGCACGTCCTCGGTCGCGAGCAGCGCCTGATACTGCTTGACGAGGCTCGCGTCGGTGGCGACGAGGATCGCTTCGAAGTCGTTCACCGACAGCGAGTCGAGCTCGACGCGGATCGGGAAGCGGCCTTGCAGTTCGGGGATCAGGTCGCTCGGCTTCGCGAGGTGGAACGCGCCGCTCGCGATGAACAGGATGTGATCGGTCTTCACCATCCCGTACTTCGTGTTGACCGTCGTGCCTTCGACGAGCGGCAGCAGGTCGCGCTGCACGCCCTGGCGCGACACTTCGCCGCCGCTGCCTTCGTTGTTGCGCGACGTGATCTTGTCGATCTCGTCGAGGAACACGATGCCGTTCTGCTCGACGTTCTGCACGGCCTTCGTCTTCACTTCCTCTTCGTTCAGCATCTTCGCCGCTTCCTCGTCGGTCAGCAGCTTCAGCGCTTCCTTGATCTTCACCTTGCGGCGCTGCTTCTTGCCGCTGCCGAGGTTGGAGAACATCGAGCGGATCTGCTCGGTCATCTCTTCCATGCCCGGCGGCGCCATGATGTCCATGCCGGCCGACGGCTGCTCGAGGTCGAGCTCGACTTCCTTGTCGTCGAGCTGGCCTTCGCGCAGGCGCTTGCGGAAGGTCTGGCGCGTCGCGTTGTTGTCGTCGTTCGCGTGTTCGGCATTGCCGCCGAAGCCCACCGCGCGCGGCTGCGGCAGCAGGATGTCGAGGATGCGGTCTTCCGCCTGGTCGGTCGCCTTGCTGCGCACCTTGCGCATCTCGGTCTCACGCGTCTGCTTGACGGAGATCTCGATCAGGTCGCGCACGATGCTGTCGACGTCGCGGCCGACGTAGCCGACTTCGGTGAACTTGGTCGCTTCGATCTTGATGAACGGCGCATCGGCGAGCTTCGCGAGGCGGCGCGCGATTTCGGTCTTGCCGACGCCCGTCGGCCCGATCATCAGGATGTTCTTCGGCGTGATTTCCTGGCGCAGCGGATCGGCCACCTGCTGGCGGCGCCAGCGGTTGCGCAGCGCAACCGCGACGGCCTTCTTCGCCTTCGCCTGGCCGATGATGTGCTTGTCGAGTTCCGAGACGATCTCGGCAGGGGTCATGGTGCTCATGGTGCGGTCCTTACTCGATCGTTTCGATGATGCGGTTGTGGTTCGTGTAGATGCACATGTCGCCGGCGATCCCGAGCGACTTCTCGACGATCTCGCGCGGCGACAGCTCGGTGTTCTCGACGAGCGCACGGGCCGCGGCCTGCGCGTAGGCACCGCCCGAGCCGATCGCGCAGATGCCGCCTTCGGGGTCGAGCACGTCGCCGTTGCCGGTGATCACGAGCGTGGTGGTGGCGTCGGCCGTGATCAGCATCGCCTCGAGGCGGCGCAGCATCCGGTCGGTGCGCCAGTCCTTCGCGAGTTCGACGGCCGCACGGGTCAGGTTGCCCTGGTGCTTCTCGAGCTTCGCCTCGAAGCGGTCGAGCAGCGAGAACGCATCGGCGGTGCCGCCCGCGAATCCGACCAGAACCTGGTTGTTGTAGATCCGCCGCACTTTCCGCGCGCCACCCTTCATGACGATGTTGCCGAGGGTTACCTGGCCGTCGCCGCCGAGCGCGACCTTGTCGCCGCGCCGGACCGAAACGATGGTCGTGCCGTGAAATTGCTCCATCTGCGTTCCTTGAGAAAAACGGGGAAGAGTCGGGCGGCGCGACGCGCCGCCGCGTGAATCCGCAGTGCGCCGGGGAGCGGCCCGGCGCGCGTCCGTTTCATTTTAGGGCGGGCACCGGGATATCAAGAGGCGGGGGGCAAATCGGCACACCGGGAAGCGGTGCCGGAAAAACAAAAAGCGCGCGGCAGGCCGCGCGCTTTCGGGAAGCAGCGTGTCTGAGCGGAACGCCGCTCGATCAGTCGCCGAACAGCTTCTGGCGCAACTCGCGGCGCTCCTGCGCCTCGAGCGACAGCGTGGCGGTCGGACGGGCGAGCAGCCGCGGAATGCCGATCGGCTCGCCGGTCTCCTCGCACCAGCCGTAATCGCCGGAATCGATGCGGGCGAGCGACTGCTGAACCTTCTTGAGGAGCTTGCGTTCGCGATCGCGCGTACGCAGCTCGAGCGCGTGCTCTTCCTCGATCGTCGCGCGATCGGCGGGATCGGGGACGATCACCGTTTCGCGCAGGTTCTCGGTCGTCTGGCCTGCATTCTTGAGGATGTCCGCCTGCAACTGTTCGAGCCGATTTTTGAAGAAGGCGAGCTGATCCTCATTCATGTAATCCTTGTCGCTCATCTTCAGGATTTCGGCTTCGGTCAAGAGTTTCTTCGTCATCTGCTTGCTTCTTCAATGTGCGGCAAATCAAGAGATATTGCCTGCACTTTGGGATTACCCGCAACCGCGTTTGCATTCATTTGCGATTTGCCGCCGCGGGGCCGAAAGCCTCTGGAAAACCGGTTCTCAAATACCAGGATAGGCCTGGCGCGGAGTTGCGCGCGCTGCGAACCGGTGTGCTGCGCGGCACATCGCATCGGCCGCGGCCGGGAGGCGGATTGGCGATCCGGCGCGGTTGCGATGCCCGGAAAACTGGTTCAGCAAGAACCGGGCCTGTTTGTTGCCGTACTCCAGCGGGCACGTATTGTAACTGAATCGCAAGCGGGCGCCGTATCGGGTCGATCCCCGTCGGCTGCGCCAATATCTAGAAAATATAACGCGCAAATCGCGAAAAAGCGATGACGGCGAAACCCTGCCCGGAAAGTGCGCCGCGCGGGCGCCTCGGCCGCCGGGAAAGGCGGCCGGGCGACACCGTGCGCGGCGGTGCCCGCGCGTGTCAGGCGAGGCAGGCGTCGAGGCCGTCGGTGATCAGGTCCTGCGGCAGGTCGACGCCGATGAACACCATCTTGTTGGTCTTCTTCTCGACCGGCAGCCACTTCGCGGCGAGGTCGCTGCCCATCATCTGGTGCACGCCCTGGAACACGACCTTGCGGTCGACGCCCTTCATGTACAGCACGCCCTTGTAGCGCAGCATCCGCTCGCCGTAGATCTGCAGGATGCCGCCGAGGAAGTCTTCCAGCTTGTTCGGGTCGAACGGGCGGTCGTTGCGGTACACGAACGACTTGATCTTGTCGTCGTGGTGCGCGTGGTGGTGATGGTGGTGGCCGTGGTCGTGATCGTGCGCGCATTGGCCGTGATCGTGATCGCAACCGGCGTGATCGTGCTCATGGTCGTGATCGTGGTGATGATGCGCGTGATCGTCTTCGGCGAGGAAGTCGGGGTCGATCTCGAGTTTCGCGTTCAGGTTGAAGCCGCGCAGGTCGAAGATCTCCTTGATGTCGGCTTCGCCGAAATTCACGACCTTGATCGCGGCCTTCGGGTTCATGTGCATCAGGCGGTGCTTGAGGCCGGCGACGGTCTGATCGTCGACGAGGTCCGACTTCGTGATGAACAGGCGGTCGGCGAAACCGACCTGGCGCTGCACCACTTCGTGCTCGTCGAGCTGCGCGTTCGCGTGCTTCGCGTCGACGAGCGTGATGACCGCGTCGAGCAGGAAGTCGTCGGCGATTTCGCTGTCGATGAAGAAGGTTTGCGCGACGGGGCCCGGGTTCGCGAGGCCGGTCGTCTCGATCACGATGCGGTCGAAGTCGAGCTTGCCTTCGCGCTTCTTCGCGGCGAGATCGCCGAGCGCGCGGGCGAGGTCGCCGCGGATCGTGCAGCAGATGCAGCCGTTGCTCATCTGGATGATCTGCTCGTTCGAATCCTGCACGAGGATTTCGTTGTCGATGTTCTCTTCGCCGAATTCGTTCTCGATCACGGCGATCTTCATGCCGTGCTGTTCGTTCAGGATGCGCTTGAGCAGGGTCGTCTTGCCGCTGCCGAGGAAGCCGGTGAGGATGGTGACGGGAGTGGCCATGTCGGTCGCCTGTGGTTCGTGAATCGGGGTCAAAACCAGGATGTGCGTCGCGCCCTCGCGCTGCGAGCCGGGGCGCACAACCATCCATTGAAACATACCTGTCAAGCCCGCGCCCGTCGTCCGGACGACAGGGGCGAGCGCTGGTCCGCCAGGCGCGGAGGGCCGGCGGACGCGGGTGTGCGTCTAGATCGGGGCGATCAGACGATTTGCAACAGCAGGCCCTTCAGATATTCGCCTTCCGGGAACGCGGCGAGCAGCGGGTGGTCGACGCCCGCGCCGAGCCGCTTCAGGATGCGCGCGTCGACCTTCGCGTCGGCGGCCGCGCCCGCGACGATCTTCTGGAACAGGTCCATGTCGATCGCGCCCGAGCACGAGTACGTGAACAGCAGGCCGCCCGGACGCAGCAGCTTGAAGCCGCTCAGGTTGATGTCCTTGTACGCGCGCGCCGCGCGATCGACGCTGTCGCGGGTCGGCGCGAACTTCGGCGGATCGAGCACGATCAGGTCGAAACGCTCGCCTTCGTCGACGAGGCGGCGCAACGTCTTGAACGCGTCGGCGTCGAGCCAGGTCGCGCGTTCGGCGTCGAAGCCGTTGGCGACGACGTTCTGCTGCGCGAGCGCGAGCGCATCGCCCGACGAGTCGATCGACACGACGCGCGTCGCGCCGCCCTTGAGCGCCGCGAGCGAGAAGCCGCCCGTGTAGCAGAAGCAGTTCAGCACGTCGCGGCCGGCCGCGTACTGCGCGACGAGCGCGCGGTTGTCGCGCTGGTCGACGTAGAAGCCCGTCTTGTGGCCGTTCGGCACGTCGACGTGATAGCGCACGCCGTTTTCGTTCGAGATCAGCGTCGCGGGCGGCGCATCGCCGGCCAGCACGCCGGTCGTCTGCTCGAGCCCTTCCTTGTCGCGGATCGACACGTCCGAGCGCTCGTACACGTTCGGGCAACCCGTCGCGCCGGTGAGCGCCGCGACGATCGCGTCCTTCCACGCTTCGACGCCGGCCGCCATGAACTGGCAGACGAGCTGGCCGCGCGGCGCGGCGCCGGCTTCGGCGGTGTCCGCGACGTAGTAGTCGACGATCAGCCCCGGCAGCCCGTCGGCCTCGCCGAACACGAGCCGCACCGCGCCGGTGCCCGACACCATCGTCGTGCGGTGCGCGACCGCGCGCTGCACGCGGCGCTTGAAGAAGGCGTGGTCGATCGGCTCGTGCTCGTCGAAGCTCCACACGCGCACGCGGATCTGCGACTGCGGGCTGTACGCGCCGCGCGCGAGGAAGCGGCCGTCGTGCGCGCGCACGAGCACGGTCGCGCCGGGCGCGGGCTTGCCGTCGACGCGGTCGATCGCATTCGCATAGATCCACGGATGGCGGCGCAGCAGCGATTTTTCCTTGGACGGCTTGAGGGTGACGGTTTGCATGATGAGATCGAAATGGGCCGCGACGGAAGCCGACCGTTATCGGTCGCCGTGCGCGGCGGGTAGCACGGGAAGGGCGTCAGTCGCGCTTCTTCGCGCGCGGATGCGCGCTGTCGTAAATCTTCGCGAGATGCTGGAAGTCGAGCGACGTATAGACCTGCGTCGCGGCAACGCTCGCGTGGCCGAGCAGTTCCTGCACCGCGCGCAGGTCGCCGCTCGACTGCAGCACGTGCGTCGCGAACGAGTGGCGCAGCACGTGCGGATGGACGTTGGCCGGGATGCCCGCGGCGAGCGCCGCGCGCTTCACGCGCTCGCGCACGACGCCCGGCGACATCCGGTTGCCGCGCACGGACACGAACAGCGGATGCGGGTCGTGCCTGACGAATTCGCCGCGCACCGCGAGCCACGCGTTCAGCGCGTCGATCGCCTTGCGGCCGACCGGCACCTTGCGTTCCTTGTTGCCCTTGCCGCGCACGGTGACTTCGGCTTCGGCGAGATCGAGCCAGCCGGTCGAACGGTAGCCGTCGGCCTGTGTATACATCACGTCGAGCCCGATCAGTTCGGCGAGGCGCAGCCCCGACGAATAGAACAGTTCGAGGATCGCGTGATCGCGGATGCCTTCGGTCGTGCCGGCGAGCGGCGCGTCCATCAGCGCGGACGCGTCGTCGACCGACAGCGCCTTCGGCAAGGTCTTCGGGCGTTTCGGCGCGCGTACCGCGGCAACCGGATTCGCGGGCATCTCGACGCGCTGCGCGAGCCAGCGGTAGAACGCGCGCCAGGCGGACAGCCGGTGCGAGATCGACCGCGCGGACAGCCCGCCCGCATGCGCGCGCGCGACCGCGCCGCGCATGTCGGCGGCCGTCAGCGCGTCGAGCGGCCGGCCGGCCGCGAGCTTCTTCAGTTCGTCGAGTTCGTGCGTGTACGCGCGCAGCGTGTGTTCCGACAGCTGCCTGACGTGTTTCAGGTTCGACAGGTAGGCGGCGATCGGGTCGTCGGTCATCGCGGGCGGCGGATCAGTGCGGCAGCAGGCGCGTGAGCGCGGCGCTCGCGAGCGTCGCGATCTGCGCGAGGAAGTCGGTGGCCATCCCGTCGTGGAAGCGGCGCGGATCGGGCGAGCCGAGCACGAGCAGGCCGAACGCGGGCGCATCGGTGCCGGCGAGCGGCGTGCGCAGCGCGAGCAGCGCGACCGAGGTGGCCGCGCCGTCGCCGGCCGGCGCGGCTTCGGCGCCTTCCGCTGCATGCGCGGCCGGCGCGGCGACCGCGGGCGCGAGCCACTGCGCCGCTTCGAAGCCCGTGTTCGCGCCGCAGTACGGCGTCGACAGCCCGTTCGTGAACAGGCGCACTTCCTCGCCGACCTGGCGGGCGAAGTCGGCCTGCGCGTAGGTGTCGGCGACGTCCCACACGCGCAGCGCCGTCTGCGGCACGTCGAACACGTCGGCGATGCCGTCGGCGATCGTGCGCGGCAGCGCGTACGGATCGCGTTCCGCGATCACGCGCGCGGTCCAGCGGCTGAACTTCGCGGACAGGCTGTCGTTCTCGTGGCCGTAGCGCACGAGTTCGGCCAGCCGGCGCTCGAGATGCTTGTTCTTGTCGCGCAGCATCTCCATCTGCCGCTCCTGCAGCGAGATCGCGGCCTTGCCGTGCGGGTTCGCGAGACGGATCGTCGCGAGCAGTTCGGCGTGCTGCGCGAAGAATTCGGGATTGGCGAGCAGGTAGTCGGCGACTTCGCGATCGTTCATGTGGCTGGCGCGTTCAGTTATCAAGGACGTTGCAGGGTCAGGCGTTCAGGTCGATTTCGCCTTCGAACACGGTCGCGGCGGGGCCGGCCATCATCAGCGCGGCGGCTTCGTCGCGCGCGCCGTCCCAGCCGATCGTCAGCGTGCCGCCGTGCGTGTGCACGGTCACGGGCGAATCGAGCAGGCCGCGCCGGATGCCGGCCGCGACCGCCGCGCACGCACCGGTGCCGCACGCGAGCGTCTCGCCCGCGCCGCGTTCGTACACGCGCAGCTTCACTTCGTTGCGCGACACGATCTGCATGAAGCCGGCGTTCACGCGCTGCGGGAAACGGGCATGGCGTTCGATCAGCGGGCCTTCTTCCAGCACCGGATACGCGTCGGTATCGTCGACGACCTGCACCGCGTGCGGATTGCCCATCGACACCGTCGAGATCCAGCGCGTCGCACCGCCGACGTCGAGCGGCCACAGCGTGTCGCGGCCTTCGCGGCGGCCGTCGAGGCCCGCTGCATCGAACGGCACCTGCGCCGGCGCGAACACGGGCGCACCCATGTCGACGACGACTTCGCCGTTGTCCTGCAGCGTCAGCGTGATCAGGCCCTTCATGACCTGCACGCGCACGCTGCGCTTGTCGGTCAGGCCGCGGTCGCTGACGAACTTCACGAAGCAGCGCGCGCCGTTGCCGCAGTGTTCGACTTCGCCGCCGTCGCAATTGAAGATCCGGTACTTGAAATCCGCGCCGTCGGCGGTCGGTTTCTCGACCAGCAGCAACTGGTCGGCGCCGATGCCGAAATGACGGTTGGCGAGTGCGCGCACCTGCGCGTCGGTGAGCGGCGGCAACGCGCGCGAATAGCCGTCGAGCACGACGAAGTCGTTGCCCGCGCCGTGCATCTTGGTGAACGAGAGTTTCACTGGGTCCGGAATTCCATGACGAACAAGGCGGTCGGCACGGCATGAACGGCCGGCGGCCAGGCCGGGCGGTGTCGTTCGTCGTGCAGATCTCAACCGCAAATGATACATGCAGCCGACTGGGGCGTCCCGCGCGGGGGCGGCGCTTCGCGTCGCGCCGGCGGGCGGTATCGGTCGATCGGTCGACTGGTCGGGCAGGTGACGGGCCGGCAAATTGTCGGGATACGGCGGGCGCCGTCGCGGCGAAAGCGGCGCTGGCGATGCGTGCCCGCCGCGCGGCGAAGGTACGGCGCGATCAGGACGCGCGTTTTCGTACCGGTCAAATCGGATATTCGGCGGTCAGCGTCAACGGCAGCTGGCGGCTGACGTTCCGGTTCGAAGGCGCCGATGCCGTGCTGGTCAACGACCAGGACCATCACTGAGGTGATTCAAGCCATGACCCGCATCTTCAATCCGCCCCATCCGGGCGAAACGCTGCGTGACGACGTGCTGCCGGCGCTGGGCCTGAGCGTCACCGAGGCCGCGTCGCAGCTGGGTGTGACGCGAGCCGCACTGTCGCGCATCCTGCACGGCCATGCGGGCATCTCGCCGAGCCACGCTGCGTCTCGAAGCGTGGCTCGGCGAGGACGGCGGGGGGTGCCCCTATGTGTTTCGTCAAGCGTTAGGGGCTGACTTGGGTTGGTAAATGGTGCCGTCGCGCAGCATGGCGAACAGGACGTCGCA
>NZ_CADFDK010000020.1 GCF_902832885.1 Burkholderia seminalis DSM 23518
GTCGGCGGCCGCTCGCCGCTCGCGCTCGACGAACGCCTGTTCCGCTTCGAATTCCCCGAGCGGCCGGGCGCGCTGATGAAGTTCCTGTCGTCGATGGCGCCGGACTGGAACATCAGCCTGTTCCACTACCGCAACCAGGGCGCGGACTACAGCTCGATCCTCGTCGGCATCCAGGTGCCGGAAGCGGACCGCGCGGCATTCGATCACTTCCTGTCGACGCTTGGCTATCCGTCCATCGAGGAAGGCGACAATCTCGCCTATCGCTTGTTCCTGTAGGACCGAAAGCGCATGCCGACGGCGCACACGACGCGCCGGCGGCATGCCCCCGCTCTCCTACTTCCCCGCGCCCGCCACCTTCTTCTGCCGCCACAGACACAGCAGATCGCACGCGACATGCGCGGCCGCGATCGCGGTGATGTCCGCGTGATCGTACGCAGGCGCGACCTCCACCACATCCGCGCCAATCAGATTCACCGCCCCCAGCCCGCGCACGATCGCCAGCGCCTGCGCGGACGACAACCCGCCCGCGACCGGCGTCCCCGTCCCGGGCGCGAACGCCGGATCGAGACAGTCGATATCGAACGTCAGATACGCGGGCCGCGACCCGACGATGTCGACGATCCGCTCGACCGCCGCACGCGAACCATGGTCATGCACCCACGCGGCATCGAGCCGCTCGATCCCGAGAAAATCGTCGTTCCACGTACGGATCCCGACCTGCACCGATGTCGCCGGATCGATCAGCCCTTCCTTCACGGCCTTGTAGAACATCGTCCCGTGATTGAGGCTGTCCGGCTCGTCGTCGGCCCACGTATCGCAGTGCGCGTCGAAATGGATCAGCGAAAGCGGTCTGCCGTAGCGCTCCGCATGTGCAACCAGCAGCGGATACGTGATGTAGTGGTCGCCGCCGAACGTCAGCATCTTCGCGCCGGACCGCAGGATCGTGCGCGCATGCTCGATGATCGCGGGCTTGATCGACAGCGGGTTGTGCGCGTCGAACCAGCAGTCGCCGTAGTCGACGGCCGCGAGATCGTCGAACGGATCGAAGCCCCACGGATACGGATTGAGTTCGGCCAACTGCACGCTCGCCGCGCGGATCGCGGCCGGCCCGAGCCGCGCGCCCGACCGATAGGTCGTCGCGAGATCGAGCGGCACGCCGGAAATCGCGACGTCGACGCCGTCGAGCGTGCGCGAATAGTTGCGGCGCATGAACGACAGCACGCCCGCATAGGTGTTTTCGATCGAGGAGCCGTACGGCGTCGTGCGACGGATCGCGCCGTCGCCGTGGAGAAGTTCGGTCATGGGTCGGACCTGTTTTCGTGGGGAGCCGGCGCCGCCCTGCTCCCTGTGAGCGCACGGGTCGGGCACGGCAGGGATTCATCGGGCACGCACCGGCTGCGCAGCCAGTCGCGCGGCCGGGCGGAACAGCGACAACGACAACGGCAATACCGCGGCGATCATAACAAGCCGAATTGAAGTCGTTGCCCCGGTTCAACCGGGGCAACGCGCCGAGAAATCCGGCGGCGGCATCGCCGCCGGCCGCCATCGATTCCTAGAAGGATTCGCCGGTTTTCGCCCGCGCGTTCTTCCGGATAATGGCCGGCAGCCGCGCCCTCGACGGCGCGCCGTCCACCGCGGACCACGACACACCGGAGACCCCCGCCTTGCTCGCCACGCTTCCCGCCACCTACCGCCGGCTCTGGCCGCTCGCCATCGCCGCCGCGCTGCTGTACGGGCTGTCGCTCGCCGCGGCGCCCTATCCGGGCCAGGCCGCCGCGAAGGCCGCGATGGGCATCCTGCTGCTCGCGGCCGGCGGCACCTGCGGCGCGCCGCGCGAACGCGCGTGGCTGTGCGCGGCGCTCGCGACCGCCGTACTCGGCGACGTCCTGCTCGCGCTGCCCGACTGGCCGCTGTCGTTCGTCCTCGGCCTCGGGTCCTTCCTGCTCACGCACGTGTGCTACTGCGCGATCTTCTTTCGCTGGCGCGCGCGGCCGCACGGCTGGCGCATCGTCGCGCTGATCGGCCTGTGGATCGCCGCGCCGGCGTTCTACGCGGCGTTCTTCCCGCATCTCGGCGCGCTGCTCGCGCCGGTGGCCGTCTACATGCTGGTGCTGTGCGTGATGGCGAGCTTCGCGCTCGCCGCCCGCACGCACGGCGCGCTCGTCGCGATCGGCAGCCTGATCTTCGTCGGCTCCGATACGCTGATCGGCGTCGGCCGGTTCCTCGGCGGTTTTCCGGGTATCGACTACCTGATCTGGGGCCTCTACGCGCTCGCGCAGGTCACGATCGTGGCCGGGGTTTTCCATGAGACGACCGCCCGACCGATCCGTCCCTGATACCGTTTCAAACAGGCCGCCGCGCGCCGGCGGTCTCGTCCATCGCCGGTCTCGTCCTGTCGACGGCCCTTTCCGCCGATCCCGCGGCGCGGAAAACGAACCGTTCCAAACCCCGCTCAGCCTTTTCCCGCCTGGCTTCCGGCCCTTAGAGCGCCGCTTCTAGCCTCTTGCGGTTTCCGGGTTCACCCACTATCGTTACATCAAACAATGTAACATTCAAAAATGAGCCAAATCGGAGACACCCGGATGAATGCTCGCACGTTGCCTTTCGGTCCACCCGGCCACGACGGCCAGGACGAAACCATCGACATCGCCATCATCGGCACCGGCTTCGCCGGCCTCGGGATGGCGATCCGCCTGCGGCAAACAGGCGTGACCGACTTCGTCGTCCTCGAGAAGGCCGCGTCGGTCGGCGGCACGTGGCGCGACAATCATTACCCCGGGTGTGCATGCGACGTGCAATCGCACGTCTATTCGTTCTCGTTCGCGCCGAACCCGCGCTGGACGCGCATGTTCGCGCCGCAGCCGGAGATCCGCGCGTATCTCGAAGACTGCGTGCAGCGTTTCGGCGTCGGCCCGCACCTGCGCATGAACCACGAGCTGCAGCGCGCCGAATACAACGAGGCCGCGCAACGCTGGCGCCTCACGTTCGCGAACGGCAAGCGGCTGTCCGCGCGCGTGCTGATCTCGGGGATGGGCGGCCTGTCGCGCGCCGCGCTGCCGGCGATTCCCGGCGTCGAGCATTTCCAGGGCCGCGCATTCCATTCGCAGCAGTGGGATCACGACTACGCGCTCGAAGGCAAGCGCGTCGCGGTGATCGGCACCGGCGCGAGCGCGATCCAGTTCGTGCCGCAGATCGCGCCGCGCGTGAAGACGCTCGCGCTGTTCCAGCGCACGCCGCCGTGGATCATGCCGAAGCCCGACCGCAACCTCACCCGCTTCGAGAAATGGCTGTTCCGCACGCTGCCGTTCACGCAGAAGGCCGTGCGCAGCGGCATCTACTGGATGCTCGAATCGCGCGTGCTCGGCTTCGCGATCCATCCGTCGCTGATGAAGAACGTGCAGAAGCTCGCGCTGCGCCATATCCGCAAGCAGATCCCCGATCCCGAGCTGCGCAAGACCGTCACGCCGAACTACACGCTCGGCTGCAAGCGCGTGCTGATCTCGAACGACTACTACCCGGCGCTGTCGCGCAAGAACGTCGACGTGATCACCACCGGCATCGACCACATCGAAGCCGACGCGGTCGTGACGACCGACGGCCGCCGCCATGAAGTCGACTGCCTGATCTACGGCACCGGCTTCCAGGTCGCCGATCCGTATCCGCGCGGCGCGATCATCGGCCGCGGCGGGCTCGACATCGTCGACGCATGGCGCGACGGCGCGCATGCGTATCTCGGCTCGACGCTGCCCGGCTACCCGAACTTCTTCATGATCGTCGGCCCGAACACCGGCCTCGGCCACAACTCGATGGTGTTCATGATCGAGTCGCAGATCGAATACATCCTCGGCGCGCTGCAGGCGATGCGCCGCGAGCGCGCCGAGGCGATCGAGGTGCGCCCGCTCGTCGAGGCGCAGTTCAACAGCGACCTGCAGGGCAAGCTGAAGAAGGCGATCTGGTCGACGGGCGGCTGCAAGAGCTGGTATCTCGATCCGCGCACCGGCAAGAACACGACGCTGTGGCCGGGTTTCACGTGGCGCTTCCGCCAGGCGACCGCGCACTTCTCGATCGCCGATTACCACGCGTATCGCGCACCGCAACACGACACGGCCGCGCGGCCCGCCGCCGCGCCCGCCGCTTCCACGTCCGCCGAAGCGGCCTGAGCCAGACAAGGAGTCACCGACATGAGAGATTTCGCCAACAAGGTCGCCGCGATCACGGGTGCCGGTTCGGGCATGGGCCGCGCGCTCGCGGTCCAGCTCGCGCAGGCCGGCTGCCACGTGTCGCTCGCCGACAAGAACGGCGTCGGCCTCGCCGAAACCGAACGGATCGTCCGCGCGATCGCGCCGAACGTGCGCGTATCGACGCGCGTGCTGGACGTCGGCGAGCGCGACGCGATGTTCGCGTGGGCCGACGACACCGCGAAGGAACATGGCAAGGTCAACCTGATCTTCAACAACGCGGGCGTCGCGCTGTCGAGCACGATCGAGGGCATGGAATACAGCGATCTCGAGTGGATCGTGAACATCAATTTCTGGGGCGTCGTGCATGGCACGAAGGCATTCCTGCCGCACCTGAAGGCATCGGGCGACGGCCATGTGATCAACACGTCGAGCCTGTTCGGGATCTTCGCGCAGCCGGGCATGAGCGGCTACAACGCGACGAAGTTCGCGGTGCGCGGCTTCACCGAATCGCTGCGCCAGGAACTCGACATGATGAAGTGCGGCGTGTCGGCGACCTGCGTGCATCCGGGCGGCATCCGCACGAACATCGCGCAGGCGAGCCGCGTGTCGAAGAACATGGTCGGCTTCATGGTCGCGAGCGAGCAGCAAGGCCGCGACACGTTCGAGAAGTTCTTCATCACGACCGCCGACGACGCCGCGCGCACAATCCTCGCCGGCGTGCGCAAGAACAAGCGCCGCGTGCTGATCGGCCGCGACGCGAAGGCCGGCGACTGGATGGCGCGCGTGCTGCCCGCCGCGTACCAGGCGCTCGTCGTGCTCGCGACACGCCGCGAGGCCGCGCGGGCCCGCCGCGAGGCCGCACGCGGCACGCCGGCGCCCGCGCCGCTGCACGCCGCCACCTACAACAATGCAGGCAATCAGGGAGGAGAACAATCATGACGACCCCGAACATGATGCCCGTGCGGCGCGACGTCCGTTTCGCGCTGCCGCCCGAACGCGCACGCGACTGGCACGTTCAAGGCGTGCCCGTCACGCACTTCATGAATGCGCTGTCGCTGCTGTTCCCGGCCGGCGAGCGTTTCTTCATGGATTCGGTGCGCAACTACCGCGACCGGATCGAGGATCCCGAGCTGAAGAAACAGGTGCTCGGCTTCATCGGCCAGGAAGCGATGCATACGCGCGAGCACATCGAATACAACGACCTGCTGCAGGCGTCCGGCCTGCCCGCGCACAAGCTCGACAAGCGCCTGTGGACGATCCTCGGCTGGTTCAAGAAGGTGCTGCCGCATTCGATGCAGCTCGCGATCACGATCGCGCTCGAACACTACACGGCGATCCTCGCGAACCAGCTGCTGTCGGGCCACGAGCACCGGATCGACGGCTCGATCGAAGGCTACCAGCAGATGTGGATGTGGCACGCGATGGAGGAAACCGAGCACAAGGCGGTGTCCTACGACGTGTGGAAGACCGTGATGAAGCCGGGCCTCGGCAGCTACCTGCTGCGCACGGGCACGATGCTGACGACCACCGTATTCTTCTGGACGATCGTGTTCGACTTCCACGTTCGGCTGATGCGCGCGCACCGTCGCGAACACGGCAAGTTCGGCGGCATGTGGCGCCTCGTGAAGTATCTGTACGGCCCGAAGCACGGCGTGTTTCCGAGCATCGCGCGCGAATGGCTCGACTACTTCCGCCCGGGCTTCCACCCGTGGGACCACGACAACCACCAGTACCTGCAGGGGCTCGACTCGCTGCTCGAGAACATCGACGCGACCAACGCACGCTACGCGGCGCAAGCCGCCCCGCGCCGCGTGCCGCTGCACCCGGTCCCGCAGGCATGACGCCATGGCGCGCGCCCACGAGATGCTGACCGTCCAGTCCGGCGACGTGAAACTCGCCGTCTACGTCAGCGGGTCGCGTCGCGCGCCGCCGCTGATCCTCGTGCACGGTTACCCCGACTCGGCCACCGTGTGGGCGCCGATCCGCGCGCGGCTCGCGAAGCGCTACCGCGTGATCGCATACGACGTGCGCGGCGCCGGCGCGTCCGATGCGCCGCGCCGCCGCGCCGACTACACGCTCGAGCGGCTCGCCGCCGATCTGAAGGCGGTGGCCGACGCAACCTGCGGCGGCCGGCCGTTCCATCTGGTCGGCCACGACTGGGGCTCGATCCAGTGCTGGGAGGCCGTGACCGATCCCGCGTTCCGCGGCCGGATCGCGTCGTACACGTCGATCTCGGGCCCGTGCCTCGATCACGTGTTCCGCGCGAAGATGCGGCTCAGGCAGAGCCTGAAGTCGTGGTACATCGCGTTCTTCCATCTGCCGGTCGTGCCGTCGCTCGTCTGGCGGCTCGGCGGCGCGGCGCTGTGGCCGCGCTGGCTGCAACTGACCGAGCGCGTGCGTGCCGAGCGCGATCCCGTGCAACTGAAGAACGCGCTGAACGGGCTGCAGCTGTACCGCGCGAATTTTCTCGCACGGGCACGCAAGCCGCGCGAACGATACGCGCAGGCGCCGGTGCAGATCCTCGTGCCGGTGCGCGACCGCTACGTGACGCCCGAGATGTCGGTCGACCTCGACCGCTGGCTCGGCGACCACGTGCGCGAGGAAATCGACGGCAGCCACTGGATCGTGCTGCGCCACCCCGACATCATCGCGTCGCGGATCGACCGCTTCGCGTCCGCGCAGGAGCGGCCGTCGATCGCGAACGCGGCGGTTCAGCGGCCCGCAAGTGCCGGCAGGCGTCTGAACAGCGTCTCGTAGTCGACGACGAGGCCGTCGTCGTCGATATCCATCTCGGCCGTGAAATTCCGGAAGATCCCTTCGTAGCGGTAGCGCCGGCCCGGCTCGATGCATGCGTAGGCCTGCTTGACCGGCGTGACCTTCAGGTCCGGCGTCGAGATGTACGCGACGTCGATCGGCCGCCGCTCGCCGCGCGCGAGCCCCAGGCGGCCGATCGGCAGCGAATTCGTGAACGGCGTCGCCGCGATGTCGATGTCGACGCAACCGTCGAGCTCAGGCAGCGCGCGGCCCGAGCCGTCGCGCCAGTGGCCGGCACCATCGCCATGCAGCTCGAGCGTGCCGCCGCCCATCACCTTGAGCACCGCGTAGGTCACCCGCCATTGCGGATCGCACTCGACGCGATACGCGAGCCCGTACGCGCGGCCGTACCGCTGGCCGACCACCGCGCTTTCGACGACGATCGCGCCGCCGCTCCGGTCGAACGTCAGATGTTCGACCCCGTCGCCTTCGAGCGACGCCCAACGCACTTCACGCATCTTTTCCCCTCCCGGTTGCCCGATGCCGGGCATCGTCGCACGAATTCGCCGGCGGCAACGCCAGCGAAGGCCGCCATTCGCCCACCACGCGGATTTCGTATCAAAAAAACGTTCATGCAGCGCCGGTACGACAGGGTCGCTCCGCCTCATTCCCCACCTCGGTGCATCGGCGACAAATCCTGACTATCCAGAATTCCCTATTCCGGTGCATGGGATTGTGTCCTATGCTCGCGGCTCGTCCTGCTACGCCACCATCATGCCTACCGCCCGCCCCGCCTCGCCGTCGATCGACCTGCGTACCCTGCTGCGCGGCATCGGGCAGATCGTGCTGCAGGCGAACGCGTTCACCGGCGCGCTGCTGCTCGTCGCACTGGCGCTGACCGACCTGCGGCTCGCGAGCGCGGCGCTGGTCGGTTCGGCCGCCGCCAGCATGACCGCCGTGCTCACGGGTGCCGAGCGCCGCGACGTCGAACAGGGGCTGCACGGCTTCAACGGCGCGCTCGCCGCGCTGATCGCCGTGCTGTTCGCGCCCGGTCAGCTTGCGGCCGTCGCGCTGGTGCCGCTGGTCTCGATCGGCGCGGCGCTCGTGCAGCGCGCGACGCGCGGGCCCCTCGCCCGGTTGCACCTGTGTCCGTATTCGAGCCCCTGTCTCGCCGTCACCGCGCCGTGGCTGCCGTTTGTCGCGCTGCAGCATGCCGACGGCGCGGCGACTGCCCCGGTGCCGACGCTTGCATCCGCTGCCGGCGCATTGCTGTCGGGCGTCGCGCAGACCACCTTCGCGCAAGGCGTCTGGCCCGGCGTATTGATCGTCGCCGGCCTCGCCATCGCATCGCGCCGCGCGGCCGCGTTCGCGCTCGTCGGCGCGAGCGTGTCGACCGTGCTGCTGGTCGCGCTCGGCGCGAACGGCGCCTGGTTGGCCGACGGCCTGCTCGGCTTCAACGGCGCGCTCGCCGCGCTCGCGCTGATGTCTCGCGGCCCGCGCGCCGCACTGGCCGCCGCCGCACTCGCCGCGCTGATCCAGTGGCTCGCGATGCGCGCGGGCGTCCCCGCGTTCACGGCCCCGTTCGCACTCGCGTCGTGGGCAACCGTCGCCGTCGCGCGCCGCTTCCCTCTCGGAGAACCCGATGTCGTCATTCGCACACCGTCCTGATGCCGTGAAGCCCGGCGGCCCGGTCTCGGATGCCGAACGCCGGATGCGCGTCGATCTCGCCGCCGCGTACCGGCTCGTCGCGCTGAACGGCTGGGACGACCTGATCTACACGCACCTGTCGGCGACCGTGCCCGGCGAGCCCGGCCACTTCCTGATCAACCCGTTCGGCCTGACGTTCGACGAGGTGCGCGCGTCGAACCTCGTGAAGATCGACCTGGCCGGCAACCGGATCGGCGACAGCGCGCACGCGGTCAACGTGACGGGCTTCGCGCTGCACGCGGCCGTGCATGCCGCGCGCGCCGACGCCGTCTGCGTGATGCATCTGCACAATACGGCCGGCATCGCCGTGTCGATCCAGCGCGACGGGCTGCTGCCCGCGTCGCAGCATGCGCTGCGCTTTCACGGCGACCTTGCCTACCACGACTACGAGGCGCTCGCGTTCTCGCCGGCCGAAGGCGTGCGGCTGACCGCGAGCCTCGGCGCGAAATCCGCGATGCTGCTGCGCAATCACGGCACGCTGACGGTCGGCCGCACCGTGGCCGAAGCGTATGTGCTGATGGATACGCTGATCAAGGCCTGTGACGTCCAGGTGCGTGCGCAGGCAGGCGGCGGGCCGCTCGTGCTGCCCGACCCGGCCATCGCCAATCGCACCGCCGAACAACTGCGCGACGGCGGCGCGATCGAAGGCGAACTGGAATGGCCGGCGCTGCTGCGCCGCCTCGACCGGATCGACCCGTCGTATCGCGACTGACGCCGCGTGCCTCATCCTCGTCCTGCCGAATCGTTCAACCTCAACCGGAGCATTGCCATGCCGACTTTCAATATCCAGCTGTTCGAAGGCCGCAGCGTCGACCAGAAGCGCGCATTCGTCGAAGCCATCACGCGCGTCACATGCGAGACGCTCGGCTGCACGCCGGGCTCGGTCGACATCATCCTGACCGACGTGAGAAAGGAGAACTGGGCGACGGGCGGGAAGCTGTGGAGCGACGAGGGCTGAGCATCGGCGGCGCCGCTTCGGCACCGCCCACCCCGCGTTGATTCACACGCTGCGGCCGCCTCGGGCCGCCCCGCGTTGTGCGCCCGCACATCGCTTTGTCACGCATTCGGCGCCATAATGCCGGACAGACGCAGCAGCCAATGGCCACCCGACGAGGAGACCGCCATGGAAGCGAAGAACGAGGAAGTCGTCACACACCTGCTCTCCGATGTCGTCGAATTCGCGCGCGGGCGCCTGCCCGAAGCCACCTTCCGGATCGTCGAACCCTTCCTGCGTCACTACTACGATTTCGTCGACGCCGACGATCTGCAGAGCCGCGGCATCGCCGACCTGTACGGCGCCGCGATGGCGCACTGGCAGACCGCGCAGAAATTCGTGCCCGGCATCGAGCGGCTGCGCGTGTACAACCCGATCCTCGAACAGCACGGCTGGCACTCCGATCACACGGTGATCGAGATCGTCAACGACGACATGCCGTTCCTCGTCGACTCGGTCACGATGGCCGTCAACCGCCTCGGGCTCGCCCTGCACTCGGCGCTGCACCCGGTGTTCCGCATCTGGCGCGGCGCCGACGGCGGCATCGCGCGTGTCGACGCGGGCGGCGCGACGCCCGGCGACGGCCAGTCGCAACTCGCGTCGTTCATCCATTTCGAAGTCGACCGCTGCGGCGACGCCGCGCTGCTCGACACGCTGCGCGCGGACATCGCGCGCGTGCTCGGCGATGTGCGCGCGTCGGTCGAGGACTGGCCGAAGATCGTCGACATCGCCCGGGCGACGATCAAGGAAATGAAGGCGCGCGAATCGACCGCGGAAGACATCGAGGCGCGCGCGTTCCTCGAATGGATGGCCGCCGATCACTTCACCTTCCTCGGCCAGCGCGACTATGCGCTGGTCTCGGACGGCACGGGCTTCGGCCTGCGCGGCATCGCGGGCTCGGGCTACGGCATCCTGCGCGAATCGCTGCGCACGTCGGGCACGCCCGACGTGACGCCGCTGCCGCCCGCCGCCGCCGACATCATCACCGGCGCGTGGCCGATCTTCCTGACCAAGGCAAACTCGCGCGCGACCGTGCACCGGCCCGGCTATCTCGACTACGTCGGCGTGAAGCTCGTCGGCGCGGACGGGAAAGTCACCGGCGAGCGCCGCTTCATCGGGCTCTACACGTCGACCGCCTATTTCGGTTCGTACACCGAGATCCCGATCGTGCGCCGCAAGTGCGCGAACATCGTGCGGCGCGCGGGCTTCCTGCCGAAGGGGCACCTCGGCAAGTCGCTCGTGACGGTGCTCGAAACCTATCCGCGCGACGAACTGTTCCAGGCCGACGAAGACCGGCTCTACGACATCGCGCTCGGCATCCTGCGCCTGCAGGAACACCAGCGCACGCGGCTGTTCGTGCGGCGCGACCGGTTCGACCGCTTCGTGTCGTGCCTCGTGTTCGTGCCGCGCGACAAGTACAACACCGACCTGCGCCGCCGCATCGCGAAGCTGCTCGTCGACGCGTACAACGGCGTGAACGTCGAATTCACGCCGCTGCTGTCGGAATCGGCGCTCGCACGCATTCATTTCGTCGTGCATGCCGAACCAGGCACGATGCCCGACGTCGACACACGCGAGCTCGAAACGCGGCTCGTGCAGGTCACGCGCCGCTGGCAGGACGATCTCGCCGATGCACTGCTCGACGCCTTCGGGGAAGAGCAAGGCAACCGCCTGCTGCAGCGCTATGCCGATTCGTTCCCGGCCGGCTATCGCGACGACTACCCGGCCCGCACGGCCGTGCGCGACATCGAGCTGATCGAGCGCGTGAAGGACACCGGCCAGCTCGCGATGAATCTGTACCGGCCGATCGAGGCCGAGCCGCGTGCATTCCGCTTCAAGGTCTATCGCGCGGGCGACCCGATCGCGCTGTCGCGCAGCCTGCCGATGCTCGAGCATCTCGGCGTGCGCGTCGACGAGGAGCGGCCGTACCGGATCCAGACGCAGGACGCGACGCACGCATGGGTGCACGATTTCGGCCTCGAACTCGCCGACGATACCGAGTTCGACATCGAGCGCGTGAAAGGCCTGTTCGAGGATGCGTTCGACCGGATCTGGACCGGCCGGATCGAGAACGACGACTTCAACCGCCTCGTGCTGCGCGCGCACCTGAGCGCACGCGAAGTGACGATCCTGCGGGCGTACGCGAAATACCTGCGGCAGGTCGGGTCGACGTTCAGCGATGCCTATATCGAACGCGCGCTGACCGGCAACCCGGCGATCGCGCGGCAGCTCGTCGAGCTGTTCCTGCTGCGCTTCGACCCGGCCACCGGCGATTCGCGCGACGTGCAGGCCGAACGGCTGCTGAAAGCGATCGAAGGCGCGCTCGACCAGGTGCCGAACCTCGACGAGGACCGCATCCTGCGTCAGTTCCTCGGCGTGATCAACGCGACCGAGCGCACGAACTACTTCCTCGCCGATGCGAACGGCGAGTCGAAGCCGTATCTGTCGTTCAAGTTCAATCCGGCGAAGGTACCGGGCCTGCCCGAACCGAAGCCGATGTTCGAGATCTGGGTGTATTCGCCGCGTGTCGAGGGCGTGCACCTGCGCGGCGGGCGCGTCGCGCGCGGCGGCCTGCGCTGGTCGGACCGCCGCGAGGATTTCCGCACCGAAGTGCTCGGGCTGATGAAGGCGCAGATGGTGAAGAACGTCGTGATCGTGCCGGTCGGCTCGAAAGGCGGCTTCGTCGTGAAGAACCCGCCGCCGCCGAGCGATCGCGAAGCGTGGATGCGCGAAGGCGTCGCGTGCTACCAGACCTTCCTGCGCGGGCTGCTCGACCTGACCGACAACCTCGTCGGCAACGCGATCGTGCCGCCGCCCGGCGTGGTCCGCCATGACGCCGACGATCCGTACCTGGTCGTCGCCGCCGACAAGGGCACGGCCACCTTCTCCGACTACGCGAACGCGATCTCGCACGAATACGGCTTCTGGCTCGACGACGCGTTCGCGTCCGGCGGCTCGGTCGGCTACGACCACAAGAAGATGGCGATCACCGCACGCGGCGCGTGGGAATCGGTGAAGCGGCACTTCCGCGAGATGGGCATCGATACGCAGACGACCGACTTCACGGTGGTCGGCGTCGGCGACATGTCGGGCGACGTGTTCGGCAACGGGATGCTGCTGTCGCCGCATATCCGGCTCGTCGCCGCGTTCGATCACCGGCACGTGTTCCTCGACCCGAACCCCGATCCCGCGGCGAGCTTCGCGGAGCGCGCGCGCCTGTTCGCGCTCGAACGCTCGAGCTGGGCCGACTACGATCCGGCCGCGATTTCGCCGGGCGGCGGCGTGTACCCGCGCACCGCGAAGACGATCCCGCTGTCGCCGGCCGTGCAGGCGGCGCTCGGCATCGACGCGCATGCGCTGCCGCCGACGGAGCTGATCCGCGCGATCCTGCAGGCGCCGGTCGACCTGCTGTACAACGGCGGCATCGGCACCTACGTGAAGGCCGCGCGCGAAACCCACCAGCAGGTCGGCGACCGCGCGAACGACGCGGTGCGCGTGAACGGCGCGGACCTGCGCTGCAAGGTGGTCGGCGAAGGCGGCAACCTCGGCTGCACGCAGTTCGGCCGCATCGAGTTCGCGCAGCGCGGCGGCCGCATCAACACCGATGCGATCGACAACTCGGCCGGCGTCGATTGTTCGGATCACGAAGTCAACATCAAGATCCTGCTCGGGCTCGTCGTGTCGGACGGCGAGATGACCGAGAAGCAGCGCAATGCGCTGCTCGCGGAAATGACCGACGAAGTCGGGCTGCTCGTGCTGCGCGACAACTACTACCAGACGCAGGCGCTGTCGATCGCCGGCCGCCATGCGGTCGAGCTGCTCGACGCGGAGGCGCGGCTGATGCGCTGGCTCGAACGCGCGGGCCGGTTGAACCGCGTGATCGAATTCCTGCCGACCGACGACGAAGTCGCCGAGCGGCAAGCCGCGAAGCTCGGCCTCACGTCGCCGGAGCGCGCGGTGCTGCTCGCGTACAGCAAGATGTGGCTCTACGACGCGCTGCTCGAATCCGACGTGCCCGAAGACCCGCTCGTCGCCGCGATGCTGGTCGATTACTTCCCGAAACCGCTGCAGCAGCGTTTCAGCGAACCGATGGGCCGCCATCCGCTGCGCCGCGAGATTCTCGCGACGCACCTGACCAATGCGCTCGTGAACCGTGTCGGCTGCGCGTTCGTGCACCGGCTGATGGAGGAAACCGACGCGCAGCCGGGCGATATCGCGCGTGCATGCATCATGGCGCGCGACGTGTTCGATCTCGATGCGGTCTGGCGCGACATCGATGCGCTCGACAACCGCGTGGCCGACGACGTGCAGGCGCGCATGTTCGTCGACGTCGCGCGGCTGCTGGAGCGCGCGGCGCTGTGGTTACTGCGGCATCTGCAATCCGGCGCGGTGGCCGACGGCGGCGTCGCCGAACTGATCGCCCGCTGCCGCGACGCGGCGCAACGGCTCGCCCCGCAACTGCCGGCGCTGCTGCCGGCCGACGATCTCGATGCGCTGTCCGAGCGGCAGCGCGTGCTGGTCGAAGCCGGCGTCGACAGCGCGCTCGCGGTGCGCGTCGCGAGCGGCGATATTTCGGCCGCGCTGCTCGACATCGCCGAGGTGGCGGCCACCTGCAACCGCAGCCTCGAACTCGTCGCGGGCGTCTATTTCTCGCTCGGCACGCTGCTCAATTACGGATGGATCAGCGAGCGCGCGGCGACACTGCCGACGCCGACGCACTGGGACATGCTCGCGCGCGCCGCCGCACTCGCGGAAGTCGCGCGCCTGAAGCGCACGCTGACGACCAGCGCGCTCGCGGAATCACCGGATTCGACGACGCCGGAGACGATCGTCGGCGCGTGGCGCGAGCGCCGCGACGCCGCGCTCGCGCGCTACGCGCACCTGCTGGCGGATCTGCGCGCGTCGGGGGGCGCGAGCCTGGCGGTGCTGCTCGTGGTCGTGCGGGAAATGGCCGTGCTCGAACGCGCGTGACGGTTCAGACCGTCGCGACCAGCAGCTCTTCCGCGTTGTTCGGCGGCCGCAGGCCGTCCGCGCGATCGGCGAAATAGCGGCGCGTCAGCTCCGCGGCCGATACATGCACGGCCTTCGCAAAACCGGCCTCCAGCGCGAGCGCCCGGATCTGCGCCGGCATGAAGAAGCTGATGAACGGCGTGCCGCTCGCGCGCGCGCCCTTCGCGGCCATGTCGAGCGCCGGACGCACATCCGGATCCGCGTTCTCCAGCGGCAACAGGAACGTCATCGCGAGCGTCGAGCCCGGCGCGAGCGACGCGACCTCGCGCAGCGCGGCCGCGTTCGCCTCGCGCGTCAGGTACATGCTGACGCCGGTCGACACCACGACGGCCGGCTTGCCGGCATCGAACCCCGCGCCGACGAGCGCGTCGCGCCACGACGCTTTCGCCTCGAAATCGACCGGCACGAAACGCAGCCAGTCGGGCACGCCGAAACCGAGCTCGGCCAGACGGCGCTGCTTCCAGGCCTGCGGCGCCGGCGGATCGACTTCGAACACGGTCACGCGCGACGCCATGTCCGGCCGGCGCTGCGCGAAGCTGTCGAGGCCCGCGCCCAGGATCACGTACTGGTTCACGCCGCGCGCGGCCTGCTCCGTCACGAGATCCTCGATGAAGCGCGCCCGCGCGACGATCGATGCGCGAAACGGCCGCGTGAACTGCGGATCCATGTCGCCGCGCTGTTGCCAGCCCGGCGGCGGCGCGAGCAACTGGAGCCCGACCTCGTCGGCCAGCACGTGCGGTGGCGCGTCGAGCCGCACGTGCAGCGCGCGCCACAGCGCGACGCGGGCGGCCGTGCTGTCGGGGGCGTCTTCGCGGATAGCGGTCATGCCGGCCTCACGCACCCTGCTTGCCCGGCGCCTGCAGGCGCCACACGCGGCCGTCGGGGTCGCGCACGGTCATGTCGCGCGTGCCCCAATGCGTGTCCTCGAACGGCGTGACGACGTCGACGATCGGTTGCGGCCGCACCGACTGCTCGTCGGGCACCTTGAGCACGACCTGCATGTCCGGCGTCTCGCTCGGCGGCACTTCGGCGATGAACAGGAACGGACCGTCGCCGCTGCGCAGCTGGCCCGACTGGTGATCGGTTTCGAATTCCAGCCTGAAGCCCAGCGCCTGGAAGAACTTCGCCGACTTGCCCCAGTTGTGCGTCGTCAGGTACACGGCTTCGATTCGCTCGGATGACATGTCACGGCTCCTTGATGGACGGTTCCGCGCCGGGCGGCGGCGCGGCGAGATACGCACGCAATGCGTCGGCCACCAGCGCGGACAGCGATTGCTCCGTTTCGATGGCGCGATGCTTCACCTGCCGGATCAGGCCGAGCGGCAGGTACACGTTGAACTGCTTCACTTCTTCGTCGGTCATGGATACTAGTATGCTAGCAATCTAGCAAATGTCAATCGCGCAAGCGGCGGGATCGACGATGAAAGCCGGAAGCGGCCCGCGCACGGGCCGCCCTGCGACGATCGTGCGTTCGCGTTATTGCGCGGCGGCACGCGCCGCGAGCCGCGCAAACAGCGCGTCGAGATCGAATCCGTCGGTATTGACGCCGATGGTGTCGCGCAGGCACGCGCTCCACTCCGCCGCGTTGTCGAACGTGACGGCGCGCCCCGCGCCCGCTGCGTCGCGCAGCGTCAGCGTGGTGTTGCGCAGCGCGGCGCGGCCTTCCGGCAGCACGCGGCACGCGATCAGGTCATGCAGGAAGATGGAGTCGGGATAGGTCGACGTGAACCAGTTGGCGGCGTCGTAATCGATCCATTCGACCGGCTTCGGCAGGAAGCGGTACGTGGTCTGCCAGCCGTCCGGCGTCTCGAGCTGCACGTCGAATTCACCGTCGACCGGCGCGGCGACGATACGAAACGCGCCGTGCGGCGTCGGTTGCCGCTCGTCGGGCACGAAACGCAGCGGCGCCGTCAGCGTCGCGCTGCCGAAACCGATGTCCGCGAGCCACGCCGCGCCGTCGAGGTCGATGCGCAGCAGCATGTGCGTGTGCGCGGCAGGCACGTCCGGCGGCCGCATCCAGCGTACGCGTGCGATCAGCGGCGTCACGCGAAAACCGATCGTCGCGAGCGCGGTGTAGAACAGCTTGTTGAGTTCGAAGCAGTAGCCGCCGCGGCGGCGTTCGATCACCTTGTCGACGATCGACGGCAGGTCGAGCGCGACCCGCGCGCCGGTCAGCGGGTTGAGGTTTTCGAACGGGATCGCCTGCGGATGCAGCAGATGCAGCCGGCGCAGCACGCCGAGCGTCGGCTCGGCCGGGCCGTCGTAGCCGATGCGGGAAAAATAGCGCGAGAGGTCGAACGAATCAGTCATGAACCGGCACCGATAACAGGGACACGCCACGATAGCATCGTGCGACATCCCCATGTTGGGCGGGGCGATCGTTCATCGCCGCACCCGATGCCGATGCGTCCACGCCCGCACCCGAACCCGCAACCGCAACCGCACGACGTTACGGCAGCAGCTTCAGCGCGGACGATGCGACCGACGGCACCGAAATGCCCTGGCTCGTCGCGAACTGCACGGCCTGGCTGAGCGTCGCCGCGAGCGACTGCAACTGGCCCGGCGCGCTTTGCGCGATATACGACGCGGCCTGCATGTTCTGCGGGTTCAGGCCCGACTGCAGCAGCGACGCCGCGCTCGTCGAACCGAGATTGCCGAGCCCCGACTGCAGTTGCGAATACTGCGTGAGCCCCTGCCCGAGCGACGCGAGGCCGTTGCTGAACGCCTGCTTGTCGATCGGGCCGTGCGTCGCGCCGCCGCTCGCGAACGCCTGGCCAAGCGCCTGCGACACCGATTGCTGCGCGCCGCCCATCTGCGACAGCGCGGCCGGCGTCAGCGCATTGCCGCCGGACAGCTGGCTCGCGGCCTGCTGCGCCTGCCCGGCCGCACCGGTCAGCCCCATCGCCGACGCGAGCGACGACTGGCCGGTCAGCACCTGCTGGTTCGCGCCGACATAGGCTTGCAGCAACTGCGCGACACCGCCGCCCTGCGCGGGGGCCGCCTGCTGCTGCCCGCCGCCGAGCAGCGATGCGCCGAGCGATTGCAGGTCGAGTTGCGCGTGCGCGGCACCGCTCGCCAGGATGCCGAACGCGATGCCTGCCGAGGCCAGGTACCGGCCGGTCGCGCGAATGTGCTTCATGTGTTTCCCTCGTGCCCGAATGGTCGAGGCGATATTGTCGAAGCGCGTCGCGCCGTACCGCAACGACTGAAACACATCGAAACGAAATCGCGGTGCGTAGCCGCTTGCCATTCCGCGACCGGTGGACGTCGTTGCGCGGATTCGTCCACGTTTGCCGTTCGATCTCACGCGCGCACCGGCATTCGTTCTTCCGTTGCGTCAATGCGGGCGGAGTCAAGCCTTGCATGCAGCAGGGCAACACGCATCGCCGCCGGACGTCGCGTTCGGCGGTCGAAACAAAACGGGCGGCTCGCCGCCGCCCGTTTCATCACCCCGATACCGGCCGTCGGCCGGCCGCGCCATTACGCGGCCATCCACGCCGGCAGCCGCCGGCCCACCCAGTCGGCCGCCTGCTCGTAGCCGCGCGCGAGTTGCAGCACCGCGAGATCGGCACGCGGGCGCCCGATCAGTTGCATGCCCATCGGCAGCCCCGCGTCATTGAAGCCGACCGGCACGTTGATCACCGGGCAGCCGGCCAGCGTCCACGGCACGACCGTCTCCATCCAGCGGTGATAGGTGTCCATCGCACGGCCGGCGATCTCCTTCGGCCAGCGCTGGTCGACGTCGAACGGGAAGACCTGCGCGGTCGGCGCCGCGATGAAATCGTAGCGCTCGAAGAAGCTCAGCACGGCCTGATGCCACGCGGTGCGCTCGACGCTCGCGTCGAACACCGCCGCGCTCTGCATCGCGAGCAGCCCCTCGACTTCGTAGATCGCCTCCGGCTTCAGCAGCGCGCGGCGCGCCGGGTCGCGATAGTGCGCGAGCAGCCCGCCGCCGGACAGCAGGTGCCGGTGCGCGAGCCACAAGCGCCAGATGCGGTCGGGGGCGAACGCCGGCAACGCGGCGTCGACGTCGCAGCCGATCTCGCGCAGCACCGCGAGCCCCTGCTCGCACTGCGCAAGCACGCCGGCCTCGGTCGCGAGATAACCGTTCCAGTCGCCGACCCACGCGATGCGCTTGCCCCGCAGGTCGGCGTCGAGCGGCCGCGCGAACACGGCCGGATCTTCCGCGAGCGACAGCGGATCGTTCGCGTCGTAGCCGGCCTGGATCGCAAGCAACTGCGCGACGTCGCCGACGGTGCGGCCCATCGGCCCTTCGATGCCGAGCTGCTGGATGAATACGTCGACGCCCGGCCAGCGCGGCACGCGACCCTGCGACGGACGCAAGCCGTAGATGTTGCAGAACGCGGCCGGGTTGCGCAGCGAACCGCCGAAATCGCTGCCGTCCGCGACCGGCAGCATCCGCGCCGCGAGCGCCGCCGCCGTGCCGCCGCTGCTGCCGCCCGCGCTCTTCGTCAGGTCGTACGGGTTGCGCGTGGCGCCATAGACCTCGTTGAACGTGTGCGAGCCGAGCCCGAACTCCGGCGTGTTGGTCTTGCCGATGAAGATCGCGCCGGCCGCGCGCATCCGCGCGACGCCGACGGAATCGGCCTGCGGCACGTTCTCGCGGAAGATCGGCGAACCGTAGGTCGTCCGCAGCCCCTTCGTCATCGCCAGATCCTTCGGCGCCTGCGGCATCCCGTGCATCCAGCCGTGGTACTCGCCGCGCGCCAGTGCGGCATCCTTTTCCGCGGCTTCGGTCAGCAACGCATCGCGCTCGCGCAGCGCGACGATCGCGTTGACCGCACCGTTCACTCGCTCGACGTGATCGAGATACGCGCGCATCGTCTCGACGCACGAGACCGCTTTGCTGCGGATCGCCGCGGCGAGCTCGCCGGCCGACAGGCGCACGATCGGATCGACGGAAATGGAAGCGGGAGCGAGAAGCTGCGGGGCGCCGTGCGGCATGCGGGGTCTCCTGGAATCGCAATGGAATGGCGGGCCGCGAGGCGGCGGTCGCTCCCGGCCGGCCGGAAGGGGCCGCCGCCGCGGCTGATGCTCTACTCTACGCGACGCCGGATCGGCGACCTCCGATATTTTCCGTCGCGATTCATTGCGGATCCGACTAAATCGGCGCGTGACGCGTCGGGCCATGCACACGGTCCCGGCCAGTGAAACCGTTTATGCGCATAAACTTAAATTTCTTATATTTCTAATTAGGCGCGTCACACGACGACGCGCGTTAACGACATTTTTACGCGGCCGCCCGATCTCTTTAGATCGCCCGCCGCGGCCGCACGCTACGCTGGAAGCATCTCGTTTCCTGGACATCGTTCATGCTCAAGCTGCTGGTTCCGGTCGGTCACTCGCCCCGCTCGCTGCAGGCGGTTCGCCATGCGACATTCCTGTATCGCGAACGGTGCGCGTCGGAGATCGTGCTGATCAACGTGCAGGCGCCGCTCGAATCGACGCGGCTCGAGGCCTATTACCCGCTGTCGCGGCTGCGTTCGATCGAGGAGAAGTTCGCGTCCGACGATCTGGCGACGGCGGAGCGGATCCTGCGGGAAGCCGGCGTCAAATACACCGTCGTGATGAAGGTCGGCCCGGTGGCCGACACGATCGCAACCGCGGCAGCCGAGACCGGATGCGACGAGATCGTGGTGGTCGCGCCGCGGCACGATCCGCTGCATGCGCTGATGTCGGTGTTTCGCCGCAGCGTGATGGGCCGGCTGGTGCGGATTTCGAATGTGCCGGTGACGGCCGTGCAATGACCGGCATCGGGCGCGGGGATGCCCTTGCCGCCGGTCGCGTGACGGGCCGCGGGCTTGCGCCGTCGGCCGTCGAACGCGCGGCGAGGACGTGCGCGCACGGTGCGTCGCGCACGTCCTGTCATCGAGCGGCGTTCAGTCGATGACCTTGCGCCAGAACACGAAATAGGCGGCGGCGGACGACGCCAGCAGCAGGATGGCCCACATCGGGGCGAGACTGAGCAGGACGGAAGAGACGTTAAGCATTTGGATTCCTCACTATTTCGACAGCGATATTCGACATGCACCTGCTTGCCGGAACCGGGGCATTGATCCGCCATCGCATTCCGTCAAATCATGTGTTCATGCTATCGCCTCGAGCGGCCGCGCAACCGCCGCCGCCCGTCCGCACCCTGACATTCGTCAAACTCGCGCGAATCACCCGCGCGCCGGCGCGGCGACGTTGGACAGGGCGGGATCACACCGCCCCCGCCGCCGTTTTCAGCAGATGTTTACCGGGGGAAGCCCCAAGTGCTTCGTCAGACGTATCCGCGTTACGCTGCAGCGACGAGGAGACGAATCATGAGACGAACCGTACATATCGCCGTATTCGCGCTGCTGGCCTATCTGATCGGCGATCGCGCGATCCTGCATGCACAGGGCCGCGACGCCAGCCCGCTCGCGTGCGAGCAAGGCGCCGCGCAGGTGAAGGCCGACGCGCTCGGCCGCGGCTTCGGCGAGGCCGCCGCCGGCAGCCAGAGCGAGGCCTACATGTCCGGTTGCCTGGTGACCGGGCGAGACGAGCGGGACGTCACGATGGCGAATCGTTGACGCGCATCCTGTAACATGCCGGCCGCGGGCGAAACCGCCCGCTCACGCCGCTCGGCGCCATTTTCCTTATCGACGCTTCGACGGACGTCATGGTCCGCCCATCCGCCACGCCCCACGATGAGTCATCCGAACACCGAACTGATCCAGCGCTTCTACACGGCCTTCCAGCAGCGCGACATCGACGCGATGCTCGCCTGCTATGCCGACGACGTCATCTTCAGCGATCCCGCGTTCGGCGAACTGCGCGGCGACCTCGCCCGCGACATGTGGCGCATGCTGGTCGCGCGGGCGCAGGAATTCTCGCTGACGTTCGGCGACGTGGCGGCGGACGAACAGGCCGGGCGTGCCGCGTGGATCGCGCACTACCGGTTCGCCGCGACCGGCCGGATGGTGGGCAACCGGATCGACGCGCGGTTCCGGTTTCGCGACGGACGCATCGTCGAGCATCGCGACAGTTTCGACCTGTGGCGCTGGGCGCGTCAGGCGCTCGGGCTGAAAGGCGCGCTGCTCGGCTGGACGCCGTTCATGCAACGCGCCATCCGCGCGCAGGCGCGGAAAAATCTCGACGCGTACCGGGCGAAGCGGAAATAAGTCACGCCCCGCAACCGCGCCGCTACGGCGCCATCGTCGCGCGAATCAGGTCATCGGCCATGTCGGGCAACACGCCGTCCGGGTTCCTGAGGCCGTACCGGCGATACCAGCTTTCATCGGCCTCGGGATGCGGGCCGGCGAGCCCGACGCGCCCTCTGCCGTAGCGGTACGTCGCGGCGGCGATATCGCGGTTCGGATACGTCGCCAGCACGACACCGCCCGAGCCGGCCGGCACGGCCGGGAGCATCGCGCCGTCCTGATAGTAGATCCAGCGCCTTTTGCCGCGCCAGACGACCGGCGTGACCGTGTCGGCGATGCCGTGAAGCGCCGAGCCCGGCCGGCCGACCTCGGAATCGATCTCGCCGTCGACCAGCCGGAAACCGTGTTCGCCCGCCAGGTACGCGCCCATGCAGAGCCCCAGGTAACGCCCGCCGTTCGACACGTAACGCCGCACGGCCCTGATTGCATTTTTCCCGATGCTGGCCGCCGCGCCGGAAATGTCCTGCCCCCCGCCGGGCTGCACATACAACGCCGCACCGGCCAGCGCGGCGGGCGTGATCTTGAGTTTTTCCGCCGGGCCGACGTAGATCACCTTGAACTTGTCGTCCGATTCCCGCAGGCGGCTGGCGATCGCCTCGGGGCAGCCATCGCACGCGGCGGGGCCGCGATAGACGAGCGCGACGGGCCGGCTCGCCTCGCGACGCGTTTCGTCGCCGGTCGCCGCCGCATGAACGGCCGACGACGCGACGAGCGACATCGCCAGGAAAATCGAGTCTCTGGATCGCATGGTCCTGAACACCGGAGTAAGAGGATCGCCGTCGCCGGGGACGAATCGGCGGGCACGCGCCAATTTCCGCCTCGCGCTGTCACACCCCGATCGCAAGCTGCGCGACAGGAAGCGTAGCCGCGCGAACGCGCCGCGTGTGTGCCGTTTCCCGCGTACTTGTGCAGAAATGTGCGGCACCGGCAACCTGATCCGGGCTCGCCGGCCGCCCACCGGGCCACGCCAGACAAGGCCAGCTCGGCCATGCAGCCCCGATGCCCGGCCCTTCGCACATCAACTCTTATATAAGACATAAGACATTTGACGTTCCAGACCATTGAGATTAGAATCCCGCTCAAAGCAGTGCCTGGAATCGCCCCGGAGTGCCGGCAAGGCCTTCCCCTCAAACGCAATATCAGCAGGTCTCCCCATGCTTGAAAACTTTCGTGCTCACGTGGCCGCCCGCGCCGCGCTCGGTATTCCTCCCCTGCCGCTGACGGCCCAGCAGACCGCCGAACTGGTCGAATTGCTGACGAACCCGCCGGCCGGCGAAGAGCAGACGCTGGTCGACCTGATCACCCATCGCGTGCCTGCCGGCGTCGACGAAGCCGCCCGCGTGAAGGCCGGCTTCCTGGCCGCCGTGGCCAAGGGCGAAACCGCCTGCCCGCTGATCTCGCGCGCACGCGCCACCGAACTGCTCGGCACGATGCTGGGCGGCTACAACATCCAGCCGCTGATCGAGCTGCTGTCCGACGACGCGGTCGCGGCCGTCGCGGCCGACGCGCTGAAGAAAACCCTGCTGATGTTCGACCAGTTCCATGACGTGAAGGAACTCGCCGACAAGGGCAACGCGCACGCGAAGGCCGTGCTGCAGAGCTGGGCCGACGCCGAATGGTTCACGAGCCGTCCGGAAGTGCCGCAAAGCCTGACCATCACCGTCTTCAAGGTGACGGGCGAGACCAACACCGACGACCTGTCGCCGGCGCCGGACGCCACCACCCGCCCGGACATCCCGATGCACGCGCTGGCGATGCTGAAGAATGCGCGCCCGGGCATCACGCCGGAAGAAGACGGCAAGCGCGGCCCGGTCAAGTTCATCGAATCGCTGAAGGAAAAGGGTCACCTGGTCGCGTACGTGGGCGACGTGGTCGGCACCGGCTCCTCGCGCAAGTCGGCCACCAACTCGGTGCTGTGGTTCACCGGCGAAGACATCCCGTTCGTCCCGAACAAGCGCTTCGGCGGCGTGTGCCTCGGCGGCAAGATCGCCCCGATCTTCTACAACACGATGGAAGATGCCGGCGCGCTGCCGATCGAGCTCGACGTGTCGCAGATGGAAATGGGCGACGTGGTCGAACTGCGCCCGTACGAAGGCAAGGCGCTGAAAGATGGCAAAGTGATCGCCGAATTCCAGGTCAAGTCCGACGTGCTGTTCGACGAAGTGCGCGCCGGCGGCCGCATTCCGCTGATCATCGGCCGCGGCCTGACCGCGAAGGCGCGTGAAGCGCTCGGCCTCGCGCCGTCGACGCTGTTCCGCCTGCCGCACCAGCCGGCCGACAGCGGCAAGGGCTTCTCGCTCGCGCAGAAGATGGTCGGCCGCGCATGCGGTCTGCCGGAAGGCCAGGGCGTGCGCCCGGGCACGTACTGCGAACCGAAGATGACCTCGGTCGGCTCGCAGGACACCACGGGCCCGATGACCCGCGACGAACTGAAGGATCTCGCCTGCCTCGGCTTCTCGGCCGACCTCGTGATGCAGTCGTTCTGCCACACCGCCGCGTATCCGAAGCCGGTCGACGTGAAGACGCACCAGACGCTGCCGAACTTCATCAGCACGCGCGGCGGTATCGCGCTGCGCCCGGGCGACGGCGTGATCCACTCGTGGCTGAACCGCATGCTGCTGCCCGACACCGTCGGCACCGGCGGCGATTCGCACACGCGCTTCCCGATCGGCATCAGCTTCCCGGCGGGCTCGGGCCTCGTCGCGTTCGCGGCCGCCACCGGCACGATGCCGCTGGACATGCCGGAATCGGTGCTGGTCCGCTTCAAGGGCAAGATGCAGCCGGGCGTCACGCTGCGTGACCTCGTCAACGCGATCCCGCTGTATGCGATCAAGCAAGGCATGCTGACGGTCGCCAAGCAAGGCAAGAAGAACATCTTCTCGGGCCGCATCCTCGAAATCGAAGGCCTGCCCGACCTGAAGGTCGAGCAAGCGTTCGAGCTGTCGGATGCGTCCGCCGAGCGTTCGGCCGCCGGTTGCACGGTGCACCTGAACAAGGAACCGATCATCGAGTACCTGAACAGCAACATCACGCTGCTCAAGTGGATGATCGCGCAGGGCTACCAGGATCCGCGCAGCCTGCAGCGCCGTATCGCGGCGATGGAACAGTGGCTGGCCGACCCGCAACTGCTCGCGCCGGATGCCGACGCCGAGTACGCGGCCGTCATCGAGATCGACCTCGCCGACATCCACGAGCCGATCGTCGCCTGCCCGAACGACCCGGACGACGTGAAGACGCTGTCCGACGTCGCCGGTGCGAAGATCGACGAAGTGTTCATCGGCTCGTGCATGACCAACATCGGTCACTTCCGTGCCGCGTCGAAGCTGCTGGAAGGCAAGCGCGACATCCCGGTCAAGCTGTGGGTCGCGCCGCCGACCAAGATGGACCAGAAGCAGCTGACGGAAGAAGGCCACTATGGCGTGTTCGGCACGGCCGGCGCACGCACCGAAATGCCGGGCTGCTCGCTGTGCATGGGTAACCAGGCTCAGGTGCGCGAAGGCGCGACGGTCATGTCGACGTCGACCCGCAACTTCCCGAACCGTCTCGGCAAGAACACGAACGTGTATCTCGGCTCGGCGGAACTGGCGGCGATCTGCTCGCGTCTGGGCAAGATCCCGACCAAGGAAGAGTACATGGCCGACATGGGTGTGCTCAGCGCGAACGGCGACAAGATCTACAAGTACATGAACTTCGACCAGATCGAAGACTTCAAGGAAGTGGCCGACACCGTGCAGATCTAAGCACGCAGTCGGGCTGCGGCGGGTGGTCGACGTCGCAGCGCACCGATAGGCGCCGCGGGCCGAATGGCTGCGGCGCCTTTTTTATGCGTCATCGGCCGGACGCGCCCGCCCGGTCAGTCGTACAGCGCGTGCAGTTGCTCGACCACGTCGAACGGCAAACCCTCGTCATACCCGTCCGCTTCTTCGAGATCGACGTACTCGCGGCCGTCGGTCGGCTGCAGCATCAGCGCCGGCACGGGCCGCGCGACCGGGACGTCCGGATAATCGTTCGGCCCCGCGCCATCGAAGTCGTACGGATCGAACCAGATTCCGTGATCGGCGTAATAGCCGTCGGCGTACCGTTGCTCGATTTCACGAAGCAGCCGGAACGTATCGCGTTGATACGACGCGTGGCCCAGATCGCTTTCGTTCGCGTACTGCACGAACCACGCAGCGCCGAGATTCCAGTAGATCAGCAACGCGGTCGCGCGATCGACGTTGCGGTTGTCCAGCAGCCAGCGCAACGCGCGGCCGTTGCCGTCGTAATTGGAGCGTGCGGCGAACCGGTGCCACTGCTCGGGCGTCGCGCCTTCGAGCCAGGCCCGGACGAGGTCCCACGCCTTCTGTTCGATGTCGGAGTCGTTCATGAATCGTATCTTGCGGAATGAGCGGTAACGAGAAGGGCTCGAATGATCGGCCATGCCAGCGCCGCGGCGCGACACTCATGCGGCGCCGCCACCCTGCCCTCGCCGGATGACCAGTTCGTTGAAGCCGGTGCCCGCGTCGAGCTCGCGCGAGAACCGGTGCGCGGGCAGCAGCACGAGCAGGATCTCGGCCGTCGTGCGCACCACGCAGCCGCTCGACACATGGCCGCCGGACACGCGACCATGCGCGTCGGAAACGGACATGTGCAGGTGCGCGCCGTCAGGCGACACCGAGCCGGCCAGCGTCAGGATTTCGAGGTCGCCGCGCAGTTCGGTCGGCGCGTCGACACCGGCGAAGCGCAGTTGCGCGACGCTCAGGCTGCCGATGCCCTGGATGACGAAGGCGGCGTGCGATTCGTGCTGGCGTAATGCCGTCTCGATGGCGCCGCGCAGATCGTCGCCGGGGGACAGACGCAGGGGATGGGCTTGCATGGACGAGAACCCGCTGGTGGACCGTGGTATCGACAAAGCGTACGTTCGTCTCGCGAATCGGGCAAGTCACACCGGCTCACCCGCGCCGATCGCTCGCCAGCAACCCGTACAACGCGCTGTCCGACACTTCGTCGCCGACGATCCAGCGTTCGCGCAGCAGCCCTTCCCGCGCGAAGCCGAGGCTTTCGAGCAGCCGCGCCGACGCGACGTTGCGCGGATCGATATCGGCCTCGATCCGGTTCAGCTTCAGCACGCCGAACGCATGCTCGATCACGGCCGTCGCCGCTTCGCGCATGTATCCGCCGCGCCAGAACCTGGGCCGCAGGCTGAAACCGATCTCGGCGCGCCGGCATTGCTCGTGCGCATGGAACAGCACGCATTCGCCGAGCGCCTCGCCGGTTTCGCGCAGTTCGAGCACGCAGATCAGGTCCTGCCCGCTCGCGGACGTCGTCAGGTTGCGCGCGACGCGCTCCGCGGCCTGCTCGATCCGCGTCATCGGCGAGAACGAGAAATAGCGCATCGCTTCGGCATCCGACCAGATCTCGAAGAACGCCTGCGCGTCGGCTTCGCGAGGCGGCCTCAGGACGAGGCGGGAGGTATCCAGCGTGACGGGTTCGAACAGGGGCATGGCAATGGTCTGACGAAATGGCGACCGTGAATTAGAACACGCCAGCCGTCCGTCAACAATTGCGCACCCGAGCGGCCAACCACGCGACACGACCGGGTCGCCCCGAAACAAGAAGGCCCGGGAAACCTCACCCGGGCCCTTCCGTTCACTTCATCCGCCATCGCGGCATGCGCTCACGCCTCCAGCGCCTCCAGCACCTTCCCCTTCGTCTCGATCCCGACGAAATGCACGGTCACCGCCGCGATCAGCGGCACGATGCCGATCAGGTAGAACGCCGGTGCGAGGTTCCCGCCGATGATCGCGTGCGGCACGACCATCGGCGCGACGAACGACGCGATCTTCAGCCATGCGCTGCCGAGCCCGCAGCCCGACGCGCGGATGCTCGTCGGATATTGCTCCGGCGTGTAGACGTACGCGGTGATGAACCCCGACGCCATCAACCCGAGCGACAGCGAGCAGAAGATCGCGACGACGTACACCGACGACGCGTGATAGACACCCGCGAGCGCCAGCGACAGCGCGCACAGCACGAACGACCACACGATCACCGGCTTGCGGCCGAGCTTGTCGACCAGCAGCGCGGAGGCCAGCGAGCCGAGCACGCCCATCACCGAGCCGATCACCGCGAGATTCAGCGCGAGCTGCAGCGGTGCGTGATAGAAGTTCTTGTAGATCGTCGGCAGCCACGTCGACAGCCCGTACTGGATGAACCCGCAGGTCGCCCACAACGTCGCCACCGCGAGCGTGCGCTTGCGATACGCGGCGCGGAACAGGTCGCTCATCCTGCGCTTCGGATGCTGGCGCACCATCTCGTCGAACGCGGCCGTCTGCGTGACGGGCGGCAGATCGCCGCGCACCGACGCTTCGAACGCGCTCGTCGCGCGCCCGGCTTCCGCGAGCCGTCCGCGCGACGCGAGCCAGCGCGGCGATTCCGGCACGAGGCGCGTCAGCACGAGCGCCAGGATCAGCGGCAACCCGCCGACGAAGTACATGATTTCCCAGCCGAAGCGCGGCACGAGCCACGCACCGAGCGCCATCGACACGAGCAGCCCGATCGGGAACACGATCTCGTACAGCAGCACGAAACGGCCGCGGCCATGGGCGCGCGTGATCTCGTTGATGTACGTCGCGGCGACCGGCAGCTCGCCGCCGAGCCCGAGCCCCTGCAGGATCCGCAGCAGCACGAACACCTCGAAGGTCGGCGCGAAGCCGCACGCGATGCTGGTGATGCCGATCACGGCCGAGCTCCACGCGATCGCCTTCACGCGACCGTGTTTTTCCGCGAGCGCGGGAAACAGGAACGCGCCGATCAGCTGGCCGATCGCGCCGGACGCGATCAGCATGCCGATCTGCGTCGGCGACAGTCCCCATTTGTGAATCAGCAACGGCAGCGTCGCCGCGATCGTGATCACGTCGAAGCCGTCGAAGAATGTCGCGGTGCCGATCAGCACGCGCGCGCGGATCTGCATCGCGTTGGCCGGAAGCCGCTCGAGCCGCGCGATGATCGCGCCGGGCGTGGAGGCGGCAGCTTCCATCGTGGCGCGACCGGCCACGACGTTGTCGAAAGTGCTCATGCGGGGGATCTCCTGGTCTTTCGCCGGTCAGGCAAGCGCTTGGGTTGTGTCTGCCAGGGCTTCCGTATCCACGGCCCGGCCCTGGTTCATCCACTTGCGCGCGAGCTTCAGCTCACGTGCGTTGTTCACGGCGATGACACCTCTCACCTGCCCATCGCCCACGAAAAACAGCGTCGCACGGCGCGCGGCGAGCTCGCCGCGCACGACGAGCTGCGCATCGGCCGGCAGATCGCCGAGAATCTGCAGGTTCACGTCGTACTGATCGGACCAGAACCACGGAATCTCCGCGTACGGCGCGCGCACGCCGAGCACGGCCTTCGCCGCCGCGATCGCCTGGTTCTGCGCGTTGGCCCACGATTCGAGCCGCACGCGCCGCTTCAGCCAGCCGTTGTGATGGTTCGCGACGTCGCCGCACGCGAAAATCGCCGGGTCGCTGGTCGCGCCGAATTCGTCGACGACGATGCCGTCGTCGACCGCCAGCCCCGCATCGCTCGCGAGCGACGCGTTCAGCGCGAGGCCGATGCCGGCCACCGCGAAATCGGCGTCGATCGTCGTGCCGTCGGCGAGCGTTGCGCGTACCTTCGATGCGTCGTCCGGCTGCGGGTCGAGCGACGCGAGCGCCGCGCCCGTGCGCACGTCGACCCCGTTCGAGCGATGCAGGTCGAGCAGGAAATCCGACACGATCTGCGGCACCGAGCGGCCGCACAGCCGCGGCGCGCCTTCGACCACGACGGCGTCGACGCCGAGCTTGCGCGCGGTCGCCGCGACTTCGAGACCGATCCAGCCGCCGCCGATCACGAGCACGCGCCGGCTCGCACGCAGTTTCTCGCCGAGCGCGGCCGCTTCGTCGAGCGTGCGCAGGTAATGCAGATTCGGCGTCCTGACGATCGAATCGGGCAGGCGGCGCGACGTGCCGCCGGTCGCGATCACGAGCCGGTCGTATTCGATCTCGCGCCCGCTCGCGGTCGTCACCACGCGTCGCGCACGGTCGATCGAGGCCGCGCGTTCCGGCTGCCACGCCTCGACGTTCAACGCGTCGAATTCGTCGGGACGCACGACGCGCACGGTCTCGATGTCGGCGTCGCCGGCCAGCACGGCCTTGGACAGCGGCGGACGCTCGTACGGCAGGTGCGGCTCGTCGGCGATCATCACGAGACGGCCCGCGTAGCCTTGCGCGCGCAGCGTCTTCAGCACCCAGCCGGCGGCCTGGCCGCCGCCGATCACGACGACCGTGCCCGGCGCGGGCTGCGCGGACGTATTCGCTTCGGTCATGATTTGCGCTCCGTCATGAACTTGCCTTCCGGCGCCTGCGCGTGCTTCTGCCGGCGCGTGTTGCCGTCGAGGCCGCCGTCGACGGCCCATTCGGCGAACACGGTCGGGCCCGGCTCGAATTCGCGCGGCTGCCATTCGGGCGTCAGCATGTCTTCGTCCGCGTAGTATTCGATCAGGCCGCCGGCGGGGTTCTGGAAGTACCAGAAGTACGCGGACGACACGGGGTGCCGCCCCGGACCGAGTTGCGTTTCCCAGCCGCAGCGGTCGATGTGCATGCCGCCGCCGAACACTTCATGGATGTCGCGCACGGTGAACGCGACGTGGTTCAGGCCACGCTTGCCCGTCGGCAGCGCGAGCAGGAACAGGTCGTGGTGGCCGCCGTGCGGCGCGCAGCGCATGAACGCGCCGCGGCCCGGGTAGCGGTCCGACGTCTCGAAGCCGAGCAGTTCGTGATAGAACTTTTCCTGCGCGTCGAGGCAGTTCGTGAAGAACACGACATGCCCGACCTCGACCGGCTCCGCGCGTGCATAGATCGGGCTCGGCTGGTCGACGCGCAGCGTCCGGCCCCACACGTTCGACGGCGAGCCCGTGATGTCGAGGGCGCGCTTGCGCGTGACTTCGATGCGGATCGCCATGCCGTTCGGGTCGATACAGCCGACCGCATCGTCCTGCGCGTAATAGCCGGGCTGGCCGGCGAGTGTCGTGCGCAGCGCGTCGAGTTCGCCCTGCGTCGCGACGCCCCACGTGACTTCCCGCAGCGTCGGACCCGCCTCGAATGCCGGCGGCAGCGCCGGATCGTCGGCCTTGACGGCCAGCACGGTGCAGCCGTTCAGCGTCTCGAAACGCGCACGCGTGTCGTCGTACGCGATTTCCTTCAGCCCCCAGTCGGCGAAAAAGCGCCGGCAGGTCGCGAGATCGTCGACGCCGTACGTGATCTGCTCGATTCCCAAAATGCTCATTGCGTCATTCCCCTTCGCTCAGTTCGCCCACGGCAGCGGCGCGTCGTTCAAGCCCCAGTAGAGGCTCTTCTGCTGCATGTACTCGCGGATGCCGAGACGCCCTTTCTCGCGCCCCATTCCGCTCTCCTTCCAGCCCGAGAACGGCGTGGAAATCGAAAACAGCTTGTACGTGTTGATCCATACGGTGCCCGTTTCGAGCGCGCGCGCGATGCGCCAGGCGCGCTTGTAGTCGCGCGTCCAGATGCCGGCCGCGAGGCCGAACACGCTGTCGTTCGCCTGCGCGATCAGCGACGCTTCGTCGTCGAACGGCATCGCGACGAGCACGGGCCCGAAGATTTCTTCCTGGCAGATGCGTGCACTGTTCGGCAAGCCTTCGAGAATCGTCGGCTGATAGAAGAAGCCGTTCTCGCGCCCGTCGCCCGACGGCCGCTCGCCGCCGCACAGCAGGCGGCCGCCTTCCTCGAGACCGAGCGCGACGTAGCGCTCCACCGATTCGCGATGCTTCGCGGTGATCAGCGGCCCCATCTGCGTGTCGGGCCGCGTCGGGTCGCCCACGCGCAGCTTGCGGGCGCCGGCCACCAGGCGCTTCATGAATTCGTCGGCCACCGCGCGCTGCACGAACAGCCGCGAACCGGCGATGCACGCTTCGCCCGACGAGCTGAAGATGCCGTACAGCACGCCGTTGACCGCGTGATCGAGATCGGCGTCGTCGCAGACGATCGTCGGCGACTTGCCGCCGAGTTCGAGCGACACCGGCATCAGCTTCTCGGCCGCGAGGCGCGCGATGCCGCGGCCCACTTCGGTGCCGCCCGTGAACGACACCTTCTTCACCAGCGGATGGCGCACGAGCACGTCGCCGATCACCGAGCCCTTGCCCGGCAGCACGCTCAGCACGCCCTTCGGCACGCCGGCTTCCTCGCAGATGCGCGCCAGCGCGAGCGACACGAGCGGCGTGACTTCGGCCGGCTTGAGCACGACCGCGTTGCCGCCGGCGAGCGCCGGCGCGAGCTTCTGCGCATCGGACGCGATCGGCGAATTCCACGGCGTGATGGCCGCGATCACGCCGATCGGCTCGTACACGCTCATCGTCAGGTAATCGCCGCGCGACGGCGTCAGTTCCTCGTCGAGCGTCTCGAGGCACGCCGCGAAATAGCGGAACGTGTTCGCCGCACTCGCCACCAGCACGCGCGTCTCGCCGATCGGCTTGCCGTTGTCGCGGCGCTGCAGATTCGCGAGCGCCTCGTGGCGCTGCATGATCAGGTCGGCAATGCGGTACAGCACCTGCGCGCGCTGGTGCGGCTTCAGCCCGGCCCAGTCGGCGCGACGCCAGGCGGCGTCGGCGGCCTCGACGGCTTCGGCCGCGTCTTCCGCGTTCGCCGTCGACACTTCCATGTTCAGCGACTGGTCGGCCGGATAAATGCTCGCGTAGGGCTCGCCACGGCCGCGCCGCCACTCGCCGCCCACCAGGATGGTGCCGTCGGGTACGAGGCTGGTATCGAAAGGAGTCATGTCACAAGTCCCACAATTCTGTGTCTGCGCGTCCGCCCTCGCCGTGGCGCGGGCGGACGGTCCAAGGCCCGGTCAGATCACGCAGCGGGCCGCGCGGTTGCGCAGCGCGCGGATCGCGCTGTACGCCGTCAGCGCGGACGTCTTCGGGTTGTCGGGCAACGGCTTGCCGCTCATTTCGAGCGACATCTCGCCGAACGCGCCGCGCGCGGTGATGCGGTGCACGTTGCGCTCGACCGCCGGATCGGCGATCAGCCGCACGTGCGTCGCGTCGAGGCCGAGGCCCGCGAGCGCCACGGTTGCCGCGACGTTCGCGTTCTTCGGATACAGCCGCGCGGCGTCGCGCGCGGTGCCTTCGAAGATCACCTTTTCCCCGGTCATCGCATGCAGGTCGCACAAGGCCTCGGCCGGCGTACCGAGCCAGCCGAGCGGCGGCTTGCGGCCGACGTACAGCACTTCGTCGAGGCCGCCCTGCTTCGCGGACGCCAGCGCGTCGATGCCGCCGATCGCGCCCGACAGCAGCGTCACCGTCGTGCCGCCTTCGTCGGCCGCCCGCGACAGCAGGTCGAGCAGCGCGAGATCGGACAGCGCGCCGATCGAGGCGACCGCGCAGTCGGTGCCGGCCTTCAGCAGCGGCACGACGTGATCGACGAGTGCGCCGTGGCCCGCGCATTCGAGCGCGAACTCGGGGCGGCGGGCCAGTGCGTCGACCGACGACACGACCTCCACCGCACCGCCGAGCACGCGCTGTACCTCCGCGCGCTGGTGTTCCGGCACGATCACGTGCGCGACGCGCAGCGACGCATCGTGCTCGACCGCGCGGTACACGGCCGCGCCGATCGCGCCGAAGCCGATCATCGCGACGTCGACGAGTGCGTGCGCGTTACGCATACTGGCGCTCCGTCGGCGCTTCCTTCTTCACCGGCGGGCCCGCGAACTGCGACGCGAACGTGCCGACCGACAGCATGTCGACTTCGACCATCACCGGCCCGTCCTTCGCCAACCCTTCGCGCACGATCGCCTCGGCGTCGTCGAGCGACGTGATCCGGTAGTGCGTGAGGCCGAAGCTCGCACAGAACTGCGCGAAATCGGGCTGGTGCAACTGCACGAAGCAGCGGCGGCCGCCGTAGTGCGCGTCCTGGATGTTGCGGATCACGCCGTAGCACTGGTCGTTCATCAGCACGATCATCACGTTCGCGTTTTCCTGCACGGCCGTCACGAGTTCGCCGACGTTGACCATCAGGCCGCCGTCGCCGACGAGGCAGACCGTCTTCGCCGCGGCGCCCGCGAGCGCCGCGCCGATGCCCATCTGGATGCCCTGGCCGATGCCGCCGCCGAGCGCATGCACGCCCGAGCGCGGCTCGAAGATCTTCAGCAGGCGGTTGCCCCACGTGCTGTTCGAGATCGTCACGTCGCGCACCCAGTTGTAGTCGCGGCCGACCGCGCCCTGCAGCGTGTCGACGAGCTTCTTGTACGGCCCGAGGCCCTTCGACACGTCGGCCACCGCCTGTTCGCGGGCCGCCGCGAGATCGGCCGCGAATTGCGGATCGACCGACAGGCGGCCTTCGAGGCAATCGGCCAGTTCGGCCAGCACGCGCTTCGAATCGCCGTGCACGAACAGTTCGTTGCGGTAGCCGCGGTTGTCGGCGAGCGCATCGGCGTCGACGCGGAACAGCGGCTGCGGCAGCGCGAGCTTGTACTTCAGCGTCTCGTTGCCGCGCAGGCGCGAGCCGACGACGACGAGCGCGTCGCAGGTCTTGTAGAACGCCTCGACGGACGCGTGCAGGTTGAACGCGCCGAGCGTCGCCGGATGATCCTCGGGCAGCACGCCGCGGCCCTGCACGCTCGTCACGACGCCGAAGCCGAGCTTCACGAGGCGTTCGACTTCCTCACGCGCGTGGCGCGCACCGCCGCCGAGCCACAGCAGCGGGCGGCGCTTCGCCGCGAGTGCGTCGGCGAGCTTCGCGACGCGCGCGGTGTCATGCTCGCGCACCGTGACGTGCGCCGGTGCGAGGTCTTCCGGCCATTCGATTTCGGCTGCCTGGATGTCGATCGGAATCTCGACCGACACGGGGCCCGTCGGCGCCGTTTGCGCGATGCGCACGGCTTCGCGGATCGTCGGCAGCACGGTTTCGACGGTGCGCACGCGGAACGCGGCCTTCGAGATCGAGTCGAGCATCGACAACTGGTCGGGCGCTTCGTGGATGTACGCCAGATCCTGGTCGAGGTAAGGCGTCTCGATCTGTCCCGTCACGTGCAGCAGCGCGGTGCCGGCCGTCAGCGCCTCGACCATCGCGCCGGCCGCATTGCCGGCCGCGGTGCCGGTGCTCGTGAACGCGACGCCGAGGCCGCCCGACACGCGGGCCAGCCCGTCGGCCATGTTCAATGCGCCCGCTTCGCCGCGCGCGCCGACATACCGGATGTTGCCGCGCGAGTTGATCGCGTCGAGGATCGGCATGTTGTGGATCGAGATGACACCGAATGCGGTTTTCACGCCGCACTGCTCGAGAAAGGCGGCAATCAGCTCGCCAACCGTGGTTTTTTTAGACATGGCGTGCAAAGCCTCCAGAAACGTCGATATGGCTGCCCGTCGTGTACGACGACAGATGCGTTGCGAGATAAAAGAGTGCCCAGGCGGCCTCGTCAGGCTTGCCGAAGCGGTTCAGCGGAATGTTCTTCTTGCGGGCGAGCGCGCCCGTCCAGTCGTCCCAGCTTTCGCCGGGCTGCGCCTGCGTGTCGTAGCGACGGCGCCACTGCCCCGACTCGACGATGCCGATCAGGATCGAGTTCACGCGGATGCGCTGCGGCGCCAGTTCGGTCGCGAGCGACTTCACGAGGCTTAGCACGCCCGCGCGCGCCGACGACGTCGCGACCATGTGCGGCTCCGGCTGCAGCGCGAGCAGCGAGTTCACGCACGTGATCGTCGGCGCCTGCGCGTCGCGCAGCAGCGGCAGGAACGCGCGCGTCGGGCGGATGATGCTGAAGTACTTCAGCTCGAGTTCTTCGCGCCATGCGTCGTCGGTCGTATCGGCGAAGGTCGACACGCGACCCTGGCCGGCGTTGTTGACCAGCATGTCGGCACGGCCGAAGCGCGCCGATACCGCCTGCGCGAATGCGGCCACGTCGGCTTCGTCGAGCACGTTGCAGCGCGCGGCGAGCAGTTGCGCGCCCGGGTATTTCCCGCCGAGCATCGCTTCGGCGCGCGCCAGGCGGTCGCCGTCGCGGCCGCAGATTGCAACCGACGCGCCCGCTTGCAGGAACCGTTCGGCCGTCGCGAGGCCGATGCCGGACGAACCGCCCGTCACCACCGCGACCTGCCCGGTCAGATCGATCTGAATCATCGGAGTCCTAAAGCCTTCAGAAACGTGTGCTCGTCATCCGAGCGGTAATTGAGCCGCCGCGACAATTCCGCCGCCGCGCGCTGCACCTTGTCGATCAGCCCGTCCGCGATCAGCGCCGCGTCAATCTCCGGACGCGGCACCGTCACCGTGATGCACGCGACGATCTTCTGCGTCTCGTTGCGCACCGGCGCCGTGACCACCGAGATGCCGCGCTCGAACGACGAATTGCTGACGCCGTAGCCGCGCAGCGCATCCTCGCGGATCACGTCGTACAGCGCGTCGACCGTTTCCGGCGTCGCGCTCGTCATCCGGGTCAGCGCGCCGTCCGGATACAGCGCATGCAGCTCCTTCAGCGACAGGTCGCCCATCAGCACATGGCCGTGGGTCGTCGCATGCGCGGGCAGGCGCGTGCCGACGTTCACGCGGATCGAGCTGAACACCGGCGACTGGCTCTGCGCCTTTGCGACGAACACCACGTCGCGGCCGTCGCGGATCACGATGTGCGTCGTGAAGCCGGTCGCATCGCGCAGGCTTTCGATCACCGGCAGGCCGAGATCGGTCAGCTCCAGCGAGCTCAGGTATTCGAAGCCGAGCCGCAACACGGCGATGCCGAGCTTGTAGTTGCGATCCTTGTCCGCACGCTCGAGAAAGCCGAGCGATTCGAGCGTCTGCAGCAGACGGAACACCGTCGTGCGCGGAATGCCGAGCCGCTTCGACAGTTCGGGCGCGCCGAGCACCGGCTCGCGCGGCGAGAATTCGGCCAGAATCCGCAGCCCGCGTTCGAGGCCCGGCACCACATAGTTCGCGTCGGCCTTCGCGTGTTCGGATGCCGGTCGTTGCAGCGGTTCGCTCATGCCAGCCCCCGCTGTGGGTCGCATTGACGGCAGAAACCGTCGATCAAGGCGGAATAAACGGCCGGCGCTTCCACGTAGCCGGCGTGGCCTGCTTGCGGAATCACCTGCAGCGCGACGTGCGCGGCCGCGGCGATCCGCTCGCACGCGGCGGGCGGCGTGATCGCGTCGTGCGCGCCGACGGCCACGGCCGTGCGGCCGCGAAAGCCGGCGAGATCGGTCGCGAGATCGGCATTCGCGAGCAGGTGCGTGGCCTGCGCGTAGCCGGCCGGCACGATGCGCGCCATGTTCCAGCGCACCCACGCCTTCGCTTCCTCGTTCGCGAAACCGGACAGCATGTTGCCGCTGCGCTGCTCGGCGAGCCCGGCCGGACCGAGCGCCGCGAGCATCGCGAGCCGCGCGTCGCGGCGCGCGTCGCGCGTATCGGCCGGCGCGCTGCCGTAACCGCCCGCGGGCGATACCAGCAGCAGGCCGGCGATCCGCGCAGGCACCGCGCGGGCGAGACCGCCCGCGACGATCGCGCCGAGCGAATGACCGACCAGCACGCAGCGTTCGATGCCGAGTGCCTCGAGCCACGCGTTCAGCGATGCCGCGTAATCGGCGGCATCCGGCGACGCGCCGTGCACGGGCGTCGACACGCCGTAACCGGGCGCATCCCATGCGAGCACGCGCCGCGACGCGCCGAGCGTGTCGAGCTGGCGAACCCACGATGCGGCGCCCGAGCCGATCCCGTGCAGCAGCACGACGGGCAGCGCGCGGCCCGCATGCTGCGCGCCGGCCTCGCGGTAACCGATCGTGCCCGCCGCGCCGGCCGCGCAACGCTGCTCGGGAAACTGCCCGAGCAGCGCGGCGAACGCCGCGGTGCGGTCGCGTTCACGTTTGTCGATGACACTCATTGCTTCACCGGCTCCGTCTCAACGCTTGATCTTCGCGAGCGGCGAATCGGGCGGATACGTCGGCGTGATCGGCTTCGGTGACCCGAGCATCACGCACATCAGCGCATCTTCCTCGCCAACGTTGATTTCCGTGCGATACACGCCCGGCGGCACCGAGATCAGGTCGCGCTCGCCGAGGATCGCTTCCCATGTCTCGCCGTCGCGCTCGCAGATGACCTTCATCTTGCCGCGCAGCACGAAGAAGATTTCCTCGACGTCGGTGTGGATGTGGCTCGGGCCGATGTTGCCGGCCGGAATGACCATCGTCGAGAACGTGAAGCCGCCGGCCGGCACCGTGTTGACGTCCTTCGCGACGCCCGTGCCGCCCGTGCCGACGTAGCGCATCTGCGCGCGGCGGTACTTCGGGTCGTAGTCGGCCTGGAACTTCAGCGCGTCCCAGTCGTAGCGCCGCGTCGCGTAACGCGCGACACGCCCTTCCATCCAGTCGTTGAAGCTTGCGCCTTCCGGCTGGTCCCACGACTTGCGTTCGAGATCGGCGTCCGCCATCGTCCACTCCTTCATTCAGTGTGAAAACATCAATTCATTACGAAGCCGCCGTTCACCGGCAGCAATTGACCCGTCACGAAGCGCGCGCCGTCCGACAGCAGGAACAGCACGGGGCCCGTCACGTCGTCGGGCACCTGCGCGCGCGTCAGCGCGCGGCCCTGCAGGTAGAACGCGTGACGCTCGGCCGGCACGTAGGCGGTCGCCTCGACTTCGGTGAGCCCAGGCGCAATCGCGTTGACCGTCACGCCGTGCGCACCGAACTCGCGTGCCTGCGCATGCGTCATCGCGATCACCGCGCCCTTGCTCGCGACGTACGCGAGCAGCTTCGGCGCGCCCCACAGCGCGGTGTCCGATGCGAGGTTCACGATTGCGCCGCGGCCCGACTGCGCGAGGTGCGGCAGCGCTGCATTGCTGACGAGCCACACGCCGCGCACGTTCACGTTCATCACGGCGTCCCACGTCGACACGTCGAGCTCCGTCGACAGCTTGCCGCCCGAGTTCGTGATCGCCGCGTTGTTGATCAGCGCATCGATGCCGCCGAGCGCCGCGGCACCTTGCGCGACGAACGCGTCGATGCTCGCCGGATCGGCCAGGTCGAGCGCGAGGAAATGCGCGGCGTGGCCCGCTTGCGCGAGTTCCGCGGCCAGCGCGCGGCCCTCTTCGACGAGCACGTCGCCGAACGCGACCTGCGCGCCCGCGGCGGCGAGCGCCCTCACGAACGCCGCACCGAGACCGCGTGCGCCGCCCGTGACGAGCACGCGGCGCCCCGGCAGCGGCACGACCGGAGCGAGCTCAGCCATTCGCGGGCTCCGAAGCGGCGTGTGCCGCGCGATGCGCATCGAGTGCGGACAGGTGTTCCTGCGCACGCTGGCGCAGCATCCGGCGCACGCGCGTGATGCCGACGTCGTGCTGGTACAGGTATTCGTGATCGCGCGCGTGCGGCGCGAGGCTTTCGAGGACGTAGCGGTCCTGCTCGAGCACGTCCCAGTGCAGGCCCTCGAGACGGTTGCGGTACATGAAGCGCCACACGTCGCGCCGCCAGCCGCCGACCTTGCGCGTCCGCCAGAAATAGACCTGGCAGTTGTCGCCGTCGACCGGCGTCGCGAAGCCGATGATCCCGAAGTTGCCGCCCGGACCGAACTTCTGCTTGTACGGAATCGCGAGGCGCATCCACAGGCAACCCGTTTCGCCGAGCTCGACCCAGTCGAAGTTCACGTCGCGCTGGCCGGTCTTCTCGAACATCAGGCCCGTTTCCGTCTTGCGCACGCGCATGTCGGCCTGCTTGTCGCCTTCGGCCATCGAGTGCGACGTCGCGTGCAGGTACGCGCCGTGCATCGGGTCCATCACGTTGTCGATCGCGTACTGGTAATTGCACTTCCAGTTCGACACGCACAGGAAATGGGCGTACTCGTCGGCGACCAGTTCCTCGGGCAGGTTCAGCGGCGCCGGCTCGCCGTGCGCTTCGTCGCCGAACCACAGGAAGATCGCGCCGGCCTTCTCTTCCACCGGGTACGACTTCACGCACTTCGTGCCTTCGAGCGGACAGTTCGATACGGCCGGCACGCGGTTGACGGTGCCGCCGCCGTCGACTTCGATGCCGTGATACCAGCACGCGATGCTGCCGCCGAGGTTCCAGCCGAGCGACAGGCGCGCGCCGCGGTGCGGGCAGCGATCCTCGAGCGCGTGGACCTTGCCGTCGTGATCGCGCCACAGCACGATCTGCTCGGACAGGCGCGTGAGGCCGACGGGTGCATTCGACACCTGCCAGCTGGGTGCAACGGGATACCAGTAGTTCTTGATGCCGCGGTCGAGATAGTCACGGACCGGGTCGTGTTGGACTGCGTGTTGGACTGCGTGTTGTACGGGGGACGTCATCAGTGTGCTCCGGATGCGGTTGTCGTCGGGTCGGCGTTCACGCGCGCGGCGCGCTCATTCCGCCAGCGCGGCCATTTCGGCGCGGAAACGTTCGGCGGTCCACGCAGTGCCGTCCGGTGCGCGGAAGCCGATGCGGTTCAGGCCCGCGACGACGTCGTCCAGCTCGGTCGCACCGGCTTCGAACACGCGCTCGAGCGCATCGCCGAGATCGTTCTCGTACTGCGTCGGCGCGGCCTTGCGGTTCTGCCAGACCTGGTTCTCGACCTGGCCGGGGATCTCGATCTGCCCCTTGCCCGCGACGTTGTTCGGCTGCGGCGCCACCCACGGCTTCAGGAAGGGATTGAAGTTGACGGTCGCTTCTTTCATGTCATTCCACCTTGATCTGGATTTCCTCGCCGGCGAGGCGCACCGCGTACTGCTTCAGCGCGCGCCCGCCCGGACCCTTCAGGCATTCGCCCGTCTTGATGTCGAACACGGCCTCGTGCAGCGGGCATTCGACCGTGCCTTCGTCGACGAACCCCTGCGTCAGCAGCGCGTACGCATGCGGGCACACGTTTTCGAGCGCATACACGTCGTCGCCGACGCGATAGATCCCGATTTCGACGCCGTCGGTCCGCTTGAACTCGATCGGCGTGTCTTCCGACAGCGCGCCGGCGTGACCGGCGCAAATCCATTGCTCTGACATCTCGCACCCTTCCTTCTGATCGACTCTCGGTTTGTTCCGATTTGTTCCATATCAGGAACATCAGTTTATGGATGGTGATTATAGGAGCGACCTTCCGTGAGTAAAATAAAAAGCTGCATGTCCTAGGGAAAACACTGACCGTGCGATCGGCGATCGCCTTCGATCACCTTGTCAAATGTAATTTTTTGTTGTGTGACGGGCATTTATCGTCATTTTCGGGGCATCACGCACCGATGCCGGGCATCGTCGGAAAACCCTTCCGGCCCGAAAAATTTATTTTTGATACGGTGCTTGACGACTCTATACTCCATTCCATCAGAGGCACGTCGTTCCTTGTATGGAACACAAAAATGCCCACCAAATGGCGAACCCCAGTGCGACGGCCGGCCGTCCCCGCACATGCCGCCATGGCACGTTTTCATCAGGTTGGAGATTCAGGAGATCAAATGGTCAAGCATGCGGTAGCAGCAGCAGTGGTCGGATTGGGCGCCGCGTCGGGCGCGTGGGCGCAGAGCAGCGTGACGCTGTACGGCAGCCTGGATGCGGGCGTCGCATACGTGAACAACGTCGGCGGCCATGCAAAGTGGGCGATGATCCAGGGCAACACCCAGCCCGACCGGTGGGGCCTGAAGGGCAAGGAAGATCTCGGCGGCGGCCTGTCGGCGATCTTTCAGCTCGAAAACGGCTTCTATACGAACAACGGCCAGTTCGCGACCGCGAACACGATCTGGAACCGCGCGGCATTCGTCGGCCTGAGCTCCGACCGCTACGGCACGCTGACGCTCGGCCGCCAGACGCCGCTGTCGTTCGACTATCTCGATCCGCTCAGCACGGCCTACCTCGCGTTGAGCTGGTACGCGTTCCACCCCGGCAACATCGACGGGCTCGCCGCGACCGGCAACGTGCCGTACAACAACGCGGTCAAGTACCGCTCGCCGACCTTCGCGGGCTTCTCGGCCGCGGCCACGCTGGCGCTCGGCAACACGACGAACTTCTCGACCGGCAAGTCGGTCGGCGTCGCGCTGAACTATGCGAACGGGCCGTTCAAGGCGTCGGCCGTGTACTCGAACGAGCACGACCGCTCGATCCTGATCAGCCAGACCGGCATTACGTCGTTCCAGGGGCAGAACACCGCGAACGGCTATCTCGCGAACAAGGTCGAGAACATCGGCGCGGGCGCGTCCTACCAGTTCGGCGACTTCCTCGTGCATGGCCTCTACACGCGCACGAAGATGCAGTCGAACGGCTATTCGGATACGTTCCAGAGCTACGACGCGGGCGTGAACTACCGCAGCAGCGCGTTCAACACGATCGCGGGCGGTGCGGCGACCACGACGCTGGCCGGCCGCCGCTGGACGCAGGTCGAGCTCGGCGACATCTACGCGCTGTCGAAGCGCACGCAGCTCTATGCGAACGTGCTCTACGAACACGGGTCGGGCGGCGCGAAGGCCGCGTTCTTCACGGCCGGCGTGTCGAGCACCGCGAACCAGGTGATCGTCCTGACCGGGATCCATCACTCGTTCTGAGCGGTGCCGGGCGTCCGGCGCCTGAAACGAAAAGAGCGGCCCGCGGGCCGCTCTTTCTTCTGTGCGCGGCCGCGTGCGGCGGCCTGCCCGAAGCGTCGATGTCAGAACATCGCGACCTTGTGGCGCGCGTGCGCGAACGTCGGATCGCTTTCGAGCGGACGATAGTTCAGCCGCTGCGACAGGTCGACCGCCGCGCCGCACACGGCTTCGACGAGCCGTTCCTTCTCGCCGGCCTCGCCGATCTCCGAACGCGGCACCGTCGCGGTGATCGCCGCGACGATCGAGCCCGACTGATCGCGCACGGGCGCGGTCACCGCCGAAATGCCGCTCTCGAACGCCGCCTCGCTGACCGCGTAGCCGAGCCGCGCGTAGTGGCGCACGCGTTCGTACAGCTCGTCGACGCTGCCCGGCGTGCGCTCGGTGAACTGCTCGAGTTTTTTCTCCGGATAGAGCTGACGCAACGCGTCGCGCGTGAGGTCGCCCATCAGCACGTGGCCGTGCACGGTCGCATGCGCGGGCAAGCGCGTGCCGACGTGCACCTTCACCGAACCGAACATCGACGTATTGCTCTGCGCCTTCGCGACGAACACGACGTCGCGCTGGTCGCGGATCAGCAGATGCGTCGACAGGCCGGTCGCATCGCGCAGCCGTTCGAGCACGGGCGTACCGAGATCGGTCAATTCAAGCGAGTTCAGGTATTCGAAACCGAGCCGCAGCACGCCGACGCCAAGCCGGAAATAACGGTCGCCGTTCACGCGCTCGAGGAAGCCGAGCGCCTCGAGCGTCTGCAGCAGGCGGAACGTGGTCGTGCGCGGAATGCCGATGCGCTTCGACAGTTCCGGCGCGCCGAGCACGGGCTCGCGCGCGGAGAATTCGGCCAGGATCCGCAGCCCGCGTTCGAGCCCCGGCACCAGGTAGGACGACGCGCCGCCGGACGATTCGTCGTCGCCGGGCGCCGCCGGATCGGGTGCGCCGCTCATCGTTGTCTTGACCATGTGGACATGGACGAAAGGAAATCAGTCACGAAACAGGTCATGGATCATCGTGGATATTCAGTCATGCTACCTCAGCGCGCGCGCCGGATCGCACCGGCACGCACGCCGTGACGCAACATGCGCATCCACACCGCGATGCGGTGTCATTCAAGGTCGAGAGGATAGCAGCGTTGGACGGCGCGACGCCATGCGGGAATCGCCGAACGGCGGGCAGCCGGCCGCACCGCCGAGGTGCGGCCGGCCCGTGTCCGGCGTGGCGCGCCGGATCGCCTACAGGCGCGACAGGTAGACGCGAATGTTCGCGCGGTCGTAGGTGAAGCCGCCGGCCGGATCCGGCTCCAGCACCCGCGCGAGATCGACCGCATACATCCAGCCGCTGCCCAGCAGGCCGCCGTTGATCGCGCGGATCCGGCTGCCGCCGACGGCGATCGCCGCATGAAACACGTTGCCGTTTCTGGAGAAGCCGACCGCGGTGCCCGCCGGAATGCTCGCGCGTCCGTCCCATTGATCGCCGGTCTCGAAGTTGAACCGCGACTTCCACAGCTGGCCGATCGTGTCGAGCAGCGCACCGGGCGCGATCAGCGCGTCGGCACGCAGCAGATACCGGACATAGGCCGCGGCGTCGTAGCAGACGCCGCCGGACACGTACTCGTTGATGTTGGCCATCCCGAACATCAGCGCCTGCGCGTGTTTTTGCCTTTCGCCGAGGCCGGATTGGGCGACATGCCCGCCTAGCTGGGTCAGTTGCATGGATAGCTCCTTGTGAGGAAAACGGACGCCGTCGTCCCGCCGGCGCGATAACCTCATATCTTATTACGATATCCGCCGGCGCCGACCCTGCTCCGGGTGTCACGGCGTGCGCGCCGCCGCCAACGCGTCGGGATTCGGCGCGAGCCGCGGGCGCACCCGCAACGGCTGCGGCATGTCGGGCCGCGGCTCCGCCAGCGGGCCGGTCATGAGCAGTTGCCGCAGCGTCGCATCGGCACCGGGATCGCCGAGCGACACGAACTCGACGCGCGTGACGACGTCCCGCATGCGGTGTCGCGCGATGCGCGCCGCGCGGCGGACAAAAAGCTGAAAACGGAAAGGAATCGGGCAAGCACCGCCCGGCGGCGGGCGGCGAAAGGGGGACGGCGAGAGGCGATCCTCGGGCGGACCGCCGCGACGGCGTCAGGCCGTCACGGCTGCGTCATATTCGGCGCGGGCAAGCTGGCCGGCGGCGTACGCCTCGGCCTCGCCGCGAAAGCCTTCCTGGCTGAACGCAACGACTTTCACACCGACGCCGGTCGCCCGCTTCACCGTCAGCGCCCATTGCCATCCGCCGTCTTGCTCGAAGACGTGCAGCGAGGGTTCGAAGGAAGGGTCGAGTACGGTCACGCGTTTTGCTCCCGCCCCTTGCGCGCCGCATAGGCCACACTCGAGGCATGTCGAAAGGGTCGCGCCGGTGTGCCGACGCGCTTCTGCCATTTGACAGTCTAGTCAATAATTGTTGCGACGCACCATCAGAGGTTTCACTCATCTATCGGAACCGGCCGGTCGATCGAAACTGACTGAAACCCATACGGCACGGGCTTCCGCACCGCGCGGGGCGATGCGGCATCGCATTCGTGCGGCAACGTGCCGCACACGCGAACGATTGCTTGCGTCGGCCATTCGTGGATCGCATAAACGGGGCGCGACCTATCCGGCGGACATCACGCGCCGGAAAGTCAGGTTGACGCGCTCGCCCTGCACACCCGGCGCCTTCGGCACGCGGTGCTGCCATTCCGCCTGCGTGCGCCCGCGCATCACGAGCAGGCTGCCGTGCACGAGGCGATACGCATGCGTGATGCCGGTCGCGCGGTGGCGCAGATCGAACACGCGCATCGCCCCGAGGCTCACCGATGCGATCACCGGTTCATCCCCGAGCGCCGGCTCGTTGTCCGCATGCCAGCCGAGGCCGTCCAGCCCGTTCCGATAGCGATTGAGCAGCACGCTGTTGAAGCGCGTACCGCACGTCGCCTCGACCGCCTGCTTCAGGTCGAGCACGGCCGGCGTCCACGGCGCGGGCACGTTGCGGATCCCCGAGTACACGTAGACGGCATCCGGCTCGCCCTGCCACGCGGTCAGCCTCGGCAACGGAAGGCGGCCGCGCGGCGTGCGGATCGTGTCCTGCCGCCAGGCGACCTCGCCGATCAGCGCGGCCAGCGCGCGATCGGCATCGGGTTGCGCGAGCCAGTCGGGATACCAGTCCACGTCGGGCACGGGCGTGTCAGCGAAGAAATCGGGGGTCGACATGTCGGAAGGAACGGGCGAGAAACGGAACGAACGAGGCCTGTCTGCATACTAGCCAACGGCGCCCCGCCCCGCCATGCGCTGTCATTCGCCGATGAAAGGAAGCGGCCGCGTGCCGCGATGCGCATTCGCGCATCACGCTATCATCGCGGCGTGTCGCGGCACGCCCCGCCGAGGGGCGCCGCTTTTCTCCGCCATGCCGGCCGGCGCGACCCGGCCGCATTCTTCCCGGATCCCATCATGACGACGCTCTCCGATTCCGCCCTCGATCAACTGTTTCGCTCCGCCCGCACGCACAACGCGTGGCAGGACAAACCCGTCGACGACGCGCTGCTGCACCGCCTGATCGACCTGACGAAATTCGGCCCGACGTCGGCGAACTCGAGCCCCGCGCGCTTCGTGTTCGTGAAGTCGCCCGATGCGAAGGCGCGCCTGAAACCCGCGCTGTCCGAAGGCAACCTCGCGAAAACGATGGCCGCGCCCGTCACCGTGATCGTCGGGATGGACTACGCGTTCCACGAGCACCTGCCGCGCCTGTTCCCGCACGCCGACGCACGCAGCTGGTTTGCCGGCAACGATGCGCTGATCGAGGCCACCACGTTCCGCAACGCGTCGCTGCAAGGCGCTTACCTGATCCTGGCCGCACGCGCGCTCGGCCTCGACGCGGGCCCGATGTCGGGCTTCGACGGCGCGAAGGTCGATGCCGAATTCTTCGCGGGCACCGCGATCAAGAGCAACTTCCTCGTGAATCTCGGCTACGGCGATCCGGCCGGCCTGTTCCCGCGCAGCCCGCGCTTCGATTTCGACGACATCGCACGCATCGAATAACGGTTGCGAGCGCGGGCCCGTTCACGCCGATAACGGGCTTGCGCCGGCCTCAACCACGCGTCAAGCGGATCAGCGCGATCTCGGACGGCACGCCGAAGCGGTTCGGCGGCCCCCAGTATCCGGTGCCGCGGCTCGTATAAAGCCACATGTCGCCGAAGCGGTTCAGCCCGCCGATCACCGGCTGCTGCATCCGTACGAACGGCGGCCACGGCAGGAACTGGCCGCCGTGCGTATGGCCCGACAGCTGCACGGTGTAACCCGCGCGATTCGCCGCTTCCGCGCTGCGCGGCTGATGCGCGAGCAGGATCTTCGTGCCGACGTCGCGCGGTGCACCCGCCAGCGCCTGCTCGGGGTCGCTGCGATGCGCGGGATCGAACCCGCCGGCCGTGAAATCGGTCACGCCCGCGAGCACCGCGCGCGCGCCGTCATGCTCGATCAGCACGTGCTCGTTCAGCAGCACCGTCAGCCCGATGCGGCGGAACTCGTCGATCCACTCGTGTGCGCCCGCGTAATACTCATGATTGCCGGTCACGAGGAAGCTGCCGTGCCGCGACCGCATCTGGCCGAGCGGCGCCGTGTGGTCGCGCAGGCGCTTGACCGAACCGTCCACCACGTCGCCGGTCACGACCACCAGGTCGGCGTCGAGCGCATTGACCGCACGCACGATCCGTTCAATGTACGGCCGCTTGATCGTCGGCCCGACGTGGATGTCGGACAGCTGGACGATCGTCAGCCCGTCGAGCGCCGCCGGCAGCCCCGCCACCGGAATCGACACGCGCTTGACCGCCGCCGTGCGGCGCGCGCCGACGAACCCGATCGCGGTAACGAGCACCGCGGCCGCCAGCACGCCGAGCGCCGTGTCGGTCGCGGCGCCGCGCCACCCGCCGTCGTGTCCGAGATACCGCCACGCGACCACGCCGAGCAGCACGAACTCGCGCAGCAACGTCAGCACCAGCAGCGACGAAAAAAAACCCATCACGAGCGCGCCGGCCCAGCCGACCAGCGTCGCCGCCCAGCCTTCGTCGAAGCGGCGCGAGAACATGCCGACCGGAATCAGCACGACGAAACTCGCCAGCACGAGCGCCGCGATCGTGCGCGCGACCGGCGACGCGAATGCATCGGGAATGATCCGCATCCCGACGTACAGATGGAACAGCACGCCGATTGCAATGAACCGGACAAAGAAACTTCGCATGGAACACTCACCTTCGTTGCGATACCGCTTCCGCGACGCGCGGCACGGGGCTGTCCCGTACCGCACGTCGCGCCATACGCACGATGGTACACAGATCCCGCCCGTGACGACCGGTCGCGGCCGCGGGTGGAGGGCCGCGCGGCTTCACGCGACGGTCGGCCGTCCTCGCGCCGTGCTGTCCGTGCGCTGTAGCGCGTCGACCTCGAGCGCTTCACGCCCATCGCGGAGGCGGCCTGCCGGTGCCGGCAGCCAGCATGCGCATCGAGAATCTCGAAGAGCAGATCGTGACGAGCCCGCTGAGCCGCACGAGTCAGGGCGTCACGCCGACCGCGCCCGGTGAGGCGCTGCTTGCGCATGCACGCCGCGTGCCGCGCGACTATCTCGTCAACTACCCCGACGTGACGATCGACACGCAGGAGCGGCCGAGCCCCCACCTCGTGCGCGCGGTGCAGGAAGGCGTGGCCGACATCGGCATCGTCGCGGACGACGTGCGCACCGACGGGCTGCAAGCGATACCGTACCGGCGCGCCCGCCTCGCGCTCGCGGCCACGCCCGGCCGGCAGGACCGGCCGGATTCGCATACGGTCAGGCAGCAATCGATCGTTTCCACCGTCATTGCACTGCGTCGGCATGACAAAAGCCGCCTCCCTTCTTTCATCTGACGATCCTTTACAGTCCGTTAGCAACCCTACGCGAGCGTGCACTGGCAGAATCGCGGCGGGCCAGCCATCGTTGCGGAAACGCGCGGCCGGACGGACCGGCACGACCGTCGGCGCGTCCGCGAGCGCGCACCGCCCGTGCCGTGCACGCGCGCCGGATGGCTGGCGATCCGCATCGCGCTGATTTATGATCGGCTCCGTACCCTGGAATCGTCGTCGCGGCGACGATCCGCATTGCGCCGCGCCCGGCATCCACCCCCAACGTCGAGCTCGTCACACCATGAGAAAAACAATGCCGCGCGCGCCCCTGCGCGTTGCCGCCGCCCTGGCGCCCGCCCTGCCGCTCGCGGGCTGCGCGTCGCGAGGCGCCCCGTCGTACGTGCTGTTCGGCGCGTATTTCCCGCTCTGGCTCGTCAGCGCGATCGTCGGCGTCATCGGCGCGATCGTCGCGCACCGCGTGTTCGTCGCGACCGGCTGGGCCGCCACCGTGCCTTACCAGCTCGCCGTCTGCACCGCGATCGGGCTCGTGGTCGCCGTGATCGTCTGGCTCACCGGCACGGGGCCGTTCGCATGAAGGCCGCCGGACTCCCCCGCCCGTCCGTGAAAGGCCGCGTGATCGCGCTCGCGATCGTCGCGCTCGGCATCGCCGCGCTCGTGTATGCGTACTACCGCACGGCGGCCTACCCGTCCACCGACGACGCGTCGATCGACGCCGACGTCGTGCACGTCGCGTCGCCGGTCGGCGGCCGCATCGTGCAGCTCGCGGTGCACGAGAACCAGCGCGTCGCGAAGGGCGACCTGCTGTACGAGATCGATCCCGTGCCGTATCGGCTGTCGGTCGCGCAGGCGCAGGCCGACGTCGAACTCGCGCGCGCATCGCTCGACACGCGCCGCCGCTCGCTGATCGGCGAGCGTTCGAACGCGGCGGTCGCCGCCGAGCAGGTCAAGCGCGCGACGCAGAACTACGATCTCGCGACGCGCGACGTGAACCGCCTCGCGCCGCTTGCCGCGCAGGGCTACGTCAGCGCGCAGCAGTTCGACCAGGCGAAGGTCCGCCAGCGCGACGCGTCCGTGTCGCTCGCGCAGGCGCAGGAACAGCAGCACGCATCGGCCCGGACGATCGGCGACGAAGCCGACGCGATCGCGACGCTGCATGCGCGCGAAGCCGCGCTCGCACGCGCACAGCATGCACTCGACGATACGGTCGTGCGCGCGCCGCACGACGGGCTCGTGACGGGCCTGACCGTGCTCGCCGGCGAAACCCTCGCGCCGAACCAGTCGATCTTCACGCTGATCGACGCGCGCGAATGGTTCGCCGTCGGCAACTTCCGCGAGACGGCGCTGAGCCGCATCGCGGTCGGCGATTGCGCCACCGTCTATTCGATGATCGACCGCAGCCGCCCGCTGACGGGCAAGGTCGTCGGCATCGGCGCCGGCATCGCGGACAGCGCGCGCATCAACCTGCCGCGCTCGCTGCCGATCGTGCAGAACTCGGTGAACTGGGTGCACGTCGCGCAGCGCTTCCCGGTGCGCGTGAAGCTCGACGAGCCCGACGCCGCGCTCGTACGCGTCGGCGCCAGCGCGATCGTCGAGGTCCGGCATGGCACTGCCTGCCGCTGACGTTCGCGCGCCGGGCCCGCGCGAAGTCCTGCGACTGCTCGCGCCGTTTCCGGGGCGCACGGCCATCGCCGTGCGCGTCGCGCTCATCTGCGCGCTGACCGCGCTCGTGACGGCCGCGAATGGCACGCCCGAAGCCGCGCTGTCCGCGTACGTCGTGTTCTTCATGATCCGCGCCGACCGCGTGACGAGCATCGTGCTCGCGGCCGCGCTGCTGCTGATCGTCACGATCGTGATCGGGCTCGTGCTCGGCATCGCGATCTTCAGCATCGACTATTCGATCCTGCGGGTCGCCTGCATGGCCGTGCTGTCGGTCGCCCTCCTCTATCTGACTTCCGCCAGCAAGCTGCGCCCGGTGGGCGCGATCCTCGCGATGATCGTCGGCTTCGGGCTCGACCAGCTCGGCCTCGCGCCGTTCGGCGAGGCCGCGACGCGCGCGTTGCTCTATATCTGGCTGACGATCGCGATCCCCGTCGGCGTGGCGATCGTCGTCAACCTGCTGATCGCGCCGTCGCCGCGCAAGCTCCTGCACGCGCAACTCGCGAAGCGGCTGCGGCTCGCCGCGCGACGACTGCGCGGCGGCGACGATACACGCGCCGCGTTCGACGCGAGCCTGCGCGAAGGCGACAAGCAGTTGCTCACGTGGCTCAAGCTGTCGAAACTCGAAGGCTCGTCGAGCGCCGCCGACGTCGCGGCGCTGCGGCAGGCCATCGCGTCGAGCACCGCGCTGATGGTCGGCGTCGCGCTGGCCGATCGCGAACCGGACGCACGGCTGCCCGATGCGTTCGCCGCGCCGATCGCCGCGACGCTCGACGACATGGCCGCCATTCTCGAACGCGGCGGCTACCCGGTCGACGTGACGCTCGCGCTGCCGCCCGCCGACGCGCTGCCGCCGCTCGCGCGCATCGCCGCGACCGACCTCCATGCCGCGATCACGCGTTTCGCGGAGCCGGGCGCGACGGCCGATGCCGCGGCCGCCGCCCCTGCCGCCATACCCGAAGCCCCCGCGCCGGCCGCACGCGGCGGCTTCTTCCTGCCCGACGCCCGCACCAATCCCGACCACATCCGTTATGCGCTGAAGACGACCGCCGCGGCGATCTTCTGCTACCTGCTGTACTCGCAACTCGACTGGTCGGGCATCCATACCTGCGTCGTCACCTGCTACATCGTGTCGCTCGGCTCGACGGCCGAAACGGTCGAGAAGCTCACGCTGCGGATCGTCGGCTGCATGGTCGGCGCGCTGCTCGGCACCGCCGCGCTCGTGTTCGTCGTGCCGGCGCTGTCGTCGGTCGGCCACCTGATGGCGCTCGTGTTCGCCGGCGCGTGGCTGTCCGCGTGGATCGCATTCGGCTCGCCGCGCATCGCGTACGCGGGTTTCCAGATCGCGTTCGCGTTTTTCCTGTGCGTGATCCAGGGCGCCGGCCCCGGCTTCGACCTGACGATCGCGCGCGACCGCACGATCGGCATCCTGCTCGGCAACGTCGTCGTGTATCTCGTGTTCACGCGCATCTGGCCCGTCAGCATCGGCAAGCAGATCGACGTCGCGCTCGCCGCGCTGCTCGACCAGTGGCGGCGGATCGCGCGGATCGCGCAGCCGGCCGAGCGACGCACACTCGCGGCCGAAGCGTTCGCGCGCCATGGCGCGATCACGCAGGAGCTCGGCCTGGTCCATTACGAACCGTCGTGGGTCCGACCGGCCGCGACGTGGCTGGCCACGCGGCGGCGCGCGCTCGCGGAACTCGGCGCGCTCGAAGGCCCGCTGTTCCTGCTCGCCGAACGCCAACCCGGCGACATCGCGATCGACTCGCAACTCGCGCGCGTGACCGAACCGGGCGGCGACAACGCCGTGCCCCGTCCGGACGCCCGCGCACCCTCGGCCGCGCCGCCGGGCGCCGCCCCCACCGACCCCGCACGCGACGCGCTGCTGAACCTGATCGACACGCGGCTCGCGCAGATCGCCGACGCCGCCCGTCCAGCCACACCGAAGGAGCCTGCCCCCCATGCGTCGACCTGAACCGCCGGCCGCCTCGATCGCCGTAGCCGCCCTCGCGACCGCCGTCGCACTGGCCGGTTGCGCGACGTCGTCGATCGACCTGGCGCCGGAGGCATCCGACCGCCCGTGGCAGCCGCAAACGTCGGCCGCGGGCGACATCGTGCCGGGCCCGCCGCGCGCGTCCGCGCCAGGCGCGCACGACTACACGCTGCCCGCGTCGCCGGCGCTCGCGTCGGTCTCGCCGCCGGCCGTGCTCGATGCCGCGCATCCGTACACGCTGCCCGAGCTGATCGATCTCGCCGAATCGGCGAACCCGCTCACCCGCATCGCATGGAACGACGCACGCAATGCGGCGCTCGCGGTCGGCCTCGCCAAGGCCGCCTACCTGCCGCGCCTGTCGGCGACCGCGATGGGCGCGTACCAGACGAGCCACGGCTCGACGTCCACGATCCTCGGCGATTCGTCGAGCGACACCACCGTGCACGGCACGATTTCGGCGCTGTCGCTGCAATGGCTGCTGTTCGATTTCGGCGGTCGCGCGGCGCGCGTCGAAGCGGCCGAACAGGCCTCGATCGCGTCGAACGTCGCGTTCACGGCCGTGCACCAGCAGGTGATCCACGACGTGACGGTCTCGTACTACCGTTACGAAGCCGCGCGCTCGCGCGCCGTCAGCGCCCAGCAGGGTCTCGCGAACGCGGACGCGATCCTCGCGGCGGCGCGCGCGCGGCTCAAGCACGGCGTCGGCACGGTCGTCGAGCTCGCGCAGGCGACGCAGAACCGCGCGCAGGCGAACCTCGCGCTCGTCCAGGCAAACGGCGCGGAAAGCGACAGCTACCTCGCGCTCGTCTCCGCGCTCGGCATCTCGCCGCTGTCGAAGCCGACGATCGCCGCGCTGCCGAAGCGGCCGCTGCCACCCGCGCTCGGCTCGTCGGTCGATGCAATCGTGTCGGATGCGATCGCGCGCCGCCCCGACCTGCAGGGCGCGTTCGCGCTCGAAAAGGCCAATCGCGCGAAGATCAAGGCCGCCGAAGCCGCGTTCATGCCGAAGATCTTCCTGTCCGCGTCGACGTCATACGCGAGTGGCGGCACGGCCATTTCCGCGCTACCGGCGATCGGCGACCAGGCGCCGACCGTCAACCTGAACGGCAGCCGCTACGGCGGCGGCGTGTTTCTCGGCGTGACGATCCCGCTGTACGACGGCGGCCTGCGCTCGGCCGTGCTGATGCAGGCGCGCAACGATGCGGAAAGCGCGTCCGCGCGCCTCACGCGGACCAAGGAGGAAGCCGTGCGGCAGGTCGTCGCCGCGCAGAACGCGGTGCAGACGAGCCTCGCGTCGCACGACGCGGCCAAGGCGCTCGTCGATGCCGCGCAGACCAGCTACGACGCGGCGCTGACCGCGTACCGCAACGGCGTCGGCTCGGTCACCGATGCGACGATCGCGCAGAGCCAGCTGCTCGCGGCCCGAAACGCGGAGGTCGACAGCTATGCCGGCGCGCTATCGGCCGCCGCCGCGCTCGCGCTCGCGACGGGCACGATCGGCGCCGCGCAGTAGCACGGCCGCCGCAAGGCGGTTGACGCCTGCGCGCGCCGCCCACTAGAATGCCGCCCATTCTTCCTTCAGGAACCATCGTGGACAGTTGCAGCACTCCGTTGCGTGCGCCGCTTGCCGCCTGAACGCCTGTCCGACGCAGTTCTCCTGCCCCGGCTCGCGTTCCGCGAGCCCGCACGCCCCCCGTTACACACTGAATGACGCATTCGCGCGGTACAGTACCGCGCGATGACGGCCGTCCACGCGTCGCCCATGGCCTTGCGCCGCGGCGACGACGGCCGGCGCGCGCTTCTTGCACGGCAGGACAACCATGACTTTCGATTTCGCACTCCGTCTTTTCACCGCGTTCGCCTGCGGCGTCGCCATCGGCCTCGAGCGCCAGATGCGCCAGCGCACGGCCGGCCTGCGCACCATCACGCTCGTCGCCAGCGGCGCGTGCCTGTTCGTCACGCTCGGCGTACTGACCGGCAATGGCGTCGCGGGCGTCACGCAGATCGCCGCCTACGTCGTGTCGGGCGTCGGCTTTCTCGGCGGCGGCGTGATCATGCGCGACAAGGGCTCGATCCAGGGCATCAACACGGCCGCGACGCTGTGGTGCTCGGCCGCCGTCGGTGTGCTGGCCGGCTCCGGCCATTACGTGCCCGCACTGGCCGGCACCGGCGTCGTGCTGCTCACCAATACCGTGCTGCGCGGTGTCAGCCAGGCGATCAACGCGACGCCCGTCTCGAACGCCGATCTCGTGCGCGAATACCAGATCACGGTGATCTGCCTGGCCGCCGACGAAGTGCACATCCGCACGCTGCTGTCGAACGCGATGTACGCGAAGCCGCTGTCGTTCCAGAGCCTGACGAGCGAGGACGTACCCGATCAGCCGGACCGGCTGAAGGTGACCGCGACGTTGAAGCTGCATCCGAAGGATCAGCAGAAGCTCGAACAGATCGCGAGCCGGATGAGCATGGAGAAGAGCATTTCCAGCGTGAGCTGGACCGCGAAGGAAGCGGAACCGATGATGGAGTGAGCGGCGTGGCGGCCGCCGCATCCGGCGCCGCCCTCGCCTGCGTCACGGCGCGTCGATGAGCCCGGCCGAAATCGCCTTCACGACCGCCTGGACCTTGTTGGTCGCGCCGAGCTTCTCGAGGATGTTGTTGACGTGGAAGTTGACCGTCCGCTCCGAGATGCTGAGGATCTGGCCGATTTCGCACGCGGTCTTGCCCTCGGCCGTCCAGCACAGCACCTCGCGCTCGCGCGCGGTCAGCGTGACGCCCGCCGCGGGCGACAGCTTCGGCACCATGAAGCGGCTCATCAGCGAATGCGACAGGTTCGCGAGCCAGTTCGTCTGCAGCGTCAGCATGTTGATTTCGGCAGGCGTCAGCCGGTCGGCATGGCGCGCGATGCTCAGCAGGCCGAACGCGCCGCGGGCCGCCCAGCTCGACTGCGCGACGCCCACCGACAGCCCGAAATCGCGCGCGTCCTGCCACAGCGGGCACGGGTCGATCCGGTCGACATCCGGCCAGACGATCATGTTGGTGCTCAGCGCGCCGTCGCGAACCGTCGAATCGATCTCGATGTAGTTTTGCGCCTGGTAGTGCGCCATCCAGCCGTCGGGATAGGTATTGAAGATGGCGACCGACGGCTTCGATACGGGCAGCGGTACGCGAATGCCGTAGCAGCAGTATTCGAATCCCAGCCGCCTCGAATAGGCGGCGATCCGCTGGAAGAGCTGCTGCTCGTCTTCCGCGGCGCTGAATTGTTGATAGGCATCCTGCCAGCGCAGTTCCATTCGTTCTCCGACAACGTCACGCTGTCATACTTGTCAGGTTCCAGCACCCGTTCGAGGCTGATACATTCCGCGCATGACCTCACCTTTGCTGCACCCGGTCCCCGGCCCGTCCCCGGACGGCTACGTACGCCTGTCAAAAGACGCACTGGCCGTGCTTGCACTCGACCATGTCTCGAGCGGCCTCGACGCATCCTTGCTGGCCGAACTGCGCGACAGCGCGATCGACGCACGCCTCGCCGGCTACACCGAATGGCACCGCGCGGCCAGTGCCGGCGCCCCTTACGTGACGGTCGGCTGGGACTGGTACCTCGAACGCGCGACGGGCACGTTCGTGATCGCGGGCGGCGACGTCCGCAGCAACGTGATGGTCGTCGATGCCACCGGCGCCGACATCGGCATGGTCCGCACGGCCGCCGCGCTCGCCGCGCGGCTTGCCGGCATGGACTGGCCCGCCGCGGTCGCGTCGGCCGTGCTCGGTCGCAACGACACCTATCATGCCGGTCCCACGCTCCAGTGACAACCTGCCGCGTATTCCTCTGATCATTTCGCAAGACTGGCGCTCTTTATAAGCAAAAGCCGTCCAGTTTTCAATCCCGTCGATCAAGAAACCGTTACCACGCCGCAAATGGCGCCTTTGGGCCGCCACCCTGTAAGAGTTACCAGTTACAGCTCCCTCGTGCCGCGCGATGTAATGCACGCATACAAAAGCACAGATCCGAGGACACCATGCGGACCTTCGTTCACGAGGAAGGGCGGTTGCCACACGAACTTGCAGCGGATCTAGGGCGCTATCGGCGCCGCGTATTCGTCGAACAGCTCGGTTGGGCGCTTCCGTCGGCGAACGAAAGCTTCGAGCGCGACCAGTTCGATCGCGACGATACCGTCTACGTGTTCGCGAGGAACGCCGGCGGCGACATGTGCGGATGCGCGCGCCTGCTGCCCACCACGCGCCCGTACCTGCTGAAGTCGCTGTTCGCCGACCTGATCGCCGAAGACATGCCGCTGCCGCAATCGGCCGCCGTCTGGGAGTTGTCCAGGTTCGCGGCGACCGACGACGAAGGCGGCCCGGGCAACGCCGAGTGGGCCGTGCGCCCGATGCTGGCCGCGGTCGTCGAATGCGCGGCGCAGCTCGGCGCGCGCCAGCTGATCGGCGTGACGTTCGCGAGCATGGAGCGGCTGTTCCGCCGGATCGGCATTCACGCGCACCGCGCAGGCCCGCCGAAACAGGTGGACGGTCGTCTGGTGGTCGCGTGCTGGATCGACATCGATCCGCAAACGTTTGCCGCGCTAGGAATCGAGCCGGGGCAGGCAACCCGGCAAGCCATCGCCGCCTGAGCCGGAACGCGCGTGTCCGTCCGGGCGGCATCGTAACGAAGGAGAACCAACGTGGACCAGTCTCAGGTCTTTCGCGCGATGATGCCCGGCTTGACGAGCGCCGGCGGCGCCCGCATTGCGGTCGCCTATCCGTCGTTTCCCAGGCCCCTGCCGCTCGTGCGGCTCGACCGCCGCGGGCTCGTGTTTCGCGCCGCCGGCGCCGCGCCGCTCGTCTGCGGGCTGCCGCGCCCAGCGACGCTGCTGGTCGCGGACGAGCCGCTCTGCTCGCTGCGCCTCGTGATTCGCGGCACCGCTCCGGCCGGAGGCGGCCAGCACGACCTGACGATGCAGCCGTCCGGCGCCGCCGGCGACGAGCTGCTGTGGCATGCGCTGCGCGATCGCGCACCGTACCGGCACATTCGGCACCCGCTGGCGCCCGTCGATACGACCCGCGCCGCCGACAGCGCGCCGCTCGCCCCGGCCGGCGAGGCCGCCCCGCGCCCGTCGCGCAGCACGGCCTTTCGCCTGCCGTGCCACAGCGACGCGCTGTTCTTTGCCGACTGGCTCGAATATCACTTCGACGAGCTGCGCGTGCTGTCGCAGCAGCACGGGCCGCAACTGCAGCTCAATCAGCTCGAGCGCCAGGTGGCCGACGACGAGGTCGGCGTACGCTTCGTCTACGACATCGACGGCCATGCGACGCGGCATGCGCTGACCGACTGCGCACGCGAGGCCTGTGCATGGATCGAGACGGAAATGCGCGACAAGTACGCGCTGCCCGTCGCGCAGGAGCGGTTCGGCGCGTTTGCGGCACATGCGCGGGCCGGCGGCATGTGAATGGATCACGCGGCTGCCAGTTGCATGGATACAACTAGCGCTTGCAAGCGTCCGGGTTTTCCCTTAAATTGACGTCTGTCTCCTCCATGTCTCCAAACATGGATTCAGCCCGCTCAAGCAGCGGGCTTTTTTATTGCCTGCGCGGATCTCGGGGCCACATCATTTTCCGTTCCGGCTAACCCGCCGGACGTGCGCCGGCCGGGTGCAGCCAGTAGTGATACACCGTAAATATCAGCGCAAGCGCCACGACCAGGATCAACAACAGGTATAGCCAACCCTTCCTGGTCGACGGCAGGTCCGTCACGGCGCCGACGTCACCCGTCAGTGCCATCAACGCGACCATCGCCAGCCCGGCCAGTACCAACGTGCCCTTGGCCACCCATCCAAAGACGGCCTCCAGTCCGGCCGCCCATCGCGATTGGCGATAAGGTCCGGCAACCGGCCGACGCAGATCGGGCTTACTCATTCCTCATCTCCCGTCCGACCTGCACGAATCCGCACGTCGAACAGCAGGCTGCTGCGGAAGGCCGGGATTTGAGGGCTCCGCAGACATGCGGCGGCCGCGGTGCACATACTGAATCTGAAGCGTCATGTTTGTTGTACTTGAGCGAGTCGGGAGTCGACCCTCCGCTTCGTTTGGCCGAAACGAATCGATATCGTTCGATACGACGAGCATGCGCCGCGACGCGATCCGCTCGCGTCACGCAATCCCGATCGGTCCGCTTATCATTGACCGGGCCTGCCACTCTTCGCCGAGGTCATCTTGCACGCCCATCTGCGCATTGCCCGCCCGGTCAGCAACCTCGCCCGCACCGAGCGCATGTATCGCGACGCCCTCGACCTGTCGGTCCTCGCGCGCTTCGACGATCACGACGGCTTTTCCGGCGTGATGCTCGGACGCGAAGGCCTCGACTATCACTTCGAATTCACGCACTGCCCGGATCATCCGATCGCGCCGTCGCCCACACCCGAAGACCTGATCGTCTTCTACCTGCCCGATCGACCGGAATGGGAAGCCGCGTGCGAGCGCGCCGCCGCACATGGCTTCATGCCCGTGACGTCGTTCAATCCGTACTGGGAAATATCCGGCCAGACCTTCGAGGATGCCGACGGCTACCGGATCGTGCTGCAGAACGGCACGTGGCGCTGACACGCGCAGACGCGTGAGCCGTTACGCGCCGGCAACACCGCCGGCGCGCGCGACATACACGACGTGCGGCCGCAGCGGATGCCCGTCCGGCAACGCGGGATGATCGAAGTCGCGCGCGGATTGGCGCAGCATGCCGATCTGTTCCATCACACGCCGCGACCGCACGTTGGTGTCGGCCGTCCACGCGAAGATTTCGCCGAGCCCGGCCCGGCCGAACCCGTCGGCCAGCGCGGCGGCAGCCGCTTCGAGCGCGTAGCCCTGCCCCCACGCGTGGCGCGCCTGCCGCCACATGATCTCGACGCTCGGCGCCATCGGATGGGTTGCACGCGCTTCATGCGACAGACCGCAAAGCCCGATCAGCGTCGCGTCGGCACGACGTTCGACCGCCCACACGCCGAAGCCGTGTGCATCGAAATGCGCGTCGAAGCGCGCGATGAGGTCGCTCGCCTCGTCGACGGACATCGGGCCGCGCGCGAGCCACGCGATCACGTCCGAATCGGCATGCATCGCCGAAAGCGCACCCGCATCCGACGCACGCCAGCGACGCAGCATCAGGCGTTCGGTTTCGATCTTCGAGAGGGTGGACATGGGTGATGAGAATCGCACGGGCGGCAGCGGAACGCTGGTGACATCACGAACCCGAAGGCGGGGCGGCTGACGAAGGAGGAAGCTCGATCGTCGCGTCTGGGCGCGACGATCGATGGAACAAACCACGAGAAACGGGCACGGGTGCGCCCATCGCGATTACTCGTTTTCCTCGAAGTAATGCCCGAACTTCGTCTGCTTCGTGCGGATATAACGCTCGTTTTCCTCGCGTACGGGCACCGCCAGCGCCACGCGTTCGCAGACCGGAATGCCGTGCTTCGCGAGCGTGTCGAACTTCTCCGGGTTGTTGCTCATCAGCCGCACTGACGTCACGCCGAGGATCCGCAGGATCGCGGCGGCCGAATCGTATTCGCGGGCATCGTCGGGCAGGCCGAGGTCGAGGTTCGCCTCGACGGTGTCGCGCCCCTGCTCCTGCAGCGCGTACGCGCGGATCTTGTTGCTCAGGCCGATCCCGCGCCCTTCATGACCGCGCAGGTACAACAGCACGCCGCGGTCTTCCGCCGCGATGTAGCGCAACGCAAGGTCGAGCTGCTCGCCGCAATCGCAGCGATACGAGCCGAACACGTCGCCGGTCAGGCATTCGGAGTGCAGCCGCGTCAGCACCGACTGCTCGCCGGCCACGTCGCCCATCACGAGCGCAAGATGTTCGGCATCGCTGCCCGATACGCGAAACGCGTATGACTTGAACGTACCGTAACGCGTAGGCAGCGACGCGGTGGCGACGAGTGTCACGCACTCGTCAGCCTGGTCATTGCCCGGCGCGGGCGATTGGGGACGCGAAGACATCATGAATTGAATCGAAACGTTCAGGAATGTAGGAGTTGTGTGGATAGTGCGTGACGGGAGTTTACCGCTAATCTGGAAACGTCACGCGACTGCCACTGCGCGCCCGGCTATACTGGGCTCAACGGGTGTCGCGCACCAACGCCCTGCCTTCCCTGTATCGACCTGCACACGGAGAAAGCGAATGAGCACGACTGTCGCGCAGATTCTCAAGGCCAAGCCTGATTCGGGCCGCACGATCTACACCGTCACGAAGACCGATTTCGTCTACGACGCCATCAAGCTGATGGCGGAAAAGGGGATCGGCGCGTTGCTGGTCGTGGACGGCGACGACATCGCGGGTATCGTCACCGAGCGCGATTACGCGCGCAAGGTCGTCCTGCAGGACCGTTCATCGAAAGCGACCCGCGTCGAGGAAATCATGACGGCGAAGGTACGCTACGTCGAACCGTCGCAATCCACCGACGAGTGCATGGCGCTGATGACCGAGCACCGGATGCGCCACCTGCCCGTCCTCGACGGCGGCAAGCTGGTCGGCCTCATCTCGATCGGCGACCTCGTGAAGAGCGTGATCGCCGATCAGCAGTTCACGATCAGCCAGCTCGAACACTACATTCACGGCACGCCGGTCGCTTCGACCTGATCCGCGCAGCAAAAAAGGCCCAAACGCGTCAGCGTCTGGGCGGAAAGCCGCCGACATGCGGCGACGGAGGTTCTGCTCCAGCGGGCGAACGACGCGCGCAAACGGCGCGCGTCTCGTCGTTTGAATGGTGCGCTCGGGCAGACCGGGGACGTTCGATTAGTTGCCGAAGTAGACCGAATTCACCGGATTCGGTGCTTCCCGCGTCACGCGGCGGCCGGCTTGGCCCGCGCCCGTCGCGACGGCGCCGTAGCCGCTCGTATCGGCCTGCGCGAGCATCGGCTGGTTCGGCTGGATCCGCTGTTCGGCTGCCTGGATGTTGCTCGGGTACTGCGCATCGCTCGCCAGCGGCTTGTAGCCGTTCTGTTCGAGTTGCACGAGTTCGGCCTTGACCTGGTCGCGCGTCAGCCCCTGTTCGGACTGTGCAAACGATGCGATCGGTGCGGCAAGGACGGATGCGGCGATGGCTGCGTAGATGATCGACTTCATGATTTACCTCCGGAATATGTTCTCTTTTGACGTCGCCTCGGCAGGACCCTGTCTGAAGCGAATGAATCCAGTGTAGTGCGCGTCACTCCAAGGGGAAACCCTTAGTTGGAACATACAGCGTTGCAATTTTGGAAAAAATCACCAAATATTTCCGCACACAGCCCGCGCAACTTGCGTTATATGCACAACAATCGCTGACGAAACGCCAACAGCCGGATCACATATCCCGAAGGTTGTGTTGTAGAATCGTAAGGTTTTAATCGCCAGCCGATATTCCATCCACCATGTACGCGCTCACGCTCCTTTCGGTTTCGCCGTCCGGCCCGGCCGGCGTGCGCGCGCACGCCGGCCATCCGGCGCATCCCCTCGCTCGACGCACGGCCCAGGCACCGCTCGCCCCTGCCCGGCGCCTGATCTGACGGCTCGGTCTCCTCCCGGAGCCAGGTCAGACAGGCTCCGGGCGATCCCCATAGGCACGCCACGCCTGCCCTTGCCGATCATTTGGAGAACTGCCATGAAACAACGCCTTTACCAGTTGACCGAACTCGACGTTGCTCGCCTCGAGAAGCACGCCGAACAGAACCCGCACTTCCAGACCATGCTCGACACGCTGCTCGAGCGTGCCGACATCGTGCAGCCCGACGCCATCAAGGCCAATGTCGTCACGATGAACTCGCAGATCACGCTGCTCGACGAAGCGACCCAGGAACAGGCGACCTGGACGATTGTTTATCCGGACGCCGCCAATCTCGAACTCGGCCGCCTGAACGTCTTCTCGCCCGTCGGCATGGCGCTGCTGGGCACGCAGCGTGGCCAGATGGTCAAGGTGATGCAGCCGAGCGGCGCCGAAAAGCAGATGAAAGTCTCCGCGATCGTGTTCCAGCCGGAAGCCAACGGCGAGTACACGCGCTGACGTCACCGGCGGCCAGTGCCGCGCGCAACACCGACGCACAACGAAAAAAGCGAGGCACGCGCCTCGCTTTTTTGCATCCGGACGACGCGAATCGTCGACATCACATTCCGCAGACAAAAAAAAGGCGCCCGAAGGCGCCTTTTTTGATGCTGCGAAGCGGGTTACCCCGCCGTCACGCTTAGAAGCGGTGACGCAGACCAACCGTTGCTGCGGTTTGGTTGATCGACGAGCTCGGCAGCGTGCTGACGTCGCCGTTGTAGATCGATGCGCCGATGCCGTTCTTCGCTGCACGCTGGTACACAGCTTGTGCGTAGACGTCCGTACGCTTCGACAGTGCGTAGTCAGCTTGCAGGCCGAACTGGTTCCAGTGCGTGCTGCCGTTGTTGATCTTCGCGTTCGTGTACGTGTAAGCAGCACCCAGGCCGAGAGCCGGCGTCAGGTTGTACTTTGCGTTGACTTCGTAGTTGTCGGTGCGCAGCGTGCTCACACCAACAGCATTGTTGTCGAGACGCGCTTGCGTCCACGCTGCGCCGACTTGCGCCGGGCCGAATGCGTAACCAGCAGCAGCGCCGTACGTACGGACGCGGCCTTGGCTAGCGATGCCACCGATCGCCGACGACGTTGCGCCGTTTGCGTTCGTGCCGTCACCCAGGTTCGCTTGCGAGTATGCAGCTGCGAGCTTCAGACCTTGGAACTGGTATGCAGCGCCCGCGCTGTATGCACGGTTGTTGCCGAAGTTCGTGTTGTTCGAGAACGAGTACGTGCCGCCGAATTGCAGGCCAGCGTAGTTCGCGCTCGTGTACTTGATCGTGTTGTTCTGTGCGACGTCACCGTTCGTGCTCAGACGGTCGAGGTTCAGCGGGTGCGCGAAGTACGTGCCGCCCCACGAGCCCGTTGCCGTCAGCGGCGCCAGGTAGTCTTGCGTTGCGTCATACTGCTTGCCCAGCGTGACCGTGCCGTACTGGCTCGACAGGCCGACGAAAGCCTGGCGGTTGAACATGCCGCCGTTGCCGTTCGCGAAGCGGCCGTTACCGATGTTGAAGCCGCTTTCCAACGTGAAGATTGCCTTCAGGCCGCCACCGAGGTCTTCCGAACCACGCAGGCCGAAACGGCTCTGGTCAATGCCCGAACCCATCGACCAACGCGACTTGCCAGCTTGGCCCAGTGCCGGTTGGACGTTGCTTTGGTAGGTGATGCCTGCGTCCAGCACGCCGTACAGCGTGACGCTGCTTTGCGCGTGAGCGACGGTAGCGAACGATGCTGCAGCTGCTGCAACGATCAGAGTCTTGTTCATTCGTGGAGCTCCCTTCTAAAAAGAGGCAGGTCTCGCGACCTTGTTCATAAACGGTCTTCAACCGCCCGGGAGTGCCATCGGTCCTGCTGGCCACGCCCGGATAGTTGCCCGTTTGGGAACCGTGAGTTTAGGGGTGTACCCTAGGGGAGCGATCCGCAAATAAAGAAATAAGCTTTTCCAGAACTAGAAATAATGAAAGTGGGGACTAGTCATAAGTATTTGTTTTAACGCTTGTTTTTGACCTCTTGACGACAGCATTTTGGAGGCCTTCATCGCACCATTCTTACATGTCATCGTCTTGACGGTTGCATAGAAACAACAAACGGATCCGGCCAAGCGCCCCAAAACAGTAATTTTTACCTGCTTTGATCTCGATCTTCAGGCGTCGGGCGCCTAAAACACTGGCAACCATCGGTAAACAGAATGCGGCGGCCGCGTCGCGGGCGACATCCCCGTCAGCCGGCAGAAAGGAACAGGCGGTTTGCGCCTGCCGTGACACGCAGTAACAGCCTTAACCGCTCACGTAACCCGGCGGGCGTACCGGCAGGCTAATGTAAGGCAGCCTTCAATACTGCACAGGACACGCCATGAATCGACGCTCGTTGTTGCGCGCCATCGGATTGACCGCCGCGTTTGCCGGGACCGGCTGGCTGCGCGCCGCCTCGGCCCAGCCCGCACCGCCCGTGTATCGGCCGTCCGGCCCGAACCGCGTACCCGGCGGGCCGCCGTACGACGATCGCCCGCATCTCGCGCCGCCGGCGGCCCGGCACGACCGCCGGCCGCCGCCGCCCCGGCCGCACGGCTATATATGGACGGATGGCTACTGGCGCTGGCAGCGCGGCCGCTATATATGGGTGTCCGGCCGCTGGGTCGCACGACGCCCCGGACGTCGCTGGGTACCCGGCTACTGGCGCCGCCAGGGGCCGGTATGGGTCTACGTCGACGGCTCGTGGCGATAGGCCGCCGCGCGGCGCCGGGCGACGACGGTCCGGCGCCGGACGGCACGCGGGAAGCGGCGCCGTTCGCGCCGTCGCATCAGGACGCGTGGCCCGCCATCAACGCACCGTCCCGCCCACGCCCGGACACCTTCGCGACGCATACATCGACGCATCGTCCCGGTCATTCATCCTGACGGCACCGTTCGGATAACGAAATCAATCGATGCCGATGCAAACGCATTCGGCCGTGCGTCACCCCATCGCGCACCTTCCGCGGCACGCCGTGCATCGACGCAACGGTCCGTGCATTCCGCTCAACGCCCGCCACCGTCCAGTTCTCGCGCACGACGGCGCGCCGCGCAGATCGCGCGATGATGTTCGTCGGCCCACCGGATCATCGCCTGCATCGGCGTCAGGAACGAGCGCCCGAGCTCGGTCAGCGCATATTCGACGCGCGGCGGCACTTCGGCGAACAGCGTGCGGCTGACGAAGCCGTCCTGCTCGAGCCGCTTCAACGTACGCGACAGCATCTGGTTCGACACATCGCCGATCGCGCGGCCGAGTTCGTTGAAACGCATCGTTCCGCCAGACAGCGCCTCGAGCACGAGCAGGCTCCACTGGTCGCCGATGCGATCGAGGACATCGCGGATCGGGCACGGCTGATCGAGTTCGACGGATTCGTCGGCGGACGGCAACGGCATGACTGGACTCTCTTTCACGGGCAACGCATGGTCATCGCGGTGTGACCTGTTCACACCGCGATGACTTCTTGTGACGGGTTCGCGGCAACTGTACCATTCGATCGCCCCGACAACTGCCGGGATTCGCCAGTTCAACGAAACATGACGATGGCGCGGCGCCGCCGTATCGGCCGCAGTAACGATGCATGCGTTGCGTCCGATCGCCGCGCATCGGCCGGCATGCGTGCCGGCGGTTTCGCGCGACCGACCGTCGTCGATCGTCACGAGCGTCGCCCCCGCAGTCGCGCATCACATGCGCGCATCCACGAACCGTCAGACAAGGAAACCGCTACATGTCATCGTTCCGCTCCCCCGCTCGCGTCGTTGCCGCATGCGTGTTGCTGGCCGCATCGGCGGCCGCGCTGGCTGCCGCCCCGGCTCCCCGCGACCTGGCCGCCGAGGAGGCCAACCGCCAGCTCGTGCTGACGTTCTACGACCGCTTCTTCAACAAGCATGAAGCGGTCGAGGCCGCCACCGTCGTCGCGGACGACTACAAACAGCACAACCCGCACGTGCCCGACGGCAAGAAACCGTTCGTGTCGTATTTCGTCGGCGCATTCCAGAAGAACCCCGCCTCGCGCGCACGCATCGTCCGCAGCGCGACCGACGGCGACCTGGTGTACCTGCACGTGCACGCGACCGAGCGTCCGGGAGATCGCGGCGAAGCGGTGGTCGACATCTTCCGCGTGAAGGACGGCAGGATCGTCGAGCACTGGGACGTGATCCAGCCGGTGCCCGAAACGGCCGCGAACCGGAACACGATGTTCTGACGCGCGGGCGGCGGGCAAGCGCGGGTGCCCTGCGCGCGCGAAGTCCCCTACAATCGTGCTTCGCCGCCGCTCCGGTGCAGGCGAAGCACGGCCCGCCAAGGCGGCCGTTCGCGAAGACGGTGTCAACGATGAACCCCGCCCATATCTCCCTGAGCAACGCCGGCGACCTGGTCGCCAGCCTCGGCAGTCCGCAGTTTCCCGCCCGGCTTTGGGCGTGGCTGCGCGAAACCGTCGATCCGCAATCCCATTACAGCGTCGCGACGCGTTACCGGCGCGACGCGCCGTCCCACTCGGTCAACAGCGTCGACGTGCTGTTCTTCGCCGGCGGCGACGATCCCGACGGCACGCGCCACGCACTCGATCTGTATACACAGGGCGACTGGCGCGACGACACGCTGCTCCCGCATATCGAGCGCGCGACCGATTCGCAGCTCGTGTTCTCCTGCAACGACGAAATCGACACGGCGACCGAGTACGGCCGCCAGTTCGCGCTCGGCGACCTCGGCGAGGACTGTACGCTGCTCGGCAGCGAGCGCGACTATGTCTACGCGTTCTCGCTGTTCCGCCGGCGCGGCCAGCCGTCCTATACGCTGGCCGAACTGGCGCTGCTGCGGCAGCTCGGCGATTTCGTGCTGCCGCTGCTGATCCAGCATGCGCGGCTCGCCCGCCTGACGCCGCGCTCGGACGACGGCGCGCTGCTGCTGCGCTTCGAACAGCGGCTGTCGGCCAGCGGCGCGGCGCTGTCGCAGCGCGAGCGGCTCGTCTGCCGCGCGGTGCTGCAAGGCCGGCCCGTCCCGCAAATCGCCGACACGCTCGCGCTCAAGGCCAGCAGCGTGCGCACCTATCTCGGCCGCGCGCTCGCGAAGCTCGGCGTCGCGAACCGCGCCGGGCTGTTCGCGTGGTGCGTGACCGAAGACGAAGCGCAGGAAGACCGCAGCCGGTAAACGCCGCCTTTGTCGCACGTTGTCCTCAAAACGACGACAGACAGCCGGCCGCCCCGCTCCTAGTATCTGACTCACCCGACGGCAGCAACGCGTCGGATACCACGGAGACACGGCATGCCGATTACCGGATCGACGCCGGCCTGCACGGCCGCAAGCGCGTCGCTCATCGATTCGCCGATACGGGCCCGTCGGCGAAACCGGCATGACGCTCCGGCAGCCGTTGCCGACCTTCGCCACGGCGCAGCAGCGCCGCCACGCGGCGCCGGCACGTAACCCCTCTCACCCCGTTCCACCCCGACCGGGCGCACCCGACCGGACGAGCCGCACGGCCCGCCCGCCGGACACGCGCGCCCGTCGATCCCCTACCCGGAGGAGACACATGCAACACGCCGATACCGTCTATCTGAACGGCCTGCTTTACACGGGCGACGTGCAGCGCCGCTTCGCGCAGGCGCTCGCCACCCGGGACGGCAAGATCGTCGCGGTCGGCCGCGACGACGACATCCGCCCGCTGGCCGGCCCCGTGACGCGAAGGGTCGATCTCGCCGGCCGGCTGATGCTGCCGGGCCTCATCGACGGTCACGTGCACCCGCTCGAAGGCCATCAGATCCTCGGCGACTTCGACCTGTCCGGCATCAACGATTCCGGCACGATCCTGCAGCGTATCCGCGCGTGCGCCGATGCGACGCCGAACGAGCCGTGGGTCTATCTCGGCGGTGCGAACCTCGCCGCGTTCGGCACGTATCCGACCCGCGAACTGCTCGACCGGATCGTGCCCGACCGGCCGCTGCTCGTGGTCGGCTTCGACGTGCACAGCGGCTGCCTCAACACGAAGGGACTCGAAGCGGCCGGCATCCGGGCCGATACGCCCGATCCGTCCGGCGGCGTGATCGAGCGCGACGCCTCGGGCGCGCCGAACGGCGTCGTGCACGAAGCGGCGTTCTACCGCGTGTGCCCGCTCATTCCGCAACTGAGCCCGGCCGGCTACCCGAAATCGCTCGCCAAGGCGCACGCGATGGCGCACGGCTACGGCATCACCGGCTGGTTCGATGCACGCGTCGACGAAGCCGAGCTCCAGGCCTATGCCGACGCGCAGCGCGCGGGCACCCTGAAGGCGTACATGAGCGCGGGGCTCTACGCAAACCCGCGCCGCGACCCGCGCGAGCAGGTCGAGCGCTTCGCCGCGTGGCGCCGCGAATACGAGCGCGACAACCTGCGCCTGCACACGGTGAAGATCTTCGTCGACGGCGTGCCGGAATCGAAAACCGCCGCGCTGCTCGAGCCGTACGCGGGCACCGACGACTGCGGCCTCGCGCTGTGGAGCCAGGACGCGCTGAACGAAATCTGCCTGCTCGCCGATACCGCCGGCTTCGACCTGCACTTCCACACGCTCGCCGACCGCGCGGTGCGCATGACGCTCGACGCGCTCGAACATGTCCTGCGCCGCAACGGCATGCGCGACCGGCGCGCGCAGCTTGCGCACCTGCAGCTCGTCGATCCGGCCGACATGGGCCGCTTCAACCGGCTCGGCGCGATCGCAAGCGTGCAGACGCTGTGGACGGCCGCCCGCGAGGAGCAGCAACAGCTCTATCGCGACCTGCTCGGCGCCGAGCGCACCGCGCGCAACTATCCGTTCCGCAGCCTGCGCAACGCGGGCGCGATGCTCGCGGCCGGCTCCGACTGGTCGGTCAGCACGATGGACCCGATGCAGATCATCCAGACGGGTGTCACGCATCGGCTGATCGACCAGCCCGACAGCCCGCCGTGGAACCCGCACGAACGGCTCGACCTGCTCACGATGCTCGAGGCCTACACGGTGAACACCGCCTACGCGCTGCGTTTCGACGACTGCACCGGTTCGCTCGAAGCGGGCAAGGACGCGAGCTTCGCGATCCTCGACCGCAATCCGTTCGCGCACCCGGTCGAGACGTTCGCGCAAACCCGCGTGATCGAGACGTGCTTCCGCGGCGAAGTCGTGCACGCGGTGCCCGGCTGGGCCGACTGAGCGCCGGCCCGCTCCGTCGTCAGGCGACGTCGAGCGCCAGGACCTGTTCGGTCGTCAGCACGTCGCCGAACGTGTCCGACAGCGCGGCCAGCGTCGCGCGATGGAGGTCGCGGTGCGGCACCGTGCCGCCGTCCGCGACGTCGAGATCGCGCGTCGCGCACGCGTCGTCGACGACGATCACCGCATAGCCGAGCGGTACCGCATCGCGTGCCGCGCCGGCCACGCACGCATGCGTCATCAGGCCCGTGACGATCAGCGTGTCGACGCCGGCCGCCTTCAGGCGCGCGTCGAGGTCGGTCGTCGGGAACACGCTCACCGACGTCTTCTTCACGACCGCGTGGTGCGGCGCCGGCTGCAGGTCCGCGTGGAAGCGAAACCCGTCGCTGCCGTCGGCGAAGATCGGGCTGTCGGCCGCATCGACATGCTGGACGTGAAATACCGGAATGCCCGCGCGGTCGGCGAACGCGATCACGCGCCGTGCATTGCCCAGCGCGCGCGGCCCGTCCGGAATCGGCAGGCGGCCGCTGAAGTATTCGTTCTGGAAATCGATCACCAGCAGCGCGCTGCGGGCGGCGTCGATCGACGTCGGCGCGGTCGCGCCGGCCAGGGTACGGATGGTCGGGTGTTGCATGGGTCGCTTCCTTTCGGTTCGCATATTGACGAGACGGCGCGCCGGGCCGGCCGGCGCCGCCGGACGCGGCCCGATCCTTCCGCGGCCGCGAGGCGCCAGTGTCGGGCCGCGCGACCTCGCGCGACAGCCGCACACGGGACAACGTCCGACAGGATCGGGCCAACGTGCGTGCCGCCTACGACAGCGCGGCCGTCCGGGCGCCCGGTCGCGTCCGCCCGTACGCGGCCATCATCACGAAGCTGAGCAGGAAGCCCGCGCCGCCGATCAGCAGCAGACCGGTCTCGCCGAACACGGGCAGCAGGTTGGTCAGCGCGCCCGTGACGACCCACGCGACAGCCATCACCGAGCCCGCGACGCCGAGCGCCCAGCCCTGCCGGTCTTCGCTGACGGCGTCGGAGAACGCCGTATACATGGTCGTGTACGCCACCATGTCGAAACAGCCGACGACCATCGCGAGCGCCCACAGCACGGGTTCGTGCGGGAACCATGCCGACAGGATCTGGCCCAGCCCGGCGACGAGCAGGCCCGTCTTCGCGATGTCGATCACGCGCCACACGCGCAGCATCAGCCGCACGACGAACAGCAGGCCGAACACGAAGCAGATGCCGATCACGCCGCTGAACAACCCGAGCCGCGCGCTCGTATAGCCGAATTTCGCCTGCAGCAGCAGCATGATGGTCTGCAGGTACAGCCCGTAGCCGACCTGCATCAGGAAGAACACCACCGACAGGAACGCGACGTTGCGCTGGCGCGCGGCTTCCCAGATGATCCGCAGCGGCAGCAGCGGATCGATGCGCGTATCGCCGCGCGGCGCGGCCGAATCGCGATACGATGCCCAGGTCCAGCACGCACAGACGAGCGACAGCGCGGCGACCAGCACGAACGGCGTGCCGTAGTCAAACAGCGGCGAGATCGTCCGGTCGGACGTGACGCCGCCGAGCACCGGGCCGACGATCACGCCCGCGCTGAACGCGAGCGACATGATGCTCATGTTGTACGCCTTGTTCTCCGGCGTGCTCAGGTCGGTGATGGCCGCCTGCGCGATGCCCTGGCAGCCGGCCATCAGGCCGGTGAGCCCGCGGCCGGCCAGCAGCAGCGCAACGCTGGCGTGCCACGCACCGGCCGCCATCATCGCGTAGCCGGCCGCGAGGCCGAGCACGCACAGCAGCAGGATCCTGCGGCGGCCGTAGCGATCGGACAGCTCGCCCATCAGCGACGAGCCGAAGAACATGCACAGCGGGTAGATCCCGTAGCCGAGACCGAGATAGAAATTGCGCAGATGCGCGCCGGCGTCGGCCGGCAGGATGCCCGCGTGCGGATCGCTGAAGATCGCGGACATCATCGGGTAGACGAGCCCGAATCCCATCGCGTCGAGCGCGATGGCGAGCAGACAGGGGCCGAGCAGCGTGTAGTCGAGCCGGGACATGGCGACCTTCCGGAAGGAGTGGATGACCGCCCAAGCGTAATGACCGGGCAGCGGCCGCGGTAGGCCGCCGCCCGCGATGCTAACCATCGGCTGCGCCGCTACCCGGCACGGCGCCCGCGCCGATGGGCCGTCGGCGTGCAGCCGCCGGCCGCTATCTGGCGCTCAGCGGTTCGCCCTGGAATTGCCGGCGTGCGACCACGCACGGCGCGCCGTCGCGCATGAACACGCTCGCGAGCAGCCCGAACGATGCCGCGAACAGCACGTACCAGTCGGGCGCGACGGGCGAGCCGGCCGCGTGCGCGACCTGTTCGCGCACAAGATCGCGCTCGTGCCGCTCGCCGGCCCCATGATCCGCCAGACGATCGGCCTGAGCTTCCTGCACCGCCACGAACGCGATCCGAACCAGCTCGCGACCGCGTGCCGGCGGCTGGCGGTCAAGGGGCCGACCGCACGGTAGCACGTCGATCGCCACGCAGCCCTTGCCGCGCGCATCGGCGAGCCCGACGAAGCGGGCAGCCTCGTGCCGTTCCTCGCGTCCGACGAATTCGCGTATTGCACGGGGTCGGCATTCATCGTCGACGGCGGGATGCTCGCGGGCTGCACACTCGACTGATCGGCCGCACTGCCGGAAACGGAAACGCCAACGCCGCCAGCGGCTCGACCCGCGCGGCGGCGTTGGCGCTTCAGGACATGGAGCAAGAGGCCACGCCGCTCAATACCCCTTCGGCTGGATCGCCGGCGCACCGGCACCGCGCGCGCCGTGCCTGCCGCCGCGCACGAAGCGGCGCCCGCGCGGGCCGTACACGCCGTCCGGCTCCGGATACAGTGTCAGCAAGACGAAGTACAGCATCCCGCCCACCGCCAGCGACACCGGCACGCTCAGGTCGAGCCCGTCCGCGAGGTGGCCGAGCGGCCCGACGAACTGGCCCGGCAGGTTCACGAACGCGAGCCCGACCAACGCGGCCGGCAGCCATGCGCCCATCGCGCGCACGTTCCAGCCGTGCGTAAACCAGTAGTGGCCGCCGCGCAGCCCGCGATTGAACACCTGCAGGTCGTCGGCAAGATAGTAGCCGCGGCGCGTCACGTAGCCGATCACCATGATCGCCATCCACGGGCAGCTGAACGTATCGATCAGCGTCGAGAACGTCGCGACGCTTTCGACGAGGTTGAACCAGAAGCGGCCGACGAAGATGAACGCGATCGCGATCGTGCCGATCAGCAGCGTCGCGCGGACGCGGTTCAGGATCCGCGGGAACATGCTCGAGACGTCGAGGCCGGTGCCGTACAGCGCGGTCGTGCCGGTCGACATCCCGCCGATGATCGCGATCAGGCACATCGGCAGCAGGAACCAGCGCGGCGAGATCGCGAGCAGCCCGCCGACGTAGTCGTTCGACGCAATGAACGCGGGTGCCTTCGACGCGATGATCGTCGCGGTCGCAAGGCCGAAGAAGAACGGCACGAACGTCGCGACCTGCGCGGCGAACACCGCGCCCATCACGCGATGCCTCGGCGTGTGCTGCGGGATATAGCGCGCCCAGTCGCCGAGCGTCGACGCGAACGACACCGGATTACTCAGCGCGACCAGCACCGCGCCGACGAACGCGGCCCAGAAACCCGTGCTGCCCCGTTGCAGCGTGCCCGCATAGTTCATGTCGAACAGGCCGGCGAACGCGAACAGGCCCGCGACGAACAGCACGCTCGCGGCCCACACGGCGATCTTGTTGACCCACAGCATGAAACGGAAGCCGTAGATGCAGACGATCAGCACGAGCACCGCGAACACCATGTACGCCGCGCCGAGCGTGAAGCCGTTGACGGGCACGCCGACCATGTCGTGCGCGCCGCCGACGAGCGCGTCGCCGGAGCTCCACACCGCGAGCGAGAAGAACGCGATCGACGTGAGCAGCGCGAGGAACGAGCCGACGATCCGGCCGTGGATGCCGAAATGCGCACCGGACGACACGGGGTCGCTCGTGCCGTTGCGCGGGCCGAACAGGCTCATCGGCGCGAGGATGCACGTGCCGGCGAGCACGCCGAGCACGATCGCGCAGACACCGGCCTTGAACGACAGCCCGACCAGCACCGGAAAGCTGCCGAGCACCGATGTGGAAAACGTATTGCAGCCGCCGAACAGCAACCGGAACAGATCGATCGGCCGCGCATAGCGCGATGCATCGGGAATGCGCTCGAAACCGAACGACTCGACCTGCGTAATCCTGCCTTCACCCATGTTGTCTCCCACTCCTCTGGTGCGCCTGTAAGGCTCTGCGGCCATACGACGCATCGTCATCGATTCGCGGCCACTCTAAACCGGATCGGCGGCCGCAAATATCACGCATTCGAGACGTTTACGACGAAGGAGAGCAATGTTTCCCGGCGGGCAGGCGGCCGGTGCCCGCGCCGTCCGTACGGCGCGGGCGATGCGAATCAATGCGCCGCCACGGCCGCCGGCGCGCGGCAGGCGATCAGGCCCCGCTGAACGGCCGGCCGCGCGGCGATGTCGGCCAGCCAGCGTTCGACGTGCGGGAAACCGGAAACGTCGAGATCGAGCCCGGCCGCCGTGCGCAACCACGGAAACGCCGCGCCGACCGCCTCGCGCTACTTCCCCGACTGCGCAAGCGGGCCTTGCGCCCCCTGCCCCGTGCCCGACGGCCAGCCGCCCGCGAGCGCCTTGTACAGCGCGACCGTCGACGCCGCGCTGCGCATCCGGCCGTCGGCCGCCGCGTCCTGCGCCTGCAGCAGCGTCCGTTGCGCGTCGAGTACTTCGTAGTAGTCGATCGCGCCGGCTGAAAAGCGGGTCTGCGCGAGCTGCGCGGCGCGCGCGCTGTCGTCGGCCGCGCGTATGAGGTGCGCGGTCTCGTCGCGCGTGCGGGCAACGCGCAGCAGCGCGTTCTCGGTTTCCTCCAGCGCGCCGAGCACGGTCTGCCGATACTGCGCGAGCTGGCCGGCCGCTTCCGCGTCGCTCGCGGCGATCCGCGCGCGCACACGGCCGACGTCGAGGAACGACCAGTCGATGCCGAGCGCGATCAGGTTCGTGTCGCTGCCCGCGCGGAAGAACCCGTAGCTGCTCGTCGCGCTGCCGAGCAACCCCGACAGCGTGAAGCGCGGAAACAGATCGGCCGTCGCGACGCCGACGCGCGCGGTCGCCGCGTGCAGCCGCGCCTCGGCTGCCGCGACATCGGGACGCCGGCGCAGCAGGTCGCCCGGCGTGCCGGGATCGAGGTCGGCGGCCAGCGCCGGGAGCGGCACCGGCGTGCCCGGCGACGCACCGGTTTTCGGCGGACCGAAGCGGCCGATCAGCGCATCGGGCGTCTGCCCGGTCAGCACCGCGAGCCGGTGCTCGTCGACGCCGATCGCGGCTTCGTACACGGCGATCCGCGACGTCGTCGATTCGTACTGCGCACGTGCTCGCGCCGCATCGAGGTCGGAGCCTCGCCCCGCGCCGACGCGCGCATTGATCAGCGCAAGCGTCTGCTGCTGGTTGTCGGCGTTCTCGCGTGCGATTCGCAACCGCTCCTGCGAGCCGCGCAGATCGACGTACGTGCTCGCCACTTCGCCCGCGATCGCGACGCGCACCGCGCGCACGTCGGCCGCGCTCGCGGCCGTTTCCTCGCGCTGCGACTCGATCGAGCGCCGCACGCGGCCGAACAGGTCGAGTTCCCACGCGGCGTTGATGCCGATGTTCGACGTCGGCGTGTCGCGCTGGCTGCGCGGCGCGCCGAATGCCTGATCCTTGCTCATCAGCTGATGGCCGATCTGGCCGCTCGCGGTGAGCGTCGGATAGCGGTCGAACGTTGCTTGCGACAGCAGCGCGTTCGATGCGTCGTAGCGCGACACGGCCACTTGCAGGTCCTGGTTTGCCGCGAGCGCCGCATCGATCAACTGCGTCAGCACCGGATCGCCGAAGCCGCGCCAGAACGCGGCATCGGCGGCGGCCGACGCATCGGGCGGCATATCGGGCGGCGACGCATCGCGCGGCGTCGCCGGATGGCCGTCGCGCGCGAACCGTGCGGCCGTAGCCATATCGGGCCGCTTGAAATCGGGGCCCACCGCGCACGCGGCAAGCGTCAACGACATCGCGAGCGCGGAAAGTCGAAAAGCGGCGCTCATCGGTTTTCTCCTTCGAGGGTGCCGTGCTGTTCGCTCCAGACGGCCGGCGTGCCGCCCGCGAGCTTGCGGATCGCCACATAGAACACGGGCGTCAGGAACAGCCCGAACAGCGTGACGCCCAGCATCCCCGCGAACACGGTAATGCCGGTCGCCGCCCGCACCTCGCTGCCCGCACCGCTGCCGATCAGCAACGGCACCGAGCCCGCGATGAACGCGACCGACGTCATCACGATGGGGCGCAAGCGCAGCTTGCATGCTTCGAGCGCCGCCTCGATCACGCCCTTGCCCTGGATTTCGAGTTCGCGCGCGAATTCGACGATCAGGATCGCGTTCTTGCACGCGAGCCCCATCAGCACGACGAGACCAACCTGCACGAACACGTTGTTGTCGCCGCCCGACAGCCACACGCCGAACAGCGCCGCGCACATGCACACGGGCACGATCAGGATCACCGCGAGCGGCAGCGTCCAGCTCTCATACAGCGACGCGAGCACGAGAAACACGAGCATCACCGCGAGCGGGAACACGACGATCGCCGCATTGCTCTGCGTGACCTGCTGATAGCTGAGGTCGGTCCATTCGAGCGTGATGCCCGGGGGCAGCACGTCCTTCGCGATCTGCTGGAGCTTCGCGATCGCCTGCGACGACGACATCATCTTCGGATCGGCATCGCCGATCAGGTCGGCGGCCGGATAGCCGTTGTAGCGGACGACCGGGTCGGGCCCATACGCGGGCCCGACCGTCACCATCGAGCCGATCGGCACCATCTCGCCGTTCGCATTGCGCGTGCGCAGGTTCGCGATGTCGGCGGCCGTCTGCCGGTGGCCCGCGTCGGCCTGCGCCATCACGCGATACACGCGGCCGAAGAGATTGAAGTCGTTCACGTACATCGAGCCGAGATACACCTGCAGCGTATTGAACAGGTCCGTCAACGCGACGCCTTGCGCCTTCGCCTTCAGCCGGTCCACCTTCACCTCGAGCTGCGGGATGTTCGCCTGGTACGAGCTGACGGGATAGCTCATCCCCGGCGTCTTCGCGACCGCGGCCTGGAACGCGGACAACGCCTTCTGCAACTCGCCGTAGCCGAGCCCGCCGCGATCCTCCAGGTACAGCGCGTAGCCCGAACCGTTGCCGAGACCCTGGATCGGCGGCGGCATCAGCGCATAGGTCATGCCGCCGTCGATCGCCGCGAAGCGCGCGTTCAGGTCCGCGTTGATCTGCGCGGCGCTGCGGTGACGCCGGTCGAACGGCTTCAGGATCACGTACGAGTTCGTGATGTTCGGCGTGTTCACGCCCTGCAGCGCGTTCAGCCCCGCGAACGCCGGCACCATCTCGACGCCGTCGGTGCCGAGCGCGATCTTCGTCATCTGCTCGGTCACCGCGCTGGTGCGCGCGAGCGATGCGCCTTCCGGCAGCTTCGCGCCCGCGAACAGGTACAGCTTGTCCTGCACGGGGATGAAGCCGCCCGGCACCGCGTTGAACAGCAGCGCGGTCGCCGCGAGCAGCGCCGCATAGACGGCGAACACCACGCCGCGCCGCTTCAGCGTGCGGCCGACGACGCCGTGATAACGATCGGAGCTGCGCTCGAAGAACCGGTTGAACGGATGAAACAGCCAGCCGAATGCGCGATCGAGCGCGCGCGTCAGCGCATCCTTCGGCGCGCCGTGCGGGCGCAGCAGCTTCGCGGCGAGCGCCGGCGACAACGTCAGCGAGTTGATCGCGGAGATCACCGTCGAGATCGCGATCGTCACCGCGAACTGCTTGTAGAACTGGCCCGTGACGCCCGACATGAACGCCATCGGCACGAACACCGCGCACAGCACGAGCGCGATCGCGACGATCGGCCCCGACACCTCGCGCATCGCCTGGTGCGCGGCATCGCGCGGGCTCAGCCCCTGCGCGATGTTGCGCTCGACGTTCTCGACAACGACGATCGCATCGTCGACGACGATCCCGATCGCGAGCACGAGCCCGAACAGCGTCAGCGTGTTGATCGAATAGCCGAGCAGGTATAGCCACGCGAACGTGCCGACGACCGACACGGGCACCGCGACGAGCGGAATGATCGACGCGCGCCACGTCTGCAGGAACAGGATCACGACGAGCACGACCAGCACGACGGCCTCGATCAGCGTGTGCTGCACCGCGCGGATCGACTCGCGCACGAACACCGTCGGGTCCCACACGGGGCGGTACGCGACACCGGGCGGAAACCGCTTCGACAACGCGTCGAGCTTCGCATACACGGCCTTCGCGACGTCGAGCGCGTTCGCGCCCGGCGACAGGAAGATGCCGACCACGGCCGAATGCCTGTCGTTGAAATACGAGCGCAGCGTGTAGTCGCCCGCGCCGAGCTCGATGCGCGCGACGTCGGACAGCTTCACGACCTGGCCGTCGTCGCCGTTGCGCAGCACGATGTCGCCGAACTCCTGCACCGTGCGCAGGCGGCCGCGCACGTTGATCGACACGAGGAAGTCGTTCCGCTTCGGCGACGGTTCCGCGCCGAGCTGGCCGGCCGACACCTGCACGTTCTGCTCGCGCACGGCCGCGATCACGTCGCTCGCGGTCAGCCCGCGCGACGCGAGCCGGTTCGGGTCGAGCCACAGCCGCATCGCATAGTCGCCGGAGCCATATACGCCGACGTCGCCGATGCCGGTGAGCCGCGACAGCTCGTCCTTCACATGCAGCCTCAGGTAGTTGCGCAGGTACAGCGAATCGCGGCTGTTGTCCGGCGAGTAGAGGCTCACGTACATCAGCGGTGTCGGCGACTGCTTCTGCGTGGTCACGCCGTACTGGCGCACCTCTTCGGGCAGGCGCGACAACGCCTGGCTCACGCGGTTCTGCACGCGCACGGCGGCCGTGTCGGGATCGACGCCCTGCAGGAACGTGACGACGACCTGCAGGCTGCCGTCCGATCCCGCCACCGACTTCATGTACATGATGCCTTCGACGCCGTTGATCGCTTCTTCCAGCGGTTCGGCGACCGATTCGGCGATTTCCTTCGGGTTCGCGCCCGGATAGGTCGCCCGCACGACGACGCTCGGCGGCACGACTTCCGGATATTCGCCGGCCGGCAGCATCGGAATCGAGATCAGGCCGATCGCGAAGATGACGATCGACAGCACGACCGCGAAGATCGGCCGGTCGATGAAGAATCGGGAGAAATCCATTGCGTCGCTCCCGTCAATGCGCGGCAGGCGTGCCGGCGTCGGCCACGGCCTGCGCGGCGCGACCGGCCTCGGCGCGCGCGGGCAGCGCCTTCGGCTTCACCTGCGCGCCCGGATAGTAGATCCGCTGCACGCCGTCGACCACCACGCGGTCGCCTGCCTGCAGCCCCTTCTCGACGATCCGCTCTCCCTCCAGCTCGCGGCCGATCGTCACGTCGCGGCGCAGCGCCTTGTCGCCCGGGCCGATCACGTAGACGTACTTGCGGTCCTGGTCGGTCAGCACGGCCTTGTCGTCGACGAGCAGCGCATCCTCGTCGCGGCCGCTGACGAGCTGCACGCGCGCGTACAGGCCCGGCGTGAACGTATGGTCCGCATTCGGCAGCCGCACGCGTGCGCGGATCGTGCCGGTCCGCGGATCGAGCCGGTTGTCGAGGAAATCGACGGTGCCCGCGTGCGGGAAGCCCGTCTCGTTCGCGAGGCCCACGCGCACGGGATCGGCGCCGATCGCGCGATGCTTCGGATCGGCGCGGCGCGCGTTGTAGCGCAGGTAGCTCTGCTCGTCGCAGTCGAAATACACGTACACGGGATCCTGCGACACGACGGTCGTCAGCAGCGTGTCGTCCGCGCGCGCGAGGTTGCCGACGGTCGCGACCGCGCGGCCGACGCGCCCGGCGATCGGCGCGCGCACTTCGGTGAAGCCGAGATTGAGCTTCGCGTCGGCGACGGCCGCATCGGCCGCCTGCAGGTCCGCGCGTGCCTGCTCGGCGGTCGCGCGCGCGTTGTCGAGTTCTTCCTGCGACGTCGCGTGCGCATCGATCAGCGTCTGCACGCGCTTGAGCTGCACCTGGGCGAGGCTCGCGGCCGCACGGGCGCGCTGCTGCTGCGCGCTGGCGCGGTCGAGCGCGATCCGGTACGGGCGCGGGTCGATCTCGAACAGCAGCGCCCCCTGCGCGACCGCGTCGCCTTCCTTGTACGCGACACGCTGCAGATAGCCGCTTACGCGCGGCCGCAGTTCGACCGCATCGACCGCTTCGACGCGCCCGTTGAACGCGTCCGCGAGGCGGACCGTGCGCGGCGCGACCGTGGCGACACCGACTTCGGGAAGGGGCTGGGCCGACGATGTGCCTTTGCCGTCGTGACAGCCCGACAACGCCAGCAACAGTGCGCAGGCGGCGCTCAAAGGCGACGTCCTGCGTAGGGATAAGGAGAGCATGATGCCTCGCGACGGGTTAAACTGCCGCGTAGCATAAAAGTTGAAGTTAACTTCAAGTCAAGCTTTCCCGGAGGACATCATGGGTATCCAGGAAACCCCGCAATGGCCGCTGATGTCGATCCGCGAAGTGGCCGCGCGCAGCGGCGTGCCGGCGTCGACGCTGCGCTTCTACGAAACGCGCGGGTTGATCAAGTCGCACCGCAACGGCTCGAGTCACCGGCACTATTCGCGCGCGGTGCTGCGGCTGATCGCGTTCATCGTGTTCGCGCAGAAGATCGGTTATTCGCTCGACGAGATCGCCGAGCAGCTCGTCAGCCTCCCCGAGGACACCGCGCCGAGCAACAAGGACTGGCAGCGGCTGTCGCGCGGCTGGAAGCAGCGCGTCGCGAGCCGGATCGAGGAGTTGCAGCGGCTCTACATCAACCTCGACGAATGCATCGGCTGCGGCTGCCTGTCGCTGAAGCGCTGCAAGCTGACCAATCCGGAAGACCGCGCGGGCCGCAATGGGCCCGGCGCACGGCGCTGGCTCGGCGACAAGCCGCCGACGGAGGCCGAATGACCGGCGGCGCCCCGCGCCCGCGGCGTGCGCCGTGTGCGTCACCCGACGCGCCAGCCGCCGTTTACCGCCACCGTCGCGCCCGTGACGAACGACGCGCGCGGCCCGGCGAGCCACGCGACCGCATCGGCGATGTCGTCCGGATGTCCGGCGCGGCCAACCGGCGTCTGCTCGCGGATCGCCGCCGCGATGGCCGGCGCGACGCCGCCGTCGCCGAAGAAACGCGTGTCGGCGATATAGCCGGGCGCAACCGTATTGACCGTTATGCCGCGCGGCCCGAGTTCGCGCGCGAGCGCAACGGTGAACCCCTCGACACCGGCCTTCGCGGCGGCATAGGCAAGGCCGCCCGGCAGCAGGCTGCCGGCGCGCGCCGCGATCGAGCCGATGTTGACGATCCGCGCGTCACGGTCGGCCAGGTGCGGCAGCACGGCCATCGTCGTCAGGAACAGGCTTTTCAGGTTCGCGTCGAGCACGGTATCCCACACGGCTTCGGCCTCGCCCGCTTCGGTATCCGAACCGACGCGGCCGGTCAGCCCCGCATTGTTGACCAGCACGTCGATGCGCGGCCACCGCGCGACGATCGCGGCGACCGCCGCCGCCGCGTCGTGCCGCACACTCAGGTCGCCCGCCTGCCCGATCGCCGCGCCGCCCAGGCGCGCGACGGCCGCCTCCAGCCGCGCGAGGTCGCGCCCGACGATCGCGACCCGATACCCGTCCTGCGCCAGCCTGCTCGCGATCGCGAAGCCGATCCCGCTCGATCCGCCCGTGACGATCGCCGTACGTTGCTGTTCGCTGCCCGTCATGACCTGCCCTCCTGACTGTCGACGTGGGTTGACAGGGACATTCTGGGCAGCGCAGGGTGATAGGTAAAATACGAATTCGATGACCTACTGATACACGGACGGTATCGCATGATCGATCTGCGCCAGTTCAGGCAATTCGTCGCGGTCGCCGAGACGCTGAGCTTCCGGCGTGCAGCCGAGCGGCTGCACATGGCGCAGCCGCCGCTCAGCGCGGCGATCCGCAAGCTCGAGGACGCCCTGGGTGTCGCCCTGCTCGAACGCGACAACCGTGGCTCGCGGCTCACGCCGGCCGGTGACGCGTTCCTGCTCGAGGCGCGGCGCGCGCTCGAGCAGGCCGAGCGCGCGGTGGCCGTGGCCCGCCGCACGGGCGCGGGTCTCGGCGGGACGCTGCGGCTGCGCTTCGTCGACAGCACGGTCAACGCACTGCTGCCGCTGATCCTGCGCGCCTTCCAGGAGCGGCATCCGGACGTCGATTTCCAGCTGGAAGAAGGTACGACCGCCGAGCAGGTGCTCGCGCTGCGCCAGGACCGCACGGACGTCGGCCTCGTCGTGCTGCCGGTGGCCGAGGCCGGCGACGTGCGCGTCGAGCCGCTGCTGCGCGACCGGATGGTGGCCGCGCTGCCCGACGGCCACCGGCTCGCGCGCCGCAAGCGCATCGCGCTCGCCGAGCTGGCGGACGAACCGTGGGTCATGTTCGCCGCGCACCATGGGCCCGGCATGCATGCGCTGATCGTCACCGCCTGCGCGCAGGCCGGTTTCGCGCCGCGCGTGGTCCAGCAGCCGCGCCAGATGCAGACGACGGCCGGGCTCGTCGCGGGCGGCATCGGCGTCGCGCTGATGCCGCGCCTGTTCGTGCCGATGCAGCCGCCAGGCATTGCGTTCTGCGAACTGAAGGAGGCGGGCAGCCCGCTGGCGTACGAGCTGGCGATCGCCTACCGCACGCCGTCGCCGCTCGTCGATGCGCTGCGCGAGACCGCGCGCAACGCGGTCGGTGAACTGGGGCTGGTTGCGGCGACGTGACCGCGCGCATTGCGCGCGCGGCGGCCGTCAGTCGCCGACGACGCCGAACACGACGTCGAGCACGGCCTGCCGGAACGCCTCCGGCCGCGTCGGCAGCGACGTGAACTCCAGCATCATGTGGCTGTACGACACCGTCGTGCCGATCGCGCTCGCGATCATGAAGAACAGCATGTTCGGATCGACCGGGCGGATCGTGCCCGCCTCGACCGCCTCCGCCAGCAGCGGAAACATCGCATCGTGATACGGGCGCACGAGCCGCTCCTGCAGCCGGTCGAGCCGCGCGCCCTCCTCGGTCGCCGCGGTCGAGAAGAACATGCCGATATCCGGCTCCGCGAACTCGTGATCGACGCACAGCTCGAGCGCGCGCCGCACGCGGTCGCGATGCGGCAGCGACGACGCGCGCAGCGCGCGCAGCGCATCGAACAACGGCGCGGCCAGCTCGACGATCTGCTCGACCACGGCCAGCCACAACGTTTCCTTCGCGCCGAAATGATGGGCGATCAGCGCCGCGTCGATGCCCAGTTCGCGCGCGACCTCGCGCACGCTCGTCGCGTCGTAGCCGCGCTTCGCGAAGGTGCGGCGCGCGGCCCGCAATATCACGTCCGGACCGACGGACGCATCCGCCAGCGGCCGCCCGCGCGTACGCCGCTTCGACGGCACGCGCTCAGTGACTTCAGCCACGTTTTCCTGCTCCCCTTGATTGGTTCGAATGCCTATGTTCGGGCCCCGGTTTCACGTCCCGTAACGAGGCTGCCCGCCCGACTCCGTTGACACGCGGAGCCGGGAAGCGCTAGGATCATACATTATTCATCACGTGATGATTTATCCATGACAACCCCTACACGCATCGTCATCGTCGGCGGCGGGATCGCCGGGCTGCAGCTTGCGACCCGCCTGGGCGAGCGTCTCGGCCGGTCCGGGCGGGCGCAGGTCACCGTCGTCGACCGCAGTCCGACGCACATCTGGAAGCCGATGCTGCACACGATCGCGGCCGGCACGCGCGACGTCCAGCAGCAGCAGGTGATCTTCCTCGCCCATGCCCGCGACCACGGCTACACGTACCAGCCCGGCGAACTGAAGGGGCTCGATCGTGCGCGCCGCCGCGTGCAGCTTGGCGAGATCCGCTCTCAGGACGGCGCGGTGGTGATCGAGGCGCGTGAACTCGAATACGACGTGCTGATCCTCGCGCTCGGCAGCCAGGCCAACGATTTCGGCGTGCCGGGCGTGCGCGAGCACTGCTACTTCATCGACAGCCAGCAGCAGGCCGAGACCTTCAACGAAGCGTTGCGGATGCGCGTGTTCCGCAGCATCGCGCGCGACGAACCGTTTCGCGTCGCGATCGTCGGCGCGGGCGCGACGGGCGTCGAACTCGCGGCGGAGCTGAGCCGCCTGCTGGAGGTCGCGCAGGCCTATGGCGACGAGACCGTGCGCGAGCGGCTGCAGCTCACGCTGCTCGAAAGCGGCCCGCGCATCCTGAACGCGTTTCCGCCGCGGATTTCCGCGTCCGCGCAGCGGCGGCTCGAACAGATCGGTTTTCACGTGCTGACGTCGACGCGCGTCACGTCGGCCGATGCGAACGGATTCCACTACGGCGACGGTTCGTTCGCCGAAGCGGACCTGATGGTCTGGGCAGCCGGCGTGAAGGCGCCGGATTTCATGCAGGCGCTCGGCGGGCTCGACACGAACCGCGCGAACCAGGTCGTCGTCGGCCCGACGCTGCAGGCCACGGGCGACGAACGCGTGTTCGCGATCGGCGATTGCGCGAGCCTGTTGCCCGACGGCCACGAGCGGCCGCTGCCGCCCACCGCGCAGGTCGCGACGCAGCAGGCCGAACATCTCGCGAAGCACCTGCCCGCGTGGCTCGACGGCACGCCGATGCCGCCGTTCGCGTTCCACGATTTCGGCGCGCTCGTATCGATCAGCGACTACGACGCGTTCGGCACGCTCGGGCAGTTCGGGTTCTTTCGCGGCGGCTTCATCCAGGGGCGTTTCGCGCAGTTCAGCCACCTGATGCTCTACCGGCGGCACCAGCAGGCGCTGCACGGTTTCTCCAAGGCGACCCTGCTGTGGATCGCCGAACGGATCAACGGCTGGGTGCAGCCGCGCATCCGCCTGTCGTGATGCCGCGCGTGGCGGCACCACGTAACGTTTCGAGGGACATGACATGAACAACCCTGCAGCGCCCTGGCTCATGACCGTCGCCGCGATCGGCAGTTTCGACATGCCGTCCGTCTCGTGGGGCGGCCCGCGGCGGCGCACCGTCACGCGCGACCGGTTGCCGTCGTGGGACGCCTCGAGCAAGCCGGCCATCAGCGTGCTCGAGCGGCCCACGGCCGACACCGTGATGATTTCGTGGCGCGACGCGTGCACCGGGCATTACGGCTACCAGAAATGGCGGCTGTTCACGACGCGCAAGCGCGGCGTATGCGCGCTGTCGGGGCGCGCGATCGAAATCGGCGACAGCGTCTACGCGCCGCAACTGCTCGGCTCGACGCCGGGCAACGCCGCCGCGATGGTGCTCGCGGCGTGCATCGACACGGTGGAAGCCGTGTGACGTGCGGGCCGCCCGTGTTTGCCCGCATCGTCGCAACAGCGCACGGGAATATTTCGAATGCCGATGCAATGATGCTGCCAGGCACGCTTGCCTGAACGACGCGCTTGCATCCCGGGCACGATTCACTAGTATCTGAACACGCATCCGCGCCCGGCTCGACGCTCCTGGAGTGTGCTCCATGCCCAACGTGCATTTCGCCCTTCCCCGCCTGTCCGATGCCCGCCACGACCCGAGACGCTTCGACGCGGGCGACGGCGCATGGTTGAAACGCATGGGCCTGCAGACCAGCGACGACGAAGCCGCCAAATGCATACTGCAGATCGGCGGCCCGTCGTTCGCGGCACTGACCTGGCCCAACCTGCCCGAACGCGCGGTGCAGCTGGCAGCCGACTTCGTCACGCTGATGGGCCTTCTCGAAGATACCTGCGGGCTGGTCGCGAAAAGTCCGCAGCGTGTCCGCGATTTCCTCGCGCCTTACTTTGCGTTGACCTGGGATCCGGACGACCGGTCCGTCGCGCGCGACACGCCGCTGATTCGCGCCTTTCTCGACATCTGGCATCGCGCATCGCACGACATGTCGGAACACTGGCGCCGCCGCACGCAGGAACACTGGCGCCAGTTCTTCAACGGCTGGCTCAGGGAAGCGGACTGGCATGCCGCCGGCCGGTACCCGAGCCTGTATACCTTCTGGGAACCCCGTCGCGAATCGGTCGGCGCCCGCGTGCTGCTCGATCACCTGGAGGCGACCTGCGGATACGAAATCGCTCCGCGCACGATTGCCCATCCGGCGGTACGCCAACTGGGCGATCTCAGTCTCGACACCGTGTTTCTCGTCAACGACGTCTTCTCGTACGAGCGCGAAAAGCACCTGGGGGAAGTCCACAACTTCGTGATGGTGCTGGAGCGGGAGCGCGGGTGGCCGCTCGATCGCGCCATCGACGAATGCCGGCGCCTGGTGGACGATGCCTATCGGGAATTCACGCGTCAGCAGCGCGCGTTACGGCAAAGCGACGTGCTGCCGGCCGCCGCCGGCGAACAGGAATGGCGGCAGCTCGAGCACTACGTCGGAATGTGGCACGACCTGATGCGCGGAAACTACGACTGGCACATCTTCATGTACGAAGACGGCGGACGCTATATCCGGGACGACCTGGCCAACACGTCGTATCTCGAGCACGTTCCCGTCGGGGCGGGTACGGCAGCCCGCCCCTGAAGCGGGGAAACCTCCCCCGATCGCGGCCCGACGGCGGCCGTCGGGCCGTCCAAGGCCGGTCAGGAACCGATCGCCGAGCCGGCCGGCGTGCGCGGATCGCCGTTCTGCCGCTCGAGTTCGGCATCGAGATGCGCGGCATGCGCCAGTGCTTCGGACTCCGACATCAGCTCGCCCTCCCACTTCGCGACCACCGCGCTGGCAATCGAATTGCCGACCGCGTTCGTGGCCGAGCGCCCCATGTCGAGGAACGTGTCGACGCCAAGAATCAGCAGCAGCCCGGCTTCCGGGATGTTGAACTGGTGCAGCGTCGCGGCGATCACGACGAGCGACGCGCGCGGCACGCCGGCCATCCCTTTCGACGTCAGCATCAGGACCAGCAGCATCGTGACCTGCGTGCCGAGCGACAGGTGGATGTTGTAGGCCTGCGCGATGAACAGCGACGCGAACGTGCAGTACATCATCGAGCCGTCGAGGTTGAACGAATACCCCATCGGCATCACGAAGCTCGAGATCTTGCGGCGCACGCCGAACCGGTCGAGCGCATCGAGGATCTTCGGGTACGCGGCTTCCGAGCTCGCGGTCGCGAACGACAGCATGAACGCTTCCTTGATCAGCACCAGCAGCCTGAACACCCGGCGGCCGAGGAACAGCAGCCCGGCGGCGACGAGCGTCGTCCACAGCAGCATGAGGCTCATGTAGAAGTCGCCCATGAACACCGCGAACTTCAGCAGGATCGACAGCCCGTTGACCGCGACGGTCGACGCCATCGCGGCCATCACCGCGAGCGGCGCGAGCTTCATCACGTAGCCGGTGATCTTCAGCATCACGTGCGCGAGCTGGTCGATCGCGGCGACGAGAATCTTGCCATGCTCGCCGAGCGCCGACAGCGCGACGCCGAAGAACATCGAGAACACGACGATCTGCAGGATCTCGTTGTTCGCCATCGCCTCGGCGATCGATTTCGGCACCATGTGGCCGACGAAATCCTTCAGCGTGAACTTGGAGGTCGCGAGGTGCGCGGACGCGCCGATATCCGGCAGCGGCAGCCCGAGGTTCTCGCCGGGCCGCAGCAGGTTCGCCATCAGCAGGCCCAGCAGCAGCGAGACCAGCGACGCGGTGACGAACCAGCCGAACGCCTTCACGAACACGCGCCCGACCGACGACGCGTCGCCCATGTGCGCGATGCCGACGACGAGGGTCGAGAACACCAGCGGGCCGATCACCATCTTGATCAGCCGCAGGAACACGTCGGACACGAGCGAGATGTAGCCGGCGATTTCCGCGGCCGACTGCTTGTCCGGAAGCTGCGTGTAGATCAGGTAGCCGATGAAGATGCCGGCCGCCATCGCGAGCAGGATCCAGCCTGCCGCTGACATTCGTTTGTTCATGACGGAGTCCGTGCACGGTAAAGGGGTTGACGGATAAAACCGCGCGCGAGCCGTGCCGTGCCGCGGGGCGCGCGTGGCAAGCCGGTCGGGCTTGCGAGTGTCCGCGAACGGACCTGCCGCCGCCGCGACGGCATTCGCGGGAAAGCGAACACCGGCGGCGGCAGTTCAGCGGGATGCGACCGGCTCAGTAGCCGATCGCCGAACCGGCCGGACGGCGCGGATCGTTGTAGCCGTAGATGAAACCGGGCCGCACGTTGCCGGACACCGACGAATCGTTCCCGGAACTCTGGCGGCTCGCCGCTTCGGTGCCCGGCAGGCCGACCAGGATCAGCTCGGCGGCCCCCCCAGGGCGTCTGCTCGACCATCTTGTAGCCCATGTTGCGCAGGATCGCGAGCGTATCGGGCGACAGGCCGTAGGTTTCGTAATAGACCTCGTCCGGCAGCCACTGGTGATGGATGCGCGGCGCGGCGACCGCGTCCTGCGGCGTCATCCCGTAGTCGATCACGTTCAGCACGGTCTGCAGCGTGATCGTGATGATGCGCGAGCCGCCCGGCGACCCGACCACCATGAACACCTTGCCGTCCTTCTTGACGATGGTCGGCGCCATCGACGACAGCGGACGCTTGCCCGGCGCGATCGAGTTGCGCGTGCCCTGCACGAGGCCGAACAGGTTCTGCGCGCCGACCTTCACCGTGAAGTCGTCCATCTCGTCGTTCAGGAAGAAGCCCGTGCCCGGCGCGATGACCACGGCGCCGAAACGGCCGTTGACCGTATAGGTCGTCGACACCGCGTTGCCGTCGTGGTCGACGATCGAGTAATGCGTCGTTTCCGGCTTCTCGTGCACGCCGACACCGGGCTGCACGTCGACCGACGGCGTGGCCGTGTCGGCATGGATGCTCTTGCGGATCTGCGCCGCGTATTCCTTGCTCGTCAGCTTCGCGACCGGGTTGTCGATGAAGTTCGGATCGCCGAGCAGCGTGTTGCGGTCTTCGTATGCATGGCGCATCGCTTCGGTCATGTAATGGACCGCAGCGGCCGAGTGGTAGCCGAGCTTGCGCAGGTCATACCCTTCGAGGATGTTCAGCGTCTCGCACATCGTCACGCCGCCCGAGCTCGGCGGCGGCGCCGACACGAACTCGTAGCCGCGATACGTGCACGTCAGCGGCGCCATGTCCTGCGCGCGGTAGGACGCGAAGTCGGCGGCCGTGATCACGCCGCCGCCGCGCCTGGCGGCCGCTTCGACGATCTTCGGAATCTCGCCGTGATAGAACGCGTCGGGCCCCTGCTCCGCGATGCGCTCGAGCGTGCGGGCCAGGTCCTTCTGCACCAGGCGGTCGCCCGGCTGCAGCGGCGTGCCGTCCGGGCGCAGGAAGATGCGCGCGGCTTCCGGGTCCTTCCTGAAGCGTTCGACCGTCGTATCGAGAATGTCCGTATCGCCGCGCGTCAGCACGAAGCCGTCGCGCGCGAGCCGGATCGCCGGCGCCATCACCTGCTTGCGCGTGAGTTTCCCGTACTTGCGCTGCGCGAGATCGAGGCCGGCCACCGTGCCCGGCACGCCGACCGCGCGATAACCGTACAGGCTCTGCTCCGGAATGACGTTGCCCGCCGCATCGAGATACATGTTCGCGGACGCCGCGGCCGGCGCGGTCTCGCGGAAATTGATGAAGCGGTCGCGGCCGTCGGCCAGGTGGAGCGTCATGAAACCGCCGCCGCCGATGTTGCCGCAGCACGAATTCGTCACGGCCTGCGCATAACCGACCGCCACCGCCGCGTCCACCGCGTTGCCGCCCGCCTTCAGGATGTCGACGCCGATCTGCGACGCGAAGTGCTGCGACGACACGACCATGCCGTTCTTCGCTTCGACCGCCGGGTCCGATGCGGCGAACGCGCACACGCTCACGGCCGACAACAGGGTGAGTACTACGAGCCGCCTCATGACGGAATCCTCCAGACAAATAAGCCGGACCGGGCCGGCATGCGTCGCTCGACAACCATGTAATAAACGATACATTTCAGCGAGGCGCGATCATAGCACTCGTTTTTTTGGGCCAAAACCTAGGGTTATCACTGAATCCAAGGCGGTGATTCGTCAAGAAAAATCCCTTCACATGTTTATTTCATTACACTCATGCACGCGCCATCGGAACAGGCGAGACGTCCCTCCCATATCGGGACGGTCGCGGCCCGCCGTCCGTCGATCGGCTAACATGCGCGGAGTCGCCTGCAGACCCAGGTCTGCCGTTTGTCATTCAGATAAGAGAGCCGGAGTGCCCGATGGGGACGAGCATCAGGGCGTTGCTGCTATCCCAGATGGATAGCTTCACGCCGTCGGAACAGAAAGTCGCGCAGGCGTTGCTGGATCGCTATCCCAGTCTCGGGCTGGGGCCCATCGCGCAGTTCGCGAAGCAGGCGGAAGTCAGCGACCCGACCGTATTCCGCTTCGTCGTCCGGATCGGTTTTCCGAACTACTCGTCGTTCCAGCAGGCGCTGCACGACGAGATCGACACCGCCATGAATTCGCCGCTCGCGCGGATGGACGCGTTCCACTCGGAAACGGGCATGCGCGACAGTCATGCGGCGATTTTCGAGCGGCTGTCCGGGTCGCTCGCGGCCACGATCGACAAGCTCGACGCGGCGGCATTCGACGCCGCGGTAGCGGTGCTGGCCGATCCGGGCGTGCGCGTCTTCTGCGGCGGCGGGCGCTATACGGCGCCGCTCGCGTCGCTGTTTTCGTTCACGCTGGCCTACGCGCGGCCGCATGTCCACCATGTCGAGCCGAACGTGAATCTCGCGTCGGCCGCACTGGTCGACATGGGGCGCGACGACGTGCTCGTGATCTTCGATTTCCGCCGTTACCAGAAGGACAGCATCCGCTTCGCGCAGGCCGCGCACCGGCTCGGCACGCGCATCCTGCTGATCACCGACGAATGGCGCTCGCCGATCGGCGAATTCGCGGAAATCGTGCTGCGCATCCAGGGGCGCCCGTTCGCGATGCTGCAGACCAACGTGCCGGCGCTGGCGCTCGCCGAAGCGCTGGTGATCGGCGTGACGAACCGGCTGCCGGAACTCGCGCGGCAGCGGATGGAGAAGATCGAGCGGCTCAGTACCGGGGGGATCGAGCAGGATACGAATCAGCGGGATTTGCCCGAATGACGATCGCTCGCCATCCGGGCCCGGCCCTCAGCTCTCGACATCCTCGAGACTGAACACCTCCGTCTTGTCGTTGTACGAAAAGACTTCGCCGTAACGGCCCCAGTCGATCACCGCATCGAGCGTTTCCTCGGCTGCTTCGTCCGACAGGAAATCCTCCAGTTCCTGCTCGAAGCGCACGCGCGGCGCGCGATGGCCCGGGCGCTCGTTCAGCACCTTCTTGATCCGTGCCGCCAGCGGCACGTGCTTCAGCAGGTGATCGGCAAACATCAGCTTGCGCTCCTGCGTGCCGAATTCCGCGAACACGCGTGCGGGCGGCGTCAGGAACACGTCGCCTTCGCGCACGTCCGCGAAACCGAGGTGCTGCAGCACTTCGGCGATCGGGAACAGTTCGTCGACTTCCAGATGCAGCGTACGCGCGATTTCCGGCATGTCCGCGCGGCCGTGGTACGGCGCCATCGCGAGCGTCTCGATCAGGCCGGCCATCAGGTTGGTCGACACGCGCGGCATCCAGCTGCCGAGTTCGAGCCCCTTCTTCGTCGCCTCGCCGGTCTGGCGCGCCGTCATCTTCGCGTAGATGTCGTCGACCAGCTTGCGGAAATCGGTATCGAGCCGGTTGCGCGGATGCTTGAACGGCACCTTGATCTCGGCGATCACGCGGCCCGGGTTCGACGACAGCACGAGGATCCGGTCGCACATGAACACGGCCTCCTCGATGTTGTGCGTGACGATCAGCACCGACTTGATCGGCATGCGGCCCTGCGTCCACAGATCGAGCAGGTCGGTACGCAGCGTTTCGGCCGTCAGCACGTCG
>NZ_CADFDK010000021.1 GCF_902832885.1 Burkholderia seminalis DSM 23518
GCTGCCGCCTACTGCTCGCGTCGAGCCCATCAGATAGCGTCGCAGAGCTTCGCAGTCAACAACCTGCACTACGGTACTGCTCGGACGCTTACGCTTCATCAATCTGATTCCCATTACATCTGATGGGAATCAGATTGCCGGTGCCGCGCCCTCATGAACAGACGGTACGTGTCGAGCGCTTACAGCGATGGGGACTGGCAACGCTTCTGTGCGGGATCGACGTGGCTCTACCGGACGCCCGACCTGAGCGACGCGCTCAGCGCATTTCAGGACGAGACCGCACGGTTCGCCGCCCGGCGTCTCGCGGAGCTTTCGATGGCGGGCGGACCGCTCGATCTGGCGTCCGCGCTGCTCGAAGCGGTACGGAGCGCGAACGGTGCGATCAAAGTGCAAGTCGCTTCAGGAAAAGTCGAGCATTGACTGAAGTTCCCGCAACTCTCCTCTCTTTGCCAGTTGACTGACTTTAGCCGCAAAGGGTGCATGCCGCGGTGCCGCCTGAGCAATCTTTTCCGCCCAGTCAAGCAAATCGGATATCGCGCCCAGCTCGATCAGCACGCGTGCTTCGTCGAGCAATACCGTGGCAGGTGGTTCGAGAAACGGTGGATCTTGCGATGCCGGCTGCGCCAGTCGAAGCTCACGTTGCATCTTCAGCAGCGTAGCGATTGTGTTACGCAAATCGGCAAGACTGATCGGCTTGAGAAGCTGGGCGTCGAAACATTCGCCCGCATCCGGCCGTGCTGCCTGGCTAAACGGCACAGCGGAAACGAGAACGACTGGGACATGTGGATGGCAGCTTCGTGCAGCGGCCAACACGTCATGCCCGGATGCCTCTGGCATGAGTCGATCGGTTAGGATGAGTGCCGGAATCGGGCAATCCTTCGCAATCAGTCTCCGGACCGCTGACGCGCCATTATCGTAGGCTTCAACCTCGAACCCGAGGCTGAGCAAATCTCCGCGCAACAACTCTCGGATCTCGGCTGTATCTTCGGCCAAAAGGACGAGTTTTCCATCTCCGTCTATGAGCGGGAGCGCGTCAGCCGATTCATGCATGCGCAGACTGTCGACCCCCGCTTCGTCCACCTCATCGACCGTAAGCGCGATGACGACCTTCGTTCCGATTCCTGGGGTACTGTCGAATGTCAAGGTCGCCCCCATCCGGTCGGTCCATAGCTTGACAATAGAAAGCCCCAAACCGATACCTGGCCGATGGTTGTATTCCCCTACACGCACGAACGGCTCGAAAACGCGCTCGTGATCGACGACAGCAATGCCGCACCCGCTGTCGGATAGGGAGAAGCGCAGATTCCAGCGCCGCTGCGTGCTATCGACAGGATCCGCGCTGACGGTCAGCAGGATACTGCCGTGGTTCGTGAACTTGGCTGCATTGTCCAGAAGGTTGCCAAGCACCTGGTGCATACGCTGTTCATCAAGCTCGATGACTGGCGGTAGATCTCCGACGACGTTTAGAGAAAACTCATTAGCGCTGCGATTCGCGAGCGCATAGCCATGCTGTGAAACGGCGTCCAGTAGAGCGTAGGTGTACACAGGTTGGGGTGACAGCGTGTCCGCTTCGCGCCCCCTAGCATAGTCGATCAGGTCGTTGACCATACCGAGCATGTGGTTGGCGCTGCGGCGGATGACTCGACCGCGTTCCGCATCCTCGCGACCATCCGCTTGGATTAGATCGGCGAAGCCGATAATCGATGTGAGCGGCGTTCTGAGGTCGTGGCTGATTCGGGCGAGGAAGTCGCTCTTTGCCCGTATCGCACCGTCGGCCTGCTCAAGTGCGCTACGCAGCTCGCGGGTACGTGTGGCAACCGCATTCTCGAGTCGCTCCTGAGTGGCCTCGCGTTCAGCCCAAAGCAGCCGCTGCACTTGTCGCTGCTCAAGCAGTAACTGACGCGACCTGCCGCCGACGATCATCGATAGCAAAACCAGCACGCCGATACTGTCCCAGATCTGTGCGGTGCCCGCGCTAAAACTGGTGGAAATGAATCCGGATAGCACACCGAGGCGAATGAAGAGCGTCGCACAGTCGGGAAGAAACGCTATCAGAATAAGGCGCGCGTTCGCCACCTTGCGCCGGTACGCATGAGCCACGGATGCTATCCACACCAGATTGCAGAGGAGTGTGCCCTGGATGGCGACCGCTGCGCTTGTGCGATAGTCCCCGAACGCGGTCCAGGCGGCGGCGGCGACAAGCGCCGCAATCATGATCTTGTAAGACCAGCGCCATGCACCGAATTTGTCGAATCCAATGAACGAATACAGCAGCGCCGAGAACAGAGCGACACTGATGTTGCCCGCGATGCTCGGCAGGCGCACGAGCCAGTCGCCACCCTGATGAAGAAGCAGCGCGTAAAGATAGCCTTCGAAGGCTAGTTCGTAGATGACTTCGGACACCACGGTTGCCGTCAGTATCACGAAGACACGGTCGCGCCACACAGCTGCAAGCACTGCCGAGAAGACGGCCATCGCGAGCATGGCGCCTGTCAGCAGCATATGCGCGGTGATGCTGCGCTGGGCTTCCACGTGGAAATTCCTCGGGTGCCAGAGATGCAAGGACAGCGTCATCGATGAACGGCTTCGCACGCGGATCAGATACCGCATTTGCTGGCCAGGTGTCAGCGTGACCGGAAACGCGGTACTGACGGTTTCGAGCGGCCGGTTCGCGATCGGCGCTCCGATTCCGGAACGGTAGCGCACCTTGGCCGCGTTACCATCTTGATCGACCACGTAGAAAGCGACGTCTTCGAGACGTACTGGATCGACCGAGATCCATCGCGTGGTGGTTTGCGCGCCTTGATTTGAGAGTGTGCCGGCGATCCAGATGGTCGACGACGTGAAACCTCGTGACAGCGTGCGCGCGGTCGCACGCTGCCAGCCGTCGCTGTGCAATACGGTGTCAGCTGCGAGGTTTGCCGTGCGATCGTCGAACAGCATGACGTCGTTCGCCAGCGATCGGTACCCGGAACCTGATGCGACGTCGATTGCCTGCGGCCATCGAAGGTCAGCCGAAAACGCGCTCAATGCGAAAAACATCAGCAACCACGCCAGTGCCAGCTGGCTACCCGCATGCGTGCGTCGGCCGATCATGGATTGGTCAGTGCTTCATTCGCATGGCTGCCCGCGCGGCGAAGCATACTCGGGGAGACGCCAAAACGTGTCTTGAACGCGGTCGCGAAGTTCGCACCGTTCGTATAACCGACTCTACGCGCGATGGTCACGATGTCGCTGTTGCTCTCGAGCAGCAGACGCCTCGACTCCTTGAGTCGTTCTTCTCGAATGTAGTCGAATATTGTGAGCCCGATGCAACGTTTGAGCGCTTGCGATAGCCGACGTGGTGAAGTACCGGTCCGAGCGGCAAGCGCTTCGACGTCGGGTTCGTCGGCGAAGTTGGCGAGCACGATGGCCTTGACTTGACGGAAGAGCGCGAGGTCGATATTCGTAGCATCCTGATTAAGCGGCTGGACGCCTGCTGTCGGTTCCGATTCGGTCGCAATGCCATTCAATCTCAAGTGCATGGCAACGCGCAGCTTTACCTCGTCGAAATGGAACGGCTTGGTGATGTAGTCGATCGCCCCGGCCTCGAGGCCGGCAACGCGTTCCTGGGGTTGGCTTGATGCGGTCAGGAAAATCAACGGTACGTCTGAAGTGGCCGGATCGGCTTTCAGTCTGCGGCACGCAGTGAGCCCGTCGCAACCCGGCATCTTGATGTCCATCAGAATCAGGTCCGGCCGGACGGCACGTGCCTTGTTCACACCGTCTAGGCCGTCGCTCGCCACGAATACGCGAAAGTCCTGTTGTCGGAGGAATTCGGCGAGCAGGCTACGATCGTCGAGGTGGTCATCGACAACAAGGACGCGGGTCATAAATCAGCGGCTCGATGTGCTGCGTGCGGAGAGATCGGACGGATGCATATTGTGTTGCCGATAATAATGATCATTCGTTGTGCCGCAATGTCACCATCGCGTCGGCGGAGCAATGTACCGCAGGGAGGATATCTCGGAAACCGGCAGCCGTCGGCGGCGGGCGAAAATAATATCCGGCACCAAACAAAACAGACCGATTCGCAAAGTATTGCACTGCGTCATACATCGAATTGCTTTATCCGCGACTCGTTTGGAGAAGCGCCGAATCGTTTTCGGTACGCCGTCGAGAAATTCTGCCGGGTTCCATATCCCACTGCCTCGGCGATCGTCTGGATGTCGATAGTCGTTTGTGTAAGCAGGCTTGTCGCATATTGCATGCGCGCTTCGAACAGGAACTGCGAGACCGTCATGCCGGTGCATCGTTTGAAGACCAGGTTCAACCGCAAAGTATTCGTGCTCAACGTACGCGCGAGAGACGGAACGGGGGATGCTTCGTGAAGACGGGCAAGTAGATGGTAGCGGGCGTCTCGAAACAAGCGCGTATCCAGCGTATCGCCCGGATACGCGGCAGTGTTTTTGCCGCATGCGTAACGGCCTGCACGCGCATGGATGCTGAGGCGCAGGTGAACCTCCTTCAGATCGAAGGGTTTGGACACGTAGTCGATGGCACCTAACCGTAGCCCTTGTACGCGCTCGGCGGGTTGGCCGGCTGCCGTCAGGAAGCAAATCGGGATCGCGCGCGTATCTGGAACAGATCGTAAAAGGCGTGTGGTGGTCAGGCCGTCGCATACCGGCATGCCTACATCCATCAGGATCAGGTCGGGAATAATGGCCAGCGCCTTGCGAAAGCCGTCCTGGCCGTCGCATGCGACAAAAATGCGGCAACCGATGCCGCCGAAGTATTCCGCCAGCAGCAGTCGATCGTCAGGATTATCGTCAATGATCAGGATCCGCATTCCGGAAATGTCGCTGGAGCGTGATCGTTCAATTGCTTGTGGCATGTAAATTTCGCAATCGATTGGCGAGAGAGTCCGATGGCTTTATCTACCCGGAGCGCCGGACTGTTTACGGGCGAGATTTCTCTTCTTCCGGGTTAACGGCAACATCCGCCGCTAACTTGAGCTCGCAGCTGATGGTCGGCTCCTTCGAGCACCGAGTGCGACCCCGGTTCGGTCTGGATCTCGGCATCCCGTCGCGAGCCCTGTTCTCGGACGAAGATTTTATCGAGCCCGGCAAACCTTAGCGACAGTCTTTCAAAGGCCTGACTCCCACTTGCATATTCCTCCGCGGTATCGTCCGCTCCAACGATGTGGCGAGTACTCCACATCCCGCAACCGAATCGATACTGCATACGCCGCTTGCGTCGCAAGTCGATGGCGAGTCGGCGAGTGGCCAATCACCGACGGGGAAGCTATGCGAATAGCGCATCGAAATATAGAGAGAATTCCGACAATGAAAAATGAGAGGTCAACGATCCTCGGTACGCGGGTTTTAGGTGTGGGGCTGTTGACCAGTGCGGCATTGGCCGGCTGCGGCGGGGATGCTTCTCCGAATGTGCAGGTTTCAGCATTCCCTAGCTGCAGCAGTACCGCTCACGTTCCGAGCGTCGACGGATATCCGGTGTACAGGGTACAGCCAGGGAATGTCGACAAATGCTCAATAGCTGCGCATTACGATGCCGGCTATGCAATCGTGGCCGACGGCGATGTCGACATCTGGGGGCCGACCGACGATATGCCGGTCTTCAAGGTCGATAGCGGCGTCGCCGCAATGGAGCCAAGCGGCACGGATGGCATCATCAGCACGGTACCGGTAGCTTCATCGATCCCTGTCGCCACGAAGAGCGAGCAGTCGTCGGGCTTCATCCTGGCGAAATCCGCCGTCGACGGCGCGCCGGTAGAGTGCCAGATACAGGACGGCACCACGGACGGGAACGGCATCGATCGCTGCCTGGACCCGGTTCGGGCGAGCCAGGCGCGGCAGCGTCTGACGAAATCCGCAGTGCAGTCGGCTATGGTGCGCGCGACGGTGGACTCTCCGGCGGGCATCGCCGGCAATGCCAATCCCGACCCTTCCGCATGGACCCTGCTCGGCAACAGCTCGCAGGAAGTCAGCCTAGAGTCGTACACGGACAATTGGTGGCAGTCCGACCAAAAGGCCGGCAGCGCGAAACTCCAGTTTTCGTTGTATCGCCTGAATTCAAGTACGCAGAACGACTATTATCTCGTGAAGGCTAACTGGGAAACTACGCCTCAACCGCGAATCAACAAGACGCATCCGACGCGCAAGGATACGTGCGTGAAGGGCGATTACTGCGGTTATTACAACAACCTCCACGATATGGCATTTTCCTTGTCAGTCGTCAGGGGCGGTGTGGTGATCCAGGGAAATGTCGATAATTACATGCCCAAAACCGTCGAGAGAAACACCACGGTGACGCAAAAAATGGGCGGATCTCTTTCGTTTGGAGACAAGGGCGTAACTGCGTCGGTAAGCGGAGAAATTGCGACTTCGTATACTTATTCCGCACAAAATCTGATTTCGTCTTCGGACCATGGCATCGCGGAGTTTATTTCTTCCCATGCGACGTCGGCCAGTGATATCTGGAAGACCGATCCCACTACCGTCGGCACGGCCGGGACGGTTGCCTGGGTATTGTTCAGCGTGCCCGAGGGAGATCCAGCCGTCGAAGAAAGCGTGCAGATCAAGGTTTCGAAATTCGAGGGCAATTTCGGTCTGCGGGCTGACAATGACCTGATATCGAGAACGTATCTGTACGACTACAAGCTGGCCAAGCCTTACACCGTTAGCTATTCCACTCCGGCATTCGGCGTAAAGGTTCTGAACGACGACGGCACGACCCGACCAGTCCCTGCCGGACGAAATAACGCGATACGCCTGAAGGCCGGGGAATCCACGGAACTGCAGATTTCGGCGGGTGATTATTCCACGCCGATCAGGCTGGCTTGGCAAGTCACCAATTTGCCCGACTGGCTGGTGGCGTCGGTCGAGAAAGGCAGCGTCAATAGCGGCAATGGACGTGTCACCGTCACGGTGCGGCCGAACGCGACGCCGGGCGTGCTTGGCTACGTGATGATCAATACGAGCCCGCGTGCGGCCGCGGCGTCGATGCGCAACCAGGATATCGCCGTACCGATTCAGGTCGTTCAGTAACAGGCGGGGGCATCGATCGTCCGCATTTGCCGAACGCATTCGCAGGCGAAGTATTTACGGGATTGGCTCGGTCATTACGAATATTGGCCGAGCTATCTGAACACGCGTCCAGTTTCTTAATGACGAACCGGTCGCACGGCAAAATATAACTGAATAAAAATATCGCCCTCCAATTTGGAGTTCGAATTCATTGTTGAAAAATGGAGTAGATATCGTGAAATCCTTATCAATTAAAGTGGCAGCACTCTCGCTAGTCGTGTTTCTGGCATCGTGCGGTGGTGACGACACTGCGTCGCCCCAACCGAAGCCCCAGCCGCAAGCCGCTACCACCGTGATGGTTTATATGCTCGGCTCCGATCTTGAGAGTGGTCGTGGAAACGACGAGGCGGGTAGAAATGCTACGAAGAACCTCGAAGAGATGTTGAAGGCAACCCTGCCGTCCAATGCCAATATCGTGATCGAAACCGGTGGTGCGAATGTCGTCAACGATCCCACCCGCCTCGTTCCGAACTGGATCAATGTAAAGCGCCATGTCATCGCCAACGGCAAGCTTCAGCAGGTCGCGGATCTGGGCAAGGTCGACATGGGGGCGCCGTCAACCCTGTCCGATTTCATTGCGTGGGCGAAAAGCAAGTATCCGGCAGGCAATTACAAGCTGCTGCTGTGGGATCACGGGGGCGGTTGGACGGGATATGGTGGCGACGAGAATTTCAACGGGTCGCAGATGACATTGCCGAATTTGTCGAAGGCGATTGCGGACGGCGAGAAAGCAGCGAATATTCGCTTTGATCTGATCGGCTTCGACGCATGCTTGATGGCGACGGTTGAAGTCGCGAGCGCACTGAGCCCATATGCCGACTATCTCTTGGCGTCGCAGGAACTCGAACCCGGCAGCGGCTGGAACTGGACTACTGTCGTGGCCTCCGCGACGCAAGACGCACGTACGTTTGGGAAGTCGGTTGCCGATTCGTACATCGAAAAACAGGACGGCGAGCGGGAATTCAGTACGCTTTCGTTGATCGATCTGAGCAAGATCGCTAACGTTCAGACTACGCTCGAATCCTGGACGGGAACCGTGCTCTCGGCGATTTCCGGTTCGGATGACAGTTGGGCCCGGGTCGCCTGGATGCGGGCGACCTCACTGGGCTTTGGCGGTAATGGTAGCGGCACCGACAGTAACCCCTCCCTCGATCTGGTCGATCTGAAACAATTCTCCCGGAACATCGCGGACAAGGTTCAGGGTTCCGTTGCGCTGGCCAATGCGATCAGTCAGGCGGTGGTATATAGCAACACCAGTGCGAATTACAGCAGCGCGTCTGGCCTGTCAGTCTACTTTCCGTCTCGATCGTTCAAATCTGGCGCAACACAGTCACAGTATCAGGCGATCGATTTTTCGCCGAAGTACCGCGATTTCACAAGCAAATATATTTCCGCCATCGCGTCCAAGCCGCATATCAGCGATATCAATGCAGTCGTCAGGGGAGGGGCGATTACCGGGAGCGTCTCCAGTGACGCCGGGATTCTTTCTCTCGATAATCTTCTTTTTTCCAATGTCGGAACGGATGGTACGGCCACGCTGGTGGGCAGCAACCCCCTGGTCGATATAAGTCAATTCAGCGCATCGCAGTCGTTCAATGTGCCGCTGTCGGCCGACTGGCCTACGCTCGATGGCTACCCGGTGATTCTCGGCTATCTCTATGCTGACGATAACAATAAATACTGGGGTGTTCCCATCGAACTGAACGGAGAGCTGACCTATCTCTTGTACCGGTCCGATTCCAGTGCAACGGTGCCGTGGACGGCGATAGGCACGACATCGGCGCTCGCAGATCGCGTACCCCGAGTGATGCCGTTGCCCGACGCGGATGACAAAGTTCGCATCCTTGCCGCCAAGTTTGACACCACGACAGGGAAGGCGACCGATCTCGTTCCGGCGACGCCCGAGTTCAGCCTGGCAAATTTTGATCTCCAACTGACCCCGGTGCACGGTAGTTTGAGCCAGGCAATTATGGCGACCGATTCGACACACAGCGTCCAGTTTACGAATATTTATCCGCGTAACCCCTGAGCTGAAAAGTGTGGCCCGCCGTAAGCCGAATGGTAGAGACGGGCCACGTGCCTTAAGCGAGTCAATATATTCGCCATTGATGTGTGGCAGGGTATCTCTGTGCCACGACGGCTGGGGTGTTCAAACGCAAATGGCATTTGCTTTTCGAAGCGCTCAAAAATTTCGTGATGGGTTTCAGACTCAGGAACGGTCCCGCTTCACGTATCTGTTACGTCTCGCGTGGTTACCGTGGTGGATTGGTAGCGCGGAAATGGCGTTATTGGCAAGGCTCAATGGTGAATCATTCATCGATTTAATATGAAGTCCTTTGATGTGCGCGGGTGAATAGGTGCTATGCATGATGAACATTCTGTACACCAACTTCCACGGCGATTACGGCGGCGGCCAGGACACCTACGTCCGCGATCTCGCCGTCGCGATGAGCCGCCGTCACCGCGTGACCGTGGCGTCGCCGGAAGGCAGCCGCCTGTCGCGACTGCTGAGTGATAGTCCCGACGTAGCGATCTTCGACATGGAATTCAAGCCGCGCTGGAACCGGCTGTGCCGGGAGATTCTCAGGCTGCGCCAGCGGATCGCCACCGAACGCTTCGACGTAATCCACGTGAACGGGTCCGCCGATCACCGGCAGGTAATGCTGGCGCTGCTCGGCTACCGGTATCGACCAGCGGTCGTGCTGACCAAGCACAACACCTATCGCGCCGACAGTTTCGGCAACCTGCTGCGTGCCCGGCTGGCCACCGACCACACGATCGCGGTCAGCGACTACGTCGCGAACATGCTCGCGCTGCGCTCGCCGTACAGCGACGTCACTGTGGTCAAGCACGGCGTGCGCCGGCCGGCTGCCGAACGACTCGCGGCCGACGAGATCCGCCGCCGCAAAATCGCGCTGTTCGGCGCGTCCAGCGCGGATGCGATTGTGCTGGGCAGCAGCGCCGGCACCGCGCCCGAAAAAGGTTGGATGGACCTGATTGCCGCGCTCGGCCGCCTGCCGGAAGCCGAGCGCGAGCGGTTTCGCGTGCTGCTGGTCGGCGCGGAGCCGTCCGGCGAGCAACGCGAGCAAATCGCGCGGCACGGCATGGCGTCGCGCACCGCGTTCACTGGGCGGCTCGACGATGTGCGGACGCCGTTCTCGATCATCGACGTGTCGTTCGTGCTGTCGTACCACGAGAGCCTGTCGTATGCGTGCCGCGAAGCGATGTCGCTGGGCTGCCCGGCGATCGTGACGCGAGTGGGCGGGCTGCCCGAGAACGTCGAACCGGGCGTGGACGGCTGGGTCGTCCCGCCGCGCGAGCCCGCGGCAATCGAAGCGATCCTGCGCGCGATCGTGCAGGAACCCGGCTGCGTCCGTGCGATGGGACGCAGCGCGTGGCTGAAAGGCAAGCGCGAATTCTCGTTTGACGAGTTCGTCGACGCGACCTTGTCCGTGTATCACAAGTCGATTCGACACAACCCCTACCGCTGGGTGACTTCCTTGAGATCCACGAAATGGCAGTGAATATATGGAAGAGGTACCGGGACCTGCGCCACAAGGAACCGCCGGCCTACTGGAAGGCCGCACCGATCATCGCGCGGTGGCCCGCCAGTGCCGATTTCACTGAGGTCGGAGACCTCAAGACCCTACGGATCTTCCACAAGGCCACGTAATCCCGCTTTCCTGCGACCTGTTCGATGCTAACACGCCCCCCACGCTACCCGATCCTAATGTACCATCAGATCCGCCCGCTACCGCCGCCGACCGACCAGCTGCGCAGCCTGAGCGTCACGCCCGACGCGTTCCGCCGCCAGATGACGCTGTTCAGGCGGCTTGGCTACCGCGGCCTGAGCGTGCGCAAACTCCAGCCGTACCTGCGTGGGGATCGGCAGGGCAAGGTCTTCGGCATTTCGTTCGACGACGGCTTTCTCAACGTGCTGACGCATGCGATGCCCGTGCTGGACACGCTAGGGTTCACCGCGACCTGCTACTTCGTCGCCGGTCGGTTCGGCGGCGCGAACGACTGGGACGCGGGCGCGCCGACCACGCGCTCGCCGCTGATGACCTGCGAGGACATGCTCGCGTGGCGCGATCACGGCCATGAAATCGGCTCGCATACGCTCGATCACGTCGCGCTGTCGTATGTGCCGGCGTCTGTTTCGGCGTTTCAGTTGACCGAATCGAAGCGGCAACTCGAAATGCTGAGCGGTCAATGTGTCGAATCGTTCTGTTATCCGTACGGCAATCTCGATGCACGCGTGCGTGAGCAGGTCATCGCTGCCGGTTACGGCAACGCGACGACGACCCGGCACGGATGCGCCGGTGCAAACGACGATCCGTTTTTGTTGCCGCGGATTCCGGTCGCGGGCGGGGTCGGGGCTACGAGGCTGTGGTTCAAGTGTGCGCGGGTATCGCTAGGTCAGGCCGCAATGTTTCTTTCGCGTCGAGAAGGGACGGCAAACTGGTTCATGATTTCCAGTCGAACGCATCCCAGTTCCGCAAGGAATTCGATGTGATCGTCAAGCACTCATGCTTGTCATAGCGCGGTAAGCGCGGCCCGCGTATGAAGGTGATTTACCGGACGAACTTGCATTCGGCTTGTACCCGAACATCTTGAACGCGAAGAGCACGTTCATCTGCCCACCGACGATGACTGCCCGATTGCGGTGGTCAGCTCGGGCCGCTGGGCGAAGACATCGCGGAGCAACCGAATACGTGTGTGCGCACTTTCGTGTGATCCGTCATCGCCGTCCGAAGCTGGACTACGCGCGCTGTGATCGCATCGCGCAGGCTGCGGCCCCGAGCCGCCCGATCTATCGGGGCATCCCGAGACCAGCGCTGCGCGCTCACATCGCCGTGTCGAAGTTCGCGTACCATCTCCCCCTGCACCGCAAAGCGGTGATGTACGCGAGTGACACCGTCGGAATCGATCCGGGCGCGATGGGGTATTGGATGGGTAGCATCGAGGCGCTGCTCGCACCGTTGGTCGACACCGTGCGCCGCTCCGCGCTGGCCGGCGGCAAGGTTGATGCTGACGACACGCCGTTGCCAGTGCTGGCGCCCGGCAACGGTCGCACAAAGAGAGCACGTCTGTGGGATACGTGCGTGATGACCGGCCGAGTGCCTCCGAAGAGCCGCCGGTGGTCTGGTTCGCTGCTCGAACAGGTTGGTCTCCAGCTTCCGTGTTCGCTGGCTTCGATACGCGGCGATCGCAGCAGTGATCTCTTCGTCGATACCGTCAAACGCGGCGTCGACCGCTTTCGGGATTTTGATGTCGTTCCCGGCCGCGCGCGCGAAGAACAGGCGGAGAAATGTGTCGATGTCCATGTCGGCGCCGTAGCGTCGGACGTACTCGCGATAGTTCGCCTGGATCTTGGCCGAATAGCACATCGTCGTCTCCCATAAACGTTGCCCTTTCGACAGAGTATCGCGGTCAGGCGCGGGCCGAACAGAATTGCGGGGATCCCCACTCGGCTGTGAGCGGCCCTGGATCTTGTAGACATTGAGGTGTGGAGTCGCGGGAGGGTAATTTGGGCGGATGCAACGCGCGTGACCGTTAGTTGCGCATTTGAATTCCCCCCTCGCTGCTGGCTATGCGGCCGACGATTGTCGATGTTGCTGGCAGGCAGATGGGCGCGCACCCGCGCGCGCTGATTTAGGGGTGCGGCTTTGACGCGCCCCTAAATCTTTTGTCGCGCCGTTAGCGGTGCGGCGGCCGTCGGCCGCCGTAGCGCTTACGGCCTGCCGGAGGACAGCGTGTGTGGTTCGGAGGGGTTAGCCACGCAAGCGGGCAAGGCCCGCGTGAAGCCGCGGCTTGCCGCGGGTCGATATGGGGTATAGGTAGAGATAGGTTCTGACGAAGCCCCGACACTTAACGGCGAGCCGTCCCGACAGATAAATGCACTTATTCACAGCTGTAGGTGGTAGCACAGCGCCGCGTCGCCAAAATCAGTGCCGCAAGCCCGCCCATCCGCTACAAAACACCAGCGACAAACGCCATTGCCCACGATTCGCACGAGCGCGGGCCTCGCGGTAGCGATGGAGAGAGAGGGAACCGCCTAGGTGCTAGGCGGGTGGAGCGAGCTGGTTACGCGCGACCCGGAAACATCGGTCGCGATCCCAGTCGGGATAGGTAGCTTTGATTTCGCCGGCGCGGATCATGACCGCGCGCTCGAGGTCGGCGCGACGATCACTCTCGGAGAGCGTGCCTCGGGCAACAGCCTTAGCCTGAGCGGCCGCAAGCTTGTCGGTGAGCTGCGCGAGCAGTTGGCCCCCACCAGCGCCTACCTTCCGCTCCCGCTTGCGCGCGGCGTCCCGCCGGCGCTGCATGCGCAGGTGAGCACGTGTGCGCTCGTGCCGCAACCACGTGCCCAGGCCGAATTGTTCGAATAACGCGGGCGTGACGTATCGAATCGCCGCCAACCCGCGATAGCGCGGCCCTTCGTCGCTGACCTCAACCTCGCATTGTGGCCGGCTCTTCACCAGCCGTGCGGTGACCAGGTCGCGCAGCGCGCGCTCGGCACGGCGCACCGAGAGACCCGCCTGCTCGGCCAGGTAGGGCAGGGTGAAATCCACCCAACCGCTCTGCGCCGGCACTGCGATACGCAACGTCGAGACGTCACAAAATTTGACGAGCGCTCGCACCAGTTGCACGCACGCGATGCGGCGCTCGCTGCGCTGCTGGCGGCGGCTTCCATTGGCCGCATTCAGGGCCGGCAACCAGGCCTGCGGCGTTTCGAGATATCGGCCGAGGCGCAACTTCAACTCGCGCAGCAGCCGAGGGCTGTTCGCCGGCGCCGGACACGGAATATCCGTCGGCCAAACGCGCGCAGGCAGCGCCTTGCGTCGACTGCGGGCGTGCGTAGGCACAGCCATCCAGTCGTCGCTGGCGGCCGGACAGGTCGGATTCACCGGAGCGTGCGCCAGAATCGGCGACGTACCGGGAATCAGCCGAGTCATGAGCTGGTTCAGTCCGTGCCCGATACCCTCGAATTCTGGTTATCCGGGTCGACGCCGGCCGCTACCACGTAGCGGAGCGGAATCGCCGTTGCATCTGTTTTCAATGCCTCACCGGCAATACGGCCAATGTTGTTCTGGATCATCATCTGATGTGCTGATTCGTTAAGTTGCTGTCACATAGATGACGCTTGACAGGGCACGCTTCTGTTCTAGAATCCGAAACTTCTCGTGTGACGCCTGCGACGCTGAAGGTCCCTGTCGTACGTCGTCTTATTCGCGCCCCGATTGCACTCGGGGCGTTTTTTTGGCTTGTCTACCCACTCCTCCGTATTCGTTAGCGATACAAAACATTCCAAAAGAGTCGCTTTCAGTCCAGCGGAACCGGGCAACTCCATAACCAGTTGCACTCACAACCAGTTCGCCGGACGATCCTCATCGGTATAGGGCGGATCTTCATCGAACATCGGGGGCGGCTCATCGACGACCGGAGGCTCGGCGAACAGCCGAGTCGAATCCGGCTCCGTTTCGGGCGCCTTAACCGCCGCGGGCGTTCTGTTTTCGGGCTCGCGCGCAGTCGCGGGCCTCGGTGCCGCTACGGCATTGGTGGCCGGTGCCGATGCGAGCGGCTGCGGTTGCCGTTGGGCCTTGCGTGCCGCGTCGAAGGCGGTCAGGGGAAGCGGGGGCATCACTTCGGTCCCCGGCCGCCAGATCCATGAATCCAGCTCCGACTCCGCGATAAGCGCGTCGAGCTCGGACTGGTAGGCGGACGACACGTCGGCAGGCACAACGTAGAGCGCCGTACCGCGCTCGGCGTCGGTCAACAACGCCGTGGCGATTGGATGCTTCGCGGTCTGGTTGTACCGCAGGCACTTCTGGTACCGACGGGTGGCCAAGGCCTTCAGCAGCGCGATATCGGCGAGCGATTCGAACGGGATCCACGATTCGTTGGTCAGCATCATCGACACTTCCTGGACGGTAGCGATACCGGCCGCTGACAGGCTCGCGGTGGCGATGACCATGAGGTGGGTGCCTTCCGTGGCCGACCAGATCTCGAGCTCCGACGCGAAGACTTTCTCGATCCGCTTCTTGGTCTTCTCGTCGACCATCAGGCCATAGTCGGGTAGATGCTTGATGACCAGCTTGAAGCCAAAGCGAGCGGTCGCGATTTCCTTGAGCTCACCGATCACCAGCACGAAGTGCGGCTTCCCGGACTCGGAAACAGAAATCCGGGCGAGATGCTCCGTGCGTCGCTGGGCGATGCGGTCCTTCTGGTCGCCGACGAACATCTCGGGGACGTACAGCATGTCCTCGAGGCTCATCTTCTTCGCGTTCTTGCCCGCAGCGGCCAACAGCAGATACTTGCGGACCACCGACCAGTTGCGCTTGCCGGCCATGGCCGGCGACCAGCGATTCAGGCCGGCCTGTTCCCAGAGGTAGTGCAGCAAACCCCGCAAGGTCAACTTCTTGCCATCCGTCTTGATGCTGTCAGGCTCGTCGCCAGAGGGCTCCGGCATCTCCCGCGCCGCGCCTTTCGCCAACGCGAAACCGAACTTGAGGGTGACCTCCCCGGACTCCGGATCCTCAACGATGGCCGCCCCCTCTACATCGCCATAACCGCTCAGGCCGGGCGGGGTTTCGTACGAGTCGCAGCCGAGCTTGTGCTTCGCGCCGGTACCGGGCATACGCTTGACCTGATAGCGCCCCTCGAAACGTGCGATGTACATCGGAATCGGCGGAGTCGAGCACAGGCAGAGCGGACGTGTCTTCGCCTCGTGCGCAGCTGGCAGTTTCGCAAGGAAACTATTGCTTCCCGCCTCATATTCCAACCCGTCCAATTCAAAGTTCTGCATGCCAGATCTCCTGGTTTAAACGGCGGCTGAGCGCTTCGCCAAGCCCCTCGAGGGCGCTTTGGCAGAGCGGGGCTCCGCCTCTCGGACATCCAGGCCGCGCGCGCGGGCCTCGATCAGCAACTGGACGAGTTCCACGGCCTCGTCGGCCGTCATGTCGCCGGCGATCGCCGCCGACACGATGCTGTGTGCGGTCACGGGTTTGCCACTTCGAAACACCTGATCGGTCATGGGTAGCTCCGGTATGGGGATGGGGTGGCTCAATCGCTGTCGGGCGGGACGTCGCCGAATACGGTGCCGAGCGCGATCGCACCGAGCAGTTCACGGGCGTAGGTAACCGACGGTATGGCGTCTCCGAAATAGGCATCGACGCCATACGGATTCGTACACCACAGACCTTCGCCGCTGACGAAGTCGAACGAGTGGCCGTCGACGTCGACCGATTTGCCCGCGGTCAGCGCGTGCACGAACGCTTCGGGCGTTGGAAGATCCAGCGCCGGCCAATCGCCGGCTTCGATTGCCGCCTTTGTTTTGGCACGTCGCTCGTCGGCCGCTTTTTCTCGCGCCAGCTCGCTCTCCGCTTCAGCCAAGGCCTCCGCCAGTTCAGCCTCGGCGTTGGCCTGATCGACCTGCGCCCAGTTGACGGCGCTTTCGAACGCATCTCGCAACACGGGCACGTCGGCGAGCAACGGCGAGCAACCGAGATCGTCGGCCCCGACCAAGACAAGATCTCGGCCGAGATCGCTCGCCCCATAGCGTGCCCGTTTCAGGAGTGCGGCCCGCGCTTCGGATCCTTCATCGGTGGTGCAGATCGCCATCGCGTAGTCGACGCGAGCCTGCAGCGCGCGCTCGAAAGCGATCGGCACGTCGGGATTGCGCAGACCGATGCCCGTTGCCACGTCCGGTCCAGCAGGAAGCTTCGAATTCATGGTGGTCTCCTTGGTTACCAGACGAATCCCGCGCCTACGCCGGCGGCCACGGTGCCGCGCGTATCGGTCGAGCCGTTCGCCTTCAGAATCCAGTGGCCGGCATACGTTGAAATGCCGAGCGCCATGGCGGACTGCCCCCCGTACGTCCCGCCCCCGATGGCCACCATGCTCTTTCCGGGCGCCGGCGCCTGGGGCAGACTGGCGATCGCGACAGCCGCGGCGATACCACCGTTGGCGTCCCGCCGGTCATGTTCGATGCGGTTGCTCAGGTTCGTCGCGGAGTCGTTCAGCTGCTGGACGTTGACGGCATCGGTCGGAGCCGTTCCGGCCGAGACGTTGGTGAGTGTTCGCGTCATACCAGTGGCCGCGTTTCCGATCGACACCGAATCGTTGCGGTCAGCCACTGAGCCAGCCCCAAGCGCAACGGCATTGGCGCCAGTCGCGTCAGCGCCGCTGCCGACCGCGATCGAGCCGCTGCCTTGGGCAATGGCACCCACACCGAGTGCAGCACTGCGATCGCCGATGGCCACCGCATTGCTGCCGATAGCCGTCGCGTCCGCGCCGGTTGCCACTGAACCGCCACCGGTGCTGTTAAACGCGGCATATTTGAGGCTGCCCTGACCGGGCTCGGGGAGGCTCTGACTGAACCTCGACGGGAGGATCGCGCCAAGCCGGGAAGAAAGTGCGTCGATCGCGCTGGTATTGGCGGCGACGTTCGCATTCGTCGCAAAGAGCTGAGCCCCGTTGACCGCATCTGCGCTGGCCGCTGATAACGAGCCAGGCGCCAGGTTATGAACGGTGACGGCCGCACCGGCTCCCAGCCCTCCAAGCGTCACGCTAAGTTTTGCGGGGTCGTCGTAAGACAGGGCGTTGCCGGCGATCGTATTGACCGTACCGATAACCTGATTCAACTGGCCGACATTGACCGCGTCGGTGACGTTCACACCCGCTGCCACGCCGGAGACGCGGCGCGCACCAGCCAAGCCGCTGACGTCGATGTTGGCGCCGCCGGTGCCGGCACCGATCGTAATCGCGCCGGCGCTCGAGCCGCCGCGTTGTTGCACGATCCCGACGGTACCCGTTGCGAGCTGGCCAGCCAGGGCGGAGACGCTCTGGTTCGTCGCGTACAGTTGCCGTCCCGAGACCGCGTCGGTGCTGTTCGCCGTCAAGGTCGCATCAGCAACGTTGGTCAAGGTGACAGGCGCACCCGCCGCACCGAAGGTGACGCGCGTATGCGAGGGATCGTCGTAGACGACCGCGCTCGCGCCGAGCGCCCCGGCCTGAGATGCCACGCCCTGCAGCTGCTGGAGGTTGACCGCATCGGTAGCGTCAGTCCCGGCGGCCACGCCTTTGACCTGGCGCGCGCCGGCGGTGCCGGCGATGTCAAGCGCCGTACCCCCGGTGCTGGCGCCGATAGCGATCGTGCCGGCGCCGGAACCGCCGGCTTGCTGCACCAGCCCAATCGTGCCGGCCGCTAGCCCCGACTGCAGCGCGGCGAGCGTCGCCCCACCGTTGGCGACGCTGCTGGACAACGAGGACACGGCGAAGCCCGTCGACGTCGACAGCGTTGCGATCGAGATCGCGTTGGTGCTGATCGCCTGGTTGGCGGTGTAGAGCTGCCGACCAGACACGGCGTCCGTGCTGGTGGTCGTCAGTGCCGCGTCTGCGACGTTGGTGAGCAGGACGGGCGATCCTGTGCTGGGGGCGCCGAGCGTGACGCGCGAATGCGTCGGGTCATCATAGGAGACTGCGCCGGCGCCCACGGCACCCACAGCGGCCGTTACGCCCTGCAGTTGCTGGAGGTTGACTGCGTCGGTGGCGCTCGTGCCGGCGGCTACGCCCTTGATCTGCCGCGCGCCCGCAGTTCCGCCGACGTCGAGCGCGGTGCCGCCGGTGCTGGCGCCGATCGTAATCGTGCCGATGCCGGCACCGCCGGACTGCTGAACCAGCCCGACTGTCCCGACCGCAAGACTGGACGCGAGGGCTGATACGCCGGCGTTGGCCGAGGACAAGCCGGTCGACAGCGATGCCAGGCCATGGGAGACGCCGGTCGAGAGGGAAGAAAGCGCCGTTGTCGTGCTAGTCGACAGGCTCGCGATCGAGACAACGTTGCTGGAGATGCCCGTGGAAAGCGAGGTCGATGCCGCCAGCGTTGACGTGGACAGGGCAGCGATCGCGCCGACGTTTGCATTCGTCGTCTGCTGGGCAGCATAGAGCTGCCGCCCCGTCACAGCGTCGGTGCTGCTCGCGTTCAACGAGGCGTCCGCGAGGTTGCTCAGGGTCACGGGCGAACCTGATGCACCGAGCGTGACGTGGGTATGCGACGCGTCGTCATAGCTAACTGCGCTCGCGCCGATCGCGCCCGTCTGGCCCGCCACGCTCTGCAGCTGCTGCAGGTTGACCGCATCGGTACCGTCGGTGCCCGCGGCAACGCCCTTGACCTGACGCGGTCCGGATGTGCCGGCCACGTCGAGGGACGTACCGCCGGTGTTGGCCCCGACCATGATCGGGCCACCGCCGGTCCCATCGGTCTGCTGGACCAACCCGACGGTTCCGGCCACCAGACCCGACGAGAGAGATGACACGGTGACGTTGGTCGAGGACAAGCCAGTCGACAGGAGCGAGAAAGTAGCAGCCGTGCTCGTTGAAAAGCTACCAAACAAGGCCGCACTATTAACCGCGCCCGTCGAAAGCGACGATGTGACCGCCTGCGTTGAAGTAGACAGTGCGGCGATCGAACCGCTGTTGGCATTCGTCGCCTGCTGCACGGCATAGAGTTGCCGGCCGGTGACCGCGTCCGTGCTGCCGGCGTCCACGGAGCCGTCAGCGAGGTTGGTCAAAGTGACTGGCACACCCGCCGCATCAAAGGTGATGCGCGTGTGGGACGCATCGTCGTAGACGACCGCACTCGAGCCGATTGCGCCTGTCTGAGCCGCCACGCTCTGCAGCTGCTGCAGGTTGACCGCGTCGGTAGCGTCTGTGCCTGCAGCCACACCCTTGACCTGCCGCGCGCCCGCGTTGCCGGCGACGTTGAGCACCGTACCGCCGGTACCGGCGCCGATTGTGATCGCGCCCGTGCCGGCACCGCCTGCTTGCTGAACCAGACCAACGGTCCCTGCAGCCAGACCGGACTGCATTGCCGAGAGTATCGCGCCATCGCCAGCCAGGCCAGTCGAAAGAGACGAGATCGATCGGCTTGTCGTTATCGACAGCGACGCGATCGCGCTCGACGTTCCCGTGGAAAGACTTCCGATCGTTTGAGCGGTCGACGTCGACAGCGATGCGAACCCGGCAGCGGTGTTCGTGGACAAGCTCGTGACCGTCGTGCCGATATCGGACAGACCAGTTGAGAGCGAACCAAAGCCCGATGCCGTGCTACTCGACAGGCTCGTGATGCTGGCCGTGTTGCTGGCGAGGCCCGTCGCCAGCGACGTGACAGACTGCGCGGTCCCGGTCGACAACGAACCTATCGCGCTGGCCATGCCAGTCGACAGGCTGCTGATATTTTGAGCGGTCGACGTCGACAACGACACGAACCCTGCAGCGGTGTTCGTCGACAAGCTCGCAACCGTCGCGCCGATGTCGGACAGCCCGGTCGAGAGCGATCCAAAGCCTGACGCCGCGCTGCTCGACAAACTGGTGACGCTGGCCGTGTTGCTGGCGAGGCCCGTAGACAGCGACGTGACAGACTGCGCGGTTCCGGTCGACAACGACCCAATCGCGCCCGCCGTCCCGGTGGACAGGCTGCTGACCGTTTGAGCGGTCGATGTCGACAGAGAAGAGAACCCAGCAGCTGTGCTCGTCGACAAGCTCGCGACCGTCGCGCCGACGTCGGACAGCCCAGTTGAGAGCGAACCAAAGCCTGATGCCGTGCTGCTCGACAGGCTCGTGATGCCAGCCGTGTTGCTTGCCAGGCCGGTTGACAGCGACGCGCCCGACTGCGCAATACCGGTCGATAAGCTGGCCACCGCCGTACCAGAGCTGGCCACGCTGGTTGAGAGCGAGCCTACTCGTGAGGCTACGCTGCTCGACAGGTTCGTGACGTTGGCCGTATTGCTCGCAAGCCCTGTCGATAGCGACGCTAAAGATTGTGAGGCGGTGGTGGACAGCGCAGCGAGCCCGGAAGATACGCCGGCAACTCCCGTGGCATTGTTCGCGGTCGCAGTCGACAGCGACGTCACGGACTGACTCGTCGACGTCGAGAGACTGCCAACTGCCTGTCCCATTTGATAGAGCTCGGATCCGTTAATGGCGTCAAGGCTTGTTGCACTAACGGTGCCGGCGGCAACATTAGTCAGTTGCCTCGGATTTTGCGGCGCGCCGAAACTCACCACCCCGTTGGACGTTGATCCCGCCACCGAGTAGCTCTGACCAGCAATACCGAAGCTACTAAGCGGGTGCGCGGCGCCCGTGGTGGATCCTGAGCCGATTGCGACATCTTGCGAATTGTTGGCGACGGCGCCGTTTCCGATCGCGACGGAACCATTACCCGCAGCGGTGGCGGCGGCCCCAATTGCCGTTGCATTCGTACTGGCCACCGTCGTATTACCGATCGCAACCGCATTGGTCTGCGCCGTGCTCGAAGTACCGAGTACGATCGAATCGGCTCCGGCGGCCGTGGACGCGTAACCAAAGCTCAACGATCGAGGACCGGCAGAGGTAACCGCCGTGCCGATCGCAACGGAGTAATCGCCAGAGGCAACGGCACCATTCCCGTTTGCAATCGCGCCGTCTCCGGACGTCTGAGCATGCGCAGGACCAGCCATCGATGCAAGCGCCGCAGCGATCGCGATCGATAAACCACTTGGTGTAGGGCTTTTCGAAAATTTCATTACAATCCCCGCTTAACAACGAGTGCCCGGTCTACGGGACGTTTACGCCTGCGCTCGCGCAGGACCTGGAGCCCTCTGTTCCTGTCCTCCGCCAAGATTCCGGGAACAGAGGGGTTTGTTTCGGCAACATCGCCGGAGATCCGACGGTGCTGCCTTTGGTGAATCTCGAGTACGGCACCCTCGAAGGCGTCGCGCAGCATCGGGATATCGGCAGTCAGGGGAGGGAATTCCCCATCGTGGACGCCAACGCACGCTCGAGTGGGTGCTATCGCGTGGTGCTGAGCCGCACGGTGATGGCTGAACCACTCTGGCGAACCGGGGTCTGTCGTACAGACCCCATAGGCGTACTGGACACGCACCTTGAGTGCCCGCGCGAAGGGAGAAAGGGCGACCGTCATCGCGACGCCTCCGACGGCGACAGCAGTGCAGCAGCAATCACCGGGAAAGTGCGCTGCATCGGCGGATAGCAGATCTGGTTGATTGCGCAGCCTTGATAAGTCACCGTGAGGCCGAACATCTCGCGAGCATTGACCGGCACACGCAACGTCACTTCGCGCTCGAACACCTCCACCGGATGTCCTGCGCTCGGATCAGCGACGACCTTGCCGGTACCGTGCTGAATTGCACCGAGGTGCGCCCGACCGTCATCACTCGCGACCCGGAAGCGATCGCCGTAAAGTCGATAGCCGTCGGCGATCGCAAAATGGAGGACAACCGCGCCAGGTTCTTCGGTCATGCGAACGCGGAAAGCTTGCTCCGGCGAGAGAAACTGCTCGGCGTATGCGGGGCAAGCGAGGACACCGTTCAGGATCCATGCAAGCAATGCCAACGACATGGCCACGACGAAACGGCGTATAACTCGGGTTCGAGCAGTCATCATGCGACTCGCTGCTTCCACGCCAATTCAGCGCGAGCGAGCCCATGCAAGACGGGCAGCGCCAGTAAGCTCCAGAAGTACAGCGTCGCGCCCGCGACCATCCCGTCGAAACACAAGTCGAAAGCCGATTCGACCAATCCGGCCGCCGGCGAGTCGAAGTTCCAGACGATCATGATCATCAACAGCATGCAAATCAGATAGACAAACATGCCGAAACTGCGCAAACCGCGTTGCGCACGACGGAGTGCGCTCCATGTGCCCGGTCGCGTGCACGTCGAGCGTAAAGCCGGCAAGAACATTAACGTCGTAACAAACGCCGCGATGAACAAGGGTTCCGTGCTATTCCAGAATCCGAGCGCATCAACGTAAGCAATGGGCGCAATCAACAGCCAGGTAACGAGCGCCAACACCGCGAGCATGATTCCCACATGTCGACGATGAACGGGAGGGTGAGGGAGGGGACGCAAATGCATACAGCTTTCTCCATTACATGCTGCGTATTTGTCGGATTCCATCGTGGCGTTCAGTTCGTCGACACGCTGATCAAATAACGCAGGGCGTCCTGACTGCCGGCCGCTGCGGCTTGACGCATGAGTCGCATACCGATCTCCCGATCCGCATCGGCCACTGCCATCGGACCGCCTAAATCCGCGTGCTTTTGCAGGCGCGTACGAGCAACCAGGTACATCGCGGTCGGCTCGCCGGCGTCCGACTCCGCCTGAAGCAAACCCGGATAGTCCCGATTGAAATGAACGGCAAGCCACGTACCGGCAGAACGATTCCCGCCTTTAAACGCGGACTCCATCGCAGGTCGCATGTCGAGGTAGTCGCGCGAGCGAGCCCAAGACTGCAAGGGCCCGTTCGTGCCGGTGATGGAGAACAGGCAAGCCGCCGTCACCATCGCGACCGCCACGCCTTTCAGCTTGCGTTGAGCAGCGGGATCAGGATTGGTCAGGATCAGCGTGCCGTCAGGCCATGTGATCGAGGCGGCGGCTCGCCGGCGCTCGGCGAAAGATGCGCGATATCGATTCATTGGGGGTGCCTTAACAGAAACACGATTTAGGGAAAAAAGGCCAGCCGGGCTCACCGGCTGGTGCCAAAGGAAGTGCGAAATGGGTATACACACTTCCGGGGATCAATTCAGTGGTGGCACTTACTGGCCGATGCCTCCCTTGGCCACGTCGGTGGTCTCGGCAAACGTGTATTTCTTGACGACGCCGCTGTCGTCGAACAGCACGGTCAACGTCTTCTTCCGCACGTCAGCGCCATGTGCAAACGCACCGACGATCGGCACGAAGTTGATAGCGTGCGGCGTGGCGTGAGCCAGCTCGTATGTCCAGATCTCGAGACCCGAATCGGTGAACGTGGTCTTGTTCGGTGAACCGAAAGCATCCTGAACGTCCTGCTTTGTGCTCTTGCCCTGCTGGATTTGGGCCTGAACGCTTGATTGCGTCGCGGATTCGAGGTGCTCGTTGCCGGTGGTCGCGCAACCGACAAGTAACGCAGTGCCCGACAAGGCGACGATCAGGAGCGTGTTCTTCGTGAATTTCATGGTCTTCCTCTTGGTGTGGTCAACAGTCAAAAAATGGCGGTGATTCGTTGCTGGCCTAGTACAGGCGGCCGGATCGCTCTGCTTCACATACAGCGCGGTACCAGTCGTCCATGTGGCGCCTGACCTGCAGCTCGACGTAGCTGATGTACGGTCGCCACCACGCGTAGAACAGCGAAGCGACGAGGCCAGCGAACGCGTACATCGGCAGCGCCGTGCGCGGCTCGACGACGATCGGGTAGTCCAGGTGGAATCCGTTGGAGATCAGTCGCCCCCAGAGCAACAACGCCGGTGCCCATGCCAACCAGCACAGCGCGAGCCACTGCACGACGTAACGTGTCGCCCAATCGGCTTCGGTACGCAGCAGTCTCGGACTGGTCCACAGCCGACGGCGAATGTGTCGACGTTCGGCCAGATAGAACCGCGTAAAATGTGGAACCGGACGCGCACGGCGGGGGCGATTGAAAATAGACATGGCGGCCCCTATCGCTCGATAGAAAGCTGGTGGTCGTGTGATCGGTCTGCGCGTTCTGCTTCGTGATCGCGCTCCTTGACCTGGTGCAGCGCGCTATCTGGCGAATACTGAATCGCGACCTGCTCGCCGACCTCCACGTCGCGGGACAATCGATCGCGCGGATAGACGATGCCGACGGTCTGACCGATCTTGACCAGCGAGTGGTGCGTCGAGTTGGCGAGCACCTCGCCGCGGTAGTGGCGCTCCAGCTGCTGCGCATTGCGCAAAATCAGGTTGTGGTGATCGCCGGCCAGGCCGATCGCCCGGCGCGAAACGTCGTCCGGCACGTCACCCTCGGGTAGCTGGCCGCGATGGATCTGCTCGGACAGGTTGGCGCGTTCGAGTTCGCTGTGGGGAACCGTGCTGATCGAGGTCCGCGTTTCGAGGTGGTGGTAGGCCGCGTCGAGCTCGGGGAAGAGGGCGAGCGCCTGGTCACGACCCAGCGTGTCGAACGCTCGGCCGCGCTCCGCGTCGCGTGCGTGGTCAACGGTACGCCGGCGCGGCGCGCGCGCCGTATCGACTTCGACCTCCGTCTTTGCCTGATCCGGTTGGTGTGCAGACGGCAGAATGGCCCGTTCGCGTACCGGCTCTATGCCACCCGGATCGACGACTACCACACGACCGTCCACGATGCCCAGATTGTCGACGCCCTGATCGCCCCAGTGGTAACCGCGCTGACGAAGCGCATCGGCGGTGCGCGCGACGTCGGCCGATGTCACGCCTCGCATTTCGGCGCGGGGCATGATTTCGTATCGCAGATTGCCTTCGGTGCCGCTCGCCACCGGCTGCAAGACCTCGGGAATTTTTGGCCGAACGGCAAGATCGCCGGTACCGAGCCGCACCACATGCTTGTCGTCGGCCGCCAGCACGACCGACGACGCGCCGGCGTCCAGCGGTGTCAGGTGAGTCATCCCGTGCGAGCGAAGCCTGGCTTCGAGCGCGGGCAGATGACGCGACGCGGCGATTTCCTCGGCGACCGGATCGGGGAAGCGGCCACCGAGGTTCGGCACGTCACGGGTCATTGACCGGAGGACGTCGCGCAAGCCACGCTCCGGCGCCGGCCGCGCATCCGCAGACGCCCCGTTGGCCAGTGCTTGCGCATCCCTCTCCCGGACGCGTAGCGCCTGTTCACGACGCAGCGAGATGTCGGCAATCTCCGGTGCCGGCGCACCTCGCCCTGTACGAGCGTCACGAATGTCATCGAGCATTTGAACGTGATGGGCTATCTCGTCGCGGGTCATCGGACGCTCGCGCTCATGCACGATCGACGCGGCGGCCGCTTGCGGCTCGCGCCATTCACCCTGATGCAGTTCGTTGCGGTAGACCTCGCGGTGATGCCGATCGAGGATCAAGATTCGATCCACTGCCTTCTCTCGCTCGAGCAACGCGACCGTCTCGACCATGCCGGCATACGCCTGGTCGTGCTGCTCGGGATTGACAACCCGCCCCACGCCCGTCGTCGCGATTTCTCGCTCGGTACGCATCTGCGCACGTGTGAGCGACACCTCGGCGGGCATAGCGACGCCCCGAACCTCCAGCGTGTAGCCGCGCTCCTTGAGCCGCCGTGCCAGATTGCGCAGGCTATCGGGGTTGCGCATCGTCCCGTCGACCACAAGATCACGCCGCGCGTCGGATGCGGCCGTGGTTAGCCGGCCGGCCCATCGACCGGCGTCGGCATGCGTCAAGTCAGCCGCGTGTCGCGGATCTTCGCGAAGAAGCCGGCTGTACTGCGGCAAGTTCTCCCTCATGCGATCCGCGTCGATCAAAACGGCACCACCGCGTTCGTTGAGTTCCCCCATCGCCTGACGCGCGAGGGCCGTCTTGCCGGCACCGGGCTGGCCGCCGATGAGGATCGCCTTCGGTTCAGCCTGCTCGCGACTGCCGTCAATCGCCTCGCGCTCCACGCGCGCATACGCGCGCTGCATCACGACATCCGGAAAATTGTCCATGATGGGCTCCGGAGTCAGGCGCGACCGAGGTTCAATCGACGAACACGCGGGCCGTAGACGTCCAGCGCACGAGCGATCGCGACCGCATCATCCGGATGCAGCGCATCGCGAGCGGCAACCAGAGTCTTGCGTTCTGCGTCCGCTATCGCGACGCACTCCGCATCCGGCTCCGACCGCGACTCCTCTTCAGCGATGACGGCGACACAGTGGGCGATCAGCTGCCCGATCGTTTGGCAGGCGACTTCGTAATCGACATGAGGCATCGTGTTCTCCTGAAAAAATTAAGCTTGCGCGCGTGCTTCCTGGGTCAAACCCCTGGGTAAGGCTTCGATTCATTCCATAGCCGCGTCCACGCGCTCCGCACGGCTGCGGCGACCGTGGCGTGATGCCAGATGACGAGGACGTTTTCTGCGTTGTGGTTGGCGCCGGCCTGCGTGTAGTTCATCGAGCCTGTCTGGGTCGTATCGCTATCAGCGACGATGAACTTGTCGTGCATGAGCGGTACGGCCATGTCGATGCGAACCGGTATTCCGGCCGCGACGAGATCCGCGAGCTTCGAGCCGCGGCCGTCAAGCTGCGAGCGGTCGAGGACAACACGAACCTGCACACCAGCGTGGGCGCGCTCGATCAGGTGGGTAACGATCCGACGATTGGTGAGCTCGTAAGCGGCGACGTCGAGCTCCGACTGCGCGCTATCGATCACGCTCAGCACGAGGGCCTCGGCCTGGCCGTCTGGCGAAGTGGCGAATTGCACGGAGGCGCGATCGCCAGAGCCGGTGCTTTCCGAATGTGAGGCGTTTTCGGCCGGGTGTTTCAGAGCGCTCGCATAATGCCCAACGGACGACGACAAATTGCCGAAATCCGGCGTTGGGCCGTCATGCAGCACGTAGTAGCCGACACCGGCCGCGAGCGCGAGGAAGAGGAGAAACTTCATGCCGACCTCCCGACGTGGGAGGTGTGTCCGCTCGCGGAATAGGAGCGGGCGCAGGCATCGTCACCGTGCGGCGAGGCACAAGCGGCAAGAAACAGGGCAGGAAACGTGAGCGCGGTCAGACGCACTCGACTCACCGTCGAGATCGGGCTAATTAAAGACGTAAATGAATTGACACCACGACGAATTACGTCATCAAGGATTAACTTGCCAGTACGCCAAATCAGGCGTAACGTCAATACTAATTGCGTACGGGGGCGCTTATCATGGATTACGTACTTGCGAATTTCATGGCGGTAATGGCGGCAGCGATTTTCTCGGTTTTCACGTCGTTTATCGCTTCGCGAAGCGGCCGAATCATTTACAGGAAGATCATGTGGGGCTATTTGGCCACGCTGCTGATTTCGGCCGTCGTGGTTACAGTCATGCAGCTGCCCTTCGCCATTTTGGCTTTTGGCGCGCTCTTTTCCTGCATCTTCGGCGTGTTCGCTCAATTGGGCGTTGCAGTCAAGTTTGGCCATCTCATCATGACCGGTGCGCACTTTGATGACGGCTGGAACACGGCTCGCTCGAGCAACAATGCAAACAGCGACCTCTCGAACAATTGGTTCTGGAGAGACAACCAAAATCGAATTAATCATCGCGACTGGTATTAATTGCGTCATGATTTATCGTCCGGGAGCCGCAAGGCCCCTTGTCATTGATCCGTGGGGTTACTGGTTACCGCGTCTGGACTGAGCGTCGCCTTGGCCCCATGTCCGTCCTCGCCGAATCCAAGCTCGCGCCGATGCAACGACGTCGGTGCACTTGGCGAAGTTGCCGGCCCGCTTACCGCAGACTCGTCCCGCGTAGAATTTGCCGCTGCCGCCTCTGCGTTCGGCGGGGCAACATCCTGCGAAGGAACTGAGGAAATCGCCCCCCCAGCTGCTGGCAACTCGGCACTCGCCCTGTGGTCGAGCTTCGCGTTGCTATGAGCGCCCGCACCTCCCGGCGGGACGCTCGGGGTGCTTTCAACATTTGCCTTCGAATCTGTCGCGCCAACAGTTGCAGACGCGGCCGACCGTACAGATGTGGACGCGCCCGGGCCGGCAAACGTGGGCTTGCTGTTGTCGATCTGGGCACCACTACGGCCGGGTACAGTTGTCGGCCCCAACGCAGAGACGCCACCGCTGCGCTTCATGGAGGCGGTCGAGAATGGAGTCGCTGACGTGGCAGACCCGACGGATGGCGGCACTCGACTCGCAACAGTGGGGCGAGTCGCTCCGTCTTGTGCAGGTATTGCACGGGTCGGCGAGAGAGCAGAGGCGGCAGTTGATTGCGCAGTTACGTTCGGAACGGCGGCGGCCGGTTGCGCTGAATACGAGCCCGTTGCTGCCCGGCCCGGACCATCGGCCACTTGACCGCCACCTTGACCACTTGGCTGCCCGCCATTGCCGACCGGCAGAGCCACGATCTTGAAATCAGACTCGGATAAGCGTGGTTCAGAGCTAGGGGGCAGGGTGCTCTGCCCGGCCGCTCGAGCGGTTTCAAGCGTTGGCCCGTTCCCCGTGGCTTTCGGATTCAGGAATTTTTCGACTGCCATTGGGGACGCGGTTGCTCCCGGGGGCGCAAACGGCTGGACCGAGTTTTTCCGCGCGGCGAGGGGTGTAGTGTCCTTGGAGGCCTGCGTAGGCGTCGATGCCGGTGTGGGCGAGAGCGGGCGACCTGGCGCCCGCCCAGGCGTCATGAGAGGCTTGCTGTCCGTAGACGGATCGACATTGTCATGTACCTGCTTGATCGGCGCGGCAGACTCATTTGTGACTCGTTGCTGCATGGCGTCGATCCGCTGTTGCGCGTCGGTTACGACCGTCGGCATCGGCGTCGCGATATCGAGGGGCGTCGTGTCCACCGGACCAACTCCGCCCGCAAAACGTTGAAACGCGGCGGGGGCACTTGCACCAACTCCGGACTGGTTGCGTTGGTCCTGGCGAACGACGTCGCTCCCGCTCGCAGGGAGAGCAGACCCATCACGAGCCGTGGTCGGCAACGTCGAGTTGCGCGAAACGATGTCGCGCATCGCTGCATCTTGGGCGACCAGCTGAGCGATCTGTGGAGACGGCAGCGTCATCAGCTGGCTGTACCGCATACCGTTGCGCGCAGCGACTGCCTGCAGGTTCTCCGGCGTCATCAGATTAGTCGAGGTATCGACGCGTGAAACCACTTGCGTCGATCCTCGCTGGCGCACATCTGCGCTACGAGTCAGATCCGCCGAAACACGAGAGCCGGACGACACCTGGTCCGTCAGAGATGCGGAATGGTCACTGCGAACGTGCTGCCCGGACTCCAGCCCCGTCGAGTCCGAGTGGATCTGTGAGCCTTCGTGGGAAACCTGATCGCTTTCGGTATACCCACCTTGCGTTAGATATTGATCGACGAACTTCTGTGCGTCAGAATTCCGCCAAGACTTCGTATATCCACCTTCACCCGAGACATCGAGACCGAACTTCAGACTCGACTGCCCTTTCCCCGTGCCACCGCCAGTTGCATAATCCGCAGCTCGCACCTTCGATCGATACGCATCCCGAATCGCTTGGACTTCATTCGGCGATTTGCCAAGTGACTCGGCTTTGCGAGCGAGTTTGTCTTCTTCTGCTTGGTTGAAAAGAGGCGAGTTCGAGATTGGATTGCTACTTCCTTGCCGACCATTGCTGGAAGGTCCACGCCCGCTACCACCGGCTGAGCCGCCGCCTCCACTGCCAGCGTTGCCGGCCGGCGCACCATCATCGCCAAACGATTTGGCAAAGCCGCCACCAAGCATGATCGAGCCTTTGGCTCCTGCAGAAGTTGTGCCGTCGACGGAGTGCGACTGATCTATCGCATATTGCTGATCATGTGCGGTTCGCCGCTCACCTGTTTGGCTAGACGAGGCCCGCGTACCTGAGCTGGAATCGTCGGACAGGCGCTGCGTGCTTCCACGCTCCTGGCTGCTCGAGACGCTATTCGTGCTGGACGCAAGCTGCTCCCGCCCAGCGAACGTGGAATTTGTTCGGTTTGCCGCGACACCCGTGGAGGTGTCAGTGCCGAGCGACCGCTCGAATGCGTCCTGGGAAGTTGCTGAAACGCCGAGGCTGTTTTGAAACTCGGTGCGAGCGATTAGGCCATTGGCGAAATTCGTAAAGGCCGAGCCGGTCCCGGTATCGACGTTCATCGACCCGGTGCGCGATTGCACGGTGTTGTCGTACTTGTTCGCTGAGGTCACGTTGCGCGACGCGTTATCGATCGACGACGAATCCATGTGCACGTTGCCGATGTTTTCGTCGCCCTGTGCCTGCTGGCCACCGATCTGCTGAGCAGACCCGGTCAACGCGCCACTCAGTTGAGAGAATGCACCTACAACGCCGGCCGACGCGAAGTTCAGCAACATCCAGGCAAGGGGCGGCGTAATAATCACCATGTATCCAAGCAGCGCCTGCTCGTCGAGCAACGTCTGGCCGAACTTCGCCGCCATCCCGAACGGGACGCCGGCCTGCAACGACATCGAGCGCATCTCATGGCTGAGGTGAATCAGGGACAGCCCGTTGATTACCGCGAAGAGCACCGGCCAGATAGATACCCACGCCACCGTCTTCGCGTACATCGCAAGGATTCGCTTGGCGCCGTCAGCGCCGCTGATCAGGCAGAGCACCAGAATGAGCGGGAAAACCGCATAGACGATCGCTTCGGCATAGTTGCGAACAGTCGGCAGCGTGTTCTTCGCCAGAATCGCCATGGAGGCAAGCGAACCGTTCGTCGCCACTGCAGCCTGAGCCGAGCTCATCAACGCATTGACCTCGGCGACGCGCGCCGGATCGCTCAGCATCGCGGGAAGCTCGGCGCCCGCCTGACGCCACACGTTGTTGAACATTGCCTGTCGCAGCGCCGACGACGCGTTCTGCGACGATTGGAGGATGAAGCCGAACGAATCGCCGATCGCGTTGACAAATTCCGCCTTCGCCATGGACGGGTCGGCGATCTCCGGATACATCTCGCTGCCATACATTTGCTCGGCTGCTTGCTCCGCATCCTGTACGCGCAGCAGCAGCAAGGTTCCGGTCGCTGAGCAGGTGTCCGTCGTAGGATTCGCGGTGAGGGTGTTGGTTGTCACGTACCGTGCCGGGCTGGTCGACGTGAACACCGTATTGAACGGGTCCGTGCCGTTCATAATCGTCCGCGGATCAATCGCGCCGTCCTGGATGTCGTAGACCGTGCACTCCTTGAAGAACTGGATAAGGTCGGCGTGCAGCCCCGGATCGGTGATTTCAGCCTTGTTCACCTTCTGAAGCACTGAGATGCCGAAACCCACATCGCCCTTTTTCAGGGTGAGCGTATCCGGCACCGAAAAAATCGTTTCGTACGACTGTGTCAGCACTCGAGAGATAAGCGTGAAGCTCTGGGCAACCGCGGCGAGATACACCGGGACGTGGTCCACCTCGCGAGTAGGCTGCACGTTGTTGACGTCGGTGATGAACACGTTTTCAACCGGCAGCAACAGCAGCTGCGTCATCAGCATTGCGGCGGCGAACCAGCGGAAGATCTCATAGCCTTTCCGACCGAGCGCGACAATCGTCCAGATCACCACCCCGCACAACAGCGTGTAACGGATGAGACCTGTCCAGGTGCCGCTGCCCATGAAAGACGCAATACCCTGCATGACGTAGTACAAGGTATCGACGTTTCCATAGGTGTCGATTTCCATGTTCATTGAGTGCTCCCGCCGTTCAACGTCTGGCCAAACGCCAACGAGTTTCGAAGCGACGACGACACATTCGCGTGTACCGCACGCTCGATCGATTGGAGCTGCTCAACCAGCTGCCACGCGTTCGACGTCTGGCTGAAGGCTTGCATGACGACACTGCGTGCTTCCGATTCGACCGTGTCGATGTTGGTGTTGAGCTTTGTGGCCTCGTCGAGCAGCGACGTGCTGGATTTCACCGTCCCGTATCGCGCGATTGCTCGTCGAAGATCTTCAGCGGATCCGTGGATGTAGGCTTCGGCATACTTGGCTGCGATCAGCGACTGGTAGGTACTCAACAGTTGGTCGGCCAGAGACGAATTGTTCAGGCGCGTGCCGACCGCGATCATTTTGTAGACCGGCAGGTCGGTCATGCTCAAAAACCGAAACGTGTCCGCCGGATTCGGGATCGCGGAGCGCGAGGCGATCGCGTCCGTAATCACCTGCAGCTTCTGCTGTACGAGCGTACGGAAGGGGGTGTAGCCCATTTCCTGCACTGACGGATTCAAGCACTTCGTGGTTTCGTCGCACACGTACACTTGGATCGTGGTGCCGGAGTTCGCGGCAGGATCGTTACCGACCAATTCCTGCACCGTGAGGCTGCCGATTCGCGGCAGGAAGACAGGATTCACCTCCGTGCCGCCCGAATCCGACGGGTCGGGAAAAATGACCGTCCCCACCAGCGACATCAGGAATTCCCGGTCCGACGTGCTCAGGTCCGGCAGCTGCTGCAGCGCCTGCCACGTCACGTTGCCGTACGGCTGCCTGGCCGCGAGATTGGAATCCGATGCGGTGGCCGTATTGATCGTCTGCGCCGCTTGCGCCGAGCTGTTTCCGGTATTTGTCCAGGCATCGGTCATATCCGAATACAGGTTCGTGAATGGCCCGAGCGTGTCGGCCAAGTTCGCCTGCTCTTTTTTCCATGCAACAGGCGTCACCGCATTGACGATGCCCTCAGCGGCCTGGCACGAGTCGATGTTCATCCGGTTGACGTCGCGGGCGATGGTCTGCAGCGACTGCATGACGTTGTCGCAGGTTGGGCAGAGGTTCTGGAGGGCAAGCTTGAATGCGTAGCCCAAGGCGTTCGAGCCGATGTTGCGCAGCAGCGCAACAAACTGCTCTTTATTGATAAAGCTGAACCCGCCGGCAAACAGGTCGATCCCGCCGCAACCGGCGCCCCATTCCGGGGCGGTGACACTCGCGAGCTGGTAAGTCTTGTGTGGCGTACGCATGAACACGCTTCCGCCGCTGTACATATCCATCGTCTCGCCCTGCAACGCACGCGGGCTCGATACGTTGCCCATGGCGTTGATCGAGTCGAAGACCTGCTGCATCGACATCGCGCTCGAACAGACTGGGGCGATGGCAAACACTGCAGCCGCCAGTGCGGCAATCCAGCGTGTCGGTTTCATCAGAAGAGCTCCCCAGGCTGCGAGGCAGTGAGAACGAAGACACGATCGATGATGTCCTGGAGGGACATCGTTCCCGAGCCGATCATTGCGTGATCGCCCGTCTCCTTCGATGCGATGAAGAGGGCGGGCACCTGCTGGACGCCCCAGACCGACGCCTGCCCATGGTCAGGCGTCGGGTTCGGAAACTCACCAATGCCCCGACCGTCCAGCGAAACGGGCAACACGTCGATGCCATAGCGCTGCGCGAGCAGCACAATCGTCGGGGCCATCGCGTGGCAATACGGGCAGTCCGAGCGGAAGAAGAAAATCAGGCCATGCTTCTGAGCAAGCGCACGCAGCTGCCCGTCCTGGTCCGAATCCCGGGTCCGGTCGTAGGTATGGACAGCGACGTTGTTAGTCGGACGCTTGAGCGAGTAATCGAGACTCGGGTTCTGCCACACAACCCGGCGCCATTGGTCGGCAAAGACCGCGCTCTTTTGCTGGACGTACTCCCAGAGCTTGATGTACTCCTTGATGTGCTCGGGCGTCGGGTCCATGTTCGCGACGTCGAGTCGGTGCTTCAGTGCCTCGCGCATCTCATCGGCCGACTTGATCTGGTCGAAGTCGTCGGAATCGGCCGGTTTGGCCGCGCTCGCACCCGCCGGCGCCGCAGGCTTGTCGTCATCGCAGTACCAGTTGAATTTTTCCTGCCCGTCGCAGCTCCAGGCGGACTTGTAGTCCAACCCGTCAGCGTCCACGATCGGCGACGCCAGTAGCGCTGCGGGAAGCAGGATCGCTACCGCGAGCCGGAAGCCTCGGGATGCGCTCATGGCTCGCTCCGCTGCGCGTCGACGTGATAGCCGGCGTCCATCAATTGCCCGAGTGCCTGCTCGAGTTGCACTTCCGCGAAACCCAAAGACTGCGCGGCTTTGACCTGTTCGGCTGCATCGGATTGACGCCGCCTCCCTCCGAGAATCCAAAGGAATTGACTTCGAACCCTGGGCTTGTGCAACACCGCCGCAGCGCCCATAAACGCACGACGTGCGTTCCGCCAGGCGAAAGCCGCGTCAACTACGGTCGAAATGCAATGTCGCTGATATGCAGCAAACTCGCGCAAGTCGTGGTCGTGCTGCACGTGACGCTGTTCGGCAGAAAATCGGCCGTCTTGCTTCTGGCTCGGTTCTGTCGACGCCGGCGAGGGTGCCGTCGGGATATTGACGACACCGCTCGCGGGCCGAGACGGCTTGTCCCACTTAGGGGTCGACCATGGCGCACCGGAGAAGTGATGCCTTTGGAAAGCTGCGAGAAGCACGGCATGGTCGCCGCCGAGGGAACCTGCAATTTCCTTCAGCCGTTCGAGGTTGTCGCTTCCGTACCGATATACCCGGGAATCGTCCGAGTAACCGAAAAACCAGTCGTGCCGATCGAGCATGTCGTAAAACTGTTCGATCGTAGGCTGTTGGATTGGCACCCCCGAGCTCGGGGGCGCCCGATCAGACAAGTCGACCGTATTCGCGACCGCGTCGTCATCGAGCTCGATCGTCGTACCGGCCGCCGGCGCCGGTCCGTCGACAACTACGAAGCTGCCTTGCCCCGTGGCCTGATCGTAGTTCGTCACGCAAACATTTGCGATGGCGTCCTCGAGCAACACGGAAATGGCTTCTCGCGACGGTGCGGCGCCGCGCGTTACCCGGAAGGTCGCCCGGTCACTGCCGGCGCCAGCAAAAAGATGGCTCGGCAAGTCGGGCGCCGGCGCGGCGCTCATGCTGGTGATCGTGATCTGTAGTCTCACTTCGCCTCTCCTTCGCGGCTTGCGTTGCTGCGTTCGGCACGCTGCCGTCCGATCGGGTCGAGTTGTCTGCGCAGTGCGAGAGGCGAGGGCGCAGACCAGACGAGGTCCACAGCAAGCGTAATGGCGGCAGCAACGAGCCAGGCGACGAACAAGCCGTGACCAACCTGAGGGGCCAGCGTCGCGATGGGCACGTCATCAGTGCGCCAGTGCATACAAATGGCGGCCGACGGCGCAAGGCGAGCGGCCGTATCGGTGCATGTCCGCAGGCGGATCGTGTCCGGATTCGTACCGCTTCCGGCCGCCTGTTCGAGCACGGTCGTTGCCATAGCCGTGAACGACCCGTGATTCAGTATTGCGAGCCCGACGACGGGGGCGGCCGCCGGCACAATGACGAAAGCGAAGAGGAATCGCCGCACGTAGCAAGGCAGGCTGGCGAGCAGCACATAGCGCCAGTTCGAGCGGACACGCGAAGGGGGAAACAGGCTTTCGATGGACATGATCAACGCTCCTGCGTATTGAGGGTTTTGAAATCTGCAACCAGTGGGCGGTGCTGCGTCACGGTGCATCTCCCGCGGGTTGCGGCGGCGCCGCCGGCGTCAAGCCGATCGGCGGGATTCGATCGCGGCAGTAGTTCATCTTCACGTCCAGGCGCCCGCTGGTTTCGCCCGCCTCGGTCTGGACGCCGCGGACGTCGAACAGCACATCCAGACGCTTGCAGCCAGGCCGCGGCAGGTCGCCGATCGGGCGAGCCGTGACGTAGACCGGGCCGTTGGCGTGCAACTTGGTGATGAGGGAACCCGCAACGGGTCCACGCAGCGCGCCAAACGCTGACCCGTGATCAATCGCGTCGATGAGAACTGCACTGAAGTCGTCGTAGCTGCCGGCGAAAGCCGCGGCCGGCAGCGCAAAAATCGCAGTAGCAAACGCTGCGCAGACAAGGCGCTTCATTGGGATACCCCTTTTCCGCTTCCGATCGATTGCCGCACGCGCTGCAGAATCGCGTCCTCGTCGACGGCCTTGGACTGGATCGAATTGACGAACTCGGTAAAGTCGATATTCGAAAAGTCGATACGCTGGAGTTGGTCGGCCGTGAAGCCACCGCAGCCGGCAAACGGGATGCCGAGTTGCGCCTTGCCTTGCTGGTTGACAAGCTTCGCGATCAGCGAGTTGAAACAGCAGTAGCTCTTCTTTTCCTCGACGCACACGCCGAGCACGCGCTTGGAGCAGCCCTGGTTGTACTGGACACAGAGGTTCTGGCCACGCTTCAGACTGAGCACCTGCTCGTCGGGGGAACAGGCGAGCCACATCTGGATCAGCTGCGCAGCGATCTCGGCCGCGAATACGTACGGATTGAAGTCGGCCAGTTGAACGCCGTTGGTCAGCGAGAACGAGAACTGGAAGCCGTAGGCACCAAAGGTGCCGGAGGTAGACAGCGCCCTATCGGCCCATGCACCCATCTGCAGGAGACCGGAGTTCACGATGGAGCTATCGACCGTTTCGTACAGTTGATCAAAGACATATTTCGAGCCTAACGCGATGCCTTGCTTGGCCGCCGTTCCGGCAACTGACAGTCCAGCGCTAACTGCGGCGCTTCCAATCGCGTTGTTCGAGTAAGCTGCACCGCCGCCGTTGCTGGTGCAGCAGCTCTTGATTTCGAGGCCGCCCAGCACCTTGATCGAGCAGCTGCTGTCGTAGCCTTTGAAAATGTTCACGTTCCCGCCACCGACACCGTAGGCGCCAGCTTCGCGCCCGGTTTCCAGCCCTGCTACGACCTTGCCGAGCGCGCCGTCCGCACCACTACTCGACGAGAAGCATCCGGCACCCGGTGCGCACATCGTGTTCGTGCATTGGGTGACGGTCGTTGTGTGCGCCGGGGTATCGAGACACTGGTACGTGTACTGCATCGTGTCGCAGCTTCCCGGCACCGCGTCGTTGTACGACACACACTGCTGGTTCACTAGGCCGCAGCCTTGCTGCTGCAATGGCGTGCAGTCGTTAACGGTGGAAGCGGCTTGGCATTCGTAGGTATCCTGGTAATTCCAGCAATCCTGGTATAGCGGAATCCCGTTGATGACACGAGTGCCGGCCGGCTCGATGCAGGTTGAACCTGTACGCTGGCAGGTTGGCGCGGCATACGCTACCGGCGCGGCGAGCAGGGTGGCCGTCATTACACTGCCGACGAAGCTGAACGCACGCGTGGCGAACGTGAGAGCGCGGATCTTCATTGTGCCGCCCGCTGTTCGAACGAGCTGCACTGGTCGATCCAGTTCGGCGTGCAAGTCGCGGTGCAGATCTGGTTCAGCGTCAGCTGAACTCGAGCCTGCCCACCGCCTTCGAAACCGTACCCACCGATCGCCGCTTGAATTTCGACGGTATTGACACCCTCATGCAGATACGAGCGGATATCGGTGTTGGGCGCAATGGTCGAGGGGTTCCCCTCGTACTCGCTACCGAATGTGAAGAACGGTCGATACTCCGTGAGGCCGCCGTCTGCGGTGAACGCAGTTTTATCCGAGCACACGCTCCGGATGCCGTTGTAAACCAAATTGTGAGTGAAGGTCACACCAGGCGAAGCGGCAGCAAGATAGCCAGTAGTCTGCCGTCCATCAATCCCGCCGGCCGACGCCGGCAGCGTCGCCTCCCCGCATTGGAGAATGCGACCGCCGTCCGGCGCATCGGTGTAGACCGTTACGCCGTTGATGTCGACGCTCCGCAGCGTATTGTTTGTCGTGATCTGGCTGATGACTGCGGTACCGATCTGACCGAGGTTCTGTACGCTGAAGCTCATCGAGCCGGACACGGTAAGTCCGTTGTAGCCCGAGTTGTCGTGATAACCCGTGTCCGCGCCGAAGTTCCAGAGAGCGGAGTTCGATGCCAGGCGCGAGGCAAACCCGCCGTTGAAACTTCCCTCGACGACTCCGCCGGCAGCGCAGCCTTGGTAGGGCTCGGTGCAGACCGGATCGTTGATGCGGTTGCACGTATATGTTTGTGTACCCACCGCCTGCTCGCAGGTTTCCTTCCGGTAGGTTGCTGGCACGGTCGACGTCACGTTGCGGCAGTCCTGCGAACTTGTCGTAGAGCCGGGGTTATTGATCGTCCCCTTGCTCCCGGTCACAATCGGATCGCTCGCGGTGATCGGCATGCGATTGGGCGGCTTCTTCGCGAGGTAATTCACGGCATCGCATTCCTGACGCCAGTAGGCGCTTGGATTAGCTGGCTGCGTCGAGCAATCCGCTTCCTTGCCGGAGCCGGCGGGCCCGAGACTGCCCTGCCCACCGCCATACAGCGGCGTCAGCTCGCCGTCCTGGTTCGTGTAGTTCGGCACGTTCGAGCCACCGCCACTGATGCTTCCATGAGCCGCATTCATTCCTGACCTACCGAACGACTGGCCTTCAGTAAACGCAGACCCGGTAGATGGGGCGTCCGCAGCAGCGCACACGGCGACCGCAGCTAGAGCGGTCGCGATGGCCAGTGGTGCGCTTCGGCGCAGGGTTGCCCGCAATCCGTTCATTCGACATCCCCCAGTGCACGGAGATATCGCTCGGCGATCCCCGCGTAGGTAGGGCTGTGATCGACGATCTGGCGGAGGGCGTACGCGGGCGTCACGTCGCCCGACAAGGAGACGTACGACGCCGGCAGCGCACATCCGCTGCTGTCGACCTGACTGTTGGCATCTCCACCGCGTGTGACGACATAGGCGGGCACGCGGGCGATGCGATACTGCGTGAACGCCTTCGGGTTGACGACGATGCCGCCGGACGCAATCCCCAGCCGCTGCATTTCAGCGGCCGTCGCCTTCAGCGAGTCGTTCTTGAAGCCCCGGAACACCACAGTGCCGCCGGCCTGATTCATTGTCTTCACCAGGCGTACGAGCGAGGCAGCGGGCATGGAGAAGCTCGCGAACGCGACGAAGGAATCCGTTACACGGCGCTGCGTACGGCTTTCATACCTTTTCGCAACGGCGAGAGGATCTGCACCGGCGGCGGCCGCCGCCGGCGTAGGCAGGTTCGGGAACGCGTTGCCATCGTGAGCAGCCTTTGCTGCCGCCTGATCCATTTGCCGATCGCGATTGCCCTGGATACGGCGCATCTCGGCGTCAATCGCATCCGACGAAGGCATCGCGCCGCGATAGCGCGCGGTGCCGCTGGCTGCCGCATCGAAGGTCGCTCGGCGCGTCGTATCGATCTGTTGCTGCTCGCGTGCAAGCGCGTCGTTCGAGACGGTCTGGGCCGACACCGACATGGTAGCTAGCCCGATCGTGCCGGCGGCCGCCAAGGAGGGAAGGAGACGTGTCATTGCGGGAGATCTCCCAGGTTTGCGCCCATGCAGCAGTTGCGCTTGCGAAAGATCTCGTAGGCGAAGTCCTCGCCGGTGTATGGGATCATTTTGCCGGCGCCCCAGAGGGCAGACGTGCGCCCATACGGCTGGCAGCACTGACCGTTGATTTGGTCGGTTTGCGCGACCGGATACAGCATCGTGTACTTGTATTGGGTCTTGTCCATCACGGGCTGCAGGTAATAGCCGCACATCGCGCCGTCACCCGTCGTTCCCCACATCAAGCCCTCGCGATGCAGCTTGGCGGTCATGCGCTCGACCAGCAGCGACGACGCCTGAATGGCCGAGACATGCGCCTGAACGTGGCCGTTGAACGGATAGATCGAGCCGTTGCAGCCCGCGCACCAAAACAGCAGGTTGCTGCCGAATCCAAGGCTGGACAGCACGCAGTCGCCGGCGCAAGCCGCCTGCGCGATCGGGCTACCGAACAGATACGTTTCCGGCTCGAGGAGCATGGTGAGATCGTCGTCGCTCCAGGTCGGATCGACTTCGGTCATGTACGCCATGTCGAAACTGCCTGTCTCCATGCATGGATCGTCGAGCAGGATCTCGGTGTAGTACATGACCGGATCGGTGTACCAGTGGACCTGATAGAAGCTCTGTTTGGTATCGTCCTTCTGCTCGCGCACCTCCCCCTCCGGCGCGTGGATGCCCGGGTTCAGCGAGATCCCGCCGAGCGAGACGAAGCAATACGGCGAGCGGGTGACGTCCACGCGCCGGATCGGCTCCCAGAAGCTGAACTTGACGCCGAACGTGCCGTTGCAGAAACAGAGGAAGCCGCCCGGGTTCGGCGTGTCGTCCTGCCCCATATTGAGGAACGTGGCGCTACCGATGGCCATCGGGAATGCGCATTCCCAGCAGATATCGGTGATCGGATTGGCGAATCGGCCAACGCACTGACCAGCGCCCGCCGGCGCGGATACGGTGAGGGCACCGAGCATCAGTGTGACGATGGCCAGGTAGCGGCGAAAGGCTCCCGCGACTCGTGTCGAGCGCGCGGTCATGGCTTCACCCAGAGGAGAATCTCCACCAATCCGTACGCGACAGCGGCGATCGTGCCCAGGGCGAGCACAAGCCAGATCAAAATGCCGACGGCTTCCGACACAGCACCGACAACGACTTCGACCGTTGCGGCAATCCATGAAGTTCGGAGGGGCTCATCGGAGTCGCCAACGGGTGTGGGTTCTTGCAACTGGCCTATGTTGTCCGGGGCGACGCCAATACCGAGCGACTCCTTTACTCCGTCCTGAATGCGCCGAATTAGATCCTTTGCCTCTGATTCGCTCAAGTGCGTTGCAACGACACCTGTCGAGCTGCTTGTCTCGTCGCCGGCACCGGCGACCACACGGTAGGTTGCGGGGAGCGTATCCCCGACCGACCGGCGCTCGGGTTGAATGGACAGGCGCTTTGCTTCATTGCCCCATGAGCCCGCCTTCCAGTTGAAGGTCGCGAACTGCTGCTCGCCTGAAACGATGACCTGGTCGCTGACGACATCGACCGTCAACGTGACCGGCTCAAGCGCCCGAAAATCGGTACCGCTCGACGGCGCCGGCTCATCAGTAGCTGCCAAACTATTGATCGTGTGAATGTCGCCGGCGATCGTGGCAAATCGTCTTTGCGCGTCAGCCAGGAGGGTCGGGGTCGACGGTCCGGGATGCATATAGACGCGCTGATACTCGAGCGCATCGATGACTTGTTTCGCGAGCAGATTCCCGATCGCCCCACTCTCGACTGCAGCTACGGCGCGACCGAGCACATGCATGGCGCCGTCTGGTATGGGCGCCCGATTCCACTGCTTCGCGAACCGGTAGTCGAGAAGCAGCGCTTCCGTTTTGAATGCGGCAAGAATGGCCTTGCCGTTGGCGAGCCGAAGGTCCGCGATGATCGGTGCAGCAATCGCGTCGTCGGTAATATCCACGGTCATGAAGTCGGGCATTACAGAATCTCCGAAGGGTTGAGCTATCGCAGTTGAGCCGCAGGCTCTTCCTCAAGAAGTAGCTGGTTACCGCGCTGGCTAATCACGGCCGGCACGCGGGTGATCCCGAAACGCTGGCTAAGTCGCCCCTGCTGATCGAAATACACTTGCCGTTTCCACGACTTCGTCAGCTCAAGCCACGAGCCAGCGGTCAGGATCGGTTTGATTGAATCCCCGGAGCGGGCCGCGAGGGCCTGGACCGCCTTTACCTGCGACGCATCACGGCCGTCGAAGAACACCAGGCGCTCGTGCAGCGTCACAATGTCGAGCGGATTGATACGCGTGCCGGCTGCGACGATCACGGCACCCTCATCATTGGTGACGGGTTTTGCGTAGGTCACCGTCGGATCAATCAATCGACTCGAGTACTCGCTAACGGTCGAAATTCCCGGCACTGGTGGCAGGGACGTGATGTCATGCAGCGCGCGCTGACGTGCGCGGCGCTCGATGGCCGCCAGCCCGCCATTGGCTTGCAGTTCAACCAGACGATGCTTCAGCATCGCAATCGCGTCGTGCTCTGCAATCGGATACGTCGGGCCAACGACACCCAAGTCCTCCGCGACTGCGAAAAGTGGACATACCGCCATCAGCAATGCCGAGATCCATGCGACTGCTGCGCGTCGCACACGCGGCCGTAGTTGCGGGCCGCCACCAAGGGAGCCGGCTCGCGAAGCGCCGGCCGAGGTGCTGAGGACACGGCATTGGTCAAAAGATTTCATAGGCCTCCCCGACGATTGCGGACTGGGGAACGGTGCCGACGATCGAGTACCGCGAATCGAGGCTGTCCGGGCTCGGTGTGGCAACAAAGTAGTGTCTGGGTGGAATCACACCGTCCTCGGTCGGAAACAGCGCCATCCCTGCAAGTGAAAGTGGCTTCGCGTAGCCGATATAGGTCTGATTGACCCAGACATTCCGGCCAATCACGCGCACGACATCGCCAGGCAGACCAGCCACGTGTTTGATGAAGGTCAGTCCTGCGGGGTAGGTCGCCCCCCCCGTGCCACCGAAATGCGATGGTGTCGCCGAGGTGCGGCCGACAGGGGCCCTTGCGGATAAAGTAGAGCGTCCCCGGCAGACTAGTCGACATGTTGAACGTCAGCCCATACCAGGGCGTGAGGCCCCATGCGACAGCCGCCACGATCGTCAGGGCGACGACGGTGCGAACAAACCGTCGATAGCGAGCCAGGCCGCTGGAGTAGGCGACGAGCGCGATCACTGTTCATCTCCGCGCAGGTCGGCCTTTGCAGCCATCGCGCACGCCGATCGGCAAAAGACGACATGCGTCGTTACGTTTGCAAGGATCGCCGCACCAGTACTGGTCGAGGCGGCCAGATAATCGCCAACGTCGGTCGGCGCGAATCGCTCTCGCGCCGTTCCTATTCCACGCGTGCGCGCCGAAAGCCGGGGCGGCACCATCAACCGGAGACGAGTCATTTGGCGATCCTCTTGGCGATCAGGTCCGTGAGATCGGGCGCATCACCTGCAAGCACGGCAGCTTTGTTGATCACCACGCAGCCACACTGCGCACCGAGCTGGTCCAGCGCGGCCGACAGGCGCTTTGCGTAATCGCCGGCGTGTTGTGTCGCCTTGTTCTTCGCGTCGTCCGTCATATGGACGGGATCGCCGTTGTTGAAGGTTTTCAGCAACGCTTCTTGCTCATCGCTGATGAGCTTCTGCACATCGACCACGACGACCGGCGCAACTTTTTCGCGTTGCGTCCAGAAGTAGACGAGCGGGGAGCCCAGCAACAACGAAGCGCCGATCGAGATAAGGCCGGTGAGTACGAGGTCGTGTCGCATGTTCATTTCCGTTTGGGTTGGATCAGGGCGCGGATGGCGTCCTCGGTGGAGGTGCCGGTGGTACGCAACTGCTCCATGAATTCGTAGTCGGGCCCCTTGGTGGTTGCCATGGCCAACGTGAATTCGTCGGGGATATGGCGCAGCAGGTGCGTGCCCCCGTTCGGGTCGACAAGGACGAACTCGCTATAGCGACCCGGCACCGGACGCAGCGACTTCAACATGCGCTTCAACCCCGGTGACAGATCCATCACATCACCCTTCTCGATCTTCTTGAGCGTGTCGTCGCTTTGCTTGAGGTGGAACTTCCATGCGGAGTTGTCGAAGGCGGCCTGCGTAGCCTTGTTCATCCCTGCATCGGTGATCCCCTGCGTCGCGAAAAAGAAGCTGCCTTCGTACTTGCGCGCACGCCGATACCCTTCTTCCATGAAGTCGGCCGATTCTTGATCGTCACCGACGATCTGCCAGCCCTCGTCCTGCAGGAACAGCTTCGGCCGCGACCGGTCAAAGCGGTACATTTCGTTGGTAACCTGATTGGTCAGGCCGAGCATGATCACCGTGCGCAGTTGGGGATCGCTGTTGAGGTGCTCGAGTTCAAGTCCGACCACTTCGTTGTCGAGTCGTACGTTGGTGCGCCCGTTGACGTAGTCGCCGTAAACACCCCCCTTGCAGAACGGTTCGAGACGCACGGCAAGCTCGTACGCGATGCGCTCGGGTTGCCCGTTCTGGTCCTTCAGGCTAAGCAGGGCGTCTCGCACCAACGTGGGACTACCTTCCTGGCCGTAGTCCTTCCATACGATGCGCACTGCGACATCGAGCAACGCGCCCTCGAACGGGGTGATAGGAGCGGTCGGCGATACCATGCGCGCGATAATCGGCCGGATGAATTTCACCTCGCTATCGAGGCCATTTTCGGTATCGATGCCAGCAGTGGAAAACGCATTGATGACAATTCGCGACCCAGGCTTGAAGTCGATGTACTGGCCGTGCCCCATGTCGATCTGCTTTTCATACGAGTAGCCCACGTCGCAGATCCGCACGATTCCACCGACCGAGCGAAACGCTGCGATGATCTCGTTCAAGAGCACCGATTTACCGGCCCCGGAAGTACCATCAACGAAGCCGTTGTAATTCGTCCCGCTCGAATAGATGTCTACGAGCGCGGGCGTACCGCGGCGCCCAAAAAAGAGCAGGTTGGCTCGTCCATTGGTACCCGACCACTCGCCGAGCACTGGCGCCATATCGGTCGCGTTCACGGTGGTCTTGGTAGTGATCAACCGAAACTTCTTGAGGTCGTCCCGCATGTCGCTTGTCAGCATCATGGGCAGCGCCGACAGGAATGTTGTGAGCTGCTGGGTCAGCATCGGGAACAGCTTGAAGCGCTCCGAGCGCCAGATCCCCTTCGCGGCCGCCACACACTGCTCGATTTTCTTGCGCGGGGCGAAGAGCGTCAGCGTGTGATAGAGCTCACACATCGAGCCGCCTTGCGTGAGCTGCATCGAGACGGCCTTCCAGTCCCTGTTCTGCAGGGCAAGTTCCGGCTGCAGCTTCGCGATCTTAGACTCGGCGTTCTGTGTCGCGCGAGCGCTACGCAAAGCGGCCCGTGTCTCGACGGCAGTCTGATCGAGAAGAAGGACGCCGAGCGTGATCAGGTACGGGCAGGGGTATTGATGGACATCGTTGAAGAGCGAGCCGACGATGTTGTTCATCTCCCACAGCTCTTTGCTACTCGGATACTGATGGACGCCGAAGCTGCGCACGGCGATGCGCGCGTCGGGCTCGTCGGCATCCTCGGGCGGCACTCCATAAAGCAAATGCTTCGCCTTCACACGCATGTGGTGACCGAAAGCCGTCAGTTGGTCACGTATGGGCTTGTCGTCGCTGTACGTCTGATCGATCGTTTCAGCCCCATCGCCAAAGAACGCACTGGGGTTGAGGATCGGCCAGAGAAACCGCATCAGATCGTTTGGCTCCGCAGTACGGCTTGCCAGGCTTGCGGAACTCAACGTCGCAGCGACGACGTCGCGAACATTCTGGATTTCTTCGATCAGCTTCAGATCGTCGAGCGAGCCCTTGCGCACGATCGACAGCAACAGCCGCTTGTCCGTGATCGAGTAGTTTTGGCCAAGAAACAGCGGCTGGCCGAGTTTGCCGCGGATGAACGCGGCGCGGCGCTCCGCCTGTTCCAGATAGAACGAGGGCGCACGTCCGGCTTCGGCGTACTCGCGCCGAAGATCGACGTAGGCGTTCAACGACTCCTCGATGATGGGGTCGCCCAGCAGCATCCATTGGAGCCCATAGCCGGCAGGAACTGAGTCATATAGGCCGTGGAGACTGCGGGTCAACTCCGCGTCGGCGCCGGTCTGCGGTGCAACCGCGAGCACGAAGCCAACCGAATCCGTGTTGTAGTAGAGCTCGGTGGCGGGGTCGTACTGGTCATACGGCAGCAGGTTATGAAGCCCGACGGTCTCGATGCGCCGCTGGTCCGCGGCAACGGGGGCGGGCGGTCCGAGATCATCCTCGGTGCCGAGAATTGCTTCGCTGATCGCTGTTCGCGCGAGCGATTTCGCGTCATCGATCCAGGCCTGCAAGGTGCTCATCGATGGCTCCTGAATCAGTGGTCCGTCGCTGCAGGCATCGCAGCCGCTGCACGGTCGACTGCGCCGGCGGGCGTGAGAATTCCCTGCATGACCCGATCGGCACTCGAGATCGAACCCGACGTCGAATCCGTGTTGGAGCTAGAGGTAGCTGCCTTGCTGACGCTGCTGCCAACATCCGGCGCAGGTGTCGGCGGCATCACCGGCCGGAACGCGGCCTGGATGCGCTGCTGGTTGTGCGCGATAGACCAGTGGCCAGGATCGACGATCAGATAGACGTACTCCTGATCGTGCAAGTCGGAGTCCGCGTCCTGCCACGGCGCGAACCAGATGCGCATTTCGCGCGAAGCCGTGTGAACCGGAGCGCCGCTATCGAGCGCTTTCGGGAGAATCCCGGCGGCGCCAACGAGCGGGCGTGAACTGGCACTGACCGGAGCACCCGATGCGCTCGATGTAGTGCCAGTGCCGGGATCTCCGGCATAGCTGCCGAGTGCGATATTCGTCGTCGCGCCGGCGCCTGTATGAACGCGCTGATCGGGCAGGTTATGCGCCATCGCGTTGGCATAGATGCCGGACATGCTGCTGCAAAGCACGCCTTCGGGCGCCTTGCAGGCGAATTGCGAACTCGCGTCGTATCCGCTGAAGCTGCAGCCGGTCAGACCGAGAAGGGCGTAAAGCGTGACGAGCTTGATCTTGCTTTTCATGGTCACTTCGCTCCGAGCCATTGATCGATTGCTTCGGCGCTGGCTGCGCCAGGCAGCACCCGCCCGTCCTCGCTCACAAGTGCGGGCGTGCCAGAAATGCCCATGCTTGCTGCCAGCGCTTCGTTCGCATCAATGGGATTTGCGCACGACACGAGCTTCGGCTCGACGCGCGGCGGTGCAGGTTTCTTGCCAGCGCCGCCAGTCGCAGCCGATCCTTGATCGCGCATCCAGCGCGACAATGCGAGGGGCATCCACGCGTGCCAAGTGGCAAGCCTGTCCTCGGCGCACCAGATCGCTATGGAATGCGCGCGGGCCCGCGGATGGATCGATTCGAGCGGATACATGAATCGATAGATCGTGACGTCCTTGAGCTTGGAGAGGTCGTCCTCCAAGGCCAGGCAGTAGGGACAATCAGGATCATCGAAGATCGCGAGCTTGCGGCGGCCGGTACCATGAACCTCGACGAACGCGTCCTGAAGCCGATCGGCCGGGAACCGCACCTTCTGCAGTGCTTGCTCGAGCGGCACGGTGAGATCCTGTTGCGTCACCATGTCGAAGAGGTGGCCAAACAGGAAGTACCGCCCGGTGACGTCCGTGTAGGCAACCTTGTTACCCATCACGACCTCATAGATGCCGGCCGACGGCGAGGCGGCGACCTCGCGAAACTGGGTCGCCGGGTAGCGTGCATGAAGCGCTGCCTTGAGCGCAGCAACCCCGGGATCAACGTTCGGATCGGCCGGGTTTATCTGCGACGTGGCACCCTGAGCGGCGGACGCCGTGACACCGACTTCAGAGCTTGGCCCGGCGACGTGCGCCGGCACGGTGGACGTACCTTGGGTGGTGCACCCCCACGCGATGCACGTCGTCATCAGAAGAGCGAAAGTGAATTTGGCCTGTTTCATTGGATCGTTGAGCATGTTGAGGATAAGGTGCCGCCGACGAACGTGGGTGCCGACGAGGGAAGAGGGGTCAACCACGTGCGGTCGCGACACCTGATCTTGCTGGACTCGGTCATCGCCGCACCATCATGCAAAGGTCGGCGCGGCGCTTGATCTCATCCGCGTACGCGAGCTCGACGCAGCTCCCACCGAACATCCCTTCCGACACGCGCATGGCGGCTTCGCGGTAGCAGAATGGACAGGGAATCAGTTGATAGTGGCGCGGAGAGTTCACTGACCTTCTCCAAAAGTCACCGCACGCGCGGCTACACGCTCGAAATAGAAGACGACGGGCGCCCCGGTTTCCTCGATCAACCCGTAGCACTTCGCCAGGCGATAGATCGGGTGATACGCGTTGAGGGAGGCGACATGCTTCATAAGCGACTGGCGCCACTGCTCGAGCGACATCTGCCCCTTGCTGATGTTGCAAGGCGGACAGGACGGCATGTAATTCGACTCGACGTCACGCTCCGGATGCCTGGACGGGCCGCTCACAAGCTTCCATTGGCCATCCGCGGTACGCTTGGACTCGACCGCGCGTACAACCGGGTCTACATGGTCGCCATGCCAACGATCGGGCAATGGCATTCCGCAGTACGCGCAACGTCCGTCGTATTTGCGCCGGAGCCGTTCGCGCTGGGCTTTCGTCAGTCGGCTCACGCTTTCTGCTCCAATGAAGGAGCGGCAGAATCGTGACAGACGGCCTCGCGATCCGCGCCTGCGCCCACCTTGACGGCCGCAGCGGGTCGCTCTGCTGCCGTGGAACGGATCACAATCTCCACCTGTTCCCAGAGCAAGGGCTTGCACTCGCGAGCAAGTTCGTTCGGAAAGCCGGTAATGCCAATGGCACCGGCCGATGTCCTGATGTCGAGTTGGCCACCCATGACCGGACTGCTGGAAATCTTCGTGAGCTCGCCGACGGCAACGATCTCGGGCGGCGCAGGGGCAGGCGCCACGGCCTCGCCTTTGTACCAGTGCATCATGGCGAGCAGGCCGATATCGATGGGGTCGCCCTTGTCGACGTGCGAGCGCAACATCGTCGACAGGTCATCCCGTTGCGCGCTCCACCAGCCGGCACGCCCCTGGGCTCTGCCCACCGCCATCTTTGCCTTCAACACACTGTTGAACCCGTCGAGTGCCGCGTCGTCGAACGCTGCCGCACTTGTCAGCGGATTCGCGTCGGTTACGGCTGACGAACCGAATTCGTTGCTGGAGAGGTCCAGCAGATCGGCAGCTTGCTTAAGAAACTCCAGGAAGCCAGATTGAAACGCGGGATCACCTCGAAATCGATCGGCACCGATATCCGCGAATCCGCGCACGTGCTCGGTAATGAGCGAAGCCGCGCCGAGCCAACCGGCAAGCGCCCGGCGCATTTCCGGTTGGTGGTAGTTGCCGTCTCCATCCTGCGAGAACGACGCTTCGCGCTCCGCTTCGTCCGCACACCGTTGCATTGCGGCCTCGAACGCTGCGACGGTCACGCTCTTCGTTTCATCAGTCATCGGTGTAGCCCCCATCGTTAGCACGGCCATCGTTGGCCAGGCCATCGTTGATGTTGCTGATATCGGAGAGGGCGCCGTCGTATTCGGCTCCCTTTGTCACGGCGAACTCGACAATGCGACCACCGTCCGTTTCGATCACGGGGAAAAGCTTCTCAGCCGTGCGGATGTAGTACTGCTTAAGAGCGTCGGCGCCCCCAGATACGCCACTGCCGATAGCAGCACGGCCGACCTGGCTCGGATTGATAATGGAGGTCGACCCAAGGGCGGTATTGCTGAGGGTGTTGGCGGACTGATTGAACGCTTGCCCAATCCCGGACGAGATACCGGCGAACACCGACATGGCCAATGCCGATCCGGCCTTCGAGACGAGCCGACCTCGCACACCCTCCTTGCCGTCCTCGCCCATCACGTTGCCCTTGATCGGCATTTCCACGGTTCGGCCGTTCTTCAGGATGCAGTCGAGCGTTTCGCCGCGCATGTGAGTGCGCTCGCTGGACACATCGCCATATGCCTGCGTCAGAATCCGGCACTCAGTGATGTCGAGCTTGCGGCTGTTCGGCAGATTGGCTGGGTCCAATACCTGGAGGAACACCGGAAGCGGGTCGTGCTGCGCCTCACCTCCCGTTGGCGCGTCGACACCGTTCATCATGAATACGCGAACAAACGAGGAGCCCGGGATGAAGCTGACTTTCTTCTTGCCGTTGGCCTTCAGGCAGTCCTGCTGTGCGCGTGTCGCCTGATCCAACGGCAACGACGAGTAGCGGGGGTCGACGCAGTCGGCCCCGTTGCCGGTCGGTGTATTGAATTGAATGATGTCGAGCTTCGGAGGGCCTCCAGCCATATCGACACCGAGCTTGCCGGGTTTGCCGAACGGCGGGTTCAGGATCGCCCCCGTCTTGGCCGGGGCTCCGTTGAGGGGAATCGGCTTGTCCAGCGCCGCGCGGTCCGCCGTTGTTCCTGACGCGGTAGCCGGCGTGCTTGCTGGCGTGCTCTTCATCGCGTCGATTCGCTTTCCGAGCTCTTCCTGCGCTTTCGACAAGGCTTTCATCTGCGACACGGCATCGTCGGCGCGCGAATCGATACTCGACATCCTGCGAGTAAGCTCAGCGAGTTGTGCCTCGGAGTGAGCCCGCCAGGCATTGCGATCGTTCTGATCGCCGAGACTCGTAAACGGAACCTTCGTGGTGAATTCACGATTGGCCGGCCCGCTCTGGGTAAAGTACATGCCAGCACCGAAGAGGCCGGCGAGCACGGCGAAAACAGCCACCGTCAGGATCCGCTGGCGGTGCTTGGTCGCCTGATTGACGTCACTCATGGTCGCCTCGCTCACGAACGACATAGACGATCGTGCTGGCTCCGGCCGGCAGGTTTGCGTTCTCGATCGCGATGGCGAGCACGCCCGGCGCATATAGTTCGCGCTCGTCGATGGCCATGTCACTGTGGGAGGTATTCGAGAGCGTGTAGGTCTCGCCAATGAAATCGCCGTCGCTGTACTGCCGGACCAGCGTCAACACAGCCTCCTTCCAGAGCGGCACGACAGTGTCGACCGACGTGTACGACAGCTGCGGTGCCCCCCGACCACCGGCCATCGCCAGCATCATGAGTTTCACCCGTCGTTGAAAGGCCGATGCGTGGAGCGCTTGGGTCGAGCGCGCTGCAGGCGGTTCGATACGGATATCTTCGGCCGGTCGCGGACCAGGTACGAGCAACAAACGGTAGGTGGTGCCCGCGTCATCGATCACGAACACCGTGATCGACTCGTTCAGCGCGGTGGGATTTGCGGGCATGAGCCAGAGCTTCCCACCGTCTTGCGTCCACGAGATCGAGTTAGGTACGGCAGGCACGATCTTCGAAAAGCCGCGCCCCCCGGACATTGACAGAACGTTGTATTCCGCCGCGGAGATCGAGACCTGCTGCGGCTGCCGATCCGCTCCCTTGACGACCTGGATCGCGTGCGCACCAGCGGTAGTCAGCAACATCACGGTGGCAAACACGAGACGCGGCCTGAAGGCCGCGCGCTTTTTCAGCGGCAGTCGATTGAAGGCAAATTTCATGATGCGGGGGTCTCCGTTGTGACCAGCGGCTCGACGCCTTGTTTGCCGCGCGTGGCTTCTCGGATGTCGAGGAGGACCAAGCGGCCGAAGACGGTGATTCCGAAATAGACCTCATAGGTCTTTTGTTCCGAGCTCGTGCGTTTGCCGGAGATGTAGGTGGTCAAGGTGCCGGTGACCTTCACGGCCTTGTTGCGGAAGTCCACCTCACCAACCCCCATCGGCTCGAAGACGTTCGTCACGCCGTCGTGCTTGATCTGCAGCGCGTCGGCCTCCCATTCGGTCTTGAGCGCGGCGCGCCGATCGTCGTCGACCATGGACAGGAGAATCCGTACGTTGTTGTCGACGGTGGTCGGCGTGACATTTTTGGAAAGAGAAAGCACGTACGCGGCCTGATCGGCGAGGTACTGGTCGTTCGCGTAGCGGGCCCCGATGACGTAGGTGCCGCGAACGGCTGGCGGCATGATGATGACGCGCTGCGTGACGACCAGCCATGCGCAGACGAGCGCGATGACTACGCTGGTGGTGCCGTTTCCGAGCAGTACTTTCTTCAGAAAGCGGTTCTCGGCCTGCAGCGCTTCGCGTGATTGGGCGGCTTTACCGGGGGTCATCGCGTCACCCGTTCAGTTCGCGAAGATCGGACGGCGGAAACTTCTTCGGCGCCGGCTGACCCAATACCCAGTACATGACGTGAGCCGACATACCGGGATGCTGGCCGGAGCTGAACTTCTGCCAAACCGCCGCGAGCGCAACGCCCACGACAAGGCCAAGCAAGGTGTGGTTGAGCAACACACCGCCGATCGTGCCAGTAAGGCCGATCGCTGCTACATCCTTGCGAAAGAACAGAAACTTCTCCGGGTCGTCAAGGCGACTGGGCACGTAGTGACTGAGATCATCCGACATCGCCGCCCCCGCTCAAATCGTCGCGGTGTAGCTTGCGTCGATGATGCCGACGATCACGCCGACCGCGATGCCGATACCGGACGGAATGACAAACGCACCGTAGTCCTTCACGAACATCGCTCGAACGCTTCCCCACAACACGCCGGCAAGGGCACATGTCTTACCGGGGTTGCCTTTTGCCCAACCTTCTACAGTTGTCGACCCTTGCTGGAACTCTGCGCCGTCCGTTCCGAACGCGTAGCGTGCGACCATCATCAGCGTGACGGCGAGCATCACGGCAGCGATGAAGTTCAGCGTTTCACGCACTTCGGGGTTCTGCAGCAGCGCCTTCACGCGATCCTCGAATGCAACGAGGGCGCTCGCGGCTCGATATTCGAGCATCTCGAGCTGGTTGAATTGAGCGGTATTCATCTAGTCCTCATGTGGTGGGTAGCCAGCAGCGCGGGCCGGGTGTAGTGCTCGCGCCACTATGGGCAGCGCGAGCACGATTCAGGGAGAGAGTAGTTAAACGGACAATCAATCATTTATTACGGACTACGTACTACCTAACATCCTCCTTGGTCGAGTGGTGAATCGGTCAGCTGCGCGGACTAACGGTCCGCTAAATTCTTCGGCACCGCGCCGACGGTGTCGCCAGCCGTGCAAAGCGTCCGATTCGCCACCTTCGCGACTCGGTGGACATGTCGGATTCGCGCGTGCCGGGATCGGTGGTGGGTGGCGATCGGCGTGGGAAGCGCTCGAATGGGTTGGTTTTCCGCCGCCGATGAAGGGAGCGATAGATTCTCTTGAACGACAGACGTCGGCGCCGCGCGGTGCTTGATCGTCGGTTCAGGGCACGTGTCGCCCAAACAGAACACGTAGCGGCCGGAGCCGGGTTCACCGATCTGCGTGACGTCGTAGTCCGGAAGACGGGAAGACGCAAAGCAGGCCTGCGCAAGCGTCCCGACAATAAGGCCAAGAAGAGGGACAAGGCGCATCATCGCGTGCCCCCCGCGGAGACCTTGCCGAGCGTCGACTGGGCGCGGTAGCCGGCATAGGCATGCTGCACCAGCCGGACATAGCGCGCCTGAGCGGCGGTGTTCGTGGAACCTGGCCCGGTGTTGTAGCAACCGACGGCGGCCCAAGTCGCGCCCTTGGCCTGAATGCAGTTGGCGAGCACCCATGCGCTGAGCTTGAGGTTCACACATGGATTCAGGAGGTCGCGTTGGGTAACGCCGTAGCTCACGAGCTCGGGAAGATGAACATCGTTGATTTGCGCTGCCCCCCAAGCCCTGTGGCCGTCGGGCAAGCGCGGCCCAACCGCGCCGGGCATGCCACGAGATTCGACCCAGGTTATCGCCCGCAGGAGATCGGGATCCAGGTGATAGAGGGCTGCGGCCTCATTGAAGATATTGCCCTTGCAAACGTCGGCGGTCGCCGACGGCGCGGCGAGCAGGGCAATCGCGGCGGCAAGCGCCCCGCAGAAGGTGCGCATCGCACGCAGTGGGCGGCGACGCACGGAATAAAAAACGTAGCGAACCGGGTTGGCCCGAGACGCTACGAGACCGCCTGCAGTCGAGGCACTGAGAGAAGGAAGCGACAGGCGGGATACGAGCCAAGGCGACTCGTACCGAAAGAGCAACATTGAGCAAAAGGCATGCGCTTCTGAATAGAAGCGTGGCACCGGACCCGCAGGGCGAAATACGTGGCTGCGAATGAAGTCTGAGCATGCGCAGCGAAGGAAAGCCCTCTTCACCGGTGGCATTCCGGCGAGGGGTAAGAAGCGCATCGTCGTCCCACGAAAAAGGGACGCATCGAACGCGTCAAGCCCGAAGGATTGACGTACAATATCTGTAGCCACGAGTGGTCTCTCTCAGCTTTCCCAGCTATTTGCTTGTGGTCAGGGCATATAGGGTGTTGGCGCACCCTGTATGTCCGTCTTAATTAACTACAACTGCACGACAGAGACATGAATGTTCGGATCATTTCCGAATTTGCGACGTAAGGAGATCCGCAACGCCGCACATCCTTTGTTGTCTACATCAAAACCCACGGCGGTCAATGACCAAGATCGCGTACTACAAAACGGCTAGTCATACGCGGGCAGCGCTAAGAACTCACTACGCTTCCGAACGAGTGACCCAGTGGCCGTGTCTGGCTCGTGTTGGTAAGACCGACGCCGAATACCCTTATCCCGATCCGTCTCGTTCGTACCGCTCACCCCTTCGGATTCCACTGCAGGGTGATCACATTTACGTTCAGCTCGTGCTTCTCAAAGTACTTCATCATGCTATCCAGGCTTGCCCACGTCCTCGGTTCATTGCGGAACGTGTACAACGTGTGCAGCCCCTCCTTCCACGACAGTTCGACGACGAAGAGATAGCCTTTATCCGTGCGCAACACCGACGCGTGCTTGATAGCGTTGTTCTTCGCCGCATCCCGAAATTCGGCCTCAGTAATCTTGCTCAACCCACCCTCCAATGTGCTCAACTGGAGGATAGTAAAGCGATAGCTACCGATTCGGATGGTTCGGGTCAATTTCCACCAACATTCGCTTTATTGCATTGCATTAGAACATGACTTGCATTGCAAAACAACATATTTTGCAAGGCGCATTGGGAGGCCTTTGATCTTGTCCTCCTACCGAGACCCGCGCCGATCAGTCGACCAGCAAATGACGTTACGAACTGTAACAGGATGTTGAAAATTTTCAACTCCTTCGTTGAACAAAAAATAGGGTCGGGTATAGCGCGTGAAGAAAAAAGAAGAACTTACAAGCTTAGCGGCCACTTTTGTGGCAACCGTCAAGCACCTGCAGCAGGAGGCCGGGGTCAACGACTCGGAACTGTCGCGTGCGATCGAACTTGACCGGGGGACCCTAAGCCGCCTTTTATCTGGTGAAACTATCGATCCGCGACTGAGCACGATCTCGGCGATCGCCAGGTTTTTCGCCGTTCCGATGTCGTCCCTCTTCGGCGAGGAGAGCAGGGGGTTCGTGCCCGTCTATGAGCAGCGGAGTCTACGCGACGCTCGAAAAGCATCCGCAGCTCCCCGCCACGATCAGCTCTGGATCAAGGTATCGAACGCAAATTCGAGCCGGTTTGCGATTGCACTCGCCCCCAAGAGCCGCACTGAACCGCTGCCGCCCAACGCCACCCTTGTCATAGGAGATTACGCTTCTCTTGATTCCGGCGACTTGGCACTTGTTGAAGTGGATGAACAAACTTATACCTTCGTCAAATTGACAGATGGCGAAAGGCTCATCGGATACGACATTGAATCGACGTCTAAGCGCCGCCCGATATTGATAAATGAGCAAGCGATCATCGGAAAGGTTCTGGAGATTATAATGGGCCGCTAGCCGCGAGCGAAATTGATTTTATAGTCATAGTAATCGACACCGTCACGCGACTTTATCCAGAGCACGATCCTTGAAAACAAGACAGAGAACGCCATTTCGTACAGCATCTTTATCGTAATTTGAGCAAGCACTATCTTGAGTAGCACAATCAACGGCACTACACCGTAAAACAAGAGTGCTCCAAACAAAACGCTATCGACAACTGCTCCGACGGCGTTCGCAGCAAGGAACCGAAGGATCAAGGCGCGACCTTTTAGTGCGATCTTCAACCGAGATACAACCAGGGAATTAGACAATTCGCCCGCGAAGTATCCAACTGCCGACGCGCCAAGCGCTCGCATCATTTGATGGGACACCCCAAGAACGCTGCCGCCTAGCCATCCGGCCTTCTCAAGCGAGAGAATAATCAAAATGACCGGTATGTTCACTAAAAACGCACCCCAGATCACGTGCCTGCTTACGACGAAGCCATACGTTTCCGTGATGCAGGCCCCAAAACAATATGTCAACGGAAAAACGACAAGCGCCGTAGGAAAAAGAACGCTGTACCCGTGGAGGAAAGGTAGGTTGATGGTGGTAATACTATCCCCGATTAAATTGGTGGTGACCAACATGACGCTGAAAAGCGCCGTAAGATAAATAATTCCGTATGGAAAGTGTGGCACTCGCTCGGTGATGTTCTGGATATTGACATCGCTAGCATTTACGGTAGCGAGCAATGCGACATCATTGGCAGAGAATTTGCCGATCCAGTCTGCCTCTAGAAGTTTCCCAACGGGGAGTTTCATTGAAATGCCCGTATCATTCACTCGCACTCTTGCGACCGAAAATCGCTTTTCGCCATCCTTCGGGAGAATCGCCTCAACTTGGCATCTCGGGATACTATTTGCCATTACCATAACTAAGCCTTTCCAAATCGATCCGCCAAACAAACGAAAGAACCGCCGGCCGCGCTCGAAACACGAACGCTCGCGTCACTTTGGGAGGTTCTGGTACGCCATCTTCAAGATAATATCTCGATATTTCGGATATTTTTCCAGCAACTCGGCCTGAGTAAGAATTCTATAGTCAGCATCATCAAAGCCCGGCACAACAGCGCAACTGACGAGAGTGTAATCACCTGAATCAACCGACGCCCCGAAAATCCATCCTCCATGCATCACAGTCGAGAGTACCTCGCCATGTTCGACGTTAGGGCCGAGACGAACTGTCCCATATGCACCCTTCTCATCGATGAAGTGCATCGTCAGCGGATCGCCAGCGTGGTAGTACCAAATTTCATCGGATACCATTTGGTGAAAGTGTGACGGGCTGTCATGCGTCACCATGAAATATATTCCGCTGTAATTTTTCCTCTCAGTACCACTTGCCGTTTTTCGAAAAATATCCGAGCCAAAAACGTATCGAAAATACCCCCCTTCGGGGTGAGGTTCGAGACCCAGCTTCTCCTTCCAGAATTCGCTAGACTGCTGATTGCTGATGCTTTTCGTCTTCGACATTACGTTTCCTGCAGGTATCATGAAGCAATTTACAAAAACCGAAACGACAGTGACTCGTGCGACCACTGCCACCGACCCTCTACTAATAAATTTATTCTTTTTTGCAAACATACGATGTGGTGTTAGTTGAAATTTATACAACATCGTGAGACCGCGGGCGCCAGGGCCATAGTACCGCTGCTGATCCTACACGATGATATCGGCCTCGATTTTGGATCCTTTACCGCTTGGTCTTTCGACGATCTCTGCATCGATCAGCCGTCAGCAGATCGAAAGGGGTATTGGAGACTCCCACTGCGTTCTTTCGATTCGATTTATTGCGGTTTGAGAACTAGCCGGCGACTGATCGGCGTCTCTCGACCTGGTTCAGCCCAACAAAGTAACCGGGTTCCTGCAGGGCGCGCTGCAACGTCAGTCCGGCTCGATCTGTATCTGCTGGGCAGCTTGCTGGCGTCGCTGGCGCTGCGGCCGGTCATTCGTCTGCTCTGCCAACTCATGCTCACGCAGCGTTTCGATGGCGCTCGACTTATCTTGGTGACGTGATACGGCCGCCCGAGCAAGAATTGCGTCGGTCGTAAAAATCTGGAGGTCGTCAACGGCCCGCGTGAGGCCGACATAGAAGCTGCGGTCACCGAAAATACGACGCACCGTCATCGCGACGTCAGACTGGCGCCGAGCATCTTCCGGATCACGCTCCATTTTGTGTGCGGGGATATGCAGCATGGCTTGCTCGCGGGTTGCGCCCTGGCCCGCGTGGACCGTCGCCGCATAGGCATGATCCCAATGGCGCTGCGCGTCTAGATCCCAGGGAATTTCCTTGCCATCCGCCAGCCGTAGGACCGCCTGGTTCTCGTGGACAGAAACGACGGTCGCCTCGTGGCCATTCTTGACGAGCTCGTCGCCGCGGGTAAAGCGAATGACGTCACGCGCGGCAAGACTCCTCGTTTCCGAGAGATACACCTCCACCCGGTTGTACTTCTTCGGCTCCCACTCCATTAGAGAGCCGTCGGACTTCCGGAGAACGACGATACCCTCGTCGGGTCGAGTACCCTCAACGCGCATGTATTCGCCGCGGGACGCGAGAATTTTCTGATAGTCCCGACCAAACCGGACGGTCATATCCCTGGTGTAATACTGCGCCTCCTTCTGCTTCGCCCGGGTCATGTCTCCGTCGGACCGGAGGATGGTGTGCTCCGAGTCGTTGACATCCAGCTCGCCGTGCGCCTGCAGTTCAGCCCGAACCGCATTGTTGATCTCGACGCGATCCTCGTTAAACGGTGTGATGATGATGGTCTGATTTCTTCGCGGTCCCCGGTCGACGTACTGGCGCGCCATCAGGTCGATCAGGTCTTGCGGATTGTCGTGTTCTGTCACGCGCCCAGCTTGCTCGAGGAAGTCAAAGGCGCGAGCGTTGCGAGCGAGGTTCAGGTCGGTGAGGGGCTCATCTACCGCAAGGTCGGCTGTGCCCACGGTGATCGCGACTGCCTGCTGCAGCTCGGGATTCTTCTGGCGCTGGATCTGGGTCATCTGAGCGGTGGCCACGCCCTCGTCCTGCAGGATCTCAAACGGTTTACCTGCTTCGATGGCCTGCAGCTGGAGGCGGTCTCCGAGGAGAATGACCTTCGCATCTGCTCGTTCCGCCATCTTAAATAGGCGCGCCATTTGCCGTTGGGCGAGGAATGACGACTCGTCGACAAGCCAGAGCTCGCGCTCCCGCGACAAGTCCGGTACATACTCGCGCAGCAGCTTCAGATCATCCTGGCGCCGCTGCTCATGGATCTCGAACATCGTCACCGTATCGGCCTTGATACCCGAATCGTTCTCGAGCTGCTTGGCAGCCTGGCCGGTAGCCGCCATCCCTCGGACGAGCCAGCCCTGCTCGTGCGCGACCTGGACGGTTCCCTTGACCATCGTGGTTTTTCCCACGCCGGCGAGACCCTGAACCGTGACGATCCGGTCTTTGCTAGTCAGTGCATGCTCGATCGCACCTCGCTGGCCTGGGGTGTAGTCGAAGGTGGGATCGTTCCGCTCCACGCGCGCGGCGGCGATGGCCTGTTCGATCCTGGACCGGACCAGTTCGGCTGGCGCTATCGCCGGCGTCGCGTCTCGCTGCGCGAGCGCATTTTCGACCGTCCAGCGCTCCGTGTTGAGCATCTTCTCGGTGGTGATGTTGCCGTCCGGAAGGTCGACAATCTTGCCCTGATCGACCAGCTTCTTGTACGCATCGAGAATCTGATTTGGAGACGTTCGCCCGACCGCGTGCTCCAGCGCGGTTTTGACCAGGTCATATTGGTTCAGCACGATTTCGCGCTCACCAAGGTGAGACGCTGCAAACCGCAAGGCCTCGATACCGGACAACTTGACGACCCGTGCATCCGTTCCCGCTTCCCGCGCCTCGCGTGCTTTCTGCTGGATGACGCTGTAGTCGAGGTCGACTGTCTGTGCGCGCTCACGCCATTGAACTGACAAGGCGTCATGGTCGACACCAACCTTCCGTTCACGGGTGGCCAACACCGCGCGCTCCTTCTCCGCCGGCGTCGCGCTCGTCGGATCGATCCCATTTGCACGCAGCCATCGGTCGCGCGCGGCGGAACGCTGGCTGAAGTGCTCGATCTGCTCTCGGGTGATGCCGACCAACTCAAAGTTTCCGTTCTTGTCCGGCGAAGTAATGGCATAGCCACGCTTCTGCAATTCGCGTGCGAGCGAAGAAGTGTAGACGGCGCCGATCACCTTCTGCTGCACGTACAGCTCATCATTGGTCAGCGATCGCCATTCGCCGTCTGAGCGCTGGGTGGCGTTCATGATCAGCGCATGAGTATGGGTGTCGGGGTCGAGGTCGCGGCTCGTATTGTGGCGAAAGAGGGCGGCTACAACGTTGCCGGTCGGTTCGACAAGCGTCTCGCCATCGACCGTTTTGCGTGCCTGCGCGACATACGCCTCGACGTACTTGAGCGCCTCCTTGACGGCTTCTTCATGGGCGAGACGGACGTCGCGATCTTCGAAAACTTCGGCAGCGATACTGACGCTCTTCGGTGCCGAAAAGGTCAAGTCTATCCCAGGCCGATGTACAACTTCGGGCTCGCCATTCTCGTCCAGGACGACTCGACCAAGCTGCTGGTCTCCGACCCGTCCAGACAGCAGCTTGAAAAACACATTGCGATCGACTTGCCCGTTCAGACCGAGGGTGGCCGTACCCTTGCCGAACCAGGCGGAATGCTCGAGCCCCTGATCGGTGGTGTAGTAGTTATCCTTCGAAAAATAGTGGAGTGCCTGGCCGGCGCTGCCGACATTGTGCATGCTCATCATCGCGCGTCACCCCAACAAGTCACCGAGACCGGCGCGGCCGGTCGGCCGTTGGCCGGCACCCGGTTCGCGGGGAGTCGACGCACCGTGAACCTCGCCGGTGTCGCCGTCCACGACTTCACCCGTCGCCAGCACAACCAGATTCGAAGTGGCCGGGTCCGATTCAGCGCCGGTCGACGTGGCCGCAACGTCATCCGCACGGGACGCCGCAGCTGCCGGCATTTTGTTCGCGGCAGACGAGCCTGCGGATGGCACCGATTGCTCCGCGGACGAAGACGTCGCAGTCGCGTCGGTTGGCGCGGGTGACGGGGATGGTGCAGTTTCTGCCGGCGCCGCGGAACCGGGTGCGGGCGGCGACAGCGCCGCGTGGCCACCGGGTGCGGCGTGTGCAGTAAGCCACGTGTCAAAAGTCCGACGGGGAATGAACGGTGTGGCAATTTCGGGCCGATGCGTATATTTGTATCTCACCCGTGCGACGGGGTAATCGCTGGGTGTAACCAGATAGCCCTCCATGTCGGGCAGACGTAAGATCTCGGAAGAGAGGACAAGATCCCGAAGGTTACGGCGCGCGAAGACACTCATACCGTCGCGACGCTCATCGATCCCGAGATTGAGACTTTCCTCTTTCTCGTCCAGATCAGCCTGCCCGATCGCGTTGGCCAACGCCTTGGCGGCGTCACCGTCGGTCACGCGCAACAGGAGCTTGGTCTGACATCCGGAGATGATCGTGCGCGCAAGGTGCTCGCCATAGATCAAGAAGAGTAGCGAGAAATCCTGGATGCCGATCACAAAGCAACCGCCAAACTTGCGAATGTTCGTCACGGCGAGCTTCATGATCTCCAGTTTCTGCAGCGTAGGGAGCTCGTCGTAGAAATACCAGAGGCGTTCGCGATGAATCGGCTTGAGCGCAAGAAGCGAGCGGATTGCGATGTCACACCAGAGGCTGATTAGCGGAAGTAGGGCGGTTTTCTGCTCTTCGTTGACGGTAATGAACAGCCAGGAATCGTCGTCTTCGTCCTCATTCTGAATCCACTCGCGGATCGAAAACGGTTCACCTTCGTCATGCAGGTAGCGGAAGCAATCAAGCTGGTTCTGCACGGTCATCTTGAGGCTCATGCCCGTACGCTCAGTGATCGGATCAACGTAAGTGGCGGCAGACTCGTTCGCGAGGATGGCGTGTAATTCGTCCAGATTGCTGTGGGCGATGGCCTTGTACAGCGCGGCGTTGGTTCGCTTGTTGTCGTCACCGAGCGCACGGACCGCGCCCTTGAAGACCATGCGCCCGGCGATGGCGAAGAACGGATCCGGAACGTTCGGCGGAATCGGGATAAGCCCCTCTGCCAGCCCGTCGTAATGGATTTCACCCTGGATTTCGCGCCACACGTTCCAGTTGGGACTGCGCGCATCGAGCGGATTCAGGATGATGTCCTTGCCTTCCCGAAAAAAGGTAGCCGTGAACTCGCCCGACGGGTCATAGACGATCGCTCGCTTTTTGTTGGCGCGGACCTGCTCCATCAGCGCGAAAAACTGCTGAGACTTGCCGCTACCCTGGGCACCGGCGAAGAGCGTACCGAGCACTTCGGCCTTCTTGCGCATCGGCACGCCGGCGATGCGGTACGGGCTGGCGTCGTCTCGGCTTTCCAGTTCCTTGACCAGTGCTTTCGGTTTGACGAGCCTTGCACCGCGAACCTGCTTCTCGGCGAGTTTTCCGCGACCGTACTCCATCCAGAACAGGACGGAAAGAAACGTCACGGCTATAGCGGTAAGAACAGCGTACAGGGCGGCATTTCGCGCATAGACGAAAAACTCTTCGGCGGCATCGTCGGTAAATGACAGCGCGGCGGCTGGCGGCAATTCCGTGTCGTTGCTGCCGAAGTGGAACGAGACGTTCGGATTGGCCATGGGCACGACGGTGAGGATTTCAGCCTCGACGTGCTTGGCCGCCAAATAGCGCGTTTCGGCCGACGTGACGAAATACAGGTATGCGCCGCCGGCCAGCGCGCCGACGAGAATGCCCGCGATGACCACCGCCACGACCGCGCTGGTGAGGAGTTTTGCCTGCTGCCACCAGAGGGCGGTTCCCCGAGAAAAAGTCGCAAAACCGTTGGGCGAGCGTTGATCAGCCATTGCTCTCTCCCAGCAGTTTCTTGGTGGCGGCCTCGGCACGATCCTGTGCCTGATGTAGGAACTGGATGTTCCTGTCGCTGACGATTGTCGTCAGCACCTCGCGACAGAGATAGATCGCTCGAACAAGATCGGTTGGAAGCAGATGGGAAGAATTCCCACCGGCATGTGCGGCTTGGCCGTTCGCCGCTTGTGCGGAAATCGGTATAGCGGAGAGCAGCGCGTTCAGCCGCTTTTCAATCTGTTCGACGTTATCGTTCACGATCCCGCGAACGAGGATTTGACGACAAAACTCCGCTACCGGAACGCCAGCCTCGTTTGCCTTTCTGCGATAGAACTCGTTGGTGGGTCTATCGAAACGAAGGGTGATACGCTCGGATTTGCCTTTGCTGGCGTGACTTGATCGTGGCATGTGCGCCTCAGCATACACATCGCCCCATTTTTCCCCGACCGACCTTCTAAAGAGGTCAGCTAATCAAATAGTTACGTCATTATAGTGGATGTAAATGGTTTTCGGTGTCTGCCGCGTATGCATCCGGATTCGGTGCGCGATTGACAGCGACTTCTCTTTTATATTCATCGGCTTATCCTATCGATAGCGTTTCGGTGTCTGACAATGTGGACTCCGATGTTTCCAAAATGCCCGCCATTTAGACACCTTTTCGTTACGGCGATGGCGAGATCTTCGCAGACATGCGACGTTTGGCTGCCACGTTCCAGCCTTATGCAGCAAGGTATTGCGCGATTTGAGATGTGCTTCGGTGGCAGCGCGTATGCGTTTCGGTGTCTGCCAGTGTAGAGCCTTGCTCAGCAAGGCTCTACACACCCGCAACGGAGTTGCGTGGTGTGTGACCGTCTGGTCGGGGGGTGGGGCTTGCCCCACGGGTCGCCCCCCCGGACGGACGGTATCTGGATGGTGATGCCCGGACGGGTCGGGGTATCACCGGTTTTTCAGCAGGCGTCGCGATCGGCATCGCAGCCAGCAAGAGCGAGGATTTCGTTCCATTGAGGCGTTCGCCTGGTTGAGTCATAGACGCGATTTGCAGGATTTCCTTGGCACGAGGGACGGACGAGAAAAGCAGAAACGGTAGGCGAGCGTCGATCCGTTCAGCACAGGGAAAAAACGGAATAGGAAGGATGATCGGAGGCAGGGAGTGGGCTGGGAGAAATTCGGAGCGACGAGGGTGGTTATGCCACGCAGGTTTTCCACATATCCACGGGTCCGGACCGACGTCGCGATGCATCAACATCGCAAGAGCGTCGGCCGCGCGCCGTTTTCCACAACGGTGTTGGTTGTGGGAAACGGGAGAAGCGCGGGGACCAGTGGGTATGTGGGAAACCTGCCGGCGTGCGCAGATTTCGGTCGTGGATAGATGGGCGCCGAGCAATAGCCAGAGAGAAAACGCTGTGAGCACGGTTGGTTTGCCGGTTTTCGGCGGGCGCGACTTTGCGGCCGCCGAACTGAGACTGCGCAATGCATGCATTGGGCACTGGAGGGGTGGTCCGCGCGGGGCGGCGCCCGCGGAGGCGGGCGGGTGCCGTCCCGCGCGGCGACAGCTGCACAAGCACGGCGGCGTCGACTAAATGCGCGAGGCGGTTGAGGCGGCGGCCGCGACGTTGGCGGCCGCCGCGCTCGAGCTGCGCAATGCGTGCATTGCGTCTGGGTGGATGGTCCGCGCCGGGCGGCGGCCGCGGAATGGCGCGGGCGACGCCCGGCCCGGCGACAGCATGAAAGTTGCGATGCCGGGGCTCGGCGAGCTGGTTGGACGGGCCGGCGGCCGCGACGGTGGCGGCCGCCGTGCTCGAGCTGCGCAATGCGAGCATTGCGCTCTGGCTAGGTGGTCCGCGCGGGGCGGCGGCCGCGCGAAATCGGGGGTGACGCCCCGCGCGGCGACAGCAGGAAAAATGCGGGTGCGCCGGATCAGCGCTCCGAGCGGTTGCGTCGGCGGCAACGACGGTGCCGGCCGCTGCGCGCGAGTCGCGCAGCGGGCAATTGCGCCGCGACGGATGAGGCGCGGGGCAGCGGTGCGACACCGGGGTATCAGGCCCCAGTCCTTTCCGTTGCGCGGCCGAATTCCGTTACACTTCGCGGCAAGGGGGAGGGGCAAAATGGAGTGATAGAGGCCATGACAGCAGATGCAGGGAAGACAGCGCGCAAGCCGCGATCGATCGAAGACGAGATCGCGAGGACGGCGGCGAAGCTGAAAAAGCTGCAGGACCAACAGCGCGAGATGATCCGCAGGGAACGCGAGCGGAATCACAAGGCGGTGCTCGAGCTGCTGCGCGCGGAAGGGCTCGACGAGATCCCGGCGGAACAGTGGAAAGAGCGGCTCGAGGCGGTAAAAGTCGCACTCGCGAAACCGGGTGAGACCCCGGTGCCGGCGAAACCCGCCCAGGGCGTGCCGCCAGCCGCTGTCGCCGACGGCGCGTCGGTGTGATAGTTGGGGCAATCCGGCGACGCGCGAAGTATGCGCGGAGCGGGATTGCCCCGATTCATTTGCGCAGCGCGCAAACAGGCTAACGCATTGGTCGCGGGCTGGCGGGTGGTCGCGGCGTAGCGGCGAGCGCCCGCCAGCCCGCGACGCCGCGCAAAAATCCCGGCTCAGGCGTGCTCGTGTACAGGCGTCGTTACGGTCAAAGTGAGGCCGAGCGCGCGCACCACACGCAGGATCGTCGCGAATTCCGGGTTGCCGTGCTCGTCCAGCGCTTTGTAGAGGCTTTCGCGGCCAACGCCCGCATCGCGGGCAATCTGCGTCATGCCGCGCGCACGCGCCACAGTGCCGATGGCTTCCTGAATGTCGGCAGAATCGCCCGTCTCGAACGAAACCCGCAGATATTCGGCCTGCGCCTCGGGTGTGTCGAGGTATTCGGCCGCGTCGAACGGCGTTGTCTTGATACCCATGTCAATCTCCCAATTGCGCCGAAAGCGCGATAGCGCGCTCAATGTCGCGCTGCTGCGTTGACTTGTCGCCACCGCATAGCAGGACGACGAGCGTTGAGCCTCGTTGGACAAAGTAGACGCGATAGCCGGGGCCGACGTGCACGCGCATTTCGCTCACCCCGGCACCCACCGATTTCACGTCTCCGTACTGGCCGCGTGCGAGACGTTGGATTCGCTTGGCGATCTGCGCGCGCGCGATGTGGTCGCGTAGGCCGCGCAACCATTTCGCGAAATCGTCTGTCTGCTCGATTCTCATACCGTATATGGTATCCCATAGGATACACAAATTCAAGGTGCATTCTGGCTACCGGCCGAACGGCCCAGCGACGCGATCCGTGCCCGTCGATGCGGGCACAGTTCTCATGCGACGCGCTCGACTTCTACAAACTGCGAGCCAAAGAGAGATTCCGCACGGGTCCAAGCCTCTTCGTAACTGCCTGCGTCGATGATCTCGACGTCGAATCCAGTCTCTGTCCTGTAGGTGATCGCCCATTGCATCGGCATGTCATGCTCCTTCGAAGTTGCCCGCCGGAGCGGGCACGGTTGCCTTACACACGTTGGTACGCTTCGACGTGAGTATCCCGGACGCGTTCGAACCGACCGTCATTGATTGCCCACTGAAGGACGCCCCGGACGTCGAGCCAGTTTGCGATAGTCATCTGCTGGCTGACAGCGTTCCGGATTTCCGCCCATGTAACCGGAGTCTCGCCAATCGTCGCGTCGAGGATGGCGAGACACCGGTGCTGTTCGTTTACATTCATCGCGTTTCCTTGGAAGGTGGCGACCTATGCGAACGCGCCGTCGTAAGCGGCGCGCTGCGCGGTCGAAAGTTGCGCGGCGTCGATCTGCGTTTCGCGCTTGAAAATCATCAGAGCGTACGGCTCGGCCAGAATGCGGGCCTCGCGACACAGAATCGGGTCGCCGTCTCTGCTCGGCCGACGCGAGCGCCAAATGTTGATAGCTCGCTCAAGCTCCTCGATGCGCAGAATCGTTGCAGTATTCATCGTCTGCTCTCCTGTAGCTGGCGTGGGTGGTCAGTGCGTCTCGTGCTCGTTGCACGAGCACTCGCTCGCATACTCGCCACACTCCGGGCAGTGGTTTTCGACGTAGCCGCCGTCGTATTTGCGCGCTGCCTGCGCCAACGCGAGCGGCACGGCGTCGCGCGGGGTATCGGGCGTGGCGATCAGATGGTCATCGGCCGTTGCGACCACGTGGCCGTAATCAATGGAGCGATAGCGTTTCATCGTCGTTCTCCTGTAGCGGGAGGGTTGTTAGGCGGGCAGTGCGTTGCGCAGCACGTCTGCGTCAAGGAAGGCGCCGTGCTTCACTTCGAAAACCGGCGCGAACTTGTCGAACTTGATGACGCGCGCTTTCTTGTAGACAGCCAAAATCGCTTCCGCTTCGGCCTTCGTGAAACCCTTGTCCATCACGAACTGGATGAATTTTTGCGTGGCGTTCATCGTTCTTCCCCTTCGTTCAGCGGTGGGAAGCCGCGCAGTTCTGGCGGCACGTCATTAGGCGTGTAGTACGACCGTGCCGCAGCGGCCTTGTGAGTGGCGGGCGAGGCACTCAGTGGGCAGATCGCAAGGGGGCCAGCAGCATACTTGCGTTCGACGGCGAGCATTGCCGCGACATGGCTCTCGCCTTGTACGTGGTCAATCAGATGGCCCATGCTGTATACGGCGAAGTCCGCCATCGGTTTCTCCGTGAATCGAAAGCGCGTCGCAGCGGACGCGCACGCTGTTAGTGAACAATGCCGAGCGCTTCTCGCACGATGCGCTGTGCGCTCGCTGCGCCGAACTTCTCGCCGTGGGAAAAACCGCGCTTGTAGACTGCAATGGCGGCGTTGATCTGCTCGGCGGTCCAGCCGGACGGCAGCGTAAACAGCATGTCGCCGTCTACTTCGTGAACCGAAATATGCCGCCAGATTCCGCTTTCGTGCGAGATCGCGAAATGGTCCTCGGTGATACCTTCAATCATCAGTTCATCAGTCTCGTAGCTCATCGTGAGTCTCCGGGTTATTGCCAAACCGGCGACCACGCACCGGTTGCTTGGCGAAAAAGGGTGATGCGCTTCGCGGTGCCGTCGATCACGGTTTCGAGCCGCACGGCGCGCGCGTCGTCATCAGGGCGAATCCAGCGATGCAGGACACGAATCGAGGCGTCTATGGGGCAACCAAACCAGTGCGCGGCCGTCGCACGCAAGCGGCTTTTCGATTGCCGGATGCCTGCCTGGCGGTGAGCCTCGGGGGGTGCGGGGGGAACGCCCGCGCGTGTGTGGGTGGTTCGGTCGGGGGTGGTTGCGCTCACGATTTCGTCCTTTTGTGTCGGGTTGTGGATCTGCCATTGGGAGCCGCCTCGACGCGGGTTTAGCGCGGGCTCGCACGGGTGCAAGGGCGCGCCCGGAGGCCGCATGCGGAGCGCAGGCGTAGCCGAGCACCGAACGGGCGAGGACGTGGGCGAAGCGAAGCGCAGCCTTTACCCTTGCGCCCGTGCGAGCCCGCGCTATGCGTCGAAAAGGGGCGGCTCCCAATGGCAGATCCACGCGCTTAACCCGGCGCAAAAGGATGGAGCGCAACCACACGGTTTCCCCGGCCGAGCCACCCACACGGCGCGGGGCGGTTCTGCCCCGCGCCCTCTCGGCCGGCATAGCCGGCCGCTGTACCGGCAGTTCGCCCGCGAGGAGCGGGCGCGTATCCCGCGAGCAAGCGAAGCGCGCAGCGCCGGGACGGCGCGAAGACGTCAGGGATTGAAGCCCGTCAGGGGCGAGACTCGCGCAGCGAGGCTCGACGCGCAGCGCGAAAGCCCGGCCCGAAGCGAAGCGGAGGGAGACGCCCGAGCCTCGGAAGGGGAGCGCCATGGGAGGATAAAAACGACGGTGAGCCTATACGGGAAGAATGGTGAGCATTTGCGGGAGTCCCGTCGCAGTGTCGCGCCGAGACTCCCGCCTCAATCACGCCTCGACCTGCTCGACCTGCTCAACCTGCTCGGTCTGCTCGGTCTGCTCGATGTGCGCGGCGTCGGCTTCATCGGACTGGTCGTCGTCAGCCGAGTCTTGTTCAGGGTCGTCGTCCTGCTCTCGCCGCAACTGCCAGAGGGTGTCGGTACGGACCTCGGCCAACGCAAGGTGTTCGGGCAACCAACCGGTCCCGGCCGTGAGGCGCTCGGCTTCGGCGGCGGCATCGGCCTTCTTGAGCTTGGCGAGACGCATGCCCTCTGCGGGAGAAACGGCGGCGGCCACCACGTCGACAATACGTGCCTTCGACACGTGATCGAAGTAGCTGGCGCGGGTCGGCTTCCACTCGTCGGCCATATTCAGGCCGAGCGCGGGAATCAGGCCGTTGATCGCATGTGGCCGCTCGTCAACGGCGACGCTGTCGAGGCTGGCCGCGACGTACTGCGCGAGGATGAGCATGAGCCGCTCGTCGGTCTGCGCGACGCACCAGTCGAACAGGGCGGCGCTGTCGTCAGGGATGAGACCGGCCCACGCTGACCGTTGCTCGCTATGGAGGCGGTAAGCGAGATCGTCAGCCAGCTCGGACGCGCCGCGCTCGACGGTACCGGTCTTGTCGTGCCACTGGATGGAGACCGCACTGGCGGCGGACCCGGCAGCGTATTCGGAGACGAGGAAGCGATGGACGAGTGCAGCGAGTGCGACGTGCGGCTGGCGCGCAAGCGCCATGCCGATGGCGGCGGTGCGCCGGGCATTCAGTCGCTGCGTGAGCGTAGCGGAATGCGGGCCTTTTTTGATCGGTGCGGGTGCTGGCGTGGGACTACGCACCGTTGGGCCGTCGCCGTCCGGGTCATGCGAGTCGTCATCCGAGTCATCGTCGGAATAGTTGGCCACCGTGCTGATCGCCCCCGGTTTCTTGACCCAGCCGCGCAGCACGGAGAGGACACCGCCTTGCTCGATCGTGACGATTGCGCCAGCGCCAGCCATCTGGAACGGGGTGTAGACGGACAACGATTCCTCGATCTCGGCATAGCGCTGCGACAGGGCGGTTTCTTCGTTACACAGACGCTCGTAGGTTTCTTCGTCGATGTCGTCTGCCTCCTGTTGTTCGGTGATGGCGGCAACGCGTGCGTCGATCGCGTCCATCTCCTGCTGCTGCTCAATGGCCGCGGGGACATCGGTAGGTGCGATCTTCGCGAACCGGGAACGAATGTTGTAGTCGATGGAGATCATCGGTTCGACCCACTCCCACCCTTCGTTAAGCACGTCCTCGGCAACGGTGCGAAGCTGCTCCAAGGCGACACGCTCCATCAACGCCTGATCGGAGTACCATGCCGTGCCGGTGTCCGAGAACAGATCGCGACGGACGACACCTCCAGCGGCCTCGAATGCATCGATGCCGACATAGAGTGCGACGCGGCTGTTCTGAAAGTCGCGCTCCCCCGCGACAAGTTTGCGACGAATCGCCGAAGCGGGACGTTCGTGCGGCTGCGCGTCGAACCACGCGCGCTCTTGTTCGTCATGACTGTCGGAGAGAGCGAGGGCCATCATTTGGTCTGCACCAATCTCGTCGTCGCGGAACAACTCGACCAGCTTAGGGGAGACGCGGGCGAGCTTCAGGCGACGATGCACGGTCTGCTCGCTGACGCCATAGATTTCCGCGACATCGGCCACAGTGCGGCCCGCGTCGACCAGCACACGATAGGCGTCGCATGCGTCGGCCGGATGCATCGGTTCGCGCATTTCGTTTTCGACCGTCGACATCAGCACGGCGTCCTCCACCGACGCGATGAGACAGCGCACCGGATGATCGGCCGGGATGTAATCGTGTTCCATCAGGTAGACGAGCGCGAGGCGACGGCGCTCGCCCGCCGCGACGCCGTACGTCTGAGCTTTCTTGGGGCTAACCTTCATAGCGTGGACGACGAGGTTTTGCAGCAGCCCGCCGGTGTGCCAAATGTTCAGGGCGAGTTCCTTGATGCCCGTGCGCGGCACGCGCCGCACGTTGTAGGGGGATGCGACGAGCCGTTTGAGGGGAATGTCTCGCACGTCGTCTGCCTGGCGGTGAGCCTCGGGGGGTGCGGGGGGAACGCCCGCGTCGTTGGCGAGGGCCGGGATTTCGGTGGTCACTGCGTTCATATAGCCTCCATTGCGTCGGGGTGAAAAATTGCTGCCATTGGGAGCCGCCTCGACGCATGGGAAGCGCTTGCGGGGAGGCGTTGCTGGGGCGCGGGCAAGGCCGCAGCGGTGCGAACCCGCAGGGGGCGCACCGACCGGGCGCAGCACGCGGCGTAGCGCACCCTTGCAACGCCGGGACGCAGCGCTATGCGTCGGGATGAGGCGGCCCCGATGGCAGGCGATTCGCCGACAGCTGGAGGTGGAACGCAGGGGCGGTTACCGAAAGCCGGACGTCGCCGGCGCCGGGCCGCTCGCACGGCCCGAGCGCGAACTCCGCGCACGCGTGCGTGCGCGGCTGGCGGGGCGGCCAGCGCCGGGGCCGGACGCCGGCGGCGGCCGAGCCCCAGGAGCGGACAGCCCGTGTACTCGGCGCGTGAAAGCGGGCAGCTTGCATGCCGGGCGTAGCCAGGCGGGCAAGGTGCCGCGCGCCGGCTGGCGAAGGGGAACGGTGTGCACTCGCATCGAGGCGCTGGGGCCTGCAATCGCCGCCCACAGTGGCCGCTCGATGCGGCCGCGGTGGGCTCGCCGGGGACTGGGTGGAACGTAGCGTGGTACATCGCCAGGCGCCCGTGTTCCATCGGCCGCCCGGGCCCGCAGGGCCGGGCGAGTCGTGGAACATGGTTGAGTGGTGATCGTCGCCGGCACCAGGCGCGCGCCGGCGGACGCGCGTCACCTCGCGGTGGCACCGCGGCCGAGAACAACACCGGCGTCGAAGGCGGCCGCGAGCGCGTCGCGGATGCACCACACCGCGCAATCGTGAAAGTCCAGCCGATCGCTATGGCGTGTTTCGAGCGTGTCGATATGCAGATGCACGCGGGCGATTGCGAAAAGCAACATTTCGATTTCGTTTTTCGTCATGGGAGCCTCGTATACCGCCGGCTGCCGGCAACGCCGGCGCCGGCGGATGAATTTATCGCCGGGCGGACTGGCCGGCCTGGAACGCTTCCAGCATCGCGTAGCGCAGCGAAGCGGGCAGGACTTCGATTTCCGTGTCGGAGTCCCATACGTGCGAGATCTCCTCGCCGAAGGCGTTTGCCGCGATCGCGGCCAAAATTGCGTCAATCAAATATCGGGGCATGTCGTTCTCCAGGTGCGCCGGCCGCGGCGAGCGGCCGGCGCTCGTGTGGTCAGGAAAGCTGCACTGCGCCGCAGTTTTCGGCCAGGCAGAAGGCGAAATACCAGTTGCGGTAAAGCTCGGCGAGCATGGGATCGTAGTCGGCGTCGATCGCACCAATGAACCGGCGGAAATCGTCGGCCAACTTGGCGGAGATCCGCGACCCAATCGTTCCCGATGTGATCGAGAAATCGATCAGTTCCTTAAATGGGCCGTCCTTTGCTGCGATCGCGCCGTTCGTATGGCAGGCTCGCGCGGCGCCAATCGAGATCGCCGGGTAATCGGCGAGCTCGGCCAGGCGCTCGCGGAAAATGTCGTGCATCACGTAGGTGCCGACGCTGAATTCGAACGAATTCCGGTAGTGGTAGATACGTGCCATGTCCAGGTCGCTGGCGCGGTGCGGGAACCGCGGCGCAGCGTCGAGCCGGACACAGAACAGGTCGGCGGCGTCGCCGTTTTCGTTCGTGCGGGGATGGTCAAGCTGCTCAAGACCGGAATAGGCGGAAACGATCAGTCGCATGGTGAATGTCCTCTGTTCGGATCTTAGGCGGCGGCCTGGGCCGGTGCCGACAGGCGCGACTTGGCGGCCGCGTAGTAGGTGGCGTCCAGTTCGATGCCGATGTACCGGCGGCCCAGCTCGCGCGCGGCAACACACGTCGAGCCCGACCCGGCGAACGGATCCAGTACGACGTCGCCAGGCTGCGTAAAGGCGGAAATGAGTGTGCGCAGCGCGGAGACTGGTTTTTCGGTCGGGTGGTGGCGATTGCCGCTGTACGGAAACGGCATGACGTCGGCGATCGGCGCCGCCGGCGCCGCGGGCCGCCCCTTGGCAAGCAGGTAGGCCGATTCGTGCTGGTACTTCACCAGGCCGGCCTTGGACGCGTAGGACTTCGTGAAGACGAAGTGGCCGGCCACGCGAAAGCCGGCCGCCTTCCAGGCATCGAAAAACAGGTCGACCTTGTTCCAGCCGTAAAACGAAATGCATACCGCGTCGCGCTTGAGCACGCGGAACATTTCGGCGAACGCCGGCGCCAGCCAGTCGCCGTTTACGTCGTTCGCGATCGAGCGCCCGCTCCGATCGCGGAAATTGACGAGATAGGGCGGGTCCGTGACGATGCAGTCGACGGATTCAGGGGCGAGTTTGGGCATGGCGACCAGGCAGTCGCCGTTGTACAAATAGCTCACGGTCAGCTCCACAGAGTTGAGAAGGGGGCAGCCGGAGCGATGCGGCTCGCAAACCGTGCTACCCGGAGCTGGCGAGCGCCCGCCGGAGAATGGGGGGCAAGGGGACCGTGGAATACCGGAGTGCGCTACGCGCGCGAGGATATGCCGCGAAAGCCCCTTGCAGGAGCAGGGCGCCGTGCGACACTCGTCGCGCACGGCGCAATGATCCGGCCGCCAGGCTACGGCGGGCGAACGTGGGCTCCGGGTTCAAAGGTCGACTGCAGGGGTTGTGCGAAGGGCTCGGATAGAGAGTGGGCACCGGCCACGCGAGGGGCGTTGCGTCACGGACATGAGCGCCGCGGCGGTCGCAGATCGCCGGGCGCGATCGCGATTTCCGTGTCGCGGCCGCGCAGCGGCCGCCGCGCGAATTTGGGAACCGTGGAGATGATTCGGCCGGCGGTGCCGGCATCCGAAGAGCGTCAGCTGCTGCGCCTCGAGGCGCCCGACGTCGATGGAGCGACCTAGCTCTGGCCGCCTCGTAGGAACGCTCCGAGCTGCTGGCGCTGATAGCCGATACCGCCGGTCGTTTCCTGCACGAGCACTCGGCCCGATACATGCCCGAGTTCGACCTGACGCGTAAGCGCTGCCTCCATCACGCGGCGATAGCTTTGACCGCCGGCGAACAAGACACGATGCGCCGTCGCCGGCCAGGTGCCTTCCATGAACCGATCGAGCTCGCCGAGCATCGTCTCGGCCCGGGCCAGGGTCATGAGCTGGTCGTACGGCTCGATGACCAGGCCCGGCTCGATAAATCCATGCAGCGCGGACAGGATCATCACGGCAGGCGGCGTCTGAGGTTGCACGTTCGCGCGATACGTTCCGTACATCACGCCGTGATACATGTCGATCGCCGGCATGGGGCTCGCAAGCTTCGTCGCCGAACACGCCATGACGACCAACGTCGTGGCGTGCTGATTCACGGGAGTCATCGGCGTCTGCATCATGCCGCGAACTCAAAGATCGTCTGTGCACCATCCGTCGTGGCCTTGTGCCCCCAAGCCTGTCGAGCATCGTCGGGCAGTTGGCCGAAGCGCACGCTGCGCGCGGCGAGCTGCTCGACATCGTGCCCGAGATTCAGGCCGAGCCGGTCTTTGAAGTCGGTGCGACGGGCAACCTCGTCGTGCTTCAGCTGCTGCTTATGAGAGAGTGTGAGCGCACCGTAGTTCAGGTACCACCGATAGCCGGTCGTGATCCCGCCAGGATGGAAGCCGCGGTCGTGCATCGCAGCCAAGCGATCCGCCTCGAACTGCAGGATCATCTCGGCCGACTCTACGTCGACGTCGAAGCGCGGGCCGGTGGGGACGCGCCACGTGCTCTTGCCGTCACCCAGATCCAGAATAGTGGGCGCGCACGGCGAGCGCTCGGTCAACGCCTCCATCAGGGGATCTCGAAACCCTGTCCACTGATCCGCCGTATCGTCCCACTCGTTGCCCACCTGCAGGAAGAGCGGCTCCGGCATCGGCGCCGGCGGCGCTGGTGCGATCTCCGGCACCCGATAGCTCACGCCACGCTCGCAGATGTCACGGTAGTCGGCCCAGATCGCGAACGGCGCGGCGAGCCCCTGCAGGGACTGCATCGCGTCGACCGCGATCATCATCGGCAGCGGCAAGGTCTGAAACTTCGGCCGCGTCCCGGCACGCCGAGCCCGAATGCGCTCGTCGCGATCGATCGTGAGCATGTACCGAACGAGTTCCCGGACAGTCGCCGCACCGAACGTGTCAGGCTCCACGCAGACATAGCCTGCGCGGATGGTCCTGCCGACCCAATTGCGGCGCGACCAGTCGTATCGGATCGCCCGGATAAACCGATTCAGCTGCTGCAGGCCGACCGCGTAGGCATATCTGTCCTGGTCGAAGCGGATCATCTCGGCAAGCGAACGATCATCGGCTTGCTGGCAGGTCCAGCAGCCGGTGCGCGCGTCGCAATTTCCGCGGCGCACACGCTTGCCGGCGGACGCCTCTTCGAACGTGAGATCGGACACGATCGCGCAGCTGCTGTTGCCCGCATGCGCGTAGATCCGCTTCGTCTCTTCGAAGTCCGTGTAGGTCGGGCGCAGACCGGACGAGACTTCGCCGATAAACTCCCAGACGTCTTCCGTTGACCAGTCGGCGATGGGGCAGATGGTGAGTTCGCCGTCGCTGTTGCGGACCGGCGTATCGGCACGATCGCCGCGCGCGGTCATCTTCGCCTTGCGCCGCTCACTTTCGGCGAGGCGGGTGCCGAGCACGACAACCGGCTCGGCGTAGCCGGCCTTCCGTGCCTCACGATACAACTGATTGCGGCCGACCCGGCTCGGCTCGATCTTCAGCGAGATCGAGCAGTCCGAATTCGTGCCAGCGTAGCTCGGCAAGGCGCGGCCGGTGAGGATCGACAACTGCCAGGACGTTGCGAGCGACGGCGCGACAACCAACACGCGAACGTCGATGCCGTGCGCCTGACCGAAGGCGTCCATCTTCGCGAGCTCGCGATGAGCGTGCTCAACCATCTCGGGCGACTCGACGAGCGTGTCGGCCGTGATCACGCACACGAGCGGCCGCCCGCCAGCTGCAGCATGCCGGTGGGCCGCCTCGAGCGCGAGGCTCGTCACGACACCACTATCCTTGCCCGCGCTGAACTGGCAGATGACCATCCGGTTGGCGACGAAGAGCGCTCCCAGCGCGTCGATCGCGCGTTCCACGCGCTGACCGAGGGTGGGGCGCACGTCGGCGTCCAGAATCATTTCGACCGTTTGCATAGCGCTAGACATCCGCGGTTAGTGGGTGTCGCGACGCACAAACAGTCGTGCAGCAGTGAGCGACCGGGGAAATCCATGCGCGTCGGTGGTTTCCGCGAGCATCGCGTCGACGTCCATCTGAACGTTGGATCCCGATCGACGGCTTCCGGTCCGATGCACGCCGAAGATCTCGAGCACCTGCAGCTGGCCGGCGCGGTATGCGTCAACCGTCATCGCCGAGCGAACGTCCGGTGCCAGAAAGTCTGCGTACCGCACCGCGAGGCGCTCAATTGCACGAGCTATCGCTTGATCGCTGAACTGCCTCGACAGGATGATGCGGTCCGCAGCGAGGTGAACTGTCAGCCGGCCGGCCGACGTCAGCATGAAATGCTCGACCCGCTTGACCTTGCCGCCGTCGACTACACGGGTGGCCTGCAGCGGCAACACGAGCCGAGCCACCTGCAGGTCGCGCGGGCCGTCCGTCCAATCGACCATCAGGTGTGAGCCGCTCCCCGTCTTCGTGACGGCGATCGCAAACGACGTCGTGGGAAATGCCTCCCCGAGAATCGTCTGTACCAGCTGAGCCGTTTCGATAAGGTTGAGCGTATCCGCGATGACCTTCGGCGGCGTCGCGTCGACGGAGCTGGTGTGGGCACGCACAGAGTCGGTGGAGCGGGAGAAGTTGTTTCCGGTGGCAAGCATCATGATCGACCTCGATAGAAATGGAACACGACAACGTTCGGAGAGGCGCCGACGGAGGTCGCCGGCGCTTCGGGATTAGCTGTTACGGGTGCGCAGCGCGTCGGCGAGAACCCAAAGCGCGCGGTTCAACTTGACGTCTTGGTCGATGCCGGTGACCGCCCGCGTGCGAGTGCGGCGGCCAGTCGCGGTTCGGCCGGGTTGCCCACCTCGAACCAGGGATTCCTGCACGCGGTTGAAGGTCGTCCACAAGTCGTTACCGGTATCGTCCGTGCGGCGCGGACGCAGTACCTGCTGCTCCGTGATCGGCGCGGGCGCGGTCGTGGTGTCGTAGCGATAGGCGAGAGCGGCCCGCGCAAAGGCGTGCTGCTCGTGCTCATCGAGCTGCACTTCAGCCATCCCTTCCTTGACCTCGCGGATCAAGTCGAAGCCGTCGAGTACGTCGTACGCGCCCGCGACGACGTCGTCGACTACGTTGCCCTTGTGCGGAACGCGCACGTCGTGCGTCGTGTCGCCGAGCACGAGGCCGTTTTCGCAAACGAAGCGGAAGTAGCCCCCGAGCATCTGATAGCTACTCGACCCATCGTGGGAATTGAGGAGAATGATTTCCGGCGAGTCGGATTGCGTGACCTGCGTGGCATGGCGCAGTCGCAGCATGTGCTTCGCGTGCTCGCGCTTGCCGTTGTCGCGCACGCGCGTCTGGCAGACCATGAAGGGCTGGAACCCTTCGTCACGCAGCTTCGTCAGGATGTCGATCGTCGGGATATACGTATAACGCTCCGACCGGGAGTTGTGCTTGTCGGCCGCGAAGATCGACGGTGCGACCTGCCGGATTTGGTCGTCATCGAGCGGCGTGCGCGAACGAAGGGTCGCGGCGGTGCGGCTAAACGTGGTTGCGAGTTTCATGGCTTTCTCCGTTGAAAATTCAGTTGCGAGGTAGAGGGATTTCGACGGTGTCCGTCAACACCAGACGACGTGTTCGTAACCGACAGTGCGTCGGTAGTAGTTGCGTCCATCCCATGGCGTGTACGTGTATTCCATGTACGCACACTGAAGGACTACTATCCAATGGTGCAGGCGGTTCGTTTCCATCTAGACCTCCGTTCGAAGGTGGTTTGCATTGCAGGCCGCCCGGGCCCCAAGATTCGGAGCTCCCCTCGTAGGGGTACGTGCCGGTGATGCCTTGACTTCTGCAGAACTGCTGCCGCCAGTCCCCTGAGTTCGTCGTCCCGCGACTAAAGGAGCCTGCCGGCGGGCGTGTTCAAGGGCGGTCGCAAAGCCGCATGCGGAGCGCAGCCCGAAGGGCGAGCACCGAACGGGTGCCGCGGCCGGCGAAGCGCACCCTTGAATGCGAACGACGGTGGGCTACGGTCGCGTTTGGGACGACGAGCTCGGGGGCTGGCGGTACGCGAAAAGTTGAGACAGCACCGGCTCGCCGCGCGGCGAGCGCCTAATCGGGGCGGAGCCCCGGCTGTATAGGGGGTGTCGGGTTTGCGTCAGGGATTGAAGCCCGAAGGGGGCGAGACTCGCGCGCGAGGCTCGACGCGCAGCGCGAAAGCCCGGCCCGGAGCGAAGCGGAGGGAGACGCACAGGGTCTGCCGCTAACCCCGCGCGAATGCGTTGGGAACCGCGCGGACCGGGGCAGAAAGCATGTGGATACGTAAGGCAGCAAGAGCTAACCGCATGGCGAGCGCCACCTCCCGCGACCCCAAGGCCGCGGGACTGGAGAGGCAGGTCCGCGTGTCGCGGCATCAACGCGACACGCGGTTGCGCTATGCTTGGGCGTGATCGTGTGAAATCAGAGACGAGTCGATGCTCATTCGTGAACAGGGACGCCTCATCAAGGTGCTGCGCGTCGAACCTCCCACACAGCCCCCAACCAGGGGGCGCCGGCGCGAATACGTGCTCGGCACATTTCGCGCCGACGGGCCGATACCGGCCCAGCTGCTCGAAGCGTTGAGCCGCGACGAGCGCAAAGTACTCGCGCACTGGCTCGAGGTCTACCGAGAAAGCCAGCGGCGCACGGATGCACGCACGACGCTGGCCACCGCACCCACACACCTCGAGTCGCTCGTCAGCGCACTCGAGGTGGCTGCCGACACATTGTCGGCCGCTGAGGCGGATCAGATGTGGGTGCAGTTGCAGGCGATCGCGCGAACGCTGAAGCGTGCCGGCCATCCGCGGCCGCGCGCGCCGCGCAGGCCGCCGGCGCCACTGCCCGGACAGCAAGACTTCTTCAACGAATGCGACGAGTTCGAGCAGTTTGCCGAAGAGTGAGTACGCTTCCCTCGAGGACAACCAGCATGCATCCACACCGTATCGTCAAAGACACAGGCCACACGCGGATCCCGACACGACCTGCCAACGATCAGGACGGCCAGCGCTCGACGTGGCTCCGCTGGTGTCTACGCGTGCTCCGTACCTTCAGAGCACCATCCAAGGTCCATTGAGAGGCTTGAAGAGAGATCACCATGTCGAACCGACGCGTGCCTTCATCACGTCGACACCAGCCGTCCGCGCACGCGAAGCGCGCCCGGACATTGTTGCTGCCGATGCCCCGGCAGAAAGCAGAGGAGCTCGCATTGCAGTATCACGCAGCATTCCAGGCGCTGCGCATGGGCCGCGGCTCGGCGCACGGATTGGCGGTTCTACTGCAGCTGGTTGTGCTCGCAGGCTTCGTCGACGAAGCCCGCAAGCAGGAGTTGCGCATGGAGGTCCTGGTGGCCACCGAGCGCGGTATCAACGCCGCGCTCGAGCAGGGCAAGGCTTGCGGCAAGTGGGTACTGGACCCGCAAACGGACGAACTCGTCGCCGCGCTGATCGGGTGGCACGATGGTCAGCTGCACGTGGCGCCGCTGGCGGTGTTCGCCGAAGCGCTCGAGCGGCTTGAGCGGATGCGTGGCGGCCGATCGTACGATCGGCCGCCAGCACGCCGCAGCGGGACAGCATCCAGGCTCGGTTGAGCTCCCCTGAATCGGCGCGCCAGCGGCCGAATATTGCGAATCGCTCACACCCCTGATATACAGACAGTATCTGGGCCGGCAGCGGCTGCTATGCGGAGCGGGGAGCAGAATGGACTATCTGATTCGAGTGGATGGCTTTCGCGATCGCGATGCCTTGACACAGCCAATGTACGAGCTTGCCGACAAGCACGCGGACCTGGTCCGCGCACCACGGAGTCGAGGATGATCACCGCGCCGATGCTCGAGCAGCGCGACACGATGGTCGCGCTCGGGTGGTCCGTGGTGAGCGACTACGGGTATTCGCATCGCAGCGGCTGGACGATCGGTGTCTGCCGTGTACGTGACAAGTGGGTCGTCGAGCTATGGGATGGAACTTCTCTCCATGCCAAAGTCGACTCCCCGGTGGCGGCCGCCCGGCTTCATCGGGAACTCGTCGCTGAAGCGGACAACACTCCCGGCGATTTCGACGGACAACGCGAGATGTCAAGCTGATCGGCTGGAGGGCTCGGCGGCGGCCGGGCCCGGCACGTCAATCTCCGTCGTATGTGAGATCGTGCCACCGTTGTGCGGTGCCGCCACCTGACCCGAGCTGGCCACGCGGAAACTGCTTGACGGCTATCGCATGCAGCGCGCGGTCGTCGCGCGCGGGATCGCCGCAACTGCGCCGCACCTTCAGATCGCGAACGCGACCTTCGTCGTCGAGCCAAACTCGCACCAGGACATTCCGGCGACTCTCGGTCGAACGCGGAACTGCTCGAGACAGCATGCGATCGATCAGCGACATAGGCATCCTCTTCACTGGTGGGCCTGGCTGGACTTGAACCAGCGACCAATCGATTATGAGTCGACTGCTCTAACCGGCTGAGCTACAGGCCCGAATACATGGTCGGAGTGGCAGGATTTGAGCGCGACCCTTGGTCCCAAACCAGACGCGCTACCAGGCTGCGCTACACTCCGAGCCGCGACTGTGCCGTGTTATTCCGCGTCCTGAATCAGAAACCGATCACGGTTCTTCGCACCTGCAATCCATTGCGGTGCCTTCCCACGCCCGCTCCAGGTAGCACCGGACTTCGGGTCACGATACTTCGGTGCGACCGGCGCACGCTCGCTGGGCGCTGCTGCTCGCCGGCGACCAAAGAGTTGGTCGGGCGTGATGCCGTATTCGGCGATCTGTTCGCGAATCGAAGTGATGATGCTGTCCAGTTCCGCAAGCCGCGCTTCTTCGGCTTGCTGTGCGAGTGCCTCTGCCTGCGCCTTCAGTTCGAGATAGGTAGCCATAAATGTGAAAGAATTTCCTTTGAGAGATAGCTCTGGAGAGAGCGGCTCATTATATCCCCGCGCCAAACCGAATTCGAAAGCTTCGCGTCCCCGGCTTCCAGCATTTCACTTGTGGATGAGGTTCAGCATGATCGCAAGACCGTCGAACAGGCAAGCGAGTCGAATCAATTTATTCGGAATCCTATCTATTTGACATAACGTGAACTAGCGATTTATCGTTTGTAGTGGCTAAGCTGTAATGTCCGCCATGGTCTTGATATCTTGCGAGAGCAAAGTAGGCATGTCGTAGTCCGCGTGTTTGCCCAATCCAAGGCCATCTCAACTGCTAAAATGCACCGTGGGTCACCGTCGGGAGGGCCATAACGTTGTCGCCCCGCTCGGGCATGCCCCGCGAGATCCACCTAAAAAGTTCATCTTCCCGCATCGGCATCGCGAGATAAAAGCCTTGCATAAGTTTGCAGCCAAGTGAACGAAGCACCCGCAGTTCGGATTCCTGCTCGACACCTTCCGCGACCACATCGATCTCCAATAGCTGCCCAAGCTTCAGTATCGCCTCGACCAGCATATGATTTCCCTTGGAAAGGTTGCTGACCAGAGACCGGTCAATCTTGACCTTGCGCACATATGAGCGATGCAAAGTCGACAGTGCCGAAAATCCCACCCCGAAATCGTCGACCGCAATACGCACTCCTGCGACTGAAAGCCGTTCTAGACGGGACTGCACAATATCGATATCAGCCGTAGTTTCCTCAGTGACCTCGATTTCCAGCATCGTGGCAGGCAGACCAGCGGTAGCGAGCCAGTCCAACGCGATGTAGTCCACCGGGATCTGCGCGATTTTCCGCGGCGATAGATTGATTGCGACCCTGACGTGGCCCAGACCTTCGCGCTGTAACCACGCCATCAGACGTGATACCCGACTCAACACATGCTTCAACAGCGACTCCGACTGACCAGATGTGTCCGCAATGAACACGATGTCGGGCGGTGCAATCGGCCCGTACTTCGGGTGTTCCCATCGCAGGAGCGCTTCTACACTGTCCAACTGTGTCCCACCCTCGCGCAAGACCGGCTGAAAGAACACATCCAACTCGCCACTGACCATTGCTTGCGGGAGCTCACGCTCGATCGCACAGCGGGTAGTGAGCCGGATGCGCAACGAGCCATCGAAAACCCGAAAGCGATTGCGTCCCTGCGTCTTCGCGGCATACAACGCCTCGTCGGCACAAAGCAGCATATCCGTCAGGTCCATGGATGCGGAGGTGTGAATACCAATACTGACGCCTAGGCACTTTGCGTCCTTGATGTCGACCGGAACGTTATCGATCAGACGCTGCGCGAGTGACTCCGGCGATTCGCCGACCAGTTCTGGGGCGTAGAGAATCGCGAATTCATCGCCACCGAGCCGCGCAACGAGTGCATCTGTGGGCCGATAAGCCATGATGCGGCGCCCCACCTCGGCTAGGACATCGTCGCCGCCGCGATGGCCATAGACATCATTGACAACCTTGAAGCCGTCCAAATCAAGCATCATGAGGCATGCGGCTCTGCCTGCCGCCGGCATATACTGCGCAGCCCGTACCATGAATCCAGTCCGATTGAGCAGGCCCGTCAAGTGGTCGTGCCATGCCTGATGTTGCATCTGTTTCTGGGTCGACAGCGCCTGGCGGTGCGCCGCCTCCAATGACCGGGCCAGCGATGTGGCTTGATTCTTCGCGCGACTAGCCTCCCGGAAAGCCTCTTCACTCTCAACAGCGCTGCGCGATAGTGCCAGCAGATAGAGCAGCACCGTGGCCGCCAAGCAATATCGATCAAAAGTGCCTTGATACAGCAGGCACACCACGACGGACAGTAGGGCTGGCGTAATGAACGCGAGCGGTACGCGTGCGTAGGCGGTACCATGTGTCACCGCGCCCGCCGTTACGCCGCAAACAACGGTGAGGTAAAAGAGGGTTGAGGACGACGTATAGCCGTCGCATAAAAGTGGGACGCCGGCCCAGACAAAGCCCGACATCAGTGCGCCGAACGAAAACCTGCGCAACTGCCGGACCACCGGCGACATGGCGTTGTTTGAATTGAAATCCCTTGCTATGCGAGGGCCGGATATCGGCGCCATTTCCACGCGCTGGCGGCAAAGATGAATTCTCCAGACGTTGACGAGCGTCGACATGCCGAACCACAACACGGCCGTTCGGTACCGATGATGATCGAACGCTACTAACAAGTTGGCGAACCCAAGCAGCATGTTGACCGGAATGGCGATCAGTACACTGCGCCGCACCGCGCCCATCTGGTCGGCAAGTACGAGCGCGTCCAGCTGCGGTGCATCAGTCGCAGAGGACTCCAAGGACCGCGAGGTATCCGCGGAAGGTGCGTGGCTCATATTTGGTCACCCTCGCTTATTTGTTATATATGATTTTACCGCCCAAAATCCGAGCGACCATTGGATCGTTGAAGAGGCAATGCCTGACCGGAAATTGATCCCATAGAAGCCTTGCGCGTGTTCGGGTTTGGTTGGGACGCCGGTGTCTTTGGGATGCGACGCGCATTCGAAGAGGAAGTGGACAGGTGGCTGGCGACTCGGAGGGCGTTTGGGGATACTCACGAGCGGTTAAGGTACCGCCCCGTAGCTTCTGCTCGTCAACTGCAGAAGCAGTTCGTCATAGGCAGCCACAAGCGAGGAGTCCTCCCACGTGTAACGCCTTAAAATCTTGCGCTGGCGTAGGATATACGCTTCCCAGTCGTCATCGTGCGTATGCAGAGCGCGCAAAAGCGCGTCGGCACCCCGCCGCACATCGTTGTCCGGATAGTAGTATCCCAGATCGGGCGCGAGACCCGCGTTGTGCACGAGCGGATAACCCTGCCAGCACACGTCGAAATAGAAGTAGTTCAGCGGGTTCGACCATTGGTGCGACACGACGATGTCGGTCATTGTGGCCAGAAAGTCGGGCGTGTCGAAGCGACCGACAAAGGCGGCCTTGCCCGCACGGACGATGTCCAGGTAATTCATCAGCATCACGAATTCGGGGCTGTCGTGCGCGAGGCGATCGGCGTTCGTCACGTGCGTGAAACAGATCGCGTCGGGGTCGCGCCGATACGCCTCGTCGATGATCAGCATCGGATACACGCAGAACTTCACGACGTCTTGGTTCGGCTCCATCACCGTGAGCCGCTTGCCCGACTCACTGCGCGGCCGGTATTCGCCGTGCCCAGGCAACGACCGCGTGCGATCGGTCAAGAACATTGGATCCCACACGAACGGAACAACGCGCCCTGGGCAACGACGCAGCGACTGCAGGAATGGCAGCGACGACGGCGCGATCTGCGGAATAGCCCACACCTCGTCGTAGCCGCGGTTGATAAACAGCGAATCCCATAACCGGCGGCCGAAGAGCATCGACTCCATCGCGTTGATGTACTCGACGCCGCAGCAATAGCTCACCAGTTTTACGCCGCGCGCTTTCAGGTAAGCTGTCTGTTCACCATCAATCTGCCCGCCGAGTTCGATCACCACGTCGAGCGCATCCTTCATGTCGGCGAACGTGCGCGTGTCGTAAACGTTGCGATTCCACGGCAGCGCGTCGGTGAGCGGCACGTCGGTGGTGTTGACCAGCGTCACGCGGTAGCCGTGCGGCGACGCCATCAGCAGCTTCGCGAGAAACAGCGCGTTCTGCTTGATGCCGTTGATCCACAGGCTTTCGTCAGGGGCACGCAGTCCGATCGTGATACCGATTCGCAGGCCACTCAGTGAAGGAAGTGTAATCATCGAAAAATAGAGGGCTGCGCCCCAACGTAGATCCCGCTATCAAAATTGGGCAAGGCATGCGGACGCGGATACTCCCCGGCGAGGACGACGGATAGCCCGAGAGCGTGACTGAATAGTCGGAACGCTCAGCCGAATCGACACCTCAATCCCCCTTGTATGTAATGTCGTGCCACCGCTGTGAAATTTTTCCTCCCGAGCCGAGTTGGCCACGCGGAAATCGTTTGTCGGCTATCGCATGAAGCGCGCGCTCATCACGCGCAGGATCACCGCAACTACGCAGCACCTTCAAATCGCGAACACGACCTTCTTCATTGAGCCAAACCCGCACCAAGACATTCCGGCGGGTCTCCACCGATTTCGGGACTGCGCGAGACAACATGCGATCGATGAGCGACATACACATCCTCTTCACTGGTGAGCGTCGGACGGCACTCGATCCTGCAGCAGTAGTTTTGTCGCGTTATTCCGCGTCCGGAATGAGGAAACGATCACGGTTCTTCGTGCTCGCGATCCAACGAGGCGCCTTGCCGCGGCCGGTCCAGGTCGCTCCGGTTTTAGGGTCACGATACTTCGGCGCGACCGGCCGGCGCGTTTTCGACGCTACTGCATACCGGCGCCCGAAGAGTTGATCCGGCGTGATGCCGTATTCCGCAATCTGTTCGCGAATTGCGGTGATGACACTATCCAATTCTGCGAGTCGCGCTTCTTCGGCTTGTTGCGCCAACGCTTCAGCTTGTTCCTTGAGTTCGCGATAGGTAATCATAGATGGCAATGCATTCCTCTGACGGATGACTCGAGCAAACCCTATCACTATATCATTATCAAATTTCGAGTTCGGACAATCGGCACACGATCCATTCATAAGCAGCGCCTCGCCATATTACCAAATACAACCAAGCTATTTGCATCTCGCCCAGGCGAGAGGCCTACCTTGGTGGCGTGGCTTATTTAATGCTTACGGCGACCATGCTGACGCCATTCATTAAAAAAACGCTGGAGCCCGGCAATTTTTAGTGCATAGTTACGGTGTTAACAATTTTATATCTTCAGACGTTTAATTTATCTCGTCATTTTAATTTTAAAAAATTTATTTCCGTTTCGTTTGCGCTTTTATTAAAACGCAAACGTTAAACAATTACAAATTGCCGAATTAGATAAAAGCCCGGCCCATCCCAACGGTAGATTTCGTGAGAATCGGATACGCAAGAGTCTCGACGGACGAACAGAATCTAGACTTGCAGATATTGGCGCTCAAGGCCGATGGCTGCGATTCCATCATCACCGACCAGGGCGTCTCCGGTGCTCGCCTTGAGCGCCCCGGACTTCAGCGCGTCCTCAATGAATGCCAAGCCGGCGACACCCTTGTCGTGTGGCGACTCGACCGGCTTGGCCGCTCGTTGAGCCAGCTGCTGGTCGTGATGAATGATCTGCGCGCCCGGGGCATCGACTTCGCCTCCTTGAACGAAGCGATCGATACCGGCACACCTGCCGGCATGTTCATGTTTCACATGGTCGCCGCCTTGGCTGAATTCGAGCGCGCCTTGATCAGCGATAGGACAAAGGCTGGACTCGAAGCGGCTAAAACCCGCGGCGCGAGACTTGGCCGTCCTCCCGCCCTCGATGCGCAACAAATCAGCGAAGCAAAAAAGCTGCTCGAGAGCAAACCCATCGACGATGTCGCCTCGCGCTACGGTTTGCCGCCAAGGAGTTTGCGCAGGATCCTGGACCGGTCGACTTGATAGTGCCCCCTGCCTAGCCATTAGCCTTGGCCTCTCCGTCGCCCTGCCAGGTGCGCAAATGCCCTGCCCCCTGACGGCAAGATCGGAATAAAAAGTGTGCGGCGGTCCACCGCCGCACAAAACTCGGACGGAGGAGAACGTCCGAGGGCCAGAAATCAGCCTGGGCGCACACATGCAGCCAGCACGCCTGGCTTCGATCTAACGCCTGACTCTTCCGCGTATACGCCAGCATGCTCACGCAGTTCTCGATGCAGCTTGCGTCGACGCTCACTCATTCCCCCAACCGCCGAGCACCAGGGTCATCGCACGGTCGATCGCATCGTCCC
>NZ_CADFDK010000022.1:0-2330 GCF_902832885.1 Burkholderia seminalis DSM 23518
ACCGCACTCGCACCCGCTGCCGTCGCGTTCGTGCCTGCCGCCAGCGCGTTGATGCCCGTCGCACCGTCGTTGTTATAGTTCCCTTGCTGCGTACCGTTGTCGTTGACGCTGTAGTAATGCGTCTTCGCCGCGTTGATCGCTGTCGACGTTGACGTCGACAGCGACGTGACGCTGCTGCTCGTTGACGACAGGCCCGTCGACAGCGAGCCGATCCCCGTCGACGTCGAGGTGGACAGCGACGTAATCGAACTCGTTGCGCTCGACAGGCCGGTCGACGTCGAAGTCGACAGCGACGTGACGCTGCTGTTCGTCGACGACAGCCCCGTCGACGTCGAGGTGGACAGACTGTCGATCGCCGTGTTCGTCGCGAACAGCTGCGAACCGTTGATCGCGTCCGTACTGGTTGCCGTCACCCGACCGGCCGCCACGTTCGTGATCTGGCGCTCCGCGCCCGGCGCGCCCACGCTCACGACGCTCGACGGCGTCGTGCCCGCGTAGTTGTACGTCACGCCACCAATCGTGCTCGACGCCGTCGGGTTTGGCGCCGCCGTCACCGATCCCGAACCCAGCGCAACGTCACCTGCATTGTTCGCCACCGCACTCGAACCGAGCGCGATCGAACCCGCACCGTTCGCGGACGACGTGTTACCCAGCGCCACGGAACCCTGGCCAGTCGCAATGTTCGCGTTACCCAACGACACGGCACCTTGACCGTTCGCCGTGTTGTTCGCACCCATCGCCACCGCGCCTGTGCCCGTCGCGACGTTCGGGTCGCCGATCGCCACCGCACCGTTGCCGCTTGCCGTGTTGCCCACACCGATCGACACGGCCTGCCCGCCGGTCGCCATCGCGCTCTGGCCAATCGCCACCGCGCCACCCGAGTTCGCGTTCGCGCCGTCGCCGACTGCCACCGAGCTTGCGCCCGCCGCCGTGGCATTCGTGCCCGCTGCCAAAGCGTTGACGCCCGTCGCGCCGTTGTTGTTGTAGTTGCCCTGCTGCGTACCGTTGTCGTTGACGCTGTAGTAGTGCGTCTTCGCTCCATTGATCGCGGTCGACGTCGAGGTGGACAGCGACGTAATCGAACTCGTCGCGCTCGACAGGCCGGTCGACGTCGAAGTCGACAGCGAGGTCACGCTGCTGTTCGTCGACGACAGCCCCGTCGACGTCGAGGTGGACAGACTGTCGATCGCCGTGTTCGTCGCGAACAGTTGCGAACCGTTGATCGCGTCCGTGCTCGTCGCCGTCACCTGACCGGCCGCCACGTTCGTGATCTGGCGCTCCGTACCCGGTGCACCCACGCTTACCACGCTCGTCGGGTTGGTACCCGCGTAGTTGTACGTCACCCCACCGATCGTGCCTGTCGCCGTCGGATTCGCCGCCGCCGTCATCGAGCCCGAGCCCAGCGCGACGTCACCGGCATTGTTCGCCACCGCATTCGGTCCGATCGCGACCGAGTTGGTGCCTAATGCCTCACTGTCCGGCGCGGTCGAGTTCGCGTGGAAGTACTTGATGCCCTGGCTATTGATGTTGTCGATCGCCGAGCCGACGTTGTTGGCAGTCGTCGTAGTTCCGTTCGCGTTGTACGTGGTGTACGACGGTGCCGAAATCGTGCCAGTCGCCGGATTGTAGGTCGCGCCACCGCCGAGTGCCGAGGCTGTGCTGCTGCCAAGATTGTTGGTTGCCGTCGACAGAGAACTGATGCCCGTGGACGTCGAGGTCGACAGCGATGTCACCGTACTGTTGGTCGAGCTCAAGCCCGTCGACAGCGAGCTGATGCCCGTGGACGTCGACGTCGACAACGACGTGATCGAACTATTGGCCGACGAAATTCCTGTCGACGCCGAGGTCGACAGCGATGTCACCGTGCTGTTGGTCGAGCTTAAGCCCGTCGACAGCGAGCTGATGCCCGTGGACGTCGACGTCGACAGCGACGTGATCGAACTGTTGGCCGACGAAATTCCTGTCGACGCCGAGGTCGACAGCGACGTCACTGTGCTGTTGGTCGAGCTCAAGCCCGTCGACAGCGAGCTGATGCCCGTGGACGTCGACGTCGACAACGACGTGATCGAACTGTTGGCCGACGAAATTCCTGTCGACGCCGAGGTCGACAGCGATGTCACCGTGCTGTTGGTCGAGCTCAAGCCCGTCGACAGCGAGCTGATGCCCGTGGACGTCGACGTCGACAACGACGTGATCGAACTATTGGCCGACGAAATTCCTGTCGACGCCGAGGTCGACAGCGATGTCACCGTGCTGTTGGTCGAGCTCAAGCCCGTCGACAGCGAGCTGATGCCCGTGGACGTCGACGTCGACAACGACGTGATCGAACT
>NZ_CADFDK010000022.1:2588-77971 GCF_902832885.1 Burkholderia seminalis DSM 23518
GTCGACAGCGAGCTGATGCCCGTAGAAGTCGAGGTCGACAGGCTGTTGATCGCCGTGTTCGTCGCGAACAGTTGCGAGCCGTTGATCGCGTCCGTACTGGTTGCCGTCACCCGACCGGCCGCCACGTTCGTGATCTGGCGCTCCGTACCCGGTGCACCCACGCTTACCACGCTCGTCGGGTTGGTACCCGCGTAGTTGTACGTCACCCCACCGATCGTGCCCGCCGCCGTCGGGTTCGGTGCCGCCGTCACCGAGCCAGAACCGAGCGCGACATCGTTGGCATTGGACGCTGTCGCGTTCGCACCCAACGCGACACCGTTCGTTGCGGCCGCCTTAGCAGTGTCACCGAGAGCGACACTGCTCGAGCCCACCGCAGAAGCACTGTGCCCCAATGCCGTTGAATTGGTTCCAGATGCGGAAGCTCCTTGTCCAATTGCGGTCGCTATACTGCCGCTTGCATGCGCCTGCGCACCGACCGCCGTTGCGCTGCCAGTCGACGCCACCGCCCCGCCGCCAAGAGCAGTTGCGTTTCCCCCAGTTGCCGTGGCCTGATTCCCGACTGCAGTCGCCGCATTCCCACCGTCAGCGACCGCATTGTTGCCGATCGCAATGCTCAATTGGGTACTTGCAGTCGGTGCACCTGAGCCATTGCCACCGATTGATATCGCACCTTGCTGGTTACCCGGCGTCGTCCCTCCACCTGCCGAATACTGAGCAAATACGCAAGGCGAAACTACAAGCATCGCAGCAGCAACCGCGACAACTGCTGACTTGTTCGGCTTGCTCCGCGCCGACGCCAACTCAGAAGTCGCAACCCATGCTCCAATCGCTTCGTTCCAAATTGTTCGATATGCTTTATTCATTTTCATCACCTCTTCGGCTCAAGTGCCGTCTCACGACGCTGTTCCTCGCACCAGCCATTGATATAAATAGGAATACTAATGTAAATAGCAGCTAATCGAGCGTGTAGACGTTCAGTGCCCCGCTTGCCGCCCCTCCCTACAACCTCACCTACTACCGGTGTCGTCCGCCCTCCCATTGCACAATGTGCTGTCGAATCGACCGGCCATGCCTCCCCCCTGTCCGCCATATCTTTTCGAGCAAGAGTGCCTCTGCTTCGTCGAAATCGCTCCCATTTACCGACGCCGCGCTATCTGACGAATCTGCGTGGCCAACGTAAATCCCGAATTCCAAGCCCCGCTTATATGCCTCTCGGGCCGCACCACTGAGGCGCATAGTGACATTTCGTGCAATGAGTTCGGAGACAATCGCCTCTAACGTATTAACATACGCTCTCACATTATCGATTCGCTCACCAGATGAGCCGCACAACAATGCCGCAACCATCCAACTTGCTTGATCCAACGGAGAATCAATGCTTCCGCATTCGCCATGCTTTTTCGGCTTCTCCATCTGATACCCCTTGCGTTCCCCAATAAATCAGTCAACTCAAATGGAATCAAGTTTTTCTTGATGAACCAAATCCACCTCAAAAAATATAACCAATGGTGACCATCCCGCCCATATCTCGATACGACGCCCGCTAGTTCTGCCCGGAAGTGTGTTGTTACGCAACAACTAGCGCCGTCGTCGCGTGCAACTGCATTCGGTTCGCCCCTCTCCTGCAAGAAATCCCGAATCTGCGAGTACATCGAAACCTCGGCGTATAGGGCCGAGCCCGAGTCTGGCCGTGAATCCGCACAGATTCTGAGGCTTAGCTTCCAACAAATAGGGCCTGTACAAAAACGGTCCTTTGTATCAAATTCCTAGAAAAGCACCTCGAAGGCGGAAGAGGGCCGTTGCACCATGAGACTCCAGCTTGCTTCCCGGCTGGACAAAACGGACCCTTTTTGTCCAGTAGAATTTGGGCTAGACAACCCACGTTAACTATTCTTGACAATCAGATGCGTCGATTAAATCGCCCAGCATCGTTGAAACGTTTGCGCACCGATGACCTCGCGATCGCATTGATATGATCTCCGCCAATAATTTGACATTTAATGATGCCCCTCAACAGGATTCCAACAAGGGAAAATTTACCGTCTTCCGTCACATTCACCACGAACCGTTCTCCATTGACTGAAACCATGCCTCATAGAGTTCGAATCTCGGCTACTCGCTGATGCGACCACAAGGACTTCGCGAAAATTGCATCTTACAAATTTTTAAATTTAACAAATTGAATAAAACAAAAGTGACCTATGCTCAAGTGGCACAAAAAAATGATGAGAGTGAAAATCGGAATGGCTCGCAAGCCGATTTCTCTTTCTACATCGCGCGCAACCGGAGGGCAGCATGATCATCGGATACGCACGAGTCTCGACAGATGAACAAAATCTCCAGCTTCAGATCGACGCATTGACAGAAGCGGGTTGCGATAAGATCTTTAGCGACCAAGGTATTTCGGGAGCCGATTTTTGTCGGCCCGGGCTCGACGCTGCGCTAGCCAAACTGTCGGCAGGAGACTTGTTGATGGTATGGCGCCTGGATCGTCTCGGGCGTTCGCTCGGAAAGCTGGTCGATCTCGTGACACATCTCGAGGGACGCGGAATTCAGTTCGGCTCGATCATGGAATCAATCAACACGAAATCGTCGGGTGGCCTCCTGATCTTCCACATGATGGCCGCCCTCGCCCAATTTGAACGGAGCCTAATCAGTGAACGAACACGCGCAGGTATGGCCGCTGCCCGAGCTCGAGGACAAGCACTGGGACGCAAACATGCGCTCGACGCGAAACAACGCTTCGAGGCCATCGAAATGCTGAAGAACCATTCGGTAGCCGACGTAGCGAAGCGCTTCAGTATTCATCCACGGACATTAAAGCGCATCCTGACTGATGAAGCGACGAAACAGCCGTCGACTTAGGACATAACAATCTGACCGGTATCGTGTTATATATCGCCCGCATGTACAGTCAAATCGGGAGATCAACTACTGACCGCGGGATCTGAGTCAATCCGTGCCGTCAGTCGTTCACTCGCTTTCTGGAAATGAACACGAGCGTCTCGATCCTCGCTTGCGAGACGAGACGCGATCCGGTACCAGAGCATCGTCGTCCCCTGGCAAAATCGACATGAACTAACTTCGAGGCCACGTCGTCCACACCTACCGCTGCCGCAAGGCACTGCCTGATCGTCACTTCCGTGACTTCGGTCAATTGCATAAAACCGATCATCTTCTCATCAGTCGACATCCGGCCTCCGGATTCCACGCAAACAACGCTCTCCGAAGGTCTACCAGCCGCGCAACCTGCACATTACTGGTGTTCATCGACGATGCAACCGGACGGCTAATGGCGCTGCACTTGACGGCGAACGAATCAACGTTCAGCAATTTTGAGGCGCTGTCGAAGTATCTGGGTTCGCACGGCAAGCCGGTGGCATTCAACAGCGACAAGGCCAGTGTTTTTTACGTGAAGAAGCGCTCGGAGACCGCGGGCAAAGGCGTCACGCAGTTTGGCCGGGTGCTGCACGAACTCAATAGCGACGCTCTGTGCCAACACGAGTCGGGCCAAGGGGCGTGTGGAGCGGGCAAACTTGACGCTGCAGGATCGGCTGGTCAAGGAGCTCAGGTTGCGTAGAATTAGCACATGGGCGGGAGCCAATGCCTACGCGCCTTCCTTCATCGCTGATTTCAACCGTCGCTTTGACCTGCTCCCCGCGTTTAGTACGGTGACGGTGTAGAGTCCGTTCCAGAGAGGAACGGCAATGAAAAAGCGATTCACCGAAGAACAAATCATCGGCATCTTGAAGGAAGCTGAGGCTGGCCTGAAGCCGGCGGAGCTGTGCCGCAAGTACGGCATATCGGAAGCGACCTACTACAACTGGAAAGCGAAGTTCGGCGGGATGACGGTCTCCGAAGCGCAGCGCCTGAAGGAACTGGAGCAGGAGAACAACAAGCTCAAGCGCCTGTTGGCCGAATCAATGCTCGACAACGCCGCGCTGAAGGACCTGCTGGCCCGAAAGTAGCAAGCCCGCAGGCCAAGCGCGAAGCGGTCCGAATCTTGATGACCGAACGCGCCATGGGTGTTACCCGGGCCTGCGGGCTGGTAGGGATTTCGCGCGCGCTGTTCCACTACGAATCACGCCGCCGAGTTGACGACGAAGCGCTGACTGGCCGAATGATGGCCATCGCCGCGCAGAAGCGCCGTTACGGCTATCGCCGGATTCACGTGCTGCTGCAGCGGGATGGTTGCTTCGCCAACCACAAGCGCATCTGNTGACCTGCTCCCCGCGTTTAGTACGGTGACGGTGTAGAGTCCGTTCCAGAGAGGAACGGCAATGAAAAAGCGATTCACCGAAGAACAAATCATCGGCATCTTGAAGGAAGCTGAGGCTGGCCTGAAGCCGTCGGAGCTGTGCCGCAAGTACGGCATATCGGAAGCGACCTACTACAACTGGAAAGCGAAGTTCGGCGGGATGACGGTCTCCGAAGCGCAGCGCCTGAAGGAACTGGAGCAGGAGAACAACAAGCTCAAGCGCCTGTTGGCCGAATCAATGCTCGACAACGCCGCGCTGAAGGACCTGCTGGCCCGAAAGTAGCAAGCCCGCAGGCCAAGCGCGAAGCGGTCCGAATCTTGATGACCGAACGCGCCATGGGTGTTACCCGGGCCTGCGGGCTGGTAGGGATTTCGCGCGCGCTGTTCCACTACGAATCACGCCGCCGAGTTGACGACGAAGCGCTGACTGGCCGAATGATGGCCATCGCCGCGCAGAAGCGCCGTTACGGCTATCGCCGGATTCACGTGCTGCTGCAGCGGGATGGTTGCTTCGCCAACCACAAGCGCATCTGGCGCCTGTACAGCAAGGCGGGACTGAGCGTGCGCAAGCGGCGACGCAAGCGAATTGCGGCTGTCGAGCGCACGCCGCTGCCGTTACCAACAGGCCCGAATCAGAGTTGGTCGATGGACTTTCTATGGTCCACCCGCAAACCGCAAGCGCAGACTGGTGGCGATAGACGACTCGCGTTTATCTATCCGGCCTATAGCGATCCGATCGAAGCCGGATCTGGCCTGCATGATGTAGTCGCACGCTTCCGTCCCAATTAGTGGCGCGGCATGATGTCTGCCGGAAGTCCATACGGGTTTGGGGAAGCGACGGATGTTCGTTTGCGCCATGCTGATTGGCTGCGCGAGCTGCGGAAAGAAGCGGCATCGAGGGTAGCGATCCGTCTGGTATGCGTCAGGCGTGATAGTGCAGGTTAAACTCCGCGCCGCTTCGCATGACGGCCCATGCAATGCGTACGAGTTTGTTTGCCAGAGCGCAGACCGCAATGTGCGCATGCCGGCGTTCGGCAAGTTGGATTAGCCAGTGCTGGATCGGATCGTTGGGATGCTTGTCTTTCCATACCCATAGCGCGCGGGCGCCCTGCACGAACAGGCGACGCAGATAACTGTTTCCCCTCTTTGTAATACCTAGCAAACGTGGCTTGCCGCCGGTTGTATGCTGCTGTGGCACCAGCCCTACCCAGGCGGCGAGATCGCGTGCCCGCCGGAACGTTGATGCATTGCCGACTGCGGAGACGATGGCGGTCGACAGCAAGACACCGACACCTGGAATCGTTTGAAGGCGTCGGCAAAGGTCACTCTCACGTGAGAGACATTTGAGCCGGTCGTTCATCTGTTCAATGGTTGATTCCGTGCGGTTCCACATATCGAGCAGCATGCGTCCAAGATCGCGCATCATGGGAGTTAAGCCGGAGTCTTCCTTCTCGAGCAGAGCGGGCAACACTGTGCGAAGCGCATAGAACCCCTGTGCAATCTCGATGCCGCGATCCAGCAGCAGTCCGCGAATCTGGTTGGTCAATGCCAGGCGTTGCTGGAGCATGCGTTCGCGGGCGCGATGCAGCGCCTGGACATCCATCTGTTCCTCTGACTTGAGCGGCACAAACCGCATCGTCGGAAGTCGGACAGCTTCGGCAATAGCCTGAGCGTCGTTAAAGTCGTTCTTCTGCGATTTGACGAACGGCTTAACGTACTGTGCTGGCAGAAGTTTGACGTCGTGGCCGAAGCCCTGAAATTTGCGGGCCAGATACTGCGAGCCACAGCATGTTTCGATGCCGACAAGGCACGGTGGATGTTGTGCCATAAGCTGCAGGAGTTGATTACGCCCCAACTTCTCGCGCAGCACGACTTTGCCAGCAGCGTCGCAGCCGACGACGTGGAACCAACGCTTGCCGAGATCGATTCCTAACGTGACCGAGTTCATGGCAGCCTCCATGGGTGGTAGCGCCACTACGATAGAAGAAGCGGGTGGACCATACCATTAGTTTCTGACGGGCTAGCCTATGGTCGGCGGTTTCGATGCCTGAACGTAGTCGACGACTACACGCGCGAGTGCTTGGTCATCGAGGTCGATACTTCGCTGCCGGGCTTACGAGTGCAGCAAGTGCTCGAGCAGCTCAAGGAGATGCGAGGCTTACCCGCATCCATCACGGTCGACAACGGGCCGGAGTTCGCTGGTAAGGTGCTGGATGCATGGGCCTACGAAGCCGGTGTCACGCTGTCGTTCATTCGGCCTGGCAAGCCGGTGGAGAATGCCTATATCGAGAGCTTCAACGGGCGGTTCCGCGATGAATGCCTGAACGAGCACTGGTTCGTCTCGATGCGCCACGCCAAGCGGCTGATTGAGGAATGGCGTATCGAGTACAACACCGAGCGGCCTCATAGTTCGCTCGGCTATATGACGCCTGCGCAGTTCGCCCGGGCGCACGACACGAAGCAGCAGTTTTTAACCTCGGACTCTAACTGCAGTTCGGACTAAAACCGGGGGCAGGTCAGAGCATTACAACGAAAAGCATCCCCGTAGCGCACTGAAGTACCGCTCGCCTCGCGAGTTCCGGCGCTCAATGGATTCAGCAACCGTAGTGTGATGCTGTGCCCGGGATTACAGGGTCAACTCCACTAGGTACCTCCGTAACGTTCGAACATGGACTTGCATGATGTCGGCTATTTCAACCTCGGTGCAGGTTGCCAAGAGCAAACGCGCCCGCTCCCGCTCAACGAGCGACAATGCACGAGGGCGCCCCGGCTTGCTGCCACGTTCTCGTGCACTGGCAAGACCTGCCCGGGTTCGTTCACTGATAAGCGAACGCTCAAATTCTGCAAGCGCAGCAATCATATGAAAAGTAAGTCTGCCTGTCGGTGAACGCGTATCAATATTTTCGGTGAGCGACACGAATTCGACACCAACTTCGGCCAGTCGTCCCACCACAGCAATGAGGTGGCTAAGGGAGCGCCCCAATCGGTCGAGACGCCAGACAACCAATGTGTTGCCGGACGTGGCAGCTGTCAATGCTTCGCGAAGGCCTGGTCTGTCGAAGGAGGCACCTGAGATACCTTGGTCGGAAAATATCTGCGCACATCCGTACTTTCTGAGTGCGGAAAACTGCAAGTCCAAATGTTGGTCATCCGTTGAAACACGCGCGTAACCTATTTTCATGACGTCCTCGTATGGATTGGTTGAAATATCTCTCAGGCTCCAATGTACGACGGCGCGCACGTTGACTGGCATGACATGCCCGGCACCCCGAAAAATCACAACAACAAAACTTGGAGTGCCTTTTCTCACATGTGCCGGCCAGGTTTCCACCAAACCTAATACTGGTGGAACCAAAATCTATCGGAATACTCCTAAATTAAACACACCAAGTGATTAACTTCAACACTTGTTTATTTTTTAATATTTTTCCAATAATCTTTCGATTACATGACCTGCGGCGGAATTTTGTAGCCAGTCAGGCAGCGAGTCTCGCGTCGATATTATCGGAATCCAGCCAGGCTCGACGGACCGTGGCCGGAGGTTGGTAGCGATGAGCGCTGTGGGGCCGGCGCTCGTTATAGAACTGCCGCCAGCGCTCGATGAGCACCTTGGCCTCGGCGCGGCTGCGGAACCATTCGCGGTTTAGCAATTCGTCTCGCAGTTTGCCGTTGAAGCTTTCGACGAATCCGTTTTGCCATGGACTGCCAGGCGCAACGAAGGCCGGACCGATTGCAGCGTCTCGCAGCCAACGCATGACCTTGGCAGCGGTAAATTCGGCGCCGTTGTCCGACCGAACAAACGCGGGCTTGCCGTACAGCCGCATGAGTCGCGATAGCGTCAAGATCACGTCCTGCGACCGCAGGCTGGCGCCAACCTCGATCGCCAGACACTCGCGGGTGTATTCATCGATCACGCATAGCATCTTCAAGGCCCGGCCATCCACCAGTTGATCGTGCACGAAGTCATAGCTCCAAACCGAATTGGGCTGTGTGGCGCCTGGCAGGCGTATGTCGTCGCCGCAACGACGTCGGCGAGGACGTCGGCGCGGAATGTTGAGCTGAAGGGCTCGCCACATTCGCCGCACGCGCGATTCGCTCAACGCCAGCCAGGCCGACATCCGGCGATAGCCGAAGCGCGGCACCTCTTGCGCGGCCGCCATCAGCCTCTCGCCCAAACTCCGATCCTTCTCCGGTTGCTTGAGCGTATAGGTCGCCACTCGGCGGCTCAGTCCCAGGTAGCGACATGCCTTGCGTTGCGAGAGCCCCCGCCGAGTCAGGACTTCCAGCGCTTCGCGCCGGCCCGTCGGGGTGATCATTTTTTTCGGCTGAACTCCTTCAGGCCGTCGATGACCAGCATCTGCTCGGCGATCAGGCGCTTGAGCCGATCGTTCTCCGATTCCAGCTCCTTGAGCCGACGAGCGTCAGCCACGTCCATCCCGCCGAACTTGTTGCGCCAACGATAGAACGTCTGTTCCGAAATGTTGTGGCGCTTGCATAGATCCTTCACCGGCTCATCCCGGCTCTCGGCCTCGCGCAAGATGCGGATGATCTGCTCGTCGGTAAATCGCTTCTTCATCGAGTCCTCCTTGTCCCTAGGATAAAAGAGAACTCACTTGCCGGATGGCTACAAGAAACGTCTCAGGTCACCAGCGCTTGCCGAGATCGATTCCTAACGTGACCGAGTTCATGGCAGCCTCCATGGGTGGTAGCGCCACTACGATAGAAGAAGCGGGTGGACCATACCATTAGTCGCCGATGCGCTGTTTGATGGTGGACGCTTGCGCACGCTCACGATCGTGGACAACTACACGCGGGAATGTCTAGCCATAGAGGTCGACGGCTCATTGCGTGGCGAGCACGTTGTCGCCGCGCTGACCCGGCTTGCGCAGCATCGTCCGCTTCCCCGCTATATCAAGGCAGACAACGGCAGCGAATTCATTTCGAAGGCGCTCGACAAATGGGCGTACGAGAATGGCGTGGAGATCGACTTCTCGCGTCCTGGCAAGCCGACCGACAACGCGAAGAATGAATCATTCAACGGACGCTTTCGGGAGGAATGCCTCAACGCACATTGGTTCTTGTCGCTGGAAGATGCCAGACGCAAAATCGAAGTCTGGCGCGAGTACTATAACGAGGCGCGTCCTCACTCTGCGCTGCAGTGGATGACACCGGCGGAATTCGCCCGCCAGTGCACCGATCGGGCCGATTTGGCCCGCCCCGAAGAGCCGGAATTTTCCAACTAAGACCGGGACGGAAATTGGGCCAGCCTCAGCTAAAGCGAAAGGCTGTCGACTACAACACTCACATTATATTCCCGCGAGTGCTGCCGATCGACATTGTTATCGTTGGGCGGGATGCCCTCGGCAGGGGCGATCAGAATTCGGCGAAAGTGATGAAGTACGATCGGAATGTGCCGTGCCATGGACTATATCGTCAGGAATCTTTATTTTTACATAATTAACATTGCCATCCGGGTGTGACACCCGTGCCTTCGCAACTATTTGCTGCAATTCAGATTGTCGAGGAGTAGTTTGCGCTAGAAAACTTCCTGGACATCGGGGCGCGACTATCTACGAGCGTGGCTCGAGTGGAGGCGCGTGTCGTTGACGTAAGCAAGCTCTCAATTCGAGTAGAGCCGGTGATGTCGCGCCGACGGCGATGGAACTGCTTATCGCGGCCTTCTTCGTCCGTGAGTTGGCGGAGTCACAAGTCCGCAATCACTATGTACGCTAGCGTGACAAAGGTCGGCCTTGCACGCAAAACACTACTACTTTAGAGGCCAGAGCTTTTCAGAAGCTTCGATGGCGAAATATTCAGAGCGTCAGCGATTCGGATGAGGTTGAGGATGGTCAAATTGCGCTGGCCCCTTTCGATGCGGCCCATGTGACTTCGATCGATTCCGGTGACAAGGGCCAGCGCTTCCTGCGAGACGCCAAACTCCAGCCGACGAGCACGGACCGCCGCGCCAATCGCGGCCAGATGTCCTGCGTCGTCCCGTTTGCCAGATACCCTTTGCATCCGATGATGGTCGCGGTATGATGCTTGTTTGGCCACGGCATTTACGACCCATTTTGGGCTTGCTGCCAGTCTCTCTAGCTGTAAGACCTATGTTTTTGATTCAGGATGGAAACCGTCTGCCGCTTCAGTCGGCGGTGGCCGGTGCGGCGGTGTGGGCAGTGATGGAGCAGTGGACGCCGGGTGACTTGCTGGTTCTGCGGGTGTCTGAAAAGCGAGCGCGTGGGGTTCCCTGCGTGATTTGGACGGATCTCACATCGGGTGCGGCATCGCTGAAGCAGTTTCTCGACGGCAGTAACGTGCTGCGAGGGGCGGCGGTGGTGAGTACGCGTCGTGCGCGTCAGGTTGATGACTGGTATCTGGATCCACTGAGCGAGATCCGGGTTGGAGCGACCGAACTCGGCGAGGACGATCGCACACTGCTGACGGTGACGCAATTCACGACGGTGACGGGCCGAAAGTTTTCCGTGCCGAGCGGATTCGCGACGCGCTACGCCCGAGGCAGACGAGTCTGGCAAGCGCGGCGGTCGCGTCCGGGCTCGGCGCCGCAATGAGCGAGAAGGGCGCGTGTTACATGGACAGGCTATGTGCGCGACTTTGCCCCTCGAAGTGAGACGGGAGGAAGTCCGGGTGTTATGTGCTGAATGCGCCCTGGGTGAGCGACTATGACGGATACCCGCTTCCACAACGGGCCGACTTGGTCAGTACCTTCCGACGGCCGTAGCAGTTGGGGAAATCGTTTCTTCGTCGACACCGAGTTCACGGATTTCGAGGTCCCCCAACTCATTAGTCTCGCCATCGTTGGCGAGAACGGATCTGAATTTTACGGTGAATGCACGGACTATGAGGTAGCTCGCTGTAGTGACTTCGTTCGGGCCGCAGTGCTGCCGCAATTGGGTCGGTTCAGGGAGCGCGCAATGCCGTTTGATCAACTGCGTCAGGCGGTACGGGCTTGGATCATAGGCATTCCGGCTACCTCCAAGCCGGTGCTTTGTTACGACCTTCAGGCGGACTTAGACCTGCTGCGATTTCTGTTTAACGGCCCGTTCCCCGAGGGATGGGCGTTCGAGGATGTCCGCGGCCAGATCGACGCTCGACGGCAAGCCAAATACTTCGCGCGGCACGGCGGCGAGCACCACGCACTCCACGATGCCCGAGCTAACGCATACGCGTACATCGGTTGAGCTCGACCCAGTCGAGGAAGCAGCAAGGCCGGCAGCAATTCCACCGACCATACCGAACCTGCTTCGGACGTTTTGCGCGATTATCGGGTTGGACGGGACGCACCTCGATGATGTGAGGGGCGCGATTGACGTTGGAAGGCTGCGCTGACCTGACGTGCCCGCTTTGCCTCTTCGTCGTGGAGATAGGTCGACGTCGTCGCCACCGACGCGTGACGCAGGTTGTCTCGCACGGCGACCAGTTCCACGCCGGCGTCGAGCGCGTGGGTGGCGTGTGTATGGCGCAGCCAATGGGGGCTGGCGTGCCGTAGCTTCTCGGCAAGCGCCGGATGGCGGGCGTTCACGCGTTCGGCCGTGTCCCGAAAAAACTCACCTAACGCCTGCCGCAACCGCGCTGCGCTGATACCAGCACCGGCATGGCATTCCGTTCGATGTTCCGCAGTGAGGGTGGTCACCAATGGGGTGGCCGGATGCCAGCGGGTGCGCATGACCGGTAGCCTCCGTGCCTTCAGTGTGCGCCGTAGCGCGTCCCGCGCGAGGGGCGGCAGCGCCACGCGCCCCGCCTTTGCTCCTTTTCCCGTTACCTGCAGCCATAACGTACCGCGGGCGTCCGCCGTGATGTCGCCCAGCGTTGCGGCCACCAGTTCCTGCGCCCGCAACCCGGTCGCGTAGCCGAAATCCAGCACAAAACGCAGTCGCTCGGCAGCCGGTGCGGTCCAGCCAGTTCGCTCGAGCTGGTCGGCCGCAGCCCGCACGATCTTCCACTCACGGCCCGTCAACGCCCGCCCGGCATCAAACGGTGCACGGGCTGCGCCTCCGCGCACTGTCACTCCCGCAAACGGATTGAGCACAACGTAGTGCTGGTCCACGAGCCACTCGAAGAGGGCGCGCAGGACGGCCAGCGCATAGGCGGTTGACCGCGCCGTCAGGTGTCCCGTGAACGGGCGCCAGGCGGGCGTCGTGCGCGGGCGCGGTGGACCGATCCAGCGGGCGGCGGGCGTCGGATGGCGCAGGAAGGCCCGATAGGCGATCGCGTCGTCGGTGGTGAGCGATGAGAGGGGCTGGCGGCGCTCGACGATGGCCCATAGCAACAGCCGTTCGGCCTCGCGCCGGTAGGCACGCACCGTATGGATGCCCTCGTGGAGTACCAGCCATGCCTCGATCGCCTGGTAGTCGTTGGTGGCGGCGAGGCCGCAGGTGTCGTGCGGGGCCCGGAAGCGGCCCTGAGAACCATCGAGGTCGGCGGGCAGGGAATCCAGGGACCACTGTGGCACCCACTGAGCCGTCACGGCCTCGTAACGAACCAGCGCGGCGGCGCGCGGGCTCAGGTCCGCGTGCGCCGCGAGGAGGGTTTCGACGCGGTGCGCACCCTGGCGCCCCAGTCCCGGTATCGGCCGCCACCAGCCCCGGCGGTGGGCGATCCGCACCAGCAGGTCGGCGAAGGAGTCGATGTCGGCCGCGGCAAGCGCCCGCGCGATGCGTGGTGGCAGCCAGCGGGCCACCGGGTCGGTTGGCTGCGGCGCCGGGATGGGGGTAGTCCGCAGGACGTCGAGCGCGGTGACGACCTGTGCCGTGTGGCGGGTACGGTCCGCGGCCGGATGGGTGAACAGCGGGATCAGGTCGTCGCGGTGGCGGGCGCTTGCGCACGCGACGAGCTGGCGACGGATCCGACCCAGCAGCCCCCGCGATGACTGGCCATCGGCCCGTCGGTGCGGCAGGTAGCGCACAACGGCCGCGCGGGCTGTGAGGCCGGCGTGCCAGGCGCGCAGGGCGGCCAACGAGGCGAGATCGGGCAGGGCGGTCGCGGCGACATTTCCGCCGTCCGACCCTGCGGAGGAGGCAGGGGCAGTACTCATGAAACCAGTTTAGGTCGCCGGGAAAGCACTAGCGATAAGATTATTTATCGCAAGTTCCGTAATAGGACATCCACCGTCAAACGTGTTGTCATCTATGGGAGCAGGTCAACGGCTCGGGGCTACCTATACGGATGTTCTCGTACTCGCCGAAGCGTGGCGCAGACTCTATGCTGGCGTGCAGACCAAGCCGCGCCAACAGCGGCAGAATTGCATAGTCATGGCGCCCGCACGGAGTTGACCGGTCTGCAGTGCCAGGTTCATCCGAGGAATCCGGCCTCGGCCATCTGCAGATACTTGATGGTCGCGTCCGCGTGCCCCTCAGACACGAGAGTCTGCGCCGTTTTGTAGTCAAACTCGCGCAGCGGCTCGTTCTTGAACCAGAAAATCGCACGCTCGACATCGCCTGAGACGTCTGTGGCTGCGCGAAGCACGCGGAGCGTTTCGCGCAAAAAGCGCTGGATCGCCTCGGAATCCGGCGCACGGCTGATCGTGCTCCGATGGACATGAGCTTGCGTAGCGAGATCCTGCAGGTCGAGACGAAGCACGCTGCTGTAGCGACGCGGCGAAATCGACACCGGGCTGGCGGCGGTGTCATGCAGGTAGCTCAACAAGGCGCCGAAATCAGCCTTGAACGTCGGAATTGCTGCAGCTCGAGCGGACATTTTGCGACCTCAATTCAACATAAATACGACGTAATAGTAGCGCAAAGAATGCTGGTTGGTTCAAGAGGCGAAGGGGTTGGTCGTAAGCGGCCAGCCAACCCGTCTTGAGTTTGGCCGGGGCGCTTGGGAGTATCGTGCCCACTTAACGAATAAGCGGACACGTGAAGGCGAGGCGAAATAATCGGTCAGTGCATGTTAGCCGCGATGCTTCCGTCATGTGGAACAGACGGCTTGTCGACGGACGGAATCATCAGATTGGCCGACGGGAAGCTTCGTCGCGCGTACGGCTCGGGAATGAGCTGGTGGCTGATCGGCATGCGGAGGGAATAGGAACGGAAGGGGGAGATATATTGGGGTCTTATCAAGAGCAATTTTTTCGAAGGCCCTTTCCGGTTTTTCGAAGTCGCTGCTATTTGAGTATATGAAGCGCTGAAAGGGAGGCCCTATGGCCCGACAATTGACGAAAAAAACGCTCGCCGGCGTGACGATGACCCGATTGCCGCAGGTGCAGGCTGAGGTCGAAGAACTCCTCGAATTGCCGGAGGCGGTGTTACTAGAGCGCGCGGCAATATCAACGAAAGGTTCGGAAGGCTACTGTAGTTCCGAGGCACTGGTCGCGTTGTATCGCGAGGCGTGTCGAAGCGGCCAGGCGACGGTGGTGAACGGATTGATCTCCCGACTCATGAGCCACTGCAGCAAGCTTGCCAAGCACAAGCTCTTCATACGCGGTATCGATTCGGAAGAGGCGGTCCAGAACGTCGTGGACAGATTCGTTGACTTGCTGGTCGCCGCGGCAGGGAATGAACATTGCGAGCAGCTCGATTTCTTCGAGGTGCTATTCGACAACGCCGTTGCGTCGCTGGCTGCGAGCGAAGCGCGCCGTGCTCATGTCAGGCATTCACGGTCCTTGCCGATCGCCGAGGCGGCGGACGACGACGCACCGACTCGGGATCTTGCGGACCGAGGCAGGGCCGACCTGTCTTTGCCACTGGGGTTGACCGAGCCAGAGCGGGGCGTGTTCACCACGCAAGTGCTTGCTGAAATTGCGAATCTTCCTGAGGCGCAACGAACACTGGCCATCATGACGGTTCTTGGTGTTCAGAGTGAGTCGAACGACCCGATGGAACTGACCATTTCCGCCACGCTTGACGTCAAACCGAAGACGGTGAGGAACCGTCAGAAACGAGTCGCAGAGAAGCTCGTCAACTTTAAGGAGTGAATGATGACCATCAACAATCCTCAAGGCAAGCTGCAAATTGAGGAGGTGCTGTTGCAATTTGCAGCGGAGCGGGCGTTGCCGACCGCTGATCAGCTGAGCCACTACATTCGAGTGTTCCCTCAGTACAGGGATGAGCTCATCAATTTCGCAGCGTCGTTGGTCCATGATCAGTTCTCTGCGGAACCCGTCGAATCAGATGCCACCCGGTTGCTCGCTAGCCGCGCCGTGAGCCGCTTCCATAATCTTCGCTTCGAGCAAGAAAGGGCGCGGGCCGGACAGGTGTCGAAAAAGGTGGAAAACCCCATTGCGCCCTTGTCGCGCACGGACTTCGGCAGTCTCGTTGACGCGTTGGGTTTGCCAAAGCAAGTGGTGACCAAGCTACGAGACCGAAAGATCAGTTTTTCGACGATCCCGAGCGGTCTTATCGATGTGCTAACTCACAATCTGAAGGTCGCGCGGGATGTTACCGTTTCTCATCTGATGGCGAGACCGGAGGTGGCAAGACTGGCCACTTCGTCGTGCACATCCAGCGGGTCAACGTCCAACAAGCAGGAATCGTTCGATGAGGCTTTACGGCATGCTGGACTGTCTTCAGCTGAAATTTCAGTGCTCATGAAACGCTTTGCCGGCGAGCATTGATCATCGATTTTCCATTCCCTTCGAGGGTGTTCCACTTTTGACCAATCCTCCCATCAGTCTGACACCGAGCTATCGTACCTCCAGTTGGACTTCTGTCGGCCATGAAACGTGCAGTCACGCGCGCGTCATGGCCGACCAGATGCCATCGTGCAAGCCTCCTGACACGATTCCCTCTCTCGTTCCCCTTTGACTCGATCGTAGGCATTGCTACGTGCTGGCTTATGTGCCGGGATTCGCCGTGCTCACGTGCCTGGAGCGGGTGCCGTTCGATGTTTCCGGGATAGCAGCGGTGCGGGCTGGCCAATGGGGAGCGTGCTCGCGGGTTGCTGATTCCTTGAGTGACCTGAGAAAAAATGTGCCGCGTGACTTTCCGGTTTTTGTGAATCGAAGCGATTTCCCTTGTGAAGGCCATCATCAGCGCTCGGCTGGTAAGGTCAACGATAAGGATAGCGAATCATGACTATTTTTTACCAAATGCAAAGCTGTCGCGAGGTTCGGAGTCTGGATGTGGTCGAAGGCATCACGCTGGCTGAACTGGTCAGCGCGGTGTCCGCGGGCGTGGTTGAGCAATTGAAGGTATTCGAAGAGGACGGCGATCTGATGTTGACGGAGGAACGGCTGATAGTGGTTCTGCGCGACAAGCGTCATCCGAAGCTGCATTTCCACCCTCACTGCGAGGTCAAAGTGGTGGTTCATTTTAATGGCAGGGTGATCGAGCGCTTGGCGTCGCCTGCGATAACCGTCAGCCGCCTGAAGCAGTGGGCTGACAGCGAGTTCGGCGTCGATCCCGTGCACGCCGCGGAGCACGTGTTGCAGTTGAGCGGGACGACCGAGCGCCCGATGGGCTCGACCCACGTGGGTGCGCTCACGCAGCACGGCAGCCACTGTGTTTCGTTCGACCTTGTGCCGAACGAGCGCTTCCAGGGGTAAGACATGGACGCCGCTCAACCGAGCTTGACCCCCGACGCGCGCGCCTTTGGTGCGGATGTCGCGGCAGCGCCGTTCTGCCTCGGTGAGGTGGGCGGGAAGTGGCGTTTGCGAGAGATCGTGTGGCCGAAAGCACTGATCGACGTAACGGCGTCCGTCGGTACCTTCAGTTTGCGCTTTGACCTCAGTGGCTTCCCGGTTCAGCCGCCGACCGCTCAACTCTGGGACCCGGTGGCCAACTGCCCACTACCGTTTCACCGATGGCCGCGTGGTAAGGGCGGGCGAGTCAGCGACGTATTCAGATCTGACTGGCAGCACGGCACGGCGCTTTATCTCGCCTGTGACCGGGTGACGATCATGACGCATCCCAACTGGGTTACCCAAATGCCAACCAGGCTTTGGCGGACCAACGGATCCATCGTTCAGTATCTCGAGGAAGTTTATGTCCTTCTCAATTCGGAAGACTATTCGCCGCCTTTGGTCGCCGCAGCATAGGGTGGTATGCAACGTCTGGCTGTGGCATCGATTGGTGCGCGGACTGCGGCACCGCAGCGACGGACATAGGGAGAGTGGTGCTTTCCTGCTTGGTGATATCGACGGCGAGGTGCGCACGATAACGAACTTCGTGATGTATGACGACATCGATCCACATGCACTCGATAGTGGATACGTCCATATCGATGGTCGCCATATGGGACGTCTCTGGGCGCTCTGTCGTGAGCAAGGCGTGTCAGTGGTTGCGGATATCCATACGCATCCGGGTGGATACGGCCAGAGTGACACGGACCGGCAAAACCCGATGGTCGCGGTAAGAGGGCATATCGGAATCATCGTGCCGGAGTTCGCGGCGCGAACGGTGTCCAGGCAGAACCTGGGCATCTATGTGTACCAGGGGGCGCACAAATGGGATGAGGTCGGCGAGCACCGAAATCGGAAATTCATGTACATCGGCTTGTGAGGGAAATCGTGACCAACCAATTCGAGGCAGAGTCGTTGCACCGTACAGTCAAGCGACTGGTTGATAGTGGGCGAGCGAAGTCTTTCGACGAAGCGCAGGCTATAGCCGAAGGATTTCGCCTTCACCTTGACCTGTCGGCGTCACGCTGCCTGCACGAGCAGATCGCAGCGATTGCACTTGTGGAGTTGGGGCGACGTGCGTTCCTTGGTGGCGTATCCGTATCGGGAGCCCTTGATGTGGCGCTTCACCACACGCTTGGCGATGAGACCTTGCTGCGCGACGCGCTGACGCGTGCAGGTGCGAGTGCGGCGGAACCGGCAGACGGTGTTCCGATCATCAAGGTCGGCGCCGCCGGTGATCCGCGTTCGCGGTTTCATCTCCGCCTTCTCATGGCGGGCTGGCGCGCAGGCGTGGCCCCGGTGAATGAGCCGTTCGAGATGGTCGCGGCCAGCGAGGAATACGTCATGCCGCTTGCCACAGTGGCATCCGCGGCGTTGGCGGTGAGTCAGGCGTTTCGTTACGTCAGCGACGGATATAGCGCTGGGTCAGAAGTCATTGGCCTGTCGCTATGGGCTCCTGGGGCATTGGCTTGGTCGGCTGCGCACGCCGACGGACCTAGGCTGCAAGTGCTTCCCTCGTCTGTGTGGTTACTGGGATTGGGACACCTGGGGCAAGCATTTGCATGGTGTTTGAGTCTACTGCCGTATCCGCCCGGAAAGGGCAAGCGGCCACGTCTGCTTCTGCAGGACACGGACGTGGTTGGCGCTTCGACGGAAAGCACGTCGGTGCTCACGAACGCGGATCACATGAACCGCCAGAAGACCCGGGTCGTGGCCGACTGGATGGATCGTCAGGGTTTCGCCACGAATATCGTGGAGCGCGGTTTCGATGCGTACACGCGGCGCGGCACCGATGAACCTTCGCTGGTTTTCTGCGGCGTCGACAATCCGGAAGCCCGTCGCGCGCTCGACTCTGCCGGCTTTGGCTTCATTGTCGAAGCCGGACTGGGAAGTCGGTACGACGATTTCCAATGTCTTCGTGTGCACACGTTCCCGGCCACTCGATCGACGGCCGAAACCTGGGGGCCGCGTCCGCAGCAGCCAGAGCCAGTACTTAATGGGGCCTATGCGGTATTGATGGCGCGGGGCGCTAATCGTTGCGGCGTCGTTCAACTGGCGGGAAAGGCGGTTGGTGCGGCATTTGTCGGTGCTTTTACGGCCGCGCTCGCAGTCTCGGAGGCCCTGCGCGTCCTTCATGGGCACGCACCGAGTGAAGTGGCAGACATTGATATGTTCGCGCTGGAGTGCCGCAGCGTTGTCCAGAATCGCCGGGATCATCGTTGTATCAATCCTGGGTTCATTGCAGTCGAGTAGTTCGGTCAGGCGTGACGCTTGCAAATAAACCATGCAGAAGGAAACTTATCAATGAGCCGCTACGAGAACACATCGGTCAAGATCAAAGGCGTTGGCAACCACGTCGGAGACAAGGTCAAGGTTACGAACAACCATGTGACCAACAACATGTATCGTGAGCCGCCGAAAAATGGTGGTGGTCCGCCGGACGGATTGTTGCCCATCGCGTTTCTGGCGTTGCTGGTCGTCTGGTTTTTCTTCCGCCACTTCGAACAGATTGAATCGCTTCTCAAGAACGCGAGTGTTGTGGCGATCATCCCGAGTGCATTGGCATCGCTCATCGCATTTGGGCGGGATCGCGATCTTGCGCCCACGACGCTGGCTCTCCTTCCAGCCACTGGTGCGGCGCTAACGGCGTACCTGCTGCTCGGGATCATTCACAACAACGTACCGCCGCAGATCCTGGCATTTGCCGCGACCGCAGCGGCCGGCAAGTTCTGGGCGACTTTGATCCGGGAAGACTTCCAGGTCGTGGTGCAGAACGGCGGCGCGATTGCGCTATGCGTTTTTGCAATTGCCGTCAACGGGCTTGCAGGGCTGCGTGCGTTCGCGGCCACTAATAACAGCTGGTGTGGATGGCTGTGGACGCTGACGTGGCGTTATTCTCCCGTACGGCATCTCTGGAGCCAGTTCATGTTGTTGGGCGGGGCGCTGCTTTTGACGACCGGTCGCGCATACGAACTGTTCGTCTGGTTTCAGGAGGCCATGCGAGCCGCGTTAGCGTGAGAGCGTGCCGGTGTCGTCTAAGGAAGCGGGCAAACAGGCTGACCACGATGGGACTGCTTGACGAAATGAGTGTCATGTAGTCTCATCTGCACATTTTGGTCGGTTTCATGCACGTGAAGTCCTCAAAATTGCACATTTCAGGCGTGCTTCAAGAGCTCTGTGGCGCTGCGATGAGCGCGCCGGGCGGGACAGAGCTCGTACAGCGTCTGGCGGACGAACTTTTGAGCGCGGGGCACGCGAGGGAGGCGGAAACAATTCGCAAGCTTGTCCCGTCGCCTGAAGCCAGGGAGCCCGCCGCAGACGCCCCAGATGGGGCCTCATCGCTGCTTGCTGGCGAGCCGCTGACGCGCAGTTCGCGAGTACCCGTCGATCGGGAAACGGCGGCACCGGTCGCCACGGTCCTGGTGGCCACGTCAATGCCGGAAGTCAGCCCGATCTTGCCCGACGCCTTATCGACGGCCGTGAATACCTGGGTGACAGAGTGGAGCCGTGCCAGCGAACTGAAGGCAGTCGGCATTGAACCCGCGCGGAGTTGCGTATTGTTCGGTGATCCTGGAACCGGTAAAACCGAACTCGCGCTCTGGCTGGCGCGTCAGATGAAATTGCCGGTCATCCTTGCGCGATTGGACGGCCTGATGTCGTCCTTTCTAGGGACGACCTCCCGCAATATTGGTAATTTGTTCGCATTCGCGAATCGTCATCGTGCCTTGTTGATTCTGGATGAATTTGACGCAATCGCGAAGCTGCGGGATGACCCCAATGAAGTCGGTGAAATCAAACGCGTCGTTAATACGCTGCTTCAAAACCTGGACGAGCGCGCCCGTCACGGACTGACTATAGGTATTACCAATCATCCCCAGTTGCTGGATCCCGCGGTCTGGCGCCGGTTTGAGTTGCAAATTGAGATGCCCAAGCCGGATCAGCACGCACGAACGAAAATCATCGAACGATACGCGAAGCCACTCGAATTTGGTCGTGCGCAATCGAAGTTGCTCGCGTGCATTTTGGAAGGCGCGTCCGGCGCTGAAATTCAAGACGTAGTTAAGTCGCTAAAAAAGAGTTGGATTTTGGATGGGGTGAATGTATCCTTTGCCGAGCGTCTGCAGACGGTGATTTGCACGCATGCGGCGAGAGTGCCGAAGCAAGCGATTGAAATTGTTAATACACCGTTGAAAGAATTTGCTCGAGTCGTGCTTGAGCGATATTCATTCACAACTGTAGAGGTGGGCGAAATATTTGGTGTCAACAGGACAACGATAAGCCGCTGGGTGACTTGACCCGGCACCGGGGAAAGTGATGGCTGCGGACTATCCGCTGTTGTATGTGTCGAATCCGTCGGCTTTGCAGCGGGATCGAAAGACGACCCCAGGCGGAAAAAAGACAGATTTCTACGCCGATCGCGATGCCGCATTCGCGGCACATCGCGCATCCATTACCAACAGTATTCGAACGATCCAGGCGCAGCTTGGTGAGAGCAGCGCGCGTTTCGGTCTATCCGGATTCGTCAAGGTCCGCCTTCAGGAAAAGGCTTGGGCGAAATCCCATCGCCCCGTCCAAAGGCTGTTTACGCGAGACACGGCACCGGTTGTTGGCGGGGCTGACATAGGGGAGCTCGTCGTTCGTGCTGATGGTGCTGGGTTGAGCCGGGTGATTGAGAGGATCGAGGCGGCCGATGCGAACACGAAGCGCCGGCTCGACAAGCACGGTGACCTCGTTTTAAATCCAAATCGCGAGCGGTCCGAACTGGGCGCGCTGGAAAATCTTCACCTGTGGTCAGCGGCGGACCGCCGTGTTCCGGACGCGAAGCACGCCGTCGGGCGGCTCAATGAGCAGAAACTGGCGCCCATGTATTCGGTGCGCTTTTTCGAACCGATTTCGGACGCGTTGGCTAAGCTTCAGTCGATGCCCGCTGCGCTGCGATCCGCTGATCAGCCCGCTGACACGTTTGTCCGTTCGCTGGCCGAACTCAGTCGTTCCTTGGGCATCTATGTCGTACTCGAGAACGGGCTCGAGTCGATTTCATCGGCATACATTGGTTTGACGGAGTCTCCCGGCTTTGCCGTGCTGGACGGTTTTGCCGCGTTATCAAAAGTTGGCGAGCAACTGCGGGTCGACGGAGATTACTCGTTGAATGCGCATCGGGCCTTGTTGGCGCTACTGGGCGAGCATCCCGACATCCGGACGGTTGCGATACCGCAGTCGTTTGTCACGGATCAGCGCTCCCCGCTTGTCGAGGCTGCAGTGGGCCAGAGAATCCAGCGGACTTCAACGGTTGTTTCATTGCTTCCCGCCGAGATTCCCGAACCGGTCGAGCGCGTTACTTATCCCACGGTCGCGGTCGTTGACGGCGGCATCGCGAATACGTTGGGTAGTTGGGTCAAGGCCGTTTATGGTGGCATCCCAGAAAACCACCGCGATCTTGAACATGGAACGTACATTGCTGGATTGCTGGTCGGTGCTCGGGAGCTCAATCCTGAGTATGGGGCGCGCCTGGAAGACGACGGTTGCTGGCTGATCGATATTGCTCTCCAGACCAAGGACGCATTTGCAGGGGAATACTATGAAAACGGTTCGGCAAAGTTTCTCGACAGTCTCGATCAAGTTGTCGGGGAGTGTCGACGGAACCATCCCGTGCGTGTCTTTAATTTCAGTCTGAACAATCAAACTGCAGTTTCACAAAGTGATTTCAGTGAGGAGGCAATCTGGCTTGATGAGATTGCTCGTCGTCACGACGTGTTCTTTGTGATCTCGGCAGGTAATGCTATAGGCAGCGATGCGCGTCCGGAATGGGACGATAACCTGATGAATGCGGCGATTCAACTTATTGAAAGCAGGTCGGATACGCTTCGGGGCCCTGCGGATTCGCTGATGAACGTCTCGGTCGGTGCGACCAACGGCCAAGGTGTGCCCAATTGCATCCCGGATGCGCCAGCTCGATATAGTCGTCGTGGCCCAGGCGTGCGGGGATCGGTGAAGCCTGACATCTGTCACATTGGCGGCGCGGATACGACTGACGTGTCGGGACTGACCGGGCTGGCTAGCGTCACCGAGGATGGCTTGGTGGCTGCAGTGAAGGGCACCAGCATGGCGGTCCCCTTGGCGGCCAAGACATTGGCCCAGCTCGACCTCGAGTTGGGGCATGAGGCTCGGCGCGAGATCGTGCAGGCCATCTTTCTTCACAACACGTATTTTCCTGCGCCACTACGCACTTTGAAGGCACGACGCGTGGGCCGAGGACTGGTCGGCTTCGGCTATCCGCGTCCGAGTTCGGAAACGCTGATTTTGAATAGGCACACGTTCGGCGTGGTCGTATGCGACAACCTGAAAAAGGACGACAACTGCGTGATCGATTTCAGGTGGCCGCGCGAACTCGTTGATGCCGAAGGGCGTTGCCGAGGGATTGCTCGTCTCACCCTGGTCTACTCGCCGCCGCTTGATTTTGATTACGGTGCTGAGGCGGCACGTATCAGCCTGGTGCCTTCACTGCGCCAGCGAGAGGATGAGACGCAACCACGCGACGTCAGCGAGGATGACGAGGAGGAGGATGAAGAATCGGAAGATGCCACCAAGGTCGGGTGGATCGGCAGGATCAATCCGGTTCATTCGCGTGGCTTGAAGCGCACGTCACGTGAGTCGGCCTTGCTGTTGGATGGACTCAAATGGAGTCCCGTCAAGGTGCTGGAAGGCAGTTTTCGCGGCATCGGCCGCTCGGCCGAGTGGCGCATGACCGTCAATTATGTCGCGCGGAATCAGGTGGAGTTTCCCGAGGACGGGGTTCCGTTTGCGGCGGTGTTGACGATTACAGATCCGGACGGCAAAGCGAACGTCTACGAGGATCTCAAGCAGGAACTGGTGGCGAATTCGGCCACCGTGTTGAACGACATTCGAATCGCGCTTCGTGTGCGTTCGCGGACGCAGCGGTAGTTTTCTCGGATAGCTAGAAATGACGTCGAACACCCAAAAATACATCGTTATGACCGCGACCGTCGAAGGTTCGACGTTTGTCGGTCCGTTTCAACGTTCCAGTTTCCAGAGCGGAGGCGTCACGGCTCTTCTGCGCAATGCGTTTCCGGCCGGTGCAAACATTCCTGTTACGTCGTCCGCGGTCGATGATGTTGCGATGCTCGAGTTGACCGACGACCAGGCGCGCTCGTTCGAGGTCGCTAACGGAGCGATCAAGTTACATCCGGTTCGAACGTATCGTCTCGCAGCGATCGAAATCGACCGCGCGTTGATGGCGGCCGGCCCGTACTCGTTTGGCATCGTGCCCCAGGTAACGAACACCCCATTTCGCATTCGAGTGGAGGGCCCCCGTGGTCAGCCTGTCGCGAACGCGGGGGTCGTTGTCTGCGAGTGGGGAACGAATAATGTTTTGGAGGGCAAGACGGACGCCACCGGACATGCAACGATTCCCACGGGAGTCGGACTTGCTAATTTTGTGAGAGTCACGCCGTTTGCTGATTTCTGGGGGCAGTCCAAATCCGGGATCATGGCGATTCACGGGCCTGTCGTCTTCACGCTTGATGCGCTTGATCCAACGTATGTCGATAGCTTCAAGTTCCATTACCCGCCGAATCAGCCGCTGCAGGGCGGGACGCAGGTGGGTCGTCGGGTCAAGGTGGCCGTGATCGACACGGGGGTGGACGACCATCCGGATCTTGGCAATGTAACCCATCGCATTTCTCACACGCAGGCCGACGATGCGGACGATCTGGGTGACAACGGTACCGGGCACGGGACACATGTCGCTGGAATCATCGGGGGCCGGGGGCGCGTGAGCGGGCTTGCGCCGAATGCAGAGTTGATGAGCTTTCGCGTGTTCGAGCGTGACGCCGTAGAGGCGGACACGCTGTACATATTTGAAGCGGTTCGCAATGCCGTGGATCACGGTGCCGACATCATCAATCTGAGTCTCGGGCAGGAAAAGGTCGACGACGTGCTTGAATCGGCGATCAAGTACGCTGAAGAGAACGGCGTACTGGTTGTTGCAGCCTCCGGCAACGACGGGCACAGTGCCCCGGTATTTCCCGCTAGCTATCCGGAGGTAGTTTCGGTCGCGGCCGTTGGGCGATCTGGTACATTCCCGTCTGGCTCGGTGCACGCAAGTTGGCCGAAACGGGCGAAGGGAACCGACTCGAAGGATTTCGTGCCCGCGTTCTCGAACCATGGAAAGGTCGAACTGGCAGCGCCCGGCGTCGCGGTCATATCGACCGTCGGTGTTAGCGGCTATGCTGCAAAGGACGGGACGTCAATGGCGTGTCCGATCGTCTCCGGTTTCGCGGCGCGGTTGCTTGAGACTGCGCCTGAGTTGGCAGGACGACCGCGTTCCTCTGACCGTTTGGTCGACCTGAAGTCGTTGCTGTACAAGACATGTAATTCGCTTGGGTTCGATAAATTTGACGTAGGGAGTGGATTGCCTCACTGATCGGAGCTGCGTCATGAGTCGATATTTGCTGTTTTTCAAAGGATCCGGTGACATCCCGCAGGATGACCTTCGGACTATTCGGGACCACGCTGGAGTGACGGTCCTGGACGTGCGGCCATCAAAGACTTTGGTCCTCGAACTGGACGGTTGCGCGGGCGACTTTCTTGCGGACGTCGGCAAGATGAAAGACTGGGTAGCCAGCGAGCAAAGAAAGTATCGATTGAACTAGGGCCCGTGCCGCAGTTGGAGCAACGCCGATTGTGATGGTGCGTCGAACTCGGCTACTGTGCCCGTTGGCCCATTGCATCGATTAGTGGATGCCGTCGTACCAGGCGGTGCTCCCCATGTAGGTTTGCCCGAATGGATCCGGCATAGTGCGGGTGCAGCGTGCGGTGCTATGCGGACTCGCGGGCGAATTCGACGACAACTTGATTGGAATTGTGATTAATCAAGCGTTAGAGTATTTGCGACACGGGTTCCGGCATCGCGACGGTCGCGGGAAGGATGTCGAGATAGAGCATGTCGCTGCAGGAGTCGCAGAGACGTTGCTTTGGTTCACGGCCGGGCCGCGCAACTTGTCGAGCCGGGGTTGGGGTTGCGGCCATGCGTAAAGCATCTGACAGGGCGCGCCGTACGTTGAGCAAAGCGCATCTCTTGCCGTTGCCTGCTGCGCAAGTGCGACGACTGTCACTGAAGCACCATTGCGCGCTCGCTTCATTGCTGAACGGGCACGGTAGTGTCGATGGAATTGTGACGCTGTCGAATGTACTGGAACTGGCGTTCCGATTGCGCGACGAAAGGGAGACGGTGCTGTACCGCGAGGCGCAGGCGGCCTTGAGTGCGTGTGTCGAGCGAGCGGGGCGCGGCGATGCATGGTGCGCAACTGATGACGAACGAAGAGCGCTCGAAGCGTTGCTCGTCGCGCACGACGTTCAGCTCGCGTCGGTACCGGTACATCGTTACCTTGATGCGCTGGAGCGCGTGCAGCGTGAGTGTGCGTTGGGTGTCAATTTTGCGATTCCCGAGCACGATTGAGTGCAGATGAATCGATCGCGGCAATTCAAGCTTCCGCATCGCGCCCGTGTGCCTGTGAATCGGGCCGAAATTCGGGATCGCGCACGCTTTTAGACTGAAGGTGTGCCACGAGGTAGAGGGTAAGTTATTGATGTTATAGGTATTTTTTTGAATTCGTTGGTATGTTCCACGCCTCATAGAGTAGTTTCCATCCGGCCGTGGGATGTCGACTTTCTTCGATCTCCGCGTGCAGCGCTTTCCAGGCATCGTTCCAGCGCAGCTGGGCACTCCATTCTCTAGCAAATTCCTTGAGAAATCGGCGGTCAGGTAGACGTCCTGAGCTGCCGAAGCGGCTGACGCCGTTATCGAAACGATTACTTCTCTGCCAATTTCGCTTTGCGACCTCTTCCATTTTGACGAGCAGCCGCGACTTCCGGCGTCTTTTCAGGGGGGGCGGGGTACCAGTGGTATCTGCGCCTCGTGTGCAAGGACGTATTGATTCAATGGACCACTGATGTAGCGAAACACCGGGTCGTCTGTCGTCTCTACGGAATGAAGATGTGCAATTGCGCGAGCCCATTCTTGCTGCTTCGCTTCTGGTGCGTGCTCGAGGATAGCGAGGCGGTAGTGCGCCCATGTGCGGACGTGTTCAAGCGCGGGCATGCCTGGCAGGGGCTCTTCTAGCAGGCTCAAGATACCCCTCACGAACTCCACAGAAACGCCACCCTCGATCAACTCCCAGATCGGAGAGGCCGACCATAGGTGAGCTATGACACCGCCCGGTAGCTCTCGGATGGCTGCGGTCAGGTTCTGCCCATATTTGCCTCGCGGGCCCGGACGCGGTTCACGTTCCCCCCGCAGATATTGATAGAAGATCTTGCTGTTACTCGTAGCATGGCCAGGCGGTTCATTTCCGCAGGCTGTTCGATCCCGGTTGAACAAGTTGCTCAACCACGACGCAGTTCTATGCGTATAGATAACAGCAGCTGCGGCATATGCCATCCCCCGTAGTCCTTCCAGCCGACGACGCATCGGCACCTTTCTTTTGTCTTGTACGTCATCGGGAGGCGACTGCAGCTTTCGCCAGTACCGAGATTCGTTGAACGACGGGTGATTCATCTGTTTGAGCAGATTCGCGAAAAGAACACAAATACACCATTACACACTAGTGAAAACCACTATGAATATCGGCCAATTCTTGTTCTCCGAGGTGTCCCTATTTTTTTAAGTCCGTTTTTTTACTATTTTCACCACGTTTACTAAGCTGCCCAGCAGTGAATGCGTGTCGAGCTCTTGCCGCCAAAGGCGAGATTACATGGTGCCCTTTAATGGGTGCCGCGGAGGAAACGCTATGGACGAACCTTAATTGCTTGGCTGAAAGGAAAAAAGGCCTCTGGGCGGCAACCCAAAAAGGCCTTTTCGGAACTGCATCGAATTGTGGAAATCGACAGTCCCATCCTAGTCGGCCCTTCCCACGGAGTCAAGCGAGCCCCGATTTTTTTGAAAAATCGTGGGGGGGCGCTCGTCCCAACGTACCTCGAGTTGCGCGCGCATCAAATATCGTCGTACCGATCAGCGGTTCAGAGCGTCTGGTCACTGCGGGTTGTACCTCGCCTAAACACGCCGCGCGCAAGCTCGTCGACTTATGCCGTAAGTCCGTATTGGTAATGGAGGGCATCATCATGTTCGACACACGTGAAGTTCATGGAAATCCCAGCAAGTCTACAAGGGCCAGGTGTATCGATCCACGATGGGGGGAAGGGAGTCTCTCCCAAAAAAACAGGGACCGCTACATCAGAGAGGGACGTGGCTCGGGTGAGTGGGGTACGTACGCGCCGGGCCGGACACTCAGCGAATTGCGCGGCATCGGTCGTCTGCACCGGTTCTCCTGTAGTCGGTGCGGCGGACGCCAGGTTGTGTTGGCTTCGGATTTGATTTTGTCCATCTTTCTGAAACAGCATTGGGACCGTCAAACGCGAGAACTGCGTGAATACTACCCGGTACTGGATGTTGACGAGACGGCGCGTATCGCTCGCTTCATAGGTGTTAACCATCCGACGTATAGGGACGGGAGTCCACGCATCCTGATTACGGATTTGATGGTCTACAAGACCGGCTCGCGCGGCTCCAGTTGGGTTGCAATTGAATCGGCTTCGATGCGCAGGCGTTCGACGAAAGCTTCCGTGAAGCGATTGATTCTCGAGGAATATTGGCGGCGTCTGGGTATTCAATGGCGTACGCAGTACTCGGCGGGATTGAACGATTGCTACGCGAGGAATCTATGGCAGTTGTTCGGGATCAACGAGCAATTTCTCGCGTACGGTCTCAGTGAACGTGAGCAGATGGCGCAAGAGGCCGTGAGTCGGCGATTGCGTCGTTACAGTTACGCGCGGATTCTGGACGTCTGCTTTGCCGTGGCCCGTGCGTGCGATTTCACGATAGCTGAATGCGTTCGAGCAGCGCTTCAATTGATTGCCGGTCGTACGATCGTTTGCCGCCTTGACGTACCCCTTCTACTGAATCAACCGGCGAGCTCCGTCCGAATTTTGAGCGACCCGCAGGAGATACGACACCCATTCCCAGGGCACGAATCCAATGTCGTCAACAATGTCCGAGCGACTTGGGATGGAGAACGTGGTCAGAGCAATGAAAGGCGCAAACTCTAGAGCTACGCTTTCAGTCAATGGGAGGCACTGTCGAGCGCTTCACATAGACCATTTTCCGACTGGAGGTGATATGAAAGATAAGGAGCCGCGCTCCGCATTGCCGGCGGTTGGAGAACTGGTGCGTGATAAATCAAACGGGAGGTTGTACCGAGTCGTGCTCGCCGGCGGTGGAGCGCCTGACGTAGCGCTGTGTCACGTATTTGGAAGTCGATTGGAGATAAAGCACATCTCGGTCGAGGAGTTCCAAAGACGCGCAGCGCATGGCTATCAAAACGAGGATCAGTTTGTTTATGTAGAAGACGATCCTTTTGACGCATACAAGCGAGTCATAGGTCGTACCAAGGGACACGAATCAAAGAGTGTCGAGAACTGGAATCGAATCGAGGGGCTGGTAGGGGATCGAAATCTCTTCAAAAAGTTATTGTATGGGGGTACGACTCGGAAGTTGATTTTTGAACAACACGCTAACGGTCAAGGCGTCAGTATACAGTTGATCCGGCGACTACATCGTTTCTATCTGCAACGAGGCATGACTCCTTTGTCGGTGGCTAGCAATTTTTGGCGATGTGGTCGGATGGAGCAACCGGCACGTTTCCGTGACAGTGATGACGTAAATGAAAAAATAAAGCAAAGAGTATTCAAAAGCCGCCCAGGTCGTCGATCGACCGACGGTGGCCATTACGCAATTCCTTCCGAGCTATTGAACCGACTCTTTCAGCAATACGTTGACATCTACCTGACTAGCAAGGAGGGGCCTTGGCAGATTGACATTCCCAACGCGCTAGCTAAGCGGATCAAGCTCAAGATTCCAGACACACGGTTTCCGGCACGTCGTACCCCTCAAAAGGCAAAACAACGTGGTCGGGAAAAATGTAGGGATACGGGACAATGGCCGCATGCGCCACCGATGCGCGACGGTCCACGCCGGCGCCAAACCATGCAACGGTTGGTGGACCATCTTAACTACGTTTGCCGTTGCACGCGTGAAGTCAGAGATCTCACGGGGCAAGTTATCGCTCTCGAACTGGCTCCATTTGAAGAGGTCACAGTCCGGCAGTTCCAGCACTATTGGCTAACACGGGTTCCGGTCGCTGTCCGTAAGCGCCGCGCTATGGGCGAGCGGAAATACGCGTTAACTGGACGTCCGAAGCATGGGCATGCGCTACAGCATAGTGCGGGACCCGGCACCGAATACATGATTGACGCTACGGTCGCGGATGTATTTCTGGTGTCACGATATGACCGAACCGTTGTGGTCGGGCGTCCCACCGTTTATCTAGTGATGGACGTTTGGAGCCGCATGATTGCAGGTGTGCTTGTCACCCTCGATCCGCCATCGTTTGCGGCGGTAGCGCTAGTCTTCGAGAATATCGTAACACCCAAAGACGAATTCTGTGCACGGTACGACCTTCAAATCGATCCAGAGCAGTGGCCCTGTCACGATCTTCCTGGAAACGGCATGTCGGCCGATCGCGGTAGCGACTACATGAAGATTGATGCTTGGAAAAGAGTCAACCAGCAACTGCATCTACCGATCAGCAACGTCGAAGCGCGTAATCCAGTGAGGCATGCATTGATTGAGCGCAGGTTTGGCACCATACCGGTTCATTTCCAGCGAGAAAGTTTTGGTGTTGTGGAAAAAGATGCGACCGCCCGCGGATCACCGCACTATGCGTGGGATGCGACTGACACGCTCAGCGAATTCACAAAGAAATTGCTTCGGGCCATCCTTGTCTATATTCAAACGCCTATTGGACGGGAAGGCGCGGAGCCAGACATGATCTTTCAGGGCATGGCTGATACACCGCTCAATCGATGGAACTGGGGCATGGAAAATCGTACAGGGTCCTTGCGTCACCATTCGCTAGACGAAGTCCGTATGGCGACCTGGCCACGCTCGACCGCCTTGCCTACGGAACGCGGGCTCCTATGGCAGGGTGTGTATTACACGTCACCCTACATCGAAAGCACGCTCATTCATTGTTGGGGGCAGAAAGCTCGTGAACCAGTACCAATTCAGTTCAATCCAGGTGACATGTCCCGCATCTTATTGGAAGGAAAGGGGCACCTTGAGTATGGCTATCAAGCGGGGACCAACAAGCAGCTACCCGGCGATGTTGACCTTATGGAGTGGAACATCCGAAGTCTGATTGACCGTGTAAATTCAAGGCGAGAGAAGCGAAAGCTGCAGCCGCAGCGAGTGATGGAAATCCTCAATAACACCGAGGAAAGTCGGAAATCAAAGAGGGAACAAAAAGTGACTCTGAAACGGGCAGGGCTAAGTCATCCTGAGACAGTTGGGATGCGAGAGGCGCGTGAACGAGAGCGATATGCGAACAGGAAATCGAAGCGATCACTCCTGACGAAAAAGCAACATGATTCGAGCCGAGCAGAGATTCAAAATGAATCGGAGATCGAAGCGCGCGTTCGTCGAAATATGTTGGATTTGCTCGGTGACTAGGGAGGTAAAAATAAGGATGACATGATGTGGAGTTGAGAGGGTGGCGTAGTAAAAATTTACAAATTAGGAATGCTATCATGAAAAGCGCAAAAAAATCTAGTTCAGGTTGTGAATTATATCGTGATGTTCCTCTTGATCCGGCGGGAGACGATATTTTCCGAAATACTTGTCCATCGGTGGAGGCTGTTTATCATTCTTCAAGTCTGGAGTTGCAGGAACATGGTGAAAATCCTCTGATACTAGCATTGCCACCGTTCGGACCATTGAAGCCGATTCTCAATGGAATGGCGATGGCATTTAACGTACCTCACGCTCCGCACTATCGAAAATGGTCGATTGACAGAAAGATTCTCGCCATCAGTCGCATCTCTCAGGTGCTAGTACTACAGGGTGAACTCGTCGAACTGTTGAGTTGGTTGCACACTGCGATGCGATACCGCTACTCTGGTCTAGTCCCAACCCGTTCCCTGAGGAAACGAGTACAAGAAAACTATGCGTTAGTGCAGGCGGGTTCGCCCCGACCGATCTGTCTGCCAGGGGATTCTCATGCGCTCAGTAAATTCGTGTTTGGAATTTCTGGAGCAGGGAAAACGACGTTGGCGAAAATGGTGCTGAGTACGTTTCCAATGATCATTGAGCATCGCGAGTACCAAGGAGTTCCAGCGAGATTCATGCAGGTGGTATGGGTTTTTGTTTCCTGTCCCGCTAACGGGTCGGTACTGACCCTGATGAAGGGAATTCTGCATTGGTTTGACCTGTACCTTGGGACGTACTATGTCAATGAAATATCATCAAGATCAAATACAACTGATTATATTTTGAAGGTGGAGGATGTGCTGCGTCGCCATTTTACGGGTGTGCTGGTGATTGATGAAATCCAGTTCGCCTTGCGGTCAGCATATAAAACTCAATTGATCGATTTTCTAACGAATTTGCTAAACAGTAATGGTTGCACATTCATCTTGCTCGGAACGCCTGAGGCTCGAAAGTACATGGTTCGGAGCTTGCGCACTACTCGTCGCTCGTCTGGTGATGGGGCTATTCCGATGAATCCATTCTCTATGGATGTGCTATGGAAGCGTCTGGCAAAAGCAATTATTAACATAGATTTTCTTCCGATGCCGCCAAGTGATCCGGAGGAAATCATGGCGGTATTGCACGAAGTTAGCGCCGGTTTGCCGGCATTTGCCAAACTGGCATGGAAGCTAACCCAATATAAGGGGCTGCAGGCGAATAATGAGAGTGTCACGCCGGGACTTGTGCGGGAGGCTGTCAAGGCTGGTTTCGGGCCAGTGGAAAATTTACTGCAAGCGTTGCGGACCAGGGACTATGTTACGTTGGCCAAATGCGTGGACCTCGCAACTGCGGACGTCGAGGCGTTTCGGGAGAGAATGACGCGTGAAAAGCGACGGCGGCAGATCGGCACGAAGCTGGTGGACGATGCTTTTTTGGAAAAATTCTCCGCCTCTGTTGCAGTGTTGATTGAAATGGGACGATCAGAAATTGAGGCTGAGTCTCTAGTACGTCGAGTCCTGGAAACTGACCGCACGCTTTCATTCGAGGAAGTAGTGCGCCGAGCGTTGCCGCCCGAAGACTCACCCCAGGGCGCGTCTATCAAACAGAGGGGGCGAAAAAGAGTGAATTTCAGGAAAGCCTGATCGGTTCGGAAGTTTTTCTCATCAGATAGGAAAATGGAGGGTCGCGTGGCCGTTTTTCTCGATATGCCTTTGCCTGATGAGGCCTTATTTAGCATTGTCGCACGATATCTCGAGGATGCGAAAGTGACGTCAAGGAGCGCATTTCAGAAATACCCCTCTGGCTCGGATGTCGGCCTGCTGATTGGTATTGCACGCGGATTGGATCGCATAGCAATCGAAACGGCCATGGTATGGGGAATGAGCGTAGACGAAATTCGAGAAAGGTTAACTATTTACCCATACTATGCTGAGTTGTGTAGTCCGAAGCGAGGAGACGCTAGTCAAGATGATTCTACGAGTCAGTCGACATGGCTAAACAGAGCGACTCCGGGGCGTCTCGGTATGAGACATTGCGAGATGTGCTGGAAGGAGGACATCGCTTCCGATATTCCGAGATATTGGCGGCGGACCCATCAGTTACCCGGCGTACTAACATGCTTAGTACATCGATATCCGCTTAGCTATAGCGGTTGTGGTGCCACGCAATCATTGATCGCAACAGGTCGACAATTTGATGCGGGGCGGTGCATTGAACCTGTCGGTTCGACAAATCAACACGAGGCGCGATATCGATTTGCAAAGCTCTCGGCCAAGGTACTAGCTGGTAGAAAAGATGCTTGCCGGTATCTCGAAAGAGAGGCACGAATCGCTTGTGCGCGAGCCATTGGATATACGAATGAAAAATCTGTCGACATTCGGGATGTGGTGGGGGACCTTGCGAGGCTAATGGGTTATGCGTATTTTGAAAGAATCGGCATATCATTGCACAATGATTATTGGATGCGCAGAGTATTCTGGAGGGAAAAAAGCGAATCAAGTAGTGTGCTGAAATACGTGCTTTTGGAGTTCTTGCTTCAAGAACATGTTGACAGAATGCGAAGAGTGGTAGTTCCTATATGCCCTAGGGCAGTGTCAGTGGCTGATCCGCAACATCGACTTTCGATTCGAGAGCTTGGAGAATGTGAGTCACATTGTATCTGCTCGTGTGGTTTCTCTTTCCTTTATTCCCGTAGCTCCACCGAGAGCGCCGCTGTGTTGAAGCCGACGCATGATGGTATCGATCTAGCAATGACGGCTGGATATCTCATTTCACGAGGATATTCGATGAGTAAGGCGAGCTATCACTTGGGTGTCGAGAAGGGGAGGCTGGAAAATATGTTGAGCGTCCAGCAGGAATTCGGTTCGTGGAGATGTCAGAGGAGACGTGCAACACACCTAGCTGCGTGGATTGAACTCGTCGATCGTTACATCGAAGCGAATGCGGCGCTGGCGAACGACCGCGGACACTGGTGTGTCGTCGCGGAACTAGAACGAAGTTTGCCGAGCCACCTCATTCCATCCAGGCGTACTTTTGAGAATGGTGAGATTCATGGCGATCTATCTCGATGAACCTTTAGATGACGAACCACTCTTCGGTATCGTGGCCCGCTATCTCGAATCTGTTCCGGCTCTACCACTAAAGCCGATGATACGTCGCCTGTTCGGACGGTGGATCATAGCGTCATATGCTGCTGGCGGATTGGATTCCGTTGCACGCGAAACAACAGGCTGCTGGCACCTTTCACCGACACAGATCGCATGCGATATGACAGATTTCCCGTATTTTGCATCAATCTTGACGCCCGAAAGAACTAAGATGATGTTGGAAAGGGTGTGTGGGGTATCCTCTTTAGGCGTTACAAAGGCGCGCCCGATGACGACTTGGACAACTCCCTGGCACGGACACAGATTTTGTCCGGTGTGCTTTCGCGAGGACAAGTTAACAGATGGCTTTCCACATTGGAGACGTAGCCATCAGCTCCCTGGCGTCATTGTCTGCCATTTACACAACGAAGTGCTATGGGAACTTGACCGGTATGCCGAAAAAGGAACTATGGGATATATATCTCCTGACAAAGCTGTTCGACTAGGAATATCGCCGATCAAACTCCGATTGACCAGCCGACAAAAGAAAAATTGTCAAATGGTCGCACAAGTATCTGCAGATTTATTGAAAGATAGACTTTCGATCGATGTTGCTAATTTTCCGAACGAGTTTTGGGATTTTATGATTGGCGCTTCACGATACCTGGCCGGTGCGAAGCGTGGCATTTGTATGGAAAGGCTAATTAATAAATGCTTCGGAGATGATTATGTAAAAAAATATGTGGTTGCTAGGGGGCGGCAAGATCTTGCGGATATTTTCTCTTATCGAGGTCGAAGGAAGCCGATTCAGAATGTGATCGCGTTATCATTGATGCGTCTGGTCGCGGAAAACCCACGGCTCTTGGAAGATCGACAGTTCGCGGATATTTATAACTATTCAAAATCAAACGAAATAAAAATAAGGATGCCTAGTAAAAGGCTACCTCGCTTTCCTTGCCCGAGTCGATTAGCAAAACATGGGCCCGGTTATCTCGTTCGAAGGGTGCGTTCAGACCTAGGTCGATTACGCGCGGCCTGCGACTGCGGCATGCGATTTTCATACGTCGAAACGGCGGAGGGTTTCGCGTTGTTGCGCGTTTCTAGATGGGGCCCGGATTACCACAAAGAGATGCTTCGATTGGATGCGCTCGGGATGAAGCCAGGGGGGGCATCGCTCGCCGACTCGCGGTGCCTGAGAAGACTGTAAAAAATTTCCTTAATCGATGCCGTTGAGACAGCCCAGGTTGATCGCTAGTTACCTCACGGGAATCGGAAGTCGCTAGGCGAAGCGTAGAGGTTGAAATTTCCGCCGTCTGGACTGAGCAGGCCGTCAATGCTCGGTACGCATCTTCGACATGTCCCTGTTTTACATGGCATCGGAGCCCGCGTTTCTACTGCCGAGTGCAGACTCTTGTCTGTTTCTCGGTCTCTCTCTTAGCGCATTTCGACCCAAGTGCCAACTTTTCCGTGGCATCTGATGGCGTTTAGTGAATTGCCGTCCTCCGTATTGGCTGGCAATTCACGTGCGGACATTTATGTGTGTCTACAGTTGATAGGTGTCGACATACAAAAGGATTACGGCCGGAAGAAGGGGGCGGAACGCCGAAGCCTCTCGCCGGCCGCCTGCTCACTTGCGCAACGATCCGGTCAGTTGCCGCAATTCGTCCAGCAGCTTGACCGCGGGTGTGGGTAGCGTGCCGCGCCGGCGCCGAAACGCGGTCAACGTGCGTTGCGCATCCAGGCCTTCGATGTCCAGCGCGTCAATGACGCCGGCCTTGCTTTCGGTGTCGTACATCGGCTCGGCCATCCATGAGACGAAGCCGCATCGTGCTACCAGGCTTTTGAGCACGGTGACCGAACGGGTCTCGACGGCAATGGCCGGCATCGGGAGGCCTCGGGCTTCGAAGGTTTCTTGCATGTGGGCATAAGGTCCGGTTCCCTTGGGCGTGATGGCCCACCGTTGTGTCAGCGTGTCCTCGAGCCGAAGGCCGCGCGTCGAGCGCAACGGATGATCGGTCGCCGCGACCACGAAACTCCGGTCGGTCCATGAACAATCGGTGAGCGCAGCGACCTCGTCGGTTTCGATTCCCGAGGTGCAGAGCGCCAGGTCGATCTCGTAAGCGAGCAAACCCTCGACGAGACGGTCCCACACGCCTTCAATCACCTCGACGCGCAGGTTGGGCCATTTATCGAGCACGCACGCGATGGCCATCGGCAGCACGAGGCTCGCGATGCTGCCCACCGCGCCCACCTTGATGACGCCTTTCGCGAGGCCGCGCATCGCGTCCAGTTCCTCGCGCGCCTGCTCGGCTTCCCTTTGCAGCAACATGGCATGCGGCATCAACGCCTCGCCCAGCGCGGTCAGCTGCATCCCTTTCGTGTGGCGCTCGAACAGCGGCGCCCCGACCGATTCCTCGAGCCGCTTGATCGATCTGCTCAGCGCGGGCTGGGTCATGTCGAGCAGCGTCGCGGCTCGTCCCAGGCTACCGGCGGACACGATCGTCGTGAACATCGTCAACTGCTGCAGATTGAAACTCATCGCGGCGAACCTGATTGAAAGGGAATAAAGGGGGCGAACAAGATCCCGAGTCGGATGGCGCTAGGTGTCTTCCCTGAAAGGAACCGCCGCGTACGCTCGCGGCGGCTGCCGGAAAACCGGTGCTGGCGGCGCTCAGCCCCGCCCGGTAAGGCTTCCGGCCTGAATGGACCCGTCAGGCCACTCGGCGATGTCATGCATGAATGTAATGACTTTGAGCATTTTTGGCAATTTTCAAACAAGGTATCGAATCCCATACTGCGGCTCATCCCATCACCGCCAGCCCGAGTGGCGAACCGCAGAGGATTCGAGATGCAACGAAACACAAGTGGGCAGCCGACCGTTCGCGACGCCGTCGTGGACTTGATGCGGCGCCTCGGCATGACGTCCGTGTTTGCCAATCCCGGCTCGACCGAGCTACCGATGTTCCGCGACTTCCCGGAGGATTTCCGGTACGTGCTGGGCTTGCAGGAAGCGGTCGTTGTCGGCATGGCGGACGGGTATGCGCAGGCGACCGGCAACGCCGCGCTGGTCAACCTGCATTCGGCGGCCGGTGTCGGCAATGCGATGGGCAACATCTTCACGGCGTTCAAGAACCGCACGCCGCTGATCGTGACTGCCGGCCAGCAGGCCCGCTCGATCCTGCCGTTCGATCCGTTTCTGTCGGCGTCGCAGGCAACCGAGTTGCCGCGCCCCTACGTGAAATGGAGCATCGAACCGGCTCGTGCCGCGGATGTGCCGCTGGCGCTCGCCCGTGCGTACCACGTGGCGATGCAGGAGCCGCGTGGCCCCGTGTTCGTTTCCATTCCGGTCGACGACTGGGATCAGCCGGCCGACTTCGTCGAGGCGACACGGGTCAGCACCCGGTTCCGTCCCGATCCGGAACGGATCGCGGAGATCGGCGACGCGCTGGACAGCTGCCAGCGGCCGGCCATCGTCGTCGGCGCGGAACTCGATCGCGCCGATGCCTGGAGCGAGGTTATCCAGATCGCCGAGCGCCACAACGCGCGGGTTTACGTCGCGCCGATGTCGTCGCGCTGCAGCTTCCCTGAAGATCATCGGCTCTTCGCCGGATTCCTTCCGGCGATGCGCGAAAAAATCGTCCGGATTCTGCACGGGCATGACCTGATCTTCGTCGTCGGGGCGCCGGCGTTCGCGTATCACGTCGAAGGCAGTGGGCCGCATGTGCCTGACGGTGCGGCGTTGTACCAGCTCATCGACGATCCGGCCACCGCGGCGTGGACGCCGGCCGGTACGTCGGTGGTGGCGAACATTCGCCTGGGGCTGGCGGACCTGCTCGCCCGTCCGGCGCCGCGGGGTCGGCCGCTACCGGCGCCTCGCGAGGCCGTCGAGCGCGCCGAGCCCACGGCGGTCATGTCGGTCGCCTATGCGTTGCAGACGCTGTCCGAGGTCCGCCATGCAGCCGATATCGTGGTCGAGGAGGCGCCGAGTTCGCGCCCCGTCATGCAACGGTATCTGCCGTTCACGCGCGGTCAGACGTTCTACACGATGGCAAGCGGCGGTCTGGGCTACGGCATGCCCGCCGCGGTGGGCGTGGCTTTGGGCAAACCGGGCAGCCGCGTGATCGGCCTCATCGGCGACGGCTCGGCGATGTATTCGCCGCAAGCGATCTACAGCGCGGTCCAGCTCGCTCTCCCGATCACATTCGTCATCCTGAATAATTCACGCTACGCCGCCTTGCAGGAATTCGCGCCCGTATTTGGCTTTTCCGCGTCGGATCCGGTGCAGGGCACCGATCTCCCTGGGCTGGATTTCGTGTCTCTGGCCCACGGCATGGGCTGCAAGGGGGTTCGGGTGAGCGACGCACGGTTGCTCAAGTCCGCGCTGGAAGACGCGTTGTCGTCGGGTGAAACGCGCCTTGTGGAAATCGTCGTGGCCTGACCGTGAATCGGCGATTCGGCAGGCCGGCATGTCAAACATATTCGAGGAGACGGAAGTGAATCAGGTAGCGATGCTGATCAATGGCGAGCGCACGATGGCTCGCGACGGGGCGACATTCGAGCGCCGTAATCCGCTCGACGACACGGTCGCCTCGACGGCGCCGGCCGCGACCGTCGCCGATGCACAAGCCGCGGTGCACGCCGCGGCCGCCGCGTTTCCCGCATGGTCGGCGATGGGGCCGGGCGAGCGACGCGCGTTGCTGAATCGAGCGGCGGAGGCACTCGAGGCAAAGGGCGACGCTTTCGCGCTGGCAATGGCAACCGAAACGGGCGCGTCCCGCCTGTGGGCCGATTTCAACGTCAAGCTTGCGGCCGACGGGTTGCGCGAAGCCGCTGCGATGATCACGCAGATCTCGGGCGAAGTGATTCCGTCGGACGTACCCGGCAGTCTCGCGCTGGGGGTTCGGCAGGCTGCCGGCGTCGTGCTCGGGATCGCACCGTGGAACGCTCCCGTCATCCTGGGCGTGCGTGCGGTTGCGTTGCCGCTGGCGTGCGGCAATACCGTCGTGCTCAAAGGCTCCGAGATTTGCCCCGCGACCCACGGCCTCATCATCGAGGCATTGCAGGACGCGGGACTGCCGCGCGGCGTCGTGAACTTCGTCACGAATGCGCCGGCGAATGCCGGCGACATTGTCGAAGCGCTGATTGCCGAGCCCGCGGTCAGGCGGGTGAACTTCACGGGTTCGACGCGCGTCGGCCGCATCATCGCGACCCAGTGCGCGAAGTATCTGAAGCCTTCGGTACTTGAACTCGGCGGAAAGGCGCCGTTTCTGGTGCTTCACGATGCCGACCTCGACGCTGCCGTGCAAGGCGCGGCATTCGGCGCGTTCGCCAATTCCGGCCAGATCTGCATGTCCACCGAACGCATCGTCGTCGACACGACGATCGCCGACGAATTCGTCGCGCGTCTGGCCGAGAAGGCCAAGAGCCTGCCGCTTGGCGATCCGAGAAAGGGCCCGGCCGTCCTCGGTTCCGTCGTGGACATGGCGACCGTCAGGCGATGCAACGACCTGATCGACGACGCGCTGGCGAAAGGCGCGACCCTGGTGTGCGGTGGGAAATCCGATACCACGCTGATGCCGGCCACGTTGCTCGATTACGTGACGGCGGACATGCATATCTACCGGGAGGAGTCGTTCGGGCCCGTCAAGGCGATCGTCCGCGTCGATGGAGACGAAGCGGCCATCGCATGCGCGAACGACAATGAATATGGTCTGTCGGCGGCGGTCTTCAGCCGTGATGTCGCGCGCGCGTTGACGGTCGCGCGGCGTATCGAGTCCGGGCTTTGCCACGTCAACGGGCCGACGGTTCACGACGAGGCGCAAATGCCGTTTGGCGGGATGAAGTCCAGTGGTTTCGGGCATTTCGGCGGCAAAGCCGGAGTCGCGGAATTTACCGATTTGCGCTGGATCACCGTGCAAACGACGCCTCGTCACTACCCGTTCTGATCGTTGCCGCGGTCGGGGGCGCGTCTTTTTCATGGTGGAAGAGACGGGCCTCCGGATCGTGGACGCGAACAAAACAACAACGATATACCGGTGAGTAGCCTTCGCTCCTCGAACGACGAGCGATCGGCACAAGGAGACTGCAATGCCTGTCGTCAATTTCGAGTTGTCGCTCGATCGCATCCGGTTCGAGCTTGACCGTCACGTCGGAACACGGATTACCCGGCGATGCGATTCAGACTTGACCGATCTGGCGGGGAGAGCGAAATGAACGATCGTAATCCTCTTCTGCCGACGGTAGACATCGGCCGTACCCTCGACGATGGACCGTTCTCGGCGTTCCAGCGAACGGTCGTCCTGCTCGCCGCGCTTGCGATCGTGATGGATGGATTCGACGGGCAACTCATCGGGTTCGCCATTCCCAGCCTGATCAAGGAATGGGGCATCACGCGCAACGCATTCGCGCCCGCCGTCGCAGCCGGCCTCGTCGGCATGGGGATTGGCAGCGCGTTCGCCGGGCTGTTCGCGGACAGGTTCGGCCGGCGCTGGGCCATCATCGGGAGCGTGCTGGTATTCGGCTTGGCGACGAGTTCGATCGCGCTGTCGCCGGACGTCACGACCATCGCGATCCTGCGCTTCTTCGCGGGACTGGGTATCGGCGGTGCGCTGCCGAGCGCGACGACCATGACGGCGGAATTCACGCCTGCGCGCCGGCGCACGCTCGCCGTGACCGCTACCATCGTTTGCGTACCGCTCGGGGGCATGCTGGCGGGGCTGTTCGCGAGCGTCGTGCTGCCTCATTACGGTTGGCGGGGACTCTTTCTGATCGGCGGCACGCTTCCCGTGGCACTGGCGCTGCTGCTGTATTTCGTCATGCCGGAATCACCGCGTTATCTTGCCCGCCGTCACGAACGCTGGAACGAATTGCGTCACCTGCTGACCCGCATGTCCCGCTCGATTCAGCCGGACGCCGTGTTCGCCGATCAGAAGGAGCAGAAGGCGGGACCGCGCCCGGGCTTTCGTGCGCTGTTCGCGGACCATCAGGGCCGTGACACTGTGGCGATCTGGGTCGCATTCTTCATGAACCTGGTCGCGGTCTACAGTGCATTCAGCTGGTTGCCGACGATGCTGGCGGGCGAGGGGCTCAGCCCGTCGGTGGCCGGTTCCGGTCTGACCGCCTACAACCTCGGCGGCGTATTCGGCGCAATGGGCTGCGCGCTGGCAATCGGTCGGTTCGGATCGCGCTGGCCTTTGCTTGTCTGTTGCCTGATGGCATCCGCGAGCGCGCTGTTCCTGCGCGGTCTCGACGTGTCCGCCCACACGACGTTGCTCGTGTTCGGAATCGGTCTGCACGGCCTCTTCGTGAACGCGGTCCAGTCGACGATGTATGCCCTTTGCGCGTACGTCTATCCCACCGAGATTCGCGCGACCGGGACCGCGTCCGCGCTCGCGTTCGGGCGGCTTGGCGCGATTCTCAGCGCGTTCGCGGGGGCATTCGTGATCACGCAGGGCGGTGCGTCCGCATACCTGGGCATGCTGGGCGCCGCGATGGCGATGGTGTTCATCTGCCTGATGATCGTGCGTCGCCATATTCCGCCCATCAATGGCGCTTGATCTCGCTCGTCCGGTCGACAGCGGCGCGCGAAACCGCACGCCGGCGCGCCGCGTTTTTTTGCATCACGATTGACTCCGACAGTACCCCGATCATGACAACAGGATTTCCCGGCATGTTCTCCGTCAGCGACTATCGAGACGAAGCCAGACGGCGGCTGCCACGCATGGTGTTCGACTATCTGGAAGGCGCGGCGGACGATGAATCGGGGCTGACGCATAACCGTTCGGCGTTCGATACATTGCAGTTGTTGCCGCGCCGGCTGTCGGACGTCAGCACACGCGCGCAGTCCGTGGCGTTGTTGGGCCGGCGGAACCCGTTACCGCTGGTGATCGCGCCAACGGGCCTCAATGGCGCTTTCTGGCCGAAGGGCGACCTCGCCCTTGCGCGCGCGGCGGGCAAGGCCGGTATTCCGTTCGCGCTGTCGACGGCTTCCAACATGTCCATCGAGGAGGTGGCAAAGGGTGCCGACGGAGAACTGTGGTTTCAACTGTACGTCGTTCATCGCAACCTCGCGAAGAGCCTGGTCAATCGTGCCCGCGCGGCGCGCTATTCGACCCTGATCCTCACCACCGATGTCGCGGTCAACGGCTTTCGCCGACGCGATCTTCGCAACGGTTTCGCGATGCCGTTCAAGGCCAGTGCACGTGCGGCGGTCGACGGACTATCGCACCCGCGCTGGCTTTGGTCCTATCTGATGAACGGCATGCCCGAGCTGAAGAATTTCGCGACGGACGATGCATCGGACACGGCCTCGCAGGCCGCGATCCTGCGCCGGCAGATGGATGCGAGTTTCGGTTGGGACGACCTGCGCCGCCTGCGGGACGAATGGCCGGGCAAGCTCCTCGTCAAGGGCATCGTGACGGCCGACGATGCCGCGCGGTGCGTCGCGCTCGGCGCGGACGGCGTCATCGTTTCGAACCATGGCGGCAGGCAACTCGCCGCCCTGCCGGCGACAGCCGACGTGCTGCCGGACATCGTCGAGCGCATCGCGGGCGCGACGGTCATGCTCGACAGCGGCATACGGACGGGGGCCGACGTCGTCAAGGCGATCGCGCTGGGGGGCCCAGGCCGTGATGCTGGGGCGCGCCACGTTATACGGGTTGGCGGCCAGAGGGGAAGCCGGCGTGAGCGACGTCATCGAAATGATCAAACGGGAAACGGACCGGACGCTTGCCCTCATCGGTTGTCGCTCGGTGGAGGCGCTCGATCGCAGCTACGTTTCGAAGCGGCCGTCCGGGGGTATTGCGCATTGACGCCGGATTTTGGATGCGCAATGGTCCGGGATAACGCTCTCGCGTATCTGCCGCCGGAACCTCGTGCCATGAATCAAGTGACGACCACGGATCATTACCATCGCGACGACAGGCTTCAGGCATGGGCGGATCAGGTTCGGGCCAGCTGCGTCCCGATGGTTTTCCGGACCGAGTCCGATCAGGGGTTTCATGGCGAGATTTCGAGCGTGAACACCGACGGCGTGTGTGTGTCGCGGATCTCGGCGGTCGATCACGTCGCGGCGCATGACTGGGACGAAGTGCGGCGCACGGCGGACGACTACCTGCTTGTGGCGATCCAGATCGAAGGGCGAGGCGCGATCGAGCAGGATGCCCGCACCGCGTTCGTCGGCCCTGCCGACATGGTGCTGTTCGATTCGTCGCGCAGTTTCGTCTGGCATTTCTCCGGGCAGCATTACACGATCCGCTTTCCCCGCAAGGCGCTGGAGAAATGGGTGCCGTGCGGCCGGCAGCACACCGCGGTGAGGATTCCCGCGGCCACCGGGATCCGCCGGATCGCCGCGGACCATATCGCGTCCCTGCACCGGGCGCTTTCGTCGGACGAAGGCGCCACGACCGGTTGCGAGCGGCTTGGCGATGTGTCCGCGAACCTGGTCGCGCTGGCGTTGGCGGATTATTTCAACACGGTCCCGCTGCCCAAATCCAACGTGAAAGAGATGCATCTGCTCCGCGCACGTGCGTTGATCCGTGACCGTATTCGCGAACCGGAACTGGGACCCGAACAGATCGCCGATGCACTGGGGGTATCCAGCCGTTATCTTTACCGGCTGTTCGCCGAGGTCGGAGAGTCGATCGGCGAGATCATCTGTACGGCCCGACTCGACGGATGCGGCGAGTGGCTTCGGCAACGCGCCTACGCAAACCGCTCGATTACCGATATTGCGATGGCGTGGGGTTTCAATAACGCATCGCATTTCAGTCGCACGTTTCGACGTCGCTTCGGCATGTCCGCGCGCGACTACCGTGCGACGCATCGCGACGCTGCCTGAATCGCCGCTGAGCGGGCTGCACGTCGATCCCGCGTGCTGGCAGCATAAGCAAAAATCCTGTTCTGTCAGAGTCAAGCGTCCGCCATATTGGCCCCGGACACTTCGTCTACAACGTTGCGGGCGTCCCGTCCCGCGAGTCGTGGAGGAGTATCTTGGCGCTCAATCATCCCCAGTTCAAAGCGGCTGTCGTGCAGGCCGCCCCGGCCTTCCTCGATCTTCAGGCCGGAATCGAAAAGTCCATCCGCTTGATTGAAGAGGCGGCGCGGGCCGGCGCCGCGCTGATCGCATTCCCTGAAGTGTGGCTGCCGGGCTATCCGTTCTACGTCTGGCTCGGTACACCGGCCTGGTATATGAGCAAGGGCTATGTTCAGCGCTACTTCGACAACTCGCTGAGCTACGACAGTCCGGAAGCCGATGCACTGAGGGACGCGGCGAGGAAAAACCGCATCACGGTCGTGATGGGCCTCTCGGAGCGCAAGGGCCACTCGTTGTATATCGCCCAATGGATGATCGGCCCCGACGGCGAGACCCTGCTGCAACGGCAGAAACTCAAACCCACCCACCTCGAACGGACGGTTTTCGGTGACGGGGAGGGCAGCGGCCTGACCGTGATCGACAGTCCGTTGGGCAAGCTCGGCGCGCTGTGTTGTGCCGAACACGTGCAGCCTTTGACCAAAGCCGCCATGTATGCGCAAGGCGAACAGGTCCATGTTGCCGCGTGGCCGAGCTTTTCCCTCTATGAATTCGCCAGCGCATTGAGCCATCAGGTGAACAACGCGGTTTCGCGGACCTATGCCGTCGAAGGCGGGTGCTTCGTCCTCGCGCCGTCGACCGTCGTCACCGAGGAGATGGTCGAGCATCTTTGCGACACCGAGGACAAACGTCAGCTGTTGCGGGCGGGCGGTGGCCATAGCGTTGGATATGGGCCCGACGGGGCGGAGTTGTTCGACAAGATCGACGAAACCGCGGAAGGCCTGCTCTACGCCAATATCGATCTCGGCACGCAATCGCTGTCGAAGTGCGTGTTCGATCCCGCGGGGCATTACTCGCGGCCCGACGTGCTGCGATTGCTGATCGACCGGCGACCGCGCCCCCCTGTCGCCGAAATACTCGACGGAACGCCGGCGGAGACGGCCGCCGACGATCTAGCCTCATCAGACGGCGGCTGCCCGACCGGGCTTGCGGGCAGCGGCGGAGATCGGTAGCGGGACCATCGGGCTCGCCATGTCGTGTCATGGCGGGCCGGCCGGAGGTTTTCGCTTCGCGGCCCGGTGGGCTTGGCGGTTTTTCTTCGAATCAACGGTCATTCAGTCACGACGATATAGTTAGGATGGCGATATGAAATACAAGGAAAGTAGCGAATACGAATGGAAGATGGTCATCTTTCTTGCGGTACTGTTCGGCATCGTGGGTCTCGACCGTCTGGTCATCGTGTACCTGTTTCCGGTTCTGCTGCCGGAGCTGAAACTGAACAATACGCAGGCAGGCGCCATCGCTTCGGTGCTCGCGTTGACCTGGGCCATTTCGACATGGGTGCTCGGGAGCCTGTCCGACCGCCACGGGCGCCGCAAGATTCTGCTCGGGTCGTCGATCTTCTTCTCGGTGATGACTGCCTTTACCGGCGTCGCCAAGTCGTTCCACGGCATGCTGCTCGTGCGAGGCCTTCTTGGCGTGGGCGAGGGGGGCGTGTTCAGCGCCAGCGTCGCGACCATCGACGAAATATCGACGCCGAGCCGGCGCGGCCTGAATCTGGGCATCCACCAGTCGTTTTTCCCTCTTCTGGGTATCGGCCTCGGACCGATCATCGCGACCCAACTCGTGATGCATATGCGCTGGGAGTGGGTGTTTTTCGTGCTCGGCATTCCGGGGCTGCTGCTGACGTTCCTGATCGGCCGGACCATGCGAAAGGCGGAGGCCGGTCGCGACACGCAGGCCCGCTCGGCATCGGGTGGCCCCTTGACCGTGCTGAGATACAAGAACATCTGGCTGACCACGGTCATCGGATCGCTGTTCCAGACGGGCCTGTTCGTGTTCTCGACGTTCGTCGCGCTCTATCTGACCAAAGTCGTGGGCCTCGGTCTCGGCACGGTCGGCCTGATCATATCCGGATGGGGTTTCGGCGGGTTTATCGGGATGATCGCCGTTCCGGCGATATCGGATCGGCTCGGGCGGCGGATCGTGCTCGTCGTTTCCGCGGCTTGTTACGGCATCCTGATGTTGGCGTTTGTTCTTTGTCACGCGTCGCCGGTCGTCATGTTCGCCAACCTCTTTGCTGCCGGGATTTGCGGCTTCGGCATCGCACCGCTCTTTCTTGCCGTGATTCCCTGCGAATCCGTCCCGTCCACGCTGACCGGCTCGGCCGTGGGCGTTCCCACCGCAGTCAGTGAACTGATTGGCGGGGTCCTGATGCCGGTGGTGGCAGGCGGGCTCGCCGACACGTTCGGTCTGGGTTATCCGATGCTGATCGTCGGAGGCGTGTCGCTGGTGAGCGCGCTCGTGGGAATGTTTCTCGATGAAACGGTGCCTGCGGCGACGTCGAAGCATGCCGTCTCGACCATCGACGCGGCCTGACCGTTCGGCAACGGGCAGGCGGATGTCGGACCGTTGCGCGGACTCGCGCGACCAGGGCCACTGACGTCGGTCGCGGGGCTGTACCAGGGGCGGTGAAGCGACGCTGTCAGGGCTGACTGCGTCGTCATTTCTGACGATGCGCGACAAAAAGGCCGACGCGCAATCTACGAAGACCGCAATGTACGAGAGACGTAGATGCCCACCCTGCCGCAGCTTTCAGTCGTCGACGCAAAAGGCGCGATCGATCGACGCGATATCTCCTGCCTGGAATACGTACAGGCGCTGGTGGATCAACAGGCCAACACCGAGTCGCTGAACGGGTTCGCGCATTTCAACCCCGAGACGTTGTTGCAATCGGCGCGAGCCCACGACGAACCGCTCGCAGCCCGGACAGGCCGGATGTCACTTGCCGGCATTCCGTTGGCGATCAAGGACAACATCGACTGCGCGGGCATGCCGACAGCGGCTGGAACGGCCGCGCTTCGCCACGCCGTTCCGCGAGCGCAGGCGCCAGTCGTGGCGCGTGTGGTCGAGGCGGGGGCGTTGGTCGCCGGCAAAGCGAACATGCACGAACTCGCTTTCGGCTGCACCAACGACAACGGATTTTTTGGCCCGGCCCGCAACCCGTATGACCCGTCCAGAATTCCCGGCGGAAGCAGCGGTGGGTCGGCCGTGCTGGTGGCGAGCGGGGCGGTGCCGGCGGCGCTCGGCACCGACACGGGCGGATCGGTGCGCATCCCGGCGGCGCTGTGCGGGCTGGTCGGCTTTCGTCCCACGCACGGACGTTATCCGTCCGAGGGCGTCGTGCCGATATCGCCCACGCGCGACACGGTCGGCCCGATCGCCCGCACCGTCGCCGACGTGATGTTGCTGGACGCGATCCTGTCTGGAGGGGGTTCAGCGCCGCCCGTTGCCGACGATGCACGTGACGTTCGCCTGGCAGTTCCGTACTCGACGTTGTGGGAGGGGTTGTCGCCCGACGCACGGCCGGTACTCGAACGTGCGCTGCAGACGCTGAAGGATGCGGGCTTCGATCTGGTTGACGTGGACCTGCGACGTTATCCGTTTTTTCGTGCGAAGAAGAACGCAACCATTCCTTTTTTCGAGTTCGGCGGCGCCGTGGGCCGCTATCTGGAAACAGGCGGCGTGGCCGTGACGTTCCCGGAGATCGTTGCCCAGATCAGGAGCCCGGATGTGATCCGGATCGTCGGCGACATCCTGGGGGCCGGTGCGATTTCCGCGGCCGAATACGCCGAAGCGCTCCTCGCGCGAGAGCGGTCCCGCACGTCCTACGTGGCGTGTCTTCGCGAAGTGGAGGCAGATGCGCTGCTGTTTCCCACCGTGCTGATTCCCGCTTGCCGCATCGGCGCCGAAACCGTGGCGGTCGGGTCTGAAGCGCTCGATGTCTTTGCCGCATACACACGAAATACCGAACCGGGCAGCAACGCAGGGGTACCCGGCATCACCGTTCCCGCAGGCCTGACCCGGGACGGCCTCCCGGTTGGATTGGCGCTGGACGGTGCGCCGTATTCGGATCAGCGAATCCTGCAGATCGGCAAGGAAATGGAGCGCGTCCTGTGTGCGGCGACGTTCCCGCGTCTCGACGCACACGTTCAATCATCCGGCAACGGCTTAACGAGGAAGGCAAGCAAATGAATCGTCGACATATCCTGAAAAGTATTGCGCTCGGTGCCGCCAGTGCCGCGGTGGGCGCCGGGGGGGCTCGTTCCGGTGTCGGTTCGCGCGGCAAACCAGCCGCTGAAGTTGGCGCTGATGGCGCCGATGAGCGGGCCGGCCGCATTTTTCGGTCAAGCCTGCAAAAACTGCGCAGCGATGGCGATCGACGAGATCAACGCGCGCGGGGGCGTGTTGGGGCGCCCGCTCGAGTTGCTGGTGGGAGATGCCGGCGCCGCGCCTTCCGAGTCCGCGCAGACGGCGCTGCGCCTGTGGAAGCGCGACAAGGCGGAGGTCTTTGTCGGATCGCACGATAGTGCTGTCCGCACGGCGCTGGAAAGTCTGTTCCGAGGCCAGGTGCCTTACTTCTATACCCCGATGTACGAAGGGGGCGATTGCGCGAAGGGCACGTTCTTCGTTGGCGAGACGCCCGCGCAGCAACTGACGCCGGTCATTCCGTGGTTGACCGCCCAGCACCAGGTCAAGCGCTGGTTCCTGATCGGCAACGACTACGTCTGGCCGCGCAAGTCGAACGAAGTGGCGAAAAAGGCGATTCAGGGTTCCGGCGCGACCGTGGTCGGCGAAGAGTACGTTCCGTTCGACGTCGACAACTTCGACGCGGTACTGGGCAAAATTCGCGACAGCAAGGCGGATGCGGTGTTCATCACGCTGGTGGGCGGGTCGGCCGTCACGTTCAACAGAAGTTTTGCGAGCTTCGGTCTCGGCGACAGGATGATCCGCTTCGGCACGATGATCGAGGAAAACACGTTGATCGGGATCGGTGCGTCCAACACCAGGAACCTCTACTCGGCGTCCGGCTTTTTCGCGACGCCGACCGCAACGTCCGCGCCGTTTCTGGAGCGTTATCACAAGCGGTTCGGCGCGTCGGCGGTTTTGAGCAGCATCGGCGAGTCGACGTACGAGGGCGTCCTGATGTATGACGCGATGGCCAGGAAGGCGAATTCCGCGTCGATCGGCGATCTGACGAAGGCTTCCGACGGGGCAGGCTACAAAGGCCCGCGCGGCGTGGTCACGATGAAGTCCCGCAACGTGACGGCCGACATCTTCCTCGCCAGGGCATCAGGTGTGCGATACGACATCGTCAAGACGTTCTCGCAGCTTGGCTCGGCCGAGACCTGTGCGAGCGGAGCGGGTGCGGGTTGACGTCATGCTGCTTTCCCATCTTCTCAATCTCGGGTACGCGTGTGCGGCCCTCGCGCTCACGACGATCGGTCTGGCCATCGTGTTCGGGCTGCTGGGCGTGCTGAACATGGCGCATGGCGAGTTCATCATGCTGGGCGCGTACTCGGTGGTCGTCGTGCAGCGTTTCGGATTACCCGCTTTGCTTGCCATACCCGTGGCGATCGTCGTATGCGCTGCCGTGGGTTGGATCGTCGAACGCGTGCTGGTTCGTCCCTTGTATGAGCGGCCGTTCGATACCTTGCTCGCCACCTGGGGCGTTTCGATCCTGCTGCGCGAAGGGGTGGTCGCATTGTTCGGAAAGGGTTACCAGGACGTGACTGGCGCGGATGGCGCATCGATCGATGTCCTGGGCACCCCGTATCCGGCATTCCGGCTTGCGATGATGCTCGCGGTGGGCCTGGCATTCGCCGCGCTCGCGGCATGGTACGGCCGCAGCCAGACGGGCGCGCGGATTCGGGGCATGGTCGCGAATCCCCTTCTTGCCAGGGCGGCCGGCATCAATACGACCCGGCTGGCCAGCGGCACGTTCATCACGGGGGTGGTGCTGGCCGGGTTGGCGGGGGTGTTGCTCGCGCCGATCGTGCGGGTCGAGCCGTACATGGGCCTCGACTATCTGCTCAATTCGTTTTTCGTGCTCGTGGTCGGCGGCCTGGGCAACTTGCTCGGTCTCGCGGTCGGCACGTTCGTCATCGGCGGAACGCAGGTCGCGGTGTCGAGTTTCATCGATCAGACGTCGGGTTACACCGCCGTTCTGATCCTGTCCATCTATTTCTTGTGGAGTCGCCCGAATGGCCTCGTCTCGCGCCGTTGAAACGGCCCTCCAGGTTGTCACGGCTGCGGTTCTTCTGAGCTTGCCGCTGTGGGCCGGTGACTACAGTGCAAACCAGATCGGGCTTCTGTTGCTGTATGGAATGGCAACGCAAGGCGTTGCGTTGTGCTGGGGGAATGCGGGCTTTTTGCCGCTGGGCCAAAGCCTGTTCTTCGGGCTGGGCGCGTATGTCAGCGCCTTGGTATTGCGCGCCGCGGCCGCGGCCGGCGGCGAATGGCAGATCGTCCTGCTTCCGCTTGCAGTCGCGGTACCGGCGGCCCTGGCCTATGCCATCGGATTGATCGTCTTTGCGCGCCGGATCGACAGCGGGCCGTTTTTTTCGCTGATTACCCTTGCGTCATGCATGTTGGGATTTCTGTTGGCCAATCAATGGAGCAGCGTCACCGGCGGCTTCAACGGGCTCACCGATATTCCCGACCTGCCGATGACCGACCGGTATGGAAACCTGTATTACGTGATCGCCGTGGCCGCGGTTGTCGTCACGGCGGGGATCACCTGGTTGAGTCGCCGCCCCATCGGGACGCTCTGGGCCGCCCTCTCGGAGAATGAGGATCGCCTCCAGTTCCTTGGATTCGCGACGCACCGGCTGAAGGCTGCCGCTTTCGGCCTCTCGGGCGCGATCGCGGGTCTGGGCGGCGCGCTGTATGCGCCTCACGAGGGTCTCGTTGGCCCTCAGGCGGTCGGCGTCGCGTTGTCGGCGCAGTTCGTCATCTGGGCAGCCGTCGGGGGGAAGCGCAGTCCGTTGGGTGCGCAACTCGGTGCCGTCGTGATCGGGCTGCTCGCCGCGACCTGGCGCGATCTGTTCACCTATTGGGAAGTGCTGGTCGCGCTGATTTTCATCGGTGTGGTGCGGCTGTTTCCCGATGGCCTGGCCGGCGCGGCCGCCGCGCTTGCCCGGATGGCGGGTCTGCGCGTCGCGAACAGCATTCCGGAGAAACGGCTAGATGCTCACGAGATCGCGACGATCGACAGGCGGCCGGCTCAATCCGTGCTGCTCAGTTTCCGCAAGGTGGAAGTCAGCCAGGGGGGCGTCAACATTCTCAACGGGCTCGATCTCGAGGTGGGAGCCGGGGTCATCCATTGTTTCATTGGCCCGAATGGCGCCGGCAAGACGTCGACATTCAACGCAATGACGGGCCGCTTGCCGGTCCGTTCAGGTGAAATTCACTTTCGCGGGACCGAGATTTCGTCCTCTCAGGCGTGGCAGGTCGCCCGACTGGGCATCGGCCGCAAGTTTCAGATTCCCGCGGTGTTTGCCCGGTTGTCGGTCGACCAGAATCTTCAGATCGCCCTGTGGGCGAACCGGATACGTCCTCGGGAGATGCTGAGCGCGGCGCCGCTGCATTGGAATTCGGTTCAACGCGTACGCACGCTCGGGAAATTCGGGTTTCTCGAATCGAATCTGGCGGTTCGTGCGGGCGATCTGTCTCAAGGGATGCGCCAGATGCTGGAGTTCGCGATGGTGGCGATCACCGAGCCGCGTCTTTTGCTCCTCGACGAACCGTGCGCCGGCCTCTCGGCGCACGAAACCCGTCACATGATGGACGCGATCACGTCGACCGTGGGCGAACTGGAGGCGTCAGCCATCGTGATCGAGCATGACATGAGCGCACTCGAAAAGATCGCCGGCAACGTGGTGGTCCTGCATCAGGGAAGAAGCCTCGCGGTCGGATCGCTGTCGCAGATCAAGATGTCGGCAGACGTCAAGGCCGTCTACTCGGGAGGAAGAAAGTGAGCGAACGCCGGCGGGAAGCCGTGTTGAGGTTTTCGTCGATCGTCGCGGGTTACGGCGACACGATGGTGCTCAAGGGAATCAGCGGCGAGGTGGCCGCGGGTAATGTCCTGGGGGTGTTTGGCCGCAACGGTGTGGGCAAGTCGACACTGATGCGCGCCCTGACAGGTGTTATCCAGCCCACTTCCGGGGCAGTCACGGTCAACGGCGGTGAAGTAGGAAAAGTACCGTCGCACCAACGGCGACGTCTGGGGATGAGCTATGCGCCGCAGGAACGGGTTGTCTTCGACAATTTGAGCGTTGCAGACAACCTGACCCTCGGATTCAGGACAAGAAGCCTGGAAGCATACGAAGAATTGTTCGAGATTTTCCCGCGTCTGAAAGAGCGGTTGCCGCAGGCAGCCGGGAAACTGAGCGGGGGTGAAAAGAAGCTGCTTTCCTTCGCCAGGATCATCGCGGAGCGTTCGCCGCTCACGCTGATCGACGAGCCGTCGGAAGGCGTTCAGCAGGAGAACCTGGAGCGGATGGCATCCGTTATCCGGTCTCGAATCGAGGAAGGCGCGGCGTTCGTGGTGGTCGAACAGAATCTGACGTTTCTCACTTCGATCGCGGACCATTTCATCGGTCTGGATCATGGAGAGGTCGTGCTGTCGGGCGACTCGATCGATATGTCGCGCGACCGGCTCGAAGCCGTATTGGCGGTTTAGGCTTTCGTATCAGGCAATTCGCCGCTCGTGCGTACCTGACGTACCTGAGCGTCGGCCGCGCCGTTCAATCGTCGTCACGGCGCGGCCGTTCCGGCCGCGGCGACGGAAGCAGCCAGCTCCGCACGGTTGGAGAATCCCTTCTTGTCCATGATCCGCCGCAAATGGGTGCGTACGGTCGACAAGCTGATGCAGAGAAGGCGGCCGATATCCTGATCGGTACAACCCTTTGCGACGAGCTGGGCGATCTCGCTCTCACGGTCCGTGAGCCCCGTCGCGCTGCCTGCCCGACGTTTGATGGCGCGGCAAAGGAACGGCTCGATCGCATCGAGCACGAGTTTGTCGCGCAGCTCGAATTCAGGCCGATTCCTGGTTCGCCAGATTCTCAGGTCGCTGAGCTGGCGTTCGCCGTCGAAAACGAACACGTTGATCCCGTGATGCAAACCATCCTGCGCGAGAAACTCGTTATAGAACTCGCTTTTCTCCAGGGCAGGCCGGTCCATCACTTCTTCCACGAACGTGGCCCGGCGCATCCTGCAGAGCTGCGCCGTCATCGGGTCATTGTGCTGATACCAGCTTGTGTAGCGACGCACGTGATCCGAGTCGACGTTGACCGCAATCGGGTCGACGTAGGTCCCTTTCTCGGCATCCCAGTTGTAGGACACGCAGAAATCGGATCGCAACAACCGGGTCAAGTCTGACAAAACGACACGTCTGACATCCACGATCGGTCCGAGCTCTTCGAGCCGCCCGATGATGTCGCCGAAAAGTCGGAGTTCGTCGAGCGTGAGATCGTGAACTGGTGGCTTCAAGGGGGCCTCATCGGTAGGAGGAGTCGGGAGACGGCACGCGCGACAGTCTTGGAAGACTGGTTCGCATTACGCATCAATCATAGCAGCGTAAAAAATCCCGATCAGCAACGAACGTGCGGCCTTTGCCGGTCCGTTGTATTCATGCCGCAGTCGCGTCCGCCGCCTGTTTTCGGGCCGAAAGGGATGCCCGCGGCGGACCCTGAATGCCGCCGCCACTGACCGGGATTTCCGCATCGACATTTCTGACGATGGGGCTCAAAAAACGCCGGTCATAAAGTGGACGCGCAGTGGGAAGCGGACGTGTTGAGACCGTTCGTCGTGGAGGCAAGCCGGAGGTTTACCCGCAGACGCCTGCCCATTGATCAAACGATTTCAGCGCATTTTCAGCGGGACGTGTTCCTCAGCCATTTTCGTCAACGAAAACTACGCCATAAAATTAGGATAGCGATATGAACAGGATCATCAAGCGAAGCATGGTGGTGTGCGCCGCGGTCGGGTGCGGCGTGGCACATGCGCAGTCGTCAGTGACGCTGTACGGGCTGGTCGATGCGGGCATCACGTACACGAACAATGCAACGTCGGGCACCGGACATGGCGCGCTCGTGCAGTTCACGTCCGGGTCGTCGCAGGGAGATCGTTGGGGGCTGACGGGCAAAGAGGACCTGGGTGGCGGGCTCAAGGCGATCTTCACGCTCGAAAGCGGTTTTCAACTTTCCAACGGGGCCTTGGCGCAAAGCGGGCTGTTGTTCAACCGCGCGGCCTTCGTCGGCCTCGACGGGCGGTTCGGGACGCTGACGCTCGGGCGGCAATACGACTTCATCGGCGATATTTTCCCCGCGTACTCGATCGCGGGAAACACGGCCGCGGGTATCCTCGCGTGGGGCATTCCGGCGTATGCGGCTGGCGGGTATACGCTGGATAACCGACTGTGGGGCGACAACGTCAATAACTCGGTGAAGTATCTTTCGCCGACGATTTCGGGCTTCAGTGTCGGTGCCATGTACGGTTTCGGCAATGTGGCCGGCTCATTGGGCACCAACAGCGCGATGAACTTCCTGCTGAACTACAACCGGGGCGGGCTCGCCGCATCGCTGTCGTATTTCAAGCAGCATAACGCGACCCGCTCCGCGAATTTGACGGAATACGCCGGCGGTGCAACATACAGCCTGGGGAAAGCGCAGATATTCGGTGTGGTGACCGATGTCCAGTTGAGCAGCGGCACCCAAGCGCGCGCGCTGACCTATGACGGCGGCGTGACTTACTTTGTCAGGCCCGACCTCTCGCTCGGCGCCGGGTTCCAGTTCCAGCAGCGCAACAACGGGGTCGGCAGCGCGAATCAGGCGACCATCGGGGCCGATTACTTCATTTCCAAACGCACGGACGTGTATTTCGTCGGGGCGCTCGCGCATGATCATGCGCACGGCGCTCAAATCGAAGCAGCGCTCGGATCGCCGTCCAGCACGAGTTTTCAGACCGCGGCGAGGATCGGCATTAGGCACAAGTTCTGACTGGTGCGGCGGCACGTGCCGGTGGTGCAGGGGCGGGCCGGCAGCGCTTGGTCGTGCGTCGAAATACGATGCGTATGTGAGTGGATGCGTCGCGCGGCGTCCGGTTCGTGCGATCCGTCCGCTACCCGGCGCGGCTACATCGCGGCACTGTAAAGATGATGTGCGTCGGTCAGTGCGTCGGCGACAAGCTGCAGGCCGTCGCGGCAGCGCTCCTGATCCTGCGGGCCGCCGAGGCAGAGGCGAATCGCGTCCGGCGGGTTGCCGTCGGTCGAGAATGCCGCGCTTGCCACGGCGGCGACACTCCGGCTTCGCAGATATTGCGCGAGATCCGGTGCTGTCCACTGGCACTCGCCGGGAATCGGCAACCAGAGATGAAAACCGTCGGGATGCGCGTCGAAAGGCCATGCGCCGAGAACGCGGCTGGCGATCGCCTGCCGTGAATGCGCTTCGGATCGGATGGCGGCCAGCATCTCGCTTGCCGTGCCGTCATTGATCCACTGGGTGGACAGCAGCATCGTGAACGGGCTCGGCATCACGGTCGTGGCGCGCAATGCCCCCGCGATACGCTGTGTTTCGCGCACCGTCGGCGCCAGCAGATAGGCGATTCGCAGCCCGGCGCCGAGGTTCTTCGACATGCCGGTCACGTAGTAGGTCAGTTCGGGGGCCAGCAACGCCAGTGGCGGCGGGGCGCTCTGCGGGAGCATCGCATACGCGTCGTCCTCGATGATGGGCACGTTGTAGCGCATCGCGATATCCGCCAGCGCTTCGCGGCGCCTGAACGGTATCGTGAGCGTGCTTGGATTCTGCAGGGTCGGGTTGCAGTACAGCGCCGCGGGCTGTCCGCTTCGGCAGAGCGATTCGAACGCATGCGGCAACGGCCCGTCGTCGTCCCGCGGCAGCGGCTGCAACTGGACGCCCAGTTGCGATGCGATGGCCTTGATGCCGGGGTACGCGAGTGAATCGAGGCAGATCGAATCACCGCGGCGCGCAAGCCGGGAGACGAGCGCGACGAGCGCGCTGTGGATTCCCGGACAAACGAGCACGGTATCGCTGCTGCAGCCGGGCAGGCGATGGGCCAGCCATGCGCGGCCGGCGGCGCGATCCGCCGGTGTGCCGCCGAAATCCTGATATCGCATCAGTTGGTAAGGGTCCGCGGCGGCGAACAATGCCGCCGCCGATTGTTGCAGCCGGCCGACCATCTCGGCCGGTTCAGGGGGCATGTTCATCGACATCTCGATGCTGCTCCCGCCCGACAGCTGGACCGTTTGCGTCGGGCCGCGCACGAACGTGCCGCTTCCTGCCCGCGTATCGAGCAAGCCGCGTCGGCGGGCTTCCGCATACGCGCGGGCGACCGTCGTGTAGTTCAGGTTCAGCGCCCCGGCGAGATCGCGCAGCCCGGGCAGGCGGTCGCGCGGTTTCAGCCGGCCGGCCGCAAGATCTTCCTCGATGAGGTCGGGGATCAGCTGATAGGCCGGTTTCCTGCTTTCCAGCAAGCGCTTCGACCAATGATGGATTGCGTAATCCATACCTGTTTCCATTTGACGATTCATCAAAACGTTAGCATGGCGCATTAATCGAAAAATATATATATCGCGCCGTGGAAGCCGACTGATTGCATTGATTGCATCGTGTATCGGATTGATGCATCGATGCACGCCGGGCGCGCACCGGTTCATGCGTGCTGCATCAGTCAGGTGCGCCGTTCGGCCCGGACGGGCCGTTTTCAGTTGGATCCGGATTGGGGCACGCAAGGATCGAACCGACTGCAGCGGCATTTTTGGATTGAATGATTGCAGAGTGATTGCATCGGGTTGCGGCCCGGTTGGCATATGCGTTGCGTTAATGAGTTCGCCCGGATTCGAAAGCGTTCGGGAATCTCATTCAACTCATTTCCAGACGGAGCGTGCCATGCCCGCAGTCAATCAGCCTCTGCACAAGAAGGGAGATTTCCTCGTCGACTACGAGGAAAAAGTATTCGAAGACGTCAAGGCGGAAGCGGGCGAGAAGGCGCTCGTGACGTTCCACACGGTTGCGTTCGAGGGGTCGATCGGCTTCGTGAACCTCCTGCAGGCGACCCGCCTGCAGCGCAAGGGGTTCGAGACGTCGGTGCTGCTCTACGGCCCCGGCGTGACGCTCGGCCTGCAACGCGGGTTCCCGACACTGGGCGACGAGGCGTTTCCCGGCCATCTGAACTTCAACAAGCAGCTCGTGAAGTTCATGGAGGAAGGCGGGAAAGTCTATGCGTGCCGCTTTGCATTGCAGGCGCTTTACGGGCATGGCGAAGCGTCGCTGATCGAGGGCATCCGGCCGATCAACCCGCTCGACGTGCTCGATATCCAGCTGCTTCACCGCAAGGAGAACGCGCTGATCATCCATACCTGGACCGTTTGATCGAATCACGGGTGCCATCATGTCCGACAAACGCATCGTCCGGGCGGCAGCCGTCCAGATCGCGCCCGATCTGGAACGCGCCGGCGGCACGCTCGACAAGGTCTGCGCGGCGATCGACGAGGCCGCCGGCAAGGGCGTCCAGCTGATCGTCTTTCCCGAAACATTCGTGCCGTACTACCCGTACTTCTCGTTCGTGCGGACGCCGGTCGCGTCCGGCGCCGATCACATGCGGCTCTACGAGCAGGCCGTGACGGTGCCGGGGCCCGTGACGCATGCGGTTGCGGAGCGCGCGCGCCTGCACGGGATGGTGGTCGTGCTCGGCGTGAACGAGCGCGACCACGGCAGCCTGTACAACACGCAGCTGATCTTCGACGGCGACGGGCGCCTCGCGCTGAAGCGCCGCAAGATCACGCCGACGTTTCACGAGCGGATGATCTGGGGGCAGGGGGATGCGGCCGGACTCAAGGTCGTGCGGACCGGTGCCGGACGGGTCGGTGCGCTCGCCTGCTGGGAGCACTACAACCCGCTCGCCCGTTATGCGCTGATGACGCAGCACGAGGAAATTCATTGCAGCCAGTTCCCCGGATCGCTGGTCGGCCCGATCTTCGCGGACCAGATCGAGGTCACGATCCGCCACCACGCGCTGGAGTCCGGCTGCTTCGTCGTCAATGCGACCGGCTGGCTGGCGGATGCCCAGATCGAGTCGATCACGGGCGATCCGAATCTGCAGAAGGCCCTGCGCGGCGGATGCAATACCGCGATCGTGTCCCCGGAGGGGCAGCACCTGGCCGAGCCGTTGCGTGCCGGCGAAGGGATGGTGATCGCCGACCTGGACATGTCGCTGATCACCAAGCGCAAGCGAATGATGGACTCGGTCGGCCATTATGCGCGGCCGGAACTGCTGAGCCTTGCCATCAACGATCGGCCGGCGGCGACGGTGACCCCGATGGGGATCAACGGGTCGGCCGCCCCTGACTTCGAGGGAAACTGCCATGAGCGTGAACGCGAAACCGTCGGTGCAGAGCCGGCAATTGATGACTGAACTGCAGTCGGTCGGGCTGCGCCTCGCTGATCCGCGGGTTGGCGCCGCGAGCCGGCGCGGCGGCGCCGGGCCGTCCGATCACAAGGCCGTGACGGTCGACGGCGTGACCATCATGGTGCCGGTGCACACGAGCACCGCGTGGGATTCGCCGTTCGTCGCGGCGGCGCCCGACGCGGCGGGCGTCAGCCAGCTCTCGCGCGGCACCATCCCGATCGCGAGCATCAGCTTTCCGTCGAACCCGCGCTTCTACGCATTGCAGACGCTGGAGGGCGTGCCATATTCGCACATCGCGACGCTGCACGGTGCCGACGTGCTGGCGACCACGGTGTTACAGACCTGCATTCGCTACGAGAGCCGGCGCAAGACCTGCCAGTTCTGCTCGATCGGCCAGTCGCTCGCAGCCGGCAGGACGATCGCCCGCAAGACGCCTGAACAACTCGCCGAGGTGGCGCGCGCGGCGGTCCTGCTCGACGGCGTCAAGCACATGGTATTGACGACCGGCACACCGCCGACGCCCGACCGCGGCGCGCGCGTGCTCTGCGAAAGCGCGTTCGCGATCAAGGCGGCCGTCGATCTCCCGATCCAGGCGCAATGCGAGCCGCCCGACGACGACGGCTGGTTCGAGCGGATGAAGGCAAGCGGGATCGATACGCTGGGCATGCATCTGGAAGCCGTGACGCCGGCCGTGCGCGAACGGATCATGCCCGGCAAGGCGAGCGTGCCGCTGTCCCGCTACATGGCGGCATTCCGCGCGGCCGTCGCGGTGTTCGGCCGCGGACAGGTCAGCACCTACATCCTCGCCGGGCTCGGCGACAGCGCGGCCGCGATCCTCGACATGTCGCGCGAACTGATCGGGTTGGGCGTGTATCCGTTCGTCGTGCCGTTCGTGCCGATCAGCGGCACGCCGCTGGAGAGTCATCCCGCGCCGTCGCCGGACTTCATGCGGGCGGTGCTCGAACCGCTCGGCGCCATGCTGCGCGATGCCGGCATGCGCTCCGCCGACATCAAGGCAGGCTGCGGAAAGTGCGGTGCCTGCTCGTCGCTGTCGACCTACGAGGTATGACCATGTACTGCGCAGAGATGGGACTGGCCGACAGCAGCAGCCCGTACCGGCCAGCCGAATACCGGATCAAATGGGCGGCGCTTCCCTGGGAAATCGACGAGGCGTACAAGCTGCGCCGGGCCGTGTTCTGCATCGAGCAGGGCATCTTCGCCGGCGACGATCGCGACGATATCGACCGCCACGCGCAATTGCTGGTCGCGGTCAGTTGCTGCGCGGGGCTGCCGGAGCAGGTGGTCGGCACGGTGCGGATTCACGAAACCGGGCCGGGAACCTGGATGGGCTCGCGGCTCGCGGTGCATCCGGCATTCCGGCGGCAAGGCAGGATCGGCTCGATGCTGATCGCGCTGGCCGTCAGCAGTGCGCATGCCGAAGGTTGCCGGCGCTTCGTCGCACACGTGCAATCGCAGAACGTGCCGCTGTTTCTTCGGCTTCACTGGGATGCGCTCGGCGAGGAAACGTTGTTCGGACGTCCTCATCAACTGATGCAGGCCCAGCTTGAACACTATCCGCCGTGCGGCACGCCGTTCGAGGGTTTCGTCCTGCGGCTGGAGGGGGCGCAATGAGTGTCGAGGATCGCATCGCGACGCTGCGCGCGAGCCGCGGCTTCCAGCACAAGCACGACATCGCCGGCGTGGTTGCGTCGCTCGCGGGCGCATTGCCGAGCGGCGAGCGGGATCTCGCACAGGCCGTCGCGCTCGGTGACGACTGCGCGGCGATTCCCGACGCGGACGGCTACCTGCTGTTTGCGATCGAGGGGATGGTCGGCGATTTCGTCGAGTCGATGCCGTGGTTTGCCGGGTACAGCGGCGTGATGGCGAACGTCAGCGACATCTACGCGATGGGCGGGCGGCCGATCGCCGTCGTCGATGCATTGTGGAGCGACGGAATCGACGCCGCGCGGCCGGTGCTCGCCGGGATGGCCGCGGCGGCGTCCGCGTACGGCGTGCCGATCGTCGGCGGCCACAGCAACACGCGCAGCGTGCAGGCGCAACTGGCCGTATCGATCCTGGGCCGGGCCCGCGCGCTGCTGTCGAGCTTCAGCGCGCGGCCGGGCGATCGCCTGATGATGGCGGTCGACCTGCGCGGCGCATTCGAGGCACCGTATCCGTTCTGGAATGCGTCGGTCGGCGCGCCGCCGGCCCGGCTGCGCGGCGATCTGGAGATTCTGCCGACGTTGGCCGAAGCCGGGCTGTGCGACGCCGCGAAGGATATCTCGATGGCCGGCGTGCTCGGGACGGCGCTGATGCTCGCCGAATGCTCGCGCGTCGGTGCGCGGATCGCGCTGGACGCGATCCCGCGTCCGCCAAGCGTCGACTTCGATCGCTGGCTGACGGCCTTTCCGAGCTATGGGTTCGTGATGGCGGCGCGGCCGGCGCATGCCGACGCGATCGCGGAACGCTTCGCGGCGCGCGGGCTTGCGTGCGCGGTGATCGGCGATATCGACGCCTCGTGCGAGGTCGTCGTCGAAGAAGCGGGCGAAACGGCGGTGCTGTGGGATTTCCGGGTCGAGCCGTTCATCACCTGCACCGTTGGGGATGTGCGATGAGCGCCGATACGTTGCGCATCGCACTGCTCACCCACTCGGTCAATCCGCGCGGCGGTGTCGTGCACGCGCTGGAACTCGCCCGTGCGCTGCACGATGCGGGCAGCGACGTCACCGTGTTCGCACCGGCCGCGCCGGGCGAGAGAATGTTCCGCGACGTCCGGTGCCGCGTCGTGCTGGCGCGCGTCGATGGCCATCCGCGCAGCGTCGCGGACATGGTGCGCGCGCGGATTGTCGCGATCAGGCATGCATTGCTGGAGCACGATGCAAGCGGCTTCGACGTGCTGCATGCCCAGGACAGCATCACGGGCAATGCGCTGGCCGACCTGAAGCAGTCGGGTGTAATAGACGGCTTCGTACGGACCGTGCATCACCTCGACGTATTCGACGACCCGCAGCTCGAACGCTGGCAGGCGCGCGCGTGGCGAGCGGCGGACCAGGTGCTGTGCGTGAGCGCTGCGTGGGCAGCCACGATGCGCGGGACGTTCGGGGTCGACGCAAGCGTGGTGCCCAACGGCGTGGACGTCTCCCGGTTCGCTCGGGCGGATCGGGCGGCCGTGCAGGCGGTGCGGCAGCGGTTCGGCCTGCACGGCGCACCGGTCGTCCTCGCGATCGGCGGGATCGAGCAGCGGAAAAATTCGATCGCGCTGCTCGAGGCGTTCGCCCGGTTGCGCGGCACGATGCCCGACGCACGGCTCGTGATCGGGGGCGGCGCGAGTCTGCTCGATCACGATGCTTACGCGCGCCGCTTCGTCGCGCGCGCCGCCGCGCTGGGGCTGGGGATCGGCGTCGACGAAACCGTCGTGTCGACGGGGCCGCTCGACGATGCGGCGCTGGTCGCGCTGATGCACTGCGCCGACGTGGTGTCGATGGTGTCGATCCGGGAGGGATTCGGCCTGGTCGTGCTCGAGGGGCTTGCTTGCGGAAAGCCCGTGGTCGTATCCGAAATCGAACCCTTTACCGAGTATCTGGACGAGCGCGTGTGTGTGTGGGCCGATCCCGCCGATGTGGATTCGATCGCCGGCGCGCTGCGCGACGCGCTATCGGGACGGCGTGCTCCCGATTTCGCACGTGCCGTGCCCGCGCTGATGAACCGCTTCACATGGGAAGCGAGTGCGCGCAGGCATCTGGACATCTACCAGGACAGGCTGGCGCAGCGTGCGCAAGCATCGTCCGCCAAGTGAGGAGGCATCATGCCGGTCATGCATTTTCGGGTCCGTTGGCCCGACCAGTCGGAAACCAATTGCTATTCGCCTTCGACCGTGGTGTCGGAATTTTTCACGCCCGGCACGCAATACGCGCTCGACGACTTCGTCGAACGAGCCCGGCGTGCCCTGGGTATCGGGTCCGAGCGCGTACGGGAGAAATACGGGTTCGCGTGCTCGGCCGCGATGGATGAGCTGGCACGGATCGAAGCGCACGCGCAACGATTTTCTCCGCAGGGCGATGCGACCGTGACCGTCGTCGAGCTCGTTTAGGGCGTCCGGCACGCGGCAATCCACCGTCGTCTTCAACACACATTCAGGACTGCATCATGTCAAGCGAACCCGTTGTTTCATCCAGCCTCCCGGATATCGATTCCCGTCTCGGCGTAGCGGTCGTCGGCGGCGGGCAGGCAGGACTGTCGATCAGCCACTACCTGAAGCAGGCAGGTATCGATCATCTCGTGTTCGAAAAGGAGACCGTGACGCACACGTGGCGCACGCAGCGCTGGGACGCGTTCTGTCTCGTGACGCCGAACTGGCAGTGTGCGCTGCCGGGTTATCCGTATCGCGGTGCGGATCCGCACGGCTTCATGACGAAGGACGAGATCGTCGAGTATCTCGACGGATTCATCCGCAGCGTCGATGCCCCGGTGCTGGAACACACCGCCGTCGAGCGTGTGACGCGCGACGCGGACGGACGCTATCGCATCGCGACGTCGCGCGGCACGTACACGGCGGATCGGGTCGTCGTGGCATCGGGCGGCTACCATCGGCCGATCGTGCCGCGGATGGCCGAGCGGTTTCCGGCCACGATCGTGCAGATCCAGTCGTCGGAGTACCGGAATCCGGCCGCGTTGCCGGACGGACCGGTTCTCGTGGTCGGATCGGGACAATCGGGTGCGCAGATCGCGGAGGACCTCCACCTCGCCGGGCGAAAGGTGTTCCTCGCGGTGGGCGATGCGCCTCGCTGCGCCCGTTTCTACCGGGGCAGGGACGTCGTCGAATGGCTGGCCGACATGCAGTACTACGACATGCCGGTCGATGCGCATCCGCTGCGCGAAGGCGTGCGCGACAACACCAACCACTATGTGACCGGCCGCGACGGCGGGCGCGATATCGATCTGCGCCGCTTTGCCGCCGACGGGATGGAACTGTACGGCCGGCTGGAGGATTTCACGGGCGGACAGTTGCGCTTCTCCGCGGATCTGGCGGCGCGGCTCGACAGCGCGGACGATACGTACAACCGGATCAACGCCGGCATCGATGCCCATATCGAGAAGAACGGAATCGCGGCGCCCCCTGCGACGCGTTACGCGCCCGTGTGGCGTCCGGCCGGCGAGCGCACGGCGCTCGATCTCGCGGCGAGCGGCATCGCATCGGTCATCTGGTGCATCGGCTTCACCCCGGATTTCAGCTGGCTGGATGCGCCGGTCTTCAACGGCCGCGGTTATCCCGCGCACCGGCGCGGCGTGACGCCGGTTCCGGGGCTCTACTTCGTCGGACTGCCGTGGCTGCACACGTGGGGATCGGGGCGATTCTCCGGCGTTGCGCGCGATGCCGCCCATATCGTCGACCAGATCCGGGCCGAGATGACGGCGCCGCGGCGCTCATCCGAAAGCGTGGCTGCCTGACGCCGCTGCATACGCCATCCATCGCCATCGAGCCGGCATGCCGCGACGCGCGCACGCGAGGCTCGCGGAAGACTGGCCGGGCGACGCGTGCAGGCAGCGTCGCCGGGATGCGCCGGCCGCGCATGCGGGCCGCGACGACCCCGGGTTCTTCGACGAGGGGGCGGCAGCATGCCCATGCGACGATCGTGCCGATGCCCGCCGGTTTCGGCGCGTCGGACTACGCCGACAATCTCGCCTATAACGATGTCTACGATCGCGCGTTGGAAAGTCAAACCGAAACGAAGCTCGATTCAGGCAATTGACTCCGCCGGACGATTGCTTTAAAAAGTAAAGCATGACCACGCCAAGAATCGGACAACGCGTTCGCGGATCGACGACGGGGCGGCCCATCATGGTCGTGCTGGATCTGCTCGGGCGCCGCACCGCGCTGCGCATTTTGTGGGAGCTGCGCGGCTCGCCGCTCACGTTCCGCGCATTGCAGGAAGCCTGCGAAACGAACGCGCGTCTGCTCAACACGCGGCTGGCCGAGCTCAAGGCGTCGGGCCTCGTCGAGCACGGGGAGGGCGGCTATCGTATGACCGCCGAAGGCCGCCGGCTCGAAGCGGCGCTGCAGCCGTTGCTGGGGTGGGCAAGAGAGTGGGCGAAGCGCGACCCGGACGGGCTGGACGCGGCCGATCGCGAACAAGCCGGTCAGGCGCGCTGACCGCTCCTGCGCGCGGGTGCGGTCGCATCGTCATTCCAGGTCACGCGTCGAGCGTGATCCATTTTTCGTTCGCGGAGTCCATTCATGCCTGTTCGGGCCGTCATATTCGACTTCGATCTGACGCTGGCGGATTCGTCCGCGGCGATCGTCGAATGCACGGAATACGCATTGCATCGGCTTGGCGCGGCACGCGCGACACCCGCGCAGATCGGCGCCGTGATCGGTCTGACGCTGCCGCAGATGTTCCGTTCGTTGACGGGCGAGACCGAAGCGGCGCGGGCCGATGCGTTCGCGCGGCACTTCGTCGCGCGTGCCGACGAGATCATGGTGCCCGGCACGCGCATCTATCCCGAGGTGCCGCCGCTGCTTGGACGGCTGCGCGAGCAAGGGCTCGCCGTCGCGATCGTGTCGTCGAAGTTTCGCTACCGGATCGAGGCGATTCTCGAGCGCAACGGCTTGCAGTCGCTGGTCGACGTGTTGATCGGCGGAGAAGACGTGCAACGTCACAAGCCGGATCCCGAAGGGCTCGTGCTGGCGTTGGCGCGGCTGGGCCTGCCTGCCGCCGCCGCGATCTATGTCGGCGACCATGCGGTGGACGCGCAGGCGGCCGAGCGCGCGGGCGTGCCGTTCGTCGGCGCGGTGACCGGCATGACGTCGTTCGATGCGTGGGCGCGCGCGGGCAAGCAGGCGGTCCCGGCGCATATCGGCGAACTGGCCGCGATCGTGCGGCGGATGCAGCACGAGCCGGGCCGGGCGTCCGGCCCGCACGGCGTCTGACGCCGGTTTCGGGAGCCGCACGATGCCGCGCCGCGTGAACCATCTCCGCTGGAAGATCGTCGCGTTTCTGGTCGCGCCGCTGACCTTCGTGATGACGCTCGATCGCGCGGCGATGGCCGTGGCCGCTCCGGCGATCCAGGGCGAACTCGGCCTGTCGATCGTCGAGATGTCGATGATCCTGACGATCTACTTCTGGGCCTATGCGCTCGGCCAGATCCCGGCCGGACGCGCGGCCGAACGCTTCGGGTCGCGCCGCGTGCTGTTCGGCACCAGCACGCTGTGGTCGCTGATGATGATCGTCACGCCGCTCGGCGGTTCGTTTGCCTGGTTGTTCGGTTGCCGGCTGGTGCTTGGCGGCGCGCAGTCGGCCGACTGGTCCAGCAGCGTCGTCGCGCTCAAGCGCTGGTTTCCGGCCGGCGAGCGTGCGAAAGGCAACGCGGTGCTGCTCGCGGGGCTGTATCTGGGCCCGATCGTGTCGGCGCCCCTCACGGCCTGGACGATCGTCCATTTCGGCTGGCATGCCGTCTTCCATGGATTCGGCGCGCTCGGCCTGCTGCTCGGCGCAATCTGGTGGTTCGGCTACCGCGATGCGCCGGCGTCCCATCCGCTGATCACGCCGGCCGAGGCGGACTACATCGCGGCCGGCCAGCCGCCCGGCCAGACGGCCGTGTCGGGTTCGCTCGCGCGTTGCCTGCGGCTGGGGCGTTTCTGGATCTTCGGCATTCAGTACTTCCTGCTCGTGCTGATCCAGAGCTTCTACACGACGTGGCTGCCGACCTACCTGATGCGCGCGCGCGGCCTGTCGCTGAAGGCAATGGGGCTGTACGCGTCGCTGCCGTGGGTGGCCGTGTTCGCGGCGGTATTCGTCGCGGGTACCGTCAGCGACCGGTTGCTGAGGAAAACGGGCTCGATCTACCGGGCGCGCACGCCGGTCGCGATCGCGGGATTCGTCGTGAGCGCGCTGGCCCTGGTCGCCGCGTCGCGCGCGCAGGCGATGGCCGCGGTCATCGCGCTGCTGTGCCTGTCGTTCGCGGCCGTCGGGTTCGTGCAGGTCGTCGTGTGGTCGGCCGCGCAGGATCTCGGGCGGCCGTTCGCCGGCGTGATGTCGGGCTGGACCAACGTGTGGGGCGCCCTGTCGAACGTCGCGGGGCCGATGGCGCTCGCGCTCGTCGTCAAGATCACCGGCAACTGGGGCAGCGGGATGGTCGTGATCGGTGCCGCGGCGGCCTGCGGCGCGGTGCTGTGGCTGTTCGTGCATCCCGAGCGCCCGCTGCTGGCCGCGACGGCGGGCGGCTTGCCGCCGTCGGCAGCGGGCGGGAACGCGCCGCGCGGCGACGCGGGCGCAACCCGTGCCGACGCCGGGCGGGTGTCCGAGCCGGCCGACTGAGCCGTATTGCACAACGGGCCGGCAGCGCGCGACGGATTCTGCGACCATCGCCGTTAAAGTCCTGTCCGCAACCCGATCCGCTGCCATGTCCCTAATTTCCGTCGCCTTTGCCAGCGTCCGGCCCGCGCACGCGTGGTCGGCCGCCCGTGCGCTGTCGTTCGCACTTTCGCTCTCGGTTTCGATCGCCGGTGGCGTCATCGGCATGGCGGGCAGTGTGCGTTCGGCCGAAGCCGCGACACCTACCCAGCGCGAACGTCTCGAAGCACCGGTCAAGGCCGTCGCCGACCAGCGCGTGGCCGTCGCGACGCCGCAGGGTAGCGCGGCGCTGCCCGTCTATGCCGACCATCCGCTCGATCAGCCCGCGCCCGACGTCGTGCGTGTTTTCATCGTGATTCACGGCACGCTTCGCAACGCCGACACGTATTACGCGTCGGGGCGCCAGGTCGTCGAGAAGGCCGGTGCGGCCGGCAGCGGCACGATGGTCGTCGCGCCGCAGTTCCTGACGCGCGCCGATACGCGCGCATTCTCGTTGCCCGCATCGACACTCGCGTGGACGCAGGAAGGCTGGAAGGGCGGCGAACCGGCGCGCCAGCCGGGGCCGGTCAGCTCGTTCGCGGCGCTCGACGCGCTGCTTGCGCATTTCGCCGACCGCGGCCTGTACCCGTCGCTGACGACGGTCGTCGTGATCGGTCACTCCGCCGGCGCGCAGTTGCTGCAGCGTTACGCCGTGGCCGGGCACGAAGGCGACGCGCTGGCGCGTGGCGGCGTCGCCGTGCGCTACGTGGTCGCGAACCCGTCGAGCTACCTGTATTTCGACGACGAACGGCCGAATGCCGACGCGATCGCGGGCGGCATCTGCCCGCGCGCGATGCAATGGAAGTACGGGCTGAAGTCGGCGCCGCCTTACGTCGCGTCGCAGGATGGGCGCGAACTCGAAGCGCGTTATGTGGCGCGCGATGTCGTGTACCTGCTCGGGCAGGCCGATACGAATCCGTACACGCATTTCATCGACCGTTCGTGCGCGGCGATGGCGCAGGGCCCGTACCGGCTCGCGCGCGGGCTCGCGTATTTCGACTACCTGAAGAAGCGGCACCCGGACGATCTCGCGCAGCAGGTCGTCGAAGTCCCGGGCGTCGGGCATGACGGTCTCGGCATGTTCACGTCCGCTTGCGGGCTGGCCGTGCTGTTCGGGCGGGCCTTGCCGCAATCGTGTCCGGTCGTCGCCGGCAGCGCGCCGGCGATGCGGGCGGCAGGGCCGTGAGCGGGCGAGCGAGGTGCGCGCGCGGCGAGAATCGATCGATCAGAAAAATGCAGGAATCGGCGACATAAATTCATTTCCCTGCGCGGCGTTCGCGGTTCAGGATGACGGCGTTCCCAGGAGCGTCCCCATGAACATCACGATCCTCGACGATTATTTCGACACGCTGCGCACGCTGCCGAGCTTTCGCAAGCTGGACGGGCAGGCGGTCACGATCTGGAACGACCATGTGCAGGACGTCGACGCGCTGGCCGAACGCCTGCGCGATACGGAGGTGCTCGTGCTGATTCGCGAGCGCACGCAGATTCGCGCGCCGCTCATCGCCCGGTTGCCGAAGCTGCGGTTGATCAGTCAGCGCAGCGTGTATCCGCATATCGACATCGACGCGTGCACCGCACACGGCGTGATCGTGTCGTCGAACCAGCATGCCGGCACGCCGTCCTATGCGGCTGCCGAACTCACCTGGGGCCTCGTGCTGGCCGCGGTGCGCCAGATTCCGCAGCAGATGCGCGCGCTGCAGGCCGGCCACTGGCAAACCGGCGTGGGCCGGACGCTGCGCGGGCGTACGCTGGGCATATACGGCTACGGCCGGATCGGTGCGGAGGTCGCCCGATACGGCGCCGCGTTCGGGATGAACGTGCGGGTCTGGGCGCGCGAAGCGTCGCGGCAGCGCGCCCGCGACGACGGCTGGCACACGGCGCCGGACAAGCGCACCTTCTTCGAAACCTGCGACGTGCTTTCGTTGCACATGCGGCTCGTGCCCGCCACGCGCGGCATCGTGACGGCCGAGGATCTCGGCCGGATGAAACCCGATGCGCTGCTGGTGAACACGAGCCGCGCGGGCCTCGTCGCCGCGGGCGCGCTCGAGGCGGCATTGCAGGCCGGCCGGCCCGGGATGGCGGCGCTTGACGTGTACGAGACCGAGCCGCCGCGCGACTCGCGGCATCCGTTGCTGCGTTTGCCCAATGTCGTGTGCACGCCGCATATCGGCTACGTGACCGAGGACGAATACGAAACGCAGTTCTCGGATGTGTTCGACCAGATCGTGTCCTATGCGGCCGGACAGCCGATCCACGTGGTCAACCCGGACGTGCTCGCGCGCGAAGCGGCATCGATCGAGCCGTTGATCCTCGACCTGCTCGAATGGATCGGGCCCGGCGCGCGGCCGTACGACGAGGTGATCGACGCATGGCGCACGTCGTGCCCGCGCCTGCCGGTCTGGGAGGAGGCATGCGCGCGCGGTTACGTGGTCCGGCACCATGCGCCCGGCGGCGTGGCGGAGGTCGAAGTGAGCGAAGCCGGCCGCGCCCGTGTCCGGGCCGCGCGCGCCTGAGCGTGCGGGGCGAGCGGCCGCGCCATCCGCGCGTCATGCCGTTTTTTCGGCGACCGGCGCTGCGTCCGGATCGTACACCGTCAAGCCTTCCGTCGGATCCGTCGGCACGTCCCACGGGCGCGCGGCGATCGCCCGTTTCGCCGCGTCGTAGCCGGCCTGCCGGCGCGCCGCGATGCCGGCCGGCGTGAAATCGATGTCCTTCAACTGATTGTCGCCGTCGAGCCGCGGCGCGGCGAGCTTGATCAGGTGCATCGTCGTCTCGCATCCCCACGCGGCGAGCCGGCGCACCGCGGGCGACGCGCGGTCGGCTTCCGGCACGTGCCGGACCAGCTCGCGGATCACGTGGCGCAGCCGGTGAATCTGCTGCTGGCGCGCGATGTGGCTGTCGGTGCGGCTCGCGTACTGGATGTCCTTCTGTCGCTCCGACACCTGCCAGATGCTCTCGGGCTCGGGGCCGGCCGGATTCCACATCTGCACGGAGAAGATGATCGAGCTGCGGCGCGGGTTGTCGTCGAGCACGACCTCGACCGGCGTATTCGAATACACGCCGCCGTCCCAGTACGGCGCGCCGTCGATCCGTATCGCCGGAAACGCGGGCGGCAGCGCCCCCGAACTCATGATGTGCTCGATCCCGAGCCGTGTATCGCGTGAATCGAAATAGCGCATCGTGCCCGTACACGCGTTGACGGCGCTGACGGTCAGGCGCGGATGGCCCGCGTTCAGCAAGTCGGGATCGACCAGCGACGCGAGCGTGTCGCGCAGCGGCGCGATCCGGTAGTACGACGCGCGATCGACGCCGAGGCGAGCCAGCGGCCCGAACCACGACGCCGGATTGGGCTGGAAGAAGCCCGTGATGCCGCCGCCGATGATCATCAGCTCGGCCAGCATCCGGTCCCAGCCGGGCACCAGGGGCGGGACGTCGAAACGGGTCCGCTCGGTCACGCGCCGCCAGAACGCCGACAGCTTGTCGTAGCGCTGCTCCGGCGGATTGCCCGCGATCAGCGCCGCGTTGATCGCGCCGATCGACGTGCCGACCACCCAGTCGGGCCGGATCCCGGCTTCGTCCATTGCCTGGAACACGCCGAGCTGGAACGCGCCCAGTGCGCCGCCGCCCTGGAGCACGAGCACGACTTGCCCGGGGAGGTCCATTCGTGCCGGCTGGCTCGCGGTCATGGCTTGCCTCGCTGCGTATGACGGTGGGTCGGATCCGAACAGTTCGATTCAGTTTAGGCGATCGATCGCGCGGCGTCGCCCGCCGCGCGACGGCGGCCCGCGTTTGCGTTGCCGCTCGCGTCCGACCCTTTGGCGCGGCCGGCGTCACGCGTCCGGGTAAGGCGTGCCGTCCTTGTGCAGGAACCGGCCGTCGCGGCTCGGGCTCATCAGGTCGATGTCCGGGCAGGTGATCACGTCGTCCGGCGAACGCGAGCCGACTTCGAGATAGACGGCAACCGCGTCCGACCGGTTGACCAGGTGGTGACCGTTGCCCGAGTTCTTCGGAAACGCGGCGCAGTCGCCCGCGCGCAGCACGGTCTCGCCGCCGTCCTCGATCATCACGAGCTCGCCTTCGAGCACGTAGACGAATTCGTCCTCGTCGGAATGCCAGTGCCGCTGGGCCGACCACCCGCCCGGCGGCACGCGCATCAGGTTGACGCCGAAGTCGCGCAGCCCGCCCGCGTCGCCGAGACGCTGGCGGACGCGCTGCGCGCACGGCGCGTCGAACGGCCGCGGATAGCCGCTGCCGCGGCGTTCGGGCACGGCGCCGAGGTCGATCCTGGGCATGGGCGGCTCCGTCTGCCACGCGGGCGAATGGGACGGCGATCATTGTAGGCCGATGCCGCCCGCCGTTCGTTCGCGTCGTTTGGCGAGCCGCGTCATTCGACGGTGATCGTCTCCTTCATGTACGGGTGAATCCCGCAGAACACCTTGTAGACGCCCGGCTTGTCGAAGCGAAACGAGTAGGTGTCGCCCTGGTCGAGCGCCGCCGAGTGAAAGATGCCGGCATCGTTGACGACGGTGTGCGGTTCGCCGTCGAGGTTCTTCCACGTGACGGTCGTGCCGGCCTTGATCGTGGTCGACATCGGCGAAAACATGAAATTGCGGATCGTCACGAGCGGGCCGGTCGGGCCCTGCGCGAACGCGGCGAGCGGCGTGCCGGCGGCGGCCGCGCACAGGATCAGCGCGGCGACGGTGCGGGTTGGCATGAAGCGGATCATGTCGTTCTCCTTGTTTTCATCAGGCCAGCGTCGTGTCGTGAAGCGACGACGCAACCGGATGGCCGGCGAATTCGACGGTCGTCACGCCGAGCATCGCGGGCAGCCGGTCGCGCGGCACCGTGAGCGGCACGGGGCCCGGGCCGTTGCCGGCCGTCGGCTGCGGGAACGCGGTGGAGCGCGCGGTATGGAACGTCACGTTGCCCTCGACCTTCGACACGATCTGGTGAATGTGCCCGTTCAGCACGGTGACCGAGCCGAAGCGGCGCAGCAGCGCCATCGTCTGCGGCGCGTCGCCGGTGCCCCAGCCCCACGGTTCGTAGATGGTCCACATCGGCATGTGCGAGAACACCACGATCGGCGTGCTCGACGAGCGGCCCTTCAGGTCCTGCGCGAGCCATGCGAGCTGGTCGTCGCCGAAGCTGCCGAGCCCGTTCGGCTTGAAGTGCATCACGTTGACGAGGCCGATGAAATGCACGCCCGCGTGATCGAAGCTGTAATAACCGCGGTTGTCCGACGCCTTGCCGAACCGGCCGAAATACTCGGCGCCCGACCCGTCGGTGACGTCGTGCTCGCCGGGCACCGTGTGCAGTTCCGGCACGCGCAGCGCGGCCAGCAATTGCGACGCGTGGTCGAACTCCTCGGGCTTGGACAGGTGCGTGATGTCGCCCGTATGGATGGCCAGCGCCGGCATCGCGGGCATCCCGTTGACGAGTTCGATCGTCTGCTTGAGCGTGGCCGATACATCGGGATTCGCGTCCTTGTTGAAGCCGATGTGCGTATCGCTGATCTGCACGAACAGCGGCTTGCCCGCGTCGGCCGGGCGCGCATCGCCGGTCTGCGCGAGCGCGAGGTCGAACGGCGTCAGGATGCCGCCCGACAGCGTAAACAGCGTGCCGAGGCCGCCGAAGGCCATGCATTGCAGGGCCTTGCGGCGCGACGGGCGGGTAGGGGTCGATGAAGACATGGGAGCCTCGCAATCGTGTGACGAAACCGGACGGCCGGATCGTCCTGGAATAAGCCGGCGCCTTCGGATGCGATACCGGCGAAGCGGCGGATTTATTCCCGCGCGCGACGCGGTCGACCCCCCCGTGTTCGCGGCTTCCGGGGCGCCGCGCGATGCCGGGAGGATGACCCGTCAATGTCCTGTAAGTGACACGTCATATTTGCGTCACGGCCGACCGATAGCCTGCGACTCCGAATCACCTCTCTCCGGAGCCCCTTCATGCCGAACCTCGCGGCAACGGAAACGGGCGGCGCGGTCGGCCGCCGCACGTGCACGACCCGCCTCGTGCGGTTCTTTCCGATCGTTGCCTGCGGCATCGCCCATGTCGGCGTTCATCCCGATGCCGAGCCGAGCCCCGTCAAGGAACGCACGGTCCCGCCGTTCCTGCTGCTGTTCGTCGCGCGGCTGACGGCCGGGATGGCCGGCGCGTACGGGCTGCCGGTATGACTGCGCACGGGCCGTCCTGATTCGCGCCGCGGGGCGCGACGCCTGGCCGCGAGACCGGCGGCCGGACCCATCGACTTTCAATTCGACACGACACGCTACCGATGGATCTCAGTTTCTTCGACCCGAATCGCACCGCCAACGCGTCCGCGTGGCGCGTGCTCCCCAATCGCTGGGACGCCGTCGCGTTTCCGCTGATCATCGGCATCCTCGCGATGGCGATCGTCGGTTTTCACGAGACGATGGCGCCGATCGGCGTACTGCAGACGCAGAAGATCTCGCTCGACCCGTCGAACCTGCCCGAATACGCGTTGCGCACCACGCTGCGGATGCTCGCGGCGATGGTCGCGTCGCTCGCGTTCACGCTCGTCTACGGCACGCTCGCCGCGAAAAGCCGCCGTGCGGGCATGGTGCTGATCCCGATCCTCGACATCCTGCAGTCGGTGCCGGTGCTCGGCTACATCTCGTTTACCGTCACGTTCTTCCTCGCGCTGTTCCCGGGCCGCGTGCTCGGCGCCGAACTGGCGGCGATCTTCGCGATTTTCACGAGCCAGGCGTGGAACATGACGTTCAGCTTCTACCAGTCGCTGCGCACGGTGCCGCGCGACCTGAGCGAAGTGTCGCGCGGCTTTCACCTGACGCCGTGGCAGCGGTTCTGGAAGCTCGACGTACCGTTCTCGCTGCCGGGCCTGATCTGGAACATGATGATGTCGATGTCGGGCGGCTGGTTCTTCGTCGTCGCGTCGGAGGCGATCACGGTCGGCAACCAGACGATCACGCTGCCGGGCATCGGCGCGTATCTCGCGCAGGCGATCTCGGACAAGAACCTCGGCGCGGTCGGCTGGGTGATCGTCGCGATGTCGGTCGTGATCCTTGCCTATGACCAGTTCCTGTTCCGGCCGCTCGTCGCATGGGCCGACAAGTTCCGGATGGAGAACACCGCGTCGGGCGATGCGCCGCAATCCTGGCTGCTCGACATGATGCGCCGCACGCACCTGATTCATCAGCTGCTCGTGCCGGCCGGCTGGCTGCTGTCGCAGGCCGCGCGGATTCCGCTGCGCGTGCCGTCGCGGAAGGGCGCGCGCTCGCGCGGCGCATCGTCGCGCCGCGCATCGCGCCTCGGCGACATCGTGTGGGGCGCGTTCGTGATCCTGCTGACGGCGTACGTCGCGTGGCGCGTCGTCAGCTTCGTCGCGACCGGCGTGACGATGGGCGAGGTCGGCCACGTGCTCGTGCTCGGGCTCATCACGCTGCTGCGCGTGCTGGTGCTGATCGCGATCGCGTCGCTGGTCTGGGTGCCGCTCGGCGTGCTGATCGGGCTGCGTCCGAAGCTGGCCGAGAAGATCCAGCCGCTCGCGCAGTTCCTCGCCGCGTTCCCGGCCAACCTGCTGTTTCCGGTATTCGTCATCGTGATCGTCCACTTCCACCTGAACGCGGACATCTGGCTGTCGCCGCTGATCGTGCTCGGCACGCAGTGGTACATCCTGTTCAACGTGATCGCGGGCGCGATGTCCTATCCGAACGACTACAAGGAAGCGACGAAGAATTTCCGCATCCGCGGCTGGCAGTGGTGGCGGCAGGCGATCCTGCCCGGCATCTTCCCGTACTACGTGACCGGTGCGATCACCGCGTCGGGCGGCGCATGGAACGCGAGCATCGTGTCCGAGTTCGTGCAGTGGGGCGACACGAAGGTCGTTGCGCACGGCCTTGGCGCGTACATCGCGCAGACCACGGCCGCCGGCGATTTCCCGAAGATCATCCTGGGCATCGCCGTGATGTCCCTGTTCGTCACCCTGTTCAACCGTCTGCTGTGGCGTCCGATGTACGCCTACGCGGAATCCCGGCTCCGTCTCGATTGAGAGTAAGCGCGATGCAACCAAATTCGACCGTTATCAACGCACCCGCCAAGACGTCCCAGCCGCCGCGCCTCGGTGAGGAAATCCTGCGCGTCGATCACGTTTGCCGCGGCTTCAACAAGACGCAGGGCGAATTGCTCGTG
>NZ_CADFDK010000023.1 GCF_902832885.1 Burkholderia seminalis DSM 23518
CTCAGCGACGTGACCGTGCTATTGGTCGTGCTCAGGCCCGTCGAGGCAGACGTCGACAGCGAGGTCAGGCCGTTGAGGGTGGCGGTTGACAGTGAAGTGATCGCACTGTTAGCCGACGACAGGCCGGTGGACGTCGACGTGCTCAGCGACGTCACCGTGCTATTGGTCGTGCTCAAGCCCGTCGAAGCCGACGTCGACAACGACGTGATCGAGCTGGTGGCCGAGGACAGACCCGTAGAGGCCGACGTGCTCAACGACGTGACCGTGCTGTTGGTCGTGCTCAGGCCCGTCGAGGCCGAGGTCGACAGCGACGTGATCGAGCTGGTGGCCGACGACAGACCCGTAGAGGCCGATGTGCTCAACGACGTGACCGTGCTGTTGGTCGTGCTCAGACCCGTCGAGGCCGAGGTCGACAGCGACGTGATCGAGCTGTTTGCCGACGACAGACCCGTAGACGCCGACGTGCTCAACGACGTGACCGTGCTGTTGGTCGTGCTCAGGCCCGTCGAGGCCGAGGTCGACAGCGACGTGATCGAGCTGGTGGCCGACGACAGACCCGTAGAGGCCGACGTGCTCAACGACGTGACCGTGCTGTTGGTCGTGCTCAGACCCGTCGAGGCCGAGGTCGACAGCGACGTGATCGAGCTGGTGGCCGACGACAGGCCGGTAGAGGCCGAGGTGCTGAGTGACGTGACCCTGCTGTTGGTCGTGCTCAGACCCGTCGACGCCGAGGTCGACAGCGACGTGATCGAGCTGGTGGCCGACGACAGACCCGTAGACGCCGACGTGCTCAGCGACGTCACCGTGCTGTTCGTCGTGCTCAGCCCTGTTGAAGCTGCGGTCGATAGCGAGTAAAGTTGGCCGCCATTAACCGCGTAAGTGCTTGTTGACGTAAGCGCTTGGGATGCGACTCCACTAATAGTGACACCAGCCGCTGCCGTTACAGCATCAGTGCTTTGCTTAAAGGTAATATAACTTGACCCGCCTGGACGAAGAAAAACAGACGATAAAGTATTGTCCAACACGAACGCAGAGGCCGTGCTGGACCCATCCACAGAATTCATACCCGTAGCAAAATCGGTGTTCGCCATACCACTAAAACCGGCCAAACCCACAGCCGAATTACACGCACCCGTATTTACCCCAGTACCAAGTATGTAAGTTCCACTACCAGATCCACAAGTTACAATAACACCAGCCCCACCACTCGCCCATACAGATTCCGATGCACTCACCAACAAAGTGGCAAAAAATGCCGCAAATAGAACATTAACTCCTTTCGAAATTTCAGATCGCATGCCTCGGAAGCGTTCATCATCGATGCAGATTTTGGTGAATATTCCAGACGAACACAAAGTTGACGTTTGCGATTTTCCCGACGCTGACGCAACAGATTCCGATACCACAACCCAACACGCACGCAATTTATTCCAGATAATTTTGTATATCTTGTTCATTACTCACCCCAAAAGAAAATGTTTATTTAAATCACGAGTCGTGGAGCGTCGCAAAAACGGTCGTTTTGGCTATCCTCGGATCGAGGACGCTAAAAATTTCGTAACTTGTTGTTTTTTCAAGAGGTTGCTGGAGGCGGTGAGTGATCGGACAAAAAGGACCGTTTTTGTCTAGTACAATTGAGGGGCTTCTTACAAAAATTTGCGTTCCCGGTGCACGATGGACTGCCGATTGGTTTACGGCTTTGCCAAGTCGAAAACGCAAACGTTTGCTTTTGTCGAGGCTTTCCTCTCTGCAAAGTCGGTCGAGTTCCTCACTGAATTCCTCACGCACGCAATACATCGGTCCAGTCGGGGATGTGCCATCCCGGATTGGCCCTCGATAGGTACAAAGTCATGAAAATTGGTTACGCACGCGTCTCGACTGACGAACAAAATCTCGACTTGCAAAAGGACGCCCTACGGCGCGCCGGCTGTCAGGTCATCTTTTGCGATCAGGGTGTCTCCGGCGCGACCTTCGATCGGCCCGGGCTCGAGCGCGCCCTGCGCCGCCTCAAAAAGGGTGGCATCCTTGTCGTATGGCGCCTCGACCGATTGGGACGCTCTCTTGGCAAGCTCGTCGACCTGGTTACCTACCTCGAACAGCAGAATGTCAAGTTCGAATCGCTCACCGAAAATATTTCAACCGACTCGTCCAGCGGCGTCTTGCTTTTTCATATGATGGCCGCCATGGCCCAGTTCGAACGGACCCTTATCAGTGAACGCACGAAGGCCGGAATTCAAGCTGCAAAAGCACGTGGGAAACGGCATGGACGCAAACCCGCCTTAAGTGCGACTCAACAAGAGCAAGCACTGGCTCTCATGAAGACAGAAACGATAACGTCTGTCGCTAGCCGCTTCGGCGTCAATCCGCGCACGTTGGTACGTATGCGCGCCCGATTCGCCAACGAACAAACCCAAATTCGATAAATTACAGATAACCAATAGCGTCGTCCGATTCTGCGATCCAAGGTCGGACGACGCTGGCGTCTGTGAGAGGTGGCCGCGCAAATTCGGACAGGCGGATAAGTGGGGCGGCCGGGGCCTTGAGCCAGCGAGAATGCTGGCAAAGGAACCGGAAAGATGACGAAGAGAACCCGACGGACGCACTCAGCGGCGTTCAAAGCGAAGGTGGCACTGGCAGCGGTCAAATGCGATTCAACCCGTCGATGCAACACACTAGACGCTGCGTATGCAGTGGTGACCTGCCCCCTGCAAACAGGGCCAGCCGGAGTCTAGTAAAGTTCGTTCTCGGAGAAGAAGACGAACATGAAGAAGCGCTTTACGGAACAGCAAATCATCGGGTTTCTGAAGGAAGCCGAGGCCGATATGCCGGTCAAGGAACTGTGCAGGAAGCACGGGTTCAGTGATGCGTCGTTCTACACCTGGCGTGCGAAGTTCGGCGGCATGGAAGTCTCGGAAGCCCGCCGGCTCAAGGACCTCGAGGTGGAGAATGCCCGGCTGAAGAAGCTGCTGGCCGAAGCAACGCTCGATATGGAAGCGTTGAAGGTCGTCGTCAAGGGAAAGCCCTGAGCCCGCAAGCCAAACGCGAAGCAGTATCGGCGATTCGGGAGAAGGTCAACATCTCCGAGCGCCGCGCCTGCCGGCTTGTCGGGCTTTCTCGCAGCGTGCTGCATTACGACGCGAAGCCAGACCACGAGAATGAGGTGCTAACGGCGCGTCTGGTGGAGTTGGCACACGAACGTCGTCGATTCGGCTACCGCCGATTGCACGCTCTAGTGGAGCGCGAAGGCACGCACGCCAATCACAAGCGCATCTATCGCCTGTACCGTGAGGCAGGGCTGGCTGTGCGGCGCCGTCGCAAGCGCCATGGCGTCATGATTGAGCGCGAGCAACTGGCATTGCCGGGCGCCCCCAACGAGGTGTGGTCAATCGATTTCGTGATGGATGCGTGCGGATTTCGGTGATGGTGATCAGCCGTTTCGGCGAACGTGATCATTTTGGAAGGTGGTGTTGCGCGGTCAATGGATTATAGCGAAGGTGATCGCGATCAGGATGCGGAGGACTGCTTGGCGTTGGTCTTCCGCATCGATTCGCCCTTCAACGGTAGCTTGTGGGCCTGATGGACGAGCCGGTCGAGGATCGCGTCGGCGAGCGTCGGGTCCTGCAGCCAGGCGTGCCAGTGTTCCAATGGCAGTTGGCTGGTAATGATCGTGGAGCGCGTGCCAACGCGATCGTCGAGCACTTCGAGCAGATCGTTTCGGGTGACCCTGACCCAAGAAATAGTCCGGTGCAAAGGTAGAGAAATTCGGCATGATGTGTCCACGCGGACACGAAGGCCATGCCATGAAGACGAGCAAGTTTACGGAAGAGCAGATCGCATTTGCCCTGAAGCAAGCCGAGCTGGGTACGAAGGTCGAGGAGATCTGCCGCAAACTCGGAATAAGCGAGGCGACTTTCTACAACTGGAAGAAGAAATTCGGAGGGCTGGGGCCTTCTGAGTTGCGCCGCTTGCGCCAGCTCGAAGAGGAAAACACGAAGTTGAAGCGGCTCGTGGCGGACCTGAGCCTGGACAAGGCCATGCTGCAGGACGTACTCGCAAAAAAGCTCTGAAGCCTGCCCGTCGGCGCATGTTGATCGATGAATTGCGTGATCGCTATCGAACCAGCCTGACGAAGACTTGCGCGTTGTTTGGCATGTCTCGTTCGCTGTATCGGTATCAGTCGGTTGCGCGTGATTCGTCGGCGCTGCTCATGCGTATCAAGGAGATCACCGCCACGCGCGTGCACTATGGGTATCGGCGCGTTCACGTGGTCCTGCGACGGGAAGGCTGGCGAGATAACTGCAAGCGCGTCTACAGGCTGTATCGGGCGGAGGGACTCTCATTGCGGCATAAGCGGCCACGACGCAACAAATCGGCTCGGCTGCGACAGCCCAAGCATATCGTGACCGCGATCAACGAAATTTGGAGCATGGATTTCGTTGCGGATGCACTGTTCGATGGGCGACGCCTTCGGACTCTGACCGTCGTCGACAACTACACACGGGAATGCCTGGCCATCGAGGTTGGACAAAGCCTGAAGGGAGAGCATGTGGTCGAAGCGCTGACGCGTATCACCGCCATGCGCGGGCACCCTGCCACGATCAAGGTCGACAACGTTCTAAATGCAAGCGGAATGTGCAACGCAAGGTAAAACGGGGCCGCGCACACGGCGAGATGCAGTGCGCGAGCTGTCAAAGAGCGAATGACAACCAACCAGTGGTCTTCCGCGGCATCGGGGAGACTTGCTGACCATAGTGGACACAAGATTCATCGCACACGGCGTGATCTTCACCGTACCTAAAACAGCATAGAAGCCCCAGCGGAAGGTCCGAGCATTATCTACGGGGTCGCCTGCGCCCCAACGGCAGCCGAGAGAGGGATCGATCCACTGGGTAAACCGAGTTCGAAGAACTGCCTATAAGGCTGGTTCTTCTTGATCATGCTGTAAGCCACGCGAGCCATCTTCGCTGCCACGGCGGTAAGCGCCTTGCGCTTGAGGTCAGCGTCGTCCGGATCTGCATGGACGTAACGTTCATATTTCGAGCGGAATGAGTTCTCCTTCATGCGCACGGCAGCCATGCCTGCCATCCAGAAGGCCAGCCGCAATCGTGCATTGCCGCGCTTGGAGAGTTGCTCGCGCCCCCGCTGGGTACCCGACTGTATCTTCGCCAGGTCGAATCCACAGTACTTCAGGAACTGACGGTGGTGACCGAAGCGGCGCAGGTCGCCGGCCTCGGCGAGGATAGTCATGGCGATCACCGAGCCGATGCCAGGCAGCGTCTTCAGATGGGCGAAGTCGATATTGTCGTGAAGCTCCGCCTCGGCGCGCGCCTCGATTGCCGCTCGCAGTACGTTGAGCTCCTGGTACCGGCGAAGGGTAATACGGAATGTCTCGACAGCCAGGCAATCCGGCGCGTGAGGCAAGGCAGCGGTGTGTGCAGCTGTTTCCCATATCTCTTCGAGTTTGGCGCGTTTGTTCACCTTGCGGCCGACCAGATCCCATGCAGCAGCCACAAAGCTCTCGCGATCCAGGGCGCGTACATGCGTCGGCGTCGGAAACTCGAGCAGGAAACGCACGAACCATTCGTTGCGGGTGGTGCACCAGTAGCGGTGCATCTCCGGGAAGTACAGGGGCAGGCTGTGGTTGATCAGAGAGTGCTGCACCTTGGTGCGTGCGCGGGAAACTTGGTAGTAGGTCTTTGCAAGTTCCTGCAGGTCATGATGGCCGGCGATCTGCGGGTCCACGTAGCGCTGATAGGTGCCACGCCTGAGCATTTCCAGGATGACCTGCGCGTCCTTGGGATCGTTCTTGTCCCAAGAGTTGAACATCGCTTCGCGATACCGCGCCTGTGCCACGGAATTGATGCTGACCACCTCGTGCCCAGCTGTGAGCAGGCGGTGAGCCAGCGGGCGATGGTAGTCGCCGGTCGGCTCAAGCGCTACCCGGCAATTGCCGGGTAGCGCTTGAAGGTAACTCAACAGCCGGTCGAAGTCAGGAGCGCTGTTGGTCATCCGGAAGCGCTGACGCTTCCCGTCCGACAACTCGATCAACACAGCGTTCGAATAACGGGCGATGTCGATTGCAACCAGGTTCAGGGGCAGCGTACCTTCCAGCAAGTCGGCCATTTCGGTTTCCTCCGGCGGGCGGTGAACGGGCAATCCAAAGGATGCCCGTTACCCCTGATGGCTGACATTCTGCATGTACTACGGCAGCGAGTTCATCTCGAAGGCAATGGATCGCTGGGCGTATGAACATGGCGTCGAACTGGATTTCAGCCGGCCGGGCACGCCTACTGACAACGCCAAGGTCGAAAGCTTCAACGGGCGCTTCCGGCAAGAATGTCTGAACGCGCATTGGTTCTTGTCATTGGCCGACGCGCAGAGCAAAATCGACGACTGGCGCACGTACTATAACGAGGTGCGTCCCCACTCCGCATTGCAGTGGATGACGCCCGCCGAATTCGCCCGTCAGGCAAGGGAATCCGCCTCGCCTGACAACTCAACCAAGCCGGAAATCTCCACTTCCGACCGGGACTAATTCTGGTTCAGGGTCAAGATGCCTTCGCCGGCTAGGCCGAGCTTTACAAGAGTGGGCGGATCCATGAAGCAGCCTGCATGGCGCACGCCCGACGCAAGCTGCACGACCTGCATGTCGTGAGGAAGTCGCCGATCACGACCGAAGCGCTCGAGCGCTTCGGCGCGCTGTACCAGATCGAGGCGCAGATCCGCAGCAAACCACCTGACGAGCGTCGGCGAATCCGGCAAACCCATGCGGCTCCGCTGCTCGACAGCCTGAAGCTGTGGTTCGAAGCCACGCTCAGACGCTGTCGGGGAAATCGGATACCAGCAAAGCGATTCAGTACGCCCTGAACCGCTGGGCCGCGCTCGTCTACTACTGCAGCGACGGTCGAGTGGAGATCGATAAACTGCCGGCCTAACGCGCGCTCACGGGGTGGCGATCGGCCGCCGGAACTATCTGTTCGCCGGTGCGGATTCCGGCGGCGAACGCGCGGCGGCGATGTACAGCCTCATCGGTTCCGCGCGCCTGAACGGGATCGATCCCGAGGCCTACCTGCATCGCGTCATCGACCGCATCGCCGATCACCCGATTAACCGCATCGACGAACTGCTGCCGTGGAACGTCGTGTCGCTGCTGCCGGCGAACGCTCGTACCACGCCGGTTCACTGAACCGCACATCTCCGTCCGTCAACTCCTGCCGCTACGGTACGAGTCGCACGCTTACAATTCAAGAGAACTAATAGCGTCGTCCGATTCTGCGATCAAAGGTCGGACGACGCCGGCGTCTGTTATCTATGATTTGTGGTTGCGTGGTATGGGCGAAGATGCGGCCAGTCTGATAAAGCGCGCTCGCGCGGCGCCGCTGTTTGCTAATGCCGCAGATTTCGCGCCGGGGGCGGCTTGATTGTCACGACCTGCAGGTGCTCGCAAACGAAGGAACTTCTCTCACTCAGACGGCAACTACGTGAGGCACCTTGGCTCGCGGCGGCTACCGTGCCCGATCGAGATCAACTGCACGGCACCGAAAGCGACGACGCGGTGCCGGCGCTGCTTCGACAGGAGGTAACGATCGTGCCAATCTATCGCGGGATGGACTTCATGCTCCGCCGGCATCGGAAATGGCACAACCAGCTTCGGCGCCGTCAATCTCACTAGGTGACCATAGCCTGGGGCACGCTTGCCCAGTAACGCGCTCCAGGTCATGCTTTCGGACCGATCACACACAACGGCAACTGCGCAATCAATGCGCTCCACTAGCTGCGGGATATAGTGACCTGGTCGACGCCGCTTTGCCGGCCTCGTCCACGTCGAGATCTGCAAACACGTTCTTAAGATCGACGCTGCTGCCCTCGGATGGAGAAGAGCTCTTCATTCCGCTAGATTTGACAGAAGGAATACGAATCCGCACTTCGACACGACATTCTCGGCCCGGGGTTGCTCATTGTTGGGGAGATTGGCTATCTGCCACTCTCGAGCGATCAGGCTACCCACTACTTCCACATCGTCGCTAAAATCAACGCTACGAGCGCAGTCCAATGATCCTGACCAGCAACCTGCCGACGAGGACTTCGGTGGCAAGCACCACTCCGATTGCAGCAATGCTCGACCGCATCCCTCACCACGCTACAAATTATGGCTCGAAGATACATACAAGAAACTGACGAGTCCATTACGCCAATTTTGGATTGGTATGAATTATCCAAGTCTCAAACTGGTAATTTCGACAGCTAGCGTACAAGGTTACGATGCTTTAATCTCAAATTGCTCTTGAAGCACCCAAGCCTGTCCCGCCCTTGCTTCTGCTAATGTTGCGGAAACAAGCCGGCGGGATTTTTTTATTTGGATCCATTCTTAAAATATTGTCTCAGGTAAACGCGACAAGCAGCGGAGTGACGGCCAATATACGAATACGCCTCATGGCGCTGTTGCATATGTATGCCATGAGGACGACGGAGTGCCTCTATTTAGATCTCTGACGATGCGGACTGACGTTTGCCCAACGGCGTTGTGATTGATCTGGAGTGCTCGGTCCAGGACGCCGCCATGGCCAAAGCAACAATCGTCGCGTTGGGAGCGAGTTGACGCTCCACCGCGACAACGATCTGCGGATCTATCTGCAATGCCAGTCGATCGACATCCCCCGGACCGCATCCGCCTGTGACGACGGTCGAACAGTCGATGCAGTTCGATCCACCGGCACAAGCCATCTTTGAAACCCACACCCTGGAAGGGTGTCGCATAGGCTGCCTCTCTATGATCGGCTCGGATTCTGGCTGATGCCGAATCGCCGCGAGTTCCGAGCGGCCCCGTCACCAGCAGGCGGTGATCGAGCTCACGGGCAACCGAATCCACTTGCTGCTCGACGGCGTCGATCACGACGCATTTCATCGGTTTCCGACACGACAGTACCGTTTCACGAGTTGAGGATCGGTATCGCGGACGTTGGTTGTGGATTCAATCCGTCGATGCAACGAATTGACGATAGAGGCGGCAAAGAGGGTACCACCGCGGTTCGTCGTCCAAGAACGCGGCGTACAGCTTCAAGACGCTCACGGGTCCGTGCTCACAGCACAACGTACTTGATATTCATGTCCTTGAAGTTGCCGTCCAAGTGGACGAGCTCAACAGCTGGACCGCGCTCGCCCGCGGTCCATCCATTTCGTCTGAGATCGCGAACAAAGGCACCACTTCGTCTCCATGCCTGATTTATTCAACAGCGTCGTTCACTTACCCTGATTTACCATGGCAAACATTGCCGCCTGAACGACCAGATCGGAGGGAACCCAAGTATCTTTTGACGGATTCCGCGAGCGTGAGCGTGATTTAACAAGCTTCTCTCGATGAACTCCTGCCTTATAAATCCGAGCCTGGTTAACTGACGAAAACCCACAAACGTGTATTTCGCCTCGATCAATCAGTCTCAGCAATATTCGCCGCATCTGCCCAATGCTAGCTGACACCTCAGCGCAAATCTCAGATGCAGTTCGCATTTTTTTATCGGCCATCAATTCTATCACGACACTTTCAAGATAATCCCCGCTAAATCGTGGCGCCATCATGACTCACCCCCAAATCACTCTTCCATGAATTTACACGTATGCGAGCAATCGCGAAGCAACATATTCTCTATACAAAAACACGCTCACCTACTCTCAGCGACATATTCGCGAGACGAGCGCACCCAAAAAAATCATCAATCACTTCGCTACTCAAGGCCCATGTGCCGTTGAATACGCCCCTCCAAACGCATCTGGCGATTACGACACGGCGACCGATTCACCCCAAGGCAACACAATCATGCGCCAACCCGCTCACACGGGAAATAAATACCGGAACGCATTCAGTTTCACATTCTATGCAGCAGGGCCCATCGCTATCTCAATTGAGAAATACGCACCCCAGATCTAATAATAGCTCATAGTGAACGTCATCAATGTATTGGCTAAGCCCGGCGTCACCGGGGCACTAGTCTGATAGTACCGAGCCCGGAAAGGAATTGTATAATTACCCCCAGATGCCGAATTGTATCCATTGAAAACTACCGGATTACCCAGTGGAACAGGGTTTCCAGAGCCATCGAGCAATTGCACCCCGATACCACCTGCGGTGGATGATGAGTCGAGTGCAACAACGGAGTTCGCAGCATTAACGATGGTCGTGACGGCATCAATTTCATAGTCCACCTCGCTCATACCGGCCGGACAATTAGTCAACGCTATATTGAATCCCACCGATGAACTGACGGAATTAACCCCTGTGAATTCAGAACTCATGTGCGTACCGAGAGCAACAGGAATATTGTTCGGGGTAGTACACGATGCCACGTTGAACGTCGGGTTGCCAACCGCGAAGACGTTTAATTGATTGGATACCGTTGATACCGGCCGTTCTGATATTGCGACATTGGCGATCGGACCGGACCACGTAACCATGCCCGGTGTAATCGGTCCTGTCTTCACGAACGCAAAGTTCATGCTTACGCCAAACACTACATTGCTGAACCCGCCTGAGCGGGAATAGGTACCACCAAAATTCCACCCAGTTGTACCGATAGCGTACTTGATGGGATACCATGCGGTACCCACGTAGCTATTGATCGCCATAATGACACCCACACCCGCGAGATTCGTATTAAATACTTCATATGTGAGCCCCGCCTCGGTGTACGTTTGCCCGGAATCTACCAATGCAGCCTGATAGATCGGGCCCAAAAACGCGTTGGTCGTTTCAGAACATGTCCATACATTTTGATTCTGCTGAACACCGATAAACGGCGTGATTCGAGTTCCAACCGGCGTATCACGCGGCACTGTATAGTGTCCATTCGGAACATTAAAGCTAAGTGCCCCACCACTATGTGAACAGTTGAAACTGGCAAAAGCAGGTTCACAAAACATCGCGCATAGCGCCAATAGCACTGCGCATATGTTTTGTGCCGCATTTCTGCAGCCCAACCATCTGTAATTGATCACCAGCGAAAAAAATTCCGTTCGATTCACAAGTTTCATTTGCAGACCATTCCTTTCGCCGAATATAGCGTCGAGCCTGCGACAGGCTTGTCAGGCAAGTTATATGTAACAGAACAGCGCTCGGATGGTGCATCGCCCCACTTCACTACCAGCTCACCCGTATTGGTGTAAAGCTTACGGGCAATAATCCGTCCAGACTGCGTCACGATACCAACACTCTGCCCATTACCATCCAATACATCGGCACCAAAAGGTAGCGGCTTCCCATCTACAGTGTGAGTTTCGAAGACTGCGGTATGCCCGACATTCTCAGTGACAAATTTCATTCGCACGATCGCGCCGGCAGTCGGTGCAACATGCTGCTCGGTCGCCTTGAGCTCAACCTGTATCGGTAGTCCCTTGGGATCGATTTCAATCGCGTTGCTTGCAAACGGCGTCAGACTCGACACAAGTGTGTGCCCCCACCGATCGATACGTAGACCGCTGCCATTGGCAATGCGCGCGCCGACGGCATCCTTCGCTTCTACGATCGCCATGGTCTCGCCCATGCTGGGCGTAAAGACTATCCCGTCTGAATATGCAACGATCCCGCCGGAAAGACCGGCTCCCACCTGGTTGTATGTGCGACTCGTGCTAGCATTAGCGGTAACCGTTGTCACGGGCGACAAATATGAGACGTTGCTGCCCACACTGGTATTCGCTCGAGAGCCATTTCCACCGCTTTGATCCGCACGCAGCCCGTATGTGAATGCATTATCCACGCCCAAGGAACCGGTGACCGATTGCTGAAGATCAAAGCCGCCGTGCGTATCACGCTGCAAACTTGTCGTCGAATACGGTGCGTGTGACCCGATCCCAAGCGGGATACCGACATTAATGAGGAACCGGTTGTCCCACCGTGATGCCGTCAAATCGAATTGGCGTGACGCGGATATCCCATACGTTATACGTCGAAAACTGTTATTGTAACCAATTTGAAATTGAGTATTTGTGCCGGAGCGATTCCAGTAATTCTGTGTGCTTCCTGACAGATAGAACGACCCATATCCTTGCGGTAACGGCTGACTCATCGTCAGTTGTAGTCGATTTCGCTGGATCCCCGTTAATGCAGCGTTTGATGTGTTGTTTTCGGCGTTGCTCAATGCCAAGGCATCAGTCAGACTGAGGTATCCGCTACTCGAATACCGGTAAGCAGCCAGAGCAAAATTGGTACCGGTCATCTCGAGGAGTTTGCTATATGCGAGGCGAATACTTGATCCATTCCGATCGCCCTGTCCTGGCAGGCGCGCCCAAGCTTGCGTCACATCCAGTCCGAACGCACCAACGCGCGTGTTCAACGCAACGCCAATCGCCGCAGATACATAGTCTTGAGCTGACAATACTCCACCGTACGCGGTGAGCAGGTTCGTCAAGCCGTGCTGAACAGTGGCCTGAAACATTAATGGACTGCGCACGGCGCCGGTGCTGCGATATTGCCCAGCCGTGACCTCGTAGCGTGTCACTCCGGGACGCAGAGCGTTGACAGCAGCCGCATATGGAACTTGGGAAATATGCACACTGCCATCCGCCTCGGTTACCACGACCTCGAGGTTGCCACCGTAGCCCGTCGGATAGAGATCGTCGATGACAAACGCACCAGGAGCAACTGTCGTCTCGTAGATCACGTTTCCGTTCTGACGCACCTGGACCCGCGCACTCGTGTTGGCTATGCCGTGAATTGTCGGTGCATAACCTCGCTGAGAATCGGGATACATTCTGTCGTCACTACCAAGTTGAATACCCCGAAAACCCACACTATCGAATACGACTCCATCGGTAAATGCATCACCCGCCGTGAATCGACTCCTCAGATCAGCAAAGCTTCTTTCCAAATATGTCTGGATAATCTGATAATGACTTCCATATCGACTCTCATAGCCCAGATTACCCAGATGTCTAAAGCGCCACGCCCCAAAATTGAACCCAGCGTTCAAGCCTAAATATCCAGATGTTGCCGATTGACCCTGCGACGAAAAGCTATAAGCGTTGAAGTTATACTGCAGCCGAGCCGCTGTAATCCCGTTATCCCAGTATTGGGGATCGACGTACCCTCGTGCGCTACGGACGAGCGACGCCTGCGGTAAGCTTATATCAAGCCGCTGCTCTCCCGAATCGAACTCCGCTACCGCCGCGGGTACCAAGTCAGGCAATGGTGCGCACCCCTGTGCAGCCAGGCGAGCCAACGCGTCGACCGACAACTTCGTCAAGTCAACACCCATGCGCTCTAGCAGGGGCCGATCAAAGCAGGCTTGAGCATTGAGCGCACTACCCTCGCCGGCGCGCATGAGTACTTCTGCACGACCGAACCAAACCTGGTTGAAATACAAGTCTGCACGGTAAGTTCCTGGAAGGACGACATTGCCTTTGTTAAAGCGGCTCACGTCGACGCGAACGCCCTCCATGGGATGCAAAAGTTGATCATTGAAATCAACCTCTGCTGTCGAAACCGTCGATCCCATCGACGCACCGCTTGCTGTCAAATGAATGGATACCAACACGCCAAGCAGAGCAGCATTAAGCGCTTTTAATTTAATGGAGGGCGAACGCAATAGCATTTGATGGCACCGCGCAAATTTAAGGCGTACGTAACGCTAAAGAAATTTAGCGCAGCACATGGATCATTTATATTATTTCGACGTGGAAGACGTCGATTCGTTGACGTCGACATCTCCTTCCGTCGGGCCGCCGAAATCATTGATTGCCCGATAATGCAACCGAATTGGTTGACCGGAAGGAATCTCACCAACGAGAGGAAAAATCTTGGTACTTTCTGGATCGATCATCCCGCCGTCGGCGACATGAGAAGCTTTCCCGTTTCTCGTCACGCCCAATTCAGAAATCGATACATGAAACGCGGTCGAATTTTTCGCCTCAACTGCGTAACGATTGCCCTCTTTCATCAATCGCCATTGCACCTTGGCTGGAGCGTCAGCAGCGTTCCCGACGAGACCCGAAGGTCGGTAAAACAGTTTAATTCTGGTTCGAAACGCCAATTGAAGATGGTTGATACTCGCTTCGTCGCCCGACGGTTTTGGCGGCACTTCCACGACATTTAACCAAAACACAGATTCCTTATCTCCGGGGAGCGAATCCCCTGTATAAAGTATCCGAAGCGTCTGCGCCTTATTGGGATCCAATCGGGCGAACGGCGGTGTCACCGTGAACGGTGGAGGCGCTACATCTGCGGGCGCCATCGAGGCCTTGCCGTCATCGATCCAAGTTTGAAGCAATGTAGGCTTGTCGCATTCGTTACTACTGATCTTGACGGTAACCTCGGACTCGCCCTGAACGTATATCAAGCGCGTTGCCCCGATAACGACACACGCTGTTGCAGCATTCGTGAGGAAAAAGGAGATTGCGACCCCCGCTGCAATAACGCAGGCTCGTCCGAACAATGTCTTCATCATAGGTAACAAGATAAGCGGTTCAGAGAAGCGGAGCGACGATGGTGTCGCCCGCCTCCCATTAAGGTGCTTACGATTTAGTTGTAAGCCAGCGTGTACATCACGCTCGTGGTGACGTTACCCGTGCCGGAAGCACCATTTACAGCGACATATTGCACGTAGTATTGCAGATTGGCGGATCCAGAATTAATCGCAACGGCCTTGGAGTTTTGATTAGCATCCGCATAGCCAGCGTTAATCTGACTGAAGTCTCCATTCAGCAAACCGAGCTCGAGATTGGTCACGCCAGTGCCGCTCAGATAACCAGTCGACAAATCAGTCGTCGGGCCCGGTTCAAAATATACGTGGACGTTACCCGAATTGGGTGTGCAGTTTGTCAGAGAGATCTCGAACGGCGTACGACCTGCCGTTTTACCCGCGCTCGACAAGCTCGAGGTGGAGACGGTCGGCAGCGTGACCGTAAAATTACTCGAACCGGTTCCGTTTCCGTTGATCGTGCAGGTTTGAGCGGTAATTTGACCGTTGAACGTAATCGTACCGTCAGCGGCAAATGCGCCGTGAGACGCGACGACAAGGCCCGCCGTAGCCAGACCAGCAAGCAATTTCCCCAATTTCATACGTATTCCTAATTAATTAAATTAAAATTTGTGACATTTTACTTGCCACACCTTTGCGCCCATCACGAATGACGTAACGATCGCGCACCGCCTTTCACCCGTCTTTTCGCCACATCGATACACTCAGCGAATCGAACAGACAAATGAAAAACAACTCCGAGAAATTTCCTTATCGGATTCTTATCGATGCATCATGACAGCCGAGATAAACCACAACATTACCACAGTAGAGTTTTGCTTCAAATCTGTTGAAGTAAAACTAAGCCCATGACGTTGCGAATTTCCCACATAGATAAAAACCGTTCAGAATTGTCAATTACCCTTAAATGCGAAATTCAATTTAATCGCAATTCGGACGATTTATAAACAACGCTTCACTCCGAGGATTTTCATAAAATCCAACCACACTCCACCACATAGCGGACACACCAGAAGAAACATATGCGAGCGGCATCACCAGTTGTGCCAATCGACAATTCCGGTCAATCGCAATTCTCACGAAGATCACCGATCCACTTTGATGCCTGGATTAGATATCAATCTAATTTAGTTAATTTTAATTTCAATAGCCACAACGGATACTAAAACTCCCTGTCAACCCAAATCACCGTTATCCCTAATTCAATAATAGATAGGCCTCCAGTTCGGCGGCCTGCCCCTCTCCAGATTGTCCGTCAAAAGTTGCATTTGGCGTCAGAGACCATGGCAATACAACGCCATTAGTATCCGCCGCCAACGTCGCGTCTCTCAAACTGCCCATGTTGCCCGTCACCGTTGGATCGATGACGCTGTCAAACTGCAACGCAAGGTCCGGCGTGAGACCGCGTATATCGAGCACATTTTTTTGCACTATCACATACGTGCCCACCGATGCACCCGGTACAGACCAATTCACCGTGGCAAAACACACCTGCATCTCGTGAGGGAAGCCGTTTCGATCTTCATATACATATTTAGTCGCATTGCCCGGACCACGACCTTGAGGGAGAGACACACCTTTCGACAACATACTATTACTCAGAAATGCGCCAGCCTGGCTGTCACACAGTACCGGCCCGCCATCAGGGCCCACAACCCGACCGATGGGATTCCCCGGATCGTCGCCTGGTTGAGCCTTGACCGCTGTCACATAACTTGTATAACTTGATACCCATGGTTGAATAAAGTCGGTGTAGGCTTTAATGCCTTTCGCACTTCGGTACAAATTAACTCCGACGGTCGAGATCGATACGATTACTGCGATAACCACCAGCACTACACTCAGTTCAAGCAACGAGAATCCACGCTGCCGACAAGGATTTTCGGAATAATGGTGCGAAACGCTATCATCCATCACAACCTCGAATTACGGTTATATTTCTTCAGAGCCAAATTATTTTTACTCGTCACATCTATGTTCATGTAGCCACTAGGGGGTATACACACCGCCAGCCGCACTTTCCATTGCTCGATTCTGGACAGCATCGAGCTGCGCAGCCACCTGAGCTGTCAAAGCTGTCATGGCAGACATGTTTGCCGAAGCGTTGCCTTGATTGATTACATAACGCGCCAGCCTTAGCGCGTTTAGCGTTTCATAGGCTGACTCTGTAGCCAAATCAGTTGCCGCAAACCCAACCGCACCGCATTTCGATGAGTCGACCAAACAGACACCGGTCGCCGCCTGAACTTGGGCCTTTTTGACATCGACCTTCATCGGTCCACTGGTTGAAACGATAAAAATTCCATATGCCAAATCTGTATTTGCAACCTGTAGTCCAATATTTTCAAAGTTCAAATAATCTTCGAAATTTCGCAATGTTGCTGCGAATGCAGCGACAGTATTGAAGTAGCCACGTGCTGCGCTGGATACCAATGCACCGCACGCCATTCGTGCCGCAAGGTCGTCCACCGACACCGAATATCCCGGAACAATACCGAATCCACTAGAAACTGAGACGCGAGATAGGCTATATGCTAAAGCGCCGCCGGAGCCGGACGCACGCGGCCGAGTCAATGCTTCGCAAAGTCCGAGCAAATTGAAACTTCCGCCGTTCGGTCCGCTTCCCTTCAGTGGAACAACAGATGCAGTTGGCTGATCGGACATCCGGAACTGCAAAACCCCAGGTACCGCGGTTTTACTCAGGTCAACGCTTGATCCATCACTGGCTGTGTATGCCTTGAGTGAATATGTAATACTTGCAGCCTCATAGTTTGGCAATCCAATCGTCAAGTACGGGACCTGCCCGGTCGTTGCCCCCGAGCAGTTCTCTACGCCACCGTCATCGGTGGCGGGGCAAGGCAAGCGATCATTCAATTGCGCAAACGCGACAATAGCCTCGTCAATCCTAGTGTAAAGGTCAGTTACATTCGATACCGCGTTGCGTTGACTAGTCGCCTGCTGAATCGTGGCGAATATCGCCGTCAGTAGACCGGCCACCATGACAGCTACGGCCATATCGATTAAGCCAAAACCTCTTTGATGAATTTTATTCATACCCCATCCTCAAAGACCGAGTAACGACCAAGAGTACGATAATTGCGCGTTTCTCAACGCAAACGCAGCATTATCTTGTACAACACTGGCGGCATTGACCGCCAGTTGGTCGCTCGCGACCCCGGACGGCAAGGCCGAAAGCTGTGCCTCAATCGTTACGATCTGGTCAGAGACCGTGGCGATATTTGCAGCCAGAACGCCAATCCCGACTATGGCGTTAGCCGCCTCGGCGGCACTCACTAGGGACCGCGCATCAGGCAAACTCATCGCTATCTGGACGGTCGTACTTATCATGTCTGCTCCAAGTACGGACAGCGTCGCTATTGCCAAGCCGAGTCGTAAGTTAGTACTGAAATCGCTTTGCTGATCCGATGCAAGTTGCACGGTCCGGTAATTCATAAGATCCGCTGCCCATGCCTGCAAGTCCGTCGCGATTGCGATTGATCTCATATTGGCGCTAACTGCGCTGAGTATCCGCGGGCAGTGCAGTTTTTCAAGTAACTCCCCTGGCCCCTGAGCGGAAACAGAAAAGCCTTGTGCGGCTAACTGCAATGCAGCAGAACTCCCCGGCAACGGTAACGTGGCCGGAACTGTCGCCCCACCTCCCGGGCTCAACGTTGCTAACACCATCGCAACGGGCACGCCCTGGATAGATCCGTTCGGGGATTGCTGAACAGTCTTGAGGGCGCCGCACAAATCAACCAAACTGAAAATTTGCCGTGATGGCAGATTGCCTTGTGTGAGATTGTCCGGGTCGGGTGTGTATGGGCTTGGATCAAGCAACCTCGAATCGATCCAATACCACGCTTTCGGGCTCGTCGCCATGCCAACGTCATTGGCCGGAAGTTGCCCAGGGATGAGCCCATTGATATCGATAGGCGCCGCCCCCACCGGAGAAGGAAAGACAAAATTGGCCAACGCAAATCCGACCACGGAGCGATCGGCCTCAGTTAGAGTCGCTTCCGCCGCAGTTTGACCAGTGGTCGACACCGGATTTGTCGACGCGTTCAACAACGTCACGATGACGCTAATGAGCGTACCGAACGTGATCAGAGCAAGCGTCAGCTCGAGGATAGTAAATCCACGTTGCCTCATTTCGACGTCCCTCAAGCAAATAAAAATTAAAGATGACCGTTTATCGATGCACCGGGTTAACATGGATATGAACCTGAAACCGATGGCAATCGAAAATCAGGGTGCGATAATTTGAAAGGTGGTTCCCAAAGTGTCAGCCTGTTCGAGAATATTAAGTCCGCCGTGCCAAACATTAGCCTGGCTAGCCTGACCAACGTAACTGGCGTAATCATTTTGGTACCACGCATCCGCAATCACCACCAGAGTTTGTGCCGCCGCATTCATCGTTGCTTGAATTACGCCATTCAAAATACCAAGACCCGCAAGGTCCAGCCCCATTTGCACGAAATTTAACGCCAAGCCATCTGCAGTTGCATCCGCGCCTGCATCTGCCGCTTTATAGGCTGCAATTGCCATTTGATTAATTCTGAATTGCGCGAAAATTGTGTCTTCGGCAACAATCTGAGCTACGAGATTATTTGCGATTTGAAGCAAGCTGACTAATCCCGATTTGGTATTTGCGTTATCATCCTCAAACGATAAAGCAGTTGCCAATACATCCATTGACTCGAGCGTCTGTGAGCACTGCATGCGCCGTGCCGCCGTCGGGATACTTACAGCCCAAACCTGGTCGCCATAAGCAGCACCAATGGGAGCCAGTGGAGATTCTGCGCCGACACCCGCATCGCCATTCAGACCGGCGAATGTCCCTGATCCGAAGCCGTTGGTACTTCCGGACGCTACGATCGCATACGCGACCTGTCGCGGTACGGCCGCTGAGTTCGATTGCGCGTAAGCCGAATCGGCTTGCACGAAGGCGCGCGAGGACGTTGATGGTGATGAAGCCGTGCCCAACGCCGTCCAAGGATCGTCCGATTGACGCAACGCGGCCAATTTTCCACAAAAGTCGAGATTACTGAGCGTCACCGGATAGCTGGCTGCACTGTCCCCCGGTAACATTGCGCTACTTGGGTTACCACTAATGTAATCAGCGATCGTAGTTCCGTTCGGCAACCGAGGGATATAAGCGTCCGTCGTGGTCGCCAAATCAGGATCGTTGTGCGTTCCAACGCCGCGATAAACAACATACTTAAGCGGCAACCAAGAAGAAAACGAGGCGGTACCGGGTAACAGCGTCGACGTCGGAAACCACCCTTTGGTTTTGATCCCGCAATCTTCAACGCCATTGACCGTCGCCGATGGGCACGGGTATCGCCCATTCGCCTGAGCAAATTGCCCGAGGAGACGATCAGCATTAGCCAACGCATCATGTTGATCCGTTGCGATTTGCAACCGACCACTCGATGATGTCGCCACGTAGACGACCCCGGCCAGCGCCATCACGGCGAGGATTCCAGCCGCAAAGCCCATCATCCCGAACCCACGTTGCCGTCTAACGCCCACCATTTCGCTAGTTTGATACACGAATTTTCTCCAGAAAGTGCAACCGATTTTACGCTCGCGACTCTCAGTAACGATTTATCATCGCTTGTTTCACAAGATCATATATTGGAAGCAACAGCGCGATAATGATCACAACAAAAAATGCGCCCGCCACAACGATAATCAACGGCTTCATTAACTCTGACAATGAACCGATTATTCTATCCAGACGTGATCTGTATTCTCTTGCCAAGTGTTGTAGTTGACGGTCAAGTGACCCAGAATTTTCGCCTACCGCAATCATTCGCACGATCATGCTCGGGAATCCACCTACACGCCGCATGGCTGCCGATATCCGCTCACCTCGCTCAACCAGATAACGGATCTCAATAATACGAGCCTTGTAATATTCATCCGTTATAGTTCTTTGCAAGATACTAAAGCTTCGCACAATATCGAGACCGGCACCGATCAGGATGGACAGATATTCAGCAAAAAATGCCAACCCGGAGCTTCGCAATATAGTCTTAGATATTGGCAATTTATGAAGCCCAACATAAACCAACCGCCTGAATCGGATACTGAACTTCCACGCCGAGACCAATAACAGCAATCCCGCCGCTACGATCCCAAGAATTAATGCTCCATTTTTTACGCACCAATCGGCGAACCCGAGCACTGCAATCGTCAACTTGGGCAACTTCACATTCATCTGCTTGAACAACCCAGACAAGTTCGGAATTACGTAGTAAATCCAGAATGCGGCCGCACCAATAATTGCAGAAAATACAAACGCCGGATATATAAGTGCCTGTTTTGCGCTCGAGCGCATGCCGATAATCCGCTCCAAGTGATCCGCCGCCTCGAGCAGACGTTTATCCATGGAGCCTGTCTCATCCCCAATAGCAATCAAACTCCGAACCGTATCCGAAAAAATCGCCGCTTGTCGATTGAACGCTTCTGTGACAGATACACCCGCTTCGAGGTCGTGCCGAATTTCTTGAATACGCGCATACATCGATCTGTTTCGGCTCATTTCCGTGTCGTCGAGGCATGCCGCGATTGACTCGAGAATTGGAATGCCGGCAGATGCCATCAACGCCAAATCTCTCAAAAAACCAGCTACGTCATTTCTCTTGATTCCAGGGAGAAAAATATCTCCTACGAACCGATAGATCGAAGCAACCCAAAGCGGGATCTGCCTCAATTTCACAACGATTCCCTTGTAACGCGCCTCCAGCCAGGTTCGCGCTTCGAAGTCGTCGCTCACGGGAATATCCGCCATCGCTGCCACGGTCACACCGTCATCGAAGAGAATGCGATAGTAAAAGTAGGTCAATGGAACACCCCTTCGCCCAGCACACGGACAGTCTCTTCAAAGGTAGTCTGGCCCAACAACACGCGTCGACGTGCAACTTCTGAAATACCGAGAAACCCCCTATTTATCGCAACGTTTCGAAGCTTCTCGCGTGGCACATTTTCGGCAATCGCATTCGCGAGCTCATCACCGACCGATAGAATTTCGTAGACCGGCAAACGACCGAGATAACCGGTTTGACGGCAGTTCGAGCACCCGTATGAGCGAGCCGACAAACTGTCGGCGTCGGGGTTAAGCAGACGAGCTTCCTGTTCCGACCAGGGCACCCGCACGACACAATGAGGGCAGTTTCGTCGAACCAAGCGCTGATTAATCACGATCACGAGATTCTCGGCGATAATCTGCGGACTAATTCCGAAAGGCAGCAGGCGCGGGAGCACGCCAAACACGGATGTCACATGCAAGGTCGACAAAACCAAGTGCCCGGTAGTCGCTGCTTCGAACGCAGCTTGTGCGGTTTCGGCATCTCGCATCTCGCCGACCAGAATCACATCCGGGTCATGACGCAAAAAATGTCGCAGTGCGGAGCTGAAGTCGTATCCCGCCCGTCGGTTGACCTCTGTCTGAGCTGCACCTGGGACACGATACTCAAGTGGATCCTCGACAGTAAGTACATTGCGTTCGATCAGGCGTTGCATTCGTAATCCCGCGTGCAAGGTACTGCTTTTCCCGGAGCCCGTGGGGCCCGTGATCAGGACCAATCCTGACGGATTGGCCATGCACGCATTAATTTGTGCAACATCGTCGGCAAAAAAACCAAGCTCTGCTAGGCCCTTGAGATCGTGTGCTTCTGGGAGCAGTCGCATTACCACGCGTTCGCCATGTTCGGTAACGATCGTGGATACGCGAACAGTAAAGTTGTCGTCGAGAATAACGGTGCGAAAGCTACCATCCTGCGGTCTGCGTTGCTCCGCAATATCCATCTCGGCCACCAGCTTGATATAGCTGATCAGTCGATCATATGATATTGGCAGTGCCTTGACTGGACAAAGTACACCGTCGATACGAAAAAGCACGTGGTAAACCACGCCACTCGGCGATACGTGAATATCGGTCGAGCGTTCACGAACCGCAAAGTGCAACAGGTGATTAAGCAAATTTTCAGGGCTAAGTGACCGACTGCTATCCGTCGACAAAAGCTTTATTTCGGCGTCTAGAAGTTTTTCCGGCGGATGCTGCTCGAAATAGAATCGATGCAGAATATGCCGTCTGACCGCGGAAAACTCCGAAACCAGTAGGCGACACCGACACGAGCAGCGTTGCATAATAGCTTCAGCGATGCGAACCGGATCTCCGTCGCCGATCACTGCAACAAGGGTTTGTTCTTCTCGATACAAGGGCAGGAAATTCAAGCTTAGACACTGCTCCTTTCGAAACAGTTTTAATACGTTTGAATCGCTCGGCGGCATCAAATCGATGTCGACAAACTCGAATCCAAATACGTCAGCAAGGACTTGTGCGACACGAGTCTCACTGGCCAGTCCTGTCTCGACAACTGTTCTCCACAGTGCTTCATCGACGACCGCGTTACGCTGTCGCGCGTATTCGAGCTGCGTCGAATCGAGCAGCCGCTGCTCCAACAGCGCATCACTGAATGCGTCCGATTTATTCATGACTCTCTATGACCACCCAAGAAGAAGAGTGCTGTCGCGTTGACCTGCACAACCTCTAATAACTCTTTATTGATTTATAATCGCAAGAAGCTATATTTCTAAAAGCCGATATGATCGCTATTGGATTCAGACGAGCGACGCATGACTGCCTCTACACGTTCAAGGTTGCGACGTGCATTTTCGTCGTCGGGCGCTACCTCCAGGACGCGGCGCAGCTTGGCCTGTGCCGCACGAATATCGCCCTTCTCTGCGGCATACATTGCTTGCAACTTCATGTAATCGAGATTCTCGACCGATTCGAGCGGCTTCATGGCATTAATCAGGCGTGCCGCTTCGTCGACGTCATGCCGTTCAAGGGAGACGAGAAGTGTTGCAAGAGACTGTGCCGAAATACTCTCGTTTGCCCGTGCGTTGCGTACTTTGACCGAAAAATCCTTCTCGGATCCACTCCTCACATTACCGCTACCTCCTTGGTCGGCGACGGCACTTGTTAGCGGCAGTGAGCCATCTCTCATTTCGGGCGGCAACGGTGGCAGCGGGGGAACACTCGCTGCCGCGCCAACTGGCGTAATGGAATCGTTCGCTGCCCACGCGTTAGGTGCGACGTACATCAGTACGAAAATGGCCCCATAAATAACTATTGTCGCGTTTCGGATTTTGATCATGAAGTCCTCCGACACGAAACCAAAAGACAAAATCGGTTGCTCTTATCGAGGTCTAATTGAGAGATGGTCATACCGAACGTGCTCGAATTACCAATATCAATTCGCGATTGGCCCGGCTCGATGAAGCATTGTCGAACATGTGACCAACAATCGGTATATCAGCAAGCCCCGGCAGCCCGTTGTTGGACGTCGTGGAATTCTCGTCGATCAGCCCTCCAATAACGATTGTGTCGCCATTGTTGAGCGCCAGGTTGGTCGTCATACCCTTCATATCCACGATAGGAAGCGTCACCTTATTTCCGCTCCCAACATCTTGCAACGCCAGGGTCGAGGCTTGAACTTGCGTCTGAATCGGTCGGACGAACAGCTCGATTTTTCCATCGTCGTTGATTGCGGCGGATACCCCAATCACGATTCCCGAAAACAACGAATCCGTGTCGACATTCAGCGATGTGACCGATGATGACCCACCGAGGTTATTGACTGAGCTATCGATACGCGATACGTACCGAATGTTCTGCCCAACACTTAGATACGCTGGCACGCCATTTCGTACTCGAATCACTGGATTGGAAAGCATTCTGACGGTACCAAACGTTCGCAGCGCATCAATCGTGGCCGAGAAATTCCCTTGCCTGAATGAGAGCCCACCGCTACTCCCATTGATGACTGCGCCAATATTTTCCTGAGGGAGCGTAATGCTTCGCCCTGCTAGTCCAGCTGCATCTGTCACCGAGGCCGCCGTTGCCACCCCTGAGCCAAGGTGACCGGCAAGGTTTTTAGTCAGGACATTCCAATCCACACCTAGCTGATACTGGTCATTTAATTGCACATCAATGATCTGGGCTTCGATCTGGACTTGTCGTCGGCGCGCTGCTTTACTGGAGGCGACAAACTCCTCGACCGCCCGCATTCTCGACGGCCTCGCCGTCACAAAAAGGGCACCAGTCAGATGATCGAGCGTAAAAAATCCCCCACTATCGACGCCGTCCTTGCCTGAAGCCTTCGCGTCGGACAGCAAACTCTGCAGGACCCGCGACAACTCCTCATAACCTTCGTCTTTTGACCCCACCTCCTCCTTAAACGTCGTCTGACCTTTGAGCTGAGCGCTATTCTGAGTTTGCTTTCCAAATCCACCGAATACGTCGCCGCCTTCATCCACATTAAGCGACGCTCTCGCTCCGAGCGAGCCAACGTTGAATGATTTTTTTTGCATCAGCGACACATAGACCTTCTTACCCAGCACCGATCCAGTGATATCGAAGGTATGAAACACATCTTCAAGCACTGTCTTTGCCGACGTTCGGTGCATCACAAACGTCGCTCGATCGCTCAATTTAGCGACCGCTGGATCCAGGACCAAATTGAGATGCAATTGATCGGCCAGCGCGCGCAGAACATCCGACACAGCAGCGTCTGCAACGCTGATATCGACGATCTTGTCGGATAAAGTATCGAGCGTCGGAGGATCGAGTTGCAATACAGGTTCAAGCCGTGGCGCCAGTTTGGTCACGCGTTCGTCCAACGTATCGCGCTCAGCCAGCATGTCTGCACTAGCCTTGCTTGCCACTTCAACTTCCTTGGAGCGAAGTCGCGCCTCCTGTGCATCGCTAGGCAGCTTTGAAGCGCTATTCGGAAAGTGCGAGCAACCAGCAAGCACGCAGGCCATCATGCAGATACTGAGCGTTTTCATTCAAAATCTCTCTTTTACTGAGCAATGCGATTCACAAAATCCAGTAGCTCTGGCACGCCCACCCAAACGTCTTGCTGAGTAAAGCACAATGGCCCTTTCGCACCCTTGGCGAGCGAGGAAAGCGACAACGCGAACGCGGGATTGAAGGCGGGTTGGCGGCATCCTGCGTTGGCGTCGCCGATAAACGGTAGGCTTGATGTGGCGGTTTGCGACACCCATCCGCGTATGACGGCCATCAACTCTAGCGTCCCGTCCGAGACAGTTCCCGATTGACTGATTGCGTCAGACAGTGGGCCTGTAAGACTTGTCGGCCGCACAAGATCCGCGTTCACTCCACGCAACACCGCATAGCGAATGGCCGGCGACGCCGTAGTAATGGTCGGCATCGTCAAGCCTAAGCTCACATATGGCAACGTTCCGGATAACTCACCATTTTGACAACTTCCCTCTCGACCCGATCCATTGGTGTCTGGACAAGGCAAACGCCGCTGCAGCCTCACGAACTCCAACAACGCGGCGCGTGCTTGCTGCAAACTGGCCTGTCCTGTCGTTTGCTGGACAGCAACCTGGGTCCCGCTGAGCAACTGCGCCCCCCCCAACCATCACTAAAGCTATGACCACCAGCACCACCGCAACCTCCAATAACGTGAAGCCCGCTGCACGTTTTTGATGCTGTGTGAGGTCGAACTTGATCTGTGAACTATCGCAGTACACGGTGACACACTCCACGCTTAAAGATGACCTTAACTCACCTCGAATCATTCCGACTTACTTTCTCCGATCGGCTTTTTCTGCACCACCGCATCGGGTCGCAACTCACTCGAAAGGTTCATCAGCTCGGCTCTCTTCTTCGCCAGACTCGCCTCCACCTCGGACGATGGCACACTGGCCGTTGCACTTTGCATTCCCTGCAGTTGCGAAGAAAGCTCCTGGATTTTGCTCACCACGATGAGGTTATGCTTGAGCACCTCGAGATCAGTACTGCCGAGAATGGTTGATCCGTTGGCGACCTCGAGTTTCTCCACGGCTTTGGCCACCGCGACTGGGTCACGCCGCTGCGCTTCGGTCATCCCTTCGAACTGGCTTATCGCGTCGTTCATCGCGCGACTCCTGCGTTCCGTTGGCGTGAGCTCGCGTTTCGGCGAAGACGCGGCACGCGCGGCCGAAGCAGCCGCCAGTGCATCACTTGCACGAAATGATGGCAAAGGCGCTACTACGTTCACGTTGAGGCCGCCTGAACTCGAGCTGTCGCTGGACGAATCGGGAGGCGAAGCAACATGAGGCGCTGTCTCAGACCTCGGAGCCGGCAGTTCGCCGACGTGTCGAGCGGTATGCCGCTGCCAGTAAATCGTGCCGCCGGCCGTCATCGCCGTTACTGCCAATATGAACACCACTGCCTTGCTATCCATCGCCTCACCTCTCCTTAACTTGCTGCTCAGGGAACAGCCGAGTTTCTGCTGCATCGCGTATGATCGACTTGACTATGGTCCCGCTGCGATCAACCGTCACCTGGCGAGGTTCAATGCGGGCGATCACGCTATTTGCGTCCAAATGGTCGCCTTGATGAACCAGTTTTCCATTGACGATCGCCGAAGCATGGCCCGGCGCCCATACGATTGCACTCACGGTTAGATCGGTCGGCTCTGTTTTTGGCAGTGGATCACTCTGAACGAGCGGCGGTTCGGGTACTGCAACGGCGCCTTCTGGTGTATTAGCGAGAATCGTTTCCACTTCGGTCAATTTGTGCTGAAGCACACTTGGATTCAATTCGTCAGGTGGACGCAAGCTTGGTATAGCCGCAGCCGAGCCTGAGTGCATCGGGACCGGGAACAACCCTGGGGCCATGATCATCAGTAGCACGCAAGATGCACAAACCGTCCATAGGAAAATCGGCGCGTACCTAGACTCGATCCATTGCCTCATGGCTGTTCCTCGCGGGTCGAAACCGGCACTTGTAACGCGTAAGTGAACATACGCGCTGCCTGGCCGGAACTACCCGGCGACGGCGGTGGCGCTTCGGACGATACGTCGTAACCTCCGGCGCGAAGAGCATTCACGAATTTTGCAAGACTGTCTGTTTCACTTACGCCCGCTCCCGACCCAAGCAACCCATCCACGGCGATACGTCTCACATCTGCCCCTTTTGACTGGTGTCGCTTCCCGGATTGGAGCGTATAGACTCGCACGACACGGATTCCACTTTCCGCTGCCGCGTGACTTACCACATTCATCACATGATTTAAATCTATGTCGTGAATTACGGAATATTGCGTATCAATCAACTTCGCCCATTCTTGGAAACCCACCGGAAATTTCGCTTTTGGCTCCAATTGGTGACGTTCGTGGTCCATTCGGACTACCGAATCCGCCATCCGCGCTACGTCAGCGTGGATTCCGTACGCTTGAAGGTATAATGTCAGTGCATAGACGAATCCAACGATGGCCATCGGCATCATGAAATACACGCACTCCCGAAGATAAGCTCCGGCCAGCCAAAGCACGCGGTCCTTCAGCGAAGACAGTGATCGAAAAAATAAGCTTCGCTTCACCCAGTTGGGCAATACCGAAATCCAATGCCCGTCCTTGAAATTGGTGATGAAGATTTTTCCGACATTTCCGGTCACGGTCAGTTGATCGAACAGCTTTTCAGCGACGGCAACCTCGTTCTCATAGCGCCAGTGCTCCGGACGTCTTGCAAGCATCGGGGCCCACTGAATTTTGAGTTCGGCAGTAGCCGTGAGCGCATCGCGCTCAGTTATTGATGCACGAACACGTTCGACCAATGCCATGCAGGCTGCCTCAAGATCTTCCTGCGTGTCACTGAATGCTACGGTCGACGCATAAATTACTTGACCGGATAATTTCGCCAAGAATAATAAATTATTTCCTATTTGACTTACCACGCCCTCCGATTCCTTAACTCGCTGCCAAAGGAACGACATTGCGTCTACAACCAAAATACTGCCTTTCTGATTTCGAACCCAAACTGAAATATGACTTAAGTCACTGCGTGGAATAGCAGAATAAAACACCCGATACCCAGACCCAAGTTTCGTGACCTGATGCAAGATGACATGAACAGGGCCATCCACGTCGCCCGCAAGCGACAACTTGCGCTCAATGATGGCGCTTGCGTGCGATCGGGCTCCACTCAGGTCCATCGAACCAGATATCGTACCGTCGAAATGAACAAGGACCACATCCGCTAACGCCGATTTCAGTGGGCCGTTGAGTTGTTTAAGCCCGGTTGTTTCAATTTCGAACCAGTCGGAGCTCGTCTTGAATCGAAAATGGCTCATTTCTCGCCCGCCGTACGGAAATACATCAGCGCGTTTAAACTCACCACAACGTCCTTGTCACTTGGCCGCGGTGTACCGAACAAACCCGCATCCGTATCGCGGGTTGCAATGTCGAATTCGCTCGCGCCGAACAATCGGTCCTTAGAGCGAACCGACTCGGAAAGGATCTCATTCAAGGAACTGCGCGTCATGATTGTCTGAGTCATTGCCAAGCGCCGAAAACTCCACGCACCCACCGTCAGAGAGTTGGCCTCTGCATCGTTCATGAGTGTCCGAGCCTTTTGGGCACGTACGACCTGCAATCGCGCGTGTGCGAGTTGACGCTCTGCCTCCTTCACCCTGGCCGTCTCTCGACCGAGAGAGTCGTAGGCATGCTGAACACCAGCACTGGCCCAGACCACCGTGCCAGCAGCAGCAGCAAGGGCAATCGATATCCCGAGCGCCAATGCAACCAGACGCCGCTCATCGCATCTGCCAATAAAATCCAGCTTCTGCAGCACCGATATAGAGCCATTCCCGGTATTTTTCCGTAGACGGAAGGTTGGCATTTTCATCGTGACCGCTGCTTACTGGATCATTTTGTAGTTGGCCACGAAGGTCAAGACTTGGGCTTCGCGTGTTCCCGCGGTGACCGTCGTCCCGTTAGCAACTTGTTGCCCATACGCTTGGGTATTGTTGCCTGTCCAATCGAGGGCTTCGCTATCTCCCGCGCCCGATGTCACACCCTCTTGACGGAAGCTACCGTTGCTTGAGCCGCCATTTCCGTTGATGGCCGATGCAAGCGAGCGTGCCAAATCAGCTTCCAGCCCGGTAACGACCATGACGTTCCCCGAACCAGACCGAGTGAGAGGCGCATTCCATTGGAAGCACACTTGAAGTTCTTGCGGGTTGCCGTTGGTGTCGGTGTATACATATCGGTCTTCTAGGCCTTGCTCACGCCCAGCAGGCAATTCAATACCGGCCTCCAACACCAAATCCCGCAAATCATAGCCGGCGGCTGTTTCCATTGGCCGCGCCATGCCGGGCCCCGAATTCTGATGGCAGATTGCGTTCGGTGGCGTTACTCCGGTCATGTTGCCGCCCGACAGTTGATTGCCATTGCCGGCAAAGTGGGCACCGTTTACCATCAACCGCGGAGCCTGCATATCGTCCCCGATCGGAACGCCCGTGCGTTGAAGATAGGCGTCGTAGACTTCGGCCCATTGATTAATGAAAGTTTGACGAATCTTGACGTATTGCGCATTGCGCTGCACGTCGCGCCCCACCATTACGGCTCCAAGAATCAGGCCAATAATGACCAATACAATCGCCATTTCGACGAGCGTAAAGCCACCCTGCTTCGCAAGGCGTTGACCTTGCCGCTTACTTGTGCTCATTTAACACCCTTAATTTATAAGTAGATAGTTAATGCGATGCAAAAAAAGATTAATTCACCTCGCGATCACCGCTTATATCCGCGCTTACCCACTGCCTCAATCACGCCCTTCTCCATCCGATCTTCCATGCACTGCTCCATCGTCAACATTCCGTGCTCTGCGCCCGTCTGAATAGCGGAGTATAGTTGTGCAGTCTTTCCCTCTCGGATCAAGTTACGCACCGCCGGCACGCTCACCATCACTTCCCAAATGGCCGTCCGTCCACCGCCACGCTTCTTCACTAATGTCTGACACACCACGCCTGCGAGGCACTCAGCCAACATTGCTCGCACTACCAATTTTTCCTCTGCAGGAAACACATCGACGAGCCGGTCAATCGTGTGTGCCGCCGAATTGGTGTGCAGTGTTGCGAGCACGAGGTGTCCCGTCTCGGCCGCAGTTATAGCCAAGCGAATGGTTTCCAGATCCCGCAGCTCCCCCACCAGAATGCAGTCTGGATCTTCTCGAAGGGCCGAACGCAGTGCGCCTGCAAAACTCTCGGAATGAAGGCCAACCTCTCGCTGATGCACGATCGACCGATGATTGGCATGAACCACCTCGATCGGATCCTCAATAGTGAGAATGTGAAGTGCATGGGCCTTATTGAGGTAATCCACAATCGCGGCCAGCGTCGTCGACTTGCCTGATCCCGTTTCCCCTGTCACCAGAACCAACCCCTTGGTTCGATTCGCCAGCGTTTCAATGACCGCAGGACACCCGATCCGCTCAAGTGACTGAATTTCAGGGGGAATCAACCGGAACGCTGCAGCCGGCCCGCGCAGTTGCTGAAATACGTTCACCCGGCATCGCGTTCCTCGATCTATTTCTATCGAAAAATCAAAATCGAGCGATGCCTTGTATCTGTCGAGCTTCCGAGCGTCGACGAGCTCGTCCAACATCGTCTGAACGTCTGCTTCTGACAACGATTCTCCAGTATCGAAGACGATATCACCGTCAATCCGGAAAGCAGGCGCAGCACCAGCCGACACGTGCAAATCAGAAGCCTTACGCTCGATCGCCCGATTGAGCCACGGGTAGATTTTCGTATCGGAAATTTTCACTACGCTCTTTCCCAAGCAAAAACTTTGCATAAGTTATTTTAATTATTCGCACATTAATCCAAATGCAAAAAAGTGCAAATTAATTAATATAAATCGCAATACTTTTGTGACTTAAATTCAAACGCAATAAATAAAAATGAGCTTATAATGCCAAGACAAATCTCATTGGTCATTCCATAAGACCACGCACCCACCAAGCTCTAGCTATTTCGTTCCGCCATTGCATTAACTCTCATTCTACATGAATGAGGCTATCCGTGGATATACCAATCAAGAGTGATCCAAGGCTCACTTTTAGACGTTATTTTAAATAAATCGATAAATTGACTGCAGAAATTAATTTATAGATTTATTGATTTGTTGAATTTTGACATTTGGATGCAGATTCACTTGCAAGCCCTGTCGTGCTGCTCATAATCATCATCCTGAGACCCCATCCCAGGAACTCAGCGTCAGGGAGAACAGGGAGAGTGCGGTTCCTGGATCAAGCTTGATGGACCGCTGCCGTCGGGCCCAACACGTTTCATAAGATGGCCTTTTTTGGTGGAAAAACTGCGCTGTAGCTACAAAGGATGGCGACATAGATGCGCGCGACGCCATGCTCTGGGCGGTCGAGAACCTTTTCCAAGGTGCGTTGCGAACGGACGACGAAATCGACTGGCTGAGAGAAAATGGTTATCACCACATTGCTGAACAGAGACTCAGCCTCTCGAGAGACGTCGGCCTGAATTACGTCTCGACACCGTCAAACGTCCGCGGAGCAACGGCACAGTCGAGACCTTCGCCAATATGGCGAAGCGTGATTGCGCGCCGCGGATGCGCCAAGTGAGACATCCGAATGGCTGCGCAACATCCGCCCATTGTGCTCCGCTACTGCAAGCAGTCGCGGCGACGCCGCGGCTTGAAGTGCTGTTCGCCGCCCGTGTTGTCCCAGTAAGCCAATTCTCCAATTTTGCGTGAGCTCGCGTCGGGTCATCTCATGGCAGGTCCATTGGGCGTGTTCTTGGAACCGTTTCTTAGGGACAGTACCACCCAAGGCAGGCGCATGGATTTCAGAATTTTTTTGTTCGTGGCGCGATCTTGGGGATCGACATGGCGCACGTTGAAATGGAAGAATGCTCATTTCTATTATTAATAATACATAAATATTGTTTTTATAAATTGACCTTTTATTACATCCGATTCTATGCCTATTGCATACACGCACAATCGGTGTATATTGATCTTGTCATGCCACCTTGCGTGAACGACGGACGTGTATGTTGAGTTGTGCCTGGTTAGCGCTATCGGTGGACGTGTTCCGGTGGCTATTTCTCATATCCCGCGATGCTTTGGTGATAGATTGTGAAGTTTTTAATCTTTCGCTGAATTGAGATCGTGGGTTTCTTTTTTATCATCTAGCGATGCCGACTTATCAAGAACTGCGGGCTAAAATGGCCCTCCTTCAGGAACAAGTTGAGGCAGCTCGACTTGCTGAGCGAGGCAAAGTATTGACCCAAGTGCGTGAACTCGTGGAATCCTATGCGCTAACCGAGAGTGAGGTCTTTAGCCGGCGACGAATAACGGCTCCGACACGCAAAGTGCCTCCGAAGTATCGCAATCCAGAAACGGGGGAAACGTGGACAGGCCGTGGGCGCGCGCCGGTATGGATTGATAACACCGACCGAGATCGGTTTTTGATTCAAACGGAGGCGCCTAAAACGTAAAAATTGCGAAGGTTTCGGCACGGCGCCTGATTCTATGTGTCCAAGGCACTTGGCCGGGATGCAGGCGCACCGGTGAGACTAGTCGCTAACCATGCAAGGCAACGTGTGACTTCCTGCTTGCCAAGGATTTTCGTGGATCTCACGCAAGTGTTGTCGAGATTGTACTGGCGACGCCTTTTGTATCAGCAAGACATGTGCTGCATGGAGCTACATACTCAGATTCTATTGGGATGCGAGACTAAGTCGTGGCGGAACCGCTGGCAACGGTTGTGCGCAAGAAGCGGCACCGAGCAACTCATAGGGTGTGCGTTATGCTGCTGCACATAGTGGAATCTTGACGGGCTCGACGGCACGGTACTTTTGCTGTTCGCCCGCCCCCCGTCGCCTGAAGAACTTCCAGTTTTCTACCGATCTGTACCTCGCCGAGAATTCCGGGCCTGATCCGACTCGCTGATCAACGCCTTGGTGCTGTGCATCAACGAAAGGATCTGGCGCCGAGTGCTGAAGTGTGCGCAGTCGGTAGTCGATGGGACAGAGCCGGTCACGGTCGAGTTTGCCTATGCTCCCGGTCGACGCCAGGCGCAGCTCACCGCAACGAAGCCGCCAATGTTATCGCGCGAGGCAATCGACGCGAGCGGAAGTAGCAAAGTGGTTACCACCATCGCTCGCCGGTCGAGAACGCGATGGTGATGCTCAAGGCAGTCGTGTGGACATGTAGTCCTGAGACCTGGGCGCCAGAAGTTGCCGGTAGCGCGGACGTGCTCTACCGCACCGCTGAACTCGCCGGCTGGCAATTCGTTCGATTGGCCTGAAATCATCAGCAAAGGCACCGCTTTGTCCTTGCGGCTGTTTGACGCAACTGAGCTAAGCCTTGCACGGACTGTCGGTTACCACTGTCCAGACAGCGACACCACGTGAGATCGCTTGCTCACACTACTTGTCAGCAGATCGCGCACGTCGACATGTACGACGAGTCGACCTTTCGTCCGTTGATCATAATGGAAATATACTCGCCATGGCGAATATACTAATTTAATAAATTCGATATTGCCAATCAAAGATACTCTCAGCCACACCAACCCTTCATCAGGATTATTTAATTTACCATCCACAATTTGATGCTTGATATGATTTTGGAAACGCATACCACTCATAATTTTCTGAATGAATTTCTGAATATATGGTTAACACTTCCAATCTGGGTAAAGTATGGAATAGCAATCACTTTCGGTTTGTGTGTCGGCAGCTTTCTTAACGTCGTTGCACATCGCGTACCGATAATGATGGAGCGTGCATGGCGGGCGGAACTCGCTGAAGCCACAAACACGAGGCGCGATGTCGGTCTCGTCCCTCGCTACAATTTGTTTTATCCGCCCAGTACATGCACACATTGCGATCATGTGCTAAGTGCGAGAGAAAATATTCCTCTCGTTAGCTATCTACTGCAACAAGGGCGGTGCCGCCACTGCACCCATGCCATTGGCATCAGCTATCCGATCGTCGAACTCGCGAGCGGGCTACTTGCCGCCTTCGCACTCGCCGTGTTTGGCCCGACCCTTGTTGCAATCGCCGCATTTGGACTTTGCGCCACATTGCTTGCCGTTAGTACAATCGACATCCAGACTGGCTACTTGCCGGATTTAATCACGTTGCCACTCTTGTGGGCCGGGCTCGTGCTGAACCTCAGCAATACATTTACGTCACTGGAGTCGGCCGTCATCGGCGCGATAAGTGGTTATATATTTCTTTGGTTTATCTACTGGCTATTCAAGTGGCTGCGCGGCATCGAAGGTATTGGCTTCGGCGATCTGAAGCTGCTAGCTGCCCTCGGCGCCTGGATGGGTTGGACATCATTGCCTCAAATTATTGTTCTCGCAGCTTCGGCAAGTCTGATCGTTGCGCCTATAGCAATATGGTCTGGCCGCGTGCGCGTAGACGAGCCCATCGCTTTTGGGCCGTTTCTTGCAATTGGCGGCGTTATCACATTGTTCTTCGGCTCCCCACTCTATTCATCACTCGGCTACATACTGCACTAGGTGACCTGCTCCCCCAGGGATTAATACGGTAACGCTGTCGCGTCCGTTCCAGAGCGCAAAGGCGGATTGGAGTCGTACCACGAACGTCTGGTGAGCGGCATGCTCGAGCGCGGTACGACCCCGAGTTCGCCGAGTCGATCTTCGCGCAGACCAAGGGTTTCCGCGACTACGGCTTCCCGGAGAGCCACGCGGCCAGCTTCGCCCTGCTCGTCTACCCGAGCGCGTGGCCGCGACGGCACGAGCCAGCGGTATTCCTCGCCGCGCTGCTGAACAGCCAGCCGATGGGCTTCTACACGCCGTCGCAGCTGCTGCAGGACGCGCGACGGCGGGGCGTTGAGGTGCTGCCCATCGACGTGAACGTGAGCACGTGGGATTCTGCAATCGAAGGCTCGACGACGTCGGCGCCCGTGCGGCTCGGTTTCTCTCTGCTGTGCGGCATGCGCGAAGACGTGGCCGGCCGCATCGAGCTCGCGCGCGCGAACGAGCTTCGCTCGTTCCCCGTGGCCAACCAACGCGCGGCGCGTTGGTTGGCCGCCGCTGCCGTGCCTGATCGGGATCTGCTGCGCGGCACCGAGCGCGACGACGCGGTGCCGGCGTTGCATCAAGCATCGGAGGGCCACGAGATCGTGACGGACTATCGCGCGATGGGCTTCACGCTCGGCCGGCATCCGCTGGCGCTGCTGCGTGAGCGCCTTACGCTAGATCGCCTGCAGTCGGCCGAGCAGCTGGCAACGTTGCGCAGCGGCCAGCTCGCGCGCAAGCAGCGTCTCGATCGCCTTGTAGGCTTCTTCGCGCGACTTGAAAAAGAAGCCCTGACCCGCAACGTTCAGGGTCCATGGCCACGCGCGGCCGCGGTAGTTCGATTCGTTCAGCGCGATGCCGGCGAGGATCTTAGGATCGACGTTGGTGTGCAGCAGCTCGAACGGCACGACCGCACGGGAGCACGCCCATCCACCTCGACGTTCGGCGAGTGCCGCCTGCGCGCCGTCATCCAGTACGAGCGGTTGGAGCCAACCGCGGTCGATAAACCGGTCGTCCAATGCGACATTGCGCCCATCGATCGAGACCGTGACGCCGGCGTCACTCGAGCTGCGCACGGGCTGGCCGATCAGCGGAGACGCCCATTCGACGAACGCATCGAGGCCGCAGTAATAGACAGGCTTCCCCGGCAGCATCGCGACGCGTCGCACCGCGCCGTCCTGGATGACGACACTCACGGGGCTGATGACCTGCGCGATCACGGCCGAATGCGCATAAGCACTCGCCGATGCCATCGCGGTCGCAAAAATCAAGTGCTTGATCATCGCGGCTCCCGGTACGGCTCGAGCACCATGTCGCGATTGATCTTCATCATGAAGTGCCGTTTGCCCGGCTTCGACGAGATTGTCGGCGGGATGTTTTTGTAGCGGTCGAGCACCGACTGCGCGGTTTGCGCCGCGATCTGCCCACCCGTGCTGCCCACAGTGGTGACGCCAAGCGGGCCGGACGTCGTGCTCTGATCGCTATTGCTGAAGGCGCGAACCAGAATGGCGGTCAGGAACGAGGTCGAGTAAATCTTGAAGAAGTGGTTGTTCACGTCACCACTGAAGCCGGCCGTGCCATCGCCGTCGGCACCTTGTGCGCCGTACAGCGGCACGTGCTTGCCGTTCGGCAGACGCATCTCCGCGCCGGCGACGAGAATCGATTCCTGCCCCGGCTGAATGTCTGAGCTATAGGGCGCAACGATCGTGGTGCCCCACGGAATCACGAGGCAACGCCCGTCGCCATTGTTCGCGTACACGTCGCTTTCGACGATCAGAGACGCGGTGCCAGGACGATCCGAGTTGAGCGCCTCGTTCGAGAGAACCGGAATCTTCGCTGGCGGCGAGAGCGTGCAGCCGTGCGACTGGCCGACAAATCCAGTTCGCGCGAAATCCTTGTCGCCCTCGCTCAGCTGCGCGATGTCGTGCATGAATGCGTTGTCGCGTTGTTGCGTCGTCATCGATCCTGCCGCCGGCCCACCGCGTGATGCGAGTGCCGCCTGCGCCGTAGCCTCTTTCATGGCAGCGTCCTGAGCGGCCGCCTGCTGAAGCAGCATCTGTTGCGGCGAGATCATGCCGTTCGGTAGTTGCGGCTGCTGCGGCTGGGCCTCCTTAATCTTGACGCCAGGGCGGAAGATCGGCGAAACAAAGATGCTGTCCTCGTCATTTGCAGCTTTGAGTTCCGCCGTGCTGGCGCTCGGCAGGACCGCGTCAGCCGACAGGGTCGGCTTCTTCGCATTCGCAGCCGCGGCAGCGCTTGCGGCGGCTGCAGCTTCCGCAGCGCGCCGACGGGCTTCGGCCTGTTGCTGCTCGATGATCTTGTCGACGTCGGCTTTGTCAGCGTTGCTCTTGTCGACGGCTTCGGCGGCACGTTCACGCTTGGCCTTCAGCGCTTCTGCCTCCGCCTTGTTTGCTTCAACGGTCTGCGTGTAGAAGCCCAGCGAGCCGATACCAAGGGCAGCAATCGCGCCGATCGCAATCATGACGTTGCGCGGCACCTTGCCCTTGAACAAGGCTTTCTCTTCCGGGCTGCTCGGATCGATCTGCTTTGCCATACCGATCTCAGAAGCCGAAGAGACCGCGACGGCCGCGGGTGATCGTCACTTCCTCGCCCGGTCGCGTGAGCTTCACCTCGTCCGCCAGTCGCTGAATGACGATGTACGGGCCGCGGCGGATGAAGTTCGGGCTGACGATGTCGCCACCGTCGTTGATGGTCGGCACGGCAAACGGCGTACGCGGCGGCATCCGAATCCAGATGAATGTGCCATCGTCGAAGACTGTCTCCGGTTTGAGCGAGCTCGTGCCGGAGACGGTGTATTCGAAGTTCAGCTTGTCGGGCGGCACACCGATCGGCCCGGAATCCGATTGACCAGTGTGATCCGCGTCGCGCTCGTCGCCTGCAGCGTTTCCGCGCGCGCGGACTTTCGCCATCAGCGAATTCGGGTAGTTGAAACGGACATTCTGATAAAACAGCCCGCCGAGCGGCGATGAGACGAGCGTCAACTCGTACTCGCGCTTGTTCGTGCTTAGGTGCAGCGTGTTGACGAGGCCCGACTTGATCGGCTTCACGTAGACGTGATTTGCTCCGTCGGTATCGACGATCCACTGCCGCGAGTCGCCCATCGCCGGATCGCTAGTCAGGCTCTCGCCGCGTTCCAGCTCGATCGTCGTGAGCTTCAGCGGCGCCGTCATCACGCGAAATATTTGGTCGTTGCTGTACGAAAACACGGCCATGCGTGCGTCGCCGGGCATCGTGATCGGATCGGTACCTGAGTTGTACGGATTCACCGGGCTCATCGCGTCGCCGATGATGCTGCCGACATCGAAACCGGGAATCGGCGAAACAGGACTCGCGGAATTCTTTGCAGCGAACGCATTGGCCGACGCCGCGATCAACGCGAGCGCGCTCCAGGTCAGGAGGGAACGTGGTCGTTTCATGCGCCGGTTTTTTGCAGAGTGAAGAACGGGTAGTAAAGGCCGTACGGATTCGTGCCGAGTACGTCTTCCGCGGTCGGAGGAATGATTTGGTAGCGCATCGTCAGCGCGAAGCGGACGTCGACGGGCTTGTCGGTGGGCGATTGCCGGGTCGAGGTTGTGAATTCGACAACGACGGTCGAATCCTCCAACAACGAGACGTTGGTGACCTTCGGCTCACGGACCAGCTTCGGATTGGTGGTGATCTGGTCGAACGGTTTGTCCTCGCTGATCCAAGACGCGAACTGGTTCTTCGCGTTACCGACCATCTTTGCTTTGACGGCGTTGATGTTCTTGGCGAGGCGTGAGGTGCGGATATCGTCGGTGAGGACCGGCTCGATCGTGAACCAGTGCTCGACGTCCTGTTTGATCGCCGTGCGTTTCGCTTGATCGTCGGGGTTGTACGCGGCCAGTTGCTTGACCAACGGATTACCGCCGGCATCGGACGAGACACCGTAGGCCCTCACCACCGACGGCGGCGGTTGCCGGGTGTACAGGGCGCCACCAGCGATGATCGCAAGGACGAAACAAAAGGTCTTCCAGTGATTGGCTTCGACGCGCAGACGGGTCCCCTGATCGAAGATGATCGTCTCGGGATCTTCGTTCGAGTAATGGCCGGGCGCCGGCGACAGGGCGACCTGCTTCTTGCTACGGGGAAAGAGTCTGGGGAGTCGCATCACGGAGTTCCAATTGGGACGGATCAATTGGAACAGCCGAGGCGACAACGGCACCTGGGAAAAGAGCCGTGATTTCAGGGACCTTTTCGAGCCGCAAAGAATCGCTGGCCATCGGTGCGACTGCGCGCAATCAGTTGAGGGGCGTACGGCAATAAGCCCTATGAAAATCGTGAGCTTTTGGGCCTTGCGTTTACGACTACATCGATAGAATTAGTACGCCGTCGTTGCACGCGTTGCACGCAACACCCTGGTGGTGACGAGACGGCAGCCATTCGTAAATCATTGTTTTCGCACGATTCTCAAGCCGGTCCTCGTTCGAGGAATCCTGATGCCCCCTCAACCGGTTGAGGGGCATTTTTCAGAAACAACAACAATTGACGATCAACGATCCTCGACTCGTATGACCTGTTCCAAATCGTGTAATAGTTCGGCCGCTGAGGAAACAGGCTTCTGCCGAGATCGGTTGGCCGCGGTCGCGCGACATGAGGATCTCCGTGGGGCCGGCGCTCCACCCGTTGTGCTGGGCACGTTCTATCGAGAGCAGTTAGACCGGCAGCTTTGGCCGAGTCAAGCATCGATGGCCGCCGCCTTCAAAGTGTCGAAGGCGATTGTCACACGATCAATTCAAGCGTCTTTGCTTCCGCCCGACGTGATCGCCTCGTTCGGCGGACCATGTCAAGTGTCATACCGGACAGCAGATATCGCTGCGAAATTGATCCAGAAGGTTGGTACGGACCTTGTCACGCGAAGGGCTCTAACCGTTCCGGCCAACATTGCTCCATCGAAAGTGATATCGATACTGTCTACGGGCGTGGTCCAACCCGAAGACGGTGTCGAACTTCGACTGTCTGTAGGTGCAAACGGAAGGTACCTCAGAATCGATGCGCCTCATATCGACCTTGTAGTTCCCCATCTTGCCGTACTGCAAGATCTGCTGAACGCTCTATTTCCGTCGGTCATTCCGCGGAGACGCTAACGGTATTGTCGAACGGGTGACGGATTCCGACCTCGAGGGAATTGCCAGGCGATGAGTGACATTTTCCGACCCAGTGCTTTCGGCAGACCGTGGAACATAATAAGTCGGCGGAGCGCAATGGTGACGGTTTCCGACCCGAGGCGTGCCGAGATGCCGAGAGGTGACATTTTCCGACCTGCAGCGACAGTTGCCAAAAGTGACGAATTCCGACCTGCTGACTTTGGCCGGAAAGTGACATATTCCGACCTTCTAACTCGACGCCTCAGAAGTGACGTTTTCCGACCCAGTGTGCGGTTCCAAAGGTGACACTATCCGACCTAGACGTAGAGCTGACGGTGACAGATTCCGACCTGGCAAGCATCTCGATAAGTGACAAATTCCGACCTGAGGTGGAAGATCTTCTTCTCTTTCATACGCCGGGATTTCGCACCGACAGTGACGTTTTCCGACCCAAGGGCCTGCCATTTCTATGACTTTTTCCGACCCGTCGCGATGGTTTTTCCGCCGATGACCCGCCCCAGCCGTGGGACTGGCCCTCATAGTTTGTGGAAAAGGTGACGTTTTCCGACCCGGCAGTCCGCTTCCTCATTGTTCTGGGGGTCTAGGCGGTCAAAGGTGAGTGAGTACTTAGTACCTTTGGGCCGGTCAGGTCGGAAAGCGTCACCTTTTCCGCTTGCAACCCAGTCTTTCCGGCCAATAGGACGCTGATCGGAGGTCCTAGAGCCGCGTGGAGGTCGGAAAATGTCACTTTTAAGTGACCCGGTGTGCGTTGGAGGCAGGTGTCAGGGGGTTGTTGTTGTATAGGAGCAACTTTCAAACAGTGCTTTTTGTAAGACAGTTTGTAGAACCGTTTGTAAAACCTTTTGTAAACGCTGTGCCCCGTCCCGCACAGGCTTGCCAGGTAAGGCTTTGCCGGACGTCACAGTCGAGAAACTGTGACGTTTGCCGACCCGGAGGTGACGCAATCCGACCCTAAGTAGACACAAAGCGGGCCGGCGGTGACAAATTTCGACCGTTATCCACAACGGTGACTTGCGCCCTGAGCATGTCACCTTATAATTGTGACACCCTCCGCTGAAGGTCACCTTTGTGAACAAAAAGGCAAAAAACCAGTCCGAGCCGGCTCAGGTCGAGATCGTAGAACTCGAACCTCTCCAGATCGAGCCGTTGGACGAACCTGCTCTGGACGGTGATGGCCGCGTACGGGGGACTGTTGCCATGAGCCGAGCTCTGGTCAATGCCCAGCAAGGCCTGACCCTAAACGAGAAGCGGGTCATGATGGCAGCGCTCCGATGCATAGATAGCAAGAAGTCACCGTACTTGCATGGTAAGGGTAACGGCTATGTAAGTGTTCGTGTTCGAGCCGACGAGTTCGCCGCGCTGGCAGCACTTGCTCCGCGGTCCGGCGAGAAGCAGGCCACTGCCGCGTATGAGGGACTGAAAGAAGGCTGTGCGAGTCTTCAAAAGCGTCAATTGACGTACATGGATGGCCCGAGGAAGGTGGTACTGAATTGGGTGTGGAAGGCGGTTTATCATGAACGAGAAGGATGGGCAGAAGTTTCCTTCTCTCCGGATTTAACGCCCCACATCTTCATGTTGCAGCGGCGTTTCGTCTCGTATCAACTCGAGTTTGCCCGAGGGCTACAGTCACTTTATTCGTGGCGGCTCCTCGAACTGTTGATGCGAGAGCGGGATCGGGGCAGGCTCCTGATCACGTTGGAGGATTTCCGCCACGTGCTTGAAATCCCTGCTACGTACCGCTTTGCCGACATCAAGCGTCGGGTGATTGAAACCGCTGTGAACGAGCTGAACGCAAAGGCGGATCTTGTAATTTCCTGGACACCGGTGAAACTCGGCCGCGCTGTGAATTCGCTCGATTTCAAGTTTATCCAGAATCCGCAAAGCCGCCTCGCACTGGACGGCGACTTGCCCTTTGAAGAATCAAGTGCAGCGGCAACTGCCGGAAGCTGAAGCGCGACGGCCTCGCAGTAGTTCCGTCGCGCTACATCGCTTGTAGTACGGCACGGGGTGAATGCCACTCTAGCTGTGTTGCCTACCCGGCGGACATACGTGGGTGTGGCACATCGCTACTTCAGTTGGTGGCCGTCTTCCGCAAGGAGCTTTTTGAAGGCCGCAACGTATGCCTCGGCTTTTTCGGCCGAACCTAGAGCGAGGTCCAGACGGACCTTCCCGTCGCCCCATTCCTTGATCGCACCGATCTCAGCCCCTTCAACAGTTGACACCTTGTACTGTCGCGAAAGGGACTTCCGTGGGGCTCGGCCATTTTCGAGACTTTCGCGTATAGCCTTCACCTTCTGAAACGGCAATTCCTCGTCACGAATGCGCTCGGCAAATGCCAAGGTGCGCTTCTCGTCCGATGCCTTGAGGAACAGGGTGAGCTCGTAGCTAGTTGATAAGCCGAATTGTTTGGGATGCGAACCGATCACGTCCAGGACTGACTGCGGCAGATCCAGCAGCGCGAGAATTTTGCTGACCTTGGATTTGCCTTCCTCCACCAAGACCGCCAGCTCGTCATTCGATTTTGCATGACCCTGATCGAGAAGTTTCTTGTACCCGAGTGCGACGTCCAAAATTGTTTCCTGCTCGCGCTCGTTGTTTGCGGCTCGGGCAAGGCGGTAGAAATCTATCGGGTCCAGGCCTTCGAGAAGCTTCACATCCAACGTCTCGAAGCGATTCCGGAGCGCACCAAGCTTTCGGAACTGGCCGTCGATCAAGATTGCGCGGTCGGGAAAGTCGGGGTGGCGTCCGGCAAGCACGGGGACGAGTTGGCCATCTCGGGCCATTGAGGCTGCGCGCGCGGCGATGAGCTCTTCTTTGTAGATAGTGCGACTGTTGAGCGGGTTATCGTCGATATGGCTTATTGGCATTGTTATATACCGCGCCTGCACCTTCCCTGCTTGCTCCAGGCCTGCCAAATACGCTTCTGCAGCCGATCTCGTCGGGGCAGCGACATTCTCATTGGGCTGATCCAATAGGCTGCTTCGGCCGCTCAATGCTTCATCAACGCGGTCGAACCTTGAAGGTGCCGCCGTCACGCGCATTGTCTGGTCGCGCTTTACACCTGCATTAAGCGCCGCAGAGAAGTCTTTCTTGCTCATGCTCGCACCTCCAGAACTTCAAGAATTTCGTCGACAAGATCATTCAACTCTTTGTGGGCGGCCTTGGCCGAGCGGAGTTGAAGGACAGTAGCACCAGATACCTCTGCTTCCTTGTAGGCGGTGCGGAAGCCGAGCTTCGTTTTCAGCATGGGAAGCTCATCGTCTCCAGCCGCAGCTTCAAAGATCTGCTTCACGATCGTGACGTTCTGGTTCATGTTTGCGAACGAACGAAGCTTGAGATCCGGGTTGCGGATCTGTGCCTCCATACCTAATTTTTTTGCCTCTTGAACCGCCCAGAGGTTGCCGCCCGACGCTGCGATGGGAATTAGGCCCAGGTCAGAAATAAGAAGGGCAACGGAGGGCGCAGCCGATTTAATGGCGGGCGGACAGTCGATGACAATAAAATCATAGTCATTCACGTACTTTGCAATCTCCCGATCCGGCCGAGGACTTAGCGCCAGGTTCGAAATAGCTGCCGGGTACGGTCGATCATCTGGGGCCGCGCCGACTGAGAGTGTTGCGGTGCCCTGCTCGTCCAAGTCGACTAGCATGGTTCGATAGCCTCGCAGGCCGAAGGCACCCGCGATATTGGTCGAGGTCGTTGTTTTCCCCGACCCTCCTTTCTGGTTGAAGACGGCAATAATTTTTGCGGCCATGCGTTCTCCTTATGCGCTCGGTGCTCGGACAGAAGCAGTTTCTACGTAGAAACTGCTCGCCAAGCGGGCTGCCAGAAATATTAGGATGTCATCCGAAAAAAATCAAGAAAAATGACGCGATTATGAGAAATTCTACGCTCCGATGCGACAGATCAACCGGAACTTGTAGAGTGGCGTGCTTCCAGGAGTAGTTTCTACGTAGAAACTTGGGTTTTGCCAGCAGCACCTTCGGCGGCTTAACGGTGGGGCGGACGGGTCGCGAATCGGACGCAAACGGAGCAATTGACATTCTATTGTGCGACCTCTTCGAATCGTGCGCAGTTTTTAGGCTTACGTCCTAGCGCCGTGGGCAGTTTCTACGTAGAAACTGCCGTCGCGTAATACGAGCTCGAAGGCAACGTTTTGCGATCGAGACCCTCGGACTGGCGCATCAGGGAATTCTTTTGGGATGCTCAGAAGGCGTTCAGTTTCTATATTGAGACTGAGTTGTCCCACCAATTGCGGACGTCGGAATCAATCGTCAACTCGCGCGTACTGAGCGGGACGCCGAATGCTCGCAGATATAGTTTCTACGTTGAAACTGCGGCCGATGCAGTCAGTGATACCCCTCGGAAACTTCTAATCTGATGCCCCTGGGGGCGTTCAGTTTCTACATGGAAACTGAACGAGCCAAGCAGTTACAGACATTGGTCGACCGACAAAGCTCGCATGCTGAACGTGATAGCGAACGCTGCCAGATCCAGTTTCTACGTTGAAACTGCGACCAGCGTCCACGACGAAAGCAATCACGAACCGTTTCGCCCGCGGAGAGGATGGGCCGCCGACTGACATTTCGGCGTATTCGGAATGTGGACTCAAAAGATTCGATTTTTTCTTATATACTGACTTTTCGCTACGCGCCCGTAGATGGCCGCAGCGTACGCTCCGTCGCAATGTCTAGGATTATCTGCGGGATCGTCGGCCTGTAAGGACGGAAGTCGTAGATGATCTGGTAGTTCGATAACACCCACGGAATTAACTCCGACTTAATGTAAGAGAAGTCGAAGGTGGATCGTCATCGTCACCGTTGATGATGTTGCGTCGGACACGTTCATATCGGCGGTCATAACAGCAATGTTGGCGTCGCAGATACTTTTGATTCTAGGGCGATTCGCCATCAATCGATTTTGACGACCCGAGCCGCGCTAAGAGGTAGCTAATCTAAGGAAGGTCTCCGCCTCTCGGTATTGGCGGCCAAGCTCCGCAGTTGCGTAGATCGATGTGGTGTCGAGCGAATCGTGACCTGCAAAATTTCGCGCGCTCCCGAGACTCATGCCATTGGCCAGCGCATGCGACACGAACGTGTGTCGCAGCCAGTGCGGACTGGCTGCGCTGAAAGCGCGTGCGTGTGGCGAGTCCTCACGTAGTGCCGCGGCAGTCGCCATCGCGAAAAACTGCCTAACCGCCTTATAAAGTTGAATCGGATGGATCGGCCCGGCTTGCCGCGCGCGCGGCAAGCTCAGGCGCCGGATCCGTTTTGCTGGCCTTCGCCGCGCGCCGGATCCGGCCGATCTCGGCATTCGACAGCAGCGCCGGGATCAACGGCGTGGCGGCCGGGCAGGCGAGGGGATCGCGCGGCAGGCCACGCGACTCCAGATAGTCGCCCATCAAGTCCAGCACCGCCGGCACCAGCGGCACGAAGCGTTCCTTCGCGCGCTTGCCGACCACGCGCAGCAACCGGATGGTCCCCAGCTCGGGGCCGGCGTAGCGTTCTTGCACGTCGTCCGTGAAGGCGCCACACAACTCGGCACGTCGCAGCCCGGTGCTGTACGCAAAGCTCAGCACGAAGCGCATGCGTGTCGCCGCGGCCGTGTCCGGCATCGCGTCGAGGACGCGCATCGCGAAGCGCCAGGCGTCGGAGGTGAAGCCGCGCTCGATCTGCAGACGCGATTTCGCGGCGACGCGCCGCTCGTTTCCGGCGGCGTCGTGTGTCGATCCAGTGAACACGCGCACCTTCGCGAACGCGTTGTGATCCAGATACTGCGCGTCGACCAGCTCCCCGAAGAATTTCTTCAGCGCGGACAGCGCATCCTGCCGGCTTTTGACCGACAGAGGCCCACGGAACGGCCGCCAGCCCAGATCGCCGCGATGCGCGGTGCCCGTCATGACCCATTGGCTGGCCGGCTGCGGATCGATCAGGAAGCCGTTGATGTAGTCGCGCGCATCATCGGTATCGAGGCTCGACAGCGCCTTGCGCTTCACGAAGATCGACCAGAGCAGCAGCCGCTCGGCTTCGGTGCGGTAGCGTTGGCGCGTATGCGGGTTCTCGTAGTCGGCGAGCCAGAAATCAATCGCCTCGCGGTCGTTGTTGGCGCGGCTGTTGTTCCTGACGAGATTGCGGTGTGTGCCATGCGAGCCGTCCAGCTCGGGCGGCAGCAAGAACCGTTCGAGCGGCACGATCGCGGTGACGGGACCGGCCGCGGCCAGCGGCGGGCCCGCCAGCGTGCGCTCGGACGGGTGGATTTGCACGCCGGCGGCGAGCTGCAGGCCGGTGACGTCCCCGTAGTGCGCGAGCCACGCGGTGATGCGGCGCGCGCCGACTTCGCCCAGGCGCGGCACGCGTCGGTACCAGCGGTAGCCGAGCGCGTTGATCGACTCGACCAGCTTGCCGATCGTGGTGAGGCCGACGTCGGCGAGACGCAGCGCGACGGCGGTATCGAACCAGCCGAGCACGTGGTGCTCAGGGCGTGGATCCTCGACCACCAGGCGCGCGAGCGCCTCGAGCGCGGCCATTTGTCGCGCGCGCAGGCGGGCGTTGCGCTGCTGCCGACGTAGGGTCGCGCCGGCGTCGGTGTTCGCGCCGGCGCGTCGGCCGCTGGCGTCGCGGCGAGGGCGGCCGGACGAATCGCAAGGAGCCGGGCGGTCGCGAAGTCGTGCCGCTTGCGGGCCGCGGGGACGAAGGCGGTGACCAGCCAGGTGCGGGTGGCGTCCGCCTTGCGCGCGTCGCGGCCGAATTCGAGGTACTGGCCGGCCAGCTCGGCGAGATCCAGTCCTTCCAGATAGCCACGGAAGAAGGCGAGGTGCTGCAGCCCGATCCGGCGCTGCGCGGCCGCGTCGCGGCGTGCGGCGCGCGAGCGCGACTTTCGGCGCGCAGCCGGCGTCGTCGCGCGGCGCCGCGCCGCTGGCAGCTCGCGGAAGTCGACATCGAGCACATCTGGATCGTCGGCGGTCGTCATCGGTGGCTTCGAGAGAATACGGAAACTGTATTGTTTGATACGTGTCCTGCGGCGCAGCGGCGTCCGCTCGCCTTTGACTTCGTCGGACGTCCGATGAAGTAAAGCTTGTACCGGCTCGACGGAGCTGATCCACGCGGAACGTGGTCGGTCGGGCTCAGATGAACAAGATTCGCTTCTCCGATTTCGGAAGGAAGCGTCGAAAATATCGATGTGGAGAAGGCAATGTTGGAAATCTCGGGCGGTCGACGGCATGGATATCGCAATCTCGTGGAACATCGTACAATGAGGCGTGCCTCGCCTAACGGATTGTTTCGAAAAGGCATTTCGCGTTTCATGTGTTGATGTTTCACGAACATCTTGAGTGAGGTGCGTTTTTTGGCGCCGGAAAGCCCACTGAAAAGGCCGCTCTTCTTATTGGATACCAGTCTGGATTTAATTCGTATCGTTTGGTACGTGTTTCGTAGTATTTGCTCGATTCGCCAACGCGCCTTCCTGCCCTAGCGGTTTCCCTATCCGTCACTCCCACCTTTCGTGTAGTAAAACGTGTGCATAGCTTGTATGGAGCGCGCGATGCGTTCACCACGTTTCCGAAAGGCGGCTACCGACGTGCGTCCGTACGGCGCGCATCGGTTCGACGTGTTCGGTCCCAAGGTCGGCAGGAGGCTGACGTTGTTTGGCCGAAGCGCGCTTCAGCTCTGGCTGCGGCTGGAATCCGACCCACAAGTGGTTATCTATTGCGAGCGACCGCTGCTCGTCCCGGAGGCAAGAGGGAGTCGGGCTGCGGACTTCTGGGTTTGCACGGACTACGGCGAGCAGCTGCATCTGGTTTTGCGATCATCCGAAGCGATGGTCGCTGCAAAGGGGCTTCGTGTGTACCCGGCGCTCGACGCGTGGTGTAGGGCGAACGCGATGACGATGCACACCATCGTCCCGAATCAACTCGACGATCCCGAGCCGCTGTGCCAGAACAGGCTCACGATGTTGCATTACCTCGCGGCGAACACCACAGCAGTCGGAGACGAATTTTCCCGTGCCATCTCGACCGCGTGCGATGGCGGCTTGATGCTGGCCGAATTGGGACAACGGTTTGACGCCCTTCATCCTGAACTCGTGCGTGCCGTCGCGTTTTCATTGGTCCTGAAAGGCATGCTGGACTGCCCAACTATTGCCTCACAGCCTCTCGGACCCAATAGCCGCCTGGTGACGCCATGAGATCGATTGCCTTCGGGACGCTACGCTTCGATCGCCGCTCCATTCCTGCTGAGCTGGTTGACCTCAGCCAGTGGCCTAGTGCCGACGACAGCGCCCTAGATGAGCAGGCACGGAAGCTCTTCGCGCGGCGGGTGCGCGCGATGACGCTGTTTGTCGACGGAAGCACGCCACTGCAGTCGATCGGCCGAGAAACGGGAGTGCGGATCAACGATCTATACCGGCTCTTCGAACGATGCATCGCACCTCACGAAGATGGCCGTATTCATGGTTGCCGGGCGCTGCTGCCCTGGCTGCATACCCGTCCGTATGAACGTCGGGCCCCCGTGACGACAGCCGGTACCGACGGCACGAGCGGCGCTTTCGGTCAGCTGCTGCTTCGATACCCGCAAATCGCGCGCTGGATCGAGCGTAACACGCTGGTTATCTTCGTCGACGAGGCACAACGACTTGAGATGGAGCACTACGAGTGGCTGCGTGACGTGCAGGACGAGCTTGGTCGCCGCGGTATCCGCATGTTTGCGTTCCTCGTCGGCCAGCCTGGCATTCTGAACCGCAGGAGCGCATTCCGGCAGAACGTCGACACCTCGCAGATCGTCGCCCGCTTCATGATTGACGAGATGCGGTTTGCGGGCATGCAGCAGGCTGCTGACCTGAAAATGTCTCTCGCCGCGTACGACAGCTCAATCTTTCCGGATGGCAGCGACTGGACCTATACGCGGTTTTTTCTGCAGCGTGCGTACGACACGGGCTTTCAGCTCGGCGCATCGTCAGTACGCCTGGGTTGTTGACCGGAATAGGATTTCTTTGATGTCGGACTCGGACCAATGCTCACTGAGCATCAAGATGCGGTGAAGCAGCCAAGCGCTTGAGCGGTGTTTCAAAGCGTTAAACTAATCGTGATCGGCGCGTTTAGTTCCCGCAGCGAGAAAACTCCTGCAATACATAGCGATCGGGGAGGGGCGACTTGATTTCAATTTTGCATACGGCCGACTGGCAGATCGGTCGAGTGTTCGCGCAGTTTGAGCCTGACGACGCTGCTGCGCTGTTCGAGGCCCGCTTTGCCGTGGTAGAGCGATTGGCTGGTATCGCGACCGATCGCGGTGTCGATGCCATCTTGGTCGCAGGCGACGTGTTTGACGCCCAAACGGTGGCTGACAAGACGATCCGTCGGCTCTTCAACGCGATGCAAGGCTTCACTGGGACTTGGGTCCTCATGCCGGGCAACCACGACGCTGCGCTGGCCGAGTCGGTGTGGAGCCGGGCGCGGCGCCTTGGAGTGATCCCGGACAACGTTATCGTATGCCTGGAACCGAAGCCCATTGTGGTGGCCGGCAAGTTCACCTTGTTGCCGGCACCCCTGACCCAGCGCCACACCTATATCGACCTAACCGAGTGGTTCGCGGCGTATGTTTCAACGAACGATTTGCCGCGGATCGGTCTGGCTCACGGTAGCGTGCAAGGAATCCTTCCCGAGGACGTGGACTCGGCAAATCCGATCGCTGCAGGCCGGGCACAAGGCGCGGGGCTGGCTCCGGGCTGGGAGCTGGTGCATGAAACTCAAGCGATTGCGAATCGAGAACTTCAAACGCTTTCGGGCGCCCCTGGAGCTGGGCAACTTCGCCGACGGACTGAACCTGTTTGTCGCCCCGAACGAGGCGGGCAAGTCCACCGTGGCCGAAGCCATTCGAGCGGCTTTCTTCGAGCGGTACAAGTCCAACTCGGTCAGTGGTTTGCGCCCGTGGAGTGATAGCTCCGCGACACCCTCGGTGGAGATCGAGTTCGAGCTCGGCGGCAAGCCCGCGCGGCTCAGCAAGTAGTTCCTGGGCAAGAAGCGATGCCAGCTGAGCATCGATGGCAAGACCGACAACAGCCACGGCCTGCAGCTCTCCGCGAACGAGCGGCTCGATCTGTACTTTGCCAAGCGACTCGATTTCCATCCGACCAAAGGCCAGAGCATCACACCGGGCAGCTACGCAGACAAGTCGCTGGACAAGTTCTTCGCGCGCTTCGAGGCCAAGGTGGAGCAGGACCGCCTGCAGTTTCTCTTCGGTCCGTCCGCCGACACGGCCACGCTGGTGGGGACCCTGAAGAGCCTGATCGGCTACGGAGACGAACAGTCAAACGTCACGATCGTCGACTTGAGCGGCGTCCCCTTTGAGGTCCTCAGCATCACCGTGTCACTGATCTCGCGAATTTTGTTCGAGTACGGGTACCACTACAAGGTGATGCGGACTGCGGCAAAGGAGAAGATCAACACCGACATGCCGCTCCTGCTCGTGTACGAGGAGGCCCACAAATACGTACCCAACAGCGACCTGTCGCGCTTTCGTGCGTCCAAGTTCTCGATCGAACGCATAGCCAAGGAGGGTCGCAAGTACGGTGTGACGCTGCTCCTGTCGAGTCAGCGCCCGTCGGAGATCTCCGAGACGATCTTCTCCCAGTGCAGCAACTTCCTCGCGATGCGGCTGACCAACCCGAGTGACCAGAGCTACGTCGCACGCCTGCTGCCTGACACGCTTGGCAATCTTTGCGACAAGCTACCGACCTTGGGTAAGCGTCCGAGCAGTACCGTAGTGCAGGTTGTTGACTGCGAAGCTCTGCGACGCTATCTGATGGGCTCGACGCGAGCAGTAGGCGGCAGCGACGGCGCCACGTTCCACGGAAGCAGCTCGTCGACGCGGTTAGCCGGATAGTCGGCGATGCGCTCGAGCACGTAGGCGAGATACGCCTCGGGATCGAGGCCGTTTAAGCGCGCCGTGCCAATCAGGCTATACATCGCGGCGGCACGTTCGCCACCGGAGTCGGCGCCGGCGAACAGATAGTTCCGCCGTCCGAGAGCGACGGCTCGCAATGCTCGCTCGGCAATCAGGTTGTCGATCTCCGCACACCCATCGCTGCAGTAGTAGACGAGCGCTGGCCAGCGATTCAGCGCGTACCGAATCGCCTTGGTCGTGTCAGATTTTGCAGAGAGCTTGGCGAGCGTCGCTTCGAACCAACGCTTCATGTCGTCGAGCAGCGGCACCGCCCGCGCTTGGCGCACACTGCGCCATTCGTCGGGCGGCTTGCCGCGGATCTGCTCTTCGATCTTGTAGAGCGCGCCGATCCGGCGCAGCGCCTCCTCCGTCACGGCGTTGGGGCGCACCGCATGCAGGTCGTGGATCTTCCGGCGCGCGTGAGCCATACATGCGGCTTCCTGGACGCGCCCGTCGAGATATAGCTCGGCATAGCCCGCGAACGCATCGGCCTGCAGCACACCAGTGAAGTCAGCGAGATGTCGCTGCGGATGCTCACCGCGGCGATCTGACGTGTAGGCGAACCAGGCCGCCGGCGGTTCGTCGGAGCCGCTCGGCCGATCATCGCGCACGTAGACCCAGAGACGTCCTGTCTTCGTTCGACCGTTGCCCGGCGCCAGCACCGGCAGCGGAGTGTCGTCCGCATGCACCTTACCGCAGGCCAGCGTGTAGCGGCGCACGGCGTCGACCAACGGTGCGAGCAGCGCCGTGATGCTGCCCATCCAGTAGCCCATCGCGCCGGGATCGATCTCGACGCCGTCACGCGCGTACATCACCGCCTGGCGGTGCAGCGGAAGGTGGTACGCGAACTTCGACACGGCGATGTGGGCGAGCAGCGCCGGACCCGGGATGCCCCGATCGATCGGGCGGCTCGGCGCCGCAGCCTGCACGATGCGATCGCAGCGCGCGCAGGCCAGCTTCGGGCGGCGATGACGGATCACACGGAAGTGCGCACGCACGTATTCGAGTTGCTCCGCGACGTCTTCGCCCAACGGCTTGAGCTGTCCACCGCAATCGGGGCAGTCATCATCGGCGGGCAGATGGACGCGCTCTTCGCGTTCAAGATGTTCGGGTAGCGGCTTGCGGCTCGGACCTTCGCGGCGCGGTCGCTTTGCCTCGGGAGCGGCTGCTACATCGGCGGCGCCTTCGTCGGCCTGCAGATCCTCCAGCCGCAATTCGAGCTGCTCGATCTGACGATCCAGCTTCTCCGATTTACGGCCGAACTGCATGCGGCGCAGTTTCGCGATCGTGAGCTTTAGGTGCTCGATCTCAAGTGAGCGCGACGAGAGTTGCTGCCGCAGCTCGGCGACCTGGGCGTCGCGCTCACGCAGCAACGCTTTCAAAGCGTCGATGTCGTCGGGCAGCGCGGTCGAGGTCGGTTCCATGAGGACAGTTTACGACCGCCCATGATCACGCGAGCACCAGTTAACAATGGTTTACAGCGCGCTGCGTGGGCGCGCGGCTTCGACCGGCTGCCGCCAATCGAAACCCTCGAGCAAGAGCGACAGTTGGGCGGTTGTTAGCGCGACCACGCCGGCGTCAGCACGCGGCCACGCAAAACGCCCCTTCTCGAGCCGCTTCGCCAATAAACATAGCCCGCCGTCGCTCCAATACAAGCACTTCAGCAGGTCACCGCGCTTGCCCCGGAACACGAACACGTGTCCAGAGAACGGATCTTTCTCCAGCACCGTCTGTACCTTCGCGGCCAACGAATTGAAGCCGCATCGCATATCTGTGACACCCGCCGCGATCCAGATCCGCGTGTTTTGAGGCAGACCGATCATCGTAAAATGCGATCGAGAACAGAACGCAGCACGTCCGGGTCTGGCGCGCCTTCGATGCGAATCGACGTCTTGCCATGCTGGATCTGGATCGAGCCGGACGGTATGTTGTCGGTCGCAGTCGGCACCTCGAGCGCCATCGACGGCTGAGACGGTTCGTTGACGACAACCGGAAGCATTGCGTCTGGAATCGCATCGTCCGTTAGCAGGCCTTGCGCATGGAGGCGACGCCATGCCCACACCTGATTGGCATTGATGCCGTTCTCGCGAGCAACACGGGCGACCGACGCGCCGGGCTCGAATGTCAGCGCGACGATGGTCCGCTTCCATTCCGTGGGATGTCGGCGAGTTTGCCGTTTCGGCGGGATCTCGACTGTCTGAGTCACTCTGTCCACAACTCCTATCGTGGACACGACTGGTCATTCGTGTCCTTCACAGGACATCATGGCACTCGTCACCGAGCGTTCACAGACGGTACTGGTCTCGTGCTTAC
>NZ_CADFDK010000024.1 GCF_902832885.1 Burkholderia seminalis DSM 23518
CCCGGCCAAACCCCTATCAGCGATCACCAGCCACCCACCAGGCCCGGTGACAACACCCCCCGGATCATGACTGCGACTGGGGGCGAGAATCATGCCGGGCCTGGCTGGCCAAAGCCCCGACAATCGGGGCGTGAAGATAGTAACGGGGCGCCGGTCGGCCGGTCGGCATATGGCCCCGTCACGCGGAGCGGCGTAGACTGGCAGGGTCGCGTGTCATCGAGGTTCTCATGGCTGACACACTGTCCGATATCCCGCCCGTGCTGATCGTCGGCGCGGGGCCGACCGGTCTCGCCGCGGCGATGAGCCTCGCGCGGGCCCGCGTGCCGGTGCGCATCATCGATCGTCTCGCGGCGCCCGCGCCGTATTCGCGCGCGATCGGCATCCAGGCGCGCACGCTCGAGCTGCTGGAGCAGCATCGCGCGGTCGAACCGTTTCTCGCGCTCGGTCATCGCGCGCATGCGGCCGCGCTGCATGCCGACGGCCGCGAGATCGCGCGGCTCGATTTCGATCCGCTGCAAACGCGCTATCCGTATCTGCTGTTTCTCGATCAGAGCATCACCGAGCGCCTGCTGGCCGAACACCTGGCGCAGCTCGGCGTGACGGTCGAGCGCGGCGCGACGCTGACCGCGTGCGACGCGGGCGGCACGTTGCTCGACGTGTCGATCCGCCACGCGGACGGCCGCGACGAGTCGTTCGCGCCGTCGTACCTGATCGCGGCGGACGGCGCGCACAGCACGGTCAGGCATCTGCTCGGCCTGGGCTTTGCCGGGCAGGCGTTCGAACAGACGTTCCTGCTTGCCGATTTCGCGGCGATCCCCGACTGGCCGGACGAAGAGATCCACCTGTTCACGTCGTCCGACGGCATGGCCGGCCTGTTTCCGATGGGCGACGGCCGTTACCGGCTCGTGGCCGACCGTCCGCCCGGCAGCGACGCGTCGTCCGATGCGCCGACGCCGACGCTCGCGGAGTGCGACGCGATCGTGCGTCACCGTGCCGGCGTGTCGATCTCCCCGAGCGATCTCGCGTGGTCGTCCTATTTTCACCTGCATAGCCGGATGGTCGACCGGTTGCGTCACGGCCGCGTCTTTTTCGCGGGCGACGCCGCGCACGTCCACAGCCCGGCCGGCGCGCAGGGCATGAACACCGGCATCCAGGAAGCGTTCAATCTCGGCTGGAAGCTTGCGCGCGTGCTGGGCGCCGGCACGCCCGAGCGGCTGCTCGACACGTACCACGCGGAACGCCATCCGATCGAGCGCGACGTGTTGCGGCAGACCGGATTCGTCACGCAGATGGTCGAAGCCGAGCGCGGTGCGATGCGGCTGCTGCGCGATCATGTCGTACCGCTGCTGGCGTCGTTCGGGCCGATGCGCGACGCGGTGCGGCGCACGGTCAGCGAGCTCGGCGTGCAGTACCGGAAAAGTCCGCTCACGCTCGAGCGCGTGCTCGACGGCGGCCCGCGCGCGGGCGAGCGGGCACCCGATGCACTCGTGCATGTGCTCGACGGGCCGCTCGGCCGCGCACCGGGGACGGCGCGGTTATACGATCTTCACGATCCGGCGAGCTTCACGCTGTTGCTGCTGGAAGAACCGGCGGATGCCGATACCGGCGAGGTGCCGCCGATGCCGGCCGACGCGCGGGCGCTCGTGCAGGGGCTCGAACGGATCATGCCGGAAGCGGTGCGCGCGTGGCGCGTCACCGATGCCGCAGGCGATGGCGCCGCCGGCCTGGCGCAGGAATACGGCCGCTCGCGGCCGTCGTTCTACCTGTTGCGGCCCGACGGTTATGTTGCCGTGCGCGGGCGCACGGCAACCGACGCGAACGCGCTGCTGCGCCACTGCGAAACCTGGTTCGCGGGCATGACGCAGTCCGCGTAGCGGTGCGGTCAGACGCTCGCGGCGGCGGGCGCGAGCGAGGCCCGATGCGCGGCGACCGCGTCGCGCACGATCGGTGCCGCGCGTTGCGCGCCTTCGCTCGACGGATCGTCGAGCGCGGCGAGCAACGCGCGGCGCATCCGCGGTTCCCAGAAGCGCCGGAGATGGTCGGCGATGCCGGCCAGCGCTTCGTCGCGATCGGGCATCGATTCGAAGAATGCGCCGATCTGGTTGGCCATGTCGATCAGGTGTCCTTGATCCATCGCTGCCTCACTTGCCTGTCGTCACGGTGTCGGGCGTGGCCGCGCGGCGCTCGAGCAGGTCGATCTGCTCCGCGTTGAAACGCGCATACGCACGCTGCCAGTCGGACGGTTGCGCGACCGGCAGCACCTGCACGGCCGTCACCTTGTATTCGGGGCAGTTCGTCGCCCAGTCGGAACTGTCGGTCGTGATCACGTTCGCGCCCGATTCCGGGAAGTGGAACGTCGTGTATACGACGCCCGGCTGCATGCGCTCCGTCACGAGCGCGCGCAGCACCGTCTGCCCGGCGCGCGATTCGATGCCGACCCAGTCGTCGGTCCGGATCCCGCGATCCTGGGCGTCGTGCGGATGGATCTCGAGGCGGTCCTCTTCGTGCCACCGGACATTTTCGGTCCGGCGCGTCTGCGCGCCGACGTTGTATTGCGACAGGATGCGGCCCGTCGTCAGGATCAGCGGATAGCGCTGCGTGACCTTCTCCGGTGTCGGAATGAACTTGGTGATCACGAACCGGCCCTTGCCGCGCACGAATGCGTCGATGTGCATGGTCGGCGTGCCGTCCGGCGCGTGCTCGTTGCACGGCCACTGGATGCTGCCGAGCGCGTCGAGCTTCTCGTACGACACGCCCGAGAAGGTCGGCGTGAGCCGCGCGATCTCGTCCATGATTTCCGACGGATGCGTGTAGTGCATGTCGTAGCCGAGCGCCTGCGACAGCAGCAGCGTCACTTCCCAGTCCGCGTAGCCCGCGAGCGGCGGCATCACCTTGCGCACGCGCGAGATGCGGCGCTCGGCGTTCGTGAACGTGCCGTCCTTCTCGAGGAACGTCGAACCCGGCAGCAGCACGTGCGCATATTTCGCGGTCTCGTTCAGGAAGATGTCCTGCACGACGATGCATTCCATCGCCGACAGCGCGGCCGCCACGTGCTGCGTGTTCGGGTCCGACTGGACGATGTCCTCGCCCTGGCAGTAGAGCCCCTTGAAGCTGCCGTCGAGCGCCGCGTCGAACATGTTCGGGATGCGCAGCCCCGGTTCCGGTTGCAGCGTGGCCGACCACGCCTGCTCGAACTGCGCGCGCACGACCGCGTCGCTGATGTGCCGGTAGCCGGGCAGTTCGTGCGGGAACGAGCCCATGTCGCACGAACCCTGCACGTTGTTCTGGCCGCGCAGCGGATTGACGCCGACGCCCTCGCGGCCGATGTTGCCGGTCGCCATCGCGAGGTTCGCGATGCCCATCACCGTCGTCGAGCCTTGCGCGTGTTCGGTGACGCCCAGCCCGTAATAGATCGCCGCGTTGCCGCCCGTCGCATAGAGGCGCGCGGCTTCGCGCACGCGTTCGGCCGGCACGCCCGTCACGTCGGCGGTGGCCTCCGGCGAATTCTCGTCGCGCGACACGAATTCGCGCCATTGCTCGAATGCGCGGGTATCGCAGCGTTCGGCGACGAAGGCGTCGGCGACGAGCCCCTCCGTGACGATCACGTGCGCGAGCGCGTTGACGATCGCGACGTTGGTGCCGGGGCGCAGTTGCAGGTGGTGCGTGGCCTTCACGTGCGGGCCGTCGACGACGTCGATGCGGCGCGGGTCGATCACGATCAGCTTCGCGCCTTCGCGCACGCGGCGCTTCATCCGCGAGCCGAACACCGGGTGGCCGTCGGTCGGGTTCGCGCCCATCACGACGATCACGTCGGCCTGGCCGACCGAGGCGAACGTCTGCGTGCCGGCCGATTCGCCGAGCGTCGTCTTGAGACCATAGCCGGTCGGCGAATGGCACACGCGCGCGCAGGTATCGACGTTGTTGTTGCCGAACGCGGCACGCACGAGCTTCTGCACGAGATAGGTTTCCTCGTTCGTGCAGCGCGACGACGTGATGCCGCCGATCGAGTCACGGCCGTACTTCTGCTGCAGCTTGCGGAATTGCGTAGCCGCATACGTGAGGGCTTCGTCCCAGCTCACTTCGCGCCACGGGTCGGTGATCTTCTCGCGGATCATCGGCTTCGTGATGCGGTCCTTGTGCGTCGCGTAGCCCCAGGCGAAACGTCCCTTCACGCACGCGTGGCCTTCGTTGGCGAGGCCGTTCTTGTGCGGCGTCATGCGCACGACCTGCGTGCCCTTCATCTCGGCCTTGAACGAGCAGCCGACACCGCAGTACGCGCAGGTCGTGACGACCGAGTGTTCGGCCTGCCCGAGCTGCACGACGGATTTTTCCTGCAGCGTGGCCGTCGGGCATGCGGCGACGCACGCGCCGCACGACACGCATTCCGATGCCATGAACGATTCGCTTTCGCCCGCGGCGACACGCGATTCGAAACCGCGCGCGGCGATCGTCAGGGCGAACGTGCCCTGCGTTTCCTCGCATGCGCGGACGCAGCGGTTGCAGACGATGCACTTCGACGGGTCGTACGTGAAATACGGATTCGATTCGTCCTTGCGGTCCTTCAGGTGATTCGCGCCGTCGAAGCCGTAGCGCACTTCGCGCAGCCCGACCACGCCCGCCATGTCCTGCAATTCGCAGTCGCCGTTGGCGGGGCAGGTGAGGCAGTCGAGCGGATGGTCGGAGATGTACAGCTCCATCACGTTGCGACGCAGCGACTGCAGCCGGTCCGACTGCGTGCGCACCTTCATGCCGGCTTCTGCGGGTGTCGTGCACGACGCCGGATAACCGCGCCGGCCTTCGATCTCGACGAGACACAGCCGGCACGAGCCGAACGGCTCGAGCGAATCGGTTGCGCAGAGCTTCGGGACGTTGACGCCGGCCTCGATCGCCGCGCGCATCACCGATGTGCCGGCCGGCACCGTCACCGGCTGGCCGTCGATTTCGAGCGTGACGTCGGTGTCGGCATGCCGTTGCGGCGTGCCGTAGTCGGTATCGTCGAACGGATCGCGGGCACGCGCCTGAGCGGCGCTCTTGCACGCGCATTGGCCCGAGCCGCAGCCGCCTTGGCGGACGTTGTTCGTGTCGAGGGACATGCAGGGCTCCTTCTGGGTCAGGCCGCGGCCTTGACCGGACCCGCTGCGGCATCCTTGCCGGCAGCGAGCCCGAAATCTTCGGGGAAATGGTCGAGCGCGGACAGCACCGGGTACGGCGTCATGCCGCCCATCGCGCACAGCGAGCCGGCCAGCATCGTGTCGCACAGGTCGCGCAGCAGCGTGACCTGACGCTCCGACGTGTCGCCGTCGCGGATGCGTGCGATCGTCTCGACACCGCGCGTCGAGCCGATCCGGCACGGCGTGCACTTGCCGCACGATTCGATCGCGCAGAACTTCATCGCGTATTCGGCCAGTTCGGCGAGGTTCGAGGTGTCGTCGTGCAGCACGATGCCGCCGTGACCGACGACCGCGCCGATCGCCGCATACGCCTCGTAGTCGAGCGGCACGTCCCACTGATGGTCGGGCAGGTAGGTGCCGAGCGGGCCGCCGACTTGCGCGGCGCGAGCGGGCCGGCCGCTGGCCGTGCCGCCGCCGAAGTCGAACAGCAGTTCGCGCAGCGTGACGCCGAACGCGAGTTCGACGAGGCCGCCTTGACGGATATTGCCCGCCAGCTGGAACGGCAGCGTGCCGCGCGAGCGGCCCATCCCGTAGTCGCGGTAGAACGCCGCGCCGCGCGCGAAGATCACCGGCGCCGTCGCGAGCGTGATCACGTTGTTGATGACGGTCGGCTGGCCGAACAGGCCCGCGAGCGCCGGCAGCGGCGGCTTCGCGCGCACGACGCCGCGCTTGCCCTCGAGCGATTCGAGCAGCGCGGTTTCCTCGCCGCACACGTACGAGCCCGCGCCTTTCGCGACGTGCAGCTCGAACGCGTGCGCGGAGCCGAGCACGTGCTCGCCGAGCCAGCCGGCTTCGCGCGCGCGGACGATCGCGGCTTCGAGTGTCGCGATCGCGTGCGGGTATTCGCTGCGCACGTAGATGTAGCCGACCGTCGCGCCCGTCGCGATGCCCGCGATGATCATCCCTTCGATCAGGCAGTACGGATCGCACTCCATGATCAGGCGGTCGGAGAACGTGCCCGAATCGCCTTCGTCCGCGTTGCAGACGATGTATTTCTGCGCGGCGTGCGCGTGCCGCACGGTGCGCCACTTGATGCCGGCCGGGAACGCCGCGCCGCCGCGGCCGCGCAGCCCCGATTCGATCAGCGTCTCGCAGGCGGCGTCGCCGTCGAGCGACAGTGCGTTCTTCAGGCCGGCGAGTCCTTCGTACCGCAGGTAGTCGTCGATCGACAGCGGGTCGGTCAGGCCGATCCGCGCGAACGTGAGGCGCTGCTGGCGCGCGAGATAGGGCAGTGCGTCGACGAGGCCGACGCTGCTCGGGTGCGTGCCGCCCTCGAGCCAGTGGGCGTCGAACAGCGCGGGCACGTCGGTGGCCGACAGGTTTGCATAGCCGACGCGGCCCGCGGCCGTGCCGATCTCGACGAGCGGCTCGAGCCACAGCAGCCCGCGCGAGCCGTTGCGGACCAGTTCGATCGCGACGCCGCGCCGTTCGGCCTCCGCGACGATCGCGGCGGCGAGCGCGTCCGCGCCGAGCGCCAGCGCGGACGAATCGCGTGGAACGTAGATGCGGGTCGTCATGCGGCCTCCTGCGAGTGGGCGACCGCGTCGGCGAGCAACGCGTCGAATTTCTCCGGCGTGACCTTCGCGTGCAGCACGCCGTTGACCGTCAGCGACGGCGACTGCGCGCACAATCCGAGGCAGTACACCGATTCGAGCGCGACGGCGTCCGGCGCGCGCGCAGCGGCGGCATCGCCGTGTGCCGCGTCGAACCGGCAGCCCGTGCGCGCCTCCGCATGGGCGGCGAGCGTTTCGCCACCCATGCTGCGGCACGCTTCGGCGCGGCACATCTGGATCGTCACGCGCGCGGGCGGCGCGGTGCGGAAGTGATGGTAGTAAGTCAGTACGCCGTGGACTTCCGCACGCGACAGGTTGAGTGCCTTGGCGAGCGGTGCGACGCAACCCGGCGGCACGTAGCCCGCGTCGTCCTGGATCGCGTGCAGGATCGCGACGAGCGACCGGCCGGCGCGCGCATGACGCTCGACGAGCGCGTCGGGCGCAGGGGAATTCGGGGACATCGGTTATGCTCCTCCAAAATCTCATATGCGCTTGCAGTTCATATAGTGCGCATCTCGACTTCGTTCTGATTGATTTTTATCAACCATAAGCGGAACATTCCGCGGTCGCAATAGGAAATCGGAGTGCATAATTGATTCGGATCGAATGCGACGCGTATCTGACCGTACGCGACACGGAAGGCCGGTCGGCCAGCCTGTCGGACGTCGCGCCGTTGCTCGAACTCGTGGCCGACACGGGCAGCATTGCGCAGGCGGCACAGGCCAAGGGGCTGTCGTACCGGCACGCGTGGGGCATGCTCCGCGCGCTGGAAGCGTGCATCGGCGGCGAGTTGATCGAAACGGCACGCGGCAAGGGCTCGACGCTGTCGGCGCTCGGGCAGGCGGTCGTCGATGCGCAGCGCCTCGCGCGCAGCCGGCTCGACGGGAATTTGCGCACGCTGGCGGCCGAAGTGGCGAGCGACCTGAACCGGCGGCTCGCGCAGCGCGACGGCGCCGTGCGCATCCATGCGTCGCACGGCTACGCGGTCGCGACGCTCGTCTCCGCGCTCGTCGATGCGCAGGCGGCCGTCGACATCAAGTATCGCGAGAGCATCGAGGCCGTACAGGCGCTCTCGCGCGGCGAATGCGACCTGGCGGGCTTCCATCTGCCGCGCGGCGCGTTCCGCGCGCAGTGCGCGCAGATCTACCGGCCGTGGCTCGACGACACGCGCCACGTGCTGATCCACCTGACGCGTCGTCAACAGGGGCTGTTCGTGCCGCGTGGCAACCCGAAGCAGGTCCGCGGTCTCGCGGATCTCGCGCGCAACGACATCCGCTTCGTCAACCGGCAGCCGGGGTCGGGCACGCGCATGTTGCTGGACCTCGCGCTGCGTGCGATCGGCATCGATCCGGAGCGCGTCGACGGCTATGCATCGGCCGAGCTCACGCATTCGGCGATCGCGGCATTCGTCGCGAGCGGGATGGCCGATCTCGGCTTCGGCGTCGAGCCGGCCGCGCATCATTTCGGGCTCGACTTCATCCCGGTCGTCGACGAGGACTATTACTTCGCATGCGAACGTGCGCGGCTCGACGCCCGGCCGCTCGCCGGCGTACTGGCGCTGCTGCGCGACGCACGTTTCGTCGAGCGCGTCGCGCATCTGGACGGCTACGATCCGGCCGCGTGCGGCACGCTGACGGGCATCGCGGCCGGGCTGGCCGGCGACGACGGCGCGCAGGCGCGGCACGGCAATTCCCGGTAACGGGGACGCGATCGGGTCGCGCTGCAACAGCGGGGGATTTGCGCTACGCTTGGCGCTTGATCAACGTTCCAACAAGCACGCCGTTCAGGCGTCATTCCGCCATGAAATTTTCCGTTCCCCACGCCGCGGCAGCGTTGACCGCGGGGCTGCTGGTCGTCGTTTCGCCGTTTGCGTCCGCGCAGAATTCCCCGGGTGTGCCGGGCGGCATCCTGAGCGAACAGTTTCGTTTGAACGAGCATCCGCAGATGCCGTTCGCGGCGTCGGCGCCATCGCAGAAATACCAGGGCGGCAAGAAGTCGGCGTTGCGCCGCAAGGGCGACCTGGGTGACCCGAACGGCTGCAACCTGAAGTGCCCGATGGATACCCAGTAATGCGCTGACCGGCGCGTTTGTGCCCGGGGTGAGGCGCCGTGCTTTCGCACGACTGCCCATCATCTGACCACCGGGTGGACGAGCGTCGATTCCAGGCCTGATGGTGGTCGAGCCCCGCAAAGCGTTACCGCTTTGCGGGGCTCGTGCTTTTCGACGGGCCCGCATCCAACGGGGTGCCGGGCGGAGCCGCCGTACGCACGTCTGGCCATCCCGCTCATTGATCTAGGGTTAACCCGTAATTCAGGAAGGATGTCTTCCAGAAACCTGCCTTATTCTTAAGCATCTGCCTACATAAACTTCGGTTTGTCAGCGATGAACAAGGTGTTCACCGCGAACACAGACAAATCTGGAGGTAGGTCATCATGAAGTCGCTCGTTCAAGCCGTCGTCGTTGCCGCTGCGCTCGTTGCCCCGGTCGTGTCGTTCGCCCAGTCGGGCTCGACGATCACCCGCGCGCAGGTTCGTGCCGAACTGGTCCAGCTCCAGCAGGCCGGTTACAACTCCGCCCGCGGCGAAGATCCGCATTATCCGGAAGCGATCCAGGCCGCGACGGCCCGGGTTGCAGAGCAGCAGCGTGCGCTGGCGCAAGCGCAAGGCGCCGACGTCAGCGGCTACGGCGCACAGGCGCAGGGCGCATCGGCATCGGGTTCGCGTGCGATGGGCGTGCGTCCCGCCAGCGCTGAAGAAATGAAGTCGCTGTATCGCGGCAGTTGAGCCGCGCGTCGCCCGGCGCGAACCGGTCGCGACGACGCGTCGTGGCCGGGGCCGCGGTAGCCGGGCTGGCCGCCGTCAGGCGCAGCGAGTGACTGCGCGGGGGCGGCCGACCATCCGTCACCTCCTGCCGCCGGAGTACCGGCGGCATTCCGCCCGGCCGCCCGTCCGTCCGTCAGTGGCTGGGCGCTTTTTCGGCAGGAGAGGGAGGCATGCGTTTCGCCGGCAACAAAAAACCCCGCAGACTTGCGTCATGCGGGGTTCGTGCGACGAGCGCGGAATTTGGTGGGGCGGCGACAATCCTATTCGGGTCGCTCCACTTTGTCAGGTAATGATCTGATGCTCGGCGCAGTGAAAAAAACCCCCAAAAGAACCCCCAGATGACGCCCGTTGGCGGTCGCCTTGCCAGCGGCGCGGGGCAGCAGCGTGCTTTTGTACGAAAAAACGGCGTTCCGATCTACAATCCTTCACCATGGTTGCCGAGCATACGCGACCTGTAGATCAACCGCGCCTAACCTGATTGACCCACTACGGGCCGCTTAGCGTACAGGCGCGGTTTCGCTTTTTTGGCTTGTCGAAAAAGGAGGGGGAAGTAGTATGAAGCGACCGTGGGAGAACGACAGTTGTGCAACGGTCCAAGCTTGCTACGCCGTCTACGCTGTTCCCGTTGCGGCTGCCTTATGGTGCGGCGTACCCGCTGAGGACGTGAACGAGGAGCTTGGTCGCGCAGTGTCGATTGGTCAGAGCAACGCTCTTAGCAGGGCGATTCTGCGGCATCCATACCTGAAGTGTCTTGAGCCGCGCATTCGGGCAATACACGCCGCAATCGATTCCGGCATGCTGGCGGCTTGTCGAGAGGACGGAAGGAAGGTCGACGAACACGTCGCCTATGAGCGTCGTCACGTCCACGGGCTCGCCTTGAAGGAATGGGCCAAGGAAATTGCGCCGTCCGAGCGTCCTGCATTTCTGTTTGATGAGCTTGAACGCGACACCCACGCAGGTATCAGCGCTGAAGCGTACCGGACGCTTCAGGCGTCTCACGAAGCAAAAACGCACCAACTTGCCGAAGCGAACGAGCGTCTTCGTGAGGCAAGCGAACGGATTGCTCTCATCGAGGCCGAACGTAACTCGCTACGCGCGATGGTCGACAATTTCGATGCGCACCCAACGGCATCCGGTGAGCCAAGTGCGCGGGCCGAAACAACTTTCCTGAACATTATTGGTGCGCTGCTCGCGCTGCTGCTAGGAAAGTCCCCCGCCGGAAAGCCGCACTCGTCGTTTGCAAGTCAGGCGGCGGTGATTTCCGCGCTGCTTGCTCATCATGAGGGTAAGCCCGGCATATCAGCGCGAACGCTTGAAGAAAAATTCGCAGCGGCGAAAAGGAGCGTGAACGCGTCCTGACACATACCGCAACTGCGGCAACGGTCGCCGCAGATGCGGTGCCCGCCGTTCGGCGACTGTCAAGAATGGCCCCATGTTTAACAACTCTTTGCGAGGTTGAGCATGGTGGCGAAAGAAGTACACCCAGCGCGCGCCGATGGCGCACTTGTTCGAGATATCGGCTCCCTCCCGTTGGACGGCTTCTGCCGTTGGAACGAGCTGCGTAACTTTCTGCCCTTCAGCCGCGAAACGTTGCGCAAGCGCGAAATCGAAGGTCGTTTCCCGCGTCGGTTCCGTCTGTCCTTGCGGTGCTCCGTGTGGTCGAACCGAGAGATTCACCGCTGGTTCGCGGACCCGGTCGGCTATCGCACCGATATCGATGCGGCAACGATGACCGGGGGCCGATAATGAAAAACGCCCGACCCAGCAAAGCCGAATCGAGCGCCAAACGTCAAAGCGAGTTTACCGGAACCGCTAACCCCCGTCAGCTTCGCGCATTGACCGTGCTGCAACGCCGCCCGATGCCGCGTGAGGAATTAGATGGCTACGTGGGGTGCAGCAACGGCCCGGACCTCATCGCGGGCCTGCGCGCAAAGGGACTCGCCTTGCCCTGCGTGCGCGTCGCTTGCATCGACCGTGATGGTATCGAAGTGCAGCGCGGCGTCTATCACCTCACGACGACCGACCGCCGCAAGGTTGCCCGTTGGCTGAAATCGCGGGAGGCGGTATGAACGCGATTGCGTGGAGCAGTTACGGAGCGGGCAATTCCCGCGTGCGCTGCCCCGTTTGCGGTCGCGGCGAGCGCGATAAAACGCTCGGCGTAACTGTCGACGCGAGCGGCGCGGGCGTCGCGCACTGTTTCCGTTGCGGCTTCACGGAAACGTACCGCCCCGAACGCGGCGTTTGCGGCTCGACGCATAGCATGGCACGCATTCCGGTCGTTACGCCGTCCGCGAAGCATCGCTCCCTGTCCGATTATGGGCGCGACCTTTGGAGCGCGTGTCGCGCCGTTTCCTGCGAAGCGCTGGCCTATCTCAACGCTCGGCACTGCCGCATTCCGCCCGCCGATGGCGATTTGCGCTGGCATCCGTCGCTGAAGCATCCGAACGGCTATGCCGGCCCGGCGCTCGTCGGGCTCGTGACGCACGCGGTAACGCGCGAACCCATGACCTTGCACAAAACATGGATTCGGACCGATGGCCGCAAGGCTGACGTTGACCCGCCGCGCTTGCTGCTCGGCAGGCATCGCAAACAAGGCGGCGTGATTCGCTTGTGGCCCGATGACGCAGTGTCGACCGGACTCGCCGTCGCGGAAGGTATCGAAACGGCGCTTTCGCTCGCGCACGGCTACGTGCCGGTTTGGGCCTGCATCGATGCAGGCAACCTGAAGGCACTGCCGGTGCTGGCTGGCATTGAATCGCTGACCGTCGCTGCCGACGATGACCCGGCGGGCAAGGCCGCCGCCGCTGCGTGCGCGCAACGCTGGTCCAACGCGGGCCGCGAAGTTGTAGAGGTGAGCTATGGGGCGTGACCTGAACGACCTTGCCGTAAGCGGCGGCGCGGAGGCCGTGCGGCGTGCTATCGCGAGCGGCACGCACATTGCAAAAGCTGAGCCGGTGCCCGATGGCGCGACGGCCGATTCGCACGTTTCGGCCGCACGCGAAACCGCCCATGCCGGCAAATTCTCGCGCGCGACGATGCATCAACTTCTCGACGTGTTGGCGGAAGACCCGGCGCTTCGCGGGCTGGTTCGCTACGACGAAATGAAGCGCCGCGTCGTCATCGCGAGTGCGCGCCCGTGGGAGGTCGCGCCGTCGCCGTACTGGACCGATGCGGACACAACGAACCTGCGCGCGTATATCGAACGCCGCTACATGCTGACGGCGGCGAAGGAACACGCGGTGGACGCGGTACACACGCACGCTGAACGCAACCGCTTTCATCCGCTGCGCGAATGGCTCGACGCGCTCGAATGGGACGGCGTGAAGCGCCTCGACGCGTGGCTTGCGACCTACTGCGGCGCGGACGATACGCCCTATGTGCGCGAGGTCGGGCGGCGCTTCCTGATTTCAGCGGTTGCGCGCGTATTTCGTCCCGGCTGCAAGGCCGATCACATGCTGGTGCTGGAAGGCCCGCAGGGCATCGGCAAGTCGCGCACGGTGCGCGCGCTGGCGGGTGATGAATTTTATTCGGACGCCGTGCCGGACATGGACGATGCCCGCCAGACAGGCGAGACGGTCGCGGGCGTGTGGCTGCTCGAAAACAGCGAAATCGTCGGCCTGCGCAAACATGAGGCGAACGCCGTCAAAGCGTTCCTCAGTCGCAGCGAAGACGCGTTCCGTCCGGCCTACGGGCGCGAGCAGGTCTATCAGCCGCGCCAGTTCGTGATGGTCGGCACGTGCAACCGCGACGGCGAAGGAACCTATCTCCGCGATGAAACGGGTGGTCGACGCTTCTGGCCCGTACCGGTCAGGGCGTGTGACATCGCCGCGTTGACGGCAGACCGCGCGCAACTGCTTGCCGAGGCGGTCGCCGCATTCCGCGATGGCGAGGTGTGGTGGATTGAGGATGACGCCATGCGGGCGCAGGCAGCGCACGAGGTGAGCGCGCGCACGGTGCAAAACCCGTGGCTCGACCATGTTGGCGCGTATCTGGAAAACCGCCCGACCGTCACGGAAGTCAAGACCGCCGATGTTTTCGTTGCCATGACGGGGCGCACGAGCACAAGCCGTGACGCAACCGAACTGCGCCACATCGCGAACGCCCTGCGTGAATTCGGCTACGTGTCGCGCAGGTTGAACACGGGCAAGGTGTGGAGCAAGGGTGAATCCAGTGAACCCACCGCGTGAATCTTTCCGGAGAGTGGGCTCACCGCTGAAACCCGCTACGGATAAGGCTTGTCGAGATCCGGTGAACCCAGTGAACCCATATTTCCGTAGCAATACAGAAGAAGAAAGATGCAGCAGGCGCGCGCGCGTGGCGCGTATAGGGAAAAGGCTTCACCGGGTACACCGGGTACACCTGACAACATCACGACTTTCATGAGGTGGCGAAATGCTCGATGCATTGGCAAGCGGCAAGCTGTACGGCAAGCCGGGCGAACGGACCGGCCCGAGCGGCCGCCCCTTCGTCACGGCAAAAGTGCGCGTACCCGCAGGCGACGGCGAAGCGCTTTTCGTAAACGTGATTGCGTTCTCGGACGGCGCGAAGGCCGCCCTGTTGGCGCTCGATGACGGCGATTCCGTCGCGCTGGCCGGTACGCTGACCCCGAAGGTTTGGACCGACCGCAACGGCGACGCTAAACCGGCGCTCGATATGGTCGCGCATGCGGTTCTGAGTGCCTATCACGTCAAGCGTAAGCGCGCCGCCGTGCAAGGTGCGAACGACGGAGACGAACGCGGGAACAGACGCCCTGCTACGGACGGTGCCCGACAGGCGGCGGCGCTCTACGGCGGCGACACGTCGGACATGCAGGACGATTTGTAGGCGCGGGGCAGACCGAATCGAACAGGCGTATTACCTTTACAAATAGGAGTACGAATTCATGAAAATTTCCGAACCAAAACGGCTTTTGGAACGGTTGCATTTTGACGAGATACGCGGCGAATACAGCATTTTCATTTGGCCCAGTCCGGGCGGCCAACCGCTGTATCGAGTCATAAAGCCCGGCCCTGTGAAGTACCGCGTCGAAATTCGTCCCGAAGGTTACATCGTGTTGATCCCGCGCTAACGCGCCTTTTTTGGAGAATCGCTATGAATCCGTTGAAGCGTCCCTTGCCCGAACGCCTCGAAGCCCTTGAAGCGCTCGCAAACGATGCCGGTCTCACCGGCGAACTTGAGGCGAAACAGCGCGCCAAGGTTGACGCACGCCGAGCCGAACTGGCGCGCGAGTTAAAAGCTGTGCCGAACCCCGAACGCGAACTGGCGGCTGCGACGAAGGAAGCAACTCGCGCGCGCATCGCGCTCGACGCGGCACAAACGGCATTTCGCGACGCCGACCGAGCAGACAAGCAAGCCACGGCACGGGTTGTCATGATGGAGAGGCAGCACGAAGGCGAGCAGCAGCGCATCTTGACCGAACTCGAACGCACTGCGCCGCCCGAAGTCGGCGAGGCGCTGGACGACCTATCGGATGCGGATGACCTTCTGCGTGCCGCAGTTCGGACCGACGTATTCACGGAGAAAAACTGGCTGGGCGCTCGCGTCGGCAACGTCACGACGAACATGCCCCAAATAAAAGCCGCTCGCGCGAAAATCGCTGAGGCACAACGTAGCGTTCGCGCGCTCGTTCATGACGGGTCAATTTCAAGCGACGAACTGGTATCGCGTGCGCGGATGCTCGTAGATGCGGCGCTGGAACCGCTGTTCTCCCTCGTGTCGCGTCAGAAGTGGGAAACTCGCCGTTCGCGGCCGCACGGCGACCTGTTGGCCGAAGTCGCGGGCTACGGGGAATAGCGGCGTGCATCGGCGGCGCGTGCGTTCTGCGCGCCGCCGTTCGTGCGTTGACTCGTTGATTCCATTACCGGCTCAATTTTGAGCCGGTCAAAATCATCGCTGATGCTTCGTAGCAGCGCGCAATTTTGCGCTCACGAACTCCGAGTCGATGTAAGCCGTTGATTCCATAACGCCCTCAAAATTGAGGCGGCCGAAATCGATCATCGACCCAAGTCCCGTTGATTTCATTGCCAACGCAAAAATGCGTCGGCGAAGTCGGTCGGCGCGCGCGCAGAAGCGACCGGCATCTGACCGTCGCATTACGGGGAGCTTGGCACGCTGCGCGTGTCCGTGCGCGACGCCGGACGTCCGGCGATGAAGCCGGCCCGCGCCGGGCGCATTACGCTACGCGATGGCCAATTCTCCGCATGCGCTGACCGTAGCGGGCCGGCTGCAGCATGTCGGCGCGAACGCTGTTGAACAGGTCCGACATGCACGCCGCAGGCTCATCGGCGAGCATGTAATCGAGCATCCGAATTACCTTGAACGTCCGGAATCGCGAACGTACAGGCGGCGACCGAACCCACCGCGAAGCGAACGGATTGCGGGCGTTTGAGGCCGTCGACGTGCGCGCTGGTAGGGCGAACCTTGACTAACGCGCGCGAGCGGCGCAGCGGCACCACCGCAACCGTCCGCGAGGCATCCGCCGTACCCGGTAGGGGGTGCAAATCCCTAGGCCGCGCGGTCCGGTGATCGTGGCGCAACGCGAATTTTTGCAACGTCAGCACCAAAACCATTTTTCGGGAGCGAATCATGCCGCAGAAATCGAACGCCGCGAAGGCGCTTTCCGGCACGTTGCGTGCCGACCGGCTCAAGGGCATCGCGGCCGACCAATTGACCGTCGCGCCGCCACCGCCCGCTGGCATGTCATCGCGTGCGGCTGCGGAATGGAACCGCGTCGCGCCGCTCGTCGTGAGCTTGGGTCTATTGAGCGCGTCCGACCTGCGCGCGCTCGAACTGCTGGCCGAAACACTTGCGACCGAGGCGCAATTACGCGAAACGCTGGACCGTGAAGGGTTGACGATTGCGACCGGAACCGGCGGAAGCAAGGCGCATCCGGCGCTGCGCGCATTGAGCGACGCACGCGCGCAAGCGGCCCGGCTGCTCGATGCGTTCGGCCTGAGTCCGCGCGGTCGGCAAGCTATCGACGCGCCGCCACCGGTGCCGGCCGACAATCCCTATGCGGCGTTCGTTAAGCCGACGCGCGGGCCGGGGTAAATCGCGCGGCTACCGTGTCGCCGCGCTGAACGGGATGACTTCTGCACCCGCCTTGAGTTGGTCGAGGTAGTCTGCCCATTTCTGCATCATTTCGCGACGCTGGGACAGGTGCGCGGTGCGGTTGTACGCGCGCCCGAGCGGGTCTTTCACTGCGTGTGCGAGTTGGGCCTCGATGATCGCCGCCGGCACGCTCAGGACTTCATCAAGGATTGTGCGAGCCATTGCCCGGAAGCCGTGACCGGTCATTGTGTCGCCGTCGTACCCGAGTCGGCGCAACGCGCCGTTGATGGTGTTGTTGGACATCGGCCGATCCTTTGTGCGTACGCTCGGAAAGAGCAGCCGGCCGTTGCCGGTAAGCGCGTGCAGCTCTCGCAGGATATTTACGGCTTGACTCGATAGCGGGACGATATGCGCACCACCGGCCGCCTTGCCTTGTTTCGTGCGTTTCATTCGTTCACCCGGTATTTCCCAGATGCCGCTGTCTAGGTCGACCTCGGCCCACTCGGCGGCGCGCAACTCGCCGGGGCGCTGGAATAGCAGAGGCGCGACCCGCAAGGCGCACCACACGGGAAGCGTGCCTTGATAGCCGTCAATCGCGCGCAGAAGCCCGGCGACCTGCTTCGGATCGGTAATGGCCGCCATGTGCGCAGATTGCACGGGCGGAAGTGCGCCCCGTAAATCGGCCGTCACATCGCGCTGGGCGCGTCCGGTTGCTACGGCATAGCGGCATACTTGGCTGACGTTCGCGTGCAGGCGGTGGGCTGTTTCGAGCGCGCCGCGCTTCTCGACCCGGCGCAGCACATCGAGCACATCCGGCGGCACGAGGTCGGCAACGGGCTTGCCGCCGATCCACGGGAAGGCATCTACCTCTAGGCGGCGTAGGATGCGGCCCGCGTGGCCATCCGACCAAGTGGGCGCGTACTTGGCGTGCCACTCACGCGCCACGGCCTCGAAGGAATTTTCTGCATTGAGCCGCTGTGTGCGCTTCTCGGCTTTCTTTGCCGCTCCCGGATCAATCCCCGCCGCCAGCTTGTCTTTGGCTTCGTCGCGTCGCTTGCGAGCCTCGACGAGCGACACGGCGGGGTAGGTGCCGAGCGCTAAGCTTTTCTCTTTGCCGGCGAATCGGTACTTGAGCACCCAGCGCTTGCCGCCGGTCGGTTTGATGAGCAGGAACAGTCCGCCGCCATCGAATAGCTTCTGCTGCTTGTCAGTGGGCTTGGCATTACGGATCGCTACGTCGGTCAGGGCCATATCCGCTCCGGTGCTGGGGGTTCCGGGTTGGGGGTTCCGCAAAGAACCCCCGAAAGAACCCCCGTCGATGTATGGCTGTAGCTGGGGGTTCTTTGCGGTAGTTTGCAACAAAAAACCCCGCAGAGCAAAGCCCGGCGGGGTTTTCTTGCCAAACGTTGGAAACGTTTGGCGGGTATTTGGTGGAGGCGGCGGGAATCGAACCCGCGTCCAGAAGCGCTCCACGACTAGTTCTACATGTTTAGTCCAGTCTTTTGATTTAACCGCAGCGACGCGGACGAACACGCTGCACTACGGCGATTCGCTAGATTTTCGACCCTGGCGTCGCGACGCCGACAGGGCTTAACTGACGTAAATGACCTCTGGCGGTATTGCTACCGGTCTTGCGACACTAGCCCGTCAGTGAACTAGGCAGAGGACGGCGGCCCTTAGGCTGCCAGTGCGAACGTATCGTCGTTTGCAGTTACGATTTTCCCATTGATTAACGAGGTGACGGGTCCTCGACATGCCCTAGCCGCTTCACAACCCCTGTCGAAACCAGGTCGCCCCCGCGGATAAGATCAATCATTATAGCCCAACATCGCGCAGCAGTTCGCGCAGTTCCTGCGTCGTATCGACGAGATGCTGCGCCTGCCAGTCGGTCGGTGCGACGCCGTCGCCGCAATAGCCGTACGCGGCCGCGACCGTCGCCATGCCGGCCGCGCTGCCGGCCTGAATGTCGCGCAGGTCGTCGCCGACGTAGACGATGCGCGCGGGCGCGAGCGTCAACTGGTCGGCCGCGTGCAGCAGCGGGGCCGGGTGCGGCTTCGGGTGCGGCGTTGTGTCGCCCCCGACGATGCAAGCGGCGCGCGGTGCGAGACCGAGCAGGTCGACGAGTGGCGCCGTGAGCCGCATCGCCTTGTTCGTGACGATCCCCCAGCGCACGCCGCGCGCATCGAGTTCGTCGAGCACGTCGCCGATGCCGGGGAACAGCACCGTCTGCACGCAGAGATCCGTCGCGTAGTTGGCCAGGAACTCGTCGCGCATCGCTTCGTAGCCGGGCGTGCGCGGATCGATGCCGAACGCGCCGCCGAGCAGGCCGCGCGCGCCGGCCGAGGCCAGCGGCCGCAACACGTCGAGCGACGTTTCGGGCAGGCCGCGCTCGCGTTGCATCTTGTTGACGGCCGCCGCGAGATCGGGCGCCGTGTCGGCGAGCGTGCCGTCGAGGTCGAACAGCACGGCATCGCAGTGCAGCAGGCGCGGTTCGTCGGCTGCCCGCGCGGTCGAAAGGGGAGTCGTCATGCCGGTCGGAAGGTCACGCGCCGCGGCGGCACGCGATGAGGTAGTTGATGTCGGTGTCGTTCGACAGCGCGAAGCGCTTGCCGATCGGGTGATACGTGATGCCCTTGATCTCCACGATGTGCAGATCGGTCGCGCGCACGAAGCCCGCCAGTTCCGACGGACGGATGAAACGCGCGTAGTCGTGCGTGCCCTTCGGCAGCATCTGCGCGATGTACTCCGCACCGATCACCGCGAACAGGTAGGACTTCAGGTTGCGGTTCAGCGTCGAGAAGAACACCCAGCCGCCCGGCTTCACGAGCGTCGCGCATGCGGCGACGATATCGCCGGGCGACGGCACGTGCTCGAGCATTTCCATGCACGTGACGACGTCGTAGGTGCCCGGTTCGCGCGCGGCGATCGCTTCGGCGGCGATCGCCTCGTAGTCGACCATGATGCCGCTTTCGAGGCTGTGGAGGTCGGCGACGCCAAGCGCTTCGGTCGACAGGTCGATGCCCTTCACCTGGGCGCCGAGTCCGGCCATCGATTCGGACAGGATGCCGCCGCCGCAGCCGATGTCGAGCGCGCGTTTGCCGGCCAGGTGCGCGTGCGCATCGATCCAGCCGAGCCGGACCGGGTTCAGGTCGTGCAGCGGCTTGAATTCGGCATTCGGATCCCACCACCGGTGGGCGAGGTCGCTGAATTTCTGGAGTTCGTGCGGATCGGCGTTGGTCATGTCGGCAAACGGGCTACAGGAGGAGGGCGGTGCTGCGGTTCGTCAGACCCGAGTATATAAGAAGCAGGCGAGCGGCGAAGCGACGAGCGCCCGGACGGGCATCAATGAAAAAGCCCCGCCGGAGCGGGGCTTTGAAGCAGTCGAAAACCGCGGCTTAGTTTGCCGGAACGGTCGTCTTCTGCACTTGCTGCGTACCAACCACTTCGACTTCCACGCGGCGGTCCGGTGCGAGGCAGGCGATGAGCTGCTTGCGGTTCTTCTGGTTGCAGCCAGTCGTAACCGGGTTGCGCTTGCCCTTGCCTTCCGTGTAGATCTTGTTGGCCGGCACACCCTTGCTGACCAGGTACGACTTCACGGCTTGCGCACGGCGCAGCGACAGACGGTCGTTGTACTTGTCCGAACCGATGCGGTCCGTGTAGCCCGTTGCAACGACGACTTCCGTGTTCATGCCTTCGATCTTCGAAGCCAGTTCGTCCAGCTTTTGCTTGCCCAGCGGCTTGAGCGTTGCCTTGTCGAAGTCGAACAGTGCGTCGGCTTGATACGTGATCTTCTGGCTCGTGATGGCCGGAGCGACCGGAGCGACCGGCGGCTGCGGTGCCTGGGCGACCAGTGCGCCATCGCACTTCGCGTTGGCGGTGGCCGGCGTCCAGAACGCATCGCGCCAGCAGAGCTCGTTCGTGCCGTTCATCCACACCCATTCGCCCGTGCCGTTCACCCAGTTGTCATTGACGGCTTGACGCGACGCCGGCACCGACTGTGCCGAAGCGGATGCAGCCATAACTGCGGTAGCTGCAATGAACGCGAGCTTTGAAAGTTTATTCATATTTCTCCTCTCGAAATTGAGATTACCGCAGGTTTACTGCGAGCCTGTTGACGGTGACAAGTCATACATTGCTCGAAGTATAACATTGGTGCGGCACAAAAAACGCGGCACCGCTCTGTGTAGACTTCGAGCAGCGTCTAACTTTCAGTGCGTTGGCATTTTGCCATATCGTTCCCTTCCTACGAAAAAAAATCCTCCCCACCCTAAGATCGCTTCAACTTTGTGGTGCATGCGCAACACCGCCCTGCCGCAACTTTTAGAGATTGTCAAGAGTGTGTCGGCGAAATTGCGCGAATGTGTGCTGTTGTTTACACGTGTGCGCGAAACACGCGTGACGGGATGGCCTGCGACGTCGCGTCGCGTGCGATGTCGGTCGAATCGCCGCTGCCGCGATTTTTGCTATTTATATATAGAGGGGTCGCGAATTGGCGGCTGATGGGCGCATGTTAGAATCTCGCGTTGCGTTGCGCATGCAGCGCCCACGCGAAAGGCGTTCGCCGTCTTCGCTCCGAAACGATACGGATACATGGATCAATTCGCCAAAGAGACCCTGCCCACCTCCCTAGAGGAGGAAATGCGCCGTTCGTATCTCGATTACGCGATGAGCGTGATCGTCGGACGTGCCCTCCCGGATGTCCGCGATGGCCTGAAGCCCGTGCACCGGCGCGTGTTGTTCGCGATGCACGAACTGAACAACGACTGGAACCGTGCGTACAAGAAGTCGGCGCGTATCGTCGGCGACGTGATCGGTAAGTACCACCCTCACGGCGATACCGCGGTCTACGACACGATCGTGCGGATGGCGCAGGACTTCTCGCTGCGCTACATGCTGATCGACGGGCAAGGCAACTTCGGCTCGATCGACGGCGACAATGCCGCGGCGATGCGTTACACCGAAATTCGCATGGCGAAGATCGGTCACGAGCTGCTCGCCGACATCGACAAGGAAACGGTCGATTTCGAGCCGAACTACGACGGCAACGAAACGCAGCCGTCCGTCCTGCCGGCGCGCATCCCGAACCTGCTGATCAACGGCTCGTCGGGCATCGCGGTCGGCATGGCGACCAACATCCCGCCGCACAACCTGAACGAAGTCGTCGACGCGTGCCAGCATCTGCTGGGCAACCCCGAAGCGACGATCGACGAACTGATCGAGATCATCCCGGCGCCGGACTTCCCGACGGCCGGCATCATCTACGGCGTCGCCGGCGTGCGCGACGGCTACCGCACCGGGCGCGGGCGCGTCGTGATGCGCGCGGCCACCCACTTCGAGGAAATCGACCGCGGCCAGCGGATGGCGATCATCGTCGACGAGCTGCCGTACCAGGTGAACAAGCGCTCGCTGCTCGAGCGGATCGCCGAGCTCGTCAACGAGAAGAAGCTGGAAGGCATCTCCGACATCCGCGACGAGTCCGACAAGAGCGGCATGCGCGTCGTGATCGAGCTCAAGCGCGGTGAAGTGCCGGAAGTGGTGCTGAACAACCTGTACAAGGCGACGCAGCTCCAGGACACGTTCGGCATGAACATGGTCGCGCTCGTCGACGGCCAGCCGAAGCTGCTGAACCTGAAGGAAATCCTGCAGTGCTTCCTGTCGCACCGACGCGAAGTGCTGACGCGCCGCACGATCTACGAACTGCGCAAGGCCCGCGAACGCGGCCACGTGCTCGAGGGTCTCGCGGTCGCGCTCGCGAACATCGACGAGTTCATCGCGATCATCAAGGCCGCGCCGACGCCGCCGATCGCGAAGCAGGAGCTGATGGCGAAGCCGTGGGATTCGTCGCTCGTGCGCGAGATGCTGACCCGTGCCGAAGCCGAGAACGCGTCGGCGGGCGGCCGTTCCGCGTATCGTCCGGAAGGCCTGAACCCGGCGTTCGGCATGCAGGGCGACGGGTTGTACCGCCTGTCCGACACGCAGGCCCAGGAAATCCTGCAGATGCGTCTGCAGCGCCTGACCGGCCTCGAGCAGGACAAGATCATCGGCGAGTACCGCGAAGTGATGGCGCAGATCGCCGACCTGCTGGACATCCTCGCGCGCCCCGAGCGGATCACGACGATGATCGGCGAGGAGCTGACTTCGGTGAAGGCCGAATTCGGCGACGCGCGCCGCTCGAGGATCGAGCTGAACGCGACCGAGCTGAACACCGAGGATCTGATCACGCCGCAGGACATGGTCGTCACGATGTCGCATGCGGGCTACGTGAAGTCGCAGCCGCTGTCCGAGTACCGCGCGCAGAAGCGCGGCGGCCGCGGCAAGCAGGCGACGCAGATGAAGGAAGACGACTGGATCGAGACGCTGTTCATCGCGAACACGCACGACTACATCCTGTGCTTCTCGAACCGCGGCCGCGTGTACTGGGTCAAGGTCTACGAAGTGCCGCAGGGCTCGCGCAACTCGCGCGGCCGCCCGATCGTCAACATGTTCCCGCTGCAGGAAGGCGAGAAGATCAACGTCGTGCTGCCGGTCAAGGAGTTCTCGGCCGACAAGTTCATCTTCATGGCGACGTCGCTCGGTACCGTGAAGAAGACGCCGCTCGAGGCATTCAGCCGTCCGATGAAGAAGGGCATCATCGCGGTCGGCCTCGACGACGGCGACTACCTGATCGGTGCGTCGATCACCGACGGCGCGCACGACGTGATGCTGTTCTCCGACGCCGGCAAGGCCGTGCGCTTCGACGAGAACGACGTGCGTCCGATGGGGCGCGAGGCGCGCGGCGTGCGCGGCATGCAGCTCGAGGACGGGCAGCAGGTCATCGCGATGCTGGTTGCCGGCAGCGAGGAGCAGACCGTGCTCACCGCGACCGAGAACGGCTACGGCAAGCGCACGCCGATCACCGAATACACGCGTCACGGCCGCGGCACGAAGGGTATGATCGCGATCCAGACGTCGGAGCGTAACGGCAAGGTCGTCGCGGCGACGCTCGTCGACGCCGAAGATCAGATCATGCTGATCACGACGGCGGGCGTGTTGATTCGCACCCGCGTTTCCGAGATTCGCGAGATGGGACGGGCCACGCAAGGTGTTACACTCATCAGTCTCGATGAAGGTACCAAGCTCTCCGGCCTGCAGCAGATCGCGGAGGCAGAAGAGGGCGATGGCGAGGCCGACGAGGCGTCGGACGGCGAAGCCTGAAGAACGGATGAGACTCTGACCGCCGCGGGCGCGAAGCGCCGCGGCCGGCGAGCAACCATTCATATTTCCAAAAGGGAGTGATGATGCAAAAGCAATTCAAGCAACTGGTCCTGCTGGCCGCACTGGTGCCGACGTTCGCGATGGCGCAAGCGCTGTCGAATTCCGCACCGGCGCCCGCCGCGGCAGCTGCGCCGATCGACGCTGACAAGAAGGCGGCGATCAAGGATCTGCTCGACGCGATCGACGCGCCGAAGCTCGTGTCGGCAATCGGCAACAGCGCCGAAATGCAGGCCAAGCAACTCGTGCCGGCGATCCTGTCGGACGCGCTGTCGGAAAACAAGACGCTGAACGACAAGCAGAAGCAGGCTGCCGTTCCGACGCTGCAGAAGAACGCCGTGCCGAAGCTGGTCGACGGCGCGGGCAAGGTGTTCGGTACGCAGCAGTTCCAGAGCGACGCGATGTCGGCTCAGTACGACGCGTACGCGAAGTACTACAGCACGTCGGAGATCAAGGATCTGACGACGTTCTACAAGAGCCCGACGGGCCGCAAGTTCATCCAGGTGCAGGATCAGGTCGGTCGCGACGTGGTCAACGGCCTGATGCAGAAGTACATGCCGCAAGCGATCCAGGCAACGCGTACGCAGGCTGACAAGGAAGTCGCAGCAGTCAAGCCGGGCAAGTAAAGCCGTCCGGGCACGCCCCCGGCCGTTCGGCCGGGTTTGGCGGGAGCCTGACGACAGTGCGATAATGGCCGTTTGCGCGCGAGCGCAAACGGCCATTTCTTTTCTGGCGCGGTCTGCCGGCGGCGAGCCGGTCGCGTCCCTCCGAGGTTTTCACGATGCGCGTCTTTAATTTCTCCGCCGGCCCTGCGGCGATGCCCGAGGAAGTGCTGCGGCAAGCGGCCGACGAAATGCTCGACTGGCACGGCAGCGGCATGAGCGTGATGGAGATGAGCCATCGCGGCAAGGAGTTCATGTCGATCCACGAGGCCGCGCTGACCGACCTGCGCGACCTGCTCGGCGTGCCGGCCAGCCACCGGATCCTGTTCCTGCAGGGGGGCGGCATCGCGGAAAACGCGATCGTGCCGATGAACCTGCTCGGCTCGCGCAAGACGGCCGACTTCGTCGTGACGGGGTCGTGGTCGCAGAAGTCGTTCAATGAGGCGAAGAAGTTCTGCACGCCGCATCTCGCCGCAACCGGCAAGACGGAAGACGGCTTCACGCGTGCGCCCGCACGCGCCGAATGGCAGCTGTCGGACGATCCGGCCTACGTGCATCTGTGCACCAACGAGACGATCGACGGCGTCGAGACGTTCGAGATTCCCGATCTCGGCGACGTGCCGCTGGTCGCGGACGTCTCGTCGCACATCCTGTCGCGCCCGATGGACGTCGCGAAATACGGCGTGCTGTTCGGCGGCGCGCAGAAGAACATCGGGATGGCCGGCGTGACGGTCGTGATCGTGCGCGAGGATCTGCTCGATCGCGCGCTGTCGATCTGCCCGTCCGCGTTCGAGTGGAAGACCGTCGCCGCGAACAACTCGCTGTACAACACGCCGCCCACCTACGCGATCTACATCGCGGGCCTCGTGTTCCAGTGGCTGAAGCGGCAGGGCGGCCTCGAGGCGATCGAGGCCCGCAACATCGAAAAGGCGAAGCTGCTCTACGACACGATCGATGCGAGCAGCTTCTATCTGAACAAGGTCGAGCCGGCAGCGCGTTCGCGGATGAACGTGCCGTTTTTCCTGGCCGACGAAACGCGCAATGAAGACTTCCTCGCCGGCGCAAAGGCGCGCGGGCTGCTGCAGCTGAAGGGCCACAAGTCCGTCGGCGGCATGCGGGCGTCGATCTACAACGCGGTGCCGCTCGAGGGCGTGAAAGCGCTCGTCGAGTACATGAAGGACTTCGAGCAGCGCGGCGCCTGACGGCGGCGCTGCTCAAACAGCACGGCAAAACGCATGGACGACGAACTGAATTCCCGCCTGAAACCGCTGCGCGATCGCATCGACGCGATCGACGCGCAGCTGATCGCGCTCCTGAACCAGCGCGCCGCGGTGGCGCTGGAGGTGGGCGAGGTCAAGAAGCATTTCAACGCGCCGGTGTTCCGGCCGGAGCGCGAGCTGCAGGTGATCGCACGGCTGCAGGACATGAGCGCGGGGCCGCTCGCGAGCGAGCACATCAGCGCCATCTGGCGCGAGATCATGGCCGCGAGCCGCGCGCTCGAGCAGACGATCCACGTCGCATTCCTCGGGCCGGTCGGCACGTACAGCGAACAGGCGATGCTCGAGTATTTCGGCCAGTCGATCGAAGGGCTGCCGTGCCCGTCGATCGACGAGGTGTTCCGCTCGGTCGAGGCCGGTGCGTCCGCGTTCGGCATCGCGCCGGTCGAGAATTCGACCGAAGGGGCCGTATCGCGCACGCTCGACCTGCTGCTGCAGACGCAACTGCTGATCAGCGGCGAGCTGGCGCTGCCGATCCACCACAACCTGCTGACGCAAAGCGGCACGCTCGACGGCGTGAAGCGCGTCTGCGCGCATGCGCAGGCGCTCGCGCAATGCCAGCAGTGGCTCGCGGCGAACGCGCCGCAGCTCGAGCGGCAGGCGGTGGCGAGCAATGCCGAGGCCGCCCGCCTCGCGGCGGCCGATCCGACCGTCGCCGCGATCGCGGGCGACCGCGCGGCCGCGCACTACGGCCTGCAGATCGCGTTCTCGCTGATCCAGGACGATCCGCACAACCGCACGCGTTTCGTGATCATCGGCAAGCAGCCGGCCGGGCAAAGCGGTCACGACCAGACGTCGCTGATCGTGTCGGTGAAGAACGAGCCGGGCGCCGTGTTCAAGCTGCTCGAGCCGCTCGCGCGGCACGGCGTGTCGATGACGCGTTTCGAGTCGCGTCCGGCGCGCGTCGGCACCTGGGAGTACTACTTCTACATCGACATCGAAGGGCACCGCGACGATGCGGCGGTGGCGGCCGCGCTTGCGGAACTCGGCCAGAAGGCCGCGTTCCTGAAGATACTCGGTTCGTATCCGCGCGCACGCTGACGCGCTGGTGCGCCGCCCGCTCGCGCGGGCGTGGCGGCCAGGCGGGCAGGGCAGGCCGTTCGGCGCTGCCGAAGGCGGGTTCGGGCGGCATCCGGCGCTGGTTGCGCCGGGTGCGGGCCCGTGGCCCGGAATCTGGAATTCCGCGTGCGGGGCGTCGTTCCGCACGCGTAACTTGGCTCTTCTCGTGTCAGGCTTTGCATTCAACAAACTGGTCATCTTCGGCGTCGGCCTGATCGGCGGCTCGCTGGCGCGCGCGTTGCGCGAGCGCGCGCCGGGCGGTGCGGGCGAGGTCGTCGGCGTGGGCCGTTCGCGTCGCTCGGTCGAGCGCGCGCTGACGCTCGGCGTGATCGATCGCGCGGCGGCACTCGACGACGATGCGCAGTTGCGCGACGCGCTCGCCGGCGCCGATCTCGTGCTGCTGGCGGCACCGGTCGCGCAGACGGGCCCGTTGCTCGCGCGCATCGCGCCGTGGCTCGACGATGCGACGATCGTCACCGATGCCGGCAGCACCAAGTCCGACGTCGTCGCGGCCGCGCGCGCGGCGCTCGGCGCGCGGATCGCGCAGTTCGTGCCGGGGCATCCGATCGCCGGCCGCGAATCGAGCGGCGTCGAGGCCGCGTTGCCGGACCTGTACGTCGGCCGCAACGTCGTGCTGTGCCCGCTGCCGGAGAACGCGCCCGAGTCGGTCGCGCGGATCGACGCGATGTGGCGCGCGAGCGGCGCCGACGTGCGCGCGATGAGCACCGAGCAGCACGATCGCGTGTTCGCGTCGATCAGCCATCTGCCGCACGTGCTGTCGTTCGCGCTCGTCGAGCAGATTCTCGGCGAGGCCGACGCGGAACTGAAATTCTCGTACGCGGCGGGCGGCTTCCGCGATTTCACGCGCATCGCGGCGTCGAGCCCGGAGATGTGGCGCGACGTCTGCGTCGCGAACCGCGCGGCGCTGCTCGACGAACTCGACGGCTACACGCGTGTGCTCGCGCGGCTGCGCGCGGCGATCGACGCCGGCGACGGCGCGGCGCTCGAAGCCGTGTTCACGCGCTCGCGCGCCGCACGCAAGGCATGGCAGGAGCGCGGCGGCGCGCCCGCTGCCGAACCGGTCAAGAAATAACAGGACGATTCCCATGGACTATCTCGATCTCGGCCCGTACTCCAGCGCATCGGGCACCGTGCGCCTGCCCGGCTCGAAAAGCATCTCGAACCGCGTGCTGCTGCTTGCGGCGCTGGCCGAAGGCGAAACGACGATCACCAACCTGCTCGACTCCGACGACACGCGCGTGATGCTCGACGCGCTCGGCAAGCTCGGCGTGAAGCTCGCGCGCGACGGCGACACCTGTGTCGTCACGGGCACGCGCGGCGCCTTCACCGCGAAGACGGCCGACCTGTTCCTCGGCAACGCGGGCACGGCCGTGCGGCCGCTGACCGCGGCGCTCGCGGTGAATGGCGGCGACTATCGCGTGCACGGCGTGCCGCGCATGCACGAGCGGCCGATCGGCGATCTCGTCGACGGCCTGCGCCAGATCGGCGCGCAGATCGACTACGAGCTGAACGAAGGCTACCCGCCGTTGCGGATCAAGCCCGCGACGATCTCGGTCGATGCGCCGATCCGCGTGCGCGGCGACGTGTCGAGCCAGTTCCTCACGGCGCTCCTGATGACGCTGCCGCTCGTGAAGGCGAAGGACGGCCGGACCGTCGTCGAGGTCGACGGCGAGCTGATCTCGAAGCCGTACATCGACATCACGATCCGGCTGATGGAGCGCTTCGGCGTGACCGTCGAGCGCGACGGCTGGCAGCGTTTCGTCGTGCCGGCCGGCGTCCGCTACCGCTCGCCGGGGCGGATCATGGTCGAGGGCGACGCGTCGTCCGCATCGTACTTCCTCGCGGCCGGCGCGCTCGGCGGCGGCCCGCTGCGCGTCGAGGGCGTGGGGCGCGCGAGCATCCAGGGCGACGTCGGCTTCGCGAACGCGCTGATGCAGATGGGCGCGAACGTGACGATGGGCGACGACTGGATCGACGTGCGCGGCATCGGCCACGACCACGGCAAGCTCGAACCGATCGACATGGACTTCAACCTGATTCCCGATGCGGCGATGACCATCGCGGTCGCGGCGCTGTTCGCGAACGGCACGAGCACGCTGCGCAACATCGCGAGCTGGCGCGTGAAGGAGACCGACCGCATCGCCGCGATGGCGACCGAGTTGCGCAAGGTCGGCGCGATCGTCGAGGAAGGCCCCGACTATCTCGTCGTCACGCCGCCGGAAAAGCTCACGCCGAACGCGGCGATCGATACGTACGACGATCACCGGATGGCGATGTGCTTCTCGCTCGTCAGCCTGGGCGGCGTGCCGGTGCGGATCAACGACCCGAAGTGCGTCGGCAAGACGTTCCCCGACTATTTCGACCGCTTCGCCGCGCTCGCCAAAGCCTGACCCGACTGTACCGATGAAATCGACCCGACCCTTTCACCCGACTCCCGTCATCACGATCGACGGCCCGACCGCCTCCGGCAAGGGCACCGTTGCCGCGCTCGTCGCCGCGCACCTTGGCTTCCACCTGCTCGACAGCGGCGCGCTGTACCGGCTCGCCGCGCTCGCGAGCGTGCGCTACGGCATCGCGGCGGAGGACATCGACGCGCTGGTGAAGCTGATCGACGATCTCCACATCACCTTTCGTGAAGGCTGTGCGCAGCTCGACGGCGTCGACGTGTCGAACGACATCCGCGCCGAAGCGGTCGGCAACCGCGCGTCAGCCATTGCCGTGCACGGGCCCGTGCGCACCGCGCTCGTCGCGCGCCAGCGCGCGTTCCGCAAGACGCCGGGCCTCGTCGCGGACGGGCGCGACATGGGGACGGTGATCTTCCCGGATGCCGTGCTGAAGGTGTTCCTGACGGCCAGCGCGGAGGCTCGCGCGACCAGACGGCATAAGCAATTGATGCAAAAAGGTTTTTCTGCTAATATAGATGACTTGCTCCGGGATCTTCGTGAACGTGACGCGCGCGACAGCAATCGCGCGGCCGCGCCGCTGAAGCCTGCGGCAGATGCCAAGCTGCTCGATACGTCGGCGCTGTCGGTCGATGAAGCCGTCGATCAAGTGCTGCAGTGGTACCGGGCGCTCGGCCAGCCCGCCTGAGAAGGCGGGCAGCGGTAGGTGTTCCGCGTCGCAAGCGCGGAGCGTGTTTCGAACCCTTAACCCCGTGTGGTCATCGATCTGGCCCTTTCAGCCTGCCATTCCGGCCGGCGTGGCACAGCGATCCATGCACAATCAGATTTTTATGTCCGACCTGCAAACCTCCACCCCGAATACCGAATCCTTTGCGGCTCTGTTCGAAGAGTCGCTGACCCGCCAAGACATGCGCGCCGGCGAAGTGATTTCCGCCGAAGTCGTGCGCGTCGACCACAACTTCGTGGTCGTCAATGCAGGCCTGAAGTCCGAGGCTTACATTCCGATCGAGGAATTCCTGAACGATCAGGGCGAGGTTGAGGTGCAGTCGGGCGATTTCGTGTCCGTCGCGATCGACGCACTCGAAAACGGCTACGGCGACACGATCCTGTCGCGCGACAAGGCAAAGCGCCTTGCATCGTGGCTGTCGCTGGAAAAGGCACTCGACAACAACGAACTCGTCACCGGCACGATCACCGGCAAGGTGAAGGGCGGCATGACCGTGATGGTCAACGGCATCCGCGCGTTCCTGCCGGGTTCGCTGGTCGACACGCGTCCGGTCAAGGACACGACCCCGTACGAAGGCAAGACGCTCGAGTTCCGCGTGATCAAGCTCGATCGCAAGCGTAACAACGTCGTGCTGTCGCGTCGTGCCGTGATCGAAGCAACGCAAGGCGAAGAGCGCGCGAAGCTGCTCGAGACGCTGAAGGAAGGCGCGATCGTCAACGGCGTGGTCAAGAACATCACCGACTACGGCGCGTTCGTGGACCTCGGCGGCATCGACGGCCTGCTGCACATCACCGACATCGCATGGCGTCGCGTGCGTCACCCGAGCGAAGTCCTGTCGGTTGGCCAGGAAGTCACCGCGAAGATCCTCAAGTTCGACCAAGAGAAGAACCGCGTCTCGCTGGGCATCAAGCAACTGGGCGACGATCCGTGGGAAGGCATCTCGCGCCGTTACCCGTCGGGCACGCGCCTGTTCGGCAAGGTCACGAACATCACCGACTACGGCGCATTCGTCGAAGTGGAATCGGGCATCGAAGGCCTCGTCCACGTGTCGGAAATGGACTGGACCAACAAGAACGTTGCGCCGTCGAAGGTTGTCCAGCTGGGCGACGAAGTCGAAGTCATGGTCCTCGAGATCGACGAAGACCGTCGTCGTATCAGCCTCGGCATGAAGCAGTGCAAGCCGAATCCGTGGGATGACTTCAGCCGCAACTTCAAGAAGGGCGACAAGATCACGGGCGCAATCAAGTCGATCACCGACTTCGGCGTGTTCATCGGTCTGCCGGGCGGCATCGACGGCCTGGTCCACCTGTCGGACCTGTCGTGGAGCGAAGCCGGCGAAGAAGCCGTTCGCAAGTACAAGAAGGGCGACGAAGTCGAAGCCATCGTGCTCGGTATCGACGTCGAGAAGGAGCGTATTTCGCTCGGCATCAAGCAACTCGAAGGCGACCCGTTCAGCAACTACGTTGCAATGAACGACAAGGGCTCGATCGTCGACGGCGTCGTGAAGACGGTCGATGCGAAGGGTGCGGTCATCACGCTGACGGGCGACATCGAAGGCTACCTGCGTGCGTCGGAAATCTCGCAGGATCGCGTCGAAGATGCACGCAACGTGCTGAAGGAAGGCGACAAGGTCAACGCGATGGTGATCAACATCGATCGCAAGTCGCGCGGCATCAACCTGTCGATCAAGGCAAAGGATTCGGCTGAGCAACAGGAAGCGATCCGCGGCCTGCAGTCGGACACGAGCGCTGCTGCGACCGGTACGACCAACCTCGGCGCGCTGCTGAAGGCGAAGCTCGACGGCCAGAACCAGTAAGCCTCACGAGGTCTGCTGAAGTATGACCAAATCCGAGTTGGTCGCGCAGCTGGCATTGCGATTTCCGCAACTTGTCCTCAAGGATGCGGATTTCGCGGTGAAAACGATGCTCGATGCGATGTCCGATGCCCTGGCGAAAGGGCATCGCATCGAAATTCGGGGTTTCGGCAGCTTCGGCCTCAACCGTCGCCCGGCGCGCGTCGGACGCAACCCGAAGTCGGGGGAGAAAGTGCAGGTGCCCGAGAAGTTCGTGCCGCACTTCAAGCCTGGCAAGGAATTGCGCGAACGCGTCGACGGCCGCGCCGGTGAACCGCTGAAGGCTGACGATCCGGACGACGAGCGTTGAACGTCGTTTGGTGTGCCCGGAACCCGTCCGGCGAAGGCTGAAAAGAAAAGCGCCCCTTGGGGCGCTTTTTTCATTTCCGGCGGCAGCGATGCAACGGCCGGCGCAGGATGTGCGCAGTCGCGGAAACGCTTCCTTTACAATACGGGTCGATTCGGTGCGACGAAGGGGAGTCGCGCGCCGCAGCAAACCTCAACAAAGAGAGGGCTTCATGAAGTTTATCGTCTGGCTGATCCGGGTATTGGTGTTCGTCCTGCTGCTGGTGCTCGCGCTGGCCAATACGCAAACCGCGACGCTGAATTTCGTTGCCGGCTACGCATGGCAAGCGCCGCTGATCCTGATCGGCCTGGCGTTCTTCGCCGTGGGGCTGCTGGCGGGCCTGTTGTCCGCGCTGCCTTCGATCTTCCGCCTGCGTCTCGAGAACGGGCGCCTGAAGCGCGATCTGCGCGCGGCGCGTGAAACGCCCGCCGTCATCGATCAGCCGCCGATGCCGCCCGTCATTTAACACGGACGCCGCGCGATCATCGCGCGGTTTTCGTCTCTGCTTCGATATTTCGCATGGATCTGGATTTCTGGTGGTTGCTCGCGATTCCGGTCGCGTTCGCGCTCGGGTGGGCGGCGTCACGCTATGACCTGAAGAATCTCCTGTCGGAGAGCGCCAACCTGCCGCGCTCGTATTTCCGCGGCCTGAATTTTCTGTTGAACGAACAACCCGACAAGGCGATCGACGCATTCATCGAGGTCGCCAAGCTCGATCCCGAGACGGTCGAGCTGCACTTCGCGCTCGGCAACCTGTTTCGCCGCCGCGGCGAGACCGACCGCGCGATCCGCGTGCACCAGAACCTGCTGAGCCGCACGGACCTGCCGGTCAACGAGCGTGACCACGCGTTGTACGAGCTCGGCCAGGATTTCCTGAAGGCCGGCCTGCTCGATCGCGCCGAGGAGGCGTTCCACAAGCTCGCCGACGGCGACTATGCGCTCGGCGCGCAGCGGGCGCTGCTGACGATCTACGAGATCGAGAAGGACTGGAACAAGTCGATCGATACCGCGAAGCGCATCGAATCGATGAGCGACAAACCGCTCGGCGTCGAAATTGCGCAGTTCCACTGCGAACTCGCGCAGGAAGCGCTGCAGCGCAAGAATGCGGCCGCGGCAGCCGAACAGTTGCGCCTGGCGCTGACCGTGAACCCGCAGAACGTGCGTGCGACGATCCTGTCGGGCGACGCGGCGGAGGCGGCAGGCGACCACGCCGCCGCGATCGGGCACTGGAAGCGTGTCGAAGCGCAGAACCCCGCGTATCTGCCGCTCGTCGCCGACAAGCTGATGAAGGCGTATGTCGCGCTCGGCAAGAACGGGGAAGGCGCCGAGCTGCTGATGGGGTATGTCGACCGCTATCCGTCGAACGACCTGCTCGACATCGCGTACCAGCATATCGCCGGGTTGCGCGGCCAGGAAGCGGCGCACACGCTGGCGCGCCTGCAGATGGAGAAGTCACCGAACCTGTCGGGGATGCTGCACCTGCTCGATGCGCAGATCGCGGCGGCCGACGAACCGCGCCGTAAGGAACTTGAAATGATGCGTGCGCTGATCAAGCAGCGCACGAAAAATCTGCCACGGTATACGTGCCAGAATTGCGGTTTCCGGGCACGGCTTTTCTACTGGCAGTGCCCCGGATGCAGCGGCTGGGAAACCTATGCGCCGCGCCGCGTCGAACCTGCGATGCCGGGCTGATCCCGGCACGCGGAGCCAACGCGCTGCGGTTGCCGCCGGGCTGGCCCCGGCGGCCAAGTTAGTCAATTACCGGGAAGTACCGGAACATCTATGAAAATCACCATCATCGGCACCGGCTATGTCGGCCTCGTCACGGGCGCCTGCCTCGCGGAGATCGGTCACGACGTCTTCTGTCTCGACGTCGATCCGCGCAAGATCGACATCCTGAACAACGGCGGCATGCCGATTCACGAACCGGGGCTGCTGGACATCATCGCGCGCAACCGCGCGGCGGGGCGCCTGCGCTTCTCGACCGACATCGAGGCGAGCGTCGCGCACGGCGAGATCCAGTTCATCGCGGTCGGCACGCCGCCCGACGAGGACGGCTCGGCCGACCTGCAGTACGTGCTCGAGGCCGCACGCAACATCGGCCGCTACATGACGGGCTTCAAGGTGATCGTCGACAAGTCGACGGTACCGGTCGGCACCGCGCAGCGCGTGCGCGGCGTGGTCGACGAGGCGCTTGCCGCACGCGGGCTCGCGGGCAGCGTCGCGCATCGCTTCTCGGTCGTGTCGAATCCGGAGTTCCTCAAGGAAGGCGCCGCGGTCGAGGACTTCATGCGTCCGGACCGGATCATCATCGGCGTCGACGACGACGAGACCGGCACGATCGCGCGCGAGAAGATGAAGAAGCTCTACGCGCCGTTCAACCGCAACCACGAGCGCACGATCTACATGGACGTGCGCTCGGCCGAATTCGCGAAGTATGCTGCGAACGCGATGCTCGCGACGCGCATCTCGTTCATGAACGAGATGTCGAATCTCGCCGACAAGGTCGGTGCCGACATCGAGGCCGTGCGCCGCGGGATCGGCTCCGATCCGCGCATCGGCTATCACTTCCTGTACGCCGGCGTCGGCTACGGCGGCTCGTGTTTCCCGAAGGACGTCCAGGCGCTGATTCGCACCGCCGGCGAGAACGGCCAGCCGCTGCGCATCCTGGAAGCCGTCGAGGCCGCCAACCATGCGCAGAAGGACGTGCTGATCGGCAAGATCGAGCAACGCTTCGGCGCCGACCTGACGGGCCGCGAGTTCGCGGTGTGGGGCCTCGCGTTCAAGCCGAACACCGACGACATGCGCGAGGCGCCGAGCCGGCGTCTGATCGCCGCGCTGCTCGAGCGCGGTGCGACCGTGCGCGCGTACGATCCGGTCGCGATCGACGAAGCGCGGCGCGTGTTCGAGCTCGATTTCGGCCACGATGCCGATGCGCTGGCGCGGCTGCATCTCGTCGACACGCAGGATATCGCCGTGACGGGCGCGGATGCCCTCGTGATCGTGACCGAATGGAAGGAATTCCGGAGCCCCGATTTCACGCGCCTGAAGGCCGAACTGAAGGCGCCGGTCATCTTCGACGGCCGCAACCTGTACGAGCCGGACGCGATGGCCGAGCTGGGCATCGACTACTATGCGATCGGCCGTCCGTATGTCGATCCGCAGTCGTCCTCCCGCGGCTGACCACACGATGAATACTCTTCACGAAATCGTATCGGTGCCGCGCGCGCAGCTCGCGCGCTCGCGCGTGCTCGTCGTCGGCGACGTGATGCTCGACCGTTACTGGTTCGGCAACGTCGATCGCATTTCGCCTGAAGCACCGGTGCCGGTCGTGCACGTGCAGCGTCAGGAGGAGCGGCTCGGCGGCGCGGCCAACGTCGCGCGCAATGCCGTGACGCTCGGCGGCCAGGCGGGATTGCTGTGCGTCGTCGGGTGCGACGAGCCCGGCGAGCGGATCGTCGAACTGCTCGCCGGCAGCGGCGTGACGCCGCATCTCGAGCGCGACCCGGCGCTGCCGACCACGATCAAGCTGCGCGTGCTTGCGCGCCAGCAGCAACTGCTGCGCGTCGACTTCGAGGCGATGCCGACGCACGAGGTGCTGCTCGCGGGGCTCGCGCGCTTCGACGCGCTGCTGCCGCAGCACGACGTCGTGCTGATGTCGGATTACGCGAAAGGCGGCCTGACGCACGTCACGACGATGATCGAGAAGGCGCGTGCGGCCGGCAAGGCCGTCCTCGTCGACCCGAAGGGCGACGACTGGGCGCGCTATCGCGGCGCGTCGCTGATCACGCCGAACCGCGCGGAGCTGCGTGAAGTGGTCGGCCAGTGGAAGTCGGAAGACGACCTGCGCGCGCGCGTCGCGAACCTGCGCGCGGAGCTCGACATCGATGCGCTGCTGCTCACGCGCTCGGAAGAGGGGATGACGCTTTTTTCCGCGACCGGCGAACTGCACGCACCGGCGCTCGCGCGCGAGGTGTTCGACGTGTCGGGCGCGGGGGACACCGTGATCGCGACGGTCGCGACGATGCTCGGCGCCGGCGTGCCGCTGGTCGACGCGGTCGTGCTCGCGAATCGCGCGGCAGGCATCGTGGTGGGCAAGCTCGGCACGGCCACGGTGGACTACGACGAACTGTTTCACTGAGCGCATTCGGCGGCGCGACGAGCGCGTCGCACGAGTGGCTCGCACTTTTCAGGCAGGACGATCATGACCCTCATCGTCACCGGCGCGGCCGGTTTTATCGGCGCGAACATCGTCAAGGCGCTCAACGAGCGCGGCGAATCGCGCATCATCGCGGTCGACAACCTGACGCGCGCGGACAAGTTCCGCAATCTCGTCGATTGCGAGATCGACGACTATCTCGACAAGACGGAATTCGTCGAGCGCTTCGCGCGCGGCGATTTCGGCAAGGTGCGCGCGGTGTTCCACGAAGGCGCCTGTTCGGACACGATGGAAACCGACGGCCGCTACATGATGGACAACAACTTCCGCTACAGCCGCGCGGTGCTCGATACCTGTCTCGCGCACGGCACGCAGTTCCTGTACGCGTCGTCGGCCGCGATCTACGGCGGCTCGACGCGTTTCGTCGAGGAGCGCGACGTCGAGGCGCCGCTGAACGTGTACGGCTATTCGAAGTTCCTGTTCGACCAGGTGATCCGCCGCGTGCTGCCGAGCGCGAAGAGCCAGATCGCGGGCTTTCGTTATTTCAACGTGTACGGCCCGCGCGAGACGCACAAGGGGCGCATGGCGTCGGTCGCGTTCCACAACTTCAACCAGTTCCGCGCGGAAGGCAAGGTGAAGCTGTTCGGCGAGTACAACGGTTATGCGCCGGGCGAGCAGACGCGTGACTTCGTGTCGGTCGAGGACGTGACGAAGGTGAACCTGTTCTTCTTCGACCACCCGGAGAAGTCGGGCATCTTCAACCTCGGCACGGGCCGGGCGCAGCCGTTCAACGATATCGCGTCGACGGTCGTGAACACGCTGCGCGCGCTCGACAACCAGCCGCCGCTGACGCTCGCGCAGCAGGTCGAGCAGGGGCTGATCGAATACGTGCCGTTCCCCGATGCGCTGCGCGGCAAGTACCAGTGCTTCACGCAGGCCGACCAGACGAAACTGCGCGCAGCCGGCTACGACGCGCCGTTCCTGACCGTGCAGGAAGGCGTCGACCGCTACGTCCGTTGGCTATCCGGCCAGGTTTAAACGCAGGCGTTGCGTCGCTAGACTGGGTCTCACGGTCGGCAGCCGCCGGCCGTTTTTCTTCGGAGATCCAGCACATGATCAGGAAATGGTTTGCCGCAGCGGTCATGCTCGGCGCAGTCGCGTCGGCCTGGGCGGCCGTCGATGTCAATACCGCGAGCGAGGATGCGCTCGTCGGCATCAAGGGCATCGGTCCGGCGCGGGCGAAGGCGATCGTCGATGAACGCGGCACGCGCGGTCCGTTCAGGAATGCGGAAGATCTCACCGCGCGCGTGAAAGGCATGGGCGGGCATATCGTCGAGCGGCTTCAGCAGGAAGGGCTGACGATCGGCGCGGCGGGCGCAGCCGGCGCGGCCGCGGCGCCGCCCGCCGCGGGCAAGCCTGCGGCGGCCAAGCCTGCCGCCGCGCCCGCCCGCACCGCACAGAAGTAACGCATCGCGCGCGACCGGCAACGAGCTCCTTCAGCCGCCGTCGTCATGACGGCTTCCCGCGGCATGCCGCGGGTTTTTTGCGTGGGGGAGCGCGTGCGATACGGGGGGGCGATCACGTGTCGCGCGGCATGCGTATTCCATCGTCGTAATGGGGGTTGCCGGCGCGAGCGGCGGTGCTGGTTTACAATCGATCGATTGATCGGCCTCGCACTGACGGTATATCCATGGCTTACAAAACTATCGAAGACACGATCGGCAATACGCCGCTCGTGCAACTGGTCCGCTTGCCGGACGACGAGATTCGCGCGCGCAACAACGTGGTGCTCGCGAAGCTCGAAGGCAACAACCCGGCCGGTTCCGTGAAGGATCGCCCGGCGCTGTCGATGATCAGCAAGGCCGAGGCACGCGGGCGCATCAAGCCGGGCGATACGCTGATCGAGGCGACCAGCGGCAACACGGGTATCGCGCTCGCGATGGCCGCCGCGATCCGCGGCTACAAGATGGTGCTGATCATGCCGGAGGACCTGTCGGTCGAGCGTCGCCAGAGCATGGCCGCCTACGGTGCCGAAATCATCCTGACACCGGTGAAGGGCGGGATGGAGCTGGCGCGCGATCTCGCGGACGAGATGCAGCGCGAAGGCAAGGGCGTGATCCTCGACCAGTTCGCGAACCCCGACAATCCCGTTGCGCACTACGAAGCGACGGGGCCGGAGATCTGGCGCGACACCGAAGGGCGCATCACGCACTTCGTGTCGGCCATGGGCACGACGGGCACGATCATGGGCACGTCGCGCTATCTGAAGGAACAGAACCCGGCGATCGAGATCATCGGCGCGCAGCCGGAAGACGGTTCTCGCATTCCGGGCATCCGCAAGTGGCCGGAAGCGTACCTGCCGACGATCTTCGATCGCAGCCGCGTCGACCGTGTCGAGAGCGTGAGCCAGGCCGCGTCGGAAACGATGACGCGCCGGCTGGCGGCGGTCGAAGGCATCTTCGCGGGCATTTCGTCGGGCGGCGCGTGCGAAGTCGCGATGCGCATCGCGCGTCAGGTCGAGAACGCGACGATCGTGTTCATCGTCTGCGATCGTGGCGACCGCTATCTGTCCACGGGCGTGTTTCCCGCCTGAACACGGGTTGGCGTGCGCCGCGCGCCAGCCATGTAAAAAGCGCCGCTCGTGCGGCGCTTTTTCTTTGGGCGGGCAGATCTTACTGCGACTGCGCGTCGTCGTCGGCGGCGGCCGGCTTCAGCGCGCCGCTCGCTTCCATCTGCGCCTTCACGGCTTCGCCGAGCTGGTACACGGTGAGCGCGTAGAAGAAGCTGCGGTTGTAGCGCGTCAGCACGTAGAAATTCTTGAGCCCGAGCATGTACTCGGTCGCGCGCCCCGGCGACGGCAGGTCGACCACGGTCACCGGCGTGCCGGCTTCGGTCGTGATGTTGACCGTCGGCTCGTTCAGCGTCATGCCCGCGCGCGTCAGTTGCGACAGCGCCCAGTGCGGCTCGGGCTGGCCGTCGGCGGCGGCCTGCGCAATGCCCAGGCTGCCCGTATCGGGCGTGATCTGCCAGACCACCGGCCGGTCGGTTTCCCAGCCGTGCTGCTTCAGGTAGTTCGCGACGCTGCCGATCGCATCGACAGGACTGCTGCGCAGATCGACGTGACCCGTGCCGTCGAAGTCGACCGCATACTCGCGGATGCTGCTCGGCAGGAACTGCGGGATCCCGATCGCGCCCGTGTACGAGCCGAGCACGGTGGTCGGGTCGAGCTGGTTGTCGCGGGTCCAGACCAGGAAGTCCTCGAGGTTCTTGCGGAACGTTGCCTGGCGGCTGTCGCGATTCGGCGTGTCCGGATAATCGAACGTGAGCGTCGTCAGCGCGTCGAGCACGCGGAAATTGCCCATGTAGCGGCCATAGATCGTCTCGACGCCGATGATGCCGACGATCACCTCGGGCGGCACGCCGAACTGCTCGGACGCGCGCTGCAGCGTTGCCTGGTTCGCCTTCCAGAACTTCACGCCCGCGTTGATGCGGATCGGCTCGATGAAGCGCGAGCGATAGACGCGCCAGTTCTTGACCGTCGGCGACGGGGCCGGCTTCACGAGCTTGACGGCCGTCGCCGAGTAGCTGATGCGCGAGAACAGCGCATGCAGGCTCGCGGAGTCGAAGCCGTTGCGGCTCACCATCTCGTCGATGAAGGCGTCGACCTTGGCGTTGTTCGCATAACGCTGCGGAACAATTTCCTCCTCGAAGGTCTGGCCTTGCGGCAACGGCTGCTGCGGCTGGGCCTGGGCGACGAGCTTGCCGGCGGGCTTCGCCGGCTGCGTCTGCGCGCCGGCAGGCGCGGTGCCGAGGGCCGCGACGACAGCGGCGGCGACGAGCGGGACGCGGACACGGGACAGCGCGGAGAGGAGGGCGGCAGGCTTGCTGGAATTCATGTCGAAGCGGGCGGACAGGGCGATTGTGTTCGGCGCAGTATACCCGACGGATCCGGCGCGCCGGGGCGTGGCGGGCCCCCGTTGTGGTAAGTTAGCGGCGAATTCGCGGCAGACGATGGACATCATTGATGGAGACCTGCGGCGCACCGAGCGTCGTGGATGACAGCTTATGGCAACCGCTTTCTATACGCACCCCGACTGCATGCTGCACGAGATGGGGGAATGGCATCCGGAGTGCCCGGCCCGCCTGTCGGCGATCCAGGATCAACTGATCGCGAGCCGCATCGACGATCTGATCGTGCACGAAACCGCGCCGTTCGCGAGCGAGGTCGCGCTGGGTCGTGTGCATACGCAGGCGCACATCGATTACATCCGGAGCATGACGCCGGTCGACGGCTACGTCGAGATCGATCCCGATACGCTGATGAATCGCGACACGTGGCGCGCGGCGCTGCGCGCGGCCGGCGCCGCGATCGCGGCGACCGACGCGGTGATCGAAGGCCGCTATGCGAATGCGTTCTGCGGCGTGCGCCCGCCCGGCCACCACGCGGAGCCCGCCCGTGCGATGGGCTTCTGCTTCTTCAACAACGTCGCGATCGCCGCGCGGCATGCGCTCGACGTACACGGTCTCGAGCGCGTCGCGATCGTCGATTTCGACGTGCACCACGGCAACGGCACCGAGGCGGCGTTCGCGAACGACGAGCGCGTGCTGATGTGCAGCTTCTTTCAGCATCCGCTGTATCCGTTCTCCGGCGTCGATCACCAGGCGCCGAACATGGTCAACCTGCCGATGCCCGCGCGCAGCAACGGCATGGCGATCCGCGAAGCCGTCGACATGTTCTGGCTGCCGCGCCTCGACGCATTCAAGCCGCAGATGCTGTTCGTGTCGGCCGGCTTCGACGCGCACCGCGAGGACGACATCGGCAGCCTCGGCCTCGTCGAGGCCGATTTCGAATGGCTGACCGCGCAGATCGTCGACGTGGCGCGCCGGCATGCGCAGGGCCGCATCGTGAGTTGCCTCGAAGGCGGCTACAACCTGTCCGCGCTCGGGCGCAGCGTCGTCGCGCATCTGCGCGTGCTGGCCGGCATCTGATTCCCGACGCCTGACGGGCAGGACGTGCGGGCGCGCTCAGCGTGCCGGCACGCGCGCGTGAATCCACGCGATCAGCGCGTCGATCACGCGGTCGCGATCGAGATCGTTCATCGTTTCGTGGAAACCGCCTTCGTATAGCGTCAGCGTACGATCGGGCGAGCCGACGCGTGCGCCGAAGGCGCGGCTGCCGTCGGGTTCGGTCAGTTTGTCCTCGGTGCCGTGATAGACGAGTACCGGCACGCGCAGCGCGCCGCGGCCGCTTTCGATACGCGCCATCGCGTCGAGAATCTCCGCGCCGGTGCGCGCGGGCACCGCGCCGTGATGCACGAGCGGATCGGCGCGATTGGCCGCGACGACGGCCGGGTCGCGCGACAGCAGCGCCGCATCGATCCTGATCGCCGGGAAGGTCGGCCAGACGCGACTGATGACGCGGCTCACCGCGAGCATCCAGCGCGGCACGTCGCGCCCCGGCGCGAGCGCCGGGCTCGACAGCACGAGGCCCGTCAGCACATGGCCGCGGGCCGGCGCACGCTCGATCGCGTAGAGCGCCGCGACCGCGCCGCCCATGCTGTGTCCCATCAGGAACAGCGGCGCATTGCCGCGGGCGGCTTCGGCGACCAGCGCATCCGCATCGTTCAGGTATCCGTCGAAACGGTCGACCCACGCGCGCTGGCCGGGCGACTGGCCGTGCCCGCGCAGATCGATCGCGTGCACGTCGATGCCGGCCGCGTTCAGCCGGCCGGCGAGCGCGGCGTAGCGACCCGCGTGTTCGGCGAGGCCGTGCACGAGCGCGATCGTCGCGCGCGGCGGTGCCGTGTCGTCGCCGGCCGGCCAGCGGTACGACGCCAGTTCGAGCCCGTCCGCGGTACGCAGCCGGCCCATTGTCGGTGCGGGTGGCGACGCGGGCGCGGCGCCGGCGATGGCGGGCGCGGCAGCCGGCGTGGTGGTAGCGGTCATCTGGCGTGTCCCCTGTTGGTTGGCATAGGTGTTCCGGATCATAGTCGCGGCCTTCGCGCGGCGGGCCAGCGGTGCCCCTCTAATTTCGTGTAGTTATGAAAAGATCGAAATCGATTATTAAGTGGAATGAGGGGTTTGCGGTAAAATCGCCGGCTATTCCAGATGCATCGGCGGCCGACTGGCGGGCCAACTCGCCGGCCGGCCGCCGTTTTGTTTACATGATCGAATTACGCAATCTTTCGCAGCGTTTTCCCGGGCCGGGCGGCTGGGTCGAGGCGTTGCGCAACGTCAACCTGACGATCCCGCAGGGCGAGGTGTTCGGCATCATCGGCCGAAGCGGCGCCGGCAAGAGCACGCTCGTGCGCACCATCAACCTGCTCACGCGGCCGACCGAAGGCAGCGTCGTCGTCGGCGGGCGCGATCTCATGCTGCTGCCGGCGGGCGCGCTGCGCGAGGCGCGCCGCGAGATCGGCATGATCTTCCAGCACTTCAACCTGCTGTCGTCGCGCACGGTGTTCGACAACGTCGCGCTGCCGCTCGAGCTGGCCGGTGCGAGCCGTGCCGAAATCGAGGCCGCCGTGCTGCCGCTGCTCGACCTCGTCGGGCTGTCCGCGCAGAAGGACCGCTACCCGTCGCAGATCAGCGGCGGGCAGAAGCAGCGCGTCGGCATTGCCCGCGCGCTCGCGAGCCAGCCGAAGGTGCTGCTGTCGGACGAAGCGACGTCCGCGCTCGATCCCGAAACCACGCGTTCGATCCTCGATCTGCTGAAGCGCATCAACCGCGAGCTCGGCCTGACGATCGTGCTGATCACGCACCAGATGGAAGTGATCAAGCAGGTATGCGATCGCGTCGCGGTGCTCGATGCCGGGCGCGTGGTCGAGGAGGGCCGCGTGATCGACGTGTTCCTGCAGCCGCATCATGAGGTGACGCGCGCGCTGATCGGCGACGTGATCGCGCAGGAACTCCCGCCCGCGCTGAAGGCACGCGTGGCCGAGCGGCTGAAGACGGGCAGCGGGCACCTGCTGCGGCTCGCGTTCACGGGCTCGGGGGTCGACCAGCCGATCCTGTCGGAGACGATCCGCCGGTACGAACTCGATTTCAACATCCTGCACGGTCAGATCGACGAGATCCAGGGGCAGGCATTCGGTTCGCTCGCGGTGCTCGCGGGCGGCGAGCCGGGCAAGGTCGGGCAGGCGCTCGCGTTCCTGCGCGAGCAAGGGGTGGTGGTAGAGGAGCTTTCGTATGTTGAGTGAGATGTTCGATATGTTCGTGCAGTCGTTCTGGGAGACGCTGATCATGGTCGGCATCTCCGGAGCGGTCGGCGCGCTCGTCGGCCTGCCGCTCGGCGTGCTGCTCTACCTGACCGATCGCCAGGGCGTGCTGCAAAACCTCGCGGTGAACCGCGTGCTCGGCGGCATCGTGAATGCCGTCCGCTCGACGCCGTTCATCATCCTGCTGGTCGCGGTGATTCCGTTCACGCGTCTCGTCACGGGTTCGTCGATCGGCACGGCCGCGGCGGTCGTGCCGCTGACGCTCGCGGCCGCGCCGTTCATCGCGCGTCTCGTCGAGACGGCGTTGCGCGAAGTCGACCGCGGGCTGATCGAGGCCGCGCAATCGATGGGCGCGACCACGTCGCAGATCGTCTTCAAGGTGCTGTTGCCCGAATCGCTGCCGGGCGTCGTCGCGGGCCTGACGATCACGTTCGTGTCGCTGGTCGGTTACTCGGCGATGGCGGGTGCCATCGGCGGCGGCGGGCTCGGCGATCTCGGGATCCGCTACGGGTACCAGCGCTATCTGCCGGAAGTGATGTGGACGGTCGTCGCGATCCTGATCGTGTTCGTGCAGATCGTCCAGTCGTTCGGCGACTGGCTCGTGCGCCGGCTGAGCCACAAATAAGATCAAACCGGTCCGTAAGGGGGACACGATGCAACGACGTTTCATGCTGAAGTTCGCGGCGGCACTGGGTGCGGCCGCACTGTTCGCGGGCGCGCACGCGCAGGCCGAAACCATCAAGGTGGGCGTGACGGGCGGACCGCACGCGCAGATCATGGAAGTGGTGAAGAAGGTCGCGGCGAAGAGCGGCCTCGATATCCGTATCGTCGAATTCTCCGATTACGTGCAGCCGAACGCCGCGCTCGCGTCGGGCGACCTCGACGCGAACAGCTACCAGCACGATCCGTATCTGCAGGCGCAGGTGAAGGATCGCGGCTACAAGCTGATCAAGGTCGCGGATACCGTGACGTTTCCGATGGGCATCTATTCGAAGCGCGTGAAATCGCTGGCCGAACTGAAGCCGGGCGCGCGCGTCGCGGTGCCGAACGACCCGACCAACGGCGGCCGCGCGCTGCTGTTGCTGCAGAAGCAGGGGCTGCTGAAGCTGCGCGCGGATGCGGGGCTGAAGGCGACGCCGCTCGACATCGTCGACAATCCGCGCAAGCTGAAGATCGTCGAGCTCGATGCGGCGCAGATTCCGCGCTCGCTCGGCGACGTCGACGCGGCCGCGATCAACACCAACTACGCGATGGAAGCGGGGTTGAAACCGAATCAGGATGCGATCGCGATCGAGGGCCCGAACGGCCCTTACGCAAACATTCTCGCGATTCGCGACGCGGACCGGAACAAGCCGTGGGTCGCGAAACTGATCGCGGCCTATCATTCGGCCGACGTGAAGCAATTCATCGAGGGCAAGTTCGGCGGGGCGGTCATCGCCGCCTGGTGACGGGCGGAGGACGGACGCCCGGCGGGATTAGAGTCGATGATCGAAAACCCGGGCTTTGCGTCCGGGTTTTTTCTCTTTTAAAATAGAACGACCGTTCGCTATCATTGGCGCGTCGCCAAGAAGCGGTATCCTCGACAGCCACGATGGATGGGTCCGCTTGGCCGCGCAGTCATGAGGCCTCGCTATAGAATGGCCTCTGGTCGTATTCGTAACTTTGGAGCGTGTGCATGAAAATCCTGGTGCCAGTGAAAAGAGTGGTCGATTACAACGTGAAGGTCCGCGTGAAGTCGGACAACACGGGCGTCGACATCGCGAACGTGAAGATGTCGATGAACCCGTTCGACGAAATCGCCGTTGAAGAAGCCGTGCGCCTGAAGGAAGCGGGCGTCGCGACCGAAGTGATCGCGGTGTCGGTGGGCGTCACGCAAGCGCAGGAAACGCTGCGCACGGCGCTGGCGATCGGCGCGGATCGCGCGATCCTCGTCGAATCGAACGACAGCGTCGAGCCGCCGGCCGTCGCGAAGATCCTGAAGGCGCTGGTCGACAAGGAGCAGCCGCAGCTGGTGATCCTCGGCAAGCAGGCGATCGACGACGATTCGAACCAGACGGGCCAGATGCTGGCCGCGCTGGCCGGCCTGCCGCAAGCGACGTTCGCGTCGAAGGTCACGATCGCGGACGGCAAGGCAACGGTTGCACGCGAAGTCGACGGCGGCGCGGAAACGCTGTCGCTGACGCTGCCGGCGGTCGTGACGACCGACCTGCGCCTGAACGAGCCGCGTTACGTGACGCTGCCGAACATCATGAAGGCGAAGAAGAAGCCGCTGGAAACCGTGAAGCCGGAAGACCTCGGTGTGGACGTCGCGCCGCGTCTGAAGACGCTGAAGGTGGTCGAGCCGCCGAAGCGCGCGGCCGGCGTGAAGGTGCCGGACGTGAAGACGCTGGTCGAGAAGCTGAAGACCGAAGCCAAGGTGCTGTAAGAGGGAGCGGAAAGAAATGACGATTCTGGTGATTGCAGAACACGACAACGCGTCGATCAAGGCCGCGACGCTGAACACGGTGGCGGCGGCAGCGAAGATCGGCGGTGACATCCACGTGCTGGTCGCGGGCCACAATGCACAAGCAGCGGCTGACGCGGCAGCGAAGATCGCAGGCGTGTCCAAGGTGCTGCTGGCCGACGCGCCGCAACTGGCCGCGGGCCTGGCGGAAAACGTCGAGGCAACCGCGCTGAACATCGCGAAGGACTACTCGCACATCCTCGCGCCGGCCACCGCGTACGGCAAGAACATCGCGCCGCGTATCGCCGCGAAGCTGGACGTCGCGCAGATCTCGGACATCACGGCGGTCGACAGTGCCGACACGTTCGAGCGCCCGATCTACGCGGGCAACGCGATCGCGACGGTGCAGTCGAGCGACCCGATCAAGGTCATCACGGTGCGTGCGACGGGTTTCGATCCGGTGGCAGCGGAAGGCGGCAGCGCAGCGGTCGAGAAGATCGAAGCGGCGGCGGATGCCGGCAAGTCGCAGTTCGTGAGCCGTGAAGTGACGAAGCTGGACCGTCCGGAGCTGACGTCGGCGAGCATCATCGTGTCGGGCGGCCGCGGTCTGGGCAGCGGCGAGAACTACACGAAGGTGCTGGAGCCGCTGGCCGACAAGCTGTCGGCGGCACTGGGCGCATCGCGCGCGGCAGTCGACGCCGGCTACGTGCCGAACGACTATCAGGTCGGCCAGACCGGCAAGATCGTCGCCCCGCAGCTGTACATCGCGGTCGGCATCTCGGGTGCGATCCAGCATCTGGCCGGCATGAAGGATTCGAAGGTGATCGTCGCGATCAACAAGGATCCGGAAGCGCCGATCTTCAGCGTGGCCGACTACGGCCTCGTCGGCGATCTGTTCTCGCTGGTGCCGGAGCTCGTGAGCGAGCTCGGCTGACGCGGCGTGACGCTTCAGCGTTAAGCACACGGGAAAAGGGGCGCGCCGAGCGCCCCTTTTTTTACGCCATCGACAAAAGAGAGAAGAGGAGACGCGCCATGAGTTATGTCGCCCCCGTCAAGGACATGCTGTTCGTGCTGAAGGAACTCGCGGGCATCGACGCCGTCGCGCAGTTGCCGGGCTTCGAGGATGCCGGTTACGACACGGCGCAGGCCGTGCTCGAGGAGTCCGCGAAATTCTGCGGCGAGGTGCTGGCGCCGCTGAACGTCGAGGGCGACCGCCACCCGAGCAGCTGGAAGGACGGTGTGGTGAGCGCGACGCCGGGCTTCGGCGACGCGTTTCGCCAGTTCGTCGAAGGCGGCTGGCAGGGGCTGCAGCATCCGGCCGAGTACGATGGCCAGGGGCTGCCGAAGCTGATCGCGACGCCGTGCAT
>NZ_CADFDK010000025.1 GCF_902832885.1 Burkholderia seminalis DSM 23518
CCGTGCGCGAAGTTGATGATGCCGAGAATGCCGTACACCATCGTGTAGCCCAACGCGATGATGGCGTAGACACTGCCGAGCACCAGCCCGTTCAGAATTTGTTGGACAAAAATGTCCATGTCACTCCCAAGAGTTGATTACTATTGGATCGGCATGCGAGAACGCCGATTACTCGTCGTTCTCGCTCGAAGTATCACTGCGTCGGACTGAGGTTATCGCCCGACACTTTGTACACGGTCACCGGCGCATCAATCCATTCACCGTTCTTGTCGAACGCGACCTTTCCGACCAGCGTCGAGAACTGGATTTGCTTGAGCATCGGAACGAACTTTTCGGGGTCCGTCGAATTCGCCGCCTTCATCGCCTGCGCGACCACCATCGTGGCCGAATAGAATGCCGGCGAGTAAACATCGTTCTTCACACCGAATTGCTTTTCATACCGTGCCGCGAATTCCGGACCACCGGGCAACGTCGCGAGCGGTGCGCCGCCTTCGGCGCAATACCCCCGCCCATTCAGCGTTCCGGCAGCCAGCTTCGGCATATCGACCGAGCAGATCCCGTCCCCGCCTAGCACCGGAACCGCAAGACCCAACTGCTTGGACTGTCGCCCGATGGCGGCTGCCTGCGCGTAGTACCCGCCGTAGAAGATCGCGTCCGGGCGTTGAGCCTTGATGTGCGTCAGAATCGCGTTGAAGTCCGTTGCCTTGTCGTTGGAATATTCCCTGGCGACGACGTCGATACCGTTCTTCTTCGCCGTCGCGGCAAACACGTCAGCTACGCCTGATCCGTATGCCGTGCGATCGTCGATCACCGCCACGCGTTTTGCATGCAATACCTTTGCCGCATATTCGGCCATGCGTGCGCCCATCACGTTGTCATTGGCCGCAAGCCGGAAGACATACGGGAAGCTCTGCTGCGTGATCGCCGGATTTGAAGCGGCGCCGGTAATCATCGGAACACGCGCATTGTTGTAGATGCGGGAGGCGGGAATGGTCACGCCGGAGTTGTAGTGGCCGATGACCGCCTTCACACCCGAATCGACGAGCTTCTGAGCGACAGAGACGCCCGTTTTGGGATCTGCAGCATCGTCCTCGGACAGCATTTCGAACTTGATGGATTGACCGTCGACGACGATCGGCGTCCGATTCAGCTCTTCAATCGCCAGCCGCACGCCTCGCTCATCGTCCTTGCCGAAATTCGATTGGCCGCCCGTCAACGGGCCCGCGACACCGATCCTGACAGTCTGATCCGCATGCGCGGCAGAAATCAATGCGGGGCTGATTCCCCCGAGCAACAGGGTGGCGATGGTGAGTTTGTGACAGTACTTCATGTGAAACCTCCGTGGCGTGGGCAAATTGGGTAGTCGACATGGTTGCAGCGTCAGGAGCGCGGGCACGAGATGGCCGATTGCGCTTGACGTGGGATAGTCAGTCCCGCCAGTGCGGTTGTGCAGATTCCAGAAGCCGCTTGAGCGAGCGAAAATGAAGTCGTGCATATTCATCTCGATCACGGTCGAATTCACGAGAAGTCCGACGAGCCAGTTCGTCGCTCACGCGCTTAAGCGGACGCCCGCTCGACATCGCGAGGATTTGGATCTGGGCGGCTCGTTCGAGGTAGTAGAGATCGTCGAGTGCCGCGGCAATCGAAGGGCCCGTGACTATCACGCCGTGGTGCTCGAGCATCAGGACACGCTTGGAAGACAACGCGGCGGCAATCCGGTCTCCTTCCTGTTCGCTGAGTGCAAGTCCTCCGTATTCCGAATGATCACGGTCGTAGGCAATGCGATCGAAAAAGCGAAGGCTGTTCTGATGGCACATTTCGAGGCGAAAGCCGTCGAGCGTCGTCAGTGCCGTGGCATAAGGCATGTGCGTATGAAGTACGCATGCGGCATCAGGCGAGGCGCGATGAACTCGGGAATGGATGTTGAGCGCGGTTTTCTCGACTCGTCCGACTCCGTCGATTACCGAGCCGGCGGAATCGACGAGCAGCAAATCAGCCGGTCGGATCTCTTCGAAGCTGAGTCCGAACGGATTGATCAGATACGTTTCCCGACTGCCCGGGAGCAAGAGACTGAAATGGTTGCATGTGCCCTCGTGGAAGCCGAGGCGCGCGGCGATGCGAAATGCCGCGGCCAGATCGTCGCGAGCATTCGCGAGCTCATCGGTCTTCGATCCAGGAAAAAAATCGGTGGCGTGTGCCATGGGGTCGTCCAGTGCAAGTATGCGTATGCGATTCCCCTTCAATGTAGTGAATCAAACCTGCACGGATACATGTACACTTTAAAACGAGGGTGACTAACTGTATTGGGTTCGTCGCCTGCACGGTTATATGGGCCGGTATTTTTGATGTGATAGGTGCGGCGATGAAACCGATACTGACGCTCGATCCCCAGGGGGAATCGTCCCTGGTTCAACAGATCGTGGCCGGGCTGACGGCAACGGTGAACGAAAGAACCTGGCGGTCCGGGGCCAAGGTTCCGAGCATCCGCGTATTCGCCGAGGCACATGGCGTGTCGACATTTACGGTCGTCGAAGCATACGATCGCCTGGTGGCGCAAGGCGTCTTGATGGCACGGCGTGGATCCGGCTTTTATGTCGCGGATCGAAGCCGTAGCGAGATACCTCCGACCATCGAGAAACTCAACGAGGAATTCACGAACGGATGGTCGCTGCGTAACGTTCTGGAGGGAACGGAAGGCACGATTCACGCGGGCTCGGGATGGATTCCAGAGGCATGGTTCGACGCGGACGGCCTTGGGCGGGCGCTAAGACAGGTAGCGGCGCAGCCGCGATCTCTATTGGGGTACGGGCACGCAAAGGGGTATGAGCCGTTGCGTGAGCAAATCGTGCGGCAACTTGCGGAACACGAGATCGAGGCAAGTTCCACGGGCATCGTCACTACGCTGGGTGCCAACCAGGCGCTGGATCTCGCCATTCGTCATCTTACGCGCGAGGGCGATACCGTGCTGGTAGACGAGCCCTGCTACAGCGATCTGCTCGTTGCATTGCGATTGCGCAGGATCAAGGCAGTCGGGATTCCGATGACACCTACCGGTCCGGACGTCGTTTCGATGGAGCAGGCGTTCGAGACTCATCGCCCCAAAGTGTTCTTCACCAATACGCGGCTGCATAATCCGACCGGTGCGAGCTACAGCTCGGCATCGGCATTCAAGGTCCTGAAGCTTGCCGAGCGCTACGACTGCATCATCGTCGAGGACGACGTCTCTGCCGGTCTGGTGTCCGGAAATTCAGTCGCGCTCGCGTCCATGGATCAATTGAAACGAGTGGTCTACGTCGGCAGCTTTTCAAAGACCATCGGTGCCGGCCTGCGCGTGGGATTCGTGGCCGCGGAGCCCGCGCTTCTCGAGGGTTTGCTTTACCAGAAGCTGGTGTCCGGAATGTCGACGCCGACGATCACGGAGCAACTGGCACATGCAGTGCTGTCCGAAGGACACTTCAGGAAGCAGGCCGAGCAATTGCGCGATCGTCTCGCTACCGCGCAGGAACGGACCTGTCGCCGGCTTGAATCGATCGGTTTTGAAGTGTTCTGCGAACCTCGATCCGGAATGTTCGTATGGGCACGGCCCGCGGGAATCAATTGCGATTCAGCCGAACTCGCTGTACGTGCGGTCGACCACAAGATTCTTCTGGCGCCAGGCAATCTTTTCTACGCCACCAATCCAACCAGTAGTTGGCTGCGATTCAATGTTGCGCACTGCAACTTCGATCGTCTTTATGCGTTTCTGGCGCATGCCATTACACACTGACCCGGTCTCGTCACGAAGCCGCCAGGGAATCGGCGTCGCGCAACGAACCGGTGATCTCTCGAACCCACTCGAGTCGGCACGCGCATGAGCTAGCGTCCACGCCGTGCGCGGATCCAAGTGTGCAGGCAACAAGGCCACTACAGTTATCTGACGATCCACCGCAGTGTGCATGTATCTGTTTGGCTCGATTGCATAAATTGACGGACAACACGTCGTTCATGATTTCGATGCGGCGGTAACTCCGATCAATTTTCAGCATGAAAAAGATACGAAATTACGAAGCACTCCTCTCGAATGGCGTCGTTTCGTCACGGCAGATCGTACTCGAGATCGCGGACCGGACACTCGACAGGCTCGACAGCTACCAGCGAATTCGAAGCATCATGCGCATGGAAGGTAGCGTACTGCATATCGGAACGCGCTCGTGGGACCTTTCGCGCAAGCGAAACGTCTATCTGGTCGGCGCTGGCAAGGCTTGCAACCACATGGCAATGGCAGTCGACCATGTGTTGGGTGATCGCCTGACGCACGGTATCGCCATCGTGAAAATCCGGGAAGAATCGGACCGTTTCAACAAGACCGAGGTGTTCGTCGGCGGGCATCCCCTCCCGAACGAAGAAGGCCATCGGGCATCGAAGCAAATCATCGAACTCGTCGATCAGGCCGGACCAGACGACTTGTTCATCGCGGTGATCAGCGGCGGAAGTTCGGCGCTCATGTCCTGTCCGATCGAAGGAATCAGCCTGCAGGACGAGATCGATACCACGGATGTGCTGCTGAAATCCGGTGCAGGCATTTACGAGATCAATGCCGTGCGCCGCCACATTTCGGCCTTGAACGGCGGGATGTTGGCGCAGCGCATACAGGACACGGGTGCCGAACTGATCGGTTTCGGCATCAGCGACGCGGTCGGATCGCCTGCCACGAGTGACATTTCGGTGCCCTACGCCGCCTACAAAAGCACGCCGATCGGTCCCGACATGACGACCCTGGACGACGCTCGCGCCACGATCATCAATCGCAACGTGGCCGATCGCCTGCCCAAAAGCGTTGTCGACTATCTGATGAACGCAGGCCCCGACGCGGAGACCCCGAAGGCCTTTCCGGACAATACCTACTTCCTGCTCAACACGCTGCCCGACTCCTGCATTTACGCCAAGGCAGTCTGCGAGGAGATGGGTATCCCCGCAATGATCGTGTCGTCGTTCCTTGAAGGAGAAAGTCGCGACGCCGGCACCTTCTTCGCGTCGATGGCGCGCGAAATCCAGACGTACGGCAACCCGATCAAGCCCCCTTGCGTGCTTCTCAGCTCCGGTGAGGTGACGACGCTTATCGACGATAACAGCGTGATCAAGGGGCACGGCGGGCCTGGTCAGGAAATGGCCGCAAGTTTCGCTATCGCGGCGGCCAAAACGACGGGCGCCTGCCTGCTGTCGATCGACAGCGAAGGCACGGACGGCACGGCGACGGTGGCGGGAGGCATGACGGACTCGACCAGCTTCACCGCGGCTGCCGCAAAGGGAGTCAACCTCTATCAGGCACTGCGCGAGCACAGCTGCTTCGAAGCACTCGAGTCGATCGACTCCGCCATTTTCACCGGCAACACCGGTACCAACCTGTGTGACTTGAACATCCTTTATGTTCCTGAACCGAACGGGAGCAAGTGACATGGAAGACAAGATCACATCCGTCCGGGCACTTCAGATCATCGATTGCAAGTGCCGGCCCGCAGTCGAAGTCGAGGTGCGCACCGAAAGCGGTGCGGTTGGTCGAGGTGCGGCACCCACCGGCACTTCCGTCGGGATGCACGAATCGTTCGTCCTGCGGGACGGCGATCCAGCGACCTACGACGGGCTCAGTGTTCATAACGCCGTCGACAACGCGGTCAATGTAATTGGTCCGGCGCTGATCGGCATGAACGTGTTCGATCAGCGAGCGATCGACGAAAAAATGATCGCGCTCGATGGCACACCCAATAAGTCCCGCCTCGGCGGAAACACGATTTACTCGGTATCCATCGCGGCATTCCGTACGGCGGCGAATGCCCGATCGATTCCGCTGTACGCTCACATCGCCGGCCGCGACATCAGGACCGTGCCGGTCCCATGCTTCAACGTGATCAACGGCGGACGATACGATGGGCTCACCCAGCCGTTCAACGAGTTCCTGATCGTGCCGTACGGCACTGACAGTGTCGACTTCGCCATCGAAATGGCGGTGGCCGTGTTTCAGAAGCTTGGCCATGTACTGACCGAATATCTGGGCCACAAACCTCAAGTCGCCAGTTCCTATGGCTACGCCGCCCCTTCGGATGACCCGGAAGTCGTGTTGACGCTGATGCAAAAGGCCATCGACGCCTGTGGCTATACAGGCCGGATCGCGTTTGCGCTCGATTGCGCGTCAAGCGAGATGTACGACAAGGAAACCCGCACGTATCTGCTGAAAGGCAAACGGGTGTCCACCTCCGAACTCATTGCCTATGCCCGCTTCCTGACCGAGAAATTCAATTTGGTCTTCATCGAGGATTTGCTCGATGAAAACGACTGGGAAGGTTACAGCACGGCGGTTCGAGAAATTCGACGATCGATCATTCTGGGCGACGATCTCACGGTCACCAGTCTCCCGTTACTTGAGCGGGCTTTCGAGACTCGTGCCGTGGACGGGTTCGTGTTGAAGCCGAACCAGGTCGGAACGATCACGGAGGCGATGGACGCCTATCGATTTGCGCTGCAACACGGAATGATCGCGGTGCCCTCGGGCCGCTCCGGTGGTGTCGTGGATGACGTCGTGATGGATTTTTCGGTCGGCCTCGAAGTTCCGCTCCAGAAGAATGGCGCGCCCCGTTCCGGCGAGCGGATCGAAAAGCTCAACTTTCTGTTGCGGGCAAATGCGCGAATCCCGGGTTGCCGCCTCTACGACATTTCACCACTTCTCCGATTCTGACCACTGAGTCGGGATCGAAGCTTGACACCCAACATCTTCCTTTTTCGACGAGGTCTGCACCATGTATCCCAAAATCGACTTTCTGTACCTTTCCGAGCCGGACATGATCGCAGTTGGCGTGCTGGATGCCGCGCGCTGCGTGTCCGTATGCGAGGAGACATTCGGACTCCTCGGCAGAGGCGACTATCTGATGGGTGGCGCCAATCACAATAACCACGGAATGAACATCGTCTTCCCGAAAGAGACGAAGTTCCCGAACATGCCGGTTGCCGGTCCGGACCGCCGCTTTGCTGCAATGCCCGGTTATCTGGGCGGTCGCTTCGACGTGTGCGGCAACAAATGGTACGGATCGAATCACGCCAATGCCGAGAAAGGCCTGCCGCGCTCGATCTTGACCATGATGCTCAATGACAAGGACACGGGCGCGCCGCTGGCGCTGATGTCGGCGAACTTGTTGAGCGCGGCCCGAACCGGAGCCGTGCCGGGAGTGGCGGCAAAGTATCTAGCCAACCAAGATGCGAGAAGTATGTCTGTTATCGGTTGCGGCCCGATCAACAAGGCGTGCTTCACCGCGATCATGACCCAGCTCGGCTCGATCCAGCACGTCGTCTGTTTCGACGTCTTCCTCGACAAGGCGAACGAGTTCGCCGGTTGGGTTCAGCAAACGTACGGGATTTCCGCCACCGGTACCGATGAGGCCGAGAAAGGCTTCCGTGATGCAGATGTCATCACCGTGGCAGCGTCGCGTCTGAAGCCGCTTTATTTCAAGGACGAATGGATCAAGGAGGGCGCGACCATTCTCGTCTCAGGCCCGTTCAATACCGACGAGTCGTTCCTGACCGGCGCCAGGATCGTATACGACCATACCCCGCTGCAGGAAGCCTATGTCGAGGACGCAATCGCATCGGGCAACAAGGAAGGCTACTACAGCAGCGTCATTGGCGGCCCGTTCTTCCGTCTGATCGATGCAGGCAAGCTGCCCGCCCTGCCTGACTCGACCAGCCTCGGTCATGTCGTGAATGGCGACAAGCCGGGCCGGGAGAGCACGAAGGAGCGTGTCATCTTCATAGCATGCGGGATGGCGGTTTTCGACATCAGCTGGGGGACGGAGCTCTATAACAACGCGCGGGAAAGGAAGATCGGCACGTCCCTCAATTTGTGGGAAAAGCCGGCTCTCTGATCGGGTCGCCGTGAATCGCACTCCCGGCAATTGAGCCGCCTGGATCCCCCCGGAAAGTGCCGAGCGCCAGTGTCGGGGCTTTCCTGAGCCTTCGGCCATAGGCCGAAGGCTCATGCCGGGCGAATGCTGGCGAGCGTCGAGGTTTGGGACTGCTTGCACCAAGTACTCTTGGCAAAGCTGCGTGCAGCGGACCGCCTCGATTGGTCACGTTGATCTGAGTAACCGTGTTGAATGACAAGCTGTGAGAGGTTGATTTTGAGCATTCAGGTGTTAGCCACCCCTCGTCATTTACATCGCTCGCGACGCACTTTTTCCACTTCGACGCAATGATAAGTTTGCGCACTTCATTGAATTTCAGAATAAAAACCTCAGGACCAGCGTGAATTCGCGAATACGACGAAAATTCCACATTGATATGAATTTTTATTCAAAGACAACATATCGAGACTGCGGACATCTTTTCTGAGAAACAACAACACGCACCACACCGAGCCCCCAAGCAGCACCCCCCCGTACCGGCATCCATCCACATAACTGTACCGGTACTGTACAGAAAACCGTCGCTAAACTGACCTCCATCCCAGTCCAGAACAGAAATGGAGAATCCGCGATGGAATTCCTCACCCTCAGCGCGTTGCCCGCCGGCATGCTGTTCGCGCTCGTCACGTCGATCACGCCCGGCCCGAACAACACGATGCTGCTCGCATCCGGCGTCAACTTCGGTTTCCGCCGCACGATGCCGCACCTGTTCGGCATCAGCATGGGCGTCGCGATCCTGATGCTCAGCGTCGGCTTCGGCCTCGGCGAGGCGTTCAAGCGCCTGCCGCTGCTGTATACGATCCTCGAGGCCGCCAGCGTCGCGTACCTGCTGTACCTCGCGTGGCGCATCGGCACGTCGGGCGAGGTGAAGGCGCACGGCGCCAAGCCGCGGCCGATGACGTTCGTCGAAGCCGCCGCGTTCCAGTGGGTCAACCCGAAAGCCTGGATGATGGTGCTGACCGCCGCGACGACGGTCCGCCTGTCCGCCGACTACGGGATGAACGCCGCATGGATGTCCGTCGTGTTCATCCTGATCGGCTTCCCGTGCATCTGCCTGTGGGCCGCGTTCGGCCTCGGCCTGCGCCGCTTCCTGTCGAATCCCCGCGCGCTGCGCATCTTCAACGTGACGATGGCCGTGCTGCTGATCCTGTCTCTGTATCCGCTCGTCGCGCACCTGCTGCCGCAGTAAGCGCTCACGGCGCGCCCGTTGAGATTCGCGCAAGGCAGGCGTACCCTTTTGGTACGGGCGCGCGCAACCGCTTCGCCGGTTGCGCCGCAGCTGTCGGGAGACAAGCCGATGAAGCCACTGCTGAGGGCGGGCGAACACATCGAGGGCGTGCACTGGATCGCCGAGTATCACCCGCTCACGCACGATATCCGCGTGCTGCGCGAGAACATCGAAGTCGGCACTTACTGCGCGCCGCCGACACTGTTCGGCGACGAGGAAGAGATGGGCGCCGCGAACCACGACGATCATCGCGGCCGGGAGGCCGCACTGCGCGCGTATCTGCGCAATTTCGTCAAGGAACACGACGCGGAAGAATAGCGGCCCGAGCGGTGCCGCTGGAAGCGGGGCCGGCGCAACGCACCGGCCCTTGCGTCGCTCAATGCCCGAGCGACTCGATCTTGCCGGCCGGCTGCGCGACGCCATGCGGCCGCGCCGTCTGCTTGATCAGCAACGCGATGCACGCGAGCACGCCCGCAACGGCGATCGTCGCGAACACGCCCGCGAACGAGAAGTGCCGGCGCGTCAGTTCGGCGACGAGGAACGATCCCGCGATCCCGCCGAAGCGGCCGACGCCGAGCATCCATGCGACGCCCGTGCCGCGCCCTTCGGTCGGATAGAACGCGGCGGCCAGCGCCGGCATCGACGATTGCGCGGTGTTCATCAGCACGCCGGCCACGAACACGATCAGCACGAGCAGCCCGACGTTGCCGGCCGCCTGCCCGATCGCGTACACGCTCACCGCCGTCAGCGCGTAACACACGGCGATCACGCGGTTCGCGTTGAAGCGGTCCATCAGCACGCCGCACAGCACGGCGCCCACGCCGCCGAGCGGGAACAGTGCCGAGATCAGCGTCGCGCTCTTCGGCGTCAGCCCCGCATCCTTCAGCAGGATCGGCATCCAGTTGATCGACGCGTAGAAGATCACGAGGCCCATGAAGTACGCGAGCCACAGCATCACCGAGCCGACGATGTACGAGCGCGACAGCACGACGCCGAGGCCCTTGCTGCCGGTTTGCGGCGCGGCTTCGGTCATCGCGAACGAGCCGGCGTTCAGCGCGTCGCGCGAGATGCGCGCGAGCGTGGCGCGGATCCTGTCGATGGACTGACCGCTCGCGACCATGAAGCGCACCGATTCCGGCATCTTCAGCAGCAACAGCACGCCGAGCAGCAGCGGCGTCACGCCGCCGAGCACCAGCACGCTGCGCCAGCCGAAATGCGGAATCATCCACGCGGCCAGGAAGCCGCCGAACGCGGCGCCAAGCGGGAAGCCGCAGAACATCAGGTTGATCACGGTCGCACGGCGCTTGTCCGGGCAGAACTCGCCCATCATCGTGACCGCGTTCGGCATCGCCGCGCCGAGCCCGACGCCGGTGATGAAACGCAGGATCGTCAGATGCCCGATCGTGTTCGAGAAGGCGGACATCAGGCACGCGACGCCGAACAGGAACACCGAGCCGAGCAGCAGCGAGCGGCGCCCGAGCCGGTCGGACAGCGGGCCCGACACGAGCGCGCCGCACGCGAGGCCGAACAACGCGGCACTCAGCACCGGGGCGAGATCGGGTTTGGTCAGGTTCCATTCGCCGAGCAGCGACGGCGCGATGAAACCGATCGCGGCCGTATCGAAGCCGTCGAGCAGCACGATCACGAAACACATGAGGAACACGAGCCATTGAAAGCCGCCGAACGGCTGCTCGTTGATGAAGGTCTGGACATCGACCACGGGTGCGCGATTCATCGCGAGTCTCCTGGATATAGGTACGAGCAAGACGGCATGAAGCCGTGCCCTTTCTTTGTTCGCGCACCGGCCATCCGGTGCGCCGCGTGCCGATGCTCTGCCGGCACGTTCATCGATCCCGTCGCGCGACCCGCTTGCGACAGCAAGCCGCGCGACGGCGGCCGGCCGCCCTCAGCCGGCCGCGCCTGACCGGCCGTCTTACGCGGCCGCGTCCTGTTCCTTGAAGATCTTGTCCGCGAGATGGAACGCGGAATTCGCGGCCGGCACGCCGCAATAGATCGCGGTCTGCAGCAGCACTTCCTTGATCTGGTCGCGCGTCACGCCGTTGTTGCGCGCGGCGCGCAGGTGCAGCGCCAGTTCCTCGCCGCGGTTCAGCGCGACCATCATCGCGATGGTCAGCAGGCTGCGCGTATGGCGCGGCAGGCCGTCGCGCGTCCAGATCTCGCCCCATGCATAGCGCGTGATCAGGTTCTGGAATTCGTCGGTCACCTCGGTGCGGTTCTCGAGCGAGCGGTCGACGTGCGCGTCGCCGAGCACCGCGCGGCGCACCTTCATCCCTGCTTCGTAACGTTCCTGGTCGTCCATCGTCGTTACCTCATGCGTTCAGGAAATCGAGCAGCGCACGGTTGAAGCCGTCGGTGCACTCGATGTTCGAAATGTGCGCGGCGTCGAATTCGACGTGCAGCGCACCGGGAATCGCGGCAGCAAGCGCGCGGCCCTGGTCGGGCGGCGTCGACATGTCCTTCGCGCCGGTCACGACGAGCACCGGCAGCGTGATGCCCTTCACCTCCTCGCGCAGGTCGGCGGCGTTCAGCGCGTCGCAGTTCGCCGCGTAGCCGTCCTTGTCGGTATGCACGAAGGTGTCGCGGATCGCGTCGAACAGGCGCGGCTCGCGTTCGACGAATGCGTCGGTGAACCAGCGCGGCAGCACGGCGTCGGCGAGCGCGGCCATGCCTTCGGCACGCGCCTTCTGCGCACGCGGCACCCACACTTCCGGCGAACCGATCTTCGCGGCGGTATTCGACAGCACCGCGCGCACGATGCGTGACGGGTAGCGCGCGGCGAGCGCGGCGCCCGTCAGCCCGCCCATCGAAATCCCGCAGAAATGCGCGCAGTCGATGCCGACGTGGTCGAGCAGGCCGATCACGTCGCCGGCGAGCTGCTCGATCGCGTACGAACCGGCCGGCGCGTCGGAATGACCGTGGCCGCGCGTGTCGTAGCGCAGGATGTTGAAGTGCTGCGTGAGCGGGCGGATCTGCGGCGCCCACATCTGCAGGTCGGCGCCGAGCGAGTTCGAGAAGACGAGCCACGGCGCGTCGGCGCGCGCGGCACGGTCGATCCGGTAATGCAGTTTCACGCCGTTGACAGTGGCGAAAGGCATCAATGTTCTCCTGGTTGTTGCGCGCCCGCATGCAGCGCGAGCACGGCGTCGACATAGGCCTGCGCCTCGCCGACGTAATGTGCGGGATCGAGCAGCCGCGCGAGCGCGTCGCGCGACAGGTGCGCCGACACGGTCGCATCGGCGGCGAGCACGTCGAACAGCGTCGCGCCGGTGCGCACCGCTTCCTTCGACGCATGCTCGACGACATGGTGCGCATCGAGGCGGCCGATGCGGTCGCCGAGCGCGAGCATCACGGCTTCGCCGAGGATCAGCCCGTGCGTGAGGTCGAGGTTCGCGGCGAGGCGTTCGGTATTGACGTCGAGCCCCGCGACGATCTGCGCGATCTGCGCGAGCGCGCCGCCCGTCAGGCGCGCGAGGTCGGGCAGCGCATCCCATTCGGCCTGCCAGCCGCCGAGCGCGCGTTCGTGCTCCTGCACCATCCCCGCGAATACGGTCGCGACGAGGCCCGGCGCGCGCACCGCGGCGGTCAGTACGGCCGCGCAGCCGACCGGGTTGCGCTTGTGCGGCATCGTCGACGAGCCGCCCTTGCCGGCGGCCGCCGGTTCGCCGAGCTCGCCGACTTCGGTCTGCATCTGCAGCGACACGTCGCGCGCGATCTTGCCGAGCGTGCCCGTCAGCATCCCGAAGCAGGACGCGGCTTCCGCGATGCGGTCGCGCTGCGTATGCCACGGCACGGCCGGCGCTTCAAGCCGCAGGTCGGCCGCGAGCGCGGCAGTGACGCCGCTCGCCTGCTCGCGCAGGCTCGCGAGCGTGCCGGCCGCGCCGCCGAACTGCAGCACGAGCGCCCGCGCGCGCAATTCGGCGAAGCGCGCGCGATGGCGCAGCAGCGCGTCGAGCCACTGGGCGAATTTCAGGCCGAGCGTGATCGGCAGCGCCTGCTGCAGCCACGTGCGGCCGATCATCGGCGTCGCGCGGTGCGTGCGCGCGAGCGCCGCGAGCGACGCGCACGCTTCGTCGAGCATCGGTTCGAGCACGTCGAGCGTGTCGCGCAGCTGCAGCACGGTCGCGGTATCGATGATGTCCTGGCTCGTTGCGCCCCAATGCACGAACTTCGCGGCCTCGGGGTCGTCGGCCTTCACCTGCGCGGTGAGCTGCTTGACGAGCGGAATCGCGAGATTGCCGCCGAGCGCCGCGCCATGCGCGAGCGCGTCGGCGTCGAGCCGGCCGGCGTCGCATGCGCGTTCGATCGGCGCGACCGCGGTGGCGGGAATCACCTGCCGCGCGGCGAGCGCGCGCGCGAGCGCGGCCTCGACGTCGAGCATCCGCTGGATCGTCGCGCGGGGCGACCAGATCCGGTTGAGCGGCTCGGTGCCGCAGATGAGGGAGGTCAGGCGGGCGCTGTCTTCAAGCATGGCATCGGATTGGGGAAACGGCGTGTGCCTATTGTCCACCCAAGCGGGCCGGCCTGCGCGCGAGCGCACGCGCCGGCACGCCGGCGGTTCAGGCAGCCGCCTTCTGCGTCGCGTCGATCAGCGGCACGCCGGTCAGCTTCTGCAGTTCGTCGAACGACAGGTCGGTGAAGATCTCGCTCACCGCGAGGCCGTCGGCCGTCACGTCGAGCACCGCGAGATCCGTATAGATACGGCTTACGCATTGCACGCCGGTGACCGGATACGAGCACTGCGCGACGATCTTGCTTTCGCCCTGCTTCGTCAGGTGCTCCATCATCACGAACACCTGCTTCGCGCCGATCGCGAGATCCATCGCGCCGCCGACGGCCGGAATCGCATCGGGTGCGCCCGTATGCCAGTTCGCGAGGTCGCCGGTCGCCGACACCTGGAACGCGCCGAGCACGCAGTAGTCGAGATGGCCGCCGCGCATCATCGCGAACGAATCGGCGTGGTGGAAATACGCGCCGCCGGTGAGCAGCGTCACGTGCTGCTTGCCGGCGTTGATCAGTTCGTCGTCTTCCTCGCCCGGCGCGGGCGCGGGGCCCATGCCGAGCAGGCCGTTCTCGCTGTGCAGGAAGATTTCCTTGCTCGGGTCGAGGTGGTTCGCCACCAGCGTCGGCACGCCGATACCGAGGTTCACGTACGCGCCTTCGGGGATGTCCTGGGCGACGCGCTTGGCCATTTCATCGCGGGTCAGTCGTTTCATGTCGGGTCTCCTGGCGACCGGGGCTGACGCTTCAGCGCTTGCTCCGGTCCCATACAAAGTTCGGTCAGGCAGCTTGCGAAGCGGCGTGTTCGGCGGCCAGCTCGGCCGCGTGCGCGGCCTGCGGCACCTCGACGACGCGCTGGACGAAAATGCCCGGCGTCACGATGTGTTCCGGGTTCAGCGCGCCGAGCGGCACGACTTCCGACACCTGCACGATCGCGACCTTCGCGGCGCTGGCCATGATCGGCCCGAAGTTGCGCGCGGTCTTGCGGTACACGAGGTTGCCCCAGCGATCGCCCTTGTACGCCTTCACGAGCGCGAAATCGGCGTGGATCGGCGTCTCGAACACGTACGGCTTGCCGTCGATCACACGCGTTTCCTTGCCTTCCGCGAGCTTGGTGCCGTAACCCGTCGGCGTGAAGAAGCCGCCGATGCCGGCGCCTGCCGCGCGGATGCGCTCCGCGAGGTTGCCCTGCGGCACGAGCTCCAGCTCGATCTCGCCCGCCCGGTACAGCCCGTCGAATACCTGCGAATCGCTCTGGCGCGGGAACGAGCAGATGATCTTGCGCACCTGCTTCGCCTTCAGCAGCGCCGCGAGGCCGGTCTCGCCGTTGCCCGCGTTGTTGTTGACGATCGTCAGGTCGCGCGCGCCCTGCTCGATCAGCGCGTCGATCAGCTCGGACGGCATGCCGGCCGTGCCGAAGCCGCCGATCATGATTGTCGCGCCATCGTGGATGTCGGCCACCGCCGACTGGAGCGATTCGAAAATCTTGTTGACCATGTCTCTTCCTGATACGAACCCGCGGCTCGATGCGCGGCCTGTCGAGGGGACACGCGCGTGCCGCGTGCCGCGCCGGGGCCGACGTCGATCCCGGCATTTGTTCGCTCATCGAACCTAGATTCGATTAGCGAACGATGGGCCGATCATAGAGGCGCGCACAGCGCGTTGTCAAGGCGGGTTCCCTCGGGGGCCGTCGCGTCGTCGAACGGCAATCCGACGTAGTTTTCGGCGAGCGACTGCGCGGCGGCCCGCGAGCGCGTCACATATTTCAGTTCGGCAAACTTCAGGCGATTGACGAACGGCGAGTCGTCCGGCGACGCGTGCAGCATGTTCGTCATGAAGTACGAGAAGTGCTCGGCGCGCCACACGCGTTCGAGGCAGGTCGCCGAATAGGTGTCGAGCGGCGTCGCGTCGCCCGTCCGGTAGCGTGCGCCGAGCGCGCGAGACAGCGCGCGGACGTCGGCCACCGCGAGGTTCATCCCCTTCGCGCCGGTCGGCGGCACGATATGCGCGGCATCGCCGGCGAGAAACAGGCGCCCGTGCTGCATCGTCTCCGACACGAAGCTGCGCATCGGCGTCACGCTCTTCTGCGTGATCCGGCCCTCGGTCGGCGTCCAGCCCGTGTCGTTCGAGAAGCGCGTGTGCAGTTCGTCCCAGATCCGCGCGTCGGACCATTCGGCGAGATCCTCGTCGGGCTTGCATTGCAGGTACAGGCGCGTGACCGTCGGCGAGCGCATCGAGAACAGCGCGAAACCGTTGTCATGATGGGCGTACACGAGCTCGTCGAGCGACGGCGCGGCGTCGGCGAGGATGCCGAGCCACGCGAACGGGTAGACACGCTCGAACGTCTTCAGCCGCTCCGCGGGAATCGTCTGGCGCGCGATGCCGTGGAAGCCGTCGCAGCCGGCGATGTAGTCGCAGTCGATGCGGTCCGCACGGCCGTCCGCATGCTTGAACGTGACGAACGGGTGCTCGCCTTCGACATCGTGCAGCGCGACATCGCTGACCTCGAAGTGCATCGGGTGGCCGTGCTCGACGCCGGCCGCGATCAGGTCGCGCACGACTTCGTGCTGGCTGTAGACGGTGATCGCGCGCCCGCCGGTCAGCTCGGACAGGTCGATGCGATGGCGCCGGCCGTCGAACAGGAGTTCGATGCCGTGATGTTCGAGCCCTTCGCGGCGCATCCGGTCACCGAGGCCGGCTTCGTTCAGCGTGTCGACCGTCCCCTGCTCCAGCACGCCGGCGCGGATGCGGTTCTCGCAGTATTCGCGCGAACGCGCTTCGACGAGGATGGAATCGACGCCTTGCAGGCGCAGCAGATGGGAAAGCAAAAGGCCGGACGGACCGGCGCCGATGATGGCGACCTGGGTGCGCATTGTTCGTCTCCTGAACATTGGTTCGAGTAATGGAACGCATTTGAGCGCTTTCCCGACTATGCGGCAACGCGATTCAGGAGATATGTTGTATACGTTTTGACGATACTGGCCCGGCGATGGAAGCGCTCGATCTGAACCTGATTCCCTACCTCGTCGCGCTCGACGACACGCGCAACGTGAGCCGCGCGGGCGACCTGCTCGGCGTGAGCCAGCCGCGCGTGAGCACCGCGCTCGGGCGGCTGCGCGAGTATTTCGGCGATCCGCTGTTCGTGCGCACGTCGCGCGGGATGGAGCCGACGCCGCGCGCGCTCGCGCTGCTGCCGGCCGCTCGCGACGCGCTCGCGCAGATCGAGCGCGGCCTCGTCGCGCCGCACGACTTCGACCCGGCCGCGAGCACGCATACGTTCTCGATCGCGCTGTCGGACGTCGGCGAGATCGTGTTCCTGCCGAAGCTGCTGCAGGCGTTCGCGACGCGCGCGCCGCACGCGAACCTGCGTTCGGTCTCGCTCGCGCACGACGAAGTCGGGCGCGGCCTCGAAGCCGGGTCGATCGATCTCGCGGTCGGCTACTTCCCCGACCTCGACGGCAACAACTTCTTCCAGCAGCGGTTGTTCACGCACCGGTTCGTGTGCCTGATGCGGCGCGGCCATCCGTTCGAGCAGACGCCGCCGTTCACGGTCGAGCAGTTCCTCACCTGCGGCCATGCGGTGGTGCGCGCCGAAGGCCGCAGCCAGGAGGTGCTCGAGAAATATCTCGCGAAGCAGCGCATGCAGCGCCGCGCGGTGCTCGAGACGCCGCACTTCATGAGCCTGCCGTTCATCCTGAGCCGCACCGACCTGATCGCGACGGTGCCGCATGCGATCGGCTATGCGTATGCGGCCGAGCACGCGTTCATCGTGCCCGTCGAGCCGCCGCTCGCGCTGCCGCGCTTCGACCTGAAGCAGCACTGGCACCGCAAGTACCACAACGATCCGCGCACCGCTTGGCTGCGCGGGGTCGTCGCGTCGCTGTTCAACGACGAGCAGGATGAATGGCCGAAGTGACGAAGGGTGAGCGCGGGGCCGCACGCACGACCCGCGAAAGCATGAAACAATGGCCGGATATCGGCCGCCGGAGGCGGCCTTCGATGGAGCCACTACATGGGTAAGGGAAAGAAAACCGTGCGGCCCGAGCCGGCCGTCACCCGGCCGAGCCGCGAAGAAGCGGAAGACGCCGTCCGCGTGCTGTTGCGCTGGGCCGGCGACGATCCCGCACGCGAAGGCCTGATCGATACGCCCGCGCGCGTCGTGCGCGCGTACGAGCAGTTCTTCGCCGGCTACGCGCTGGAGCCGCGCGACATCCTCGCGCGCACGTTCAGCGAAGTCGACGGCTACGACGAGATGATCGTGCTGAAGGACATCCGCTTCGAGAGCTACTGCGAGCACCACATGGTGCCGATCATCGGCCGCGCGCACGTCGCGTATCTGCCGAACCATCGCGTGGTCGGCATCTCGAAGCTCGCACGCCTCGTCGACGCATTCGCGAAGCGCCTGCAGATCCAGGAAAAGATGACCGTGCAGATCGCCGACACGCTGTTCGACGTGCTGCAGCCGAAGGGCGTCGGCGTGATCCTCGAAGCCGCGCACCAGTGCATCTCGACGCGCGGCGTGCACAAGCCGGGCGTCGAGATGGTCACGTCGCGCATGCTCGGCACGTTCCGCACCGATCCGTCGACGCGGCGCGAATTCCTGTCGATCGTCGCGAATCCTTCTTCAGTCAACCTCACGAATACCTGATGGCGCAGACGAAGCAAGCGGCGCACGCGCCCGTCGTGCTCGTGACCGGCGCCGCGCGCCGGGCCGGGCGCGCGTTCGCCGAGTATTTCGCGAAGCACGGCTATCGCACCGCGGTGCATTACGACCGCTCGGCCGATGCGGCGCAGGCAACCGCGCGCGCGATCGCCGAAAGCGGGCACGATGCGGTCGCGCTGCAGGCCGACCTGTCGGATGCCGCGCAGATCGCCGCGCTGATCGACCAGGTGTATGCGCGCTTCGGGCGCCTCGACGTACTGGTCAACAACGCGTCGGTGTTCTGGCAGGACCATTTCCCGAGCTTCGACCTCGCGGCGTTCGACCAGGCATGGGCCGTCAACTGCCGCGCGCCGATCCTGCTCACGCGGGCATTCTACGAACGGGCGCGCGCCGCCGGCACGCAGGGCGTCGTCGTGAACGTGGTCGACCAGAAGATCAAGGAAAACTTTCACCGCGACCACTTCAGCTACACGGTCGCGAAGGCCGCGCTCGGCAACCTCACGCAGATGCTCGCGCTGTCGTCCGCACCGGTGCTGCGCGTGAACGCGGTGTTCCCCGGGCTGATGCTGCCGAGCGACGACCAGACGCAGGCCGATTTCGAACACGCGAGCCGCGCGTCGACGCCGCTCGCGCGCATCGCCGGCCCCGACGACGTCGCGAGCGCGATCCTGCTGCTGACCGGCAATGCGTACAACGGCGTGGATTTCGTCGTCGATGCGGGACAGAACCTGATCCGCGTCGACCAGGACGTGCTGTACAAGCACCGCTCGCCGGACGGCAAGCACTGACGCACACGGCGCGCGCCCGTGCGAAGCGGGCGCGCCGCCGCCCGCCGCGTTACGGCTTCTCGGCGCTCCCGCCTTCGCGAACCTTGCCCTGCGCGACGCTGGTGCCAGGCGGCACGCTGTGCGTGAGCCACACGTTGCCGCCGATCACCGAGCCGCGTCCGATCGTCACGCGGCCGAGAATCGTCGCGCCCGCGTAGATCACCACGTCGTCCTCGACGATCGGGTGCCGCGCATTGCCCTTCACCAGCGCGCCTTCGCCATCGGCCGGGAAACTCTTCGCGCCGAGCGTGACGGCCTGGTACACGCGCACGCGCTCGCCGATGATCGCGGTTTCGCCGATCACCACGCCGGTGCCGTGGTCGATGAAGAAGCTCGGGCCGATCTGCGCGCCCGGGTGGATATCGATGCCGGTGGCCGAGTGCGCGATTTCATTGATGAAGCGCGCGAGCAGCGGCACGCCAAGCCGGTGCAGCGCGTGGGCGAGCCGATGGTGCATCATCGCGAACACGCCGGGGTAGCACAGCAGGATCTCGGTGATGTGCTGCGCGGCCGGATCGCCCGCATACGCGGCCTGGATGTCGCTGACGAGCAGCGCGCGGACCGCCGGCAACTGCCGGCCGAATTCGCGCGCGATCTCGAACGCGCGTTCGTCGAGCTCGGCGAACGGCGTATCGGCATGCTCGGGCAGGAACGGCAGCGCACGGCGAATCTGCTCGGCCAGGATGCGCAGCGTGCTTTCGAGCGTGTGGCCGACGTAATAATCGACGCTTTCGTCGGTCAGGTCCGGTGCGCCGTAGTGCGTCGGAAACATCGACGCGCGCAGGCCGGTCACAATCTTGCAGATCGCATCGCGCGACGGCAGTTCGCGGATGCCGCGCGGATGACGCGTGCGATGGAGTTCCTCGCGCGACTCGCGCAAGCCGGCGACGATTTCTTCGAGGCCCCACTGACGGGCGGGTGATGTCGACATATGCCAATGCACGCAGCCGCGCTCGGTCGCACGGCCGCTAATAAAGTGACGGGTTCCGCAAGATTACCGCGTTTTTCGTCCGGGAGCGGGACACCGGGGCTCGACCGGACGGCCAGTGCTGCACCGGCGCGGCGGCGTCACATCGTGACGCTGCTCGCGTCGATCCATCGCACGGCCCAGTCGCGCGCGTGCGCGATCGCGTCGCCTTCGTCGTTGAACTGGAGCTCGATCGGAAAAAAACGGTTCGCAACGAGCTCCCCGTCGCTCGATCGGGAGATCACGACGTAGGGCTTGAACGACCCGTCGCTGGCGCGCGCGGGCGCGCAATTCAACAGATAACCGCGGTGCGTGAAGGCAGTAGTCGCTTGCATGAATCCGCCACCTCTAGTCCCTTGCTTTGTTGTTCACTACCCGTCTCCAAGGGGTGCTGCGGCGCCCCGGCGCGGGCAGAGGCGGCGCGTCTGCATCCCCTGTCGCCGCTTCGCAGGAAAAGAATCATACTCTGTAGAAAACGTGTCTTCTAGCTGAAATAAATCATGACAAATCAGTGCGCGCCGCGCGGCTGCGGCGGTCGCTCGCGCGCCTTTTCCCGTCGTGCCCGGAACGGGATTTGCTTCGATCCGGAGCGTTTCGCCGCCAGGAGAGCCGCGATGGAATCATCCGGTCAAACAGGTCGTGTGCATCCGCGCAGCATCGAGCTCGACAACGACGACACGCACGACAGCACGGTCGACACCGACGGCAAGAACCGCGAGGCGTCGCGCCTCGCCGGCGGCGGGCCGATCTCGCCCGACCAGATCACGCGCAGCAATGCGTCGCTCGTCAACGCGATGCCGGAAGCCGGCGACGGCTTCGCCGGGTTCGACAGCCGCCCCGGCGGCAACCATCCGGCATTCGCGCTGCGCGCGGGCTACATGGTGATCGAGAAAGGTTTCGACGCGCCGGCTCCGGGCGACGCGCCGTTCGGCCCCGTTCACAGGATGTACGGCAGCGCGTACTGGCCCGGCCACGGACGGCGGCCGGAACGCATCATCGAACTGACGGCCGTACCGCGATAGCCGGCGCGCCGTTTGAATCGATCGTTCGTTTGCGCAACGGCACCGGTCGGCGACCGGTGGCGGCGGACCGGCGTGCGCGACCGATGCTCGATTGAACGATTTCACGCATCGGCATCCACGGCTTCATGCATGCCGCGAATCGTGCCAATGCCCATGCGTTGATCGAAGTCATGTCGAAACGGCCCGGTTGCGATTGAATGGCGACACGGGCGGTGCATCGACGTGTCTGTCGCGCCCGGCTGGTGCATGTCCTCATGCGTTCCCGCCGCCGACGCGCGCGGCGGCCACGACCGAGCCGCACGCGACGCACCCCGCGTCGCGCGGTGCGGCATGCGCCGCGCGCCTGGCCGTTCGCCGCAGCGGCAGGCGCCGTGCGGCCGCGCGACCCGGCGGGCGCCGCACTGCAAAGTCCCCGCCGTTGGTTTACCCTGCCTCGCAGCATCGCGCATTGCCCAGCCCGATCGGCCATCCGGCCGACTTCGTTTCAACCCGCCATTCGGAGACACTATGTACAAGCGTATTCTGGTTGCCGTCGACGGCAGCGACACGTCCCGCCACGCGTTCGATGCCGCGCTGGCGCTTGCGAAAGCGCACGGCGCCGAGCTGCAACCGTTCTACGTCGTCGAGAACGCCGCGATCTACTACAACGTGCCCGGCTACGATCCGTCCGTGCTGCGCGATCAGCTCGTCGCGCAGGGCAACGCACTCGCGCAGGATTTCACGAAGCTGATGCAGGCCGCCGGCGTGAAAGGCGAAACACGGCAGAACGAAGCGACGTCGCTCAACGATGTCTCGTCGTTGATCCTCGATGGTGCAAAGGCGTTCGGCGCCGATCTGCTCGTGCTCGGCACGCATGGCCGCCGCGGCTTCCGCCGCCTCGTGCTCGGCAGCATCGCCGAACAATGCGTGCGGCACGCCACCGTGCCCGTGCTGCTGATCCCCGCGGCCGCGAACGTCGACGAACAGCCTGCCTGAACGGTATCCGGCACGCGCCGCCGGTCGCGACGTTTTGTCACCCGACAGCGGCAACTTGCGGTGGGACAATGATTCCGTCGATCCAACGCCGGAGTAAACGATCATGCTGACGCCCGTCGCCACACGTCCCGCCGCCACGCCGCACACCGGTAGCTGGGCGCCTCGCCAGGCCGCGCACTGCTCGTCGTGCGCAATGCGGCACCTGTGCATGCCGCAGGGCCTGGCACCCGAAGCACTCAGCCGCCTCGAGTCGGTCATCTGCGCGGCACGCCCCGTCAAGCGCGGCGAAGCGCTGTTCCGCGAAGGCGACGCATTCGACAACCTGTACGCGGTGCGCTCGGGTTCGCTGAAAACCGTCGCGACCCGCCACGACGGCCGCGAACAGGTCACGGGCCTGCATCTCGCCGGTGAAGCGCTCGGCCTCGACGGCATCTGCGACGATACCCACCCGCGTACCGCGGTCGCGCTGGAAGACAGCTCCGTCTGCGTGATCCCGTACAGCGCGCTCAAGGCACTGTGCTCGGAAGCCGGCTCGATGCAGCTGCGCATGCACAAGCTGATGAGCGAACAGATCGTGCGCGAAACGTCGCAAACGATGCTGCTCGGTTCGCTGAATGCGGAAGAGCGCGTCGCCGCCTTCCTGCTCGACGTGTCGTCGCGCTACCTGAAGCGCGGCTACTCGCCGTCGGAATTCAACCTGCGGATGACGCGCGAAGACATCGGCAGCTATCTCGGCATGACGCTCGAAACGGTCAGCCGCACGCTGTCGAAGTTCCAGAAGCGCGGCTTGATCGAAATGCAGGGCCGCCACGTGCAGATCGTCGACTTCGACGGCCTGCAGCACGTCTGATCCCGCTCGGCGCGCACGGCTCGCGCGCCGCCGGCATCGCCTGCCGAATCAATCGAGAAACAGCGCGGCGCGCGTCTTCAGCGCCGCGCTGAAATCGTCGAGCCAGCCGATCGACAGGCGCCAGCTCTGCCAGTAGAGATCGATGTCGACGGTGCGCCCGCGCGACATGTCCACGAGCTCACCCGCCGCCAGCTGGCGATCGACCATCCGGTCCGGGCACATCCCCCATCCCAATCCCGTTTCGCATGCGCGCAGATAGCCTGCCACGTGCGGTATCCAGTGCTGCGGCGGATCGAGATCCGCGCGTGTCACGCGCCGGATGAAACGCGCCTGCAGCCCGTCCTTCGGATTGAACATCACGCACGGCGCGCGGCGCAGCGCGTCGCGCGTGATGCCCGCGTTGAAATAGCGGTCGTAAAACGCCGGCGAGCACACCGCGCGATAACGGATGCGGCCGAGCCGTTCCGACCGGCATCCCTGGATCGGCTCGGCCTGCGCGGTCACGGCGCCCTGCACGCTGCCGTCGCGAATGCGCGACGCCGTGTAATCCTGGTCGTCGATCACGAGGTCGAGCAACGTCTCGCGCTCGGTGCAGAACGGCCCGACCGCATCGATGAACCACGTCGCGACGCTGTCGTCGTTGACGGCCACGCGCAGCGTCGGCCACGCACTCGCGATCTGGCCCGGCAGCGCCGGCATCCGGCCGCCCAGTTCGGCCTCGAGCAACTGCACGCGTTCGGTATGCCGGCACAGCAGCGCGCCCGACGTCGTCGCGACGCACGGCTGCCCGCGCTTGACGAGCACGCTGCCGACGCGCTCCTCCAGCAGCTTCACGCGCTGCGACACGGCCGACGGCGTGACATTCAGCTCCTTGGCCGCCCGTTCGAACGAACCATGCCGGATCACGGCCGCGAGGGCATCGAGCAACGCGTAGTCGAGCATTAGATTTCCTTAATCCGCATTAGGTGAATTAGCTTCTCTTATCTTCATGCTGACCGCAGACTAGCGCTACCCGATTCATTCGTCTACTGCCCATCCCGCTGCCCATCATCATGAACTGGCTCGCTTTTTCCCACGGCGCCGCCCTGTGCGGATCGCTCATCGTCACCATCGGCGCGCAGAACGCGTTCGTCCTCCGCCAGGGCATCATGCGCGCGCACGTCGGCAAGATCGTGCTGCTGTGCGCGCTGTCCGACATGATCCTGATCGGCGCGGGCGTCGGCGGCGCATCGGTGCTCGTCGAACGCTATCCGGCCTTCGTCCATGCGGTGCTGTATGTCGGGCTCGCGTATCTCGCCTGGTTCGGCATCAACGCGCTGCGCCGCGCGTTCAAGCCGGGCTACGCCACGCTCGACGTGCGCGGCGACGCGGTCGCGCCGCCGTCGCAGGGCGGGCTCGCGATCGTGCTGATGACGCTCGCGTTCACGTGGCTCAACCCGCACGTGTATCTCGACACGTTCCTGCTGATCGGCACGGCCAGCGCACGCGAACCGGAAGGCGCACGGCTCGCGTTCGCGATCGGCGCGATGACGGTCAGCGTCGTGTGGTTCCTCGGGCTCGGCTACGGCGCGCGCCTGCTGGCGCCGTGGTTCCGCAAGGCCGTTGCGTGGCGCGTGCTGGACGGCGCGATCGGCAGCATGGTGCTGTTTCTCGCGGCGGTGCAGTTGCGCTGACGGCTCCCCCCGGACGGGCGGCCGACTGCCGCCCGTCTTTCCCACCGCGCCGGCACCCCGCCCGCGCAGCCTGCCTCCTCGTCGCACACGCCGCCGTAAAAAATTCGCTCCCGATCGAACGCAGCCGCACGAAACGCTCACGTAACGGACGGCGCATCCGCCATCTGCCGCGAGCCATCCATCATCGCGGCGACGCACCGGCTGCACGAACCGGAGCGATCGGCGAGAATGTCCGGTGTCCCGCGACAACGGCGGAACCGCATCGCGCACGCCGCCGTCCCGCCGCATTCGTATCGCCCCATCCGCAGTTCAATCCCGTCACCCGCAGTTATCGGAGAGGAACATGGCATACCGCACCCTCGGCACATCGACCATCCAGGTTTCGCCGCTCGCGTTCGGCGGCAACGTCTTCGGCTGGACCGTCGACGAAAGCACGTCGTTTTCGCTGCTCGACGCGCTCGCCGACACCGGCATCAACTTCATCGACACGGCCGACGTCTATTCGGCCTGGGTCCCCGGCAACAGCGGCGGCGAATCGGAAACCATCATCGGCAAGTGGCTCAAGCGCTCCGGCAAGCGCGAGCAGGTCGTGATCGCCACCAAGGTCGGCCTGCTGGCCGCGCGCGCGGGGCTGACGAAGGACAACATCCTGAAAGCCGTCGACGATTCGCTCGGCCGCCTGCAGACCGACCATATCGACCTGTATTTCTCGCATCGCGATCTCGCCGATACGGCCCCGCTCGAGGAGACGCTCGGCGCGTATCAGACGCTGATCGACGCCGGCAAGGTGCGCATCATCGGCGCGTCGAACTACAGCGGCGCGCGCCTGCGCGAAGCCGCCGCGATCAGCCAGCGCGACGGGCTGCCCGCATACCAGGTGATCCAGCCCGAGTACAACCTGATCGACCGCGCCGGCTACGAACGCGATCTCGAGCCGGTCGTGCGCGACCTGAAGCTCGGCGTCGTCAACTACTACGCGCTCGCGAGCGGCTTCCTGTCGGGCAAGTACCGCAGCGAGGCCGACCTGAAGAAGAGCGTGCGCGGGGATCGTGTCGCCGGCTATCTGAACGAACGCGGCCTGCGCATCCTCGCGGCACTCGACGCCGTGTCGGCGAAGCACCACACGCAGCCGGCCGCGATCGCGCTCGCGTGGCAGATCGCGCGGCCGACGATCACCGCGCCGATCGCCAGCGCGACGTCGCTCGCGCAGCTCGACCTGCTCGGCGAGGCGATCCGCCTGCAACTCGATCAGGACGATATCCGCCAGATCGACGAGGCCAGCGCGCCCTGAGACCCGTGGCGGCAGCAGGCCGGCCGGAGAAGTCGCGCGATTCGCGCGGTTGCACGGCCGGCCTGTGACATATGTACGCCGGTATCACCGTCCGCGCGGACACGGACAATCGCGGAATCACGGATGGATACAATGGCGCGCATCCCTCGCGCCCGAACCCATCCCACGCACCCGGACCGCCGATGACCCGCATCCCGCGCCGCGCCCGATTCTCCCGCCCGCTCGCCGCGGCGATCGCCGCGCTGCTCGGCTGCGCGCCGGCCCTGTCCGTCGCCGGCTGGTACGAAATCGCGAACTACACGGGCACGATCGGCCACGCACCCGTTCACGTATCGCTGCAGACCTACGACGCCATCAACCGCAACGACGCAGGCCGCTGGCGCGTCGACGGCAGTTATTACTACGACGCGCACCGCAAGCCGATCCCGTTGCAGGGTCGGCGCACGCCCGACGGCCACATGACGCTGTGCGAAGCATCGCAGCCCGCGTCGACGGCCGACTCGCCGGTCGTGCCGGCCGCGTCGCCCACGCGGCCGAAGCCTTGCCCGATCGCGCTGAACCTCGCCGGCAAAACGGTGACCGGCACGTGGGACGACGGCCGCCACACCTTCCCGATCACGCTGAACGAAGTCGGACGGCTGAACGACAACGACCAGGATCATCTCCAGCTCGACGGCGTGGTCGATATCCCCATGTGGTATCGCACCAGGACGCACATGCTGGTCGGTGTTTATGCGCTGTCCGACACGTGCGGCATCGCGATGCGGTCGCTGCGCGCCGTGAACGTCGCGACCGGCCGCGTCGACCGCACGATCGCGCTCGGCTGCGACGCGGGGATGCTGATGACGTCGATCTACGCGAACGTCACCGACGCACGGCGTGCCGGCTACGTGAGCGTCGCGTTCCGCGGCGGCAAGATGGGTGACGAGCGGGACGTGCCGCTCGGGCTGCCCTCGTCTTCGTCGAAGTGAGCCCGCGCCGGCTGCCCGAAAATCACGGCCGTGTCTTGACTCGTACGGCCGCTTCCGTTGACTCGGCCGGACATCGATCGCGCAACCGCCCGCCGCGCCCCGCTGCAAGCGCGTGACGCGCCGGCCCCGGGTCTTTCACGGATTGACCGCGCCGTTCGACGTGCCCGAGACTGCGCCGCTCGGGCGGTCATTGGGAGAACGTCATGCCGGATACCAGCACGGAGATCGCCACGGTCTCGACGCGCGCCGTACGCGGCGCCGAGCGCGTCGACTTCTGGGTCGACCATGTCGCGCGCACGCTCGTGCGGATCGAATGCAGCGGAAAGTCGTCCGAAGGCATCGATGCGTCGATGCGCACGCGCGATCTCGGGCTGTTCCGCGCATGCGACATCGTCGCGAACCGGCATGCGGTCGTGCGCACGCCGCACAACATCCACACGGATCAGCGCGACGCCATCTTCATCTGCCTGATGCACGCGGGGCAGGGCTATACGTTCCAGGACGTCGACTGCATGCAGCACGCGCCCGGCGACCTCGTGCTGTACGACACGTCGATGCCGTACGGTCACGGCTTTCCGGCCGACATGGCGATGACCGTGCTCGACGTGCCGCGCGACGTGTTCGAAGCGCGCGTCGGCCCGTGGCGCTACCGCAGCCTCGTCAAGATCGATCGCGACGACGGCGTGACGTCGTGGGCCGTGCGGCAGGTGGTCGGGCTGCTCGCCGCGCCGCACGAGCCGACGCCCGACGCGCGCGAACGGCGCGCCGCCGCGCTCCTCGATCTCGTGCAGTCGATGCTGCGGCTACGCGACGGCGACACGTCGCCGACCAAGTCGACCGTCCACACGCTGTCGCGCGCGAAGGCCTTCATCGACAGCCATCTCGCCGACGACGATCTCGACAGCCAATCGGTGAGCCGTGCGATCAACCTGTCGCCGCGCCAGCTTGCGCGCGTGTTCGAGATCGAAGGGATGCCGCTCACGCGCTACATCCTCGCGCGGCGGCTCGAACGGTGCCGTGCCGACCTGCGCGACCGGTCGCTGAAGCACCTGACGGTCAGCGAAATCGCGTTCCGCTGGGGCTTCAATAACAGCGCGCACTTCAGCCGCAGCTACCGCGCGCGATTCGGCGAGACGCCGAGCGCGTCGCGCGCACCCGCCGACGCCCGCTAGCGCCCGTTCGCGCGCCGCCACCCGCCGCCGTGTCCGGGCGAGGCAAGCACGGCGGCCGTCCCGGTCAAATGGGGCCGCAACCCGTTCGCTAAGCTGGCTTCCTGCGCGGCGGCACGCGTTCCGCCGCCCGACAACAAGGAGAAGAAGCGGGATGGAGACGTACGACCACATCGTCGTCGGCGGCGGTTCGGCCGGCTGTACGGTCGCGCATCGGCTGGTGACGGCCGGCAGGCGCGTACTGCTGCTCGAGGACGGCCCGAAGGACGACAGCCTGTTCATCCGGATTCCGGCGACGTTCATCCGCGTGCTCGGCACACGGCGCACGGTCACGTTCGAGAGCGAGCCGCAGCCCGGCGCGGCCGGCCGCAAGACCTATGTGCCGCAGGGCCGCACGCTCGGCGGCGGCAGTTCGGTCAACGCAATGCTGTACGTGCGCGGCACGCGCGACGACTACGACGACTGGGCCGCGCTCGGCTGCACGGGCTGGAGCTGGGACGACGTGCTGCCCGTGTTCAAGCGCGCCGAATCGCACCTGCGGCTGTCCGAGCCGTTCCACGGCACCGACGGGCCGTTGAAAGTCGGCGACACGCGCTTCCGGCATCCGCTGAGCCTCGCGTTCGTGAAGGCGGCGCAGGAAACCGGCATCGCGTACAACGACGACTTCAACGGCGCCGCGCAGCACGGCGTCGGCTTCTATCACACGACGATCTTCGACGGGCAGCGCGGCAGCACCGCGGCCACCTATCTCGCCGAGGCGCTCGGCCATCCGAACCTGCGCGTGCTGACCGGCTGCCGCGTGACGCGCATCCGGTTCGACGGGCGGCGTGCCGCCGGCGTCGAATGGCGCACCGAAGGCGGCGCAACGGGCGCGGCCGCCGCACGCGCCGACGTCGTGCTCGCGGCCGGCGCGCTGAGCACGCCGAAGCTGCTGATGCTGTCGGGCATCGGGCCCGGCGCGCACCTGCGCGCGCACGGCATCGACGTGCTGCACGACAGCCGTGACGTCGGCGCGAACTATCAGGATCATCTCGAGGTGTCGATCTACGGCCGCAGCCACGCGCCGGTCAGCCTGCTCGGCGAGGATCGCGGGCTGAAGGCGCTGCGGCACGGGCTGCAGTGGATGCTGTGCCGCACGGGCCTGCTGACGTCGAACGTGGTCGAATCGGGCGCGTTCGTCGATACGACGGGCGGCGGCCGCCCGGACATCCAGTTCCACGTGCTGCCGACGCTCGTCGGCGACGTCGACCGCGCGCCGCTGCCCGGCCACGGACTGTCGATCAACCCGTGCCTGCTCAGGCCGCGCTCGCGCGGCTCCGTGCAACTGCGCGGCAACGATCCGGCCGCGCCGATCCTGTTCGACAGCGGTGCGCTGTCGGATCCGGCCGATGTCGACGGCCTCGTGCGCGGTGTCGCGCTCGCGCGGCGGATCATCCGCGCACCGTCGCTCTCGCGCATCGTCCGCGAAGCCGAGACGTTGAGCGACGCGACGCTCGCCGATTACGTGCGGCGCCGCGCGAAAACCGTCTATCACCCGGCCGGCACGTGCCGCATGGGGAACGACGACGAGGCGGTCGTCACGCCGCACCTCAACGTGCGGGGCGTCGACGGATTGCGGATCTGCGATGCCTCGGTGATGCCGCGCATCGTGTCCGGCAACACGAACGCGCCGACGATCATGATCGCGGAGCGCTGCGCCGAGTTCATGCTGGCGGAGTGACGCGGCGCGCGTGCGGCATGCGGCACCGCGCCGAAAGCAAAAGCGGCGCGTGACCCACGCGCCGCCGAACCTGCGAAAGCCGGGCCTCAGCCCCCGGCCGCACGCGCCGCATCGCGCAGCGCCATCGGCGACGCGCCGTAGCGCTCGCGGATCGCGCGGCTGAAGTGCGCCTGGCTCGAAAACCCCCAGCGAAACGCGATCTCGCCGATGCTCGTCTTGCGCAGCCGCGCGTCGGTCAGCTCGCGATGCGCGTGCGACAGCCGCTCCGACCAGATGTGCTGCGTGATCGACTCGCCTTCGGCCGCGAAGAGCCGGCCCAGATGCCGCAGCGACAGCCCGACCGCGTCCGCGACGGCCTGTGGCCCGAGTTCCGGCTCGCCGAGATGCGTCGCGATGTACTGCTTCGCGGTCAGCAGGTACGACAGCGACGCACGCGACGCGCCCGCGCCGTTGACTTCCGTGTCGATGAGTTCCGCGATCAGCGTGCGCGTATGCTCGACGAACCGCGCGGCATCGTGCGCCACCGGATCCTTCATGAAACGCTCGACGCTCGCGCGCAACGTCGCGCCGAGCATCGCGCCCGCGCCCGGTTTTGGCGCGATCCGCAGCGGCAGCGCGGCCAGCTCCGCGTCGAGCCGCTCGTCGAACGACGTGACCGGCATGTCGATCAGCAGCTGCCGCATCGGCGTCAGGAATCCGAACAGATAGGGCACGCGCGTGTCGTAGACGACGACATCGCCGGCTTCCGCGAGCAGGCACCGGTCGCGCTGGATGAAATACGCGCGCCCGCTCAGGATCTGGCACGCGAACAGCGATTCCTTCGGCAGCTGGCGCACCAGCGCGGGGCTGCGCTCGATCACGTGATCCTGACCGCTGATGTCGGCGATGCCGAGGCCCGGCAGCGCGATATCGGTCTTCTCGACCTCGAGCCCGGCCGGCGACAGCGACGAGCAGCGCAGCCCGACCAGCGTCGCCGCATTGAACGCATCCCAGTACGCCATCCTGTCGCGCGCCGGCACGTCGGCCGTCGAGCCTCGCGTGCGTGAAAAAACGGTCGAATTCGTCACGTCGCCTCCTGCGGGCGCCCGCCGCGCGGAGCGGCACGGATTGGGGGATGGTTCGTCTGGATTTTGGTGCGATGCAATGTCCGGCGCGGTCAAGCAATTCGTCCAGCCCAGTCAAGAGCGGCGCGCACCGGCTGGCTAAAGTCGAGCCCACGACAACCCATAGAAGGAGACAAACCGTGGTCGACCAAGCCGTATCCGAATTCTGGCAAAACATTCCGGCGATTGCCAATCCGTTCAAGCCCGATGCGCTGCCCGAAGCGTACATCCCGAACGCGGCCACCGACGACGAACGCTATTACGTTCCGTTCACCGAAACGGTTTCGTCCCGGCCGCTGTGGATCTCGCCGTCGCAGAACAAATGGTGCGACATCCTGATGGCCAAGGAAGCCGGGCTCGTGAACCGGCACTATCACCCGCACGAGGTGTTCGCGTACACGCTGTCCGGCAAATGGGGCTACCTGGAACACGAATGGACCGCGACGAAGGGCGACTTCGTGTACGAAACGCCCGGCGAAGGCCACACGCTCGTCGCGTTCGATCACCCCGAGCCGATGCGCGCGTTCTTCATCGTCAAGGGGCCGCTGATCTGGCTCGACGACGAAGGCAACCCCGACGGCTACTTCGACGTGCATTCGTACATCGCGATGTGCAAGGCGCATTACGAGAAGGTCGGCCTCGGCGCGCAAGCGATCGAGAAGCTGTTCCGCTGACGCACGACGAGGCGCCCCATGACATCCCCGTCTTCCTCCCGGTCCCCCTGGACGTACGAGAACAGGCTGCTGCTGATCCTGTTCATGACGTTCGGCTTCGTCTTCTTCGACCGCCTCGCGCTGTCGTTCCTGTTCCCGTTCATGTCGGCCGAGCTGCACCTGACGAACACGCAGCTCGGCATGGTGTCGTCCGCACTGGCGCTCACGTGGGCGCTGTCGGGCGCCGCGACCGGCGCATGGTCCGATGCGCGCGGCACGCGCAAGCCGCTGCTGATCGCCGCCGTGCTCGGCTTTTCCGTGTGCTCGGCACTCTCCGGGCTCGTCGGCGGCTTCGCGAGCCTGATCGCGTTCCGCGCGCTGATGGGCATTGCGGAAGGCCCCGTGCTGCCGCTGTCGCAATCGCTGATGGTCGAAAGCTCGACGCCGAGCCGCCGCGGCTTGAACATGGGCCTGCTGCAGGGTTCGGCCGCCGGCCTGCTCGGCGCGATGATCGGCCCGCCGGTCGTGATCGGCATCGCCACCGCGTACGGCTGGCGCGAGGCGTTCTACGTGTCGTGCATCCCGGGCTTCCTGATCGCGTTCTGCATCTGGCGCTGGGTGCGCGAAGTGCCGCCCGGCGGCGCGCGGCACGTGCAGGCCGACGGCACCGGCGCGCCGGCCGCGAGCGGCGCGGCGATCAACCGCTGGGCGCTGCTGAAGGAACGCAACATCCTGCTCTGCGTGCTGATCAGCTGCTTCTTCCTCACGTGGTTCGTCGTGATCATCTCGTTCGCGCCCGTCTTCCTCGTGGAAAGCCGCCACCTGTCGCCGTCCGACATGGGCATCGTGATGACCTGCCTCGGCGCCGCGTGGGTGTTCTGGGGCTTCGCGGTGCCGGCGATCTCCGACCGGATCGGCCGCAAGCCGACGATGATCGTGTTCGCGCTGATCGCGGCCGTGTGCCCGCTGGTGATGATCCATGTCGGGTCGGTCTGGGCGCTCGGTGCGCTCGTGTTCGTCACCTATACGGGCCTCGGCTGCTTCACGCTGTTCATGGCGACGATCCCGGCCGAAACGGTGCCGCCGCGCGCGATCGCCAGCGCGCTCGGGCTGATCATGGGCGCCGGAGAGCTGATCGGCGGCTTCGTCGCGCCCACTGTCGCAGGCTTTGCCGCGGACAGGTATGGCCTGCAGTTCGCGATGTGGACGTCGGCGACCGGCGCGATCCTCGCGTGCGTGCTGTCGTTCGGCCTCGTCGAAACCGCGCCGGCCGTGCTGCGCAAGCGCGCGCTCGCCGGTGCCGCCGCCAGCCGCCTCGACACGCCAAACCTCGGAGGACGCTGACATGCGGGCACTCCAATGGCATGGCCCGCGCGACGTCCGTCTCGTCGACATCGACACGCCGCGCGTCGGCCCCGGCGACGTACGCATCGCGATCGCGTATTGCGGGATCTGCGGCAGTGACCTGCACGAATATGCGGACGGCCCCCACGCGATTCCCGTCGACGCGCCGCACCCGCTGTCGCGCCGCACCGCGCCGCTGACGCTCGGCCACGAGTTCTGCGGCACCGTCGTCGAAGTCGGCGAAGGCGTGACGGCGCTGCGCGCGGGCGACCGCGTCGCGGTCGAGCCCGAGTACCGCTGCAGCCAGTGCGCGTACTGTCGCGCCGGGTCGTACAACCTGTGCGTGTCGATGGGCTTCGCCGGGCTGATGGGCGACGGCGGGATGGCCGACTTCGCGGTCGTGCCGGCCTACATGCTGCATCGCCTGCCCGACGGCGTGAGCCTCGAGCAGGCCGCGGTGATGGAGCCGGCCGCCGTCGCGCTGCATGCGCTGCGGCGCGGCGCACTGCGGCTCGGCGAGACCTGCGCGGTGTTCGGGCTCGGACCGATCGGCCTGCTGCTGATCATGCTCGCGAAGCTGCAGGGTGCGACGACGATCGTGGCTGTCGACGTGTCGCCCGAGCGGCTCGCGGCCGCCACGCGCGTGGGCGCGACGCATGCGTTCGACGCGCGTGCGCTCGACGCCGGCACGTTGCAGGATGCAATCCGCACGGCGACAGGCGGGCTCGGCGTCGATGCGAGTTTCGAGGCGGCCGGGCTGCCGGCCACGTTCGAGTCGGCGATGCAGGCGCTACGCAAGGGCGGCCGCCTCGTGATGGTCGGCCTGATGCCGCATGCGGGCTTCGACGCGTTCCGCGCGGTCAACGACGAGCTGACGTTCACCGCGAGCGTCGGTTACCGACACGCGTACGAAGACCTGCTGCGCATCGTCGCGTCGGGCGCGCTCGATCTCACGTCGATCGTCACGCGCACGGTGTCGCTCGAGGACGCCGTCGCCGACGGCTTCGATGCGCTGCTCGCCGACCGCACGCAGATCAAGATTCTCGTTTCACCCGCGCAACGGCCCGCCCGTCGCGCCCATCTCACCGGGAGTGCCGAGCATGAGTCGTCAGTGGGCGTTTGAAGGCCAGTCCGTCGTCGTGACGGGCGGCACGTCGGGCATCGGCGCGCGCACCGCGTTGCGGTTCGCGCAAGCCGGCGCGTCGGTCGTCGCACTCGGGCTCGACGCCGCCGGCCCGCATGCGCCCGTGCATGCGGGCATCCGCTGCGTGGCGCTCGACGTGACCGACAGCGATGCGCTCACGCGTACGATCGCGGCGCTGCCGCGGCTCGACGTGCTCGTCAACGGCGTCGGCATCAGCCGGCACGCGGACGAATACCGGATGGACCAGTTCGAGCTCGTGCTGAACGTGAACCTGACGTCGGTGATGCGCGCGTCCGACGCCGCCCGGCCGGCGCTGTCGGCACACGGCGGCAGCATCGTCAATATCGCGTCGATGTACACGTACTTCGGCAGCAAGGACCGGCCCGCGTACAGCGCGAGCAAGGGCGGCATCGCGCAGCTCACGCGCTCGCTCGCGCAGGCGTGGGCCGATCGCGGCATCCGCGTGAACGCGGTCGCGCCCGGCTGGATCGACACGCCGCTCAGTACCGGCCTGAAGGCCGACGCGCAGGCGTCGCGCCGCATCCTCGAGCGCACGCCGCTCGGGCGCTGGGGCACGGCCGACGAGGTCGCGGAAGTGATCCTGTTCCTCTGCTCGCCCGGCGCGTCGTTCGTGACCGGCGCGGTCGTGCCGGTGGACGGCGGGTACTCGACGGTCTAGCGCTCGGCGCGCGGGACATCGGCGGATTCGCGAAACCCGCCGATACCCGTCGCGCGGCCGGCTCTCTTCCGTTGCCGCCGAACCGGGATTCTCCCGGTTCGGGTTTGTTCATATCAATCAGTAGTCCGATCAAAAAATATCCGATCCGATCGGAAACATGTGAGGAGCACATTGGAGATGACGAAAAAGACCTTACTGGCACTCGCGGCCTGCACGCTTCCGGCTGCGGCGTTTGCACAGAGCAGCGTGACGATGTTCGGGCTGATGGACGCCGGCATCAGCTATGTCAGCAATCAAGGCGGCCACGGCGCCGCGAAATTCGACGACAACATCTTCTTTCCGAACCTGCTCGGCTTCGAGGGCAAGGAGGATCTCGGTGCGGGCACGCGCGCGATCTTCCGGCTCGTGAACCAGTATTCGCTCGGCAACGGCTCGATCATCGGCGGCGGGCTGTTCGCGCGCACCGCCTACGTCGGGCTGCAGAACGACCGGTACGGCACGCTGACGCTGGGCAACCAGTACGAGTTCATGGTCGATTCGCTGGCCGCCAGCGGCAACGAGATCGCGCAGGATCTCGTCGGCCTGTACGGCTTCCGCAACGGACCGTTCGACAAGCTCGCGCTGCCGAACAACCCGACGGGCGCGTTCGACTGGGACCGCGTCGCGGGCAGCAATCGCGTCGCGAATTCGGTCAAGTACACGAGCCCGTCGCTGTCGGGCCTGACCTTCGGTGCGCTGTACGGCTTCGGGAACGTCGCGGGGTCGATCGGCGCGAACAACACGGTCAGCGTCGGTGCGAGCTACGACAACGGCCCGTTCGGCGCGGGCGCGGCCTATACGAACCAGAAATACGGCGCCGTCGGCGGACTGCCGCCCACCAGCGTGCGCAACTGGGGCGCGGGCCTGCATTACACGGTCGGCACGGTCACGGGGAAGGCGCTCTTCACGACCGTGCACAACGCGCAGAACGGCGCGGGCGCATGGTCGGCGGAAGCCGGTGCCGCATGGCACCCGTCGCCCGCCTGGGTCGTCGGCGCGAGCTATACCTACATGAAGGGCAACGACACGCTCGACAACGCGCATGCGCATCAATTCCTGGCCGCCGTCCAGTACTGGCTGTCGAAGCGCACGATGGTGTATGTCGCCGGCGTGCATCAGCGCACCGGCCACGGCAGCAACGCGCAGATCAACGGCGTGATGGATGCGGACGGCGCATCGAGCGGCGCCCAGCAGTCGATCGCGCGGATCGGGTTCAGTACGCGGTTCTGACAGCGGGGGCTGGAGGGGGGAAGCTGCCCCTTCCGTCTGCCGTGAAAATACGGTGCAACGGCAAGCGACGCATGCATCGGGAATAAATCCGGCCCGGTCCCGGTACATCGGGTGTCGCCACGCCGTTCGCTGCGCCGGACGCGCGGGTGCGCGGCACCCTACCCGAATCTGCGAGACCGCTCATGTCACAGCCCAACCACGCCGCCTACGCACGCTTCGCGATCGCCATGCACGGGTCGATCGCGATCCTGATCCTGTTGAACCTCTCGATCGGGCTCTACATGGATACGTTTCCGCACAACTCGCCGCAGTTCAACGGCATCCTGTTCTATCACGCGTCGATCGGCAGCCTGATCTTCATGCTGACCGTGCCGCGCCTCGCCTGGCGCGCGACGCACACCCCGCCGCCGCTGCCGGACAACGTCCCGGCCTGGCAGGCGCGGATCGCCGGTGCGTTGCACGGCGTGCTGTACCTGCTGCTGCTTCTCGTGCCGCTGACCGGCTACGTGCACCGCCTCGCCGGTGCGCACGCGGTCAGCTTCTTCGGCATCACGGACCTGCCGATGCTCGTCGGCCGCGACGAACCGTTGCGACTCCTGACCGATACGCTGCATCGCGCGCTGGTGCTGACGCTCGGCCTGCTGCTGGCCCTGCACGTCGGCGCCGCGATGAAGCACAAGTTCGTGGATCGCGACGGGGTGGCGGAGCGGATGGGCATCTGAAGGAAACGGGCACACGCGCCGGCCCGCGGCGCGTCGTTCGGCTGCCGCTCACCGCGCACCGCAGCGATTCCGGTGGACGATCTCGGGATCGACGCTCACGCGCCCCGGCGAAATCCGCATCATCACCAGCTTGGCATCGCCGCCCGGCGTCGACCACAGGCTCACCTGCGTCAGGTCGGTCCCGTTCGACGACCTCAGCCAGCGCACCATGCGGACCTGATCGGGAAAGCAGGTCGTCGCGCCTTCGTTGTCTTCGACGATGGTCCCGTACGCTTTCAGCATCGCACGCATCGCGTCGACGGCCTGCGCGCGTGATACGGTCGCGCGCATCGCGTCGGCCGCGTCGTCGTAGATCGCGTCGAACGCCTGCGCGTTGAAGCGCTGCACGACCAACGCTTCCGCCCGAAGCGCGGCCTGCCTGTCGTCGGCGTAGTAGCCGAAGTGGATGCGCATGCCGAGCGCGAACCATGCGACGCCCGCCAGCGCAACCAGCGCCAGCGCGACCTGCCACGTACGGTTCGCGGCTTTCGATCCCATGGTCGGCGACCTCTTACGAGACATCGGCGCCGTCGTGCATGTCACGCGGCGCCGCACCGGTAGTCAACACGCGCGAATCCTCGATGCGCTGCCTGGCCTCGGCGACGATACGCAACGATTCGCGGACGAATGCGTCATCCGCGGCCGCCTCGAGCAGCAGCGCGTCGGCGCGTTGACGCCGGTCTTGGCGTGGATTGTGCGGCAGGATGAACGTCATTCGAATTTTCCAGGGCGCGGAAAGCGAGAGCCGCTTCTCAAGCGCGCTCGTCCGGGCGAGCGCGCCGATTGTCGCCACTGAGTGCACGGACCACAACACACCGGCATCGGAATTGACCATTGTTGACATGGGCGACGGTGCGGGAGGTCATCGCGCGATGCACGGCGTCCCCCTCACCGACCCAATCCAACCCCAAATAAATCCCCTTGACGCCCTATCTTTCGATATATATCTTTAGATATGTTTTTCGATATATAGGACAGGATCATGCGACACAATCACTTCCGCGGCCATGACCGTTGCGACGGTCATGGTGCGCATGCCCGCCCCGACTGGTTCGCCGGTCTCTGGTACGCGATCGGCCGCCACCGCCGCGGCCACGACATGTTCGGTGGCGGCCCGTTCGGCGGCCGGGGCGGGCGCGGCGGCTTTGGCGATTTCGGCGACGACGGTATGCCGCGCGGCCGCCAGTTCAGCTCCGACGATCTCCAGTTGCTGCTGCTCGCGCTGGTCGCCGAACAGCCGAGCCACGGCTACGAGCTGATCAAGGCGCTCGACACGCGTTCCAACGGTTTCTACAGCCCGAGCCCCGGCATGGTGTATCCGGCGCTCACGTATCTGGAAGAAGTCGGCTTCGTCGCATCGCAGGCGGAAGGCAACCGCAAGCGCTATGCGCTGACCGACGCCGGCCGCGCGCATCTCGATGCGCAGCGCGAACGCGTCGACACGCTGTTCGCTCGCCTCACGCACCTCGCACGCAAGATGGAATTCATGCGCCGCGCGTTCGCCGGGGAATCGGCGGGCAACGAAGCACCGGACGAATCGCAGGCCGGCTGGCTGCCGGAGTTCGTCGAGGCGCGCCTCGCGCTCAAGCGGGCGCTGCTGCACAAGAGCGCAGCCGACGCCGACGAACAACGCCGCATCGCGGCCATCATGCGCCGTGCGACGGCCGAAATCGAAGGCGGCTCCGGCGCGTGATCCGCGCCGCCCCGTCAAACCTCAAGGAGAACGGATTGATGCAGAACACATCCGAACGCACCGTGACCCGCGTGCGCCATACCCTCAAGTTCCGCCTGCTGCAGGTCCTGCGCGTGCGTGCCGTGACGCCGCACCTGCTGCGCGTCACGCTCGGCGGCCCCGATCTCGCGGATTTCGAGTCCGCGTCGTTCGACGATCACGTGAAGGTGTTTTTCCCCCGCCCGGTGCGGAACGGCCCGCGATGCCAACGCTCGGCGCGAACGGCCCCGAGTTTCCGGAAGGCGAACCGAAGCCGGTCGCGCGCGACTTCACGCCGCGCCGCTTCGATCGCGCCGCCCGCGAGCTCGATCTGGAATTCGTGCTGAACCATCCGGGCCCCGCGTCGCAATGGGCCGCGCAGGCACGTGTCGGCCAATGGCTCGGCATCGGCGGCCCGCGCGGTTCGTTCGTCATCCCGACCGGTTTCGACTGGCATCTGCTGATCGGCGACGATACGGCGCTGCCGGCCGTCGCGCGGCGTCTCGAGGAATTGCCGGCCGGTGCGCGTGCGGCTGTCGTGCTGGAAGTCGCCGATCGTGCCGCGCAAATCTCGTTCGACACGCGCGCCGACGTGCATGAAGTCTGGCGCTTCCGCGCCGAAGCCGACGCGGCGGACGGCGATGCGCTGTTGGATGCCGTCCGCGACCTGCCGTTGCCGTCGTCCGGCGACGGCTACGTGTGGGCGGCCGGCGAAGCGCTGTCGATGCGGGCAGTCCGCCAGCACCTGACCGGCGAGCGCGGCGTCGACAAGTCGCGCATCCGCGCGGCGGCCTACTGGAAGCGCGGCGCGGCGGCCGTGCACGAAACGCTGGAAGACTGACGGGGGCGGGTACCCGGTAAACGGGCACCCGGTCGACCGGCGGATGACACAATCGTGGCGTCCGCGCACCAGCGGGCTTGGCACCGGTATCGCGGCTGGTATATATCTGTATCTGCGACGCCGCTGTCAGGCGACAGCCGCCGCAGCCCGCCCAGGAGCGCCCGGTCATGACAAAAGAAAGCCACGCTTCGCCTTTCCTTCGCCACCTGAAGATCGTCGGCTATTGCGGCCTCGCCGCGGTAGTGCTCGCGCTGTTCGTCGCGATGTGCGCGATCCTGAAGGAAAGCGCCCTCGAGCGCGATGCCGCTCAGCACCCGACCGATACGTCCGAACTGCACGATGCGGGCGGCGGCCCGTCCGCGTCGGCCGATTCGGCCAAGACACCCGGCTGACGCCGTCCTGCCCGATTTCCGTTCATTCAGGGCGCGTGCCGGCGCCCCATCACGACCGCGTGTACCGAATCGCCGATCCGTTCGAGCAGCGCGATCGCGCGTTGCCCGCACAGGTGCGCGGCCAGCGCGCCGGCCGTACCGACCAGCACGCCGCCTGCCATGTCGAACGGCCAGTGCACACCCGCATACACGCGCCCCCATGCAATCACCACGGCCAGCGCGACCATCACGAACCCGGTGACGCGGGTCGTGCCGCCGAGCATCAGACCGACCGCCATGCTCCACGCAAACGTCATGTGATCGCTCGGAAACGAGCTGTCCGGCGCGTGCGGAATCAGTTGCGTGCCGACGCCGGCCATGAACGGGCGCGGCGAGAACCAGACATGCCCGATCACTTGCGCGAGCACGAGCGCCACGCACACGCCGACGCCGGCTTCGATCGCCTGGCGTCGTGTCGGGCGCGCGCCGAAGATCCAGGTGAGCAGCAGCATCGCCGGCAGCACATAGACCAGCCAGTCGGCAGCGAAGATCGCGAGGCGGGCGACGCCCGGCTGCGGCGCAACCCCGGCGTTGAGGGCGGAAAAGAGGGTGAGATTGAGGTTCTGCATGAATCCGGTTGCGTGGGGCAAAAAAACGACCGGTTGCCCGGCCTGATACGAACGATGCTAGGGCGCGCCCGCTTAAGCGATGCTTAATGCGTTCGCCGCCGGGGCGAAGGCCGCCGCGGCGAACGCACTTAGAGCATGCACCGCAACACAAGTTCACACAATTGTCATATTCCCGCGCGACCGTCTCCCGCAAAGGCTCACCCCGCCTCCCGAAAAGGCTCACCTTTTTCACATCGTGGTGTCATCGGCGCGTGCGACCATCGGACCGCCGGGCGCCTTCCCCGCCGTTGGTATCGTTCATCTCAATATTTACGCCGCAAATCATTCGAAATCGGCAACAATTAATTCCAGATGCGGCATCGCACAACGGCAACGCACAGGCATACGATTACGAGCACTCATCCACGAAGCGATCAACAACAAGGAGTCCGCATGAAAGCCAGCGATGTCCGATCGAAAGCGTTTGCGATGCCGTTGACCAGCCCTGCCTTCCCGATGGGTCCGTACCGTTTCGTCGATCGTGAGTTTCTGATCATCACGTATCGCACCGATCCGGACCGTCTCCGTGAAATTGTCCCCGAGCCGCTGCAGGTTACCGAGCCGCTCGTGCATTACGAATTCATTCGCATGGCCGATTCGACCGGTTTCGGCGACTACACCGAAAGCGGCCAAGTCATCCCCGTCGAATACAACGGCCAGCCGGGCGGCTATACGCTCGCGATGTATCTCGACGATCACCCGCCGATCGCCGGCGGCCGCGAGCTGTGGGGCTTCCCGAAGAAGCTCGCGTCGCCCACGCTGCACGTGAACACCGATCACATCCTCGGCACGCTCGACTACGGCAAGGTGCGCGTCGCCACCGGCACGATGGGCTACAAGCACAAGGAACTCGACATCGACGAGCAGACGAAGCGGCTCGCCGGCCCCAATTTCCTGCTGAAGATCATCCCGCACGTCGACGGCACCGCGCGCGTCTGCGAACTCGTGCGCTATTACATGCAGGACATCAAGATGAAGGGCGCGTGGACGGGCCCCGCGTCGCTCGAACTGGCGCCGCATGCGCTTGCGCCCGTGGCCGACCTGCCCGTGCTCGAAATCGTCGAGGCCCGGCACCTGGTCGCCGATTTGACGCTGGGCCTCGGCGAAGTCGTCTACGATTACCTGGCCAAGTAACACGTCCGCAGTCCTTTCTCCCTGTCAAACCTTTCATCACGGGAATTCGAACATGAGCAACCTGAATGGCAAGACCGCAGTCGTCACGGGCGCCGCGAGCGGCATCGGCAAGGAAATCGCCCTCGAGCTCGCCAAGGCGGGCGCGGCCGTCGC
>NZ_CADFDK010000026.1 GCF_902832885.1 Burkholderia seminalis DSM 23518
CGGTCGACGGCGTGTTCACGACGGTGCAGGACGTCGCGCAGACGGTGCTGTTCCTGTCGGCGTTCCCGAGCGCCGCGCTCACGGGCCAGTCGCTCGTCGTCAGCCACGGCTGGTTCATGCAGTAACGCGGGGGCGGGCGGCATGGCCGCCTGCCGGGTAGGGCGGCAGAAAAAAACGCGCTCCGTGGAGCGCGTTTTTCATGTCGGAGGGCGGAGCCGTTGACGGCTGCCACCCGGTGCCGCGTTACTTCAGGACGGCCGCAATCGCGTTGGCGACCGCGTCGAGGTTGCGCGTGTTCAGCGCGGCAACGCAGATCCGGCCCGTGCCGACCGCATAGATGCCGAACTCGTCGCGCAGGCGATCGACTTGCGCCGAGGTCAGGCCCGAATACGAGAACATCCCGCGCTGTGCGTTGATGAAGCTGAAATCGCGATCGACGCCGCTCGCCTTCAGGCGCTCGACGAGACCGTTACGCATCGCGCGGATCCGATCGCGCATCTCGCCGAGTTCCTGCACCCACGAGGCGTGCAGTTCCGGCGACGCGAGCACGGCTGCGACGACGGCGCCGCCATGGGTCGGCGGGTTCGAGTAGTTCGTGCGGATCACGCGCTTCAGTTGCGACAGCACGCGCGTCGCTTCTTCCTTGCTCGACGTGATGATCGACAGCGCGCCGACGCGCTCGCCGTACAGCGAGAACGACTTCGAGAACGACGACGACACGAATGCGTTCAGGTCGGCCGCGGCAAACAGACGCACGGCGGCGGCATCGGCCTCGATGTTCTCGCCGAAGCCCTGGTACGCCATGTCGAGGAACGGCACGAGATTGCGCGCCTTCACGACGTCGACGACCTGTTGCCATTGCGCTTCGGTCAGGTCCACGCCGGTCGGGTTGTGGCAGCACGCGTGCAGCACGACGACCGTGCCGGCTTCGTAGCCGTTCAGCGCCGATAGCATGCCTTCGAAGTTCACGCCGTTGGTGGCCGCGTCGTAGTACGGGTACGCGACGACTTCGAAGCCGGCGGCTTCGAACAGCGCGCGGTGGTTTTCCCAGCTCGGATCGCTGATCGCGACCTTCACGTTCGGGTTCACGGTGCGCAGGAAGTCTGCACCGATCTTCAACGCGCCCGTGCCGCCCAGTGCCTGGGCCGTGACCACGCGGCCCGCCGCGATCAGCGGCGAGTCGTTGCCGAGCAGCAGCTTCTGCACGGCCGCATCGTAGGCGGCGATCCCGTCGATCGGCAGGTAGCCGCGCGGCAGGCCGGCCTCGACACGCGCCTGCTCGGCCTCCCGAACCGCGCGCAGCAGCGGAATCTTGCCGTCTTCGTTCGTGTACACGCCAACGCCGAGGTTGACCTTGGTCGGACGCGCATCGGCGTTGAAGGCTTCGTTCAGGCCCAGGATCGGGTCGCGGGGAGCAAGCTGGACAGCGGAGAAGAGCGACATGATGATTCGGCAGTAGTGAAAAGAGGGTCAGGCTTTCAGCCGGCAGGGCGGGCGCAGCGGACCGCGCGCCAACGGCACGGCGCCGGAAAGCGCAGCAGCCTGATATTGTAGCGAATTCGCGCCGGCGGGGGCGGCGAATCCGTCGCGATTCGCCGCCGAATCGCGATTTCGGGCGGCCGTGGCGCGTCAGGAGCCGACAGCAGTTCGCGCGGCCGCGAAGCGCTAGAATGCTTTCTTTGCCCTTGCTCCGGCCGCACTCCATGTCCGAACATCATGCCGAAGTCGGCGACGCGCTCGACGAATCCAAATTCGTCACCTTCGAAGGGTCGCCGTTCCAGCTGTACCAGCCGTATCTGCCCGCCGGCGACCAGCCGACCGCGATCGAGACGCTTGTCGAAGGCGTCGGCGACGGCCTTGCCTTCCAGACGCTGCTCGGCGTGACGGGGTCGGGCAAGACCTTCACGATGGCCAACACGATCGCGCGGCTCGGCCGCCCGGCGATCGTGTTCGCGCCGAACAAGACGCTCGCGGCCCAGCTCTATGCGGAGTTCCGCGAGTTCTTCCCGCGCAACGCGGTCGAGTACTTCGTCTCGTACTACGACTACTACCAGCCTGAGGCGTATGTGCCGCAGCGCGACCTGTTCATCGAGAAGGATTCGTCGATCAACGAGCACATCGAGCAGATGCGGCTGTCGGCGACCAAGAGCCTGATGGAGCGCCGCGACGTGGTGATCGTCGCGACGGTGTCGGCGATCTACGGTATCGGCAACCCGTCCGAATACCACCAGATGATCCTGACGCTGCGCACCGGCGACAAGCTCGGCCAGCGCGACGTGATCGCGCGGCTGATCGCGATGCAGTACACGCGCAACGAGCAGGATTTCCAGCGCGGCACGTTCCGCGTGCGCGGCGACACGATCGACATCTTCCCGGCCGAACACGCGGAAATGGCCGTACGCGTCGAGCTGTTCGACGACGAGGTCGAGACGCTGCACTTGTTCGACCCGCTGACGGGGCGCGTGCGGCAGAAGATTCCGCGCTTCACCGTGTATCCGTCGTCGCACTACGTGACGCCGCGCGACACCGTGATGCGGGCCGTCGAGACGATCAAGGAAGAATTGCGCGAACGCCTCGAGTTCTTCCATCGCGAGGGCAAGCTCGTCGAGGCGCAGCGTCTCGAGCAGCGCACGCGCTTCGATCTCGAGATGCTGCAGGAGCTCGGCTTCTGCAAGGGTATCGAGAACTACTCGCGGCATTTCTCGGGAGCGGCGCCCGGCGACCCGCCGCCGACGCTCGTCGACTACCTGCCGCCCGATGCGCTGATGCTGCTCGACGAATCGCACGTGCTGATCGGCCAGTTGAACGGGATGTACAACGGCGACCGCGCGCGCAAGGAAAACCTCGTCAATTACGGGTTCCGCCTGCCGTCGGCGCTCGACAACCGGCCGCTGAAGTTCCCCGAGTTCGAGCGCAAGATGCGCCAGGTCGTGTTCGTGTCGGCCACGCCGGCCGACTACGAGAAGCGCGTGACGGGGCAGATCGCCGAGCAGGTCGTGCGGCCGACGGGCCTCGTCGATCCGGAAATCGAGGTGCGGCCCGCGAGCACGCAGGTCGACGACGTGCTGACCGAGATCAACGCGCGCGTGAAGGCCGGCGAGCGTGTGCTGATCACCGTGCTGACGAAGCGCATGGCCGAGCAGCTCACGGAATTCCTGGCCGACCACGGCGTCAAGGTGCGCTACCTGCACAGCGACATCGACACGGTCGAGCGCGTCGAGATCATCCGGGACCTGCGGCTCGGCACGTTCGACGTGCTGGTCGGGATCAACCTGCTGCGCGAGGGCCTCGACATTCCGGAAGTGTCGCTCGTCGCGATCCTCGACGCGGACAAGGAAGGCTTCCTGCGCGCCGAGCGCTCGCTGATCCAGACGATCGGCCGTGCCGCGCGGAACGTGAACGGCAAGGCGATTCTCTATGCGGACAACATGACCGATTCGATGACGCGCGCGATCGGCGAGACCGAGCGGCGCCGCGCGAAGCAGATGGCCTACAACGAAAAGATGGGCATCACGCCGCGCGGCGTCGTGAAGCGCATCAAGGACATCATCGATGGCGTCTACAACGCCGACGACGCGCGTGCGGAGCTGAAAGAAGCGCAGCAGCGCGCGAAATTCGAGGACATGTCGGAAAAGCAACTCGCGAAGGAAATCAAGCGTCTCGAGAAGCAGATGGCCGATTACGCGAAGAACCTCGAATTCGAGAAGGCCGCCGCGACGCGCGACCAGCTTGCCGTGCTGCGCGAGCGCGTGTTCGGCGCGAACGTCGGCGACCACATCAGCGGCGGCCGGTAACTCTTTCCAAGCGTCACCGAAACCTTGCGGTAAAGCGCCTGTAAGCCTTGTCGGATCAGGGGTTTACGTGGCTCTTCGTTTGTTCCGAATCGGGTTCGGTGCTAAACTTCGCCATGATTGAGAATTGTTCGCATTAACGTTCTTCGTCGCGTTAGTGTTTCCAGCGGGCGGCCCCGGCGGCGGCCCGGGTGTCGTCAAGATAGTCAGACAAATAACAAGGAGTGTCCATGTTGGGTTCTTCGTTCATCCGCACGACGGTTGCGGTAGCGGCGGCGCTTGCCGCGATGTCGGCCTCGGCTGCCGAATATCCGATCGGCAAGCAGCAGATCCAGGGCGGCATGGAAATCGGCGCGGTGTACCTGCAGCCGATCACGATGGACCCGGAAGGGATGATGCGCAAGGCGTCGGATTCCGACATCCACCTCGAGGCCGACATCCATGCGGTCAAGAACAACCCGACGGGTTTCGCGGAGGGCGACTGGATGCCGTACCTGCAGGTCACGTACAAGCTGACGAAGCAGGGCGACACGAAGTGGAAGGCTGAAGGCGACCTGATGGGCATGGTCGCGAGCGACGGCCCGCACTATGGCGACAACGTGAAGCTGAACGGCCCCGGCAAGTATCACCTGACGATGGTCGTCAAGCCGCCGATGCAGTCGGGCCACATGGCATTCGGCCGCCACGTCGACAAGGAAACGGGCGTGGGTGCTTGGTTCAAGCCCATCACGCTCGAGTACGACTTCCCGTTCGCCGGTATCGGCAAGAAGGGCGGTTACTGATCGGCAGCATCACGAACGGCGCGCTTCGGCGCGCCGTCGGCGTAGAGAACCCAGAATGAAAATTCCCCAGAAAATCGTTGCCGCAGCCGCTGCGCTGTGGCTTGCCGGCGCCGCACACGCGGCCGATCTGCCGACGTTCAAGCTCGAGATGACGGACGGCAAGCTGAATCCCGCCCGCATCGAGGTGCCGGCCGGCCTGCGTTTCAAGATCGAGATCAAGAACACCGGCAAGGGCGCCGCCGAATTCGAGAGCGTGCAGTTGCGCAAGGAGAAGGTGCTTGCACCGGGCGCCGATTCGTTCGTGGTCGTCGCTCCGCTGTCGCCGGGCGAATACAAGTTTTTCGACGATTTCCACCAGCAGGCACAGGGCGTGATCGTCGCGAAGTAACGCGTTTTATCTGCGTGCGGGCGTACGAGTCCCTTGCCCCGCGCGTCAGGAGGTATCGATGGGTCAGATCTTGTTCATCGTCTGGCGGGAGAGCGTCGAAGCGCTGCTCGTCGTCGGCATTCTCTATGCATGGCTGAAAAACGGCGACGACGACGCGCGCCGCGGCCTGCCTTTCCTGTGGGCTGGCGTCGGCGTCGGCTTGCTGATGGCCGTCGGCCTCGGCGCCGCGCTGGTCGGTTTCACCGAAGTGCTGTCCGGCGACGCGCAGGACTACTTCCAGACCGCGATGGTGCTGATCGCGTGCGTGCTGATCGTGCAGATGGTGCTGTGGATGCGCCGGCACGGCCGCACGCTGAAGCGCGACATGGAGCAATCGCTGCAGCAGAGCACGCGCGATTCGAACTGGTGGGGCGTCGCCGTGCTGGTCGCACTCGCGATCGCGCGTGAAGGCAGCGAGACCGTGATCTTCCTGTACGGTCTCGGTTTCGGCCAGTCGGGTCACGTCGACGGCAACCAGATGCTCGCGGTCCTGATCGGTCTCGGCCTAGCGTTCTTCACGTTCTACCTGCTGCAGCTCGGCGGCAAGTACTTCTCGTGGCGGCATTTCTTCCGTGTCACCGAAGTGATGCTGCTGTTCCTCGGCGCGGGCCTGTTCCAGACGGGTGTCGACAAGCTGATCGACAAGGAAATCCTGCCGCTCGGCATCTCGCAGGTGTGGGATACGTCCGCGATCCTCGATGACTCGGGCACGTTCGGCTCGCTCGTCGCGACGCTGACCGGCTATCGTGCGCACCCGGCACTGACCAACCTGGTCGCCTATGCGGTGTACTGGGCCGTCGTCTGGCTGCTGATGAAGCGCGCGAGCCGCCGTCCGGCCGTCGCCGCGGGCCGCGCGGCATGAGCGTGGTCGCCGCAGTCAAGCCGGGCTGGCTCGCACAGGCCGGCCAGTGGATGCAGCGCCACGGCGCGCTGATCCGCGGCATCCAGTGGATCGTCGTCGCGGTCTACGCGTTCCTGATCATCGTCCCGGCGGTGTTGCCGCTGCCGGACGATTCCGCGCATCTGTGGAGCAATCTCACGCTGATCGCGCAGTTCGCGTTCTGGGGCATCTGGTGGCCGTTCGTGCTGCTGTCGATGGTGATGCTCGGCCGCGTGTGGTGCGGCGTGCTGTGCCCGGAAGGCGCGCTCACCGAATACGCGAGCAAGTTCGGTCGCGGCGGCCCGATTCCGCGCTGGATCCGGTGGGGCGGCTGGCCGTTCGTCGCGTTCGGGATCACGACGATCTACGGGCAGATGGTGAGCGTGTACCAGTACCCGCTCGCGGTGCTGTTCGTGCTCGGCGGCTCGACCGTCGGCGCGATCGTGATCGGCTTGCTGTATGGCCGCGAGAAGCGCGTGTGGTGCAAGTACCTGTGCCCGGTGAACGGCGTGTTCGGGCTGCTCGCGCGGCTCGCGCCGATGCGCTACAAGGTCGACGAGGATGCATGGCGCCGATCGTACAAGAACGGCGAGCACGGCCATCGCGTGATTCCGATCAACTGCGCGCCGCTCGTGCCGTTGCGCAGCATGAAGGGGGCGGCGGCGTGCCATATGTGCGGCCGCTGCAGCGGGCATCGCGACGCGATCTCGCTGTCGTTGCGCTCGCCGTCCGACGAGGTCGTGAACCTCGGTGCGCAGCAGGCGAGCGCGTGGGACACCGCACTGATCCTGTACGGCCTGCTCGGTGTCGCGATCGGCGCGTTCCACTGGACCGTCAGCCCGTGGTTCGTGCAGATCAAGCAATGGCTCGCGGGCTGGCTGATCGACCGTGACATCACGTGGCCGCTCGAAACGAATGCGCCGTGGTTCCTGCTCACGCACTATCCGGATCGCAACGACGTGTTCTCCTGGCTCGACGGCGGGCTGATCGTCAGCTACATCGTCGGCACGGGGCTCGTGTACGGCACGGCGCTGCTGATATTGCTGGGCGGCGCCACGCTGATGCTCGGCCGCTTCGATCGCGTGCGGCTGCATCATCTCGCGCAGGCACTGATCCCGATCGCGGGAGCGGGCGTGTTCCTCGGCCTGTCGGCCACGACGCTGTCGCTGTTGCGCGCCGAGCATGTGCCGCTCGGGTGGGCGACCGACGTGCGCATCGCGATCCTGGTCGGCGCCAATGCATGGAGCGCGTGGCTCGCATGGAAAGTGACGGGGCGCTATGCGGCGTGGCCGCGCCGGCTCGCGGCATTCGCGTGGTTCGCCGTCGGGTTGGCGGTCGTCGACAGTGCGTGGTGGCTGATGTTCTGGGGTTTCTGACGGGTTTTGCATGCGGCTTCGGCGGCATGCATCAGCGTATCGACGCAGGTGGACAGCATGCCTTCTGCATCGACCGCGCTAACAAAAAAGCGGCACGTCCTTCGACGTGCCGCTTTTTTTCACCCTTGTGCGAGAACCAAAAAAAGTGGCTTGGCTTGCTGCAACGGCTGCTTGAGTGTGTTTGCACGAAGGGGTCTAGATCTCGCGTGCAAGCCGTTACGCTGGCTACTGCCCAACACCTCTCAGGGAGGTGGTCCCCACAATACTCTGTCTTACTTCGTCAGGATCAGTTTGCCGAGCCGCGTGGCACGCAACTGATACGTCTCTCCGTTGTGCGCGATGCTGATGTGGCTGTGGCCCTGCAATAGCGCGTCGCTATTTACGACCCGCGTGCCTGTGTCGCGGTTGCCGGCCGGTTTCGCCGGCGTGGTGACCGCTGCCGTCTTCTGGCGGCTGCTGGCCGCGGTGCCGGTCGTGCGGCGCAGGGTCAGCGTGGTCGGGCGCATGGTGTCGGTCATTCGGTTTGATCGGTGACTGTCGATACGATGGAATGAATTCTAAATGATAACTATTCCCATTTACAAAAACTCTTTATCGATCGAAACATCAGACTTGATAGCTTGAATCAAAAGGCGGCCCGCAGGCCGCCGCCGCGGTCAGTGCAGCGGATCGGGGTCCTTGCGGCCCTGCGCGTATTCGCGGATCAGGCGCACCGTGTCGATGTCCGACGTGCGGTAGGCCTCCTTGACGATCCCGTGCGTCTGCCGCGCATCTTCGCTGTCGTCGGTGACGGTCAGCGTGGTGCGGTACTCGAAACGCAGGAACAGCGCGTGGTCGTCGCGTTCCTCGATCGTCATCGTCAGCGAGCCGCCGATCTCGCCATCGGCCGCGCGGATGTCGTAGCGAACCTGCTGGTTCGGCGTGAACGTGACGTGATCGCGCACGGTCGCATGGCCGTAGTGCAACTCACGTTCGAGCGTCGTGTCCGTCCGTTCGAGGACGACGCAGCTGTCGAGGCCGAGTACGAACAGTTGCGGCTGTTCGGCGCGCAGCACGAGGCCCTCCCAGAGCTGGTCGCGGGTGAGGGTCGGCACGGCCGGATCGTCGGAATTGATCTGGATCAGGTGTTCGAAGTTCAAGGGGGCGGGTTCCTTCTGGGTGGCGGGCAGCCACATGGTTCAAGAAGTTATTGTGACGCAAAACCACCGGTTTCGCGGCCCCTGCCGCCCCGATCGGGTGTCATGCGTCGATGCGGCCCATGCGGCCCGTCTGGTAGTCGACGACGGCTTGCCGGATCTCTTCCTCCGTATTCATCACGAACGGGCCGTAGCGGACGATCGGCTCGTTGAGTGGCACGCCGCCGATCAGCAGCAGGTCGAGCGGCGTGTCGCCGGCGGCGAACGCGACCGTGTCGCCGTCGTCGCCGTAGACGATCATGTGCCGGGCGTCGACAGCCTGCCTGTCGGGCCCGTAGAGCCCCGTTCCGTCGATCGGATAGGCGAACACGCGATAACCGGCCGGCACGGGCTGCGTGACCGTTGCGCCGGGCTCCAGCGTGAAATGCTGGTAGAGGATCGGCGTGCGCGTCTCGATCGCCGCCTGGACGCCGAACGCTTCGCCGGCGATCACGCGTACGTGCACGCGGCCGTCCGGCGATGTCGCGGTCGGGATGCGGTCGGCCGGGATCTCCTGGTAGCGCGGCGCGATCATCTTGTCGCGGCGCGGCAGGTTGACCCACAGCTGGAAGCCGTGCGAGCGGCCGCCCGCCTGTGCGAACGCGGGATCGGGCATCTCGCTGTGCACGACGCCGGCGCCGGCCGTCATCCATTGGACGTCGCCGGGGCCGAGCGTGCCGGCGTGGCCGGACGAGTCGCGATGGCGGAAGCGGCCGTCGAGCGCATACGTCACGGTTTCGAAGCCGCGATGCGGATGGTCGGGCGCGCCCACGGCTTCGCCGGGGCCGTAGTCGACGGGGCCCATTTCATCGAGCAGCAGGAACGGATCGAAGTCCATCAGCAATCGGGTCGGGAACGGACGGTGAACCACGAACCCGCCGCCTTCGGTGGTGCGAAGCGCGGGGTAGGTACGGTCAAGCGAGCGAGCGGTCGTCATGAGGAAGCCCTCGAGATCATCGGAATAGCGTCATTTCTGAAACATAGCGCTATTATATTGGGCGCTTTACCGTTCGATTTGCGGTGGTTCGCAATGGATTGTTCTGAAATTGGAACGATGAGATGAATATCGATGCACATAACCTGAACGACCTGATGTACTTTTCCCAGGTCGTCGAACATGGCGGTTTCTCGGCCGCGGAGCGCGTGCTGGGCATCTCGAAATCGCGCCTGTCGCGGCGCCTGACCGAACTCGAGGCGGCGCTCGGCGTGCGCCTGCTGCAGCGCTCGACGCGCAAGCTCGCGCTGACCGAGGCGGGCGAGCTGTTCTACCAGCATTGCCAGGCGATGCTGGCCGAAGCGCAGGCCGCGATGAACGCGGTGCAGCAGTTGCGCGCGTCGCCGCGCGGTTCGGTGCGGGTCAGCGTGCCCGTCACGCTGTCGCAGACGATGCTGTCGCGCATCCTGCCCGAATTCCTGCGCCGCTATCCCGAGGTGAAGGTGCACGTCCGCGTGACGAATCGCGTGATCGACCTGTTCGAGGATTCGATCGACGTCGCGCTGCGCGTACGCTCGGAACCGCCGCAGAACGCCAACATCGTCGTGCGGCCGCTGTGGCGCACGGAACAGATGCTGGTCGGCGCGCCGAGCCTGCTGAGCCAGAATGCGCCGCCGCTGGTGCCGGACGACCTGACCGGTTTCGAGACGCTCGATACGCCGAGCGTCGACGGGCGGCACGTGTTCAACCTGATCGCGCCGGACGGCACGCGTCACGTGCACGAGCATGACCCGCGGCTCGTGACGGCCGACCTGATGACGATCCGCGAGGCCGTGCTCGACGGCCTCGGCATCGCGGCGCTGCCGGAGATGATGTACGGCAACGCGCTGCGTGCGGGGCAGCTGTCACCCGTGATGCCGGGCTGGACGCTGCCGGTGCCGCAACTGTATGCGGTGTTCGTGTCGCGGCAGGGGATGCCGCCCGCGGTGCGCGCGTTCGTCGACTACCTGGTCGAGAAGCTCGATCATGGCGCGTACAAGGAGCCCGGCTGCCCCGAGCGCGCGAAGAAGGAAGCAGCGGCCGATGTTTCGGCGACCTGAACACAGCGTGCACGACGACGCAAATTTGTTTTGTCATTGAAGCGTCGCCTGCAATCGCAAGTTTCAATCGCCGGAACCTTGAATGCGTGCGCGTGCGGGCCTATATTGAAATCCCATTTCGTGAAGGAAGTTCTGAGCGAAATCAGGTGGCCGCATATATTGTGAGCCAGATAGGGCAGAACGCGCAGTCCGTGCAGACCACGGCAGAGTCGCATTTGCGTTGCTCGAGGCGTAACCGATACCGCCGAAGAGCCCGCCGCCCGAAGGCGCCCGCGTGCGCATGAAAAAAGGCCTTCATCTGGCGATGAAGGCCTTTTACTTTGTGGGCGGCCGGCTAGGTGTGGCCGGCTAGGTGCGGCCGGCGAGGTGCCTGCGATGCGTTATCGCGAGACGGGCGCGTGTTACTTCGCTTTCGCGCCGGGCTCCGTGACGAAGCCGAGCTTCGTCAGGCCGCCGGCCTGCGCATCCGACATCACTTCCGCGACGTGCTCGTATGCCACCTTGCGATCCGCACGCAGGTGCAACTCGGGCTGCGGCGTGCGTTTCGCGGCTTCCGCGATGCGAGCCTGCAACTGTTCGCGCGTGACCGTGTGGTCGTCCCACAGGATCGTGCCGTCGCCCTGGATCGCTACGTCGACCGTCTGCGGTTTTTCGTCGACGGGCTGGCTGCTGGCGTGCGGCAGGTCGATCTTCACCGCATGCTGCATCGCCGGGATCGTCACGAGGAAAATGATCAGGAGTACGAGCATGACGTCGACGAGCGGCGTCATGTTGATCTCGCTCATCACTGCATCGTCGTCATCGTCGCTGAAACCGGTGTTCATGGCCATGGTTCACCTCGTCTCAGCTGGCGCGCGTCGCGAGACGCAGGCCGTCGCGCGTCGACGACGATGCGAGCTTCGCGCCCGTCACGAAGTACGCGTGCAGGCCGTGCGCGAAGCGGCGCAGCTTGCTGACGACACCCTTGTTCGCGCGCGTCAGCGCGTTGTAGCCGAGCACGGCCGGGATCGCGACGAACAGGCCGAAGGCCGTCATGATCAGCGATTCGCCGACCGGGCCGGCGACCTGGTCGATCGACGTCTGGCCGGTTGCGCCGATGGCGAGCAGCGCGTGGTAGATCCCCCAGACCGTGCCGAACAGGCCGACGAACGGTGCCGTGCTGCCGACCGACGCGAGGATCGCGAGGCCGCTCTGCATGCGCGAGATGCCTTCGTCCATCGTGTCCTTCAGGCAGCGCGTGACCCAGTCCGACACGTCCATGCGATCGTGCAGGTGCGGTTGCGTCTGGTGGTGGTGGTCGGCGGCTTCCTTGCCCGACAGCGCGAGCGCGAGGAACGGGTTGTCGTTCGGCGTCGATGCGGCGAGACCGAGCTTCTTGATGCCGTCGTCGAAATTGTCCGAATGCCAGAATGCCTGTTCGGCATTCTTCGTGAGACGGTTCAGGCGGATCACGTTCCAGCCCTTGATGACGATCACGATCCACGACAGGACCGACATCACGAGCAGCGTGATCGCGATGGCGCGCGTGACGAAATCACCTTGCGCCCAGACGTGCGCGATACCGTAGCTTTGCATTTTCTTGTTTCCTTTGAATCTTCCGGATGAAGCAGGTTAGTCGGTGAGCCCGAAGCTGTAGGGCTGTGTGCGGGCGGCGCGGATCGCCTGGCCGTTCTCGATGTACGGACGGCAGGTGGTCGAGCGCATCGCGTCGAGTGCGGCGTCGTCGAGGCGCGGGTAGCCGCTGCTCTTCTGCAGGTCGATGCTTTCGATCTTGCCGGTCACGCCGACGACGAAGTGAACGTAGGCCGTACCCGATTCGCCGCGTCGGCGCGACATCGACGGGTAGTCGGGCTTCACGAAGTTGCATTGGAGCGTCGGCACGTTCTTCGGCGCGCTGACCTGCATCGTTTCGCGCGCCGGGCCGGGGGCGGCGGCCGGTGCCGCGGGGGCGGGCGCGGCCGGCGCGGGCGTCGGATCGGCGGCCGGCGCCGGGGTGGGCGACGGGGCCGGCGATTGCGCAACCGGTTGAGGTGTCGGCTTCGCCGCTTTCTGCACCGGCTTCGGCTCGACCTTCGGCTTCACGCGCGGCACGGGCTTCGGCGGCGCGGGCTGCGGGATCGATTCGGCCGCAACCTGCTGCGCGATCGGGGCAGGCGTGATGAGCTGCGCGGTGATCGTCTGGACCTCGACCGATTTCGGCGGCGGCGCGTTGCGATGGAGCCAGGCGGCCGTCAGCATGATCGCGTGTGCGGCAAGCACACCGACCGCGACGACGATCACTCGGGAATTCATACGTGGTGCAGCCGGCATGGCGCCGGCAGGAGCGAGATGCGAAGCCTGCATGTTAGCTTGAAAGAACGATGTCGCACCCGGGGCGCGGCGGGTGAATCGGCATCACTTGCGGAAGATCAGCAGCGAGATGCAAACGGTGGTCACAAATCCGATCAGCAATTCCATGACAGGCTCCTTGGCAGGTAAGCCGCTGGCTCGCGCAGACGGTGGCTTGCTGACGGTCAAAACAAAAAATGCGGCCTGGGCCGCATGTGCACGCTCGGCGCCGCTCAGGCTGCCTTGCGTTCGTAGAACGTGACCGGGATCGGGTGAGCGTGATGCTCGACACCGCACCGGCTTGCGCAGACGCCTTGCTCGGCCATGAGGTCGCGTACGGACTCCTCGCACTTGCCGCAGCACGTGGCCACGCCGAGTTCGAACTGGAGTTCATCGAAAGAGTGGACGCCCTCGGCGAGGGACGCGCGAATCTTGCGATCGGAAACAGACTTGCACACGCAGACGATCATGATGAGTTGCGATAGCTAACGTTAATGCGAATTATTATCATTAATTTTGCAGACGTTGACAAGCCTGGGTCCGGCTTTTTTTAAGGTCATCGGACCCTTGAAACGGCTGGGGCGGCGGAACTGCGGCGGGAGCGGGCCTGCGGGCCCGCGTCAGGCGGTCGCGCAGGCGCGCGCGTTCGGCGAGGAAATGGTGACGGATTCGACCGGCGCATCGAGGCCGAGCAGCGTCGACGCGAGGGCGCGCAGTTGCACGCCGTCGCTCGTCGAGCAGAAGCGGGGCGGCGCGGCCTGGGTGCCGGCCGGCGCGCGCAGGCCGCGTTCGTCGAGCACCCGGGAGAGCTGGCGCGCGATGGCGTCGCTCGTGTCGACGATCGTCAGGCGATCGCCAACAAGGTCACGAATCGTTTCCGTGAAGAACGGGTAGTGCGTGCAGCCGAGCACCAGCGTATCGGCGCCGTCGTCGAGCATCGGCTGCAGGTAACGCTCGAGCAACGCACGTAGGGCGGGTGAGTTCGTGTCGCCGCGTTCGATCGCCTCGACGAGCCCGTGGCCGGGCTGGCAGATGAAGCGGCGGCCGGCGCCGTAGCGATCCAGCAGCGCCCGGAAGCGCGGGCTGTTCAGTGTCGATTGCGTGGCGAGGACACCGGCGACGCCGGTCGCGGACAGCGCGGCGGCCGGCTTGATGCCCGGCTCGACGCCGACGAGCGGAATCGCCAGGCGTTCGCGGATGGCCGCGATCGCGCGTGCGGTTGCCGTGTTGCACGCGATGACGAGCGCCTTCGCGCCTTCGCGCGCGAGCCATTCGCCGATCGCCAGCGTGCGCTCGGTAATGAACGCTTCGTCGCGCGGGCCATACGGCGCGTGATGCGAATCGGCGACGTAGACGAACGATTCCCCGGGCAGGTGCGCACGCACGGCGCGCAGCACCGACAGGCCGCCGAGCCCCGAGTCGAAGATGCCGACAGGGGCGGCGGGGCGGACCCCGGAGGCGACTGGCTGGTGCGTCATCGTCATGCGGACGGCAAGGTGGCGATGCGGCCGGTTACTCGGCCGAGCCCATCATCGTTTGCTGGTAGTTCTGCAGGCCGACCTTGCCGATCAGGTCGATCTGCGTTTCCAGCCAGTCGATGTGTTCTTCGGTGTCGTCGAGGATCTTTTCGAAGATCTCGCGCGACACGTAGTCGCGAACCGATTCGCAGTAGGCGATCGCTTCCTTGCAGGTGGACTGCGAGATCTGCTCGAGTTTCAGGTCGCACTTCAGGATCTCTTCGGTTTCCTCGCCGACGAGCAGCTTGTGCAGGTCCTGCAGGTTCGGCAGGCCGTCGAGCATGAACACGCGCTCGATCAGCCAGTCGGCGTGCTTCATCTCGCCGATCGACTCGTCGTACTCGTGCTTGCCGAGCTTGTCGAGACCCCAGTGCTTGTACATGCGGGCATGCAGGAAGTACTGGTTGATCGCCGTGAGTTCGTTCTTCAGTTGGGCGTTCAGGTATTCGATGACTTTCTTGTCGCCTTGCATGGCTGTTCCTTGTTCAGTGGGGCTTCAGAAACCGAACGATAATCGCTCGAACGAGAAAAGCCAAGCCTCGAAGCCTTATCTGGCCTGCCTTTTGCGTGTAATGAGAATCAGCCTCGAACAACCGGCCGTACACAATAATGAGAACGAGAAGCAAAAAGGCCGGACGTCCGTCCGGCCTTTCGTTCGATCGCCCTTAAGCGGTTGCGACCGGGATCTTGCCGATCTTCGCCTGCCACTCCTTCGGACCGGTCTGGTGCACCGACGTGCCCGACGAATCGACGGCGACCGTCACCGGCATGTCCTGCACGTCGAACTCGTAGATCGCTTCCATGCCGAGGTCTTCGAACGCGAGCACCTTCGCGCCGCGGATCGCCTTCGACACGAGGTAGGCCGCCCCGCCGACCGCCATCAGGTACGCAGCCTTGTGCTTCTTGATCGCATCGATCGCGACCGGGCCGCGCTCGGCCTTGCCGACCATCGAGATCAGGCCCGTCTGCGCGAGCATCGTCTCGGTGAACTTGTCCATGCGCGTGGCCGTCGTCGGGCCGGCCGGGCCGACCACTTCGTCACGCACCGGATCGACCGGGCCGACGTAGTAGATCACGCGGTTCGTGAAGTCGACCGGCAGCTTCTCGCCCTTCGCGAGCATGTCGGCGATGCGCTTGTGCGCGGCGTCGCGGCCGGTGAGCATCTTGCCCGACAGCAGCAGCGTCTGGCCCGGCGTCCAGCTCGCGACTTCTTCCGGCGTCAGCGTGTTCAGGTCGACGCGCTTGCTCGTTTCCGTGTTCGGCTCCCACTGCACCTTCGGCCAGGCGTCGAGCGACGGCGCTTCGAGCTTGGCCGGGCCCGACCCGTCGAGCACGAAGTGCGCGTGGCGCGTGGCCGCGCAGTTCGGGATCAGCGCGACCGGCTTCGAGGCCGCGTGCGTCGGTGCCGCCATGATCTTCACGTCCAGCACGGTCGCGAGACCGCCGAGGCCCTGTGCGCCGATACCGAGCGCGTTGACCTTCTCGTGCAGTTCGACGCGCAGTTCCTCGACCCAGTCCTTCGGGCCGCGCGCGATGATTTCCTGGATGTCGATCGGCTCCATCAGCGATTCCTTCGCCATCAGCATCGCCTTCTCGGCCGTGCCGCCGATGCCGATCCCGAGCATGCCCGGCGGGCACCAGCCCGCGCCCATCGTCGGGACCGTCTTCAGCACCCAGTCGACGATCGAATCGGACGGATTGAGCATCACGAACTTCGACTTGTTCTCCGAGCCGCCGCCCTTCGCCGCGACCTGCACGTCGACCTTGTCGCCCGGCACGATCTCGTAGTGGATCACGGCCGGCGTGTTGTCCTTCGTGTTCTTGCGGGCGCCTTCCGGCGGATTGACGATCGACGCGCGCAGCACGTTGTCCGGGTGCGTGTAACCGCGGCGCACGCCTTCGTTGATCATGTCGGTGAGGCCCATCGTCGCGCCGTCCCAGCGCACGTCCATGCCGACCTTCACGAAGATCGTGACGATGCCGGTGTCTTGGCAGATCGGGCGCTTGCCTTCCGCGCACATGCGGCTGTTCGTGAGGATCTGCGCGATCGCATCCTTCGCGGCCGGGCTCTCTTCCAGCTCGTACGCGCGGCCGAGGGCCTGGATGTAGTCGAGCGGGTGGTAGTAGCTGATGTACTGCAGCGAATCCGCGATGCTCTGGATCAGGTCTTCCTGTTTGATGACGGTCATGGCTGAGACTCTGTGGGGACAGTGGGGAATGCGTTTATGCGTTGGCGGCTGCTTCGGCCGGCTTGCGGGACGCGGGCACGGCGCTCGCGTGCGGCGCGTGCGTCTCGTGGAAATGGGCCGGGTGCGTGTGCGTCGTCAGGCGGTCGACCCACGCCATCACGAGCGCCGACACGAGGAACGACACGTGGATGATCACCTGCCACATGATCGCGTGCGTCGTGTGCTGGTCGGGGTTGATGAAGGTCTTCAGCAGGTGGATCGACGAAATGCTGATCAGCGCCATCGACAGCTTGACCTTCAGCACGCCCGCGTTCACGTGGTCGAGCCATTCGGGTTCGTCGGGGTGGCCCTCGATGCCGAGGCGCGACACGAACGTTTCGTATCCGCCGACGATCACCATGATCAGCAGGTTCGAGATCATCACCACGTCGATCAGGCCGAGCACCGCGAGCATCACGCTGATCTCGTCGAGACCGGCCGCATGCGACAGCAGGTGCCAGACTTCCTTCAGGAACAGGAACACGTAGACGGCCTGCGCGACGATCAGGCCGAGGTAAAGCGGAACCTGGAGCCAGCGGCTCATGAAAATCAGCGCGGGAAGCGGGCGAAGCGGGCGGCGGGCCGGGTGGCCGGGCGAATGCGGGGCGGACATGATGGAGGTACGGGCGCGGTGCGCAGGTATCGGGGGTAATCTTGAAAAGGCGCGCTATTGTAACGCGTCGGCCGGCGCGACTGCAGCGACGCGCCGGGTGTGCCGGGGACGGATCAGGACGCGGCGGCCGGCACGCGTTTCACGCGCAGGCTCGCGAGCACGATGCCGGTGACCACGCAGGCGAGCGCAACGCCGTGCGCGAGCGTCGGGCGCTCGCCGAGGAACGCGATGCCGTATGCGGCCGCGGCGATCGGCAGCACCGCGCTGAACACGCCGGCGAGGCTGCCCGGCACGTGCCGGATGCCTTTCATCCACAGCCAGAACGAGAAGATGCTGGCCGACAGGCCATACCAGACGACGAGCGCCCAGGTGCCGGCCGGCACGCTCGCGTAATCGAAATGCCACAGCGCGGTCGCGCCGAGCGGCAGCATCAGGAACAGGCCGAACAGGTGCGTGTACGCGCAGATGTCGATCGGCGCGAGCGTCTGCGTGAGCCGGCGCGACAGGATCACGTAGATCGATTCGCAGCACACGGCGCCGAGGATCAGCAGGTTGCCGGTCAGCGAGCCGGACGCGTCGCCGTGGCCGTCATGCCCGGCCGCGCCGCCGTTGGCGAGGTTGATCGTGACGACGCCGGCGATCGCGAGCGCGATCGACAAGAGCGCACGGCCGTTCGGTTTTTCACGCAGGATCAGCCATGCGAACAGCGCGACGATCGCCGGGATCGTGCTCGTGATCACGCCGGCCGCGACCGCGCTCGTGCGCTGCACGCCGTTGAGCATCAGCAGCGTAAACATGAAGGTGCCGAAGAACGCCTGCAGGAACAGGTTCAGCCATTCGCTGCGCTTGACCGCGCGCATCTTCACGGGGCTGAACAGCGGCCACAGGACGGCGATCGCGATCACGAAGCGCAGCGTGGCGAGGATCGCGACGGGAACGAATGCGACGATGGATTTACCGATACCGACGTTGCTGCCGACGAACAGCATCGACAGGATGAGGAAGAGGGCGTAGCGATTCAAGCTGGAATCCGGAAGGCGAGTTCAGTTAGGATTGTAGGGTCGCGGTTGTAACAGCGTAAAGCCGACCGTCATGCGGTGCCGCCCGGTGTGCGAAACGGCCATGCCGCGTAAGTGACGGGTAAGTTCGGGCGCTTATCGTGGAAACCGTCGGGCCGCCCGTTCACGTTCGCGTGATGTGGTGCGGTGCAGCATCGTGCGCGGCCTTCGTGGCCGCGTGCGGGTGGGTAGGAGACAGCGGCGCGCATGCGCCGGCCAAGACACGTGCGGCGCGCACGATCGCGCCGCCAGAGGATTCATGTTCACCAAGGGGTAGTCGATGTCTGCGATTGAATCGGTTCTTCACGAAACCCGTCAGTTCCCGCCGCCCGCGGCGCTCGAGAAGGCGGCGACCATTTCCGGCATGCCGGCCTATCGCGCGCTCGCCGCCGAGGCCGAGCAGGATTACGAAGGCTTCTGGGCGCGTCTCGCGCGCGAGGGCCTCACGTGGCACAAGCCGTTCTCGAAGGTGCTCGACGAGAGCAATGCGCCGTTCTACAAGTGGTTCGACGACGGCGAGCTGAACGCGTCGTACAACTGTCTCGACCGTCACGTCGAAGCCGGCAACGGCGAGCGCGTCGCGGTGATCTTCGAGGCCGACGACGGCACCGTCACGCGCGTCACCTATGCGGATCTGCTGGCGCGCGTGTCGCGCTTCGCGAATGCGCTGAAGAAACGCGGGATCGGCAAGGGCGACCGCGTCGTCATCTACATTCCGATGTCGATCGAAGGCATCGTCGCGATGCAGGCGTGCGCGCGCATCGGCGCGACGCACTCGGTCGTGTTCGGCGGCTTCTCCGCGAAATCGCTGAACGAGCGGCTCGTCGACGTCGGCGCGGTCGCGCTGATCACGGCCGACGAGCAGGCGCGCGGCGGCAAGACGCTGCCGCTCAAGAGCATTGCCGACGAGGCGCTCGCGCTGGGCGGCTGCGAAGCGGTGAAGAGCGTGATCGTCTATCGCCGCACCGGCGGCAAGATCGACTGGCATGCCGGCCGCGACCTGTGGATGCACGAACTGACCGACGGCGAGTCCGACACCTGCGAGCCGGAATGGGTCGGCGCCGAGCACCCGCTGTTCATCCTGTATACGTCGGGCTCGACCGGCAAGCCGAAGGGCGTGCAGCACAGCACGGGCGGCTACCTGCTGTGGGCCGCGCAAACGATGAAGTGGACCTTCGACTGGAAACCGACCGACGTGTTCTGGTGCACGGCCGACATCGGCTGGGTCACGGGCCACACGTACATCACGTACGGCCCGCTCGCATGCGGCGGCACGCAGGTCGTGTTCGAAGGCGTGCCGACCTACCCGGACGCCGGCCGCTTCTGGAAGATGATCGGCGATCACAAGGTCACCGTGTTCTACACCGCGCCGACCGCGATCCGTTCGCTGATCAAGGCGGCCGAAGCCGACGACAAGGTGCATCCGAAGAGCTACGACCTGTCGAGCCTGCGCATCATCGGCACGGTCGGCGAGCCGATCAATCCGGAAGCGTGGATGTGGTATCACAAGCACGTCGGCCAGGAGCGCTGCCCGATCGTCGATACGTGGTGGCAAACCGAAACCGGCGGCCACATGATCACGCCGCTGCCGGGCGCGACGCCGACCGTGCCCGGTTCGTGCACGCTGCCGCTGCCGGGCATCATGGCCGCGGTGGTCGACGAGACGGGCCAGGACGTGCCGAACGGGCAGGGCGGCATCCTCGTCGTCAAGCGCCCGTGGCCCGCGATGATCCGCACGATCTGGGGCGACCCGGAACGCTTCAAGAAGAGCTACTACCCGGAAGAACTCGGCGGCACGTTGTACCTTGCCGGCGACGGCACCGTGCGCGACAAGGACACCGGCTACTTCACGATCATGGGCCGGATCGACGACGTGCTGAACGTGTCGGGTCACCGGCTCGGCACGATGGAGATCGAATCGGCGCTGGTCTCGCACGAGCTCGTGGCCGAGGCCGCCGTGGTCGGCCGCCCGGACGACACGACGGGCGAGGCGGTCGTCGCGTTCGTCGTGCTCAAGCGTGCGCGTCCGGAAGGCGACGAAGCCGCGGCGCTCGCGAAGACGCTGCGCGACTGGGTCGGCAAGCAGATCGGGCCGATCGCGAAGCCGAAGGACATCCGCTTCGGCGACAACCTGCCGAAGACGCGTTCGGGCAAGATCATGCGGCGCCTGCTGCGCTCGCTCGCGAAGGGCGAGGCGATCACGCAGGATACGTCCACGCTCGAGAATCCGGCCATCCTCGAGCAGCTCGCCGAAGTGCGCTGATCGTACCGGCTGCGCGTCTCGCGCACGAGCCCCTGCGCGGCAATCCCGATTGCCCGCGCAGGGGCTTTTTGCTACATAACGGCATGACTGTTCCGACCCGTTCGGCGCCTGCGGCGCCACCGCCCGTTCCCGAGCCGCTCGCGCGTGCCCACGCGCGCTACTGGCGCTTCAACGTCGCGCTGATCGCGGTGCTGATGGCGATCGGTTTCGCGGTGTCGTTCATCGTGCCGTTCTTCGGGCCCGCGCTCGCCGCGGTCCGTTTCGCCGGCTTCAGCCTGCCGTTCTATGTCGGCGCGCAGGGCGCGATTCTCGTGTACCTCGTGCTGATCGTCGTCTACATCGGGCTGATGCAGCGCGCGGACCGCACGCTGCGCCGCGCGTACGACGATCATGCGGCGCGCTCCGGCATCGCGAACGGCGGCGGGCGCTGACCCATGCTGACGCATCGACTGATCCGCGCATACGCGCTCTATACGCTGGGGTTTCTCGGGTTCGTGCTGCTGATGTGGCGGATCGAGCGCGCGACCGGTTCGGGCGTCTGGATCGGCTATGTGTTCCTGTTCGTGCCGATCGCCGTGTATGCGGTGATCGGGCTGCTGTCGCGCACGTCCGATCTCGTCGAGTACTACGTGGCCGGGCGGCGCGTGCCGTCCGCGTTCAACGGGATGGCGACGGCGGCCGACTGGCTGTCGGCCGCGTCGTTCATCGGCCTGGCCGGCTCGCTCTACGCGACCGGCTACGACGCGCTCGCGTACATGATGGGCTGGACAGGCGGCTTCTGCCTCGTCGCGTTCCTGCTCGCGCCGTATGTGCGCAAGCTCGCGCGCTACACGATTCCCGATTTTCTCGGCACGCGCTTCTCGAGCACGGCCGTGCGCGCGCTCGCGGCCGGCGCGGCGATCCTGTGTTCGTTCGTGTATCTGGTCGCGCAGATCCAGGGGATCGGCCTGATCGCGACGCGCTTCATCGGCGTCGATTTCGCGATCGGGATCTTCTGCGGGCTCGCCGGCATTCTCGTGTGCTCGTTTCTCGGCGGGATGCGTGCGGTCACGTGGACGCAGGTCGCGCAGTACATCATCCTGATCAGCGCGATCCTGATCCCGGTGTCGCTGATCGCGATGAAGAACGGGCTCGGACCCGTGCCGCAATTCAATTACGGCAAGCTGATGGAGCGCGTCGCGGCGCGCGAGGCGCAGGTGCGCGAGGCGTCCGACGAGCAGCGGGTACGCGACGCGTACCGCCGGCAGGCCGCGGAGATCCAGACGCGACTCGACCGGCTGCCGTCGTCGTATGCGGACGCGCGCCGGCATCTGGTCGACCAGCTGGCCGACCTGCGACGCCATAACGGGCCGCTGCGCGAGATCAGCCTGCGCGAGCGCGAACTGGCGGACTTCCCGCGCGACCCGGCAGCGGCGCGCGTCGCGTGGACGCAGGCGCGCGACGACCTGCTGGCGCGCGCCGAGCCGCCCGTGCCGATGCACGAGCCGTTTCCGGCTGCAAGCGACGACGAACGCAAGCCGCGCGAGCGCAATTTTCTCGCGCTGCTGCTGTGCCTGTCGCTCGGCACCGCGAGCCTGCCGCACATCCTGACGCGCTACAACACGACGACCTCGGTCGCATCGGCACGACGCTCGGTCGGCTGGACGCTGTTCTTCATCGCGCTGTTCTACCTGAGCGTGCCGGTGCTCGCGGTGCTGATCAAGTACGAGATCCTTGCGAACCTCGTCGGGCGGCCGTTCGCGGAATTGCCGGCGTGGGTCACGCAATGGCATCACTTCGAACCGGACCTGATCAGCGTCGTCGAGGTGATTCGCGACGGGATCGTGCACTGGTCGGAAATCCAGATGCAGCCGGACATGGTCGTGCTGGCCGCGCCGGAGATCGCGGGGTTACCGTACGTCGTGTCGGGACTGATCGCGGCCGGTGCACTGGCCGCCGCGCTGTCGACCGCTGACGGGCTGCTGCTGACGATCGCGAACGCGCTGTCGCACGACGTGTATTACTGCATGGTCGCACCCGATGCATCGAGCCAGCGGCGCGTGACGATCTCGAAGGTGCTGCTGCTCGGCGTCGCGCTGTTCGCGTCGTATGTCGCGTCGCTCAATACGGGGAAGATCCTGTTTCTGGTCGGCGCCGCGTTTTCGCTGGCGGCGTCGAGCTTCTTTCCGGTGCTGGTGCTCGGGGTGTTCTGGAAGCGCACGACGACGCGCGGGGCGATCGCGGGGATGGTGACGGGGTTGGCGGTGTGCGTGTACTACATCGTGTCGACGTATCCGTATTTCACGCAGTTGACCGGGTTCGCGGGGCGCACGTGGTTCGGGATCGAGCCGATCAGTTCGGGCGTGTTCGGCGTGCCGGCGGGGTTTGCGGTGGCGATCGCGGTGAGTCTGTGCGACAAGCGGCCGGATGAGTATACGCGGGCGCTGGTGGATTACATTCGGCATCCGTGAGGCGGGCGGATGCCGGGCGTGCCGGCGCCCCAAATGAAAAACTCCTGATTTCTCGGGATATCAGGGGCGTCATGCATTCTGGCGCAGAGAGGGATTCGCCCACACGAGCGCGGGCCGCGGATTCGCTGGCAAGCGAATCCCTTCGAATCCCCCGCGCAAGCCGAACTGTCGGCTTGCTTTTCTCCGGAAACGAAAATGCCCGCTGGCGCGGGCATTTGAATACTGGCGGAGAGAGGGTCCGCCATAATTCAGTGTCGTTCGATGTCGTCAGCTATCCCGTATCCAGAAAAACCCAGAATAATCAGGGCTATCCCCCAAAAAATCCTCTTGTTTACTTCCAATTGATTGCATAGAATCGCATCAAAGGGTGTAGATAGAGGTGTGGATATGGCAACGAAATCGGCAGGCGGGCTCCACAAGCTTTCTCCGGTGGGTGTCAGCAAAATGAAGGATCCGGGCTTCCACAACGATGGAGGCGGCCTGTACCTGCAGGTGTCGCCGACTCTGACCAAGAGCTGGGTCTTTCGGTACAAGCTCCACGGGAAATCGAAGTGGATGGGGCTTGGCTCGCTCAATGCTGTATCCCTGGCTGATGCGCGCAAGAAGGCCGAGGACTGCCGCCGTTTGCTCGCTGACGGCACCGACCCGATGGAGGCGAAGAACACGCGCAAGGCCCAGGAGATGCTGAAGGCCGCCACATCGATGACTTTCTCGGAATGCGCAAAGGCATACATCGAGGCGCACTCGGCCGGTTGGAAGAACGCTAAGCACGCATCGCAGTGGACGAACACGATCGAAACCTACGCCGCGCCGGTGATCGGGGCGTTGGCGATCCAGGATGTCGATACTGGGCTGGTGTTGCGCATCCTCGAGCCGATGTGGAAGGACAAGACCGAGACTGCCAGCCGCCTGCGCGGCCGCCTCGAAAACATCCTTGACTGGGCTACGGTTCGGGGACTCCGCCGCGGGGATAACCCTGCGCGCTGGCGCGGGCATCTCGAAGCGCTCCTGCCGGCCCGCGAGAAGGTCCGGGCTGTACGTCCCATGCCGGCATTGCCGTTCACCCAAGCCGGCGCCTTCATGGTCGATCTGCGTACTCGTGAAGGTCTCGCAGCGCTCGCGCTCGAGTTCCAAATCCTGACGGCGGCACGTTCCGGCGAGGTGCGTGGCGCAACTTGGGAAGAGTTCGATCTGGACGCGAAGGTCTGGACCATCCCCGCAGCGCGCATGAAGATGAAGGTTGAGCACTCGGTCCCGCTTTCCACACGCGCGGCGGCGATCGTCGAGCGCCTGAGCAAGGCGAAGACCGGCCCGCTCGTCTTTTCCGCGGGCGAGAAGCCGCTTTCAGACATGACGCTGGCTGCCGTGATCAAGCGCATGAACGGCGACGGTGAACTGCCGATATGGCGCGACCCGAAGCAACAAAATGCTGCGGTTGTCCCGCATGGTTTCCGCTCGACGTTCCGCGACTGGGCGGCCGAGCGCACGAGCTATGCCAGCGAAGTCGTCGAGATGGCACTCGCGCACGCAATCGGCAACAAGGTCGAAGCAGCGTATCGGCGCGGCGATCTGTTCGAGAAGCGCCGCCGGCTGATGAACGAGTGGGCGAAGTTCTGCGCGACAGCAGCCGCCTCGTCTACCGTGGCGTCGATCGGTACGGCGCGCACAGCAGCATAGATGAAGGACCGTGCCTGACGGTATCAGGGAGGCGGCGACGCGGGTGCTGGAACACTTTGCGTCGCCTGACCACAACCAAGCTTGAAGGAGCTTGAATCATGGCTGAAGTCGATTGTATCGCTCGTAGCTCGGCCGCTACCGACGAGGAAGTTTCGCAGGTAGCTAACCGGATTGAGCATCTGCTCCAATCGCTCGTGGCAATGCACGATCTGTGCGTCGAAAAAATCCGCAATCCGACCAATGACGAAACGTGGTCGTTTGTTCTCTTGCGGGAGTTGTTGCGTTCGGCCGCCCGCGATGCTGAAAACTGCACAGAAACTCTCCGTGGCACTCCGGGCGACATAGGTTACTTCCCGGGGCATTTCGGACGCATCTAGTATCAGAGAGCGGCAGTCAAGGTGTTGGCGCACCAAGACCGCCTGACCAAAACACGGCCTATATAGGAGGTCCGTTATGGCTAATAGCAATTCTACCCCTGCACAAGCGGCACCTGAAAATGCCACGGAGTTGGCTCAACTCGACCGTTTGCTCGTCGACCAGATCGGCTCAGCCTGGAAGATCCACAACACGCTGGCATTCATGGTTGAAGCGCTGCCAGATGATGTGGAGAGCGCACTGCCCGTGCACTGCACGCTTGTTGACTTGAAGCTCGACATGGATAAGTTGGCAAGCGCCATGATGAATCTCGGCGATCAGATGAGACGGTGCGCCATGTCGAATCTCGGCGCAACCGAGAACGCCCCGTTCACCTCCGAATATCGGAAAGGCGTTGCCGCGGCAGTAGATCAACTGCGTGTGTGGAAAACGGTGGAAATGCCTAATCCCCGCAAGCTTGCGAGGCAGTGGGAAAGCGGAGTGAGTCAACGGCTTGGGGATCAGAGGGCGGGTTTTAGCGAAACTATCGCCGCCTATCTGTGGGGTCTCATGTGCATGGGCGAACCGTACCTCGACAACTGGGATCCGCTCGAAGACATTGCCGAGACTGAGGTGAGCCATGGCTGACAATGTTCGCGATCTTCCCGTTCCAAAGAGGTCGGGGCGCCGCCGGGTGAGATCCGTGTCAGACGCACCGACTGCCAAAGTACTGGAAATGGCACGACGTCGAGAGCCGCAACTTGAGACGCCCGAGCAAATGTCCGCGCGATTGAGGTCCGTACAAGATGAGATCGCTTGGCATCTTCTCCAGGCGATTCTTGCCGCTAAACGGATCTATCCCAAACCCACAACCACATGACCCACCATTGGTCGCGCGTAACCTCGCTTGAGCGTGCGCTTTCTGGAGCTGACTATGAGGCTCGAACAATACGAAACCCGCGATCGTGCCTATGGCATTTGGCATCGCGCCCCTTCGATCGGCCGTTACCTGCGCGCCGATCAAGCTGAAGCACTGACGATGGTCGACCTGGACTCGGTGCTGTATGCCGAGTACGACAACGACGCGAAGGTTCCGTTGGCGCTCGTCGAGGTCGCACGTGACATCGGACAGGAGAAGCCGGCGGGCGTCATGCAGCACCTCGCGCGACTCGCGAACGTGCCAGCATACGTGGCTCTATACACGGCGGCGCCCGCGGCAAATCCGAGCAATCCAAACTGGGATGACATCGCGAGTTTCCGCGTGCGGCGCATGTGGCCGCAGCCGGAGCCCGGGTGGCGCGTGCTCACGCCGAGGCAGTGGGCCCGAGCGCTCGTGCAAATCCGCGGCTGGCAGATGCGTCGGTTCGAGGCCAGGGAAGCCGCAAACGATCCGACGTTCTAGTGCGGCGTGTACGCGCTGCGAGGCGCATAATCGCTTTGCTCCCGTCTAGGCCGACGGGCCGAAAGCCGGACACCTTCGCCGGCCGGCGGGAGCGCCGAACGAGGGTTGCGTGTGAAGGTGCGCAATGGATCAACAGAAGCGAGGCCGCGGGCGCCCGCGCAACGCTGAGTCGCCCGACCGTGAGCGGCGAGAGGATGTCCGGAAGGACGAAATCATTGCTCGTTGTGTGCACCATCTCGTCTGGTTCGGATTCCCAGAAGACAGGGTTTACGAAACCGTGGCACGTTGCGTGTTCGACGTGCTGCGCCGTCACAATCATGCAGATGAGCCTGGCCCCCTGCGCGGGCGCCAGATCGAGCACATCTATAAAACATGGCGAGAGCATGGCAGCGGCAGGCATGGACGAAGGCTCTTCACGAAAGAGTCTCTGCAGGCCCGTGCTCCCGCTGGGCGATCAATAGCAGATCTCGCAATCGAGATGCTGCGCAACGAGGGCGATCCTCAACTCGAAAGGCCAGTGCTCGAGTCGTTCACCTACGTTGATCCGTGGACGGGTGACGAGAAAGAGCAGACTCGCTACATCGAGAGCATGCCTGCCCCCGCCTTGGTCCTCACACCGAAGATGGCGGCGGAGCTTTTAGTGCGTCGGGCCGGCGGGCGTCTTGTTGCCCTCGGGAAAGATCGCGCATCCACCGTTCGCTTCAAGGGAAAACGGGGCAATTAAATGGGCTTCTAGGATCGCGCTCCGTAACCTGAGATCACTTGCTAACCAATGCAGGCAAGTGACCTCGAATGGAGCGCGTAATGCAAGAGCCAACTATCCCCTTCGCCGATCGTTGCCTTCGCCCGAAGGCTGCCGCAGCCAAGCTCGGCATTAGTGTCAGCACCTTATTCCGGTACGCCAAGAATGATCCGGCCTTCCCGAAGGGCATCAAGATGTCCACCGCGTGCACTCTGTACCGCGAGTCGGAGCTTGAACGGTATCTGAGCTTCCGCGCTGCCCATCAACCGGCCGTTGCCGCGTAATCGGAGTGGCGATGAATCCCACCGACTACATCGCCGGCGAGCGTGCAGCCGCTGAGGTACTGGCATACATACAGGTTGGCGTCGCGCTGCCCGATGAACTCGAATCGGCATTTTCCCGTTTGAGCAGCGAGGCGTCGCGTAGCGGGTTCTTCCGCGTTGTCCAGAAGCACATTGAACGGCGGCGGGAAGCCTGATGATCACAACCCGCGACCAGGCGCTCAAGACGCTGCACGCCACGCCGGCCGGCGACTATGAAGCGCGGATGCGCGCGGGGCTTGCGGCGCAGAAGGCTGGGCTTGATTTTCTGGACTGGGTGCAATGGCTTGAGTCTCACGGCCATCCGGTCGACCGGGAAGTGCTGGACCGCTTGTGGTACCTGTTCCAATTCGTCTCTGCGCGCGCCATGCGGATCCTCTTCCTGACCACTCTGATCCGGGAGGCCGCTTGAGCACTGTCCGGAGCATGCGGGACATGAATGCCGTGCTCGCTACGGCACGCAGGGAGGCTGGAGAGGATATGCCGACCGGCTGGGATTCGTCACCGGCCTCGGACCGCCAGGCCTACGTGATCCGTCGCGCGAGCGAACTGTCCGATATTCCCGCGGCGCTGATGCGCATTAGCGGCGTAGCTCCGGAAGAAGGCTTGCTTGCCGTCTATGGCCCTCCTGGGTCCGGAAAGTCGTTCCTGGTGGACGACATGGCTATCGCAATCGCGGGCGGTACCTCTTGGTTCGGACGACACGTGGGGCAGGCACCTGTCGCGCTGGTCGTTCTTGAAGGCGCGGCCGGCAAGGGAAAGCGATTCAAGGCGTGGTGCACGCACAACCGCGAAGCGCTGCCCGATCAACTCTACGTCATCGTCTCGCAGCCGGTCGACCTTCGCTCGATCGATGACGTCAGCCGCCTTAACGAAGCTCTCGTGCAGGCCGGCGTCGTCAACGGCGTGGTGATTATCGACACGCTCGCCCAGGCGGCGCCTGGCTACGACGAGAACTCCGGGCAGGACATGAGCATGGTGCTGGCCGGCTGCCGGATGATTCAGCAAACCGTCGGCGGCCTTGTCGTGCTGGTGCATCACACCCGCAAGGATGACGCGAAGAGCCTGCGGGGCCATAGCAGTCTGCTCGCGGCACTGGACGGCGCAATCGAGGTCAGGCGTAGCGGTGATCAGCGGGAATGGGTGATCGCCAAGGCCAAGGACGATGCCGACGGCGGGTCTCATTCATTCCGGCTGCAAACCGTCGATCTCGGCGTGGACGACGATGGTGAGCCGATCACCAGTTGCGTGGTCGTTCCGGAGGATGCGCCATCCGCTAGTGTGTCGCGTACAGGCCGGCTGCCCGCAGGATCCAAAATCGGACTAGAAGCGCTGCGTGAGGCGATCGCGGACAAGGGCCGGACGATGGCTGGCTCCAGCAGCATCCCCAAGGGCGTGCGTGCGATTGAGGAAGAGGACTGGCGCCGTCAGTTCTATCTGCGCTACGGGAGTGACGAGGGCACGGCCGATACCAAAAGCAAGGCGTTTCGTCGCGCGAAGCAGGATCTCTTGGGCCGCGGACTTGTGATGATGTCGGCGCCGTTCGTCTGGATGGTGGGCAAGTGAGCGCGAAAAACACCCGGACAAACCGGACAAATTGCCTCCGGACAACCCCGGACACGACCCGGACAAATACGCACGCGCGTTCGCTCCTTCGGTTGATCACCCGAATCTCTGCAAGCCATGCTGCATGGGCCTTCCGCCGCAATTGCGTACTTGCCACCCGGACATTTGTCCGGCCTATGTCCGGCCCTGTCCGCCCCGGACGGACACGGACACACCCCTATAAGGGGTGTCCGGTGTCCGGGTCCGGTGTCCAAGCAGGTGCAAGTGGTGCGGAAAACACAGCTTCAAGGAGCGTCGCGATCGGTGGTGATGACGCTGCAGGTGCTGACACGTTCAGGGGTGAGAAGAGGGCAATTTCCCCTGAAATATGTTGGCGAGCAGCATTTTTTGAAACACAACCCATAGGAGTGCTAAATGGCGGCAGAGCAAGAACGGCTCAAATCCTGGAGCGACTTCATGGGCGCGGTGCATGCCGGCAAGCGTGGCGACTACGGTCCTGCCAAGGCGATCGTGGAGCGCGTGCGGGCTCGGTTTGGCGACCATGCGGCAGCAGCGCAGCGTCGGGAGCTGTGGCGGCTTATTCGAGCGGGAGTGCCGAAATGATCTACGGAGAGATGGAGCGAGCGCAGAGCGTTGCTAGCCGATGCGCGCAGCAAGGAATCAAGGCTGATGGCAATGAGATCGTGCGCGAGCTAGTGGATGAGCTGTCCAGGTCCGGCGCGCGGATGCCGGAATCGACACGCGACGTTCTGCGACACGCTGCAGCTCAGGTGCTTTTGCTGCTGAGAGAGGTGTCGAAATGAGCGCACGGCGGAGGGTGTGTCCGCCTACTGGCTATATGCAGAAAGGCAATCGAGCCGATCAAGAATCGTATCCACACCTATATCAACACCTGAGGCGAGAAATGGGCCTGAAATCGAGAGCGAAGGGAAAGGTCGGCGAGCGCGAGATCGCGCGCATTGTCGCCAGCCTGACCGGATGGACTGTGATCCGCAAGGTGCGCCAGCGCGACGGTGAATCCGACCTTGAAGGTGTCCCCGGCTGGAGCGTGGAGTGCAAGCGGTATGCAACCGCGACCCGAGCCGATATCCGCGAGTGGTACGCGCAGGCAGCACGCCAGGCGACGGCAGAGGGCAAGCTGCCCGTCCTGTTTTATCGCCTCGATCGAGACGAATGGCGCGCCGTGTGGCCGGTGTCGATCGGGCTGGCGGTACAGCACGGTTGCATGTGGAGCGGCTACGAGTGGACCTGCGAGGGTTCAGTTGAGGCCTGGGCGGCGATCGCTGCTGATTGCGTGGCGAGGCAGCAAGGAGCGACGACATGACCATCGACGCACTGGTAGCAGGAACGCTGTTCAAGGAGCCGGAAGAGCGCCCAGGACAGAGCGGCAGGACCTTCGTCACGGCGACCGTCCGCGCGGCCGATGGCGGCGGCGAATCGCTGTTCGTCTCTGTTGTGGCGTTCAGCAACACGGCGAAGGCCACATTGCTTGCGCTTGAGGACGGCGACAGTGTGGCGCTCACCGGGGCGCTCAAGATCGGCACGTATGAGGCACGCGACGGGTCGGTGAAGCCGAACGTCAGCATGGTGGCGGCGCAGGTGCTCACTGCTTACCACGTGCAGCGCAAGCGCAAGGCAGTTGCCGATGCCGGTGACAAGAAGCAACCCGCAATGGCTGGCGGGATGGACGACAGCCTCGACGACCTCTAACCAACTCCGAAGGACACAGCTATGTCTGACGTAACCGCAACCACCGACCAGCAACCCACGCTGCAGACGCTGGCGCAGCGCCTTGAAGACATGAGGCAGCGGCCATGGGTCGAGTTCACCGACATCGAGAAGATGCGGTGGGATCTGAGCCTCGACCTGTTGCTCGGTCTGGCACGCGCTGTCATTGCACTCCAGTCGGCGACGCCCGCTGCTGATAGCGCATCGCAGCCCGCCGCCGTCGCCAACCCGCCGACTGACGATCAACTGCGCGTGCTGATTGTGCCGCTCGTGGCCGAAGCCATCAGCGCTGCATTCGGCAAGCTCGAGACCGTCGCCGCTCCTGCCGCTGCTCCGCAGGCATCGAGTGACGTGATGCCCACCACGACCGCATGAGGTAACGAACGATGCAACAGATCAACGAACCCGAAGACCTGCCACGCGATTCCGAGGCCTTGGCGCCGCTCGTGCAATCCGATGCGTCTGCACACCAACCGGAGGCCGACGAGCCGCTGGCAGGTGAATCCGATGCACCGGCTGCAGTGATCGATGAATTTCCGCTCGACGATACTGCAGCCGGTAGCTGGATGCGCGCCGATGTCATGGCCTACGCCAGGATGCAGACCGAGCCGTTCACCTCGAGCGATGTGCTTGTAGATGCCCTGCACATGGTCCGTGATGACGGTCCGCAGTGGAAAGCCGGCGAGATGGCTGTGGCGAAGATCCTACGCGAGCTGGGCTATGACAGGCATCAGCGCCGCGTCAACGGCGAACGTCAGAACCTCTGGAGCAAGCTAGCCGAACCTCAGGACGAGGCGACGCAGGCCGCGCATGTCGATCAGACTCCATTCTTGACGGAGACACCCAACACCGTCATCGGCGACGCGGCGGACGATGACGTGGGCAATGCACCGTCGACGTCGGCCGAGCCCGCGAAACCGACAGAGCCGGCCGAGAGCGCTTGCACGCGTTACCAAGAAATGACCGCTCGTCAGACCGAGATCAAGCGCAAGCTTGCCGACGCGAAGAGGGCCTCGCACTTCGCGACCGAATCTCGCAAGAAGGCAGCGCTTGCCGCTGTGGATGGCGGATTCAAAGCCGAGGCTGACTATTACAAGGCAGTCGAGGCGGACAAGGCAGCCAGTGCGCACGTCGAGCAACTGACTGCAGCACTCGAGTCGCTGGATAGCGACCTCCAGCGTGCGAGCTTGTACGCCGAGGCTGAGCGACGCGTGCAGCAATGCAACGCCGTGCGTGATATGGCGCGCGTGGTTGAGGGCTACGGCCCCCGCATTGAAGGCTTGCTGGTTGATCTGGGCAAAGCTGTGTCCGGCTACATGCATGACATCAACGTCGTCTATCGGAGGTCGTGGTCCGTGATGACGGGGGCTCGAGAGGTCGCCGCGCCGCAGACTGACCCCGTTGCATGCGCTTTGATGGGCCAGTTCCTGCGCTCGTCCGGCCTCGATCCCGAGTTCTTCACTGACCTGACGTCGCATGGCATGAATGGACTTTTGCGGTACGAGTCGCCCTCGCAGATCGTCGACATGCAGCTCGCCAACATCACCGATCGTCTGGTCGACAACTACATGGACATGATCGTGGTGCGCGAAGGCGAACCGGAAGCAGAGGACGACGACTGTAATGCTGCGGCGCGAGCCTATCCGAACTTTTGTGTGCGAGGCATAAACTGACGGCCAAGGAGCCACGTTATGCCACGCAAACGTAAGGAAGAAGCGACAGTAGAA
>NZ_CADFDK010000027.1 GCF_902832885.1 Burkholderia seminalis DSM 23518
GTCGAGAAGCTGAAGTTCCTGAACACGCTCGCGACGCCGTCGCTGCCGCAACTGGCGATCGCGGAGTTTCTCGAACGCGACGGCTACGAGCATCACCTGCGGCGCTTGCGCAAGGCGTATGCGCAGCAGGCGAACCTGATGCGGGCGATGGTGTCGCGGTTCTTTCCGGAGGGCACGCGCATCTCGAGCCCGGCGGGCGGGTACGTGCTGTGGGTCGAGCTGCCCGCGCAGGTCGACGCGATGCGGCTGTACCAGCTCGCGCTGGAGCAGGGGATCACGATCGGCCCCGGCTACATGTTCTCGATCACCGACAACTACCGGAACTTCATCCGCTTGAACTACAGCAGCCCGTGGTCGCCGGAGATCGAGCAGGCGGTGATCGCGGTCGGGAAGCTGGCCGCCGCGTGCATGCGGTGAACGGGCGGGCGAGGTGGAACGCGGGCGTCGGTATCCGCCGCGCGGCGATTCGCGTCGTTCAAGCCCAGCCGGCTTCCGAAAACGACCGTGCGGCCGATCGCAGCCAACTGCAGAAGGCGTCGACTGGCGGCCGTGCGGTTGCCGCGCGTGTCGTCAGCAGGTGGTAGCTGTAGGGTCCCTGTACCGGCTTGCCCGGCGCCATGGCCAACAGCCCCTGCCTGACCGCATCGGCGGCGAGGACGTCCGACGCCACCGCCACGCCTTGGCCCGCGATCGCGGCATCGAGCGTGAGATAGGTGTGCGAGAAGCTCGGGCCCTGTCGCAAACGGGTCGCGCTCGCGTGTACGTTCTGCATGCGGCACCAGCGCACCCAGTCCACCTGCTCCGGAATGCGGGCCTCGTATTCGTCATGCAGCAAGGTTGCCCGCAAGATATCGTCCACGGTGTGCAACGCCCGGCACACCAGAGGTTGACCGACCGCCAGGAACGTCTCCGACATCAGTTTTTCCGCGACGAGCCCCGGATAGGGGCCCGAGCCCAGCCGGATCGCCACGTCCACCCGCTCGCGGCTGAAGTCGACGGCGGGCACCGAGGCCAGCAAGCGCACCTCGATGTCGGGATGCAGCCGCCTGAACTCACCCAGGCGCGGCATCAGCCAGCGGGTCACGAACGATGGCATCGCGGTGACCGTCACCTCCGGGGCGTCCGCGGCCTGGCGGATGCCGAGCGACGCGCGTTCGAGCTCGTCCATCAAGCGCTCGATTTCCAGGAAGTACCGCCGTCCGATGTCCGTCAACTGGACGGACCGGGCGCCGCGCATGAACAGCGGCGTTCCCAGCCATTCCTCCAGCAGCCGTACCTGATGCCCTACCGCACCGGACGTGACGCATAGCTCTTCACCCGCCCGGGCGAAGCCGCCATGGCGCGCCGCCGCCTCGAATGCACGCACGGAGAGCAGGGGCGGAAGTTGTCGTGCCATGACTCAGTTAAATTAAGGCTCAGTGTCGAAACGTTTGATTTGTTGTGCGTGAAATGCGTGCTTAATCTATCAGCCTCACATCACGAGGCTCAGAAATAGTGAGCCATGACATTTCCGGAGTCAACATGGATCTACGCATTCACGGCGAGTCGGATCGCGCGCTCGCGCCGTCGTTTCGAAAGGTGCTCGTTCCCTGGGCGGTCCAGGGCGGACTCAACCCGCCGGTCATCACGCATGCGCAGGGATGCTACTTCCACGATGCGAACGGCAAGCGCTATCTGGACCTCACCAGCGGTTATGTCGCGGTGTCGTTGGGCCATGGCCATCCGAAGGTCGTCCAGGCGATCCAGGCACAGGCCGAGCGCATGTGCTGGGTCGCATCCAGCTACTTCAACGACGTGCGTGCCGAATACGCTGGACTCCTGAACAGTGTTTCGCCGTGGCCGGAAGGACTGCGTGTGCATTTCACGTGCGGCGGAGGCGAGGCGAACGATGACGCGGTGAAGATCGCCCGGCTGGTGACAGGCAGGCCCAAGGTGCTGACTGCCCATCGGTCGTATCACGGCAGCACCATCGGCGCGAGCGCGATGACGGGCGTGGACCGCTGGCGCGATCCTTTCCCGGCGCTCCCGGGCATGGTGAAGTTCTTTGCACCGTATCCGTACCGCAGCCCCTTTTACACGTCGGATCCGGTCGAGGAGACGCGCCGTGCCCTCGATCACCTTGCGCGCGTCCTGTCGCACGAAGGCGCGCAAAACGTCGCCGCGATCCTGATGGAGCCGATGACCGGGTCCAGCGGTGTGGTCGTCTACCCACCGGGCTACCTCGAAGGCGTTCGCAACCTGTGCGACCGGCACGGCATCCTGCTGATCTTCGACGAGATCATGACGGGCTTCGGGCGCACGGGGGCATTGTTCTGCGCCGAGCGTGTCGGCGTATTGCCGGACCTGATTTCGTTCGCCAAGGGGGCCAGCTCTTCGTATACACCCCTCGGCGGTGTCCTGGTGCGCGAAGGCGTGGCCCGCCACTTCGATACCGAACTCTTCGACGTGGGCCACACGCACGCGGGCCACGTGCTGGCGGTCGCCGGCGGGCTCGCCGCGCTGAAGGTCTATCTGGAAGAGGGTTTGTTCGACCGGGCGCGCGAGATCGAAGGCTGGTTGCGCGACGGTCTCGGCGATCTCGCAGACCGTCATCCGTCGATCGGGGACGTGCGGGGCATGGGCGCCCAGTTCGGCATCGAGCTGGTGCGCGACCGGGACACGCGCGAGCCGCTCGTCGAGTGGCACCACCCGGCGGGATCGGCGCCGATGCGGGCGTTCTATGGCGAGCTGCTGAAGCGCGGCGTCCACGCGTACGGGCGCTACAACGTGGTGATCGTGACGCCGCCGCTGGTCATCTCGCGCACGGAGCTGAACGAGGGGCTGGACGCGCTCGACGCGGCGCTGACAGTGCTGGAGGCTGCCCGATGAGCGACGAGGACATCCTGTATCGCGAGGCGCGCGGCGTGGCGACCGTCACGATCGACCGCCCCGTCGGTGTACAACGCGTTCCGGGCCAGGACGGTCGAGGATCGCCGTCGAAACGGGCGGCGTGCGTGGTGAGCTCACCCACCCGTCACCGGCGGAAAGAACGCGACCTCGCTATCCTCCCGCACGACGAATTCCCCGGTCACCATTTCGAGGTTCACGGCGGCCCGCACGGGGCGGTCCATCCGCAGTGCGTCCGCGCTGCGCGCGTCGCGCGCGGCCAGCGTGCCGCGCAGCGCGTCGACGGTGAGTTCGCGCGCATCGATCTCGACGGTTTCCTCGTCGAGCGCCAGTTGTTCGCGAATGCTTGCGAAATATTTGATCTTCAGTTTCATTGCGATGTCTCGAGCAGGAGCGGCGGAATCGGAAAGCGCGAAGCGGACGCGGTCAGCCCCAGCGCCGCATCGCGTGGTCGTCGTGGGCCTTCGCCTCGACCCAGCCGGATTCGCCGTCGTGCCGGATCTCCTTCTTCCAGAACGGTGCGTGGGTTTTCAGGAAATCCATCAGGAATTCGCACGCGTCGAACGCGGATGCGCGATGCGCGGCGGCCACGACGACCAGCACGACCGGCTGGCCGAGCGGAATGCGGCCGACGCGGTGCACGATCCTGACCGCTTCGAGCCGCCAGCGTGCCGTGGCCTCCTCGACGATGCTCCACAGTGCCTGCTCGGTCATCGTCGGGTAGTGCTCGACTTCCAGCGCGACGACGTCGTCGACGTCGCCTTCCTTGCGCACGACCCCGAGAAAATTCACGACCGCCCCGACATTCGGATTGCGAACGATCGGTGCAAGCTCCGCGCCCGCGTCGATCGGCGCATGCTGCACGCGTACTTCGAAGCCGGCGGCAATGGCGGGCGCCGGTTCGGGAGGCGGATCGGTCGCGTCGGCGGGCGGCGGGGCGCTGCCGGCTGGCAGCGGATCGTCCGGCAGCCCGGCGCGGGATTCGGTGAAGGTCGTCATGACAGGTTCTCCAGTGGGCGGCGCATCCTGTATCGCGCGGCGGCCCGTCAGCCGCCGACGAGCGACATGCGCACGGTCGGATAGGTCTTGCCCGGCGCGCGGGCCGGCCGCGCGGCCCGGTGCTCGGAATAGCGGTCGTCGCGCCGCGTCCAGCGATCGCGCACGGCGGCCGCGAGGTCGGCGGTCGATGCCGCATCGTCGAGCCACGGCCGCAGGTCGGTGCCCTGCGTCGCGAACAGGCACGTATAGAGCTGCCCGTCGGCGGACACGCGGGCGCGCGAGCAGGTGCCGCAGAACGGATGCGACACGCTCGCGATGAAGCCGACTTCGCCCGCACCGTCGATGTGCGCGCAACGGATCGCGGTCGCGTCGTGCCCCGGTTCGCCGACGAGCACGAGCGGATAGTGTTGTTCGATCAGTTCGCGCATGCGCGCGGCCGGCACGACCTTGTCGCCGGACCAGAAGCTCGCGCCGCCGACGTCCATGTATTCGATGAAGCGCACGGCCACGCCCGACTGCCGGAAGTGGCGCACGAGCGGCAGGATCTGGTCGTCGTTCACGCCGCGCTCGATCACCGCGTTGACCTTGACCGGCGCGAGCCCGGCAGCATGCGCGGCTTCGATGCCGGCCAGCACGCGCGACACGGGCACGTCGGCGTCGCTCATCCGGCGGAATACGGCGTCGTCGAGCGCGTCGAGGCTCACGGTCACGCGCGACAATCCGGCGTCGCGCAGCGCGCGTGCCTTCGCGGCGAGCAGCGAGCCGTTGGTCGTCAGCGCGATTTCGACGGGATTGCCGTCGACGGTCGTCAGCGCGGCGAGCCGTTCGATCAGTGCCTCGAGGTTGCGGCGCAGCAGCGGCTCGCCACCCGTGATGCGGATCTTCTCGACGCCGAGCGACGTGAACGCGCGTGCGATCTTTTCCAGTTGCGCGAACGACAGGCGCTCGGACGACGGCATGAACGCATAGTCCGAACCGAAGCTTTCGCGCGGCATGCAGTAGCCGCAGCGGAAGTTGCATTGGTCGATCACGGACAGGCGCAGGTCGCGCAGCGGGCGTCCGAGCGTGTCGGACGGGCGGGGAAAGGCGCCGGGCGCTGCGCCGCCGGATGATGCGGCGGCGGCCGGCGCGGCTGAAACGATGGCGTTCACGATCGGTTCGTCGGCCTGCATGAAGTAAGCGGAGGGGCGTCGCCGGTCGGCCGTGCGTGTACCGACGTGTCGGCGCACAGGTCGTGACGAGCCTCAGCGTGAGCATAGTCCGCCGGGTTGGGCCGGCAGAGGCACAATCGCGCCCGAATTGCAGGAATACAGTTCGCCGTGCGGCCGGCGCGGCGCATGGGTCGCATCGGGCGCGTGATGGGCATCGCGCTCATGCGAGCCACTGCTCGAATTCGTAATACGGTACCGCGTCGCCGCGCGCGATGGCCCGCCCGGCCGGCAGCCGTGCGAGCCCGCTCGCCTGCACGAGCGACTGCAGCGTGCCGGCGCCTTGCTGGCGCAGCGTATCGAGCACGGGCGCGCCAGCGGCACCGACCGTGCAGCGCACCCGTACGAAGCGTTCGCGCTGCGCATCCGGCTCGAAGTCCGTGTCGATCGGCAGCGCCGGCACGGCCGGCAGGCGCGCGTCGCGCCCCTGCAGGCAGCGGATCAGCGGCGCGACGAACAGCGCGAACGCGGTCATGGCAGCCCCCGGATTGCCGGGCAGCAGCACCACGGGCCGCGTGTCGAGCCGCGCGAGCGCGACCGGCTTGCCGGGCTTCATCCGCACACCGGTGACGATGAACGATGCGTCGAGCGCGGTCAGTGCGGGGCGCAGCAGATCCTTGTCGCCGACCGATGCGCCGCCGACGCAGATCACCAGGTCGCAACCCGCATGCAGGTCGCGCAGCGCACGATCGACGGCCGCCGCCGTATCGGCCGCATGCACGTTCATCGCGACGCGGGCACCGGTGCCCGACACGAGTGCGGCGAGCATCGGCGCATTGCTGTTGTAGATCTGCTGCGGCGCGCGCGGCTGGCCGCATGCGACGAGTTCGTCGCCGGTCGTCAGGATGCCGACGCGCAGCGCCGGGCGCACATCGATGCGCGCGAAACCTTGTGCGGCCGCCACGCCGACGTGCATCGCGCCCAGCCGCACGCCGGCCGGCACGAGCAGGTCGCCGGTACGCACTTCCTCGCCCCGGCGGCGGATGTGCGATCCGCTGCGCGGCGGGGCATCGAACGCGACCCAGCCGTCCCGTTCGTGCGCGTGCTCCTGCATCAGGACGGTGTCGGCGCCGGGCGGGATCAGGCTGCCGGTGAAGACGCGCGCAGCCGTGCGGGCGGCCAGCGGCATCGGCGTGTCGCCCGCATAGCAGCGTTGCGCGACGCGCAGCGGCTCGCCAGGCGAGACGTCCGCGTGACGCACGGCATAACCGTCCATCGCGCTCTGGTCGGCCGGCGGCTGGTCGAGCACGGCGGTCAGCGGCGCGGCCAGCACATGGCCGGCCGCTTCGGCGACCGGCAGCGAGGCGCTCGCCGCAAGCGGCGCAAATGCGCCGGCGAATTGCTGCTGCGCGGTATCGAAATCGAACAGGTGTTTCATGACGAGTGGGCCGGGTGCGCGGGCGCAAGCGCCGGTTGATCGGGGTGAACGGCGTCGGGCGACACGTATTCGACGAAGCCGTCGTTGCGGCAGAAGCCGAGCAGGCGCACGCCGGCTTCGCGAGCGACGTCGATCGCCAGCGACGTCGGCGCCGAGATCGTCGCGATCATCGGGATGCCGACCCGCGCGGCCTTGCGTACCAGCTCGTAGCTCGCGCGGCTCGACAGGAACACGAAGCCCGCGCCAAGGTCGGCGCGGCGCCGCGCGAGATGCCCGATCAGCTTGTCGAGCGCGTTGTGGCGGCCGACGTCCTCGAACACGGCGCGCACGGCGCCGTCGCGGTCGCACCACGCGGCCGCGTGGATGCCGCCCGTCTCGCGCATCAGCGTCTGGTGGGCCGGCAGCGTGCGCGCGGCGCGTGCAATCGCGTCGGCGCCGATGCCGGCAGCCGCGCCGGCGGCCGCGATGCGCGGCGGGTGCAGGTCGAGCTGCGCGATGCTTTCGATCCCGCAGACGCCGCAACCGGTGCGGCCGGCCAGCGCGCGCCGGTGCGCCTTCAGCGCCATGAACGCCTGCTGCGACACGGTGAGCCGCACCTCGGCGCTGCCGGGGCGGCATTCGCTTTCGATGTCGAAGACGTCCGACGCACGCTCGACGATGCCTTCGCTCAGCGCGAAGCCGAGGCCGAACGCATCGAGGTCGATCGGCGTCGCCATCATGACCGTGTGCGAGATGCCGTTGAACACGAGTGCAACCGGCGTTTCGTCGACGACGCGATCGACGGTGTCGCGCGTTTCGCCGGCACGATGGCGCGTCACCTGACACGCGGTGCTGCCGGTCGGATCGTCGATGGGGGGGGCGGGACGCCATGCGGGGTTTCTCCAGTCGGATCGGCCGGCGTGTACGCCGGACGACGGAATCGGTGCTGCCGGGCGGGCGCCGGGGGCGGCGCACTACCGCGCCGGGCAGGCGTTGCATAACATGTTAAGTGGAGTGAACAGCGCGCCGGAGACACAGCGCCGCCACGCGGAAAGCAGTACAGCTGACCATCCCGCAGGCACGAAATGTGTTTTCCGTGCACACATCTTCGGCGACGGAAGCAGCACAGTTTCAGCGCACGTTCGAGTGATTGCGAGTATCGTGGCAAACGCGATATCGTCACTCACGCTTCGATGCCGTGCGAGGGTCCGTTGACGTTCGCATGTGTAGTCGCCAAGCCGTCGCGCGATTTCCTGCTTCGGGCGTACGTCCTCACAACCACGAGCAAATTACGGTCATGGAAATCTTCGATGCATTCCATCTCGCCCGATTGCAATTCGCATTCACGGTGTCGTTCCACATCGTGTTTCCCGCGATCAGCATCGGCATGGCGAGCTTCCTGGCGGTGCTGGAATGGCGTTATCTCGTCACCGGCGACGCCGCCTACAAATCCATGTTCCAGTTCTGGTCGAAGATCTTCGCGATCGGCTTCGGGATGGGCGTGGTCTCCGGCGTCGTGATGGCGTACGAGTTCGGCACCAACTGGGCCGGCTTTTCGCGCGTCGCGGGCAACATCACGGGGCCGCTGCTCACGTATGAAGTGCTGACTGCGTTCTTCCTCGAGGCCGGCTTCCTCGGCGTGATGCTGTTCGGCTGGCAGCGCGTCAGCCCGCGTGCGCATTTCTTCGCGACGCTGATGGTCGCGGTCGGCACGCTGATCTCGACGTTCTGGATCCTCGCGTCGAACAGCTTCATGCAGACGCCGCAGGGCTACAAGATCGAAAACGGCCTGGTCGTGCCGGTCGACTGGTTCAAGATCGTCTTCAACCCGTCGTTCCCGTACCGTCTCGTGCACATGACGATCGCGGCGTTCATCGTCGCGGGTTTCATCGTCGCCGCGTGCGGCGCGTGGCACCTGCTGAAGGGCCGTCGCGACGAGCCGGTGAAGCGCAGCTTCTCGATGGCGCTGTGGATGCTGCTGGTGCTCGCGCCGATCCAGATCGTCGTCGGCGACGCGCACGGGCTGAACACGCGTGAATACCAGCCGGCGAAGATCGCGGCGATCGAAGGGCTGTGGGAAACCGAGAAGGGCGGCACGGCGCTGAACCTCGTCGGGCTGCCCGACATGCAGGCCGAAACCACGCGCTATGCGATCCAGGTGCCGCACCTCGGCAGCCTGATCCTCACGCACAGCTGGGACGGCGAGATTCGCGGGCTGAAGGAATTCCCGCCGCAGGACCGCCCGTATTCGCCGATCATCTTCTGGACGTTCCGGATCATGGCCGGTCTCGGGATGCTGATGCTGCTCACCGCGCTGCTCGGGTTGCTGCTGAGAAAGGGCGGGCGCCTCTATGAAACGCGCTGGTTCCAGTGGTTCGTGGTCTGCATGGGGCCTTCCGGCATCGTCGCGCTGCTGGCCGGCTGGATCACGACCGAGGTCGGGCGGCAGCCGTGGACCGTCTATGGCGTACTACGCACCATCGACTCGGTCTCCCCGCTCAACGCTCAGCAGGTCGGCGTGTCGCTGCTGGTCTTCGTGGTCGTGTATTTCCTGGTATTCGGAACAGGTATCTACTACATGATGAAACTGATGAGGCGCGGGCCGGCGGCCCAGGCCGGGTACATCGAGCTGCACCGGCATCCGGGGCTGCGCAAGAGCGCGCTGTCCACGCCGCTGAACGTCACCGAAGCGGAGTAAGCCATGCACATCGATCTTCCTGTCGTGTGGGCCGCGATCATCGGCCTCGGCGTATTCATCTACGTGATGCTGGACGGTTTCGATCTCGGGATCGGCCTGCTGTTTCCGTTCTTCGACGCGAAGGCCGAGCGCCAGGTGATGCTCGACACCGTCGCGCCGGTGTGGGACGGCAACGAGACGTTCCTCGTGCTCGGCGGCGCGGGCCTCTATGGCGCGTTCCCGGTCGTGTATTCGACGCTGCTGCCGGCGAACTACCTGCCGCTGGTGCTGATGCTGGTCGGCCTGATTTTCCGGGGCGCGGCGTTCGAGCTGCGCGCGAAGGCCACCCGCACGCAGCACATGTGGGATCTCGCGTTCATCGGCGGCTCGGCGCTCGCCGCGTTCTGCCAGGGGATCGTGCTCGGTTCGCTGCTGCAGGGCATCAAGATCGAGAACAACCAGTTCGCGGGCGGGCCGTTCGACTGGCTGTCGCCGTTCAGCCTGCTGTGCGGGATCGGCGTGCTCGTCACGTATGCGACGCTCGGCTGCGGCTGGCTGATCCTGAAGGTCGACGGCGAGCTGCAGCGCAAGATGCGGCTGCTGATGAAGCCGCTCGCGGGCGTGCTGCTCGCCGTGATGGGCGTGGTGAGCCTGTGGACCGTGATCGGGCTGCCGGCCGTCGCGCACCGCTGGTTCGGCAGCGGCAACCTCGTCTGGTTCCTGCCGGTGCCGGTTCTCGTCGTCGCATGCGTGTGGGGCATCTTCCACACGGTGAAGCGTGCGCACGAGGCCACGCCGTTCCTGCTGACGCTCGCGCTCGTGTTCCTCGGCTACACGGGGCTCGTGATCAGCATCTGGCCGAACATCGTGCCGCCGTCGCTGACGATCTGGGACGCGTCGTCGAGCCATTCGAGCCAGCTGTTCGCGCTCGTCGGCACCGTGATCGTGCTGCCGATCATCCTCGTGTACAACGCGATGCAATACCGCGTGTTCCGCGGCAAGGTGCGCGAGGGCGACATCGGTTATCACTGAGCGGCATGCGAGGTGACGGGGCGCGGCGTGCGCGTATCATCACGCGCAGCGCGGCGCCCGGCACGGCATCCGACGGAAAGCGGCCCGCCATGCGCGGGCCGCTGCGCATCGGGTGCGGGCGCAACGGGTTGCGTATTCCTTTGGCAGTCGAGAAAACATCATGATCGTCCGACCACGACAGAACTGGCTCAGGATGCTGTTCGTATGGAACGGCTCCGTGCTCCAATCGATCATTCCGCAGCTCGTGTTCATGGCGATCGTCAGCACGCTGGCGGTCTTCACGAACGGGCGCATCTTCGGCGAGAAGATTCCGCTCAACACCGCGCCGTTTACGCTGTTCGGGCTCGCGCTCGCGATCTTCCTCGGGTTTCGCAACAACGCGAGCTTCGAGCGTTTCAAGGAGGCGCGGCATCTGTGGGGCAACCTGCTGATCGCCGCGCGCGCCGTGACGTCGCAACTGCATCGCTACCTGCCCGACGGCGTGAGCGACGCCGAGCGCAACCGGCTTGCCGACCTGCTGATCGCGCTTGCGTATGCGCTGAAGCATCAATTGCGTCATACCGACCCGACCGCGGACCTGCTGCGCATTCTCGGGGCGGAGCGCACGGCCGCGCTCGGCGGCAAATGCTACAAGCCGGTCGCGATCCTCGACGAACTGCGCGGCGGCATCGTTCGTGCGCTGGGCCCCGCGCCCGGCAGCGGCACGACCTGCTGGATGTTCGAGACGCAACTCGACGAGCTCGGCAAGTCGGTGGGCGGTTGCGAGCGCATCCTGTCGACGCCGATCCCGTTTTCATACAGCGTGCTGCTGCATCGCACCGTCTATGCGTATTGCGTGCTGCTGCCGTTCGGGCTCGTCGATTCGACGGAGTTCTTCACGCCGCTGATCTGCGTGTTCATTGCCTACACGCTGATCGCGCTCGAAGCGATCGCGAACGAAGTGGCCGAACCGTTCGGCCTTGCGCCGAATGCGCTCGCGCTCGACGCGATCACGCGCACGATCGAGCGGTCGGTGCTGGAACTCGGGGATCGGCCGATGCCGGAGGAGTTCGTGCCGGCGTCGACGTATCAGATCACGTAGGGAGCGTGGTCGGTAGTGTAGTTGTCGGTAAGGTTGATCGGTCCGACCGGGAGGGGTTGTGTAGACTCGTGCTCGTTCAATGGAGCCTACACCATGCAACTGCTTGATCACGTGTCGATCGGCGTTCCGGACATCGACCTGGCACGCCCCTTCTACGATGCCGTCATGACTGCGCTGGGCGCGACCAAGGTCTATGACCGGCCCAATGCGCTCGGCTATGGCGAACGTTGCAGCGCGAACGACCCTGCATCGACTTTTCTGGCGGTGTATCTGGATCCCGCCGAAATCGGGACGAGCAAGCGGCACTGGTGTTTCAAGGCCGCGTCCCGCGAGCAGGTGCATGCGTTCTTCGAGGCTGGCCTTGCCACGGGCGGCCAGTCCGACGGCGACCCCGGATTGCGGCCGCACTACCACGGCGACTACTACGCGGCCTTTCTGGTCGATCCGGCCGGCAACCGGGTCGAGGCCGTGTGTCATGCGGCGGTGCCGGCGCGCGAGCGGCCGTGACGGCGCTGCTCAATCGAAATACGTGAGTCCCATCGCGCGCTTCACCTCCGCGATCGTTGCGCCCGCCACTTCCCGTGCGTGCAGCGTGCCGCGCTTCAGCGTCGCCATCACCTCGGCCTTGTCGGCCTCGAACTCGCGGCGGCGCGCGCGGATCGGCTCGATCAACGCCTGCAGCCGCTCGTTCAGCACGCGCTTGACGACGCTGTCGCCGAGGCCGCCGCGGCGATAGTGGGCCTTCAGTTCGTCGACCTTCGCGACGTCCGGCTCGAACGCATCGAGGAACGTGAACACGACGTTGCCCTCGACCTGGCCGGGATCGCTCACGCGCAGGTGGTTCGGATCGGTGTACATGTCCTTCACGGCCTGCGCGATCTCGTCCGGCGTCGAGCCGAGCGTGATCGCATTGCCGAGCGACTTGCTCATCTTAGCCTTGCCGTCGATGCCCGGCAGCCGCGTGACCGACGACAGCACGGCCTCGCATTCGACCAGCACCGGCTGCTCGACGGTCGCGTTGAAGCGGCGCACGAGTTCGTTGGTCTGTTCGATCATCGGCAACTGATCGTCGCCGACCGGCACGTGCGTCGCCTTGAACGCGGTGATGTCGGCTGCCTGGCTCACCGGGTAGGTCAGGAAACCGGCGGGGATGTCGCGCTCGAACCCGCGCAGGCGGATCTCTTCCTTGATGGTCGGATTGCGTTCGAGGCGCGCGACCGTGACGAGGTTGAGCAGGTATTGCGACAGCTCGGCGAGTTCGGGCACCTGCGACTGCACGACGATCGTCGAGACCGCAGGGTCGATACCGACGGCGAGGTAGTCGAGCGCGACCTCGATCACGTTCTCGGTGACGCGCTGGCGGCGGCCCATGTTGTCGGTCAGCGCCTGCGTATCGGCGAGCAGCAGGAATTGCTTCGCTTCGTGCTGCATCTGCACGCGCGCGCGCAACGAGCCGACGTAGTGGCCGAGATGCAGCGGGCCGGTCGTGCGGTCGCCGGTGAGGATGGTCGGGCGGGTGGGTTGCGTCATGGTCGTCGTTGGCTCCGGGTTGTCGAAGGCGCCAGCCATGATGTCGGTGCGGTGCGGAAACGCAAATGCCGCCATGGCTGGCGGCATCACGTTTGGGACATGCAAAAGGAAACGGGCCGCCTGGGTCAGGCGCGCCACCAGCAATGCACGATCGGCGAGGCGGGTTGGGTTTCCATCGCGCAAGTATAGCGTAGTGCGCGGCCGGGCGTGTGCGTCAGCGGATCATCGACTCCATCGCGAGGTACGCGGTTTCGGCGGACGGCCACAGCAGGTACAGCAGGCCGACCATCAGCAGCCACGCGCCGGCGCGGACGAGCGGCGTGCGGTCTTTGTCGCGCCGCGGGGCAGGGCGGGTGGGCGGGTTCGAATTTTTCATGCTTGCAGGCGCGGGGCGCGCCACTCCAACGGTTACTGCAACGGGTCGCGCGGGGCGACGCCGGGGTGTTGCGGGGTTCTACGGGGCTGGGTGCCGTCTGAGACACCAAGTCGCCGAGGGTGCGTTGGCGAGGTTAGCCGGTCGTGGGACATAAAAGGGAACGATCGAGTGTCGCGTATCCGCTTCCATGCCGATGTGACGCGCATGCTACCAGTTCGACGATGCGGACACAGTCAAGAATTGTCGGGCGGCTCGATCGGCTCTCCGTCGGTCCGGCGAGGCAGACTATCGCCGCGGGCTCACGGAGCTCGAGCAGTGGGTCGAGCTTGCCCGTGGATACGCCGTCGCAAGCGTGAATCGTGAGTGGGTGACGCTGTACTGGCGGATCGGTGGCGACGTTCTCGAACGCCAGGAACGACAAGGGTGGGGCGAAGGTCATCGATCGGCTGGCGCAGGACCCGAAGGCTGCGTTTCCCGACATGCGGAGATTCTGCCCGCGCAACCTGAACGACGTATGGGCTCTGCTGCAAGCGTGGTCATCGTCGGTACCTCCATCGCTCCCGCCCCAGCTTTTTTCTCGTCAACACCAACAAAAAACATCATTTCGCGCCAGGCGGCCTGTCCGCAGAATGTCTCCATTCCCACTCGCCCGACAGCACGAACGTCGCAGCGAGCCGCACGTCAGAAGCTGAAGGAGACAGCCGTGGCAGTCGAAACAACCTCAATCGATACGCTCGTCGTCGGCGCCGGGCAGGCCGGCGTGGCCATGAGCGAGCATCTGGGCAAGCTGGGCGTGCCCCATCTCGTGCTGGAGCGCGACCGCATCGCCGAGCGCTGGCGCACCGGGCGCTGGGATTCGCTGGTCGCGAACGGCCCCGCGTGGCACGACCGTTTCCCGGGGCTCGAATTCGACGGCCTCGATCCCGATGCGTTCGCATCGAAAGACCAGGTCGCCGATTACTTCGAAGCGTATGCGCGCAAGTTCAACGCGCCGATCCGCACGGGCGTCGACGTGACGAACGTCGTGCGCAACACCGGCAAGCCGGGCTTCGTCGTCGAGACGTCCGACGGCACGATCGAGGCGAACCGCGTGGTCGTCGCGACGGGGCCGTTCCAGCGCCCGGTCGTTCCGCCGATCGCGCCGGACGATGCGCGCCTCGTGCAGATCCATTCCGCCGACTATCGCAATCCGGGCCAGCTTCCGGACGGCGCGGTGCTGGTGGTCGGCGCCGGCTCGTCGGGCGTGCAGATCGCCGACGAGCTGCAGCGCGCGGGTCGGCAGGTGTATCTGTCGGTCGGGCCGCACGATCGCCCGCCGCGCGCGTATCGCGGCCGCGACTTCTGCTGGTGGCTCGGCGTGCTCGGCGAATGGGACAAGGAAGTCGCGACGCCCGGCCGCGAACACGTGACGATCGCGGTGAGCGGGGCGCGCGGCGGCCACACGGTCGATTTCCGCGCGCTCGCGAACCAGGGCGTGACGCTCGTCGGGCTGACGAAGTCGTTCGACGGCGGCGTGGCCGTGTTCGAACGCGATCTCGCGGTCAATCTCGCCCGCGGCGACGAGAACTACCTGTCGCTGCTCGACGCGGCCGATGCCTACGCGGCACGCAACGGCCTCGACCTGCCGGAAGAGCCGGAAGCGCGGCGCATCCTGCCGAACCCCGACTGCGTCGCGCATCCGATCCTCGCGCTCGATCTCGCCGGCGCGGGCGTCACGTCGATCGTCTGGGCGACTGGCTACGCAGTCGACTACGGTTGGCTCAACGTCGACGCGTTCGCGCCGAACGGCAAGCCGCAGCACCAGCGCGGCGTGTCGAAGGAGCCCGGCATCTATTTCCTCGGGTTGCCGTGGCTGTCGCGGCGCGGCTCCAGCTTCATCTGGGGCGTGTGGCACGACGCGAAACACATCGCCGATCACATCGTCACGCAACGCAAGTACCTCGCGTACCACGACGCGTCGCAGCGTCGCGTGGCAGCCCAGCAGGCACCGGCCGACGCGCGCCCGCTCGCCGAAGCGACGAACTGACCACCTGACGGACCGACACGCATCCGCTGCGCCGCGGCCGCTTCCGGCGCGGCGGGCGTACCCACCGACACTCGAAGGACCTCGATGAGCCAGCCTACCCATACGCGTATCCGCATGTTCAACACCAAGGATACCTACCCGAACCAGACGCTCGACAACGACCTGTGCCAGGCCGTGCGCGCCGGCAACACCGTCTACGTGCGCGGCCAGGTCGGCACCGATTTCGACGGCAACCTGATCGGTCTCGGCGATCCGCGCGCGCAGGCCGAGCAGGCGATGAAGAACGTCAAGCAGCTGCTGGAGGAAGCCGGCAGCGACCTCACGCATATCGTGAAGACGACGACCTACCTGATCGATCCGCGTTATCGCGAACCGGTGTACCAGGAAGTCGGCAAGTGGCTGAAGGGCGTCTATCCGATCTCGACGGGGCTCGTCGTCTCGGCGCTCGGCCAGCCGCAATGGCTGATGGAGATCGACGTGATCGCGGTGGTCCCCGACAACTGGCAGCCGAACCGCGCATAGGAGGCGACATGACTTTCTCCATCGTCGGGCGCTGCCCGGAGACAGGCCAGCTCGGGATCGCGATCAGTTCGTCGAGCATCGCGGTGGGCGCGCGCTGCCCGTGGGTGCGCGCGGGCGTGGGCGCCGTCGCGACGCAGAACATCACGCTGCCGGCGCTCGGGCCGCAGATTCTCGATCTGATCGAGCACGACCAGCTTGCGCCGGCCGCGGTGCTCGACCGCGCGCTCAGCGCGAACGGCTGGAGCCAGTACCGGCAGGTCACGGTGATCGACGGGCAGGGGCAGACGGCGTGTTTCACCGGCAAGGAAGCGCTCGGCACCCATCACGCGGTGCAGGGCGAGCAGTGCGTGGCGGCCGGCAACCTGCTGGCCGCGCCGGCCGTGATCGACGCGATGGCGCGGGCGTTCGAACAGGCGCACGGCCCGCTCGCCGATCGCCTGCTGGCCGCGATGCATGCCGCGATGGCGGCCGGCGGCGAAGCCGGTCCGGTACATTCGGCCGCGTTGAAGGTGGCCGGCGACGTGACCTGGCCGATCGTCGACCTGCGCGTCGACTGGGCCGATACCGATCCGATCGGGCAACTCGATGCGCTGTGGCGCGCGTATCGGCCGCAGATGCAGGACTACCAGACGCGCGCGCTGAACCCGACCGCCGCGCCGAGCTACGGAGTGCCGGGCGATGAGTGACACGTCGAGCCGTGCGCTGCTCGAACGGCTGGTCGGTTTCGCCACGGTCAGCCGCGATTCGAACCTCGAGATGATCGGCTTCATCCGCGACCATCTCGCGGGTTTCGGCGTGGCGAGCGAGCTGTTCTACAACGCCGAGCGCACGAAGGCGAGCCTGTACGCGACGATCGGCCCGCGCGATCGCGGCGGCATCGCGCTGTCGGGTCACACCGACGTGGTGCCGGTCGACGGGCAGGCGTGGACGGTCGAGCCGTTCCGGCTGACCGAGCGCGACGGCCGCCTGTATGGCCGCGGCACGGCCGACATGAAGGGCTTCATCGCGTCGGCACTCGCGGCCGTTCCGGCGTTCGTGTCGCGGCCTTTGAGCATGCCGGTGCATTTCGCGTTCTCCTATGACGAGGAAGTCGGTTGCCTCGGCGTGCGGCCGATGCTCGACGTGCTGGCCGCGCGCGAGCATCGGCCGCGGCTGTGCCTGATCGGCGAGCCGACCGAACTGAAGCCGGTGCTCGGTCACAAGGGCAAGCTCGCGATGCGTTGTCACGTGAAGGGCGCCGCGTGTCACTCGGCGTACGCCCCGTCGGGCGTCAACGCGATCGACTATGCGGCGAAGCTGATCGGCCGGCTCGGCGAGATCGGCGCGGCGCTCGCGCGACCCGAGCGGCACGACGGCCGTTTCGATCCGCCGTTCTCGACCGTGCAGACGGGACTGATCAAGGGCGGCCGCGCATTGAACATCGTGCCGGCCGAATGCGAGTTCGATTTCGAGGTGCGTGCGCTGCCGGATTTCGACGCGCACGACGTGCCGAGGACGCTGCAGGACTACGCGGAATCCGAGCTGTTGCCGAAGATGCGTGCGGTGCAGCCCGATACCGACATTCGATTGCGGCCGCTGGGCGCGTATCCTGGGCTGGCCACCGCGCCGGACAGTGAAGCTGCGCGCCTGCTCGCGATGTTGAGCGGTTCCGACGCATTCGGCACGGTCGCGTTCGGCACCGAGGGCGGACTGTTCGGGCAGGCCGGCATTCCGACCGTGGTGTGCGGGCCCGGCAGCATGGACCAGGGGCACAAGCCCGACGAGTTCGTCACGCTCGAGCAACTGCACGGCTGCGACGCGATGCTGGATCGCCTGGCCGCGCATCTTTCCTCGGCGGCCTGAGCCTGCAGCCTGGATGCATGCGCCGCGTCCCGCGGCGCGTGCGCTTCACGTTCCTTGTCGCGCCGATTCCGCGACGATTCGCGCGAGCCGTTCACGGCAGAAATCGACGAACGACTGCGCCTGCTTCGTGAGCTGTCCCCGCTTCAGCCGTGCGCTCACGAGCCCCGACGGGCTCACCGTTTCGCTGAGGCCGATCGTCACGACGCGTTGGCCGTCGTACGTGTATTCGGAATGCGGGCGCGTGACGAGCAGCGAGAAGCCGAATCCCTGGCCGACCATGCCGCGCACCATCTCGATCGACGGCGAGCCGAACACGATGTTCGGCGTGAGGCCGAGTTCATGGAACAGGCTGACGAAATACGTGCGGCTGGGCTGCACGTCGAGCAGGATCATCGGCTCGACGCACAGGTCGCGCAGCGACACGTGCGCCTGGCCGGCGAACCGATGGTTCTCCGGCAGCAGCACGTACGGCTGTTGCGGCGGCATCAACGGTTCGGTCTCGATCGTGCCGTCGAGATCGTGGTCGTACATGAGGGCGAGATCGAACGTGCCGGACGTCAGGCCCTGCACGAGTTCCTGCTGGTCGCCGTCGCGCAGCCGGATGTTCACGCCCGGGTAGCGCTCGCGAAAGCCCGCGATCAATTGCGGCAGGTAGAGCGGCGCGACCGTCTCGAAGCAGCCGATGTCGATCTGCCCGGTAATCACGTCGTTGTCGGCGAGTGCGTTCTGTTCGAATTCGTGCGCGATGCGCAGCAGCTCCTGCGCTTTCCGGTAGAAGCGCGTGCCGGACGGCGTCAGCGACACGCCTTGCGCGTGATGGCGGATGAACAGCTTCACGCCGAAGCTTTCCTCCAGCCCCTTGATCGCGCTGGAAATCGACGGCTGCGCGATGAAGAGCTGACGCGAGGCTTCGGCGACGCTGCCGGATTCGACCGTCGTGATGAAGTATTTCAGTTGCCGCAAAGTGTAGTGAGCCACAAGCACCTCTGATGCCCGGCCCCGGCGTGCCGCCGCGGGCGCATGCGCGTTCCATGGGGAAACAGACCCTGGCACCTTACCCGAAGTCGTTCGGCGCCGGAATTTCCGCTGCAGAGCTTTTTCGTATGTCGCGGAAATATTTTTAGTATTTTCCGGCCGCGACGGTCGTGGCGCACCATCGTCTCCAACCTGGATCACGACGCTCGCGAAGCGGCCGCGCCCACGCCGGCGGGACATGTCATCCGTCCCCGCCGGCGTGCCTCGTCCGCTTCGTTCGACGCCGCCGCGCATGCACGCGGCGCGTCGTCGCTCGCGTATCCGGACCCGATTGCAGGCGCGCACCCCGACGCGCGCCAGCGGAAACGGCACGCGCGCATCGGCGCGCAGGACAGGAGACTTGACCATGACGAACGCGGAACGCAATGCGTCCCCGATGATAGAGAAGCACACGATCGGCTATGTGCCGCCCGCGGAGCGCCACGGCAAGGTGCGCGACCTGTTCACGCTCTGGTTCGGCGGCAACATCGCGCCGCTGCCGATCGTGACGGGTGCGCTCGGCGTGCAGATGTTCCACCTGAACCTGATGTGGGGCATCGTCGCGATCGTCGTCGGTCAGGCCGTCGGCGGCGTGCTGATGGCGCTGCACTCGGCGCAGGGGCCGCAGATGGGCATCCCGCAGATGATCCAGAGCCGCGCGCAGTTCGGCTCGTGGGGCGCGCTGCTCGTCACGGTGATCGCGGCCGTGATGTACGTCGGCTTCTTCGCGTCGAACATCGTGCTGGCCGGCAAGTCGGTACACGGCATCGCGGCGTCGGTGCCGGTGCCCGTCGGCATCGTGATCGGCGCGGTGGGCTCCGGGCTGATCGGGATCGTCGGCTACCGGTTCATCCACATCCTGAACCGCATCGGCACGTGGGTGCTCGGCATCGGCATCTTCGTCGGCTTCTGGATGATCCTCTCGCACGTGACGACCGACGATTTCCTGACGCGCGGCGGCTTCGACTTCGCGGGCTGGCTCGCGACGGTGTCGCTGTCGGCGTTGTGGCAGATCGCGTTCGCGCCGTACGTGTCGGACTATTCGCGTTATCTGCCGGAGAACGTCGGCGTCGCGTCGACGTTCTGGGCGACCTATCTCGGCTGCACGATCGGCTCGACGCTCGCGTTCATCTTCGGCGCGGTCGCGGTGCTCGCGGTGCCGGCCGGCGCGGACACGATGGACGCCGTCAAGCAGGCGACGGGCCCGCTCGGCCCGCTGATGCTCGTGCTGTTCCTGCTGAGCGTGATCAGCCACAACGCGCTGAACCTGTACGGCGCGGTGCTCGCGGTGATCACGTCGGTGCAGACGTTCGCGTACAAGTGGATTCCGACCGCGAAGGCGCGCGCGGTGGTGTCGGTCGTGATCTTCGTCGCTTGCTGCTACGCGGCGATCGGCGCGTCGACGAACTTCGTCGGCAACCTCGTCGATCTCGTGCTCGCGCTGCTGGTCGTGCTGGTGCCGTGGACGGCGATCAACCTGATCGACTTCTACGTGATCCACAAGGGCAAGTACGACATCCAGTCGATCTTCAGGGTGGACGGCGGGATCTACGGCCGTTTCAATCCGCAGGCGCTGCTCGCGTATGCGATCGGCATCCTCGTGCAGATTCCGTTCATGAACACGCCGATGTACGCGGGCCCGATTCCCGCGCACCTGGGCGGTGCGGACCTGTCGTGGCTCGTCGGGCTGCTGCTGACGTCGCCGCTGTACTACTGGCTCGCGACGCGCGACAGCGCGTATCGGCGCCGGCAGGGTGCGGCGCACCTGCCGCCGACGGCAGCGCGCTGAAAGGAGGCGCGGGCCGCCGCCCCGGGTTGCGGCGCGGCGGCGGCCGGTGGCAGGGATCGGGCAGGCGCGCGGTGAACGATGCACCGCCCGCCTGCCGGTCCGTCAAACGACGGCCGAGCGCACGACGCGCACCGGCACCGACTTGTACGACGGCGTGCCGCTTTCCTTGTCGATGTAGTCGAGCGGCACGAGCACGTTCGCTTCCGGGTAGTACGCGCCGACCGAGCCCGGCGCGATGTCGTACTCGATCGCGGTGATCTTCTCGAGGCGCAGCGTGCGGCCCGACGCGGTGATCGTCTCGATGTCGACGAGGTCGCCGTGCTCGAGCCCGTACTTCGCGAGGTCGGCCACGTTCATGAACAGCACGTCGCGTCGCCCGAACACGCCGCGATAGCGGTCGTCGAGCCCGTAGATCGTCGTGTTGTACTGGTCGTGGCTGCGCAGCGTGATCAGCCGCAGCACCTGCTCGGCGCCGAGCACGTCCGCGTCCTCCTTCACTCCCTTGTAGACCGAGAACATCGCCTTGCCGGTCGGCGTCGGCCACACGCGCTCGGTGGGCGGCAGCGGCAGGCGGAAGCCGCCCGGCGTGCGGATGCGCTCGTTGAACGCCTCGAAGCCGGGCACCGTGCGGTCGATCAGGTCGCGGATGCGGTCGTAGTCGGCGATCAGGTCGAGCCATGCGACCTTGCTGTTCGGCAGCGTCGCATGCGCGATTCCCGCGACGATCGCGGGCTCCGAGCGCAACTGGTCGGATGCCGGCTTGAGCTTGCCGGCCGACGCGTGGACCATCGACATCGAATCCTCGACGGTGATCGACTGGCGGCCGGTCGCCTGCATGTCGAGCTCGGTGCGGCCGAGCACCGGCAGGATGAAGGTTTCCTTGCCGACCAGCAGGTGCGAACGGTTCAGTTTCGTCCCGAGATGCACGCTCAGGTCGAGCTTCGCCATCGCCGGGAACGACAGCTCGGGATCGGGCAGCGCGACCGCGAAATTGCCGCCGAGGCACAGCAGCGCCTTCGCGGTGCCGTCGATCATCGCCTGCATCGCCTGCACGGCGTCGTGCCCGTGATGCGCGGGCGGCGTGAAGCCGCACACGTCCTCGATCTTCTTCAGGAACTCGGCCGACGGCTTCTCGGTGATGCCGACCGTGCGGTTGCCCTGCACGTTCGAATGGCCGCGCAGCGGGCACACGCCGGCGCCGGGCTTGCCGATGTTGCCGCGCATCAGCAGCAGGTCGGCGATCAGGCGGACGGTCGCGGTGCCATTGTTGTGCTGCGTGACGCCCATGCCGTACGTGACGATCGTCGCGTTCGACTTCGCGTACGCGAGCGCGACCTGTTCGAGCTGTGCCTGGCTGAGGCCGCTCGCGCGTTCGATGTCGTCCCACGACGTGGCCTCGAGGTCGGCCGAGAACGCGTCGAAGCCGTTGGTGTGCTGCGCGATGAAATCGCGGTCGAGCACGTTGCCTTGCTCGGCTTCGAGCTTCAGCAGCGCCTTCATGATGCCCTTCAGCGCGGCCGCGTCGCCGCCCGCGTCGACCTGGTAGTACGTCGACGCGATACGCGTCGAGCCGAACGACGCCATCTCGATCATGTCCTGCGGATCGGCGAAGCGTTCGAGCGCGCGTTCGCGCAGCGGGTTGAACACGATGATCGGCACGTTGCGGCGCGCGCACTCGTGCAGCGTGCCCATCATCCGCGGGTGGTTCGTGCCGGGGTTGTGGCCGATCGAGATGATCAGCTCGCAGTGGTCGAAATCCTCCAGCGACACCGTGCCCTTGCCGATGCCGATCGACTGCGGCAGGCCGACGCTGGTCGGCTCGTGGCACATGTTCGAGCAGTCGGGGAAGTTGTTGGTGCCGAGCTCGCGCGCGAACAGCTGGTACAGGTACGCGGCTTCGTTCGATGCGCGGCCCGACGTGTAGAACTCGACCTGCTCGGGCGGCAGCGCGCGCAGCACTTCGCCGATGCGCGCGAACGCGTCGTCCCATTCGATCGCGCGGAACGTGTCGCTCGCGCGGTCGTAGACGAGCGGATGCGTGAGTCGCCCCATGTCCTCCAGTTCGTAGTCCGACATGCGCAGCAGCGACGATACGGTGTTCGCCGCGAAGAACTCGGGCGTCACGCGCTTGGTCGTCGCTTCCCACGTGACGGCCTTCGCGCCGTTCTCGCAGAACTGGAACGTCGACTTGTGTTCCTTGTCGGGCCACGCACAGCCGGGGCAGTCGAAGCCGTCGGGCTGGTTGGTCCGCATCAGCACGATCGGCGCCTCGATGGTTTCCATCTGCGTACGCACCGCATCGGCTGTCGCGCGAAGCGCGCCCCAACCGCCGGCGGGCCCATCGTATTTCCTGATGCCTGGCACTTCGCGTCGATTTGTCATGTGAATCTCCAAGAGCCGGGCCCGCTACGGGTGGCTCGGTTGCGCCGTGTCGCGGCGTGGGGCGGCTCCGTCCCGCGGACGGAGCCGGTCATGCGTGCCCGGTCTGCCGGGTACGCGTTTTTTTAATGTGCGTCCTTCTTCGCGCCGGACGACTTCTTGCCCGACTTCGCCGCGGGCGGCGGCGCGTCGGCGGGCGTGTCGTCCGCCTTCGCGTCACCGGATGCCTGGGCGGCCTTGCCGTTCGGCCTGGCCTTGCCGTCCGCGTCCTTCCCGGCGTCCTTCTTGTCCTTCGCTTCCGGCGCGGCGAGCTTGTTGAACTTCACTTCGTCGCTGTCCTTGTCGTAGTCGACCTCGCAGGTGTCGCCCGATTTCAGCCGGTCGGCGAGGATCTCCTTCGCGAGCCGCGTCTCGATGGTCTGGCGGATCTGGCGCTTCAGCTCGCGCGCGCCGAATTCCGGCTGGTAGCCGACTTCGGTCAGGTGGTCGACGAGCGAGCCGCCCATCACGAGCGTGACGTCCTGCGCGGCGGCCGTACGCACCACGCGGTCGAGCTGGATCTGCACGATCGCGCGGATGTTGTCCTTCGACAGCGCGTGGAAGACGATCACCTCGTCGATCCGGTTCAGGAACTCGGGCCGGAAATGGCCCTTCAGCACCTGCATCAGTTCCTCGCGGATCGCCTTGTCGGTCTTGCGCGCGGCTTCCGGCTGCGTGAGGTTGTCCATGATGATCGCCGCGCCGAGGTTGCTGGTCGCGATGATGATCGTGTTGCTGAAATCGACCACGCGGCCCTTGCCGTCGGTCAGCCGGCCGTCGTCGAACACCTGCAGCAGCACGTTGTAGACGTCGGGATGCGCCTTCTCGATCTCGTCGAGCAGGATCACGCTGTACGGGCGGCGCCGCACGCGCTCGGTGAGCTGGCCGCCTTCGTCGTAGCCGACGTAGCCGGGCGGCGCGCCGATCAGCCGGGCAACCGCGTGCCGCTCCATGTACTCGGACATGTCGATGCGGATGATCGCCTGCTCGTCGCCGAACACGGTCTCGGCCAGCGCTTTCGCGAGTTCGGTCTTGCCGACGCCCGTCGGCCCGAGGAACAGGAACGTCGCGATCGGCCGGTGCGTCTGGCCGAGCCCCGCGCGCGACAGCCGCACGGCGTCGCTGACGGCGACGACCGCATCGCTCTGGCCGACCACGCGTTCGCGCAGCTGTTCTTCCATCTTCAGCAGCTTCTGGCGCTCTTCCTGCGTCAGCTCGGACACGGGGATGCCGGTCAGCCGCGACACGACCTCGGCCACCGATTCGACGGTCACTTCGAGCGTCTCGGAGCCGGTCTTGCGCTGCCACGCCTCCATCTTCTCGTCGACGGATTTCTGCTTCGCGTTGATCTGCTCCTCGAACTGCTTCGCTTCGTCGAAGCGCTTGCGCGACGTCGCGTAGTCCTGCTCGCGCTTCAGTTGCGCGATCTGCGCCTCGCCTTCCTGGATGTCGACCGGGCGCGATGTCGCGCCGATCCGCACGCGCGCGGCGGCCTGGTCGATCAGGTCGATCGCCTTGTCGGGCAGGAAACGCGACGTGATGTAGCGGTCGGCGAATTCGGCGGCCGCGACGAACGCGTCGTCGGCGAACGTCACCTGGTGGTGCGCCTCGAGGCTGTCGCGCAGCCCGCGCAGGATCACGATCGTCTGCTCGACGCTCGGCTCCGGCACGAACACGGGCTGGAAGCGTCGCTCCAGCGCGGCGTCCTTTTCGATGTACTTCTGGTACTCGTTGAGCGTCGTCGCGCCGATCAGGCTCAGCTCGCCGCGCGCGAGCGCGGGCTTCAGCACGTTCGCGATGTCGAGGCCGCCTTCGCCGCCGCCCTGGCCCGCGCCGACGATCGTGTGCAGCTCGTCGATGAACAGGATCAGTTCGTCCTGCTTCGCAGTCACTTCGTCGATCAGCTGCTTCGCGCGCTCCTCGAATTCGCCGCGGTACTTCGCGCCGGCCACCATCGAGTTGATGTTGACTTCGACGAGCCGCTTGTCGCGCAGCACTTCGGGCACGTCGCCGTTGACGATCCGCTGCGCGAGCCCTTCGACGATCGCCGTCTTGCCGACGCCCGGCTCGCCGATCAGCACCGGGTTGTTCTTCTTGCGGCGCGCGAGCACCTCGATCGTGCTCTCGATTTCCTGCGCGCGGCCGAGCACCGGGTCGAGCTTGCCCTGGCGCGCGATCGCGGTGAGGTCGCGGCCGAACTTGTCGAGGTTCGGCGTGCCGGTCGGCGCGTCGACGCGGCCGTCCTCGGCGCCCTTGCCGACCACCTTCACGACTTTCTGGCGCAGCGCCTCGGGCGTCACGCCGTATTTCTTCAGCAGCGTGCCGGCGACGCTGTCCGGCACCGATGCGAGCCCGATCAACAGGTGCTCGGGGCCGATGTACGAGTGGCCGAGATCGCGCGACGCCTGGAACGCGTACTGCACGGCTTTCTTCACGCGCGGCGAGATCGACAGCTTGTCGAGCGGCGCATCGGGGTCGGCCGTGCCGGTGTGCGCATGCTCGTCGATATACGACCGGATGTCCTGCGGCGACAGCTTCAGTTCCTTCAGCAGCGCGGCGCACACGTCGGTGTCCGCGAGTGCGTACAGCAGGTGTTCGGAGTCGAGTTCGCTGCGGCGCAGCTCGTGTGCCTTCTCGGCCGCGCGCTGCAGCAGTTCGAGCGTCTGTTCGCTGAACGCGTCGGTCGGGTCGACCGATTCGCGCGGAATCTCGGCGGCGAGCGGCGATTCGTCGCCGAGCCCGCCGAACAGCGAAGACGGGCCGCCACCGCCCAGCAGCGAATCGAACGGGTTCAGCATACTCTGATGCCGCATCAGCTGACGGAAGTGGTAATCGCAGATCGAAATCGTCTTGCGCTCGCCGTCCTGCATCACGGTTGCGCGCGCGACGGCCGGCCGGGCGTGACAGATATCGCAAAGTGCGGGCATGGTGGTCTGGCTCCTGTCTGTGAAGGTGGGTCGAAGGGTGAAGTCCCGATGCGGTGCGGCGCTCGCGTGTCCCGACCGCGCTCGCACGACGCGCGGCGCGGCGGCGCGCGTGCCGCGCCCGGGCGGTCGCGCAGCGCGCGCCGGCGTGGCGCACGGTCGCGGTCGGGGCAGGAAACGCGAGTGCTGCGAGGAGCCCACGGCATCGCTTCGACTGCGTTCAAAATAGCGAATCGGCGGGGGCCATCCAAGACACAGTTCCACGCCGGACCGGCCGTGAATTGCACCCTCACATGGCGGCGCGCGTCGGCGGGAAGGAGTACAGACGGGCGCGCGCACGGCGGCACGGGCGTGCGCGGCGGGCGCAGCGCGCGATGGCCGGACACGGGAAGCGGGGGCGCGCGGACGCCGCACGGTGCGACATCGGCGCGCAGGGGGCTGGCGGCCGGCAAACGGCCGGCGATACGGAAGACGGGACGCAGCGCGGATGCCGCAGCGCGAGCGTGCGCGAACCGGTTACGGCCGACCGCGCGCACGCCGCAGCCGGTGCGTGCACGGGAGCCGAGGACGAGGGCGGGTTGCACGGGGCGCGCCGGACAGGGCGCAACCGTGTCGAAACGCGATCAGTCGGACAGATTCATCGCAAGTCGCTGCCGCGCGATCTGCTTCACGTCGGCCGACAGTGCCGCATTCGGCAGACCATTGGCCCAGACGGAGAACGAATCCTCGATCAGGTTGCGCGTGTCGGGCGGCAACTCGGCCAGCATCAGTGAGACGACGGTAAACAGCACGGCGGTGTCGCCGGCCTGGCTGCCCGCGTTCGCGTCGACGGCCTGCTTCAGCGTATCGACCGACGCTTGCAGCGCCTGCAGTGCATCATTCGTATCGCTCATGACAATCTCCATGCGGGATGGGCTCGATCGGCGACGAACATGCGGCCGGCGGCGCGGCCGGTTGCGCGCGACGCCCGGGCTCGGGCCGTCGCGCGCGGGCAACCGGGCTCAGGCCGCCGTGTTGCCCTGCGGCGCCACGGCCACCGATGCCTCGCTCGTCAGCATCAGGAACGTGAACGTTTCGCGCAGGTACAGGCGGACGGCCTTGTCGGTGTGGCTCGTGTAGCCGATCGATACGTCTTCCCCGAGGTGCAACTCGTAATCGCCGCCGCGCGTGGACAGCACGCAGCCGCCGCTGATCGCCGGCGCCCAGATGATCTCGCCGCTGACGATGCGTTTGATATGGCCGAGGACCGGATAGCCCTGGTCGCGCGCCTCGCTGAGCGCGGTATAGGCGTCCGAGCCGAGCACGACCGAGTACGGGCCGTCGACGCCCGCGAGGCGCAGCGCCTCGAGCGCGTCGCTGATCGCGTCCGGATACGCGCTGACGTCCGCCGGCAGCGTGAGCTTGCGGTTCGACGTGCCTTCGCGGATGCCGACGATCCCGGCGGCCGGATAGCCGTCGAAAATCGCGTTGTCTTCGGCGAACGCGAGCCGCTGCGCGGCTTCCTTCGCCGGTTGCCAGTCGGCGTCGCGCGCGCCGCGCTCGACGCTGTCGATCGCGGCGCGGCTCAGTTCGAACGGCACCGTCAGCTCGACGATCGTGCGCACTTCGCGCAGCCGCGCATTCACGTGCTCGCGCGGTGCGGTGACCTCCAGCAGGTGCCCGGTGCCGACGGCCGACAGCTCGGGGCCTTCGGGCCCGTCGACGTCGACCACGCGGCGGCCGGCCACCGATCGCTTGAAGGTGCGCGCCACTTCCTCCTCGATTTGTTCCCAGGCGGACGACGAGATCGGGGCGAGTTCGCGGTGCAGGTTATTCATAGGTCGGGGTTCCTTTCAGCGAGCCGATGTTCAGCGAGCCGTCGCGACGCGGCGCGGACGGCGTGGATTCCGGCGGCGCGGCGTCGGCGGCCGGGGCCGCGCGGTCCGCGAGCGCCTCGAGCAGGTCGGCCGACGGCACGAAGAACAGCGAGCCGGTGACCGCGCGGCTGTAGTCGAGCAGGCGGTCGTAGTTGCCGGGCGGGCGGCCGACGAACATATTCTCGAGCATCTGCTCGATCGGCGCCGGCGAGCGCGCATAGCCGATGAAATAAGTGCCGAATTCGCCGGCGCCCGGGCGCCCGAACGGCATGTTGTCGCGCAGGATCTTCACTTCCTGGCCGTTTTCGTCGAGCGTCGTCAGCGAGCTGTGCGAGCACGACGGCTTCACGTCCGGCGCGAGCTCGATGTCGGCCAGTTTGGTGCGGCCGATGATGCGCTCCTGCGTTTCGACCGCGAGCGCGTTCCAGCCGGCCATGTCGTGCAGGTACTTCTGCACGATCACGTAGCTGCCGCCGGTGAATTCGGCATCCTCGTCGCCGATCACCGTGAAGTCGACCGCTTCGCGGCCCTCCGGGTTCTCGGTGCCGTCGACGAAGCCGATCATCGCGCGCTGGTCGAAATTGCGGAAACCGTGCACCTCGTCGACGACGGTCACCGCATCGCCGAGCGCGCCGAGCAGTTGCGTCGCGAGTTCGAAGCACAGGTCCATCGCTTCGGCGCGGATGTGCAGCAGGATGTCGCCGGGCGTCGCGACCGCGACGCGCTGGCCGGCGCCGAATTCGCGGAACGGATGCAGCGACGCGGGACGCGGATCGCCGAACAGCGCATCCCATGCGTCGGCGCCGAAACCGCAGACGCACGTGAGGTTGCCGCCCGGCACGCGCTTGCCGACCGAGCGCACGAGCGCGGCGATGTCGCCGCACCACGACCGGATCGTGTCGGCGTGATCGGCACCGGGGTTGACCGTCGCCACGAGGAAGATCGCGCTGCGCGTGACCGTGCTGTGAACGGCCTGGGAGAGGGGGGGAGGGGTAGTCTGCATCGCGGCCTGCCGGTCAGTCATGTCGGGACGGACGGGCCGCGGGTGCCGCGGCGCGCGAAGGCGAACGGTTGAACTGTGTCATGCGACTGTTCTCTGTGTGACATGCGGATGAAGGACGTTGCGCGGGCATCGCGCAACGGGCCGCGGCAGCGGCGGCCGGCCGCCCGGCGCGTGACCTGCCCGCACCGCGTAACGTCGTCGAGCATGCAATCTAGCAGCTTCGGCGGGTCTTTGGAACACGTATCGACAATCTGTCATTCGAATGCGTCAAACGGGGACGGAATTTGCGCGCCGCCCGCGCAGCTGTACTCCTGGCGCCCGCGGCGCTGTGCTCTTGAGCGTGCGTGCCGCGTGCAGTAGATTAGGTCCCGCTACGCCGCCGACGAGGAGCGTCATCATGAACCTGCTGGAAGCGATGCGCGTGTTTGTCGCCGTGGTCGAGCACGGCGGGCTGTCCGGCGCCGCGGCCGACCTGCAGTTGCGCGAGGCGCAGGTGCGCGACCGGCTCGACTCGCTCGAACGTTATCTCGGCTGCCGGCTGCTGCTGTGCCGCGAACCCGGCGACGTCGCCTGCACCGACGCGGGCGACGCGTTCCACGTGTGCTGCCGCCGCACGCTGTCCGCGGTCGAGCAGGCGACCGGCGCGGCTCATCCGCCGCAGGCGCCGCAGGCGCGTGACGGCGCGCATCGCCCCGCGCGTTGCTCCGATTTGCCGCCGCCCGGCGCCACCCACGCTTCATCACACCGACTGTCGCCTTGAATACGTCCGCCCTGTCCCGTTCGCCATCCGAGCGCATCCGCCGCCGCTTCGGTCATTTTCTTCACGCGGCCGAGCTGGCCGGGCTGATCGTGATCGGCCTCGCGACCGCGTTCGCGATGGTGCAGGAAGCGTGGAAGGTCGTGCTCGCGGGCGAGGTGTCGCTGACCGACCTGCTGCTGATGTTCCTGTATCTCGAAGTGCTCGCGATGGACGTGCGTTACCTGCGGCTCGGCCGGCTGCCCGTGCGGTTTCCGCTGTTCATTGCGATGACGTCGCTCGCGCGCGACCTGATCCTGCGCGGCGCGACCGACAGCCCCGAGCGGATGCTGATGACGACCTTCGGCATCGTGCTGCTCGCGGTCGGCGTGCTGATCCTGAGTTTCGGTCAGCATCGTTTCCCGGCCGACGTCGACGATGTCGAGGACGACGTCCATGCGCGCAGGTGAAGGGCCGCCAGCCACCGATCAACGCACCGTCTCCGCAGGAGGACGCCGCATGAACACGCAGAACGTCGACACGAAACAGGCGATCGAACGGCAGCACGCGGCGTCGCACGCGTACCGCCTGGCGCGCGACGCGTACGATGCCGACCCGGCACGCGTGCGCGCGCCGGCCGTCGCGGCGCTGCAGCAGGCGGCCGCGCACGCGTACGCCGATGCGGTTGGTGCGCGCGTCGCGGCAACCGGCATCTGAAGCGAATTCCGGCGTGCCGCACGCGGGGCGGCGGCCATTTCCGATCATCCAACCGAGCGAGGGTTCGAATGACCAGGCAACTGATCGTCGCCGTGTTCGGCAGCGTCGACACGGCCCGCCAGGCCGCGAACGATTTCGAGGCGCTGTCGGAGAAGAACGAAGGATTCCACATCGAGAACGGCGTCGTCGTCGAGAAGGACGCGGCCGGCAAGCTTGCGGTGCTCGCGGCCGAATCCCGGCCGTTCAAGGGCGGCGTGATCGGTGCGATCGCGGGCGGCCTGCTCGGCCTGCTTGCCGGGCCGCTCGGCGTGGTCACGGGCATGGCCGCAGGCGCGGGTGCGGGCATCCTCGCCGATGCGGCCGGCAATGCGCTGCTCGATGGCAGCTTCGTCGAGACGGTGGCCGCGCGGCTCGCGCCCGGCAGCGTCGCGGTCATCGTCGAGGCGAAGGAAGACACGCCGTTTTCGGTCGACAACGTCGTGACGGGATTCGGCGGCAAGGTCTTCCGTCAGGCGCTCGGTTGAGCGCGCCTTTTTCGAACCGATTCGGGAGAACCGCATGCGCATCGATCAATCCTACCGGCGCTTCGACATCGCCGCGACGCTCGCGCCGCTGCCCGGCAACGGCAACCGCGCGATCGCGACCGTCGACGTGACGACCGACGATCCGGCCCGCCTCGCCGATCTCGGCACGGGCCAGTTCCTGCAGATCCGCAAGTGGGTCGAGTCGAACGACATCGCGCTGCTGACGGTGGTGTTCGACGAGTGCAAGGTCGCGATCGACCACTACGCGGACAACGTCGACGACGCGTGAGGGCACGCGGGCCTGCGCGGGCCCGCGCCGTCGCGTGTGAATCTGTTCACCACGCCGGCCGGATTTGGCGTTTCCTCGCCAAACTGTCACTTACATTCGTCGAAATGACGCAGTAGCATGCCGAACCTTGTCTTGATGAGATTCGCATTGCTATCCGCCTTCAATTTCGATAACGGACGAGGTTCGAACCGGGATACCCGCTCCCCGGCGCCGCTATCCGGCTTCGTCCATCGACGCGGCCATGCCGCCGATGCGTCGCCGGCCGGTTCACCGCTGGCGGGGCGAGGCGGATGAAGCTCTACGAGAAATTTGCAAACGACGTAGAGCGACTCATCCGGCAGGGCGTATATCGACACGGCGATCGTGTGCCGTCGGTGCGGCAGGCGAGCCAGCAGCACCGGATCAGCATCACGACCGTGCTGCACGCGTACCTGTTGCTGGAAAGCCGCGGGCTGATGGAAAGCCGGCCGCAGTCGGGTTATTTCGTGAACCTGCGCCGCGACGACGGCCACGCGCCGGTGCGCGAGCTGCGGCCGTCGAAGCCGATCGCGATCTCGTCGTCGGTCGACGTGAGCCGGCTCGTGCTGTCGACGCTGCGTTCGATCGGCACGGACGACGCGGTGCCGCTGGGCTCGCCGTATCCGGACCCGAGCCTGTTTCCGTTCGAGAAGCTGAACCGCTACGCGTATGCGGCCGGCCGCGACAAGTCGCTGTGGGGCGTGACGGACGGGCTGCCGCCCGGCCATCCGCGCCTGATTCGGCAGATCGCGCGCCGCTACCTGGAAAACGGGATGTCGGTGGACCCGAACGAGATCATCGTGACGGTGGGCGCGACGGAGGCGATCAACCTGTGCCTGCAGGCGGTGGCGAAGCCGGGCGACACGATCGCGGTGGAATCGCCGACGTTCTACGCGATGCTGCATGCGATCGAGCGGATGGGGATGAAGGCGATCGAGGTCGCGACGCATCCGGAGTACGGGATCGACATCGCGGCGCTGGCCGCGATCGCGAAGTCGCAGCCGATCGCGGCGTGCATGGTGATGCCGAACTTCCAGAACCCGCTCGGCTTTCAGATGCCCGACGAGCGCAAGCGCGAACTGGTTGAGTTTGCAACGAAAACCGGCATGCCGATCATCGAGAACGGCGTGTACAACGAGCTGTATTTCGGCGATACGCATCCGAGTTCGCTGAAGTCCTACGACCGGACCGGGATCGTGCTGCATTGCTCGTCGTTCTCGAAGAGCCTGACGGCCGCGTACCGGATCGGCTGGGCGTTGCCGGGCCGCTATCGCGATCAGGTCGAGAAGCTGAAGTTCCTGAACACGCTCGCGACGCCGTCGCTGCCGCAACTGGCGATCGCGGAGTTTCTCGAACGCGACGGCTACGAGCA
>NZ_CADFDK010000028.1 GCF_902832885.1 Burkholderia seminalis DSM 23518
ATCGACGCCACGGTGGCGGCGCTGGGCAAGCTGGACGGTGCGGCGGCCGCGTCGATGAAGGTACAGCTGGAGAAAGGTGCCCGCGCGCTGGCGTCGGCGGTGGATTACGTGGTGGTGAACGTGAAGCAGGACCCGAACGCGGTGTTCGCGGGGAGCGTGCCGTACCTGAAGCTGGCGGGCGTGGTGCTGTGCGGGTGGCAGATGGCGCGCGCGCTGGTGGCGGCGCAGGCGAACCGCGCGAGCGACCCGGCGTTCTTCGATGCGAAGATCGCGATCGCGCAATGTTATGCGGAACACATTCTCGTGCAGGCGGGTGCGCTCGAGGCGTCGATCGTCGGCGCGAAGGGCAACGAGAGCGTGCTCGCGTTGACGGAAGACCAGTTCTGACCGGTTGACGGTCGGGACGCAGGAGGAGACAGGATTTTGACCACACAGGACTTGCTCGCGCAATACGGCCCGCGCGAATCGATGGAATACGACGTCGTGATCGTCGGCGGCGGCCCCGCCGGGCTGTCGGCGGCGATCCGGCTCAAGCAGCTGGCCGCCGAGAAAGGCACCGAGATCGGCGTGTGCGTGCTCGAGAAGGGTTCCGAGATCGGCGCGCACATCCTGTCGGGTGCGGTGATGGACCCGCGCGCGATCACCGAACTGTTCCCCGACTGGAAGGAGCGCGGCGCGCCGCTCGACGTCGAGGTGACGGAAGACCGCTTCCTGTTCCTGTCGGAGAGCAGCGCGGTCACCACGCCCAACTGGGCGCTGCCCGACAACTTCAAGAACCACGGCAACTACGTGATTTCGCTGGGCAACGTCACGCGCTGGCTGGGCCAGCAGGCCGAAGCGCTGGGCGTCGAGATCTTCCCCGGCTTCCCGGCCGCCGAGATCCTCTACAACGACGACGGTTCCGTGAAGGGCGTCGCCACCGGCAACATGGGCGTGGGCAAGGACGGCGAGCCGACCGAGAACTTCGAGCTCGGCATGGAGCTGCACGCGAAATACACGCTGTTCGCCGAAGGCTGCCGCGGCCATCTGGGGCGGCAACTGATCGCGAAGTACAAGCTCGACGCGAACGCGGATCCGCAGGCATACGGGATCGGCATCAAGGAACTGTGGGAAATCGATCCGGCCAAGCACAAGCCGGGCCTCGTGATCCACACGGCCGGCTGGCCGCTGAAGTCCGACACCTACGGCGGCTCGTTCCTGTATCACATGGACAACAACCAGGTCGTGGTCGGCTTCGTGGTGGGCCTGGGCTACACGAACCCGTACCTGTCGCCGTTCGAGGAATTCCAGCGCTACAAGACGCACCCGTCGATCCGCGCGTTCCTCGAAGGCGGCAAGCGCGTGTCGTACGGCGCGCGCGCGATCACGGCCGGCGGCCTGCTGTCGCTGCCGAAGACGGTGTTCCCGGGCGGCGCGCTGATCGGCGACGACGCGGGCTTCCTGAACGCATCGCGGATCAAGGGCAGCCACGCGGCGATCAAGACCGGCATGCTGGCGGCGGACGCGGCGTTCGACGCGGTGCAGGCCGGCCGCCAGAGCGACGAGCTCAACGCCTATCCGGACGCCTTCAGGCAGTCGTGGCTGTACACGGAGCTGTACCGCGCGCGCAACTTCAAGCAGTGGATGGCCAAGGGGCTGTATCTCGGCACGCTGATGGTCGGGCTCGAGCAGAAGGTGATGGGCGGCAACGTGCCGTGGACGCTGCACCACAAGCATGCGGATCACGAGATGCTGAAGCCGGCGTCGCAGTGCGAGCCGATCGAATACCCGAAGCCGGACGGCAAGCTGACGTTCGACCGGCTGTCGTCGGTGTTCATCTCGAACACGAACCACGAGGAGAACCAGCCGGCGCACCTGACGCTGAAGGATGCGAGCGTGCCGGTGAACGTGAACCTGCGCACGTACGCGGGACCGGAGGGGCGTTTCTGCCCGGCGGCGGTGTACGAGTTCGTGAAGAACGACGACGGCAGCGATCGGCTGGTGATCAACGCGCAGAACTGCGTGCACTGCAAGACCTGCGACATCAAGGACCCGACACAGAACATCGTGTGGGTCACGCCGGAAGGCGGCGGCGGGCCGAATTACCCGAACATGTAACGCATCCCCGCGCCCGCGGGCGCGAACGAACCGGAGTGAGACGATGAGCAATGCAGCGAAGGAAGTCGTGGTGGTGAGCGGTGTCCGTACCGCGATCGGTGATTTCGGCGGCAGCCTGAAGGATTTCTCGCCGACCGATCTCGGCGCGAAGGTGGTGGCCGAAGTGCTGTCGCGCGCGAACGTGTCGGGCGATGCGGTCGGCCATGTCGTGTTCGGCCACGTCGTGAACACCGAGCCGAAGGACATGTATCTCGCGCGCGTCGCGGCGATCAACGGCGGGGTCGCGCAGCACGCGCCGGCACTGACCGTGAACCGTCTGTGCGGCTCCGGCCTGCAGGCGATCGTGTCGGCCGCGCAGACGATCATGCTGGGCGATGCCGATGTCGCGATCGGCGGCGGCTCGGAGAGCATGAGCCGCGCGCCGTACACGGTGCCGGCCGCGCGTTTCGGCCAGCGCATGGGTGACGGCAAGCTCGTCGACATGATGCTCGGCGCGCTGCACGACCCGTTCCAGACGATCCACATGGGCGTGACGGCCGAGAACGTCGCGAAGCAATACGACATCTCGCGCGACGCGCAGGATGCGCTGGCGCTCGAATCGCATCGTCGCGCGGCGCGCGCGATCGCGGAAGGGCGCTTCAAGGACCAGATCCTGCCGATTTCGATCCGTACGAAGAAGGGCGAGGTGGCGTTCGATACCGACGAGCACGTGCGCCACGATGCCAGCGCGGACGATTTCACGAAGCTCAAGCCGGTGTTCGCGAAGGAGAACGGCACCGTGACGGCCGGCAACGCATCGGGCATCAACGATGCAGCCGCGGCCGTGCTGATGATGAGCGCGGATGCCGCGCGCGCGCAGGGCGTGAAGCCGCTGGCCCGCCTCGTCGCGTATGCGCACGCGGGCGTCGATCCGGCCTACATGGGCATCGGCCCGGTGCCGGCCACGCGCAAGGCGCTCGAACGCGCGGGCCTGAAGATCACCGATCTCGACGTGATCGAGGCGAACGAGGCGTTTGCCGCGCAGGCCTGCGCGGTCACGCAGGAGCTCGGCCTCGATCCCGCGAAGGTCAACCCGAACGGCTCGGGCATCTCGCTCGGTCACCCGATCGGTGCGACCGGTGCGCTGATCACGGTGAAGGCGCTGTACGAACTGAAGCGCGTCGGCGGGCGTTACGCGCTCGTGACGATGTGTATCGGCGGCGGCCAGGGTATTGCTGCGATCTTCGAGAACATCTGATAATCGAACCCTCAGCACCCGAACACACAGGAACTACATGGCCATCGAAATCGTCGGCGTCGTGGGCGCCGGAACCATGGGTAACGGCATCGCGCAGACCGCGGCCGTTGCGGGACTCAACGTCGTGATGATCGACGTCAGCGACGCCGCGCTCGACAAGGGCGTCGCGACGCTGAAGGGCAGCCTCGAACGGCTCGTGTCGAAGGACAAGCTCGACGCGGCCGCACGCGACGCGGCGCTGGCGCGCATCACGACGTCGACCGACTACGCGAAGCTCGCATCGGTCGACATCGTGATCGAAGCCGCGACCGAGAACGTCGAGCTGAAGGGCCGCATCCTGGCGCAGATCGAGGCCGTCGCGCGGCCCGATGCGATCATCGCGACCAACACGTCGTCGATCTCGATCACCGCGCTCGCGGCGCGCCTTGCCGATCCGTCGCGTTTTCTCGGCATGCACTTCTTCAACCCGGTGCCGCTGATGCCGCTCGTCGAGATCATCCGCGGGCTGCAGACGAGCGACGCGACCGCGGCGGCCGTGCGCGCGTTGACCGAGCGTTTCGACAAGTCGCCGATCGGCGTGCGCAACTCGCCGGGCTTCGTCGTGAACCGCATTCTCGTGCCGATGATCAACGAAGCGTTCTTCGTGCTGGCCGAAGGCATCGCGTCGGCCGAGGAAATCGACGCGGGGATGAAGCTCGGCGCGAACCACCCGATCGGGCCGCTCGCGCTGGCCGACCTCGTGGGCCTCGACGTGTGCCTCGCGGTGATGGACGTGTTCCTGAAGGATTTCGGCGATCCCAAGTATCGCGCATGCCCGCTGCTGCGCGAAATGGTGTCGGCAGGGCGGCTCGGGCGCAAGACCGGGCGCGGGGTGTACGACTACAGCAAGTAAGCGGCACGTCATGCCACTTCGCGCGGCCGCCTTCGGGCGGCCGTGTGCATTGAGCGGCGCGGTTACGCGTCGAGCACCGCCAGATCGCGCGGCAGCGTGTGCTTGAACATCGTGAGGATCTGCCGCGCGGCCTTCGGCGGCAGCGTGATCGCGTGACGCACGGCCGCCGCGATCTGGATCATCATCAGCTCGGCGAACGCGCTCCGCTGTGCGTGTGTCGTGTCGCGCGCCACTTCTCCCAACGCGTCCGCGAGCAGGCCGGCCAGGAACTCGCCGTCCGCCCGGTCGAGCGCCTGCAGCGCGCGGTCGGCCTGCGTCGCGCGCCAGATGTCGCGCATCAGCGGCTCGTCGACGAACATCCGGTAGTAGCTGTCCGTGATGCGCGCGAGCGTGTCGTGCAGGTCGCCCAGCGTCTTCAGCGTCGCGAGGTCGCGCCGCACGCATTCATGCCCGGCCGCGTTGTAGCGCTCCGCGAGCGTGCCGATCACGGCCGCCTTGTCCGGAAAGTACTGATACAGCGAACCGAACGAGATGCCCGTGCGTTCGACGATGTCGCTCATCCGGAACGCGTCGCACCCCTTCTCGATCATCACTTCCGACGCGCACGCCAGGATGCGCTCGAACCGCTCGCGGCTGCGCTGCTGCGTCGGGACGAGCCGTGCACGCGCCGGTGCGTCCGCTGCCGCCGCTTCGGGCTCGGTGGTTTGCCCCGATTTTTGTCGGCCCATGCCGCCTCCGGAAAAACTTGACGTTGCTAATGCGAGAGTCTATCGTGTTTTTAAAACGCGAGAAATTCTCGTATTTTGGTCAAAGGAGACGCACATGTCGGCACTTCCCATCCTCGTCGTCGGCGGTTCGGGCAAGACGGGCGCCCGCGTCGATGCACGGCTGCGCGCGCGCGGCATCGCGACGCGGCCCGTATCGCGCACGTCGGCCGTTCGCTTCGACTGGACGGCGCCGGCGACCTGGCCGGCCGCGCTTGAGGGCGTGTCGGCTGCATATGTGACCTACCAGCCCGACCTGTCCGTTGAAGGCGCTGTGGAAGCGATCGCGGCCTTTGCGCGGCTCGCGCGGGAACGCGGCGTCGCGCGCGTCGTGCTGTTGTCCGGGCGCGGCGAGCCCGGCGCGCAAGCGGCCGAGGCTGCATTGCAGGCGTCGGGCATCGGCTGGGGTGTCGTGCGGGCAAGCTGGTTCAATCAGAACTTCTCGGAAGGTTATCTGCTCGACGGCGTGCTGGCCGGTGAAGTCGCGCTGCCGGCCGGCGCCGTGCGCGAGCCGTTCGTCGATGCGGACGACATCGCCGACGTGGTCGTGGCGGCGCTCACCGACGTGCGGTTCGCTGACCGCGTGATCGAAGTCACGGGCCCGCGCGCGCTGACGTTTGCCGAAGCCGTCGGCGAAATCGCGCGCGCCGCCGGCCGGCCGGTTACCTATCGCGAGATTTCACACGGCGCGTTCGTCGCCGAACTGCACGAGGTCGGGGTGCCGGAGCCGGTCGTCGCGTTGCTCGACGATCTGTTCCGCGTGGTGCTCGACGGGCGCAACAGCGCGGTGGCGCATGGCATCGAGGAGACGCTCGGGCGGCCGGCGCGCGATTTCGCCGACTACGCGCGGGCGACGGCCGCAACCGGCGTGTGGAGCGCCTGATCATGATCGCGTTCGTGACTGCCGCGTTGCTGTGGGGTTCGGCCATCGGCTGCGGGCTGATGGCCGGCGTGTACTTCGCGTTCTCGACGTTCGTGATGACGTCGCTCGGGCGGCTCGCGCCGCAGGCCGGCGCGGCCACGATGAACGCGATCAACGTCGACATCGTGCGCTCGCCGTTCATGCCGCTGTTCCTCGGCACGACGCTGATGGCGCTCGCACTCGTCGTGATCGCGCTGTTCGATCGCGGCCAGCCGGGCGCGATGGCGGCGGTCGCGGGTGGCGTGCTCTATGTATTCGGCATGTTCGCGGTGACGATGGCCGTCAATGTGCCGCTCAACGACGCGCTCGCCGCGGCCGATCCGGCGACCGCGCAAGGCGCGGCGCTCTGGACGCGCTACCTGCGCGACTGGACGATGTGGAATCACGTGCGCACGGTCGCGTCGGCGGTTGCGTGCGTGTGTTTCATCGCGGGGATTGCGGCGCGGTAGCGGCAGAGTGCGGGCGAGGCGCCACGGCCGATGCAACGGGGACCGTATCGCCGTCAATCGTCAGGATATTGAAGCATCGTGCTCCGGCCGCATTGGCGAAACACCCGATTTGAACGGAATACGCTTTCCCCGGATGATATGTGGACAAACATCGGGCACGCGACCGACCGCGTGTCGGGGATGTACCGGGGAGGTGCCGTGAACGGAATCGTCAGACCATTCGCGCGAATTGCCGCGCCGACCTCGGCCGCTCGCTAGGCGAAGGGAGGAGACATGCGGCCGGGTTCGCAATTACGATTCGATCCACGGCGTCGTGTGATGCTCGGCCGTTTGTCCGCGCTAGCCGCGCTGCCGTGGCTCGATGGCCCGGCAGTGCAGGCGGCGCTTCGCGATGCGCCGCGTGCGGCACTCGTGATCGGCAATGCCGCGTATCCGCGCGCGGCGCTCGACAATCCCGTCAACGATGCAACCGCGATCGCCGACGTGCTGGGCAGACTCGGTTTTTCGATCGATCGCCGGCTCGATGCAGGCCGCCAGTCGATGGTCGACGCGATCGGCGAATTCTGCGCGAAGGTCACGCGTACGCAATCCGTTGCGCTTTTTTATTTCGCCGGGCACGGGATACAGATCGACTGGCGTAACTACTTGCTGCCCATCGATGTCCGGCTCGCGCGCGCGGACGACGTGATGCGGCAGTCCGTCGATGTCGCGACGCTGCTCGACGGCCTCGGCAAGGCCGACACGCCGACAAGTGTCGTGATTCTCGATGCGTGCCGCGATAATCCGTTCGGTGCGGCGGGCAAGACGGGATCGGGATTGAGCCAGATGGACGCGCCGACACGCACGCTGCTCGCGTATGCAACCGCACCCGGCAATGTCGCGTCGGACGGCGATGGCCGAAACGGTCTCTACACCGAGAACCTGCTCAAGGAAATCGTGCGCCCGGGCGTGCAGATCGAGGACGTGTTCAAGCGCGTGCGGTTGTCCGTGCGGCAGCGCTCGCAGGGGCGGCAGATTCCGTGGGAGAGCACGTCGCTCGAAGACGACTTCTTTTTCGTGCCGCCGGCCGACGCACATGTGCCGACGCAGGCGGAGCGCGACGCGGCGTTCGGCAAGGATCGCGATGACTGGCAGGCGGCGCAGCAGTCCGGCACCGCGCAAGCGATCTTCGCGTACCTGAAAGCGCATCCGAACGGACATTTCAGCGAAATCGCCCAGGTCGAACTGGATCGTCTGCTGGCAGAGAGCGGCGAGCAACGGATCAGGGTTCAGACCTCATCCGCGAATCCGTACAGCCAGGGCAGTGCGGAAGCCGGCAGGATCGCGCTTGGCGACCGCTACGTTTACCGGTTCGTCGATCGTCTTCATCAGGACGAGCGGGTTTTCGTGCATCGCGTAACGCGTATCGTCGGCGACCGGATCGAATTCAACGGCGGAAAATTCGTGACCGATCTGCTCGGCAATCCGCGCCGAGAGGCCGACGGCGGCGTGCTTGGCGACAACCAGCTGTTCGCGAGCGAGTACTCGATCGGCAAGGAATGGATCACGCGCTTCGACTACACGTTTCCGAATGGCAAGGTGGACGTCGTCGAACTGACATGCAGGGTGGTCGAGCGCGAGACGATCGACGTGCCGGCCGGTCGCTTCGACGCGTTTCGGGTCGAGGCGAACGGCTGGCGGCTGTATGTGCCGTCGCGGCGCGCCCGGACGTACTGGGTCGCCCCGGGCAAGGTGCCGCGCTTCGTCGCGATCGATACCGTGAACTACGACCGGCACGGCGTCATGTCCGCAAGCGAGCGCCGCGAACTGATGTCGTTCACGAAAACGTGACACACGTATCCGGCTGCCGGGGAGTACGATCATGTGCCGTCGCCTCCGCTTCTCCATCGCGTGCGTTCTGCTTGCGGCCGCCGCGCGGCCCGTGTCCGCGCAGACCGGTCATGCCACGGGGCTCGTCGACGACCCGCCCGCCGTGCTCGCGGCCGTGCCGCGCCAGCCTGCTTATCGCGCGTACCTGCCGCCGCGCTCGGATTTCACACGCTATTTCCCGCTCGTGCGCTCGCAGGGCGAGCAGGGTTCCTGTACGGCCTGGGCGACCGGCTACAACGCGCTTAGTGCCGCCTTCAACCTGCAGCTCGAACGGCAGGGCGCGGCGGGCGGTGAGCGGCGTCGCGTTGCCTTCAGCCCGGCCTACCTGTTCAACCTGCTGCATCGCGGCCGCTGCGAGGGCGGCACGTCGGTCACGGCCGCCCTCGATGCGATTCACGACAACGGCCTCGTCACGTTCGACGGCTTGCCGTACGACCCGAAGACGTGTTCGGCGCTGCCCGACGACCTGCGCATGCGCGACGCGCGCAACAATCGCCTGCTTACCTACAGCCTGATCGACAAGGATGACCGCGACGTCCTCGAGAAGATTCGCGGCGCGGTCTTCGCGCGCAAGCCGGTTGTGATCGGGATCTATTCGGGCGACATCACGAGCGCGCTGCAGCGATACCGCGGCGGGGTGTTCCGCGACGTGCTGCCGAAGGAGAATGCGCACGCGATGGTCATCGCCGGCTATGACGACGCGAGCCAGACCTTCACTGTCGTCAACTCATGGGGCGAGCACTGGGGCGAACAGGGGCTGCTGCGCATCGACTACCAAACGCTGCTCACGAACTTGTCGAACGGCCCGTTCGTCATCGATGAAATCGACCCGGACGGGATTCGGCGGTTGCTGACCGCCGCGCATGTCGAACCGGAGCCGCCGCCGGTGCCGCCGGTGATTCGACAGAACGTGTCGCCTGATGCGCTGCGCGATGCGATCCGGCGCCGCGTGGACAAACTGCAGTGCGCGCGCGTTGACGCCGGTGTGGCGGCTGACCGAAGCGTGGCGCTAACGGGCTTCGTCGGCTCGCAGGGCGATCTCGACGCATTGCTGAAGGCCGTTGCTGCGATGCCGGATTCAGGGCGCGTCGACAATCGCGTGACTGTGCATCCGTGGCCGCAATGCGAGGTCTACCTGAGTTTCGACCAGGGGCTGCGCCATGCGGGCGGGCTCGACGTGAAAGCGGTCGGACACCCGGCCGAGCGCTATCGGGAAGGCGATTCGCTCGCGCTGCAGGTGACGAGTCCAGGTTATCCGAGCTACTTGTATGTCGCGTACCTGCAGGCGAGCGGCGAAGTCGTCTATCTGAGCTGGCCGGAAGGCGCGTCGCCGCGCCCTGTTCCACCGCGCAGCCGGCTCGTGTTCGGTGGTGGCAGGAACGGTCAGCCCGTGTATCGCGTCGCGAAACCTTTTGGCGACGAGATCGTCGTCGTGATCGCGTCGCGCCGGCGGCTCGTCGTGGGAACACTGCCCGACAAGGAGGTCGATCGCGAATTCCTGACGAAATTCCGGATGCCGCTGCTCGACCCCGATCCGGCGGCCTCCGCGCACGACGCAGTGGCGGTTGCCGTGTTGCCTTTGAAGACGGTGGCGAAGGAGTGAACGCATGAAGACGATGCTTGCCGCGCGCATCGCGGCCTGCCTGTGGTGCGCTGGCGGATTTGCCGCGTTGCCTGTCCATGCCGGCGATGTAGCCGACATGCGGCCGTCTGCCGACGAAATCGTGCGTCAGCTTGCGCCGCATGGCGCGAGCCGCAGCTTGCGCGGCATCGTCGTCGAACGGGCACCGGTGCGCACGCAGGATGATACGCCGGGCCCGCCGTCCGTGAACCTCGCGATCCAGTTCGATTTCTCGTCGGCCCGTTTCACGCCGGGCAGCCGGGTGCTGCTCGACAACCTCGGTCATGCGCTGAGCGACGACGCGCTCGCGCACGCCCGGTTCCGGATCGTCGGGCACACCGACGCGTCTGGCAACCCGAGCACGAATCTCTCTCTGTCGAGGCGGCGCGCGCAGGCCGTTGTGGACTACCTCGTGTCGACCTTCGGGATCGACGGCACGCGGCTCGCAGTCGAGGGTGTGGGCAGTGCGCGCCCGAAAGACCCGGCGCATCCGCGTGCGGCCGTGAACCGGCGGGTCGAAGTCGTGAATCTCGACGGCGGCCAGTGAGTCGGGCCGGGGCGACCCGCGCTACGCATAGAACGCCGACGGCGACACGCCGAAGTGCCGCTTGAACATCGCGGAGAACGCGCTCTGGCTGCTGTAGCCGTGATCCATCGCGACGGTGACCACCTTTTCGCCGTGCGCCAGACGCTTGAGCGCGAGCAGCAGCCGCGCCTGCTCGCGCCAGCGGCGGAAGCTGAGCCCCGTCTCGCGCCGGAACGCGCGATGCAGCGTGCGCACCGACAGCCCGAGCAGGTCGGCCCATTCGGCGATCGTGCGCAGGTCGTCGGGCGCGGCGACGAGTGTGTCGCAGATCGTCCGCAGGCGCGCGTCGTGCGGCCATGGCAGGTACAGCGGCAGCAGCGGTGCGACGGTCACCTCGGCCAGCAGCAGGTGCATCAGGTGATCGTGGCGCGAACCCGGCGCATAGTCGAGCGGTACCTCGACCGCGGCGAGGATCAGCTCGCGCAGCAGCGGATGCACTTCCACGACGCAACTGCGCGCGGGCAGGTGCTCGACCGCACCCGGTTCGACGAACACGGTGCGCATCTGCACGTCGCCGCTCATCTGCACCGTATGGTCGAGGCCGGCTTCGAGCCACACGCCGCGCGTCGGCGGCACGACCCACGACGCACCCTCAGACTGCACGTGCATCACCCCTTCGATCGCGTAGAGAAGCTGCGCGCGGCGGTGCCGGTGCGCCGGGATCGACGTGCCGTGCGTATAGGCCGCCGCCATCGCGGACACCGGCATCGGCGTCGATTCGTAGCGCAGGTGCGTGAAGGGCTGGGTGGACTCGAATGTCCGATTGGCGATAAGTCCTGACATTTTGGCGTGAGACAGGCAGTTGAGCGGACGGGCACGATGGCGTTCCGATTCACGCCAGATTCCCTGTCAGGATATTAATCCGTCGAACGCGATGAACAAGTCACCTTTTCTGTTTCCCTTCTGCGCGATCGCGCTGTGGGCCGGCAACGTCGTGGTGTCGAAGCTGTCGGTGTCGACGATCGACCCGTCGGCCATCACGTTCTACCGGCTGCTGTTGGGGGTCGTGCTGATGAGCGTCTTCACGCTCGCCCCCGCATGGCGCAATCGCGCGGTACTCGTCGCGCACCTGCCGAAGCTCGCGGCGCTCGGCTTTCTCGCGATGGCGCTGTTCCAGAGCCTGTCTTACGAGGCCGCGAAGACGACCAGCGCGACCAACATGGCGATCATCACCGCGCTCGTGCCGCTGATGACGATGGTGCTCAGCTCGCTGCTGCTCGGCGATCCGCCGGGCGCGGGCATGATCGGCGGCGGGGGGCTGTCGCTCGCGGGTGTCGTCTACCTGATCGCCGAAGGGCACCCGACGGCGATCGCCGCCCGCGGCGTGCACATGGGCGACCTGCTGATGCTGGCCGCGTCGGCCGCGTACGCGCTGTACGGCGTGTTGCTCAAGCGCTGGCGCATCGGCGCGCTGCCGGCATGGCAGTCGACCTACGTGCAGGCGCTGGCCGCGCTCGTGTTCATGCTGCCGATGCTGCTGCGGTTGCCCGCGCAGGCCGCCTGGCCGACGCGCGCGAGCGTGCCGCTGATCCTGTACGCCGGCGTGCTGGCGTCGGTGGTGCTGCCGTATCTGTGGATGCAGGGCGTGCGGCTGCTCGGCCCGAGCCGCTGCGCGATGTTCATGAACCTGCTGCCGGTGATGACGGCCGCCGGCGCGATCGTGTTGCTCGGCGAATCGCTGCGGCTGTATCACCTGGTCGGCGGCGGTGTCGCGCTCGTCGGCGTGGCGATCGCGCAGCGGTTCCCGTTCCATGCCAGGGCGTCGCAAGAGGTCCGCCAATGAGCGCCGGATTCGACATGCGGGACCTGATTGCCGCACTGCCGGACGGACCTGCGCCGGTTGCCGACCCGTCGCTTGCGCGCCAGCTCGAACGCATCGCGACCGCGCTCGAAGCAATGGCGCACACCGGGCGGCCGGCCGACGTCGATTTCGAGGCGGCCGTCGCGTTTCGCTGGCGCGGCTTCGGCGGCGGCCCTCGAACGGCGCCGCTCGAGCCGATCGCCACGCCCGCGCTCGTCGGGTTCGACGCGCTGCGCAACATCGGCCGGCAGGCGGCGATCGTCGAACGGAACACGCGGCAATTCGTGCGCGGGTTCGCGGCCAATCACGTGCTGCTGACCGGCGCGCGCGGCACCGGCAAGTCGTCGATCGTGAAGGCGTGCCTGCACGCGTTCGCGGTGCACGGGTTGCGGCTGATCGAGGTCAGCAAGGAAGGGTTGAGCGACCTGCCTGCGATCGTCGAGCTCGTACGCGCGCGGCCCGAGCGCTACATCGTGTTTTGCGACGACCTGTCGTTCGAGGCCGGCGAGACCGGCTACAAGGGGCTGAAGACGGTGCTCGACGGCTCGGTCGCGAGCGACCTGTCGAACGTGCTGGTGTATGCGACCTCCAATCGCCGCCACCTGATGCCCGAGCAGGCGAGCGACAACGCGAACGTGACGCGCGCGGAGAACGGCGAACTGCATCCGGGCGACGCGGTCGAGGAGCGGATTTCGCTGTCGGAGCGCTTCGGGATCTGGGTCACGTTTTATGGCTTTACGCAGGACGAATACCTGGCCGTCGTCGAGAGCCGCCTCGGCGCGGCCGGCTTCGACGACGAAGCAATCCGCGCGGCGCGCGAGCCCGCGCTGCAGTGGGCGCTGGAACGCGGTGCGCGCTCGGGCCGCATCGCCGTGCAGTTCGCGCGCGATTACGCGGGGCGGCTTGCGGACGAACGCGGCGCCGAAGAGGGCGGGCCGATTCGGCGGACGGGTTGAACGGGGCGCAACGTCGCGCGTGACGACGCCCGTCGGCCCGATGCGGCCGTGCGCCGTTGGCGTCGTCAGTACCCCGACCCGCCGCCTGCCTGATCGGTGACGATCGCGACGCCCGAGCTCGTGCCGAGCCGCGTCGCGCCGGCCTCGAGCATCGCGAGTGCGGCCGCGCGATCGCGCACGCCGCCCGAGGCCTTCACGCCGAGTGCCGGGCCGACCGTGCGGCGCATCAGCGCGACATCCGCGAGCGTCGCGCCGCCGTGGCCGAATCCGGTCGACGTCTTCACGAACGCGACGCCGAGATCGCGGCACATCTCGCACACGCGCACCTTCTCGTCGTCCGTCAGCAGCCCGGTTTCCAGGATCACCTTGAGCGGCACCGCGCCGCATGCGCGGTGGACGGCCGCGATGTCGGCCTTCACGTCGTCGGCGCGGCCGCTCTTCAGCGCGCCGATGTTGATCACCATGTCGATCTCGCCGGCGCCCGCGTCGATCGCGGCGGTGGCTTCGAATGCCTTCGCGGCCGACAGCCCCGCACCGAGCGGGAAGCCGACCACCGCGCAGACGAGTACGCCGGTATCGGCCAGCTCGCGTGCGGCGAGCGGCACGTTCGCCGAATTCACGCAGACCGAGTAAAAGCGATGCTCGGCCGCCTGGCGGCAGAGTTCGCGGATCTGCGCGTCGCGCGCGTCGGGCGCGAGCAGCGTGTGATCGATGGTGTGGGCGAGTTGGGCGTTGGAAAGCGGCATGTGTCAGGACTCCACGGTTCGTGTGCCGGAAGGGCACACGGAAAGTTGATGTTTTCACATCGGTTTGTTACAAATACGACATTCCGGCCGGGCCTGGGCGCCCGGCACGACACGCGACGGGTAGGCAGGATACTGGCATGGAAACGAAGAAGGGCGAACGGATCAAGACCTTGATGAACGTGCTGCAAGGGCAGAACGCGATTCATCTGAAGGAAGTCGCCGAGCTGTTCGGCGTCTCCGAGATGACGATCCGCCGCGATCTCGCGGACAACCCGCACGGCCTCAGCCTGATCGGCGGCTATGTGACGCGCCATTTCGCCGCGCAGCGCAGCGACATCGGCGAGTACCTGATCAGTGCCGAGAACAACCGGCAGACCGAGGAAAAGCGCCGCATCGGCAAGCTGGCCGCTCAGTTCGTGACGACCGGCGACACGATCTTCGTCGATTGCGGCTCGACCACGCCGTTCATCGTCGATTTCATCCCGGACGACCTCGAGTTCACGGCGGTCTGCAACTCGCTGAACGTATTCGCGAAGCTGCAGCAGAAGCCGCATTGCAACGTGATCCTGTGCGGCGGCGCGTATCACCGCCAGAACATGGTGTTCGAATCGGTCGCCGAAACGGGCATCCTCGACTCGGTGCGCGTGTCGAAGGCATTCATCTCGGCGGCCGGCGTCAGCGAGCGCTGCGGCGTCACGTGCTTCAACTTCCACGAGGTCGACGCGAAGAAGAAGGTGATGGCGCGCGCACAGAATCGCTTCCTGCTCGTCGACCACACGAAGTTCGACGAAGTGCGCGCGGCCTATTTCGCCGAGCTGACCGATTTCAACTACGTGATCTCCGACGGGCAACTGAGCCACCGCTACGAAACGGCGATCCGCGAACACGGCATCGCGCTCGTGACCTGATGACCCGCGGCCATGCGTCGCGCGTTGCATCGCATCAGGCATCACGTGCTTCCGCCGCGCTCAGGTAGCCGGTGAGCACGTCGAAGCGGCGCGTCGCGCCCGGCGCGAGCGCCGCGACATGGCCCTTGCGGCGCTCCGCTTCATATCCCTCCGGCTCGCAGGTCGACGGCAGCGCAAACGCGGCGACCTGCTGGTCCGCGTTATGCAGGATCCAGCGCGTCGCATGCGGGAATTGCCCGGGGCGGTACGCGGTGTGGAATGCGCCGCCATCCGGATGCGCGAGCCGGAAATGCGCGATGCCATCGGCGTCCGTTTCCGCACCGTTCATGAAGAACACGATCTCGGGGTCGTACAGCGCGGGCGTATCGAGCGTCGTCAGCCGCTCGGGTTCGCGCGCGAGCGTGGCCGTGTAGTCGCGCCACGCGGCGGTCGGCTTCACGTGTGCCGGCACGCTGTCGCGCAGTCGCAACCCGCCGCGCGACAGCGATTGCACGAAGCGGCCGCCCGGCACGTACGCGTAGTTCAGGTGGGCCATGTACATCAGGTCCATCGGCGTGCCGCCGAGATTCGTCACGCCCATCGCGATCGTCATCCGCGCCTCGTGCTCCGCGAGCCGTACCGACGGACGCGCGACATAGTGGCTGCCGAAGCCCTGCACGTGCTCGTATTCGCCGGTCACTTCGACGCTCGCGCCGCGCGCATCCGTGCCGACGACGAGGCTCGCGCGGTCCATCGGCGCGCACGGCATCTCGCCGTGCAGCGCATGTGTGTCGTCCGGCCCCGGACAGCCGTTGCGCAGCAGCCCACTGTGGAACATGAAGCAGCCGTAGGTATCGATGATCGATGCGGCGCGCTTCGGCTGCCGGAACATGTGTTTCATCGTCAGGTCGCGGCCGTCGAATTCGGCGGCCCAGATCATCTGGCCGAGATACGGCAGCACGACGAGATGGCCGCGGCGGTTTTCGAGCTTCAGCGCCTCGACGCCCGACGGATACGCGAACGCGGTGACGGTGAGGCCGTCGGTGCGGTACAGCGTGCGTGGCGTTTCGCGGAAGTCGTCGCGCCGCAGTTCGATTTCGCCTCGCATGGTCACGCTCCCGACGTGTTGCGCGATGCGGCGTAGCGCGCGGGCGCACGGCCGTCGGCGGCTGCGTCGGGCGTCGCGGCCGGCAGGTGACGCAGGCAGTGGAAGCCGTAGTAGACGATCACGACGAAGCATGCGAGCGGCACGACGAACGCGAGCTGCATGTTGCCGCCGGTGTGATCGGAGATCAGCCCCTGGATCAGCGGCACGACCGCGCCGCCGACGATGCTCATCACGAGGATCGAGCCGCCGTATTCGGTGTCCTTGCCGAGGCCTTCGATCGTCAGGCCGTAGATCGTCGGCCAGCACGGGCCGAGGAACACGCTCACGCACACGGCCGCATAGACGGCCGTGATGTTGTGCACGCTGATCGTATACGCGAGCAGCGCGATGCACAGGATGCCGTAGACGATCAGCACCTTGGCCGGGCCGACGCGCTTCATCACGAGTGTCGCGACCAGCTTGCCGACGAAGAACGCGAAGAACGTCGCGAGCAGGTAGCGCGACGCGCCGCGCTCGGTGAGGCCGCCGATCTGCATCGCGAGCCGGATCGTGAAGCTCCACACGCCGACCTGCGCGCCGACATAGAGGAATTGCGCGACCACGCCCGCGACGAAGCGCCGGTTGCCGAACAGGCGTGCGAGTGTGCCGCGCGCGTCGATCCGGTGCGTGACCGCGCCGGGACCGTTGCCCTTGCAGGCCGGGTAGGGCGTGAGCGCGAATACGATGAATACCGCGACGAGCACGACGATCAGCCACTTGTACGGCTCGAGTGTCGCCTGGATCATCGCGAGCTGGTGTACGTGTGCGTCGGCGGCCGACATCGCCGCGAGCTGCGCATGCGACGCGTCGCCTTCCTTGAAGATCAGGAAGCTGCCCATGTAGACGCCGGCCATCGCGCCGAACGGATAGAACGTCTGCGAGATGTTCAGCCGCCGCGTGCTGGTGTCGCGCGGGCCCATCAGCGTCGAATACGAGTTCGACGCCGTCTCGAGGAACGACAGGCCCGCGGCGATCACGAACAGCGCGACGAGGAACATCCCGTATTTCGCCATCGACGCGGCCGGGAAGAACAGCAGGCAGCCGGTCGTGTAGAGCAGCAGGCCGACGAGGATCGTCGTCTTGTAGCTGAACTTCTTCACGACGGTCGCGGCCGGAATCGCGAGGAAGAAGTAGCCAAGATAGAACGCGGACTGCACGAATGCCGATTCGAAATCGGACAGGAAGAACGACTTCTTGAACTGCGCGATCAGCACGTCGTTCAGGTTCGCGGCGGTGCCCCACAGCGCGAACAGGCAGCACAGCAGCGTGAACGCGAAGAGCGGCGTGCGGTTCAGGTAGTAGCCGTCGGGTGTGTGTTCGATCCTGGCTCGGCTCATGGGTGTCTCCTTCCCAATGTCTCGTCGATGAAGGCGCCGTTCAGAGGCCGGCGTCGTGGAGGAAGCGTTCGAACGTCGCGGCGTCGGCGTACGACTTCTGCGTGCCGAGGCCCGTGACCGAATGCGCGGCGTACGCGGATGCGTAGCGCATCGCGTCGACGGCATCGCGCGACCTGGCGTAGCAGCGCGCGAAGCAGCCGATATACGCATCGCCCGCGCCCGTCGTGTCGCGTGCGTCGACCGGGACGCCCGGCACGTGCCGGGCGCCGTCGCGCGAGACGAGCAGCGAGCCTTGGTCGCCGAGCGTGACGAGCACGTGCTTCAGCCCGCGTGCGACCAGCGCTTCGGCGGCGCGAGTGGCGCTTTCGCGCGAATCGACCGGCATGCCCGACACGATCGCGAGCTCGGTTTCGTTCGGCACGAAGAATTCGACGGAGCGGATCCGTTCGAAATCGAGGTCGGCCACCGCCGGCGCGGGATTCAGCAGCACGGGGATGCCGTGCCGTGCGCCGAATTCGATCGCGTGATAGACGGTGTCGAGCTCGATCTCGAGCTGCAGCACGATCAGCGCGCATTCGGCGAGCGCCGGCGCGGCCGCGTCGATGTCGGCCGGCCGCAGGTGGCGGTTCGCGCCCTTGACGATCAGGATGCTGTTGCTCGAATCGGGTTCGACGAAGATCGGCGCGACGCCGCTCGGTACGCCGGCGACCTTGCGCACGTGCGTGGCGTCGATTCCCTCGCGTTCGAAGTTGCGGATCGTGTTGTCGGCGAACACGTCGTCGCCGACCTTCGTGACCATCACGACACGCGCGCCGAGGCGCGCGGCCGCGACGGCCTGGTTCGCGCCCTTGCCGCCGCAGCCGAGCTCGAAGTTCGGCGCCTCGAGCGTTTCGCCCCGGCCGGGCATGCGTGTGACGTAGGTCACGAGGTCGACCATGTTGCTGCCGATGACGGCGATTGTCTCCATCTGCGTCTCTTCCTTTGATATGAGGTGCGCCGCGAGCATGGGGCGGCGACTGTAGTATGTGATAATAAAATCACATTAAATGTGAAAATGCAATCTTATGATGTAAGGAGGGTCACTTGAGCCGGGCGTTCCGCGGGGGCTGGCGCGTACCGAGGTTGTCGACATGCAAAAGACGCGAACAGGACGCTGGACGTCATCAACCGTCTGCGGGTACCGATCATCACGACGGGCCTGGGCGATACCCGGACCCTGGTTTCGCGCTATTTCGCGCGTCTCTGGAAGGCCTCGACGAGTCGACGCCGCACGCCCATTACGGCGTGCCGGGGACCGACGTGCGCGTCACGCGCCGCACGCGACGTCGAAGCCGCATCCGTTGATGCCTCATACCCGTCAATTTGCCGCGCGATGGCACGCGGTGCCGGCGGATCCGGCGTCCTGAGGGCGTTCCGTTCCGGCGATATGGAGGCGCGGCGAAGGAGATCATGAAGCGACACACCCGATGACCGCTGTCCGCCAGCAGCATGTCAGCATGTTTGCTGCGGAATCAGCAGCATTGAAATTGCGGTGAGGGGATTTCAATGCCGGACGGTGCTTGTGCGGTATGGCACGGTTTCTGCATCGGGTGATGCTTTCGACGCCATTTCCAATCTGCCGGAGCCGACATGACCGCTTCAAATCATCTGAAATCCGTCCATCATTCCGATGCCCAGCTGTCGCGGGGCACGGATTACGAGCGCCTGGCGGAGCGCTTCCGCCCGGTTTTCGCGCGTATCGCAGACGGGGCGCTCGAACGTGAACGTTCCCGCACGTTGCCGTATGACCCGATCGAATGGCTCAGGGAGAGTGGGTTCGGCGCGGTTCGCGTACCGGTCGAGCATGGCGGCGCGGGCGCGTCGTTGCCGCAATTGATACAGCTTCTCATCGAACTGGCCGCCGCCGATTCGAACCTGCCGCAGGCGTTGCGAGGCCACTTCGCTTTCGTCGAGGATCGGCTGAATTCCGCGCCGGATGTGGCGCGTGACGAATGGTTCCGGCGCTTTGTCGCCGGAGAACTCGTCGGCAACGCGTGGACCGAAGTTGGCAGCGTCGCGATAGGCGATGTGATTACCCGTGTGCGGCGCGACGGGGATGGCTGGATCCTCGACGGAGAGAAATACTATTCGACCGGAAGCATCTTCGCGGACTGGATCGACGTATTCGCGCGCGATGAAGACGGCCGAGACGTGATCGCGGCCGTCCGGACGAACCAACCCGGCGTGCAACGCAGCGACGACTGGGACGGCTTCGGTCAGCGCACGACCGGTAGCGGCACGACCCGCTTCGACGCGGCGCGAGTCGATGCGCAGAACGTGTTCGACTTCGCGACGCGCTTCAAGTATCAGACGGCGTTCTACCAGCTCGTGCTGCTCGCGGTGCTCGCGGGCACCGGGCGCGCCGCGCTGCGTGACATCGCGCGCGAGGTGAGTTCGCGCAAGCGCATCTTCAGCCACGGCAACGCCCCGTCGTTCGCGCAGGATCCGCAGATCCAGCAGGTGGTGGGAGAGGTGGCTGCGCGCGTATTCGCGGCCGAGGCCACGGCGGTGCGCGCGAGCGAGGCGTCGCAGCGTGCGTACGAGGCACGTTTTGGCGGCGACGAGCAAGCCGAGCACCGTGCGAATGTCGACGCGGAACTGGATTCGGCGCGTGCTCAGATCGTGGTGTCGGACCTCGTGCTGCGCGCGACGACCGATCTGTTCAACGCGCTTGGCGCATCGGGCTCGAGTGCCGCGAAGGGCCTCGATCGCCACTGGCGCAACGCGCGCACGGCGGCCTCGCACAATCCGCTGGTGTTCAAGGCCCGCATCGTCGGCGATCGGGAAATCAACGGTACCGAGCCGCCGTATGTCTGGGCCATCGGCAGCGGGCCGGGTGCGCAAGGCACTTCCACGGTTGCCGCCTGAACGCGTGCGAGGAGCGGACTAGGTGTATCCCGCTCCCTTTACTTCTTCAAGCGGGACTTGCCGAATTGAAAAGGATTGCTGCGTAACGTGTACATGTTCGGCATCGCTGCTTTTCGGTATGCGTGCACGTGAGCGACGACTGCGAGCGATTCATGTATTCCGATGCTTTCGCGCATGAGCCGGCGACGCAATGCATGTCATGCACGGCATCGCTTCGGCGCGTGCTACTTCAAGGCGTTGATTTCCTTTGCCCGGATCAGGCGTGCACGCAATACGTTGCGGCTGATGCCGAGCAGCTTCGCTGCCTGGATCTGATTGCGGTGGCTGAATTCGAAGGCCACGCGCATCACGGTATCCTCGATATGCTCGAACAAATTGTCGTGTTCCGCGTCGAACAGGCAGCGTAGCGCCTGCTCGAACGTTTCCTGAGGATCAAGGTGTGGCGTCGACTCGTGACGGCGGGCGAACGTCGTGTCGCCATACCGGATCTGGAGATCGGAATCCTGGAGCAGATCATGGCGGCTGACCAGCAGTGCGTGGTGGATCACGTTCTCCAGTTCGCGGATATTGCCGGGCCAGTTATGCGCAAGCAGCTTCTGTTCGGCTCGTCTGTCGATATCCGCGGGGCCGTAGCCAAGACGACCGCGATAGTCTTCGATGAAGTATCGCGCGAGCGGAAGGACGTCGCCCGGGCGTTCGCGTAGTGCGGGGATCGCGAGCTGGACGACGTTGAGCCTGTAGAACAGATCGCCGCGGAAGTGGCCTGCCGCGACGGCATCGTCGAGATGCACGTTGGTGGCCGCGACCACGCGCACATTGATCGGAATACTGTGACGCGCCCCGAGCCGGACGATTTCGCGCTCCTGCAGCACGCGCAGGAGCTTGACCTGCATCGACAGCGGGAGATCGCCGATCTCGTCGAGGAACAACGTGCCGCCGTTGGCCGCCTCGAACCATCCGGGCTTGGCGCTGAACGCGCCCGTGAACGCCCCCTTCTCGTGGCCGAACAGTTCGCTCTCCACCAGCGTTTCCGAAAACGCGCCGCAGTTGACCGCGACGAACGGCTGATTCTTGCGATGGCTCAGATTGTGTACGTGGCGGGCAATCAGCTCTTTCCCGGTTCCGGTTTCACCGATGATGAGCACGCTTGCGTCGCTGGGCGCGATCATGCGTATCTGGTTGAGCAACGCGAGTGAGCGTGGATCGACGAAGACCTGCGCGCGTGCACGGATCGAGGTGGTGAGCGCGTGCCGATCCGGCAAGGTCAGCACGTCCGGGTCGGCAGTGTCATCCGGGTCGCCCGGTTGGGCGGGAGGGAGCGGGCGGTTCATGAGTAGAAGGTCGGTTGGGGGTAGGTTCGTTTGAGTGCCCACTCGCCGAGTTCCCGCAGTTTGTAGGCCAACGGATCGTGCAGCGAGTGGGTGCGCAGGTTGCGCCAGTGTCTGTCCAGACCCAGTGCGCCGTGGGTAGCGCGTGCGCCCGCGACGTCGAACATGCGGGTACAAACGTCCAGCCCGGTCCGTATCGCCGAGACTTTTGCGCTCGCGACCGCAATCGCGACTTCTCCGCGCTCATCGTCGCTGAGTGCCGCGCCGAGTGCCCATGCATCGTCGAGTCGGGCGGCGGCGCGGTCGGCCAGAACGCGGACGGCCTCGAGGCCAGCCCAGAACTCTCCATACTGGCCGAGGATATAGGGGTCGTCGTCGGTTCTTTCCGCACGGGACGAGGGCCAGGGTCGGGCCTCGTGCAAGGTGTAGTGTCGTGCGTCGTTGAAAGCGCCCTCGCTGATGCCCAGGTAGACGTTCGTGAGGACGAGCTGCGCGATCAACGGGCGAAGGCAGGCGAACGGTGTGGAGAGCGGTCCGGGATCAGAGAGGATTTCGTGATGCTCGACGCGCACCCGTTCGAAGGTCACGGTGCCGCTGTCGGTTTGGCGCTGGCCGATATTGTTCCAGTCCTCGGAGATGGAAATGCCGCTGCGGTGCGTCGGGACAGCCGCGATGAGCAGCGCGTTGGTGTCGACGTCCCGAGCGGAAGCGATCAGCATTTCGGAATCGAGTGCGCCGGAGCAGAAGCTTTTCTGGCCACTGAACTCGAGCCAGCCGTTGCCCGGAGAACTGATCGTGCGCTCGTCGAGCGGATTGAGCGCGTTGCCCCAGAACCAGTCGTGGGCGGCCGTCTGCTGGAACCATGGCTCCCATTGCTCGGCGGCGCCGAACAGACGGACGGTGGCAAGCAGCAGATGATGAAAACCAAACAGGTGGGCAAGCGAGCCGTCGGCACGCGCGAGCGTACGCACGACGTTCAGCGTGGTCAGCCAGTTCGCACCGAGTCCGCCATAGACGGCTGGAATACTGAGTCGCAACAGGCCGCTGGCGCGTAGCGCATCGCGCTCGGCCTTTGGCGTGCCGCCCGCACGATCTCGCTCGGCGGCGGTCTGCCCGAATCGGGCAGCCAGTTCTTCGGCGATGACGCGTACTGCCGAGGTATCGGAGGGCGTGCCGCGAAGCCCGATCGTATCCGGATAGGTCGAGAGTGTTGCCATGTGAAAGGTAAGAGTGAAGTGCGGCGTAGTGTTCCGGTGTGAGGGATTCTCTTTGCGTCGATGCTTCCTGGAAAGCAACGAATTTTCATATCCAAATCAGAAGCTTGATTTTCAGGCAGCGGGAAGGGGCGCGGTTGCTTGGTGGTCAGCATCCTGCTGACGGAATGCTGATTGATGAGCACGCGCGGCGATCGGCTCGTCAGAGCGGGCAACGCCACGAATGAGTTTCTCCCGACGGGCGGCGGCGCGGTGCCGGCCATACGCGCATCGATCGTCATCAGCTTGGCACTGCTTGGATTGCAACCGTCGTCGGTCGTGTGCAAGCCCGTTACGGGGCACGAGCGGCGCCTGCTGGTTCTGATGCTTTTGATTCCATTAGCCCATGGCATGGAACATGCGTGAGCGTCTGCTCGAACAATGTCGATCAGAAGGTGTTTCGCTCATGAAGCATATCGGTGCGGAGACAGTCGAAATGGCCGCGTGGCAGCCCGTGGTGGAGTCCGTCGTGCAGGAGCTGGCACGTACGGCGATAGCGCGCGACCGGGCGGGTGGAACGGCGTTGCACGAGCGTCGAGTACTTCGCGATAGCGGCTTGCTTGCGCTGAGCGTGCCCCGCGCATACGGGGGGGCACGGAGCGACCTGGTCCGGCACGCTGGCCGTCGTACGGCGTCTCGCTCGGGTGGACAGCTCGCTCGCGCATCTCTTCGCTTTTCACCATCTGCATCTCGCGACAGTGCGCTTGTTCGGGCGCCCGCAGCAGTGGGAGCCCTGGCTGGAGCGGACCGTTTCGCAACGCTGGTTCTGGGGGAACGCGCTCAATCCGCTCGACAAGGGTACGCGCGCGGAATCGGATGGGGCGGACGGATGGGTTTTCGTCGGGCGCAAGAGCTTCTGCTCCGGCGCGGCCGATTCGGATCGCCTGCTGGCGTCGGCTTTCGATGCGCAGGGACGTTTGCTGATTGGCGTGGTGCCGACTGCGCGCGAAGGGATCGCGATCCTCGACGATTGGGACAACATGGGGCAGCGTCAGACGGATAGCGGGACGGTGCTGTTCGAACAGGTGAAGGTGGCCGGCGACGAGATCCTAGCCGATCCGGGGCCTTTGTCTTCGCCGTTTGCATGCTTGCGGCCGCTGTTGGCCCAGTTGATTCTGGCGCATATCTATCTTGGTCTCGGCGAAGGCGCGATAGGCGCCGCGCGGGATTTTACGCGGGAGAGTACGCGATCGTGGGTCGCGTCTCCGGCATCGCATCCGACGGAGGATCTGTATGTGCAGGGTCACTACGGTCGGTTCTGGCTTGCCATCGAGGGGGCAAGCGCATTGGTCGAGCGCGCCGCGGGCGCGTTCGATGTGGCCTGGCGGCGCGAGGCGGCGCTGACGGAACGCGAACGGGGCGAGGTGGCGATAGCCGTCGCGGCGGCGAAGGTTTCGTCTGCGCAGGCTGGTCTCGATATCACGCAGCGCATGTTCGAAGTGACCGGCGCGCGGGCAACGACGGCCGCGCTGCGGTTCGATCGGTTCTGGCGGAACCTGCGTGTTCATACCCTGCACGATCCGATCGACTACAAGATTCGCGAGTTGGGGGACTGGGCCCTCAACGAGCGTTTTCCGACGCCTTCTTTTTACTCCTGATGCTGCTCGTGACGCGGCCCGGAAGCAGGGATGCTGCGGGTCAGTCATCTGGATCGGAGATATGGATTCCAGTCCGTTCGGAATGATTTAAGGATCGGCTTGCGATCCGCGAAATGTCGCGGCGTGACCGTAGATTGAGCCCATTTTTTCCGTTGCGGAACGGAAGAGGCGTGTTTGGCACGGTATTCGCTAGATGGTTGGTCGACGTTATCGGACTCGTGCGACAGATGAAGAGGAATGCTTGATGGGAAAGAAGACATACAAGGTCGTTGCGGTATCGGGCAACACCTCGCGGCCGTCACGAACGCTCGCGCTGTCGGAGGCGTTGCTGTCCGGCTTGCGTGCCGAGTTGCCTGTCGAGCCGCATTTGATCGAACTCGGGGCGATCGCGCCGGTGCTGTCCGGTGTGCTGTCGAGAGCGGATGCCGGCGACGAACTGGAGCGACAGTTGCGCGCGATCGAGGAGGCGGATGCATTGATCGTAGGAAGTCCTGTCTATCGGGCTTCGTATACGGGGCTCTTCAAGCATCTGTTCGATCTTGTGCATCACGAGGCGCTGATCGACGTGCCCGTTCTGCTGGCTGCGACGGGGGGCAGCGAACGTCATGCGCTGGTCATTGACCATCAATTGCGCCCGCTGTTCAGTTTTTTCCAGGCGCGTACCTTGCCGATTGGCGTGTACGCGTCCGAACGGGATTTCCAGAACTACACGATTACGAGCCCCGAGTTGCGCGGGCGCATCCGGCTGGCCATCGAGCGGGCCGTCCCGCTCGTTCGCGAAGTCGGCGGATTTGAATCTTCCGCGGCCGTGCCGGTCGCGTGAATCTCGATACTTTCCAACCAGGACATGTCCATGAGCAACACGACTTCTTCCGCCGATGCCGTCAAATTCGCGTACTGGGTGCCGAACGTCAGCGGCGGCCTCGTCGTCAGCACGATCGAGCAGCGTACCGACTGGAGCCTCGAATACAACCAGCAGCTCGCACGCACGGCCGAGGCGGCCGGCTTCGACTACGCGCTGAGCCAGATCCGCTTCACCGCCGGCTACGGCGCCGAATACCAGCACGAGTCGGTGTCGTTCAGCCAGGCGCTGCTGCATGCGACGACGAAGCTCAAGGTGCTCGCCGCGATCCTGCCGGGGCCGTGGCATCCGGCGGTGGTCGCGAAGCAGCTCGCGACGATCGACCACATTTCGAACGGGCGCATCGCGATCAACGTCGTGAGCGGCTGGTTCAAGGGCGAATTCACCGCGATCGGCGAGCCGTGGCTCGAGCACGACGAACGCTATCGGCGTTCGAAGGAATTCATCCAGGCGCTCAAGGGCATCTGGACCCAGGACAACTTCACGTTCAAGGGCGACTTCTACCGCTTCAACGATTACACGCTGAGCCCGAAGCCGGTGCAGAAGCCGCATCCGGAGATCTTCCAGGGCGGCAGCTCGCGCGCGGCGCGCGACAACGCGGCGAGCGTGTCGGACTGGTATTTCACCAACGGCAATACGCCGGAGAACCTGAAGGCGCAGATCGACGATATTCGTGCCAAGGCGGCCGCGAACAACCATCGCGTACGGATCGGCGTGAACGCGTTCGTGATCGCGCGTGATACCGAGGAAGAGGCGAAGGCCGTGCTCGACGACATCATTGCGCATGCGCACGTCGAGGCGGTCAATGCGTTCGGCGACGCGGTGAAGCAGGCGGGCAAGGCGTCGCCGGAGGGCGAAGGCAACTGGGCGAAATCGACGTTCGAGGATCTCGTGCAGTACAACGACGGCTTCCGCACGAACCTGATCGGCACGCCGCAGCAGATCGCGGAGCGCATTGTCGCGTTGAAGGCGATCGGCGTCGATTTGGTGCTGGCCGGGTTCCTGCATTTCATCGACGAAGTCGAGTACTTCGGCAAGAAGGTGCTGCCGCTCGTGCGCGAACTCGAAAGCCGCCAGCAGCCGGTCGCGGCCTGACCCGGAGCGAGACGCATGACTCAGACCGCACCGCCGCTGCTCGCGCTCGAGCGCATCTCGCTGTCGTTCAAGGGCGTCAAGGCCGTCACCGACATCAGTTTCGAGGTGGCGGCGGGCGAAATCTGCGCGCTGATCGGACCCAACGGCGCGGGCAAGAGTTCGCTGCTCAACGTGATCAACGGCGTATATCGGCCGGAGCAGGGTGCCGTCCGGTTCGACGGGCAGGTGTACCGGCGCATGGATCCGTATCGCGCCGCGCACCGAGGCATCGCGCGCACGTTCCAGAATCTCGCGCTGTTTCGCCGGATGAGCGTATTCGACAACGTGCTCACGGGGCGCAACCTGCATCGACGCAGCACCTGGCTGGAGCAGACGCTGCATGTCGGACGCGCACGCCATGACGAGGCCGAACAACGCAGGTACGCGGAACGTGTGATCGAGAAACTCGACCTGCAGGCCCATCGCGACACGGTGGTCGGCACGCTGTCGTATGGCTTGCAAAAACGCGTTGAACTGGCGCGCGCGCTCGCGGCCGCGCCGCGCCTTTTGTTGCTCGACGAGCCGATGGCCGGGATGAACGCCGACGAGAAGCATGCGATGGCCGAATACGTGCTCGATGCCAACGCGCATCTCGGGGTGACCGTGGTGCTGATCGAGCATGACATCGGCGTCGTGATGGGCGTGTCCGATCACGTGGTGGTGCTTGATTACGGCAGGAAAATCGCCGACGGCAGGCCCGACGAGGTGCGCAGGCATCCGGATGTGCTGGCGGCCTATCTGGGCACCCGTCACTGACGGGAACGGACGACAACGGGGGGGTGCCCCTATGTGTTTCGTCAAGCGTTAGGGGCTGACTTGGGTTGGTAAATGGTGCCGTCGCGCAGCATGGCGAACAGGACGTCGCAAC
>NZ_CADFDK010000029.1 GCF_902832885.1 Burkholderia seminalis DSM 23518
GGTTGGCCAGGACAAGAATGTTTCCGTCAAAGGCACGTCGACATCGGTGACCGGGATCTCGGTCAGCTACACGGGCATCTCGGTGTCGTACAAGGGCTTGTCGGTGGGCTTCACCGGGGTGTCGTCATCGTTCACCGGACTCAGCACGTCGTTTACCGGTGTCAGTACGGGTTTTACCGGCGTCTCGACGTCGTTTACGGGCGTCTCGACGGGTTTCACCGGAATCAGCACGTCGTTCACTGGTGTGGGTACCAGCTTCATGGGGGTATCCACGTCGTTCAAAGGGATGTCGACCAGCGTGACAGGAACGAGCAATTCGGTGACCGGCGTCTCGAACAGCATGACGGGTATCTCGTCGTCGCTGACGGATGTCAGTACGTCCGCGACGGGGCAGTCGCAGAGCATGACAGGCGTCTCGCTGTCATACACCGGCACATCGACGGGCATGACCGGCACGAGCACGTCGGTGACCGGCACGGCGACCAGCATCACCGGTACAAAACTCTCGAATACGGGAACGTCGACTGATATGACGAGCGTGTCGATCTCGGTAAAAGGGACTTCGACAAGTGTCACCGGAATGGACATGTCGAGCACCGGCAGCAAGTTATCCGGCACCGGATCAAGCGTCTCGATTACCGGCAGCAAGATCAATCAGAAAGGCTTCAGGTATGCGTATACCGGTGCTGACTATTCGGATACCGGGATCGATCTCAAGAAACTCGGCATGCAGATAAAAAGTTGATGTCAATACACCATATCAAGTCTCAGGCGACGCTCGTCTCGACGACACGCACCCAGATCGGTTCGCGGCCGATGCTTGGCATCAGCATGGGGGTCGGTTTCAGGCTCAGCGATCCCGCGGTACTCGTTCACGAGACCGCCGTATGGGAGGCGCTCAAGGAAGTCGCACAGTCGGTTCCGCTCGCCGAATTCGGCATGCCGAAGCGTCATGCCGAATGGTTGCTCGTCGGCCGGTCGGTGCATCGCGCTTCGGCCGGTTCGGTTGGTCGTCCCGTCGATTGGGCTACGTGGGTCGAACTGGATGGCGTTCGCAAAACCGTTTCATGTCGGGCACCGGTTGAAAGCAGCACGGAATCCGGTTTGCTGGCGCGGCTGTTGATCGATCCGTCACAAGCTGTGGCGGGCGGCGGCAATGAAAATCCATTCGGGATCAAGGCTGCCAGTGCGCCATTGCAGCGTGTGCGTGCGTTCGGCGTCGGCCCGGAACCGCTCGCGGCAATGGGTGCGCTCGCGACCGACTGGCCGGAGCGTCGCAAATGGATGCCTGACCGTTCAGGCTCGCTTGAAGCGCTCGAGCGGGACGGGACGCACATGGGTTGGCCGGCGAGAACGGACTTGCGCTGGTTTCAGCAAGCCGCCCCCGACCAGTGGTCGCACCGCGACTGCTGGTCATCCGGTGCTCGCTTCGAGCTTGGCGGATTCGGCGCGCAGGGTAACGGCTACGTCAACGCATTACCCCGTTTGTCGGCCGTTGCGCTAATGACACGCAAGAATCGGCCAGGCGTCGAGCAGTTGACACTCAAACAGCAGACCATCTGGTTCCTTCCCGACCGGGACATCGGGGTGATGTGGTGGAACGGCGCGGCTACGCTCGACTATATTCTCGACGCCGATCCCTCGATGCTGGTGACCGCATTGAAAGACGCGGAAGAGCGCATCGATGTCGACGCGCTGATAGCGTTTGCGGCGCGGCGCGTGGACCGCAACGATGCAGATCCTACGCACTTGTGCGATCACGTGCTGATGCCGGATGTCGGCAGGGGCTGGGCGTGGGAAGTGATTCTGAAGGCCGACGATCATCCTCGATTTTCACCGTCTCCTCGCAGTCGGGCAGAAATCGCCGCGCGGCTAGAACGGCAACGGCTGGATCTCGCGGCGGCATGGGAAGACTTCGAGCGACTTCGGGCGTTTCAAGAGAGTGCGCATCGATCGGCATTGCCGGTCGCGCCGTCGGATGGTCGCGAGTGGCGGCGGCATTTCAGCGCGGCTCGACGTGCGGAACTCAAACAGGCCATCGTCCGCGACGCGGATCTCACCGCACTGGAGTTCGTCGGGTGGCACTTCGAAGAGGTTCGGTTCGAACGCTGCAAGCTCGATCGCAGCGTATGGAGAAACTGTCAATTCATAAATTCCAGTATCGTCGATTGTTCGTATTCCGATGCAAAAATGGAAAATTGCGTCTGGCAAGGCGGTGCCTTCGTGCGCAGTCAGCTGCAGCGCCATTCGTGGAACGATGTGACGCTCGAGCGGCTCAATATCGAGGACAGCGGGCTGGATGATTTCGCCGCAGCGGGCGGGCGGTGGGCGCTGGTGTCCATCCACGGGGGCGGTGGCGTGCGCGGCAACTTGCGCGATGTGACCTGGGAAGGGGTGTTGTGGAATGGCGTTGAGGCGCGGCACTGGACGTGGGAACGCTTGGCGGGCGACGATCTGAGCCTTGTCGACTGCAAGATGGCGGATCTGGCGGTTCTGCAATGCTCGCTCGCGAAGCTGAGCATCCTGTCGAGCGACTTGTCCGGGAGCGTTTGGCAACGCAGCACGCTGTCGACGGCGGTGCTGTCGTACGGTGCGTCGATCGAGCGCGCTCGCATGAGCGATTGCGTGTTCAGGACCTCCAGTTTCCATGATCTTCGCGCGCACGGTCTCGTCGTCGAGCATTGCTCGTTTCTCCAGCTCAGTGCCCAGAATCTGCAAGCGGAGCAATCAAGCTGGACGTGCGCGTTGCTTGACGGCGCGAGCATGGCCCATGCGAATCTGATCGGTACGACGTTCGACCGATGCTCGCTGAGGGAGGCGACGCTGTATGGCGCGGACATGCGCGACACCCGGATGCAGGACTGCAACCTGATCCACGCTCGCACGTCGTGGGCGCATCTGCGGGAAGCCGATGAATGGCGCGGAAATCTGAATGCCGGCAGGCTGGATTTCCCGAGGAGGACGCAATGACGGCGCCTTTGCAGCCGGTGTTCGCGCCGGCACTTCCTCAGGTGATCAAGGGACGGCATTACACGACGTCTCATCGCGGGCTCGAATTGTCCGGCGCGATCTACGAAGACTGTCATTTCGATCACCTGACGTGGTCTGATTGCCGGCTTGCCGATTTGCGCTTCGTGAATTGCCGGTTCGATCAAAACCGCTTCGAATCCTGCCATTTCGGCAACCTGATCTTCGAAGGCTGCACTATTAACGCAGCGAGATGGTTCGACTGCGTCCTGGCGGGACTGTGCCTGATCGGCGGGGAAATCCGCGATTCAGCGTGGGCGAACTGCCTGGTCAAGGACACGAACTTCGCGAAGACGATCGGCTCGAACTGGCGCTTCGACATGGCTCGCACGACGCACGTGTCGGTCATCGAGAGCGAACTGACAAACGTCGCGCTGAACGGTGGCCAATGGTCGAACGCCTCCTGGATCAGTGCCCGGATGAGCGAAGCGAGTGTCCGGGGCGTGGAGCTGGCGAACTTCATTGTCGGCATGAGCGATTGCAGCAGATGGTCGGTCACGGAATGTTCAGGGAGCAACGTGCGCTGGCTCAATTCGAGGGTTGACGGGATGACGATACGTTCCTGCGAATTGAGACAGGCGGCATGGTCGAACTCCGCGTGGGAGCACGGGGAGATCAGCGCGAGTCAGTTGCCGATTGCGAGCTTCGACCGCGCTCGGGTGAGCCATCTGGCGGTGCGGAACGTCGAGCTGATGCAGGCCATTTTCGATCATGCAACGGTGGTCGACAGTGATCTGCGAGGGCTGCGTGCGCCGCGCATCGGGCTTCGCCACGCACAGCTGGTACGGGTGCAGCTGTCGGGTGCCGAGCTATCCGGGCTGGATGCACGCGGCGCCGTACTGGAAGACGTCGGCCTGAATGGCGCCGACTGTCGCAGCGGGCTGTTGATCGGTCAACCGAGGCGTGCGTGGCTTGCTTCGGATACCCGCGGGTCCCTTTTCGATGAAGCGGCGGACGAAGACGATCGTCTGTGGCGGCAACGCACCCAACCGGGTGCCAGAGGAGTCTGACAATGACGGTTTTGCAATCGAATCGCACCTCCGCGACGTCCACGTACGGCAGTGACGATGGATCGTCCGAACCGATGGCCATGCTGCTCAAGCGACCTGACGCGGCGATATCCGACGGACGCATGACGATGGGCCGCATCGGTGCGGCGGCGACGGACGGCGCCTGGTGGGTTGTCATGGAGTCCAATGACCCGGTGCTTGCTCATGTGGCGGTCAGCTGCGTCGTCAAGCCTCGGTGCGGCGATCTGGTGCAGCTCTATCGGGCGCCGGTCGGATGCTGGGTCCTGGCGATCCTCGAGCGCAGCGACGAGACGTCCGGTGTCGTGCTCGATTTTGGTCAGGGTAGCGTGCGGTTGCAGGCGCGCGACATCCATGTGCAGGCAAGTGACAGACTGAGTCTCGAGGCCGTCAATTTCGAAAGCCGGGCGAATGTGATCACGCAGGCGGCGGCGGAACGTCACGCGCATGTTGGCGGTACGGATGTCACGCATGCGGGAAACACCTTCATCCATACCGAGCGGCACATCGGACTGAATGCGAAAAGCGCAGCCTTGAAGTCGGAATCGCTGCTCAAGATCGACGCCGGTCAAATTCACATGGGTTGAATCCCGCTTCATGCAAGGAGGGGCTTTTTATGTACGGCGATTGTTCTGCGGCAGGGATGGCGATGGCCCCAGCGGATGTCTGTAAGACACCACCGCTCGCAATTCCGATTCCCTATCCGAATTGCGCGAACAAGCCGGAGGCGGTGCCGAATGTGACGAACATCGTGTATAGCGGCGGCTGTGTTCACAACGCCTTGACGATCATACCGATGACACACGCCGACGAACCGGGTTCGATGGGCGGTGTTGCCTCGGGCACCGTGGCCGCGCTTTCGATCAACGTGACGTTCTCGACGCTCGTCTTCATCCAGGGGGCGGGGCAGACGCGCTTGACGGATTCCAATGCGCCGAACAACCACAACACGATCGGCACGACCGTCGTGCCGTCGCAAACAATCGTATTGATACTCCGTTAATGAAGGTCATCACATCACTAGCTGCAGCCTTCGCGTTATGTGCGTTGTCCGGCTGTTCGCTGTTTTCGTCGAAGTCCGTCGAGCCGCGCCAACTGCACGTGACGCTGATCGGCGGCAGTCGCCTGAACGTCGGCGCGAGCGGCGAGCCGCGTCCGGTCCAGTCGTGCGTGTATATCGTGCGCTCTGCCGACTGGGTGCCGATGACGGGCGGCGATTCGTCGTGCTCGGGCCGGGACCAGGATGGCACGGTGGTGACCGCGTCGCGTCACGTGATCGCGCCAAATCAGGTCTTGCAATTCTGGGTCGACGTGCCGCGCAGCGGCGAGATCTGGCTCGTCACGGATGCCGATTACGCGCAGCGTCCTGCCCAATACGCGCCGCTGCGCGTGCGCATCGAGGGAGGCGGGGTGATCCATCTCGCGGTGTGGCTCGATCGCAGCGGCATCTACAACGCGTCGTTGCCGGGCCCTGTACCTCTCGTACTCGACGCGCCCGATGGTGCAACAGAAAAAAACGCCCGACGCCGCGGAGCGGACACAAGGAGAATCAGGCAATGAGTAGTTTGCCAGTCGGACCGGTCGCATGGAGCGACGGCATGCTGATCGAGACGCAGCATTTTCAGCAGCTGGAGCGCTATCTTTCCCACCAGGTTGCATCGCGGCTCGAGCAGACTGTGGATCACGGCTGGGGTTTCACGCAGTTGGACGTCGATCAGGACGGGCTGGGGCTCGGCAGGCTCGGGCTGCGGCATGCCCGTGGCGTGTTCCAGGACGGCACAGCGTTTTTGCTGCCGTCTTACGATCCATTGCCTGCGCCGCTCGAGACCGAGCATGCGCAGCCAGGCAATGTTGCTTACCTCGCGATCCAGGCCGCGCGCAGCGGCGGTCCCGAAATGGCGTTCGGTGACGCGGCGTCCGCGTCGCGCTACCGTGCCGCGGCCACCGATGTCCCTGACCTGGCCGTCGGCCTCGACGCGCCGGGCACGCCGCGCAACCTGACGATCGAGACCGGGCAACTGCTGACGCGTCTCTGCTGGAAAGCGCAACTGCGCTCGGACGAGGTCGCGTTGCCGATCGCGCGCGTGTTGGGGCGCAGCGGCAGCCGTGCGGTGCTGCTCGATTCGCGCTTCATTCCCCCCCCTGCTCGATACGCGGGCGAACGCGGTGTTGAATTCGCTGATCGACGAGCTGCAGAGCGCGCTGCGGGTGCGGCTCGCGCATACGTCCGGGCAACGGGTGTTATCGGCGGGCGGCGGCATCGCGGATCTGATCGAGCTACTGCTGCGGCAGGCAATCGCCGAGTACCGCATGCGACTCGCCCATCTTGACGCGTTCGATCCGCTGCCGCCCGCGATGCTGTATCGCGAACTGATCGGCTTGCTCGGACGCCTGAGCGTGCTACCCGGCGTCGACGACGAACTGGCCGACCGTCAGTTCGGCTATCGCCATGACGATCTGCAAGGCAGCTTCGAGCCGCTGGCGGCGACGTTGCGGCACGCGCTCGCGCGGGTGATCGAGACTCCGGTGCTGCCGCTGCGCTTCGAGGATCGCGGCGATCAGGTCTACATCTGCGTCGTCGACAAGCAATGGAACCTAAAGAAGCTCGTGTTCGCGGTGTCGGCCGCGATGCCGGCCGACAAGCTGCGCCAGTTGCTGCCCCAGCAAACCAAGCTCGGCGCCGTCGAGCAGATCCAGAAGCTGGTCGACCTGCAATTGCCGGGCGCGCGCCTGATTCCGTTGTCCAATCCGCCCCGCCAGATCCCCTTTTACGCCCAAAGCACGTACTTCGAGGTCGAATCGACCGATCCGTTCTGGACGCAGACGATGGCCGGCTCGGCGATGGCGCTGCGCATCGTCGGCGATTTCCCGGACCTGCGCTTCGAAGCCTGGGGATTGAGGGACGGCAAGGTGGCGTGATTCCTGACATGAAGGGCTATTGACTATGAACCTGCTTAGAAACATCTCATCAGCCATCCGGCACGCGTCGTCGACCTCCAACCTGCTCGACCGGGCAATGACGAACCAGGATCTGGCGACCCGGATGCCGACGCTGTCGTCACTGACCAATGCAGCGTCGTCCGCCGGTGCCGTCTCGGTAGGTGAAGTCTCGCCTCAGCCGGCGCCGCTGCAGGAGGCCGCGCCGGCCCAGGAGCATGCGGTGCTGCGATTCCCGGTGCCGGCCGGCGGCGGGCGTGCGCCGCACGACGGTGCCGACGCGTCGCCCGTGGTTTACACCCAGCAGGGCGACAAGGTCGCGATCCTGAAGGCGGGCCAGCAATCGGCGAGCTGGAGCAATCCGTTCGTGTCGCATGCGCTGCCCGCGGTGCTGCAGCTGCGGCGGCATCTCGCGGACGGGCCGCTCGACCAGTCAGCCGTGCGCACCCAGCTCGGCCTCGAAGTGAGGCTCTACCGGGAGCGGCTCGCGAGTTCGGGCTGCGCGTGGGATCACATCCGTGATGCGTCGTACCTGCTGTGCACGTACCTGGACGAGAACGTGAGCGATGCGGCCCGTGCCGCGTCGCAGTCGCTCTACGACGGTGAACGCAGCCTGCTGGTGGAGTTCCACGACGACGCGTGGGGCGGCGAGGACGCGTTCTCCGATCTCGGGCGCTGGATGAAGGCGGAAGATCCGCCCGTCGCGCTGCTGGCGTTCTACGAGCTGATCCTGTCGCTCGGCTGGCAGGGCCGCTATCGCGTGCTGGAGCGCGGCGACGTGCTGCTGCAGGACCTGCGCTCGCAACTGCATTCGCTGATCTGGCATCACGTGCCGCCGGAGCCGCTCGGCACCGGGCTCATCGCGCCGACGCGGCCGCGGCAGCGCTGGTGGACACCGGCGAAGGTGGGCGCGGCCGCGCTGGGCGCCGTGCTGCTGACCTACGGGATCGTCAGCGCGATGCTCGACTCGCAGGGGCGGCCGATACGCAACGCGCTTGTTGCGTGGACGCCGCCGATCCGGACGATCAACCTCGCCGAGACGTTGCCGCCGCCGCTGCCGCAGTTGCTGTCCGAAGGCTGGCTCACGGCTTACAAGCATCCGCAGGGATGGCTGCTCGTGTTCCGCAGCGACGGGGCATTCGACGTCGGCAAGGCTCAGGTGCGCGCCGATTTCGAACGCAACATCGAGCGGCTTGGCCTGGCGTTCGCGCCTTGGCCAGGCAACCTGGAGGTGATCGGCCACACCGACCGGCAGCCGATCCGCACGAACGAGTTCGCGAGCAATCAGGCGCTGTCGGAGGCACGGGCGCGTACGGTCGCCGACGAACTGCGCAAGACCGCGCTGCCGGGCGGCGCACAGGCGCCCGCCAATGCCGTGCAGCGGGACATCGAGTATTCGGGGCGCGGCGACACGCAGCCGATCGACCCGGCGCAGACGCCGGCCGCCTTTGAGCGAAACCGTCGGGTGGACGTGCTGTGGAAGGTGATTCCGGCGGGGGGCAAGCGCGCGGCGGATACCTCCGCCGCGCCGAACCGCGATGTCGCGGCGCAGCCTGCGATGCCGGACGGTGTGGAGATCGCGCCCAGCGGTCAATTGCCATATGCAACGGAGGGCAAGCAGCCATGATACGAACCAGTTTGCGGATCTTTGTCGCGCTCCTGGCCGCGCTCGTGATTTGGTGGGTGGGGCCCTTGTTCGCGCTGGGCATCTACCGTCCATTCGAGCCGGTTTGGGTGCGCGAGGTGCTGGTCGCGGCCGTGCTTGTCTGGGGGCTGTGGCCGGCGCTTGCGCGTCTCTGGTCGAGGCTCGCGATGAGCCCGCGCCGCGCGTCCGCGCTGCGACCGTCGGCCCGGGCCGACTTCGTCGACGAGCACCTGCGCGATCTCGACCGTCAACTGAAGGCGCGCTGGCTGCGCGAGCCGCGCAGCCGCTGGAAGCAACGGATGGGTGTGCTGCAGCGCCGGCATCGGACCGTGCTGCCGTGGTATCTCGTGCTCGGCGCGGAAGGTAGCGGCAAGACGAACCTGGTCGCGAAGGCTGTGAACGCGGCCGGCTCCGACATTGAGCGCACGCTTGCGGTCGAGCCGCTCAACAGTCGCGGTGACGACTTCAATTTCCGCATCGCTAGCGATGCCGTCTGGTTCGACATCGGCGGGCGCTGGAACCTGCGCGACGGTATCGACGATGCGGCACTCGATGCATGGAAGAAGCTGCTGCAGGGGTTGCGCCGACTGCGCGGCAACGCACCGGTCAGCGGCGTGGTGCTGTGCGTCGACAGCGCGTCGATGGTCGACTTGCCGCTGGAAGTTCGCAAGCGCCTCGCCGATACCGTGCATCGCAGGCTGGTCCAGATGCGCGAGGCGTTCGGACAACAGGTGCAGGTCTATCTTGCGCTGAATGGCATGGACCGGCTCGACGGAGCCATCTCGATGTTGTCGCTCGTCGATGCCAGCCGCTGGGCGAGCGGGGTGGGTTTCTGTCTGCCTGAGCAGGCGCGCGACGAGAGTGCGGCAGAGGCGGGCGCGAGGTGGCAGGGCGCATTGCAGGACCTGCAGCAGCGCGTCCAGCAGCAGGTACTGTTCTCCGCACCGGCGGCGACCGAGGTGGCAGCGAATTACGCGCAGTTGCGTTTCGTCGAGACGCTCAGCCAGTTGCACAAGGTGCTGCTGGTCTGGCTGCAGATCGCGATTGCGCCGGGCGAGCTGCATTCGGCCGCGCGACTGCGCGGCGTGTGGATGGGATCGATGGCCGAACTCGCGGTGGCCCAGCCCGGAGGCGCGCTACCGGGGCCGCCTGCGCAGACCCGGCCGCTCGGCGAACTGTGGACGCCGCTGTTCCGGCAAGTCGGGCTGGAGCGCGATTCGGTGCGGCCGAGCGGCGCGCTGTCCTGGCGCAGCCGGATCGGCCATGCGCTGCGCTGGACGGCGCTGCCGGTCGTCGCGATCCTGTCGCTGTTGTGGTTCGGCTGGGGTTATCTGGCGGAGCGCAATTATCTGGACGACGTATGGGCGCAGTTCAGCGAAGCGAAGCGGCTCGCGCAGGCCCAGGTGTCGTACGGCACCGACGGCGATTCGGCGCTGCTCGACGTCGCAAGCCAGATGCGTTACGCGCAGGCGCAGGCTGAAGACGCCGGGCGCGGGATGGCGACGCCGTACTTCGAACACGGCCTCGTCGCCGACGTGGCGCTCGACACGTATCACCGTCATCTGCAGAAGATGCTGATGCCGGAGCTGTACAACGAGGTCCGGCGCGTACTGGTCGCGCAGGCGGATGGCGCGCCCGGCGACGTGTACCAGACGCTCAAGGTCTACCTGATGCTGTGTCGGCCCGAGCGCCGTAACGCGACCGACGTCGAGCACTGGTTGAACAGCCGTTGGGACAGCTTGTCCGGCGGACAGTATAGCGACGACGACCGGAAAGCGCTGCTGGCCCACGTGCGCGCGCTGATGGCGATGCCGAAGTTGCCCGGCACGCCGGAGGACGCGAACCTAGTGCGTTCGGCGCGCGCGCGCGCCGCACAGATTCCGCTCGTGACGCGCGTGCTGGAGAACATCCATGCACAAGGATTGCCTGCGCAGGTCAACGACATCTCGCTGTCGCGCGCGGCCGGCTTCGAATCGGCGATGAGCCTGCGGTTGCGCAGCGGCGTCCCGACGACCGACATTTCGGTATCCGGATGGTTTACGCGGGCGGGCTACACCGACGTGTTCCTGCCGCGCCTCGAGAAGAGCGCGCGGGCGATGCTTCAGGAGGATGGCTGGGTGCTGCGCGACGAGTCGCTTCGCGGCAATAGCTTCCAGATCGACGGGCTGGTGCAGAAGCTGGCGGATTCCACCCGAGCGCAGTTCCTGCAGGACTACATCGCCGGTTGGCAGAACTTCCTCAACGACGTGACGGTGCGCAGCGTCACCGGCCTCGACGATGCTTCGCAACTGGCGGCGGCGATGATGGATTCCCAGTCGCCGCTCGCGAGCCTGCTGCGCTTCGCGGCGCGCGAGACGACCCTCACTGGCGCGAACGACGAAGGCAACATCGACAGCTGGATTGATCGCCAGAAATACCGTTTCGAGAAAGGACGGCGCCAAATCGTCGGCGAGCTGAGCGGCCAGCACTACCGCACGATGTTGTTGCCGGAGCACGTCGTCGAAGAGCATTTCCAGGCAGTCCGGCAATTGGCCGCGCAACTGAACAACCGCAGCGTGGCGTCGAGCAACCCGCTCACACGCCTGTTCGAGCCGCTGTACCGGCAGTTGGGGCTCGTCAACGGCGCATTGCAGGCTGGCCAGGTACTGCCCGCCCAATACGACGCATTCTCGAGACTCAAGGAAACCGCCGCGCGCCAGCCCGAACCGGTGCGAGGGATCATGCTCGACCTGATCAGCAACGGCAGCACGATGACGACTCGCGAGTCGGGCGCGCTGCTCAATCGTGGTGCGGCAGGCGCCACGTCGACGGTGTGCAGCACCGGATTTACGAGCCGCTATCCATTCCGCCGGGGCTCGCGGATCGATGCGGGCGTCGCGGATTTCGAGCGGTTGTTCAGCGCCCAAGGGCTCATGGCGTTGTACTTCCGCGATCATCTCGCAGCCTATGTCGATACGTCGAGCTCGCCGTGGAAGGCGCTGCGTTCGAACGGCGGGAATCTCGGGCTGGTGAGTCCGGGGGTGCTGTCCTCCTACGAGATGGCCGATCGCATCCGCGGCGCGATGCTCGATGAATCCGGGCGCTTGCGGGTGTCTACCGTGTTGCGCTTTATCGACATGGATTCACAGATATCGGAAGCGCAACTGATTATCGGCGAACAGACATTGCGCTATGCGCACGGGATGACTTCGCCGCAGCGAATCGACTGGAACGGGCAGAGCACCAAGCTTGCAATCCAACTCCAATTGAAATCGGTCGACGGTCGACTGAGTTCGCTCCAGTTCGACGGGCCATGGGCGCTGTTCCGCTTCTTCGATGCGGGGCAGGCGGCTGGTGGGACGGCGGACCGTCGCGAAAGGTTGTATCAGACGGGCATTGGAAAAGTCCGACTGGAGTGGCAGGCGCCGACGACGCCATCGCCGATCTGGTCAGGCATCCTTCAGTCGTTTAGGTGTCCGTCGTGATTAACATCGTGTATCACAATGCGCCAATCGGCGTTTACTTGAAAAGGAGAAGAAAATGATAGATCCGAACGAAATCCTGTCCGCGTGCAGCAACGCGCACGAATACGGGCAGAACGCAAGCAGCTCGATGGCACAGCCGTTCATGAGCTCGGTTCCGGACATGTCGGTGGCATCGTCGCAAAATGCGAGCAACCTGATCGGTAACGTTCAGCAGGTCGGAGGCAAGATGCTGGAACATATGTCGAACATCAAGGCATCGGTCGACAAGCAGGTAGCTGCGCATCAAGATGCGCAGCAGCGCCAGAAGACCTACGATTTCAACGTAAACATGAACGACCTGCGGCCCACCAGCGGGGTCGGCTTTCCGCAGGAAATGCCGTCTAATTTCTTCGCGCCCTTTAAGACGGGTAAATGAGGAACGCATATGCCGGCGGTGTCGCGACGCTCGTTTCGGCTGGACGGCGCATACCGTCCGGCCTTGTGTTCATCGAAACATATGAGCGTCCTGGAATTCGCTCGAAAGCCATTTCATACGACAGGAGCACGTTAATGAAGAAAGCATTTATTGGAGTCGTTGTTAGTCTGTTTTCGGTGAGTGTCTATGCTCAATTCGGTCAGCTGCTTCAATCGGTAAAGGATCAGGTGCAGAATACCGCTCAGATGCAAGTCAACCAGGGGGTGCATACGGCGACGGATAGGGTGGTACAGTCGGCACAAACCCAGACGCGCAAGATGGTCGACTCGGCGCGTTCGTCAAATGCCACCGCAACGACGAAGGCAGACCAAGACTCCAAGCCGCAATAATGCAAATCGTAGCCGGGCGGATTCGCGCCGTCCGGCCAGATAACTCCAGACCAAAATCTGGACTGAAGAGGAAAGCGGGGATGACGTTGTTTTCGATGGTATCAGTCATGATAGTGATTGTATCGACCGTGCTGATCCTGCTGATCTTTTCTCTATCGGGCGCGCTGCCCAGAATCGCGTCGACAGTACGAGCAGAGACAACAATCACGGACGGCTATCCGGGCGTTGCTCAGATTATCGATATATCTCAGATGGGGGTGATGCTCAACAACGTCCCGCTGATGCGTATGGTTGTGCGTATCAATGACAACGGCATTCTGAGGGTGGTCACGATCCAACAGTATGTAGATCTCGGCAATATGCCGCGTGCGGGAGAGCGAGTGAAGGTCGTTATCGACAGAGCCGATCCGAAACGGGTGAGGTACGTTGGAGTTATGTTCGATGCGTATTGATGGTGCTTTCGTCACGCTCGTTGCAATCCGGTCGTTTATTTGTGAATTCCGCATATCGTCGCCCCAGTCTGAACGTGATACGGGCTTGCATATTTGTGGTCAATCTGCCTCGAATTTATGCATTTCTCTGCGAACTTGCATGCTCGATGCGTGATGTGGTTGATGTCACCGATTCGTCTTGCGCTCCGCCTCACGACCGGAAATTCGTTTTTCGTCGAGAGATAGTAGGGGCGCTCGTACCTACTGTGCCACCGCTAAGGAATCGCTTATTAATAGTCGATCGTGCGAGTGGTCGGCGACGCCGGTGCGGAATAGTTGGATGCCGAAGCGAAGCACCGCCCATTCGGAGAAGTTTGAGCCCAGGATGCGCGTCATTTCCTGCATCTTTCACACGCATGACGGACTGCTCCCAGAATCGACCGCAGCCGGTTTCGCGCGATCACCAGGTTCGCAAAGGCGAACAGACTGGACAGTTGCGCCGTATTCTTGAGCAGCCCCTTGTAGCGCACCTTACGATGATGGAACAGGTTTGTGACGATATGAAATGGATGCTCGACCCGTGCGCGGATTTGCGCCTTGGTTCGCTCGAGTTCGATCACCAGATCCTCCAGCCTTTCGTCCGACAGGCTGTATCACTGCTGCAGAAAGTAGATTCGAAGCATTCGCTCCGGACCTATCGGTGAGCGGCCGCGCTCCCCCTTCGGGTAGACGGCTCGATCGCCGTCAGCAACCGCGACCACGGCACGCGCTGTTCCATCTCGTCAAGGAAACGCTGGCGCCTAGTCACGCGATTCTTGCCCGCGCTTTCCGCTTCCGCAAAGCTCATCCGCCGATTCATCGTAGTGAGTCGGTTCCGTGAACTGTCTTCTACAACGTCCTCGGCTGAGTCGTCGATGACCGCAGAGCCAGGTAAATCAGTGTTTCCTAAAGGTCACCCGGTATTCGAGCAAAACTCACCCTGATCGAAACCGAATTCGTTCGCCGCTCTGACGCTTGCAAACTGACTCGTCGAAAACGCTGGCGGCGAACTCATTGATCAACGTTTCCTTAATTTTTTTTGGGGAAGGTTAGTTTCATGACATAAGCCGGAAAAAGGATAGCCGCGAGATTCTGAAATTGCCTAAAACAGTTATCCTACGATCGACCTGATAAATGACCGTGAGTTACAGATGAATAAATTCTCCGAAGAGAAGGATCCGAACTCGATTTGCCTGAAGCGACGCCGCTTGCTGGCGTGGCTGCCGGTGCCGTTCGTCATCGCGGCGTGCGGCGGCGAGGATCCGGCTCGTCCGAGCGCCTTGAGGGCGATGGCACAACTCACGGGGCCGACCGGCACGACGTGGACTGGCGTCGGAAAAGGCGGGATCTTCATCCAATCGCCGTACAGCAGCAGCGGCGATTTCGAGCTTCTTGTGCCCGACAACTTCGGCATGCTGCATACGATGCGCCGGTTGAACGATCAGAATTTCAAATGGACGACGATCGTCAACGACGGCTCCGGAACGGCAAACATCCTGCGCGGAGCGGCGCAAACGTACAGCACGAATTACAACAATCTCGAGATGGTCGTTGTCGAGAAGGGGCGGATTCGCAGTTACTACCGCGGTGGGGACACGCCGCTTGAGGAAGGCTCGCCGATCACCGTATCGGCGCAAGGCTTCCCGGGGGGTCGTCCAGTCTCGAATCGGCGGACAGCTCAGGCTTGACCTCGTCGTTGGTCTCGAGAGCGGCGGAATGGCGCACTACTGCCGCACCGATAGCGGTGGTGACTATTCGTGGAAACTGTTGAGCCAGTTCGGCTCCGGGCAGGTGCTTGGCGTATCGCTGATTCAGGGAAACTATGCCGGCGCCGACGGCAACAAAGTGCTCGAGCTGGTGACATGGGTGGATGGCGGCCTCGAGCATTGGTATTGCCTCGGAGGCAGTTCATGGGCGAGAGGGGAGGTGATCGTTCCCTCGGGCGTGGGCGGCGCGCCTGCGCTGATTCAGAGCACGTATGGCACGCAGGGGAATTTCGAAGTGCTCGTTCCGCTGGCGGTCGGCGGGATCTCGCATTACGTCAGGTATAACGACAGCGCGAACCATCCATGGGCGTATGGCGCGACGTTCGGCACCGGCCGCTATGTCGCCGCCGGGCTGCTGCAGGCGCAGTTCGGCTCGGGCAATTTCGAAGCGGTTGGCCTGCGCGATACGGGCGATGTCGATACGTTCTATCGGCCGGGCATGGGGCCCTGGGTCGCCGGCTATGCGCAGTCCCCGATCAGCTATGGAAAGCCTGAGCTGATGGGCCGCTCCGATGGGGCGTTCGACACGGGGGCGGTCGGCATCCATTCGGTGCTGCTGAAGAACGGCAAGGTGCTGGTGTACGGCTTCGTGCAGGACGGCGTTGGCCGTCTGACCGAGCCGGCGAGCCTCGTCGACCCGGTCACCGGAACCGTCGAGCCCATTCCGACGTTCCGGGATAATTTCTGCTCCGGGCATACAATCCTCGCGGACGGCAAGGTGCTGATCGTCGGCGGCCATGTCGGCGATTATCTGAAGGACGTCGTGCTCTACGATCCCGATACGAACGTGGCCGAGAAGGTGGCCACGTTGTCGGACGCGCGGTGGTATCCGTCGGTGGCTATGCTGCCTGACGGGCGGGCCGCGATCATCGGCGGCTCGCTGGTCAATACCTGGAGCATGTCGATCAACAACACGTGGCAGTTGTATGATCAGCAAAGCGGGCTCGGGTCGTCCACGAGTATGCCGGCGCCTTACTCGCCGTACTTCCCTTCGGATCTGAAGGCGATGGATCTGTATCCCTTCACGTTTGGGCTGCCGAATGGGTCGCTGTTCCTGCACGTGAGAAATACGTCGAGGTTCTTCGACGTCAATACCAACACGTGGTCGCCGACGATATACAAGACGGTTTCGGACAACAGCCGCTCCTACCCGTTCATGGGCGGCATCGCCGTCCTTCCGTTGAGCCCGGCGGACAATTATCGCGTGCGGATCGTCGTCGCGGGTGGCAGCGACAAATCGGCGAATATCAGCCCGAGCAACTTTTCGACGTTCGACACGCGCACGGGCGCGATGAGCGCCTGCGAGATGCTGGACCTCGGCGACGCGTCGCCCGCGTGGAAGAGCATCGCGCCGATCAACTACCCGCGCATGGCCGGCAACCTGGTCACATTGCCGGACGGCACCCTGTTCCTCGTCGGGGGCAACCATCTCGGCAAGGCCGACGTCGGCAGAGGCCCGACCTATCCTGCGGAGCTGTACGACCCGAAGACGAACACGTGGACGGTGCTCGCTTCGACGCGGGTCGCGCGCGGCTATCACGGCTCCGCGTTGCTGCTGCCGGACGGCCGCGTGGCGATCACCGGCAAGGACAACAGCTACCAGGGCGCGGGCCTCCGATATGCGGAGACGCGCATGGAGATATATTCGCCGCCGTATCTGTTCAAGGGGCCGCGGCCCGTCATAGCCTCCGCGCCGCCTGCGATTCAGTACGGCAAGCCATTCCAGGTTCCGCTGTCGGCTAGCAGCGCGTCGGTGGGCGTCGGCAAAATCGTGATCGTCAGATGCGGTTCCGCAACGCACCAGATCGATTTCTCGCATCGCGTCGTCGAGCTCGTGTTTACCGTCTCGGGTACGACCGTGCTCGTTCAGGGCCCGCCGAACGCGAACATCGCGCCGCCGGGACCTTACATGCTGTTCGTCATGAGCAGCGCGGGCGTGCCGAGCATGGCGGCGATCGTACCGGTTTCTGCGTCCGGCGTTGTCAATGCCGCGACGGTGGCCGCGCAGCAGCCGTCGCGGCCGTCGCAGCTCGCGAGCATCGAGGTCGCGGAAGATGCGCCGCGATGCGCGCCCGTGAAGGTTGCGGACGCGTCGAGCGCCAGCGGAAGGGAGCAGACATGACGCGGGATCGCAGACGCGGCAGGATGGCGATGCTCCGTGTGATCGGTTTGCTCGCGGGCTTGATCCTGTTCAGCACAAACGGATACGGCGACACCGGCTTTTATGGCACGGCGCTCGACAAGGCATCGGGCGATATCGCGTTCAGGATGACGGATCTGGATGGAAAAATACGAACGCCCGCCGACTTCAAAGGCAAAGTCGTTTTACTGTTCTTCGGATTTCTTCGATGTCCGGACGCTTGTCCGGATATGGCTTACAAGCTCAGTCGCGCGAAGGCGTCGCTGGGTGCGGATCAGCGCAGGGTGCAGATTGCTTTTGCGACATTGGACCCGGATCACGATTCGCCGGAAGCGATCAGGAGCTGGTTGAAACTGTTCGATGAGTCGAGCGTCGGATTTCGGGGCACCGACGAAGAGGTTCGCAGGGAAACCGGAAAACTGAGGCTGTACTTCAGACGCGTCGCATTGAAGGAGGCGGGCTCGTATACGGTCGAACACGGCTCGCAGGCTTATGTATATGACCCGAAGGGGCGGCTTCGGCTGCTGATCAGGCCGGAGGTCGCGCCGAGCGGGATCGCGTCCGATATCCGCGTCTTTCTGCATGAACGATGATCGCCCGCATCGAAGACGTGCGCTTCGCGACATTCGGCCGATCGATTTCTGAAGGGCTGGCGTAAGAGGAGAGGTGGTAATGGCCTATCCCTGCGTTTGAATAATGCGGATTGGTTCCAGAAGCTTCTCGTCCGAATGGGGCAAGGCGGCCTCAAATCTGAAGTGCAACACATTTGCAATCCGGTAATGTCCAAGAATGGCAACGAGAACGTATCAACAACTACAACCTGAAGAACGTATGCGATCGATTTCTGGCGAGACGAAGGCTTGATCGTGCAAGCGATCGCCCGCAAGCTCAACCGCTCGCCGTCGACCGTGAGCCGGGAGCTTGCACGCAACACGCAGTCCAACGGACTGTGCTGCCCGAGTGTCGCCGAAGTGTCCCGCAACACTCGGCGGCAAGCCGCTCGGTCGATGCAGAAGTTCGCCCCCGACTCGGTTCTCCGGGAAGTCGTGTGTCAGCTTCTGCGCGAGCGCCAGTGGTCGCCGCACGAGATCGCGGCTACCCTGAAAGGCACCTTTCCCGACGATCCGAGCCTGAACGTGTTTCACGAAACGATTTTCTACGCCATCTATGCTCAGCCTCGCGGCGAGTTGCGCCGCGAACTGATTGCCCGTCTGCGCCAACACCGCACCAAACGCCTGCCGCGATCGCGCGGCACTGATCTGCGTAGCGCGATTCCCGACATGATCAGTATCCATGTGCGGCCGCCAGAGATTGACGATCGTCAGATGCCCGGCCACCGGGAGGGCGACCTCATTAAGGGGGGCGGACACCAAGCCGTCGGTGGCCGTGCTCGTCGAACGCATGAGTTGCGCCATGCTGCTGACCAAGATGCCCGATGCGACAGCCGGGTCAGCTCTGTCCGCCTTCACGACCAAGTTGCAATCGCTCGTCGAACCATTGCGCCAGACGCTGACCCACGATCAGGGGCGCGTGACTGCTTGGCATGCCAAACTGAGTGCAGCGACCAACGTGCGTATCTATTTCTGCGACCCGCATAGCCCTTGGCAGCGCGGTACGTGCGAAAACACCAACGGCCTGCTGCGCCAGTACCCGCCCAAGGGCTTGGATCTGTCCGTCTACAAGACGACCTCGATTCAATTGCGGACAACCTCAACACATGACCGCGTGCCACACTGAACTGGCACACGCCTTTGCAAATCCTTGCTCTGGTCCTGGCTAACCCCGCGGATAGCGTTCCTGTTCAGTAACCCGCTAGGTGTTGCACTTCGCCTTTGAAACCGCCCAACGTCGTTGCTTTGTCGGATTGTGTTTGGAGTGTGTTGCCGGATCGAGGTAATAACGATTTCGAAGTCGATGAGTGACGAGTGATTGGGGTAGACATGAATTTATGGCAAAGCTGAACAAATTGAGGAGGGAGATCGATATTGCTCGGGGAAGCTTGCAGTCCGACGCATTTATCAAGGTTTATTTGAGATTCTCGAGGAAAGTGGTGCGAGTGTGGCGAAAATATCCAATCAGTCATCAAATGAGCGCCCATCGGTTCGAAAGGCTAAGCCAAAATGCTACAACCCGGAAACTGAGGCCGCATGGTGTGGACGCGGCCGACAGCGACTGGCCGCTGTGGTTGGTTGGCGGCGACCTAGCGCACTTCTGCATACAAATCCAGGGCGAGAATTCGGACCTGACAGACGTGAATCAGTATAAAAACATTAGAATAATGAAAATATAATTGAGTGATTTCTGTATAAAAATGATTTGTCCACCGATTTTGTCGTCTCCGGATGGCTGTGTAGGAATTTATGTTCATGCTGAAGACGGAGAGTCTGCATGCCGGAAACTGGAGATCCTTTCTAGTTGTATGCCGGAGAGCCTGCTCCAGGCTGTCAATGACGTACTGATTAATTCGCGAGATGAATTGACAGCTGTCGGGGTGAGTGAAGATTACGATTTCCGTATATTCGTAGTGTCTAGCCGCGATAGGAAAGTCACCCAATGGGTCGAAACCTCGATTTTTCTCAGCGTTTATCGTGAGCTGATTGGGAAATGGATGTCACTTCATGTTGCTCGGACTATGTCGTCGGTGACTGGAGTGGTGCGATGGTTGTTCGGTTAAAGTATGTGAGATTTTATCGGTCTGAAATGTGTGGGGGAATTATTTGGGTGCTTCGATCTGGTCTGTCAGCGGATGGTGATAATCCGAGTTTGAGTGGCATTTGATTGCCGTCAAATCATAAAAAATAATATTTTGTTGTTAGCGTAAATTTCTTTTTATCGTAAATTAAAGTAATTTATTAAATACATTCGTAGTGGCTGGGGGTGTGAATATAAATCATGTATCTCAATCAATCGAGTCTCACCACAAACGCAATCCTCGGCGCGCTGCCCGAGGACAGTAGAGATGCCATCATGCCGCATCTCGAGTTAGTCAAAATCGGAAGCAGCCCGCTCGCCTGCGTTGGCGAGCCGTCACGCCATCTGTATTTCCCGACGACGGCGGTGATGTCGGTGCTGCGTATGATGGACGACGGGGCGATGATTGAGGTCGCATCAGTCGGCCGTGAAGGTGTCCTCGGATGGTCGATACTGGGCGGTAGCGATGCGATCTCGACGCGTTTCAATACGCGCGTCGGTGGAGTGGCTTACCGCTTGCCGATTACCGTGATGCAGGCGGAATCCGAGCGATCGCTGGAAACTTACCGGTTGTTGCTCAACTATTGCCAGGCGATGATGGCCCAGATCTCACGCAGTGCACTCTGCAATCGCCATCATTCAGTCAGCGAGCAGTTGAGCCGCTGGTTGCTGCTCACTCACGATCGCATCGACGGAGACGAACTGGTTGTCACGCACCAGAACGTGGCAAACACACTAGGTGTCAGGCGCGAAGGCGTGACTCAGGCGATGGGTACTCTTCAGGAAACGGGGGTGATCCGACAGTCCCGGGGGTGCATCACGGTGCTCGACCGCGACGGCCTCGAGCATTGTGCGTGTGAGTGCTACGACCTGATTTGCGGCGAATACAGCCACATGCTTGGTATGCAGCCGGGCCGCAGTGCGATGCCGCGCCTGTGGGCGCCGCAAACGTTTTCGGCCTACGGTGCATGATGATGCTCTCGAAAATGAAGAGGGCAGGCGGGATTGGGCTGGTTGCGGTGAAGATCGGCGATGCGATACTGATTCTGGCCGGCACCCTGGCGGCACAGACACTGTCCGGGCTCACGTGGAGCGAGCTGTCGGACACGCAGCGCGGTGCGATTGCGTTGCATTGTGCGTTCACGATGCTGCTGCTGCCGGGACAGGTGCGATCGGACGCAGCAACCGGCGGCGGCTTGCGCGTACTGTCGAGGACGGCATTTGCGCTTGCGTGTGCGAGTGCGCTGACAGTGGTGAGCATAATGGGCGTCATAAGCCGGGGTTCCATGATGTCGACGCACTGGCTCGTCCAAACCGTACTCGTGGCCGATGCGGTACTGCTGCTTGGCAGGACGGTTGCGCTTTCGGTTGCTCTGGGGCGGGGGGATGCGCGCAGGCGGCAGCGCCGTGTCGCAATTGTCGGTGCGACTGCATATGGTCGCGCGGCGCTTGACCGGCTCCAGTTGGCGACGGAGGGGACCTTCGTACCCGTATGCGTGTTCGACAACGAAGCCGCACAACGGGGTGGGGACTTCGGTGGTGTGCCGGTGATCGGTGAGTGGAGTGAACTGATGCGCAGAATCCGCGATCGTACGATCAACGAGGTTTGGGTGACACTACCGATGTCACACGAACGGCGGATCCGGCGCATCGTGTGCGCGCTGCGCGGCGAGTTTGTCGAGGTGCGCTTCCTGCCGGATCTGCGCGGTATGGTCTTTGGCGAGCAGACTTCGACCGACATACTTGGCATGCCCGCAATCAATCTTACGACCACGCCGAACTCGTCGCACAAGCTATGGACGAAATTCGCGTTCGATCGGTTGTTCGCGATTGCCGTGCTGCTTCCGCTACTGCCATTGCTTGCTATGCTGGCGGTCGCGGTCAAGCTATCGTCGCCTGGCCCCGTGCTGTTTCGTCAGCGCCGCAAGGGCGTCGACGGTTGCGAGTTCGAAATTCTGAAGTTCAGGACGATGCGCGTGCATCGCGCGCAGCCGGGCGTCGTGCAGCAGGCGTCGCGTAATGATTCACGCATCACTGCGGTTGGCGCGTTCTTACGTCGCACGTCGCTCGATGAGTTGCCGCAATTCTTCAACGTCCTGTTCGGGCAGATGTCCGTGGTTGGCCCGCGTCCGCACGCGATCGAGCACGACGATTTTTACCGACAGATGATCGACAGCTACATGTACCGCTATCGAGTGCGGCCGGGCATCACGGGTTGGGCGCAAGTGAACGGCTATCGTGGCGAGACGCGTAAGGTCGAGGCAATGGCTGCACGCGTGAAGTTCGATCTCTTTTATATGCAGAACTGGAGCTTTGGGTTCGACATGAAGATCATTCTGCTGACGATTGTGCGCGGCTTCATCGGTCGCAATGCGTTCTGACGTGAGAGGTGGCCTCGTTCGTTCGGACAGTTTGCTGAGATTTTTAAGTGAGCATGAACCGCTTGGATTTCTTGGACAGTGCCGCGCGTTAGTTTTCGGTCTTTTGAGCCGCTTGAGTTTTTCGAGCCAGATCTAGAACGAGTTTTCCGGCGTTTCGGGTTCAGTAGGACCCGATGAAGGCACCAGCTGACGGGCGAATTCGGCTGGCGCCAACTCTTTGAGAGCCGAGTAAGGACGGCTCTCGTTGTAATCCCGGCGCCATGCCTCGATCTCACGTTTGGCTTCCGCCAACGATTCGAACCAGTGCAGGTTCAGGCATTCGTCTCTGAACGAACCGTTGAATGTCTCGATGAAGCTGTTGTCGGTGGGCTCGCCTGGCCGGCTGAAGTCGATCTTTGCGCGGTAGTGGTACGTCCACATGTCGAGCAGGCGCCCGGAAAATTCGCTGCCGTTATCGGCAGACAGGAACCTCGGTGCGCGGCGCTGAGTCACCAAACGATTCAGCGCTGACACGACGCCTGGTAGGTTCAATCGATCGTTGCAACACCTTCCTATTAATATCGAATGAGGGAGGGTTGACGAATGGCACAAATGGGCCGGCCGGGGTTGTCGCCAGAAGGCAAGTCCGAGGTTTGGCGGCGGTGGCGGGCAGGTGAATCGTTTCTTGGCATCGGGAAGGCGCTAGGCAAGCCTGCAGGCTCGATCTACGGCGTGATCCGACTATGCGGAGGGTACACCCCTGCTGCTCGTAAGCGGTCGTTGCGGGCATTAACCTTGAGTGAACGTGAAGAGATCTCGCGTGGCGTCTCGGCTGGACTTTCAATTCGAGCGATTGCCCGCCAGTTGAACCGCGCGCCTTCCACGATTTCCCGTGAGATTGCGCGTAACGGCGGAACGGGCCACTATCGAGCTCTGGAAGCGGATGAGCGAGCCTTGCAGGCTGCTCTGCGACCCAAACGCTGCCTTCTGGAGCAGAACCGGCGCTTGCGCTATGCGGTCGAGCGTAAGCTTTGCCGCGAATGGTCTCCAGAGCAAGTGAGCGGTTGGCTTAAGAACCGATATGCCGATGACGAGGCGATGCGCGTGTCTCACGAGACGATATATCGCAGCCTGTTTGTGCAAGCGCGCGGCGTTCTGAAGAAGGAACTGCAGTATCACTTGCGGACCCAGCGGAAGATGCGTCACTCACGCTCGTCCAGCACTGACCTGCCCCCGGTTTTAGTCCGAACTGCAGTTAGAGTCCGAGGTTAAAAACTGCTGCTTCGTGTCGTGCGCCCGGGCGAACTGCGCAGGCGTCATATAGCCGAGCGAACTATGAGGCCGCTCGGTGTTGTACTGAGCCTATCCGAACTTTTGTGTGCGAGGCATAAACTGACGGCCAAGGAGCCACGTTATGCCACGCAAACGTAAGGAAGAAGCGACAGTAGAA
>NZ_CADFDK010000030.1 GCF_902832885.1 Burkholderia seminalis DSM 23518
TGGACGAACCTGGTCGACCTGTACCGCGCGTTGGGCGGCGGCTGGATCCAGCACGCAGGCGAAACGCCGCGCGCGCCGGATGCGCCGGTCGATTACGACAAGGCGGCTGCGACAAACGGGTAAGCGCAACGAAGCGCAGGGGCGGCCAGCCGCGCCTGTCGTTTCGAACCGGCGGTATGCGGAAACGAAAACGCCACGGATTTGCGTCCGTGGCGTTTTCATTTGCACGGCCGCCCGCGAAGGGCGTCGCGTTACGTTACGCCTGTGTCGTCCAAAGCGTACGGCCGAAGAAGGTCAGCGTGCGATCCCAGGCCATTTGCGACCACACCGGATCGAACTGCGTGCTGGAGATGCGGCCCGGGCCCACGGCCGTTTCGTTCGCGAACCCGTGGTGCGCGAGATAGCGATGGAACTCGAAGCCGACCTTCGCATCGGTCAGCTTCTTTTCCAGCGCGTCGACCTGGTCGATTGTGAAGAATGCGTCCTGCGTGCTCCAGTGGCCCATCAGCGGCACCTTGAGCTTCGCCGGATCGATGTAGTCGAGCGGCGGGAAGCCGTACCACGTCACGCCCGCATCCGCATCGGCGTGTTGCAGCGACAGCAGCGTGAGGGCGCCGCCCATGCAGTAGCCCGTGATCGCGACCCGCGAGGCCAGCGTCTTCAGATACGTGACGGCGCCGGGAATGTCCTGCGACGCGGCATCGCCGAAATCGAGGCCGGTCATCAGGTGGTGCGCTTCTTCTTCCTCGACCGTCGACTTGCCGCGATACAGATCGGGTACCAGCGCGAAGTAACCGCAGCGCGCAAGGCGGTCCGCGACGCCGCGGATCTGGTCGTTCAGCCCCCACCATTCCTGGATGACGACGACGGCAGGCGCGCCTTCGGTTTTTGCCGGCGTCGCGAGATAGCCCTGCAGTTCCTGGCCGTCCGGGCGGCGAAACGTGATCATGGAACCGGGTGTTTGAGACATGAAACCGCTCCTTTTCGAAAAATGCGTTGAGCGCGGCATCGGGCCGGCCAGCGGGCGCGGCGACGATCGGGCATGCCGGGCGTCGTGGTGCCGCTCGCGTTCGAGTCGGCCGGCGCCGACCACGCGGCCATTCTATGCGCAAACATCCACTGGCTGCGTGAACGGTGCTGTGCCGCACGTGATCGGTGTCCGGAGCGGGGGGCCGAAAAGCAAACACCCCGCCCCGATGAACGGGCGCGGGGTGTTGCGGGTACCGCGCGCGTACCGGGATACGGGCGCGGGATCGGCTTACTGGCCGAAATAGACCGAGTCGCGGCCTTCCTGCTTGACCGCGATTGCGCGGCCGGCACGCACGCCGGCGGCGGCTTGGGCGCCGTAACCGGCTTCATCGGCGTTCGTCACACGCGCCTGGGCGGTTTGCAGCGCGCGCGGGTAATACTGATCGGAGACTTCGGGCTTGTAGCCGGCCTGTTCGAGCTGCACGAGTTCCGCACGGACCTGGGCGCGCGTCAGCTGGCCCGACGGGTTCGATTGTGCGAATGCGCCGTACGAGGCGGACAGGGCGGTTGCGGCGACGACAGCGGTGATGAACGACTTCATGGTGACCTCCGGTTTTCATGGATTTCTCGCTTCGCTCGTTGCGTTCAGCGGTTGATTGCATCGTAGCGATCGCGTTACCGGTCGGAAATACGCGTTCCAGTGATTCATTATTGCAACTGGGTAAACGATCGGCGTGAGTGGCGGTTTCATCCGATGATTGCGGGCGTGACGGGCCGCGGGCATACGCCGATGAGCGCTCCGGATTCGGCCCGACAGGGCTCGATACCGTCAAACCGCCCATTGCCGCGTGACGCTCAATTACATCGCATTCCGAAATAGTTGCCCGATGCAGTCGCCATCGTCGATGCGTTGTCCTATCACTCCACAGGAACCGCCTGCCGTTTCCGGTACTCGGCCGGCGTAATCCCGATGTGGCGGGTGAACGACCGCCTGAGCGTGTCGACATTCGCGAAGCCGCATTTCGCGGCGACCTGCTTCGGCGTGTCGTGGCCGTTCTCGAGCAACTGGCGGGCCGCCGAGATGCGGGTTGCCTCGACCCACGCGGCCGGCGTCATGCCCACCTCGGCGCGAAACAGCCGCGCGAAGTGGCGGGGGCTCATGCCCGCATGCTTCGCCAGGTCGGCTACCGAATGCGCGAGTTCCGGATTCGCCGCGATCCAGCGTTGTACCTCCTGCAGCACCGAGCGCCCGGTGGGGCGCGCTTCGCCCTTGCGGCTGAACTGGAGCTGCCCGCCAGGGCGCTTGAAGAACATCACCAGTTGCGCGGCGACGCGCCGTGCGATCTCGCGGCCGAGATCTTCCTCGACCAGCGCGAGCGCGAGATCGAGCCCGGCCGTGACGCCGGCGCCCGTGCGCAGCTTGCCGTCGCGCACGTACAGCGCATCGGCATCGACGGCGAGCGACGGATAGGCTTCTGTCAGCGCGTCGGCGGCGGCCCAGTGCGTGGTCAGGCGGCGGCCTTTCAGCAGGCCGGTGGCGGCGAGGATGAACGCGCCGGTGCAGATCGAGCCGTAGCGCTTGCTCTGCACGGCCGCCGATCGCAGCCACGCGAGGACATCGGTGCGCAGCGTGACGCGGCCCGCGCTCGGCGCGCCCGCGACCAGCAGCGTGTCGATGCGCTCCGGGATGTCGGGAACGATCCAGTCGGGCAGCAGTTGCGCACCGGACGAACTGCGGATCGGACCGGATTCGCTCGCGATGATCCGCAATGCATAGAACGGCCTCCCGCATTCGGCATTCGCCTGTGCGAACACGTCGAGCGGTGCGGAGACATCGAGCAGTTGAACGCCCGGGACGGCGAAAATTCCCACGACCTTCGGCATGGTGATCGGATGCGTGCGGTATCTAAGGTGATGCGCAGCAGTATAGAGGGGCCGGTGGCGCATCGAGAGAGGCGGCGGAGCCCTTTTTCGGTGTTTTTTCGGTCACGCTGGCATCACGTCCGTCCATCGCGCGAAATGGCAGGATTTGACGTAATACGTCTATTGAAGACAGCTATCGGGCTTTGGAAAATCGGGAGTGTTTTCAATGGAGGTCAATCATGACTGAGAACGTTGCAGGCATCGCCATCCCCGATAGCCAATTGACGCGCGAGATCACCGAACTCGTTCGCGATACCGCGTCGCCGCTGCTGTTCCATCATTCGAGCCGCGTTTACTATTTCGCGGCGCTGGCGGGCCGGCGCCGCGGGCTCGAGTACGATCCCGAGCTGCTCTACTGCGGCTGCATGTTTCATGACATGGGGCTCACTCACCAGCACAGCAGCGCATGCGAGCGCTTCGAAGTGGACGGCGCCAATGCCGCCCGCGATTTCCTGAAGGGCAAGGGCATCTCGCAGCAGGATATCGACGTTGTGTGGACTTCGATCGCGCTGCACACCACGCCCGGTATTCCGCAGCACATGCATCCGGTGATCACGCTCGTCACCGCGGGCGTCGAGATGGACGTGCTGGGCCTCACGTATCCGGAATACAGCGACGTCGAGCGCGAGGCCGTCGTTCGCGCGCATCCGCGTACGCCGCACTTCAAGGAAGACATCATTCAGGCGTTCTACGACGGGATCAAGCACAAGCCCGGCACGACTTTCGGCAACGTGAAGGCCGATGTGATCGCGGACAAGGATCCGCATTTCCGCGCCGGCAATTTCTGCAGCGTGATCCGGTCGTCGGGGTGGGCCGGCTGATTGCATCGGGTATCGCGCACGTTCCGCTGCACCGGGCGGAACCGTGCGTGCCGGTGGCAGGGTAGCTGCCTGGGGGAGTAGGGGCGTTGCCCTGCCGGATGTTCGACCGGGACCGGCGTTCTGATGGCGTCCATACTCAGGACGTACCCGACACCCGCTGCGTCGGCATGGGCTCGACATGGTTCGACGACAGCTTCAAGTGGGGCCGTACGGCGATGAGATCTCGCACCGGATGTTCGTGAGCGATGGCGAGAAGTGCGGGATCGGGGCGCGAATCCGGAGGGAGAGGGCCGCGGTACGTGTTTCGTCATGGTGGTCGGCGAGTAACCGGGCCGGTCGCTCCGGTCGACAAATGTACATTGCGGGATGGCAGATGCCGGTTCAGCGGCGCGATTTAATTCAATAAAAGGGTTGTTACGTGACAACCGTAAGACATTTCAGCGGACTTTATATACTGAATAGTGGTTCCGCCTCATCGAAGCGAATCTTCGATTCGCATCCTCAGAAGCTGCTGCCAGGGGCAGGAGGGGGATCCTTGGCCGAGCCCGTCGACCGGCCGACGACAGCAGCTGTGGCTCGTCCTCCCGCAAGTTTCCGGCAAAACGCCTATAATGGTTGGGCAAATTGCCGGAGAGAGGTCATGAGCACCATCGCTTTTCATCCTTCAGGCGTCGCGCATCCGCGCCAGGCCGAATTCACGATTCTCGAGCAGCTGCTGGCGATCCGTGTCCGTTCGGGCGCCGATCTGGCCGAGCTCGCGAGCGCGCGTGTCGACGTATCGGTGATCGACCGGCTGTCCGAGCGCGGGCTGAAATCGGACGAACTGGCCTTCATCATTCCGCGCCGCACGCTGAGCCATCGTCGCCAGGCGCACGAACGTCTGTCGCCGGAGGAATCCGACAAGGCGATCCGCCTCGCGCGCATCGTCGCGCAGGCGACGGCCACGTTCGGCGACCAGGACAAGGCGATGGCGTGGTTGCGCAACGGGTTGCAGCGCTTCGGCGGCCGCACGTCGCTCGACATGGCGAGCACCGAGCACGGTGCTCGCCTCGTCGAGGAAGTCCTCACGCAAATCGACGAGGGGTATTTCGCTTGACGACGTTGTGGCGGATCAGCAATTACGCCGATCTGAAGGGCATCGGCGGGTTGCGGGCCGGCGGGCGCTGGCATTTTGCCGGGCAGCCCGTCGTCTATCTCGCCGAACACCCGGCGCTCGCGCTGCTCGAGACGCTCGTTCATTTCGAAATCGCCACCGTTGCCCAATTGCCGAGCGGATACCAGCTGCTGCGGATCGACGTGCCCGATTCGGTGGATGTCGCCGAAATCGCGGAAGGCGACGCACCGGACGACTGGCAAACGAACGTCGACTGGACCCGCAGCGCCGGCACCGAATGGCTGCATACGCAGCCGAGCGCGCTGCTGCGCGTGCCGAGCGTCGTCGTGCCGCACGCGCACAACTTCCTGTTGAATCCGCTGCATCCGGCCGCATCCGAAATTCGCATCGCGGAAGTCATGCAATCGCCGTACGACACGCGAATCCTGCGCCTGATCCAGTCGAAGTCGGGCGCATAACGAACGGGAAGGAAAAGGGTGCGTTCCGCGCACGCGTTCAGCGTTCGTGCGCAGCGCGATCCGCGGCTGCGTCCGGCGGCAGCGTCTGCCGGATGCGCGTGACCGTTCGCGTGCTGACGAGGCCGAGCATCGCACTGACCTCGGCATGCGTGTGGCCCGCGAGCAACTGCCGGCGCGCATACGTGTTGCGCAGCACGCGCGGGCTCATGTCCGCCGCGTGGAAGCCGATCGCGGTGAGCGCTTCGCGCACCACGAGCAGCAAGAACATGTCGTTCATCGCGCCACCGCCGCGCGGTGCGGGGAACAGCAGCGCCGGTGCCGGCGTATCCGTCGAATACGCGTGCCACGCGGCGAGCGGCGCCAGCGCGAATTCGGCCAGTTCGACCCGGCGCGCCGGCCGCGCGCGATCGCGCGGCACGGACAACGCCGGTGGCTGCGCATCGAGATTGGGCGCGGCGCGGGGCATCGCACGAATCTCGGCCGAGGTGATGCCGCTGGCAAGCAGCAGCGCGACGATCGCGCGATTCCGGCAGTCGGTGGACGAGTCGTCCGGCCGAGGCTGGACATGGCGCTGCAGCGCCGCGTCGGCGTCGGGCGGCAGGTAGCACGGCTCCGGCTCGCCGGCCGGCCAGGCGAGATCGCGCGTCGTCCGTCCTGCCGGGTGGATCGTCCGCACACCGGTGTCGACCAGATGCCGCCCCAGCCGGTCGATCAGCTTCGCATAGCGCACGCGCGTCGACGTGCCGGGTGCGCAGGTACGGTCGAGTTCCGCCAGGAACGCCGCGACGTGGTCGGGGCCGAACGTGACCAGCGACACGCGCTGTGCGATCAGATGGCGCAGGAACCGCTCGAACATCGCGACGTGCTGCACGACCGAACGCGGCGCGAACGGCCGGCGGCCGGCGCCCGTCGCGGCGGTTTCCTGCCATGCGCGAAACGCGCCGACGGGGTCGTGAATCCAGCGATTCGTGTCCATCCACGATTTATAGCCGGACGCGGTGACGCCGGCAATCGTCCCGATGTCCATCCGTTCGGCGCGACACGCGTCTCGTCGATTCCGTCGGTGTTCATCGTCAGGTCGACGAGCACGAGCGGCAGCGTGATGAAGAAGCGGAACGCGTCCGGTACGCCGTTCCATTGCCTCGACATCCCCATCCCGAACCATTCGCCGCCGACCGACATGAACGCAACCTGTCACGTGAGGAGGCCGAGCGTCAGGCCGGCGATCGCGTGTGCCTTGGCCGTGCGGAACGCCGCTTCGCCGGCGCGGCGCGCGCAGCAACCGGACCGCGCCGATCCGGCACGGCAAGGCCGTCGCCGTTTCCATCGCGATGATGATGCCGATATACCCGAAGCCGGCGCGGCGCCGAGGAGACGCGCGTGCCGGAGCCAGGAGGGAGCGGCGCTTGCCGGTCGAACGGAGGATGTCGTCAAGCGGAGCGCAGCGTGCGCCGCGCTGCCCGTTATCGCCGTTACGCTTCGCGCGAAGGTGCCGGTGGCACGCTTGCCTGCGTCTGTCCGCTCAACCGCGCGAGCGCGGCGAATGCCAGTTGCGTTGCGATGGCCGCGAGCGTGCCGGCCGCCATGCCGTTGCCGAGCACGATCTGGACGGGCGCGCCGAATTGACGATACAGGTTCGGCACCAGGATCGGCGCGAGACCGACCACCAGCGCGGCCGCGAGCGTGTACTGGTTGGCGCGCGCGTGCAGGTCGACGCCGGCGAGCAGCCGGATGCCCATCACGCCGATCATCGCGAACACGACCAGCGCGGTGCCGCCGACGACGGCGGCCGGAATCGCATACGCGAGCCGCGCGAGCGGGGCGAACAGCGCAATGACGATCAGGATTGCGCCGGCGGCGGCCGTCACGTAGCGCGAGCGCACGCCGGTCGTCTGTACGACGCCGATGTTCTCGGCACTGGTCACGATCAGCGGCGTGCCGAACAGCGCGCCGGCCAGCGACGCCAGTGCATCGCCGCGTATCGTCTTCGGCACGTCGCGCGTCATCGAGACCGCCTTGCCGCACGTCTCGCCGACGGCAACGGTCTGCGCGGTGGCCTCGGCCATCGAGATCGCGGTGAAGATCAGCAGCGGCAGCGCGGCCAGCACGTCGAGGCGCGGCATCCCGAACGGCAGCCACACCGGATGCGTGAACCACGGGCCGTGCCATACGCCGGCGAGCGCCGGCATCGCGTCGAGCGCCCAGCCGAGCGTCGCGCCGGCCATCAACCCGATCAGTACCGCGAGGCGCCCGAGCGTGCCGCGAAACGCACCGGCGACGGCGACGGTGGCGACGATCGTCGCAAGCGCGAGACCGAGCGCGCGCGGTTGCGCGAAGTCGGCCGAGCCGGGCTGGCCGACGACGATCGCCGCGTAGATCCGGATCAGGTTGATCGACACGAGCAACAGCATCGCGCCGACGACGACGCGTGGAAAGAGCCGCAGGCAGCGCGTGAACACGGGCAGCAGCACCCAGTAGAACGCGCTGGCGAGCAGCGCCGCGCCGGCGGCGGTCGGCAGGCCCGACTGCGCGGCGATGCCCGCGAACAGCATCGTCGGTGCGCCGCCGGGCACCATCACGAACGGCATGCGTGCGCCGATCGGGCCGGCGCCGAGCGATTGCACCAGCGTGCCGACGCCGCACGCGAAGAACGTCGCGCCGATCAGCTGGACCGTCAGGTCGGCCGGCAGCGCCAGGACTTTCGCGATGAGGAAGACGGCCGTGATCGGCGACGCGGCCATCGACAGCACGTGCTGCAGCCCGAACAGCGCGAGCTGCCACGCGGGCAACCGTGCATCGACGGGCGGTGAGATCGGATCGTGCGACACGGCAGGCCCCTCGGAAGCGAACGGCGACGATGGCAGGAATGCAACGGCGAACGACGCGTCAGGTCCGCAGCCAGGGCAGTTGCGCGGCGCTGTAGCGGAACGTCTGGAACACGCTGTTCAGCTGGCCGGGGCCGGTCTTGCGCGCGGCCTCGTCCGGGTATTCCGCGAACCACGGGATCACGTATTCCCACACGACTTCGCCGGCCGGCGTCACTTCGAACAGCCGGCCCGTCGACGATTCGGTGATGTGCGTGTTGCCGTTCGGCAAGCGCTGCGCGTTGCCCATGAACGGCGTGTAGAACAGGTTCACGACGTCGTCCGTGTACGACCAGACGACGCGTTGCGTCGCGGGATCGATCTCGACGACGCGCGAGAACACGACGTGCGCGCCGTGGCGGAAATTGCCGTTGTCGAACGCGAGGATGTTGCCGTTCGCGAGCGGCACGGGCGCATGCTGGTGCGACACGACGTCCGGCCCGACGTGCAGGTCGACGCGACCGGTTGCGCGGTTTACGCCGATGATCCCCGACGTCGTGCGCAGGCTCATCAGCACGCGCCCGTTCGTGTCGACCGCGAGACCGTTGACGAGCGGCCAGTGATAGCGGCCGAACCCGGCCGCGATCGGAAAATCCTCGGGTCGCAGGTGCTCGCGCGCGTGCCATTCCCACACGATCTGTCCGGCCCGGTTCACTTCGCGGATCACGTCCGCGTACATCACGTCGTCGTCGCCGTGCGGCGTACCGCCCGGCACGCGCCGCGCGAACGCGGCGTCGACCGGTTCGCACGCGGCGTAGAGCAGGTTGCCGTTCGGCAGCCACTGCGCATCGTGGTGATGCGCGGGATCCTCGTAGCGCCACACCGTTTCGCCTTGCGGCGTGACCTCGTAGAAGTCGCCGCCATGCCACATCGACCACGGCGCGTAGCGGGATTCGGATTGCGGGTGATTGCCGTTGTAGCCGAGGTTGCCGTTCGCGAGGATGACCGCGTGACGGCCGGGGCGCACGGGCATTTTCCACTGATGGGCGACCTCGCCGTCGATGCCGACGAGATAGACGTTGCCGTCCGCCGTTTGCGGCGCGATGAGCGTATAGCCGCCCGCGGACAGGGCGGGATCGTGGGCGATGAGGCCGACGCCGCGGCGGCGCTGGGTAATCTGGTCGACGGTCGTCATTGCGGTCTCCATTCGAGTCGAACACGGGAATGCAGCGCAATCTAGACGATCCGGAGAGTCAGTGAAACTGGATTATTCTTGACGGCGTGTTCGGAAAAATCTAACGGTCCATTCATGCGTTCGATATCGCAGACATTCCGCTGTTTCGACGAGGTCGCCCGGCGCGGCTCGATTCGCAAGGCAGCCGACGCGCTGCACCTGACCGCCGCGGCCGTGCACCAGCAGATCCGCAATCTCGAGGAGCAGGTCGGCGTGCCGCTGTTCGACCGGCTGCCGCGCGGCATGCAGCTGACGCTCGCCGGCGAGATCGTGATCGCCGCCGTGCGGCGCGGCCAGCGCGACTTCGACAACGCGCTGACGCAGGTCGAGGATTTGCGCGCACTGCGGCGCGGGCACGTGAACCTGGCCGTGCCCGCATCGACGGCCGAGAAGCTCGTGCCCGACGCGATCCTGGCCGCGATGCAGCGCTATCCCGGCGTCACGTACAGCGTGCGCTCGGGAAACGGCGAGAGCATCGTGCGCTGGGTCGAGACGGGCGAGGCCGACATCGGCTATGCGCTGCGCCGGCGCACGGCGGCGAGCGTCGTCGAGGTGCGCGCGTTCGCGCAGCCGCTGGGTGTCGTCACGGCACCTGGCCATCCGCTGGCGTTGTCCGGCGGCAAGGTGCGAATGCGCGACTGCTTGGCCCATCCGCTGCTCCTGATGACACCCGACACGGAGCTGCGCGCGATGTTCGACCAGATCGATGCGCGACAGCCGCGCAACGCGCGGCCGCTGGTCGAGACGGGTTCGGTGTCGATGGTGCGGCGACTCGCGGCCGAAGGGGCCGGCATCGGCTTCCTGATCGCGGAGAACGTCGCGGACGACGTCGCCGCCGGCCGGCTCGCGTGGACGCCGCTCGCCGATGCGGGCGCGCGTTCGTTCAGCTGCATCTACCAGCGCGCGGACATGAGCGCGACTGTCGCGATGACGATGTTTCTCGAGTTTTTCTCGGAAGCGATCGAAGCGATGGAGCACGGTTTCGCGCGTGATGGCCGCGTGGCCGGCAAGCGTCGCCGGACGGCAACGTAACGAAGCCGCGTCGCGACGCAGTGCAGCAAATGGCCGGCAAGCCGGTTCGGTGGCGTTGTACGTGCAACGATCGGCCGCATTGCGTCATTTCCTTGTTGCGGAAAGAAAATTGTTCATGGGACTATCGAACGCGTTGCCCGCGCACCGAGGGGGTCGCAGGCAGCGTGATGCCCATCGCAACGCTCTAAAAGAACATCGACGAACAATGAACAGAACAGCGATTTTTCCGTATGCCTCTGTATTGCTCGCGGCCGCGCTGCTGACCGCATGCGGCGGCGACGTCGAGAACGACGCGGGTCACGCAACGACACCTTCAGCTGACACCAGCTGCCTCGCGGTCGACAACAGCGGTGCGACGGTCGTGGTCGGGTCGAACCAGCCGGGCGATCCGTCGCTGCCGGAAGCGTCGTCGGGTTATCGCACCGGGATGAAACCGGTCTACGCGAAGACCTACCTCGTGGCCACGTCGAACGCGTACGCGAGCGCGGCCGGCTGCGCGGTGCTGAAGAAGGGCGGCACGGCCGCCGATGCGGCGGTCGCCGTGCAGGCCGTGCTCGGCCTGACGGTGCCCGAGGCGACGGGCCTTGGATCGGGCGGCGTGCTGCTCTACTACGATGCCCGCGGCAAGACGCTGCAGGCCTACGACGGCCGCGAAACCGCGCCGGCCGCCGCGACGGAAAACTACCTGCGTTACGTCGACGACGCGACCGACCATTCCGCGCCGCAGCCGAACGCGCGCGCGAGCGGCCGCTCGATCGGCACGATCGGCGTGCCGCGGCTCATCGAGGCGCTGCAACAGGATCACGGCCGCCTGCCGTGGCAGAACCTGTTCGGCGATGCGATCACGCTCGCGACCAACGGCTTTCCGATCGGCGGCCGGCTCGCCGACGCGATCGCGGCGAACGCCACGAACCTGAAGCGCGATCCCGAGGCCGCCGCGTACTTCCTGAACGCCGACGGTTCGCCGAAGACGCTCGGCACGGTCCTGAAGAACCCCGCGTACGCGCGCACGCTGGCGCTGATGGCGCAGTCGGGTGCGAATGCGCTGTACACCGGGCAGATCGCACAGGACATCGTCGCGAAGATCGCGGTGACGAAGGGTGCGGACGGCTCGACGCTCACGCCGGGCAAGACGACCGTCGCGGATCTGGCCGCCTATCAGGCGAAGCGTCGCGTACCGGTGTGCACGACCTATCGCAGCTACTGGGTGTGCGGGATGCCGCCGCCGTCGTCGGGCGGCATCGCGGTCGCGTCGGCGCTCGGCATTCTCGAGAATTTCGACCTGAAGTCGCTGAAGCCGACCGCGATCGATCTCGAAGGCGGCAAGCCGACCGTCGCGGGCGTGCATCTCGTCACCGAGGCCGAGCGGCTCGCGTATGCCGACCGCGACAAGTACGTGGCCGATACGGATTTCGTGCCGCTGCCCGGCGGCACGTGGGACACGTTGCTGAACAAGCCGTACCTGAAGTCGCGCGCGGCGCTGATCGACACGACCAAGAGCATGGGGACCGCCCAGCCGGGCAATCTCGGTGCGGTGCCGCTCGGTGTCGACACGACGCTGATCGAGCACGGCACGAACCAGTTCACGATCGTCGACGGCGACGGCAACGTGCTGAGCGCGACGACGACGGTCGAGTCGAGCATGGGCTCGTTCCACATGACCAACGGTTTCCTGCTGAACAACCAGCTGACCGACTTCTCCGCGAACCCGGTCGACACGTCCGGCAATCCGGTGGCCAACCGGCTGCAGCCGGGCAAGCGGCCGCGCAGCTCGATGGCGCCGACGATCGTGTTCGGGCAGGCCGCCGACGGCTCGCGCGGCGATTTCGTGATGGCGACCGGTTCGCCGGGCGGCGGCACGATTCCGCAATACGTGGTCAAGACGCTCGTCGGCGCGCTCGACTGGGGGCTCGACGCGCAGCAGTCCGCGGGGCTCGTCGATTTCGGCGCGAGCAACAGCCCGACGACCACGATCGGCGGCGAGCATCCGAACGTCAACACGGCGAACAACGGTGCGAACGATCCGCTGATCACGGGGTTGCTCGCGCTCGGGCACAAGGTGTCGACGTCGGCGCAGGCGAGCGGCGTCAATACGGTGATGCGCGTGACGGTCGGCCAGTCGCCGGCGTTGCAGGGCGGTACCGATCCGCGTCGCGAAGGCGTCGTGCTCGGCGATACGTTCCGGCCGTAACTGGGTGAGTGCGTACGGCCCCGGTCCGCCGACGGGCGGTCGGGGCCGTTTTTCATGGCGAGGCCGCATGGATGGCCGGGCAATGCACATCGTTAGGAATGCTGATGAAATAGGCTGGCCGCTTCACCAGCCGGGTGGGACGATGCGTGGCGATCGGGCGAATCACCCAGGCGGAGCGCCGCTCCCGTTCGCCGACGAATAGGGTGTCCATCCCGCCGCGAGCCCTCGATTGTCAAACAGTGTGAGTCAATCGTCAGCATTTGCAACCGAAGTAACAGTCCCCGCAATTCAATCGTTTTGCGCGCCGGCGCCGCTACATTAGCCCCACCTGCCGCACTTCGCGGTGAGGCATGCGACAAGCCGCACGAAGGCGGCCCGCAGCAACAACGTCTTTGGGGAGAATGACCATGAACAAGATTCGTACGATCCTGCTGGGTGCCGCTCTGACGGCGATGGCGACGTCGGCTGCATTCGCACAGACGGCCCAAACCGGCGCACAGGGTTCTGCTGGCGTCGGCGCACAGGTCCAGACGCCGCTGCTCGGCGGCGGCGTGGGCGTGCAGGCCGGCGCCGGCGCGAATGCGGCGGGCTCGGGTTCGGGCGCAGGCAATGTGGTTGGCGGCGCGCTGAACGGCGTCGGCAAGACGGTCGGCGGCGTCGGCTCGGCAGCCGGCAATGCGGTCGGCGGCGCGACGCAGGCGGTCGGTTCCGCAGCCGGTACGGCGAAGGATGCGGCGGCATCGGCCGTCCACTCGACGAAGTCGCACGTGAAGCACGTCGCCGGTTCGGTGAAGAGCCATGCGCAAGGCGCGATGTCGACGGCAGGCGACGTCGCGGGTGGCGCGAAGGCGAAGGCCGGCGAGGCGCTCGAAGGCACGGCTAACGCAGTGCAAGGCGGCGCATCGGTCGGCGTGAAGGGTTCGGCGTCGGCGCAAGGCGGCGCGCTGTAAGCAGCACGCGTTCCGTCAAGGCCCGGCCCGCTTCGATGCGGGCCGGGCCTTTTTATTGGCGCGCGCGGCCCCTGCCCATTGCCGGCCCGCCATGCTTAAATAGCGAGGCTCCCGGTTGCGGGCCCGCCGCGACGGCGATGCCGGTCGACCAGGGCAAGCATGTCCGATCGACATCGTGACGACAGACGACACCAAAACGCCGCGTCGGCCAGCCCGGCGCGGTCCGATAACATTCCGAGGCATCACGTCATGACCATCCTGTTCCGTCTTCTCGCGCTTGCCTGCGCGCTCTGGCTGGCCGCCTGCGCGGCGCCGCCCCCGCCGCCGCCTCCGCCGTCCGCCAGCGCCGCCGCGTCCCCCGCCGCACCGGACGCCGGCGAACGCCGCGGGCTCGGCACCGCGTGGGGCGAGTCGGTGCGATCCGAAACCCGCCAGGTTGAATTCGAACGCGCGGATCCGGCCAAGCCGACGGATCTCGCGTCGGTCTACTACAACGATGCGCTGCCCGGCCATCCGCCGGCCTCGCAGGTTCGCCGGCTGCCGACCCGCGTCGCGCTCGCCAATGGCGACATCGCGCTGTCGTTCATCGACGAAAAGGGCGCGCCGCTGCGGCTCGCGCGCAACAACGGCCGCTGGCACATGGCGGGCGTCGAGGGTTCGCGCTACATCATCGTGCTGCGCAACCAGGGGCGCCGCACGTTCGAAGTCGTGTCGACGGTCGACGGCCTCGACGTGCTGTCGGGCCGGCCGGGCAGCTATACGAACGGCGGCTACGTGCTGTATCCGGGCCGCACGCTGACGATCGAGGGTTTTCGCAAGAGCCGCGACGAAGTCGCCGCGTTCCGCTTCGCCGCCGTGCCCGACAGCTACGTCGCGAACTCGAAGTACGGCGATGCCGCGAACGTCGGCGTGATCGGCGTTGCGCTGTTCGCGCAGAAAGACGACGACGAGGAAGCGCTGCGCCGCAACGCGAATCCGTTCCCCGGCAACGACAACCGCTTTGCGCCGCCGCCCGTTCCGCGCGGCGAGTAACGGCATGTAGTCGGGCGCCCGCATGCGTCGCGACGCACGCGGGGCGATCCAGCGCGTTTTCCCGCTGCCCGTTCAACGCCGTTGCCGTTTCGTATCTCCCGAAACACGATCCAAGGCGCAATCGCCTCTATCGGACGATTGCGCGGCCATCGTTTCGTGAGCGGGCCGTTCTGCGGCGGCGCGGTTTCGCCGTCGCTCGCTCGTGCTGCGGCACAATGTCGGTTCGCACCGGTATCGCGTGCTTCCCGGCCATCCGGACCGACGGATAACGTCTTGTCGTTACCCGCTTTCAGGTACCATCCCGACCCGCTTGCAACGGGCCGCATGATCCGGTCCGGCACGCGCCTTACGTCACGCGGCAGGCCCGGCGGCTGGCGGGACGACGATTGACGGCACGGGCCCGTGCGAGCGGCGTCGCCCTTCGCCATGAAACAGAGGAACCTTCGTGAAGTTCATCCACGCGGCAGACATTCACCTTGACAGCCCGTTGCACGGCCTGAGCGCGTACCCCGACGCGCCGGCCGCGCAGTTGCGCAACGCGTCGCGCGAGGCGCTGCGGCAACTCGTGGATCGTGCGATCGAAGAGGACGTCGCGTTCCTCGTGATCGCGGGCGACCTGTACGACGGCGACTGGAAGGATCACAACACGGGCATCTTCTTCGGCCAGCAGATGGGGCGCCTGCGCAAGGCCGGCATCCGCGCGTTCGTGCTCGGCGGCAACCACGATGCCGAAAGCGAGATGACGAAGAAGCTGACGCTGCCCGACAACGTCACCGTGTTCGGCCACCGCAAGCCGGAAACCGTCAAGCTGCCCGAATTCGACGTCGCGCTGCACGGGCAGAGCTTCAAGGACAAGGCCGTCGTCGACAACCTCGCGCTCGGCTATCCGGATCCGGTACCCGGCTACTACAACATCGGCGTGTTGCACACGGCGCTGGAAGGGTATGCCGCGCACGCGAACTACGCGCCGTGCACGCTGGCCGAACTGCACGCGAAGGGCTACGACTACTGGGCGCTCGGCCACGTGCACGAGTTCCAGCAATGGACGGGGCCGTCCACCGTCGTGTTTCCCGGCAACCTCCAGGGGCGCCACATCCGCGAGACGGGCCGGCGCGGCGCGGTGCTCGTGACGGTTGAGCAAGGCCGCACGCAGGTCGAGCGCCTGTATCTGGACGTGCTGCGCTGGGAAGCCGTGTCGGTCGACGCGTCCGATTGCCTGTCGGTCGCCGATTTGTCGAGAAAGATCGGCCAGTCGCTGGAGGCGCTGCTGACCGTCGACGGCCACGTGCCGCGCGCGGTGCGCGTGACGGTCACAGGGCGCACGCCCGCGCACGGCCTCTTTTTCGGCCGCGCGCCGCAGTTGCGCGCGGAGGTGCTCAACCAGATCGGCATCATCGGCAACGAGCGGCTGTGGCTCGAGAAGGTCCGGCTCGCGACGTCCGCCGCCGATCACCAGCCTGGCGAAAGCGAGCAGCTCGAAGCGCTGGAGGATCTGAAGCAGATCCTCGCCGATGCCGCGCACGATCCGGATTTCCTCGCGCTGCTCGAACGCGACCTGAAGCCGTTCGTCGGCAAGGTACGCAGCGACGTGAAGGAGGAGGTGCCGTTGCTGACGATGGCGCGCGCCGGTGAACTGACGGCGCTGGTCGAGCAGGTCGGGCCCGCGTTGCTCGCGCGGCTGGCGAGGGGGGAGTAAGCGATGCGCATCAGCCAGCTCGATCTGATCAAGTACGGCAAGTTCACCGACGAGACGCTGCGGTTCCCGCCGGCCCGCGAGGATTTTCACGTGATCGTCGGGCCGAACGAGGCCGGCAAGTCGACGATCCGCACGGCCGTATCCGAGCTGCTGTTCGGGATGAAGCTGCAGACGCCGCTCGATTTCCTGCACAGCACGCCCGAGCTGCGGATCGGCGGCGTGCTGGAGAGCGGTACGAGCGAACTCGTGTTCCACCGTGCGCGCGGGCGCAGTTCGCTGCGCACGCCCGGCGACGACAAGCTGCCCGACGACTATCTGGCGGCGATCCTCGACGGCGCGACGCGTGAGTTCTTCGAGCAGATGTTCGGGCTCGATCACGGACGGCTGATCGATGGAGGCCGGAGCATTCTCGATGCTTCCGACAAGCTCGGCCAGGTGTTGTTCGAATCGGCTGCCGGTGTCGGCAGTCTCGGGCCGGTGCGCGAGGAGCTCGACGCGCGCGCGCTCGAGCTGTGGGCGCCGCGCCGGAGCGGCAGCGCGTTTGCGTTGGCCGAGACGTCGTTCAACGAAGCCGTGACCGAACTGAAGACGGTCCAGGTCCGCACGCGCGACTGGGTCGATCGCAAGGACGCGCGCGAAGCGGTCGAGCAGCAGATCGAGCAGGCGCGCGCGGAACAGCGCCGGCTCGAAACGCTGCGCTCGAAGCTTGAACGCGTCCGTCGGCTTGCGCCATACCTGAAGGAGCTGACGGTCAAGGATGCGGCGCTGGCCGAACTGGGTGCGGTCGTCGAGTTGCCGCCGACCGCGTATGCCGATCTGCTGAAGGCGCAGGGCGATCTCGCGGCCGAGCAGAAGGTGCTCGAAGAACGTCGCGCCGACCTGCTCGCGAAACGGCAGGCGCGCGAGGCGATCGATGCGGACGCCGACACGCTGGCGCTCGACGCCGATATCGAAGCGCTCGATCGGTTGCGCGGCACGTGCATGAATCACGCGCAGGATTTGCTGTTGCTCGGCGCGGATGTCGAGCGGCATGTGTCCGCCGCGTGCGCGGCGGCGGCCCAGCTCGACTGGCCGACGAACGAAGCGTCGCTGCGTGCGTCGCTGCCGACGGCGCTGTCGCTGAAGACGGTGACGAACCTGCTGCGAGGGCACGGCGCGCTGCACCAGGCGCTCGCCGGCGCGCGCGAGTCGCTCGACGAACGCACGCGCGAGCTTGCGCAGGTGCGGGAACAACAGGCGCGACTGTCGACCGTCGACGTGCCGGAGGCGCTGCGCGCGGCGCTGGCCGACGCGCAAGCCTTTCGCAACAGCGGTCAGCGCGAGCAGGCGCTGGCGCACGAGATCGCGGCCGCCGAACGCACGCTGTCGGGTGCGCTCGATGCGCTTGGCCAGTGGCGCATGCCGGTCGACACGCTGCGCGCGCTCGACGTGCCGTCGGCGGCGCGGCTCGGCGCGCTGCTGAAGGAAGACGGCGAGTACGCGAGCGCGGCCGCCGCGGCACGTGATGCGCGGGACAGCGCGCTCGAGGAGCTCGAGCGGCTCGAACTGCAGGAGAAGCATTTCGCGGAGAACCACAAGGTCGTCACGACCGCCGACGTGCTGGCGGCGCGCGCGCGGCGCGATGGCGCGTGGGGCGACATCCGCAATGGCACGGTCGATCTCGCCGCGGGCGCACCGGCGGTCGACGACGCGATTCGCCTCGCCGACGAACTCGTCGATGCACAGCTCGGCGCGACGCAGGCCGCGGCGACGTTGCAATCGCTGCGTCAGCAGGTCGAGTCCGCACGTGCGGGCGCGGCACGCAGGCAGGCCGCGCTGGACGAACGCGAGCGCGAACTGACCGCGCATCGCGACGCGTGGGCCGCACTCGCGGCGAGAGCCGCGGTGCCCGGCATGTCGCTGGCGGCGATGGGCGACTGGCTCGCGAAGCGCGAAACGGTGTTCGCCGCGCAGGCGGATCTCGACCGCCAGCGCCGCGAATTCGACGCGCTGCATGCGGCCCGGGACGGCGCGGAAGCCGCGCTGCGCGCGGCGTTGCGCACGGTATCGCGAGGTGGCGAGCCGGACGGCCTGGCGGCGCTCGTCGCGATTGCCGAGGCCTTCGTACAGTCGGCCGAGAAAGCGATCGCGCAGCAGGATAGCCTGGAAGACCGTGCGCGGGAAGCCGAACGCGGATGCGCGACCGCGCAATCGCGGGCCGGCCACGCGCAAACGGCTTACGACGCGTGGCAAGCGCAGTGGCGCGACGCGCTGGCCGACGCGAAACTGTCCGCGAGCGCGACGACGCTGGCCGCGGCGGAAGGGGCGCTCACGCTCGCGAATACGGTGACGGCCGAACTGGCCGATGCCGACGCGCCGCGCAACCGGATCGCCGCGATCCGCGCGGAGCTGGCCGCGCTCGAGGCCGGCGCGCGGCGGCTTGCGGAAGCGCTCGCGCCGGAATGGCTGGCGAGCGGCGACTGGCCGGACGTGGCGCGCCGGCTGACGATGCGCCTCGCGGCCGCCCGGGAAATCGCGCGTGCGATCGATCGTGCCGACGAAGCCGTGCGGCACGCCGACGGCAAGGTCGCGGACGCGGCCGCCGCGGTGGCCGGTGCGGATGCACGAATCCAGCCGTTGCTTCAACTGGCCGGCGTCGCGTCGATCGACGCGGCGCTGCCGCTGGCCGAGCGCTCGGATCGTCAGCGTCAGCTTCGGCAGGCGGTCGAGGCCGCGCACGAGGCATTGGTGCGCGATGGCGACGGTCTTTCCCGGTCCGCCGTCGAAGCCGAGGTCGCGGAGCAGGACATCGCAGACGTACCGGCGCATCTCGAAGCGGTGAAGCAGTCGCTCGGCGATGTCGGCAAGCGGCTGAACGAGCTGTCGCAGCAGCAGGTCGTGGCCGACCAGGCGTTCGGCGCGATCGACGGCCAGGCGAATGCGGCCGTCGCCGAGTCGAAACGGCAGGAAGCGCTGGCGGCGATGGGCGATGCGGCCGAACAGTATCTGGAGGCGGCCACCGCGAGCCGCTTGCTGAAGTGGGCGACGGATCGTTATCGCGACCAGAAGCAGGGGCCGATGCTCAGGCGCGCGGGCGAGATCTTCGCGGGGCTCACGCTCGGCGAATTCGCGAAGCTGACCGTCGACACCGAACGGACGCCGCCTGCGCTGTATGCGCGGCGTACGAAGGGCGCGTCGGTCGAGGTCGCCGGGCTGAGCGAAGGCACGCGCGACCAGTTGTTCCTCGCGCTGCGGATTGCGGCGCTGGAGCTGCAGCTCGGCAGCCGCATCGCGCTGCCGTTCGTCGCCGACGATCTGTTCATCAATTTCGACGATGCGCGCGCGAAGGCCGGACTCGATGCGCTGCGCGATCTGTCGACGCGAACCCAGGTGCTGTTCCTGACGCACCACGACCACTTGTTGCCGCTCGTGCGGGACGTCTTCGGCGCGCGGGTCAATGTGGTCGAGTTGCAGCGCGCGCCGGCCGGCGCGTGATGCGCGGGCGTGCCGCGATGCCGGTACACGGGAAGGGGCATCGCGTGCAGGTAGTATGAGCGGTTCCGAAACGCACGGGACCGGGACAACCGGTCGCGGGTCTGGCCACACGAGGGGAAAATATGAAAAAGCTGGTAGCCGCCATCGCGTTCGCGGCGGACAAGCATCGCAATCAGCGTCGCAAGGACGAAGAGGCGTCGCCGTACATCAATCATCCGATCGCACTTGCCGACGTGCTGGCCAACGAAGCCGGTATCGAGGACGAGCGCGTGATCGTCGCGGCCGTGCTGCACGACACGGTCGAGGACACGGAGACGACCGAGCAGGAACTGCTGCGGCTGTTCGGCAAGGACGTGGCGGACATCGTGATGGAGGTCACCGACGACAAGTCGTTGCCGAAGGAGGAGCGCAAGCGCCTGCAGATCGAGCACGCGTCGACCATCAGCCGGCGAGCGAAGCTCGTGAAGCTCGCCGACAAGATCTGCAACCTGCGCGACATCGCGCGGCATCCGCCCGCGGACTGGCCGCTCGAGCGCAAGCAGGCGTATTTCGACTGGGCGAAGTCGGTCGTCGACCCGATGCGCGGCGTGCATCCCGGTCTCGAGGCGATCTTCGACACCGCGTACGGCGCGCGGCCGGCGGACTGAAGTTCCGGCATGGTATCGGCTCGATCCGTCGCATCCGCCGCGCGACAGGTGCCCGCCGTGGCGGGTGTCGACGTCGGGGGCGACAAGAAGCTGTGCGATCTCGTGATCCTGCGCGGGTCGACGGTCGTCTGCCGCGAAGCGCGGATTGCCCCCGAGGCGATACCCGCGCTGTGTGTTGCCCATGACGTCGTGGCCGTCGGCGTCGACGCGCCGAGCGTGTGGTGGCCAGGCGTCGGCCGCCGGGCGGCCGAACAGGCGCTCGCCTGCGAACGGATCTCGTGTTTTCCGACACCGTCGCGGGAGCAGGCCGTTTCAAGCACGTCGGGCTTCTTCGACTGGATGTTCATCGGGGAACGCGTGTACCGCGCGCTGGCGGATACCTATCCATTGCTGACCGGTGTGCACTATGCGGGTGGTCGTGCGAGTTTCGAGACCTATCCGTATGCGATTACCTGCGCGATGCTGGGCAAGGCGGTGGCGTCGGCGAAGCAGAAGCGTACCCAGCGCCTGCAATTGCTGGAGCGGCTGGGGATCGACGTGTCGAGGCTGCGCTCCGTTGATGCGCGAGACGCAACCCTTTGCGCGTTGACCGCGCAATACGTGATCGACGGGAACGCATATGCGTATGGTGACACGGAGGGCGGTTACATCCGCGTGCCGATCGTGAGCGAGGCGATCGTGCTCGACTCGCTATAGCGGCGGCACGTGGCGACTGTGGGGCGGTTGCCACGACAAGGTGAGCTTTTGCGGGAGAGGGGCGGTCTTCCCGGCGCCGATGCCGTAGGCATTGCGTGTCGACCGACCAACATCGGGATGGCCGGCGCGCACGGCATGAAGCCGGTGCGCCGCGCGATCCCCGGCGGCACCATTCAGTCCTCGAGGATGGACTTCGGCACGCTGGACAGGTCGCAGGCTTGCGCCTGATCGAAATAGTCTTCGGCGTCGTTGATCATCACGACCGCGACGTCGATCAGCTCGTCGAGCCGTTGCAGCAGCGATTCGCGCCACTCGATGTCTTCATCGCGCGCTGGCGTCTTGTCCAGTTGTTCGATGATCGAATCGGCTGTCTGCAGGAAAGGAATCGCCTGCTGATAGTTCTCGATCGAGACCATCGCCGCGTTACGCGCGCCGACGAGCCGCTCGCGATGCTCGTCCGCCAGTTCGGATTCGCCGCTGATCCGAGGCAATACATCCGAGATGCGTTGGAGAAGCGCCGGCGTTTGTTCTTCCAGCAGGATGGCGCGTTCGCGCAGCGCCGCATATTCGTCGCGAAGATCGGCGTCGCCGGATTGAGTCGTGCTGTCCATCGTCGATAGGGGTGCGTGGTTCGGTCGCGGCATGATACTCGACAGCGCCAGGTTCCTTGTCCGTTCCGCTGCTTTTCATATAGGGGGAAAGACGGGCATACGTCATAGCTATAGCGAACCGCTCGTGTTGCGATTCAGGCCCGTCGAACCCCCAGCCCCCGTGCGCGGCAGCGCACGGGGGCTTTTTCAAACTTTTTTCACAAAGGGCTTGCGTGGGCGGCGCGAGGTGCATAGAATC
>NZ_CADFDK010000031.1 GCF_902832885.1 Burkholderia seminalis DSM 23518
TATCGTGGACACGACTGGTCATTCGTGTCCTTCACAGGACATCATGGCACTCGTCACCGAGCGTTCACAGACGGTACTGGTCTCGTGCTTACAGGACGTCCGGATCGCCGCCGACAAGATCGCCGCCGCGACGCGCGGGCTCGACGATCTGCATCGGCGCGACCTGCAGGAAGGCGATTCGCGGATCTTCCCCGGCTGGTATGCGCCCGTGCTGTTCGAACTCGCCGGCAAGCGCTTGGTCGTGCCCATGCGATATCGCTGTCGGATACCGGGCTGGACCGAGGCGGACGAAAAGCAAAAGCCTGGTTGTTACAACGCAAGAAAAACGAGCCTTTCTTCGGTTTGGCGTCATGTGTTCGGTTATACGCACGGCATCGTGCTCGCCGACACGTTTTTCGAGCACGTCGACCGAGATGGGAAGGACGTCGTACTGCGTTTCGATCCAACACCATCACAGCAGATGCAGCTCGCGTGCTTGTGGACGCGCACCGAGATTCCCTGTGCCGATGACCTCTGGTCGTTTGCGGCGATCACCGACGATCCGCCGCCCGAAGTCGCGGCCGCAGGGCACGACCGATGCGTGATTCCGCTGAAATCCTCGAATGTCGACGCGTGGCTGGCGCCGGATCCGAACCGGCGTGCGCAGTTACGCGAGATCCTGGCCGACCACGAGCGGCCGTACTACGAGCATCAACTGGCCGCATAATTTGGCTGCAGATTGAGTGTGCGACGATGTTGTCGCGCATTTCGTACGGTGTTTTGACCAGCACACCGCTAACCGACGTCGATTTCCGGAAACACGAATGTGGTGACCCATCCGGTACAAGCCGATCCTGGGCAGGCCACTGTCACCAAACTGCAGCGCTGTACCTATGACGCCCGTGTATGGGCGTAGCCGCCGGCTGCGTTAGATCGGCAGCTTGCCCGTCGCCTCGTAGCGCTTGCGTTTCCAGCTGTTTTTCGCACGCACGCGATCAAGGATCGCGCACTGAGGGCACCATTTCCCCGCGCGCAGGTTCACCGGCCGCGACTCCCACACGTGGCCGCGGTGGCACTGCCAGGTCAACCTGACGCCCTTGCCGTGATACTCGGTCGACAGGCATAACCCGCCGCGCGTTGCGGCCAGCGCCTGCATGTCTTCGATCGAGTTGCGCAGTTTCAGATTCGCGCACTGCCGGCACCAGTGTCCGAGCCAGATCCGACTGGCCACCGCCTGCCATTCGTGACCGGCCGCGCAACGAAACCGATATTTCTCGGTCGAGCCGCGGTACTCGGCCGCCAGGCACTGGCCGCCCTGCTCCCACGCCGCGTCCTGCAAGCGCTTGAGCCCATTGGGATCGACGGTTTGACAAGCAGCGTTCGCTCGCTTCGCGCAAAGGCCGCACCAACGTCCGCGCAGAACCTCGTGCCCCTCGGCTTCCCACCGATGCCCTTGCACGCATTCGAATAGATACTTGCGTCGGCCAATCGTGTAGTCGGTCGCCAGGCACCGGCCGCCCTTCGCTTTAGCCGCGGCGTGCAGTCGCTCCAATCCGTCCGCGTGGCGTTTTTGCTCGGCTCGCTCGGCTTTCGCGCACACCGGACACCAACTGCCTTCGGCGATTTTGCGGCCGTACGCCTCCCACTCGTGCCCGTCGGCACACCGTAACCGGTAACGCGCCTGCAAGCCGGTGAAGACGCCCTCGACGAGTTCTCCGCCCCGTGCATTGACGGTGGCGAACCAGCGCTCGCGAAGATCCTCCGCTTCGCACTCGGCGCACCGCGGTGCGGATTGTCGGTACAACATCGTCGTCGCAATGCGCTCGAAGGCGTGTACGCGCGCACACACGAACGGGTAGCGTGCGTTGCTGTCGATCCACGTTTCGGACAGGCACCGCCATCCATAAGCGCTCGCGCACTGGTGCAGCTTGCACAGCATCGGATCCAGTTCGCCGGCGTCGTTCACGACCATACCTCCTGCAGTTTGCTGCCCGGAATCGGCGAAAGATTGGGTGACTGCGCGAAGCGATTGAGCTTGTCCCACGCCTCCAGGTAGCGATATTTGGGAACGCTGCCGACGATCGCGTCCGAGCGCAGCAGCATGCGCTGCACGGCGTCCAGCGCAACATCTGGCACTTGCCACGCTTGCCCATTGCCGGCCGCCTCGATGCACCGCTGCAGCGCAGCTTCGACTTCGAGGAAAAGCGCATGGTCCGCCGCGGACAGATCGGGCTCCACCACGAAGTAGGCCAGATACAGCACCCGCAGCAAGGCGATCATCGTCTCGGCCGTCCCGTGTCCTGTCCTCATCGTCGCGAGCGTCAGGTGGTTCTCGAGCGAAATATCGCGCACCAGCGACGCTGGTAGAGGCAATAGCTCGGCCTTACTACGCGGTCGGGGGGCCTTGTGCTTTCGAGCCATATGCCGTGAGTCCTTACTGCTGGATGGTCGCGTTCTTCAACAGGCCGCCGACGAACTGCGCGCTCGCTTTCTCCAACGCGAGCGCCTCGAGCTGCTGGCGGATCGTCGCCTGCGCCTGATTGAATCCCGGCACCTGCGTCGGGCGCTTCGCGTCCAGTTTCACAATCGCGCGTGCGCCGTCGACCGGAATCGACTCGGGCGTGATGGCGCCGGCCGGCAGTTTTTCCAGCGCCTGCGCGATCGCCACCGGCAGCCCGGCCGTCTTACCCTCCGCAGCCGGCGTCTTGAAGCTGACCCACGGCAGTTCGCCGCCGGCGTCGCGGCTCGGCGCGACACTGTATTGCCGTGCGAGACCGTCGAACGGTTTGCCCGCCTTCAGCTCGGCCAACACGGTCGCGGCCGTCGCAGCGTCCTTCACAACGATCAGGCGCGGCTTGTATTCATCCTGGCCGAGCGACGCCACGATCTCGTCATAGCGCGCCTTGATCTGCGGGTCCTTGACCGGTTCCGGCTTCACGCTATCGTGCAAATACAGTTGCGTTTCAGCGTTCGCCTTCGCCACCCGCATCGCTGTCTGCACTTCAGGTTTGCTGCCGTAATTCGCCGTCTCCGCGGCCTGCTGGATCAGCACGCGCGCGATCAGCTGATTCTTGATCGCCTGACGCACCTGTGGCGTATCCGGCTGGCGCGATGCGCGCAGTACCGCATCGACTTCCGCCTGCGTGATCGCGGTGCCGTTGACGGTTGCCACGGCGCCGGCCGGCAACGTCGACGAAGCGGCTGTTTGAGCTTGCGCGACGCAGGCGATACCGAGGTAAAGCGCCGATGCGGCGATAAACGGTTTCCAATGCGGAATATTCACTCAGAGACTCCAGTTCAAAGTGCCAAGTACAAGAGTTGCTTTCGAGCCAAGCGCGGCCGGCTGCGTCAGTGCGCGTCCGACCAGCAGCTCGCCCGAGAGCATCTGTTTGTGCCACTGCCATTGCGCCCGCAGCCCGGCGCCGGCGCCCGCCAACGTCGGAAAACCAGGGACCGAGACGAGGCTGGCTTTGCCCGCGTCGACGAACACATACGGTTCGATTCGACCGTCTTTCCATGCCGGCGCGTTCACCCACGCCAGCTCGTTGCGCGAATAGAAACCGCGGTCGCCGGCAATTTCGCCCGAGCGGAAGCCGCGGATCGTGTCCATCCCGCCGAGATACAGCTGCTCGGACCCGAACAGTGCCATGTTCGTGTATTGCCCGCCGAGCACACCGCGATACGCAACCAGCGCGGGATCGACCTTCGGCAGCGGCAGCGTGAACGCGGCCGTCGCGTCTACCTTCGTGAACTGGCTGTGCGCTTCGTCGCGCGTGATGCCGTGCGGGTCGTGATTCGCGCCGAACCATGGCAAGCCCTGCGACAGCCCGCCGTTGATCGTGAAATTCCCCTGCGCGTCGTTCATCACGAACTTGTGCAGCCAGTTGCCGGCCAGCCGCAGCACGGCCACGCGCTGCGGATCGAGGTCGATGCCGTTGACCTCGCGATCGGTCCGTCGCCAAGACACAGTTGCGTCGACGCTCGTGATGTCCGCGACGCTGCGGCTCACCAGATAGTTCCAACCGAAGATGTGCGACAGCGTTCGGCCGTACTCGAGCGCGGTCGTGCCGATCACCTGCTGGTACTCGGAGTCGGAGATCGTATAGCTGAAGGTATGGCGGCCAAACGGCACGGCGAACGAGCCAACGATCGCGTTGCTGTCGAGGCTGTCGAGGAAATTGACGCTGAGCGACTCCTGCAGTCCGAGCAGGTTGTCGGCTTCGACGCCGGCGCGATAGCGCGTCACGCCCGTGGCCGAGCTGCCATAGTTGTCGACGCCCAATGTGTAGTACAGGCGATCGCCCGGCTTGTTGCCGACGTCGATGATCGACTCGCCGGGATTCTGGCCGGGCAGGATCTGCACCGTCGCCTGGTTGCGGCGCAGGCGATTGATCTGCGCGACGCCCTGGTCGACATCGGACAGACGCAGCGGATCGCCGGACGATACCGGAAACGCGTTCTCATAACCGGCGTCCGTGAGCCAGCCGCCGCCCGCCGACGCCTCTCCCGCCTTGAGCCGGTGAATCGGCTTGCCATTGACCGTGAACGCTTCGATGGTGCCGACCTGAATCGTGATCTTCAGCGTGCCCGTTCCGAGATTCTGCGGGCCAAGCAGCGCGCGCGTCGTTACGAGGCCGCGCGCGACGAATACATCCGTGATGCGCTTCAGCAGCACGTTGATACGGTGTGAACCGAGCTCGTGGTTCGCAAACGGCTCGACGATCGTATCGAGCTGCTTGGCGGAGATCCCGCGCGGCGGCTCGAACGGCTTGCCGTCGGGCGCCTGCAACACGATTTGCTTGACCGCAAAGGTCGGCCCCGTTTCGGCAATCGCTTCGACCGGCGTATCTACCGGAATGTCGAGGGTCGTCTCCGGCGTCGGCGCGACGGTGATCGACGCCGGCGGCTGCTCGAGCTGCCGCTGGCGGGCCTGCTCGCGCTGCTGCTCGATGATCAGCTGTGCAGGATCCTGCACGGGGCGACCTGCCGGCGGCGGTGTTTGCGCATGCACCGGCACATGGAATGCAGCGAGGCTTGCGACCAACAGTGGCAGCTCGAGTCGGGGGAATGCGTGTCGTTTCATCGTTGTTGTGCGTGCAGGTGTCCGGGCGCTGATGCGACCACGCCGACGACATTGCTCTTCACCGCGGCCAGGACGACCACGAAAGAGATGAACACGACGACAGCAATCCCGAATCGGTTTTTTGTCCGATAGTCCATCGCTATCTCCACCACCACGTCGTCAGGCCCAAATGCTGGTCGATCTGAACAGGGGTACGCGACGGCGCGCGCACGGTCGTGATGCCGCCGGCCGCCGTGACGCCCTTGCCGCCACTAAACGAACCGCCTTCGATCACGCCGTCGCCGGTCAGCGTCACGCCGCCATTCGCGCTGAAGCCGCCACCGACGTCCATCGCGATGATCTGCGCCCACGTGCTGCCGAAGAACGCCTTGAAGCCTCTGTGCTGGTTGATCGCCGAGTAGCCGGTCACGCCTTGTGCATACGTGATCGGCGCGTCGACCTTGATGTCGCCGTTCGCGAAGACGTAGCCGCCGATGTTGCGCGCGACCGTGCCGGCCTTGATGCCGATGTTGCCGCCTGCCTGGATCGTGCCGCCATACGGCGTGACGTTGCTCGACGCATCCGCGTGGCAGAAGACCCAGCAGCTGCGCGTGTAGCTCGCCTGACCTGTGAAGACCGCCGCGTTGGTGAAGGCGTTTTGCGCAGCGATGTTGACTTCGCTGTCGTTCGATTGAACGATCCCACCGGCATTCGTGAAGTTGCGGCTCGTGATCGTTACCGGGCCGTGCACGGCGGCGATATAGGCGAGCTGGTCGGGATTGCCGACCGTGCCGTAGTCGACGTTGAAACCGCTGGTCGTATGCGTGAAGAACAGGAAGCTGCCGCCGCGGTCGGTATACGCAGTAGGCTGGCCGCCGTTCGTGCCGCCCGTATGGTCGATGATGTTCTGCACATCCCCGGCAGCGGTGAGGCTCACTGCACCATTCGAGAGGATACGGGCGTTGTCGTTGATGATGTTGCCGCCGGCGGTCAGCTTCGTCTGGCCGTTGGCGGCAAACATGATCCCAAGGTTGTTCGCGCTCGAGCGGTTCGTGATGTCGCCTGCGGCCGTGAGGACAACGTCGCCGCCGGTCGTCGTGCCGTCGCTCGCCGTGGTGCCTGCCTGAATCAGGCTGCCGGTGTTGGTGATCGAGCCGCTACTCGTCAGATTGACCGTGTTGCCTGCGCTCAGGGTAGTCGGTCCTGGCGAGTCATCAGACAGCGCGATGTTGCCGGCCTGCACATTCACGTTGTTCGCGGCGGTCACCTGCGCGCCCTGTAACGATATGGTACCGGGCGTCCCCAGCGCGACGTCGCGCTCTGCCTTCAGGGAGCCGTCCGCGATCGCAATGTCGCCATTTGCCATGACGACGACGTCGCCGGCGTTCGCGTAAATCTTGCCGAGGCTGTGCACGCCAGCGCCCTGGTCGGTCACGATCAGCTGCACGCGGCCCGCCGTCAGGCCACCGGCCGCCGTGATATCGACGGCGACGGCGTTGCTTTTTGTGCCGGGCGAGGATGTGCCAATCAGCCAGTCGTGGCCGTTGTCAGACGGGGAGAAACTTGTGTCGAAGGTTGAGGTGCTGTCGCCCACGATCGCACGGATGCCGCTCGTCGAGCTGGTGAAATCGTTGGTCACCGGGCCGTTGATGCTCAGCTGCTTGGCAATCAGGTCCAGGTTGACCAGCGTACCGGATAACCCCCCGGGGCCGATCGTGATTGCGCCGCGGTCGGTCGTAAGCATAACGTTGCGTTGCATGACGCCGGGAGCCAGCGCGATGTCGTTGAAGCTCACCTGCCCCGTCGACAGCACGACGTGGCCCGTGTTCGTGAAGCTGCCGCCATCGACCGTGACGCCGTTCGGATTTGCCAAAATCACGTTTGCGCGCGGGCCGAGCACATTGACGTTGCCCTGAATCAGCGACGGGTTCGTGCTCGTGACCTGGTTGACGATCGTGCGTGCGTTGATGCCGAAGTTGTTCAGGTCGGCGCCGGCTTTCGAGACGTTGAACGACGAGTACGTGTTGTTCGAGACGCCACCGATGGTGGGGGCGATGTTGACAGTTTGACGGCCGGTTACGCCATTTGACACGGAGGTCACAGTACCTCCGTCGGGGACAATTCCGGCTGCCAGAGCTGAGCAAGAAACACCCACCAACACCAATGGCAAGCTACGTTGCAGCGGTAACAAGTTCATCGACATCCAGGCCACCAAGTCGGTATAAATATTGTTTTACGCAATCTAATCGCGTTCATCGACGATGCACAAATCAGATAAAAATACGTCTCAACCACCAGACCAACCACGAAATCTAAATATGGCTCGCCGCCAAATCAAATATGTCCAATCTATTATCAACGCTCGCAGCAGCCTCATAGATTGACTCGGTAGCCGCGTCAAATGCACCAGAATCGACAGCAACACGAAGTGCCGCCACTACTCTCGCCCTCCGAAAATATTTACCCGACTCGACAAGCTACCGCGCACGATCAGAAGGTTCCACCATCTCATCCGCCAATTCTTTTAAGTCGAAATATTTTCCATCGAGTCGATGCATCAATTCATCAAGCTCAACCAACATGCCATTGCGATATACATTTTCACTCCGCAAAAAACCGAGGGATTCTTCTACGATAGGATCAACGGGTCTATTGGCAGTCACGGCATAGTCGCACACCCGATAGCAAACTTCCCGCAATATTTTTTCGTCTGCCTTTTCGAGCTTCGCAAACAGTTCCGGCGCGAGAGTTTGTAAATGTTTCATTTGTTGAACTGCGCGTTTGGATTCATACCTGAGAACCTTCCGAATGCAGTCGAACAGATGACACGGTCCCGTGGCCCATCCGCAGACTTCGGTTGGCCTGCAGAATCAGACGACTTTCACCGCCCAACTCGACCGGGAATTAACGCATTTATTCCCCCACACTCGCCCACTCTGCAACATCATCGATGACACGCTTCATCCATTCCCAGAAATCTACAAATTCACGATGTACCTCGTAACCGCTTCCGGTCCATCCATGAATTAACGCAATCCCTTTGACCGAGTTATCAGCCGCAACGACGAAACAAGCCAGATCGTCGCAATCTTGTCTCTTTGCAAATGCGTACAGCAGTTTGTCGGTTACTCCAGGCCAACGCTCCGACGCCCAGAACTGATCTTCTGGGGGTAGGTAGTGCCACGGTTGAAGTTGAGCGAACGGTTCAAATCCAAAGATCTTTCGATCGATAAGCCATTGATACCCGATTGGTGCAATAGGCGCTGATGACGATGTCATGATCAGCCTCTAGTCTTCCCGGCACATTAGCTTCTCCCGTCTGCGGCAATTATCCCACGCCAATCTCAGTGAGTCTCGGTTCGGACTACCATACTCGTTTACGGTATATCCTTTACAAAAATTCGTCCGGGATATTCGTACGTTGTAGTTCATAATTCCAGTCCGCGAGTTTCTGGCGTGCCTCAAACCACTTCTTCCCGTTCGCAATCCGTTTTTCACGCTTTCTTTTCGCATTGGCCGGTGTGCAATCGTCGTAGCCGAACTCTGTCCCACAGCACGGACATATGTCCCAAGTCGGTGAATTCCATCAACGCCCCACGGTGGGGCGCCCAACCCGAAGCCGCACACCCTGCAGGGATTACTTGGTCTGTGCATTGAAGCGCCCGATCGCAATTGGCGAACCTCACGTGTTGTTGTTACCGAACCCCGTGGAATCACGGCAGGCATCCTATCTGGCTGCGGGCGGTGATGCATTGTCATCCGTCGATACGGCTTTCTGCACTGCGTCGATCCAGTCTTGCCATGCCCCCGGATCTGCAGGGCCATGTCCCTGAGTGATCTCCCACGACAGTGAACTCAACAAACCGCCAATCTCGTCGGATTTCGTTCGCTCATACTCTTGGTCCAAGAAGTAGAACATCGCACGAAACGCTTGCTCGATAGTAAGTTTCTGCTCACTCATTATTTCCATCCCGGTTTAGTCGGCGCCGCGAGCCCCGTCTCGGGGTTATAAGGCAGCGGCGTCTTGTTGACGCCACCGTTCCAAATTTGTCCATTGCGCGTTTGGACCCATACCTGAGAACCATCCGACTGCAGTTGGGCTGACCACACCGTACCGTACTTGTCCGGTCCAAGCGTAGTTGACGGATTGTTCGCAACACTGGTCAACAGCGCTCGATTCTCTGGCGTATCGACGATGTGGCCATCCCGCGTACCGAATATCTTAGTAGCGCGGTTGTCAGTCAGGACGAAATCGCCAGCAAAATTCGAAGCGCCAGCGATTGTGGACGTTTCCTTCTTGATCAAGCTGCCCGCAAGCCCGAGCCCCGCTGCGCCTTCTCCCATCCCTTGGAAATTCGACGTATCCGCCCCGAACTTGGCAATGTACGTCGACATCAACTGCCCAAGGTTGTCTTGCGTTACGTTCGCGTAGGACGGACCGTACGTGTGAAGCGCGTTATCGACGATATTGCGTGCTTGGTCCTCTGCACCTGCGGGAACCTTCCACTGCTCTACATACTGCCCTTGCGCATCCTGATAGAAAGTCGTGCCACGAGCGGCAGTACCAGCTTGCGCATCCGCAAGGCTGTTCCACACCCGCATCCCGTTCGGCCCGCCATTGCCACCGTAAACATTCTCTGCAGCTTTGAGCAAATCATCGGACGTATATTTCCCAGCCAGCGTAGCGTTGCTTGCCCGAGCCTTGTCGATCAGTTGTACAACCTTGTCGACGTGCTGCAGGTCGTTGTTCAGCGCATTGTTTTGCGCCGCCGTCATGCCCGCCTGAACGTTTTGCCCCGCAGCAGCAGCTGCAGCACCGCCAACAGCAGTTGCGAGCCCGCCAACCAATGCTTGCTGAGCATACGGATCGGCACCGCTTTTTGCGGCTGCATAGACCAACAACGGAGCAATCAGCGCACTCGTTGCCGCCCCGACGGCTCCGCCACCGCATCCCTGCCCCAGTGCTGCACCCGCTGCACAGCCGAGCGCAGCGTGCTCGAGCACGTTTTGAGCTGTATAAGGGTTCGTCGTGTCGCCGATTCCGTATGCAACGGCTGCAGCCAGATCAGAAACGGCACTGTTCTTCAGGTTCGTCAGGAAGCTACCGCCCTGGATCGCCGTTTGCACCCCCGCTTGAATCGTCGCCTCGGCACCCAGCGCGAGCGCGGTTTGCCCAAGCGATGTTGCCGTCGACGCACCGGCCTGCGGAACAATGGCGCCGCCGAGATTCTTCACGCCCGCGAGCGCTGAGAGGCTGTTGTTGCCGATCGGCGCACCAAGGCCCGCCCAGCCCACACCCGCGTCCGGCGAGTAGGTAATCCCGTTCGTCAGGCCTGCGGTGATCGCGCCCGTCACTCCGCCCTCGAGCGCCGCGGTCAGACTGAACTGGCCGGTACTCGCCTGCGAAATGGCGCTCGCACTGAAGCCACCGACACCCGCCGAGATCATCGAGCCGCCGACCGTCGTCGCCATCACGCCCGGCATCAGCGCACTCGCCGCGCCCGCCGTTATGAATGACGCGACCACGGCCGTCACCGCCATCCCGATCTGCTCAAACAGGCCCGGACTATCCGCCAGCGATTTGAAGCTCGTGTGCAGGTTGTCGCTGACGGTGCTCTGCGTGAAATTCCCGCCGAGTTGGTTCTTCAGGGCCGCAAGCTGATTCGCCGTCGCGCTCGCATCAACCTGTCCGTTCGGATCGAGCTTTTGCAGTGCACCGCCCACCTGATTCAGGCGGTCGACGTTGAGGTTGTAGTTGGCGGCCGACATGAAGCCGCCCTGCTGCGTCACCGTTCCAGTCGTCGTCAGCAGCCCCATCACGTCCGGCATGTACGTGTAGATCGTGCCGACGTCGGTAGAGCGCTGTTGATTGGTCACCGTCCCGGCGTCGATCGACAACGTGCCGGTCGCGGTGATGGTGCCCGTGTTCGTAATCGAACCCTTGTTCGTCGCGACGAGCGACACGTCCTGACCACTGATCGTGCCGTCATGCTGGACCACCGCGTAGTTCTGCGGCAGATACACCTGCGGCATCAGCGCAGTCACGGTCGGGCAGCTCGCCACGCCCGTTGCCGTGCAGCCCGGCTCCGGAACAGTTTCCTCGACGTACCAGAGCATCGGTGCATCGAGCGATGCAATCTGCTGCGCCGAAAGCGCGGTCCCGAGTGCGATGTTGTTCGCCTTCGCATACGCGATCGCATTACCGTACAGCACGGATTTTTCCTGATCCGTGACCGACTTTTGATTCTGGTTGTCGTACTTCAACCCGTCGACGAAGCTCGCCGTGCCCGTCTGCGCGAGCGCGGCCTGCTGGAGCAACTGGTTTTCGCTGAATGGATCGTAGTAGAACAGCGTCGAGTCCGGCCGGAGATTCGCCGGCAAGTTCGCGATCAGGTCAGACGGGCCGACACCACCGATCACTTGCGATGCCGGGTTGTTGATCAGATAGGTCGGGTTCGAATTCGCCGTCGCAATGGTTTGGACGGTGCTGCCCTGCGGCGTGTTAGCCGATGGCACTGCCGGATTACGCGGCGTGCCGACCGTTTGGGAAGTAATCGCCGTGGACTGGCCACCCGACACCGCGCCGGCCACAACCGACGATTGAATCAGCGAGTTCGCAACTGCGCTTGCGCCATTTTGAGCGGTGCTCGCACTTGCCGGCACACCCACCGGACCAAGCGGGATCACTTGCTGCGACGCGGTCGGCTGCGGCGTATAGACGTTGGGCGACGTAAGGCCGTTCACGAGCGTCGCCCCGGTCACGGAGACTTGTTGCCCCATCACGTTGCCGGAGTTCTGCACGGTACCGCCTGCCGTCACCGTCAGCGACGGCGCCTGAATCGTGCCGGGCAGGCTCTTGTACGGCGTCGGCGGCTGAATCCCTGCGCCGGCCTGGTATGCACTGCCGAACAGCGTGGAGCACGTACCCGAGCTCCGGCATCCAAAGTTATCCGGCGGCGGCGAACCGCCGACGATACCGCCATAGAAGCCGTCATGCCAGTACGCGTTCAGCGTCTGGTCCTGGTTCGTGACCGTCGATGTCGCGGTGACCGTCGCCTGGCCACCGGCCGTGATCAAGCTGCCCGTATTCGTGACGCTGCCCGCACCGATAAACAGATTTCGGTTAGCGGAGATGGTCGACGCATCGCCCGACTGCATGTCGACGAAGGCATCGCAGTAGTGTTGAAACGCGCCGCTACAACCGTAGCGTGCGGTCGTGCCGTAGTTCTGATAGACCTGTTGCGGTGCTGCCGGCGTATTCGTCAGCGACGCAGTGCTCATCGCGATGTCGCGACCGGCCTGAATGTTCCCCGAGGAATTCGTGACGCTGGCGCCCTGCGTGAGCGTGGTTTGCGGGTTGGTCGGATCCGTGTTGTCTCGGCTCGTGCCCGCTCCGCCGATCACCACGTCGCGACCGGCCAGCAAATTGCCGTAGTTGTTCGAAACCGTCGGCGCAGCAATGGTCAGATCGCGACCGGCAAAGACGGTGTTGTTGGTCTGCGTGTAGCTGTACGACTGCGTTGAAATCTGGTCGCCGTAGATCCCGATCGAATCATTGTTCGGGCCATACGAGAAGCCGACTGTCGACTGACTGTGATAAGTCAGCAGCATGAACGGCATGGCGTCGGTAAACGCCTGCCCTGGCCGGTTGTAACCAAAGCTCGATGGGAATGCTTGTGTGATGTACTTGTTGCCACATTGGGAGTCGGCGACGCCCGCAGCACAGCCTACCGTCGACGTGAGATTGCTGGTGTGATAGCCCTGATTCGTGAACGCATTGGCGTGGATCGTCAGATCCTGGCCAGCGTACAGGTTGCCCGCGTTCGTCAGGCTGGAACCCGTCCCGTTCAGGTTGAGGTTATTGCCGGCGACAATCTGGCCGGCATCCTGGCTCGTATAGGACGTGATCGTCGACGTCTGCAAGGCAGGCGCGCTAACCTGACCCGGCGTGATATTCGCCGTGGCTGTGAAAGTTCCACCCGGCAGTACGACGAGATTGCCCGCCGCATACGCATTCTTCAACTGCGTCAGGAACGCCGTGTAGGATGCCGCATCGATGCTGTCAGTGATCGTCGTCACCTTCGCATCACCACCGTTGTCCAGCGCCGCCACGTTCAACGTCGCATTATGGCCGGCCGAAATCGTGCTGCCATGATTGTTCAGCGTGCCGGTGCTGATCGCTAGATCGTTACCGGCGGCAATCACGCCGGCCGCACCGCTGGCTTGCGTCGTGGTCGTGGTCCGCGTCACGGTCGGCAGTGCGACGCCATACAGCGTGCCGCCGCTAATGTCCGGCGCGCTCATCGACGTCGCGCTCGCCGGTTGAAGGTCGCCAACACGTGCAGTGATCGTCGCCGAGTCGGTCGACACCAATCCGCTTGTGACGTTCTCGTACGTCACGCTGAGCGTTTCGGTTCCCATCGGCGACGCAAGCAACTCACGCCCCAGGCCCGCCGTGTTGATATCGGTCGTGCTCGTCGTGGTGCTAGTCGCGTTACCGCCGGCGCGACTGTTGTTGACGTTGGCCGCGTTGATCGTGACGTTGTTCTGGGCGGAAATTGTGCCGCCAACGTTTACCAGGTCACCGGACAATGACGCATTAAGGTCGCGGCCGGCCTTCGTCAATGCACCGGTGTTGTCGTAGCTGCTCCCCGACAAATTGACGTCGCGTACGGCGCTAACCGTTCCTGCATTCGTCACGACACCGGCGAGGTTCACGTCCTGGTTCGCGCTGATCGTACCGCCGGACTGATTGACGACCGTGCCCGACAGGTTCACGTTGTTGCCCGACGAGATCGTCCCGCTGTTGCTGAACGTACCATTCGTAGACAGCGTAATGTCACCTGCCTTGCTTATCGTCCCGGTGTTCGTCATGCCCTGCGCAGCATTCAACGCAACGCTGTTGCCCGGCATCGCCCACGTGCCCGAGTTATTGATCTGCTGCGCGTTGATCGTCAGCGCGTTGCCGATATTGATCGTGCCGGCGGACGCGGCCGACGGATCGAATGCCTGATTCGGCAGGTTCAGCGTCAGGTCATGCTGGGCAAGAATTTGCCCGGCCGTATTGTCGTACGTCCCATTTCCGCCGTTTACCGTGACGGTCACGTCGCCCGTCGGCGCGGTCTTGTTGTTGACGTCGCCCGCAAAAATGAGGCCGTTGCGATTGCTCAGCGCGTTCGTTGTCAGATTGAGCGCATTCGTCGCGAGCAGTGACCCGGAGTTCGTCGTCGTGCCCGACACCGTCACTCCGGTCGTGGCGCCGTAGATCGAGCCGCTGTTTGTCAGGTTCGCTGCGTTCACGGTGCTCGTCGCAAGCGACGACAATGTACCCGTGTTGCTGACGTTGGATCCGGAGACGGTCAGGTTGCTGCCCGACAGCTGCGTACCAACGTTTGTGACCGTCCCGCCGGCTAGCGTTGCGCCGCCCTTGAACGCGGCCGTGCCGCCTGTCGTGACGCTCTGCGTCCCCGTGATCGCCGTCGTGCCGCCGACCACGGCGTTTGCGGTGGTGACGTTCGCACCCGACAGCGTTGCGTTACCGCCGACCGACAGTGCCGGCGCGTTCGCATCGAACGGGGCGTTGAGTTGCCCGGCTGACGTATCTAGGTTGTTGCTCGCGTTCACCGTCAGATTGCCCCCGACCGCGACGCCCTGCGTCGTGATGTTCGTCGCGGTGAGCGATGCGTCCTTCGACACGGTCGTTTGGCCGTTCAGCGTCATGCTCTGACCAGCGCTCAGCGTTGCGTTGCCTCCCGTCGCTACTGGGCCTCCGGCAGTCAGGCTTCCGCTTTTCGCCGTCACGGCAAGGTCGCCGAAACTCTTGAGGCTTCCTTGGGCGTTCACGTCCGTGCCGGCCGAGATGGTGGTCGTGCCGCCCGACAATGCATTGCCGGTCAGCGTCGCGCTGCCGTTGGTCGCAATCAGCGCGCTGTTGCCAACGGCCGTGGCACCGCCGACAGCGAGATTCTGCCCGGCCGTTGCGATCAGATTGTTGCCGGTCTGGATTGCGCCAGACACGGCGATGTTATTGCCGGCGTTAAGCGTCGTGTCGTTCGCCACATTCATGGCACCCGAGCCGGTGATATCGCGACCTGCTGTGACGGTCGCGTTACCGGCGTTATCGACTTCGACGCCACCGTTCAGGTTCACGTCGCGCGTCGCGGCGATCGCCGCGGTCTGGCCGCTGTGCAGCGTTCCCGCAACCGTCGCATCCTGCCTGGCATTGATGCTGATCGTGCCAGGAGTCGATACCGCGCCGGCCACGGCGACGTTACCTGCCGTCGAACCGATCTGTGCGTTGCCGCCGCTGTAGACGGTGCCGCCCAGGCTCACACCCTGCTGGCCCGTCGCATTGAGCGTACCGAGCGACACTACGTCGCCGGCGGTCGTCAGTGAGCCACTGTTGGCCGCCAACGTCATATTGCCGATCGACGCGGCCGTTCCTTGCACGTTCGTGTTGCGGCCTGACATCACGCTCAGCGAGCCGCCGCTCGTCACGTTGCCACCAACGGTCGTGTCCTGGCCGGCCCGGATCGTGACCGCGCCCGGCGCGGATACCGTCCCTCCGAAGCTCGCGCTTGTGCCCGCCGTTGCATTGATCGTGCTGCCGCTTTGGACCGCGCCAGTCAGCCCGATCGCCTGCCCCGCATTCAAGTTCACCGCGCCCTGCGACGACGTGACGTTTCCTTGGCCCGTGAGCGAGCCGGCTTGCGCCGTGATCGTTTCCGGTCCCTGCGCCTGCACTGTGCCGCCAATTGCAGCACCCTGCCCTGCCGTCACGGAGAGCGCCCCATTCGACAGCGCGTTGCCGTTCACGGTCGCCGAGCCAGTCTGCGCGGTGATCGTGGTATCGCCCACGCCCGACACCTGGCCATTCACGATCGCGTTACGTGCGCCCGCGAGTGCGACCGTGCTGCCGCCCTCCACTGCGCCATTGACGGTCAAATCCCGCCCGGCCTTGGCTGATACCGTACCCGGCGCATTCAGCCCACCGACCGTCAGATCGCCGTTCGTTGTCTGCAATGCGATATCGTGCGCCGACAGCGAACCGATCGTCATCGACTGGCCAGCCGTGAGGTTCGCCGCTCCGTTCGCCGCAACCGATGCGGCGTTCAAATTACCGCCCGCCGTCATCGACACGTTTTGCCCGGCCGACACTGAACCCGGTGCGCTGATGTCACCGTTCGACGTTACCGTATAGTTCTGGTTCGCGAGCCCGGTACCGCTGATGCTCGTGTTGCCAACGCTGCTCAGATTAACGTTCTGATTGGCAAACGTTTGTCCGACCGACACGTCGCCGTTGGACTGGACCACTACATTGCCGGCCGTTGCAGATAATGGTCCTTGTGTGTTCACGCCCATACCGGCCGCCGTCGACACGATATAGACGGTCCCTGACGTCACCGAGCCGTACTGGCTCGCATCCACCGCGATCGCTCTACCGATTGCGGCCCCCGTATTGGCCGCGCCGTTAGCGGCGGTGCCGTAGGTGATGCCGGTCGCGTCCGATGCAGTCGGCGTGACGAGTTGATTGCCGGTGACTACGTTGACACGCTGATTGGCTCTCAGAGGAGCATTGATCGTGACACTTTGACCCACCACATCAAGGTTGCCGACTGTACCCTCCACCCCGGCTCCCGGCGTCCCGTCATTGCCTACCGGCCCATTGATCGAAATATTGCCCGAGCGAACGTCGTATGCGACGGCACCTGCGTGCGTAAAATCGGTTGGCGTACCGCCGACGCCCGTGAGAAACTGCGGCGTACCGGTCGTCAGTGTCAAATTCGTCACGTTCGTGACGCTCAGTCCATTGACGCTAACGCCATTCGGAGAAGCCACGACTACAGCCGCAGGTGACCCGAAGACCTCCAACGGGCCATACAATGAAGCCGCTGGTCCCGTCGCAGTGACCTGGTTGATAATCAGCGAGGCTGACCGGCCGTTCAAGTTCGGATTCGCGCCCAGCGTCCCGCCGAGCAAAGGCGTCCCTGCGACGGTGCTGTTATTCAGCACTAGCCCTTGCGAATCGACTCCAAACGATTGATATTGATTCAAACTCACGCCATTCGAATTCGGCGTGGCGATATTCACCGCAGGTACGCCTGAGCTTGTCTGCGTGATGGTTGGCTGGAACGGAATCGGCGCGCGCGGATCGACGATCGGTGCCGCATGCGCGACTTCGTCGGCTAGAAATACGGCAGGTGCAAAGTAGGTGACGGCGACCATCACGATAGCCGTGACGCGCATCCATAGCGGTCGCCCTGCGCTATCCGTATGGGACAGCGCGGTAAGGCGGTAATTCATCCAGCCTTGCTGACGCGCTATATCGCGCAGGACGTGGCGCGCGGCCAGCGTCCGTCGTAGGGTCTCTACTGGCATTTTTCTTCTGGATTCGCGTTCTTGAAATCATCATGTAAGGCAATCCGGATTTTCGGAAGATCGCCGAAGGAGAGCTTTGTCTCGAAGTTAGCATGACGAATTGTGGCACGATAGTATCCTGACGAGATTTGACGATTGTTGATTAATTTAAAAACCAATAAATGCATCTATTTTATTGCCGCATTAAATAGCTTTTATTTTTAATTGGAATTTATAAATCCGTGAGTATCACGGCAATCAAACGCATTTCTTACAAAAAAAAGATGTGTTCCTACCGCTGCATCGTGCCGATCAAGTCATCCAACATTGAGGTGTGTTTCGCACTAGATCCAAGTCAGCACGTGCAGCTGCGCGAGATCCTCGCCGACCGCGAGCGGCCGTTGACCCGAGAGAGCAAACCCATCGACGATGTCGCCTCGCGCTACGGTTTGCCGCCAAGGAGTTTGCGCAGGATCCTGGACCGGTCAACTTGACAGTGCCTCTTCCCTATTCATGAGCCTTGGCCTGCCTGTCGCCTCGTCAGTATCGCAAATGCCCTGCCCCCTGACGGCAAGATCGGAATAAAAAGTGTGCGGCAGGTCCTGCGCCGCACAAAACCCGGACGAGAGAGGGATCGTCCGAGGGCCAGAAACCAGCCCAGGCGCTTGCATGCGGCAGGCACGCGTGGCTTCGATCTAACACCTGACTCTTCCGCGTATACGCCAGCATGTTCACGCAGTTCTCGATGCAGCTTGCGTCGACGCTCACTCATTCCCCCAACCGCCGAGCACCAGGGTCATCGCACGGTCGATCGCATCGTCCC
>NZ_CADFDK010000032.1 GCF_902832885.1 Burkholderia seminalis DSM 23518
TCACGCAGTTCTCGATGCAGCTTGCGTCGACGCTCACTCATTCCCCCAACCGCCGAGCACCAGGGTCATCGCACGGTCGATCGCATCGTCCCACCGGCCCACGTGCGCGGCGCGCACGATCCGGATGCCCGGGTAGAGCGCGCTGCGCGAACCGGTTTCCCAGCGTGCGTCCGCTTTCGGGCTGAGCAGCAGCACGGCCGGCACGCCGAGCGCGCCAGCGAGATGGATGTGCGCGGTGCAGGTGGTCACCACGGCGTCCATCGCCAGCATCAGCGCGGCCAGATCACTAAAATTCCCAATCCCGTGATGCGGAAACATGATTGGCAGGTCCGATCGCTCGGATAGCCCGGACAGGTCGCGGTTCAGGCAGTACGCGGCGTAGCCGTGCATTCGTGCCAGCGGCGCAAAATCGCGCAGGCTGGCCGCGCGATGGAAGCGCGCGTCGCTTTCGTCGCGCCCGCGCCAGTTCAGCCCGATACGGCGCGTGCCGGGCGCATGGCCGTCGCGCGCCACGCGCTCGCGCCATGCGTCCGCGTGCGCGGGCGGGCACGTCAGGTAGGCAGCCGGTACGCCTTCCGGCGCCGGCGCGTAACCGAAGTGCGCGGCGAGCATCAGGAACGAACACCAATAATCGTATGCAAGGTCCGTCGTGTCGACCCACGGGCCGTGGACGCCGACGAATTCGATGCGCGGGAACGTATGGCGCAGCAGCCCCATCAGCGCGTCGGGCACGATGACGGTCACGCCGGCGCAGCCGAGCGCGTCGAGCATATGCAGGTAGCGGGCGTACTGCAGCTGGTCGCCCACCCCGCCATAGCAGACCACGAGCAGCCGCTTGCCGTGCAGCGGCTGGCCCTGGTAGAGCCGCTCCGTCGGCAGACCGAACCGCGCGGTCGTCAGCACGTTCTCGCTGTCGATGGTGGCGCGTGCCGCCTCGTCGCGCCGGCCCGCGCGCAGCAGCAGCGCCGAACGGACCAGTTCGACGCGCCCGCGCGCCGCGTCGGGTAGTGCGGCCGGGTCCCCGAAATGGTCGAGTGCCGCGAGCCCGGCCTCGGGCGCGCCGGCAAAGCCGTAGCACGACGCAAGCTGCAACGCGATCGCATCGTCGTCGAGCCCGCGGCCGCGTGCGCGTTGCCAGCGATCGATCGCATGCCCCCACTCGCCGCGCGACTCGTGGTCGAGTGCGCGGTTCCAGTTCGTTTCGGGCGCGTCGGCGTCGGCATTGGCGGGTGCGGCCGCCGCCTGATCCGCGCCGTTTCCGGTCGCCGATCCGACGGCGAGCGGGTCGCCCGAGATCAGCAGGCGCTGCCGGTCCCAGCGCGCGTTCGGCACGCACAGCATGTTCAGTCCGTCGATCCGGTAGAACGTATAGTCGAGACCGGCGAACGTGTCGATGATCGGCGCCTCGCCGACTTTCCAGTATTCGATCCAGCACCACGGCAGATGCGTCTCGATCAGCCGCCGCGCGCCGCGCAGCGCGTCGATCTCCATCCCTTCGATGTCGAGCTTCAGGAAATCCAGGCGCGGCAGGCCGAGCGAATCGAGCCGCACGACCGGCGTCGGCGTGCCGCCCGACGATTGCCCGTCGACGAGCGACACCGAACCGAAATCGGCATCCTGCCCGTAGTCGACGTCGGGCACCTTCATCGTGCCGTTGGCGGCGGCCAGCCCCATGTTCAGCAGATGGAGATTGTCGAGCTCGTTGAGCGCGACGGTGCCGCCGAGTGCGTGGAACAGCGTGCGCTGCGGCTCGAACGCATAGACTTGCCCGCCGCGCGCGCGCAGCCGGTGCGCGATCGGCACGCACACGAGCCCCGCGTTCGCACCGCCGTCCACCGCGATTGCGCCGTCGGGCAACTGGTCGACCACGTGCAGGATCGTGTCGAGTTCGCCCTGGATATGCGGCCGGCCGGTCTTGATCAATGCCTCGGCCTGCAGCGCGCAGTGACGATTGATCAGGAACGGGCCGTGGATCGAATCGATCACGACGAAATGGCGGACGGTCTGGTTCATGAGCGGGACGCGTGCGAGGGACATCAGCCAAGCCGGCGGCCGGCGAACAGGTGCTGGATCTGCGTGGTGTAGGCGCGCACGTTGTGCTCAGCGAGCGCGTCGACCTGCTGCAGGCAGCCGCGGGCGGCGGCCGCGTAGTCGTCGAGCCGCGCATCGTGCGTGCGCGCGGCGGTCGCGATCGCATTCGCCGCATCGAAGATTTCGAAATCCGGATAGTAGTAGCCGACGTCGCGCAGGAACGGCGAGTTGTGCACGAGCGGGTAGTTGCCGTACAGCGCGTCGTACAGCAAGTAGTTCAGGCCGTTTTCCCAGTGGTGCGACACGACGATGTCGGTGTGATGCGCGGCCCACGCGACGAACGGCGCGCGCACGTCGGCGGTCGCCTTGCCGTCGCGCACCATCTCGAGCCCGAGCGCGAGATGCTTGAAGGCGACGTTTTCCTTCTTGTCGAACGTGTTGGTCATGTACACGTGCTCGACAAGCTCCGGATGGTCGACGTAGCACACGTTCGCGGCGAGCATCGGCACGATCGCGCTCTTCACGACGTTCAGGTTCGGCTCGAAAAACGCGATGCGCTTGGCCGGGCCGTGATTGCGGTAGCCGAAGCGCGCTTTCAGTTCGGGATCGGCGTCGAGGCTGCGCTCGATAAAATACGGCGACCAGATGTGCGGCAGCTCGATCACCGGCGCCCGGTACACGGCCAGGAAATACGCCGCGCACGTGTGCATGTGCTGGGGATTGGTCCAGATCTCGTCGAACCGCACGCGGTGCGGGTTCGGCTTCCAGTCGTTCTTCTCGAAGTTGATCGTCTCGACCGCGATCACGTAGTCGTTGCCGAAGCGGTACGACACACACTTGCCGCCGCGCCGGCGCACGGCGTCCGTGTGCGACGGATCGACGAACGCATTCATCTCGATCAGCAGGTCGGTCTGGTGGATGATGGCCGACAGCGGCCGCAGCGCGTCGCCGAACGCGTCCAGCATCAGCGCCTGCGGATACGTGGTGACGCCATCGTCGTGCGCGAGCCAGACCTCGCCGATCAGCGGCGACTGCTTCAGCAGCATGTACAGGTACACGCAGTGCTGGTTCGCGCCGTTGTACCAGATCGACTGCGTCGCATCGCGCTGTACATTGATCGTTATTGCGATATTCGGTTTCATCGATGACTCACCGTAGCGTATTGCCAAGGGTGCTTAAATGTTCGATTCGGTGCGCTTTCGGTGCGCTACTAGACCTTTTCATCATGCGACTCGTAGAGGAGCATGAACACGTCGTCTGCCATCGGCCACATCGCTCCAGTCTCATCCATCACGATCCAGTCCCCCTCCTGAACGGTGCGCCAACCTTCTGGCGTCAGCAGTCTCCACTGCCCTTCTATGCATCGGATATAGGGCTCCCGGGAGAAATCAACGCACCGCCTCGCCTTAACGACGGCGTTTTTCCTGATGAACGTCCTCATTTCTCGGCTCCCTTTCAATCTGCTTCGACCGACAGTCACACGTTTTCCGGATCGACAGCCATCCGGGCAAGAATAAAAAGATGCGGCGGTGCTCTGCCGCACATAAATCCCGAACCTGCCGAGGGGGGNGGGGGGACGAGGTCCGGGGGCACGATCGGTGCGCACGCCTCCTATGCGCCTGAGCGGTTATCGAATAAGGAAATAAGCGCTCGCGTGTAGGCCTCGACGTTCTCGGGGTTGTAGATGCTGACCGAGTCGAGCACGTGCTTCGATTGCTCGCGGTACGCGTCGAGATTCGCGTCGTGCTCGACGAACGCCTGCAGCAGCGCACGGCCGCCGGCCTGGCAGTCGAAGTCCGGATAGAAATACCCGGCCTTGCCGAGGAACGGCGAGTTGTGGATCAGCGGATAGTCGCCGTACAGCAGCTCGTAGTACAGGTAGTTCTGCGCGTTTTCCCACGTGTGCGACACCACGGCATCGCCGTACGCGGCCATGAACTCGTACACCGCGTAGCGGCTTTCGAACGTCGTGATGCCGTGGTTCACGATGTCCAGGCTCTTCGCGAAGTGGACGAACGTCGTATGTTCCTTCAGGTGGATCGTGTTGCACACGCGCACGAACTCGAGGAAATCGGGCTTCGCGCGATACGCCTCCTCGGTCACCAACATCGGAATGACGCTCGTCTTCACCATGCAGATGTTCGGCTCGAACATCGTCACCCGCCAGCGCGGCTTGCTTGGCCGATAGCCGAACGACAAACCGGCGCCGAGCGTCGCGCGTGCCTTGTCGAACAGCATCGGATGCCAGATGTGCGGGACGATCGTGACAGGCGCGCGCAGGCCGGTCTGGTAATAATGCAGGCACGAGCGCTCGAACTCGGGAATCGTCCAGACCGCGTCGTACGGCGCGCCCGAGAACAGGAAGCCCGACGGCTTGTCGAACATCGCGCGCTCGATGTCGATCACGTAGTCGTTGCCGACCCGCATCGTGACGATCTTGCCGCCGCGCTCGCGCAGCGCGCGCAGGTAGTCCGCACCGAACTGCGCGCTCATTTCGATCAGCACGTCGCAGCGTTCCAGCGCTTCGTCCATCGACAGTAGCGGCACGTCCCACTCGCCGAGCATCATTTGCGGATCGGCGACCTGTTCGCCGCCGTTCACCATCACGGCTTGCGCGACGAGCGGCGACTGGCGCAGCAGCAGGATCAGCAGCAGGCAGTTCTGGAAGATGCCGTTTTCCCACAGCGACTGGCCGGCGCCGCGCACGAACAGCGACACGCCGACGACAAGACGCTTGCCCTCGCCGGGCGCTTGACGGGCATTGGAGTCCGACATGCGTTGCTCCGGTTCAGGCGACCAGACGCGAGACGAACGCGTCGAGGTTCGCGGGGTTGTCGATCGAGACCGATTGCAGCAGCCGGCCGGCTTTCGCGCGGTAATCGTCGAGGCGTTCGTCGTGATGCAGCCACGCCTCGAGCAATGCGCGGCCGCCCGCGGCGGCGTCGAAGTCCGGGTAGTAATAGCCGGCGTCGCCGATCAGCGTCGAGTTGTGGATCAGCGGATAGCCGCCGTACAGCACGTCGTAATACAGATAGTTCTGCCCGTTTTCCCAGTGGTGCGACACGACCGCATCCGCGTGGCGCGCCATGAAGCCCGGCAGGTCGAGTCGCGGTTCGAACGTCGCCTTGTGCTGGCGCACGAGCTCGAGACTGTTCGCGAAGTGCACGAAGGTCGGATGCGCCTTCATGTGCATCGAGTTGACGACGAACATGTGCTGCACCGCGTCCGGCCTGGCCCGGTAGAGTTCGTCGCACGCCAGCATCGGATAGTGGCAGGACTTCACGACCGAGATGTTCGGTTCGAGCGTCGCGAGTCTCCACGGCCTCGGGCCAGGCCGATAGCCGAACGTCAGGCCTTCACCCGCCAGCGCAGCGATACGGCGATCGAGGAAGTACGGCGACCAGATGTGCGGCATCAGGTGGACGGGCGCGCGCAGGATCGTCTGCAGCATCGGCGCCGCGGTCTTGTCGTATTGCGGCAGCAGCCACACTTCGTCGAACGGCGCGCCGTTGAACACGCGCCCCGACGGTTTCCCGAAGATCGGCGTTTCGCACAGGCCCGCATAGACGTGCCCGCAGAAGAACGCGGCGATCTTCTTGCCGAGCGCCTTCATGTGCCTGAGCCATTCGACCGGCAGCTGCGCGCCCATTTCGATCACGACGTCGAGTTCGTGCGTGACGTCGGAGGGCTTCACGAGCGGGATGTCGAGGCCGTCGAGTTCGAGGCCGGCCGGCAGCGCGTTCGCGTCGCCGCCGTTCAGGAAATAGACGGGGCCGACCCGATCCGAGCGCTTGAGCATCATCGCGAGGAACGCGATGTTCTGGTGAATGCCGTTTTCCCAGATTGCCTGGCCATCGCGCGCAAACAGCGAGAGGCCAACGACCGCGCGGCCATCACACCGAGATACTGTCCTCACGTCAGTGTTACTCCACCCGTAAAATTATTTGAGTTCGAATCATTCTTGTTTGAATGCGCGCATCACTCAGGCAATCGAAACTGTTCGATATCTGCCGCTCCTTTCATCCAGTTTGGCCTGCGCCCCCGCCCCGACCAGGTGCAGCCCGTGACCGGATCCATATACTTCGCGACGCGCTTGGGTCGCGTGCTCGAGCGGCACTGTTCGGCCAGTGCCCGCTTGATCTCCTCGAGCGAGATCTCGTAGGTCAGCATGGTTCGCACGATGCCCGCCAGAATCTCTTCGATATCGTTTCGGCGAGTCTCACTGATCTTTTCGTGCAACTGTTGTTGCTGGTTGATCAATTCGAGATATTTTTCCATGTTCGAACAACGTCATCATGTAGTGGGCTGGCTTTCGTGAGGCAACTCTTCGACTGATTCGCCAGAATCATCTGGAGGCGTTCACACCAGCGCCTGACGATAAAGGCGTGCCCAGTGGCCGTGTTGACGGCCCAGCTGCTCGGCTCGCTGGCCGAGCGCATCGTCGGGCTCGACATTTCCTGTCGGTGCATGCTCTAGGTCGAGTAGGCCGATACGCGGCACCGAACGGCTGTAGATTTCATCGAACCCACGCCGATACGCGCTCAGCAACTGGGCAGCCATCGATTCATCGACGTTTTCGTAGAGCGATTGTCTGAGATACGAAAAAATCTCGAGCACCGGATAAGGGGCTTCTTGCGCGTAGCGCTGAGTTGCATACTTGATGATCTGATTCATAGGATCAACCTGCTCGTGAATAGTTTGACTGGCCAGACCGTGGGGTGCCTCTGGCACGCTCAAGCTCAAACCTGCGTGCCGGGCCTCATGCCTTGCAGATCCGCGCGAACTCGCTGCAACACCGACGACCAGTCCCCCGCACGCGCCTGGCGGTACAGGCGCATGGCCGGATACCACGGACTGTCGTCGCGCTGCGTCATCCATATCCAGCTCGGGTTTGTATTCAGCATCAACCACGTCGGTACACCCATGGATGCGGCCAGGTGCGCGATCGGCCCGCTGACCGTCACGACCAGATCCAGTCCGCGCAGGTAATGCGCGCAGCGCTGCACGCTGTCGAACGTCTTGGTATGGTCGAGGATCGGTAACCCGCTCTGATGCAATGCGTGGATATCCGCCCCTGCTCCGCGCGGTAGCGCATGAAACGCGATGTCCGTCAGTCCGGCTAGCGCCGCGCCACACGTGTGGGGATCGATCGATGCGTGATGGTCACAGTGCGCCCCATCCGCGCTCAGCCAGTTCAGCCCCACGCGCAGCGGGAGGGGGCCGGCCGTTGCCTTGAGCGCCATATAGGGTGCCCGGCCATCTGCATACAGTACTTCGAGCGCCGAGCCGATGTCCTCGATGCCAATGTCGAGATAGAGCGGGACACTTCCCAGCGGCAGGTGGAAATCAAAGTGCTCGAGCGTCTCCGTACCCGCACTGAGCACGCTCACGTGCGCGCCGAGCATGGCCAGCATCCAACCGTGCAGTGCGGTTGGGCACGACAAGGCCACCTGAGCTTCACGGCAGCGCAGGTCGCGCGCAAGGGACGGCACGAACCGCGAGAACGCAATGCTTTCGGCCAGGCCCTGGTCGCACCACACCAATACCGTCTTGCCACGTAGATCCTCGCCGTTCCAGCGCGCGAGCGGCAGCCGCTCGCCGCGCGGACCACTCAGCTGCGTGCGACCGCGCCATTCGTAGTTGAGCCAGCCGCGCGCGAAGTCGCCTCTGGACAACTGCCCCTGCGCCTGGGCAAAACGGATCGCCCCGTCGGCTGGCGCGAGCTCGGCTGCCCGCTCGATCAGCGCATCGGCCTCGCTCCACCGGCCCGCCTCTCGCAATATCTGCGCATGCAGGAGTAGCGAGTCGGCACAATCCGGCGCCAGCGCCAGCGAGCGTTCGATGGCAATCTCGGCCGACTCCGTGTGCCCACGCGACTGATACACCCGGGCCAGCGTGAACCACGCGATCGCGCTTTCCGGTTCATCGACGATCGCTTCTTCGATGTGAAATGAGGCGCTGGGGAAATCTCCCATCTCGAGAAACACGCGAGCCAGGCTCGTATTGACCGAAGGAAACTGGCCGTCGAGCTTGCGGCAGCGCTGGTAGGCCTGAACCGCCGAGGGCAGATGCCCGCTCTGCTCGAGTGAGTAACCCAGGATGAACCACGCCTGGGCATGCTTGGGCTGGTTTTCGCAATACGCCAGCGCCACCTCGCTTGCCCGCTCGTAGTCGCGCTGCTTCCACAGCAGCACAACCCACTCCCGCATCCACTCACCTTGTGCATGACCCGCATCGAAGGCCTGCTCGAAGCAGTCCAGCGCGCCAGCCACATCGCCTTGCGCAAGCAACACGCGCGATCGCTCGACAAACGCCCAACCGTTGCATGGATCGAGCTCCAGTGCCCGGTTCGTCGCCTGTTTTGCAACATCAATCCTGCCGCGCATCCTGCAAAGCTCGGCCCACAGCGCCCATGTCTGGGCGTCCACGCTTTGCGCGGCAATCTGCGGCTCGATCAGCTCGCTTGAGCCCACCAGATCGCCGTGCCGTAGCAGCCACAGGGCGTCATCCACCCGCCGGGCCTCATGCGAATTCTCGCTACGCGATGCGTCCATGGTTTCTCCGTCAGTTTCTCGCGAGCAGACCGATCGTCACGATCGTTCCGCAAGCCGTGCCGATACAGCAAGCCAAATACAGGCCGAGAAATGTTGCTCGCGGCCGAAATATCGGTGGGGCAGGCAAGCGCGAGCGCTCGGCTTCAACGATCAGCCCGGCCACCGCAAACGCCACCGCCAGATCCAGTGCCGTCGCAAACCACGGCGCCAGGGAGTCCCTCAAAATAGGCGCGCCGAAATACATCATCGACGCGCTGTTGATCAGCGTGGACGCGCAAAGCCCCCCAACCATGCCCGTCAGATATCGGGTGGATTTCGACATGTCTTCGTGGACTTGTAGCCTCTACTTGATTGCGGCACATCGAGAGTGGAGGCACACCATCGGCCCCCACCCTCGATCGCTCCTACGCCCGCCTTACCACTGGTACGACACGCCAGCACCGTAGGTCGTACCCTGAGCGCTGATGCCCACGCCGATCTTCGCCTTCAGGTTGTCGGTGAATCTGACCGACGCGCCCAGGGCCGATGCGGCATAGCCCTGGTAACTGCCGCCTCCGATGCCCACGGCGATGGTCTTGCCAGGGTCGACTTCCGGGATCATCGTCAGCGCGGTGGCCGCGGCAATCCCCGAATAGGCCCGGCTGGCGATCTGGTTGACGCTCGACTGAACCCGCCAGATCTGGTTCATGTTGGCCGCGTCAGTACCGTTCACGCCCGGCGCCACGTTGGTCAGGCGCCGCTCGTTGCCCTCGGAGCCAAACGACACCGTGTTCGGCTCGGAGGCAACCGAGCCCGCACCGATGGCTACCGAGTTGGCGCCCGCTGCTGTCGCGTTGTTGCCCAGCGCCGTGGCGCTCGTCCCGGAGGCCACGGCCCCCTGTCCGATTGCCGAGGAGCCGCTGCCCGAGGCGTTGGCGCCCTGACCCAGCGCCGTCGCGTTCGAGCCCGTCGCGCTCGAGCCCTGGCCCAGCGCTGTTGCACCGGAGCTGGACGCAACCGCGCCTTGGCCGACCGAGGTCGCTCCGGCACCGGTCGCACTCGAGCCCTGACCCAGCGACGTCGAATTGCTACCCGATGCCGTCGACTGGCCCCCGATCGCCGTGCTGCCCGTGCCATTGGCCTGCGCACCGGCACCCGCCGCGGTTCCGCCCGTGCTCGTCGTCGACAGCGTCCCGCCCGAGCTCGTCGACAGCGACACAAGGTTGCTCACCGCACTGCTGAGCCCCGTCGACAGCGACGTGATCGTTGCCGTCGTGTTGCTCAGGCCGGTCGACAGCGACGCCACGTTGCTGCTCGTGTTACTGACCGTGGTCGACAGCGAGTTCAGGCTGTTCGAGGTGGCCGTCGACAGGGACGTCAACGCGCTGGTCGCCGTTGACAGTTCCGCGACCGCCGCGGTCGACAGCGACGACACGGCCTGGCTCACCGCATACAGCTGCGAGCCGTTGACCGCGTCGGTCGAGCTTGCCGACACCCGGCCCGCTGCCACGTTGATGATCTGACGTTCCGCGCCCGGTGCACCTAAGCTCACCACGCTCGTCGGCGTCGCGCCGGCAAACGTGTAGGCCGTCCCGCCGATGCTCATACCCGACGTCGGGTTCGCCGCGCTCGTCACCGAGCCGGAGCCCAGCGCCACGTCGTTGGCGTTGTTGGCCACTGCCCCCGAGCCGAAGGCAACCGACCCGGCACTGACCGCGCTCGACGTATTGCCCAGCGCCACCGAGCCGATGCCGTTGGCGCTGCTGGCGTTACCCAGCGCCACTGCACCTTGGCCGTTGGCGACGTTCAGGTTGCCCGCCGCGACGGCGCCCTGGCCGGTGGCCGTGTTGTTGGCGCCCGCGCCGACTGCCCCGGTTCCGGTCACCACGTTCGGGTCGCCGATGGCCACCGCGCCGTTGCCGGTGGCGGTGTTGCCCACGCCGATCGACACCGCCTGGCCGCCGGTGGCCGTCGCGTTCTGGCCGATCGCGATGGCTCCGTCGCTGCCTGCGTTGGCCGTATCGCCGAATGCCACGCTGCTTGCGCCGCTAGCCGTCGAGTTCGGGCCGACCGCGATCGAGTTGGTGCCACTCGCCGAGCTGTCCGCGCCAGTGGTGTTGGCGTGGAAGTACTTGGTGCCGCCACCATCGACCGCGGTAGAGATCGACGAGAGCTGGCTGCTCGTCGCGCTCAGGCCGGTCGACAGCGACGTGATGTTGCTACTGGTCGACGACAGGCCCGTGGACAACGAGGTCAGGCTGCTGGTGGTGGCGGTCGACAGCGACGTGATGTTGCTGTTCGCCGTACTCACCCCGGTGGACAGCGAGTTCAGGCTGCTGGTGGTCGCAGTCGACAGCGACGTGATGTTGCTGTTCGCCGTGCTCACCCCCGTGGACAACGAGTTCAGCCCGCTGGTGGTCGCAGTCGACAGTGACGTGATGTTGCTGTTGGTCGTGCTCAGGCCGGTCGAGGCCGAGGTTGACAGCGACGTGATCGAGCTGTTCGCCGACGACAGGCCCGTGGACGCCGAGGTGCTCAACGACGTGACCGTGCTGTTCGTCGTGCTCAGGCCCGTCGAGGCCGACGTAGACAGCGACGTGATCGAGCTCGTTGCCGACGACAGGCCCGTAGACGCCGAGGTGCTCAACGACGTGACCGTGCTGTTCGTCGTGCTCAGACCCGTCGACGCCGAGGTCGACAGCGACGTGATCGAGCTATTGGCCGACGACAGGCCCGTGGAGGCCGAGGTGCTCAGCGAAGTGACCGTGCTGTTCGTCGTGCTCAGACCCGTCGAGGCCGACGTCGACAACGACGTGATCGAGCTATTGGCCGACGACAGGCCCGTAGACGCCGAGGTGCTCAACGACGTGACCGTGCTGTTCGTCGTGCTCAGGCCCGTCGACGCCGAGGTCGACAGCGAGGTGATCGAGCTCGTTGCCGACGACAGGCCGGTGGAGGCCGACGTGCTCAGCGAAGTGACCGTGCTGTTCGTCGTGCTCAGACCCGTCGAGGCCGAGGTCGACAGCGACGTGATCGAGCTGGTGGCCGACGACAGGCCCGTAGACGCCGAGGTGCTCAACGACGTGACCGTGCTGTTCGTCGTGCTCAGGCCCGTCGAGGCCGACGTCGACAGCGACGTGATCGAGCTCGTTGCCGACGACAGGCCGGTGGAGGCCGACGTGCTCAGCGAAGTGACCGTGCTGTTCGTCGTGCTCAGACCCGTCGAGGCCGAGGTCGACAGCGACGTGATCGAGCTGGTGGCCGACGACAGGCCCGTAGACGCCGAGGTGCTCAACGACGTGACCGTGCTGTTCGTCGTGCTCAGACCCGTCGAGGCCGACGTCGACAACGACGTGATCGAGCTATTGGCCGACGACAGGCCCGTGGAGGCCGAGGTGCTCAGTGACGTCACCGTGCTGTTCGTCGTGCTCAGACCCGTCGAGGCCGACGTCGACAACGACGTGATCGAGCTATTGGCCGACGACAGACCCGTGGAAGCCGACGTGCTCAGCGAGGTCACGGTGCTGTTCGTCGTGCTCAGCCCCGTCGAAGCCGAGGTCGACAGCGACGTGATCGAGCTGGTGGCCGACGACAGGCCCGTGGATGCCGAGGTGCTCAGCGAGGTCACGGTGCTGTTCGTCGTGCTCAGGCCCGTCGACGCCGAGGTCGACAGCGAGGTGATCGAGCTGTTGGCCGACGACAGGCCGGTGGAGGCCGACGTGCTCAGCGACGTCACCGCGCTGTTGGTCGTGCTCAGACCCGTCGACGCCGAGGTCGACAGCGACGTGATCGAGCTGGTGGCCGACGACAGACCGGTGGACGCCGACGTGCTCAGCGAGGTCACCGTGCTGTTCGTCGTGCTCAAGCCGGTCGACGCCGAGGTCGACAGCGACGTGATCGAGCTGTTCGCCGACGACAGGCCCGTGGACGCCGAGGTGCTCAGCGACGTCACCGTGCTGTTCGTCGTGCTCAGACCCGTCGAGGCCGAGGTCGACAGCGACGTGATCGAGCTGGTGGCCGACGACAGACCGGTGGACGCCGACGTGCTCAGCGAAGTGACCGTGCTGTTCGTCGTGCTCAAGCCGGTCGACGCCGAGGTCGACAGCGACGTGATCGAGCTGTTCGCCGACGACAGGCCCGTGGACGCCGAGGTGCTCAGCGACGTCACCGTGCTGTTCGTCGTGCTCAGACCCGTCGAGGCCGAGGTCGACAGCGACGTGATCGAGCTATTGGCCGACGACAGGCCCGTGGACGCCGAGGTGCTCAGCGACGACACCGTGCTGTTCGTCGTGCTCAGGCCCGTCGACGCCGAGGTCGACAGCGAGGTGATCGAGCTCGTTGCCGACGACAGGCCCGTGGACGCCGAGGTGCTCAGCGACGTCACCGTGCTGTTCGTCGTGCTCAGACCCGTCGAGGCCGAGGTCGACAGCGACGTGATCGAGCT
>NZ_CADFDK010000033.1 GCF_902832885.1 Burkholderia seminalis DSM 23518
TGCGACGTCCTGTTCGCCATGCTGCGCGACGGCACCATTTACCAACCCAAGTCAGCCCCTAACGCTTGACGAAACACATAGGGGCACCCCCCTGGATCATGACTGCGCCTGGGGGCGAGAATCATGTCGGGCCTGGCTGGCCAAAACCGCGATTATTGGGGCGCGAAGATAGTAACGTGGCGACGTAAAGTACCATTTTGTCCATTCTGCTAATTGTTGATGTTGTATTTGCTGCAGTCGAAGTGGTCAAATTAAGGGTTGGGATATTTAACCCATCCTATGGTGTGGCGTAATTATTACCGATACTTGGTTGGATTAATTATTGTGTGTTTTCAATTCAATTGGTATGGAGGGGGATGTGTGAAAAACAGATGGGTTTATGGACATAATGGTCCATTATGGCAATTTGTGTGTTAAGTGAGTACGTGTTTTCTTGAGAAAGTCAAGTTGTCGTGGTGCTGTTGGGTCTCGAAATTTTTCAGAATTTGACTTGCGTTTGATGATGGGCGTGGATTATATTCGTCGCGCAAACTAGAGTAGTTGCTCTATTGGTATGTAGATATTTCGAAGAGGTCGATTCCGAGTGGTTTGTTGATAAATGCCTCGATCCAAGCCGAATTGTTTCTAATTTGGGCGTATCCTTATTGGGTGAGGTTATTGGTTTGGGTTGTTGTCAAATCTGATAGTGCTTGTGTTGTTGTGTAATTCAAGGCGAGGGACGGGGTTTGTTGGTTGAGGGGCAAGCGACTTGACATTGCCGTTCGGTCTGATTGAAGGGGCAAGCTCGGGTGGTTGTGGGGTTGCGTGTGGACGAGGCTCCCGGGCTTTAGTCAAGCTGTGATGCCGTGAATGAGTTCTGGAATCTATTAAGTTTCGACCAGTGTTGCTTTGACTCTGAGGTAAATTGACTTGTTGCAGAGGTAAGGAGGTGGCGCTGTGGCTGTGGGTGAGTTGATGGAGAATGAGTCAGAACTCGGTGCATTGGATTTTGATGAGCGTTTCATTCAGATCAATGCGGCGATTTGTGAGTATGACTCAGTTGGGGATGCGCCCCCAAGAAAAGGTGAAAGCCCATTTCAATGGGCTTCAATTGAAAACGCTTGCGTTCTTCTTTTGAAGGAGGCAAGTGATATCAGGGTGGCGATTTGGTACTTGCGAGCCTGCATGGCTAGGCGAGGCGTTGCTGGGTTGGTCGACGGTATCAAGTGCCTTGCCGCAATCATGGTTCTTCCAACCGAGCAGATCTATCCTCGGGCCCAGTCTGACGAGTCGCCTGGTGAAATCCATGCGCTTCATCTTGGGTGGATCGCCGGCCCTCAATTCCTTCATCAGATCGGCAACGCCTTTCTCGAAGGGAAAGATGTCACGGTGAATGAGCTGGTCTGCGGAATGGTGGACTCCGCTATATGGGATCAGGCTTCTCAAGAAAGGGCGATTAATGTTATTGGAGAAATTAGGGAATCCTTAGTAATAATTGAGAGGGCATTGATTCCTGAGAAACAAGTCGTCGACATTTCCCGGGTTCTTGATCTGCTCGACAGGGCGCTTGGGGCGCTTGGTCCACGGGTTGATGCAGCGGCCGCGCCGTCTGACGGGACTTCTGCTCACAAATGCAGTGCAAGCACACGTGTTGAGGATTTCGATAGTCGATCCGTACTGTCGACGAGAGAAGAGGTGGCGATCGCGCTTGGTCACATTGTTGAGTATTTCCGTGTCCACGAGCCCGGTCATCCTGCGCCGATTTTCCTATCGCGCGTTCAGCGCATGCTCGGCGCAGGATTTGCGGATTTGCTAGCAGAGCTCTATTTAGATGGTGCAGCGCTTGCGGCCAAACTTGAAAGGCCGTCCGGTTCAGCCGAGTAAATCACATGTCTTATTGAGGAGGTGGGAGCCATGGTGCGTCAGAAGGACGGGCAGAAGTTCATCGGGGAGAGTCGGGCTCCTCGAGTGCAGATCGAGTACGACGTTGAGATCTACGGATCGCAGAAGAAGGTCGAACTTCCTTTTGTGGCAGGCGTGTTGGCGGACTTGTCTGGTGACAACGTGGAGCCGCTGGGACCGGTCGAAGATCGTCGGTTCTCCGAGATCGATGTGGAAAACTTCGATGAACGGATGTCACAGATTGCCCCTTCGCTGAGTTATCACGTGAAAAACGTCTTGACCAACGATGGGACACTGATCCCGATCGATCTCACCTTTACTTCGATGGATTCGTTTGAGCCCGCCGAAGTCGTCAAGCGGATCCCCGAGTTGTCGACCCTGCTCGAGGCGCGCAATCGCTTGAAGGAGCTGCTGACGTATATGGACGGGAAGGCTGCGGCCGAGGATCTGATTCACGAGTTGCTCAAAAATCCAAAATGGTCGAGTGAAGGAGGCGTTATCCCCGAGTCATCCACTTCAGGTGCACCTTCAGACGATCCGGCGCCGAATCAGGAGGGGAAATGAACATGCTTCCCCAAGCAGTGCCGTCAGTCGAGTCTGCCGGACGCGTCGTCGTGGATGGCGATCTGAAGGACATTCTCCGTCGTTCGTTCCGACCGAGGACGAGCGAGGCCGCCGAGGCGGTCCAAAGCGCGGTTGAAACGCTGCTTACGTACGCACGACGGAACAAGGTGGTGGTCCGGGAGGATGTTGCTCAGACGATTGAGCAGCTAGTTGCGGAATTGGATAAGAAAATTTCCGATCAACTTACGCAAGTTTTGCACAACAAGCGATTCCAGACGCTCGAGGGAGCATGGCGCGGTCTGCATTATCTCGTGTCGAATTCCGACACCAGTGAGAGCCTCAGGATTCGCTACCTGAACATCTCGAAGGCTGACCTCGCCAAGACCTTGCGGCGCTTCAAAGGCGTCGTGTGGGACCAAAGCCCCATCTTCAAGATGATATATGAGCAGGAATACGGTCAATTTGGTGGCGAGCCTTTCGGCTGCTTGATTGGGGACTATCAGTTCGACCACAGCGTACAAGACGTCTCGGTCCTGACAGAGATGTCGAAGATCGCGGCGGCCGCGCATGCTCCATTCATCGCAGCAGCTGCACCTGGGTTGCTGCAAATGGACAACTGGAACGAGTTGTCGAATCCGCGTGACGTCTCCAAGATATTCACGTCGACCGAGTACACGTTCTGGCGTCGTCTGAGAGAGAGCAATGATTCCCGGTATCTGGCGCTGACCTTGCCACGTTTTCTAGCACGCGTTCCATATGGCCCGAAGACGCATCCGGTGGAGGAGTTCGGCTTCGAAGAAAAGGTCGACCCGAATCGGGCGGAAGATTTCTGCTGGGCTAATTCCGCATATGCAATGGGTGCAAACGTTACCCGTGCGTTCAAAACCTATGGCTGGTGCACGAAGATTCGTGGCATCGAATCTGGAGGTGCGGTTGAGGTGTTACCCAAGTTCGTTCTGCCATCGCAGGATAGCGAGATCGAGTTGCATTGCCCCACAGAAATCGCGATCTCAGATCGACGTGAGCATGAATTGTCGGAGTCTGGCCTGATGCCGCTCGTGTACCGGAAAAACTCCGACACCGCCGCGTTCATTGGGGCGAAGACCGTGCATCGTCCGGCGATTTACGAAGACGACAACGCGACGGCGAACGCCAACCTGTCGTCGCGGCTGCCGTACATTTTCGCGACCTGCCGTTTCGCGCACTACCTGAAGTGCATCGTCAGGGACAAGATCGGTTCGTTCAAGTCGCGCGAGGACACGCAGCGCTGGCTCAATGACTGGCTGATGAATTACGTCGACGGTGACCCGTCCATCTCGAGCGAAACCACCAAGGCGCAGCGCCCGCTGTCGGCCGCCGAGGTGGTCGTCGACGAGATTCCGGAAAACCCGGGCTACTATCGCGCGCAATTTTTCCTGCGCCCCCATTTCCAGCTGGAGGGGTTGACCGTGTCCCTTCGACTGGTTTCGAAGCTGCCGTCGGCCAGGCAGGAATCGGGAACCTGACCGGCAACGGCCGGTCTCGGATCCCGTTCTCGCGATGGACGACGTCTTTCGAAACGTCGCGTGATGGCATCGCAGTCGATGGCGTCACGTTGAACAGCTGCATTCACGGTGGGTTTTTGAATTTGTTTAGCTAATTTAGGAGATCGAATTATGGCGAATGCTTTGGTGGATTATTTCCTGCAGATCGACGGCGTTGAAGGCGAGTCGACGGATCAGCAGTATCCGGGCCTGATCCAGATTCAGAGCTGGCAATGGGCCGAAGAAAATTCGGGCCGGTGGGGCTTCGGCAGTGGTGGTGGCGCGGGAAAGGTGGAGATGAAGGATTTCGAGTTTCGGATGGTGTCGAACAAGGCCTCGCCGAAGCTGTTCCTGATGTGCGCGACGGGCGACCACATCGCCAGCGCCAAGCTGATTTGCCGCAAGTCTGGCAAGGGGCAGCAGGAATTCCTCACGATTTCGTTCGCGAGCGGCCTGGTTTCGTCGTTCCGTACGCTCGGCAACATGCCGTTTTCGCTGCTCGGCCACGGCAGTGGCGAAGTCGATAACGTGCTGCCGACGGACGAAATCAAGATCAACTTCGCCCAGATCGAGTTCGAGTACCGCGAGCAGCGCAACGACGGCACGATGGGCGCGGTGATCAAGGCCGGCTATGACCTGAAGCTGAACGCACCGATCTAAACCGGCATGCATCTTTAATTCGAGCAGACCATGGACGTGTTTCGGCCTAGGACGGGACACGCAGGAATACGCATGTGAGCGCGCATCCACTCTATAACAAGCTGTCGAAGCGGTTCCGTCGCGACTCGCTCCAGGAAGTGGTCGGACATCACCTGGTCGAGTTGATGAACTGTGCACTGCGCGGCGGAAAACTCGGCGTCTCGGACAACAGTCCGGCCGCGTATTCGGTGCTGAACTACGGCTGCCCGCCATTGCAGGTTGCGGGCGCCACCCGGATCGATCCGGTGCATACCGCTTCGCACATAGGCGAAGTGATACGCCGTTTTGAGCCGCGTGTGGAGAGCACGCGAACCAGGGTGCAGCCGAGAAGCGGCGGCGTCAGGCAGGCACCGCAGACGGTGTACTTCGACATCTTTACAACAGCTCGCGACGATGGAGCTGAAATCAGGGTGAGCCTCGCGCTCGACTATCTGGATGGTTTTTTCAGTTTGGTCGGCGATTGATGAACGGCGAATGATCATGAGCTTCCTGGACCATTACAACGACGAACTGCGCCAGTTGCGCGATGCGGGCACGCGCTTCTCGAAGGAGCACCCGCAAGTCGCATCGGCGCTCGGCCTGCATCCGGATGCAGTGACCGATCCGTTCGTCGAGAGGTTGCTTGAAGGTGTTGCGTACCTGTCGGCGCGGGTGCAGACACGCCTCGATCGCGAATGCGCGGAATTTGCGCAGCAGGCGCTCGGGCGTGTCTGCCCTTTGTTCATGGCGGCTACGCCCGCGATTTCGACTTTTGCTTTTCATCCTGATCTGGATTCACCGGAAGCCTTTCGTGGCAGTGTGCTGCCGCGCGGCTCGCTGGTCTCGGCACGCATGCCCGGCCGCAAGCTGCCAGTCACGTTCGCAACGGCGCGCGACGTGACGCTACTGCCATTGCGGATCTCGAAGGTCGAGTGCAGCCGGAGCGTGAACGGCTTGCCTGCGCTGCTCGCGCAGCAACTTGCGTCGTCGCAGGCGGTGCTGCATTTTCGCTTCGAGCTGGAGGGTATCGCGACGGTCGGTGAATTGGGTCGCGGCGAAGCCGGTTTCGCGCCGCTGCACTTGAGCCTGGCCGGCGATCTGCCGCGGGCGTACGCACTCCATCAGGCACTGCTCGCGTCGAGCGGTGCGTGGTATGCGGTGGTGCCAACCCCGCGTGGCGATGAAGTGCTGACGCTGCCGTTGTCGGGCATCCGGATGTCCGGTATCGACGACGCCGAAGCGCTATTGCCGCCGGACTTTGGCGGGCTGCCCGGCTTGCGCGTGTTGCGTGAATACTTCGCACAGCCGACGCGGCTGCTCGGCGTCTATCTCGATGCCCTCGCACCCGTTGCCGCAGCTGACCCGTCCGCCCGATCGTTCGAATTGTTTTTCGCGCTGAAGCAGGTGCCGAACGGCCTCGTCGGCGAAGTGGACGCGCATCAGTTCCGCCTGTTCGCGACGCCGGTGATCAATTTGTATCCGAAGCGCTTCGACCCGGTGCCCTACGACCCTAATCTGACCGAGCAATGGATTCCGGTCGACCGGATGTCGCCGGCCGCCCATCACCTGTGGGGGGCTGACCGAAGTGCGCGTGTGCGAAAGCAACGGTCAGTCGCACACGGCGCGCTCGGTGCTGGAGACTGGCGGATACGAGGAGAGCGACGAGTCGATCCGCTACAGCCTGCGCCGGGAGAACGGGCTGGTTGCCGACGGCGCGCGGCGCGACCGCTCGGACCCGCTTGCGAGCCATGACCTGATTGCCGTGTCGACGTTCGACGATACCGTTGAGCTGGACGACATCGCGTCGATTGCCGGCAAGGCGCATGTGGCTGACCGAGACTGGCGGCCGTCGGCGCTGCTGGACGCCGAGCTGAGCCTGCTCGATCCGGTCGCCGTGCGGCGCATCGAATGCCTGTGGCCCGCGAGCACACCGCGCGGCATGCCGCCTGCCGACGCGTGCTGGGATGCCACATCGCACCTCGGCCAGAACCCGCTCGCGCTGCGTACCGGACAAGCACAGGACGTCACTGCGCGCGTGATCCGGCAATTGCAGCTCGCTGCCGATCGCGACGATGTGCTCGACCGGCAGCGGATCGACAGTTTGCGCTCGGTTCATCTTGGCGCGCGGTTCATCGCGGCGGGCCGTTTGACGCCGCTCGCGCTAGTGCGCGCGGCGCGCGTCGAGATCGATATCGACGAATCAGCGCACTCGGACCGCGGCGGCTGGCTGTTCGGTCGCGTGCTGGCGCAGGCGCTCGCCGAGGCCGCGACGCTCAACGACGGCATCGAGGTGGTCGTGAAGCTCGACGGCGAAGCGGCCAGCTTTCACGCGAACACGACCACGGGCGACGGGAGGCTGCAGTGAGACTGGCACGCATCAAGCGGGCACTCACGCCGAACCGCACGTTCTTCGAGCTGATGCGCCGTGTCGAGGTGCTGGAGCGCGGACGAGGGGGGCGGTGCGGCTCATGAAGCGCAGTCCGCCGTGGCTGCGTATCGAGCAGTCGGCCGAGATGCATTTCGCGAGCACGGAAGTGGCGAGCGTGCGGATCGAACAAGCCCGTCTTGTCGAGACGGACGATCACCCGCGGGTCAACATCGTCCAGCGACATTTCGGGTTGTTCGCGCCGTATGGTCCGCTGCCGCTGCACGTGACCGAGCATGCGATGGAGGAGAAGCGCTTCGAGCGCAACGCGGCGTTCGAGCGCTTCGTCAACGTCGCCTGCGGCGACCTCGCGTGGCTGCATTACCTGGCGTGGTCGTCAATGCACCCGGTGCTCGGCTACGAGCGCGCGCGCAATGCGTTCGTCGAGCGGGTTACCGCACTGGCGAACGCGAATGCGCCGGCTGGCGACGACGCCGCGACGTGCCACGCGCAGGTATGCCGGCGCGCGTTCCCGGGCGTGTATTGCGCGCCGCGCCGCTCGCTGGCTGACCTGCAGCGCATGCTGGCCCGTTACTTTCGCGTGCCGCTTCGGGTCACGCCGCGCCACGGGCGCTGGATTTCCGTGCCGCCCGCGTCTCGCGGCGGCCGGCGGCTCGGAGCATGGCGGCTCGGCGCGCGAATCTGGGATGTTCAGCACTCGATGGAGATCGTCATCGGCCCCATTGAGGCCGATGAGTTTTACCGTTGGCAACGTCGCTCGGCGGCTGCAATGGCGGTATGCGCGGTCGCGGCGGATTTCGTCGACGGAAGGATTGACCCGGTCATCAAGGTTCAGGTGCGGACGCGCCCTGAGCTGGCCGGGAAAGTTGGGCGCATGCGAATCGGCGTCGATGCGTGGTCTCGACCAAATGACGCACTGCACACTCTAACCATCTACGAATCTTTGCGGGACTCGACGTGAATCGCGAACGTATCTTCAACTGTCTAGGCCGCACCACCTATGCGGCCCTTGTCGACGCTGCGGCGCTGGGGCGGTCACGGCGGCACACCTTCATCGATCTCGATCATTGGGCGCTGTGCCTGCTGCAGCGCGATCAGAGCGATCTCGCGAAGCTGCTCGTCGAATGGGGGCATGACGTCGGCGAAGTGAAGCGCCGGCTGGAGAAGGCGCTCGATATGTTCGCCGCGGGCGGCGAGTCGCTGCAGGACATCTCTGCATCGCTCGAGCGCAGCGTCGGCCCGGCCGTGATCTGGAGCCAGGTCGCCGCACCGTCGGGCAAGGTGCGCTCCGGCCATTTGCTGCTTGCGTGGCTGGATGACGATGTCACGCGCCGCTGGCTTCAGCAGCGTATTGCGCAAGGCATCACGTCCGCGACGATCGACGAGATTGCGAAGCGCTACGAGGCGCTTGCCTCGGGTTGGCCCGAGGCGACCGAGAGCCCGTCGCAACGCGACGACGACCTGCGCGCCGACGGGGCGGCGTCAGGCGACGCGCTGGCGAAATGGGCGACCTGCCTGACGGATCAGGCGGCACGCGGCGAGTTGGACCCGGTCGTGGGTCGCGACGACGAATTGCGGACCGTGATCGACATCCTGTCGCGACGGCGCCAGAACAACCCGATCCTGGTCGGCGAGGCTGGCGTGGGCAAGACGGCCGTGGTCGAGGCGCTGGCGCAGAAGATCCACGTGGGCGTGGTGCCGCCCGGGCTACTAGGTGCGCAGGTGTGGGCGCTGGATCTGGCGCGACTGCAGGCGGGGGCGGGCGTGCGCGGTGAATTCGAGCAGCGCCTAAAGGCCGTGATGGATGCAGTGCTGGCCGCGCCGAATCCTGTGATCCTGTTCTGCGACGAGACGCATACGCTGGTCGGCGCCGGCGGCACGGCCGGAACGGGCGATGCCGCGAACCTGATCAAGCCGATGCTCGCCCGGGGCCAATTGCGGATGGTCGCGGCGACCACCTGGTCCGAATACAAGCAGTACATCGAACCGGACGCCGCGCTCGTCCGGCGTTTTCAGGCGGTGCCTGTCGAGGAACCGAGCGACACCGTTGCCGTCGATATGTTGCGCATGATCGCGCCGCGCTTCGCGGAGCACCATGGCGTCCACATCATCGATGCGGCACTGCGTAGCGCCGTCGCGCTGTCGCGCCGCTATCTGCCGGCACGACAACTGCCGGACAAGGCGATCAGCCTGCTGGACACCGCGTGTGCGCGGGTCGCGATGAGCCAGAACTGCGCGCCGGCCGAACTGGAGCGGCTCGCGCAGCAGGCACTTGCGATCGGGCAGACCCTCAGCTGGCGGGCCAACGACCGAAGGATGGGGGTGTCGACGCCGGGTGACGAAGCGGATCTGGAGGCGCAGCGAGACAGTCTCGCGCGGCAGGCCCGCACGCTCGAAGGCGTCGTCGAGACGCAGCGCGAGGAAGTGAACGCGTGGCTCGCCCGGATGCGTGCGACGTCGGCGGCGGACGTGGACGGCGACGGGGCGCTGGCAGCGCGCATCAGCGCCGATCGCCGGGTGCGGCCGTGGGTTGACGAGCACGTGATCGCCGAAGTGCTCGCGGAATGGACCGGCGTGCCGGTCACGCAGCTTGCGGAAGATGAGGCGCAGCGGATCGTGGATCTTGAGCGCTTGCTCGGCGAGTGCATTCATGGGCAGGCAGGCGGCCTGCGCTCGATCGCCTACGCGCTGCACGTGTCGCATTCCGGTCTCGGCGATCCACAGCGGCCGCTCGGCGTGATGCTGCTCGCGGGGCCGACAGGCACGGGAAAGAGCCAGGCGGCTGCGAAGCTCGCGGAACTGCTGTTCGGCGGGGACCGCAATCTCGTGCAGTTCAACATGAACGAATTCCAGGAAGCCCATACGGTATCGACGCTGAAGGGCGCGCCGCCTGGTTATGTCGGCTACGGTAAAGGGGGGCGCCTGACCGAGGCGATCCGCAAGAAGCCATACAGCGTGCTGTTGCTCGATGAGTTCGATCGCGCGCATCGGGACGTGCACGAAGTCTTCTATCAGGTGTTCGACCAGGGCTGGATGGAAGACGGTGACGGGCGTCGCATCAGCTTTCGCAACAGTTTGATCCTGCTGACCACCAATCTCGGCGATGCCGAGATCGAGGCGTCGTGCAAGGCCGATCCGGGGGTGTCGCAGGCAAAGCTCGAGGCGCTGGTGCGCGAGCGGCTGCAAGGGCGCTTTTCCGCGGCGCTGCTGGCGCGGATTCAGGTCGTCGTGTTCCGGCCGCTCGATCTCGACGCGCTGACGGGCATCGCGCATCAGGCGCTCGATGAGATTGGCCAGCGGCTTGCGCAAACCGGCCTCGGCTGGCAAGTCGACGACGATGTGGCGGGCTGGATCGCGCGGGCGGTCGCGCAGCACCCGGCCAACGGTCGAGCGGTGCGCGACATGCTGCGTCAGTACGTGATGCCCACCGTCGCGCGCGGCGTGCTGGCCGCCCGTGCGGAAAGCCGCATGCTGCGAACGGTGCGGCTGTCGGCAACCGACACGTTGTCGCTTGCGTTCGAAGATGACGACGACACGCAGGCGGACGCCGTGGCGGTGCCGGATATGGCCGAGCCGGTCGCGACCGATGACGGCGCGGCAGCGCGTGACCGGGATGCGTCGACCGACGCCGGATCGGAAGGAGAACCTGCATGCGTCTGATCGAATTGCGCAGCGACGTGCTGGACCCGGGTAGCGTCGCGCTCGCGTTGACGGTTCACGAAAACCTCTCGCAG
>NZ_CADFDK010000034.1 GCF_902832885.1 Burkholderia seminalis DSM 23518
TATCGTGGACACGACTGGTCATTCGTGTCCTTCACAGGACATCATGGCACTCGTCACCGAGCGTTCACAGACGGTACTGGTCTCGTGCTTACCTGCGTGACGCGGGTACGTCAGCTTGATCTGCTAGCGGAGGCTCCTATGAATCAGCGGCTGCCGGTCCGGCTCGAACTGGAGATTCAAGGCTTGGGGCGATGGGCTGGAGAGATCGCGGTCTATCTGGCCACGGCCGAACAGATGTCCGAACTCGCGCAACGGCGGGCGCGGATGGCGGGGCTGTTCGTATCTCCGGGTGGAGCAGTGGGTTGATGCCGTGCTCCACGTCCCGGCGCCCATGGCTCGCCGCCTCGTGGCGTAGAGCAAAATAATTCCGTCACTCCGGAATTCCCATGGATCAAGGCCTCCGGGCTGCGAATTGAATGATATGAACGCCCCCCACCATCGCTGCGTGTAGCTTCGGCGGTACATTCGTGCCCTGCGGTCGCTACTGAATAGAAATCGGTAGATCATATTGGCCTACTCAGCCGGAGGATCCATCATGACGCATACGATCGTGGGTGTGGACATCGCAAAAAACGTAATGCAGGTGCACTGGGTGGACCCCGAAACCGGCGAGATCGTGAACAGACCTGTGAAACGAGCGGCGTTTCTCGAATATTTTGCAAATCGCAGTCCTTGTCTTATCGGGATGGAGTCCTGCAGCGGATCCCAACACTGGGCGCGGCGATTGATCGAGATGGGCCACCGGGTGAAGCTGATGCCAGCGAAGTTCGTCAAGGCATTCAACATCCGCAACAAAAACGATGCGGCCGATGCTCGAGCAATCTGGATGGCCACGCAGATGGACAGCAAGGAAGTTGCCGTGAAGACCGAGGCTCAACAGGCAGTGCTCGCGCTGCATCGCATGCGGCAGCAACTGGTGAAGTTTCGCACGATGCAGATCAACAGCCTGCGCGGGTTGCTGACCGAGTATGGCGAGGTGATGGGTGTCGGTCGAGCTGCGTTGGACAAATCCGTCGTTGGGGTTTTGGAACGATTGTCGGGACGCTTGCCAGCGATACTGATCGACACGTTACGCGAGCAATGGAAAGGTCTGGATGACCTCGATCGGCAGATCGGCCAGATCGAGCGCCGTTTGCACGAGTGGATGAAAGACGACCCGTCTGCCAAAGCAGTTGCGATGATCCCAGGCGTAGGCCTGCTTACCGCAACGGCGGCAGTGGCAACGATGGGACAGGCCAAAGCCTTCAAATCCGGCCGCGAGTTTGCTGCGTGGCTCGGTCTCGTCCCGGGACAGACGGGTTCCGGCGGCAAGATCGAGCTACAGGGAATCAGTAAACGAGGTGATACCTATCTCAGGACTTTGCTCGTTCACGGCGCGCGAAGCATTATCTACCACGTGAGAGAGCCCGGTCTATGGGTGACGCAGATGAAACAGCGGCGTCCGTTGAACGTCGTCATCGTCGCGATGGCCAACAAGCTTGCCCGAATAATCTGGGCAATGCTGGCACATCAACGGCCCTACCGGAAGGACTACGAAAGCGTTAAACCGGCCTGACTTCTCTGGCCTATCTGAAAGTTGTGCTGAAGGGATGGAACGTCAAAAGTTGCGGTGGCATTCGAGTGTGATGACAAAACAGGTAGGACCTGGGACTCACTAAGCCTGAAAAGTTGTCTGAGCCTGACAAGCTCGCGAAGTGAATGAGGCGTGAGTCTGCGGATTTCATAGGGGCCCGCAGCGAATCAGGCTGCAACAAGGCCGAATGTAGAGCTGCAGCCCATCCTGTTTTTCGAAGGCTCGAAAGTCCGGCGCAAAGGGGGGCGTTCATGTAGACGACTTTATTGACGGCCCCTTCAAAAGAATGTCGTCAATTCGCCTACGTCCGCATTAAATTTGTCAATTCGCGTCGTGGAGCAAGGGTTCCGGCGGTAACGTCCTGATTTCTTGACCGATTCCCGACGCACCGCCGGGCCGGTCGATGCGCTGAGTTCAGACAGGACGCTCTCTGCCTGAAGCTCGGTCAAGCATGCTGGAAAAGTAGTGATGCGGGACATTCGGGGTCAACTGCGACAGCTGCTCCCGGCCATGAAGCGTCATTGGTTTGCGTCAACGGTGAGACGTTGAGGCGTCCCGTCTGGCTCAGGGAGCGGACACCCAAGTCAGGCTATGCGAATTTTCCGATTGGTTGGCCGACTCACGGTTGGATAGATCGGAAAATGCAGCGCCTTCTCAGCCCACGAAAAATCCGTGTTGGAACAGGTCCTAACGGGAGCCGGCATTTGGATTTCGCCGCGGTATTGGCACACGCCTACGGTCTGGACCCGTTATCGACGCTGGTAGACAACGCCCTGAATCGACACCTGATCTGGCTCCGGCGCCTCGTCAAAACGTTTATGCGCCTCGGCAATGGCGACTTGATTCTCGCTCGCCCAGTTGACCAACGCCATGACAGGCTTCAACAGCGTTCTTCCCATGTCAGTGAGTTCGTAATCGACGCGAGGAGGAATCGTTGGATACATCGTCCGCGTTATCAATCCGTCGCGTTCCAGTCCGCGCAAGGTGAGTGTCAACATCCGCTGGGAAATGCCGTCGATGCCGCGTTTCAATTCGTTGAAGCGCCGCGGGCCATTGGCCAGCATAGCGACAATGTAGAGGCTCCACTTGTCGCCGATGCGATCCAGGATTTCACGAGTTGCCAAGCAGCCGCCAGCGTCAGGTGCAGGCAAATCGGCAGGTAGCTCGGGGTGACTAAGTGACATGCGTGTGCCTACTTGTGGGGAAGCGGCAGGAACCATACCATCCTTTGTATAAATTGGTAAGTAAGAATCAATACCATACTAAGTTCTCTTTTTATACCATGGAGCCGCCATGAGCCACACCCTACTTGTCACTTCCAGCCCGCGCGGGGCTGACAGCCTTTCCACTCGCTTTGCCACCGAAATCGCCGATGGCATCCAAGCCCGCACGGGCGGTCCGCTGACCGTGCGCGACCTTGCCGCAAATCCGCCGCCGCACATCACGCCAGCCTACATCCAGGGCCGGATCACGGAACCCGAAGATCGCACACCGGAACAGGTCGAGGCGGTGAAGGTCGCGCAAGAATTGGTCGATGAGTTGAAGGTCGCCGATGTGATCGTGCTCGGTTCGGGCATGATCAACTTCGGTCTGCCCTCGCAGCTCAAGGCTTGGTTCGATCACGTCACTTGGCCGGGCGTCACCTTCGGCTACGGCGATACTGGGCCGAAGGGGCTGCTGGCCGGCAAGAAGGTCTATCTCGTTACCGCTACCGGTGGCGTGTTCTCGGAAGGTGCTTGGGCACCGTTCGACTTTCAGACCAATTATTTGCTGCACCTGCTCGGTTTCATTGGCCTGACCGACGTCGAAGTAGTGCGCGTCGAAGGCACGGTTTTCGGCCCCGATGCGGCGCATGCCGCAATCGCCAACACCGAAACGGCCATCAAAGCCTTGTTGGCGAAGGCTGCGTGACTTCATGGCCGGGAAAAAAATAATCGCGCTGTTCGGTGCGACCGGGCGAGTTGACGCCCGTCTTCGCGACGCCGGGACCGGTGACGAGTTTATTGCGCGACACTTAAGCCCATGAATTTGCGACAGTTTTCCGTTGACCTGCCCCCTTCAATAGAGCCAATGGGCTTCTAGCAAAGTCCCTTTAAACCAGCTCCTGGAAAGCGGCAGGAGTATCCGCGGTTGCCCGATGTTTCGCCGCAAACTCTGACGGCGCAAGGTAGTTCAGTGCGCTGTGCGGCCTTTGCTCGTTGTAATCCTGACGCCATGCCGCGATGACAGCCCGAGCGTGCGCGAGCGTCGTGAACCAGTGCTCGTTAAGGCATTCGTCGCGGAACTGCCGTTGAACGATTCGATGTACGCATTCTGCGTTGGCTTACCCGCCTGAATCAACTTCAGCGTGACGCCGTTCGCATACGCCCACTGGTCAAGCGCGCGGCTCGTAAATTCGGGTCCCTGGTCGGTTCGCACCGCCTTGGGATAGCCACGGAAGCGAGCTGCACGATCCAATGCCCGAGCGACATACAAACCTGAGATGCCATGGTCGACGACGATGTCGACAGCCTCTTTCGTGAAGTCGTCGACGACGGTCAGGCACTTCACGCGCCGGCCGTTGGAAAGCGCATCCATCACGAAATCGATTGACCACACCTCGTTGGGGGCGCCCGGCAATGCCAGTTGCTCGCGCTCAATCATGACGCCATGGCGCTTGCGACGGCGCCGCACAGCCAGCCCTGCCTCACGGTACAGGCGATAGATGCGCTTGTGATTGGCGTGCGTGACGATACCGCTCTTTGAAGGTTTCGGGCGACACTATCAGGTCGAGCAAGCGCGGGCCGAGGCCGAGCGTCAGCAGGATGTGGTGGACGAAGCCCTGCACCAGGTCGCGCTGGACGTCTGGACGAGTTGGCAGGCGCTACAAACAGCGACGAAAAACGTCGCTCACAGCGAAACGACGCTGACGAATGCCGGGCGATCATTTGACGCCGCGCAGCACAGATACGAGCACGGCGTGGGCAACATTCTAGAGTTGCTGAATACGCAGACTGCGCTGGCGAATGCACAGCAGCGACGCGTCCAGGCGCTGACGGATTGGCATACCGCAAAGATACAGCTTGCTTTTAAATTGGGACGATTGGAACTGGACGACATGCGTGGGCAATGATCGTAAGCGTGAAATTCTCCCCACCTGGCCAAGGCAGCCGAATGAATGTCCCCGGTCTTTTACCGATGCCGAGAGGTGGGGAGTGGCAGGCAGGGATCCACGATGCGAGAGCTGGATATCCGCCGGTGGGTGCCTTACGGTGCCGTGCTCGAACTCGAATGCGCTGAGCGAGACAACTCGCTCAGCGCGGGCGAAATAGCCGATTACGACGAATCAGTGCAGTTACCGCTCTCGATTACGCCGCCTGGTTTTGGATTGATCAGGCGGCGTATTGATTTCCGCATCGTTAGGAAATTAATGCTTGTTCATTAGCGACTCGGTCGCGCATGCGCACCAACGTTCGCGGATTGACGCCGAATCGGCTAGCAACAGACGTTATCGGCTCTGTCTTCATGAGAGCCAGTGCTTGCTCTTGTTGACCCGCACTTAAGGCGGGTTTGCGTCCATGCCGTTTCCCACGTGCTTTTGCAGCTTGAATTCCGGCCTTCGTGCGTTCACTGATAAGGGTCCGTTCGAACTGGGCCATTGCAGCCATCATATGAAAAAGCAAGGTGCCGCTGGACGAGTCGGTCGAAATATTTTCGGTGAGCGATTCGAACTTGACATTCTGCTGTTCGAGGTAGGTAACCAGGTCGACGAGCTTACCAAGAGAGCGTCCCAATCGATCAAGGCGCCATACGACAAGGACGCCGCCCTTCTTGAGGCGGCGCAGGGCTCGCTCGAGCCCCGGGCGTTGGAAGGTCGTTCCAGAGACGCCCTGATCGCAGAAGACGATCTGGCAGCCTGCGCGGCTTAAGGCGTCTTTCTGCAAGTCCAGATTCTGTTCGTCGGTCGAGACACGCGCGTAACCAATTTTCATGATTTTTTACCCGTAGAGGGCCGCTGCGCGAAGGCACATCGCGGCGGTGGCCCGTTGTATTGCTGGTTGCTTCAATTCAGTGAGGGATTCAAACGGCATTGCTTCGGAATGCCTCACACGATAGCAAACGTTTGCGTTCCGAGTGATAAGGAAGCCGTGAATGCATCGGCCGTCCCCACCCTAGGGGAAACGCAAATTTGTGTAAGAGGCCCCTCGATTGTACTAGACAAAAACGGGCCTTTTTGTCTGCTCGCTCACCGCCTCCAGCAACCTCATACAAAACAATAGGTTACAGATTTCCCAGCAGCCTCGGCTCAAGAGTAGCCAAAAGGCCCCTTTTTGATTTTCCAGACGTCGTTGGCCAACTAGTTAGTGGATGCGATGCACCGAATCAATCGCAGGGGGGCTAGGCCGTCAATCGCGTTGCGGTGCCAAGCCAACATGGCGGGCCTCGCACTCGAGTAATTCGATGCATGAGCTGGAGCCGTGAACGGCGCCAGTCTCTTTTGAGATTGCGAAGAATCGTTTAACAACCCGGTCTGTAGTCGTACAGCGATCGATAGTTCGAAATCGAAACCTTGGATAACTATTCGGTGTATGTCGAAAAGTTGATCGAGTATTGCATGGGTTTGCGTAAGTGTTATTAATAGCGATGACTGAATTTTAAATTTAAATTATAGAAACGGTGAATATATTGTCTTAAGTGCTTCTCATTAGTTGCTGCTGTTGGTGAGATTATTGGGAAATATTTTTGAATTTATAAAGTTAATTTTGATTTGCGTGCTAATCAATTTGATTTGGTGTTGTTTGAGAGATGTCTATCGGTCTCGTTTTTTGTATTGAGGTGTGCGCGCTGAGTCGGGTTGAAGTGGCCGATGTTATTTTTGAATAATTAAGGTTAATATTTTTCTGATCGGGGTCGCTAAATGAATAAGATTTACAAAATAGTTTGGAATAAGTCAAGGGGCGTGTTTGTTGTTTGTTCCGAAATCGCGATTGGGCATGATGCAAAGGGTGGTGCAAAATTAACTTCCTCGGCTAGCTCTATTTTTTTGCGGAAGAGGTGGAGCGTTATGGGGAGCATCTCTGCTATTCCGTTTTTGGTTTTTTGTGCTTTTTCTAATGCACAAACGGCTTCAATTATTTCGAGTTATTCGCCGAATTGGGTTAGCGGTTATGGTGGCAATGGCGGGTCATATTTGATCGGAAATAATGATGGAATTACGAATTCGGGGTCAACTGGCACCCAAGGTGTCGGTTTAATGGCATATGGGAACGGAACTTCAAATCTCAGAAATTTGTTTTATGGTTATGTGGATGGCACTAGTGGATTGGCGAATGTCATCATAGGAGATAGTACGGGAGATACCTCTAATCAATCGCAATTTATCGTTTATGGCGGTCGTCTTCAGATTGGAAATGGGGCGTCAGTTACCGCTAATGCGGCAGTCGCATTCGGTGTCAATTCTGTTGCCGCGGCGCAATATGCTTTTGCTGCGGGGTATAGCTCCAACGCGTCAGCTATTGGAGCGACTGCCATTGGTGGCAATGCAACATCGGGGGCGAAGGCTTCCGGAACTGACAGCATTGCGATTGGTGGACAGAGCGTCGCTACCAATGCATCTGATGTAGCGATAGGAAAAGGTTCGAGTGCTATTGGTGCAACGAGTGGAACTACTGGTTCTGCGGTATCGATTGGTGCCGGCAATACAGCGAAAGGCGCTGGCGCTATTGCAATTGGTGATCCCAGTGTGGCGAACGGCACGGGTGCGATTGCCGAGGGCTATAACAGCGTAGCTACGGCCAATGGTACAGCGACTGGCGGAGTGGCAAATGGTGCTGTCGCGCTTGGTAATACGGCGATTGCCGCCGGACAAGGTAGTGTGTCCATTGGCAACTTGACTCAGGCGAATACGGCTGGCGCTATTGCATTAGGTGATTCAGCTGCCGTCACCAGTACGGCCACCAACGGGATAGCTCTCGGAGCCGGTGCTAGCGCTTCCACGGCTAAGTCGGTGGCGCTAGGTGCGTCATCAACTACCTCGACAGGGGTCAATACCTCTTCGGTTGCGATTGGAGGAACGACATTCGCTGGATTTAAAGGGACGTCGCCGTCAACAGCCGGAGTTGTTTCAGTTGGCAGCACAGGATCTGAGCGGCAGATTCAAAACGTAGCTGCAGGGCAAGTTTCGTCGACTTCAACCGATGCGATCAACGGTAGCGAACTGTTTAGCGTAGCATCAACGACAGTGAGTTCTATCACATCGTTGTCAACATCGGCCTCTACCGGCCTGTCCTCGGCAAACAGCTCGATCACCTCGCTGTCGACCTCGGCGTCGACCGGCCTGAGCACGACGAACAGCACGGTGACTTCGCTGAGCACGTCGGCGTCCACGGGTCTGTCGTCGGCCAATAGCTCGATCACGTCGCTGTCGACCTCGGCCTCCACGGGCTTGAGCACGACCAATAGCACGGTGACGTCGCTGAGCACGTCGGCCTCCACCGGTCTGTCGTCGGCCAATAGTTCTATCACTTCACTGTCGACCGCTACCGTCACTGGCCTGAGCTCGCTGTCGACCTCTGCATCGACGGGCCTGAGCACGACCAACAGCACTGTCACGTCGCTGAGCACGTCGGCTTCCACGGGTTTGTCGTCGGCGAATAGTTCGATCACTTCGCTGTCAACCGCCACCCTCAACGGCCTGACCTCGCTGTCGACGTCTGCCTCGACGGGCCTGAGCACGACCAATAGCACGGTCACGTCGCTGAGTACGTCGGCGTCGACCGGCATTTCCACGACGCAAAGCGGCGTTTCCTCGCTGTCAACCGCCGTCGCGAATATCAATAGCGGCGGGGCGGGCGCACTGCGCGTTCAATATAACGTCGCATCTGCGGGAACGTCGGCGAGCGGGACGAACGCGATTGCGGCGGGTGTTTCGGCTACGGCGTCGGGATCGGACTCGATCGCGCTGGGTACCGGGGCGAGTGCAACGGCTGCTGGCGCAGTGTCGATCGGTAGTGGCAATACTGCGCAGGGCAAAGGCTCGGTGGCGATCGGCGATCCGAATGTTGCGACGGGTACGGGTGCAGTTGCCGCGGGTAACAACAACACGGCAGACGGCACGCAGTACAGTGGAGCGGGTGGCGCAATTGCATTGGGCAATACCAATACCGCATATGGCCAGGGTGCGGTAGCGCTGGGTAACAATACGGCAGCGTATGGGCAGTCGGCTATTGCGATCGGTGACGGGGCTGCGGCGGGCTCGTCAGCGACGCCGCGAACCGGTGATATTGCGATCGGTCAGAATGCGACCACGACGGGTTTGAACAGCGTGGCTATTGGTGCGAATTCGACCGATGGCGGGCAGTCGAACGTTGTTTCGGTGGGTAGCACGACGCAGCAGCGGAAGATCGTGAATCTGGCCGCGGGTACGGTGAGTGCGACGAGCACGGATGCTATCAATGGCAGCCAGCTCTATTCGCTGTCGACGTCTGCCTCGACGGGTCTGAGCACGACGAACAGCACGGTGTCGTCGCTGAGCACCTCGGCGTCCACGGGCCTGTCGTCGGCCAATAGCTCGATCACGTCGTTGTCGACCTCGGCCTCGACGGGTCTGAGCACGACGAACAGCACGGTGACGTCGCTGAGCACCTCGGCGTCCACGGGCCTGTCGTCGGCGAACAGCTCGATCACGTCGCTGTCGACCTCGGCGTCGACGGGTCTGAGCACGATCAACAGCACGGTCACTTCGCTGAGCACCTCGGCCTCCACCGGTCTGTCGTCGGCGAACAGCTCGATCACGTCGCTGTCGACCTCGGCGTCGACGGGTCTGAGCACGACCAACAGCACGGTCACTTCGCTGAGCACCTCGGCCTCCACCGGTCTGTCGTCGGCGAACAGCTCGATCACCTCGCTGTCGACTTCGGCCTCGACGGGGTTGAGCACGACCAACAGCACGGTCACGTCGCTGAGCACGTCGGCATCCACCGCGGTGACGTCGCTGAGCACGTCGGCGTCTACCGGCCTGTCGTCGGCCACCAGCTCGATCACGTCCCTGTCGACGTCGGCCTCGACGGGCCTGAGCACGACGAACAGCACGGTGACGTCGCTGAGCACCTCGGCGTCCACCGGTCTGTCGTCGGCCAATAGCTCGATCACGTCGCTGTCGACCTCGGCGTCGACGGGTCTGAGCACGACCAACAGCACGGTCACGTCGCTGAGCACCTCGGCCTCCACGGGCCTGTCGTCGGCCAATAGCTCGATCACGTCGCTGTCGACCTCGGCGTCGACGGGCCTGAGCACGACGAACAGCACGGTGACGTCGCTGAGCACCTCGGCCTCCACGGGCCTGTCGTCGGCCAATAGCTCGATCACGTCGCTGTCGACTTCGGCCTCGACGGGCCTGAGCACGACGAACAGCACCGTGACCTCGCTGAGCACCTCGGCATCCACGGGCCTGTCGTCGGCCACCAGCTCGATCACGTCGCTGTCGACCTCGGCTTCGACCGGTCTAAGCACGACCAACAGCACGGTGACGTCGCTGAGCACGTCGGCGTCCACGGGCCTGTCGTCGGCCAATAGCTCGATCACGTCGCTGTCGACTTCGGCCTCGACGGGCCTGAGCACGACGAACAGCACGGTGACGTCGCTGTCGACGTCAGCGTCGACCGGCCTGAGCACGACCAACAGCAACATCACGTCACTGTCGACTGCGACCACCAGCAGCCTGAACTCGCTGTCCACCGGGGTGAGTACGGCGAACAGCAACATCACGTCGCTGTCGACCGCCACCAC
>NZ_CADFDK010000035.1 GCF_902832885.1 Burkholderia seminalis DSM 23518
TGATTTGTTCTTCGGTGAATCGCTTTTTCATTGCCGTTCCTCTCTGGAACGGACTCTACACCGTCACCGTACTAAACGCGGGGAGCAGGTCACAGGTAGCGACATGCCTTGCGTTGCGAGAGCCCCCGCCGAGTCAGGACTTCCAGCGCTTCGCGCCGGCCCGTCGGGGTGATCATTTTTTTCGGCTGAACTCCTTCAGGCCGTCGATGACCAGCATCTGCTCGGCGATCAGGCGCTTGAGCCGATCGTTCTCCGATTCCAGCTCCTTGAGCCGACGAGCGTCAGCCACGTCCATCCCGCCGAACTTGTTGCGCCAACGATAGAACGTCTGTTCCGAAATGTTGTGGCGCTTGCATAGATCCTTCACCGGCTCATCCCGGCTCTCGGCCTCGCGCAAGATGCGGATGATCTGCTCGTCGGTAAATCGCTTCTTCATCGAGTCCTCCTTGTCCCTAGGATAAAAGAGAACTCACTTGCCGGATGGCTACAAGAAACGTCTCAGGTCATACACCCCTCCATCGGCTACCGTGTTATCGCAACCGCTGAAGTCAACGCCCGAGAGAAATTAAGCGAGACCCACTTTCCGATAAGTGACTGGTCAATGCTCAGAAATAGCGGGTGCTCGACCCATTGAGTGACCTCGCCTCCACGGCGAGACATTTCGAAAATACGTAGATCCTGGTCCTCACTCACACCAACATCCAGCAATTCATCACACGAATGTATTGGAGCGACGTCGACAACCCCAGCTCCGCCATCCAGAAAGAAATTCGAAAGAAACGTCACCTTTCGACTCGCTGCTTCTCTGCTTTCCGCATGGAGGTAAATTCCGAGATAATCTGCAGGGAACAACCAGATCGTTCTGTATATTGTTTTTCTGCAATATTGGCTCAATTCTATTGTCATTTTGTTTTTTTAATAATATTAAATTTAACTAAACATCACTACTCTTGACAGGCTCGCGAATCAGAAATCGGTCGATGTCGTCGCCTACCAGCCAGAGTGGTTTTCGACCGCGCCCAGACCAAGTCGCACCGGTTTGCGGATTCCAGTATTTGGGCTCGAGCTTCGTACCCTTTCGGCGGCCGCGTGACGGCTGCTTGGTCAGTTCCTCAACCTTAACGCCGTTTTCTGCAAGCACCTCGAGCACACGTTGCGCAATGCGCCGAGCCTCGAACTCACGCACGATATCAATCTCCCTACGCAATTGCTCGAGCTGCTCCAAGAGTTCACTATATGACTTCATTTCACGTTCCCCAATACGATCATTTGCCGCCGTATGAACGTCTCCAATGCTTTTCTTCCCGTGAAGCTCTTGTCACTGAACCACGCCCCATCGGAACTGCACTTGCCGCCTGATAATCAGACATGTCGGTGGCGTGTCCACAAGCGTTACTGTTTCCCGAGGACGGCTGGAATTAGCGAACACGGTCACGGCTTTCACAAGCGCGGTTCCCTTGTAACCGTGCAGCTCCGAAGCAGCGACCGCATTGCATGAAAGCGGTGCGCTTGACATGCGTTCAACCAGTATCGTGCAGCCACCTGACGGCACAGGCACCGTCGTCAAAGACAGGACAGCCGATGCATTCGGATATTCGAGGCCGGCGAGTGCGAAGAGCGGCTCACCGTCCGGATCATGTCGATCCCAGTCCAGGGCGATGTCGACATGTCGCGTGCTCGCAAGCATCCTTGCTGACACTTGGTCCACCGCCGCATAGCAGCGTTGGACCCCAACCGCTCGTGCCGACCTCGCGAGTAGAGTAGCCTCCTGCGCGCCTGTCGTAGGAGACGATGGCGATTCGAGCGCAGCGGCAAGCGCTGAACTCGTGACGAGTCCGCCGCTCGCTACCGCTACAAGCAATCGTGCACAATATGTGCTCATTCGATTCATTGACATCTCTTACCTTACCCGTTCGTGGGTCTGACCCAGCACCGACCATACCGATAAAAACACCGCTCTCGTGCGTCACCACTTAGGCCACTCGAAGCCAAGTAAAACGGACCTCACATCTCCAACAGCGACGTCGGTCGGATGCACATAAGTCATTTCAGCGGCTAATCGAACAGGTATCGAAAAATGGCCGCCACCAACACGTGGCGGCCCACAATGGCCACTCGTTCTACACAATGCGCATACGGGGGAATGTGCATCGGCACTTCCATAAACGAGCCACCAGTAACCGCTATTTCCTGTCCATGTCCAACCGCACTTCAACTCGACGGTTGTGTGCGCGTCCAGCTAGGGTATCGTTGGAATCGACAGGGTCAGCCTTGCCATATCCGCGATTAACGAACCTGTCGGCCTTTAACCCGTGTGATTGCAGATACGTGTCGACTGCACGGGCGCGCCGCTCGGAGAGACCGACGTTGTAGTCGTCTGATCCCACCGAATCCGTATAGCCGCTGACCGTGACAGTGTGAATCGTCGCCCCACTGGATTCCTCAATCAATCGATCGAGGCGCGCACGCGCTGACGGCTTCAGATCGGCGCTATCGGTATCAAAGTTCGCATCGGCGTCGAGAACCGTCACCGCCGGTGGCATCGGAAGCGGTGCTGACAAATCAGGCGCGGTCGTAGCTGTCGGCGCCCCGCAACGGAACAGAATGGATCGGTCGTCAGGCTTACCACCAAAAGTTGCGTAGAGTCCAGATTGAGCTTCAAGCAGCATGACGGGTTGTTCCTTGCAAATCGACTCCGCTTGCTTGCGGCATGCCCCTGGCCCTTCGAGCATGCCGTAACAGGTGACGCGATACACGTGCTCGCCATTGGGTAACGCCACCGTATAGGCGTTATACATCGGTCCTGACGCAGCCGTGCATCCGGCAAGCGTCAGCGCAATGAGCAGCAATCCAGCTTTCATAGTTGACATGATTTCCCCACTCCAACATGTTGACTTTCGGCGGCGGCAATTCGCCGACCTATCAGCGGCGCGCCCGGATCTGTCACTCCAGACGCGCTGCCTCGAGCTTTACCACTGATAGCCAATCCCGGCTCCGTACGTATAGCCGGCGCTGCTGCCGCTCACTCCGCCCTTCAGCTTGAGGTTCTCCGTCAGGCGCGCCGTGAAGCCGATCGCAACCGCGCTATAGCCCTGGTAGCTCGCTCCGCCGATCCCGACCGCCAGCGTCTTGCCGGCATCGACCTCGGGAATCATCGTCAGCGCGGTGGCTGCCGCGACGCCCGCGTAGGCCTTGCGTGCCACGTTGTTGACGTCCTGCTGGACCGCCCCCAGTTGCGACACGTTCACCGCATCGGTCGGATTGATGCCCGGCGCGACGTTGGTGATCCGCCGCTCGCTGCCCGGCGCACCGACCGACACTGTGTTCGCCTCGCTCGCCACCGAGTTCGCTCCCAGAGCAACCGAGCCGGCCGCCGATGCCGTCGCGCCCGTGCCGATCGCTGTACCCTTGCTGCCCGAGACCAACGCGTTTGCACCGATCACCGTGCCGCCGTCCGAGTTGGCGTTCGCGCCGCTGCCGATCGCCACTCCGTTCGCGCCGGACGCCACCGCGTTCGGGCCGAGCGCCATTGCGTTCGAACCCGTCGCGCCGCTGTTGTCGTAGTTGCCCTGTTGCGTGCTACCGTCGTTCACGCTGTAGTAGTGCGAGCCGTTCGCGATGGTCGTCGTCGACAGCCGGCTGATCGTCGTCGACAGCGACGTGATCAACGAACTGTCCCCGCCTTCGCTGGTCGACAGCGACGCAATGTTTGACATCGTCGAGGTCGACAGGCTGTTGATCGCCTGGATCGCCGTGTTGAGCTGCGATCCGTTGATCGCGTCCGTGCTGGTCGACGACACGCGTCCGGCCGCCACGTTCGTGATCTGGCGTTCCGCCCCCGGCGCCCCGACGCTCACCACGCTCGTCGGCGTCGCGCCGGCATAGTTGTACGTTACGCCGCCGATCGTGCCCGACGCCGTCGAGTTCGCCGCCGCCGTCACCGCGCCCGCGCCGAGCGCCACGTCGCCCGCGTTGGTCGCGATTGCGTTCGGCCCGATCGCCACGCTGTTCGTACCGAGCGCCTGGCTGTCCGGCAACGTCGAGTTCGCGTGGAAATACTTGATCCCGCCGCCGTTCTCGATGTTGTTGACGGTATTGCCCAGGGTGTCGACCGCCTGATTGGTCGCATACAACTGCGACCCGTTCACGGCGTCGGTGCTGGTCGCCGACACGCGGCCCGCCGCGACGTTCGTGATCTGGCGTTCCGCGCCCGGCACACCGACGCTCACCACGCTCGCCGGCGTCGCACCGGCATATGCGTAGTTCGCGCCGTTGATCGTGCCCGATGCGGTCGGATTGGCTGCTGCCGTCACCGAGTTCGAGCCCAGCGCCACGTCGCCGGCGTTGCTTGCCACCGCGTTCTGACCGAGCGCCACCGTGCCAGCCGCTTTGGCGTTCGCACCGTCGCCCAACGCGACCGCGCTCGCACCTGCCGCCGTAGCGTTCGTGCCTGCCGCCAGCGCGTTGATGCCCGTCGCACCGTCGTTGTTGTAATTCCCTTGCTGCGTACCGTTGTCGTTGACGCTGTAGTAATGCGTCTTCGCTCCGTTGATCGCGGTCGACGTCGAGGTCGACAGCGAACTGATGCTCGACGAAGTCGACGTAGACAGGGACGTGACACTGCTGTTCGTCGTCGACAGGCCGGTCGACAGCGAGCCGATGCCGGTCGAGGTCGACGTGGACAGCGACGTGACGCTGCTGTTCGTCGACGACAGGCTGGTCGACAGCGAGCCAATCCCCGTCGAGGTCGACGTGGACAACGACGTGATCGAACTCGTCGCGCTCGACAGCCCCGTCGACGTCGAAGTCGACAGGCTGCCGATCGCCGTATTCGTCGCGAACAGCTGCGAACCGTTGACCGCATCCGTGCTCGTCGCCGTCACCTGTCCGGCCGCCATGTTCGTGATCTGGCGCTCCGCGCCCGGCGCGCCCACGCTCACTACACTCGTCGGCGTCGCGCCGGCAAAGGTGTACGTCGTGCCGCCGATCGTGCTCGACGCCGTCGGGTTTGGCGCCGCCGTCACCGATCCCGAACCCAGCGCAACGTCACCTGCATTGTTCGCCACCGCGCTCGAACCGAGCGCGATCGAACCCGCTCCGTTCGCGGACGACGTGTTACCCAGCGCCACGGAACCCTGGCCAGTCGCAATGTTCGCGTTACCCAACGACACGGCACCTTGACCGTTCGCCGTGTTGTTCGCACCCATCGCCACCGCGCCTGTGCCCGTCGCGACGTTCGGGTCGCCGATCGCCACCGCACCGTTGCCGCTTGCCGTGTTGCCCACACCGATCGACACGGCCTGCCCGCCGGTCGCCATCGCGCTCTGGCCAATCGCCACCGCGCCACCCGAGTTCGCGTTCGCGCCGTCGCCGACTGCCACCGAGCTTGCGCCCGCCGCCGTGGCATTCGTGCCCGCTGCCAAAGCGTTGACGCCCGTCGCGCCGTTGTTGTTGTAGTTGCCCTGCTGCGTGCCGTTGTCGTTCACGCTGTAGTAGTGCGTCTTCGCCGCGTTGACCGCGGTCGACGTTGACGTCGACAGCGATGCCACGCTGCTGTTTGTCGACGACAGCCCAGTCGACAGCGAACCGATGCCGGTCGACGTCGAAGTCGACAAGGACGCCACGCTGCTGTTTGTCGACGACAAGCCCGTCGACAGCGAGCCGATGCCCGTCGAGGTCGAAGTCGACAACGACGTGATCGAACTCGTTGCGCTCGACAAGCCGGTCGACGTTGAAGTCGACAAACTGTCGATCGCCGTGTTCGTCGCGAACAGCTGCGAACCGTTGATCGCGTCCGTACTGGTTGCCGTCACCCGACCGGCCGCCACGTTCGTGATCTGGCGCTCCGC
>NZ_CADFDK010000036.1 GCF_902832885.1 Burkholderia seminalis DSM 23518
GAGCCGCGTCCGCTGAAGACGACCGGCATGCAGGGTCAGAACTGGATCGTCGAAGGCGGTCTGCAGGCGGGCGATCACGTGATCGTGCAGGGTGGCGAAAAGGTGCGCCCGGGTGCGACCGTGAAGACCGTCGAGGCGCAGCTCGCGCCGGCGCCGGATGCGGCGTCCGCCGTAGCGGCGGGTGCCACGCCGGCGAGTACCGCCGCCAATGCTGCTGCGAGTTCGGCCGCCGCGTCGGCCGCGCAATAACAGGGAGTCCGTTTCATGGCCAAGTTCTTTATCGATCGCCCGATCTTCGCGTGGGTGATCGCGATCGTGCTGATGCTGGCCGGCGTCGCATCGATCTTCAAGATGCCGATCGCGCAGTATCCGACGATCGCACCGCCGACGATCCAGATCCAGGCGAACTACCCGGGCGCATCCGCGAAGACGGTGGAAGACACGGTGACGCAGGTGATCGAGCAGCAGATGAGCGGTCTCGACAACTTCCTGTACATGTCGTCGACGAGCGACGACTCGGGCAATGCGACGATCACGCTGACCTTCTCGCCGGGCACGAATCCGGACGTCGCGCAGGTGCAGGTGCAGAACAAGCTGTCGCTCGCGACGCCGAACCTGCCGCAAGTCGTGCAGCAGCTCGGCATGCAGGTCACGAAGTCGAGCAGCAACTGGCTGATGTGGTTCGCGTTCAACTCCGAGGACGGCAGGATGTCGAAGGAGGACCTGACGAACTACGTGGCCTCGCACGTGCTCGATCCGCTGAGCCGCGTGAACGGCGTCGGCCAGACACTGCTGCTCGGTTCGCAGTTCTCGATGCGGATCTGGCTCGACCCGACCCGCCTGACCAACTACGGCCTCACGCCGATCGACGTATCGACGGCGATCACGCAGCAGAACGTGCAGATCGCGGGCGGCCAAATCGGCGGCACGCCGGCGAAGCCGGGAACGGTGCTGCAGGCGACGATCACCGAATCGACGCTGCTGCGCACACCCGAGCAGTTCGGCAACATCCTGCTGAAGGTCAACCAGGACGGCTCGCAGGTTCGACTGAAGGACGTCGGCCGCGCGGCGCTGGGTTCGGAGAACTACACGTTCGACACGAAATACATGGGGCAGCCGACGGCCGGTCTCGGCATCCAGCTCGCGACCGGTGCGAACGCGCTGGCGACCGCGACTGCGTTGCGGGCCAAGATCGACGAGCTGTCGAAGTACTTCCCGCACGGTCTGGTCGTCCACTATCCGTATGACACGACGCCGTTCGTGCGCCTGTCGATCGAGGAAGTGGTCAAGACGCTGATCGAGGGCATCGTGCTCGTGTTCCTCGTGATGTACCTGTTCCTGCAGAACCTGCGGGCGACGATCATCCCGACGATCGCGGTGCCGGTCGTGCTGCTCGGCACGTTCGCGATCATGGGCGTCGCCGGCTTCTCGATCAACACGCTGTCGATGTTCGGCCTGGTGCTTGCCATCGGCCTGCTGGTCGACGATGCGATCGTGGTGGTCGAGAACGTCGAGCGCGTGATGGCGGAAGAGGGCTTGTCGCCGAAGGAGGCGACCCGCAAGGCGATGGGCCAGATCACCGGCGCGCTGGTCGGCGTGGCGCTCGTGCTGTCGGCGGTGTTCGTGCCGGTGGCGTTCTCGGGCGGCTCGGTCGGTGCGATCTATCGCCAGTTCTCGCTGACGATCGTGTCGGCGATGGTGCTGTCGGTGCTCGTCGCGCTGATCCTGACGCCGGCACTGTGCGCGACGATCCTGAAGCCGGTTCCGCAAGGGCATCACGAAGAGAAGAAGGGCTTCTTCGGCTGGTTCAACCGGACCTTCGATCGCAGCCGCGATCGCTACACGGGCGGCGTGAATCACGTGATCCGGCGCTCGGGCCGCTGGCTCGTGATCTATCTGGCCGTGTTCATCGCGGTCGGCGTGATGTTTACGCGCCTGCCGAAATCCTTCCTGCCCGATGAAGACCAGGGCTACATGTTCATGATCGTGCAGACGCCGTCCGGCTCCACGCAGGAGACGACCGGCAAGACGCTCGACAACATCAATACGTACCTGACGACCGCGGAGAAGGACGTGGTCGACTCGGTGTTCACGGTCAACGGCTTCAGCTTCGCGGGCCGCGGCCAGAACGCGGGCCTCGTGTTCGTGAAGCTGAAACCGTACGAGCAGCGCCAGCGTTCGAACCAGAAGGTCCAGGCGCTGATCGGCCGCACCTTTGCGCACTATTCGACCTACAAGGACGCGATGGTGATTCCGTTCAACCCGCCGTCGATTCCCGAACTCGGCACGGCCGCCGGCTTCGACTTCGAGCTGACGGACAACGCCGGTCTCGGCCACGAAGCGCTGATGGCCGCGCGCGGCCAGTTGCTCGGGATGGCCGCGAAGGATCCCGCGCTCGCGCTCGTGCGCCCGAACGGCCTGAACGACACGCCGCAGTACAAGGTCGACATCGACCGCGAGAAGGCGAATGCACTCGGCGTCACGGCCGCTGCGATCGACCAGACGTTCTCGATCGCGTGGGCGTCGCAGTACGTGAACAACTTCCTCGATACCGATGGCCGGATCAAGAAGGTCTACGTGCAGTCGGATGCGCCGTTCCGGATGACGCCGGAGGACATGAACATCTGGTACGTGCGCAACAGTTCGGGCGGGATGGTGCCGTTCAGCGCGTTCTCGAGCGGCCACTGGATCTACGGTTCGCCGAAGCTCGAACGCTACAACGGCGTGTCGTCGATCGAGATCCAGGGGCAGGCTGCGGAGGGCAAGTCGACCGGCCAGGCGATGGCCGCGATGGAGGCGCTCGCGAGCAAGCTGCCGGAAGGCATCGGCTATTCGTGGACCGGCCTGTCGTTCCAGGAAATCCAGTCCGGCTCGCAGGCGCCGATCCTGTACGCGATCTCGATCCTCGTCGTGTTCCTGTGTCTCGCGGCACTGTATGAAAGCTGGTCGATCCCGTTCTCGGTGATCATGGTCGTGCCGCTCGGCGTGGTCGGCGCGCTGCTCGCGACGATGCTGCGCGGCCTCGAGAACGACGTGTTCTTCCAGGTCGGCCTGCTGACCACCGTGGGCTTGTCCGCGAAGAACGCGATCCTGATCGTGGAATTCGCGCGTGAGTTGCAGGCGACCGGAAACATGGGGCCGGTGCGGGCGGCGATCGAGGCGGCGCGCCTGCGACTGCGCCCGATCCTGATGACGTCGCTCGCCTTCATGCTCGGCGTGCTGCCGCTCGCGATCAGCAACGGCGCGGGCTCGGCCAGCCAGCATGCGATCGGTACCGGCGTGATCGGCGGGATGATCACGGCGACGTTCCTCGCGATCTTCATGATCCCGATGTTCTTCGTGCGGGTTCGCGCGATCTTCAGCGGCGAGACGGAAAACGTCGACGATGCATGGCGTCTCGTGCAGGGCGACCTGCAGCGCGGTCACGACGACGCACACGATTCGAAGGGGCGATAACGATGCAAAAACATGCTTTGACTGCAACGATGGCGGCACTGGCCGCCGCGCTGTTCGCCACGGGCTGCACGATGGCGCCGCATTACAAGCGGCCCGATGCGCCCGTCGCGCAGGCGTACCCGGCCGGCGGCGTCTACGCGACGCAGCCGGGTGCGGCCGGCGCGCGCAGCGCGAACGGCCAGGCGGCGACGGCCATCGGCTGGCGCGAGTTCTTCGTCGATCCGCGCCTGCAGCGGCTGATCGAGATCGCGCTGAAGAACAACCGCGACCTGCGCGTGTCGGTGCTGAACATCGAGGCGGCGCGCGCGCAGTACCAGATCACGCGCGCGGGCCTGTTCCCGACGCTCGACGGTACGGGCACGGGCAACGTCCAGCGCGTGCCGCAGGGCTTGTCGACGACCGGTGCGCCGTATATCTCGCGTGCCTACAACGTCGGGCTGTCGGCGTCGTGGGAGCTCGACCTGTTCGGCCGCGTGCAGAGCCTGAAGGACCAGGCGCTCGCGCAGTACCTGTCGACGTCGTACGCGCGGCAGGCGTCGGAAATCTCGCTGGTGTCTTCCGTGGCCGACCAGTACCTGACGCTGCTGTCGACCGACGACCTGCTGAAGGTCACGGAGAACACGCTGAAGTCCGCGCAGGCGCAGTACGACCTGACGAAGCTGCAGTTCGACAACGGCACGGGCTCCGAGCTCGAGCTGCGTCAGGCGCAGACGGTGGTCGAGACGGCGCTCGCGAACCAGCAGGCGCAGGCGCGTGCGCGTGCGCAGGCGCTGAACGCACTGGTGCTGCTGATCGGCGAACCGCTGCCGGACGATCTGCCGGCGGGCATGCCGCTGGACGCGCAGAACCTGCTGACGGACGTGCCGGCCGGGCTGCCGTCGGATCTGCTGACGCGTCGTCCGGACGTGATGCAGGCCGAGCAGACGCTGCTGGCCGCGAACGCGAACATCGGCGCGGCACGTGCGGCGTTCTTCCCGCGCATCTCGCTGACGGGCGCATTCGGCACCGGCAGCCCGACGCTCGGCGGCCTGTTCAAGGCCGGCACGGCGGCGTGGTCGTTCGCGCCGCAGATCACGATGCCGATCTTCGAAGGCGGGCAGAACATCGCGAACCTGAACCTGGCGAACGTGCAGAAGCGCATCGAGATCGCGAACTACGAGAAGGCGATCCAGTCGGCGTTCCGCGAAGTGGCGGATGGTCTCGCCGCACGCGGCACGTACGACCAGCAGATCGCGGCGCTGGAGCGCAACGAGCATGCGCAGCAGCGTCGTTTCGACCTGTCGGACCTGCGTTACAAGAACGGCGTCGACAGCTACCTGTCGGTGCTGACGGCGCAGACGGACCTGTACTCGGCCCAGCAGACGCTGATCAGCGCACGTCTGGCGCGCTGGACGAACCTGGTCGACCTGTACCGCGCGTTGGGCGGCGGCTGGATCCAGCACGCAGGCGAAACGCCGCGCGCGCCGGATGCGCCGGTCGA
>NZ_CADFDK010000037.1 GCF_902832885.1 Burkholderia seminalis DSM 23518
GAGCCGCGTCCGCTGAAGACGACCGGCATGCAGGGTCAGAACTGGATCGTCGAAGGCGGTCTGCAGGCGGGCGATCACGTGATCGTGCAGGGCGGCGAAAAGGTGCGCCCGGGTGCGACCGTGAAGTCGGTCCCCGCGCAGCTCGCACCGGCGGCCGATGCCGCGTCGGGTGCCGCTGCCTCCGCCGCGCCGGCTGCCGCCGGTTCCGGCACCGCTGCCGCATCCGGCGCCGCTGCATCGGGCGCCGCGCCGGCGAGTGCTGCCGCTGCTTCGAGCGCGCAATAACAGGGAGCCTGTTTCATGGCAAAGTTTTTTATCGATCGCCCGATCTTCGCGTGGGTGATCGCCATCATCCTGATGCTGGCCGGGGTTGCGGCGATCTTCACGCTACCGATCTCGCAGTATCCGACGATCGCGCCGCCATCGATCCAGATCACCGCGAACTATCCGGGCGCTTCCGCGAAGACGGTGGAAGACACGGTGACGCAGGTGATCGAGCAGCAGATGAGCGGTCTCGACAACTTCCTGTACATGTCGTCGACGAGCGACGACTCGGGTAACGCGACGATCACGCTGACCTTCGCGCCGGGTACCAACGCCGACATCGCGCAGGTGCAGGTGCAGAACAAGCTGTCGCTCGCGACGCCGGTTCTGCCGCAGGTCGTGCAGCAGCTCGGCCTGTCGGTGACGAAGTCGAGCAGCAGCTTCCTGCTGGTGCTCGCCTTCAACTCCGAAGACGGCAGCATGAACAAGTACGACCTCGCGAACTTCGTGGCGTCGCACGTGAAGGATCCGATCAGCCGGTTGAACGGCGTCGGTACCGTCACGCTGTTCGGCTCGCAGTACGCGATGCGGATCTGGCTCGACCCGACCCGCCTGACCAACTACGGCCTCACGCCGGTCGACGTCAGCTCGGCGATCACCGCGCAGAACGTGCAGATCGCGGGCGGTCAGCTCGGCGGCACGCCGGCGAAGCCGGGCACCGTGCTGCAGGCGACGATCACCGAATCGACGCTGCTGCAGACGCCCGAGCAGTTCGGCAACATCCTGCTGAAGGTCAACCAGGACGGCTCGCAGGTGCGCCTGAAGGACGTCGCGCAGATCGGCCTCGGCGGCGAAAACTACAACTTCGACACGAAGTACAACGGTCAGCCGACCGCGGCACTCGGTATCCAGCTCGCGACCAACGCGAACGCACTCGCGACCGCGAAGGCCGTGCGCGCGAAGATCGACGAGCTCTCGCCGTTCTTCCCGCACGGCCTCGTCGTGAAGTATCCGTACGACACGACGCCGTTCGTGAAGCTGTCGATCGAGGAAGTGGTCAAGACGCTGCTCGAAGGTATCGTGCTCGTGTTCCTCGTGATGTACCTGTTCCTGCAGAACCTGCGGGCGACGATCATCCCGACGATCGCGGTGCCGGTCGTGCTGCTCGGCACGTTCGCGATCATGTCGATGGTGGGCTTCTCGATCAACACGCTGTCGATGTTCGGCCTCGTGCTCGCGATCGGCCTGCTGGTCGACGATGCGATCGTGGTGGTGGAGAACGTCGAGCGCGTGATGGCGGAAGAAGGCTTGTCGCCGAAGGAGGCGACCCGCAAGGCGATGGGCCAGATCACCGGCGCACTGGTCGGCGTGGCGCTCGTGCTGTCGGCGGTGTTCGTGCCGGTGGCGTTCTCGGGCGGCTCGGTCGGCGCGATCTATCGTCAGTTCTCGCTGACGATCGTGTCGGCGATGGTGCTGTCGGTGCTCGTCGCGTTGATTCTGACGCCGGCACTGTGCGCGACGATCCTCAAGCCGATCCCGCAAGGGCATCACGAAGAGAAGAAGGGCTTCTTCGGCTGGTTCAACCGCACGTTCAACAACAGCCGCGACAAGTACCACGTCGGCGTGCACCACGTGATCAAGCGCTCGGGCCGCTGGCTCATCATCTATCTGGTGGTGATCGTCGCGGTCGGGCTGCTGTTCGTGCGCCTGCCGAAGTCGTTCCTGCCCGATGAAGACCAGGGCCTGATGTTCGTGATCGTGCAGACGCCGTCGGGTTCGACGCAGGAGACGACCGCGAAGACGCTCGCGAACATTTCCGACTACCTGCTGAAGGACGAGAAGGAAATCGTCGAGTCGGCGTTCACGGTCAACGGCTTCAGCTTCGCGGGCCGCGGCCAGAACTCCGGTCTCGTGTTCGTGCGCCTGAAGGATTACTCGCAGCGTCAGCACGCGAACCAGAAGGTGCAGGCGCTGATCGGCCGGATGTTCGGGCGCTACGCGGGCTACAAGGACGCGATCGTGATCCCGTTCAACCCGCCGTCGATTCCCGAACTCGGCACGGCTGCCGGCTTCGACTTCGAGCTGACGGACAACGCCGGTCTCGGCCACGATGCGCTGATGGCCGCGCGTAACCAGTTGCTCGGGATGGCTTCGAAGGATCCGACGCTGCAGGGCGTGCGCCCGAACGGCCTGAACGACACGCCGCAGTACAAGGTCGACATCGACCGCGAGAAGGCGAATGCGCTGGGCGTGACGGCGGATGCGATCGACCAGACGTTCTCGATCGCATGGGCGTCGAAGTACGTGAACAACTTCCTCGACACTGACGGCCGGATCAAGAAGGTGTACGTGCAGGCAGACGCGCCGTTCCGGATGACGCCGGAAGACATGAACGTCTGGTACGTGCGCAACGGGTCGGGCGGGATGGTGCCGTTCAGTTCGTTCGCGACCGGCCACTGGACGTACGGTTCGCCGAAGCTCGAGCGCTACAACGGCGTGTCGGCGATGGAAATCCAGGGTCAGGCCGCACCGGGCAAGTCGACCGGCCAGGCGATGGCCGCGATGGAAGGGCTCGCGAAGAAGCTGCCGGTCGGTATCGGCTATTCGTGGACCGGCCTGTCGTTCCAGGAAATCCAGTCCGGTTCGCAGGCGCCGATCCTGTACGCGATCTCGATCCTCGTCGTGTTCCTGTGTCTCGCGGCGCTGTATGAAAGCTGGTCGATCCCGTTCTCGGTGATCATGGTGGTGCCGCTCGGCGTGATCGGCGCACTGCTTGCGGCGACGATGCGCGGTCTGGAAAACGACGTGTTCTTCCAGGTCGGCCTGCTGACCACCGTGGGCTTGTCCGCGAAGAACGCGATCCTGATCGTGGAATTCGCGCGCGAGTTGCAGATGACGGAGAAGATGGGGCCGATCGAGGCCGCGCTGGAAGCGGCGCGCCTGCGGCTGCGTCCGATCCTGATGACGTCGCTCGCGTTCATTCTCGGCGTGATGCCGCTCGCGATCAGCAACGGCGCGGGTTCGGCCAGCCAGCATGCGATCGGTACGGGCGTGATCGGCGGGATGATCACGGCGACGTTCCTCGCGATCTTCATGATCCCGATGTTCTTCGTGAAGATCCGCGCGATCTTCAGCGGCGAGAAGGAAGACGTCGACGAGGCGCTGCGCCTGGCTCAGGAGCACTCGCACCACGAAGAGAAGCCGGGCAACGGCGACGAAGGCAACAAGGGACAGTGATGATGCAAAAACACGCTTTGACTGCAATCGCGGTCGCGCTCCTTGCCACGGGCTGCACGATGGCGCCGCATTACAAGCGGCCCGATGCACCCGTCGCGCAGGCGTACCCGGCCGGCGGCGTCTACGCGACGCAGCCGGGTGCGGCCGGCGCGCGCAGCGCGAACGGCCAGGCGGCGACGGCCATCGGCTGGCGCGAGTTCTTCGTCGATCCGCGCCTGCAGCGGCTGATCGAGATCGCGCTGAAGAACAACCGCGACCTGCGCGTGTCGGTGCTGAACATCGAGGCGGCGCGCGCGCAGTACCAGATCACGCGCGCGGGCCTGTTCCCGACGCTCGACGGTACGGGCACGGGCAACGTCCAGCGCGTGCCGCAGGGCTTGTCGACGACCGGTGCGCCGTATATCTCGCGTGCCTACAACGTCGGGCTGTCGGCGTCGTGGGAGCTCGACCTGTTCGGCCGCGTGCAGAGCCTGAAGGACCAGGCGCTCGCGCAGTACCTGTCGACGTCGTACGCGCGGCAGGCGTCGGAAATCTCGCTGGTGTCTTCCGTGGCCGACCAGTACCTGACGCTGCTGTCGACCGACGACCTGCTGAAGGTCACGGAGAACACGCTGAAGTCCGCCCAGGCATCGTACGATCTGACCAAACTGCAGTTCGACAACGGCACGGGCTCCGAGCTCGAGCTGCGTCAGGCGCAGACGGTGGTCGAGACGGCGCTCGCGAACCAGCAGGCGCAGGC
>NZ_CADFDK010000038.1 GCF_902832885.1 Burkholderia seminalis DSM 23518
GTACGCCTTCGCTTCGCCGCCGAACTTCTTCGTCAGAACCGTCGTGATCGCTGCCGTCAGCGTCGTCTTGCCGTGGTCAACGTGACCAATCGTACCAACGTTCACGTGCGGCTTGGTCCGCTCAAACTTTTCCTTGGCCATTTTCAACTCCCAAAAGGAATTTCACAGGTTGCGCCGCGCGCAAACAAGACACTGACTTTTTACTGCTGGTGCCCATGGGCAGGATCGAACTGCCGACCTCTCCCTTACCAAGGGAGTGCTCTACCACTGAGCCACATGGGCGTTTTACGCTTCAACTTCGCGGTCTGGAGCGGGTGAAGGGAATCGAACCCTCGTCGTAAGCTTGGAAGGCTTCTGCTCTACCATTGAGCTACACCCGCACGGGCCACTAACGATTCCCTACCGCTCGCTACGCTGATATCTTGGTGGAGGAGGTTGGATTCGAACCAACGTAGGCGTAAGCCAACAGATTTACAGTCTGCCCCCTTTAGCCACTCGGGCACCCCTCCGTAGAGAACTGACGATTATGGGGGTGCATCGCACTCGTGTCAAGCACATCCGGAAGATTATTTTCACTCTCTTCCTGACTCCCGCTTTACCACCGATCTCCCGCCCTTGCCCGGCTAAGGCAAGCACGAGATGCTGCCGACCGGCGCCACATCTTCGTCAGACTCCGCCCTTAGCGCCGATCTGCATCTGCGCTAAAAACGAAAGACCGCCATCATACGACCTCTTTCACACAATGCCAAGCGGATAGACGCAAAATTTCCGCAAATTTCGTGCCGGGCGGCTTCGCCGACCTCGCGGACGGTGTGCCTGGCGGCTTCCGCACGCGGTTGCTTGCGCGAAATCGGGACTACTCGCTACCCGCGTCGCCGCGGCCAGGCTCGAACTGCCCGGGGCACCCGGCAAGGGGTTATCCGAACCTTCCGGTGGTGGCGCCATGGCAACGGCGCCGCCGCGCCCGGATGAAATCCCCCACGCGGACCCACGGCCGGCGCGATACCAACCCTCGCCTTCCGTCATCTTCCCGCGTGGATTCCCATGCACCTGCTCGCTCTTGCGATTGCCTTCACGGCCTTGGGCGGACCGGCCGCACATGCCGCCGCCACTGACACCCGGTGTCGCTCGAGCCCAATCGCGAAGATCCGTCAGCAAGCCCAGGATAAAAACCACGCCGAGAGACGCTCCGGAGCGGCAGCAGCTCTCGCCGCATATGATCAGTTGAAGCCCGTGTGCTCGACGTCCGCTGCCTGAGCTCGACGCATAACGGTTCGACCGCAGCATGGCCGATGAATCAGGACGCGATCGCCTATGCACGGCGGACCAACGATGCGTCCGTTTATCCCGTCCCGGCCGGCGACAGCGCCCCGCCCGCCGAATCCGACAGCGCGACCTGCCTGGGGGGCGTGCTGCAGCCTTTGCTCGGGGATGATATACGGTCACCAGGCGCGCCCCACACGCCCCGCACCACGACCTTGGCAAACGTCCTGAAATACGGTGCCCGCTACCTCTCCCCGTCGCGCTGGCCGACCAACGTCAGCATCTGGTCGGCTTATCGCAGCGAATCCTCCGCGTACACACGACATCCTGCGTGCCCGCACGACGCCCATCTCGTTCAGCTGAATGTGAATAGTTGCGCGGGGTTCGGTGCAGGGGCTTTCGCCGCACCTCATACTTCCGGAGGCACTGGAAAGCTGACCTCTGCCCCGCGGCGTTGATGACCGGCGCGCGCTGCCCAGCGATGCCCGTGCCGACTCGGGAATAAGGCCGGGACACAACACGCCGGTTTCCGCCAACCAAGGATTCCGCGCTGCGCGATCTCAGCACGACGTGCGCGGTGCGATCGACCGGCGTCGACGCAAACGGCGCGCACTTTGCGCCGATCGAAGAAGGAAGCGCCTGCTTCGGCGGCACCGCCTATTCGCTCATCGAGGAAATCTACGTGTTCTGAGGCGGCCGCCCCATGCTCGTTAAAAAGAACAGCGCGGATTGTTGATAGCGCCTGCCGGGCGACGCACAGGCGTTACAACTGGCACTCCAGCCGGATCGTTACGTTTGCCGCGAACCGGGTGCTCACCGCCTCGGATGAGTCGAATCCGGACGATATCCGGCGGATTAGGCGAAGAACGGCACTTGATAGCACCACTTTGCGTTATCCAACGCAACTCTGTCGCGCCGTTTCATGGCGCCTCGATCATTCCGTACCTTCGACAAGAAACGTCGGAGTTCAGCTGCGCCGCAAGCCGTACGACGCTCACACCGGCAGCCGACCCGGTCGCGAAATACGCAGGAGGGGTCTCGTAACAATGGAACGAGCGCCGCAATTTTCGCGGGAGAAGGCTTCCGTACGCATGTAGATGGGAGGAGATGGCAAGTATCCTGACGGCAAGAACCATTGCGCGAAGCCACATGGCGTTGTGCAAATCCTCGACATGGAGTTCCGGCGAACAGGCGATCGAGCGGACCGGCTGTCGGCCGAGCGTGTCGTCACTTCGAGTCGATGACGAGAGGATGCCGACCTCAGCGACACCAATTGCTATTTGCAGGTTCTGAGCCACCCAGCAGACGGAGGGAATTTGCGCCGACTGGATACGAGCGCGGCCCGCGTCGACGTCATCGACGCATCAGTTCCGGCCGCATTGCGCTTGACCGCCGACGCGCATTTCCGTCGCACCAATGCAAAAACCCCCGCCTTTCGGGCGGGGGTTCTTGGCTTAGGGAGCCTGACGATTACCTACTTTCACACGGGAATCCGCACTATCATCGGCGTAGAGTCGTTTCACGGTCCTGTTCGGGATGGGAAGGGGTGGGACC
>NZ_CADFDK010000039.1 GCF_902832885.1 Burkholderia seminalis DSM 23518
TGTACGACACCGAGATGCCCGTGTAGCTGACCGAGATCCCGGTCACCGATGTCGACGTGCCTTTGACGGAAACATTCTTGTCCTGGCCAACCGACGTCGAGCTGTTGCGCTCGACGGTTTGCTGCATGTCGCGCTCGGCGTGGATCATCACGCGCTCGGCGCCATGCTGATCGTCGAACGTGATCTGGCTCGCGTTCTGGGGCTGACCCGCCTGCTTGACCGAACGCGACACCAACCCCGTATAGCGGACGTCCTTTGGCAAGTCGTAGGGCGTCGGGTTCTCGCCGTTGTAGACGATCCCCGTCACCAGCGGCCGGTCGAGATCGCCGTCCACATAGGTCACCAGCACCTCCTGCCCGACCCGCGGCATCGCGAGCACGCCCCAACCCTTGCCCGCCCACGCCTGCGACACTCGAATCCAGCACGACGCGTCCGCTTCCACGGTCTTGTAGCGGTCCCAGTGGAAATGCACCTTGATCCGCCCAAGCCGGTCGGTGTACACCTCCGACACCTGCGGCCCCACCACCGTCGCGCTCTGGATACCCGGCACCTCCGGCCGCTTCGTCGCGAGCAGCGGCCGGTATGGCTGGTCATCGGCCAGCGCACGGAACTTCACCCCGACGTTGCGCCCTTGCGACGTGCTGTCCGGACCGTCCTGGACGAACATCAGCTCGCTGCCGATCACGTAATAGCGCCGATTGCGCGTGACCGCCGGGTAGCCCACCAGCGTGAACGCCTGCCCCGTCGCGAGGCCGCGCGCGTTCGCCTCGCCGACCAGCACATGTGCATCGGCCTGGAACGCCTCCAGCCTCAACCGCGCAAGACGCTCTCCGTTCTGCTCGTCCTGATAGCCCGCCGCATAGTCGTAGTACTCCAGCTGCACGCCCGACAGCGCCGGCTCCGGCGGCGTCTGCGCGTCGCTGTCCAGACGGTTCGACGGCACCAGGTAGTTGAAGTCCCGCAGCGCGACGTTGTTCGAGCGCACCCGGCGCGTCCGCTGCAGTCGCTGTATCCCCTCCCGCCCCTGGATCGCCCGTGCCTCCTCGCCGTCCGGCAAGTACTGAAGCTGTCCGTACGGAAACGGTAGATCGTCGAAGCGCTGCGTGTCGGACAGCACCACCACGTGCCGGTCCGTCTCGTGCTCGACCCAGAAGTAGATCCCTTCGTCTTCGAGCAAGCGCTTGACGAAGTTCAGGTCGCTCTCCTGGAACTGCACGCAGTATTCGCGCGACTCATACGCGCCTTCCAGCTCGAAGCGGTAATCGGTGCGCTGATGCCCCTGAAAGACCTGTTCGACGATCTGCGGCACCGTCAGGTTCTGGAAAATCCGGCTGTTCTGGTTTTCTTCCAGAAATGACAGCCAGCTTCCCAGGTCCAGCGTGTACGTGTACTGCCCGCTCAGTTGCCCGGTGTCGTAACCGCCGAACACATAGGTGCCGAACGTCCGCACCGCCCCGTTGCCCAGGTCGATGTCGGCCGATAGCGGCGTGCCCAACAGCTCGTCCAGGTTCAGCTCCGGATCGCGACTCAGCACGTCGAGACGATACGACGGCTCCTGCGAGAGGTTTTCGTGAACCGTCAACGCGAGCGCGACGCTACCCGGGTCCAGCACGTCGCTGCGCAATTCGATCAGACGCATGCAGGTTC
>NZ_CADFDK010000040.1 GCF_902832885.1 Burkholderia seminalis DSM 23518
CGCCAGTTCGTCGAAGGCGGCTGGCAGGGGCTGCAGCATCCGGCCGAGTACGATGGCCAGGGGCTGCCGAAGCTGATCGCGACGCCGTGCATCGAGATGCTGAACGCCGCGAACCTGTCGTTCGCGCTGTGTCCGCTGCTCACCGACGGCGCGATCGAGGCGCTGCTGACGGCCGGCACCGACGAGCAGAAGCAGCGCTACGTGCCGAAGCTGATCTCGGGCGAATGGACCGGCACGATGAACCTGACCGAGCCGCAGGCGGGCTCCGACCTCGCGCTGGTGCGCTCGCGCGCCGAGCCGCAGGGCGACGGCACGTACAAGGTGTTCGGCACGAAGATCTTCATCACGTGGGGCGAGCACGACATGGCGGACAACATCGTCCACCTGGTGCTGGCGCGCACGCCGAACGCGCCGGAAGGCGTGAAGGGCATCTCGCTGTTCATCGTGCCGAAGTTCATGGTCAACGCGGACGGGTCGCTGGGCGCGCGCAACGACGTGCACTGCGTGTCGATCGAGCACAAGCTCGGGATCAAGGCGAGCCCGACGGCGGTGCTGCAGTACGGCGATCACGGCGGGGCGATCGGTTACCTCGTGGGCGAGGAGAACCGCGGCCTCGAATACATGTTCATCATGATGAACGCGGCGCGCTTCGGCGTCGGGATGCAGGGGATCGGCGTGGCCGACCGCGCGTACCAGAAGGCAGCGGCATTCGCGAAGGAGCGCGTGCAGAGCCGCCCGGTGGACGGCTCGGCCAGGCAGTCGGTGACGATCATCCATCACCCGGACGTGCGGCGGATGCTCGGCACGATGCGCGCGCTGACCGAAGGCGCGCGGGCGCTGGCGTACGTGGCGGCGTCGCACAGCGACATGGCCCACCGCCATGCGGACGAGGCGACGCGGGCGCGTCATCAGGCGATCTACGAGTATCTGGTGCCGGTGGTGAAGGGCTGGAGCACGGAGATGGTGAACGACGTGGCGAGCCTGGGCGTGCAGGTGCACGGCGGGATGGGCTTCATCGAGGAGACGGGCGCGGCGCAGTACTACCGCGATGCGCGGATCCTGGCGATCTACGAAGGGACGACGGCGATCCAGGCGAACGACCTGGTGGGCCGCAAGACGATGCGCGACGGGGGCGCGGTGGCGAAGGGGCTGCTCGCGGAGATCGACGCCACGGTGGCGGCGCTGGGCAAGCTGGACGGTGCGGCGGCCGCGTCGATGAAGGTACAGCTGGAGAAAGGTGCCCGCGCGCTGGC
>NZ_CADFDK010000041.1 GCF_902832885.1 Burkholderia seminalis DSM 23518
CTGCGAGAGGTTTTCGTGAACCGTCAACGCGAGCGCGACGCTACCCGGGTCCAGCACGTCGCTGCGCAATTCGATCAGACGCATGCAGGTTCCCTCATCAGTTTTTCACCTGCATGCCGAGTTGCTTCAGGTCCACACCGGTGTCCGAGTAACTGGCGCCCGTGTACGAATAGCTGAAGCCCGTGGTCGATACATCGCTACCCGTTGTCGAAACACTCGAACCCGTCATGCTCACCGAGCTGCCCGTCGTCGACATGCTTGCCCCCGTCACGCTCGTCGAAGTGCCCGTCGTCGAGATCGATACGCCCGTGATGCTGGTCGACGTTCCTGTATTCGAGATTGACGTGCCTGTGATACTGGTCGCCGTGCCAGTCACCGACGTGCTCGTGCCGGTCATGCCCGTCGATGTGCCGGTGTATGACAGCGAGACGCCTGTCATGCTCTGCGACTGCCCCGTCGCGGACGTACTGACATCCGTCAGCGACGACGAGATACCCGTCATGCTGTTCGAGACGCCGGTCACCGAATTGCTCGTTCCTGTCACGCTGGTCGACATCCCTTTGAACGACGTGGATACCCCCATGAAGCTGGTACCCACACCAGTGAACGACGTGCTGATTCCGGTGAAACCCGTCGAGACGCCCGTAAACGACGTCGAGACGCCGGTAAAACCCGTACTGACACCGGTAAACGACGTGCTGAGTCCGGTGAATGATGACGACACCCCGGTGAAGCCCACCGACAAGCCCGTGTACGACACCGAGATGCCCGTGTAGCTGACCGAGATCCCGGTCACCGATGTCGACGTGCCTTTGACGGAAACATTCTTGTCCTGGCCAACC
>NZ_CADFDK010000042.1 GCF_902832885.1 Burkholderia seminalis DSM 23518
CTGAATGGCAAGACCGCAGTCGTCACGGGCGCCGCGAGCGGCATCGGCAAGGAAATCGCCCTCGAGCTCGCCAAGGCGGGCGCGGCCGTCGCGATCGCCGACCTGAACCAGGACGGCGCGAACGCGGTCGCCGACGAGATCAACAAGGCGGGCGGCAAGGCGATCGGCGTCGCGATGGACGTGACGAACGAGGACGCCGTGAACAGCGGCATCGACAAGGTTGCCGAGGCATTCGGCTCGGTCGACATCCTCGTGTCGAACGCCGGCATCCAGATCGTCAACCCGATCGAGAACTATTCGTTCTCCGACTGGAAGAAGATGCAGGCGATCCACGTCGACGGCGCGTTCCTGACGACGAAGGCCGCGCTCAAGCACATGTACAAGGACGATCGCGGCGGCGTCGTGATCTACATGGGTTCGGTGCACTCGCACGAAGCGTCGCCGCTGAAGTCGGCGTACGTGACGGCCAAGCATGGCCTGCTGGGCCTCGCCCGCGTGCTGGCGAAGGAAGGCGCGAAGCACAACGTGCGCTCGCACGTCGTGTGTCCGGGCTTCGTGCGCACGCCGCTGGTCGACAAGCAGATTCCGGAGCAGGCGAAGGAGCTCGGCATCAGCGAAGAGGAAGTGGTGAAGAAGGTGATGCTCGGCAACACGGTCGACGGCGTGTTCACGACGGTGCAGGACGTCGCGCAGACGGTGCTGTTCCTGTCGGCGTTCCCGAGCGCCGCGCTCACGGGCCAGTCG
>NZ_CADFDK010000043.1 GCF_902832885.1 Burkholderia seminalis DSM 23518
CTGTCGACGACGAGCACGGGCGGAACCGCGGCGGGTGCCGGTGCGCAGGCCAATGGCACGGGCAGCACGGCGATCGGGGGCCAGTCGACGGCTTCGGGTAGCAATTCGACGTCGCTGGGTCAGGGCTCGAACGCAACCGGCTCGAACGCGACCTCGGTGGGCCAGGGCTCGAGTGCGACCGGTGCCGGAGCGACCTCGGTCGGCCAAGGAGCAGTTGCGTCCAGTTCCGGTGCAACAGCGCTGGGCCAGGGCTCGAACGCGACGGGCTCGAACGCGACGGCGCTGGGTCAGGGCGCCAACGCCTCGGGTAGCGGTTCCTCGGCAATCGGTCAGGGGGCCGTGGCCTCCGGCACGAGTGCCACGGCGCTGGGCAACAACGCGACAGCAGCGGGCGCCAACTCGGTGGCCATCGGTGCGGGCTCGGTTGCCTCCGAGCCGAACACGGTGTCGTTTGGCTCCGCGGGCAACGAGCGGCGCCTGACCAACGTGGCGCCGGGCGTGAACGGCACCGACGCGGCCAACATGAACCAGATCTGGCGGGTTCAGTCGAGCGTCAACCAGATCGCCAGCCGGGCCTATTCGGGGATTGCCGCGGCCACCGC
>NZ_CADFDK010000044.1 GCF_902832885.1 Burkholderia seminalis DSM 23518
GTCGACAGCGACGTGACGCTGCTGCTCGTTGACGACAGGCCCGTCGACAGCGAGCCAATCCCCGTCGAGGTCGATGTGGACAGCGACGTGATCGAACTCGTCGCGCTCGACAGGCCGGTCGAGGTCGAAGTCGACAACGACGTGATCGAACTCGTTGCACTCGACAAGCCGGTCGACGTTGAAGTCGACAAACTGTCGATCGACAGCGACGTAATCGAACTCGTCGCGCTCGACAGGCCGGTCGACGTCGAAGTCGACAGCGACGTGACGCTGCTGTTCGTTGACGACAGGCCCGTCGACAGCGAGCCGATCCCCGTCGACGTCGAGGTGGACAGCGACGTAATCGAACTCGTTGCGCTCGACAGGCCGGTCGACGTCGAAGTCGACAGCGACGTGACGCTGCTGTTCGTCGACGACAGCCCCGTCGACGTCGAGGTGGACAGACTGTCGATCGCCGTGTTCGTCGCGAACAGCTGCGAACCGTTGATCGCGTCCGTACTGGTTGCCGTCACCCGACCGGCCGCCACGTTCGTGA
>NZ_CADFDK010000045.1 GCF_902832885.1 Burkholderia seminalis DSM 23518
TCGAGGATCGTGCCGACGTGCGACACCGACGGCAGCAGCAGGTGGTACTTCACGTCGATGATCCGCGCGGTGTTGTCCGCGCGCTCGATGAATGCGCCGATCTGCGCGAAATCGAAGATCTCGTTGCGCAGCATCGTGCTGTAGAAGCTGCCGAGGATCAGCGCGGTTTCGCGCTTCACTTCGTCGAGCACGGCCGGCAGCTCGCTCTCCGGCACCGGCTGCGCCAGCGCGCGGCGCAGCGCGAGCCACGCGCCGTTCACGCTTTCCCACGCCTCGCGCGTGAGCGCCGTGCGCACCATCCGCGCGTTCGAGCGCGCGGCCTCGATGCACGACAGCACGCTCGACGGGTTGTCGCGGTCGCGCAGCAGGTAGTCGGTCACCGTATCGGCCGCATACGCGTCGTATTTCTCCCGGTAGCCGTCGTCCGCGCCCGAGCTGACGAGCACCGACGACCATTCGGCCGGCGCGTCGGACGTGCGCGTGAGCGCCATCCGCA
>NZ_CADFDK010000046.1 GCF_902832885.1 Burkholderia seminalis DSM 23518
CGCAGCACGTGGCCGAGGTTGCTGTGCGCTTCCGCATACGCGGTGTGGAACGCGATCGCCTTGCCGTAACTGGCCGCCGCCGCGTCGAGTTCACCGAGATCCTGCAACACGTTGCCGAGGTTGTTGTACGCCTCCGCGTAACCGGGCCGCAGCTCGATCGCGCGCGTACAGCTCGCCATCGCCTCGGCCGGCACCCGCGCGTCGCGCAGCGCGTTGCCGAGGTTGTTGTGCGCTTCCGGAAACTCGGGGCGCAGCGCCACCGCGCGGCGGTAATGCGCGATCGCGTCGTCGAGCCGGCCGCATTCGCGCAGCATGTTGCCGAGGTTGTTGAAGTACGACGCGTCCGGCCGCGCCGCGAGCGAGCGCTCCATCAGCGCGAGGCCCGCGTCGTACTGCTTCAGCTGGCAGGCGAGCAGGCCGAGGAAATGCATCGCGTCGGGCTGGCCCGGCTGCGCCGTGAGGATCGCGTCGTACAGCGTCTTCGCTTC
>NZ_CADFDK010000047.1 GCF_902832885.1 Burkholderia seminalis DSM 23518
GGGGTGCACTGATGGCAGCGGCAATGTTGAAAATCAAGGGCTTGCAGGTCAACTACGGCGGCATCCAGGCCGTCAAGGGCGTTGACATGGAAGTCCGTCAGGGCGAGCTCGTGACGCTGATCGGCGCGAACGGCGCGGGCAAGACCACGACGATGAAGGCGATCACGGGCCTGAAGCCGTACTCGGCGGGCGACATCGAGTACGACGGCAAGTCGATCAAGGGCATTCCGCCGCACGAGCTGCTCAAGCGCGGCCTCGCGATGGTGCCGGAAGGCCGCGGGATCTTCGCGCGGATGTCGATCATCGAGAACATGCAGATGGGCGCGTACCTGCGCAACGACACCGAGCAGATCAAGAAGGACGTCGACCGGATGTTCGGCTTCTTCCCGCGTCTGAAGGAGCGTGCGACGCAGCTCGCGGGCACGCTGTCGGGCGGCGAGCAGCAGATGCTGGCGATGTCGCGCGCGATCCTG
>NZ_CADFDK010000048.1 GCF_902832885.1 Burkholderia seminalis DSM 23518
GATTCCGGCGACTTCAAGCTGGACGGCCAGAACTACACGCCGACGGCCGTGCACCAGGTGGCCAAGGCCGGCATCGCGCGCACGTTCCAGAACATCCGCCTGTTCGGCGGGATGACGGCGCTCGAGAACGTGATGGTGGGCCGCCACGTGCGCACCAAGCACGGGCTGCTCGGCGCGGTGTTCCAGACGCCGGCCGAGCGCCAGGAAGAGCGCGAGATCAAGGAACGCGCGATCGAGCTGCTCGAGTACGTCGGCGTGCTGCAGTACGCGGACTACACGTCGCGCAACCTGTCGTACGGCCACCAGCGCCGTCTCGAGATCGCGCGCGCGCTGGCCACCGATCCGAAGCTGCTCGCGCTCGACGAGCCGGCGGCCGGGATGAACGCGACCGAGAAGGTCGAACTCACGCGCCTGCTCGACAAGATCCGCTCGGACGGCCGCACGATCCTGCTGATCGAGCACGA
>NZ_CADFDK010000049.1 GCF_902832885.1 Burkholderia seminalis DSM 23518
GCAATACGGCCCGCGCGAATCGATGGAATACGACGTCGTGATCGTCGGCGGCGGCCCCGCCGGGCTGTCGGCGGCGATCCGGCTCAAGCAGCTGGCCGCCGAGAAAGGCACCGAGATCGGCGTGTGCGTGCTCGAGAAGGGTTCCGAGATCGGCGCGCACATCCTGTCGGGTGCGGTGATGGACCCGCGCGCGATCACCGAACTGTTCCCCGACTGGAAGGAGCGCGGCGCGCCGCTCGACGTCGAGGTGACGGAAGACCGCTTCCTGTTCCTGTCGGAGAGCAGCGCGGTCACCACGCCCAACTGGGCGCTGCCCGACAACTTCAAGAACCACGGCAACTACGTGATTTCGCTGGGCAACGTCACGCGCTGGCTGGGCCAGCAGGCCGAAGCGCTGGGCGTCGAGATCTTCCCCGGCTTCCCGGCCGCCGAGATCCTCTACAACGA
>NZ_CADFDK010000050.1 GCF_902832885.1 Burkholderia seminalis DSM 23518
CAGGTAGCGACATGCCTTGCGTTGCGAGAGCCCCCGCCGAGTCAGGACTTCCAGCGCTTCGCGCCGGCCCGTCGGGGTGATCATTTTTTTCGGCTGAACTCCTTCAGGCCGTCGATGACCAGCATCTGCTCGGCGATCAGGCGCTTGAGCCGATCGTTCTCCGATTCCAGCTCCTTGAGCCGACGAGCGTCAGCCACGTCCATCCCGCCGAACTTGTTGCGCCAACGATAGAACGTCTGTTCCGAAATGTTGTGGCGCTTGCATAGATCCTTCACCGGCTCATCCCGGCTCTCGGCCTCGCGCAAGATGCGGATGATCTGCTCGTCGGTAAATCGCTTCTTCATCGAGTCCTCCTTGTCCCTAGGATAAAAGAGAACTCACTTGCCGGATGGCTACAAGAAACGTCTCAGGTCA
>NZ_CADFDK010000051.1 GCF_902832885.1 Burkholderia seminalis DSM 23518
CGGCGCCGCTCGCGCCTGATTACGATGCAGGTATTCCCCATGATTTCCATCAGCAACGTTTCGAAGTGGTACGGCCAGTTTCAGGTTCTCACCGACTGCACGACCGAGGTCAAGAAAGGCGAAGTGGTCGTCGTGTGCGGCCCGTCGGGCTCGGGCAAGTCGACGCTGATCAAGACCGTCAACGGCCTCGAGCCGTTTCAGCAGGGCGAGATCCTCGTGAACGGCCAGTCGGTCGGCGACAGGAAGACGAACCTGTCGAAGCTGCGCTCGAAGGTCGGGATGGTGTTCCAGCATTTCGAGCTGTTCCCGCATCTGTCGATCACCGAGAACCTGACGCTCGCGCAGGTCAAGGTGCTCGGCCGCGGCAAGGACGAAGCGACCGAGAAGGGCATGAAGCTGCTCGAGCGCGTCG
>NZ_CADFDK010000052.1 GCF_902832885.1 Burkholderia seminalis DSM 23518
GCCGGTCGAGGTCGACGTGGACAGCGAGGTGATCGAGCTGTTCGCCGAGGACAGGCCGGTCGAGGTCGAGGTGGACAGCGACGTGATCGAGCTATTCGCCGAGGACAGGCCGGTGGAGGTCGAAGTCGACAGCGAGGTGATCGAGCTATTGGCCGACGAGAGACCCGTCGAGGTCGAGGTCGACAGGGACGTGATCGAGCTGTTCGCCGAGGACAGACCCGTCGACGTCGACGTCGACAGCGAAGTGATCGAGCTGTTGGCCGACGAGAGCCCCGTCGACGTCGAGGTCGACAGCGAGGTGATCGAGCTATTGGCCGACGACAAGCCGGTCGAGGTCGAGGTGGACAGCGAAGTGATCGAGCTGTTGGCCGACGAGAGGCC
>NZ_CADFDK010000053.1 GCF_902832885.1 Burkholderia seminalis DSM 23518
CCGTTCGCGGACGACGTGTTACCCAGCGCCACGGAACCCTGGCCAGTCGCAATGTTCGCGTTACCCAACGACACGGCACCTTGACCGTTCGCCGTGTTGTTCGCACCCATCGCCACCGCGCCTGTGCCCGTCGCGACGTTCGGGTCGCCGATCGCCACCGCACCGTTGCCGCTTGCCGTGTTGCCCACACCGATCGACACGGCCTGCCCGCCGGTCGCCATCGCGCTCTGGCCAATCGCCACCGCGCCACCCGAGTTCGCGTTCGCGCCGTCGCCGACTGCCACCGAGCTTGCGCCCGCCGCCGTGGCATTCGTGCCCGCTGCCAAAGCGTTGACGCCCGTCGCGCCGTTGTTGTTGTAGTTGCCCTGCTGCGT
>NZ_CADFDK010000054.1 GCF_902832885.1 Burkholderia seminalis DSM 23518
TTCACCGGACTCAGCACGTCGTTTACCGGTGTCAGTACGGGTTTTACCGGCGTCTCGACGTCGTTTACGGGCGTCTCGACGGGTTTCACCGGAATCAGCACGTCGTTCACTGGTGTGGGTACCAGCTTCATGGGGGTATCCACGTCGTTCAAAGGGATGTCGACCAGCGTGACAGGAACGAGCAATTCGGTGACCGGCGTCTCGAACAGCATGACGGGTATCTCGTCGTCGCTGACGGATGTCAGTACGTCCGCGACGGGGCAGTCGCAGAGCATGACAGGCGTCTCGCTGTCATACACCGGCACATCGACGGGCATGACCGGCACGAGCACGTCGGTGAC
>NZ_CADFDK010000055.1 GCF_902832885.1 Burkholderia seminalis DSM 23518
CACAAGTTCCCGGGGCAGCTGTCGGGCGGCCAGCAGCAGCGTGTCGCGATCGCGCGCGCGCTGTCGATGGACCCGATCGCGATGCTGTTCGACGAACCGACGTCCGCGCTCGATCCCGAGATGATCAACGAAGTGCTCGACGTGATGGTCGAACTCGCGCAGGAAGGGATGACGATGATGGTCGTCACGCACGAGATGGGCTTCGCGAAGAAGGTCGCGCATCGCGTGATCTTCATGGACAAGGGCGCGATCGTCGAGGACGACCGCAAGGACGATTTCTTCTCGAATCCGAAATCGGAACGCGCGAAGGACTTCCTCGCGAAGATCCTGCACTGA